>OY829843.1:0-2185000 GCA_963691885.1 Alphaproteobacteria bacterium
ATACCTGGCAACAAAATCCCGTACCACGCCATCCACCGGTACAACTGGACAATTCGACAGTTCCGCCGCGGTCAACTGAGGCATCGGAGAGACATTATGAGGCAGGGTTTCTCCCAACTTGCTGTCGTACAGTACTCCGTTCTCACCCAAGATAAGTCCGTGCTCTTCTGCTTGCTCAAGGACGTGGGGTGCCCAGACAACCCCGCCACCAGCATCGTCACCCCCAAGGATCGACATGATCATGCCATAGTCGGTTCCTGTGTTTTCAAACCCGCGAAAAATCTTCGTTGGAATGTTGAAAATATCACCTTCTTCAAGGGTAACCTCTCCATCATCTCCATGAAGGCCCCAAAAGAACTTCCAGCGGCCCTTTAAAACAAAAAATACTTCTGCCGTGTTGTGATAATGCAGCGAGTTCTTGCAGCCTGGCGGTTGTCCAGCTGCACCTATGTTGAAACCGGGTGTTTCACGAATATGCACATGCTGATCAGGACTTTCCGTTACACCGGCGCCGATGATGGTATAGTTTTCCTTGCGGTCGGAACCCGGCGTGTGCGCATCGATAAAGGCCGTCTTGCAGGGCTTAAGTTCTCCATATCTGACAACTCGAACTGGGGTTTCCACAGACATTACGGTTTAACCCTCTGCCAACAGGATTTGTTTCCAGATCGCGGTTTCATCAAACAAGGTAAACTCGCGCCGCAACCCCCAAGGGCCAAATTCTGCGTGACTGATGCCAAGAACATAGACCTCCGCGCCGGTCGGTGTACTGAATGCCCCCCAGCCGGTATGTGTGCCGTGTAACGACCACCGTATCGCAGCCCTGGGCGGCATCATTTCATCGTCGCGCCCAATGCAGTGATCGATCGAAAAAACAGCGTTGGGAAAGCTAGCTCTTAAACCCATCCAAAACTGGTCGACATCACTATGCGAATGACCTGTTACTCCGCCCGGATATTCAGCCTGAACCGCGCGGTCATAGGCTTTCGGAATGATCGCCATATCCGCATTCATAATGCCCGTCAGAATTTCAGCGTATCTTCGGCCCCATTCATTGCTGTTTCCCTTGCCCTGATAGACACCCTTTTTATCCGTGCTTGGGGTTAAGGGTGCCACGCAATTCTTCGGGCCGCCTTCCTTTTCGATCTGGCTTTGCGCATAGTCACGGGGTGTCCAGCCCATTTGCCTGACGATAGCCCCCTGATCCCGGATCAACCATTCATCATTGATCTGATTATTGATGGCATGACAATCTGCAATGATGCGATAGGTCAGTTGTGTTCCAGTGGCGGCACCATAGGCACCGTCGCCCAGATGTGTCGCACGGGACAAGATACGATGGGATGACAGCATCCCTTCGTCCGGCGAGCCAGACCAAATGACGTCTTCACCTAACAGCGTTCGATCCGGAAACTCAGCCAGGGTGGCCATTGTTGCGCCAATCACGTCTTTGTTGCCCACCACAACCGAGGCCGGTGAGCGAACGACAATGTCGTCGGCGTAATAATCGTGGAGTGTCGCAATCCCGCGATCTTCCCAGATTTCCTTGGTGATCCCGATAATGTAATCTGGAAAATCCCTAAATTTTGGATCAAACCCTTTCATCACTCCACCCTTCCGGAATTCTGGCTGAACCGCGTATAACCAGCGGCACGTCAATTACAATATTCTTCCTTACCGCCTGCTCCGGATGATCAATCTGATCCATCAACGCATCGACGGTTTCCGACACCATCCGATTTGCACGCTGGCGTATGGTGGTTAAATCATAGCTCTTCCATGCTGCAGGCGGCACGTCGTCAAATCCCACGACAGAGACATCGGCTGGAATGGAAATCCCCAATTCAAACCGCAATACATCCATTACCATAAATGCCATATGATCATTTGCGACAAAGACCGCGTCCGGCCGATCCAGCTCTGGTCTGTCGAACATCCGGCGAGCGGCTTCTGTCGCCTCATCAGAACGGTAGTTGCCGACTTCACGGGAATGAAGAGGGATATTCGCCTCAGCAAGCACTGACAGAAATCCAGCCTCGCGGTCACGCTGTGTCGACGCCCCTTCCCATCCGGCGATATAGCCGATCTTTTGGTGCCCGCCCGCAACCAGAAACTCGGCCAGCTTTTTGCCGCCGGCAAAATTATCGGACGTCACGGCAGAAACACCGGGCATTTCAAGTGATCTGTTGAAGAGAACCACGGGCACACCAGCTGCCTGACACCGCAATGCTATATCAGACGACATGGAAACCGATGCCAGGACAATACCGTCCACCTGATAATCAAGGATCTCTTCCAGAACGTCATCGAGATTTTCTGCCGTCTGGGATGTCATAAACATCATAACGTGATAGCCGCGCTGCTGAAGTGACGTTGAGAGAAGTTCCACTGCCTCAGGATAGAAATAGTTTTCAAGATAGGCGACCACGAGCCCGACAATGCGGCTTTTCCCCGAAACCACTGCACGAGCCAGAACATTTGGCCGATAACCCAGATCCGCCGCTGCCTGGCGAACCTTTTCCTGTGTTTTCTTGGATACCGATGCACCGGGCGTGAAGACCCGGCTTACCGCAGATTGGCTGACGCCAGCAAGGCGCGCAACGTCTGTGGATGTGACGGTATCGCGGGCCATCAGTCTGCCGTCCAACCGCCATCAATCAAGAGAGACGTACCGGTAACAAGAGCACGTTTGCCGTCCAGTCTAAACGATGGCGTTCTGGGTAGCATCGTCATTCAGCCGCAGCAGCATAGGGTATGTTACGGCCGCCATAACGCCGCACACGCACATTGGCCTGTTCAGCATGCCCGGCAAAACCTTCCAACATGCAGAGGCGCGAACAATATTCACCAACTGTATTGGCAGCCTCATCAGTGGTTACTTTTTGCCAGGAGTGGGTCTTCAGGAACTTACCAACCCAAAGGCCACCTGTGTAACGGCCGGCCTTTCGTGTTGGAAGTGTGTGGTTGGTGCCAATCACCTTGTCCCCATTGGCCACATTCGTTCGGGGTCCAAGGAACAGCGCCCCATACCAGACCATATTTTCAAGATACCAGTCATCGCGATCGGTCATCACCTGCACATGCTCATAAGCCATTTCATTGGCGACCTTTAGCATCTCATTATGATCCTCGCACAGGATCACGTCCCCATAGTCTCTCCAACTGATCGCTGCCGTATCCGCGGTCGGCAAGATGGTAAGAAGGCGGTCGACTTCACTAATCGTCTCTTCCGCCAGTTTGCGGGATGTTGTTAGCAATGCCGCCGGTGAATTATACCCGTGCTCCGCCTGCCCCAGCAGATCAGTTGCGCAAATCTCGGCGTCAACAGTATCATCTGCAACAACCAAGGTCTCCGTCGGTCCAGCAAATAGGTCAATTCCAACCCGGCCAAAAAGTTGACGCTTGGCCTCTGCGACAAAGGCATTGCCAGGTCCGACCAACATATGAACAGGATCGAGTGTCTCTGTCCCAAGCGCCATTGCCCCAACAGCCTGAATACCACCAAGGCAAAGGATTTCGTGAGCCCCACCCATCTTCATTGCGGCAACAATTGCTGGATGCGGCGCGCCCTCATTGGGTGGCGCAGACGCGACAATACGCGGTACACCCGCAACCGAGGCCGTCAAAACAGACATATGAGCAGACGCGACCATCGGAAATTTTCCGCCCGGTACATAACATCCAACCGACTGAACTGGGATGTTGCGATGACCAAGGATCACGCCAGGCATTGTTTCAACTTCGATATCTGTCATCGAGGCTTTTTGCGCTTCGGCGAACGTGCGAATCTGATTCTGCGCAAACTTTATATCTTCCATGTCACGCGTTTTGACCTTGTTGACCGCCGCCTCAATTTCGCTTTCGGTCAGGCGAAAACGCTCGGGCGCCCATCCATCGAACTTCTGTGAAAGTTCTTTGACCGCTGAATCGCCTCGCCGTTGGATATCAGCTAACGTGTGCTCGACCGTGTTACGCACCTTTGCATCATCATCAGCGCGTTCTTCATCGGGTTTGCCACGTTTGAGATATTCAGCCATTCCTATACCTTTACTGTCTTTGTAATGCGCCTTCAGGCCGCGGAACGCGAAATCGATGAAGTGCCCCAGCGTGCCTTGTTGAATTCTCTGAGCCTCGCAAACACATCAACACCGATCTGTTGATAGGCATCTAGCAAATCGACCAGAACCCAGTTCTCTCTGATTTTGCCCTTCTCAACCCGCCAGAAGTCAAGACTGCGCAAAGTAACGCGCTGGCCGCCCGGAGCGATGCCCAGCCAACCGTCGCCGGTAATCGTCTGACACATATTTGGCCAGCCCGTTACAGCCGCGTAATCACCGTCGCCAAAAAAGTGAAAGTTCACTTCTTCATCATGTTGTCCCCGATCTGGCATGGCGTTCAGAAACGGGATTTGGTGCCAATCGCGAAAACCCTGTATGCCGCGCGCTGTTCCAATCCCGGCAGGACCATACCAGTTCATGCGCGGGTGCCAGAAGCGCTCCAACTCCATCACTTCGGGCCCACCTTCTGACGGATGCCGTACCATATGGGCAAGCATCTCCACCACAAGCCTGCAGGTTTTATCGCTGCGTTCTGTATCCCGAGGCCCGGGCACAAGGCCATCCTGTGTGGCAGGACCGGGTACCTGCCATTCCCGCCCCAGGGATCGCGCCATCGGCCAGGCATTCGCCTGCATCATAACTTCCGGCAGGTCCCAAATCCCCTGAAACTCAACTATCTTGCCGTCGACAATCCGAAAAAACTCGTGAAACCTCATCGCGACCTGATGACCGGTCGGCGGGATATCCAACCAAGGCCTGGAAAAAACGCCTGTGTAGTACCCGCCGCAGCCAACCCAGTCATCGCCATTATCTGTATTACCAGCCATGACTATCGTATCGCGACGTTCCAGGTCCGGCCATGCGGTCAACAATTCAGAATAGGCTGTCTCATAAAAAGCGTCCGGGCCTTCGCTGTCGCCGAGTGGGTGGCATAGCCGAAAAACCGCATCAGTTTCGGCGCCGGCGCGAAGTTCACGCAGCACAGAAACCTCATCGAAATCATACATGGCCGCCCGAAGCGGGACGATGAGTGCCTTATTGCCGGTGTGGATGTCCGTCATCCTGCCTCACCCGGTCCCTTTGCCTCCGGGTTGGGTGGCGTTTTTTCACCGCGATCAAAAGCCTCCCATCCTTCACCCTGAAAAGCATCAACTCCCAGTTGGGCCAGCACATGAGGGAAATCGACCATAACCCAATTGTCGGTGATTTTTCCGTCTTCGACCTTCCAGAAATCCATATACCGGATTTCAACCCGTTTACCCGTTGCCGGAATCCCCATGAAGGGACCGCCATGGGTCGCTTCCTGACGGCCAAAGGCGGCTGCCCATTCCCCCATATAAAGCCGCGCTTCATCAACGCAGACTTTGTCGTGAAAAGCCGCTTGAAAGGGCTTCTGCCAGTTTTCCTGAAACTCTCTCAAGCCGTTCTTGGTGCCGCAACCGGTGTTGCCCAGCCAGCGAAAGCTCTCCGCAAAAAACTCGCCAATATCGCCAATCCGATGATCGTTGAGGCCATCGACCATTCCTTCGATGACGGCCCGTGTTTCTTCCGTTTTGGAAAGATCTGTATCTCTGGAAAGGACCCCCTGTTCCGGTCGTGCACCGCTCATCCCTTAACCGCCCCAGCGGTCAGGCCGCTCACAATTTGCCGTTGGAAGAACAGCACCAGGACGAAAAGCGGAGCTGTGGCTGACACAACAGCTGCCACCGCGAACATCACATTTCCTTCGGTATAGGTCGTCCCCAGGAACGCAGCAATTTCAGGCACCATGGTTCGGTTGCTCTCGTTCAGGATCATGGAGGTCACCGCAAAATCATTGTAAGCCAGCAGGAAACTGAAGAGGCCTGTCGTAATCACACCAGGCCACATGACCGGAATGATCACACGCCGGAAAGCCTGAAATTGTGTGCAACCATCGACTTTGGCGCTTTCGTCCAACTCCTTCGGGATCGACTCGAAGAAGGAGTGCAGCATCCACAGCGTAAAGGGCTGATTGATAGCGACCAGCACAATGATGGCGGTGGGCAGAAAGCCCCAAACATTCCAGTCGAAAAAGACAGGCAAATATCCAGACACCAGTGTGATTGGTGGGATAGCCCGAAATATCAATGCCGTAATCAGCAACCAGAAAACATATTTGAAGCTCGACCGTGACAGCGCATATCCGCCAAGTGTCCCGATCGTCAAAGATGTGCACACAACGAATATGCAGACAATGACGGTGTTAAAAACGTTCCGCCAGAATTCTTCTTTAATCCAGGCACCCTCGTATCCTGTCCCCGTGAGGGAACTGCCATAAGTGCTTTCGGTATTTGCGCCAGTCAGCGCGTTGGTCCAGTCAGCGATGGAGAAGAAATCAAGTTCAACCTTGAAACTGCCCCAGAGCGTCCAGAGGAAAGGGAAAGCAGCCATGATCAGCCATACAACAACGAATCCCCAAAGGGCTAGTTTCAGAGGTAGTGGTTTGCGGGTCGCGACAGAGTTAGCCATAGCTCAGGTCTTTCTCTTGAAGTCGCGCCAGGTGCGCACAAGGACGGGTGACAACAGAATTGCCACACCAAGCACCGTCATGACGGATGTTGTAGCAGCGGCTGACAACTGTCGGGTTTCGCCCCCCAGATCATTGAAGATGATCCAACTAAGCGAAGTTGCATGGGCCTGTGCCTGAAATCCGACAATGGGCTCAAAGACACGGAAATTATCCATTAACTGAATAAGAGCAACAAATGTCACCAGCGGCATCAGGTGCGGGATCGTGACATGCCGGATTTGCTGCCACCGCGTCGCGCCATCAATTTGCGCGGCCTCAATCGTTTCCTTCGGCACGGTCTGCAAGCCAGCATAAAACACAACGAAAGCGAAAGGTGCCGAAGACCAGATCCCGTATATGAAAAGAGAGATCCACATCAGCACTGTTGAAGCCTTGAGCGACAAATCAGGATCATCTGTAAGGTACTGCAAGAAAGATCCCAAAACACCTCGGCTGTCGATCATCCAGAACAGGATCAGCGATCCGACGAGTGGCGTGACGATCATTGGCAACAGCGAGAAGAAAATCACCAGTCCTTTGAGTTTCTGGTTCAGTGCATTCACCGAAATGGCAATCGCAAATCCCAACATGATCAAAAGAGGCGTGCAGATAAATGTATAGCTGAGGGTGAATCCCAACGCGCGATAAAACGGCAGGTTAAACACGACAGAGGCAAACTCACCGACACTGTCCGCGGATGCCCAGGCCTCCGCAATTTCCGCCGTCGCCAAATGCCCCCGATCAAGATAAACGTCCAGCCCGACAAACCGCCCCATCGGTTCCGCCTCGCGCAGGGCAGCTGTCGCCTCCTGATCAATCGTGGTCTCATCCGTGCAGCCAAACGGGCCACAGTTCTCAACCGTCACCAGAACCGCCTCATGCGGCGCGAATAGCGACTGGCTGACGATCGAGACAAGCGGCATTGCAATGAAGACCATCATGGCAAGGCCGGTTGGCAGGAAAAACCAGAAGAATGTGCGATGCTTCATGAGACTAGACCGTCGTTAAATGTGGAGAGGGTATCACCCTCTCCACATATCACACCTTTAGAGGAAGCCTTTTTCCTTAGCAGCGGCGATGTAGGCTGCTTCAACGTCTTTCAACGCCTGTTCCGCACTCTCTTTGCCTTGCATGAAATCCGCTAATTCATTGCCAAGAGCGGTATGCATCAATCCCATGAAAGGCAGCATGGGATAGGGAATTGACCCAGCCTGGGCCGCAGCAAAGACACCCTTTGCCGCCGGTGTTGGCTTGTAGCCGTCTATCAGCCATACCGCCTGAATGGCTGTATCCTCATTTTCAAGAATGGCCGGTCGGATTGCATGTTTCAGTGCCAGAAACGTGCTTTCCGCTTCCGCATCTGAAAGGTTCTTGGAAACGGTCCAGCCGTCCCACCACAATGTGGTTGCAGGGGTCGACCCACCACCAACAGTCATTGGGCCGTCAATGGCGAAACCGTCAACAACCTCTTGAGGTACGCCGTCTGCAGTCACCAGCGTTGCGGCCCGACTGCCCCACATATTCATCAAAGCGACATTTCCTGCGCGGAATTCCGCATTCGTTGCATTGGAATCATGGGTGAGGAAGTCAGGGTTCATGTATTCAGAAAGCGCCTTCATCATTTCCAGCGCCTTAACACCGGCTTCACCGGAAATAGTTGGCTCAGCCGACCCTGGCTTGAAGTGTTCACCACCATAACCGAGGAACATGTTGTTGAATTCCTGCGCCAGGTTCCAACCAGCAGCATAAGCACCACCAATCGGGTTTTGAACGATACCTGCGTCGCGAATTTTCTTTGCCGCAGCCAGCATGTCTTCATAGGTTTTCGGCGGCTCTACACCGACTTGCTCCAGAATGTCCTTGCGATAAACCAGATGCTGGGCGTTTGCCATGAAGGCAACGGCCATAATTTTGCCATTGATGGTAATCAGCTGGTTCTTGGCAATACCGTCACCGTGTTTAGCAACAAGATCATCAAGCGGACGAATCACATCCTCATTCATCAGCGCCACAATCGAACTGTTGGCGATGATCGCGCTCGTGTATTCGGCTGGATTACCCTGCATGCCAGCCACATTGATCTTTTGATGGTCCGCTGTCAGGTTTGTAGACACCTCTCCACCAGAGCATTCCTGCGCCCCGGCACCTACCGTCTGAATTGCCGGAAACTCGTTGCCCACAATGTTCACACGCGCTGTGATCTCACAAGCCAGCGCCGCAGAGCCCGCGAAAACTGTAAAACACCCTGCCAGTAGTACTTTTCTCAGAAACATCTCCGTCTCCCTGTTTTTTGCCTGGACATGCCCCATTCAAACATATCCGTCTCTGATCCGGCCTGCGCCGGGTTACCGAAAATTTAGCCCCCCAACCGTTCGCCGGTGCTTCCGTCGAACAGATGGCAAATTCCTGCATCAATGGCGATCGACACCATGTCGCCAATTTCTGCACGATACGATTTATCCGCTTTAACGCTGATCAGTTTGCCGCCAATGCGCACGGAAACCATGGTCGCATCACCCAGCAACTCCATCGTGTAAATCGGTGCGTTGATCTGACCGCCGCTTTCAACGACCTGCGCGTCTTCCGCCCGGAACCCCAGTGTAAGAGCCCCGTTTGGTGCAGAAAGTCCGGGCACCTCGGTATGATCTGCCTGAAACGCACCTCCCGTCACGCTGCCGTCGATCAGGTTCATAGCCGGGTTGCCAATGAAGCTGGCCACAAAGGTGTTTGCCGGTTGGTCATAAATTTCCATCGGCGTACCCACCTGCTGGACAACGCCCTTTTGCATTACAACAACGCGGTCAGCCAGGGTCATTGCCTCGATCTGATCATGGGTCACATAGATCGTCGTCACCGCCAGTTCATGGCTCAAATTCTTGATCTGCGCACGGGTCGAGACCCGCAACTTGGCATCCAAGTTGGACAGCGGTTCATCCATCAAGAAGACATTGGGTTCACGAACTACCGCGCGTGCAAGGGCAACCCGCTGACGCTGTCCACCGGAAAGTTCGGCAGGACGTCGATGCAGAAACTCATCCAGCTCCACCATTGCAGAGGCACGCATGACCTTTTCATCCTGAGACGCAGGATCAGTGCCGCGAACCCGCAACGGGAACCGGATATTCTCGTAGACATTCATATTTGGATAGAGGGCGTAGGACTGAAACACCATCGCGACATCGCGGTCTTTCGGCTCCAGCTCGTTGACGACCTTGCCGTCAATCAGGATCTCACCTTCTGTCACATCTTCCAAACCAGCGATCATCCGCATGGTCGTGGTTTTGCCACAGCCCGAGGGCCCGAGCAGAACAAGGAATTCCCGATCTGCGATCGTCAGATCGAAGTTGTCTACCCCAATAAACGATCCCCATCGCTTTCCCACATTGCGTAACTGAATCTCGGCCATGCCCCCGCCTCTTTATAATCCAGTCCGAAAACTGCATATTTTGCATACGAATGCAAAACGCTAATCCGGACTGCTTGTGTTTGACAAGGATTTTTTGCAAGCGTATGCAATTTTCTTCCAGAATGACTAAGATCGACGTATGGCAGAGAGCGAAAATGAGGAACTTCCAGGCTGAAAAGGACTGCATTCTTAACCTCTACGCCGCGATGGAGGCGGAGGCGCATGCGGATTTCACAGAGATTCTGAAAGACAAAACCACTGCCACCTATCGATGGCGGGGCTACCATCCGTTTCACGAATTGCATGGCGCAGAAACTGTTGCTGAAACCTTTTGGCAACCGCTTCGAAAAGCGCTGACCCGAATGCAGCGACGCCAGGATATTTTTATGGCCGGGGAAAATGTGAACGACCCCGACGGTGCCGTCTGGGTTACCTCGATGGGGCATCTGATGGGGCTGTTTGACCAACCCTGGCTTGGGATTCGACCCACCGGAAAAATGATCTTTTTGCGCTATTGCGAATTTAACCGGATAGAGAATGGCAAGATTGTGGAAACGACTATGTATTTCGATATTCCGCATCTGATGATGCAAGCTGGGCTGAACCCGTTCCCGCCTCAAACAGCAGCGCATCTGGTTCAACCCGGGCCGGCAACGCACGACGGCCTGCTGTTTGATCCACAGGACCCTGAGGAAGGTGAAGCAACCCTTACGGCAATCAACGCCATGATCACAGATCTCGGCAACTGGGATCTGGGTCTTCCATTGGAACAGGAACTCGCCCGTACATGGCACGACACGATGATATGGTGGGGCCCGGCAGGAATCGGCTCGACTTACACGATTGAGCGCTATGCCAAGCAGCATTCGGGCCCGTTCCGTGCAGCGTTCAAAGACCGTATTTTTAATGGCCATGTTTGCAAAATTGCAGAAGGCAACTACGGCGGCTTCTTCAGCTGGCCAAACATCACCCTGACCCCAACCGGTGGTTTCATGGGGTTCCCTGCAACCGAAAAACCGGGTGATATGCGGGTTATCGACATTTATCGCCGTGAAGGGGGAAAGTTGGCTGAGAATTGGGTCTTCATCGACCTGCTCCATTTTTGGAACCAGCAAGGGGTCGATATCTTGGAACGCACAGTCAAATCAGCCACGGATTGACCATTCGACAACTTTGAGCATATAGCGTGGCGTGCAGTCGCTCATGCGGCGGTCACTTTTGCCGACCGCTATACAGTTGCTCTGTATTGTCTTTTGTGCGTAAGCCCAATTGCCAAGACGGAACCTGCCCGTTTCAAAACCTACGACAAAACAAAAAAAGAAAGTACAAATCCGCCCTATTCTTAGCATCCATTCAACGATTACCTCGACATCATTCAGCAGACGATGCAGCTAGATGGTTTTTTTAGCCTTCAAATTTGTAATCAGAGGGTCGGGAGTTCAAATCTCTCTTGCGGCACCATATTTTTCAGGGTCCATACCGGAGACATGGTTTACAGATTATACCGGAGACATGGTTTACACCTTGTCCGGCGCGAATGGGTTTTGAGTGGGCTCTACTCTGTTCTCGTTGGCATCGAAGAACCCTAAATCATAGTGCATGAACGAGACCAGCCAGATCTGGTCATCGACCTCCCGAATGCCGAGTTTCTGCCCTGCGAATACCTGGCTCAGATTGATCTTTCGCTTCCCGATACAGATACGTCCGCAGCGTGTGACGGTTACGGTTCTGTCATGGAAGGGGTAGTCTGGCTCTGCAGGTGGTGCGTAAGGCCTGACCGAGGGTGTATAGAGTTCGCCCGGATAGGCACCAGCGAGTGCCTGATGCGGTCGGTCAGACGAGCGCCATGCCATCCGGCAGGCCCGGACCAAACCGGTGCTGGATGACCTGGAACAGTGGCTTCAAAACCAGCTCCTCAAGATCAGCGGTAAGAGCCCTCTTGCGGCAGCAATCCGCTATGCCTGTCGCGCATGCCCCATGTCCGGCCATATCTGGACCGTGGAATTCTGGAACTGGATAACAACGCTGCGGAACGCTCCATGCGGTGCGTCGCGCTGGGGCGGAAGAACTACCTGTTCATGGGCAGTCAGGCTGGCGGCAAATCAGCCGCCATTGCCTATACCCTGATTGAAACCTGCAAGCTCAATGGCGTCAATCCGCAGGTTTGGCTGACAGATTTTCTGTCACGCATTGCCGATCACAAGATTGACAGGCTCGACCAGCTCATGCCATGGCATTACACTCAGAGCGTCATAGTGTAATCTAGGCCTACTTACCACGCCAGACGGGGGTGGTGAATCGCTTACGCTCAAAGCCAGTGGACCTGACTAAAGAACAGGAAAATGCCCGGGACAATTGCCCCGAGCGCACTCTTGTCAGACTGAGCGATTTACTTGATGGCGAGAATGTCAAAGTTGCTAACGTTTGCAACAACCCCTTCATCCCACCCACCTGCGACCAGAACGGAAGCTTGCTCATTCAGCAGCCCTGCAACCTGACCTGCAAAGTGAGCTTCGCGGCCTGAGTTGTCCGCAAAAATGTCAAAGATTGCGAAGTTGTTCTCATCGATTTGCACAGCTGCCCAGAACAATGTCTTAGGCTCAGTTTCGGCAACGATTGAACCCGCTGCAGTCAATAAAGTTGCCAACTGTTCGCTTTGACCAGGTGCCGCTTCAAGACGAATGTAAGTTGCGGTCGTTGCCGAGTGGAGATCAACCGGTGCTTTTACAGACAAGACGTTGGAGTTGTTGATGTTGGCAACAACACCTGCCTCCCAACCGCCAGCAACCAAAGTGTCGGCCTTTTGGTTCAAAGCGCCAGCAACAGCACCAGAGAAGTGGGCGTTGCGGGCCTCTTCGCTTACAAAGATATCAAAGATCGCCAGAGTGTCGTCCGCTTGCAGCGCGAACCAAAGCTCTGTCCCGGGCTCAGTTTCTTTCACAAGCGGAGCAGCGCCGGTGAGAAATTCAGCGAAGGCGTCTGTCTGGCCGTCTGCTGCGGGCATGTCGATAAAGCTTGCTGTGTAGTTATTCATTTCGGTTTCCTGTGCGTTTGCTGTTGTCGAGATGATGGCCAGCGCTGAGAGCATTGAGAGGATTTGAGTTTTCATTTGTTCGTCTCCAGGTTTGGGTTTCAGTGTCTTCGTTTTCGATGTCACTTTGTCCCATGCTATCCTTTCCAACTCCAATTCCGAGATTCTATCCTTCGATAGGCATTGACTATCCACGCCAATTTGATGAGCTTGGGGCCATCTCAACTTTGGATGACATCGATGGAAATGAACCAAATCCGCTATTTTCTAGCCGTCTGCGAGCATCGCAACTTCACCCATGCCGCAAGCGCTTCCAATGTTTCACAACCCTCACTGACGACTGCCATCAAGAAGCTGGAGGATGAACTGGGCGGTGATCTGTTCATCCGAGATCGGGCCGGATGCCGCTTAACTGCTTTGGGAAAGGTGGTACAACCAAGGCTGGAGAAGGTGCAGTCCGAAGCAAATGAGGCCAAGGCAGAAGCGGTTCGGCACACTAGATTGGAGAGGGTTCCAATTTGTATCGGTGTCGGCGAGACAATCGGGCAGGGTAAAATCTCGGCAGCCATGGAGCGCATACGTATGAAGGTGCCCCAAGCTGAGATCGAGCTGATTGTCGAATCAAAAGATGTCTTGTTGGCTGATCTAAGAGAGGGTAATTTCGATTTCGTGGTGACTGCTGATGAGGTGAACGATGACCTCTATCGCATAGATGAACTCTATCATGAGACCTATGAGGTCGTCGTTTCCGACACACATCCGTTTGCTCAGATGGATATGGTTTCCCTTGCTGATCTTGCCAAAACAACGATGCTTGATCGGCCAAATTGTGAGATGCGGGATACATTGCACGGCACGTGCAGTGAACATGGCCACGAACTCTATGCAGCCTATCGGTCCAATCGCGTCGATTGGTTGATCGAACTCGCCCGGCAAGGATCTGGAGCTGTTATTCTGCCTGTTACAGCAATACCCGAATATGCCGACCTTGTGTCGATCCCGATTTCAGATATTGAAATCGTACGCGCCGTCGTAGCTTTGCGTTACCGGCACCAAGCTTCAAGGTCAGAAACGACCGATCTAATTCGAGAGTTTGCCCGAGACTAAATTTACTGGTGCCGAGACAAAGCGGCCGTTCCTTATTCATAGATATCGTGCGTTTAGTAAGTCTCAGTCGGCGTTTATCGCTCGACCCATTTGAGACTATCCAGAATTCTGTGCCCTGACGCTTTGATTACGCCATCGGGAAGCGGTCTTCGAACATGATTGAGAATTGGCTTTTGACAGCGTGCCATTCGCGGACTGATCGCTTCTACTCCTGAGATGTAGCATTCAGCGCGAGATAGATCAATTTTGCGGCGGCGTCATCGCTCGGGAAGTGGCCCCGTGTCCGGACAGCACGGCGGATTTTCGAGTTCAGCGCCTCAATCGCATTCGTGGTGTAAATCAGCCTGCGCACCTCGGGCGGGTACAGGCGTCGGTTCCTGGTGTTTCGGTTGCGCAGGTTGCACAGCGTTATTCGATGAATGCGAACTTGATTTTTAAATGGCTGCGTGACGCGCGGTTTGCCCCGGATGGGGAGGAGCGTCATGATGCGGTGTTTCTGCCGATGATGGTTTCCGCGCCGGTCCGAGCGGAGATGGAGGTAGCAGCGGATGGGCCACCGACATTTGGGACTGCGGTTCGTATCGAACTGGCTGGTGGTCACCAGGTTGTTGCCGAGGGTGGTTTTGATCCGGATGCTTTGGGGCGTTTGCTGAAGGTGTGGCTGTCATGATCCCGGTGCCGGTGAACACACGGGTATGGCTTGCGGCCGGTGTGACGGACATGCGCAAAGGGTTTGCCGGTCTGTCGGCTCTGGCGGAGCGTGTCCTGGGCCAAGATCCCTATTCGAGCCACCTGTTCGTGTTCCGTGGACGGCGCGGCGATCTGATCAAGATCATCTGGTGGGACGGCCAGGGGGCATGTTTGTTCGCCAAGCGGCTGGAGAAGGGCCGGTTCGTGTGGCCGTCTCCGGCGGACGGCAAGGTCGGCGTGACGGCGGCCCAACTCGCCATGCTGCTGGAAGGAATTGACTGGCGCATGCCGGCTCGGACCTGGCGTCCCCTGACCGTGGGATAGGTCCATTAAACGAAGAACTGGATCAGTTGCGGATTCCCTTTGCAGGGTGTTTCTGCTATACGATGGTCATGTTGAATGATCTTCAAACGCTGCCCGACGATCCCGCCGAACTGAAGGGCTTGGTGGGGCTTCTGGCTGGCGAGTTGAAGTCTCGCGATCTTCTGATTGAGAAGCTCAAGCACCAGTTGGCGGGCCATAACCGCCACCGTTTCGGGTCCAAGTCCGAGAGCCTGGATCAACTGCACCTGACTTTCGCCGAGGACGAAGCCATTGCCGAAGCTGCGGTGGAACAAACCGCGGCCGCCGAAGTGGAGCCGAAGCCCAGGCGCAAGCACAATCGCAAGCCGCTGCCCGCCCATCTGCCCCGCCACGACACACATCTGTCTGCGGGCGAGAGTTGCGGAGAATGCGGTGGCGAACTCAAGCCCCTGTGCGAGGATGTCACGGAAGAGCTGGAATACATCCCGGGGCGTTTTGTGGTGAACCGCATCGTGCGTCCCCGTCTGGCGTGTAGCTGCTGCGAGGCCATCGTCCAGGCTCCCTTACCGTCGCGGCCGATCGAGAAGGGCCGCCCCGGTCCGGGACTGCTGGCCCATGTTCTGGTCTCGAAGTATGCCGACCATCTGCCGCTGTACCGCCAAAGCCAGATCTTTGCACGCGACGGCATTGATCTTGAACGTTCGACGTTGGCGGATTGGGTTGGCCGATCGACGGCACTTCTCGAACCCTTGGCCGAGGCCATTGGTCGTCATGTGCGGGCGGGTCCGGCGCTGTTCGCGGATGACACCCCTGTGAAGATGCAGGCCCCCGGTTCGAAGCAAACCAAAACCGCGCGGGTGTGGGCCTATGTGCGCGACGAAAGGCCATGGGCGGGTGGAGCGCCGCCCGGGGTCTGGTATCGGTTCACCTTCGATCGCAAGGGCGACCATCCCGTCCGGCATCTGTCAGATTATCAAGGCTGGATCCATGCCGACGGCTACGCCGGGTTCAACGGGTTGTTCTCATCCGACACGGCCAAGGAGATGGCCTGTGTGGCGCATGTGCGGCGCAAGTTCGTCGATGTCCATCAAGCTCAGGGCGGAGCCATCGCCGAGGAGGCGATCAAGCGCATCGCCGCGCTGTATGCCGTGGAGGAACAGGCGCGTGGCCGATTGCCCGAAGAACGGGTGGCGCTGCGGCGCGAGTGCGCTACACCTATGTTCGATGATCTGGTGACATGGCTGGATACCCAGTTGACGAAGATATCCGGCAAGTCACCGCTTGCTGGCGCGATCCGCTACGCCCTGAACCGGTTGCCGAAGGCGCGGGCCTACCTGGGCCACGGCGTTCTGGAATTGGACAACAACGCCGTCGAGCGGGCTATGAAGCCGGTGGCGCTCGGGCGCAAGAATTGGCTGTTCGCCGGTTCCGAGGGTGGTGGCAAGGCCATGGCCGTCGCGTTCACCCTGATCGAAACCGCCAAGCTCAATGACGTTGACCCGCAAGCCTGGCTCACCTGGGTGCTGGACCGCATCGCCGATCACAAAATCAACCACATCGACGAACTGCTCCCCTGGAACTTCCCCGCTCAAGCCGCCCGACAAACCGTGTGAAATAACAAGAGCGGGTTCACCGGACGGACACAATGGGACAGTTTCATTGAGAAGTTTTTTGAACTAAATGGGACATTTTTAAAGTGTCCCATTAATGGTAGTAAGCTGCTTTTTGCTAAACAAAAATAACTGTCCCATTATTAAATTCATGAAAGCAATTTTCCTGAGCAGAATCGAGGTCTATTTCGATGTTATTTTTTGCGGGGGAAACGGCTGGATATACTTTTTTTGGTGCCGAAACCACTCTTTTTAAGAAAGGTCCAGACCTGGGAGTCTTTTTTGGTTTCTGGTGGTGAGATCGAGTGGAAACCAGCGTCGCATCGGCAGGTATGTGATCTTTCCCGATCCGGCCCAGATCCGGATCAACTTCGCTCACTCACTCCTCATCCTCCCGAAGCTAGGACGGACGAAACGAGATCACGGCCCCGTTCGGATCCGACTTCTGTCCGTCATCAAAACATTTGGGACGCCTGAGCCTTTTCGTTAACGGAGGATCTGGCTCATCTTGTTTTGATGTTATGCCGCTTGGCGTTGATGGTTCAAGCGGCGGTTTTTGATTGTCAGCTCTTTGATCTTTTTTCTCCTTTCAATGTGATCCGGCCCCCATTTGACCGGGCACCTAAGCGGTTTCGGTTTTGGCCCTGATGAACTCGCGAGGCGAGCGCCACTTCAAGCCGCTGTGTGGGTGGTTTTCGTTATTGTCTTCGATCCAGTCTCCTATCAATGACAGCACGGTTTTGGCGTCTGGCAACGGGTTCACCCGGACGTAATCGCGTTTCAGCGTCTTCACAAATGCCTCTGTCATGCCATTGGATTGCGGGCTTTTTACCGGCGTGAAGCAGGATTTCAGCCCAAGTTGTTGCGCGAAGATGCGTGTATCCTTTGCGGTGTAGGCGCTGCCATTGTCGGAGAGTACCTCGACAAGTTCTGGCGCAAGGTGTCGTCCTCTGCCACGGCGATGCTGCCTCCTTCGAGCATAAGCTTACGCCAACGATACAGAAGATTGGGAGCCACGCCATTGCGGCGGGCAACAGCAGAGATGCTCTCCCCCTCAAACATCGTCTCTTCCACGATCCGCAGCTTGTCAGCCGCAGACCAGCGACGACGGCGACCGCCGTCGGTCATAATTTCAATCTCAGACATGAGCATGTGCTTAAGGCTATCCCTAAGCCTCCTTGGTCAAGCCAAGGTGTCCGGTTCAAATGGGGGCCAGTTCACTCTTATTTCAGAAGTGAACATTGGTTCAAACCTATTCCGTAAGTAGCGCACCGTTTCATGGCAGATATCGATCCCACGTTCATGCAGTAGGTCTTCCACATTCCACAGCGAAAGCGGGAACCGGACATACATCATGACTGTCTAACATCAACGCCTATGGGCCACACTGAGGTGATTGCGTAACGGAGGATTTTTGGCTCATCGTAGAGACCCGTAGGGGAACGAAGATGAGGCAAAAATCGATGAACAAGAAAGACCTGGCCGCGAAGGTTGTACGGGATATCCGTCGCAAGACGCGTCGTAAACATTCCACGGAAGAGAAGATCCGTATTGTCCTTGAAGGACTGCGCGGGGAGGAAAGCATCGCGGCGCTGTGCCGTCGCGAGGGTATCGCCGAGAGCCTGTATTATAGCTGGTCGAAGGAATTCCTTGAGGCTGGCAAGAAGCGGCTTGCCGGCGACACGGCCCGGCAGGCCACTTCTAGCGAAGTAAAGGCACTGCGTGCCGAGACGCACGATCTGAAGGAGGCACTGGCCGAGCAGATGCTGGAGAACCGGCTTCTCAAAAAAAGCATGATCGGGGATGGGGGAGAGCAAGAATGAGATATCCCGCATCCGAAAAACTGGAGATCATCCGCTTGGTCGAACAGTCCCATCTCGGTGTCAGGCCGACATTGCAGATGCTCGGCATTCCGAAGACGACCTTCTATCGCTGGTATGATCGCTATCGTGCATTCGGCGAGGCTGGCCTCAAAGATCGCAATAGCCATCCTGGCCGGGTCTGGAACCGTATCCCCGATGATGTCCGTGCCGACATCATTGATCTGGCTCCGGAGAAGACCGATCTGTCGCCCAGAGAACTGGCCGTCAGGTTCAAAGATACCAAAGGTTACTTCGTCTCGGAAGCCTCGGTTTATAGGCTGCTCAAGTCTCACGACCTGATTACCAGCCCGGCCTTTATTGTCATCAAGGCCGATGATGAGTTCCGCGACAAGACAACGGCGCCGAACCAGCTCTGGCAGACCGACTTTACCTATCTCAAGGTGATCGGCTGGGGTTGGTTCTATCTGTCGACTATCCTGGATGACTATTCCAGGTACATCATCGCCTGGAAACTCTGCACTTCCATGAAGACCGAGGATGTGACCGATACGCTGAAGCTGGCGCTCAAAGCCTCAGGCTGCGACCGTGCCAAGGTTATTCACAAGCCACGCCTGCTCAGCGACAACGGCTCGTCTTACATCTCCGGCGATCTCGCTGATTGGCTGGAGAACCAGAACATGGATCACGTTCGTGGTGCGCCGTATCATCCTCAGACCCAAGGCAAGATCGAGCGTTGGCATCAAACACTGAAGAACCGCATCCTGTTGGAGAACTATTATCTGCCGGGTGATCTTGAAAACCAGATCGGCCAGTTCGTCGATCATTACAATAACCACCGCCACCACGAAAGTCTGAAAAACGTCACCCCTGCCGACGCCTACTTCGGCAGAGACACCGCTATCATTGAAAGGAGAAAAAAGATCAAAGAGCTGACAATCAAAAACCGCCGCTTGAACCATCAACGCCAAGCGGCATAACATCAAAACAAGATGAGCCAGATCCTCCGTTAACGAAAAGGCTCAGGCGTCCCAAATGTTTTGATGACGGACACATCATGACAGCCAGACGAATGACCTCAGGGGAGGTCTTAAAGTGCAGAAAGGGGTTCTAATTTTGCATTCGCCAACGCTAGTGGCGCTAGTCCGCTGCGAAAAGCCGTTTTCTTCTGACAATTCCCGATTGCATGGCGTGATCCTGTGCCCCAGACTGAAGGCTGCTATTCTTAGTGAGGCGCTTGTTCTTCCGTTCACTGAAACCGTATCGTGTGAATTGGGGACAAGCACAACCAGATAAATGCGGCCCATGGATATGCGGGAGGATGAAATGACCAACAGGTTGAGATGGCCGGGGGGTAAAAGCCTGGCTCTGTCAATCGTGGTGAACGTCGAGGAAGGGTCGGAACTGACCATTGCCGACGGCGACAAAAAGCCCGAGCCGGTTGATGAGCTTGGCGTCGCACTTTCCATTCCGATCCGCAATTATGGGAACGAAAGCAACTATCTTTACGGTATCAATGCCGGCGGTCCGCGCCTTTTCAAACTCTTGGAAGATTACGATATGCGCACAACTGTCACGGCAGCGGCCCTGTCGCTGGAACGTGCGCCTGACCTGACCCGGACGATTGTCGATCAGGGGCACGAAATTTGTTCTCACGGTTGGCGCTGGACCCACACGTTTTCGCAAGACGAGGAAACTGAGCGTGCAACCATCGCCAAGGCCGTCGACAGTTTTAAACGCATTACCGGTCAGGCCCCGGCAGGATGGTTAAGCCGGTACTTGCACACGGCAAACACAAGGCGCCTGTTGGCGGAAGCAGGGTTTCTGTACCACATGGACGATTACAGCGATGACCAGCCATTTTGGGAAAAGGTTGATATGGGCGGCGGGGCCATTCAACCGTTAATCTGCGTGCCTTACGCGTTGGACAGCAATGATATGAAAATGTGGATCAGCCCGGCCTGCACGCCCCAGGATTGGCTCGACTATGCAATCCGGACGTATGACTGGCTACGGATAGAAGCGATAGAGCAAGGGCCAAGGATGATGTCGCTGGGTCTGCATTTGCGCATCATCGGACGACCAGGACGGATCTGGGCGTTCAAGGCGTTCCTGGACCATGTTAAAGGCCATGACGATGTATGGATCACGACGCGCCGCGACATCGCCGACTGTTTCGCTAAGACCGTGCCATACCAGGGATAAGGGACAGAGCGCATGCAGGAATCCACTGACCGTTTTGCGCGCCATGCTGTCGAAGCCACTTTCGACGACCTTGGCCCGCGCGAAATCAGCGCGCTTAAGACTTTTCTGCTGGATACGATAGGGGTTGGTGTCGCGGGCAGTTCGGGCGCCGGCGTCCAGGGCTTGATCGACACAGCAAAAGGGTGGGGCGATGGCGAGGAAGCGACCGTTTGGGTAACGGGCGAGTGTGTGCCCGCCCCCGCCGCTGCAGTCGTTAACGCCTATCAGATCCACTGCCTGGAATACGACTGTGTGCACGAGCCGGCCGTCCTGCATCCCATGGCGACACTGCTGGGCGCGGTCCTTCCCTATGCAGAGCGGCGAACCCAGCGCGGCAGTCCGGTCAGTGGCAAGGATCTTTTGGTGGCCCTTGCGGTCGGCATCGATTTTGCCACCCTGATCGGGGAGGCCGCGACCGGGCCAATCCGCTTTTTCAGGCCAGCGACCGCAGGCGGCCTCGGCGCTGCCGCTGCTCTCGCGCGGCTGGAAGGTATGGACGTGACCGGCGTCAAGGACACGCTGGGGGCGATGTACGCCCAAACCAGCGGAACCCTGCAACCCCATCTCGAAGGCTCGCCCATGGTGGGATTGCAGATTGGGTTCAACGCACGGGGTGCGATATCAGCCGTCGATTTGGCCGGCGCGGGATTTGGCGGTGCCCATGATGTTATCGACGGGCGCTATGGCTATTTGGTCATGTTTGAAGATAACAGGTTCAATCTTGATTTGGTTTGGCCGAAGCTAGGTCGGGAATGGCAGGTCACCCAGCTTGCCCATAAGCCCTTTCCTAGCGGGCGCTTGACCCATGGCATTGTCCACGCGCTGATGCGACTGTTCGAGGATCATAATTTGAAAGGCCAGGATATCGCCAAAATCACCGCCCATGTCCCGCCGCTGGTTTACCGGCTGGTCGGGCGGCCTGACATTCCCGAACCAGCGCCAAATTACGCCAAGCTTTGCCTGCCCTATGTCGCAGGGGCTTGGTTGGCACGGGGACAGGTGGACGTACCGGAATTTAGAAGCGAGGCGGTGCTGCGGGACCCTGAAATTCATGACTATGCAAGCCGCGTAAAGGTGATCCAGGACGATAATCCCGACGAAAACGCCATGGGCCTTCAGCGTTTTACGTTCGATCTAACCAATGGCCGACGTAAGGAGATCGTCATCGACAAGGTTTATGGCCACCCAGACGCCCCATTGAGCGCGGCTGAGAATGAGGCCAAGTTTCGGCGCTGCGTCGGCTTCGGCAGGCGCACGCTTTCATCGGACCGGATGGATGAAATCATTGCCGCAGTCGAACATGTTGAGGATTTGGTCGATATTTCGGCATTGGCGCGATTGACCGTTGTGGCGTAATACTGGCCTGAAAACAGACGAGGCAAAGATGGCGGGATATACGGAAGAGGTCGGCGAGAATCGATATCGCGAACAGTTTGGCCGGTACTACGAGGACTTCAACGTCAGTGATATTTACGAACATCGCCCGCGCCGAACCATCACCGGGGCGGACAACATTTGGTTTCCCTTGTCGACCATGAATACACCCGCTTCACTTCGGTGCCGAATATGCGACGCAAAGTGAATTCGGTAAATGTATCGTCGCATTCCCACTGACACTTTCGATCTTGGTCGCCAAGCAAGGCCACAATGTCGAGGATAAGGCCGGCTATTAAGAGGGTCGACTGCAGGACGTAACAGATTGGAAAGGCAAAAAGATGGACATGGGCCACAACCAAGTCGCGGACGAGCAGGAACGGCTGATGCTGGAGGCCATAGATAAATGGCTTGAGCGCGATGTGAAGCCGCATGTGATGCGGTTGGATCATACCGACGAGTATCCGCACGACATGGTCGAGCAAATGAAGGAACTCGGGCTGTTTGGTGCGACGATCCCCGAAGAGTTTGGCGGGCTTGGCCTTTCGGCGACGACATATGCCCGGATCGTTGAAAAGATTTCCGCTGTTTGGATGTCACTGACCGGCATCTTTAACAGCCACTTGATCATGGCCGCCTGTGTAACGCGGATTGGCACCGAAGACCAGAAACGAGTTTGGCTCCCTAAGTTTGCGAGCGGAGAAGTTCGCGGCGGGCTGGCGCTGACAGAGCCGGATTGCGGTACGGACCTTCAGGCGATCCGAACTCGCGCGGTTCGCGATGGCGGTGACTATATTGTCAACGGTACCAAGACCTGGATATCGAACGGAATACAGGGATCCTGCTTTGCGCTTCTGGCTAAAACAGACCCTGAAGCGAACCCCCTGCACAAGGGCATGTCGATGCTGCTCGCAGAAAAGGGCGCGGGGTTCTCTGTTTCCAAAAAGTTGGAGAAAATTGGTTACAAAGGCATCGACAGTGCCGAACTGGTGTTCGAAGATTTTCGTGTGCCCGCCGACAGGCTGATCGGCGGTGTCGAAGGCCAGGGGATGCAGACGGCCCTGGGTGGTTTGGAACTGGGGCGGATCAACATCGCTGCTCGGGGTTGTGGGATTGCATCTGCTGCGCTGGCAGACAGTGTCGCCTACGCACAGACACGGCAGACTTTTGGAAAGCCCATTGCCCAGCATCAGGCAATCCAGTTAAAGTTGGGGGAAATGGCAACCAAAGTCCAAGCCGCGCGCCTTTTGACCTATGACGCGGCCCGCGCCTATGACAGCGGCGAACGCTGTGACATGGAAGCGGGCATGGCGAAGTTTTTCGCATCCGAAACGGCGGTTGAAAATGCCTTGGAAGCAATGCGCATTCACGGCGCCTATGGCTATTCCAAGGAATATCCGATTGAACGCTACTTTCGTGATGCCCCGCTTATGTGCATCGGCGAGGGAACGAATGAGATCCAACGCATAATTATTGCCAAACAACTGATCGAGCGGAACCCGGTTTGATAGGTCCGGCGGATAAAGGATTATAGTCGATATGACAGCTTCGCCTCAGAACAGTTTTGCCGGTGGTGATATCCTTATCGATATTGGGTCAAACGGCATTGCACGTGTAACGCTCAACCGGCAGGCCTCGCGAAACGCCATCACGTTCACCATGTGGCAATCGTTTGAAGCGGTGATGGCGCGCCTTGTTTTGGATGAGACGGTCAAGGTCATCGTCTTTACCGGGTCGGGCAACCGCGCCTTTTCCGGTGGCGCCGACATATCGGAATTTCCAAAAACCTACGCAACCCCGGAAAACACGCGGCAATTCGCCGATACGGTGGCCAATAGGCAAGGCGCCATAGCCGCCTGTAGAAAGCCTGTCATCGCGGAAATACGCGGCGCTTGCGTCGGTGGCGGTTGCGGCATCGCTCTTTGCTGCGACTTGCGCTTTGCCGCGCCGGAAAGCCGGTTCGGCATTACACCAGCCAATCTGGGCCCTGCCTATTCCTTTACAGACACGAAAAAATTGGTGAACGCGGTCGGTGTATCCCGGGCCAAGGACATTCTGTTTTCAGGACTCTTAATCGACGCGCCGGAGGCCCTGCGCCTCGGCTTGATCGACCGCGTCATTCCGGAAGACTTGCTGACTGCGGAGGTTACCGCCTATGCGATGCGATTGACCAAGCGTGCGCGGTGTTCGTTGCAGGTCGCGAAGGCGACCATCAATTCAATCGCAGCCGGCGACACCGAGCCGTCCGAAGCCCTCTTGGATATGTACTGGGACAGTTTTACCGGGGATGATTTAAAGGAAGGCTACGCGGCGTTTATAGAAAAGCGTAAGCCCAATTTCCGATAGGCTGCTACCCATTTCGGGCGGCAATACGCCCAACCCTGATCAGGTCCATTTCGCCGAATGGACGGCCCAGGAATTGAACGGAAGAGGGTAACGCGGCGCCAGTCTTCCAAATCGGGATGGCTAGGGAAGGCCGGCCGGAAAAGTTCGCGACGCAGCAAAAATCAGCTTGGTTGGACGGGATTTCAACTTCGTGCGGAAAAGCATTCTGCGGGGCCGTTGGCATCATTACCAAGTCCAGCTCTTGAAACGCCTGATTCAGCGCGGCATTGGCCTGGCGTATCCGTGCCAGCGCATGGACCAGCCGCGTACTGGTCAATCCGCGCCCATACATCAGCATAGCGCGCAGGTCATCGCTCATTGCACCTGGATCATCGCCATCCAACAATTCGGAGAGTTCGAAAGCCCCTTCCGCTTCGCTTAACAGAAGGCCGCCGCGCCGGGCCCGTCCGGGCTCCCATGCCGCTATGTCGACATGCTCCACAATGCAGCCGGATGCTTCCAGTGTCTTTCGTACCTTGTGCAAGGCGTCCAATACCTCAGGGTCGCACCCGACATCGTCGATTTGCGTTGGAACCCCGATCCGCAACGTCCGGGCGGCGTCTTCGTCTTTTACGAACTGGCCCCAGCCAGGTGGCGGTGCGGCACTTTCTGTATCCGTCGGATCCGGCCCGGCCATCACGTTTATCATCACCGTAATATCATTCAGGTTGCGGGCCATGGGGCCGATCGTATCGAGGCTGGGCGCCAAGAAAACTAATCCGGATCTGCTGACCAGTCCTGCCGTCGGTTTAAGGCCGAACACACCGCAATATCCGGCGGGTATGCGGACCGACCCCATCGTGTCGGTGCCTAAGGCTATGTCGACCAGCCCCGCAGCCAACGCCGCCCCTGAGCCGCCGCTAGACCCGCCGGGCGTGTAACCGGCCTTGTGGGGGTTTTCAGTTCTGCCGAAATGCGGGTTGTCGGTTGTCGCACCTAGTGCCCCTTCATGCATGTTTGTCATAGCCAACGGGATTGCCCCGGCCTGGCGCAAACACGCCACGACATGGGAATCGCCTTCTGCAATCCTGTTCCGCCAGCCGGCCAAACCGCCGGTCCATGGCAGGCCGTTGACAGCAAGATTGTCCTTGATCCCGAGCAATGCCCCTTCAAGTGGGCGTGGCGGCAAGCCATCGGCGATCCGTTTGTCACTTTTCGCCGCAGCCGCGAACGCCCCGTTCTGGTCGACGCGGGTTATCGCTCTAAAAGCCGGGTCTTTTTCCTTAATCCGTGCAATCGCGCTCTCAGTGCGGCGAACAGCATTGCCAAAGCGGGGTGGATCAGGTCGTTGATCGGTCATCGACAAGTCTTATCGGTTTTTGTCGCGTCTCAATTTGGGTGGTTTTCGCGGTCCCGCCCTTGCCGGTCAGTTCGACCGTAACACCGACACCAAGTCGGGTTCGTAGAAACCGCTCCATGGTTTGTCCCAACCCATTCTCGTGTTGGGTTACCTCGACAATCACCTTCATGTCGTCGCGCCCATCTAGTCTGGTTACATGGCAAAAATATTCACCCGTCATCATTGCAAATTCGGACGCGAGTAACGCACCGATGCCCTGGGGATAAACATTGATGCCACGTAGCTTCACCATATTGTCGCTGCGCCCCAGAAACCCCTCGAGCCGGCGAAACGGCATCCCTGTCGGGTTATCGCCCATCAGAACCCGGCTGACATCATGGGTCTGAAATCGGATAATCGGAAAAACATCATCTTTGTATAAACAGGTACACACCATGTTGCCCATGGTACCCGGTTCAACTGGTGATCCGTCCTCAATATCCAATAATTCCAGATAGTGGGCATCTTCTTGAATATGCAGGCCACACCGGTCGGGTAATTCGCCGGCAATCAATCCGGTATCTCCGACACCATACCAGTCATAGGCCTCCGCCCCGCCCCACGCATTCGACATGGCCTGTTTATCATCTGCGCCTAAATGGCCACTGACGATACGGATATTGAGATCCTTGCACGGGTCGATCCCTTCGTCCCGCGCAATCTCCGCCAAGCGTTTGATATAGTCACCGAAGCCGACGATGACCGTTGCGCCGAAGTTGCGTAACAGGTGCACCTGATTAACCGACGGCGTCTCCACACCGGTACCCGCACTTAAATAATGCGCGCCGACCCAGTGAAGGAAAGTCTCCCGCACATAGTGTCCGCCATTGACCATGCCATGCCCATATACGGAATGTACGACGTCATCTTGTGTGATCCCCTGAAGGCCATAAACCCTGGCCAACAGGATGTTCTGCACCTCCCGGCTTTTTGGGCCAAACAGCAGGGGTTGCGGCCGTCCGGTTGTGCCGCTGGTGGTTTGCATGATAACGGGCGGGCGCCGGTCTATCGTATATGTATCGAGCCCGTGAAAGTCACCCAAGGGCGGGTGCGTCTCCACCGACGCCATCAAATCCGCTTTTGAATAGATCGGTAGATTGACGATATCGTCCAGCCCCTGGATGTCGCCCGGCTCCAACCCAACACGGCCCCACTGCCTCTGATAAAAGGGCACCTTCCAGGCAAACGCCATAATCGTGCGGAACCGTTCATCCTGAAGCGCACGCAATCGGTCCGTGCTCATACTGGTGAACCTGTCCCGTGCGTCTGCCGCGAGGGGATAGGATGCAACCAGTTTCGGATATTCAAGTGCGTCGAAATAGTTTGGCCCAGCTGTCATTTCATCGCACCCGTGCTAATTCCGGGAAGAAGGCCGAGCAGGGTGGAGCTTTCCCCACCCTCTGCCAGGTCAAGCGCCGAGTCAATGACGTTCGATATCACCGACTGCGGTGTTTTGGCGGCGCTCATCAGCATCCTTGCCTTTTCAATCAACTTTTCCTCTGGCAGTGGATTATCCGGGTCACCCAACGCATCAGAAATTGACTGATCCAAGACCCGGCCCGATTTAAGCGTGACGGAAACCGACGCGCCATAGCGTTCCGGATAGGCCGTGTCAAAGACAGGTTCGACCTCCACCACGGATCTTTGCCTCAGGGCCGCAACCTCGGGCCGGACCAGGGCGGGCGGCTCGAAATCCTCCAACCCCGGTTCCCCGCAAAGAAGAGTAATTGCAACGCAATGCTGAAGGCTGAATTTGCCCTCGATCACCTGTTTTGGCGCCATTTTATTACAGAATAGAACCGCATCGCCATAGCTGTGTATCTCAATCCGTTCCACAGCTTCCGTGTTAATGCCGCCTTCGTGCAAAGCAAGGGCCGCGTCGATCGCGGCATGGGCGTGGCGGCAAGCCGGCCAGGGTTTGACGCTTGTATCCCATATCAACCACGGGTTGTTTGGGTCTGCGGCAACACGATTGGGCATCGCGTCGGTGCACATGGCGGCGAAGAAACCCTGGTCTCCCTCCAGGATAAAGGCTGGGCCGGTGAACCCCAACGCGGCCAATTGAGCGGATGTCAGTCCGGCTTCGGCAGCCCGTGCATTGTGCAACTGTTTCGACATGACCGGTTCATGGCGCACACGCCAAAGACCGCCTGCAAGCGTCCCCGCATTGCCAAGCGCGTCCACCGTTGGACCATCACTCAGGTTCAGTAGGTCCGCAGCCGCCATCGCCGCGCCGAACGGCCCGCATGTCGCGGTGTTGTGCCAATTTGCATAATGTCCCGGCCCAACCGCAGACCCGACCCGTATAACCGCCTCATAACCCCGGACGATCGCGTCCAGCAGTTGAGTGCCGCTCGCCCCGGTTTCGGATGCCGCGCCAAGGGCTGCGGGTATAACGACAGGCCCAGGGTGCAAAATGGAACTGCGGTGAATGTCATCCATTTCCAATGTATTGCCGAGGCCGCCCATGAAGAACGCGGCGGCTGCTGCTTCCAAATCCTGGTTAAGGCCGAGGGCTGGGCACCCGCCAGGATTCCTGCCGGTGGCATGGCGGCTTAAAACGGCGCCAGCGGGCGTGCTTAACCCCGCCGCTGCACAACCTAGCCAATCGATCAGATGCAATGCCGCCTTGCGCCGTGTGGCGTCATCTACCGGCCTTCGGCATATCCCAGTCAGCCTTTGGGTCAGGGATTGCCCGGGTGAAGCGTCACCGGGTACTTTGGGCTTTTGGGCGGCGGTCATTATGATATTATAGCGCAGCCTACCGCGTCCTAGGCAACAGAATTCGCGCAACCGTCACGAACAGGTACCCAAGCAACAAGCATTCCAGGAACAAGTCTGACCGATCATGATCAAAACAACGGAGTGGGCACAGGCGTTCGGCCATTTGCGGACCACAGGTCCGATCTATATCGCCGGTTGCTGCGGCGAGCCGACAAGGGCGCTTGACGCGATCGCTGCGATGCCGGACCTGTTTCGGGGCCGCACTTTCACAGGTGTTTGGATCCCAGGGGTCAACCGACGGGATCCAACCGACGGTATTCCCGGTGCACGGGCCGAAACCGCCTTTGTGACGCCAAGCCTGACCGACGGCATCGCAGAGGGCCGCATCGACGTATTTCCCCTTCACTATTCGGAGATTTGGAAGCGCCTGTCCTCAGGCTTACCGGGCTGGCCGCCCGTGGCCGGCGGGATCGCCCATGTGAGCCGGCCTAAGAACGGGGACGTCACATTCGGCATTTCATCGGATTTCAGCCAAGCCGTTCTGGCGTCAGGCGCTCCGATGATCGGTGTTATCAACGGGAATATGCCAACGCCGGTTCATGCAGAACCGATCCCGGTTGAGCGGTTCGCAACCCTGATTGAGGGCGAGGCGCCGCTAATAGACTCTCATACCCGCCCCCTAACCGATGATTTCAAGGCAATCGGACGGCAAATTGCGCGCCTGATACGGCCCGGTGACACGCTGCAAATGGGCCTTGGAAAGGTTCAAACTGCGGTGCTGGCCGCCTTGCAAGAGGTGACCGGGTTGGATGATCTCGGCTTTCACAGCGGCCTGATAACGCCCGGATTGTTGCCGCTGCTGGATCAAGGGGTTTTCACAAAGGGCGTTGTGACCGGCGCAGCGCTTGGGGACAGCGCCTTTTACCCCCGCGCGGCCGCCCACCCGGCGATCACCTATCGCCCGGTCGGCCACACCCATGCCCATGCAACCCTTGCCGCGATTGAGAAGCTTACAACCATTAATTCGGTGCTGGAGGTCGACCTTTACGGCCAGGCAAACACGGAATTTGTTTCGGGGCGTCAAGTGACAGGCCACGGGGGCATGGTCGACTTCATTCGGGGCGCGCATGCCTCCCCCGGGGGAAGGTCGATCTTGGCGATGCCGGCAACAGCCAAAAACGGAACTCAAAGCCGCATCACCGTAACCCTGATGAGGGGGCACACGGCGACCGTCGGTCGCGCGGACGCCGATTATATCGTGACTGAGTATGGCTGGGCCTCGCTGCGTAATCTTTCAGTGGAGGCAAGGGCGAAAGCGCTGATCACCATCGCTGCCCCGCAGTTTCGCGAGCAACTGGCGGAGGGCTGGTCCAAGTTGACGTGAACTCAGCGGACGGATGCCAACCCGAAGAATAGAGGGTCACTGCTCGAAGGCGGTCCCCTTTTGGCCCAGAAAGAATCCACGCAATGCCAGTTTACACAATCGGCAGTCCAAACGGCCTGTATTTAACCTTCGGCGAAGGTTTGGTATCGGTTTTCTGTTCAATTGAGCAGGTTGCTTATATACAGACCAGTGCTCCGATCACTCCCGGCAATTCAGGTGGAGTGACCTGGGTTTTAAAGATTGACGCACGTTGACTGTGAGAATCTGGCTCGTTTAGACCTTGAAGGAGAAACTGGAATGAGCCGGAAACGTTACACAGCAGAGACTATTAATGGCATGCTTCGGGAAGCGGAGGTTCGGTTGAGCCAAGGGTGCTGTGAGACGAATTCGAACTCATGTCAGTTAGGCAGGGGTGAGAGGTGGTTTATGCAGCAAAGAGCTGCTGCCATTCATTGAGTGCAGCATTCCGTTAAAGTTTGAATTGATCTCGTGAGTTTAAGTGTCTTCCGTTGTTGAAGTGGTTGTCGACGGACACGATAGCTGCGTCTTGGCGCTGCCCAAGTGGAGCAAAATTCACGAATGAGACTATCCAGAATTCTGTGCCCTGACGCTTTGATTACGCCATCGGGAAGCGGTCTTCGAACATGATTGCGAACTGGCTTTTGACAGCGTGCCATTCGCGGACTGATCGCTTCCACTCCTGAGAGGAAGCATTCAGCGCGAGATATATCAATTTTGCGGCGGCGTCATCGCTCGGGAAGTGGCCCCGTGTCCGGACAGCACGGCGGATTTTCGAGTTCAGCGCCTCAATCGCATTCGTGGTGTAAATCAGCCTGCGCACCTCGGGCGGGTAGTTGAGGAACGGAATGACCTCGTTCCAGGCCCGCCGCCAGCTCGGCGCAATCGCAGGGTATTTCGCGGCCAGATCGCTTTTTTCGAACTCAGCAAGCGCTGCTTCTGCCGCATCGGCGTCCACGGCGGTGTAGACGGCCTTAAGTGCCGCTGCCACTGCCTTGCGGTCCTTGTAGCTGGCGAAGCTCATGGAGTGGCGCAACAGGTGGACGATGCAGGTCTGGATTTGGGCCTGTGGGAAGGCCGCCTCGATGGCCTGAGGAAAGCCCTTGAGGCCGTCCACGACGGCGATCAGGATGTCCTGAACGCCCCGATTGCGCAGGTCGTTCAGGACCTTCGCCCAGAACTTGGCCCCTTCATTGGCCTGGAACCACAGGCCCAGAACGTCGCGCGTGCCATCTGGCAGGATCGCCAGGGCTACGAATACCGCCTTGTTCGAGACCGCGCCATCACTGCGGATATTAACCCGGATCGTGTCCATGAACACCACCGGATAGCAGGGCTCCAGCGGTCGGTTCTGCCAGGCGGTGACTTCCTCCATAACCGCATCGGTAATCGCCGAGATCAGGCTCGGCGATGCCTCGATGCCGTAGATCTCCTCGATGTGGCCCTGGATTTCCCGGGTCGTCATGCCGCGGGCGTACAGGCTTATGATCTTGGTGTCGAACTCTGGAAAACGGCGTTGATACTTGGCGATCAGCAGCGGATCAAAGCTACCGTTCCGGTCGCGGGGAATGTCCAGAACGACCTTGCCGCTGTCTGTGGTCACCGTCTTCGGGCTGCTGCCGTTGCGCCGGTTCGGCGGCTTGTTCTGACCCGCCAGCGGTTGATCGGCGCGCTCCTCGGTCAGGTGCGCGTCCAGTTCGGTGTTCAAAGCGCGTTCTGCCAGTGCCTTGGTCAACTCCTGCAAAATGCCGTCCTTGCCAAAAAGATCACCGGGCTTCCGCCCTTCCATCAACTGGTCCAAAAGGTCTTTGTCGATGCTCATACGTGGGTCTCCTCATCTTTAGAGCGGGTTCCGTTTAGTCGGAATCGGTTTTGAGATTTCTACGAAGCATGATTCCCTGTTTTTATTTTGGAGACCGGGATTATGTCATCAGTCATTTCGATGGATTTGCGGGAGCGTATTTTTTCTTACGTTATTGCCGGTCACTCGTGCCGATCAGCGGCACGCCTTTACGGTGTCAGCCCAAGCTTTGCGATCAAGTTGATGCAGCGGTTCCGTCAAGGTCGCGGATTGTGCGGCCCTGGTCGTCGTCGTCCTGTCGGCACCGGGACGCTCGAACCCTATAGAGCGTTTGTCATTGACCTTGTCGATGCACAGCCCGATATCACGCTCAGGGAATTGGCGGACGAATTGAGTGCGACGCTGGGGGTTAAGACCAGCAAGGCGACGCTATGCCGGTTTCTGATTAAGGCGGGATACCGCTATAAAAAAAACGCTGCGGGCACGGGAACAAGAGCGCGCTGATGTGCGCCGCGCGCGTCATCACTGGATCATCCGGCGACAACCTCTCATGCGGCTCGACCCACATCGGCTTGTTTTTATTGATGAAACGGCGACCACAACCAAGATGACCCGGCTTAGAGGCCGCGCGCCCAAAGGCCAACGCCTTGTCATGCATACGCCGTTCGGTCATTGGCGCACGCAAACCTTTATCGCGGGATTGCGCTGCGGCGGCCTCACCGCACCATGGATCCTCAACGCCCCCATGACCAAGGTCGCCTTTGAGACCTATGTCGAGACACAGCTCGCCCCAACGCTGAGCCGAGGCGATGTCGTTATCCTCGATAATCTCGCCGCCCATAAAAGTGACCGTGCCGCTGAAACCTTGCACGACATCGGTGCATGGTTCCTGTTCCTGCCACCCTATTCGCCAGACCTGAACCCAATCGAACAAGCCTTCTCAAAATTAAAAGCCCATCTCAGAAAGGCCGAGGCCAGAACATTCGATGACCTTACAAACGCAACAGGGTCAATATGCGATCTCTTCACCGAAACGGAGTGCTGGAACTTCTTCGCAGGCGCTAACTATGCGTACGATTAAATGAAAACAACTCTAGAGCTACCTCGCCAGGGCACAGAATTCTGGATAGTCTCTCACGAATCCCTAAAACAACGCACTTGTTGAACCTTCAAAATTACTGACCTCGTCGCCGACACCGCTGCCTCAGTTGAAAATACTCGCAAAAAGGTCCAGTCTTGGTGCAACACAAAGTTATTTGGGAAATTTTCGATTAGATAAGATAGGCTACCATGACACAAAGAAGGCATTCCTATCGTCGAGCGCGTTTTGAATATACAATCTGACCGAAAGGTCAGCAAACCATCCCGCTTCAAACGCGACACGGTAGGTGTCTCGAACGGCAGCCAAGGTAGAGATTTGTAATCACGTTCCAGAGGTGTCCAAGCAATGAGCAAACTCTTCTCAGAATCATGGGTCTACGTATTCTTTGCTTTTTGGGTGGGTGCTATGACCTTCAGCGGATCTAATGCTACTGCATCGCAAGATCTTAAGGCGCTGGTTATTGGCAACTCCAATTATGTCGTTGGGGCCCTTTCTAACCCGGGGAATGACGCGCGACTGATCGCTAAGACCCTCGAGGGCGCAGGGTTCGACGTGACCCTTGCCGAAAACTTGAACTATTTTGAAATGGGGCGAACGATTGCAGATTTTGGGCGAAACCTGTCTCAATCGAGCGACGAAACCGTCGGCTTATTTTTCTACGCAGGTCACGCCATACAAACCGGGGGTGAAAACTATCTCATCCCAGTCGACGCGCAACTTCGCGATACTCTTGATCTCAGCATCAAAACAATACCGCTGCGCTTGGTAATGCAAAGCTTAGATCAAGCGCCCAATCGCTTAAACATGGTTTTTCTTGATGCCTGTAGAAACAATCCTTTCGCGTCGATTACCCGGTCATCGGGAGGTGGTCTCGCAAGAGTTGATGCACCTTATGGGACATTGGTTTCCTATTCGACAGCACCAGGCTCCGTCGCAACAGACGGTACCGGTCGCAATAGCCCCTATTCTCATGCGCTAGCACAAGCTCTGAGGCAACCTGGCCTTACGGTTGAACAGGCGTTAAAGCAAGTTCGCCTAAAGGTCGTTGAGAAAACAGGGGGAGCACAAGTTCCTTGGGAGTCCTCCTCTTTGATCGGCGACTTCTACTTTGCAGGCGACGAAAAATCTGGCAAGAGGTTGGCAGCTATTCCTACAGAAGTGGAAAGCGACATCAATCCGGGACGCCCGAAGTTTCAACTGAACCTGATACCGGGACATAATCATGCTAGATCGTTCAGTTTTGACCAAGCAACAATCAAAAAGTCTTATGAAGACCAGAACGCCTTGGTCTACGATTTCGCTTTAAGAAAAACACAGTTGAATGGCCAACGCGTTACGTTTCCTCGGTTCTCCGTAATTGTTGATTTTCGTAGACCAGGCTGGGATCCTAAGGATCTCAGTCTTATTAGAATAATGTTCAACCAATATATGTTTATAGATCGCGAGAGTGTTGATGCGGATTATTCGGATTGCAGGCTTGGTTTTCGCGTGTCGCCCTCAGGAAATAAGACAGTGCGATTGTTGCTTTATGACGGAGACGGGTCCCCTCTCAGGCGGACAAACGATTGCGTATTGAACAAGATGGGCGCAAATGATCGAACTATTTCTGCGACTATACTGAAAAATTTGGGGGTAATTCTTAATAGCCTTAAATGGAGCGAGGATGCAGTTCGCGAGATGGTGAGCTTCTATGATGAAGGTATAGGGTGAGAAGACTAGTCTGATCGACGAAGCGGAGTCACTCTGTGCATTGAGGTCTGGCAGTGCGCCAAAAGAAACAATGCATTTGCATTAACTGTTTATTTCTTTTTGGCTGCAAGAGTTCGTTCGCAACACGTGTCGTTTGTCGACCTGTGCAGGGGAATGGAATCGGGCGTTGAGAGGATTATGGGTCCAATTATGTTTTTCAGGAAAAAAACGGTGCTGTCAGACGAATTTGAACTCGCCTGGCAGCACCCTATCGCAAACACAGTTTTACACAGCTAAGACCCAACGCCAAATATTCGACCTGACAGGAGGAAAATCATGTATGCGAGCGAACCGGACCTTTGTTCGCACAGGCCAAAGTAAACAAGAAACAATATGTTCCCTTAGCTTGACACATATGACGACTAAATGTGTAATCTTTGTCTTACAATCAGGAGGCGCAGATGACACGGTTTGGCAGACTATTAGCAAGCTTTGCTTTGGTTCCGATGTTCGGCTCAACCGCCTTGGCAGACACCACCGATCAAAAGTGGATGACCAAGGTGGAGATCAAAAAGGAGGGCATGCATTGCACGGATGACCCGAATTGTTTCAATCGGTATCATCCAGATATTCCGAGCAAAGCTAACGCAAACGTTGGCGACATGATCATATTTCATACCCGCGACGCATTGGATACAGAATTTCGACTGGATTCTACAGCTGACGACTTGGCAACCGTAGACCTAGGTCTCGTCCATCCGATGACAGGTCCGGTCACAATCAACGGTGCCGAACGTGGAGACGTCATCGAAGTGGAAATTGTCGATATTGCACCGGATGAGTATGGCTATACCGTGATTGCACCTGGCTTTGGGTTTCTTCGCGATATTTTCACGGAGCCATACATTGTTAATTGGAGGCTTACACGAAACGGCGCCGTATCGGACGGCATGCCGGGGGTTACGATCCCCTACGAAGCCTTTCCTGGTTCGATTGGGGTGATGCCAGGCGAGGAAGAACTTGATAAAATCCTAAAGCGCGAGGCTGATCTTGCAGCCGCCGGAGGCGTTGTCCTAACGCCTTCTGGTCCTGGAGCACTCCCTGCGGACTTGTGTGGTGAAGGCGGCAGTGCAGAAGCTCGCTGCCTGCGCACCATCCCACCACGCGAAAACGGGGGTAACATGGACGTCCAGCAGCAGCAAATCGGGACCCACATGTTGTTTCCGTGTTTCATCGACGGTTGCGGTCTTTTTATCGGTGACGTTCATTATGCCCAAGGTGATGGCGAAGTTGGAGGCACCGCTATCGAGATGGGTGCTGTTGCTACCGTAAGAGTTGTAAAAATCCACAAAGGCAAAGCATCAACGTTGCCAATGCCCGCAACCAAAGGAAATGATCAGATCATCCATATGGAACCGTCCCGGTACTATCAGACGATCGGCATTCCCCTAAAGGGGGCAGGTGAGATCCCGCCATCTCACCAGTATTTGTCGGGGACAAAAATTACAAACCTTGAAAACCTGAACGAGGACCTCACGCTCGCGGCGCGTCACGCTCTACTTCAGATGATCGATTACATCGTCGACGAGCACGGGCTGACCAAGGAACAAGCCTATATTCTGTGCTCTGTTGCCGCTGATCTTAGGATCGGTCAGGTGGTCGATGTACCGAACTATGTTGTATCGGCCACTCTAAGCCTCGATGTCTTTGATAAGTTCCGACACTATTAATTCACAATCTCAAGAGCGGATCGCGCAAAATGCTGGCTACGATCCGCTCAACAATGTGAGGTCTTTAATGAATAGACGCTCTTTTCTCGGACTACTACCAGCAGTGCTGATCCCAACAACTACATTCGGTCATTCTCCTTGGGGGCAATACGCAGTCTATCGCCAGAAACACCTATTGGTACTCAGTACCCGAGATGATCCAGCGAGCTATTACTATTCAAAGCTGTTAGTTAATGCCATCAACAAAGGAGCGCCGGAGGCCAGTGCCCGCCCTGCAAGAGCTGTTAATCTTGAGCGCGCTTATAACTTGCTGCGGACGAATCAGTTTCAGTTCGCATTGCTTTCGCAGCAGAACATTTTGGACATGCGGCAGGCGACCGGTACATTCTCCGGAAAACCCGCGGTGGATTTGCGGACAATCTATCGTTTTGGCGATTTAGAGTTTGTTGTCTTGGCTCAGTTTCCTGACGGACTAGTCGAAGTTGTCGCGGACGCTCTACTATCGAGCCGCGAGGATTTGCCGGGGGCTATTACACGCGATGAAGCATTGAAAAGCGCCTTATTGCACCCTGGCGCAAGACGCGCGATCATTGCAGATTAGAAAGTAGGAGGCTCTCGAAAGCAGACATTAGTTGGCGTGCCGCAACTCGTCCAGTTCTGGCACGAAGTTGACATTCATCGGATTGACGCGGCGCATCGTAACCGTTCGGCGAACCCGCTCTGTTGATCGAGGCACTCTTGGCGTTAGTTGTCTGACGTCAGCACCCCTGGGACACACTGAGGGGTTTTCATAAGGGAGGATTTCTGGCTCTGTCTGACGTCAGACACTCGACGATAGACTCGACATCCGGCCGGAACGCGGCCAGGAGTTTGTTGTAGCCGAGATGGGCGCGGCGCATGCTGTCGAGCAGCAGAGAACGCACTCTCTTGGAGGGGGATTTCAAACGAAACATCGCGGTCAAATAGACCGACCGGATGTCTTTGTTTTTCGTACCCTTCGCCATAGTTATTAGATAGTGATCTAGAGTTGTTTTCATTTAATCGTACGCATAGTTAGCGCCTGCGAAGAAGTTCCAGCACTCCGTTTCGGTGAAGAGATCGCATATTGACCCTGTTGCGTTTGTAAGGTCATCGAATGTTCTGGCCTCGGCCTTTCTGAGATGGGCTTTTAATTTTGAGAAGGCTTGTTCGATTGGGTTCAGGTCTGGCGAATAGGGTGGCAGGAACAGGAACCATGCACCGATGTCGTGCAAGGTTTCAGCGGCACGGTCACTTTTATGGGCGGCGAGATTATCGAGGATAACGACATCGCCTCGGCTCAGCGTTGGGGCGAGCTGTGTCTCGACATAGGTCTCAAAGGCGACCTTGGTCATGGGGGCGTTGAGGATCCATGGTGCGGTGAGGCCGCCGCAGCGCAATCCCGCGATAAAGGTTTGCGTGCGCCAATGACCGAACGGCGTATGCATGACAAGGCGTTGGCCTTTGGGCGCGCGGCCTCTAAGCCGGGTCATCTTGGTTGTGGTCGCCGTTTCATCAATAAAAACAAGCCGATGTGGGTCGAGCCGCATGAGAGGTTGTCGCCGGATGATCCAGTGATGACGCGCGCGGCGCACATCAGCGCGCTCTTGTTCCCGTGCCCGCAGCGTTTTTTTTATAGCGGTATCCCGCCTTAATCAGAAACCGGCATAGCGTCGCCTTGCTGGTCTTAACCCCCAGCGTCGCACTCAATTCGTCCGCCAATTCCCTGAGCGTGATATCGGGCTGTGCATCGACAAGGTCAATGACAAACGCTCTATAGGGTTCGAGCGTCCCGGTGCCGACAGGACGACGACGACCAGGGCCGCACAATCCGCGACCTTGACGGAACCGCTGCATCAACTTGATCGCAAAGCTTGGGCTGACACCGTAAAGGCGTGCCGCTGATCGGCACGAGTGACCGGCAATAACGTAAGAAAAAATACGCTCCCGCAAATCCATCGAAATGACTGATGACATAATCCCGGTCTCCAAAATAAAAACAGGGAATCATGCTTCGTAGAAATCTCAAAACCGATTCCGACTAAACGGAACCCGCTCTAGAGAATCCACAACAAGATCTATTTGCGTAAGCGACAAAAAACAGAAACCGAAGAGCAAAAAAGAAAGGACCACCCAGGCGGCAACCCGGATGACCCTAAAGCGTTGGGGGATATACCCTACCAATGATCATTTTCTAAATTAGGCCGATTCATGTTGAATGTCACCCAAAACTGACCCGGTATTGGTCAAAGTTTTCATTGAAAAATGACCCATGTGCAACTTTGCCTCTGACGATATTTGTCGGGGGTAATTGGAGTGATAGACATGGGATTTTTGAGCATAGTTCGACGATGGGCACTGAGGGACAAGATGCCCATTCGCGAGATTTCACGGCGGACAGGTCTATCTCGCAACACCATCAGGAAGTATCTGCGTTCTGACATAGTGGAACCCAGTTTCCAGACGCCGACGAGGCCAAGCAAGTTGGATCCATTTGCGGAGAAGCTTTCAGGCTGGCTGATGATGGAGCAGCGCAAGTCACGCAAGGAACGGCGCACGGCAAAGCAAATGCATGCGGATCTGGTGCAACTTGGCTTTGACGGATCGTATGAGCGGGTTGCGGCGTTTGTGCGCACTTGGAAGGCTGATCGGCAGCATGCAATGCAGACGACTGGTCGGGGGACATTTGTACCGCTGGTGTTCCAGCCCGGGGAGGCATTCCAGTTTGATTGGAGCGAGGATTGGGCCAACATTGGCGGCGAGCGCGTTAAGTTGCAAGTGGCTCATATCAAGCTGTCACATAGCCGTGCATTTTTGGTTCGTGCCTATTTGTTACAGGCTCACGAGATGCTGTTCGACGCTCACTGGCATGCCTTCCGTGTGTTTGGTGGCATCCCGGGTCGCGGCATATACGACAACATGAAGACGGCTGTTGATCGTGTTCGACGTGGTAAGCAGCGCGATGTGAACGCACGTTTTCTGGCGATGACCAGCCACTATGTCTTTGAGCCAGAGTTCTGCAATCCGGCGGCCGGGTGGGAGAAAGGTCAGGTTGAGAAAAACGTCCGCGACGCGCGCCATCGTCTGTGGCAGGTAGCCCCTGTCTTTCCAGACCTTGCGGCTTTGAACAACTGGCTGGAGGACCGCTGCAAGGTGCTGTGGTCGGAGACTACGCATGGCAACCTATCTGGCAGTATCGCCGATGTCTGGGAGGCCGAGAAGCCCGCGCTGATGCCCCTACCAACTGCATTTGACGGGTTTGTTGAACTGAGCAAGCGCGTGTCACCAACCTGCCTGATCACCTTTGATCGCAACCGCTACTCTGTGCCCGCCAGCTTCGCAAACCGCCCTGTCAGCCTGCACATCTACCCTGAACGGCTGGTCATCGTGGCTGAAGGGGCTGTGATCTGTACGCATGACCGGATCATTGAGAGGTCGCACCATAAACCTGGTCGCGTCATCTATGATTGCCACCTTTGGTCCTCCCCCACTGAATTGGTCCACCGCTATAGTTAAGAAAATGGAGGATCAGAGATGGCCATTTACACGCATAAGCCGGAAGAAATTGTTACAAAGTTGCGTCAGGTGGAAGTTTTGGTAGGCCAAGGCCAGAGCCGCCTTGATGCGATACGGTCGATAGGGATTGTCGAGCAGACGTATTATCGTTGGCGGAAGCAATATGGCGGCATGGGAACTGATCAGGTTCGCGAGTTGAAGCGTTTGCAGCAGGAGAATGAGCGACTACGTCGCGCAGTCTCGGATCTGACCCTCGACAAGCTGATATTGAAGGAAGCTGCGAAGGGAAACTTTTAAGCCCTTCGCGCCGTCGTGCCTGCGTTGATCATCTTCGGGACATGATGCCTGTATCTGAACGCCGTGTTTGCGCTGTTCTGGGACAACACCGTTCCACGCAACGGCACGTTCCCAAGGGTTGTGAAGATGAAGAGCGTCTGATTGCCGATATGGTCGAACTGACCCGACAGTATGGGCGATACGGTTATCGTCGGATCGCAGCGCTGTTGAGAGACAGCGGCTGGCAGATCAATGACAAGCGGGTCGATGTGACCGCTTTACGCACTTATGAAGGCTTTGCGGCGGACGTGAAGAAACGCGTTGGTCGCTGATTTGATAGAAGGAGACATTCAGATGTGCCAATTGTTCATAGATGCAGACTCAGAGCTTTGGACGTCTCACACCCGGTCCTTCCGAATGGATGGGATGGTTACAAGCGTGCGGCTGGAAGAAATGTTCTGGCGTACGCTAAAAACAATCGGGCAACGGGATGATTTGACCGTCCCTCAGCTACTGCATCGGCTCTATAATGAAAGTCTTGATGCTGGTCACGACGTGGGAACCTTTACATCGTTCCTGCGCGTCTGTAGTTTGCGGTTTATTGATCTCCAAATGCGCGGGCTGATCCCAGAAGAGGAACGCGTGAAGATATCGCAGTTGCCTGCGAGCGACATTCTGAGACTTGAGGCGATCGAGCGGTCGAAAGCAGAACCTGGATTGATTTAACCCTTTTTAATCGGACATGTAATGTTACTCTATTGAGAAAGATTATGGGGTAGGCCTAGATAAGGAAAATTACTTACGAGGTCCAAAAGATTAGCAATAGCCGCTCGATCCGCTTGTCGTTGATCCACCAGCCACTGTATCTCAACAGAGTGGCAATCCGACATTAGCCATATCGCCCGTACTGCCGGGTCAGTTCGACCATATCGACAATCAAATGTTCTTCGTCATCACGACACTTGGGAACCTGCCGTGGTAGGGAATGGCGTTGGCCTAAAACATCACAAATACGGCGTTCGGACACAGGCATCATGTTCCGAAGATGATCGATACAGGCATGACGCAGCGAAGGGCTTAAAAGTTTCCCTTCGCTGCTTCTTTCAATATCGACTTATCGAGGGTGAGATCAGATACTGCGCGACGCAGTCAGTCTCCCGTTGCAAGCGCCTCAACTCGCGAACCTGATCTGTTCCCATACCACTGTCCGTCGTCTGTAGATATGCCGTCACTCGCGGGACATTTCCACTAAACTCCCAGCATTGGGAAGAGGGAGATGTTCATGAACAAGGATACCGTTCGTGGAAAGCCAAGAACCAGTCGCTGCGTGAGCTGCCATGGAAGCGTTCTGCTTCGGGAAAATACAATGGCAGATAATGCGTCAAGATCCGGTGCCAAAGCTCGGTCTTCGAGCGGGAAACGATGTCATGTGTCTTGGACAATCCTTGAAGGTCATTTGTGCCGCACAGCATTGGGTCATGATAGAACTGCTCATTCCCGATCTGCATCATATGCAGTATGACCTGCGCATCCTTCGGATCATTCTTGTCCCAACTGTTGTTCAGGGCCTCTCGGGTGCGCGCCAGAGCCACCGAAGACACAAGCTTCACTGTAAAACCGGCCATCCCCAGCCGGTACGCAAAGGCGCGGTGGTAATTGCCGCTGGCCTCAAATGCCACGCGGACCGGGCGACCGTAGTCCGAGAGTGTAGCAACCAAGCGATTAAAGTCGTCGAGTTGGTTCGGAATAGTCAGACGGCGGCGACGCTTCTTACCGGGAATGGTTGAGCGCCGAAGGCATGGATCATGTGCGCGGCGCTCCGCTCCATCCACAGACTCAGGGCAAGATTGAGCGCTGGCATCAGACGCTGAAGAACCGTGTGCTGCTGGAGAACTACTATCTGCCTGGTGACCTCGAAAACCAGATCGGGGCCTTCATCGAGCACTACAACCACAAGCGCTACCACGAAAGCCTCGGGAACGTTACGCCGGTTGATGCCTACTTCGGACGCGCTACAGCCATTATTGAAAGGAGAAAACAGATCAAAAGACGAACCATCGAATACCGCCGCTTGAACCATCAAATCAAAGCGGCTCAAATCCAAACCTGATGAGCGAGATCCTCCATTAAATCAGGCGCTCAAATGGCCCAAAAATTTTGACGACGGACACGTTTGACGTGAGTTAATGAAAAAACACCAAATCTGTGCGGCCTGGTATTCAGTCATAGCAGAGCCTCGTCGGCATATACGCAGCAACGGCTCTTCGGAAATTTGAGCCACGCCTGTTTGCCAGGTACAGCTACCTCGCGCTTTACTTTTACCTTGATGGCGTTATGGCCAGTTTGCGCCGATACAAGTTGGAAATTCCCAAAATCATCAACCCGCTGGATATCAACTTGAATGGCATTTTTTGTCTTCTTGGCTGCTAGCTCGATGAATTCCGAGCGGATTCCGAGCTTGATATTATCGGTACTGGTCTTGCTGAGATCGGTCTCTGTTGCAAATTCCACATCGCCGACAGCTACAACATTCTTGCCAGTCACCCGAGCTTCGAACATGTTCATTGCCGGCGCACCGATGAAATAACCGACGAATGTTGTGCGTGGCCTTTCAAAAAGCTCCTTTGGCTTGCCAATCTGCACCACCTGACCTCGGTCCATTACCACAATGTCCTCGGCAAAGGTCATTGCCTCATTCTGGTCGTGCGTCACATAAATTAGCGTCGATTTGTAGAATTCATTGATCTCCTTGAGCTTTCTACGTAGCCGGAATTTTAAATCAGGATCGATCACTGTCAGCGGTTCATCCATTAGGATTGCCGCGACATCGTCACGAACAAGGCCGCGCCCAAGAGAGATCAGCTGTTTCTGATCAGCCGTCAAGCTTTTTGCGCGACGGTCAAGCAGCCCTTCAAGCCCAAGAGTTTCAGCGACCTCATTGACCTTTTTGACCATGACCTCCTTCGGCGCGTCGCGACAGACTAATGGGAAGCCCAAGTTCTGGCCTACCGTCATAGTGTTGTAGATCACTGGAAATTGGAAAACTTGAGCGATATTACGCTCTGCAGTCTTGATTTCGGTGACATCCATGTCATCAAAGGTCAGCCGACCTTCCGAAGGGGTGACGATTCCCGACATGATGTTAAGCATAGTGGTCTTGCCACATCCGGACGGACCAAGCACCGCATAGCGGCCACCGTCACGCCAGGTCAGGTCGCATTTTTCCAGCGCATAGATCGGGTCCGTGGCGTCTGGGTCATAGCTGTGGGCAATGCCACGAAGATCGATACGTGCCATCAGAAATCTCCTGCAAAAGGTGAAGAAACAAGCGCGCCATCCTGGCCGAAGGCGTAAAGTCTTGTGGCATCCAACTTTAGATTGACAACATCACCAGCATCAAAATTCTGCACCATGTCGAGCAGACCAACGATGGTGTGTCTCCCACTCTGCACATGAAGGAATGTCTCGGAGCCACTAATTTCTGCAAGCTCCACTTTGAAGGGGAGGCCCTTTTGATGAAGCGACACATCACTTGCCCGAATGCCGAAGGTATAGGCGCTAGGAGTTAGGGATTTAAAATGCGCTGGAACCGCCAATTTAATGTCGTCACCGATAACAATCTTGCTGCCATCAATCGCCCCAGACAGAAGATTCATTGCCGGATCGTTCGATATTTCGGCAACACGGGTGTTTGCTGGGTTCTCAAAGATTTCGTGCGCCGGCCCCTGTTGCAGCACCCTACCCTCATCAAGAATGATGATATCACCACCAAGCTGCATAGCTTCCAGAGGATCGGTGCTGGAATAAATCAGGATAGAATTTGACGATACCTTGTCAGAAAAGATATTGCGGAATTCCTCACGAAGCTGCTCACGAAGCTTGTAGTCGAGATTAACCAGAGGTTCGTCTAATAACAGGATGCCGGCCTGTTTCGCCAGCGAACGGGCCAGGGCTACACGTTGCTGCTGGCCACCGGACAGAGCCTGAATCTTTCTGCCCTCAAAGCCCGTGAGACCGACACTCTCAAGAGAGTCCATCACCCGTCCCCTGATTATGCCGTCATCCAACTTACGTTGGCGTAGCGGAAAAGCGATATTGTCAAAAACAGTCAGATGCGGATAGTTGATGAATTGTTGGTAGACCATAGCAATGTTGCGTTCCCAGACCGGCACTTGGCCTAAATCCTGGTCATTGAACAGCATGCGACCGCCTTCAGGAGTGATCAGCCCGGCAATTGTCTTCAGCAAAGTGGTCTTACCGGACAAAGTTCTGCCAAGAATAGTGTAGAGTTCACCTTTCTGCATGCCGAATGACACATCATTCAGGTGAAATTCGTCTTCGGGCTTGTAGGTCAGCCCTTTCGCGATTAAATCCATCCTACTTCAGGGCTCCAGACAAGTTCCCTTTCGACAGGAAACGTTCAACGATAAAGGCCACCACGATCAGCGGCGCTACCGAGATCAATGCTGAGGCCGAAAGGCTCCACCACGGCGTAATCGAGGAATTCAGGGCTACGATCCGCACCGGTAACAGCTGCACCTCGGTAAAGGTGAGGATGAATGCGAAGAAGAAGTCAGTCCATCCAAAGATTAGGCAGAACATGCCGGCGACGATCATTCCAGGAATGGAGTTCGGCAGTACCACCTTGAAAAATGCCTGATAGGGGTTGCAACCGTCTATCAGCGCCGTCTCGTCTATTTCACGAGGCACCTTGTTGAAGAAATCCACCATGATCCAGACGGCTATCGGCATCAACAGCACGATATAAACCATTATCAGACCTACGAGGGAGTCAAGGAGCCCGAGATAACCAAGCATTATGAAGAACGGAATAGAAAGTACCACCGGTGGCATAATACGCTGTGAGATAAAGAAGAAGGTTATGTCGTTATTTTTGATGAAGCCCGCCTTGAATGTAAAACGCGATAAGGCATAAGCGGCCAGAGTGCCGAGCAGTATGCTGATCAAGCTAGCTGAACAGGTTACGATGATACTGTTGAAATAAGGCTCAACAATGTCAACGCCTCCACTCGCCGGAGTTTTCCATAGTACTCGCCAGCCTTCCAGCGTCGGCTCGAACTGTAACCACGGGATGTAGGTAGCTCCGCTGGTCACCGACTGGAAATCCTTAAATGACGTTGACAGTGCCCAGAGGAACGGTGCTACCACAAACATCGACCAGATGCAGATGAAGCCGTATTTTAGGAATGTGTATAGATTTAGCATGGTCAGTCCTGTTTGATCATGACCCGCACCAGAACCTTGGCAATGATGGTCAGACTGACGATCATAATAACAAGATAGGTGAAGGATAGTGCTGCAGAATAACCCATTTGAAATTCGCGCAGACCCTTTATGAAAATATAGAAACTAGATGTTTCCGTCGCCGTTCCTGGTCCTCCAGATGTTAGAACATAGATCGTATCCATGATCTTCGAGGCTTCGATTAATCTTATAATGATCGCCCCAATTGATATGGGTGCCATTAGCGGAAATGTGACATAGATAAATTTGCGAACCGGGCCTGCCCCGTCGATGGAGGCAGCAAGGAACGCCTCCTCAGGCAGTGACAATAATCCGGCTAGAAGCAAGAGGAACATGAAAGGCGTCCATTGCCAGGTTTCAACAATAATCACCGTGACTTTCGCCAAGGTATCGTCACTCAGCCACAGCGGAGTGATTTCGAACAAGCTGAGGAAATCATTTACTGGACCTAGAGATTCATGAAAGACCGTTTTCCAGATTACCGTCATGATGACCGGCGTTGTCATCATCGGGATCAGGAACAGCACCCGGAAGAACCGTTTGAAGGCCAGATCACGCCACACCATCAGCGCTAACGAGAAGCCAAGCACATATTGCAGAAACACGGTGGTCAATGACAGAAAACTCAGCCGGAAAAAGGATTCCCAAAAACGTTGATCTTCGGTGAAAAGTCGGACGTAGTTTTCAAGACCAATGAAATCCAGGCCAGGATAGAAACTGTCCCAGCTCGACAGACTGAGCCTGATGGTAAAAAGGATTGGGAAGATCAGGATCCCAATCAGCACCAGAAGACCCGGCAGCAAGAAGATATGTTTATGCCTGAAGTTCATAGCGAACCCTCAAATTCGGGTGTTTGAAATAAGAAAAATGAAATTGGGTGACCGGGCGGAGGGTCCGGTCACCCGTTAATTTGCGGTTAGTTAAGATTGTCCTCAAGTGCAACGCCAACAGCATAGGCTTGACGGACATTGTCTTTACCAACGCGCTTCAGGATTTTCTCCCACTCGGCGGCCACCTCATCGAGAGCCTCCTGTGGGCTCAACTGGCCAGCAAGCGCCTTTGAAGTGCCGGTTGCCACCGCACTGGTGAACTGAAAGACACCCGGGACACGTAGCGGGAACACGCGGTTGGTGCTCTTCTCTTCCATGTCCATCAGAGTCTGAGTATATTCTTTAGCGATTTGCTCATCCCAGCCCTGACGCTCCACATAGATGCTGGGAACGAAGTCGGACTTCTTAAACGGGTTCACACCGAAGCGGCCAATGGCGATGTCAGCCTGGTGGTTTGCGTCATTCGAGAAGAAGCATAGATAGTCGAACGCCATGTCGTGGTTCTTTGACTTCTTAGCAACAGCCGCGGCCCAGCCCCAGACGATGTAAGGCGCCTGGTTGAACTGGTTGTCCCAGTCACCCTTTATGCGGTTCCAGACGCGGTCCGAACCTGGAAGCGGCGCAGCGCCAACCTTGTTCTTGATCGGGCTGTCATCTTCCATAGCAGCAACGAACGCATCGTCCCACGAGAAACTGAACAGGGTCTGTCCACCACCAAAGGAGTTAATCTCGTCACCGAGGCCAAAATTGATGCCGCCCGGTGGCACATATTTGGTGGCCTCGACCCAGTCGGTGAGCGCCTCTACAAATCCCGGACCGTTGATCAGAGGTGTCATGGTCTCGAGGTCAAAGAAGAAGCCGCCCGGTGTACGAGGGTTCTTTGAATATGCAACCGAACGGCTAAAAAACGCTGCATACATCAGGTCGTCCTTTTTCATGACCTCGGCCGAGCCGTACTCAAGCTCGCCGTCACCATCCCAGTCCCAGCCATTGAAAAAGGCAGCGATCTCGCCATACTCTTTCCAGGTACGCGGAACCCGTAGCTCCTTGCCTGTCTCGGCCTTGTACTTTTTCTGATACTCGGGATTGTCGATTACGTCCTTGCGATACTTCAGATAATGACGGTCACCATCAATCGGAAACTGGATCATCTGGCCGTCCCAGGATGCCACGTCGATATGCGACTTGGTGACGTCCTGCATCTGGCGCATATTAACATAGTAATCCGGCACTGGCTCCAGATACATCATCCAGTCACGGATGAAGTTGGAAAAGCCAAAGACGATGTCATAAGGTGATTGACCAGCTTGGAAGGGGACCATCGCCTTAGAGTATAGATCACCCGCCGGTGTGTGGATCACGTTGACTTCTGCACCGGTCAGCTTGGCAAACTGCTCGGCATGGAGCGCGGTCGGCTCACCCATCACAGGCACGGCGTGCGTGTTGATGGTCAGCTTGCGGCCGCTATAGTCCTTCTTCGACATGGACTCATAGGAGCACTCGCCGGGGATATCCCCAGTGTTCTTGATATGCGGGAACTGGTCGCTCCACTTGTCGGCAGAAGCAGCAGTGGCGATCATAGACGCCCCTACCACAATGCCTGTTGATAACACACTGAATTTCATAGTTTCCTCCGTTGTTTTTCGTGTGGTTGAAAGGGTTCGGTTCGCCTAGAACATCACCTCACCACCGTTCGGCGAGATGCAGCTACCGTGGAAGAAGCTGCCCTCGGTCGAAGCGAGAAGCGCCACCGCGGGCGCAATTTCATCAACTTCTGCGAAACGATTGAGAGGGATAGAGGCCTTGAGCGTGTCCAGCACCTCATCTGCCAACGGCGTCAGCAGGTCGGTATGGGTGACGCCTGGGGCAACCGCATTGACCAGCACGCCTGTATCGCCGCATTCCAGAGCAAGAGCCCGCGTGAACGTGGTGTTGGCACCTTTGGCTGCGCAGTAGTGCGCCATTTTAGGCGCGCCTTTATAGGCAAGTTGAGACGTGATGTTAATGATTCGACCCTTGCCACGACGCTTCATGTCCCTGTAGGCCGACTGTGTCATGAAGAATGTGCCTTTCACATGCACATCCAGCATCCGGTCGAAGCTTTCCTCGCTGATATCTTCAAACGGCTCGGTGATGTTGTGGCCGGCGTTGTTGACCAGGATGTCGATGTCACCAATCGCACTTACCGCGTCTGCATAGAATTTTTTGATTGCAGTTGGTGATGAGACATCACACTCAGCCGCGTAGCTCTTGCGACCCAGCGCTTCAATATCCGCTACGGTAGCCTTAGCTCTCTCATCATCTCTGTAGTGGCAAAAGGCAACATCCGCGCCCGCTGCAGCCAGCGTAAGCGCAATACCTCGTCCAATCCCTCGAGAGCCACCTGTTACAATCGCTGTATTTCCAGCGAGCTTTATTCCTGACATCTTTTTCCTCCTAAAAACATCTATTCTCGGAGGAGACGCGGCTAGCACTATTCTGGCAATTCGAATTTTTGCTCAGAAGAGAACAATACTATCAATTTTGTGTTCAATTTTTGAACAGTTTGTTACATTGGTCGCTGGAAATAACACTACTAACCTAAGGTATAGATACTGGCACTACTTTAATGTGTCGATATGGGGAGTAGACATAATGAGTGAAGATTACGTAACCGATATTCCAGATGTTCAGGATGTTTCACAAAAAGGAAGTGTGTTATCCACTATCTCTGAAAGCTGGTCTCGCTGTCGGGAATTTGGACTGCGCGCCTCTGGCAAACCGGTGGAAGCAGTCCTCAGCGAAGAACGCTTCCGCATGGTTATGGAACAGAACGAGAGCATTCGTCATTTTGTGCTCCCCGAAATGGAACTTCTATACAATCAGATCGCTGGCACCAATTTCATGGTCGCCTATGCTGATAGCGATGGCGTAGTCCTTGATTCCATTCAGGATAATGATTTCCAGGCTGGCGAAGGTGGGAAGGCCGTTATTCCCGGTTCTGTCTGGATGGAAAGCCACCGAGGAACAAACGCGCTGGGTCTTGCAATTCACAACCGCCGGCCAGCCATTGTATCCGGGCGCGATCATTTCTTTGACAGGCTTGGTGACTTGTCATGTTTCGCCGCGCCAATTTTTGACCATGACCGAAATATTGTCGGCGTTATCGATGCGACATCGAACGCCAAGGCCCGTAACGATCACACACTAGCACTGGTCAAATTAGCGTCCCGAAATATTGAAAACCGGCTTTTCAGCGAAAAATTCTGCGATTCTCTGATTCTTATGTTCCATGCTCGCCATGAATACTTGCCAACCACTAGCGTCGCGATGATCTCGGTTGATGATTACGGCTTCATTGAAGGTGCAAACGCCAACGCAAGGTCGATGTTGAGCGGCTTGAAACTCAGCAGCAAACAGCATTTCAGCGAAGTTTTTCAAGTCAAATTTTCAGAAATCATTGACCAGCTTCGATCCAACGAGATTGTTCGTATCCGTGACCGAATGGGGGCATTTGTCTTTATGAAGGCACAGCCTCCTATCACACGCCGCTTTGTGAAGGTTGAAGGTGATTTCATCATACACAATGGCGAACATCATCTGACTGATCAAAATACCAGCGGCAACACGCTTACAGCAGATATACCGCAAAGGCCAACGCGCGCCTTTGAGGATGAGGTGCTGAAAAAGAAGATCGAAGAAGCAGCCCGCTCATTGGCAGTCGGACTGCCTGTGATCATTGACGGCGAGCCTGGCACCGGTAAGACCGAACTAGCCCGCAAGATTCACGATGAAGCTCTAGATGACGGTAGTCTGACGGTGATCGACTGCCGTCTTCTTACCGCGGCCAATTTCGAAAGTTACCTGTTCGGTGAAGAGGGTATGATCGGTTTTTTTGATACTGCTTCTGCACTGGATTCGAAGGGCAAGCTCTCTCTTGCGCGCGGTGGGTCCGTATTGTTTCGAAACGTGCAGACGCTAGATAAGGCGATTCAGCGTCGGATCTCAGACGTAATGACCTTTGAAGATGAGCGCCGGCGTGATGGCATTACGCCTGTTATCACCGGCTGGTTTTTTATTGGACCCTCATCATGGGTAGAAGATGCAGAATTTGATATCGAACCGGCATTCTCTAACAGCATCGACGGGAAGACGATAACAGCGCCACCACTGTCGCAGCGGTCAGACTTTCAAAAGGTGGCTTTAGCTATCATAGCTGATGTTTCACCCGACCACACCCTTTCACCTGTTGCTCTTAGAATACTTCAAGAAGAGAGCTGGCCCGGCAATTTAAAGCAGCTCCGTAGAACGATTCAACATGCTGTGGCTCAATCAAGCGGTAAAGTGATTAGGCAGGACATCCAAAATGTACTGCAATCTTTTGCTCGTGATGGAATCATACCCTGTCCGCAATGCAACGGCTCACCAATTCGCGAAGAAAGTTGTATTATGATTAGGCGGAGTTGGAAGGAAACTGGCGGGAATGTCAGTCTTGTTGCCCGTCGGCTAGGTGTGTCCCGTAACACGGTCTATAAGCATGTGCGCGAAGCTTGAAAAGCTATAATGGCACCCCACCATCTACAACCAACCAAGATACTCCGATTGACAGCGCGTTAGGTGTCCGTCGTCAAATATTTGGGCGATTTTAACACTGTGTCCGTCCGGTGCACCCGCTCTTGATATTTCGCACGGTTATTCAGGCGGCTTGAGCGGGGAAGTGAGGTGGTCCCACCTTGTTGGACAGTTTGGCGGCGTTTTTAAGGTGTATTCCGCTCATTGATCATGCCGCCAAAGTTTCTTTTATCACATCTTTATGCGGTTGTTGAACCTGTGGGGATGTGGGGAAGCCGCCAGGCTTGTCCATCATATCCACAGGCCCCCTGTCGCCGCCGACATAGGCCTCGGCGGGCGTGAGGCCGTTCAAGGCCGAATGAGGGCGCTCGGTGTTGTAAAAGCCGATCCACTCGTTGGTGACCCGCTCGGCATGGAAGCCGTCCATCAGTTCATGCAGATGCACCGCTTCGTACTTGAGCGATCGCCACAGCCGTTCGATGAAGATGTTGTCCATACACCGCCCTCGGCCGTCCATGGAGATGGTCACTTCGGCATCCTTGAGGAGGCTCGTGAACTCGAAGCTGGTGAACTGGCTAAAGTTAAAACCATCCGGGTATTTGGACCTCATCAGAAAACTGAAATTAAATTTCCAAAAAAATTCTAAAATTCTGCATCCATCCAGCCGCCCCAGTGTTTTCCACTCCACCTCTTAAGTTATTGATTTTATTTGGGTCGATAAATTGTGGTTTGTCTTATAAGTTATTGATTTTATTGATTTATTGCATAATTTGTAATCAGAGGGTCGGGAGTTCAAATCTCTCTTGCGGCACCATATTTTTCAACGACATAGCTGATTTTGACGCCGCCTGCCGGATTGCCCGGGTAACAGCTGGGGTAACAATGGACTTATTTGCTATGTCCGAGCCTCGAGGATAAGCGGACCATGCTCGCCACTGAAGCAAAGTTCCGGTTTTGACCCAACGCCGACATTCGTAAGCCTCCTGCTACCTCCGAGTTTCCGCTATTTATACATTGCAAAATACGACGTATACACCATTAGACATCCGGAATAGAGATGCCTGTGACATCGAGAAACGTTTTCACGATGCCAGCGCTCGGTTCTATATCTTTTCCGTTGGAGAGAGGATCGGAGCTCTAAGGTCCCGATGTCTCTGCAAGTCCATATGATAAAACTGATCGGTAGCACCAATGACAGAAATGGATACAGAGCTCAAAACGGGGCCGTTGAGCGGGCTTCGCATTCTTGAGCTAGGGCACTTCATTGCCGCGCCGTTTTGCACGCGAATTCTGGGAGACCTCGGCGCGGAAGTCATCAAGATCGAAAGCCCTGGTAAAGGCGATCCCGTTCGTGGTTGGGGGAAAATAGCTGATGGAAAAGCCTTTGGTGGTCAGTTCATGGGCGCAATAAAAAGTCTGTTACGCTCAACATGAAAGATCCAAAAGGTCTGGATATCGCAAAACAACTGATCGCCAATTGCGACGCCGTGGTTGAAAACTTCAGACCCGGTCAGCTGGATCGCTGGGGGCTAGGCGCCGAGGTCATTGCCGACATCAATCCGGGTTGTGTCCTGGTTCATGTTTCGGGTAACGGTCAAACTGGCCCGGACCGGGATCGTTCCGCGTTCGGGGTGATTGGCGAGGCAATTGGCGGGCTGCGTCATCTGACCGGTTTTCCCGAAGGTACAACACAACTGCCGCCGGCACGTACCGGCGTCAGCTTGGGTGACATGGTCGCGGGATTGTATGCTGCGATCGGACTGTTGTCGGCTGTTTATGCACGTCAGGCCCATGCTGATGCCATGGCACGATCGGTCGATGTCGCCCTGACGGAATCAGTCTTCTCTCTGCTTGAAGTGTGCTTGCCGGAATACCTTTCGACATTCAAATCAGACTATCCGGACGTTAGGGTCGCGTTGAGTGAGCAAACCAGTGAACGGGCTGTCCAAGATGTCGCCAAAGGTCTTGCCGATATTGCTATTTTTTCAGAGGCGATCAATCCACTGGAACTTGAGATATTCCCCTATCGCCAAGAATGGTTGGTGGTCATTTCTCAGCGTGATCATCCGTTACCCGGCAAAAAAGCGATTCACTTTAATGATACCTTGGATTTCCAGCATGTCGGTCTGCAGCCGGGAAGTTCTTTGCTCGGGCAACTGAATTCAGAGGCTGCGGAGCTCGGGCGCTCGGTTTCATTTGCGGTACAAGTCACAAGTTTTGACGGTGTCCGGCGCATGGTTGACAGCGGTCTTGGAATTGCGATTTTACCGGACGGTGCTGTCTTGCCCGTAGCCCGAGAAGGACGGCTGAAGATTACACCGCTTAGTGACACTTGGGCCAGACGAACCTTGTATGTCGGTGTGCGCGAAGCTGGCGCATTGACCCTAGCCGCCCGCAATATGCTGATACGGCTGATCGAGAAGCCGTTGCAAACTGGTATCGGGAACAAAACATCATGATTGCCATACAATCTGAGGCTACGGAATCCTTTGACTATGTTGTGATCGGCGGCGGCACAGCTGGTGCTCTGTTGACAAACCGCCTTAGCGAGGGTGGTTTCAGCGTTTGCCTTTTAGAAGCCGGACCGCACGATCTAAATCCCCTCATCCATATTCCCGCTGGATATATCAAGAACGTCTATTCAAAAACTCTGACTTGGAATTTTGAGGCCGAAGCCGGAACAGGCACGGGCGGCCGACGAATTTCACTGCCTCAGGGGCGTGTGCTTGGCGGTTCCAGTTCGATCAACGGGCTGAATTATAACCGCGGCCAAAGTGCGGATTACGACCAATGGGCGGCGCAGGGAAACGCTGGTTGGTCTTATAAGGAAGTGTTGCCTTATTTTCGGCGGAGCGAGAGGAAAATCGGTCCAGCCGATCCGAACTATCGCGGACAAGATGGCGAACTGCCGATCACGGATCTGGATTGGCATCATCCGATATCTGAGGCCTTCGTCACCGGGGCTACGGAATTGGGTATCCCGTTAAATCCCGATTATAACGGCGAATTTCAGGATGGTGCGGGGTATTTTCAACGGACCATTCATAAAGGGTTGAGGGTGTCTTCCGCGCGGGCTTTCCTGGGAAGCACCCGAAAAAGATCGGGCCTGGCGATCCGCACCAATACGCAAGCGACAGCCATCCTGTTCGACGGAAATCGTGCGACTGGCGTGCGTTGTATGACGGGCGGACCGAGCGGAAAAGCCTCTACCATTCAGGCCCGCCGCGAAGTCATTGTTTCGGCCGGGACGATCAATACGCCGAAGCTATTACAGATATCCGGCGTGGGACCGGCGGATTTGCTAAATGAATTAAATGTTCCGATAATTCATAATTTGCCAGGTGTCGGCCGTCATCTGCGGGATCACTATGCAGTACGTATGGTATCCCGCGTCAAGAACATCCGCACGATCAACAATATGGTGCAAGGACCGCCCTTGCTTCTGGAGATCGCCCGCTGGCTGATGCGCCCACCTAGCTTGCTGGCCATCAGTCCTTCCCTTGCCCATGTCTTCTGGAAATCCCATACCGAACTGAATCGACCTGATCTGCAGTTCGTTTTTTCTCCGGCAAGTTTTCGCGAGGGTGTCGTCGGGTTGCTAGACAGGGCTCCCGGGATGACATGCGGCGTCTGGCAGGAACGGCCGGAGAGTACCGGTTATGTAGTAGCGCGATCCACCGACCCCTATGAATCGCCGATCATTCAGCCGAATTATCTCACAGAGGAAAAAGACCGACAGGTCCTGCTGGCAGGAATGCGCCTCGGCCGCAACCTGATGCGAACGTCGCCACTGGTTCCGTACTTCGACAAGGAGACAGCGCCGGGTGACGAGGTGCAAAGCGACGATGAATTCCTCGATTTTGCCCGCCGAAAGGGGACGACAGCCTATCACCTGATTGGTACAGCCCGAATGGGACCGGTCTCCGATTCTCAAGCAGTTGTCGATAATCGGCTTCTGGTTCGCGGGATTGAGAACCTGCGCATCGTCGACGCCTCGATCATGCCGACAATGCCGTCCGCCAACACGAACGCCGCAGTCCTGATGATAGCTGAGAAAGCGTCCGATATGATCTTAGGGCGATCCGCTCCCGCGAGCATCTCAGACTAATTATCCGCTACCGAAATAAGTCTGGAGGTGCTGTCAGACTAAAGCAAAACCATCTCAGTTTGGGTAATGGGCTAGGGTGGTTTATGCAGCGAGAAGCTTCTGCCACTCATCCAGTGCGTCGCTGCGTTGAAGCTTGAATTGGTCTCTAGAGTTCAAATGTTTTCCGTTGTTGAGTGTCCGTCCGGTGAACCGGCTCTTGATATTTCGCGCGGTTAGTCAGGCGGCTTGAGCGGGGAAGTTCCAGGGGAGCAGTTCGTCGATGCGGTTGATTTTGTGATCGGCGATGCGGTCCAGCACCCAGGTGAGCCAGGCTTGCGGGTCAACGTCATTGAGCTTGGCGGTTTCGATCAGGGTGAACGCGATGGCCATGGCCTTGCCACCACCCTCGGAACCGGCGAACAGCCAATTCTTGCGCCCGAGCGCCACCGGCTTCATAGCCCGCTCGACGGCGTTGTTGTCCAATTCCAGAACGCCGTGGCCCAGGTAGGCCCGCGCCTTCGGCAACCGGTTCAGGGCGTAGCGGATCGCGCCAGCAAGCGGTGACTTGCCGGATATCTTCGTCAACTGGGTATCCAGCCATGTCACCAGATCATCGAACATAGGCGTAGCGTACTCGCGCCGCAGCGCCACCCGTTCTTCGGGCAATCGGCCACGCGCCTGTTCCTCCACGGCATACAGCGCGGCGATGCGCTTGATCGCCTCCTCGGCGATGGCTCCGCCCTGAGCTTGATGGACATCGACGAACTTGCGCCGCACATGCGCCACACAGGCCATCTCCGTGGCCGTGTCGGATGAGAACAACCCGTTGAACCCGGCGTAGCCGTCGGCATGGATCCAGCCTTGATAATCTGACAGATGCCGGACGGGATGGTCGCCCTTGCGATCGACGGTGAACCGATACCAGACCCCGGGCGGCGCTCCACCCGCCCATGGCCTTTCGTCGCGCACATAGGCCCACACCCGCGCGGTTTTGGTTTGCTTCGAACCGGGGGCCTGCATCTTCACAGGGGTGTCATCCGCGAACAGCGCCGGACCCGCCCGCACATGACGACCAATGGCCTCGGCCAAGGGTTCGAGAAGTGCCGTCGATCGGCCAACCCAATCCGCCAACGTCGAACGTTCAAGATCAATGCCGTCGCGTGCAAAGATCTGGCTTTGGCGGTACAGCGGCAGATGGTCGGCATACTTCGAGACCAGAACATGGGCCAGCAGTCCCGGACCGGGGCGGCCCTTCTCGATCGGCCGCGACGGTAAGGGAGCCTGGACGATGGCCTCGCAGCAGCTACACGCCAGACGGGGACGCACGATGCGGTTCACCACAAAACGCCCCGGGATGTATTCCAGCTCTTCCGTGACATCCTCGCACAGGGGCTTGAGTTCGCCACCGCATTCTCCGCAACTCTCGCCCGCAGACAGATGTGTGTCGTGGCGGGGCAGATGGGCGGGCAGCGGCTTGCGATTGTGCTTGCGCCTGGGCTTCGGCTCCACTTCGGCGGCCGCGGTTTGTTCCACCGCAGCTTCGGCAATGGCTTCGTCCTCGGCGAAAGTCAGGTGCAGTTGATCCAGGCTCTCGGACTTGGACCCGAAACGGTGGCGGTTATGGCCCGCCAACTGGTGCTTGAGCTTCTCAATCAGAAGATCGCGAGACTTCAACTCGCCAGCCAGAAGCCCCACCAAGCCCTTCAGTTCGGCGGGATCGTCGGGCAGCGTTTGAAGATCATTCAACATGACCATCGTATAGCAGAAACACCCTGCAAAGGGAATCCGCAACCGATCCAGTTCTTCGTTTAATGGACCTATCCCACGGTCAGGGGACGCCAGGTCCGAGCCGGCATGCGCCAGTCAATTCCTTCCAGCAGCATGGCGAGTTGGGCCGCCGTCACGCCGACCTTGCCGTCCGCCGGAGACGGCCACACGAACCGGCCCTTCTCCAGCCGCTTGGCGAACAAACATGCCCCCTGGCCGTCCCACCAGATGATCTTGATCAGATCGCCGCGCCGTCCACGGAACACGAACAGGTGGCTCGAATAGGGATCTTGGCCCAGGACACGCTCCGCCAGAGCCGACAGACCGGCAAACCCTTTGCGCATGTCCGTCACACCGGCCGCAAGCCATACCCGTGTGTTCACCGGCACCGGGATCATGACAGCCACACCTTCAGCAAACGCCCCAAAGCATCCGGATCAAAACCACCCTCGGCAACAACCTGGTGACCACCAGCCAGTTCGATACGAACCGCAGTCCCAAATGTCGGTGGCCCATCCGCTGCTACCTCCATCTCCGCTCGGACCGGCGCGGAAACCATCATCGGCAGAAACACCGCATCATGACGCTCCTCCCCATCCGGGGCAAACCGCGCGTCACGCAGCCATTTAAAAATCAAGTTCGCATTCATCGAATAACGCTGTGCAACCTGCGCAACCGAAACACCAGGAACCGACGCCTGTAAACAAATGGAACGCTTCTCTTCAGTCGACCAAAACCGACGCTTCGCTGCCATCACGATGTACCCTTGGTGTCCACTATCAATGCCGGACACTAGCGCCAATCCTTCCGCTCAGAAAAGAGCGGGTTCACCGGACGGACACGTTGTTGAAGTGGTTGTAGACAGAAGAATGGAGAGCGACGAACTTCTGTAAACTTCGCATTCGCCTAAACCGTTGCATAGCCCGTTCCCGTCGTCGGAAGGGTAGGTGAGAGTTCTCAACTCGGTTGTTATACAAACGTCCCACCTCTTGCTCTTGGGAAGAGTTGATCTCCTTTAAAGCGGCTTTGTAAGAACGGAAGCGATCTGTCACTACGATTCTTGGCTTTCCGTATCGTTTAATCGCTTTCTTAGGAAAAGCGAGAGCAGCCGCCTTATCCCACCGTTTGGTTATATAGGATTCCAACACTTCATCTTCGTGATCAACCGCGCTTCAAAGGTAATGCTGCTCACCATCGATTTTCACAAACACCTTATCCACATGCCACTGCCAATTGGAATAGCACTTCAATCTTGAGGCCCTGTTTCTTCTGATCTGATAAGCGAACATGGGTCCGAACAGGTTCCACCAGTAATAGACGGTCTCATGGCAAACATCGACGCCGCGTTCATGCAGCAGATCTTCGACGTTCCGTAGCGAGAGCGGAAACCGGAGATACAACATGAACGCTAGTCGGATGATCTCAGGAGAGGTTTTGAAATAGCGAAAGCGGTTCGGATTTTTCATCTGAAGAGGGTAGGGAGCACCGAACTCCCACTCAAACCGCTTTCCTCTGACAACCCCACCCTGGGGGTTGGCATGTCACTCAGGAACCGCGACAAACTGGAGCCATTGCCACGATAGACCTTGGTTTCTGATACGTGATCTGAATGGATGGTTTTGACCATTTCTCATTGAAACCCTTCAGAAAACGCGTGTTTCAGGTTTGGCCTAATTTTGCCAGCTGCTTAATCGATTTCATGCCTGACTGTGCAACGGCGTCCGCATCGGCTCTCTGAAGTTCGGGGTCAAAACATTCCAGCGAGATTGTACCGTCATAGCCGGTAGTGTGGAGATGCGCCATGAAATCCCTTAACGGAAATTCGCCCTGACCCGGCAGCCGTCTGTGGCGGCGGCTCCAGTTCATGTAGTCCAGATTGAGGAAAGGAGCATCCGAGATCTGAACCAGAAAAATGCGTTCGGCGGGAATTCTGGCGATCGGGGTCATGTCGAACCGGTGTGCGCATATGTGAAAGGTATCCAGGACAACACCGACATTGGCGTTCCCGGTTTTGTCGATGATTTCCCAGGCATGCCGGTAGTCAAAAACATGTGTGCCCCAGGCAATCGCCTCGTAAGCCAGCCGGAGCCCGCGTTGCGCTGCCATGTCTCCCAGTTCGTGTAGGTCCGAAACAATAAGGGCATCGTCATTGAGGCCGTCAGGCGACGTACTGGAGCAGGCCATGACCATCCCAGCTCCAAGCTCAGCCGCAATGTCGAAATGTTTTCCGGCTTCTGAGAAGGCCCTGCCACGCCGGGATGCAGGCTGCCCTTCTGAATCGCGCAGGGGAAAATAGCTGGCGATGGACATGCCAAGATCCCGGACCACCCGACCGATGACATTAGCTTTGTGAGGGTCCTGCACCAGATCTGCATCGAACAGTTCCACCTGCAGGAATCCGGCGCGCGCGGCCGCCTCAAGTCGCTGTGTAAGCGATCCTCCTAGTGTGACAGTTGCGATCGATTTCTTCATCACGAATTCGCCTTGGACGCATGTGCGTGCGCATGCCTTGCCGCCAGCCACGCAAAGGCCATAGCTGGTCCTAGCGTTATGCCCGGGCCTGGATAGCGGCCGGCCATTATTGACGCCATGTCATTCCCGCAGGCATAGAGGCCTTCGATTGGCGTTCCACTCACGTTCAGGACACGGGCCGAGGAATCGGTGACCAGGCCGGCACTGGCGCCGATGTCACCGGCCCGGATCTCAAGCGCATGGTAGGGCGGTGTGGCAACCGGCCCCAGACACGGGTTTGGCAGATGATCAGGGTCGCCAAGATTCTGCTGGTATGCATCCTCTCCCTTTCCGAATTCCACATCCTTGCCAGTGCTGGCGTATTTATCGTTCTGACTGACCGTTGCATCCAACGCTTCTTCAGGCACACCGATTTTCTTGGCCAGTATGGGCAGCGTGTCTGCGGATCTGATATATCCGTCGGCGATGGTAGCTTTCAGGTTCAGCTTTTTGGGGCGCACCATGCCCAGACCGTGTTTTTCCATGAACCGGTCATCGCAGATCACATGGCACGGCTGACCCGGAAACTTTTGCGCCATCGACAGGAGCGCCTCGCCAAAAAGATGATAGGTGGTGGCTTCGTTGACAAACCGCTGCCCTGCGGGATTGACGGCAATGGCGCCTGGCTTGCCCCGGTCCAGAACAAAGTGTGGAAACACAGCTATGCTGCCGTCGCGCCGGGTTCTTTGGGAAACGGGTGCCCAGAAACTGTTGCTCCCGTATAATTCGCCCAGCCGGGCGCCGTGCCTCGTTGCAAGATTGTACCCGTCACCTGTGGCACCATCTGTGACGGTTGAATGTTGCGAAAGGGTTTCCGGCATCAGGCTGGCACGCAGTTCGGGATGATGCGAAATCCCTCCTGTCGCAAGGATAACACCGGCGGACGCGGCAACATGCCGGGTATCCCCGCCCTGTCTCAGTTCTGCGCCGCTGATCCGTCCCTTGTCCATGGTCAGCGACAGGGTTTCGGTCGACATCAATAGCGGGACATTGCGACGGCAAAGGGCCTGAAACAGCCGTCCGGTCAGTGCATTCCCCATCTTGAGCCTGGTGCCACGCGGAAACCTGAGTCGGTCCTTGCCGAATCGGCACAATAACCTGACGGTATGCATGAATGATTTCGCGCTGCGGAAGGCCGACATCAGATGTGCGATATCGCCACGGTCCACCATCATGCCGCCAAACAGGGTAAATTCTGGCAGGGGTGGGCGTAGCTGGCCGAACCTGCGGCCCAGGACGTCGCCGTCAAACGGCAATGCTTCGAGAACCCGCCCGGAGGTTTTGGCTCCCTCCAGGTTTGCCAGATAGTCAGGATGGTACGGATAGGCCCGGAATTCCATGCAATCGTGATCCTCCAGGAATCTGACCATTTCAGGCGCCGCACGCAGGAAGGCCGATGCCAGTTCTTCGTCCAGCCGTTCCCCGACAGCATTTCGCAAGTAAGTCAGTGCCTCGTCAAAACTGTCCTGGCCCGGCGGAGAATGGTGACTGGCTGGTGCCCACACCGAACCGGCTGACAGCGCCGACGTGCCACCAACCTGGTCAGTTTTTTCCACAAGGGCGACCCGCATACCCAGCACAGCGCCGGTCAGGGCTGCCGTCATTCCGGCAGCACCTGCCCCCAACACAAGCAGATCCACGTCCTCTGTATTCCGGAGCCTGGTATTCTGAGCGTGCATCCCCTGATCACACAGGGCCGGTCCGGACCGGGTTTGGCAAGCTTTTGGGAATTGCGTCTAGCATACGTATTGCCGATTGCATGGCGACTATGTAACCGTAAGCCCCCAGTCCACAAATAACACCTGTTGCAACGGTAGAAAGTATCGAATGCCGGTGCATTTCGTCCCGGGCGTGGATGTTGGAGATATGCGTCTCGATGATTGGCCCGTCGAACATCTTTAACGCATCCAGCACCGGGATCGAATGAAATGAAAACCCGGCGGGATTGATGATAATGGCATCCACCGATTTGCGTGCTTCCTGAATCCAGTCCACCAGCAAACCCTCGTGGTTGGTTTGATGGAAACGCAGGTCGACATTCAGCAATTCACTGTATTCACGGCAACTGGCCTCGATAGCATCGAGGGTTGTTGACCCGTAAACCTCCGGCTCACGCTCACCCAACAAGTTCAGGTTGGACCCGTTCAGTATCATCAGGCGACGTCCCATTTTGGGTCTCCTTTTACGGTGCTGTCAGGCGAATGCGGATTCGTCACAGTTGAATGAAATATTGGAATTTCCGGCTTTACAAGTTAGCTCTTCGAAACACGTCCAATATCGAGCGTAGAGCACATATTCGCCGACGTAGAACGTGGTCTGCTTTTGGCACTAAGCCGACACGCTGCCGCTTCGTATTACTAGTCCGCTATGGGGCCAGCAGCTGACCTGCATCTTCCAAGCGGAAGAGTTCCGCTTTGTGCCAGAAGCGGAAAATGCCTAGCGCGACCAAAGTTTGCCTAACGTCATACAGTTATTGGCAAAAAGCGTCTCTCGTTTCAGAGATGCAGGTCAATAAGTCAGAAATCTGCTTCTCAAGCTCGTGGCCGACCTGCTCTTTGCACAAGCGTTCCACTAAAGCCGCCCGCAACTTCAAACGAACGCAATCCAAGTTTGCGCTAGCTCCCTTTAGTTGGTGCGCGACCCTTTCCAATTTTCGCAGATTATGTTTTTTGGCAGTGATCTCAACTTCGAGGAACTCCAATTCCTCGATAAACGTGTCTACTAGCAATTCAAACTTGTCCTGACCAATTGCATTACTCAACATTTCAAGATGTTCTGAATTAATCAGAGGTTCCAAATAATCTTCTTCCGAATTCTTCATACGTTTCCCTTCAGTCTTAACAATTAGGCAGGTTTCTCAACCCTGCTTCCGAAATGGGCTTTCATGATAACAACTATTCTAGGTAGAGGTCTTGATATGAATCAATTGTCCACTCCGCATCAAGAGTTGGCACAGAGGCCCCCTTAATGCGAGTCCGCTTCTCAATATAATATGATGGCTTTTGAGGGATACCCGGTTTAAGTGCGATAAAAATCATTCGTGGAAGCGATCCAAACTGGCTGCTTTGGGCCAAAAACGGACGTTGAGCATATGGTACTACCAGTTCCTCATTGGCCTACAAACCATACCAAACACTTAGGCATTCCCCGCTTTCGATCTTACAAAAAATATGAGGTCGTTTTGTATTTTAGTGCTTTCTCCATTCTTCGATGACGACCTGTGCTTCTTTCAGTGAGTAGAATAGTTCCCCGTTGAGCAGTTCGTCTCTGAACCTGGCGTTGAAGCTTTCGCAGTAACCGTTTTCCCAGGGGGACCCCGGTTCTATGTAAGCAGTGCTGGCGCCAACGGCCTTGATCCATTTTCTGACAGCTTCGGCCACGAACTCCGGCCCGTTATCAGATCTGATGTATTCGGGAACACCCCGCAGGATGAAGAGATCGGTCAAGACATCAATAACGTCTGTCGAGTTAAGCTTTCGTTTGACGCGGATCGACAGGCATTCGCGGCTGTATTCATCCAGGATATTGAGTATCCTGAATGCTCTTCCATCTTCTGTTCGGTGATGCACGAAGTCGTATGACCAAACATGGTTGATATGCTGAGGCCGCAGACGAATGCACGATCCATCATTCAGCCAAAGCCGCCTTCTCTTCGGTTGCTTCATGGGAACCTTCAACCCTTCGCGTCGCCAGAGCCGCTCGACCCTCTTGTCATTGATTTGCCAGCCACTGTCTCTCAACAGCGCAGCAATCCGACGATAGCCATATCGCCCGTACTGACGGGTCAGTTCGACCATATCGGCAATCAGACGCTCTTCATCTTCACAACCCTTGGGAACGTGCCGTTGCGTGGAACGGTGTTGTCCCAGAACAGCGCAAACACGGCGTTCAGATACAGGCATCATGTCCCGAAGATGATCAACGCAGGCACGACGGCGCGAAGGGCTTAAAAGTTTCCCTTCGCAGCTTCCTTCAATATCAGCTTGTCGAGGGTCAGATCCGAGACTGCGCGACGTAGTCGCTCATTCTCCTGCTGCAAACGCTTCAACTCGCGAACCTGATCAGTTCCCATGCCGCCATATTGCTTCCGCCAACGATAATACGTCTGCTCGACAATCCCTATCGACCGTATCGCATCAAGGCGGCTCTGGCCTTGGCCTACCAAAACTTCCACCTGACGCAACTTTGTAACAATTTCTTCCGGCTTATGCGTGTAAATGGCCATCTCTGATCCTCCATTTTCTTAACTATAGCGGTGGACCAATTCAGTGGGGGAGGACCACCTGGGAAAACGGCTACTGCAAAAGCTTCAACGCCAGGTTCAGAGACGAACTGCTCAACAGGGAGCTATTCTACACACTGAAAGAAGCGCAGGTTGTCAACGAAGAATGGAGAAAGCACTACAATACGAAACGACCACACAGTGCCTTGGGATATCGTCCGCCAGCCCCAGAAGCAGTTGTACCGATAGACCTAAAACCAACCATGCACTACCGTTCAATCTGGACCAATCGGTAGGAGCAGGTCAATCCATGGCTACAAGAAAAGCGAAACACAATATTGATTATATGCTGGTCGCCGATGTGACGCTGGACGGCACGGTCCTGCGCTTGACCGGATCGGGGGGACCACGGCCCTATCGCGCTTCCACGGCGCTGATTTCCGGTCTGCAATCCGGGAATATCAAAGATCTGTTCGACCCGGCAGACAGGCCGCATATCCAATCGGTCCTTTCCGAATATCGCCGCAAGACCCCGCCCCAGCGCCACCTGCTGGAAGTCAGAAGCGGCGGGTCGAAGATTTTGTGCAACGTTGATATTGGCGGCATTGCCGGACAGGCGGGAGCGCCTTCGGTCCGGATCGGCTTTCTGCCGGTCGTGACAGACATGGGCCGTATCATGCATTCCGACAATATCAGCCGCAAACTGTTTGCAGACGCTGTTTCGGCGGCGCTGGAGGAGGCTGGTTCCAGAACACTGTCAATCTACTCGGCACATTCCGATGCGGCCCACGATACGCCCACCGCCGACGTTCTTGAAGAGACCGTGGCGCGGGCAAAGTTGACCGACCCGCTCCTGCAACGCCTGAACGACAACAGTCTGGCGGTCTTGCGGGACAGTAATGATGCGCAATCCGGGACGCTAGACGGAGCGATGGCGGAACTTGGCAAGACCTACAAGGTCACCCAAGCGGATATTGATATTTATGCCGGCGAGATGTCGAACGCGGACCGGCTTGAAGCCATCACCGATGCGCTGAGCGCTCTTTCCCTGTCAAATGCTGCGCTTGTAGGCGGCAGTTTCTCGCTTTCCGACGGCGTCGCCATGATCGACGCAGCCGTGATGACTGTCGGCGGAGACGAGGTGCCGGAACCTTTGGTGGCGTCCTGCGCCCTGCCGGGGGATAGCGCCGCCGCCCAACAGAGGATATCGATTTTCGCGATACCGTCACTCTGTCTGACCGACATAGACCCGGGCCTTGGCGCGTCGAGTTTGAGCCGCAAGCGCGTTCTCGCTCTGATCAACGAAGCTGCTTCACGAACCGCCGAGAATGGAAAATGCGTCATCGTGGTCAGCCCAGGGATCGCCGAGCTTCTTGCGACCAGCGTCTTTGAAAACCCGTCGCTCTATTTTCACGTCATCAACCTTGAAAGCCTCTTTTCAGCGGGACAAGCGGGCGGCCATGATCTCGAGGCGCGTTTTCCGTTCCTTGCCACGGCGCAATTCATGGTCGACGCGTCCGCCTGCCTTACCATGCAATACGCCACGAAATGGCTGTTTCAGCGAAACCGCATCAAGATCATCCGATTCAGCAACGTGGCGGCACCAGGCAGCGATAGGGACGCCCTGGCCAACCTGTTGACCCGTATTTTCGAGGTGGTGCCGCTAGAAACGATGATACTGGCCGAAACCGCCGACATGGACGCAGCCGCGATCCCCGACAGCCGACGGGCGACACTTTTCACGCTCTAGATGATCTTGCCTATGATCATGCATGATTGGTCAGAATTTGGTTTGTGCAGCCAGTGTAGTCACCGGTCAGGGTAGTTGAGGCCACCGCCGCCAGACAGCCGAATGCGTTGCGGTGAAGGCCTTGCTGGTCCTCCCCCACTGAATTGGTCCACCGCTATAGTTAAGAAAATGGAGGATCAGAGATGGCCAGTTACAAGCATAAGCCGGAAGAAATTGTTACAAAGTTGCGTCAGGTGGAAGTTTTGGTAGGCCAAGGCCAGAGCCGCCTTGATGCGATACGGTCGATAGGGATTGTTGAGCAGACGTATTATCGCTGGCGGAAGCAATATGGTGGTATGGGAACTGATCAGGTTCGCGAGTTGAAGCGTTTGCAGCAGGAGAATAAGCGACTACGTCGTGCAGTCTCGGATCTGACCCTCGACAAGCTGATATTGAAGGAAGCTGCGAAGGGTGACCTGCCCCTCCCGATTGGTCCGGGTTGAATGTTAGTGCATGGTTGGTTTTAGGTCTATCAGCACGACTGCCTCTGGAGCTGAGGGACGATATCCCAAGGCACTATGAGGTCGTTTTGTATTGTAGTGCTTTCTCCATTCTTCGATGACGACCTGTGCTTCTTTCAGTGCGTAGAATAGTTCCCCGTTGAGCAGTTCGTCTCTGAACCTGGCATTGAAGCTTTCGCAGTAACCGTTTTCCCAGGGGGACCCCGGTTCTATGTAAGCAGTGCTGGCGCCAACGGCCTTGATCCATTTTCTGACAGCTTCGGCCACGAACTCCGGCCCGTTATCAGATCTGATGTATTCGGGAACACCCCGCAGGATGAAGAGATCGGTCAAGACATCAATAACGTCTGTCGAGTTAAGCTTTCGTTTGACGCGGATCGACAGACATTCACGGCTGTATTCATCCAGGATATTGAGCATCCTGAATGCTCTTCCATCTTCTGTTCGGTGATGTACGAAATCGTATGACCAAACATGATCGGTGTGCTGAGGTCGCAGACGAACACACGATCCATCATTCAGCCAAAGCCGTCTTCTCTTCGGTTGCTTCATGGGAACCTTCAACCCTTCGCGTCGCCAGAGCCGCTCGACCCGTTTGTCGTTGATCTGCCAGCCGCTGTCTCTCAACAGCGCTGCGATCCGACGATAGTCAGGCGGCTTGAGCGGGGAAGTTCCAGGGGAGCAGTTCGTCGATGTGGATAAAGTGACTGCTAAGCGAAAAATTGTTGAGTTAGTGTGAGTTTTTCGCTTTAGCGAGTAAAATATCTAACCGTGCTCAAGAACGTATTCGCGCCAACGACTTCTATCTTTTTTCTTCCCTTTGTCGCCATTTGAGAATAACAAAACCTCAGTAGAACTTGCAGGAATCCCCAATTCATTGGCTAACTGCTCTAGATCATCACAAAAGGCTTTGTAAATGTTTACCGAGTTCCTTTTGGGGTCGACGTAGTAGTTTAACCCGTGAGCCGCGTCTCCCGCAGGCCGACCTTTAAATACTGGCAGAAGGCGGATCTTTGACGCGTCTTCATTACGGAGCAAGTTCATAGATCTCGCTGTCCATTGGTCCATGATGTAACCCGAATGGGTTGGTTCCAAAAAGAATATCAGCTTGGTATAGTAAGCAGGCCCCATGCCTGCCAGCTTGTCCTGTAAATGCAATTCATGGAATGCATGATACGCATCAAAACGCGAGATTTTGCCTTGCGTCATCTGCAAAGCAATTTTCTCCCAGCAATCAGTGTAAGTAGCAAATGCATTCATGAAATTAGGCTGGGTACAGGACCTGGAGGTTCAGATGATTGCCTCTCCCGATGAACAGGTGTCCCTGACCGATCCGGATACCCGGTCCATGGCGACCAGCGGCCGAGGGTCGGGCACGGAATGTCCACCTGGAGCAAAAACGCTTCTGCCCCCTATGCTCATCCGGACATTTGGACATTTGGACATTTTGGTCCGTTGCACGTTTAAAGGCGGACTTAGTTGAGAGCTCTTCAGACCGTCTGGATCGTACCGTATACACACCACTGGTGCTTGAAACACGTCGCCTTCCATGTCACGTTCAGCAGGGTGTCCTGCCTTGGCTTGTGTTGTCGGAGCTGAGTAGGTTGATCAGAATTGCCAACCACAATTGTGCTATGAGATTTCCTTGGATCGTCTTCTGGCCCTTCAACTTTTTGCGCGCATTATCGAACGCGGCACAATCTCGGCCGCTGGCCGGTCGCTCGGTCTTTCAAAGACGGCAGCCTCCAAACGGTTACAGGATCTCGAAACCCAACTGAACACACGGTTGCTTAACCGCACAACACGCCATGTCTCGGCCACAGAAGCAGGCCTGTCGCTTTATGAGCGCATCATTCCCATGATCAGGGACGTGGAGGTTGTCCTCGAGCAGATTTCCGAATCTTCAGACAAGCCTTCGGGCGTTCTGAGGGTATTAGCGAGACGGTCGTTCGGAATGCTGCATATCCTGCCCGCACTGCCTTCGTTCCGTGCTTTGTATCCGGATTTGTCCGTCGATCTACGCTTGACTGAGACGGTGGATATCGGACCGTCGGACGGTGTTGATATTGCCATCCGGTTGGGGCGCCCTGACGAGAAGTCATTGGAAGCGGAAAGATTAACGTCAGACAAGCGGATCCTTTGCGCCAGCCCGGAGTATTTCGACCGTTGCCCGCCGCCGAAACACAAGCACGATCTGGACCGTCACGAGTGCCTGACCTATGGCCAGGATGCAGAACCGGCGGTTTGGGTTTTCGAAGACGCGGAGGGCCGGCGCGACCTCAGGGTGACCGGGGCGATTCGGTCGAACAGCGGAGAGGTCCTAAGACAAGCCGCACTGGATGGGCTCGGGCTGGCTGTATTGCCTGAGTGGATGGTTGCCTCGGATATCGCCGGGGGAGGCCTAATGTCCTGTCTGACCAGCATACGTGTCTATCCCGCCGGTTATTCCGCTGAAATCTTCGCCGTCTATATGCGTGACGTCCTACGGCCAATGAAGGTCAATGCTTTCATCGATCATTTGCAGACGCACCTTGCGTTGCATGCAGGACAATAGTCCCGGATATCGGGACACTATTTCCTTCATTATCCTACTATTCAATGAAAAGGGGTTGATGCACGGTTGCTCGCGAATACGAACTCTAATACCGGAGGAAACGATGATTGCTATTAGACAGTTGCACCCGCTCTTCGCGGCTGAGGTCAAAGGGCTCGATCTTTCTCAAGTGGTCTCGGATGGTTGTTTCCAGGAAATCGAAAAGGCGTTCCAGCGCCAGTCGGTGCTGGTGTTCAGAAACCAGCCGATCGAGGACGGCCAGCAGATCGCATTCAGCGAACGGTTCGGCAACCTGGAAACGACCAAGGTCGGCACGGTCGGCGCGGGAAGCAAACTGATTGTCCTGTCCAATATGAACGCGGATGGTAGTGTTGTGCCACCGACCGACAAACAGGTCCTAAACAACCGCGCAAATCGCTTCTGGCATGCGGACAGTTCGTTCAAAGCCGTTCCCGCGAAGGCCTCCATGCTTTCCGCACGGGTGATCCCTACCAAGGGCGGCGACACCGAGTTCATCAGCATGCGCGCTGTCTACGCAGCCCTTCCGGAACGCTTGAAACAGACAGCCGCAAACAAGGTCGTGATTCATGACTACGCCTATTCGCGCTCAAAGATTGACCCGAACCTTGTGACTGCCGAAGAGAGGGCCGCCGTTCCACCGGTCCGCCAGGCGATGGTCATCGATCATGGCCCAAAACTTGGAAAGTCGCTCTACCTGGGAGCCCACGCCGCCCGGATCGAGGACATGGGTGAAAAGGAAAGCAGGGCGCTCATCGACGAATTAATGGAATTCGCTACACAGCCTCGTTTCGCTTATGCCCACAAATGGCAGCCGCATGACCTGCTACTTTGGGACAACCGGTCGGTCGTGCACCGGGCAACACCGTTTGAAAGCAGCACGGAGCGACGTCTTATGGTCCGCACGACGATTGCCGGGGACGCCCCAACGTTGGCGGCTGCCGTGTGACTGACCAGTTCGACTATGTGATTGTCGGGGCGGGTACGGCTGGGTGCGTACTGGCCAACAGGCTCAGCTCCGACCCGCGGGTGCGAGTCCTGCTGTTGGAGGCCGGCGGCGGCGACCGGCATCCTTTCGTCAAGGCCCCCGCAGGTTTCTTGAAGACCTTTCAGGACCAGCAGTTCAATTGGTGCTTCTCGACCGCTCCGGGCAAGGGCGTTGACGGTCGGTCGATCTTCTTCCCGCGCGGCAAGCTGCTTGGCGGTTCCAGTTCTATAAACGGCCACCTCTATGTTCGCGGACAGGCCCGTGACTTTGATACCTGGGCGCAGTCCGGCAATCGGGGATGGGGCTATCATGACGTTTTGCCATATTTCAAAAGGGCAGAGGATCGGTCGAGTGGAGGGGATGCCTATCATGGTGTGGGCGGCCCGCAGCATGTTTCCGACATTCACGAACGCCATCCTATCTGCAACGCCTTCATCGACGGGGCGGACAGCCTCGGTGTGCCCCGCAATCCGGACTACAATGGCGCCCACCAGGAGGGTGTCGCCTACTATCAGCGAACGATCCGGAAGGGCGTGCGCCACAGCGCGGCAAGCGGTTATCTACACCCTGTCCGAAAACGCCCAAATCTTGAGATCGTGACCCATGCGCACGTCGAACGCCTGCTGTTCGATGGCCGCCGGGCAACGGGGCTTCGATACCGCCTCTACGGCCAACCGAAGAAGGCCATGGCAAGGCGGGAGGTTATCTTGTCTGCTGGAGCGGTCGGCAGCCCGCACCTCTTGCAGATCTCCGGGGTGGGCAATCCGGCGCATTTGCAGCAAATCGGGGCAGAGGTTATCCACCCTCTTCCCTCGGTGGGTGAAGGGCTGCAGGACCATTACGCGGTGCGTGTCGTACACCGTGTTACAAGGCCCATTACGCTGAACGAGCGCGGCCACGGCATACGGCTGCTGTGTGAGATAGCCAATTGGTACGTGACGGGCAAAGGGCTGCTGGCGTTTAGTCCTGCCCATGTCGGCGCCTTCGTACGTTCCTCGGCGGACCTGGAGGAACCGGACCTTCAATTCGTCTTCACGCCCGCCAGCTATTCCGTCGGTGTCGTCGGCAAATTGCAGAAAGTACCGGGTATGACCATTGGCGTCTGGCAGATGCGACCGCATAGCGCCGGCCATGTCCGCGCGGTTACGAACGATCCATTCGATGCGCCGGAAATACAGCCCAATTACCTGGCCAATGAAGCGGATCAACAGGCCGTGGTGACGGGCTTGAAATGGTGCCGCAAACTGCTGTCTAGCGATGCTCTGTCGGCCTACCGAGGGCCGGAAACCTTGCCGGGGCCGGACGTGCATAACGATACGGACCTGTTGGCTTACGCGCGGGCGCATGGGGCAACGGTATATCACGCGGTCAGCACATGCCGAATGGGCGTGGACAATGATGCGGTGGTCGACCCCGAATTGCGGGTTCGAGGATTGGATGGAATTCGGGTTGTGGACGCGTCTGTGATGCCGACCATGGTCTCTGCGAACACCAATGCCGCGACAATGATGATAGCGGAAAAGGCATCGGATCTGATTGCCGCGGCCAACAAGTAGACGCAACACTACAGGGTGCCCATCGAGACAGTCCCGTCAGCTTGTTGGGCTGAGTACGGGACCTCGGCTGATACAGAAGTCGCGCCTTTTGAATTTTCCAACCATGAAACCAAATCTCTATTTGATTTGGCAATAGCGTCGACCTGGTCAGGGCTGAGGTCATACTGACTTGCGGCCGGTAGTGAGGGAGCAAAGCTTTCTGATGCGCACAGGACTTCGAAGCAGCGATGAAGCATCGTGCCATAAGCAGCCCCACTGATCTCCAAATCCAAAACTAGCGGTTCGCCATATTCGTAGGTGTCTATAGAGATCGAAGTTTCCGCATTAACACCAGCCGACGACGATGGTGTTGTATAGATTTCTGGGCCAGGTGCAGGCAAAGCCATGGGCTTAATGGCTCTCCTCCCAATTGCTGGAAGCTTTTCGGCTTCGTCGACATGATCCGGCAAATCCGGCGCAGTGCCATCATTTCCCGTCATTAGGCACGGGAAAACATCGTCTGCGATCTTGATCTCAGCCCCGTCTATCTCCACACCCATTTCATCGGTCAGTAACGAGTAGTAGGTCGTCCGCTTGCTGTTCGAAAGATGGCTATGCCATTCCAAGACGAGACGTTCTCTAGCACGTGTCATTGCCACATAAATTAGACGCTTTGCCGACAGGACTGCGTCACCTTGCATCTGGTTTAAGAAACGCTCATTGGTTTCCTTTGCCGCGAATGCCGGTTTGAACGAGATTCTAGCGTCATCCAAGACGTCATCTAAATCATCAAACTTTTCATATTCGACGCCGACTTCAGGAAGCCGCGGCTTTACGTCAGAATCCCAACCACAAACAAACACGACAGGCCATTCGCGTCCCTTTGATCGATGCCAAGAAACCAGTTCGACGGCTTGTTCGTCCGCGACTTCTGGATCGGGGCGGAGGTTGCCCCCTTCTGAAAATGCTGATTGACACACGTTCTGATGAATTCAGTTGTAAAACTTCAGACTTGATCCGACGGACACCTCAGCTTGCGACGCTGAGAATTGTTTTTGCACTGTCCGATGGGTCGTGCGTTTTGATCGTCTTCTCGACAGCGATGTGTAACGTTTCGCGGAAGGTCTGCATAGGCGTTTTGCCGTAGCAGTATCTTCCTGAATGTGGCCGCTGCTCGTTGTACTTGGCCAGCCACGCGTCCAGATCGGTCTGCAATTCGGCGACAGAACGGTAGAGCTTTTTGCGGAACGCGATGTCGTGGAATTCGTCCTTGATCGTCCGATGGAAGCGCTCGCAGATGCCATTGGTTTGCGGGCTGTGTGCCTTGGTCTTCGAATGATCCACGTCTTCGACTGCCAGATAAAGCTGATATGCGTGGTTTTCGACCTTACCACAGTACTCGGTTCCGCGATCCGTCAAGACCCGCAGCAGGTCAATCTTGTGCTCGGCGAAGAACGGAATGACCCGGTCGTTCAATAGGTCCGCAGCCGTTATAGCCGTCTTCTCGGTGTAGAGCTTGCAAATGGCCACGCGGGCATATGTGTCGACGAAGGTCTGCTGATAAATCCGGCCCACACCCTTCATTGTGCCAACATAATAGGTGTCTTGGCTGCCAAGATAACCGGAATGGTGGCTCTCGATCTCGCCAAACGCCTCTTTCTTCTGCTTAGCTTTCTCAAGGGCGGCCATCTGGTCTTCGGTCAGCAGAATACCCTCCTGAGCGGCGCGGGCTTCCAGAGCTTTGAGACGCTTCTTCATGGTTTCTAAATTGTTGCGCAGCCAGATTGAGCGGATGCCCGAGGACGACACCATAATGCCCTTCTGTTGCAGTTCCCAACTGGCGCGTTTCTGACCCAGGGCCGGGTTCTCGATGGCCAGTTCGATCACCGCGCGCTCGACATGTTCTGGCACGCGGTTCTTCAGGATCGGTTTTTTCGGCTGAGGTCCATCAACGCCTCTGCGCCGCCCTGCTCGTAAAGTTCCTTGAACCTGCAGAAACTGTCCCGCGAATAGCCCATCACATTACAGGCCTGTGAAACCGACCCGAGCTGTTTGGCCAATTCCAGAAGCCCCAGCTTCGGCTTAATAATCTTCTCTTGAATGCTTGTCATTGATCAACACTCCTTGTTGCGCTCCAGAAGAGCAGAAATGTCAGATCAAGTCGCGTGCTTTACAATTCAGTGATATCCTGGCCTGCCTCATCGGCCGTGCTGATATCGAGAACTTCCACGACGGTTCCCTTGTCATCGATCCAATGAACCGCAATGGCTTCAGACCCAATAACTTCCTCAACTACGCCATTTTTGGCTCTAATAATCAGTGTTGGCACTTCAGACATTTTCTTCATCCTTGTTTGGGTTTTTACTCCGTTTTTGGATTCGATCTTCGAGCCATTCGCTTACCTCAGACTCCAGCCAAACAACCTTTTGTGGACTCAGATAGACGCGCTTAGGAAATCGCCCTCTCGATTCCAGTCGCAACATGTGTGTGTTACTCAAGCAGACTCCCAAATCCCTAAGGCCATTCCTGTCCAGTACTCGAGGCATCGAAAACAACTCCGCATTTGATCGGTTCCAAAATCGACTTGTTGAAGGACACATGAAGTGTTACGTAAATCGACTATTTTTACCGTAACATTTAAGTAACAAACATGGATGAAATCTTCCATTTTCGCTGGGGCAAAGACCCAAGCGGGTACAAGATCGTTAAAAAGAAAAAACGAACTATGCTTGATAGTGTTTTCGTCACTCGACTTGAGCCCCAAGCGCAGCCAGAGAACAGGTCATTCCATGATGCTCAGGATATTCATCGCAGACTGTTGACGACAGAGCCGACACCAGAAGGAGTTCTACAATTCACCTGCGAGTACGGAGTTTTGGGGTCGACATATGATGACTTCGCTGCCAGCGAACAAAGCGTCTCAGAGTTTTTGCATTATCGATCTTGGATGAAAGACACCCTTGGTGCACTTGACGGCGGCGACAGAACACTCGCCACCCGTATCTACAACTTGAAAATTACGAGCAGTTGCACAGTTATGATCAATCCTGCAAAGCCAAGAAGACTTAGATCGGTTGTCGTCCCGAATTGCTTACGTGATTTTATCGGCCTTCAGCTATCCAATGAAATTTTGAACGAAATTAAATTAGTTAAATGCAATCGGACTGAATGTAATGAGTACTTTCGGGTTGGCATTGGGGAAGCTACGAGTAGAAGGAAGTACTGTTCAGCCAAATGCCGTGTCTATGACAAACGATCACGTGACTCAAAAACGTCATGAACAACAGCTATTCCAATACCTTTCCAACCTTGACAGACCACTGCTCGAGCGCATCGCGTTTCTCGCCCTCATAACCATACCGATTATATACAGCCGCGACACCGGAAATAGTGCCAGATGAGTGGTTGAGGATTTTCTCCACGACATGGGGCGGCACACCAAGCCTGGCCATGCCCGAGGCAGCCGTGCGACGAAGGTCATGCATTCGCCAGTCATTGACGCCGGAGAGATCGTCAGTCCGCCGCTTCGCCTTTGTGAAACCGGAGACAGGAGTTCTGCCGTTAGTGCTGAACACCAGATCCTGCCCTCGAATCCTTGGCAGTGTCTCAAGAACCTCCAGAGCGAGAGACGTAACCTGCGTTCTTTGTGGGTTCTTGTGGTTTTCGGACTTACCGCCTATGCTACAATGCGGGGTATCCTGGCAGTACCACGCGTGTGGTTAAGTGATGTTCTTGCGACACAAACTGAAAGGGCGTCAGCGATTGCAACAGCACCAGCAGTAATCATCATCGTTGGCACCATCCTGCTAGGTATCATAGCAATGATCGTGCTGCGCGCCAAAAAAGTATCAATCACATTAATCCTTTCCGGGTTAGCAATTGGCAGTCTCGTGCCTGCATCTTGGTACCTGACCGGTGTACTCGCATTCGATGAATTTGACCCGGTCGCGCCTGTCAGCCTTACTTTCACAGCACCTATTGGTAACAGCCTTCAATACCTGATGACGTTTACCGGGGCGAGCGCGAATTTTGGGATCGTCGTCGATGCGGGCACCTTAACCGGCGCGTTTGTAATGGCGGCCATTCGTCGGGATTTTCAGGCAGACGGGTTCACGACACCGCGCCAATTCGCAAGGTATGGTCTGGGGGCCGCCTTGATGGGGTTTGGGGGTGTGACCGCGCTTGGCTGCACAGTTGGAGCAGGCTTGTCGGGCGTCTCAACACTCTCGCTTGCAAGCATTGTGGGCCTTTTGTCGATTGTCGGGGGCCTTAGCCTTGGCGCACGGTTGAATATGGCAGCAGTTGCATCACACTCTATTCCAACCTCCAGAGTTGAACGCGCAGAAGCTTAAAGGCGAGGCAGGTCACAAGGTTGCTTTTGGTGCCTCACGCCATTCCTCGCCCCATCCCTGCATGCATTCCATTAATGCAGTTTTGGAAGGATCCTTCAAAACCAGTTCGGGCTCCCAATCATTGACAACCCAAAATCCGAGATCCGTGTCTGCAGGCACGGAGAGATCGGCGGCAACCAAGGCCGCATCGGTGGAGTTGCGGTTGTAATCCGCCAGACGGACCTCCCGGCCCAGGTAGCTTATGAGGGGGAAAAGATTCCTCTCTTTTGCAAAGGCTAGAAGAGCCTGGCGATAGGAGTTTCCAGCATCAAACGGAACTTTGAGCCCACACCACGCACGCACCACAAAGCAATTCTAGTTTCCCATATGCTCATTCACATCGACTAGCAGAACCGTATTGTCAAGAAAGCGCATCACAAACCCGCTTTGGGATCTGGTCCGGATCAATTCAGACATGAAAACCGGCGCACTCAACGAGATGTCGCGCGTATCTCCCCCGATAACGCCTTCAACCTGGCGAACGACAGAGGCGGCCACCCCGACTCTTTTGTTATGCATGAGCCGTCCGTAGCAGCGTAGAAATGAGTGTGAAACAACCCAAGACGAACGAAATTGATAAGAACGCCTTTATCGCCTTTGGTTTCCTATGGCTAGAGAATTGCTGCAGCCGGAACGGTCTACGGCCAGACCGTCATTCGTAACTACGGCAAATCATTCTGAAAGAAGGACGGTGCCGGATCGCTCTCGCTTACCGGCACCCTGTGTGCTTATCCAAACATGTCGGTGGTGATACCGGCGTACCACCCGATGCTTTCTTCATAGGTCTGCTTGCGCAGATCCGCCTTTTCGCCGGTCTGGCTGATAAAGCCGTCAACCTTGGCGATCTTTTCATCCGTTGCTTCATAGGATGCGCCGACCTTGATACCGTCATCGGTGGCCACCAGCGACCAACAAGTGTTAGAGAATTTCGGCGCGAAGGCCTTCGACCCGGTCAGTGCGGCACGGATGGCCATAGCGGCTGCTTTGGCCTGACTGTTGGCGGAGTAACCGGATTTGGGCATGTCACCATTGTTGGTGGCGTCCCCTAGCACGTGGATGTTCTCATCGGCCCGGCTCTGCATGGTCGCCGGGACAATGTCGCACCAGCCCGTGTCGTTGGTAAGACCGGCTTTCTCCGCAATGATGCCCGCCTTCATGGCCGGGATCACGTTGCAGACATCCGCTTTGATTATCTCTCCATCCAGATTGACTTCCATCGTATTAGGACGCACTTCTGAGATCTGACCAAATTCACCACCAACCCATTCGATCATGCCGGGATAGTGCTTCTCCCAGGCTTCTTGGAAGAGGCCCATTTTTGAGAATTTTTCCTTCGGATCGAAAACTAGGATCTTGGCCGTTGGATTGTTCATCTTCATGCTGTGCGCCATCATGGAGATCCGCTCATACGGCCCTGGCGGACAGCGATACGGGTTCGGCGGCGGCAACACGACAATCGTGCCTCCTTCGCGCATACCATCCAACTGCGCTTTTAAAAGCTGGCTCTGGCTGCCTGCCTTATAGGCATGCGGCATCTTATTCTGTGAGGTGACATCCCAACCGGGAACAGCCCCATCCACAAAATCGATACCGGGCGACAGGACGAGGCGGTCATAGCCAACCGACCCCCCACCCGCAAGGGCAACTGTCTTTGCGCTCCGGTCGATATCGACGGCCCAGTCATGGACGACATTCACTCCAAAACTCGCGGCAAGCCCACCATAGCTGTGGCCAATGCTCTCATACTCCCGAAAACCACCCAGATAGAGGTTTGAGAAGAAGCAGGTGTAGTATTTGCGCGTCGGTTCGATCAGGGTGACGTCGATCGCCCCTTTACTGTCCTTCGCTATATAGCGCGCGGCGGTTGCACCACCAGCGCCACCCCCGATAACCACAACACGGGGTTTACCAGACGCCATAACCGTTGGTGCAGAAAGGACCGCCGCTGCTGTGGCAGCGCCGGCCAAAACCGTTCTACGTGTATACTTATTACTCATTGTTATCCTCCCACGCTGTGCCTGGACTTATTCCGCCAGGCTGTTGAAATATACTGCCAGGCTTGCGATCTCGTCATTGGACAAACGTCCTGCTATCATTTGCATGACCGGATGCGGTCGCGCTTTGCCCTTATAGGCATGCATGGCGATGACAAAATCCTCATTCGGCCATCCCGTTATGGACGGAATACCCTCGTCAGACCCGCTTGCCTGGTGGCAGGTCGTACATTCGGAAGAAAGATAGGCGCCATAATCAGGGTCGCCCTCTATCGCAAGAATTGCGGAATCGATCTCTGGGTCGCTGCGCGTCGCTGTTGGAGCACTCTCGGGAATATCCCGTGGGCTTGCAGAAAACCCCCGCAAATAAGCCAGAAGATTTTGGCGGTCATCTTTATTCTTGATGCCCCGGAAATTCATGCGTGTCCCAGTAACGAGAGACTTCGGATTCTCAATATAGAGATCGAGCTTTTCCGGCGACCAGGTAAGGCCATCGGCACCCGCCCGCAGCATCGCTTTTGAGTACTTGAACCCATCGATACCGGCGGCTGACCGTCCAAAGATTTTATTCAAATGTGGGCCAACGCGGTTCTTGGCTCCGTCGCCCACCATGTGGCAGCTTTTGCATTTAGCAAAGATCTTCTTGCCCTTTTCCGCATCGCCCACCTCCACTGCAACCGCCATGGAGGAGGAAAACACTAACCCGATTGTCGCCACAAGGAGATAGCGAAAGATCGAAACCTTGCTTGCTTTGCGTATCATAACCGTCAACGCCCCCATGGCTCAGTCAATCTGACCAATGCCGCTATCATCATCACCACTTTCCGGCGTCACATCCAAAATACGGGCGCGCATGGTGATGGTCGCGGGATCCGGCATACAGTTCGACATGCAGGGTTCGGCATTTGCCACCCAATGACTTTCTTCCATCCGATTGTCGGGAATGAAGTTCTCTTCATTGGGCAAACGCGTGACCGCAAAATTCTCGTGAGAGAGCTCAAACTCATCGTCATCGACAATGTCGTTCATGTAGAGAAGATAGGCCGTAATCGCATAAACATCGTCGTCTGAAAGGGAGCGTGCATTCCCAAACGGCATTGCGCGGCGAATATAGTCATACACCGTGGAGAGGTAGGGCCAATAGGACCCAATCGTCTTGACAGGTCGATCATCTGCCAGGGTGTCCAAGCCGCCCGCCAAAACCGGCCACCGGTCACGGCCTTCACCAAAATCCCCGTGGCAGGAAGCGCATTGATCGACAAAAACCTCTTCCCCATCCAGCACATTGCCGCGTCCTTTGGGCAGGCCCATACCATCCGGGCGCACATCGATATCCCAAGCGGTCACTTCTTCCGGTAGGGCAACACGCCCAAGCCCCATGGGACCGGAACTTGCCGTACCACCGGGAGTACCACTGGGCGCGGCGGCGACCTGAACCCCTTCGGGTTTTGCTGCCGGCGCGTCCGCAGCCTCCGCCTTGGCTGCTGGTTGGGCAGCCGCACTTGATGCCGCTTCACTGTAGGAGGCAAGATACGCAATCACATTGGCCCGGTCTTCTGCCTTCTTCAGCCCTTTGAACGCCATTTTGTTCTTAGGAACGAGCTGTTTCGGCTTTTCCAGAAATGAGGCAAGTGTTGCGGCATCCCAAACGAGGCCGCCATCCCCAGCACCAATCATGTGTTTGGAGTACTTATACCCGTCGACGGTTCCAGCCGTTCGACCGAACACGTCATTCAGATGGGGGCCAACACGGTTCGTGGCCTTGTCACCCACCATGTGACAGGCTTTGCATTTCTTGAAGACCTTTTCGCCCTGGGCCGGGTCCCCTTCTGCATAGGCAGGCCCTGCCACGAAGGCAACAAGGGAAAAGGCCGTCGCGGCTGCTTTAAGAAACTTCGACATTTTCCGTCACCCCGTTTGATTGGACATACCAGGTCTGGATCGAGTTGTTGTGGTAGATGGAATTGAACCCACGCGCTGCGCGCAGCTCATCCTTGGTGGGCTGGACCATGCCGTTCTCATCCATCGCCCGAGATTGGATCAGCAGTTCAGACCCATCCCAGTCAAAGTCGTAATAGAACCGGTGCAGGGATTTCGACAGGCTGGGCCCGTCAATCCGCGCCGTCTGCCAATTGCGCCCCCCATCTAGGGAGACATCGACCCGTTTGATGGTACCGTGTCCGGACCAGGCAAGGCCGGAAATCACCGTGCGGCCTTTGCCATGGGTGATAGGTTTCTGGGGACTGGGGCTTGTGATGACGGATTTTACATCCATCGTCCATGTGAAGCGACGCGCTTTCCCATCACCCAGCAGATCGGTGTATTTCGATGTTTCTTCGCGATGGTGCCAGGGCTGATCACCAATCTCCAATCGGCGCAGCCATTTCACCCACATATTGCCTTCCCAACCAGGAACGACGAGGCGCACTGGATAGCCTTGCTCAGGCCGCAAGGCCTCGCCATTCATCTTGAACGCCACAAGGCAATCATCCAGCGCTTTTTCAAGCGGAATGGACCGGGTCATAGCAGACGCATCCGCCCCTTCCGCCAGAAGCCATTTGCCATTGGTTTTCACACCGGCTTCTTCCAACAGATGGCGAAGGCGCACGCCGCTATAGATGACGTTGTGAACCATCCCATGGGTAAATTGACATCCGTTCAACTGGGACCCACGCCATTCCATGCCGGAATTCGCCGCGCATTCGAGGAAGTAGGCATGGTTTTCACGCGGGAAGCGCATTAGGTCTTCCATCGTGAAAACAAGCGGGGTGTCCACCAATCCATGCACCATCAGGCGGTATTGCGCGGGATCCAGTATGGCGACGCCACCATGATGCCGCTCAAAACACAGACCATTTGGTGTGATGATCCCGTCCAGTTCGTGCAATGGGGTAAAATTCACAGACGCGGTCGCATCTGCGGTCAACCAGGGCACATTGCGCCGCACAACACCGGCTTCAAACTCCGACGGGACACCATAGGGTGCTGCGTCCACACCATCGCCCAGATAGCGGTTCCAGTCCTGGATCTCAGTAATCAGGGGATCAGGTTGGGCTGCCCGCGCCGCACCGGCTGCAACCGCCAGCCCACCGGCTGCGGCCAAACCGCCACCAAGGAAACCCCGGCGTGTTGTCGCACGGTCTGTGGGTGATTTCTTGGACATCTTCTTCCTCTCCATCGTTGCGCGTTTAGATCCCGACAATCTGAACGGCATCATTGGGTGTTATTGAGACTGTGCCTTGCTTTTCGACATATTGGTTGACCAGATCGTAAACGGGCGGCCCTTCGGTCCCCTCGTTTACGCTGGCCCAGCCACTGACAATGTACTCCTTGCCAGGATCGATAGGGGTCCCGCTGGCAAGGTGTGTCATGTCAGAAATCCGGGAGCCGATCTTTGCCGTCGGATTGATCCGGTATCCCATACCGCCGACCCGAACCATGTCACCACCCTGCTGATAGTAGGGATCGGCATTGAACAGGTTGTCGGCTACGTCTTCTAAAATCTCTTTCAGCATCATGCCGGTCATCGGCGAACGATAGGCATTGGGGTAGGTGATCGCGGTCATGTTATAGACGTCATCCACCGTGATCTCCTGACCTGGAAGCAGGCTTGCTCCCCAGCGGAAGCCCGGTGAAAATGCGATTTCCGCGTCTCTTTCAACCATCAACGCCTGGCAGATCAGGTCATCGAAGGTCCCATTGAAATTGCCCCGGCGGTAGAGAAGCTGATCCGTTGTTCCGAGGACCCGGGTAAGCTCTGCCTCGTGCGGTGCGCGGATCTCTTTGATGAGGGCCGCCATTTCCGGGTCAGGGTCGATGACATCGGACAGAACGGGGATCAGCTTGTAGCGGAAATCCCGAACCTCTCCGTCGCGCACGTCGAGATCAAGGCGGGACAGAAATTTCCCATGGCTGCCCGACGCAATTAGCAGGGTATTGCCAACCTTGATCGCTTCAGGGATCGCATCATGGGTATGCCCGGTCAGGATCACATCGATGCCGTCGACGCGAGATGCCAGTTTGCGATCCACGTCAAATCCGTTATGGGAAAGCAGAACGACAAGGTCCGCCCCTTCGGCGCGGGCTTCCTCGACATTCTCGCGCACAGCCTCTTCCCGGATGCCGAAACTCCAGGTTGGAATCATGTAACGCGGATTGGCGATCGGGGTGTAAGGAAAGGCTTGTCCAATTACGGCGATTTTCGCACCGCCCCGCTCAAAATAAGAGATGGCATCAAAAACCGGTTCTTCCCAGTCGGTGTCACGCACATTGCCGGCAAGGAATGCGAAATCTAAGGCCTCGACCAATTCCTCTACCCGGTCCGTCCCATAGGTAAATTCCCAATGCGCTGTCATGGCGTCGGTCTGAAGCAGGTTCATTGCTTGAACCATGTCCATTCCGCCGGTCTTCAGGGACGTGTAACTACCCTGCCAAGTATCCCCACCATCTAAGAAAAGTGTGTTCCCATCGCGCTCCGCGCGGATTGATTTGACGAGGGTTGCGAGACGGTCGAGGCCGCCAACCCGCCCATAGGTGCCGGCAAGCGCCCGAAAGTCTTCGCTGGTCAGCGCATAAGCGTTGTAGCTGTCCGGCTCAAGGCCGAAAGTCGACAGGAAAGCTTCGCCCGTAATATGAGGAGGCAGGCCCGATACTTCGCCGATGCCCAAATTGACTGATGGTTCCCGAAAATAGATCGGCATTAGTTGGGCATGAATGTCCGTGACGTGGAGAAGTGTGACATTCCCTAGCGGCTCAAATGCCAGCAGGTCTGCGTGGCGGACCGCCTGGGTAGCTGCTGCCTGCCAAGGCGTCATCCCGCTTCCGACCGCGGCGATGGTTGCCGCGCTCACTTGCAGAAAGTCCCGTCTTGAAAGCATACTTCCTCCGTTTGCGGACTCGCCACGACCCCGCACTTGCAATGCTGTCATTTTCGGAAATCAGTTACTTTACGATAGGGCTAACGATTGCTCGTCGGCACCCGCTGCTCTGATTTCCCCCCAATTATTGATCGCTTAAGAAACTGCGATCTTCTTTTTTGTGGCAAAGGTTTCACCGGCATCGTCGACCCATTCGAACTCGAACACGCCAGATTCTTCGACCTTTGCCGAAAACTGAAAATACGGATTTGCGGAAATGGACGGTTCCAGATCACAAGAGAAGACCGGTTGTCCATTAAACGTGCATGTAAACTTGTTGATGATCATGCGCGGAATGGTGCTCCCCTGTTCATCCTTACGCTGACCGGATTCCATGGTGTGGTTCATCAGCGTCTTTATTTCGATCACTTCACCGACTGCCGCCTTCTTCGGAACGCGTACGCGGGGTTTCGACATTGTTTCGTTCTCCTTCAATGACGCGCGGGCTTAACCGCCGCAACCGCCTATGGTGACTTTCACAACCGTCTCCGCCTTGCGGACGGTACCATCGCTCATCTTTGCCAGAACCGTGACGTTCTGTGTCTTCGCCAAGCGGATCCGCGTAGAGGCTTCCATCCGACCGCTCAACGGGGTGAAGTGGAAAGTTGCCGCCTGAGGAAGCGGGTTCCCATCGGCGAAGATGCCGACGCTCTCAGCGTAAAGATCGCCGCTCGGCTCGCCATCGACCGAGATGGTCAACGGGACAACGTTTCCATTTTCTGCAATCTCCGGCATATCCAGCGAGATACCGCCTTCTGTGGCCGTGGCACCATCAAGAAAATTTGCCATCTCTTCGGCAACGGCCGCCGTCGCCTGGGGCGCGGTCGGCAAAGAAGCAAATGCCGCTACGGCCGCCCCGGTTGCCAGGATCAGAAACTCACGTTTCGTGGTTTGCATCGCGGATGTCCTTCCCATTTGTCACCGCCAGCGCACCTGAAGCAGAAGGACGGTGGAAACGATCACGCTATGTGACCGTTTGGAAGGACCGGATAACCGAGGTTGCGAGCGTTAACAGCAACACCCGCGAAGAGACCGGCTCGTTTCCTCCACCGCAATACCTGCAATTAACAAGCACGCGAGAAACTCTATCGCGTCACTGGGAACCTCACTCGCGGGCCCCTTGTTTGTAACGCCTTGCTTATATCTTCGATAGTAAACTGGATAGAACACAAAAATCAATAGACATATAGCAATTTTTCTATTTGTTTTAGGAGTCCGTTCGAGGCGACACTTCTAACGTCAGGTCGTTCATACTCAAACCTTTGTTTAAAAATGATTTTTTAAGCGAAAGGTCACATCAACCCATGAAAAACAGTTTATCACATCACTGCAGTTCTATATTATGTAAGCGTATGAGACAGTTTCTGCGCATCGTTTTGACCTCCGCAACGCTTCTCGTTGCCTCCGCAATATCTGCCGCAGCGGCCGATAACGTGCAGCGGGCGGAACTGATCATGTTCGAACATGACGGATGTCCGTGGTGCGTCGCGTGGCATCGTGATGTCGGCCGTGTTTATGCGAAGACATGGGAAGGCAAAGCGGCACCGTTGCGCCGCGTTGATATTCGCGCGCCCATTCCCGGCGATCTCGACACTATCACGATTGAGCGCGCCACACCGGTCTTCGTATTGCTCATGGATGGGGAAGAAAAAGGGCGCATTCGTGGCTATCCAGGGGATGATTTCTTCTGGGGATTGCTCGGCAAGATACTGAAAGATGCGGGTATCACCGCGCCGCAAACCAATTAACTCCTGCTCCAATGAAAGATGGGCGATGGCACTACCCTCCGAAGAAGAGATCCTGGAATTTCCAAACGAAATGATGGACAAGGCCCGTCTGGCCGCCGACACGATGAAGGCGCTCGGACATGAGCACCGATTGTTAATTATGTGCCTGCTGGCCGATGGGGAAAAGGCAGTGACGGAGTTGGAGGAACTGCTCTCCTTGAAGCAACCTGCGGTCTCCCAATTGTTGACGCGCCTGCGGGCGGATCGTTTGGTGCAGACACGGCGCGATGGAAAAGCGATGTACTATTCCATCGCGGACCCAGCGGTTCTTGTGATCATACAGACGCTGTACGGCCTCTATTGCGAACCCGCAGGCGGCTGTCTTCCGGAAGAGCGCTGATCCGTGCCGGACCTGTTGCCACTGCCAACCTGGATGGCGTTGCTCGGGGGTGGCATCGGTCTCATTCTGGGTTATGTAGCACGCAGCACACGGTTTTGCACATTGAGCGCGATAGAGACCGCTGCCTATGGCGGTAATTTCATTCAGTTACGGATGTGGGTTTTCGCCATTGCCCTCGCCGCTGCTTGTGTAATGGTAATGACAGCATTGGGTTGGGTCGACCTTGCCAGGTCGGTGCATATGCAAAGCCGCATCGCCCTTTTGGGACCCGTCCTAGGTGGACTCATGTTCGGACTTGGTATGGCGGCGGTTGGAACCTGCAGCTTCGGTGCCATACTGCGCGGATCCGGCGGGGATCTGCGTGGTTTGACCGTTGCGGTTCTGGTTGGCATTACCGGCTATATGACAATACGGGGTCTACTGGCCCCAGCCCGCATGGCTCTGATCGAACCGGCCTCCATCCCTTTGCCAAGCGGCACCGATGCAAGTCTTGGCTCTCTCACCGCGCTTTTGACAGGTGACAATGGTGATTCACTTCCTCTCTTTGCATCCCTGATCGCCATTGCTGTCATGGTTGTGTGGTGTCTGAAAGACCGGGACTACCGGAGCCATAAGAAAGCCCTTGCCGGTGCCACGCTCGTCGGTCTGGCGGTTGCCGCCGGATGGTATGTGACCGGCTATCTCGGTATGGACGATTTTGAACCGCAACCCGTCGGATCCGCCACCTTTGTTGCCGCCAGCAGCGACACGATGATGTATCTGATGACCTTCACCGGCGACACAATTGACTTCAATGTGGGGCTCTTCCTTGGTGTGCTTGTCGGTGGATTCCTCGCGGCGTGGAAAAACAACGAACTGCGCCTAGAAGGTTTCGACGACACACGCGAGATGCGCCGCCATCTCGTGGGCGCATGCTTGATGGGGGTTGGTGGTGTACTCGCGATGGGGTGTTCCATCGGCCAAGGCCTTACCGGGGCATCAACCCTGGCTCTCCCCTCGTTCCTGGCGCTCTTTGCAATTTGGGGCGGTGCACTAATAGGCCTCCACATTCTCTTCAACGGCTGGAGCGGCTTGTGGTCCTTTTCGCGCTAGAGCGATACTAACTCGTCACCGAGCCCATCTATTTCAGATAAGAAGTCGGGGATCCAGAGATAAGCAAAAGCGCCCATTCCTTGAACCTTGGACCTAGTGGGCCGCTTATGGCACAAAGCCGACATTCTCCATCTCACTTCAAGCGGCCTGCTATGGTTCCAGCAGCAGACACGTATCTTTCAAATGGATCGGCTCCGCTTTGCTCGATATGCGACATTAATCTCGTATTTTCGCACAGTTGTACCATGGGCCCTAAAGTGATCATGCCCTTGTGACAACAAAAATCTTGGGATGAGACTTCTACCTGTCTAGACGGTTTAAGCGGCTTTCGATTACAGATACTTGCGTAATTCGGTATCAGTACGCACAAAACGATCTGGTGTCGGATGCACTATGAAGGCATGAAATTGCCATGTTGCATCCGGTTGTGCATCCGCAGCAAATCCTCGAGACCGCCCCGTGAACAGACAATTGGCCGGCTCTCGTGGCAGGCGCCTCGGGCAATCGTCAACCGTAGTGCCGTACCGACATCAGGCAAAATAAAGTAGACATGGGTTTAAGAGGGTTTTCCTCATGATCTAGTCGCGCCAAATGCCCGAAAAAATTTCCGTCGCCGCCATGATTGAAGAGAAGGTTATTGCAAAACTGCCAAAAAACAGAACCGTCGCTACAACAGGCACATCCGTTTGAAACATCAATTGGCCAACTGTACCAATATTTAGATATAGAATGGCACTAGCGATGCAGATACCTAAAAAAGCACCCAAAACTGAGTGCAAGATCAAAACCCTCAAAAATGAGAAGCACATGGCTAGGTGTCCTCGTGTGTGGCGCGACGCCAGCGCAGATTCTTTTACCGCGTCGTCCATGAAATCCATCGATACATAGAGTTTCAAACAGGCTGAATATCTTACGCGTACTCAGCATATCAGGATCATTATAGGGACCGCCTACAACGGCCAATGACGCAAAGCCGTCTCTTAACGGTTTCATTCATTAAACTGTTCATTGATGCAGCTTGAAATTTAAAATCAGTAGAGAGCGCTTTTGGGCAAAACCTGGCATGTACATATCTACGAATTGTCTCGCTCAGCATGACTTCCAGCCTTGATGCTTTGCGTAAGTTTGACGCAGCTACAAAATCTTAACAACCAATTCCACTCCGCGGCCGTATTCCATCATAAATACGGAGCGGATCGATGAAACCACAACAAATTGCGCTGGACGAGTATGCCAACCTCACAGCAGGTGCAACTTTTTCGAGCGATGAACGAAGATTACGCATTGCTGGAGCTTCAAGCCAATGGAACTAGCGGTCATTGAAGCACCTCTGACTACGCCTGTTGACAGCATCGCTACAAGCTTTGGGATCCGCCCGGCAATCATTACCACGGACGAACCATTTATACCAAGTGATGTCGCTTTGTTCTTTGACGCGTTCAACGACGTAGCCTGCATCGAAGTTTGGATTTCTGAACCTGATCAAGTTGGCGAGGTGCGAATCATACCTCCTTTCCGACTATGGATGAAGCACGCTGATCGTTATCATGCCGACCTGCATTTTGTCTGGAAGACGCGACACGATGAGCTGTTAAGGGCTTTAAATAGCAGGTTAGAATACGCGCTTGAAACGAGCGGATTTGCTGAAGTTCGTGAAGCCGGTTATCCGGATCGCCTGTTGATATTTCCAAAAGATCTGGTTTTTGCTTACGAGGACCCAAGTGAGGCCCTGTGGAACGGCTCTTGCTCTTTGATGGACGGTTTGCAGATCTCCGCCGATAGAGCCGCCCATGGGCGGACGTGCACAATACTTAAGGAACGCGACCCTTCTGGAACAAGAATTATCGATCCAGACGTTTTGTCAGGGCTGCTGTCCTATGGACACAAAGAGTGTTCCTTTGTTTTGCTCAACAGTTAATCCAAGAAATGGAGTTATACATGCTAAGAATTTCTGTGTTTGCTGCCTGTCTGATGACAGCCACTTCAGCCTTTGCTGGGGACAGTTATACTCCTGAGAAAATTGCTAACCACATCTTCAAGTCGGTTGATCAAAATGGGGATGGTGAAATGACTCGTGAAGAGCACGACGCTGCGCAGCTGTCGCGCTATGGTTCAACGTTTGAAATGTTCGATATCAACAAGAACGAACGAGTGACATATGAGGAGTACCTGGCGGTGTTTCTGCAACATCACACAGGCGTCAAGGGTCAGAAAACGTAAGCCTACCTGAGACCGATTGAGACCTGTAGGTTGATGGTTTTGCCAGGTTTACTGGATCCCATGGCACACCTATCCATCGTTGTAGCTGGACCGTTATTGGTAACAGCCCTATCGGGATGATTTCTGGACTTACTTTCACGCTTTAAAAAGTATTCTCCATCAGTGCTTTGTATCGTTTGTTGGTTTGTATGAGTATACATGCTGCAAATGCATCGATCTGAATTACTTCTGCCGCCGTAAGATGAATCAGTATTCAAGCAGGAGGCCGCCATGCGTGACTTACATAAGCTTTTCAAAATATGGTGTATTATTACGGTTTCTACTCACTATAACGCCGTGATGTCAAAATGGCAGCCAACCGATAGAGGTATAAATCGGATGATCGAAAAATGAGGGTGTTACGGATTCTCGATGAAGCAAAATTACTACTGGTCGAGCTTGAAGTGCCTTTAGGTGGAACCACGCAAACAGGTACCACATTATGCGCTCAGGTTGACAACAAAATTATTCCTCTCAATACACCAGATATGCGGCCAATTCTGCTAAATTTTGAGAATGCCATCGAATATCAAGCTGAAGATTGATTAGTAATACTATTAATCCGAAGGTTGGTGTTATAGTTCAGTACTCTAAACGTCGAAGCTATATATCAGGCTCAACGCTAATCGCTCTCAGCGCAATGAACGGAACGTCATCGAGCTAGATTGCTTGGTCTAATAGTCGCATGTTCCAAGAGCTCTACAGGCGAAATTGTCCGCATTTGCACTGCCTTCGGTTCCTGCTCCATTCCGCTGTCCATCCCATTTATTTCCCGTCAGTGGACCACCAGAATTACTAGGGTCTGAACCCAATTCCTTGTCTTGAAGTTTTTCACAAAATCATGATTCACCTTTGGTTTTACTGGAGGGGATTATGAGACGCTTTGATTTGAGTGATGAGGAATGGGCGGTTATTGCGCCGCTTTTGCCTGCCAATGTGCGCGGGCCACGTCGACAGGATGATCGGCGGGTTCTGAATGGGATATTTTACATCCTACGGACAGGCGCGCCTTGGCGCGATGTTCCGGATCGATACGGCCCCCATACGACAATTTACAATCGATATGTTCGCTGGGGTGAACGGGGTGTCTGGAAAGGTATCTTCGATGCGCTCGCCGAGGAGGTCGAGGACAGTCTGATTTTTATTGATGCCTCAATTGTCAAAGCCCATCGCGCCGCATCGGGCTCAAAAAAGGGGAGCTGGCGGAAGGTATTGGACGCTCACGCGGTGGTCGCACAAGCAAAATTCACGTTGCAGTAGACGCTCAAGGGCGTCCGTATCGCCTTGAAATCATTGGCGGAAAGGTGCACGACAGCAAACTGATGGACCGCTTTATGAACTGGAAAAAACCACCCCGCGCCATTGTTGCCGACAAGGCGTATGGGAGTGCGGATATACGGCGCAGGATCGCGGAACAAGGGGCACTTGCCGTTATCCCTTGCAAAAGAAATGAGCGCAATCCTATCCCATATGACACCAACCTTTATGCTATGAGGAACGTCGTCGAGCGTTTCTTTTGCAAGATGAAAGATATGAGGAGGTTGGCGACGAGGTTCGAAAAGCATGCTCAAAATTTTCAAAACATGGCATACCTATTTGCAATCAGATGTTGGATCAATTGAGTCCACACCCTAGCACCACCGCCGTTGCTGTTGAAGTTGTTGGCACCGATAGGTTTCGACTGAATACCGCTTTTGCTGATCGGTTGAACTGCCTGGTCGGCGCTACAATCTTGATATGTGGGGCGCCAATATCCCGCCTGACACGTGTGATATTTCCCTGTTTCGCAAAAACGGCACGAATTGTTCAGCTTGAATTGGTGGATGTAAAGCGCTGACCCCTCAGTGTAGCTATGAATGCCGCCACTTGAAACACCGAGGGTCTGGTCATTGGAATACACAGCGTCACCGACTGGGATAAGACAGCTTGCACTTGCGTCCGCTTGCGGTAACAGGACAGAAGCGGCCAGAAAGGCAATTAAGGCTGAACATATATTTAGAAAAGAGGCGTTCATCTGCTGTATCTCAAAGACGACATTGCGCTCTGACATCACAGGCAGAAACTGCGCTGAGGGTTTGTTGCGCGGATAACGCGTTTTGACGATCAATTGTAAAACTTCAGACTTGATCTGACGGACACCTCAGCTTGCGACGCTGAGAATTGTTTTTGCACTGTCCGATGGGTCGTGCGTTTTGATCGTCTTCTCGACAGCGATGTGTAACGTTTCGCGGAAGGTCTGCATAGGCGTTTTGCCGTAGCAGTATCTTCCTGAATGTGGCCGCTGCTCGTTGTACTTGGCCAGCCACGCGTCCAGATCGGTCTGCAATTCGGCGACAGAACGGTAGAGCTTTTTGCGGAACGCGATGTCGTGGAATTCGTCCTTGATCGTCCGATGGAAGCGCTCGCAGATGCCATTGGTTTGCGGGCTGTGTGCCTTGGTCTTCGAATGATCCACGTCTTCGACTGCCAGATAAAGCTGATATGCGTGGTTTTCGACCTTACCACAGTACTCGGTTCCGCGATCCGTCAAGACCCGCAGCAGGTCAATCTTGTGCTCGGCGAAGAACGGAATGACCCGGTCGTTCAATAGGTCCGCAGCCGTTATAGCCGTCTTCTCGGTGTAGAGCTTGCAAATGGCCACGCGGGCATATATGTCGACGAAGGTCTGCTGATAAATCCGGCCCACACCCTTCATTGTGCCAACATAATAGGTGTCTTGGCTGCCAAGATAACCGGAATGGTGGCTCTCGATCTCGCCAAACGCCTCTTTCTTCTGCTTAGCTTTCTCAAGGGCGGCCATCTGGTCTTCGGTCAGCAGAATACCCTCCTGAGCGGCGCGGGCTTCCAGAGCTTTGAGACGCTTCTTCATGGTTTCTAAATTGTTGCGCAGCCAGATTGAGCGGATGCCCAAGGACGACACCATAATGCCCTTCTGTTGCAGTTCCCAACTGGCGCGTTTCTGACCCAGGGCCGGGTTCTCGATGGCCAGTTCGATCACCGCGCGCTCGACATGTTCTGGCACGCGGTTCTTCAGGATCGGTTTTTTGCGGCTGAGGTCCATCAACGCCTCTGCGCCGCCCTGCTCGTAAAGTTCCTTGAACCTGCAGAAACTGTCCCGCGAATAGCCCATCACATTACAGGCCTGTGAAACCGACCCGAGCTGTTTGGCCAATTCCAGAAGCCCCAGCTTCGGCTTAATGATCTTCTCTTGAATGCTTGTCATTGATCAACACTCCTTGTTGCGCTCCAGAAGAGCAGAAATGTCAGATCAAGTCGCGTGCTTTACAATTGAGACGACGGCCGAAGCAGACTTCGTTAAGAATGCCGGTGCTGATTTGCTTCAGGGTTTCCTAATTGCCAAACCGGCGCCTATTGAACTCCACCTTCAATCTGAGGCTGCATAACGAATAAGGCGACCTTTGAGTGTTGGCGAATGTTCCTTTTCATCACCCGATCGGTGCCTGTTTTTGGAACACGCTGGACAGTCTAAAGCCGTTTGACAGGGACTTATATCGAGTGGGGAGCAGACAGAACCACGGGGGTGTCTGTCTAGCTCCTCGAAGCGGAAGCGCTTCTGGCGAAGCCGAATGGTCTGGTTTGACCCGCAGAAGAAATGCCATCCGCGAAGGAAAACATCCGGCCAAATGACCGGGCGCTTCAAAGCTATATGATCCGCCATATCAGGCAGCGGCTTTTCCTTCTATATTGTGTCTGACTTGATCCGAAATAGAGACCTTACCCTTCGCTGAATAGCCATTTAAAGATTTCTGAAAATCTTAGCGACCAGCTCCAGACCTTTATCAATTTCATCACTTAGCCCAACATCTGCTATTGAAGGGCCTAATCCGGGACCGGTGAGCAAAGGAGTCCTGTCGAAAACTATTTCGTCCATGCTTATTTTCCCGGAACCATCGTAGTCCAAATTTAGCAGAAGAAGTGGCCCAAAAAGACTACCGATGCTAGCGATCGCGGTATAGCCAGCTAAGTACTCCTTATCGCGTAAATCTGATTTATCGTTGCTGCTAATTGCAAAGCCAATCGAATAAATTATGCGAAGTACTCTGTTGATTTCCGCAACAGATAACTCTCGATCTTGGGTGACGTCGATAAAAGAAAAGACGAGATCAACACACGAGGAGCGGTCCTCTTCACAAACAGGCTTTATCTTCGATATGAACTGGAATGCAGAAATTAGGTCGCCATAAATCGCGTAAATATCTTGTGGGAGATCTTCGCAACGGTAAGCAGGTTTGGGCTCTTCCCATTTTTCTGGGTAAGCGGCGAAGTCAAACCCGAGGGGAACAACCCCTTTGGTTTCTCCCTCCCCAAAGATGGGCCAAAATATGTGAACTTCCGAAGGACTAACGAAGCGAACTACCCACTCCCCACTATTCGCAATCGCATGACCCTCAACCAATTCGTAAGTATCATTATCATAGAAATTGACCCCTCCCTGTTTAGGGAAAAACAGGTTTGAATTGGATGTAACAACCTCGATAAGTTCTTCTTCTCGATCGCAACTTTTATCGCGAGACCATACGCCTTCAAACCATCGCGGGTTTTTTCTGAGATACTCGACTTCCTCGGTTTCAGATAGATCTGCTTCCAGCTGATTTTCGGAAGCTTCCGAATACTTGGAGTAAACGTTGCTCAAAGCACAAAAAGATATAATTAGCATCAGGGTCAATGAGTGCTGCAAAAACATTACCTTCTCCTCAGCATTTACCTCGCACAGCTACATATATAATACGTCTAATAAAGATGGTTGCGATATGGGCGAGGCGTAATCATCTCATCAGGACAAAGAGGTTAAGATCACCCGCGTTGAACTAACAGACCGGCGGGGTCATGGTAAAGATATTAACTTGGGTTAACGCTTTGGCATAACGAAGATTGGTTGAACGAATTGATATTTCCGGATTTGGCACGGTCCGGACGGTCTGAAGATCTCTCAAGTAAGTCCGCTGTCAAACGTGCAACGGACCGAAACGTCCAAATGTCCGGTTGAACATAGGGAGCAGAAGGATTTTGCGCCAATTCGACCGTCTGGCTTTGACCCAATTCAGGCGATGCTTCCGGTCCAAGGCAACCAAGTGTAGGTTTTATGAATTTATAGGAGATGCAGACTATGCTTGGCTTCCTTACACTTATATTCGCGTGTCAACTAGTTGGTGAGAGCATTGTATCGTTCACTGGTCTCCCGGTGCCTGGACCTGTTGTGGGAATGGCCATCTTATTCGCGGGTCTTTTGTTCAAAGGCTCGCTACCTTCCGGACTGAGTAGGACTGCAGATACATTAATCGCGAACCTCGCCTTACTGTTTGTACCCGCTGGGGTTGGTGTTCTGCTTCATATCAAATTGATTGGGGCCGACCTTGTTCCAATCTCGATCTCTCTGGTCGGGAGTACGCTGCTAACAATTGCAGTAACCGGAACCACCATGGCTTGGCTAGATCGTAAATCACAAAGCAAATACGAGCGGGAAGAGATCCATGGAGAATGAGTTGAATGATGTTGACCTGCCCCTCCCGATTGGTCCGGGTTGAATGTTAGTGCATGGTTGGTTTTAGGTCTATCGGCACGACTACCTCCGGAGCTGGAGGGCGATGTCCCAAGGCACTATGGGGTCGTTTGGTATTATAGTGCTTTCTCCATTCTTCGATGACCACCTGTGCTTCTTTCAGTGAGTAGAATATTTCCCCGTTGAGCAGTTCGTCTCTGAACCGGGCATTGAAGCTTTCGCAGTAGCCGTTTTCCCAGGGAGACCCTGGTTCAATGTAGACTGTGCTGGCACCAACGGCGTTGATCCATTTTCTGACCGCTTTGGCAACAAACTCCGGCCCATTGTCAGATCTGATATATCTGGGAATGCCCCGCAGGATGAAGAGATCGGTCAAGACATCAATAACGTCTGTCGAGTTAAGCTTTCGTTTGACGCGGATCGACAGGCATTCGCGGCTGTATTCATCCAGGATATTGAGCATCCTGAATGCTCTTCCATCTTCTGTTCGGTGATGCACGAAGTCGTATGACCAAACATGGTTGATATGCTGAGGCCGCAGACGAATGCACGATCCATCATTCAGCCAAAGCCGCCTTCTCTTCGGTTGCTTCATGGGAACCTTCAACCCTTCGCGTCGCCAGAGCCGCTCGACCCGCTTGTCATTGATCTGCCAGCCACTGTCTCTCAACAGCGCAGCAATCCGACGATAGCCATATCGCCCGTACTGACGGGTCAGTTCGACCATATCGGCTATCAGACGCTCTTCAACCGCCACAGCACAATAAATGAATCGCATCAGCACAAGCTCCCCTAATGTCGATGAGTCTAATAAGCAGTCTCGAACCAGGCAAGTGGCGTGCTTTGCCCGGGCCCCTTGTTGTGAAGGATCGCGAAACTCTTCGCAGAACGACATCGAGCTCGATCTCAATTCTCAATTCTCAATTCTCAATTCTCAATTCTCAATTCTCAATTCTCAATAATTTTTGACATCTTAAGAGTGCACGCAATACCCTGATATCCGGATTTTATATTCACTTTGACAGACACCGACGACGCACAGAGCGAGCAATTCATGTCACTTGACCGCGGCAAGGCAAAGTCTGGACGTATCTCCCTTAAGCCCGTCACGGGCGCATTCGGCGCGGATGTATCATCTGTCGATCTGAATCTGTTGGATGACAGGATGACGGCTGACATTCGCCAGGCCCTTTTGTGCTATGGTGTTCTCTTTTTTCGGGATCAGGCGTTCACGCCAGAGGGTCAACGTGCGTTCGCCAGCCGGTTTGGGGCGCTAAACCGTCACCCTTATGTGAAGGGCATCGACGGCTATCCCGATGTATTTCGCATCGTGAAAGAGCCTGAAGATGCACATCATTTCGGTAATGGCTGGCACACAGACCTCGCCTATACAGAGACCCCGGCGATGGCCACAGTTCTATACGGGATTGAGGTACCGGATGCGGGTGCGGACACTGTTTTTTCCAGTCAAACGACGGCCTATGAAGCACTATCGGATGATATGAAGAAAAAACTGGAAGGCATGCACGCCATATACACCAATGCCAACACCTATGGCGCAAACTCCAAGCGGTTCCAGTCCGGCGTCTCCAAAGCAATGTCTGTTTCGTCGGCCGAGATTGGTGAGGTCGTGCATCCATTGGTGCGCACCCACCCGGAAACGAAAAGGAAGGGCCTGTATTTAAGTCCGCTGCACTTCTCTCGGTTTCAGGGTATGACAGAGGAACAGTCAAAACCATTGCACGACATGCTGGTTCAGCACGCGACCCTGCCGGAACACACGCTCCGGTTTCGCTGGAGCGAAGGGGCGGTCGCCTTCTGGGATAACCGGTGCACGATGCACTATGCCGTTGACGATCCTATTCAGAGCACAAGGGTGATACAGCGGGTAACCTTGGAGGGTGATGTGCCGCAATGAACCATGGCTTGATCTATTTCCTACGCCGCACCCTCCAGATTTTTCTGATGCGCAGCGAGCAATTCCATTAATGCATCCGCATCCTGCTCACTCAAACTCGTCTGGGGTGGCGCAACGGTGCGCCAGGCATCATCCCCCGACCGCTGCGCCTGAATTTCCTTCAGCGCTGCACTCAATGGGAATTTCGCAATAAGGGCGCGAATTTCGGCAACAATTGCCAGGCTTTGCGAAACAGTGCCCGGGTCATTGGATAGTAACCCATTAATTGCCCCGACAGACGCATTTGTTGTTGCGGAAATTACACCGGCACAACCACCCTCAATTCCGGCGACGTAACTGCCCTCATTGCTGGGATACACATCGAAATCATCTGCGGCTGCAGCAAAGGCAATGCTGCCCTGCAAATCACCGGAACTGTCTTTCAGGCCGGCGATTACAGCACCGAATTCTGTCTTCAAGCGTTGAACCAAAGGTACGGAAACTGGCGTCATCGACATCTGCGGGAAGTGATAGAGATAAATACGCAATCCATCATCACCGACCCCATCGATCAGCCGGGCGTAATAGTCGTAAATACCTTCGTCAGAGACCGACTTGTAATAAAACGGCGGCAGAACCAGGACGTTCTTGTATCCGGCTTCGACAGCCGCAAGGGTTGCGGCAGTTGCGTCCCCAAGGGCGCAGGCTCCTGTCCCTATGATGGTGCGATCCGCGGGCACACCGGCCTTTGCAAGAACCTGCGGAGCGGCCAACCGATCAACCAGTGACACTGAGTTACCCTCCCCCGTCGTGCCCAGCGGGGCGACCCCGGTCAGCCCTTGCTCTAGGATCCAGTGGCAATAGGCGGTCAATCGTTCCATATCCACGTGACCATCCTGCTGGAACGGTGTCAGTGTTGCGGCGTAAACGCCTCTTTTCGCTTTATCCATTTTCTTCCCCCACCCGGCGTAAGTGCCGGTCGTTTCTCATTGGTCCTTATTCAGCAACGTACCCAAGCGCCCCTGCGTCCCTCGCAGCAACAATGATCTTTATCACCGTCGCCAGATCCTGCAATGGAAACGCATATGTCTGAGTTAGGCTAGCGTCAAAACGACTCTCTCTAAAACGCGTTAAAGATCAGTTTAGCTCCGGCGACAATCATCAGAATGTTTACAACCAGTTTAAAGGCTGATTTCGGGAGGAACTTAGCGACCAAAACACCAATACCGGCGGCGATCGCGGCAATTGGAACAAGGATAATGGAAAGCTCAAAGGCGTCCTGTCCCAGTGCACCAACGGCAATAAAGGGACCAATCTTCAAGACATTCACGGATGCCAAAAAAACGTTTGATGTGGCGACAAATTTCCGCTGCTCATACCCTCTGGACAAAAAATACATATGAATGGGCGGACCACCCGCATGTGCAACCGTGCTGGTCAGTCCCGAGGCCATCCCAAATCCCAACCCGTAGACCCGGGAAATCGCCTTTTTCATCACGCCAATTCCCATGAGAGACTGCATGGCGAAGAGGATAGCAATGACCCCTACTGCGCCGCCGATCATGGGACCTGGCACGATATCAATGAGAACGGCACCGATGCCAACGCCCACCAATGCGCCCGGTAAGGCAAAAGAGACAGCCTTGTAATCCGCGTATTTGCGATGCGAGACGACATTGACAATGTCCATCGTCAACAGAATTGGTAGCAACACGCCAAGCGCGGTTTCAACGGGCAACCCCATCGACATGATGGGAAGGACGACCGGCGCGCCGACACCACCAAATCCTCCCTTGGCAACTCCCAGGACCAGAATTGCAAGCAGCGGGAACAGATATTCTTCGATAGCGATGGTCCATCTCCTCAATTGCCAACAACAGGCACTATTTTATTGATAGTCAAAGGATTTGATCCATAAAATCTGCCTCGAACACAAGGTTCAAGGCAACGTGCAAGAATTCTCGTCACGCTCAGTGGTTACAATTGTCTTCGCGATCACATCAGTACAGGTGGTTGCGACCATGGCTGTCGTGATCCCTGCATCGGTTGCACCCGCATTGGCCGATGCGCTTCAAATGCCGGTCTCCCTTATTGGGTTGCAAGTGAGTTTTGCCTATATCGGCGCAACCTCAATGTCGCTTTTTGCGGGGCTCATAACGAGACGGTTTGGTGCCGTACGAACAAGTCAGATCGCAGCAGGATTGATCGGGGCATCCCTTCTTGTCATTGCCGTACCGGAGGTCGTCGCTCTAGCGATTGGTTCTCTGGGCATTGGGATTGCCTACGGCCTGACCAACCCGGCAGCATCGCATGTGATTATGAAGATCGTGTCAGACAGCAACCGGAACTTCATTTTTTCCATCAAACAGACCGGGCAACCACTGGGCGGTGTGGTTGCGGGCCTTATGGCACCGCCTCTGGCCGTTGCGTTCGGCTGGCAATGGTCCCTTGTAGCTGGTGCGGCTCTTGCCTTCGTCACAGCCATTGCGATCCAGCCGTTGCGCAAAACCCTGGACGCAGACCGCGAGCCGCAAACCCGTTTCAGGGGTAATGCCTTCGCGGATATCGGCCTGCTCCTTCGCACCCCAAAGCTCAGACTGCTCTCTTTATCCGCCATGACCTATTCCGGTGTTCAACTGGCTTTAATGACCTACGCTGTCACCATGCTGGTCGAAGAACTGACGGTGAGTATTGTGATCGCCGGAATCATACTGGCCATCCTGCAGATTGCAGGCGTGTTAGGACGCCTGGGTTGGGGCGCACTTGCGGATCGTTTCGGTCGGGGGATTGTCGTGTTGTTTGTGTCCCAAGTCCTAACCATTACTTGCGCGTTAATGACAACGTTCCTGACGGATCAGATGCCAATGGCGGTCATCATCGTTGTCATGTTCTGTTTTGGAACAACGGCCATCGGCTGGAACGGGATCTTTATGGCGGAGATCGCCCGCATGTCGCCAGAGGGCAAGGTCAGCAGCGCGACGGGAGGTGTTTTGGTGCCAACATTCCTGGGCGTCATCCTGGGGCCGCTGCTGTTCTCCGGCATTCATTCCCTGACGGGAAGCTACACAGCAACATTTGGCTTTATGGCACTACTCACTATGCTGGGCCTGATACCCTTGATAGGGATCATGCGACGGGAAGCAAGATAGGGAGGTGACGGTTACTGGTTAGCGCTTCGCAACCAATCGGCAACCAATGACCAAATCTCTGCACTGTTACTGTCCATCATCGGAAAATGCGAATTTCCTGTAATACCAATCGCTGGCAAGTCAATCACCGTTACCGGGACGCCGGCTGCGATCAGCCGCTCTACATGGGCGTCGACCGTGGCCCGGTAGTCCTGCCATACAGGGCTGTCTGCAAAGAAATCACCCCAGACAACAAGATGCGGCACGTGTAGTAGCCGCTCTAGTGCCTCCATACCGACCTGATCCGGGGAACCGGACGGTTCGATCAGGACCACTGCCGCGATCCGGTCCGGCGCGTTCAAAGCGGCCTGTTGGGCAAAACCACATCCCTGTGAATGGGCAAACAAGACAGCCTTGTCAAAGATCTGGATGTATTCGGCATAAGCCGCCTCTACCCTGGGCGTCAGGTCCGGCCAACGCGCCACAAACTGGTTCGCAAAATAGTCATAGCGGTCGACTGGAAACCTCTGTCCTTCAAAAGGGCGACGATCATCCGGATCCGACGCATAACCGTCTTCAGGACCCATTCTGAAAATCTTCCACGCAAGCTCCTTGGGTCGAAAAACCGGATCCATACCCGTAATGGCATCAGGCGGGACGGACGAGCGTCCCCGTTCTACGGCATCGGACACATACACATCAAATCCGTCTCGCAACGCCAGTTCGGTCCAACCTGGTCGCTCATCAGGGGTTGTTTCCCAAGTAACCCCCGTCATGCCCCCACCATGCCACATCAATAGAGGCGGCAGCCCATTCGGGTCGCCGGACAGGAAGCCCTGAACGTACATCTGTCCGGTTTGATAATCGCCGGCCTGCTGCAATTTGCGCTGTTCCGACCCCATTGCCAGCGCCACGCCGTCGGTATGTGCCATCTCAATGCGCTGATGCTCGCCACCAACAAAGAAGCTGCGCATGCCGCGAAGCGAGAAGCTTGATTGTGTCGTCACCGACAGTTGCCCCCCATCCTCTTCTTCCAACCGGTCCCCTTGGTGATCAGAAATGAGATGTGATCAACTGACCGGGCAACCAGAGGGCCAGCATCGGGAACATAAGCACGATGATGAGCACAATAGTGTCCGAAATGCAGAACGGGAACGAGCCGCGAATGACCTGTGTCACCGGCAGTTTCGTGACACCACTCACAGCGAACAGGTTCAGACCAACCGGTGGAATGACACTGCCAATCTCAATGCAGAGGGCTGTCAGAATACCGAGATGGACCGGATCAACACCCAGGGACAGGGCAACAGGGAAATAGATCGGAACGGTCAGCACCAGAATGGCGACACCCGTCAGCCACATAGAGAGCAGCAGCAAGGTCCCCATCAAGGCGAAGAGGAACATATGCTTGGACAGGCCGAGTGACCCGGACCAGGCCGCAATCTCCTGCGGCCATCCCATATTGGCGAGAAAGAACTGAAAGATCCCGACACAGCCCAGCAGAAAGAAAACGATCGCGGTCAGGTTCATCGTGCGCTTCGTTACCGCCATCAATTCCCTGATGAACGGGCCACGCTTGAAAAAGACGCCATAGCCAAGCGCATAACAGGCCGCAGCCGCACCGGCCTCTGTCGGGGTGAACAACCCACCGTAGAGGCCACCCAAAACCAGCACAGGCATCAACAGGGCGGGCAACGCTTCCAGGAAGGCCGTCCATACCCGGGACAGCTCAAACTGTCCCCGCGGCAGTTTCACGATGAAAATGGACACGCAAACGATGATGACAGCGTCACTGATGGCCAGCATGATGCCGGGAATGACGCCTGCGAAAAACAGATCAACAATGGAAATCTCGGTGATGACACCAAACAGGATGAGGGTGATGCTTGGCGGAATAAGCAGGGCGATGCCCCCTGCAGATGCGATCACACCAGCTGCCATCCATTTTGGATAGCCCCGCTTCACCATTTCCGGATAGGCAATCACGCTCATCGCCGCCGCCATGGCGGTTGAAGATCCAGAGATCGCCCCGAACAACACCGCCGATATCAGTGTCGCATAGGCAAACCCGCCCGGCACCCACCCGATCAGGGCGTCTGCAAAATTGAACAACCCGCGAACCAGGCCGGTCTTTTCCATCAGGAAGCCGGCATAGATAAAGAACGGAATCGCGATCAGCGTGTATTTGCTTATGAAATTGAAGAACGCTTCAAACAACGTGTCGATGGACAGAAAGTCATCAAAGAAGACCATGATTGCCGTCGATCCCGCCAGAGAGATCGCGATTGGTACGGCCAGAAAGATAAACAGGAAAAGGGTCAGAGCGGTTGCGAGCATGGCTTTACCTAAAGGGAGTTTGTGTAGATGCGGTTAGACATCGGTTGTCAGTTCGATATCCGCTTCGAGATGCTCGCCCCTGGCAAACGCGACGATATCTTCAATCGTATGGAGAAAAGCAACAAAGGCCATAAGCCCGAACCCGATCATAAGGATCAGGTAAAATGGCCAGAGAGGAATTACCAGACTGTACGTCGTCAGCTCACGGTCAATGGCATAGGTCAGCGTTGACGTCCCCGTGATCGCAATCGTTGCGCAAAAAATTGTAATGATCGCGGACACAATAATTCGGGACAGGCCGACCATCCTGAAATGTCCCTTACTGTGCAACAACTGGATGATGGCATTCATCACCAGGTGACTGCGGCGCGTCTGGGTCACACAGAAGTAAAAGGCAACGGCTGATACCATGCCGACGACAATTGCATCCTGTCCCCATTCAAAGACCACATTGAAGATGTAACGGCGCACAATCTCCAGTAATGCGAACATCGTGATCACCAGCATCATGGTGGCAGCAAGCCATCCAAGAACGGCTGCGATCAAGTTTTGAATGCGTTTTGAGAAAGCTAAGAAAGCGTCCATTTCGATCCCCGACGGGCTGGGTTTTCGACGATCAGAACCACATGGCAAGGTCAATGGGTTGCCGGATGTATCGGCAACCCATTGTTCCAGACCATTGCCAGAAAGTGATTACTTCCGGTTCTTGGCGCGATACAGATCTGAACCCTTCACGTATTTCGCGAAATAGGCGTCGAACTGTGAGCAGTCGGTCTTTTCAAGGTCGCTGGACCCGGGTGGGTTGGCAGCCACAATGGCGGCGGCCTCTGCGGTGAACTTGTCCACCAGCTTGTCGCCCGTGTCATCGACCTTAGATTTGATCCACTCGTTTGTTGCACCGCCTTCAGCCTTCTGAATGACAGCGGCTTCTTCCTGACTCATCACGTAGATGCCAGGGGCATTCTTGTCCTTCGTTTCAAACTTGGACAGCATGCGCTGATCGTTGCAGAAGTTGATTGCCCGCTGGAACGGAATGAAGTCGTTCTGAATGATGTCGGCCAGCGCAGTTTGCTGTTCAGAGTCCAGCTTGTTCCACCAGCGGTTTGAAACGCCAAACCAGTAATAGTCGCCGACAATCCCGTTCAGACCTGCAACGGTGAAATACGGTGCCTGTTCCTTAACCTGGTTAAAGCCACCAAGTGACGTCAAAAGGCCGTCGATAACGCCGGTTTGCAGAGCGGACGGAACATCACCAAATGCCATTGCCTGTGGATTGGATCCAAGCGAGCTCAGCAGCGCGTTTTCTGCAGGGCCCATGGACCGCATTTTCTTACCCGCAAAATCTTCTGGAGCTGTCAGACGTTTTTCAACAGCACCGGCACCCATATACATGCTGAGATGCCCGGCACCCATCAGCGTGATATCGTGTTTCTTGTTGAAGACATCCGCAAGCGCGGCATAGGTTTCTGTCTTGTCGACACTGTCGATTGCACCAGCCGTGGTCAGTTTACCGGCACCAAGCAGCACATTGGCGAGCGGCTCCACACTGGCGGTTTTACCAAACTGGCCTGTAAGAACCTCCAGGTTACCCTGTGTCAGAGCCTTTACGCCCTGTGGCACCGTATAGAGTGATTTCGCCCAATAGATCTGGACCTTACTGCCCGGGATCTTCTTTTCAACCAGTTCAGCGAAGTAAACCTCGGCAATCGCTGCTGGATGCGGCGGACCACCATGGTCGGACGCCCAACGCATTTTAATGGGATCAACAGCACCAGCGGCACCCGTCATTGCCAAGACAAGACCGGAACCCAGAGCTGCAGAAAGCAGACGTGATTTAATGGACATGGAACCTCCCGTTCAAAAAAGTTTGTAGCTTCGTGTCTCTTTTTGGTGAAGCCAAAACCTTAGCAAACAGGTTATATTTTGAAAACTTATTGTTCTAAACTCTGATATATATGAAATATTGTTATCGTCCTTCCAATTTCGATAGGGCATTAGAACAAGAAAAACCTCTCTTTTAGGAAACAGGAGTAATCCAATTGCCGTCTTTCAGCATTCATTACGGACCTGAGCACAAACTTGATTCGAGGACTTTCTCCGGAATGGCTGAAAGCCTGGCCGGACTTGCCAAGGATATGCTTTCCGCAAAACCGGCAACAATCCAGATTTTACCGGTTGCGCTGGCCCATACACCATTGGGTTCACCGATCTATGTTGAAATTCAAGCCAGAGATGAAGAACACAGATCGGGTGAAATTCTGACAGATTTTCTAAAAGAGGTAGATGCGGTTACCTTTGAGACATTCGGAGTACGCTGCAGAATTCGGTACTTCCGGTTTCCGGCCTCTTTTCTGGCAGCTATAAACTAGCGACCGATGTTCTTTCAGGTGTGCGGAGATTTTCCAATAGCTTGGAAATACCAAAAAGGGCGGCATCACGACCATACGCGCCGATCAGCTGACAACCGATGGGAAGCCCCGACCGAGATGATTTGAAAAGCGGCAGTGTAATTGTCGGGTTGCCGGTCAAAGTCCACGGAGAATTAAACGTGGCCACCCCGGTTGATTCCAAGCCCTTCAATGCCGCACCCGGGGCGCTGGGGAATAGAATTACATCCATATCTTCGAACCGACTGGACAGTGCGATCTTCAGGGCGCCCAATTCATCGATCATTTCATGATATTCGGTATTGGAGACGTCATTTCCGTCTGCAAGTCGACCTGTGCGAAGGATCTCGCTTAACTGATCAAGGTGGTGCACGCGCTCAAAGGCGATACTGCGACCAAATTCGTACCCGCTTATTTTTTGATGCAAGAACATCAGCCGCGGGACGATCTCATCAAGGTACAACGTCTCTACAGATACACCCTGTTCTTTCAGATGATCTGCAAAATTCTGGATCAGATATTGAGTCTCAAGATCGGCTTCGTCCCAGGGCGAAGATTTCAATACCGCAACACGCAATTTGGAAGCGTCCGCCTCTTTCAGTGGCCCGGCCGGTTCCTGTATGAGAATTCCGCGGACAAGATTAACATCGTCCAGGGAGCGGGCAATCAGACCGAGCGTGTCCATGGTCGGCGCGTTTGCTAAAATCCCTGTTTTGTCAAAACTGCCATAGCTTGGCTTGAATCCGATCACGCCGCAGTATGAAGCCGGTCTGATGACAGAACCGGATGTCTGCGTTCCAAGCGCAACAGGCACCATGCAATCCGCAACCGCCGCTGCGGATCCCGACGATGACCCGCCCGGTGTATAATCCAAATTCAATGGATTGCGGGTCGTTCCCGGATGCCGATGACCCAATTCCGTTGTTACCGTCTTGCCAAGGAAAACACACCCCGCCTCTCGCATCAGGGCAACAGATCCGCCTTCCCGCGTTACCGGATTGGCGTCGTGAAAGTCTGTTCCCATCATGGTTGGTTGGCCCACGACATCAATGATGTCTTTCGCAGCAACGGGGATGATCGACGAAGCTTGCGCAGCCAAAGCGGCCTCCAGATCGGCTTCTATGCAGCTGCTGACATGGGAAAAGGCCCGCACAACCGGATCACGGTCAAGGATGCGGTACCGGCAAGAGCGGACCCAGTCCAGTGCTGTCAAGGCGCCAGCATCGATCAGACTTAAGGCCTGCGTTGCAGTCAATTCATAGGCACGATCAACACTCATATTGCGGTTACCCCATCAATCGCGCGCCGTCCGGCGCACATACTACCTCATGACACGACCACCATTCACGTGAAGCGTATGGCCCGTCACATAGGCCGCCGCATCAGAACACAGGTAAAGTGCCGCGCCTGCAATCTCCTCAACATAGCCTTTGCGACCAAGGGGAATCCCCAGGTTCAGAAGGCCCGATGGTGCCGCCCCCGCGTTTGCCCCGCGTTCCGTATCGATGAAGCCAGGGGAAATCGTGTTCGCCGTGGTACCCGACGGGGCCCATTCCGCCGCCAACCCCCGGCAAAGGCCTTCCATCCCGGCTTTTGCCGCGTTCACATGCACCCGGTTCGCCGCGCCTGCATGATGGGAAACACCGCCCAGGCCAATGAACCGTCCATGCGGTGATTCCATCAAATGCGGACCTGCATGATGGGCCAGAAGGAAGGCGGCATCCAGGGTCACAGCAAGGGCGTTACGCCATTCGGAAAACGGCATCTCGACCACCGGCTTCATCGACCGCATGGCGGCGTTGCTGACAACAATGTCCAGTCCGCCAAATCGGTCAACAGCTTCACTCACCAATTGCGGAACAACGCCATCATCGGTCACGTCACCGAGGACGGCATGCGCCTGTCCGCCAGCATCCCTTATTGTGCCAACAACTTCGTCCAGCGCGGCCGCATCGGACCGCCCGTTAACAACGACCGACGCCCCGGCCTCTGCCAATGTAAGGGCAATGGATCGGCCGATATTTTTTCCGGCACCCGTGATCAACGCGGTTCTGCCCGACAGCATCTTGGTCATTGTTGTTTCCTCTGAGTATTTTCGTTTCGTATGACGAGCAACGAACAGTCTAGTCGTTGGCACCACGGATGGCATTAATTACTGCATCGGTCACCTCTCGTGTGGTCGCCACACCGCCCAAATCAGGCGTGTGGAAACGCGAGTCCGCTGTGACCTGCTCAATCGCCCGCATCAATCTTTCGGCAGCATCTCCCTCACCCAAATGTTCGAGCAACATGACGCTGGACCAGAATGTCCCAACCGGATTGGCGATGCCTTGCCCCATAATGTCGAATGCCGAACCGTGAATCGGTTCAAACATGGAGGGGAATGCTCCTTCAGGATTGAGGTTTGCGGTCGGGGCGATTCCCAGCGAGCCTGAAAGCGCCGCTGCAAGGTCGGACAGAATATCCGCATGCAAATTCGTCGCAACCACAGTATCGATCGACTCTGGCTTTGCCACCATCCGCATCGTCATCGCATCAACCAGCATTTTGTCCCAGGTAACATCGGGAAACTCCGCTGCGATTTCAGCCGCAACCTCGTCCCACATTACCATCCCATGCCGTTGCGCATTTGACTTCGTCACCACCGTCAGCAGCTTCCGTGGTCTGGATTGCGCCAGCCGAAAGGCGTAACGCATAATCCGCTCAACCCCGGCACGGGTAAGCATGGAAACATCGGTCGCCGCCTCCAAAGGTGACCCCTGATGGACGCGGCCGCCAACCCCTGCATATTCCCCTTCCGAGTTCTCGCGTACGATCACCCAATCGAGTTCCGGACCACTCACATTGCGCAGCGGCGAAGTGATGCCTTTGAGAACGCGCGTCGGTCGCACATTCGCATATTGATCAAACGGCTGACAGATGTTGAGACGAAGACCCCACAGGGTGATGTGATCCGGAATGTCCGGGTGACCGGCCGATCCAAAAAGGATGGCATCATGATTACGGATTTGATCACGTCCATCCTCCGGCATCATGCGCCCGTGTTTTTTGTAGTACTCACCACCCCAATCGAATTCGTCCACCTCAAAGGTGAAACCCGTTTCCTTTAGAGCCACGGCATCGAGCACTTCAACGCCGGCCGATATGACCTCTGTCCCAATACCATCACCAGGTATTGCAGCAATTTTGTAGGTTCCCACATTCCCCTCCAGAAAAAACTAAGTATGAGAAACTAGAACTGAACTTTAGAAAGGTTAGAACATCATCTGTGACAGATTTGCGTGAGAGGTTCGAACCTACTGGTCCAGAAAACTGCCGATCACCTCAACATAGGGATCGACGTCCAGAGCAGGTCCAAAATGTCCGCCCTTGGGCAACCGCTTTCTGACAGGATCATTGATAAAACTGGCGCAGGTATCAGACATGCTTGGCGGCACGACCTGATCATCATCATAGGAGAATACAAGGATTGGACATTGAATGGTACCGATCCTGGCAGAACCATCAAAGGCCAATAGCGCGACAATCCGGATGCGGGTCAAAGCAACACTGGAATGGCCAATCAACGCAGACTTTTCACGCGCCGCGATAACCTCCGGCCCGGACTCGAAGAACTCAGCGGGGTAGGTTTGCCGGATCTGCGCCTTTACATAGGCTTCAAGCCCCCCTTCCTCCATCGCTGAAACACGTGCGTTAAAAGACCGCTCAAATTCCGGTGTGCCCACCGTCCATGTAGCCGACAGGACGAGCGAGACAACCCGTTCTGGCCTTGCCAGGGCCATGGTCTGTGCCACGGTACCCCCCATGGAATGCCCGACGATGTGAACCTGTGGTATCTTCAAGCTGTCGAGCAGGGCAAAACAAAGCTCGGCCAAGTCCTTAATGACATCACCATGGTCGAAGCTCTGACTGCCCCCGCAGCCCGGATAATCGAAGGAGATCAGCCGGTATTTCCCGTCCATTTTGTCAATGAAGGGCTGCCAGAAACCGCAACGCCCGCCCAATCCCGGGATCAGCAATACGGCCTCGCCTGATCCGGCATCAACATAGGAAATCTCTGCTCCGCGAAATTCAAAACTCGGCATTGCTCAACGATCCTTTAGACAAACGGTTTCTCTCTTTACCATGCAAAGCCGACAACAAGCCCGTACCGCTTATTCCGGAACTGTGAGATACCGCAATCCCGCGACTTCCTGCATCATGCGGATCACCTGGGTGCTATACCCGGCCTCATTGTCATACCAGACATAAAGCACAAGGCGATTGCCATCGACAATCGTCGCCTGACTGTCGACCACACCGGCATGGGTTGACCCCACCTTATCTGTCGAAACCAGTTCGGTAGATGCGGTGTAGTCGATCTGATCCTGCAAAGGTGACTGAACCGAGATCCTGCGCAGATGATCGTTCATTTCCTCTTCCGTTGTCTCACGGTCGAGGTTGAGATTGAGAATGGCCATGGAAACATTGGGAACAGGAACACGGACCGCATTGCCGGTCAATTTGCCCTTCATTTCCGGCAGGCATTTCGCTACGGCACTCGCCGCGCCCGTGCTTGTCAGAACCATGTTGAGCGGTGCTGCACGCCCGCGACGATCCCCTTTATGGAAATTGTCGATCAGGTTCTGGTCATTGGTAAAGGCGTGGATGGTCTCGACATGGCCATTTTCGATGCCGAACTCATCATTGATCACTTTAAGCACCGGCGTGATCGCATTGGTCGTACAGGACGCCGCGCTCAGGATTGTGTCACTTTCCAGAATGTCGCCGTGATTAACCCCATAGACGATGTTCTTGATCTCTCCCTTACCAGGCGCCGTCAGAATAACCTTCGATGCGCCCGGGCAGTTCAGATGCTGACCAAGACCTGCTTCGTCGCGCCAAATACCGGTGTTGTCCACGATCAGTGCGTTCCTGATCCCATATTCGGTGTAATCTACCTCGGCGGGGGAAGCTGCGTAGATCACCTGGATATAGTTGCCATTAGCGATAATCGCGTTCTTTTCCTCATCACCTTGATGGAGCCATTGAACGCGCCGTGAATTGAATCCCGCCGCAACAGGCTGGCGCGTTTTCTAAGATCTCCGTCCTTGCCTCCCCGGACGACAATCGCGCGAAGGCGCATCTTGTTCCCCGCCCCAACACGGTCAATCAACAACCGGGCAAGCAAGCGACCGATACGGCCAAATCCGTAGAGAACGACGTCCTGAGGTTCTTCAAGGATCGTTGATTTACCTGTATTGATCGCGGCCAGTTGTTGTTTGAGGAAACTTGCCGCATCGCCCCCCTCATCCATGTAACGGTGGCATAATTTACCAAGATCTACCCGGGATGCCGCCAGATCCATCTCGGTCATCACCTGGAGAAGTTCCAAACTCTTCGTTACGTCCAGTTCCCGTCCGACAATCTGAACCGCATATCGATGAGCCTTTAAAATCTCGATGGCCGAATTGTTCAGAAGTCTGCGCCCGAAAATACGAATGTTGATCCCGTAATCCCGATACAGCTGACCCGCCAATGGAATGATCTGCTCAGCGGCAAACTGTTGTTCTTTCCAACTGTCGAAATGGTCATCCACAAGTGCCATGCCGTTAATCTCCCTCGAAGGAACTGATTTTGATGTCGTTAGGTGACGTGGGATCCCGGGCCGTTCGGCGCGCCACAACGCCGCCGTATCGTCCGTCAGGGAACACGATGAGAAGGGGTTGGTTCTACTATTCCAAGCTCGTCTCTATTCCGTCAGAAATACCTTAAAAAGCAGCCGGGAATGTGCCACCGAGCCCCGCGCAAAACAAGCCGGATCTGGCATTAGTTCAGTGTCAAAACATGCGCCTTCAGATCAGCCAGACTAAAGAATTCGAGGGTTTTGATATTGGTGGCTTCGAGGCGAACATAAGGGGCGCAGCCGGCCTGCCTCGCCTCTTCCCAGCGCATGGCGCAAAGGCACCATTGGTCGCCGGGTTTCAGACCGGGAAACTGATATTCCGGCCGCGGGGTGCTAAGGTCATTGCCTCTGGATCGCGTGAAATCCAGAAAAGCCTCGGTCATGACCGCACATACTGTATGTGTGCCATGATCATTCGGCCCGGTGTTACAGCAACCGTCCCGATAAAAGCCCGTTTTCGGGTCGAGGCCGCAAACCTCCAAGTTGGCACCAAGAACGTTTTTTTGTTGTTCCACCATCTCAACTCCAGATCTGCCTGCACCGATAATAAGGTAGCCCGCCGGGATTTCCATGCTTCCTGCGTCTGTCTTAATTATGGTACAAATGTATCATATTTTTACAATCTTGATACATTTGTTGCAAAACAAGTAAGTCCCGTGCTAGCTGTTGTCGCACAAAATGGCAACGCAGAAAGAACAACCAAATTGGGGACGCAGCGGTCATGAAAATGGACGATTATTGGCAAAACTACATCGACGGCGAATGGCTCGATGGCGGCGCTGGGCGCATCGGTATTATGGATCCCGCCACAAATGACCAGTTAGGCGAATGCGCGTTAGCCAATACAGCCGATGTTGATCGGGCGGTACAGGCCGCAAAGCGCGTCCATTTATCCGGCGTGCTCAGTGCCATGCGTCCGATTGAACGCGGCCGCCTGGTACAGGGCATGGGCCGGTTCCTTCTCGAAAACAAAGACGAGATCGCCCGGTTACTGACCCTGGAGCAAGGCAAGCCGCTTTGGGAGAGCCATATCGAAATTGAGGGGGCCGCTCTTTACTTCGAATATTACGGTAACCAGGCGAGCACCGTAGAAGGTCGCTCAATCCCATTGGGCGGTGGCTATTTCGACTGGACAGAATATGAGCCCTTTGGTGTTTCCGCCCAGATCATTCCCTGGAATTACCCCATTGAAATGACCGCACGTTCGCTTTCTGCCGCTCTGGCAACGGGGAATGCCTGCGTGATCAAGAGCCCGGAATTGACACCCCTCACAAACACCTGGTTTGCCCGCGCAGCAGAAAGTGTTGGTCTGCCCCCAGGCGCCGTAAATATTCTCTGCGGCCTTGGCAAAGATGCTGGTGCCGAACTCGCCGGGCATCCAGACGTCAATCAAATTGTGTTCACAGGATCAGTCCCGACGGGCATTGCGATTGCCAAGGCGGCTGCGGAAAATGTTGTGCCCTGTGTCCTGGAACTTGGCGGAAAATCCGCCGCTGTCGTATATGAAGACGCCGATCTAGAGGCATTTGAGAACGATATTCGTTGGGGGATCTTCTTCAACGCCGGTCAGGTCTGTTCGGCCATGTCCAGGGTGATCGTCCATGAAAGTCGTGCAGAGGAATTGATTGATCGCGCCGCGTCAGTTGCTGCATCCCTGAAGGTCGGACCAGGGATCGAGCACCCGGAATTCGGCGCCAGTATGGGATCGATGGTGTCCATTGCCCAGCGGGATCGAGCGACCGGACTGGTCGAGCGGGCGCAAAGCGAGGGGGCACGTCTGGTCACTGGCGGTCACGCCCTTAACCGGCCAGGGGCCTTCATGGAGCCGACAATTCTGGGCTGTGTCACACCCGACATGGATATTGCACAGACAGAAGTGTTCGGTCCGGTCCTCTCCATCCTCTCGTTTCGGGATGAAGAAGAGGCCCTGGCGATCGCCAATGGCACGGATTACGGGCTCGTCTCTGGTGTCTTCACGGCCAATATTGATCGCGCCTCACGGGCGGCAAGACAGCTCCGCGCCGGTCAGGTCTTCGTCAACGAATGGTATGCAGGCGGTGTAGAAACCCCGTTTGGCGGCTACGGCAAATCCGGGTATGGACGGGAAAAAGGGCGCGAGGCGCTGTGGAATTATGTCCAGACCAAGAATGTCGCGCTGCGCATCGGCTGATACAGGCCTCCCAGGCACCAGACCAAATTACAGCTTCCGGTACATGGCGTGCTGACGGTCATGGGTGTAGGGACGTATTTCTGTTGCCCAGCGCCCTTTTTCGACAGCAGCGCTCCAAGCTTCCGTTTCCATAACTGACGGATCATCCAACTCGTAAATTGCCGTATAGACTGGATCAGGGGCGGGCATATCCTTTAAATCGCCACCGATGGAAATTGAAAACGGCTGCCCTTTCATGCGGGTCACCGATCGAACGCCGGGTACCAATCGCAAGAAGGCAGCATGTTCATCGTAGACCTCGTTGAAGAGGTCCTCTTTATCTGCCTCTACATTCATTGAAGCGATAACCACATATGGTGACTCGATGCCCATCTCCAACTCCTTCCTCTATCAAACGCGCCCGATCAACGCAGCGTTCCTATTTCTTCTGCCAGTCGTATTGTTCCTCGGCTGCCTCCGATGAGACATAACCATCCAGAATGTCTTCTTCGACCGCCTGTCTTGACCGCGATCGAGGGTCCCCAAACCCGCCGCCGCCAGGGATCAACAGCGTCAGCGTCGAGGACGGATTGACCTGGCTGCTGATTTTGGGCTGCACCTGATCGTCCCCGGAAGACAGAATCGCGCCGGGCGCGCCGGGTTTCCCCCCAAACAAGCCTGGCGCTGGGAAAGTGCACCTCTCATAGAGGCCAGAAAAGTGATAGGGCCGGTCCGTTTGCACCTCGACCTCCATGATTTGGCCCAACCCCCCTCTGCTTTCGCCGGGTCCTCCAGAATCAGGACGCAGGGATCGTTGTCGAACCACCAGCGGGGTCAGGGCCTCAATAATTTCAGCAGGCACACCGGCGACACCACTGGGATATGAGGTCGCCGACAACCCGTCCTGCCCCTGAAGGGCGCCGGTCCCGCCGGTTGAAAACCAGGTAAAAGAGAAAGGGGCTCCGTCGCGCGCGTCATAGCCGCTTAGATGGGTGTTCCACAAACTATCGGCGCCCGGTGCCATGACCCTCTCCGGCAACAACTCGGATAAGGCCCCCATAATAGTCGACGGCAGGAAATGTCCGACCGTATGGCGACCAGCGACCGCGCTTGGGGGTTTCGCATTCAGGATGGATCCCAAGGGCGCCCGGGTTTCGACAGCCTGAAAAGCACCGTGATTGTTTGGCACATCCGGCGCGATTGCACATTTCACGCCGTAGGTTGTGTAGGCAACCGTGTAATTGAACCCGACATTGATACCGATATCGACGCCAGGCGAAGACCCGTCATAATCAACCAGGATCGTCTCATCCTGGATTGTCACAGCAGCTTTCAGGTCAATCGGTTCTTCATTGCCATCAATCGTGATCGTGAAAGAATGGGTGCCATTGGGCAGATCGGCAATCGCCTGACGCATGGCCTGTTCAGAACGCGCAATGATCGCGTCTGAGACCGCCTCAATGTCATCCAGGTCGAACTCAGACAGAAAACTGGTCAACTGCCGCGCGCCCACTTCATTGGCCGATATCTGGGCATGAATGTCGCCAATGACTTCATCGGGTGTGCGAACATTCGATCTTATGATTTCGAAGATCGGTTCAACCGGCACGCCCCCGTCATGAAGCTTCATTATCGGCAGGAACAGCCCCTCTTCATAGATGGTCCGCGCATCCGCAGAGAGTCCCCGCCCCCCGATATCCAGCGCATGACAGCAATTACCAAACAACGCAACGACGCGGTCCTTATAGAATACAGGGGTCGCAATCGTAATGTCGTTGAGCTGAGAAACCGTAATCCAGGGATCATTGGTTATAATCACGTCGCCTGTTTTCAAACTGTCCACCGGGAAACGCTTTACGATATGTTCCATACCGGTTGCCATGGAATTGATATGCCCCGGCGACCCAGTTACCGCTTGCGCCACCATGCGACCCCGACGGTCAAAAACGCAGGCTGAGAGATCACCCGCATCCCGCACAATGGATGTGAAGGAAGAACGGATCAGGGCAGCAGCCTGTTCGTTCACCGTGGCGATCAAGCGCCCCCACATGATGTCCAGAGTAATCTGGTCAATGGTTTCCTTGCTCATTACACCCACTCCAGGTCAACAATAAGGTTCCGGTATTGGTCCTGCTGAATTTTGGCTGGCCCGTTGATGACAACGGTGGATTCCCGTTCTTCAATAATTGCCGGCCCTTCGAACACCTGCCCCGCGCCAATCCTGTACCGATCGATAACCGGAACATCTTCAAACCTTCCTTCGCCAGGCAGATAAATCGCACGCCGTCCCTTGACCGGATCCTGATCTCCTGCCTCTGCTGTCGGTAAGGTTAGGCCGGGCTTTGGTCCCATCGCCGTCACCCGCCAGGACATCACGTCGATCGGTGTGTCCGGAACAATATGCCCGAATAAAGACGCATAGGTTTCCTCAAACGCGGAAATGATTTTTGGCAGACTGTCGGGGCTAAGTTCACCCGCCGGTATTTTCACCCGGATATCGGATCCCTGTTTCCGATAACGAAGATCGGCCCATCGCTCAAAGGCGACATCATCCGGGTCAATGGTTTCCGCCAATGCGGCAAGGCCCTGTTCCTCCATATCCCCTAGATCAGTGTTCACGCGAGCCCAGTTCAACAGTTCGAGCTTTTCCGGTGCGGACCGGACAAAGTCGAAACTTAAAGGGGCCGTCAAAAACCCGACGGCGGACATCACACCCGCACCAAAGGGGAAAATGATCTTCGGTGTTTTCAGTATCCGGGCAACGCCATAGGCATGGACGGGGCCTGCCCCGCCAAAAGCAAACATCGGGAATTGCGATATTTCCTGCCCCCGTTCAATTGCATGCATCCGGGCGGCCGATGCCATTGCCTCATTGGCCATCTGATGAATGCCCCAGGCACTTTCCAGATCATCCAGGGATAGGGGTTCACCGACCTTTTCGGCGACCGCCGCTCTGGCCCCGTCACGATCCAGCTTCATATCCCCACCCAGGAAGAAATCCGCATCGAGGTAACCCAAAAGTAGATCAGCATCTGTCACCGTTGGTTTAGTGCCCCCGCGTCCATAACAGACAGGCCCGGGAACGGAGCCCGCGCTTTGGGGCCCGACGCGCAGACGCTGCATTGTATCAACCGTCGCGATTGAGCCGCCGCCAGTACCAATCTCAATCATTTCAATCACCGGAATTTTGACCGGAAGACCGCTGCCACGCTTGAACTGATATTGGCGATCGACCTCAAATTCGGGTGCAACCAGAGGGGTGCCGTCGATGATCAGACAGGCCTTCGCCGTTGTTCCCCCCATATCAAAGGAAAGCAATCTATCCAGGCCCAGCTGTTCCCCGTAGGTCGCCGCTGCAAGTGCACCCGCCGCTGGTCCCGATTCAACAAGCCGGATCGGCAATTCAGAGGCCTGCTCCGCCGAAATCAACCCGCCATTGGATTGCATAACATAGAGACTGGCGTCTTCATGCAGTGTCTCTTCCGTCCGGTCACGGAGCCGCCGCAGATAGCGCTTGGCTATCTCTTTCACATAAACATTGCAAAGCGCCGTTGAAGTCCGTTCGAATTCGCGCACTTCCGGCGAAACATCAACAGAGAGGGTCACGTGAAGCTGCGGCGCAACCTCGTTCAAAACTTTACCGATGGCCTGTTCATGCTCGGGATTGAGATAGGAATTAATCAAACAAACGGCCACGGCCTCGATCTCAAGTTCTATTAATTTCCGGGCAATCTTCCGAACCTCTTCGAAATCAAGTTCCGTCCGGACGCTTCCATCACTTAAGACCCTTTCGGTTACTTCAAAACGATGTCTACGTCGTGCAATTGGGGTCGGGCGTTTCAACCTCAGATCATACATGTCGTATCGATGTTCGCGGCCGATCTCCACCGCGTCGCGAAAACCGCGCGTCGTGATCAAAGCCGTCCGTGACCCCTTGCGTTCAATCAGGGCATTAGTGAAAAGGGTCGTGCCATGCAGCAGATGTGCGACGTCTTCCCTCGCGACATCAGCCTCTTTCACGACCTGGTTTACACCATCGATCACCGCATCATCGGGTCGATCAGGTGTGGTCAGTACTTTCCCAAGCTGAAACAGGCCCGTCGCCTCGTCGACAAGGATCACGTCCGTGAAAGTGCCCCCAATATCTGCACCCAACCGCATTCTTCCGTTCCTTTATACTTCGATAAAGAAACAGAATGACACAATTTGGTTTGGCGGCGGAATTACCGTTGCGGCAATTCAGGTTTCACAAAGACGCTATGGCTGTCAGCCGCAATTGCCTGGGTGAAGAGTGTTTCGATTTCAGACAGGACCGCGCGGGAAGCGCTTGAGAGGGGGGCATCCATGGCATGAACCGCTTGAATCTCGCTGTGAATTTCAGGGTCTGTGACCGGCACCGCCGACAGCTGACCGGCATCAACCTCCTGCCGGACGGCCCCGAAAGGCAGTATACCATCCGCCATCCCATCCATGACGAGCCCCTTAAACACGACGACCGAATCCGTTTCAACTTCGGTCATGATGGTAACACCCAATCTGGCGGCGATATCATCGATAAGTTCACGGGTCGAATGCAGGTTTGAGGGCAGCAGCAATGGATGGCGAGTCAGGTCCTTGAAGGAAATCGCCGTGTCTTGATCCAAAAAGCGACCGGCCCGTCCAACTGCAAAAAGACGCTCAACGGCCAGCGGCTTGGAAACAATCCGTGGCTCGTCCGGTGGCAAACCATTTACGAGTGCCAAACCCAAAGATCCGGTACGGACCCAATCAATCAAATAACCGCTATAACTCTCCAACAGTCTCAACCGGATGTCGGGATATTTCTGCCGCACCACATCGATCAATGACTTGCCGATCATCACGGCCACGGAGGGGGTCATGCCAACTGTCACGTCGCCATAGGGGCGCGACCCGGACGCGGAGACTTCCTGTTTTGCAATCTCTGCATCTCTCAACATGGAGGTTGCCCGTGCGAGTAGCGTCCGGCCCGCCTCTGTCAGGTGCATCCCCCGCCCGTCACGATCAAACAACCGCGCTTCAAGTTCCTCTTCAAGCGACTTTATCGAACGACTGACGGCAGGTGCTGCGACATTCAGCACCGAGGACGCCTTGGCCAAACTTCCTGCTTCTGCCACCTGCACAAAGTATCGAAGTTGCCACAGTTCCATTATGTCAGATCCCGTTATACCGCCCGTTTATTACTATACCGGGAATTTTCAATCTTCAGAAACCAACAAAAGGCCGCTCCAGTTGTGGAGCGGCCTTTTTAATAGAGCTATCGCCTAAGGGCTACTAACGATACTTGTTCGTTGCGATATGGTCAGAGGGTTCTACGCTACGCGGGTCACGGACCCATACTTCCCGGTTCGGATGCAAACCACCGCCACGCAAGGCAGGCACAGCGGAATGACGCGCCCGATGGAGCAGACGGGTATCAGCATCGCCACAATTCGGATGAACACCACCATTGTCAGCCACCGCCTTGTCCCAGGCCGCCTGACGCGCTGAACGCGTTGCGTCATCGTCAAGCGCAGGGCAGTTGATTTCATTAGTGTTGAGATCGACCACGATCTCGTCCCCGTTTTCAAGCAAGGCGATCGGCCCGCCAACAGCGGCTTCCGGCCCGACATGGCCAATCACCAACCCGACGGAACCACCCGAGAAACGGGCATCTGTCATCAGGGCGATCACGATATCACGCTCTCTGCACAGTGTGGTGATCCGTGATGTGGGATCCAGCATTTCGGGCATTCCAGGCGCTCCGTTGGGGCCCGAATACCGCACGATGATCATATCATTATTCTGGAACCGGTCCGGCTCTTCGTCGAGGGCCTTCAGAAGACCGGCTTCCCCTTCAAAGACCTGGGCCCGACCGCGGAACAGGTTATCTTCCAGTCCGCCTTCAACACCGGCAAGTTTCAGAATGGCCGAATAATCCGGTGACAGATTCCCACCAAGCATGCGAAGCCCACCGGTCGGCTTGTACGGATTGCTGACCGGATAAATGACATCGCCGTCAGGACCCGATGTTTCAAGCTCGGCCACCTGCTCCGCCAGGGTGCGACCGGTGCAGGTCATCATGTCCCCGTTGAGCAGGCCTGCATCCAGCAATTCGCGGACAATCACCTGAACACCACCAACCCGGTCAATATCGATCATGGAATAGGCCCCATAGGGACGGGCGTTGGTCAGAACAGGCACAATGTCACGGGACAGCCGGTTGAATTCTTCCGGTGTCATAATGTCCCGCCAGAAATGCTCATAACCGGCAGCCCGGGCAATTTCCGGTGTATGGAGTACGGCGTTTGTTGATCCACCAACCGCCATGGCTACGATGACCGCGTTCCTAATGGAATCCGGCTGAACGATATCACGTGGGCGCAAGCCCTTTTTCATCATACTGGCCAGGTAATCGACCAATTGCTTGGGAAACTCTGTCAGGCGACGCGGATCGTCCGAGGCCGGCGCCACCATGTGCAAGGGCTGAAGACCGACGACGCCGATGAATGTCTGCATCGTATTATAGGTGAACATACCCCCGCAGCTGCCGATCCCCGGGCAGGCATTGCACGCGATCAGACGGCGGAATTCAGGATCCGGGTGACCGGCGACCTGGTATGCACTGACAATATCCAGCGCCTCACCGGTCTGCGGGTTCTGACCCGGGCGAATGGTGCCGTCAGACATCAAAATGGCTGGCTCGTTATGTTCGAGCACAGCTGACAGGGTTCCAACCGGCGGCTTGTCGCAGGCAACAACCGCGATCGTACCGGCCAGGCCGGACGCTGCCAGATGTTCACAAAGGGAATCCTGCGTCACTTCGCGCCCGATCAGGGAATAACGCATCTCTGGCGTTCCATTCCGGATCCCGTCGGATGTGGCAATGGTGAATTCCGGTTGGACAAGGCGATATTTCAGCATGCCCTCACCCGCGCCAATCCGGCTGCGCAAATGTTCGTGGACGGCGTCAACCTTGGACGCGACACCAAGATAGCACTGGCTGTCCCCCTTGGTGCCAACAACACCAACGGCTGGTTCATGAATCAAATTCGGGTCCGTACCGATCTCGTTGGCAAGGCCAATGGTTTGCGCAGAGCGGCCAGGATGGCGGTCAATCTTGACAACATTCGATGAAGACACGGTTTTCTCCCTCGCATTCATTTGTTTAGCGGTTTGTCGGCGCAGCGCCGGTTTATGGGCGCATCTTTTACCTCAGTATTTTTCATACTGAAAGCACGCCAAGCCCAGAAAAAAGGCTTTTTCCTCAAACGATACAAACCGCGGACCAAACAACAGCTACAGCGGTTTTTTTATGGATACCAAGCCTGATCCGGTCGCAAGTACCGATCGTAGGCGTTAATATGGGCTGCGCTGAACACAGGCGACCAAAACCGACGAGACATCCTCAAATCAGGCTCCTCTCATTGAAAGAAAATACGCGCATCCCAATAAGACACCGCATTGGCCCAATTACTGCGTTTCTCACCGGCGTGTTTTTAATTGTCACAGGCCTCTACGTCTTCTTTTCTGCAAAGTCAGACCTTGTTGTCGAACATGAGTGGATCGGCACAATCCCAAGCACACATTACGCTGTGGCGGGCTCACAAGGCCCGGTTATCGTGATGGCCCACGGCTTCGCCGGCTCAAGAACCATGTTAAAGCCAATAGCCTTTTATCTTGCTCATCGCGGCTATCGCGTAACGACCTTCGATTTCCCAGGCCATGGTGAAAACCCCACTCCCATGTCTTCAGAGTTCAAACTGCTCAGCGGGGCGACTCAACAGCTTGAAGACAGTTTGAGAGCCGTCGTAAACGCGAAGACAGTAAACGAGCCACAGGGCCAACAATTGGGTCTGATTGGACACTCGATGGCCACTGACATCATGGTGCGCCTTGCCAAGAGCAACCCAAGAATTGGTCCAACCGTCGGTATTTCCCTTTATTCGGACGAAATCACCGCCACAGAGCCACCAAATCTGTTGGTGATTTCCGGCGAATATGAACCGGGACTCCGCGCCGTCGCATTGAAAATGGTTCGCTTGGTAGACGCTGCGGCGAAGGAAGGGGAGATCGTTGAGGGCACCTCAGGCGTTCGGCGGGCTGCACTCGTCTCACCCGGTGTCGAACATGTTGGCGTCCTCTATAGCTCGACAACAAAACAACTTGCGGCAGACTGGCTGGATCAGGGCTTTGGTCTGGCAAACGCTGACGCACCATCACCACGCCCGATCGGGATCTCACTTCTGATCACACTTGCCGGTGCTATTTTATGCTTCTTACCTATTTCAAAACTGTTGGGTGGCTTCGTTAACGGTCAACAAGCGCCCCCCAAAAAACTATGGATTTGTATTGTCATCCCTTCGATCCTCGCACCACTCATTGCTGGACTTGTGCATTCAGGCTTGGGTGACAAACCGATACCGATGCCTGGGATGACTTATTTGACCATTCACTTATGTGTGTTTGGATTAGCGACCCTTTTTCTTCTGCGCAGGGTTGGCCTTAAAATTGAATTCAACAAGGATTGGTGGCCCGCCATCTTTTATGGCGCGTACTGCCTAGGTGTAATCGCTGTACTGATCGACCTTTTGTTTTCCAGCTTCGTTCCAAGCGCAAACCGGATCTTTCCAATGCTCGCCCTGATGATTGGATGCATTCCTTTCATGATTGGCGAAAGCGTCTTGCTGTACCAAACCAATGTCCCTTGGTGGTACCGATTTGTTCTAAGACTTGCGGTTTTTGGCAGCTTGGCTACTGGCATAGCACTGGCGCCGGAGAGCCGTGCCATTTTAGGGTTCTTTTTTCCGGTCTTTATTCTGTTCTACCTGGTATTTGGGACGATTGCCCGGTGGATCTTGAAAAGGACGGACAACATTTTGAGCGTGGGAACACTACAAGGGATCATTCTGGCCTACGCATTTGCATGCTCCGTCCCGATTGTTTCGGCGTAAGCGACATCGGTCGTATTAACCACCCGGATCACAGTCAGTTCGATCGAAAGATGATCTCTGCCGGGCCACTTTCCGTATAGCGTTGAAAAGGCGCATAAGATGCTTGCAGATCCACGGTCATCCCACCGATTCCTTGCACTATTGAAAGGTGCAGTATCGCCCCCACCGGGCAAAAAACGGATTTCCGTCGCAGTCATCTATGGCGTGGCGGTTCACGGTGTTTTTGGACTCGCCGCCATCGCCATGATCGCAGGCATGTATAATGGTATGACACTCGGTCTAATGCAGGTGGAAGGCGCATTGTCTATTGCCTGGAACGCGTTTCTGCTGCTTCAGTTTCCACTGGCTCATTCCTTCCTTCTAACAAGGGCTGGGCAGCGGGTTTTGAAACACTTTGCCCCCCGCGCCTATGCATCAACTTTGCTAACCACGACCTATGGACTTGTTGCCTCCATTCAAATTCTGATGTTGTTCGCATTGTGGTCGCCTTCAGGCGTCGTTTGGTGGCAAGCCAAAGATGGCTGGCTCGTCTTGATCACAATTCTATTCGCCTGCTCATGGCTCTTACTTGGAAAAGCGACTTACGATGCAGGCTTGGAAGTTCAGTCCGGAGCCCTTGGTTGGTTGTCGCTTGTCCAGAACAAAGAGCCGGTCTTCCCCCCGATGCCCGAAACCGGCTTATATAAATTGATACGCCATCCGATTTATGTCGCCTTTGCTCTGACGACTTGGACCGTGCCCGTCTGGACCCCTGACCAACTGGCGATAGCGATTTCACTGACGCTGTATTGCTTCCTCGCTCCTCTCTTCAAAGAACGGAGAATGTCCAGGCTCCATGGCAAACTGTACAGTGAATACCGAAATAAGGTCCCCTATTGCATACCGGATGTACGACGCCAAAATCGGGGGCTTACCGACCGAAATACGCTTTAAGACGTGCCGCATTATCACCGCGTAGCTGCCAGGACATGCAACGAACACCACCTCCCATAAAACAAATCTGCGAGGATGGCACGGGAACCACTTCCCGGCTTGTCGCGGCCCTGACCTGTTTCAGGGCGATGTCATCCTGCGGAATCCCGAATTGCGGCAAATAGACCCTCTCGGGTGTTACCAGCGCATTGGTGTACAACCCACAGGCAGAGCCGAACTTGTCGTCATAAATCTCGCTACCGTCATAGGGCGCAATAATCTCGTGAATCGTAACGCCAGGCAGCCCCCGCATCAGATCGGTTTTCAGGTCGCGGGCGTAGTCAGGGTCATCAGGGTATGAATTGATGATCAGGGTGTTTTCATCAACAAAGCTTACAACACCGTCCGCGTGTTCCAACCCGCCCTGCTCGTCCGCTTCAATAAAGGCAACATTTCGAATATCGGCCAAGTCACGCAATGCGTCCTTGGCATCCTGCTCAGACAGAGTGTTGTCGCGCAGAAATTTTCGGCTCAGGACAACATTACCAGCATAGTCTTCAACAACGTTTCCCCCGTCATTGAAAAGGTCAGTTTCCCGAAAATTCAGACCCGCCTGCCCGGCCAGCCGCGCCAGTTGATCCTGCACGTCATCAGCGGCAAGTCGACCGTCACGTCCCCCACCCTGCCCCTCGGCGGTATAGCGGAACAGGATTGGATCGGTTGGATTTGCGGTTGCAAAATCCCGCATCCAGATGTCACCCATTGGGGCAACTACAACCTTGTCCGTGCCCAGCGCTTTGGCATATCGGTCAAATGATGCAGCATCCGTCAGAATCAGAAATTCATCGCCGTCCTGAATCCGGGAGGCAAATTGGACATGAAACTCAAAAATCTCATCCCGGACTTCATCGTAATACGGGTCGGATGAAAGCGGGGCGGCAAGCACAATCAATTCCGCACGTGACTGAGACACAAGTGTTACCCCCGCCAATACTGCCACAATAATGAGATTCCAAATACTGATCCTCGCCATCATGATCGAGGCCGGAATCCGACGGCAGAGATGTCATCTCTTCGCTTTTCCTCGCCCTGGTAACTGTCCAGGACCCGCTTCAGCCTTTCGGCAAAGGTCCCCAGCGGCTCGTCGCCATGTTCCAGGAGAGCTTTCTTATAGCGCCGCTTCCCGAACGACAGTCGTTTGTCGCCGCCAATCTGGTCTATTACCCCGTCCGAAATCATGTGGTAGCTGTCCGCACTATCAAATGGGATTTCCGTGTTTTCGAACGAGAGCGTGACGGGGCTGTCTGCATAGCCGACCCCGGTCTTTGCACCCTTGACTTCACGCACATCATGTTCCGAAGATGATCAATACAGGCACGACGGCGCGAAGGGCTTAAAAGTTTCCCTTCGCAGCTTCCTTCAGTATCAACTTATCGAGGGTTAGATCCGAGACTGCACGACGTAGTCGCTCATTCTCCTGCTGCAAACGCTTCAACTCGCGAACCTGATCAGTTCCCATACCACCATATTGCTTCCGCCAGCGATAATACGTCTGCTCAACAATCCCTATCGACCGTATCGCATCAAGGCGGCTCTGGCCTTGGCCGACCAAAACGTCAACTTGGCGCAACTTCGCTACGATCTCTTCGGGCTTATGCTTGTAACTGGCCATCCATGATCCTCCGTTTTCTTAACTATAGCGGTGGACCAATTCAGTGGGGGAGGGTCAGGGCGTCGGTTTTGCCAGGCATAAACGGCGGTGCCAGGTGGTGTTTCACGATATAGTCGCCGTCGAAGCGAGCTTTCAGATCATCGTAAAATCCCGTTTGGGTGTGGAGACGCGCGACCTCGTACTCGTCTTTATATGACATCAGCTTGAACAGGCCTTTTGCGGCGGCTTCAGTGAAGGCACCTGCAGAACCATCGACCTCCACCTCTTTGTCCTGCACAGATTGCAGTGTGTCGCGATAGGCCTTTGCATAGTCCGTGTCTTGATACTGCGCCAGGAAATCGCCGCGCCGCTCAATCATCTGAGCAAGCGTTAGAACGGGTGCTTCGGGAAGTGCTGCAAGTGCCGTCACTTTGTCCGGTGCGTAAGCTACGAGGCGCCCCCAATTGAATGCATCCGTGTTCAGCTCCGGTTTAACCCCGTTCAATTCAATGGCCCGCATGAGAGAGGATTCACCAAGCGGCACCAGACCTGCCTGCCACGCCGCCCCTAGCATCATTACATTCGCAAAAACAGGATCACCAAGCAGCGCCCTTGCCATCTCATTGGCGTCAAAGCTTCGCAACGAGGCGCGATCAAGAACCCCCTCCAGCTTCTCCAGCCTTTCCCGGACCTTCAAGTCGGCGTCGCGATTTTGCACCAGATCCCCTGTCGGCATAACGGCGGCGTTCAAGACCGCGCGGGTCTCGCCCGACCGGTAATGCAAGCTCGCCTTGGGCGACGAACTGACCACAAGGTCACAGCCAATAAGCGCATCAGCGGAGCCGGGCTCAATTCTGACCTGGTTAATTTCACCAGCTGTCCGGGCAAGACGGATATAACTTAAGACCGGTCCGAACTTTTGCGCGAAGCCCATGAAATCCAGAACACTGGCACCCCTGCCTTCAAGATTGGCGGCCATCGAAATCAAGCGCCCGATCGTCACAACCCCGGTTCCCCCCACACCGGTTACGAGAACGTCCCTGGTTGCATCGAAAACGGGGCGCTTTGGGTCTGGCAGTGTCTCCATCAATGAGTTCAGGTGATGCCGTTTTACAACCGCGCTGTCTTTTTTCAGCGTACCCCCCTCCACCGTTACAAAACTTGGGCAAAAGCCATTGACGCACGTGAAATCCTTGTTGCAGGAATCAAGATTGATCTTTCGCTTCCGGCCAAATTCCGTCTCAACCGGTTCAACGCTCAGACAGTTGGACTCCACCGAGCAGTCCCCGCAGCCCTCACAGACAAGCGGGTTAATGACAGCGAATTTTTTCGGATCTTCCAGTTTTCCGCGTTTGCGCAAACGGCGTTTTTCAGTGGCACAAGTTTGCTGGTAGATCAGCGCGGTGGTGCCCGGTATTTCCCGCAAGTCGCGTTGCACGCGATCCAAGTCCCGGCGATGTTCAATCGGAACACCTGCCGGGAACTCAGACCGGTCAAAGCTTTCCGGATGATCAGAAACGATAACGACCTTTTTCGCCCCTTCCGCAACCAGGGATGCAGCAATCGCCTGAACCGAAATAGGTCCATCGACCGCCTGCCCCCCTGTCATTGCGACGGCATCGTTAAACAGGATCTTGAAGGTGATGTTGGTTTCTGCGGCGATCGCCTGTCGAACCGCAAGGCTGCCTGAATGGTAGTAGGTTCCCTCACCCAAATTCTGGAAGATGTGGCGCTTTCCATTGAATTGAGATCGCGAAACCCAGTTAACCCCCTCGCCCCCCATTTGAATGAGTGAACTTGTTTTGCGATCCATCCAACTGGCCATGAAATGGCACCCGATACCGGCCATCGCCTCGCTGCCGTCGGGCACTTTGGTGGATGAATTATGCGGACAGCCGGAGCAGAAATAGGGGGTCCGTGTCGCCCCCTCCACCTCAATCAAATCGGGTGCCGCAGCAATAGAGGTCGCGACCTCGGCAAGTCCAAGCCCGTCAAAATTCAGGTCAAGTCGGCGGGCAATGATCTCCGCCAGCATCACCGCCCCTAGCTCATGGGTCCAGGGGACCAACCGGTCGCCGTTTTCGTCCCTCTTGCCGACCATCCTTTCAGGTTTCTGGCCCGGGTAATCGTAGAAATATTCCTTGAGCTGGCTTTCGATGATCCCGCGCTTTTCTTCGATGACGAGAAGTTCCTGCTTGCCACTGGCAAACTGGAGCGCACCTACATGTTCCAGCGGCCAGACCATTCCAACCTTATAGATATCTAGCCCCAAGGTCCTCGCCCGCGCCTCGTCAATGCCCAATAATCTCAATGCTTCCAGGACATCCAGATGGGCTTTGCCGGTGGTGACAATGCCATAGCGCGCGGTCTCATGACCCCATTCCACACGGTCGATCAGATTGGCCCGTGCAAATGCCAGCACCGCCTTTTTCTTGGCCTCCATCCGCTCTTCAATCTGCGGCCCAGGCAAATCAGGCCAGCGGTAATGCAGGCCGGTTTCAGGAGGCGTATAGTCGGGCTCAACGAAGTGACAGTCTTCCGGCAGGTCAAACGCCTGACCGGATTCTACAGTTTCCGAAATTGCCTTGAACCCGACCCACATTCCGGAGAAGCGCGACAGGGCATACCCCCATTCCGCAAAGGGCAAAAACTCCGCAACCTTGGCGGGATTGATGGTGGGCATGAAGAAATTCATGAAGGCCACATCGGATTGATGCGGCATCGAAGACGAGACGCATCCGTGATCATCGCCGGCCACCACCAGAACGCCGCCGTTCGGTGACGCACCATAGGCATTCCCGTGTTTGAGCGCGTCAGAGGCCCGATCAATCCCGGGTCCCTTGCCGTACCAGAGACCAAAAACAGCCTGACAGGTCTTGTCTGGATCGGTTTCGACCTGTTGCGTCCCGATCATCTGTGTTGCGCCAAACTCTTCATTCACCGCCGGACTGAAGTGAATGCCGGCCGCATCGACGATATCCCTGTTGCGTTGAACCTCCAGATCAATGCCGCCAAAAGGCGAACCGCGATACCCTGAAATATAGCCGCGTGTGTCCAATCCCTTGGCCCGGTCGCGCCTTGCCTGATCAAGGGCAATTCGGACGATCGCCTGTGTTCCCGTCAGGAAGACGCGACCCTTTATCCGCGTATATCGATCTTCCAACGTGTAATTCTCGAGAGGAATCGTTTGATTTGTCATTGAGGCCTCATTCTTGCCGAACCTGATTTATTCAGGAGCAGGTTCATTATCGGGCATAGATGCGAGAATTAGCGCTCAAAATATTCCAATTATTTCTCATATTTGATACATTTAAATCGGTAGACAGGAAGTTTTGATGAAAAATGTATCATTCAACGAAACAGATCAACGTATCCTGACAGAACTTCAAAAGGATGCGTCGCGCAGCATGAGTGAGATTGCCGAAGCGGCAAATACATCAGCCGCAACTTGCTGGCGGCGGGTTCGACATCTGGAAGAGGCCGGCATTTTGGGCCCGACTGTGCGCCTCGTGGAACCGGCATCGGTTGGTCGGCCGATGGATGCGTTTTGTCAGGTCCGGATCAAGTCGCAGGACGCCGCCTCGCGGGAAGACTTTCAGCGGTCCATGTCACTGGAACCTGCCATCGTGGAGGTTTACTCGATTTCCGGCGACTGGGACTACCTCGTCCATCTGCTCGTCAAGGATATGGCGGATCTGGAAAGCATTCTGATGAAGCGAATACTCGAGCATGAATGCGTCGCCGGCACATCAACAATCTTTGCCATGCGCCGCATAAAGCATGTCACAGAGGTACCGGTGTGACCGACTGAAATGCCGAGTATTGTATCTGCCGGGTTTTATTAGGCCGCCTTTGCGATGGACTTTCTCGGGTCATAAAACGGCTTCTCCACGACCACAGCATCAGCGACACCGAAATCCGTTTCGACCTTCATCACCGACCCAATCTCGGCGTGACCAATGTCCACCATGGCCAAGGCAATATTCTTCTCTAGCCTTGGCGAATAGACAGCTGACGTCACCTTGCCGATGATTCTGCCCTCCACACTGAGGGGCCAGAAAGCATTATTCGGTCCGGCGAGAGGGGCGATATCGAGCTGCAGGCCGACCTGTTTGCGCTGAACCCCCTCTTCCCGAATGCGGCGAAGAGCGGCCTTACCAATGAACTCAGCCTCGATATCCAGATTGACGAGCCGATCTAACCCCAATTCAAAAGGATTGGTATTGATATCAGCATCGGCGTGATAGGACAGCATCCCACCCTCAACGCGTCGAATGGTCGAGGTGTGGCCTGGTTTCAGGCCAAATGCCTGTCCCGCCGCCATGATCGTATCCCACAACTCACCCCCTCTGGATCCGTCGCGCAGGTACAATTCGTAGCCAAGTTCACTCGACCAACCGGTTCTTGAAATGACCAGAGGAATGCCATTCAACTCTGTTTCAACCAGCCAGTAGTACTTCAACTCGTTAATCCAGTCACCGAACAACGCGGTCATGGTCTTCCCGGATTCAGGGCCCTGGAGTTGAAGAGGGGAAATATCCGGCTCTGTAATTTCGACATCGAGCCCGGAATGAATTGCCACCCCTTGGGCCCACAGAAGAACGTCGCTATCGGCCAGGGACAACCAGAAATGGTTCTCACCCAGCCTGAGCAAGATAGGATCATTGATAATGCCGCCCGCCGCATTGGTAATCAGGACATATTTACATTGACCAATGGCCAGTTTCGAAAGATCGCGCGGGGTCAGCATCTGCACAAATTGATACGCATCCGGGCCCGTAATCTCCACCTGCCGTTCCACAGCAACATCGCACAGGATCGCCGTATTGATCAGGTTCCAGAAATTTTCCTCCGGGTTCGTAAACTGTCGGGGAATGTACATATGGTTATAGACAGAGAATTCCTGGGCACCCCACCGCACAGTGGCGTCAAAATAGGGAGATTTTCTGATCTGTGTCCCAAACCCGAAAGAACCTGCTTTACTCATGTCTCATCCCTCTTAGAAGACCGGCCGAAATTCCGCACGGTTATAGAGCGGCGCAATGCCCGTGCTGTGACATATGGCCGACTTTTTATTGCATATAGGCGTCTTTGAGGGTCAGACCAGACACATTCTGTCGCGGCAAACCCCCTAAAATGCGGCCTGGCGCCTTCTCGGAATGATTAAGGATTGTTTAGTTGGGCCTTCACACCAGAAAGTTCTTCATAGACTTTTATGATTGCCGTGCAGCCTTCGCCACCATGCCCCATGATTGACGCGAGGGAATAGGTTTGATGGACGGAGGCGGCCATAAAGCTTGGGAGCTTGGCCTGCTCCAGCCATCTCACATAATACCCTACATCCTTTTCCGCCCAGTCGAGCTGCATATGAGGGGTAAAATCCCGCTCCAGCGTCTTCATGCCATAAAGGTCCATCATGCCGCTTTTCCCGCCTGCCGCGGAAATTATGTCGATCACCTTCGACATATCGAGGCCTTCTTTCGCGGCCAGGGCAAACCCCTCGCAGAACGCCGCCACATTGGCAAAGGCGATGAAGTTATGGATCAGTTTCAGCCGGATTGCATGACCCGACGGACCGACATGGAAAATATTCTCGGCATAGGTTTCGAAAAGCGGCCGCAGCGTCTCAAGAAGTTCTTCATCCCCGCCATAAAGCACATTCACACAACCCTGATCCGCATGGATCGGTGTTCTGGTCATAGGCCCTTCGCAATAGGAGACACCCTGCTTCTCACATTCCCGGACCATAAGGTCGACATGATCCGGACTGGTGGTGGTGTGATCGAGAATGATCTGCCCCGGTTTCATTCTGGCCAGGCATCCGCCCTCCCCCAGCACCAGTGCCTGAACATCTTCTGCCCGCCCGATACAAAAGGCCAGAACATCGCTATCAACGGCCATTTCCGTGACACTGGATGAGCGGGCACCCTGCCCAACCGCCAGATCAACCGCATCGGGGTTGAGATCAAACACATCAACCTCCACGCCGTTCAACAGCATGTTCTTGACAAGGCCACGTCCCATTCCACCGAGACCCACAAATCCGACACGTCGCTCAAATGACATTTATCTTCTCCTACTACGTTCCTGAATATTCATGGACAGGGATGTTGGGGGAAGCAAGAACGGTAATCCAGCCACCGACGAAGCGGTGGCTCCAAACTATGCCCATCAATTGGGCGTTTGATGATAATCTGTGCAATACAACGCAAGAGAGAACATCTTAAGTCATTGATTTATCGTACATATATGCTTGAGATCTCTAAAAATCACTGGCATGCCGATTGCGATGCCAATTATCATCGGGAGGGACGAGGAATGGTAGAGATTCACACAGGAAACGGGCCAAGGGCCTTCTTCTCCTCAGGCTTACAGGCCAGTCAGGTCGCCTTCACGTCGATCCCCGTCATTGATTTCGGCCCGATGATTAATGGCAGTGAAGCCGAACGCCAGGCGGTGGGGGACGCCGTTCGTGACGCCTGTACGACATCCGGTTTCTTCTACGCGATCAATCATGGTGTCGAAACAGACACAATTGATGCAACCTATCAAGCCGCGCGTCAGTTCTTTGACCTGCCCCACGCCCGCAAACAGGAAGTCGCCATCGAGAACTCTCACCTGCTGCGCGGTTACACCGATCTGCTGGCCGAAAAAACCGACCCAGACAGCAAGGGCGACCTTCATGAAGGTTTCGATATCGCGCTCGATCTTCCAGAAGATGATCCCGATGTCGTATCTGGCGTGTTTGGATACGGTCCTAACCAATGGCCATCCAATCTGCCCGGTTTTAAGCCAGCGCTTCTGAACTATCACACAGCCATGCTTGATTTCGGGGCACGGATGTTTTCCGCTTTTGCGCTCGCCCTGGAATTGCCGGAAGACTATTTCTACGCCCGGATTACAAAGCCAATGGCCCATATGCGCGTGCTGCGCTATCCCAGTCAGGATGGCGAGATTGACGAGAAACAGATCGGGATTGGCGCCCATAGCGATTATGAATGCTTCACAATCCTCTCAACGGATGACACGCCTGCGCTACAGGTCTTGAACCCGAATGGCGAGTGGATACAGGCCCCACCCATTGAGGGCGCCTTCATCATCAATATCGGCGATCTTATGGCGCGCTGGACCAATGATTACTTCCAATCGACTGTTCACCGGGCAATCAACAGTTCAGGGCGGGAACGCTATTCCATTCCTTTCTTCTTCGGCCCCTCATCCAAGGAAGAAATTGAAGTTCTGCCCAGCTGTCAGTCCCCGGACCACCCCGCAAAATACACACCGATCCCGGCAGGCGAATACATCAAGTCACGTTTTGATGACACCTATGAGTATCGCCGGGAAGACGGCTGATGATTGAACAACCGATGAAATAAAGAACAGGAAATGAGAGACCAAAGGAGAGGCTCATGAAGCGTACAGCATTACACAAGTTCGGATTTGCAGGATTGCTTGCTGCCGGTGCACTAGCACTTGGCAGTCTTTTGCCAGTCAACCAGGCATCGGCGTTTGAGATAAAGGGCGACCCAAAAGTCGCTTTCATCTACGGGGCGACCGCGAAGGACGGAGGCTGGAATGAAGCGATCGATCTGGCCCGCGAAGCCGTCGAAGAGGAACTTGGCCTGAAAATTTCTGTTGTTGAGAGCATTCCTGAAGAGGCGACAGCCCTGAAAAACACCATCGATCTTTTTGTCCAGAGGGATCACAATATCATTGTCGGCACGACATATGGTTACAGTGACGGCATCCTTGAAGCTGCCCAGAAACACACCGAGATCGCTTTTGTAAACGCTTCTGGCGCCACGAACTCTGCCAATCTTGAAGGGTTCTATGCCCGCACCTATCAAGGATGGTACCTGGCCGGCATGGCGGCCGCAGGGGCGAGCAAGTCCGGCACAATCGGCATTCTGGGTGGGTTCCCGGTTGGCGTTGTGAACTGGGACATCAACTCCTTCACGCTCGGTGCCCAGGCTATCAACCCCGATATCAAGGTGATCGTGGTTTATACAAATTCCTGGTGGGACCCGGTCAAAGAAGGCCAGGTCACAGAAGCCCTGCTTGATCAAGGCGCTGACGTGATAGGCAACAACCTGTCCTCCGCCGCCCCTTTCATCGCGGCTGAAGCCCGTGGTGCGGCCTCCATCGGGTTCCAGCTCGACATGGCGAAACATGCCCCGAACGGAAACCTGACATCGGTCATGTTCAATTGGGAAAAACATCTGGTGCCGACAATCAAGGCAATGGTGGACGGCACCTGGGAGCCAAGCGAATGGGGTGCCTTCCCAGGCATGCCGGAAGGTGTTGTGTCTCTTGCGCCCTTGACGGACAAGGTCCCTGCCGACGTTCAAGCCAAAATCGAAGAGGTCAAGAAGACCATTATCGCTGGTGAGTTTTCCCCGTTCGACGGTCCGATCTTCAACCAGGCCGGTGAAGAGGTTGTGGCCACCGGGGCTACAATTGACGATGGCGGCCTCTGGGCCATGGACTTCCTTGTGAAGGGAACCGTTGGTACGCTGAACTAAGCCAGTTCAGAAGATTTCGCTAAGGGGCAGCGCGCGACGTCACGGTGCTGCCCCAAAACGGTTCCGCAAAGAGATCCGGTCGAATGCAGTCAAGTGATCAAGCCAAAGCGACAGGGCAATCAAGCGCCATGCTTGTCATGTCCGGGATTGACAAGACCTTTGGCAGCAATCAGGTGCTGCAGGACGTGTCGTTTGACCTGAAAGCCGGCGAAGTCCACGCCCTGTTGGGGGAAAACGGGGCTGGCAAATCCACCATGATGAATATCCTGACCGGCATTTACGCCGCTGATGCCGGTTCCATCATGCTGGATGACAAGGTTACCCCGATCCAGTCCCCGGCGGATGCGCTTTCGATGGGTATCGGTATGGTGCATCAACACTTTCGGCTGGTCCCCGTCTTCACGGGCTGGGAGAATATCCAGCTCGCTGCGGGCAACCTGCCTGATCTGGCACCCAAATCAATCCTGGAAGAGCGTGTCGAGAAAATTTCTCAACAGGTTGGCTTCACGTTGCCGCTCGACCGACCCGTCAGAACGCTTGCAATCGCTGATCGCCAGCGCATTGAAATCCTGAAGACCCTCGTTCTGGGTGCACGAACCCTGATCATGGATGAACCCACAGCTGTTCTTACCGACGAAGAAAGCGAGAGGCTGCTTGACCAGCTTCGCGATCTCGCAGAACAAAACTATGGTGTGGTCTTGATCACCCACAAACTGCGCGAGGTGATGCGGGCCAGCGACCGGGTATCGGTCCTGCGTCAGGGCCGCGTTGTCCTCTCGGGCGCATCCGTCAGCGCGATTGATCAGGCCGGCCTGTCCGAAGCAATGATTGGTGCGCCGGCGGTTGAACAGCCAGATCGCACGGCGCGTGAATTCGGGGACGTTCTGCTGAAGGTATCCGGGTTGGATTTGCCGCGCCGCTCACGCGTTTCGGTAAATGGAACAACACTCGCCGTCCGGGCTGGATCCATAACAGGCATCGCCGGTGTTGGCGGCAATGGTCAGCAGGAATTGGCAGACGGTTTGGTTGGATTGATGAAGCTGACAAACGGCACGATCCAGCTTGCCGATAAGGACGTCACCCATGCAAGCGTCTGGGAACGGCGTCGTCTTGGTCTGCGCTATATACCATCAGACCGTGGCACCAGTGCGCTGTCTGGCGGCCTTAGCATTGCAGAAAACCTTGCGGCCGCCACCGTCCGCGCCGGTCAATACGGATCCATCTTTGTACCTTTTGGAAAGCTGGCAGAAAACGCGGTCGATGCCATCTCAAAATACGCAATTGCCGGGGCAGAGCCCGCCCGCCCGGTTCGCCTGCTTTCAGGCGGAAACGCGCAAAAGGTCGTTCTAGCCCGGGAACTGGATGATGCCGCCCGGGTGATCATCGCACATTCCCCGACCCGGGGGCTGGATGTCGCCGCCTGTCAATTCGTGCATGACGAGTTGGTCCGCGCCGCGACACGGGGGGCAGCCGTCGTCCTGATCAGCGAAGATATTGAAGAAATTCTGGCGCTTTCAGACCATATTTTTGTGATGAGCAGGGGGCAACTTGCCTCAACGGAAAACCACAAACCGGACAGACGCCAGATTGGTGAGCTGATGCTTGGCCATGTTTGACCGTCTTGTTCTGGAACGCCGCCAATCCGTATCCCGCAAATTGTCCGGCGGTGTCTTTGCCGGATCGATCGCAGTTTCGCTGGCCTTTTCCGGTGCCATTCTCGTTGCCGCCGGGGTCCCGGCCAGCGCCCTTTTTGACGAAGTAATCGTGCAGGTCTTTTTCACCGCAAGCGGACTCGCTCAGACACTGACCATGGCAACGCCGATGGTCCTGTTTGGCCTTTCAGCGGCAATGGCCCTGCGCCTGCGGTTCTGGAATATCGGGATCGAAGGACAGGTCCTTTTGGGGGCAATCTTCGCCTCTGTCGTGGCGCTGTACGCTGACTTCGGCGCGATGCAGATTCCTGTGATGATGGTGGCCGCCGCTTTTGGCGGGGCCATCTGGATCGCAATCCCCCTGATCCTGCGCGAAAGGGCCGGCGTCAGCGAGGTTGTCGTGTGCCTGCTGCTCTCCAGCATCGCCTACCTTCTTCTGCAGCATTTGCTTTTTGGCCCGCTCGGCGACCCTGCGAAGAATTTTCCAACCTCAAAAGTGTTTGATCCGGTGTCGCATCTGACCTCGCTCGGCTTTGGAAACACCCATACGGGGCTTATCATCGCAATCGTGCTGGCGGCCCTGTTTTCGATTATTCTGCAGAGAACGCGTCTTGGATTCTTTGGTCGGATGGTCGGCGACAACCCCTCTGCTGCTCAGGCCAATGGGTTTCCGGTTGTCTTGACAACGGCGGTCTTCATTTTGATTTCTGGCGCAACAGCGGGACTGGCTGGCGGGGTCATTGTTGCCGGGACCGAGTTCCGCCTGACACAATATGTCGGGCTGCACGCAACCTTCAGCGGCATCGTCGTTGCCGTCCTCGCGCGGAACAATGCAACCGGTGTAATGATTTCTTCCTTCTTTGTCGCCGGGGTTTTCGTCGCCGGAAATACATTAAAAGTTTTCTACGGCATGTCGGAAGGCGTTGTTCTGGTCATCCAGGGCGTGGTGCTTCTGACCGTCATCAGTGGCCAGTTTCTCTCGACTTTCAAGCTGACGGTGACGCCGGGTGATACCACGTTGAAGAGGCAAGGCTAGTGGAACTCTTTCTGACAACCTGGGCCAGTGCCATCCCGGTCTATATGACACCTCTCCTGCTGGCGTCGATCGGGCTGATCCTCTGCGAAAGGGCAGGAATTCTGAATCTCGGCTCCGAAGGGTTGATGGGTTTTGGTGCCATGGCGGGCGCGGTCGCGGTGTTGAGCGGCTATTCAAGCTGGTCTGGCCTGGCCATCGGGGCGGTTTCCGGTCTGATCATCGGCATCCCCTTTGCGATCGCCGTTGTCGTTTTACGCGCAAATCATATTCTGGCAGGTCTCGCTGTCGTGGCAGCGGGGCTTGGTCTGGCAGCAACGATCGGGCGCGACTATGTCCACAAACCGTTTAAGGGTGTCGCCCCCATCGATTTTGGTCCCTTGGCCGAAATTCCCTATATCGGCGGCTTTTTGTTTAGACAGGAACCGATGGTTTATGGTGCTGTCGTTCTGGCACTTGCCCTTTCCTGGATCTTGGCACGAACCAAATTCGGCCTGCGCCTTCGGGCGGTCGGAGAGGATCCTGCGACAGCCGACGCGTCCGGCGTTGATGTTCAGCTGTATCAAATATTGGCGGTGATTGCGGGCACGATTTTGATCAGTCTTGCCGGGGCTTATCTGTCGGTCATCAGCAGCAAGGTCTATGTCGATGGGATGGTCGCCGGACGGGGTTGGATCGCGATCGCCCTTGTGGTATTCGCGCAATGGTCACCGGGCCGCGCGATCGGGGGTGCCCTTCTCTTCGCGACGGCGGATTCGCTCATACCGAGGCTCCAGGCCCTGGGTGTCGAAGTACCCGTCTATATCCTTTCCATGATGCCTTATGCACTGACCATCGTAATTTTGGTTGTGGTTGTCGTAACCCGGCCAGACCGACAGGGCGAACCCGGTCATCTTGGCCGCGATTTCATCCGTCAGGACAGATAGCCATTGGCCTTGCTTATTCAGCCGCGCGTGGCGCCGCCGTTGGTTCTGGCAGGCGATGGGGCAACAGCGCGACAGCGACCAGGATCCCAACGGATGACACCGCCAGCAGATAGAACAAGATATCAAATCCCCAGTTATGATGGATCCAGGCCAGCAACGGCACGACAATCGCCCAAACGGCAAAACTGATAATAAAGCGTGCCCCATAGACCGAAGCCCGCAATTCCGACTTTGCCATTTTCCCGATCATATAATCATTGATCGGGATCTGTCCGAATGTTCCCAACATAAACCCCAAAGCAACGGCCACAGCTGTCCAGTCGGTCAGCCCCGGCATGATTGTGAAAAACACGATCTGGATGCAGGCAACCACGATAAAAACCCGTCTGGGCCCGTGCTTGTCGAGCATCCGACCTACAACAACTTGCGCCAATGAAGCGACAGCAAAGACAATAAATGCCAGCCAACCGACCATAGTCGCCGAAGCCGCGATGCCGTCCAGACGTTCGTCAAAAACCTTTGGCAGGGCGAAGGTTGTACCCTGGAAAACAATGCTGGAGACAGCAGTCGTGAAAAAGATGATGGCCGAAACCCGGATCAACATGGCGCGCCAGTCCGTATCGCTCATCGGCGTTTCCTGGTTTGCCGGGGCCTTCGCCAGAGAGGCGGTTGCCGCGTTTTTCAATGGCACTCTGTCCCGGTATTGAAAGAAATACCCCAAACCAACCAAAACCGAGAAGGCACCCGGAATCCAGAACGCTGCCCGCCAATCCACCTGATCGATCAGAAAACCGGTCATCAGCGCTGCACTGGCAACCCCCATATTGCCCCAGACCCCGTTTACAGCGATATCCAGCCCCATGGATTTCCCGCCGCGCGCAATCATCGCCAGCCCAACCGGGTGATAAATCGCAGCAAACATGCCAATTGCGAAGAGACCGATGGCAATCTCGATCGGGGTCTCCGCCGTGGAGGTCGCAATGGCGGCAAATCCGATGCCGATAAAAAACCCCACCATCATCCCCTCCCGGCTCCACCTGTCAGCGAGCCAGCCGGACGGCAAGGAAAACAACCCAAAGGCCACAAGACCGGGCGTCGCATAGGGAATGAGTTCGGCGTAGGTCAGTCCCCATTCCTTCGCCAGGACGAGGGCCGCAGCCGTGGCAAAAACCAGCAGAAAGAGATGGTCAAGCAAATGACCGATATTGAGATAGAGGAAGTGTCTGCGATCTTCCAAGTCAGGCGCTCCCCATAGTACCGCAACGGGCGACGGCGGTTATTGGTTTTAAAACACCATAACCGCCGCAACCTCTCTCAGGTCAAGATGAAAAGCGCAGACTGACCCTTAGGCCACTGCTTGTCTTGCTTCTCGGGCCTGTGCCACCGCTGCAAGCCGCAGGTTGTGCTTAATGCGATACCATTCCAGGGCGGCAAGCGGGACGAAGTGCGCCAGGGCCGGTCCCAGCTCATATTCGATGAAGATCCAGTGCAGAAGCGTGGCGACAGCCGCCGGGTATACAAAGCGCTGCAATGTCTTCCATTGTCGTCCCAAGGCGCGGATTGATGCGTTATTCGAGGTCAGTGCAAGCGGCACAAAGATTACGAAGGCCAACCAACCTGTCCAAATTCCAAACACGGTAAATTCTGCGGCGACGGCGGACAGCGATCCCAAATCAAGCATGTAATAAAGGGTATGAAGCGCCGCATATCCAAATGCCGCAACCCCCAGATAGCGTCGACGCTGCATTAACCAGCGTATGGGCCGGGCTTTGGGACAAATCATGCGCAAGGGCGTCAGCATCATGGCGATGATCATAAAACGGGCCGAGAATTCCCCGGTCGGATGCAGCATCTCCTCCAGATCGGCACCGGCGAAGGCGGCACTGATCGTGCCAATGGCGGGTAGGGTCAGTAGTGTCCAAAAGAAATAGGGAGAATTCAGAACTGATTTCAGATTTGTCATTGCTTTGTCCCGGACGGTTCATGGTCGAACAGAGTAAGTTCAGGACGTATTTTTAGCCGGAGCTTGTATCCCAACTGTGTCAGCGGGACCGGAAAAGTGTAACAAAATGTATCAGACAGGTTTGCTACAGCGACAGGAAAGCGACGCCCGCCGGTTCAATCTCTAAACCATCGAAGCGTTCAGCTTCCGGTCCATAATTGAACAGATACCGGGTCATGCCGTCATGTCTGGTTCTAAGGGACCCGGGCAATGACAGTGCCGCAATCCCCTCTGCCGCGCAGGCCGTACCAAGCAATGTGTTGACAAGACCATCGTCAGGCCATCCCGCTACATAATGGTGCTTTCTGTTGGACATCACAGCCGGGAACCCGTCTCCATCCGATAGCGTGACCGTCGCTGTTCCTTCAAGGCGCTCGGACCAATTAATATAGGAACCCGCATTCCCAAGATCACGCCTGGCCCCAGGCCTAAGACTTTCCACAAAGGAAACCGTGCAGTCCATATCGGGTATGCCGGGCGGCAATGGTAATGGAATTGCGTGGTCTGGAGTTCGCGAGCCAAAGCGTGGTCCCAACAATGCAGTACCTTCAAAGGAGGGGAGAGAGGACAGGAACCCAGCGGATGGGGCCATCAGACCAGGTGCAAGGATAAGTTTGTATTGCGCGAGATCCGTAAATCCGGGCCCGACGATATCCACGTTCAATCCGAGGCGGCGCAAACCTTTGTACCAGGTAAAGACCAGATCGAAATATGAGAAAGAGGCACCCTGCGGCTGTGTCTGATACCCCCAGGCGGATGCATAATCGAAAACAAGGGCTGCATCCCCAACCGGCGTTTCAACATCTGGTCGATCAGGCAGCTCTTCAATCACTTTGCGGATTTCATCAGCCGCCGGTGCTTCTACCCCATCAGGACGGTGCAAGCCGGAATGCATTTGTTCCTGCCCGAACCGTGCCTGCCGCCAGCGAAAATAACTGACCATCTCTGCGCCATGGGCAAAAGCCTCCCAGGTCCAAAGGCGGACCATGCCAGGTAAAGGTGCGGGATTGTACGGGGCCCAATTCACCGGGCCCGGCTGCTGCTCCATGATCCACCAGCGCCCTTTTCCAACAGTGCGGTAAAGATCATGATGGAAAGCCTGATAATCCGGGTCCCCCTGTCTCATAAACCTGAACTTATGGTCGTCATCCGCCGTGACCCGATCTTCGAGAAAACCCAGCGGGTAGCTATCCCAACTGGCAATGTCCAGACCCTCGCCAAGCTTGAAGTGATCGAACCCCAACTCGGTTCCCATATAATTGTGCAGTATCGGTCGGTCGCTGTGCTTGCGGATTATTTCCGTCTGGATGGCGTCAAAGCTAACAACCTGATCGGAACTGAACCGGCGAAAGGCCAGCCAATGTGCAGGACTGGCTTCGGTCACCGTCAGGTTGGGCAGATCAATCTGGTCAAATCGATCATACCGCATGGACCAGAAATCATTGCCCCATGCCTCGTTCAAATCATCGATGGAGAGATACCGTTCCTGCAACCATACTCTGAACGCCGCCAAAGCAGACGGGCTAAAGGACAGGGTTGTGCCATGGCAGCCATATTCATTATCTGTCTGCCACGCCTGAACGGTCGGATGATCGCCATAATGGCCCGCCAGCATTGTGACGATCCGGGCCGCCTCCTGACGATAGCCTTCATGACTGAAGCAATAATGCCGCCTGGATCCGAACCCCCTTGTTTGACCGTCCCGATCAACGGCCAGCATGTCCGGGTGGCGATCCAGCATCCAGCGCGGTGGGGTAGCAGTCGGCGTTCCGAGGATCACTTTCAGACCCTGTCCGCCCAAGATCTCAATCGCGCGGTCCAGCCAGTCGAAACTAAGATTGCCCGGCGTTGGCTCCAGATGGGTCCAGGCAAATTCGCCGATCCGAACCCAGCTTAATCCCAACGCCGCCATGCGTTCCGCATCATCCTGCCATTGTGACTGCGGCCATTGTTCGGGGTAATAGCAAATGTCTAGCCCCCACTTTCTAGGCCACTGATTTGGCGTTTCTCTATTAAGGTTTCAGGGACTGGTGGCCTCATATTAAGAGCGTGATGTGGCCGTATCCTGTTATACTGCCTTAGCCAGGAGTTGATTGCGATCTGAGCCTGTCGTGTCGTGTGGAACCACTCGGCGTTCAGTACCTCTCGACGCAGTGTTCCATTGAAGCGTTCGTTGTATCCGTTTTCCCAGGGACTACCAGGATAGATCTGGATCGGTGTCACGCCAACGTTCCGGAGCCACGCTTGTAGGTTTGCCGCGATGAACTCCGGGCCATTGTCCGAGCGGATATAGCTGGGCTTCCCTCGCTCCAGGATAAGTGGGTAAAGAGCTTCTAGGACATCATTGGCGTTCATCCGGCTTCTGACAGAAACGCAGAGAGCTTCACGTGTGTATTCATCCAGCACAGTCAGCATCTTGTAGGCCCGGCCATTGCTGAGCTTGTCGTGCACAAAGTCGACCGACCAGATGTGATTAGAGTACTGGGGTCGCAGCCGAATGACGGAGCTATCTTTGAGATACAGGCGCTTGCGTTTCTTATGACGCGCCGGAAGCTGTAGCCCTTCTTCGCGCCACAATCGTTCAACCGTCTTGTGATTGACCAACCAGCCTTCGATGCGAAGAAGCTGAGCGATCTTGCGGTATCCGTATCGGTCGTATTGCTTGGCCAGCCGGATGACTGCAAGGCGCAGATCTTCTTCGTTGTTCTTCAGTACTGCTTTGTACTGATGTGTTGAGCGATTGACGCCAATCACCTGACATGTACGTCGCTCGGATGTCCCCAGCTTCTGACGAGTATGAATGATGGCCTGACGAAGCTGATCAATGCTCAGGCCTTGGGCTTTAAAAAATCAAGGCTCTCCTTGAGGATCAGCTTATCCAACTCCAGTTCCGCCACGATTTTCTTCAATCGACTATTCTCTTTCTGGAGTGCCTTCATCTCAGAAAGTTGCGATCGACCCATACCGCCAAACTTCTTACGCCAGGTGTAATAGGTTGCGTCACTGATGCCAGCTGATCGACACGCCGTCGGCACATCAACGCCTGTCGCTAAATGAACTTCAATCTCTCGAAGAAGACGCAAAACATCCTCATCCGAATAACGCTTCCGTGCCATCAATAAACCCTCCAAAGCTAACCAAAGAATGGCACAGTTTTAGGGGGGCAAGACACCATGGGGTTGATCTGACAATCCATGATGGTGAGTTTTGTGTCTTTGTCGGGCCGTCCGGTTGTGGAAAGTCCACCCTGCTGCGCATGGTCGCCGGGCTGGAGGAAACCAGCGACGGCATCATCGAAATTGGCCAGCGTGAGGTCACCCATATGGACCCGGCAGACCGCGGCGTTGCGATGGTGTTTCAGACCTACGCGCTTTACCCGCATATGACCGTTGAAGAGAATATGGGCTTCGGTCTGAAGATGACGGGACATCCGGCGTCTGAGGTTCAGGAGAAAGTGGCAAAGGCCGCAGCGGTTCTTAAACTTGAACCATACCTGAAACGTCGTCCCAAGGCCCTTTCGGGCGGGCAAAGGCAACGCGTCGCCATCGGTCGCGCCATTGTGCGCGGGCCGGAGGTTTTCCTGCTGGACGAGCCGCTATCAAACCTGGATGCAGAGCTCCGCGTCGATATGCGGGTTGAGATCGCGCGCCTGCATAAGGAAATCGGCGCGACCATGATCTATGTGACCCATGATCAGGTTGAAGCGATGACACTGGCCGACAAAATTGTGGTGCTGCGGGCCGGCAGGATCGAACAGGTCGGCGCACCACTGCAGCTTTACGAGAACCCCCAGAATATGTTTGTGGCCGGCTTCATCGGAAGCCCGTCTATGAACTTTGTTTCGGGACAGCCAAGTGGCGACGGGGTCATGGCCCCCGGCCTGTCATCCGGACCGCTTTCGGTTTCAGCGAACCTGTCCAGCGCTGGTTCCAATCTGATGATTGGCTTGCGCCCCCAGGACATCACCCTGGATGAAGCAGGTTCCACACACCGTGTTGATCTGACAGAGCATTTAGGTGGGGTCGCCTATGCCTATCTGACCGCTGAAACGGGCGAGAAAATTGTTGCCGAGTTTCGCGGCAAGAACATTCCGGAAAACGGATCGACGATCGGCCTGTCATTCCAGAACGAGTCTCTGCATGTATTTGATGCGGGCACTGAACAGCGTCTGTAACAGGACTATTTTCTGAAAGTATCAAAGATCCTTTTGGCCGCTTCCGCGACCGGGGCTTCTGTGGCCTTAAGGATGGAAATCCGGTCAAACACGTCCGGGTCATCCGTCAGCTTCGCTCGCAATGCCGATCCGAAGGTTTGGCGCAACTCAGTGCCCATGTTGAATTTACAGACCGATGTCTTGTGGGCCAAATGGTGCCGCATGTCCCCTGGGATGCCAGACCCCCCATGCAACACCAGCGGAATTGAGGTTACCGCCTCAATCGCGGCAAGGGCATCAAGATCAATCCGGGCTGCTGTCGACTTCTGCAGGTGAACATTGCCGATCGAGATCGCCATGGCATCAACGCCGGTTTCGCGCTCAAACCGCGCCGCGTCTTCCGGCAAGGTTCGAGACGACGCCTCCGATTCTGCATAACCGACAAATCCGATTTCCCCTTCACAAGAGACACCGGATTTATGCGCCAGTTCTGCCACCGCCGCTGTTTCTTCTATGTTTTGCCCCAGCGGTTTTCGCGACCCGTCATACATGACAGAGGTAAAGCCATGGTGAATCGCCTCGCGACATTCATCCAACAGTGTCCCGTGATCCAGATGGGTGACCACCGGAACCGTCGCCTGCTCTGCAAGGGTCGTGAACATTGCGGCCAATACCGGCAAGGGCGTATGCGCGCGACATCCGGGGCCCGCCTGCAGGATAACAGGGACGCCAGCGTCCTCCGCTGCCTCGGTATAGGCCCTGGCATCTTCCCACCCCAGGACCACAAGCCCTGCAACCGCAAACCCTTCCTCCAGGGCCGGTTGCAGAACCTGCGATAGGGTGGCCAGCGTCACTTGAACTTCGCCACCATGTCCATGATGCCCGGAATGGTATGCAACTGGTTCGCATGGGTCGGCTGGAAGTTCTGCTTCAGACTGCGCTGCGAAAGCCCACCAAGAATGGTGAAATAATACATCTCATATCCCGGCAGAGCGGCACAGGGGTGATAACCCTTATCGATACAGACCGTCGACCCGTTCACGATGTGATAGGCATCGCCCGGCTTGTCTTCTTCCCGCTGCAGCATCTGCAAACCCGAACCATAGTCGGGGCGGAAACGGAAATTATAGGTTTCGTCATGCCGTGACTCATTGGGCAGTGAATCCGTGTCATGCTTGTGAGATGGAAAGCCTGACCAACCGCCAGCGCCAACAGTGTAGAGTTCAGAGACCAGAAGGCGACCTACTTTGCCATGCTGTTTCTGACCAAGGATATGCTTGATCTTGCGATGGGTTTTTGTGTCGTCCGATCCGTATTGAACCTTGTCAATTTCATCGGCCCGCACGGCAAAGGGTTCCAGCGTCTCATCAAATTTGGCACCGGCGATAAAAACCTCGGTGCTGTCCGACACGCAGGTGAATTCCGCATGCATATCTGTCGGGACATACACACCTTCCGGCTCACCATCCCAGACGTCGACCCCTCGGTTTCCGATCGCGTCAAACGCGGTTCCGTTGACCGTGACATCAACCGTCCCTGTTGCAGGAACAATGCAGGTCTCAAATCCCGGTGTTTTGTATTGAAACGACTCGCCCTTCTTCAGTTTCACGATGTTGAAATAGTTCAGGGGTACCGTCTCGTTCCCGATATCGACGATGGGCTCATTGTTGTTTTCATAAGGGGCGATATGCATTGGTCTAGCCTCTCTTCTTTCGCTTGTTCTTAATCCGTGGTACAGGCATTTGATGCCAAAAAATCTGTCAATTCTTTTGCTGTCGGCATGGCGGGGGCACAGCCCACCCGTGTGACAACGATTGCTGCAGACGCTGAACCGCGCCGCACGCTTTCCGCCAGATCACATCCGGCAGCGATGGAGGCAAGAAAGCCTCCCATAAAGGCGTCACCGGCACCAACAGGCTTTAACGGGGACACTTCAAAGACCCCCATATCAATCTCGGTATCAGCGGTCAGGGTAAGAGAGCCTTTCTCCCCCCTCTTATAAACCACCGTTTTTCCATCATCCTTTGCAAGGGACTTTGCCTTACTCAGACCAGCGCCCTTTGCACCCGCAACAAAATCAAACTCTAGATCATTGCCGATGATGAAGTCGCACGCGGAACAGGAACGCGACATAATCTCCGCCGCTTCCTCGGCAGAGGTCCAGGAATAGGGCCGATAATCAATATCAAAGACAAGGGTCAGACCGTGTTGGCGGGCAAGCTCAAAAGCACGAAACGCGGCACCGCGGGACGGTTCAGCTGCCAGTACGGTCCCGGTCGTCACGAGGGCATCAAAGCTTCCATAGTCGACCGCTTCCACATCCTCGATGCTCATTTGAAAATCGGCAGCGAGGTTCCGATAAATGACCGATTGAAAATCGTCGGTCCTGCTTTCGGCCAAAGCCAGAGAGTTTCGATACTCGCCCTGCACATCACGGACGTAACGCGCGTCAATACCGTAATTCTGCAAAGCATTTCTGGCGAAACGACCGACCGCATCATCAGATACGCAGGTCACCAGAGCCGCCTTTGCGTCCAGTCGGGTCAGGGCCGCCGCAATATTGGCGGATGATCCACCCAACGCGGATACAAATCGCTGCGCATCCTCCGTCTTCGTGCCCGTCGGGTCTGGATAGAGATCCATGCCTGCACGACCGATGACCAGGAACCGATCACCAGATATGAGCGGCCCGCCACCCATCAAACGCCTTGCCGCTGCCGGGATCGGCTTGCTTCCCAATCCTTATGGGCAGCCCGTACTTTCTCACTTTCCGACACTTGTGGTGTTCCCACTTCCCACCATGTGTGCCCTTCGGCGGTCCAGCCGTCATAGGCATCAACCTGCATGCAGATCACACTGGTTCGGTCAGCCGCCTTAGCCCGTTTGAAAGCCTCACCCAATTCATCTGCTGTCGTGACAGTTTCGGCAATCGCCCCCATCGCAGCAGCATGGGCCTCAAAGTCAACGGCAAAGCTCTCCGGAACTGTGGGGCAATCCGCGATCAGGTTATTGAAGCTCTCATTGCCGGTGTTGTTTTGCAGCTTGTTGATGACCGCAAAGCCGCCATTATCGAGGACAAGAATGATCAGCTTTTTCTGAGTAAGGACAGAAGAGTAGATATCGGAGTTCATCAACAGGTATGACCCGTCGCCAACAAAGACGATGGTATCCGCCTCAGGCTCATTTTCTGACTGGGCGATCCGGGCACCCCAGCCGCCGGCAATCTCATATCCCATGCAGGAAAAGCCGAACTCGACATCCACCGTGCCGATATCCAGTGTCCGCCAATTCGCGGTCACCTCTGCTGGCAGGCCACCTGCAGCGGTGACCACACGGTCGCGCTTATTGCAAAGGGCATTCACCACACCAATCGCCTGCGCATAGGAATTAGGGCCGTTCCCCGGGCTGACATTCTGGGCAACATAGCGATCCCAATCGGCCCTCTCAGTTTTCGCCTTTTGAACCCAATCGGTTGGTGCCTGATATCCCGCCATTGCAACGCCGAGAGCGGCCAAGCCCAGTTTTGCATCACCAACGACAGGGATACTCATATGCTTGGCTGCATCATGGCGGGCAACGTTCAGGCTAACAAACCGCGCATCCTTGGAAAAAGCCGTCCAGGACCCGGTCGTGAAATCCTGCAGCCTCGTTCCCACTGCCAGAATGACATCGGCCTCTTCAGCAATGGCATTGGCACTGTTGGACCCCGTAACACCGATCGGCCCGATATTGAGCGGATGATCCGCCAAAAGGTTTGCCCGACCCGCAATCGTCTCAACCACGGGAATATTATGCGTCTCAGCAAATTCAGTAAGTTCCCCAACCGCACCTGAATACTGAACGCCGCCACCGGCGATGATCATTGGCTGCTTGGCCATTTTCAAAAGCGCCGCTGCCTCCGCAATTTCCGCTGCATCTGCCGACTGCCGGCGAATGCGATGCAGCTTTTTATCAAAGAAGCTTTCCGGATAGTCATAGGTCCAGCCCTGCACATCCTGCGGCAGGCCCAGAAAGGCCGGGCCACAATCGGCGGGATCCAGCATGGTTGCCAGGGCCGCCGGCAGACTTTGGATGATTTGTGCCGGATGGGTAATCCGGTCCCAATATCTACTGACGGCCTTGAACGCATCGTTGAGACCGAGCGACGGATTGCCGAAATGCTCCAGCTGCTGCAGAACCGGATCAGGCAGGCGCGTCAGAAATGTATCGCCACAGAGCATGAGCATCGGCAGACGGTTGGCATGGGCCAGCGCCGCCGCGGTCAACAGGTTCGCCGTGCCAGGACCGGCGCTGGCGGTACAAAACATGAAACGTTTCCGCAAGTGCTGTTTGGCATAACCCGCCGCCGCAAACCCCATGCTTTGTTCGTTCTGCCCGCGATAAAGAGGTAAAGTATCGCGATAGGCATAAAGCGCCTCGCCCAGGCAGGTCACATTACCATGCCCGAAGATCCCGAACCCGCCGCCGCAGATCAGCTGTTCTTTGCCGTCTATTTCAATGTACTGGTTCGCAAGATAGCGCACGATAGCCTGCGCCAATGTCAAACGAACGGTCCGGTCCTCTGTGACCATGACTGTCTCTCCCTGCCCTGAACTTTTGATCTGGCGTATATTGCCAGTTGACGTCTAGGAGCTTCGAAGGATACATGTTTTGCAACCGGTTGCAATTATAAAAACGGGTGGAAACAGGCTGTGAAGACGATTGGTATCGGCATTGTCGGTGGTGGTTATATGGGCAAGGCGCATGCCGTTGCCATGTCCGCCGTCGGGGCGGTCTTTGAGACCGCCTTGCGTCCCCGCCTGGAAATGGTCTGCGCAAGTTCGCCGGAATCGGCTGAACGCTATCGTCAGGCCTATGGGTTTCAACGCGGTACCGCAGACTGGCGGGATCTGATTTCAGATGAGGCGGTAGAGGCGATTGTCATTGCCTCCCCCCAGGACACCCACCGCGAAATCGCGATTGCTGCCCTAGAGGCCGGTAAACCTGTCCTCTGCGAAAAGCCGATGGGGGCCTCAATAAGCGACAGTGAAGACATGGTCACAGTCGCAGAGCGAACAGGCATTCCTGCTATGGTCGCCTTCAACTACATTCGGACGCCCGCCTCTCAATTCGCCAGAAAGCTGATCGCTGATGGCGAGATCGGGGAGGTCACCTGGTTCCGCGGCGAACATACAGAGGATTTCCTGGCCGACCCGGATCTTCCCGCCAACTGGCGCACCGATGGGATTGCGAATGGCACAATGGGGGATCTGGCCCCTCATATGATCAACGCCGCCCTGGCCCTGATTGGCGAGATCGCCTCCATCTCAGCGCAGGTGGAGACGGTTCACAAAACCCGCAATGGTGCGGATGGCCCGCAGGCGGTTACCAATGACGATCAGGGGCAGATGATGTGCCGGTTCAAGAACGGCGCGATGGGCCATATGTTCTTCAGCCGCGTCGCGACCGGACGCAAGATGGGCTATGCCTATGAGATCAACGGGACAAAGGGGGCCATTCGCTTTGATCAGGAAGATCAGAACGCGCTGTGGCTCTACAAAGCAGATGGTGATGCCAGCCAACGCGGATTTCGCAAGATTTTAACCGGGCCGGAGCATCCGGATTACTTACCTTTCTGTCAGGGCCCGGGCCATGGCACCGGTTATCAGGATCAAATCATTATTGAAGCGCGAGACTTTCTGCGGGCGATAGAAACGGGCCGCTCGCTCTGGCCCGAATTCAAAGACGGGCTCGACGTAAACCATATTGTCGCCGCCGCTTTCACGTCCAGTGAGACAGGTCAATGGGTCAACATTCTGGCCGACGGCCAGTAACAGAGGATTAAGCCAAATGAGCATCAGAATTGGAAATGCGCCCTGTTCCTGGGGTGTGGAATTTGTCGACGATCCCCGCAATCCGCCCTGGCGCGATGTGTTGAAACAGTGCTCCGAGGTGGGTTATCGCGGGATTGAGCTGGGCCCAGTTGGATACATGCCCGAAGACCCGGCCGAACTTGCGGATGCGCTTGCAGAAAACGACCTGACACTTATTGGCGGCGTCGTTTTTCGTGCCTTCCACGACCCGGATCAATGGGATGATGTGCTGGATGGTGCGACACGGACCTGCAAGGCCCTCGCCTCGCATGGCGCAAAAAACCTGGTATTGATTGACTCGATTTCAGACCGCAGGGCGCCGACGGCAGGCCGCGCTGACGAGGCAGAACAGATGGGCCCCGCCGAATGGGCAGCCTATCGTGATCGCATCAAGGAAGTGGCCCGGATCGGGACAGAGGAATACGGTTTGACCGTTGCCATCCACGCCCATGCAGCCGGATTCCTGGATTTTGAACCGGAACTGGTTCGCCTGTTGGAAGAGGTCGATGAAGCCATCCTGAAAATCTGTCTGGACACCGGTCACCATTCCTATGCCGGGTTTGACCCAGTGGCCTTTATGCAGCGCTACGCCAGCCGCATTTCTTACATGCATTTCAAGGATATTGACCCTGCCATCAAGGCACAGGTGATTGCTGAGCGGATCGGGTTCTATAAGGCCTGCGGCATGGGGATCTTCTGCAACCTTGGAAAGGGTGATGTTGATTTTACCTCGGTGCGTCAGACTCTGATCGATCATGGCTTTACCGGCTGGTGCACGGTTGAGCAGGATTGTGATCCGACACTGGATGTGGACCCGATGGCAGATGCCCGTCTGAACCGACAGTTTCTGGCCGAAATCGGATTTGCCTAAACAAGACCAATGCGGTCAACAAAAACACGGGGGAGGATTGTCTCATGACACGATTGAAATGGGGCATGATCGGGGGCGGTGAAGGCAGCCAGATTGGCCCGGCCCATCGCCTGGGTGCAGGGTTGGATGGCGAATTCACCTTTGCGGCAGGCGCGCTGGATCACAATCCTGAAGCGGGACGCGACTTTGGAATGCGTCTCGGCCTGGCGGAGGATCGTGCCTATGGAACTTGGCAGGACATGCTGGCTGGGGAAAAAGACCGCGCAGATCGGGTGGACCTTGTCACTGTTGCCACGCCGAACGCCACCCATTTTGAAATCACCCGGGCTTTTCTTGCCGAAGGGTTCCATGTGCTGTGTGAAAAACCAATGACCATGACGGTCGAGGAAGGCGAGGAGATCGTTCGTCTGGCCCAGGAAATGGGGCGGATTTGCGCCGTCAACTATGGCTACTCGGGTTACTCACTGGTCAGGCACATGCGGGCGATGGTTGCGCGCGGCGACCTTGGCAAGATCCGATTGGTCAAGGCCGAGTTCTCTCACGGACATCACGCAGACGCGGCTGACGCAGATAATCCACGGGTGCGATGGCGCTATGACCCGGCGCAGGCGGGTGTTTCTGCACAATTCGCCGATTGCGGCATTCATGCCCTCCATATGGCGAGCTTTGTCACGGGACAGGAAGTGGAGACACTCTCCGCCGATTGTGTATCGTGTATCGAAAGCAGGGTTCTGGAAGATGATGCCATGGTAAACTTCCGGATGCAGGGCGGCATTGTCGGAAGGCTCTGGACCTCATCAATCGCGATCGGTCGCCTGCACGGCCTGACCCTGCAGGTATTTGGAGAGACCGGTGGATTACGCTGGTCCCAGGAACATCCAAACCAGCTCTACTACATGCCGCTCGGCGGGCGGGTTCAAACAATTGAACGAGGTGAGGCTGATCTGTCACCAGAGGCGGACCGGACAAGCCGTGTTACCATTGGTCATGCGGAGGGTATGCCGCTTGCCTTTGCCAATATTTACAAGGATATCGCCGAAGCAATCCGCGCGCATAAGGAAGGGCGGCCGATTGACCCGGCCGCTGACCTTTACCCCAGAGCCGAAGATGGCTTGCGTTCCATGGCCGCTGTCGTAGCCGTCGCCCAATCGGGAAAGGCAGACGGAAAATGGGTTGATGCCCGGCCCCCGATGTTCCGCTGATCCAACGGATCAGGCCTCAACGGGAACCTGTTTAGCCGGGTCCGGCCGCAGGGTTCCCCGTTCGATAATCTTGCAGGGAAAGAGCCTGGTTTCCGGATATCGATCAGGTTCTTCCAGCATGGCCACAATCAGTTCGACCGAGGAATTGATGATCTGCTGGATTGGCTGGTGGATGGTGGTGAGGTTAAAGATCTCCCAACCTGCCATTTCCATGTCATTCAGACCCAGGATCCCGATATCATCCGGCACCGAAAGACCCGCGTCCCGCACGGCACTCATCACCCCGATTGACAGAACATCGTCACCACAGAAATACGCCTCCAGCGGCCCTTCCCCAAGCAAGCACTGCATTTCTGCTCTTCCGGCCTCATAGGAATACGCGCTTGCGAAACTGAACTGAACATCAATGCCGCGATGTTTTTCCATCTGTTCCATGAACCCGTGGAATCGATCCTGCGTGGACGTCGCATCGCGCGGCCCACCGACAAACCCGACACGCTTGTATCCGCGCACGGCAAGTGTATCAGCCGCCATTCGACCGCACGCGACGTTGTCAATTCCTACCACATGAACCTTCGGCTCTGTGGAGTATCGACCGAAGGAATTGACGACTGGTATTCCGGCATCCCGAAACGCCACGGCAAATTCAGGCGGTAATGTGGATGACGCAACAATGACCCCATCTACCGAATATTGGCGAAGCATCTGAACCGAGTTTCTGGGATCAACCTCATCCGTGAGATTTACGAGCAAGGGTCGCAATCCACGTTCCTGGAGACCCTGCGTAAAGCGGTCAAAAACCTCCAGAAAAATCGGGTTGTGAAAATTGTTGGAAATCAGGCCAACAAGTTTCGTGCTGCGTGTCGACAATCCCCTTGCCAGAATATTGGGTCGATACCCAAGTTCCGTCGCGGCCTTTTCCACCAGTTTTCGTGTTTTATCGGAAACTGATGCGCCGGGCGTGAATGTACGCGAAACTGCAGAGCGTGATACGCCAGCCTTCTTTGCAACGTCTTTCAGTGTAGCAACCATGTTTCACGCCACGTCAAAGCCAATTCCCTGCGAACGGCCCAAGTTTATGCTCTATGATTGAAGCTTTTTTTGCAACCGGTTGCAATATGATTTCATCGAGAAACCGCCAAACTTGTCCTCAAGACCCAGAAAAAAATCGCCAAGAAACAGTTGAAAACGGACAAAAATCTTTAAAACAGAAAATTTATTCCATTTTTGAACCGTTACTGTATGGTGCCCCAGATTGATTTTTTACCGGGAAGAGTTTCATGAACCAGGATGCATCCGTTGCAAAAACACCGCAGGGTGTTTCGGAATTGCTTGAGCGGTTGGATAATACCTTTGAGGATCTGCCAAAGCGCTTGCAACAATGTGCAAGCTTTACCAGACGGCATTTACATCTGATTGCGGTCTCAACTGTTTCCGAGATGGCTGTGGCCTGCGGCGTTGCGCCATCTGTCTATATGCGGTTCTGTCAGGCCCTTGGCTTTTCAGGATATTCCGAGATGCAGGAACTGTTTCGCGTCCGCTATACCGAGTTTCGCCCGGATTACGAGGAGCGGTTCGCGACGCTGTTCGAAGACGATACAATCGGATCCGGTCGACTGCTCGCAGATTTTGCTGAATCAAGCCATAAGTCCCTGATGTATTTATCAAATACGGTGACAAGCGAGAGCATGGACCGGATTGCGAAAGGGTTGGCTTCGGCCCGTGTCGTCCATCTGGTCGGGCTGCGCCGGGCCTTTGCCGTTGTCAGTAACATGTCGTATCTCTTCGACAAAATGGGGGTCCCGTCGAACCTTCACTACAGCGCGGGCATGCTGGACACGACGAGCACAATCTTGCCGGGCGACGCGCTTTTCGCGGTCACATTCGCACCGTTTTCAGAAGAAACAATTCAACTCGCATCAAGAACGGCAGAGCGTGGCATTCTGCTTTACGGCCTGACCGATTCCGAACGCTGTCCCGTAGGACAATGGGCTGATCAGATGCTGATAGCCCGTGAGGACGAGATTGGCGGCTTTCGTGGATTGAGCGCATCCATCACCCTTTCCACCGCTCTTGCCGTGGCGATCGGCGCCATGCGCAAGAATAGTTGACACTTGATAAAAATTGCCGTATTCGGAATAAAAATTCCACCTAGCTGCAATGCGGGGTTGGAAAAATACAAAGTTCGTAATGCAAGGCCCGTCAAGAAGGCCAACAGACAATTCAAAGGCCCATAACGGGTCACCACAGGGAGGTAACATGACGAAATTCATCAAAGCAGCTGCGGTTGCAGCGGCAATCGGTTTTGCTGCACCAGCCATGGCGCAGGACATCATTGTTGTCAGTCACGGCCAGGCCAATGACCCGTTCTGGTCGGTTGTGAAGAACGGTGTTGAACTGGCCGCCAAGCACACAGGGGCAAATGTCGATTATCGCGCGCCGGAAACTTATGACATGGTGGCGATGAGCCAGTTGATCGATGCTGCTGTAAACCAGGAGCCGGATGGCCTTGTCGTGTCCATCCCCGATGGCGATGCTCTTGGACCATCGATCAAACGCGCTGCAGACGCCGGTATTCCGGTGATATCCATGAACTCAGGTTCTGATGTCGCAGCCAGCCTTGGCGCTGTGTTGCATGTCGGACAATCGGAATTCGACGCTGGTAAAGCTGCCGGTTCGCTTCTGGCCGAACTGGGTGGTAGCAACGCGGTCTGCGTCAACCACGAAGTCGGTAACGTTGCCCTCGACCTGCGCTGCGCCGGTTTTGCTGAAGGGTTCGGCGGTACAGTAACCGTTCTCCCAACCGGAAACGACCCTGCGGAGATCGAATCCAAGGTTTCCGCATCGCTCGCCGCTGACGAGTCGATTGATACAGTGATGGCCCTGGGTGCTTCCCTGGCTGGTGAGCCAGCAGTCGCTGCATCCAAGAAATCCGGCCGCGAAGTGCGCGTTGCGTCCTTCGATCTGTCTGCGAATTTCCTGCAGTCAATTGTTGATGGCGATGCGGCTTTCGCGATTGACCAGCAGCAGTTCCTGCAGGGTTATCTGCCGGTTTCCTTCCTAGCGCTGCATGCGACCTATGGACTGATCCCTGGTGGTGATGTTCCGTCCGGTCCAAACTTGATCACGGCTGACAAAGCGGCCCAAGTGATCGAACTGTCTGCGCAAGGCATCCGTTAAACCGTGAGTCCATTGCGGTAACAGGGGGCCGTGGCGCGAACAGCTGCCACGGCCCTTTTGTTTCCAGCTGGTCAAATCGCGTTTCAAAAAAAGAAATAAGGTGGGGAGAACTTTTTATGTCAGAGGCAGCATCCGCGTCTGCACAGGACGAGAGACTTAAACAGGAGAGTTTCGGCGCACGCATGATGAAGCGGCCGGAGCTGGGCGCCATCGCGGGCGTGTTGCTCGTGACCATCTTCTTCTTCGCCACTGCTGATGAAGCCATGTTCACGATGGCGGGTTTCATGAACTTCATGACCCCTGCAGCGCAGCTTGGCATTCTGGCAATTGGGGCCGCGTTGCTCATGATCGGGGGTGAGTTTGACCTCTCCATCGGATCCATGGTGGCCTTTGCCGGTTTGTTCTTCGCAGCCTGCACCGTAACGCTGGATCTGCCCCTTATCATTGCGATACCGGCAACCTTTGCGTTTGCCGCATTGGTTGGCTCCTTCAACGGGTTCATTGTTATGAAGTCGGGCCTGCCCTCCTTCATTGTAACCCTAGCCTTTCTATTCATTCTTCGCGGTCTCTCCCTCGTCGGCCTGAAAATAGCGACCGGGGGATCGACACAACTGCGCGGCGTGCGGGATGCCACAGAAGACGACTGGCTTGCCCCCTACTTTTCCGGCGACGCCTTTAACGGCTTGTTCCTGTGGTTCGCAGAGAGCGGCATGATCGACACATTCAAGAGCGGCCTGCCAAAGGTCCCGGGCATCCCGGTTGAAATCCTGTGGTTCATCGTAATCGCCGGCCTTGCGACCTGGGTTCTGTTGCGGACAGCCGTCGGCAACTGGATCTTTGCTGCCGGGGGCGATTCCAACGCCGCCACAAATTCCGGTGTTCCGGTGCGCCGCGTGAAAATTTCACTCTTCATGGTAACCGCTTGTTGCGCCGCACTTGTTGCGATCATCACGGTTATGGATGCCGGCTCGACAGACTCGCGCCGCGGTTTCCAGAAAGAATTTGAGGCGATCATCGCCGCCGTTATCGGTGGGTGCCTGCTGACCGGCGGTTACGGTTCCGCCATCGGTGCCTTCTTCGGGGCCATCATCTTCGGCATGGTTGTGATTGGATTGACCTATACAAATTTCGATCAGGATTGGTTCCAGGTCTTCCTGGGCGGCATGCTGTTGATTGCCGTTCTTTTCAACAACGCCATTCGCAAACGCGTAACCGGGGAGCGCTGAGATGACGACTGATACAAAATTTCACCACAGCGATCCGACAGGCAATACCCAGCCGATCATCGAGATGAAGAATATCGAGAAGCATTTCGGCAATATCATTGCGCTAGCCGGGGTAAGTTTCGATGTGAAACCAGGCGAGTGTCACTGCCTTCTGGGTGACAATGGTGCCGGCAAATCCACCTTCATCAAGACCATGTCCGGCGTGCACAAACCCACCAAGGGCGAGATTTTCTTTGAAGGCCAGCCGATGGATATCGACAGTCCGCGCGACGCGATGGAAGCCGGGATCGCAACCGTGTTTCAAGATCTTGCCATGATCCCGCTGATGAGCGTCACCCGTAACTTCTTTATGGGACGGGAGCCGACCAAGGGATCCGGCCCTCTGAAGCGGCTGGATATCGACCGGATGAACCAGATCACGATGGATGAGATGCGTCGCATGGGGATCAACCTGCGGGCACCCGATCAGGCCGTCGGCACATTGTCTGGCGGGGAACGTCAGACAGTCGCCATTGCGAGGGCCGTCCATTTTGGCGCGAAGGTTCTGATCCTTGACGAGCCGACATCCGCCCTTGGTGTCCGTCAGACATCCAACGTTCTGGCGACCATCGACAAGGTGCGGAAGCAGGGTGTTGGTGTCGTGTTCATCAGCCATAACGTGCGCCACGCCCTTGCGGTCGGGGACCGGTTCACAGTTCTGAACAGGGGTAAAACCCTGGGCACTGCCACACGGGGTGAAATCACGCCGGAGGAACTACAGGACCTGATGGCAGGTGGCCAGGAAATGGCCCAACTTGAGGGCAGCCTCGGCGGCACTGTTTAGTCAAGAAAGAACCATTTCGCATGACGTCTCTGGATGTGATCACGATCGGGCGATCCTCGGTCGACCTTTATGGCGAACAAGTCGGGGGTCGTCTGGAGGATATGCGGTCCTTTGCGAAGTATATTGGCGGGTCGCCCACCAATATTGCAGCAGGGGCCGCACGCCTTGGCATGAAGTCAGCCGTCATTACGCGCGTGGGCGACGAACATATGGGCCGCTTCATCCGCGAACAGTTACAGGCCGAAGGCGTCAATGTAGAAGGCGTCATCACGGACCCGGACCGTCTGACCGCGCTGGTTCTCTTGGGGATCAGGGACAAAGAAAGCTTCCCGTTGATCTTCTATCGCGAAGACTGTGCGGATATGGCGCTCTGCGAAGAGGATATAGATCCCGCATTCATTGGCCGCGCGCGCTGTGTCACGGCAACGGGCACCCATCTCAGCCATCCACAAACATCGGCCGCAGTGATCAAAGCACTAAAACTGGCGCAGGCCGAAGGCGCGCTCACAGCGCTCGATATCGACTATCGTCCAAACCTGTGGGGCCTCTCGGGCCATGGCGATGGTGAAAACCGTTTCATCGCCTCGGACAAGGTCACCACGCGTCTGCAGGAAACGCTGGGTCTGTTCTCTCTCATCGTTGGGACGGAGGAAGAGTTTCATATCGCAGGTGGTTCAACCGATACCATAACCGCCCTTCGAAACGTTCGGGCATTGACCGGGGCAACGCTCGTCTGCAAACGGGGCGGGTCCGGTGCGGTGGCGTTTCCCGATGCCATACCGGACCAACTGTCCGATGGCATTTCAGGCGATGGTTTTCTGATCGAAGTCTTTAATGTGCTTGGGGCCGGGGACGGCTTTATGGCGGGATTGCTGAGTGGCTGGCTTGGCGACAAGGAATGGTCCGAGACTTTGCGGATCGCGAATGCCTGTGGCGCACTGGCGGTTTCACGTCATGGCTGCACACCCGCCTATCCGAGCCAGATTGAGCTGCAGCACTTCCTGACCCATGGCCCCGCGCGTCCGGATGTCCGGCATGACCCCGTCATCGAGCAGATTCACTGGGCTACCAACCGACGGCGAGACTGGCCCGAACTGCGGGTCTTTGCCTTTGATCACCGCAAACAGATTGAAGATATTGCTGACGCCTGCGGCGTAAACCATGCCCATATAGACGCGTTCAAAGAACTGTGTCTGGCCGCCGCGAGTGAGGTCGCGTCTGGCCGGGACGGCTATGGCATCCTGTGTGATGATCGTTTGGGGCGCACGGCCCTGCATGGCGCCGCCGAAACAGGGCTTTGGATTGGGCGGCCCGTAGAACTGCCTGGTTCTCGCCCTTTAGAACTGGAGATCGGAGACAATTATGGTCTTGGCCTTGCCGACTGGCCCATCGATCAAGTGGTAAAGGTTCTGTGCTTTATTCATCCCGATGATACAGAAGAAGATCGCGCTGCGCAGGAAACAACAATCTCACGCCTGGCCAAGGCAGTTCGGGCAAACAACCTGGACTTTCTGTTGGAGATCATTCCAAGCAAGGTCGGGCCGGTCGCCGAAGACACGGCCGCGCGACTGATCGAACGGTTCTATGAAATCGGCGTCTATCCGGACTGGTGGAAACTGGAACCGATGACATCTGATAGAGCATGGTCCCTATGCTGCGACGCTATCAAGAAGCATGACACGTCGTGCCGCGGGATCGTCGTGCTGGGATTGGAGGCCTCGGAAGAAAAACTGGCCGAGAGCTTTGAGGTGGCGTCGCGTTTCGAGCTTGTGAAAGGTTTCGCTGTTGGTCGAACTATTTTTGCGGAAACCGCCCAGCAATGGTTCAGCAACAGTATCGACAATCAAACAGCCGTAAATCAGATGGCGAACAACTACCAAAGGCTCTGCGATATCTGGGACAGGGTTAGAAGCCCATCTTGATAGATGTGGCATTAGAGTGAACAGAGACAGGACGTGCAAAGAGGAATTGAGTAATGACATCATTGCTGCGCAGACCATCTGGAACAAACGGCAAGGTTCACGACATAACAGTCGAGAATGCAGGATGGCGTTATGTCGGGTTCGGTCTCTATCACCTGAAAACCGGTGAAACTGCATCGGAAGAAACCGGTGACCGGGAAGTAATTCTGGTTCTTGTCGAAGGGAAAGCCAAGGTCCAGGTAGGCGACCAGGATTTTGGTGTTCAGGGCGACCGGATGAGTGTCTTTGAACGCACCAAACCGCATTCGGTCTATGTTCCAAACGGTTCCAACTGGTCCCTGGAAGCAGTCACGGATTGCGTGGTTGCTGTCTGTACAGCACCGGGTCATGGCAGGCATCCGGCATGTGTCATAGGCCCGGACCAGATCGAACTTGTTGAACGCGGCACCGGGGCCAATACAAGATACATCCATCCGATCGCCATGGAAGATGCGGATATTGCCGACAGCCTGTTGATCACAGAGGTCTATACCCCCCAGGGAAACTGGTCGAGCTATCCTCCCCATCGCCATGATGCCTCTGAGGGCGACGAGATGACCTATCTCGAGGAAACCTATTATCACCGCATAAACCCCTCGCAAGGCTTTGGGGTGCAGCGCGTCTTCACCGAAGATGGCGAGATTGACGAGACCATGGCGGTCTCTGATGGCGATGTTGTTCTGGTTCCCCGTGGCCATCACCCCTGCGGGGCACCTTATGGATATGACATGTATTATCTGAATGTCATGGCCGGGCCAGAACGAAAATGGCGTTTCATAAACCATCCAGACCACGACTGGATTTTCCAGAGGGACAGTAAAAATGGCTGAGATTTCACTGGGTCTGCTGGGTGCGGGTCGAATTGGGTATACCCATGCCGCCAGTATCGCCCATGTCGAAGGCGCGCGCATCGCATCGGTGTTTGATCCGATCGACGAGGCAGCCGACAGGGTCATGAAAATGACCGGGGCCAAGCGCGACACGGTCGAGGGAATTTTTGCTGACGCTGCCATTGACGGGGTCATCATCGCCACCCCGACTGATCTTCACGCTGACCAGATTGAACAAGCTGCCCGCGCAGGCAAGGCCATCTTCTGCGAAAAGCCAATCGATCTCAGTGCGGCACGGGTTGAGGAATGCCTTGCGGTCGTTGAGGCGGAAAACGCTCCCCTGATGATCGGATTCAACCGCCGCTTCGACGCCTCCTTCGATAAAATGCGGTCTCAGATCCGAGACGGTCGGGTCGGTGCAGTAGAACTTGTGCAGATTACCTCAAGAGACCCCGCCCCACCGCCGATTTCCTACATTGAACGATCGGGCGGTCTGTTCAGGGACATGATGATCCACGACTTCGACATCGTCCGCTTTCTCACCGGGGATGAAATCGTTTCTGTTTCGGCCAAAGGGGCCTCACTCGTAGACCCCGCTATTGGCGAAGCGGGCGACGTCGACACAGCCATTGTGACAATGACCATGAAGAGCGGTGCATTGGCCGTCATCACAAATTCGCGCCGCGCCACCTATGGCTATGATCAAAGACTGGAAGTGCATGGATCGACCGGCATGATTGCAGCGGACAATCCCCGCAGTACAACCGTCATCCAGGCCGGTTCAGAAGGCTACAGGATCGATCCGCTGAACGATTTTTTCATGGAAAGATATGCAGCGGCGTATTCCAGCGAAATTGCCCGTTTTTGTCAGGTCCTAAAGGGCGAAGATGTCGAATACCCGGGTGGTTCCGATGGTCTTGCATCGCTGAGGCTTGCCGATGCAGCCGAGCTTTCTATGAAATCCGGCCAGGATGTAGCCGTTTAATCTAGGGATTTTGGCGCGCCGCCTGCTGATCGAGCAATGCAGCAAAATCCTCTCGCGTCATACCTTCATCCAGGGCACGAAGAAACGCCTCAAATTGTGTCTCAGGCGCCAGACCATCAATCGGCGGATCGCGATCCAGATTTGTGGGAAAGGAATACCCTTCTGCACAAGCTGCGACCGCCGCCTTTACCTCGGCTTCGGTCAGTTCCTGGCGCGCCGTCAAATCAACAATTGCTGGATAGACGCGCTTGCACATCTCCAGCCGGTCAACACTTTCCATCGCCCGACCGAACGGCGATGACACCTGAAGCAAATTGACCATGCGGTGAATATCGGCGCTGCTGTTTGCGCCCGCCGCATGAAACAACGATGGATTGAAGAACAGGCAATCCCCCTTCTCCAGGGGCAACTGGATATAGGCGCCTTCAAAATAGTCCCGAAACACCTCCAGGTCGGATGCCAGATATTGATGCGAATGCAGTTGCGAGAAAGGCAGCAGTTTTGTCGGCCCACTTTCAATCGGCGTGTGGTCATGTGCAATTGCCCCCTGCAACGTCAAAAAGGGTGACATTCGGTGCACATGGGCCGGATATCTGGCAGCACCCGCCGTTGTCTGAAAACCCAAATGGTAGTCGCAATGAAACTCCTGCGCCTTGCCGCCTGGATGCACAACATTGACCTGCGCCGTCATCTGATAACCGGGGCCAAGCCAGGCCTCACAAATCGCTGCTATTACCGGGTTTCCAAAATACCGCGCGAAGAGTTCGGGATCATGAGAACAGAGCTTGCCAAGTGAATTCCAGATCCGGTCATTCGATCCGGCCGCTGCGAAATGATCACCGCCGCCATGCGAAGTTTGTCTCTCAGATTTAATGATCGCCGAATAGGCGCTGGTTGCGGCGTCGAGCACAGATCCATTTGAATAGGCCTGACGAACCACAATCAAGCCGGGTCCCCTGGAGAGCATTGCCGCCCATTCCGACATGAGTTCCAGTCGGCGATGATCCTGACCCAGAACCTCTGCAACACTCGGTCCATCATAGATGGGAACCGACTTTTCCACGGTTGCAGCGAAGGGCGCGTCCTTACTGGTTAACTGTCTTTCAACCAGATTTGAGAACTGCGCGATCGAACAATCATTTTGATCAAGGTACCCGAATTCATACTGTTCTGCAGTCATGACAACTTCTTTTCCTGGAAACATCTGCGCGTCGCTACGCGCCGCCGCAAAAAGTTACAAAAATTCATATTTTACAATAGCATACCGACTACTGAAGCGCACATTAAATCGCGCATTCAGAGCAAAAAAACGGCAATTTTTGAGCCTCAATTGCAACGCCACCCATCAGAATAAACCCACAAAAATAGATGGCATTTTACCGACAATTTAATAATTAGCTTCTCATTAACTTTATTCTGACACCCTCCTCGCTCGATAACCAAACCCGGCAAAAATCAATGGAAATAAACCGGTACAAATTGGGTAAAAGTGGGAAAGGATCGCTAGTATGAACACGTCGGCTCTGGGCAAAGAATACTACACGATCTATCAGCCGATTACGACGCCAGCCGGGGACACCATCGGCATCGCCTATGTCGGGGTTTTCAAAGATGTTTTCGAAGCCAGTGTTGCTGAGCTTCAGATCAGTTTCGCAATCGCGGGCCTGGCCTGTGTGGTCATTGTCAGCGTTCTGGCGGCGCTGATTTTCCGCGCCCAGGTAAAACCGCTGGGTGACATTGTTGCAAGTGTAGAGAGCATCGCATCTGGTCAGGACACATCCGAAGTGCCGCATTAGGGCAAACCTGACGAGATCGGCACCATTGCCCAGGCAATCGAAAAATGGCGTACATCCAGTGCTGAATCAGAGGAATTGCGTCAGGCACAAGACAAGGCACGCGAGGAAATCGAAAGCACACGACAGGAAACACTGTCTGGCATTGCAAATTCAATTGATGCCTCAATCGGTGAAGTGGCCGAGGCCGTTAAAACGGCGGCATCCACCTTGAATGGTTCGTCGGAGGATCTTCACAATTCTCTCAAACTTCTGGGGAATAACGCTGAAGGCACAGCAGAATCTTCCAGCCGGGCAGCCAGCAGCGTTGAAACTGTGTCTGTCGCCGCCGAAGAATTGCGGGCTTCTTCCGAAGAGATTGCACGCCAGATGACCGCGACAACAGCCCTTATCGACACCGTTTCTTCCGGTGCCGGCGAAGCCGAAAAACGCATCGAAGGGTTGAAAACAGCTGCTGACGAAATCGGTACGATCATCAGCTTGATCAACGACATTGCGGACCAGACAAACCTGCTGGCACTCAACGCGACGATTGAGGCAGCGCGGGCTGGTGAAGCCGGCAAAGGGTTTGCCGTTGTTGCCAATGAGGTCAAGAGCCTCGCCAGCCAGACCAGTAAAGCAACCAAAGAGATCAGCCGTCAGATCCAGAGTATTCAAACCGAAACCGGTGCGGCTGTTCAAACCGTGGCCTCCATTGTGGGCTCCATCGGGTCTTTGAATGACCGGATTGACGCAGTGTCCAGCACGGTCAATGAACAGGGTAGCGCGACGTCGGAGATTGCCCAGAGCATCACCACCGCCTCTACTGCTGCCGCCGCTGTCGCGGATTCAGCATCCGTTATGCAGTCAGAAGTTGGCCGGATCGATACGACATCAACGTCGATTTCCGATCGGTCTTCTCAACTGATGGACCTGTCAGAAGATCTGCGGAAACAGACGACCCAGTTGATCGAACAGTTACGATCAGCCTGATCCCACATAGCAGAAGAATTGAAGCACGCCCCTGCCCGAAGCCCGGCCGGGGCGTGTTTCATATTGTGCGTTTCAGAAACCTCAGAACAGGGTCCGCAAATGCCCTGGTATCTTCCATCAGGCCTAAATGCTGATAATGTGGAATGATGGTCAGCTCCGCACCCGGGATTTCGGATGCGATGGCCCTGCTCATGCCCGGCGTACTGCCGGTATCATTTTCTGACGTCAGGACGAGGCTTGGCGCCGTCACTGCGGGGTTTGGGTTGATCAGTTCCGTGACGCCATTTGCCAGCACCCAGGCCGCTTGCGCGTACCCCTCAGGATCTGCGGCGAGGCGCCATTGTTTGACAAGTTCCATCACATCGGGCCGCATTTCGCGAAAGTCTGGTGTAAACCAACGGGCCAAGGCCGCATCAAGGGTCGACAAAGCACCCTGATCCCGAACACTCGCCGCGCGTGCTTCGACCGCACGCTGTCCTTCTTCGCCCCGGTCATGGGGCGAGTTCAGAATGGCGAGGGCACTCAGGCGCTCGGGATAGTCCAGGGCGAAGCGACGGTTAATCATGCCCCCAATCGAGAAACCGACGAGGGCTGCACGGTCCACCGACACGTCATCCAGCAGTTCAGCGATCTGACGCGCGTACAGCGACAGGCTGGCCTCTTCCAGCGGTGCCGCGCTATCGCCATGTCCATACAGATCATACGACAGAACGCGATACCCCGACGCAAAAAGCGGCACATACGGGTCCCAGATTTTTCGACAGAGGCCGAGGCCATGTATCAGAACGATGACAGGGTGGTCTTCCGACCCAGCAACCTCATAACCCGTGCCATTGATACTCGGCATCGCAATCACCCGTTAGTCGTTAATTTCGGCACCCGTCATGCTGAAATGTGGAACGCATAACCGGATACAATATGTGTCACACCATTTATGGCAGTGCCAAGGGGTAGGATAATTCGCTGATACCTTTGATATTTTTTTTCCGAAGACAATTGACGCGCCGACAAGAACATCGGTTTGCCCAATCTGGCAACCTCTTCATAAGACTGGAAAACGATTTCCCAATTCTCGATATACCTTAGTTCTTCGAAATACCGCCAGGTCCGGTCTTCCCCAAAGAAATCCACCAGTTCAGATCCCCAGACGCGGAACCGGTATCGATCCAGCGTTTGACCCACTTCCACTAGTGCAAGACGGGGCAGCAGTTTCACCACATCTTCCGGTGCGAATTGATCCCGACTGGGAAAGGGCCGGTCACCGGAAAGAGCCTTCCAATGGGTATGCAATGCGGCTAGGTCGGGTGTCGATGTGAACATGCAAACTGGCTGAGACATTTAAGAACTGAAACCTAATATATTGTGTTTTACCTGAGTGAACAGAGGTTTCACCCCTGAATACAGCAAGTTTCAAAACCCTTTTTTGTAATAGTGATTTGTGATAATATCGATAAAAATAATGAAATAGAACAATAATCGCCAAAAATGGAAGAATCATGCAAAAAATATCCTCCGCTCTGACGGTTCTGGCTTTCGCCGGGACAGCGCTGGCAATCGGAACGGCAATGCCTTCAGAGGCAACATCCGCAGGCTGTATGAAGGTGACGTTGACCGGAACCCAAGGCGGCCCCCCGGTATTTAATGGTCAGGCGGGGGCCGGAACCCTGGTTCAGTACGGTGATGAGAGTAACGGGTGTGGGGCCGTAAGGCTGCAATTCGACACCGGACGCGGCACCACGCAGCGCCTGTCCCAGGCCAAAACCCCTGTCGGGAAACTGAACGCCATTTTCCTGACCCATATGCATTCGGACCACACCGAGGGGCTGGCAGACATGATGCAGTTGCGCTGGCACTTCAATTCAGGTGGGCCAAAGGTCGATCTGGTCTGCTCTTCAGAAGCCAAATCCCCGCTGGGAAACGTTTTGAGTTGCGAAAAACTGGCGGCCCATATCGGCGATGCCTTCATCAATTCAGGTGAAATGGCCCAACGACTGGCGGAGAACAAGAAACGTTTGCCCGGTGGACCAGCAGACCTGATCAATGTCCAGAGCTTCAAGCCGACCGGCGAACCGCAACCCGTCTGGACATCCGGTGATGTGACTGTAAGCGCGATTGCCAGCACCCATATTCCGGGACACGCCTCGTACCGAGTTGACACCCCGGCCGGCAGTGTCGTGATTGGCGGGGACGCCGGCAATGACACCCGGAAACCACCGCGGGCCCACTCAACCTCGGACCAGGTGGAGAAACTGGCCGAAGGGGTCGATATCATCGTCCACTCGACCATTCATCCGGTTATGGGCCCCGATAAAGACAGTGGCTTCCCGCCACCCATCTATTTCCGACAGAGCACGGCCACCGATCTTGGGGGAATGGCACTCAGAAGCGGGGCGAAACATCTGATGCTCACCCATCTGATCCCGCCGATGGGGGCAGCCCGCCAGGGTCCTTACCCGATCCCGGGGGGTGCCCTAACCGAAGCCTCTTATGAAGAGGCCGTGCGCGACAGCGGATACAAGGGGGATGTTGTGGTGGGAACCGATCTGGCGACGATCCAACTGCCACAGTGATCCGGCCGGTATAACTCAATTTACTCCTAAAACTGGACAACTCTTTTTCTATGCGGCTCTTCCGTTTTAACCGGTTGGGCAACGGGCGGAAAAGAGTTGTCCGCCTTTCTTTAAGCGTCACGCAATCCTTTAAAGTACTCAGCTGTATCTTTCCCAAAATCATGCAGCGCCGCTTTAAGAAGCATGACAAATGCCTCTCTTCTACCCGATGGTAACCTGCCCCACACCATATTGGCCGACTGCATGATCATCGTGAGACTTCCCGCTTGCATAAAACGCGCGGTTTCCATTGAGGCGCTGACATCTTGCACGCTACCAACAGTCAGACGGGACTGCATCCCGTTGAAAAGAGATATAAAATCACCTTCCTCAGATTGCTGAGTTGGCGCATCCCCGCCGCTCGTAAAGTGTTCCAGGATTTCCGCAAAGCTTCTGTCGACGGCTGTTTCGCTCAACTGGAATGATGCCAGTGCCGGCTTCGCCGGCAAACCTGAAAAATCCACTGCCTCAGGATCGATGTCACTTGCGGCGCGGGGTTCCGTTCCTTCAATTCGGACGCCATCGCTGCAATTGTAAAACTGAACCTGCGGGGTAGAGCTGGCCAGTGTTGAGAAGAACAATCGGGCAAAGGCGAATTCCCGGCTCGTAAAAACCCGCTCGCGCAGGTTCCCGTTTGTGGGAATGTTCAACCCCTCCATCTGAGCGCCGCCGCGCCAATAGGCATCTGAACTCAACCCATAAATCGAGCGTCTTGAATGGTGGCGATCAGGCTCTGTTGAGCCTAGATCCACACCGAAGAGGTAAATCGACCCCGCCCCCATCGCAAGTGCCACTCGACAGGCAAGATGCGTCACCGTAGGACCCGCCATAGGCATCACCAAGCCCTCTGGTGCAAACAAACGGGTAGGGGCCAACTGATCCCGAAAGATGAAGTACGTCTTGTCAAAAAACGCCGTCACCCGTGGATCAACAGTGCTGGAGGCGATAAGCGTAATACCCGACAGATCATGCCTGGATGCGGCATCGGCGTTGACGGTGTAGATATCCGGAACGTTTTCGATCTCACAATGAAAATCCGGCCGAATACCAGCCTCTAACAGGACATTCAGTCCGGTTCCGCCGCTGATGATGGTAACCTTCCCCTGGAAGGCCCGGATTTTGTCCAGATCATTGTCGATCGACGGTCCGCTACCGACGACAAAGACCGCGGGTCCGGCCTTAACCTCCTGCCTTGTTTTAACATCAGGTTTGAGAAATTCGACCGCCTGCCCTTTCAGGTTCTGAACCGAGGTCGTCAGCATCAGACATTCATCTTCGAAGAACCCGTCCGAGTCGGCGATGACAGGTAAACTACGTTGAAACAATTCCATGACCTGAGTGATAAACGCAGTCCGGTAGTGGCAGAACAAATGACTGCCATCGAGCAACACCTGATCAGCCCCACGCATCGCGTGATAAATCTGATTCGACAGAGTCTGGGGGTCACTATAAAACAGGCAGATCAGTTTTCCGCCGCGGGCCTGAAGTGCATCAAAGATCGGATGCCAGTCAACACATCTGAGAGACAGAGTCAGGAACACGGGGGACTGATCGGCAAGAATCAGATTTCGCACCGGCAAAGCACTTACCAGATCGGGCAGATGGAATCCCAAACCAATACCAAAGGTGACAAGATATCCAACAGGGCATTCAGGATCACGTTTATCAAAGAGCCCGTGTTCGGCGGCATATTCCAACAGCGGTTTCACATGGATCTGATCCAACCGCGCGGCATCCGACAAATCCAAAGCATGGTCCAATGGTTTCAAGTTGAGGGATTGCGGGTTCGCAAGATAGGATTCGACCTGCTTACGGGAAAACTGATCAGCTGGGTCAGGGTAAAGACGGGCTGACCCAACGGCGATGTTTGGGCCAGCTTCAGCATCGGCAGGGACAAGACGAGCGTCGCTGGACAGACCAGCCAGTAGTTTCGCAACATCCATGGAAACATGCAGTCCGAAAAGGCGCAAATTCGCCTCAAACAGGGATTGTCTATCTCCGTCGGTCACGTTTTGTCCAATTCCGTCCAGTCATGTCTGAAGATCTTCAAAAGTGGGTGCTCATACAATGCAACAGAGTGAGGCAACCCGCCCAAGCGTTCAACCCGTGCAAGGCACTGCTACCTGACCAACCATCCATACTTGCGCAGTATTTGAATGACAGCTTAAGTGGATAGGCCTATTAAATACCAATTCAGATATGATGCCCCCTTCTTAGGATGACCCGGATTTCACGCAACTCCCTCTCAGCCGGACTATTTCTGGCAATTTGTGTTCTCACAATTCTGGATGCTCTGTTTGGCATCGAAGCTGCGGGTTGGACTGCTGCGATCTCTGTTGTGATCTTTTTGATCCTTGAATTCACCTGGATTGCAAATCTGCAGCGTATCGTCGGCCTGGTTCTCATCGCGCTCGGCTTTATTGCAGGCGCGCTGGTAAACGACTTTCTGACGCCCATACTGGACGGGTTGCGCCGCACTTTGCCCTTCCTGCTGCTGTTTGCCTCGGTCGCCTGGTTACAGATCCCCGCCAATCTCAGCCCCGGTCTGCTGGCCATTCGGGAAACCGCCCTGGCCCAGCCACCGGGCAGACGTTTCGCCGTAATCGGTTTGGCAGGACACTATCTGGGCGTGGCTTTCAATCTCGCCGGATTGTCTCTGTTAACCCCGATGGTCGGGCGCGATACCCCCCCGAAACTGCGCCAACGCCTGGGTCGTGCCATGATACAGGGCTTTGCGGCCGGCACATCATGGTCACCATTCTATGTCGGCACAGCGGTCATTCTGGCGACCGTCCCCGGCGTGCGCTGGATTGAAGTTGCCCCGGCAGGGTTCGCACTGGCAATGATCCTGATTGGGTGGAGCTGGTGTTATGACCGGCTGTTTGTCCGACGCCAGGATGCCAGCGAGACAAGGACGGACCATGCCGCCAAAATCAGGCTAACGCCCAAAATCGCCGGAAATGTCATCTTCCTTCTGTGCTCACTCTTTGGCGCAACCGTTATCCTGGTTGAGGGATTGCTGCTTTCGATACCTGTATCCCTGGCCATCGTTGCACCCCCGTTTGCGCTAATCTGGGCCTGGCGGATATCGCGCGAAAACACGGTCGATCAGAGCGGGAGTATTTCCAGCAAAGAATTGGTGCAGTCAGTCTTTCAGAAGCTACCGGACCTTCGGGGTGAGGTTCTGCTTTTTGCCTCTGCCAATATTATGGGTGTGGGCGCAGCCACCGTCATCGACCCAGAGGCTGCGGTTGCGTGGCTAACAGGGATCGCTTCATCGGAATTGGCGCTGGTTCCGCTTTTGATGGGCGGCATGGTGTTGACCAGCATGATCGGGCTGCATCCCGTCGTATATGTGGTTCTTGTGACGGCTGTATTTACGCCCGATGCAATCGGCATCGCTCCCCAGATCGTCGCCCTTGGTATGATGGCGATGTGGGGTCAGGGGACGAACTCGTCGCCCTTCTCTGCCACTGTCTTGTATATGTCGCGGATCACGGGTGAGAGCAATTGGGCCATCGCCTGGCGATGGAACGCCCCCTATGTGCTGACCTGCACGATCATCCTGATCGCCCTGATCCTGGGGCTGCAGGAACTGGGTTACTTCCAGGCCTTCAGGTAATCGGTTCCCGGTAGCCTGGCACATCGTCATCCGCCGACAAGGATTCCAGCCCCACTGAAACGGCAGCGGTTCCCGCAAGCTTGATCTGATTATCCCGCAAAGCGGTCATGATCGAGCCATTCACGGCGTAGCGAATGGCGAAATAGCGTTCGCTCGGAACCCAATACCGGATGCCAATAATCACCCCCCCGAAACTGAAATCATGGATTCCAACGAGGGCCCTGTTTTCGCCCTGCAGGGTCTCTTCCTTATCCAAAACATCCTGCAAAAGCGAAATCACTACCGAGGGGTCCTGCTCGCTGGCCAGCGCGATCTTGGTTTGGACGACGCGCCGTTCCTTACTGTTCACGATGACCTGACCCACAACATCTTTATTCGGGACTGAGATTTTTTCGCCGTCTTCCCCGACCAGCACGGTCTGCGCGAGCGTAATTTCCTCAACAACCCCGCTGACACCCTGAACATGGATCGTGTTACCGACGACAAAGGGCCGGGTCAGGATGATCGACAAGCCTGCACCATAATTCGAGAGCGGCCCCTGAATGGCGAGCGTTGCCCCGAATGCCGATGCGCCCGCCAGCGCAATGAACGGGGCGATGGTAATGCCAAAATTACCCAGTGTTACGATGATCACGACGGCCAGCAGGATTATTTTGACCACATTGCCGATGAAACGCGACAATGTAACATCAAGCCCGCGCTTCTCACACAGGCCCGCAACCCTCTTCCCCGCAAAACCCGCGATCTTCAGACCGATGATCAGGACGATCAGCGCGCCCAGGATCTGAAAACCATATTCGATGGCAAACTGGACCAGCGTATCAACAAGATTGCTCACGGTTTCCAGGTTTTGTTCGATGCTTTCTTCCATATCTTTTCCCGGCGCGCCGTCCGTCCATTTCTTGATTGGGTCAACTCAAGACCACAATCATCCCTCAAGAACGCGTCTACGACAACTTTCACACGCCAACTAAAGCCTTGGTGAATGAATTGAATCACCGCATTATCCAAGATGCTCGGTTGGCACGAATTGTGTAAGGACGTCTGGAGGGCGGACATCAACCCGCCGGAGACGAAAAGGGAAGGCCAATGTCAGACGAAACCGAAGACGATTTCGACGAAATGGACATGGCGGCCGCAATCGCGGCTGAACAGGCTGAAAAAGCGGGTGAGGCTGATGCCTCGGTCGATTTTGATGATCTGGATGACATGGACATGGAAGCGGCCATGGCCGGCGAACCAACCCGGCAAGCCGCCGCGCAAGCAGAAGCGGCGGGTGGCAGCTCGGAACCTCAGACCCTTGGAAGTGCTCTCAGCGAGGCGCAGCGTAGCGGCGCTGTCCAGGACATCAGTGTCGACCTCACCGCTGTGCTGGGTACGGCGGAAATGAAGGTTTCAAACCTCTTGAAGATTGGTCGTGGCGCGGTCATCGAACTGGACCGGCGCGTTGGTGATACGGTTGAGATCCGGGTTAGCGGTCAGTCGATTGCACGGGGCGAAGTGGTGGTCGTCGAAGATCACCTCGCCGTCTCTATAACCGAGCTGGTCAAAACCTGATCAAGCGGCCGACTATAGTGCTCTAGTTTTTTCCTATGCGAGGGCCGTCGTCATTGCCTTTGCCAAAACTTCTGTCCAACAGTTGTGTTGATTGTTCAGCAAGATCGATAGCCTCCCCCAACAGGGACAGAATCTTTACATTGTTCTCCAGAACGGACCGCGCCTCCGGGCGGTTGTCGTCGAGAATTTTGGTGGAGCGATAAAAGATATCCTTCCGGATAACACTCAAGATATCTTCCAGTTTATGGCCCTGTGGATTTTCATCCGAGATCAAAAAATGGGTCATGTTGTTTCCTTCTCCTGTAACTGCTCCAATGGCCAGACAAGCAACCATGGGATCTGATTAACAAATCATTGCATGGTTCTAATAAAAGCTGAAAAGGAATATTACGGCTAAGCGGTCCAAAATGGGTGTTCCCGAAGAGCAAAACCCCCGCCGAAACGACGGGGGAGGTGCAAATGCAAGACGGAGGGGTCGACCGTCTTTAAAGCCGTTAAGCGTTAAACGCGGTCGTTAGAAACTTCAAACGCCATGCGCTTCAAAAGCAAATCGACTTCACCAGCATCACGTGTGGTGCGGAAAGCCGAACCGTTGCGACGGCCAGCAGAACGGGCGATATCAATAATCTGTTTGAGCATGGGCCCAGACCTTTTCGAAATGCGCTTCAGCGCTTGGTTGCGGAGTTTATTTAACGGCTCCAATAACGCAGATATAGGCCCGATTGATTTTCGCGGCAAGAGCGGAAATGACAAATCGTCAATCCGAAATTACGACACTGCTATGCAGTTTTTGCAGAGGTTCAAATTCGGGATAGGTGGTTGTTTTTTTACAAAAATTTAACGGTCGCCGCGCGCGATCTGAAATCGCAAAACCGCGTCGCTTTCTGAACACTCCAAAAGTTGATGGCCCTGTGCTTCGCAAAAGGATTTGAAATCTTCAACCGCGCCGGGATCCGTCGCGAGCACTGTCAGAACCGCACCTCTATCCATTGATTTCAAGGCTTTCCGCGCCTTCAAGACAGGAAGGGGACACAGCAATCCTGTTGCGTCCAGGGTTACATCCTTATCGCCGGATTGTTCAGCTGTCATCATCCTGTCTTTCGAGGTTATGTAGGCCACGACAATTTTAGCAGTGGGTTCAGTCGGAATATCGGGGCGAGCGCGCGGAGAAACAAGCCTTCTTCACAAATGTAAGCGCTAACATTTCTGGACACTTGCCCTTGCTCTCATCGCAAATCGGCGCGATTATCCCCTGTCAGCTTGTTGTTTGAGCATAAAGGTCCATCACGACCGACGCCGGATCATTCCGGCCCAGAACGGCATGCCCGAGAATCAGTTGACCCAGAACGACCAAGCCGCCTCTGAGCGTCCTGCCCAGAGGGGGCCAAAACCCCGGTATTTTGGACCGCAATGAACATTTATCTTCCGATTGCCGAAATTTCGGTCAACATCTTCCTTATTCTGGGGCTGGGTGTGGCGATCGGTCTGTTGTCAGGAATCTTCGGCGTAGGCGGCGGATTCTTGATGACACCATTGCTGATCTTCATCGGTGTTCCTGCGGCGGTTGCGGTCGGAACAGGCGCGAACCAGATCGTCGCCTCCTCCGTATCAGGCGTGTTTGCCCATTGGCGACGCGGGAATGTCGATTTCAAGATGGGCGGCATACTGCTTGCTGGCGGTCTTGCGGGGTCAACACTCGGAGTCTGGCTTTTTTCCCTGCTCAAAGACATGGGCCAGATCGATCTTGTCATCCGGCTCTGCTATGTGGTCTTCCTCGGCATCATTGGTTCGCTGATGATGGTTGAAAGCATCCGCGCGCTTGCCAGAACACGGCGGGTGGCGAAGGGGACTGCCAGTCGTCGTAAACTGCATGAACATAATTGGCTACACGGTCTGCCCTTCAAGATGAGGTTCCGGAAAAGCCATCTGTATATCAGTGCGATCCTGCCCATCATGGTCGGATTTTTCGTCGGAATGCTCTCCGCGATCATGGGCGTTGGTGGCGGGTTTATCATGGTGCCCGCGATGATTTACCTGTTGGGAATGCCGACGATCGTGGTTGTTGGCACATCGCTGTTCCAGATCATCTTTGTGATGATCCATGCTACATTCTTTCAGTCCTATCTGAACCAGACGGTCGATGTCCTGCTCGCAGTACTATTGATTGTCAGCGGGGTCATCGGCGCACAATTGGGCACACGGGTCGGCTCAAAAATGAATGGGGAACAGTTGCGCAGTCTCCTCGCGGCCATGGTCCTGCTGATGGCCCTTAAACTGCTGCTCGACCTGGTGATCACCCCGACCGACGTCTATTCCATCAGCTTGCCGGTGAGCCAGTAAGATGGCGCGGGCAATCCACATAAACCTGTTGGGCGCGATCGCTGGCGGCCTGTGTTTTGTTTTCACCATGATACTCGGCAATCCGGGACGCGCAGAGGCGTTGGTCGCGGATCTTTCCGATCACCTGATCGCCGTTACAACCGATTTCACCGGCACTGAACTTCTGCTCTTTGGTTCAATCGAAGAAGAGGGCGAGGTCATTGTTGTAGTCTATGGCCCCAGACAGCCGGTTACCGTCCGGCGCAAGGATCGTATTGCCGGCATCTGGATCAACACAGCTTCTGAAATTTTCGGCGGTGTGCCGGCCTTTTACCATGTTGCGATGACGGAAGATGCGACGGAAGGACTGCCTCTCTCCGTTTTACAGCGCCATCAAATCGGTCCGGACAACCTGAAATTCGACGCTCCGGACACAATGAGTGAGGCGGAGCGCAGAGACTTCCGGGCTGCACTGATCCGCAACAAACAAGCCACCAATCTCTATTCCGATGAGCCGGGCCTGATAGAGATGCGCGGCCAGCGCCTGTTCCGCGCGACCGTCGTCTTTCCCGTGAACGTGCCCATCGGGACTTATGTCATCGAAACACTTCTCGTCCGTGATGGCCGCATTGAAAGCGCACAGACCACACCGCTGTTTATCAGCAAGATCGGTGCCGGTGCGGAAATATACCGCATGGCCCATACCTATCCCGGGCCGCATGGTCTTATCGCAATCCTGATCGCTGTTGTTGCCGGTTTCGGCGCCAACTGGATTTTCCGCCGACTCTAGGAACAACCGACACTTCGAAAGGAAGAAAATGGCACCGCCCTCTGCCCAGCCCCATGTTGCCACCAATGTTACCGTTGCCGACGAGGTGAAGACCACGACCTGTTATATGTGCGCCTGCCGTTGTGGCATCAAGGTTCATTTGAAGAACGGTCAGGTCCGCTATATCGAGGGCAACCCGGACCATCCGGTAAACAAAGGGGTCCTGTGTGCCAAGGGTTCGGCCGGGATCATGCAGCAAAATTCACCGGCACGGCTAACCAAGCCCTTGATGCGTGTTGGCGAGCGCGGGGCTGGCGAGTTCAAGGAAATTGAGTGGGACGAGGCACTGGCCATTGCGGGCGACTGGCTGGGTGACGTTCGCAAGAGCGATCCCAAGAAACTGGCTTTTTTTACGGGTCGTGATCAGTCTCAGAGTTTTACGGGGTGGTGGGCCTCACAGTTTGGCACGCCGAACTTTGCGGCCCATGGCGGCTTCTGTTCCGTCAACATGGCGGCCGCCGGACTGTATTCAGTGGGTGGATCCTTCTGGGAGTTTGGTGAGCCGGATTGGGATCACACCCGGTATTTCATGATGTTCGGCGTTGCGGAAGACCACGATTCCAACCCGATCAAAATCGGCCTTGGAAAGCTGAAAACCCGGGCGGAGGCAAAATTCGTATCGGTCAATCCGGTCAAGACAGGCTATTCCGCAATCGCCGATGAATGGATCGGGTTGCGCCCTGGTACAGATGGTCTCTTCGCCCTCTCCCTCGTCCATGAATTGCTGAAGGCAGAGAAGATCGATTGGGAATTCCTGGTGCGTTACACCAATGCCAGCTGGTTGGTGATCAATGATCCGGGTGCCGCCGATGATGGATTGTTTGCCCGCGATGAGGAGGGCAACCCGCTCATCTTTGACGCGGCCAAGAAGCAATTAGCCAATGCGCTGGATGCGGATGTTTCCCCCGCATTGACCGGCGGTCACAAACTGTCCGATGGCCGCATGGCGCGCCCGGCCTTTGAATTGATGGTGAACCGCTATCTTTCCCCCGAATACGCACCCGACGCGGTTGCGGACAAGATCGGGATTGAAGCCCGCACGATCCGACGGATTGCCGCCGAACTGGCAGAGGCCGCCTTTGAAAGCCAGGTTGAACTGGATGTTGAATGGACAGACTGGGCCGGGCGCAAACAAAGCAAGATGATCGGCCGCCCGGTATCCATGCATGCGATGCGGGGTATCTCTGCCCATTCAAACGGGTTTCACACCTGTCGTGCCCTGCATCTTCTGCAAGTTTTGCTGGGGTCCATCGATGCACCGGGCGGGTTCCGCTACAAGCCGCCCTTCCCGCGCCCCTGCCCGCCGGGACCAAAGCCTGCCGGTCACACTGTTAAGGCGGATACGCCATTGCCCGGTATGCCGCTCGGCTTCCCGCTAGGCCCGGACGACCTGCTGGTCGATGAGGACGGAAAACCGAAACGGATCGACAAGGCCTATAGCTGGGAATACCCGGTTGCCGCCCATGGTCTGATGCATATGGTCATCCATAATGCCTGGGCCGCCGATCCCTATCCGATTGATGTCCTTTTCATGTTCATGGCGAATATGAGCTGGAACAGCTCCATGAATGTGCCAGGTACGATGCATTACCTGACCGACAAGCATGAGGACGGGTCCTACAAGATCCCGAAGATCATCTATTCCGATGCCTATTATTCAGAAATGGTGCCCTTCGCCGATCTGATCCTGCCCGACACAACCTACCTGGAACGCTGGGATTGCATCTCGATCCTGGATCGCCCGATCTGCAGCGCCCACGGACCCGGCGATTCCATTCGGCAGCCGGTTCTGACCCCGGATCGCGATGTGCGTCCGTTCCAGGACGTCCTGTTGGATCTCGGCGCACGTCTGGACCTGCCCGGTATGACCGATGATCAAGGCAGCGCGAAATACCCTGGTGGCTATTCGGACTACATCGTCCATCACGAGCGCGGACCGGGCGTTGGACCCCTCGCCGGTTGGCGCGGTGAAGACGGGATGTCTGAAGGTAAAGGTGCCCCCAATCCGAACCAGCTGGAAAAATACATTGAAAATGGTTGCTTCTGGTCGGCGGAGTTTACGCCCGCTCAATCCTACTACAAACACAGCAATCGTGATTACCTGGACTATGCGCACAAGATGGGTTGGATCCCGTCCGCTGATCAGATCGTGTTGCAGATATATTCCGAACCGATCCAGAAGTTCCGCCTCGCAGCCGAGGGGCATGGCGCGGTTCAGCCGCCCGCAGATCTGAAAGACCGGGTTGAGCGTTATTTCGACCCGCTGCCAATCTGGTATATGCCATTTGAGGAAGAGGCGGTCGATACCAGCGCCTTCCCGATGCACGCCATCACCCAACGTCCGATGCATATGTATCATTCCTGGGGATCGCAGAATGCCTGGCTGCGGCAGATTACGGCCCAAAACCGTTTGTTCATGCACAAAGACACCGCCGCGCAAATGGACGTTTCGGATGAAGACTGGGTCTGGGTCATCAGCAACCACGGTCGGGTCAAAGGCCAGGTCAAAACAATGACCGGGGTAAACCCCGGCACCGTCTGGACCTGGAACGCCATTGGAAAACGCAAAGGGGCTTGGGGTCTTTCCGACAAGGCACCGGAATCCAACCGGGGTTTCTTGTTGAACCACATCATATCCGAACTGTTACCGGCCCGCGAAGATGGCTATCGCTATGCGAACTCCGACCCGATTACCGGTCAGGCGGCCTGGTACGACCTGCGGGTCCGGGTGGAAAAATGCGAGGCACATGAGGCTATGGCAACAGAGCCGCAATTCGATCTGCAGCTAGCCCAGCCAACCCCACCGAGGAGCCAGGTTCAGGATCAGGTTCTGCGCTATGGCGCTGACCTGAAAGGGGATGAACGACCGCAAGGTCCCCTGCGCCATATCGAATGGATCGGCAATCGCCACGAAAATTCAGGAAAAGGCATCGGCATCAAAGATGGCAAGGGCAACACGACCTTCGGGGGAGACGCAGAATGACATCACTTCCAAAGGCCTTGCCCGGTAAAAAACTGGGCCTCGTCATCGATCTCGATATTTGTGTCGGGTGTCATGCCTGTGCCGTGAACTGTAAGGAATGGAATTCCGGCGGACATTCCGCACCGATGACCGATATCGATCCCTATGGCGGGGACCCAAGTGGTGTCTGGTTCAACCGGATCCATACATTTGAGGTCGAAGCAGATAATGGTGGATCGCGGACGGTCCACTTCCCGAAATCATGCCTGCATTGCGATGACGCGCCTTGCGTTACCGTTTGTCCGACCGGCGCATCATACAAACGGGAGGAGGACGGCATTGTTCTCGTCAACGCGGACACCTGCATCGGCTGCAAATTGTGTTCATGGGCCTGCCCCTATGGTGCGCGCGAATATGACGAGAACGCGGGCGTCATGAAGAAATGCACGCTTTGCGTCGACAAGATCTATAACGAGTCACTGCCGCCAGAGAGCCGTGTTCCGGCCTGTGTCTCCACCTGTCCTGCAGGGGCCCGTTCTTTCGGGGATCTTGGCGATCCAACGTCTGAGGTCTCTAAGCTGGTCAAGTCACGAGAAGGCTATGATCTGATGCCCGAAATGGGGTGCAATCCGGTCAACAAATACCTTCCACCGCGCCCTCCAAAAAACGCGGAAGATGACCGTCAACTGGAACCCGTTGTGGCCGATCAGGCAGGCGCGCTGGCGCGTTGGGTCGACCGTATTTTCTCACGCTAAGGAACGCGTCCATGCATCCCGCTAAATCTGTTATTTTCTTCACAACAGCATCGGGCGCGGGCTACGGCCTTGCGTTTTTGCTGATCCTTTTTTCAATCCTGGGCATCCTGCCGACCTCGGCTGGTTTGGGCTGGGCCGGTTTTCTGATCGCCGGGGCCTTGGTGACAGCAGGTCTGCTATCCTCAACCCTGCATCTGGGTCACCCTGAACGGGCCTGGCGCGCGCTCACCCAGTGGCGTTCCTCCTGGCTTAGCCGCGAAGGCGTCATGGCAGTACTGACATATCCTCCGGTCATCCTTTATGCGGCTGGATGGGTGTTTGGTGCCGATCTGACCAATCCGCTTTGGGTCGTCATTGGTCTGATTGCCTGTCTGTTCTCAGCGGTCACGGTTTTCTGCACAGCGATGATCTATGCATCGCTAAAGCCGGTTCATGCCTGGGCCAACCCGCTTGTGCCGGTTGGTTATTCCCTGTTCGCGGTGATGACAGGTGCAGTTCTACTGTCGTTCTTGGCACGTTTGAGCGGCATATCGCCCATTGCGCCAGAGGTTGCCGCTTTGATCACCCTGGCCCTGGGTTATGGTCTGAAATCCGCTTATTGGGCCCGCATGGAAGACAAACCAGCGCCGAGCACAATGGAAACCGCGACCGGCCTGGGCACTATCGGCAAGGTCAGCCTGTTGGAGGCGCCGCATTCCGAGGCCAATTATCTGATGCATGAAATGGTGTTCAAAATCGCCAGAAAGCACGCCCAGAAATTGCGCATGGTCGTGGTGGGTGGTGGCTTCGCCCTGCCCTTCCTGTGTCTGGGTGCCGCGGTTCTGACAGGGCCGGTATCGGGCCTCGGCACGGGTCTGGTCGGGCTTGCGGTCCTGTTTACAGCTGTTGGTATCTATACCGAACGCTGGCTGTTTTTTGCTGAGGCCCGTCACACGGTCGGCCTCTATTACGGTTCAGGGTCCGCCTGACGCGCGGGGCAGGTTATTCCGGCAGGATCAATACAGCCCGCAGGTCGTTGACATTTGTTCCGCTGGGCCCGGTGACGACAAGGCCATCCACCGCCTGAAACAGGTCATAGGCATTGTTGTCCCGCAACATGATGGCCGGATCCAGTCCAGCTTCCCGCGCCTTTGTGAGTGTTTCAGGGGTGATCCAGGCGCCGGCATTGTCTTCCGACCCGTCGATCCCGTCGGTATCGCAACAGATCGCATAGGTTCCTGCCAGCCCATCCAGCGCCAGGGCCATGCCCAGCGCACATTCCGAGTTTGGCCCACCCCGCCCTTTGGCACGCAAGGTTACCGTTGTTTCCCCACCGGACAACAGGACCGTCGGGGCCGATACCGGGTCGCCATGATCCCGGACGGATTTGGCAATCCCGGCCAGAACGCGCCCGACCTCGCGGCTTTCACCCTCAATCGCATCGCCCAGGATGACCGGGGTGATCCCGTGCTGTTCAGCAACCCTTGCTGCTGCCTCCAGCGACAATCGCGGGGTTGCAGCCATGCGGATTTCAGCCCGATCAAAAATCGGGTCGCCCGGTTTCGGTGTTTCGCCGATACCAGCCTCAAGATGGGCCATGGCAGAGGCTGGCAGGGGCATATCGTAATAGCGGACAAGGCGCAGGGCATCGGTAAAGGTTGTGTGATCCGGCACTGTCGGGCCGGACGCAATAACCTGCGGGTCATCGCCCGGCACATCCGAGATCAGGATGCTGTAAATCGCCGCCGGGGCACAGGCGGCCGCAAGCTGCCCACCTTTAATTTTGGAAAGGTGTTTGCGGATGCAGTTCATATCCTGAATGGGGGCACCAGAGGCCAGGAGAGCTGAATTGACCTGCATTTTTTCGTCCAGTGTCAGGCCTTCAACCGGCGCTGTCAGCAAAGCGGAACCGCCACCAGAAATGAGACAGAGAACCTGATCATCTGCTGTCAGGCCAGACACGGTTTTCAGAATTTCTTCTGCCGCTTCGGCGCCCGCCTGATCCGGGACGGGGTGAGAGGCTTGCAGAATTCGCAATGTATCGCAGGGAACATCAAAGCCATAGCGGGTGACGATCGTTCCCGAGATCGGCGCATCCGGCCAATTTTCCGCATAGTGTCTTTCAACGGCGCGTGCCATGACCGCTGATGCTTTGCCGGCCCCAATGACGACAGTACGCCCGTTTGGGGGTGGGTCCGGCAAACATTTTGGAACGGCAACCAGAGGATCAGCCGCCTCCACAGCAGCCTCGAAAACAGCTTCGAGAAAAGTTTTTGGATCGATCATGACAAGGCCCCTCGCCTGTTCCCGTACAAGTTATTACTCTGGGTTCCAAACTACAGAACCACTTAAAAGCCCCTTTGATAACGAGGCCAAAAATGTCGACGCCGTCCTTTACCCTTCACGATCGCCTCGCGGCTGATACAAGGCACGTGATGGCACTACCGCTCTGCAACGTCCTGATGGCCAATGACAAACGGTTTCCCTGGTTGATCCTTGTGCCCCGTCGACCGGATGTGAGAGAGCTTTTTGCCCTCGACGCTTCAGACCGGTTCCAGGCGATGGAAGAAATCTGCGGTGTGGCCGCCGCTTTGGAAGAAGCAACCGGCGCCATTAAAATGAATATCGGCGCGCTGGGCAATATGGTTCCCCAACTCCACATTCATATCATCGCGCGTTTCGAACAGGATGAGGCATGGCCGGGAGCGATCTGGGGCGTTGGCACCCCCATCCCCTTTAGCGCCGAAGAAGCGGAAACGGCGATTGCCAATCATCAAACCGCTATCAACCGAGTGCGAAATTCAGGGGCAGGCTCCTGACACAGAACCTGCCAAAACCCATCCTTGCGTGGTTTGAGGCCCGCAAATGGGCCCCGCACGCGCATCAGCTGGAAATGCTGAGCGCGGCGGGGGACGGCACTCATTGCCTGCTCATCGCGCCGACCGGCGGGGGTAAAACCCTGTCAGGCTTTTTGCCAAGCATGACAGATCTTTTTCATCGCCTGGAAAGTGGCGAACAACCCGGTTTGCACACGCTCTACATCTCACCCCTCAAGGCACTTGCGGTCGATATCCACCGAAACCTTGAACTGCCCCTCGCGGAAATGGGGATACCCATTCGAACAGAGACGCGGACGGGGGATACGCCTGCATCGAAAAGAGCGCGGCAACGCGAAAACCCGCCCCATATTCTGCTGACCACGCCGGAATCCCTTGCGCTTTTGGTGAGTTACGATGACGCAAGAACCTATTTTGCAGGGTTGAAGACCGTGGTCGTTGACGAGGCGCATGCCCTGGCCGGCACAAAGCGGGGGGACCAACTGGCGCTGTGCCTGGCAAGACTGGCGGAGCTGGCACCGCAAATGCGACGTGTTGGCCTGTCAGCAACCGTACCGCACGAGAGTGACCTTTGCGCCTGGATAGCGCCCGACGGTGATGCAGAGAAAATTCGCATCGTCCGCGGCGAGGATGGTGCAAGGGCCAAGGTCACTATTATGGACAATCTCGACCTGCCCTGGTCTGGGCATTACGGCCTGCATGCGGTCGATCTGGTCCATGAAGAGATCCGCAAATCGGGCGTCACCATCATTTTTGTTAACACGAGGGCACAGTCGGAAGTGCTGTTTCAGGAACTCTGGCACCGCAACGAAGACCATCTGCCCATTGCGCTCCATCACGGCTCCCTTGCCGCTGAACAACGCCGCAAGGTCGAGGCCGCAATGTCCCAGGGCCGGTTGCGCGCGGTTGTGGCAACCGCCTCACTCGATCTTGGCATCGACTGGGCAGCCGTCGATCTGGTCATTCAGATGGGCGCACCAAAAGGGGTCAGCCGTCTGCTGCAGAGAATCGGTCGGGCCGGCCATCAATACAATACACCCAGTCGGGCCATACTGGTCCCTGGCAACCGGTTTGAAGTGCTGGAATGCCAGGCGGCAATTGAAGGTGTTGACCGCATGCGTCTGGACGGGGATCCACCACGTCCAGGAGGGCTGGACGTCTTGGCCCAGCATATTCTGGGGCTTGCCTGCTCGGAACCTTTTCACCCCGACGCATTGTTTGAGGAAGTGACAGGGGCCGGCCCATACCGCGACCTCAGCCGCAAGGATTTCGACGATGTTCTGCGTTATGTTGAAGACGGGGGATATTCCCTGAAAGTGTATGACCGTTTCCGGCGCCTGTTCCGCAAGAAATCTGGTGAATACGAGGTTGCAGGGCCGCGAATTGTGCGCAGACACCGCATGAATATTGGAACGATCGTTGAAGAGCCGATGTTAAAGGTGCGATTGAGGCGCGGACCGGCGCTGGGCGAAATTGAAGAATATTTCGTCAATGGGCTGGAACCTGGGGACACTTTCATGTTTGCCGGTCGCATGCTGCGCTTCGACGGCATGCGGGAAACAACGGTCATGGCGAGCGAAGCCAAAGGCGACGCCCCAAAGATCCCGGCCTATATGGGCGGACGCCTGCCCTTCACCACCTATCTCTCGGAACGGGTTCGGGAATTGCTTTCCGACCCAAAGGAGTGGCAGAACCTGCCCGATCAAGTCCGGGAATGGCTGGATCTGCAACAATGGCGATCGGTTCTCCCAGGGCCGGACGGTATGCTGATTGAGACCTTTCCAAGGCGGAACAAAGAATACCTTGTTGCTTATTGCTTTGCCGGGCGAAACGCACATCAGACGTTGGGCATGCTTTTGACGCGAAGAATGGAACGCGCCGGTCTGGGGCCGCTCGGTTTTGTCGCCAGCGACTATGTCATTGCGGTCTGGTCGATCAAACCGGCGACCGATATGGCCATGCTGTTTGACGAAGACATGCTGGGCGATGATCTGGAAGCGTGGATGGAGGAGAGTTCTTTGATGAAACGCACGTTCCGGAACGCCGCCATCATAGCTGGGTTGATAGAACGGCGCATGCCTGGGCAGGAAAAATCTGGGCGCCGGGTCACGTTTTCGACGGATCTGATTTACGACGTTCTGCGGGAACACGAACCGGACCACATCCTGTTGCGGGCGACACGGCAGGACGCGGCCAGCGGAATGACCGATATCGCGCGCCTCGCTGAGACCCTGGCCCATGCTAAGGGGCGGATCAAACACAGACGCCTGAACAGGGTCTCGCCCCTGGCGGTTCCCATCCTTCTCGAAATCGGAAAGGAATCGGTCTACGGCTCTGGCATTGATGATTTGTTGGCAGAGGCGGCGGACGATCTGATTGAAGAAGCCATGGGCAACGGGCCGAACAGTGCAATTCACGGGGAACTGCCACTTTCATGAGTATCATTTTAAATGGGGCGCATCTGGTGCCGGATAGAGCAGGCGCGATGTTCTGGCCCGAACGCAAGACCCTCGTGGTTGCCGATCTGCATTTTGAAAAAGGATCCGCCTTTGCCGGGCGTGGCCAGCTTTTGCCCCCTTATGATACAAACACGACCTTGCGCACACTGGAAGGGTGTTTGAAACGGTATGACGCGGAACGGGTCATTTGTCTGGGCGACAGTTTTGACGATACCGGGGCCGGCGAACGCCTGAGTCCGGAAAACCGGAAACGGCTGCAATCGATGATCAAAGGGCGGGATTGGATCTGGATTACCGGAAACCATGACCCGGACATTCCAACGGATCTGGCCGGGAATCCGATGCCTCAACTGACAGATGGTGCCCTGACATTCCGTCACGAAGCGGAAGCGGACCGGTCGCGGATTCCGTCGGGTGAAATTTCCGGCCATTTCCATCCAAAAGCGCGGATAAAGACCAAGGCTCGCTCTATTTCATCCCGCTGCTTCATCAGCGACGGCAAACGCATGATAATGCCGTCTTTTGGGGCCTACACGGGCGGACTTGCGGTCAGTGATCCGGCAATACAGACGCTGTTCCCGGCTGGTTTCAAGATTTGGTTGTTGGGAAGAGACCGTGTTCATGCGTTCCCCGGTGCCGCCGCCGCCTGACCAGTTTTCTTGAGGGTAAAAAACAACGGGCCGAGGGGGTAGCCTCGGCCCGTTCCACGGCGATTTGGGGGGAAGGTACCACCGTGAATGATCAGTTTTGCTGATCTGACATAGCTAATTACGGCAGCTGTTCTGTGGTGGATCACAGCAAAGCAAAAAAAATGCACTCAAAAATCATTTTATTTTGATGCGCGCACTCGTTTCGTCGATTTGTAATCCAATACCTGCGACAAAGCGTACCGATTTACAGGATCACACTTATCAGTGGTCGCTGGTTTTTTGAAATCTTCCACGGGATCTGTCCCGACAAATCAGGTCCTCTGATTTGACCGAACCAGCACAAATTGGTCGCAACTGCACAGGTTTGAATACGTCCCATGCCATCGCCCATTCTCGTCTGGTTTCGGCAAGATCTACGTCTCAGCGACAATCCCGCATTATTGCAGGCCGTTGCAACAGGGGCGCCGCTTCATTTCCTTTACATCCTTGACGATGCTGATGCTGGCGATCAGGCCCTTGGTGCGGCGAGTCGCTGGTGGTTGCATCACAGTCTGGCTGCTTTGGGTGCGAATATTAAGGCGCATGGCGGACAACTGACATTGGCGTCAGGGCACGCCTCTGAGGTGCTGTCTGATCTAATCACCAGATATGGTATCGAGGCCATTTACTGGAACCGAATGTACGAACCCTGGTCCGTTGCACGCGATACCGCCCTGAAGTCCGATCTCAAAGACAAGGATATCAGGGTTGAAACCTTCAACGGTTCCCTTCTCCACGAACCCTGGGCGGTCAAAACAAAGGCCGGCGGTATTTTCTCGGTCTTCACGCCTTTCTGGAAGGCTGTCCAGGCCCTGGGCGATCAAGAAACACCCGGAGATGCACCGGACGCGCTTAACGGCGCTGCGGACGTTGAACCAGGTCAGGCTCTGAAAGAGCTGGACCTGCTACCGACCAAGCCGAACTGGGCCGCCGGGTTTGAACCGCTTTGGCAGCCGGGCGAATCCGGCGCCCGCGCGATGTTCGAGGCATTTCTGTCAGAGCGGGTTTCCGCGTATAGCGACGGTCGCAATTTCCCGGCAACCCCGGCAGTCTCAAGGCTATCCGCGCATTTGCATTTTGGTGAAATCAGCCCCAGGCAAGTGTGGTACTGGACCCGATCCAGAATGGAGTCCGGGGCCATCCCGGTCGATGCCGCATGGTCTTTTTTGCGAGAACTCGGCTGGCGGGACTTTAACCGTCACCTTCTCTTCAACAATCCCCATACGGTTTCGGGGAATTTTAAACCGGCCTTTGACGCATTTCCCTGGCAGGACGATGAAGATGCTTTCAAAGCATGGACAAAAGGGCGAACCGGCTACCCATTCGTCGATGCAGGCATGCGGGAGCTTTGGCAGACAGGCATCATGCATAATCGCGTAAGGATGGTCACGGCATCCTTCCTGATCAAGCATCTATTGACAGATTGGCGCAAGGGAGAGGCGTGGTTCCGCAACACCCTGATCGATGCCGATCTCGCCAACAATGTCGGGGGATGGCAATGGACAGCAGGCTGCGGTGCAGACGCCTCGCCCTATTTCCGAATTTTCAATCCGTTTACCCAGGGCGAAAAGTTCGACGGCGACGGGTCTTACACCCGCAAATTTGTGCCTGAACTGGCCGCTTTGCCCGACAAATGGCTTCACCGCCCCTGGGAAGCACCTGATGAGGTCCTGCGAAAAGCGGGCGTCGTGCTGGGCAAGACATACCCGAAACCCATCGTGGATCATGGCAAGGCGCGGGAACGTGCGCTGCGCGCCTATGAGACCACGAAATCAGTCAATTCCTCTTCACAACAGAAGGTCGCGTGATCCATGCGTATAGCTATTATCGGTTCCGGAATTTCTGGCCTAGGTGCCGCCTACTTGCTGAACAAGCATCATCAGATCAGCATTTATGAGCGAAACGGATATATCGGCGGCCATTCCAACACAGTTGACGCCCCAAGGGCCAATGGCGAAGGAACCGTTCCCGTTGATACCGGGTTCATTGTTTTCAATGAACGCACCTATCCAAACCTGCTGGGTCTGTTCGATACATTGAATGTGCCTGTCAAAAAGACAGACATGTCCTTTGCCGTTTCCGTCGATCAGGGTCGTCTTGAATATGGCGGTGCCAATCTTGCCGCCGTCTTCGCGCAGCGCAGCAACCTCTTCAAGCCAGGCTTCTACAAAATGCTGCGGGATCTGGTCCGGTTCTACAAAGACGCACCCGCCTTGCTTCAGGACAAAAGCCGCGCCGAAATCTCGCTTGGTGAGTTTCTGAAACAGGGCGGATATGGCGCACGGTTCGCCAAGGACCACCTGTTGCCCATGGCAGCGGCAATCTGGTCCTGCTCAACAGAAACCATGCGCGACTTCCCGGCCTCCAGCTTCGTTCGGTTCTTTGTGAACCATGGCCTGCTGGAATTGAAGGAACGCCCGCAATGGTGGACCGTCGATGGCGGCAGTCGAGAATATGTCAAACGCATCCTGGCAACACTTGATGATCCGGTGATGATTGGCCGCCCTGCGCAATCCGTTAAGCGGGCAAAAGGAAAAGTCATGGTGACAGACACGCTTGGTGCAGAAGCCGAATATGATCAGGTGATTTTTGCCTGTCATGGTGATGAAGCACATCGTCTGCTGTTAGATAAGACCGCACGAGAGGACGAAATCCTCTCAGGCTTCCAATACCAGCCCAATATCGCGTTTCTGCACACCGATGCCGGTCAGATGCCAAAACGCAAGCGCGCCTGGTCCAGCTGGAATTATCTCGCCAGCAGCGAGGACAGCAGCGAGAGCAAGGTTGCCGTTTCCTATTGGATGAATAATTTGCAGGGCATTGAAGCAGAAACACCACTCTTCGTGACCCTGAATCCGGTCACCAAGATTCCGTCGGAAAAAGTCATTGACCAATTCGTCTACGACCATCCGATGTTTGATAAGGGTGCTGTCGCGTCTCAACGTTCCTTGCCCGAGATACAAGGCAATGGTGGCGTCTGGTTCTGTGGTTCCTACTGTGGTTATGGTTTCCACGAAGACGGTTTGTCATCGGCTGTTGCTGTTGCCCAAAGTCTGGGTGCTGATATTCCCTGGGGTCATCGCCCGCATCACGCGATGGCAGCGGTCCTGGGGCCAGACATGACCCCGGTTCAGAATGCGAAGGCGGCCTGACCGTGTCTTTATCGGCGCAAGATGAACGCGTGCTCCCGTCCGGACCGCCGGAACCGGCCCTGTATTGCGGCCGGGTGGTACACAAGCGGTTGAAACCGTTTTTGCATGAGCTGACCTATCGCGTTTTCTCGCTGTTAGTCGATATTGACCGCGTTGGTGACACGGCACGCAATTGCCGCTTTCTGGGCTATAACCGCCCCTCCCTGATCTCGTTCTATGACAAGGATCACGGATTGCGGGATGGAGGACCATTGCGACCCTGGGTCGAGGCACAAATGCGCGAACGTGGCATTGATCTGCAAGGGGGGCCAATCCGGCTGCTCTGTTTTCCAAGGGTGTGGGGATACACTTTCAATCCGCTGGCCATCTATTATTGCTATGATCCGCAGGGAAATCTGGGGACCGTCCTGTATCAGGTCTCAAACACATTTGGTGAATGGCATGGATACTTGCTGAAAGTGGAGTCGGATCCAGACGCGCTGGTCGGCAATCCGATACAACAATCCGTTTCAAAGGTGTTTCACGTCTCACCGTTTATGGAGGTTAAAGGGGGCTATAAATTTACCCTGCAACCACCTGGCGACCGCCTTTCAATCATGATCCGGCAAACAGACACGGATGGTTCGGACCTGTTGGTTGCAACACATACCGCAAAAGGCGCGATTTTGAACGACCGTCAAATCCTGACCGCTTTTTGCCGTCACCCGGCGCTGACTTTCAAGATTATGGGGGCAATCCATTGGGAAGCCCTCAAATTGTGGCGCAAAGGTGCCCCCTTCTTCACAAAACCCGCCCCTCCCAAGCAGGATGTAACATCGTAAATTGTCTGTGTGGGGCTGGTAAAACGTTTCTCAAATTGGAATAGTATGTGATCCGGAGCTTTAAATGAGTGACGACGTTTTGACGACTGCAACCGCTGTAAATTCCAGAATGCGCCTTAGCCCGGCAATGCGCATTATGTTCAGCATTGGCGAACGTTTTGAGACGGGGCGCATCTGCTGGATTTTGCCTGACGGGTCTTCCCGCATCACCGGGAAAAAGCGGTTCCTGTCCGACGAAACCGAAGGCGTGGATGTCACAGTCCAGCTAAACGGCAATCGGATTGCACGGCGCCTTTTGTTCGGGGGTAACACCGGCATTGGTATCGCCTATGTTGAGGGGGATTATGAACCCGACAATCTTCCGCTCTTCCTGACAATTTGCGCGACAAATATGGAGGCGCTGGACAAGACACTGAGAGGGTCTTGGCTATACCGCTCTGCGTCACGCGTGTTTCACTGGCTGAACCAGAATACCGAGACCGGCAGTAAACGAAACATCCTCTATCACTATGACCTGGGGAATGACTTTTACGAGCGCTGGCTGGATCCGAGCATGACCTACAGCTCAGCGGAATTCGCAGACCCATCGGAGTCCCTGATCGAAGGACAACGCAACAAATACGAAAATCTGGCCCGTCGGCTGGAAGCCAATGACAATCATCATCTGCTCGAAATCGGCTGCGGCTGGGGCGGGTTTGCCGAACATGTGGCAAAAACCAGAGGCTGCAAAGTAACAGCGCTGACGATCTCGGACGCGCAACACGACTATGCGGCCGCACGGATGCAACGCGAAGGGCTGAATGAGAAAGTCTCAATCGTCAAACGGGACTATCGGCAGGAAACCGGACAATATGACGGCATTGCGTCGATCGAGATGTTTGAGGCGGTCGGTGAGAAATATTGGCCGGTTTTCTTCGGAAATCTGCATGACAGGTTACACGACCATGCCAAAGCCGCGCTGCAGATAATCACGATCGAAGATGAACATTTCGAGGGCTATCGGACACGCCCGGATTTCATTCAGGCGCATATATTTCCGGGCGGCATGCTGCCCTCACCCACCGCACTCAGGGCACAGGTCGATCAGGCAGGCCTGAAAATTGAAGCTTACGAGAATTTCGGTCAGTCCTATGCCAGGACCCTGTCAGAATGGAACGACAAGTTTCAGCAGACCTGGCAAGACATTACCCGGCTTCCCACGACAGGCCAGAAGTTCGACACCCGCTTCAAACGCATGTGGGAATATTATCTCTCCTATTGTGAGGCTGGCTTTCGGGCGCAAACTATTGATGTGTGCAGAGTGACCCTAAGCAAGAGTTGAACCGTATAAGGTTTACATAGCGCTTCAACAACGGGAATGCTCCATATGTTTGCGTCCACCGAGGTGGCGTCACCTGCTGCGACCGAAGGCAAGACCTTTGGGATCAGCAATCGGCACATAGTTATCTATGGCCTTCCAGGTCTACCGCTGGCAGCGGTCACATTGCCTGTCTATATCCAGATACCGGCCTTCTACGCCGTTGAAATGGGATTGGGACTGGCGGTGGTCGGCAGCATCCTGCTGATGACACGTCTGTGGGACGTCATTACAGACCCGTTGATCGGTTTTCTGTCCGACCGGGTCTCGACACCAATTGGACGGCGGAAACCCTGGCTCGTCATCGGTATGCCGCTAACCGCAGTCGCGGGTTACCTTCTGTTTTCACCCCCTGACGGGATCGGCCCCGTCTATCTGTTCTGTGTCACACTGATGCTCTATCTGGGCTGGACCATGGCGATGCTGCCCTACAGCGCTTGGGGTGCGGAACTGTCCCCAGATTACCACAGACGGACTATCATTGCCGGTTGGCGCGAAGGGTTCGTCATTGTCGGAACTTTACTGGCCGCGGCGATGCCTGCCATTTTGAACGAGGGGGCTGGCAGCCAGCGATACGGCCTGTCTGTCCTGGCAATCACGCTGGTCGTGCTGTTGCCCGTTACGTGTCTGATCGTCGCATTTGGACTACCAGATAGAAAACCGGCAAAAAGGACGCCGCTACGGCTTTTTGAAACCCTGGGGTCAATCCGCCTGAATAAGCCGTTCTGGCGATTGATCATGGCCTGGTTCATAAATGGGTTCGCTAACGGTTTGCCAGCGACCCTGTTCTTGATTTTTGTTGAATTCAGGCTTGAGGCACCGGACCAGGCCGGCATCCTGCTTCTGGTGTATTTCCTCTCGGCGATTTTTGGGCTGCCGATCTGGGTAGCGCTCGGCAAGCGCTGGGGCAAGCATCGGTGCTGGTCCGTTGCGATGATATGGGCCTGCCTGTGGTTTGCCATTGTGCCCTTTTTGGAACCAGGCGATGTGACGGCATTTATGGTCATGTCGATTGCGACCGGTCTGGCCCTTGGCGCGGACCTTGTCCTGCCGTCGTCCATGCAGGCCGATGTTGTCGACATCGATACCGCCAAAGCACCTGGATCACCAAAGACAGGGGCCTATTTTGCGCTTTGGGGCATGGCACAGAAACTGGCGCTGGCGCTGTCCGTTGGCATTGCTTTTCCGTTGTTGGCACTTGCCGGATTTGACCCGGCCAATGGTCTGACAGAGGGTATCTGGTTGATCGCGGTTTTGTACGGAATTGCGCCTATCATCTTCAAGCTTCTTGCGGTTTTGCTGATCTGGAACCACCCCGTGACAAAAGCGTCACAGCAAGAATTGCAAAATACAATTTCTGGAGTCTGATATGATCCTATTCAGGAAAACCACCGTAAGAACTTTTATAGCAGTTTTAACCACCCTGTTTTTATTTGGCTGTAGCACAATGAAAGTTGAAGATTTTGAAGGCAAAGGACCCAAGCTGGTTCTAGAGGAATATTTCCTCGGCCAAACCTATGCGGTCGGCATTTTCCAAGACCGGTTTGGCAATTTGCGCCGTGAGTTCAAAGTGGACATTGAGGGTACGTTTGATGGCGAAACCCTGACCCTGATCGAAGACTTCATCTACGATGATGGAGAGATCGAACAACGGATCTGGAAGCTGAAGAAGCTCGACGAGCATCGTTATGAAGGGCACACGGACGGGGTCATCGGATTGGCCACCGGTGCGGCCTATGGCAACGCGTTCAACTGGCTTTATACATTTGACCTGAAAGTTGGCGACGGTACCTGGCGCGTAAAATTCGATGACTGGATGTTCCTGCAGCCAGGCGGCGTCCTGATCAACACAGCGGTGATCTCCAAATGGGGATTTGATCTTGGAACGGTCACACTCTCGTTCCACAAACAAGCACAAGCGGCAGAAAACGCTGATTTGAGAGCTGCCGAGTAAAATCGAAAAATTCAGACAAGAAATCCCGAAATGCGCGTCAGCTGGCGCGCATTTTTCCTTTGATGAAGCGCACAAGGGCCCCGACCAGGGGCAGGCGTTCATAGAATTGTTCGCCAGAATCCCAATGGTCGATATGGGATGTGAGCAACCCGGCTTCATCGACCAAAACGACACTCATCCCCTCAATAACCCAGAGATCTTCGTTTTCCCGGCCCTTAGGATGAAATACGAACCGCCAATGGAGATAGGCCCGATCATCGCGCCCGGTGTCCGGCGCGACGCCCAGAACTGAAAACTGCGGATTCACCGTCGTTTCAAACATATGTTCAAAAATACGGCGCAAGCTTTCGACGCCTTTCACGTCGTTGAACGGATCCTTGAACCGTATTTCCGGGTTACAGAGCTTTGCCAGTCCCGCCAGGTCACCTGGGACCCGCAATGCCTCGAAATAGGCGGCCCACCCTTTCGCTGCGGCCAAAGTGATTGCCCGACGTTCGGCAGCATCCGGTTCAGGATTTTCTTGCATCAGCGTTTAGTGACCTGTTGTTTTTTTGATAAGCGGGAAAAACCAGCTATCTGGCAGTTTTTGTAGTGTTTTAAGCTGTAGCGCAAACCGTTTGGGAAAGGCAATTTCAAAGCTTTTGCTGTCGAGACCGTCCGCAATTCGCTGTGCGGCATCCGAAACCTCCATCAGAAAAGGCATTGGAAACTCATTCTGATCGGTCAAAGGCGTCCGAACGAAGCCAGGGCAAATAGCCTGTACCTTAACGTTATACCCATCCAATTCAGCCTTCAGGCTTTGCGCCATGGCGATGACCGCCGCCTTCGACCCGGAATATCCAGCTGCCATCGGCAAACCGCGATAGCCGGCAACAGAGGCCATAAGGGCAAGCTGGCCGGACCGCCTTTCCATCATGCGGGGTATCAGGTCCTCCAGAATGTTGGCGATACCAACCACGTTGACCTGCATCATCTGTTCGACAATTTCTGCCTTAAAGTCTTTAACAGGGGTCGGCGTATAGGCACCGGCATTCAACACGGCGACATCAATCGGGCCGAGATCACTCTCTATCGCTGAAATCACATCTTTCACTGCATTCCAGTCGGTGACGTCGAGAGCATAGGGATGGATCCTGTCCGGATTTGCCTGGGATACCTCTTCAAGGCTCTCCTGACGTCTGGCTGAAATCGCCACCGAAAGCCCCTGCGCCGCCATCAGACGAGCAAGCTCTGCACCGATCCCGGAACTGGCCCCGGTAATCCAATAGAGTTTCGCCATGGCCTACCTCAACACATAGTCGAATTTGTTACCCTTGAAATCAAAGGTCAGATAGACCCAGCGCCCGTCTGTGTCATACCAGATATCAAGATCGATATCGCCCCGCATTGCGTAACGTTCCGCCTCAACCACCGCACCCTTTACCTCGATTTCTTCAACCCCAACGCGCGAGATCTCTACTTCTTTCAGCTCCCCGTCAAGGGTCGCCAGCAAGGCTGTCTGCTCTACTGTATTCTTGTTCCAATAGGTAGAAGGTAAAAGCGACGGCAAAGCGACCGGGGCCGCATCATTTACGGCAACCCTCAACTCAGAACCATCCAAACCCGCTTCTACAGCGTATTTTTCGCCATCATTGTCGGTAACGCTTTTCAGCGATATCAGGCGATCATCCCGCCAGGTCTCATGCACGGTCTGGTCATAGGAATATAGGGTGAAAGGCCCAAAGTTGACCTTCAGGTCGACATCAATAGCAACCCGGGTGTCCTCACCCAACCGGCCGATATTCACAATATGCTCACCAATCTTGCTGCCATCCATCAGGACGTCAAACTGCAGAAGATCAACCGGAACCGTCCCTTCAGGAAGGGACGCAATCTGGTCAGGTTTCGTAATCTCCTGCGCCTGGCTGGAGAGGGCCGCGCCAAAAAACAGAAAAATGCCAAAAAAACTGATGAAGACGCCGGTCAAACCACGACGGGAGAGATTGGGACATTCCATTGGAGCACCTGTGCCAAGGCAATTGATAAATCCTGCTTTATTGTACGGTCTTTCACCGCGATCAGATTGCTCTAGAACGAAAAACGGGGGTGATATGGCATCACCCCCGCAATTCTGTTTAATCAGACCTTTCAGCCTGAGGAAGGCCTCAATCAGCCGACCGTGCCACCATCATCACGACGGATCGCGATAACGGCTGAGCGCGGAACGGTGGAACCACCGTCTGGCCAGTGACTGTTGCCTCTCTCACCTGGATGCTGGATCCCGACGAACAGGGTCTTGTGATCGGCACTCCAGGTGATACCGGTGACCTCACACTCGTTTGGCCCGACCATGAACCGGCGGATCTCACCCGTTGCCGGGTCCCCCAGCAGCATCTGGTTGTTGCCCATGCCGGCGAACTCTTCTTCGTTGGAATAGTTGCCGTCAGTCTGGATCCACAACATGCCATTCCGGTCAAACGCAATACCATCCGGGGAATTGAACATGTTCTCGGCATTCACGTTGTCGGAACCGCCATAGGCATCGCTATGCACGGTCGGATTGCCCGCCATGACATAGAGGTCCCAGTCAAAACTGTCCGCATTGTGATCGGCACCCGACGGACGCAACCGAACGATCTGACCATACAGGTTCTTTTCACGCGGATTGGGGCCAAATGCCGGTGTCTCATCGCCACCCGCATTGGTTTTGACGCCACGGTTCTTGTTATTTGTGAGCGCGCAATACACCTCTGCCTTCTTAGGGTTGGCAGCAACCCATTCCGGACGGTCCATTGTCGTCGCCTTCACCGCAGAAGCGGCGATGCGCGTGTTCACGCAGATATCCGCTTTCGAGGACATGCCGGTGGATGCCGGTGTCAGCTCTACCCAGTCGCCCGTGCCGTCTTCATTGTACTTGGCGGCAAACAAACGACCGTCTTCAAGTAGGTCAGAGTTATCACCACCCTCGACATAAAGGTTGGCACTGATGAATTTGTACATGAACTCACCGCGCTCATCATCGCCCATATAGACGACAACATGACCATCGGCGGCCAGCACAACTTCTGCATTTTCATGTTTGAAGCGACCCAATGCAGTCCGTTTCTTTGGTGTGGAATTCGGATCCGAAGGGTCGATTTCAACAATATACCCGGCGCGGTTGGCCTCATTCGGTTCCTTCGAAAGGTCGAAACGATCATCTGCCGTCGCCCAGGCATAGCCCCAATCGTCATGCTTCAAACCATAGCGTTTCTGGGCACCACTCAGTTCCAGATCCTTATTGCTGCTGGAGAAATATCCGTTGAAATTCTCCTCGCAGGCCAGATAAGTGCCCCATGGGGTACGGCCGTTACCGCAATTGTTCCAGGTGCCAAGCGACTTGGTCCCGGATGGGTCAGCGCTGGTTTTCAATAAATCATGCCCGCGGGCCGGCCCCGTAATATCCATCTCGGAATCGGCGGTGATCCGGCGATTATATTCACTGTCCTTTACAATCGCCCATTTGCCATCGGTTTCAGCGATCTCGACAACCGACACACCATGCGCAGCTTTGCCTTTGCGAACGTCATCTGCGTTCTCGGGAAGCCCCTCTGCGCGATTTCCGTAAATAATGCTGCGGTTTGTATATTCGTTGTTCACAACCAGGATGTTCCGACCATCAACCCGGAACAGAGACATCCCGTCATTGTTGTCGCCAAATGTGCGTTCCTGACTGGCGCCGTCGCCGCGACTGGCCTGATCAAAAGCAACACTGTCGCTCCACATTTCTTCGCCCCACAAGGCGACATTATGCCAGCTGTAGCCCGGTGGAAGGGTGATGTCGTCGAGGCTGTTTGCCGCGACCTGGGTAAAACCAAAACGGCTTGCCGCCTGAGCAGGTGATGTCAGGGCGCTGGTGCCAAGAACAAAGCTCGCGGCACCCACCGCCAGAGATCCGCCAAGGAATCCACGGCGTGACAGGGCCTTGTCCAACACCTTGTCAAAATCAGTTGCTTCGGGTCTCGGGTTGTTTACTTCGTCGAAGTGCTCCAGATCATAATCAGGGGCTTTCCGTCCAATTTTTCCAATTCTCTTAGTCCTTTTTCTCACGCATTTTGCGGTTATTTGAGAGGTCGAAAAGAACCCGCCACCACAGACGGGTTCAGCCCGGACCATCTAACAATTTACCGTGACAATTGTGTTTCGGTCGGCTGCTTTTCTGGTCCTCATTCTCCCTTTCAAGCTGCGAAATATTGTCCCATCATCTTTGGACTGTTATTTCAGCCTGCACAGATCAGTATGACCCAAATTGGTGGCGAATACTATCAGGGAGTGTATATCGTGGAATTTGATACCTGCTTGCCTTTGCCGCTGCGTCCGGCCTGCTTTTACTGATACCGGGACCAACGGTTCTGCTCGTCGTATCCTATGCACTGGCTCATGGGAAAAAGGCCGCCATGGCATCGGTTGTTGGTGTTTCTCTGGGGGATCTGACAGCAATGACCGCCTCGATGCTGGGACTGGGGGCTATACTGGCGGCTTCAGCTGAAGTCTTCATGCTGCTGAAATGGGTCGGGGCGTTGTACCTGATCTATCTCGGCATAAAACTGTGGTTGAGCCCTGTCAGCGAGACAGCGGTAGAAGGCACCCGTCAACCGCATGATGCCAGACGCATGATGGCCCATACCTATGTCGTCACTGCCCTGAACCCGAAGGGCATCGTATTCTTCGTTGCTTTCGTACCGCAGTTTATTGACCCGACCGCCCCTTGGCTACCGCAGATTATCATCCTTGAGGCAACATTTGTTAGCTTGGCTGCGCTCAATGTGTTGGGGTTTGCCATGCTCGCGTCACGCGCAGGCAATGCAATCAAGAATCCCTCTGTTCAACGTGGTGTGAACCGCACCGGTGGATCCCTGTTGATCGGGGCGGGACTGTTTACGGCCCTATGGCAGAAATCGTCCTAGAGCGACAGAGATAAGACTATCGCTATTCTGCAGCGGTCGCGTGCTCCAGCATTTCCTGAGGCGGCATGTAATCCATGATGTCCACCTCATCAATCTGATCCGGCTCGAGATACTGTTTGGCATATTCAAGCCAAACACCGGATCGCAGGAAGAGCTCGAAGAGATCCGGGTCGATATGGTTATCCTTGACCATAAAACTCATGATCTTGAGAGATTCTGTGATGGTTTTTGCCTTCTTGTAGGGCCTGTCTCTCGCCGTCAGGGCCTCATAGATATCGGCAATTGCCATGATGCGGGCGGGTACGGACATATCCTCCCGTCGCAACCCATTTGGATAGCCGGTACCATCCATTTTTTCATGATGCCCGCCTGCATACTCCGCCACATTCCGCAGCTTCTTTGGAAACGGCAGTTGTTCCAGCATCTTGATTGTCACGACCATATGATCATTGATCGTATGTCGTTCTTCTGGTGTCAGCGTACCCCGACGGATCGACAGATTATAGAGCTCGCCATGATTATACGGTCCATGCTGATGCTCCGGCAGATCGCTTATCAGGGGCTCCAAAGCCGGTGCCGGTGGCGGTCTGTAGGAATCCAGGTGCATTTCCTCCACCGGGCTGAGGCCGATGGTCTTTTCGAAATAGCGCACCCATTCGGTCTGTCCGATCTCTTTCAGACGCTCGACATCGGCGTCGTCCATGAATTCGCCACCCACATTCGCGGCCGCGACAAAGGCGTAATCATCGCGCAGCTTATCGCAATCTGCCGCAAATTGGGCTTCAGCCTCCACCGCAGGTGTTCCCGCCAACTGGGCCTTTAAACATCTGATCTCTGCATCGCGCCGAAGCACCTCGAACCGCATCCGAACTTCGTGAATGCGGTTGTAGATCGTTTCCAGCTTGGATGCTTTATCGACAACATATTCCGGTGTGGTCACCTTACCACAATCGTGCAGCCAGGCCGCGACATGCAACTCGTACCATTGATCATCAGTCAAACCGAAATCTGCGAAAGTACCCGACTGCGCCTCGCAGGCCGCCCCGACAAGCATCTTGGTAATCACAGGAACACGCTGACAATGGCCGCCGGTATAGGGTGATTTGTCATCGATCGCGGCAGCAAGCATCTCGATCAAGGCGTCCCACAGTTTGCGCTGCGCATTGATGAGCATCGAGTTTTCAAGGGCGACCGCTGCCTGACTTGTCAGCGCCTCGATCATCGGTTGCATCAGGGTGTCAAAAGCTTTGGTCTCACCGCCTTCGGTGCGTGCATTGATCAACTGAAGTACGCCAATCACCTCGTCCTCAGTGTTGATCATTGGTACGTTCAAGAATGACTTCGACCGATAGCCAGTGGTTTCATCGAACTTCTTTGTTCCACTGAAATCATAATCCTGGGCGGTATAAGCATCGACAACATTCACCGCCTCGCAATTGTGCCAGGTGGCGCTTGCAACATTATTTCGGTTTGGCGTTCCGTCCTCTTTGAACAGGGGGACCGGATCAAAGGTGATGTCCGCGCCTGTTGTCCCACCCAACGCGACGTTTAGCGTGTCGTTCCGCATAATCTTGAAGGCCAGCCCGGTCGCATAGCCCTTTTCATCTTCCTGGGTCAGGTAGAGGGTTCCGCCATCCGCGTTGTATATGGCCTTTGCTTCCAGAAGGATCATCTCCAGAAGCTTGTCCGTATTTCGTTCAGAGGAAAGGGCAATGCCAAGATCGATCAATCGGCGGGTAAGACGGTCCCCTTCACGCCGACCACTGAAGTAATCCTCGGATCGGCGCTCTCCATATTCGTCATATTCAGACTGGAAACTGACTTCCGTTTCAGACTGCACCGATCTGTCTACTTCCCATCTCTATTTCAATGCCACCATGGGATTTTAGCTCTATCAACATTCCCGCCAAAATTGGAGGAAATTCCTACTCACTTCATCAATATATTAACAACTTCTTGAGACAAAGTTAACAAACCGTCACGAAGGTTAAAAAAATAGTGAGGTGCAGGTCTCGCGATACTCCCGAAAACCTTAAAAATCAGTATTTTACAGCAGGTTTATGCGCATATTCTCGCGCGCGACAACTGCGCCGGACCAGATTTCCCGCGCCTTCACCTCTAAATCTTCCATGAATTTATCATCATGGGTCGGGTCATGATGGAAGATTGTCAGCATTTTCGCATCTGCTTCACGGCAGAGCCGCACACCTTCCTCCCAGGTTGAGTGACCCCAACCAATTTTGCTCGGGAACTCTTCTTCGGTATACGTGCAGTCGTAGATGACCAAATCCGCCCCATCCATCAGTTCCAGGACATTTTGATCCGACTTCCCTGGGACGTGTTCCGTATCCGTGATATAACACATGGATTTTCCTTTGAACTCAACGCGATAACCTGTCGCGCCATTGGGGTGGTTCAAAGGTTTGGTTTTGATGTAAACACCTGGTGTCAGGGTGAAATTGTCCCCGGCGCTGAAATCCTCAAAAGACATGGTGGCTTGCATCGCTTCCAGGGGGACCGGGAAAAACGGTTGCGCCATTTGCCCCCCAAGCACCTTGCGAATGCCGCCCTCTTCCTCGCTATGGCCCGCCATAATATTGAAGCTCTTGCCCGGGATGAAGGCAGGCGTGAAGAAAGGAAACCCGTTGATATGGTCCCAATGAGTGTGAGACAGCATGATATTGGCGCGGTGAACGTCCTTGCGCAAAAGCCATGTTCCAAGATTGCGAATGCCGGTACCCGCGTCGAAAATAATACGCTCCCCACCAGTGGCAACTTCTACACAGCTTGTATTCCCGCCAAAACCGATATGGCGCGGAGACGGACAGGCTATAGAGCCTCGAACACCCCAAAATTTAACTTTAAACGCCATATCCCTGATACTTCATGTGTATACACTCAATTATTACGATTGATGAATATTAACAAAACATTCAAGTAATTAGACACTAAATTCAAGTTAAAAGCTGTGATCTTGATCACATTCAAAAAATGGTATCAGAGCACCTCTTGAAGAGCATCCAATAAAAACAAAGCCTTACGGACAATCACGGCGGATGAAGCCTGACAGACAACCGACGGTTTATTCGTCTGTTCTCCGGAACGGGGACGCCCATCAGATCCAGCGGAGGAATTACCGGACGAGTCCCGGCAAAACCGGCAGCCTTCAGGCGCGTCGGGTCCATCCCCAATCCAACCAGTTCTCGAACAACCCGCGCGGCCTGTTGCGCCGAAAACTCCCAATTTGATGGATATGTATCGCTTTCTTTAGGCACATCGTCCGTATGACCCTCCACATCGACTTCATAAATGTCGTAAGGGGCCAGTTCCAATTCCAGCTTGATCTGTTTCAGGATTAACTTTGCCGGATCCGTTAATTCAACCGTACCGTCTTTGAAGAAACTCCCGGTGACGAAATCTATCACGACCCCTTCATCGTCAAAGCCAACACGAACATCGCCGGGTGGTACCGTCTCGCTGGTATCCACTATTGCCTGAACATTGCTGTGCAGCGCGAAAATCGGTCGATCACTATCAACGCGCCCGCCAATCTGCTCTTTAATACCAGCCTGCACTTCTTCCATCAGCGGAATATCGACGGACGAGAAAGAAACCAGCATCACAAAGAAAGCCAAAAGCAGCGTGATTGCATCGGCATAGGTGACGAGCCATTCCTCGTCATCCCCCTGCTTCGCGTTAGTTCGCCGCCGGCGCATTTTCACCCTCACCAGCGCGTTCACGCAATTGGCGGTCGATATCAAACCGGATGGTCGGATCGAGATACGAGTTCATTCTGTCCTGAATAAAACGCGGATTCTTGCGATCAGACAGCAGGGCCAGCCCCTCTGTGAGAAGATCATGCCGGAACCTGTTAATTTCCTGACGTTGGGTCATCTTGTTCGCTGCAGGAAGCAGGATAAACCGCGCCATAATCACCCCATAAAGGGTGGTGTTCAACGCAACAGCCAGACCACGGCCCAATTGCGTCGGATCGCTTCCCATATCGTCCAGCATAATGATCAACCCGACAAGTGTGCCGATCATACCAAAAGCAGGCGCTGTACTGGCCATATTGCGGCAGATATTGGCGGGCACCATTTCGCGCTCAAAGGTGCGATCAGCAACATTGTCAAGATTGGCGCGAACTTCACCACCTTTGTATCCGGACAGCACCAGCTCCAGGCCGAAGGACAGAAACGGATCATTTTCAACTTTCTTCAACTCGCCATCCAGCGCAACCACACCGCGCTGTTGGGCCAGATACCCCCAGCGAATGATGCGACCGACTTCTTGATTTAGGATGCTCCGTCCCACCCGTTGAACCGAGAACATCGACATGATACCGCCGCAGGCCAACAAGACATAGCGCGCCTCCTGGCCAAGAAAGGTCGCCGCCAGCGTCCCTCCCACAACCATCAAGAAGCTGGAAAAGCTGAAAAATATCATGTAGTTGTCGGTGCTGAATGTGATGGCGCCGACAAACAGACTGACGCACAGCAGAAAGGCTATGAACGTGTTAATCGACATTCGACCAGTTGGCCTCCCCCGGCACCAGAAACCATGCAAAGAACTTAATGATCAAATAATAGTCTAATAAATAACACTAAAAACAAGTATTTTTCCACATTAGTTTCCAAACAGATAAATTATAAACCCCGGAAAAACAGGGAATATTTGCAAGGCTTATGACCAAAGAGATCACGATCGACCATATTGGTGCCAGAGGTGACGGCATTGGTATTCTGGACGGAAACCGGGTTTTCGTTCCCTTCTCTGCGCCAGGCGAAACCTATTCCGTCGGAAAACTGGAAAAGCGTGGAGATGCCATGCTGGCAGTTGAGGTGAAACTTTTGAACGCGTTAGAGGCCCGCCGCACCCCGCCCTGCCCGGTCTTCCAAAAATGCGGTGGCTGCACATTACAGCACCTGTATGACGCAACCATCGCTGCCCAAAAACGTGATTTACTGATCGCAGCGCTTCAACGTCGCGGGATAGAGAATGCAAAAATCGGTGAGACAGTCACGACACCGCCAGGCCAACGCCGGCGGGCGCGGTTTGCTGTTCAGAAAACAGAGCGCGGCTGGATCATCGGTTTTAATGAGCGCGGATCGAAGCGTATTGTGGACCTCGATCTCTGCCCCGTATTGAAGCCATCCCTGGCTGAGCTTCCCAAAATACTGCGTCCGATTCTGGACAAGGTACCGGCCTTCGGACGCAGCGGCGACATCCATGTCACCACTTCCGAAACCGGCCTGGAAATCTGCCTCTTTCCGAATAAGCCCGGCAAACTGGATCTTGATCAGCGTTATGACCTGACCGACTGGGCCGAGGAAATGGACCTGGCGCGTCTGATCTGGGGCAACGACAAAGAACCGGAAATCATTATCGAACGCCGGCAAGTTATGATCCGGTTTGGCAATCGCCTGACAGCCATTCCACCCGCCGCCTTTCTGCAACCCAGTGAGAGCGGTGAAACAGCCCTTGCGCAGATGGTCGTCGACGCATGCAAAGGTGCCGTGCGGGTTGCCGATCTATATTGCGGTTGCGGCAGTCTGACACTGCCTCTGCTTGACGCCGGGCACACAGTGCACGCTGTTGAGATTGATGCGGCAATGGTCCATTCGATCCGGCGCTCACAGGGTGGCGCGGTCAGTTCAGAACAACGGGACCTTGCCCGATTTCCCATGACCGCGAAGGAACTTGCGGGTTTTGACGCCGTTGTTTTTGATCCGCCGCGCGCAGGCGCGCTGGCCCAGGCCGAACAACTGGCACAGTCTGATGTGCCGGTTGTAGTGGCAGTATCCTGCAACCCGGGAACATTGGCACGCGACGTGCGGGTTCTACTCGATGCCGGCTATCGCATTGAGTCTGCGACACCTGTCGACCAGTTCACCTGGTCGGCTCATCTCGAGGCGCTCGTAATACTGAAACGTTAGCGCATCACGGGGGTCCTGACGGTCCGACAGATTTCACTAATTTCGGGAATGCGAAGGCCAGTGTGACACCCCGCAACGCCATAAATATACTCAGCGCTGCCCACAGTCCGTGATTGTCATAAGCGTCCCGCAGCCACGGATTGATCAAAAGATAGCCGCCCAGAGACAGGATCATCGCGTTGCGCAGCGCGGCAGACCGGGTTGCCCCCAGAAAAATGCCGTCAAATACGAAAGCCCAGACCGCCAGGACCGGCATAAACGCGGCCCATCCAAGATGGAGATAGGCATCCAGCCGCACCTCCTCAATCCCGGTCATCAGATTCACGATTGGGTGGCCAAACGCAAAAAACACCATCGAGCAGAGGACGGCAACAATGCCGCCCCAAAGGAAGGCGACCTTCGATGCCGCCAAAAACCCTCTGCGATCTTTCTTTCCAACGCTACCACCGACCAGAGCTTCTGCAGCATGGGCGAACCCATCCAAGCCGTGAGCCGCGAAGCTCATAAAGTTCAGAAGGACGGCATTTGCGGCCAGCGTAATAGTACCAAGCAATGCACCTTGATTGGTGAAATACGCAAACGCGGTAATCAAACACAGCGTTCTGATAAATATGTCCCCGTTCAAGGCGACAAGTGCCCGTATTCCGGACCAGGTAAAAAGACGTTCCCCTGCCTGAAGAGGTGACGTTCTCGCCCTGACACGCCGATACACCAGTATCACACCGATCGCCGCACCGCTTACCTCTGCGATCAATGTGGCAACGGCCACACCTTCTATTCCCCAGCCGAAACCCAGTACAAAAACCAGATCCAGGATAATGTTCACACCATTTGCCCATAATTGCAGAAACAGGGGTGTGCGCGCGTCCTGGGTCCCCAACAGCCATCCCAGGATGACATAATTCAGCAAGGTTGCTGGCGCCCCCCAGATCCGTATCTGGATGTAGATAGCGGCCAGCTCTTCAACATCGCTCGAAGCGCTGAGCATTGATAGTCCGACGAGCCGGATCGGGATCTGCAACAACAACAGTAATCCACCCAAGACAGCCGCAATTATACCGGCGCGCAACAGGATGGCGCGAACCTCAACCCCATCGTCGCGGCCCCACGCCTGAGCGGTCAGACCAGTGGTGCTCATTCTGAGGAAACCAAATCCCCAATAGACGTAGCTGAAGATCAGAGCGCCGATTGCCACTGCCCCCAGATAGGCTGGATCCGGCAGGTGTCCCATGACGGCTGTATCGGCAATCCCGAGCAGAGGTACAGACAGGTTCGAGATAATGATCGGCCCAGCCAGTCGCCAGAGACGACGGTGCCAATTCCCCTCAACTCGGCTTGTGTCACTACTCTGCGCGGCCATACTTATTCTACAGGTGCGCCAGGCAGGTGTTGGCGCAAATAACCGGGCAATTCAGGGTCGATTTCGTTAGCCTCGGCAAACTCAATCAAAAGCGATTCATTGCCCAGCAGATAGTCCAGGACGCCGCCCAAAAACAAGGGATCGGAGATTTGAGTTCTGATTTCGCCGGGCCCCGCCCCTGTTAGCGCCAGGAACTGCCCGATGCGGTCCTGATCCTGACCCAAAAAAATCAAGGCGCTCTGCGCGAGTTCAAGAGCGTCTTCCGGCGTGTACTTCAACATTGTCATCCTCGGTTACAGTTCGGATCAGAGATGCCCGTTTTCCCGGACGCTTACAACAAGACAAACGCAGGATACACCACATAGCGGTGCGGTATTGATGACCAACTGGCAATACTGTGTCGCGCCGCGAAACCGTTGGTTACGCTGGACGAAATGCTCCTGTTCAGTATCTTTGTACAAAATAGTTGTCGGGAATTTGATTGGTTGCTCCTTTCAGACTGTCTCTGCTGAAAACGCTACTGCAAATTCCCTGTGCCCATTTCTGGTAAGATGTGGCACCATGATCAGTGGATTTGGACGGTTTCGAGACTTTGCAGCTCGTCCAGGCTCAGCAGATCGGGCAGAAAGATATGACAGGGTAGCAGGTGACATAATGACGGCCTACAAACTGCGGCTTGTGCATGATCTGATCGGTCCAGGTAAATCCGTTACATATGCGGGTGGCATCAATCGCATCCTCTATTGTCGTCATGGCGGGGCGATCGTGAGTGGTCATTCCAGCGAACTGGTCTGCGACGGGGCAGCCCACGCCAACCGGCCGGTGACGGTAACTGGTTCGCTCGACGGTGCCACAATCTGGCGGTTTGAATTGGTTACCAGCGACTCGGATGTTCCAGCTGAATGCGAGGGGGCCATTCGAACGGCGCTACAGGTCGAAGCGGATGTGCCACTGGAAAGCCCGCACGGGTATCTGATCCGCTGCGATGCGGTCAATCTTCCACTTGGGTGCGAAATCTATGAACACACCCATGCGGGTCCCGGAATTAGATGCATGCATCGCGGTAGCCTCACGCTGGAGATAGAGGGGCGTCGACGCACCTTCACCAAGGACAATGCCTGGTTCGAAAACGGCGCAGACCACGTTTCAGGAAAAGGGTCCACAGAAAAAATGGCAGGGTTCGTCCGCGCGATGATCCTGCCAAAAACTTATCTGGGGAAGAGTTCGATCAGTTATGTTCGAGAGCAAGACTGGGCCAAACCCAAAAAACAGACCTATAAAACCTATGTCGACCAGGTCCTCGAACTTTAGGGCTCACCCGGTCACAGCGGCTTTCATCTCCGGCGTAAAACCGACATAAACCCTACCCTCTATCTCAACGACCGGTCGCTTGATCAGCGCCGGATTTTCCAGGATCAGATTGACGGCGGCATCCTCGTTCAAACCGGATTTTATATCTTCTGATAAACCCCTCCACGTGGTGCCACGCTTGTTGATCAGTCCATCCGCACCCAGGACCTCAATCCAATGTGAGATCTGTGCCCGGTCGAGACCATCCTTTCGAAAGTCATGCAAGGTGGCTTCTATGCCGGCCTCATGAAACCATTTCAGGGCCTTTCGGCATGTATCACAGTTCTTCAGACCGAAAATTGTTAGTTGTGTCATATCATCTCCCGGCAAAATGTCCGGAGAAACTGTTTCCGTCTTTTGGGACTGAGGCAAGTCCCCGCACGCGATCTTTTTGGTGGCAATTCCCGGCATATTAATTGATGATTGTATTGGGGAATATCAGGGAGCTTTTCGAAGCTGTTTGAAATGGGCAGATGATGAAAGAACACCGGACCACGCTTCAGCAGGCTCCAACTGATGACCTGCGAGATAGTGCTGATACAAGAGATCTGTTGTCGGCGGCGACAGGATTCCTGCAGCCGGGAAATCAGTGGTTTTGGGCAACTGATGCTGAAGGCGTTTTTGTCCCGCTCAGCGGGATCCCTGCCGACTACCCTCAAAGCCCGCCGGCCGAGTATATCGGAAAATCCAGAACCGATTTAATGACAAATGACGTATTGGATGTGCGCGGCGTATCCGCCATTCAAAATGCGATGAACAAGAAGCAAGCGTTCACAAATATCCGCGTTGAACAAAGGCTTGCTGGACAGGTGCCACGTCGCATCCTGGTCAGTGGCACGCCCATTTGGTCAGATGCCGGGGAGTTTCTTGGATATCGCGGTGCCGAGACCGATGTTTCCTCTACAGTAACCGACGAGACTTCGACCGATAGTGATCTTGCGTCACTTCGAAAGAGCGAGGCCCAATATCGTTTCCTGATCGAACACTCTATTCAGGCCATTGTGGTGCATCGCGATCTCAAAATCCTTTACGCCAATCAGGCATTCGCCGATCTGATCGGGGCCGACACAGCTGACGAATTGTTTGGGAAATCTCTGGAAAACTTTCACGTCCCGGATGAGGTCGTTCGACTGGAACGGTTTCGACAATTGCGACTGAACGGAAAGAAAGCGCCCGCCCATTACGAAACGCGGTACCGCCGCCTTGACGGGAAACCGATCTGGGCCGAACAACGCGTCAAAATGATCAACTTCAATGGCGACGAAGCGATTCTGGTTTCTGCTTTAGACATCACCAAACGAAGACGGCAGGAACAGGCCCTTTTGCGGTCAAAGCTGGAGGCGGAAACCGCCAACCGCGCGAAAACACAATTCCTCGCCAATATGAGCCACGAATTGCGAACCCCTTTGAATGCCGTGCTCGGCTTCACCGAGGTCATGCGAAATGAGATGTTCGGTCCGGTGGAGAACAATCGCTATGCCGAGTATCTCGGCGATATATCCGGAAGCGCGACGCATCTGTTGGACCTCATCAATGACATACTCGACGTCTCCCAAATTGAAGCGGGCAGACGCGACCTGGATGAAACGGCATTCTGTATCGACAAAATCCTCGAGGACGCTGTCCGTCGCTCACAAGCCCTTGAGATTGAGGTTAATATTGTTCTGGCGCTCGATCCCGCACTCTCTGAAATCCGGCTTTTGGGGGATCGGCGCAGCATCGTGCAAATTGTCGATAACCTTTTGTCCAATGCCCTGAAATTCACAGATGCGGACGGGACGGTCACGGTTGGATGTACGCTGGTCGAGGATCAAATACGCCTGTATATCAGCGACACAGGCCGCGGTATTCCGTCTGAACATATTGAGCGGATTCTGGAACCCTTCGAGCAGGTGAGAGACGTTACCGCCCCGCAAAATTCCGGTGTGGGTCTTGGTCTTTCAATCGTGCGGGCATTGGTAGATATGCACGACGCCATAATGCAGATTGAAAGCAAGGTCGACGAAGGAACAACAATCTCAGTGCTCTTCCCTGCTTCCCGAGTAAAAACGCGATCTGAGATTGAATCTTAAACCGTATTCTTGGCGGTTTGTTACTCCGCGGCCGTCGCCAGAGTTCGGCTGCGCAATTCCTCTGCAAGATTCCGTATGAGATCACCCAGATCATCGCGCAATGCATCGAACCCGTTCAGCTTCTGAAGGGTAATTTCATCCATGTAAAGGGCGCGGTTAATCTCGATCTGCAAGGAATGTCTACCCTCCGCAGGATTGGAATAGGCCTCTACCAGATAGGCACCCTTGTAGGGGTCATTCAGGCGCACAGAATAGCCCCGACCGACGAGCCAGTCGCGGACAAACATGCTGAAAGCAGGGTCGCAAGACCGGCCATCTTTATCGCCAAGAACAAAATCCGCCCGTGCGGTCCGCGACGAACGCGCAATGATCGGCGAGGAACCGGCGGGCATGGAATGACAGTTCAAATGCCAGACCGTTCCAAATTGAGCCTGCCTTTGAATGATTTCTTCTTCCAAAGCGCTGTGGTAGGGGCGCCAATATGCATCCAACCGATGATTGACTTCTTCAGGTGACAATCGACGGTCATACATGGCCCGATCGGTTGGACATGTACGCCAGATCAGGCCGTGGCCCAACCGGGTTTTTTCAGACGGCCGCACAATGTTGGGCCAACTGCGGGACAGTAACCGAATGTCCAGGTCATCTTCCGCACGGTTCGGATCAATATAGCTGCGCGGAAACAACGCCCGCAACAAACTGGCCCCGTATTCGACACTTTGGCCAAACAGCTCGTCGACATAGCTATCCTGCACTTTGCGCAAGACATTCAGGGGGACAACCGTTCCAAAATCGTCAGGGAAAATCGTTCCACTATGCGGTGAATCCACCACCAACGGCGCGGCATTGGCGGAATCGGCCCTGTCCAATTGAAACACATTTGGCTCGATCCACTGGGTCACCGGAAACCTCTTATTACCAACAACAACGCAAACCACCAGGCGCTAAACGCACCAAACCCGTCATACTGTCTGTTCATGACACTCTTAAACCACGAACGGAGTTTGACTGCAAATTCAGCACCGGGTCGTCCCCTCCCTGTCGCGAATGTTTCGAGTGGACCCTATGGGGCGATCAATACTACACTCCCGCGCAACAGACCGAACGGGTCTCTCTCAGACATGTCCTAATGCCAAATCAGGGCGAAAACTTGTTACAAAAGAGGAAAGATAAAATGGCTGGAAAAATTGATGCACGTCTTGCGGAACTCGGGATCACCCTGCCTGCCGCGCCGAAACCTGCCGCTGCTTATATTCCGGCAGTGCGCTCCGGTAATCTGATCTTCGTTTCCGGTCAGGTACCCTTTGATAACGGCACCCTGGCGTTCATCGGCAAAGTAGGTGTCGAATACTCAATCGAGGAAGGTCAGCAATGTGCCCGCCTCTGTGCCTTGAACGCACTCTCTGTCGTCAAGGACATGCTGGATGGCGATCTGGATCGTGTCACCCGCATCGTGAAATTGGGCGGTTTCGTGAATTGTCCGGCTGACTTTGAACAGCATCCAGCTGTCATCAACGGGGCCAGCAATCTGATGGCAGAAATTTTTGACGATAAAGGCGCCCATGCCCGTTTCGCCATTGGCGCCGGTTCCCTGCCCTTCAACGTTGCCGTCGAAGTGGAAGCGATTGTCGAGGTGGAATGACCCTCTACATCTACGCAGTTCTGGAAAGCCCCGGCTCAACTGAACTGACCCCCGAAAGTTGGACACCGACCTTCGGGGGTTTTCATGTCGAAATACAGTTTTTCATTCAAGCTGTCTGTTGTTGAGTTTTATGGTGGCGGTGCGCGTAGTTACCGGGACGTAGGGGATCATTTTGGGATCGACCCCTCTATGGTTCGCCAGTGGGTATCGGTTCACGCTATCCATGGAGAAGCCGGGCTTAAGAAGAAATTCAGCCATTATGATGCCGCGTTCAAGCTGTCGGTTTTGCAGCGGATGTGGGAGGATGGTCTTTCGCGCCGTCAGGTGGCTGCCCTTTACAACATCCGCAATGCTGGCTGCCTCTCGGACTGGGAACAACGCTATGAAAGCGGCGGGCTGGCGGCGCTTGCCCCTCGCCGCAAAGGGAGACCGGCAACGGTGTCTAAGTCACGCAAGCCAGCTGGATCTGAGGGACCCGTGGACGATAAGGACAAGAGCCGCGATGACCTTCTGGCGGAGTTGCAGCATCTCCGCATGGAGAACGCCTACCTAAAAAAGCTGGATGCCTTAACGCGGGAACAAGCGCCCAAAAAGCGCAAACCGTCCAGGCGTTAAGGCAGGATCATCCGCTTCAGGGTCTCCTTGAGGTTTCTGGGCTGGCCCGCAGCACCTTCTACTATCACCAAAAGATCTTGACCCGGCCCGACCGGCATGCGGCATTGAAGGACAGGATCAAGTCGGTCTTTGCAGCGCATAAGGGGCGTTACGGGTATCGCCGGGTGACCGCCGCCTTGCGTGGGGCCGGAGAGACGGTCAATCACAAGACCGTTCAGCGGTTGATGGGCGAACTCGACTTACGGTCCATCGTCAGGCCGAAGAAATATCGTTCTTACAAGGGGAGGGCGGCGCGCGTGGCACCCGATCTCATCAAGCGGCAGTTCACCGCCAGGCGTGCCAATCAGAAATGGGTGACCGATGTGACGGAATTCGCTGTGGCCGGGCAAAAGCTCTATCTGTCGCCTATCATGGATCTCTACAACGGAGAGATCATCGCCTTCGAAACAGCCAGACGTCCGGTGTTCAAACTCGTCGAAACCATGCTCGATAGGGCGGTGAAACGACTGCGGGACGAAGACCGTCCCATCCTGCATTCCGACCAGGGCTGGCAATACCAGATACCTGCATGGCGACACATGCTGCGAGGCCACAACATAAGCCAAAGCATGTCACGCAAAGGGAACTGCTATGATAACGCAGCCATGGAGAGCTTCTTCGGCACCCTCAAATCCGAGTTCTTCCGTCAAAGCCGCTTCGAGAACATCACCGCGCTGCAAAACGGAATCGAAGACTATATCCGCTACTACAATCATGACCGCATCAAACTCAAACTGAACGGGCTGAGCCCTGTACAATACAGAACCCAGCCCTCAAACTATCCAAGCCTATAAACCGTCCAACTTAATGGGGTCAGTTCACAACACCGGGGCTTTTTTATATCAGGGCATAGCTCATCAGAGGCAGTTTTCGGCCCGGAATCGCATTAGAACCAACTTCACCAATCACCACAGCCCCCAGATACTCATAAAATGGCAAAGCATATGGGTCGCTGTGAATTTCAAAACGGGCGCCCCCTTTCTGCCGGACCAAATCCGCCATCGCGTGAAAGAGAGATCTGCCAAGCCCCATTCCGATTGCTACCGGGTCGATAAAAAGCAGGGATAACAACCAGACGCTGCCCTCATGCGGCATCGCTGATACAGTTCCCAACAGATTTCCGTTAGGCCCCTCTGCGACGAGGACGGGATGGTCAGCAATCATTTCTGCTGTGATTGTTAAGGGTTCCCGGGCCAGTTCCAGAAAGGCAGCATCATATCCCCAATGCGCTTTTGAGCGCAGGCAAAGCGCGGATAGCTCGGGGCCCTCTTCGGTCCTGGCAGGCCGAATGCGGACCATTTTTTCTTGGCCAGACCTATCTGACATCTTTGAGGATTTCCAAGGCCGCGTTGCGCCCCGGCAACCCCGTTACGCCCCCACCCGGATGCGCGCCAGACCCACAGAGGTAAAGGCCCTTGACCGGCATACGGTGATCACTGTGCCCGGCGGCCGGACGCAGGCTGAAAATCTGATCCAGATGCAAGGCACCGTGGAAAATATCCCCACCGGTCATGTTCAACTTGCGTTCAATATCCAGCGGGGAATTGATCTGGCGCCCAACGACAGCTGTCTTGAAATTGGGCGCGTATCGGGTGACCTCGTCGATAATATGGTCCGCAACCGTCTCACGATGGTCATCCCAGGAACTGCCATCGGGCAGCTCGCGCCGAAAATGCTGACAGAAAAGGCTCATCACATGACAACCCGGAGGGGCCAATGTGTCATCAATAGTGGTCGGCAGACACATCGAGATAACCGGTCGCTTGGCCCAGCCCTGGAGCTTTGCATCCTGATAGGCATTCTCGATATAGGGTAGCGAGGGGCAAATATCGATGGTGCCGTTCAGGTAATCAAAATCGGCATCACCACCCGGCAAGGATGAAAACCGCGGTGCCTCACTCAACGCGACATTCATTCTGAAAGTTGCGGACTCGGCACGCCAACCCGTAATCCGTTTCTTGAAATCCTTGGGCAGGAGACCGGGATCGACCAATTGCGAAAACAGAACGCTCGGCGTCACATTCGCGGCCACGGCCCGGGCCTTTACAACCTTGCCATCTTCCAGCGCAACACCGGTCGCGTTGCCGGACTTGTCGGTGATGACTTCCGCCACAGCCGAGTCCGTTTCAATTTCCACACCTGATGCGATGGCCGATTTGGCAAGCGCCTGACTGATGGATCCCATGCCGCCGCGCGCCAGGCCCCAGGCCCCGGTCCGACCGTTCACCTGCCCAAAGGCGTGATGCAGCAAAACATAGGCAGCCCCCGCGTGATAAGGGCCAACAAAATTCCCGATCACCCCTTCGAAGCCAAGTACCCCCTTGATCGGATCGCTCTCAAACCAGCGGTCGAGATAATGCCCAACCGACATCGTCATCAGCTCAGCCAGATCGGCCTGTCCTTGTGATCCCAGTTTTCGGGCCCTGTTGCCGAGCGAGGCCAGCCGTATCAGATCAATCAACCCGCCACCAAAGTCGGGCGGTGGTGTCTCAGCCACTTCCCGCAAGGCGACCGCCACATGGGCGATCCTGTTCTCGAACTCTTCGAAAGCCTCTGCATCGGCCTCGGAGAATCTGGAGATTTCCTTGCGCAACGCGTCCGGATCACGGGGAAAGAACAGGTGGTCCCCTTCAAGTAACGAAAAACTGCCCGATCCACGGTCGAGAATTTCCAACCCGAACTTCGGCAATTCCAGATCCGCGATAACTTTCGGGCTCAGCAGACTGACCAGATAGGAGAAGACGGAATTCCTGAAACCCGGGTGGAATTCCTCAGTCAACGTGGCCCCGCCGACAACAGAACGGCGTTCCAGAACTTTCACCCGCAAACCGCCCCGCGCCAGATAGCCCGCACAGGTCAACCCATTATGGCCGCCGCCAATCACGACAATGTCGAATTCTTCCTGCGCCATACACCCTGTTTCCCATGCTGATTGGCCAAACACCTGCATTTAATTGACGCAATTCCCGTGATGGGACAAGGCGCCCCTTGATTCCCGTCAGGACCTGTCGCATGTGTTTTAAATGAGTATTTCTCTTCCACCCAGCGTCGGAGCGCTCAATGCCGGATGGCAATGAACCCGTCAGGATCGAGATCCTGCCTGCCCTTACCGCTGTTTCGGCTGAGGAATGGGATGCCTGTGCCGGTTCAGCCAATCCCTTCTTGAGCCATGCCTTTCTGTCTTCACTCGAGGAAAGTCGATCCGTCTGTCGCGAAGAAGGCTGGCTGCCCCAGCACCTGATTGTCCGGGACAGCGATGGCGTTATGGCCGGCGCGGTGCCCCTTTATCTAAAGGGCCATTCGCAAGGCGAGTATATTTTCGACTATTCCTGGGCCAATGCGTACGAGCGGGCGGGCGGTTCCTATTACCCGAAGCTCCTCTCTGCCATTCCCTTCACACCCGTCACCGGCCCCAGGCTTCTGGTTCGACCAGGGCCGGATATGAGTGATATTGAAGCAACCCTGATTGCGGGTCTGATGGAAATAGCCCGTCAGCACAATGTCTCCTCACTCCATGTCAATTTTGCTGAAGAAGCGGACGCCATTGCGTTTGAAGATGCGGGGTTTCTCATCCGTCACGGCCATCAGTATCACTGGTCGAATAACGGCTATGACAGTTTCGACGACTTTCTCGCAACGCTCAGTAGCCGAAAACGCAAGAATATCCGTAAGGAACGCGCGAAAATCGCTGAATCCGGCCTTACCGTCGAACGTCTGACCGGCGATGATTTGCAGCCACATCACTGGGATGCGTTTTATCGCTTCTACCAGAACACCTACGACCGTAAATGGGGTCATCCCTATCTGACGCGGGACTTTTTCAGACTGGCGCAAGAGCGTTTGCGCGACCGGATTTTGCTGGTTCTGGTCTATCTGGGCGATGATCCAGTGGCCGGTGCGCTCAACCTGATCGGCGAAACCGCACTCTATGGCCGCAATTGGGGATCAGATGGCCGCTTCCCCTTCCTTCATTTTGAGGCCTGCTACTATCAGGCAATCGACTTTGCGATTGAACGCGGCTTACAGACAGTAGAGGCCGGGACACAGGGTGAGCACAAAATCCAGCGCGGTTATCTGCCCGTCAGAACCTTTTCGGCCCATCACATCATTGATCCCGGATTTCGCCAGGCGGTAGACACTTTCCTGAAGGCAGAGCGTCGAGAGATGGCCCAGGTGATGGATTATCTTGATCAGCACTCGCCCTATCGGCAAACTTCAAAATGAATGTTGAACAGGGATAAGGCATGACCGTCGCAGATAGACTTCATAACGCGACAGCGGAGGCAGAACTCGACGCTGAACTCGACGCAGCCATTGAACGCTTTAAGGCGAGGAATCCGAAGAGCCTCGAGCGTCACCAGGATGCGTGCAAGGCCATGCCGGGTGGCAACACCCGTTCTATCCTGCATTTTGATCCGGCCCCTCTGACAATCGGGTTGGCCCATGGCTGCATGATGGAAGATATCGACGGCAATCGCTATGTCGATTTCCTGGGTGAATATTCCGCGGGGCTATACGGTCACAGCCACCCGGTCATACAACAGACCATCGCCGACACTCTCGAGATGGGCCTCTCCTATGGTGCGCCCAATAAATATGAGGCCAAATTTGCGAAGCTGATCTGCGAGCGGTTCCCGGCGATCGACCTGGTCCGCTTCTGCAATTCCGGGTCAGAGGCAACGCTGATGACGCTGAGCATCGCCAGGGCTGTCACCGGACGGGACATGTTCATCGCGTTTTCAGGGGCCTATCACGGTGGATTTCTGATGATGGATGGATCCCATGACCAGCTGAATGTTCCCCACGACATAACCTGCACGCCCTATAACGATCCGGACGCTGCAAAGGCCCTTATTCACGAGATTGGCGATCAACTGGCCGGCGTTATTGTGGAGCCAATGATCGGGGCTGGCGGTTGCATCCCTGCAGAGCCTGGCTTTCTGGAGACCCTGCGCAGTGAGACGGAAGCTGTAGGCGCGCTCCTCATTTTCGATGAAGTGATTACCTCCCGGCTTTCATCCGGCGGCATGCAGGAAAAGACGGGCGTGATGCCCGACCTGACCGCGCTCGGAAAATACCTGGGCGGCGGCATGACATTCGGGGCTTTTGGGGGCCGCTCTGACCTGATGGAGCGGTTCAATCCAAAGGCAGCCGGCAAGAATGCCTTTTATCACGCCGGGACCTTCAACAATAATATCCTGACCATGGCGACCGGCTGGAAAGCCCTGTCAGAGGTCTATACCCCCCGCGCCGCACAAATGTTGAATGCGAATGGCGAAGATTTGAAGCGCCGTCTAAATGTCCTCTTCCGCCAGCACAAAATTGAAGGACAGGTGACGGGTATCGGCTCAATCATGGGTTTCCAGTGGACGGGCAAGCCTGTGCGCTGTCCGGAACATGCCCATTTCAGCAATCCCAGTCTGAAGCGCCTGTTTCATCTTTGCATGCTAGAGAAGGGGCAATATCTGGCGCCAAGGGGCATGATCACGGTCAGCCTGCCGATGGGACACCGCGAGTTTGATGGATTGACCGCGGCGGTTCACAGTTTCATGAAGGAATACGCCCCCCTGATCCGGGCGGTGGGTTAGGCATCCTTCGCCCCAATCGCAGTCCAACGCGTTTGATCTCGGCGCAGGAATGCCTATATTCCCGGAAATCATCGAATAAAGACTGGCCCCTGAAATGAATGATCTCGGCTTGCCAAACGCCCCGAAAGATACCCGCGTGGTTGTCGCCATGTCGGGTGGTGTGGATTCCTCCGTCGCCGCCGCCCTACTGAAGGAGCGCGGCTATGACGTGGTGGGCGTCACCCTGCAGCTCTATGACCATGGTCAGGCGCTGGCAAAAAAGGGGGCGTGCTGTGCCGGACAGGACATTCATGATGCCCGTAATGTCGCCGATCAGATCGGGATTCCTCACTATGTTCTGGACTATGAAAGCAAGTTCCGGGAAAGCGTGATCGACGAATTTGTCGACGCCTATACGAGAGGGGAGACACCGATCCCATGCGTCCGCTGTAACCAGACGGTCAAGTTTCGTGACCTCCTCGACACGGCCCGTGATCTGGGTGCTGAGGCTTTGGCGACCGGCCATTATGTTAAGCGCGGCCTCATCAACGGACGCGCCACGCTGGAACGGGCCGTCGATCCCGGCAAGGATCAAAGCTATTTCCTCTTCGCGACGACCCAGGAACAGCTGGACTATCTGCGCTTCCCGCTGGGGGAGCAGACAAAGGCCGAAACCCGCGATCATGCAGCACGCTTCAACCTGCCCGTCGCGGAAAAACCTGACAGCCAGGACATCTGCTTTGTTCCCAACGGGTCTTATGCGACGCTGGTCAAGAAACTGCGCCCCGATGCCGCGATCGCCGGTGACATTGTCGATTTGAGCGGCGAAAAACTGGGTCGTCATGACGGCGTCGTGAACTACACAATCGGCCAGCGCCGCCGCCTGGGCATTGGCGGGCGCAGCAGCAATGAGGGCGACAGCGAGCCGCTCTATGTCGTCCGGATTGACGCAGATCGGAACGAGGTGGTTGTTGGCCCCCACGCAGTGCTTGCGACGCCGGATATCCGCCTCACCGCGGTCAACTGGCTGGGCGACCGGAAGCTCTCCACCGATCCCTATCCGATCTCGGTCAAGATCCGCAGCATCATGAAACCGGTCGCGGCCAGCATCACTGCCGACGCGCTGGGCGATGTGGTGGTCCGCTTTGACACGCCGGAATTCGGCGTCTCCCCCGGTCAGGCCGCCGTTTTCTACGACGGCGACCGGGTTCTGGGTGGCGGCTGGATTATACGCGGGCAGGACGACCCTGCAGCAGGACTCCCCGGAACGGAGGCGCAGCAAGAGCCGACGGAACATCGCCTTTGAGGCTGTCCCGAGGATTACCAGGCCATTTTGGCTGAAACATTCAACTGGCCAATTTTCAGCATGTTCGGGAAAGGCAACGCTTGACAGACGGGGCGCGGGAAAATATCAACCCTCATCTGTTCGAAAGCGGGCGACCAAAGCCCCTGGACATCGACAGATCCAAGCCCGTTCGTGGCATATGGCGGATTAGCTCAGTGGTTAGAGCAGAGGAATCATAATCCTTGTGTCCGGGGTTCAAATCCCTGATCCGCCACCATTTTTTAGATAATTATGCAGAATTTTGGTATTAAATATGAGCGTGAGCTCCTCTCACTGCAGTTGTTTGAGTTTGCCCTCAAAGACAATTGGGACGCCTCAGATCCCCCAGGTCAGAGCGAGGGCATTTCTGATTTTGACCGATCAAAACTTCAACCTGGCGTAACTTCGCAACGATTTCTTCGGGACCTGTTCATTATCCGGGGAGTTCCGACACATATCCGTTCTGACAACGGACCGGAGTTCATAGCAGAGGCCGTCAGGCATTGGATCAAGGCTGTTGGTGCGGAGACGACCTACATAGAATCAGGATCGCCCTGGGAGAACGGATACTGCGAGAGCTTCAATGCCAGGTTCCGCGATGAGCTTTTGAATGGAGAGATCTTTTACAGTCTGAAAGAAGCCCAGATCGTCATCGAACAGTGGCGACGTCATTACAACACCATGCGGCTACACTCAGCTCTTAGATACAGAAGACCAGCGCCCGAAAGCATCATACCTATGGAGCAAATACAGATGATGCATTAACATTCAAACCGAACCAGTCAGTGGGGACAGGTCAGTATCGATACCATAATCGCCAGTTATACGGAAAAGATCGGAGAGGAACCGCTATGCTTACTCCAGACCAAATTCAGTTCTATGACGACAATGGCTACTTGATGGTTGAAGACGTGGTCACGCCGGCTCAGCTCAATAAGCTGCAGGACATAACCCGGGACCTTATCGACGCGTCGCGCCAAGTAAGCGAAAGCAACGATGCCTACGACCTCGACGAGGGCCATTCCGCAGAGACCCCTCGCCTTTCTCGGATCAAATTGCCCCACAGACTGCACCCCTATTTTGATGAAATACTGAAAAACTCCGGCGTAACAGAAGTCCTGCGAGATCTCCTGGGTGACAGCGCGACGCTACTCACAGCAAAACTGAACACCAAGCCCCCCGCAGGCGGCGCGGCGGTGGAATGGCACCAGGACTGGGCATTTTACCCTCATACCAATGACGACCTGCTGGCATTCGGGCTTATGCTGGATGACGTATCCCTGGAGAACGGTCCATTGCAGGTGATCCCCAGATCACACAAAGGGCCGGTTTTAAGTCACCATAATAAAGGTGTTTTCTGCGGCGCCATCGACCCCGAGGATCCTGACTTTAAAGGCGAGGAAATCGTCACCCTCACAGGCAAGGCGGGCAGTATGACAGTGCATCATGCCCGCACACTTCATGGGTCCGCTCCAAATCTCAGCGATCGGCCGAGGTTGATCCTGTTCTACGAAATTGCCAAGGCCGATGCCTGGCCCGTCCTTGGTGCGGTCGCTTACTACCATGCACTTGGTCAGGAGAAATTCTGGCACGACCTGCGCGACCGCACGATCATTGGTGAACCCTGCCTGGAGCCCAGAGTTGAACCGGTTCCCATACGCATGCCATTGCCCCCGGCTCCTAATTCTTCTTCGATCTTCAAAACCCAAAAGTCTGGCGGCGCAAAAAGCGCCTTTGCTTGACAAAGAGACGACGCATGAAACGCATTTATGATTTCTCCCGCAAACCGGCGAAGCGCAGCTAACTAAGGCACGACCGGACGCAGTTCGTCATAACGTGTATCGGATAGGGCAGCGCATCGGTCAGCGGGCAGAAGCAAGCTTCATATTGCAAGAGATTGGTTATCCGATAGGCGCATACTGGTGAACCCTCGTGTCAATAATGCCTACCCGTTAATTGGGGAAAAATTCCTTGAAACTCTTTTGGGTTTCCCTGTTCGCGAGCTCCGGGAAATCAAATACCAAGTCCGCAAGATCATTCGCCAAACGTCCCAAATCCATTACCAAACTGACGAACAATTCAATAAGTACCCTGTATTTTCCCTGATAATTAGGGAACTCCACCAGAGACCGGTTCACATTTGACTGCAATCACCACCATTTTCCTGTTACAGGCCGTTACACAGCCAAAGGCTTTCACTAAGCTTGGGAGCCAGCCAATTGACCTCGCCAATTTCGAAGTTGAACCGTGTTCAATCGGTATTCATTCGCCCGGCCAAAGCCGCTATGCACGAGAGGCAAGTAGATGGATCCCGGCGGCGCCAAAAAGCGCGCCAAATATGCCCTCAATCCATCGTCCTGCTCGGGCGTAGCCACGACGAATTGGCGGTGCTGCGAAAAGAAAGCCATAGCCAAGAAAGACCACGGCTGAAGTCAGTGACAGGGCTGCGAAGACACCCCAGATTTCAATCCAGGACGCGCCGGGTGGCAAGGCAACTGCATAGACAGCCCCCCATGACAGGATGGCCTTTGGATTTGTCAGATGGATCAGCAGGCCGCGTATGAAAGCACGTCCCGCCGGAGGCGGTGGTTCAGTCTTTGAAAAAGGTCGGATGGCCCCCTTGAGTGACTTGTAACTGAGCCAGACAAGATACAGTGCCCCGGCGATGCGAAGCGCGTCTGCTACCCAAACATAAGACAGCATAATAGCAGATATTCCGAGTGCCGCGGCGATACCCCAGGCAGCCGACCCGCACCAGACACCAAAGCCGGTCGCAACGCCCGCCCTGCGACCATGGCGCATCGCCGCCCCAGAAATGGCAAGGGTCGCCGGACCGGGACTCCCGCCCGCCAGGGCCCAACCCAAGAGAAGAAGAGGAAGTGCTATCGTCATGAGAAATTGTTTAACACTGCCCTTGCAGCACGTATAGAACATAGTTCCACTGCTAATCGACTGTCGATTTTGTGTTTAAAGCGACACGGTAAGTTCACCTCAAAAGCGACTGATATGCTACCCGCACGTAATCTATCGTGTCGCAATCCGCAAAATATAGCCCAATCACAGGAAGAGCTTCCAAATAGAAAAACTGTTAACCGTCGAAGTTCTTGGTGCTGGAAGCCTCACTGAAAAAAATACCTTAAAAAAAGTGACACGGGAATCGGTCAAAATGGCCTGTGTTCAGATGGAAAATAGGGATCAATACGACCCTTATAACCCATCAAAGGAAGGAACTTGGCGTAAATCCAAAAAACAGTTTTGCAGTTCACCACCATTTGACCGTGATAAAGAATGGAAACATCTTTGTGTGGGTCAGTCATATAAAAATGGCTCACGCGATAGAGAGCTTCCTCTTCTGCGTAAAGCTGATCGATCTTGTCGTGATTCATCTCCTCCCCATCTTCTCGTTCACGCAACAATTCATCCCACCGCGCTCTCTCGAGTTCCTGAATCCTTGCGGCATCATTCTCGCTCGATACTTCGCGAGGAACATAGCCTGGCACGCGATGCGCGATACTGTTGCGTAAGCGAGCTGTCATTTTTCCCCAATCCGCATAGTCGTCACCTAGCATCATTTGAATATCCGGAGGATAGCTTTCCCAGATTGGCCTTGAAGATTTCCTCCCGTCACAAAAGAGAGATACGGCCGTCCGTGGCAGCTGTTCCCCGGTCGCCTTTCTTATGTCATGGTGAAGGACCCAGAGCGCGGCCAGCCCATCGAGGCTGGCAACGGCGCTGACATAATGCCTGCCAATAAATGCCGCCAAGTCCTGATGTATTTCTTCGGTACCGTTAACCAACTCATTTGGCCAGAAAATCTCGAAAACTCGGCGTGTTGTGTGTGTCAAAAGACCTAGTTGGCGCATGCAGGCGAAGCGGGCGACCTCTTTAAACAGCGGATTTTCTTGCACCCATGTATCAAGAGCACTAATGCATTCACCGTGTGCAGCTGTAATCAATTGAAAATCTTCTACAATATTGGCAAGATCTTCTCCCCGATATCTCATTTGTTACCTAAGAATTGGTTAGTGCCAGAGTATGGTAAACGAGATTGGTCTTATCGTGACCAACTATAAAACTTCATCCATATAAATGATATGCAACGGCTGACGACTTCAGGGACAAAGCACCTCAAAATTGGGAGCTTAAATCAGTTCCGGTGCCGCGTCACTTTTGACCTGGGTGCGGTGCATCAGGCGTCGTGACGAGGGGTCGAACGGGTCGCGGCGGTGCATTGTGGTCCGGTTATCCCACATCAGCAGATCACCAATTGCCCAATTGTGGCAATAACAATTCTCCGGCAACGTGGCATAGGACCAGATCTCATCCAGCAGCGCCTCAGACCCATCAAGCGACAGGCCCTCGACATAGGCGTTCCGGCGACGGCCAAGATAGAGCGCACGTCTCCCGGTGCGTGGGTGGGTGATCACGGCGGGGTGTAGAGTTCCGGCCGCCTCCATCGGGTTGTCGGTTTCAACCGCGCCTGCCCGCACATAACCGCCCGAATTATAGGTCCCGTCATGTTTCACGCGCAGCCCGGCAACCCGTTCCTTCAAGGCGTCCGGCAGAGCGTCATAAGCGGCCGTCATAGAGCACAACCAGGTGCTGCCCCCGCTTGGGGGAATTTCAATGGAATAGAGAGAGGACGCATAGGGCGGAACAGGCAGATAGGACATATCCGTGTGCCAGACCGCCTCACCGGCACCCAGGCTGCCGATGGGTTTCCCGTCCGCGCCCGCTATATTGGAGATCACGTAAATCTCCGGACGTCCCTCAACCGCTGTCCGACCGTTTTCCATGACCGGCGCATGGTCGAGATCACCAAAATGACGGCTGAACGCGACCTGATCCGCATCGGTCAGTGTTTGCCCCCGGAACAGCAGTGCTGAATACCGGTCAAACAGTCCGCGCACCTCAAGCGCTTGCGCGTCGGTCATTTTCGCCACATCGATGTCTTCCACCACAACGCCGACATTGGGCGATGCGGGACTGTGGCGGACGGATATTTCCTCGGTGCTCAGTGGTTCTGCGGTTACAGATTGCGCGCTCATAGCGTCCCCCCCGGGTTCCTGATAGCTCTTGATTAATTTTGCCATATCGTAGTCCGATGGTGAACAGCGTCAAGCCTATGATCTCCTAGCACCGCAGTGAAGGAAGGTGGACGGACGATCGCCCTATTTCCCCCCTGCTTGCGGGTTCGTGATCGCGTCATGATCCACCAGATCCCAGGGCTGCCCCTGATTCCGGAACAAGCGCTTCTTCTGATTTGGATAATCCCCGATATCATGGGCAAGCCGCTCACCCACGACGATACAACGCAGAACGTCCTGCCCGGTATTCTTCATCGTATGGGGCAGACCACCTTTGCGGTAGCCGATAAAGTCACCCGCCTCGACCGCCTGCACCTCACCCCCAATGGTCACCTCGCCGGTCCCGGACAAGATATAGGTGCATTCGTCCTCAAAGTGATGAACGTGATATTCCGTCGATTCACATCCTGGCGGCACGTCGATGATATGAAAGCCCAAACCGGTCAATCCGGTCTTATCCCCCAGGGATTTGTTGGACCGCCTGGCATTCGGGTTCAGGAAATGCGTTTTCTCAGTGCCTTCCATCGCCTCAATGTCAGCTTTCTTCAGAACATACTGTGTCATCTTACCTCTCCAAGCCGGATCTTTAACTCCACTTAACGCATATAGGGATGCCATCGCGATCAGCCAACAGGTCGCCGCGCCAGCGTGATCCCGATCATGACAAGTGCAATCCCCAAAACCCGCATGCCCGTCACAGGGATTCGCGGTGCCCCAAGCAGTCCAAAACTGTCAATAATGGCCGCACTCGCGATCTGACCAAGCAGAACCAGCAAAACCGCCGTTCCAATACCGATCCGCGGCCCGAGCAGGGATATCGACAACAGGTAAAAGGCGATGATCGCACCACCGACAAGGGCCGGGGCTAACGCATGGCCAACCCCCTGAAAGCGAAGCCCGCCATTAAAATGCCCGAAAAGCGCACCGGCCAGGGCAGCGGTCGCAAAAATGGCGCAAGCGGCTGTTGGAACGCCAACCTTCTGCCCGATATCCGCACTCATTGCCGCCATGACCGGGATCGCCAACCCGGCGGCCGCCATCGTCAAATACATCCAACCAGAACTGTCACTCATCACAGAACCTCCTTGCATTGTCCACCGGCCGGGGCCAGTTGGACAATGCATCTCAAATTTTCAGTATTGATGCTTTCAGGTTTATCTCGACCTGATCTTGCGAACCGAATTCCCCGATATCCCCCAATTATCGAGGGATACCTCGTCAATGACGACAAAGGTGGTGGACGGGGATTTGTTCAGCACACGTTGCAGCAGATCCGTCACACCCTGGATCAGCGCCGCCTTCTCTTCCGGTGTCGGGCCTGTGCCATCAGGCCCGCCTTCACGGGTCACCTTGATATTGACATAAGGCATGGCTCAGCCCTCCCTCACCTGGTAGGTGAAAACCTTGCTGATCACCTTCCAGCCATCATCAGTTCGAATGAGCGTCAGCAGGTCCTGATAGTCGCGGTTCAGCATGGTCCCATGGGCCTCCACAAAACCCATCTGTCCCTGTGTCAGGGTGAAACGGTCCACGCCGCCGATTTGCGCTTCACCCAGTTCTGCCGGGGATGTCCGGTTGTCGATCCGGGTCATGTAAGGCTCCAGAGACATGACCTCGTGATCGCCCGCCGTCGCGTTGACGTAGGAAAGCTCCGGGTGAAACACGCTGCGCAGGATCTCACTATCCGCTTGGTAGAGGCCGTCGAAGTATCGCTGCATCAGGGCCTCTACTTCTCTTTCATCTTGTGTCGTCATTGCAGCAGCCCCTCCGCCTTCATCGCTGCCATGGTCGACGGTCTTGCCTGCACACGCTCCACATATCGGGCGAGATGCGGCTAGTCCTTCAGGCTGATATCCTTGAAGTTGGCCCAATTCGCGAGAACAAACATATAGGCATCTGCGACGGAAAACTGGTTGTCGACCAGGAAGGCGCGACCATCCGACAGCACGCTTTCCAGATAATTGAACCGGCCAGCCACCTTGCGGGCCGCCTCCGATTTCTCCGCCTCACTCGACCCGCTCGCAAACAGGGGTGACCAGGCCTTGTGCAACTCTGCGGCGGCGAAATTCAGGAATTGCTGGACCCTGGCCCGAGCGAGGGAACCCAGTTTCGGGGAAAAAGCACGGTCAGGCTGCGTGTCGGCGATATATTGCAGGATCGCCACCCCTTCGGTGATGATAGCACCCTCATCTGTCTCCAGCGCCGGGACATAGCCATTTGGGTTGATCTCGCGATATTTGAGACCGGTTTCGGTGACGCCTGCGGCCGTATCCACGCTTTCAATCTCAAACCGCGCGCCGACCTCAAGCAGCATGATGTGACTGGCCAGCGAACAGGCGCCTGGCATGTAAAAAAGTTTCATTTCGAACTCCATTCGTTTGGGTTATGTGCCAAACATGGAGGGTCAGTTGAACAATTGATAATATCGATTTCACATGATAATGATCTATATAACAGATCAAGTTGGATGCAAATGAACCTGGAACAGCTCATCACCCTGGACGCGATTGTCAGCACCGGCACGTTTCGGGGCGCGGCGGAACGGGTGCATAAGGCGCAATCGGCCATCAGTCATCAGATCCGCAAGCTTGAGGATGAGTTGCAGTTCGCCCTCTTCTCCCGCGAGGCATATCGCCCGCGCCTGACGGAAGAAGGCGAGGTGTTTTTCAGGGAGGCGACCCGCGTTCTCGACCAGTTTCGCCAGTTGCAGACGGTCAGCCAGAGATTGCGCGGCGAGCAGGAATCTCTCATCCACATCTGCCTGACGGCCACCATGCCGATTGAACCGCTGGTCGCCCTTCTGGGTCAGATCGGGGACGCGTTTCCCAGCACGCAGATCGCCGTTTCCGCCGAGATGATGGGCGGTCCGCTGGCCCGTCTGATGAATGGTGAGGCAGACCTGATCGTCGCCGGCTTACAGGATGTCCCCGTCGATGAGGTGGAGGTCACACCGGTCGGCTCCATCGTCATCCGCCCCGTCGCCCATCGCAGTTTCGCCATCGCGCAACAGGGGGGTGTCCGGTCGCGAATGGAGATGCAGGGCTATGTTCAAGTCATCGTCGCCGGAACCGGCGGCCCGGATTTTGACCAGTCACGCGACGTCCTGGCCGGGGGACGTCGCTGGACCGTCTCCGACTTTGCGACAAAGAAATCCATCATCATGGAAGGCCTCGGATGGGGCGGCTTGCCTGAACACATGATCAGCGAAGAACTCGAAAGCGGCGACCTCCTGCCCCTCAATGTCGAAGGCTTTCCCCCCCGCCACACAGAACTCTTCGCCATCCGAAGACGCGACCAGGCCATGGGAAAAGTTCTGACCGAAATCTGGGAAGCACTGCAGGGATGCGACCCGCTGCAGTGAGTAACTGTCTAAACCTCACCGCCGTCAGCTTGATCGATAAGTGTCACGTTAACCGTGACCACATCCGCGTTGGCTGCAAGCCCGGCGGCCTCGCGTTCCTTCCATCATGATAGGCGTCAAATGACCTTGCTCGACAACAATCGTGGACCAATCGTATCATGGAAAAATTTCCTTTCTGATTGAATTTAATGGAACGTTATGTACTATAAGTTTTATAGATTGGAACTTTGAAAAAGCCTTTGAAAAGAACTTCACGGCACCGGTTATCCCCGACACAACAAGGGGGGAGTGGCTGGCGCGGCGATGCGTCCTTTTGGTTATGCTCATTCTCGTTGGCCTGTTTCTTCTTACCATGTCGGACAAGAACGTGTTGCTCCATGCCCTTTCCAACCCAACAGGAGCATGGGATTCTCACAGATCTGATATTCTCATATCGTTTACAGGCCTGGTCATCATCGTCCTTTGCTCGACCCGTCTTGTGATGACCTTAACCGGTTGGGTAAGACGCAAGAACAGCTGGAAAAAGCAACTCGAACAATATCAGAAAGAAAAGTCCTAGTTGCAGTTCAGCTAATTCTGTCACCTCGCTGAGAGGAAACCGCTGCTGGAAAAGCGGCGGCGGTATTCGGCGGGGCTGAGGCCGGTCATTTTCTTGAACAGGCGGCGGAAGGCGCGGACGTCGGAATAGCCGACGCGTTCGGCAATGGCGTCGACATTATTCTCTTCCATTTCCAGCAACTGTTTCGCCTCCTCCATCCGCAATGTCTGGAGATAATCGTTCGGACTGTATCCCGTCGCCAGCCGAAAGCGGCGATCGAAGGTTCGACGGGGCAACCCCGATTGAGTGACCATCCGGCTCACGGCGTCCCCGACCGCATAACCATCCGCCAGCCATTCCTGACAATCCCTGATGACCGCATCATTATTCTGCAAGCGTCGTTTTGGCGCGGCAAAGTGCCTTTGCCCGTCCGGCCTTGGGTCAACACAATAAAATCTCGCAGACCGGGAGGCATGTTCGGGCCCGAGAAACCGTGCGATCACGTAAAGCGCCAGATCCTGCCAGGATGCCATGCCGCCGGACATGACAATGGAGTCCCCTTCACCAGCAAAGGTCAGGGTTCGGTCCGGACAGAAATTGACCTTGGGATACCGCGTCTGAAATAGCTCCCTCATCGACCAATGGGCTGTCGCTTCCTCCCCATCCAATAGGCCGGAATCTGCGAGGAGCGCCGAACCGGAACACGCGCTTGCAATGCGGACCCCGGAACTATGCCTCTCCATGATCCAGTCAATCTCTGGGCCAAGAACCTCGCGAGGACTCTTCTCCGCATCAATCCTGAAATTTGGGAGACAGATAATCTCTGCATCCATAGCCTCTTCCAGCGTGGCGTCCGGCATCACAGGGACACCGCTGATGCAGCGGAAGGGTTCCTTCTCCCGCGCCACGATCCTGACCCGCGTCATCGGGGGTTGGACCGTTTCCTCAGTAAGGTAGGACCACGCTGTCCCCACCGATGCAAGAAGGTCGTATATGCCATAGAGGATGGCCCCACGGCAGCTTTCGGCAGCGAGAATATCGATCCGCAACGGGTCACTTTGGAAGTCCCTGCTCATGGCACTATCTTCTCCCGCAAACACCTTGGCCGGATTAGCCCGCAATTGGCCAATCTGCCCCTCACGCGCTGTCGCGACAGAGACAAGACTGTATCAGCGAAACAATTAATACGAGGAAAAAATGGGTTACGAGGCATTCAGAACGGCAGAAATCAGCGGTTGGAACGACCGTGCAACTGCCTATAACGAGACTACGGGACAGGTCACAACAGGGGCAATCCCGACCCTTCTGGCGATGGCCGAAACAACCCCCGGCAAACGCATTCTGGATCTGTGTTGCGGGACGGGACGGGCCGCCGGGGCCGTCGTTGCATTAGGGGCAGAGGCAGAAGGCATCGACGCATCAGAAGCCATGATTGAAGCGGCAAGGGCCGGTTTCCCAGGTGCCAGGTTCGACGTGGGCGACGCCGAATCTATCCCCCGTGATGATAACAGCTTTGACGCCGTCATTTGCGGATTTGGTCTTTTGCATGTGGCCGACCCCAACGCCCTCTTTCAAGAAGCTGCCCGTGTCCTGAAGCCGGGCGGGCGTCTGGCCCTAAGCCATTGGGTAGGCCCACCGGAATCAGCCCTGTTCCGTCTTGTCTTTGGAACGATGCAGAAACTGGCCGATATGTCTGTAGCACCGCCGGCCCCACCACCCTTTGCTCTTTCAACAGAGGATGCCATGCGGGGCGCATTACAAGATGTTGGCCTTACCTTGTCTTCTGTCGAAAAACTGCCCCTGGTTTTCACAGCAGCGGAGGGACGTTTTCCAGAACAGTTCCGCAAATTTGCGGTGAGGGCCGCGATGATACTGGACCTGCAAAGTGAGGAAACGACCAATCAGATTTATTCGGCGTTGGACGAACAACTGACAGAATACCTTGTAGATGGTCAGTATCGCGTTCCGATGCCAGCCTTTGCCGTATCCGCAACACTTGACCGTTAGAATATTGAGAAGGGGCCGATTGGCACGCGGAAACCGTACCTCCATTGTTCAACAGCAAAAGCGTCTGGACGCCGAACCGGACTTGGGTTAAGGGGGAAATTGAGGTCGCTAAAGACGGCCCTGTTGAACCACATTGCCGAACGTCCGGGGGGATGGCCCATGAAAATCAAGTCAATCGCCGTCTATCAAGTCGATCTGCCGCTGGAATATCCCTATTGGCTGTCCGGCGGTCGCCTGAAATTTGATGTTCTGGACGCGACCCTGGTCAAAATCGAAACTGATGACGGGTATACGGGCTGGGGCGAAGGGACGCCCTGGGGGCACACCTATGTGCCCGCCCACGGTCCCGGCATCCGTGCCGGGATTGAGACCATGGCGAAATTCGTCCTGGGACTGGACCCGAGGAAGGTGCTGGAGGTTGAGCGGGCCATGGATCTTGCCCTGCCCGGCCATCTCTATGCGAAATCCCCAATCGACATGGCCTGTTGGGATATTGCCGGTCAGGTGGCGGGTCTGCCCATCGCGGATCTGATGGGGGGCGGATCTCGGACACCGCGGCCCATCGCCTCCTCCGTCGGGGCAAAAACAGTTGAGGAAACCCGCGACGTGATAGAGCGGTACAGGGCCCGCGGATACATTGCCCATTCGGTAAAAATTGGCGGCAATGTGGAACGCGATATCGACCGGATCCGCGATGTGGAGAGCATACGCAAACCGGGCGAAATCCTGCTCTATGACGTCAATCGAGGCTGGACACGGCAACAGGCCCTGCGCGTAATGAGTACGGTTCAGGACCTGAGTGTTATGGTTGAGCAACCCTGTGAGACGCTGGACGACATTGCGTCCATTGCCGGGAAACACGCCACCCCGGTCAGCGCCGATGAAAGCCTGGTCACCCTGCAGGACGGGACGCGTATTGCCCGCGAGGGTATTGCCGAGGTCTTCAACATCAAGCTGAACCGCGTCGGTGGCCTGACCAAAGCAGCACGGCTGCGCGACATCGCGCTGGCCCACGGGATCGATATTTTCGTCATGGCCACCGGCGGGTCCGTGATGGCAGATACGGAGGCCCTGCACCTGGCCGCAACCGTGCCCGACGACAATTTTTACGCGGTCTGGGCCTGCCAGGATATGCTGACCCTCGACATCGCAGGGGGAAGAGGTCCCCGCAACCGCGACGGCCATCTACATCTGCCCGAAGAACCGGGTCTCGGCGTTCATCCAGAAGAGGATGCGCTGGGCGACCCGGTCGCTGTTTACCGGTAGCCCAAGGACAACGGCATTAGCCCTCGTCCAGCCTGGGCCGCGCATTGCTCCGTCGCTGTTTGTGATATGCTGCACGACCAATATTCGAATACCGGTGATGGAGGAGAGACTATGCCACTGATCGATATTCAGGTGATGGAAGGTGTTTTTTCGGATGAGGAGAAGCAGGCCCTGATCAGGGAAACCGTGCTCGCCTTTGGCAAGGTTGCAGGCAAGGCCATGCAGGACAACACCTCAGCCCGGGTGCATGAGGTCAAGAGCGGGAGTTGGGGTGGCGCCGCTGGCGTCTGGACGACTGATCGCGCCCTGGCCCTGAAGGCCGAGGGGTAAACACTCGTCAAATCGATGCGGGTTGTTTTTCGTCGATTGTTGAGACCAGCCCGTTCATCAGTTTGCCGGCGATGTTCTCGGCCACTCTGTTGGCCTCATCCATATCACCCGCTTGTATCAGATGGGGTGCCAGTGTCGAAAACCAGATGGCCTGCCCCATCAACCAGAGGGCTAGTGTCCGCCGTTCCAGTTCATCATCCGGCGCAACATTCAGGTCGCACAGCAGAGCTTCCATTTCATCCACCCGATCCAGACAGCGCCGCTTAATGATGTCGCTTGCTTGATCTGTTGGAGAGAGGATCTCCCACCCGAGTAATTTTTCGGGTGCGGTTATCTGTTGCGAGGTCAGGCCGAGAAGGATCGTCTTCTTAAGGAAAAGACGGAGCTGCTCCCATGCATCCGACCTCGATCTGGCGTCATTCCAGGTGGCATCGAACCTGTTGCCAAAACGGTCCAGGGCGGATTGTAGAGATGCCTCATATAAGGCGGACTTTCCGCCATAGTGATAATTTACAGACGCGATGTTTACGCCAGCCCTGGCCACAATTTCTCTAACGGTCGCGCCCTCAAACCCGCGCTCGGAGAAAACGGCCTCCGCCGCCGCCAGTACCCGCGCCCGTGTCCCCATATCCCGTGAGTCCATGACTGCCCTCAGCCTGTAACCAATCCCCGGATCTCGTGATGCAAAAACAGAACCAGATCTGTTTCAAACAAGTGTTTGAAACCGCTTTTTGAAACAGGGATGGCACAGTCGCTGCGTCTCTCCGATCGCAGTTTCCCGGGTGGGAGCCGCAAATGACCACTGCTAACGAAAGGAGCAGGACAATGTCCACGATAGAGGGTGCTCAGGCAGGTGGCGTGGACTACGCCGCCATGCGAGACAGGTTTCAACAAATGCGCGAACAGAAATTTGCGACGATTGACGCGGATGGAAGTGGCGGTCTCAGCCTGGAAGAGCTTCAAACAGCGGCGGCAGAAAGCCCGTTCGCCGATAAAATCAAAGATCGCGATATGTCCCCTGAAGAGCGGTTCGCAAAAGCGGATACAAATGGGGATGGAGAATTGACCAGGGAAGAACTCGACACCGCCCGGCAGAATGCCCGGTCCAAATTCTCAAACGAGATGATGGCCTTCATGCTGAACATGCAGGAAAGCGGCGGACCTGGTGCCGCCGAGGCCGCGCCAACCGGCAGCGATGACACCATCCAGACATTGCTGGACGCGCTCTTTAACAACGACACGGACGAGAACAGCGATGAGGAAGAGACAACGGAAGAAACCGCCCTTCTCTGACACTTCAGATTTTAAGGCGTCCGGAGAACCGGGCGTCTATCCTGAAGTGAAAAACGCGCCGGCCGGGGCCAGCGCGCTCTTCGTACTCAGATCAACTGAGAAATTATGCAAGATTTGCCTTGAAGAACTGGATCGTGCGATCCCAGGCGATGTTAGCCTGCTCTTCATTGAAACGCGGCGTCGAGGTGTTGTGGAACCCGTGACGCGTGCCAGGGTAGCTGTGCATTTCGAACGTCTTGCCATTCGCCTTCAGTGCTTCGGCATAGGCGGGCATGGCTTCGTTGATCCGTGGGTCATCTTCGGCATTCTGGATCATCAGCGGAGCCTCGATGCTGGGGACATCCGCCGTCATGGCAGCGCGACCATAGTAAGGGACCCCGGCACTCAGATCAGATCCCATGTCAACGGCAAGCGCGTTAACGACACCGCCGCCATAGCAGAACCCGGTCGCGCCCAGTTTCCCTGTCGAGAGCGGGTGGGATTTCACGAACTCAGCGCCATTCTTGATGTCGGTATAAAGCTGCTGCTTGTCCAGAGCGCGCTGCAATGCCTTGCCGTCATCGTCATTGCCGGGATAACCGCCGACCGGATAAAGACCATCCGGCGCGAAGGCGAGGAAACCCTCGACCGCCGCGCGGCGGGCAACATCTTCGATATAGGGGTTCAGGCCACGGTTCTCATGCACCACGACGACTGCCGGGAAAGGCCCTTCCCCCTCCGGCTTCACGAGATAGCCCCGCATTTCACCAGACGTGCCGCCTGGCGACGCATAGGTTTCATAGGTTGCTTTGATACGCGGATCTGTGAATTTGATGACCGCTGCCTCTGCATAGCGCGGCAACAGGGACTGGGCCATGGCCAGACCGCCCACAATGCCAAGAGCGGCAGCGCGGGACAGGAAGGTGCGGCGCTCCATCTCGGTGTGGCAATACTCGTCATAGAGGTCAAAAATCCGGGGATCGATTTCGTCTACTTTGACGATCTCGGCCTGGCTCGATGCAGCAGTTTCGATACGGTCATGCATGATAAATTCCTCGATGTATTTGGATCAGATTTGAAAATATCGATATATATTGCATGTCCACAAGGTCCATGTCTGTAACAAATTTTTTGAAGAATTTTATCACAGCTCTCCCTGTCCGAGTTGTTGAACGCCCCGAATCAACGGCAACTGCGAGGAGAGAGCGTCATGGTGGAGCGGCGCCTGATTGGGTGAACCTCAACGAATTGCAGGTCTGAATGTCTGTTCTGGACGAAATTGCCGATGGCGGGCGGCTTTCCATTTATCTGCAGCCCAACCATGTCAATCTGCGCAGCGACATGGACGAGTATAACGAATGCTACAACCTGCCCCTGGTCTTTATCGAGGGGGATTGCTTCACCGGCAACACGCGACCAACCCATCTCTACATTGAGGACTCAACCGCTCACTCAATAACATTCGCCTATACGAACTCTCTGCCCTATTACTCCATCACCTTCCCCTACAAACTGAAGGACGGGAAGATTGCGGCAAAGCTTCTCTCCCAATCCCATTATCGGGTGCACAAGTTTCATGTTCGCCCGAAAGGTAAACTGATCGCCGAGATCACCAGGGGTGATCAGGGCTACGACAAAACCGATCACGGGTTGAGGGAGAGCATTCAGGCCGGGGCCAATCACTATGCCGTTTTTGCGCTCGGCGATGACCGGATCTGGAGCATTCCGGTCGACATCCTCTATGACTTTCTGCCGGATGGCCGGATGGAACTGACGACCGAGAACTACGTCCTTTCCAGCCATTGCCTGCGTCCCAGCGCGTTCAAAAAATCACTGCAGCAGGGCAACGAAAATCTTGAAGCCTCCATGAGCAATCCGAACTTTATGTTTGAGACATGGATGCCAAGCGACCTCACCTATCTGAAATTGAGAGAAGACGGCACAGTTGAAAACGCAACCAAAACAAACCCCGGACTGCCCAGCCATTATGAATGGCTAAAGATCTTTGAATATCCGTAGTACAGGATTGGCGGGTTAAAAGGCTGATTTCAAAACGATCGTTCATGTCTCTGCAACAACCGAAACACTGGCCTCGCAGGTGACATCGAAATTCAGGGAGCGGGCGATGAAGCACATGCCATGGGCCTTGTGGTGCAGACCGTCGGAGAGGTCGCGATCGCCCGCCGTAATCTCGACATGGGGTTTGAGGAGGGCGGCGGTGAACTGGCCGGAACCGTCGGGGTTCATTTCCATCACCGCCTCTGCAGCATCGCGATAGCTGTGCACCACCCACCCAGACGTAGAGGCCAGGTGCAGAAACCACAGCATGTGACAGGCGGAAATGGAGCCAAGCAACGCGTCCTCCGGGTTCCAGCGGCTGGCATCCCCCCGAAATGACGCATCGGATGAGCCCAGCAGAACCGGTTTCCCTTCAATCAGGATCTCATGATCACGGCTATACGATTGATAACTGCTTGTCCCCTGCCCCAGATTGCCGGTCCAGACTGTCGTGCTGCGATAGATATGACTTTTCATGGCAACCCCTTTTTGATAAGATTGGATACATACATACAAGGATACGAAATACTGCAATGTCGACACCCCATGAAATTGCCGGATTGCTCCGCCGGGATATGTTGATCGGACAGATCGAACCCGGCGATGAATTGCATCAGGAGGCACTGGCCAGCCGCTTTGGCGTCAGTCGGATGCCCGTCCGGGACGCACTCAACCTGCTGGCCCGCGACGGCCTGGTTTCCCTGCGGCCTAACCGGGCCAGTCATGTCACCGCACTCTCCCGCGATGAACTGTCGGAGATTTATGATCTGCGACTGATGCTGGAAGCCGATCTGCTTAAACTCTCCATGCGGAACATAGGGGCAGACGAGCTTGCCCAAATCCGACGGGAGATGCTGCGCTGTGAGATAGAGGCCGGCACGCAGGATTTCCCGGAGGCGGACTGGAAATTTCACCTGGCCCTCTACACCCCAGCCAAGAGGCCCCGCCAGATCGCAATGATCAAGGAATTGCGCGAACTCTGTCAGATCCACCGGGCCGCCTATCTCCGCCTGCAGGAAGACAGCGACAAATGGTCAGACGACCACCGAAAAATTTTCGAGGCGATTTCAAACCGGCAGACCCGCAACGCGGTAACCTGCCTCAAACAGCACATCAGCGATGCAAGAAACAAACTGTTGAGCGGGATGGCCACGTACCACTGTATATGATTCAGATCTCTTTAGGGTCTACTCGGCATCTTGCATGATTTGCTCGAGCTGCACATGCCTACAAGTCCGATACAGCTCCGAACCTTTGATATTCAAGAAACGCCCATTCCTGCCGGTCAAAAGGCAATTGGGGTGATGTATTGGTACAAACCCAATACAAAAGAACCTTTTAAAAACACTCATGGATGCATCACAAAACTCGTATAAGCCCGCCATATAGTCAGGCAAATCACCCTCAACGAAATCCAGATCAGCATCAAACAAATCTTGATCAAAATTCGTGGTATAAACCGTATCAGTCAGTGAACGCCTTAGGTCATTCAACCGTACTAGTAAGGCAAGCTCGGTTCCGCTATAGGTTTGAGTTGCTGCTTTGTGCACTAAGCTATGACGTCCCGCAACAAACCCAGTCTGAAGGTATAATTTGTTTATGGCTGAACGCATCGAATGACCTCTCCAGTCGCATTCAGCAACCTTCAGCGCAATTAATATACCTGGAAAAGCAGTTTCGGTTCGCCCATAAACTTCAAAGGCATCAAAGAAATCCAGATCTGCACAGCCTTTGCTTACAAATTGCAATGCAACGCGGAATAAATTGGCATGATCTTTACTATTCTCTGCTAGTTTGGAGATGATCTTTTTGATTTCCGCTCTCAACTCCAAAGCTTCATCAGAGATAAGATCCTCCAACAATAGAAGATCAGCAAAGGCATAATTCAGAATAATGAGCTGAGTACCCGCATTGCCTAAATCATAGGATCTGCGAAGAAGATCGAGAACAACCCCTTCTTTAGTTTTGTCATATTTCAAACTCGCTGCGGCGAGGTACTCATACCACCCATCCTCCGAGGGAAGACCGGGCACATCATCGATGTTCTGATAATCGGATAAGGAGGCGAGGAAATTCAAAGCCTCATCCTTTTCGGACGGACGCAGGCTTCCGGCATTGGCACCAACGGGCGCTGCCAACAGCAAAATTATCAGAAGTCCAACTAAACGAGCCATGCTGACCTTACGGATCCCCCGTTTTTTTGACCCTGGTAAACGGATTTTCATACATCACTGTTTCTTACATGATAAGCTAGAGAGTATAGCAAAGCGCATCAACCTCTGGCTGAACTCCAGAAGCGCTTTATGCCCCCTATTTCGCCTTGGCGGACCAGGCGAGGCCGAAGCAGATTGCAACAATGGCGAGGACTTCTATCACCTCCGGCTGTTCACCCAGCAGGGGAATGCCGATCAGCATCGCAATCCCCGGCGTCAAGGCGGCGAAGAGGGAGGCGGACGGGCCGATCAGACGGATGGCTGCGGTATAGGTGATCATGGCAATCACCCCGCTGATCACACCCTGAAAAACGCCCTGCAGGATAATATCCTGATATGGCGCGGTCAGCAGCGTTGATCCAGATTGCCAGAAAAGCAGGGGCAGGAACGGGATCGATCCGATATTGATCAGGAAGGCGGTCTTGATCGCCGTCAGATTTGCCGAACGCAGGGCATGGGTGAACACTGCCCAGCTCGCGGCCCCGGTCAATAAGAGAAGATGGCCGCGCCAGCGCCCGTCGCCCGCCTGCGACACGCCTTCCCAGGCAAAGACCAGAACGCCTCCAACAATGATGGCAAAGGCCGCCCCTTTAGCCGGGCCAATCTTTTGTCCAAAAAACAGTACACCGAACAGGGCCACGAACATCGGCATGGACCCTGGCAGCATCGCACCAACGTCAGCGATCGGGGCGTATTTCATGCCAATCGAAACGACCGTGATGAAGAGGGCACCGCCCGTTACAGTCAGCAGGATACCCCGTCGCCACCCCAGCGCCCTGAAGTCGAAACCGTCGCCTTCCCCAAAGATTGTCCGTCCGAACAGGGTTTGGGCATATATCACCGGCACCAGCACCAGACTGGCGATCACAAACCGCAGGATCGCGGTATCGCCCGGCGTCAGGGACGAGGTGACCCCCATCCGCGTGATGTTCAGCCAACTGCCCCAGATCAGAATTGTGACCAGCGCCGCCACAGAACCCAGCAGAACGCGACGGGTTTCCGGCATTTCATCTGTGCTGTTTTTTGCTGGAGGGTTCGACTGCGCTGGCGCAGACATGCGGTTCTCCTTAAAGGACCTGTTCACAAAAGCAGGCCATCACTGAACCGCTACGATACCATCTAAACCGTATATAAGAATTTCAATCCGCTCAATCGCGATAATCCGGTTCCTCCTCGTCGAGGATTTCGCGGATGGCGCGGAGGTGATTGTCGCAGCTTTCCGGATAGTCCAGCCATTCCTGACAGGTCGTCGAGGCAACCTCATCCGACAAGACATTTAACTCCCGACCCGAAGACAGTGCCGTAATCAATGTCTCGCAGGCCTTCTCAAAATAGTACAGCTCGTCAAAGGCGGTCGCGACATTCGGGCCGGTCGTCATGACACCGTGGTTGCCCATCAACAATACGGATTTGTTGCCAAGGGTGGTCGAAAGGCGTTCCGCCTCATCGCCCAGCCCCATTCCGGAAAAGCCATCATCGAAGGCAATGCGGCCATAGAAGCGGGCCGTATTCTGATCAATGGGGGGCATGGATGGATCCTTCAGAGTTGCCAGAGCTGTCGCATATTTCGGATGCAGATGGATCAGGCAGCGGACATTCGGATTGTTCCGATGCATCGCGCCATGGATGGCCCAGGCGGTCGGGTCGGGCGCGTTGTCCTGCGCCATGGTGCTTTCATCATCCGCGTCCAGCAGCAGCAGGTCACTTGCCTTGATCCGTGAGAAATGGCGATGCCGCGGGTTGATCAGGAATTTCCGACCATCGTCACTGACCGCCAGACTGAAATGATTGGCGATGCCCTCATGCATGTTGAGCCGGGCCGTCCAGCGAAACGCCGCTGCCAGATCGATCTTTGCCTCTTTTATCGCCTCAGATTCCTGGTCGGGACGGGAATAGGCAGCAACAGTGGCGGTCATGATCTTTCCTCCAGAAGGGCGGCGCTTGTATCGGGACAGGTGAACATTCTTGGTGAAAACCGGAAACGACACAAACGCAAAAATTGAGGGCGTGTAATTAGTCTGACTAATGGGTTTCTAATGTCTCGTGCTTGCCTTTCTTGAGGCAACGCGAAATCAGAACCAGTGATACGATCCAATCATATGGGTGTTGGTTTGCCCATCCGCAGTCAGGGGGCACAGTATTCTCTCGAACGTCTGGTAATCTCTGGAGTTTGTCGTATTGGGCCCTTGTTTGTAATGCACCGCGCCGGTATCGCAGACAGCATTGAAAACGGTATCATAGTCCAGCATCGCCCCTGCGGGGTGCACTTCATCAACAAACATCCCCGTTACATCGCGCCCGTTCATGGTGGTGTGAAACGTCCCGGCCAGACGATAACGAAAGCGGACGGTTTCATCATCATCGGCAGAAACGACACGTTCGTAAATCATGATGCCTGGTAAAATATCGGGGATGTCGACCGGATCAATCGACCTTTTCAGAACCAGGCCATTTGCATCGCGCTTGGAAAGCCAATAATCAAGCAGGATCTGCAGACGTTCATTCAAGTTCTGCGGCCAATCCCCCAATTTAAGAAAATTGTTTTTCTCCTGCATTACTTCCCAGACCGGATGCATGGAAGGTCAAAAAACACCAAAGTATTAGTAGGCATATCCGGCAATTCCCAACGTGGCTAATAACGTCGGAACCTATACCAATCCAGGGCAAAGATCCAATGACATAAATCAAGTTATCCACATACCGCACTCATCCAAACCCAAATCATGGCAATGAATGAAACAAACGGGTGACTTACCGCCTCAGTCCTGGCTAAAACGCGGCAGCAATATGGGCAGCAGCCCGCACACCATCTATGAAACGTGCCTGAACCCTGTTTCCGGATCTCTCCGCGATGTCAATCATGCCCCCGCATCCAAGAATGATGCTTTGAACATTGTCTTCCCTGTCGGCAACCTCCGCTTCCGCAATAACGCGGGAGGCCGCGTTCCCTGGATCACGTTCCAGATCCAGAACCGGCACGCCACTGGCCCGCACCCGACCAAGCTGGCCGGTCAATCCATACCGGGCGATGTTTTCTTCCAATACAGGAATAGAGACATCAAGCGTGGTGACAACCGAGAAGCGGTTTCCGGTGAGGGCAGCCATATGATAGGCGGCCTGCCCGATCCCTACGACGGGACATTTGGCGCGCGCTCTACTTTCAAACAGGCCGGTATCGTCAAAACAGGCGATGATAATCGCCTCAGCACCGGCATCCGATGCCCTTCCGACCAGGTCCAGAAGCGGCGGGGTCGCCAGATCACCATCTGCCCGCCCCTGTATGGCTGGTGGTCCATCCACCGATGTCCACCCTTCAAACCTTTTCCAGGGTGCGGTTTCCCGGGCCGTTGTCACCATCGCTGTGGTCATGGACTCGGTCGAATTGGGATTGATCAGGATGATCATACCATCCCCTTGCCCGCGTCAGAGCCCGCCCGCGCTTTCCGCCTGGCACTCCACCACGTGATGCCCAGGAACAATGCGATAATGATCAGGGAAAATGCCGTGGTGAGTGTGCCCAGCGCATAGAGCACTGGTGTCGTGACATTTGTCGTCATCCCGAAAATTTCGAGGGGAAGTGTGTTATAGCTCCCGGCCGTCAACAAGGTCCGGGCAAACTCGTCGTAACTGAGCGTGAACCCAAACAAGGCAACCCCAATCAGGGAAGGTGCGATGATCGGCAAAACCACATAGCGCAGCGTTTGCCAGGAGCTGGCCCCCAGATCTCTCGCCGCCTCTTCATAGCTTTTGTCAAAGCGGTTGAAGACGGCAAACATGATCAAAAGACCAAATGGCAATGTCCAGGTCAGTTGCGCGCCCAGACCCGATGTCGACCAATGCACATCGGTCCCCGTTTGCGAGAACATCAAACCCACACCAAGTGAAATCAGGATGGAGGGGATCACGAGTGAGGTGATTATCAGATAAAAAAGAATGCTGGAGCCTGGAAAGCGTTTGCGAAATGCCAGTCCCCCCATGACGGAGACGACCACTGTGACCACCATAACAATGAGGCCCAGCACAAAACTGCGCCAGAAGCTGCCCCAGATATCGCCAACGGCCTGTTGTTCAAACAAGTCGGCGAACCAGTGAACCGAGACCCCGCGCATAGGGAAGGTCAACCCGCCCCCTGGCCCCTGAAAGGAGAGGATGCCGATGGTGACCGTCGGCCCATAGAGGAAGATCAGAAAGCAGACAAAGAAGCCGGCCAGGATGTAGAAGGATCTGGAGCGCTTCTCCATCCCTACAGCTCCTTCCGGATATCAACAAATCGCAGCAATATACCGATCACAATCAGAACGGTCAGCAACAGGACAACAGCCGTTGAAGCCGCTGACGGATAGGCCAGCAATGCGATGTCGTTGGAGATCAGGCGACCGACATTGGCAGACTGACTGCCAGACATGAACCGGACGGTGATAAAATCCCCCATCACCAGCGTGACCACAAAGATCGTCCCGATCATGATGCCCGGCTTGGTCAGGGGAATGATGACATTCCACAGCACCTGTGCAGAAGAGGCGCCGGCATCCCGCGCTGCCTCAATCAGCGATTTATCAATCCGCATCATCGTGTTGAAAATCGGCACCACCATGAACAAGGTATAAAGATGAACAAAAGCGAGGATCACGGCGAAATCGCTGAACAACAGCCACTCAACGGGCTCGTCAATCACACCCATCGAAATCAGCGTTGAATTGGCAATGCCGTTGCGTCCCAAAAATGGAATCCAGCTGATCATGCGGATGATATTGGAGGTCCAGAACGGAATGGTGCAAAGCAGGAAAAGCGCGATCTGCCAGGTCAATGTCCGGACATGAAAGGCCAGGAAATATGCGACAGTAAAGCCGATCACCAGGGTGAACGCCCAGGTAATCAAGGCATATTTAAATGTATTAAAGAAGACATTGTAGGTAACGGAAGAGCCAAACAGGAACTCGTAATTCTCCCAGACAAAAGCCGGGATGATCGAGAACTCGGTCGCGCGCCAGAAACTGACAACCACGATCAGGCCAATCGGCACAACGAGGAACAACAACAAGACAAGGGTCAATGGTGTGGCCATCAACCAACCGCTCACTGCCCTGTTCTGAAGTATTTTTTCCATTGGCGACCTACAGTGATGGGGGTGCCAGCGCGACACCCCCATACTTCTGTTCAGTTCATCAAGCGGCGATGAACTCGTTCCATTTGCGTACCATGTACTGGTTCTCGTCCATCACTGCGTTCCAGCAGGCGACGGAGCCCATTCGGTCATAGAAGGAACCGCCGTCACGCACCTCACCCGCCTTAGCAAGCGGATCGCCAAACGGCGAGGTGATCACATCGGTTGCTTCCTTACCTTCGAACCAGAAGCCCCACTCGTTCTCAGACATGTAGTTCTTGGAGGTTTCCGGCACGGCGGAGTAATAGCCCTGACGCATCAGGAAGCCGCCCACCCAGCCATCGAGATACCAGTTGATATACTCGTAAGCTGCATCACGCTCGAGACCGGTGAGCGCCGCGGAAAGACCGATGCCACCACCCCAGCTGCGATACCCTTCTTCCAAAGGCTGATAGACACAGGGAATGCCCTTGGACTTGACGGCGGTGATGGCGGGCGACCACATCGACTGAATCACAACTTCGCCCGACGCCATCAGGTTCACACTCTCATCAAAGGACTTCCAGAAGGCACGGAACTGGCCGTTCTTCTTCGCTTCAGTGAAGATGCCGATCGTCAGATCAATCTCTTCTTTCGTCATATTGCCTTTGTCGGGGTATTTGTACTCACCCATGGACTCAACAACCATCGCCATATCCATAATGCCGATGGAGGAGATGTCGAGGATCGATGCCTTACCCTTGAACTCGGGGTTCAATAATTCAGACCAATTGCTGATCGGGCGCTTGATCAGATCCGGACGAATGCCAAGCGTATCGGCGTTGTAGATTGTCGGGATCAAAGTCATCCAGCCGGATTCTTCATTCACGAATTCCGTGCCATCGGGACCGGATGTAAAGCCGACTGAATGCGGGGCGGTACCCTGAGCAATCGTGCTTTCAGGCGTTAGCTTGCCATTGCGGAAAATGCCGACAATCTTGTCGTAATTCTTGATCTTGGAGGTATCCATCGGCTGCAGGTTGCCGGTCGGCCAGACCTTTTTGCAGATCCAATACTCAATATCCGCAATATCAAAACTGTTAGGCTGGGTCGCCGCACGCTGGGTGACGCTGTCCGAATCCAGCGCCGTCATTTCCAGAGTAAAGCCCAGATCCTCTTTAACTTTTGCTGCCACCTCGTTGAGGTTGGAAACACCTGTTCCGAACTGGCGCAGGGTCACATCCTTGATGTTCTGTGCCCAGATGGTCGGGGCCCCTAACACGGTTCCGGCGGCAAAGGCGGCGCCACCTTTCAACACTGTTCTTCTGCTTGGTTTCGTCATCACTCTATTCTCCTGTTCTCTGTAAAAGTTTTAGTGCGTCAGTTTTTGAAGGTCGTCTGGTTCCCAGGTCAGACCGACGCGATCGCCCGGGTTGTAAGGGTGATTAAAGAAGTCTTTGTCGGACATGACGACGGTAACGTCCTGATCGCCAACCGCGCGGGCCGTTACGACCATATGCGTACCCTGAAACTCAATCGCGGTGATGGTTGCCTCAAGCAGGCCTGAACCTGCCCCTGCCAATCGCACTGCATCTGATCGAATGGCAAAATGCCCGTCAGCCAGGGCGATCACATTGTGCCCACCCATAAAGCGGGCTACGAATTCCGTCTTCGGCGCGTTGAAAACATCGCGGGCAGAGCCGGCTTGCTCGATCACCGCGTTGTTCATAACAACCACTTCATCGGCAAGCGCCAGCGCCTCGTCCTGACCATGGGTAACATGGACAAAGCTGATCTGAAGTTCCCGTTGCAGCTTCTTCAACTCGGCCCGCATCCGAATTCTCAAGAAAGGGTCGAGAGCAGAGAGCGGCTCATCCAACAGCAAGGCTTGGGGTTTGGTAATCAATGCACGGGCCAGGGCCACCCTCTGTTGCTGCCCGCCGGACAGTTGATCCGGCATCCGCTCGCTTAGCTCGGCCAGGTCAACGAGATCCAGCATCTCATCTGCGGCCGCTTTGCGGACTTTCGCATCTACGCCCTTCATTTTGAGGCTGAAGGAAACATTCTCCGCAACCGAGAGATGAGGAAAGAGTGCGTAGTTCTGAAACATCATCGCCGTGCCGCGCTTTGCCGGCGGCAGATGGGAAATGTCGCGCCCCCCCAAAAGTATCACACCGTCAGAAACCTCTTCATGGCCAGCGATCATTCGCAGTGTCGATGATTTCCCGCAGCCAGACGGGCCAAGAAGACACGTGTAACTCCCCGGTTGAAACCGATGGTTGATACCGTCTACGGCAACCATGCTGCCATAGACTTTGGTGACGCTAACCAGCTCAAGCTCACTAGCGGAGACGGTCATCGAACCTCCCAACAGGCAGTGGCACAGCTTCTGAACCAATAAAAACGGTTGCCGAAAACCCGAAGTCAGGCCAATTTTGCAATTGCGTTTCGCACATGCACCAATTATGAACACAATGTTGTATACAATACAATGAATTTTTGATCACAAAAATAAGTACACTTGTCGGAGTGACCATCTTCTGACACAGATGTTCTCGCGAGAACGCTTATGAACCAGAACCTTTTGAATTTGAGTAAGGCGGAATCTCAGGCCAAACCGGATGAAACGGTGGCCTCATCCATATCCCTTGCCATTCATGAGCACCGTCTGGCGCCGGGAACAAAACTGGGCGAGGACGAATTGGGGGAGATTTACGGCGTCTCGCGCACCGTCATCCGTGCTGCCCTACAATCGCTATCCCATCTGGAACTGGTAGAGATCCGTCGCAACCGGGGTGCCTATGTCGCAAAACCCTCCATCCGCATGGCACGAGAAGTATTCGAAGCCCGGGAACTGCTCGAACCCCGCACCGCGCGGAGTGCTGCTGAACGGGCAACGCCTGAAGACATCGATCTGTTGAAACGGCATATCGTCGAAGAACACGAAGCCATGGAAGCAGGGGATCAGGGACGGGCGCTCTACCTCTCTGGTCAGTTTCATATCGAAATTGCCAGGATCGCGGATCAGGCGACCATCGCCGGATTTATCGAGGGATTGATCGCGCGTTCCTCGCTGGTCATCGCGCTTTATTGGCACAGGGAAAGCGCGCTGTGCGAGAGTTTTGCCCATCACTCGCTGATCGACGCAATCGCAGATCATGATGGAAAAAGGGCAGAGGAATTGATGCGCAGCCACCTGGTCGACCTTCACTCGGCCCTCGATCTTCGGGACAAGTCAGGCGTCCCCCGATCCCTTAAGGAAGCGCTGAAACCATGACTGTCCGACCAATGACAGCGGACGATCTTGACCTTGTACTCAGCTGGGCGTCCGCGGAAGGATGGAACCCCGGCCTTAAAGATGCGGCTGCATTCCTCAATTCAGATCCAGGTGGCTTTCTGGTCAAAACAGTCGAGGACCGCCCAATCGCCGCCATTTCCGTCGTAAACCATAATGCTGATCTGGCGTTTCTGGGTCTTTATATCTGCCACCCCGATTTCAGGGGTCAGGGATATGGGATGGAGGTCTGGCAGGCAGGCATTGCCCATGCCGGAAATCGCTGTATCGGCCTGGACGGCGTACCGGCGCAACAGGATAATTACGCGAAATCAGGATTTAACCGATATGGTAAAACGGTAAGGTATCAGGGGCGTTTGAACCCGGATTCAGATCAGGTTCTGAGCGTTGTTAAAACGCCGGCACCATTAATCGCGTTGGACGCCGCCTATACCGGCATTGCGCGCAACCGTTTCTCCACCGCCTGGTTCACAGCAATGCCGACGCGGGTCACGGTCTCTCTGACAAAATCCGACAGTACATCCGAATTCGCAACAATCCGGAAATGCCGGGAAGGATCAAAGATCGGTCCCCTCTACGCCAACAGTCCACAGAGCGTAGAGGCACTTTTTGCAGGAATGCCGGCTGAATACTGCGCGGGACCCGTCTTCATCGATGTGCCGGACAGCGCACCCGATCTCGCCACCCTCGTCATGGACCGCGGTTTTGAGCAGGTTTTCGAAACCGCCCGCATGTATTCCGCGACGCCACCAAAGACCGACCTGCCACGCTTTCACAGCGTCGCGACACTGGAACTTGGCTGACCCAATTGCAAAAAACGCACGCAAGTCAAAACGCGGACTGCGCAAATAGCCCCAACTCCACAATCCAGGATTTCATACTCCGATTCTGATGTTATGCTTGGCCGGTTAAAAAGCCTACGGAACCAGCGATGTCAGTTACACAGGAAACGCTGAAGGAAAAAGAGCTCTCCCTTCTACGGTTTTGGGAAGATCGCCGGGGCGACCGCCTCATGCCGGAACGGTCGGACTTTCTGGCCGAAGATCTTTTCCCCTGGATCGGGTATTTGCATCTCTTGGTACCCGTAGACGGGGGCGAGGATTTTCGCTACACTGTCTTCACAACCCGCACCCTGATCGGGGTCGACAAAGACATGAACAAGAAATGCGTGACAGACTGGGGCGACGACCGGGTCGGATATGGTCTGCGCCTGTATCGAACTGTTTTCAATGAGAAACAACCCGTCTACAGCGCCATTCCTGAGAGGTACAAGGAAGATTTGGTCGTCTATTCGCGGATTTGCCTGCCACTGGGCGTTTCGGGCGAGGTCACCCATATTCTCTCGATGCTGACCCCCCAAGAGGAAAAACTTGGCCGGGAAATCCCGCCAACTGTGATCGCGCTGTAACCCGGACGGGAACTCTCGAATGAACAGTCTCATGTTACCCAGTCTATTCGTTATTTCCGTCGTTGGGCTTTCCGTGTTGTTTGCGCTTCCTCCAACCGGGTCGGTTGATGCCCATAGCGGTGCGACCGGCATTGTGAAGGAACGAATGGACAAGATGAAGGTGATTGGCCGGGCAACCAAATCAATTTCAGAACAGTTGCGAGGCAAAGAACCCTATGACCCCGAAAAAGTGAAAGTTCTGGCAAAGGAAGTTGCAGATCACAGTGGCGATGCGATGACCGTTCTATTCCCACAAAACAGCCTGGGTCACCCGACCGAGGCCCTGCCCGAGATCTGGGCTGAATGGGCGGAGTTTGAAAGACTTGCCGTTACACTCAGGGAATCGGCACAGGCACTACAAATCGCTGCAGACAATCCACAACTGCCCGTCGAAGGATCTCTTCGGCAACAGCTTCTTCAGGGGTTTGTTGCCGCGGAGAAACTTATTGAGCTACCGCCGGAAGCAGCGTTCATTCAGATTGTCCAAACCTGCTCCGCCTGTCACGACCGCTTCCGCCTGGAATAGCAGGGAACCTCTTAACGGATGACAGCGCGGTTGACCATTCCAACGATGAGAGCGTCCCTCCTAGGGCTGGTTTTCACCGCGGCGGCTTTCATTACACAAATTGCGCCGACCGACGCTGTCATGCCTGGATGGATGGAAAATGACATTGATCCGCGCCTTGCCAATGCCGCACAGCAGATTGAGGCTGGCGACTTTCAGCAGGCTCGCGTGGGTTTGGCGGGCTTTATCAAATCGGCGGACGGATTGGCAAATGCTGATGCCTGGTCAATGCTGGGTTTTGCCGAACGAAAACTCGGGAATCTTGACGCCTCTGACCTGGCCTACCGGCGGGCTCTGGCCCTGGAGCCGGATCACCTTGAAGCACTTGAGTATCAGGGCGAATTGTTCCTGATGACTGAACGGGAAGAAGAGGCCCTTCAAAATCTGAGCCAATTACGTGCACTATGTCCCGATGGTTGTGAACCACTGGCAGAGCTGGAAGAAGCCTTCAGGAAACGCGAAACGGGCAAGTGATCAGCCCGCACCAGCTCCCTATAGTTCCCGGATGACGCGGCAGGGATTTCCAGCCGCGAAGACCCGCGACGGCACATCCCGGGTGACTACAGATCCAGCACCGATTGTAGAGCCATCGCCGATGCTGACGCCTGGACAGATGACGCTGGCCCCGCCGATCCAGACATCGCGGCCAATCCGGATGGGTCGTGCCATTTCTAACCCTGTTGCACGTTCATCGGGGTCCATCGGATGTGTGGCTGTATAGATCTGAACCGCAGGGCCCAGCATTGTGTTGCTGCCAATCTCGACCCTGGCGCAATCGAGGATGATGCAACTGCCATTGAGAAAGACCTTGTCGCCCAGATAGATCTGGGTGCCATAGTCACATTGAAAGGGCGGTTCCACCCAGCACGCCTTGCCCATGCCGCCCAGCATTTCATTCAATATTGCGATATGGTCTTCGGGTTTGTCCGGATCGGCCTCGTTCAATTGACGCGTCAGGCGGCGGGCCCGACGGTGAGCGGCAACAAGCTCCGGTTCCATCGGGTCGTACAAGGCGCCCGACAGCATTTTGTTCAGCTCGCTCTGCGTTTCCATGTCTTTCCCCCAACCAGGTATGCTGTTCGTGCGTTAGACGCCAACCAGATACAAAACGGGCGCCCTGATTTCTGTCAGCGCGCCCGATACCTCCAGACTGAACGCAGTGTCAGTCGGTCAGTTCTTTCTCAATTCCCGGCCAATTGTTGTTTGCTGCAACAATATTGCCCGGAATGTCACCTTCCCATCGGCTCTGAACGTCTCTGGAATAGTTCAAATACAGCTTGCCGTCGACAATTTTCCAGGCCTCCGGATCGGTCGACGCGGTGTATCCCTGTGCAACCGCCCAGGCGCAATAGCCACCATACTGGGGCGCGTATTTTTCCGGGTCGGCCTCAAAGCTTGCCTTGTTGGCAGCACTCGCAAAACGCCAGGTTGTACCATTCCACTCAACCTCATGGTCGCTGCTGCCTTCCACCGGTTTTCCTTCTGTGAAATAGGCAACCGGATCCGTACCGTCGATTGCGACACCCCAGCTTTCATATACGGCGTCCGCCTGCGCAGCGGTACTGGTTATAAACCCCAATGCCAGCGCCGCAATTGTTGTCTTCCAAAACTGCATGGTTCGTCCTCATCTGTTCGATTTCCAACCCTATATAGGGCGAAACCCGGTCACAGCACGCTCACATATTCGCGATCACGCAACTAGCCGTCCGACAGATCGTGCTAACCGGCACGCACCTCTTTCAAAAAGGCACCAACCGCGTTCTGCAACTCAAGCGACTGGGCCGAAAGCGAGGCGGCGGAACCCCGCAGCTGCTCCGTTGCCGCCGAACTGTTATTCGCGACATCCTGCACATCATTGATGTTCCGCGAGACTTCATTTGTTCCGGTCGCCGCCTCCTGCACATTTCGGCTGATCTCAATGGTTGAGGCGTTCTGCTCTTCAATCGCAGCCGAGATCGTCGCTGTCTTTTCATCAACCGCACTGATCTGGCTGATGATGTTTTCGACGCTTCGGATCGTTTCCGTTGCGCTGGCCTGTATGCCACCCACCTTACGGGCAATTTCGTCGGTCATCTGATGGGTTTGACTGGCAAGCGCCTTTACCTCTGTCGCAACCACGGCAAAGCCTTTTCCGGCATCGCCCGCCCGTGCCGCCTCGATCGTTGCGTTCAGGGCCAGAAGATTGGTTTGCTCCGCCACATCATTGATCGACTGTATGACACTGTCGATTTCGGCAACCGCCGTCTGAAGCGAACCCAGATGCCCTTTCGACGCACCGGCTGTGCTGGCGCAGGTTTTTGCGTTCAGGGATGCTTCGTTCACATTGGAGGCGATTTCTTGAACCGACGCCGCCATTTGCTCTGCAGCAGCAGCAACTGTCTGGACATTGGTTGATGCCTCCTGAGATGCAGAGGCCACCGCAGAGGCCTGAGACTTGGTCTGTTCAACGGCATCAGTGAGGTGGGCCGCCATCTGGTTTACCTCGCCGGCTGCATCACCAACATTCTTCACCACGCCGCCGACCTTGGCTTCAAACTTGTCGGCGATTTCAACCATTGCTTCATGACGGGCCTGGGCCTGTTTTCTCTCCTGCTCCTTCTGCTCGGCTTCGAGCCTCTCGACCTCAATGGCTTTTTTCCGGAACGTGTCCAGCGCCTTGCCCATCGCGCCAATCTCGTCCTTGCGGTCAGCGCCGACAATTTCAAAACCCGTATCGCCGTTTGACAATCGCTGCATCTGGGCAATCACAGAGGCCAGATTCGTAGAGAGAAAACGGCTCATTACCAACGTTGCAATCGCTGCCAGCACCCCAATGCCAATTCCCACCATCAGGGTCGTTTGCGTGATCTGGTCCATCTCGGCAACCGCCATAGGACCCAGCATGTTCTGTCGCTCTTCCACCCCTTCAAATAAGGCATCATAACCGTCGATGATCTCCGGACCAATTCGATCGAGACCATCAATGTAAAGCGCATTACGCGTTGTTATGACCTCAACCACCTGTGCGAAGAGGTACTCGTATGCATTCAGCCCTTCGATGACTTCTTCGGCCAGCTGTCGGCGTTGCGGATCCTGCAGCTCCTGTATCAGGGTGTTGGCTTGATTCTTCGCAAGTTCAATTTCCTGATCAAAACCCGCCACATCCTTGGTCAGATTCTCAACCAGAAACGCTTTTCCATAAAACCGGGCCAGCATGTAGTCTTCCTGAACCCGTCCTGCATAATAGGCGGCGGAAACATCGCCTTCATCATAGGCTGACCGCATGATTTCAGTCAGCTTTTTGCGCACCTCCGGCCCGATCGCATCCATCTGCGTAACGATCTGATGCCGTTTCGCCTGTTCCCCTTTTGCCTGGTCAAAAATACCGGCATATTCAACTGCCTGCTTCTCTAATTCTATCAGCCGGGTTCTATGATCCTGGTTTTCAACGATTTCATTGATCGCATCTTCAGCGTCCACAATCTCCTGAATGTTCGACCGGACCTCTTCGGCAAAACGATCACTGTCGGACAATCTGAATTTCAGCACAGCAATCCGGGCGTCCCCCAGATCCTCGAACAGATTTGCCATAATCAGGCTTTGACGGGCTTGTGTGCGGTAATCATGAAAAGTGATTTTCAAGTGGTTCATACTGATTTGCGAAAACACCACAATTCCGCCAATCAGCAGAATGATGACAGCAAATGATAGAGTAATCTTGGTGGTCACCTTCATCTCACGATTCCTTCGCTCAACAGTGTTTCAAAGGCCTGTTCAGTCAGACGCTTCCACCCCCCGGGAACAGCACGCCAGCCATTCGGCTGAATTGAACGACCCCTTCTTCTCATTTGTGAAAAACCGGATCCGCCCAGACGCCAATCCCACATGAAAATTGTTAATAATACCTTTACGCTAATATTACACTTTTATTACACTCATTGGGTGCATAACCTGATACCCTAAATCGTAGTGAATTTGACCATACTCGATTTGATTTATTCAATTTCTGCTACGAATTTCAGAGGCATCACAGGTGAATTTCAGCTAGTTTGTATCGGTTTTCGACCTGCAGAATCCCAAAATCAAAAGCAGCATTGCGATGGGTCTCTGGGACGATTTTAATGATCAAAAGAACGAACGGGTTTTGGTGGCTTTACGGTGAATGAAACATTTGACTTTATCATCGTAGGGGCAGGCAGCGCCGGGGCCATATTGGCAAATCGGTTAAGCGAAGATTCCAGGACTTCGGTACTGCTGCTGGAGGCAGGTCCTGGCGCGGATCACTGGACCATCCGCATGCCCGGCGGCTTGCGGGCCCATTACAAGCCAAAGAGCGAATTCAACTGGCATTTTCAGACTGTTCCCCAAACAAACCTGAATGACAGAGCCATTTATGAGCCGCGCGGTCGTGCCCTTGGCGGGTCCTCGTCAATCAATGGAATGAACTTCGTCCGGGGTCATGCGGAAGACTTTCAACGTTGGGCACAGGAAGGCGCCGCCGGCTGGTCTTATGCCGATACATTGCCGTATTTTTGCAGGCTGGAAGATTATCAGGGGCCTGACAGCAGCTTTCGCGGGAAAGGCGGACCGGTAATGGTTCAAACCCGCGACAGACTGGACCCGTTAAATGCCGCGTTTTTGGACGCCGGGGCGCAAGCTGGATTCCCGCAGACCACAGATACAAACGGGTATCAGCAGGAAGGGTTCGGACGGTTCGACATGAATGTCCGGGACGGCGTGCGAGCCAGTACGGCGGAAGCCTATCTCAAACCTGTCAGGCAGCGGCAGAATCTGGTCGTCCGCACCGAATGTCACGTGCAGCGGGTTGTCATTTCAGAGGGGCGGGCCGTCGGAATCACGTATCAACGCGCTGGAGGTTCACCACAAACTGTGAACGCCGGTCGTGAGGTCATCCTGTCTGCCGGCGCCTTTGGAACGCCCCAGATCATGATGCTATCCGGCCTCGGCCCCGCTGCTCATTTGCGCGATGCCGGTATCCCTGTGGTTAGGGACATGCCCGGTGTCGGGTCCAATCTGCAAGACCATCTTGAAACACATATCCAGCACCGCTGTAAGACCGGGGACTCCATCAACCGATTGCTCCGCCCCGATCGAATGGTGGCTATCGGCTTGCAGTGGTTTCTGTTCCGTCGCGGGATTGGATCCCGCAACCAATCCAGTACCGGTGCCTTCCTGTGTTCAAACAGCTCTGTCTCACACCCCAACGTGCAATTTCATTTCTTCCCGGTATTCTTCGGGGATAACTGGGAGATTCGCTATGACGAGCCAGGATACCGATTGGGTTCCGGCACCCTGCGCCCGACCAGCCGGGGAACCGTCAGACTGGACCCTGCGAATCCGGCAGGCCCACCATTGATTGACCCCGCCTTTCTGGAAACTGAACAGGATCGTGTGGAGATGCGCGAGGCGTTTCAACTTGCCAGGACAACCCTCTCCCAGCCAGCATTTCAGCCTTTCGATGCCGGCGAAGCGGATCCGGGCCGAGAGGTGGTCAAAGATGACGAGATTGACGCCTTTATCCGTGGCGAGGCGGGCAGCGCCTATCACTCCTGCGGGACAACCAGAATGGGACCATCTGATAACCCGCTAACGGTATGTGATGCGGATGGCAAAGTCCTGGGCATGAAAGGCTTGCGTGTCTGTGATGCCGGGCTGATGCCAAGTATCACCAGTGGCAACCTGAATGCGGTTGTAATGATGATGGGTGAAAAGATAGCGGACGCCGTAAAGGGAAGCGCCCCCTTGGCGGCCGATCCACAACCCTGGAGCCCACGCGTGTCTTGACGCGGGTTTACCGAAAGTCCGCGTGAACCACACTTCCATTCTGTGGCTGAGGTTCAGCATTGATCTCCATGCCCTTTAGGCGAAGCACCGTGAGTTCAAGTTCCTTTTTGCGATGCAACTCATTCGACGCATGCAGTTTCCGCCCGGTCTCTGACGCAAAACTGGTTTCAAGGGCCTGCCTCAAGACCGGTGTCTTGTCGACAACACTGTTGAGAGCCTGAACCGGAACACAGAAACACCGGGACGGTTGATCTATCATCACCGTTGCGCTGGCGGGCTCTCTGGAAAAACATGTTATCTCCCCAATAAACGTGTCAGCGCTACATGAGGCGATTGGGTGCCCGCCAAAACTGACCGTCGCGCCACCGCTGGCGATGTACACCAGTTCAGGAACCTGTTCCCCTTCCTGGGTTAGAACCTTGCCATTCCGTGCATCAATCCAATAACCGGCATCCAGGAAACGTCGCGCCAGATCACTAGACAAGGTCGGAAACCGCTCTTTCAGAAGTGTCTTTTCCTCGTCCGAAAAACGCACACGATGGGACAAATAATACAGGCGTGTAATTCCCAATAGACTGAATGCGATCCAGAACACCTGGATGATCGCGGAGGACAGGTTGAACGTGTCCGTCCGGTGAACCGGCTCTTGATATTTCGCGCGGTTAGTCAGGCGGCTTGAGCGGGGAAGTTCCAGGGGAGCAGTTCGTCGATGCGGTTGATTTTGTGATCGGCGATGCGGTCCAGCACCCAGGTGAGCCAGGCTTGCGGGTCAACGTCATTGAGCTTGGCGGTTTCGATCAGGGTGAACGCGATGGCCATGGCCTTGCCACCACCCTCGGAACCGGCGAACAGCCAATTCTTGCGCCCGAGCGCCACCGGCTTCATAGCCCGCTCGACGGCGTTGTTGTCCAATTCCAGAACGCCGTGGCCCAGGTAGGCCCGCGCCTTCGGCAACCGGTTCAGGGCGTAGCGGATCGCGCCAGCAAGCGGTGACTTGCCGGATATCTTCGTCAACTGGGTATCCAGCCATGTCACCAGATCATCGAACATAGGTGTAGCGTACTCGCGCCGCAGCGCCACCCGTTCTTCGGGCAATCGGCCACGCGCCTGTTCCTCCACGGCATACAGCGCGGCGATGCGCTTGATCGCCTCCTCGGCGATGGCTCCGCCCTGAGCTTGATGGACATCGACGAACTTGCGCCGCACATGCGCCACACAGGCCATCTCCTTGGCCGTGTCGGATGAGAACAACCCGTTGAACCCGGCGTAGCCGTCGGCATGGATCCAGCCTTGATAATCTGACAGATGCCGGACGGGATGGTCGCCCTTGCGATCGACGGTGAACCGATACCAGACCCCGGGCGGCGCTCCACCCGCCCATGGCCTTTCGTCGCGCACATAGGCCCACACCCGCGCGGTTTTGGTTTGCTTCGAACCGGGGGCCTGCATCTTCACAGGGGTGTCATCCGCGAACAGCGCCGGACCCGCCCGCACATGACGACCAATGGCCTCGGCCAAGGGTTCGAGAAGTGCCGTCGATCGGCCAACCCAATCCGCCAACGTCGAACGTTCAAGATCAATGCCGTCGCGTGCAAAGATCTGGCTTTGGCGGTACAGCGGCAGATGGTCGGCATACTTCGAGACCAGAACATGGGCCAGCAGTCCCGGACCGGGGCGGCCCTTCTCGATCGGCCGCGACGGTAAGGGAGCCTGGACGATGGCCTCGCAGCAGCTACACGCCAGACGGGGACGCACGATGCGGTTCACCACAAAACGCCCCGGGATGTATTCCAGCTCTTCCGTGACATCCTCGCACAGGGGCTTGAGTTCGCCACCGCATTCTCCGCAACTCTCGCCCGCAGACAGATGTGTGTCGTGGCGGGGCAGATGGGCGGGCAGCGGCTTGCGATTGTGCTTGCGCCTGGGCTTCGGCTCCACTTCGGCGGCCGCGGTTTGTTCCACCGCAGCTTCGGCAATGGCTTCGTCCTCGGCGAAAGTCAGGTGCAGTTGATCCAGGCTCTCGGACTTGGACCCGAAACGGTGGCGGTTATGGCCCGCCAACTGGTGCTTGAGCTTCTCAATCAGAAGATCGCGAGACTTCAACTCGCCAGCCAGAAGCCCCACCAAGCCCTTCAGTTCGGCGGGATCGTCGGGCAGCGTTTGAAGATCATTCAACATGACCATCGTATAGCAGAAACACCCTGCAAAGGGAATCCGCAACCGATCCAGTTCTTCGTTTAATGGACCTATCCCACGGTCAGGGGACGCCAGGTCCGAGCCGGCATGCGCCAGTCAATTCCTTCCAGCAGCATGGCGAGTTGGGCCGCCGTCACGCCGACCTTGCCGTCCGCCGGAGACGGCCACACGAACCGGCCCTTCTCCAGCCGCTTGGCGAACAAACATGCCCCCTGGCCGTCCCACCAGATGATCTTGATCAGATCGCCGCGCCGTCCACGGAACACGAACAGGTGGCTCGAATAGGGATCTTGGCCCAGGACACGCTCCGCCAGAGCCGACAGACCGGCAAACCCTTTGCGCATGTCCGTCACACCGGCCGCAAGCCATACCCGTGTGTTCACCGGCACCGGGATCATGACAGCCACACCTTCAGCAAACGCCCCAAAGCATCCGGATCAAAACCACCCTCGGCAACAACCTGGTGACCACCAGCCAGTTCGATACGAACCGCAGTCCCAAATGTCGGTGGCCCATCCGCTGCTACCTCCATCTCCGCTCGGACCGGCGCGGAAACCATCATCGGCAGAAACACCGCATCATGACGCTCCTCCCCATCCGGGGCAAACCGCGCGTCACGCAGCCATTTAAAAATCAAGTTCGCATTCATCGAATAACGCTGTGCAACCTGCGCAACCGAAACACCAGGAACCGACGCCTGTAAACAAATGGAACGCTTCTCTTCAGTCGACCAAAACCGACGCTTCGCTGCCATCACGATGTACCCTTGGTGTCCACTATCAATGCCGGACACTAGCGCCAATCCTTCCGCTCAGAAAAGAGCGGGTTCACCGGACGGACACGGTTGAACTGGTCCATCAGGCTAAGCAGCACAAGCGCTGGGGCGGCTGTATTCAAGATGGAATACGTGTAGGACTGGCCTTTTACAAAGCCAAGCTGCATGGCGGCATAGGACCCGACATATATAACGACTCCAAGCATCCCCAAAGCTGTAGAATATTCCGCAATCATTGCGCCTAAAGTTCAATCACTCCCGACCACGGTATTATGATATAATTTTGGAGACGATATCAGCTTTATGGGCGCAGGCAATAGATCGCACATTTCCTGCGCGAAAAAATCTTCAGCGCAAGACTGCAGTTCCAGCAAGAATTTTTGGATCAACCGCCGCGACGCTGACCAGTTCGACGATCATTAGCAACTGCGACCTGGTTTTGACGACGATCCATCGCGCGCATGTCGACCTCTGGCGCGGATGTTCTGACGATCTTGCGGATGCTTTTTTCAAGTTGCCCTATGTCCTGGCGCAAAGAACTGGAAAACTCGGCAAGTTCACCGGAAACATCATCAACACGACCGAGGTTGCGGGTAACATCCGCAATACGCTGACTCACTTCCTGGGAACCCTGACTGCTCTGGGACGCACTCGATCCGATTTCGTCTGTTGCTTTAAGCTGCTCGGAAAGGGCCTCTTCAATCGTTTCAGAGGAATTCGTAATGCCTTCGATGGAATGTGATATCAGTGACATCGCCTCAACCATCTCACTGGTCGTGTTCTGCATTTTCTCCATCTGTCCGGTAATTAATCCGACAGATGACTGAGTCTGATTTGCGAGTGCCTTCACCTCACTCGCAACGACAGCAAACCCCTTACCCGCCTCGCCGGCACGCGCGGCTTCGATTGTAGCGTTCAAGGCAAGCAGGTTGGTTTGTTCAGCGACATCGCTGATCAGACTGACGACCTTTTCCACCTCTGCGGAAGAAGACTCCAGTTTGGAGACAACCTTGCTTGTCGCTGACGCTGCTTCAGACACATCCTTTGCAGCCATGCGGGATTGGGTGACTTTGTCCGCCACATTGTCGAGCGAGCGCTTTAGTGTATCGATGACGCTAGCAAACGTTGCCGCACTTGCATTGGCCTCTTCAGCCGCGGCGGCCACGGCCTGCGCCCCTTCCGACACCTCAGAGCTTACACGGGCAAGTTCCTCTGCACGCCCGCTCAACGCCTCACCGTCATCAGACAAAGAGGAAACCGTGCCATGCAGCTCACCTTCCACCGCGTCAGCCATTGAACGAAGGGAGTGCGTCTTTTCTTCGGCGGCCTTTAAATCCGCCTTTGCTCTTTCCTCCTGTTCCTTTTCCCGGGCACTGATGCTGTCCCGAAACACAACCAGTGCCCGGTTCATGTCCCCGATATCATCGCTCCGCGAATCTTCGGCAAGTGAGACGGTATTATCACCTCCGGCAAGTGCTTTGAGGTTTGTCACAAACACCCCGATGCGATTGGCAATGGGTAGCGCTGATACAAGACCGATCCCAATGAATATCAGAACGATCCCTGTGTTGACGACCAGCAAGTTCGTGATCGCGCTCTCAGCCTGATCAATTCTGAGATCGACCTTTTCCCTCAACTCCGCGGCAGTGGCATCCTCAACCTGTTTTATGAGGTTTATGCGTCCCGTCGCGGTTTTAAACCATTCAGCGCCTGCAACCCCCTTTGGGTCGACAGTATCCGGGATGTCCTTCAGGATTTTCCGCCATTCAACCACCGTGTCGACATCCGGACCGCGGACCGTGCTTTCAAAAAGCTCCAGCTGTCCCGGGCTGGCGACCTTGCGAAATTGCTTCAAAGACAGGTTTTCGCCAACAAGACGGGCCAGATATGCCTCATATCGCGGACGTGCGAACTCACCGCGAGAGGCCATATTCAGAACCGCAGCGCCGATAGCGCGTTCAAGTCCTGAATGCTCCTTGGCCTCAACCAAGGCTAGATAGGGCAAGAGGATCGCCGTAATCTCCTGCGAGGGGCTGCGCTCTATCGTAATCGAAATAGCGGCAATCAATGCTTCAATAATGCCGGTATAAAAGCCGATATTCTCTCCAACCGGCATGTCTTTGTTGTTCACTCTCTGGCGATGGCCAGCGACCTTTTCCAAAGAAACGACAATTCTGGACAGTGACGTTGTAAGTTTAGGGGGAAGGTTCTGATCGGACACATCGCCAACCAGGCCGATAAATGGTGCCATAACGCCATCAGAGAGGGCGCGCTGCGCCTCCAGATTGGCCCGGTTCTGTGGGTTGTACTGACTGGTAATCAGACCAACGGTCTGCCCTCGTTCTTTCTGCAATTCGTGGATAACAGCACTGCCACTGACGGCGATCGACGTGATGGGGCGCAAAAGCTCCAGAGCCTGGCGTCTTGACCATTCCTCATAAACAGCCTCACTGGCCAAACCAATAATTGCCACATGAGGCAGCAATACCAGAAAAATCAGCTTCTGCTTCAGTGTCATCATTCACCCCCTTAGACCCTTGGACCAGAGCAACGTCACAACGGATGCTGCCCTTTACCGACAATGGTGGGATCAACGATACGTAAATATTGGTTAAGGAAATCCTAAAACTTCTAGTTTAAGTGTTATATCTTGTGACATGTTGCTATAAGCACCGTCAAAAATTCCAAGCATTCCTTGTTTCGATGCGATAAACCGCCGTGGGGTCTGCGCCTCCGGATTTACGGTTGGAGGGGCCAGAAACGGGTACAACATAAGCTGTTGTTCGTAAAACCCGTAACCTGCCTCTGCGGTCAATTGCCTGTAGTTGTGATCTACCATGACACCTAACGGCACCACGGGCTGTTGATCCGGGTCCAGGAAGTCTGGCCAGGATCCAACCTGAAACGAAAATCCTGTTGCCTCTATTCCCACAATGTAGTCAAAACCGAACTGCGAGGCCGTTTGGTACACTTGTCTCACGCCTTCGGGATAAAGGGTGGTGCAGGTTCGTATATGAACCAGGACGGACTTACCTTTGGAAGGTAACTGTTTAAGACACTCTCCAAAATCACCGCAAAAGAAACGGAGGTTGGGGGCAACAAACCGTTTCGAACTCTCACCAATCGCGTTCGCATCTCGATCAAACCCAACGACTTCTATATCCGGAAAGCGGCACGCCAACTCGTAATCCGATATTCCGCAAAATGCGCCAAAGTTGAAAACCATCCCGATTTGAGGGTCCTTTTCCACCATGCTGGTGATGGTTCGCAAATATGTTTCCTTCAGGAAAGGTGTGCTGTCCTGGCGATAAGTCAGGTGCTGAAAATCGAAAAGATACTTCTCCCAATAATTTAGCGCCCAGGTAACGTCGGCATACGGATCTATTTCAGGCCACCTCTCGGCAATGCTTTCTTCAACCGCGCGCCGCAAATGCCTGGCCTCGTGCTGTGCAGCGGCGGTCAGCTCCCGGCAAACGTCGGATGAGCGCGCGACACCTTCAGAAGCTGCCGCATTTGCCGCCTCGAAATCCCCGGCCCGAAATCTGTTTGAACCCAAATGAAACCAGGTGCGAGACTCGCCGGGCTGACGTTCCAGCAACGTTGTTATAAGGCTCTGCTCACGATCCAGATCTCCGGCCTCTCCAGCCAGTAACGCCAGGGCCAGTGGAACCAGGGTACCTTCGTCTTTCTCGGCTAAATCCAAAAAGCGCTGTTCGGCTTCAACTTCACAATTCTCAAATGCGAGACCGGCCAGAAGAACTTTTGCGGCCTGCAGCGGTTGGCTTGCTGCTTCGTCTCCCAACAAGGATCTGAGGGCATCTTTGTCCCATCGCGACGCGTGCAGGATACCTGTCAGATACACATCCCGATCAAGATCGGGTAAGGCGTCAATCGTCGCCAGTATTTCTTTGAAAGCAGCACTCAGATGGCCCCCGCCAGTTTCGTCAAGAAGGCTGACTCGTTCCTGGCGCATCATGGAACCAACCAGATTGGACAGTATACTTCCCGACAATCGTCGGTAGGGGCCACCGCCGGGTTTGCTACCTTCCCTAACCATCTCATCGAAGCCGGCGATCAGCCGCAGCAGTTTAGACGACAATTCCGTCAACGCCGGGCCGTCATCAAGGGCGACCGACAGCGCCATCATATTGACCACGATTGTAAGATTGTCCGGCGCACGATCATGCAACTGCTGAAACAGCTGAAAGGCATCTTGGTGAGACCCGTGTTCGGCCAGCAACACAGCAAGATCATTAAACGCCCAGATCAGGTTCCCGCCACGGGCAGACACTTCTGTCGCCATCTCTGTAGCGGTCTGCTGATCCCCCATTCCTTCAGAAAGTTTAACAAGAAGGGCTGGATAGACCGGACCCGCAAAGAATGTGGCCGCCAGTTCCGGAGACGCCGTGTTCTCAATATTGCCCAAAAGTTCGAGTGCTTGGGCAAACTCCCCGGTAAATGCCAGGAAGACGGCATTGCGGATGGCCTTGCGCATCTCCTCATGAAAGAGATTTGGCAAATAGTAGTGGCTGTAACCGACCTGGTCCGCAAATTCAGCCATCGCTTGGCCTCTCTATGAAAACAAGAATGCTCCTACCCAACCATTGAGAAATATGGGCTGAGTCCAAATGACAGGTAAAGCTCTATGGTATCAGGGGTTTGGTCGGGGTGACGGTACGAACCAGTAATAAACAGCCATCAGAGGCAAGCAAGCCAGCAACATTAGACCGCCCAGTGTAAACGCGAATTCGGCGGAACCCAGAAACTCGGCCATGTGACCCGCAAATGCCGGCGCAACAAAGAGAGCAACATAATAGAGTGTTAGAAAAGCCCCCATCCCGAAGGCCCGGTTATCCGGTTTTAAAACCCTCGACGGCAAGCTCATTATGACACCGGCAGGAAGGCCACTGACCAAGCCCAGAAGTATGAAGACGGGGATGATTTGCTCGGTCACTGTTGAGAGAATCAGCAGGCCGGAGAACATGCTCAAACCGCCGCCCAGAACCCAATTGGGCCGGTCGAGGCGATCTGCCACAATCCCGCCAATCGGTATGGACAGCGCAACAATCCAGAGCACGATGCTGGTCGCCGCGCTGGCATCAAGGGCACTCCATCCTCGTTCCGCCAACATTATCGGTCCAAACGCAAAGACCATACTCAACGCGGCATTGTATAGACCCCAAATGGTTCCGCTTGCCAAAATGCAGAGCCAGGCAGCCCGGCCGAGTGTTCGATGCGACGATCTAGGGGCCGTCGTTACGGCTTGCGGTGAAACGTAAAGGGTCGCCATTGCCAACAGAGCGAGGGCCACCATAATCCCAACCAAAATCAACGCGACTTCTGAGCCAAAACCATCTGCAACGATTGGCAGGAACAACAAAGCTGCGGCTATCCCGACCGGCCATGAATTGACAAAAATGCCCATGGCTGTGGCCAGTTCTTTGTCTGCGAGCCAATCCGCGACCATCTTTGACATCAGCACGTTCAAGATGTTCCCGCCGATCCCGGCGATCAAGCGGCCCAGAATCTGCGCTTCCCATATCGGAACAACAACAATGACGATGGCACCGACCAGCATCATCACGAGGCCCAGGCAGACCGCCCACTGGTCCCCGATATACCTTCCGATCGCACCGCCCGGTATCGCAAAAACAACGCCCGGGGCCAAATACAATGCAATCAGGAAACCGAGATCCGCGAGGCCGATGCCAAGTTCATCCACAAGAAAGGGGGAAAGGGCGGCAATGGCCTGAAACTGAAACGCCATGGTGACGCGGACACAAAAGAGTAGAGCAAGTATTCGCCACCGAATGGACAAGGTAGTATCCCCATATACCTCTTAACGGTATAAGGCTACTTCGGGATCCGACAGAATTGTATCGCGCGAATGGGGTAAATTGCCTGCAGCATATGGTGTATTAACTAAACAGAGAAAAAGAAGTACTTGGTAATTTATGGTACAGTCACAACGATCCGATATTGAGGCGCTCAGCAAAAGAGAGCTTGAGATTGCGCATATGTACGCGCAGGGCGATCAGTATCATCAGATCGCTTCAAGGCTCTATATCGCCCCCTCGACGGTTCGTACCCATCTCTCTTCGATCTATCGGAAACTTGGTGTTTCTTCGAAACTTGAACTTCATAAGGTTCTGGAAGGTGACAGAGATCCTGAAACGATCGGCAGTGACCCTGGATTGATCATTTCCGAACTGGCCCTCAACCTTGAAGAAGTGATCCGACGGGAACGCGTCTTTGGCGAGGTTTTGGCGATCATCAGCCGCTCACATGGAGATGTTCAGGAAGTTATCGCCGCTGTACTGGGATATGCGCTTGAGCTGTGCAATGCGGAATTCGGGATCCTGTTTGAATACAAGGGACATAACAATTTCAAGGCAGCCTATTCACGCGGCATTCCCAGGGTTTTCGAAGACTGGCTTGTAGCCCAGGGCACTTTCGAGGTTGGCGAAAAGACGGGCCTAGGGCGCGTTGCCCAACAGCTGGAGGTTATCAACATCGCCGATATTCGGGCAGAGGAAGTCTACAAAGAGGGCGATGACCTGCGGGATGCAACAGCAAATCTGGGTGGCGCCCGCTCCTTCACAGCCATTCCAATGCTGGCACGTGGCGGGTTGATCGGTGCCTTCACCATTTATCGGCAAAGCGTCCGGCCATTTGATGACAAGGTCCTGAAAACGGCCGCTATCTTCGCAGATCAAAGCCTGATCGCGATCGAAAACGCCCGATTGCTCGCAGCCGCAAAGCAACAGCCGGGAGATGCCCCAACTGCGCCCTAGCGGCTTTCCAGGGATTTCATCAATCGACGATGGGGCCGGATCCAACCCGAGGGTTGATGCGTCCTCCGTCAGAGACGGCCGTAAAGAGGACAATCTCGTCCGCACGCGGCGCGTCGGAGACCATCACCGTCACAGTGTCGAAATGGTCAAAGGACCATGCCTCATCCTTGTGCCCCAACGGAATATCCAGTTCGGCACCCATGGAAACGACCTTGGCATTGGACGGGATAAGGGCTTTGCCGCCTGAAACCGCCGCCCGCATTGGCTTGCCCAGTTTCGGATGAATAACCGCGCCGCCATGTTCCAGCTCTCCGTCAGTCCCGACAAGCGCCGCCTTGCCATAACTGACCGCGGGGCCTCCCAGCATAGAGACGGCTTCTGCCATCAAGGTTTGTCCCAGTTCTCCCCCTGCATCGAACAGAAGCGACAGATCATCGACAGACTGACCCGCAAACGGGTTCTTCAGGACTGCAAAAGCCACCACCCGTGTGATTGGTGGACAGGGGTTGCCAAAAACATCAGCCGTCACCTTGTCTTTGTATATGCCGGTCTTTCGAACAATCATGCCGTGTTGCGCCGTTCCGCCTTTACCTGCAGCCGATAGGCATGCAGCAAGGGTTCCGTGTAACCAGAGGGCTGCTCGAAGCCTTTGAGAACAAGGTCGCAGGCCGCCTTGAACGCAATCCCGTCAAAGCCCGGTGCCATTGGTCTGTAGAGCGCATCACCGGCATTCTGACGGTCAACGATTTCCGCCATTTTCTGCATGATCGTCATTGCATCACTTTCAGGGATAACCCCATGATGCAGCCAGTTTGCGATATGCTGAGCAGAGATCCGGCAGGTCGCGCGATCTTCCATAAGACCGACATCGTTGAGATCTGGAACCTTCGAACACCCAACCCCCTGATCGATCCAGCGCACGACATATCCCAGAATGCCCTGGGCATTGTTTTCAACTTCCCGCTGGATCTGATCGGATGACCATTTCCTGTATGTCGCTGCCGGAATATCGAGAACCGCATCAACATAGGCGCGGCGTCCACCCTTGGACAGGCTTTCCTGAACCTTGAAGACATCAACCTGGTGATAATGCAGGGCGTGTAATGTCGCCGCCGTCGGGCTGGGCACCCAGGCACAATTTGCACCAGACTTCGGGTGCTCAATCTTGGCTTCAAGCATAGAGGCCATGCGGTCCGGCATCGCCCACATGCCCTTGCCGATCTGTGCCTTGCCGGAAAGCCCGCATTCCAAACCAATGTCCACATTCTGGTTCTCGTAGGCGGTGATCCAGGCCTTGCGTTTGATGAAATCCTTGCGGCTGAACGGACCCGCTTCCATAGAGGTGTGAATCTCATCCCCGGTTCTATCCAGAAATCCGGTATTGATGAATGCAACCCGGCTCTTCGCCGCACGAATGCACTCTTTCAGGTTCACACTGGTGCGGCGCTCTTCATCCATGATGCCGAGCTTTACCGTGTATTGCGGCAATCCCAGCGCGGTTTCGACATGGGTGAATATCTCGTTCGCGAAGGCCACTTCCTCCGGACCGTGCATTTTCGGTTTTACCACATAGACCGATCCGGTTACCGAATTGCGGGCACCGTCCGTCTTTGACAGGTCATGCTTTGCAATCAGGGCCGTAATCATCGCATCCATAAGGCCTTCAAAGACCTCATTGCCGTCGCGGTCCAGGATGGCGGGATTGCGCATCAGATGGCCGACATTGCGCACAAGCATCAAGGCGCGACCCTTTACATCGACGCTACTGCCATCCGGGGCGGTAAAGGAAAGATCCGGGTTCAAGGACCGGGTGAGCGTCTTGCCCCCTTTTTCAAACTGCTCTGAAAGGTCCCCCTTCATCAGACCGAGCCAGTTTCTATAGGCCAGGACCTTGTCCTCGGCATCAACACAGGCGACCGAATCCTCACAATCCATGATAACAGAGACGGCACTTTCAAGACGAACATCCGCCAGACCCGCCTGATCCCGTGTCCCAATCATGTGAGTCCGGTCAAAGATCAGTTCGACATGGAGGCCATTATTCCGCAGCAGCACCGCTTCCGGCGCTCTCGTATGACCGCGATAACCGACAAATTTTTCCGGCTCAACCAATGGCATATCATCCACCATCAACTGACCATTGTTGATGTGGTAACGCTGTGCATCAGCATGGCTGGTCCCGTCCAGCGGGAAAGCCTGATCCAGGAAGACCCGTGCACGGGCGACAACGCGCGCCCCGCGCCCACGGTCATAGGGACCAGCGGCAGGCGCGCTGCCCATGGCATCCGTTCCATAAAGACCGTCATACAGACTGCCCCAGCGCGCATTTGCAGCGTTCAGGGCGTAACGTGCATTGGTAATCGGTACGACCAGTTGCGGACCGGGCACAGAAGTGATTTCCGGATCTGCATTGGCAGTTTCGATATGAAAATCATCGCCTTCTGGCAGCAGATATCCGATCTCGGTCAGAAAAGCCTTATAGGCCTCGTGGTTATGCGGCGCATCCCTGTTTTCCCGATGCCAGGCATCAATCTTCGCCTGCAGCTCGTCCCGTTTGGCCAGCAATGCCTGATTGCGCGGACCAAAGTCATGGATCAGAGATGACAACCCGTCCCAAAAGGCCTCTGCGCTGACATCGGTCCCCGGTAACGCATCCCCTTCAACAAATGCCGCCAGTTCTGCAGCGACCTGCAATCCGGTCCGTGTGGTGTATGTTTCATCGGAAGAGGCATTTTCAGGGGTCGACATGGGCTGTCCTTCTTGGTTGTCGCATCGCCTCGAAATCAAAGATCTCAACAACAGACGCAGATCGGTGGATCGGGTATATGGCGCAACAAAGTTGGCTCAATACCCGTCAAATTTGGCGCGGAATTTCGCGCGCGAGGCCTGACTAGTCAAGATCCCTTTAATATTATGTGGTTATTGTTCGGCCAGACATGCAAAGGAAACCTGAATTACCTCGAGACCACAAAAAGCCGCGGTTTCCCTTACCGCTCCCACGGGGGAATTGGGCCAAAAATTTCCGCCAGATAATCAATAAAAACCCGTATTTTAGGCGACAGATTCCGACGGTCACTATAGGCCGCGACGATGGCGCTGTTTTCCTGCTGGTAGTCGGGAAGGATTCGGACAAGACGTCCCGCTTCGATGTCATCATTGACGAGATATGTCGAAAGGCGCGCAATGCCCAGCCCGGCCAGCACAGCACGGTAAACCGCATCGGCCGTGTTCGCCTCAAAAACCGCGTTATGGTTTAAAAGCTGATAAGGAATCCAGTCGTTCCAGTGCGATTCCGCAATCAACCGTAAGCAGGTATGTGACGCCAATTCATTTTTTGACCGGGGCATGCCCCGTCCTGCAACATAGTCGGGAGACGCGACCAATACCCGTCTGTTTGAAGCGATCTTCTTCACGATTGCAGAGGAATCTTCCAGCTGCTCTGAAAACTGGATCGCAACATCGGCATTGGTTGCAAATTCCACCGGGTCATCATTCAACCGGACCGAAACAGATATCTTGTCATAGGTCGCGATAAATTTCGGCAAGGCCGGCATAAGACAGACATTCCCAAAAGCCACAGTGGAAACCACCTTTAACTGACCCGCGGGTTCCGCACTCAGGCTTTCCAGATAGGCTTTCGCTTCGTCGGATTGATCGGCGACGACCCGGCACTGATCAAAAAACACCGAACCTGTCTCGGTCGGTGAAATCCCGTGACTGGTTCGATCCAGCAGCCGAACCCCGAACTGGTCCTCCAAATGCGCAATCTGTCTGCTGACCGCAGATGGGGAGAGGTGCAAAGCCCGCGCGGCCGCAGAAAAGCTGCCTCCATCAACCACTTTGGCAAAAAGCACCATCTGACTGGCGAAATCCATTTGTCGCTGTTCTCACTTGCTTTGCGTTCAGATCAAACCCGCTTTGACCATTTGTGATCTACCGTTTTTCGGGCGGATCCATATTTTGTGCTATGCAACATAATGATGCTGCACTGCAACAAACTTTGCAATGGAAATTAGACCAATGGCATACGTAAATACCACAAACACCACTGTATCCCTTGACGGCATCGGCGCCTACCTCGGCGATCGAGTAGCCTCTCTTCGTGCCGCATGGGCACAGTACCGCAAGGAACAGAAAGCCATCGCAGAGCTGCAACTCTACTCTGATCGCGAACTCAGCGACCTTGGTTTTGCCCGCTCCGAAATTGCGCGGGTTGTTCGTAGCGCATCGGCAAAGAAAGGTTAAGACAATGTCAGACACAGCCCTCGACCACCACTCCGGCCTTTTCGCCCAGATTGGACACATGCTGGCCAGCATCGGCTCTGCCTTTCGCTTTGGCATGGTACAGATGCAGCAGGCCCGCATGATCCGGGCGCTTAACGAACTGCCTGACAATCAGCTGGAACGGATCGGCATCAACCGAAGCGACATTCCAGGCTACGCGGCAAAACTGACAGGGTCCTGAGTCCAGAACGGTTTCATCCACTAAACCAGATGACCCATCATTAGGGCATATCTGAAAAAGACCTTGTCGCAGTCAGTGGCTTTTCACAGCGGTTTGTCCCTTTATGATCTTCAAAGATCCAATTCAGGGAGTAGACCAAAGTGACCATAAAGACCGCGATCGTTACCGGTGCTGCACGAGGCATCGGACTGGCAACAGCGAAACAATTCCTCAGTGAAGGGCGGCACGTCGCGATGATCGATCTCGACGGTGACGCCCTGCAGGAAGCCACGCATGGCCTGAACAATGCCTTGCCGCTGGTTCACGACATTTCAGATCCGGATCAGGTCGAGGCGATGATCGCCAAGACGCTGAGTGAGTTCGGACGGATTGACGGTCTGGTCAACAATGCCGGCGTTGCTGATTTTGGCGAAATTGAAGAAATCGACTTCAAGCGCTGGCGCACTGTCATGGCAACCAACCTTGATGGTGTCTTTCTCTGCAGCTATCACGCAACCGCCGCATTGAAGGAAACCAGGGGGACAATCGTCAATATCGCGTCCATCTCTGGTTTGCGGGCCTCGACCCTGCGCGTGGCCTATGGCACGTCGAAAGCAGGTGTTATTCACCTGACCAAGCAACAGGCGGCTGAACTGGGCGAATTTGGCATCCGGGTGAATTGCGTCGCACCGGGTCCGGTGCGGACCAAGCTGGCTATGGCGGTCCACAGTCCCGAAATAATCCAGGCCTATTACGATCAGATTCCCCTGAACCGTTACGGATCAGAGGACGAGATAGCAAACGCCATAACCTTCCTGTCTTCAGACAAGGCCAGTTACATTACGGGTCAGGTTCTGGCAGCAGATGGTGGCTTCGACAGTACCGGCGTTGGCCTGCCAGCCCTCCGCGAAGATGGCAGCTGATCTCGGGACCGCTATGAAACTCTCTATCCTCGACCAATCCACCCATGCAGAAGGAACGGCCCAGTCCGAGGCCATCCGAAATACAGTTTCACTTGCGACACTCGCAGAGGAACTGGGCTACAGCCGCTTTTGGGTTTCGGAACATCACAACCATCCAACCATCATCGGCACCGCGCCGGAAATCATGATGGCGGCCATCAGTCAGCGTACTCATTCGATACGTCTGGGAAGTGCGGGTGTGATGCTGCCCCATTACGCGCCCTTGAAAGTGGCCGAACAATTCAAGGTTCTGGAAGCCCTTGCCCCTGGTCGCATTGATCTTGGATTGGGACGCGCACCCGGTGGCGACGGCATGACGGCACTCGCACTCAATCCCAATGCGCATGAAGATGCAGAGAATTTTCCAGCCAATATTCGTGATTTACTGTCCTGGATTGGCGGCGCCCCCCTGGTCGACGGTCACCCATTCAGGGCAATTGGCGCCTATCCCCATGTTGCAACGGCGCCAGAACCCTGGGTGTTGGGCACCTCCACCTATGGCGCTCAGGTGGCTGCGCATTTCGGCATTCCCTATTGCTTTGCGCATTTCATCACCGATGGTCAGGGGGTGGCCCGGGCCCTCGACACGTATCGTGAGTCCTATCAGCCCAGTGAACGTTTTCCGGAACCCAAGGCCGCCCTGTGTGTTTGGGCCCTTGCAGCGGACACAGAAGGTGAAGCAGAGGAATTGTTCAAGACACGGGCCTATTGGAAGATCAAACGGGAGCAAGGCCAAATGGGCCCCTTGCGCCCCCCGTCCGAGGTCTCACTGGACGCGTTGTCCCCGCCTGAAACCCGCCATTACGAAAGCCTTCGCCAATCAGCACTTGCAGGCGACGGTGACACCGTTGCCCGTATGCTGAGCGATTTGGCAAAGGCGTTCGACATTGATGAGGTTGTTGTCCTGACATGGACCCACAGTCAGGACGCGCGAAGACAATCCTATCAAACCCTGGCGCGCGCCGCTGGCCTGGTACCAGCACAAGCCGTTGCGAACGCTATCAGCGCCTGATTGTTGCTCTGAAACTCCCAAAAGTGCAGGTCAGTCCGGCGTCAATTCACCTATCAGAGTGTCTTCGGGGGAAACAAAATCGGTCGTCGGGTCACCTGTGCGACCATAACCACACCAAACCCGAAACCCCAGCAATTCGAGTAGCCGGTCCGACGCGTTCTCAAGAATCTCTGCCCTTGCGCCCAGCGTATAGTTTTCCTGCGGTCGGAACTGCGGACCACAGAAGGTGATTAAAATCGCGCGCCTGTCAGCATTCGAGAGATTTGCACCGGTACCGTGCCAGACACGCCCATCAGTTATGATTGCGCAACCCGGTGGTCCTTCTGCAGCGATCGTTTCCACGTCACGATCCAGTTCAGCATCTGGATGACGCCCGGCCAGATGGCTGCCGGGAACGATTCGTGTTCCACCATTCTCGGCTGACATCCCGTCCAACATGATAAGAACGTTAGACACCGCGGGCGGTGCAAGCATGTCGGGCCATCCATCAGACGGCCCCTCATAAGAGAAGCGGTTTCTACTGAAGGATCCGACGGGCAAATGTTTCGCCCCCCTGGCAGTAGGTTCAGGCGCCCACCATTGATCAATATGCAGCGGCATCGCGACCCCGCCCGGTCGTGCTATATTCGCAGTGTAGCTGTGAAGGATGAATCGTTCCCCCAGGACATGCCCGACCATCCCGAGGATCTTCTCTTCCTCAAGCACGTCCAGAAACGCCTGCCCCTTATTGGCGAGCATCCAGACACGTTGATTAACACCCCCATTTTCAGCGCGGAATGCCTCTGGCCGAACGCGGCCATCCTCATCAGTAAAGTCACCCCATTGCTGTTGGGGGCCACCATCTTCAAAAGCGAAACCCCGGGCTTTTTCCCCAGCCGCCTGTTCTGTCAATCGATTCCGACACTGGATGAGCAAGGCCGGTGATATCGCATCTTCGAGCAGGCAATAGCCCCACCGGCCCAGATCAGATTGGGCCTGAACCAGGTCCTTGGTCGGCCTGGGCAACTCTTCATATCGCCAGGATCCCAAACTCTCCATAATCACCTCCTTCTTCCGGTCGACGATTGTATCCTGACGCGCGTCCGATTGAAGCAGTTTCTTCCGCCCGTCAAACTTCTTGCCAAGAGCAAACAGGTTAATAGTATTTTCATTCATTGTTGGGAATATGATCAGAACGGTCGCTATTCGACTTTGGTGTTGGGCAGAAAGCCTTTGGCCGCAGTGCAAAAACTCTGAGGTTCGAAAATTGACAGACTCGATCAACGCTTCCATCGCCGAAGGGCCCATTCCGGAAAAACTGGACAAACTCTTGAAGTTTTGGGAGAGCAAACGCAAGGGTCGCCAATTCCCCAGCAAAACCGATTTTGATCCTCTCGACCTAAAACCGTGGTTGGGGAATCTCGAAATCCTGGACGTTACAAATGAGGTGCCGCCTCGCTATCGATTCCGACTGGTTGGCACCAATATCAACAATATTGACGGCGAAGACATCACCGGTCGTTACGCAGATGACGTTTTTTCCGAACATTATGACACAATTGTCGCAGACTTTGATAAAGCCCTATACAAGAAGGGGCCATACTACAAATTTAACGCGTGGGTTGAAAATCTAAAGGGCTATCAGATGCGCTATAACAAGCTTGTTCTGCCGCTTTCCGAGGATGGCAATTCGATCGACATGTTGTTGGTTTATCTGCACGAACTGGAAACCAAGGAATTTGAAACCGCACCTAACAACACTTAAAAATTAGGCCCCAAACCCCTGTAACACCCTATAAAATTTGTGCCTAAGAAGAAGCGGACTGGTTGTTTTCTCCAGCCCGAACAATGGCGTTTTCTAAGCGAAGAAGCCGGAATTATATGATATTGGGGTATTGATCGACTTCGCATACCTGTGTTCAACTTGTTCGTGAGGAAATCAAGTAGTCGGATAATCCATCCAGATTTTGTTTTAAGGCGAAAAAATTGCCAAAACGAACGACAAGCTCTGGTAGTAGTGGTACTCGGGGTACAGTTGTTTTTGAAAGTGAACATATTGACTCAGTTGGCCCCGACGACATTAAGACCCTAGCGGCGATCATCGAACAACAGGTGATCCCGGATTTGGCGCGTGCCCGCGACCAATACGACCGACTAGAGTCCCCCAGACTGACCTCAAGAGAAATCCGGACACTCGTCGCGCATTTTTACCCCAGAATTGTTGAAATGCTGCTCGATGACGATCTGGCCCAGACACTGGCCCTGATCGAAGATGTCCTCAAAAGGGGCGTTCCGGTTCAGAACATCTATCTCGACCTTTTGGGGCCGGCGGCTCGGCAATTTGGCCAGATGTGGCTCGATGACGAGCTTGATTTTTTTGGCGTGACGCGCGGCCTTGGCGCAATCCAGCTTGCCTTGACACGGATCGGGGATCAAAGCATCGCCGAATCCCATCGCTACGACGATACCAGACGGATCGCGATCGCCCGCGCCCCAAATGCACAACACTTCTTTGGCATCATCACCGTGCGTGAGTTTTTCCTTCTCGGCGGATGGGAGGTCGTTGGCGGCATCGATCTGGAGGTTGGGGACGACCTGTTCAAACTGGTGTCAGAAAACTGGTTTCCCCTCATTGGTATCTCGGCAGGCATAGATGCGCAGGTCTCCGAAGTCGCCGAAGCCATCCCGCATATTCGGGAGGTCGCAAAAAATGGCCGGATGGGCATCATCGTTGGTGGCCCAGTCTTTACCAACAATCCGGACATGTTCAACGCCGTTGGCGCTGATGCAATGGCAACCGACGCCGAGCAGGCGTTGCGTGAAGCTGAAAAACTTCTGGAGCATGCTTTCGAGTAGCGCGCTGACCAGAACAGCATCTTGTAAATCTTGAACCTTTCTTGCGCCCGTGGTTCTTGTAGCTGAACTGTTCAATTAGAGCTTTGCCAGATGAAGAAGAAACGGCATTCCGTGAATGACCCGGATGCGGTGAAACGTATTCTACGCGATCCGAATTGGACGGTAGATGATGCCGTTACCAATGTGGACAAAGTATCGGACCGGATGCAACAACCGCTGATAAACTCGAAGCAAATCGTTCGGGATCTGCCCCTTAGCCATGAAGGGGAAATGCACACGCAGCTCCGAAACGCGGTCAAAGCCGATTTGATCCTCCCCGATCAAGATCTCCTCACTGCGCGCTACAGTAAGGTTCTCGGATCACTCGCCCGTGCAACAGAAAATGATCACCCTATTGCCCAAAACCTGTTGCGTATACCTGTAGATCAACTGGCCGACCTTTCCCTGATAGAAGGCAGCGCGGTTTTAAGCCGCCTTACCGAAGAACAGAAGATAGGCTTGGGCCAAACCCTGGCAGATCACGGCGGCCTTGACCGCTTTCTTGACCCAGCCGCCCCAGCCGCCGTGCGCCGGAGAAATGAGAAAATCCTGGGGGCGGTCCATAAGCTATTGCAGGGCCTCGGCCTTACAAACGAAGAGCGAACAACTGCACTTCGGGTAATCGTAATGGGTCGGGATCCGTTGCGGGCCAGCATCGCTGCGTTCCTGGTTCAATATGCAGCCGACACGAATGGACCACCACGGCAAATCCATGGCGTACAATGGGTCATGCGACGAAGTCCAAGCCCCCAAACAGACGAAGCGTCGACCGCCAGTTCAGAACATACCAGGCTTGAACTGACGGGATCCCGGGAACTGTTATTTGGTGTTGGTCGCCATACCTGCACGGGGAAATCGCTTGCATTGCGAACCGCGAAGGCATGGCAGGCCGCAATCGATCAGGCAGGCGTGAAACCGGTGATCAGTCAGTTCGTTCCCGCCCCCCAAAGCGCGGTCTTTGCCGGACCGCAAATTCTTGAAGGATGGTTCCAGCATGTCTCAAAAATCTGAAGCGATATCTTCTTCTCAAGACCATCTCGTCCAAGATTTCTTCGCCGCCGCCCTTGCCAGTCTTCGCGAGTATTTACCGTCCGAGTTACCCGATGATCAGATTCTAAAAACCAGATTGGCTGACCTGGATGTCGACAGCCTTGATTTGATCGAATGGGAAATTTCCATCTATGACCAATTCACGTTCACAAAAGATCTGGATTATCTGAACGAAATGGACACGGTTGACGAGATTTTGGGTCAATACGCCGCCCTTCTTGAAGGGGTTAATTCCCCTTCTTAGATTCCGCCCCCCCGATCGCCCAGGTTCCAATTCCGTATACACGTGTGAAATCACGGGAAGATTGGCGGATTACTGCCAAAAATAGACTTGTGCGATATGGCCGCTTGGTGTGTGCTGCATTGCAGCTCCGTTTATCCAACCGGGACCCGCCGCCTTTATTCAAGGATGTCCGCATGACACAGTCCGATCTTCGCGAAGCAATCTTGCATCATTTGAAATATTCTTTGGGCAAAGACCCTGCGAACGCCAAAACCTATGACTGGCGGATGTCTCTGTCGCTCGCCATTCGGGATCAGATTGTCGACCCGTGGTTTGCAGCTACAAGGGCCGGATATGCGGGCCAGCACAAGCGGGTCTATTATCTTTCGATGGAGTTTCTGATCGGTCGATTGCTGGGTGACGCGGTCGTCAACCTCGGCTTGCTGGACAATGCGCGGGCCATATTTGAAGATTTGGGACTAGATTTCGACACCGTCATTTCGAACGAACCTGACGCCGCATTGGGTAACGGCGGCCTTGGACGATTGGCGGCCTGTTTTCTGGATTCGCTGTCCACAATCGGCTGTCCTGCCTATGGATATGGCATCCGCTATGAGCACGGGTTGTTTCGCCAGCGCTTCGTTGATGGGAGGCAGGTTGAGGAACCTGAAGACTGGTTGACGCAAAAGCATGCCTGGGAATTCGAACGTCCAGAAGCCTCTGTCAGCATCGGATTCGGAGGATCGGTCGAGCATCATGGATCGCGGGCGATCTGGACGCCATCGGAGCAGGTGATTGCCAGTTCCTATGACACGCCCATCATTGGGTGGCAGGGACGCTGGGCCAACACGTTACGCCTTTGGGGCGCGGTCGCGACCAAGACGTTTGATCTGGAGCGCTTTAACGCCGGCGACTACGCCGCCGCCGCAGAGCCAGAGGCGACGGCGCGAACAATTTCCCGGGTGCTCTATCCGGACGACACGACTGATCAGGGCAAGGAATTGCGTCTGAAGCAGGAATATTTCTTCACCGCCGCATCGCTAAGAGACATTCTTCGACGCTTCCTTAGTGAATATGACGACCTTCATATCTTGCCAAAGAAGGTCGCGATCCAATTGAATGACACACATCCGGCAATTGCCGGACCGGAACTGACGCGTTTGCTGCATGACGAGCATGGGCTGGATTTTGAGACGGCAATGACCCTGTCCCAGCAATGCCTGTCATATACAAACCACACCTTGTTGCCCGAAGCGCTGGAGCGCTGGTCAGAAGGCCTAATGAGCTTCCTGTTGCCGCGCCATATGGACATCATTGCACGGATTGACGAAACCCACGCCAAGCAGAATCCCAATCGGTCTCTCTCGGTCCGGGAACATGGCGAGGTCAAGATGGGTGAAATGTCCTTTATCATGGCGCATAAGGTAAACGGCGTCTCTGCGCTGCATACCGATCTGATGAAGAAAACTGTGTTTCAGGAATTGCACCACCTTCATCCAGATCGGATCGTCAATCAGACGAATGGTGTGACACCAAGGCGCTGGCTTCTGTCCTGTAACGCATCTTTGAGTCAGTTGATCGATGATACAATTGGCGAGGGCTGGGTTGACGATCTGGAACGCCTGGCTGAGCTGGAAGAGTATGTCGACGATGCATCCTTCAAAGAATCGTATGCAGCGGCGAAGAGGGAGAACAAGGTCAACCTTTCCAATTGGCTGGCCACAACACACAATACCCAAATTGATCCAGACGCCATGTTCGATGTCCAGATCAAGCGCCTGCACGAATACAAGCGCCAGCACCTGAACATTCTGGAAACCATCGCACTCTGGCGTGCAATCCAGGATGATCCGAACGGGGATTGGACACCCAGGGTGAAAATTTTTGGCGGCAAGGCGGCACCCGGTTACGTGTTGGCCAAGGAAATCATCCATCTGATCAACAGTGTTGCTGAGACAATCAACAACGACCCGCTGACCTCCAAATATCTGAAGGTGGTCTTCACCCCCAACTATAACGTCACCCAGGCGGAACGGCTTATCCCCGCCGCCGATCTGTCAGAACAGATTTCAACCGCAGGCAAAGAGGCGTCCGGTACCGGCAATATGAAGTTTGCCCTGAACGGCGCGCTAACCATTGGCACACTTGATGGTGCGAATGTGGAGATCCGGGACCATGTCGGGGAAGAGAATTTCTTTCTGTTCGGAATGAAGGTGGATGAGGTTGATGAGAGACGCGCCGTTCCCGATCATGCATCTGATGCGATTGCAAAATCCCACGCGCTGGCGAGAGCAATCTCGGATGTTGAACACGGTGTGTTTTCACCAGACGACCATTCCCGGTTTCACAGTCTGGTTGGCAATCTGCGCGGGTCCGACTACTTCCTGGTCTGTTCAGATTTTAAGGACTATTTCGAAACACAGCGTCGCGTAGACAAAGCTTTTCAAGATCGCGACAGCTGGGTCCGTATGGCAATCCTAAACACCGCAAGGACAGGCTGGTTTTCGTCTGATCGCACCATTCGGGGCTATATGAATGATGTCTGGAATGCTCGTTCCGCAATTTAGTCCAAGCACCTGCAAATACCCGATTTATCCGGGATTTTGTTTCACCATACCTGTGGTATAGTGCGCTATGGATGGTCGAACTGACAAAGTGGCATGGCATTTCTCGGATGAAGCAGCCCGTCAGATCGCCTATGGGGAACATGACGATCCATTTAGCATATTGGGACCGCATCAGGATGAAAACGGCACGGTGCTTGTTGCCTTTGATCCGGGTGCAGAGACTCTAAGCGCTATCTCGGACACAACAGAAAAACCTCTTTCCCCCATTCCGGGGGCCCCCGGTGTGTTTTCCGGACGCATCGAAGATGGCAGATCCTATCGCCTTAAGGGCAGTGGCTACGGAGAAAACTGGGACTACGAAGACGCCTATCGGTTCGGTCCTGTTCTGGGCGACCTCGACGAGCACTTGATCAGCGAAGGGTCTCACAAGCGGCTTTGGACCGTGCTGGGTGCCCACGTAATGGTCCATGAAGGCATGGCTGGCACCCATTTCGCCGTTTGGGCCCCAAACGCCAGACAGGTTTCCGTCACAGGTGATTTCAACCAATGGAACCCGGCCCGGCATGTCATGCGCCGACGCGGTTCCACCGGTGTCTGGGAAATCTTTATTCCCGAACTCGGCGATGGAACCCCTTACAAATACTGCATCACAGGGAAAGACGGACTGAGGCAACCGCTGAAGGCCGATCCGCTTGGATTTGGGTCCCAACACCCACCGGAAACAGCCTCCATCGTGCGGGATATTTCCGGCTATGGCTGGCCCGACAAGGACTGGATGGAAACACGTGCCGATCGAAACGGCATCCACGCCCCCATATCCATCTTTGAGGTGCACCTTCCTTCCTGGCGGCGCCGCTTCAACGAGGGCGGTCGCGCGCTTTCCTATAAAGAGGCTGCTGAAGAACTGGTTTCCTATGCCCATGATATGGGCTTCACACATATTGAACTGATGCCGGTGCATGAATATCCGTTTGAAGGTTCATGGGGCTATCAACCAGTCGGCCTCTACGCCCCGACAATCCGCCATGGCCCTCCGCACGAGTTTCGCGACCTGATCGCGGCAGCTCATAAAAAGGGCATGGGGCTGATTATTGATTGGGTCCCTGGCCATTTTCCCAGCGACGCCCACGGATTGGCCAATTTCGACGGCACCGCCCTCTATGAATATGCCGATCCTAAGGAAGGGTTTCACCAGGACTGGAACACCCTGATCTATAATTACGGCCGGAATGAGGTTGCAAATTACCTCATTTCAAACGCGCTGTATTGGCTGGAAGAATATCATATCGACGGCCTGCGGGTCGACGCGGTGGCCTCCATGCTCTATCGGGATTACTCCCGGCAGGAAGGTGAATGGATCCCCAACAAAAATGGCGGCCGTGAAAACCTAGAAGCGATCGACCTGTTTCGAAGGTTAAACACCGCCGTCTATGCGGATGTAGATGGCATCATGACCATCGCCGAAGAAAGCACCTCCTTTCCCGGCGTGTCCCACCCTGTCAATCACAATGGATTGGGATTTGGGTACAAGTGGAATATGGGATGGATGAATGACACGCTGTCCTACATGGCGCAGGACCCGGTGCATCGGAAATATCATCACGACAAGATGACCTTTGGTCTGCACTACGCATTTTCCGAGAACTTCATTTTGCCGCTAAGCCATGACGAAGTTGTCCACGGAAAGGGATCAATGCTGGCCCGCATGCCCGGGAACGACTGGGAAAAGTTTGCCAATCTTCGGAGCTACTACGGCTTCATGTGGGGACATCCCGGCAAAAAACTGATCTTTATGGGATCTGAATTCGCTCAGCCCCATGAATGGAATCACGATGCAGAAGTTGACTGGGGTGCGGTCGCCCATCCCCTGCATGCGGGTGTGCAGAGACTTGTCCGGGATCTGAACACCCTGTACCGCGGGATTGATGCCTTGCATTCCAAGGATTGTGACAGCAGCGGATTTCAGTGGCTCGTTGTTGATGATGCAGACCAGTCCGTCTTTGCCTGGGTCCGGCGCGGCGTCGGCAATAAAACGGACGTCATCGTGGTATGCAATATGACACCTGTTGAACGGTCCCACTGGCGCTGCGGCTTGACCCGGGCGGGTGCCTGGACCGAGATCATGAATACAGATGCGGAAATCTATGGCGGCGGAAATCGGGGCAATCTTGGCACGATAGAGGCGGAAGCAATACCGTATTCGGGTCAGGCCTTTTCTGCCGAAATAACACTACCACCTTTAACAACTCTATTTTTTGAAAGTGAACAAATAATCTAACACAGGGAAGAGCGATGTTTGAACCCAATCTCAGGTTATCCAACCGCAGTATGGCATTCGTGCTTGCGGGTGGCCGTGGATCACGATTGATGGAATTGACCGACAGACGCGCGAAACCGGCGGTCTATTTCGGGGGGAAAACACGCATCATCGACTTTGCCCTTTCCAACGCCCTTAACTCCGGCATCCGAAAAATGGCCATAGCAACACAATACAAGGCACATTCATTGATCCGTCACTGCCAGCGCGGGTGGAGCTTTTTTCGGGCGGAGAGGAACGAATATCTGGATATCTTGCCTGCATCCCAACGGGTCGATGATAGCAAGTGGTACGCCGGAACCGCAGATGCCGTAACCCAAAACATCGACATCATCGACAGCTACAACATTGATTATGTCCTGATCCTTGCCGGGGATCACATCTACAAGATGGACTATGAAATCATGCTGAAACAGCATGTTGAGGCAAACGCTGACGTCACCGTCGGCTGCCTTACTGTCCCGCGCGAAGAGGCAACCGGCTTTGGCGTTATGGCCGTCGACGCAAGTGATCAAATTACCGATTTTCTGGAAAAACCGGCGGATCCACCCGGAATGCCTGATGATCCGGATATGGCTCTGGCCTCTATGGGAATATATGTTTTCAACTGGGCCTTCCTTCGGGCGCTGCTTCTGGAAGACACCGCCAATGAGGAATCCACCCATGATTTCGGCAGCGACCTGATCCCCTATATCGTAAAAAATGGAAAAGCAGTCGCACATAGATTCGCCAAGAGCTGCGTGCGTCATTCCAGCGACGCCCCGGCCTATTGGCGCGATGTGGGAACTGTTGACGCTTTCTGGAAAGCCAATATCGACTTGACCGACTTTCAACCCGAACTGGATCTATGGGACCGAAGCTGGCCGATCTGGACCTACTCTGAAAGCGTCCCTCCGGCAAAGTTCATCCATGACCAGGAGGGTCGCCGCGGGTCCGCTGTCAGCTCACTGATCTCGGGGGGCTGCATTATTTCGGGAACCGAGGTCAAGAATTCCCTGTTCTTCACCGGCGTGCACTCGAACTCATTCTCTTCATTGGAAAATGCTGTTGTCCTGCCGTATGTGACAATAGAGAGATCTGCCAGACTGAAGAATGTCGTCATTGACCGGGGTGCCCGAATTCCGGCGGGACTGGTTGTCGGGGAAGATCCAGAAGAAGATGCGAAATGGTTTCGGGTCAGCAGCGGCGGAACGACGCTGATCACACAGAACATGCTGGATAAAAAGGAAGCTGCTGAATGAGGCAGGCCCTGTCTGTTGTTTCGGAATGTGCGCCGCTGATAAAAACCGGTGGGTTAGCCGACGTCGCCGGTGCCCTGCCGGCCGCGCTGGCCCATGAAGGGTGGCACCTGCGCAGTATTTTGCCCGGCTACCCGTCGGTCATGAGACCGCTGAAATCCGGAACGGCAACAAGCACGGTCGTCGAGCTTGAAACGCTCTTTGGTGGACCTGCTCGGCTTCTGTCCTGCAACCTGGCAGGCCTTGATATGCTGATCCTGGATGCACCCCATCTTTATGATCGCGAAGGGTCCATCTATCTGGGTCTGGATGGAAATGACTGGCCAGACAACCCGGTGCGCTTTGCCGCCCTTTCACGGGTGGCGGCCTGGCTGGCCACATCAGGACCTGAAGAGTACCGACCCGAGATCCTGCACCTCCATGACTGGCAAGCGGGGTTGACGCCAATCTATCTGAAACAAATGGCCAAAGGCCCGGTGCCCGGCACCCTTTTCACCATTCACAACATCGCCTTTCATGGTCTGGCCGATCAATCCATGCTGAGCAAACTGCAGCTGCCTCGTCAGAGTTTTACACCGGTCGGGTTTGAGTTTTACGGCAAGATTTCCGCCCTGAAGGCTGGCCTGATGTTCAGTGACAAACTGACGACCGTCAGCCCACAATACGCCCTGGAGCTTATGGAGCCCGAGTTCGGCATGGGCCTGGACGGGGTCCTGCGGCACCGGCGGAATGATCTTGTCGGCATCCTCAACGGTATTGATCTGGATGGCTGGAACCCCAGCGATGACGAGCACATCGTCTCTTATACGACGGCACGTGGTAAGGCCCGAAACAAGGCACGGCTTCGCAAAGAATTTGATCTGCCACAGACAGACGGCCCCCTCGCGGTTGTCGTCACCCGCCTGACAACCCAAAAAGGGCTCGACCTGCTGCTGGAGGCGTTGCCCGGCTTGATCGACAATGGTGGTCAACTGGCCCTGCTTGGCAGTGGTGACCACGACCTGGAACTGGGCTTCATGCGACTGGCCGCCAATTCCCCGAATGTTGGCGTCAGGATTGGTTATGATGAAAGCCTTTCCCATCGTCTTATCGCTGGCGGGGATGCAATTTTGGTTCCGTCACGGTTCGAACCCTGCGGCCTGACACAGCTCTATGGCTTGCGCTACGGAACCATTCCCGTTGTGGCGCGGACAGGTGGATTGTCAGATACGGTAGTCCACGCAAATGAGGTTGCCCTGCGCAGCGGAGTCGCAACCGGCATTCAGGTTGCCCCTAACAGTTCCAGCGCACTCTATGAAGGGTTAAAGACACTTTGTACCCTATACTCTGAATCCGGGACTTGGGCGAAGATACAAAAGAACGCGATGAAGCAGGCCGTTGGATGGGGGCCATCCGCTTCTCACTATGCAGCACTCTATAACGGGTTAAGCAAACAGGCATGACAGACCGTTTTTTGATGCATGCCGGGACACCGAACCCTATGGGTGCGACCATTGCCGAGGGCGGGGTCAACTTTTCGGTCTTTTCCGATCACGCAGAGCGCATGACGCTTTGCCTGTTTTCGGAAGATGGAAAAGCCGAAATCGCACGCCTCAACCTGCCCGAACGCGAGGGCGGCATCTGGTACGGCTTTGTGGAAGGCGTCAAGCCAGGGCAGATTTATGGATATCGCGCGGACGGGCCGTATCGCCCCGAAGACGGTCATCGCTTCAACGCAAACAAGCTTCTGATTGATCCCTATGCCCGCAAGCTGACCCAAAGCCCTGCCTGGTCTCCGCATTTGCTTGGGTTCAAGATGCGTCATCCGGACAAAGATCTGAGTTTCGACAGGAACGACAGTGCGCCCCATGTCGCCAAATCCATCGTCGCCCCCCTGCCCTCGCCCGTTGACGAGGCAGCACGGCCAAAGATCGCCGTTGATAAAATGATCATCTATGAGGCGCACGTGAAGGGCCTGACAAAACTGTGGCCGGGAATCGATCAAGCCGGGACATATACCGCCCTGTCATCTGACCCTGTTCTGGATCATCTTCTGGATCTGGGGATTACCAGTATCGAGCTTCTGCCGAACCAGGCCTTTGTCAACGATGCCTTTCTTGTGCGTCGTAAACTGCGGAATTACTGGGGCTACCAGACCCTGTGTTTTCTGGCACCCGAACCACGCTACGCAACCGATGACAGTCTGACAGAATTTCGGGCGATGGTGGACAGGTTTCACCAGGCCGGTATCGAGGTCCTGATGGATGTCGTTTACAACCATACCTGCGAAGGCAACGAGATTGGCCCGACAATGAGTTTTCGCGGTCTCGACAACAGCAGTTATTATCGTCTGGCAGAGAACAAGCGTTTTTATATCAACGATACCGGGACCGGAAACACGTTTAATATCGATCATCCCATGGTGCTTCGTCTCGTCCTGGACTCGCTGCGCTATTGGGTTGAGGTAATGGGGGTCGATGGATTTCGGTTTGATCTGTGTTCAACACTGGGGCGGACGCCGGATGGGTTTGACCGCAACAGCGCCTTCTTTAAATCAGTGCGCCAGGACCCTGTGCTTTCCCGCGTTAAACTGATCGCGGAACCGTGGGACATTGGCCCAGGTGGCTATCAGTTGGGTGCCTATCCACCATCATTTCAGGAATGGAATGACAAGTTTCGCGATGGTGTCCGCCGGTTCTGGCGCGGTGACAAGGATCTGGCCCGGGACTTCACCCAGAGGATTGCCGGCTCTGCACTACAGTTCGATCACTCCGACCGGCTGGCCACCAGTTCGGTCAATCTGATCACGGCCCATGACGGTTTCACCCTGCAAGATGTCGTTTCCTACAACACGCGCCATAACGAGGCCAATCAAGAAGGCGGCCGGGACGGACATGGGGAGAACTTCTCGGACAATATGGGCGTTGAAGGGCCCAGCTCAAATCCCGCGATTGTCAAAGCACGGGCTTTGAGAAAACGGAATTTGATGGCCAGCCTCTTGCTGGCTCAAGGCACGCCGATGATCCTGGGTGGAGACGAGATCGGCAATTCACAGACCGGCAACAACAACGCCTATTGTCAGGACAATGAAACAGGTTGGGTGGATTGGACACAAGCGGACTGGGATTTCCAAACTTTCACCAAGCGTCTTATCCAGTTTCGAAAGATGAACCCTGTGCTCAGTCAGAAAAAATTTTTGCACGGGACCATTACAGGAGATCATGAAACGCCGGATATTGCCTGGTACCGATCCAATGGCGCTGTCATGAATGCCACCGATTGGGACGATCCCGACCTTGCCATGATCTGTGTTTTGATCCGAAAATCACAAGAAACGTCATCAACTTTCCCGTTGCCTGACCCCGTATTCCTGATCTTCAATCGTGGGGAAAGACAGATTGTTACCTTACCAAATCCCGACGATGAGATGGGCTGGTTTCTTGAGGTAAACACGGCCGAGCCCAACCAGAACCCGGCGGTCACAGATATCGATACAATCGCCGTGACCTCAAATAGCGTCTGCGCGCTGCGCATGGGACGAAAACTGGTGGACAATTCGTGAGCGACAGGCTGGACCAACTATGCGAGGCGTTGGGGCTGGTCTGGGTCTATCGCGATGGCAGTGGGTTAGAACGCACTGCACCGGAAGAGACGCGGTATGCTGTCATCAACGCTATGGGTTTTCCTGCAACCTGTGAGGCAGACTTAGATCGTCATCTGGCCAGACTCAACAGCGACGCTACCAATCGCCTGATCCCGATGTGGTATGTTACTGAGCCAGGAATGCCAATTGACCTGCCGCTCAACAGCGAAGGCTTCCTGGACCTGAAGGAAACCCCATTCGACATCACGATTACAACAGACAATGGCGAAACCACTTCCTCAACATTGACGAAATCCGCGCCAGAGGAGGGCTCAGTTACGCTACCTCCAATGAAGATCGGCCAATACGGGGTGGAACTGGCGGGGCAACGATGCACGCTTCTCGTAGCACCGCGGAACGTGAAAGAAGCCGAACGCGGCTGGGGTGTAACCGTGCCCCTCTATGGATTGCGGACAAAGACCGAAGGCGGCATCGGTGACTACACTGATCTCGGGCGCTGCGCCAGTATCATGGGTGGAAAAGGAGCCGGGTTTGTCGGTATCAATCCCGTCCATGCGGGTTTCCCGCTAGATACGCCTGCCTTTAGCCCCTATGCACCGTCCAGCCGCCGTCACTTCAATATTATTCATATCGCAACCCCGGAAACCGATCCTGAACCGGATGGAACGCTGATCGATTACGACAGCGCGATACCGGAAAAACTTTCGGCACTCAAAGCCGCGTACCTCACGTTCCAAGACTCGGCAGATCCGACTGAATTCGAAATCTATTGTGTCGAACAGGGTGTTTCCCTCAGCCTATTCGCGTTGCATCAGGTCCTGTCGGAGAAGTACGGTCCGTACTGGCCAGACTGGCCGGAAGCGCTACGGGATTCTTCTGGGCCCGCCGCCGAGAAAGCCATGACGGACCTGGCACCGCAAATTCGGTTCCATAAATGGCTGCAATGGCAGGCAGGCCTGCAATTGGCAGAGGCACAGGCGGCGGCAAAGGCGTCCGGCATGGCCCATGGGCTATACCTGGATCTGGCCGTAGCAACCCACCCGGCTGGTGCTGAAACCTGGACCAATCCCGATCAGTTTCCAAAAGACATATCGCTTGGTGCGCCCCCGGATGCTTTCTCAAGCGATGGTCAGAACTGGGGCATCGCCCCGCTGGACCCCCACAAAATGGCGAGGGACGGGTTCGCAATTTTCACCGAAACCCTGCGGCAACAGATGCGCCATGCCGGCATGATCCGCATCGACCATATTCTGGGGTTTGAACGCGCGTTCTGGGTACCAGAGGGATTGCCGGGGCTGTATGTCACAATGCCGAAACAGGCCATGTTGGCGATCGCCCGAATTGAAGCATACCTGACAGACACGCTGATCATCGGTGAGGATTTGGGGAATGTGCCTGATGGGCTGCGGCATGATCTGGCGACCAGTCGCATCCTGGGCTGTTCGGTTGCCATGTTTGAACGCGCCTGGGATGGGGATATGGGTTTCTTTCATCCGGACCACTATCGCGAACAGGCCCTTGCCTCGCTTTCCACTCATGATCTGCCAACCTGGAAGGGCTGGAGAAGCGGTCGTGATATTGAATGGCGGGGCCGTCTGGGCGATGTTCCAACAGAAGAACTGGAAACACTGAAACAGGAAAGACGCCGGGATGTTGCCCTCTTCAATCAGACCCTGGGCGACAATACGGGATCAATTGATGTTGCCCATAGACATCTTGCAGCGACAAAATCACGGCTGGTTGCTGTGCAAATTGAAAACATCCTGCAGATGGAAGAACAGCCAAATTATCCCGGAACGATACACGAGCATCCGAACTGGCGTCGCCGGTTGCCCTGCAGCCTCGATCAGATCTCTCACGATCCACGCCTCGACTGGACAACTCAATTGATGAGAGAACAAAATAGATAGGCAAGTCCATGCAAGAACAAGATCTCACAATCTCAACCGTTTCAATCGAGCCATTCGACGGTCAAAAACCAGGAACATCCGGCCTGCGCAAAAAGACCCGGGTTTTCCAGCAACCCCATTACCTCGAGAGTTTCGTTCAAGCGGTCTGGAACGCCATCGACGGGGTTCAGGGCAAAACGCTGATTGTAGGGGGCGACGGGCGTTATCTGAATGATACAGCGATCCAGGTCATTCTGCGCATGGCAGCCGCATCAGGGGCCGCCAAGGTGATTGTCGGGCTGAACGGCCTCCTATCCACACCGGCGGCCTCGAACCTGATACGCAAATACAAAACGGATGGCGGCTTGATCCTGTCCGCCAGTCACAATCCAGGTGGCCCTGACGAGGATTTCGGCATCAAATTCAACACGCCGAATGGCGGCCCCGCCCCTGAAGAAGTAACAAACCGGATCTTTGCCGAAACCCGGACGCTGACCTCATACACTACGCTTGAGACGGATGATCTGGAGCTTGGCAAAATAGGCAAACTGCAATTGGGCTCAACCATTATAGAGGTTGTTGACCCTGTAGCGGATTATGCCGCCCTCATGCAGGAGCTGTTCGATTTCGAGGCCATCAGGGCACTTATTGCCGGTGGGTTTTCCCTGCGGTTTGATGCCATGCACGCGATAACAGGTCCCTACGCAAAGCGGATCCTTGAAGAAGAACTCGGAGCGCCCCTTGGCAGTGTGATCAACGCCGTTCCCCTGCCGGATTTTGGTGGCGGGCACCCGGACCCCAATCCGATCTGGGCGAAGCCCCTGGTCGATACAATGATGGGGGACGACGCGCCCGACTTTGCGGCCGCGTCCGACGGGGATGGCGATCGCAATATGATCCTGGGCCGTGGCATCTATGTCACGCCTTCAGATAGCCTGGCCGTGCTTGCCGCGAACGCGCATCTCGCCCCTGGATACAAAGACGGGTTGGCCGGTGTCGCGCGATCCATGCCGACCAGTCGCGCGGTAGACGCCGTCGCGGCGGCAAAAGGGATAGGCTGTTTTGAAACACCAACCGGCTGGAAGTTCTTCGGCAACCTGCTTGACGCTGGCAAGGTGACGCTTTGCGGCGAAGAAAGTGCCGGGACGGGCTCAGACCATGTTCGGGAAAAAGACGGCCTCTGGGCCGTGTTACTGTGGCTGAACATTCTCGCCATTCGCAAAACATCGGTCGCAGAGATTATGCTGGATCATTGGCGCAATTATGGTCGCCATTTCTATTCGCGTCATGACTACGAAGCTGTGGAAAGTGCGGCGGCAAACGACCTGATGGATAACCTCCGGGCACAACTTTCTGACCTCGAGGGAAGCGCCGTTGACGGCCGCATCATAGAAGTAGCGGACGAGTTTTCCTACAACGATCCGGTGGACGGTTCCGTATCAACCGGCCAGGGAATCAGGATCAGTTTCAAGGCTGGCGCACGCATCGTGTTCCGTTTGTCAGGCACCGGAACAGAAGGCGCTACGCTGCGTGTCTATCTGGAAGATTACACCGACGAGACAGGCGCGCTGAAGAAAGATCCGCAGGATGCTTTGAGCGTCATGATTAACGCCGCGGAGGTACTAGCGGAAATCTCCAAGAGAACAGGTCGAAACAAACCGGACGTTATCACCTAAGGCAACATCAAGCCGAAGGCGGTTTTATTACCCATTGGTAATCGGGTTGACCAAACGCGAAACGGGCAAACGCACTGTGAACGTAGAGCCCTCCCCGGGGGCGCTGCGTAGAGACACATGTCCATCATGCGCACCTACAATTGCAGCAACAATGGTCAACCCCAGACCGGAACCTTCGTGTTTTCGGGCCAGGGAATTTTCAACCTGATGGAACGCGGTCCAGATTTCATCCACCTCTTCTTCGGAAATCCCGATCCCCGTATCTGAAACACTGACCTCCACGCCTTCCGGCCCTGCTGTGGCGCTCAGGGTTACCTTTCCGTTTTCCGGTGTGAATTTTACAGCATTGCCGATCAAGTTGATCAGGACTTGCCGGAACAACCGTTCATCGACCCGCAGCAATAGGTCCGGATCAGGGCATGAGTCACTGAAGTCGATATGCTTTGTCTCGGCCAAGACACGGTTTGACCGGTGCATCGCCCGGAGGATTTCACAAACGGAAATTGTGTCTTCCTCCAGTTCCCGAACCGAACCCATCTTTGAGATAAGCAAAACATCATTAATCAGTGAATAGAGATGTTCTCCCGCAAGGTAGATATCTTTTGCACATTCATAGTATTTTTCATCAATATCGCCATAAAGCTTGTCTTTCATAACCTCGGAAAAGCCAAGGATGGCATTGAGAGGAGTGCGGAACTCGTGGCTGGTAACCGCCAAAAATTCTGACTTGGCCCGGTTTGCCTGGTCGGCTTCTGCCAGCGCACCCAACAGCTCAGTGTTGACCCGGGACACTTCGTCCGCCATCGAATTAAATGACCTGGAGACCTCCAGCAACTCGCTCGGCTTCCATCCCCTTTCGATCACAACCCGTGCATCAAGATTACCGGCGGCCATTTCCGATGACGCATCCGCAACGGATTGGAGCGAGCGAGACAGGTACCCCGACAGGAACCAACCTAGCAGGCCCGCCGCCAAAAGGCCGACGACCCCAACAAGAGCCGCAGAGCGTTGAATGACCTCTGCCTCCTGCCGAATTTCAGAAACCGGCTGGGGCACCATCACCCCCCATCCCGGTGTCGAGACACCTGTGAAACCTGTGACCATATCGGCATTTAATGCGGGGGAGAAAAACTGAGAAGTGCCGGTCTCGCCCGCCAACATGCGCTTTACAGGATCAACCGCACTCAAATCCTTGATCTGTTGTTGCCAGTCATCGAGGGGATGGGCAATAACCTGTCCGGCCGAATCAACAATCGCCGCGTGTCCCAAAACGCCAAAAGAAACGGCCTTTCCCTGTTCGACAACATATGTCGTCAGGACGGCTGCAACCGTCAAAACGTCATCATGAGCCCGCAGAAGATAAAATACGGGACGGTCCCTGGGGTCTTTCATCACGGGGGAAAAAACCGTTTCACCGGGCTTCAATAGCGCCTTAAACCGGTTGAACCTTTTTTCGGAAATGATCGAAGGGCATTCAAAACGGTCCGTTTCCAGGGACGCGATGATCCGCCCGGTTTCAATATCGGCAAAACAAAAATGCACAAAGTTGAGGCTCGTCAAAAACTGGCGAACATCCCCGGGTGCAGTGCCGGTCAGGTTTGAGCCCGCCATCAACTCAAATGCGTTCTTTAGGTCCAGTGTATACCGCTCTAGCGCAGCCCCGACATTGCGTGCGATGACAAGGTTTTTGTCCTTTACGCCGGTGATTTGCCGGTCCAATGCATCCGCAAAGATCCACGACGCCAACACCAGCACGGACAAGAAAGCAATGCCGGAAAAACACAGAAAAAAGAAAACACGCAAGTTCATGTTCGGACACCACCTCTCGGGCCAAATGCCCGAACTGGTCGTCTACATCGTCCCGATTCAGCCTGTAAGAGAACCCTGTCGGTTATAGACACGGCTGAAAATAAAACCCAACAACTATACAACATTATAGTTATAAATTAGTGAATTACGGCTACAGTGCGATCCATCACAGGTTTGGCATTTTGAAAGTAAGATTTCATACGCTACGGTAACCGCAAGACACTGAACCTCGCACAAAAATCTTGCACAAGCAGGGGATTGAAAGGGTCATCATGTACAGTGTTAACCTGGCCGATAATGGCCGCCATATCACTCTTACCTCAGACGACGGTTTTTCTGCACGGTTTCACGCCATTTGGCTGAGGGACAACAGTCTGGATGAAAATACACGTTCCCGGATGAACGGACAGCGCCGGATTATGGTGTCTGATATCCAACACGACCTGACGATCAAAACGGCCTCGATCGGGGAAAACCTTCTCACCCTCGACTTCGGTCCCATTCTGGGTCGACTAACCTACAATCCCGATTGGTTACGAGACCACGCTTATGATCGCAGTAATACCAATCAAAACGGGGGACTACCGGACGGGTTAGTTACCTGGGGGGCTTCTCTTGATTCGAGGATTGTAACTGAAGATTATCAGCACGTGTCCACGACGGACCAGGGGCTTCACAACTGGTTGGATCATGTGCGGTCATATGGCTTCGCAATACTTTCTGACGGCCCGACGGAGCCTGGCAGTCTTCTCACTGTTGCGGAATTGTTTGGGTATGTTCGGGAAACCAACTACGGCCGATGGTTTGAGGTCAGAACAGAAGTTGACCCCAACAATCTGGCGTTCACAAATCTGGGTCTTCAACCGCACACAGATAACCCATACCGGGACCCGGTGCCCAGCCTGCAGATCCTCTATTGTCTCGAGAGCTCAGCTGAAGGTGGGGAAAACACGGTTGTCGACGGCTTCCGTGTCGCATCAGAATTGCGGGATCGAGACCAGACGCATTTCGACCTTCTAAGCCAATACCGTGTGCCCTTCATCTATCGCGGAACAGGCGATGTGCACCTCGCGACACGACATCCAATGATAGAGTTGGCCGCAGATAAAACCCTGCGTTCAGTCCGATTTAACAGCCGCAGTATAGGACCGATTACCGATCTGCCTTTTGAAAAGATGGAGGAATTCTACGACGCCTATCGGCATTTGTCGGATTTGATCGATGATCCATCCAACCAGGTGCACTTCAAATTGAAACCCGGATCCTGTTTCATTGTCGATAACACCCGTGTCCTGCACGGTCGCAAGGCCTATTCTGACACTGCCGGGCAAAGATGGTTGCAAGGGTGTTATCCGGATAAGGATGGCCTGCTTTCAAAACTTGAAACGCTGAAGCAAAGAATTGGCTAAGGCCTTGAAGACTCTGTTGATACGACCGCCATTTTTTCAGCAATCAAGCCATCAGCCGCCGCCGCGGCGGCATCAAAATTCAGTTCAACCTTAACCCCGTTTGGGTCTAACAAAAAAACCTGGAACAGCCCCTGCTGGTTCACCTGTCTGGTGGTATAGGCGATTCCAAGACCGTCCAGATGCTTGATCACCGAACCCGGTTCTTCGGCACGGAACGCCACATGATCGATTACGCCAGTTCCCTCCAGGGCCTCGGATTGTTGTCCCAGATAATTCTTCCGAGCATCGGATACCCCGGCTCCGCCTTCCGTAATGTGTAGAACATCAACATCGCCAATGTAAAGCCAGCATACCGGAAACCCGAAATCCGGGTTCCATCCCGCCCGCATGCCCAGAACCTCGACATACCAGTCCCGGGTTTTCTCGATGCTATGGGTCTGAATCAAAAAATGTTGAAGATGAGCAAGCGACATCAACCTTCCCCTAACAATTAACGTCAAATCAAAGTACCGAAGTTTGGAACACCGCTCAACGTTGCAGTAATGATTTCACCTGACACTTCATTAATGCAATCTTAACGAAATCACCTATAATGGTACCGTGGGGGGGTTTGCTGAACTTCAAACCCGAAGGTTTATTTTTTGATGGCCCTCAATGACGCTGAGGCGAAGTATCCTCAACAACAGCCATCGTTGCCAATAGCCCCTGACCCGGTCGAAGAAACGCTGCGTTTCATTGCCCATCAGGGTTGGCATGGCAGTCAAAAAGATTTCTTTATCGACTTGGCAATCCATCTTGCCGAGACATTGGGTGTTGCCCATGTCTTTATCAATCGCCTGGTGGAAGGTGAACCGCCAAGCGTGCAGTCGCTTGCCGGCTATTCCAATGGACAAATTGTCGACAACATCGCCTACGAGTTGCCCGACACCCCTTGCGGCAGGGCAATGTTGGACGGCTTCACCATCATCCAGGACAGAATAGTAGAGGAATATCCGCTAATACCCTGGCTGGAAGATTTCAAGGCGGTCGGGTATGTCGGCATGCCTCTACTCGGTAACGATGGAATCAAACTTGGTATCATCTCCATATTGCATAACCAGCCGATCAAGAACACCGCCCTTGTAGGGACCGTCCTTAAGATCGTTGCAATACGCGCAGCAGCGGAACTCGAGCGCCGAAAAATCCTGTTTGAGCTGGAAGAGAGTCGGCAAAGGTTCGTCGATTTTGCCACGTCCAGTTCCGATTGGTTTTGGGAAATGGACGAGAAATTGCGGTTCAACTATTTCTCTGAACGGTTCACCGAGATAACCGGGGTAAGACAAACAGCCCTTCTCGGCAAAACCCGCCAGGAATCGGGCATCGAACGTCTTGCAGACCCGGAAGCCCTTCGCAAACACCTGGCAGATCTTGACGCACACCGACCTTTCCGCAACTTCGTACACAGTCGATTGAAACCCGATGGCAGTGAAGTCTTCGTTGCAATTAGTGGCCAGCCGGTGTTTTCAGCGTCGGGTGAGTTCAAGGGTTACCGGGGAAACGGGCGGGATATTACCAGTCAAATGCAAAGCGCTGCTACACGCGATCAGGCGCTAAAAGACGCCCAGGAAGCCAACCTGTCAAAGACACGTTTCCTCGCAAACATGAGCCACGATCTGCGCACACCGTTGAATGCAATCCTCGGGTTTTCCGATATGATCAGAAGCAATGATGTCGGGAACCTGCCAACATCAAAGTACAAGGACTATGCCAACGATATTCACAACAGCGCAAATTACTTGCTGGACCTGGTCAATGATCTGCTCGACATCTCGGCCATTGAGACCGGCAACAGGGCACTCAGGTTAAAAGAACTTTCGATTGTCAAAGTCATAACCAATTCCGTGAATGATGTTCAGGAAGCTGCCGCGACAAAGAACATTTCAATAACCCAGGATATTTCGGACGAAATACCACAGGTCATGGGCGACTGCCGCGCAGTTCGCCGTATTGCACAGAACATCCTCTCCAATGCCGTCAAGTTCACAGAACCGGGCGGCAGGATCGTTGTAACGGCTCAGCATGTCGATGCTACTGTTGAGGTCGCGATCTCCGACACCGGTATAGGCTTCACGGAAGAAGAAATTGAGAGGGTCTGTACGCCATTCTACCAGCGCGAAGAGCATCCGTATCATGCTGAATCCGGTTGGGGCCTTGGCCTAGCGATTGCTGCATCACTGGTTCAATTGCACAATGGACATCTTGATATAGTGAGCACACGCGGTGAAGGCAGTACCCTGACCTTTTCGATACCTGTTTCCGTTCGATAGCGATCGTTTTGGCGACAACCCTTTTTTCGCATCGCACCTCAGAAAAAATACTGTCATAACGGGCTCGTTTGTTTTTCGACTTTTCCAGGAGTCTCGGCGTGAACACTACTTCAAAGAATGATGCACAGCCCTATCAACTGGCAACGGAGATACTATCGTCGCTGGATACAGGGCGATCTACAGAACCGCTTACAGACAATTATCCCGATCTTACCGTTCCTGAAGCGTATGTGATCGCAGCGGCGTTGAGAGATCTGCGAATGCAACGGGATGAAATGCCGCTTGGGTGGAAGATCGGTTTTACGAATAGAACCATCTGGGACGAGTATAACGTCCATGCACCAATCTGGGCACCTGTCTGGAACACAACTTACAAACCGGAACTGATCGAAACAAACCAGACCTGCCGCCTGGACGGCCTGACCGAGCCTCGTATTGAACCTGAAATAATGTTCAAGATAGGTCAGCCAACTCAACCTGATATGTCGATTGAAGATTTGATCAGTTGCATTGACGCTGTCTCGCTTGGCTTTGAAGTTGTGCAGAGCATCTATCCCGGATGGCGCTTTAGGGCACCCGATACAATAGCCGCGGCTGGGCTGCATGGTCGGCTTCACCATGGGCCGATGATTGATGTGGAGACGCTTCCCGCGACCTGGCCGAACCTTATGGAACTGTTTACGGCGACACTTTCCTGCGATGGGACGACAGCGGATACAGGGCACGCAAGTTCCGTTCTCGGTGGCCCGCTCCACGCCCTCAAGGCCTTTGTAGACGGAATGGCGAAAACACCCCTCGGACCCGAAATTCAGCCCGGCTCAATCATTTCAACGGGGACACTAACAAAGGCGCTGCCAGTCAGGGTGGGCGAAACATGGGGAATCACGCTGGATGGCATTTCGCTTCCCGCGTTTCAGCTGCGTTTCATCTAGGAGTGCTGCAGATCAGACCGGAATACTGGACGGGTTTCAATTATTTTTAGAAAGTTATGACATTCTTTATTTTTGATTTAATATGTTTTAGTTGCGGGCGTCACCTCATAACACCAATTGACGCCCCGCAGGTGAGGAAAGAGTGTCAAAAGGAAGCAGGCCTGAGAGAAGATTTGAGGGGGATCCGTCGCTTTTATACGCGGCGGTGGAGCATCTTAATCAGGCATTTTCACTGTTTGACCAAAATCTCAATCTTGTCTTCTGCAATAAGCACTACCTGACGCTTCTCGATTTTCCGGAAGAAATGGGAACGCCCGGCACGCCCCTTTCCGACTTTTTCCGTTACAATGCCGAGCGCGGCGAATACGGGCCGGGGAATGTTGAAGACCTTGTTTCCGAGCGCGTAGAACTGGCGATGAAATTCGAGCCCCACAAGTTTGAGCGCGAACGTCTCGACGGGATCATTCTGTTGATCGAAGGCAATCCGGTAAACGGTGGTGGATTTGTCACCACCTATACTGACATTACCAGCCTGCGGCGATCACAGATTGAACTGGAGGCTGCTCAGGAAGACTCTCAGACCCAGATCGCTCTGTTGACAGAACAACGAAAAGAGCTGGCCAAGAGTGAGCACCAATTGCAGCAGGAACGACGTCTCCTGGCAGATGTCGGTCGCCTGACCAAAACCGGTGGTTGGGAACTGAACGCAAAGACAATGGAGTTAACCTGGAGCGATAAGACATATCGCATTCATGAAGTTCCAATCGGGGCCCCGCTGATAACAGAAGAGGCCATAAATTTTTACATCCCCGAAGATCGCCCGCGCATAGCCAACGCAGTCCAGAAAGGACTTGAGTTGGGTCAGTCGTGGGACCTGGAAGCGACCATTGTCACGGGAAAGGGCAATCGGAAGATCGTCCGCGCGATCAGTGAGACCCTGACAGAAAACGGCGAAGTACTGGCAATACGCGGCACTTTCCAGGACATTACAGAACGCTGGAACATAACCTCTTCCCTGAATATTGCCCTGCAGCGGGCGGAAGAAGCCAACCGTTCAAAAACAGCTTTCCTGGCCGCCATGAGTCATGAATTCCGAACGCCCCTGAACGCCCCTGAACGCCCCTGAACGCCATCCTCGGATTCTTGGAAATCATGAGCAATCCGGATAACGCGTTATGGCGGGACAATAAATCAGTCGAATACGCATCAGATATCCACCAGAGTGGTTTGCATCTTTTATCACTGGTCAACGATGTGCTCGATATTTCGGCCATAGAATCCGGAAAGCAGAAAATCATAAAACTGATGATTGAGCCGCTTCCAATATTGCAGGAATGCCTGTCAGTGGTTGAAGTGAGCGCCAGTACAAAAGGCGTGACACTTGAAACGGAGTTCCCCAAAACACTGCCAACAATTCTTGCGGATCCACGGGCGCTTAAACAGATCGTGCTGAACTTAATATCCAATGCAATAAAGTTCACCGAGCCCGGCGGAACAATAACACTAGCGACTGAAATCTCGGACGGGGCTTTTCACATCAGGATTTCTGACACCGGTGTAGGTATCGATGAAGAAGCCCTACCAACCATTACCGAGCCTTTCACACGCAGCATCAAAGACCCGCATCAACCGTCCGATGGTTGGGGTCTCGGACTTGCCATTACGTCCACCCTTGTACGACTGCATTCCGGTAAGATGGAAATTCAAAGCGAAGAAGGACGAGGCACCTGTGTGTCTGTACGGCTGCCCATCGATTCCCAGCAGGCCGAAAACAAATGGGGAAAACCTCGATCGAGCCTACTTACCCTGAGCAGCCTTGATCATGGGAACAAGCCCGAAACGATAAGGCGCTTTGGCACCTGTCGCCACCCTCGAAAACCGTCGAAAGTCAACATTGTCCCAATTCGGATAAGCGAGAAGTGTCCCGATCTGGTTGACATTACCTGCATGAAGCGAGGCCAGTTGGGATTTGAACAGCAAGCCCAGATCCTTGAAATCAACACCGTTGTGATAATCATACACCATGGCAAGTGCCATTGCCGCATCCGCAAGCCCACCACCAACCGCAATGCTTGACCAACCGTCTTCAATCATTCGTCGTGTTACCGGGGACCAACCCGCCGAGCCAATAATGGTCGCGATCCCGGGCACCTGGCCCTGGTCATAAGTTGCCCGCGCCGCGCCCTGCGCCATTCGGTCACTTGTCGACCAAATGACAAAGGCCGGGGTCTTTTTGCGAAACAACGCCCCCATCTGCGCCCGTGCATCGGTGCTGGTACCGTCGGTGCGCAACTGATGCATAACGGTCAGGCGGTTGTCACTTGCCGCATAACGCATCAATCCATCCAGCATTTCGTTCGACGCAACATCCGTCTTGGGGCCGGCAAGGGCAATCATCCCCACTGCGCCGCGGATCTGCGTTGATTTTTCACGAAGCGTGTATTGCGTCAGGTATTTACCCAGAAAGGCGCCGGCTTGCAGATGGTCCGGAAAGATGCCTCCTATCCAGGGGGGCAACCGCTGGCGGGGCCCGAAGAAAGTGGCCTGCTCTTTGCGGCTGAGGCCGGAGTGATACAGAAATACTTTCGCCCCTCTGGCCTTGGCGATCTTGATGGCATTTACGGCGGAGCTTTCCGCATTGGTCAGAATTAGATATTGCGGTGCGGGTTTACGCTGAAAAGACTCCAGCACCTGGGCCATCATCGTCTTGCGCGTGCCATCGCCGTGAAAGGCGTAAAGTGTGATGCCAAAATCGCGGGCGGCCGCCTCAGCAATGGTTCTGACTGTCTTCCAATATGCTGACTTCAGATCGCCAGGCAGGAACAATGCGACGGCAGGTGCCTCCGCCCGCACAGTACCGCTCATAAATACCAGAAGAAGAGGTACAAGGATCCAAATTCGTCTTACGCGGTGCATCTTCTGACTTCGTCCTATTTGTGGGTTAAATCTTCTGGCGGTTGCGTCACGGGGCCAACTTGCCTTGCCTCCGGGATCAGAGGAAGATTGGCCTTCCTCTTTTCAGCAATTTCTTCACTGGCGGTGCGGATAGCGAGAAAGCGTGCTGCAGCCGATGGATGTGTCGTCCCTTCGAGATGGATGGATGCAGGATTGTTGGCGGCCATGCGGCGCCAGAAAAGCTCTGCGCCCGACATATCAAATCCGCCGCGCTCGGCGAGATATACACCGACGTAATCGGCTTCCGCTTCAAACTCCTGCGAGTAGGCCCCCGCGCCCAGCTGCATCCCAAGATCAATAAAATTGATGCCGGTCAGAGCGGTGAAAATACCGCCAACCACCGCCCCGGCAACTGCGTTTCCCTGCTTTGCATCAATATGGCCCATTGTGTTATGAGCGAGTTCATGGGCCACGACCAATGCCAGTTCCTGATCACTTTGGGCGAACCGCATCATTCCGGTCGTCACAAAAATACCGTCACCGTCTGCAAAGGCGTTCACTCGGTCATCGCCAATCAGATTAAGCGCAAAATCACACCCTTTGACCGATGACACCTCTGCGCTGGTTCGCTGTCCATTCCGGCTCACCTCAAACCTGCGAATACCGGATTGAATTAATTTCGCTCTCAGTCGAGGTATTGAATCACTTGTCGCCTTGATACTGTCCAATACCTCGATGAAATCACCTGACCGAAGAATACCGTCCGCCGGTGACCCCGGTACAATATGCGTCACGATCAACCGATCATCAGAATTATCGGTCAGGCGTCGCAGCGCCCCCCTGTATTCCGGCGCGACATCACCGGGATGCATTATTTCAATCCCGGTATAGTAGCGGGTGCGATCCCCACAGAATTCGGCGTTTCCCATCATAATGGGCACCCCGATATCCAATAGTTCTCGCTGCTGGATCAGACGCTCATAGAGTGCCGCTTCCCGCATCCGGTCCGCTTCCTCAGCCGCTAGATCCGAGTCCACGGTCGGACCCGCAGTCCTGGGTGCGCATCCCGCCAGAATGAGACCGAGCAGAACCAGCACACGCAATTGAACCATTGACCCCTCCACCGTCGAGATCCGCCTGAAACGAAAACCAGTATAAGACGAGTGTATGATCCTTTCTATTTTAATGCACTAATAGAAGATGGTCAGGGTGGCCCGGATCAGGAGAATAAGAGGCCTCCGTTTATGTCGATACAGGTGCCAGTCATGTAGGAAGACTCATCTGATGCCAGGAATAAGGACAGGTTCGCGCATTCTTCGGACGTTCCTTCCCGTTTTAACAGGGTGGAGCCTGCCACTTTTGTACGGACATCATCAACTGTGAAAGTGTCATGGAAGGTCGTGTCAATCATTCCGGGACACAGCGAGTTAACCCGAATGTCCGGGCCCAACTCTTTTGCGAGACCACGCGTCATCGTCATCACCGCACCTTTCGAGGTTGCATAGGCAATGGCACCGCCACCGCCGCCGTCACGGCCGGCCTGGGATGCAAAGGTGACAATTGTCGACCCCTTGGGCATCGACGGCACGGCTGCCTGGCAGATATAGAGCAGCGAGCGCAAGTTCACATCCATGACCGTATCCCAAAACGCATCATCAATTTCCTGCAATGTGCGCCGCGCAATCAAACCACCCGCAACATGGATAATACTGTCAATTTTCTCGCCAAATTCGGCCTGCGTTTTTGCGACCAACGCGTCGGCCCCTTCACGCTTTGAAAGATCAGCCTGAACCGCGATCGCTTTTCCGCCCGCATTTTTGATTTCCGCAACGACGGCTTCTGCGCCTGCAGCACTGGCCGAATACCCGACCGCAACGGATGCCCCTTCAGCCGCCAAGCGCATGGCACAAGCGCGTCCGATATCGCGACCGCCACCGGTTACGATGGCCGTTTTGTCCTGCATTTTCATGCCAATTTCTCCTGAATTCCGGGGCCGGTCATTGGTCCCTGTTGTGGTTGGTCACACGTGTTCTGGCCCTATGGATGTGATATCGCATGGCCAGATCCGCCGCTTCGGCGTCGCCCGCCGCGATTGCGTCAAAGATCGCCCGATGTTCTTCCTTGACCCGTTCAATGCGCGATCTGGAACCGGACTTGCTGATTTTCAAAGCCACCTTCATACCGGACTGAATAGCCGAATTGAGAGAAGACAGGATGCTTACATAAAAACCATTTCCCGTTGACCGCGCGACGGCCATATGAAAATCGAAATCAGCCTTGTCCGGCTTGCCCACGCCATCCGCGTTGCTTTCCAGCGCTTCTTCAAGGGCCAGCAATGCCCGCTCGATGCGTTGGATATCATCACTTGTGGCCCGCACCGCAGCAAGATGGGCCGCCGCCCCTTCAAACGGCAAGCGTGCTTCGAAGCAACGCAGGAGACCGGCCACATCTGACGCATCAGCAAACTGTATCAACCCCTCTGGTGGACGCGCCCGGACAAATGATCCAACGCCTTGACGAGAGTAGACCAGCCCATCCGCCTGAAGTCGCAAAAGCGCTTCGCGAATGACCGGGCGAGACAGGTTATGCGCACGCGAGATCTCGTTCTCGGATGGCAGCTTATCCCCCTCTTTCAACTGTCCGGCCACAATCAACTCAAGCAACTGACCATAGAGCTGATCCGCGAGGCGCCCGCGTTTCTGGATATTGAGATTGAGGTTGAGATCAGTCATCAGAGGTCCGCCAACAGGTTTGGTAACGTCAAGGATATGGCCGGAACAAAGGTGATCAGCATCAACGCAATCAGGATTGCCCCGTAAAACGGCCAGATCGTCTTGACCGCCCGCTCTATCGGTACTTTGCCAACGGCACATCCAACGAACAAGCAAGCGCCCACAGGCGGCGTACATAAGCCAAGCCCCAAATTCATCATCAGGATCATACCGAACTGCAACGGATCAACACCGATTTGCATGGCAACGGGCAAAAAGATCGGGGTGCAGATCAGGATCAGAGTGGCCATGTCCATGATCATACCGAGAACCAGTAAAATGACGTTTATCATCAACAGGATAGCGATCGGATTTTCGGAAATCCCCGTCATGAATTCGATCATCTTGGTGGGGACCTGATGGAAGGTCAGCATATAGGCAAATGCAGATGCACAGGCGACCAGGATCATAACCATCGACGTGGTTTTCACGGAATTGAGAACCGCCGTTTTAAAGCCCTCCCAACTCAGCGAACGGTACACAAGTATTGTAACGATGAAGGCATAAATCGTACCAAACGCCCCTGATTCGGTTACCGTGAAGATTCCGGACAGAACACCACCAACGATAATCACCGCCGTGAACAGGCCAGGCAGAGCCGCAATAAAATGTGCAAAGAGGACCATGGCGCCCGGAAATTTCTCTGCGCTGTAACCGCGCTTGACCGCGACGAGATAGGCGACAACTGCCAGACAGATACACATGACAACGCCGGGGATGACGCCCGCCAGGAACAGTTTTGAGATCGAAACAGCCCCGCCGGTCGCAACAGCAAACAGGATCATATTATGACTGGGCGGAATCATGATCCCGGCGATCGAGGATGTGACAGTGACATTGACGGCATAATCATCGTCATATCCTTTTTCCTTCATTACAGGAATAAGGATTGAACCCAGGGCAGATATATCGGCAACGGCGGAGCCGGATATCCCGCCAAACAGCATCGACGAGAAAACATTGACGATGCCCAATCCACCGCGCACGGCACCGACAGCGGAAGATGCAAATCTGACAAGCCGTGCGGCAATACCGCCATGGAACATTAATTCGCCAGCGAAGATAAAAAACGGAATGGCCATCAAGGAAAATACATTGATGCCAGAAACAATCCGCTGAAACGCAATGATCAGCGGCAACCCCTCATACAAAAATGCGGTGACAGCGGCCAACCCCAGGGCAAAGGCGACCGGCATGCCAACAATCAAGCCAAACCCAAAAAGCCCCATTAATATCAAAAGACCCATGTCCGAAATCCTTTCCCCCAGTTCCGATCCATCTAGTCGAGGATCGATTTCGGCGGTTCTTCTTTGTCAAAAAAGAAATGAATGAGATGCCCGATGGAATAGAGAAGAACAAATCCACCACATAACATGATCGGAATCGCGCGCAGACCTTCGGGCACATGGATCAATGGAATCAGGCTGGTCCATTTGAACAAAACAAGTTCGTAGGAATTAACCATCATCAGTGCCCCGAATATCATCAAACCGATGTGAGAGATGAATTCAAAAACCCGCCTGACGGGCCTGGGCGCCACATCCCTAAAATAGGACACACCCAGATGGGTATTCCGGTGGATACCGACAGACGCGCCGACAAATCCGATCAGAACAATCAGCAACAATGAGACTTGTTCGACCCAGGTCGGTGTTGAATTCAGAACATAACGACCGAAAACCAGCCAACCGAATATCACCGTCAGAACAACAAGTGCGACACCCGATACCAGCATGCTGATGCGGCTGAGTTGATCCAGGAACCGGTCGTAGAGGGAACGCTTCGCCGGTGTTTCGACGTCATGGGAGGGTGTATCTGACATGGGATCTGAAGCCAGTTTGAAGAATTGATTGCGAGTAGCAATTGGCTGAACGGCCTCGCCACCGCGTCGCAGGACCAACGGTGACGAGGCTGAACAGTGTCAGATCAAGGTGTGCTCTTGATCAGGTCTACCAGCGGCTTGATGTCAGGATTGGCAGCAAGATACTTGGTGTGAACCGGCTCCATCGCAGCCTGGAAAGCGGCTTTGTTTGGAATATCATTGAACTTGACACCGGCGGCCATAACCTTCTCACGGCTGGCTACAGCGCGCTTTTCCCAAAGCTCACGTTGCAAGACAGCTGACTCACGAGCAGCTTCTTTGACCATGGCCTTATCAGCATCTGAAAGGGCGTTGTAGGCATCTGCGTTGATGCAAACGCATTCCGGAATAATCAGATGTTGTGACAGGGAATAGTATCCCGCCACTTCAAAATGGCCGGTTGATTCATAGAACGGCCAGTTGTTTTCGGCACCGTCAACAACACCGGTCTTCAGCGACTGATAGACTTCCGAGAAGGCCATCGGGGATGGGTTCCCCCCCAAAGCGTCAATCATGCCGGAATACAGCTCGTTGTTCATGACCCGAACTTTCAAACCAGCGACATCCGCAGGCTCCTTGATCGGCTTCTTTGAGTTATAGAAGGAACGGGCGCCGGAATCATACCAGGCCAGAGCGATCAGGCCGGCCTTCTCCATGCCGGCATTGATTTTTTCACCGGCCTCGCCGTCCAGTGCACGGTGCATATGCCCCATGTCTTTGAAGATAAACGGCAGAGAAACGACGTTGGCCTCTGGCACCATCGGGCCAATCGGACCGAGGTTGAAGTTGCCAATCGCCAGACCGCCAATCCGGACCTGCTCAATAGCGTCAGGTTGACTGCCAAGAACACCGGAATGGAACATTTTCAGGGTAATTTTACCGCCGGACTTCTCAGCCAGCAGTTCGGCAAACTTATCCATGGCGACAGTGTTGGGATAGCCTTCCTTGTGGATATTCCAGCCCCGCCATTCGGTTGCCTGAGCGACAAATGATGCACTGGCAACAAGCGTCGTTACCGTCGCAGCAAGAAGCGTTTTACGAAAAATACTCATAGATTTCCTCCTCTGTTCGGCATGTCCATCATGCCTTGTTTTTAAACAGCGCAAGCCGAAGCACCGTGATCAACACTTCAATCATCTTGTATGACAAGTTGTAAACTTGTTATTTTCACTGTCAACCATGTTTTACAGAATTAGACATATTTTCGTGAAAAACCCCAAAATTTGGCGGTTTTTCACCAAATTTTCTCAAAGTTTTAAAAAGAAGGACGATTCACTTGTAATACAAGAATACTTGTAAAGGCACTTATCAGATTATTACCGCTTGGCCGCCTGCACCATTACTTCTAGCTTGTTCAAGAAGGCTGATCTGTCCTTCTTGGCGAAGGGTCGGGGACCTCCCGTTACCGTACCGGCCTCACGCAGGCCTTGCATCAACTCCCGCGTTGCCAAGGCCATTCCGATCCCGTTCTCAGTAAACGGCTCGCCATTGGGCTTGAGTGCTGAAGCCCCCTTTTCAAGGCATCGGGCCGCCAGGGGTATGTCATTCGTGATGCAAACATCGCTAGGCCCTATCGCATCCGCAATCCAGTCATCAGCGGCGTCAGCGCCCTGGGAAACCGTCACCATCTGGACCAGGGGATTCCTGGAGGGGCGCAAACCACCATCGCTGACCATCACGACTTTCAGCCCATGTCTCAATGCAACTTTTTCTGTCTCCTCCTTAACCGGGCAGGCGTCGGCATCGACATAAAGGATGGTCAATTTTACTTTCCCTTTTGAATAGGGTTGCGGAACGGGCAGTTGGACATTTTTCGATCGTAAATTCGCTAGAGTTGTTTTCATTTAATCGTACGCATAGTTAGCGCCTGCGAAGAAGTTCCAGCACTCCGTTTCGGTGAAGAGATCGCATATTGACCCTGTTGCGTTTGTAAGGTCATCGAATGTTCTGGCCTCGGCCTTTCTGAGATGGGCTTTTAATTTTGAGAAGGCTTGTTCGATTGGGTTCAGGTCTGGCGAATAGGGTGGCAGGAACAGGAACCATGCACCGATGTCGTGCAAGGTTTCAGCGGCACGGTCACTTTTATGGGCGGCGAGATTATCGAGGATAACGACATCGCCTCGGCTCAGCGTTGGGGCGAGCTGTGTCTCGACATAGGTCTCAAAGGCGACCTTGGTCATGGGGGCGTTGAGGATCCATGGTGCGGTGAGGCCGCCGCAGCGCAATCCCGCGATAAAGGTTTGCGTGCGCCAATGACCGAACGGCGTATGCATGACAAGGCGTTGGCCTTTGGGCGCGCGGCCTCTAAGCCGGGTCATCTTGGTTGTGGTCGCCGTTTCATCAATAAAAACAAGCCGATGTGGGTCGAGCCGCATGAGAGGTTGTCGCCGGATGATCCAGTGATGACGCGCGCGGCGCACATCAGCGCGCTCTTGTTCCCGTGCCCGCAGCGTTTTTTTTATAGCGGTATCCCGCCTTAATCAGAAACCGGCATAGCGTCGCCTTGCTGGTCTTAACCCCCAGCGTCGCACTCAATTCGTCCGCCAATTCCCTGAGCGTGATATCGGGCTGTGCATCGACAAGGTCAATGACAAACGCTCTATAGGGTTCGAGCGTCCCGGTGCCGACAGGACGACGACGACCAGGGCCGCACAATCCGCGACCTTGACGGAACCGCTGCATCAACTTGATCGCAAAGCTTGGGCTGACACCGTAAAGGCGTGCCGCTGATCGGCACGAGTGACCGGCAATAACGTAAGAAAAAATACGCTCCCGCAAATCCATCGAAATGACTGATGACATAATCCCGGTCTCCAAAATAAAAACAGGGAATCATGCTTCGTAGAAATCTCAAAACCGATTCCGACTAAACGGAACCCGCTCTAGACGTCTAACCGCAATTTAAACCCTTCGTGAGATGCCACAAATCCCAATCGCTCATAAAACCGGATCGCATCGTGCCGCGACTTGTCACTGGTCAATTGAACCATGCGGCATCCCTTTTCCCTGCATTGGTCATTCGCTGCCGCGATCAGCATATGACCCAGGCCACCCCCTCGACGTTCCGTCGCGATCCGGACGGATTCAATCTGGCCGCGCCAGGCCCCTTTATGTGACAGGCCGGGTATGAAGGTCAGTTGCAGGCATCCGATCAAGACGCCAGCGTCTTCCATAACGATAAGCCGTTGGTTGGGATCGTTATCAATCGCATTGAAAGCCAACTCGTAAACAGGGTCGAGATCTTCTGTCGCTGTCTCACGGGCCCGTCCCAGATAGTCGCCTCTCAGCAAATCGACTATCTGTTCCAGATCGGCGCGTTCCGCCAGTCTGATTTGCGGTTGATCCACTGTATCGGGCATTCTCCACGTCCCTCCCACTGCGATGTCAGGGTGACACGGGCACAGCCGATGCGGCAAGACTGCTGAGCCGGGTCACTCAGTCAGAAATTCACGATAGTCACCCGCTACAGCATTCTGTGCAGCGGCCAACAAAGCGGCGCCATGCTCAGGCCGGGCGAGTGCGGAATGAGAGCCAACACGTCCATCGGGGAAATTCAGACGATGCTCATCGGGCGGCCCGTGGCGATCCCCTGAATGTTGTTTGATGTAAGTGTCCGAAAGTTGTTTTGGCGGATCCTTCGCAATACCGATAGGCAGGACCCGGTTGGTCTTCTGTGTGATCGCGATTTCCGAAGGGGTTGCGTGCATTCCCTCCCACGCACCGTAATAACGAGACCGAAGCGCGTTGACAGCGTCAAAATCCCACCAGCTTCGAATTCGGATCTTGGCTTGCGTAAAACCTTTGGCCACGTCGTAGAGAGGAGCCAGATTCGCACCATGTCCGTTCACAACATAAATGTGGCCAAATCCGTGTGTCGCGACAGATCGAAAGATCTCGTCCATCATGGATCCGAAAATGGGAGCTGCGACAGATATGGTTCCGGGAAAGCCCATGTTGAACGGGGCCGGTGTGTAACTCAAGGTTGGTGCAATGACGGCATCGGCCTGCTCACCGGCACCGACAGCCACATGTTCTGCGCAAAGTGCATCCGTCCCGATCAAACCCATCGGCCCGTGCTGCTCCGTCGATCCTGTCGGAATAATAATACCGTCGCTGCCTTGTAAATATGCCTCAACCTCAAGCCAGCTCATCAAATTCAGCTTCATGCGGCCCTTGTCTCCATGAACGCTTTCAAGATCAACTTATATGAAAGCAATTCTCCTGCCACAGCGGGATAATCTTGCAATTGATGCAAATACGCCGTGACCTCGGCTGGCACCGAAACATCAAGGCCCATCTCAGGTGTCAGAACATCAATCCAGGCCATGGTAATCGGATATCCACAATCCCCTAACGTAAGCATTTTTGGTAAAGGATTCCTTAGCAGATCCGCGAGCTGTAGCAGACGTGCAGTTAACGCAACAGACTGCCGGGCAGCTACACGCTCATCCCGCGCTTCAGGCGCAAGATGAGGAAACAGTTTGCGCAGTTCGGGTTCCAGTCTTGTATCGTGGAAGCGGGATAGTTCGCGGCAGCGGGCCCGTTCAACGGGCGCTGACGGTAACATCGGTGGGTCGGGGTGGACATCGTTCAGGTATTCCGCGATCACTTCGGAATCCCCAAGATAAAACCGCTCACCAATCAGGGCTGGCAGATTGCCGGATGGAACGATTGTTTTGTATTCATCAGAACCATACCCACCGGGAGGCGGGAGTTCTTGCCATTCCAGACCCTTGTGCCGCAGAAGTATGCGTGTTTTGGCACAATAGAGCGATGGCGGAATCGTATAGAAGGTAAGCATATCAGAAAGGCGGGATACGCTCGTCGTATCCCGCCCAGTCAGATTAGTTGGACAGCTGCCATTTCCGGCCAAGGGTATCGAAGAAACCCTGTTCGGCTTTCAGGCCAATCCAGGTGTTGATGTAGTTGATCCAGACCTGATCGCCCTGGGGCAACAGCATCGCGATCGGGGTTCTGGCGCGCGGGGCGGAAACCGGTACGATCATCATTTGCGGATATTTTTCCACCAGCTTATAGGCCTCAACATTGGAGGTGATATGGGCATCCGCGCGACCTGCGAGAACTTCCTGAAAATCACGGGCGGGCGCTTCTACGATCCCGTGCTTCGCGTTCGGGAAAAATTCCTTAACCTGCTTCTCCTGGGTGGTCCCGAGGGTCGCGGCAACCGTCACATCCGGCTTGTTCATATCTTCCCAGTCCTTAAACCGGTCCGCATTCGCTTTCAGCGTGAGGGGGACCGTCGCCAGAGAGAAGTAGCTCTGCGAATACCCGGTTGCCTTGGCGCGGGCCGGTGAGACCGACGCGGAACCCGTCATGTGATATTTGCCGGAAGTTACACCGCTCACCAGCGTTTTCCAGTCGGTTGCAACAAACTCAACCTCGACACCGAGGTCCTTGGCCAGCTCGGTCATCACGTCGATATCATAACCGGTATAGGAATTGGTTGCCGGGTTCTTCATGGTCATCGGGTTCCAGTCGCCCGTCGTCCCGACCTTCAGAACACCGCCGCTCAGAATCTCGTTCAGAGCTGATTGCGCATGGGAAATTGTTGCGCCTGCAAACATCACACATGCCGCTACGACAGGTGCTGCCACCATCTTGGTCAAACTCATTGAAAGCCTCCATATTCGCGAATTTCGAATATCATTGCCCGCATCCCGAATACTTGCAAGAAATTATATTTGTTGCATGGAATGCAACAATATGGAGAACTAAAAAGGGTGCAGCACAGAGATTTTAGCGATTGGAACATCATGACATCGCCTGAGACACAACCCGCGATCCGTGTCGCGAATATCACGAAAAGCTTTGGTTCTTTCAAAGCCCTGAACGGGGTGTCCCTTGACGTATCGCCTGGCGAGAAGGTCGTCGTTTGCGGCCCGTCCGGATCAGGGAAATCGACGTTGATCCGGTGTGTTAACGGGCTGGAGCAACATGAGAGCGGGACCATCCATGTTGATGGTATTGAACTGGATAACAGCCCGGAAAGCCTGCGCCAGATCAAGGCCAGGGTGGGTATGGTTTTTCAGCAGTTCAACCTGTTCCCGCATCTGACCGTGTTGGAAAACCTGATGCTGGGTCCTGTGCGGGCCCGAAAGTTGTCCCGGTCCGCGGCCGAGGCCCTGGCAATGAAATACCTTGAACGGGTCCAGATTCCGGAACAGGCAGGGAAGTTCCCGCCGCAACTCTCGGGCGGACAGCAGCAACGCGTCGCCATCGCGCGGTCGCTGTGCATGGAACCCGGGATCCTGCTGTTCGATGAACCGACTTCGGCGCTTGACCCGGAGATGATCAAGGAAGTCCTCGACGTCATGACCGAGTTGGCCGAGAGCGGCATGACCATGATCTGCGTTACCCATGAAACAGGATTTGCCCGTCGCGTCGCCGATAAAATGGTGTTTATGGATCGCGGCGAGATTGTCGAAATCGGCAATCCCGAAACCTTCTTCACCAACCCGGAAAGCCAGCGATGCCGTGACTTTCTGGACAAGATACTGCACCACTAGGGAGGCGAAGATGACCAAACTGATCACCCTTGCCGCCGCTCTTTTGCTACTGACGGGCTGTTCCGACAAATGGGGCTGGTATGTCGTCAATCCGATGAACAATGCCGGCGCAATCAACCTGCAATTTCTGTTAAGCGGGGCATATTACACAATTGCGCTTTCCCTGACTGCTATCACCATCTCGACTGTTGTGGGCCTCGCCGTTGCGCTTCCCGCACTTTCCAAGAATGCCGGATTGCGTAGAATCAACAGGGTTTATGTGGAGCTGGTGCGGTCAGTGCCCATTTTGGTGCTGATCCTGTGGGTCTACTACGGTTTACCGCAAATCACTGGATTGACGATTTCTGTCTTTTGGGCTGGTGTAATCGCGCTAGCGCTTTCTGACAGCGCCTTCGAAGCAGAGATCTTCAGAGCCGGCATCCAGTCTGTCAGCAAAGGACAGTATGAAGCCGCACATTCCATATCGCTGTCCTATAGCGACACAATGCGCTTTGTGATTTTGCCCCAGGCCATTCGGCGGATCTTGCCAGCGCTCGGCAATCAACTGGTCTACATGCTGAAAATGTCGTCGCTGGTCTCTGTCATCGGAATGCAGGAATTGACCCGAAAAGCCAATGAACTGGTCGTGACTGAGTATCGGCCCTTGGAGATCTATACCGTATTGGTGCTGGAATATCTGGTTCTGATTCTGATCGTTTCCGCCGGGGTGCGCTGGCTGGAAAAGAAAATGAAATCCGACGAAAGAGGCTAAAACAAAAACAAGAAAGGACACCTGAAATGGCCGCCTGGATTAAAATGATCTCGGATGAGGACGCCGACGACACCTTGAGCGAAGTTCTTAAACTGGCCCGTACGCCACACGGCACCGTTGATAACGTGATGCGGGTCCATTCGCTCCGCCCGTCAACAATGCGGGGTCATGTCGTGCTGTACCGCGCAGCGCTTCACGATGACAGTAACACTCTGCCTGAATGGCTGCAGGAGGTTATCAGTTCCTACGTCTCAATCATCAATGACTGCCCCTACTCCCTTGCCAATCACTGGGCCAATGCGCGTCATTTGATCGGCGATGACAAACGGGCGGATCAGGTTGAGGCCGCCTTAAACGCGGGCAAGCTGGAGGACGCCTTTGATGGTGCCGAACTCGCCCTGTTGCGCTATGCCGAGAAACTGACCCGCCATCCTGGCCAGATGGTTCGGGCCGATGTTGAAGCCCTGAAAGCAGAAGGGGTTGATGACGGCGAGATCCTGGAAGCGAACCAGATCATCGGCTATTTCAACTACGTCAATCGCTGCCTGAACGGGCTCGGCGTGACGACCGACGGCGATATCGTAGGGTACTATACGTCTCAAGAATAATGCATTAAAGTTAATAAAGTGCATGATAAGCAATTAACGAAATTGAAAACGCCGGGGAAGAATAAATGTCCTATGCTCAAGCACGCGAACTTGATGCAGGCTTAATCCCGATCATCGACATCACACCGTTGCGCGATGGCAGCAATGCCACTGACGTGGCAAAGGCCCTTCACGCTGCCAGTCAGTCCCTGGGATTCATCTATGTCTCCGGTCATGGCATTGCTGAAACGCTCATCACTGAGGCCCGCGATGAGGCTTTCCGGTTCTTTCGATCTTCCAGCGAGGCGAAACAACACGTCACGATCAACAAACAACATCGCGGCTGGTTGGGGCAAAATGCGGCCAAAATGGGCGACGATCAAAAACCGGACCTCAAAGAGAGCTTTGTCTGGGGTTATGAGGATGATTACGGTAACGCACCGCAGGACCATCCGCTGCAGGGGCTAAATCAATGGCCCGAGACCCAACCAAATTTGCGCAAAGTTGCAACCCGGTATTTTCAAGCAACCCACAATGTGGCCCATCATTTGATGCGCGGATTCGCCCTTGGGCTTGATCTCGAACCCGATTTCTTCCTACGCACCGCAACCCCGCCACTCAGCCGGGCTTCCTTCGTCTACTATCCCGAACAGCCGGAAACCCTAGGTCAAGACCAGTTTGGCGTCGGACCCCATACCGATTTCGGCGTTCTGACCGTATTGTGTCAGGATGATGTCGGGGGCTTGCAGGTACAGGACCAAACCGGGGACTGGGTCCATGCCTCTCCTATCCCGGGAACCCTGGTGATTAACGTCGGGGATCTTTTATCCCGATGGACAAGGGGGGCCTATAAATCCACACCGCACAGGGTGGTCAATACATCCGGCCGGGAGCGCTTGTCCCTGGTACTGGCCTTTGATCCAAACCCGGAAACCATGATTGACCCCAGCGACATTTACGGTGACCAAACAGATGACGACGCGCAGGCAATCACCTGCGGTGACTACTTGCTTTGGCGTTTCGAAAAGGCGTTTTCCTATCGTAAGGGCTGAGCCGATATGACAAGCGATATTGACCCGGCGAACAGAAATCCGGTTGACCATGCGATTGGGGCCGCCCTTCGGGACCTGCGCGAAGACCGTGGTCTGACCGCCCGGCAATTGGCAGAGAATGCCGGGGTCTCAGCGGCCATGATCAGCAGAATCGAAGGGGGTAAAGTCTCCCCCTCCATTTCCACACTCAGCGCACTGAGCAAATCCCTGGATGTTCCACTGGTAAGCCTGTTTCGCGAAACACCGTCAAATCATGCCGACTTCACCCATGTGAAAGCGGGCGAGGGCCTGCACTCAACCAGACTGGTGGATCAACACAGCCACGATTACATAAATCTGGGTAAACATACCAGAAGGGATCTGCATTTCGAGACCAATCTTGTAACACTGGAGCGACAACCAGCACGGCCGCCAATATATGTTGGCCATGGTGTGATCTTCATTCATTGTGTCGTAGGGGAGGCAATATACGGCTATGGGACGCGGGAAATCACACTTAAAGAAGGGGACAGCCTCAGCCTGGATGCGGAGATGCGCCATGGCTTCAAGCGGGTCATCACACCGCGCTTCCGCTTCCTTTCTGTACAGGCTGAAAGACGATAACAGGCATGGCACCAGATCTACAACTTGACTTGGGTGAAGGGTCACTGGCGGCAATGGGGGCACATAACCTTCTGGTGAATTGTGCCAATCTGAAACCCGAAGAGAGCCTTCTGATCATTTATGAAGACCCGTCGCTCGGCTGGTATGATGAAGCTGTCCTAGACGCGATCACATCTGGCGCAAAAGCGCTTGGCGTGGAACCAACCATCCTGCCGGTGGGTGCACCGACCAATGATCGCGATCCAGCGATTATGGAGATGGTTGACCGACACGACTGCACCGTTTTTTTAACCCGGATTGGAGACCAGGACCGTTTCGATGATCCGGTCCCGGGTCGGCGAACCGTCATGGTTTATGCCCGAACAATTGATATGCTGGCCTCTCCCTATGGGGCAGCAAATCATCAAGCCTTTGTCGCGCTGAAGGGCGCGATAAACACTATCCTGTTCAGTGCGGCCAGGATTGAACTGACCTGTCCATTGGGCACAAACCTCACCGGAACACCACAAAAACTGAACCTGCATGACCTGGATAATGGCGGCGATGTCTCTGTCCAGAGATTTCCTTTAGGGGTTCCAATGCCGATGGGGGCCAAAACCTTCGACGGTCAGATCGCGCTTTCCCGCTATCTGGCGCCTACCGGTTCAAAGGTCTACGAACCGGCCTTCGCACCAATAGGTGAAACTGTTCTGGCCGAAATAAAAGAAGGGCGCTTGATCACACTCCACGGCAATGAGGAAGATCGAAAAAGCGTCGCGGCCCATCACATGAATATCGCCGGTCAGTTCGGCCTGGATGCGAATGCTATTCACTCATTCCACGCAGGAATGCATCCCGGTTGCGCCTATCTTGCACCGGCATCGGACGACCCAGACCGATGGGCAAACTGCATATTCACCAATCCCCGCGTTTTGCATTTCCACACCTGTGGGACCGTTCCGCCGGGCGAAATATGCTGGATGATTTTTGATCACACACTGCTGGTGGACGGCAAGGCACTCTGGTCACATGGCAGACTCAATGTAGAAGAATTTCCCGAAACTCAAACCTGCCTGGACCAGTGGCCGGAATTAATGCCGTTGTTCAGGGACCCCGCAATGCAGATCGGGTTGGACTAAAACCTCAGACTTTCTTGGGCGGTCTTCCCGGAAACTTCAAAAATACGGTTGTTCCCTGCCCAGGGCTGGACTTGATTTCAAGTTGTCCACCATGCAGCTCCATGATCTGAGCTGTCAAAGCCAACCCCAAGCCTGTCCCCGGGACCGCCATCTGTGAAGCGCTAGAGTTGTTTTCATTTAATCGTACGCATAGTTAGCGCCTGCGAAGAAGTTCCAGCACTCCGTTTCGGTGAAGAGATCGCATATTGACCCTGTTGCGTTTGTAAGGTCATCGAATGTTCTGGCCTCGGCCTTTCTGAGATGGGCTTTTAATTTTGAGAAGGCTTGTTCGATTGGGTTCAGGTCTGGCGAATAGGGTGGCAGGAACAGGAACCATGCACCGATGTCGTGCAAGGTTTCAGCGGCACGGTCACTTTTATGGGCGGCGAGATTATCGAGGATAACGACATCGCCTCGGCTCAGCGTTGGGGCGAGCTGTGTCTCGACATAGGTCTCAAAGGCGACCTTGGTCATGGGGGCGTTGAGGATCCATGGTGCGGTGAGGCCGCCGCAGCGCAATCCCGCGATAAAGGTTTGCGTGCGCCAATGACCGAACGGCGTATGCATGACAAGGCGTTGGCCTTTGGGCGCGCGGCCTCTAAGCCGGGTCATCTTGGTTGTGGTCGCCGTTTCATCAATAAAAACAAGCCGATGTGGGTCGAGCCGCATGAGAGGTTGTCGCCGGATGATCCAGTGATGACGCGCGCGGCGCACATCAGCGCGCTCTTGTTCCCGTGCCCGCAGCGTTTTTTTTATAGCGGTATCCCGCCTTAATCAGAAACCGGCATAGCGTCGCCTTGCTGGTCTTAACCCCCAGCGTCGCACTCAATTCGTCCGCCAATTCCCTGAGCGTGATATCGGGCTGTGCATCGACAAGGTCAATGACAAACGCTCTATAGGGTTCGAGCGTCCCGGTGCCGACAGGACGACGACGACCAGGGCCGCACAATCCGCGACCTTGACGGAACCGCTGCATCAACTTGATCGCAAAGCTTGGGCTGACACCGTAAAGGCGTGCCGCTGATCGGCACGAGTGACCGGCAATAACGTAAGAAAAAATACGCTCCCGCAAATCCATCGAAATGACTGATGACATAATCCCGGTCTCCAAAATAAAAACAGGGAATCATGCTTCGTAGAAATCTCAAAACCGATTCCGACTAAACGGAACCCGCTCTAATCCCGCGATAAAATGGACTAAGGATCTTCTCAAGTTCTGCTTCAGGAATGCCCGCGCCTTTGTCCGAAACGCGGAACTCAAAACCACCATCGGTTTCAGAAAACGCAATATCAATGCGATTGTCGTCACCGCCATGCTTTATGGCATTACCAATGATGTTGATCATCGCTTGCAGGACAAGGCGCTCGTCAAACTCTCGTTCTGCATTTTGCGGCTCAACCGTCACTGCATAATTGGGCGCAACCTTGCTGAGCTCTAGTCCTGAAAGAACGACCGCTTCATCAAGAAAAGCATCTATCCGGGTCTTCTGGATTTGCAAATCTCGTTGCTGCTGGTTGATTTCAATATAGAGCAGTATTTCCCCAATAATACCGTTTAGATGGCGGCCTGCCTGGATAATCGACTTCACATAGCGATCAATCTGATCCGGTTCCAGCTTCAGGCTATCCCTTAATTCCAGCAACTCGGCATAACCCGAAATCGCGTTCAGCGGTGTGCGGAATTCGTGGCTGATATTCGCAAGAAAAAGATCCTTGGCTTTCAAACTACTGGTTGCCTGTGCCAGTGCCTCTGAAAGACGCGCTTGGTCCTTGCGCTCGTCACTGATGTCCTGGGTGGTCCCGGTATGACCGATGGGAACGCCCTCGTCGTTATGGACAATTTCCCCGACTTCCCGGACATAGCAAATCTCGCCATCCGGACGGATGATCCGGTATTCAATCGAGTAGTCCTCGTGGTATGTGTCGTACTGTTTAAAGAGGTCATTGACCCAGCCTCTGTCATCAGGATGCATTAATGCATTGGTCTGCTCCTGACGTGTGATTATCGTATCTGGGGGCAGCCCGTGCACGATCAAATATTCAGGCGAATAGTAGAGTATATTATTGTCCAGGTCGGCATCCCAATAACCCAGCTTGGCAATCTGTGCGGCGCGTCTGGCACGAAACTCACTATCCGTGAAGGTGCGTTTGACCATCGTCTCTAAATTACCTCCTGTCAGGCAGGGGATCATTGGTTGTTCGATTGCGAAGCAGGAATGCGCACAGTATAAACCTATATATTCTTTAAACTAATTAAATCTATGTTTGGATACTTGGATATTTAAATGGAATTCTCGGAAAAGATTCAGGAGTACGTGCCCAATGCAAGTGCATCAGCACTGACATTTCTGGCTTCTTGGGCAAAGGCCCGAGACGGACGGTTGGTCCCCTATAAGGAATCTTTCGATCCATTATCCGTGCGGGAAATGCTGAGCTTTATCTGGATGTATGAGTATAGGGCGGACATTGGCGACTTTGTCTGCCGGCTGGCGGGGGAGAATGTGAACCTTGCCTGGGGCAAAAGCATCAAGGGCCTGACGCTGCAACAGATTGTTGGTGAGACAGACCACCCTATCGTCCTGTCCAGATGGTTGGAAATGGTCAAAGAGCCCCATATACACTACGGCAGTGAGGCTGAAAGACTGTCCGAGCAAAACACGTGGCAGGCTGAGCGCATTATCGCACCGATGGAAACACGCGCTGATGGCATTCCCTATGCGTTGGGCCTTAGCCTTTACCAATCAACAGTTGTCGATCCAGACCACGAACCTCTAATACTTGAAGATACGATCCGCATTCCCTGCAGCGAGATCTAATCCCTCAACCAGTCGGACGCCTACCGAGATAGACCGTTTGGGTAAATGGCTTGTCCTGCAAGGGATTGTAAAACGTAACCGGTTCAGCCCGCACCGTATCAAAGACCTCTGACAACCTCGCGACGAACGGGTCATCCGCGCTGGGCGCTGCATTGGACCACAACCCAAAAACACCGCCCGGTTTTAGAAAGCGGCAAAGGCCTGTCAGACCCTCTTTCCCATAAAAACTCTGACTGTGATCGTTCAACAAGTCATCAGGGGCGTGGTCAATATCGACAAGTATAGCGTCGAATTGTCGAGAAGGCAGATCGGGATCGAACCCGACATCAGAACGGCTCATCGCAAAGAAATCCCCCTGGACCACACGGGTTCGAGGGTCTGACAAAAGCTCAGATCCCAGCGGCAAGAGCCCTTCTTCGTGCCAACTTATTACTGCATCCAGGTATTCAACAATCAGCAGCGACCCAACCCTGGTCTCGTCAAGGGCAGCCTTCGCTGTATAACCAAGCCCCAAACCACCAACGATGATGTCCAGATGATCGCCCTCTACCGCTTCCACACCCAACTTCGAGAGCGCGACCTCCGAGGCCGTAAACAGGCTCGACATCAGGAACTCTTCACCGAGTTTTATCTCGTAAACATCCTGACCGGTCACTACCTCGCGGCGCTGACGCAGGCTGATCTCACCGATCGGCGTTTCCGCAAAACCAAGTTCTTTAAGATAAATCGACAACAGATTGACCCCACGCCAGAAATACTCCGGCTAGAATAGGCAAAAAATTCGGATCAGCCAGCCTTCTTTCCAACCGCAAATCTCGACAATCTGGCAAATGGCCGGCCATCAATGGCGGCAAGTCCAAGTGCGATGCACACCATACCGGCAATTTCATTCGCGTGGAGAGTCTCGCTCAACACTATGACACCCAACAGAATTGCGCTGACCGGCACAAGAAACGTGACCAAGAGAAGATTGGTAGCGCCAGCCGTCGCGAGAATACGGAAATAGAGAAGATAGGCGAGAGCCGTAGATAACACACCGACACCAATCAGCGCAGCGAGCACGTCCATCCCCGGCATGGAAAGGGCCCAGGGTGTGTTCAACACCAGCATCGCGGGTACAAGAACCAGACTGGATCCCGTGACTTGACCGGTTGCCGTCATCAGCGGTGCTATTCCGCGTTTCGCAAAGCGCCTGCCATAAATACCGGCCACCCCGTATGAGAGGGCGGCGGCAAGACAAGCCAGCTGGGCAGCCAGATCATCCAGCAAGCCCCCTGTCAGGTCAGGCACCACCATGATCACAACACCGACGAGTCCGGCACCAATACCGGCGAGCCTCGCTAGCGTTATCCGTTCACCAGCAACATAAAGATGGGCAAGAACCACCGAGAAAAGCGGTGTTGTGGCGTTCAGGATAGAGGCTAGGCCAGAGGCAATATGCGACTGGCCCCAGACTATCAGGGAGAACGGGATCGCATTGTTCAGGACACCCATTACGATGAAAGCCACCCATATGTCCCGGTCTCGGGGGACCGCCGCTTTGGTCACGATCACCACAAGCCAGAGGATCAGTGCCGCGATGACCAACCGGCTTACCACAACGGTGAAAACGGGAAGCTCGGCAATCGCCACAGCATTAAAGAAGAATGAACCACCCCAAAGGATCGAGAGCAGGACCAACAAACCCCATTCCAGTCCCCCCATTCTTGGACTGCCACCCGAATTGTTCGGATCATCCGTCACATGTTTTCCTTTCTCAGGGGGTTTTGTATTTTTCTATCCCGGACAATTTGGCAGGAAAAGCATGCAAAGACATTCCGTTTCTTGCGCATTCTAGAGTTGTTTTCATTTAATCGTACGCATAGTTAGCGCCTGCGAAGAAGTTCCAGCACTCCGTTTCGGTGAAGAGATCGCATATTGACCCTGTTGCGTTTGTAAGGTCATCGAATGTTCTGGCCTCGGCCTTTCTGAGATGGGCTTTTAATTTTGAGAAGGCTTGTTCGATTGGGTTCAGGTCTGGCGAATAGGGTGGCAGGAACAGGAACCATGCACCGATGTCGTGCAAGGTTTCAGCGGCACGGTCACTTTTATGGGCGGCGAGATTATCGAGGATAACGACATCGCCTCGGCTCAGCGTTGGGGCGAGCTGTGTCTCGACATAGGTCTCAAAGGCGACCTTGGTCATGGGGGCGTTGAGGATCCATGGTGCGGTGAGGCCGCCGCAGCGCAATCCCGCGATAAAGGTTTGCGTGCGCCAATGACCGAACGGCGTATGCATGACAAGGCGTTGGCCTTTGGGCGCGCGGCCTCTAAGCCGGGTCATCTTGGTTGTGGTCGCCGTTTCATCAATAAAAACAAGCCGATGTGGGTCGAGCCGCATGAGAGGTTGTCGCCGGATGATCCAGTGATGACGCGCGCGGCGCACATCAGCGCGCTCTTGTTCCCGTGCCCGCAGCGTTTTTTTTATAGCGGTATCCCGCCTTAATCAGAAACCGGCATAGCGTCGCCTTGCTGGTCTTAACCCCCAGCGTCGCACTCAATTCGTCCGCCAATTCCCTGAGCGTGATATCGGGCTGTGCATCGACAAGGTCAATGACAAACGCTCTATAGGGTTCGAGCGTCCCGGTGCCGACAGGACGACGACGACCAGGGCCGCACAATCCGCGACCTTGACGGAACCGCTGCATCAACTTGATCGCAAAGCTTGGGCTGACACCGTAAAGGCGTGCCGCTGATCGGCACGAGTGACCGGCAATAACGTAAGAAAAAATACGCTCCCGCAAATCCATCGAAATGACTGATGACATAATCCCGGTCTCCAAAATAAAAACAGGGAATCATGCTTCGTAGAAATCTCAAAACCGATTCCGACTAAACGGAACCCGCTCTAGAACTCTGCAACAACCAATCAGCAATCCGTCAATTGACCGTAATTCAGGTTACTTAATTGTGAGAAGTTCTGATATGATCGAACTGGAGAATTCGTGGTTTGGTTGAATTCCGCATTGGTTAGGATGTGTCGGCAAATTAGCGAGGCGTATATCGCCCCGAGATAGGAAAGCATTTGACTGAATGAGCACGGAACCGGCTTCTGGCAGCATTTGGTCCCGTTTCCTGTCTCTTCGGACGGCGATCACGATATCTGTCATCCTGGGCATTGGATTTCCAGGCGTCTACCTGACCTGGAACCAAATCAGCCGCCTTCAGGAAAACCAGCGTGTCGCCCTAAATTCTGAAGCGAACCAACTGGCGGATCTGCTGGCGCAATCCATGCGTGAGCCACTTTGGCAGTTCTTTTCGGAACAGGCCGAAGCCGTTGTTGAAGCCACCGCCGTGAACCCAAAAATTGTTGAGATTATTGTAACCGACGCCCAGGGAGACATCTTTGCAAGCGTCAATCGACGCCGCGGGGACAGCAGTGTCCCTTCGCGAGAAATCTCTGAAACCCGGACCATCACCCGAAATGGCCAGACGATCGGGAAAATTCAGGTCACATTGAGCGCTGCGGATCTCGACGCCGAATTTCGCGACGTTCTGACCGAACGGATCGCCGTTGGATTGATTGCCATATTGGCATCGATAGCAGTGATTTTAACCCTGCTACACTATCGCTTTGTTACCCCAATCAGCGAGTTGGTGCAGGCCTCTCGTCGCATCGCTTCGGGTGATCTGTCACGGCAGATCAGTAACAAGAGGCGTGATGAGATTGGCGAACTTGCCAGAAGCCTTGAAACAACCAGACAATCCCTTGAGGAATTGTTTGAGGAGTCGCGGGCAAAAAATCTCGAACTGGAACTGCTGAACTTTCGCCTGGCCACACAGTTGAGCGCTTCGGATGCTGCAAACCGCGCCAAGTCCGACTTCCTGGCGACGATGAGCCATGAACTGCGCACACCCCTCAACGCGATCATCGGATTTTCCGACGTCATATCCCAGGAAGTCGTTGGACCCATCGGCACCCGCCGTTACCTCGAATACGCCAGCGACATTAACAATAGCGGGCGTCACTTGTTGGACATGATCAGTGATATCCTGGAAATCACCCGCATCGAAAAGGGCGTCAAAGAGTTCGAAGTATCAACCTTTTCCCTGACCGAAATTGGTGAGGAATGTATCAAACAGGTCAGCATTCTGGCCAATGATCAACAGGTGATCCTGACAACAGAGTTTGAAGAGGACTTGCCCGAGGTGCATTCAAATGCGCGCGGGATCCGGCAAATACTGATCAACCTGCTGTCAAATGCCGTAAAGTTCTCTGGCGAAGGTGGGCTGGTAACGTTAAAGATCGAACGCCTGAAGGAAGATCTTTTGCAATGTACGATCAAAGATCACGGTGAGGGCATTCCACCGCATATGATCGACAGATTGGGAACACCCTTTCACACGATCGGCACACCAACGCGGTCTGACCAGACCGGTTTGGGTTTGGGTCTGTCTATCAGCAAAACACTGGCCGCTGGTCTTGGCGGGGACATAAAGATCGAGAGTGTCTTCGGCGAGGGCACAACGGTCCGAGTCACGCTAAAACAGGACATCCGGCCCTTTGTGAGCAATCAAATCGAAGCCGCCCCTGAGATGAACAGCGATCCTGGTTACGATTAAGACCGCCTCTGCTTCACGAGAATCTCATACATCAGGCAGTCTCTGAACCACCCTCTTCTTCATCATCGCGGCGAATATGCTCAATGAACTGTTCTGTTTCGCCGGTCAGCATTTCACTGTTCCGCGCCAATTCAGAGGCGGAGGCCTGCAGCTCTTCGGTCGCACCACCCGTCGACGCAGCATCCGCGGAAACCGCCTCAATCTGACCGACGACAGCTTGAATCTTGCTTGCGGCCGCATTCGCCGCCTCGGCAACATTTCGGATTATCACCGCCTGTTCTTCTACGACACCGGCGACCGATGTCATGGTGGAACTGGTGCGTTCCGCATGCTCGGCGATCGCTTCAACCGATTGCGAGGACGTCCCGATCATGGTCAGCATATCGGCAACCTGCTTTGAGATTTCTGCTGTTGCGTTCTGTGTTTGAACGGCAAGCGACTTCACCTCGTTTGCAACAACCGCAAAACCTTTACCGGCGTCCCCTGCCCGCGCCGCCTCAATCGTCGCGTTCAAGGCCAGAAGGTTGGTTTGCTCCGCAATTTCCGAGATCATCGACAGGATGTTATTGATCTTGGTGCTGGCCTTGTTCAGGGCTGCGACCTCCTTGGCGGTCTCGCTCGCCTGTTTCGCGGTATCAGCGGTTAAATCAGAGGTTTCACTTACATTGCTGGCGACTTCATTGATCGCCTCATTTACCTCGTTCACCGACTCGGTAACAGAGCGGATTTCCTGACCGGCCTCATGCGCAGCGGACTGCACATCGTTCGACCTTTGCGCCGTCCGGTTCGCAGTTTGGCTTACCTCAGACGAGGTCGCCGACAGCTGAGTGGCGGATGCAGAAAGCGCGTCTATCACACTACCCACCGCCGCTTCAAACCCATCGGCCAGTTTCAGGAGAGCCTGGCGCTGATTGGCACGGGTCTGGATTCTGAACTCTTCCTGTTCCTCGCGATACCGGTTTGCCGCCCGACTTTCCTGTTTGAATTTGTAGATCGCACGACCCATGTCCGCCAGTTCACCTTCGCCATCAATGTCCGGCACATGCGCTTCAAGGTTACCACCAGCCAGTTCTTTCAAGACGGCTTGCAGTTTTTCCAATGGCCCGACAATTTGACGTACGATGATGTAAACGGCCGCCAGATAGACAACCAGCGCCACGATGACAATCACAATATCAATGACAAGGGCTATCAACGCTGTGTTTAAGTTCGCGTCCAGTTCGACCTGAATATCCCGTTGAGCAATACCCTGCGCGGCCAGAAGTGCGCCAATCCCTTTCGTTGCAGAAGCAAACCACTCGGCAGAGGTTACAGGATAGGATGTCCCCGCTGAGCCCGCTTCAATGACTTGCGTTCTCAAACCGCTGAAATCCGTGAAATAGATTTGCCTGATGTCATCAAGCTTACTCTGGAATTCGACACTCAGCTCTTCTTCCAGCGACTCAACCCGTTCCCAGCCTGTTTCCACATGACCGCGAAAATTCCCAAGTCGCCCGATAATCGCCGGGCTGATTTGCCTGCCACCGCCGATCAAACCGGCGACAAGGCCGCGTTCCCGTCCGGAATATTCACTTGTGACCCATAAATTGTGTCGAATAGAGAAGGCGATTGCCACTTTGGCCGGGACAGAGTGACCCAACTGCTCTTCCTCATGAACGCGGAGTTTCTGAGTATCAACGATCAGCTTGGTAATCTTGCCAAAAAATCCGCTGCGCAACTCTGCAAAATCTCGGTTTTCTTTTGAGTCCAGCGCTGCATCCACTTCGAGGCGGGCCTTAACCACCTCTTCATGATCAGCGCGTACCCTGGCGATATCTTCCAGAATAATCCCGGAACCATGGGACTCGATGATGGCTAAGGCCGCTTCAAAAGACTCATCAGCCAGTTTCCGGCGTTCCAGAATTGTGGCCCGTTGCTTGTCGCTTGCTTTTGAGGGATTCCCCAGCGTTCCGGCAGAGGTGCCCCGCTCAACCGCCCAGGATCCGGCGCTTTTCAGCAATAGATCAGAAGCTTTATTGATTTCAGTCGCTTGCTGGTTCTCGATATAGGAATTCGCGACACGATACGCATCCACCAAGGCGAAAACCAACAACAATCCACCAAGGATTGTGACCGCTAACAAAATCTTAGACCGTATCGTCATGCCCTGTCTCCACACCCCAGACACTTTGGGAAAATCAGCTTCTAGACCATCAAACTGTATTTTTTCTAACCTATATTTATAAACAACCGTTAATAAAGTAATAATTTAATGTTAGCCGCTCTAATTAAACTGTTTTTCTTGCAGATTTGTGTCGTATTCCTATTACAAGTTTAATCATCACCTCGCTCAAACCGCTGTGGTAGCAGTGTAAGATTTGACTTAGTTATCTTTACTCAACCCCTGAACGAATAGATGTCTCATAAGATGATTACTTTCACAGCTATTGGCGGTGCCCATGTTGACCGGCGGGGCAAGACCGATTCACACCCGGTAATGGGCGCCAGCAACCCTGGCAGGTTCACACAGGACTTGGGTGGGGCCGCTCTTAACTCAGCGCGCACACTGGCCGCTCTGGGCGGCCAAGTATCTTTTCTGCGGCCGAGCAGCCGTGATCATCTGAGTGACTTCGTTGGAAACGCCTTAATAGAAGACGGATTAAAGGACATCTGCGTATCAACAGATCCAGAGTTTCCGACTCCAACCTACACTGCCGTTCTGGACAATAGCGGTGAGTTGATCATTTCGCTGGCGGACATGTCCCTGTATGAAGCGGTGTCTCCGGCAGATCTGGAAAAGGCGGGGGCGGCCGCACAACTCCGCAACAGCGATGCAGCCTTGATCGATGCAAATCTATCGGCCAAGACACTGGGGCACGTTGCAGCGCTATGCCAACAGTCAAAAAAACCTCTTTTTGCGATCGGTACTTCGCCCTCGAAGGTCACACGATACGCGTCATTTGCACCTGCCATTTCCCTTCTATTCCTGAACCGGCGAGAGGCCGAGGCATTGCTGTCTGAGCCGGAAAGAAGCGCAGGGCCAGAGGATTTGCTATGGGGACTGCACAACCTTGGTTTCAACGCGGTCGTGCTTACGGACGGACCCAACCCGGCCCTGGCCAGTGGCAAAGAAGGAATATTCAGACTTATGCCGCCGAAACCGGACAAACCGGCCGATGTAACAGGCGCGGGCGACGCTTTGGCGGCGGCAGTCATGCTTGCTATGGTCAAAGGACATCCTTTGCCGGAAGCCCTAAGACACGGAATTGCCGCATCACAAATAGCGCTGGCGTCGAACCGCTCTGTAGGGCAGAACTTCACCGGCTCGGCCTTCGACGCAGTTCTTGCCAAAATCCCTGAGGCTGAGCCTCTGTCTCAGCCATAGTCCCGATCGCCAAGGAAGTTTGATGTCCGAACCATCCCCGTTGAATAATCCAGCGCTTCACTTTTCGACCGAAGTGGCAGCCGCCCTTCGGGACGGTCGTCCGGTTGTGGCACTGGAATCCACGATCCTTACACACGGCATGCCCTGGCCGCAGAATCTTGAAATGGCGACCGGCGTTGAAAGTCTTGTACTTTCCGAGGGTTGCGTTCCAGCCACAATCGCCGTGTTAAAGGGAGAATTACATGTCGGACTTGAGGCTTCCGAACTGGAAGACCTGGCACAACAGCGAGACGCATTGAAGCTTTCGAGGGCTGATCTTGCCTTTGCGATCTCTCAACAAAAAACCGGCGCAACGACAGTTGCCGCGACCATGATTGCCACCTCCCTTGCCGGGATTGAGGTATTCGCCACAGGCGGGATTGGCGGTGTTCATCGCGGCGCTGAAACCAGTTTCGACATATCAGCGGACCTTGAGGAACTGGCAAAAACCCCGGTCATTGTGGTTGCCGCCGGGGCCAAAGCCATCCTGGACATACCAAAGACCCTTGAACTTCTCGAAACCAAGGGCGTGCCTGTCGTGACCTATCAAGCCGACGATTTTCCAGCCTTCTGGTCGCGTTCGTCTGGCCTGAAAAGCCCCCTGCGACTGGACAGCCCCGACCAGATTGCGGCCTTTCAACGGACACGTTCCACCGTCGGAACCGCAGGCGGGTTGTTGTTGGCAAACCCCGTCCCTGTTTCAGATGAAATCCCCGCCGCAGAGATGGAAGCCTATATCGAGACCGCACTTGGGCGCGCCACTGAATTGGGCATAAGCGGCAAGGATGTCACGCCCTTTCTGCTGGCAGAGATTTTCACACTCACCGAGGGGGCAAGCCTGGAAACAAACATCGCTTTGGTCCGGAATAATGCCAGTGTCGCTTGCGCTGTCGCCAAAGCACTTGTGAATGTTGCTTAGGCATATTGCGCGGGACATTCTCCGTTCACATATAGCGCCATAATACACATCCATTTGAGGAGGAAAGATTATGGCTTTGCGCATCAATAGTACTGCACCCGATTTCACTGCCGATACAACAGAGGGCACCATCAGCTTCCATGACTGGATCGGCGACAGCTGGGCCGTCCTGTTTTCCCATCCAAAGGACTTTACACCGATCTGCACGACCGAACTTGGCATGGCCGCCAAGATGAAGCCTGATTTTGAGGCCCGTAACTGCAAAATGATTGGCATCAGCGTCGACGGCGTAAAGGACCATGAGCGTTGGTCACAGGACATCGAGGCATCGCAGGGGCATGCCGTGAACTACCCGCTGATTGGCGATCCAACGCTTGAAATCGTCAAGGCCTATGACATGCTGCCCGAAGATGAGGGCGATTCCTCCGAAGGGCGCACCGCCGCTGATAATGCAACGGCGCGCACCGTCTTCATCATTGGCCCTGACAAAAAAATCAAGGCCATGTTGACCTATCCAATGAGCACAGGGCGTAACTTTGACGAAATCCTGCGTCTTCTGGATTCATGTCAGTTAACAGCGAATGAAAAAATGGCAACCCCGGTCAACTGGAAACAGGGCGAAGATGTTGTGATCGTCCCTGCCGTTTCAGACGAAGAAGCAAAGGCAAAATACCCGGACGGCTGGAAATCGCCGCTGCCCTATCTTCGCATCGTGCCGCAACCCGGCCTGAAGTAAGCCAGGCACTGTGTTTAGCGGAGGCCGTCCAGCCCCTTCACATCCTGGACGGCCAATCCGCCCATCCTGGCATGGATGCGGCCACCCCTGCTCATTGCCAGTGCAAACAGCAATTCACCTGAACGCGGCCCGTCAGGCACGCCGACCTCCATCGCGTCAAAATGGCTGCGGACATAAGCCGCGTTGATATGACCAAGCGGCACATCAATCCTGGTGCCGGGTCCCCCGACCTTCATGGCAGAGGGAACGATGGCCATCGCCTCCCCCAGCACGGCCCGCATCGCATAACCACCAGGGACATGCCACAAGGCCGTATGTTCCAGCTCGCCGCCTTCACCGGCCATCGCCGCTTTGCCATAGCCATCAATTCCGTCCTTGCCACCCATCGCCTCAATCAAACGATTGGTCATCATTAAGCCAAGCGGCTTCAGGTCATCCATCGCCGATTCCAGATCAGGTTCATAGGTTCCGGCAAACGGGTTCTCTACGAGCGCCAAAATGGCTGCGCGCCGGCGCGGCAGGTCGGCCACGGGTCCACCTTCATGATGAATATCTTCGACCATGACCAAAGTCTTGCGAAGTTTGAAGTCAGGCATACGTCAACTCCCGTTGTTTCTCATTTATGACTTGCTTTGATCCGACAATTCGCACCTCGCCCTGAAGCGTCAGATGGGCAGCTTCAATAACGCCACGTTGCACCAAAGACTCGGCATAAAAGACCCCGGCCTCAATTGCCTGGTTTCTATCCGTCTCATTGAGGGATCCCACATCCACTGTGACAAGCTTGCCCCCAAGATCAGAATCCGGGCTCAAAACCTCGGCAGGTTCGCGTCGGATAGCCGGATGATCTGGAAGATCAACAGCGTTTGCAATCATCGTTGCCGCCGCGTCGGCTCGCGCTGCGCCCTCTGCCAGCACGGTGACACTGTCCGCAATGCCCAGAGAGTGGCTTCGCCCCCGCCAGCCAGATGTCGCGATACCACGCACGGGGTTATCATGCCGGATCTTGACCAGACCACTTGTTTCGCTTGCCATGGCACCGGTCATCACCTGACCCTCTTCAAGATGAAAAGCGATATCCCCACCATTGTTGACATAGGCCTTGGATAGGTCCGCACCACTCGTCATCGCAGCGAGGACGGTCTCCGCGACGGCGCCCGCGACGGCTGCCATGGGTGTTATGAAGCAGGGCAAATGCAGGACAGCGGCGTGCTGCATCCGGTTTGCAATAGTGCTGGAAAAGACCTGTTTGGCCCGACACTTCGCCCGCAATGCAGGCAGTTCATCAACAAGTTCTGTCAGAACCGTCTGAAACCGCTCTTCAGCCAGGCGAAAAGCATCTCCACGACCTTCCCCTTCCGCCCCCAGGACCAGATCAATCGGCCCATGTGACAGATGCAGTCGCTTACCGTCCGGCAACATTCGGGCAGAGGCCTGTTCCATCCTGCTATCCGTTTCCGGCCCGCGATGTCGACCGTCCCCCTGCATCGACAAGCTTTATGTCTGCACCGTACTCCCCGCCTTTTTCAACAATATCGGCGACAGAGCGAACATGGTCACCATGCCCGCCCAGCGAGACATAATCACCGCGGGAAACCGTAAATTCGAGCGGTGCAACCAGGGCCGGTGTTGGCACATAGCCGAAAGAATTATCGGGCATGGCCAACACATCAACCATCACCGTTATGCCACCGCCTGGCCAGACATAGGCAGGCGCACCACCGCATGTTACCCGTGTCTTCAACGCCTGTACGGACCGGGTGAGGCGGACCGGCTTCCGGGTCGCCCCGGACCGCAAAGACCCCCCAGCGCCCCCCATGAACAGAACCGTGCACAAAGAGGGTTCACAATTTTCAGCAATTAAATCAACGGTCGGCTGTAACGCTTCCGGCAGGTCCTGCGCCACAGGTTCCAGCGCATCGTTCAGCACAAAATAGCGATACTGTTCCCCCGTTGTTGACACCATCAACAGGCTCAGGCCCGGACGCGCGCCCTTCTTCTCTTTCCAGTTCCCCAGAATTACGAGTGGATCTTCAATGTCGGTTCCACCCCAACCAAGACCAGGTTCCGCCACCTGAAAATATCGACCCGGTGTGGATCGACGCCCTTTGATGGTGATCCCCGTGTCGGGCCAGCCCAGAACTTTGCCAGCCTGATGTTCAGAGACAACACCGGTGATGTGATCATCGACCACGACCACCTCATCAACCAACCCTTCCCAATGAGAGGCGAACATCCCGATCGTTGCAGAGCCACAACCAACCCGCATCCGTTCTTCCCGGTGCCCGTCCACGATTGGCGGTTGACCTGCCTGGACGATGACACTCGATCCCCCGTCGATGGTCAACTCAACCACCTCTTTATTGCAAAGACGCATCAAGGTGTCACAGGTCACCCGGCCCTCCGCCTTGGACCCGCCGGTCAGGTGATGGACGCCCCCAAGAGATAACATCTGTGAGCCGTACTCACTGGTCATTACATGACCGACCGCTTCCCCCTGTGACCGCACATTCGCGGCCTCGGGACCGAGATGGCGATCCGTGTCAATCTTCACCTTTACACCACAATAGGAAAAAATTGCCTCTGTCACGACCGTGACGAAATCGACCCCGTCGATTTCGCGGCTAACGATGAAGGGGGCCGGCTTATAGTCAGGATATGTTGTGCCGGCGCCAATCGCGGTTACAAAAACGTCTTCTCCCTTTACGACACTACCGTCCCAGTCCTCTTGCAGGAAAGGTGTCACCTCCCCTTTTTCGGCTATACGCTGATCCATCATGACAAGGGGATCACAGCGGATGATGCGCCCATCCTGGTTGGCGTAGCGATCGCAGGCACCGGTCTTACCGGGCGCAATATAGCACATCACAGGGCAGGCGTCGCAGCGGATCTTTTCGTCTGAGACAGCACTCATGACTTACCCTCCTCGGCCTTGATTGCCCGGAGGACACGATGTGGCAGGGCCGGTAGCTCTGTCAGTCGTGCACCGCTGGCATGCCGGATTGCGTTCAAAATTGCGGGCGCCGTTGGGATCAGAACGTGCTCACCCAACCCTTTTGCCCCCATCGGTCCTTCCGGATCCGGCTTCTCAATCAGAATAGATGTAACTTTGGGCATATCGCCAATAGTCGGGATCAGGTAATCGTGCAGATTTTCGGTGCGGCCCGGGATGAATTCTTCCATCAGGGCCATGCCCAGCCCCTGTGCAATCCCTCCCTCAATCTGACCTTCCGCCAAAAGCGGATTGATCACGCGGCCCAGATCATGGGCAGCGATAATATGGTTAACCTTGACCGTACCAAGCTCCATATCGACAGAGACCACGGCGATCTGCGCCCCATAACCATAAACGGCATAAGGCTTGCCCTGGCCGTTTTCGTCCAAGGGTTCGGTCGGTGGGTCATAGGTTTCTTCCGCCCTTAACACATAGCCCAGCTCATCGGCGTCAAACGCGGATAGATCGATTTCCCGCACGGCGTCACCATCTCGCATGACCAGCTGCGCATCGATCAATTCAATGCTGGCCTTGTCCGACATATTGCCCAGCCGCAGTATCTTTTCCCGCAGCGCCCGACCGGCAAGTTCAGCGGCCTTCCCGGTCACATAGGTCTGACGCGACGCTGATGTCTTGCCGCAATCAGGTGTCAGCCCGGTATCCGGTCCGATCAGGGTAAATGTCGCAATATCGACACCCAAAGCATCAGCGCAGATTTGCGTGATCACTGTGTTCGCACCCTGCCCTATATCTGTCGCCCCCTGATGCAGGACAACCTCGCCTTTGGCGGAGATGCCAAGGCGAATTGTGGAGGGGTTGGGCAGAGATGTATTGCCACAACCATACCAGCAGGATGCCAACCCCACGCCCTTTCTTATTGAAGGGCTGCCCTCATTCCATTGACCAGCTTCCAGCAACGCGGCTTGCCAATGGGGTTCCAGTGCATCTAGACATTCGTAAATACCAACACCATGTATTTCCTGATCGCAAACTGTATGATCCCCATCCAGCAATGCATTTCCGCGTCTGAATTCCAGCTGATCCAGTCCTGACGCTTCCGCCAGATCGGCAAACAGAATTTCTTGTAGAATGGCCGCCTGCGGGACCCCGAAACCTCTGAAGGCCCCGGCGACCGGTCCATTGGTGTGGATGGCCCGGGTGGTTGCCCGATAGTTGGGTATGCGATAAGGGCCGGAGGCATGGACAGGCACACGGTTAGCAACCGTTGGTCCCCAGGATGCATAGGCCCCGGTATTGAAGTCACCGTCAAATTCCATTGCAACAATGCGACCATCCCGATCGGCACCAATTCGCGCTGTCATGTCCGACGGGTGCCGCTTTGTACTGGATGCCATGCTATCCCGCCTCGAATACACCATCCGGCACGGCTGTCCTGTCTTCAAAGTCACCAAACCGATCAGGGGTTGCAGGGAGACATCCAGCTTGGATCCAAATCCACCACCTGCAGCCGCTGGAATGATGCGCAGTTTTTCCGGATCCAGGTCGAGAAGTTTTGCCGTATCATCACGGTCCATAATTGGAGCCTGGGTGCAGGCCTGAATAACCAGTGTATCGCCGTCCATCCAGGCTGCGCCGGCCTCCGGCTCAATATAGGCATGCTCCACAAAGCCGGTGACAACATGGCCCTCGGCAACAAAGGCGGCATGGCCCATCGCCGTTGCTGCGTCACCGGTTGCAACATGGCCGCGGATAAGAAGATTGTCCGGTCGATCCTCGTGCAAGTCCGTATGATCAGGCCCCGTTGCATCGGAAACACTCAACATCTCCGTTTCCGGTGCCCAGGTGATTGGAAAATCGTCCAGTGACATGATTGAAAGACTGTCGGCTTTACCAACGACAAGCGCAACAGCCTCCCCCTTGAATCGGGTTCGTTCTTCCGCCAGTGCCGGTTGATCAGCAAAAGGCGGAATGACGCCAAACCGGTTCACGCCGGGAATGTCAGCCGCCGTAAAGATATGGGTTACACCTTCGTTTTGATTTACCCAGTTCTCCAGATCACCGAACTCAAAAGCCGACTGGAAAAATGGTGACCTGATAACCCGAACAAGAAGAGCATCCTCCGGCCAATAATCAGCGCCAAAAACCTCGCGTCCATCAACTTTGGGCGGCCCATCCAGCCTCTCTATCCGGTGTCCCACCGCCGAGCCCGCCGCAGGAAGGGGCGGCACCGATTTTGACGTCCCAACATCGCAGACTGCGTCGATGATTTTCCGGTACCCGGTGCAGCGGCACAAAACACCACCCAAGGCGTCTTCAACCTCTTCCGGCTTTGGGGACGGGTTTTCCCTCAACAGGGCGGTTGCGGCCATGATCATGCCCGGCGTGCAGATCCCGCATTGTGCCGCGCCATGACGGAGAAAGGCCTCCTGGAGCGGGCTTAGTCCGTCTTTGCTGATACCTTCGATTGTGGTGACGTCGCGCCCAAGAACCTGAATTACCGGTGTCAGACAGGCACAAACAGGCTCTCCATCAACCAGAACCGTGCAAGCACCACAATCACCCGCATCGCAACCAACCTTGGTACCCCGCAAGGTAAACTCTTCACGCAGGACTTCCGTCAGGCGTCGACCTGGCACGGAAGTAACTGCCCTTTTTTCCCCGTTAACGGTAATGATGCTGGAGGCAGAGTGCACAGGTTTTATGCTGTTCATGCCGCACCCCCCATTGTGTCATCCACCAAGGCCTGAACCACACGTTTTACAAGGGTGCAGGACGCATCCCGGCGAAACGAATGGTCAGCTCGAACATCATCGATCGGGCTGAGCACCGGATAAATCTGTTCCGGTGTGATTGCATCAACAATCGAGGCGTTAAAGCTCTGCCCGACAAGCGCGCGTTCCACCGCTTTCAGCCTGGTTGCAACAGCACTACAGGCCCCGACAGATATGGCCGCCTGCGTAATCTGCCCATTCGAAACGACAAGTCTGGCCGCCACCATTGAAATGGAGATGACAAGATATTTGCGCGCACCCAGTTTGGAGAAGTGTGATATACCCTCCCCAGATTCTTTCGGGATCAGAATACGGGTCAGAATTTCTCCTGTTTTGCGCTGTGTCTCGCGCGGTCCGGTCAGGAACTCTGACAGAGGTAACTCACGCGTACCTTTCGCCGAGGACAATTCAACCCGTGCATCCAGAACCAGCAAAGGCGGAACCCCATCCGCCGCGGGCGACGCATTGCACAGGTTTCCGGCCACGGTCCCGGCATTCTGGATCTGGATCGAGCCTACTTCCCGCGCGGCCAGCTTAAGGGCATCAAATGCGGGTGGCAGATCAGCCCGTATCACATCTGTCCAGGACGTTGTTGCGCCGATAGACCAGAAATCCGTTTCCTCAGAGATACCGCGCAGGGCCTCAATCGCGGTTATGTCCAATATGGTTTGGGTCAGTTGTGGTGCACTGGTTGCCGGAAAAAGGTCGGTACATCCGGCTGCAATCACGCCGTCATTCTGCGCCAGCCACTGTAGCGCCTCTTCAAGATCACTGGGTCGGAAGTAAACCATCGCCCATCCTGTCATCACGACTGGCCGTCTGTGCCAGCCCCCGCCTGGTGATGCTGTTCACCGCACCTCAAATTCATTCGTACACAAATAAAGTTTGCGGTCGACAGTCTATGCTGTCAACACTGATAGTGGCTGCAACAGAGGGATGTGAAATGCCGCAAAACGCAACTTCAAGCGCAAGCAAAAGCCAGACGGGCTACAATCTGGATGAACAGGTTGGTTTCATCCTGCGCCGGGTCAGTCAACGTCACCTCGCGATTTTTGCGGAACATATTCCCGACCTGACCTCCACACAGTTCGCGGTACTTGCCAAACTTTGCGAGGTTGGCCCGCTTTCCCAAAATGAGTTGGGGCGTCGCACCGCCATGGATGCAGCAACAATTAAGGGCGTGATCGACCGGCTACGACTGCGTGGACTTGTAACGTCCCGGCCTGATCCAGGCGACCTGCGTCGGATCACGGTTCTCGCAACAGAAGATGGCAGGGCCATGTTCGATCAGTTCAGTCAGGCTGCGCTCGCCATAACCGAAGAAACCATGGCACCGCTTGATGATCAGGAACGTGTTGCCTTTTTGACCCTGCTGCAAAAACTCGTCTGACACGACCCGGCGTTAAACACCGACATAGCGCCTCAGCAAGGTCTGGTTGCTTTGTAAGCTTTCGGCGGTCACGGTTTCACGGCTCTGTCCGTTTTCGATAAAAGTGACGCGGTCGGCGATGTTCAGCACCGCTTCGACCCGCTGCTCAACCAAGACAACACAAACACCTTCTTCCCTCATCTGCAGAATGACCTGACGGATCTGCTCAATCATGGAGGGCTGCAGCCCCTCTGTCGGCTCGTCCAGCAACAGGACCGAAGGTTCAATGCAGAGCGCCCGTGCGGTTGCCAGCATCTGCTGCTCTCCGCCGGACAGAGTACCTGCGCGCTGATCCATCCGTTCGCGAAGGCGGGGAAAGATGTCCAGAACACGCGCGCGTGTCGCCTCCCCCTTGTTGCGGACCATCAATCCGATTTCGAGATTCTCAGCCACCGTCAGTTCCGAGAATAACCGCCGGCCCTGGGGCACATAGCCGATGCCCTGCTTCGGGACATCATGAGCGGCGAGCGGTCCGATATCCCGACCCTCAAACGTGATCCGGCCCGCTTTCAGCGGCAGCAATCCCATGATCGACTTCAGTGTTGTTGTTTTGCCAGCACCGTTTCGCCCCAGCAGGCACAGGATTTCGCCCGCCTTCGCGTCCAGCGACAGGTTTTGCAGAACCATCGCGCTGCCGTAACCGGATTCTATCGCATCAACCGTCAACATCATCCGGTCCCTAGATAGGCAGCTTGCACAGCGTCATTGCCTTGTATCGCGTCCGGGGTTCCCTCCGCCAGAACCTGACCGAAATTCAGTACCGTGATACGGTCGGCCAGTTCCATGACCACGTTCATGTTGTGCTCAATCAGAAGGATGGTCGTTTCACCCGCAATGCCCCGGATCAATGCATTGAATTCGGCAATCTCGCTATCTGCCAGACCTTGGGTCGGTTCATCCAGGATCAACAATTTGGGTCGCTGACCATAGCCCATGGCGATTTCCAGAAGCCGCTGATGCCCATAGCTGAGGTCACCAGCGATCTGATCGGCCCTATCTGCGAGGCCGACGCGCTCGAGGGCCGCATCAACAGCAGCCTGCAGTTCAGCTGCCTCCCCCTCAAAGCCGCGTTGAACCGCCAGCGCCACATTTTCCGCAAGTGTCAGACGGTTGAAAATCGACGTGATCTGAAACGTATAGGCCATGCCAAGGGCGATCCGTTTATGTGCTGGCAGGGTCGAGATATCAGCCCCTTCGAAATGAACGGAACCGGACCCGGCAGCAATGCGACCGCAAAGCAGGCCAACAAAGGTCGTCTTGCCCGCACCATTCGGCCCGATGAGCGCCCGTATCTCCCCCTGGTTCAGATCGAAATCAACATTCTCAACAGCCCGGATCCCCCCAAAGGATCGACTGAGACCGCGGGTGGACAGCAGGGTTACGGCAGCCATTTGGCAACCCTCCCCCTGATCTCCCCCATTAGTCCCTGACGCGCAAACACGGTCAGCAGAACCAACGCGACACCGGCAATCAACATGTGAGCGGTCGTCACCTCACTGGCGAGGTCAATCAGATAGAACATGAACAGCGTACCGACCAATGGGCCCAGCACGGTTCCAGCGCCCCCCAGCAGCACCCAGAGCAATGGGAAAATCGAGTATTGCACGGAGGCAAAGGTTGCCCCGACATAGCCGAACAGCAATCCATAGGAGGCCCCCGCCAACCCTGAAATCGTGCCGGACAATATGACCGCCAACAGCTTGTAGCGCAGCGTGTCATAGCCCAGCATCCGCGACCTTTCTTCATTCTCGCGGATCGCAACCAGAACCCGGCCAACCTTTGTATGGACCAGCCACAGCGTTAGACCCATGCAAAAACCGAACAAGATAAAAGCGGCGAAATAGCGGTTCGTCGGATCGCTGAGATCGATGCCGGCCAGCATCCGATCCGCCTGCTGAATGACGAAACCCTCATCGCCCCTCGTATACTCACCGAAATAAAGGACGGTCAGAAAACCCGCCTGGGCAAACATCAGGGTCACGATCATAAAGGCGACACCCGTGGTGCGCAGGGCCAGCACGCCAACAAGTGTTGAGACAAAAGCAGCCGCAATGGTTCCAACCAGCAGCGCCGGGAGTGGTGTGGCATCCATATACTCGATCATCAGGCCCAGGCCATACATGCCCGACGCAAAGAACAGGGCATGGCCCAGACTGAGCAGGCCCGTATAGCCAAACATGATGTTGAACCCGACAGCATAGGAGGCCAATACCATAACCCGTGCCAGATTCCCGTGGTGATAGGCCGGCAACACAAACTGCAGCGCAAAGAGGAGCACCAGAACGCCCAGATGCAAAACCAGGGATTTCCGAACGGCGCTCACGATCCTTTCCCTCCAAACAGACCATTGGGTCGGAAGATCAGGACGAAGGCGACCAGCAGTGTTGCCAGAATTTTGGCGAGCGTCGGCGAGAAGAAGACCGAGATGATCCCGTCGCTCAACCCGATCAAAACCGCCGCGACAACGGTCCCCCCAAGGGACCCCAGCCCACCGATAATGACGACGATGAAGGAGAGGAGAAGCGGATCACCCCCCATCAGGTAATGGGCCTGCTGGATCGGAACAATCAGAACCGCCGCCAATGCTGCGAGGGCCGCACCAACACCAAACACCAGCGCATAGACCCGACCGACCGGAATGCCAAAGGCCTGGGCGGTCTCACTGTCCAACTGGGTTGCCCGCAATACCATGCCGAGCCGAGTTCGCGTCATCACCAGCCAGACACCCAGGAGGAGGACAATCGCTGCACCAATTACAAAAAGCTTGTACGCTGAATAGCCGAACCAGGGCAGATAAAACCGGTAGTTAAACGGTGCCTCAACCGGCCTCGCATCGGGGCCATAGGTCATCAGGGCGACCTGCTGAACGATATAGAGGATACCGATCGTCGCCACGATCGTCCCCTCCGGATCATAGTTCAACCGCTTCAGAACAATGACATCGGCTGCCGCCGCGATGAGACCTGCCACGACAGGCGCAATCAACAGGGCGGCGATAAAGCCAAAGGCCGGGTGGCCGGCAATCAGATCGGTTATCCACCACGCCAGAATTGCGCCCAGCATAAAGAATTCACCATGGGCCACGTTGACGACGCGCATGACGCCGAAGACAAGGCTAAGCCCGACCGCTGTCAGCGCAAGGACAGCAGCGTGAACAGCACCTTCAAGTGATGCCAGTAATAGATAGGGTCCAAAATCCATCTAGAAATACAGAGGCCGGTGCAACTCAGCACCGGCCCCCTGTCTCAACAGATCAGAAAGACTGTTTCGTGTAATCGACCTCATCGGGATAGAGCGTATCCTCAATGGAGGTTGTATGCGCCAAGACCAGCTTCCCGTCGGTTACCCTGGAAATATACTGATGGCCGAACACCTGGTGCGTCTTGCCATTGAAAACCTTGGCCCCTTGCGGGTGTTCCTGGGAAAGCGGCATATCGGTCATGGCCTCTACCGCCTCAATCAGTTTCGCACGATCGCCGATCCCGTTATATCCTGCGGCTTCCATACCGGCCTTGATGATGTAAAGCGTCTCCCAGCAGCCAAACATATGAGCATAGGTCGAAACATCTTTCGGATCCGCGATTAAGGCCCCGTTGGCATCGACTCCTACGGCGGCGCGATAGACCTTGTCATACTCTGTCTGGTCGGCCTGCGCATAGCGCGGGTTGCCTTCCCAGAAATAGGACCCTTCCAGGAATTCAAGTCCGGGCGACGCCATATCAACGGCCTCAAGGCTGTCGATGAAGCCAAATATTTCCGGCTTGTTCGGGCCATAGAACTCACCCATTTCCTTGACGAAGGTCAGAACGCCCGGTCCCACCATGACGTGATAGATCACATCTGTGTTGCGGGGGATCTTGGGGAAATATTTCGTGAAGGAGGTCTCCGTCGGCGGGATTGCAATCTTCGCGACAACCTCACCCCCCTGGGCCTCCATCGCGGCGGAGAAGAAGTCCCGATGATCGTGGCCGAACGCGAAATCCGGATAAATCATGGTGACCTTTTTGCCCAGATTGCTGGAAACGAAAGGTGCCATGGCCTGAACCTGGCTCTTCACATCGGTGATGCCGGGCTGCAGCGTGTAGCGGTTCAATTTTCCGCTGGCGACGTGATGCCCCTCTGACACAACAAAATAAGGGATCTTCAGTTCCCCGGCCCGTGGGCTGGATCCAATGACCACGTGACTGAACAAGGTGCCAAAAGCAACGTCGCAGTTGTTCTGGGTCGCAAATTTCTCGACAACCTCTGCGCCACGCTTTGGATCGGTCCCATCATCTTCCGCAACAAGTTCGACGGGGCGACCGTTGATGCCACCTGCATCATTGATACGCTTCACCGCTGCATTGGTGGTGCGCCCGTACCAGCGGCCATAGGCGGCCCCGATACCTGTTCTATGCACCTGAAAGCCGATTTTAATCGGTTCTGAACTGTGCGCCTGATTGTACCTCACGAAACCCGGCATTGCGGTGAGGCCCGCAATTGCGCCGGCACCCGTTGCCATTGTCTTCAGAACCTTACGGCGTGAATTCGTGGTATTTACTGGTTTTCTCGATGACATGACTGCCCCCTATTGTCGTATCCCTGTTAAGAATTCCGGATCAGTATGGCTGAGCTTTTTGTAAACCCTTTTCAAAAACTTTGTATGTGTACGAATAAATTGTCCAGAATTTTTTGATTCCAGCTTTTCCGTAGAATGCCCGGGAGGGTACCGGATCAGGCGCCCCTTGGTGAGGCCAGCAAGGTCAATCCAGCGAACGTATACACAACCATGAACAGGGCCAGCGGGATCTGGGACAGTAGTGCACGGCGGTTATCCCGAAAGAGGTCCACCGCGATACCATGGGCGATCAAGACTGACACAATATGCCCCGCAACGATCAGACCTGCCTGGGTTAGCCAGATAACCTCAACAGAATCACGACTGTTTAAAAACCCCGTTGTCACCAGATAATTACCCAACCCCAGCAGGCTCGCGCCATTGTCAAACGGGTCATTCAAGACTGCGAGAACATATTGCCCTGAAACAAGGAAGGAGATCAGGTAATGCGCCGCATGATAGGCCAGCGCAATGGGCAAAATCGCATGAACCAGGCGTCCAAAAGCCACAGCCATCATTGAGGTCTCACCGATAAACAACAGCCCTGCATAAATCGTTGTGGCAAAGATCAGTACCAGCAAGATATTGCTGATGATGAGGCCCAGGAAATTGGGGAGGACAACCGCCGACCGACCGGGAAATTCCAAAGGGTTGATCCCGATTTGCGCCAGCCACCAGAAAGTTTCGTTCAAGCCATCGAATGTCCCCGTCGCCAACAGGAACAGGATGAAGACGGCGCTGCTCAGATTGGCGGTTGGCCGATTCAAAAGCTGCCAACCTGGAAGGCCGATCGAGAGCTTGCCGTCTTTGGCACCGACAGGGGCCGAGGCGGAATAATGCCCCATGAGGATGCTCAGAAACTCCCCCTGACGCAGCCAGTCGCGGCCGCCAAAAATAATCATCGCGGCGAAGGTAAAGAGCCAATACCCCAAAACGAACCAGGCGAGGCGCGCCGGATCATCCGGGGCCAGATCCACCAGCAAGAGCGCGGCAAACCCCAAGAAACCCGCAATACCCGGCCAAACGCCCCAGTTTTCGGGTAACGGCACCAGCGCTGGTGCATCCATTCGACCTCGCAACAGTCGATAGAGGCCTGACCATGGGTTGATCCAGCGCCAGATATCTCCAACCAGCCCTTGAACTGAAACAAGACCAATCCACCAAACCGTCCAGACAAGCAATGGCAGCGGGTTTTCCAGCGGGTCCCGCGTTCCGGTCAATCCACCATAGATGAAAAGACCTAACAGACCTGACGCCAACAGAGAGGTAACAGTCTCGCCAGCCCGATCGGGTCTGGAAAACAACCGACGCCCTTTGAACAATACCTCAACAACGCGGGCCGGGACCAAAAGGAGGAGGAGAATAGAGGCGACGACTGCGGCCACTCCCGAAAAAATGTAAAGGTCTGTCGGAAGCAGCAGAACAAAACCCTGTTCAGAGACATGGGCATGCGCGTTCTTCGCAGCAATGAGAACCGGCAGCATCCCCACACTCATCAAAAGGCATTGTGTGTATCGCGTTCTCAAAACAACCTGCTTCATCTTTACCCTCAGCCCGATAACCGAAAGTTTAAAGGCGGTTGCCGGAAATGGAACCAGGAACTTTGACGATTGAACACCTTTCTCCACCGCGGCATTGACTCTTGCACCCGAAAACGCGTTTCATTTGCATACGAACAAGTTTGCAGGCGAGTTTGCCAGGATGACAGCGCAGTATACGGGCGATCAGACGACCGGTCCGGCGGGGCAAATTGTTGGTGTCGATGTCGGCGGCACCTTCACCGATCTGGTTTTGTGTGACCAGGTGACGGGCGCTGTGCGGTTGGCCAAGGTACCAAGCACCCTGGATAATCAGGCCTTCGGTGTGCTGGCCGCGCTTGAAAAGGCTGAGGCAAACCTCACCGCTATCGATCTTTTTGTTCACGGGACCACGACAACCACCAATGCCGTTCTTGAAAGAAAACTCAGCAGAACCGGCATGATCACCACCCAGGGGTTTCGCGACATCCTGGAACTGGGGCGCAGGACGCGTCCCAACGCCTATGGCATGACAGGGATTTTTAACCCGATCATTCCCCGCAATCTGCGCCGGGAAGTCGTCGAACGTATGGATGCGTCTGGTCATGTGGTGACACCGCTCAACGAAGCCAGCGTTCTGGAACAGGCCAGATCGCTGCTGGAAGATGGATGTGAATCGCTGGTCATCCATTTTCTGCACGCTTATGCGAACCCTTCCCACGAGCTCGAAGCCGCCGAAATCATTCGACGGATCTGGCCAAACAATTACATCACCACCGGTCATTCCCTGCTGTCGGAAAGCCGCGAGTTTGAGCGGGGCGTCACCGCCGCGGTCAACGCGTCAGTTCAACCGCTCTTGGAGCGCTACATCAGCCGCTTGCGAGAAGAACTGGCCGCGCAGGGATACCAAGGGGATGTCCTGGTCATGAACGGCAATGGCGGCATGGTCTCTTCCGGTCGCGTTTCAATTGAGGCGGCGAAAACCGTCATGTCCGGTCCGGCATCGGGTGTGATGGCCGCCGCCTATACCGGGCGACGGTCCGGGATTGGCGAGCTACTGACCTATGATATGGGGGGCACATCCAGCGATGTAGCCCTGATCCGCAATGCGGAACCCTCGGTCTCAAACGAGATTGAAATCGAGTATGCCATGCCGATCCATGTACCCATGGTCGATGTCCGCACCGTGGGTGCAGGCGGCGGTTCGATCGCGCAGGTCAATTCCGCTGGGCTGTTGCAGGTTGGACCCGAAAGTGCCGGCGCAAATCCGGGTCCAATCTGTTATGGCAATGGAGGGACGATCCCCACCATTTCGGATGCAAACCTTCTGCTCGGCCGGTTAAATCCAAAGGGCTTTCTGGCCCAGGACGGGGCGACACCGGTCGATCTGGTCACGTCGATTTTTGAGGAAAAACTGGGCGCCCCCTTGGGCGTCAATGCCGTTGAGGCGGCAGAGGCCGTCATCCGCCTGGGCAATACAAAGATGGCGGGGGCCATTCGCATGGTCTCCCTCTCACTCGGTGCTGATCCCCGTGATTTTGCACTTTTCGCCTTTGGCGGTGCCGGCCCGCTCCATGCCAGTGCGCTCGCGAAAGAGCTCGGTGTGCCCCGCGTCCTCATCCCCTGCCGTCCTGGCATTACCAACGCGCTTGGCTGCGTCGTCGCCGATCTCCGGCACGACTATGTCAACACGATCAACCGACCCGTGAATACCGTCGATATTGATCAGGTTCACGCCGTTTTCGCCAATCAGATCCGCGAGGGCACATCCCTGATCGAATCAGAAAATACCGAGATTGCAGAGATCTCGACCCTTTTCAGTGTTGATATGCAATTTGTTGGACAGACCCATGTCCTGCGGGTTCCCCTCGACACACCGACCCCCAGCCGGGAAGACCTGCAAACACGCTTTGAGGCGGCCTATATGAACCGGTTCAAGGTGGCATTGGACGATATTCGCGCGAACCTCGTGAATGTAAACACATCGGTCATCGGGGTTCGGCCGGAGATGGATCTGTCCATCCTGATCGATCCGGCTGGCCGCAAAGCCAGCATCGCAGAGGCACAAACCGATACGAGGCAAGTCTTTTTCGACGGTACCTGGCTGGAAACCCCGGTATACTGGCGGGACCATCTGCCGCTTGACTGTGAGATTTCTGGACCAGCCCTGATCGAGCAAATGGATTGCACAACCGTGATGGAGCCAGGCGACAGAGCCGTCGGGGATAAGGACGGAAACCTATTAATCACAGTCGGGGACAGTCATGGCGGTTGATCCGATCACACTCAGCGTTATTCAGGCAGGCTTGCAACAGGTCTGTGACGAAATGGATCTCAGCTTTTCCCGTGCAGCCTTTTCCCCCGTCATAGCAGAGGCAAATGACAGATCCGACGGAATTTACAGTGCCGAGGACGGGTCTCTCATCTCGCAAGGTGTCGGCGGTTTACCTGTCTTTGTCGGCACTATGCAGTATTCCGTGCGCACCCTGATCGAGATGATCGCCGAGGGCAAAACCGCCGCCCCGCGCCCGAAGGATATCTATATCGTCAATGATCCCTATCTTGGTGGCACCCATCTGATGGATGTGAGGTTCGCGAAACCATTCTATCGCGACGGTGAAATTTTCTGCTGGCTCAGCAACACGGGCCACTGGCCAGATACCGGTGGCTCAGTCCCCGGTGGCTTTTCCGCATCTGCAACCTCGGTGGAACAAGAAGGATTGCGCCTTCCCCCCGTACGCCTCTTTAAGGAGGGGGTCCTCGATACCGAAATCTATTCGATCATTTGTTCCAACATCCGCATCGCCGACCAACGTATTGGCGATGTAAAGGCCCAGGCAGCCGCGCTGCTGGTGGGTGAAGAGCGCCTCACGGCCCTTTTGGACCGTTATGGGGATGACACGGTCAAGGAAGCCATTGCCGAATTGCGGGTCAGGGCAGCAGAACAAATGCGCCGCTGTATCTCGGAAATTCCCGATGGCACCTATCAGGCAACATCCTTTGTTGACAGCGACGGGGTCGTGAACACCCCACTGGAAATTAAACTGACGATCGAAAAGTTATCGGATGACACCCTGAATTTCGACTTTGCCGGGTCAAGTCCACCTTGCCTGGGTCCTATGAATTCCGTTCTGGCAACAACGATGAGTTCTGTCTACTTGGCCATGCGCCATATATTCCCGGACGTACCGATCAGCGCCGGCGCGTTTGAACCCCTGATCATTCAGCGCCCCACCGGGACCTTCCTGGACGCGCATTATCCCAGACCCGTTTCCGGTTGTGCGGCAGAGGTCAGCCAGCGCATCGCAGAGGCGGTGTTTACCGCCCTTGTTCCTGCCCTGCCTGATCGGGTTACCGCTGCGCCAGCAGGGACCAGCGGCAATTTTGCGCTGGGCGGCCATGATCCGGAACGCGGTCGGGATTTTGTGATGTATCAGATTTCCGGCGGCGGTTACGGCGGGAATAGCGACCATGACGGTCTGTCGAACGGGTGCTCGACCATCGGTATTTCAAAAGCCCCGCCAGTTGAAATCATGGAACAGGCATTTCCCGTTCTGTATCACAAATATGCATTGAGAGAGGGATCTGGCGGTCCTGGCAAGCAGCGCGGGGGGCTTGGCCTGGATTATGATGTCGAACTTCGCAGGGGGGAAGCACGGGCAAGCTTCGTTATGGATCATGGGCGGTTCGGACCATTGGGTGCTCTGGGCGGCGCAGATGGCGCCTGCAATGAAGTGACGGTCTGGCGCGATGGCAACGCCTATACCCCCGATCATCTTTCTAAGGAAGAAGGCATCACCATGCGGCCAGGCGACCGTGTTCATGTCCGAACACCGGGCGGCGGTGGATACGGCGATCCGCTGGAACGCGATCCCGAAGCCGTTCTCCGTGATGTGAGGCTAGAACGGTATAGCATTGCTCAGGCCGCAGAGATGTTCGGCGTGGTGTTGAAAACCGACCCGCTTTCTGTCGATGAGGACGCAACACGGCAATCCCGCGCCAAGGCCTGAATTTCCGTGCCTCTGCACCGCCGAACGAACGGCAAGTTGGCCATCTCAATCAATAAAAAACGGGAATGATCGCTGGTTTTAGGCCTTCGCACCGCTATAAACTAACAAAACAGCTAACAAACAGGGTGGAATACGGCGATGGCACAAGCAGAAATGATGCGCGATGTAATGATGGGCGGGGCCGATGATGCCATCGCGCTGACGGCCCCGGATCGCCCGGATCTAACCTTTGCGGCTCTGCGGGACCACGCCAATCGCATCAGGCGGCAGCTTGCGGCCCGCAATATCGGCCCCGGGGACCGTGTCGCCATTGTCCTGCCCAACGGCCCGGAGATGGCCTCCGCCTTTCTTGCTGTCGCCTCCGGCCTTTCAGCCGCGCCGTTGAACCCGTCATACAAAGAAGCCGAGTTCAAATTCTATCTGGAAGACTTGAAACCAAAGATCGTGATCGTAGAGGGCGGCAGCGAAAGTCCAGCAATCGCTGCGGCAAACGAACTGGGAATTCCGGTCGCCGAAGCGCAGGTGGGACCGGAAGATGCGGCCGGAATCTTCAATTTATGGAATGAAGAGGCGGATGCCGCTGACCCGGGTGCCGACACCGAAGCCCTCGTTCTTCATACCTCTGGCACAACAAGCCGGCCCAAGGTTGTCCCCCTGACCCAAACCAATCTGGGCGCATCGGCTGGAAACATTGCAGGCACATTAAAGCTGACACCGGAAGATCACTGTCTGAACATTATGCCGCTGTTCCACATTCACGGTTTGATCGCTATTGTCCTTTCCTCTATGCGCGCAGGGGCCTCAGTGTGCTGCACGCCCGGTTTCAATGCACTGAAATTCTTTGAATACGCACTCGACCAGAATCCGACCTGGTATTCGGGCGTGCCCACGATGCATCAAACAATTCTGGTTCGTGCAAAACGCAACAGTGAGGCGCTCGCCAAACTGAATTTCCGTTTTGTGAGATCGTCTTCCGCATCCCTGCCACCTGCTGTATTCCACGAATTGGCAGATACTTTCGGCTGTCCGGTGATTGAGGCCTATGGCATGACCGAGGCCACCCACCAGATGGCGTCAAATCCGCTGCCCCCGGGTGTTCAGAAACCCGGCCTTGTCGGTCTCGCCGCCGGACCCGAAATCTGCATCCTTGACCTCGATGGCAATGCGCAACCGGCAGGCACCGAAGGCGAGGTCTGTATCAAAGGTCCCAATGTCACGCCGGGATACGAAAATAATGAAAAGGCCAATGCAGAAAGTTTTACGAATGGCTGGTTCCGTACCGGCGATCAGGGGTTTCTCGACGATGACGGCTATCTGAAAATTACCGGTCGGATTAAGGAAATCATCAACCGCGGGGGCGAGAAAGTTTCACCGCTGGAAGTTGACGACAAGCTTATGGATCACCCCTCGGTACAGCAGGTGGTCACCTTCGCCATGCCACACAAGATGCTGGGGGAAGAGGTCGCCGCCGCCATTGTCCTGGTTGACGGGGCGGAGGTTTCGGAAAAAGAACTGCAGGATTACGCCGGGGAACATCTGGCCCCGTTTAAGGTGCCGCGAAAGATCGTCTTTATGGATGAGATACCAAAGGGTGCCACAGGAAAGATGCAACGCATCGGACTTGCCACAAAGCTGGGATTGGGTGACGAGGTATGACCCGGATCTGCATCTTTGGTGCTGGCGCGATTGGCGGCTATATGGCTGCAGCCCTGAGCGAAGCGGGGGCTGAAGTTTCTGTCGTGGCGCGCGGCCCGCATCTGGCCGCGATGAAAGCCAACGGTCTGACCCTGCGCAAGGATGGCGAGACGCGGAACTATAAAATCCAAGCCAGCGACAATCCCGCCGATCTCGGCAAACAGGATTATGTGATTGTGGCCTTAAAGGCCCATTCCGTTGCGCCCATCGTCGAACAGTTCGGCCCGCTACTGGCAGACCACACAGCGATTGTGCCCGCGGTAAATGGTCTGCCCTGGTGGTACTTCCATCATGCCAATACCGGTACTGAACTGGACAATACATGGATCGAAACCGTCGACCCCGGCGGCGCACAATGGAAATTCTTTGGTCCGGAACGGGCCATCGGTTGTGTTGTTTACCCGGCTTGCGATGTTCCGGAACCAGGCGTGGTTCAACACAAAAGCGGCGACCGTTTCACCCTGGGGGAACCAGACGGGTCAAGCTCTGAACGGCTTGAAACACTGTCGCGATTGATGATCGCGGGCGGTCTGAAGGCCCCGCGCAAGCCCCGCTTGCGGGACGAGTTGTGGATCAAACTATGGGGGAATTGCTCGTTCAATCCGGTTTCGGCACTTACCGGTGCCAGCTTGGATCTGATCGGCCAGGACGCTGCGACGCGGGGCGTCGTGAGGGATGCCATGCTTGAATGCCGGGCCGTCGGTCAGGCCCTGGGTGCCCGGTTCAGCGTCAGCGTTGAAAAGCGGATTCAGGGGGGCGCTGACATCGTCGGCCATAAACCCTCTACCCGCCACGATGTTGAACTGGGCCGGCCTATGGAATTGGACGCGCTTGTCTCAACCGTTCTGGAATTGGCACGACGCCTGGATATTCCGACACCGACGCTCAACACAATTGCAGCGCTCGTTCGCATGCAGGGAGAGGTCCTTGGCCTGTATCAGCGAAAACCTGGTATCGAAGCGGCAATCACGGGTGACTACCAACCGGCCGACTGATCAGCCAGCGCTGCACGCGCCCGTCTGGACGCTTGGTTTGAGGGCAAAGTTTGTTCCGCAATCATTGTTGCCACAGGCTGCAAACACCCGGCTTTGAACGAATTTTCCACTCTTTAGATGAATCGCAACGTAACTTGCGAGGTGAACGGGTGCCGGGTTTGTCGCCTCAATCCGAAATGTCACAAAGTGTTTGTCGTGTTTCATAATGGGGTAATTATGATCGTAGATATTGGTAATGCGCGGCTCTTCAACATCCACGACAAAGACACCCAGCCTTTCGCCGTTCTCATAAAGACAGTTCATTAATTGCGGCGCGGCCTGCGTTGGTGATCCGGCCAGCAAGAAAACACCAAAGGCCATAAGAGACAAAACCGAGTTCAATCGTGACATAGTCTGATCCTCCAAGCGCGAAACACACCCCAACTGAGTGTGTCACATCTCACGCGCTTGAGCGAGTGTCAGATTGCCATTCTCGCATGATCGTGAGAGCCGTCGGATAATCCATCTGGTCAATATGGTTGCCAATTTCTGACCAAGCGCTTGGTGGATCGTCGTGAAGTTCGGCTGAAATTGTCTTATACAGACCCTCCGCATCCATGTCGCCACGGCTTAACATATCCCGCAAAGCGTCCAAACGGTCTTGCGGAAAATCGCCGAGGCTTGCGACGCCACCATGCAGGTCAGTTTTCGGTGCCATCGTCTCCTGGCCGTCCGTGAGCAACCGGATTTCTTCTTTCATCCGTGAATACGTGCTTTCGAATTTACTCAACAATAGCGCGATTGTGTCGCCATCACCGCCAGCTCTGAAAAGTGTTTCCAACTCCGCGGCAAGCTGTGAAACGGGTGTTATGCGCAGATTTGCGGCTACACCCTTGACTGTATGCGCGATGACCGCGGCTTCATCGGTCTGAGCGTCCCCTACAAGTCTGCGCATCTCTTCCGCTGCAGATCCATTATTGCGGACAAACTTTTCCATCAAGCCGACGACCACGCTGCGATCACAGCCGATCGCTTCGGCCAGAAGATCTGGATCGACCATTCCGGTTGGCGCAGGCGCATTTTCAGCATTATCGCTTTCTTCAGAGCCGGCCGTGGTAGGCGTGGCCCATTCCTCATCTTGCGCGTCAAGGGCTGCCAACAGGCTCTCCGGCGTATCGAAATCCAGATCCAGATTGCGAGACTGCACCCATTTCGAGAGGGACAGATAGAGCTGGGCGGGATCAATCGGTTTCGAGAGGTGATCACACATCCCGTTTGCAAGGCACAGTTCGCGCTCGCTTTCCAGGGCGTGGGCCGTCATTGCAATAATCGGCAATCGCGAAAATTCCGGTTTTGACAGAATGTTCTGGGTTGCTTCATGCCCGTCCATCACCGGCATCTGAATGTCCATTAAAACAGCGGCATGATATGACGGGCCGTTGGCCTCAACCGCCTGCAAGGCTTCAAGACCATTGACAGCCAGATCAACTTCTAGACCGATATCCGTCAGCAGCTTTTGGGCGATCAATTGATTAATCTCATTATCTTCCACCAACAGAATCCGCTCACCCGCGAGACCCGCCGCGATCGCAGTCCCGGATTTTCCTGTTTCAACCTGCGCCAGTTTCACATCCCCTGACACAGTACTGGCAACCACCCGCATCAGGAGAGAGGGTGCCAACGGTTTTTGCAAAACCGTCTGGATACTCTGCGCTTCCGCCTCTCGGCGAATTTCGGGATCTGTATAGGCCGTAACAAGAAGACACGGGATCTTGCGGTCCGGACCTGTCAAATCATTAATCCGGCGCATCGCCTCTAGCCCGTTCAGGAAGGGCATCTGACTGTCCATCAAAATGACATCTGGCAGCGAAGGATCTGGATGATCAAGCAGTTCGGCTATCCGCTCAATTGCCTGAATGCCGGATTCAAGCTCTATGACGTCTGCGCCGCTTTCCCTCAAGGGTGCGGCCAGGATTGTCCTTGCAACCGATATGTCGTCGACGACCATAACGGATAACCCGGCAATCTTAGACGCAACGGCGTCAAGCGACAGCGACATATCTGGCATTTCGGAACGATCAAACGGGACACAGAAATGGAAACAGCTTCCCTTCCCATAGGTACTTTCCGCTCCAATCCCTCCCCCCATCATACCGACCAGCTCCTTGCAGATCGACAGGCCAAGACCTGTACCCCCATATTGCCGCGTCGATGAGTCGTCCGCCTGGGTAAACGGGGTGAAAAGCGTCGACAACTGTTCTTCAGTAAGACCGATACCTGAATCCGTGATCGAGAAATTCAACCAGTGACGCCCATCGTCTGACGGGCTGGTTGTTACTTCCAACAGAATTTGCCCTTTTGGTGTAAACTTGACGGCATTCGTCATCAAATTCGTCAAAATCTGCGTCAACCGCATCGGGTCGCCTCGCAGATTGTCATGGACATCCGGAGCCACAGAAATGGCGACGTCCAGATGCTTGTCCTCCAGCCTGGTCCCCGTCACGGTCGACATATTTTCAAGAATATCAGACAGATTAAAATCAAGCGTACTGATCGACATCTTACCCGCTTCAATCTTCGAGAAGTCGAGCACGTCGTTAATGATGTCTAACAGGGATGACGCTGAACTCAGCAATTTTGAGAGGTAATCCCTCTGCTGCAGCGTCAGGTTGGATTGCAGGACCATGCGCGTCAGGCCCATAATCGCGTTCATCGGGGTCCTGATCTCGTGACTGATATTGGCAACAAAAGCACTTTTTGCGGCCGTTGCCTTGATGGCCCTGTCACGGGCGGTTTCCAGGTAACGTTCTGTCTCAATCCGCTCGGTGACATCGACGAGGGAGACGAGCAAACTGCCATCTGCAAGCGGCTGCCGGGTCGCTTCGACAACCTTTCCCGACCCCAGTTTGTGCTCATAGACCATCGATTCTGATTGAGGCAGGTTTGGATCGGCCTGTATCGACGGATTGCCTTCCGAAAAGTCGCCTCGATCCAGACTGGCGCGCAGAACGGTTGCCAATTTTGTCTGCGGGGGAAACAGCGTGTCGGCAAATTCCAGAAACTCATTGAACTGTCGGTTTTTGAAAACCAGTTTCTTTTTGTCATCGAACATCGCAATGCCAGCTGGCACGCCCGCCAGAATTGCATCGCGGCGACGTCCCGATGCCCGGATGAATTTTCGGGCCTCCTCCAGGGAATTGAACAGGCGGATCATGACAATTGCCAGGACAGCGAAAACCGGTAATGCAAGCGCACCCGTCAAGATTGCACGTTGCGTCATCCGGATGCCTTCATCGATATGGGAGGCCACCTCTTCGCCATAGTTCAGCACTTCAATTGTCAGGTTCTGAAGGTCTTGTTGGGCCGGTGCATCCAGCATATTGGTAGCGGCGTTGATCGCGTCAACCGCCGATCCAAACCCATGCCTCTGCCGGGCTCCAGCCAGAATCTCAGAATAATCCACAATCGCCCAGCCTAGGTTAGGCAGTCTGATCACATGCCCATTAGGCAGCACACGCCCATCCAGCCGTTCGACGACCTCTCGAGACAGGGTCAGATACTGTTCGGCCTTTTCAGCATTTTCGGTATTTCCCGTGAGGAGATAGGACTGAAACTCATGAATCGCTCCGCCATACCCCAAATGAGATTGCAGGAGTGCCAGATCCTGAACCAGTTCAAGCTGAATTCTTTCCTCTTCCCAGAGTGTCTTATTCAATCTGCTGAACTGGAAATAGGTCCCGATCACCAGGACTGCAAAGAGAGAAAACAGCACTACCAGCAGAACGATGGCTGTTCGCGCCCGGTGTCTCTCAGACAGAACCGATTGAAAAAACGACACAAAATCCTCCGCCTCAGGTCAGACGTACTCGGGTAGCGTCAATGATCTTCCATCAAATGACAGACATTTGAATTCAAAGAAACACTTATTTGCAAGTCCGGCCGCGCCGGGGCCGTTCCTTAACGTTTCTTAGTTGTTGCTTAACCATTCAGCCCTATTCTGATTGTGAACAGCCGGTCACGAACCATTTGGCAAGAGTCCAGAGGATAGAATGAGTTCCGAACAAATCTCTCCCAGAGATGCTTTTGCGGCGTATCAGCGCCGCTCGGAATTCTTAGTGGCCAGCACAAAACTTGTGGTGATGGTCCTGCTTCTGGCGCTGTATCTGAGTCCGTTCAGCTCAGCCGACTCGTCTCGATTGCAACAAGTGCTTACCATCTCAACCGCGTATGGCGTCTGGCTTGTCGCCATGTTGGCTTTGGTCACCAGACACCAAAAGCCGCCAGCCCTCATTTGGGCGTCCATCGCGGTTGATTTTACGGCGCTCTATGCCCTGATGTGGGCTTTACCGCCCCGGAACGATCCAACAGAGTTCTACGCTCTCGCCCAACCAGCTCAGTATTTTCTGTTCGTTCTCATTGCCTTAAGGGTCCTGAGGTTCGAAGCAAGATATGTGTTCGGTGCCGGGGCCGCTGCGGTTTTCGGTTGGGTGATCCTCTTGAGTTACACGATAGAAGGGCCCTCCCAATCAGGTTTTTGGTCGCATTCCGGCGGGGATGACCTGAACCTCGCAATGGTTCTTGGCGCGCAAGTAGAGAAAATCATTATCATCACGGTCTTCACAACCGTATTGGCCATAACCGCCATCAGAGCCAAAGCTCTGCTGTTCCGGGAACGAGGGGCCGCCGAACAGGCCCGCGCGCATCAAGTGTCTCTGGAACAGGCGGCAATCACCGATGAGGTCAGCGGTTTACCCAACCGGATTGCCGCCCCTGCAATTGTGGCAGGGTTTGGCGTGTCGATGGTCGGGCTCATCGCCATCAAGCTGCAAGAAAAAGAGAGAATGTCTGCCACCTTCGGGCATATCTTCTGGGATTCGCTGGCGCGCAGCGTATCTCAGCGCTTGACGCAGTACTGGCAAGGTCGGGGTCGCGTAATTCGTCTGGATGATGATACCTTCCTGCTGGCCCATAACGGCTCAGCCCGCCCTGCCACGCTTCAAAAACTTGCGAACGATCTTGCAGTGCAATTCGAAAAGCCATTTGAAATTGGGCAGAGGGAAGTTCTACAGCGGATCCGGATTGGCGTTAGCACATGGTACGACACCAAGGATGTGATTGAAGCTATTTTCGAAGCCCAGTCGGCGACTTTTCATGTGCCGGAGAATGCCTCCCCTCCCGTTGCCATATTCAACGACACAATGCGGCAAAGAGGATTGCAGTTTAGCGAAATTGAATCGAGGCTTCGCGAGGCACTGGCATCTCCCGGCGCCATCACGCCCCACTTTCAACCCATTATTGATGCCAAATCGCGTCAACTGATCGGTTTTGAAGCATTGGCGCGTTGGACCCGCGCCAATGGAAGACATGTCAAACCAATCGACTTCATCCCGGTTGCCGAAGCGACAGGATTGATCATTCCGCTTGGCCAATTGATTCTGGAGGCGGCCTGCCACGCAATTACGGTTTTCAATTCCGAGATTCCGTCTGAAAAGCAGCTGACTGTGAGTGTAAACCTGTCCGTTCGCGAACTGAATTCCCCCTACATCGTCTCTGACATCAGCCGCATTCTGTCCCAGACGCTGTGTTCTCCAAAAATGTTGAAACTCGAAGTCACCGAATCCGCAACGGCAAAGGATCTCGATGACCTAAAAGACAAATTGACCGAGCTTCGCCTGCTTGGCGTGGAAATCGCGATCGACGATTTTGGAACCGGCTATTCGTCTCTCAGCTATTTGAAAGACCTGCCTGTAACGTCCCTGAAGATTGATCGGTCCTTCATTTCTGATATCGCAGACCCGGGACACGCGGCGCTGGTTAAAACAATTGTGGATATCGCTCGGTCCTTTGGCCTGACCACGGTTGCAGAAGGTGTTGAAACCACCGATATGCAGGATCGCGTGATTGAACTGGGCGTTGATCAGATTCAGGGATACCTGTTCAGCGAACCGCTGCCAGGGCAAGAAGTCCTCGATCGGTTTGGGGAGCCATCCGGGCAGGAAGTGGATGTCCACCCGCCGCTTACTGCTTCCGCCTAAAGTCAAGTTGGTCCTTTTTCACCTTAAGGGCGTTTCACAACCATATCGATCTCTACCAAGGCATCGACGGCCAGGGCGGTCACCCCAATCGTTGTCCGGGCCGGTCGGCGGTCATCGGGAAAATAGCTCTTATACATCTCATTCATGACCGCAAAATCCCGTTTGAACTCCGTCAGGTATATCCGGACCATAACCACATTCTCCAGACCAAGGCCGATTCCACTCAAAACCAGTTTCAAATTCTCCATTACCCGGACGGTTTGCGCTTCGACCCCCTCTGGCAACGGGGTCTCCGGGTCATCGGGATCTGTGGGCATCTGGCCGGTCACCATTACCCAACCATCTGCCTCAACTGCGTGCGAAAAAGGTCCAACGGTTTGGGGCGCGCCAGATACCATGTGAAAAAGTGGTGCCGTCATCTCTGTTTCCCTTAACTTTTTGAACTTACGAGCAACATTCACACTTCATTGTTGACTGGAATACCTCAAAAGACCATCCGAAGCGTTAGACTTTCTTTAATATTCTTGAACTACTCTAGACTGACGAGTTGAGATAACAGCAGAAGAAAGAGAAACCCGTGAGGCGCAGTCTTAACCTCGTTGGTCTACAGCAAGAGGCCCCCGGCCCGGTGATTGACAGTGCCACAAACGCCGGAAGCCGGACTGTGCATTTGCCGATATCGGAGTCTCGTGCACTGCCTTTCTTTGACACATTGATCTCCTACTGGCGTTCAAAATTCAGTGAAGGGCAGCTGCCCCGAAAGGCATCCATAGACCCGACAGAGATCCCCCAGCTTCTTCCAAACTTGCTGCTGATTGATATCGCGCGGAACCCGTATCGCTTCACATACCGGTTGTCAGGGTCCAAAGCAGAAGCAATTCACGGCCACACCCTAACCGGGCTGTGTGTGTCAAATTTAAGGAACAAGCCCTTCAAGTCCGAACTGACAGCGGACCTGATTCGTCTCGCGGAAGATGGAAAGCCACAGTTTCTGGAACTCTCGCTACGGGACGACAAGGACCAAGAGAACCACTATACAATCATGCGTTTGCCCCTGTTGGGTTACGCCGGACAGATCGATCATATATTGATTGGCATTGATGCCGCGCCCGGCAGATCAAACCTGGCATCGTCTTCCTCTATATATGAATCGGCCTAACGGCCCGAGCTGCTCTCTCTTTTTGCTCTGAGATCCGCACGTCACCAGACTGCAAAAACCTGTTTGCTGTAATTCAACAGGCGTCTACAGTCATGGGCGATATTCGGGTTTTGTGCTTAAGGATCAGCAAATGTCACCACGTTTCACCCTCGACCGCATGCAAAGAGCATCTTCTGTCGGGCTTGCTTTCGTTGCAGCCTTGATCGGGGTTTTCACGACACACGCCGCGTTCGCACAGGATGTCATGCAAATGACCCATCGAACCTTGCCGGCCATTCGACAAAGGCTGGCCGATATTATTTCTGGCAGCAATAACTTCTGGGCCGAAGCCGTTTCAACTCTTGAGAAAGCCAGTCCGGACGGAACCTTGAGCTGGCATCTGGAGGTTTTGGGCTGGACGATTGGCGCCATGGTCATTGCCAACTTTATCCGGATGGGAACCAGTCAATGGCTGCGTCAGCATTTTTACTACCTATTTGATCCAAACCCAAAAACACGCGGCGACAAAATCAGTTACCTGCTGACCCGCACATTCATGATGCTGATCCACATCGTTATTTTTGCGATCGTGGCATCACTCATTTCGTTTGGCATCAATGGGTCCAGTCCGCCTGCTCGTGCCACACTGATGACCGTGATCGGGGCATTCACCCTGATCCTTGTCTTTCGCGCCCTGTCTCTGAACCTGATTGCCCCAGATGCACCAAGTCATCGTCTCTTGCCAATTGATGACAGCCGGGCCTGGTCGCTGCACAGGGCCCTGGTCATTGCGTTTTCCTTTGCGACGGTGGTGTTCTTCACCTGTATGTGGATGTTTCAGCTCGGCCTGCCCCACGATCCACACACATTGCTGTTGGTGACAGGGGCTGCGCTGATAACCATCTTCTTTGTCTTTACGGCCATCCAGCAAAGGGGAACTTTCGCGCTTCTGATCTCAAACGGGAAAGCCGCTGAGGCACTGCCCGTCTGGCGCCGTTTGATCGCCATGAACATACATGTTGTCCTGGCGATCTATTTCACGGTCGCGTTTGTTGCGGCAACGACGCGCCTTCTTCTTGACCTGCCCATCCCGTTCTCACCGATAACCAGTCCCCTCACGCTGCCCATTTTTGCGGGTTATTCCTATATGATCTTGCTGCTGGCGATAGATCTTGCAGAAAAAAACTATAGACAACGCAAAATACAGCGGGCGGCGCTCGACTTTGAAATTGTAGACCTGGGCGACAAGGTTGACGATGACGCACCTTATCCAGGCCGAAACCTGCGCGATGTTGCCGATGATGCGGCCGCCCTGCTGATATTTGCCGGTATCGCGCTCGCTCTATCCAACATCTGGGATCTTGGGGTCTTCGGGTCCGGCGAACAGATATTCGAATTCCTCGATATTTTGATCGTCGCTTTTGTCGGCTACACGGTCTATGACGCAATCCGCGTCGTAATTGACCGGCGAATCTGGGAAGAAGGTGACGACTTTCAGGAACCGGAACCGGGCGAAGAGGGCTCAGCCAAAAGTGCAACGCGCCTCGCAACCCTTCTGCCCCTCGCCCGGAATTTCATGCTGATCACCGTTTTTGCAATGACGGGTATGATCCTGGCCTCGCAAGCCGGCGTCGATATCGCACCACTATTCGCCGGTGCCGGGGTTATCGGTCTTGCGGTCGGTTTCGGTGCACAGGCTTTGATCGCCGATATCTTTTCAGGGGCTTTCTTCCTGATTGATGACGCCTTTCGGAAAGGTGACTATGTCGATACAGGTGCGGTTAAAGGCACCGTAGAGCGCATCTCAATCCGGTCAATGCAGCTCCGCCATCACATGGGCGCGTTGCACACCATCCCCTTTGGCCAGATCACACAGATCACAAACTATTCCCGCGACTGGGCCATGATGAAACTGAAACTGCGCCTGACCTATGACACCGATGTGGAGCTGGTCAGAAAGCTCATCAAGAAGCTGGGCCAGCAATTGCAGCAGGACCCAGAGATTGGGGACAAGTTCTTGCAGCCTGTAAAATCGCAGGGCGTCTATGCTATGGAAGACTCGGCCATGATCATCCGGGTCAAATTCATGACCCGTCCTGGCGAACAGTTCACTGTCCGCAAGAAGGTTTACTCCGAGATCCGCAGCCTTTTCGAACAGAACGGCATCGAGTTCGCCCATAAACAAGTAACGGTCCGCGTTGCCCGCGAAGAGGGCGAAAACAAGGATGAGGAGCCCAAGGCCCTCACCGACCAGACCAAGGAGGCAATTGCAGGGGCGGCGTCTTCAGCAATTGAAGAGGCCGCTAAGCCAGCAGGAGGTGATGATCGGTAATAGAGTTCTTCGGAAACTGAGAAGGGTCAGGCGACAGAAAAGCTCTCGCCACAGCCGCACCGTGCAGTTTCATTCGGGTTGGAGAAGGTGAAGCCCGACGCAAACTTGCTCGTCTCATAATCCATTGTAGAGCCGATCAGGAACATCACAGCCGCCGGGTCGATAAAGACCTTTACACCCTGGTCCTCCACCACCTCTTCGAACTGCTTCTGTTCTTTTGCATATTCGACGACATAGGACATCCCGGAGCAGCCCTTGTTGGAAATAGCCACGCGCAGCCCCAGAACATCGCCATTGCCCTTGGCCAGCAATTCGCGCACTCGACCTGCTGCCGCTTCAGTCAGGGTCAGTATAGGTGCTCCGGTTCCAAACATAACTCTGCTCCAAACTGATGGGTACCAGCCCATCTTTCCCTAAAACTAGCACAAATCGGATTAACCGTTAACCCGCCATTGTCCAGATTTCAGAAACAAAACCGTGACATAGGCACTCTTTTAAAAGAAATCCAGTGCCATTTTTGCATCTTCACTCATCGAATCCGGCGTCCAGGGGGGTGTCCATGTCAAGGTCACTGTCACTTCGCCAACACCATCAACATCGGCAACAGCCTGGGCCACCTGGCCCGGCATTTCACCCGCAACGGGACAGGCCGGTGCGGTCAATGTCATGGTTATGTCGACATTCCCGTCATCCTGCATGGTGCATTCATAGATCAGGCCCAGGTCATAGATGTTGACCGGTATCTCGGGGTCATAGACAGATCGCAATGCCGCTTCGAGCGCGTCCGGTCCGGCCTTTTCAGCGCCTTCCGGCAATGGCGTTCCGACAACGGCCTGGGTGCCCTCTTCGGCCCCTGCTCCATCGCCAAACATGTCGTATCCCATATGCGGATTAAACATCCGATACTCTCCACCCGTTAACCAAAGATCTTCTTCACCTTTTCCAGGGCCATGGCAAGCGTGTCAATCTCACCCCTTGTATTATACATCCCCATGGAAGCCCGTGTCGTCCCGGTCACACCGAATCTGTGCATCAAGGGTTCGGCACAGTGATGACCCGCCCGAACGCAAACCCCCTCACGATCGACAATCGTCGCTATATCATGAGGATGAGCATCACCCAATGTAAAGGACAGCACGGCCGTCTTATGGGCCGCCGTGCCATAGAGCGTCAATCCATCAATGGCAGACAGACGCTGTGTTGCATAGCGCAAGAGATCCGCCTCATGGGCTGCAATCGCCTCCAGCCCGACACCCGAAACGTAATCAATAGCCGCCCCCAGACCGACAGCCTGCACGATCGGGGGTGTGCCCGCTTCAAACTTTGCCGGCAGTTCTGCCCAGGTTGACCCTCCATAGGCAACACTGGAAATCATATCCCCACCGCCCATGAAGGGTGGCATCTGATCGAGGATGGCTTCCTTGCCATAGAGGATCCCGATACCCGTCGGACCATAAAGCTTGTGCCCGGTAAATACGTAGAAATCGACATCCAGTGCCTGAACATCAACCGTCAAATGCATGATGGCCTGGCTGCCATCCAGCAGCACCTTGACGCCCGCCTGATGGGCAAGCTCAATGATCTTCTCAACCGGCGTTACAGAACCCAGCACATTCGAAACATGGGTGATCGCCACCAGCTTTGTCTTTTCGGTCAGCAGGCTCTCAAACACGTCCATCCGCAGCTCGCCCTCATCACTGATCGGGCAGACCTTCAGCTCAATACCAACTGCATCGCGCAGCAACTGCCAGGGCACGATATTGGAATGATGCTCCATGTCAGAGATGATCACCTCATCGCCTGCTTTCAGAAGGCCGCGGCCAAAACTGTTGGCGACCAGGTTGATTGCGCCGGTCGTGCTGCCGGTAAAGACGATCTCTTTCAGGGATGACGCATTCAGAAACGCGCGCACCTTTTCCCGCGCCGCTTCATAGGCACCGGTAATGTTCTCACTGATTGCATACGCGCCGCGATGAACGTTGGCATATTCATTTTCATACTGCCAACGCATCGCGTCGATGACTTGAGACGGCTTTTGCGCCGATGCGCCTGAATCCAGGAAACACAGGGGCTTGCCATGCACCTCAGTCGACAGAATGGGAAAGTCCGCCCGTATGGCATCGACATCATAGGGCAATGTCAGGTTTTCAGCCGTTGCACTCATAGGGCTCTCCCCTCAAACAATTCACTCAGCCGCGTTTCCAGCAAAGCAACAAATGCATCCCGGACCGCGTCGCGCTGTATCATCTCGACAGAGTCCGTCAAGAACGCCTGAACCAGCATGGCGCGGGCCAGGGTTTTCTCGATCCCGCGTGCCTGCAGGTAAAACAGCTGATCTTCATCCAATTCACCCGCTGTCGCACCGTGACTGCACTGAACATCGTCTGCATAGATCTCAAGCTCAGGCTTGGAGTCTATTTCAGCGCCCGGAGACAAGAGCAACGCCCGGTTCAATTGATGACCATCGGTCTGCTGAGCATCAGGACGCACCAGAATTTTACCCTGAAATACACCACGCGCCGTATCGGCCAGAACGCCTTTATACACCTCCCGGCTGGTGCTCTTTGGGCTGACATGGTCGATGAAAGTCGTGTTGTCGATATGGGCGGTGCCCGTTCCGATATAGGCCCCGTTTACCCGCGCCTCTACCTGCTCTCCATTGATGGCAACCCGCAGCTCGTTGCGGGCCAGCCCCTTACCCAGATGCAGGACAAAGCCATCATAGTCCGCCGCAGCATCAATGCTGATGGCACCACTTGCGGTATGGAAACCATCCTGACCTTCGTCCAGAATCTTGTGATGCCCGAGATGGGCTTTCGCCCCGACACAGATCTCAACAACCGGATTGCTCAGAAACGTACCGGAACCGTCATGGCTCTCAACAAAATCGGCCCGTGCACCATCGCCAATCTGCAGGACAATGCGCGGATGATGGGCAATCGCCACTTCCCCGTCCGCCCGGGAATAACTGCGCAGGTGAATGATCCGGTCGACCATCGCGCCAGGCGCGACACGCAGAACAAGACCGTCTGCGAAACGCGCCGTGTTTAGGGCTGCCATCGGCAACAACTCAAGAGGGATAAGTTCGCCCAAACCGGCTTCAGACCGGGAGGCGGCCTCCTCCAGCGTCAAAACTTCAACGCCCTTTGGTGCCGCCGCTTTCAGCTGATCAAGGCCTTGAACACGACCGTTCACCAAAGTGATTTCAAACGCATCTTCAAGCGCCAATTCAGAAGCGGGAACAGGTGAAACGCTATCGCCGCTGTCTTCCGACCAGTCCAGGCGCGCAACGGCGTTGAGATTGGTGAATTTCCATTGCTCAACCTTACGGCTCGGCAAACCAGCTTCCAGAGCCGCTGAATTTCCAGCCCGCCGCAATGTCGCGAGTGCTGCGGCTTCAGAATCCGGCGTTCCGGAAACCAAAGGCGTCAACAGCCCCGAAAATGTTGTATCTTTAATCTTCTCAGCCACTGAAATTCCGCCCCTTAAGCTGCATCTTCAAGAAGATGGGCATAGCCGCGCTCTTCGAGTTCAAGGGCAAGCGACTTGTCACCGGATCTTACAATTCGCCCACCTGCCAGGACATGAACACGGTCCGGCACGACATAGTCGAGCAAGCGCTGATAATGGGTGATGACCAGCATCGCATTTTCCTCGCTGCGCAGGGCGTTCACCCCATCAGCCACAATCCGCAGCGCGTCAATGTCCAGCCCCGAATCCGTCTCGTCCAGGATCGCCATTTTGGGCTCAAGCACGGCCATCTGCAGGGTCTCGTTGCGCTTCTTTTCCCCGCCGGAAAAGCCGACATTGACGGGCCGTTTCAACATCTCGTCCGACATATTCAGTGATTTGGCCTTACCCCGGACAAAGCGCACAAATTCCATGGCATCGAATTCCTCCTCGCCGTGGTATTTCCGCTTCGCATTGATCGCATGGCGCAGGAACGTCGTTCCAGCAACACCCGGGATCTCGACCGGGTACTGAAACGCCAGGAACATGCCCTCACAGGCGCGTTCTTCGGGTTCCAGGTCAAACAGGTTCTTGCCGTCGTAAATGACCTCACCGCCCGTCACCTCATAGCCTTCGCGGCCTGCAAGCACATAGGACAATGTACTCTTGCCCGAACCGTTCGGGCCCATAATCGCATGCACCTCACCCGCATTGATGGTCAGGTTGATGCCTTTCAGGATCGGCTTTCCGTCAACTTCCGCCTGCAAGTCCCGAATTTCAAGTAATGCCATAACTGACTGTCTCCTGCTTAATTCTATAATCGCGCGGATCTTCTTATCCGACGCTGCCTTCCAGGCTGATACCGATGAGTTTCTGTGCTTCGACCGCAAATTCCATGGGCAATGTCTGCATCACATCCTTGCAGAACCCGTTCACGATAAGGCTGATTGCATCTTCCGCCGACATGCCCCGTGACAGGCAATAGAACATCTGATCGTCACTGATCTTGGATGTCGTTGCCTCATGTTCCACTTTGGCGCTTGGGTTGCGGCTTTCGATATAAGGCACCGTATGGGCCCCGCATTTGTCGCCGATCAGCAGGCTGTCGCACTGGGTGAAGTTCCGCGCGCCCTCTGCCTTGGGCAGGATCCGGACAAGACCGCGATAGGTCTGATCCGCACGCCCAGCGGAAATCCCCTTCGAGATGATCTTGGATTTTGTGTTCTTGCCGATATGGATCATCTTTGTGCCCGTATCGGCCTGCTGCGCATTATTGGTAATGGCAACGGAATAGAATTCCCCGACCGAGTTGTCGCCCTGCAGAATACAGCTTGGGTACTTCCAGGTGATGGCGGATCCGGTCTCAACCTGTGTCCAGGAGATCTTGGAATTGCGACCGCGACAGGCGCCCCGTTTCGTCACAAAATTATATATCCCGCCTTTGCCGTTCTCGTCGCCTGGATACCAGTTTTGAACGGTGGAATACTTGATCTCTGCATCATCCATGGTCACCAGCTCCACCACCGCGGCGTGCAGCTGATTGTCATCGCGTTGAGGCGCTGTACATCCTTCAAGATAGCTGACATAGGAATTATCATCGGCCACGATCAGTGTCCGTTCGAACTGGCCGGTCTGTTCCGCATTGATCCGGAAATAGGTCGACAATTCCATCGGACAACGCACGCCCTTGGGGATATAAACAAAGCTGCCATCGGTGAAGACAGCGCTGTTGAGGCAGGCATGCTTGTTGTCCGAATAGGGCACAACAGAGCCCAGATATTTCCGAACGAGATCCGGGTATTCCTTCACGGCCTCTGAGATCGAACAGAAGATTACACCGTGTTTCGAAAGTTCGCGCCGGAATGTGGTTGCAACAGAGACACTGTCAAAGACGGCATCCACCGCGACTTTTGGTGCCCCTTCGACGCCGGCCAGCACTTCCTGCTCTTTAAGCGGAATGCCCAGTTTTTCATAGGCTTCCAATAGCTTGGGATCGACCTCATCCAGCGACTTCGGGCCGTCAGTCTTCTTCGGTGCCGCGTAGTAATAGATGTTCTGATAGTCAATTTCCGGGAAATTGACCTTCTGCCAGTCCGGATCCGGCATTTCCAGCCAGGCGCGATAGGCCTTCAGACGCCATTCAAGCAGCCATTCCGGCTCTTCCTTTTTCGCAGAGATCAAGCGAACGATGTCTTCGTTCAGACCAAGCGGGGCAAAATCCATCTCGATATCGGTGGAGAAGCCATATTTGTACTTCTCTCCAAGATCGCTGACCTGCTGGGCTGTTTCGGTTGTCGCTACCATGTCACATTCACTCCGTTACCAGGAAAACTCTTAAACAGAACCTGTCCGGACCGGGTCCAGACCATCAGCGGAAGGGGGCGGATCAATAAAATTCGGGATGGTCGGCACGGCCAGAATTTCGGCCAGGCTAACCGATTCAAACGCGCCCTGAACGGCGGTATTCAACTTGTCCCAGCGCCCACGCAGAGGACACAGCGACTCTACGGTGCAGCTTCCCTCTGCGTCATCAACGCAGGCTGTCAGCGCCACCGGCCCGTCGATCGCCGTGATGATTTCCGCCACGCTGATATCCTTGGGTGCGCGCTCCAGAACATAACCGCCCTGGGTGCCGCGTCTCGACTCCACAACGCCATGCCGCGCCAAAAGCTTCAAAACCTTGGCAACGGTCGGTTGAGGCAGGCTGGTTGCCTCTGCAATGCCAACCGCCGTGCTCACGCCCGGCCCATCTGCTGTCATCTGGCTCAATACGACGACCGCATAATCGGTCAATCTGCTGAGACGCATCATGATATTTGTCCTATATTTCAACGCTCTAAAGCTTGAATTCGAAACAGGACAAAATTTGTCCTGTCTCTCTAGGACCAATTTAGTCCCCTTTCCCGACAGATCAAGAAAAATCGGAAGCAGACAACGACGCCTACCCAACAAAAAATCGCCCGGCTCTATGCCGGGCGATTCTTTTATTGCCGAGATTGGCTTTGTTCTGGTGTCAGATCAGACAACGCCATAGGCAATCATGGCATCGGCGATTTTCACGAAACCGGCGATATTGGCGCCTGCGACGTAATCCGTCTGGCCGTCTTTGCCTTTTCCTTCGCCGTATTTGTGACAGCTGTCATGGATGTTCTGCATGATGTTTTTCAACAGATCCTGCAGCTCATCTTCCTTCCAGGAAATACGGGCTGAGTTCTGGCTCATTTCAAGACCGGAAACCGCAACACCGCCAGCATTGGCCGCCTTGGCCGGGCCGAACAGAGCACCTGCACCCTGAATGACATGCATACCGGCGATTTCGGTCGGCATGTTAGCGCCCTCTGACAGGCCACGCAGGCCGTTCTTGACCAGATCCTTCGCATCTGCCTCGGTCACCTCATTCTGGGTGGCGCAGGGAAGGGCAAAGTCACAGCTTACACCCCATGGGCGCTTGCCTTCGTGGAATGAGGCTTTGGTGAAGTGGTCGCAATATTCCGAGATACGGCCCCGGCGATTGTTTTTCAGGTCCTTGATCCAGTTGATCTTTTCCTGATCCAGCCCATCCGGGTCGTGGATGAAGCCGCCGCTGTCGGACAGCGTCAGAACCTTGCCGCCCAGATGGGTGACCTTTTCAGCCGCATGGGTCGCAACGTTACCAGACCCTGAAATCACAACATTGGCACCCGACATGTCGCTGCCCACGGCATCCAGCATGTTCTGCAGGAAGTAAACGGCACCATAACCGGTGGCCTCCGTCCGGATCAGCGAACCGCCATATTCCAGGCCTTTCCCGGTCAGGATCCCCTCAAAACGGTTGGTCAGCTGTTTGTATTTCCCGAACATATAGCCGATTTCACGACCGCCGACCCCAATGTCACCGGCGGGGACATCCGTGTCCGGGCCGATATGGCGATAGAGTTCGTTCATGAAAGCCTGACAGAAGCGCATAACCTCCCGGTCGGACTTGCCTTTCGGGTTGAAGTTAGCGCCACCCTTACCGCCGCCCATTGGCAGGCCGGTCAGGGAGTTTTTGAACTGCTGCTCGAACCCAAGGAACTTCAGTACAGATTGGGTGACGGTCGGGTGGAACCGAATGCCGCCCTTATACGGTCCGATCGAGTTGTTGAATTGAACCCGGAACCCTCTGTTTACGCGAATATTCCCTTCATCATCCTCCCAGGAGACCCGGAATGAGATGATGCGGTCCGGCTCCGCCATCCGTTCAAGAATCTGAAGTTTTTCGTAAATCGGATTCTCGGCAATGAATGGCAGAAGTGTCGCCGCAACTTCATACACGGCCTGATGAAACTCCGGCTCCCCAGGGTTGCGTTTCTCCAACCCGGACATGAAACTTTCGAGACGCGCGTCATCGCTCATCGTGGTGGTACCTTCCCTCTGTTATTTTAACACCGGGGGGATCCCCCAGCGCTTCCCCAAGTCAACACAAACACAAAACAGGCTGCCAACGAACACGGTTCGCCCACACCCGAACGGTGGTCGACAGATTTCTGGTCCAGACCCTTTTGCGGTGTCTGGATGATCAGTCTAGCGCAGAGTTTTAATTAGTACATCAAAACAATGCTTATATTTTAAATTTGGGAATAGAGAGGCCTCGGCCGCTCACTCTTCGGGCAAGGTAAACCGAATGCCGTCAATGGCGTCGGACACCCGAATTTGGCAGGTCAGGCGGGAAGTTCGCGTCAGGCCGAATGCCAGATCCAGCATGTCTTCCTCTTCCTCGCTGGGTCCACCAATCTTCTCGTACCAGGCGGGATCCACAACCATATGACATGTGGCACAGGCCAAAGACCCCTCACAGGCGGCCTCGATATCAACATCATTATCAATAGCGACTTCCATCACGGACAGGCCATCTCTGGCATCTACCTGTGTTTCAGATCCGTCCCTGTTTACGAAAGTGAGTTTCGCCATTTCTCAAAGTCCTGTGTTCGTCGACCGGTGTCTTATCTGATATCTCTGTTCGCGTGTGTAAAGAGGGAAAACGCGCCAGTGCAAAATTTGGCAGCTTCAGCCAGATTTGACGCGCGCGATCAACCGTTCAGCCATTCGGTTATACGACGCCACAAAACCGGCGACGTCATCAGAGGTTGTTGCCCATCCAAGGCTCACCCGCAGGCCTGATCCCGCATGGTCGGGGCCATATCCCATCGCGTCAAGAACATGACTGATCTTGATTTTTCCGGATGAACAGGCGGACCCCGCGCTCACCGCGATCCCGTCCAGATCCATTGCTATAACCTGGGTTTCCGACCCGACCGAAGGCAGGATCAGGTTCGATGTATGTCCGGTTCGTAAAGCACCCTCGCCCGCGATTTCAACCAGCGGCTGGCCAGCTTTAATCTCTGCTTCCATGCGGTCTCTCAGGTCCCGTATGACCGCGCGTTGCCCATCCCAGTCGGACAGGTTCTCCATCACAGCGCCGAGCGAGGCAATGCCGGGGATATTCTCGGTGCCGGACCTCATGCTTTTTTCCTGACCGCCCCCTTTGGTCACCGCGTGGAGATGGCGACCCGTCCCCATGACAACCGCACCGACCCCCCGCGTCGCACCCAGTTTGTGTCCGGACAGCGTCAGGAAATCGATCCCCTTATCCTTCATATCGACCAAACCGTCACTGATTGCCTGAACGCCGTCGCAGTGAAGGGACGCACCGGCCGCATGTACGATTTCGGCAATCTCGGCAATCGGGTTCACGACACCGGTCTCATTATTCGCAACCATGATGGAGACGAGGGTCGGGCGGAAATCGCGTTCCGTCAGCATCCGCTGCAATCGGGGAATATCAATCTGGCCATTCTCACCGAGAGGAACAATCTCGCAGTCCGGCACTGCCTCCAACACGCTGTCATGTTCGCTGGCCCCGACCAAAACACGGGTGGCGGTCTCGGGTTCGCAAAACCCCTGCAAGACCAGATTGTTGGCCTCCGTCGCGCCACTTGTAAAAACAACCCCGCCAGACGGTCCATTCACCGCCGCCGCAACGCTGTCCCGCGCTGTTTCGACCAACCGGCGTGCATTGCGACCGGCCCAGTGAACAGAGGAAGGATTTCCCGTTGTCGCCAGCGCCTGCAAAACAGCTTCATGCGCTTCAGGTTTTAAAGGCGCGCTTGCGTTATAATCGAGATAGATCTTGGTCTGCATTGTATTCTTTCAGTTGCCAGCTTTGGGTTCAGCTGTCCTGAAAGGACAAAAAACAAAAAAGCCGGGCTTGTTCAACCCGGCTTTCCACGCCCCAACTCCGAAGTTGCAGCAAGGGTTACTGAGCGGCCGCGAGATCTTCCGCCTTGTCTTCGGCCCGGATCACACCACTGGTTCCCAGAACTTTTCCTGAAAGAACATCCTGGATCGTGATCGAATTCAGGAACATATAAACCTGGTTGCCCAGTTCCTCCCACAGTGCATGGCTGGAACATTGGTTTGCGCTGTTGGCACAGGCCTTGGGCATCCCGGGCGAACATCGAGCTGGCCGCACAGCGTCGTCAACCGCCAGCGCAACTTCCGAAACACGAAGTTGTTCGGGCGGCACGGCAAGCATATATCCGCCCCCCGGCCCCCGTACTGACCGGACGATACCGCCCCGACGCAGTTTGGCAAAAAGCTGTTCAAGGTAGGAAATAGAAATATCTTGCCTTGTAGCGATATCGGCCAATGCAATCGGCCCTTCGGCACCGCGTGCCGCTAAATCAATCATCGCCATTACGGCGTATCTACCCTTGGTGCTTAGTTTCAATAGTCCCCCGCGCCCAAATTCGCCTGCCCACACCTGCTGCGGTTCTGCGAATTTTCTAAAATCTCAAGCCTGAGCAGTTTGTGTCAAATAATTCTCAGAAACGTTGACTATAGTTGCTCTGCTAGATTTTTTCTACGTGCAAAAACGCAAATTGTATCAATTTAGGGAGAAAATAATTGTCGCACCTTTAAATTTAGGGAATTTTTTGCTGTTCAGGGCGCGTCACTTGCGGAGCGAAGAGGGTCATCTCTGGCTTCCGGGAGGTGCCGATGACCCTCCGCTTCAGCCAGCCGTTCTTCCAGATGGCTCACATGGGTCCGCAAAGTAGCCAACTCGGCCATCAATCCCTCCATCGCGCGGGCAACCGGGTCAGGCAAATCGCCCGTCGGCGTGCCATAGGGTGAAAAGGCATTCTTTTCACCCTGCCCCTGTCGCATCACAACACGGGCAGGAATGCCAACCATTGTGGCACCCACAGGGACATTCTTCACAACGACCGAGTTTGCACCAACGCGGGCACAGCGCCCGATGGTGATCGGGCCCAAAATCTGGGCACCACACCCGATGATCACATCATCCTCAACTGTGGGATGCCGTTTCATCTGGCGTTGACTGTCCGATTCCTCCGCAGGAGAAACCCCACCCAGGGTTACATCGTGATACAGCGTGACATTATTCCCAATTTCAGCCGTTTCACCGATAACGACGCCCATCGCATGATCAATGAAAAGGTTCTTGCCGATCTTCGCCCCCGGGTGAATCTCGACACCTGTCAAAAAACGGGCAACCTGGGAAATATAGCGCGGCACCAGACGCCAGCCTTTTTCCCAAAGCCAATGAGAGAGGCGATAGAACATGACAGCATGAAAAGCCGGGTAACACAGAACCACTTCCAGGCGCGACCGGGCAGCCGGATCCCGCGCGATCATGGCGTCGATCTCAGAGATAACCGATTTGATCAAAGACATTATCGTCTCCTGTTAGCGTCCTGTCACAGGCCTGAAAGCACCGAACGCGCATTTCAACTAGCGTTCGATCTTTGACTACCCGACAGAGTTGGGCCTTTTGTTAACACGATAAACCCTCAGATTGGAAAAGATTATTTCCCAAAATGGCATTGAATCAGCGTTTAACGGCAGTTGTTTTGACCAAAATGTCGACAAAGTGTTGCAGGCCAAGGCCGGTTAGGCAAAAACTGTCGCCTCGGATCTTTATGGCGTTGCGGTGTTTGGTACCCGGTGCGGGACCCAATGGACAGAAATAGCCAGGGACTGAAATTTGTCGTGATTGCATTTTTGGAACGGAGTTTCGATGCCTGAAATTATTATCAACGGTCCGGAAGGTCGCCTCGAAGGCCGTTACACCCATGGCAAGGCACCAAATGCCCCGATCGCCCTTTTTCTGCACCCGCATTCACAGCATGGCGGGACCATGAACAATAAAGTGGTCTACACCCTTTACCACACCTTTGCGGAACGCGGCTTTTCGTGCCTTAGGTTCAATTTCCGGGGTGTCGGACGCAGTCAGGGTGTCTTTGCAAAGGGTGAAGGTGAGCTTTCCGATGCGGCCTCCGCCCTCGATTGGCTACAGACCTATAACGAGAATGCCCAGGAATGCTGGATCGGCGGATTTTCCTTCGGTGCCTGGATCGGCATGCAGCTTTTGATGCGGCGTCCCGAAATCACATCCTTTATTTCGATTGCACCACCCGCCAACTACTATGATTTCAGTTTCCTGGCCCCCTGCCCGTCCTCGGGGCTCGTCATTCAGGGAAAGAACGATACGACGGTGACACCTGAATCCGTCACCAAACTTGTCGGCAAAATCAATGCCCAGAAGACGGTCGACGTCACCGAACATCAGATCGACGGCGCAGACCATTTCTTTGGCAGTCATATCGATGAGATCGAGCGCAGCGTCGGGGCCTATGTTGACGACCACAGCAACGCAGTTTTCAAGGAAACCGATCAGCAGATTGAGGGCTGAGCGGCGACCTAACGCTCGGGCAAGGACAGCGTTCCCCCTGTTTGGGGATGGGGCACACCGGTCGTTGTGGGAAAACTCAACGATAGGTGTTTGACGCTTCGAACTGCAAGATAGGCAAAAGCCCGCGCCTCCAGCATATCACCGTCCTGACCAATATCTTCCACTGGCCGTACCGGACACGGTGCCCTGTCCCGAAGGGCTGACATAATACCCACATTCTTGCGACCACCGCCTGTCACAAAGATCGACCAGGGCGCGGCGGGCAGCGCTGTTGCGAACACAGATGCCGCGGTGAAGGCCGCCAGGGTCGCAGCACCGTCTTCCAATCCCAGATGTCGAACCGGATCAAGGCTAAAGGCATTGCGATCCAGGGATTTTGGCCAGGGTCTGGCAAAATACGGGTGTGAAAGCAGTTCCGTCAGCACGTTAGCATCAACGCTCCCCTGCGCAGAGAGCGCCCCGCCTTCGTCAAACAGCCCCGCATTATTGTGCTGCATCCAGTCATCGATCAGCGCGTTCCCCGGCCCTGTATCAAAAGCGATCGGGGCGTCATCTTCTGAAACAAAGGTCATATTCCCGACACCACCAAGATTCAGCACAATGGCTGGCAACCCTGCATCTTTTGCAATCGCAACATGATAAATCGGCGCGAATGGCGCGCCTTCCCCGCCCGATGCAACATCAGCACTGCGAAAGTCATAGACCACAGGAATACCGATTTCATTGGCAAAAACCTTTCCGTCCCCCAATTGCCATGTGAACCCATTCTCGGGATCATGGGTGATGGTCTGGCCGTGAAAACCGATCAGATCGACATCTCCCGGCGTCAAACCATTCTCTTCCAGAAGACGCCGCGCCAGTTTGATATGTGCCTTCGTTATCCGGCGCTCTGCCTCCTCTGTTTCGGTACTCATACTCTTTTCGCCAAGAACAGACGCCACAAGCCGTCGCAAATCCGCATCATACGGGACAGAAAGACACGGCCCCAGTGAAGAAATATTCTCACCATCGCTGGTCAGGATCGCCGCATCTATTCCGTCCATAGATGTGCCGCTCATAAAGCCCATGCAGACCAGTTCCTTTTCACCAGTAAACTCAAGTGGTGAAGCCGCTGTTTGATGCTGTTTCAGCCCTGACATCGGCGCTTTACTCCCTTCAAATACGGCTCTCTTCCGGCTTCGTTGCTACACGTGGTAACCCGTGTTAAACCGCGCGCATTACAAAGAAGCGAAGAACAGAGGTTGCCATGTCGGCGTCATTGAAATCCGATTTCCTCAACACGATAAAGAACCGCGGGTTCCTGCACCAGTGCTCCGATCTGGAGGCATTGGATGCACTAGCATGCCAGGGAACCTTCCCGGCCTATATCGGTTTCGATGCCACGGCGCCGTCGCTTCATGCCGGTTCCCTGCTGCCGATCATGTTGCTTCGCTGGCTGCAAAAAACCGGCCACAAACCCGTCGTTCTGATGGGCGGCGGCACCACACGGATCGGCGACCCCAGTTTCAAAGACGATCAGCGGAAACTGCTGAATGATGAGGTGATTGCCCAGAACATAGCGGGGATCAAAAAGGTCTTTTCACGCTTCCTCACCTTTGGGGACGGGCCGACCGACGCCATTATGCTCAATAACGACGAATGGTTACGCAACATCAACTACATCGATTTTCTGCGCGACATCGGCGGGCATTTCTCGGTCAACCGGATGCTGTCTTTCGATTCCGTCAAGTTGCGCCTGGACCGCGAACAATCGCTGAGTTTTCTGGAATTCAACTACATGATCCTGCAGGCCTATGACTTTATGGTTCTCAATCGGGATTATGGCGTGCGCCTGCAAATGGGCGGATCCGACCAATGGGGCAATATCGTAAACGGGATCGATCTGTCTCGCCGGGTCTCTGGATCAGAGGTTTTTGCGCTAACCTCGCCCCTGTTGACGACATCGTCCGGCGCCAAAATGGGAAAAACCGTTGGCGGCGCCGTCTGGCTGAACGAAGAGCAACTGTCCGCCTATGACTACTGGCAATACTGGCGCAACACGGAAGATGGCGATGTCGGGCGTTTTATGCGCCTTTTTACAGATATGCCACTCGATGAGATCGCGCGATACGAGGCACTCGAAGGGGCGGAAATCAACGAGGCCAAGAAGGTCCTGGCCGACGCGGCCACAACACTGTTGCATGGGGCCGATGCCGCAAGGTCAGCGGCTGAGACGGCAAAGAAGACCTTTGATGAAGGCGCGCTTGGTGGTGACCTTCCAAAGGTCGAAATCGCGTCTGCAGATCTGGAGGCAAGCATCGGTGTTCTGGAACTCTTCACCCGGGCAGGCCTGACCAACAGCAACGGAGAGGCCCGCAAACTGATCCAGAATGGGGGTGCCCGCCTGAACGACGTCAAACTGGCTGACTTCAACCAGCGTGTTTCGCTGTCAGATGCCGGGTCAGAGGGTGTGATCAAACTGTCCGCCGGCAAGAAGCGGCATATCCTGATCCAGCCTGCCTGAACCCGTCAGTTCCTGTTCTGACCGGGCTCGGGGTTTGTTTGGTTCAACTCTGGTGATGTGTCAGCTTTGAACAGACGCCGCAGAAAACTCGGCGCCAGGGCGGATAGCGGGTTCACCGCCGCCACAGGGTCCTCAAGCGGTCCATCAATCTTGTAATTCGCCGCAAAGATCCCCTGACCCTCGCCGCCCGTAACCAGAGGTCCGAGAAGCGGTATCGCGCCAATAATGCGGTTTACCGTATAAGCGGGTACAATTGTCCCCCCGATATCGATCATCTCGTTTTCAACATCGATGGTGCCATCTCCGGTGATCCCGATGGAAGCACCGTAGGCGCGCCCTGAACTGGCCGTTAAGACACCATCCTTTAACGAGATCTCGGATTCCAGCTCAATGAAATCGAGTCCATCTGAACCGAGTGAGGACAGAACCCCGGTCAGTGACATGAATTCGAGGACCTTTGCCAGACCAGGCGCATTGGTCACCCTGAAATCACTCAACGTTATGTCACCGACAAAGGGCTGGTCCTTGGAAACCCGCTCCGCATCAAGAACAAATACCCCCCCTTCAACACGATCCGTCCAGTCCAGCGCCGTGAACGTTGCCCCACCATCTTCGGCATTGATGGTAAGCTTTTCACCCGCCCCATTGGGCACCATCGCGAAAGAGAGCGCGCTGTCATTAATCTGTGCGTCGAGCATGATTTGCCGGAACCGCTCACCGTCGTTACTCAGCACAGCCGTCACATCATCGAGCAATCGATCCTGTCCGGCATGAACCAACACAATACTGGCTGACAGATCGTAGGGCGTCCCCAATTCGGGGTTCGTCTCCTCTTCCTGGTCGCTGGACTGGAAGTCTTCGAGGAGATGCCCAATGGTCAGCTCCTCGCCGACAATATCGATTGTTAGGCGATTGTCCTCACCATTCAAAACAGTCGCAGAGAAGCTGTTTCCCGGCATTTCCAAACGATCGAGTTGCCCATCCAGGAAACGATCAAATGTGGCGTCAAATCGTGCGGATCCGGAAGCCACCAATCCTTCGGTCTGCAGGTTTACCGTTTCAATCAGGCTTGGCGCATTATCGGTCAGACGGATGCGAGACTGGATCGAGCCGGGTTGCCCAGTCGGCTTTTCCCATGCCAACTCGGGAATAGTGAGGCTCAGATCGGTTATTTCACCGTTCAGATCGATCAAACGCGTGCCATCAAACCCCAGAACATAGGTCACATTTGTGTCGATGCTTCCAACGGCACGCCCAGCAATATCCAGACCAAATCTTGCAAGTTGATTGTCTGTCAGGCGCCCGCGGGCGGTGTAGGCAGTTTTGTAATTTGCATCCTCGGGAAAATTCTCCCGCCATGACAGGGCAACAGGTGTTTCCTCAAAGAATGCGTTGCCCGATACTTCGAGGCCACTGCGATCCAGCTTCAGTCCCATTTCCCCCTGCAGAAGCGGGATATCCAGCGGCGTTTCCGCCACCGCAACATTCGAAAGATTGGCATTGGCGGCATAATCAACGTCAGAGAGTTTGAGATCGCGGGTAAGCGGAAACGTGAGGCGTACGGCAACGCCGCCCTGTCCCGTCACCGCCGCAGGGTTCAGCCCCAGAACAGATACAAGACGCAGGGGTTCGCTCTCCAGCAACTGCAGGGCTTTGGTCAAATCGGACTGTGCGTCGACCGTGATATCAATGGCTTCATCGGCCCCAATACCAGTGATAAGGACCCGGCCATTACTCAACCGGATATCCCCTTCAACCAGTCCTTTCTCCGCAACAATGTCGAAACCTGTGGCGGTGTAACCTGCCTTTGCAACAACGCCCAGCGCTGGCGGCATCGGCCGAAAGAAATGTACCTCACCATCAACAAGCCCAATTTCACCGCCCAACCGGATCACCTCGACCGCGTCGGTCTGATCGACTGGGACAGCAAACTCAGCACTCAACGTCGCCAGCGGGGAACTGCCGCTTAAAATATTGCCCGTCACCCATTTCCTGGCGTCAATTCCAACACGTTCCGGCCAATAATCCGCCAATTGCGAAAACGGCATGTCACGCAACTCTCCGTCAACAACGATCTGGTAAATGCCCTCAACCGGCGTCACTGTTGCGGTTGCGGATAATTCTGTTGCGTCCAGAAGCCCCAATGTGAGGGCATCGACCTGAATAGACCCAAGGTCCGCGTTGATCGCACCACGCAAGGTGCCCTCGCGAAATTCCGATCCACGGATTCCGATCTCCGAAAGATCAATTGTTCCCGCACCTGCGCGAACGTCAAACTGCAAAGCCTGAATTTCCCCATCTGGCGACGCGCCAAGTGTGACCGGACCATTCAAGAGCGTGTCCAACCTGCTCAAGGGTCCCAGACGCGGGTCAAGGGCCGCGATTTCCCTGGTCTGGACATCAATCAATTCCATATCAGCAACCAGCGCCGACCCGTCTTCCGCAAACCCGAGGTCCACTGTGACCCGGCCAAAATCGCCCGTCATGGTGAGATCGGCATCTACGGGGGAACCGTCCATGGCGATCCGCAATCCAACGGATCCGGAAAGTTCCGCCTTCACGTCTCTCAAAAAAGCCGCCTCAGGCAGGGCCCGTGCAATCAGCGCGGGGTTGAACCGGTCAAAGCTGAGATTGAAGTTCAGCGCCGTATCTTCCAGCGCGTGCAGCAGCACCGCGGAAATACGTGTCTCCGTATCTTCCGCTGTTAAGGTCGCGCTGACATTCCCCCTTAACTCGCTGCCCTGTCGCACAAGAATGATATTGGCATCCGGCAGTTCCCATGTCAGATCAGCCACTTCATCAACCATAATGACCCGGGCGTCGAGAATGGAGATTTTAGTCAGATAGGCCAGTCTTGTGCCCGGCTTGGGCGGTCGCATCAGAGACTGCAAGGCTGGAAGCGCCATCATGGTTGGCGATCCGGTCATCTCATCAGAAGAGTCTGCATCCGGTGAAGGCCGAACCTCACCAGCGCCCATCATCCCCATGGCAAAGGATCCATCGGCACTCCGCTGAATCAGAACTTCGGGTGTCTTCAGCTGCAACTCGGTTGGGGCCAGTTCGCCACGGACAAGCGCCTCGATCGACAGGCCAACCGATATCTGCGGCAGGGCCGCAAGCGGCTCTCCATCCGCACGTCGCAATGTCACATCGGTAAGAGCGATATCAACCGCCCTGTCCCAACCACCCCAGGTCAGGATTGTGTCTTCAATCTCAATTGAAAATGGACTGTCGGGGCGGTGCAGGGCCTCCTGAATCGAGGGGGTCAAAAAACTGAGCGAGACTGGCCCGGAAGACAGACGCCAGATACCGATCCCGGTCAGAATCAATAATCCGGCAATGAACCCTGCCAGAATTTCAAAGACAATTCGAACCGAAGGTCGCGCCACCGCGTGTCATCCACTTTGAACCAAAGATGCGCCAAACCAAAACAGCTTTGCGCGCGGGCTAGCATGTCTCTCTGAAAGGGATTGGGAAACCCAAAACCCGACTTGACCCTCATTATTGCCTAGCGCAGTTTGCATGGGGTTAACAGGGTGAATTTTCGATGCAATCCTTTACGTCCAGTCAAATTGATCAAATTCCAGACCCCGCCCATCCGGATCAAATGGCGACCGGCCTTGAACGCTGGCTGGAAGCCGCGGAACAAGCCGGTCAAAAAGAAGCGGCAGAATTGGCACTGGTCAAGCCGGGTTTTCGTCGGCTGATGGAATGCGTGTTTGGCGGCAGTCCGTATCTCACACGGATAGCCACACGGGACATCGAATTTACAACATCTCTTGCGTCATCGGATCCCGAAACGGCTTTTTCAGAGCTGCTGACCGAGATCACCGCCGGCGCGGAGGTTCCAGATCAAAAGGCACTATCCAAGCGCCTTCGCCTGGTCAAACGACGGGCCTCACTGCTGATCGCGATGGCTGACCTCGCTGGCCTCTGGCCATTACATCAGGTGACATCCGCATTATCCGATTTAGCGGAAGCAAGCCTGGAAGCTTGTGTCCAATTCGTAATCCAGGATCTGATTTCCAGAAAACGACTGGAGATCAGCCTCGATGAAATGCCGGCCGCAGCGGCTGGGTATGTCCTTCTTGGCATGGGAAAGTTTGGCGCGACAGAACTCAACTATTCCAGCGATATTGATCTGATCGCGCTCTATGACCCGGAAAAACTGCGCCCCACTGACCCTGATCGCTTGCGCCAGGATATGGTTCGCGCCACCCAGACGATTGTGACCCTTATGGAAGAGCGTACCGGGGAAGGATTCGTCTTTCGGACCGATTTGCGCCTGCGGCCCGACCCTTCCGTTACACCGATCGCGGTGACGGTCAGTGCGGCCATGGATTACTATGAATCCGTCGGTCAGAACTGGGAACGCGCCGCCATGATCAAGGCCCGCCCCGTCGCGGGTGACCGCGCCCTTGGCGGTGAATTCCTGCGCCACATCAAACCCTTCATCTGGCGAAAGCATCTCGATTTCGCGGCCGTGGCCGATATCCACTCCATCAAGCGTCAGATCAACGCGCATCGCGGCGGCAGCGAAATCGCGATGGAGGGGCACAACATAAAACTTGGTCGCGGCGGCATTCGGGAAATCGAATTCTACGTTCAGACACAACAGCTCATCTGGGGTGGCCGTCTGCGCGCCCTGCGCCCAAGGCGCACCCTGGACGGTCTGATGGCCCTACTGGAACACGATCAGATCAGCCATCAGGCACAGATCGATTTGACGGCTTGCTATACATTCCTGCGTACGCTCGAACACCGCCTTCAAATGATCAATGACGAGCAAACTCAGAAACTGCCCACCTCGCCTGAAGCCCTCGATGCGCTCGGTATTTTCATGGGGTTCCAGTCACCAGAGGACTTTCGTGAAAACCTGTTGAACACCCTGCTAACGGTTGAAAAACATTATGCCGCCCTTTTTGAGGATGAACCCGATCTCGGCGCTGGCGGCACATTGGTTTTTACCGGTGCCGAAGATGATGTCGAAACCATTCGCACCCTGACAGAGATGGGCTTTACCGAGCCTTCTCACATCATCGGACGGGTCAAGATCTGGCATCATGGTCGATACCGCTCAACCCGAAGCGAGCGATCCCGTCAGATCCTGACCGAATTGATACCAAGCTTGCTGCGCGCATTTTCAGGCACCATCAATCCTGATCAGGCCTTTGCACGTTTCGACGCGTTTCTGAGCGAACTGCCATCCGGCGTTCAGATCTTTTCTCTCCTGCTTTCCAACCCGAAAATCCTGGGCCTGGTTGCAGAAATCATGGGCAATGCCCCTCGCTTGGCCGACTGGATGACCCGCCGACCCATCCTGCTGGACGGCGTCATCAGCGATCAACCAGGGTTTGAACAGGCGACGCCCAATGAAATGGTCATCAGCCTGGGGGAAAACCTGTCACAGGCCGCCGACTTTCAGGATGTGCTGGACGCCGTACGACGCTGGGCCAATGACCGGCGCTTTCAGATTGGCCTGCGCATCCTGCAAACCGCAATTGACGGTGAACGAGCCGGCCCTGTTCTCAGCCTTGTTGCTGAGACGGCACTATGCGGTCTTGTGCCCGCCGTCGAAAAGGAGTTCAGCCAAAATCACGGTATCTTTGACGAGCCCGGTTCGACCGATAGCGGGTTTGCCGTGCTTGCCTTTGGTAAACTTGGGGGGCGGGAACAGGCCCCGATGTCAGACCTCGACCTCGTCTTCATTTATCGAACACCGCCAGATGTTTCTGAATCAGATGGCAACAAGCCGCTAGGACCGATGGTCTATTACTCGCGCTTCTGCCAGCGCCTGATGACAGCGATCACGGTTCAGACGCCGGAAGGTACTCTGTACGAAGTCGATGCCCGCCTCAGGCCCAACGGTCGGGATGGCCCGCTGGGGACCCAGTTCGACAGTTTCGCAACCTATTACGACAAGGACGCCTGGACCTGGGAATTCATGGCCCTGACCAGGGCGCGCGTTGTCTATGGCCCGGACGGACTCAGCCGGGATCTGACGCAACAGATTGAAACGATCCTGCGACGCGAGCGAGACCCGGACAAACTCGTCGTGGATGTAGACGACATGCGCCAGAGGATCATGAAACAGCATCCGGGTGACGAGCCTTTTGCCATTAAGTACCGACGTGGCGGCTTGCTGGATATAGAGTTCATCGCGCAATACCTGCAGCTTGGCCATGCGGCCGGCGGTGCTGATATCCTGTCCGCCAATACAGAAACCGCCCTCGATAAGTTGATGTTTGCGGGTTATCTGGATCCTAGCATTGGCGGTGACCTGAAAGCCTCGCTCACCCTGTGGCGAAACCTGCAAGCGGTCATTCGCCTGACCGCCGCCGACGGGTTTGATGCCGAGGCCGCACCAGATGGTCAGCGTGACCTGCTGGCCCGCGTAGGAAACCTGCCGGACTTTGGCGCATTACAGGAACAGGTCGATGCTATGGCGAAAATCGCTTATCGCCACTATCAAACCCTGGTTGAAGAACCCGCCGCGGAATTTCGAGAGGCGAAGTCAGACAAACCGGACTAACTCTCGGGATAGACCTGATTGACCAAAGGGGCACCGGTCAGCAACGCATGCGCATTTTCCGCAACGATCCGGAACCGGCGTTCGATCAGACCATCTGTCCAGCCAGAGCAATGCGGGGTGACCACCACATTGTCCAGTTTCCAGAGAGGGACATCCGCTGGCTCAACGGCACCGTCCCCCGGATCCGGATAATTATACCAGGTGTCGATGACTGCCCCATTCAACCGGGCCGCTTCATCCGGATTTGTCAGCGCGTCATAAAGCGCGTGTTGATCAACAACCGGCCCGCGCGCCACATTGATAATCACACAGCTGGGCTTCATTTTTGAGATCAGATCCGCACCGACCAGACCGGTCGTTTCCTCCGTCAGGGGACAGGCGGCAACAACAAAATCGGCATCCCTTATCAATTCCCCCATCTGACCATAGGGGGCGATAACATCCGGTGCCGGGTCAAACTCTCTGGGCGATCTGGTGATGCCCACAACCTGCATTCCAAAGGCCTTTGCCCGCTGGCAGATGCCCTGTCCAATGGATCCATAACCGATACAAAGAACCGTCTTGCCCGCCAGTTCCGGCCGTGTCGGGCCACCGAGGCGCGGCGTATCTGTCCAATCCAGCGATTTGAACCGGGCACTTCTGCCTTCAAGATCGACGATAAACCGCAGCATCGCCGCCATGACGTAATCACCGATACCGACATCATGTTCAAAGACGTTACAGACCCGTACGCCCCCTGGCAGTGCGTCAAATTCAATCGAATCCAGCCCGGCATTCGGCGCATGCAGCAGTTTGAGTTTTGGTGCGGGCGGAAAGCTCTTCATAAAACTGGGGCTGACGATCATGTCGGCATCCACAAATTTTTCAGCCAGCATTTCGGGCGGGTCGCCCCGCATGGCCCTGTCCAGCGTGATTTCGGCCCCGCGCGGCATCGCAGCCAGGGTTTTCTGCATCACCGAATGACCTGTCTGAGACACTTCCCCAAGCAACAAAACCTTCATACGACCCTCCGACATAAACTGAACGCTGGTTCAGGCTTTATGATCTCCCGGCCCTCGTCAATCTCGATCCACTTCAGCCGCTAATATGGCATCCGGAGAACCCGAAACTGCGTATTGAGAAAGTCGCACAGTTGGACATGCAGGGCCGGTTTGGCTATGCCTGTCCCATCTTAGAAATACATTTTGAAATTTTGAGGAGAACACTATGCCGCTTCAAGAAGGCGATATAGCCCCGAACTTCACCTTGCCAACCGATGGCGGCGGATCGGTAACTCTGGCCGATCTGAACAGCGGCCCGGTTGTGGTCTATTTCTATCCGAAAGATGACACACCTGGCTGCACCACAGAGGCCAAGGACTTCACGGCAATGGGTGCAGAGTTCGAAGCAGCGGGCGCAACCGTAATCGGGATCAGCAAAGACACGGTTGCCAAACATGACAAGTTCAAAGCAAAGCATGAATTGTCGATCATCCTGGCGTCCGATGCTGAGGGGAGCGTTTGTGAAGATTTCGGTGCCTGGGGTCTGAAAAAGATGTATGGCCGGGAGTATGAGGGGATCACAAGATGCACCTTTGTTATTGGTACGGACGGCAAAGTTGCCCGCGCCTGGCCCAAGGTGAAGGTCAAAGGGCATGCTGAAGAAGTACTGGAAACGGTAAAGGGTCTTTGACCACACAGCCGCAATCTGTAACGGACGCCGCGCTAGGCGTTCTGACAACGGCGGATGCCCGTCAGAAGGCGGAGGCAGCGCGGCGCGTTGCCGCCGCCTTTCTGGCAGACGAACTGGGGCCGGCGATTATGCGGCCTGTGCCGGATCGTCCGGCACGCCCTGAAACCCCTCTTTTGGCCAGACCGGGCGACGTTCCAAGACGCAAGATCACCGAACATCCAAGGGGGCGCATCGCGTTACTCCACGCGCTCGCCCATATAGAGCTGAACGCGATTGATCTGGCGTTTGATATCCTGGCGCGGTTTGCCATCAGCGATCCGGCACCCCCTTCCGACTTCATCTCTGACTGGATTTCTGTCGGGGACGATGAGGCCCGGCATTTCCTGATGCTGGCCGACCGGCTGGAAGAAATGGACAGTCACTATGGCGCCCTTTCCGCCCATGACGGGTTATGGGAGGCCAGCCAGGACACATCCCATGACTTGCTTGCACGTCTTGCCATCGTGCCCCTGGTGCTGGAGGCCCGGGGGCTCGACGTCACACCGGCGATGATCAACAAACTGAAAGCGGCGAAGGACGAGGCGAGTGCCGCTTGTCTTCAGATCATCCATGATGACGAGATTGGCCATGTCGCAATCGGCATGCGCTGGTTTCAATGGTTGAGCGCAACCCGAAGGCTGCCGCCAAGAGAGACCTGGCAACATCTGGTCAGCACCCATTTCAAAGGACAGTTGAAACCACCGTTCAACACGGTCAGCCGGGCTGCAGCGAACCTGCCCGAAACCTACTATATGGATATGGAAAACCCCCGATCAGGGACGGGCGGGTGACAGGTTTTCGCGACGGCTCTGACGCAGCAGCCGACGTTTCTCTTCGCGCCGTTCGTGCCGCCTTTTTACAAAGCGGTGGGCCCAGACATAGCCGAACCATCCAAACCCGATTGCCCAGGGTATACATCCGATGAACAGCGGCAAGCCGAAGGTGTCGAGCAGGCTGATCGTCCCGTACCATACGCTTTCCCACCAGCTCACTGTGGGGTCCCCGGCCATCAGGGCGTCAAGGCGACTTGTAAAGGCATTGTAGCCCAGCGGCTCATCCCAGCGAGCCAGCATGAATTGTCCGGTCTTCACAAAGCCGTAATAGACCGGCCCGATCGTGAATACATTGGTGATCCAGACCCAGGCCATGGCCACGATCACGTTGAAATCGTATTTCGGCGCAAAACTGCGAACGAAAGACCAAAAGGCCAGAACGATCAGGATCTGAGCGCCCACAAGCGGGGTGAAAGCGAACAGCAGGCCGATACCGACACCGCGTGCAGCATATTCGGGAGGGCGTTTACTGGAGAACATCGGTGCGACCAAGCGGCGACGAAATTTCTGGCCCATGCGCCTTGAAAACTCTTGATACTTTTGTTGCATGGAAGACGAAACCTCAAAACCAACCAGTCCGGAAAACACCCAGCGCCCGACGCGACCATATAGGCTAGGGCTTGTACAGGAAAATTCAATGCGAAGGCCGCAAAACGGCAATCCAAATCAAATTTACTGATCCCTGTACGCTCGGGTCACAAGGCTTTTTCCGTTTTGTAGGATGGCGAAGTAGGTTCCATACGGTTAAGAAGCGCCATGAGTGATACAACCGGAAATAACATTCAGCCACCAACGCCTGAACCACGTTTTCTGGGCTTTTCAGAAACCCAGATCGCGTATGTTCTGTTGATGTCCGCACCTGCGATGTTCGGCACCAATATGCTGGTCGCCCGCTGGATGGCCGATTTCGCGCCGCCGGTTGCCCTGGCTTTCTGGCGCTGGTTCGGCGTTCTGGTTCTGATGCTGATGATCCGCGGTCCGAAACTTTGGGAACACCGCCGCGACGTGCTGGCGGAATGGAAAGACCTGACTGTATTGGGCGCGCTTGGTATGGGGGTCTGCGGGGCCTTCGTCTATATCGGTGCAGAGACTGCACAGGCCACCAATATCGGCCTTCTCTATGCCTCGTCACCGGTGATGATTGTCATGCTGGCTTGGCGGCTCTATGGGGAACGACTGACCCTGGTACAAGCGCTTGGCGGCTTGATTTGCCTGGCTGGCGTGATCTGGATTATTGCGCGGGGCGAACTCTCGAACCTGCTCAACCTCAACTTTGCGATCGGTGATTTGTGGATCATGGCAGCGGTCATTGGTTGGGCAATATACGCCATCATGATGAAATACCGCCAAAGTGCCATGGGTATGATGACGCGTTTTACCGCCATCTGTCTCTATGGATCACTGATCCTCCTGCCTTTCTATATCTGGGAGACGCTGACCTTTAAAGCGATGCCGGTAACACAGGACAGTATGATCGCTGTTTCTCTTCTGGCGTTCATTGCGGGTTTCGGGGCCTATCAGGCCTATGCGAAGGCACAGGCCGTACTCGGCGCGGCACGGGGTGGACTGATCCTGTATCTGAACCCGGTCTATGTTGCCTTTCTTGCCTGGATCTTTCTCGATGAAGGTCTTTATAGCTATCATCTGGTCGGGGCCGCACTGGTTCTGCCGGGGATCTATCTGGCAAACCGGACCCCAAAATCATAAGTCACTCTGACAACTCGAGGGAGATCACAATGCTGTTTGAAGGTTTCGAGGACAGGCGCATTCAGACGGCAGAGGCCGAAATCGCTGTGAAGGTCGGGGGCAGCGGCACCGGATTGCTCTTGCTCCACGGTTACCCGCAGACACATATGATGTGGCACGCGATTGCGCCGGCATTGGCCGAACACTTTACCGTCGTAACCGCCGACCTGCGCGGCTATGGCGACAGCACCAAGGTCGCGTCCGGTAGTGATCACAGCGCGTATTCAAAGCGCGCAATGGCGAGCGACCAGGCCGCCGTCATGACAGAACTGGGCTTTGAGCAATTTGCGCTTTGTGGCCATGATCGGGGTGCGCGGGTTTCCCATCGCCTGACATTGGACAACCCTGGCCGTGTCACCAAACTTGCCGTTCTGGATATTGTGCCGACCTACAAGATCTTTATGGAGGCAAACCGGTCCATCGCGATGTCCTATTACCATTGGTATTTCCTGGCCCAGCCCTCGCCACTTCCAGAAACACTGATCGGTCAGGATCCTGACTTCTACTACGGGTACAAGGTCGGCAGCCTGTCGCCCGCTGGAAACAGTTTCTTCCACCGGGACGCCTACAGCGAATACCAGCGCTGCTGGAATAATCCGGAAATGATCCATTCCTCCTGCGAGGATTATCGCGCGGCAGCCACAATTGATCTGGAGCATGATGAGGCAGATCTGGATAAAAGGGTGACTTGTCCCCGACTGGCTTTGTGGGGTGGTTACGGGGTGATGGAAAAGGAATATGACGTGCTGGCCGCTTGGCGCGAACGCGCTACAGATGTCCAGGGGCAAGCAATTGAAAATGCGGGGCACTTTCTCGCGGAGGAACAGCCAGAGACCACATTAAACGCGCTGAAGAGTTTTCTTCTGTAAAACAAGGATAGCATTCCAAAAGCCATTCATTGAGGCTTGCCAAGACGAAGCTGATCACTACTTGTTCTGGCATGATCGCAATTTTTCTAAAGCTCGATTTGCGTTGGCTGTGTGCTGCTCTCTGCCTTTCTCTATTGGTGGCCTGTTCATCCAGGCCAGCATCCCTTGATGGATACATTTCCGAGAACGGAAATTACCGCGACAATGGCAAGTTCCAAAACAGCGATGGCACCCAAATAAACAAGAGCTTTGGGGAATTGCTGAGCTGGTGGTGGGAACGGCTCGGAAATATTCCGGACCCAATGCGTTTTGAGAGCGTCAGCGCCGATGACGAGGCGCTGCAACCCGTGGCCCCGAAACCCTCTATCACCTGGATAGGGCATGCATCCTATCTCTACCGCGTCGGCGATGTCGCCATCCTGACCGACCCGCATTTTACCCAGCGGGCGTCACCGGTATCTTTCGCCGGCCCGAAAAGATACATGCCGCCGGGCCTGACGATAGAGGAATTGCCAAAGATCGACATCGACTCGATCAGCCATAACCACTATGACCATCTCGATCTGAAATCCGTCAAAACGCTTGCCGCAAGAGATCCGGAAACGCTCTTTGTCGTGCCAATGGGCATGCTCGACTGGTTCGAAGAAGAAGGGATCACAAATGTCCGCCAATATGACTGGTGGCAGGATGAGGTTATCGGCAATACGAAGGTCACCTTTGTCCCGGTGCATCATTGGTCGGGCCGATCCCTCACAGACCGGAACCTGACCCTCTGGGGCGGCTGGCACTTTGACGTTGGCGGGCGCAGCTTCGTTCATCTGGGCGATACCGGATATTCAAAGGACTTCACCCAGATCCGCGAGCGGCTTGGGCCGGTCGACCTCGCCGCCATACCCATCGGTGCCTATGCCCCAATCTGGTTCATGAAGGCGGCCCATGTCAGTCCCGCAGAAGCGGTTCAGATCTACATCGATCTCGAAGCGGATGACGCGGTCGGCATGCATTGGGGAACATTCATTCTGACCGACGAACCTGTCGACGAACCACCCAAGCTCTTGGCGCAAAGCCTTGAGGAACGCAGCATCTCCGCCGACCGGTTCAGGGTCCTGAAACACGGCGAGACCTGGAACCTGAACTGAAGGGTCACCAGCCTAACAAAATCTTCGCATCCTGCCAGATGCGGGTGACTGTTTCCCCGGCTGGTGCCGCTGGCGCTAGACGCGCTGATTGGCCGGCCCATACCTGCATCCGGTCGAGGTCATTCTCTTTGGATCCCTGTCCTCGCATGGCTGTTGTCAGACCGCGCTGGACCGGATAGGGGGCTGGTTTTGGCGCGGATGGATCTAGTGTTGCTTGCACATAGCTGGTCCTGATGGAACGGCCCAGCCGACCAGAAAATGCCCTTGTCCCGACGGTATCTTCCGGTTGTGCATTCCCGATTGCGTCGGCCCAGGCAAGTGCAATTCCAGCCTCGGGTGTTCGCAACAACGCCGTCCCCAACTGTACCGCCGACGCCCCCAGCGCAAAGGCAGCCGCGACACCCCGTCCGTCGCCGATACCACCAGTGGCAACTACCGGAACCTTAACGGCATCTACAATGGCCGGCAGAAGAGAGAACAATCCGATCATCGAGGTCTCGGCCATATCGGCATCAAAGGCACCTCGATGGCCACCCGCCTCCATCCCCTGGGCGATGATGACATCCGCCCCTGCGGCTTCGGCGATCCTCGCCTCCGCCACTGTTGTTGCTGTCGCAAACCATTTAATGCCGCGTGCCTTCATCTCTTCGACAATGGCCGGGGGGAAAACCCCCATGATCGACGAAATAACAGCCGGCCCCGCGTTCAAGACGGCCTGGCATTGCATCTCGAAATCATGTGGTTTGGCGTCTCCGGCTTCGGCACTGACTTCGGGACCCCATTGACCAAGAAAATCTCGCCACGCCGCTTCCTGGTCAGCGTTGCGCACGGGATCAGGGTCGGGAATCCAGAGGTTCATCTGAAAGGCGCCATTGCTGCCCGCCCGGACCGTGGATGCCCAGGATTTTATCCCCTCCGCATTCATCATCAAGGCGCCGCAGGCTCCCATACCGCCGGCCTTGGCGACAGCGATTGCCAGTTCCGGCGGACAAGCGCCGGCCATTGGGGCCATCAGGATCGGGATCTCCAGATCATAGGTCGCACAAAATTCGTCCGCCCGTGTTGCAGCTGACCTGGTCATGACAGCCCCCTTTCCTGTTACTCGATGTCCTCAACCGGCTGGGCTGGACCACCGGCAACCCGCATCGCCAGGGCCGCTTCCAGATAGGGATCCAGATCGCCATCCAGCACGCCTTGGGCATTGCCCTTTTCAACGCCGGTCCGCAGGTCTTTCACCATCTGATAGGGCTGGAGAACATAGGATCGGATCTGATGACCCCAGCCAATTTCGGTCTTGGCTTCATGCTCTGCTTGCGCTGCCTCTTCCCGGATCCGCAACTCACGTTCATAGAGCCGCGCTTCCAGCATCTTCATCGCGGTCGCCCGGTTTTTATGCTGCGATCGATCGTTCTGACACTGAACTACAATGCCGGTCGGCTCATGGGTGATACGAACAGCAGAATCCGTTCTGTTGACGTGCTGCCCGCCAGCGCCTGAAGCCCGGTAGGTGTCGATCCGCAGATCCTTTTCCTCAACTTCTACCGTGATTGAATCATCAATTTCCGGATAGACTGAGACAGAGGAAAAGCTGGTATGCCGTCTCGCGTTTGAGTCGAAGGGCGAAATGCGAACCAGACGATGGACGCCGGTTTCCGTCTTTAGCCAGCCATAGGCGTCCGGGCCAGAAACCCGCAGGGTCGCAGACTTGATACCGGCTTCTTCACCCGGGCTTTCTTCCATCATCTCCGTTTTGTAACCATGCTGGACACACCAGCGCGAATACATCCGGAACAGCATATTGGCCCAGTCCTGGGACTCTGTCCCGCCAGCACCTGCATGCACCTCCAGGAAGCAGTCATTGCCATCGGCCTCACCGGATAGCAGACTCGCCAACTGCAGTTTTCGGGCGACGTCCTTTAACTCTGCAAGGGCGGCCTCGGCCTCTGAAATGATGTCTTCATCACCCTCTGCTTCACCCAGTTCGATCAATTCAACATTGTCCGTCAGTCCGGATTCAAGGGTATTGAAATCGCCGATACGCGATTCAAGAGAGGCCCGTTCCCGCATCAATTTCTGGGCGGCATCGGGATCATCCCACAGGGTTGGATCTTCTACTTTGGCATTCAGTTCTTGCAGACGCTTTCGGGCAGTCTCCAAGTCAAAGATGCCTCCTCAGCAGTTCGAGCGACTGCTTGAGTTCGTCAACATTGGCTTGTGCTTCGGCACGCATCGAGGCGGACCCTTTCTTAAATCTTACAGAGCAATCCGGCAGAAACGCCTTGAATGGGATGTAGATTATGCCAAGGCCGGTTACAAGCAAAGAGCACTCAATCGACCCCAAATACTACGACCTGACTGCGACAGTTTGCACATTGTTCCAGCGTCCCGCCTCACCATCTGAGGAGTATGGACTAATCGATCACAAAGGATGGTCCCATGGGTGCTTCACCATCACCTCTCATCACGCTTCCTGAAAAGAACCACCGCATACCAGAAAGCTTTCGCGACAAGGTCGCCTATGGCTTTGTGAAAGTGCTGCGTTTCGTGGCAGACAAGTTCTTTGCCGGACGTTACGGACACCGCGCCGTGGTGCTGGAAACCGTCGCCGCAGTACCGGGTATGGTCGGCGGCCTCTTACAGCATCTCCATTCCCTGCGGGTCATAAAAGATGACAGGGGTTGGGTCCGCGAGCTTCTGGACGAAGCTGAAAATGAACGTATGCATCTGATGACCTTTATCGAGATCGCCCAGCCATCCCGTGCCGAACGTGTGATCATTATGATCACCCAGGCAATCTTCTATAACTTCTATTTCTGGCTCTATCTCTTTTCCCCAAGCACGGCACACCGCGTTGTCGGCTATTTTGAGGAGGAAGCTGTTGTCAGTTACACGAATTGTCTGGCGGATATAGATGCCGGGCGACACGATAATCCACCCGCGCCTGAGGTGGCGATTGCCTATTGGAACCTTCCCGAAGACGCGCGGTTGCGGGATGTCATCCTGAAAGTTCGTGAAGATGAAGCCGGCCACCGCGACCGCAATCATCTCTTCTCCGACACATTGGATGAGGGCCGCCAGCCTGTTGACTCAAGCCATACCGATCAAAACCAAGCCAGCGATCCTGTGGAGCCGACCAAAGCCGCCTGACCCCTAATACAAACCACCGGACGACGTGGTTGGTGCCGCGGCGGGCAACAAGCTGCCCGGTGCTGTGCCGCCGGGTATTACAGGGCCATCTTCCGTACCGCCGTCAATAAACACCTCGGCGGCACGGGCCCCCGGTTCCGTTCCCGCCTTGAACGCTTCCAGGATGACTGTCTTGCTGGATGCCTTCGCAAGTTGCCCGGTATCGGCGTCTATTCTGACATTTCTGATGGCAGGGGGTGTGCGGAAAGGAATGGCCGGTTTGTCGGCAAGGGCGCGCTCCATAAACGCTTTGAAAACCGGTGCAGCCACGGATGAGCCCGTTTCCTGTCCGCCCCAGGGCTGCTTGCCTAGCGGAATCGGCGTGTCGAAACCGACAAAGACACCCACGGCCAGATCCGGCGCAAAACCAACAAACCAGGTATCGCGGCTGTCATTGGTCGTACCCGTTTTCCCGGCCAATGGTTTTCCAACCGCGCGAATACGGCGGCCAGTGCCGCGTTGAACGACACCTTCCAGCATGCTTGTCACCTGATAGGCGCTCTCTGCAGAAACCAGCTGTTCACGCTGGTCCGGCAGCTGCGGTGGTGTCTGGCCTTCCCACTGGGTGGCCACACAGTCGGTGCACAGCCGTCCATCATGACGGAAAATCGTTTTGCCATGTCTATCCTGAACCCGGTCAATCAGACTTGGCGTGATCCTCTTGCCCCCATTGACCAGCATCGCGTAAGCCGTCGTGATATCGAGTAGTTGGGTCTCACCCGCCCCCAAAGACATCGACAATTGTTCGGGCATATTCTGCATGATGTTAAACCGCCCGATCAGCTCGGACACAGATTCCATGCCAACCGCCTGGGCCAACCGAACCGTCATCAGGTTTCGGGACCGCTCGATCCCGACCCGCATCGGGCTTGGCCCGTAAAACTGGCGGGAGTAGTTGGCCGGTTTCCATTTCTTCTTGCCAGGTCCCTGATCCAGCACAAAAGGTGCATCCAGGATCATCGTGGCAGGGGTATATCCCTCTTCCAGGGCGGCCAGATAAACGAACGGTTTGACGGCGGAGCCTGGCTGGCGCTTAGCCTGGGTGACCCGGTTGAATTCGCTATCATCAAAACTCCACCCCCCCTGCATGGCCAGAATGCGCCCTGTATGCGGGTCCATCGCCACAATCCCGCCATTGACAGCCGGGATCTGACGCAGGCCAAAGGTACCTGGTGGATAGGGTTCCGGATCCTTGCCCTCTTCCTTGGGTTTGAACAGAACCGATTCAACGTAGATGACGTCGCCCGGTTTCATAACCTCACCTGGCGACTTGACCGCAGCACCACGGGCCTGGTCCTCCAGCGCTTTCCGGGCCCAGCGGATTTCTGCAAAAGGCAAATTCCCGACAGAACCGTCGCTGAAGCCAACGCGGGTATCGCGTTTGTCGAAGCCAAGGACCACGCCGAGCACCCAGGGACTGTAGTCAGTCTTTACCTTTACCTCACCAAGCGCTACGGCCCAGGCAGCCTCGGCCCCTTCCTCTGCCAATTGGGCTTCTTCAAGGGAAAGACTGGTAACAACCCCGCGATAGCCATGACGGCGGTCATAGGCAACCAGGCCTTCCCGCAGCGAGGTCTTGGCCATTTCCTGCAGGTTAGAATCCAGGGTCGTGCGCACTGAAAGACCACCTTCATTGACCCTGTTCAAACCAAATTGCTCACCAAGCTCCCGACGGACTTCTTCGACGAAATACCGTGCATCGACCGAAAGCACATCACGCGGAGGCCGAACTTCGAGGGGCAGTTCACGGGCAATCTCGGCTTCCGCCTGGTGAATGAATTTCTCTTCTTCCATACGACCGACAACCCAGTTTCGACGCGCTATCGCGGCTGACAGCTTTCGGACGGGATGGTAGTTGTTCGGGGCCTTTGGCAGGGCTGCCAGATAGGCCGCCTCATCAATCCCCAACTCGTCGAGTGGTTTATCAAAATAGTTGAGGGCTGCGGCAGCAACACCATAGGACCCGTATCCCAGATAAATCTGGTTGAGATACAGTTCCAGGATCCGGTCTTTCGTCAGGGCGCGTTCGATGCGGAAAGACAGGATTGCCTCTTTGATCTTGCGTTCGATCGAGACCTCATTGGTCAGCAAGAAGTTCTTCGCGACCTGTTGCGTTATGGTCGATGCCCCTATCGGACGCCCACCACCCTGCAGCTTAATTTTGACATTGGTTACAACGGCACGGGCAAGGGCAATGAAGTCAACGCCCGGATGGGAATAGAAGTTCTGGTCCTCAGCGGCGATAAACGCCTGTTTCACCCGCTTCGGGATCGAATCAATCGGCATGAATACGCGGTTCTCTACCGCGTATTCAGCGATCAGACGACCATCACCCGCATGGACCCTGGTTGCTGTTGCCGGTTCAAAATCTGCAAGTTGTGCATATTCCGGCAAGTCTTTGCCATAATGCCAGAGCCCGTAAACGGCCACCCCGGCCCCAACGACGCAGAGGCCAAGACCCAAGCTTAACAACACCACAAACAGTTTTACCAAGTTCATTTACCTGCCTTCAAACCTTGCGACCTGTCCCCATACCACTGCTGTAACAGATCAGGACTCGCAACCGGATGCACGTCCCGCAATAACGCCACCAATTGACCCCCGCTGCAAATGTCAGTGTGTTGCGCCGACGGTATTGTAAAATGTAATTCGGTCTCGCTTTGCCCGCAATATCACACAAATCATTCTATCGTGACGGGACCGTGGCAGCCATGCGAGGATTTAAGGGCAGAGACAGCGATCCGTTCAGAAAGCCTGAAAGTGTATCAGGACCTGTTCAACCGGTCCTGCTTTTCAAAGAACGTGTCGATCGCTTCCAGCATACCGCTCGCAATCTTGTTCTGATGTGTCTCGGTCTTCAGCAGTTTCTCTTCAGATCGATTTGACATATAGCCCAGTTCCACAAGCACGGATGGGACCGTCGGGCTCTTTAAGACGGCAAAGCCTGCAAATCGGTGTGGCCGTCGCAATAAAGGGACTTTGGTACCAACCCTGTCGACTACGGAGCGCGCAAACTGCCAGGAGGCCTCGCTCGTCTTGCGTTGTGCCAGATCCAACAGAATAAACGTGGTCTGGTCATCGTAACCACTAAGGTCGTAGCCTGCCAGAATGTCTGACTTGTTCTCCTTTGCCGCCAGGGCGGCCGCCTCCTTATCCGACGCTTTTTCAGACAGCGTATACACAGAAAAACCGCGCGTTTTGGAGGACCCGTGTGAATCCGCATGAACCGAGATAAACAGATCCGCTTCATTGACATGAGCCACTTCGTAGCGATCCCGCAAAGGAAGATAAACATCCCTGTCCCGGGTCAACACAGCCTGATAGCGTCCTGATTTCTGCAGCACATCCCGCAACTTGCGCGAAAATTGCAGTACAATCCTCTTTTCATAGGCACCGCTCGCGCCAATCGCTCCGGGATCAACACCCCCATGCCCCGGGTCAATGACAACGATACGCCGAGGTTCTTCATCAGGCTTTGGCGTGTCGCCGGGTGCCGCTGCTACAAAGGCCGGTTTACGCCCACCAAGCGCCTTTGCGTAACTCACCCAATCCTGGGACGGCGTCTCGCCTAACGCGGCTGTAAACGCTGAAGCGGTTGTCGGCACCATATCGATGACCAGCCGGTTATTGCTTCCATCCGCAGCATCCAGTCGGAAATGACGCTTGATCTCAACTGGTTGGGTCAAATCAATCACGATGCGACTGACACCAGGACGAAACAGACCGGATCTGTACCCGTCCACAAACCCCTGTGTCTTGGTCAATCCCTTACCGGCGCTCTCCGTCCAAGCGACCTCCGGCAGATCGACAACGATTCGCAATGGATCGGCCAAGGTCAGCAGGCGATAAGGGACCCGTTCACTTAGTTCGACCACAAACCGGGTATAATCCGCATGCGCACCAATGCGAATATCCTTAACAAAGGGCGCGGCATGCGAAACCGTGCCCAAAACCGTGAAGTTCAGGCAAATAATCGCGACCGCTATGAAGCATCTCACCATTATATAAACCTTGTGCTTGTCTCGATTTTTACAATCTAGACCAATATTCGCGGCAAAAATACTAATAAAACACCTTGTTCTGCCATTTGTATGCCCATATTCGCTATTGCTTGCAATTGTCCATGCCATGGATGGTGGAATTTGGGGTTTGCTAATCGCCAGATTTTGGTTAATTCTGAGGTTGCGAATTTGCGCTGTCCAAGGCCTTTCCCGAAATGGGTATCCTAAATGCGCTGAACTCGCGCAATAAATGCGCGTTTTGGCCCGTTGGATCTGTTTCATCCGGAAGACCGGAAATCGGCGTTGTGTTCCTGCTCCGTATCGCGACACAAGTTGCAAAAGGATGACACACACAGCGGCCCTGGAGAGCAAACGGAAACGCTGAGTTAGAATAATGAACGCAACCACGCAATTTCAGATACGCACAAGCCGGTCCGGTACAGTCCGAACCGGTGCAGCGCAATGCTGCGCGGCTGAAAGCTTGCGGAACACACGTCTGACGCCTTTACCTGCACTGTCAGGACCGGCCCGGACCGGAGCTAGAATTTACTATGGTTCAACGTATGTTGATAGACGCCACCCACCCGGAGGAAACCCGGGTGGTGGCTGTAAACGGACACCGTCTCGAAGAGTTTGATTACGAAACAACCACAAAACTACAACTGAAAGGCAATATCTACCTCGCGAAAGTGACCCGGGTAGAACCCTCCCTTCAGGCAGCCTTTGTGGAATATGGCGGCAATCGCCACGGTTTCCTCGCCTTCAGCGAAATTCACCCAGATTACTATCGGATCCCTGTCGGGGACCGAGAGGAAATCGAGGAAGAAGAGACCCCTGATGAAGATGAAACCGCCAGCGAAAACGGTGGGGTTGAAGTCATGGGTGGCGATGAGGGCAGTGATGAAGCCCTGGAAGAGACGAAGCGCGCCCGTCCCCGCCTGAAACGGCAATACAAAATCCAGGAAGTTATCAAGCGCCGTCAGGTGCTGCTGGTGCAGGTCTTGAAGGAAGAGCGCGGCAACAAGGGTGCTGCGCTGACCACCTATCTGTCGCTCGCCGGACGCTACTGTGTCCTGATGCCCAACACGTCGCGTGGGGGCGGTGTCAGCCGCAAGATCGCAAATCCCCAGGATCGCAAGCGTCTGAAAAGTGTTCTAAGCGAGCTTGACGTGCCGGAAGGCATGGCCGTCATCCTGCGCACAGCCGGTCAGGAACGCTCAAAGGCAGAGATCAAACGCGACTTCGAATACATCATGCGAATGTGGGATGATGTGCGCGGCAAGACGCTGGATTCAGCGGCACCGGCCCTGATCCACGAGGAAGCAAATCTGATCCGGCGCTCAATCCGCGATCTTTACAGCAAGGATTTCGATGAGGTTCTTGTATCAGGCGATGACGGCTATCGCATCGCTAAAGATTTCATGAAGGCGATGATCCCGAGTCACGCTAAAAAGGTGAAACGCTATACCGATGAACAGGGTGTGCCCATGTTTCAGCGGTATCAGGTTGAGAACCAGCTGAACCAGATCTATGACCCGGTTGTTCAATTGCGGTCTGGCGGGTCCATCGTCTTGCACCAGACAGAGGCACTGGTTGCCATCGACGTGAACTCTGGCAAGGCCACGCGGGAACGTCACATCGAAGAGACCGCGATCAAGACGAACCTTGAAGCGGCGGAAGAGATCGCCCGGCAATTGCGGTTACGGGATCTGGCCGGTCTGGTTGTCATCGATTTCATCGATATGGAAGAAAACCGCAACGACCACGCGGTTGAGCGGCGGCTGAAAGAGGCCCTGCGCAGCGACCGTGCCCGCATCCAGGTAGGCCGGGTCAGCCCGTTTGGCTTGCTGGAGATGTCCCGTCAGCGCCTCCGCCCCAGCGTGCTTGAAGCCATGACCCAACCCTGTCTGACATGTGGTGGCATCGGCTATATCCCTTCCACAGAATCCGCTGCCCTGCAGGTGTTGCGCGCGATTGAGGAAGAAGGCCTGCGCCGCCGGTCGTCTGAAATCACGGTGGAGGTGCCGCCGACGGTTGCCCTCTATCTGTTGAACCACAAACGCGCCACGATGGCAGAAATTGAGACCGGGTATGAGGTTTCCATCGTTATCACCACAAATGATGACTTCATCCCGCCGAAATTTATCCTGACCCGTGTCGCCAAAGACAATGTCGAGGGTGAAGTCATCGTGACCCATCCGGATCCGGTTCCGTCATCCGACGAGGGTGAAGAGTCCAGCCGGTCTTCCCGCCGTCGTCGTGGTCGTCGCAAACGCCGGCGGTCCAATGAGGATGGGGAGGGTAATGATCAGTCCCTGAACCGGAACGACCAGGACAATCAGACCGGCGACGCCGATTCTGAACTGGACGAAGACAATTCAGACCGTCCAGTCACTGCTCGAGACGGCGATGGCGAAGGCGACGGTACCCGTCGTCGTCGCAAACGCGGTCGTCGTGGTGGCCGTCGCAGGCGTGGCCGGGATGGCGACGAACAGCAGACCAATGAAGTCTCCTCTGAGCAGACGGGCGACGCTGTAGCGGCAACCGATACTGAGTCCGGTGATAGGGACCAAAACGCCGATCAGCCTGACACTGTTGAAGCAGTCGCCGCAGAAGCTGCATCCACTGCGGCCGTGTCTGAGGGTGTCGCAGAAGACGCAGCAGGGTCAGAAGAGGAAGCGCCAAAACCGCGCCGCCGGTCTCGCACCCCGCGCAAATCAGCTGCAGCAGCCAAATCTGAACCAGAGGCTACACCAGCCGAAACATCGGAAGGCGAGCCCGCTGTCGAAGCGGCCACTGAACAACCGGCCGGTGATGCGTCGACGGATGACCGTGAAGAAGCGCCAGCCAAGCCAAAACGGCGTACCAAGGCTGCGGCTCGGAAAACGCCAGCCTCAAAAAAAACCACCCGAAAGGTTGCCTCAAAAACCGGTAGCGCCCGAAAGAAAAAAGCGGATGCTGAGGCTGAGGTAACCTCTGACGTAACGGCTGCGCCCATTGCGTCGCCGGTCTCAGAAGTCGCCCCGGTTTCCGAGCCATCGGTGACTGCCTCCGCACCGGAGGTCCAAAGTGCAGCCAATAATGACAGCCCACCCGCTGCAGAGCCTGAAAAGGACAAACCAAAGCGCAAAGGTTGGTGGAACAAAATGATCGGCAGCTGACCGCCACTCAATGTTCAGGAAGTAAAAAAGAGCCGGGTTTCGTCCCGGCTCTTTTTGTAGTTGTTCGGAGCGGATTGTTGGAAGAAAAGTGTTTCGAAGAGCTGTCGGTCTAGAGCGGGTTCCGTTTAGTCGGAATCGGTTTTGAGATTTCTACGAAGCATGATTCCCTGTTTTTATTTTGGAGACCGGGATTATGTCATCAGTCATTTCGATGGATTTGCGGGAGCGTATTTTTTCTTACGTTATTGCCGGTCACTCGTGCCGATCAGCGGCACGCCTTTACGGTGTCAGCCCAAGCTTTGCGATCAAGTTGATGCAGCGGTTCCGTCAAGGTCGCGGATTGTGCGGCCCTGGTCGTCGTCGTCCTGTCGGCACCGGGACGCTCGAACCCTATAGAGCGTTTGTCATTGACCTTGTCGATGCACAGCCCGATATCACGCTCAGGGAATTGGCGGACGAATTGAGTGCGACGCTGGGGGTTAAGACCAGCAAGGCGACGCTATGCCGGTTTCTGATTAAGGCGGGATACCGCTATAAAAAAAACGCTGCGGGCACGGGAACAAGAGCGCGCTGATGTGCGCCGCGCGCGTCATCACTGGATCATCCGGCGACAACCTCTCATGCGGCTCGACCCACATCGGCTTGTTTTTATTGATGAAACGGCGACCACAACCAAGATGACCCGGCTTAGAGGCCGCGCGCCCAAAGGCCAACGCCTTGTCATGCATACGCCGTTCGGTCATTGGCGCACGCAAACCTTTATCGCGGGATTGCGCTGCGGCGGCCTCACCGCACCATGGATCCTCAACGCCCCCATGACCAAGGTCGCCTTTGAGACCTATGTCGAGACACAGCTCGCCCCAACGCTGAGCCGAGGCGATGTCGTTATCCTCGATAATCTCGCCGCCCATAAAAGTGACCGTGCCGCTGAAACCTTGCACGACATCGGTGCATGGTTCCTGTTCCTGCCACCCTATTCGCCAGACCTGAACCCAATCGAACAAGCCTTCTCAAAATTAAAAGCCCATCTCAGAAAGGCCGAGGCCAGAACATTCGATGACCTTACAAACGCAACAGGGTCAATATGCGATCTCTTCACCGAAACGGAGTGCTGGAACTTCTTCGCAGGCGCTAACTATGCGTACGATTAAATGAAAACAACTCTAGCCCGGCATCCAATCGCTCAGTGCGTCCGCCGCTGCCACCATTTCTTCATGCGCGCCTGAAAAGGAAAAACGCATGGTCCGGTGGCCCCTGGCACCGTCAAAATCCAGGCCGGGTGTTACGGCAACACCGGTCTCTCTCAAAATGCGGGAGCAGAAGTCGAGGCTGTCATTCGTCAGATGGCCGATATCGGCATAGAGATAAAACGCCCCGTCGCTGGGTGCCAGATCCGTAAAACCGGCCGCAGGCAGACGGTCCAAAAGCAAGGTTCGGTTTCTGGCATATTGCGCCAGATTTTCTTCAAGTTCCGGTTTGCAATCAAAGGCGGCAACACCGGCGACCTGACTGAGCGTGGGGGCAGAGATGAAAAGAATTTGCGCCAGACATTCGACAGGTCTAAGAAGCTCTTCGGGCAGGACCAACCACCCCAAACGCCATCCGGTCATCGAAAAATACTTCGAAAAGCTGTTAACAATCACGACGTCTGGATCCGCGGTTAGAGCGGTTTCGAAACCCCGGCCATAAGAAATTCCCTGGTAAATCTCGTCACACACCAGGCGAATGCCCGATGACCGGCAATAGGCGGTCAACGCGGCCATATCATCAATCGACAACATCGTGCCCGTCGGGTTTGAGGGCGAGGCAACGATCAACCCGTCAAGCTTGCCGCTCTCGGCCTGCACCTTTTCCAGGATCTCGGGGTTGGGCTGGAATCTGTCTTCCGGTCCCGTTTCCACAATCACCGCTTCAATGCCTAACGCAGTCAGAATGTGCCGATAGCAGGGATAACCGGGCGAGACGAGCGCGACCCGATCACCCGGATCAAAGGCAGCAAGAAAGGTCAGCAAAAAACCGGCGGAAGAGCCGGTCGTAACCACAATCCGGTCTGGCGACACCTCAACCCCGTAATCAACGCGATAGTGATTGGCGATCGCATTGCGCAATTCCGGAATGCCAAGCGCAACTGTATATCCAAGCCGGTCTGCATCGAGCGCGTTCTTGGCCGCCTCTATAACGCCACGCGGCGCGCCAGTTCCCGGCTGACCCACCTCCATATGATAGACCGCCGACCCGGCTGCTTCCCGCGCCGCAGCCTCGCGCATTACTTCCATAACAATGAATGGCGGGATTTCACCCCGTGCGGAAACTTTCATCGGTTTGCCCTTATTCAGCCAGGCCAGCGAGGCCTGAACCGCGGCTGTCGCTTTCTGCACCACAACGGCGGTTCTCGATTTCAACCGGCAATCCGGAAGGACAATAAACCGCGTTCACACGTCCAAGTGCCCTGCCTTTTTGGATGCGAACGCCAAATTCGCCAAGTGCTTGTGTGAAGGGGTCCGCCGCGCGCTCTTCCAGCAGGATGGATTTTGTTATCGGATCGGCAACGGCGCGGGCTTCCTCCATAACATCGCCCAAAAGGATCCCGTCCCGATAGGCACGCTGCGTCGTTTGTACGATGCTTGCGAGGCCGGCGGTACCGCCTTCTCCCGCAGCCACATAGTATAGCAGGAAGTTTTCAGCATTCGCGACGATCACGGGTGCATGCCAATTGACGCCGTCATAAGGGGCAGACGGATAAAAACCCAGCCCAGGGGCCATCCGGCCAGCACCGGTTGGCCGCTGGAGGCTCAGGGTGCAGGCGACAGCCATGCCTCGATTGTCCACCACCACGTAACCCGTAGACCCACGGTCGAGCGGCTTCAAGCCGGGGTAGCCGGCCGATCCAGAATCAAAATCAAAGGCCCTTATCGCGTCCAGCCGGTCTGCCCCGAGCATCACTTCCTGAGAACTTGAATCCTCCGGATCCAGCGTTCCCCACCCAGGGAAACCGGCCAAACTGTCTCCAAGGGTTTGCACCGAGACACGAAACTGGTCCGGGCTTTGGATATCCGGAACCTGGCCCTGGCGTTCCCCCAACAGCAAGGACTGTGCAATCACAAGGCCTGCAGCGTTGGGGTATGGGGGAACATGAAGGAGATGGCGACCAAACGGGGCGGAGACTGAGAAACGCCATTCAGCGGCATAGGACTGGATCGACGCCAGATCGATCCCGGCACCATAGGCATTGTAGGTATCAACAACGGCCCGTGCCAGGGTGCCCGTATACATCGCACCCGCGCCACGTACACGGATTTGCCCCAGGATGGAGGCCAGCTCAACCTGACGCCAACGGTCATTGGCGCTGATCGGCCCGCCGCTGGATCCGCCCAGCGCGACACGGGCCAGCGGATCTCTCGAAATCACCTCCCACAGGGGTTCGATCTCGTTCCGGCTTGCGCGGCTGGGCCGATGCCCAAGACGGGCAAGCTGCTCAGCTGGTGCGATCAATTGTCGCCAGTCGAGCGTTCCATAGCGTGCATGAAGTGCGGCCATCCCCCGGGCAAAAGTTGGTGCCGGAATACGACCGTTTGTACTCTGCACCGGCAGGAAATCGACGACTTCGGTGACACCAAGGTCGACATCATGCACCATGCATTGACCAATGGATCCCAGGCCAGCCCGGGTTGGCATTGTGACACCCAGCGCAAACCCCATGGCGATAGCCGCATCCCCGGCACTGCCACCGGCTGAGAGTATATCCTGCCCAATCAGAGTTGCCTGTGGCTCATCAGAGACCGCTGCCCCATAAAAGCCACCGACATAGCCAACTTCGCCGAGACCTGCAGCCTGCTCATCAGCGCAAGCGGCCAGCAGCCCTATTGTCGCCACACCGGCCATGCAGGATCGAATTGCCCGTTTAATTGAAACCTTGCCTTTGAACACCATCGACCGGCACACTACCTTAGTTGCTTTAGAACTGGATCTCGGACTTGCAGACTTTACGCCCCATCCCTGTTTTCATATTACTTTTCGCGACCGTCTTTGCCACTTCTTTCGTTGCATCGAACAGCCATGCGCAGGGCCGAAGCGTCGGTCTGATCCGCGATACAGAGATCGAGAATACAATCCGCGTCTATACCGCCCCGATTTTCCGTGTTGCCGGTCTTGATCCCAGTGTCGTGCGCATTCAACTGGTCCAGAACCCAACTTTGAATGCTTTCGTGGCGAATGGGCAGCGTATCTATATCCATACGGGTCTTTTGATGCGCGCCAATGACCCCGGCGAGGTGATCGGTGTGTTGGCCCACGAAACGGGCCACATCACGGGCGGGCACCTGGCCCGATTTGGACAGGGGCTGGAGGATGCCCAAAATGCGTCTCTCGTCGCCTTGTTGCTGGGGATACCGGCAGCGGTCCTGAGTGGCCGCGGTGATGTTGCCGCCGCCGCCGTCACACTCGGCAGCCAGGTCGGCACCCGAAATCTTCTGCAATATACCAGGGGTATGGAGCAATCCGCCGATCAAGCCGCTGTCCAGTTCCTGGATGAAGCCGGCATTTCAGCCGCCGGCCTTGCCAATTTCATGCGCATCCTGAAGCAGGAAGAAACGCTCTATTCCAGCAATCCGAACCCCTATACCAGGACTCACCCCCTGTCAGAAGACAGGATCAGGTTCTATGAAAACCATACCAGGAATTCCAAATTCGCGGATGCCAAGCTGGACCCTGTCTATTACACATTGCACGAACGGATGCAGGCCAAGCTACGGGGCTTTATCGACCCGCCACGGCAGACCTATCAGAACTATCCGGACTCTGACACCAGCCTGCCGGCACGCTATGCCCGGTCGATCGCCCTGATGCAGGAAAGCCGCACGGACGATGCTCTCGCCGCGATTGACGCCCTGATCGCGGACTACCCCGATGACCCTTTCTTTTTGGAACTTAAAGGGGATATTGCGCGGGATGGCGGTCGCCTGGAACTGGCTTTGGACCCTTATCGGGCCGCGATAGAAAAACTGCCCTGGTCGGCCCTGATCAGACGGTCCCTGGCACAAACACTCATTGAGTTGAACAATCCGGACCTTGAGGAAGAGGCAAAGGAAAACCTGCGTCTTGCGTTGCGTTATGAGCCATGGATGGCCAGTGCCTGGCGTCTACTTGCGACGCTGTATGGCCGCCAGGGGGATTTCGCGAATACCGCGCTGGCCCAGGCGGAAGAATCCATCCATCGGGGCGATAATCCAGCGGCTGTGTCCCACGCCAAACGCGCCCAGGAATTGCTGCCAAGAGGTTCGCCCGGCTGGTTGCGCGCCCAGGACATAGAAGTCCAGGCTGCCCGGGAAAAACCCTGACCGGGTCAAGCAATTGTGATGCTGTTCACGTGAATTCCGTATGGTTTCCGCCGACTGCAACCCTTTGCCACCTTGCCGGAAAGCGCTCTTTGGCTAGAGTGTGAGCAATGTCGTGAACTGGGTGGATCTGATGAGCCTCATAAAACGTAAATGCCTCTCCCTTTCGGTCCTGCTGGGCCTTTCCCTCTCGCTAATTGGTGGCGGAAATGTCTGGGCCCAATCCACCGATCCGGCAAGCAGTCTGACACAGGCCGAGATTGAGCAGATCGTCCGCGACTATCTGTTGAATAATCCGGACGTGGTCATGCAGGCTATCCAGAATTTTGAAGCCATGCAGGAAGAAAACCAGCGCCGTCAGCGGGCAGAAGCAATGGCCGCTCTGGACGCCCAAATCTATGAAAACCCGATGACGCCAGATAACGGTGTGACGGACGGTGATGTTACACTGGTCGAATTCTTTGACTATCAATGCGGCTATTGCAAACGCCTGTTCCCGACCATGATGGATGTTATGGAAGATGACCGGAAGCTGCGGGTTGTCTTCAAGGAACTGCCGATCCTGGGGCCCGTTTCAACCTTTGCGGCACAAGCCGCACTTGCCGCAAAAAAGCAGGGTAAGTATCAGGAGTTTCACGCAGAGATTATGGATTTGCGGGGTCGCCTGTCCCAGGAAAAAGTTCTGAACACCGCCTCTTCACTTGGCCTCGACATCGTTCAGTTACAAAAAGACATGCAGGACCCGGAAATTCAGAGCTATCTGCAGGCCAATCTGCAATTGGCGCAACGGCTTGGCGTGACCGGTACACCCGCAATGTTGATCGGCCGTCAGTTCGTGCCGGGCGCAGTCGGGAAGGAACAGCTTCTCGAACTGATCCAGAACGCCCGAAATACCGCCGGGTGAGGACACCCGTTCAATCGAGGTCAAGGGGCGCTTGATGAAGTTTGATCCACCCCTGGTCGAAGGGCGTTTGCTGCGCCGGTACAAACGCTTTCTGTCTGATATCGAACTCCCCGGTCACGACGCCCCTTTCGTTGCCCATTGTCCGAACCCCGGCAGTATGATGGGGCTGGCAGAACCGGGATTCAGAGTATGGCTAACGCCGGTCACAAACCCGAAAGCCAAGTTGAAGTGGCGCTGGGACCTTGTCGACAGCGGGTCCAGCCTCGTCTGCATCAATACCGGGTTGGCCAACCGCCTGGTCCCTGATGCAATTGCGGACGGTCACATCCCCGAATTATCCGGCTATGGCACCATTCGGCGTGAGGTCAAATACGGAACCAACAGCCGGATCGACATCCTTCTTGAAGACCCTGAAAAACCGCCGGCCTATGTAGAGATCAAATCCGTAACCCTGCGTCGGGACACCCGCCCGAAAGGCAGTGGTCTCGCCGAGTTTTCGGATTCTGTCACAAAGCGAGGCACCAAACATCTGCACGAACTGACCGAAGTTAAAAAACAGGGCGCCCGCGCAATCATGCTTTTCCTTGTACTTCGCGAAGATTGTGACCATTTTACAGCGGCACGGGATATTGATCCTGTTTACGCAGAAGCCCTTGATCATGCACGGGCAAGCAATGTAGAGATCCTGTGCTATTCTGCCCTTGTCACGACCGAGGGTATGGAAATTGGACGCCGTCTGGCGATTTAAAAGCTCACGAGTACCGCCTGCTCAAACAGGCAAAAGAACCGATCTGTACGACAGGAACCTGTTATGAACTATTCCCAGCCACGGCATGTGAAAATTCACAGCCAGGAAAATTTTGAGAGCATGCGCAAGGCCGGAAAACTTGCGGCAGAGGTTCTCGATTTCATAACGCCTCACGTAAAACCCGACGTCACAACGGGTGAGTTGGACAAGCTGTGTCACGACTTCATCCTGGATCACAACGCCATTCCAGCCCCCCTCAACTATCGTGGATTTCCGAAATCAATCTGTACCAGCATCAACCACGTTGTCTGTCACGGCATCCCGGACGATGCCAAAAAACTGCAGAACGGGGATGCTATCAACATCGATGTGACTATCATTCTTGACGGCTGGTACGGTGATACAAGCCGCATGTTTTTCGCCGGCGACAAGATTTCCGTTCTGGCCCGCCGTCTGACGCAAATCACCTATGAATGCATGATGCGCGGCATAGAGGTTGTGCGTCCCGGTGCGACTTTGGGCGATATCGGGCATGCCATTCAGGTTCACGCAGAAAGCAACCGCTTTTCCGTTGTCCGGGACTTCTGTGGCCATGGAATTGGTCAGGTTTTCCACGACGCGCCCAGTGTCCTGCACTACGGCAAACCCGCCGAAGGGCAGAAACTGGAAGAAGGCATGTTCTTTACAATCGAGCCGATGATCAATGCAGGCACCTGGGATGTTAAGATCCTTCAGGACGGTTGGACAGCGGTCACCAAAGACCGCAAGCTTTCCGCCCAGTTCGAGCATACAATCGGCGTAACCGCCGACGGGTATGAGATCTTTACCCTTTCGCCAAAGGGTTGGGCACAGCCGCCCTACAACTAGGATTTTTGCCGCTTTCTGTGCCGGTTTCACTTGCCGCCATGGCCTGGTTGGGTAATAGAATACCCCATGACCGGCGAGCAACCTTCCAGTCCTGCAGCTAAAGCGAAACCAAAGCCTCATTATGCGGGCCACCGGGATCGCCTGCGTAAACGGTTTTTGCGGGATCAGGGCCAAAGCATGGAAGATTATGAGATGCTGGAACTGCTTCTCACCATGGCCCTGCCCCGGATCGATACAAAACCGATTGCAAAGGAACTTCTGGCAAAATTTGGCTCCTTTGCAGATGTGATCGCCGCCTACCCTCGGAGCTGACCAAGGTCAAAGGCGTCAAGGAAGCGGGCGTTGTCCCCATAAAACTGGTTCAGGCGGCGGCCAAGCGTCTGTCGCAGCACAAGGTTCTGAACCGGAATGTCATCTCATCCTGGGACACGCTTCTGGACTATGTCCAGACAGCAATGTCGCGGGAAAAGATCGAACAGGTGCGGCTGTTATTTCTGGACCACAAGAACAGGTTGATCGCAGATGAGGTGCAACAGAGTGGCACGGTCAACCATACGCCGCTTTATCCCAGGGAGGTTGTGAAAAGAGCGCTCGATCTTCACGCCTCTGCCCTGATCATCGTCCATAACCATCCAAGCGGCGACCCGACACCAAGCCGCGATGATATTGAGATGACAAACGAGATTCGAGACGCTGCCAAGAAGATCGGCATTTCCCTGCACGATCACATCATTGTCGGCCACGGCACTTATACCAGCTTCAAGTCGTCGGGCCTGCTTTAAGGCAAAATCCCGGGTTTCGTAAAAATTTCGAAACATCTCGGCCATACCCCGCTAGCTTATTTTATGCAGACTCAACCACTGTATCCGAAGGAATCATGAATGAGGGCGTCATTCTCAGTAGCCTTGTGGCTCGCTATATGTACAGCGAGCATTTCCACTTTTGCATCAGAGGACGCGCCGAAACCCGGCGACCGACCGGCATATCTTGTGGCCCAATTGCCCGAAGGTGCACTGAAAGACGAATTGTCTGCCTGCCTGGGAAACCCGCTCACCCCCCATCCCTTTTCCATTGGCCATCGCGGGGCGCCCCTGCACTATCCGGAACACACTGTTGAGAGTTATCGCGCCGCCGCCGATCAAGGTGCCGGTATTCTGGAATGCGATGTTACATTCACGGGCGACGGTGTTGCTGTGTGTCGTCACGCGCAATGCGATCTGCACACGACAACAGATATTCTAGCCCGCCCGGCTCTGGCGACAAAATGCACAACACCGGCTATTGATGGCGCGCCCAATGTCGCGCGTTGTTGCACCAGCGATCTGACACTGACGGAGTTTCAGTCACTTCAGGGCCGCCCGGACAAAGTGGATAAACAGGCAACCTCGCTCGACACCTTCTATGCGCCGGCCCCTGACCAGTTTGGCACTTTGATGACCCATGCAGAGAGCATTGTCCTGTTCGACCAATTGGGAACAGATTTTACACCGGAACTGAAATCTTTCGACGGAGATCAGTCCCGCGACACACAACGAGACACTCTGATAGAGGCCTACCAAGCAGCCGGTATAGATCCAGCGCGGGTCTACCCGCAAAGCTTCGATCTGGAAGATGTGCGCTACTGGGCCAGGGAGCATCCGGAATTCGGAAAGCAGGCGGTCTATCTTGAAGGGCGTTATAGCAATCCGGGTTTTGATCCGGCGCGACCGGAGACCTTTACACCCTCGATGCAGGATTTGAAGCGGGAAGGAGTCAACTATATTGCCCCGCCTCTCTGGGTTCTCCTGACACTAGACGGAAATTATCAGATTGTACCCTCAGCCTATGCAAAAGCTGCAAAAGAGGCCGATCTGACCATAATTGCCTGGACAACCGAACGGTCCGGGTCCCTCAACAATGGCGGTGGCTGGTACTATCAATCAGTAAAGCCTGTCATCAAAAATGACGGGGATATTCTGGTGGTTCTGGATGTACTGGCCCGTCAGGTCGGCGTCCAGGCCGTCTTTTCAGATTGGCCAGAGACCACCACCCTTTACGCAAATTGCACCACGATAGAACGTTAAACTCGCGCACGACCCTACCGAATGTTAATCACCGCGCGGCGGTTCAGTGCCTCTCTGACATTGTCGCCGGTCGCGACGGCCAGATCCGTCTCACCCAGGCCTGAAATTGTCACAACTGAGGGTCTGATCCCGGCATCCTGCAAAACCCTTGAAACCGCTTCCGCGCGGGCCTCGGACAGGCTCTGGTTATAGGATACAGCGCCGGACGTATCTGCATGGCCGACGATACTGGCACCCGCATTCAACGCTCTCAGCGCGTCAACAACGGTTTCAAGGGTTCCCATTGCCGCTTCGTTCAATTCGGCGGAATTGAAGTCAAAATACACGGTGTAGCTGTCCACATATTCAATAGCCGGTGCAGGCGCTGTCGCAACGACGGGTTCCTCGTCCTGGACAACCGGTTCTGGCGGAGGTGTCATTGCAACACGCAGATTGCCCAGTGCCTCGTTATAGGCCACACGGCACCGCGCGATGTCATCAGGTTGGTGGTTCTCTTCCTGTTGTTCCACCCAGCAATCAAAACTGCTTTGCAATCTTGCCGACTCTGCCGGCCAGGCCTCTCTCACGCCCTCGTCAAACAGTGTCATGACTGTAGCCCGTGCCTCTTCCAGTGCGGGAAGGTGATCGGCTGGAAGATCAAAATCCTTGAGACGGGCGGGGTCGACCGTCTCACCCTTTTGAAGGGAGAGTACCCGCTCAGCATATTGTCCAGCGGATGTGTAGTCATACATCTCATCATTCTCAAACAGGGTGAGGACCTTGTATTCGCGCGCCAGGGCCTCTTCGAAACTTACGCCCTTTGGTGCCTGGGTGAACTCAAACGGCCATGACCCGACACGGGGTTCCGACTCTCGAACGGCGGCAATGTCATAGGTGCAGGCCGAAAGCAGAGCTGCAGCCAACACAGTTGCGAGGTGGATCCGTTTTGTCATTACATTCATCCTGTTGCTTCAAGAACACCGCCACCCGTCAAAGGTGACCCTTGCCGACCATGGATTGAGCCTGTCGGGCAACTTTGGTTATGATCGGGCAACAAGGCGTGATTTGGGTACAAATGAGATTTATGCGTCACAATTCGGGTTCAGCTAAACCATGAAACCTCTCTGGCAGGTCATAGCGATCGCGTCGATCGCCGCGGGCCTGTCTGCCTGCACCGGAATCAGCAGCTCGGTTTCACAGGTATCCAGGGCTGCCGAGCGCGCACAGAAGGCCGGCTTGAAGATGGCGCAGATAAGGACTGATACCTTCACCCTTTTCAGTCTTTCTCGCCTGAACAACCCACAACAAACCGAGGTAACACTTTATCTGGAAGGGGACGGGTTCGCCTGGATATCCAAGACCCAACCGTCGCGGGATCCGACCCCGCGAAACCCTGTCGTCATCGATCTGGTCGTTATGGATGATGGTCCCAATGCCGTCTATCTGGCCCGACCCTGCCAGTTCCAGACATCCGCGCCGGGGGACAATTGTTCGACACGCGACTGGACCAGCCATCGCTACAGCCAGGCCATAGTGGACGCAACCGATCAGGCGATTGACACAATCCTTCAGGGTATCCCAGGCGCGCGGATCCACCTGGTTGGCTATTCAGGTGGCGGTGCGGTCGCCATGCTGATCGCGGCGAAAAGGCAGGAGACGGGTCGGAACAACATCGCCTCAATTCGCACCCTTGCCGGAAACCTTGACCCGACCGCCCTGATGGCGGCTGCAGGTGTCAGCCCCCTTACCGGCTCACTGGACCCGATGACAATCGCCGCGAGCATCGCTGACATTCCACAAATTCATTATTCAGGGAAAGAAGACAAGGTCATCCCGCGTTGGGTCGCGCAGAGTTATGCCACGGCGAGTGCAAATCCGCGCTGCATTCAGGTAAAGGTGATCGATGAACTGACCCATGCAAGACGTTGGCAAGGATTTTGGGAAACCGCGCAAGGCACGCTCCCCGAATGCCGGGTCAACTAACCAACCGCCCGCCTAATCGGCGACCACGTTCCCCCAGAGGTCGTATTCGCTGGCCTCGTCAATCTCAACCTTGACCATGTCCCCCGGCTTCAATCCACCCGGATCGTCAATAAAGACGTTGCCGTCGATTTCAGGTGCATCCGCATAACAGCGTCCCACCGCCCCTTCTTCATCAACGCTGTCGATCAGAACATCGAGACGCTGTCCGACGCGTTTGGCGAGTTTCGCCTCACTGATAACGGACTGATGGGCCATGAAACGTTCCCATCGCTCCTGCTTCACCTCATCGGGCACAGGACTGGACAGGTCATTTGCGGCGGCGCCTGCAACGGGTTCAAACTTGAAACAGCCGACGCGGTCCAACTGTGCCTCTGTCATCCAGTCCAGCAGATATTGGAAGTCCTGCTCCGTCTCACCGGGGAAACCGACAATGAAGGTCGACCGCAAGGCCAGATCAGGACAATCACGCCGCCATTGGTGAATACGGTCCAGTGTCTTCTCAACATTGCCTGGACGCCGCATGCGCTTCAGAACGTCGGGGCTAGCGTGTTGAAAGGGAATGTCGAGATAGGGCAGGACGCGTCCCTCGGCCATCAGCGGGATCACCTGATCCACATGCGGATAGGGGTAGACATAGTGCAGGCGCACCCAGATCCCCAGATCGCCCAACCGGTCGGCCAGATCAATAAAACGGGCCGAGACTTCCTGCCCGTTCCAGCGGCTGGTCGCGTATTTCAGATCAACGCCATAGGCACTTGTGTCCTGGGAAATGACGAGCAATTCCTTCACACCGGCTTTTGCAAGACGCTCTGCCTCATACAGCACCTTGGCGGCCGGGCGGCTGGCCAGTTTCCCGCGGAATGAAGGAATGATGCAGAAACTGCAGGTATTATTGCAGCCCTCTGAAATCTTAAGATAGGCATAGTGGCGCGGTGTCAGGCGCAACCCCTCCGGCGGAACAAGGTCCGTGAAGGGATCATGGGCTGGCGGCACCACATCATGTACAGCGTCCACCACGGCCTCATATTGGTGGGGCCCGGTCACGGCCAGAACATCAGGATGAACCTGCCGGATCAGCCCCTCTTCACCGCCCATACAGCCGGTCACGATGACACGACCGTTTTCTTCGACGGCTTCGCCAATCGCCTCCAGGCTTTCCTGCTTCGCACTGTCCAGAAAACCGCAGGTATTGACGATGACAACATCCGCGCCTTCGTAATCCGGCGACAACTCGTACCCTTCGGCGCGAAGCTGGGTAATTATTCGTTCGGAATCCACGAGGGCCTTGGGACATCCGAGACTGACAAGTCCGACCTTTGCCGGCGCGTTCTGATGATGATCTGTGCTCATGGCCGCAGGGAATACGGGTTTCTTGACGGTTTGCCAATGGTTTTGGTGATTTCACTGCAACACTGGAACGTCAGCCACAGTTGATGGTTCCTGATCAAGCGCACTGAACACTTGGTGATCATCGATTGGAGGATCCCGGTTTTGATGTTAGCGTGAAACCAACACTGATCGTGAACACCGGTATTGGGGGCTGGTTCCATGACAAGAAGAACCGAAGAACATTTCGAAAAGGTCTACCAGGCGAAGTCGCCGGACGAGCACCGTCAGATCTATGGCGACTGGGCCGAAACCTACGAAGATGCCATGAAGGAAAGCGGCTATGTCTCCCCCCCGATCCTGGCGGAGACACTGAAAAATGTCCTTGGTGGCACCGATCACGCGATCCTCGACGTTGGCTGCGGCACGGGGCTCGGCGGCATCGCCCTGCGCAAAGCGGGATTTCAGGTGATTGACGGGATCGACCTGACAGAGGAGATGATGAAGGTTGCGCGGTCCAAAGGGTTGTATCGAACCCTGCAGACCGCAGATCTGCTGCAGACCATCCCAATCCAGGACGGCACCTATCAGGGGGCGTTTTCAACCGGTGTCTTTACCATGGGCCATGTTGGACCTGACCGTGTGCCAGAGGTGATGCGTGTCCTGAAACCTGGCGGCATCTTCTGTTTGACGGTCGCTCAGAACGCCTGGGTCGATCAGGGATGGCACGGTGCGCTGGTTGGCTTGGAATCATCCTATGCCGTGGAATGCATCGGTGACACGCTGGGTGAGCATGTCACCGGCCACACACTCCAGGCCCATTTCCTGACCCTGCGCAAGCCTGTCAGCTCGGCTTGAGACGAACCGGTTTCAATCGTCCAATTCGATGGGCAGATCCAGTTTGATATGGACGTCCTTCAACTGGTGATCATCCACCGTTGCAGGGGCACCCATCATAAGATCCTGGGCCATCTGGTTCATCGGGAACATGGTGACCTCGCGAATGTTGTTGGTGCCCGCCAGCAGCATGACAATCCGGTCGATCCCGGGGGCTGAACCACCATGGGGTGGTGCTCCCAGTTTCAACGCGTTGATCATGCCACCAAAGCGCCCGTCAACAACCTCCGGACCATAACCCGCAATCGCAAACGCCTTGTACATCAGGTCCGGCAGATGATTCCGGATCGCACCGGAGCTGAGCTCAATACCGTTGCAGACGATGTCATACTGATAGGCCAGGATATCGAGCGGATCCTTTGTTTCCAGGGCTTCCAGACCACCTTGCGGCATGGAGAACGGATTGTGGCTGAACTCAATCTTCTGGGTTTTTTCGTCAAACTCATACATCGGATAATCAACGATCCAGCAGAACTCGAAGACATTCTCGTCGATCAGGTTCAACTGGGTTCCGATCTCGGTTCTGGCCAGACCGGCAAAGGACGCGGCCGCATCCGGTTTGCCACAACAGAAAAAGACGGCGTCCCCCTCACCCATGCCAGTCGCATCCTGGATCTGCTTGATCCGGTCCGCGTCAAGATTCTTGGCAATCGGACCGGCGGGCCCGTCAGCCTTGAAATTGATATATCCCAGGCCGGCCTGACCCTGACCCTGTGCCCAGGAATTCAGCTTGTCGAACCAGCTGCGCGGCTGAGCGGCCCCACCCGGTGCGGGAATCGCCCGGACAACGCAACCTTCCTCCACCAGACGGGCGAAGACCTTAAAGTCGGATCCTCGGAAAGCCTCTGACACATCGCAGATGATGATCGGGTTTCGCAGATCAGGTTTGTCATTGCCGTATTTCAGCATGGAATCTTTGTACGCGATCCTGGGGAATGGCAGGCTGGACACTTTACGATCGCCGGCAAATTCCTCAAACACACCATGAAGTACCGGCTCAATCGCGTTGAAGACATCTTCCTGGGTGACAAAACTCATCTCGAAATCGAGCTGATAGAACTCACCCGGAGAGCGGTCGGCACGGGCATCCTCATCCCGGAAGCAGGGCGCAATCTGGAAATAACGGTCAAAACCCGCAACCATAATCAGCTGCTTGAACTGCTGCGGTGCTTGGGGAAGCGCATAGAACTGACCTGGATGCAAACGACTTGGCACCAGAAAATCCCGCGCGCCTTCGGGACTGGATGCGGTCAGGATCGGGGTCTGAAACTCTGTGAAGCCCTGGGCGATCATACGCTGGCGGATGGAGGAGATTACCCCGCTACGCAGCATGATGTTGCGATGCATGTCTTCGCGGCGCAGATCCAGAAAACGGTATTTCAATCGGATATCTTCCGGGTAACCGGCATCCTGATTGACCGGCATGGGAAGTGGATCGGATTTGCTGAGAATCTCCAGTTCTGAAATCTGGACTTCGACCGATCCCGTCGGCAGGTTTGGGTTCACCGTGTCTTGGGTCCGCGCAACGACGGAACCCGTAACAGAGATCACCGATTCATTGCCGACCTGGTCAAACTCGTTCAAAAGCGGACTGGAACTGTCAATCACACATTGGGTCAGACCACCATGATCGCGAAGATCAATGAACAGAAGGTTCCCGTGGTCGCGCTTGCGATGGATCCAGCCTGAAAGCCGGACTGTTTCCCCAACATGGTCGCTGCGCAATTCGCCGCAAGTATGGGTGCGGTAAGCATGCATGATATTACTCCGAAAATTACCGAGATCGTCCCTGCGGCAATCGCCGCAATCCAGTGCGGGAAAGGCCATTTTCGGCACTTAATGTCAAGGTCATCGGTGAATTCACCGGTGTTATTGACGCTTCATCGCGATTTAGCTGCATAAGCCTTTTAAACTACGCCAGAATCTGGGTAACTCTAACATGATGTGTCTGTCAGGTACTTGCACAGAAAAGGCATCGTATTCAATGATGCGGCATGGCCTGGACAAGGGCCAACAGACACCGAGAGCCAGGAAAGTTTATTGACCGTAACCCCTATCACGACCAGCGATGGATTGGCCGCTTTCTGTGAAAGTCAGAAAACCAGCCGATATCTGGCCGTTGATACCGAATTTGTGCGGGAAAGCACCTACTACCCCCAGCTTTGCCTGATCCAGATTGCAGGGGACACCGATGCCGCGGCGATTGACACCCTGGCACCGGATCTTGATATGACACCGCTCTATGAGCTTTTGGCGGCACCTGACATCTTGAAGGTCTTTCACGCTGCACGCCAGGATCTGGAAATTTTCTACAATGCGATGGGCCAGGTGCCAGCACCGCTTTTTGACACCCAGATCGCCGCCATGGTTCTGGGGTTCGGTGACCAGGTTGGCTATGAGGTTCTGGTCAAGAAAGTCCTGAACATCCAGATCGACAAGAGCTCGCGGTTTACTGACTGGTCCAAACGTCCGCTGACCGACCGGCAGATCGACTACGCAATGGCAGATGTAATCCATTTGCGCCCGGTCTATGAAGAGCTGGATCGACGGCTGGAAGCCGCCAATCGCGCCCATTGGCTGAATGAGGAAATGGCGGTTCTGTCCGGGGAAGAGATCTATCGCAATGATCCCAAACTGGCCTGGCAACGTCTGAAAGCGCGGGGGTTGAAGCCGCGCAATGTCGCCGTGCTCCAGGCGGTCGCTGCCTGGCGCGAAGCAGAGGCGCAACGCCGCAATGTGCCGCGCAACAGGGTTGTGAGGGATGATACGGTCCTCGACATCGCGGGCTCCATGCCAAAAACAGACAAGGATCTGGGTCGCATCCGCGGGCTGGGCAAAAACGCCGCGGAAGGACGGATGGGACAGGCGATCCTTGGCGTCGTGGCCGACGGCCTTGCCATTCCGAATGATCAGTTGCCCCGCTTGCCGAGACGGGAACCGCCTGCTCCTGGCGTCGCTCCAATCACCGAATTGTTGAAGGTGCTGCTGAAAGCGAAATGTGATGAGTTAGGTATTGCTGCCCGTCTGATTGCGAGCGGTGATGACCTTGAACGGCTCGCCATCAGTGACAGTGCTGATATACAAGCCATGAAGGGCTGGCGGCGCGAACTATACGGGGATGACGCATTGCGACTCAAACACGGCAATCTCGGCCTTGCGATTGTAAATAAAGCCGTTACCGTGATCCCCCTTGATGAGAATCAGGGTGAAACCCCAATTGAAGAGGTGCAGGGTTGAAGAACCTTCTGGTCATTCTGGCGGTTGTTGTTTTGGGTATGGGGGGTGCTACCGCCTATCTCTATTTCCAGGATCACGGCGGCGAGGACCCGCTCGTCAGCATTGTGTCCGAGCTCGATTCAAAACTGACAGGCGCCGATTCCGCGCCTGCTGAAAGCCAACCTGCCCCCCCTGCACCAGTGCCACAGAACACCACACCTCAGATCGCGCAAGCAGCGGCAGCACCGGTCTCAGCCGCGCTCTCACCAGCGCGACAGTCTGGACAGGGTATCGGGGATGCAGGTCCCCTGCTGTTCGGGATGCCAATCGATTGTGCGGTCGGGCGCAACTGCGTCATTCAAAACTATGTCGATATGGCGCCGGGCGAGACCTATCAGGACCCGCAATGTGGCAGTCTCAGCTACAACGAACACAAAGGCACCGATTTCCGCCTGCCCAGCCATCGTGAAATGGAAGCCGGTGTGGACGTCATCGCCGCCGCGCCTGGCACGGTGCTGCGTCTGCGCGAGGGTATGCCGGACGTAAACTTCCGCCTTGTTGGTCGAAACGCGATTACCAGACAGGGTTTGGGCAATGTCGTTGTGCTGAGCCACCGGGATGGTTACCTGACCGCCTATGGCCATCTGAAGCGGGGCAGCGTTCGGGTCCAGCCCGGCGACACGGTCGCGGCTGGCGATGTTTTGGGACAGGTCGGCCTGTCTGGCCTGACCGAGTTTCCCCATGTCCATTTTGAAATCCGCAAAGATGGCGAAATTGTAGACCCGTTCACCGGGGCTGGCCCGGAAACCGGTTGTGGCAATCCGGGAAACAATCTCTGGACCGCAGCGGCGCAGGCGCTAATCGATTATTATCCGACCTTGATTGTGCGCATCGGTTTTTTTGACAGTGCTGTAAATCGCAATGCACTGGAATACGATCTGTTGAGCAATGTCACAGAGCTGCCCAGCAACGCAGAGAACCTGTTGTTGCATGTCTATCTGGCTGGCATTCGCGAGGGGGATGTTGCCCGTTTTGAAATCTTCAGCCCGGACGGTCAGCAGCTGGTCCTGGCGGACCAGACGCTCGACAAGGACGCAGCCGTTCAGGTCATTCGTGGCGGCATTGGCAACCGGACAACGCCCTTTCCGCCTGGCGAGTATCGCGGCACCTTCACGCTCAGTCGGATGCAGGACGGGATTATGACCCAGATCCTGTCTGCCAACAGTCAAATCACACTCAACTGACCCCCATCGCGTTTTCCGCAAGAACCGGGTCGGCTGCCCCGGCATTCTGGTGTTCCCTCAGGGCTGTCCGAAACAAATGGCCCAAAATGATGGAGGCACAAATGAATTACCGCATCACAGGTCTTGATCCCGCCCCGTTTCAGCATCTTTTCGGTTTGCCGGATGAGGAACTGTCCAGACATGGCGCCAGACGCTACACGGCCAATGCCGATAGCGGGTTTCCCGACCGTATTGAAATGCGAGATGCACGCCCCGGCGAAACCCTGATACTGCTGAACCACACATCGCAAGATGCTGATTCCCCCTATTACGCCCGGCACGCCATCTTTGTCCGCGAGGGGGCGACTGAGAGATTTGACGCGATAAACACCATCCCTGCGGTTATGAAAACACGTCTCCTCTCAATCCGGGGTTTCAGTAGGGAACACATGATCATCGACGCCGATGTGGCCGAGGGGAAAGACGCCGAGGGCTGTATCAGGCGCTTGTTCGAGAATACGGACATCGCCTATCTTCATGTCCACAACGCGAAACAGGGATGTTTTTCCGGCTTGGTGGAACGGGCGTAAAAGCCCTACAGGCGGCGGATCATCGGGACCCGGTTCAGGGATTTGGCGAAGGTCCCGAGCCGCCGTTCAACAACATCTCCATAGATGCTGTCGCCCGCCTCTGCGTCAAATTCAAGAACGAGGTTTTCATCTTCCAGAGACAGTCGGAAACGCTCCAGGAGCGTTGCTATCCCGCCGGACACCGAAAACGCCAACCGCATGCCAAGGCCGATGGCCCGTGCCCGACGCTTTTCGTCATCGCTCAACAGATAGGTGATGGCCTTTGCCGTATCCGACTTCTCATTCAGCCTGGCATGGCGGGATGCGACGGCCATACTCATAAACGCACGGTCCTTATGCTGAACCCCGACAAAGGGGAACCGCAACACACGCATCAGGGAATGGTCGGCCCGGTAATCCGGATGTTCCAAACGTGCAACATCAGACAACATGCATGCGGCATGACGCAGTCGGGACTCAGCCGGATCTGATGTCTCAAAAGCCGGTGAGATCCAGTCGAACAACTGGTCCCCGTCGACCGCTGCCTTGTGCCTGCGCAACACAAAGAGACGGCAGGATTCCAGTAAAGGATCCTTGGCCTGAACATCGGGCCTCAGATGGGAATACAGACTGCCTTCCCGCAATCCATAGGCCGACATGATCACTTCCGACGGTCTGGTTCTCAGCAACAGTCGATGCATCAGCATGCCTGCAAAAGGCAACGTATCGAGCCTGCGTTTGCTTATTCCAGGTGCCTTGGAAAGTGTCTGTGCGGACAAGTTGGACACAAAATGCGAGAATTCCAGTGCCTGATCATACGGCATCTGATAGTTGTGAATGATATGGAGGGGGTATCCGGTCTGTTCCATATGCAGGCGAGCGATTGACCGCCAGGCCCCGCCCACTGCATAGAATGGGCGATCATTCCCTGAATCAAGGAAATTAACGCCAGCGAGGATTTCATCCACCCGTTTTACGGCCTTTGCGGGGGATTGAAGGTCCCGCTCTTCAAACCGCACCGGCCCCAGTGGCAATGTGACATAGGCCCCCGTTTTGCCGGCGGCCACATCCACCAGTTCCACAGATCCACCGCCAAGATCCCCCAGAATACCATTCGCGCCGGGCGTTCCTGAAAGCAGGCCGTAGGCTGCGTATCGCGCCTCTTCCTCGCCCGACAAAACAGAGATTTTCTGACCGCAAAGGCCCTCCGCCAGATTGACGAATTCCGGTCCGTTGCTTGCCTCACGAACCGCGGCGGTCGCCAGAATATCGATGCGGCTGACATCCATGGACTGGGCGAGGTTGACGAACCGCACAAGGGTACGCAGGGCGCGCTCTACCCCCTCATCCGGCAGGGCACCCGTCTGGTCGAGGTCGCGCCCCAAACCACAGAGTACTTTTTCATTAAAAACGGGAAGCGGCGCACGCTCATTGTTGTCATACACAACCAAACGCACGGAATTGGATCCGATGTCCACAACCGCCACAGGCGGTGAGGGAGGCAATGCTATATTAGGCACACAGGTCCCCAGCAAATGACAACAAAACTACCTGGATCTTGTTTTCCGTGTTTTTCGCGTCTTTTTCAAGGCTGTACCGCGTCCGGACAGGCTGGGGTTGGTCATGAAGAAGTGGTGGCAATTGAAACCGTCACCGACAGGTTGGACCCTCTCAAATGTCCCGTCGGGCTTCATAGTCCAGCTTTGAGCCTCGTCATCCAGGTTTCCGCGCATGACCTGGGTCAGAATTTGGCGCTTAACCGTGTGGTTATGGATGGGAACAAGGGTTTCGACCCGGCGGTCAAGATTGCGGGGCATCAAATCTGCTGATGAAATGAAGACCTCCGCATCGACAGAGGGAAGGCCGTGCCCGGACCCGAAGCAATATATTCGGCTGTGTTCCAGGAACCGCCCGACAATGCTCTTGACCCGGATATTCTCGGACAGGCCTGGAACGCCCGGACGCAGGCAGCAAATGCCCCGCGCGATAATATCGACCTGCACACCGGCATTCGACGCTTCATACAGTGCGTCAATCAGTTCTGAATCAACCAATGAGTTTGCCTTCAGCCAGATTTGGGCTGGCTTGCCTGCTTTCGCATGGCTGATTTCGTCACGAATGTGCTTCAACAGATTGGATCGCAGGGCGATCGGGGCCAGAGAGAGCTGCTCTAGCGTATCCGGCGTCGCATAACCCGTCATATAGTTGAAGGCGATGGCCGCATCCTGACCCAGGATCGGGTCAACGGTGAAGAAGCTGAGATCGGTATAGATCTTGGCCGTAATCGGGTGGTAATTGCCGGTTCCGTAATGGACATAGGTCCGAAGCCGACGGCCCTCGCGGCGGACCACCATAGAGACTTTCGCATGGGTCTTAAGATCAACGAAACCATAGACAACCTGCACACCAGCGCGTTCAAGGTCACGGGCCCAACGAATATTCGCCTCTTCATCGAAACGGGCTTTCAGCTCGACAAGCGCTGTCACCGATTTTCCGGCTTCGGCCGCTTCCTGCAGGGCTTTTACAATAGGACTGTCATTTGAGGTCCGGTACAGGGTTTGTTTGATCGCAATAACCGCTGGATCCTGAGCCGCCTGACGCAGGAACTGAACCACCACATCAAAGCTCTCATAAGGGTGGTGAACAACGATATCCTTGGCACGGATTGCGGCGAAACAATCCCCGCCATAATCCCTGATGCGTTCCGGGAAACGCGCATTATAGGGTTCGAACTGCAAGTCCCGGCGCACGTCCACAATCATCTGCTTGATGTCACCCAGGCCGAGAAGACCATCCAGCGTAAAGACGTCGTCTGCGTCCACGCGCAACTGATCAATCACAAAGTCCCGCAGGTCTTCAGGCATATCGGCGCTGATCTTCAGGCGGATCACATTGCCGCGCCGGCGCCGGCGTAACATGCTTTCAAAGGTCCGGACCAGATCCTCGGCCTCTTCGTCAATTTCGACATCACTGTCCCGCAACAGGCGGAACATGCCTTTGCCCAGCACGTCGAATCCCGGGAACAGGCGCTGCATATTCAGCGACAAAACATCTTCCAGAAGGACGAAACGGATCGTTTTACCAGGCAGGCGAATGAAGCGATCAATATTGTTCGGCATCATCAAAAGCCGTTTAGACGCCTCTCATCAGACGCCCTGTAAAGCTCCAGCGCCAGAACAGCCCCCATATTGGGGATAAACGGAAAGGGATGGGCCGGATCGACCGCAAGGGGTGTCAGAGCGGGGAAAATCTGTTCGATGAACCAGCCTTCCAGCCAGGCCTTTTCCCGCATACTCAGATCTTCAGGTCCACACAGCGTGACCCCCGCCTTGCTGCATTCCGTCTTCAAGGATGCCCAGCGTTTCTGCTGTTCCAGCATCAGTTTACCCGCCGCCTCCGAGATCGCGTCCAATTGCTGACGCGGTGTCCGCCCATCTTGCGAGAGAGGCGAAACCGAAGCCGCGACCTGACCTTTGAGTCCGGCGACACGCACCATATAGAATTCATCAAGGTTACTGGCAGAAATCGACAGGAAACGCAGACGTTCCAGCACCGGGTGCTTGGGATTGGCCGCTTCTTCCAGAACCCGGTGATTGAAGGAAAGCCAGGACAGCTCGCGGTTCAGAAACCGCGATTCAGACTTCATGCTCACCGACGTGCCGACACCGGCAATGGATTTCGCCGAATTCGAAGCCTTGGGTTTGTTCTGGGTGGTCATGACTGACAATCCGTCCTAACTATATCGCAATGGCGACTGTGGCCACAGCGCCGCTTAATCAATGAAACAGGGGTAAAACGCCTGTAACAGGCACAATGCGCTGCTTAGCACAGACGCTATCCCTGTGTTAAGTTACCACTTTGTGACAACAAGCCAACCATCAGGAAAATTTTCAGCCCTCGACCTCAGCGCTCCGGGTCAGGTATAGGCCCTTCAGGAACCTTCCAATGCTTACACTTTTTGTCATTCGTCATGCCAAATCCAGTTGGGCCAATGCCGGTCAGGCTGATTTTGATCGACCCCTGAATTCCCGTGGAAGAGGTGCTGCCCCTCTTATCGGTGCTTACATGTCCGCGCACGGATATGCACCTCAGCTCATTCTCTCATCTGCGTCCACCCGAACCAGGCAGACCCTGGCCCTGATGCTGCCCGAATTAAGCGGTGAGAGCACAATCAAGCTTGAAGACAGATTGTACCAGGCGCATGACGGGGTTGCGCTTATGAACAGGCTGCGGGCGATCAGTGAACCGGTGCAACGGGTAATGCTTATCGGCCATAACCCTGCCATCCATGACCTTGTTCTTTTGCTGGCAAAATCGGGCGACCCGGATGCCGTGGTACAGCTGGAAAAGAAATACCCAACCGGCGCGTTGACGGTTCTGCAAATCCCGGTGAATGCATGGTCTGCGCTTGGTCCGGAAATCGGTGTCATTGTTGACTACGCAGCACCGCGTGAGTTGGAAGATCAGATTTAGTCTCTCCTCAAACCCGCCAGAATGGATCCATGGCAGTGAACTCGATCCATTGCTGTTCGAGGTGACCAAGATCCCGTTCCACCTGCCCCGCGTTCCATCCTTCCAGCAAGGATTTGGTTTCCAAGCTCAGTTTATGGCCGTTCGCCTCCAATTCATTGATCAAATAGGACTGAACCAAGGCATCATTGAGACCGCCCAGACAATCCTGCAAACGCGACAGCGCCCGTCGATACGGGCGAACCTTCTCTTTCTCATAAAGGCTGCCAAAAAAGCCAACAGCGTATCGAAGTTTTTTCAGATCCAGTCGAAGCGGATGCAAATCATCATGGGGCAAGTCCTGGGGTCGCTTCCCCGCTGTTTTCAGTACCCGTTTCAAGCGCTTCTGCAAAACCGACCGGGCAAATTCGATAAGCGTGTCCCGGGAGTTCGCTGGCGATGGTGACAATGCCCATTCATCCAGTGCGAGCAGGCTGCGCGAAAAGCGACCGGAATTAAGGGTCAGTTCGGCCTCGGCATACCCGGCGTCCCGCATCGCCTCCGCCGCCCTCCTTAGCGCCACAAATCCCGGCCTATCACCAAAATAACCCTGCATATCGGTCAGAACACCAGACAGGAAGACATCGAAATCCCGTGCCTGTCCCATCGCCTGTTGCAACCAGCGTAATTCATCCCGCATTTCATTGAAAACGGCTGGTTCAAAGGCGGATCTGAAAATACTTAAACCCGCTCGTGCCCGACGGACGGCGACCCGCGCCTGATGAACCCCTTCCGGATCGCGACTGCCCAGGATCACGGGGGAATTCACCAGAACCTGGCCAACAGTATCCTGCAGAACAAGGCCGAGAACATCTTGAACAGATTGATCCGGGTTCAGTTTCAGCCGCTTTGCGCGTTGCGGATATGCCTGCCTGTTGCGGTAAAGATGATAACCGCGGGCCGCCTTACTGTCGCGGTCCAGGGCCAGGTCAAACGACTGGCACAGCGCATAGGCCGCACGCACAACATCAATTGGTGCCCCCTCCACGAGTTCCAGTTCCACTTCTGAAATCGGGCGGGACCGGTCGCCAGATTGAATCGTACCAACATCAAGGGCAATCTCGATCAGACTGTCCCCATAGCGAACAAGCCAGATCGTGCGGCGAATATCGGTCGCAAAGACAGGAACCAGCCCCTGTTTACGGTCCAGCTTTTTCAGTAAAGCCCGCAGTTTTTTGTCTTCAATCAAGTCCAGCTGAGGCGCATCAGACTGAATATATGCGTTGAATTCGGTGCGTTGTTGCAAACCACCAGACATCGCACCGGGCACTTTCAGGGTTTGCTCCCGGCGCGATCCCATTTTCCGGACACGCAACGCTGCTCTGCTTTCGCGCAGGTCAAGTTCAGCTGTATCGAAATAGGTACTCAGCAGGCGGACGGAACGCGCACGACCCGTCTTGTGCCTCTGTAACCAGGCAGCGCGTCTGAAGCGGGCCACGGTGCCAACGTCCAACCGCAGTTTCAGTTCGATTTCCAGATCAGCCATGCTTCCCTTGGACCATGGCAATTCCTGTGGGTCTAGCCGATTGTTGCAGTTTGGTGAAACTTTCACGCCACTGTAACAATATTGAAACAAACGCCTCTCTACAGGGCTTCTTCCAGAACGGTCCGCGCCAGAGGAATGGTGATCGGGCGTTTTACCGACAGCGCGTAGCGATCCAGTTTGTCGACGACCGCCCGCACCCCTTCAAAACTGCGATCGATCCGGGGCAGAAGATAGGCAACCAGATCGGCCGTAACCTTGATTTGGCGGTCCGAAAACAGTTTCACCAGCAATCCACCCAACAAGCCGTCATCGGGCGCATCAATCTGGACGACAGGCAATGCAATCAGGCGTGAGGTCAGATCCCGCAACTGGAAATCCAGACGCGATGGGGCTTGCCGGCTGGTGATCAGTAAGCTGCCCTCTTCCTGTCGGGTCCAGTTGATCAAATGAAACAGGGCTTCTTCCTGTTCCCCTTCTTCAATCCGGTCGATATCTTCCAAAACGAAACGCCCCTGACTGATGGCATTGTGCGAGTCCAACAGGCGTTTTTCCAACCGGTTGCCGCGCAGCTCGACTGTATCAAGTTCTTCTGCATCAGAACGGTGGCGCCAGACATTGGCCAGGTGCGACTTGCCGCTTCCGGGTGGTCCATACAGCGCCAGAATATGACCCGGCCAATCAGGCCAGGAATCGATACGCTCTACCGCCATCTGGTTGCAAGGGGCGACCAGAAAATCATCGCGACCCAACGCCGGGCGCAGGTCCAGGTCAAAAGCAATCTGTTTTGGTGTCATGGTCCGGTGGCGTCATCTTTAGGCGGCGGGTCCGGCTTATCATCCGGTTCCACCATAATCACGGGTTCACCTTCCCGATACAACCGGCTGTCCAGATATTGCGCCATTGTGAAACGCAGAAGAACACCGAGCGTTGCGGCAACAGGAACGGCAAGCAGAATGCCGACAAATTCGAAAAGGGACCCGCCGGCCATCAAGGCAAAGATGATCGTCACCTCATGCAGTTTTACCCGTCCACCAACCAGTTTAGGTGTCAGGAAATTCCCCTCAATTACCTGACCGATGACAAAAACCAGGGCAACAAGCCCCACCGGACCAAAGGAATCGAACTGGGCCAGCGCAATACCAAAGCCGAGTGCCGCCCCGATCAACATCCCGAAATAAGGAATGAAAGAGACAAGACCGGTAAACAGACCCACGATGAACCCGAAGTCGAGACCGACAAGGGTCAGCCCGATGCCATAGAACAACCCAAGCGATAGACAAACCAGCGCCTGTCCCCGGGCGAAACCGGCCAGTATCTCGTCAATTTCGCGGGCAAGGCCGCGCACTGTATCGGCCTGCGCTCTTGGCAGCCAGGAATCAAGTTTGGCAATCATCCGGTCCCAGTCGCGCAACAGGTAAAAGGCAATGATTGGCGTAATGATGACGAGGGATAGCAGATTGGCAACGGCCCCCAACCCGCCCAGTAATTGGCCAAAAGCCTTACTGATCCAGGAAATTGCGGTACCCGCATATTGTGTTGCCCCCTTGCCGACATCACGGATACTGGCATCCCCGAATTCAACGGCCAGCATCTCAAGCAGGGGTTGCGCCTTGATCCGGACAGCTTCGGCATAGCGCGGAATACGCTCAATCAGTTCGGCGATCTCGCCAACCAGGACGGGGCCTCCCATCGCCCCCAGAATGATGACAATGATGAAGAACATCAGGGTGACAACCGATGTCGCCATGCCACGAGAAAGACCACGTGCCTCCAACCGGTCGCAAACCGGATCCAGGCAATAGGCAACCCCCATCGCCGCCACGAAAGGCAACAGGATCGGGCGCAAGACATAGAGAAACAGCCCGGCGGCAACCAGAATCAGCAACCAGGCAACAGATTTTTGCTGGGTGGTCATTGCAGCGCCCGAATTCGCCAGCTGCCAAACTGGGACGTTGCAGCGTTAAAATCCTCCGCCTCGGCAAAGGCGGCATCCCCCTGTTCAAGGACCAGCCCGTTCTGACCGAGCGCCAGCCGCAACCGATCCAGATCGCCCGCATAACGCAAATTGACCAGTGCACCCGAAATCGACAGCTCTGACAGACTGACATCACGGACAGAGGCCGTTCGGTTCAAACGCTGTTCAATGTTCAGCCAGTCGTCCAGACTGGACAGATCCACCGAGACTTGCAGGTTTTGCTGGCCGATGCCCGGCTGGATCAGGTTGCGCAGTTTCCAGCGCTCTTCCAGACCATCCATCGCCGCAACAGAAACCTCATTCAGGATTGCCAATAGATCGGCATCCGCAGGCGCGCGAAAACTATCCTGCGCGCCCTGCGCCTCCCAACCGGGGCCATAGCCCCTGGAATTGACGTCAACGCGCAGGTCCGTTCCACCCGGCTCTGGCGTTGTTTTGACGCTGGTGACAATCACCCCGCCGGCACCGTATTTGGCGATAATGCGCTGGAAGGCCTCCAGATCACCATTCAGGGCAGATGCCGTATCAATCAGGCCGATATCCGACAGATCGCCCAAAGGCACAACAATCGGCAGAAGACCCGATGGGGCAACCTTCTCTGTCCAGGCCTGCAGCCAGATATTTTCCACCTCCCAAAGCAGCATTTCCGTGTCGCTTTGCAGGACGGGAAGAACGACCATAGGGCGGCTCATCGTTTCAGCGAAAGGAATGCCTGAATTCACCAGCAACTGCCGGACGCCGTCAGGCCAAAATCGCGCCGTCAGGGTCGCGAGGTAACGCCCGCCGCCAAATTTCTCATCCGCCAGTGAAAAGTCACGGATCAGGTTTTCTAGCGCGGCGTCTTCCAATACTGGCAAGCGTTCCCAATCGCCCTTCAAGGTCATGCGGCGGAGCACAACGGCCAAAGCCTCCGCCTTTGCAGAAGAAACCCCGGTATCGCGCGCATCAACAGCACTTTCATTCAACTCGTCAATTTGAACACCTGCCGCGACAAAAACCCGGTCCTGCGTCTGGCCGGGCAGCACGGCCTGGGCCAGTGCGACCGAAGCGGCGATCAAAAGCGACAGGAAAAATCCGAAAATCAAGACAATTGATCGGCCAGACAACCCTGTTGCCTGAATTCGCAGAAAGCCTGGAGATCCTGTCATTTCAACCTTCCGATCCGTTGCAAATACCAAAGTTTTCGCTATGGTGCCGCTCACCTGATTTACCCCTGTATGGTTACGGACGGGTGACGATCATAGCAAGAGGCGAGCGCATGAATATGGCCAGTTCAGAACAAAAAAAAGGCGGGTCTGACGGCCTTACCTATCGTGACGCTGGCGTAGATATTGAAGCAGGCAATGATCTGGTCGACGCGATCAAGCCTTTGGCGGCCTCCACACGGCGTTCCGGGGCTGATGGCGCGCTTGGCGGATTCGGCGGCCTGTTCGATCTGAAAGCGGCTGGATACAGTGACCCAATCCTGGTGGCTGCGACCGATGGTGTTGGCACAAAACTGCGTGTTGCCATTGATGCGGGTCAGCACGATACGGTCGGCATAGACCTCGTCGCCATGTGCGTGAACGACCTGATCGTGCAGGGTGCCGCCCCTCTGATGTTTCTGGATTATTACGCCACAGGGAAACTGTCCGTTGAAGTCGCCCGCGATGTCATCGCCGGTATCGCCGAGGGATGCCGGCAGTCCGACGCAGCGCTAATCGGCGGCGAAACCGCAGAAATGCCCGGCATGTATGGCGAGGGTGATTATGATCTGGCCGGGTTTTCGGTCGGGGCCGCTGAACGACATGAATTGATCGACGGCAGCAAGATCGCTGAGGGCAACCTGTTGCTGGGTCTCGCGTCAAATGGCGTCCATTCAAACGGGTATTCACTTATTCGGAAGATTGTTGAGAAAAACAGCCTCACCTGGCAGGACCCCGCCCCGTTCGATACGGATATGAGCCTTGGTGAAGCGCTGCTGAAACCCACAAGGATCTATGTAAAACCTGTCCTGAAAGCCCTTCGAAACGGGGGTATGAACGGTCTGGTTCATGTCACCGGCGGCGGGTTCTATGAAAATCTTCCGCGCGTGATGCCAGAAGGCCTGGGATGCCGGGTAAATCGCAACACCTGGCCGCAAATGCCGGTTTTCAAGTGGTTGCAAGAGGCGGGCAATGTCGCAGCGGTGGAGATGCTTCGCACCTTCAATTGCGGGCTCGGCATGGTTCTGGTCGTAGACGCTGATGCGGCGCCGGAACTGACCGAGATCCTGACCCGGGCGGGAGAGACGGTTTATACGATTGGCAGTGTAAGGACGCTTGAAGCGGGCATGCCAGCGGTCGAGATAGAAGGCATCGATTCTTGACCCAGACAGGTCAGGCAGCGCCCAAAAAACGGGTTGCGGTTTTCATATCGGGCAGCGGATCCAACCTGGCAGCTCTGATCGATGCGGCACGCGACGATGACTATCCGGTCGAAATTGCACTCGTCCTGTCGAACAAGGCAGATGCATACGGCCTGATCCGGGCGGCGGATGCAGGTATTCAAACCGCCTTTGTTGACCATCGTGCCTATGACAGTCGCGAAGCGTTCGAAGACGCCATTACTGTCGTGCTGTCGGAACAGTCAATCGACATCATCTGTCTGGCCGGGTTTATGAGAATTCTGACCGCCGGATTCGTTTCCACCTATGAAGGACGGATGATCAATGTTCACCCCTCCCTGCTGCCGGATTACAAAGGGTTGCAAACCCATTCCCGCGTTCTGGAAGCAGGCGAGCGTTACCATGGCTGCTCTGTGCATTTTGTGCAGGCAGAACTGGATGGTGGACCGGTCATCCTTCAGGCCCGAATCCCTGTACTGGAGGATGACACGCCAGACAGTCTGGCCGGTCGCGTTCTTGTGCAGGAACATCGGATTTACCCCGCGGCCCTCTCCATGCTGGGCGCAGGTGCGGTCACCTTTGCAGAGCCGGATGTTGTGATTTCCGGTCGTGACGCCCCTATCGTTATAACCGACAAAGACAGCCTGTCCTGGCGTGATCTAATTCATGGCTGAAACCACAGGAACCGCTTGAAAAGCCAGCCAGTTTGACTAAACTGAAGCTAGTTTTGACCATTCTTGATCTGGCGTCGCGCCATCGGAATTTAGGGGGAATAGGACATGGAAGAAGAACTCGAATTCAAGCAGGCCCCTCAGGCGAACCTGCAGACCTATTCCGGCGTCAACAAACTGATCGCAATTTCCGTGGTTGGAATCGTTCTGGTCCTTCTGATCATGGCCGGCACGCTGGTCTGACCCGGACCAAACCTTACCTGAAAAGCAAAATCGGTATTTTACACGACCGGATCATTTCGGTCGTTGTGGACCCGATTATCAGATTGCGGATGCGAGAGTGCCCATAGGCACCCATGATCAACAGGTCCCGACCACTTTCCTTCACCTGTTCCGCAATCGCCTTATCAGGGGAACCTGAAACAAACTCAGCTTCTGTGTTATAGCCTGCGGCTTTGAGCAATATGGCTGCATCTTCTGCCTTTTTCCGGATTTCAGGGCTGACCTGACCGGCCACGACCAGCCTCAGATCCAGACCGCCGAAAACCTTACTTCGGGCGATGTGATCAACCGCCTTCATCGCGCTGGTACCACCATCAAAGGCGATCATCATCCGTTCAATAGGCTGGAACGCACGAGACGCCACCAACACCGGCTTTGTTACAGAACGTACGACGCGTTCCAGATTGGATCCAAGATGAAGTTTGTCGAAATCGGCGGCCTGTCCGCGTTTCCCAATTACGATCAAGTCTGCATCGGCCTCAAGATCCTGGGCGGTCTCAACGATTTCACCATTGCGCAAAAGGGTCGTTACATCACTGACACCAGAACGCAGAGCCCTGGCCTTGGCATCATCGAGGATCGCCCTGCCCTGTTGCTGGACCAGTTTCGCCTTCTTGGCATCCAGCTCAGCAAGCTCTTCAAGCAGAGCCGTCCGCGCGCCGAGACCGATTGATCCGCTGAGATTGGCCCCTTCGCCACTAGCTTCCCGGCGGCCCAAAACATGCACAATCTCAAGCGACGCCTCTAACTTCGACGCGACAAAACCAGCATAATCACAAACACTCTCTGCATAGAGCGACTGATCTATCATGGCGACAACTTTTGACATCTTTGTCTTTCTCTAACCCTGTCTAACTCAATGGCCCATAAGGCGTTCAAGCGCACCCGGCTTGTCGTGGATCGCCAGCTTATCGACAATCGTTTCACTGGCCTTATTCAACCCGGCAATTTCCACCTCGGCCCCTTCCCGGCGCATCTTTAGAACCACCATGTCCAAGGCAGCCACGCTTGAGATGTCCCAGATATGCGCGCGGGAGACATCAATCGTGACCTTCTCCAGCGCTTCTTTGAAATCGAAGGATGCATTGAAGTCATCAACGGACGCAAAAAACAACTGTCCTTCAACCGTATAGGTCCTGTGACGGCCATCCTCGCTCAGGACGGAGCGCACGCGGAACAGCTGGGCAATTTTCCACGCAAAAAATATTCCAGAAAAAAGGACGCCAACCAGAACGCCCATGGCCAGATTGTGGGTCGCAACAACTACAATCACGGTCGAGAGCATCACCACCGAGGAACTGCGCGGATGATCCTTCAGGTTCTTGATGGATGACCAGCTAAACGTTCCGATCGAGACCATGATCATGATCGCGACCAGCGCTGCCATCGGGATCTGTTTTACCCAATCGCCCAAAAACACGATCATGATCAGCAGGAAAATCCCGGCGCAAAAAGTGGAGAGACGCCCTCGCCCGCCTGATTTCACATTGATGATGGATTGCCCGATCATGGCACAGCCCGCCATGCCGCCGATGAAGCCCGTTGCCGTATTGGCAACGCCCTGACCAATACACTCGCGATTCTTGTCGCTTTTCGTATCGGTCAATTCGTCGACAATTGAGGCTGTCATCAGGGATTCCAGAAGACCCACCGCTGCCACGGCAGCCGAATAAGGCAGGATGATCAGAAGCGTTTCCAAGGTTAACGGTATGTCAGGCAGCAGAAAAACCGGCAAGGTCGAGGGCAGTTCACCCATATCGCCGACATTTCGCAAGTCCAGGTCAAACGCCATCGTCACGGCTGTCAGAACGATAATGCAGATCAGGGGTGACGGAACGGCCCGGGTAACCCGCGGCACCAGATAAATGATCGCCAGGCCCGCTGCCACCATGACATAGGTCAGGTTGGGCACGCCGATCAGCTCGGGGACCTGGGCCATAAAAATCAGAATGGCCAGCGCGTTTACAAAACCGGTCATCACGGAACGCGACACAAACCGCATGACATAACCAAGTTTCAAGAGGCCCGCCCCGATTTGAAGTAACCCGGCAAGGACTGTGGCCGCCAACAGATATTGTAACCCGTGTTCCTTTACCAGGGTCACCATCAGTACCGCTGTTGCCGCAGTCGCGGCCGATATCATGCCAGGGCGTCCCCCTGTAATCGCGACAATCACCGCAATGGAAAAGGACGCATAGAGGCCAACCTTTGGATCGACACCGGCAATGATGGAAAAGGCAATCGCCTCAGGGATCAATGCCAGGGCAACAACCAGACCCGCCAGAAGGTCAGCCTTTGTATTGCCAAACCATTCCTGGCGCAGACGATAAGCGTAATCAGGGGACACAATTATTCTCCGCAGCGAGGCTGCCAATCGGTTGATTATGTTGCAGTGCAACATGAAATAGAGGGAATTTCAATTGAAGGCAAGATGGTGAACCATCTGACCCAACAAAAAACCCCGCCGATCAGGCGGGGTTTTAGAAGAGCGATCAAATCCTGATCAGCCCGTGATCTCGCTGCCAGCGAAGAAGAACGCAATTTCTTCGGCTGCGGTTTCAGGTGCATCAGAACCATGCACGGAATTTGCCTCAACAGATTCGCCATAGAGCTTGCGCACGGTGCCATCATCGGCATTTGCCGGGTTGGTTGCACCCATCACCTCACGGTTTTTAGCGATCGCGCCTTCGCCTTCGAGAACCTGAACCACCACCGGGCCAGAGGTCATGAAGCTGACGAGGTCGTTAAAGAACGCACGCTCGCGGTGAACGCCATAGAATGTCTCGGCCATTTCTGTCGTCAGACGCACGCGCTTCTGTGCAACGATCCGCAGACCGGCATCTTCAAACATAGCGTTGATTTTGCCTGTCAGATTGCGGCGTGTGGCGTCCGGTTTAATAATCGAAAAAGTCCGTTCGATACCCATTGATTTAGTCCCTTTGTTGATGATCTCACTGCTTCACCGCGGTTCGCCATTCAGGCGGTCCGTATGGCCCTGTGCCTGTTGCGGGACCCGAGGCCCTCGCAACGCCTGCCACAGAGCAAGGTGAAGTGTGGAAATGTCTGTCTGTACTCTTCCTGTTTTCGCTTTTTTCAGCGGTTAGGCGGCGCTTATAGACGGCGTTCCGCCTTCCCGCAAGCCCAAGAAACGCGACCGACAGAATTGCCAAATTCAAATTCGAGACAAACCCGCTTTTGGATCGGAAGCACTTTGCCAGCCCCGTTCAGACATGTTACGTGGCGCGAGAGGAATTCTGGATGCGATGCTGACACTTAACGACATCTCCCATCATATCGGCGGACGCCTGCTGTTCGATCAGGCGAGCGCGCAGATCGGTGATCGCCAGAAAGTCGGTCTTGTTGGCCGGAACGGGGCCGGAAAATCGACTTTGTTACGTCTGATTTCAGGCGAAATGGCACTTGATAACGGGACCATCGAACTGGCCAACAGGCGCAGGATTGGCTCTGTCGCTCAGGAAGTTCCAGCAGGTCCGACACCGCTTGTTGATGTTGTTCTGGAAGCCGATACCGAGCGAACATCACTCCTTGCAGAGGCGGAGACCGCGACGGATCCAAACCGGATCGCCGAAATCCATACAAGGCTTGCCGATATTGAGGCGCATTCAGCGCCGGCGCGTGCCTCGGCCATTCTAGCGGGTCTGGGGTTCAGCGAGGCGGACCAAACCCGCCCTGTATCGGACTTTTCAGGGGGATGGCGCATGCGGGTGGCGCTCGCCGCCGCCCTTTTTGCAAAGCCGGACTTTCTGCTGCTTGATGAGCCGACAAACCACCTGGATCTAGAAGCCGCACTCTGGCTGGAAACCTATCTTGCGAGTTATCCCTTTGGACTGATCCTTGTGAGCCACGACCGGGAGATCCTGAACAAGATCCCCGACTTCATCCTGCATCTGGATCAGGGGAAACTGACACGATATGCCGGTGGGTATGACCGCTTTGAACGCACACGGAACGAACAACAGGCCAGACAATCAGCGCTGTATTCGAGGCAACAGGAACAGCGACGACACATTCAGGCATTTGTCGATCGGTTCAAAGCAAAAGCCTCCAAGGCGAAGCAGGCCCAAAGCCGCCTGAAAATGCTAGAGCGGATGGAGCCGATCGCTGCCATCAATGAAGATCGCAGTATTTCCCTGACCCTCCCCAAACCTGAGCCACTGTCGCCCCCGGTCCTGGTGATCGAAGAGGGTGCCGTTGGATACCAGCCCGAAACGCCCATTCTGACAAAGCTAGAAGTCCGTATCGATATGGATGACCGGATTGCCCTGTTGGGCGCCAATGGTAACGGAAAGACGACGTTGCTGCGTCTGCTGGCGGGGCGTCTGAAACTGGGTGACGGTCGGATGCGATCTTCGTCAAAGCTGGAAGTTGGTTATTTCGCCCAATCCCAACTTGATGAGTTGGATGGTGACCTTACCGCCCTGGATCATCTCAAAAAGCTCGAACCGATGACCACGGAGCAGAACCTTCGTAATCACCTGGGCAGCTTTGCGTTTACCCAGCAGAAGGCCGAGGTGAAGATCAACAATCTATCGGGCGGGGAAAAGGCCCGGCTCGCACTCGCCGTCATATGCAGGCGCCACCCCCATATCCTGCTGCTTGATGAGCCCACGAACCATCTCGACATCGATACCAGACAGGTCTTGATCCAGGCGCTCGCAGAGTTCGAGGGCGCTGTGATCCTGACCAGTCACGATCCGCATCTGGTTGCCGCAACCGCAGACCGCCTGTGGCTGGTTGCCGAGGGGACGTTGAGCCCGTTTGACGGCGATCTTGATCAGTATAAGAGGCATCTGTTTGAGCAACGCCGCGCAGAGAAACAGGCCACGAGATCCGACAAAAGGGCCGGCGCACCAGAACAGACGCAAAAGCGTGACGATCGCAAAGCACGGGCCGCTGTCAGGGCTGCTCTTGCGCCCCTGCGCAGCCGCATCAAAAAGCTTGAAACCCAAATTGAGACCGAAACCGGCAAACAGGAACGGCTACACCACAAACTCAGCCTGCCGGAAACCTATGATGGTCCACCTGCAGAATTGACAAAGCTTCAGCGCCAGGCAGCTGATGTTGCTTCAACGCTGGAAACCCTGGAACTGGAATGGCTGGAAGCATCCGAGGAACTGGAAAAAGCGCAGGAAAGCGCCTGACTGAAATGTATTCCCACCGGCAAACTTCTACTCCGGGACAACCGGTGCGCAGGAGTAGAACTTCGTCTGAACAATGCCGCCGCCTGGTGGCAGAGCCGATGTATAGGCCTGCCCGTTGCTGAACTGCATCACGGTGCCGCCGGATTCCCCGAACAGAAGCGTCGAGACGCGATCCTTGCGATCCATTGTTTTTGCGGTAATCGGAACATACCCTTTGCCGGTACTCGTTTCCGTAACAACCACGCGGTCCGTGAAATCGATATAGAGATCAGAGGTGCGTCTAGGCTTATCGACGCGGCATCTTTCACCCAGGGGCCCGGCGCAGGCTGCCTCAATCGGGACCTGAGCACATTCCCACCGGTCGGAGATATTCCACATTGGTCCGTCTGGAACATCATCAGCCGCAAACACGGCGGACGAGAACAAAGCGAAAAGCGGAGCGAACCCCAATACAACTAGGCGTCTATACAACGAACAGTATCCCTGCAACCCGATGATTTCTTTTCTAGAAGCTAATGTAGGGGCGATAAAAAGATCCGACAACAGTAGGGGCAGCATATACACAAATACTTGAAGGGATCGGTCCGTTCAGTTGGTTTCACCACCATCGGTTTTGCGTTTCATTTCCCAGCCGCCGGCTTCGCTCTGCTGCCAGTAGGAGAGGGTAAATCCGTCGTCTTTATAACGCTGCCACTGGCTCCTCGCCTTATTCAATTCTTCTGCATCGTTGCCGTTGAACAGAAGACAAACGAGGTCATATTGCCGACCTGCATCCGTGTCCGCGCCGTCTATCAAAAACAAAATCACCGCCCCATTAGGATTTTCATCTTCGAAAGTCAGCCAGATGGGTTGATCAGCGGCATGCCCCTCGGAATCTGTACCATGGGCCAGAAAAGACTCCTCGCGATAGGTCCAAAGGTGTCGATTAAGCGCCTGTATCCTGTCCGGCACCGGACTGCGAACCACACAACGCCAATCCCGTTCCAGGCTTTTTTCGAGCAGCACTGGCAAAACGGCGGTCAAGGGCTGACGCACCAGATGATAGAACCGAAATTCCGTCAATGCCTTGCCGCCCTTTCCCGTGTGCTCGCGTCCCTCTGACCGAAGGTTACTTCGCTCTAACCTTCAAAATTGTCGGCAACAAACCGATTGAGAAGGCGCACGCCAAAGCCTGTACCGCCTTTCGGCACGGTTGGTTTGTCTTTTGCGGACCAGGTGACCCCGGCAATATCCAGATGGATCCAGGGCGTCTTGTTCACAAACCGTTGCAGGAACTGGGCGGCCGTGATGGCCCCTGCAAACCGGCCACCAATATTTTTCATATCGGCACCATCAGTTTTCAGAAGGTCGTCATAGGCCTGTGCCAGTGGCATCCGCCACACTTTCTCGCCGGAGGCCGTACCAGCCGCGGCGAGCTTTTCCGAAAGCCCGTCATCATTGCTGAAGAAACCGGCATATTCGGTGCCCAGCGACACCATCATGGCCCCGGTAAGCGTTGCCAGATCCACCATGAAACTGGGCTTGAACCGGTCTTGGGTGTACCAAAGGGCATCTGCCAGGACGAGGCGCCCCTCGGCGTCTGTGTTATGGATTTCAATTGTCTGACCAGACATCGAGGTCACAATGTCGCCCGGACGCTGGGCGTTCCCGTCGGGCATGTTTTCCACCAGGCCGATCACGCCAATCACATTGGACTTTGCCTTGCGCTCTGCCAGGGCGCGCATCAAACCGACAACCACACCGGCACCACCCATATCCCATTTCATTTCTTCCATGCCGGGACCGGGTTTCAGGGAAATACCGCCAGTGTCAAACGTCACACCTTTTCCGACAAAAGCAAGCGGGCGCTTATTGCGTCCACCGTTCCATGTCATGATCACCATCTGGCTCTCACGGATCGATCCCTGGCCGACACCCAGCAGGGCGCCCATGCCCAACTTTTCCATTTTCTTTTCATTCAGGATTTCGACCTTTACGCCGAGCTTTTCGAGCTTCTTGACCTCTGCCGCAAAGCTTGCCGGATACAGTATATTCGGCGGTTCCGATACCAACTCACGGGTCATGAAAACACCCTGGGCAACACTGTCGAGGGATTTGAAATCGCGTCGTGCGGCGGTTGCGCCGTCAACCACGATGGCCATTTTTGTCAGCGTGGGCTTTTGTTCCGGCTTTTCTTGCGTGCGATACTTGTCAAAACGATAGGAACGCAGCCGCGCGCCATAGGCTATATCGGCTGCAATTTGCGGCAGATTGTCACCGCCCGCATCAATATGCCAGGCGACTTCCTTTTCCCCGGCGCCATTGAGGGCCGCAAATACCGCGCCCCCCATATCCTGACAATCCAGTTCACTGAGCGGCGCATCCCCGAGCCCTAGCAGAATAATACGGGAAACCGTCATATTTGCCGGCGCGATAACATGCAGCATTTGGTTCTTTTTACCCGAAAAACGGTCATTTTTCATCGCCCGACCAAGTGCACCATCGGTCCGCGCGTCCAGTTCCTGAGCCGCCGGGGTCAGTTTGCGACCTGCTTCGACGCCAACGATGATGGCGCCCGAATTGGCATTGGTCTTTTGTACGAAGGTGACTTTCATATTGGCCTGCCTGTCCTTGTTGTCCTGTGTTTCATCGCGTGTTTATACGTTTAATGCCGGGATTACACTATGCAAAGAGTTTACGATAGTTCCAGCGCCTCAATTATTCGGTGTCGCCTATTGTGACAGAATTGGCACAGCCGGGACATGTCCAGATCCAAGGCTGTCCACACGTGCGGCCATGCGATGACACGGAATTGACGTGCATCGCCTTCTTCAATTTGCTAAATCCCATGATAACAAGGGATTAAGGCAGAACTCTGTATCCCAGATTTACTGATTTTTGAGAGCGGAACGAATGAATGCAATCATCCGCCATATGACCGTTCAAATCCTTGTCGTGACTTTCACGGCAAGTGCGGTTCTCTGCGCGGCCATTGTTCTGCAGCAATCCGTTCGGTTTGTGGATCTGATCGTCAATCGCGGCCTGCCGGTGAGTGATTTCGGGTATCTGGCCCTGCTGATGGTGCCCCGCTTCCTCGCCGTGGTTCTGCCGATCGCGGTGTTTGGTGCGACCTTGTTCACCTATATGCGCATGCAGAATGGCAGCGAATTGGTCGTGCTGCGGGCAGCTGGCATGAACTCGGCAAACCTTGCAAAGCCTGGCCTGATCGCCGCTTTTTGGGTCATGCTGATCAGCATGGTTTTCTCCCTATACCTGATGCCACTCTCGTCCCAGACATTGCGACAGTATCTCTTTGAAGCGCGGTCCGCGCTGTCTTCCCTTCTGATCAAGGAAGGACAGTTCAACGTTTTGCGCGACGATCTTACTGTCTATGCCCGGGAAAAGGCGGCAAACGGCGATATTCTGGGGATCCTGATCCACTCAAAACAAAGTAACGGTCAAAAAGTCACTGTAATGGCCGAACGCGGTGCCCTGGTTGAGTCGGCCCGCGGCGGCCGCCTGCTTCTGGTTGATGGCAGCCAGCAAACCTTCGAGGATGGCGAAGTACACAAGATCGATTTCGACGAATACACATTTGATCTTGTCGAAGATGATACAGCGGCCGAGGCGCGATGGGCGGAACCGAGAGAGCGCTTTTTGCCTGATCTTCTGTTTGCTGCTGACACCCCTACGAACAATCACTACCGAAAGAAACTGGTCGCGGAGGGTCATAACCGAATTCTGCAACCCATTATGGCCATGAGCTACACAATGTTGGCGCTCTATTTTCTTTTGAACTCAACCTTCACCAGACGCGGTCAGTCAAAACCACTCGGATATGCCGTCGCCAGCATGGTGACCCTTCTGGTCCTGAACCTGTCACTTGTGTCAGGGGCCAGCAAAAGCAGTGCCCTCATCATCCCGATGTATCTAACCGCATTTGGTCCTATTCTGTTTGGCTTCATCGCCTTGGTTCTTCCAAAGAAACACAAACGCAGAACCCGAGCCGAAGTGTTGGGAGCCGATCCACAACACGAACCGGTTGGTGGATAGCCAGATGTTTTTCTCAAACACAATCTCGCGCTATCTCGGCCGACAATACCTGATCTGGTTTCTGTCGGTACTGTTCGTGTTCATTTTTATTGTCGGCGTGTTCGATATTGTAGAACTTCTACGACGCGGTTCCGGCAAGGCTGACGTAACGCTTGGCATCATTCTGCAGATGTCCGCGCTGAAAATGCCGATCCTGATCCAGGATCTGACGCCCTTTGTCGTCTTGTTGAGTACCATGATGGCGTTTTGGCGGATGGCCAAAGCCAATGAACTGATCGTCGCCCGCGCCGCGGGCCTTTCCGCCTGGCAGATTGTTGCCCCCGTTCTGATCATTGCCTTTCTGGTCGGCGTCTTTCAAATCGCCGTTATCAACCCGTTCGCCGCGACTTTGAACGCGCAGTTCGAGAAGATCGAAACGCAGTATCTGCGCCAGCAGAAAAGCCAACTCGCACTCGCCAGAACCGGTTTCTGGTTGCGTCAGGGCGGCCTTACTGAAACTGCAGTCATACACGCCGAAACCGTCACGGGCGATGCTTTGACCCTGACGGATGTCATGGTGCTGCGTCTGGATGAACAGGAACGATTGATTGAGCGTCTGGACGCCGCAAGAGGACAGTTACAATCCGGATACTGGGAATTAAGCGACGTCATCATCTCGGCTGCGGATGGCCGGTCCCAGAATGCCGATACCTATCGGCTGACGACCGATTTAACATTCGACAAGGTTCGCGAAAGCTTCGCCTCCGCAGACACTGTTTCCATCTGGGAATTACCGGCCTTTATACAGACGCTACAGGATGCGGGGTTCAGCGCACTCGAACATCGCTTGAGATTCCACAGCTTGTTGTCTACACCCTTGTTGCTCTGTGCGATGGTCCTTGTGGCCTCACTGTTTTCACTGCGGGCAAACCAGCGCACCGGGGCAGCGTTCATGATTGTTGGCGGCATTGTGTGTGGTTTCGTGTTTTTCTTTGCATCTAAAATCGTTCACGCATTGGGCCTCTCAACAGGGGTGCCCGTGCTGTTTGCAGCCTGGATCCCGGCGGGTGTAATGACCATGTTGGGCGTCACAGCATTGCTGCATCTGGAGGACGGTTGATGGCCCGCACCGCTCTCTTCAAAACAAATGGATCTATCGGTTCACTTATCGGGTTGGTGTTGCTGTCTTCAGTCTATTCTGGTGGGACGGCACATTCACAAGCCCTTGGCGACATCGCGGAAAATCCTGTTCTCGTCTCGGCGGATGAACTTTCCTTTGATCAGGAACTCGGCATTGTCACAGCCCGGGGTGGCGTTGAAATCGCGCAAGGGGAACGCATTCTTCTGGCGGATTCCCTGAGTTTTAACCAGAAAACCGATGTCCTGACCGCCAATGGAAATATCAAGATCCTTGAACCATCCGGTGAAGTCATCTTTGCGGATTACGTCGAACTTACCGATGAGATGCGTAACGGCATTATCGAACAAATTCGGGTCTTATTGAGTGACAACGCACGTCTGGCGGCCAATGGTGCCAGGCGAGAGGACGGCAATCGCACCATTCTTGCCAAGGGGGTCTATTCGCCCTGTCTGGTCTGTCAGGAAGACCCGAACAGCGATCCGCTCTGGCAGGTCAAAGCGAACCGGGTCATTCATGATCAGCAAGAACAGGTCATTCAATACGAGGACGCGTTTCTTGAATTCTGGGGTGTCCCGGTCGTTTACACCCCCTACTTTCAGCACCCAGATCCAACTGTCGAGCGCCGCACCGGGTTTCTTGTTCCGGACTATGGCACGAACTCAAACACAGGGTCCTTCGTTCGAGTGCCATACTTCTGGGCTATAGATCAGGACCGTGACGCGACCATCGACCCGATCTATACAACCGACGACGGGCTGGTCTATTCAGGCGAATACCGACAACGGTTCAATTCGGGGCAAATCAAGGTAACCGGCAGCATGGCTATTGCTGATCGAACAATCGGTGATCAAAGGGTTGAGGAAGTAAAAGAAGATGAATTCCGGGGTCACGTCTTTGCCGAGGCGCGATTTGACATCGATGACACGTGGCGCGCCGGAGCAGACATAGAGAGATCCTCTGACAACACATATCTAAGACGTTTTGATTTCTTCGAGGGAAACAGCAACGTCAATGAGACAAATGTATTCATTGAAGGGTTCAATGGAAGGAACTACGCCTCTGCGAATGGTTATCTCTTCCAGGATCTTAGGACTGGCCAACGGTCTGACGAGCCCCTTGTTTTGCCTCTTCTGGCATATAACGGACTGGGCGACCTCGACAATTACGGCGGAAGATGGTCGCTGGACACATCATATCGCTTCTTAGAGCAGAATGATCGCGCTGACAGTCATCGGGTATCAGCAAGTGCCGGATACGAAGTGCCCTATACACACGATCTAGGCTTCGTCGCGACGACTTCTGTGAACTTAAGAATGGATGCCTACTACACAAACCATAACCGAAGTCGCGACGATTTCGGTCAGCTTGTCGAAGATGGCTATGAAGGACGTTTCAGACCAGAAATCAAATTCGATCTGCGTTATCCGTTGATTCGCCCGGATTCCAGTGGCGACGTCATTGTTGAGCCGATTGCTGCGTTCCTGGCTTCACCGAAGGGTGGCAACAGCAGCAATATTTCCAATGATGACAGCACGGTGGTTGAGATCGATGAATCCAACCTCTTCGATGTCAACAGGGTGCCTGGTCTCGACCGGGTGGAGGGCGGCCAACGGGTCGTTTATGGCCTGCGCGTCGCACGTAACTTTAACACAGGTGGGGCCGTTTCCGCTTTCATCGGACAGAGTCAGAAGCTGACTTCGGACGAAGAATTCAGCCGCGAGACCGGAATTGAGTCGGGACGCTCGGACATTGTTGGTCGGCTGGATATTCGCCCAACTCAGTACTTGGATGCGTTTTACCGGTTCCGGTATGATGAAGACAACAATATCGGCAACCGGAACGAATTGGGTTTTGTACTCGGTTCGGACGCCCTATCGCTCTCTGGCAACTACACATTTCTCCGTGATGGCGCATCCATAAACGCCTCTCAATTGGATGAAGCAAGCCTGGCGATCAATGCACAGTGGGACGATTTTTGGCGGGTACGCGCAGCCTCAACACGTGACCTCTCCTCCGGGGGCGGTGCGCTTGAACACAGCGCAGGTTTGATTTACGAGGATGAGTGCCTCATATTTGACCTGAATTACCGTCGGACATTCACTGGTACAGTGGATGCAGAAGCATCTGAGGATGTTCTACTCAGATTAACCTTCAAGACGTTTACCGCCGTTGAAACGGGGTTGTTCTAAGCAAAATGACACGTGATCGTCTAACAAAGTTTCTGATAACAGAGCGACTCGGTCTGGACTGGGTTCCGAAGCTGAATCGGGGTTTGATACCTCTTGCCCTATCGTTGATTTTGTTGTTCGCCGCCCCTGTTGCGGGACAGGGTATTATGCGCATCGCCGCCATCGTGAATGATGAGGTAATTTCGATCTTTGACCTCGACAACCGGGTTCGGCTCGTTGTTGTGTCCAGCGGTGTGCGGCCTGACAAAGACAACCAGCAGCGTTTTGTTCAACAGGTACTTCGCGGTCTGATCGACGAGCGCCTTCGTCTGCAGGAAGCGGAACGCCTGAACATTCGCGTCTCACAACGGGAAATCAATCGCGAGATTGCCGCCATTGCACAACGAAACAACATGAGTGGGGAACAATTCGTAAACCAACTACAGCGCTCGGGAATTGACCCATCAACAATGGATAACCAGATCCGGGCCAATATTGCCTGGAACAAGCTGGCGGCACGGCAGCTACGCCGGGACGTCAATGTCAGCCAGGAAGAGGTCGATGAGGAGATTGAGCGTCTCAAAGCCAATCTCAGCAAACCGCAAAAACGTGTTCAGGAGATCTTCATCGGGCTGGATTCCCCGGATGAAGAGGCGGCCACGAGGTCGAACGCGAACAATCTCGTCAGGCAAGCCAGGGAGGGCGCGGAATTCGCCCGTCTGGCCCGCGCTTTTTCCCAATCACAAAGCGCTACAGGTGGCGGCGAGATTGGCTGGGTTTCGGTCGGGCAGCTGCGCCCGGAACTGGATCAAGCCCTGTTGACCCTTGGCCCTGGTCAGGTATCAGATCCCATCCCGACATTCTCTGGTTATTACATTCTCTACGTTGCGGAACAGCGCGAAGGTGGTGTCAAACCGGGGGAAGCGAAACTGGACCTTGTCCAGTTGATCGCTGACATTCCAAGCAATCCCAGCCAGGCCGTTGTTGACAGCGTTCAAGCACGCTTAAACGGACTTCGTAGGCAGATAAATTCCTGTACAGATTCAGAAGATCTAGCGGCCAGCGCTGACGACCTGAAATCCTCCTCCGCCAAGGGTATTCGCATCGCTGACATGCCGGCCAACCTCCGGGCCGTGTTGGAAAACGCCCAGGTGGGCGAGACCTCTGAACCAGTCGTCTCGACACGAAGCGCGGTTCTTCTGACGGTTTGCGCACGCAGCGAGTTTGGCAACCAGTTACCGGACCGCGATACCATCACCAACCGGATTGGCACCGAACGGATTGATCTCTTGGCGCGCCGCTATATGCGTGACCTCCGGCGCGAGGCGTTCATTGACATCCGCCTCTAGTCCAGACCGGTTTAGCGTGTACTGCTCCTCATGGACCCGATAGACGCCCTGCTCCCTTTGCGGGACATAATCGCAACCCATGGCCTCGCTGCCCGCAAAGGCCTTGGCCAGCATTTCCTTCTCGATCTCAACCTGACGGGAAAGATTGCACGCTCGGCGGGGCCGCTTGATTCAGGCACCATTATTGAAGTGGGACCGGGACCCGGTGGCCTGACACGCGCCATCTTATCAGCAGGCGCGAGCAAACTCGTCGCCATCGAAAAAGACGCCAGATGCGCAGCCGCACTCGAAGACCTCAAACAAGCAGCAGCAGGCCGCATGACGCTGGTTGAAGGTGACGCGCTTAAGATCGATTACGAAACGCTGGGTCCCGCGCCCCGAAAAATCATCGCCAACCTGCCGTATAACGTCGGAACGCCACTTTTGATCGGATGGTTAAAAAACGCAGCCACATTTAATTCGATGACCTTGATGTTTCAAAAAGAAGTTGCCGAACGGATTGCGGCCGGTCCGGGTGATCCTGCCTATGGACGTCTGTCTGTCATCTGCAACTGGCGCTGCAAAACCGATTATCAATTCACCATTCCGGCCCGGGCGTTCACCCCGCCGCCCAAAATCGATTCTGCCGTAGTTGGTTTTCAACCCTATGACGAGCCACCCTTCGACGGTGATTTCGACGCGGTGGAAAAGGTGACAGCAGCCGCATTTGGCCAACGACGAAAGACATTGCGGCGTTCCCTCAAATCGCTCTCGCCGCACGCCGATCAAATTCTGGACGAAGCCGGGATCGACCCGTCACGTCGTGCCGAAACGCTTGATGTTGCCGAGTTTGGCAGGCTCGCCGCCCTTTACCGCCAGACTCATCCAAACACGAAACCCTGATCGCACTTATCGCCAGGCCCTGAGCCCCTTCACGAACTCGGTCAGGCCGCCCTGACGGGGCCGCCGCAAGCGCTCTGACCGCAGAATGGCCCGAACATTTTCGACGCTTTCCGAGAGGTCCGTGTTGATGATAACCCAATCATATTCCGGATAATGGCTCATTTCGTCAGAAGCCTTGTCCATGCGTCTCGCGACAACTTCGGGCGGATCCTGTGCACGGCTGTGCAGGCGACGCTCCAGCTCTATCGTGGACGGCGGCAAAATAAACACCCGAACCAGATCATCCTGGGCCTGTTCCGCCAATTGCTGGGTGCCCTGCCAATCAATGTCGAACATGATGTCACGTCCGTCTTCCAGTGCTCTGAGAACCGGCTGCTTTGGTGTGCCATAATAATGGTCAAAGACCTTGGCGTATTCCAGCAACTCACCCCGGTTGACCATCAGATCAAATTCAGTGCGCTCGATAAAATGATAATCAACGCCATCTTTTTCACCGGGCCGCATCGGTCGCGTCGTCACAGAAACGGACATTGATATCTGATCGTCACTCTCCAGAATGGCCCGCGCAATTGTCGATTTTCCGGCCCCGGACGGTGACGACAGAACCAGCATCACCCCCCGGCGTTCGATTTGGAAGAGTTCACTCGATCGGCTCATCTGTTCTATTCAATCCTGTGTGAAGACGACAAAATTCAATTGTCGCCTTATAGACTGATTCAACCCGAAACCAACAGGCGCAACAGGCCTTACTCAATATTGGCAACCTGTTCCCGCATCTGATCCACGGTCGATTTCAACTCAAGACCAAGGGCGGTCAAATCCACATCCCATGATTTGCTGCAAAGCGTGTTCGCTTCCCTGTTAAATTCCTGACAGAGAAAGTCGAACTTCCTGCCTATCGCCTGTTCGGATGAGAGGAGGGTCCGTGCCGACGCGACATGCGCCGTCAGGCGATCAAGTTCTTCCCTGACATCGGCCTTGGTCGCTAGAAGGGCCGCTTCCTGCGCCAGCCGATCCGGATCCAGGGTCGATTGCCCCTCCAAAAGATCCGCCACCTGCGTCTGCAGTCGGGCCTTGAGCGCCTCAGGGCGGGTTGCATCAAGTTCCGCCGCGCCAGTTACCAGTTCCTCACAGCGCGTCAAATGAGCCTGCATAATCGACAACAACGCGTCCCCCTCCGCAAATCGGGCCGTCTCGAGTCCGTCAAGGGCACGGTCAAAATCCGCCAGGACCTCTGCCGATAACGCCTGATCTTCTGCAGGCAGCTCGTGACGGTCCGCGCTGTGCAAGACACCGCGCACCGAGAGAAGGCGGTCCACCTGCGGTTCACAGCCTTTGTCCCGGCTGGCCTTTATCAGAAGGTCGAGGAGTTCCTCATTGATCTGCACAGCCTCTTCACCGCCTACAGCGCGAATATCCAGATGAACAGAGACGGACCCCCTGGTAAAACGCGCCCCGACCCGTTTGCGCAAATCGGCCTCGAAACGATCAAACCCGCCGCCCAAACGCATCCGCAGGTCCAGGGACTTACCGTTGACGCTGCGCAGCTCCCAGTGCCAACGGAATGCGTCCGTCTGCCCCTCCGACCGACCAAAACCGGTCATGCTGGACAATCGTCTTGTTGTCTGCGATGCGGGCATCTGTCCATTCCTTCGCGCTGTTTCTGCTTCGACTGAAAATTCTGTTCTTGGCATCATGGTCTATCTTCCTAACTCTTGGACAACAAGTTCTACCCAATCGGATTGAAGAGCGACTTTCTTGAAACACCTACCACAAAACATACTGATCACCGGCGGATCGAGCGGGATTGGCGAAGCACTTGCTCTTCACTACGCCTCAAGCGGGACGCATCTTTGTCTGACCGGACGGAATGCCGATCGCCTGGAGACAGTGGCGGCAACCTGCCGCGGGCAGGGTGCCGTTGTCCGTGTTGAACGCCTGGATGTTACCGATGCTCAGGCGATGGCAGACCTGATTCAAGATCTGGACAGTGATGACGGTCCACTTGATCTGGTCATTGCGAATGCCGGAATTTCAGGCGGAACCGCCGGCGGCATGGAAACAACCACCCAGGCGCAGCAGATTTTTGACGTGAATGTTTCAGGCGTTCTGAACACGGTGCACCCGGCGATTGAGGTCATGCGCCCCCGAAAAACCGGCCAGATTGCCATCATCTCTTCCCTTGCCGGGTTTCGCGGTTTTCCCGGCGCACCGGCTTATAGTGCGGGGAAAGCCGCTGTCAAAGCCTATGGTGAGGCGTTGCGGGGCGCCCTGAAACGCGACGGCATTGCGGTCAACGTCGTCTGCCCCGGCTTTGTAAGAAGCCGGATTACGGATGCGAACGCTTTTCCAATGCCTTTTATCATGGAAGGCGAAAAGGCCGCCCGCATCATTGCACTTGGCTTGCAGCGAAACCGCACACTTATCGCCTTTCCCTGGCAGATGCATCTGATGATGGCATTTCTGGCGATGTTGCCCGCCGGTCTGGCAGGTCAAATTCTGGGACGCCTGCCAGAGAAAGGGTAGTTACAGCTACTTATTCTGATTGCGTTGAAACTGCCGCCACTTTGCAACATTGCGATTATGCTCTCTCAACGTTCTGGCAAAGGCATGACCGCCGGTCCCGTCGGCCACAAAGTAGAAATCCTGGGTTTCCATCGGGTTCAAAACAGCAGCAATTGCGTCGCGACCGGGATGACATATCGGCCCTGGCGGTAAGCCATTGCTGGTATAGGTGTTGTAGGGATCCGGTTTTCGCAAGTCAGCGCGGGTCAGGTTACGCCCAAGCGGCTTTTCCCCTCGCGTCATCGCAAAAGTCACCGTGGGGTCAGACTGAAGACGCATGCCCTTGCGCAGGCGATTGACGAACACGCCAGCAATATGCGCACGCTCGGATGCGATCCCGGTTTCCTTCTCGACAATCGACGCCAGGATCACGGCCTCTTCCCAGCTCTTGATCGGCAGATCGTCGGCCCGGTTTGGCCAGAGATCATCCTTTAGCGCCGCCATCGTCGCGGTCATCCTGTTCACGATATCGGCCCGCGACGCACCTTTCGTGTATTGATAGGTTTCCGGCAACAGCGTGCCCTGCCCCGACAGTTCCGGCATCGGCCCAGTAAGGTCCGGATGCTCTATCAAAATGGTGGCGATCTCAACACTGGTCAGACCTTCGGGAATAGTGACAGAGCGCGTGACCACATCATGGTCTACCAGCTTGTCGATAATCGCGCGCGCGGTGATCCCGGGTTCAAAATCATATTCACCCGCCTTCAGCCGCGTATGACGACCGTCATAGCGGGTCCCCCAGATAAAGACATTGGCGTCCTGGATAACACCTGCGTCCTGAAGCTGTCGGGCAATGCGTGGCAAGGAGGTACCGGGCGCGATTTCCAGCCGTATGGTTTCCGCTGAAGGACCTGGCGCCTCAAACACCTTATAGCCCCAGGCGACAACGCCACCCGCGACAAGCACACCGACAAAACCAAGGGATAGAATCAACCGAAACAGAAAACCTAAACCGGATCTGGATTTCACCGTCTTCTGTTCGTCCGGTTTCTCCATGCGGCTTCCCTGTCAGGCCATGCAGTTGAAAATTCAGTTCTGTGTTTCTAGGGGGCAGCGCCAAAAATCAAACTGGCATTCGTGCCGCCAAACCCAAACGAATTGGACAAAACCGTTTTCATGGACCGTTCCTGAGCCGCATTGGCAACAAGGTTCATATCGCAGCCATCAGAGGGATCGTTCAGGTTCAATGTCGGCGGAGCAACACCCGTTTCCAGCGCCTTGATGGAGAAGATCGCCTCCACTGCGCCGGCAGCGCCAAGCAGATGCCCGATTGCAGATTTGGTCGATGACATCGCGACATTGCCGGCATGGTCACCCAGAAGGCGTTTTACCGCCCCATGTTCAATCTCGTCACCCAACGGTGTCGATGTGCCATGCGCATTGATGTAATCGATTGCGTCAGGGTTCAGCTTCGCGTTTCGCAAAGCCCCTTTCATCGCCCGGAAACCGCCATTCCCGTCGGATGCCGGAGCGGTCAGATGATATGCATCACCGCTCATGCCATAACCCAGAACCTCAGCATAGATCGTGGCACCGCGTTTCTTGGCATGCTCATATTCTTCAAGAATAAGAACGCCAGCGCCCTCGCCCATGACAAAGCCGTCACGGCCTTTGTCCCAGGGTCGCGACGCTTCTTCCGGGGTATCATTGTAACTGGTGGACAATGCGCGGGCGGCAGCAAAACCTGCCATGCCCATCCGGCAAATGGCCGCTTCAGCGCCACCCGCAACCATCACGTCCGCGTCACCCCACATGATGATGCGCGCAGCGTCACCAATCGCATGGGACCCGGTCGCGCAGGCTGTCACCACCGAGTGGTTCGGACCGCGAAACCCGTGCTGAATGGAAACAAAACCGGATGCGAGATTGATCAGGTTGGCCGGAATAAAGAATGGGCTGAGCCGCCTCGGACCACGATCCGCCACCAGGGTTGTGCCATTGGCAATCCCCTGCAGGCCACCAATACCAGACCCGATCATGACCCCTGTCATGTCGAGGTCTTCTTCTTCCGTCGGTTGCCAGCCGGAATGCTCAACCGCTTCCTGGGCCGCCGCCATCGCAAAAGTGATGAACGTATCCATCTTCTTCTGCTCTTTGCGGTCGATATAATCGTCGGGATTGAAATTCCCTTCAGACGTTTCGCCAAGCGGAACAACACCGCCAATGCGCGCCGGAAGGTCTTCCACTTCAGGACTTTGAATGCTGGAGATCCCTGACCGACCGGCCGTTAAAGATTCCCATGCACGGTTGACGCCCACCCCAAGCGGGGTAACGGCACCCATCCCTGTTACAACGACTCGTCTCACACCCGTCACCGTTCAGTTAAGTGCATCGGTCGGATCATGCCACGGCACAGTCCGACCGTAGATGCGACTTAGCCTGCGTTCTTCTCGATGAAAGAAATCGCGTTTTCGACCGTCAGGATGCTCTCTGCCGCGTCATCGGGAATTTCGACACCGAACTCTTCTTCAAAAGCCATCACCAGCTCAACTGTGTCGAGACTGTCAGCACCGAGATCATCAATGAAGCTAGCCTTTTCTTCGACTTTGGCTTCGTCGACGCCAAGATGTTCAACAACGATCTTCTTTACGCGATCGGCAACGTCGCTCATATCCTATTTCCTTCATTCCGCGGCGGAACTGTTACTGTCCGCTGTTGTGTTATTCCTGATCCCGGACCCAGATGGGACCGAAACATTTTAATTCAATGGGTCCGATACCTGTGTCGACTGATTCACGGCAGAAATCAAAGCCATAGTGAACCAGAAATGCACCGCATCCCCCAAGGCGGCGCGTTCGTATCACAGTTACTTCACCCTTACCAGCCCCCGTATGACGCCAATTTCGACGAAATCAGGGGTTAGATCATGGCCATACCGCCATTAATGTGGAGGGTTTGTCCTGTAACGTAAGATGCCTCTTCCGAACAGAGATAGACGACACCGGCTGCAATATCACCCGGTGTACCCATCCGCCCCAGCGGTATGGAACCCAAAAGTTTCTCGTGCTGCCCTTCATCCAGGGCATCCGTCATGGCGGTTTCGATAAAGCCGGGAGCCAGTGAATTCACTGTTATACCGCGACTGGCAAGTTCCTGGGCCAGGGATTTGGACATGCCAATCATGCCTGCCTTTGAGGCCGCGTAATTCGCCTGACCGGGGTTTCCTGTAACACCCACAATTGACGTGATGCCCACAATGCGGCCCCAGCGGCGCTTCATCATCCCCCGCATAACCGCCTTCGACAGCATAAAGGCGGCCTTCAGGTTCACATCCATAACAATGTCCCAATCCTCACCTTTCAGGCGCATGGCAAGATTGTCGCGGGTCAAGCCGGCATTATTGACCAGAATATCAATGCCACCCGCCGCAGCCTCGGCATCTTTTACCAGGCGGTCAATTTCACCCTCTTCGCCCAGATTGGCAGCAACCACGTGAGCGCGTTCACCCAGTTCTGCCGCCAGCGCTGACAGCGCCTCGGCCCGTGTTCCGGTCAAAACCACTGTCGCCCCCTGACCATGCAGGGCTTTGGCAATTTCATTGCCCAATCCACCAGACGCACCGGTCACAAGCGCCACTTTACCGCTTAAATCAAACATTGTGTTGCCACTCCCATTTTCACGTTTTGGCCATACCGGGCCCGCGTTGGATCATTTTTCAAAGAGAACTCAGAAATGCCTCAATGTCAGCGGGCCCATTCAGGGCAGTTCCGCTCATTTCCCCATCAATCCGCTTTGTCATACCGCTCAGGACCTTGCCGGCACCAACCTCAACCGTCAGATCAACATCATGTTCCTTCATGGCCAACACCGACTCCCTCCAGCGAACGCGGCCGCAGACCTGCTCTACAAGCAAACGGCGGATTTCATCCGGTGACGTCACCATAGAGGCCGTGACATTTGCGATCAGAGGCACCGACGGGGCAGTAATTTCAACATCGGCCAGCGCCTTTTCCATGACATCAGCCGCGGGCTGCATCTTCGCACAGTGGAATGGCGCGGATACAGGCAGCGGAAGCGCCCTCTTGGCCCCGGCCCCCTTCGCCAGACCGATGGCCCGCTCAATCGCGGCCGAAGCACCACTTAATACAATCTGACCCGGCGCATTGTCATTGGCTGCGGTGCAAACCTCCCCTTCGGCGGCGGCCTCTGCCAGCGCTTCTGCCTGGGGCAGATCCAGGCCGAGTACTGCGGCCATCGCCCCTTCACCAACCGGAACCGCAGCCTGCATTGATTGTCCGCGCAGTTTCAGAAGACGCGCGGCGTCACCCAGTTCAAAAGACCGCGCAGCAGCAAGGGCCGTATATTCCCCAAGGGAATGCCCGGCAACCAGACTCGCCATTTCCGACAGGCTGCGCCCGCTTTCGGTTTCCAGCACACGGATGGCGGCCATACTTACCGCCATCAGGGCCGGTTGCGCGTTTTCGGTCAGGGTAAGTTCTTCAATCGGGCCCTCCTTGATCAGGCGGGAAAGGCTTTGGCCGAGCGCGTCATCCACTTCCTCAAAGACTTCGCGGGCGGCCGCGAAGGCGTCGCTCAGTTCAACACCCATTCCAACCGCCTGAGACCCCTGACCGGGAAAAACAAAGGCTCTCGCCATGAGAAATTCCTCTTCTATTTTTCATCACTTTTGCGGACGCGACGAAATTCTGCGCCCGGAAGTGGTTGGTTTTCGACCGCGTCACCGCAATTGGCAAGGCATATCGCAGGTCAATCGCAATAATACCCGCAGTTTTTCCGGCATTAATAAAGTACTTATAATCTCTAAATTAAGTTTTCTCTCAGAGCAGGGTGGTATCCTGACACCAAAAAGCAACACAAGAATTTGTCGCGCTGAGCGAACACACTTTGAGGAGACAGCTATGAAAACCAGTTTCAAATCCCTTTGCCTCGTCCTTGTCTTTACGGGTGGCATTTCTGCCGCAGCAGGCGCGAATGATTTTGAGCCGCAGATCATGGATCTGGTGAATTCAGATGTTAAAGGTTGGCTGTCCGATCCGGCGATCGTCGAAGCGGTAAAAGCACAGAACGGTGCCCATGCAAACGTCACAGATGCTGATATCGACGGTATGGACAAAACCTGGCGTGCAGAAGCCAAAGCAGGCGGTGGCGATATGATCACCACGGTGCTCGGAAACGATCTTTCCAAGTTCCTGGCTGGAAAAAAGGAAGCATGTGGCGGCAAATATTCGGAAATCTTTGTGATGGACAACAAAGGGCTGAATGTCGGTCAAAGCGACGTGACCTCTGACTTTATGCAGGGGGATGAGGCGAAATGGCAGAAAACATATTCTGTCGGCCCCGACGCGATCTTCCTGGATGAGGTTGAGTTCGATGACAGTTCACAGGCCTTCCAGTCACAGGTTAGCCTGACCGTTGTTGATCCAGCTGACGGCAGCGCAATCGGCGCCATCACACTGGGCGTAAACGTCGAAAATCTGTAATTCCGGCAAGACACTTCACAACGGGGCGTTCCGGGCCATCGGGACGCCCCGTTTTGCTGTGATCTTGGCCCTTGCAATCCCTACACGACATCCGTATAAACCGCCGTCCTCTGGTCGTTTACGATCAGGGCCAACTCCTTGCTGAAGGACATTTACCGAACCATTCGGTGGCGCCTTCAGCTGGATCCAGGCGGCAGCACCGTATACCGGAGCTTGCGCTCAAGGGTATCGGAAACTGCGCTGGATCATTAACAAGCCAGAAGGAGAAACAAATTGGCTTTTTATGAAACCGTGATTATTGCACGGCAGGATGTGTCGTCGGCTCAGGTTGAGGCGATTACAGATCAGTATGTCGAGCAGATTACTGCAAGCGAAGGCAAGGTGAGCCGTCGCGAGTACTGGGGTCTGAAGAACCTCGCTTATCGGATGCGCAAAAACCGCAAAGGCCATTATGTTCTATTGAACTATGATGCCCAGTCGGAAGTTGTTCAGGAAATGGAGCGCACGATGCGCCTTTCCGAAGACATCCTGCGGTACATGACCATCCGCACCGAAGATCTTCCCGAAGAAACCAGCGTCTTCATGCAGCGTCGCGACGAGCGCGGCGGTCGTGAGCGCGGCGAAGAGCGTGGCGGTCGGGATCGTGGTGACCGCGGCTATCGTGCGAACAAATCCGAAGAGGGAGACGCAGAATGAACACCCGTCCTTTCGGTCGGCGGCCGTTTTTCCGTCGCAAGAAGAGTTGCCCTTTCTCCGGCCCGAACGCGCCAGTCATTGACTACAAGGACGTGCGGCTGCTGCAGCGCTTCCTGTCTGAGCGGGGCAAGATTGTCCCCAGTCGCATCACGGCGGTCAGCGTCAAGAAACAGCGTCAGCTCGCTAAGGCGATCAAACGCGCACGTTATCTTGGTCTGATCCCCTATGTAATTCAGTAAGGGGATCTCCGATGCAAATCATTCTACTCGAACGGGTCGAAAAGCTTGGCCAGATGGGCGACACGGTTAGTGTAAAACCGGGTTACGCCCGTAACTTCCTGCTGCCGAAGGGCAAAGCCCTGCGGGCGACAGCGGAAAATCTGAAACGGTTCGAAGATAACCGTGCCCAACTTGAAGCTCAAAACCTGGAACGTCGCGGCGAAGCCGAGGCTGTTGCAGAAAAAATGGGCGATCTCAGCGTTGTCATCATCCGTGCTGCTTCCGAATCCGGTCAGCTATACGGATCGGTGAATGCACGGGACATCGCAGAAGCTGTAACCGAAGCCGGTTCCACTGTTTCTCGCGGTCAGGTCATCATGGAAAAGCCGATCAAGACGCTCGGCATTTTCGATTACCGTATCCGTCTGCATCCTGAAGTCACAGTCAGCGTTGCCATCAACGTTGCCCAGTCTCAGGACGAAGCAATTGCCCAGGCAGACCGTGTTGCACAGGGTCTGCCCGCTGTCCTCTCTGCCGCTGCTCTTGATCAGCAGGAAGCCGCCGAAATCGCTGCCGAACAGGCTGACGCGATTGCAGCCGCTGCTGAAGAAGTTGCCGCTGAAGAAGAGGCAGAAGGCGTAGCTGCAGAAGCGTCAGACGAAACCGCCTGATCGCATTTGCGAATCGCTTGAGCGTGTTACAACGGCGCGTCGGGAAATCCCGGCGCGCCGTTCGCATTGCAGGTGCTTGGTTTTACACCCGTCCCTTGCGGCTGGAATCTCACCCACGATATCCTCTTTATCCACAGGCAAGGTTGCTTGTCTGTTCCAATTGTTCGCTTCGACCTGTCGAACAGAGCACGGTACTGTAGGCTATGAACACATCGATAGCAGAACCCCTTCGGGCCCTTGATCCCGAAACCGACGAGGCAACTTCATTTCGCGAGCCACCCCATAACCTGGAGGTTGAGGCCGCGCTATTGGGTGCCATTCTTCGTAACAATCGCAGCTTTGAAGGCGTCAGCGATCTGATCCGGGTGGAATATTTCTATTCGCCCGAACATCAGCATATCTATCTGGCGATCAAACAGGTGATCGAACGCGGCCAGATTGCCAACCCGACAACGCTTTCCCACATCGTCAACGCGGATCCTTTGCTGGTTGAGGCTGGCGGTCATCAATATCTTTTCGATCTTGCGGCCAATGTGGTGGCGATCATCAATGTGAAAGATTATGCAGAAACCATCCGGGATCTGCATATCAAACGCGAATTGATCGGCATGGGCGAGGATATGGTCAATGACGCCTATGCCCTGAACGACCTGGAAGATACCGCAGAACGCCAGATCGAGCGAACGGAACACCGTCTTTATCAACTGGCGACCACGGGCGAAGTGGATCGCGGTGTCACCACACTGAAGGACGCGACTTTGTTGGCCGTAGAGGCCGCCGAACTGGCGTTCAAACGGGACTCCCATGTTGTTGGTGTGACAACGGGTTTCAGCGAGGTTGACCAGATGTTGGGCGGTCTGCACCGGTCTGACCTGCTTATCCTGGCTGGCCGACCATCGATGGGTAAGACCGCCCTTGCCACCAACCTCGCCTTCAACGCTGCAAAGGCCTATAAATCAACAACGAACGAACATGGTGATACGATAGAGGAAGGGGGAAAGGTTCTCTTCTTCTCTCTTGAGATGTCAGCGGAGCAACTGGCCGGTCGTATTCTGTCCGAACAATCGGAGATTCCCAGCGACCGGATCCGTCGAGGCGACATCAATATGGAAGAGTTTGAAAAACTCACCCTGGCCGCTCAAGACCTGTCACGCGCCCCACTCTATATCGATGACACGCCTGCCCTGACGATTACCGGGCTCCGGCAGCGGGCAAGGCGCGTGAAGCGACAACACGGGCTGCATCTGATCGTCGTTGATTACCTGCAATTGCTGCAAGGGCCACCGGAAAAGAAATCCGACAACAGGGTTCAGGAAGTGTCCGACATCACCAGGGGTTTGAAGACCCTGGCGAAAGAGCTTGATGTGCCGGTGCTGGCCCTCTCGCAGCTGAGCCGTCAGGTGGAGGCACGCGAAGACAAGCGCCCGCAACTCTCAGACCTTCGCGAATCCGGATCGATCGAACAGGACGCCGATGTTGTAACCTTTATCTATCGGCCGGAGTATTATCTTCAGCGCGAGCACCCTACAGAACGGCCAAACGAGACGCCCGACAAGTTTCAGGAACGGCTTGAACGCCATAATGAGCGGTTGAAGAGTTCCCGAAATATTGCGGAAGTGATCATCGCGAAACAGAGACACGGCCCGATCGGTACGATTGAGCTGTTCTTTGACGGGAATTATACCCGCTTCTCCGACCTTGATCGTCATCATGACGACCAGGGTTTCTGATCCTTTTTTGAGCGCGGAATAGAGCATCTTGGAACCGACCGGACCGGATTGGGCGCCAGCAAGATTACTGATCGATCTGGACGCAATCGCCTGGAACTATCAGCGGCTCCGGCAAGAGGCCGAGGGTGCCCAGGTGGCCGCAGTGGTCAAAGCCAACGGTTATGGCCTGGGTGTAGAACCCGTCGCCAAAACCCTGGCGCAGGCGGGGGCCCGGGTTTTTTTCACCGCCCATCTCGGCGAAGCTATCACACTGCGCTCCGTATTGCCGGATCCAGATTTTGAGATAGGCGTTCTGAACGGTCTGATGCCGGGCGAAGAGCAGGCCTATCTGCAACACAACCTTTTCCCGGTTCTGAACGCCCCCGAGCAGATCGGGCTTTGGCGGGGTTTTCAGTCGAAAATCGGCACAAAACGATCCGCTGCTTTGCAACTTGATACCGGGATGGCGCGCCTCGGCCTGTCACCTGAAGAGACATCCGTCTTGATAGAAAGCCCGGATCACCCAAACGATCTGGATATCCGCTATCTTATGAGCCATATGGCCTGCGCCGATGACCCGGCCCATCCGATCAACAGGCAGCAACTCGCCCTTTTTGAAGCCGCGAGGAAAATAATTCCTCACAATTTCGCGATGCTTGCGGCCTCCAGTGCCAGTTTTCTGGGTCCCGAATGGCGTGCTGATTTCGTCCGGCCCGGTGTCGCATTGTTTGGCGGAAGACCGCGCGCAGACGCCCCAAACCCGTTTCGCCCGGTCATCCAATTGAAGGCAAAAATACTGCAGACACGTGTGATCGACGCGCCCCAAACGGTTGGCTACGGGGCCACATTCACGGCAAGCGGACCGACGCGGGTCGCCACCGTCGCGGTCGGATATGCCGATGGATATCTGCGCTCTCTGAGCGGGCGGGCAACCGCCCATATCAATGGGGTCCGCATCCCGATCCTGGGTCGGGTCTCTATGGATGTCACAACGTTTGATGTCTCTCAGGCACCCAACGCCGTTGCAGGGGACGAGATCGACCTTATCTCCCATGAACACACCATTGACGATCTGGCCGATGAAGGGCAAACGATTGGGTATGAAATACTTACGAGCCTTGGTCAACGATTTAAGCGTGTCTATACGGGGGGTGCCTCTTGAGTGAGGATCGTCAACCGGGACAGTCCGGCGGGTTCAACCCGCTTCGCCGGATTGGCGCTGCCTTTATCAATTTTCTGGCGGCAACAGGTCGACTGACGCAGTTCGCCCTGACCTCGGTTTCCCATTGTTTCCGGCCCCCGTTTTATTTCCGGCTGATTGGTCAGCAGATGATCGATATCGGTTATTATTCTTTGCCGGTGGTCGGTCTGACGACACTGTTTGCCGGAATGGTTCTGGCCCTGCAAAGCTATACCGGTTTTGCCCGTTTTTCCGCCGAAGGCGCGATCCCCAGTGTTGTCGCCTTGTCCATCACACGGGAACTTGGACCAACCCTTGCCGGGTTGATGATCGCCGGGCGAATAGGGGCTGCAATGGCGGCTGAACTTGGGACCATGCGCGTCACAGAACAGGTCGATGCGCTGGAAACCCTTTCGACCAATCCCTACAAATACCTGGTGGTCCCGCGCCTGATTGCCGGTGTGACGATGATGCCTCTGCTGGTGCTGATCGGCGATATCATCGGGATTTTCGGTGGTTATATCGTTTCTGTCTACAAACTGGGCTTTAACGCTTCGGCCTATATTCAGAACACATGGGACTTCCTGCAGTTTGAGGATGTGTTTTCCGGATTGGTCAAAGCCGCGGTCTTTGGATTTCTGGTTTCCCTGATGGGATGCTATCACGGTTATCAAAGTCGTGGGGGCGCTCAAGGCGTGGGTGCAGCAACGACCAATGCTGTGGTCAGCGCCTCCATCCTGATCCTCGTCTTCAACTATATGCTGACAGAATTGTTCTTCGCCCAATGACAGGCTCAACCCCCATACCCAAGATCCGCATGCGCGGCATCTCCAAGCGCTTCGGCCCCAAGGTCGTCCTGGACGGGTTTGACCTGGATGTGATGCCCCAGGAATCTGTCGTGATCATCGGTGGGTCCGGTTCCGGCAAATCTGTATCTCTCAAATGCCTGCTTGGATTGCTTGATCCGGATGAGGGCACGATTGAGATCGATGGGCAGGACGTCACGAAGATGAAGCGGTCGGACCGGGAAGAGGTGAACAGCCGCATTGGCATGCTGTTTCAGAACGCCGCTTTGTTTGACAGTCTCACCGTTTGGGAAAATATCGCCTTCGGCCTGATCCAGGGCAAAAAAATGCCGCGCAGCAAGGCGCGTGAAGTCGCCATGGAAAAGCTGTCCCAGGTTGGCCTAGGCAGTGATGTGGCAAAACTCGGTCCTGCTGAACTCTCAGGCGGCATGCGCAAGCGCGTCGGGCTCGCCCGCGCCATTGCCGGGGATCCGGACATCATCCTGTTCGACGAGCCGACGACAGGGCTGGACCCGATTATGGGGCATGTCATCGATGATCTGATCGTCGCCTGTGTCCGACAGGTTGGCGCAACGGCGCTCACCATCACCCATGACATGGCAAGCGCCAGGCGGATTTCCGACCAGATGACCATGCTGTTCAAGGGCAAGAATATCTGGCAGGGCCCAACTGCCGCGATTGACGAAAGCCAGAACGATTATGTCGATCAATTCATCAACGGTCGCGCGGAAGGTCCGATCCAGATGGAAGTCTTTAAACCCTGACAGCACTTAAATGGCCTCATTTTAGGGGTTTCCGTTGGTGCAAATCCGGCGAATCGATCACGGTGCTGCAACAGAATTTTCGATAACCCGAGTTCCCTTGAATGGCGCGTCTGAGAACCTCTTATGTCTGTCAGTCCTGTGGTGCTGTTCATGCACGTTGGGCCGGGCAATGCGATGCCTGCCATGAATGGAACACGATTGTCGAAGAGACCGTTGATGCGCCCCCAATTGGATCTGGCGCAAAAAAGGGTGGATCGAGCGGTAAGGCGCGTGGCAGCCGGATTGAGTTCGTGCCCCTGACCGGATCCAGTCCCCAGGCCCCCCGCCTGAAAACAGGTCTTGGCGAGTTCGACCGCGTTCTGGGCGGCGGCCTGGTTGAAGGATCCGCCATTCTGATCGGCGGTGATCCAGGCATCGGCAAATCCACCCTGCTGCTTCAAGTTGTGACACGGTTGGGGGCACAGACCAAATGCGCCTATGTAACCGGCGAAGAAGCCGTGGATCAGGTGCGTATGCGGGCGGAAAGGCTGGGCGTGGCAGAGGCCGATATTGATCTGGCCGCCGCCACAAATGTCCGCGATATAACAGCCGCGATGGAAGCGCCGGACGGGCCGCGCGTGGTCGTCGTCGATTCCATACAGACAATGTATATGGAACAGCTGGATTCTGCGCCCGGTACAGTGGGTCAGGTCCGCGCCTGCGCGCAGGAACTGATCCGAGTGGCCAAGAAGCGCGGCACGGCCCTGTTGTTGGTCGGCCACGTCACCAAGGAGGGCGCCATTGCCGGTCCCCGTGTTCTGGAACATATGGTCGATACCGTTCTCTATTTTGAAGGCGAACGTGGTCACCCATTCCGCATCCTGCGCGGCGTAAAGAACCGGTTTGGCCCGACAGATGAAATCGGTGTCTTTGACATGACCGGTGAGGGTATGATGGAGGTGACGAACCCTTCCGAACTGTTCCTGTCAGACCGGGCCGACGGTGTCGCGGGTGCCGTCGTCTTCGCCGGTATCGAGGGTTCGCGCCCCATGCTGGTCGAGATTCAGGCATTGGTCGCGCCCTCCCCGCTCGGGACACCACGCCGCGCGGTTATCGGATGGGACACCAACCGCCTTGCCATGGTGTTGGCGGTACTGGAAAGCCGGGCCGGCTACCGCCTGTCAGGCAATGATGTCTATCTGAATGTTGCAGGCGGTCTCAGGATCTCCGAACCGGCGGCTGATCTGGCAGTTGCAGCCGCCCTTGTTTCCTCCCTCACTGGAAAACCGGTCCCGGGCGATATGGTGGTCTTTGGCGAGATTGGATTAAGTGGCGAGGTCAGGGCCGTCGCCCAATCACAAAATCGCTTGAAGGAGGCCGCAAAGCTGGGCTTTTCCACTGCAATGATGCCGAAGCGACGAACCGGCAAGGGAAGAGATTCTGGGTCTTCCAACAGTGATGGTTTGCGGTGTTCGGAACTGCCGGACCTTGGCGGACTGGTTGACTTTTTTGGTACAGAAACACACAACGGGGCAATAGATTGACCACATGTCGCACAATGAGGCACAGGTCACACGCTCTAAGAACAAGAGAATTATCTTAAGCTAATGGAATTCCTGGAAAATTTGCCAATTGGCATTGTTGACCTGGTTGTATTGGGCGTGATTCTGATTTCCGCCCTGCTCAGCTATTTCAGGGGTTTCATGCGTGAGGTCCTCTCGATCCTCGCCTGGGTTGGCGCCGCGGTGGCAACAGTTTATGGCTACCCCTATGCCATTCCCTATGTCGTCAAACTCATCGACGTAGAGCCATTCACCACGATCGCGGCCTCGACAGGTATTTTTGTCGCCTCTCTGATCGTGCTCAGCATCCTTTCCAATATGGTTTCCGGCAGTGTTAAGGAATCCGGGACCGGATCCGTGGATCGGGCGCTTGGCTTCGTGTTCGGGCTTGCGCGGGGCGGCCTGGTTATTTGCCTTCTTTATCTCGCAGCGACCTGGATTTGGGAAGAATCGACCTTGCCACCAGAATTGGCGGAAGCAAGGTCGCTGCCCCTGGCAAAGCAGGGGGCGGAGGCGCTGTTAAAGCTGATGCCAGAGGATATTCAGGACAAAGCGCGCACTGCAAAGGAAGAAGCGCAGCAGACGGCCGACGATTTGGAGCAGGCGCAGGAACTGTATCAACGCCTGAACGAGCCATTGGCAAGTGGGGACAAGGCAGCATCGGACGGCGAAGAACCGGCCTATGATGCGACACAGAGACAACAATTGGACAGTCTGATCAAACAGGCGGAATGAGCGTGCTTTTCCCGCCCGCTTCGGGTAGGGAAAGGTCTAAATTCGAACGGGCGCGACTTGCAGATGCGCCCCGGCCACTGCGTCCGAACCCGGCGCATTAAGCGAGGCTAGAAAATGCTGACCACCAATCCGTTTGATGACGACAAGTTACGCGAAGAATGCGCAATCTTCGGGATCAGTGGCTCGTCAGATGCCGCCGCCCATACGGCCCTTGGTCTCCACGCCCTGCAGCATCGTGGACAAGAGGCAACCGGGATCGTTGCCTTCGATAAACAGGGCGATCAGTTCCATGCCCATCGGGCACCCGGTCAGGTGGGGGAGGTTTTTGGCGATCCAGCGGTGATGGCACAGTTGGTTGGCTCGGTCGCGATTGGCCATAACCGGTATTCAACAACCGGCGACACCATGCGCCGGAATGTTCAGCCGCTCTTCGCCGATCTCGAATTCGGGGGCATCGCGATTGCCCATAACGGGAACCTGACAAACGCACTGACCCTGCGTGAAACACTGGTCCGGCAGGGTTCGATCTTTCAATCGACAACCGATACTGAGGTGATGATCCACCTGATGGCCACATCGCGTGGCAATGTTGTTGAACGGTTGATCAGTACGCTGCACCGGATTGAAGGGGCCTATTCCCTTGTCTGCATGACCCGGAAAAAGCTGATTGGTGTGCGCGACCCGAACGGGGTTCGTCCCCTGGTTCTGGGCAAACTGGGCGATGCCTATATCCTGGCCTCTGAAACGGTGGCCCTCGACATCATTGGCGCCGACCTTGTGCGCGACGTGGCGCCTGGCGAGGTGATTGTCATCGATGAAGACGGCCTCAGCAGCTATTTCCCGTTTCAGGAAGCCCCCCAGAAACTCTGCATATTCGAGTATGTGTATTTCGCCCGGCCGGACAGTCTCGTCGAAGGGCTTTCCGTCTATGACGCCCGCAAGCAGATCGGTGCGGAACTGGCGCGGGAAAACCCGGTGGATGTGGATGTCGTCATCCCGATCCCGGATAGTGGTGTGCCCTCGGCCATCGGTTACGCTGCAGAGGCCAAAAGGCCGTTCGAATACGGCATCATCCGGAACCACTATGTCGGACGGACCTTCATTGAACCCACCGATGAAATCCGTAACCTCGGTGTCAAACTGAAACACAATACAAACCGCGCCCATATTCAGGGCAAGCGGGTTGTCCTTGTTGATGACAGCATTGTTCGGGGCACGACATCCCGCAAGATTGTCGAGATGGTTCGGGCCGCCGGTGCCACAGAGGTGCATATGCGCATTGCAAGCCCGCCGACGACCCATTCCTGCTTCTATGGCGTCGATACGCCGGAACGATCAAAACTGCTGGCCGCCCAACACACGGTCGAAGAAATGCGCACGTTGATTGGCTGTGACAGTCTGGCTTTTGTTTCCATGGACGGACTGTACCGGGCCATGGGACATGACGCCCGAGACAATGCGACGCCGCAATATTGCGATGCCTGTTTCTCTGGCGATTACCCGATTGCACTGACAGACCATGACGACAGCGACGCCCCCCATCGTCAATTATCCCTCTTGAGGGACGCCAGTTAATGTCAGACGAAAAGCCGCTTGAAGGCAGAATTGCGCTCATTACCGGGGCAAGTAGAGGCATTGGCGCAGCTGTTGCAAAACGTCTCGCCAGGGCTGGTGCCCATGTTGTTGCGACCGCGCGGACCAAGGCCGGTCTTGAAGAACTGGACGACGAAATACAAGCAGCCGGTGGTGCCGCCACACTGGTCCCCCTCGACCTGACCAAACACGATCAGATCGATGTCCTGGGGGCCTCGCTCTATCAGCGGTTTCAGAAACTGGACATCCTGATCGGCAATGCCGGTATTCTGGGTTCGTTAAGTCCGATGGGGCATGCGGACCCCAAGGAATGGGACCGCATCTTCAGCCTGAATGTCGGGGCAAACCAACGCCTGATCCGATCCCTGGACGGGGTTTTGAAGCAGAGCGATGCCGGGCGGGCCATTTTCACCACATGCACAGAAGCCAGCGGGGATAAACCCTTCTGGGCGGGTTATGGCGCGTCAAAGGGTGCTTTGAACACACTTGTCAAAACCTATGCCCGCGAATGCGAAAAAACCAATATGCGCGTGAACCTTGTGGACCCCGGTCCCGTGGCAACGACACTGCGTGCCCTCGCCTATCCAGGTGAGGATGCCAGCAAGATCAGCACCCCGGAAGAGGCAGCGGAACTGTTCCTGAAACTGTCCCTGCCAAGCTGCACGATCAATGGTGAGATCGTCTCAACGAAAAACGGCTGACCCGAGGGTCAGCCGCCAATCCGTCATTTAGGACCGTCTTACCAGGAACCGGTATTTTCCATCGACGCCCAGGGTTCGGCCTTATCCAACGCGTCACCCCGTTGCAGCAACTCGATCGAGATCCCGTCTGGCGAGCGCACAAAGGCCATGCGACCGTCGCGCGGCGGACGATTGATTGTGACGCCCTTGTCCATCAGGCTCTGGCACAGCTCATAGATATTGTCGACACGATAGGCCAGATGACCAAAATTGCGCCCGCCATCATACTCTTCCGGGTCCCAGTTATAGGTCAGTTCGATCATGCCTGTCCGTTCGGATTTGGCGCGGTCCACATCTTCCGGTGCCGCCAGAAAGATCAGAGAGAAACGACCTTTCTCATAATCATTCCGTTCAACCTGAACCAGGCCGAGCTTGTTGCAATAGAAATCAAGGCTCGCATCCACGTCCGTGACACGTACCATTGTGTGCAGATATTGCATCGCCATTTTTCTTCCTCACTCAATTGTAAAATTCGTTGTTACAGACCTAGTGCAGGACCCGCTTGCAAACAAGTTCCAGCGCATTTTCAAGGCGCTGAAATCCCTGATCCGTTGCGATTTCCATACCGTTGAAGGTCTCGCTGCGTCTGGAGCGCGCCGTCAGATAGGTCACCGCCCCCGTCATAATCGCCGAAAGGGCCATCAGGTCGACCTCTGCCGGTCCGGCATTGCCGAACCGTCGTGTGAATTCCCGCCCCAGTGCCTCCCGAACACGGTCGAGATGCCGGGTCAGCTTGTTCTGTTCCGCCATTTCCCAGGCCAGAATTTCCAGTGTTGCTGGACGTTTCCTGAGCGAGCGGATCAAGTTGCGGAACACCCGGGCCATTTGTTCATCTGCCGGGCGCGCCCTGTAAATCGCCGCCGGCTCGCTGATCAATTCCTCAACACTGGGCCAGAAATCACCATCCTGGGTATAGGCCTCGATCAACCCGTCGAGCCCGCCAAAATAGCGATAGATCAGAACCTTGTCGGTCTCTGCCTCTCTGGCAACCGTGTTGACCCCCAGTTTGCCAAACCCGTCCCTGGCGATCACCGTTTCCATCGCCTTGATCAAGCGCCTTTTGGTCGCTTCCTTGTCTCTGCTGCCCACCGGCATTTCCCCTTTGCCCTGAGATGAAGGTCATGAACGCCTGCTTAAGTCACCAAATGGTGACCAATTACGGGTAAAAGTCAAGAAAGCACGAAGCTGGGCTCAAAGGGCTTGAAATCGACATCATCGGGGAAGATGCCACCAATCACATCATTGATAGGCAGTTTCAAATGACAGATCAAAGCGGCGGCAATGAAAGCACGGATATCGGAATCCGCCCTTAGCGCTGAACCAGGCAGAAGAGTATCATCTGACAAGCCCGGCCAGGGGCCCGCAAAACCCGCGCCATTCACCCCACCACCAAGAGCAATCGCAACGCCGCCCACACCATTATCCGTACCAAGGCGTGCATTCGGTCGAACCGTCCGACCAAATTCGGACAGAACCAGAACGACAGTGTCCTGCCATACAGATCCCAACGTGTCGGCCAGCACGGTTAAACCATCGCTCAGCGCGCCCAACCTTCTGGCAAGTGTACCCTCGAGCGCGCCCTGTCTCGCATGGGTATCAAAACCGTCAACCTCCAGCACAGCCAGACGCGGACCGTTGTCAGAGGCCAGCATGCGACCGGCAAGCCTTGCATAGTTTTCAAAACTCTGAACAGGCGGCGCGCCATGACCGGATGACAGGTCATCCTGACTGAGTACCGACTGCATTTGTGATTGCTCTGAGCGGGCCAGCCCGATCAGCTGTTCCATCATCGGGTCATCCCGATAGAGAATGTCCAGCTTGACGGAAAGGCCTGGGATCTCACCGGGAAAGGCCCTTGGATTGAAAGGAACCAGATTTTGCGCCCCGGCCAGCAAAGGTGTCTCCGCAACAATGCCGGTGGTCTTCGTCGCACTTCCATCACCGCCGCTCAACAGGTTGGAAGTCAGCCCCAACCAACCATCGCTAGAACCTGCATCTGCGCGTCCCGTAGCCAGCACGGCGCGCGCCCTGGCGTGAGAACTGGTTGGAACAGGTCCCGCGATGGCCGGGGCAACCTGCATTTGACCGTCACGCCAGAACCGCAGCAGCGGGGAAGCCGCCGGATGTAGTCCAAAGACAGAATCAATAACGATAGGTCCGTTTTCCTGATTGGCCCGCCCCAGTCCCAAGGGGCCACGCTGTCGGGCATAGTCCACATCCCCGACCGGCGGAAACAGGGCCAGCCCGTCCAGCCCGCCGTTCAGTTGGACGACGACCAGCCGCTTGCTGCCATGCCCATCCGCAAAGGCTGCCCGACCCGGCAGAATTCCGGCAAGCGAGGCTGCCCCCAGACCGCCCAGAACCGTTCGGCGGTTTGGTCTCGCCCGTCTGTCGCCTTCGATCTGATCTGACAGGTCATTGATCATCGTCTCAAAAACTCCGGACTGGAAAGAAGCAGGGTCAGCGCCTCTGCCTCTCCATTGGCGACCCGCATCAAACGATATGTCTTTCGGCGCAGCAATGGGCCCAAAATCTCAAACCCGAAATCAATCGCATCCAGCGAGCCGGGAATACGGGTGCGCCCGGCAAAATCAGCGATCCAGCTCAACCTGTCCAAGAACTGCCCGTTGCTGGCCCAGGCCAGACTACCATCAGGCCAGCGTGTTCCGTCCTGCATCTGAAAGGGCACCTGCCCCATCGCCCGCAAATCACGAAGGGCGGCTTCGCCATCATTCCGACCAAAGGCGCGATGAAGGGACATGACCAGATCCATCGGGGACTTATAGGCCTCCTGCTCATAGGCGAGCATACTGGGCAGATTGACCACCTTGCGCGCCATGCCGCCCGGCCCCCCATCGCCGGTAAACCCGCTTGCCAATTCCCGCCCGGTGCCTTTGGCAACACCGGCACCACGCAGATACTGCGCCAGCTTCAGACCCAGATGCTGCGCCGTCACCGGCGCACGTACGATCTTGTCCAGCGCTGCTTCCGCCTGCAGATCAGCGGCGTCGGGTATAACGACATCCTCGAATCTTTTCGGGCCAGGGTCGTGCCAGTCTTCACGAAACACAAAGGATCCAGGCCGTTCCGACCCCTGGGCACCAACCGTCCACCCCGTCAGCATTCTGGCCAGATTAACAATGTCGATCTCTTGCACTGCCGCGCCTGGCCCATAGGTGAACTGGGTCAAAAGCGTTTCGGCCATCCGCAATTCCGGGCCACGACCGGTTCGCCTGCCCGCGTCAGAACGGCTGCCAACAGACCGGACATTGTCCAGATAGATCAGCATCGCTGGATGGCGGACGATTGCCAAAAGCATTGTGTAAAAGCCGCGCGTTACATTTGGACGAATAGCCTCCTCTTCAAAGGCCAGTACCAGGGGCATTACCGCCGGGCGGTTCATATTCAGCAGGAAGTGGTCCGACCAGAACCGGACAAGACGGTCCAGAAACGGGGTCCTGCTTTCAAGCATGGCTGTCAGGTATTCTGCCAGTTGAATATCCAGCTTCTGACGGATCTCAACCCGCCAGTCCTGAAGCGCTTTCCGGCCATTGGCCCGCAAAGCCAACATCTCGATCAGGATTTCGTTCGATCTGCGGCTGATCCTGGGACTCGGTCTGCCACCCTGTTCAACCTGCGCCATCAACCAGGGTTTCGGATCCGGATACAATTGGTTCATCTGGCCAGGGATCAATCCATAGCCAAGACGCGTTGCCGCAACAGCGGCCTGATCCGCGCGCTTGTCTATTTCCTCCGGATATTCGCGGGCCATAGGCGTTTCCGATAGCAGCTCGAATACAGCAGGCATCGAACGGGATCGGTACCTGAATGCATTGTTCAGAACATCAGATTAAACACAGATTCGGCCAGTCTTTTGCAATGTTCAAAAACCGACGCAAGCGGACCAAGCTTGGTCGCGTTCAGACCTTTACGGGTACCGGAACCCGACGCATCATCAGATCATCCATTTCCATAACTTACGCGCATTTGTCGGGGGAGAGCACATCATGAAATCGCATGTAAAAGTCGCGGTCATCGGCGGCGGGGTCGTCGGGTGCAGTGTTCTGTATCATCTGACGAAACTGGGCTGGAAAGACGTGGTTCTGATTGAGCGTTCTGAACTGACATCCGGTTCGACCTGGCATGCGGCCGGCGGCTTTCACACATTGAACGGTGACCCGAATGTCGCAAAGCTGCAGAGCTACACCATCAGTCTTTATAAAGAGATTGAGGAATTGTCCGGTCAGGCCTGCGGCGTCCATCGAACCGGTGGCATCATGCTGGCTGGTACCAAGGAACGCATGGACTTCCTGCGGGTTATGCGGGCCAAGGGTCGCAATCTCGGCCTTGAGCTTGAACTCATCACCCCGGACGAAGCGGCAGAACTGCATCCCCTGATCGACAAGAAACACTTTATCGGCGCGCTTTACGACCCGATAGACGGCCATCTGGACCCCTCCGGCACAACCCATGCCTATGCCAAGGCGGCCCGCATGAACGGGGCAGAAATCTATCTGCGCAATCCGGTTAAGGATCTGAAGTCCAGACCGGATGGCACCTGGGACGTCATCACCGAACAGGGCACGATACAGGCCGAACACGTGGTCAACGCCGGTGGCCTCTGGGCCCGGGAAGTGGGCCGCATGGTCGGTGTGGAACTGCCGGTCCTCGCCATGGAACACCATTACCTTTTGACAGAGGAAATGCCCGAAGTCGTGGAATGGAATGAATCGACCGGCAAGGAGATCATCCACGCCGTTGACTTCGAGGGTGAGATTTATACCCGTCAGGAAGGCAAGGGCATGTTGATGGGTACCTATGAGCGCGCCTGCGTTCCCTGGTCAGAGCGTCAAACGCCCTGGGATTTCGGTCACGAACTACTGCAACCGGATCTGGACCGGATCTCCCCTTCCCTTGAGGTCGGGTTTAAACATTTCCCGCCCTATGCGAATGCCGGCATCAAGCAGATTATCAACGGACCTTTCACTTTTGCCCCGGATGGTAACCCGCTGGTTGGCCCGGTTCGGGGGCTTCCCGGATTCTGGTGCGCCTGCGGGGTCATGGCCGGGTTCTCTCAAGGCGGCGGCGTCGGTCTGGCGCTTGCGGGCTGGATGATCAATGGCGATCCCGGGTTTGACGTGTTCGGTATGGATGTGGCCCGGTTCGGCGACTGGACGACACTGGCCTATACCAATGCCAAGGTCCGCGAAAACTATTCCAGACGGTTCCAGGTCACTTTCCCGAACGAAGAACTGCCTGCTGCGCGACCGCTACGCACAACACCGATCTATGATCGTCTGAAGGAACGTAATGCCGTATTCGGTGTCTCTTACGGCCTTGAATACCCGCTCTGGTTCGCGCCGGAAGGGGAAGAGGCGAAAGACGTTGTTTCCTATTACCGGTCGAATTCCTTTGAACCCGTCAAAGCGGAATGCGAGGCCGTGCGGTCCAGCGTTGGACTGATCGAAACCTCAAGCTTTGCGAAATATGAGGTGACCGGACCGGATGCGGAAGCCTGGTTGAGCCATATGCTGGCCAACAGAATGCCGCACACCGGGCGGATTCTGTTGTCCCCCATGCTGAACCCGGAAGGAAAAGTGATCGGGGACTTCACCGTTGCCAAACTGAAGGATGAGCATTTCTATCTGTTTGGTTCCGGCCCCGCTGAACAATACCATATGCGCTGGTTCGAGGCGCATCTGCCGGAAAACGGCGTTACCCTGAAATCTGTTGGTCTTGATCTTTGCGGGCTCTCTGTGGCCGGGCCAAAATCCCGCGATGTTCTGCAAAAGGTCACCGCGACCGATCTCTCGGGCGACGCGTTCAAATTCATGGATTTCGCCCAGATGGATCTTGGTATGGTTCCAGCACTGGTTGGACGCCTGACCTTCACCGGGGATCTTGGTTATGAAATCTGGGTCAAACCCGAATTCCTGTGTCGTCTGTTCGATGACCTGATGGAAGCAGGTGAAGAGTTTGGCATGAAACTGTTTGGCGTCCGGGCCCTGCGGTCCCTCAGCCTCGAGAAAGGGTTCGGGTCCTGGGCGACAGAGTATCGTCCGATCTATGGGCCGTTCGAGGCGGGCATGGGCCGCTTCGTCGACCTCAAAAAGAATGACTTTGTTGGTCGCGATGCCGCGTTGCAGGAAAAACAGGACGGCCCGGCCCTGAACCTCGTTCTACTCGACATTGAGGCGGCGGACGCTGACGTCATCAATGACGAGCCGGTCTTCAAAGATGGAAAGGTGGTTGGCTGGGTGACATCGGGCGGTTACGCTCACCATGTCGGAAAGTCGGTGGCGTTGGGCTATGTCCCAGCGGAAATCGCCTCAAATGGCGGTGATTTCGAAGTTGAGGTGATGGGGCAAATGCGCCCGGCCCAGCTTCTGAAAGAACTGCCCTTTGACCCGAACGGGGAAAGAATGCGGGCCTGATACGCGCACGCGCTTTCATCCCCATTCTCGGGACACGGTCTGACCGGTTGCGATGAGAAACAGAACGGGGATGAAAATGGCTGGCAAACACCTGACACTTGAAGAGGCAGATGCGCTGGTTGTGCGCATTCTGGAAGCGAACGGATGTGACACGGCAAATGCCCGCGCCGTCGCCAACACAATCATGGCGGCCGAGCGGGACATCTGCCATTCCCATGGTGTTTTCCGCCTTCCCGGCTTTGTCGCCAGCCTGAAGAGCGGCAAGGTCGACGGGAAGGCAAGCCCGACGATTGAAAAAACGGCACCCGGCGTCTTGCGGGTTGACTCCCACGGTGGCTTTGCGCCTCTCCCCCTCGAATTCGGTCGGCAGCCATTGATCGATCTGGCCCGGGAACAGGGTATTGCGGCCCTGTCATTGGTCGATCTCTATCACTTCTCCGCCATCTGGGTGGAGGTTGAAGCCATCGCCAAGGAAGGCCTCGTTGCCTTTGCCTGGACAGCGGCCAGTCCCATGGTGGCCCCGGCGGGCGGAACAAAGCCGCTCTTCGGCACGAACCCGATGTCCTTTGGGTGGCCGCGTCAGGATGGCCCGCCCATGGTCTTTGATCAGGCGTCCGCCGCGATGGCCCGAGGCGATGTCATGATCCATGCACGGGATGGAAAGACCCTGCCACCTGGCATCGGCATTGATGAGAATGGTGCGGAAACGACCGACCCCAATGCCGTACTTCGCGGGGCCCAATTGCCCTTCGGAGGATACAAGGGGTCCGCAATTGCGCTGATGATTGAACTGATGGTCGGTGCGATGATCGGCGACCTGTTCAGTTTTGAAGCCGGCCAGAAAGGACCAAAAGACGGTGGCCCACCGTCGGGCGGTGAGTTGATGATCGCCATCGATCCTAACCGCTTTGGCGCGGGGGATGAATGGCGCCGCCGGGGTGAAGACCTGTTCGCGGAGATCCTGAAACAGGAAGGGACGCGTCTGCCCGGCGATCGCCGCCTGGCCAATCGCAAGACCACACCACAAGACGGCATTACCGTGCCGGACGCGCTTTATGAACAACTTCTTGGGCTGCTGCCGGAAGGGGAACGCTAACCATGTCAGAAAATGCCATCCCCGATGATATCAGTCTGGTCACAGATGCAGATGCCCTCAAAGCCCTTCACAAAAAGCCGATGAGCCGGTCCACCGACAAGGTGCTGGGCGCGCTCGATCATCACTGCAGATCGATCATCGCCCTTTCCCCCTTTTGCCTGATTTCCAGTCAAAGCCCTGACGGTGCGGATATCTCACCGCGCGGGGACCCGCCGGGCTTTGTTCGGGTGCTGGACGACAATCATCTTCTTCTGCCCGACCGGATCGGAAACAACCGCCTCGATAATGCGTTGAACTTTCTGCAGAACCCGAAAATCGGCATGCTGTTTCTGGTCCCCGGTATGGGGGAGACGCTACGCGTGAACGGTACGGTCCAGATCACGGACGATAAACGCCTGCTGGAGCCCCTTGCGGTTCAAAACAAGGTGCCCACAACTGGACTTCTGATCACGGTCAGTGAGGCCTTTGTGCATTGCGCCAAAGCGCTGCACAGATCAGACCTGTGGAACCCCGATGCCCAGATCGAACGCAATCAGATCGCATCCTATGCAACGATGCTGGTCGACCATTGCGAAGGCCTGACGCCCGAAGAATCGGATCGCCAGGGTAAGATTATGGCAGAACGGGGCCTCTATTAATTAGTCAGAGTTTGTTTCTGTATCTGCCTCTTCAGGCGGCGGATTTATGCAACTGAAATGTGCCACCAGCCCGTCTGCAGCTTCTACCGTTCTCAAGAATTTTGGGATCTTTTCAAATTTCAGACAGGCATCGCCCGCTTCATGGGCAGCACTTGCCAGCGCCTCATCAATTTCCTCAGCACTGTCAGCGCTTATTGCAACGGTAACGTCCGATGGTGTTGCTGTAACAAGGTCGGGATCGGATGCACAGCCTGCCAGAACAAGCAGGACAAATCCTCCTAACAGAGTTGATAAAACACGGATCATTATTTTCTCTCCTCAATAGCATTCATAAAAATCAGCTGAGTATAGAAATGCATCTATGCGGTAATATTATACCCCATTTATCTTTGGCGATACAGAAAACCGCTTGATCCGGCCCGATGGCGACTGCGTCACCTGTCAGATGGATTAAGAGGGACTTTGGGTTTTCGCCCGTGGCTGTGTAAAAGCCAGACCTGTCAGCACCATGATGGTCGAGATGATGATGGTCAGGGTCAGGTCCTCTGACAGGATCAGCGCCCCCCAAAAGATGCCAGCAGGGGTTACGATATAGGCAACCTGACTGCCAAAGACAGCGCCCCCATGGGACAGCAGGAAAATCAGACCGGCATAGCACCCGATATGGATGACCGACATCGCCAGGATCGCAACCTCCGCCTCGCCCAATCCGATCTCCACCCTAAACTCGATACCCATCGCGACCATCGCCAGAAACAACAGGCCGACAGCAACCGCATTCATGCCCCAAAGGGCCGTCAATGGGTGGAGTCCCTCGGGCCGACGTACAGAAATGTAAAGGTTCTCAGCCGTATAGCTGACACTGACAATCAGGGCCACGCCGATCCAGAACAGATCGGAGGTCGACCGTGCATCGGTTCCGGGTTGCACAAGCAAAACAACCGCTGCGAAACCCAGCGAAATTCCGATCAATCGCCGTATTGTCGCCTGCTCAAAACGCAGAAGGAAGGAAGCCAAAAGAGTCATCATCGGAATAAGGGCGAAAACGATCGCACGAATACCAGCGGGCAATTCCTTGGCCACATAGAGTGTCAGGGCATGCGGAAAGGCTGTACCCAGAAAGCCGGTCAGGGCAAAGAACCGAATATGCCTTGCATCCAGAGGTGGACGGCGTCTGAGTATCAGCAAAATCAGGGTTAACAGCACAAAGGTCAGGACCGTCGACCAGAATGTTACAGCCAGAGGATCGAAACCCGTCGATGTTGCAATCGTTGCCAGAGAAACGGTCAGGCCCCAGCCCAACCCAATTGTCACCAATATGACCCGATACCAAAAAACCCTATCCAGGGAGACCTTCATTTTTTAAACCAATATCCTGTAATAAATCTGGCAAGGCCGTTACCGACGGCAAAATATAGTCAGCCAACGGGGAAAGCATTTCGTGATCCGTATCCCCTGTCAGAACCCCGACCGTTCGCGCACCAGCCGCCCTGCCCGCCTCCAGATCATGGGTGTTGTCGCCCACCATCATGACGGCTTCCGCGCTAACGCCCAGATGGTCGACGAAGGCGGTTACCATACCGGGACCCGGTTTGCCACCAAATCCGGAATCATACCCGGCGGCGAAACTCATCCGCCCCATGAGGTTCTGCTCTGCCAAAGGACCGGTGGCACCAAGCGTTGCCGCGATGCCACCCACCGTATCATTCGTCGCGATACCGAGTTGAACCCCAAAGCCCAGCAATTCATCGAATAACGGGCCGAGATCCGCCAATGGCTTCACCGGCAGGTTCATGGTCATCATCGGAGTTAACAGGTTTTCGATCACATCCGGATCTCCAAGATGGGACGGCATACAAGCGGCCCAGACCTCTGCAATATCACGCACAGTCCCGGCAACGAGTGGAGTTCCAGGCAGGGTCCGGCCGGTTTCCCTGTCCCAGCCGCCAGCTTCCATCAAGCGCTCGGCCCGGTCCTGACGGCCGTCTCCAAAAAACAAAGCCGCCCGCCAGTTGGCCTCTTCCCAGGTTGCGGCGTAATCAATCAGGGTGCCGTCTTTATCAAACAGGATACCGGCAATGCTCATACTCTAGGCCTTGCTCTCTGCAGCGCTCGCCCCTTGGTGGTTCGACTGCCGCAGGATGCCTTCATAAATCTCTGCATCACCGCAAACACCAACACAAGTGCCACCCTCTTCCAGCAATACCGGTAAACCGGATCGGTGGCGCAGATCAATGACTTTACGCATTGAAAGGTCAGAGGGTGCCATGATTGCGCATTCACCGGCCACACCGGCGACCTCATGGCTTTTCACAGGGACCGGCTTGCCCGCGACAATCATGTTGAGCTCACCATCGCCGGCTTCGGTTTTCAGGCGACAGCGACCGGTTCCATCGATCTTGATCAATCCGTTATCATCCCGGCCGCAATCGGACAGCGCTGTCATGAGGGAACGCGCCTTCAACACATCAAGCGGGTTCATATGGGCAACGAAATCGGCGACATAGCCGCTCGCCGGATTGAGGACAATGTCTTCTGCCTCACCATATTGCACGATATGGCCCGCTTCCATAATCGCGATGCGGTTGCCAATCTTCAATGCCTCGTCAAGATCATGACTGACAAAGATGATGGTCTTCTTCAGGCTGCGCTGCAGTTCCAACAACTCATCCTGCAAATGCGTGCGGATGAGCGGATCCAACGCCGAAAACGGTTCATCCATCAACAGGATGTCAGCATCAGTTGCAAAAGCGCGGGCCAGCCCAACCCTTTGCTGCATGCCACCGGACAATTCATGGGCGTATTTGTCTGCCCATTTATCCAGTTCTACCAGCCGCAGTTTTTCCTGAACGATGGCGTTCCGCTCGCCCTTTTCCATGCCGCGTAATTCAAGACCCAGGCCGACATTTTCGGCAACGGTTCGCCAGGGCAGCAGGGCAAATTGCTGAAACACCATGGCAATGCGGCCCGTTCGCATGCGGCGCAGGTCGGTTGCACTGCAATTCGCCAGGTCCACCGCATTGTCCCCGTCCCGAACCAGGATAGAGCCACGCGTAACCTTGTTCAGGCCATTTACCGCGCGCAGCAATGTGGATTTGCCAGACCCGGACAGGCCCATAAGAACACAGATCTCGCCCTCGGCCACATCGATCGACGCGCCGGTAACACCGATTACGGCACCGGTCGCCGCCAGTATCTCTTCGCGGCCACCACCATTGTCCAACATGGATACAGCACGGTTTTCAGCTGCCTTATCTTCGAAAAAGACGATGTCTACATTGTGAAATTCAACAGCATTTTGCCGATTCACGTCCCGTCTCCTTCCGGTTCAGCCTTGGCAGGTGTCCGTCGCTTGATCTCCGGCTGTTTGCAGATACGGTCCATCAGGATGGCAACCACAACAATTGCCAGACCCGCCTCAAAGCCCTTGGCAACATTCACCGTGTTGATCGCCCGCAAGACCGGGATACCCAGACCGTCAGCCCCGACCATTGCGGCGATAACCACCATGGATAAGGACAGCATGATGCATTGTGTCAGCCCCGCCATAATGGTGGGCATTGCATGGGGAATTTCGACTTTCCACAAAAGTTGTGCCCTGGTTGCCCCAAAGCTCTCCGCCGCCTCGATTAGAGGTTTCGGTACGGAAGACACCCCCAGATAAGTCAGACGGATCGGTGCCGGCAAAGCAAAGATGATCGTCGCAACCAGGCCCGCCACGACACCCAGACCAAAGAAGATCAGGGCGGGAATTAGATACACAAAAGTTGGAATTGTCTGCATCATATCGAGAACCGGATGCAGAAACGACCACAATCTAGGCCTATGCGCCGCCGCAATGCCCAATGGAACACCAATCAAGGTACACAAAACCGTCGCCCAAAGTACCAGAGAGACGGTCAGTATGGTGTCTTCCCAATAGCCAAGATTAACGATCAGAAGCAGGCCGGGAATGATAAAGGCAACCATTTTCCAGGATCGGTGCAGCCAATACGCGAATGCAGCAATGAGGGCAATCAACAACAGGGCTGGAAGGGCCGCCAATACATCGGCCGTACCTTCGATCAGAAATTCAAAGACAAGCGTGATCGCGTCAAAGAACCAAAAGAAATGGTCATAAAGAAAATCGACAGCATCCTTGATCCAGGAGCCGATCGGAATCTTGTTATCCGTCAACCAATCCATCGCATCCCCCCGGCTGCCTGGTGTCTAAACTGTAAAACCTGTGTCGAGAGGGGTCAGCCCCTCGACACAGCATCGCAATCGGGCTTAGAGGCCGAAATAGGATTTAACGGCAGCGGCACCATCTTTACCGTCGAGGGTGGTAACGCCGTTGACCCAACCCATCACAACATCCGGGTTGGCAGACAGCCATTTCTTGGACGCCTTGTTGGGGTCTTCCCCGTCATCTAGGATTGCGCCCATGATCTCATTTTCCATGGCGAGCGAGAACTGAAGGTTTGTGAGCAAAGCACCAACATTCGGGCATTCAGAGAGATAACCCTGACGAATGTTCGTAAAGACCGTGGCACCCCCGAAATCAGGACCGAAATAGTCATCGCCGCCGGCCAAGTAGGTCAGGTCAAAATTCGCATTCATCGGATGCGGTTCCCAGGCCAGGAAAACAACCGGCTCACCACGACGTTTGGCCCGCGCGGTCTGTGCGAGCATGCCCTGCTCAGAGCTTTCGACAACTTCAAATCCTTTCAGACCGAATGCATCCGCATCGATCATGGACTGGATCAGGCGGTTGCCGTCATTGCCAGGCTCAATACCGTAAATCTTGCCTTCAAGCGCGTCAGAGTTTTTGGCAATATCCGCAAAGCTTGAAATACCCAGTTCCGCACCCTTGGCATTGGTTGCCAATGTATACTTCGCGCCTGTCAGGTTGGGTGTTTCCAGAACTTCAACAGACCCGTCGTCACGATAGGATGCGAGGTCAGCTTCCATGGTTGGCATCCAGTTGCCCAGGAAGACGTCGATATCCTTGTTTTTCAAACTGGCATAGGTCACCGGCACAGACAGAACCTTAGCCTCCGGGCTGTATCCCAACGCCATCAGCACTTCAGAGGTTGCAGCCGTCGTGGCTGTAATATCGGTCCAGCCAACGTCCGAGAAACGCACCGCCTCGCAAGCGGCCGGATCTGCGGCCTGCGCCGTGCCGGATAAGGCTGCTACACTGGCAAAAAGGCCCATCGCCCCCGCTACAAATGCGGATCTGATTGATTTCTTCATTCTTATATCTCCCGAGTCCTGTTCAGATAGTCTTAGACATGCCCGTTTGGGCTTTTTCTTCTAACAGGAGTTTAGGACTGCTCGTCGCATCGGGCAAATGCGAAAGGGAGTGTTTTGAAAATCAGTGACCGGATTGATTATCCAGATCAACTTTCTTAAGGCCGGCACGACCCAGATAGTGCCGGACCCGGTCTTTCAACCGCTCAAGAGCTTCATTATCCGGCGCCTCACAGCGCGCCACCAGACAGTTTTGGGTATTGGACGCCCGGATCAACCACCAGCCACCATCCTCGTTGACCCGAACACCGTCAATGTCATTAACATCAAGTGCATCAGCCCGTACGGCCTCTGTCACGCGGGTCACAATGCCGAACTTGTCCTCTTCCGGGACATCGATGCGCAGTTCCGGTGTATTCACCATTTTTGGGAGATGGTCCAAACACTCTGAAACCGACTGTCCCGACGCAACGAGGTAGTTGATCAGGCGAACCGCCACATAGAGCGCATCATCGTAGCCATAATATTTGTCGGCCATAAAGATATGACCGCTCATTTCACCAGCCAATGGCGCGCCAAGATCAGCCATCCGGCTCTTGATAATTGAATGACCCGTCGGTGCCATAACAGGTTGCCCGCCAAGCCTTGCGACCTCGTCAAACAACATCTGGCTTGCCTTTACATCGGCGATGATTGCCGAACCCGGACGATGGCCAAGGACCTCCCGCGCCAGAATGGCCAGCAGTTGATCCCCCCAGACAACACGGCCCTTGGCGTCCAGAACACCGATCCTGTCGCCATCGCCGTCAAACGCAATGCCCAGATCACATCCCTCTTTCAAGACGACATCGCGCAACTGAACCAGGTTGGACTCAACCGTCGGATCAGGATGATGGGCCGGGAATGTACCGTCGATCTTTTCATTGATAACAATATGATCGCCCGGCAAGCGCCGAAGCAGCCCCAGCAGCACGTCGCCCGCTGCACCGTTACCCGGGTCCCAAGCGACTTTCAATCCAGCCGACTGTGTATAATCAGTCAGCATCCGGGTGATATAGGCGTCAGCGGCATCGACCTCTACAATCCCGCCGGTTGCATTGAGCCAGACGCCTCGAAAGGACTGATCTCCCAAACGCCGAATGTTATCTCCATAAAAAGGACGGTTTCCGAGTACAATCTTGAAACCGTTATACTCTGACGGGTTGTGGGAACCGGTCACCATTACCGCGACAGAGGCATTCAGCACTTTCGACGCGAAATAGACCATCGGTGTCGGACACAGGCCAATCCGCAAAACAAATAATCCAGCTGAGGACAGTCCGCGAGCCACTTCCTCCTCCAGCATGGGCGACGACACGCGACCGTCGTAGCCGACAACCGCAACTTGGCCACCGGACGCAGCTGAGATGGTACCCAATGTCCGGCCCAGTGCCAGCGCGTCGGAGGAGTTAAGCGTACGCCCGACAATCCCGCGAATGTCATATTCGCGAAGGACAGAAGCGTGAAACCGATGACCGGCAACTGACACGATACCACTCCCAGCTGTTCAAGTGTTTTGTGCTGTTCCTAACGACGCGTTGCGTGTCAGGTCTTTGGCGGACGGCCTATACTGGTATAGGCGAAACCTGCCTCTTCCATCAAGGTTTCGGTAAAGACATTGCGCAAATCAACAAAGGCGTTCCCCGCCATCGTTGCCTTGACGGCTGTGAGATCGAGGTCCCGAAACTCGCTCCACTCCGTGACGAGGGCGGCCACATCCGCACCCTCAAGGGCTTCCATCGCAGAGGAACACCATTCAAGATCGCTCATCAGCGCTTTCGCCTGGTCCATTCCTTCCGGGTCATAGGCCCGAATTTTTGCCCCCTGGTCCTGCAAAGCACGCACGATATCAAGGGCCGGGCTTTCGCGCATATCGTCAGTGTCCGGTTTGAACGTCAGTCCCAAAATCGCAACCGTCCGTCCGCTAACGCCACCGTCGAGCATCGCTGCGACACGGGCTGCCATGGCCTGTTTGCGTTCCGCATTTTTGGCAACAACTGCTTCGACAATGCGGGTGGGTGCCCCAACCATTTCAGCCGCTTTCACAAGTGCCAATGTATCTTTCGGGAAACAGGACCCGCCATAGCCCGGACCTGCCCGCAGAAACTTCGCCCCGATACGGTCATCAAGGCCCAGTCCACGAGACACATCTTCAATATTCCCGCCAACTTTTTCACAAAGATCCGCCATCTCGTTGACGAATGTTACTTTGGTCGCCAAAAACGCGTTAGTGGCGTATTTCACGATTTCCGCTGATTCCAGTCCGGTCATCAAAATCGGGACCCCTTTGTCCGACAAGGGCGCATAGAGTTGGCGCATAACCGACCGGGCCTTTTCACTGTCCGCACCAATAACAACCCGGTCCGGCTTCATGAAGTCTTCAATGGCCGCCCCTTCCCGCAGAAACTCTGGATTGGAGACGACATCCCATAGACCAGCCTTCGCATTCTTCTCGGCAATCGCCATGACTTCACGACCGGTGCCAACAGGAACAGTCGATTTGTCTACGATGACCGTATAGCTGTCGATGGCAGCGGCAATCTCTGCAGCGGCGGCATAGACGTAACTTAGATCCGCATGCCCGTCATCCGGCCGTGGCGGCGTACCCACGCAGATAAAGACGCAATCCCGACCGGCGACCGCGGCCTTCAGATCGGAAGAGAAACTCAGGCGGCAAGCCCGCACATTCCGTTCGACGAGCTCATCCAGCCCGGGTTCAAAGATCGGAACCTCACCACGCTTCAAGCGTTCAATCTTGTCCAGATCAATGTCGATACAGGCGACATCATGTCCAAACTCCGCAAAGCATGCGCCACTAACAAGGCCGACATAGCCCGTTCCGATCATCGCAATCCGCATCTTGTCCTACTTTTCTACCAGATTGGTATTTCTACAGGGAGTTAACTGTACCGCGCGAGGATATCTCTGACACTAAGGTCAGAGCGTTGTAATCCAAAAGCTATATTAGCTTCAAGCCAACCTTCCTTTGTCCCGCAATCGAACCGGGTGCCCTTAAAGCGCATGCCATGGACAGGTTGCTTGCCTATGAGCTTGGCAATCGCGTCGGTCAGCTGAATTTCGCCACCAGCACCGGTTTCCTTCTTATCCAGAATGTCAAAGACATCCGGCGTCAGAAGGTAATGTGCAATAATGCTGAGTGTCGACGGCGCGACCGAGGGGTCGGGCTTTTCTACCAGCCCCTTTACGACCGGCAGATCATCTTCAGCGTTGTCAGTGTCCAGAATGCCATAGCGGGCGGTCTGTTCAAGCAGTACATCCATCACGGCCAGGACATTGCCACCGGTTTTGGCATGAGCATCAATCAGCTGCTTTGCACTGGAAACGTCATTCATCACAAGATCATCCGGTGACATGACAAGGAAGGGCCCATCGTCAACAAAATGCCGCGCGCACCAAACCGCGTGCCCCAGGCCAAGTGGCTCCATCTGACGGACATAGCAGATCCGTCCCGGTTCAAGCAGATATTCACGCAGGCTGGCCCGAACGTCGTCCTTGCCACGATCGGCCAGGGACCGATCAAGCTCATAGGCAATATCGAAATAATCTTCCAGCGCCTGTTTGTTCCGGCCAGTTACAAAAACCAGCCGTTCGACCCCGGCTTCCACCGCCTGTTCAACGGCGTAATGCATCAACGGGCGATCGACGACAGGCAGCATTTCTTTTGGGAACGCCTTTGTTGCTGGCAAAACGCGCGTGCCGAAACCGGCGACAGGAAAGACGGCTGTTTTTACGGGGTTTGACATTTGATCTCCATTTACCGACCAAAACGGGCATCGGAAAGTCGATACACGGACGGTGTTCGACGGCAAAGATGACAGCGCATAATGCGCTTTGCTTTCAACGCTTTTTCTGCCACATAAGCAGTCACTTCAGCAAGGGCGGGCTGGCAATTTGCCGATCCGGCCATAGGTTTGTGTCAACAGAGGACGAGCAGAACATGCATAACCTGTTTTTCTTCGGCACTTTGGTCGACCGGGAACTCTTGAACATCGTTCTGGGGAATGACGGCGCGCATCTTGAAATGCAGGATGCAAAGCTTCAGGGGTTTCGGGCGGAACGCGCACTTGATGAAGATTTTCCCATCCTGATCCAAGATCCAGACGGGTTCCTCCCCGGCCTGTATTGCGCTGGCCTAACCGATGGCGATCTGGCGCGGATCGGCTATTACGAAGATGTGGATTACACCTTGCAGCCGGTTCAAGTCAGGCTCGTCGAAAATGACCGGATGCTGGTATCACAGGCCTATATGGCGCAATCCCATATGCAGTCCTCTGGAAAACCCTGGCACCTCTCGGACTGGAGCGAAGAAGAGCGACATCGGTTTCGCCTGTTGGCTGCAGCTCATCTCGCAAACTTTGGAAGCCTCACCTATGAGGAGGCCGACCGGATCTGGCCAGACATTGTGGCAGAGGTCGATCGTCAGCTTGGACTGCAATCGGCGGCCGAATAATCCAGACGATATGGGGCCAGATGGTCTGTAAGCCGGGTTCTGTCCACACCTGATCGGGCATGCCCTGACAGGTGATGAATGGCTATTCATCTGGGACGCATGTTGCCATGCGCCTCACGCAACCTACCCGAATGACAATGCGAAAACCCATCCGCCGCCGGTTATGAAGCCGCGACCGTCATTCCTATTCGGTTTTGCTCCCGGTGGGGTTTACCCTGCCCGGACTGTCACCAGCCCGGCGGTGCGCTTTTACCGCACCCTTTCACCCTTACCTGAGCCGGAAACCGGTCAGGCGGTTTGCTTTCTGTGGCACTTTCCCTGGGGTCGCCCCCGCCGGACGTTATCCGGCACCGTGTTTTCGTGGAGCCCGGACTTTCCTCAGAACACAGGGTTTCCCCCAGCGGCAAGTGCCGGTTTGTGTTCCGCAACCATCCAACCATCTGGCCCGGCGCTTTAACTAATCCGATCACCGGCTTGCCGCAAGAGGGCTTTGGCCATGACGGCACATCTCCCATCGGAAATATTGTCGATGCAGGCGGTTCTGTATCTGCGCTGAAAGGCAGCGACGATGTCCCTGGACTCCGGATCATATCCGAGCGCGATGAGGTCCTCCCTCAGCCCCTTTGCCGGTGCATCCCCCTCAATACCTTGCGGCCAGAGTCCAATTCTTGCAGCCGCGAGTCTCGCCCATGGGAAGAGCGGGCCGGGATCGCGTTTTCGTCCCGGTGCGATATCCGAATGGCCGACCACATTCACGGGTTCGAGCCGGTGGCGCTCAATGATGTCCCGGCACAACGGGATGAGGGCAGAGAGCTGAACCTCCGGAAAGGGTTTGAGACCGAAACGTTCCCCCGGATTTTGAATCTCGATCCCGATTGAACTGGAATTGACGTCACGGTCGCCCCGCCAAAAAGAGACGCCTGCATGCCAGGCCCGGCGCTCTTCCGGGACGAGTTGGTACACGGTGCCATCCTCATCCAGCAGGTAATGGGCGCTCACCTCCCGTTCCGGGTCACACAGAATATCCAGCGCATCACGGGCCGATTTCGTATCGGTATAGTGCAGCACCAGTTTGTCCACCATTCGGTCTGACGGCCTGGGTCCATGATTGGGTGACGGGTGATCGATCATGAGATCTATTTCAGACTTTGCCGGTCGGCTTTTCAACCGTCTCGCCGGTTGTGGCCTCGTAGGCCACTGTTTCTGCGGCCACACTGGGACGACGCAGCACAATCCCGCCGACACCCGCAAGGGTTAAAGCACCACCAATAATCATGTGCAGCGTCATCGGCTCACCCAAGAACACCACGCCCGCCAGGACGCCACAAAGGGGTGCTAACAGGCTGAACGGCATCAACAAACTCACCGGGTGCTGTTTCAACAACCAGAACCACAACCCATACCCAAAGATTGTTACCATAAAGGATTGATAGAGAAGCGCCCCCCAAACCTCCCAACCGGCCACCATGTAGGATGCGATCTGATCGCTCTCCACCACAAAAGACCATGCGAAAAGAAGCGGGGCCGCAAAGACAGACATCCATCCGTTCAGGACCCATCCGTTGACCTCCCCCATCGCCTTGACCTGAATAGACCCGATTGCCCAGACAAGCGCCGCCATAATGACCATGCTGATCCACAGCCAGCCACCTTCAAACCTGGGTTCGCCCGCGATAATGGCAGCGCCGATAAAGGCAACCGCGATGCCGAGCCAGCGCCGCCAACCAGGGTAATCTTTAAAGACGATGGCCGCGATAATTGTGGCAAAAGGCACGCCGACTTGGGTCAACAGGGCCACCGTTGCCGCATCGACAAAACGCAATCCGGTCACAATCAGTCCGAAATGAATGCCCCCCATCAGGAAGCCATAGATCATGATGGGTTTCCACTGCTCCCTCGGGAACTTCACGAAGGGCACAATGACCAGCGCGACAAGAACAAAGCGCAGGGCGATCAGACTGATGGGTGGCACATGGTCGATTGCCGTCTTAACGACAGCAAAATTGCAGCCCCAGACCACCATGACCGCGACCGCTATAGCAATTTGAAATGGGGTCAGGAAATCCCCCGTTCTCGCTTAATCTTGTCATAAGCAGCATTGATTGCCGCCAGCTTCCGGTTCGCCACCTCAACAAATTCCTCTGGCAGGCCTTGCGCGATCAATTTGTCCGGATGATTTTCGACGACAAGTTTGCGATGTGCGGCTTTGAGGGTTTCATCGTCGCTGTCTTTGGGCACCCCAAGCAGGGTGTAGGGATCCTCTGGGTCCCCTTCCAGCGGGATCGAGGTCACCCGCTCAAAGGTTGCCTGGTCAAACCCGAAAATATCCGCAACACCGCGCAGATATGTCATCTCACCCGGATGGATGCGGCCATCAGCCTTTGCGATATGGGCCAGACACCAGAACAATTCTTCCAGAACCGCTGGTTGTTCGCGGAACATGCCCGCCACCTGTCTGGCATAGGGTTCGTAACCGGCCGAATCCTTCCGAGCCTGGTTGAAGATCCGACTGACATTCTTCATTTCTTCCGGCGGCACACGGAAGACTTCCTTAAAGGCGGCAACTTCATCCGGTGTCACCTGCCCATCAGCCTTGGCCAGTTTGGCGCCAAGCACGATGACAGCAATGGTGAATCCAACGGATTTCTGGTTGGCGGAGCCATCGCCATCGGTGTTTTTGAGGCGGTCAACAAAATGCCCCCCGACAGCGCCAATCAGCGCACCAAGCGGACCGCCCATGGCGAACCCGGCTGCACCGCCCAGAATTTTGCCCCAGATACTCATCCCGCAAATCTCATCACAACAGGGGCGTCAAAAGACACCCTATACTCAACGAATGATGGAAAGGCTGTGTCAGATCAGACCTTCCCTTCCCCAGAACTAATGAATAACCCGTTTCACCGGGTCAATCCAGCAGAACGCGCTTGCCCCGGCTAATTCTCGAGGATGCGCGTCGGATCCGGTTTTGGCCCTACCCTGCCAATTCCCGGCAGTTTCAGGTTGAAATCAAGCGGATCGACGCCCAGCGTCAAACCGGCAATATTGACTTCCAACCCCTCCTCCACCGCAACCATCACGCCCAGCAAGCCAAACAACGAAAACTGGAAACCGGTCCCACTTGGTGTTTTGTCAAAAAAGGTGGTATGGCCCAGATAGTCCTTGCCGATAGCTGTGGACGGCAATGACATGCGCAGCTCTGGCACCTGACGCCCCACCCAACTGGTGAAACTGTTTGAGTTCGGGCCGGGCCATAAACCGTATTCACCACTGTAGGGATAAGACCGGGCAGCCGCATCGACCTTTGCGATGATCTCGTCAACGCCCTCGCCCTGAAGATCCGCAAGCAGTTCCGGTTTCGAGCCAAACCAATACCTGTCGGGAATGTCCCGCCGAATGACCAGGCCGTTCCCTGAATAGCGCGTTTGCCAGCCGATGATGTGGTAGACGGTATAAAACGACGCATTGGTCGGTTTCACCGAAATCCAGGTATGGACCCCGAACGCCCCGCGCCAGGAATAGGTGCGTGCCGCATAAACCTGCACGACAGCTTCTTTTGTGGTTTGCGGGTCCGGCGCCTGGCCGGAAGATCCTCGTTCAGCAGTACGCCAATCCGCGCTCAAACCATCCCCCGATCCCAACAGATAAAGTGGACCCGCCAACAACAAGACAAGCACGAAAAGCAATCGCGCAGACAGGCGGCCCATCCAAAGTAAGAAGCGTCTCATACTTATATCAAAGTCCAATTGCCAATAACTTGCCCAATCACTTCTGGGTTATAGGGCGCAGATAGGTGCAAAATAGGGCACAAACAGTCCCCTAAGAGGGCGAAATGTCGCGCAGACGAATTGATTGTACGACATATTCTGCTTGACCCTCGCTCAATCCCTCGCCAGCTGGACTACAATAATACCCGTTCAGAACAGCATCCCCTGCGCCGGATTCCCTCTGGATTGCCTGTTGAAAGACAACGCAGATGCGCCCCCGAGATGTAACGCGTCGCCAAAGCGCCGGGCCGTAATCATTGCGCGTCTCATATAACGTCTCAAAGCCAAGGTTGGACCGTTCGACATCCCGCCACAAGGCAATCGAGTCTTTCGGGTCGGCGAATGACGAAACCTGCCCGCCATCAAATGCTTCTTTCAATACAAGAGACGCGTAGGCCGGATACCGTGGGCCACCCTCAAGAAAACGTCGTCTCTCAATCGTCCTGGCATCAAAATCCGCCTGTTCCGAAAATCGGTTGCTGCCACCGGAGAAGACATCAAGTGCGAGGTCGACTTCCAGCACGGGGCGACCCTCCTTCACCCTTTCAAGTTCCGTCTGCTGTTGCCGTTGCGTAAACGCCGGATCAAGCGGGTTCCAGCCCAATTCATTGCATCCGGCGAGGCACAGCCCCGCCAAAGACGCAAAAATAGTGAGCTTGATGTTGCAGCGCATGATGAAAACCGTAACTTATAACAAAGCGGGCGTTAACGCGGATTCTTGCCCCAAAAGATCTTAACAAGGTATCGATATGTCAGACACGACAACAGGGGTCGAAACGACACCCGGCCAGCCGGTGGCAGGCATGACCGCCACGGAAAAACCCTATCCGCATACATTTGTTGTCGGCAATGAAAAAGGCGGCACGGGCAAGTCGACAACCACGATGCATATTATCGCGGGTCTACTGTATCAGGGATATACCGTCGGCAGCATTGATCTTGACGCCCGCCAGGGCACTCTAACCCGGTATATCGAGAACCGCCGGGACCGTGCCGCGCGGGAAGGCATCGAACTGAAAATGCCCGACCATATCGCCATTCTACCATCCCGAAACTCGAACAGGGCCGAAGCAGAAGCAGAAGAGGTGCAAGCTTTCTCCAACGCAATGGAATCGCTCATCGACTGTGACGCCATAGTAGTCGATACACCTGGTCGAGACAGCCATCTCAGCCGATTGGGTCACCGGCATGCCAACACGCTGATCACACCTATCAACGACAGTTTCATCGACCTGGATGTGCTGGCGGTGGTTGACCCGGAAACGCTCCATATTCGCCATCCCAGCAAGTATTCCGAAATGGTATTTCAGGAAAAGATCGCCAGAGCGCGCCAGACCCGAATTAACCGGACCTTTGACTGGGTGGTGATTCGCAATCGAATGAGCCAGCTGGACAGCCGGAACAAACAGGCGATGGATCAGGCCGTAAAAGAGCTGGAGAAGCGGATCGGCGTCCGCGCCGCACCCGGATTTTCCGAGCGTGTTATTTTTCGTGAACTCTTCCTGGACGGATTAACGCTGCTGGATCTGGGCAATCTCGCCTTTGCACAACGGATGAACATGTCCCATGTTGCCGCGCGTCAGGAACTGCGCGATCTCCTGCAAGCACTCGGTCTTCGGGACTTGAAGCTCTAGAGCAACTTAGATCATCTCGTTTGCGTATAACTATACGCAAGCTGATCTAGTCGAACATTGCGTCGATATCGTCTTGGGTCAGTCCCAGGTTATCCAGTTGCGGCCCTTCGAGAAGTGCTGCGTCGCCATCTACGACTTCTTCACCTGGCAGCGGCAGATAGGAAAAGGCCTCGACGCCCCAGATGTCGATCATCGCTTTAACCCGGTCTTCGATGAATTTCATCGCATTGACGACTTTGTTAATGCGCTGACCGGTAATGTCCTGAAAGTTGCAGGCCTCCAGAATGGCGATTGTCTTGGCCTCTATCAGATCGACTGTCGCGCGGTGTTCATCATCCAACTCGCTGTCCCCGCGGAACCGTTCGAGCAGAACCGATATTTCCTCACTCGCATGCAGGATCGTATCCGTCGCTTTTTCTGTTGCGGCAACAATCGCGTCCAGCTCGTTCGTCGCGCTCAGAATTGTGTCCTTCTCGTCATCGGCCAGGGGATGACGAAGAGAGGCAAGTTCAACCTTCGTCTTACCGATTTCCTTAACAAGACGCGCCACTTCAACACGGATATGCTGGTCTTCTTCTTCACCTGGAAGGCCCGGAGTAATGCCCTCAATCGCATCGAACCGGGCATGAAGGTCTTCTATGCGCTGCAGCAATATGTCCGGAACCGAAAACTCACTCGCTTGAGGTGGTGTGCCGTTCGGGAGCGCCTGCTGACGGTTCTTAACAAACCGCTCAACCCGGAATGTCTTGCGCTGCTGCCCGTTTAGAATGGCCTTATCCGCTGCATAACTGTGGTCATTCTCCAAATCCTGTCCTTCGCGCATCATCTCAGAAGATCCCCAAACTCTGCCCAAAACCCAAGAAACACAATCTCGCCAGATCGTGTCTCCTACCTCTCTTGGATCAAGCTACGCGATATCGGTTACCGAATGCTTAACAGAGGGTTTAGAATTCTGAATTTTATGTGACAAAATGACGTCGAAAACCAAGCTGCTCAGCCCTATATCATAATCATGTCAAAGAACACGCCAGACCGGACAAACACGAACGCGCCAGCCCAGACAGGGCAGGATGCGACGGGCGATGTTGCCGCTTTCCTGAAAAAGGTGCGGGCCACCCCGTCTAGTCCTCGCCCGAGCGGCGGACGCGGGCGATTGATCTTTGCCATGGACGCGACCGCCAGTCGGGAACCAAGCTGGGACATGGCCTGTCAAATTCAGGGTGAGATGTTCAATGCGACCAAAACCCATGGTGGATTGGACGTGCAGCTGGTGTTCTATCGCGGTTTCGGAGAATGCAAGGCGAGCTCCTGGGCCGGTGATGCCACAGCGCTTGCACGATTGATGACCTCCGTTCGGTGTCGGGCCGGAAAGACCCAGATCAACCGCATCCTGAAGCACGCAATTGGTGAACAGGCCAAAAACAGCGTCGGTGCCCTCGTATTCGTCGGGGACTGCTTTGAGGAGGAAATCGATCACGTCTGCCATACGGCGGGTGAACTGGGCCTGCTAAATGTCCCAGTCTTTATGTTTCACGAGGGCCATGACCCCATCGCGGCGCGCGCATTCCGCGAAATCGCCAGGCTTACTGGTGGCGCCTATTGTCCTTTTGATGCCTCCAGTGCGTCACAATTAAAGGAACTGCTTTCCGCCGTCGCCGTATATGCATCCGGTGGAAGGGCAGCCCTTGCGGATTACAGCGCTCAGAAGGGTGGTGAAGTCCTGCGTCTGACACAACAGATCAGATCGCGATAGGGGTCATCGGACCATGACATATCTCTTGCTCGGCTTTGGTCTGGTGCTTCTGCTCTATGTCGCCCTGAACGCCTACGCCAATGCGTCGCCGCAATCACTACTGCGCGCTATCAAATGGGTTGTTGCAGGCTTCGCAGCGCTCGTCGCCCTGTTCTTGATCGCAACCGGCCGATTCGGCTTGTTATGGGTGGTCCTGATGGGGGCGTTGCCCTGGATCAGCCGGATCGGAAATCTGGCAAGCATCTGGCGAAACCTTAAAGGGCCCAGCGCCGGACAGAGTAGCACAGTTCGGACCGCGATGCTGGCCATGTCCCTAGATCATGACAGCGGCAGGATGGATGGTGTCGTGCTGACCGGTCCTTATAAGGATCGACGACTGGCCGATATGCCCCTTCCGGAACTGCAGGACCTGTTGAACCAGGCCGTGATCGACGACCCCAAATCCGTTGAACTGCTGGAAGCCTATCTGGATCGGGAATATCCGGGTCAATGGCGTGGCTTTGAGTCGCAAAACGCTGGCGGATCAGACAACACTTCCGGGGCCGGAACTTCCAACCGGCGCGGTGGTCCAATGGACCGTGCAGAGGCCCTGGCCCTCCTCGGTCTCGATGAAGGCGCAACGGAAGAAGAAATTCGCAGCGCCCATCGTCGCATGATGAAAACAGCACATCCCGATGCCGGTGGCTCAGATTATCTGGCCGCCCGCATTAATGAGGCAAAAGACGTGCTGTTGGGTGCGTGATCAGGATCAACCATTTGGCAGCATCAGAATTTTGCCGCCGCGCCCTTCACGCTCCGCATGGGCAACCGCCTCTGAAATCTGATCAAGTGTATAACGCGCCTCAATCGGCACCGATATGGACCCGTCGGCGACAAATCCGGTGAGCTCTGCATACAACGCTTCGACGTCTGGCCGCGCCATGCCGCCCAGTTTCTTCGCCAGCCAGAACCCTGTAAGTGATTTGGACTGAAACACGGTCTGGTCGGTGGTCAACATGCAAGGGTCACCGGACAACATCCCGTAATTCACAACAACCCCGCCATCGGCAAGGCAGGAAGCAAGGCGGATCACCGCCTCACCCGCCACCGCATCTATGCCCAGGCGAATATCGGCACCACCAGTCGCCTCTTTCACGCGATCAACGATCTCGTCCCCATCAATCAGAGCCACATCGCCACCCTGCCCCAGGCAGTAATCCACAGCGGATTGACGACGAACCAGACTGACAGTTTTCAGTCCCCGTGCCTTGGCCAGGCGGATCAGGGAGGTTCCAACGCCCGAGTTTCCAGTATTCTGAATGACCCAGTCACCGGGCTTCAGATCAACATAATCCCGCAGCATCAAAAAGGCGGTAGCCGGGTTGACCTTCAGCATCGCTGCCTGTTCCAGATCAATCGCAGGATCCAGTTTGATCACCTCCGCCTCGGTCATCATCAGTCGCTCGACCCAGTTTGTTCGCGCCAGTGTCATCACCTTATCGCCAACTGCAACGCTTGTGACATCAGGTCCGATGGCTGCGATTGTCCCCGCCCCTTCAATGCCCAAGGGCGCGGGCAATGGCGGCGTGGCCGCATATTCGCCCTTCATGATCAGGATTTCCGCCGGATTGATTGGACCGGCCGCAACCTCAACAACAACCTGACCCGGTCCGGGGGCGGGCAGATCCGCAACTTCAACGCATTTGACGACGTCCGGCGCGTTACCGATGGCTGTCAATTGAACCTGTTTCATGATTGCTTTTGTCCCTCAGGTAAATTCTTGCAGATCCTCGTCACCGATTAGATCGCGAAATTGGCGACCCCGCCATCCACCAGCAAGTTCTGGCCCGTGATGTATCCAGCTGGCGCAGAACAAAGGAAGGCGCAGGCAGCCCCGAATTCTTCGGTTGTACCGGCCCGGCCCGCCGGGATTTGTGCCTCGCGATCGGCCAGCACTTCCTCGGCGGTACGACCCGTCATTTCGGCTTGCTTGGCCAAGCCGCCACGAAACCGATCGGTGTCCATAAAGCCCGGCAACAACCCGTTGATTGTTACATTGTGCTGAGCAACGGATCGGGACACACCGGCCATGAAAGCGGTCAAACCGGCGCGCGCACCACTGGAAAGGTCCAGGCCGAAGATCGGCATTTTCACCGAGAGGGAAGTGATGTTGACGATTCGACCAAATTTGCGCTCGCACATGCCATCAATGACGGCCTGGGTCAGTTCGATTGGCGCAACCATATTCATGGTCACCCCCTCCAGCATCGCGTCGCGGTCAATGCCCCTAAAATCCTTTAGAGGGGGCCCGCCATTGTTGTTCACAAGAATATCTGGATTGGGGCACGCCTCCAAAAGCGCTGCCTGGCCTTCCTTGGACGAAACGTCTGCAATCACCGGTTTAACAGTGGCTCCATCCGTCGCTACAGCGCGAATCTCGTCGGCCGTGGCGGCCAGAACATCCGGGTTTTGACCATTGATGACGACGGAAACACCGTTTTGCGCCAAGGCCATAGCACAGCCTTTCCCCAATCCGCGACTGGATGCACAGACGATTGCGTTCTTCCCTGAAAGCCCCAAATCCATGTCAAAAATCCCCTTTTTGGTGGTGCAAAATAAGAAAAAAACCAGCCAATTAATCGGTAATACCAATTTTTTCTGGTTATTCCTTTTGATATCTAGCAATATCCGCAAACGCAAACGCAGCTTTTGCCAGATTTTATTACTTTTGAGTTGTCTAAAGTGTGGAAATTGGCTTGAGTTTGTAAAAGACCTCCATCCAAGAAGGGGTTACTCACAAATCAACGTCGTGGTGGTTCTCACTACGATTTATTTAGGGAAATCAGTTTTTACGAGCTGATCTTAATCTGGGAGGAACGGATGAAATTATCCAATCTGCTGAAAACAACGGCCATTGTCGGCATCGCTGGCGCCTTCACCATTGGCGCTCTTGATGTTGCTGAGGCCAAAACCCGCTGGAAACTTCACAGCGCATGGGGTCAGAAGATCTTCGTGATCGGCCCGGGACCTCACAACGTTGCTGACGACATCAATGTCATGTCCGATGGCGATTTCGACATCAAAGTGTTTGAGCCAGGCGCGCTTGTCCCGGCCAACAACTACTACGAGCCGGTCTCCAAAGGCGCGCTTGACGCAGCTTGGGGTACACCGGGCTATCACGCCGGTCGTGACGACGCTTATTCCTTCTTCTCTGCTGTTCCTTTCGGTCCAGCCGGTCCGGAATACACAGCATGGTTCCGTTATGGTGGTGGTCAGGAACTGGCTGAAGAGCTGTACAACGCTGACAACATCAAATTTAACCTCTGCAACATGATTGCACCGGAAAGCTCGGGCTGGTTCCGTAAGGAAATCAACTCGGTTGAAGACCTCAAAGGTCTGAAAATGCGCTTCTTCGGTCTTGGCGCGAAGGTTATGGAAAAGTTCGGTGTGTCCACACAGCTTCTCGCTGGCGGTGACATCTATCCGGCTCTTGAGCGTGGTACCATCGATGCAACCGAGTTCTCCATGCCTGCCATGGATAAGGATTATGGTTTCTATCAGATCGCCAAGCACAACTACTTCCCTGGTTGGCATCAGCAGGCCACAACTGGTGAGCTGCTCGTCAACATGGACAAGTGGAACGGCATCTCTGACGCACAGCGCCGTATGATCACGGTTGCTTGTGAAGCACAGGTTCTGCACGGCATCGCCGAAACAGAAGCTGGTCAGGGCGCACCGATGGCTTTCCATCGTGAAAAAGGCGTAACCATCCACCGCTGGCCCGATTCGATGATCGACCAGTTCCGTGGTGCATGGCAGGAAGTTGAAAAAGAGCTGATCGGTGCGAACCCGAAAGCAGCTAAAGTTCACGCTTCCTACAAAGCTTTCCGTGACGAGTTCGCGGTATGGCGTGAAAACGGTTATCTGCGCTAAGCCGAACGGCTTAACCATAGATGCCGCATCATTGACCGCATAAATGTGGCGATGATGTAAGAAAGGCGGGACGCCGCAGTCCAAAAACCGCGGCGTCCCAATTTCTTAAAAGAGAACCGCGCAGCCCTGATCAGCCCATTTGGAGATCGGAGCACCTAGAAAAGCAGCGGAAATACAAAGAAAACAAACGGTCACAAGAAAACAGGCGTTGATATAAGGCGTCTTTCTGGCAATAAGTCTCTCCGAGCTCAGTCAGAAACATTCAGACCGAAAATGTGACGATTGGTTCACCCCAGGGTACGGGGTTTGGAAAAACAGAATTTGGACCGGGTGCAGGGTCCGCGCCGAGTGCGCGTCATGGGCTGAATTGCGGCCAGCACCACATCGGTTCGGGAGGTTTTAATGCAAGGTCTTTTGCACTTTGTAGATCGGCTAGAGGCCATTCCGCGGAAATGCGGTCAATGGATCTCCTGGCTGCTTCTGCCCCTGATCGGGATCATCATGTTTGACGTGATCTCGCGAAAAATCCCGGGACTTCAGGAGAACATTAACAGTTCGTTCCTGTATGAATACATCTCGGCCACCAAGCTTCAGGAGTGGGAGTGGCACCTGCACACAATGGTCTTCCTGGTTTCATTGGGATACGCCTATATCATGAATGCCCATGTGCGGGTTGATCTGGTGCGCGAAAAACTTGGTGATCAGGCGCAGGCCTGGATCGAGTTTCTTGGAATCACTGTATTCCTCTTCCCCTATGTCGTGGTGATGGGACAATTCTCTTGGGAATTCGTCGTCTTTGCCTATGAGAACAACGAAATGTCGGCCTCGCTGACCGGGTTAGCACATCGCTGGGCGATTAAATCCTTCCTGCTGATCGGTCTGTTCCTGCTGGGCATATCCGGATTGATCGTGTGGCTTCGCCATTTTGTCTATCTCTTCGGTCCGGCCTCTCTTCGTGATTCGGTCAAAATGAACATGCTGACCTCTGCAGATTCCGAGCACTTGCCTCAGATCACCGACGAAGAACTCGAAGAAGCCGCCAAGGCAACGAACTGAACGGATAGGACCGGTTAAATGGAATTTCTTGCTGATTATTATCTATCGATCCTGATGTTCGCCTCTCTGGCGGTCCTGTTGTTTACAGGTCTTCCGGTCGCGTTTGTTGTCGGTGGTGTCGGACTGACCTTTGGATTCATCGGGATCCTGACAGGTTGGATGAATTATATCGAGCTCTTCAACGTGATGGAGAGGATCTGGGGTGGTGCCGCAGAAAACCTGATCCTTGTGGCGGTTCCCTGTTTTATCTTCATGGGAACGATGCTGGAAAAATCCGGCGTGGCTAAGGACCTGCTCTCTATCCTCGAAGTCCTCATGAAGCGCGTCCCTGGCGCGCTTGCCCTGTCAGTGACGGTTATGGGAACGATCATGGCGGCAACGACCGGCATCATCGGGGCCTCAGTTGTGATGATGACGCTGATGGCACTGCCTCACATGCTGAAAAGCCGGTATCACACGCCATTGGCGACAGGCACGCTGGCCGCGTCTGCTACGCTGGGCATTCTGATCCCGCCCAGCATCATGCTGGTGATCATGGCCGACCTGCTGGCCCTGTCTGTGGGTAACCTCTTCGTGGGTGCTTTGTTCCCGGGCCTGATGCTCTCCGGCCTTTACTTCATCTACATCCTCTTCATCGGTTCATTGAAGCCCCAATGGGCACCCAAGCTGGACGACGAACGCGATGTTGAAGGGGCTGAGTTGCGGACCATGGTCCTGAAGGGCTTCATTCCGCCGGTCTTCCTGATCGTCCTCGTGCTGGGGTCAATCTTTGCCGGTTGGGCGACACCGACCGAGGCATCCGGTGTTGGCGCTTTCGGTTCCCTGTTGCTGGCAATCTACAACAAGCGTTTGAATTTCGAGTCACTCAAAGACGTTTGTCAGCGGACCGCTCTCACCTCCGGGATGATTTTCTTCATCTTCATCGGTGCAACGGTCTTCTCCCTTGTCTTCCGTCTTCTCTACGGCGAAGACATGATCATCGAAGCGATTGAGGGCAGTGGTCTCGGCTCTTGGGGGATCCTCATTGTTCTGATGGGCACAGTGTTCTTCCTCGGCTTCTTCTTTGACTGGATTGAGATTACGCTGATCGTTCTGCCGGTGTTCGCGCCTGTCGTCGAACTGCTTGATTTCGGCACCCATGTCGAAGGCCGTGACGTGATTTACTGGTTCGCGCTGTTGGTCGCGATCAACCTGCAAACCTCGTTCCTGACGCCGCCCTTTGGATTTGCGCTCTTCTATATGAAGGGCGTGGCGCCCCCATCGGTGAAGATCCAGGATATCTATGTCGGGATTATCCCCTTCGTGTTGTTGCAGCTGATCGGTCTGACCATGGTGCTGGCCTTCCCGGGCATCGCGCTCTGGCTACCAAACGCCGTGCTGGATTAGCAATCCAGCCGACACCCAACCAAGAAAGGCCGCTGGTTTACCCCAGCGGCCTTTTTCTTTGCGAGCAGAACAGAGAACGTCTTCAAATTCTGTTGATTTGCGTTATGTTGTAACATAATGTGCAGTTGGTGTGCGGGCTGAAAAAAGTGATGTGTTGTGCGACGGAATTAGGGTCCGAGCAACAGGCCGCCCGCTGACCGGCTCTCTTACAAATTTTGGATGGAAATTATGCCCATACAGCCAAATCGTATCGATCGTCTTCCCGTTACAGTTTTGTCAGGATTTCTGGGGGCCGGAAAAACCACCCTGTTGAACCGCGTTCTGAACAACCGCGACGGCCGTCGCGTTGCGGTCATCGTCAATGACATGTCAGAGGTCAATATCGATGCGGACCTGGTCCGGGCCGATACCGAGTTGAGCCGGACCGACGAAACCCTGGTTGAAATGTCCAACGGCTGCATCTGCTGCACCTTGCGCGATGATCTATTGGCGGAAGTGCGACGCCTGGCTGAGGAAGGCCGATTTGATTACCTGCTGATCGAATCAACCGGCATTTCAGAACCCCTCCCCGTGGCGGCCACCTTTGATTTTCGCGATGAAGAAGGTGTCAGCCTGTCCGATGTCTCACGCCTTGATACGATGGTGACGGTGGTCGACGCGGTGAACCTGCTTAACGATTATTCCTCGCACGATTTCCTGCGCGACCGCGGGGAAACGCTGGGCGAAGAAGACGATCGGACCCTCGTTCATCTGCTGACGGACCAGATTGAGTTTGCTGATATCGTTATTCTGAACAAAGTGAACGATGCCGGACCTGAAAAGGTCGACGCGGCGCGCAAAATTATCCGCAGTCTGAACGCGGATGCCAAAATTGTTGAAACAAACCATTCTGATGTGGATGCGGACCAGATTCTCGACACGGGCATGTTCGACTATGAAAAGGCCCATGGTCACCCGATGTGGGCAAAGGAACTCTATGGCTTTGCGGACCATGTCCCCGAAACAGAGGAATACGGCATTTCCTCCTTTGTCTATCGGGCACGGCTTCCGTTCATTCCCGAGAAGATCCACAGTCTTTTGAATGGCGAACTACCGGGCGTGATCCGCGCCAAGGGTCATTTCTGGATCTCTACCAGACCCGATTGGGTCATGGAATTTTCGCTGGCCGGCGCCCTTTCTTCAACCAATCCACTGGGGAACTGGTGGGCCACTGTGCCGGAGGAACGCCGTCCAGACAGCGAAACTGCCCAGGCCTATATTCAGGAGCATTGGCAGGAGCCCTGGGGGGATCGTCGACAGGAGATTGTTTTCATCGGCGCCGGTATTGACTGGCCAGAACTTGAAGCGCGGCTGAACCAGTGTCTGGTTCCCGCCGTTGAAACAACCGGCCCGCACGACCTGCCGGACTATCATGATCCTTTCCCGGTATGGCGTCGCGCAGAAGAGGCAGCCTGACCGTTATGCTCGACCTCGATCCGAATGCAATCAGCAGCATCAAGACCGTCACCGACCCCTCTGCTCTTGGTGTCTTCAAAGAGGATACCAGTGCCGCCGCAATCCTGAAGCGGGCGACGCCCCGCGCCGTTCAAGAATGGATCGACGAGCTTCCGGTAGACCACCTGCCCTTCGGCCGCATCATCATGCGTCCTGGCATGGTCGCAGATGCCGTTACCCATCTGTGCGACATGGTCGAATTGCCAGAGGGTCCCAACCGTGAGTGGCTGCAAGATGATATAGCCGAACTGGCAGATGTCTTTGCCACATTGATGGAGGCCCCGTTTCTGAGGCTGCGGTTGAACGCGGTCAGCACAAACGCATGCCGCAAGTTCCATATGGATTACATCTATGCGCGGCTGATCTGCACCTATCGCGGAACCGGCACCCAATACGGCATTTCACCAAATGGATCGGAGCCGCCACAGATTTTCACGGTCGATACCGGGTCACCGATTCTGCTGCGCGGCAAACTATGGCCAGAAGAGCCGGAGGTCGGTCTTCTGCACCGCTCACCGCCAATCGAAGGCACCGGGGAAACCCGACTTGTCCTGGTTCTGGACCCGATCTTTGATCCTGAGGAAGAAGCTTAAGGCCTGATCAACCTTAGGTCAGGGCCTTTAGATCATTCCAGTAAGAGCCCTGTTTTCGGGCAATATGATCTTCAAGCAATGCACGGGGTGTCGGATTGGGCGTGCGCCCCTCTGCCACCTCAGCCACGGATTTTGCAATTGCTTTATGCTCGGCAAGTGACTTGGCCATCTGCTCCGGTTCGCCGCCGAATTTCATACGAAGGGCCCCTAGCTGCCCTGCCATTCGGGCATGAGCATTTTGCAAGTAATCGTTTCCGCAATGATCGAAGATCGCTTCGTGAAAGGCGCCATCTCTTTCAAGATACTGCACCCTCTCATCTGCTGCCGCATGATGATCCATTTCTCGGGCTATTGCCATTAGAGACGCCGCCAGAGGCCCGGGCGCAACTGAAAGTGCCAGGTCGAGTGCGCCCAGCTCTATCACCGTGCGATAGTCGATGAGACTGCGCAGCGCGTCTTCATCCGGAGTGAAGACAAAAGATCCGCGCTGCGGCTGAACATCAATCATGCCCTCCTGCCGCAGATTGGCCAGCGCCTCTCGCACCGGTGTTTTGCTGACCCCCAGCAGTTGGGCCAGACGCCCCTCCGACAGGGCCTCCCCAAATGCAAACTCGCCGTTCACGATGGCCAGTCTCAGCCGATCTGTGGTCATTTCGGTCAGGGACACAGGGCGCGCAATCGGGTCCATAAAGCTCTCCACATCTGGAATCTGTCGAAGTGACTCTTTGTTATTGACACAATCTAACATCTGACATATCAGATATCAATATTGAATTTGGGAGGAATAACATGCCGAATGGTGCAGTTAACAATAGTAATGATGGGAAACATGCCATCGTCACCGGTGGAACCCGGGGGATTGGCCACGGTATCGTCCAGGCCATGCTGGAGGCAGGCTATAGCGTGACCGCAACCGGCGTGACTGAGGCAGAGGTGGACGCCTGTGCAGACCATGCCGGCCTTACAAAAGCTGTTCTGGATGTGACGGATAGTGATGCGATCACCACGCTGATTAACGCCCAGCCCCGCATAGATGCTGTCGTGAATTGTGCCGGCATTATCGTGCGCGAAGGGCGGGAATTTGAACCGGATATCTTTGCCAAGGTGATTGACGTTAACCTGAACGGCTCTATGCGGATGTGTGCCGCCGCTTACCCGAAACTCAAACAATCCGGGGCAGGCACCATCATCAATCTGGCGTCAATGCTGTCCTTTTTTGGCTCCCCCTTTGTGCCGGCCTATTCTGCAAGTAAAGGCGGGGTCGCCCAGATGACCAAGTCACTTGCCGCAGCATGGGCACCGGACAATATCCGCGTCAACGCGCTCGCGCCTGGCTGGATTGAAACCGAACTGACCCGCAACCTCGTCGACGACGAAGGCCGCAGCGCCGGTTTAATGGCCAGAACACCGATGAATCGCTGGGGGCAGCCAGATGATCTTGGTGGTGCCGCCGTTTTCCTGTGTTCAGATGCGGCAAAATACATCACCGGCGCGATCTTGCCCGTCGATGGTGGTTACCTGACGGTGTGATAGACTGAGTTTAAAATCGAACAATTCATAGCGACCTGCTAGGGAGACGAAAAATGCCACTTGATTATACAAATGTGAAAGAGGGAACGACCACACATCAACTGTCCCCTCATGAAATCGTGGAAGTTGCCATTCCGGAAGATGACCGTGTCTGGGTTCCCCAGGCCCCGAATATCTGGTTTCGCCCCCTGTTTCTGAACACATTGCAGGGCCAGTGGTGCAACCTTTTGAAAGTCCGCAAATCAGGCGTTCTTTCCCGCCATGTCCACCCCGCCCCGGTTCACGGCTATGTCGTGAAGGGACATTGGTACTACAAGGAACATGACTGGGTTGCGACGGAGGGCGCCTATGTTTTTGAACCACCGGGTGAGACCCATACGCTGGTCGTTCCGGAGGATTGCGAAGAAATGATCACCTTCTTCAACATTTCCGGCTGCATGTATTACCTGGATGAAGAAGGGAACCATACAGGTTTCGAAGATGTCTTCACCAAAATCGACATGTGCCGGTCACATTACGAAGAAGTTGGCCTTGGCGGCGATTATGTGGACCGCTTCATTCGCTAAATCGGAAAACTAGAGCAACCTTCACTTAGTCGGAATCGCCTAATGAAGATAAGTTGCTCTAATCATTCAATTTAGATCATCTCGTTTGCGTATGACTATTCGCAAGATGATCTAGATAGACTGCTGGAAATCGTCCTGGAACAAATCAGAAGACAAGATACGTTCCAGGGCGCGCTCCTTGAACTTTTCAATATTTGGTTTTAGAGCCCGCAGAATACGGGGTTCAGCAGCTTTCAGCTTGCGTCGCGCATTGCGTAGATTGGAACTGCCCCGCCCTGTCGTCAGCGCCTGCAGTTCCGCGTCAGTCAAAACCGCTACATAATTCTCTGACAGGGTTTCCCGCATCTCCAGCCAAAAATAGGCAAACTCCTGCTTCATGATCCGCAGGATTTCCTCTTCCTGGGCTTGGGTCAATTGGCGACCGTCCTTCTTTAAGGAACCATTGATATCAGGGATCAGTTCAGAGAATTTTTCGTCGATGATTTTGGTCAGTTCCGGCGCACTGAGGCGCTGGTCCAGGAACTGTTCAGCCTTTTCAATGCGCTCTTTGGCTGACAGCGGTTTTGCAGGTTCGGTTGTCGTGCAACCGGCCAACGGCAAAACAATCAACAATATATACCAAATCTGTCGGATAGGGACCACTCCAAGCAGTTTTCCGGGTGTAGACACCGCTACTCTCACTACCGAAGTGTAACGCGAAATTCTCTGTCTGGAAGGCAAAAACTTGTGATGAGGTCCAATGCCGCAGGCTCAGGACCCGTTGCGGCGCTTCCATTCATCAGCAACATCACCCATTGTCTTTGGGTTTCCATCCTTGATCCAGGCCATAAAGGACCGGTCAAACCGGAATGCTGACCCGCATTCAGCAATCAGGAACCGGCGGACATTCTGGGTATTGCGATACGTGCCATCCACCAACGTGTGCCGCCCGATTGGATCTTTATGCCAGTCAAATTTACTCATTGTATCAATTCACTTTTCAAAAAAAACATCAGATAGCGTCCAAAAGCTTGGTCGATATTTCAAATGGCTCGCCTTCTTTCATTATAGCATCAAGTGGTATGTCACCACAGGCGACACGAGCCCCCGGATCGAGTTTCCCTTCCAAGAGCAAGCGTGTGGCCGCAGCAGCGGCAAGCACAGGAACGTTCGGCCCATGATCATTCTGGGCCAATAGCGACCACTCTGCTTTCGCAGGTTTACCGTCGCCCGCAATGCCGATCATTCGCACGACCATGCCACCTGTTTTTCCATAGGCAAATCGTGTGATGGCGCGTATGCGTGTCAGAATGCCGGGTAAACTTGTTGGATTTTGGACAAGTCCAGCTTTTCTAGCATGGGCCAATAGCGACATACCAAATCGCTCGAATGAAGAGTCCAGCCCCGCAAAAAAACCTATATCACCCTGTACCTGGAACCGGGGGCCAAACAGGACCGGATCCACCGTATCAACCGGGCACGATGGACGGGAACCGAGCCCGGGTATCGTGAAATCGCGCGACCCGATCCAGGCGTGCCTCTCTACAATTCGGCCCCCAGACCAAACCGGTCCGAGCTGTCCTGCCTGACCTAACATGGATGCAACCACCGCCTCTCCAACCGCGCTGTATCCGGCTGGGGCGATGCAGATTTCAATGTCGTCAATCCGCCGCCAGCCAACCGTGCAGGCCGAAACAACGGCTGAAGAGAGGGCCGGGGTTGAACTGACGCCCCCCAATGCAACCCGCCCGACCTGTTCCGCCCTGTCATTAAGAGCATCCTGATACCCGAGCAGATATTCACGCGCATCCGCCAGGTCGATAATATGGGCACCTTGGTGAAGGGCCGCGAGTCCCAAATCATAGGTCGCTGTCTGAAACGGCCCGGTCGCATCAATCACGAGGAACGGCGACAAGTCGCGCAAACGGTCTTCAACAGGCCCCGAACGGTCAAAAGCGATTGCACGCACAGAGTCCGGGGGCAGCAACGCCCGCCTTGTTCTGTCTGCCAGCGCCTTGGCAAGAGATTGCGCCCGATCCAGGTTTCGCGACGTCAACGTAATCTGAATATCGGGAAAAGTTGCGAGTATGGCAGCGAGGCGCTGCCCAAATATACCGGTGGCACCTACCAAAAGAACATGCTTGCTCTGCGCCATCGCCCCCTACATCCGCTACCTTGCGTCCCGATACACGCCTTCTTGATAGACCAGTTCCCCAAACCAATTATGTCGCAATCTCAGGGAAAAGATGAATTCGCCGGGCTTGGTTTCCTCATGCACCACCTTGAGGGAACCGGGAGAGAGAATGTCGGGTAGGCGAAGCCTTTTGCGACCCAGGTGCAATTGATAGAACGCGCTTCTGAAGCAAAGCGCACCGCGCTCCACACTCAATCTCAGGGCAACGCTTAACCCATAACCGAGATATTCTTCCAGACCGGTCGCGCCGGAAAATCGCTTCACAGAGTGAATGACCTGGGGAAGCCCTTCTTTATGGGCGTAGAGTCTTGTCCAAACCTGACCGGCGCTTGCCCCCTCTTCAACGACGGAAACAACAGAAGGGACGTCGACATCCAGGGACAAAGGCTAAGGGGCCCCTACTATCCGCAATGCCTGTGACAAAATGCGGCCAAACCCGTTCATGCGCCCCACACTCAGCGACCCTTTAAAGAGCGCCATCGCCCCATTTTGCAGACGTTTGGTAAAGCGTCTTTGGATGTCAGGTGACAGTGTTTCCCAATCCGCCTTCGGCAACAAAGTCCTGAACCGCATATCCCCAATTTCCTGAGGAAAAGGGTTCGGCCTGCGCGGCGCGAAACTCTCTTCATTTGCAATGTGTCTTAACATGGTTCAATCACACTTCATCAAATGCTTACGAGTTCTTGGATTTCTCCCCCGGCAAGAGAGACGCAATTTTGGAACCCAGCTTCAAAATCAGATCCCGCTTCGGTTGCGGAACAGACAGCATCTGCGTGTACCAGCGATCAACCGAGCTGGTGAATTCCATCATATTTCGCAACCGCGTTCGCGTAACATCCGAAATCTCCGCGTCACCCTTGGCTTTTTCAACGCAATCCTTCAGCACCAGCAAGGCGGGATCAATTTCCCGTTCTTTTCGACCCGCGGCGATACAGGCCGCAATTTCCCAGACATTGGTTTCCGCAACAAAATGTTCCCGTCGATCATTCCGAACCGGCACCCTCTGGATAAGGTTCCAACTTTGCAGTTCCTTCAATGAGTTCGACACATTCGACCGTGCCATGCCCAATCGATCGGCAATTACCTCCGCGTTCATCGGATGCTCAGCCAAATAGAGAAAAGCGTGAATTTGTCCGACGGATCGGTTCACCCCCCATCTTCCACCCAACTCACCCCATTCCAGGATAAATTGGTCAACTGCTTCGGGTAACGGGTCTGTACTTACGATTTGATCAGTCATTTCCGTATTTTCTTTAATTTCTGTCTTTACAGAAGTATATAGAATTTTGACGTCCTGTCAAGACAGCAATCACCGGCATATAAGGTTTGTGGCGTGGGTCCTAAATGGTACATTGCTTCATGATTTTTCAGTCCGGGATAGGGAAGAAACCATGGCGCATAAAAAAACTCCTAAGAAGCTTCGCAGTCAGGAATGGTGGGACAATCCCGACAACCCGGGCATGACCGCCCTGTATATGGAACGGTATCTGAACTTTGGACTGACCCGTGAAGAGCTGCAGTCGGGCAAACCCATTATCGGCATTGCCCAGACCGGCAGCGACCTTAGCCCCTGTAACCGACATCTGATGGATTTGACCCAGCGCACCCGGGAAGCGATCCGAACGGCGGGCGGCATCTGTTTTGAGTTTCCGGTGCACCCGATCCAGGAAACCGGCAAGCGGCCAACCGCGGCGCTTGACCGAAACCTTGCCTATCTTGGCCTTGTCGAGCTGCTTTATGGCTATCCGATTGATGGCGTCGTTCTGACCACGGGGTGTGACAAGACAACACCGGCCTGTCTGATGGCCGCTGCAACAGTAAATATTCCAGCCATCGTGTTGAGCGGTGGTCCCATGCTGGACGGGTTCCACAGGGGCCAATCTCTGGTCGGGTCTGGCACCGCCATCTGGCAGGCGCGCAAGGATGTCAGCGCTGGCAAGATTGACGAGTCTGAATTCATGGCAATCGCGGCCGGTTCCGCCCCTTCAGTCGGACATTGCAACACCATGGGGACAGCGTCCTCGATGAACTCAGTTGCAGAGGCACTTGGCATGTCGCTGCCCGGATGCGCGATGATCCCGGCCCCCTATCGCGAGCGGGGTCAGATGGCCTATGCCACGGGACTGCGTATTGTTGAACTGGTGAATGAAGATGTCCGCCCGTCCGATATCATGACGCGACAGGCCTTTGAAAACGCCATCAGTGCTGTAACCGCCCTGGGCGCCAGCTCAAACTGCGTCTGGCATCTGATCGCAATCGCCCGCCATATGGGTGTTGAGCTGGATGTCCATGACTGGCAGACCGTCGGCGACGGCATTCCGAACCTGGTGAACATGCAACCGGCGGGGCATCACCTGAGTGAGGCCTTTCACAAGGCAGGCGGCGTTCCAGCCGTGATGCGTGAGCTTCTAGAAAATGACAAGTTGCATGGCGATGCGATGACCGTCAGCGGCAAATCCATAGGCGAGAATGTGAAGGACGCCCCCTGTTATGACCGCGACGTCATCTATCCCTATGACAAGCCACTCTTGCCGGATGCAGGATATGCGGTTCTGACCGGTAATTTCTTTGACACCGCTGTCATGAAACTTTCTGTCATCAGTGAGCGGTTCCGCCAGACCTATCTGTCCAAGCCGGGTGCAGAGAACATACTGGAGGCACGCGCCATCGTCTTTGAAGGGTCGGAGGATTACCACGATCGCCTGAACGACCCGTCCCTGAATATTGACGAAAACTGCATGCTATTCATTCGTGGAACAGGCCCGATTGGCTGGCCTGGTTCAGCCGAGGTGGTGAACATGCAGCCGCCCGATCATCTGATCAAACAGGGTGTTGAAGAACTGCCCGTTGCCGGCGACGGTCGCCAGTCCGGCACCTCGGGCAGCCCGTCAATCCTGCATATCTCACCGGAGAGCGCGGTGGGTGGCGGACTTGCCCTGTTACAGACCGGGGACAATATCCGACTTGACCTGAACAAACGTACCCTGGACCTTCTGATTGAACCGGCTGAAATGGAAGCACGACAGTCTGCTTTCCAATTGGCTGAGGTTACCCATCAGACACCTTGGCAAAAGATCTTCCGCGAACATACCGGGCAATTGGAAACCGGCATGGTTCTGGAAAGTGCGGTTGAGTTCCAGCGTATTTCCCAAACCCGTGGAATTCCGCGAGACAACCATTAACAACAGAGACCGGCCCGATGGATGAGGCATTTCTTTCGCAGTTTTCCAGGACGGTGACCATCGCGTTGGCCGGTGGTGCCTTTGATGAATTCGTGCCGATCTATTCCCTGCTCAAGAATGCTTTTGCGGAACAGAACGGGGTGGTCGACCCGCCTTCTTCTGTTACCAGACTGACGGTCGATGACGTCATCGCTGATTTCAAAACCGGCTCGCTTCTTGTCGCCGAATCTGAAGACGAACTGGTTGGCTGTGCTTTTACACAGGAAAAACAGGCTGACTTCTCGTCACCCGGCGCCGGTGAAGATACCTATCTCTATTTTTATCACATGGCGGTATCACCCGACTGGCGGCGACGCGGCATCGCCGGTGAGTTGCTGGGGGTTGCCGAAACCGTGGCCCAGCAGCAAGGACTACCCGGCATTTTTCTCCAGTCGCGGATTGAGTTGACCGGGAACCACGCGCTTTTTGAGAAGCATGGGTATCAGCAGGTTGGCACCTTCACCCATCCCGGCTTCGACCGCCCAACCAGCCTGACCTTCCTGAAGTCGTTTTAGCCGTTGTTCAGACGAATACCCGCGCGGTACAGCAGGTAAGAATACGCGTCGCGGAGTGCGATATAGGAACTGTCGATGACGTTCGGGCTGACGCCGACCGTGGACCAACGGTGCCCGTCCTCGTCCGCGCTCTCAATCACCGTTCGGGTCACAGCATCCGTCCCTGTCGAGTTCGGCGGTGGCGGCATGATCCGCACCTTATAGTCGACCAACTGCATCACGCCGAGTTGCGGATAGACCTCGCCCAGCGCTTCTCGCAGCGCCGTGTCGAGCGCGTTCACAGGGCCATTGCCCATGGCAACACGCATGAAAGTCTGGCCTTGAACGGTGACCGTCACTGTTGCTTCAGACTCTGTAATAAGGTCGCCGCGGGCGTTGATGCGCCGATCATCCATCACGCGAAACCGTTCTGTTGAGAAGTAGCGGGGCACTTCGCCGAGCGCCTGACGGGCCAGCAGTTCAAAACTCGCCTCCGCCCCATCATAGGCATAACCCTGATACTCACGCTCTTTCACCGCTTCCAGAAGCCGGTTCACCTTGGCCTCGTCACTGACCTCAATCCCGATCTCCTTTAGCCGCGCCAGCACGTTTGATCGACCAGCCTGATCCGAAACGACAATGATGCGCCGGTTCCCGACCAAGGCCGGATCGACATGCTCATAGGTCTTTGGATCCTTGGCGACAGCGGAAACATGGAGACCGCCCTTATGGGCAAAGGCCGCCTCACCAACATAGGCGGCATGGCGGTTGGCGGGGCGGTTCAACCGCTCATCCAGCAACCGGCTGATCTCGGTCATCTTTTCCATCGCGCCGTCAACCAGGCCGGTGTCATAGCCCATCTTCAGGACCAGCGACGGGATAATCGACATCAGATTGGCATTGCCGCAACGCTCACCCAATCCGTTGATCGTGCCCTGCACCTGTCGGGCACCGGCACGCACCGCAGCCAGCGAATTGGCCACCGCGTTTTCGGTATCGTTATGCGCGTGGATGCCAAGATGATCGCCCGGAACCACCTCCGACACTGCTGTCACAATATCGAAGACTTCATGGGGCAGGGTGCCGCCATTCGTGTCGCATAGAACGATCCAGCGGGCGCCGGCCTTATATGCGGCCCGGATGCAGGACAGTGCGAATTCCGGGTTTTCCTTATAACCGTCAAAGAAATGCTCTGCGTCGTACATCGCCATGCCTTTACGCGCCTTTGCATAGGCCACGCTGTCGCGGATCATGGCGACATTCTCGTCCCGCTCGATCTCCAGCGCGACATCGACATGGAAATCCCAGGCCTTGCCCACGAGACAGGCGGAATCCGCACCGGAATTGAGGATGGGGGCGAGGCCAGGATCATTCTCCGCCGACCGACCGGGACGACGGGTCATCCCAAAGGCCACCAATTGTGCGTGGGCGAGTTTCGGCGGCTTCTCAAAAAATGCCGTATCAGTAGGGTTCGCACCGGGCCACCCCCCTTCGATATAATCGATGCCCAGCGCATCCAGGGCCTCGGCCAAAGCGATCTTGTCGCCGACAGAGAAATCCACCCCCTGGGTCTGTGCCCCGTCCCTCAAGGTCGTATCAAAAAGGTAAACGCGTTTATCCATGTCTCTTCCCCCCGGCGCCCGTTACGCTTTGCGCCATTCGGTGACACCACCGGGCTTGTCTTCCAGGATGATCCCCTCTGCCGCCAGATCGTCGCGGATCTGATCAGCGCGGGCAAAATCCTTTGCTTTTTTCGCCTGTACGCGTTCTTCGATCAACGCGGTGATGCGACCCTCTTCCCCGGCATCACCCTCACCTTTGAACCAGTGTTCCGGATCCTGCTGCAGCAAGCCCAGCATTTTTGCAGATGCCAATAGGGTTGCCGCTGCACCACTCTCGCCTTGATAAACGGCATTGGTCAGACTGTGGAGCCGGGCCAGCGCCCTTGGCGTGTTCAAATCATCGGACAGGGCCTCAACCACTTCGGCATCCACCGTGGTCTCAACAGAGCGATCGACGTCCTTAACAGCACCATAGAAACGGTCCAGTTCGGATTTAGCCTCTCGACCCTTTTCCTTGGAAAAATCCATCGGTTGGCGGTAATGGGATTTCAGCAGGACAAGGCGTAGCGCCTCACCGGGCAATTCATCCAGCAGCTCCCGCACCGTATAGAAATTGCCGAGGGATTTTGACATCTTCTCCCCCTCACTCATCAGATAGCCATTATGCATCCAATAGCGGGCAAAGCCGCTGCCGGCATTGCCGCAGCAGGATTGCGCAACCTCGTTCTGGTGATGGGGAAAGATTAGGTCCAGACCACCGCCATGGATGTCAAAATCCACCCCGAGATACTTGCTGCTCATGGCCGAGCATTCTACATGCCAGCCCGGGCGCCCGTATCCCCACGGACTGTCCCAGCCAGGCTCCCCCTCCCCCGAGGGCTTCCAAAGCACGAAATCCGCCGGGTCGCGTTTATAAGGGGCAACCTCAACACGGGCACCGGAAATCTGCTCATCACGGTCGCGACCTGAGAACTTGCCATAGTCGGGCCAGGACGGCACATCGAACAGGACATGCCCTTCCGCGGCATAAGCATGACCCGCCGCGATCAAGCGTTCAGAGAGCTCGATCATCTCAACCACATGATCCGTTGCCCGCGGTTCAATATCCGGGGCATCACACCGCAGGGCCTCTGCATCCGCGTGAAATTTAACGATCGTGCGGTCAGTCAGCGCGCGGATCGTCTCCCCATTCTCGGCGGCACGGGCATTAATCTTGTCATCGATATCGGTGATGTTCCGGACATAAGTAACTTTCGGATAGAGGTGCCGCAGCAAGCGGGCCAGAACGTCAAACACCACGAGCGGGCGGGCATTGCCGATATGGATCAGGTCATAAACGGTTGGGCCACAGACATAGAGACCGATCCCCTTACCCGCCGCATCAAGCGGATGAAACTCTTCTTTAGACCGGTTGACCGTGTTGTGCAGAAATACCTTTGGCGTGCTCATGAACCTGTGTCTTTCCTGATCTGCGTTGCGGCCCCTGATGGGTTTTCGCGCGGATCCAATTTTAAACTGAGTGGTGTTTTAAGAGAGAAATGCGCCGGATCAAGCCTTAAGGCGATTGGGCGCGGGCCAGTGCGTGCTGTTGTCAGATCAACAGCAGGACTGGCCGCTGATAATGCAGCGACAACAGGGAATAATGATGTAGGGGCCTTGCGCCATAACTGATTTCACACCTGTTTCTAGGATTACAGAGGTATACGCCCATCCAAGTAAGGATTGCAACCCGGATATCAATTCTATGACGAGGCACTACATACTCCGTCATAAACGTCACTGAACCTGAACGGGGATTAGACGGTTAGTGCCAGATTACCCCACCAACCGTTCAACAATCCGGTCGCGGTCGATAAGGGGAAGGAGCGGGCCCATATCGGGACCGTGGGAGAGGCCCGTCAGTGACAGGCGTAGTGGCATGAAGAGCTGTTTTCCCTTGCGCCCGGTTTCTTCCTTAAGGGCCGTTGTCCAGGTCTTCCAGCTGGTATCATCAAGCGGTGCTTCTGGCAGCAGATCGGCGGCTGTTTTCAGATAGGCCAGATCATCATCCACCAGATCAACGGGGCGTTCCACATCACCATTAGCAATCTTTACCCAATTTCTGATATCATCCAGTGTTTCGATATTTTCCCGGACTGCCAGCCAGAGCGTTTGGTCAACATCTTCAATCCCGGAACTCTGCAATCGCTGCTGCACCTGTGAGAACGGCAGGCGATGAATAACCTTTGTGCTCAACGCTTCCAGTTCTGCGGTGTCATATCGGGGTGAGGCACGACCGAATGAGGATAGGTCAAAATGGCGGATCAAATCGGCCATATCGGAACTGCCATCGGGCGCAATCGGGGTGCCTAGATGGGCCAGATAAGCGACCAGTGCAAGGCCTTCGATCCCCGCCTCTCTCAGATCACCAATGCCGAGCGATCCAACACGCTTCGACAGGCCCTTACCATCGGCGCCCACCATCAAAGGCATATGGGCGAAACTTGGCACCGGGAAGTCGAGCGCGCGGAACAACTGAACCTGAACGGCCGTGTTCACCACATGGTCCTCACCTCTCATGACATGGGTGATGAACATCTCCCCATCATCGACAACAGACGTCAGGGTATAGAGCGGTCGGCCATCTTCCCGGATCAGGACGGGGTCGCTCAAATGCCCGGCTTCAAACCGTACCGGACCACGGCCCAGATCGTCCCATTCCACCGCTTCTTCCAACAGTTTGAAGCGCCAGTGGGGTTTGCGTCCCTGTTGGGCAAGGGCTGCCTGTTCTTCCGGCGTCATGTCGAGTGCGGCGCGGTCGTAAACAGGGGGCTTGCCCTGCCCAAGCTGGATCTTGCGTTTCAGTTCCAGCTCTTCCGGCGTCTCATAACACGGATAAAGCCGACCTGAATTGCGAAGGATTTCCGTTGCCCGGTCATATCGATCGTTCCGCGCCGACTGTCGCGCAAAATCATCCCAGTCCACGCCCAACCATTTGAGGTCTTCGACGATGCCCCGCTCATATTCCATTTTGGATCGTTCGGTGTCGGTGTCGTCCATGCGCAGCAGGAACTGTCCCCCATGATGTCGGGCAAAGAGCCAATTCATGAGAGCTGTACGCAGATTACCCACATGCAAACGCCCTGTCGGCGAGGGAGCAAATCGAACTTTCACACCGCCATCAAGCATGGCCTTTATTCCCTTCGGGGTCATCATGGGGTTTTACTCCCTCTTATTCTGTTTAGAGAATGGTCCGGAACGCATTCGTAATGGGGTAACGCCGATCCTTGCCAAAGGCGCGAGACGTAACCTTTACACCCGGCGGGGCCTGACGCCGTTTGTATTCTGCCAGATCCAGCATGCGCCAGATCCGCTGCACTGTCTCAGGCGCGTGCCCTCTGGCGACAATTGCATCTACAGACAGTTCCTGTTCCACAAGGCCATGCAGAATATCGTCCAGCTTGTCATAAGGCGGCAGGCTGTCCTCATCCTTCTGGTCCGGTTTCAACTCGGCGCTGGGCGGTTTTGTGATGATCCGTTCAGGCATAACCGCGCCGTCCGGTCCGGCCCAACCCGCCATTCTGTGCTCATTGCGCCAGCGGCAGAGCGCGAAGACGTCCATTTTGTAAACGTCTTTCAGAACCGAATAGCCGCCGCACATATCGCCATAGAGTGTCGCATAGCCGACCGACATTTCCGACTTGTTGCCGGTCGTCAAAACCATGTAACCCAGCTTGTTTGAGATCGCCATAAGGGTGATCCCGCGGGTGCGGGCCTGAATGTTCTCTTCAGTCGTGTCCGATTTTGTTCCTTCGAAGAGAGGGGCCAGCATGTCACGAAAGGCGTTCATCGCTGGCTCAATGCCGATGGAATCCAATTTCACCCCGAGCAAGCGGGCCGCTGCCTCCGCATCTTCCAGGCTTTCCGCCGAGGTATAGGGGGACGGCATCATCACGCAATGCACCCGGTCCGGTCCAAGCGCATCCACCGCCACTGCCGCCGATAGGGCCGAGTCGATCCCGCCCGACATGCCGATAACGACGCCTGGGAAACCGTTCTTGTTTACATAATCGCGCAATCCCCGAACCAGCGCGCCATAGATCGACGGCAATCTGTCGAGCGGCGCCGTCTTCTGGCCGGGATGGCAGAACCAGCCATCATCTCCCCTTTCCCAATCCGTGATCATCAGGCTCTCTTCAAAGGCTGGCGCCTGAACCGCAAGCGAATGATCCCCATTGATTACAAAGGAACCGCCATCGAAAACCAACTCGTCCTGACCACCCACTTGATTAAGGTAAGCAATGGCCAAACCGCTTTCTACGACCCGCTTGGTGACCAGTTGAACCCGGAAGTCAGGCTTGTCGACCTCAAAGGGCGATCCGTTGGGAACAATCAGAAACTCCGCCCCGGATTCCTCCAGACATTCGACGACATCCGGGGTCCAGATGTCTTCGCAAATCGGAACACCGATCCGCACGCCCTTAAAATTGATCGGGCCGGGCATTTCACCCGGCACAAAGACCCGACCTTCGTCAAACACACCGTAATCCGGCAGATCAACCTTTTGCCGAATGGCGGCGACTTTCCCGTCCTCGAGCAGGAGGACCGCATTCTGGACGACCGTCTTGCCACCGACCTCTCCCCGCCAGGGCGTCGTCAACAGCATCGCTGGACCACCATCCACCGTGTCGGCTGCAAGCGCCTCTACCGCAGCCTCAATCTTGTCGAGAAAAAAGGGTTTGAGAACGAGGTCTTCCGGGGGATAACCACTCAACACCAATTCGCTGAAACACAGCAGATCGGCACCCGCCTCAGCCGCCTTTTCCCGCGCCGCCTTGATCAGGGCTTGATTGCCCATAAGGGCGCCCAGTGTCGGGTTGGCTTGATAAAGCGCAATGCGCAGCGTGTCTGTCATCTTTTAACCTATTCAGAGCCGTCCATAACCGCAGGATCTGTTCTGTGTTCTATTGGAAAACCGGACTATCGTCACTGCGGCGGGATAATCAAGCCCGACCCGCAAATTGGATGCCTTTCGTCGCACAGGAATGCATCATATATAGTAAGATGAGCTTCACCCGTCACCGAAAACAAGCGGTTCCAGACCATGACCGATGAAACAAATGCGCCCTCACCCGGCCCGGGCCCTGCCAAGCTGGCAGACCTGATGGATAAAGCGTTTCAGATTCTCGCCGCGCGCTATGAATTTGAACAGCAAGCGGGGGGAAAAACACCTGATCTGGATGCCGTTCTTAAAGGTTTGAAACCCGGGAATAACCCCGAAATCATGTCGCTCTGTGTGAGAGGGTGGGACGAGGTCACACAATTGGCGGAGCATGAATATCTGGGCACAAAGCGAAAACTCGCCCTCGAGCGGTTGATCGTTCATCGTTTTGGCCATCTGGTTGCCCCGACGGGAGAGGCCGCGGTCCAGGGACGCACGCTGTCCCGGCGTGTCGTTGAGGCCTTTCTGACCACGCTGCACAATATGGTCGGACCCGACGTGTTTCAGGAATATACCACCCGGTGCCAGACCCTTGTTGAAGAAAAGCGCGCTGCCCTGGGCGAGGACTTCGCCTGGGAAGCGGTTTACGACGATCCGGCCGGGATCATTCTGGTCACAGATATCCTGGTCTATATCGCCCGTTATTTTGAAGATATGGAAAAGCGTCGGACCTGGATGATCGACGTTTTCTCGCATGTTCTTCCGCCCCCCAGCATCGAAGCAGAGCGCCACTGGACCTTCGGACCTTTGGAATTTCACATGCTGATTGAGGCGCTATACGCCGACCTGGAACAAGCGGTGAAAGACCCGGAGAGGTCTATTCCACTCAACCGGCGATATGGGGCGCATAACCTGATGTTGGTGCGCGCAATGATGGAAGCGTTGAAGATCGATCGCCGCGCCGTGAACGCCACAATCCAGTCAAAATACAAAAGCTAGAACGGCGATCAGGATTCGGTATCGCGGGCCCGTAACAGGAACTCGCGGCCAACCTTGACCCGTGCCTGCCCGTCATAATCGACGATATCAGCTGTTGCGTAGGTTTCCCGCCAGATATCAGGCAGGTAACTACCACTGCCCACCACGTCAATCGGGGCTTCGGCGAGCGCCATCACCTTGCATTTCTCCGGGCTGAAACCGCTGGAGCCAACAATGCGAACCTTGTCAAAACCGGCCTGGTTCAACGCCTCACGCATATGCCATATCGCAGCAGCGGAAACGCCAGCCCCGATCAGATTGCGCAATTCATCTTCTGTCCGGTATCCCCTGATGGCCCGTGGCGCATTCCGGTCCAACACGGCGTAACTTGCCGCCGGATCGAGACCTTCGCAGAAACGCCCACCCGGTGTATCCAGACGCACTGCTAGCCTGCCACTCGCCGCGATCTCCGGGAAGCGGTTACAGACGGCCAGTGCATCGGTTACTTCCTGACCGAAATAGTCGACCAGGACCGTCAGGTGTTCATCCGGGAATGTTTCGTGAAAAATTTCAGCCGCGCGCACGGTTGTGCCCGCATACCCAATCAATGCATGAGGCATGGTGCCGAGGCCCTTTGCCTGACCAAAATAATGCGCCGTCGCATCCGTCGCGTTGCCGATAAAGCCGACAGCACCCGCCTTGCGTTTGGCACGTTCTGAGCCGACAGAAGCAGCATAGGCCATCTGTTCAGCCATTTCCTTACCCGCGCAATGCCGTGCATCCATGGCGAGGAAGGAGACACCCGGCAGTTCCATACACATGGAAAACGCGTTATAGGCAGCAACGCAGGCCGGTCCCAACCGTTGCAAGAGCAGGGTTTCAAGATCAACCAGATGATAGAAGGGACCGGTGATATACATGATCGCCTCACCGGCACCAACCCAGCGACCTTCCTCATAGCGAAGGTCGATCTCTACTTCGAATCCACGGCTTCTTGCGACTTCCCGCAACCAGTCAATGGCCAGGCGCGGCGCACTGACCACCGGTCGACGCATGAAGATCGCATAGGTGACAGGCTCATCCCCAAATTTCTGGATCGCCCGTTTGGTCCGGTTGAAATAGGCATCGGTCCAGCGCTCGACGTCGGCGTCAGACGTGCCACTTACGACCTCGCCTGCACCTATCCCGCGCGACGGATTTGGATCAGCCGCCATGTCCTTTCCCCCTACCCGAAGATCGGTACAGTCTGATTAGGATGCAGCCGCCAGACGACCAACACCACCGCGTTCTGCTTTCAGTGTTTCAGCCAGCAGGAACGCCAGTTCCAGGGCCTGCGACGCATTCAAGCGCGGATCACAATGGGTGTGGTAGCGATGGGACAGATCCGTGTCCGAGATCGCCTGGGCACCGCCCAGACATTCGGTCACATCCTGACCGGTCATCTCAAAATGAACACCACCGGCATGGGTTCCCTCAGCAGCATGCACTTGAAAAAAGGACTTCACCTCGCTCAGGATCCTGTCAAACGGTCGGGTCTTGTATCCGCTATCCGACTTGATTGTGTTGCCATGCATCGGGTCGCTGGACCAGACCACTTTCTTGCCTTCACGCTCTACGGCGCGGACAAGGGCTGGCAGGTGCTTTTCAACCTTATCGTGGCCCATACGGGCAATCAGGGTCAGACGACCTGCCTCATTGGACGGGTTCAGAACGTCGATCAGACGCAACATTTCATCCGGATCCATTGTCGGACCGCATTTCATGCCGATCGGGTTGTTCACGCCGCGCAGAAACTCAACATGTGCAGAGTCCGGCTGGCGGGTTCTGTCACCAATCCACAGCATATGGGCAGAACAGTCATAATATTCACCGGTCAGGCTGTCCTGACGGGTCAATGCCTGCTCGTACCACAGCAAGAGTGCTTCATGGGACGTGTAGAAATCGGTTTCCGCGATTTTCGGCACGGCGTCTGCTGTCAGACCGCAAGCCGCCATGAAATCCAGCGTCTCTGTCAGACGCTCTGACATTTCCTGGTAACGGTCGCCCTGCGGGCTGCCCTTGACGAAGTCCAAGTTCCATTTCTGAACCTGGTGGAGATCGGCAAAACCACCCTGTGCAAACGCACGCAACAGGTTGAGTGTGGCAGAGGCCTGGTTATAGGCATTCACCATCCGGTTCGGATCGGGCACACGGTCGCCAGCAGCAAAATCAATCCCGTTGATAATGTCACCGCGATAGCTGGGCAATTCCACACCATCAACCACCTCGGTCGGCGCGGAACGCGGCTTGGCGAACTGACCGGCCATGCGACCGACCTTCACCACCGGACAGGCCGCACCAAAGGTCAGGACCACTGCCATCTGCAACATGACCTTGAACGTGTCCCGGATATTGTTGGCGGAGAACTCAGCAAAGCTCTCAGCACAATCACCACCCTGCAGCAGAAATGCCTGACCATTGGCTACCTTCGCCAGGTCGGTTTTCAGACGGCGGGCCTCACCGGCAAACACCAAAGGGGGATAATTGCCGAGCGCGTCTTCCACGCCGTTCAGAACAGCTTGATCAGGATAATCCGGCATCTGCCGAATTGCTTTACCCCTCCAGGAATCCAGGCTCCAGTTTGCGGCCATTGTCTTACCCTTCCATGTCCCCAAGTCACTTTATCGGGTGCCCACCAAAGTGTGAGCACCGAACAGAGTTGCGTTCTATACGCCACCGTATCCCGCTTTTCCACAAGAAAGGCGCAAAATGTGACTAAAAAGCACTGGCAATCCGCCGAAATGCTGCTGAGGCCAGATCGATCCGGGTAATTTTCCTATTCAGCCGCCTCGGCAGTGGGTTCTGGGACCGGTGTGCGCATGGTGACGAATTCTTCTGCGCTCGTTGGATGGATCCCGATTGTTGCGTCGAAATCAGCCTTGGTTGCACCGGCTTTGAAGGCAACACCAATACCCTGGGTAACTTCATCGGCCTCACTGCCAACCATATGAAAGCCGACAACGCGATCAGAGGCACGGTCCACAATCATCTTGATCAAAGTGCGTTCCGTACCGCCGGAAAGCGTATGCTTCATTGGCTTGAATTCGGACCGGTAAATATCGACAGCGCCGTATTTCTGGCGCGCGTCCTCTTCCGACAGGCCGACCGTTCCGATCACCGGCTGTGAGAAGACAGCGGTTGGAATATCGGAATAGTCCATCTTGCGTTGTTCAGCATTATAGGTGTTATGGGCAAAGACCATCCCTTCCGCGATCGCAACGGGGGTCAATGCCACCCGGTCAATCACGTCACCCAGCGCATAGATAGAGGGCACATTTGTCTGGAAATCATCATTGACGACGATGGCCCCTTTCGCGGTCATTTCAACGCCTGCATCTTCCAGACCCAGATTCGCCGTATTTGGCACCCTGCCAATTGCCGCCAGGATCAGATCCGTTTCAATGGCATGACCATTCGTCAGGGTCACTTCCAGCCCGGTATCGGTCTTCACAACCTTTTCGACCACGGTGTTAAACTCGGTTTTCACACCCTTCTTCTCAATCTCGCCAAGCAGGAACTCGCGAATGTCCTTGTCAAAACCACGCAAGAAAAGATCACCGCGATGGACCAGGGTCGTATCGACACCCATACCGTTGAAGATCCCGGCAAACTCGACGGAGATGTAGCCCCCGCCAAGCACCATGGCGCGCTTCGGTAATTCATCCAGATAGAACGCCTCGTTCGAGGTAATGACATATTCACTGCCCGGGAAGTCAGGCACGGATGGCCAGCCGCCGACTGCGACCAGGATGCGTTCAGCGGTAACAGTTTCACCGCCGACGCTAACTGTATGCGCATCGACCACGGTGGCGCGGGCGCTGCAGAGTTTCACATTCGCGTTCGACAACAGGCTTTCATAGATCCCGTTCAATCGGGAGATCTCTGCATTTTTGTTCGCGATCAGGGTTTTCCAGTCAAAACTCGGTTGGGGGACCGTCCAGCCGAACCCTGCGGATTCATGAAAGGATTCCGCATAATGCGACGCATAGTGGAACAGTTTCTTCGGCACACAGCCGACATTGACACAGGTTCCACCGAGATAGCGATCTTCGGCAATGGCGACTTTCGCCCCCAGGCTGCCCGACATTCTGGCGGCACGAACCCCGCCGGATCCCGCGCCGATCACAAACAAGTCGTAGTCATATTGGCTCATTTTCAAGTCCTTTTCCGTTCCTGTCGCGGCAGCGCGTCGCGAGCTGTTCATTCACTGTCCAACACGATCCAGAAATACTCAAGCTGGACAGTTTCGTTCGACACCCCATATCGTAACCTGACTGCATCTGAACAAGTGAGACGAAGGTATTAATGACCAAATCCGTGGTAACAACTCCGCGATCAAGGTGATAATGAACGAAATTTCACAGAATAAGGCGATAGACGGCAGGTCTGAACAGGACCTGACCACTGCCGACAAACCCGAATTCCGATCACTGCGCCTGTGCACGAACCATCGTGCCGGAACGGTTCTGCCGTCCTGCGGTGCCCGCGGGGCGGCCGCCCTGCAGGAAATACTGGAAAAAGAGATTGCTGCACGGGAAGGGACGGATGCCCCCTTGCCGGTCAAGCTCGAGACCGTGCACTGCATGGGCAAATGTCATATTGGCCCGACGCTGCGCATTATTCCTGCGGGCCCTTTTTTCATGGGGGTTAACACAGAGGAAGAGGTCAAACGTCTTTTCGACCTGATCACCGAGGGCGAAGTCGAGCAGGCGGCCAGTGAATTCCCCTCCCCGCCCAGTGCCTACGACTGATGCAAAAGCCCCATAGATATAGCATCTTTCTCCTTCCGACGGCAGTTATCGTCCTCTTGGCACTCGCGCCGATGAGCGCCTCTTTGGACTCATCGGCTTGGGCACAATCCAATGTTCGGCAGGACTTCATACCACTGGGCCGCATTCCCTATCTCCTGCAGCCAGGCGGGAACATACAACCCCGATTTAAACGAGGGTCCACGCCCATCAAATTCTTTGTTGATGCCGATTCCCTTTCTCAGAATATCTCGGCAAACCTGTCGAACCTCTGTGCCCATGGGCGTTTCAACACCGCGCGCCCGGGCCGCTATTATGTGGAAATAGAGACCCAGACCGGGTATAAAAAACGCCTCGGATTCGCTAATTCAGAAGGGTTCAATCTGCGTGACCCGGAAAATCTCAAAGGACGTGACGTGGCCTATTTGTTCGACCTTGATCGGACCAGCCAATGCCGCGTCTACGCGCTTCCGACCATCTTCTGACCAAAAGCGGCGGCCTCCCCTGTGATTCGTAGCAAGATCCGACTCTATTCGGGCCTGATCCTCAGCCTGTTCCTGACCATGCATTTCATGAACCATTCAGTGGGATTGTATTCTATTGAGGCGATGGACATTGCCCGCCCCTGGTTCCATGGCATCTGGCACACGGCGATTGGCGGGACACTGTTGATCCTGGGGCTGGCCGCACATTCGATCAACGCGCTCATCTCCATCTATCAGCGCTCTTCCTTCCGGATGAGCAAGTGGGAGTTTACGCAAAGCGCGCTGGGATTTGCGGCCTCCATCCTGATCGCTTCCCATCTGGCTTATGCTTTTTATGGCGAAGAATATTTCGAATATGACGTCACCTATACATGGATCATCACCTATTTCTGGATTGTCGACCCGATAGACGGGATCATCCAGGGGGCCGCCCTGCTGGTTGCCTGGGTCCACGGGTCAATCGGTATCCATTACTGGCTGCGCACCAAGCCAGCTTATGAGAAGTGGTTTCCGGCCACCCTCGCCTTCATGGTGGCTTTGCCCGTCGCAGCCGCTGGCGGCTATATCTCGGCCGGCTTCGACGTTTTCAGATTGGCCGAAGACCCCGCCTTTGTAGATCTGGCATTCCGGTCACAGAACCTCTCTGAAGAGGCGATGCAGATCTTGCCAACAGCGGTCGGCTCAGCGCCCTTCGTCGCGCTCTCAGCCCTCGGTGTCGCCCTGTTGGCCAGCCTGTCAAAACAAGCAGTCGCCCACCTCAAAACGCAGCCAAAAATCACATTGCCGACAGGCAAGGCAATTCGCATCCCGCCAGGCGGCAGCCTGCTTGAAGCGATGCGGGCAGCCCGTATCCCCCATGCGTCCGTTTGCGGGGGGCGCGGTCGCTGCACAACCTGCCGTGTCAGAATAACCCAGGGCCTGGAAAATCTTGAGCCCGCCGACGGGATTGAGGCTGTAGCCCTGAAACGGATCAAAGCACCGGACAGCGTCCGCTTGGCCTGTCAGATTAATCCGACCGAAGACATATCAGTGCTGCCGCTGCTTCCGCCCGAGGCAAGGAATGGCGACAAACAGCGCCTGGGCGGCGTAGAGGGTAATGAACGTGCCGTCACCTTTATGTTCATCGATATGCGCGGTTCAACCAAACTTGGCGAAACAAAACTGCCTTTCGACGTGCTTTTTATTCTGAACCAGTTCTTCGCCGAAATGACTGCGGCCCTCCATGAGACAAACGGCCATTACGCCCAATTCAACGGTGATGGCTTAATGGCAATTTACGGTTTGGAAGAAACAGACCCGGCGCAAGGTATCCGCGACGCGCTTGCCGGGGCCGCGGCCATGCTGCGCCGCCTGGACGGATTGAACGAAGCACTGAAGACGGAGCTGCCGTTCCCCCTCACCATGGGGATTGGCATTAATTATGGCGAGGCGATCGTCGGGGCCATGGGCCCACCGGACGCGCAGATCTTGAGTGCGGTTGGCGATGTAGTGAACACCGCCGCCCGTCTGGAGTCCCTGTCAAAAGGGCTCGCCAAACCCGTGATCGTCGCAAAAGACGCCCTCGACACTGCCGGCATAACCCTACCCCCCGATGACCTGCACGAGCAGCAACTCAGAGGCCGTGGGGTCACCACCCAATTCTACGCCCTCGACGCACCGCCAGCTGTACAACCCGTTTCATAGGGTTTGAGCCGCTTTCCCACAGCATTTAAATTAGTGTTAACTAATAGCAATCGAATGCATACTCGTCTATGGTTTTCCCGTTACGGTTAGGGGAAGGTATCCGAGTTTATGCGTGGACGAATCAGGCTTTATTCTGGCCTTATTCTTGGCTTTTTCCTCTTAACGCATTTTCTGAACAACACATTGGGCCTCATCTCGATGGAGGCCATGGATCGTGGCTTCCACATCCTTATGGCGCCCTGGAACAACACACCGGGTCTGTTATTGCTGCTGTTTGCCTTTATTTTCCACATCGGCAATGCACTTTATGTGATCTTCCTGCGAACATCGCTCAGGATGAGCCATTGGGAAGCCGCACAGCTTAGCCTGGGTTTGACCATCCCGGTCCTGCTGGCCGGTCACGTCACCATCATGCTGGTCGCGCAAATCCTCTATAAGTTTGACACGACCTATATCGGCATCATCACGCAATACTGGATCGTGATGCCAGCCTGGGGCGTGGTCCAGGGTATCGGCATGATCGTCGCCTGGACCCATGGCTGCATCGGCATTCACTATTGGCTGCGCCTTTGCAGTGACTATGCACGGTTGGTTCCGGTTCTCATGGCCCTGGCGGTGATCATCCCGACATTCGGATTTGCCGGCTATATTTCCGCCGGCTTCAAAGTATTGGCCCGCGCTGCAAATGAACCCGGCTTTGTTCCGATGGCGCTGGGCACACAGAAAATGACACCAGAAGTCGCCCAGTTGGTCGACGACTGGATGTTGATCTCGCCGGCAATTGCAATCGCCACTTTGAGCATCCCTTTTATTCTGCGGTATCTGCGCCGGGAACTGTGGCGGCTCCATAACTTTGCGGAGCTGTCTCTGCCCAATGGCAAGACCTTCAAGATCAATCGCGGCGCCACCATTCTGGAAACACTGCGCGATAACAACGTCCCTCATGCATCGGTTTGCGGAGGGCGCGGGCGCTGCACAACCTGCCGGGTTCATGTCATGCGCGGCATCAATGAGCTTCATCCGCCAGACGGTGTTGAGGCAAAGGCACTTGCCCGGCTGGGCGCACCTGATGCAGTAAGGCTGGCCTGCCAGGTGCGTCCGACGACGGATATCGCTGTCGCCCCCCTGGTCGCTTCGCGCATATCGCCAACCAAGTCCAATCAGACAGGCGGTATTGATGGGCAGGAATTGACCGTCACCGTCATGTTCATCGATTTGCGTGGTTCTACAAAATTGGCGGACAGCAAGCTGCCTTATGACGTGCTGTTCATCCTGAACCAGTTCTTCGCCGAAATGAACAGTGCCTTGCAGATCACAAATGGGCATTACTCCAATTTCACGGGCGACGGTCTGATGGCCATCTATGGCCTGGATGGAAAGGACCCGGCCCGGGGTGTTAAAGACGCAATCCGGGGTGCTGACGAAATGCTGAAACGGGTCGAAAGCCTCAATAAGTCGCTGAGCGCTGATCTGCCCTTCCCACTGGAAATCGGGATAGGCATCAATTTCGGGGAAACCATCGTCGGATCGATGGGACCACCCAACGCGCAGGTGATCAGCGCGATGGGAGATGTCGTCAATTGCGCCGCGCGCCTTGAGGCCCTCTGCAAGGATTTTGCAAAACCGATGATCCTGTCAAAATCTGCTGCAGACGCCGCAGGCATTGACCTGCCGCCAAGCTCGCTTCACTCTGTCGCCCTTCGGGGACGTGCAGGTGAAACAGAGTTTTATACGCTGGATCGCGTTCCAGAAGTCTGACGAGACAAACCATCATTCCGGATGAAAATACCATGACCGATTTAACCCTTGTCCTGGGCAACAAAAACTATTCCTCTTGGTCGCTGCGGCCCTGGCTTGCTTTCAAGAAAGCGGGCATCCCGTTTGATGAAATAATGGTTTGGTTGGACCAGCAGGACACAAGGGAGACCTTGAAAAAACACTCCGGCGCGGCGCGGGTGCCAGTTCTGAAAACACCGGACGGGATCATCTGGGACTCGCTGTCGATCTGCGAATGGGCCGCCGAACAGCATCCAACCCTCTGGCCCGAAGACGGTTACGCCCGGTCCCAGGCACGGTCATACGCCGCCGAGATGCATTCCGGTTTTCAGACTTTGCGGGCCATGTTGCCAATGAACCTGCGAGCGGAGGGACGATCCGTTGAACCGACGGAAGATTTGACGGCTGACATCCAAAGGATTGACGAGATCTGGACCACCTGCAGAACGACCTTCGGGGCGGACGGCCCCTGGCTGTTTGGGCAGTTCAGTATTGCTGACGCGATGTTTGCACCGGTCGTCTTGCGGTTCCGCACCTATGGTGTCGAGGGTTCCGGTGAGAGCGCCGCCTATATCAATACTCTCTGGAATGATCCTGATTTTGAAATCTGGAAACAGGCTGCCCTGACGGAGCGTCCCCTTGAACGGATTGACGCGATCGGCGCATAGAACAACGCGTCCTATTTTCCCTTGCGATAGGCGTAGTTCTTGTTCAGGCGTTCCATCACATAATCCCCATGGTGGATCGGCGTTCGATCCTGAAGCTCGCTAACGCCATCGATTGGCATAACCTCTGCCTCCATACTGGGATCAAAGAAGAAGGCAATCGAGTAGCGATCCCGGCCCGCACGATTGTTCAGAACACGATGCGGTGTCGACGGCCAGCGGCCTCCCGACCAGTGGCTCAACATGTCGGCCACATTCACAACGAAGGCGTCTTCGATGACGGGCACATCCAGCCAGCTTCCGTCCCGTAAGCGCACTTGAAGCCCACCGATATCATCCTGCGCCAATAGCGTGATGAAACCGTAATCCGTATGAGGCGCGGATCCAAATTGGTCCGCTGGTGTATCTTCGGGAACTGGCGGATAGTGCAGCATGCGCAGATAAACCGTCGGGTCGTTGAAATACGGGCCAAAGAAATCCGGCTCCGCGCCGAGCGCTGTTGCCATAAGTGTTGCCATGTTGCGGGCTGCGCTTTCCAGCGCCGCATAATAGGCCTCAACTTTCTCCCGAAATTGCGGCAACGCCGTCGGCCATTGGTTCTCACCCTGCAGCGGTTGTCCAAACGCCGGACTATCCTCTGACACCGGATGCATCATCATGAAGCTTTCCGAGTGGTTCGGGCGGGTGACTTTGTCGACGGAGGACGTGACAATCAGACTGCTGCGCGGGATCATATAGCCCCGATGCGCGTCATTCATCGAAATCTTTAGCTTCTCGGCATCGGGCAAAGCATGAAAAGCGGCAGAAGCCGAAAATGCGTCGGCCCGGATTGCGGCAGAAACGCCATGGTTCACGATCTGGCAGAACCCCGAGCCGGAAAATGCCTCATCCAGCGCAGTCGCAATCTCAAGACGACGGCCGGAATCGGTCGGAAACCCTTCCAGGTCAATAATCGGCAATCCGTTCAAAACTGTGACTCCCCCGCAAGAACCAATCCAACCACAACAAGGTAGCGCCCGGTCTTGGAAATGGCCACCAGCGCTAAAAACCACCAGAACGGCACCCGAAGGGCACCAGCGATGAAGGTCAAAGGGTCGCCGATGACCGGCACCCAGGCCGCAAGCAGACTGTATTTCCCATACCGATTGAACCACTCATGGGCTCGCTCCTGATCGCGCTCAGAAATCGGCCACCATTTTGGTTTTGGAATGAAGGCCGCAAATCGGCCCAAGATCCAGTTCACAACGCTTCCCAATGTGTTGCCAAGAGAGGCAACAAACACAAAGAGCCAGACCCGATCGGGTTGATCCAGAACCAGCGCCGCCAATCCCAGTTCGGATGCCAGCGGGACAAGGGTTGCTGCCAGAAAGGCCGCCGTAAAGAGACTGAGCAGCTCAACCATGAGCAGATATCATGCGCCCAGTTTCTTTTCCAGAAACAGGGCATGACCGGTCTCAGGGTCCAGCGCATAGGCGGCAAAGCCCTGCGCCTGATATGCGGCGCGCGCCCTCTTGTTTCCCTCCAGAACCTCGAGCGTGACTTTGCAACAGCCGCGCTTGACCGCTTCGTCCTCAACCGCGTTCATCAGGGCTTTTCCAACCCCGGCACCTCTAAATCCGTCGAGAACGGCAAGGTCATGTATGTTCACCAGGGGTTTTGCCCGAAACGTCGAATACCCTTCAAAACAATTCGCGATCCCGGCCGGCTCCCCATCGACGAAAGCCAAAAGAGTAAACGCATGGGCCCGTTGCGAAAGCTCTTCAACCAGGCGTTCCAGGTTAGCGGCCGGTATCGGTACGCCACCGCCCATCGGGTCCAACGCGTAAGCGTTGAGGAGTTCCGGGATCAAACGGGCATGCGCCGGGTCTGCATAATCGGCAAGAACAACACTGATCATTCGACGGTCACACTTTTGGCAAGGTTTCTGGGTTGATCGACATCCGTCCCTTTCAGGACGGCCGTGTGATAGGCCAAAAGCTGCACCGGAATAGAATACAGGATAGGTGTCACGAACGGGTCCACCGCCGGCAGCTCGATACAGGCAAAGGGTTCCACCTGACGTCGGATTTTTTCGATCCCCTGGGCGTCCGAGACAAAGATCACCTTGCCGCCTCTTGAAATCATCTCCATAGAGTTGCTGGCCGTTTTGTCGTAGAGGGCATCACTGGGCGCAATCATGATGATCGGAACGTCGTCCTCTATCAATGCAATTGGCCCATGCTTCATCTCGCCAGCGGCATAACCTTCCGCGTGGATATAGGATATTTCCTTCAGCTTGAGGGCACCTTCCATCGCTATCGGAAAGCTCGACCCCCGGCCCATATAAAAGACGTCCCGCGCCTTGGCGACCGATTTGGCAAGTTCGGCGATCCTCTCATCATGGTTCATGACTTCCGCCGCGCGGCGCGGCACCTCGGCAAGGGCTTCCGACAAGTCCCCTTCTCGCTTGGCATCGATCGTGCCCCGCATCCGCGCAGCGCCAATGGCAAGTGACGCCAGCACCGTCAACTGTGTTGTGAAGGCCTTGGTCGAGGCCACTCCGATCTCTGGCCCGGCCTTTGTCAGCAAAACTGCGTCCGATTCCCGCGCGATGGTGCTTTCAGGAACATTGACGATTGACAGGATCATCTGGCCATTGGCCTTACAGTAGCGCAGCGCCTCTAGCGTATCTTTAGTTTCCCCCGATTGGGAAATAAAGATGGCCAAACCACCTTCAGGCAAAGGTGCGTCTCGATAACGAAACTCTGAAGCCGTATCAAGTTCAACCGGAATTCGCGCCAATCCCTCAAACCAGTATTTGGCGACCATACCGGAATAAAACGCCGTACCACAGGCACTAATGGTGATGCGCGGCACTGTTGCAAAGTCAATGCCGAGAGGCGGCAGGGTAAGAGTCTTGTTCGCCGGGTTGAGAACGGTGTTCAGTGTGTCTCCAATGACGGCAGGCTGTTCATGAATTTCCTTTTGCATGTAGTGCTGGAAATTACCCTTGCCAATCAACGCACCGGAGACCGCTGTTTCGACGACCTCACGTTCGATCGGTTGACCGGCCGCATCATAAACCTGGGCCTGATCCCGACTCAGAACCGCCCAATCGCCTTCTTCAAGATAGGAAATTTGCCGCGTCAGAGGGGCAAGTGCCAGGGCGTCGGATCCAAAATACATTTCACCATCGCCATACCCGATGGCCAGTGGGCTTCCCTGCCGTGCACCGATCATGACGTCATGTTGGCCTTTAAAGATAATGACGAGTCCAAAAGCACCCTCCAGTTTAGGCAGTGTCTTTGCCACCGCTTCCGTTGGGGTGAGGCCCTCATCGAGATAGAGATCAATGAGATGGGCCACGACTTCAGTATCGGTATCGGACGTGATGTTTGCAGCCCGATCACCCAATTCCGCGCGCAATTCCTGAAAATTCTCGATAATGCCATTATGCACAATAGCAACCTTGTCGCTGGCATGGGGATGGGCGTTTTTTACAGACGGCACACCATGTGTCGCCCAGCGTGTATGGCCAATACCGATCAAGCCGTCCAGCGGATCTTTATCCAGCACTTCGGCAAGATTAACCAATTTGCCTTCAGCCCGACGCCGCTCAATATGGCCATTAACGAGGGTTGCGATACCTGCGGAGTCATATCCCCGATATTCCAACCGCTTCAAGCCGTCCAGCAAAAGAGGTGCAGCAGGCGCCTTACCAATTATGCCAATAATTCCACACATACAGTATTATCCTTCACTGCCCTCAGATGACACCAAGAAATCAATTGGTTTTCTTTTCAGCTGCTTGCTTCTTTGCTTCAGCCCGTTTGGCGCGGAACCTTTTGGCCGCTTCAGGTTTATGGGTCTCTTCCGCCCGTGTAACCGCGATAGCATCGGCCTCTACATCACTGCTCATGGTGCTGCCTGCACCAACAATCGCGCCATCGCCAATTTTCACTGGCGCCACCAATGCAGTGTTTGAACCGATGAAAGCGCCAGCCCCGATATCGGTTTTCGATTTGAGGAAGCCATCGTAGTTGCAGGTGATGGTTCCGGCACCAATATTCGCCTTCGCCCCCACACGCGCGTCCCCGATATAAGAGAGGTGGTTTGCCTTGGCACCGTCTTCGAAGAGTGCGTTTTTCACCTCAACAAAATTCCCGATTTTTGCCCCGGCGCCAATTTCTGTTCCGGGACGCAACCGCGCAAAAGGCCCAATTTCGGCGCCGGCATGGATCAAGACACCTTCCAGATGACAAAAATCCCGAATGCGGGCTGGCCCATCGACGCTGACACCCGGCGCGAAAACAACGTTCCTGCCAATCTCGGTACCGGGCGCAATCTCGGTATCCCAGGACAACCAGACTGATGTCGGGTCCAGCATGCTGACACCGGATTCAAGCAAATTCTGGCGCGCCCTGTTTTGATACCAGGCTTCGGCGGAGGCCAGGTTAACCGGGGAATCCACCCCCTGCAATTCGTCTTCCGGTGCCTCAATAATCTCACATTGCAGGCCCCGGTCCCGGGCAAGCCCGACAACGTCGGTCAGGTAGTACTCACCCTTTGCATTGTCATTGCGCACATCATCGATCAAAGGAAACAAATGCTGAGCGTCAATTGCCATGACGCCCGAATTGCACAATGTGATCGCACGCTCCTCTTCCGAAGCGTCTCTATGTTCAACGATCCGTTCCAGCGACCCGTTTCCGCTTTGCACCAGCCGGCCATAGCCTGTTGGATCGGCGGCCTCAAACCCCAGAACAACCACGCTCGCCCCCGCGTTACAGCGCGCCACCATCGCCTGCAGCGTTTCAGCCCGAAGAAAAGGCGAGTCGCCATAAACAATCAGTGCAACGCCGTCTGTCACATCGGATAGGGCCTGCCTGGACGCCTTGACCGCGTCTGCGGTGCCCAATCGGTCGTGCTGAACAGCAGTTGGATGTGGGGCAACCTCTGCCTCCAGATCAGGCATGTCCGGCCCGACGATCGTAACGATCCTCTGAGGAGATAATCCGGTCAGCATATGCAGAACATGGCCAATCATCGGGCGACCAGCGATTGCATGCATGACCTTTGGCTTGGATGATTTCATTCTGGTGCCAAGGCCGGCGGCCAGTACCAGCGCTGTAATTTGCGTTTCACTCATGCGGAGCTTGATTCCTGCTTCCTGTATGATGCATCCCGACACCATGAACCAGAAGTGCCACAAGTCGAATCGGGTGCCAAATCAAAGTTTGTGAACGGGTTTTTCCCATTATTTCAGAAAATGTCAAAACGCTTCTGGATTAGCGAGACAAGATATCTCGCCTGGCGATCAACCCTCCCGGGCGGCTTTGAGATCACGGCGGAGGTTCTTCAGCAACCCAAGGACTTCGCTACGTTGTTCCTCACTCATTTCTTCGAGGCCATCATTTATCGCGAGCTGCATATCGAGGTTAAGTTCACCCCCCGCGAGCGCCGCATTTACCAGGCTTTCCGCCAGATCGGTACCAACAATCTCGGACAGTCCCTTCTTCAGGTCTGGCAGATATTGGCTTGTCAGATCAGCTTCGGACACGGGCGTCGCTTTCCTGTCTGTTTCAGGGCACTAACTGCTGGTTGACGCGACCCTAAGCACATTCCGAGATTGCAAATCGCGTCAAAACCACGTTCATCTATGAGTATCATAAGATTTGCCTCGGACGACAAGATCATGAAACCCGATAATAACCCCATTCTGGCTCGAAAAGCCCCGAAAGCCTACGTTTTCGACCTCGATGGGACTCTGATAGACAGCGCGGTCGATATCGCTAGTGCCGCAAACCGCGTTTTACAGAAATTTGGCGCAGATTCCCTGTCCACTTCGCAGGTTCAGAGCATGGTAGGTGGTGGCGCGCGTCTGCTTATGCAAAGGGCCTTTGCCGCCCGTGGCATTACACCACCGGGTCCAGATGTGCTGATGGCGGAATTCATGAACCATTATCATCGCGGTCCCGGGCAGAAGACCAAGCCCTATCCGGGCATTATCGCGCTTCTAGACACGCTGCGCCGTCGCGGGACCCGTCTTGCAATCACCACAAACAAGCCCCGCGCCGCGACCGAGGCTGTTCTGGAGAATCTGGGATGGTCGGATCGGTTTGACACGGTTCTGGCTGCAGACGACCTACCCCGGAAAAAACCGGACCCATTGCCCCTGCTGGTTGCGGCAGAGACTATGAATGTGGTGCCTGAGGATTGTCTCTATATTGGGGATACCTGGGTAGACATCGCCGCCGCGCGTGCTGCCGGCATGCGGTCGGTGGCTGTTACGTTTGGCTATTCACAAAAACCGCCCTCCACGCTGGGCGCAGACCATGTGGTTAATTGTGCGCGTTCGCTCCTGCCCAGGCGGGCTTAGCCGCCTCCTTGGCGTCTAAAACGTCTTCTTCATCTTCGTCAGATTTCAGGGCGAGGACCCTATGACCATCGCTGACCCCGGTCAAATGCGCCACCAGTGTTCCAAGGCCGGTTTCGATTTCCAGTCTGACCGGAACCGAGGGGCCGTCCGCGAACGGTCTGGCGACGAAAACCCGCCGATCAGACGTTGTCTCGACATACTCACTTTTTTCCTTTCGATCACCGCCCAGAACTTCCAGCTTCACGTCGCATTCCATCGCAGTGCCTGTGAAAACAGAGTCCTCTGACGGCTCAAATGCGATGGTTCCCGCGTGGCTCAACATCAGGTCGTAGCGACGTCTACCATCAAATATCGCGTATTCTGCCTCACAAACCGGGTCGCGGCTGAACAAGACAGAAAGCTCCGCTATGGCGCTCAGCGGATCAATGGTTCCAACATCCGCATCCTCTGGTAGAGGGTTCACCTCAGAGAGGTCCGGTTCCGGGTCTATTGTGACGGCCTCCACCATACCGGTGGGCGTGTAGAGCATCTCGACCTGACGTTCCCGCTTCGGAGACTTTCCGTGGGCCAAGTGCTTCTGGGGAACGACGCGTCCATCGCGGAACACACCAACGGTTTCCGTTCGGCCACTCCAGTCAAACAACACGTCTACGACCCCGCGGGTCTCAGCATCCGCAATCAGTCGATAGCTACTTTCGCTGCGGATCAATTGAGCGGTCGTCGAGAGGATATGGAGCGGTCCGAAGTAAACTTCATAATCGAGGGTCATCTGAACCGGCGCGCTTTCAAGCGAGGCCGTCTGCACGGTTCCGGCACTTCCAAGCACGCCTGCCAGCGCGGGTGATTTTGGGCCTGCACCGAAAAGAGCCAGCCCGAACGCGGTCGCGCAAATAACAGAGCATTTAGCCTGTCGATGGATCATATCGTCATCAACCCCTGGTATTGATCGAAACACTCTTCCTCAACGCTTACGCATCAATTGGGTATTCCGATCACCGATTCAAGGAAATACGACGCTTTCACATACTCTTGAACGCCTCCATCAGCCCCCTGGGACCGGTCTGGGTCGACCCGATTGATCAAGGGCGACGAATGTGAAACACGCTTCGGTGACTTGCTCACTTTCATCCCCATCACGGCTTCGGCGCCAGGCGGCGACCATGATCTGCATGGATGTTGTTCCAACTTTCAGCAGCTCAGCGAAGAGAGACACCTCATCCCCCACCTTTACCGGTTTCAGAAACTTCATCGCGTCGACAGATATAGTGGCACTGCGCCCCCGTGCGACCCTGGCCGCTAGGTTCCCGGCGGCAAGGTCCATCTGGGCCATCAACCAACCCCCAAAAATATCACCGGACGGGTTCGTATCGGCGGGCATGGCGATGGTTCGAATGGAGGGTGGGTGATCCGGCGGTTGCGGCTTCGTCATAAGAGGTCTCCTAAAGCTCTGGGTATTTCAGGACCTTATCATAAAACCGACAGTCATGTGATATCGCATCAACTGGAACCGTTCTGCTTTATTCCAGGCCCGCGGATCGTATAATTGCACAAAAGCAAGCTCATCACCGGAGTACAGGATCATGTCTACAGTGGACGCCGCTTCCCAGGCGAAACGTCAGGAATTTTACGATCGTCTTGATCCCCTGAACCTGAAACCTCTCTGGGAGGTGTTGAAGGATATCGTGCCTCCGGAACCCCGTGCGAAGGCCGTATCCACTTTATGGCGTTATCAGGATCTTCGCCCTCTTTTGCTAGAGTCCGGCACTCTTCTTACCGCCGAAGAAGCGGAGCGGCGGGTTCTCGTCCTGGAGAATCCGAGTTACCCTGGCCAATCCCGCAGCACTGCCAGTCTCTATGCCGGCATTCAATTAATTATGCCAGGCGAAACGGCGCCGGCCCATCGTCACACCCCGTCCGCCCTGCGTTTTGTGATTGAGGGCGAATATGGCTTTACCGCAGTTGGCGGCGAACGCACGACAATGCGCGAAGGGGATCTTGTAATCACACCTGCCTGGGCTTGGCATGATCACGGAAATGAGGGGGATGGACCCGTTACCTGGCTCGATGGATTGGACATTCCGATGCTGGGCTTTTTCGAATCCGTGTTTATGGAACCCTATAACGACATGAGGCAAGACGTCTTCTGGCCCGAAGGGGATGCATTGGCACGCTATGGCAGTGGGATGACACCGATCGGCGGTTCCTCGCCCTATGGACTGACATCGCCTATCTTCAACTACCCCTATTCCAGAACCCGCGACGCGCTGTGCGGTATCGCGGCGGCTGGGGAACCGGACCCGCATACCGGTTATACGCTCCGCTACACAAACCCGCTGACCGGGGATTGGGCCATGCCGACCATGTCTACCTGGATGACGCATTTAAAGCAGGGCATGGACACCGCCCCAATCAGGTCCACAGACAGCATGGTGATGCATGTTGTTGAAGGAGAGGGCAGCATGACGATTGAGGGGGAAAGTTTCGGCATTTCGAGTAAAGATACGATTGCGATACCGGGCTGGAAATGGCGCAGCATCAAAGCCACAAGCGACATATTCGCTTTCTTCTTTTCGGACAGGACCGTGCACGAAAAACTTGGTTTCTTCCGCGAGGAAAAACAGACCTAACTAAAGGTTTAAAGGCTGTGGTTCAGTATGGCCGGCTTCTTTCGTTTCAATAGTGATCGGCTCATCCTGTTCATACCTGTCGCCAAAATAGATCCAATTGATATAGGCGAAACCTTCCACCTGACCCGGATGGTCAATTGAAAAGGGGAAGAAATAGCGCCGCACCTGTTTCGTGCCGGAAAATTCACCGTTAAATGTACCTTCTGAGTAAACAGGTTTGCGGTCGCGGACCATTATCTCGATATGTGACAGCCAGTACCGCGCAAACGCCTCGTCATGATCATGAATGTCATAGATTGAGCGACCCACGACGGGTTTTCCGATCTGTTGCTGCAAACGACTTCCACAGAGCGTTATCTCGGCATCCAATGGATCGCGTTTTATCGTCGCGAGGCCGATTTGAGTGATCATAGACTTTGGAAGGCCAGCGAGGGGATGAAATTCTCTTTTGCCGGGAATCCCGTTCGTCTTTGGAAGAGTGGCCCAGAACTCTAACGCCTGCTCGACAAAATCCGGCGTGTTTTCGAACCTCTTCAGCATCGACTCTCCGAGTAGTTCCGGTATCTTTATCTACTACAAAGTCACATTCACTTATTCATAATAGTTCTAAACAACCAGCCGTTCAATAAATCATTATCCAATATGTGGTTATTATGAAAAACAAGTTGCGAGGCGGGACGTCGACCCTCTGGCAAAACGATCCCCGCCCCACAACTTGTCGTGATTTATGTCATATTTTTAAAGACTTACCACTTGGGCTTTGCCGGTTTCCGCCGCGCGGCGCATGGCGACATCGGCAACGGCCAGATCCTGCAAACCGACACCGGTCCCGTCGAACAAGGTGATTTCATCTTCAGAGGTTCGGCCAGGATGATCACCGTTGATCACCGCGCCGATCGGTGTAATAGCAGATTCTGCCAAAAGACCCGCCGAGATTGCATGTTGCGCCTCACCAATCGTGATCGATTGAGCGATGTGCCGCTTTCAGAACCGAAACCCTATAGAACGTAAAAGACCGGCAAAGGCCGCATGACGGCGATTACGGGCTGCATCAAAAACCTGATCCATCCTAAGCACACGGGCGATATCTTGTGCCGACGCGTTCTTTTCATAACTCGGCCAAACCTCCCTTAACCGCCTCCAGGCGTGATCGTTGCCTTGCGGATCATCGGCTTGATGACCAGGAAAATGTCGCAGTAAGAATGCTTCAAAACAACAATCCTGAGGAACAAGTGTAAGACCGTGCTTAGCCGATATGGCTTCCATTCTACAATCTCTATCCGGGTTTTGCCCAAGAACATCTGTGTCAAACAAAAGGAACTTTTCAACGAATTGAGGCTTTCCACCCTTTTGTTCCCTATGAATTTCATCTATTGCCCGCTCGACCTTCGCCAACGGGTCACCGGAACTGTGCATCACTCTTGACAAGAGATGAACGTATAGTCCTTGTTCATCCGCAATCCGTTGAAGAAAAGCAATATAACCTTGTTCGCTCTCACCTTCACAGGCAACAAAGAACCGTCTTTTTCGTGGAACAATGGGCCTTCTTCTCATTATCCCAAAATCGGTAAAGCACCGTACTCACCGCCCAAATATTTTGCTTGGAAATTTTCTGTTCGCCTGACTTTGTCTATATCTGCAAGGCGATTTACAGCTGTTTGTCCACGGTAGCTTTTTTCACAAAAAAGGACTTCCTCTTTCGTGAGGTCGCTCAATACACTTGATGAATGGCACGTAGTCCATAATTGGGCATATAGAGGATTAGTGCCCTTATGAGCGAACAAGCCCAAAATTTCTGGTAGCAAGGTTGGATGCATAGCGGCATCGATTTCATCGATAATAGCGAGCCCACCCTGCGCCAATGTAGTGTAGATAAAGGGAAAAATTTTGACAAACTGGCGAGTGCCATGACTTTCTAAGTTAAGCCGAATGACACGATCCAGACCAGCGTGCCGAAATAGCATCAAGGGTTGTGCATCCGTTGTGTCGATTGTCACGGCCTCAATACCCAAATCAATACGACGTCCAATGCGTTGCAGTTCCTCCAGCGCACGCGGATTGTTCTGGTACCACCGTGTCACGTTACCTTCGTCACTGTCAAAACGTTCAATAAAGATGTTCGAGTTCACAGCCTCCAACCACCTCACAAACGCTTTCGAGAAGGCGTGGTTGAGTTGAGCCAAAGTTGAAACAACACTTGCATCAGATCGCAATACTTGTTTCAGCGCCGATTCAGCACCATTAACGAGAAACCCACGCCGAAATCGCATGGATCCTTCCGGTCGCCGTTCAAATATCGTTGTAGTTTTTCCATTGCCTTTCGGCCGAAAGCTGAGTTTTTCGGACAATACTGTATCAGGCTGCCCTGCCCTGGGAGATAAGACTAGCTCATAGAAGTAGGGGCAACGGTCTTTTCTATCATCGGTGTTCAAAAAGTCCCTTGGTGCAACAAACGAAAAAGTCAGCCTTGTTGGCAAGTTGGCCATTTCCTCGCTGCCAAACTTGTCGTAAGGCAGAATCGAACCAGGATTGTGATGAAAACTCTTGGTTACAAACCACACACCAAAGACAATTGCCTTTAAGAAATTCGATTTTCCAGCCGCGTTCGGTCCAAACAAAGCAATGACGTTTGGAACCTTTTCATAGGATTTGTCATGAAGAGTGGAAAGTCGACCCAGCCTGTCATCCACAGACTTGCGCGCACGTATATCTATCTCTTGAGCTTCGCCAAAAGAAAAGTAGTTCTCGATTCGAACTCTATAGAGCATCGCATCACCTTTCGTACTAATCGAGATAAGTGCATTATAAATCAGTTTTCAACAAAAAAATGCTGAAAAGGTAATTATAGTACGAACTCTATCCGACAAGCCGGTGTCGCGCTTGTTGCTTGTCTGTTGGTTCGCGCCTTCTTTCTAACAAGAACCGATGAAGGATCTAAAGACTTACCACCTGGGCTTTGCCGGTTTCCGCCGCGCGGCGCATGGCGACATCGGCAACGGCCAGATCCTGCAAACCGACACCGGTCCCGTCGAACAAGGTGATTTCATCTTCAGAGGTTCGGCCAGGATGATCACCGTTGATCACCGCGCCGATCGGTGTAATCGCCGCTTCAGCCAAAAGACCCGCCGCGACAGCGTGTTGCGCCTCGCCAATCGTGATCGATTGAGCGACCTCGTCGGTAAAAACGGTTGCAGAGGCGACCAACTCGGCGTCGACTTCCTGTTTGCCCTTGGTGTCGGTCCCCATGCACGCGATATGCGTACCGGGCTTTACCCAGTCTTTCATCATCAGCGGTTCATGGGCTGATGTGATCGAGATGATGACGTCTGCCTGTGCGCCGAGCGCCTCACGTTGCACGGCTTCGAACGGCAAACCAGCATCCTCCGCAACTTTCGCCAGATTGGGCAGCATTTCCGGATGGAAATTCCAGCCGACAACTTTTTCGAAGTCGCGCTGTTCCAACGCTGCACGCAACTGAAAGGCGGCCTGATGTCCCGCGCCGACCATACCCAAGACCCTGGAGTCTTTGCGGGCCAAGTGAGCTATGGAAACCGAACTTGAAGCAGCGGTCCTGACGGCGGTCAAATAGTTGCCACCGACGAGGCCAGCCAGTTGCCCGGTGTCAGGATCAAACAGGAAAATCGTCGATTGATGATTGGTCAGACCCTTGGCTGCATTTCCCGGCCAGTATCCACCTGACTTCACACCCAGGGCCATCCCCGCCTTATCAAAACCGGACTTAAACCCGTAAAGCGCATCGGCATAGCCAATCGCTTCGCGAATAACCGGAAAGTTATAGGCATCACCCTTGGCCATCGCACCGAAAACAGCCTGAACAGCGTCAAAAGCATCGGAACGCGAGATCACCGCCTGGCACGTTTCTTCGCTCACAATAAACATTAATACTCTCCTCAAGGAAAGCGGCGCGGGCCTGATGCCACGCGCCGCCATTGATTTTACGTTCGACCCAATTTGAGAAAGGTCTTAATAGGCTTTACCGCGGGCGGAGACCGGCCAGACCGTTTCTACCTTGCCGTTGCGCACACCAACATACCAGTCATGTACGTTACAGGTCGGGTCACAATGGCCGGGCACCAGTTTCAGCTTGTCATTGACCTTGAGGGCCCCGTCGGGATCGGCAACGACGCCATGCTCATCCGAACACTTCACGTATTCAACATCATCACGGCCGAAGATAACCGGCAGCCCACTGTCCACGGACTGAGCCTTCAGACCTGCGTCAACGATGGCCTTGTCTTTCTTGGCATGGCTCATCACGCTGGTCAGAATGAAGAGTGCGTTTTCCCACTCGCCCTGATCGATCCGCTTGCCATCCTTGTCCAGAATACGACCGTAATCCGCATCCATGAATGCATAGGACCCGCATTGCAGTTCGTTGTAGACGCCAGAGCTGCCTTCAAAGTAATAGGACCCGGTGCCGCCACCGCCAACGATGTCACATTCCAGACCTTCGGCCTTCAACGCATCAACAGCGTCTTTAACCATGGCAACAGCCACATCAATCTTCGCCTTGCGCTCATTATAGTCATCGAGATGCTGCATAGCGCCCTGATATGCCTGAATACCACTGAACTTCAGGCCAGGTGCAGCATCAATCGCGCGGGCGATTTCCAGAACTTCCGGGGTTGTGGTCACGCCGCAACGGCCGGCACCACAATCGATTTCTACGAGGCACTCGATTTCAGTACCATGTTTTGTCGCACCAGCAGACAGATCAGGCACATTGTCCAGATCGTCCACACAACAGATTGCGCGCGCGCCCAATTTTGGGATGCGGGCCAGACGATCAATCTTTTCAGGTTGACGGACCTGATTGCTGACCAGGACATCCTTGATGCCGCCGCGTGCAAAAACCTCCGCCTCGGAGACCTTCTGACAGCACACACCACAAGAACCACCCAGCTTCTCCTGAAGCAAAGCAACGTCGACAGATTTGTGCATCTTGCCGTGGACACGATGACGGATACCGTTTGCCTTGGCGAAGTCACCCATTTTTGTAATGTTGCGTTCCAGCGCATCGAGGTCCAGGACGAGACAAGGGGTCTGGATATCGGCCTCATCCATTCCAATGGCTGCCGGGACGTCATAACCCACTTCGAGAGCGGATGGATTTACGATATTGTTCATGTCAGTTCCTCCTTAACCCTGCATCCAGGGCAGCTTCTTCAAATCAACATTGCCACCAGTGATGACGACCCCTACCCGTTTGCCTTTGAAGACCTCCGGATTTTTGAGAATGATCGCCAATGGCACGGCACAACTGGGTTCAATAACGATTTTCATCCGTTGCCAGGTCAGATACATGGCATCGATGATTTCCTCTTCCGTCGCCGTAAAAATGTCGGTGACATGGTTGGAAACGAAATGCCAGGTCAGGTCCTTCAGCGGCACCTTCAAACCATCTGCGACGGTTTGCGGCGCGTCATCGGCGATGATGTGTCCCGCCTTGAATGACCGATAGGCGTCATCTGCGTTCAGTGGTTCCGCCGCAAATATCTCTGTCTTGGGCGAGATGTTGGACAGTGTCAGGCAGGAACCCGAAATCATCCCGCCGCCACCGATTGGCGCAACGAAGGCATCGAGATCACCGACGTCTTCCACCATTTCCTTGGAACAGGTTGCCTGCCCGGCAATGACCCGCGGATCATTGTAGGGGTGAATAAAGTCAGCACCGCTTTCTGCCACCACTTCGGCAAAAACGGCCTCGCGCGAGGTCGTGCTGGGCTCACACTCAACAACAGTGCCACCATAGCCGGCCACTGCATCTTTCTTGGCCTGTGGTGCGGTGCGAGGCATCACAACAGTCGCCTTGATGCCACGTCTACCCGCCGCATAACTCAGAGACAGTCCGTGGTTGCCGGATGAATGGGTGGCGACACCCTTCAGGGCCTGCTCGTCATCCAGACCGAAAACCGCATTACTGGCACCACGAGCCTTGAACGCGCCCGCTTTCTGAAAGTTCTCACATTTGAAGAACAGCTCGGCCCCGGTCCGTTCATTGAAGTAACTGCTGGTCAGTACCGGTGTGCGATGGACATAGGGACGGATACGATCATGGGCAGCAATGACATCGTCGTAAACCGGAATAACAGGTGGTGGATTACTCTCAGCCATGGTCAGGCAGCCTTTCTTTCGAGAATTTTTACTGTGTCGCGGTAATAATCCTGCGCAGCCGCAACACCGGAGCCCAGCTCTAATGGATAGTCCAGATCTTTCATTGCCATTTCGATGGTTGCCAGACCGGACAACGCCATCACACAGGGCATGGACCCGAGGTGACCAATACGAAACGCCTTGCCATTCATCTCCCCGAGGCCAACGCCGAAAGAGACCTGATATTTGGTAAACGCGTGCTCGGTCAGCTTATTGCTGTTGAAACCGTCTGGAACATAGATCGCACTGACCGTGTCAGAATAGAGTTCAGGGCGCGCTGCAACCAGTTTCAAACCCCAGGCATCGACGGCACGGCGAACACCTTCCGCAATCCGGAAATGCCGCGCGAAAACATTTTCGAGCCCTTCTTCATTGATCATCTTCAGGCTTTCGGAAAGACCATGGATCAATTGCAAAGGCGGCGTGTAGGGATAGCCACCCGACGGGTTCATCGACAGCATGTCACGGAAATCAAAGAAACAGCGAGGACAGGTTGCCGTTTCCATCGCGGCCAGCGCCTTGGGGCTGATGCCAACAATGGCCATGCCGGTGTTCAACATGAACCCCTTTTGAGACCCGGTCACTGCGAGGTCGATGCCCCATTCCTTCATGCGGAAATCCATTGACGCAATTGAACTGACGCCGTCGACATACAGCATGGCCGGATGGTTGGCCGCATTCATCGCCGCCCGGATGCCGGCAATATCACTGCGAACGCCTGTCGCTGTTTCATTATGGGTTACAAGAACGGCCTTGATTTCATGACCCGCGTCCGCGGCAAGCCTGGCTGCGATCTTGTCGAGCGGCGCCCCTTCACCCCAGGTGTGCTCGATCACCTTAACCTCAAGTCCGTGACGCTGACAAAGATCAATCCATTTGTGAGAAAACATGCCATAACGCGAGGCCAATACCTTGTCGCCTGGCGAAAGTGTATTTGTGATGGCTGCTTCCCAACCACCCGTGCCGCTCGCGGGGAAAATCACAACCTCAGCATCGTCGCTCTTCAATACGGCCTTCAGATCATTCAGGACAGGAAGCAGCGTGTTCACGAATTCAGGCGACCGGTGATCGCTCGTCTGAACATTCATTGCAGCCCGAAGACGGTCCGGAATATTGGTTGGGCCAGGGATAAAGACCGGGTTTTGATTATTCATGGTTTTGGTTCCTCCACTCAGCGGTGTGGGAAGGAAGATACGCCGATTATTTCAGAAGTCAATTTTGCTGAAAAATTTTTTCATTTTTAAAAGAAAAATACTTAAATAATTGTTTTTTATGATTTTTTATTTTTCCAAAAAATATTCCAAAAAAATCTTGGCAAAAATAATTTTCACTATATTTTGCTGATAAGGTCAATTCAGCAGGAGAAATCGGACATCATGCCCGATGACACGACGAAACGAACACGGGGACGCCCGAGATCAACCGGTCCGGACAAAGCATCAGGAAGTGGCGCGGTTCAGGCACTTCAGCGCGGCTTGGTCTTGCTGGCGGCCTTGGCCAAGCAGGATAAGGCAACGCTGACCGAACTGGCACTTGGAACCGGGATGCCGCCGTCGACCGCTCATCGGCTGCTTATGACCTTGCAGGCCCACGGCTATACAGATTTCGACGACGCAACCAATATGTGGATGATCGGGGTTGAGGCCTTCCGGACCGGAAACTCATTTCTGCGACGGACCAAGGTGGTTGACGCGGCCCGTGACGTTATGCGCGATCTCGTTGCCCAGACAGGGGAGACCGCGAACCTCGCAATCGCCGATGAGGGTGAGGTCGTTTTTCTGTCCCAGGTCGAATCCCCAAACCCGATTCGAGCTTCGTTCAGCGCGGGGTCCCGCACGCCAATGCATGCGTCAGGCATTGGCAAAGCGATGCTGGCCAGCCTTGAACAACGGGATATCGAACGTTTACTGCAGAAAACCGGCTTGCCGGAATTCACGCCCAACACCCGAACGTCACCGGTCACCCTATTCGAGAGTCTGGATCAGATCCGCAGTCGGGGATGGTCCCTCGATGACGAGGAACGGCACCCCGGCATGCGGTGTGTCGCCGCCGCCATCCACAACCATTATGGGGAGGCGGTCGCAGGCGTCTCAATCTCCGGCCCCAATTCACGGTTCACGAATGACGCGATCGGCGAATTCGGCCCGCTGATCCGCCGCGCGGCAACCAGCATCACGGAACGGATCGGCGGAAAGACACCGGGACAATAATCAGGCGGGTTTCTTGTGCCGGGATCCGGGCGGTCCTCCCGGCGCGGTCCGTGCAGCTGAACGGTCCTTCACAAAGCCCGGTTTGCCACCTTTCTTGTTTCGCCGCTTCGCCGGGCCAGCTTTGGACTCACCCGACTTTGATCCGTTGCCACCCCAACGGCGTCTCTTGGAACTGTTCGGACGGGATGGACCCCGACCCGATTTGTCCGCCGGCATCGGATTGTCACCAACACATTCAATTTCCATTTTAATCAGCTTTTCAATGTCCCGCAGCTGACCCTGTTCCGAGGGATCACAGAACGAGATCGCAACGCCACTTCGCCCGGCGCGGGCCGTGCGCCCGATACGATGGACATAGGCTTCCGGCACGTTTGGAAGGTCAAAATTGAAAACGTGGGATACGTTGTCGATATCGATGCCACGGGCCGCAATATCGGTTGCGACCATGATCAATGCTCGACCATTCTTGAAGGCGGAAAGCGCCCGGTCGCGTTGGCCCTGGCTCTTGTCGCCATGTATTGCAACAGACAGTAACCCTGCCTTTTGTAGAACCTGATCAACCCGGTCGGCACCACGTTTGGTTCGGGTGAAGACAATGGCCCGTTCCACGGTTTCGCCCTTCAGCAGTTCCGTCAGTTTATGCCGCTTGGTGGTCTGCGGCATATGCATGACCTTTTGATCGATACGTTCAATCGGGGTAGAGGCACGTGCTACGGACACTTCAACAGGCCGGTCCAGGAAATCATTGGCCAGATCGCGGATCTGCTTCGGCATGGTGGCCGAAAGCAGGACGGTTTGACGGGCTTCAGGAAGCAAGCCCATGATTTTGCGAACCGATGGCATGAAGCCAAGATCCATCATTTGGTCAGCTTCATCCAAGACGATGGTCGTTGTGCTGTCCAGGCGCATAGCACCCGCCGCAACGTGGTCTAGCAGACGTCCGGGCGTCGCGACCACGATATCGACACCGGGCTGAAGGGCCTTGACCTGGGGCCAGGGCCGCACACCACCGACAACAAGGGTTGTCGAAACCCGCATCTGGCGGCCATAGGTCCGGATCGACGCGGCAATCTGGCCGGCGAGTTCACGGGTCGGGGCAAGGATCAGCGCCTTGCAGGTTTTCGGGCTACGCTGGCGCGACTGATACTCCAGCCGGTGGAGAATAGGCAGCACAAAAGCCGCGGTTTTACCCGTTCCGGTCTGCGCGATACCAACAATGTCCCGACCATCCAGCATTGGCGGAATGACTTTACCCTGGATGGGTGTCGGGTTTTCATAACCTTCCCGCGAAACAGCACGAAGGAGCGCCTCGGCCAGGCCGAGATCAGTAAATTTTAACAAGTGAATACTTTCAAAAAAGGTGCAGCCCCGCCGGTTTGGCAGACTGTCATAACCTGTGTTCATTTATGAGGAGCCAGCGTAGAATAGCAGCCAGGATCAGGCGTCCCTCTCTCTAACCAATCGAGACGCGCACACGGCCAATAATTTTTCAGTTAGCCGTATGAGAGGCACCGCTGACGAATTTGTGTCATCTACACGCAGTGAATGGCGCAGGGTGTCGCACAGAACACGACCCAATGCAAATGATATCTGGGGATTGTACCGCGCGGTGACAATCCCTGTCGAAGGGTCAACCAACACATAAAGTGCAAAGAGCGCCGAGAGTCGTTCCTTATGTAGGTCGGTCATTTCGTTTAGCGGGGTCCAGATCTGAATATGACAATCGGGATTGGTCCGGCTGGTATCATTCCGGTACTGTCTTAGAGGGCCCCCTTAGTCTTAATTATGAGGCGGCCATTTATTTTAGTGCAGAAGACAGCTGAATTGAGGAGTCAAGAAGTGACGACGCATATTGAAACACTGACACCGCCAGGTAGCCCAACGCCTATCGGGCCTTACAGCCACATCGCAAAGCTGGCAATTTCATCACAATTGGAGGGTTGGGCGGCATAGACCCAAAGACGAGTGAATTGGCGGGAGGGGACACTTTCTCACAGACCGTTCAGATCCTGCGGTCATTCGAAACGATGCTGACATCGTTGGGTTCAGACCTTGACCATATAATCCATATCCACGTTTTTCAGAAGGAGATGAGTGACTTCGAAGTGATGAATCGGGCCTATATCGAGGTTATTGGTAATCATCGCCCGGCGAGAACTGTAATCGGCGCACGCAAGCTTCCGAAGCCTGAATTTCGAGTGCTGATGAATCTTACGGCCGTGACAAATGAATAGGCATCGCGCCAGTTTTGACAGTTTCGACCCAATCTAACAGCGGTGGGTCTTAACCGGCCCTGATAGATTGCAGGAAGGTTTCGATCTCTTTCGCCATGGCGTCGGCCCGGGCGCTCAACTCATTGATCGCGCCATGGATCTGGTTGGCCGCTGCACCCGTATCATTGGCCGCTTCCATCACCGTCGCCACGTTGGAGCTGACGCCTTCTGTGTTGGCCGACGCTGTCTGGGCCGAGCGCGCAATTTCACTGGTGGCAGCATCCTGTTCTTCAACGGCCGCTGCAATTGCCGTTGCGATCTCGCTTACCTCGCGAATTGTGCCGCCGATCGAACCAATCGCACCGATGGTCTGATCAGAGACCCGTTTCATACTGTCGATCTGGGTCGCGATTTCCTCTGTCGCTTTACCGGTCTGGGTTGCAAGGGCTTTCACCTCATTGGCAACCACCGCAAACCCTTTACCCGCGTCACCTGCCCGGGCCGCCTCAATTGTTGCGTTCAGGGCAAGCAGATTGGTTTGTTCGGCAATATCATTGATGACCGTCAGGATGTCCCCAATGCGGTTCGTCGTGTCGGCAAGGTCCTGAACTGTGGTTCCCGCCTTTTCCGCCTCATTCATGGCCGCTGTTGCAATATCAGCGGAACGAGACACCTGTCGGTTCACGTCAGCAATGGTCGCAGCCAGTTCTTCAGACGCCGCGGCCACAGCCTGCACAGCCGAATTCGCCATTTCCGTTGCAGATGCCGCATCGGAAGAGCGGGTCTGCGTGTCGCCAGCCAGATCCGTCATGCGCGTGGCAGAACCGTCGATCTCACGCGCGGACTGTCGCACAGCCTCAACCGAAGCGCCAACGGCGGATTCAAAGGCATCAGCCATTTTCCGCATGCCGGCTTTGCGCTCTTCCTCTGCTTTCAGTTTGTTTTCTTCCTCGGCCTCACGATGCTGTTTGACCTCAATGGACTGGTTTTCAAAGACTTCCAGGGCCGCGGCCATCTGGCCGACCTCGTCTTTGCGATCGACACCGGGTATCACGACATCATGATCTTCGTTGCGCAGTCGATCCATGGCGGCCGTCATCGCCTGCAATGGATTACCGATATGACGTCCCAGGAAGAATGCGATCACAATCCCCACAACAACGGCGGCAAGCGCGGTCCCGACAATCGTGGTGATGCTCAGGTTCTTGTTTTCATCAATCTGAACGTTCAGCTTTTCTTCTGCCGTCGCGAATATGTCCAAAGCCACATTCTTGCGTTCATCCATATTGGCCTGAACGGTTTTGCCGGTCCGCACATTATTGGCGGCAACCTCGATAATTTCCTGATACTCCCCGGCGGCTTCCAAGATGCTGTCTACCAGAGGAAGGGCATCCGTACCCTGTACAAGGGCTTGAGCCTCACCGATCTGCTTCAGCACCGCAGACAGACCGTCCATCATCTGGCTCTCAACGCTGAGGTCACCGGTCATCAGGCGGCTTTCCAGCAACTGGACTTGATTAACACCGGCGACGATATCCGCGCTGATCAGGGTCAGGTCGATAGCTGCACTCTGTTTTTCCACTGCAAGCTGTGAGTCCGCAATGGCATTTTCGATACTGGAAGACTGCCGACTGACAAGGGCACCGGTGAAAGCGGTGATCTTCCTTGATTCTTTGTTGAGTTGCTCTTCAGCCGCAATCAGCCCCATGAAATCGGATTCAGCCTCTACAAAGGCCTTTCTGTACGAACCCGCGGCGGATGCAATCTTGCCCGCCATAGACTTTTCTGAATCACCAGTTGCTGCTTTTTTCAGCTTCAAGGCTGAGAGGAACATCTGCTTGGTCAGATCGCTGACAACCTCTGACCCTCCCCCACTGAATTGGTCCACCGCTATAGTTAAGAAAACGGAGGATCATAGATGGCCAGTTACAAGCATAAGCCCGAAGAGATCGTAGCGAAGTTGCGCCAAGTTGACGTTTTGGTCGGCCAAGGCCAGAGCCGCCTTGATGCGATACGGTCGATAGGGATTGTCGAGCAGACGTATTATCGCTGGCGGAGGCAATATGGTGGTGTGGGAACTGATCAGGTTCGCGAGTTGAAGCGTTTGCAGCAGGAGAATGAGCGACTACGTCGTGCAGTCTCGGATCTAACCCTCGATAAGTTGATACTGAAGGAAGCTGCGAAGGGAAACTTTTAAGCCCTTCGCGCCGTCGTGCCTGTATTGATCATCTTCGGAACATGATGCCTGTGTCTGAACGTCGTGTTTGCGCTGTTCTGGGGCAACACCGTTCCACACAACGGCACGTTCCCAAGTGTCGTGATGATGAAGAGCGTCTGATAGCCGATATGGTCGAACTGACCCGTCAGTACGGGCGATATGGCTATCGTCGGATTGCTGCGCTGTTGAGAGACAGTGGCTGGCGAATCAATGACAAGAGGGTCGAACGGCTATGGCGACGCGAAGGGTTGAAGGTTCCCATGAAGCAACCGAAGAGAAGACGGCTTTGGCTGAATGATGGATCGTGTGTTCGTCTGCGGCCTCAGCACATCGATCATGTTTGGTCATACGACTTTGTCCATCACCGAACAGAAGATGGAAGAGCATTCAGGATGCTCAATATCCTGGATGAATACAGCCGTGAATGTCTGTCGATCCGTGTCAGACGAAAGCTCAACTCGACTGACGTGATCAATGTTCTGACCGATCTCTTCATCTTACGGGGCATTCCCAGATATATCAGATCTGACAATGGGCCGGAGTTTGTTGCCAAAGCGGTCAGAAAATGGATCAAGGCCGTTGGTGCCAGCACAGTCTACATTGAACCAGGGTCTCCCTGGGAAAACGGCTACTGCGAAAGCTTCAATGCCCGGTTCAGAGACGAACTGCTCAACGGGGAAATATTCTACTCACTGAAAGAAGCACAGGTGGTCATCGAAGAATGGAGAAAGCACTATAATACCAAACGACCCCATAGTGCCTTGGGACATCGCCCTCCAGCTCCGGAGGTAGTCGTGCCGATAGACCTAAAACCAACCATGCACTAACATTCAACCCGGACCAATCGGGAGGGGCAGGTCAACAATCGACTGAGCCTCTCCATACACCTCCGCTACTTCATCAGCGAGCAACGCTCCAAGATCGTGATCATGAGTCGCTTCGAATTCATTGATATGAGCGCTTAAGATCTGGAACTTTCCAACTACGTCTTCATTGGTTTTTACGACTTCGACACCAGAAGAAAATTGCTCAAGTGCTGTATAGCTTTCCCCGCCGATAATGGCGGAGAGCGCCACAACAGCCGCAAAGCCAGATGCCAGTTTTCCTCTAATCTTCATGTCATCGCTCCCTGGAGGCCTCTAAATGAACCACGCTTTTTGCGGTCGGTCTCGTCGACAAGGGATCAATATTCTCTAGGTCGCACGGACCACTCGCGCTTATCCAATTACCCTTACATATGCAAAGTTAATGAAACATCATCCTTTACTAACTTTTCTTAAGTAACAGCGCCTAACACCTTGAAGCCAGCAGGTTTCCTCGCCATACGGTTGCTTTCGACCGGATCAAGGTCCATATGACCCAAGGGTATACAGGCTTGATGACATTCCAGAGATGCGATGAATTTTGTTGGGCCTATCGATATGCTAGAAGTTTTATGACAGGAACCACCATGACGTCAGAAACAGGCACAGCCGCAAGCCCTTCAGGGGTGTTTCCATTCGACAACAGTTACGCCCGCTTGCCCGATGGGTTTTTCGCACGGCTTGATCCCGCGCGCATGCCGGAACCAGAACTGATCGCATTCAACACAGATCTTGCGACTGAATTGGGACTGGACCCCGAGCGTGTTGAAACACAAAGCGCCCGTATCCTGTCTGGTGCCGAACTACCCGAAGGGGCCAGTCCCATCGCTATGGCCTATGCAGGTCACCAATTCGGCAACTTCGTACCGCAACTGGGCGATGGCCGGGCCATATTGCTGGGCGAGATTGTCGACCCAACCGGGGTTCGACGCGACATACAATTGAAAGGGTCAGGGCAAACACCATTCTCGCGAATGGGCGACGGGCGGGCGGCGATCGGCCCTGTCCTTCGGGAATATATTGTCAGTGAAGCGATGAACGCACTTGGCGTCCCAACCACCCGTTCTCTCGCAGCGGTCAAGACTGGCGAAACAGTGCTGCGGGAACGCCCTTTGCCCGGCGCCGTCTTGACCCGTGTTGGACGCAGCCATGTCCGTGTCGGAACATTCCAATACTTTGCTGCGCGGCGCGATGGCGACGCAATCCGCATTCTCGCAGATTATGTAATTGATCGTCACTACCCGGCTGCAAAAGAAGCCGCAAATCCTTATGTCGCGCTTCTTGAGGGGGTCATCAAGGCGCAGGCTGAACTCGTTGTACGCTGGATGCAGATCGGCTTCATTCATGGTGTGATGAACACCGACAACGCCTCCATCACCGGTGACACGATTGATTACGGCCCCTGCGCCTTCATGGATACCTATCATCCAGGCAAGGTGTTCAGCTCAATCGATCATATGGGGCGCTACGCTTACAGCAATCAACCCGGCATCGCACATTGGAACCTGTACAGGCTGGCTGAGACGCTTTTGCATCTGTTCGCAGATGAGCAAGATGCTGCCATTGCTGCTGCTGAAACCGTGCTTTCAAAATATCAGGAACAATATGATGCTGCCTGGTTGGCGGGTATGCGCAAAAAACTGGGACTGACGCTGGAAGACCCAAATGACAAAGCCCTGATTGAAGGTTTTCTGGAGTTGATGTCCATCGATCAAACGGACTTCACACTTTCATTCCGCCATCTGAGCAAAGCGCTTGGCGATGACATCGACAGTAATGACTTCAAGGCCCTGTTCCGATCCAGAAGCAAAATCGAGCAGTGGCTTGATACCTGGAAAAGCAGGTTGAAACTTGAGGAGCGGTCAACGTCTGATATTGCAATTGACATGGACCAGACTAACCCTGCCGTCATTCCGCGAAACCATTTAGTCGAACAGGCCATCGCAGACGCTGAAGACAACATGGATTTCGCCCGGTTTCACGCCCTGATGGCAGCAATTCGCGCACCATTCAGCAATGCTAAAAATATGGAGCACTTCACCAAACCACCGGGGCGTGAGGAAGTGGTATATCAGACTTTTTGCGGCACCTGACGCCTTTGTCATCTTGGGTTTAGTCATACACAAATGAGATGATCCAAATTCAATTGTTAGAGCAACTCAGCTCCACTAAGGCGATTCAAACCAAGGGAAGTTTGTTCTAGAATCACTCGTCCCTTTCACTTCACATTTATTCTGTATATTGTGACGTTCAAATTTACATGACTCAGATGGATGTTGAATACGATGCAAAAACTAATCTTGCCCCTGTTGCTCGGCGTGGCACTTGTCGGGTGTCAATCAGCTTACACCGCCAAGACCGGCGGACCGACCAAGCCAGCCGCCTCTGAATCGGCAGATGTCGCACCGGGAATTCAGACGGCAAAGGCCGAAGATGTCCAGTCTGAAACGCCCGCGAGCACAAAGGAAGGTGTGGTTGATGCACCGCCGCGCGCATCCCAGGTAACGTTCTTCGATTCCTATTCCTTCGACGTGGATCTTTCGGGCGAATTCCGGAAAGAGACGCAGGAAGTCACCATCGGCACGATTTTCTCAATCAACGACATTCCACCGCGCCTTGATCAGTGGTTTTCCCGCGTGAAGAAAAGCGGTGGTGATGTTAAGGCCATCGTCATTCCCAAGGGACAGGACGCACCAACCCGTGGCATCTTTGGTGAGGTGTTCGACGTTGCTGTAAAGGTGAGTGAAGCTGCTGAACGCGAAGCAATCTTCGGCCCCGCCGACAACTACGACGCATTGCTGCACTATCGCGAAGACAGCGGTGATGTGGATAAGGTTGTCTTTATCAGACGGGTCGAATAGGCCCCGTTAATTTACGGTTTTCCGCGACCAGGGCGTCGCCTGGGCCGCAAGAATAAATTCGCCGGGTTTGCTCTGTTCCAGGAATCGAGCCCCGGCGACTTTTTCTATATATGCCAGGGTCAGATCATGCTTCTTGGCAAGCGCGTCATATTTCTGGCGGCGTTCCTCGTTTGCTGAGAGAGCAAGCCCCTTCATATCGCCGGGCGTTTTATCCGACGGGACAATACCGAGGTAACCGTCATATCGCTCACCCAACCAGCCAGCGCGTTTTGCCAATGGAATCGCGGGACTGACAGACGCAGGACCCACTTCCCGTTCAATCTGCACAGCCAGCTCATGTTTGATATTCAGGTCAATCTTCAGATGAATCGGCTCTGACGGTGCCTGTACCTGAACCGTCGGCGAGCAGGCAGCAACAGCACCAGACATCATGATCACAAGGCCAATTCTTCCAAACATATTTCTTCCCCAAATAGCTTACACATTAGAATAATCACAAATTCGGGTCTTTATCCAGACGGGATGTGACCGTACCGCAATCAGAATGACCGGAAACGCCCGGGACCCTCAATTCCCGAAATTCCGCATCCGCTCTACGATATCGGTCGGTACTGTATAGGCATCGAGGGCACCGGCCGCCAACCCCAGAAGGTCACCATTGATATTCAACTCCACATCAACCGGGAACCCGTCATAGTAAGAGGGATTACTGCCCTTCAAACGAACACCGATGCTAAGCGGGTCCGGCTCAACCAGGCTTACGCCAAGTTCCAAAGCACTGTACTGAAAATCAGAGAATACATCCTGAAGCACATTCTCTCGACCGGGTGCTGCGCCAAGCGCTGCCGCTGCCTGACTGCTGGCCAAACTGATCTTTCCGCTCTCCTCCGCCTTAACCGAGCCGTTCTCAATCGTCACAACCCCGTTCTCATATGACATGGGTAACGCGCCGCTCAACAAACCTGTAACACTGAAGTCACCGAGATCTAGAACATCCGCCAATTTCTCGAGATCAAGCTTTCTCAGTTCAAGGGTGCCCGCAAATCGCTCCGGCGGCTGAAAATCCAGATCGACCAGCTCGGCTTCCCCGCCAAGTGTGTTAAACAGGAATTCATCAAATTCCGATTCGGTATACGCTTTGGTCTGAAAGGCAATCTTGCCATCCAGCAAGGGAATACCGACATCAACACGCCGGACCGCCAGGGTCTGAAACCCGTTTGTCCGGCCCGCGATCAGATCTGCGATATCAATCACACCGTTGACACCTGCGATGCGGGTGCTGCCGATCTCACCATCCAGATTTTCTACCAGCAATTCCCCCGTCAAATCGCTCTGATCACCTGCAAAACGACCCGTGAGCTGCAATGCCAACTGCTGGGCCTGCAGGCGCGGCACTGCCCCACCCAATCCCAGGACTTCCGCCGATGGTTGTTGAAGGACCACGTCTCCTTCCAACCCGATATCCCCGTCCTGCCAGGACAAATCCCCGGCCAACAGTCCGAGCCAGGATGTCTCTCCCAGTATTGTCGCCAACCAGGGTGATACTTGCGAGAGCGATCTGTCTTCTGCATCCAGGCGAAACGGCGGAACAATCAGCTTTCCCGCGCCTCTACCATTCCCAATATCGTGGTTTCCTTCAAAGGTAACCTCAAAATCTGTTTCCGGGACCGTTATTTCTGTCGCGAACTCCGCCTTCTCGCCCCGCATCTCAACATCAACACTGATTGCTCCGGGCCGTAGGTAGGGTGTATCAACCTGTTGGCTTAGTCGACCGATCCTGCCTTCAATATCCAGACTGCTTCCCTTTGCGCCCACCGTTAAATTAATCGGGTTCGCAGTGATGCGATGGGTGGGTTGAACAACACGCATATTCCAAAGGTTCAAGACGACATCGGGGACAATTGCTGTTGGGGTAACCAGAAGTTCGCCCTCAATTGCGCCGCGCGCCCGGACGCTCTGCACGTAAAGCGGCAGGCCATCATCCAGATCCAAACCAATCTCAATGTCACCAGGCACAAGCTCCAGATCGATCTCTCTCAAACTGAGATCTTCGGAAGTCCCACTGATCAGGCCTGCTATATCTGGAATACGAAACGCGGTCCCATTTGGCGCCCGGATGCAGATATCGACATCTCGGCTGACTTGTACAATCGGGAGGCGTATATCTTTACCGGTAACCCGCATGCAATCGTCGAGACCAAGCGACAGAAGATCGTTCGAATAATCGAATTCGTAGGTCGCATCCAGATCAACCAACCGCGCCTTATACGAACCGAATTCCGGTTGTTGCACAGAGCTCTGTAACAACAGAGTCCCGGTGGCATTAGACGTATTGCCTGATCCGGAAAGACGAAGCGCCCCAATCTTTATATCCGTGTTCTGAAAACGGGCTGAGGCCCCTTCAATCTCCAGCCAGGGAAGGTTGAAATCCACAACGGCACCAGTCGTTGAATCGACACGGACTGAACCGCTCAGGCTTCCCCGCAGTTCTGAATCAAGGCTCGAGTCTGCTTCAAAAGCCACGTTGGTCGTGACACTCGGCGTTACCGTGTCGAGCCCGGATAGAACAAGCACAGGTCCATCTTTTGCCGCCACCTCCAGATGCCCGGAAACTGCGTCTTGACCGGATTGTCCATCCTGCTGATCGGTCAGAATTTCGGATAGCGGATCCAGAACCAATTCAGATCGACTGTCCACGTAAAGGTCAAGCGGCTCATCCAGATACAGCGCCGCACCCAATTCACTTGCGGTTGCTATCATTCCTGCATTTGCAGAAAACGTCAGATCAAGCGGCGCGTAGTATCCTTGCGGAACGGACACGGAAACAGAAACCGGTGGTGCAACACGCAGAAAGTCTTCAGGGGTCGCAGCGTCGGGTAAGGTGAGAACATCCTGCAACGGAACTTCGCTACGAAGGGTCAAGCGACCCTCACCATCAAGACCCAGCCCCGGAAACAGTGTACCTTCTAGCGCCGCCAGGTTATTGACGCTCAATTCTGCATTCAGCGCAACCAGTGCGTCCGTTCCAAAGGCGTCAATCAGACTGACCAGAAGCGCCGTAGTTGCTGTATCGCCGGGAAGGCGAGCGTCGAGGGCGACGGTCGCATCCCCCTTTGCCAGAATCGCATCCACGCGCCCTGCCACCTCCAAACCAAGCGGCAAGGACGCATTGGATACCACAAGCTCACCATGACCCGTTGAAACCGGCAAATCATTCAAGTCAATTTCCGTTTCGAAATGACCGGATTCAACTGACATGGACAAGGCACCGAGATTGAGCTCCGCCCCTGCAATATCAAGCACGGCTGAAATACTTCCGTCCCGGCCAAGTCGGGCTTGTGCAGTGGCCGCCAGGGATATTTCGCGGGTTTCCACCGAGAACTGGAAATCCCGCAGCAAGACATTCAGATCCGGGTCCTGGGTGAGACGACCGTCAAAATCAATGATGGTTGTAAAACCCGGCCCCTCAATTTCCATCGTGCTTTCTTTGAGAAAAATATCATCAATTGGCCAGCGGGTGGAGGTCGCAGGGTTGACCACATCTTCACTTTGTTCACCTGATTCAGCCCCGTCACGGTCCAGAAACAGCGGATCAAGGGCCCCAAAGGACAGCTGGCCGCCATCCCGCTTTAACCGCATACGCAACCCGACAAGGGTGATCCGGTTCATGCGTTGGGATAACAAATCCTGCCATGAGAATTCAGCGCGAAGGTTGCTGAGTTTCATCTGGCCGTCGTCGCCGATTTCCAGACCACGCACAACGATCTTCTCCAGCGTCACTTCCGAGACGTCCAGACTGACCTGTTGCACTCCCAAACGGTTCAACTGATCAACGGCGAGGCGCTCCAGGACCGTGGGTGCCGCAAACCAGGCCCCAAATCCTAAAACCAGTAATACGACAAATAAAACGGTCAGTCCTCGCGCCAGACCGTTCTTTCTTTTTCCCGATGGTTTTACCGGATCTGGCTTGATCTCATCCATTGACGTTTTTGCAGGTCAGAGTTTTCCGCTTGCAGTCAACTCATTGATGAAGAGATCAATCTCACTCGTCACGATCAGTTGTCGAGCTTGGGGATCACAACCATTGTCTGTCATCCAGGCCGCCTCATGCATGCGCGTGGGAAAGTCCTCGGACATCAGAATTATATTCGCAGAGATTGTCGCGTTGTTGGACCTCCGTGTCACTGTATAGGTGACACCATCTTCCAAACGAACCTGAAGCGGCCAATCAAGAATACGTTCCCCACTGGCAATCGAGAGATCCGCCGTTTCACCAGTCGCCGCATTCACGATATTGATCGTATCGGCCGGTGTCGGACCCGGGCGCCACAGCCGCGCGACATCATCTTTCCGAAAACATGTTTTTCCAGTTCTTGTAATATCCAGATGCCAGGGCGTCGGCATCGGACCACCCGATCCAAAGCTGCGGGTCAGTGCGGATCCGCGATTTCCCTTAAACAGGCCTGAAATCGACGCGATGATATTTGACCTCAAAACAGGCTTGGCCGGTGCAGCCTTGGTCAGTCGATCTTCAAGAATGGCAACGGTGTTCTGGATGGGCCCGTCTATCTCAACTTTCTGGCCAGAGTCACTGATAACGGTGACCTTTTCACCTTTCGAAAGGGTTACTGTGTCCTCCCCCTTCAGAACCCCACCAACTTCATAGGCACTGGTCGACGTTTCTATGATGAGAAAGATATTTCCAGCCGCATGAGCGGGCCCTATGCTCACAAGACCGGCGAACACCAAAGCAATGATTCCAAACCACCGATGGTTCATTTGCTGCACACGCGCACTCACGTCAGATCTCCTAACATTCCCAATAATAAAACTCGCGCAATCATAATAGTCTGGAATATCAAAATATTAATACGTAAAACTACTGCTTAATGTCTGATAGCGCTGTAAATACCGGATTGAGATGGCAATGAACCGATTGTTCCCGAGATTTTTCGTAAAACCCGTGGTTGCGGGGTTCTGCCTTGCAATCGGTAAGCTGATGCTTTCAGCGCCAAATCCTGCCAAGGCTCAGGGTATGATTCCGGTGCCGCAAGATACCTATCTTGAGTTTGAGGCCGTTCCGAAGTTTAGAGCCTTCCTTCCTGAAAAGGTCGATATGTCGCATCTCTTCCCGATCCCGGCGAGCCAGGGTGACCAAGGGTCTTGCACGGCGTTCGCTGCGGCCTATGCGGTGCGAAGCTTCTATCAGGTGCACAAGGGCGATGATGCTTTCGCCAGGGATCACGCAGCTTTCAGCCCCTCTTTCGTCTATAACGCTATTAAGCGCGACCCGAATGATTGCATGTCGGGCGCCACCATTGTCGAAGCCCTGAATTTTCTGCAATCCAACGGCACCGTCCCGATCGAGCTTTTCCCCTATGACACCAATTCATGTGTGTCTGTCGCAGATGCTCAGCTAACCGAGCTGGCCGGGAACTTTAAGGTGGATGGTTGGTCACGCCTGGATATCCGTACTCTGGATGATATTCGCGGCGCGCTTGCAAAGGATCGCCCTGTTGTCTTTGGCTTTTACACATCCAGCCCGGTCGAAACACTGCCCTGGGGCGAGATCTATGACGATCTTTCCGAAGAGGTTGATTACGCGCACGCGGCCGTTCTCGTCGGATATGATGAAAGAAAACGGGCATTTCGCTTCATCAACTCATGGGGCCCTGACTGGTCCGAAGGGGGTTATGGCTGGATAAGCTATCGCGCCTTCAAGAAACGGGCGTTTGAGGCCTATGTCATAAAAATGCCCGCCAATATCGACAAGGTCGCCTCGATCTTGCCAACAACAATGATCGATGCTGCGCCGGCTGCTACACCAATCCCCGAAACACCGGTTGTTGCGATACCGGAAACCAGCACCCCGGCTCCTGTTGAACCAGAACCAGAGGTAGCCTCACTGGATACCCAGCCGGAGGAACCCATAATTGTGGTCCCGCCCGAAGATATTCTTGCCAGCCGGTTAGAAAGTCTGGCCTGCAGTGGACTTTCTTATGAGCAAAAACCTGACGGCTCTTATCTGGTGGACGGATATGTCAGTGAAGCACAGGACCTGAAGGCCGTTTGGAGTGCCTTTAAAGATCTTGGCTTTCAGGCAAGCGGTGCCGTTGATGTAAAAGCATGGCCTGTTTGCGAGGCGTTGCAGACGGTAGAGAACTGGGACGGTCGGAATACATCCCTGGTCGTAGAAACCAACAAGGCCGAGGGATATTACCGCGCCGGTGAAAACCTGGTTCTGAACATAACCACGCCCGGGTTCGCCAACCACCTCTATACAATCTATCTGCAATCAAGCGGTGATGCGGTCTGGCTGCATGCAACCGATCCCGGAAGCAAGCACACGAAACCGGGTGAGGTATTTACCCTTGGTGCGGGCGTCGGTCAGCCCACCTTTGAAGTCGCCGCCCCCTTCGGGGATGAGATCATTGTCGTACTGGCCAGCGAAAACCCACTCTTCCCGGAACAGGAAAGCTTTGTGGAAGGCGACCGGGAATTCCTGACAGACCTGCGGCAAGTCCTGCTACAACAAACGCCTGAATCCCGTATCGCTGCCCAGTCGGTCAGCATCCGCACCGTGCCAAAATGATGAGGATTTTCACTATGACCAACCCTAACACCAGTCTTGGCGCGATAGCCGTTTCACTCAGCATTCTCATGGCGTCTGGGACAAGCCTTGCCCAGAGCAAAATAACGACGGAAGACTTCATTAATCAGTTAAAGATTCATGAGCCGGTTTCCGCCGCCCCTCAAAAACCAGCGGCATTCCGGGGTATCAAAATTGTTCGCCCTGAAGCTGAAGAGACGGAAACTGCAGCACCGGCCCAGGCTGAAACCGCGACACCCGCCCCGACCCAGGTGGCAAAACCCGCCGAGTTGCCGACACTTGATGTGCGTATTGAGTTTGAATTTGGTTCGGCACGGCTGACCCAGGGAGCAATGTCCCTGCTGGACCAGTTGGGTGCAGCTCTCATGTCACCAGCCCTGAAGGCGTATCGTTTTGAACTGGCCGGACATACAGATGCGACGGGGTCGGCGTCCTACAATCTGAAACTTTCCGAGCAAAGATCCGCCTCGGTCCGGCGCTATCTGATTCAGACCTTTGATATTGAGCCCGGTCGACTGGCATCTGTCGGATTCGGAGAATCACGGCTTCTTCCTGGTCTGGAACCTGATCAGGCCGCTCATAGAAGGGTCCAGATCACCAATCTTGGCGGTTAAGGCCCCGAAAATTCGAAATATGGCAATATCCGCAGCGTAAACCGAGTTTTTCCTGAACCGGTCACAAATAAGTTGTAATCGCCACAAATATCGATATTTTATGCGACATGGCGAATTCAGACTTTCTTATCACGCAAGAACCTGTGGAGCAGGCTGGGGGTTCGACCACCAGCCGTATCGTGCAGGAATTGCGCCGTCAGATCATAACAGGCGTCTTGCGACCAGGTGAAAAGCTGCGGATAGACGCCTTGCGGCAGGACCTCAAAACAGGGGCCACCCCCATCCGGGAGGCGCTCAGCCTTCTAACCTCTGACCATCTGGTAGAGCGGTTGGACCAGCGCGGGTTCCGCGTTGCCCCTGCAACCAATGCCCATTTCGCCGACAATCTGAAAACCCGATGCTGGCTGGAAGAGCGCGCCATTCGTGAATCCATCGAGCATGGCGGAACGGATTGGGAAGAGCGTGTGGTCCTTGCCCATCACCGTTTGTCCCGTGCCAAGCGCGAGGAAGAAGCCGATTTCTATGATCCAGTTTCCTGGGAGGCGCTCCACAAGGAATTCCATCTCGCCCTGATCAGCGCCTGCGGCTCTGAAATTCTGTTGCGGATTTGCAGTCAGCTTTACGACCAGAATGTCCGGTACCGCTATCTGGCCTCGCACAGTTCGGGTTATGCATCGAGGGATGTCAGCAGCGAGCACAACGCGATCTTCGCCGCTGCAATGGACCGGAATGCCGAACTGACAGTGGAAATCCTCCTGGAACACTACACTAGGACCGGCGGTTTCCTTAAAGAGCACATCTAATAGCAAACCCCGCCCATTTCTGAGCGGGGTTAACTTCTTCAGTCAGCTCTTTCGGTTCAGGCGTCAAGCGGTCTCAAGACAATATCGAAATCCGCACGGGAATAGGCCCCGTCCACACTGCCCGACAGCTCAAAGCCGTCGGGGAAGGTGCCGGCCTCCTGCTGGACATAGGTCAGGATCAAATCAGACCGCACACCAAAGACCGTGTCCTGATCCAGATAGGGGTCATCATCGGGAAACACTTCGGTGACCAGCGGCCTGAAACCATCCGCCTTAACGATGAAATGCAGATGGCTGGGTCGCCAGGGATGGCGCCCCGTCGCGTCCAACAGCGTCCCAACAGGGCCATCGGTCGGCACCGTGTAGGGAACCGGGCGAACCGTTGTAAAGGCATAGCGACCGGTTTCATCCGTGCGAATGATGCCATGAAAGGAATAGGTATCCTGTTCAGGGTCCTGGCTGGAATAAAGCGCGTTTGGCGCGGTCTGCCAGATATCGACACTGGCATTCACAATCGGGTTCCCGTCGGGGTCTTTGATATGCCCCTCAACAATCAGAACTTCCCCTTCATAATGGCGCTTCATATCAGAACCCATGGGGATTTCCGGTGCGCCTGCGATATGGAATGGCCCCAAAACCGAAGAACTGGTGGCGCCTTGTGGCGAATGCAGCATATCCACGAGTGAGGAGAGTCCCAACACGTCGGAGAACAGCACAAACTCGTCCCGCTCCGGGCTGGAGATCTGACCGGCCCAACCCAACAGCTCAATTCCCTTGCGCCATTCGTCATGGGTGAGCTGGGTCTCTTTGGTAAAGGCATGCAGATGCTCTACCAGCTTTTCCATGATGAACCGGGTGCGCGGATCGGTATCCGGACCAAAGTAGCTCATGAATGTTTCGGTGATATTGTCGGTCGTAACATCACGCATTTGGATGCTCCTTTTAGTTCAGCAGAGCCAGGCTCAGTTCCGGGAAATTGATTAACAGGACCAGCACACCCAGCATTACGGCGGCAAAGGGCAAAGCGCCCATGAAGACGTCCTTCAGAGAGATCCTGGGATTGTCGAGCGTCGCTTTAATGACAAAATACGATATGCCCAAGGGCGGGGTCAAGAGCCCGATTTCCGCGCCGACAACGGTGATGATGCCGAACCAGACCAGGCTCATCCCCATTGGTTCAACAATGGGCAGGAACAAAGGCACAACGATCAGAATAACCGAGGCCGTGTCCAACAACGTTCCGAGAAACAACATCAGCAGCACATAGATCAGCATGACCCAGAAGAAGGAAAACTCTGACCCGGCCAGATAGTCGGCCATAACGCTCGGCAGACCCGCAAAACCCAGCATCCGGCTATACATGGATGCCATCGTAATCAGGAACAGGATAGCAGCGGTAATATGACCTGTTTCAAGCAAAGCCGACCAGAAGGTCTTCAGATCCATCTTGCGTCGAATAACCGCGATGGCGAGGCCCAGTGCAGAGCCCGCCGCACCAGCTTCAACCGGGGTCAGCCAACCAGTGTAAATACCGCCAAGCACGGTAACGATCAAAAACAGAATAGGCAGGGCCTTACCGACCAGTTCCGCATTTGTCAGATCCGGACCGGTGTCTTCCGCTGTACGCCCGCCCACAAATCCGGGTGTGAAGCGACACATGAACATGATCGCGGCAATATAGGCGATGGCCAACATGATCCCCGGAATAACACCGGCCAGGAACATGTCACCAACCGATTGTTCGGCCACAAATGAATAGATGATCAGCATCGCGCTTGGCGGAATGATCATTCCCAGAACGGAGGAACCGGCGACGACCCCAACCGCAAAACGGGGGTTATAGTCAAAGCGCAGCATCTCTGGCACAGCGACCTTGGTGAACACAGATGCAGAGGCAATGGAGGAACCGGTCACTGCAGCAAAGACGGCATTGGCGCCGACCGTGGCCATACCAATACCCCCGTTGATGCGTTTGAACAGCGCATTCATCACCTGGTAGACATCAGACCCCATGCCCGCTCGGGACACAATGAGCCCCATAAAGGTAAAGAGTGGGACGGTCGCAAAGGTGTATTCCATAACGGAATCACCAACCGATATTTTTAGAAGGTTCATCGCCAGCGTGAAATTGTCACGCATGATCCAGATCGAAACAAAGGACACGATGCCCAGCGCGATCGGGATATAAACGCCAATATAAATCAGGACGATGATGGCAAGAATAGAAAGCGTGCCGATTGTGATCGGATCCATTATCCGTTTCCTACTCTGACGCAGCAGCAGTCGGAAGCTGATCCGGTCTTCGATTGCCACTGATGGCTTTCAAAGCAAAGACCAGGCTGCACAAAGCCGCACTGATAAAGATAACCAATTTCACGGGCCACCAGGGGGCTGTAAAAATCCCGGGCGTTCCAAAAAAGTCCTGGCTTTCCCAGGCGTCGCCAACTTCCGGCCAGATTGTAATGGCCACCAGAAGCATCAATATGGCCGAAAGGGTATCGATAAATCCGGAAAGGCCGCGCATCAGGCCCGGTCGGCTCTCCCCCAAGATGGCAAGCAAACCATCAGACCGGGTCAAACGATCCACACGGCAAACATCAGGTAGTTGCAGAAAGACGATCAGCACCATGCTGAACTGCACCACCTCATAAGCGCCTCGAAACGGTGCGTGAAAAACACCACGTCCGACGACATCACTGTTCACGATCAGCACCAGTCCCAGAACGGTCAGGGTGCCGGCAACATTGGCGACCCGGGCTACCATGCCAGCAGCCCGGGCCGTCGCAGATATCATCCCTTGCAGGGCGGACATGTTACGCGATCCGTTTCTAAGGCCAGCCTTACTGGGTCAACTCAGCGGCCCAGTCACGGGATGGCGAACAACCGCTTGCCTGCAATTTACCCATATAGGCCACCAGCATTTCAGAACCCTGGGATCCTTTACCATCAAGGTTGCTTGCCCATTCCTGAGAAATGTTAGGCATGGAGTCTGCAAAGGTTTTGCGCTCTACCGCAGACAGTTCGACGATCTTGCCGCCTTTATCAACAAAGGCTTTCGCACTGGTGGCCGCACGGTCCATCGCAACACTGGCAATGTGATCACGATAGGCAATAGAGACCTCGTTGATGACATCTTTCACTTCCTGAGGAAGCGTTTTCCAGAAGTCAGCATTTGCCGTCACGGTTTTGGAGTTCACAGCGCCCAGATCAGCTTTCAGCATGTAGGGGGCCACTTCGGCAATCTTGAATGTGTTGGCTGCTTCCGGCCACAGCATGCCGACATCAGCAACACCTGTCTGCAGCATGGAGTAGAAGTCGGTCAGACCACCGCGCACGCCAACAGCACCGTCGATCCCTTCAACATAACGCATGTTGTATCCGGCACCGGCAACTTTCTTGCCTTCCAAACCAGACAGGCCGTCAATCGGCTGGGTGCTGAAGATCTGGTAGGTATCGAGCACAACGCCTGTTGCCAGATAGACCTGGTTCTGTGCTTCAAACTCTTTCTTCATTGCGGGGAATTCACGGGCAATTTCGTCAACCGCCTTGGCAACCACCCTGGCATCCGCGCAAACAAACGGAGTGACCGCTGAAAGTGCCTGAGATGGCAATTTCGCGTTGTGGAAAATGGTCGTCACAATCCCGATATCGCCAAGACCAAGCTTGATACCTTCCAGGACACCCTTGGGCTTCACAATGGTACCGCCATAGGATTCCTGCCACTTGATCTCATAATTGCCACCGGCCGCCGCCAGTCGCTTGTCAACTTCTGGAATGAAGAAAGCGGAAAATTCCTTAACCCACATGGCACGGGCAGGATATCCGTCAATGACCGAGATGTTGATCGTTTCCGCGGCCTGCGCGGAACCGGTAAAGAATCCTGCCAGCGCGGCGCCGAGGATCATGTTTTTTGCAATTTTGTTCATAAGCGTCTTCCCTTTTCAGTATGTGGCCCTTACCAGGCATTTCGTATTGTTGATTGGTTTGGTAAATTCTGCGGTGCCCTTCAATCTCCAGATTTGGGACGCCATGTTTCATCGATCTGTGTTCCCGCCTCGCGAAACAGACGCGACAGGGGACAGTATTTCGCTGTTTCTTCTGCAACACGCTCAAGCTCTGCCTGGCTGGCCGGGCCATCTGCTTCGACGGTCAGCATGATGGTTTCAAACGGGTTTCCGATCACTTCGCTCAGGGTCACGCCCCGACGATCAAAGTCGCAAACCGCCGAAATATCCAGATGCCCGATCTCGATACCAATTGCGTCGGCACATTTATGTCCGATCACATTTGTACAGGCGATCAACGCGCCCAAAGCAGCCTCGGTCGGCGCCGGGCCAGTATTGGTACCGCCCCGTGCAACAGGTTCATCGATATAGGACATGGTATCACGCACCTTAATGTCAGCGCGGGAATGAGACGGGCAATGAGCGTCCGCCCTCATTTTAACTTTGGTCTTCTGTACAACCTTACCCATTTTTTCCTCGTATCTGGTAGTCGCGGGTCTCAGACATCCGGACGTCACACAAAAGAACAGGCCTCATCAAACTCAAAACGAGGCAGTTTCTGGAACAGAGCCGTTTCATCAGCATAACCCAGATTACACAGAAAATTGGACCGCAATGTGGTGCCCGCGAAGAATTCCTGATCGACAATCTCGTTTGAGAAGCCTGACATCGCCCCTACATCCAGACCGACAGCGCGCGCGGCAATCATGAAATAGGCACCTTGCAATGTGCCGTTCCGGAACGCCGTCGCCTCTATATGCTCCGCTTTACCCTCAAACATCGGACGCCGGTCTTCATGGGGGAAGAGTTTTGGTAAATAGGTCCAGAATTCCAGATCATGGGCGATAATCGCGGTCACTGGCGCAGACATCATCCTTTCCACATTCTTGGGCTTCAGCGACTTGGAGAGCTTTTCCTTTGCCTCATCCGACGTGACGAAGATGAAACGCGCCGGCAGCGTGTTCATGCTGGTCGGCCCCGCAATCGTGATCTGATAGATCTCGTCTAGCAATTCACGGGGGACCGGACGGTCTTGCCAGGCGTAATGCGACCGTGCATCACGCAGGATGAGATCAATGGATGCAGCATCCAGACGGCGTTTGCGGGATCGCAGGTTCCGGACGGCTTCCTGTGCGGAACGACGCAATGTATCCTGATCTGTCAGTTCAACGGCACTCATTGGGCTGCCTCTGCCTTGCCGAGATCTTCCTCTGCAACAATCGGAGACCGGCAAATACCGATGCCTTCGATCTCCACCTCAACCACCTCTCCGGGGCGCAGCCAGCGCGGCGGCGTCTTGGCATGACCAACACCTGGCGGCGTCCCCATGGCAATCAGATCACCGGGCTCCAGGGTCGTGTATTCCGAAATCGTGGCAATTGTTTTGGCAACGCCCCACATCATATCCGACGTGTTCGCACTTTGGAGAATTTCCGTGCCGACCCGGCTTTCAATTTTCAGGCCGGTCGCCCCTTCAGGCAGCTCGTCGGGCGTCACAGTGATGGGCCCCAGCGCACCGGTATTGTCAAAATTCTTGCCCGGCGTCCATTGATGGGTCTTGCGTTGATAGTCACGAACGGACCCATCGTTGAACACGGTGTATCCAAAAACGTGGTCGAGCGCGTTTTCCTCGGCGATATGTCGACCGCCGGTTCCAACAATCAGCATCAGTTCAACTTCGTAATCCAGCCGCTCGGATACAGTCGGGCGCACCATGGGGGCTTCTGCCGGCATCATTGAATTCAGACCACGCATAAACAAAGCGGGGTAGGTCGGAATGTCATACCCACCCTCTTTCACATGGTCGACATAATTGAGGCCAAGGCAGATGATCTTTTCAGGCCGGGCAACGGGAAGTTCGGGCGTGATGGTATCAATCGCGATGCCGGGTCCGGCTGCGGTCAGCTCTGCTGCTTTCGCGACAAGAGCAGGATTGGCAATAACGCCCTCCATCAAGTCGGCACCAAATGCCGGATCCTGAGCCGTCAGATTGACCGCCACATCACCGTTGACACCAAATACGGAAATTTCTGAGCCTGCTCGGCCTACCAAGAAACGCATCCTGCCCATCCCTCTAATTGTCGTTCTAAACTAAATTACCGAAAATTATGACACGAAAATTTGTGTTGTCAAATAATATCGATATTTTTAGATTGATAGCCATAAAATCGTAACTTTTACCAATCTTGCTCAGGAGTAGGAAAATGCCAAAATGGACTGAATATCTATCGGCGGCCCGGGAACGAGGCTCCCTCGCCTTCGAACTCTATTGTGTGCAAAGCACACCGGTAGCAGCCCCTGATGTCCTGAAAAGTATCTTGCCCGAGCATCTTGCGTATCAGGCAGAACTGGAGAAAGCAGGATCACTGGTTTTTGCCGGTCCCCTTTCCGATGAAACCGGCGAGGAAATGCAAGGGATGGGCATGATCCTTTACCGAGCCGAGAGTTTCGAGGCGGCAAAAGCGCTGGCGGAGGCTGACCCCATGCATTCAAAGGGGGCCCGCAGCTTTGTTCTTCGGCGTTGGATGATCAATGAAGGTGGATTTTCGGTCAGCGTAAAGCTGTCCGGGCAGGCGGTTGCACTAAGCTAGCAACAGTCCTGGAACCTGTTCATTCGCGGCTCTAGAGCAGTGAAATATTCCGTCCAGGCTTATGTTCCAGGGGATGGATGTGAAGCAGATACATTTTCACATCGATACTGGTGCGGGTCAGGGGCAGAATCAGACGGCTGTATAGAAGCTCGTCCTGGGTCTCGTGGTTCTTGAAACGCTGGCGCGACATGACCGGTGTCTTATTCTTTGCAACCTCATCATAGAGGGCTTCGGCCCGGTTGAGATAGGCGCCGCTATAGAGTTCGTCAAAATACTTGTTTGTCGGATCGCGCCCCGCCAGACGGGCAATTCCCGTACCGGTCAGCCGGTATTGATACCGTATACGGTCGTCTTGATGCTTTCGTTCGATTAAAGCCAGATAGGGAAGACGGCTTACCAGCTCGCTCGGATCTATGTCGCGACGATCCGCGATCTTTGCCGTTCCGCGCTTTACGTTCCAATAATCGATCAAAAGGGCATGAAAATGGGCATCTTCGTGATGAAGCCCAAGTATTCCCCCATTATCCTGATTATCAGGTTGACCAGACAGCAATATGATTCTCCCAAGCTGAGTCAATACACCCGATTTGATGAATAATTCGTTAATCTGTGTCAGTCTGGACACGACCTTCTTGAAGCTTACATAACCTGAGAGTGGTTCCATCAGCGAAACAGAGGAAAATATCGGTATGTATCTTTCGAGAATAGTCCAGGGTATGGAAACATCTGATGGAGACGGGGTTCGTCTGACCCGGATGATCGGCACTCAAGAAATTGATATGATTGACCCTTTTCTGATGCTGGACCGTTTCGACAATGATGACCCCGATGCGTATATCGGTGGTTTTCCGGACCATCCCCATCGCGGCTTTGAAACCGTGACCCTGATGCTGGATGGCCAGTTGCGCCATCGGGATTCGACCGGTGGCGAGGGATTAATCGGGCCGGGTGATGTGCAATGGATGACGGCGGGTAAAGGGATCATCCATTCCGAAATGCCAGAGCAGATTGAAGGACGGATGCGGGGATTTCAGCTCTGGGTGAACCTGCCCGCCGATCAAAAGATGAAAGCGCCAGGATATCAGGACATCACCGAAAAGATGATCCCGATTGTCGGCATTGATGGCGGCGAGGTTCACCTGATCGCCGGTAATTTTGGCGGACAGACGGGACCGGCGGCATCATCAACCCCTTTAAGGTTGCTGCGCGTCAACCTCAAGCCTGGGGCATCGATCACATTGGAAAGACCGGCGGGACAAAACGCGTTTTTCTGCATTTACGAGGGGTCAGTCACCGGTCCGGATCAGGATAATCACACAAGGTCCGCCCATGCGCCCTCGCTCGCCCTGCTAAAGGGCGAGGGCGGTATAACCGTCTCCGCCGGGGATGGCGGGGCCGCCTTCTTCTATGGCGAGGGCGCGCCCATCAACGAGCCGGTCGCCCGTTATGGGCCCTTTGTGATGAACAGCCACGCCGAATTGATCCAGGCGGTAGAAGATTTTCAGAATGGGCGGTTCGTTGCCTGAAACTGCGCCCGCCAAACGCCTTCTCCTGGTGATGCATGCGCCCTCACCAAACACCGCCCGACTGCGGGACGCCATAGTTCGGGGGGCCGGACACCCTGACATATCGGGGGTGGCGACACTCGCACTCAGCCCGTTCGACACGAAACCTCAAGATGTCTTGGCGGCAGACGCCATCATTTTGGGAACGCCGGAGAATCTTGGCTATATGTCAGGTGCCTTGAAGGACTTCTTCGACCGCTGCTACTATCCCCTACTAGAAGAAAAACAGGGCATGCCCGTCGGATTGATCATACGGGCAGGTCTGGACGGCACAGGAACGAGGCGCGCGATCGAGAGTATCGTCACCGGCCTGAGATGGGCATGGGTTCAGGAACCCGTTGTCTGTAAAGGACCATGGCAGGACGCGTTTGAAACACAGGCCGAAACATTGGGCATGAGTATCGCAGCGGGCCTGGAAGCCGGAATATTCTGAGCCACGCCGGAAACAGGCAAAAGGGGGTAGAGATGAACGCAGCCTTGGAGAGTTTTGCAGCAGCCTGCAAATACGCCTTACAGACCAACGAAGGCAAAGCCGGTCGGGACGCCATCTGTGATTTGGTGCGCAACGCCTTGAAAGACGAGGTCTTTGTCGAAAGCACTGTGATGCCCGAATCCGACGAGCGGAAGATCCTCTTTGAAGATCCGGATCTGGGCTTTTGCATCTGTGTTCACACCTATGACGGCGCGAAAGAAGGCGCACCCCATGATCATGGCCCCACCTGGGCAATCTATGGCCAGGCGGAAGGGGAGACAGAGATGACGGATTGGGAGGTTGTTGCCCCCGCGACGGAGGGAAAACCGGCCCGGGTCAAACAGGTGAGAAGTTACACTATGGTAAAGGGTGACGCCCATCTCTATGAGCCAGGCGATATCCATGCCCCGCTGCGCCGCGGACCTGTCCGGTTGCTGCGGATCGAGGGCGAGAATACGGAGCATGTCCAACGCACCCCGATCACTCGTGCCTGACAGATAGGCTCAGACCTTTTTTCCCTGAAATCAGCCGCGCCCGATAAACGGCATTGTGGTGGCCATAATGGTCATGAACTGAATATTGGTGTCCAACGGCAGATCCGCCATATGGACAATCGCGTCCCCGACCTTTGCAACATCCATGGTAGGTTCCGGCTTGATCGTGCCATCCGCCTGGGGCACGCCGCCTTGCATCCGTCGTGTCATGGGTGTTGCCGCATTGCCGATGTCGATCTGACCGCAAGCGATGTTGTATTTCCGTCCGTCGAGAGATGTACACCGGGTTAGGCCTGTTACGGCATGTTTCGTTGCGGTGTAAGGGGCAGAGCCTGGGCGCGGCACATGGGCGCTGATGGACCCGTTATTGATGATCCGTCCACCCTGAGGGTCTTGGTCCCGCATCTGCCGGAATGCTGCCTGGGTGCACAAAAAGACCCCGGTCAAGTTGACATCGACAACACCTTTCCACTGTTCGAACGTCAGCTCGTCAATATCGATCGAGGGTACATTCAGCCCGGCATTGTTAAACAACACATCCAGCTGCCCAAACTTGTCGACGGTTGCCTTCACCATCGCCGCGACAGAGGCCTCGTCAGCAACATCTGTTGGTACGGCCAAAACCCGGTCTGCATCCGCACCAGACAGCGAAATCGTTTCCTCCAGTGGTTCCAGCCGGCGACCGGCCATGGCGACAGTGTATCCGGCGTTCAACAGGGCAAGGGCAGCTGCCTGTCCGACACCGGTTCCTGCCCCGGTTACAATCGCTGTTTTTGCTTTGTCAGACATGTCACTCTCCCGTTCTGTCTCTGTTAGCACCCGCACCATGGATGGTGAGGTGAACACTAAGCGGTCAAACCCCGATGCGGCAAGTGGTGATACACTCTTGCTTCGTGACAGGGCGCCGGTCCCACATTAATCTGACATCAAGAAAATACTTGGGAGACAGTGATGAGTGTTTCGGTACTGCAAGACGGCTCAGCCAGAACAAAATACAGCGAAACCGAATGGCAAGCGCGGGCTGAGCTTGCCTGCTGCTATCGCCTGATTGACCACTTTGGCCTGACCGACTTGGTTTATAATCACATCACCCTGCGCGTGCCGGACGGTGCGGTTGCCGATATAGATGAAAAAGAGCTTTTCCTGATCAACGGGTTTGGCCTGCATTACACCGAAATCAAAGCCTCCAATCTGATCCGGGTGGACCTGGACGGGAACGCTTATGATGACTCAGACTATCCCGTGAATGGGCCGGGCTTTGTTATTCATTCCGCCATTCATCATGCACGGCCAGACGTAGCCTGTATCATCCACACCCATTCGCTTGCCGGATGTGCTGTTTCGGCAATGAAGCAAGGACTGATCCCGTTGGACCAACAGAGCATGATGTTTCACAACCGGGTCGCCTATCATGACCTGGAAGGCATCGCCACAGATCTTGGGGAACAGGAACGCCTGATCGCTGACCTGGGCACAAAGAACGCGATGATCCTGCGCAACCATGGCCTGCTGACCGTTGGACGATCCGTGGGTGAAGCCTTCCGCCGCCTGTATTATCTTGAGCGCGCCTGCAAGCTGCAGATACAGGCAATGCAAGCCTCCGGTGGCGACCTGGTCATCCCGTCTGACGCCATAGCAGAGCACACCGCAAAGCAATGGGATGAAGGGCTTGCCGGCCAGGGCACAATCGATCCGATTGAATGGCCGGCCCTGGTCCGGATGATGGAAAAGAAGGATCCAGGCTTTGCCGAATGACAATGAGCCAGCCCCGACGACCAGCAAACTCCGCGCGGTCATCTGTCCTGTCACTCCGTTTCAACAGAATTGCAGCCTGATCTGGTGTGATGAAACGAAAGCGGCCGCCTTTGTCGATCCTGGCGGGCAAGTCGATGACCTTCTGCGCATTGTCGAAGAGCAGGGCGTAACCCTTGAAAAAATCTTCATCACCCACGGGCATATCGATCACGCGGGTGGTGCTGCTGAACTATCTGAACGGATGAACATCCCGATTGAGGGTCCGCATACCGATGACAGCTTCTGGATTGATACGATGGAGACAGACGGGCCGAAGTGGGGCCTGCCGGAAGCGCGTTGCTTTGCACCGACGCGTTGGCTGGATCAGGGCGACACGGTAACCCTGGGTAAGCTCGTTCTGGACGTCTATCACTGTCCTGGCCATACACCCGGCCATGTCATCTTCCATCACCCGGGATCCGCAGTCGCCTTTGTCGGAGATGTCCTGTTCAAGGGTTCAATCGGTAGAACCGATTTTCCACGGGGCAACCATGCAGATCTCATCAACGCAATAATAACACGGCTATGGCCGTTGGGTGATGAAACAACCTTCGTGCCCGGCCATGGCGAACTCAGCACGTTTGGAAACGAACGCATGTCCAATCCCTATGTCAGCGATCGTGTTCTGAAATTCGGCTGACCCCAGGTGAAACATGTAAAAAAGCCACGACCCGGGATGGATCGTGGCTTTTTAAGGTTGGCTCTGAAGGGGCGATTTCAGAGCCAACCCGGTTCTGAACGGATCAGTTTGAGACCCGGTAATCGTCCGGCAGGAAGAACATCTGATCAAATTCCTCCGCAGCGGCGTGGCAGGAAATGCAGAACTGTACCTTCTTGCCATTATCGCCATTGGTCGCGCCCATGAGTTTTGCCTTGGGCGTGATCAAAGCATAACGCCAATCCGCGCTTTCTTCGTTAAAGCCGGCTTCCATTTTGACCATTGTGAACAAAGGTCCGGGGCGTACTTCACCGCGTTTGTTTACACCAAAGCTGTCTTTAACGAGGATCGACCCAACCGGCATGGAACCAAACTCTTCAAACTTCCCGTAATTGGCAGCTGTGGCATCACCAAAGTTGTTTACGAGGCGTCCACCATGGGTGTCCGACGGATAGGCAACCGTGTTGTAGCGCGTATAAGACTGATAGCCTTTTGCGCCGGGCTCGTCTGACTTGTCATAACGGCTGGCAAGGTCTGCCTTGATGCAGTTATACGCCGCCTCGGCTTCATCATCAGAAACATCTTCGGCCCAGCCCTTAACCTTGGGCTTTCCGGCTGCTTCCCATTCGCCACGAATGCGGTCGACATAGCACTTCTTGGAGGACTGCGCCATCTGGGTGAGAAAATCACCGGACAGTTCTGCCGCCACATCGAAATGTGGATCAACATGCGGATCCATTGCTGTTTTTGTAGAATTAATATCGGTGGCCAATGCGACTGAGGCAAAGCCCAGGACAGCTGCACCGGACAATGATGCCTTTAATAAACGATTCATTAGTTACTCCCAATTTTTATGATTGCGTACAATCTGGTCATCACTTCTGAACGGATATTCACACAGGTCAGAGAGTGTTGAGAAATCAACGCGTATCAAGAAAGCGTGAGCGGCCTAAAAATCAGTTAACGCAGCAAAATCAGATGTATTGACAGACCCTCAATGCAATCGCGGTGTGCGAAGAAAATCACCACGACTGGCGGACTTGATATCAACATGCCTGCGGACACCATCGCGCACCAGGGTCAAGGGAACCGTGATGCCCGGATCACCCAATGACCAAACGGTTCGCAACAGATCGGCAAGATCGCCAATGGGTGATGCCGCAACTTCCATCACGACATCCCCTGCCTCAACACCCGCGGTTTCAGCAGGGCCGTTTGGCGCAAGGCCGGCCACGACCAGATAGTCTTCAACCTCGGCCATATACATCCCCATCCAGGGTTTGGCTTTTACCGAGATATGTCCCTGGCTGCGCACCTCATCGATCATATCCTTTGCCAGGTTGATCGGGACCGCCATGTTGCCTTGAGAAGACGTTCCCTGCCCCCGTGCATCGCCGACAAAAAGCGAGCCAAGCGCAATTACTTCCCCCTTTTCATTCAGGACCGCTGCCCCACCCCAGGAAGGATGTGCCGGAACTGTAAAGATTGCCTCGTCAAGCAGGTACTCCCAATAGCCTGCGAATTCACGTCGCGAAACAATCTGGGCCTGCAGGCTGCCCTCTGTTCCGCCGGACCCGGCAAAAACCACCGGATCGCCGACCCGAACGGCAGAGGAATCGCCCAGGACCAGCGGCGTGCCCTCAATCCGTCCCAGCGCCTGAACCAGACCAAATCCTGTGACAAAATCATAGGCCAGGACATGTCCCTCTACGGCACCACCATTTGCGGACAGCAACCAGATCTGTTCCGCCTCGGCAATCAAGTATCCGATGGTAAGGACAAGACCGCTTGCGTCGATCAGAAGCGCGGTTCCAGCCCGTTCCGTTCCAAGCGCATGGGCCGTGAAACCATCTTCAGGGATCTCGGTCCGGATCGACAGAATGCCGGAAACCGCCTCCGAAAGGTTGAAGGTCAGGGCACCCTCATCCGGCCGCTGCTCTGGTGGAATAAACCCGTCTTCGCTTTCCTGCATATTACTTTTTCCACGCTACAATCTGCGCCAAGTCTGACAGCTTGCCGAAGGCTTGGCAAACCAGCAAAACACACAATCAAGTGTGCAATCACTATTGCGCGGGCGCACCGCCTTCGGAGATCCGGCGGGTCGCAAAAGCATTCAGTTCCTCGTTTATTCCGGGATCCATTCCCGGTGCCTCAAACTGATGCAGAACCTGTTTATAAAGGTTATGGGCCCGCTCTGTTGCTGTCCGCGCGCCATCTTCTTCCCAGGTCTCAAAATTGCGCCAATCCGACAGAACCGGGGGATAGAAGGCTCTGTCATACCGTTCTAGCGTATGTTGGGCCGCGAAGAAGTGCCCGCCCGGCCCCACTTCCCGGATCGCATCAAGGCCAAGTGAGGCCTCATCAACCACCATGGGTTTGAGGAACTCCGACATCATCTGCAGGATTTCGACATCAATGATGAATTTCTCAAATGATGCGCATAACCCGCCCTCAAGCCATCCAAAGCCATGGTTCACCAGATTTGTATGGCCCAGTGTCGTCGCCCAGACAGACATCTCGGATTCATAGGCTGCCTGAACATCCGGCGCGTTGGAGGCGTTCACATTCGATGCCCGGAAAGGCAATCCATAGGACCGGGCCAGCTGAGATCCGATCAGCGTTGCCTTTGAATATTCGGGAGTTCCAAAGGCGGGCGAACCCGTCTTCATATCGACATTTGACGTAAACCCGCCATAGATGGACGGGGCACCCGGATTAACAGTCTGAAGAAAAGCTATCCCCGCCAGCGCCTCAGCATTCTGTTGCACGAGCGCGCCTGGAATTGTAACCGGTGCCATGGCCCCCGACAGGGTAAAGGGCGTTACACAGACCACCTGGTTCCGCTTCGCCATTTCGATCATGCCCCATAACATCGGCTTATCAAATTGCAGCGGGGAATTTGCGTTAACAATGGTCCAGAGGCTGGGTTCACGCAGCAAGGTGTCTTCATCAATACCGCGTGCAATCTTGATCATGTCCAGCGTGTCTAGAACGCGCTGACGACCAAGCGAATAGCAGACAACCGCTTTATCCGTCAGTTCCAGGGCCAGGCGCATCGCCTCAATATGGCGGATCGGCGTCTCAATATCCTGCGGTTCCACCGGATACCCGCCCGGCAAGTGACAGACATTAAAGAACTGACAGAGACGCAGGAAATCCGAATAGTCCTGTTTATTCCCGCGGCGACGGCCGCCTACCATATCTGATGCGTTGGGTGGGCTGCCGACGCTGGCGAAGTTGATGACATTGCCGCCAATGGTCAGGGAATGAGCCGGATTGCGAGCGTGGAGGCGAAACTGCGTCGGTGCCTTGGCCACCGCGTCCAACACCATCGCGCGGTCCATTCGCACCCGAATGCCGTCACTATCAATATCAGCGCCTGCCTGCTTCAGGATCTCCACGGCTTCCGGCAACAGGAAATTGATGCCAATTTCCTCAAGCACGGTCAGTGACGCTTCGTGAATACCGTTCAGCTCATCTGCAGAGAGAATTTCGAAAGGTTTATAAGGATTGCGAAGCTCCGCATACGGGATTTGAGTCAACCATCCACCAGCTTCCCCGGCCTGGCGTTCCCGCTGCCTTGCCCTGCTTTCCGCGCGTGGTCGTCTTGCCATCGTGATTTCCCTTCACATTCGCGATCACGCCACCCTGAAATAAGATGGGGAGCTCATCGCATGACTGATCTTATTCGCGACGGTGTCACGGAATAAAACACCCGGCAACGGGGAAATTACAAACGGCTAAAATTGTTTTGTGCGGCTGATGTCAACGGGCCGGGAACCGCATGTTCAGGTGGCGCTAGAAGCCTGTTCCGGAAAGAGTTTTCGCAGGCCTGCAGCGCTGGCGTCAGAAACGCCGCGTTCGGTGATCAGACCGGTCACAAGGCGGGCCGGTGTAACATCAAATGCGTAATTGCCGGCCTCAGTACCCTCTGGCGAAATCAACACCGTCTCTATTGTCCCGGCGGCGGTCTTGCCGGTTATCCTGGTCACTTCATCATCGGATCGTTTCTCAATCGGGATTTCGGAAATCCCGTCGCGGACAGTCCAGTCGATGGTTGTCGACGGCAAGCCAACATAAAACGGCACGCCGTTATCCTGCGCCGCCAGCGCCTTTAGATAGGTGCCAATTTTATTGCAGACATCCCCATCTGCGGTTGTCCGGTCCGTGCCAACAAAGCAAATATCGACCAGACCGTGCTGCATCAAATGCCCGCCGGTATTGTCTGCGATCAAGGTGTGGCTGATGCCGGATTTGTTCAATTCCCAGGCGGTCAACGCAGCACCCTGATTGCGGGGGCGGGTTTCATCCACCCATACATGAACCGGAATCCCGGCCTCCTGCGCTTTGTAGATCGGGGCAGTAGCCGTGCCGATCCCGCAGGTAGCCAAGGCCCCAGCGTTACAGTGTGTCAGAATATTGACCGGTTCACCCTGTCCCTTTCGATCAAAGATCTCTTTTATAAAAGGCAGGCCGTTTTCCCCGATCCCGTCGCACAGTGCCTCATCTTCGGAAACAACCTCCGCGGCTCGCTCATAGGCAAGCTCCGCCCGCTCCATTGGCGCGCGGTTATGCAAAAGCCCCATCATGTCATCCAGCGCCCAACGCAGATTAACCGCGGTCGGGCGTGTTTCCATCAATCGATCATAAGCGTTCTGCAAGGCGGCATCGGAACCGTTTTCACGCATTGCCAATGCCATACCGTATGCGGCCGTTGCCCCAATCAACGGGGCGCCCCGGACCAGCATATCGCGGATCGCGACAACAGCATCATCCAGGCCCTGCATGGCCGTCACTTCGAATTCATGGGGAAGTTTGGTCTGGTCGATAATCCCGACAGACCAGCCATCATCAGCACGCTTGATCGTCTGAAAACCCAACGCCATTGAGCCAACACCTTCCATTCAGCCAGCCAGGACAGTCCCGTGACAGGAAAACGGTATATTCCCGCACGCGCCCGCATCAGACCGTTAAATCAACGATGATGCAATGGCGGGCTCTGCCGGTTCACGGCAAGGAAACCGTGAATTCATAAGAGCAACCGGCCCCTGGCGATGATCTGGCCGTAAATGAGCCACCGAAAACCTGGCCGCTCACGCGTCCATTGTCCGTCCAGCCAAGGGATCGAAACTTCATAGAAACCTTGCCGCTTGGTGAAACCAGTCCGGAAAGACGCACCGGCGCGCCCAAAGAGGATTTCAGCTCAGACTTGATGACGCCTTCCTCAATCTCGATTGTGCCGGTTACCCGCTCGTTATGGGTACAGAAAATAGTGCCCATTGTGCGTCCATGTGTAACCCAACCATCGACCTTCAAAATGCCGTTTCGCGGGTTATTCGGCCCAAGGGCTGCAACCTGTGTCTCTGCGGGAGCGGGCGTCGGCGCTGGCTGCGGCGCCACGGTTGGCTGCGTTACAATACTGGGTGCCGGTGCCGCAGGTACGGGTGCAGACGCGTTCGAAAGACTTGAAAGTTTTGCACGGGCCAGCCCACTGTAAAGCCCATCGGGATATTGCTGCAGGAACGCTTCAAACAGCGCGCGATCCTGACTGTTTTTGACGCTGTCCCAAAGGGCGCGTTCTCGCTGGCGCTCTGCCTCTGCCGCTTGTGTACTCTGCGCAGCTCTCAGTTTTGCAAGCCGCGCCTTTGCCAAGGCCGAAAATGTGCCGTTCGGATAAACATCCAGAAAACGCTCAAATTCCACTGGCTCATCACTCAATTGAATGGACTGATACAGCATCAATTCCTGATTGGTATTGCTGAAAGGTGGCGCGGTGAGCGAGGCGATCCGCTGGCGCGCGACATCGTTAAAGACACCATTGGGAAACCGATCCAGATAGCTTTTTATCAGTTCGGGGTCCTGGCTGAGAGAGACAGACTTCCAATATTCAACATCCAGCGCATTCTCGGACTGTGGCGGTGCGGTCAAAGCAGAACTTGGCAAGGTGCCCAGATTTTTCTTTTCCTCAAGAACAACATTCGTTGAGGGAACGAAGTAAAAATCACCGGTGAGAGAGGAGGATTCCCATGGGACCTGCGACGCGTTGGTTCTTTCCATAACCGACACGCGGACAGTTTTGAAAACCTCTTCTACTTTGGCACCTTCTTCGCGGATCGCCCGGGTCAACGCCGTCGTATACGGGCTGTTCTTGCCTGTTCCGTCACTGGCGACCTGCCCGGGCGCGGTTGAATAGGCCAGCAATGTACCGGTCGGTGCGTCCATGCGCGCCAACCCGCGGGCAGCAGAACGGGAACCGCTGGCAAAAGGATTGTTCCGGCAGGCATCAAGGATAACGATGTTCAATTTGCTGCGGGCCTCGCGCAAGCCAATCAAAAGGGAGGAAGCACGCACTGCCTCAATATCCACGTCGACTTCGTCCTCAATGCTGGCACCGACCGGGATCATGTAATTCTCACCGTTCACCTGAACGCCGTGGCCCGCAAAATACACCAGCGCCACAGCGTCCTTGCCGGCATTCTCGACATCTCTGCTGAAATTGACGATGGCCCGCTTCATCGTGCGCTGATCGGCATTCAGATACTCAAACACTTCGAAACCAACGCCGCGCAGGGTTCTGGTCATCAAAGCAGCGTCATTGACCGGGTTTTTCAGTGGCCCAAACTCGTAATCGGAATTGCCGATAACCAGGGCAAGACGGGGAACAGATTCTACAGCGAACGCGGGCTTAACACTCTGCACCGCTGCTATTACGACTGACAGACCGACGACAATCGCAAAGCCGAAAACGCGCATGGAAAACACCCCAGACTTCATTGAAGAAACCATTCCTGTAACCCGACCCAGTTCTAATATAGTTGTTTCAACAACCAAATTCTTTTAACCTACGGTTAACCATTAGCATATCGATTAGTTTATTGGAATATTACATGGCGAGACCCGCACAATTCCGCGATTTCAGGCAAAGAGACCTGTTGCCAGGTCAAGTGCAATCGCTTTCGGGGATCCTTGGCAAGGTGGTCGGTATTGAACTCGAACAACGTCACAGTCTTTCGACAGTCGAATGGCGCGTCCTCGCCCATATTGCGACGGGAAACCCAGAAGACGACGCGCCGTTAACCGCGCAGACGATCGCGTCAAGAACCGGCATCGATAAAGGCTGGGTCAGTCGTGCGATCACCCGTCTCCTCGCTCGAGATCTGATAGAACGGGAACGCGACACCATTGACAGCCGTCGGCATCTGCTCAACCCGACGATAAAAGGCATCGACCTGTTCGAAGCAGGCGTGATCACAATGCGGCAATTACAAAGCAAATTATTGGACGCGTTCGACGAAGCAGAGCATACAAGTTTCGTCAGACTGTTTACGCGCCTCCAGAGAGAGGCGGAAACCATATACCAGGACCAGATGGACTTAAAATCCAAACGCGATGCGTAAGTGAAAATCCGAATGGCCTAAAAATTTGGCAAAACCTGCGGTTTTTTGTGAATCTACATCTTGTGGATAACTTTTAACCCAACACAATTTGTAGGGAAATCAACCTTTAGACAATTACTTAATGAGAACAAAGATAGATCAAGTGGAGTTCGGCTAATCCTTTGAAAAACAGTAAAAAAATATGACTCTCCATTGACTGACCATAATTTCCCATGATATCCCATGACGATACGGATAAGCGTATCGCATTGATGTGTGCGTCTGTCCGACATCGGGACAAATGCCGCCAGCATGATTTAAGACCCAATTTTTCTTTTCGCTCGGGCGGTTTTTGAACGATTTCAGGTTCAGAACTGATCGATTTTTACCTCATCTGACCCGACGAAAACCGAAATCCCGATGTCTCAGAACTGGATTGATACGGGATTGATCGCGTGATGGCGTTGTTCACGGGTACATATGAAAACAAGGTTGATGGTAAGGGTCGCGTATCCTTGCCAGCCGCGTTTCGCGATACCCTGGCCCAACTGGCGGCGGGCCAACCAACCCTTGATCGCAGTTTCTATATCTTTCCGTCACCAAAATCCGGCGCGTTAGAGGCCTGTGACCACGAGTTTATGGAACTCGTGGCAGACAGTATCGAAGAACAGGCCGACATGTTTTCGGATGAAGAGGAAGCCCTCAGCAAGATTATCGCCGATGCATTCCTCGTTCAGTTCGACAGTACCGGGCGTTTTGTCCTGCCTCCTGGCCTTCAGGAAAAAGGCGCGATCACCGACAAGGCCCTTTTTGTCGGCAAGGCCCGGCGCTTTCAAATCTGGGACCCGGAAATTCACCGGAGCTACAACAGTGATGTTGAAGAACGGGCCAAGGGCGTCACGCTGAAATTGCGGCGTCGGCCCAGAGTAAGCGGGGGGATCGGCGAATGAGCATCCACAGCCCCGTCCTTCTGAAAGAAATGCTCGCCGCATTGGCCCCCCGCGATGGGGGACGGTATCTCGATGGGACCTTCGGGGCAGGCGGATATAGCCGCGCAATTCTGGAAGAGGCTGATTGCTCCCTCTACGCAATTGACCGGGATCCCGATGCCCTGCCCCGCGCGGCCTCATTGAAAGACCGGTTTGGCGACCGTTTCACAATTCTGCATGGTTGCTTCGGTGATATGGATCATCTTCTCGCTGGCATCGGCGTCGACCGGCTGGACGGCGTTGTTCTGGATATCGGTGTTTCCTCCCCACAAATCGACACAGCAGAACGCGGCTTCTCCTTCCGAATGGATGGACCGCTGGATATGCGGATGGATATCGATGGGGAGACCGCTGCTGACATCGTCAACACATGGGATGAGGACAAGTTGTCCAGACTGGTCCGGGTTTATGGCGAGGAAAAACGCTCCCGTGCCGTGGCCCGTGCCATCGTTGAAACCCGTGCTGAGAAGCCTTTCGAGACAACCCTGGAGCTTGCAAATCTGGTCCGCAGCGTCGTTCGCAAGGCGAAAGACGGCATCGATCCGGCAACGCGCACATTTCAGGCGCTTCGTATTCAGGTAAATGACGAATTGGGCGAATTGGACCGCGGACTTCGTGCCGCTGAATCTCTGCTAAATCCCGGCGGTCGATTGGTGGTCGTCGCGTTTCACTCTCTCGAAGATAAGGCCGTGAAAGCTTTCCTGACGACGAGATGCGGTGGCACCGGGGTTTCAAGACACATGCCTGGCCCCAGTCCAGACCTGCCAGAGCCAAGTTTCCAACAGAAGAGCCGCAAGGCGATCCAGGCATCCGACAGCGAGAATGCTGAAAACCCGAGGGCCCGTTCCGCCCGGCTGCGCTGGGCCCTGCGCACGGAGGCCGATCCGTTTCCCGAGATGCGTGACACCAGAAAACCAAGGGGTCGTCGATGAAACTGACAGCAATAGTCGTCTGGGCATTCCTGTTTGTTGCGACCGGTTTCTCGCTCTTCAACATCGCCTTCCAGGTCGACGAGCTGGAAAGTCGTCTTTCCAGCCTGCAGAACGAGATCGCCAAGGAAGAAGAAACCCTGAAAGTACTGGAAGCGGAATGGGCCTATCTGAACAGGCCCGACCGGCTCAGCACGTTGCAGCAGGACTTGTTGCCTCATCTTACCCTTCCCCGTCTGGATCAGATCGGGGGTTTTGATCAAATTCCGCTACCGGTCGCGCTACCTGTATCCGACGAAGAAGCTTCTGAATCGTTGGCTGAAGAAAATTCACCAGAGGCGTCCGAGCAGAAACGGCCCAAACCCATCGTCCCGACGGCAGAAGCCGCCCCGGCGACACAGGCAAAAGCAACAAAAAACGACCTCAACGGCGGCATAAAAATCTCTGCCCCGGTTGCTCCCGCTGAAACGCAGGGAACTGATCTTGGCAGCATGGTCCGTCATGCGCTTTCCCAGAAGGGGGACGAGTGATGTCAAACCCATCAGATGATCCAAAACGGGACATCTTCCATATCTCGCCCGACGACAAACCTAGTATGTTGTCGGGACCCGGGCACGAGGAAAGCCGGCAGAAGCGCGGTAAACTGCCGCTTGCAAAGAAGGCAAAGGCCCGCGTGAAGGCACCGGGACTTGCAGCGAAACAACCGGCCGGACGCGACCCAAAGCGGGCAACGATTTATCGCCAGACTGAAGTGCGCGAGGGCGTCTTTCAGCAGGCGATTGAAACCGGGCGCACAAGGATTCTGATCACGGCAACCTTCCTGACGCTCGCTTTCGCCGTGATTGGGGCCCGTCTTGTCGACATTACAGCGCTGCAACCTCAGGAAACACCAAAAATCGCGAAACCGGCCAGCACAGCCCCGGAAGAGGCACTGCCGAGAGGGGCGATCCTCGACCGTGAAGGGGTCTTGCTCGCCGCGAACCTGTCAACCGTCTCGCTCTTTGCTGATCCGGCCCTGGTTCTTGATCCTGCAGATACCGCCCTGAAGCTGGCAGCGGCATTGCCACAGCTCGATCCAGTCTGGATTGAAAGCCGCCTGCGCCGGGATACCAGGTTCGTCTGGCTCGACCGGACACTCACCCCGGATCAACAATACGAGGTGAACCGTTTGGGTATGCCCGGCATCGATTTCGACGAGAACGAGACCAGGATTTATCCCCACGGCTCGCTTTTCGCCCATACGCTTGGTTACACAAATGTCGACAATGCCGGGATCGCAGGCGTCGAAAAACGCTTTGAAGACCAGCTGCAAAAAGACGGGGCAGATGTGCAACTGTCCCTCGACACCCGTGTTCAGCATATTCTGAGAGACGAGTTATCCCAAGCTGTTGAGACATATTCCGCGATTGGTGCGGCTGGCATCATTATGGACGCGCGAACCGGAGAGGTTCTTGGCATGTCTTCCTTGCCGGACTTTGACCCCAATCATCCGGGCAGTGCGGACGAAGATGCCGTCTTCAACCGCGCGACGCTTGGCGTTTATGAACTGGGTTCGACCTTCAAGATCTTTAACACGGCCATGGCACTGGAGGCCGGCGTCGTGGACTTGAATGGTGGGTATGATGCGACCAAACCAATCCGGATTTCGCGTTTCACCATCTCGGACTATCATGCCAAAAAGAGATGGCTGAGCGTGCCGGAGATTTTTGTTTTCTCCTCCAATATTGGTTCCGCCAAGATGGCCCTCGATGTTGGCCCCGCCGGTCAGCGCAAGTTCATGGAAAACCTTGGTTTTCTGAACACACTAGGCCTGGAGCTTCCAGAGTTGGGGCGCCCGCAGAGCCCATCCAAATGGCGCCCTATCAACACGATGACCATCTCGTTCGGCCATGGCATTTCAGTCTCCCCCATGCATCTGGTCAGTGGCGTCGCCGCTATGATCAATGGGGGTGTCGTTCACCGGCCGACCTTGCTGAAAACAAGCGAACCGCCGCGCGGCCGCCGCATTATTTCCGAGGCAACCAGCCAGGCTATTCGAGGCCTTATGCGGCTCAACTCCCTGGAAGGTTCAGGTAAGCGCGCGACGGTCGATGGCTATCTCGTTGGCGGTAAAACTGGCACCGCTGAAAAAGTTGGCAAGCGAGGGTCATACGCAAAGAAATCCCTGATTTCTTCCTTCGTGGGTGCCTTTCCAATGAATGATCCCAAATATGTGGTTTATGTGGTCTTGGACGAACCCAAGGGCACGAAAGAAACCCACAACTACGCAACAGGTGGATGGGTTGCCGCCCCCAGCGTCGGCAACATTATCAGACGGATTGCGCCGGTTTTGAACGTCAGTCCGGTTCTGAGTGAAACACCTGAAGCTCGCCAAGAACTCGCCATCATCGCGCCACAGCTTGAGGCCAGTCTCGCCTCGCTGCGGCAATGATCGAGAGAGATGACAGAAGAGGATGACATGAGCGGCGCCCGCCTGGTACCAGACATCAACATAACCGGACTGACCGCGGACAGCCGTCAGGTAAAACAGGGATTCCTCTTCGCCGCCATTCCAGGAACCGGTATGGATGGGCGCGCCTTCATTCCGGATGCCATCACGCGGGGTGCCATTGCCGTTCTGGCCCCGCCAGGAACCGAGGTGGATCAGAAAGAAACGCCGGTTACCGTTATTCACGACGCCAATCCCCGTCGGCGTCTCGCGAAAATGGCCGCACAGTTTTACGCACCTCAACCCGAAACACTGGTCGCCGTCACCGGCACAAATGGCAAGACATCCGTCGCAAATTTCGCCCGGCAAATCTGGCAGGCAAGCGGTGTGAATGCAGCGGCCATCGGAACCCTGGGGGTACGCGGGCCAGGCTTTGACACAGATAAGGGACTGACCACCCCTGATCCGGTAGACCTGCATCGCCTTTTGGGTGACATGCAGCAGGCCGGGATCAACAAGGTCGCGCTTGAAGCGTCCAGTCACGGTCTTGACCAGTATCGGTTGGACGGCGCGCGTTTCATGGCCGCAGCTTTTACAAATCTCAGCCGGGATCATCTGGACTATCATCACTCCATGGCGGCCTATCGTGCCGCCAAGTTGCGGTTGTTCGAAGAATTGCTGACGCCGGGCGGTGTCGCGGTGATAAACACAGCCGCGTCCGAGCATGACATTATCGCCAATATTGCCGCTGAACGGCAGCACCGCGTCCTTTCATACGGATTGGAGCGCGGCCAGATCCGGTGCATCAGCATCGCAACACAGAAGGCCGGTTTCGCCCTGGACCTGGAGGTTATGGGCGACCGATATCAGGTCGACTTCCCGCTTTCCGGCCGGTTTCAGATTGAAAATGCGCTGGCCGCCCTGGGACTCGTCATCGGCAGTGGATCCAGCCCGGCACATGCAGTGCCACAACTGGCCAATCTCACCGGTGTTCGGGGCCGTATGGAATGTGTCGCAACACTGGCCAACGGGGCGGCAATCTATGTCGACTATTCCCATACACCGGATTCGCTGAAAACAGTGTTGCAGGCCCTGCGTCCACACACCGCCAACAAGCTCCACGTTGCCTTTGGCTGCGGCGGTGATCGCGACCCCGGCAAACGGGTACAGATGGGCAAGGCCGCCTTAGAGGGGGCGGATCATGTGATTGTAACAGATGACAACCCGCGTGGTGAAGACCCGGCCCTTATCCGTAAATCCGCCCTTGAAGGCGCACCGGCGGCCACGGAAATCGGCGATCGCCACGACGCCATCGAGGCTTTGATCAAAGGGCTTGGCCCCGGCGACATCGCCTGTATCGCCGGTAAGGGGCACGAGCAGGGACAAATCGTCGGGAACAAAGTTATCCCGTTTGATGATGCTGATGTCGCCCGCACTGTTGTTGCGACCCTTCGCCAGAATGGGGAGGTGTGATGACCACGCCGCTCTGGAAAAGCGATGACGCCGTTGACGCAACAGGGGGGCATGCGTCCCGTTCCTTTGCCGTCGACAATGTTGTCATCGACAGCCGCCAGGTGACGAAGGGCGATCTGTTCATTGCCATTCGCGGCGAAAATCAGGATGGCCATAAATATATCAATGCCGCCATTCAGGCTGGCGCCGCCGCCGCAATGATTGCAGATGACTGGGAAGGCAGCGTACCCGACGACTTCCCGGTCCTGCGCGTCAAAGACACAATGGACGGGTTATGTGACCTTGCCCGCGCCGCGCGTAACCGGTCCCATGCCCGCATTGTTGGAGTAACGGGAAGCGTTGGAAAGACCAGCACCAAAGAGGGGCTGTATCGCGCCCTTTCCCTTTTTGGCAAAACCCACGCCACCAAGGGCAATCTCAACAATCACTATGGCCTGCCTCTGACTCTGGCCCGCATGCCCGGTGATTGCCGCTTTGGTGTGTTCGAAATCGGCATGAACCATGCTGGTGAAATCGAACCGCTCAGCATCATGTTGCGCCCTCATATCGCCGTTATCACCACGGTGGCTGCGGTGCATCTGGAATTCTTTTCCTCAATCCTGGGTATCGCAGACGCTAAGGCAGAGATCTTTGCAGGTCTTGATGAAGACGGGACCGCCGTTCTCAACCGAAACAATCCCCTATTCCATCATCTGCGCGCCCATGCGGAAGATCGCGGGATCCGGAATATCGCCAGTTTCGGAACACATCCAGATTCTACATTCCAGTTACTTTCCGCAACGCCAAATGATGAGGGTGGGTCCCAGATCATCTGTTCTCATTCCGGCCAGACCATTACCTATGTCCTTGGTGCGCCCGGCGATCATTGGGCGTTGAACTCCGTGGCCATTCTGACCACGGTTTCAGCAATGGGTATCGACCCTGTTGCCGCCAGTGCGGCTTTCGCGACCATAGAGCCGGCAGTTGGACGGGGAGCCCAAAAGGTCATCGCCTTGGCGGAGGGCGGCCAATTCACCCTGATCGACGAAAGTTACAATGCCAGCCCGGCTTCCGTCGACGCGGCGCTTGCCGTGCTTTGCGAGAAAGAAATATCAGCCGGTGGCCGACGTATTGCTGTTCTGGGCGATATGCTGGAATTGGGTGTTACAGCCCCGCAACTGCACCGAAATATCGGAACGGCCCTGCGGACCCTGCCCGTTGATGCGGTCTATGCCTGTGGACCGAATATGGCGCATCTGTATGACGCGCTCGACCCGAAACAGCAGGCCTTGCATTCAGAAAAGAGTGACGGCCTGGTCGCAGCGATTGCGGATACGGTTCGCGACGGCGATGTCATTACGGTCAAAGGATCGCTGGGCAGCAATATGAAACCCATTGTTGATGCCCTTATCGCCTTGGGACCAAATCCAAACCAGATGGCGGCGGGGTAACGTATGCTATTTGCTCTCCTTGCCCCCTTCTCGGACGATTTTCAGATCTTCAACCTGTTTCGCTACCTGACCTTCCGTACGGGCGGTGCGATGATGACAGCACTTGTGGTCAGTTTCCTTTTTGGACCGGCAATCATTGGCTGGTTAAAGAAACAACAGCGCGGTGCCAGCAACATTCGCGAAGACGTACCGGAACAGCATCTGAAAAAAGCCGGCACACCAACGATGGGCGGCTTCCTGATCCTGATCGCGCTGCTGACCAGCACACTTCTATGGTCCAACCTGGGCAATGGATATGTCTGGATCGTTCTTCTGGTCACTTTTGGCTTCGGGATGATCGGCTTTGTTGATGATTACCTGAAACTGACCAAGCGCAACTCCAAAGGCTTGCCGGGCCGGGTAAAACTGCTTTTTCAACTGATCATCGGCGTCAGCGCGTCATACTGGTTCACGGTGATCACGCCGGGCGATCTTTCGACCACAATGGCAGTGCCGTTCTTTAAAGACCTGCTGGTACAGCTTGGCTGGTTCTTTATACCCTTTGCTGTTTTCGTGATGATCGGCGCGTCCAATTCGGTCAATTTGACCGATGGGCTGGATGGGCTGGCCATCGTCCCTGTGATGATCGCTGCCGCCTGTTTTGGCTTCATCTCCTATCTGGTCGGGAACGCCATCTATTCAGATTATTTGCAGATCCATTATGTGGTTGGTGCCGGGGAACTTGCTGTCTTCTGCGGGGCAATTGTCGGGGCCGGTCTCGGTTTCCTGTGGTTTAACGCCCCGCCAGCAATGGTCTTTATGGGCGACACGGGCTCTTTGTCTTTGGGCGGGGCGCTTGGGGCCATTTCGGTTGTGACCAAGCACGAGATTGTCCTGGCGATCATCGGGGGCCTCTTCGTTCTGGAAACGGTTTCGGTCATCGTGCAAGTGGCCAGTTTCAAATTGACCGGCAAGCGCGTCTTTGCCATGGCCCCTCTGCACCATCACTTCGAGAAAAAGGGCTGGGCAGAATCAACCATCGTCATCCGGTTCTGGATCATTGCCTCGATACTGGCGCTGATCGGCCTTTCGACGCTGAAACTACGGTAGGGATGATACGAAATGGCCCTTACCGTCGATACCTTCAAAGATAAAACCGTTCTTGTTGTCGGGCTGACCCGAACCGGACTTTCTGCGGCGACCGGCCTGAAAGCCGGGGGTGCCAATGTCCTTGTCTGGGACGATAATGCCGCCAAAAGAGCGGAAGTTGAAGGTCAGGGATTTACCCTGGCAGACCCATCACACGCATCGTTCGATGCCCTGATCCTGAGTCCCGGCATCCCGCTGACCCATCCGGTTCCCCATACCAGTGTAGCCCGTGCCAAAGCGCTTTCCGCAACCATTACCAGCGACATGGATTTGCTCTGGTCCGGACATCAGGACGCCCGGTATATCGGTATTACCGGAACCAATGGCAAATCAACAACCACGGCCTTGATCGGTCATATCCTGGCGGCGGCGAATGTACCCTCTGCTGTTGGCGGAAATCTGGGTACGGCGGCCCTCGACCTTGCGTCATTGGGGGCCGAGGGAACCTATGTTCTTGAGACCTCGTCCTACCAGCTCGACCTGATTTCCGATCTGGTATTTGACGTTGCGATCCTGTTGAACATCACACCGGATCACCTGGACCGACATGGCGGAATGGACGGATATTGTCGCGCAAAATCGCGCATCTTTCAAAACCAGACGGCGGATCAAAGCGCTATCATCAGCATGGACGACGCCTATTGTCGGGCTATCGCCGAACCACTTTTCGCACAAGGTAGACAAAGGGTGGTGCCAATCTCGGTAAGTTCCCCCGTTGATGGCGGCGTGTATCTGGCTGGTGATGTCCTGATCGACACACTGGATGGATCCCCGCAACCGGTCATGGATATCACGGATGCCAATACCCTGCCTGGAAGCCACAACGCCCAGAATATCGCGGCCGCCTATGCGGCAGCCCGCCAGGAGGGGATAGACCGGAAAACCATCACAGACGCAATCTGTACCTTCCCCGGGCTGCCTCACCGCCAGCATCTGACAGCTGAGCACGAGGGTATCCGTTTTGTGAATGACAGCAAGGCCACAAATGCAGAGGCCGCGTCGCGGGCGCTGGCCTGCTACGACACAATTTACTGGATCGCCGGGGGTAAAGAGAAAGAGGGCGGATACGGCCCGCTCGACCCCTATCTCCCGAACATTCGCCGCGCTTTTCTTATTGGCGAGGCCGCGGGCAATATCGACAGATATCTGGCGGGGAAGGTCGACGCGGAGGTTTCAGGCGATCTCGTCACAGCGGTGGAACAGGCAACGGATCTCGCCCGCCACGAGGGCAAACCCGGCGCTGTGGTTCTTCTGTCACCGGCCTGTGCCTCTTTCGATCAGTTTTCCAGTTTTGAGGCGCGGGGCGACGCCTTTGTTGCTGCTGTCGACGCGGTCCTCTCAAAAGACGGGAAGGTGCTGTCATGATCCAGTTTCCCCGCAACGATAACTCCGTTCTGGGTCGCTGGTGGTGGACCGTCGACCGCTGGACACTGGGTGCCATAACGCTGTTGGCCGTCATCGGCCTGCTGCTGACCACCACCGCAAGTCCGCCGGTGGCCGAACGCATTGATGTGCACCCGCTCTATTTTGTCCGGAAGCAGGCCTTTCTGTTGATCCCGGCAATCGGCCTGATGGTCGCGATTTCCCTGCTTACCCTGAAACAGGTTCGGCGGCTGGCCCTGGCCCTGCTCTGCGTTTCGACCGTCCTGATGGTCGCGACGCTGTTCCTGGGCGCCGAGATCAAAGGCGCAACCCGCTGGCTCTCGCTCGGTGGCCTGACCATCCAACCCTCTGAATTCATAAAGCCGGCCTTTACCGTCTTGGGCGGCTGGGTTCTCGCCGCACGCCGGATGGGGGAAGATGTGCCCGGCTATCTGATCTCTACCGGTCTTTACGCGCTAATCATCCTGCTGCTTCTACTGCAGCCCGATGTCGGGCAGGCTGTGGTCCTGACCGCGATCTGGTTCACGCAACTCTTTATCGCCGGTCTTCCAATGTTGCTGGTGATCTTTCTGGTGATCGCCGGCGTCAGCGGCATTGTCCTTGCCTATTATATCTTTCCGCATGTTGCCTCACGGATCGACCGGTTCCTTGACCCGAAATCAGGCGACAGTTTTCAGATCGACAAGTCAATGGAGGCGTTTAAGGCCGGTGGCGTCTTTGGGCGTGGTCCGGGCGAAGGGACTGTGAAAGAACGTCTGCCGGACGGCCATGCCGATTTCATCTTTGCGGTTGCTGGCGAAGAATTTGGACTTTTCGCCTGCCTCTTTATCATCGGCCTTTTCGTCTTTGTAACCTTCCGGGTTTTCGCCCGCCTGCTACAGGATAACGACCTTTTTGTTGTTCTGGCCGCCTCCGGTCTGACGGTCCAGTTTGCCCTGCAAGCTCTGATCAATATGGCCTCCACCCTCAGCCTCATTCCGACGAAGGGCATGACCCTGCCTTTCATTTCCTATGGTGGCTCCAGCCTTCTGGCCCTTGCGCTTGGCATCGGGATGTTGCTTGCGCTGACCCGCCGACGACCCGGCCTGTCGCCCTGGACGGAATAGAGGGCACCATGGCGGAAACCAATCCACACCAACCTTTGATCGCACTCGCCACCGGTGGAACCGGTGGCCATGTGTTTCCGGCAGAGGCACTGGCCCGTTCGTTGGGCGAGCAGGGATATCGTCTCGCGCTGATCACGGATTCACGGGGCGACAAGTTCAGCGGCGCCCTTGGCCAGATTGACAGACACACGATCAATGCGGGCACCGTGACCGGCCGCGGGCTGCTGGGCAGAATTGGGGCGGTCTTCAGATTGGGCATGGGGTTCCTGCAGGCACGCGCCCTTCTGAAAAGCTTGAAACCAGCGGCTGTCGTGGGTTTCGGGGGATATCCCTCTGTGCCAACCATGCTGGCCGCCAGCATGCTGCCGGGTATCCGAACCGTCATACACGAACAGAACGCCGTCCTGGGTCGCGCAAACCGCTTGCTGGCCCCGCGCATGGACAAAATTGCCACCTCTTTCAACAAAACCGATCTTCTGCGGGAAAATGACCGTACCAAGACGGTCTGGACCGGAAACCCCGTGCGCGCTGAGATCGTTGCCCTTTCTGGTCAAACCTATCCGACGCCAGCGACTGACGCCGCATTCCACATCCTGATCGTTGGTGGCAGTCAGGGCGCCCAGGTTTTTGGCGAAATTGTACCCGAGGCGGTTTTCAGATTGTCCGACACACTGCGTCAGCGCCTGCGGATCGTGCAACAGACGCGCGAGGATCAGGTTGGCACGGTTCGGAGCCTGTATCAGGACATGAATGTGAATGCGGAGGTTTCTTCCTTCTTCAACGATATGCCGGGTCAACTGGACAAGGCACATCTTCTGATCTGCCGCGCCGGTGCGTCCACCATCGCTGAACTGATCACGGCCGGTCGTCCGGCAGTTCTCGTCCCCTATCCGTATGCGATTGACGATCATCAGACCCAGAATGCCGCACGGCTCAGCGACTCGGCAGGCGGTTGGATGTTGCCAGAGGACGACCTTGGCCCGGACCGTCTGGCAGCCCGCCTGACCGAATTGATGGAAGGGCCGAACACCCTGGCCGTTACTGCCGCCGCTGCACAAAGAATAGCGATGCCAGAGGCCGCCGAGAATCTCGCCGAACAAGTCATTTCGCTGATTGGCAAGACACATAAACAGAACACAAACGTTTTGGGGAAAGAGATCCAGACATGATGCAACTACCGCTTTCGATCGGATCGCTCCACTTTGTCGGCATCGGCGGTATTGGGATGTCTGGAATCGCCGAGGTTCTACACAATCTGGGATACACCGTTACAGGGTCCGACATTTCCGCAAATGCAAACGTCAAGAGGTTGCAGGGAAAGGGCATGCAAATCGCCATTGGCCACAGTGCCGAAAATGTCGAGGACGCATCCGTTCTTGTAGTCAGTTCCGCCATCCAGCCAGACAACCCAGAGCTGCTCGCCGCCCGCGAAAACCTGATCCCCGTTGTCCAGCGCGCAGAAATGCTGGCGGAACTGATGCGCCTGAAATGGTCAGTCGCCATCGGCGGCACCCACGGCAAGACAACCACCACATCGCTGGTCGCCACCATTCTGGACGGGGCCGGATTTGACCCGACGGTAATCAACGGCGGCATCATCAATGCCTATGGCACAAATGCCCGATTGGGAGCCGGCGACTGGATGGTGGTCGAGGCTGATGAATCCGATGGTTCCTTCACCAAACTGCCCGCCACTATTGCCATCGTGACAAATATCGATCCGGAACATATGGATCACTACGGCACATTCGAGGCCTTGAAGAAGTCGTTTCAGCGATTTGTCGAAAACATCCCGTTCTATGGTTTTGCTGTTCTGTGCATCGACCACACCGATGTCCAGGCGATGATCGGTAAAATCTCGGATCGTCGCCTCATCACCTATGGTTTCTCACCGCAGGCGGAAATCCGGGTCGCAAGTCTGCAGCCGGCCCCCAACGGTTTCACGTTCGACGTTGTGATCTCGCCCCGGGGGGAAGAACCCTACACAATCGAAGATATCAGCCTGCCGATGTTCGGGGAGCACAATGTTCTAAACGCTGTGGCCGCTATTGCTGTCGCTGTTGAAATGGGCATCGCCGCCCCCGAAATCCGGGCCTCTCTGGGTCGTTTCTCGGGCGTGAAGCGCCGCTTCACCAAAACGGGGGAGGCTGGCGGAATCACTGTTATCGATGATTATGGTCATCACCCTGTCGAGATTACAGCCGTTCTGAGGGCGGCCCGTGCCGCAACAAACCGGAATGTCATCGCCGTTGTGCAGCCCCATCGCTATACCCGCCTGCGTGATCTGTTTGAGGAATTCTGTGCCAGTTTCAACGATGCAGACACCGTCGTTGTGGCAGATGTTTATGCCGCGGGTGAAGAACCGATCGAAGGGGTCGATCGGGAAGGCATGGTCCAGGGGCTGCGAACACGCGGCCATCGTTCCGTGATCTCACTGGACGATCCCGAAGACCTCGCCGAAACCATTCTGGAAATTGGTGAGAAAGGGGATCTGGTCGTCTGTCTGGGGGCAGGCACAATCACCGCCTGGGCCAATGCCCTGCCCGAACAGATGCAGTCCCGCATTGATCGAAAGAACGGTGGGGCCGCATGATCGACAACGCGCAATCCAGCACAACAACGGAACAGAACAACCTTCGCACAGACGCCTTGCCAAATATTAGAGGTCGCTACAGTGAAGCTTCGGACCTGTCCAAGATCACCTGGTTTCGGGTTGGTGGGTCGGCCGATATTGTGTTTCGACCGGCGGATCTGGATGATCTCAGCACGTTTATCGCCCAAAAACCAAAAGATCTGCCCGTCATGGTAATCGGTGTCGGCTCAAACCTGCTGGTGCGCGATGGCGGCATTCGCGGCGTGGTCATCCGTTTACTCGGTCCCTTCGCAAAGGTCGAAATTGCTGGCGACCGCGTGATTGCAGGGGCTGGCGCCCTTGATCTGACGGTTGCAAAACAGGCGGCAAAGGCAAATCTGACGGGCCTGGAGTTCCTGAGCGGTATTCCGGGCACGATTGGCGGTGCGCTTCGAATGAATGCCGGTGCCTATGGCGGCGAGACAAAGGACGTGTTGATCCAAGCCACCGCTGTCGACCCAACGGGCGGGATCCACAAACTTACCCCGGATGACATCGGATACGCCTATCGAAGCGCCGATTTGCCCCCGGACTGGGTCTTTACAGAAGCCTTCCTTCAGGCAAGTGCGGGAGACAGGGCAAAAATTGACGCCAGGATGGCTGAAATTGCCGAAAAACGTGCCGATAGCCAGCCGATCCGATCAAGAACCGGTGGATCCACATTCAAAAATCCCGGCGGCACAAACCCGGACGGCCCCAAGGCCTGGAAGCTGATAGACGCGGCCGGTTGCAGGGGAATGAAGGTTGGTGGTGCGCAATGCAGCGAACAACACTGCAACTTTTTGATCAATACTGGTGAAGCAAACGCAAAAGATTTAGAAGTATTAGGTGAAAAAATTCGCGAATCTGTTCAACAAAAAAGTGGCATTATTCTTGAATGGGAAATAAAACGTGTAGGTGAGGACTTGAAATGAAGGGTATTTCAAGTAAAGATCGGAAATTTCAAAGAGTAGCGGTCGTTATGGGCGGCTGGTCTGCAGAACGGGAAGTATCGCTCGTTTCTGGTGAGGCCTGTGCCAATGCCCTTGAAGAGGCGGGCTATGAGGTAAGTCGGGTGGACGTAACCCGGAATCTTGATCAATTGGTGCAGGCACTGACCCCTGCGCCCGATGCCGTGTTCAATGCTTTGCACGGGCCGGGCGGTGAGGACGGTACCATTCAGGCTATCCTGAATATGATGCAGATCCCCTACACCCATTCCGGTCTGCGCGCCTCTGCGGTTGCCATGGACAAGCCATTGGCGATCTCTGTCTTCCGTGAGGCCGGCATTCCCTGCCCGTCTGGTATCGTTGTTCCGCCAGAGGAACTGGGCAAAGGCGACCCGATGGCCCGCCCCTATGTCGTGAAGCCAACCCACGAAGGATCCAGTGTCGGCGTTTATATCGTCAATGAAGGGGATAACGGGCCGGATTACAGCGGCTGGACCTATGGCGACGCACTGGTAGAGGAATATGTTGCCGGGCGCGAATTGACCGTCACCGTCATGGGTGAAGAATCCCTGTGTGTCACCGAGCTTGAACCGGTAGAGGGCTTTTACGACTACGAAGCTAAATATACCGACGGCAAGACCGTCCACACCTGCCCGGCTGATATTCCAGACGTGATTGCGGAACAGTGCCGGGACTATGCCCTGCGCGCCCATAACGCGCTTGGCTGTCGCGGGCTGACGCGGGCGGATTTCCGCTGGGACGACAGTGCCGTGAACGGGTCCCGCCTGTTCCTTCTGGAGGTGAACACACAGCCGGGAATGACACCGCTTAGCCTGTCGCCCGAACAAGCCGCCCATCGCGGCATGGATTTTCCGCAATTGTGCAGTTGGATGGTGGAGAACGCCGCATGCGACTGACATTGCCTTTCCAGAAAACCGAAAAAAAGAAAGGACGCTCGAAAGTCGTCAAAGAGAGCCGTCAGGCAACCAAGCGACGCGCCCGCGCCCGGTGGATGCGTCCGGCCCTGCGGCTGGGCGCACCTGTTGTCCTGGCCGGTTTCCTGGGCATTGCAAGTTACTTCGTCTGGACGGGTGGCTATATTGGACTGGCCATTGATCAGACAAAGCAGGCCTTTGTAGACATGACGGTGAGCGCCGGTCTTTCGGTGCAGCATGTTTCCGTCTCCGGCCGTCGTGAAACCTCCAGAGAAACTCTTCTGAAGACGCTGGGCGTCAATATTGGGGATCCGATCCTGCCGCTCGACCTCGACGAGATGGCAGAACGGGTTCGGGCACTCGGCTGGGTGTCGGATGTGGTGATCTATCGCAGATTGCCTGGTCGGTTGCATATCCATGTCGATGAGCGAAAGGCCGCCGCCATCTGGCAGGAAGACGGCAAATTCCTGCTGATTGATCGTGAGGGACGATTAATCGGTGAAGAGGGTCTGGAACGCTATCGCCATCTGAAGGTGGTTGTTGGCGACGGTGCCCCGGAACGCACCGCCGGCCTTTTGGATATTCTGGCGCGGGAACCCACCCTGGCATCGCGGGTCATCGCCGCTGTCTGGGTTGGTGAAAGACGCTGGAACCTGCGCCTCGACAACGGGATTGATATCCGCTTGCCGGAACTGGAAACGCAGGATGCATGGCGGCGACTCGCCCAACTGGAACGCGACCATCAATTGCTGTCCCGGGACATCAAGGCAATCGACCTGCGTCAGTCGGACAAGCTGATCGTTCGGATGACCGAAGAGGCCGCTGAACAAAGACGCGCACACAAAGACGAAACCTGAACCGAAGAAGAGAAATTACAGTTTATTATGTCGAGCACACGGACCATCGCTGCACTGGATATCGGATCCTTTAAAACCTGCTGCTTCATCGCCGAAGCCCGCGATGGCGGTTCTGTGCGCGTGACCGGTATGAGCCATCAGGCCAGCGCGGGGATCAAGCAGGGCATCGTGGTCGATATGGAAGCAGCCCAGCATGCTATCTCGTCAGCCGTGCATTCCGCCGAACAAATGGCAGGCACGCAGGTGACCGAGGCGATCGTCAGCCTGACAGGTGGTCTGGGCAAAAGTCGGGTCTTTCGCCACGAAATGACGATTGGTGGGGGTGCTGTCCGCGATATGGATGTGCGTCGCCTTGTGGCCGACTGCCGCGCCTCTGCCATCGAACCGGACCGGACACTGATCCACGCCGTGCCCGTCGGCTATTCCATTGACGGTGCGCCGACCACCATGGACCCACGCGGCATGCATGGCCAGACACTGGGGGTCCGCATGACCATGATCAGTGCCGCCGACAGTGTTGTGCGCAACCTGATGACCTGTGTCGCCCGCTGCCATCTGGAACCGCGGGATCTTGTCATGGCGCCCTATGCGGCCGGACTTGCCGTTCTGGTTGAGGACGAACGGGATCTGGGAACGACCGTCGTCGATATGGGGGCGAATTCAACCTCACTTGCGGTCTTCTATGAAGGGGCTGCCATCCATGCCGACATTATCCCGGTTGGTGGCCGGCATATCACGAATGATATTTGTCAGGGTCTGCACACCCCCGTGGACCATGCAGAGCGCCTGAAAAATCTCTATGGCCACGCGATCCGGTCGACAAATGATGAGCAAGCGATGATCGATGTAAAACTGATCGGCGAAGATCGCGATGCTGCCCCGGTGCAGGTTCCACGGTCCCACCTGACCGGCATCATCGCACCGCGGATTGAAGAAATACTGGAATTGGTGAAGGAACGCCTGGAGGCGTCCGGCCTGTCCGCGATTGCGGGCCAGCGGGTCGTCCTGACAGGCGGTGCCGCCCAGCTCGCAGGTCTGCGGGAACTGGCGGCACAGGTTCTGGAAAAACAGGTTCGGATCGGACGGCCACTGCGCCTGTCCGGCCTGGCAGAATCAACCGGCGGACCCGGATTTGCCACATGTGCAGGTCTGATCATGTTCGCTGTTGATGACCGCGGGGAAGCACGCGGTACGGAAACCTATCGCCTCACGGTTCAACCCGGCCTTTTCGGAAAACTCGGAGGATGGATTCGTGAGAATTTCTAAGAGTTATTTTGCCACCACCCAGGGTGCCGCCGGTTGCAGCACCTGTGCATCAACTGACACGTCGGAAATGTCGAGACACTATCCTCTCGACATGGATGACGCCCACAGTTCTCGCCGCAAGGACTGGCAAAATCATCCGAAAAGCGCGGCAAAACCAGATTTCAGCAGCTGGGACACAACCCGGCGCTAAAGAAATGTACCAGAGAGTGATACACTGAACGCATAAGGAGGCGGCTATGACGCTAAATTTCGCACCACCCGGACCTGATCCGGAATTAAAACCCCGTATTGTTGTCGTCGGTGTCGGCGGCGCCGGGGGTAATGCTGTAAACAACATGATCGCCTCGAACTTGGAAGGGGTCGAGTTTGTCGTTGCCAATACGGATGCCCAGGCACTGTCCCAGTCCAATGCCGAACGGACCATCCAGCTTGGAACCAACATCACCCAGGGCCTTGGCGCAGGCGCACGGCCCGAGGTTGGGCGGGAAGCCGCCAAAGAAGCCCTCGACCCGCTGATGGAACACCTGCAGGGCGCGCATATGCTCTTCATCACCGCCGGCATGGGCGGTGGAACGGGCACCGGGGCCGCACCAGTCATTGCAGAGGCCGCCCGCGAACGCGGCATGCTGACTGTCGGTGTTGTCACAAAGCCCTTCCACTTCGAAGGCCGCCATCGCATGCGTCTTGCCGAAGAAGGCATTGAAGAGCTGCAGGATTTTGTAGACACACTCATCATCATCCCGAACCAGAACCTGTTCCGGGTGGCCAATGAAAAGACGACATTCGCCGATGCGTTCAAAATGGCCGATGACGTTCTTAATTCAGGGGTTCGCGGTGTAACCGATCTGATGGTGATGCCCGGCCTGATCAATCTGGATTTCGCCGATATCCGCACTGTGATGAGCGAAATGGGCAAAGCCATGATGGGGACCGGCGAAGGCGAAGGCGATAACCGCGCCTGTGCTGCCTCTGAAGCCGCGATTTCCAATCCGCTGCTCGAAGACGTCACGATGAAGGGCGCACATGGTGTGCTGATCAACATCACGGGCGGTCCTGACATGACACTGTTCGAAGTTGACGAAGCCGCCAACCGTATCCGCGAGGAAGTGGACGAAGACGCGAACATCATCTTTGGCTCCACCTTCGATGAAGCCCTTGAAGGGAAGATCCGGGTATCGGTGGTCGCCACCGGTATTGAGGCCGACGCAAACGCCCAGCCACGGCCGATGCCAATGCGCCGGACAACCGCTATTTCGCGTCCCGCCCCTGCGCCGACGGCGGAACCCGCCGCCGACATTCCGGCCGCCGTGGAAACAGCCCCGGCAGAAGCTGCGGAAATCGCCCCCGAACCGCAGGCAGAGTTAATCACTGATGAACCGGCCCTGATTCCGGAGGCCGTCCCGACGCAACCGCATGAGGAACAGGCTGCAACGCCGGAAGCAACGCAGGACGTTGCGGCACAAGCTGTGCCGCAGCAGCCGGAATTGACGGCAACGCCCATTGAGGAGGAAGCCGCCCCGGCAGCAGCTGCAGTTGAAACACCGGCTGAACCCCGGGCCGCAAAACTGCCCGAAGTTCCAAACCCACGGGACGCGTTTATTCCGCCCCCACCGGTCAACACCGGACCTCGGGATACATCAAACCTGATCGCCCCTGACCCGTTCGCCGCAGCCGATATGGCAAATGGTCGATCTGAGTCGCCCAAAAAGGGCCGGACCACCCTCTTCCGTCGCGTCACAAGCGCGCTGACAAAGACAGAAGAAGAAGCAGCGCCTAAAGAGCAAAATACGCCTGCTCCGGCGGCTACGGCGGCGCCCCGTGCACAGGTTGCAGAACCAGCACAGCGGGCTGCGGCACCGGTCCAGCAAGATCTCGGTGGGCTTAACCCAGAGGAACGTCTCGAACCGTCGCGCGCCGAACAGGAAATGCTTGAAATTCCAGCGTTTCTGAGGCGGCAAGCGAACTAGAATACGCTGAAATATATGCGTTAACACTCTCTATCTAGACTGGCCGGAAGGGCGATTTAAAAACCCTTCCGGCTTTTTTTTAATCGAATATTTGCACCGGTTTTCTATGCCCGAAACATTTCATTCAAAAGCGCAACAAATCGCAACAATGTTTGATTTGAGGCGACAAGCGGGCCTTGGTAGACACAAAGTGCAAGAAACGTCTGGGCAACTGGATGTTGTGCTTTCGGGCGCAGAATGCACCGGAAGTCGCGCAAAGGAGTTTTAAGAGTGCGAGGCGATATGCTTGACGGTATTGGTGGTGAAAACGGTATTCAGGGTTCAGCTGGGAATGGCTATGCCCCCTCCCCCGTTCAGTCCACATTAAAACACGCTATCCCCTGCGCTGGTGTTGGTCTGCATTCCGGTCAAGACATCAAAATGGTTTTGAAACCAGCGCCCGCAGATCACGGCGTTGTTTTTTATCGCACCGATGTAACGGATCGCGACCCAAGCATTCCGGCCCAATTTGATTATGTCAGTGATACAAGATTGTGCAGCACGATCAGTAACGCAGACGGGGTTTCTGTCGCGACGATCGAGCATCTTATGTCGGCTCTTGCCGGTCTCAGCATCGATAACGTTCTGATTGAAATTGACGGCGCCGAAGTCCCTGTGATGGATGGCAGTGCCGAGCCATTCGTATTTCTGATCGAATGTGCTGGTCGCGAAGAACAGGTCGCCCCGCGCAAGGCAATCCGGATCCTGCGGGAAGTACATGTATCCGCAGGCGAATCAACAGCCAGCCTGTTGCCATCTGACGGGTATGCCATCGATATGGCCATTGATTTCGACTCAGGTGCCATCGGTCGTCAGTGGATGCGCGCTGAGGTACAGCCCGATTTGTTCCGTCGCGACATCTCTCGCGCTCGGACCTTTGGCTTCCGCCACGAAGTTGAAGCCATGCGGGCAATGGGTCTTGGTCTGGGCGGTAGCCTTGATAATGCTGTGGTCGTCGATGGTGACACGATCATGAATGAAGATGGTCTTCGCTTCGATGATGAGTTTATCCGCCACAAAATCCTCGATTGCATTGGTGACCTGGCACTTGCCGGACATCCATTGATCGGGTTGGTGCAGGCGGAACGGACCGGTCACGCGCTGAACAACAAACTGTTGCATGCGCTCTTCGCGGATGAAGCAAACTGGGAATTTGTCACACTGGCAGACTTTGTGCCGGAAGAGCAGACCCCAGCCCTGATCGCAGCCGAATAACCCCCCATTTCCCATATCTGACCTGATGTGTTGCGCTGTTTGGCGTTTCAGCCCATATAACACGTCGAGAAACCTGGCTACTCCGTGTTAAGATGTTCCGGGGTAGTCTGACCGGAATAGGGCGATTTCTCATCGTCCTCCACTTGGTCATGACGTAAATACAGGCTAGAATATCACCATGATGCTTGGCTTTGAAAAACATCTGAAATTCGGTTTGAGCCGAATTCTTCCCGCCCTCCTCACAGCGGGTCTCCTCTCTGCCTGTGCGGATGAAGAAATCGTTTATGTCGAACGCCCGGTTGAGGAAATTTACAACACCGCGCTCGATGCCCTGGAATCTGAAGATTACGCCATCGCTGTTCAGGAATTTGAGGAAGTTGATCGACAGCACCCCTATTCAATCTGGGCGACAAAGGCCCAGATGATGTCGGCCTATGTCTATTATCTGAACAACAAATACGATGAAGCCATCATTGCGCTGGAGCGGTTTATCGACCTGCATCCAGGCAACCCGGACATACCCTATGCCTATTACCTGCGTGCGATTAGTTACTACGAACAGATTGTTGATATCGGTCGCGATCAGCGCATCACGCAGCTGGCGCTGGACTCTCTTCAGGAGTCGGTGCGCCGTTTCCCGGACACGGTATATGCCCGCGATGCCTCTCTCAAAATCGACCTGACCCTCGACCATCTTGCCGGTAAGGAAATGGAAATTGGCCGTTTCTACCAGGATCGGTCTGAACATCTGGCTGCCATCAACCGCTTTCGTGTGGTGATTGAGCAATTCCAGACAACAACCCATGTTCCAGAAGCCCTGCACCGTGTTGTTGAGAGCTATTCCGCCCTTGGCATCACTGAAGAGGCGCAGACCGCGGCAGCCGTGCTTGGTTACAATTACCCGGGCAGCGAATGGTATGCAGAAAGTTTTGCCCTGATAGAAGGGGGCTCCGGCCCGGAGCAAGAAGGCTGGTTCACCTCTCTCTGGTCATCGGTTTTCTAAATCAGGAATGCTCACGAATCTGTCGATCCGCGATGTTGTTCTCATTGACCGGCTAGATCTGGTCTTTGAGGGTGGACTTGGCGTGTTGACGGGTGAGACCGGTGCTGGAAAGTCAATCCTGCTGGATTCAGTTGGCCTGGCCCTTGGTTCCCGGGCCGAGGCCCGTCTTGTCCGCCATGGGTCAGATCAGGCAAGCGTCATTGCCGAATTTGATATCGGCCCGCAGCCCCGCCTCGATGCCCTGTTACAGGAGCAAGCAATAGAACACGACGGCGTATTGATCCTGCGTCGTGTACTCGGTGCCGATGGACGCAGCCGGGCCTTCGTCAATGATCAGCCTGTCAGCGTTTCCCTTTTGCGGCAAATAGGGGCATGCCTGATTGAAATCCAGGGTCAGTTCGATCAACAGGGGCTGATGGATTCAACCACCCATCGCGGCTTGCTGGACAGTTACGCCGGGGTATCGAAACCCCTTGACCAAACACGACAGGCCCATGCCGCCTGGCAGGAAGCCCGCGCCGCGCTCGCCGCCGCACAAAAAGCCATGGAAGCCAGCAAGGCAAACGAAGAATTTCTGCGCTTCGCGGTTGCGGAACTGGCCCAACTGGCGCCTGAGAGCGGCGAAGAAACGACACTGGCAGATGAAAGGTCGATCCTGCAAAACGCCGGTCGGGTGAGCGAGGCCGTGCAGGCAGCCCTTATTCTGCTGGACGAAAGTGGTGCGGAAAATGCCGTCAATCAGGCCGCCCGCGCCATTGGTCAGGTGCAGGAAAAGAGCGGCAATGCCCTGGATGCAGCCCTTGCGGCTCTCGATCGGGCAAGCATCGAAATTCAGGAGGCAACCGGGGAGCTGAACCGGGCAACCGCCCTCATCGACGGCGCTGATGGCCGGTTGGAGATGGTGGAAGAGCGGCTTTTCGCCCTGCGGGATGTTGCCCGGAAACACGGTGTTTCAGCCGACGAACTTGATCAGCTGTTGGTTGACCTGCGGGCTCAACTGGATGCGATCGACAGCGGCGAAATGGGACTGGCGGACCTGCAAATGGCCTGCAACGAAACCCGTGAGGTCTATGAGGCGACGGCTGCCGTATTGTCGGACGCGCGGCACAAGGCGGCAGCAACACTGGATAAAGGGGTGAACGGCGAATTGCCGCCCTTAAAGCTGGAGAAAGCCCGGTTTAAGACATCAGTCGGTCAGCTAAGCGAAGCTGAGTGGGGTCCCGACGGCTGGGATCAGGTCATGTTCCTTGTCTCTACAAACCCCGGTTCTCCAGCAGGTCCTTTGGGAAAGATCGCCTCTGGTGGTGAGTTGAGCCGGTTTCTTCTGGCCCTGAAGGTCACGCTGGCAGAGACAGGCGGTGCCCCCACCATGATTTTTGACGAGGTCGATAGCGGGATTGGTGGCGCGACGGCAGCGGCGGTCGGAGAACGCCTGGCTCAACTGGCGGAACAGCGTCAGGTGCTTGTTGTAACCCACAGCCCGCAGGTCGCTGCCCTTGGCCGGAACCACTGGCAGGTCGCAAAGTCACAACAGGGCGAACAGATGGTTACCGCCGTAAACCCCCTGTCACCGGATGACCAGCTGGAAGAGCTTGCGCGGATGCTGTCGGGCGCAGAAGTGACGGATGAGGCGCGCGCAGCCGCACAACGATTGGTGCTGAACGCACAAAAGAACTGAACAGGATCCCATGACGACGCACAGTAAATCGCCAAACGAATTGACCGAAAAAGAAGCACGGGTCGAGTTAAACCGCCTGGCGATGATCATTGCCCATCACGACGCGCTCTATCACCAAAAAGACGCGCCAGAAATCAGCGATGGCGAGTATGATGCGTTGCGACGGCGCAACGAAGAGATCGAAGGTCTGTTTCCTGCCCTCATCCTCGCCAACTCTCCCAGCAAGAAAGTCGGGGCCTCAGTTGCAGAAGGATTCTCTAAAGTAACTCATAGTGTTCCGATGCTTTCTTTAGGAAATGCTTTCAGTACTGAAGACGTCACGGAATTCTGCGCCCGGATCAGGCGTTTTCTGGGATTGGAAGCGGATTACACACTGGAGATACTCGCCGAACCAAAGATTGACGGGTTGTCAGCGTCACTGCGCTATGTCGACGGAAAACTGGTTCAGGCCGCCACACGCGGCGATGGCGCCGTTGGTGAGGATGTTACCAGAAACATCATGACGATCGCCGATATCCCGAAGGTTTTGAAAGGCAGCGGCTGGCCCAATGTGTTGGAAGTTCGCGGCGAGGTATATATGACCAGGGCCGACTTCATGGCCCTGAACGACCGTCAGACAGCCGCGGGTTTAAAGACCTTTGCAAATCCTCGCAACGCGGCCGCGGGCAGCTTGCGACAACTGGATTCAAAGATCACCGAAAGCCGTCCCCTGGCCTTTTTCGGCTATGCCTGGGGCGAAGTGTCGGAACCGCTGGGCGCAACCATGATGGATGCCCGGGAAAACCTTGCAAATTGGGGATTCCAGCTGAACCACCCGGAAGCGCTCTGCAATTCTGTGGACGGCCTGATTGAGCATTATGAGCACGTCATGTCTGTTCGCCCGGACCTGCCGTTTGAAATCGATGGTATTGTTTACAAGGTGAACCGCCTCGATTGGCAGGAAAGACTGGGATTCGTAAGTCGTGCGCCGCGCTGGGCGATCGCCCATAAATTCCCCGCCGAGCAGGCGGAAACAATTCTGCACGAAATCACCATTCAGGTGGGACGCACCGGCGCACTCACACCGGTAGCCAATCTGGAGCCCATCACTGTTGGCGGTGTGGTTGTCAGCCGCGCCACGTTGCATAACGAAGATGAAATCATCCGCAAGGATGTTCGGCCCGGCGATCACGTCATTGTCCAACGAGCGGGCGATGTCATCCCGCAGATTGTGCGTTCCGTGGTAAAACCCGGTGTCACACGCTCAGAACCCTATATCTTTCCTGAAACCTGTCCCTGCCCGCTGCAAAAACCGGCCATCCGCGATGAGGGCGAGGCGGTCCGACGGTGCACCGGAGGGCTGGAATGTCCGTATCAGCAGGTACAGCGCCTGCGTCATTTCATCTCCCGCGATGCCTTCGATATCGAGGGGTTGGGAACACGAACGATCGAAGCGTTCTGGGAGGAAGGATTGCTGAAAACGCCCGCTGATATCTTCACGCTGGCGGTTCGGGATCAGGCAAGTGACACACCGCTGGCAAAGCGTGAGGGCTGGGGCGCGACGTCGGCACGGAACCTGTTTCAATCGATTGAGGCCCGGCGCACCATTGATCTCGGTCGGTTCATCTATGCGCTGGGCATTCGTCAGATCGGGCAGGCCACGGCAAAAACACTCGCCAGAAACTATGGCTCTGTTGATGCTCTGCTCACCGCCATGACCAATGCGCAGGATGAGACCAGCAGCGATTTCACCGATCTGGTGAATATTGATGGCATTGGAACCTCGGTTGCCGATGATCTGATTTCTTACTTTAATCAGGATCAAAACCGGGCCGACCTTGCAGCCCTGATCGAGCAAATGAACGAGATTGAAGCGCCGGCAGCAACCAGCGATGACAGCCCGGTTAGCGGCAAGACGGTCGTTTTTACGGGCACGCTCGTCCAGATGACACGAAGTGAGGCGAAAGCCCGTGCCGAATCCCTTGGTGCAAAGGTTGCCGGTTCTGTCAGCAAAAAGACCGATATGGTGATCGTCGGCGCGGATGCGGGCTCAAAAGCCGAAAAGGCACAGGCTCTTGGCGTTACCATATTGAGCGAAGAAGAGTGGTTGGGTCTGATCAATCGTTAATTTTTTAGGCGCTATTTCTGCGCATAAGTTACCAAATATTAACAAATTCGAATTAAACTCCCGGTCCTGGTTATTCGTGCTTATTGGTTCAAGGACTGGTCGTAGATGAAACCCCTCTTCGCGCTCGTTGCTGCTGCTTTCCTGTTCTCCAGCGTTCTGGAAATTCCGGCCGCGCCAGCTCAAAACCTCGGCGAGGCAAGTAGTCCTTCATGGCGTATTCTGAAACGCGATGCATCCGGGAGACCCGTCATCGTTGACGAGGGAACCGGCGAAGAACTGGACACAATTGAAACCCCTGTCCCGAATGCCAATGCACCAACCGAAGAACAGATCCGCGATATCAGTCCGCGTAACATCATGCGGGGCCAATTGCTGATCGTTGATCCGCCACCCAACCTGCGCCGCGCCATTGAAGGTGACGGATATCTGGTGCTGGAGGAAATCAAGCTTTTCAATCTGGAGACCGAGGTTCTGAGGGTTTCCGTTCCACCAGGCACAAGTGAAGCCAACGCAATCCGGGATATAAAGAAACAGTTCCCGGGCGTGCTGGTCGACACCAACGCGACATTTGATTTGTCGGCGGGGCGTGTGGGACCTGATTTTTCCCGCAACTTCGTTGGCTGGGGCAAGGTTCCAAATTCCTGCGGCAAAGGCATGCGGATTGGCATGATCGATGGCGCGGTCGATACATCTGTTCAGGCCCTGCGCAATCAGGATGTGAAGTTTAAGCCTTTCACCGCAAAAGGTCGGAAACCCGCAGGGCACGCCCACGGTACAGCTGTGGCCGCGATGCTGGTGGGCAGTCCCGACAAGCTGAACAAGGCGGGGGGCATGTTGCCCGGCGCAACGCTCTTCGCTGCCAGTATCTTTGAGACCCGCGGCGGCAAGACGGTCAGCAATATGGCAAACGTCCTGCGCGCCACCGAATGGTTGCTCGAAAACCGCGTGAGTGTTGTCAATCTATCCATCGCTGGCAGTCAGAACTCAGTCCTGACATTTGTTTTGAACAAGCTCGTCAGTGCACAAATCAGCGTCGTCGCTGCAGCAGGAAATTTTGGACCCAAGGCGAAACCAGCCTGGCCCGCCGCCCATCCGAAGGTGATTGCGGTGACTGCGATCGATGGACGGATGAAGATATACAGTTCTGCCAATCACGGTGGCTATGTCGATTTTGCGGCACCCGGTGTCAATCTGGTAACCGCAACGCATAAGGGTCCGCGCAAACAATCAGGAACTTCATTTGCGGCACCCTTCCTGACGGCGATGGTTGCCATTCACCTGAATTCAGGTTTCCCGGCAGATCCCGACCAGCTTCGGGCGAGCCTGAAACGCTATGCCCGCGACCTGGGCACAAAAGGCAAGGATCCTGCCTTTGGGTGGGGGCTCGTCCGGCTAAAACCGGCCTGTTGATCCAGATCTAGATTGGCTTCGTTGCCTCTTCCAGAAACGCCCGCACTGGCCCGTCATCCCGATCTGTCAATTGTAGCATTACGATTTCCCGCACCTTGGCATGATAGGCATTCAGCCAATCCACCTCTTCATCATTCAGCAAACCGCGCTCTATCAAATTGCGGTCAATCGGGGCAAAGGTGATTGTTTCAAATCCGTAGAGCGGTTTTTCCCCTTCTGCCAGTTCAGGGTATTCTTCAACCACGATCAGGTTCTCGATCCGAATGCCATAAGCCCCGGTCTTATAGAAACCGGGTTCATTCGACAGGATCATACCGGGTGCCAAGGGCACGGCCGAGGGCATCTTTGCTATGCGCTGCGGTCCCTCATGGACGTTCAGATAACTACCGACCCCATGGCCCGTCCCATGGTCATAGTCCAGCCCCACCCGCCAGAGATGCTGTCGGGCAAGCGGGTCCAACTGACTGCCATTCACCCCTTTCGGAAAACGGGCCGTCGCAATCGCGATGTGACCTTTCAAGACACGCGTGAACCGGTCCCGCATCTCCACACTTGGTTCGCCCAGGGCAATGGTGCGGGTGATATCCGTTGTCCCGTCGAGATACTGGCCCCCGGAATCAACCAGATACAGTTCGCCTTCCGCCAGGGGTCTGTCGGTTTCGGGTGTCACACGATAATGGACAATGGCCCCGTCCGGCCCGGCCCCCGAGATCGTGTCGAAACTCAAATCCCGGATCTTCTCGTCCCGAAACCGAAAGGCCTGCAACGCATCACTGGCGGAGAGTTCCGTGACGCCACCCTTCGCCACCGCACCCGGCAACCAGGCAAGGAACCGTGTAACTGCTGCCCCGTCACGGCGATGCGCGTCGCGGGTTCCGGCCAGTTCGACCTTGTTCTTCATCGCTTTTGGCAAGGTACAGGGGTCAGCCCCTTCAACGATCGTCGCACCGGCTTCTTCCAGCACAGAGAAAACATGTAAGGGACAACTCGCCGGATCAGCCAGCACCGCTGAACCGGCTTTGCCCAATTCACCCAGTTTCCCGGAAAACTCCTCAATGGGGGCGACGGTCACCCCATTCCCTAAATGTTCTGTGACTCCAGCCACCAGTTTGCGGGGATCGATAAACCAATCAACCTGCGCATCGTCATGCAGAACCGCAAAAGAGAGCGGCAACGGACAACGGGGCACGTCCCCACCCCGGACATTCAGCAACCAGGCAATGGAGTCGCTGGCGGTCAGCACAGCGGCCTTCACACCCTTGGATTTCAGACCATCGGCAAGCTTTGTCCGCTTCTCCGCACTTTCTTCCCCCGAATAGGTAATTTCGTGCGGACGCACCGCGGCCAGCGGGGCGCTCGGCTGATTGTCCCATGCCTGATCAATCGGGTTTTCCGGCAGCAGGACAAGCTCGGCGCCAGCTTTGTCCACCGCGGCATGTATTGCCTTGATGCTGTTTCGTGTATGCAACCAGGGATCGACGCCGACCTTGTCCGAGGCATCGCACATTTCCTCGATCCAGGCGGTGAGGGGTTCTTCACTGATATGACGAACCGTAAAGACATCGGTATTCACCTGATCGCGAACCTGCAAAGTATACCGTCCATCCACAAAAATCGCGGCACTGTCCAGTTTCAGAGCCGCTGCACCTGCCGACCCCGCAAAGCCTGATAACCATTGCAGCCGCTCTGCCCTCATGGAAACATATTCACCCTGATACTCATCCGTCCGTGGGACGATCAGCGCTGTAACACCGGAGGATCGCATCATCGCACGGGTCTTCTCCAACCGGTCAAGGGGTGCTGGCGCGATACCCAGGCCGGTTGCCATATCGCTCTCAAACCCGGATCTGAACCCGTCGAGCTGCTGTTTTACTTCGGGTTTCAGGTCTGCACCGATCAAATCCATCCAGCGGTCATCCAGCGCCGCCGGACCAGCCACAATGCCCCGCATCAGTGAGTCCAGTTCCGGACCGTCAATCGGATGGCCATTTTCGGTCAAAAGGGCTGCTAGTTCGGCAACGGTCATGCTCTGTCTTCCTGGCTGATAAAGTGATTTCCATAATCAAGGTAGGCAGCTGATCTAACCCTGACAAGGGCGCGGATCAAAGGTTCACAAAGGGCCCGGGTTATTCAACGGCGCGCACAAACCACGCCGTAAAACATCAAAAAGTCACCGAAGGGTGATATTGATCACAGCCCATGCCAAAACAGCATTGCTGCACTGCAATAATCTCGTTGGTTAAGTGCGGATTACCGGACCATATACACGCCAATGATGAACAACGACCCCTGTTCAATTCCATTAAGTCAACAAAAACGACAAGAGTTCGGAGAATAAAATGTCTTACGTAGAAGCATCCAGACGGTCAAATTCGCTGGCCGCTCTGTTGTCACCCCTGTTCGTCCTCGCCGAAAAAGTGATGATGAAACTCAGCCAGCGCCGCGCAATCGCAGAGCTGCGTCAGTTCGATTCACGCATGCTCGCCGATATCGGTGTTACCCAGCACGATCTGGAAGTCTGGGAACAGACCGGATCGGTTCCGGGTTCGATCAAACGATAACCTTCGTTTTTCGATCAGAGAATTGGCCTGACACCTGCCGGTGTTCAGGCCTTTTTTGATTCCGGTAGGGAGACTGCCAGACAAGCGCTCAAACGCGCCGCATGCCTTTTCTCAAAGTGAGTGTCGCCCATCCATTGATGCGCCGACGGTGCTCCAGCGCCAATCCGTGACGGCCATAGGCGGCGAGCACCTGAGCCTCCTGCTCCACCAACAATCCGGACAGGATTAACCGCGCGCCGCGTTGCATAGCATCGGTAACATCACGGGCCATATCGCAAAGCGGATTCGCCAGAATATTGGCGATGATCAGATCATAGGGACCGGTCTGGTTCAGGGTTCGGTTCGACATTCCAATGCTCTGAATTGAGAGAATGGCACGATCTACCCCATTGGCCTTTGTGTTTTCCCGGCAGACGATGACCGCCTGCGGGTCAATATCGGCGGCGACAATCCCGGCATCGCGCCAGGCACGAGCGGCCGCAATAGCAAGAATGCCGGTACCACTGCCCAGATCGAGAATACGAAAAAACCGATTACCCTTTGCCAGCCGGTCCAGTTCCAGAAGACAGCCAAGCGTTGTTGCGTGAGAGCCGGTCCCAAAGGCAAGTCCTGCATCCATCACGATGGGCCAATCGGAGGGGCGGACAGGCCCGTCATCCATGGCGGAATGGACCAGATAACGACCGGCGCGAATGGCCTCAAAACTCTTCTGATTTTCGGAAACCCAATCAATGTCCGGCAGCGGCTCCAGCACGAATTCGGGGTTTTTGATGGCCGCCGCCTTTGCCCCTGCTTCAATCAGACCGGCAACATAATCATGGTCCGGCATGCCTTCGACAAAGACCTCGATCCGCCAGACATCCTTGTCCCCGGTCGAGAAGCTGGTGATGACGCTGGACAATTCCTCCAGCATCAGTTCCATCGGGCCAACGGCGTCAATAGAGGGAACCAGCAGGCTTATCTTGAAAACGCTGCTCACGCCGGTTCCACATAGGCCGCAACGACCTTCTTCGTTCCAGCCTTGTCGAACTCAATTGTCAGATTGTCTCCATCTACAAGAACAACCGTTCCCGGCCCAAACTTCTGATGAAAACAACGCTGCCCCTCACCAAAGTCATGATCGCCCATGGCGGGACCAGGGCTGACATCAATCAAGGGAGGTCGGCTTGCGCCACCCACACCGCGTTGTTTCAGGCGCTGCCAACCGGGGCCGCCTTTCTGGCTCTGATAGGTTTCCTGCTGTGGTGAGGCGTCCATCAGGCCGGAGCCGAAGCGCGAGAAACCGGAATCCTGACCGCCATACATAAAGGCGGCCCGGTCTTCGGCGACGCCCCCACCAATACCGGCATAGACACCGCGATCACTGTCCATCTCAATATGATCTTCCGGCAATTCATCGACAAAGCGGGAAGGGATGGCACTTGTCCACTGTCCATGGATCCGCCGGTTCGCAACAAACGAGATAAAAGCCTGCTTCCGCGCACGGGTTATTCCGACATAGGCCAGACGGCGTTCTTCCTCCAGACCGGCCAACCCATTCTCATCCATCGATCGTTGATGCGGGAACAGCCCTTCTTCCCAACCCGGCAGAAACACCGTGTCAAACTCCAGCCCCTTGGCAGCATGCAGGGTCATCAGGCTAATCTGCGGCTCGTCACTGCGACTTTCATTATCCATGACCAGACTGACATGTTCCATGAACTCGCCGAGACTGTCGAAATCCTCCATCGCGACCAGTAGTTCCTTGAGGTTCTCAAGTTTGCCGGGCGCCTCGGGTTTTTTGGAAAGCTGCCACATCTCGGTGTAACCGGATTCATCCAGAACGGTTTCCGTCAATTCCACATGCCCGACCCCATCTGCCATGGACCGCCATCTGTCGAAATCATCGAGTATGCGAACAAGGGCGCTACGCGCCGCCGGTTTGAGATGATCCGTGCCAACCAGCCGCCTGGCCGCATAATACATCGGTTCCCCGCTCGACCTCTGCATGTCGCGGATCGCCTGAACCGTGACATTACCGATTTTGCGGGCGGGTTTGTTGATGATCCTCTCCAGCGCCAGGTCATCGGCGGGTTGTGAGATCACCCGCAGATAGGCCAAGGCGTCCCGTGTTTCCTCCCGCTCATAAAAGCGGGCGCCACCGATGATCTGATAGGGTATCCCGAGGGTCAGCATGCGCTCTTCAAACTCGCGTGTCTGAAAACCCGCACGCACCAGAATGGCCATCTGGTTCAGCGGGGTTCCCTTGCGCTGACAGGCCTCCACCTCATCGCCAACCCAGCGTGCCTCTTCTTCCCCGTCCCAAAGGCCACGGACCCGGACCGGATCGCCATCTTCCGCCTCCGTCCATAAAGTCTTGCCCAAGCGCCCCTCATTGCGCGCAATCAGGCCCGACGCGGCCCCCAGGATATTCGGGGTTGAACGGTAATTGCGCTCCAGCCGAATGACCCGCGCGCCAGGAAAATCCTTTTCAAAGCGCAGAATGTTGCCCACCTCTGCACCACGCCAGCCGTAGATCGACTGGTCGTCATCACCGACACAGCAAATGTTCTTGTGACCACCGGCCAGAAGACGCAGCCACAGATATTGGGCAACGTTCGTGTCCTGATACTCGTCCACCAGGATATACCGGAACAGATTCTGATACTGGGTCAGAACCTCACTATCCTGGGTAAAGATCGTCAGGTTATGCATCAGAAGGTCACCGAAATCGACGGCGTTCAGGGTCTTAAGCCGGTCTTGATACTGGCGATAGATCTCCAGCAGTTTTCCGTTCGCAAGGTCACCCGCTTCCCCCGCATTGACGCGATCCGGGGTTTGCCCCTTGTCTTTCCAGCGCTGGATCACGTGGATCAACATACGGGCCGGCCAGCGTTTCTCGTCCACATGCTCTGCTTCCAGAATCTGCTTGAGAAGGCGAATCTGATCGTCCGTATCAAGGATCGTGAAGCTTGAAGTCAGCTCAACCTGCTCGGCATGCCGCCGCAGGATGCGGGCGGCGAGCGCGTGAAACGTGCCAAGCCACATGCCCTCAGCCGACCCGACCAGTTCCCCGACACGGTCTTTCATTTCCCGGGCCGCGCGATTGGTAAAGGTTACACACAGTACCTGATAGGATTTGGCGCGTCCCTGCTGGATCAGGTTGGCAAGTCGCGTTGTCAGGACACGGGTCTTGCCTGTCCCGGCACCGGCCAGAACCAGAACCGGCCCGTCCAGGGCGTCGGCGGCTTCCCTTTGCGCCTCATTCAGCCGGTTCAGCCATTCGGGCACAGGTCCACCGCCAGGTCCGGCATAACCGGGTGCGGGTCCTGCTGGCCGTCCAGGAACATCTACCGGCTCATAGGCCAATGGGTCATCGGACAGGGGATCTGAAAATGGGTCGCTCATCATGCCTCTATATACCGAGTCGCCGGGGATGCTGCCAGACGGGAAATCGCACGGAATGGTGATATGCACCCCCCTTCACGCCAGCGGAATTCGGCCTATTATTGCAGGTAGAGATAATGAAAGACCTGAAATCGCTATGCTGAAGACCCGCCACCTCCCTGACCTGCGACCATTTTTCCTTCTACTGGCTGTGTCCGGATTGTTTCTAATGACAATTCTGCAATCGGGAACCGCGTTTGCGCAGACCGCCGAGACCGAGACATCAAAATCCGTCCAGAACGCGATTGTCCGTATCGAGACGATCATCCCGGGAACGGCACGGACAGCGCGCACCCTGGGGCAGAGCCGCGAAGGGTCGGGTGTCGTCATCGATTCGACCGGTCTGATCCTGACGGTCGGATATCTGATGATGGAAGCATCCGAGGCGACCGTCACATTTGGCACAGGTGAAAAGGTTCCGGCCAGTATGGTTGCCTATGATCATGAAACAGGGTTTGGACTGCTGAGGACCATCAAGCCGCCCTCGGTGAAACCGATACGCCTCGGTGACAGCAGCAATATCGGCGACGGGGATGTATTGCTGGCCCTTTCAGCATCCTTTGATGGCCGTCGTCAGGTCGACGCCTGGCCGGTTCAGATTCTTTCCAGACGAACATTCGCCGGTTATTGGGAATATTTGCTGGAGGACGCGATCTTCGCCGCCCCGCCGATGAGGATTTTTGGCGGCGCTGCCCTGCTGGATGAAGATGGCACCCTGGTCGGTATCGGCAGTTTGATGGTTAATGACGCAGGACCCGCAGGCGAGCCGGCGCGGGGCAATATGTATATTCCGATCAATTCCCTGAAACTCGTCCTTGGCGACCTGCTGGGTGGTGGCCGACCGAGCGATGATGCCTTCCCCTGGCTTGGCGTTATCACAGAAGAGTATAAGGGGCATGTGCTGGTCACCTATATTTCGGACGAAAGCCCTGCCCAGCGTGCAGGCGTTCTTGCAGGTGACTTGATTAGAGGAATTGGTGGGGAGCCCATTGACGGCATGGAGGGGTTCCTCCGCGCCGTTAGAGGTGCAGGACCTGCCGGTGCAAAGGTTCAAATGGACCTCTTGCGTCCAGGCGAAGGGCTATTCAGCCTGGATGTGAACTCCATGGACCGCCGAAACTGGCTGCGCTTGCGTCCCGGCAACTGACCCTGCACTCTAGTGCAGGGTCAGTTTTGGGGAGGCATTAAATGCAGGACCATGTGAACGCTTTGGGACAACCGATCGGTGCCCCTGTGGAAGACAGTTTTCCCAAGGCACGGCCACCTAAAACCGAAGTTCATGGCCAATATTGCATGGTCGTTCCAGCCGACACCGAGCGTCACACCGAAGGGCTGTTTAAGGCCTTCCAGGAAGATCACGAGAACCGGATCTGGACTTACTTGCCCTATGGCCCCTTTGAAACGGTGGAAGGGTTCGCTGACTGGATGTCGGCAACCTGCACCGGTGAGGATCCCCTGTTTCACACAATTCTGGACGAAAAGGGTGCGCCCCTGGGGCTTGCCAGTTATTTGCGGATTGAACCGACTGCAGGCGTGATCGAGGTGGGACACATAAACTTTGCCCCGCGATTACAGCGCAGTCGATTGGCGACAGAGGCCATGTATTTGATGATGAAGCGGGTCTTCGACGAGTTAGGGTACCGCCGCTATGAATGGAAATGCGACGCGTTGAATGCAGGATCGCGAAGGGCTGCCGAGCGGCTTGGTTTTCAATATGAGGGCTTGTTTCGCCAGGCGACCCATTACAAGGGGCGCAACCGCGACACGGCATGGTACTCAATTCTTGATAGAGAATGGCCAAGCATCTCAGACGCGTTTCAGACTTGGCTGGATCCAGACAATTTTGATGCAGAGGGCAATCAAAAATCCCGGCTCTCAACGCGTCCCGGGTGAGGCGTCACCCGCGGGTTTCCCGAACGGAGCGTTGGTACGCCACCAACAGATCCCGTTCATGCAGCACGCCAACCAGTTTGCGTGAACCACGGGAATCGACAACGGCGATGTGTTCTTCCTCCGCCTCCTGCAGAAGGGTGAGGGCCTGTTCGAGATTATCACTGACCGTCACAAGCGGCGGGTTCGTTCGCACAACATCGCGTGCGACCAAATAACTGTCGTAAGAATGGTCGAAGGCTGCATCGGACAATTCCGCAAGGGTAATCGTGCCCATCAGCCGGCCATCGTGATCGGTGACAAAGAGCTCTCCATAAGGCACACGGACCAATTTTTCGCGCATGTCATCCAGCCGTGCGTTATGGGGTATAACTTCATGGTCACTACGCATGATATCCGCGACCAGCCGGGATCGCAGCATCGTGGCCTCTCGCCCCCCGCTCAGATTGACGCCCCGCTCTTGCAACTGCCAGGTAAAGAAAGATCTGCCAAAGACCTGCATCATGATCTGGGATGAGATCACGGTTGCAATCATAACACCGATCGTCACCGCGTAATCCCCGGTCAGCTCAAACACCATCAGAATTGTGCTCATCGGTGCGCCCAGCACCGCGCCGGCAACAGCACCAATTCCGATCAATGTGTAGGCGCCATGGCCGGAAGAGAGGTGCGGCTGAAATTCTGTCGCGATCACACCAAAGGCACCGCCAATCATCGCCCCAACAAACAGGGAAGGTGAAAAGACACCGCCTGCCCCGCCCGTCCCAAGGGTTACTGCCGTCGCCGCTGTTTTCAGAATTGCCAGGATGATCAGCATTTGAAGGGTGAGCACCTCATTCAGCGCTTCATCCGTCGCCTCATACCCGACCCCCAGAATTTGGGGAAAGAAAATACCGATCGATCCTACAACCAATCCCCCAAAGGCGGGGCGTGACCAGGCTGGTACCGGCATTTTCAAAGCCGTTTTTCGTACAAAACCGACGGACCATACGAACGCAATCGCCGCGAACGCACTGACAATACCGAGAAGGGCGAATGCCGGGAACTCCCAGAATGAGGCGATGTCATGCGGTGGAATGGTGAACGCCGGAAAGTCGCCGAAATAGATGCGTGTCACAATGGTTCCGGTTACCGATGCGATCACAACCGGGGCGAAGGAGGCCAGCGCATAACTGCCCATGACAACTTCCAACGCAAAAAACACACCGGCCATCGGCGCGTTGAAGGAAGCCGCGACACCGGCCGCGACGCCACATCCCAGCAGGGTCTGACGCATCGCGCGATCAAGATGAAGACGTTCGGAAAGCAACCCTGTCAGGCAAGCCGCCAGATGAACCACCGGTCCCTCGCGCCCGGATGATCCACCGGTTCCGATTGTAATGGCGCTGGTGGCTGCTGCGCCTAACGTACTCTTGTAGTTAAGGCGCCCGCCTTTCAAGGCAGCCGCTTCCACAACATCGGCAACACCCTGGGGTCTTCGTTCCGGCATAAGGAAGTGGACGATTAATCCAACGAGCAGACCGCCACCCGTCGTGGCCACAAGAATGTGCCACCAGGGGATATTGGCGAGGTTGCTGTGAAAAAACTCGGAAGCAAACCCGAAGGTTCCAAATTGGACAAGGGCGATCAATTCGCGGAAGGCAATCCCGGCACCACCGCCCAGCGCACCCGCAAAGACTGCCAGAGCAGACATGTAAATCTGCTCATTGCGGGCGACACGCCCGAGGCTTTTGACCATTGATGCCGGTCGCAGAGATGCCACCGGTTTCCTCCGAACGGGTGACCCCGCATGCGTCACCCGTCAGAACAACGCGTGACTGGTTCAAAGAGACAGCAAAAGGGCTGTTAAACCGAGTACCTAACAAAACATGATTTGAGAAAAGTGGAAACAGGATCTAACCAGAATCCGGCCCCTTCACGCTTCACTTTTTGCGGATTAACTCGCCAGAGCCTCGCCTTCTACCTGGGTTTCAAGAACGGTCTGATTGCGCCCATGCCGTTTTGCATAATAGAGACAGGCATCGGCCCTCTCGACCATTTCGTCAGCCGTATCACCGGGGCGATATTTTGCAACACCCAGCGACAGGGTAATATTGCCCATCGACTCACCGGTCGACCGGTTTCTGATCTGCCGTGAACTGACCGTGTTGCGGACCCGCTCACAGACCTCTTTGGCTTGTTCAAGCGTCGAGCCCGGAAGTACCAGGGAGAATTCTTCACCACCATATCTGGCGGCAAGCTCTTCTTCCCTGACAGAGCTATCAAGAATTTTCGCAACCAACCGCAGAACCTGATCACCCGTCTGGTGACCGTATGTATCATTGATTTTTTTGAAGAAATCGATGTCGGTCATGACGATGACCAGGCTACTGCCATCGTCCTCTGCCTTGGAAATTGCCTGAGCCAGGGTAATGTCCAGCATTTTCCGATTGGCAATTTCAGTCAACGCATCGGTCAGCGCTTCTTTTCTGACATCTGCCAGGTTTTGCCGCAGAGACATGATCTCGGTTGTCGATTCTTCCAGCCGTTTCTGAAGATCTGAATTCGACACCTGGATTTTCTCGGCCTCCGATGCCAGGGATTTTACGACCGAGGTAATGGCGTCGAGTCCCTGGTCCGCGGCGAGGTCCGAAAGATTGGATTGCAAAGCGGTCTCGAAATCCTCTGCATTGCCCATCGCGGTCGTGATCGCAGACAAGACTTCGGTCAACTCGAATTCCATCTTGGCGCCGGTGTCACGCACCAACTGCCCTTCCGCCTCCGGACTCAAATGTTTTTCGTAGAGCTGCAGCGTCAACATCGCCGCTGTTTTCGGATCACCAAATTTCATTTTGCTGATGGCTTTGGAAAGCGTTGGATTTTCACCGGTCGCATGGGTGTACCAAACGGCATAATTCACCGGCAGCGGCGGGATATCCAGTTCCTGCATCTTGGCAAACGCTTCGGACGCAGCCCGAATGGCTTTCTCAGGGGTCTTTGGTTGCGACACGTCTTTCCCGCTTCAGTGAGTTCAAACCATGTAGCCGAACAAGCCCGAAACCCGACCGATTCGCAGGGTACCAAGGTAATTCAGATACTATAAAAGTATGAAAGACAAATATAACCCTCAACAGGAAAAACAATTAAATGCTGTGAAAACACGAAGATTTTAGTCAACGAATGTTGACTGCCAGTTAGAATTTATGGCGGCCAAGCCCTATTTTTCGGCCCAAACGATCGGGAATAGGAAGTTTTTCCTGATCTCTCTTAAGCCTTTCCAAGGCATTGAGCGGGCCTTCCGGCAGTTGCGCAACCCGGCGCGTCTGCATGTTCATATGCAGACTTAAACACTCATTAGTTGCAGCAAGATAACCTTCTTCCGAGTGATACATTGAGTGAAAGTAATGAATTCGCTTGTCATCGTAGCCAATCAGGCGCGTTTCAAACCGCAGGCCGTCTCCTTTGCGGACCTCTTTGATATAAGAAACATTCATTTCCGCGGTGAAAGTCGATCCACCTTCCAGTTGCAGGTATTGTTCCCCCAAGCCAACGTGATCGAGGAAAACATCGGTCGCCCGGTCGAAGGCGAGAACATAGAACGCGACGTTCATATGACCGTTATAGTCAATCCAGCCTGGTTCGACCGTCAAACTGCTGCGAATCCATCCATCATCCTGCCCGGAGTCTTCTGTAACAAACCTGGTCATCTGCGGTCCCCTGATACCTGTATGGCCAATTAACATCAAATGGCCTCAATAGTTGTCACTTTACGGCATCGTAACCGAGGCATAATTGCAACAGTCCGTTGAAATTATAGACCGTACCACGTGTCAATTCGTGATCTCTTGCTTAACTTGCTGGTAGTAAATAAGACGTAGACTTGTGACTGTCGTCACTGGCGCATTCCGGATGCTGTGCCATTGTCAGATCAGGTTGAAGGTTCCGTATCTGAAAGTAGATTTCGGGCTGATGGTGTCATATTGGATTTTGAGCGTTTTTGTATGAGTGTAGCTGCGAAATTTTGGTCTCTGTTCTCTCGCTCTTTAGCCGTCGGTTTTCTGTGCCTTACCCTAGCAGCCTGCGCGACCGCACCATCCAATGATGACGGCTTCGGGTATCAACAGCCTTACGACCCGATTGAGCCGGTAAACTGGGGGATTTGGGAGTTTAACCTGTTCGTCGACAAGGCAATTGTGCGCCCTGTCGCCTCGGTATACGACCTGCTGCCCGGTGGGATTAAAGACGGCGTTCGTAACTTTCTGCGTAATCTGCGCACCCCGATCATTCTTGCCAACAACCTGATGCAAGGCGATGTCGACGGGGCAATCGATACAACCGGCCGGTTCATGACCAACACAATTGTCGGACTGGGAGGGGTATTTGACGTCGCATACGGCAATGGCAATGGCATTGAATATCGCGACGAAGATTTTGGTCAGACACTGGCGGTCTGGGGTGTGGGCGATGGCCCCTATCTGATGCTGCCCTTGCTTGGCCCGTCGAATGTCCGTGATGCACTGGGCATGGTGCCGGATTACTTCCTCGACCCGATCAACTGGTGGGCGATGAACACGGACAGCGACACACCGGATTACATCGGCTATGGAACGCTCGGACTGCGCGTAATCGACGGACGGTCACGCAATGTCCAACAGCTGGAAGATCTGGAAGCAACATCGCTGGACTTCTATGCGACGGTTCGCAGCTTGTACAAGCAGACACGCACAAGCCAGATTGAAAACAGCGGTGGCACCATCCCGTCAGGCGAGCCAGCTGCGAACTTCGATCTTGATCTGGATACGATTGGCGACAGCGCGGCACTTCCCCAATAGACGAAACTTTTGTAGGCTAGCGCAAAAATTTTCCCGCGTTTTGAAGCCAACAGGATGCCATCTATGACGACGTACCACTTGTCCAAACAGGTCCGGTCCCTCCTCGTTTTGTCCTCGCTGTTCATGATTATGTGCCTTGCTGTCCTACCGGCACGGGCGGACACTTCAGCCGCCGAAGCGCCGACCGACTTCATTGCCCGCCTTGCAGACACCGCCGTTACGACGCTGACATCACCGGCCCTCTCAAAAACCGAGCGTCAGGAAAAATTTCGGGCCCTGTTCACGGAAGGCTTCCATTTACAACGTATATCGGAATTCCTGCTAGGGCCTTATCGGCGGCGGGCTTCTGAAGAAGACATAAAGGCGTTTTCAGAGGCGCTAGAAGATAACGTGGTGGCAACTTATGCATGGCGGTTCAAATCTTATGCCGGGCAATCCCTGACTGTTAAGGGCAGCCGGGATGGAAACCGCGGGCAGAAGATTGTCGCAACCCATTTCAATCCGGAAAATGGCGGTCCCCCCATACTGGTTGAATGGCGCCTCCTCCCCCATGAGAACACATGGAAAATTCTGGATGTTGCGGTTGAAGGACTTTCTATGGCCGTGACGCAGCGCGACGAGTACAACACGATTATCCGACGCAATGGTGGAGAGATCGCGCCTTTGGTTGAGCTAATGAAAAACCAGACAGCGAAGCTGGCCGCGCGCAACTAAGTCTGGCCCTCTTCGTGCCGATCCTTTTCACGCAGCTTACGCGTCATCAGGTGCTGTGTTTTCCTGTTCTTGATCTTCCCGTTTCTCAACCGAGCGGCGGGCACCATGAATAAGGCTTTCGACCTGATCCCTCACCCGGTCTTTCACCGAAACATCGAGCGTTGTTTCAAGGTAACAACGCAGGTTTAGCCGGGCGACGCCGGATCTTTCCGCCTGTCGCGCGTCTGTGCCGGGCAAGGTCTCGAGCGCACGAAACAGGATCGCTTGCTCAACCTGTTCCATCTGTATTTCAACCGACTGAACCGTGGCGCGGATCTCATTCGACAGGTCCGGGCCGACCGGACCAATCGGCCCTTTCAATCTGGACCGCAACGCGCGGGTCGCCTGGATCACCTCATTCCGCCAGGGTGAAACCAATGTATCCAACCGTTTGAAAGCCGCGTCATCGAGGCGAATTCCCATGAATCCCAGCCAACAGGACAACAGCAGCAAATTGACGTCGGCGCCTTGCGTGTCTTGCAGATCCAGAGCCGCATTCCGGACTTCCTCTTCCCCATAGACCATCAAGGAGAACTGCCAGAAGGCGTTCTCCAGGTTGATTTGACCGGGCTGGAACCGATCCGGTGATGGCGGATTTTCGTCTGTCATTCTTCCCTTACCCGATACACAAGAGAAATACTTGCGATTGGTCGATTGCAGATGCGATTCGGACCTTTTCATATAGGAACGAGGCTGGACTGTCGATTTTGGCCCGTTCAGGCGGTTTGCCTGTCGACAATCCACCCAAGCTGCTGTAGCCCTGATGGGATACTATATCACCCTTTAATTTTGGGTTTTGCTTACAGGACAGGGCCTTTTTTCCGGACCACGCCATGGATGAATCCACAAAAAATCAGATAAACGAAAAACTGGAAGAATTGCGGATTGAGCACAGTGACCTTGACGCTGTGATCAGCAGACTGTCCGAGGAAGCACCCTTTGATCAGTTGCAGGTGCAGCGCCTCAAGAAGCGCAAGCTACGCCTCAAAGACGAGATCCTCCGTCTGGAAATAGCCCTGGTACCCGACATCATCGCATAAATTTTTTTTAAAACGGTCCCATATCATGGTTTCTGCGTCAGTAGTTCGAAGTATCGCGTGTACTCTGTTCGCATTTTTTGCCCTTTCCGCTTGCAACAGTGGCACCCTGGATAGTGGAGGACGCAATATCTCGCTTAGCGATGAGGTTGAGATTCAACCTTGGGAAAGCCGCTTCAACGGATTCCTGTTCCTGGATGAGAATCGGGAATTCAATGCCATCACATATCAGCGCGACAACGGTCGAGGTATTGTAGAGGAAGTGACCTCACCAGGTTTCAAACTCTATGTCGAGCACATAAACAGTACCTGGTACTCCCCGGCGACAGTGGAAAAGGTTCAGGCCAAGGAAGACCTGGAACGGCAATTGGCGAATATGGATGGTCCGTTTGAATATGCCCCCATATCGACAACGGCAGCCGCTCCCACTGGGTGGATAGCCACAAACGGCGTATGCCAGTTTTCGCAATTTACGGTCAGGCTGAAAGGCCGATCCATCTACGACAATGACCAGGGACAACATGACACCGTCGTTTCTGTGTCCGATTGCAGTCGCGTGATTACAGAGGCCGAGGGCCTCTACGCCGATTTCAATTTTCTTGATGATGAAGGCTTGTCGCTTCTGACCGAAAAATACGGCACCTGATACAGATCGCTTCGGTCAATAATAACCAACAGAGCCTTGCCTTGCAGGCGCTCCTGCCTATACTCCCGCGCTTTCCGACACAAATCGTAAAGGGTTGCGGGCGTTATGGCAGAAGATCCCAAGGTTGGCATCATTATGGGCAGTCAGTCCGACTGGGAAACCATGCGCCATGCATCAGAAACACTGGACACGCTGGGTGTAGCCCACGAAGTCAGAATTGTTTCTGCCCACCGCACTCCCAAACGCCTCTACGATTACGCTGGAACAGCGCGTGACCGTGGCCTGCAGGCCATCATCGCCGGCGCGGGCGGTGCTGCCCACCTGCCGGGCATGGCTGCCGCATTAACCCCTTTGCCAGTCCTTGGCGTGCCCGTTGAAAGCCGCACCCTGAAGGGCCAGGACAGCCTTCTCTCTATCGTACAAATGCCCGCTGGCGTGCCTGTTGGAACGCTTGCCATTGGCCGGGCCGGCGCGACGAATGCCGCTTTGCTGGCCGCGTCGATCCTCGCCCTGCATGATGAAGATGTGCGAACGGCCCTTGATGATTACCGAATCCGCCAGACAGATGCCGTCGCGATGGAGCCCGTTGACAATGACTGACGCCTCATTGGCCCGCCAAACCATGAAGGACGGTATCCGTCCGGGCGGCGTCATTGGCATTCTGGGTGGTGGTCAATTGGGCCGGATGACGGCTCTCGCCGCCGCGGAGCTCGGCTACCGAACCGTTATCTTTGATCCCGATGCCAACTGTCCCGCCGGGCATGTCGCAGAGACAGTGACCGCTGCCTATACCGACAGGGATGCGCTAGACCGATTTTCAGCCAAGGTCGATGTCGTCACACTGGAATTTGAAAACGTACCGGTTGAGGCGCTGACACATTTGGCTCAGACGGTACCCGTCCGGCCCGGCGCGACAGTTTTGAGCGCGGCCCAGGACAGGGCCGTGGAAAAGACATTCCTCAACGACGCTGGCATCGAAACAGCCCCTTGGGCTACGATAGAGACACCCGCCGACATTGATGCAGCAGTCGCCAAAATCGGCCTGCCGGCGGTCCTCAAAACCTCTCGCCTGGGGTATGACGGCAAAGGCCAGGCGATGATCCAGCCCGGCGATGATGTTCGCGCGGCGTTTGAGAGGTTTGGCAGGGTTCCTTGCGTCCTGGAAGGATTGATTGATTTCGAATGCGAATTGTCCGTTATCGCCGCCCGGCGTGATGACGGGGCAAGCGCGGTATTTCCGCCGGTGATGAACGAGCATCGCGATCACATTCTTTATAAAACCCACGCGCCCGCAGGCCTTCCCGACGCGGTCGAGCAAGAAGCAGTTGAGATCGCCCGAAAAGCCACAGAAGGACTGTCTGTAACCGGTTTGCTCGCGGTCGAGATGTTTCTGACAAAACAGGGTACACTTCTGGTGAATGAGGTCGCACCGCGCCCCCATAATTCAGGTCACTGGACCATGGACGCCTGCGCAACCAGTCAATTTCAGCAGCTAGTACGCGCTGTTTGCGGCCTCCCCCTTGGCAGTACGGACATCCTCTATCCAGCCGTGATGACAAACCTCCTGGGCGACGAATGCGAGGAATGGTCAGAAATCCTCTCCGACCCCCGAGCAAAACTGCACCTCTACGGAAAGAGCGAGGCGAGACCCGGCCGCAAAATGGGTCACGTGAACCGCCCGAAATAAAGTCAGGAAAAGCCCCACCACACGAAGCCATCCAGTATCACCCCGATATTCAGGATGGGCAGGACCTTGGCAATCCCTTGTGCCAGGGCGAAGTGCCGGTGGGAATGCGCGGCCAGCCCCAGAACAACTGCGATCAACCCAACCAGCGGATAAACAAGGCAGGCCCCGAACAGCAGGTCCGGCACACCTTCCAGTTTTGCATTCGCCAGAAACCCGATGGAGACGAAAAGGGCTGTCAGGGGGCAAAGGGCAATCGCTGAAACAATGATGGCGTTTCTTGCGTGAATTTCTGCAACTCGACCCGCAACCCGGTCTTCTTCTTCCGGCCGCAGAATACGCGCGGTATCCCTTGGCAAATTCTTCAGGAAGTCGCGTGTTTCACCGGCCATAAAGATCCCCCCGATTGCGATCTAGCCTGTCTTGGCGCGAAACTCCCGAAAGGCGCGGGCGCGGCGGGGCAAGAATGACAATGCTTCGCCAAGACGGCTGGTGACTTTTGGCACTTTCATCACGTCAGCAATGCGACGGTCCAGAAAAGCCCAGGTCGCCTCAGACCCCTCTGACGTATCCTGTAACCAGAACAGCAGCGTGCTGCTATACACGCCGGCCAGAAGCGCGCGTTTCGAATAGAAGTTCCAGTCGGTCGCCACATCACCGGCGGCAAACCAGATATCATCAACCGTGCGATAGAGAGCCTGCATGCCAATCGTGGCATTCTGCGGCATCGCCAGAATGGTCAGCGCTTTGCGCACGGCGTCGCGGTCATGTTCATGCTGCTCCAGACGCACCCGGACCGCTGTTGCAATCCTGTCGCGCACGCGCATGGATGGCAGGTCCATCTCCGCCAGCGCCGCCATCATCTCACGATCGGCACGCTGCAGGTGGCATCGGATCATATCAATCGCACCGCCTGGAAAGGCTTTCATGGCTGCCCCAGGATCAAGATCCAGATCCTGCGCGGCTTCCAGTGCGGCCTGCCGCCCCCACCCGTCGAAGGGAATATGCGGCATCGCAGCCTCAATCAGGCGATCACGCAGTACCGATGGGTCCTCTAAACCGTCGGAACCACCATTTGCCTTGCCATTACTCATCCGTCTCACGCTCCATTAACTTTTGGGCTGCTTCGGGCATCCCATGCCGCATTTCTTCCTGAAAGACCAACAGCGACAAGTCGTCCATCCGCTGAGGATACAGGATCCCATAGAGATGGTCGATCTCATGCTGCAGGACCCGGGCATGGAAGCCGCCGATCTCCGCATCAATTTCCGATCCGTCAATTTGCAGTGCCTGCAACCGCACCCGGGACGGGCGCGGTACCAGCCCGGTCAGTCCCGGAACCGACAGGCACCCTTCCCATCCATATACGATATCGCTGCCGATTGTGGTCACTTGCGGATTGATCAATGCCGTCAAGGGTACCTCTTCCTCGCCTTCCTCAAGGCGGCTTCCCCGCGTGAAGTAGACGACGACCTGAAGAGGCACATGAACCTGTGGCGCAGCAAGGCCCGTACCCCCGGCATCCTGCATGGTTTCGACCATATCTTCGATCAGGCGGGTGATTTCCGGATCAGCCGGATTTGCAACCGGTTCTGCCGAGGCCCGCAAAACAGGGTGGCCCATTCGGGCTATCTTTAAAATAGACATGTGTCTTATATGATAAGAACGCCCCGACAGGTAAAGCCCTTGTTGAACGCAATTTGTCGCGCGGATTGTGCAAATACGCGAAAACAGGGGTGAATGATCGGAAATTAAAGCCCTTTCACCCCTTTTCAGCATGAGTACCCCATGCTATACACCGCCGTCCCGTACAAGGGTGCGGGTTGATTGTGCGTAAAATCATTGTAATGCAAGGGTTTGCGCATTTAACACACATCAAACCTGAAGGGTGGTGAGAGCAGTGCAGGTATCCGTTCGTGATAACAACGTGGACCAGGCACTTCGCGCGCTGAAAAAAAAGATGCAGCGCGAGGGGATTTTCCGCGAAATGAAAATCCGCCGGCATTTTGAAAAGCCGTCGGAAAAACGCGCGCGTGAGCGGGCTGAGGCGGTACGCCGTCATCGCAAGCTGTTGCGCAAGCGGCTTGAGCGGGAAGGCTTCTAGTCAAGCATCGGACAGGAAGGGGATCTGCCCTCTTTTTGTTTAGCAGGCGTCGTCAAACCAGGTTTGGCGGCGTTTTTGCGTTTTGGGCATACAGTTGCCATCCCGGCAATCGGCACCGCGGGATCTAAAAAATTGGCCCTGACAAGCGATCCTGCCCCCTCGTATAGTTCTTTTCACGAAAATCGAGACGGGAGAACCTTATGGCGTCGCGCTCTACCAAACCGGCCTGGTCTGTGTCCGCACCGGACTATGGGAAATCTCTCAAAGGGATGGGCATCAACCTTCTGGTAACAGATGTTGCGGCCACCATCGCCTTTTCCGAAACCGTGCTCAGGGCCAGTGTGACCTACGCGAATGAAGACTTCGCCGTGGTAAGTGCCGCCGGACAAAGCTGGATGCTGCATGCGGACCATACCTATGACAGTCATCCCTTGCTGGGTTTTGTGAAAGGGTTGGAAGGGCGGGGCATGGGTGTGGAACTGCATCTCTACAACCAAGATCCCGATGCCGCCGAAGAGCGGGCCCGCAGCGCTGATTACACCATCCTCGCCGGTGCCCTGAACAAACCTCACGGATTGCGGGAATGCTACATCCTAGACCCCGACGGCTATTGCTGGGTCCTCTCCCGCCCCCTGGAGGAGGGTGAAGAATAGGACCAACGATAACGCAGGCTTGAACAAGTGTGGGTTGGCCGTTGAGCCTTCTTGACCGCATGCTGGCCCGACCCTTACAGGAGTTCATGCAATGCGAATTTTTTATGTATTTCTTATGATCGGTTTTTTGTTTGGCGGGACCGCGATGGCGAACCCGGCCAGTTGGCAATACGAATGGCCGAAAACCAATTTTGACAAAACAAGTATCGACTTTGCCGAAATCAAATCCGGCGGTCCGCCAAAGGACGGCATCCCGCCCATCGATGATCCGGTCTTTGTGAGCGTGCCGGAGACCCTGGAACTGTCGGAAACGGAACCGGTGATTGGCCTGACCATCAACGGCGATATGCGAGCCTACCCGATCCGGATTCTGATGTGGCACGAGATCGTCAATGATACTGTCGGAGGGGTGCCCGTTTCGGTCACTTTCTGTCCGCTCTGCAACGCGGCCATTGTCTTTAACCGCGAAGTCGAGACGCCGTCCGGAATACAGGTCCTTGATTTCGGGACAACCGGAAAGCTTCGGCGATCAGATCTGGTGATGTGGGATCGGCAGACCGAATCCTGGTGGCAGCAATTCACCGGTGAGGCAATTGTAGGAGAGTTGACCGGCACCAATCTGCAGGTCTTGCCATCGCGACTGGAATCCTGGGGCGAATTCAGGGCCCGGGCAACTGAGAAGGCCCTGGTTTTGTTTCCAAACAATGTCCGAATGCGGCGCTATGGTGCCAACCCCTATCAGGGCTATGACAGTCTGGCGCAACCATTTCTATATGACGGGGAAACACCCGCCGGGATAGAACCGCTGGAGAGGGTCGTCTCACTGGCGCCGAAGACAGAGGCCTGGACGCTTGCCTATATACAACAGAACGCGCCACTGGTGGCGTCTGATGGCACAGAAATCTCATGGTCGCCGGGGCAGAATTCGGCGCTGGACACTGCCCTTATCTCAAAGGGAAAGGATGTCGGCACCGTGACTGCGATCCGCGATGGCAAAGACGTGCCTTACTTCGTTGACTTCGCCTTTGCCTTTCACGCGTTTCGGCCGGAAATCAAAATCACGACATTGCCGTGATCAGGATTTCAACTCGCCCGCCTCGACAAATTGCGGCGCCATGATTTGCCAGTCCTGTCCAGCAGCAACCATGCAGGTCAGCCCGATCGGCTTGGTGACGAGGACCGTCCAGCTTCCGTCTTCACCGACATAAAGCTCGACCACATTGCCGTCACCGGCCAGACCCAGGCCGGCGCGTACTTCCTTGTACTTTCCGGCAAGGTTCTTGATCATCTCTTCATGGGGACCGCACATGGATTGTGCGTTTGCGGGCAAGGCTGCCATGGCAGCTGTGATCAAGGTTCCCGCAGCCATAAGGCTAAGAAGTGACTTTCGCATAACGCGACCTCCTTCTGCTGGGACCCGCGCCGATCCGGTTTAACCACCCTGCTACGCGGCGACAGGTTTAAACTCCTGTCCTATGTTACGTTGCTCTTATCGAGTTTGGATCTAAACGCCCTCCTTTCAAGCGTCTTCACCAGAATGCAATCACATGTGACTGTTCGGAAAAGCCTAGCTGAATCGCGCGCCGCACCATAACGAAAACTGCAAAACCGGGAATCCTTGCCGAAATTCCGCAAAAATCACCAAATTCCGGCTATTTTTCGTGCAAATACGGGGTCAGTTCCCGCTGAAGATGGGATGGCGCGGTAAAATGATGCGTCAAAAAACCCAGATGTTTTGCTGCGTTAATATTCTCTGAACGGTCGTCGATAAACAGTGTTTCCGCTGGTTCAAGACCGAAACGGTCAATGGCGAGCTTAAAAATAGTGGGATCCGGCTTCACCAGACCTTCATATCCGGAAATCAACCGCCCGTCGAAGTCCCGCAGAAACGGGTACACCGCCTCGGTTCTTTCAAAATTTTCGACGCCGTAATTGGACAATGCATAAACCGGAAAACCCGACGCCCTCAATTGATCCCGCATGGCAATAACGGGTTCAATCGGGCCTTTGACGGTCTCCACCCACCGCTCCCGATAGGCCGTTGCCGTTTCCAGATGCCCGGGCGTGTTCTCTTCAATCTCCCGCAACAAGGTGGGCCAGTCCTGACCGCGGTCCATTTCCGTGATCCGTTCCCAGGTCATTTCCTGATCCCTGAAACGTTGAGACGCCCCTGCCTCAGGCAGAAGCGTCCGCAACAAGTGATCCGGATTCCAGTCAATCAGGACGTTACCGATATCGAACAGAAAGGTGCGAATACCCGTCACCTCTCTCTCCAATCATTCGATGGCAGAGGCAATTTTCTCTGTCACATCCTTGGCATCGCCGAACAACATCACAGTGTTATCCCGGAAGAACAGCTCGTTCTGAACACCGGCGTAACCCGTCGCCATGGAGCGCTTGATGAAATAGACCGTACCCGCCAGTTCAACATCCAGAACAGGCATGCCATAGATCGCGCTGGTCTCATCGGTTTTGGCCGCCGGGTTGGTGGTGTCATTTGCACCAATAACGAAAGCAACATCTGTCGATGAGAAATCACGGTTGATCTCGTCCAGTTCGAGCACGTCTTCATACGGCACATTGGCCTCAGCCAGCAGCACGTTCATGTGCCCCGGCATACGACCCGCCACCGGATGGATGGCATAGCGGACCTGCACACCATTTTCCTTCAGCTTGTCCGCCATTTCGCGCAGAGCATGCTGTGCCTGGGCAACGGCCATACCGTAACCCGGAACAATGATCACGCTCTCGGCATTCTTCATGAAATACGCTGCATCTTCCGGGGAACCGGAAATGACAGGACGGTCATCCACCTCACCGCCAGCAGCGGCTGTTCCCCCTTCGGCACCAAAGCCACCCAGGATCACATTGAAGATCGACCGGTTCATCCCCTTGCACATGATGTAACTGAGGATCGCCCCTGAAGAGCCGACCAGCGCGCCGGTCACGATCAACGCTGTATTGGCGAGCGTGAAACCGATGCCACAGGCAGCCCAACCGGAATACGAGTTCAGCATGGAGACAACGACCGGCATGTCCGCGCCACCGATCGGGATGATCAGCAGAATACCGATTGTGAAGGACAGGATGACAATCGCCCAGAACGCGACCGGCGACTGCGAAACACAGAACCAGACGATCAGGACAACCAGCAAAACACCCAGGAAGGCGTTCAGGACGTGCTGCCCGTTGAACACCACCGGCGCAGAGCGGAAGATCCCCTGCAGTTTACCAAAGGCGATGATCGACCCGGTAAAGGTAATCGCCCCAATCGCGGTACCGAGCGCCATTTCGACCAGGCTGCCTGCCGGGATATCCCCGGCGACACCGATACCATAGGCCTCTGGCGTGTAATAGGCCGCACCAGCAACGAACACCGCCGCAAGACCTACCAGCGAGTGGAATGCCGCCACGAGCTGTGGCAAAGAGGTCATCTCGATCCGCAACGCGATGACCGTCCCGATGGCACCACCGACGACGATCCCGCTGAGGATAAGCCCATAGCTCATCACGCCCGGTGTCGCGATTGTGGTCAGGACAGCAATGACCATCCCGACGATACCGTACAGGTTCCCCTGTCGTGCAGTCTCTGGCGAGGACAGGCCGCGCAAAGCCATAATGAAACAGATGGCCGCAATAAGGTATGCGTAACCGGCTAAACTAGACATCTACCAACTCCTTTAGTGTCAGCGCCAGGCCGGTCAGCCCTTGCGTTCTTTCTTTTTAAACATCTGGAGCATGCGGTTCGTGACCACGAACCCTCCAAAGATATTGATGCTGGCCAGGACCACGGCGATGAAGCCAAAGACCTTGCTGATATTCATATCGGCGGGACCAACCGCGATCAGTGCGCCCACGATGATCACACTGGAAATCGCGTTGGTCACACCCATCAGCGGCGAGTGCAGGGCGGGCGTTACGCTCCAGACCACATAATAACCAACGAAACAGGCCAACACGAAGGCCGTGAATAAGAACAGGAAGGGCGATCCGGAAGAGGCGGCCACTTCGCCCAATCCGACAACACTTGTCGCCTCTGCGGCGAGGGCATCGACCTGCCCGGCCAAACCCTCTGCCTGTTCCGACAGGGCGTTCAGCCCGTCAAGAAGCTGTTGCTTGTCCATCGCTTAACTATCCTTCTTTTCAGAGCTGTCATCACTGCCATCGGCCTGGGCTTCAGGCGCTTTCGCGGCTGCTGCTTTCTTTGCAGCGGATTTCTTGGCAGTGGATTTCTTCGCCGAAGACTTTTTGGCACCGGCCTTTTTGGAGGATGCTTTCTTTGCCGCAGGCTTGGCACCAAGCGTGTCTGCGACCCGCTCGTGTACAACCTTGCCATCCTGACAGACCAGGGTTCCGGCAATCACTTCATCTTCGATGTTAATGACGAGTTTGCCGGTTTCCTTGTCGACCATGGGCGTCAGGAAATTCAGCAAGTTTTTGGCAAAAAGCTGACTGGTCGTTTCCGGAACCCGTGCCGGCCAGTTTCCATGACCGACAAGGGTCACCCCGTGTTTCTCGGTTACTTTGCCAAGTTCTGTTAGCGGGCAGTTCCCGCCAGCTTCAGCGGCAAGATCCACAATCACCGACCCCGGCTTCATGCTCTTCACATGATCTTCCGTGACGAGAACCGGTGCCGGGCGGCCGGGGATCAGTGCTGTCGTGATCACAATATCCATCTTGGTGATGGTTTCAGCAACAAGCTCACCCTGTTGCTTTTTGTAATCGTCGGACATTTCCTTGGCGTAGCCACCGGCGGTCTGTGCCTGCAGAAACTCTTCGTTTTCCACGGCAACAAATTTACCGCCCAGGCTTTCAACCTGTTCTTTGGTGTCGGGCCGAACATCGGTTGCAAAAACGACCGCGCCCAGACGCTTGGCTGTTGCAATGGCCTGAAGACCGGCAACACCGACACCCATGACAAAGATGTTCGCGGGCGATACACGACCTGCCGCCGTCGACATCATCGGAATAGCGCGTCCATAATGCTCAATGCCATCCAGGACAGCTTTATACCCGGCGATATTGGCCTGACTGGACAGGATATCCATGGACTGCGCCCGAGTAATCCGGGGCACCAGCTCCATCGCAAAGGCTATAACCCCCTTTGCGGTCAACCCGTTTACCAGCGCAGCATCGGTCAGCGCATTCAACTGGCAGGCCAGGATCTGCCCCTTGGAAAACAGGGCGACTTCGTCGGTGCCGTCAGCACTGGTCATCGGGCGCTGTACCTTAAGGATCAGATCCGCCCCTTTGACGGTTTCTGCCGGACCAGCGCCAATGCTGGCACCCGCCTCTTTGAAGGCAGCATCCGACAGGGCCGATGCCGCGCCAGCATCCTTTTCGACAACAACACTGGCCCCAAGACCAGTGAATTTCTGGATCGTTTCCGGTGAAACGGCGACCCGCGTTTCACCGGGTCTGCGCTCTTTCAATACTGCGATCTTCATCTGGGATCTCAGCTCCCCTTTCAGGCGGTTTACATAACGCGTCTCTCAACACGGTTCCCGCAACAAACAGAACCCTAGCCAGAACTGGCCAAGGACCGATATCAACCATGTCTGACCCGAAAGTACAATATGCTCGGGGTCAGAGCGTGCACGTATATAGACCCCAAGAACTGAAAGTGAATAGGTGAAAACACGTACAGTCCAACCCGGACACGTACACCCCGCATTTCATGCGGTTTATTTGTAAGCCAGAACCTGAATACCTTTTCGAACCCAAGTCCATTTTTGGTGAATTGCACGGAACCCGACTTCTTTCAGGAAGTGATCGATGTTGCAGTGATCGAAATAGAATTTGTGATCCGGTGCCCCAAGATCCCGCTCGACGCGACCTTTGACCATGTATTCATCAATGCTGGGCGTTGTGAGATACAAGACCCCCCCGGGATTTAGCAGTTCGAATAGTTTTCCGCCGAACGACAGCACATCCGAACTATGCTCGATAACCTCAGAACAATAGATGCCGTCATACCGCCTGGAGGCCTTAAATTCTTCGAGGGCAGAGCAATGAAACCGATATTCCGGATACTGACTTGAAGCATATTCGAACAAGGTTTTGCTAATTTCCAACCCCTCCGCATCAAGACCTAACTTCTGCGCCGCTGCAACGAACAACCCGACATTACTGCCTACATCCAAAACCGAATTGCCGCTTAGGTGACGCTTCAGGTACCTGGCACGCTGCAGTGACCGTTTAAATTTGCTTTTCTTTTTGTTCGTGTAGGATGCGATGTAATCTTGGCCGAATTCGACGCCCTGGATCGCCTTCGACGCTTCGTAATCGGGCATATCTACCAGCCGGACATACCCTCTGGATCCGGATTTCTGCCATCGATAGGGTCCTTGCGAACAAAACGGCGTCCAATCTGACGCAAAACTAGGGGGAAAAGCGGTCATCGTTACTTCTTTCTTTTTGGTCGCAAAAGAAGGAAGTCGATACAAAATATAGCCAGAACGACCGTGCACAGCATGATCAAAAGAACCAGAAACAGCGCGGTCAGATCCCCATTTCGCACCCGTTCTGTCAAACCAATCACGGCGAGCACAAAGCCGACGGTCGTTACGAACAGACTTCCTATCAATAAGAAACCCGCGACTCGACTCATTATTAAGACCCGTTAAAATAAATAAAAAAAATTATTATTAGTCTTTTAGTGTAATTTACACCGCTTGTACATGGTTTTCACTGTTTGTTGAGGAGACACAGGCAAGCTGATCGCTAAACTATTTGGGACTCCAGATACAACACCCGCTACAAGGAAATTGATATGCCTCGTATTCACCCCAATCCTCTGCCCCGGCTGTTCATGCTTTTGCTCGCTGGTTTGCTGGTCGCCTCCTTCAGTTGGATTGGAGAGCGCGCCGCCATGGCAGCCCCGGAGGGACTGATTGTGACCAAAACGACCCATGATTTTGCGACACTGGAAAAGCGGGTTGCCGCGGCAATAAAGACCGCAGGGATGCTGCGTGTTTACAAGGCAAGTGCCAGTAAGGCAGCCAAGGGGCGTGGCATCACCATACCGGGCGACAGTGTTTACGGGGTCTATCGCAACGATTTTGCGGTTCGGATGATTGAGGCGAACCCGCTTGCCGGGCAGGAAGCCCCGATCGTTATCCATGTCATGGAGCAGGATGACGGCACGGCGTCGCTGGCCTACAAGACACCGAGTTCCGTCTTTGCTCCTTATAACGGCCCCGCAGCCCTGACGGAAATGGCCAAAGAACTGGACACAATATTTGCCGGTATTGTCGCCGAAGCCGCCGCGCCATAGACCTCTTCCTGCACAAGGGTCGGCCAGCCCATTTTACAATATGCGCGTGCAATGAAACGGACTAGGTTTAGGACATTCCTAACCCTAAGACTGTGCGATCGAGGTGTGCTTTGGAAAAACTCTCAGGCCGTTGTCTCTGTGGATCATTGCAATGGGTCGCCAAGGCACCGATTCTATGGAGCGCCCATTGCCATTGCGAGAGTTGCCGACGGGCGGCGTCATCTGATTATGTAAGCTGGTTTGGGGTTCTCGCCAAAAATGTGACCTGGTCCGGGCCGCGCAGCTTCTATAAATCATCGCCAAAAGTGACCCGAAGTTTTTGCGGCACGTGCGGGGCGCCTGCCTCATTCGAAACTGAAATTCTGCCCGATGAGACGCATCTATACGCGGCATCCCTGGATGATCCGGAATTATACACCCCGACGGCCCATATCTATTGGGAAGAGCATCTTTCCTGGGTGAGAGTTTCCGACGACCTGCCAAAACACCCAAAGGGTCTTCAGGATGCTGCCCAAAAGGGCGAAGATCTTTTGAAATAGTCCGTTGTTGAGTACCGAGCTTTTTCAATTCATTCGCTATGCCTCAAGACCTGCCTTTTTCAAGGCCGCTTCCTGACGCTTGGCAAGCTTTGCAGTATCGAAATCATCAATCAGTTGATGGAACTGTTCGTGCCAGTTTATTTCTGCTTTGAGATGCATAAAGACAGAGCCAAGGCCGATCGCCGCGCGATCCATCAGCACAAACTCACGTGGCGGCATGACGCCCCCCAGTTTTCGCAGCTCTACCTGAACCTCGCCGACCACCTGCGCTCCGTATTGACCACTATTGGTTTCGTGGATTTTCTGAACCTTGTCTTCCATCAGCGGTTTGTAAACAAATCGCGCCCATATATTGAGAACATCCAGGACCTCATCGCTGAGATCGGTGAACCCCCATGTGCTGTAAGCCTGACGAGCCAGCTCCCGGTCATCATCCCGCAAAGCCTTGTAGAGATTGATCACCCCTTCGACAAAATCGGGCGAGAAGACCCGGATGCAGCCGAAATCGAGCAGGTTCACGCCATGATCGTCGCGCACTGCATAATTGCCTAAATGCGGGTCGCCGTGGATTACGCCGTAGAAATAGAACGGGACATACCAAGCACGGAACATCGCCAGCGCGATCTCGTTGCGTACCTCCAGCGGCTCGTCCTTGAATTCCATCAATGGACGCCCGTCCAGCCAGTTCATCGTCAACAGCCGCTCGGATGAAAGATCATCAATCGGGTGGGGAACTGTAACCCGCGCCTCATCTTTCAGCATATCACCGTATAGGCGCATCTGTCTGGCTTCGCGATCGTAATCCAGCTCTTCGCGAAGGCGTTCGGATATCTCCGTATGAATCTGGGCCGTGTTGACCGCTTTGTCATAGCGCTCGTAGATCGAAAAGATCAGTTTCAACTGGCGCAGATCCGCCTCTACGGCAGACGACATTTCCGGGTATTGCAGCTTTACGGCCAATGGCATGCCGTCGACCCCGACGGCCTTGTGAACCTGACCCAGTGATGCGGCATGGGCCGCTGTTCGATCAAAACTCTCAAACTGTTTCTGCCAGCCAGAGCCCAATTCGCTCATCATGCGACGTTTGACGAAGGGCCAGCCCATGGAGGGCGCGTTCGACTGCAGCTGTTGCAGCTCTTCCACATATTCCCGGGGGATCGCGTCTGGAATGGTTGAAATGATCTGGGCCACTTTCATCAGTGGCCCTTTCAACCCACCAAGGGCCCGTTTCAGGTCCTCCGCATGGGATTCTTTGTCCAGATCCATGCCCAGATATCTGGCACCCGCCAACCGCGCGCCAAGCCCGGCCATTGCGCCCCCGACCCGTGCATACCGTTTCACCTGGCCGGAGATGCTGTTTTTATCTGACATGATCCCGCTTTCCCATGATGACATCGGGGCAGAGCCGCCCCAAAGAAATTTACGTGCTGGCCCGGCGTTCGGACCAATGCCCACCCCGCAGATATAAGACTGACTCTACTGATTTACAGTGGAAGGGTTCAAAGGCCCTGCGCCATCAGCCATTCACCGATACGAAGTGACGCGCGTTCCCAGCCTTCGTCCAGCATCATGCCATGCCCCATATTGGGAAGGATATCGGCCGGCCGGCCAAGGGTGCGGGCTGTTGACCTGACGAAAGCCTTCCGGATCAAGGTGTCCTGCGCCGCACCAAGGATCAGAACCGGCTGGCGCTGACGCCATTTCTCGGGCGACAGTTTTACCAGCCCGTGCATATCCAGTGTTGCCTGGCGGGACTCATTGCCCATCCGCGCAAAATAGGCATCCATCAGACCCTTGTCGGAGAGTTCCGCAAACATCGCTTCGCTCATCGTCTTGGGTGACGCCCAGCGGGGATCATAGCCCGTATCAGGGAAATATCGCGCCAAAGCGCCGGGTTCCACAAAGCAACAGAGAGAGCTGGTGCCGTTAAACCTGTTGGCGGAACCGATGCCATGAGAACCAACCCGGCCGCCTCTGCCTGTTCCAGATAGCGCATGCAGACAAAACCACCCATGGAGTGACCCACAAGAACCGGCGGAACATCGAAATCTTCGACGATTGAGGCCAGATCCTTCACGTAATCCTGGATGCCAAAGCTGTGCAGATCGTCATGTCCCGCACTGCCACCATGGCCTCTCAAACTGAGCGCATACGAATCATAACCACGCGCCGCGAACCAGGGCAGAAAATGCTCTGCCCAGCACCAGGCACCGGCAAAGGCCCCATGGACAAACAGTAATGGCGTTTCCCGACGGGGAATGCCCTCAGGTGGGTGAGAGACCAGAACTTCGATCCCCTGCACTTCCGCGTCCGGTTCAACCAGCATTTTTTATCAATCTATCTTTAGAACGTCTCTTCCAGACGGTCTATGAATCGACTGACAACGCCAAGCCCTTTCTTCCAGAAAGCGGGGTCGGCCGCATTTAAACCAAAGGGTTGCAGCAGTTCCTGATGGCGCAACGTGCCCCCGGCGCGCAGCATCTCAAGATACTTTTCAGCAAAACCCTCATCCGCCTCTTCGTACAGGGAATAGAGCGAATTCACGAGGCAGTCCCCGAAAGCATAAGCATAAACGTAAAAAGGTGAATGGATGAAATGGGGAATATACATCCAGTAATGCGCATAATGCTCATCAAACCGGAACACAGGGCCAAGGCTTTCGCGGCTGACCTCCATCCAGATTTCACCTATCGCCTCTGTCGACAGCTCCCCTTCCTTGCGGGCGTCATGGACCCGACGTTCAAATTCATAGAAGGCAATCTGTCGAACGACCGTATTGATCATGTCTTCTATCTTTGACGCCAGCATGGCCCGCCTGGATGCAGGATCATCAGTTGCCGCCAGCATGCCCTGAAATGTCAGCATCTCACCAAAGACGGAAGCCGTCTCCGCCAGGGTCAAGGGTGTATGGGACTTCAGATGGCCCTGCCCGCCGGCCAGCACCTGATGGACACCATGGCCAAGTTCGTGGGCGAGCGTCATAACATCGCGCGTTTTGCCCTGATAATTCAGCAAAAGATAGGGATGCGCGCTGGGGACAACCGGATGGGCAAAAGCACCGGACGCTTTGCCCGGACGAACCGGCGCATCAATCCAGCCATTCTTGAAAAAGGTTGAACCGACATCGGCAAGTTCGGGCGAGAAACGCCCGTAAGCATCCATCACAATCCTTTCCGCCTCGTCCCAGCGGATCACTCTTTCATCCTTGGCGGGTGGCGGGGCCATGCGGTCCCAATAATCCAGGACCTCTTTGTCCATCCATTTTGCCTTAAGGGCGTAATACCGATGGGAGAGATCTGGATAGGCATCGCGAACAGAGCCAACCAGCGCGTCAACCACATCATCTTCTACATGGTTCGCAAGATTGCGGGACGACACGGGCCGCGCAAACTGTCTTGCGTCATCCTCAATCGATTTGTCCTTGGCCAGAACATTGGTGATGAAGGTAAAGCTGCGCCCGTTTTCGCCAAGCGTTTTGCCAATCTGCTGGGCAGCGGTCTTGCGTGTTTCCGCGTCGGGACTGGACATCTTGTCGAGTATTTCCGTCGTGGTCAGATCGGCCCCGCGATACGGGAACCGCAATCCGGCCAGTGTTTCATCAAACAGACGTGTCCAGGCGGAACGCCCTGTTACGGATTTTTCATGCAGGATCGCCTCTACCGCATCTTCCAGTTGATGGGGTCGCATAACCCGCTGATCACGCAACCAGGATCGATAGGCGGTCAGCGTACTGCTTTTCCCGTACAATCCTTCAAGATGCGCATCTTCCAACCGGTTCAGCTCCAGCGAAAAGAACAACAGGTCAGAGAAAACCCTGTTCGCCCGCTCATTGACTGACTGATAAAAGTGTCCGATTGCAGGGTCCGTAATATTTCCCGCATAGACCAACTGCGCATAGCTTATCAGTTTGGACAGGATCTCGTCGATATCCTCATACTGACGGATTGCATCCGCCAGGCTATCCCCGTCGAGCGTCGTCAGTTTCCCTTGAAAAACCTCTCTGAAACCAGTGGCTGATTTAGCCATACTGGCCAAGTCCTGTTCGATGGCCTGATCTTCCATCCCGTCATAAAGGTCAGTTAAGTCCCATTCGGGCAGTTGACCCAGATCCGGGTCTTCCATTTTTTCGGCCATTCCTCTTTACTCCATGACATGCAGCCCCAGTTATCAACAATGGGCAATGCGGGGTGTTGCGATCTTGGTGACCAAGATAGGGACACTTCCGGGACCGAACAAGAATACGACCGACAAGACAATCATGAGGGTTGGAAAATGGACTATGCCGCGCTGAGCAATCTGCCATCGCTGTTTTTCTCACAAGCTGCCCATTACGGCGAAAACCCCTTCCTCTGGGCCAAACGGGACGGCGATTGGGTCTCGATGAATTGGTCAGAGGTTGCGGAACGCGTATGCGCTTTTGCCGCAGGCCTGACCGAACTCGGTGTTCAACCGGGTGACCGCGTCATGCTGGTCTCGGAAAACCGTCCTGAATGGATGGTGGCCGACCTCGCGATCATGTCGATTGGAGCGGTCACGGTCCCGGCCTATACCACCAACACAATCGAAGATCACGAGCATGTCTGTCGCGACAGCGGTTCGAAGGTCGCCATCGTGTCGAACGACAACCTGGCCAAGACGCTCATCCCGGCTGCAGAACGCTGTGGTGTAGAAACCGTGATTTCCATCCAGCCGCTGACCAAACATGGCTCCGATGCGGTAACCGTGCGTCATTGGGATGATATCGCCAGTGATGATATTGCGGCCAAAGATCAGGTTCGCAAAACGGCTGAGACCCTAAAGCGCGAGGCCATGTGTTGCATCATCTATACATCGGGTACAGGGGGTGTGCCCGCTGGTGTCATGCTCAGCCACGGGGCCATCATCTGTAACGCGATGAGCGCGGAAGATATGCTGACCCGCCTCCCGGGCTTTGAATTCGGCAAGGAAATCTTTCTGTCCTTTCTGCCGCTCAGCCATTCATATGAGCATACGACGGGTCAGTTCGTACCCATCGCGATCGGTGCCCAGGTATATTACGCAGAAAGCATCGACAAGCTTGTCCAGAATATCGGCGAGGTGCGCCCCACCATTATGACCGCCGTTCCAAGGCTCTACGAAACAATCCGCGGTCGCATCCTGCGTGGGGCTGAACAGGCCGGTGGGCTGAAACAGAAACTGCTGTTCAAGGCGATCGACATCGGTAAGCAACGCTATCTCGCCCCATCCTCGATCAGTCTGGGGGACAGATTGCTGGATCCGTTGCTGGATAAACTTGTCAGATCCAAGGTCGCAGAACGGTTTGGCGGACGCCTGAAAACCTTCGTGTCGGGTGGCGCCCCTCTCAACCAGGATATCGCCCTCTTCTTCACAGCGCTCGGCATGCGCATTCTTCAAGGCTATGGCCAGACCGAGGCAGCACCGGTCATCTCCTGTAACTATCCAGACCGCAACAAGCTGCACACGGTTGGCGCACCGCTGGAGGGTGTGGATCTGAAAATTGCCGAAGATGGTGAGATCATTGTCCGTGGCGAGCTGGTCATGCTCGGCTACTGGAACCAACCGGAAAAGACAGCCGACACGATCAAGGACGGCTGGCTGCATACCGGTGATATCGGGAAGCTGGACGAAGATGGTAACCTGCTAATCACAGATCGGAAGAAAGATATCATCGTCAATTCTGGTGGCGACAATATCTCACCGCAACGGGTCGAGGGGATGCTGTGCCTCGCCCCTGAAATTGCCCAGGCCATGGTTCAGGGTGACAAGAAACCCTATCTCACCGCGCTCATTGTCCCCGATGCGGACTGGCTCAGATCATGGGCAGAAGAAACCGGGGCGGATCTGGATGGCGACATTTCCCAGAATGCCGAGCTGATCAAGGTCGTCGGTGCGGCCGTGGATGAAATGAACAAGGGTGTGTCCGTGATCGAAAGGGTTCGGAAATTCGCCCTCGTGGTTGAACCATTCTCCATCGAAAATCACATGCTAACGCCGTCGATGAAAATCCGCCGACATATCATTCGCGCTGAGCACGGGGACACACTGGCCAGCCTCTACGCCTGATGGTTATCGATCAGAGGTTATTGTAGGTCCGGTACCAGTCCACGAAGTTTTTCAAGCCCTGTTCCAACCCGGTTGCTGGTACAAAGCCCAGGTCCCGGGTGGAGGCATCGATGTCGGCAAAGGTTGCCTCAACGTCGCCCGGCTGCATCGGAAGAAGGTCCAGTTGAGGTTCAACACCCAATGTCTCGCCAAGCTTGGCAATCATGCCCATAAGGCCTTCAGGCTTGTTGTTGCCAAGGTTATAGACACGATGGGGGGCTTTCCCCTGACCGCCCGTTGGCACCCGGTCCAGGGCGGCCACAACGCCGGCCACAATATCATCAATATAGGTGAAATCCCGCTGCATCTGTCCCTGATTGAAAACCGGTATCGCCTCACCCTTCAATATCTTGCTGGTGAAAATATAGACCGACATATCGGGCCGTCCCCAGGGCCCGTAAACCGTGAAGAAACGCAAACCGGTCATCGGGATGCCGTAAAGATGGGAATACGCATGACCCATCAGCTCGTCTGCCTTTTTGGTCGCCGCATAAAGAGATACGGGGTGATCGACACTGTCCTCAACAGAAAAGGGCAGCTTCGTATTGTTGCCATAGACGGAAGAGGAAGAGGCGTATACCAGATGCCCGAAACCGGGTTGATGACGGGCAAGTTCCAGAATATTGAGCTGACCCACGATATTCGCCTGTACATAGGCTTCCGGGTTCTTGAGGCTGTACCGAACGCCCGCCTGGGCTGCCAGATGCACGATAGAGGTCACGCCCCCCACTGCGTCCACGGCCGCTTTCAGTGCAGGTTTGTCGGCAATATCCAGCTCTTTGAAGTGAAAACCGTCCCTGCCTTCAAGGGTGGCGAGACGCGCATGCTTCAGGGTCGGGTCATAATAGTCATTTAAATTATCGACCCCCAGAACCGAGTCACCACGATCCAGCAATGCCGTTGAGACGGCCCGGCCGATAAAACCTGCGGCCCCTGTCACCAAGATGGTCATTGCTTGCCCTCACCCGTGTTTCGCAAATCGCACAAAATGCTACTGAACTCTATAAACAATCGAATCCGATAGATCACGCCCGAAACACCAGCGCTCACCAACAAAAACCAGTGAAACAACGGATAAGGATTTCTGCACTTGAAAAATAGGTCAGTAATGCTAACCTATTTTTGGATGATCTGGACATCACAAAGAGGATGCACCATCTGAAAGATGCCCCCTATACTGGGGATAGCGGACAAAACAGGACAATAAGATCCTGTTCCGACAGGCGAGAAAGGGAAACAGAGTATGGCGTTGGCCAATGTACACCTGGACGACAAATATACCCTCGAAAACGGTCGTATTTTTATCACCGGTACGCAGGCCCTGGTTCGGCTGCCAATCATGCAGCGGCAACGCGATGATCAGGCTGGCCTGAACACGGGGTGCTATATTTCCGGATATCGTGGCTCACCCCTTGGCGCCTATGATCAACAACTCTGGAAAGCGCGAAAATTCCTCAAGAACAACAATATCCATTTTCAGCCGGGCCTGAACGAAGACTTGGCCGCAACGGCGATCTGGGGAACACAGCAATCAGAATTCTTTGGCGATTCGACCGTCGACGGTATTTTTGGCATTTGGTACGCAAAGGGTCCGGGCGTTGACCGGTCGGGCGATGTCCTGCGTCATGCCAATTTCGCGGGTACATCCAAACATGGTGGCGTTCTGCTGCTGGCGGGGGACGATCACACCTGCAAATCCTCAACAACCGCACATCAGACCGAATATGCATTTATGGATGCCATGATCCCGGTTCTGAACCCGGCCGGTGTTCAGGAGTTTCTGGATCTGGGCCTTCATGGGATCGCGATGTCCCGCTATTCAGGCTGCTACGTCGCTTTCAAGACCGTGGCCGAGACTGTGGACACATCAGCATCCTGCGTTGTTGATCCGCACCGGATCGACATCAAAATCCCCGACAAAACAGAATTTGAGATGCCGGAAGGTGGGCTCAACATCGCCTATCCGAAAGAAGCGCTGGAGGCGCTCACCCAGGAAGAACACCTGCATCGCCACAAGCTCTATGCCGCGATTGCCTATGCCAAAAAGAACAAACTGGACAAGACCGTTATTTCGAGTTCGAAAAAACGTCTGGGCATTGTCACAACGGGCAAGAGCTATCTGGATCTGCGCCAGGCCCTGGATGATTTGGGACTGGAAGATCAGGATCTCGCCGAACTTGGAATCTCTGTTTACAAGGTTGCCATGACCTGGCCGCTGGAACCGGACGGCATTCGGGAGTTCTGTCAGGGACACGAAGAAATCCTGGTGGTGGAGGAAAAACGTGCCCTTATCGAAAACCAGTTAAAAGAACAGGCCTATAACTGGCCCGACGGTCTACGACCGCGCATCTATGGCAAGTTTAATGAAGATCGGGAATTGATCCTGCCGTCCTTTGGGGAATTGACACCCGCCCGGATCGCCCGAGTAGTGGCACAGCGCCTGTCCCGCCTTCCTGGCGGTTCCGCGATTGAGGAAAATGAGCGTTTCAAGAACCGGCTGAACTTCCTCAATGCAAAGGAAAAACAGCTGGACCAGAAGAAAGCATCCGAGGCGCGCATCCCCTATTTCTGTTCCGGCTGCCCGCATAACACATCGACGAGGGTGCCCGAAGGATCCCGCGCCTATGCCGGGATTGGCTGTCACTTCATGTCCCAATGGATGGATCGCGAGACCGCGACCTTCACCCAGATGGGCGGCGAAGGGGCAACCTGGATGGGCCAGGCCCCGTTCTCGAAAACCAAGCATATCTTCGTCAATTTGGGCGACGGCACCTATCAGCATTCCGGCCTGCTCGCCGTGCGCGCCGCAGTAGGGGCGGGTATCAATATCACCTACAAGATCCTCTATAACGACGCGGTTGCGATGACCGGGGGACAACCCCATGACGGCGACCTGACCGTACCGCAGGTGGTCGCCCAGGTGCAGGCTGAGGGTGCCCGTCGCGTCGTTGTAGTCAGTGACGAACCTGAAAAATATTCAACATCGGCGTTCCCGAGCTCCGTCAGTGTGCATCATCGCGATGAGCTGGACCCGGTTCAGAAAGAACTCAGAGAGGTTGAAGGCGTGAGTGTCATGGTTTACGACCAGACATGCGCCGCGGAAAAACGCCGCCGCCGCAAGCGCGGCCTGATGTCCGATCCGGCAAAGCGCGCCTTCATAAATGAGGCGGTTTGCGAAGGCTGCGGTGATTGTTCTGTCAAATCCAACTGTCTTTCTGTGACGCCGCTGGAAACAGAATTCGGCCGAAAGCGCAAAATTGACCAATCCTCCTGCAACAAGGATTTTTCCTGTGTAAACGGGTTCTGTCCCAGCTTTGTTACCGTCGAAGGCGGACAGGTGCGCAAGGGTAAGGGCGTCGAAGCGGCCCCGGTGAACCAGGCAACGCCGGTCCCCGACGTTTTTGAAACACTACCGGAGCCCAAAATTCCCTCGGTTGAAGACAAGCCTTTCAACATTCTGCTGACAGGGGTTGGTGGAACAGGTGTTGTCACGGTGGGGGCAATCCTGGGCATGGCTGCACATCTGGAAAACCGCGGCTGCAGTATTCTGGATATGGCCGGACTGGCCCAAAAAGGCGGCCCGGTGATGAGCCATATTCGCATCGGTAAAACGCCAGAGGATATCCACGCGGTCAGCATCGCGGCGGGTGGTGCCCATCTGCTGCTGGGCTGTGACATGATGGTGGCAGCCAGTGACAAGGCCTTGTCAAAACTGGAACGGGATCAAACCGTTGCGGTCGTCAACACCGCCAAATCCATAACAGGGTCCTTCACACGTGATCCGGACTGGACCTTCCCTGAAGGGGAAATGGAGGACTTGATCCAGACCGCGACCGGACCGGAAAATGCGTATTTCCTGCAGGGGAGCAAACTGGCAACAGCACTTCTCGGCGACAGTATCGCCAGCAACATGTTCATGCTGGGCTACGCTTGGCAGTTGGGCCAGGTTCCGGTTTCGCTGGAAGCGATGGACAAGGCAATGGAATTGAACGGCGTTGCTGTAAAAATGAACCGCCAGGCCTTCACCTGGGGTCGTCGCGCGGCCCATGATATGGATGCGGTCAACCGCATCACCTCGGCGAAAGATGAAGCGGCAAAGGCAAAACCCTCTGCTCAGTCTGAAGCGGCAATTTCAACATCGCTTGAAGCGATCGTCGAAACCCGGATCTCCACCCTGAAATCCTATCAGGATGAAGCTTATGCCCGCCTTTACAAAGATTTTGTTGTAGAGGTTCAACGCAAGGAATCACAGGTCCTGCACAGCGATGCCCTGACCCGTGCGGTGGCCAAGTATCTCTTTAAGCTGATGGCATATAAGGACGAATACGAGGTTGCCCGTCTTTACACGGATGGTTCTTTCAGAAAACGCCTCAACGAACAGTTTGAGGGCGACTTCAAACTCCGCTTTCATCTGGCACCGCCGCTCTTTGCAGAACGGGATCCCGAAACAGGTCATCTGAAGAAACGGGAATTTGGTCCCTGGATGATGTCTGCCTTCGGACTTCTCGCCAAACTGAAATTCCTGCGCGGATCCAGCCTGGATATCTTTGGGTACACGGAAGAGCGGCGAACAGAACGCGCTTTAATTGGCGAATACCGGAAGACAATCGAGACACTTCTGGAAAAATTGAACAGGGGCAATCATCAGATCGCGGTTCAGATTGCCGAACTTCCAGAATTCATTCGCGGTTATGGCCATGTGAAAGCGCTGCACCTTAAAGACGTCCAGGCAAACCAGACCGCCCTGATGCAATTGTTCGAGGCACCGGAAACACCTTCGGGCGACAAGCAGGCAGCTGAGTAACCGACAGCTTTCTGTCGGGTCCTGTCAGGACCAACTCCATGCTCTCTATCGCGGCGCGAAAAATCGCGCTACGATGCGGAATGGCGTTTGGAAAAAAACATAGGCTGGGCGACATCACTGGCTGGTCAAAGTCAGTCCTGGCATCTGGTTTGTCGGGTGGTTTCGCCATGGCCATGCTTGCGATTTCACCGACGCTTTCTCCTGCCGCAACACCCCGTGACGGCCTGCCCACCAATATCTGCGCGGATGGCGGATGCAATGAACAGCATCAGGATCTGTGGCGCCGGTTTCAGGAGGCCGCCCCCCTGACGACAGAGAAGATCCAGGGTGTATTTGCCGGTGAATGCTATTACCGCAGCCGTATGGCACCCGCAGACGAACCACAATTCGCGGGGATATATTTGCGACCTGAAGGGGAAGATCTGATATTTGGCGGGCGGTTCGGTTTCAACCTCGTTGAGAACACCTATCTTGAGGTGACGGAAGAAGAGGCGAATGACTTCTTCCCGCAACGGTTTCAGGTCAAACTTGAAGACGACTTCGCCTATATCGATGCGTCCCAGCCGGCAACGCCATTTCACTATTGGCTGCGACAGGATCCTGACTCAGACGGCCTTATTCTGATCAGCTATTACGGTTGGAAGAATATCTTCTTTTGCCGTATGGAAAAGAACAGTCCTCAGCCTGATTCAAGAACCGCTCCCGCTGAGATAGGTGCTGGCCAGGTCGACTGAGCTTCGTTTGCCGACATCGTTCAGATGCGTTTGCAGCCAGTCATCTGCCGCCTCCCGACCCAGATCCCGAAGATGACAGAGAAACGCCCATTCCGTATTCATCTTGCTGGATGAGGTAACTGCGGCTAAATCCTCCGTCCCTGTAATGCGGTGCAGATACAGGCGTTTGTATTCATCCGGACTGAGCTTTCCGTCGTCGATCAGACGGGTTACAAAATCGATTGCCCGCATTTCCCGCAGCAGGCTTGAGTTAAACGTAATCTCGTTGACCCTGTTCAGAATGCCCCGTGCTGTCTTCGGAATCTCCGGCCGGGTGATCGGATTGACCTGAACGATCAAAATGTCAGGGCTGGTGCAGTTGTAGAACAACGGATACAGCGCGGGGTTACCCATATAGCCGCCATCCCAATAGCCCTCACCGTCTATCTCTACAGTCTGAAACATAAAGGGCAGACAGGCGGAAGCCAGGATCGCATCCAGGCTCAACTCGCCATTTCTGAATACCTTGATCCGGCCGGTCCTGACATTCGTCGCCGAGACAAAGACCTTGATCATGTCGGTTCTGTTCAAACAGTCGAAATCAATTAATTCTTCCAACAGGTCGCGGAGAGGGTTGAGATTGAACGGGTTCGTTTGATAGGGCGAGACAACCCGCGTCATCACATCGGCGAAGGCAAAGCCGGGCGACTGATCAAGCGACCAATTGTCGGTTATCTTGTCCAGAAAGGTTCGTTGAAATGGCGAATACTTCCCAAGATCGGAGACGCGTTTCCAATAGGTGTCGAGTTTTTCCCGCGCGCCTTCCGGCCCGTTTTCCACAAAGCCGCAGGCCACCATTGCCGCGTTCATGGCCCCGGCCGATGTCCCGGTTATTGCCTCAACATCCAGAACGTCTTCTTCGAGCAGCCGATCGAGAACACCCCAGGTAAAGGCGCCATGAGCACCGCCACCTTGCAGGGCCAGGTTCAGGGTTCGGCGCTTCCTGGACATTGCGGCTATCCCCGTGGATTGGTGTCAGGCCCGGATCAGATCATACCAAGCGCAGCGAGATAGGTTTCCAACAGAGCTTCTTCTTCTTTGCGCTGATCCAGATCCTGTTTACGCATGCGAATGATCTTGCGGATGATTTTTACATCGAAACCGGTGCCCTTGGCCTCTGCATAAACTTCCTTGATGTCGTCTGCCAGCGCCTGTTTCTCTTCTTCCAGGCGTTCTATGCGCTCAACAAAGGATCTGAGGCGGTCCCCGGTTACACCAAACGCCTCGGCACTGGTTGTCGTTTCAAGGGATCCCGTGGTGGAATTTACAGAGGTATCAATATCGGCCATGACCGTTTTCACTTTCCAGTTTTGATGCGTTGTTCGGGGCCGGACATTACCGTTGTGGCTTGAGTGCTGCAAGAAGATCCGGCACGCCCCGTCGGATTGATTTCAATCAATGCGGCGGGTTCGGCTGATCCATAAAGTCCAACCATGAACCAAGATCTGATTTCAAAATATGGACAGCCCGTACCACGTTATACGAGCTATCCGACCGCACCGCATTTCCATAAAGGCATCGACGAGCATTCGTACGCACGCTGGCTCGCGGCCGTTCCTGCTGATCAGCCGATTTCCCTCTACCTCCATATTCCCTACTGCGACACGCTTTGTTGGTTCTGTGGGTGCCACACAAAGATTACCGCACGTTATGAACCCGTCGCGGCCTATCTCATCTCCCTGATGCGCGAGATAGACCTTGTGGCGGAGCATTTGGGGGAAGGGAGGCGACCTGTTGCCCATATTCATATGGGTGGCGGGTCGCCAACCATGCTGCGCCCGGGCGACCTTCGGGGCTTGATGGATCATATCCGGACACGGTTTTATGTTCTGGACGACTGCGAGATTGCAATCGAGGTGGACCCGAGGGACGAGCGACCCGGCCTCTATGACGCCCTTGCGGATATCGGGGTTAACCGGCTTTCAGTCGGGGTTCAGGACGCTAACCCCCGCGTTCAGAAAGCAATAAACCGAATTCAGAGTATCGAAGACACGAAATCCTGCATCGATGCCATGCGCGAAAGAGGCGTCAAGAGCGTCAATATTGATCTGATCTACGGCCTGCCCCACCAGACGGTTCAGGATGTCCGCAACACTGTGAATGCCGTTCTGGAAATGAGGCCCGACCGGATCGCCCTGTTCGGGTATGCCCATGTTCCCTGGATGAAAACACACCAGAAAATGATCAAAGAGGCGGATTTGCCCGATGGCGAAGTGCGATTAGAGAGCGCAACGACAGCGGCCAGCATCCTGCTGGAAGCCGGATTTCAACCGATCGGGATCGATCACTTTGCCAGGTCCGATGACCCTCTCGCCATCGCCCATCGCGAAGGATCCCTGAACCGCAATTTTCAGGGTTATACAACGGACGATGCTGAAATACTGATCGGCCTGGGGGCCTCATCCATCGGACGGCTGGATCAGGGTTTCATTCAGAACCTTGCCCCAATGGCAGATTATCGTCGCGCCGTCCAAGATGGTCGCTTGCCCGTTTCAAAGGGTATTGCCCTCTCGGAAGAGGACAAAATGCGTGCCGACATCATACAGGCTTTGATGTGTGATGGCGTGGTTAACCTCACCAAAATCTCGGCAGCTCACGGCTTTGAAGGCCGGACTTTCCGAGCCGAGCGCAACGCGCTTGCGCCGATGGTTCAGGATGGACTGGCCAGTGTTTCAGACGACGGGGAAATTTGCGTCACGGACCGCGGAGCTCCCTTTGTCAGAACAATCTGTGCCGTCTTCGACACCTATTTGTCCCAGGGCAAGGCCCGTCATTCAGCCGCTGTTTAGAGCCTGACCCGAGTGCTACTGAAAAGCGGGTTTGTGCCCGTAATGGACTTTCCATAGAGGCGCGATTTTTGGCCGGTTTCTGACGGCATCCACCATTGCTGCAACTTTGGGGCTGCTCTCCAGGAAAGCGGCAAGGTCGTGATGCCAGCCAACCAGCATTGCCAGTTGGATATCAACAACACTGAACGTCTCCCCCAGGAAATACGGGCCGTCCCCGATGGTCTCTTCAATTAACGCCCAGCATTGCTCAATCTTGGCGTCCGCAGCGGCCCGCACGCCAGCGGCCCCTTCTGGATCGGTTGTGTAACGGTCGCTGTAAGACTGTCGCAAATCCGCTTCGTAGATGGCACTGGATGCATAGACGAGCCAGCGATAGGCCTTGGCCCGAAGCGGATCGCCCGGCGGCGGCAGCAAGCCCCCTTCAGGGTGGCAATCCGACAAATGCATGATCATGGCAACCGTTTCGGTCATCACGGTACCATCCGGTAGCTTCAATGCCGGAATTTGCCCGGTTGGATTAACCGCCAGGTATGCAGGATCCCGGTTTTCCTGTTCACGGTAGTCAACGCGGTGTTTTTCATAAGCAGCACCAAGTTCTTCCAAAACCGCCTCAGGCGCGAAAGCCCCGGATTTTTCAAGCCAATAAAGCGTGTACATTATACCCCCCAAGCGGTGCGCCGTGGTTTAGTGTGCGTCTTTTGCACTTTCCGCGAAGGCAGCTTTTTGTTCGGCGGTCGCCTCGGTCTGGTATTTGTCGCGCCATTCGCTGAAAGGCATTCCATAGACGATTTCCCGACTTTCATCTTTGCTCAGCGTCAGGCCTTTCTCTGCAGCTGCTTCCCCATACCAGCGGCTGAGGCAGTTACGGCAGAAACCAGCCAGGTTCATCATGTCGATATTCTGGACATCGGTGCGTTCTTGTAGATGGGCCATCAGCGTCCTGAACGCCGCCGCTTCCAGTTCAACACGTGTCTTATCGTCAATATCGACCATAACGCTCTCCATCATTTCTTAAAATTGCTCTGCTGCTCAGATAAGAGCTGTCCATCGCTGCGGCAACCGCAAACGCAGCTCAAATATCGCGCATTGTTTCTTCAATCAACCAATCGACAACCTTCTGCAGGGCCTCATGATGATCGGCGCCATCCTTTACAGCAGCCTGATAGGTGCGGCGCTGAGCATGGCTGGACGTGCCGCGTTGCAAGATCACGCGTGCGTTCTCTGCTTCTTCAACACAACCAAGTTGTTGCTGATCTTCAGCCGTGATGTCGAGGATTTCGTCCAGCAATTCAGCGTAATCCACGAGTTTGCCAACGCCAAAATCAATCAGACCTTTTTCATAGCCATGCCGTTGAACCCGCCAGCGGTTCTCGTTGATGAGCAGGTTATTGTACCCACGCCAGCGCTGATTGCTGCGACGCAAGCGGATCAACATTGAGAGCAGAGAGGCATAAAGGGCCGCCACGGTTATCCCGTCATCCATCCGCGTGCAGATATCGGCAATGCGCATCTCAAGCGTCGGGAACCGGCAATGGGGGCGAATATCCCACCAGATCTTCGACGGATCCTCAATCACCCCGACGGAGGTGAGAAGATCCATATGACGGCTATAATCCGCGAAACTGTCGAACCTGTCCGGCAAGCCGGTTCTGGGTAATTCATCAAAGACCGAGAGACGATACATCGCCAGACCGGTGTCTCGTCCGTCCCAGAAGGGCGAAGACGTCGTCAGTGCCAGGAGATGCGGCAGGAAATACGAAATCTGGCCCAACAGATCGACCCGCAAGTCATCATCCTCAATGCCCACATGCACATGCATCCCGGAAATCATCAAACGTTGTGCAACGGTCTGCAGGTCATCAGCCAACGCGTTGTAGCGGTCTTTATTGGTGTGCTGCTGATCGCGCCAATTGGCGAAGGGATGGGTGGAAGCGGCGATAATTTCCAACCTCTGATCGCGGGCAGCGTCAGAAACCGCGCGCCGCAACGAGGCCAGTTTGGAGCGCGCCTCCTTGATTGAGGTGCAGACAGCTGTGCCAACCTCAACCTGGGCCTTCAGGAATTCCGGGGTGGCAAAGCCGGTATCATCGCCGACAGCCGACACAACGGCATCAACCACCTCCTGCCGGCGATCGGCATCGCCTGCCAAGGCCCGGGTTTCCGGATCCACCAGAAAATACTCTTCTTCAATCCCAACGCTGAAACTAAAATCGTCGGTCTTCATGAAATTCCCCCTCACATTCAGGCGACCGCTTCAAAGAGCGTCAACTGCATCGGGTCCGACAGCACGCGGGCCAGACTTCGTTTGAGGATGTCACCATAAAGATGTTGCCCCACTTCATCCTGTATCAGGTCTTGGCGAACTTCAAATATGACATTCGGCAAGCCCTTTGGCATCGCGTGGGTTTCCAGCGAATAGCCAAATGCATCAAGACCGGAATACGGCTTGTTGTCACCAATAACGAGATCCGGATTGGTCTCCGCCAGATCCTGTAAGACCGCCTGTCCAAGCCGGTTATCATGGCTGTACAACACACCAATATGCCAGGGTCGCAACGCCCCCCGCATGCGATCTGTGCAGGAATGAACCGATATGACCGCAGGGACCTCTGCGCCGCCGCTGGCGAGTTCGGCCTGTTTCGCGGCCAGGATTTCAGCAAGACGATCGTGATATGGATGAAAGAGTTCATCGATCCGGTTCGCTTCATCCAGCGCGGTCAGGTGACGGTTTCCGGGCAAAATCTCACCATCGCTGATTTCCCGGATGCTTGTGAAATCATCGAGTGCGCGATTAATGTCGATGACGAGCCTGGAATACCCGCTGACAATCAGCGGCATGTCCAACCCTTCGGACAGGCGCTCGGCCACGCCCTGGGCCCCGATATCCCATGCGATATGCCGGGAAAGCGCCTCTTCATCGAGACCCAAATGGCCAAGCGCGCTCGGCACCTGATTCGATGCATGATCGCAGATTAGAATACCCTTTCCCTTTCCATCGAGGTTGAATTCGGAATAGGGCGGTGGATCCTGAGGCGTCAGAAGCCCAGTATTTTCAGCAGTTTCCAGAGGCTTGGACATGATAATTCGCAATTAACACATTTTTTTGACGGTGATCTCTGTTGTCAGAGGGCGCTACAAGATATGATCTTGGGTCGAAAGCACAAGACGACTGAGAAAATTGACGGTTACCATGACTAATTCAAACCCAAAAATGCTGACAGAAGCCGACAGGGAACGCCTGCGCAAAATCTTCAGTGTCGTTCGTTCGGCAACGATCGAAGGGGAAAAGAAAGCGGCGACCGCCGCGGCCCAGCGCCTGGCATCCAGCTATGGCCTCAGCATGGAAGACGCAGAACTCGAAGCCTTCCCGGAAGAAGATGCAGGCCGTCTTAGCTATGACGAGTATCAGGCCCAGAAAAAAGACAAACAGGCATGGGCCGCCAGCATGGTTCGGATGACGGACCATTATGAGCAGACAGAAAAATATCGCTTCATGGCCGCCAAAGAGGCCGCAAAACAACGCGGGCTAGAAGAAGAGGAAGCGGCGAAGGCCAAGAAACCCCAGAAAAAACGTGCGGCAGCTCAAAAGTCGGGACGCACCTATATCCCGAACAAGAAAGACGAGTTTCGCCTGATCGCAGGCCTCTTACGCGATGGCGCCAGCATCAAGCGTACCGCCAAGATCCTGGGTGTCTCCACCAATGACGTGGCACGTGTCTGGCTTCTGCTCAGAAAGAAGGATCAGGCCGCCTGATCACCGGGCCAGACCTCGCCCGACCAACCATCAGATCATCCTATTACTGGAATAATTACAGAATTGGTATTACCATCGGTCCTTCGTTCAGGGGGTAACATGGTATTGCCATGAATGTACAAACAACAAGCGGGACGAATCTGGGCGACCAGGTTGCAACCGCGATACTAAGAATGATCGCCTCAGGCGACGTCACACCGGGAGATCGATTGCCAGCGGAACGCCGGTTGGCGGAGCAATTGAATGTCTCGCGGGTATCCGTGCGCGCTGGCTTACAAAAACTGAAGGCACAGGGAATGCTCGTCTCGGTACGCGGCGGCGGAACCCGTGTCGCAGAACCGGACGGACGAAACGGGGATCCTGCCCTGGCCGCGCTGGTCGAAATGGACCGCGGATCGCTTGCCGATCTGGTTGATATTCGCGCCATCCTGGAAGTCTGGGCCGTCCGCCGTGCCGCAGAACGCGCGAATGAAGACGACATTGAGCGGATAAATCAGCTGATCGCCGATATGAGTGATCCGGAACAGGATCGCGCGACGCTGGACGTCGATTTCCACCTGGCCATCGCCAAGGCATCCGGCAGCGTCGTCTATCGCCATTTGTTGAGTGTCATCCGCTCTACGCTCGAAGAGATGCTGCGCTTCCATCGCTTCGAGCTGTTCGACAAGCCGGAACATGACGTCGCCATTGCCGAACAACACAAAATCATTGCCAAGGCCATATCGGATCACGACCCCCGCGCCGCCGAGAACGCCATGTATCAGCATCTCGAATGGGTCCGCGCCCACTACATCCTGGCCGGTCACACCAACCAACCAGAGTGATCAAGCGCACTTGATAGGCCGTCTCATCCCCGGTCGTTTCCAGACCTGCATTTCTGCCCAGCGAATTTCGCATTGGCCTAATGGACAGGTCCGTGATACCGGGGAATATGACCGACGAAATACTTGAGACACGCGCCTTCCCCAGGAACAGAGGCATGGCGATCGCCTGCATCATCCTGACTGTATGCGGGTTCTCCTTCAGTATGGGTATGACATACCCGGTCCTCGCCCTGGTTCTGGAACATCAAGGGTTCTCCAAAACACAGATCGGAATCAATGCCGCGGTGGCAGGGCTGGGCCTTCTTTGCAGCGCTTTTGTCCTGCCACAGTTTGCCCGGACCTACGGCTATCGGCTGCTGATCATCGGGGCCGGCCTCGGTGGTGGTGTGGTCTTGCTGACCATGATCGGGATCGACAATTTCATCTTGTGGTGCATTGCCCGGTTCTTTCTGGCGCTCTGTGTTGCCGGCCTGTTCATTGGCAGCGAGGCCTGGATGAACGAGTTGGTCGATGACCATATCCGTGGTCGGGTGATGGGAATATATGCGGCGCTGATTTCCATCACCTTTGCAGCCGGTCCCGCCGTCATTCCCTGGATCGGATATCTTCCTCCCGATCCATTCCTGCTCTGTGCCGCTGTTGTGTGCCTTAGCGGCCTCGTCGCCCTGCCGATGAAACACTGGGACATCAAACCGCAATCAGAAGAACGGGCCAGCCTGATCAGCATCCCCAAGATGGCCCCGATTATCATGCTGGCCATCGTTGCCATGGGCTTCTTTGAAGCGGCCGCCTTTGGCCTCCTGCCCGGCTATGTGATCGACAGGGGGTTTGATGCTGACCTTGCGGCCTATTACGTCGCCGCCCTGGCATTCGGGTCCTTCCTGATGCAGCCCTTGATCGGTTGGCTCGCCGACAGGATGGATCCGCGCCGTATCCTGATTGTCAGCGCCTTTATTTCCACCTGCTTGTGTTTCTCAATCAACCTTGCGGATCTGGGCCATTGGTACGCCTTTGTGTTGATAGCGCTGTTGGGCGGGACGACCTTCGGCGCCTACACGCTGGCGCTGACAAGCCTGGGCAGAAGGTTTAAAGGTGAGGTTCTGGCCGCCGCCATGGCCTGTACGGCTGTCGCATGGGGTTTGGGCGGTATGATCGGCCCAGCCGTGGCCGGACCGGCGATGGACCTCTTTGGTTCGGACTACCTGATGTATTCCATGGCGTCGATCTTCATCGTGTTGATGGTTGCTGCCTTTATACGGGACAAGGCACGCTCAACCTGACAAAAAGTCGAGCCTCTAATAACCCCGCGTCGGGCTGACAATATTCAACAGATCTTCACCCCGCCGAAAACGCCCCAGATTTTCAAGGAAGGCCTTGAACATGCGGATCTCCCAGTCCGGCACAAGATCGGCCATATGGGGTGTCATAACGATACGCGGATGCGACCAATAGGGGTGACCCGATTCCGGCGGTTCCTGATCGAAAACGTCCAGGATCGCGCATTCGATTTTTCCACTGTCCACTGCCTTCAAAAGGGCCTTTTCCACGACCAAAGGTCCCCGCGCCGCGTTCAGCAGGATAGTTCCGCGGTTCATGCAGGCGAAGGCGGCATCGTCAATTATGCCCCGCGTTTCCGGTGTTTCCGCCGCATGGATTGAAACAAAATCGGCTTGGGCCAGCATGTTATGCAACCTTGCGGTCGGGAATACCTGATCGACATTCTCCGTCTCAACCGCCGTTGCCCTTGACCCGATCACGCGCATGTCCAGCGCTTTGGCTTTCTTTGCGACAGAACGACCAACATGCCCCAGACCAACAATCGCAATGGTCTTTCCAGCAATCGGCGTCCAGTTCCGCTGGTCCCAGACCTCTTGCCGTTGCGCCTCTTTCAGAGAAGGAAAGCCGATATTGGCCATCTGCAAAGCAGAAATTGTGTATTCAGCCAGAAAGTCGCTTAGAACACCTGCCGCATTGGTGACAGTAACGCGGCTTTCATCCCAGGGGGCAAGATGCTCTACACCAGCACCCGCATTTGAGATCCATTTCACACTGGGCACATCCAGAAGACTGCGCAGCGCTGGTTTACTGATCCCGTTTCCCGGAACCACAAACGCAACGTCGATTTGATTATCCCGTGCAAGTTGTTCGATTTCGCGATCATCCGTGGAGACGCGGAGTTCCACACCAGCCGGCAATGCCACCCCTTTTTCCAGGATAGCTGCCGGTTCAGCGGTTACGACCATCAGTCGAACAGGGGCACATTTAAGGTTGCTTGAGTCAGCCATCATCTTCCGCCCTGAATAAGCCGTCTCACCCGAATAGGTGGCACGGATAATCAATTGCCCCCACTGTCACCACACTTCCATGGCAAATCAAATCACCATGCAGTGAGAGCCTGTTATTGGGGAGCAACAAACCTGCTACGCATCGATGCGGCGATACTTGACCCTGTGCGGTTGATCAGCGGCAACGCCCAAGCGGGCCCGACGATCCTGCTCATAATCCTCGTAGTTGCCCTCGAACCAGACAACATTGCTGTCACCTTCGAAGGCCAGAATATGGGTCGCGATCCGGTCCAGGAACCAGCGATCATGGCTGATCACCACAGCGCAACCGGCGAATTCCAGCAGGGCCTCTTCCAGCGCGCGCAATGTATCGATATCGAGATCGTTCGTCGGCTCATCGAGCAACAGAACATTCGCACCGGATTTCAGCATCTTTGCCAGATGGACGCGGTTACGCTCCCCGCCAGAAAGGACGCCGACTTTCTTCTGCTGATCCGGACCCTTGAAATTGAAAGCTCCGACATAGGCGCGGCTGGGCGTCTTGCGCTTACCCAGCTCAACCATGTCTTCCCCATCCGAAATTTCTTCCCAGACGGTGGCGTTCGGGTTCAACGCATCGCGGGACTGATCAACATAGCCGAGCGTCACGGTATCACCGATCCGCATGGACCCGCTATCCGGCGTTTCACCGCCTGTAATCATCCGGAAGAGCGTTGTCTTACCAGCGCCGTTGGGCCCGATGATTCCGACGATCCCGCCTGGCGGCAATTTGAAACTCAACTCATCAATCAACAGTTTGTTGCCAAAAGCTTTGCGAATGCTGTCGGCCTGAATGACGAGATCACCAAGGCGCGGACCGGCCGGAATGACAATCTGGGCGGTTTCATTCTGGCTCTCAGTTGCCTGCTGCAGCAGTTCCTCATAGGCCTTGATACGCGCCTTGGATTTCGCCTGACGGGCCCGCGGACTGGCAGAAACCCATTCGCGTTCCTGGGCGATAGACCGCATTCTGGCGGCTTCCTCGCGCCCTTCCTGCTGCAGGCGTTTTTCCTTCTGTTCCAGCCAGGACGTGTAATTGCCCTCATAGGGAATACCGCGTCCACGATCGAGCTCGAGGATCCAGCCGGTCACATTGTCGAGGAAGTAGCGATCATGGGTCACCATCACAACGGTGCCCGCATAATCGGCCAGAAAACGCTGCAGCCAGGCAACAGATTCTGCATCGAGATGGTTGGTTGGCTCATCGAGCAGCAACATATCCGGTTTGGAGAGCAAGAGCTGGCACAGTGCGACCCGGCGCTTCTCACCGCCGGACAGTTTGTCCACCATGCTTTCACCCGGCGGGCACCGCAGCGCGTCCATCGCAATCTCGACCGTACGGTCAAGGTCCCAGGCGTCCGCCGCGTCAATCTTTTCCTGCAGTTCCGACTGTTCCCCGATCAAGGCCATCATTTCATCGTCGTCCGTGACCTCGCCCAGCTTCATCGATACCTCATTGAAGCGATCAACAACGGCTTTCAGCTCGGCCATACCAAGCATAGCGTTTTCCGCCACCGTCTTGGTTTCATCCAGTTCTGGTTCCTGACGTAGATAGCCGATTTTTACGCTATCCGCGGACCAGGCCTCACCCGTGAATTCTTTATCAAGACCGGCCATAATCCGCAGCAGCGTTGACTTACCTGCACCGTTGTATCCCAGGACACCGATCTTTGCGCCGGGCAGGAATTGCAGATGAATATCCTTCAAGACCTGTTTGCCACCGGGATAGGCCTTGCTCAGGCCACGCATGCCGAAAACATACTGATAACTTGCCATGATCTGCTTCTTTTCCTCTAAAGATCGGGAGTTTCACTTGTTATGAGAGGGTTCTATCCGAAGCAGGACGCCGGGGCAATCAAAGGCTGTGTAGCAATCTGATTGAATTGTTGCGCTGCAACATTTTCTCTGCCAAGTTTCTGTGTTAGCTTGCCAACATCGAATCTGTGCTTACATGAAGGTGCAGAGATAAGAAAATGCAGAGACAGACAATGATTTCCATGGTCGGAGCAGAAGCAAAATTTCAGATCGGCAAAGTGGTCAAACACAAGCGCTTCAATTTTAGAGGTGTGATTTTCGATGTCGATCCGGAATTCAACAATACCGAAGAATGGTATGAGAGCATTCCATTGGAAAATCGCCCTCGTAAGGATCAGCCATTTTATCATCTCTTCGCTGAAAACCACGACAAGACGCCCTATATCGCCTATGTTTCGGAACAGAATCTCGAACCGGAGACCTCGGGCGACCCTGTTGACCATCCGGGGATCGAAGAAGTCTTTGACGGGGTTGAGGGTGGCATTTATCGCCTTCGGTCAAAGCTGAACTGATCTTCTGAACTGGGGTTCTAAAGGCTGCCCTTTACTGGTGGCATAGAGGGTGTCTGGACACCGTGACTGACAGCAACACATCGCCTGAACCAGATCGTCATAAGCACCCCAATCAGGGTCAAAGCGACGTCATGAACCGTCGCTCTCTCTTCAATATTGCGCTCACCCTGGCACTCGGTTTGATGCTGGGCGCTCTATCGCCGGATCCTATTAAATTGGCCGCCGTGGGAAGCTTTATGTTCTTTGCGGCGATGGGCGTGGCACTGATGGCCTTACTGCGCAAAGAAAAGATGTTCCAGCCGCGGATCACCCGCTGGGATGTCGCTGCCGGTTTCTATCTCTTCAGCATGCTGACCAACCTTTTCGTTGATCATGAGGCCGTCATAGAGTTTCTTGAGAGAGTGCAGCGGGACGGTATGCCCGGCTGATCAGATCAAGGAAATTTCATGCTGTCCCCAGCTGAAAATTATGACGCGTTGATTGCAGCGACCCGCTGGGCAATCCCCGAACGGTTCAACATTGGTGTCGCCGTGTGCGACCAGCAGCCAGCAGATAGACCTGCCTTGATCAACGTTCGCCCGGATGGTGGCCTGAACACCTACAAGTTTGGGGACCTGCGCCGGCTTACGAACCAATTGGCCAATGTCTTTACCGGATTGGGTCTCACACCTGGCGAGCGTGTCGGGATCCTGCTGCCCCAGGCGCCGGAAACCGCCATTTCCCACATTGCCTGCTACAAGGCCGGCCTCATTGCCACACCGCTCTTCACGCTGTTCGGTGAAGAAGCCCTGGAATATCGCCTGACAGCATGCACCGCCTCCCTGGTGATCACAGACCGAACAGGTCTGGAGAAGATAAGCGCGCTGGCTGACAGATTGCCGTCGCTGAAAGCTGTTTTGTGCATTGAAGATGCCGGTGATTTTTCAACGCCACTTACCCGTGATTTTCATAGCCTGCTTGAGAAAGCCAGTGCGGATTTCAGCCCTGTTGATTCGCGGGCCGATGACCCGGCGTTGATCATCTTCACCTCCGGTACAACAGGGCAGCCGAAAGGTGCCCTGCACGCCCATCGCGTTTTGCTGGGTCACCTGCCCGGCGTGGAATTTCCCCACGAATTTTTCCCACAGAAAGGCGACCTGTTCTGGACCCCGGCCGACTGGGCCTGGATCGGTGGTCTTTTGGACGTGCTGCTGCCTTCGCTCTACCACGGGATCCCGGTATTGAGTTACAGGGCAGCAAAGTTTGATCCGGAGGAAGCCTTTCATCTGATTGGAAAGCACAAAATCCGCAACATGTTCATGCCGCCGACCGCACTCAAACTGATGCGGCAGGTGCCGGACCCGGCAACAAGGTTCGGGACGGATGTCCGCTCCATCGGATCCGGCGGTGAAAGCCTGGGTCAGGAATTGCTGGATTGGGGTGTGAGTGCCTTTGGTGTGACGATCAACGAATTCTACGGCCAGACAGAATGCAACTTGGTGGTCGGCAACTGCGCCAGTCTGATGCCGGTGCGTTCCGGTTCCATGGGGCGACCGGTGCCGGGCCACAATGTGGCGATCATTGACGAACAGGGGAACCGTCTGGCCGCAGATGAATACGGCATGATTGCCGTCGCCCGCCCAGACCCGGTCATGTTTCTGCGCTATTGGAACAATGAAGAGGCGACAAGGGCAAAGTTCATCGGCGACTGGTTGATCACCGGGGATACCGGGCGCATGGATGAGGCAGGCTACCTGCGGTACGGCGGTCGCGATGATGATGTGATCACGTCGGCCGGTTACCGAATTGGCCCCGGCGAAATAGAGGACTGTCTGCTGCATCACGAGGCCGTCGCGATGTCCGGTGTCGTCGGGGTACCAGACCCGTTGCGCACCGAGCGGGTAAAGGCCTATGTCGTACTGAGAGAGGGTTTCGAGGCCAATGACACCCTTGCAAAATCTCTGCAGGATCATGTGAAGACCAAACTCGCCGCCCATGAGTATCCCCGGGAAATTGCATTTCTTGAATCCTTGCCGATGACAACAACGGGCAAGATCATGCGTCGGAACCTGCGGGATTTTCACAAGAATGGCGATCAGGACCCTGACTGGTAACTTTCAGGAAGGCGAGCGCTCAGCGTCGCTAAATCTGGCCGTCAACAACAGAGGCCGCCTGTTTGCGGGCTTTATTCTCTCGATAGACAATGACAAGGCCTGACCCGATGATGATGGCGGCCCCGATCCAGACATGCTGTGCCGGTAAATCGCCCCATACGAGATAGCTGAACAGAACGCCCCACAGAAGGGCCGTATATTCGAAGGGCGCAACAATACCGAGTGGCGCGCTGACAAAAGCTTGTGTCACCAGGAAATGCCCGGTCAGCGCGAGACAGGCAATAGTCACGATGCCAGCGATCAGCTCTATGGTCAGCGGTTGCCAGAGGAACGGCATGGCAAGGGACGCGACGATTGTCATGCCGAGATTGAAATAGAAGACCAGCCCGAAGGTCGATTCCGTATCACTCAGCCAGCGCCCCACCAGAAAGAGTGAAGCGTAAGTGAAGGTCGCAACGATCACCAAAAGAAGCGTTGGATCAAACCCGGTGGGCGACGGATTGATGGCAATGACCACCCCAACGAAACCGGCCAACACAGCCCCCCATCGGTAGGGCCCGACAGCCTCTTTCAAAAGCAGGGCGGACATCGCGGTCATGATGATTGGTGCAGCAAAGAAAATAACCATGGCCTCCGCCAATGGTACGGTCTGCAGGGCGGTAAAAAAGCTGAAGGGCGCCAGAAAACCAAAGACACCACGTGCAAGCATGGGGATTGGCCGCGATGTTTTTATCGTTCCCAACCCACCCGCCCATGGCAGGATTGCCAGCATCAGGGCCAGCATCACCCAGCCCCGCACAGCAATCAGCTGTACCGGCTCCAGATGCGCCTCAACAATCAGCTTTACGCAGACATCCATTGCAGTCAGAAGCAACATACCGCCGGTCATCATGGCGATTCCCTGACTTGGTCTATCCTGTCTTGTCTGGGCAACAAGTTGCATCAGGTCTATCCTGCAAACATATCATCATCGCTATCACCAAGCGGGGTTCTTGGCCAGAAAAATCCACCCTTCCGTGTAAGTAGTGTTGCATCAAAATTCTGGCAAGTCCCGTGGATAGGGGATATGACACTCAAATCCGACACAAAAACGAGTGCAAACCGATACGGGCGGAGCCAAAATATGTCTGAAATTCAATATTTTTACTCTCATCTATCACCCTGGACCTATATGGGGCACCAGCGATTCATTGAGATGGCAGGCAAGGCTGGACGGAGCATCCGTTTCATACCCGTCGAATCCGGGAAGGTATTCTCAACCAGTGGTGGTTTACCGCTCAACAAACGACCGGAACAGCGTCGCACCTATCGCCTGATAGAACTGGAAAGATGGCGGGATACTCTGGGTGTTCCCCTTAATCTTCAGCCAAAGTTTCATCCAGCGCCGGATGCACCTTCTGCCAGCCTCGCCCTGGCGGCTGAACGCGCGGGTCAGGATATCAGCGCGCTTTCCTTCGCATTGATGCAGGGGTGCTGGGTCGATGATCAGGATCTGTCGGATGCAGTCACGCTGATCAAGATCGCAGATGGCGCAGGTTTTGACGGCAAGGCCCTGTTTGAAGCCAGCCAGGATGACGAGATCGCAGCGAAACTGCAGGCCAATACGGATGAGGCGATCGCCAGCAAAGTGTTCGGATACCCTTGGTATATTGTCGATGGAACACCCTTTTGGGGTCAGGATCGGCTGGATTTTGTCGAGCGCGCCCTCAACCCAACCTGATCCAAAGCACTGGCATTAAAGGGGGCGACAAATACTGTCGCGCACAATGTCACGGACAGCATCGGCATGAACTGCCGTCAGGACCGTGACATTGCCCTCTGGATCCGGGGTTGCCCGTGTCTCGCCAAACCCGGGCCCTTCCGCCAAATCGACACTGACCCGGCACTGAGATCCACCAAACAAGTCCGGCCTGGCCAGATAGACCGGGACGCAAGGGTCGTGAAGTGCGCGGCTCTTGCTCTGATACTCCAGCAACATGGGGACGGCATAAGCCGACAATGGTGCGGAGGCATCCTTCAATGTCTCTATCCAGGCATCTGGCGCACTGACCTGCAGCGTAACATCCAGCCCGATCATCACGATCGGTACCGGACACCGAAAAACAATTTCCGCCGCGATCGGGTCGGCCCAGATGTTAAACTCCGCCGCCTCATTCACGTTACCCGGCACAAAGGCTGCGCCCCCCATCAGGACAATCTGTTTGATCCGGAGAATGATGGCCGGCTCCTTCACCAGTGCCAGCGCGATATTGGTGAGCGGTCCGACCGGACAGAGCGTCAGCACTCCCGGTTCCGCCTTCAAGCACTCTTCAATCAGATAATCCACCGAATGTTGGGGGTTTCCCGGCGTTGAGGGCGGATCAAGCGTGACATCCCCCAGACCGTTGGATCCATGCACATGGGAGGCGTCTGATGCTTCCGGATGCAGCATAGGTCCGAGACACCCTTTACGAACAGGGACATCATCGCGCCCCAGCAAATGGAGGATGCCCCGCGCATTCTCATACGTCATATCGGCACCAACATTACCGGCGACCGTCGTCACCCCGATCAGGTTAAGCTCATCTTTCAAATGATCTGTCACCATCAGGGCAATGGCGTCATCAATTCCCGGATCACAATCAATGATGATATCCTGAACAGCGGTACTCATATCCGTATTCCTCCAAATTCTGTCCAACGCATACAGCAATGAATCTGCGCCGAAAAGCCATCTTCGGTTCTTTATGTTCATTTCCCGTAATTTATTGAAAACAAACGGTCTATTTTTCGGTTGGCACGTTTTTCCTCTTCAATTGGTCCCGATACGAGACTAAATTAGGTAATAATATTACAAAATCAAAAATCAGGAGAGGACCGATGACCGTATTTTCTTCCCCGTCTTTCGACAATCACGAGCAAGTGGTTTTCTGTCGTGATGACCGCTCCGGGCTGAAGGCCATCATTGCTGTCCACAACACCAATCGTGGACCGTCGCTTGGCGGGTGTCGAATGTGGTCCTATGAAAGTGAAGAGGCAGCGCTGACAGATGTCCTGCGTCTTTCCCGCGGCATGACGTATAAAAACGCGCTGGCAAACCTGCCTTATGGCGGCGGGAAATCGGTGATCATCAGCGATGCCAACAAGGATAAAACGCCTGAGATGATGCGCGAAATGGGGCGAATGGTGGATCGACTCGCGGGCAGTTACACAATTGCCGAGGATGTCGGCACCTCGCCGGAGGACATGACCGAAATCCGGACGCAAACCCACCATGTCAAAGGGGTCAAAGGGTTCGGCGGTGACCCATCACCCGCTACCGCCTATGGCGTGTTTCATGGCATTCTCGCCAGTGTGGAGCACCGACACGGCATCAAAGGGCTTGAAGGCATCCGGGTCGCTGTGCAGGGGCTTGGCCATGTCGGTTACGATCTTGCCCGGCAATTGTACCAAGCCGGTGCCAAACTCACCGTCTCTGACATCAGCACCGCACAGGTCGATCGCGCGGTGATGGAACTGGATGCCACACCTGTCGCGCTCGACGAAATAATGATGGCGGATGTCGATGTCTTTGCACCCTGTGCGATGGGTGCCGTGTTGAACGCCAGGACAATCCCGCATCTGAAAGCAGCAATCGTGGCCGGATCAGCCAATAATCAATTGGCGGAAGATGCAGACGGTGACCGTCTTACAGAGCGCGGCATCCTCTACGCCCCGGACTATGTGATCAACGCGGGCGGCGTTATTCATATCCATCACGAAGGACTCACCTATGACCACAGTAAGACCTTTGCCCATGTCGCCGAGATCGGAACCGTGCTGAGGGATATCTACCGCCGCGCCGATACACGCGGCGTTACGACCGGTCAGGCGGCCGATACCCTGGCGGAAGAGCGTTTCGCCAAGGACGGAACGCTCGTCGCTGCTTGATCAAAAGTCAGGCCGCTTTTTCACCGGGTACAGCAGCTGGCAGTGATGCAAAAGTCTCTATCAGACTGATTGCGGCACGGGCTGCTTCCTGCCCCTTCAGGACAAAGTGATCGCGGAAGAAGGCTTCGTGCGCTTCGGTTTCCTGAAACTGATGGGGGGTAAGGACGGCGGAAAGGACGGGTACGCCCACCTCCAACTGCACCTGCATCAATGCATCAACAACGGTGCCAGCGACAAAGTCATGGCGATAGATGCCGCCATCAACGACGAATGCAGACCCGACGAGCGCGCTGTAGCGGCCGGACTGAGCCAGTTTCTTCACCAGCAGGGGAATGTCATAGGCCCCCGGCACCGCGAAAACATCAACCTGATCTGACGACCAGCCAAGCTTTTCCAATTCGGTAAGGAAACCTTCTTCTGCCTTATCGACAATCCCGGCATGCCAGGACCCTTTCACAAAGGCAATTCTTTCAGTTTTTGAAACGGAAACGATATTTTTCTGATCCATGTCATTACTCCATATTGACGGGATCAGGGCGCAATCAATGAATCACGGGCGCAATAATGCCCAGGTTCCTTGATCGTTCTCTCTCATCCGGACTGTAACCGTCGGCCCCGGCATCTCACCGGGTCTGCTGACCCTCTCACTCTGAGGTAAGAGGCGCTCGCGGGCTCATCTCGATCAAGCTGCCAAAAAACATCGCAGCCCATCCAGACATACCGCCGGTGGGGAATTTCGCCCCGCCCTGAGAACTCTTGGTCAACAGACCACCTGCTGACCCATGCTGTTGATTTAGTCCGCAGCTGACCCGGATGCAAGAGTGTTGCGATCCAAACCAACTCTCTCCTATTCTCAATCTGGCGAATGGGCGTGGAGAAAAGCGATGTCAGGCGATGACACAAAACAGAATATCCGGCATAGCGGCGGCTGCCTTTGCGGCGCGGTACGCTATGAGGTTGTCGGTCCAATGAGGCCCGTGATCGCCTGCCATTGCGAACAATGCCGGCGCACCAGCGGACATCACGTTGCAGCGACAAGCGCGCCTAAATCAGCGATCCGGATCATCGACCCGGAAAGCAACCTTGCCTTTTATCAATCCTCAGATGCCGCAGAGCGGGGCTTTTGCAAAACCTGCGGATCCAATCTTTTCTGGCGACGTTTTGAAGGCGATCAGATGTCGATCTTTGCAGGCACACTAGATGACGCCACCGACCTGGAGATGACGCACCATATCTATGCCGATTACAAAGGCGGTTATTACACGATTGAGGGCGACATTCCCGTCTATGGAACTGAACCCGAGTAATTGGTCCGTCAGACTTACGCCTCCAACGACATAAGGGATGTATTCCCGCCGGCCGCCGTCGTGTCGATGCTGGTCGCCCGTTCGGTGGCAAACCGGTAGAGATATCTCGGTCCACCTGCCTTCGGTCCAGTCCCGCTCAGGCCTTCTCCACCAAAGGGTTGAACACCGACAATGGCGCCGATCTGGTTCCGGTTCACATAGGCATTGCCAACTCGCACACGGTCCAGGATATGATCCACGGTGCGTTCTATCCGACTGTGCACTGAGAGGGTTAACCCATACCCGGTGGCATTAATCGCATCAATCACCCGTTCCAGATCGCCAGACGGATAGCGGATCACGTGAAGGACCGGTCCGAACACCTCGCGTTTGAGGATCTCCAGATTTTCGATCTCAAACATCTCAGGGGCCACGAACGTGCCTGATGCAGCAATCTTCTCCGACAGCGGAACAGAACCGATGTGTCGAGAAACGCTTTTCATACGATTGACATGGTCGTCCAGCATGGCTTTTGCCTCAGAATCAATCACCGGTCCGATATCCACCAACAGATCGCTTGGATCACCAAGGGTGAGGCATTCCATAGCCCCCCGGATCATCGCAATCTGATGATCAGCGACATCGTCTTGCACAAACAGAACCCGCAGGGCCGAACAGCGCTGACCGGCACTCTGAAAAGCAGAAATCAGAACATCGCGGGTCACCTGTTCCGGCAAGGCAGATGAATCAACGATCATCGCGTTCTGGCCCCCGGTCTCCGCAATCAGCGGAATGATAGGACCCTCCCGGCCGGCAAGTGCACGGTTTATCGCCCGCGCTGTTTCTGTCGAACCGGTAAATGCAACGCCCGACAGACGATCATCGCCCAGCAAGGCCCGCCCCAACATTGGTCCATCACCGGGGAGCAAGGCCAGAGCGTCGACCGGCACACCTGCTTCATGGAAAAGACGCACAGCAGCAGCGGCAATCAGCGGTGTCTGTTCCGCCGGTTTTGCCAGAGCTGCATTGCCTGCCGCCAGGGCCGCCGATACCTGACCGGTAAAAATAGCCAGCGGAAAGTTCCAGGGTGAGATGCACAGGAACGTGCCGCGACCATGCAGCTGTAATGTGTTGCGCTCGCCTGTCGGTCCGGGAAGCATTTGGGCAGGACCGAAATCGACCTCCGCCCGGCCACCGTAATAACGCAGGAAATCAACCGCCTCGCGCAGCTCCGCAATCGCATCATTCCAGGATTTTCCCGCCTCCCTTACGACAAGCGTCATCAAGGCGGCGCTGTCCCGTTCCATAAAGTCGGCAACCCTGTTCAGGATGCGCGATCGTTCCTTTGCCGGAACAGAATTCCAGACATGAAAGGCGCGGGACGCGCGATCCAGCGCCTGGACCGCATCCTCAGTACTGGCTTCATAGACGAGACCAACACGATCAGCGTGATCAGCCGGGTTCAGGACAGGTGTTGGCTCCCCCCGCGTGACTGCTCGTCCGCCGATGATCGGTGCGGATTCCACCTGAACGCCCTTTGCCTTCACCACGGCAGGGCGTAATCTAATTAGGGCTTTCGTATCCGTGAAATCAAAGCCTGCGGAATTCTGTCTCTCCGACCCAAACATGACCCCGGGCAAGGGAATATCCGGGTGGGCGACGGGGTTAAGACGGCGCGCTGCGGCCACGGGGTCTGCAACGATACTGGCCAGCGGTTGTGCCTCATCCACGATACGATTGACGAAGGAGGTATTGGCACCGTTTTCCAGCAATCGCCGCACTAGGTAAGCCAGCAGATCTTCATGGGATCCGACCGGCGCATAAATCCGGCAATTCTGGTTCAGCTTGTCAGACCCGACAATCTGTTCATAGAGCGCGTCCCCCATGCCATGAAGACGCTGAAATTCGAAATCCGTCCGGTTACCCGCCATTTCCAGAATACTCGCCACCGAATGGGCATTATGGGTCGCAAAGCAGGGATAAAAGGCGTCCTGTTCCGCCATCAGGCGATTGGCACAGGCAATATAGGAAACATCGGTTGAGACCTTGCGGGTGAATACCGGATAACCGGACTGCCCAGTTTCCTGGGCGCGCTTGATCTCCGTATCCCAATAGGCACCTTTCACCAGCCGAACCATCAAACGGCGCTTGTCGCGTTTCGCCAGTTCGGCCAGCCAATCGACCACCGGCAAAGCCCTCTTCTGATAGGCCTGTACCGCCAGGCCCAAGCCGTCCCAGCTTTTCAGTGAAGCATCACGACTGACGCCAGATATAACGTCCAGTGAAATCTCCAGACGGTCTGCCTCTTCCGCGTCAACGCATAGACCAATGTCATAGGACTTCGCCAACTGGCAAAGATCGATCAGGCGTGGGAGAAGCTCCCCCATGACGGCCTCTCTCTGATTATGCTCATAGCGGGGGTGCAGCGCCGACAGTTTCACCGAAATGCCCGGTGCCTTTTGGGGGCCACGCCCTTGCGCCGATCGGCCAATCACCTCTATCGCATCGTGGTAAGACTGAAAGTAACGCTCGGCATCGCGTTTTGTCCGAGCCGCTTCACCCAGCATGTCATAGGAATAGCAATAGCCGGAACCTTCCATCGGCTTTGCCCGTTCAATCGCTTCACCAATGGTGCGGCCCATGACAAATTGAAGGCCCATCACCCGCATCGCCTGGACGACCGCCTGACGGATCACTGGTTCACCGGACCGATGTATCAAACGGTTCAGCACGCTCTGCCAGCCGGTGGGCAAAGCGGCGGGATCGGTTCCGACGATCCGCCCGGTCAGCATCAATCCCCAGGTTGAGGCGTTCACAAACCAGCTGTCAGAATGGCCAAGATGACCTTCCCAATCCCCGCCACCGATCTTGTCTTTAATCAACGCATCCGCCGTTTCAGCATCTGGAATGCGCAGCAAGGCCTCAGCCAGACACATCAGCACGACGCCCTCATGGCTGGACAGTTCGTATTCATGCATGAAAGCGTCAATACCGGACGACTTTACCCGTTCTTCCCGAACCCGCTTGACCAGGTCGCGGGCACGCTCTTCCACCCGGTCCGCCGTCGCGGCATCCAGTGCCACCTGTTCAATCCGTTGCGACACACAAAGCGCCTCATCCATCCGATGGGCATCCCAGATCGCACGGCGCGCAGGGCCAACATCACTGAGGGCAGCAAAGAGAGCATCATCCATCAACATCGATCACATCCTTTTCAAGAGAGGCGCAAATTATACCCGAATGATGGCCAAATATGCTTCTATATTTAAAAAAATACCGTTATATTCTCTGCAAAAATTCGTTTTCTATAGTGATTAATCCTGTTTGGAGATTTCGTTGAAAGACATCGATCGCATAGACCGGGCCATCCTGCGCACCCTTCAAACCGAAGGGCGCATTGCCAATGTCGAACTGGCCCGACGCATCAATCTCAGCCCCACACCCTGTCTGGAGCGGGTCCGGCGGCTTGAAAAATCCGGGTATATCCAGTCCTACGCCGCGCGCCTCGACCCGATGAAGCTGGAATTGGGCACCACGGTCTTTGTGCAAGCAACACTGGACCGAACCACAACCGATGTTTTCGACCGGTTTTCCGAGGCGGTTCGGCGCACCCCGAATATCGTAGAATGCCACATGATTGCTGGCGGTTTCGACTATTTGTTGAAAGTTCGGGTCTCGGACATGAATGCATTCCGGATCTTTCTGGGCGAGGTGATCAACAACCTGCCCGGCCTCGCCTCTACCTCTACCTATGTCGCAATGGAATCTGTCACCGAGGGGGATGCATTGCCCATTGCAGAGGCCCGACCCTAGGGATTACAGTCCGCGCATGTGTGGCATCACCGGTTTCATCGATTTCGGATCACGACGATCCCCCCAGGCACTGCTTCAGGATCTGACCGCTATGCGGGACAGCATGCTGCATCGCGGCCCGGATTCTGGCGGCCATTTCCTGTCCAGCGAGGACGGTCTGGCGATGGGTTTCCGCCGATTGGCGATTATCGATCTCAGCGAAAACGGCAATCAGCCGATGACCTCCAGCTGCGAGAGATACACAACGACCTATAATGGCGAGATCTATAACTACAAGGCACTGCGTCAGGTTCTGGAAGCGGAGGGGCGTCGGTTCCGCAGCACGTCTGACACCGAGGTCATGCTGGAGGGGTTTTCCGCCTGGGGCATCGACAAGACGCTTGAGCGGATGATTGGCATGTTCGCGATCGCCGTCTGGGACCGCGAAAAACAACAGATGACCCTGATCCGCGATCGATTGGGGATCAAGCCGCTTTATTGGGGGATCATTAACGGGTCCTTCTTCTATGGGTCCGAATTAAAGACACTCCGCGCGAAACCCGGCTGGGATCCGACCCTCGACCGTAATGCCCTGACACAGTATTTGCGCTTCAACTATGTCCCTGATCCGCTGACGATTTACGAAGACGTCTCAAAACTGCCACCAGGGCACAAACTGGAGTTCCGCCCACGTCACGAAGGATCGCCCAGAGTGACGCCCTATTGGTCTGTGAATGATGCGGTCGACGGTCCACGGCAAAGCTATCAGGATGACGCCGCGATCCAAAAACTGGACGAATTGCTGGGCGATGCTGTTGAACGACGCATGGTGGCCGATGTCCCACTTGGTGTCCTTCTGTCCGGCGGTATCGACAGCAGTGTCGTTGCCGCCATGATGCAGGCAAGAAGCGATCGTCCAATCCAGAGCTTCACCATTGGCTTTGACGATGCAGGGTATAATGAGGCCGATCAGGCCGCCGCCGTCGCAACCCATATCGGTACAGATCATACCAGCCTGACCTTAACCGGGGCGGACGCCCGCACCCTCATTACAAATCTTGCGGATTGGTATGATGAACCCTTCGCGGATTCTTCATCCCTGCCGACCTATCTGGTTTCGAAACTGGCCAAAGACGCCGTTACGGTCGCTCTCTCCGGCGATGGGGGCGACGAGGTTTTCTTTGGATATAACAGGTATCAGGCGGCAAGCGCCGCCTGGGATCGGGCTGAAAATCTGCCAGACCCATTGCGAAGCGCCCTTGGCCATGGGCTGAAATCGGTCTCAGCACGCCAATGGGACAGTCTTTCCAACTTCATCCCGAAAGGATCAAGGCCGCGGATGATGGGTGACAAAATGCATAAGATCGCCCGCATTCTGAACAGTGACGATCAGATCTCAGCCTATCTCTCCCTTGTGTCCCACTGGCAGGACCCCGGCAAATTGACAGGTGGCGGCACCACACTGGACCCGGTATTCGAGGCCAGCGACCGGATCACGGATTTCACAGAACGAATGGCCTATCTCGACACTTTGACCTATTTGCCGGGCGATATTCTGACCAAGGTGGATCGCGCCAGCATGGCGGTGTCGCTCGAGGCGCGGGTCCCTTTACTTGACCATCGTGTAGTTGAATTTGCCTGGACATTACCAAAAAATATGAAAATACGCGATGGCAAGTCAAAATGGGCGCTGCGTCAGGTGCTGTACAACTACGTCCCGCAGGAACTGATGGAAAGACCAAAGGCCGGATTTGCCATACCGCTCGCAGCCTGGCTTCGCGGACCTCTCCGCGACTGGGCGGAGGAATTGCTCAACCAGAAGAGACTGAAGGGTCAGGGCCTGCTGGCACCAGGCCCCATACGGGCCGCTTGGGACGATCACCAGGCAGGACGCGGCAATCATGCCGAGCCGCTTTGGAACATCCTGATGTTCCAGGCCTGGTACGACCGCTGGATTTTGAACACCCCTTAAGCTAGCCCGTTGGACAAGGGTCTTGCTGCACTGCAGCAATGTGGTACCCTGTTCCAAAGGGGGATGTCATGACGGAATTGAAGAAAAAGGCAGAAAAAGCCTCGGGCAAGGCCAGCGAGCAAGATCTGCGCGCGCGATTGCAGCAACTTGAAGCCTTGCAACGCGAAGACCCGATGACCAATCCGGTGCGTATGATCGCCCTTGATATCCTGAAGGGCGCGACAGGAAAGGCCGGAAGCTTCGAGATCCATTTGGGAAAACTCCTACAAGGAATCACAGCACGGTCTTTCGACGCCAGGGCCAAGTCACTGGCAAACTATATCGGCCCCCTCGATATTGCAGAGAATTCCGACCGCCTAACTCGTTTTTTCAACACTCTGGCGGAGGAGAAAAAACAGTCGGGCGGGTTCGACGCATTCCGCGATCACCTGAACCAGCCTGCCCTGGGTCTGGTCTTCACCGCCCATCCAACTTTTGGTTTGCGACGCGATCTTCGCCGGGCCCTGTGTGAGCTGGCCGCCAACGAAACTGTCGGGGGGGCACCCCTCGACAAAGCGGCTGTTGAATCGCGCCTCAAAATGGCGCACGACCTGCCCCATGGTCCCGATCCGGCAATCACACTGGATCTGGAACATGATCAGGCTGAAGAGGCAATTGCAGCCGCCCAGATCGCCATGCGCCGGATTATGGAGATTGTGCTTAGCGTTGCCGCAGAACACTTCCCTGATCAATGGCGGAGTTTGATCCCCAAACCGATGAGCATTGCCAGCTGGGTCGGCTATGACCTTGACGGGCGCAGCGACATCGGTTGGCTGCAAATCCTGCAGAAACGATCGACCGTTAGGGCACGCCAGTTAAACCGCTATCTCACCCGTATTGTTGCCCTGGCGGATGGGGTTCCTTTGGACGACCCGGGACGGGATTCCCTCGCCGCCGCCCAGCGCGCCATCGAAGACGCCTCCGCTCTCGCAACTCACGAGGCCGGCCTTTTTGCCGAAGCCTCCTCAGATGATGCAACCTCGATCAAGCAATTGGTGGCCCGATTGGCAGAGGGCGACTCCCGCAGGGTCACAGATCCAGCCGTGCTGGTCGATCTGCTCAGCGAAGCCGTTGACACCATTGCCGATGCTGGAATGGCACAATCGGTTTCTGCCTTGCGGGCGGAGATTGCGATGCTGGGTTTTGGGACCGCCCATGTTCATGTACGCCTGAATGCATCCCAGATCCACAACGCGGTGGCCCGTGCCATCGGGATGGAAGGAACGCCAGAAGACCCCGGCACCCGTCGCCGCTATATGGGTCAATTGACAAGTGAACTCAGCGCCGTAAAGCCGGTCTCGATCAATTTCAGGTCGGTTCTGATGGAACAGACAACGGCGCGCAGCCTCTTCATGACGGTACGGTTGATCCAGACCTATATGGACAGCACAACACCGCTGCGGTTTTTGATCGCAGAATCCGACACAGCCTTTACAGTTCTTTCCGCGCTGTATTTCGCAAAGCTTTTTGATGTCGAAAAGACGGCCCAGATCTCTCCACTTTTCGAAACACCAATAGCCCTTGAAAAAGGCGCAGATATCATTGCTGAATTGTTGGAAAATCCCGATTATCGCAACTATGTCCAAGAACAGGGACGACTTTGTATCCAGACCGGGTTTTCGGATGCCGGGCGCTACCTGGGGCAGCTTGCCGCGTCACTGGCGGTCGAGCGCCTGCATATCAAACTAGCAAGATTGCTGGAAAAGCGCGGGATAAAGGATATCGAGGTTCTGATTTTCGACACCCATGGCGAAAGCATGGGCCGCGGTGCCCATCCGGGTGGATTGAAAGAACGTTTCGCATATCTTGGTTCGCCGAAATCGAGATCTGTTTTCAAAGCGGCGGGGATCCCCCTAAAACAGGAAATCAGCTTTCAGGGCGGCGACGGGTATTGCTTCTTTGCAACGCCGAAACTTGCCTTGGGAACATTGGGGCAAATGGTGGAACATGCCATGACGCCCGCACCAGAGAGCGTCGATGACCCCTTCTATCAGGACCCCGATCACACGCTGGATTTTTTCCTGACCATCACCCGGTTTAACGAACAACTGATGGCGGACCGCGATTTCGCCTCTCTGATCGGGTCCTTCGGGGTAAACATGGTTCCGAAAATGGGGTCTAGAACGGTGAAGCGGGCCCATGAGGCTGCCCGGGGCATCGACCGGGAAAGCATGTCCCAGATCCGAGCCATTTCGCAGAACGCCATTCTGCATCAGCTGGGCTGGCTGGCAAATACAGCCGGCGGCACGGGCGCCGCGATCCATCGCAATCTGGGCTGGTTCATTGATATGCATGCCAAATCCCCCAGATTGCGTCAGATGATGGCCATGGCCCAGGCTGCGACGAATGTCGGGTCGGTCGATGCCTTGATGGCTTATGCAAGGACTTTCGACCCCAGCTTCTGGCTGGCCCGCGCGCAGACGGCGGAACCCTCGCCTCAACGGGACCGGCTCCGGGCGCTTTCGCGCATTCTGGACAATCATCGCCGTTTTGAACGGATGAGCCGAATTTGCCGTCGCCTGATCCAGGATCATATTGACTTTGTTGAAGGCATGGCTGTTGTGGATGCAAAAGACCGCCCGCCCGCAGCCCTGCCCGACTCGCAGGTTGACCTGAAACTTTTGCACGCCATCCGGTTGGCAGCAATGCAGCGCCTGTTCCTGTTGTCCACGAACATTCCGCGATTTGCCCCACGCCTGGACTTCACACGGGAAGATGTCGTCAATCAGATCCTTAATCTGGAGGTGAAAGCGGCAGTCGGTGAGTTGCGGGAAATGTTCCCGGCAACCTCGGAATTTGAAGAAGTTACCGGTTTTGGTGGCGAGGCAACCTATACCACCGAGGCGGCAACCAATTACGCGCGGGAACATGAGCGTCTGTTCGACCCGATGGAAGCGCTCTATGACATCATCCTGCGCACATCCGCGGCTATCGCCTATCATACCGGCGCACATGGGTAACCTTGGACTGGGGCAGTAAGTAAAATCTGGCAACGTCTATCCGTCCTAAAAGCATATTCGCTGGCCCTGGGCTGGAAAAAGTGGTTTGAATACGGCCCATGACCACCGCCGCCCCAGCATCTGCGGAGCAACCCAGCCTTCACGGGAAACATCTTTTGTTTCTGGTTACAGAAGACTGGTATTTCTGTTCCCACCGACTTCCCCTGGCACGCGCCGCCCTGGCCGCCGGGGCACGGGTCAGTGTTGCCTGTCAAGTAACGGACCATGCGGAGCAGATCCGGGCCGAGGGTGTTAACCTGATCCCTTTGCAGATTCAGCGCAGCGGTCGAAACCCTTTGATCGACTTCAGCACGCTGTGCCAGATCCACCGGGTCTATCGACAGGAGAGACCCGACATCGTCCATCATGTTGCCCTGAAGCCCGTTTTGTATGGTTCCGTCGTCGCCTGGCTTGCGGGAACAAAGGTTGTCATCAATGCAATGGCAGGTCTCGGTTTTGTCTTCATTAATGAGAGCTTCTCGGTACGCGCCTTGCGTCCGGCGATTGCCCTTGCCTTCAAGGTTCTGCTGAACAGACCGAACAGCCGTTTGATCGTGCAAAACCCGGATGACGGTTCGTTGTTTCAGGATGAGATCGGGGTTCGGAAAGAGGCAATTGCCCTCATTCAAGGGTCCGGCGTCGACACTGTTCACTATCAGGCCATGCCGGAACCCCCATCACCGCCGATTGTTGTAGCCTGCGTCAGCCGCATGTTGTGGGACAAAGGCATTGGGGAATTGGTCGACGCCGCCCGGATATTAAAAACGCGCGGTAAAGAGATCACGATCAAATTAATCGGGCCCACGGATGACAACCCCGCAAGCATCCCGCGAGATCTGCTGGAAAACTGGAAGAATACCGGTATCGTCGAGGTTCCAGGACCAACATCTGATATCGCGGCGGTCTATCGCGACGCCCATATCGCCGTTCTGCCATCATACCGGGAAGGCTTGCCAAAATCACTTTTGGAGGCAGCGGCCTGCGGACGCCCTAGTGTATCAACCGACGTGCCCGGCTGTCGCGAAATCTGTGTTGACCAGATGACGGGATTGCTGGTGCCCGCCAGATCTGCTGAACCCATTGCCGACGCGATTGAAAAACTTGCAGAAGACGCAGAATTGCGTGCGAGTTTGGGTGCTGGCGCCAGAAAAGCAGCGGAGATGCGGTTTTCGGAACAGACAATAGCGGATCAGACCATCTCACTTTACAAATCTGTGCTGAACGGCCAGTAAATTCATCTAAGAACAATATGTCAGATCAGGGAGAAATTACATGGCATTGGATGTAACGGGCTCACGCGTATTTATTTCCGCCGGGGCCGCCGGCATTGGCCGGGCCATGGTCGACACATTTGTCACCGCGGGGGCAAAGGTCTTCACCTGTGACGTTCAGGAAGATCTGATCGAAACACTCAAGTCAGATTTCCCGTCGGTCGAAGCTGTTGTTTGTGATTGCAGTTCCTGGGAAGCAACAGAAGAAATGTTTGGTCAGATTGACGCCAAACTGGGCGGTCTCGATGTTCTGATCAACAATGTCGGCATTGCGGGTCCGACGGCGCGCGTCGAAAACGTCACCAACGAAGAATGGCAGCAGACACTCGACGTCAACATCACCAGTCATTTCTATGCCGCCAAGCTTGGCGTTCCCATGCTGAAGCGCAACAAGACCTCCGCCATGATCAACCTGTCCTCGGTTGCCGGTCGGCTGGGCTTTCCCATGCGCCTGCCCTATTCCGCATCAAAATGGGCGGTAATTGGTTTTACCAAGACCCTGGCTGCAGAACTGGGTCCAAACGGTGTGCGCGTCAACGCGATTCTGCCGGGCCTTGTTGAAGGCGACCGGATAAATGCCGTCATTCAGGCCAAGGCAACCGCCAACAATATTTCTTTCGACGATATGCGCGGCCGCCTTGTAGAGGCGATCTCTCTGCGTTCCGGTGTCTCCCCTTACGATATCGCCAATATGGCGCTTTATCTGAGTTCAGATCTCGGGGCGAAAATGTCCGGGCAGGCGATCAGCGTCGATGGCGACGTTCAAATGATCACTTAAGACACGGTTTTCTGTTGATATCTCAACAGGAAGAGGCCGCTGATGATAATGATCGCCGCGCCAATAGCTGTGGTCAGGCCAGGTAGATCGCCAAAGACAAGCCAGCCCAGCCCGAGGGCCCAGATGATCTGAACATACATGAACGGGGCAACGGTGGATGCCGGTGCCCGCTCATGGGCCAGAATCAGCAATCCGTGGCCACAGGCCCCCATAACACCGATGGCCGCCATCATTACCCATTGCGATCCCTCTGGCATGACCCAATCGAAAGGCACCAAAAGGCTAGAGGCAACAAACCCCGTCAGCGCGGTATAAACCATGGTGACGCCGGTCCGGTCGATATCCTTCATCCGTCTGGTGGTAATGTTGAAGAGCGCAATGCAAAGGGCTGCCCCGATAATGAGAAGCGCTGGCCAGCTTAACCCGATTTCAGCATCCCCGAACGGCCAGACAATGATCAAAACGCCGGCGAAACCGCCGGAAGCGGCCGCAAAAGCAGGCAGGCCGACCCGTTCTTTCAGCAATGGACCGGCCAGCAGAACAACCAGGATTGGTGCGGTAAAAACAAGCGCCGTCACCTCAACCAGAGAAAGATACAGCAACCCGAAGAAGTAGAGCCCTGTATCCATCAGCAGAAGCAATGAACGGCCAATCTGGGCCATCGGGCGGTTCGACCGAAAAACCGAAAGGCCAAGGCGCGGCACAAACAGGATCAGCATAACCAGCACATGACCCGCGTAACGCACCCAGATCACCTGAAGGACCGGCATGCCGGTCTGGGCAAGATATTTGGCCAGCGCCTCCTGAATGGCGATGAAGAGAACAGCAAACACCATCATCGCAATGCCAAGATTAGGATTGTCGCTGGAGCGCCCGGTCAACCGTCAGTCCTTTGTCGCCAAATCTTTTGAAAGATCGCCCTTCTCCGTCCGCCTAGCCCGTAACGCCTCCCGCCAGGCAAGGTAGAGCCCACTAGAGACAACAATACCGGCACCAATCCAGGTATATTGATCCGGAAAATCGCCAAAGGCGAGATAGCCAAACACCACAGACCACAGGATTTGGGTGTAAAGATAGGGTGCCGCCAGCGACCCCTCCACATGCTTCAGCGCGATGATCAGCAAGTAATGTCCAGTCGCGCCGAAGAAACCGACTGTCAGTAGACAGCCCCAGGCAATCCAGCTGCCCGGTGTTTCCCAAAAGAACGGCAAACCAAGGCTCAGGCAAAGGGCCCCCAGAAGCGACGAATAAAACAGGCTGACCAGCGGATTGTCCCGGTCCGCCACCATCCGGGTTCCCAGGATATAGAACGCCATGGTTACCGCGCCGCACAGGATGACGAAATAGGCCCAGTGCGGCGTCCCGATACCCGGTCGGATGATCACCAAGACCCCAATGAAACCGGCGATAATCGCGGTCCAGCGATGAATTCCGGGTCTTTCACCCAACAAGGGGATGGCCATCAGTGATACAATAAACGGGGCCAGAAAATTGATTGTTGTTACCTCGGCCATTTGCAGATGGCTCAACCCCACAAACTGACAGAGCGTCGTGGTCGCCATAAAGAGGGCGCGAATACCCTGCAGTTTCAGGACATTGGTTTTGAAGAGACTTGCACCCATAAGGGGCGTGAAGACCACAAGCATGACCAGTGCATGAACCGTAAAACGAGCCCAGGCGACTTGCACAGGCGGCATCAGGCCGGTCGCAAACTTTGCCGTCATTTCCAGAAAACCGAAGAGCAAGACCGCCAGCAGCAGCAGGACGACACCGAAAAACTTATTACTTGATTGCATGTCGCCCCTGAACGTCCGGTCAAAAGTCTTATCCGGACATGTCCACTGATACCGCTTTTATTAGGAGAAAACCAAGATTATATCTAATATCACGGGTGGAAGGTTTTTAGCAGGACAAGAAGAATGACGGAGTTGGCAGCCGTGAGTGCAGCGGCAGGAGACGATCACATTTCAGGCCATAGCATTCCTGATCTGGACACAATGCGTGATGGAGCGGGCCAAGCCGCAGATTTTCTGAAGAACCTAGCGAACCCTGATCGCCTGATGATCCTCTGCCACCTGTCTCAACAGGAACTGACCGTGAGTGAGCTTGAGCGGATCTTCAAGACCCGCCAGCCGACCATTTCCCAGCGCCTGGCCCGGTTGCGGGATGCAGGTCTAGTCAGTGCGCGGCGCGATGGAAAATCGATCTATTACTCGCTGGCCAGTGATGAGGCCAAACAGCTCATCGACCTGCTTTACCGCCAATTCTGCGCGCGCTGAACAACAGCCAGGATTTCAAAGGCCCGTACCGGTTCTTAGATCTGTTTTTTCCGCTGCACTGCCAGCTGGCGTGACATATCGCGCAAACGAATAGCCGTTCTGCAATTTCAGAGGGTTGATCGCTTCCTTGTGGGTTAGGGCAACCACCATGATGGCCAGCTGGTCGACAAACCATTGGGCATCCATCACCGTATGGCTGAGCAAATTGGCCAGTTGGTGGGCGAAATGCCTTGCCCGCAACGTGTTGGAAAACCACATCACCGCGGCATGATGGCTGAGCCAGGGCATGAGGGTCGGCATATGAAAGAAACTGACCTCTCCCATTTTCAGTGCCGCAAGCAGGGAAGGCCATTCATTCAGGGCCTCAAGATCAATATCGAGAACGACGATGTCCCGTTGATAGGCATCCATGAGTGCTTCAAGTCGAAAGAACCTGGCAGAAGCATAGTAAGGACTGTTCTGTATCGCCACAGGCGTGTCCTCAACCGACACCCCGACCTCGGCAGGAATGGCGTCCAGAAGCATGCGATCTTCTGTATTACGGAAATTGGTTAGATGAAGATGGACCGGGCCAAGACCCTCCACAACGTTCAGAAATTGCCGTCCGAAACGCTTTAGATAGACCGTATCGCAGGCCGCAAAGATCAGATCGCCACTCTCCCCACCGGCCCGCCGATGCCAGACCATCTCTGGCAGGAGAAAGGGTCCAGAAGTCTGAAGGCAATTTTCGAGGGCGTCGGGCCCAGGAACGGCTGTCATCAGTCCGGGCAGGTTTGCGAGATGAGGGATTTTCTCAAAATGAGTTCCCTGTCGACCAAGTTTCTCCGCCAGGTCGCCAAGATGAGTAAGTCCGTTATGCTCGCCTCGGTCCAACTCAATACAGGCCTGAAAGAACCGGATTACAGTGGTTAGCGGATTGTCTGCCGGCATGTGATCCGCAAACAGGATCAACCGGTCCTGCAACGGAATATTGTGGGTTAACTCATCATTGAACAGACCGTGGAAGAAGACCTGGACCTGATCGCCCGCCAATTGTTCCCGTGTTGCGAAAAGGGCGAGCAGATCGCGCGGACCCGCACTGGCGATCAGCGGCAGGACAAGACCTACCCAATGGGCGGGATCGCCTGGTTCCCGCCTGACAAGGTCAAGGGCATCTTGCACTTGTTTTGAAAGCCCTGACACAAACCCTCCCCCGTGTTGAGCGATCGATAGGGTAGAGCAATATCCGAAGGCTGCCCAGATCTATCAGGGCAGGCTCATTAAAGCGATAAGGCTGAAACTCAGATGTAGCGGGCCAGACCACCCATTGCGACGGTGATCAAACCCAGGATCAGATTGATCAGCACGATCATACGGATTTGTCCCAGCGCGGCGCCTGCTGCCTGCCAGTCTGTCTCGGCAACTGCTTTTCGCATGCGGCGCCAGGGCGCGAAATACATGTGCAGAAACAGCGCAAACATCACCAGACCCAGAGCATGCATGATATGGAGGGCGATCGGCATCCCGGCAAAACCGCCATAGGCGCCGATGATCAGCGTATAACCGCTAAGCGGCAGGGCTACCACCGCCATCATCACCCAGGGAAAGAAGCGCTTGAAGATGCCGTGCAGCAGGGTCAGGCGCACCGGCGGGTCAAGGTCCGGCAGGTTGGGACGCACACAAACATGCATCAGGAACATGCCACCAACCCAAACCGTGGCGGCCAGAAGATGCGCAACAAGCGCGATGGAAAGCATCATGAATTCAACCCCTGTGCTGCACGGATACCCGGTGCTTTTTGCGACCCCGAGTGCCGCATTCACTGGAGGTCGATATAGCGGCAAATCAACGATTTACAAGCGCCAAAGGGCGATTAAGGGATGTACCGGGACGCTTGGGATGACGATCCTGTTTGCCCTTGCCGTTGTTTGGGATACGGTGACGGGAAACCAGCTATTTTTCAGGAGAGTGAGATGTCTGTATCCATGCAGGTTCTGTACCCCGTCACCGAGGAGACAAATTTTGATCATGCCTATTACAAGGACACCCATCTGAAACTGGTGGATGAGTATTTTGGGTCGCATCTTGAACGCGTGCTGGTGACCAAGGGGGTTGCAGGGGGGCCCGGTATCCCCGCCGGATTTCATGCGATTGCCACCATGGTCTTTCCAGATCAGGACGCGATGAACGCCGCCATGAAAGAGGCCGCCCCCGTCCTGGCCGACATCCCGAACTTCACAAACAGCACCCCAACCCTGCTGATCGGTGAGGTGGTTGATTAGACTTCAACTTTTGACCCGGTCGGAAACTCATCCCATATGCGACCATCGAGTAGTCGACCTGTTTTCTTCTTATTCGTTCCGCCCCACTGTTTGAAATGAAAAGCAGTGCCGGCATCCTTACATTGATCTCGAATAGAACGGACCCACTCAAGGTCCATTGGGCGAGCCCCAGGACCGCTCTCACCGCCAGTTATTACCCAATCGATACTCTGAAGATCCATATCTTCAAGTGGACCCAACAATGGTTCTAAACTCAAAAACTTTATGAAAGCGTCAGTTTGTCGGAGATGATCAACCCGCGGGAGATAGTCAGCAGACTCTACACTTACGCCCATCCATATATTTTGAGACCAGGACAAGTTTTTGGACATTGATACCAACCTGTCAGAGCGTTTCGTTAGAATTTGATACGTATGTTGAGGCGTCCCCTGCATCGTTTGGAATACTTGCTTTATGAAGCTATCTGGAACCTCTTCGTGAAATAAATCTGACATTGAATTAACAAAAATCATGCGGCCTCTCTTCCAGTTATACGGAGTGAGAACGCTTTTCTGATCTAAATTAACTTTGCCAGTCCATTTTGGACGCCGACCAGATACCTTGGTTGTGCCGTGATATTTCGGTTGTCCCATGGACACCAATCTGTGAGCCATTCGCATAGCATAACAATTGGTGCACCCGGGAGATATTAAGCTGCAACCTGCTACAGGATTCCATGTTGCTTCTGTCCACTCTATTGATGAATTACTCACCATTTCTTTAATCTCCCGAATACATAGATGTGTAGAGCTTTCGGCAAAGGGCAACAGCCTTTGGTGAGGGGTTGGATGTACCAAAGTAAAGCGAATACATTTGAATACCCAATGGGCTATTTATCGCGATTGGGGGTTCACCAACATATGAGAATATCGTTTGTAAGCGTTGTGTGAAATACACTTCGATTTTTTGAATATCTGCTGTTTTTTCAGGGATTGAGGGATCACTCGGGAAGAGTGTTTCTTGTACAGGCTGATGTGTTGTATAGGCCATTTCATACCAATCATTGCTCCCAAATAGCTTATCTAATCGATTGGACCATGATTGAGGCGTTGGTTTGTTTTTCGGCAGCATCCGATTCACCGCAATCCCTGATGGGAATAGATACCAAACGTCGATTGCTTTGGTTGACGCTATTTTTTCTAGAGTAGACCATTCGACTTGTGCTCCAAAAGGATCCAGAAACAGAAGCGCTCGATTTCGCCGCCAGTCTATGGTTTCGATTATTTCTAATAACTCGTGATTTGCATCACCTGCTATAATGTCGACTTGCTTCTCATTCCCTCCATTCTCTTCCACCATTTGATGCAGTTGTATGTTCTTTTGGTTCTTTTCTATGAAAATATAGCGATCAAAAGGAGGTTCATTTTGTAGCGCTATCGCCGTTGAACCTTCAAAAACAAGCCTGCTTTTCGCTTCCGTTTTTTCGAAAAGTTCCACGATTTCGTTTCCCTCGTCACTGTCTGGAGCGTCGCTCCTGTGTCCAGATCCAGCAAAGGCATCTATGTATATTAAATTGAAAAAATTCTGGTTCTTCAAAGCAGTGGTATAAGCCTTCATATACTTGGCAAGTGCGGCTAGTTTCTTCTGAGTCCAAGTTCCGCCAAATTCCTGCAAAATATCTCTCCTAAAATCAAAATTATACCTTATGTTGATTCTTACAAAATATTCTACCTAAACAGCACTTTTGCCTGGTCGCGGGGGTGGCGCGGGCGGGGGATGGGTTTGGGTTTTGTATAGTCAGAGGCGTTGGAAAGCTGACCTTTTGGCAGTTTCCGTGTTGCGGGTTTTGCGGGCGGGGTCGCACCGGCGGGGGGCAGTTTCATCGGGCGATACCCGGCACCCCGATGCGGGTCTGGGTTAATCGCCCCCATCCCTTCTCTCGGACCACTCACCGCACCCGGATGGGTCGAGCTATAGACCGGGCGTTTGACCTCATCCGTCGGGGCAAGACTGTCGGCGAATTTTGCATCAGCCTGACCGGTTGCCCCCACGGCCAGCTCATCCAGCATCCAGGACAGGTCCTCTATCTCTTTGGCGATGACATGAGTTACAATCCCCTCTCTCTGTAATTCACCCGTCACCCGCATCAGACGGGCCGTCAGAATTTGCCTGCGGTATTTTTCAAACGTATCCTTCCAGATCACGACATTTGCCCAGCCGGTCTCATCCTCAATCGTCGCAAAGATGACGCCCTTCGCCGTACCTGGCCGCTGACGCACCAGAACCAGGCCTGCAACCCGCACCGGCGTGCCATTATCGGTTGTCACCAGATCACCATTGGGGAGCACACCCAGATCCTCACTCAAAAGCGAGCAGGGATGCGCTTTGAGGGAGAGGCGCAGGGTCGTGTAATCCTGCACCACCTCCTGCCCCAGATCGGGTTCCGGCAGGGTGACGAGCGGCTCTTCCCCTCGTTCTTCCTCACCAGTTGCCTCAAACAGTGGTAAGGGCTTGTCCCCGCCCAGCGCCTGTATCGACCAGAGCGCCTGACGGCGGGAGAGCTTCATCGACGAAAAGGCATCCGCCCGGGCCAGCGCCAGAAGGGCGCGCCGCCCGATCCGGGCACGCCGCCAGAGGTCGAGGGGCTGAACATAACCATTACCCCGCGCCAGGGCGATCCAGCGCCCGTCCTCTTCATTCAACCCCTTGATCTGGCGAAAACCGAGGCGGACGGCAAATCCCCCTTTACTGGTTGGTGCGGGGACACTTTCCAGCTGATGATCCCAATCGGAATGGTTCACATCCACAGGCAGAACCGCCACACCATGTTCCTGAACATCACGGATGATCTGGGCGGGCGCATAGAACCCCATCGGCTGGCTGTTCAGAAGGGCACAGGCAAAGACAGCCGGATAATGACATTTCATCCAGGCCGAAACATAGACCAACAGGGCAAAGGACGCGGCATGAGATTCCGGAAACCCGTATTCCCCGAACCCCTCAATCTGACGAAAGCAGCGTTCGGCAAAATCCCGGTCATAGCCACGGGCGACCATACCCTCAACCATCTTGGTATTGAACCCGTGAATCGTGCCGGATTTCCGGAATGTCGCCATGGCCCGGCGCAGGCGGTCCGCCTCAGCCGGGGAAAACCCGGCGGCCACAATCGCGATCTTCATCGCCTGTTCCTGAAACAACGGCACGCCCAGTGTCTTGCCAAGCACGTCTTCCAGTTCTTTTGAGGGGAAGGACACAACCTCTTCCCCGTTCCGGCGGCGCAGATAGGGATGCACCATATCCCCCTGTATCGGGCCGGGTCGGACAATCGCCACCTCAATCACCAGATCATAAAAGTCGCGGGGTTTCATCCGGGGCAGAAAGGCCATCTGGGCACGGCTTTCGACCTGAAACACACCCAGTGAATCCGCGCGGCACAGCATATCGAACGTCGCCTTGTCTGCAGGCGGAATGCTGGCCAGGTCATATTGCCTGCCATAGTGATGGCGCAGCAGGTCAAACCCTTTGCGCAGGCAACTGAGCATGCCAAGGGCCAGAACATCCACCTTCAGAATGCCAAGCGCATCCAGATCATCCTTGTCCCATTCCACCACGGTACGATCCGCCATGGAGGCATTTTCGATCGGGCACAACTCGTCCAGACGCCCGCGTGTGATGACAAAGCCCCCCACATGCTGGGACAGATGACGTGGAAAACCGATTGCCTGCTGGATCAGATCGAGTGTCTGCATCAAGCGCCGGTCACTGGGATCAAGCCCGACCTGACGCAGGTTTTCATCCTCAACCCCGTCACTGGACCAACCCCAGATTTGTGAGGCGATCAGCGAGACTGTATCCGCGCTTAACCCCATCGCCTTGCCGACTTCGCGCACAGCCCCCCGGGCGCGATAGGTGATGACAGTCGCTGTCATACCGGCGCGGTGACGGCCGTATTTCTGATAGATATACTGGATCACCTCTTCCCGGCGTTCATGTTCAAAATCAACGTCGATATCGGGCGGCTCCCCCCGCTCGTTGGAAATGAACCGCTCAAACAAAAGATCCAGTCGGGCCGGGTCAACCGCCGTAATACCCAGGCAGTAACAAACCGCAGAATTGGCCGCCGAGCCCCGTCCCTGACAGAGGATCTCCTGCTGTCTGGCAAACCGCACCATGTCCTGCACCGTCAGGAAATAGGCAGCATAATTAAGGTCCCCAATCATGGTCAGTTCATAATTGACCTGGTCTCGCACCGCCTGGGGGATCCCGCCCGGATAGCGCGTCTTCGCCCCTTCCCAGGTCAGTTTGACGAGGGACTCCTGCGCCGAGAGGCCGCTTTCCAGAACCTCATCGGGATATTCATAGGCAAGCTCATCCAGTGAAAAATTCACCCGCTCCGCAATCTCGACACTGGTGGTCAGCGCCTCTGGATAGGCCTCAAACAGTGCTGCCATATCCTCGGCCGATTTCAGGTGGCGTTCGGCATTGCGCTGGGTCAGCCAGCCGGCCTTGTCGATCACCAGGCCTTCGCGAATACAGCTCAGCACATCGGTCAGGGGGCGGCGGGCCGGGCTGTGCATGATCACATCATTGGTGGCCAGCAGGGGAACCTTCAACCGCCGCGCCCGCGCCGCCCGATCGGCGAGCAGGTTTTGATCCTGACCGGTCAAGAGCGCACTGGCAGATAAATACACATTCCCCGGAAAACGGCTGCCCAGTCTCTCAACAACCGCATCCTCGCCCTCAACCACAATCAGGATATTGCCATCCGCCCCTGCCAGAACATCGGCCAGTGCCAGATCACAGGATCCTTTTTCCGCCCGCCGACGCCCCAGCGTGATCAGGCGTGACAGACGGCCATAGGCAGCCCGGTCAACCGGATAAGCCAACAGGCTTTCACCACTGTTCAGGTCAAGACGCGCGCCGACCAGCAATTTGATGCCATGCTGCTTTGCCGCGCTATGTGCCCGCACAACCCCTGCCAGGGAATTACGGTCCGCAACCCCGATCGCCTCCAGCCCGAGCGCAGCTGCCTGAATAACCAGTTCATCAGGATGGCTGCCCCCTTCAAGAAAGGAAAAATTCGTCAGGCATTGCAGTTCGGCATACCGGGTCATGCGAAGACCCCGTGCATATACCAGCCCGGATGAATGGCCGGGCGGAACATCCAGTAAAGCTCCCCTCTCATTCCCTCAACCCGGTAATAATCCCGCACCTGACCCTCCAGATCATCCAGCACCGTAACGCCCGCCCGGTTCTCAGGCGGGTGTCGCCACCATTCCGGACTGATGCGTTCCGGTCCGGACATCCGCCGCACCCCATGGTCCCGACCGCGCCAGCGAAATGACCACCGGGCACCGGGCAGAGGCGCTGTTACCGAATCGCCGAGTTTTTCCGGCACCGGCAGGATCAGGGTCGGGCGCGGGGTCGCATTCCCTTGCCAGTCCGGCCAATATGCTGGTGCTTCGCGGTCTGCCGCCTTCAGGGATTTCCCTTTGGGGGCTGGTGGTAAATAGAGAGAGGTATAGCGCGTGGCCCGTTCCGGCATATGACTGGCACAGGGTTCCGCACGCAGAATGGCCCCCTCCCCCAGGCGACTGGCCAGCCGGTCGGTCAACTTGCTGAGGCCGGGGGCCGCCTTACCGACCTGACCATCATCCTGTTGATCAGCATCCTCTTGCCGGGCGCTCACATCCTCCAGCGCGATCCCGGTCAGAACCATGCTTTCAATCCCGAAGCCCGGATCAATACTGCCCAGCCGCTCACCAAAAAGGCGGGCCAGATGATCCGGGTCGCGCACGGCCTCTGCCGCACCGACACTCAGGCGCGTTACCTCACCATCAACACGGAAGACGCTGAGTTCCAGACGGCGGCAGCCTTTCTGTTCCCTCTCCAGACGCTGGCTCAACCGCGCAACGAGGCGCTTTACCCCGGCGACCAGGTCATCCGGCAAGCCAATTGGATCGGGAAAATTCAGGCGCGTGCGCCAGGGCATGGTGAAACGTTTGGGCGATATTGGGTCTGCCTGATCCCCCAAAGCGCGATCCAGCCGGTTCACCAGATCCAGACCATAACGACTGGCCAGAGAGGCACGGGGCAGAGGCAGAAGGTCACCAATCCGGTTCAGGCCAACCCGGTGAACCCCGTCAGCAGCCTCCGCCGTCAAGCGCAGCGCCTCTACCGGCAGGGGGGAGAGGACCTCGCGCAAATGTGCTGAGCTCATCACCGGGGGGACCGCCCCGTCACAAAACCGGGCAAGGGCCGCCGCCCCCAGCTTTGTCGGGGCCAGACCGGCCAGCGCGGTAAACCCGATCCCGTCAAGGCGCTCAACACAGTCGCGCATCATTGTCGCCTCATCCCCGAACAGATGGGCACAGCCGGTGACATCCAGAAACAAACCATCCACCCCATCCAGCGCAACCCAGGGCGTATAGCGTTCCGACCAGCCCCGCAGCTTTTCCAGAAGGCGCAGATCGTCACCCGGTTCGCCTGGTCGCAATGTAATGTCGGGCAGCAGCGCACGCGCATTGGCAAGGGTCATACCCGGCGTCAGTCCGGCCTCTGCCGCGCCCGGATTTACAGCGCCCAGGATCAACTGTCCGCGACTTTCCAGAAATGTGGCAAAGGGTTTCGCCGCAAGGGCTGGGTCACGCCTCTCCAGCCGTTCTGTCGCCAGATAGGGAAACCACAGGGCAAGGACCAGACGCTCAGCCATCTTCTTCACCCTGCATCACCCATCCGCCATTGATCCGGCGCACAAGTCCCCATTGCGGTAAGCCAACACGGTTCCCGGCAAAGCCACCCCGCACACGGTCCAGACGCAAATGCACCCCCTGAACCAGATCTGTTGAACTGCCAGGCAAAACCATCGGGTCAACCTGCCAGCGGGTTGTGATCGCATGAGGCATGATCATGCCGGACGGGGTTGTACCCGCACCAAGAGCAAATCCCACACCGCCCCCAATTTCAGCGGCCAGTTGCAACCGTCGGCTGGGGGTAAGAGCAAGGGGACGGTCCACCTCCATCACCACGGCAGAGACCGCGCCGGATTTCAGCCCTTCCTCCGCGGCCCAGAGCATGTCTTCCACTTCCCTCGGCGTGACAATGACCAGGCTGGACGGGTCCAGCCCGATCTGGGTCAGGCCCGGGCCATACAAGACACCCTGACGGCGATACTGACTGCCCGACCCGGCGCACCACAGGACCGGGCGCGGCTTTTCAGAGACAGACAGTCGGGCCAGCAGATGCAGGACAAACCCGACACCCCCCGAGCCCGACACCTCATGCAGCGCCCCCAGTGGCAACCCGCCATGGGGCAGGGCCTGATCAACCGGGGCAAAGCCGGTCGGCAAGACCGGCACCGCATCAGCGCCCTCTACCATACCAGGTGTGGCCCCGCGCTCTATCGCGCGCACAGCCTGGACCAGCGCCGCAGGCAAGGCCTTGCTTTCGGCCTGTTCCACCGCCGTTATCTGACCCTTCTTATTGGTCCGCTCTGCACCCGTTGCCCGCATATAGCTCACTGCATTTCAGTATTGTTCACTATTTGTTCTTTTATAAGGAACACGCGGTGCTGTCAATTCATGTCCAGGAAATCAGATGGATTCAGGTGAGATCTTTCTTGAAGAAGAGATGCTGAACACCATCGGGGCAGGTCAGTTCACCAAAGGCTGAATAGCCGTGTCGCGGATAATAGGTGGTCCCTTCAAAACTGTAACTGTCCAGCCATATGCCGACGCAGCCCAGCTCTTTCGCCAGATCCTCCACCGCTTTCAACAGGGTGCCGCCAATCCCCTCCCCCTTCCGGTCGGGACGCACAGCAAGAAGCGCCACAAACATCCAGCCCTGATTGGTACTGCCGCTAATGCCGCCGATGATATCGTCACCATCCGTGACCTGTCGATCGCCCGCACTGTCCCGTGCCTCTATCGCAAAATGCTTTCGGTCAAAGTGATGACCCGTTTCTTGCGCATTCAGGTCGAGCCACCCTCGGACACGCTCTTCCAAATCTTCCAGATCATCAAAACGGGTCGAAAGCGCGACCATCGAAAACCTCCTCCAGAAATCAGACATGCACGCTATCAGCCGCGCGGTATTTCCATCAAGACAGCTTGCACTGAGACGCCCTTGTCGCCTGTCAGAACAGCCCGTACCATGTATCGAAACGGGAGGATTACAGATGGCAAAGGCCGATCAGACGACACCTGACATTCTGGATGCGGTCATCATCGGTGCCGGGTTTTCCGGCCTCTATCAGTTGCACAGCCTGCGGGACAAGCTGGGCCTCAACGCCCTTGTTCTGGAGAAGGGCGACGGGATCGGCGGCACCTGGTACTGGAACCGCTATCCGGGCGCACGCTGCGATTCGGAAAGCCATGCCTATGCCTATTACTTCTCCGAAGAGCTGCTTCAAAACTGGGACTGGTCCGAACGCTATCCGGGACAGGCGGAAATCCTGCGCTATCTGAATTATTGCGCCGATCAGCTGGACCTGAAACGGGACATCCGCCTGAACACAAAACTGACCGCTGCGCGCTATCTGGACGAAGAAGGGCTGTGGCAGGTTGAAACGGAACAGGGTGACCCTCTGAAATGCCGTTTTCTAATCACCGCGGTCGGCTGTCTTTCCACCGCCAACATCCCCGACATTCCGGGCCTTGAGGATTTCGGGGGACGCTGGTTCCATACCGGTCAATGGCCCCATGAGGGCGTGGATTTCACCGGGCGCCGCGTTGGACTGGTCGGGACCGGCTCCACCGGCATCCAGGTTGTCCCTGTCGTCGCCGAAGAGGCCGACCACCTCACCGTGTTTCAGCGCACCGCCAACTATTCCGTCCCTGCCGGGAACCACCCGCTGAACCGGGAATTCCAGGATTATGCCAAGGCGCATACGGGCGAAATCCGCCAGATCATGCACAGCAATACAAACGGCCATGCCTTTCCGATGGAGGATCGCAGCGCCGTTGAAACACCACCAGAGGAGCGCGAAGCGATCTATCGCGATGCCTGGAACAAGGGGGGCTTGCAATTCCGGACCAGTTTCCGCGACATCTTGTTGAGTGAAGAGGCGAATGCCACCGCCTCCAACTTTATTCGCGACCGGGTGCGGGAGATCGTCAAAGACCCACAAAAGGCAGAGGATCTCAGCAACTTCGATCACCCGTTCGGGGCGAAACGCCCGCCCATCGATACCGATTATTTTGAAACCTATAACCGGGATAATGTTGACCTGGTCAACCTGCGCAAAACCCCGATTGAGGCCGTGACAAAAACCGGCATCCGGACCAGTGCTGGCGAAGTGCCCCTGGACGACATCATCTTTGCGACCGGTTTTGACGCGATGACAGGGTCCTTGCTCTCCCTCAACATCACGGGTGCCAAAGGTCTGACCCTGGATCAGGCCTGGGAAGAGGGGCCAAAGAACTATCTAGGCCTGCAGGTCGCCGGTTTCCCGAACCTCTTCACCATCACCGGGCCCGGCAGCCCGTCGGTCCTGACCAATATGCCAGTCGCGATTGAACAGCATGTTGAATGGATCACGCGCTGCATCGGTGACATGATCGAGGGGGAAAAGACTAGGATTGAACCGAAACAGGACGCGGTCGACAGATGGGTAGAAAAGGTCAATGCAGCGGCCAATGCCACACTCTTCCCAAAGGCCCATCATTCCTGGTATCTGGGCGCCAACATACCCGGCAAACCTCGCGTCTTCATGCCGTATTCCGGCGGCATGGCCCGCTACCGCAAAATCTGCACCGACATCGCAGACCACGATTACGAAGGGTTTGACCGGTCCTGAGGGTGACCTAAAACCTTCGCAGCATCGTGAAGGTCACAAAGTAATCGTCACCCATCCCGGGAAATTTTCTCGCGAGCCATACTATCCCCAAGCCGCAGAACAAATCCTGAGAAAATAAACTCAGAATGTCGCGTTTGATCATTCGGTTTACGCGAAACTGACCTTTTGTTTTCAACCTGGAAACAGGAATCAAGCCATAACCGATTTCAGAGGATTGATGGAAACCCCCGTCACGGACACCCTGTTTCGACAGTGGCAAATTCAAACCTTCAACGCCGATTGCGTTTTCTTCCAAAGACGTTGCAATATTATTGGACATATGTGTCCAAAACTGCCCTAATGACCCTAAAGTTTTAGTTTTATCGACATGCCCTTTGGTTGTGCTAAAGGGCGTTTTACCCTGAAAGGCAGCAAGATGAAGTCTCAGTATCGTGTGGTCGTTATCGGTGGAGGCGTTGTCGGCGCCTCGGTGCTTTATCACTTGGCGAAGTTTGGTTGGAGCGATGTTTGCCTGATTGAACGAAAAATACTGACAGCTGGTTCATCATGGCATGCGGCGGGCGGCTTTCACGCCCTTAATGCCGACCCAAATATTGCAAGCCTTCAGGCCTATACGATCGACCTTCTCAGTGAGATTGAGAAAGAGTCGGGTAGGTCGGTGGGTATGCATATGACCGGCGGCCTGACCCTGGCAGGGTCACCCGACCGCTGGGAATGGCTGCAGTCCGCTTTTCGTACCTTCCAGTCTATCGGTATCGAAGATGTAAGGCTTGTCACCCCGGATGAAGCGGCTGACCTTTGCCCGATCATGTCACCTCACGACATCCTTGGTGGCATGTGGGCCGACCGCGAAGGGTATATTGACACAACCGGAACTGTTCACGCGTATGCTGGCGCCGCCAAAAAACACGGTGCCGAAGTGATCGAGAACAATCGGGTCTTAGAACTGATTCAGACCAAAGAAGGTTGGGACGTGGTGACCGAGGCCGGAACCATCCGGGCGGAGCATGTTGTTAATGCAGCCGGACTTTGGGCGAAGCAGGTCGGTCGCATGGCCGGGATCGAGTTACCCGTTAGTCCACTCAACCACCACTACCTGATTTCCGACGACATCCCCGATGTCGTTGCTTTGGACCGTGAATTGCCACTGACGGTCGATCTGGAAGGGTTCACCTATATGCGCCAGGATCAAAACGGTATCCTGCTCGGCATCTACGAGATCGATCACGAACACTGGATGATGGACGGGGCGTCCTGGGGTTATGGATTTGAACTGCAACAGGAAGATATAGGCCGGATCGAGCGAGAGCTGGCCCTTGGTGTGGAACGCTATCCCGCTCTCCAGGAAATTGGTGTCAAAACCTGGGTAAACGGGGCCTTCACCTTTGCCCCTGACGGTAACCCGCTTGTCGGTCCTGTACGCGGCAAGCCTGGATACTGGTGTGCCTGCGCCGTGATGGCCGGTTTCCTCCAGGGCGGCGGCGTCGGCAAATCGCTTGCCGAATGGATCATTCATGGAGAGCCGGAAGCGGATGTCTTTGGGATGGATGTCGCCCGGTTTGGAAAATTTGCTGAAAACAAACAGTATATCAAAGAGACGACCGGTCAGTTTTATACCCGCCGGTTCGTTATGACCTATCCAAACGAGCAACTGCCTGCGGGTCGGCCTCTCAAGATGTCGCCTGCACATTCCGAAATGACACAGGCTGGATGTCAGTGGGGCGCAAGCTGGGGGCTTGAAGTGCCGCTGTATTTTGCGCCATCAAGCGACTTTGAAGAAACACCGACACTTAAGCGCTCTAACGCATTCGAGATTGTCGGTGAAGAATGCCGTGCCGCGCGCAAGGATGTCGGCCTGCTCGATATCTCTGCCTTCTCGCGATTTGAGGTTTCTGGTGAAGGTGCCGAAGCATGGCTTGATCGCGTCATGGCGTCCCGCCTGCCAAGGCCGGGCCGGGCCCGACTTGCACCGATGCTATCTGCCGAGGGCAAACTCAAAGGTGACCTGACCATTTTCAACTGGGGCGATGGCACCTGGTGGATTATGGGCAGCTACTATCTGCGTGAGTGGCATATGCGTCTGTTCCACGATGACCTAGACCCTGGGGTGAGTGTCACAGATATCTCCGATAAAATTGTCGGGTTTTCGCTCACGGGGCCAAACAGTCGCAAGGTTCTTGAAAAACTCACGGACGGCCCGATTGCAGACCTGCCCTTCATGGGGTGCGGTTCTTTCGACCTCGGTCTGATCAGGGCAAGGGTCGGCCGCCTGTCGGTTGCCGGCGAACTCGGTTACGAGATCCATTGTGAGGCCGGCGAACATATTGCCCTTCGGCGGGCATTGCTTGAAAGCGGTGCCGATCTGGGGATGCGGGAGATTGGATTTAACGCACTACTTTCTCTTCGTCTCGAGAAGAGTTTTGGTATTTGGTCAGCTGAGTTCACCCAGGGCTACACCGCAGCTCAAACGGGAATGGATCGCTGGATTGCCTGGGACAAGGGGCCATTTACGGGTCGCGAGGCCGCGCTTCAGGAACGCGAAGGGAATGGGCCAAGGCAAATCGTTCGAACCCTCGAAGTGGATGCCGGCGATGCCGACGCCAGTGGTTTTGAACCCATCTGGAAAGACGGCAGTCTGGTTGGATTTGTAACATCCGGAGGGTATGGTCACACGATCGGAAAATCGATGGCTATGGCAATGCTAGATGTTGAGGCCGCCGTTGAGGGTACGGAACTATCTGTGCACATTGTCGGTGTGGAAAGAACCGCGCGGGTAATACCGCCGTCCCCCTATGACCCTGAAGGCAAAGCGATGAGGGTTTGAAGCCGTGAGTCAGGAAAACCGTTCGGCACGCCGTGGGCGGCGGCAACGTTCTAATCAGCAGACAAGTTCAAAACGAGACGTAAATTACCACCAGCTTCGGAATCCATTTCCGGTTATGTCGGTTTTCTCCGATGACGAAGCGGCGGCCATGCACGAAACAGCGCTTCGGACGCTTGAAGAGCTCGGGATGAAGGTCCTGCTTGCGGAGGCCCGAGAGATATTCGCCCATGGCGGTGCCCGTGTTGACGATGAGATGGTCTTCATTGGTCGGGAAATGGTCGAAGCAGCTCTCGCGACGGCACCCAAGTCGATATCATGCCGGGCGGGACATCCAGGTCGAGACACGCTCCTGGAGTTGGGCACAGTCAACTTCCAGCCCGGGGCTGGCGCACCTCATGCGACTGATTTGAGGCGTGGTCGCAGACCGGGTTCTGCCGATGATTACCGTGAATACACGATGATTGCGGATCACTTTGACGTGTTTCAAGTGATGTCGCCTTCGGTGGAGCCCCAGGACGTGCCAACGAATCTGCGCCATTATTTTACGACCCGCATCCAAGTTGAATACACAGACAAGTTCCCGTTTCTCTTCGCGCGCGGTACGCCGCAAACGCTCGATAATTTTGAGATGCTGCAAATTGCCCGTGGTCTTTCCGAGGACCAGTTCCGCGATCAGGCTTACGCTTACACAATCATCAACACCAACTCGCCCCGGACGCTCGATATTCCGATGGCCCAGGGGCTAATTGACTTCGCACGGTGGCGGCAATTGTCGATCGTGACGCCATTCACCCTCATGGGCGCGATGGCACCTATAACGGTGGCTGGTGCCATCACCCTCTCGCATGCGGAGTGTCTGGCAGCGATTACCCTGACACAATTGGTAAACCCGGGCGCACCTGTGTGCTATGGTACATTCACCTCCAACGTTGATATGAAATCGGGCTCTCCGGCATTCGGCACGCCGCGCCACTTTCAGGCCTCACTGGCGGCCGGTCAAATGGCCAGGATGGTCGGATTGCCTTGGCGTTCTGCGGCGGGATCGGCGTCAAATATCAATGATGTCCAGGCTGCCAACGAAAACCAGCTTGGGCTCTGGGGCTGTCTTCTCGCCGGTGCGACGGTTATTATTCATTCAGCTGGTTGGCTCGAAGGTGGGCTGACCGTGTCATATGAAAAACTGATCTCAGACGTCGAGGTTCTCAATATGGTCGCCGAACTCTGCGCAGGTACAAAGGCGGGTGTGGATGAAATTGGTCTTGCAAGTGCCCTCATGCAGGTGAACCCATCAGGCCATTTTTTCGATGCCCCGCAAACAATGGAACGCTACAACACAGAATTCTATGAACCCATTCTTCATGATTACGCGAATTTCGGAACCTGGACCGAGCGTGGCGCGATCGACGCCAATCGGCGCGCAACGAAGGTGTGGGAAGAGATTGTAGCCAAACCCCATGTGCCACGGACAGATGCTGATCGTTTAGCAGCACTCGCTGAATTCATCGAGAGTCGGACCGTCGAAGGTGGCGCTCCACCTGAGAGCTGATCGATGGTTACCTCTTCTCCGATACTCCATCGCGACGATCCCAATCGTGAACAGCTTGTTGGCCATATAAAAGTCACACGTGAAGACTGGTTGAACATGGCTAGAGACGCGTTGGTGACCGAAGGTGTTGAAAGTGTCAAAATCCTGCCTCTGGCCAATCGGATGGGCGTAAGCCGGTCCAGCTTTTACTGGTATTTTGAAAACAGGGACGATCTGCTGGACGCTCTTCTGATTGAATGGGAAGAACGAAACACGGCCAAGATTGTTGCACATTGCGAACTGCCCGGTGACGGCATCAATGAAGCCATATGCAACTTCTTCAATTGCTTTCTTGATCCCAGGCATTTTGACCGGGGCCTCGATTTCGCGATCCGCGAATGGGCGAGACGCGACCCAAATTTGCGTCTGCGCATTGATGCTGCGGATGAAATCAGAATTGAGGCAGTGACGGCAATGTTCGCCCGGCACGGTTATGAACCTGACGAAGCAGACGCCCGGGCGCGTATCCTGTACTTCATGCAACTTGGATATCATGCGCTAGATATTCGCGAACATATTGATACACGATTATCACGGGTCTCAGGATATCTGTTAGGCTTCACCGGCAGAAAGCCGGACGCCGACTTGGTGGCACAGTTTCAACGCAATGTGTTACGCCTCATACCTACGTGATGCTGCATTCAGCACTCTCAAGGTTAGAAATCCACTTGTCTGGACATTGAAACAGTCGCCCAAAGCGGCACAAAAATGGTTTGGCGACCGTCGTTTTCTCCCCAACGCCCATCACTCCTGGTATCCGAGCGCAACACCCCCAGCAAAACCCGCGTCTTCATACCCTGTTCCGGCGGCATGGCCCGCTACCGCAAAATCTGTACCGACATCGCCGACCGCAATTACGAAGGGGTTTGACCGGTCCTGATTGTGCAATTGATTGACGCGCAACCCGGAAAGTCGCAGTGTTCGCTTCCTATAAAACGTAACGGACCTCATCTCATGTCACCGCCTGTTGACTTAGTGCCTTCTGATGCCGCTTTACCGAAGCGGGTGGATGTTGTTGTGATCGGGGGCGGGGTTGCCGGGGTCTCTACCGCCTGGCATCTTGCGAAGGCTGGCAAGCGGGTGGCGCTTGTCGAAAAAGGGCAAGTCGCCGCCGAACAATCGAGCCGCAACTGGGGCTATTGCCGACAGCAGGGGCGCGACCCCAGTGAAATTCCACTGATCATGGAAAGCCTGAAAATCTGGCGCGGGCTGAATGAAGAGATCGATGAGGAGACGGGCTATCGCACCGCTGGCGTCGCCTATCTGGGCGACAGGGACAGCGACGTCGCGCGCTATGAAGAGTGGATCGACCACGCCAAGCAATATCAGCTGGACACGCAACTGGTGACCGGCAGTGAGCTGGACAAGCTGGCCCCCGACAGCCAGCGCAAATGGAAGGCAGCCCTCTATACCCCCAGCGACGGCAAGGCCGAACCCGCCAAGGCCGTTCCCGCCCTGGCACGGGCCGCCCGCGCGCTTGGCGTCACCATCCATCAGAATTGCGCGGCCCGCGGTTTTGAAACGAAAGGGGGCCAGATCTCTTTCCTCGTCACAGAGCTGGGGTCAATCAAATGCGACGCCATCGTTGTTGCGAGCGGGGCCTGGTCCCGCCTCTTCCTGCGCCATCACGGGATCGACATGCCCCAGCAGGTCAGCATTTCCAGCGTCATGCGCAGCAAGCCGTTTGAGGAGGTGATTTCCACCTCACTCAGCGGGCCGGATTTTGCGATCAGGCGGCGAATGGACGGGGCCTATACCATCGCCCATGGCAATATGTGGAATTACGACATTGTGCCGGATTCCTTCCGCCTGATGAAAAAGTTCTGGGCCGCCTATCAGACCGAGAAATCCGGCATCCGCATGCGGTTCGGAAAGCGGTTCTTTCAGGCGCTGCGTCATGAAAAAGCCAAGCCACTGGATCAGCAATCCGCCTTTGAAGAGGTCCGCATCTGGAACCCACAACCAGACCCGGACATTCTGCGTCAGGCGGAGCGCAACCTGAAAGCCGCCTTCCCGGCCTTTAAAGGGCTTGAGATTGAGCAGCGCTGGGCAGGCGCTATCGACGTCACGCCTGATGCCGTCCCGGTGATATCAGAAGTACCGTCACAACAGGGCCTCTTCGTTTCAACCGGGTATAGCGGGCATGGGTTCGGGATTGGGCCCGGGGCCGGCAAACTGACCGCCGAACTGGTGCGCGGCGTCACCCCCTGTGTCGACCCAACACCCTTCCGGTTTGACCGGTTTGACGGCGCGGTTGCCCCCTATTCCGGGATCTAGGGCCGCTTTCCCGGCACAAAGCCTTGCCAGAGGGGTGCAGACTCTGCTTTCACTGCGGAAACCGCTGCAGACTGGAACCTGATGATGAGCCTGACCCCCGCCCAGATTACCGCCCGCATCCTGATCGAAACCGAATCCGTGCTGTTTCGCCCAGATGACCCGTTCATCTTCACCTCCGGTCGGGCCAGCCCGGTATACACCGATTGCCGCAAGCTGATCGGTTTCCCGCGGGCCCGCCAGCGCCTGATGAAAATGGGCGCGGCGATGATTGAAGAAGTGGTCGGGTTTGAGAGCCTGGATGTGGTCGCAGGCGGCGAAACCGCCGGTATCCCCTTTGCCGCCTGGATGTCAGACCTGCTGATGCTGCCGATGTGTTACGTCCGCAAAAAGCCGAAAGGGTTCGGGCGCAATGCGCGGATTGAAGGTAATCTGGAAGAAGGACAGCGGGTCCTGCTGGTAGAGGATCTGGCAACAGATGGAGGGTCCAAACTGTCCTTCGTGAATGGCATCCGTGAGGCTGGTGCGAGCTGCAACCATTGTTTCGTCGTCTTCCATTACGGGATCTTCCCGCAGGCACTGGATGACCTGAAGGCAGAAGGTGTTGATCTACACGCGCTTTGCACCTGGTGGGACATTCTGGACTATGTCGAGGGCGCAAACCTTTTCCCCGCCGATCAGCTAAAGGAAATCCGCGCCTTCCTGGACGATCCCGTCAGCTGGTCCCGCGCCCACGGCGGCAAAGAAGACTGATCTGACCGCTCTTTATCTGCGCGTTCCTTTAAAAACACGGTTTCCTGACTGGAAGCCGCCGTTCTGCGTGATACTCTCTTTGCATCAGACGTTTTGGCGTCTTGCGCGTGAGATCATGAGTGAAGGAATTCGGCGGATATGATGAAGGCTTTTCGGGCATTGGGGCGAGCGGCACTGGCCGCGTTGATACTTTCCGGATTTGGGGCACCAGCGGCTCTGGCCGCGAGTAAGGAAAAGCTGACCATCGGGCTCAGCCAGTTTCCAAGCACGCTGCACCCGAATTTCGATTCCATGCTGGCGAAATCCTATATCAACGCAATGGCAAGACGCCTGATCACGGTCCATAACGCCGATTGGGAAGTGATCTGTGTTCTCTGCCTGGAGCTGCCGGATCTGGAAAAGAACACCGCCCGGTTTGAGATGACCCCCGACGGGAAACCGGGCCTTGCGGTGGATTACAGTCTGGATCCTAGGGCCGTCTGGGCAGATGGCACGCCCATGACCACCAAGGATATCAAGTTTACCTGGGAAGTAGGTCGTCATCCGGAAACCGGCATTGATAATGTAGAGCTGTTCCGCCGCATCCTCTCAATCGATGTGCATGATGATCATCGTTTCACGCTCCATCTTGACCGGCGGTCCTGCGACTATCAGGGGATCAACGGTTTCGAAATCCTGCCAGAGCATGTAGAGGCAGCCGCCTTTACCGACCCGGCCAATTACCGCAAGCAGACCTTTTATGACCGCGACCCGACCAATCCGGGCCTTTGGTTTGGTCCCTACAAAATCAAGCAGGTGGTCAATGGCGACCGGATCATTCTGGACCGAAATCCTCGCTGGTGGGGCAAATCCCCCTTCTTTGACGAGATTGAGGTGCGCGTCATCGAAAATACCGCGGCCCTCACCGCCAATCTGCTGGCCGGCGACATTGACATGATCGCGGGCGAATCCGGCATCTCCATCGATCAGGCGCTTTCCTTTGAGCGCCGTCATGGGGATGATTTCCAAATCATCTATCGCGCGGGCCTTGTCTATGAACATCTCGATGTGAACCTGGACAGCCCGATCCTGGGGGATGTCGCAGTCAGGCAGGCCCTGATCCAGGGGATTGATCGTCAGGCGATCAGCGAACGCCTGTTCCAGGGGAAACAACCGGTCGCCCATGGTCAGGTCCACCCGCTGGACTCCGTTCATTATGACCGTATTCCGCGTTACGGTTTTGACCCGGAAAAAGCGGGCGCAGCGCTGGATGCCGCCGGTTGGACCATGGGTCCGAACGGCATTCGCCAGAATGCGGAGGGCACGCCATTTCAGTTTGAACTGATCACGACGGCGGGCAACAAGACTCGCGAGCTGGTACAGCAAGTCCTGCAAAGCCAGTGGCGGGAAATTGGCGTGGATGTGCGCCTGCGCAATGAGCCGCCCCGTGTCCTGTTTGGCGAAACCATTGCGAAGCGTAAATTCACCGGGATGGCGATGTTCGCCTGGCTGTCTTCACCCCAGAATATTCCCCGAACAACCCTGCATTCGGAAATGATCCCGACAGAGGAGAATGCCTGGGCCGGACAGAACTACACCGGCTATAACAATCCCCGCATGGATACGGTGATCGACGATCTGGAACTTGTCTGTGAGGAGGAAGCCAATCAGGCCCTGTGGCAGGAATTGCAGACGACTTATGCGACGGATCTCCCTGCCATTCCGCTCTATTTCCGCTCCCAGCCCTTTATCCTGCCAAAGAACCTGACGGGGCTGACACCGACCGGGCATCAATACAGTTCAACCCATTGGGTCGAAGAATGGGCAATTGCCGAATGATCCTGTGCTGATCAGAGCCGCCGCAGGACCTGCCCCATGATCCGTTTCCTGGCCGACCGGATGATCCAGAGCAGCATTGTGCTGCTGCTGATGTCCTTTCTGATCTATGGGTTGATCGGATTGATGCCGGGCGACCCGATTGACCTGATGTTTTCCGCCAATCCGGATTTCACGGCTGAAGACGCACAACGTCTGAAAGCACTCTATGGGCTGGACCAGCCATTGATCGACCGGTATTTCCGATGGCTGGGTGACGCGCTGCAGGGGGATTTCGGCTATTCACGGTTATATTCCCAACCGGTCTTTGACGTGCTGGGACCACGGCTCGGCAACACTGCCCTCTTTCTTGGGGTCAGCCTGATCCTTTCTCTGGCGGTCGCCATCCCGCTCGGCCTGATCGCGGCAATGCGGCCCTATGGCGTGCTGGATTACAGCATCAACCTCGTCTGTTTTGCCGGAATCTCCGCGCCGCCCTTCTGGTTGGCCTTGCTCGCGATCATGCTGTTTTCCATCACACTCGGCTGGTTCCCGGCCGGGGGACAGGCACCGCCTGGGTCGGGCTTTCTCAAGACCATTGAACACGCCATTCTGCCGATAAGCGTTCTGACCATCGCCTCAATCGGTGGGTATACGCGGTTTATGCGCGCCTCCACCCTGGCGGTCATGCGCCAGGACTATATCAGAACCGCGCAGGCGAAGGGGCTGGGAAAAACCCGGCTTGTCCTGGGCCATGCCCTGCAAAACGCGCTTCTGCCGCTGGTGACCATCGTCGCCCTCAGCTTTGGAACGCTGTTTTCAGGTGCTTTGATTACAGAGACGATTTTTGCCTGGCTGGGCATGGGCAAGACGATCTACGACGCGATCCTTGGCAATGACTATAACCTGGCGCTCATCGGCCTCTTGCTGGCAACGGCAATGGCCCTGATCGGGAATATCCTGGCCGATATTCTCTATGCGGCACTCGACCCCAGGCTTGATTTCAAGTCGGAGGGGCTGTGACCATGACAGACGCCCTGATGAGCCCTTCTGTCAGCCCGGCCCGCCGCCGGTTACAACGCTTTCTGCGCCATCGAATGGCCGTGTTAAGCGCCATCATCCTGATCCTGTTGATCGCTGCGGCGATGAGCGCATCCCTGATTGAGGACGCGCTTGGCGTCAGCGCCACCAAGACCGATCTCTTCGGTCGTTTCCTGCCACCGTCAGACAAGAATTGGCTTGGCACTGATGAGGTTGGCCGCGATGTGCTGGCCAGATTGCTCTATGGCGGGCAGGTGTCCCTGCTGGTCGGGCTGGTCACCGCCATCGCAACCGCCATTATCGGGGCCCTGGTCGGCCTGATTGCTGGGTTCAGGGGTGGTTGGATCGACGCCCTCTTGATGCGTTTCACCGATGCGGTGATTTCCCTGCCGCTTCTGCCCTTGCTGATCGTGTTAGCGGCAATTGATTTGAACAAGCTCGGCCTGCCAGCGGATCTGGCGACTTCCGAGGATATCAGCCTCTATCGTATCATCGTTATCATTGCGCTTTTCGGTTGGACCAGCGTTGCGCGCCTTGTCCGGGCAGAGGCACTGGCCCTGCGCCGGCGGGATTTCGTTCGCGCGGCGCTCGCCCAGGGGGCCAAACCCCGCCACATCATCCTGAAACATCTCTTGCCAAATGTCGCCTCGCCATTGGTTGTGGCAACAACGCTTTCCATTGGCAATGTCATCCTGTTTGAAAGTGTGTTGAGCTTTCTGGGGCTGGGCATTCAACCGCCGACCCCAAGCTGGGGAAACATGCTGACCAATGCGCAGGATGTGATCTGGGACAACCCGACATTGGCAGTGTGGCCGGGCCTGATGATCTTTGTGACCGTGATTGCTTTCAACTTTCTGGGGGACGGGTTGCAGGATGCACTCGATCCCCGCGCCGACCTTGAGAGATAGATCACATTTTCAGCAAATTTCAAAGAATCCCGAATCCGTAAAATCCATGTCTTTCAACCACTTAGAACCACATCCTCTTGCAATTTGTGCAGTGATAAATTATATTAGAGACTGTGGATAAGTGTTCTTGCAGGGATTCCGAGGGATTCCAACAGGTTAACAACGTGGAGAACCGAGTTTAAATGGCCGATCTTGCGGGCATAAACAGCGCTTTTACCGTTACGACGCAGCGCAGTGCCAGCTCTTCCGAGGAGGAGCAACGCTCGGCTATTGACCGGATTATTGAGCAGCAGAGCCAGCTCAACACCAATGATGACGCCACACGGGTCGATCAAGCCAACCAGGGGCAGGCGACGCAGACCACCCCGCAAACGGGCACCGATCAAAATACTCAGACAGATACGCGGAGTGGCCAGGCAGAGGGCCGTGTCATTGAAGACCAGGTGACGCTCAGTGCTGCTGGTCAACAGGCCCTAGCAGAGCAGACACAGCTCGCCGCCGCCAATGATGACGACGAACTGACGACAACCGAGGTCGATACCGATCTGGAAACGACAGGTACCATTTCCGCATTCGAAGACCAGACTGAGGAAACATCGGCCGATACAACCGGTGCCGCCGGTATTGCCAATGCGGCTGCTGAAGATGCAGCGGCGGAGGATCCGGGCGTTGGGGCCGGTACAACCGGGGCCGCGGCCAGTGCAATTGCTGCAGCTGACCCGGATAGCACCGATGCAACGGCCAGAAGCAGTGCTGCTTCCGCTTTTGAGGCAACAGCCGGAACAGATCCTGCTGAAACGACGGATGCAACGACCGGGGCAGAAACCGGTATTGCTGCCGCCAGTGATGTTGGCACCGCGACAGAGACCAACCAGACTGTTCGGGAAGAACAGGATACCGGCGTGGTCAGCGGTAACCGGGATACATCCCAGCTCGGCTCGCAGGGCCGGGAACTGGGTCAAATCGTTGATCAGTTCGCCTGATCTGCACCCCTTTCTCTTTAATCTTCTTTCTCGCTAGTTCGCCATTTCGGTGATAGAGCATCTGCGTCCTATTTGGCGCATCATCGAAAGTGAGTGACATATGCCCGCTGGTTTCTGGGGATTCTGCCTGTTCTTCGCCGGGATAAACGGTGCGATTGCTGTCGGAATGGGCGCGGGGGCCGCCCATGCCCTGCAATCAACCATGGACACAAAGGCCCTTGGCTGGATTACCACCGGATATACGTTTCAGCTGTTCCACGCCTTGGCCCTATTTGGGGTCTCGCTGCTGATCAAAGAATGGGACACCCCATCAAAACTGCTATCACTATCGGCCATACTTCTGATGTTGGGCCTGCTGCTGTTCAGCGGTGGCCTGTATCTGATCGCCTTCACAGGCAATACCAGTTTTGCAACCATGGCCCCTTTCGGCGGTGGCTCTTTCATCCTGGGTTGGCTCTGTCTGGGAATCCATGGGCTAAGGTCGATGCGAAGGCGCGAACCATAGCCCCAAAAGCCCTTGATTTTACGTCAAAAGACCAGAATTGCTCTCAGCGACCGAATAACTGTATGCTCATAACCGGTTAACAGTTGGTATTGGGAAACGCTTCTTGACGCTCTCCTCCTCGAATGACGCGAACACGGTTCGCCGCCCATCGCATCACCCTGTTCTGTTGGCAGGTGCAATGGTTGCTGTACTTGGCATCGCCGGTTGTTCAGTTGATGAGTGGCGCGACAATCCGCGCACCAAATCCACCTCAGACGGGCGCGATCTGGGGATCGAAGTTTCCAGAGAATCTGTGAAGGCCGCTGAAACGGAGCAAGCCCTCGGCAAGTGCCGCGTGACCCGTCCGGGTGGTCAATCCGATGACCCGCTGAACCTGACAGAGGCGGCGGCTGTTTTTGACTGCTTGCGCAGTGATATCATGGAAAGCCTCGCTGCCTCAGAGAACGGCATCCTGAAACAGGTACCCGGTTGGGAACCCGTCAGTGACGGTCCTTTCCCAGCAGCCTATCTGGGCCCCTATTACTTTCAGCCCTTTGCCAATGAGCGCGCCCTTGGCGAAGACGGTTTCCCGGCTTCGCTTGATCGTGCCTGGCCGGTAGGTGCAATTGTCACGGCGGTCGGATTTACCGTCGATGAAAACGGCATCGCCAGCCCGGGCCCGGCGGTTATTGTGGAAAAGCTGAACCGTGGACCGGATCCCGTCCAGGGCAACTGGCGCTATATTGAAGCGTCTCTCGACGGATCGGACCTGATCCAGCGGAATGATGACGGATCCGGCCGCGAGGTCATCTGTCCGGACTGCAGTTACAGTAAGACAGACATGCTGTATCTCAGCCTTTTCAACAATGGCAAAGTGCCCTTTACGGTGGGACGGGATCCGATAACCCTGCCCCCGCTTGGCGTGCCAAGCGGTGTCGTTCAAGAAGAGGAAGAAGGCGAATTGCTGGATCCAAATCTTCTGGGCGATGCCCCGGAAGTTCCCGCAACTGCGCCGGTTCCGCTCGTAACACCGATCCCGAGCCCGCCAGACCCGGAACCGGAATTTGACCCCAGCGCAGAATTCCTGAACCCGGATCCAGCCCCCACAAATGCCGGAACCGTTTTCGAACCGCCGAAATAAGCGGTTCGATTACCCGATCTGAAAAATCTCGCGCGCCTCGGCAGGGGTCGCCGCGCGGCGCCCCATAACAGCCGCGTTCTGTGTAACCTGGGCGACCAGTGCCGCATTATCAGGGGCGGTTGATCCATCGGCCATAAGCAGGTTGTTTTCAAACCCGACCCGAACATGGCCGTCCATCGCCGCAGCGCTCAGTGCACAGGCCGCTTCCAGATGACCAAAGGCGCAGATTGACCACGGCCATTTCCGCTCACCCGCTGCATCCAGGAAGGGCAACAGGTCCAGTGGCGCTGAGGTCAGATCCTTCGAATAACGGCCCAGAACATAGAGTACAGAGGGCGCATCGATGGGCACGATGCCACGCTGGCAAAGGTCGACCATCCGCGTGACATCGGCTGCGTCATATAGGATGAATTGCGGATGGATATTCTCTGCCACCAACCACGCAAAAAAAGCTGACGCGGCTGTTTCGGAGGCAGCATCCGGACAGAGTTCGCGAACCGCCAGCGAGACGGCCTCTGGCCGCACATCGCGGACCATGGCCATCTGCTCTTCAGCGGTATAAAGGCCGACCGCTTCCGAGGTCACCTGAACGATCATGTCGGGACCGACCGCCTCGCGAACCGCTTTTGTCGCAATCCGATAGGTCTCGGCATCCAGGGTATGTCCCTCATTCTCGTCACGGACATGCAGATGGATCATCGCGGCCCCTGCCTCCTGACAGGTCCGCGCCGTCTCGGCACATTCCTCTGCGGTGACAGGGACAGCCGGGTGGTCTCGCTTCGTTTTTCTGGCCCCATTGGGGGCGACAGAGACGATCAGGGGCAAAGCCTCTGGCACAGGTGATCCGCTCACAGGGAAATCCCGCAATCACTCAGCGCCATATCAACCGACTTGCCCAATGTATCGACGATTTCATCAATATGACTTTGCTCAACGATGAAGGGCGGTGCGAGCAGGACGTGGGAACCACGCTTGCCGTCAATCGTGCCGCCGCCCGGATAGCACATCAGGCCCATGCCCATCGCATGTTTCTTGATCTTTGCATGGATCTGCATACCTGGATCGAGCGGCTCCTTCGTGCCGCGATCAGCAACCAGTTCAATCGCCTGGAACAGGCCGCGCCCCCGTATATCACCGACATGGGGATGGTTCCCAAACCGTGCGGTCAAACCATCCTGCAGGCTGGCCCCCATAGTCCGCACATTGCTCAACAAATCGTCTTCCTCAATCACCTTCTGAACGGCCAGTGCCGCCGCACAGGCGGTCGGGTGGGCCATATAGGTGTGACCGTGCTGAAAGAAACCAGAACCGTCGGCGATCGTCTGATACACCTCACCAGTGCACATCATGGCGCCAATCGGCTGATATCCCGCGCCAAGGCCTTTCGCGATGGCACAAATATCGGGCGCAATACCATCCTGTTCGCAGGCAAAGAGGGTTCCGGTGCGGCCAATCCCGCACATCACCTCGTCCAGGATCAACAGCACGCCATATTTGTCACAGATCTCGCGGATCCGTTTGAAATATCCAGGTGCCGGGACCAGCGCGCCTGAGGTTGCACCGACAACGGGTTCCGCGACAAAGCCGATTACCGTTTCCGGGCCCAACTCCAACAGGCGTCCCTCCAGCTCGTCTGCAACGCGGCGTCCGTAATCCTCGAGACTTTCATCAGGTTCCTGTCCACGGTAGGCATAGCAGGGTGACACATAGTTTGCGTCGATCAGGATCGGGTCAAACTGTTCCCGGCGCCACATATTGCCCCCAACGGCGAGCGCGCCCAGCGTGTTACCGTGATAGCTCTGCTTGCGGGCGATAAAGTTACGGCGGGCCGGCTCACCCTTTTCCAGGAAATACTGACGCCCCAGCTTCAGGGCCGCTTCCATCGCCTCGGAACCACCCGATACCAGATACATGTAATCAATGCCGTCCGGTGCGCGGGCACAGACAAAATCCGCCAGTTCCTCGGCAGCCTCATTTGTAAAGAAACCTGTATGGGCATAGGGGATTGCATCAACCTGGGCTTTAATCGCATCGATCACCCGCTGATCGGAATGGCCAAGACACGACACCGCAGCACCGCCCGACGCATCCAGATAACGTTTGCCATCGGTATCGATGATGTAAACACCGTCGCCTTTCGCCGCGAATGGCAGGCTTCCTTTTGAACTGCGGTGAAAGATATGAGACATGGACAGGCTCCAGACAGAAGAAAGAGGGGGATCAGGCAGTGGACCGGTGTTTTTCACCTTCCTCGATTGCCCATCCGACCAAACGTTTGAGAATTTTGCCAAGCGCCAGATCAAAAGCCTTGACCACATGTTCCAGCTTACGGCTCTCGGCCTCTATGAGATAATCATAAGTTTGCGAGGCGACAATAGTCCGTTGCGGCATCTTGATCAGTTTGGCGTTAAACCGGGCACGAACCTCCGGCGCGTCATTTGCACCCTTCTCCATATATTCGGCCTGAAATTCACGCAGCTCCGTCGCAAGAATGAAATCCGCCCTCAAGCCAACGGCCTGACGCCCGACAGAAACGATCTTTCCGGAATTCTCGAAACTCTCGATCATAAGGCGCTGAACCATCTTCGGCGCCGCGTCACTCCAGGCCGCGTTGGCAAAATACTGCAGTTCAATCTGGCTCTGGCGCAGAGCAATGCGGGATGAGTTGATGCCAGCCGCCGCAATTGGTGTGTCGATCAATAACTGCCAATCCACGATGGGGATCGTGTCGGGATAGGTGCTCTTTGGTGAAAGCACGAAAATTCGGGGTGGCGTTCCGGTTCCCGGCAAGGCAACAGAACAGCCGGTCAGCAGCGCCGCTGCGCCGATACCCGCAAGCAAGGCCCGTCGGCCACCAAACGGCTTTTCGGCCGGCTTTGCGGTTTGCAGAGTGCTTTGGCCCATCAGAGCCTTTTCGCTATCCCGTTTCATCCAATCCTACTCCGCATTGAAGCCCTGTGACTGATCGCCGAACAGGAACCGCGCCGGATCCTGTTCCAACTGACTGGAAATCCGCGTCAGAACCTGAACCAGCGATCGTGATTCTGATATCAGTTGGGTAAATTCGTAAAGCCCGGTATTCGAGAACTCTGAAAGAGAGTCCCGGTTTTCCGCCAGCAATTCATCCGCCTCACCGGCGACCGAGGCGATGTTGCTGGCCGCCAAACGCAATTCCTTGACAATTTTATTGAACTCATCCAGCGATATGCGCGCAGATTGGGCGAGTGGTGCGACCTCCGGCTGGATTTCTTCAGCCAGGGAGCCGATCCTATCCATCGCCGTCGTGGTGCTTCGGAATGCGGGTTGGGCATCCTCGATCACCTTGGTCATTTCAATCAGCAGGACGTTTGCGTCCAACAGACTTTTTTCCATCATGGCCGCGATTGAATCCGCACGATCCGAAAACGCCGCAACCAGAACCTCAGCTTCCCGGGCGGTTGCCTTGACCTGGGAAAGCGTATCCGCGCTTTCTCCCAGGATACGCTGCACGTCCCCGGAACTGTCGGCCAGTGCCGAGGTCAGTTGGTTCACACTGGAAAGGACGCCCGCAATGTTTTCACGGTTTTCGTCGCTCAAAATATCATTCGCCCGGTCGACAAGAGCGATAAACCGCGTCAGCAACTCGGGCGCTTTTTCAAACAGTTCTTCCAGTTGTGAGGCCGTTGACGGAATGACCGGCAAATCTTCGCCAACGCCTGCGACCAGTTCCGGCGCTTCATTGGTGCCGCCCGTAATCTGGACAAAGGCGACACCGGTCAGGCCCTGAAATTCCAGGCTGGCAATCGCATCCTGCTTGATCGGGGTGGTGCTAGGGACCTCTATCTCAACCCGCACCTGTTCCACGTTTTCCGGATTGATTTCCATATCGGTCACCACCCCGACCGGGATGCCGCGATAGCGGACAGGATTGCCAACTTTCAATCCGGTGACCGATCCGTCAAAGAAGATGTGGAAACGCCGCTGCTCCGTATCGAACTGGACATCGGCCAGCCAGACCACCATCACGACAATGCCGAGCAGGACAGAGAGGACAAAAGCGCCAACGAGAGTGTAACTAGCCCTGGTTTCCATTATTCGACTCTTTGCCCCCGAACCGCCCGGCCACAGAGATCCCTAAAACATGAATACATGATCATTCTGCCCCCGCTTTTTGATCCTGCATAGCCTTTGCATCCAGCGCCGCCCGTGCCCGGGGGCCGTGAAAATACTCGTGCAACCAGGGGTCATCATCGCGCATATGCTCCGCCATGGTAGCGACCCGTATTTTCTTGTTTATCAGTGCTGCAATCCGATCACAAATTGCCGCCAGTGAATCCAGGTCATGGGTGACCATGAAGACGGTCAGTCCGAGGCTTTTCTGCAGCGACAGGATCAACTGATCAAAGGCCGCAGCACCAATCGGATCGAGACCTGCTGTCGGTTCGTCCAGAAATACAATTTCAGGATCAAGGGAGAGAGCCCGGGCAAGGCCCGCGCGCTTACGCATGCCGCCTGACAGTTCAGAGGGGTATTTGGCCCCGGCCTCTGGCGGCAATCCAACCATCGAGATTTTCAACGCGGCCAGGTCATCCATTGTCTGTTTTGTAAAATTCGTATGCTCCCGCATCGGGACCTGAATATTCTCCGCCACTGTCAGGGACGAAAAAAGCGCACCATCCTGAAACAGCACACCGGTACGCGTCCGCAAGGCCTCAATCGCCCGGGGCCCCAGTGACAGGACATCTTCATCCAGCAATTCGATCGCACCGCCGGCCGGGCGCTGCAAGCCGACAATGGTGCGAAGCAGAACAGACTTACCCGTGCCAGACCCCCCGACGACGCCCAGAACTTCACCGCGCCGGACGTCAAGATCCAGTCCCTCGTGGATGACCTGGGGGCCAAATTGGGTCCTCAACCCCCGAATGCGGATGACACTGTCTGTGTGATCTTCGCTCATCAGATCCCCAATATAGAGAAAATGACCGCAAAGACTGCGGTGGCCACAATGACCAGAAATATGGATTCAACGACCGATGTCGTCGTCTGTTTACCGACACTTTCGGCGCTGCGCTGAACCTGAAACCCTTCATAGCATCCAACGATCGCAATGATGCAGGCATGAAACGGAGCTTTACTGAGACCGACCAGGAATGTGTCCAGACCGATTGCCCCTTTCAATTGGGTCAGAAACTGTATCGGTGTTATCTCAAGAATGAGGAACGTCATCATCGCGCCACCCAACAACCCGGCGATATCAGCGATAAAGGTCAGAATCGGCAGGGTAATGATCAGGGCCAGCACGCGCGGCAGAACCAGTACCTCAATCGGATTGAGGCCCAGGGTCTGCATGGCATCCAGTTCTTCATTAACCTTCATCGTGCCAATTTCAGCGGTGAAAGCAGATCCGGAGCGACCGGCAATGACAATTGCGGTTATCAGAACGGCCCCTTCCCGCAACACGAAAACGCCCAGAATATTGACCGTAAAGACATCCAGCCCATAGGCCCGGAACTGATCTGCCATCAGATAAGCCAATGTGACCCCGATCAGGAAAGACAACAGGGCGACGATGGGTATCGCGTGTAGGCCTGTCAGTTCCAACTGATTGACGAAGGAAATGGGACGCAACCGGGAGGGATGGCGGAGGGTTCCGAACAACCCGACCATGACCATTCCGACAAAATTCAGCAGCCCGCTTGCCCGGCGCCCCATACCGACCGTCCAGAAACCCAGATTGTACAGTAAATCGAGCAAAAGGTTCGATCTCGGCAGGCGCAGAATCGCATCCCCGGTCGCCGCATTCTCACTATCCCTGACGATTTTGAAGAGAGGCTCATGACGGTCCTGGATGCCGGTGACTTCGACCGTCTGTCCCTTTGACTGAAGGGATTTCCTTAAATGATAGAGGGTCCAGGCACCTGCAGAATCCAGCTTGTCGAGCGCCGAAACATCGACCCGCACGGAACTGGATGACGGTGCCGTTATCGCCGCAATCTGATCTCTCAAACTCTCAACTGTTGGCACGGTCCAGGTGCCGCCGATAGAGACGTTAAGGCGACCATCTTGCTCAGCCGTTTTCAGCCAGCCCTTCCCTTCGGACGTCGCCGTTACCGTTTCTGACACATGCTTCCCCACATTTAGCGCCAAACCCCGTTTCCCGGCGTTTGAGGCCAGTCCATCCGGATTGCCAGACTAGGTTTAGCATCATATGCTCCGCCTTCCGACTGTAAAAACAACCCTTTGCAAGTATTGGCGTTACCTCGATGAACCTCAAGGACCATATTAGAAGCGTGCCCGATTTTCCGAAGCCGGGCATCCTGTTTTATGACGTATCCACCCTGATTTCTCATCCACGCGCCTGGCGCGCCTGTGTACGGCGTCTGGCAGACATTGTGGATGGGTATGAACCGGACGTATTGGTCGGAATTGAGAGCCGGGGCTTTCTGACCGCAGCGCCGTTGGCCCTGGAATTGGGTCTTGGTTTTGTGATGGTGCGCAAAAAGGGCAAATTGCCCGGCCCCATCATCCCGCATACCTATGAGCTGGAATACGGTTCGGACTCGATCGAGATTCAGGAAGATGCGATCAAGCCTGGCGATCGCGTCGTTATTCTGGATGACCTGCTTGCCACCGGTGGTACGCTCGCAGCCTCCGTTGAATTGACCCGAAAGGTCGGCGGCGATGTTAAAGGGGCTGTCTGTATCATTGAGCTGCCAGACCTTCAGGGACGCAGCAAACTCGACATCCCGGTCGACAGTCTGATCCAGTACGAGGGCGGGTGACCTTTTAGCGTTCGCGTAGCGCGTTCTGTTTCGCCTTCAATATCGGCTTCAGAATGTATTGCAGAACCGTTTTTTCGCCGGTCAGGATATCCACGCTTGCGGTCATGCCTGGAATGATCGGCTTGTCCTCACCCAAATCTGTCTGGTCGGTGCGCAAGCGAATTCGGTAATAGGTCTCACCCTGGTCATCCGTAATTGTATCGGCACTGATGTCCACCAGTTCAGCATCCAGCCCGCCAAAAATGGAAAAGTCATAGGCAGACAGTTTTACAACCGCATTTTGACCCGGAAACAGCTGCGCTCTGTCGGCCGGTCGAATGCGGGCCTCAACCAGAAGCGCGTCCTCCAACGGAACAATTTCAATCAAGTCATCACCCGGTCGGACAACACCGCCGACAGTGTTGATTAAGACTTTGTTCACGGTCCCCCGGACAGGTGAGCGAATTTCCGACCGTGTGGCGCGTTCCGCGCCGGCCGAAATATCCTCCAACAGGCGGGATGCCTCCACCCTGGCCACGTTCAACTCCTGCTGAGCCTCGGTACGGAATGAGGAGCGTTTCTCTTCAATGCGGCGTCGGGCCTCACGGACCGCGGAGCGTGTGCGCGGCACGGCAAGGGTCGAGTTCTCGGCTTGCGCATTCAGATCTTCGATTTTCTGCTGCAGGCGGATCAGTTCAATCTGCGGCGACACCCCCTGATCCACCAGCGGTTTCAGAAGACGAAACTCTTCCTGAGCCAGACCCATTTGCCGTTCGATCTGGGCTTTCTTGCCGATGATCTCCTGCAATTCCTGCAATTTCTGCTGCCGCTGATCATCCAGAATCTGGACCTGTTGATCGAATTGTTCGGCCCGGCGTTCATAAAGTCGGGTTTCGGCTTGAACCAGGTCCGGGGCGGTCTGCACGACATCTGCCGGGAAAGATATGTTCTGAGATTCAGTTGCCTCCGCTTCGAGACGGGCGGCGGTCGCCAAAAGGCTCAGATACTGCCGGCGTTTTTCCGCAAGGTCCGCTTCGGCGACCCGGTTTTCGATCCGCATCAGAGGCTGGCCGGATTCGACGATCTCACCCTCTCGGACCAGTATTCCGGACAGGATGCCGCCTTCCAGATGTTGGACGATTTGGGTCTGACTGGACGGGATGATACGGCCATCGCCGCGGGTTACTTCATCAAGGCTGGCATTATAAGCCCAGACCAGAAACGCGACGAAGAAGAGGACAATCATCGCCAGGAGAACATGGGCAACCTTGCTGGCACCAGCGATACCGGCACGTCCGTCATCTTCGAAAAGATCGTCTTCCCAACTGCCGCCTGCACCTGCCATCATTTCGCTCCATCAGGGCCAAGGCCCGTTTCACACCTGGCGTTCTAAACCTTTGCGGTCTGTATCCGGCCACTGGCCAGGGCTTCCATGACCTGTTCTTTCGGCCCGTCTGCCAACAAGCGCCCGCCGTCCAGAACCAGCAACCGATCCACCAGTGTCAGCAGCGATCCTCGATGGGTCACCATCAGCAGGGTTCGGTTCGGCAGGACCGACTGCAAACGCTGCTTGAACCGGCCTTCGGTGGTATTGTCCATCGAACTTGTCGGTTCGTCCATCATCAGGATCGGTGGATCCAGAAGAAGGGCGCGCGCAATTGAGATCGACTGCCTTTGGCCCCCGGACAATGACTGACCGCGTTCACCAACCGGCATGTCCAGCCCCAACGGGTGGCGAGCCGTAAACTCATCCACACCGGCAATCCGCGCTGCCCGCAGGATCATTTCATCATCGGCATAGGGCGCGCCCAGCGCAATATTCTCTTTCACTGATCCAAAGAAAAGATACGTATCCTGCGGCACAACACCAATACTTCTGCGTAAATCAGCCGGGTCGATCTGACGCGTATCGGTACCATCGACCAGAACCGCACCTTCTGTCGGGTCATACAGGCCCATCACCAGACGCTCAATCGTACTCTTGCCCGAGCCGATCCGGCCGATAATGCCAACCCTTTCGCCCGCCGGAATATCAAAATTGATGTCGGTAAGCGCGGTTGTCTTCGCTTCGGGATAGGCGAATGCGACCTTCTTGAACTCAATATGCCCGGCAAACTTGTTGCGATGGACAAAACTGCGCCCTTCCGGTCGTTCCACCGGTGTCTGCATCATCCCGTCAAGCGCGGTCAGCGAATTGCGGGCCTGATGAAACCGGGTCGCGATCGCCGCTATCTGTCCCAAGGGGGCCAGCGCGCGACCGGACAGAATGGTACAGGCCACGAGAGCGCCGACCGTCAGCTCCCCTTCCTGGATCAGATACACGCCATAGATGATAACCAGGACGGTCACCATCTGCATCGCGAAGCTGGAAAAATTGGTTGCAATCTGGGACCAGCGGGTTGCCATCATCGCAGAGCGCGCGGTCCGACTGACGAATGTCTCCCAGGATTTCTGCATGCGCCCTTCAGAGGCTGTTGCCTTGATGGTTTCAATCCCGGAAATGGCTTCGATAAGGATCGCGTGCTTTTGCTGAGCCTCGCGGAATGTCTCCTGCACGATACGCTTCATCGGGATCTGCATCAGCATGCCGATGGGTACGACAACGAAAACAACGGCGGCCGGCACAATCGCGACCGGTCCCCCAATCACATAGATGATGGCCACAAACATGAATATAAAAGGCAGATCTATCAGCGCCACCAGGGTGGAGGAGGTGAAGAACTCGCGGATCGATTCAAACTCGCGCATCTGGTTGGCCAGGCCACCGGCGCTGGGTGGGCGATAGGCCATTTTCATCCCCAGCATCTGCTGGAACAGGCGCGCTGCAATCTTGGTATCCGCCGTCTTACCCGCAATGTCCACAAGATAGGCGCGCAACAGTTTCAGTATGAAATCAAAGACAAAGACAAGGACAACGCCAATTGCCAAGACCCAGAGGGTTTCTTCGGCAAAGTTCGGAACCACCCGGTCGTAGACATTCATCGTGAACAGCGGACTTGCGATCGCAAACAGGTTGATCAGCATGGCTGCAACCATCACTTCGACATAGAGTTTCCAGGACTTCATGACCGTGCCCCAGAACCAGCCCTTTGGATCGCGAACCCGAACTTCCTCCGCCCGGTTATCAAACTGAAACTCTGGCCGGGCAAAAAGCGTGTAACCGGAGTATTCAGCCTTCAACTCGTCAAAGGCCACATCCCGTGCACCGGACCCCATTTCCGGCAGGACGATGGTGACCCGCCCCTTGCTCTTGATCTCGGTCAAAACCGCCGCCCGTTTTCCTTCCAGCAGGACAACGCAGGGCAGGGAAATGTTTGAGATATCTTCGAGCCGGCGCTTGCCCAGCCTTGCCGAAATACCGGCCCGCTCCGCCGCACGAATGAAAAGATCGGGCGTCACATGCCCTTCATCCAGTGGAAGGCCAGCGGTCAATGCATCCGAGGAAATGGGCCGCTGAAGCAAGGTGCAAAGGATGGTCAAACACCCCAGGAGCGCGTCATCACTTGTCTGCCGTGACGGTCGGAACGACCAACCGTCCAAACGGCCCCGGCGATCCCCGCCACCGGGCTCATTCCTGGGCTCTGAGCGACGATCATCCACCTCCGGATCACGACGGTCTTCGGTTTCCGCCGCCAGTTTCTTGTCCAGCGCTTTTTGCGCCTCCGCATCCAGCAAATCTCGACCGGCAGGGCTATTCTGCGACGGGGCAGGTGCATCACGACGCAATAAACCGTCATCCCCGGCCGGCGGTGGCGGCGGGGTCGACGGTTTTGAGAGATCAGGGTCATCAGACGGTGACGCCACAGTAGCATCCGCAGGCGCAACAGGGGGTGCGTCCGGTCCAGATACGCTCGGCGCCGCTGGTGGCGGTGATTTGGGTACGACATCTGCCGGACCCGGCACATCCAGTAAATTTGTCTCAACAGACGGCACCGAAGGCACACCAAGGAAGGGTTCGGCCTTTTCGTCAGCGACAACCTTTTCAGGTTGAGACGCTGCCGCCTTCTCCTCTTCCGCCTGAGCGGTTTTTCTGGCCGCGAGCGCCTCAGCCGCGCGTGCTCTGGCCTGATTGAGCAACTCAGCATGACGGGCCGCGTCGTCATTACCCTCTTTGTCCGCGTCTTCCTCTTTTCCGCTGTCATCAGAGCCCTTATCCGATGGCGCGGAAGCCGCTTTTTTTGCACCCGACTTAGTCGGGGTAAAGTCAGCGAATGGATCATCAGGGTCTGCTTCCGGGACCTTCACCGGTTCTTTGCGCGGCCCTTCCATTGGGCCACGGGGCGCGACGTCCGAGGCGGTCAAAACCAGATCGTCTTCCGCCTCTGCAGGTTCAGCCGCTTTAGCTGGCGTATCCGTCTGTTTGCTGTCTTTCGGTGCTGGATCTACCGGTTTTGCATCATCAGGTTCAGGTTGCGATGCATCGGGCAAGGGCGGTGGCACCAGTGTTGCGCGACGCCGTGCAGCTGCCTTGATCGTGCGCGGCGCCTTTGCCGCAACCGGCGCTTTCTGTGCTACACCTGCTGCTGTTGGCGCATCAACAGCCAGTTCCGGATTTGACGCTTGTTCGGTCGAAACATCAGCGGGCGGGGTGGGAGGTTGTGTAGAAGCGCCGCCCTTTTTGGCCAGCCCCTTCTTGCCACCGAACAGACGTGCCAGCCCTGCCGCCCCCTTCTTGGTGGAGCGGGAACCCTTGGCGCCAACGGCTTTATCCTTTTCGTCACTTTCCAAAGACATGGACGGAACGATCCCTGCACAATCTTACTGACAAACAGATGCGCGGCAATCAACCCCCATTTCAGAGCGTATAAGCATCTGACTTTATTGATAAAGGAGGTTAAACCACCGTCTTTTGCATCGGTTTGTCAAATAACGAATTAAGTATTACTTCATTTTTACTTCATTAACCAGTGCATTGTAAGAAAAGCCCTTGCAAAGGAAACGCAGAGAAACACCCGCCAAAGCGGGTGTTTCAAAAAATCCACCGATCAAGGTTAACTCAAACCCCGCTATTGCCCTGATCGTTGCCACCGTCAATGACGCCGGGTTCGATCGGGGCAACAAACACCACTGCCTCTTCCTGTGCAGTCGGGGTCGATCCACCGTCTTCCTCGTCAAACAGATCGTCTTTCAGGCTGATCAGTTCATTGACGCTCAACGTGCCATCATTGTTGTCATCCGCATCGACCTCGGTACCAAAGCCGGCGCCGCCCAATTCATCGACCGAGACGCCGACAAGCTTGATCGCATCGCTTTCACCCAACCGGAGAACCGTATCATCCCCGTCAGACAGCAGACTGACTTCGTTACGGCCATATCCGCTGATCACAAGCTGATCGATACCGACTTCAAAATCGTTGATCGTGTCGACGCCATCGCCGCGATTGAACAGGAAGACGTCCTTTTCACCATCCCCGGTGCCGCCTTCAACGCCACCCCAAAGCTGGTCACCCTCATCAAAACCGCCAACCGTTATCTTGTGGTCAATATGGAAGATGGCGTCGTTGAAATCATTGTCGCCGCCGTTATACAGATCTTCAAAGCCAAGATCATAAGAGTCTGTTCCATCCGCATCCTGCGTGAAATTGGTTTCCTGGGTATGATCCAGCAGATCTGGGTTATAGGTCTCGTCACCGCTGAAAAAGGCCTTTGCGTTGCGCACACCGTCCAGAACTTCCCCATCGGCTTCCGCCACCCATTTGCCGTTTTCGTCCTGAGCAAATGTCACAAAAGTACCGTCTTCAAGGTCGCCATTCGCACGGCTGCCATTCGGGATCAGGAAGAAGCCAACATCATCAACACTGTTTTCATCGAGAAGGATTGAGTGAACCGATCCTTTTGCGGTTGCCTTGATATTCGCCCAAACAACCTCGCCTGTCTCGGGGCTGCCATCTTCACCTTTGATGAAATAGCCGAAGCTATTTTTATACCCGGCATTGGACCCGGTCAGTGTGACGTCGAGGGATCCTGTTACCGTCAGAGAACCGCTGTCCGTTCCGCCGATGATCCAGTCACGGCCGGTACCCCCTTCTATGATGTCGTCGCCCTGGTTGCCAAGGATTTCGTCATCACCCGCTGCGCCATCGATGACGTCATTATAGGTGCTCGAAACCGCTGGCAGGCTGACAGCAAGGGTTTGGTTTGCAATGGCCGAATCCGTTTCCTGACGGTCCGGGTCAGTGTCGAGAGATCTCGCCGTCACGCCCAGATCGAAACTGGCGGTGCCTTCCGGTACCGTGATCTGAAGCCCTTCGAGCTGGGCAGCGCTGACTGTAATCTCTGTGCCGGTAAAGACGTCACCTGCAGCGTTTGTCACCGTTGCTGATGTCGGGATGCCGGAGATGTCGAAACTGAAAGTCTCACTGCCATCGGTATCGACGCTTGCGGCAGAGATCGCCAGCGCGGCTGTGACCGTGCCCTGGCCAAGATCGCCATAGAGCAAGTCATCGCCGTTCAGACCAAGGATCTCATCGCTGCCGGCACCACCAAGTATTTCATTGGCATCATCAGTACCGGTCAGGACATCGTCACCGCCAAGACCGGAATCGATCACACTTGCATCCACCGTCAGCGCGATTGTATCTGCAACCGGTGCAACAAACACCGTGACAGACGCGGTATCGGAGGTCTCGTCACCATCACGATCGGTGGATTCTGCAGAAACTGAGAGATCAATCTCTCCAGAGAAGTTAGCCGTTGGTGTCAGGGTCAACCCTTCTAGATCAGACCCTGCCAGCAGCCAGGTCCCGTCAACCGGTCCGGGCGCACCCGCACTCAGGATCGCGCCGGTGGGCAGGCCAGAAACCGTGACAGAGATATCGTCCGGCCCTTCAGAGGTCAGTGCGACCGACAGATCAACAGGGATCGCTGTATCTTCAGAACCGCTCGTGTCCTCGCCCGACACTGTCACCGTCGGATCAGAGTCAAGAATGGTGATCGTCGCCGATGCCTGGGCAGAGCCCCCTTCCGGTGTTTCAACTGTATAGGTGAAATCTTCGGAAATTTCTTCACCCGACGAATGATCAACACTGTCGTTGGACGTGAACTCATAGGTACCATCCGACTGAACAGTCAGCGTGCCGAACTGGGTCGTAACAGGCGACCCGATCGTACCATTCTGCAAATTACCCGATGGATCAGTATAGGTGAACGCGGTCAGTTCCAGACCGGTCGCACTTTCCGGTGCCTGATCGTTTTCAAGAACCGCCCCGGTAATGGTGTTACCGCCTTCAAGCACGCCATCCAGCCCGTCATCGATTGCGATCGGGTCTTCAGGCGGCAGATCGGGTCCTTCCAGCGTTACGCTTTCCCAATCCTGAACCGAGAGACCCAGAGCCGCAAAATACTGTTCAGCGCCATCGTCGGTGGTCGAATCCGCATTTTCGGCAATAAAGTTCTGGAGGTCGCGTAGGTCAGCAACAATTGCCGGATCCTCAAGATCTGCGGCTGAGTAGCGCACGATCAGTGTATCTTCACCGATACCACCGTCATAGCGTTCACCCTCGCCACCCTGACCGACAGTGAAGACACCAGCATCCGTACCAGTACCGCCAGAGACAGAGTCGATCCCGGTGCCACCGTCGAGAATATCGTCGTCAGCACCCCCTTCAAGGGTATCGTCACCGGCCTCGCCAAAGATCTGATCATCACCGGCACCACCGATCAGGATGTCATCGTCCTGAATGTCGGCAGGCGCTGTATAGGCAAAATCGATATTGGTGATCCAATAGTCGGAACTGTCATTTGTCGTGGATTGCGACCCACCATAAGGCGTGGCGGAGAAGACGATCTGGTCTACGGTCTGCCCTTCAGGGATTTCCACTGTCACAGAGGTCTGGTTGCCACTCGCTGCCTGAAAATCGGCCTGACCGATCACTTCGCCATTCGAGTAGATGGTGTAGGTTCCCTGCTCACCGCCCTGACCTTCACTGCGATACAGATTGGAAACATCGAAGGAGATGCTGGAGACCGGATTGTCGAAATCGACGATCAATTCTTCGGACATATCCTCTGTCGGATCATAGCCAAGCTGGCCGGCAATCCCGCTTTCGGGGGACCCCTTCACGCCAATCGCCCGACCGCCGCGCGAATTCCCGGTCGAAACATTGTCGACAGAGGCCGCCGTCAGGTTGCCATCCGCATCGATCTGACGGGCGGTTACAGTGAAGCCGCTGCCCGTATCGGCGAAATTGGTGTGGTCAATCTGGCCAGAGAAGCTCTCAACCACTTCCTCACCGGTCCCGCCATAGAGGATGTCGTCACCACCATTCCCAAGAATGGTGTCGTCGCCTTCGCCACCGGCAATGGTGTCATTGCCATCCGCAACCGGTGCCGCCGGGGTTACGTCGATGACCGCCAAGGTTGGGGTTGAAACGTCACTGTCGCCACTGTCGGGGTCGAGATCAGTTGTGGTCGCGGAAACGGTGACCTGGAACGCTTCCGTCCCGGTTGGGACAGAGACCTGCAAGCCTGGCAGATCGGAAACAGCCATTATGACAGGATCTTCACCAACGGTGATCTCGCCGCCACCCTGAAGCAATAGGGTTGCACCAGATGGAATGCCAGACAGTGAAACATCATTCAGCGTTTCGGATGTATCCTGATCAACAAGGGCAACATCAATCACCAGCGGCGCAATCTCATTACCGGCATAGGTATCACCGACCAGCATATCATCGCCTGCCGCACCGGTAATGGTGTCATCACCGCCGCCACCGATCAGCGTGTTGGCCGTATCGTCACCGATCAGGACGTCATCGGTGCCGGGATCCCCCGTCAGGGTCACCGCGTCATCTACGGTTACAACCGGGGCATCAGCAACGGCATGAACAATAACCGTACCGCCCGCGGAGGTGTCGCTGGTGACATCACTCTCGGTGTTGGTTACATGGGCCGTTGCAACAATTGTTGATATGTCATCGCCGCTATGGGTGCCGGCCTGTATCTGAAGGCCTTCGAGCTGCGATGGCGTCAGTTCAACACTGCCGCCGGTCACGGTGATCGGGTTGCCATCGCCGTCAAACAAGCTCGCATCATTCGGAATACCTGTCAGGGTTACGCCATCCAGAACGACAAACGGCGAGTCTGAAGAGAGCGTCACCGCAATGTTCAGGTCGATCCGCTCATTCTCATTGCCTTCACGGGACAGGGCAACCGTTGCGCCCGGAACCAGCGGTGGTGTCAGCGTTAGAACCTGTTCTGCCGAAGACTGACTGCCATCTCCATCTTCCAGGATATAGGTGAAGGAAACATCGGTTGCCCCGTCGAGGCCCTGCAGATTGTCAGTATCAGCCTCGAAACTCCAGGACCCATCCGCATTGACGGTCAACACGCCCCGATCTGTTGTGAGGGGTGACCCGATCGTGCCGGCGGTTTCCGTGCCATCCGCATCGGTGAAGGTGAAGCCAACGATGCCGGCCCCTTCGACATCCGCACCAATTGTATCATTGTCCAAGAGGTTTGCGTTGCCCTCATCTGTCCCGACGGTATAGGACCCTTCAGCCAGAACCAGATCAACCTCGTCTACGGCTGCTGGACCTGTATCACCAATCTCGATAGAAACAGTCGCGGTGGATTGATCGCCATCGCTGTCTTCCAGTGTGTAGGTGAAGGCCTCGGTAACCGCACCCTCGGTGTTATCAACCGATGTATTCGGCGTGAAGCTGTAGGATCCATCTGCTGCAACAGAGAGCGTACCGAACTGGGTCGTAACAGCAGCACCGCCCGGTGTGGCCGTCTGGCTGTCGCCATTCGGGTCTGTATAGGTGAAGCTGGCGATCTCACCGCCATCTGCGCCAAGTGTGTCATTGTCGATCAGGTTGCCGGTGACAGCCTCGCCACCTTCCGTGGTCGAACCGCTATCGTCGACCGCAACAGAGACGGTGTCACCGATTTCAATGGAGACCGTTGCTGTGGACTGGTCACCATCACTGTCTTCCAGCGTGTAGGTGAAGGCCTCGGTAACCGCACCCTCAGTATTATCGACAGAGGTATTCGGGGTGAAGCTGTAGGATCCATCGGCAGCCACTGAGAGCGTACCGAACTGGGTCGTAACAGCAGCACCGCCCGGTGTCGCCGTCTGGCTGTCGCCATTCGCATCCGTATAGGTGAAGCTGGCGATCTCACCGCCATCGGCACCGAGCGTGTCGTTATCGATCAGGTTGCCGGTAACAGCCTCGCCACCTTCTGTGGTCGAGCCAATGTCATCAACGGCAACAGAAACCGTGTCGCCGATCTCGATAGAGACTATAGCGGTTGAGGTATCCCCATCACTGTCTTCCAGCGTGTAGGTGAAGGCCTCGGTAACCGCACCCTCGGTGTTATCAACCGATGCATTCGGCGTGAAGCTGTAGGATCCATCTGCTGCAACAGAGAGCGTACCGAACTGGGTCGTAACAGCAGCACCGCCCGGTGTGGCCGTCTGGCTGTCGCCATTCGGGTCTGTATAGGTGAAGCTGGCGATCTCGCCGCCATCGGCACCCAGCGTGTCATTGTCGATCAGGTTGCCCGTGACAGCCTCGCCACCTTCCGTGGTGGAACCACTGTCGTCTACTGCAACAGAAACCGTGTCGCCAATCTCGATTGAGACGGTCGCCGTGGACTGATCCCCATCGCTGTCTTCCAGCGTGTAGGTGAAGGCTTCGGTAACAGCGCCCTCAGTGTTATCGACGGATGCATTCGGGGTGAAGCTATAAGTGCCATCAGCAGCGACACTCAGTGTACCAAACTGCGTGGTCACAGCTGCACCACCTGGTATCGCGGTCTGGCTGTCGCCGTTCGCATCCGTATAGGTGAAGCTGGCGATCTCACCACCATCGGCACCGAGCGTGTCATTGTCGATCAGGTTGCCTGTGACCGCATCACCACCTTCCGTGGTCGAGCCACTGTCATCAACGGCAACAGAAACCGTGTCACCAATCTCAATCGAGACGGTCGCCGTGGACTGATCCCCGTCGCTGTCTTCCAGCGTGTAGGTGAAGGCCTCGGTAACCGCACCTTCGGTGTTATCGACAGAGGCATTCGGGGTGAAGCTGTAGGTGCCATCAGCAGCGACACTCAGTGTACCAAACTGCGTGGTCACAGCTGCACCACCCGGTGTCGCGGTCTGACTGTCGCCATTCGCATCGGTATAGGTGAAGCTGGCGATCTCGCCGCCATCGGCACCCAGTGTGTCATTGTCGATCAGGTTGCCGGTGACAGCCTCACCACCTTCCGTGGTCGAGCCACTGTCATCAACGGCTACAAAGACCGTGTCGCCGATTTCAATGGAGACAGTCGCCGTGGACTGATCCCCATCACTGTCTTCCAGCGTGTAGGTGAAGGCCTCGGTGACCGCACCTTCGGTGTTATCAACCGATGCATTCGGGGTGAAGCTGTAGGTACCATCAGCAGCGACGCTCAATGTACCGAACTGGGTTGTGACCGCTGCACCGCCTGGTGTCGCGGTCTGGCTGTCGCCATTGGCGTCTGAATAAGTAAAGCTGGCGATCTCGCCGCCATCAGCGCCCAGCGTGTCATTGTCGATCAGGTTGCCGGTGACCGCCTCGCCACCTTCTGTAGTCGAACCGCTATCTGCGACGGCCGTTGCAGCATCGTCTGCAATGGCGACCGAGATTTCCGGTGAAGCCGTTGTTCCATCACCGTCAGTCACGGTGAGCGTAATGGGCAGATCGATGGCACCATCGCCCGCAGGATGATCAAGGTTTCCGTCCAGTGTGACCGAATAGGACCATTCCGCATTGCCGGAACCATCCGGCGCGCTGACCTCTGCCAGAGCAATCGTGACGATCGTATCGTCACCCGCGGAGCCAACCAGAGTCAGACCGTCTTCAGACAAGGCAAAGGTAACCGGCACAGACTCTGACGACAGGTTCAACGCAGTCAGGCCTGTGGCTGCATCTTCTGCAAAGACAACCGGGTCTTCATCAGCGGCGCCATCGGGACCAAATGCAATTTCCACGCTCTGGGATTGAGTAACACTGTCGCTGCGATCGCTTCCTGTTTCGGTGTCAGTATCCAGGTCATCTTCGCTGACCGTGAGGGTACCCTCTGTCGCCAGTGGATCGTCACCAAAGCTGACCGAAGGACCGGTACCATCGGTAATGGTGATGCCCTGCGTTGCTGTAGACAGATCACCATCGCCATCGCGCAATGTGTAGGTGAAGCCGTCCGAAACAGGTGCATCATTATTATCAGCCGCAGAGTTGGAGGCATAGCTCCAGGTCCCGTTGGCATTGACAACAAGCGTGCCGTGCAAGGTGGAAACAGTCTCACCGGCCTCAGCAACCTGAGCATTCCCATCTGCATCGGTATACACAAATTCGACGATCTCGCCGCCATCAGACCCGGTGACATCATTTGCAAGCAACCCGCTGGCAGGATCGCTTTCACCAGCATTGCCAGTGGCTTCTGTAACTGTCACAACCTCATCATCAACCGCGGTCGGAACATCATCGACAATGGCGACCGAGAAGCTGGCATTTACAACAGCACCAACACCGTCCTCTGCCGCGATTTCAAGCGGAAGGGATACAGTGTTCTCACCATCCTGATCTGCGTGATCAATGCTGCCTTGGAGGGACACGGAATAGCTGTAGCTCGTTTCATCACCAACTGTCGTCGAACTGATGCTGGCTGTAACAATGGCATCTTCACCAACGGAACCGACGAGATCGCCATTCTCATCAATTGCAAAGGTGATGGCACTGCCACCAGAGGTCAGACCCGCCGCGTTCAGCGCGTCTACACCCGCCGAGGTAAAGGTGATGGCCGGATCACTGCCGGGCCCGGCGGCACCAAAGTCCACATCGATCGATTGCGTCAGGGTTGTGCTTTCCGGTGTCTCATCCGAGCCAGCCGGTGTACCTGCCAGGTCGTCTTCATCGAGAGAGCCACCTTCTGCATCGACCGTCATCAGTGTGGGGCCGTCCAGGGTTACGGTCTCCCAATCCTGAACGGTCAGGCCGAGGGCTTCAAATGTGCGTGTTTCACCGGAATCGGTCGACGCATCGGCATTGGCTGCGATGAACTCCGAAATTTCGATCAGCTCTGCCCGGATCTCAGGGTTTTCCAGATCGCTGGCGGTGTAGCGGATGACCAGAGCATCCGTGCCTTCACCACCGTCATAGAATTCACCTGCACCACCTTCACCAACCGTGAAGATACCCGTGTCATCGCCGCCTTCCGCATCAACCGTATCAATGCCGGCACCGCCATCGACCGTGTCGGACCCGGCCTCTGTCGCGGCACTTGCCGGATCGATGGAAATCACCTGACCAACAGCATCAGAAACATCTTCATCGCCGGTTTCTGTATCGCGATCAATCGCGGTCGAAGAAACAGCGAGATCGAAGGCAGGGGTATCATCATCAACTGTAAGGGTCAGACCCGCCAACTCATCCGGGCTAAGGAAGATTGTACCGTCGGAGATTTCCAGAACATCGCCTGCATCATTGGAAAGCGTCGCATCCTCAGGCATGCCGGAGAGGAAAACAGAAAGCGTTTCGGAACCATCGTCATCCAACAGTTCGGTGTCGATCGTCAGCGCGAAAGAGACTGTCCCGTCGAAACTGTCGGCCAGAATCGTATCGGCCCCAGCGCCACCTGTTACGGTGTCATCGCCACCGCCAGTCATCAGGACTTCACCATCGTCACTGGCCGTGACGGTGTCATCTGTGCCGGGATCGCTGTTTACGCCAGCATCAGCACTGGCCGTCAGGACAGGTTCGTCGGCAATCGCCGTGATAACCGCTTCGCCAGAGGCGGAAATTTCCTGAACCGAGCCACCGATCGAATCGACAACCCGTGCCGTCAAACTCAGCTGATCCGTCACATCGGTATGGGTCGCACCCTGATACTGGACAGAATCCAGATCATCAGCGGCGATAGTGACGCTGCCATCCACAATCGCCACAGAGATACCATTGACCAGGATTGATGCACCTGCATCGATGCCTGAGATCGTGACCGATTCCACAGAAAGTGTATCCTGTTCCGCCGGCAGGCTGGCGGTAATCGATAGATCAAACGCGGTGTCTTCGCCACCGGTCCCTTCCAGCGACAGGGTCAGGTCCGCTTCCGGTACCGGGCGAACCACCGTAATGCCCTGTTCCGCGCTTACAACCGCGACATCGCCATCACCATCGGTCAGCGCATAGGTAAATCCGTCGGCCGCTGTTGCCGCATCCAGATCTTCCAGTTTTGTTGTGTCAGCAGTGTAAGACCAGGAACCATCAGAGCCCACGGTCAATTCCCCAAACTGGGTGGTAACCGTGATCGTGCCATCCGTCAGGGCAGAGGTCTGCTCATCACCTGCAGCATCGGTGTAGGTTATGGAGGTGATTTCCGCACCATCCGCTCCAATCGTGTCATTTGCCAACAGGTTATCGGCGCCATTCGCACTGCCAATTGTTCCTGTATCGACCGCAACAGATTGGGTTTCTTCGTCAACGGCAACCGGAACATCGTCGGTAACAGTGACCGAGAATTCCTGGGTGACAGAGATGCCATCAAAATCGGCTGCATCCTGGTCAAAATCCGCAACACTGGCGATGACATCCGCGCTCGGCACACCGGTCAAAGTAAAACCAAGATTGGTGACGTTGTTACCATCCCCTGTCGCGTGATCCAGGGGACCAGCCAGCGTGAAGGAGAATGTGCCATCCGCATTGGCGGTCACTGTGAAGACAGTTTCACCATCCGCAACAGCGGTCAGCGTGTCCGTTTCACCGTCAAATGGCAGATAGGTAACCGCAGCCCCATCGGACGTAAGACCGGTTGGCCCGGAAATCTCCAGATCGAAATCACCATATTGCAACGCGGTCGGCGCGCCTGGCGCAGCACCATCCGCCCCGTAATCGATTGTAACAAGGTCCTGACCGGCCAGACCAAGAGAGCCGGTGGTTGTGATATCCGCAGGATCGGGATCGGAACCCTGTGTCAGGCCGGATTCCTGGACAGATCCCGTATCGGCAACAAGAGCAGGACCAAAAGCCGTCAGGGACGGCATATCATCAACAACCTCAATGGACAGCGTTCCAGTCGATGTACTGCCATCACCATCCGTTGCCCGCACGGTAAGAGGCAGCGTCATGGCGTTGGCATCTTCGCCATCCGGATGATCCATATTGCTGTGCAGCTCTACAGTGTAGGAGTAATCGTCGCCATCTTGAGACAGGCTGATGTTCAAGACGGGTTCACCATCAGCACTGCCCGTAACGCTCATACCATCTTCGCTAAGCGTGAAGATGACAGGCTCACCTTCCACCGTCATACCGAGTGCGTTGAGGTCAGTCGCCGTCGTCTCAACAAAGACAAGCGCGTCGGTTTCAGCGGCACCATCATCACCAAAATCAACGTTCAGCGCGCCAGCTTCTTCCAGGAATGTGGGCGGCGGCGGGATTTCGGCCAGATCTTCAAGGGATGCCCAGACGGATTCATCAAAACTCAGCGAAATTGGACCGATAGAACCGGGTGCGGTGTCCGGATCCGGCTCTGTTTCTGGCACAGGCGGGGGCGGCGGCGGGGGATCTTCCGGGCCACCGGGTGTCGTGGCCGCCGCAATTACCGGCGGATCATCGTCGTCTCCGCCGCCGGCACCATCACCACCTGTGAAAGTCGGTATGGATGGAAACCCAACCTCACCAAACTCATCCGTGCCATCGCCGTAGTTTGTGACGGGGGCAAGCGGCACCTGATCGCCAGCGGCTGTCGCCAGATCATTCAGCGTGTCTGCGATTGCATCGATATCGCCGGCATTTTCCAGCAATTCCCGCGACCCCATGATCGTTTGATCCGGAAACTGGAAGTCTGGCGGGTTATCGCCCAGCGCCAGGCCAACAAGTGTGCCGAACACAACCTGGGCGCCATCAGGGAAAATAAAGATAATGTCGGTCGCGGTCCGCAGGACCTCCACATCATCGATTGAAAAACCGAGAACAACAGTCTGGCCGGGCTGGACCGTGTAGGTAACCGTGTCGCCCGGTTGTGGCTGCGGCACCTCCAGGGCAGTCCCGTCAAAAGCCGAGCTGTTTTCAGGCTTTGAGAGGTCCGATTCAGCGAGTTGCTGGTCGCGGAAGGGTGCCAGTACAGATTCCGGCTGCAACAACAGAGGAGGATTGTCTTCGAACGCGGCGCCCGGAGGAGCAAGAAGTTCGATCGTACCGCCACTGTCCAGCAGAACGGTGATACGGTCCGCGTTGGTCACAACAACAGACGCATCAATGCCAAATTCCGGTTTCAGCGCCGTCCCCGGATCGATTGTCAGGCGCAGGACTTCGCCTGGTCCCGGATCGGTCAGGACAGTGGCAGTGGCAGTGGCGGCGATCTCATACTGGTCAGAAATAAAATCAAACGCGTCATCCGCGCCGTTATTCAGGCCAACTTCTTCTACAGAACCTTCAACTGCCATATCACTTACTCTCGTTAAGGCCCGGTTCGAACAAGACGGAATCCGGGCGCACTGCGCTGTTACTTTATTTGTTGCTTATATATGGGGTTTTAAAGAGATCTATCATAAATTTTAAATTTAATTTATCTTTAATTTTATATAATTTTTATGTAATTTCCTATTAAACAATTGAATTAAATAAGTTTCACTGAATGAGCGGGCCAAATCGGGTTGGGAAAATAGTCTGGCGCCTTTAACAGAATACCGCGCCGCAACACCTAACGGGTCGAAATGACCTAGTCGATGGTGAAGTGCACACCACCTTCGGACGGTGGTGTTGTCGCGACCGGCGTTGGCTCGTCTTCACCGGCCGTCTGGTAGATATCTGTGTCAGGAATCGGGGTGATGAGGTCCGTAGGCGGGGGCGCATCCGGCGCAATGGTCGTACCACCAATAGACCCGCCCCAAGGCAATTCAGGCAGCAAGGACGGGGCCGCCAGTTCAACAGGGTCAGGTTGCAGGATTTCTGGCGTTGGTAGCCCCAAATCAATATCCGGCCGCTCGTTCTGAGCCGGCAGTCGCTTCAGCCGTGAAATGTTGAAAATCGGGTCCTCAATTCTGATACCCTCCAAAAGGTCCGGCACATCCGTGTCAAGAGACCCTGCATCCAGCGGATCACGTTGGGGCGACAATGTATCCAATGCGTCACCCGCTCCATCACTTATATCCGGTGTCAGGCTTTGAGGACCATTCACGTCTGTATCGGGTAAGGTCGGCTCTGAAATGTCGGCATCCGGCGTGACAGTCGGGTCCAGAACAGCGTTCGGATCCAAAACATCATTCGGGTCCAGGACCGCATTTGGATCCAGCACGGCGTTCGGGTCTAGAACAGCATTCGGGTCCAACACAGCGTTCGGGTCTAGCGTCTCGTTTGGATCAAACAATGTGTTTGGATCAAAGGTTTCACCGGGGCCCAGAATTGCGTTCGGATCCAAAACAGTTGAGGAAACGAGCGGGGCTGTCGGATCAAGGACAGCGTTCGGATCGGCCAAGGCCCCAACACCACCGTCCCGGGTCAGGTCCGGGTCAAGGGTCGGTGCCTCCAGATTGCTGGGATCCAGCGCCGCCAGCCGCTCGCCTGCCGGATCAAGCCGGCGCAATTCCTGATCGACCTCCAGAGGTGTGACGGGATCATGTTCACTCACCGCTTCTTCGATGATCGGTACATCTAGCGTGGACAACATTAGACCAGCAGTCCCCAGAATACGGAAAACCGCAAAGATCTCCGCAAACTCTGAACTGATCAACGTCCCGCGGGCCAAAAACAACTCGTTCTCGGAATCAAGCAATTCCAAAAGGCTCCGCCCGCCCAGATCAAACTGCTGGCGGTATGTCTGGCGCACGCGATCATTGGCGTCTACTTCGCGGGTTTGCGCGGAAACACGCTCTTTCGCACTGGTCAATGCGTTCCACGAGAGCCGCATCTCTTCTTCAGTCAACCGTACCGCCCGGTTCAGGCGTTGGCGGGATTCCGCGATGCGCGCCCTGGTTTCCAGTTTCGAATTTTTATCCGCAAACCCCCTGAAGAGGTTATAGGTCATCACTACCTTGGCCGACCCCTCATAGTCCGCGCCAACCGATCCTTCCAGATTGTCGTCATAACTGCCGCCCAGTTCCAGTTCCACACGCGGCATGAAGGGCGCACTGGCACCGTCATATTCCGCGCGCGCCGTCGCTGTATCCGCCCTGAGGACCTTAATTGTCGGGTTGTTCTCAAGCGCGGCATCGATTGCCCGCTCAACACTGCTTGGCAGGGCCCATGTTGGCGGGGCCGGGCGTTCCAGGTCGCTGGGAGCCTCCCCCACAATACGGGCATAAGTCGCATCCGCATCCCGCAACCTTGTTTGCGCCTCTGTCAGGGTTGCCTCTGCCGCAGCCAATCGGGATTGCGCCTGTTGAATATCGGCGATAGAGGCAGCGCCCCCGGCGGCCTTCGCCTCAACCAGTTCCAGGGTCTGAAAATGAACATCCACATTTTCTTCTGCCAGATCGGCAAGTTCGCGTTGCCTTTGCGCCTCGAGATACGCTTCTACAGCATCCAGCGCGACGGTCTCCGCCGTTTCGCGAATCCTGCGTGACGCGGATACAAGGCGCGATTTCTGACGCTGCAAATCGTAAAAAGTCTCAAACCCGTCAAATAGAAGCTGGGAAATCGTCAGACTCGACTCGAACTCGCCCAGAACAATCGTGTCCCCTTCGCCTGGATCTTTGGCCCTGTTGCGTGTTGTCCGGGTGCTGTTTGCCGCAACCCCGTTAGAGACCCGCAAATCAACAGAGGGAAGATATCCGGCCTTGGCCTGCTCGACCTCGTAAAAAATCGCGCGCTGATCCTCGACAACAATGCCCACATCAGGGTTTGTTTGCAGCGCCGCACGCACCGCATCCTGTAGCGCTGCTGCCTGTGCAAAACTTGAAAAACACAAGATGGAAACGCCGGAAACCAGGGCGCGTTTAAGGGTTCGGCGCATCGTCCGCGTGAATTTCAGCCATGATTTAAAGTATAAAACCCTAGGCAAAAATCCCTCTATTTCACTCCCTGATTACCGTGCACGGAATTTTCTCAAACAAAATCAGATAGATAGACCATCCAACCAATGAACTATATACCCTCATTCTGCAAAAGAACATTAAGTAATCACCTAATAATACTAAAACACCAATGATTGGATACTTCAATAAAATCAACACCCCCAAACAAAAGCACTCAAAACCGATATTTTTTCTTTCTCGACCAAAAATCTACCGCGACCATTTTTGCCCGCCGCAAAGTCCCGGCAAGCCTTGCTAACCAAGGCTCATGGCCTTACCGTCACCTTTCATAATCTGGCCGTTAGGCGGCATTTTTTGACTGAACAATGGTCGCGACAGGGGACAAGACCGGATGGAAAACCAGACCGCAGCTCTGGTCGTTGAAGATCTGCATAAGAGCTTTGGCGATATCGACGTCCTCAGAGGCATCTCGCTGACCGCTCACAAAGGCGACGTGATCTCCATGCTGGGCTCCAGCGGCTCAGGCAAAAGTACATTTCTCCGCTGCCTGAACCTGCTTGAGACACCAAATTCCGGTCGTGTCACGGTGGCAGGCGAAGAAATCCAGATGAAGGCGAACCGCGCTGGCCAAGCCGTACCCGCTGATCCAAAGCAGGTGGAGCGAATCCGGTCCCGATTGGCGATGGTATTTCAGGGTTTCAACCTGTGGAGCCATATGACCGTTCTGGAGAATGTTATTGAGGGACCTGTCCATGTACTGGGCCTCGACAAGGCAGAGGCAGTTTCCCGTGCAGAGGCCCTCCTCAATAAGGTCGGCATTTATGAACGTCGCGACTACTACCCGGCCCATCTGTCCGGCGGCCAGCAGCAGCGTGCGGCAATCGCACGGGCCCTGGCGATGGAACCGGAAGCGATGCTGTTCGATGAACCAACCTCCGCCCTTGACCCTGAACTTGTCGGTGAGGTTCTGAAAGTCATGCGGGATCTGGCCGAAGAAGGCCGGACGATGATCGTTGTCACCCACGAAATGGGCTTTGCGAGAGATGTCTCAAACAAACTTGTGTTTCTGCATGAAGGAAAAGTTGAGGAAAGCGGGCCTCCAAGCGAGGTCTTCACGGCGCCTAAATCTGAGCGCTTCAAACAGTTTCTGGCCCGTACGCGGGACTGATACCAACCGGCCGGGCTGAGTGAACCGGCCAAAATGAGAGATTGGTTTCCGGGGGCGTCCCGGTAATCGAAACAGTGAACAAGGAGTCTTAAAACATGGGTTTTGGTAAATTTGGCCTCGCGGTTGCCGCAGGCGCATTGGCACTTGGTCTGGCCACATCGGCGCAGGCTGCAGACAAGCTGCGGATCGGGGTGGAAGGTGCCTATGCGCCCTTCTCGGAAAAGACTGCATCTGGCGAGCTGATCGGTTTTGACATCGACATTGCAAACGCGCTTTGTGCCGAAATGGGCCGCGAATGCGAAATGGTTGAACAGGATTGGGACGGCATGATCCCGGCCCTTCTGGCCCGTAAATTCGACGCGATCATCGCCTCTATGTCGATCACCGAAGAGCGCAAAAAGCGCGTCGACTTCACCGATCGTTACTACAACACGCCTGCGAAATTCGCGGGCAAGGCAGGCATGAACCTGGAAGACACCCCGGCAGGTCTGGCTGGTAAAACCATCGGCGTGCAGCGCGCAACAATCCATGATGATTATGTCACCACGCTTTTCCGCGACAGCGACATCAAGCGCTATGGTACTCAGGATGAAGCCTATCTCGATCTCACCGCCGGCCGTGTCGATGTGATCCTGGCGGATTCCATCGCGATCCTGGACGGTTTCCTGAAAACCGATGCGGGTCAGGGCTATGCCTTCTTTGGCGGCGACCACGTTGACCAGAAATTCTTTGGCAACGGCGCGGGGATTGCGATCCGTAAAGGCGAGGAATCCCTAAGGGATGAATTCTCTGCAGCCATCAAGGCAATCCGTGCTGATGGCACCTACAAGTCGATCAACGACAAGTATTTCGATATCGACATCTATGGCGGTCAGTAATCCGCAATAGACGTGAATTGGGTGCATCCGGGATGTTGGTTCCGGATGCACCCACTAAGTCCATTGTCTTGACACGCCCGATACATAACATGAACAGGAATTCCACCCTTGGATAAAGTCTGGGAATTTCGGGTCCTGATCCTTGAAGGCACCTGGATCACCATCCAGCTTGCCATCGGGTCCGTCCTGCTCGCGATCCTGTTTGGGCTGATCGGGGCCTGGGGCAAACTGTCAAAATCCAGGACAGCTCAGCGAATTTCCGAGACCTACACGACCATCATTCGAGGTATTCCCGATCTTGTGTTGATGCTGCTCATCTTTTTTGCCGGTCAGCAATTCCTGAACGATCTGGGCCATTGGAGTGGCTGGTGGGATTATATCGAAATCAACCAGTTCGCCGCTGCCGTGGGCACAATCGGCATCATCTTTGGCGCCTATATGACAGAGACTTTTCGCGGCGCCATTCTGGCCATCCCAAGGGGGCAGATTGAGGCAGGCATGGCAGCTGGCATGTCGAAGAGCCTGATTTTCAGACGGATCATCTGGCCGCAAATGGTGCGCTTTGCCCTGCCCGGTTTCGGGAATAATTGGCTGGTCCTGCTGAAAACAACGGCGCTGGCCTCTATCATCGGACTGCAGGACGTTTTTTATAACGCCATCGCCATCGGTCGAAAGTTCAGAGAACCTTTCTCCTTTCTGCTGGTCGCACTGATCATCTATCTGATTCTAAACGCCATTTCCGATGTCGGCCTGCGCCGCCTTGAGAAAAAATACAACGTTGGTGTTCGCCGTGGATAGGGCCGCCCCATGGATTTAAGCCTCGTCTTTGAGAACTGGGAATTTTTCGCCCTTGGCGTGTTCAACACAGTCACTCTTTCAGGCCTCGCCCTGTTGTTGGGCGGCGCTCTATGCATCCCGCTCGCCATTGCCAGGGCAACACGTCACCCGATCTTCAACGGGCCGGTCTGGTGCTTCACTTATTTCTTTCGCGGCACACCACTTCTGGGCCAGCTCTTTCTGATCTATTACGGGCTCGGCCAATTTGAGACTGTTCGGGAAAGCTTCCTTTGGCCGGTCTTGAAAGAGGCCTATTGGTGCGCAGTAATCGCCTTCACCCTGAACACCGCCGCCTACACGACCGAGATCCTTCGCGGCACTATTGAAGCAACGCCCCTTGGTGAGGTTGAGGCCGCTAAGGCAGCTGGCATGTCAAAATTGACCCTTTATCGCAGGATCATCCTGCCCTCCGCCATAAGGCGTGCCCTGCCAGCTTATTCTAACGAGGTTGTTTTAACGATCCAAGGGTCGGTCGTAGCCAGCACGGCAACCATCATCGACATCCTGGGTGCCGGGCGTTACGTGAACGGCAAATACTACGTCGCCTATGAGGGTTTTATCTCAGCCGCGGTGCTTTACATGATCCTGGTTTTCATCGTGTCACGGGCGTTCAAACTCTGGGAGAAACACTGGCTGGTGCATCTCCGCCCCCGGGAAAGCAGCTGATCTCAAACAAGAACAAATTGGTACATGTTGAACTGTGTCTATAAATAATAGACAGCAGTCTTTCGACCAATTGTCAAGAAAGTGAGTTCAGAACAGCCGGAACACGGATCATTTTATCAATTTGAAACCCGAACATTGTCGTTTATCAGAAGCCGCAATCTCTGTATTTAGTTCTCATACATTTACTGGCTATTTCTTGAGCCTTTGCAACGCTAGACTTTGTCATCCCAGCTTCTAACTGGGCAAGTTCGTCTCTAGAGCGGGTTCCGTTTAGTCGGAATCGGTTTTGAGATTTCTACGAAGCATGATTCCCTGTTTTTATTTTGGAGACCGGGATTATGTCATCAGTCATTTCGATGGATTTGCGGGAGCGTATTTTTTCTTACGTTATTGCCGGTCACTCGTGCCGATCAGCGGCACGCCTTTACGGTGTCAGCCCAAGCTTTGCGATCAAGTTGATGCAGCGGTTCCGTCAAGGTCGCGGATTGTGCGGCCCTGGTCGTCGTCGTCCTGTCGGCACCGGGACGCTCGAACCCTATAGAGCGTTTGTCATTGACCTTGTCGATGCACAGCCCGATATCACGCTCAGGGAATTGGCGGACGAATTGAGTGCGACGCTGGGGGTTAAGACCAGCAAGGCGACGCTATGCCGGTTTCTGATTAAGGCGGGATACCGCTATAAAAAAAACGCTGCGGGCACGGGAACAAGAGCGCGCTGATGTGCGCCGCGCGCGTCATCACTGGATCATCCGGCGACAACCTCTCATGCGGCTCGACCCACATCGGCTTGTTTTTATTGATGAAACGGCGACCACAACCAAGATGACCCGGCTTAGAGGCCGCGCGCCCAAAGGCCAACGCCTTGTCATGCATACGCCGTTCGGTCATTGGCGCACGCAAACCTTTATCGCGGGATTGCGCTGCGGCGGCCTCACCGCACCATGGATCCTCAACGCCCCCATGACCAAGGTCGCCTTTGAGACCTATGTCGAGACACAGCTCGCCCCAACGCTGAGCCGAGGCGATGTCGTTATCCTCGATAATCTCGCCGCCCATAAAAGTGACCGTGCCGCTGAAACCTTGCACGACATCGGTGCATGGTTCCTGTTCCTGCCACCCTATTCGCCAGACCTGAACCCAATCGAACAAGCCTTCTCAAAATTAAAAGCCCATCTCAGAAAGGCCGAGGCCAGAACATTCGATGACCTTACAAACGCAACAGGGTCAATATGCGATCTCTTCACCGAAACGGAGTGCTGGAACTTCTTCGCAGGCGCTAACTATGCGTACGATTAAATGAAAACAACTCTAGCATCTGAGTCTCCATTAGCGGAGGCAATATTCATCCACACATGGGACATGGTTTTACTTGCTGGAACACCATACCCTCCGCGATACGCTAAAGCCAAAAAATACTGAGCGTCCACAATGCCCCCGACTGCAGCCTTGGCAAACAAGTCGGTTGACTTTTGAAAGTTCTGTTCCACGCCGGTCCCGTCAAAATACATCAATGCGAGATGGTAATGGGCAATCGGCACGTCTTTCTGTGATGCCAGCTCGAACCATTGAGCAGCCATCTTGTAATCCTGTGTGACACCTTTCCCGCCAAAATACATGAGACCAAGACTGTCTTTTGCGAAAGCATTGCCTCCAGTTGCCGCTACATGATACCAATTTTAAGCCATTCTGTAATCTTGTTCCACGCCTTGGCCGGTGTGAAACATTCTTCCCAAAAGGTACTGGGCTCCTGAATTGCCATTCTCTGCGGCAAACTCAAAAAGGCGCGCCGCTTCATTGTAATTTTGTTCGACGCCATCGCCTTGCGTGTACATGAATGCAAGTCGATAACTTGCTTCGGGAACGCCCTGCATTGCGGCCAGCCTTAGCCAATGCGCCGCTTCACTATAGTTTTGCACGACGCCAGATCCTCTATTGTATGCTAATCCTATCTTCAATTGAGAGTCTGGATCTCCTTGCTCGGCTGCTAGTCGATACCAACGTGCCGATTCTGCAAGATCCAAGGAAACACCGTGCCCGTGCTCATACATCGAGGCAATCGAATACTGTGCAATAGCATTGCCCTGTTTCGCGGCCAACGTGTACCAACGGGCAGCTTCAGAATAATCACGTTCAACCACCTCACCCTGGTCATACATTCCGCCAAGTCGACGCTGAGCGTCGGAACTGCCTAAATCAGCAGCTTCAAAAAACAATTCCATCGCTCGCGCTCGGTCCATACCCACACCAACACCGTGATAAAATAATTTTCCTTTCTCAACGACACCCTGTACTTCACCCAACGCAATCGCTTTTTCGAAGTGTAACAGCGCCCTCTCTGGATCACTTTCTACACCCTCACCATCCCTAAACATTTGTCCGAGCATAACAAAAGATGGTGCAAAGCCTTGTTCCGCTGCCCGAAAACTCCAGTGCAGGGCCGCAGATTTATTTTCTGCTATACCTAGGCCATCTCTGTAGAGACCGGCGATAAAGAATTGAGCATACACATCGTCATTCTCTGCCAACGGCTTTGCGATTCGTAGAGCATTTTTATACTCCTTCGCATCATATGCTGCGATCGCCCTACCGAGTTCATTGGATATGGCATTCGCAGGAGTCACTTTCGCAGAAAGGGCAAAAGTAACTAAGCAAAGAAGGACGACAACGGGCGTCACAAGCAGCTTCAAAACACGCAAAAACTTGGCAACCGCCGCGGCAAAGTCACCACGCACAAACATGTTGCTCATCATAGAGAGAGCAAACCGTCCTTCGGCCCTGTATAGATCCCGTGGCATTTCTTGACCTCTCACTGCAGCAACCAAAAAAATTACAATGTGGTCACAACACTCAAGGAAGAAAAATTATTCAGGGCACAATCTATAATTTTTTGACAACAATCGCCGGGCACGAAATACCTGTAGCGAAAATGCGCGATCAAATCGAAGTTTGCCAACTTTCAACCGTATCACGTCCTACTTTGTATCAGCAGCAAATACTACGTCGCCCATGAGGGGTCCATCTCAGCCGCGGTTCTTTACATGATCCTGGTTTTCACCGTGTCACGGGCCTTCAAACTCTGGGAAAAACACTGGCTGGTGCATCTCCGGCCCCGGGAAAGCAGCTGATCTAACCGCCGAATGTCACGTTACGGACCAGCGCACCATCCCGCATCCACACCGCACCGCCCGCAATCACAGTGTCAAGTGACCAATCATTGTCAAACAGCAGGATATCTGCGTCCCTCCCCGCCTGAACGCGACCTTTTCCATGCAGGTGCAGGATTTGGGCCGGGCTGCGGGTAACCAGCGACAGAATATCCTCGACCGGCATCAATTCCTCCCGCAGCATTTTCTGAATGGTCGCCAAGAGAACGCGCGGCTGCGCGACCTGCATGCTTTGAAAATTACCCGCCTCGTCATAGACCGGCAGAGAACCGCAAGCGTCTGAGGAGAGCGTTAGATTATCAATCGGGACGCCCGCCTCCCGCAGGAGGACTGCGGCTTCCCAGGCGTTTTGATCGACCGCTTTTGCTTTACCCTCCGGTCCAGCACCGACGGTGATATCAATCGGTGCCAGTTTCCCGAACGCCTTGGCATCCTCCAGGATGCGGGCATTGCGGTTCACATGGGTCGGGTAGAATTTCGAGATCGGCAAATCGCTTTCACGTGCGACCTGATAAAGCGGTTCAAACGGGTCCTCCCCATCGCCCATATGGACATGCACGATCCCCGCTTTTCCGGCCAGCATGCCGCCCACATGGGCAGACTTACCAAACTTGGTCAGTTCAACAGTCGTGGGCGAAGAGGATCGATGATCCGAAACAGCCGTTTCACCCACACCGATTATCTCTTCGATGTAACACAGATCCTCAGAAACGCCGCCGGTCAGAACCGGGGGCGGCACCTGATAGGACCCGGTATAGCACCAGGTACTCAGCCCCTGTGCGCGCAGGGATTTGGCCTTCATAACAAGCGACCCGACCGTGCGGGTAATGCCGTCGGTCCCAAGGCAACCCACACAGCTGGTTGTTCCGGCCAGCGCCAGTTGATCAGGTTGCACCTCTGGCGTGCGGGTCGCGGGACCGCCATCGCCGCCGGCACCTGCGATATGGACATGGCCGTCGATAAAACCGGGCGTCGCCGACAATCCGGTTCCGTCAATCGTTAAACAATCAACACCAGCCGGCGGCGTGATATCTGTCCCCACGCCCAGGATCCTGCCAGCCCCCAGGAACAAATCCACGACACCACAGGGTGCGGGATCAAACAGCGTGTCATTCCGGATCAAAATCATCTCCGGACCTTCGGAAGCTTCAGCCATGGATCAATCCTCCAGCAACGATCCGGACTGGCGATAACTCAGAGGCGTCTCACCTGCGATCTTGCCAAGCCGCTCTCCCGGCTGAACCAGCTTTCCAACCAGACGGGAAAAGAAAAGACCATCGGTCCCTGCGCGAATTTCAACGGTACTGGATGCCGGGTCAGCACTGGCCGGGTCATAGACTGTGGCCATCAGCTGTCCTTTCTTTACCCAATCCCCCAGTTCCGCATGATAACCAACAATCCCGGCAACCGGCGTTTCCAGCAAATCAACAGCGGACAAGGGAACTGGCGGATTGATCAATTCGGGTACCGGTCTCAGATCCCCGCCAATAATCCCCTGATGCTGCAGAAAGCGAAAAATCCCCTTCGCGTCGCTTTCGGCAAATGCCTCTGCCACATCGCCCTGACCGCGCAACTCCACAGTGGTGCTGAAGGTCGCCATGGGCAGTGGCATTGACCGGGGCAGGATTTTCCCCAGATCCTTCCAGACCTGCATATTCGCCTCATCAAAGGAACCTCCGGCGGCTTCCTCATCAAGCATGGTGACCGGTGCGCCCAGTTCAGCACTCAAGACAGAGGCGATATCCCGGTGGCCCTCATTCGCATAAACATGCAAAAGGGCTTCCAGATCGCAATGGATATCCAGGACATAGTCACTGTCGATAGAGAGGCTCATCAATGTTGCCCGCAACTCTTGCACCGGGGTGCGTCTTGGCATCTCACCAACCGCCTTGCGTAAAGCATCACGTAGTTGGGCGGTCGCCTCTGCATCATCATCAGACAGGCCGCTTTCACCCAGGATCGAGGCAACCCGCGTGGTGAAGTCCGGCCAATTGCGGTTGAAATTGCCGCTGCCGTCGAAGGCATAGCGGCCCGGCACATATCCCCCCATCTGTTGAGCCATACCAATCGGATTTGCATAGGGGAGCACGATAATCTCACCCAAGATCAGATCTTCCTCTGCGGCTTTGTCCAGCATCGGGATCAGTTTCTGCAAGGCGATCAGGCCTGGCCATTCATCCGCATGCAATGACGCCTGCATATAGACCTTCGGCCCATCCCCCGGACGGCCATACCTGTGGACGACCAGCTTTCTACTGGTCCCGGGGGCTGGCGACATAAGAGGGATTTCTTCGGTTACGCGGCGCATCACAAGTGTTTCCTTTGGGTTTCGCCAACCCACCCCTTGTGTCAGGGGACGGGGCGTATAGGCTGCTGGGATCGACATCGTATCCCTATCTCCCACCCTGTGAAAACCCAATGTTTGAGCTTGTTCAGGACCCGATATTCTATGCAGTCGCTATCCCGGCGGTTTTGATCGCGGCCATCAGCAAAGGCGGTCTTGGCGGCGGGATCGGTATGGTTGCAACACCGCTGATGGCGCTGGGATCCTCGCCTGTTCAGGCCGCAGCGATCATGCTGCCCATCCTCTGTCTGATGGATCTGCTGGGCATCGTGGCCTATCGAAAAATCGCGAGCTGGAAAAACATCGTCCGGATGGCGCCAGGCGCCGTGATTGGTATCGCGATCGGCGGCCTGACATTTGAATATATGAATGATGACATTATCCGGATCATCATCGGCGTGATCGCCCTCGCCTTTGCCCTGCGTGCCCTGATCCAAAGCCGCGATCCCGGCCCGCCGCAAGGAATCTCAACCGCCCGCGGTGCCTTTTGGGGTGGTGTTTCAGGTTTTACCAGTTTTGTTGCCCATGCAGGTTCACCACCTGCCCAGGTTTATCTGCTGCCCCAAAGGCTTGAGAAAATGACCTATCTGGGAACCACGGTCTGGTTCTTTCTGATGGTCAACTACGTCAAGCTTATCCCCTATGCCTGGCTTGGACAGTTTTCACCAACCAATCTGGGCACATCGATTGTTCTTTTGCCCCTGGCCCCGCTGGGAATCTGGATTGGTTTCCGCCTCCAGAAAGTGATCAATGAAGCCATCTTCTACCGCATGATTTACATCTTGATGATCATTGTGGGCGGCAAATTGCTCTATGACGGTGTTACAGGCTTGTTCACCTGAAAGCTTAAACTTTCATTCATCGAAAATTCGTTTATTCTCATATACATTCCAGATGTGGAGGGGTAATTGAGGCAGGGGTTCGCATCATGGCGAAGGCATCCAGCACGGAGAAGAAGTTCAGACTTGTCACGCGCAGCGACTTTGACGGTCTGGTCTGCGCGTTTCTTCTGCGGGAAAAAGGCATTGTCGACGAGGTCGCCTTTGCCCATCCCAAGGATATGCAGGATGGTCTGATCGCCATTTCAGGCGACGACATCACCACCAATCTGCCCTATGTCAGCGGGGTACATCTGGCTTTCGATCACCATGAATCCGAAGCGATGCGGATCACCGACCGCAAGAACCACATCATCGATCCAAAGGCACCTTCGGCAGCCAGGGTTGTCTACGACTACTATGGCGGCAAAGACGGGTTTCCGAATATCGACGAAGGGATGATGGATTCGGTTGACCGCTCTGACGCAGCCCAACTGACCATGGAAGACGTTAAAGATCCGCAGGACTGGATTCTGCTGGGTTTTATCATGGATGCCAGAACCGGGCTTGGACGTTTTCGGGACTTCCGGATCTCAAACTATGATCTGATGATGAAGCTGATCGATCTGTGCCGGACCCAGACCATCGCGGAGATTTTCGAAGACCCTGACGTGAAAGAACGTCTCGATCTGTATCAGGGACATGCCGCGAAATTTGATGAACAGCTGCGCGAATGCACAACCATCTATGACAACCTGATCGTCATCGACCTCCGCTATGAGGAAACGATCTGGCCCGGCAACAGGTTTCAGGTCTACACCATGTTTCCCGACTGCAATATTTCAATGCATGTCATGCGCGGAAAGGAAAAGGTGAACACCGTCTACGCGATTGGTAAATCGATCTTCAATCGGTCTTCCAATACCAATGTGGGCGAATTGTGCCTGGCATTTCGCGGTGGCGGGCATGACGGGGCTGGCACCTGTCAGGTCACCAATGAGAACAGCGACAAGGTCCGCACCGCACTGATCGAGCGCATCCGAATGGACGGCTGATCCCTAATCCAATCCGGTTTTCGGATTTCCAGTACGATTTAGGTTGATCCACGCCGGTACAGCGTTTATCTGCGATTCTTTACTCAATTCTGACGGCTGAAGGGTCAGAGAATGCAAGAAATGCTGCGCCTGGGGATCGACACAGGGGGTACATTTACAGACGCCGTTCTGCTCAACGACGCGGGAGACGTCATCGCATCCGCAAAGGCCCTGACCACAAAATGGGACCTGACCGTCGGCATTGGTCAGGCGATTGAGGCGATCCTTGATGCCGGGGATTCCGGCCCGATTGCTGCGGAGCGTCTTTCCCTCGTCTCCATATCAACCACGCTGGCGACAAACGCGGTGGTTGAGGCCCATAGCCAGCCGATCTGCCTGATCATGATCGGCGAAAAGGAGACCGTGCTCGACCGTGCCGGGTTGCGCGACGTGTTGGGCGGCGATCCTGCTGTGTTCATCGCCGGCGGGCATGACAGTCTGGGCGAAGAAACCGCCCCCCTCGATCTTGCCGCTGTCAAAGCAACCATCGCTGAACATGAAGGACGGGTCTCTGCCTTTGCTGTTTCGGGGCAATTCGGCACAAGAAATCCGGATCACGAACGCCGCGTGCGCGACTGTATTTTGGAGGCCTGCGCAAAGCCGGTGACCTGTGGCCATGAACTTTCCGCCAATCTCGACATGCCACGCCGTGCGCTGACGGCTGTTCTCAACGCGCGCCTGATCCCGATGATTGCCGATCTGATTGAGGCGGTAACGAGCCTGATGGGCGCGCGCGGCATAAAGGCACCCCTGATGGTCGTAAAGGGCGACGGGTCGCTGATCTCGGCGGAAACCGCCCGATTGCGTCCGGTCGAAACGGTTCTGTCCGGTCCGGCAGCCTCAGTCGTCGGGGCCAATCACATGACCGGGGGTGACGATCTCATCGTCGTTGATATGGGCGGCACCACCACGGATATCGCCCTCTTGCGCAACGGCCGTCCGGATATTGATCCCTCGGGCGCCAATGTCAGCGGTTGGCGCACCATGGTTCAGGCGATCGCCGTTCACACTGTCGGTCTGGGTGGCGATAGTGAAATCCGCCTGAATGACGAGAAAGAGCTGGTTGCCGGGCCAAGGCGCGCCGTACCGATCAGCCTTTTGGCCCATTCCCACCCTGACACCGTCGAGATTTTGCGGAGCCAGGCTGAGCGGCGGTATTCCAAAACCTATGACGGACGATTTGCCATACGCCAGCGATCTCTCACAGAAGGAAGCGCCCGACTTTCTGCCAGTGAGAAGCGTCTTTGGGACAAATTGGATGCGGGGCCTGTATCCCTGGAGATCCTGTTCGCAGAACGCGCACCTGAGCAGCCTTTAAGCCGCCTAGTTGACCGCGGGCTTGTTGCGATCAGTGCCTTTACACCTTCCGACGCAGCCCATGTTCTGGGTCTGCACGGATCCTGGAACAAAGAAGCGGCAATACTGGCAGCCTCAATCTGGGCCCGTCAGGAGAGGCGAACCGGTCAGGAGATTGCCGAATCCGCAGAAGACTTCAGCCAGATGGTCTTCGATCTGATCATCGCGCAGGCAGGAGAGGCCCTGACCCTGGCCATGCTGGAGGCAGACGGCCTTAAAGTGACATCGAAACCTGGCCCGATTGCCCGTCATATGATCCGGTCGGCTTTCACAAAACCCGCCGCGACGGCCAAACCCCCGATCCTCAATCTTGGCGTCCGTTTTTCAATGCCGATTGCCGCCATCGGGGCACCTGCCGCTACCTATTACCCAAGCTTTGGGGCCAGTACGGGTAACGAAGTGGTCCTGCCGGAATTCGGCCATGTCTCAAACGCTGTCGGCGCGGTTGCTGGCGGTGTGATGCAGACCGTGCTGATCCATATTTCAGCGCCGAGCGAACATGTTTTCCGTGTTCATATGCCTGACGCGCTGCGAGATTTCGGATCGTTTGAAGACGCAACTGAAAATGCCGAACAGGCGGCCCACAAACTCGCCTGGGAACAGGCCATCGCGGCTGGCGCAGAGACGGTCCATGTCGCGATCAATCGCGAGGACAAGATTGCGCCACAGCCAGGCGGCTATGATCTCTTTATCGAAAGTACCGTCACCGCCGTAGCGACGGGGCGGCCGTCACTGATGCATCAATGAACCGCGACGGCGGCCTTATTCCGGGCGTAGCATCGTGAAGAAGTCTTCGACCACCGCATAATCCATGTAACCCAGACGCGCGAGTGGCTTGATCTTGCGAATATCAACCAGCCCCTCTTCGTTGATCACATCATCACGGACATGAATGCCGGTCACCTGACCAATCACAACATTGTTCTGCGTGCCTTTCGGACCGGTCGGCAGGGTGACCGTGGTCAAATGCTTGCATTCAAACGCCGCCGGTGCCTCCCCAACGCTGGGTGGCTTCACCGTTTCACTGGCAATTGCGGTCAGACCGGCAGCGGCCAGTTCATCCACAGAGCGTGGCAGGTTGCCGGATGACAGGTTCATCTGATCTTTCAGCTCATAGCCCACCATGTTGAAGACAAATTCACCGGTCTCGGCAATGTTTGCGAGCGTGTCTTTGGAACCGCCTTCGCGATGGGTGCCGTTCGGACAGAACATCACACAGGGCGGATCATCGGCGACACCGTTGAAATAACTGAACGGGGCGAGGTTCACGACACCTTCAGAACTAACCGTACTGATCCAGCCAATCGGGCGCGGGACAATAAGGGATTTGTAAGGCGAATGACTAAACGGCGCCGGGCGCATCGTCTCAGCAGGATCAAAGAACATCGAAGAACTCCCTGGAACAGAATGATGGAAAAGAAATAAGAGAAAAAACCCACCGGAGGCAAGTCAGTCGGGAACCGGGTCGTAACCGCTGCTGCCCCAGGGATGACAGCGACCGAGACGTTTGATCGTCAGAAACCCGCCCTTGAACGCACCGTGTTTATTGATCGCCTCCACGGCATATTCAGAACACGAGGGCGAGAAGCGACAATTCGGGCCCAGCATGGGTGAGATCGTGTATCGATACACAATGATCGGCGCCAAAAGGACATACTTGGCGAGGTTCTTCATCAGACGGCCCCGGCTTCCTGCGAATCTTCATCAGCGGACAGTATCGCCTTTTCAAGCGCATCAAAGGGCAAAAGAACAGATGCATGGCGTGAGCGATGATCACGGGCCGGTTTCAGCACTTCATAAGCCCCCCACACACCGCCCGGGGGTTCTGCGCCCTCTTTCAACATGGCGCGCAAGGCAGCCCCGCCTTCACGCACCTCGTCCAGGGTGCGACCCACGGCGATGGATTTCATCAGGGCGGCAGAGCTTTGACCCAGGGCACAGGCCCGAACCTCATGACCATAATCCTGGATCCGCCCGTCCTGCAGGCGCACATCAACCTTGACCCGGCTGCCGCAGAGCGCGCTGGTCACACTTGCTGTGCCATCTGGATCGGTCAGACGGTCGTTCTTTTTCAAACCGCCCGCCAATGCCAGTATCTGATCATTGTAAAGACTGTCGGCCATCTATCTTTATCCACACAAGTTACCTTCCCAAGATATAGAACCGGGCAGGAGTGGCACAAGACAAGCAATGTCACAAGTTTCCTGACGATCCCATCCCGAACCGGCCTATGACCATTACAGTCTTGGCTTTCGACCCGAAAATCGATTACAAGCCGTGATCATCAATCCGAGGGGGAGCAAGATGACTGGGTCCAAAAAACCGGGTTTTGAAACATTGGCACTGCATGCCGGGGCAGCTCCCGAGGCGTCGACCGGGTCGCGGGCAACCCCCATTTATCAGACCACCTCATTTGTCTTTGATGATGCAGAACATGCGGCATCCCTGTTCAACCTTCAGGAACCAGGGTTTATCTATTCCCGCCTGACCAATCCCACACTGGCCGTTCTTGAAGAGCGGGTGGCCGCCCTGGAAGGCGGTATCGGCGGGACGGCAACTGCCTCTGGCCATGCCGCCCAGATCATCGCCCTTTTCCCGATGATGAGCCCGGGAGACGAGTTGATTGCCTCAAACCGCTTGTACGGCGGGTCGATCAACCAGTTTTCTCACACGTTCAAGAAATTCGGCTGGGAGGCGAAATTCGTCGATCCGGATGACCCGGAAAATTTCCGGAAAGCCCTGACCACCAGGACAAAGGCCGTTTTCTGCGAAGGTCTGGCCAATCCAGGCGGCGTGATCGTGGACATCGAGGCCGTAGGCAAAATCGCCGCAGAAGCCGGGGTGCCTCTTGTCGTTGACAATACTTTGGCCAGTCCCTGGCTGCTCCAGCCTTTTGAGTGGGGGGCCGACATTGTTGTTCATTCGACGACCAAGTTTCTCTCCGGGAATGGTACCTCGGTCGGGGGTATGGTTATCGACAAGGGTACATTCGACTGGTCCGCATCCGACAAATTCCCGGCGCTCAGCAAGCCAGCGCCCGAATATCATGGCCTTTCCTTCTTTGAGAGTTTCGGGAACCTGGCCTTTACATTTTACTCCCATGCGGTTTCGTTGCGGGATCTTGGATCGACCCAGCAGCCAATGAATGCCTGGATTACCCTCCTTGGTATTGAGACCCTGCCCCTTCGCATGCAGCGCCATTGCGAAAATGCCTTGGCCGTCGCCGCGTTTCTGGAAGGGCACAAAGCGGTCGACTGGGTGTCCTATGCCGGCCTTAAATCGAGCCCCTATTACGATCTGGGTCAGAAACTCCTGCCCAATGGTGCTGGCGCTGTCTTCACCTTCGGCCTGAAGGGCGGCTATGAAGCGGGCGTAAAGCTGGTCGACAATCTGAATCTGTTCAGTCATCTGGCCAATATTGGTGATGCGAAATCCCTGGTCATTCATCCGGCGTCAACCACCCATAACCAGCTTACCCCAGAGCAACAGACCGCCGCCGGTGCAGGACCGGATGTCATTCGCTTGTCGGTTGGTCTGGAATCAATTGATGATATTCTAAGTGACCTGGATCAGGCACTGACCCACGCCCAAACCGCCTAACCCGGCGTCCCAACATCACAGGAGAGTAGTATGACCGCGGCCTTCCTGGCGCAGCTTCAGAAGAAAGGGTACCTGGTAACCGATGGGGCCATGGGAACAAACCTGTTCAAACGCGGGCTGGAAACCGGCGACCCACCCGAATTCTGGAATATTGACCACCCGGATCGGGTCGCCAGCGTGCATCAGGAGTTTGTCGATGCGGGCTGTGACATTATCCTGACCAATTCCTTTGGCGGGAACGCCTATCGGCTGAAGCTGCACAATGCCGCCGATCGGGCGGTTGAGCTGGGTACGGCGGCCGCACGGGTGGCCCGCGGTGTGGCGGACGCGGCCAACCACCCTGTCTTTGTTGCCGGGTCCATTGGCCCTACAGGTGAGATCCTGGAGCCGACCGGCACCTTGACCGTGGCGGAGGCAACAGCCGCCTTTGCGGATCTCGCCCAAGGGCTGAAAGAAGGTGGTGCAGATCTTCTCTGGGTCGAAACCATGTCGTCCAAGGAAGAGGTTGAAGCCGCGATTGCAGGCGCATCGACAACCGGTCTTCCGGTCGTGGCGACCATGACCTTTGACACTGCTGGCCGGACCATGATGGGCATAACGCCGGAAGAAGCCTACACCCATATGAAATCGCTCGAGAACCCGCCCGTTGCCATGGGCGCCAATTGCGGGTTGGGGGCAACTGAGAACGTCGTCTCCGTCTCTCAAATCGGGAAAATTGCGACACCGGACACCGTGATCATTGCAAAAGCGAATTGCGGTGTTCCTGAATTCAAGGATGGCAGCTTTCAATACACTGGTACACCAGAACTGATGGCACATTATGCGCGGTATGCAAGAGATGCCGGTGCCACAATCATCGGCGGATGCTGTGGATCCGACGGGGCGGTGATGAAGGCGGTTGTTGAGTCCCTTGAAGGCTATGAGCCAAAACCAATGGCCGAGTTAATCAACGTTGTGCGCAGCCTCGGACCGACAACCTATCTGAACGAAACGGCACTGGAAGGCGGCAATGAGATGCCCCAGGCACCGACACGGACGCGCCGCAATCGCCGTCGTTCCTGACCTCAAGACTTGCAGGGCAAAAACATGCAGAAAACAAACGGGGAAGCACTCGTACATCTTCTGGAAGAGCACGGTGTCGATACGATTTTCGGCATTCCGGGTGTCCACACGATCGAACTCTATCGCGGTCTGACCCAGACGCCGATCCGGCATGTTTTGACCCGGCATGAGCAAGGTGCGGCCTTCATGGCAGATGGTTACGCAAGGGCAAGTGGCAAACCCGGCGTCTGTTTTCTGATTTCCGGTCCCGGGGTTATGAACGCAATGACACCGATCGGACAGGCCTATTCAGACTCGGTCCCGATGCTGGTGGTCTCAACTGTTCTGGCACGGGCCGATATCGGCATGGGTAGAGGACGCCTGCACGAAATGAAAAATCAGGAAGCCTCCGTTCAGGCCGTGGCCGGGTGGAGTGCGACCGCACAGGACGGCAGCAGCCTGAAACAGCTTGTAAACCGGGCCTTTCAGGAATTCGCGACCCAACGCCCCCGCCCGATCAGCATCAATATTCCGATTGATATCCTGCCAGAGCCAGGCGGCGTAGCATGGGAGGCCAATTCTATCTCACCTCCGGTACAGCCTTCCGAGAGCTTGTTGGAAGAAGCTGCTGAAACGCTTCTGCAAGCCGAAAACCCGGTTATGATCGTAGGCGGTGGCGCGGTCGACGCCGCATCAGAGGTGACCGCACTAGCCGAACTGCTCTCCATCCCCGTTGTGACAACGATCGCCGGGAAAGGAGTGATCGCCGCAAGTCATCCGATGTTCGCCGCCTCTATGATGGAAGCAGAGTCCGTCCGCACCCTGATTGATGAAGCCGATATTGTCCTGGCGGTTGGCACAGAACTGGCCTCACCCGATTTCTGGGATGGCGATATCAGCATTTCCGGCAAGTTAATCCGAATCGATCTGGACCCGATGGAGCTCAGCGATGATTACGGTGCTGATCTGGCAATCTGCGCTGATGCCAGGGCAAGCATCGCAGGTCTGAACCGTCTGCTCGCCGGCATGGTTCTGGGCCATGCCAAAAGGGATGATCAGCGCGACATCGCACGACTTCGCGCGGATGTCTCAAAGACAGACAACCCGGAACGCGCGAAACATCGTGCCATCCTGGAAAGTATCCGGCGGGCCTTACCCGAAGACACGATCCTGGCAACCGATATGACCCAGATTGCCTATAGCGGGAATGCCATCTATCCGATGGCCGAACCGCGCCTCTGGCTGCATCCCTGCGGTTTTGGGACGCTCGGATACGCCTTGCCGGCCGGGATCGGTGCCTGTTTCGCAAAACCCGGTAAACCGGTCGCGGTGCTGGCCGGTGACTATGGCTTTCAATTCACGGCGAACGAGTTGGGCACGGCCGCCGAACACAAACTGAATCTGCCTATTTTCCTGTGGAACAATCATGCATTGGGGGAAATCAAACTTGGCATGGAAGATGTGGGGGTCAGTCCGATTGCGGTTGAACAATCCAATCCGGATTTTGGTCTTATGGCCCAGGCCTATGATTGCGCCTATGACAAACCTTCAAACCTTCTTGCCCTGGAAGAGGCGACAGCACGGGCGCTAAACGCAGGAAAACCAACCCTTATCGAGATCACGGCCGCCATCCTTGAGTCCTAGGAAATCGCGCGGTCGGGGCGCTTCGAGACCCGCCTCACAGTAGAAAAACACAACATTTGCCTAATGTACCCTACCCATAATTCCAAAATTCTATAATAATGATCGGGACAGGGTAATGCATACAGTCTGACCCGGTGATTCTCACCGGTCGGAATTTGTTGTGCCGCAGGGTTTTTGACGAATGCTGCGGGGTCTTTATGGGGGATAAGATGGGTGAAAAGCTCGTAAGCGCGCCGTTTGACGGTGCACCAATTAAATCCGTGCCGTCAGCCAATGCGGAACAGGTCGAAAAAGCGCTGGCAACAGCCCATGCGCTTTACCGAGATCGCGCAAACTGGATTCCAAAGCACGAGCGGCTAGAGATCCTGCGAAAGACAGCAGAAATCATCAAAGAAAGACGCCAGGATCTGGCCCTGCAGGCGGCCCGCGAAGGCGGAAAACCACTGATGGATTCCCTGGTTGAGATTGATCGCGCGGCCGACGGTGTCGAAAATTGTGTTGAAGTGATGCGGGCCGAGGCCGGGAATGTAATCCCCATGGGTCTAAACCCGTCCTCTGCCGGACGCATTGCCTTTACCCAATTTGAGCCGATCGGTGTTGTGGTCGCGGTCTCTGCCTTTAACCATCCTTTCAACCTGATTGTTCACCAAGTGGCCCCAGCGGTCGCAACCGGTTGTCCGGTTATCGTGAAACCGGCGGAGATTACGGCAATTTCCTGCTTCAATTTCGTCGATATCCTGCGTGAGGCCGGACTTCCCGAAGAATGGTGTCAGGTTTGCCTTCCGGAAAACCGCGACCTGTCGACCGCTTTGGTGACCGATCCCCGGAACGCCTTTTTCAGCTTTATCGGATCTGCCAAGGTCGGCTGGACCCTGCGGTCGCAACTCTCACCTGGAACGCGGTGCGCCCTGGAACATGGCGGCGCGGCACCGGTTATTGTCGCCGCCGATGCGGACCTAAACGACAATCTGGGACGCATGGCAAAGGGTGGTCTGTATCATGCCGGTCAGGTCTGTGTGTCCGTCCAGCGTGTCTTCGCAGATGCCAGTATCGCAGGCGGTTTGGCGGATGGCCTGTCCGACCTTGCCCAAAAAATGAAAGTCGGCGATCCAACCCTCGCCGATACGGAAGTAGGCCCGCTGATCCGCCATTCGGAAGTCGACCGGGTGCATGAGTGGGTGGAAGAGGCCGTCGCCGGTGGAGCAAAACTGCTTTGTGGCGGCAAGAAAATCTCTGACAGCTGCTATGAACCGACAATCCTTCTGGATCCGCCAGCCGATGCGCGGGTTTCAACGGCCGAGATTTTTGGTCCCGTGATTTGCGTTTATTCCTATGACAAGATTGAGAACGCCATTGCTCAGGCAAATTCACTGCCCTTCTCATTCCAGGCGGCTGTCTTTACCGAGAGCATCGACACGGCGATGTATTGTTACAAAAATCTCGATGGCACCGCCATCATGGTGAATGAGCATACGGCGTTTCGCGTTGACTGGATGCCTTTTGCCGGGGCCCGCTCGTCGGGCCACGGGGTCGGCGGCATCCCATGCACCATCCACGAAATGCAGACCGAGAAGATGATGGTCCTAAGGACCAATCATTTCTAGGCTTCTATCACCAGATCATTCGATTCCAAGAACGGGGGAAAGTAAATGAAAGCATCAGATCTCTTTGTGAAATGTCTGGAGGAAGAAGGTGTTGAACGCATTTTCGGCGTTCCGGGCGAAGAAAACGCAGACATGATGATCTCGCTGCTCGACAGCAAGATTGAGTTTGTGCTGTGCCGTCACGAACAGGCTGCAGCCTTTATGGCAGATGCCTATGGTCGTTTGACCGGTAAAGCTGGTGTCTGCCTTGCGACACTGGGCCCGGGCGTTACAAACCTGGTTACCGGTCTGGCCGACGCCAATATGGACCGTGCACCGGTGGTTGCCATTATCGGCCAGGGCTCGACAAAGCGGCTTCACAAAGAGAGCCATCAGAACATGGACTCGATTGCCATGGTGCGCCCGATCAGTAAATGGGCCAACTCAATCGTGTCGGCCGGAAACATCACGGAGGTTGTTCGCAAGGCCTTCAAGATTGCCGAAACGGAAAAGCCCGGTGTGACCGTCATTGAATTACCGGAAGATGTTGCGAAACAGCCGGTGGATGATTTGCCGATGACCCCGACCAAGGTTCGCCGCCCGGCCGCTGATCACAAGGCGATTGCCCAGGCGGTTGAATTGATCGCACAGGCCAAGCGCCCGATCATCTTGGCCGGTAACGGCGCGATCCGGAAACGGGCCGCACAACAATTGCAGCGGATGGCCCAAAAGCTTGGCATCGGCGTTGTGAACACCTTTATGGGCAAGGGAGCTGTCCCGATGGACGATCCACATTGCCTGTTCACCATGGGTCTGGGCAGTGGCGACTATAACAACCTCGCCTTTGATGATGCCGATCTGGTGATTTCCTGCGGCTACGACCTGGTAGAGTATTCACCAAGTGCCTGGAACCGGACGAACAAGGAATCGAAAAAGATCATTCACATCGATTTCTGGCCCGCCGAAGTGGACCGGGACTATGCCGCGACGGTTGAGATTGTCGCCGACCTTGCCGATGCACTGTGGCAGATGAACGAGCTGATCAACGAGAAATTCGCCGGAAAACTGCCGCTGTTTGACATCAACATGCGCAAGGAATTGCGCGACACGATGGCGAATGACTTTGCCGCCGAAAAAGATGACACGGCCTTCCCTGTCAAACCGCAAAAGATCCTCTGGGATGTGCGGCAATTCATGGGGGATGACGACATTCTTCTGTCAGATGTCGGGGCGCATAAGATGTGGATTTCCCGCTACTTCCAATGCACCACACCCAACACCTGCCTGATTTCAAACGGGTTCTGTACCATGGGTTTTGCAATGCCAGGATCCATTGGGGCCAAAATCGCCTATCCCGATCGGAAAGTCCTCTCGATCAGTGGCGATGCCGGCTTCATGATGAACGTGCAGGAGCTTGAAACAGCCGTTCGTGAAAAGCTGAACGTGGTTGCCATGGTCTGGGTCGACGGGGAATACGGCCTGATCAAATGGAAGCAACAGAATGGCTTTGATGGCAAACATTCGGATCTGGCCTTTAACAACCCTGACTTTGGTGCTTTGGCCAAGAGTTTTGGCATGTGGGGCAAAGAGCTGACGTCGGCGGACCAGATCATTCCGGCCCTCGAAGAAGCCTTCCAGCAGGAAGGTCCGGCCCTGATCGCCGTGCCTGTCGACTATGCCGAAAACATGAAGCTGACAGAACGGTTGGGGAATGTTCAGGTTCAGATGTAACCCTGATCCTAACCCTCAAAAATCCAATAAAAACAGGTGCCCGCACCCAATCCGTGCGGGCACCTGTTTTATTAATTTAACCAGAAATTACTTGCACTCGTTCGCATTTGGGCGCATAGCACATTCTGGACGTCGCTGCTGAGAACTACGCGGACGATGGTTTTGCGTAACAGCGCGGCACCTGATCTACTTTCCCTCGGCACGTCCTGTGAGCAAGCCACCAGGTTTGCAGTACTATCAATGGACGAAAGAGCAGTTAATATGGCAACCGGTATCGTAAAATTTTTCAACACCACCAAAGGCTTTGGCTTCATCCAGCCGGAAGACGGTTCAAAGGACGTGTTCGTACACATTTCCGCCGTTGAAGCAGCTGGCATGAGCTCGCTTTCCGAAGGTCAGCGCGTCAGCTTTGAAGTAAAGCCTGAGCCACGTGGTCCGAAGGCTGTAAACATCGCCGCTGCTTAAGGGCAAAAGCATTTGTTTGGTTTGAGGCCGCCTTTGGGCGGCCTCATTCATTTTCAGGGGCGCTTGTTTCAAACAGGGTTCAATTGCTTTTCTTCTGTCGCGTCTCTAGCCACAGGTTCATCCAGTTGCCAAAAAGAATAATAGCGCCGCCGATCAGAATTGCGGGTCCAACGACCTCACCATAGACCAGCAGACCAACCACCAAGATGACGGGCAGTCTCAAAAAATCCATTGGTGCTACAACAATGGCATCTGCATAGGCGAAGGCGCGGGCGATGCTGTAATGGGCGGTCAGGCCGAAGACCGAGATTACCACCAACCAGAACATCGTGATCATACTGGGATTGACCCACACCCAAAGAGCGGGGATCAACCCCATCGGTGCCTGGATCAAAGACATATAAAAGACGATGACCAGCGGGCTTTCCGTCGACGTCAATTGCTTGGTGACAATCATAGAGAAACAAAATCCAATCGCCGCGATGACAACCGCTAGGGCGCCAGGGTCAAGCTGCCCCTGCCAGGGTTGGACAACAATCAGAATGCCGCTAAAGCCAATCAATACCGCCAGGAGCCGCCCTTTCGTCAGTTTCTCTCCAAGCAGCAAAGGCGAAAAAATCGCGACCCATAAAGGCGTCGTGAATTCGATCGCAAACACCTGGGCAAGCGGGATCAGGGCAACCGCGAAGAACCAGCCGAATTGGCCGACAAAGTGAAAACAGTTGCGAACAATATGGCGTTTGAACCGTTTGGTCCGAAACCGCGAAAAGCCGGTGCCACTGAAAACAACTATCAGGACAACGATGAGCAATCCCAATGCCGAGCGAAAGAACATCAACTGGAACGTGTCCAGCTCTTTACTGATTTCCCGACCCCCAATCGCCATCAGACTGAAAGACACAACGGCAAACAGCATCCACAAAGCCGCCATCATGGGGCGGTTCTGAGGGGGTGGCTGTTGTGGTGTTTCGGCGGCCTGATCCTGGCCGGTCATGATCGATACTTGGCCAGTTCTTCTTCGGCGACGTCCTGACGGATTTCGGCCCGCGCAATAATGGCCTTGGCAACGGCCTGAATCTCCTCCCCCTCTGCTCCGACGGCGAGCGCCAGGTTGCGGGCATGCAGGCGCATATGGCCTGCCTGAATACCGGTCGTCGACAGCGCTTTCAGCGCAGCGAAGTTCTGAACCAAGCCCACAGCAGCAGCAATCTTGGCCAGTCTTTCTGCCGAGGTGACCTGCATGATTTTCAGGGCGGCCTGCGCTGTCGGATGCACGCGGGTAGCCCCGCCGACGATGCCAACCGCCATCGGGACCTCAATAAGGCCCGCGAGATCGCCCTCCGCTGTTACTTCCCAACGGGTGAGAGCGGTATAGTGACCGGTACGCGCAGCAAAGGCATGGGCGCCTGCCTCTATGGCGCGGGTATCGTTCCCGGTCGCCAGAACCACCGCACTGATCCCGTTCATGATGCCCTTGTTGTGGGTCGCGGCGCGGTAGGGGTCGACCTCCGCAAAGGCGGCAGCCGCGATCATGCCGTCGCGAACCTCCACACCACCGATCGTCTCTGCAGACCAAACCGCCCGCGCCCGAACGACACGGCGATCAGCCAGGTTCGACAGGATGCGCAGTTTTACAACACCGCCCGTCCAGTCCTCCATATAGGGGGCCAGACGCTCTGCCATGGAATTGACCGCATTCGCCCCCATGGCATCCCGCGTATCAACAATCAGATGCACCACAACCATCGGGCCAATCCGGGAGTCGAGCAGGCGGACCTCTATATCGCGAAAGCCGCCGCCCAGTTTGACCAGCATCGGATCCACCGCATCACAGAGTTCCCGGATCTCATCGCGCCGTTCAAGGATCTTGGCCCGCGCCTGATAAGGGTCGCTAACATTCAGGATCTGGACCTGGGTAATCATTTCAGGACCCGACCAGGATGCCGTTATGCCACCCGTGTCCCGGCACTGCTTGGCGGCATTGCAGACCGCCGCGATGACAGAGGATTCCTCCGTCGCCATGGGAACCAGCACATCTTCACCATCTACGATCAGGTTGGTCGCAACACCAAGCGGGATATTGACCGTTCCGATCACATTTTCCGACAGGTGGTCGGCAAGTTCGACCAGCGGCGCCCCAGCATCGGCCAGATGTGCCTTTTCCTGATTGCCGAAACCGACATGATTTGTGACCACGTCCAGGCGCTCAGCCGGGGTTAAACCCTGAAACCCCGGCAGGCGCGAACCGCCCTGATCTGATGACATTGTGCTGCCTCTTTACCCTGATCAACGGGACCAGGCGACGAGGGTCTGACGCTGAACCCCAAGGCCTTCAATACCCAGTTCCATAACATCCCCGGGCTTCAGGAAAACATTCGGCGTCTGACCCGCGCCAACACCCGGAGGGGTGCCCGTCGCAATTACGTCACCTGGCATCAGGGTCATGAACTGACTAATATGGCTGATCTGGGTCGCGATTTTGAAATACATCGTGTTTGAACTGCCATCCTGATATTTGTGCCCGTTGACCGAGCAGTACATTGCCAGGTTATGGGGATCAGCAATCTCGTCCTTGGTCACCAGCCAAGGACCGAGCGGACCAAACGTGTCAGAGCTTTTGCCCTTGGTCCACTGACCGGCATAATCGAACTGAAAGCTACGCTCGGAAACGTCATTGGTGACGCAATAGCCGGCAACATAGTCCATTGCGTCGGCTTCATCGACATAGGATGCCTTCTTGCCGATCACGACGGCCAGTTCAACTTCCCAATCCGTCTTCTCGGAACCGCGCGGGATCATGACATCATCATTGGGACCGCAAATCGCACTGGTGGCCTTGGCAAAGATCAGCGGATGGGACGGCATATCCATACCGGTTTCAGCCGCATGGTCCGTATAGTTCAGGCCAACGCAAATGTACTTGGATACATTGCCGACGCAGGCCCCCAGACGCGGGTCACCGGACACAGCAGGAAGACTGGCCGGATCAATACCGGCAACCTTGTCGAAATCCGGTCCAGACAGCATCGCACCGTCGATATCATTTACCACACCAGACAAATCGCGAATATTGCCATCCGCGTCCAGCATGCCCGGTTTTTCCTGGCCTTCAGGCCCAAAACGCAAAAGTTTCATTTCTGATACTCCCTACAGAAAAAAGTTATGTGTTGCTGTCTCCGACAGGACGGCGGATCAGGTCCGCCAACCGCCATCAATGATATGAGCCTGACCGGTGGTATAAGACGACTCGTCCGAGGCCAGGTAGAGTGCAAGATTGGCAATCTCTTCAGCACTGCCAAGGCGGCCCATCGGCTGGCGTGCGATAAAGGCCTTGCGTGCCTCTTCACCGCCAGCGTCCGCAATCCGGTTGCCGAGGGATGGTGTCTCAACCGTTCCCGGGCAAATCGCATTGCACCGAATACCCTTTGTCACAAAATCTGCAGCGACAGATTTTGTCAGACCAATGACAGCGCCTTTGGTCGCGCCATAAACAAACCGGTTGGGAACGCCGGCAATGGAACCGGCAACAGAGGCCATGTTCACGATGGATCCCCCGCCGTTCTCCAGCATCGCGGGCAGAAAAGCACGGATCATCTGATACATGGATTTTACATTCAGATTGTTGGAAAAATCCCAGGCATCTTCGTCACATTCAAGGATGTTTCCGTGATGTACGAACCCGGCGATGTTCAACAAGATATCGACGGCACCTGTTTTGTCTGCCATCGCGGCAACAGCCTGTTTGTCCATGACATCAAGTTTGGCTGTTTCAACACCAGTTTCAGCGGCAAGGCTTGCCAGCGCCTCTTCATTTACATCTGTTGCGATCACCTTTGCGCCCTCGGCGGCAAACAGTGTCGCACTGGCGCGACCAATCCCCTGTCCCGCTGCGGTAATCAGACAGGTTTTCCCGTTCAAACGCCCGACCATTTATAATCCCTCCCCATTCTGCGTCTTTAAGATGGTGACCTTTGCCCGATCAGCGCATTGTCCGTCAGTTTAGGCGCGGCTACGATACAAGCCGTTGAGGATTGCGCCAAGCAGCAGAGCACTACTATTTTGGGAGAAACAGAATGGCCGCCCGGGAACAACTGACCATCCGCCTGAACGATGTCGACAATGTGGTTGTCGCAAGGGCAGATATTTTACCCGAAACCCGGATCGAAGATGAAGAAATCACCGCCTCCGGCCATGTACCGGCTGGCCACAAGGTTGCCACCAAAGGCATCGCCAAAGACAAGCCAATCCGCAAATACAATCAGATCATTGGATTTGCGACGACTGATATTAATCCCGGCGATCATGTCCATTCGAACAACTGCGAATTCCGGTCCTTTGATCGCGACTTCGCCCATTGCGAGGATATGCGGCCAACCCAGTATTTCACCGGTGACGCCGTCGCCTCCTTCCAGGGGTTCAAGCGCGAGAACGGCCTTGTCGGCACCCGAAACTATATCGGCATCCTGACCAGCGTGAATTGTTCCGCGACCGTTGCCCGATACATCGCGGACCATTTCCCGAAAGAAGAGCTGGAGAAATACCCGAACATCGACGGCGTCGTTGCCTTTGTGCATTCAACCGGCTGCGGTATGGCCGGCGATGGAGAGGGCTATGCAAACCTGCAGCGGGTGCTGTGGGGTTTTGCCCGCCATCCGAATTTTGCAGGTATTTTAATGGTGGGTCTGGGATGCGAAGTGAACCAGATCGACTTCCTGCTGGAGGCGTATAATCTGCGCCACGGCCCGACCTTTCAGACGATGACCATTCAGGACACCGGTGGCACCCGTAAAACCGTTCAGCGCGGCATTGATACTGTCCGCGACATGCTGCCCGCGGCCAACGCGTTCAGCCGGCAGACGGTGGATGCCGGTCATCTGACACTGGCCCTGCAATGCGGGGGCTCAGACGCCTATTCCGGGATCAGTGCAAACCCGTCACTTGGCGCGGCCGCAGACCTGCTCGTCAGGCATGGAGGCACCGCAATTCTCAGCGAAACACCAGAGATCTATGGGGCAGAACACCTGTTGACCCGCCGCGCTGTCTCTAAGGAAGTTGGCGAGAAACTCGTCGCCCGCATCAAGTGGTGGGAGGAGTATACGCGGATCAATTCAGGGTCTATGGACAACAACCCCTCACCCGGCAACAAAAAGGGCGGTCTGACGACGATCCTGGAAAAGTCGCTGGGGGCCGCCGCCAAAGGGGGCACAACCAACCTGACGGATGTCTATAAGTATGGCGAGACCGCCCGCGAAAAGGGGTTCGTCTTCATGGATTCGCCAGGATACGACCCCTGTTCCATCACTGGTCAGGTGGCGGCTGGTGCGAATGTCGTATGCTTCACGACGGGACGTGGATCGGTTTACGGCTGCAAACCCGCCCCGAGTATGAAGCTGGCGACCAACACGGCGATGTATAATCGCATGGAAGAGGATATGGACATCAATACAGGCCGGGTCGTCGACGGTGAGTTGACCATTCCGGAAATGGGCGAGGTCATCTTCAACAGGATCCTGGAGGTGGCATCCGGTGATCCGTCCAAATCCGAAGCGCTTGGCTTTGGCGATGATGAGTTCATTCCATGGCAGATCGGCGCTGTGATGTGATGCGGTTATCCGCTTAGAAAGACATTTACCCAGACGGAGTGCGCATGAAACCTCTCAAAAACCTGGCCGCCGACCTTGCGGGCGGTGAAACCTCTGCCCGGGCGTTGCTTGAAGAGAGCTTTGCCAAAATTGACGCCAGCAGCGAAGGCAATAAGGCCTATATCCATATCAATCACGACAAGGCCCGTGCGGCAGCCGATGCCGCAGACCTTGCCCGCAAAGACAATGTCCATGCCTCGCCCTGGGCCGGTATTCCGATGGCGGTCAAAGACCTCTATGGCGTACGCGGTGAGGTGTCGAGTGCCGGATCAAAAGTACTCACCACCAATGCACCCGAAGCTGCGGATGCACCAACCATCGCCCGCTGTCGTCAGGCGGGGTTTGTTTTTGTTGGCCGAACCAATATGACAGAGTTTGCCTATTCGGGCCTTGGTCTAAACCCGCATTACGGCACGCCAACCAGCCCCTGGGACCGGGAAACAGGCCGGATTCCAGGTGGATCCTCCTCCGGCTCGGCCGTCGCGATTGCAGAGGGGATGGCGGCCATCTCTCTTGGAACTGATACCGGTGGGTCCTGCCGGATTCCAGCGGCCTTTTGCGGCATCACCGGGTATAAACCGACCGCAAAACGGATCCCCTTGAACGATATCATTCCACTTTCCTTCTCGCTCGACAGTGCGGGGCCGCTGGGACAATCGGTTGATTGCTGTGCGATCACGGATGCGATCCTTGCGGGTGAGGATGTCACCCTACCCGAAGGGATCGACCCATCCCGAATTCGCCTGGCCATCCCCCAGACCCTGGTGCTGGACGGGATGGACGAGATCGTTGCAAAAACCTTCGAACGCGCCATCCGCCTGTTGCGGGATTCCGGCGTTCAGATCGACGAGATCCCATTTGACGAGTTGGGTAAATTGCCGGGGATCAATGCCAAGGGTGGATTCGCCGCTGCAGAGGCCTATGCCTGGCACAAGGATCTTCTGGCCGACAAGGCCGATCAGTATGACCCCCGCGTCGCCGGTCGGATCGCAAAAGGCGCGGACCAGACCGCCGCCGAATATATCGACGTGGTTCAGGCCCGCACCGCCTTGATTGAAGAGGCCGCAGCAACAGCACGACCCTACGACGCAATTGTCATGCCCACAGTCGCGATCATTGCACCGGCCATTTCAGAGGTCGACGACGATGATGCCTATGGACCCAAGAACATCATGACCCTGCGCAACACCAGTGTCGGAAACTTTCTGGATCTTTGTTCGCTCTCTATACCCTGTCACCAAGTCGGTGATGCGCCGGTCGGATTGATGCTGAACGGACACCATGGCGAGGATGCCTGGCTGTTTCAGGTCGGCAAGGCAGTCGAAAGGATTCTAGCCAGCGCATGAGCGTTTCAGACGCACCATCCGGGGCCGATATGACCGCCACACGGCGGTTGATGGTTCTGGTCACGCTGACCTTTGTCACCATCCTTTATGCGATGACGGTGACCATCGCTAATGTGTCCCTGCCCCAGATGCAGGGTGCCTTATCCGCAACGACTGACCAGATTGCGCTGGTCGTCACCTTCAACATCGTTGCCACCGCCATTGTCACACCGATGACCGGCTGGCTGGCCGGGCGCTTCGGGCGCAGACGAACCATGCTGTGGGGGGTAACGGGCTTTACGATATCCTCTCTCCTCTGCGGTGTGGCACCGAACCTGGAGTTTCTTATCGTCTGTCGCGCTTTGCAGGGCGCCTTCGGGGCTCCCCTTGTCCCACTCAGCCAGGCCCTGGTGCTGGACACCTATCCCAAAAAGCAGCACGGGACCGCCATGGCGATTTACGGTACCGGTGTGGTGCTTGGCCCGATCATCGGACCAACCCTGGGCGGCTATCTGTCAGAGGCATATTCCTGGCGCTGGGTCTTTTTCATGATTGTGCCCTTCGGTGTGGTCGCCTGGCTGGGCGTGGTCGCCCTGATCAAGAGCCGTGGAGATCAACCAAGAACCTCGCTGGACTGGACAGGGTTTCTCAGTCTGGCAATTGCGGTGGCCGCCGCGCAGCTCGTCCTTGATCGCGGCGAGCGAAACAACTGGTTTGATTCCCTGGAAATCATCACCGTTGCCGGATTGGCCGGTATCGCGCTCTATATCTTCCTGGTCCATACCTTTACCGCGAAAGAGGGCAAGAGCTTCCTCAACCTCGCTCTGTTGCGGGATCGCAACTTCATTCTGGGCACCATCATCGTCTTCATCTTCGGCATGTTGAACTTCACGCCGATGACCCTGCTGCCCCCTCTGCTGCAAACGGTTCAGGGCTATCCGGACACGATCATTGGCTGGCTGCTTGGTGTGCGCGGCGCAGGCACGATGCTGGGCTTCTTCATGATGATCTATCTCAGCCGCTTTGACCCGCGCCCGATCATGGCGATCGGTTTTCTGATGCAGGGCGTGGCGGGCCTTTACATGGCCCAGTTCGACGTCAATATGACGACCTTTGATGTGGGCTGGACCAGCTTCCTGCAAGGCCTCGGCGTTGGACTAATCTGGGTTCCAATCACCCTTGTGACGTTTAACACCCTCGACCGGACATTGCTGCCCGACGGGATGGCGATTTTTCATCTGTTAAGGAATTTCGGGTCCAGCGTATTCATTTCGATCTCGATCGCAGTCGTTTTGCGGACTGGCAAGGTGAATTATGCTGAGATCACCGAACAGGCATCCCCGATGAATGAACGGTTCAACTGGTCCTTCATGCTGGGCCCCTGGTCCATCGACGGGACCGAAGAACTGGCTGCGCTCAGCCAGGAAATCGGGCGACAGGCCATCATGATCGGCTATATTAACGCGTTTTATCTGTTTTCGATCACGTGTCTTGCCGTCTTGCCCTTGATCTTGATGGTCCGGATGCAGAAAACTGTCTAAGGACACGGTTAGATACCGACCCGAAAGGAAGGCTCTATAATGGACGGACAATACGGCACAGCGGGCAAGACCAAACCGCAGATCGGTTTCAGTGCTTGCCCCCATGACTGTCCAAGCACCTGTGCGTTGGATGTGGAACTGCTGGACGGCAACCGTGTTGGCAGGGTCCATGGGGCAAAGGAGAACACCTATACCGATGGCGTGATCTGCGCCAAGGTCGCCCGCTATGCCGACCGGGTTCATCATCCCGATCGTGTGACCCAGCCCTTGCGACGGACAGGACCAAAAGGGTCCGGCTCTTTCGAACCCATTTCCTGGGAAGAGGCACTGGACACGGTAGCAGCAGAGTTCAACAAGGCTGAGGCAGAGTTTGGGGCTGAATCTGTCTGGCCTTACTATTTTGCCGGTACTATGGGCCTTTTGATGAGGGATGGCATCAAACGCCTTACCAATACAAAGGGCTATTCCGGCATGCATCAATCGATCTGCACGATGCTGGCCTGGCCGGGCATCGCGGCGGGTACGGGAAAGCTCGCCGGGCCGGACCCGCGTGAAATGGCCGATGCGGATGTTGTCGTCATCTGGGGAACCAATGCGGTCCATACCCAGGTCAATGTCATGACCCATGCGATAAAGGCCCGCAAAAACCGCGGTGCAAAGATCGTGGCGATCGATGTATACAACACACCGACCCTGAAACAGGCGGATGTGCCCGTCATTCTGAAACCTGGTACCGACGGGGCCCTTGCCTGTGCCATCATGCATATCCTGTTTCGCGATGGATATGCCGACCGGGAATATATGGCACAATTCGCCGATGATCCCGCAGGTCTGGAAGAACACCTGAAATCACGCGGTCCCGAATGGGCCAGCAGGATCACAGGCATGCCGGTGCAGGAGATTGAGGACCTGGCGGCCCTTCTGGGTCAGAACAAGCGCACCTATCTGCGCCTCGGATACGGATTTACCCGTCAGCGCAATGGTGCCCCCAACATGCATGCGGCGGCCTCTATCGCGACCGTCATGGGATCCTGGCCGCTTAAAGGTGGCGGGGCGTTCCACACCAATGGTGCCATCTATCATTGGGACAAAACACTGATCGAAGGGCTGGATCGTGCAGACCCCTCGGTTCGGGTTCTGGATATGTCACGCATCGGTGACATATTGCTGGATGATGCAGAGGCCCTTTTCAACGGCCCTCCTGTAAAGGCCATGCTGATCCAGAACACCAACCCCATGATGGTGGCCCCGGACCTGAGTAAAGTGCATGCAGGATTCGCCAGGGAGGATCTTTTTGTCTGTGTCCATGATCAATTCATGACCCAGACCGCGAAAATGGCCGATATCGTCCTTCCTGCCACAATGTTTCTGGAACATGACGATTTCTATCAGGGCGGCGGACAGAACCATATCCTGTTTGGTCCGAAACTGATCGACGCGCCGGGTGAATGTCGAAGCAACCACGATGTCATTACCGGGCTGGGCCAGCGACTTGAAGGGGAATACCCGGGCTTCTTCATGAACGGTCGGGAGATCATCGACAAAACCCTGACCCTGTCCGGTTGGCCAGACTTGGAGACGCTGGAGAAATCCAAATGGATAGATGCTCAGCCCGATTTTGATGAGGCGCATTATACCAAGGGCTTCAACACACCCGATGGAAAATACCGTTTCCACGCAGATTGGGTTGATGCAGCCCGTAACCGCTTTGCGCCCGGCGGCGACATCAGCACAATGCCGAGCCTGCCGGATCATCACGATGTGATTGAATCCGAAACAGAGGATATGCCGTTCAGGCTCGTGACCGCACCGGCCCGCAATTTTCTGAATTCCAGCTTTACCGAAACAAAGTCATCGCGTTCGAAGGAAGGCAAGCCGTCGGTTATGATCCACAGTCAAGACGCCAAACGCCTTGGCGTAACGGCGGACGATCTTGTGGTGCTGGGCAATGACCGGGGTACCGTCGAGATTGAAGTCAAAATTTTCGATGGCATGAGGGAAGGCGTTGTAATCGTTGAAAGCATCTGGCCGAACGAAAGCTTCCGGCATGGTCGGGGTATCAACTTCCTGACCGGGGCAGATCCGGCAGGCCCCCAAGGGGGTGTTGCCTTTCATGACAACCGGATCTGGATCAAACCACTCAATGCGGCCTCGTCATAATTCACAAGAACAGTAATACGGAAATTCTGAGGGACATATGAACACAATCGATCTTAAAGGCCGCCGTGCCGTTGTAACCGGGGGTGCCCAGGGCATCGGCTATGCCATTTGTGAACGCTTCGCCAAATCCGGCGCGTCGGTCGCCATCTGGGACCGTGATGAAACCCTTATGGAGAAGGCGGTTGCAGCCCTGAGCGATGTTGAAGAGAGCGGTGACATTGTCGGCATCTCCGTTGATGTGACAGACCCCGCGGCCATTGACGAGGCTGTTTCCCGGACCCAGGCTAATCTGGGCGGAATCGATATTCTTGTCTGCAATGCCGGGATTACCGGACCGAACCTGTCCGTTGCCGAATACCCGGTTGATGACTGGCTGCGGGTGATCAATCTGGACCTGAACGCGGTCTTTTATTGTTGCCGGGCGGTCGTGCCACTGATGAGCGAACAGAACTACGGCCGGATCGTGAATATCGCCTCTGTCGCGGGCAAAGAAGGCAATCCAAATGCAGCGGCCTATTCAGCGGCGAAGGCAGGCGTCATCGGATTGACCAAGTCCCTTGGCAAGGAACTGGCACTAAAGAATATCTCCGTCAATTGCGTGACACCGGCAGCGGCCAAGACGGCCATCTTTGACCAAATGAAGGAAGAACATATCAATTACATGCTCTCCAAAATTCCACGCGAACGGTTTGTTCAGGTCGACGAGATTGCGTCCATGGTGGCCTGGTTGGCCAGTGAGGAGAACAAATTCACAACGGCGGGCGTCTTTGACATCAGTGGCGGTCGCGCAACCTATTGATCAACGGGAATCAAGCGCGGATAGCCCGCTTTACTCCCGCCCGCCACTGCCGTTATCAAGATGCGTTGTCACGGCCGATGACCCTTTAGGCCGACCGAATTCGATTCCGGCGGAGAAGCCGGGTCGTTGCTGTTCTTTGGGGGACGACCCGATCCCGAGACGCGCCAACAGGCGGCGCATGGCTCGCCACAATTTGGGCAGCAACCAGATCGCCAAAAGAATGAACCCACCGAGCAGGCTGAGGAAGACGATCGGACTGAACACCGCGAGGAAGATACCGGCAACGGCGACAACATCTTCGACCAGGGACGCAATCCAGTTCGTCACCGGCTCTGGAGACGTATTGATGACAGCCCTCGATGTCGCCTTGCTGAGGTGAGATGTGGTGGCTACGGCACCGCCGGTTGCAAGGGCGGCAAGCATGGCCAAATCCTCGCCAAAGGCATCTTCACCCATAAATTCTGCACCTGGAATCGCACCATCGAGCCCGCCGACAGCGCCGGCGGCCATCAAGGCACCCGCCGGGATACGGATAAAGGTGTGCAAAGCATCCCAGAGAGAATCAAAACCGGGAATTTTATCGGCGAGGAATTCGGCGCAGAACATGATCGCGGCGGCCCCGAGAACAACAGGGCTCGACAGGATCTGCAAATCTTCTGGCAGGACATAGATCCCCATCGCATTCAGGGCACCCAGAACCAGAACTGTGGCATACAGGTTGATACCGCTGGCCCATGCGGCCCCAAGGGCCAGGCTGAGAATTTGCAGGGCTTCCATCATGATCCTCTGTTTGAACAATGCCAGCGTCGTTCAGGCGCATCAAAAAACAAGAGCGACCCCTATCATAAGGGGTCACCCAAGCCGCATTACAAGTTCTGACCTTTTCAGTCTTCTGCAGACTGCTGAATCATATGAACCGTCTGTTGTGGGAAAGGAATTTCAATCCCCGCTTTGTCAAAGCTCTCTTTAAACGCCTTGGTCATATCGAATTTGATGCCCCAGTAATCGCCGGCATCGCACCAGACACGCACGATAATATCGACCGAGCTATCGCCCAGATTACCAACAACGATCTGGGGTGCCGGGTCCTTGTGACAGCGATCATCCGCCTCCAGCAGGCCGCCAACGACGGCAATTGCCTTATCGATATCGCTGGCGTATCCAATGCCAACCAGAAAATCGACACGCCGTGTTGCATTAGCGCTGTAGTTCTTGATCGATGTGTCCCAGAGCTGCTTGTTAGGGGCAATGATCTTTACATTATCCGGTGTCGAAAATTCTGTCGTGAACAGGCCGATCACTTCGACCGTTCCCATCACGCCGGATGCCTCAACAAAGTCGCCCACCTTAAAGGGACGGAAAAACAACAGCATAATACCCGAGGCGAGGTTGCTAAGTGTTCCTTGCAGGGCAAGGCCAATGGCCAGGCCGGCGGCACCAAGGATGGCAATCAAGGACGTTGTCTGAACCCCAAATCTTTCCAGCACCATAATTATGGTAAAGGCCAGAACCGCGTAACGCACAAGGGACGAAAGGAAGTGTCGTAGGGTCACATCGAACCCGTTAATCTTACCAAGCCCTTTTGAAACCGCAGTGCGCGACCAACCAGCGATCATCCAACCCAATATCAGGATGACGATCGCACCAATTACATCCAGTCCGTAAGCCGTCACGATTTGCATTGTTTCTTCAATAACTGCAGGGTCCATCTCTTTACATCTTTCATCTTATTTTTGGATCAACGCGTGAAAATCCAGACAACCAAGACAAACTCGGCGCCAATGCGTCGAAACCTTACCTCAATACCAGAGAGTATATCTATAGGTTGCCGACGGTCATCGCCAAAAATATGCAGTTTCTGCTATTTTTTACTATTTCTGACAAATTTTTAAACTCCATTCGGCGACAACGGAAAAAAATCTTCGGCGATCAAATTAAGCTTCCCGCGAATTTCAAACCCCGAACAAAATAGTTCAAGCAACCTTTTTGTTATCAATCGGTTAGGTATTATAATATGCAAAACCCCTTGAATACGTGCCTTGTAAAATTTACCCTCAATACGCGAAATTAGAATACCGCCTCTATTATTTATATTTATTTACAACAAGTTGCTGATATTTACTTGGCGAAAAATGCGATCTGAATGCTTGTATGTTCGGAAAAAATACCTCAGTAGTGATACGATCATAATAAGTCTTTCCGGAAGGGTGATGACCGTTGAACAGGGACGGTCAAACCGCTCGCCCACATCGCGAAAGGGACTATCTTAGGAGCATGACACATGCCTCAGCGCGGTAAACCAGTGCAACACGAAAACCCAACCGGTCCAATTCCAGCCGGACGCCCTGGCGTCCCCAACCCAATCGATATCCATGTTGGGTCGCGCATGAGAATGCGCCGGATCATGCTGGGCCTCAGCCAACAAAAACTGGGTGAGTCCCTTGGATTGACTTTTCAGCAGGTACAGAAGTACGAACGCGGCACCAACCGCGTCGGTGCATCACGCCTCTGGGACCTTTCAAACGTGCTTGATGTCCCGATCACTTTCTTCTTTGAAGACATGTCGCATGAAATTGCGGGCAATTCCCCCCGTCTGAGGGCCGGGCTCGCCGAAGAACTGCCGCCAGCAGTTGATTTCGACCCCGATCCGATGGCAAAGCGCGAAACACTTGAGTTAGCCCGCGCATACTATCGCATCAAAGATTCCACAGTGCGCAAGCGCATCTTTGACCTGGTGAAGGCTCAGGCGCGCGTCGACAGTGGCGAAGAAGAGGACAGCGAAGAATAAAAGACGCAGAGTCCGAATTCGCGGTATCCCGATGGAACGGGCGGTTTTCGCTCGGCCTCGTTTCGACTATCGTAAGGATCTTGTAGATTTTTTGCGACGGACGGAAAACCGGAATGGCAGGAATTGCCTTTACACAAGGACTAGAATTCAAATACGGGCAGGTTGAGCATGTGGCAGAAAACGTGCGCCGTCTGGTTCTGCCCAATCCCGGCGCATTCACGTATTACGGCACAGGTGTCTATATTGTTGGCCAGGGCAATGTGGCAATCATTGATCCGGGGCCTGCCATACCGGCTTATACAAACTGCATCATGGCGGCTATGCTCGGCGAGACTGTGTCTGCTCTGCTTATCACCCATACACATCTTGATCATTCCCCCGGTGCCGCGGCGTTAAAGGAACTGACAGGCGCGCCGACCTATGGGTTTGGTCCCCATGGCGGCGGTCGCGACCTAGAGGACGTGGAAGCGGGCGCCGACCATGATTTTAAACCGGACTTTACCCTGAAAGACGGGCAATCCGTTGAGGGGTCGGATTGGAAGCTGACCGCAATTCACACACCTGGTCATACATCCAACCATTTGTGCTATGCGCTGGATCCAGGCAATGCGGTGTTTACCGGCGACCATGTCATGGGATGGTCGACAACAATCGTGTCACCGCCCGATGGGGACATGACAGCCTACCTTGCCTCACTGGACAAATTGACACGACGGGGGGACACAATCTATTACCCAACCCATGGGGCACCGATTACGAACCCCGTTGAGTATGTCCAATCCCTTATTTCACACAGGCTTACAAGAGAAGCCCAGATCCGTGAGGCAATCGCGGAGGGAAAAACCCGGATCTCCGCCATGGTCCCGATCATCTACGACCATTTGCCTCAAGAAATGTACGGCGCAGCGGCGAGGTCAGTCTTGTCGCATCTGGTCAAAATGGTGTCGGAGGGGACGGTCCTTTGCGAGGATAACCCGCCAAATCAGAATAGTGACTTCTGTCTGGTCTAGAGCGGGTTCCGTTTAGTCGGAATCGGTTTTGAGATTTCTACGAAGCATGATTCCCTGTTTTTATTTTGGAGACCGGGATTATGTCATCAGTCATTTCGATGGATTTGCGGGAGCGTATTTTTTCTTACGTTATTGCCGGTCACTCGTGCCGATCAGCGGCACGCCTTTACGGTGTCAGCCCAAGCTTTGCGATCAAGTTGATGCAGCGGTTCCGTCAAGGTCGCGGATTGTGCGGCCCTGGTCGTCGTCGTCCTGTCGGCACCGGGACGCTCGAACCCTATAGAGCGTTTGTCATTGACCTTGTCGATGCACAGCCCGATATCACGCTCAGGGAATTGGCGGACGAATTGAGTGCGACGCTGGGGGTTAAGACCAGCAAGGCGACGCTATGCCGGTTTCTGATTAAGGCGGGATACCGCTATAAAAAAAACGCTGCGGGCACGGGAACAAGAGCGCGCTGATGTGCGCCGCGCGCGTCATCACTGGATCATCCGGCGACAACCTCTCATGCGGCTCGACCCACATCGGCTTGTTTTTATTGATGAAACGGCGACCACAACCAAGATGACCCGGCTTAGAGGCCGCGCGCCCAAAGGCCAACGCCTTGTCATGCATACGCCGTTCGGTCATTGGCGCACGCAAACCTTTATCGCGGGATTGCGCTGCGGCGGCCTCACCGCACCATGGATCCTCAACGCCCCCATGACCAAGGTCGCCTTTGAGACCTATGTCGAGACACAGCTCGCCCCAACGCTGAGCCGAGGCGATGTCGTTATCCTCGATAATCTCGCCGCCCATAAAAGTGACCGTGCCGCTGAAACCTTGCACGACATCGGTGCATGGTTCCTGTTCCTGCCACCCTATTCGCCAGACCTGAACCCAATCGAACAAGCCTTCTCAAAATTAAAAGCCCATCTCAGAAAGGCCGAGGCCAGAACATTCGATGACCTTACAAACGCAACAGGGTCAATATGCGATCTCTTCACCGAAACGGAGTGCTGGAACTTCTTCGCAGGCGCTAACTATGCGTACGATTAAATGAAAACAACTCTAGATGTACCCGTTATTTGTCGTCACGTTATTTGTCGTCACCGGAAAGAAATTCATTCCAGCTTACGCATCGTGGTGCCCTGTCCGGATCGTCGACGAGTATGTCTTGGGCGTGACGCAGCATATATGATCCAGTTCGAATGGCATGCGGCGCAAACGGGTCCTTGCCGTCATCATCGCCCGCAAACATCTGCAACAGGCGTTTGGGTGAGTCGAGACCGGCTGAGATACTGAGATTGGACGCACCGCCGAAACGGGCATTTACCTCAATAAACCGGACACCGTTTCCTTCAGAATAGAAGGCCTGAACATTGACATGTCCTACCAGTCTTAGGGCTACAACAAGCTTTAAGGAAAGATCTGTCAAAGCCGGGATATCTTCTATGCGTGATTTCCAGGATTCTCCAGCACGGGAATAAATGCGGCGTCTGGCAACCGCTTGCAAACCTGTTCCATCTGTTGAAAGAAGCGCATCAATGCTGTATTCAGGATCACCGATCCATTCCTGAAACACCAAACCGCCCGCGGGTTTTCCGAAAAGCGTGCAATAGGCCGATAGCTCTTCATCATTATCAGTCCGCAACGATGGATGCCCGAGGGTACGGTCCGCAGCACGACAGAGAATCGGGAATTTCCGGTCGGGATGCTCACGCTCAAAAATCCGAGGTACCGGAAAACCGTTTGCTTCGCAAAAGGCCTGAAACCGGTAAGTATTACAGACGATATCGAGACTTTCCACAGGTGCCACAAGCGTCTGAACGCCAAGCTCCCTTAACCCTGATGCCATTTCCGAGAGTTTCCGCAGCTCGCCATCCCGTGTCGGCACAATAAGACCAACATTCAGCGCTTTGCAGATCGCAACAAGTGCCTGGTCGAACTCCGGGCTGTCGGTCCTTGGAACAAGCAAGGCTTTGTCGGCACAATAGAATGCAGCAGACGCTGGATCGGTGTCCGCAGCATAAACCTTGCCATTCAGCGGCGCGACGGCCTCTCTGAAACTGTTCAGAAGCAGCACCTTGCTGCTCGCGCTCAAGATCAAAACATTCACCGACCATCTCCTGCGGGCAAGCGCCTATGTCCCCTGACAACCCCGCCAAAGGATAGCGGATCGCAACCCTTTAATGAAAGAAGATTGGATAGTGGAGATTGGTGAAATTCTGAACCCATTGTTGAGCCATGATTAACCAAAAAGAGATACTTTGAGCTTGGGAGCAGATAGGGACTGTGGAATCCGTAATAAGATCGCAGGCTCTTTGGGAGTGTATTTGTATGAAAGACTTGAAATCCGCCGTTCAGGAACATGAGAAACTGCGGCGCATTTATGACTCAACCCCTGAGAAAAGAGTGCATGGCGCTGTAACTGACAAGCGAAAAATGGCCAAGCTGGAAAAACAGATCCAACGCCTGGAAAGCAGCAAACAACCGCTGAATGTCCGCGTCAATCCAATAATTGCAACCGCGTTGATTCTAAGCCTGGGTGCCGTCACGGTGCTGGCCTATATCATCGGGCAAACACCGGTCTGACAAGCCCTCACGAGCGATCGTCCAATGCCGTTACAAATCGGCCTATTGCGTCTGAAGTCTGGGTCGCAGTCTGTCTGTAAAACAGCATGCCCATGACCAGCAAGGTCGCACAGATGGCGGCATAAGCATCAATAAACAGACACAGTGCTGCGACCGTATAGTAGAATCCGCGGATCCCGGAATTAAAGCTGCGCACCGCTTGTGTCAGGACAGTCGCCGCCGCCTCGACAAGTATCTCGTGGTTTTTGTGCTGTTGGGATTTTTCAGGAAGACCGCCCACCAGGGCAACTGTATAAATCAGCTTTCGCAGGGAATAGGTGAAGGAAAAGAAGCTGATCACCATAAGCGACAGGATAACCCCGAGGTTGAGGGCGAAGAGTTCCCGCGATGTCGAATCAATGAGGGGAAGTCCCTGAACCGCCTCGTGAATCTTGCCGACATTCGCGAACGCGCCCAGCAATGCCGCCAGTATGATCAGGGTTGCGGATCCAAAGAAGGAAACGGAATTGGTAATCAACCCCAGCAAAATAGCATCAAACGGACGCTGGTTCCGGCCTGTCGACCGCTCCATCCACTGTAGCCGCACAATATCCAGCTGATTGTTCAGGGTACCGCGCGCGAAAAACCCAAGCAGCGGGGCATAAGCCAGCCAGGACGCAACTAGAAAGAGAATGGCCGCAAGATGCGCGGCTGTGAAATCGGCAGGCAATCCTACCAAATTTGCAATTTGATCTGTCATCGGCCCCTCAACAACCCTGGTCACTGACGAGGTGCCCAAGCGGCTTTATCTCTGTCAGGAATTCTTCGACATGTCTATATGGTCGATCTCTAGGGTAGAAAAACAAAGGCATTCGGTCGGGTTTATCCCCGAAACCATGCGGCCAAACCCGGTTCCAACAGGCGGACGGGTATAGAACAAAACTCAACATCAACAAATTGGAAGCCGAAGCGACCGACCGAACACCATAAATCGAACTTCTTATCAGCACCTAAAATTAATAAAAAAAAATTAAAACCATGAATAAAATGCATCGTAACTTGTTATAAAGTGTTAAAAGCCACAAAAAGTGGCACATCCAGCTTTGGGGACCTCCAGGTTGACGACAACAAGTGCCGAGAATCTACGGTACGAAATTACATTGTGGGTATCGTATTCAATCGTTCGAACGTTGAATTAAACTAGGGAAAGATTATGTCAGTTTATTCGGAAATCAGGCCGGAGCTTGATCAGCTTACGGCCGATGAGGTGTTTGCGGCATTGCTCGAACATCTTCATGAGACAACGCCTGCTGTCTCGAACCTTAACGTACCGGAAAAACCGGATTCTAAAGGCGAAGCTGAGGATTTCATGCGCTTCGTAACGGTAGACTGGTACGGCGGAGAATATGTTTCTTCTGGCACTGTCCAAGATGCCGGCGTCGCTGCGAAAACAAACGGGAGTGTCACTCAAGAAGCTGGTGGAAAATGGAAACTTGACTTTGGGACGAGCGGCATCCAGGGCGCCGACCAGATCCTCTACACGAGTAAGGCGAATGCCAAGGCCGACCTTGTCGCCAAGAAACTCCTGCTGACCGTGGCCGATAAGGACGGCCTCAATTTAAGCGTCGAAGAGAGCCCTGATATACAACCGTTCGAAACGGTCCCTGAGAACAGTGCCCCCGTTGAGGATAAATTCGACGCCTTCATTGCGCACCTTCAGATCGCAGCGCCAAAGCCATTTGATGCCACGCTTCCGGAACGGCCAACAAGCGAACATGAAGTGTTGGAAATTCTCAAATACGTTTCAACCGAATGGTTCGGCGGCAAAATAGCGGCCAACGGTGACGTCCTGAGCGCTAAATTGGCTGCGGAAAACCACGCAAATATCTTCAAGGCACCATCGGGCGCATGGCAGCTTGAAATGACGGGCAAGGGAATCCAGGGGTTTGATCGTGTATTCCATGACACCTGGACATCCGCCAAAGCAGATGCAGATGCTCGAAAAATGATCCTTGAATACGCCGCCGAAGCAAATCTTCATTTTGGTTTGGGGGAGACATTCGAGACCCTGTCTTCCGATGAAGTATCCTTGCATTACGTGGTGGGTAAAGGTTCCAAAGGCGGGGTCAGAATTGAACTGGAGGGAGAATTTGCCGGCACAGCCGAGGAAAATCAGCCGACCGGTGGGAACTCGGCCAACGAAACCATGATGGTCGTTGCTTCGACGGATGACGTTCAAGACTTTGCAGCAATGCTTGTTGAAAAAATGGGCGGCAAAATCGTGGAGGGCAACACTTTCTTCGGCACCCATCAGTTCGGACAGGTCCTTGAACACGATGGCAACGCGATGATCCACGGATTTAATTCACAAGGAAGCTTGAAGGTGGATTTTTCCGATGCTGCGAAGGCAACGTTGCCCCCTAACCCCAGTGAAGACGCGCTTTTAGAGCGTGAAAAGGAGATCTCCCAGAAATTCATCAACTTGATGCTATCGTCAAATGACGTTTTTGATGAAGTGGGTGTTTTCGGATGAATTGTGGCGGCTGCGGGCCGCTGAGGCTCGCAGCCGATCCATCTTTATTCAATTGCGCTCATCTCTCATTCAGAAATAGGTGTTTTAACGCATCAGCCAGAGAAAATTCCACCCCGACGTGAAGTGCAATTTATCGACGATTGAGTCTCGCTAAATCCAAGGTCATTAGAAAATGAAACCTGGCAAACAGTCTGTGGTACAAGCTCTGCGCCAAGGAGGGAGGCCCGTCGCGTTCATCTGTCTGTTCGCATCCCTTTTCATCAATCTATTAGCCCTGACCTCACCACTTTACATGATCCAGTTGTATGATCGCGTCATCAACAGTGGCAGTGTCGATACACTTTTCTTTCTGACACTTTTCGCCGCTATCGCTTTCATCGCATATGGCGCGCTGGAAATGGGGCGCGGATGGATTCTACAACGCTTCTCAGTCTGGATAGACGATCGCAGTCGCGACCATTTTCTGGTGCTGATCGAAGAGGCCGTCGCAGCAGGAAATCCTGCTGGTTTTGGCGTGTTAACATCCCTGGACATAGTGCGGAACTTTGTTGCCAAAGCGGCCAAGAACCTTCTCGATTTGCCTTTCGCTCCGCTTTTTCTAGCCGCAGCATTCCTGATCCACACATGGATTGGTATTTTCACTCTCCTCGCCTGTTTGGTCATGTTCGGATTGTCGACCATTTGCAACCGTCTGGCACAGACGGCGCAGGCAAGTGAGACCCCGCATCGCGCGTATTCAAGCCAGCTGCTGAAAGAATGGGTCGAGGACAGAGAACAAATTCGAAGCACAACGGATACAGAACCTCTGCGCAATGCAATTTCACACCATCGTCGTGCCGCGAATAAAGCATCGAAATTGAGTACAGAGAGGGTCGAGACATTCACCGGCGTCAGCGCGGGGCTTCGACTGTTTTTCCAATCGGCGGTCCTGGGTCTGGGTGGTTTACTCGTCCTCCGGGGCGAGATTGATCCGGGGCTTATGATTGCCGCGTCAATCCTGTTTGGAAAATGCCTGGTGCCCATTGAAAAAGCGTCATCAACATGGAACGCGTTAAAAAGTGCGCGAAGAGCCTTCAAGAGGCTCGAAACATTTGAAGCCAACATATTGTCGGCCCGCACCAGAATTGCGCCCCAACATATGATTGAGGGGCGCTTAAACGCCGTCGGCCTGTCTTTTACACCGCCCGACCAGGAAAAGCCGGTCCTGAATAACTTTTTTCTCAACGCGGAACCGGGCTCGGTGACGGCTATAATCGGACCGGGAGGTTCGGGAAAATCGATACTTTGCAAAATCCTGGCAAATGCAATGCAACCGACGTCCGGGCGTATCGATATTGATGGCGTGAATCGAAACGTCTGGCTTCGCTCGTCCATCAACGCCGATATTGGTCATCTGCCTCAGAGCCCCAATCTGAAGAACGGCACCATAGCAGATCTGATTTCCAGTGTTGGTGGACCGGATGCCATGCCGATGGTCATTGCCGCCTCCAGAACAACCGGATTTCACGACATTGTTCAGGCACTGCCCGATGGATACGCCACGGTTGTCGGGCCTGAAGGATATCCGTTGCCAGCTGGCGATAAACGACTTCTGCTACTGACCAGGGCTCTTTTTGGTTGGCCGCGCATCGTCATACTGGACGAACCGTATAGCGACCTCGACCCCTATCGCGTCAAGCTGGTTACACGCACTCTGACCCGTTGTAAGGATGCAGGCTGCACAGTGGTCGTGGCGACCCATTGCCCGGACGTTTTCGAGATCGCAGATTCCTATATCGTGCTTGCAAATGGCGTAATGCAAAATACCGGTATTTCAAAAGACCTTCACCCAAAACTATCTCAAAACGAATCTCGAGCTGCGGAGTAACAGTAATGGATACCCCACAAAAACAGCCGGAGCATGAGCTCATTACCGTTGGCCTAAGGTCCAGGATGCGCCTGCCCGCAATTCAGCGCAACCATCCGGAAATAGATGATCCTGTTTTGGAAAGAAGTTCCAATCCCTATCTTGGCCGCGCGCCATCATTCGTCGTTCTTATAGTATTGATGTTTTTTGGCGCCGGCGGATACTGGTCGGCAACGGCACCCTTGAGCAAATCTGTTACCGCACCGGGCGCGATCGCGATAGATGGTCAGCATCGTGCGATTCAAACTACAAACACAGGCGTTCTGACACGGATTTTTGTGTCAGAAGGTGACGAAGTTACCGCAAATCAGCCGCTTGCTCAGGTAGACGATCTATCTCTTCGCACGGAACGCGAGATTGCCCATGTTACGCTGCAGCAATTGGCGGCAAAAGAAGCCCGGCTGGCTGCTGAACGCGACGACGTGACGGACATCACCTTCGATCATCCTATCCTGCAAAGCGCAGATGCTCAGGAAATTCGACAGGAAGAACAGGAACGACTGAAGTTCAGAAAAGACCGACTCGACGCCGATCTGGCAATTTTGAGTGCGCAGATTCAACAGTCGAAGTCAAAAATCGAAGCAATTGCCGAACGGGCAAAAGCCCTGAAAACACAATTTGAGATCAATGAAGAGCGGGAGGCCGTTCTGACAGATTTGATGGACAGGGGACACTCAAGGATAGAACCCATTCTAGAGATACGCCAGACTATAGCGGCTTTGCAGGCAGCCCATGCACAAGCCAGGGCGGATCGCATAGAGCTTGAAGAACGAATTACCGCTTTGCGCCTGGAAATCCGCGGTCAGAGAAGCACCTTTACTGAACAGGTTTACGAAGAACTCTCGAGCACACGTGTTCAACGTGCAGAGGCAGAGGAGCGCCTGGCCTTTCTCAAAGAAAGGATCGACGAAACGATTCTACGATCACCGACCAACGGTCGCGTCATGAACCTGAAACACAGCGACGCGGGTGCGGTGATTTCATCAGCTGAAGTTTTGATGGAAATAGTCCCTGTTCAAAGCGGCCATCTCGTCCGTGCGCGTGTCCCCGCTGGCAATGTTGATAGCGTGCGGCGAGGTCAGGATGTCAAATTTCATCTCAGCACAGCGACTCCGATTGATAATCCCGAAGTATATGGCAGTGTCGTTGAAATTGCGGCGGACGCCGAATTCGACGACAAGTTAAATGACTATGTCTTTAACGTGGTTGTCGAACTCACGCCGGATATGTCGCAATTGACTGAATGGGGCATCGACCTTGTGCCGGGGATGCGTGGCCAGGTTTTCATCAATGCTGGCGAGCATACTATGCTGGACTATCTGATGAGCCCCGTGCAGAAAATTGCGGCAAATGCGTTCAATGAACAATAAGTAAGATGTCTTTCCCACCAACACATTTGGGGCTAATTGGCTGATATGATCCCAGGCAAGCGCAGGTTGTTTTCCCGTGCACAGGCGATCGCTTCTTCATAGCCCGCATCGGCGTGCCGCATAACACCGGTCGCCGGGTCATTCCAGAGGACGCGGGCCAGACGTTGATCCGCTTCTTCACTGCCGTCGCAACAGATCACCATGCCGGAATGCTGGGAAAAGCCCATGCCGACGCCACCGCCATGATGCAGGGACACCCAGGTTGCGCCCGACGCTGCATTCAGCAACGCGTTCAGCAAGGGCCAGTCCGAGACCGCATCCGACCCGTCTTTCATCCCCTCCGTCTCGCGGTTGGGTGAGGCGACTGAGCCGCTATCAAGATGGTCCCGGCCGATAATGACAGGTGCCTTTAACTCACCGTTTCTCACCATTTCATTGAAGGCCAGGCCCAGACGGTGCCGCTGCCCCAGTCCAACCCAGCAGATCCGCGCGGGGAGACCCTGAAAGCTGATACGCTCCCGCGCCATGTCCAGCCATTTATGCAGATGCGGATCATCCGGGATCAATTCCTTTACCTTGGCATCTGTCTTGTAAATGTCTTCAGGGTCACCGGACAGGGCAGCCCACCGGAACGGCCCAACACCTCGGCAGAACAGCGGGCGAATATAGGCTGGCACGAAGCCTGGAAAGGCAAAGGCATTTTCCAACCCCTCTTCAAGGGCCATCTGGCGAATGTTATTGCCATAATCCAGGGTCGGAACACCGGCATTCCAGAAATCCACCATGGCGGCGACATGCACCCTCATCGACGCCCGTGCTGCGGCTTCAACCGCTTTTGGATCGTTCTCTCGCTTTGAACGCCATTCCGCCATCGTCCAGCCCTGAGGCAGATATCCGTTGATCGGGTCATGGGCAGATGTCTGGTCTGTAACAATATCCGGACGTACCCCACGGGCAAAAATTTCGGGGAATATGTCAGCGGCATTCCCTAAAAGCCCGACGGATTTCGCCTCACCCGCAGTTGTCCAACGGGTGATCATGTCCAGCGCCTCATCCAGTGTCTCGGCTCGTTCATCGACATAGCCGGTGCGTTGACGGAAATCGATGCTCTCTTCGTTGCATTCCACCGCCAGGCAGCAGGCACCGGCCATCACGGCCGCCAGGGGCTGGGCACCGCCCATTCCCCCCAAGCCACCCGTCAGGATCCATTTACCCTGCATCTGCCCGCCGAAATGCTGGCGACCTGCCTCTACAAAAGTTTCGTAGGTTCCCTGGACGATGCCCTGCGAGCCGATATAGATCCAGCTTCCCGCCGTCATCTGGCCGTACATCGCCAGACCCTTCTTGTCCAATTCGTTGAAATGATCCCAGTTTGCCCAGCGCGGCACCAAATTTGAATTGGCGATCAGAACACGCGGTGCATCACGATGAGTTTTGAATATCCCAACCGGTTTACCGGACTGGACAAGAAGGGTTTCGTCTTCCTCCAGCGATTTCAGCGCATCAACGATTCTGTCGAAATCCTGCCAGGACCGCGCAGCCCGCCCGATACCGCCATAGACAACCAGTTCATGGGGGTTCTCGGCCACATCGGGATGCAGATTGTTCATCAGCATCCGCATCGGTGCTTCGGTCAGCCAGCTCTTGGCGGTAATTTCCGGCCCGGTGGCGGGATAGACATCCCGTGCATTATGGCGGCGGTCTGTCATCTGGAAGGCTCCTTACTCGATTGATAGTGGTCTTGTGCTGCAGCCAGAAGGGCCAGCAAAACTCGCTGCAAATGAGGTCGCAGGGTCTCAGCCAGATCACGCCGGTAGGACCAGGGCGGCATCTCATCCATGTAGCGGATCTGGGACAGTTCCATCTGGATTGCATGTTGGTGTAGATCCGGACGGCCATAATGGCGGGTGGTCCAACCCCCTTTGAAGCGACCGTTCAAGACAGACGTGAATCCGACCGCTTCTTCACATGATGCCACAACAGCGCGCTCCATTACGGCATCACAGGATTTTCCCGAATTTGTCCCGATATTGAAGTCCGGCAAACGTCCTTGAAAAAGATACGGGACCTGAGACCGTATTGAATGGCAGTCATATAGCACAACGAAGCCATGCAGATCCCTGACCCGGTCCAGCTCTGCCTGGAGAGCGTCATGATAGGCCGAGTGAAACAAAGCTCGGCGACTGTCAATCTCACCCTCATCCGGTTCGCGTCCGGTTCGATAAAGCGGATTGCCATCGAAATCCGTCACCGGGCACAGGCCCGTCGTGTTTTGACCGGGGTAAAGGCTGGCCCCGTCACCCGGCCTGTTGGCATCAATGACATAGCGATGAAACAGGGCGCGCACCGTTGTGGCATCCTCCACCAACCCGTCATACAGATCATGGACATGCCAATCCGTGTCACTCATCCCGTGGCCACGTTCATTCAAGGAATCGAGGATGTCCGACGGAATGCCAAGCCCCGTATGGGGAAAGGCCAGAACAAGGGGAGAGCTTCCCTGCTTCACATCAACCGGGTTCATGCCGCACCACCGTCGAGTTCGGGGAAATACTCACCCGCCATGCGAACCAGAATGCCGTCTCGAACCAGTGCGGCGGTGACCTCCATCTCATTGGCGAGGTAACGGTCATCTTCCAGCATCTGAACATCCTGACGCAAACGATCCAGAACAGCGGTCAAAACGGCGCTCGTTGCCAGCGGTTTTCGAAATTCCAATCCCTGGGCGGCGCAGAGAAATTCAACCGCCAATATGCGGGACAGGTTCTGTGTCATCGGCAACAAGCGCCGCGCCCCATGGGCCGCCATCGAAACATGATCTTCCTGATTGGCACTGGTTGGTGTTGAGTCGGTCGAGCAGGGATTGGCCAGGTGTTTATTCTCACTCATCAGTGCGGCGGTCGTGACCTCGGCAATCATAAACCCGGAATTCAGGCCCGGTGCCGGTGTCAGAAAGGCGGGCAGATCGTGGCTCAAAACCGGATCCACCATCAGGGCCACGCGCCGTTGCGCAATCGCCCCGATTTCGGCGACCGCCAAAGCAATCATATCGGCTGCAAAGGCAACAGGTTCGGCGTGAAAGTTCCCACCGGACACAATTCTGTCCGCGTCCAGCAGTACAAGCGGGTTATCAGTCGCGGCATTCGCCTCTATTTCAAGCGTCTGGGCGGCATGACGCATCAGATCCATAGCGGCCCCGGTGACCTGCGGCTGACAACGAATACAATAGGGATCCTGAACCCGTGAATCATCGTCCCTGTGGCTCTCACGAATTTCCGACCCTTGCATCAACGCCCGCTGACAGGCCGCTGCCTCTATTTGCCCACGGTGTCCCCGCAGCGTATGGATTTCCGGCTGCAAGGGATCGGTCGACCCCATGATCGCGTCGGTCGAAAGGGACGAGCTTAGCAATGCATTCTGCATCATGGTCCAGGCCTCAAACAGACCGGCAAGCGCATAAGCGGTTGAAAATTGCGTGCCATTGATACAGGCCAGCCCCTCTTTCGCCCCAAGTTCTATCGGCTCGAGTCCGGCCCGCGCCAAAGCGTCCCCACCGGCCACCCGATCCCCGTCGAAGAAGGCTTCCCCCTCCCCGATCATAACAGCGGTCATATGGGCCAACGGCGCCAGATCACCGGACGCGCCAACAGAACCCTGCATGGGAACGACGGGGGTCACCCCCGATGCCAGCATGCGCTCTATCTGAGAGACGAGCGGAAGGCCCACGCCCGAAGCACCCCGTCCGAGTGACATCAGTTTCAGGGTCATCATCAGGCGCACCATGGGCAACGGCATCGGTTCACCAACACCGCAGCAATGGGACAGGATCAAATTACGCTGAAGCTGCGCCGTTTCATCGGGGGCGATCTTGATATGCGCCAGTTTACCAAACCCGGTATTGACGCCATAGACCGCGTCTGTGCCGGCAACCGCCTTTGCAATCCGATCTGCCGCGCGCGCGATTCCATCATGGCAGGACGGGTCCAGGGTGACGGCGATATTACCCTGCTCTCTGTAAAGCGCCTCAAGTTGGGCGATGGAAACGGCACCAGGTGTCAAAATGGTTTCTAGCATGGACGGCCTTCCACATAGCGGGCGATGAGCGGATTAAAACCAATGCGATAACTAAGGGCCGCTGGAAGATCGACAGACCAAACCGCCAGATCGGCGCGAAAACCGACATCAAGCATCCCTCGATCATTCAGGCCCAGCGCCTTAGCCGCATTTCTTGTCAGACCGGCCAATGCCTCTTCCGGGGTCATCCGAAACAGGGTGCATGCCATGTTCAGCATGAGCAGGACAGACGTCACCGGCGACGAACCGGGATTGCAGTCACTGGCAATCGCCATATCAACACCGGCATCCCGCAAGGCCTCCATCGGTGGCAGTTTTGTTTCCCGTAGGGTGTAGAAGGCACCGGGCAACAGGACCGCGACGGTTCCGGCGGAGGCCATAGCCGTCACGCCGTCTGGCCCCAGATACTCCAGATGATCCGCCGAGAGCGCGTTGTAAGAGGCCGCCATCGCCGCACCCCCCAGATCCGAGAGTTGCTCCGCATGCAGTTTCACCGGCAAGCCCAAATCCTGCGCCGTCGAGAACACCCGCTCCATCTGGACCTTCGTAAATCCTATCCCTTCACAGAACCCGTCGACCGCATCGACCAATCCTTCCTCATCGGCGCGGCAGAGGCCTGGAATACAAACCTCATCGATATAGTCATCCGCTCTCCCCTTGTATTCGGGGGGTAGCGCATGGGCGGCCAGCCAGCTGGTTTTGATCGTGACATCCCGGGTCTTTTCCAGTTCACGGGCGACCCGAAGCATCCGGATTTCGTCCTCAATGGTCAGACCGTATCCGGACTTGATCTCAATGCTGGTGCAGCCATCCGCGATCAAGGCGTCCAGCCGTGGCAAGGATTGTTCCAGCAATGCCGCCTCGTCACTGGCCCGGGTCGCGGTCACGGTAGAGAGAATCCCGCCACCCGCCTTTGCGACCTCTTCGTAACTCGCGCCATTCAGGCGGAGCTCAAACTCACTGGCCCTGTCACCGCCATAAACAAGATGGGTATGACAATCGATGAGCCCCGGTGTCACCAGCGCCCCGTTCAGATCGGTCACCGGCAGGGATGCAAATTGATCCGGCACATCAACCGACTGACCAATCCAGGCGATCACGCCATCCCGAACGACAAGCGCAGCGTCCGAGATCAACCCGTATGGCACGGTGCCGGGACGCATCGTGGCGATCCGGCAGTTTTCCAGGCGATAGGCAGATGATGTCATTTCTGGCTTTCCATAGGGGTAAATTCACCATAATATGTTTATACATAATAAAAATATGTCAAGGTTTAATGAGCAAGTCACAATGGTTGAATCGACTCTTTTTTGCGCTCATGGCTTTACGGGCCAAGCATGGGTTCGGGATCTGCGCCTGACGATCGATGCAGATGGCCGCATCCAGTCGTTAAAGATGGGCCAAGCCCCCCAGCGGGGAGATGTCATTCTTCAACATCAGGCTTTGATGCCGGCTGCCTGTAACCTGCATTCCCACACCTTCCAGCGGGCCATGGCCGGCAGGACAGAGCGCACAGAATCGAAATCAGAGGGTGACAGCTTCTGGACCTGGCGAACAATGATGTATCGGTTTCTGGATCACCTTGGACTGGAACAGGTTGAAGCCATCGCTGCGCTCGCACAGATGGAGATGATGGAGGCGGGTTTTGCCGCAGTCGCGGAGTTTCACTATCTCCACCATCAGACGGATGGCTCAGCTTACGACAATCCGGCGGAGATTTCGCATCGTGTCATGTCAGCCGCAGAGGAAACGGGCATTGGCCTGACGCATCTGCCAGTGCTCTATAGTTACGGAGGCGCAGGTAATCAGCCCCTGAGCGGGGGGCAGCGGCGGTTTGGTCACAAGATCGACACGTTTACGACCCTGATTGAATCATTGCGGTCGGATATGAACAGGGTGCCGAAAGACTGGAATTTGGGTGCCGCACCCCATTCACTGCGTGCTACCGACCCAGAACAGTTGCACATCCTGAAATCATTTATGGGCGACGCCCCAATCCACATCCATATTGCCGAGCAACAGAAGGAAGTAGAGGCAGTCACAGAATGGCTGGGCGCACGTCCTGTCGAGTATCTGATGGGAAATATCGGTATCGATAAAAACTGGTGCCTTGTGCACGCAACCCATATGACGGCGAGCGAAACCGACAACCTGGCGCGTTCGGGTGCAGTCGCCGGTCTCTGCCCGATCACAGAGGCCAATCTGGGCGACGGTATATTTCCCGGAACGTCCTTTCAAAGGGCCGGCGGCACCTATGGTGTTGGCACCGATTCAAACACAGGCATAACCCTGAACGGCGAACTCAGGTTGCTTGAATATGGTCAGCGCCTGCGGGACCAGTCCAGAAACGCCATGTTGCCCCCGGACAGTATCCACGGTTCCACAGGACAGACATTGTATGAAGATATACTGAGGGGCAGTGCAAAGGCCCTGAGTCGCACGTCAGGCCAACTCGCCGAAGGTCAATGGGCCGACCTTTTGACATTGGACCTCAGTCAACCCGCCATGACCGGCCTGACAGCGGATCAAATGATCGACGGCTGGATTTTCGGTACATCCACAAACGGCATTCATTCGGTCTGGTCCGCCGGACGCCAGATGGTAGAAGCAGGGCGGCACATCAAGCGTGATCAAATCATTGCGGGCTATCGCGACGCAATCACCTCTCTCTTCCGGGTACTCTAGAGATCGATTGTGGAACAAAAATACAAAGACATAAGATCCACCCTGCTGCGCCGCATCACCGACGGTCACTGGCCACAAGGCAGCATCATTCCAAATGAAGCGGATTTGGCCGAGGAATTTGCCTGCACCCGCGCAACCATCAGCCGCGCCCTGCGTGGCTTGAGCGAACGGGGCCTGATCGAAAGAAAGAAAAAGGCTGGAACCCGTGTCGTTCAACGCGGTGGCCGCGATGCGACGGTCACCATCGATATAACCCGCGATGCCGTTGAGCGAAGCGGTGCCCACTATTCCTATACCTTGTTAACCCGCGCGAAATTAAAGCCGCCACCGGCAATCCGGGCTGCCCTGGAACTCCTCAATCAGAAGACCTCCCTCAATCTGGTTGCCTTGCACCTTTCCGATGGCCGCCCACACCAGCTTGAGGAACGCTGGATCAATCTGGAAACGGTGCCGGAAGCAGCGAAAGTTGATTTCAACGAGGTGGGCGCGAATGAATGGCTGGTGAACAAAATCCCCTTTACCGAAGCGCGCCACGTGTTGCGCGCAGAACGGCCAGGAGAAGCCGCCTTAAACTGGCTTGACCTGAAGCCGGATGAATGGGTGTTTGTGATCGAACGCACAACCTGGTTGTCCGATGCAAGTGTAACCCATGTCCGCCTGTCCCATCCGGCCGACAGTTTTCAGCTCGCCACACGAACCTGACCAAAGTCAGGGATGACGGAGACGTCGTCTTTCTAACGGGCGGCTCCACGGAAATACCGCTGGTCCTGGACGCCATATTAGCTGTCCTACTGGACCCGGAAGCAGCGAATCTGTATCAACTTAAATGGCTTCCGGATCCAATAGCTCACAAGGCGAGACCCTTATGCAGGAACGACATTATCAGATCATTGGATTGATCGGGTTTATCATCGCCGGCTTTATTTTCATAGCTGTCGGTGTCCGGTCTGACGACATCCTGACTGTCATTGGCAGCGTTGTCTGGACACTCGCCTGCATGATCTGGATGATCCCGCTCTTCAGGTCGAAAGACTAAGCGCGCGCTGATCAAGCGCCTCGATATAGGGGTCGAGACGCTCTGCAAGCCCGTCCGAAACACGCATCATGGGCAGGCGCAGTTCCGGGCTGTCGATCAATCCTTTTCGCCACAGCCAATATTTAATCGGTGCAGGGCTGGGTTCCGCGAAGAGCAGGGGTGGAATGTCAGAGATACTGGTCCACACATCCAGCGCTTCCGCCAATTCGCCCGCATGAACATGGCGAAAAATCCGGTCGTACCAGGGCGAGAGAATATGACCGGCCATCACAATACCACCCCGCCCGCCATGTACGAGCGCGGTGTAAAACAAACCATCTTCGCCTGTCATGACATGGAACTCTTCCGGGGGGTCCCGCATCAACTCGAAGGACTGCGCGGGATTGGCACAGCAATCTTTGACCCCGACGATCCCTTTGAAGGCTGCCAGTCTGCGCATCAACCCGTTCTCTACATTCACACCAGAGCGATAGGGGATATTGTAGAGAATACACGGGCGTTCGGTCTCGCCCAGCAAGGCCTCAAAATGCCGATAGAGGCCTTCCTGGGAGGGCCGGTTATAGGCTGGACAGTTGATCAAGTAACCGTCCAGATCCCAATCTTCCAAACCCTGCATTTCGGCACAAAGCATTCTGGTATCACTGCCTGAAATACCCATAAAAATGGGGATCTCGGGCCGCATTTCTCGCCGCACCTGCTGAACTATGTCCAGCATTCGGGTCTTTTCATCCGACGTCAAAGACAGGGACTCACCTGTTGTTGCACACAGGATCAATCCATTGATTGGCAAGCCAATGCAATGACGGGTCAACCGGTCAAGCGAACCGGTATCGAGCGCGCCGTCCAAAAATGGTGTGATCAAGGGCAACCATATACCAGACGGGTGCCAAGCTTGTAGAACACAGGTATTGCTTGTCAGTTGGGTTTCGGTCTCGGTTTGCATTTTCATCTCCGTAGAAGCCGGAGATGCCGGACATAAAAAACCCCGTCACCACCGGCGGGGTTAATTCGAATAGTTTGTAATGCTTTTACAACATGCCAAAAGATCGACGCCCCGATATGGAGTCCGGTTTCAAATCCTTGATTTTGATCATGCTGTTCATGCAAGCGTTATGTCATTGCAGGGACGTATCCGTCAATTCAAATTCGCAAATTCGCCCGGAGGTTCCGTCAGGCTCACTCGCCATCCCGCGTTCCGGCAAAATTATAGAGATCCGGGTTCCCGCGACGCTGCTTGACCGCCTGACCGACAAAACGAACGAGATCTTCAGCCGTTTCCGTGGAATAGTGAACACCATCCCAGTATCGATGGTCGTCCCGTGTGATGGCAGACGGAATCATAAAATCAATAAAATGAATATCATCGGATTCCGCTGCAAACTGGATCAAACGGCTTTTACATTCCGCCCACTTGGCCTGTTTCAGGCTGCCTGCCCTGGGCTGCCGAAACACGTGATAGGGGACGATCATCAGGATGTGACGCTCTGCAGACGCTGATCCAGTCAGCATGCGCTGCAGGATATCAAGCTGCGGGAAAGGCGTATCCGGCCCGATAAGATCGACCCCGTCCTCCGGCGGGTCCACGGTGAGCACCGGTATGGGTTTCGCTGTGCCATAGATATTTTCCCGCGCCCGGGCCAGCGACCACTGCCCCCGATCCCCCAGAAAATCCCGGTACCCGTCCCGGCCATATTTTGGTTCCCGAAGCCCCAACATTTGCAGCAATTGACGCCCGGCCTCCTCCGCCGCAGACGGGTTAAAAAGGTACAGATAGTCGTTCAGCACGTTGTTATCATAGAGCCAGGGTGGAAATGGCCGATTGGTCAGTTCCGGAACAGTACGGGTCTCACACCAGGCATCATCGATGGTGAAAATGACCGTAGAAGGCGCTGGATGATGCCGCATGAAAAGGTCCAGCAGCTGCGCCTGTTCCCATGGGGTCCCGCTGTTCATCGACAGATTGGCAAAGCGCCCCCCAAGCGTGTCATCCAGTTGACTCGGCTGTAACAATCGACCCGTCGACGTTCCCAAAACCAGCGAGTCAAACTCAGGATCAGCCGCAATCGCCGGATAGGAGTAACGCTGATTTGTGGTGACCGGCATCCGTTCCATCGGCGGCGAGAAAGCAAGCGTGTTGTAGGGATCAATCACAGCGACAAATGTGAAAACAAATCCTGCCAGCCCAAAAGCTGTCACCAGAAACAACCTCGTAAATTTTCGCCACTCTTTCATCGCGGTTTCAACGCAACCTTCTGACTAGAGCAACCTTCACTTAGTCGGAATCGCCTGAGTGAAGATAAGTTGCTCTAATCATTCAATTTAGATCATCTCATTTGCGTATGACTATACGCAAGATGATCTAGAACTGAAAATAGATGAATTCCTGATTGGCACCGCCACCAAGCACCAATGCCAAGCCAAACAACGCACAACCACCGGCAATAGCAATCGATCTGCGGGGCAGAAAAGCCATTGATGATACCGCCCTTGCGGTTGGTCCAATCGCGGCAATCACAAACCCGCCCAGAATCCAGACCCAGGATTGCAATGCCACCTCGCCTGAAATCCAGTTCAGACCGAACAACCCACCCCAGACGACGAGGCTCGCTTCGAAACTCTCGGCCCGGAACGGCACCCAACAGAGAAAGACAAAAACCATCGTCACGACCCAGCCCAGCGCCGTCGGCAGCTTTCCACCCATTCGGCGCCATGCCATGCCAAGCGCCAGGCCAATCCCGTGCAGCGCACCCCAGGCAACAAAGGTCCAAGCCGCACCATGCCACAACCCGCCAAGCAGCATTGTCGCACCGAGCGCGAGCGCCTGACGGGACGGGCCGCGACGGCTGCCCCCCAGCGGGATATAGAGGTAGTCCCTCAAGAACCGCGACAAGGTCATATGCCAGCGTCGCCAAAAGTCCTGCAGGCTTGTCGCCGCATAGGGCGTGTTGAAATTGTCCGGCAGGGTCAGGCCGAACATCAGGGCCAACCCGATGGCCATATCTGAATATGCGGAGAAATCGAAATAGATCTGGAGCCCAAACGCGAGTGCCCCCGCACCGGCCTCTACCAAGGACAGCGCCGCATCCGCATTTGCCGCAGCGAAAACAGGATTGGCGATCCCCGCCATCGCATCGGCCAGAATCACCTTCTTTCCCAGGCCAATCAGAAACAGAACCAAGCCACGACCAAGCCGCTCAGAGACGCCAGGGCGATGCGGATCTTTTTGTAGCTCCGGGATAAGTTCGTCATGCCGGACAATTGGTCCCGCAATCAATTGCGGAAAGAAGGAAACATAGAGCGCGTAATCCAGATAGTTATAGGCTGGCGCGTCAATACGTCGACGATCCACCAGATAGGATATCTGCTGGAAGGTGAAGAAACTGATCCCCAAAGGAAGAATGATCGACCAGGACGTGTGAGTTGTATTCAGGATCGCGGCAAGACTGTCTGCCAGGAAATCCGCATATTTAAAAATCGCGAGCAGGCCAAGATTGACCACAACCGCCAAAACAATCGGTATTCCCGATCGATCCGGCCTGAACAGGCCTGACAGGAAACGGTTGATCAGGATCGACCCGACCAGCAACGGCAACAACCGCCAGTCCCACCAGGCATAGAAAAACAGGCTGGCAAGCAACAGCCACGCTTTTCGAACCGCCGCTGTCGATCCAAGCGCATACCATCCGACCAGGGTGATCGGCAGGAAGAGCAGCAGGAATATCTGACTGTTAAACAACATGATGACCTGTCTTAACAGCCGTCGGACCGTTTTGAAATTGAGTTTTTTGGATGTGTCAGGAGCACAGAGGTTTACGGAAGCCGTCCGCCTCAATCGAGCTGTTGAATGCTGGACTATTCGCCGCACTGATACCAAAACACCGCAGATCAGACAGGCATACCGCGCAAATTTCGAGAACAGGCAATTTGGGACTATCGCGAAAAAAGTAAAGCCTGTTATCTTTCGACATGCATTTTACTTTATTGATACTAAACGCATTTTGGGAACTTCGTCAGTGACAATCAGCGAGTTTAAGTTAAAGACCGCATTGATTTCGAGCAGGGCCTTTCTCGATAACTCTCATGACGGCATTGTCTGCATTAATGCCAACTCAAGTATCGTTTATGTGAATTCGACCTTGCTTCGAATATTTGGGTATGACGACGCGGAGGAAGTCCTTCTTCACCCCCTTGAAGTCCTGATGAACGACGCTGACCGCTCAACACACCGTGCCTATATCGATCGTCATTTGGAGAGGGAAACGATACCATCCATGAACCGGCTGCGTCGTCTGCGTGCAAAACGAAAAGATGGCAGCGAATTTCCAGCCGATATTCAGATATTCTCTTATGAAGAGTCCGGTGAGAGATACTATGCCGGCTTCATCCGGGACCAGAGCGAGGTAGAGAAAAAAGAACAAATGCTCAAAAGCCTGGTCTTCATTGATCAGCTAACCGGCTTAGGCAATGTCCGTAGCCTGGAAAAAGCGCTCGACACCTATTTCAGCCAAAAGATCATTGATCGACTAATGATTGTGGCGCTTGGCATAGATCACATGCGATCAATAAACACGTCATACGGGTTTGAGGTCGGCGACAAAGTTATCGAAGATATTGGATCTCGCCTCACCACGGGGTTCCCCTTGGCAAGGTTCATTGGTCGGCTTCATGGCGACCAATTTGTGATATTGTTAGACGCGCCGCAAGATGAACCCTCGCTCGCTACTGTAACAGAACAGATTCATCAAACATTCGACGCACCGATAGAGCTTGAAACAGTCAAAATTTCTGTGTCGGCTACCATTGGGACCCTAAGGCTTCCTGAACTGGCATCCACAAGCGATATGGCAATCAAACTTGCAGACCTCGCGTTAATGGATGCAAAAACAGCTGGAAAAGGCCGGGTCATCGAGCTGACAAGAGACCGTATCGCAGATCTGGAACTACGGGCCTCCTTAACGGAAAAAATGCGCAAGGCGCTGGACGACCAAGAGTTCTCAATCGTGGTTCAGCCAAAACTGAATGTAGCATCTGGGAAGTGTACAGGCGGAGAGGTCCTCGTTCGCTGGAAGCAACCTGATGGTACAATGATCCCGCCCGACTATTTTATTCCCGCAGCCGAGGATTCCGGGCTGATCGAAGGAATTGGTCAGTTTGTTCTGGAGAAGGCCTGTCAGCTCATTGCAGACCTTGGAAATACCGGTGCAGCAACAGACCTGAAACTGGCGGTGAATGTGTCGCCCAAACAACTGGAGCAAGATGGATTCTTGCAGTCGGTAGAGACCACAACCTCGAAACATGGTATCTTGCCGTCAAACATAGAGCTTGAGGTGACAGAAACAGCTGTGGCCGGATCATCCGGTAAAGTACGCAATACCTTATTGGCTTTATGGAAACAGGGGATAAAAATCGCGCTGGATGACTTTGGGAAGGGTCAATCTTCGCTCACAATGCTGCGCCATATCGAGCTTGATCGGGTAAAGCTGGATCGCGGTTTTGTTCTGGAACTCAGCAACAGCGAGCACAACTTCACCTTACTCCAGAGCACAATTGCAATGTTGCGGGCCATGAGTTATCAGGTTTCCGTTGAAGGCGTGGAAGAACGAGAGATTCACGATCTGCTTTTTGCGCTCCATGTAGACGAGGTTCAAGGCTACTACTACGCCAAGCCCTTGGTTGTTGAAGAGTTCAGGGCGTTCTTGTCACAAAATCTCCACCCCCAACCTAAAAGCGCCACCGGCTAGTCCACGGTCGCCCCACTACGATCCAGCTGCGACCAGCTCTGTTGCGGGCCATGACTACTCTATTGCGGCTCAAATACTGTGCTCCTACTATCCATATGATTTTTTAATTTGATTTCTTTGGAGCCGGTTCATGTCATCGCGATTCAAAGCCGTACCAGAGCCGACGCTTATGGGCGAGGTGTTCACCGACGCGTTGCCGACTGAGGATCCTGTCCTGTTTGGGCATGCGGATATCTCACCCAAAGGGGCATTTGAAGCCCGGAGCATACAAACCTTCAACCTTACCTATACAGCCGGTCGCTACGGCCTGGATGACACAGGGTCCATCCGGATTGTTTTCCGCTTCACAGCCGATGGCGGTGATCTGCAAATGGATGATCCGACCGCATTGAACTATGTCAGTGCGACAACATCAGCCTCCTGCGCCTTGAGGCTTGGTTTCAGCGCAGATGGACATGTCCGCCCGTGGTATCAGGCCCTGACCGTGCGGGTATCAAAAGGCTATTTACGAGAAGGGGACTGGATCAAGATCACGCTCGGCGACACGTCCGGCGGGTCGCCCGGCATGCGCCTGCAATCCATGTGCGAGACAGCCTTCACCTATCGGGTATTGGCCGATTGCTGTGCGACCGGTCACTATCACCCGATAGCGGAGAGCCCGACAGTCCAGATTGCGCCAGGACAGCCGGCTGTGTGGAAGGCCGTTATCCCGACCCTTCGACGCCCTGGCGAGTGGTTTCGACTGGGGGTCAAGGCAGAAGATCTCTATGGAAATCCATCCGACAAGGTTGACGCAACCCTGACGCCAGAACCGTCCCTGCCCGTCGCCGGCTTACCAGACAGGATTTCATTCAAACGCGGTCAAAGGGCTGTGACGATCGATAATCTCGCAATCCCCGAACCCGGTATTTTGACGATCGCCCTGAGAGATAGCGAGACCGGGGAGGTCAGATGCCGCACAAACCCCATGACCGTCCAAGAGGGTAAGCTTGCGGGCTATTGGGGGGATATGCATGGTCAGAGTGGGGAGTCGGTTGGCCTGAACACCGCGCGGGAATATTTTGACTTCGCCAGAAACCTTGCCTTTCTTGACGCAACCAGCCACCAGGCCAATGACTTTCAGATCAATCACGCGTTCTGGGCGCATATCAATGAGCTGACCGCCGAATATCATGAGGATGGCCGCTTTCTGACTTTGCCGGGATATGAATGGTCGGGCAATACCGGCGTCGGCGGGGACAGAAATGTCTATTTCCAGGAGGAAGGCCGCGTCATACATCGGTCCTCTCATGCCTTGATCAAGGACCGCGCCGAGATACTGACCGACTCGCCAACAGCGCAAATCCTGTTTCAAGACCTCGCGGATGAGGACTGCGTTGTCTACGCCCATATCGGTGGCAGGCCGGCCGATGTCGCTTATGCCCATGACGCCAGGCTGGAAACCGCAATGGAAATCCATTCTGCCTGGGGCACATTTGAATGGTTGACGGCCGACTGCTTTGCCCTTGGATACCGCGTCGGCGTCGTCGCCAACAGCGACGGACATAAAGGCAGGCCAGGTGCGAGTTATCCGGGCGCATAACAATTTGGCGCGTATGGGGGACTGACCTGTTTTCTGATGGAAAACCTGACCCGCGACGACTGGTTCACCTGCCTCCGCAATCGACACCATTATGCAACCACCGGCAATCGCATGAGCATTGACCTGTATCTTTCCTCGGATCATGGATTTGATAGATACCCGGTGGATCCAATGGTTGCAGAGAGCACGCCCGAAAACTGTGAGACGCTTGTCATGGGGAACATCGCCACGTGCCCCGACAAGACAGCAGCGCTGTCCTTCTCCGTCCTCGCAGGAACGCCGATTGAACGCGTTGAGGTTCTGAATGGCATGGAAACACTCAGAACCATCCGGAACAAAGCTCCGTCCGGCTCGACCACAAGCGGCGGGACCAGCCGATATCGTATACTCTGGCGGGGCGCGATGGTGAAAGGACGGGGCGCGCGGGCAAACTGGAACGGTCGCGCCGTGTTCGAGGATTGCGAGGTCCTGAAAACACGTGAAATCAATGCCTGGAACCCCGATCGCGTGCTTGCCTTCGAAGGTCAAAACACCCTGACCTGGAGCTCCGTGACAGCGGGGAATTTCGGCGCGTTTGATGTCTGGCTCAAAGAAGGTGTGAACCCGCGCGTGTCGCTGGAAACGGAACATCTGAACGCGACTGTCAGGTTCTCTGACATCCAGGCGGAAGATTATGTGTTACCGGCCGGTGGACTGGACCTGGAACTGCGCCTGTTCCGGCTGCCCGACGCAGTGGAACCCGGCGCCTTGTCAGCGATCGTCGATATCCACCTGCACGAAGGGCGCGATGACCCGATCTGGATTCGCGTCACAACCGAAGACGGCTTTCAAGCCTGGACCAGTCCAATCTATCTGATCTAGGGACGTGCCCTGTATCCTGATCGGGACCACGTTCAACATCCGCTTGGCAAATGGGTTAATGTTGTAAACTTGCGTCACTTCGGACCCTCCTCATTTCTCTCCAAAGCAACACGTACCGCAAAAATCTTTACTTCCGGTGGCGCCACAAAATCTGCAAACGCCAAGGGATTTGCCCACGAGCCCACCCTGTCGCAGCAACTACTACCGCCATCATTATATACCAATACCATGAGAGCGGATTGAGAATGCTTGAGAGTGTCAAATCCTCCCAATAGGCAAATATCGACACAGCCACCTGAAGGCTCAACGCCATGAAAAGCGGCCAGGACCACGCAAAGATGACATTCAAAAGAACAGCTAACCCATAGGGAAAGGCCATGATAAAAATTTCTGTTTCACCGTAGTATGCGCCGCCGATGTAGTGGACTTTTGTCAGCACGGCCAAGAACGAAATACCCAATACCCAGATCGGGACAGCAATCAACAAACGTTTGGCGAGAGGTGTTATATTATAGACTTGCGTCACCCCGGTGTTTCCCTATTTCGCCTTAAGGTGATCCATAAATACGAGACCCTCACTGGCGGGGGCGCCACAGCATCTGTAACCGCCAGGGGATCTGTCGGCGCGACCAGGCCGTGATCGCCATAATCAACGTCATCAACACATGGAAACACCAGGCGCGAGGATTCAAAACCCCAAGCAGAGAAATGTTTTCCCAATGATGTACAAACCAAATGATGATCTGGAATAGAACAGCAAAGTACAAAGGCCAAGACCACGCCAGCAATGTGTTCGCAATGACTCCAAACGCGTATGGAAATGCCATCAAATAAAATGCGGCAATCCCAATCAACAGACCACCGTCATAAAAAGCCTTGGTTAAAAACAACAAGATCGATATGCACAACATCCAGATCGGGACAACAATCAACATCCGTTTGGCAAAGGGCGCAATGTTGTAAACTTGCGTCACTTCAGTGGTTCCTTGCCTGCGCGAAACGAGTCTGAAATTACTTTTGCATTGTCTTTCCACACTGAGTCAGGCGGTCTGAATTCTTTGCCGAAGAGCTTCAGTGCATCGGAAACTTCTCCCAAAACGAACTGCAATGGCGCGTCACCGCGGCCGAAGGAACGTATGGTTATGCTGTCATCGGCTTGTTTTTTCGCATAGCGCGCGACAATACCATCTGCAAAATTATGCTCTCCATTCACCGTGTAATTAACAACATAATCCGATTGGTCCGGGTTTGGGTTGGGAACGGTAAAGCTTTTCACCTTGTTGGGTGACACTTTCTCTCCATCGACCTGAAGAGGTCCGATATGCGCACGGTCCGGAGTTGCATCATTGCTCACACCCTGCGGTGTGGCGGGCTGATCCTGACCCGGGGTCGGTGTCTTCCGAAGCGCCTCACCAACGGCCCTAAGGCCTTCATCCCCGGATGCCCCGTCAACCCTGCTTTCGCGATCATACACATGATCAAACAAAGAAGACTCGTTGAAGGGTTCCAGACCATCTTGCGACGGGATGGCCAGAACACCGATCTCCGGGTCACCTGAATAGAAGACCATGGCTTCTTCACCGTCGGTCAAAAGAGGGTCCCTCTTCGCGTCCGGTGGAACCTTTGTTTCGCGCCAGGCGCCAAAAAGCTCAGGGGCATTTCGGGCCATCTGCCCCGATGCATTTATTGTGACGCCCCGTGCTGGGTCCAAGTTGACTGTCCGCGGTCCATCCTCTGCGCCAGGCGCTTGCGGTTCGGCCCTGGTAACGGATTCTTGCCCCTCTCGCCCGGCGTCTTGATCCCGGGATGGTTTCAAACGACTGACATCCGAAGAAGCGGATTTGTCAGCAAGGTGCAACAGACCATTTTTACTGTTCGATGTTCCACCTTGGGGCGCCGGATCGAAACGGGCCCTGAACGAGGCCAGCGCTTTTTCCGCGTCACCTTCTGCCCGTGTCCGGCCCCTCGCCCTGGCAAGCAAGACATCGCTTTCCAGTGCCTCCTCCGGGTCGGGTCGGGTTTGGGCCGCGAAGCCGCGCTTCCACCAGGGCTCCCAATATTCATTGTCGAGAGCGGCTGACCCTTGGTAATCCCGGTCGAACTGTGCCTGCTCCAAACGGGTTAAACGTCGCCTCCTGACGCGACGTGTTTTCCGACCTGTCGGAGCACCTGTGAAATCATTGTCAGGTTCTTCGCGGGAACGATCCTGGACCAAAGGATCTGGTAAAGCCTGACGCCGGGCCAATTCTGGTTCTGTCACTTCATCAGTATTGATCAACGGGGTTCGGTTTCTGGTTCGATAGGTTCTCAATTCACCCTCACGGTCGGGTTTATACATGACGCGAATTGTTCTATATAAAATATTATATTTAAAAGAATAGTTACTTTTACGGGTATATCCTGCGCTTATGACCCCGGTTCCTCAAATCATTACGACAAACCTTTTCTGGAACTGTCAGAAACAAACGTAGATCAAATAGGGATCAAAAAGCTGCTCTCAGCGCAGGATACATACTTATATACCGCATATTTACAGATATGTCACGAACAAAAATAGAACAAATGAAAGTTATAAACCAATCCTGGCAAATTGCATGACCTTGCCCAACAGGAAAGCAGACTGGTTCAGGATGAAACAGAACGTCATCCTGAACCAGAACCGCTAGACGGCTTGGTCACCTGTCAGTGCGACATTTTCCCGGCGGAGAGCATTTCGTACCAATCCTCCATGCCCTCACCAGTGCGCGCAGACACTTTTAGCAACTGAGCCTCCGGATTGATGGATTTGATGTTCTGGACGCAGGCGTCCTCGTCGAATCCGGTATACGGGGCCAGATCGATCTTGTTGATGATCACAACTTCGGCCGCCCGGAACATATGCGGGTATTTGAGAGGTTTATCCTCCCCCTCCGTCGTGGAAATCACAGCCACTTTCATGCGCTCGCCCAGATCAAACATCGCCGGGCAAACCAGGTTTCCAACATTCTCGATCATCAGGATTGAGCCGGGTGAAGGGTTCAGTTGTTTCACCGCGTCAGAAACCATGTCGGCCTCAAGGTGACAGCCTGCACCGGTATTGATTTGCAGGGCGCGCGCCCCTGCATCCCGAATGCGATCTGCGTCATTTGCCGTCATCTGATCACCCTCGATCACGCAGATCTCTATCTTTTCCGAAAGGTCGCGAATGGTGCGTTCCAGAAGGGTGGTCTTTCCGGCACCCGGCGAGCTGACGAGATTGAGGGCCAGCACACCACGCCCCTCAAACCAGCCCCGGTTGCGCTCGGCGATCTGATCGTTCTTTGCCAGAACAGATTGTTGCAAGGACACAACCTCGTCACTGGGGTTGTGATGATGGGTATGCGCATGATCATGATGGTGATCGTGGTCATGCTCATGGTCATGGTCATGGTCATGCGTGTGATCCTGGTCATGATGGTGATGCCCGTGACCATGGTGATCGTGTGTGTGGTCATGATCATGGTGATGATGATCGTGATCATGGGTATGGGAATGGTCATGATCATGCACGTGAATAGAACCGTGCCGGATGAGTGTTTGTACCCCTGTATCCGGATCAGTCATGGTTACCGCATTTTTCGGATCGGAACATCCGCATAAACCGCACATCAGGCAGCCTCCCTCAGTTCATATTCTTTTATCAGAAATGTGTCGCCATCCGCTTCGACGAATTCGAGGTCAGCGCCTTCAAGCACAGTTCCCTCAGCGACGATGTCAAAACAAAAGCTCAGCGCTTGTTGTTCGACGCAGGCAAGTGGGCCAATGGCCAGTTGGACCCGCTTAACCATTCGGTCTTTGGCATGTTCCTGAACGATGGAAACAACATTCCTTGTCAGTCCCAACTCATGCATCACAAACCTCCCCAAGCGGCCGGACCGGTCTCAGCCATGACGCTGACCCCCAGTACAACAGCCAGCCCCGCTGCGCCGAATGACAGACTGTTGTGAAACCATTTGACGTGTTTTTCCGCGGCAACTATCGGCCAGGCTGCAATATAGGAAAGAACCGCCATACCCAGAATGGACCCGACGCCGAACACGGCGACGTAACCGACCGCAACCCACGGGTTCTGGGTCCCGGCAACCGCCAGGGCCAAAAGGCCGGCCGATCCAGCGGCCCCGTGAACCAACCCGACGCACAGGGCGCGCACCGGAAACCCTGTCGGATGGCTGTGATCGTGCCGGTCCTGATTGTGGTTTTCAGTTGCACCAGCATGGCTGTGAGCGTGTAAATGCGGCTTGCCAGCCTCATGCCTGTGAACATGAAAATGGATCCGCTTTTTCCTCATGCGCCGCACGACATCGACACCCAAGAGAACCAGCATAACACCAACGCCAAATTCCAGGGCCGCAGATACCTGATCAGTCAGGGTCAACCCGGTCAAAATAACCGCTGCGCAAATCGCAAAAAGAGTAATTGTATGACCCAGGCCCCAAACCGCGCCTCTAAGCGCCAAACGGCGTTTCGATGAAGACCCGCCAGCCGCCATTGCGCCAACGGCGGCGACATGATCGGCCTCCAACGCGTGCTGCATCCCGATCAAAAATCCAAGTGCAAGAAAGCCTTCCATGACTAAATCCTAACAAATGCGGGGCAGTTGTTCGCCGACCAGCATGTCAACAATGCGACTTCCCCCAAAAATTGTTTTCATAACGACCGTGCCGGGTCGCCTCTCTACCGCCTGTCCAATGACAACAGCATCGCGCCCGGCGGCGTGATCCCGCATGGCTGTCAAGGCGGCATCCGCCTCATCCTGTGGCACGAAAAGAACCAGTGTCCCCTCATTGGCGAGGTAAAGCGGGTCAAGACCGAGAATCTCACAAACCCCTTTGACCTCATCACGCATGGGGATCGCGGTTTCCTGAAGCTCAATGCCAACATGCGCCGCTTCGGCCATTTCATTCAGCGCTGAAGCAAGGCCGCCGCGCGTTGCATCACGCGCACCCCGCACATTGGGTGCGGCCTCGATGACCGCTTCCATCAACCCGTTCAAGGCCTGGCAATCAGATTTGATGTCGGTTGACAGCGCCATGTCACCACGCGCCGCCAGAATCGCCGCGCCATGATCCCCCAGCACCCCGTTGACGATCGCAACATCACCCGGTTGTATCGTATCAGCGCTGAGATGCCGCCCGGCGGGGATCACTCCAACGCCAGATGTGGTTATAAAGACTTTGTCGCCCGACCCCTTCCCGACAACCTTGGTATCGCCCGTAACGATGCGCACGCCCGCCTCGTCGGCAGCGACCCGCATTGACGCTGCGATACGCCGGAGTAACGCAACCTCCGTCCCTTCTTCAATGATGAACGCAGCCGACAGCCAGAGTGGCTTGGCGCCGCCAACCGTGAGGTCGTTTACCGTGCCGTAGACGGCAATCTTCCCGATATCACCGCCTGGAAATTCGATAGGATCGACCACAAAACTATCCGTCGTAAAGGCGAGTTGAGTACCCGCCTCTGACAATTCCGCGTGGTGCAACCGGGCCTGATCTTCCATACCCACCGGCTCAAACACACTGGTGAAAACATCCTCGATCAGGTCACGCATGGCTTTGCCACCACCGCCATGGGCAAGCGTGATGCGATCAGCCTTTAGGCGCCGTGGGGCAGAGATCATGTTCATTCCGCCGGCTCCATTTCAATGTCACTGTATTGGTAATAAGCGGCGCAGGCCCCTTCAGACGAAACCATCAACGCACCCAAGGGAGTTTCCGGCGTACAGGCCGTACCAAACACTTTGCATTGCCAGGGCTTAATCGCGCCCTTCAACACTTCTCCGCACTGGCAGGCTTTCGGATCAGCAATCTTAATGGCCGGAACCGTAAACTTCCGCTCTGCATCGTAATCGGCATAGCGCTCGCGAATTTTTACACCGGAATGGTCAATAGAGCCCAGCCCGCGCCACTCAAAAAACTCCCGCAGTTCAAAGACCTGGGACACTGCACCCAGAGCCGGATCATTGCCATTGGCCGGAACAATGCGATTGTATTGGTTTTCCACCTCGCAGCGCCCGTCGACCATTTGCTTCAACAGCATCCATGTGGATTGCAGAATGTCCAACGGCTCAAACCCCGCGATCACCAGGGGACGTTTGTAATGCGCAGAGATAAACTCATAAGGGGAAACCCCGATCACCATGCTGACATGGCCCGGTCCCAAAAAGCCGTCGATCTGCAGATCCGGACTGTCCAGGATCGCCTTGATGGTCGGGATGATTGTGATGTGGTTGCAGAACAGAGAGAAATTATTGATGCCTTCCGCCTCAGCCTGCAGCACGGTCAGCGCAGTTGAAGGCATCGTTGTCTCAAACCCGAGGCCGAAAAAGATGACCTCCCGATCCGGATGGCGGCGCGCCAGTTCCAGGGCGTCCAGCGGCGAATAGACCATGCGTACATCCGCGCCTTCTGCTTTTGCCTGCATCAGGGACTTTCTGGAACCCGGGACACGCATGGCGTCACCAAAGGTACAGAAAATCACCCCGGGAATTTCGGCAAGCGCTACGCAATCGTCCACCCGCCCCATTGGCAAAACACAGACAGGGCAACCCGGACCGTGCACAAGCTCGATCTTCTTCGGCAGAAGGTTTTCGATCCCGTATTTAAATATGGAATGAGTATGTCCGCCGCAGACCTCCATGATATAAAGCGGTCGATCCTTGCAGACGTCAATCTGGTCCATAAGACCGTCAATCTCTTCGAGAAGCACCTTGGCCTTTACCGGATCGCGAAACTCATCGACATATTTCATTATTTTTCCCCCAGATTACCGCGGCTGTCCGCCAGAAGCGTGTGCACCAGATCCCAAAGGATGTGATAACTCGCAAGGTGTAGTTCCTGAATTCTGTGAATGCTGTCTGTCTCAACGACAAGGCAGTGATCGAGATCCATCGCCGCCATATCGCCACCAGACATGCCCGCAAACCCGATCGTTTTAATTCCCAGTTCCTTGGCCTTTTGAAACGCGCGCGTAAGGTTCTTCGAATTCCCACTGGTCGACAGGCCGACAAGACAATCCCCGGCCCGGCCCTGGGCGATGACCTGTCGTACATAGACGTGATCCATGCCAACATCATTTCCAACCGCGGTCAGCATGGATACATCCGCCGTGAGATTGATGGCGGGCAAAGCCGGGCGCCCGGCGGTAACCGGGTGCTGAAACTCCACAGCGACATGGGCGGCATCGCAGCTTGACCCACCATTCCCCATGGTCAGCAAACGTCCATCATTGCGATAGGTTTCGGCGACCGTTTTGGATGCCTCTACCAGGGCTGAGCCATTCTTTGCAAAATAGGCATCAAAGATATTGGTATGATGCGCTGCCTTTTGACGGACCGATTCCAGCAGACTGCTGTCCATGGAGGCCGCATCCTGCTTGCCGCCATGCAGGAACGGGTAGAGTGCTTGAAGGTTTTGGTCTGTGGCCATCTCTCTAACCCGATCAGTGCATCGTCTTCGCAAGGGCTGCTTCGCTCTCGCGCATGGCCTCAATTTCGGTTTGGGCTTCCCCAAGCATATGAAGGATTTCGAGCGTCTTTGCAGCTTCCTCCTCGTTAATCCAACTCATAGCGAAACCCACATGAACCAGCGTCCAGGCACCGATCAGGGTGTCCAGCGATCCCTCGGTCGGGGCAATGCAGGCCACGTTCACTTCGCGCCTCACGCCCGACACATCGACGATAGCCAATTTGCGTGTTGCGTCAGAAATCTCAATAATCTGTCCCGGAATTCCTAAGCACATGTCCCGTCCCCGTTCTGTTTTTGGACCGCCAAAGCGACGGCGGCCTGTCCCAAAGAAAGCCCGCCATCATTGGCCGGCACCAGTTTATGGCTGATCACCTCGAAACCGGCGGCTTCCAGCTGCCTGTGCACCAGGTCGAAAAGAACCTGGTTCTGGAAGCAACCACCGCTCAGCGCCACGGTCTGATAAATCCGGTCCTCGCCGGATAGCCGCTTCACCATCGCCACGACGGCATTTGCAAATCCACGGTGAAAACGCGCGGCAATCGTCCCGACCGGCGTCTGTAAAAACAGATCGCCCAACATCGCGCGCCATACCCCGACAGGTTCGATATACGGCATGCCCTTCCCATTCATCAGCGGAATAGAGAAGGGATAGGCCAGGCTGTCCGGCTCATCCATGGCGGCTGGATCAATCGCCGCTTCAAATACCATGGCGGCCTGCCCTTCATAATCCTGTCGGTCCCAGGCCAAACCGCAAAGAGCGGATGCAGCATCGAAAAGGCGACCACAGGACGAGGAAAGCGGCGTATTGGTGCCGGATTGAATCATTGCATCCAATGTTTCCCGTGGTGCTGCATTAAGACGCTCAAACACCGGCAGACCCTCAAAATTCATCGCGAATTCCGCCCAGCCCATTTCCGCAGACAGATGGGCATAAGCGTTCCGCCACGGTTCCCTGACCGCCGCCGCACCGCCGGGCAAAGCGACCGGTTTCAAACAGGCCAGTCGCTCATAGCCTGTATAGGTACAGGCCATGAATTCACCCCCCCAGATCGTGCCATCTTCCCCATAGCCAAGCCCGTCCATGGCAATTCCGAGGACCGGGTTTGAGTGCAGGGCAAGACCGTTCTCCGCCATGCAGGATGCGATATGGGCGTGGTGATGTTGCACCTCAACGATCGGAAGACCGTTCTGTTCAGCCAGCACATGGCCGTTCTTCGTCGATAAATATTCGGGATGCCGATCCACCGCGATCAAGGATGGACGGTGTTGATAGAGAGATGTGTAGAGGTTCAGATTGTGTTCCACATCCTCGGCCGTCGCCAGATTTTCCAAATCGCCCATATGCTGACTGAGCGTCGCCTGACCATCCTTCACGAGACAGAAAGTGTTTTTAAGCTCGGACCCCATTGCCAGGATCTCTGCCCCGGGATCAAAACCGTCGGGCAGGCGGATCGGCGCAGGCGCATAACCACGCGCCCGGCGCAACAGACGCGGCGTATCCAGATCGATCCGAACAACGGAATCGTCGATGCGGTTCGCGATATCACGATCATGCATCAGCGCGAATTCGGCCACATCCGCCAGGCGGTCGCGCGCGTCTTCGTTACTGACGCATTGCGGATCGCCCGAAATATTCCCGCTGGTCATAACAACAGGCCTTGGCATCCGGCGCAGCATCATGTGATGCATCGGCGTGTAAGGCAGCATGAAACCCAGCCGGTCCAAATTCGGCGCAACGTCATCAGGCAGCGCCCGACCGTTCGCCTTCAACAGAACAATGGGGGCAGCCGGACTTTCCAGCAATTCAGCTTCTTTGTCGGAGACGGAACAGTACTGCCGAATGACATCCAGATCCCGGGCCATTAAGGCGAATGCCTTGCCACGACGCTGTTTACCCTTTCGAAGGCGTTCAACGCTATCCGTATTGGTCGAGTCGCAAGCCAGATGATAGCCGCCAATCCCTTTGATGGCGACGATATGTCCATTCATCAACATACCGCCTGCAGCATCCACATCATCCATCATGGAAAATGCTTCATGGTTAACAGTGCCGGGACCCAATCTTTCAATCCAGGCATGCGGCCCACAGACATGGCAAGCAATGGGCTGGGCATGAAAGCGTCGGTCCGAAGGGTCGGCATATTCCGAGCTGCAATTCGTGCATATCGAAAAATCCCGCATCGTCGTATTGACGCGATCATAAGGGGCCGCCTCTACGATTGAGAAGCGGGGCCCACAATTCGTGCAATTGGTGAACGGATAGCGATAGCGGTTGGCAAAAGGATCCCGAATTTCCTCAACACAATCAGAACAGGTCGCCGTATCCGGCGTGACAGCCACCCGAACCTCACCAGCGATGGATGCTACAATCTCAAACGCGTCCGGTGCCGGGTCATCGATCGGGGTTCGTTCCAGATTGTCAATTTGCGCAAGGTTGGGGCTTTCCGCATATAGGCGCTCAGCAAAACGATCCAGGCTGTCGCCCCAAAGGCGTATCTCAACCCCATCCCCCGTGTTCCGTACGTCGCCGGTGAGGCCCATTTCTTTTGCAAGACGCCAGACAGTGGGCCGAAATCCAACCCCCTGCACCTGCCCCCGAACCGTAATTGCTTCCCCGGGCATCAGGCCAGATCCCACAGAAGTATGCGATTATTGCCGCTATCAGCGATGGCAACCGTTCCACCATTGACTGACAATCCATAAGGCCAGCAAACGGTGTCACGACCAGGAATGCCCCAACCATTGTCACCCTTGGACGCAAAATCCTTTTGACCGGTCAACCTGTCGGCTGACGCCGCCTGTTCAGGCAGTGTCCAACCGATTAGCCTGGAATTTGCGGTGTCAGCGGCAATCAGAAGATCATCTGCAACAGCAATTCCATAGGGCATGTTTACGGCCGCTGCACTGGGGAAGTAATTCGCCATATTGTGGTCGCAGGCCGTCATGTTCTTCTGTCCAAGAACAATATCGCAGGGAACACCGCTCTCGTCCGGCATCCCATCCCAGAGCATGACACGGTTATTGCCAGCATCAGAAACGGCAAAGAATCCCTGCCACAGAGCGAGTCCATGGGGCCAGCGCATTCCCGTTGCGTTGACGTCCCCGCCTGCGTTTTCATCGCGTGTTGTAAAGTCTTTTTGGCCGAGCACGATATCGGCCATCTGGCCATTTTCCTGCGGGTCCTCCCAGATCAAAACCCGGCGATTGCCCGTATCGGCAACCACCAGCTTGCCGTCAACCGCAGCGATGCCATATGGCCAGTTCAGGCTGTCAGCGGTGGGCAGATCCCTCCCACGGTTGATCGCGACCTCGGAAAACCCAGCCTGGCCAAGCACGATATCCGCGGGTTGGTTCGATGCAGACGGTAACGTCTTCCAGATCAAAACCCGGTGGTTCCAGGCATCCGCAATCGCAATGCCATCCCCCCACGCACAGATGCCCGTGGGAACATTTAATGTCGCCGCGCCGGGATCACCCTTTCCATTTCGTCCTTCACGGTCAAAACCCGCCTGACCGATCAGGATATCCGCCGGCGCGTTATCTTCCTTGGGGACGCTGTGCCATCCAAGCAAACGATGATGACCCGTATCTGAAACCCACAGCGATCCGTTGGGATGCAGACATGCGCCACGCGGGCCAAACAATGTGGACGGGCCGGGTGCGATTGAAACGGCCAGATCATCCCGGCTCCACCCCAGAACCGTGCGTGGGCCTGTCGGATCAAGAAGCGGCGCACCACTCGTCGCTGTACCTGGTGCCTTAATCGGCTCAAACGATGGTGCTAGGGCGACGCGCATGATCCAGTAACCTTATGTTGTGAGTTGAATTTCTATGCGGTCCCCAATGACACGCACGCCATGAGGCTGGAGTTGAACCTCCGGCGCGGTCAGACATTCGCCGCTTTCAAGAGAATACCGAAATCCATGATAGGGACAGGTGATCAGGCCGTTCGCGATATCGCCACCATCCATCGCCATACCCATATGGGCGCAGGCGTTTTCAAAGCAGGTAACCTTGTCGCCAAACCGAGAGATAAGGACAGAGTGGCCTTCCACCTCAAAAGTGCGTGTTTCGCCATCCGGCACATCCCGTACCTGGGCTGCCAGGGTCCACCCTTCCTGCTTGTAAGCTGCGAAGGGTGAGGTGAAGAAGACAGTGTCTTTGTCCCTGTCCGCCGGGGCCCCACCAAGACCTTTGATCTGTTTGATGTCCTCGATCTCCGGCACATGGTCCTTGATCGCTTTTTTGACGCCCGAGTAGAAAGTCAGGGCCGAAGCCGGACACCCATCGCAGGCACCCAGAAAACGGACACTGGCCGTTGGTGGTTCGACCGATACAAGTTCGACATCGCCCCCATGGCTCGCCAGCATGGGACGGATCGTATCCAAAGCGGCGTCAACACGTTCAAACAGGCTAGGCTTCAAAATCCCGTGCCGCCGCAGAACGGCATAAACAACCTCGTCCGCAGCCGCCTCTTTCAACGCGGGCCCTAATCCGGGAACCGTTTTTAATTCGCGGATCAACCGCTTGAACGCCTCGGCATTGAGGGCGTCAACGGCCTGGACACGGGCCTGCGCGGCATTGCGATGGGCATCCGGCCAGTCCGCTGCCAGGGTTTCCAGGGATCCGATATCCTTCAAGAAATCCTGCAGCGAACGGCTCTCTTCCCCGGAAGGGTCCGGATGTTCTCCTTGACCTTGTCGATCGTCAATGTCCACCGCGCCGCTCATGATGTCACGCGTATTTCAGGTCTTTGAAGAGGATCGGCTGCAAGGCACCTGCCACGGCACCGCCAGCAATCGCCGCTGCCCAGATCGGGGCAAACTGCGCGACACCAACAACAACTACCGCACCGACACCTGCGCCGATTGCGATCTGTCTCATTACCATTTTATTGTCTTGAAACAGTTTTCCGGCAAAGAACAGTTTGCTGGATTGCATGACCATATCAAACATAGCACACCCTCCTTAAATCAATGTCGCAATGATGACACCGAGGATCACAGCCGCGGTGCCGGAAAGGAAGCCGTAGAGTGACCCCATATACGCAGCCAACTCGTTGCCAAGCACCTCTCCACCGATCTTCATACCGCTGAGTGCGCCGGCACCCATGGCGGCCGCCACACCGGCGAACAAGCTGCCGATGATGATTGCTATTTCCATTCCTAGGTTCTCCTTTCGTAACAGGGATCAGGGTTGCTTAATTGACCGGCTCGGCAGCATCGCTACCGGCAAGTTCTTGTTCAAACTCGCGGACCACATCTTGAACGGCCGCTGCTTTCTCTATCTCTCCAAGGCTTTCAAAGATGACCATCGCTTCCGCATACAGATCCCGGGCCGATGCCAGGTTGCGAGGGTTCCCCGAGTCCGGGTCCGACGGGTCGTCTGGCAGATTGGCCAGGCAGTTCGCCTTATTGGAGATCGTATTGGCATATTCGCCAGGCGTGTCCCGGGCGGTGCGTACCTTCAACGCTTCATCATACGCCTCGAGAGCACGAAATCCGTTTTCAACACGGTGACTTGATGACGCGTATTGCAAGGCATTGCCGAGATTGTTCTGCAACATTGCATATTCGCTGGGATGATCGATCAGATTGACGATCGACAACCCTTCTTCAAAGGACTGGACCGCGAGTGCCTCACGCATCTTTGATCTCTCGTCCGTAAACGGGATCGACAAGAAGGCAGTCGCCAGATTGTTTTGCAGGATTGCGAATTCCTTTGGAAACTCGGTTTTGTCAAAGGTGCGTAAAGCCCGTTGATAAGCGCCAATCGAATCCTGAATGCGGGCGCGATGCATGCCTGCCAGGTTCTGGAGCGCCAGACCCAGATTCATTTCGGTTTCAGCAATCTCTTCCGACGACCCTTCCTGCTGCAACACACGCAACGCCGCCTCAAACGCTTCCCGGGCATCTTCCAGCAGGCTGGCATCATCCGAAGGCGTCGCCATCAGTGCCGTTCCCATACGTGCCTGAATGCGCGCCTTCAACAGCGGCAGATCATCAGGGCAAAGATCAATCGCTTTCGAATAGAGTTCGACAGCAGCATGCAGATCATCGATCCGCTGAGGTTTCTGCTGCATCCCCATCGCGATTTCCATCAGCATTTCGGAATTTTCAGCCGGCGTTGCGCCTGCCTCTTCAATGGCACGCAAGGCTGCGTCGACCTGATCTTCTGTGCGGCTAAGCGCTACCATGTTTCATCCCCATCCACGCCGGTATCGCCGGTGTTCATCAAGTTGCTTGAGGATTAGTCAACATATATTGCGCAAAACTGTCAACTACAATTTCATTATGTAAATTAAGTTTACAGTTAAGCAGAAGTTAGAGGAATCATCAAAGCGCCGTTTTCTGACGACCATGCAGCGTCAATATTGTTTGCAGTCCAGTCGCCAAGATCGTTTGCCGCGAATACATCAGGTGCCGTCGCGACACGATCACCCGCGGCGTTGCGCATCTTCAGCAAGCATCCACCGGACGCCATTTGTCGAACAGGGAGGATTTGCAGCGTGCCGTCCCGAATGAGGACAATCACGGCGTCCACGCCCTGGAAATAGGTTTCATATGTGGCAGCCGACAAATAGACCGCACCGTTCCGGATATCGACCGTCGTCGCCATTACCAGCGGGCCTCGATATAATCTTCGGCCAGGGCCTGGATCGTATCGGCAACAGAGTCAGCGGCCGTTTCCACCACCTCTCCAAGCCCCAATCCAAGTTCCAGGGATTCAGCCTCAATCAGAAAGACTTTTACCTGCGCCGGGAATTCTTCGCCATAGATCTTGCGGCCCGCGAACAGGGCATGGTCCCAACGGAAGTCATGCAAGTTCAGGCTTTGCGGCGGTGGCGCCTCCAGAACATGCCCCGGAACATCATAGATCGCACCGGGCGAGCCGTCCGGAACGCGTGCGTCCACGATGACCAGATGGGTTGCCCCCCGCGCCTTATACATGACACCCATTCCATCGGTTCCGGCATCATGCAGATCCACACCTTTCGGCAAAGAACGTGTCTTCAAACGCGCAATGACCGCCGGGCCGACACCGTCGTCCCGGCGGTTTGGGTTGCCGCACCCTATGACGGCAAAACTCATATGCGCCATAACCGACATGACCATTCTGGTTCTACCGCAACCATGAGTTCCGGCAATTCGCAAAACTTGCGATGGACCAGGTAATACATGCAGGTTTCACAGGCCTGTTCGATCTCGTCGACTTCAACCGGGTATTCCGTAAATCCAGAGATCTTCAGTTTCTCGGCAATATCCTCGTCCGGAACATCCTGCAAACGGGCAACTGTCTCGTTGACCATCTCGGATGTCTCGGCACGTGGATAAACCTCGGTTTCAAGACCTGACTTCATAAGCGCGCCGATTTCGTCTCGCTGACGGTCATCGGCAGGGGTAGATGCGCCATCTGGCATTTTCTCCTCCTTTTAGATCCTCCAGAGCCGACACCACCAGTCGGGTTCGGCAGGAAGACTGAGCTCGGGAAGGTCACACCATCTCTTGTGGACCAGGAAATACATGCATTCCTGACAACGCATATCTTCCTCGCCATATGGCTTTAGCAGCCATCCGGAGATAATGAGTTTCTCGCGGAGTTGATCGGCTTTCAAAACGCGCAGTTCGTCGAGAATGGCCGCGAATTCACGATCTGTTTCAGGGAAGGGCTCTAATTGAGTTTTCAAGCCTTCCTTCATCATGTCTTCGATCATGCGCAGAAGCGTACCATGATCAGCCGTTTCCGGAGTGGCTCCGTACCGTTCTACGAAGGCATTCCGGCTTTCCTCATCCGCATCCTGTTGCGCAATGGTATCTGCCGCCGTCTCCTCGTCCTGATTTTGTGTGTTATTCATAATAACGGACGCCGCTCAATGGCCGGGGATAATTGGCATCCCCGGCCAATCGCGACTTCATCAGGCCGTCCGGAACCGGGCTATTTCTTCTCCAGTCTTCGCATCATGCGCATGAACGGTGCACACAAGGCAGGAGTCATACGAGCGACAGACGTGACCCACCTCAACCGGGTCAGCGTTGTTTTCGATCGGTGTACCGATCAACGCTTCCTCGATCGGACCACGTTCACCATCCGTGGCGCGGGGACCGACATTCCAGGTTGTCGGCGCAATGATCTGGTAGTTACTGATCTTGCCGTCACGGATATCAACCCAGTGGCAAAGTGCACCCCGAATGGCCTCTGTAGCACCCCAGCCTTGACCGTCTTTTTCGGTCGGCTTGATGTACCACTCGTCATTCAGCCTCAACTCCCGCAGAATGCGTTCGGTCTCGCGGTACAATTTGCACAGCTCATGCATTCTGGCGAAATGGCGAAGCTGGATCGAAGCGCCACCCATCTTGCGGTACATATCCAGCACCAATGGATCGGTGTGCTGCCAATCCTCACCATGGTCACCACCAGCGATCAACTGACGGGCCAGGGGACCCGCTTCCAGACGGCCATTCTCGGAATGCCTGACGGCTGTTGCCCAGGAATATTTGCCATCGATATCGACAGGGTTCTTGGCGACCGGGTTGGTCACACGGTCAAACGGGTGGGCCTCACCCGCTTCATCATACCAGGCATGGGTCGTATCTTCGCGGGCGAAGATCTGATCCATTACCTTGTGGGTATCCGCCGCACCGTCATAAACACCCGACTTCATGATGACCGACTGCTGCCGGGTTTCAATCGTCGGATTGTTGTACTTGTCCTCGTGTGGCAGGTAGCCCCAGGATATGAACTTGCCATGGCCCTTGCCGTAGTTCTGAAGGCCGATATCCATCCCCATCCGCCAATACAGACCAAGGTCGGAATTGGCATGCTCGGGCCGCTCATCCAGCCAGGCCATGAAATCATCATAGGACTGGATTTCTTCATATCGTTCCATGGAGCAGCCCAGCCAGAGTGGCTCAATCCAGTTGCGACGGAAATGCTCCAGGATGGACCAGGCTCGGGTTACATCGGTCAGGGTCGGTGCGCACATAACGCCACCCGGCACCATGTAAGACGAATGCGGCCATTGTCCGCCCAGCAGAGCATAGATCTCTACCGGTCGACCGGAAATGGTCACACCTGCCTCATAGGATGTCCCCGTGAAAGGCGAATACCGTTTCACCGCCTCTTCGAAGAACTGGCTGTCCTTATAGTTCTGGTTGGTGAAATCGATCATAAACAGGCCGTAATGGTGGCGTGGCAGGGACTGGATAGACTCCACCAACTGACCAAGGTTACGGGCCAGGATCGCATTGCGGGGAACGGTTGTACCCCAGGCCGTGTCGAGGGCCCAGGCAGCGCTGGTAAGGTGCGACGCACCGCAGATACCACAGGCGCGCGGCGTTACCACCAGACCGGCCTGCGGGTCCTTATCCCTCAAGATGACTTCAAATCCCCGGAACAATTCCGCATGGGTCCAGGCATTGGTAACAACGCCGTCTTCGATATCCACACGGACGTCCAGGTCCCCTTCGACGCGTCCAACCGGCGAAATATCAAGAGTTTCTACTGCTGACATAATTCAAATCTCCCTAGTATCGCCTTGTTAGACGACGAATATATCTTCTTCGGCCCAAGCGGGTGCAGCACCTTTGGCAGCGGCAGTCAGCTTGATATAACCCTTTTTATCCACGCCCTCAGGCAAGTCCTTCGGAACGCCCATCATGGTCTGCGTCTTAAAGACGGTGCCCGGCGCCAGATCGAAGAACGGGAATTCCGGCTCCGTACATCCCAAGCAGGGCATGCCGGCACGGGTCTTGGAGGAAACCCTGTTCCACAGAATTCTGTTGCACGGGCTGTGGGTCATCGGACCTCGGCAGCCCAGATCATAGAACAGGCACCCTTTGCGCTGGCCGAATGCCGTGGTCGACACCTTATAGGCAAAGTGCATATTCCGCGTGCAGCCGGTTTGGGTGAAGCTCGAAAAGAAAGTCTTCGGACGCTGGAATTCATCCAGGGTCAAATCACCTGCCCGGCCGGTTGCGACTGCGACCAGAATTTGCGTCACCCAATCCGGATGTGCGGGACAGCCAGGAATGTTGATGACCGGCAAACCGGCCTTGGAGCGGAAATCTGCCCCGAGAGTGCCGCCATGTTCACGCTTCAGGAATTGCAAACCTTCGCTATCGGACGGGTTCGGCGCGGTGGCGGGAATGCCGCCCCAGGTTGCGCAATCGCCAATCGCGACCACAAACTGCGCAGCGTCCGAGAGTTCCTTTACCCATTCCTTCATGGGACGGCCACAGAAGCGGTTCCAGTTCCCGGTGCCATCAGGCGCGTTAATGACTGTTCCTTCAAAGACAAAAATATCCAGCTGGATTTCGCCGGAAATACACTTTTCAAGAATTGTTTTGACGTTGTCGCCCAGCTCCAGACCCAAGGACGGCTGCCAAAGCACGTTGATCCCGAAATCCGTGACAAGGTCGCATGCGCTGGGTTCTTCGGCGTTCAAAAATGACATCGTGTTACCGGAACACGCACCGCCCTGAAGCCATAACAAATTGGCCATTTATTTTCCCCCCTTTTGCTTCGGTGCCTGCGGGAATTGCAGACCCTTATGGATCGAGCCACGATCGGCCCTGCCCTCGTGATAGCAAGCACCGTGCCAACTAGGGATTTGAAAAAATATTGTTATATATCAAATTCTTACGCAGTAGTTTCAAAGAATTTAAGGGATTTTATTCTGTAAACTGTAAATAAAGTTTGCGGCGGAAAATGAAAACAAAGTTTACAAATTAGGGGGGGGGAATTTTGTATTTATCGACTGTAAATAGTCCAAAATTGCTCTAACCGTGTCGGTTCCCGCAAACAGGACATTCGGTCTCGCCGGAACAGCCGAACCAAACACCGCTGCAGCGGCTGCACCAATGCCCATGCATACTATTACCTGAAGGATCGATGGCGGCCGCCAAGGGAGAAAGACCGAGGTTGTTTATCGGTCTGTGTTTGCCCGCACCTGGCACACGAGACTGCGGAAACCTCAACACTTTGGGAAGATCATTACTCATAGTCCCACAGTATAAGGGGGTATCAAATATTTTGTAACCCGTATCGTTTGATCTTATTTGCTAAACCGACACGCGACAGGCCAAGTTCCACCGCCGCCTTACTTTGATTCCAGTGATGTCGTGTCAATGTGGATGTCACGATGTGTTTCTCCAGCGACTCCACCATTTCCTTCAAATTGCCGCTATCAGGTATATAGGCCGATGCCTTATCCTGTTTCGCCTGCACCCTGTCAAAGACAGGCGACAGATGCCGGACAGTCAGATATCCCCCCTGTTCGGCGATCGCGACCATGCGCCGGATTTCGGTTTCAAGCTCACGCACATTGCCCGGGAAGTCATATGCCTCCAACTTCTCAAGGGCATCTTTCGTGACACCAACAACACGCCGTCCCACCACGCCCGCATATTTCTCAATAAAGAATTCTGTCAGAGCCGGAATATCTTCCGGCCTTTCCCTCAATGTGGGGATTTGTAATTCAAACCCCTTCAGCCTGTAGTACAAATCGCGCCGGAATTGCCCCTCTTCCACCAGTTGACGCAGCGGTCGGTTGCTGGCGGCGATGATGCGGACATCGGCATAATGCAACTTGTCAGATCCCAATGGCTTCACCTCCCCTTCCTGAAGGAAGCGCAACAGGCTTACCTGAAAACTGGCGGAGACTTCCGAGATCTCGTCGAGGAAAACTGTACCGCCATCCGCTGCCCGGAACAGCCCCAGACGATCAGATACGGCGCCGGTGAAGGCCCCCCGCAAATGTCCAAACAGCTCGGAATGCAACGTATCATCCGACATACCGCCGCAATTCTGAACATGGATGGGCGAGTTCAGACGCGTTGAATTAAAGTGTATTGCCCTCGCCAACAGTTCTTTACCGGTTCCGGTTTCTCCCTGGATCAGAACCGGCAGTTCGGTTTGCGCGGCCTGTTTTGCTTCGGCGCAGAGGGCGGCCATCTTTGCGCTGACATAGACAAGTTTTTCAAACTGTGATCGCCCCCCCTTTACAGAGAACTCCTCTCGCTCGAAAAACATGTTGTCATCCATGGAGATCTTCAATTCACGGGACAGCACGCGATGCCGGCGAGAAAGCTCGCTCAATTCCAGTGCGCGTTTCGCGAGCAGCCGTAGCAGATCCGTCGGAACGGGCTTCAGAACATATAAATAACAGGCGGCGCGTTGCGCAATTTCAGCTGTACCCTGAGCATCATCCGCCTCGCCAAGCAGAACACGGGCGACATTGGGATGTGATATCCGGGCCGAAATCAGCGCATTTGATGTCGGATCCGCAATGCTTTCCGCATCACAGATGATCAGATGGACCTCTATCGCATCCATTCGAATCGTGGCTTCATGCTCCCCTCTGCACAGAACGATCCGGTAATCCGGATCCCGGCCAAGCGCTTCTGTTACGGCATCGCAGACATCATCATCATTGGAAATCAAAATGATCGTGTGTTCAGTACTCACTGCTAATCTTCTTTACAATTTGAAAAGACACAATGCAGTTTACAACAGTCCTAAACAGGGTCAAGCCGGATTGAACCGGCCACAGAAATAGCCAGCCCCGCCGCCGGTTTGACGGTTTGACAGTTTGACAGTTTGAAGATCGCAACCAACCCGCCCTACAGTGACGCCGTTGCGGTTTTGAAAGTTTGCTTGATTTTGGTAGGATAGAATGGTGGACATCGATAGCGCGCAATCGAACCACCTGGAAGTGCCCTCAGACGATTTGAGTTCCTTGTTCGAGACACTGGCGGATTGGGAATACGAGCTGCAAAAACTGTCCCTGGAGGACCGAGCGTATCTTGCAAGTGATATAGAGGAGCCTGCGCCATGAGTTCCTCGCTCCATATAACATTCGGAAGGGCTGCAAGTCGCAAGAGCCGTCCAGCACCGTTTTCCATTCGCTTGAGCGAAGAAGAAAAAGCGCAGCTTTCCCGTGAGGCTGCGGTGCGGCGTGTGCGGTTAGGAACCTATATCCGCAGCCGGTTGTTCGACAAAGGTCAGTTGCAACGTTCGCCCGTTGACTATGCCCTGCTCGGTCAATTGTTAGCCGCACTCGGTAACTCGGAGTTGGCGTCCAGCCTGTGTCTGCTTGCCGTGGCGGCAGAGCAAGGGGCGCTGCCCGTTGATGAAACGCTCGAAAACGATCTCAAAACCGCCTGCGAAGACGTGAGGGAAATGCGCGCCACGCTCGTTTCCGCGTTGGGGCTCCGTGAATCATGATCCTGATCGGCAACCAACGCGGCGGGGCGAAGGATTTGGCGCAGCACCTGCTCAAGGAAGAAAACGATCATGTTCAGGTGCATGAGCTGCGTGGCTTTGCGTCCGGCAATCTGGCCGGTGCATTGACGGAAGCCTATGCGGTCAGCCGGGGCACGAAATGCAAGCAATTCCTTTTTTCGATGTCGGTCAATCCGCCGCCGAATGAGACTGTGAGCACGGCGGATTTCGAAGCGGCCATCACACGCGCGGAAAACAAGCTGGGTCTGACCGGCCAGCCCCGTGCGATTGTCTTCCATGAGAAAGAAGGTCGCCGTCACGCGCATGTGGTGTGGAGCCGCATCAAGGCGCAAGACATGAAGGCGGTGCAGATGTCACACAGCACCCGCAAGCTAATGGACGTCTCACGCGACTTGCACCGCGATCACGGCTTCACGATGCCGCGCGGCCTGCTGGAACGCAGTGAACGCGATCCTCGTAATTTTACGCTGGCACATTGGCAGCAAGCCAAGCGCAATGGCGTCGATCCCCGTGATATTAAAACCCATCTGCGAGATGCTTGGGAAGTCTCGGATTCCAAAGCTGGTCTGACACATGCGCTGGAAGAGCGCGGGTATCGGCTCGCTCGCGGTGACAAGAGAGGTTTTGTTGCCGTCGATTATCGCGGCGAAATCAATTCGCTTCCCAAATGGGCGGGCGTGAAAACAAAACAGGTGCGCGCGCGGCTTGGGGGGCCGGAAACGTTGCCGAGTGTTGTGGAAGCAAAATCACAATGGAGTGCAGATATGCTGGATAAGCTGCGCACGCTACGGGAGGAAGCGGATCAAAATACGCGGAGCGGTAAAGAAGAGTTGGCACGAAAGCGGGCCGGGCTCATTGCACGCCAACGCGCCGAACGAGTGGCGCAAGCCGAAGCGCTCCGCATCCGACAAATTGACGAGGCCAAAACCAGGCAATCCCGTTTCCGAACCGGGTTGAAAGGGATTTGGGACAGGCTGCGCGGCGAACATCGACGCGTGCGAGCGCTGAACTTGCAGGAAGCCGACGCGGCCAAGCAACGCGATGCGCGTGAGAAAGACACGCTGATCGCCAACCATTTGGCGCAGCGTCGCGATATCGCGCAGCAACGCGTCACCATTCGGGATCATCATCAAACGGTTGCGCGTGATCTATCACAAGACGAACGCACTTATAGGGAACTAAAGGCTATTGGCGAACCGGAGCGTAAATCGCCGCGCAGGGAATTTGGCAAAGAAGTTTCCCCGGAACCATCAAGGCCCCCACGCCGATCTCGACAATGGAACGGACCGTCGAGGTAAAATACAAAACGAAGATGAAATTTGATTTGCATGACAATTTGTATTACAATTAATGTAGGCAGGATAATGTATGCGCTTTGAATGGGATGAGCGAAAGAACCGGGCGAATATTGAGAAACACGGGATTTCTTTCGAGCAAGCCTGCACGATTTTCGACGGTTTTACCGTAGGCGCGGTCGATGATCGCAGCGACTACGGCGAATTGCGAGAAATCAGCTTGGGTCTCATGCAGGGCGTTGCCGTGATCGTGGTAGTGCATACGGATCGAGACGGAACAACCCGCATCATTTCCGCCCGACAGGCAAACAAATATGAAAGAAAGCGATATGAAGAAGAAATACGAAAAATCTTTGACGCCTGAACAACTGGCGACGCGCGACGACAGCGAGATTGATTACAGCGACGTGCCGGAACTGAATGCGGCGTTTTGGAAGGACGTCAAAATCAATCCACCCAAAACCAAGCCGAATGTGAGCCTGCGCCTGCCCGAAAACGTGATTGCCTATTTCAAGGCGGACAACCCAAAGGGCTATACCGGGCGCATGGCTGCGGTTCTATCGGCCTATGTCGCCGCCCATCAAGGCGACGACAAACAGGGGTAAGCCGCTTCCAAACCGTGTCATTTTATCGGCACGTATATACCAACCGCTCGCCTGCGATTTCGGTTTCTGTGAACTCAACCGCCAAATCGCGCGCGATAGCGTCATAGTCGATATAAAAGCGCAGAGTGTCGGGAATTTCGCCATAGAGCCCCGCGTCAACAAAGTGTTCGGCGAGGTCGCGCAGCCTGTTGAAAGGGAAAATGTCCACCATGTCGATATCGGGATCGTCTGCCACTTGGTCATGAGAATAGCCGCATTCCCCCACCGCGATGACATAACGGCGCTTGCGGTCATCATCCCAACTCTCCGCCGCCTCGAAATAATCTGCGAAATTGCACTGATTGAGCCCCCAGGCTTGCGCCAGCGCGCAATCGATCCGCTCTGCATCGATCAACTGAATTTCAAACTCTTCGACGGGCTCACCATAATCGTTTTTGGCTTTGGCAGCGCGCTCCCTGGTATTGCTCCGCTGTCTCGAAATAGAAGCCAGTTGCTGAAATGTCATAGGGTTGGGCGTAAAGGGTTGTGTTGCTCATTGTCTTGTTCCTTTCCTAATCAAATAGACGGTTGCGCATGCAACCCGACTAGGCCTGTGCCAATGAGCAGGGGGATGCCGTCCAGGCCGGAAAGGGCGAATCTTGGTGCGGGCGCAGGGCAGCTCTGCTGACCGAGCCACGGTCGCCCTTTCCGCCCGCAGCGAATAGCGAAGGGTTTAGCCTTGACGGCAGATGGGGCGCAGCCCCTCAAAAGAAATGGATAGAGTCAGCCCGCAAGGGCTGTCAGATCATGCGCAAGGGATGGAAGCCCGAAGGGCGGAGACCGGCTTCAGACGGGCTCCGTTCACGACAGCCCGGCCCGAAGGGGGCGCCAAAAAGGATGGTTACTTCATTGTCTTTAAAGCTTCGAATTCGTCGTCTGATGCAATCTTCTCAACAACAAAGTCAATCCATGCGTCGTTATAGGTGTAGTCGCCGTGTGATTTGTGGAAGATACAGAATTTCTTGTTCGTTTGATGCTTATGCTTGGCATCTGAACTGGGCCGAACTTGGTACCGTTTCCAAGCCTGTACATGATTGCGAGGAGAAAATTTCTTGCCGGACTTTTCCGCTATCTTACTTGCTGCCCGATTAGCTTTGTAGGGGTAATCGTCGTCTGCTATGACCCTTTTCTCTAAAATATTATGGATCTCCTTACCTTCCTCGGAACCAGGAGTAACAAACTCGAAGTGTGCTTTGCTTTTTGAAGTACTCTCAAGGAGATATACTACCCGAAAACGGTAATCTAAATCAGCTTTCTCATGATCGGTAAGTCTGCCTTCAAGTTCCGCGTCCAATTCGGAGATATGACCTGGTACGTCGTACTTCTGGAGTTGGCTAATCTGCATGAAGTTCAACTTTGCAAATTGCAAAGCTACCGAAAGATCGGACTGAAGCGATAATTTCTCACCGAATAGTTCTCGGATCGCTTGATCAAAGTTCAAACACGTAGCCTGAAAAAGAGAAAAGAATTTTACATCGGCTCGCCCCAGGAGCTTATGCTCTACAGTGTCTCGAATATCAATTAAGTCTCGAATGTTATTACACACACCCGTCTTGAGGGGACAATCATGCCGCTTGATCATTTGCGAGAGCAATAACGAACGCCCATCTTTCGCAACGATCTTGACGCGTTTACGCTCATAATATTCGTGGAGCAGATACGTCCAAGCAACATTGGCTTGCACTGCAAATTGCTCGGTCTTGAAGCGAAGATTTGGGCTATTGAAACTTTGGACGGCCAAAATCATGGCCTCACGCGCGCGAATAAGCCTTTCGTCATCGTAAAGATTGAGGCCGGTCACAGGATCGTAAGAGTTCTTTTTACGGATATAGAAATCCACGTAGTCATCAGCCGAAGGTTTGATTCTAACGCTGTCCTTAACCTCAGTGATACGAGCACTGTTAATGGTGGCGACGCGCCCGCTGTTAATGAGATGCTGAATGTCTTGGTTGCGCCAGCCTCGCGCGAGCAGTGCTTTCACAATACTCTTCTCTTCTGCTGTCAGTGCCCCCTGTGGTTTACGTTTTACCATGCTGCTATCCGCGCATTGTCAAACGGGCTTGGCCGGGATCGTATAGCCAATCCCCAATCGCCCCATCCCTGATTTTATCGACCGCGTCGTCGATGACGTGTAGCGGCACCAGGAACCATTCGCGGGGGGTGACGGGGTTGCCGAAGCGGTCTTTGATTTCGATGTCGAGGCGAGCGGGGGCGAAGACGCGGTGGATCAGGTTTTCCAGCTTTGTGCGATTGATGTTGTAAAGCTCATAGGTCGCGACTACCTCAACCTCGGCCAAGAGGTAGGTTGCATCCTTAGAGGCAATAACAATCCGTTTTTCAACGCTGCCGCCGGTCACGCCGATCTTGTGCAGAATTTCACGATTTTCAGCCACAAAGGGCAGGTCGGACTTGCTGCGTAGGACATAGATGGTGCCACTGGCGAGATCGCTGTCGTCTTCATCGATATCGGCAAACAACGGTCCCGCGACCGGGTCGCTGATCAGACGGCTGGTTTCATCCTTATACATTGCGCGGATCAGAGAACGGAGAAGAAGGTCGCTTTCGGTCCCGTTTGAATAGATCACGCGCAGCCGCGCATCATCCTCGCCATTGGGTGCTTTTATGACATCACCGATATCGGCGATATAGGCGGTCTGGCCCGCCAGGATGATAAAACTGCCCTTGCGGATATCGGTTTTGGCAAAGCCAGCATCCTTGCGAAAACGGACCGTGTCGCGGTGTCCGGCATCAAGATCGGCCTGCACCGCCCGGAATAACGGCTTAAAGGTATCGAAATCGTCGCATTTCTGTCGATTGGCAATCTCTTCCGCCGCCCGTATTTCCGCGCGAGAACGGACATGGCGCAGGTCGGTTATGTCGGAGCCACCCGGCTCAACGCCCAATTGGCTGAGCAACGCGTCATCATCAAGGTCGTCGTCGGAACTGTCCGGCATACCCGCAGCCCCTTTACCATCACCCGAGAGCAATCCCTGATGATCCAGCGGTTCCAGCAATGCGCGTGCTTCGTCCAATGCCCGCAGGCGGTCGAGGCGCACCGCATAGAGCCGCTCGAATATATCGCCGTCTTCGCCATGCCGGGGCGCGCGGCCATTCTCCTCCACAAAGCGCTGAATATCCTCAAAGCCTGCGATAATCCGCTCCTCCCGTGGCGTATGGGTGGCGACTTTCTTCGCCTCAACCTCTACCCCGAGGTCGGCAAGCAGGGCGTCATCCTCGTCCGTAAAATCCTTACCCACGCGCGGCCTCCGCCTTCATGCGGGCGAGGAAAGCCACACCTTCGGCCATGCGCCGTTCCCAGGGATCGGCGGCGGTAATATCGGGCAGGCGTCCGCGCTCCTGCTTGAACTTCAACGCCCGTTTTGCCAGATCGCGCGCCTCTTCCGGTGTCAACTTCACCTTCTTGGCGGAGATGATGGCCGCAACCTGTTTCAGGCTTTCCTCACTCATGGTTTTGGCGAGGATGGCATAGGCTTCGCTGAACGGATTGATCCGGTCGATCAGGTCGATATCCAGCTCCCGCACATCCATCGCGAACTTCCGCACCCCGTCGATTAGGGCAGTGTTCCCGCCCGCCACATCCTCATTCAGGCCAAGCGCCGCCTCTTTCGCCATTTGGGTCAGGTTGAGGGCGGCAATCGCATGCTGGCGCACCGCTTCCTGATCGGCCTCATCAAGCTCCGGGTATTTATCCTTGACGATCTTGCCCATGCGGACCTGGGTCAGTTCTTCCGGCACCAGTTCTTCGTCGAACAGACCGCGTTCAATCGTCGATTTATCCTGAACGAAGCTGGCGATCACCTCGTTCAAATCCTCCTGGCAGATGCGGGCGGCCTCCTTGCTTTTCGGCTCGGCAAGCCCCTTGATCTCAATCTGAAACTGCCCGCTTTCCTCGCTAAAGCCCACATTACAGGCGTTCGGATCATAGCCGCCCTCGCCATAGTCGAAGCCTTCGACAGGGCCACTATCGGCGCGTTTGGGTGTAAAGTTGAAACGGGGAGCCAGCACCTGTTCCATCAGCAGGCTGGCGGCAATCGCCTTCAGTGTGTCGTTGACGGCCTCGGTCACCGCTTCTTCCGAGGCATCGGGTTCGGCGATCAGGTTGGTGAAGCGCGCGCGGCTCTTTCCCGGCGCATCACGGGTCGCGCGGCCAATAATCTGCACGATTTCGGTGAGGCTGGCGCGATAACCGACGGTCAGCGCATGTTCGCACCAAATCCAGTCGAACCCTTCCTTCGCCATGCCGAGCGCGATGATGATGTCCACATGATCGCGGTTGTTCTTTTGGCTTGGATCTTTTAGCGCGGCAGACACCCGGTCGCGTTTCGATGCATCATCATCGACCAGATCGGCGATGCGCAGCACATGGCCCTCCGCCGTTTTGACAAGCTGAAAGCCGGTCGCCGCATCCACCCCCTGCCATTCGCCCAGCGCGTCAATGATGTGTTCCACCTCCCGATGCTTGTCCTTCGTGCTTTCACGGGAATTGACGCTGGGGATATGGATGATCGTTTTCTCGGTGGGGTCGAGAACCTTGAGGATATCTTCGGCATAGGCCCCGGAATAAAAGAAGTATCCGATATCGAGCTTTTTCAGATGCGTGTAACCGTTTAATTGCTCATAATAGGTATAGGTGACGGTATCGAACCGCGCCTCGTCATGGGGCATCAGAACAGGCTCCGCATCGCCGCGAAAGTATGAGCCGGTCATGGCGACGATATGCACCTTGTCGCGGGCGATAAATTCCGCCAGATGCGCGCCAAGCTTATTGTCCGGATTGGCAGACACATGGTGAAATTCGTCCACCGCAATTAACCGATTGTCAAAGGCATCAACCCCGAACCGGTCCACGGCGAACCGGAAGGTGGCGTGGGTACAAACCAACACCTGGTCTTCCCCGCCCAGAAACGCCTTGACCGCGTTGACCTTGCCGCCGTCTTCGCCGGGCGCATTGCACAGGTTCCATTTCGGCGTCACCTGCCAATCTGCCCAGAAGCCGTGATCGGAGAGCGCTTCGTCGGCAAAGCTCGACCCGATGGATTTTTCCGGCACCACGATGATCGCCTGGGGAAGCCCCTGATTGGTGAGCTTGTCTAGCGCGATGAACATCAAGGCGCGGCTTTTACCCGAAGCAGGCGGCGATTTGATCAGCAGGTATTGCTCCCCCCGGCGTTCGTAGGCGCGTTCCTGCATCGCGCGCATGCCAAGCTCGTTCGATGTCGTCGACGCACCGTTTTGCGCATAGGATACAGAGACGGAAGGGGCGGTCATGGTCACGTGGGTTTATCCTTGTCTTTCGAAATAGTTTCGTCTTTCAAAATGTGTTCGAGTATTTCAATTTCCTGTAAATCCATCGCATCGGCCTCCCGCGCGTCGGCGGATCGGCGGGCGTCATCAAATATGTCATAGCGGTCGTAAACAGTGTTTTCCATTTGCTTGCGGCTGACCGACCCGGCCCCGTGAAGCACCGCTTGATCGTTAAAGACCAGCATTTTGTCCACATTGTCCCGCCAGTAGTCCAGCGTCAGGTCGCCGCGCTGTTTCACACGCAATTCCGCCTGTTCCAGGAAAATGACAACCAGTCGGTTGAGCGTGTCGATCTCATCGCTACTCAAATAGTTTTTGGCTACGATGACATCCTGTTTGCGCACCCGCGCGCCCTTCCAATTGGTCAGCGCCATGTTGGGTTTGCCCGGATCGGCACGGTCCAGGATCAGTTCCGCCGCCGTGTGACCCGCCACCGCATAGAGCAGCTTGTTCTGAACCTCCGCGAAGAAAAGCTGGGTCTCTTCCTCCCGCGCGGCGTAATCGGAACTCAGCGCGAAAAGGTCACGAACCTTTTGATAAAACCGCTTTTCCGAGGCGCGAATGTCGCGGATGCGCGCCAACAACTCATCGAAATAATCCCAGCCACCGGGGTTTTTCAGGCGTTCGTCATCCATGACGAAGCCTTTCAGCAGATATTCTTTCAAATTCGCGCTGGCCCATTGCCGGAATTGCGCGCCGCGCGGCGTGCGGATGCGATAGCCAATCGCCAGAATAAGGTCGAGATTGTATAGTTTCGTCCGATACGCCTTGCCATCGGCGGCAGTTGTCAAGGATACCTTGACAACTGAACCCTCATCAAGCTCCACGTCCTTAAAGACGTTTTTAGCGTGCAGGGAGACGTTCTGCTTCGTCGTTTGGAACAATTCCGCGATTTCCAACTGGGTCAGCCAGACACTGTCCGCCTCAACCCGCAACCTGATCCGCGCCGCACCGTCATCGGTGGTGTAAAGAATAACCTCACTCATACTCAAACCCTGTACGCCCCCAAAAACCGCATCGCCCAAACGGGCGGCGTCGGCCAGTTCCGAAACCCTTTCTCATGCCATGTGACGCTGCCGTCACCTATTAGACCGTTGTCTTCCAAATGACGGACAAGGTGGTCATGATCGTAAAGAAACGTGGCGTCGCCATGAATGAAGGCGATATGGATATCCTTCCCCTGATATTTCCGGTCGATCACCAACCGCCCTTTAAGTTGAACCTTCAGGAACGTCTCGCCATTCACATGGCACGCGATAAAGTCCGCGCCCTGCCAATCATCGGTCAGGCGAAGGCAATTAAACCCATACTCCGCCAGCCGCGCTGCAACCTTGTGAAAATTATAATTCTCCTTCTGGCGGGAATTCAGATCGGCATAGGGGATCTTTTCAAACATTCAGCGCATCCTTCACTTTCGATCCCCCGCAATATCCGCCATCGCTGCTTTTACGACCTGAAAACACAGCTTGGCAGTGTGTTGATCAGGCGTGAATCCGGATACCATTTGTTCATAGGGATGGATGTAGTTGCGGAAATCCCGCACGCCGTGGCTGAACTTTTTGACGTCAGGTTTCAAGAGTCCGACAGCGCACGCTACGTCAATGAATTGGGCGAGGCTCCATTCGTGGAATTTCTTAACCTTTCCAGCTTCGTTTTTGGGGCTACTGCTGCTCGCGTTGAATTTTCCAGGGTCTTTTTGTGCGGCACCTAACAACACCGCTTCCAAAACACTGCCGCACAAGAATATAACCGACAAGAAAGCACCGGCCTTGAGGGCCTTTCTTGCCTCATCCAAGCGACCACGAATGATCGGGATAACGGATAGTTCAACCGGAAGCCTCTCGACATTTGGAATTGTAAATTCGTGGTCAAGAAACGCGTCCTCGTTCTTGGCTATAGTGGCTTTTGGTTTTCTACCCAACAAGCGGGCTACAATCTTCCTGCATTTTTCGAGTACAGGCCCATCCACCGACTGCGCACCCAATTCGCATTCAGTCGCGTAGGAATCGAGCATTTCGTCAAGAACCGACCCAACAAGTGTATCTTGTTCCTGTTCCCAAAATGAGCGCAGTTTCTTTGCCTTCGATGTTCCATAGGTCTGGTATTTTCTACCGTGAATATCGACCTTGTGGCGCTTGAAAAACGCAGCGAAGGTGGCATCGGTGAAATCCAGAACATAGCCCCCATTCATACTCAGCAGGGTTTCAAAATAGCGCTTTTCAATACCCATCAGGCTGCTCACGAAGCACCCGCCTTTTGCGTCGCCACGGATTTGTCCAACGTCATTTTGGTGTAGAGATCGAACAGTTTTTCCAGGCGTTCTGTATCGTTCTTAAAGCGGCGACCGATATAGATGCGCTCCAGAACTTCGTCATTGCGGCCATGCGCGGCGCGCAGGTTGTCCGGCATGTTTTCAGGGTCGTAGAGATCGGCAATAGTCGCGGGGAAATGCGCCTCGCGCGCCAGAAGGATGTTCTCTGCGCAGCGGGTTAGGTCTTCTTTGTTTTTCTCCGTCAGCTTGGGGACGGGGAATGTGTTCCAGCCCATCGTATTAGAATACCGGAAATCGGTTTTAAGCTTGCCGCATACTGTCGCAATCCAAATAAGATGCAGTTTGGAAGCTAAAAGCGCCATATTCCAAAGGGGGGCATCGTAGAGAGCGAAACAAAGGTTCGTCACAGTCGACTTATTATCGATCAAGCCGACGGGTAGAAAATCGCGGTTCTCAGAGGACACACAAGGCATCGCAACAGTTTGTTTGTGACCAATATCCATCTCCCGCATTTGATGCGCGCGCTTGGCCATGTCATTCGCGCTTTTGTCCCGGCTCGCCAGCCGCATCGCGCGAACGCCTTCAATGCGTTGTCTCAGAGATGGGACCGCAAGTGCTTCTTCAAGGTTCTGGTTCTCAATCCAGAGCACGTAGCGTTCTAGCCCTCGGATGAACTCGGCAGAACCGTAGATGCGACGGATAAATTTCGCACGTTGTGCTTCACTCAGGCCAAGGGCTCTTACTTCATCTGTGGACATCAAGAGATTTCCGCCATCCACAGGTTTGTTGCCAAAGCGCATGTCAGCCACGCTAGTCAGGGGTTTGCTCGCCTTTAAGGCAATGACGTTCGGCGCAGCGGCAAGATAAGCGTTAATGTTGGCCGCCTCTTTCAAAACCGTCTCGCGCCGCTCATCGAGCGAATAGAGTTGCCGCAACGGTCCAACATGGTTCGAGATACCAATAATCACGACAGTCACGCCCGCATTATTGCTGGCTAGGTTTGCCCACTTGAAACTTGCATGCGCAAAAGCTATCTCATGCCCCGTTTGAAATATCAGAGGGCAGAGGATCGGCACCTGTTGCCCCTGACAGATCGAATTTGTGGACACGAAAGCCGCGCTGCTTTTGGTGCGCATTCCAAAGTCAGTCGCTTTCATGAACCAACCCGCCACATAGTCGAGCGACTTCCAGTTTCTGGTGCGATGCCCAAAGATGGCTTCGAGGTCCGATTTCTGCTCTGCCGATTGCCAGGTAGAGCCCAGGTATGGCGGGTTCCCGCAGATATAGGTCTCACCGCCCTCATTCTCGAAATCGATCTCAGCCTGATCGAGGGGTGTGTTGAACAGGTCGCCGCCGGTCATCTTTACGCCGGTGCCGGTTGGTGGGCAGATGGTGAGCCAGTCGAGGCGGAGTGCGTTTCCGCAGGTGATCCAGTTCATGGCGTTGAGCGGCAGGAATTCGACCAATGCCTCCTTCTGGCCGCGATAGGTGACGTCGCATTGATATTCGGCGATGATGAGGGCGAGGCGCGCGATTTCGGCGGGGAAGTCACGCAACTCGATCCCCCGGAAGTTCGTCAGCGGGATGTCGGTCTTGCGGTCCGCCTCCCCCCGGCGTTGGTTGATTTCCGCTTCAATCGCGCGCATTTCCTTATACGCGATGACCAGAAAATTGCCGGACCCGCAGGCGGGGTCGAAGACACGGATTTTCGCCATGCGCCCCCGCAGGTTGAGGAGTTTGCGCGGATTATCGCCCGCCTTCTCCAACGTCTCCCGCAGATCATCCAGGAACAGCGGGTTCAACACCTTCAGGATGTTGGGGACGGATGTATAATGCATGCCGAGCGCGCCGCGCTCCTCCTCATCCGCGACGGCCTGGATCATGGATCCAAAAATATCGGGGTTGATCTTGGTCCAGTCCAGATTGCCGATATGCAACAGGTAGGATCGGGCGATCCGGCTGAACCGAGGCACCTCGGTACTGCCGGAAAACAGGCCGCCATTGACATAGGGGAAGACATCGGCCCAGCGGGGCAGGTTGGCCGTCGCGCGATCCTTGATCGGCGTGTTCATGGCGCGGAATAGTTCCGACATGACGGTGTGTGTGTTGGAACTGTCCCGTTCGGTCATCTGGTCCAGCGTCGCGGTGAACAGGTTTTCGCCGTTCAAGATGTCCGTATCCTCCGCAAAGAACAGGAAGATCAGGCGCGCCATGAAATGGTTCATGTCGGGGCGCCGCTCCGCCGTGCCCCAATCGGGGTTATCTTTCAAAAGCTGGATATAGAGGCGGTTGAGACGCCCAGTGGCCTTGATATCAAACGCGTTTTCGCGGATTTGCTTGACCGTGCTGATCCCGGCAAGGGACAGGAAAAACCCGAAATGGTCGGGGAAGTTGGCATAATCGCAGACCACGACCTCCCCACTTGTCAGGTCTTCGGCCTGAAACTCTTTCCCGTCGGTGGCCAGGATGAATTTTGCCTTGGCCTTTTTCGTGGCGGGACTGTCGCGCAGCGCGGTCAGCGCGTCGGCGACGCCGCCCTCATCGGCGAGTTTGATATGGATGTTGTTGGTTTGCAAAACGCCGCCAATATCCGACTTGTTCGCGTTCCCGCTGCGCAACCGCTTGATCGTCGTCGGCTTGTTTCCGAACGCCTCCAGAAACGCAAACGGAAAAGCACCCCCGTCGAACGGTTGCTCCGCAAGGGCGGATATCGCTTCTTCAATCTCAACGGCGTTCACTTGACCAATGCTCCCTTTCCCCCGCCGACGCTATCACCCCGCCTGGTTCGATGCACGCGTGATATCACCGGAAGTTGTAGTATATCCACAGCACTGCCGGATATTGTGTTGGTGACTTGTGGTATCGAGCGGGTTGAATAATGCAAAACTTGCCGTGATTCCGGCGGGGGCGAAAGTCTCCTTCGTATCGCTATGCAGGCTCGTCAGATGAAGCGCCAATCCAACGGGGAACGTTGGCCGGGATGGAACGTCGGGTCGTTTCGATTGGCTTGGTGCGCCAAAGCAGCAGCGGGTTGCACAGGGGGCGGCACGCCCCCTTGCCGAACGGAGCGTTAGCGGAGAGAGCCAAGAGGCGTTGGTAGTACCAACGCACCTCTTGCATACGTTTCGTATGGCTCATTTCTTTGCAACATTTGGGCCGCTGGAGATTTTTCCAGCGCATGATCTGGATCGGGCACCTCTTCGGTCGTTTGGGGCCGTGCGCAAGCAGGATCGGGTCATGCAACGGTTATTGATCTGAACAGATGAAGGGGAATGTTCTCATGTCCCGAATGCAAGACCAGATAAGCCACCAATCCATTTCTTCCACAACCGATATGCCGCAACCCACCTTTGCCGGGATCGATGTCGGCAAGTTCTTTCTCGACCTCGCCATCCTGCCGGGCACCGTCAAGCTGAGGGTCCGCAATGATGAGGCGGGGGGTCAAGACGTTGATCCGACAGTGCCATGAACAAGGCGTTGCCCTCGCGGCCCTTGAAGCCACAAACAAGTATCACCGCCTCGCGCATGAACGGTTGCACCAGGCGGGTGTTCCCACCGCCGTCGTCAACCCGTTTCGCAGCCGACAGTTCGCCGACAGTATGGGCAGGCTTGCCAAGACCGACGGGATTGACGCCGCCATGCTCGCCAGCTTTGCCGAGCGGATGCGGCCCGACCCCAGCACCCCGCCGTCGGAGCAGGACAAGGCGCTGCGCGAGTTGCACACCGCGCGCCGTCAGGTGTTGGCAGAGGTTTGCGATCTCAAACGGCAGGTGCAAACCGCCCATCACCCGCTCGTCGCGCGGCAAATCCGCGCCCGGATCAAAATGGCCGAGCGGCACAAAGCGGCGCTGGAACGTGAAATCCAAGCCCTGATCAAGGCAACACCCGCGCTCAAACGAAAATACGATATCCTGATCAGCATTCCCAATATCGGCCCCGTCACCGCCGCCGTGCTGATCGCCGATCTGACAGAACTTGGCCGCGTCAACTGCAAACAGATCGCAGCCCTTGCCGGTGTCGCGCCGATGAGTTGGGACAGCGGTTCCAAACAGGGCAATCGTATCATACGGGGCGGGCGCAAAGGTGTCCGCAACGCGCTCTATATGTGCGCGGTAAGCTGCACCAGCCGACCGGGCGCGATGCACGGCTTTTACAAAAACCTGATAAAACGCGGCAAGCGTCCCAAAACAGCCCTTGCCGCCGTCATGCGAAAGCTCGTCATCCTCGCCAACATCCTCATCGCGGAGAACCGCCTATGGCAACCAGTCCTTCCCTGAAAAACGGCATTCCCAAGCAATTTTCCTCTTGAAACGACACAGATGCTTGCGCGGAGCGGGGTTATCAAAAAGGCAGGGTATTACACGGTCGTTAGTTGATAGAATTGTTACAGGTTTGTTATTGGATCACGTACTCAACAGACCATCTGCCCCTTAATCGGTTTGGTCTAAGGGCAAGCGGTTTGCACGAATAGTGTCCCGCTGCTGGGTTAGTATCTTCACCATGTAATTGTAGTGTTTCTTCCGTACGGTTTTCGTCGTGCCCCGCAGCCAACCCCGGACAACATTAAGGGTAAGACCGTCAGGTGCATATTGATCTCGTTTAAAAAACAGCGGGAGATTGAAGTTGGTTTCCTCCAGAAGGCTAAGAAGCGTTTGAAGATGTTTATCCGTAAGGTCCATCGTGGGACGTTCTTCGAGCATTGGGATGGACCACGCCTCCATAACACGATCAAATTGCTCTTTGCGGGCGGTGGTCGCAGAACCACACATCCACAGCGAAACAATTTTCGGGTTCAGGTCCCTAAGCATTTTTGATCCGGTCACCAACGCGTAAGGGCCCACGCCTGTTCGCTCCCATGCCTGCTTCATTTCCCGGATCATTGCTGGGGTGATATGAATCCGCCCTGGCCGTAATGGGTATGTCCGTTTCCCGGACGCATCCGGCAAAGATCGCCAGAGTTCCAACACATAAGACAGAAGGCTGGGGCTTGCGGATTTAGCCCTACCAGATAACCAACTTGATACAATGCCCGCACTCAGACCGTCAGGGAGCTCCCGCCCTTTCAGCAACGAAATCGCGCCGATATTCGTCCTTTTCCGGTGTTTTTGTAATTCGCGTTGAATTTTTTGATCTATAGGGACGCGCTCTTCTGCCATCTTATTGATAAATATAAATTTTATATATTGTGTTTTATTAAAATGTTACCAAAACCTTACGATACATTAAATCTTACAATTTAAAATAGTATATAGAATTTTTAATTCGCAGTGAACGGAAAATCATGCCGCAAAGAGCATGAGGGAATAGAGGGGCGAAATTCAATGGCAACACCACATGGTGATACGCAATATCATACAGCGGCGGCGGAGGCCGTGCCGAGCGCGTTGCGCCTTGGGCAGTTTGCGCCAGCGGTTGCAGGCGTGGAGCCCAGCGAACTCACCGTCGGTGATGTGGACCGCGTATCAAAGCGGTTGGAAAGCGAAGAGCTAGCCTACGCGCTGCATGCCTTGCTCGACCCCGAAAACAGCAGCGGCTATGAGGGTCTACGTACCGCCACCGCCAAAACAATGGCGGGGATTCATCTTGCGAATGGTGGCAAGCGTGACAAAGAAAAGGGCCTGGACGCCGTCACGTTATCCATACTGGCGCGGATCAACGACCTGAACGAACAGATCGCGGCGTTGGATGATCGCATTGCGGACGTACAGGCCGACAAGCAGGCGATAGAGCAAGCGGCAATGACCGCTGAGGAATGGGAAGCGTTTCAGGAGCTTTCACCCGAAGACCAAGATGCCTTTATGCGCGCGCGATTATCGCCCGAGGAGTACGCGGAATGGAAAGCCACCGCGGAAGAATTGGCAACACTACAAGCGGAACGCGATGCTTTGCAGGGTGAGCGTGATGAATTACAGGCGGAAGCGAATAACGCAGCGTAGGATCAACAGCGTAAAAATGAAGCGACCAATGCGAAAACCAACGAAGAACGAGAACAAAATGTCGATGACAAAACAAGAACGACGCAAAACAGTATAGAAGATGAAGTCCGGGACACAATCCATGCTGTAACAGATACAGAACTCGATATCCTCAAGACCGAGCTGTCTCTCCTAGACCCTGGAACATCGGTCTATATTCAGACGATAGATCGTTTTCTCGCTGAGGCAGATGAAAATACTATCGAAGAAATCTTAACAAACGAGGATACTGAACCACACATAAGACTGCGCGCAGACCTTCATGAGTTTAAAGCCTTGTTGAGCATGATCGAGGAGGATGACACTCTGAGCGTTCAGGAGCGCATTGAAGAAATACGAATAGAGCTGGAGGATGCAGACGCAGCGATATTGCTTGCTTTGAAAGACGAAGGTGATTTGAGCGCAAGCGTTACGGCGGCTCTCTATGACACTCATGCTGATGAACTTGAAACACTAAAGCAGGACGCTACGGCGGCAGAACCCCAGACAGCAAATGCGAATGCGCATCCGGCTATCGATATTGGAACGCCAAAGATAGGATAATTAGCTGTTGTCCAAACACATGCGTTCAGCGGTTGCGGCTGCGCTACCCGCATCCCGGAACGGTTTTGACGAAACACCATCAACAACAACGGTCACATGGCGTCTTTTTCCAACACCGTCTAAAACTTCAACGGGGCAGACGTCGCTAAGGGCGCGTGCCGCGCTGTCAACGCGCTCCGGCAATTTAAATTTATCCCCGATTTAAAAGGTCACCTTTTTGCCTGTCGGCTCCGTAACACCGGTCGTCGCGGCGATGTTGGTAAGGTTTGCGTCCTGCGCTTGCGCGGCTGCAAGTGGTGTGAGAGCCGTTGCCGCCATCATGGCTGCGCCAAGAGCACCGTTTGTCCAATCTGAAAGAGCCATATCAAAATCCCCTTTTTTCTTCTTATTGGCAGCATATTAGTCTATTCTACCAATAATTGCAATATTTGTGCAATAAGCGGGCCATGGCGCAAATTGATGCGCGATGCTCGCTTTTTCGGGAATTCCGTTTTTCTGTGGAAAAACAGGTATTTGGCGTCCGTCCCGCTTGCGTATGATCGCGGTAGGACTTTAGACAAAAAGAATCTTATTTGTCAATATAAAGTGGCACTTGACCGAGTCGGCAATGTTCAATTTTAATTTGCAAATCCAGTCAAATTAATCCGTTACGTCCATACCATTGCATTCAGATGGGGCGCACGGCGCGCTTGACAAATACCATCCTTTTTGTCGGGCGGAGAGTGCGGTGATGCCTTCTCAAAAAACGGGCCGTCATATCGGCTATGCGCGGGTGTCCACGGCGGATCAGGCCCCGCATCTGCAATGCGATGCCCTGGAGGCGGTGCCGTGTGATGAGATTTTCGTGGATGAGGATGCGTCGGGCAAGGACCGCGACCGTCCGGCGCTGGGCCGCGCTCTGCAAGCACTTTCGCCCGGCGATACGCTGGTGGTGTGGAAGCTGGACCGGCTGGCGCGTTCGCTTCAGGATTTGCTGGATATCACACGAGACCTTAAGGCGCGCGGTGTGGGATTTGAGAGCCTGACTGAGAAGCTGGATACCAGTTCCGTCTATGGCGAGTTCACCTTTCATGTGATTGCGGCGGTGGCGCATATGGAACGCCGCCTGATCATCGAGCGCACGCAGGCGGGGTTGGCGGCGGCGCGCAAGCGCGGTCAAAAGCTGGGCCGCAAACCGAAGCTCACACCCGAAGCGGTGGCCGATGCCCATATCCGCGTTATCGATGGGGAGGATTTTGACGATGTCGCCGCCGCTTTCGATGTTGCGCCCATCACCTAATTCGATCCCTGGAACGGTTCGGGCTGATGGTGTGAGGCGTGTTCTGCACCCTTGGTTGGGCCGGAATGTAACTATCCCCTGCATTTCGGTCCAGCCACCAGGGTCATCTGACAAATGAATTATCACGTTTGGCAAGGCAATTTGTCACCCCTGGCTGTGATGATCTGTTTTCATCGCTAAGCAAGTGCCTTGTCTGCGTTGAAATAAGGTCATGGAAAACACTAAAGCCGCCTGACCCGATGCGGTGGCCCGGAGCGCTAAGCGCCAAAAGCACGCAAAACTTGCATTTTAAATGGTTTTAAGATAATATTACTATTTTTGAGTTATAAGACAAAGGAATATAGACAAAGGATAACGTTAAAATGAAAAATGACCCGCCCAAACAAACTGCCCCGCCAACGCTTGAAATCGATTATGAGAAATATCTGCGCTTTCTCAAACATGCCGACATGACCGACGCGGAAAAGATGGACTGTATCCGTGCGCACTGGATGATTGTCCGGGAATTCGTGATGCTCGGCTTTAATATTCACCCTGTCCAGCAAGCTCAAGATGCCTGTGGAAAACGCCCAAAGGACCGCGTTGAGAAAGCTTGCGCAGAAGAAAATGCGGTAGACTGTGTTGGTCAGTATATTTTTGAAACTTACAATGCCCGCATGACGTCTCATGACGCAAGGGAAAGAGAGGGGTCATGAGTTACGATCCAACCATTGCTGAGACAAACCCGCAAAAGGCGGTGATTTACTGCCGGGTCTCCGACAAAAAGCAACGTAAAGAAGGCAATGGCCTGGACAGCCAGGAACATCGTTGCCGTCAATACGCCAAAGCAAAAGGCTACACCGTCGAAGCCGTTTTCCCCGATGACATGTCCGGCGGCGGTGATTTTATGAAACGTCCAGGCATGGTCGCCCTGCTCGCCTATCTCGATGCCCAGGCTATAGAGAGCCCGGACGAACCCTATGTGGTGATCTTCGATGATTTGAAACGCTACGCCCGCGATACGGAGTTTCATTTGAAACTGCGCCGTATCATGAAAGAACGCGGCGCGACGCGGGAATGTCTCAACTTCAACTTTGAGAACAGCCCCGAAGGCAAATTCTTTGAAACCATCGCTGCGGCGCAAGGGGAGCTTGAGCGTGAACAGAACGGGCGGCAGGTTGCCCAGAAAATGCGCGCAAGGGTGGAGCGCGGCTATTATTGCTTCGGCATCATTCTTGGGTATCACTATATCGAATTGCCGGAGGGTGGAAAAATGCTATCGCCACATCCGGTCAATGGTCCGATTGTGAAGGACGCTCTTGAAGGCTTTGCTGCCGGACATTTCCAGACCACATCGGAGGTCATGCGCTTTCTCAACACCTATCCCACGATCAAGCGCCGGGGGCGCTATGGCCAATCCCGTCAAATGACCACGAACCTTCTGCGCAACCCGATCTATGCCGGGTTCATGACGATTAAGAAGCTGGGGCTGACCATGCACCCTGCCAAACATGAACCGCTGATCGATCTCGCGACATGGCGGAAGATTCAGGACCGCCTGGACGGCAACGCTCATGCGCGCGCGCGCAAAGACCTGAACCGCGACTTTCCTTTGCGCGGCTTTGTCGCCTGCGCCTGCTGTGGCAACGCCATGACGTCCGGTTGGTCAAAGGGACGGAATACGCATTATCCGTACTATCTGTGTCAGACGCGCGGCTGCGCGATGAAGGGTAAGTCCGTGCGCAAGGACGTGCTTGAAGCCGAGTTTGAAGAATTGCTCCAAACCTTAACCCCACAGCGCCCCGTTCTCGCGATGGTCAAGGCGATGTTCAACGATTGCTGGGAAGCACGAGGCGCGCAAAACGAACAACGGGCGCAGGGTGCACGTGAGCAAATAGCAGCTTACAATAAAAAGATCGAAACACTCACCGAACGCGTTGCGGAAACTGAATCGCCTACTCTCATTGCAAGCTACGAAAAACAAATAGAAAAATACAGCGTGCAGCGGGCCTATCTCATCGATATCGCCAAAAATGCTAAGCCCTCAAAGCAGCACTTTAACGAGGTGTATCGAACCGCTCTCGACTTCCTAACAAACCCGTGTACCCTTTGGAAATCTGGGAAATACGAGCTGCAAAGGCTGGTTTTGCGCCTCGGTTTTACAGGCCGAATCCACTATGCCCGAAATCAAGGGTATCGAACCGCTCCAATCGCAGAGCCTCTGCGGCTTGCAGGGTCTCTTAGTGCCTTAGGAGATAGAATGGTGGGCCTGGCAGGACTCGAACCCGCGACCAAACCGTTATGAGCGGTCCGCTCTAACCACCTGAGCTACAGGCCCACGCACCGTGCAAGGCACGGCGATACCGGAGAGGTAGCAGACCTGTCCGGCTGCGCCAAGAGCCGAATCCGTGCGTTAACGATCTTTGGTAAATGCCGGTTACACATACCCGCGCCCTCGTACCATCAGAAGACCACTTCCGCAGCTTCAGGGCCTTGTCATCTGCCAGCTTGGCAGTTTGATCGCGCCGTTTCCGTCCGGGCGCGGGAAATCAAGGATCAGCTCCCGCGCCTCGCCAAAGCCGCAGCTTTGGTAGAAGCCGATCGCATTCCAGGTCGCCGTTACGTGCCAGTCGGTGACACCAATAGCGACCGCATCCGCGAAACAGCGGTCGATGATCGCGCGGCCAATACCATGGCCAAGCGCGTCCGGATGGGTTGCAACATGGCGGATGTGACCGGTTTTTCCCGACACGAAAGCATCGCTGTCGGGTGTTCCCCGGGGGGCATCCGTCGACCAGCCGCCACAGCCGACCAGTCCAAGCCCGGCAAGGGGTCCGCCTTCAACCGCATCCGCCACATAGTAACGGCCAGATTCCAACAGATCCGGATTCGACCGACACATCAGCGGCATCACGATGGAGGCCGCCGCCCAGCCGGGGCTGCCTTCCGGGAAGGTGATCAACTCTTCGTAGCTGGCGGTCAGCAGCGCGGTCACCGCATCTGCATCCGCAAGCGTTGCGACGCGCATTCTAAATGCCTGTTCGGTCATGGTCTTTTCTCACTGACAGATCATCCAAAAGAAAAAGGGACCCAAGGGCCCCTTCCTCAAAAAATCTCTCTGATCCGGGGCCACAGCCCCCGGTGATCAATAGTCCAGGAAACTGCGTAACTTGCGACTGCGGGACGGGTGCTTGAGCTTGCGGAGCGCCTTCGCTTCGATCTGGCGAATACGCTCGCGGGTCACCTTGAACTGCTGTCCCACCTCTTCAAGCGTGTGGTCCGTGTTCATCCCGATGCCAAAGCGCATGCGCAGCACACGTTCTTCACGCGGCGTCAGGGACGCGAGCACACGGGTCGTTGTTTCCCGCAGGTTCGACTGAATGGCCGCATCTGCCGGCAGCAGCGCGTTCTTGTCTTCGATGAAGTCACCGAGATGGCTGTCTTCCTCATCCCCGATCGGGGTTTCAAGACTGATCGGCTCTTTTGCGATTTTCAGAACCTTGCGAACCTTTTCCAGCGGCATATGCAGCTTTTCCGCCAGTTCCTCCGGCGTCGGCTCACGGCCGATTTCATGCAGCATCTGACGCGAGGTGCGCACCAGCTTGTTGATCGTCTCAATCATATGGACAGGAATACGGATGGTCCGTGCCTGATCCGCAATAGACCGCGTGATCGCCTGACGAATCCACCAGGTCGCATAGGTCGAGAATTTGTAACCGCGGCGGTATTCGAATTTATCCACCGCCTTCATCAAGCCGATATTGCCTTCCTGAATCAGATCCAGGAATTGAAGACCGCGGTTTGTGTATTTCTTGGCGATCGAGATCACCAGACGCAGGTTGGCTTCAACCATTTCCTTTTTGGCCCGCGCGGCCTCGCGCTCACCCTGCTGAACGGTCTGGGTGATCCGGCGGAATTCGCCGATCGGCATCGAGGCCTCTTCAACAATCACGCCAATCTCACCGCGGATTTCATCAATCTTGGTGCGGTGTTTTTCAACGAAAGTGGCCCAGTTTTTGTTGACGCCTGAGACCTCTTCCAGCCAGTTCGGGTCCATCTCGTTCCCGAAATAGCGCTCTAGGAAATCTTCGCGTTTGACTTTGCAATCCGTCGCATGACGCAGAAGCTTGCCTTCGCCAATAGTCAGGCGCTTGTTCAGCTGATAGAGCTCTTCGACCAGCTGTTCGATCCGCATATTGTTCAGGCGCACCGATTTCAGAGCGTCGATCAAATCACGCTTATGCTTGTCATAGGTCCGCTCGGTAGAGGCGGACAAAGCCTCCCCCTTCTGCAGGGACTGCATCCGCTTGTCCTGAGCGCGCTGCAATTTTGCATAGGTGACCGAAATCACCTCAAAGGTCTCCAGCACTGACGGTTTCAGCAACTGCTCCATGGCGGCGAGAGACATGTTGTTCTCTTCCCCGTCATCATCGTCATCATCGCCGTCGAGGGTGATGTCGTCGTCATCCTCGTCTTCGTCATCATCATCGCTGGCTTCGGCAGCCGCGCCGTTGGGTTTTGCCTGAACAGCCTCTTCAGCCGGTTTAGCAGCACCATTGACTTTGGCGTCGCCAGCGGCGTCATCGCCGCCATCGGCCTCTTCTGCGGCGAGATCGCTGTCGGACGGTTCACCCTCTCCGTCGGAATCACTGTCACCATCGCCATTCATGGCCTCGCCATCGGGACCACCGCTCAGCGTCGCGTCCAGATCAATAACATCGCGCAGCAACATGCGTTCTTCGACCAGGCTGTCGTGCCAAAGAGAGATCGCCCGCATGGTCAGCGGACTTTCACACAGCGCACCGATCATCTTTTCGCGGCCGGCCTCAATACGCTTTGCAATCGCGATTTCGCCCTCGCGGGACAACAGCTCGACCGAGCCCATCTCGCGCAGATACATGCGAACAGGGTCGTCCGTGCGCCCGACATCATCATCGGCAATGTTACCGGCGGCAGAAGAACTCTCTGCCTCTTCCTCATTATCATTGTCGGATTCAGTTTCTTCAGCATCGACGACATTAATGCCCATCTCGGACAACATGGTCATCGTGTCTTCGATCTGTTCAGAAGAAACCTGCTCTTGCGGCAGGGCGGCATTCAACTCATCAATGGAGATGAAACCCCGTTCCTTCGCTTTGACGACAAGCTTTTTGACAGCTTGCTCAATAACGTCCAGCAAGGGCCCATCGGTTTGTTCTTCCGAGGCTTCTGGCCGTTCATTCGTCTCAGCTTTTGTTGCCATAAACTCTGTTCCTCATACCATCCGTGGGCCTCAGAGCCCTCAATCAAAAAAAACGGGGCTCGCTTACTCCACGTAAATCGGCCCGACAGAACATTAGAATATGTCCTCGTCGGGCGTAAATAGACTGTCTTCACCCTCGACAAAACTGTCGCGAAAGGCCAGCACCCTGGCTTCCCCCGTTTCGCCGTCTGCGCCCCGTGCCGCCTTGGCGACCTCGCGTTGCAGTGTATTCTGATTCCACAGCGCAAGCAGATGATCAATCAGCGCGCGTGCATCCCCTAAATCACTCTCCGGCCGTGCTGCCTTTTGCAGCGCAAAGATACCCGGATCCCGCACAGGTTTCAGAAGGTTTTCCTGACCCGTATTAACGAAGTGGTGGTGAACCGTCGCAACGTCAAGGTCTAAAGCCGAAGAGGCGACGTTTTGCAAGGCACGCCATAATTTGTCAAGGTCCGTGTCCAGCGCAATATGGTCAACAGTTTCAAGGTAATCAGGGATCAATTCCGGGTGGTTGACGAGGGTGGCAATCAGGGCCTGCTGGCGTCGCCTATCCCCTGTCAGGCGGTTCTGTTGCAGTTTGGCCGTCATTGGGGCGCGCAGCTCACCACCGCGACCACCGCCGCGACCGGCCGGTCCCGATTTCCAGAGCGCTTTGGATGATTTCTGTCGTGTTTTGCCAAGGTCCCACATCCTGTCTTTGAAACTGGACAGGTAGAGTGTCTGCACCGTCTTGTCTTCGATATCAAAGGCCAGGCCATCCAGGCGCTTCTTTAACGCGGCCCGGCGTTCCGGTGTATCGACATCATGCTGGGCAAGCTGACTTTCCCACAGCACCTGATCCAGGGGCTGTGCACCATCAATCAATTTGTTCAAGGCGTCACGCCCATGTGAACGTACCATCGTGTCCGGGTCTTCACCCGCTGGCATGAAAGCAAATCGCAGGCTTTTTCCGGGCTTCAACAGGCGAAGCGCCCGTTCCCCGGCCCGCAACGCCGCCTTTCGGCCCGCCGCATCACCATCCATACACATGACGGGCTCGTCGCCCGCCTTCCACAATGTCTCGATCTGTGTCTCCGTAATCGCGGTACCAAGCGGTGCCACGGCACCCTCAAACCCGTTCTCTGCCAGCGCAATAACGTCCATATACCCCTCAACAACCAGCAAGGGCGCACCGTCATAGGCAGCGGCGCGGGCTTCACGGTAGTTATAAAGGGTGCGCCCCTTATCAAAGAGAGGCGTGTCAGGCGAATTGATGTATTTGCCAACGCCAGCGGCCTTGGCATCCCCCATGAAGCGCCCGCCAAAGGCAATCACCCGTCCCGTCCGGTCGCTGATCGGAAACATGATACGGTCGCGAAAAAACCCGTACGCATCCCGGCCATCATCGGGCCGACGGATCAACCCGGCATCGATCAATTCCTGATCCAAGTAGCCTGCGGTCTTCAAGTGCTTGCGCAACGCCTGCTCGTCAGCTGGGGCATATCCCAGCCGGAATGCGGCGATTGTATCATCCCGAAGCCCGCGCCCAGCCAGGTATTCCTGCGCCGCCCCACCGGCCGGGGACCGCAAACTTTTCTGAAAAAACTGACAGGCCGCCTCAACAACATCGATCAGCTCACCACGTTTTTCATCGGCTTTTCGCTGTTCAACTGTTCGTTCCGGCATCTGCAGACCGGCATCTTCGGCAAGCCTCTCTACCGCTTCGGGAAAACTCACCCCCTCTGTTTTCATCAACCAGGTGAAGTGATCGCCATGCTCACCAGTGGAAAAACAGTGAAAAAAGCCTTTGTCTTCACGGACATGAAAACTCGGAGACTTCTCGTTCGTAAACGGCGAGAGGCCCCACCAATCATCGCGCGCCCGCTGTTTCAGCGCCACGCGCCGCCCGACAAGGGCGCTCAGCGATATTCGGGTTCGAATATCGTCCAGAAATCCAGGTGGAAAAGCCATATTGCTTCACAGGCCCCCTGAAGCCGCTACACAGGTTCACCGGTGATCCAGTCCGGATCGCGGTCGGTGCCGATCAAACGTTTATACGGGATTCGCGCGCGATGCGCCTGTTACCCGCTAATCGCCCACTATTGCGCGTCCTGTCGGACCCGCCAACCTGAATCAGGCAGGGGGACGGGTCCCGAGCGCGCCTTTAACGATGCCAGACGCCGCACCGAAATCCATACGACCGGCATAGCGATTGCGAAGTTCCGCCATCACTGCGCCCATATCCTTCAGGCTGCTCGCCTTTAGATCGGAGATAACGTCAGAAACCGCCTCACTGAGATCATCGCCGGATAGCTGCTTGGGCAGGAACTGTTCGATGATCCCGATCTCTTCACGCTCCTGCTCCGCGAGTTCGAGACGCCCGCCCTGCTCGTACATGGAAATGCTCTCTCTGCGCTGCTTCAACATGGTTTGCAGCATCAGCAGGATTTCATCATCACTGACCAGGTCGGCGTTTCCCTTCCCTCGGGCCGCAATGTCTCTGTCTTTGAGGGCGGCCAGGATAAGCCGCAACGTGCTGGTCGCACGCTCATCTTTTTGCTTCAAACTGTCCTTCAGAGATTGGCTGATCGACTCTCGCAGTTCAGACATAAACACTTCCTTTGAAATTCTGCCCGCAACCAGCCGAATCACCGCGATTCAGCGGGTATATCCCATCGTTATTCGTGGCTCTGGCGTTGCAGGCGGCCGCTCCACGCGCTCAAAAATACGAAAGCCGGGACCCTATAGGAAAGAAGTTCGGGATGCAACTTTGCCCTTTTTCCACTAACCAATTGAAAAATATAACTTTTATAATTTCACCAAACCTTGATTTTGGGCCTCTCATGCAATAAACATCTCCGCGCTAAATCACGTGAGGACTAAACCGATGTCAGACCCGGGCTCTTCAGAGACGCCACCGGCGGGCACTAGTGCTGCGCTTGTCCTGCAAGATGGAGAGGTATTCTGGGGGCGCGGCGTTGGCGCGGAAACAGTGACCGTAGGTGAAGTCTGTTTCAACACCTCTATGACGGGCTATCAGGAAATCATGACCGACCCGTCTTACGCCGGTCAGATCATTTCCTTCACCTTCCCTCATATCGGAAATGTCGGGGTCAATCTGGAAGATCTGGAAACGACAAACCCGGCGGCCCTTGGCTGTGTTCTGCGGGCGGATATCACCGAACCTTCAAACTTTCGGGCGGTCAGCCATTTTGACGGATGGTTAAAGGCCCATAACCTGCCGGGCATAGCGGGCATCGACACAAGACGTCTCGCACGACGCATTCGGGATGGCGGTGCCCCAACAGGTGTCTTGATCCATGCATCGGACGGCAAGTTCGACCTGCCGGCCCTGACAGAGAAGGCCCGCAATTGGCCCGGCCTGGAGGGGATGGACCTTGCCGCAGAAGTGACCTGTCACCAAACATATAGCTGGGACGAGACGACCTGGACCATCGGTGAGGGATACGGCACCCAAGATGCCCCGGCGCGCCATGTTGTTGCGATGGATTTTGGGGCAAAGCGCAACATTTTGCGGTGCCTCGCCTCCCTCGGCTGTAAGGTGACCGTGGTGCCAGCCAGCGCCACGGCCGAAGAAATCCTGGCGCATCAGCCAGACGGGGTATTCCTGTCAAACGGTCCCGGCGACCCGGCCGCAACAGGCGAATATGCGGTACCAGCGGTTCAGGGTGTTCTGAATGCAGGTCTTCCGGTCTTTGGCATCTGCCTGGGGCACCAGATCCTCTCTCTCGCACTGGGTGCAGAGACCGAGAAAATGCATCTGGGGCATCGTGGCGCAAACCACCCGGTTAAGGATCTGCAGACCGGCAAGGTTGAGATCACCAGCCAGAACCACGGCTTTGTCGTGAAAGAAGACAGCCTGCCCGACGGCGTGTCGGTTAGCCATGTATCGCTATTTGACGGATCACTGGAAGGCATTCAGGTGGACGGGAAACCCGTTTTCTCCGTCCAGTACCATCCAGAGGCATCCCCGGGCCCGCAAGACGCCCATTACCTGTTTGATCGCTTCATAGAGAATATCGACAAGAACTAGGGTCTGCATCTGCTGCATCAAAAGCATATAGAAGACGGACCAATAACAAACGCGGAACCAGAGCATGCCCAAACGCACAGACATTGACGCCGTAATGATCATCGGGGCAGGTCCCATTGTGATCGGCCAGGCCTGCGAGTTTGACTATTCCGGCACCCAGGCCTGTAAGGCGCTGCGGGAATGCGGTTACCGGGTTGTTCTGGTCAATTCAAATCCGGCCACGATCATGACGGATCCCGATACAGCCGACGCCACCTATGTTGAGCCGATTACGCCTGAAACCGTTACCAGGATCCTGGAACGCGAGCGCGCCGAACATCCGGATGAAAAACTGGTGGTGCTGCCGACAATGGGTGGTCAGACCGCCTTGAACACCGCGCTTGCTCTTGACGAGAACGGGGTACTGGAACGGCTCGGCATCGAGATGATCGGTGCTAAGGCAGACGTAATCGACAAAGCGGAGGACCGTCTGCGTTTCCGGGACGCCATGGGCAAAATCGGCCTGGAGTCGCCGCGCTCTGAAATGGTCGGCACGCTGGAAGAGGCACTAGAAGCGCTGAAGAAGACCGGCCTCCCGGCGATCATACGGCCCAGCTTTACCATGGGTGGAACCGGTGGCGGTATTGCCTATAATCTTGATCAGTTCAAGGAACTGGTTGCGGGCGGTCTCCGTGCCTCGCCGGTTGATACCGTGCTGGTCGAAGAATCGGTTCTGGGTTGGAAAGAGTATGAGATGGAGGTGGTCCGCGACAGCGCCGACAATTGCATCATCATCTGTTCCATCGAAAACATCGACCCGATGGGCATCCATACCGGCGATTCCATAACCGTGGCCCCGGCCCTGACCCTGACCGACAAAGAATTCCAGATCATGCGAAACGCCTCAATCGCATGCCTTCGGGAAATCGGGGTTGATACGGGCGGCTCAAACGTCCAGTTCGCGGTAAATCCTGACACAGGTCGTCTGGTTGTCATCGAGATGAACCCGCGCGTTTCCCGCTCCTCGGCGCTGGCGTCAAAGGCAACCGGGTTTCCGATCGCAAAGGTCGCTGCAAAACTGGCCGTTGGCTATCACCTGGACGAGTTAGACAACGACATTACCCGTGTGACACCCGCCAGTTTCGAACCGACCATCGATTATGTTGTCACCAAGATGCCGCGGTTCACCTTTGAAAAGTTCCCCGGCGCAGACGCCCTGCTAACCACTTCCATGAAATCGGTTGGGGAGGCAATGTCCATCGGGCGGACATTCAAGGAAAGCCTGCAAAAAGCGCTGCGATCAATGGAAACGGGCCTGTCCGGTCTCAACGAAGTAGAGATCGAAAACGCGGAAGACAGAGACTCCCTGCGGGCTGCACTGTCGAAACCAACACCTGACAGATTGCTGGTTGTCGCACAGGCCTTCCGTCATGGTGCCACGATTGAAGAGGTGCATCGCGCATGCCGGATTGACCCCTGGTTCCTGGAGCAAATCCACGAATTGGTCATGGCGGAAAAGAGCGTGCGGGAAAATGGCCTGCCCACGGATCGTCTTGGGATGCTGAACCTGAAGAAAATGGGCTTTTCAGACGAACGTCTTGCAGCCCTGTCAGGAAAAACAGAAGAGCAGGTCAGCGCCGAACGCCGCCATATCGGCGTGCAGCCGGTATACAAGCGTATCGATACCTGTGCTGCGGAATTTCCGTCGCCAACACCCTATATGTACTCAGCCTATGAAGGTGACGGGATCAACCCTGCCGAAAGTGAAACCGATCCCAGCGACGCCAAAAAGATCGTCATTCTGGGCGGCGGTCCGAACCGGATCGGTCAGGGTATTGAGTTCGACTATTGCTGTGTTCACGCAGCCTATGCGCTGAGCGAAGCGGGCTATGAGACCATCATGGTCAATTGTAACCCCGAGACGGTTTCAACGGATTACGACACCTCTGACCGGCTGTATTTTGAACCACTGACCGGTGAAGACGTGGTTGAGATTGTCCGTGCTGAACAGGTAAATGGCACAGTGATGGGCGTCATCGTTCAGTTCGGCGGACAGACACCCCTGAAGCTCGCCGCCGCTCTCGAAAAAGCAAATATCCCGATCCTTGGCACCTCGCCCGACGCGATTGACCTTGCCGAGGACCGCAAGCGTTTCCAGACACTCCTGGAAGAGCTTGGCCTGAAACAGCCACCGAACGGCACGGCGACCACCGAAGAAGAGGCCGCCGAAATCGCCGCCCGGATCGGGTATCCGGTTGTTTTGCGGCCTTCCTATGTCCTGGGCGGACGTGCCATGGAAATTGTCCATGACGAAGCCGACCTGCGGCGCTACATCAACACGGCGGTGAATGTATCGGGCACCAACCCGGTCCTGGTCGATTACTATTTGCGAGACGCGGTCGAGGTCGATGTCGACGCCATGTGCGACGGGAAGGACGTTTACGTCGCCGGCGTCATGGAACATATCGAAGAAGCCGGCATCCATTCCGGTGACAGCGCCTGTTCTCTGCCCCCTTATTCCCTGTCGCCAGCAGTTGTGGCCGATATGGAAGGTCAGGCAAAACAATTGGCACTGGCGCTGAATGTCGTCGGCCTGATGAATATTCAATTCGCTGTTCAGGGCGATACGGTCTTTATTCTGGAAGTGAACCCACGGGCCAGTCGAACCGTACCCTTTGTTGCCAAAGCGACCGGTGCGCCAATTGCCAAGATCGCCGCCCGTGTAATGGCAGGCGAGAAGCTGGCTGATTTCGGTTTGGCCGATCGCCCCCCATACGGTCATGTGGCCGTAAAAGAGGCGGTTTTCCCGTTCAACCGGTTCCCTGGCGTCGATGTCATGCTGGGCCCGGAGATGAAATCAACCGGTGAGGTAATGGGCCTGGATCGCAGTTTTGACAAAGCCTTTGCAAAGGCACAGATCGGTTGCGGCGCGACACTGCCAGAATCCGGGAATATATTCATCTCGGTGAAAGACAGTGACAAGGACGCGATGATGCAGCCTGCAAGAGATCTGCTGGATCTCGGCTTTAAGCTCGTCGCGACAACTGGAACGGCAAAAGCGCTTAAAGAACAAGGTCTCGCTGTCACCGAAATCAATAAGGTGCTTGAAGGGCACCCGCATATCGTTGACGCGATCATCAATGGGGAAATCAGTCTCGTCCTCAATACAACCGCCGGCAAAAAAGCAATTCAGGATTCCTCCTCCCTGCGTCAGGCCGCCCTTGGCAACTCTGTTCCCTATTACACAACAGTTGCCGGAATTCGTGCCGCCGTATTGGCAATGCAGGCTCTTTCGAAGGGAGGTCTTGAAGTTCGGCCTCTTCAATCGTATTTTTAAGGGGATGCTTTGCACGTGGCAGAGAATTGACTGAGCCGGTCTTTCCGGCTCAAACTTTTTTTGGCAGGCATAGTGGTGAACTGAGCGGTATCAGGACACCCATACCCCGCCAAAAGACCAAACCAGGTGAAAGAACATGGACAAAGTGCCCATGACAAGCCAGGGCTATGAAGCGCTGCAGTCAGAATTGAAACAGTTAAAGTCATTTGAACGGCCCGCCATCATTCAAGCGATTGCCGAAGCCCGAGAGCATGGTGATCTCTCTGAAAACGCGGAATACCACGCCGCGCGGGAACGCCAGAGCTTTGTTGAAGGCCGAATTGCTGAGTTGGAAGACAAAACCAGCCGTGCAGAGATTATCGATCCGTCAAAACTGGTTGGTGACCACATCATGTTTGGTGCCACCGTTACCATTGCCGATTGCGATGATGACAGCGAAAAGGTCTATCAGATCGTTGGTGAAATGGAGTCCGACATTGCGGCCGCAAAGATCGCGGTGACATCGCCAATTGCCCGCGCGCTCATCGGCAAAAAAACCGGCGATATTGTTGAGGTCCATAGCCCGGGTGGCACAAAGGACTACGAAGTCGTCGATATTCAGTTCAAGTAAACACGACAGGCCGCTGCCGGGTTAGTGCCGGTCCGGAAGACAACGCCCGGTTCATAACCGGGCGTTTATCCAAACACCCTACATAAAATACCGGGGATTCAAGGTAATGGATGCCATTCCTGCTTTTTTGAATGAACTTACCGGTATGGAGTTCACGATCCACGGTTGGCTGGCGATTCTGGCGGGCAGCCTGGGGACTATCGCACTCAATGGTGGTCTGATGTGGTTGGTGGTTTTCTCTAACCGGCGCGGTCACGACGTCGATGCAGACAACAGCGGACAGGGGCCTGATCGGTAAAACCTGGCCAGGAGAGACTTATTCTTCTTCGTCACCGGTAACGGTGTCGATCGGCACACCGAACGCCTGCTTCGAATGGCGGATAGTGATAGCGGACCGGACATGGGCCACATTTTCAGCGGTGGTCAGTTCGTGGGTCAGAAAGTGGTTATAGCTTTCCAGATCTTCCGCCACGACTTTCAGAAGAAAATCCGTTTCTCCCTGCAGCATGAAACATTCCCGCACCAGGGGCCAACTTTCCACCCTTGATTCAAATTTTACGAGGTCCGTTTCCGCCTGGCTGGACAGGCCAACAAAGGCGAAGACGGTAATGCCATATCCCATCATCGCGGGATCAACATCAGCGTGATAGCCCCGGATATAACCGGATTCTTCCAAGGCCCGAACACGGCGCAGGCACGGGGGCGCAGAGATCCCGGCGCGCTGTGCAAGCTCAACATTGGTCATTCGTCCGTCATTCTGAAGATCATCAAGAATGCGACGATCAATCTTATCCAGTTTCTCGCGACGCACCGGGTATTCCTTCCAAACAAATAAAGCGATCCCGCTTGGCGGCTCTTGAACCGACAATCAGGGTATTGGCATACGCGAAAGGTCGTAACGCAGTTTGCCTGTATTACGCAAGATTATTATAGCGCACCGCACAATGATATCAGATGAAAGAAATACACCAATCACCCTGGAAAGGGCCCGGCGCGCTTGTAGCATAGGCCCGGTTTCGCCATTATCCGCGCCAATAATCCCATCAAAAAGAATGCCGAAATATGACTGAGGATCAATCCCAAGGGACAAAAACAGGTGCCAAAACATGTTGGGTTATTACCGACGGCGTGATTGGCATGGTGTCGCAGGCCCTGGGTCTGGCGGAGGCGGTTGGCCGCGTCATTGATCTCGACATAGAACGCAAGGACATTTCCCTGGCGCAACCCTGGGCCAGCCTGCCCGGCGCATTCTGGCCACCCGGTGTTTTTGGATTAAACCGTCGATCCGGTGCCCGACTGGACCCGCCCTGGCCCGATCTGATCCTGTCTTGCGGCCGCAAATCCGTGGGTCCTGCCCTGGCCGTGAAACGCGCCAGCAAGGGCAAGAGCTTTGCTGTTCATATCCAACACCCCCATGTCGCCCTTAACCGGTTTGATCTGATCGCCGCACCCTCTCATGATCGCTTGGAGGGGCCGAATGTCATTGTCACCAAAGGGGCCGTCCACCGCGTCAACAAAGCCAACCTGGATGCGATCAAGGCAACGACACCGAACCTTTACAGGCATCTCCCAAAACCACTCATCGCGGTCCTGTTTGGGGGCGACAACAAGGCCTACCATCTTAGCCCGGGGCTATGTCACGAGGTCGCGGAACAATTGCGCGCAGCAGCCCGAAATCTGAACGCAGGCATGGTGGTGACAACGTCAAGACGGACAGGCGCCGCCAATACCGTTTTGTTGGAGCGAATCCTGTCCAACCCCGATTGCGAGTTCTGGGATGGAAACGGAGAGAATCCCTATTTCAACTACCTGGCCCTTGCAGACGCGATCGTCGTTACCGGCGATTCCGTGAACATGGTGTCTGAAGCGGCGACCAGCGGCAAACCGGTCTATGTTGTTCCCCTGGAACTCGCAAAAGGTGGGGCAAGGGCGGCTCAGAAATTCGAAGCTTTCCACGAAACCGTGCTTCAGGCCGGTGCCGTGAGGCGGTTTGATGGAAGTATCGAGCTCAACTGGACACCCACCCCTCTCGATGAGGCAACACGTGTCGCAGAAATCATCGCCAAGCAACTTCAGCAGCACTCTGGCGGTTGATCCATCTCAAAAACACAAGCGATGCGCCGGTTTTGCCGATTGGAGATTTGCGTGAAGCGGCGCGAATCCCTATATCATTCGAACGCTTGATAAAGGTGCACCACGCAGCAATGACCGCGACAGGCGCCCTGACAAAAGGTTACGTCCTTTGACTGATGCAAATGCCTATCTGGATCTGGAAACCTTGAGGACCACACCGGTCGACGCGGATCCATTTGATCATATTATTTTGCCTGGTTTTATCCGCAAAGAGGTGCTGCAGAAGGTCCACAATGCGTATCCCAAAGTTGGCAAACCGGGCAGCTACCCGATGGAAAGCCTTGAATTCGGCCAGGCCTTTGCCGAGATGGCAGCCGCCCTCCGCGGGCCGGAACTGGCGGCGGTCCTGGCTGAAAAATTTGATATGGATTTAAGCGGTCGACCGACAATGCTGACCGTGCGCGATATGTGCCGTTTGAAAGACGGCCAGATCCACACAGACTCTAATGGCAAACTCATCACTGTCCTGCTTTATATGAACCCGCAATGGGAGGAAACAGGCGGTCGGCTGCGCCTGCTCCGGTCGAACCAGGGTCTGGACGACTATGTAACCGAGGTACCGCCACAAGAGGGCACCCTACTTGCCTTCAAATGCACGCCGGACGCCTGGCATGGACATAAACCCTTTGAGGGACAGCGCCGAACCCTGCAGCTCAACTATGTTGTCGACCAGTCCTATCTCACCCGTGAAAACAGACGGCATCGTGTCAGCGCTTTCTTCAAGAAGCTGCGCTTTGCGTCCTGACAGAAACACCAAAATCGAACGTAAACAGTTCTCAGTCCCCATTATTCCCGGAACAGCGAAAAGACCATGGCCCTCAAGATAGAGACATTTGACAACAAAACCGGCGGACAATGCTATTTCAAGGCACTGGGACATCCGATGTCTGCGGGCCTTGCCCGGGATCTGGCCCGGCAACTGACTGACGCAACTGATATTGCGATATATGACCCGCTGGGTCAGATCGAGCCGTTTGACGCGCTCTATTCACTGGATGAGGCAACGGTTTCCGGCGTCTATGTCCAGAATATCGAGCATCTGGGACGCGAGGTTATGGGAAAGACCACACGACCGATCACCGACCTGCCATCCAGCAAGGCTGATATCGTCTTTATTCCGGCTTTTGACGCCACTCGCCTGGTCGATCAGATCGCCCATCTGATCCCCGCTGGCGCATCCGTCGTGACCCTGGATGAGATCCGTCTGGATCCGGGCTTTCTGACCAACAAACGGCATTATCTGGACCCGTTGAATTTTGCCACGAACTTTGCCTTTTTCAGGGAAGGAGCGGGCCACCATACAAGGGTTGTGACCGCGAATTACTGGGGGGGCTACGGCGCAAAAGGCACCTTTATGTGGCTCTGCCTTTTTGATGGTGATGGCAATCAGATTGCCGAATGGCAGGAGGAACTGGGCCCGGCAAATTCATCGGTTGTCATTGACAGTAAAGAGGTTGCCTCCCGCCTGAACCTGCCAGAATTCTGTGGTCAATTGTTTATCCATGTCATAAATGGCGCGGGCCATGACGTCGTGAAATATGCGCTGGACACCTATGGCGACAATGCAGATACGCTCTCTTGCACCCATGACGCCAATGCCTGGCCGTCCGATCTTTATGCGGGTTTACCCGCACCGGAAGATGGTGAAAAAGTTGTCCTCTGGATTCAGAACAGCCACCCGGAAGCAATTCCGGCTGGTGCCATCGGTCTGAACCGAATGGGCCAGGACAAGGTCGAATGGCTCGACAAACCGGTGCCCGGCTTTGGGTCCTACGCGCTTGACGTGCGCGACCTGCTGCCAGGTCTCGAATGGCCGGAACAAATCGAAATTCGTGCAGGGAAGCATTTTGTGCGCCCCCGTTATGAAATCACCAAGAAAAACAACCGCCTGCGTATCTCCCATCCCAATGTGGAGCGGGTTGACCTGAAACCGGACCCGAAACTGGCCGATATCGCAAACCTCATGGGCAAAGGATTTGTTCTGCCAGCGCCAGTGCTGCCAGGGGGAGGCTATCGCAGTGAGCTGCTGCCCACCCCGATGTCCACCGCGCAGAAGAACCTTCCAATTACCGCCTTGGTATACAATTCGGACGGACAGGAGATTGCCCGCCACAGGTTCGGTTGCCTATCCCGCGATCATTCGGAACTTCTGGATCTGGGCGCACTTGCCGGAGGTGCACTGGGTGAGATACCGGGGCACTGCGAATTGATTTATGACTTTCTGGACGGGGGCGAGGCCGATGGCTGGCTGCATGGGCTGTTCCGCTATACCGACCTGAAAACCGGTCACGCTGCAGAAACCAGCTTTGGCGCCCATATGTTCAATCACGTCCTGACCTATAAGGGCGAACCACATTCTTATGCAGGACCGGCACCGGGCCTCAGCACCCGTCTCTTCCTCAGGACGGCACCGGAACCGATCGATGCTTTCTGTCATCTGATCTATCCCGTTTCGTCCCAATGGCATCAGACCTCGCAGACAAAACTGATGCTGCACAATGCGAACGGCGATCTTGTGGCTGAGCGGGACGTCAAAATTCCCGCCAGCGGGTCCCATTACTTTACCCTGCGCACGACATTCACAGAAGATGAATGCAAGGAGGCTGGCCCCTATTGCTATGTCCTGATCCGGGACGTGACCTGCCGGTTGTTCGGTTACCACGGATTGATCCGACAGGGAGAGAGCTTTTCCCTCGATCATATGTTCGGTTTCTGATCTCCACTTGCCCTTGGACGCAAAACGCCCGACACTGCGGCCCGGTTTTCTCATCTCTTGGAGCATTGCGGTATGGCAATGGATTGGGACAAGCTCAGAATATTTCATGCTGTCGCCGAAGCGGGCAGTTTCACCCATGCCGGTGACACGCTGAACCTTTCACAATCCGCAGTTTCTCGGCAGATCAGCGCCCTGGAAGACAGCATCAAGTCGCCCCTTTTCCACCGACACGCACGCGGCCTGATCCTGACCGAACAGGGGGAGATCCTGTATCAGACGGTCAAGGATGTCTTCCACAAGCTTTCCATGGCACAAGCGCAATTGGCCGAAAGCTTGGACCGGCCGATGGGGCCACTGAAGATCACGACAACGATCGGTTTCGGATCAACCTGGTTGACCCGCCACATGGCCGAATTTGTCGACCTCTATCCCGATGTTGAAGTAAGCCTATTTTTGACAGACCAGGAAGTTGATCTTGGCATGCGCAAGGCAGATGTTGCCATCCGCATGACAGAACCGAGACAGCCAGACCTGGTTCAGCGGCCACTGATGGAAATCCGTGGCGGTATTTTTGGCCTGCGCAGTTATTTCGATGAACACGGCAGACCGGCCACGCCTGAAGATCTGGATAAACATAAGCTGATCGTCTTCGGGGAAGATACGCCCCTGCCCGTTGCCTCCGTCAACTGGCTGATGTCGGCAGGCGCCGATCAATCCTCACCGCGCAGGCCGGTGCTGAGGATCAACAACTCTTATGGCATTTACCGGGCCGTCATGACCGGTTTGGGTATTGCCTCTCTTCCGGAATACATGGTGCGCGGTGTGCCTGAAATTGAGCAGGTTCTGCCCGATGTCGAAGGCCCCGTCACGCGCGCCTATTTTGTCTATCCGGAAGAGCTTCGCCATTCACAGCGCATTGCTGTATTTCGGGATTTTCTTCTGCGAAAAGTAGCGGAAGAACGGAAAGCCAAATCCGCGTCTTAATGCGGATCTCATCAATCACAAATTCAGGGATTACAAGAAATGGATGACGATCGTTTTGAAAAAGGTCTTGCAACGCGCAAAGCCGTTCTGGGTGATGAATATGTCGATAACTCGCTGAGCAAAGCGACAGACTTTACGCAAACCTTTCAGGAATTTGTCACCACCTATTGCTGGAACGACTGCTGGAACCGTCCTGGGCTGGAGAAGAAGACCCGCAGCATCATCAATCTGGCCATGCTGTGTGCCCTGAACCGGCCGAACGAGTTGAAAGTTCATGTTCGTGGCGCCGTCAACAATGGTGTCAGCAAAGATGAAATGAAAGAGATCTTCCTTCAGGTGGGCGTTTATTGCGGCGTCCCGGCCTCACTTGAGGCCTTCAAGATTGCACAGGAAGTCTTCGACGATATGGGTGTGTAAGGGCCATGTCCCAATCGAACATCGCCTTCATCGGTGTTGGGGCCATGGGCAGACCAATGGCCAGTCTTTTGGCACAGGCCGGCCATAACCTCACATTGTTCGATGTTGATCATGCCGCTTGCACGGCGCTGGCCCGGGAAATCGGGGCCCATGCGGCGACAGGCCTGGATGAAATCGGCCCCGGACTGGACTTTGTCATTACCATGCTGCCGGACGGTGAGAAGGTCCGCGCCGTCCTGGTTGAGGGCGGCATTGCAGCAAGGCTGCCATCCGGTGCCATCTGTGTGGATATGAGCTCTTCCGATCCGCTGGGAACGCGAGAACTTGGGAAAAAGCTGGCTCATCATGGTATAGGTCTCATCGATGCGCCCGTTTCAGGTGGTGTAAAAAAAGCCATCGACGGCACACTTGCCATCATGATCGGCGGGGAAGAAAGCGTTCTTGAAACATGCCGCCCGGTCCTCGACGTGATGGGCGGCTCGCTGTTTCATGCGGGGCCTCTGGGTGCCGGCCATGCGATTAAAGCGCTGAACAATTACGTCTCAGCAGCCGGGTTGATCGCCTCCGTTGAGGCGCTGCGTATTGGGGAAGCCTTCGGCCTGGAGGCAGAACGCATTGTCGAGATCCTCAACGCCTCAACCGGGCGCAACAACACGACCGAGAACAAACTGATGCAGCATGTTGTGCCCGAGAGCTTTCAATCCGGTTTTTCACTGGGCTTGATGGAAAAGGACGTGCGGACCGCCGTCGCTCTTGGACCGGCACTGGGCGTTGACGTTGCCTTTGGGGCTGAGGTTCACGCCTATTGCAAACAAGCGGTTGACGAGATCGGCCCTGGCGCGGACCACACAGCCGTGGTCGACAAACCAAAAGACTGAAGTTCTCAACTCAAACCTAATCCAGCCGCACAACCTTGCCTTCAAGATCGGGCCGCGGCGCCGGATATCTGTCTATAACCGCGGGATCGTGCCCCGGTATGATCAGATCTTTTGCGTCGGCCAGTGACTCTACCTTGTCATAGGCGGCCAGAACCGACGCGGCATCATCATGGTTTGGGAAGACCTTGCGCTCTTCTATATGCTTGTAGAGATGGGAAGCGTCAGACGCCAGAACCATCCACCCCTTTCGGGTCCAGACACGGACACATTGAAGACCGGCGGTGTGCCCGCCCAGATGGTGTACGGTCAGGCCCGGCGTTACCTCGCCATCACCGGCGTGAAAGACAACACGTTTGTCATAGACCCGCTGCACCATGGTGCAGACCTCTTCGGCCTCAAAGAATGTGCGCTTGGTGCCATCCAGCATATTGCGGCCTGTTGCATAGGCCATCTCGCTGTCCTGGATATGGAAATTCGCAGCGGGGAACCCTGACAGATTGCCAACATGATCATAATGAAAATGGGTGATCACCACGTCACCAACGGTACTGGCGTCAATATCGAGTTGCTTCAGCGCATCCACCGGCTCGATCAAGGCGGTTCGACCGCGCCTTGCCCCAACCTCTTTTCCAAAGCCGATATCGACAACGACAGTCTGGCTTGGCGAAACACAGGCCCAGATAAAATAGTCGATTGTCAGTGGCCCTTCATGAGGGTCCGCGTCCATGATGAGCGCGTCGGCTGGCCGCCCTGCCATTGTGCCATATTTCAGTGCATAGACCTCAAAACACTCCACTGACCCATCCTCCAGAGTTCAAACCAATCCCAATTCTCTTTCCAGCGCGCCGCACAACATTTGACCAAGGGTGATATGCATTTCCTGAATACGTGCGGTCGTATCACTGGGCACAATGAGAAGCGGGTCGCAAAGACCAACCATCCTTCCCCCATCGCGACCGGAAAACCCCATGGTCGCAACCCCCATTTCACGGGCCTGTTCGAGCGCCCGAATGACATTGGGCGATGTTCCCGAGGTCGAGATGCCGACCAGCAAGTCCCCCGGATCTGCCATGGCAGTAACCTGACGCGCGAAGAGCGCCTCAAACCCCATGTCATTGCCAATCGCCGTCAAACTGGAGGTATCCGTCGTCAGCGCCATCGCCCGAATGGGGTCTCGGTCCTGGGCAAACCGCACGGCCAGTTCAGTCGCCAGATGCTGTGCATCACCCGCGCTTCCGCCATTGCCCATGAACATGATTTTACAACCGGCGCGAATGGTTGATGCCCAAAGCGAGAGGGCCTGTATCAAGCCGTCTTCCAGCGCGGCCCGACTGGCCGTCAAGACAGCCTGATGTTCGTCCCATTCATTTGTAAAGTATGCCTGATGGTCCATTGGGAAATCCGTTTTGTTCTGGGCGGCGCTCTTCACTCTTGTCAAACCCCCTCATTGATCGCCTGATCCAGCCCTCTTTGCAACAATTGGATGGGCGCTTAAGAGGGCCCTTGTGCACTGCAGTCGCCAAATATGTGCAGCGCAGCAATCAAGGCTTTTCCTGTGTTCCTCCGCGGTATATGGTCCATTTATGACAATACAGTTGCAAAAAATTTCGAGATTTCCTGTCAAAGGTCTGTCGGCAGACAATCCGGAATCGGTGGTGGTTTCACCAGGTGCCGTCATTCCATGGGATCGTCGCTACGGGCTTGCCCATGCGTCCAGCCGGGTCAACAAGACAGAGCCGGAATGGGTGCCGAAATCGGAATTTCTGATGCTGGCCAAGGATGAAAAACTGGCGCAACTGGGCATCAGTTTTGATGAGGCGGACGAGACGCTTTCCATACTACGCAAGGGAAAACAGGTCAGTCGGGGGCAACTCACGAGCAAGACCGGTCGCGGGGTCCTGGAAAATTTTCTGGCGGCCTTCTTGCCGGATTTGCCGCGGGGCAAGCCAAAACTCGTAGAGGCACCACAGGGCCGCAGCTTCTCCGACGTGCCGTCAAACTGGATTTCGATCATCAATCTGGCCTCCGTCCGCGATCTGGAACGGGTGTTGCGCCAGCCGGTGGATGCGGATCGGTTTCGCGGCAATCTGTATATCGACGGGGCCGATCCCTGGTCAGAATTCACCTGGGTGAACAAGAAGATCCAGATTGGCGAAGCCACCCTTCATGTTGAAGAGCCAATCGGGCGATGTTCGGCAACCAATGTCGACCCTTCGACCGGTGTTCGCGATCTGAACATCCCGTTGACCCTGCAAAAAGGGTTCGGGCACATGAATTGCGGCATTTACGCAAAGCTCGTTGAGGGGGGAACCCTAGCGATTGGTGACAACGTCACCCTCTGACGATCATCTCATCCTGGACGGCACCTGCTCAAGTCCAGCGCAAAGGGGTGACACGTGTTGAATTTGCAATTTGAGGGCAAGTTCTGGATCTATACCGGACCCGGCGCGTGGCATTTTGTGACGCTGCCGATGGAGACTGCCGAACAAATAAAATTCTTTAGAGAACGGCACCACGGATTCGGTACCGTCCGCGTGACAGCAATGATCGGTCAGACCGAATGGAAGACATCCCTCTTCCCGGACAAAGCATCCGGTTCTTTCCTGCTTCCCATCAAGGCGGCGGTCAGGAAAAAAGAAAACCTGACTACCGGACAGACCCTCTCAGTATCTATCTCTTTGGATCTGTAAAGGAAACGCCACTCAGTCGCCGGAATCCGGTGATGAGACGGCGGCGGCCAGGTCGGCCGGATTGTTCATCGATGCGGCCCGTGGGGCACGACGGCGACGGGTCTGCGTCTTGCGCGGACGGGTTTCTTTCTCCGGCGCTGCATCTTCGTCATTTGATGCATCCGCGGGCACGTTGTCATCATTGGCAAGATCCAAGACCTGCTGGGTAACCGGTTTGCCCCCATCCTGTTCGTCATCCGCTGAACCATCACGGCTCTTGCGGTCGGCATCGGCCTCTTTTGACTCGGATGTGATCAGGGTTGCTTCCGCACCTTCGTCTTCGGAACGGTTTCCTTTGCCGTCGTCACTGCTCTGTGCCTCTGCCTCCTGCTCTGCAGCCTGGGCGGCGCGGCGGTTGCGTTGCTCAATATCGGCGTTGGCGATGCGGTAATAATGCTCTGCCCATTGGTAATAACTCTCTGCCAGAACCCGGTCCCCAGAAGATGTCGCGTCACGGGCCATCGCCTGGTATTTGTCGTAGATCTGGACCGCGGTGCCCCGGATCCGAACATTCGGACCGTTTGAATCAAAGGCCTGACGGTTTGATCCGCCCCGGCGATTATTGTTGTTATTATTGCTTCGGTTGCGGCCGCGTTTCTGGCCCTGAGACTGAGAATTATTAGATCGCATATTAGTTCATCACGTTGTTGATAGATTTGCATTCTCAAGAGGTTTGACGTCTCGAAAACGCTATCGTTCTTGTTCAATGGTTTTCAGCAAACCAGCCGGATGTCACAGTATCCAAGGCCCTGGAACCACCCCATCAGGTGCGGCATTTTCCAGCAAGCCAATCATGGCACGATTGCAGTATTCCCCCGCAAAAGGCTTTTGCCTGTTATGTAGGACCCGACCAAGGGCCATACCCATCCCGTCTGATCAAATAGCGTGACCTCGCTAAACGATCGATTTTTTCGACGGAAATCCTGAAACAGCTTTTTACAGCTTCTGCAAAGACTATAATCTTCACACCGCAATCAAAAAGGTTTGTATTCAGGAACTTAATAAAAATAACCGTGAGCTGACCCTTTTCCAAGTCTTTTTTACGTTTCACTTTTGAATATTGAAAGAATTAGCCGGGTTTTTCTGACAAAAAACCCCGCGTTCAATTCCCCCCAGGTCATAACGCGTCCAGACTGACACGAATCCGGAACCAACCGCCAGCTCAGAGACCCTCTTCGCCTGCCCCTGTCCAACCTCCATCACGAGCATGCCCCCCTGTCGTAAAAACCTGGGAGCCATGGTCGTCAGAATTGGATAAGGGTCCAGACCATCGCCGCCACCATCCAGAGCCAGCATGGGATCAAAGTGCCTTACCTCCGGCTCCAGCATTGCAATCACATCTGTTTCAATATAGGGCGGATTGCTGACAATCAGATCGAATTCCCCTGTCAGACCCTCGAACCAATTACCGGTTCGAAACTCTGCGCGATCTTTCAACCCCAACGACTCAGCGTTGTGCGCCGCAGCCTCCACCGCACCGTCCGAAAGATCAATGCCGAGCCCGGTCGCGCCCGAAAACTCCCTCAATAAGGACAGAAGAATACACCCGCTTCCCGTCCCGAGGTCCAGTATATTGCGGGGCTGTGAGCACCCTTCCCAGGCGACGAGAACCCCTTCAATCAGTGTTTCCGTATCCGCCCTGGGGTCAAGTGTATCAGGCGTAATCGTGAACCGGTCTTTCCAGAATTCCCGATATCCCAAAATGCGGGACAGGGGTTCGCGGCCAGCCCGTCGAGCAATAAGCACTTCAACAGCAATCGGGTCATCCACTGGTTCTTCCGGATAGGTCATCAAGTGTGTAAGGCTGCGACCTGTAACATGGCTTAGGATCAGGCGCATTTCACGGCGCGCATCCTGTATTCCGGCCTCTGCCAGCCGATTTGCACCGGCCGTTATCAACGCACCCGTCTCAACCGATGACACCATGTCAGGCAGCGGAATCCGAAAGGCTTACGAGACGGGCGGTCTGGTCTTCCAGTTCCAGCGCGTCGATCACCTCATCCAGCGCTTCACCGATCATCATTTTATCCAGCTTGTACAGGGTCAGGTTGATGCGATGGTCAGTCACGCGCCCTTGCGGGAAATTATAGGTTCGTATGCGTTCCGAGCGATCGCCGGACCCAACCTGGTCACGACGATCGGCCGCGCGCTCAGCTGCCTGGCGGTCCCGTTCCACCTCAAACATCCGGGCCATCAGCACTTTCATGGCCTTTGCCCGGTTCTTGTGTTGCGATTTCTCGTCCTGGCACTGAACCACGATACCGGTTGGCAAATGGGTAATGCGCACTGCACTGTCGGTCGTGTTCACATGCTGACCACCGGCGCCCTGTGATCGATAGGTATCAATGCGCAGGTCCTTTTCATCGATACTGACATCCACCTCTTCAGCTTCCGGCAGCACGGCAACTGTCGCCGCAGATGTGTGAATGCGTCCGCCGCTTTCGGTTACCGGCACCCGTTGTACGCGATGGACGCCGCTCTCATATTTCATTCGCCCATAGACATCACTTCCGGTGATTGAGGCGGTGATCTGGTTAAAGCCGCCGAGGTCTGTCTCGCTGCCGTCAATGACCTCCATCCGCCATCCCTGAAGACCGGCATATTTCTGATACATCCGAAACAGATCGCCGGCAAACAGACTGGCCTCGTCCCCACCGGTACCGGCCCGGATCTCGACAATGACGTTCCGGCGATCGGCCTCATCCCGGGGCAGCAGCATGACCTGCAATTCCATCTCCAGTTCCGGCAACCGTTCCTTGAGGGCCAGTTGTTCCGCCTGGGCCAGATCCCGCATTTCCTTGTCAGAGTCCGGATCGGCGATCATTTCCGCCAGATCTGCCATCTCGGATTCAGCCGATCTGAATTCAGCTATCTTCTCAACAATCGGCGATATCTCGGAAAATTCCTTGGACAGCTCCATGAATTCCTGAGACTCCAGCGCCCCACTGGACAGTCTGTCTGAAAGCTCCTGAGAGCGCGCGGTTACCCGGTCCAGCCTGTCACGCCAACTCATGAATTCTTCCCATCCTGTTTGTCACTATCAGCCCCTTGATCCTGGCCATCCTCAAAACTCAAATGAAAGAGGCGTGCCAGCACACGGTTCACGGTAATCGTGTCTCGCAAGTCAGCAACATCGCCCTCTTGTGCGATACTGCGCAAGGTTTCACTGGGTTCGTGCAGCAGTCGATTAATCAGCAAACGGCTGATTTCCTCTGCATCCGCATGGGGGTGCCCCTCCAGAAGTTCGCGCCGGATCGCTTCAAAATGTTGACGGAGGGATACCAGCGCGGGGACACCTTCCAATGCCGCACGGGACTTGCGGAATTGAACCAGGCCTTCGCTGACCATTCGAGACGCCTCACTCGCCGCCTCGCCCCGACCGTATTCCCCCTCACGCGCAAGCCGTTCCACATCTTCCAGCGTATAAAGGAAGGCATTGTCCAACCCACCAATCGCCGGGTCGATATCGGCGGGAATACCGCAGTCGAACAGCACCATACGCGCACGTCGCCGCGCCTTTAAGGCCTGTTCAATCATCGCCCGGTCAATCAGATAACGCCCGGTGCTGGATGCGGTGACGATAATGTCCGCCTCCCGCAGGACATCATCAAGGCGTTCCATCGGCGCAAAATGACAATCCGCCCGGCGCGCCGCCCGCTCCACCCTGCGCGATGTTCCCGTCATGGTGACACGTTGCAAACCGGCAAGACGGAACTGCTTCAATAACAGATCGCCAACATCCCCCAGCCCGACGAGCAGCATGCGGGTGCTCGACAGATCCCCGTAGAGGTCTTTTGCAACCTGAATGGCGGCAGAGGCGACGGTGACCGCCCCTTCCCCGATACTCGTATCCGTGCGAACCGTTTTCGCCAATTGAAATGTCGCTTGGTACAGCCCATCCAGTTCCGGTCCGATCATGCCTGCGGCCTTCGACGTGCCGACAGAATCCTTGACCTGCCCCAAAACCTGGCTTTCCCCGATCACCTGACTTTCCAGCGCACAGGCGACCCGGAACACGTGATGGATCGCATCATCATCATAACGTCTGATCAGATTTTCGCTGACGGTCTTTCGTCCGGCACCCACGCGCTCAGCAATAAGGGTTTCGATTTGCCGTGTTGCCTCTTCAGGGGCCTCTGCCGCTATCTGAAACTCAATCCTGTCGCAGGTGGAGATAATGACCGCCTGCCCTATTCCCAAATCCCGTAATTTTTCCAATATTCCTGTAGAATTCTCTTCTTCGATATAGAGCCGGTCCCGAAAGCCGGCATCGGCAGATTGATGATTGGCACCAATCACCGCAAAACGGGGCTGCGTTATCGTGCGGGCCTCATTCATTGCCGGAGGTCAGGTCTTTGAGATAGGCGGAAAGACCATCCAGCGAAACCTGCGTCTGAACACTGGCATCCAGATCCTTGACCTGAATGGTATTGCCCGCCAGTTCATCATCGCCGAGGAACAACGCAACGCGGGCATCAATTTTATCGCTGCGCTTCATCCGTTTTTTCATGTTTCCTGAAAACGCGATATCAACCCTGAGACCCTCTCTTCGCAATTGATCAACAATGGCAAAGGCGGCTTTTTCCGCTGCCTCGCCCAGGGGCACAAAGGCAATCGGGCGTGCCGGGGCCGGTGGCTCACTGGCCAGCATGGAGAGGCGCTCAATCCCTGCCGCCCATCCAACACCTGGCGTGGGTTGCCCGCCCATCATCTGCATCAGACCGTCATATCGGCCGCCGGCCATCACCGTCCCCTGGGATCCAAGATCCGTCGTGGTGAATTCAAAGGCGGTGTGACAGTAATAATCCAGACCGCGCACCAATCTGGGGTTCAGCGTGTAGGCGATACCGAGCCTGTCCAGACAGTCCTTCACGGTTGCAAAAAACGCTGTACTCTCCTCATTCAGAAAATCCGTGTAAAGAGGCGCGTCTGCCACAATCGCGCGATCCCCCTGGTCCTTCGAATCCAGGATTCTCATCGGATTGCGATCGAGGCGGGCTATGCTTTCCTCGGAAAGTGCACCTTTGTGTTGCTCGAAATAGGCAACAAGCGCTGTGCGGTAAGCCGTCCGGCTTTCGACATCGCCCAACGTGTTAAGTTCAAGGACGGTACGTCCCTTCAATCCAAGACCGTCCAGTATGGCCGAGCCACAGGCGATCACCTCTATGTCGCCCAGCGGTTGGGCAGCCCCGATCAACTCAACACCGATCTGGTGAAACTGGCGCATCCGACCCTTTTGCGGCTTTTCATATCGGAACATGGGGCCCGCATAGAAATACCGAACCGGAATGTTCTGGGCGAGGCCGTTTGACATGAAGGCCCGGCACACACCTGCCGTATTTTCGGGCCGCAGGGTTATTTCTTCATCCCCCTTATCGGTGAAGGTATACATCTCTTTGGTAACAACATCGGACGTATCACCGAGCGTGCGCTTGAAAACCTGTGTGAATTCAAAAATGGGGGTCTGAACCGGATCATAACCATAGGCAAAGGCGATATCGCGCGCGGTATCGGCGACATGATTGTGACGCCGAAAATCCTCCGGCAATAGGTCATGGGTACCACGGACGGGCTGAAGTGCCGCCATTACAAACTCCAATCAAATTTTTGAGCTATTCAGCGGCGTGCTTGTCGGCCGCTTTTTCCGCTTCGATTTCCCGGGCCTTCTCTTCAACGAGAGAGACCAGATGGTCAACGATATTATCGTCTTTCAGACGATGATCCGGTTGTCCCGCGATATAAACCTGATGGGTTCCGCGCCCACCACCGGTGAAGCCGATATCGGTTTCCCGTGCTTCGCCCGGTCCATTTACAACACAGCCAATGACCGAAACTGTCATGGGGGTCGTGATGTGAGACAGGCGATCCTCAAGAACACGGACGGTTTCAATCACATTGAATTGCTGGCGCGCACAGGATGGACAAGAAATCACGTTCACACCACGATGGCGCAAGTTGAGTGATTTCAGAATATCGAACCCGACTTTCACCTCTTCGACCGGGTCAGCGGAAAGCGACACACGGAGCGTATCCCCGATCCCGGCCCAAAGCAGGGATCCAATCCCGACGGAGCTTTTGATTGTACCTGCCCGCAGGCCACCTGCCTCTGTCACACCCAAATGTAGGGGATAATCGCAGGCTTCAGCCAGACCGTGATACGCCGCAACGGCCAGAAAAACATCTGACGCCTTCACACTGATTTTGAAGTCGAAGAAATCCTGATCCTCCAGGATACGTGCGTGATCCAGCGCGCTTTCCACCATGGCTTCGGGGACAGGCTCGCCATACCGTTCAAGCAGATCCTTCTCCAGCGAGCCTGCATTAACGCCGATCCGCATGGAACACCCATGATCCTTGGCGGCCTTTACGACCTCACCAACCCGATCAGCACTGCCAATGTTGCCGGGATTGATCCGCAGGCAGGCTGCGCCGGCTTCCGCCGCTTCAATGGCGCGTTTGTAGTGAAAATGGATATCGGCAACGATTGGGACATCAACCAAAGGCACGATCTTGGCAAGTGCAGCGGTCGATTCCTCATCCGGGCAAGACACCCGAACAATATCGGCCCCCGCCTCTGTGCATGCCCGGATCTGTTCAACCGTCGCATTCACATCAGATGTCAGCGTATTGGTCATGGTTTGAACGGAAATAGGCGCATCACCGCCAACAGGAACCGACCCGACCATAATCTGGCGCGACTTTCGACGGTATATATCTCGATACGGACGGACGCTCATCCTGAAAACCTTATCTGTTCTGCCTTGCACCCGGCGCCGATCGCCGGTCAATGGAGCCTGTTAAAGATGCGATTTTCGGAACAAAAGATCAAGAAAAAGCCAGTCTCGAGACACAGATAATACATCTACTGGTTGTGGTTTGCACCCGCTGCAGTTCCCGCCAGAAGAGATTCTGCCTCCAATTCTACGTCGCGACGGACTTCACCAGCGGGTCCAAGAGGCGGAATAACGTTTCCATCAACAGTGACCTCAAGCCCACCGGCATTGCCGGTTACCAGCTCAATACCTGGTTCCGCAGGAACACGATAAACATCGCCGGTCAAAAGAAGACGGGTCAACAAGACCTGGCCAGATGCATCGCTGATCTCAACCCATGTCGGGCTCAAAGCCCGCAGCTCAACCCGTGCGTTCGTGTTTTCGCTGCCAAAAACAGAGGGCGCATCCCGGGTCAATTCCGGGATCAGCGTTGGTGTTGCCACAGGATCTGGCGCCGAAACCGGGGCAGGTGCGGTCGCAACAATATCAACGTCCAACGGCTGTTCCGAAGGGCTTGTACCACCATCATCGGGGTCCGTGGACGTTCCAACCGAGGGTAATTCCTCAACAGCTGTTAGGGGTGCCTCAACAGGCGTCGATACATCAGCCGTCGCCGCAGTTTGCACGGTTTCAACTGCTTGGTTCACGACTTCCACGCTCTCTTCGACCGTCTGGGTAGCCGCTTCGGCTTCCGCGGCTCCTTCTGCAACCTGTTCTTCAATCACTGCGGCCTGTTCATCCACCACTTCCGCAACCGGTACCGTCGCTTCGACAACGACAGGGGGCGTCTCTTCAGCCACAGGCGAGGACGGGGCTACCATCTCAACCTGAACACGGATCGGTTCTTCCGCAACGGCATCGTCGTCGCTGGCACTGTTCTCACCGGCCACTACGGCTTGCGTTTCCTCGGACGCCGTATCACCGACAACCCCTGGCACCACGGGGGTGTTTTCCGGAACAGAAGCCACCTCAGGTTCAGAAACGCTCTCCGGCGTAATCAGCCGCGCCAGCGAAGTTGGAAGTTCGGGGACCAGTTCGACGACATCACGATCCTTGTTCGAAAGATAGAGCCATCCACCATAACTGGCCGCAAGCAACACAAATGCGATGAAGATGATTGATCCGGTTGGTACCCGACTGCCAGGGATGGGTTCGGGAAAATTCAGACGGGTGCGGCTCTCAAAATCAGACGCTTCCTGTTTAAAGCGGGAAACCAGTACATCCGTTTCAAGGTCGAGCGATGTGGCATAGGTCCGCACAAAACCGACCGCATAGGTCATCCCAGGCAGGTCAGGAAGCCGGTTTTCTTCGATCGCTTCAATGTAGGATTTCCGGATCCGCAGCATCTCGGAAATGCCCTGCAAGTCGATATCACGCTCCAGCCGGGCATCCCGCAGGATTTCACCGACCGTCCGATTGTCGACGACTTTCATCAAGTCCTTGCGATCTATGTCATTAGCCGCTTTCGCAGCCATATTGCGTCTAGCCATTGTTTTGTCTAGCCAATGTTTAATTCAGCCGTCGTTCTGTCTTGATACACTACTATGAGGTCACTGATTCAATCACAAATTCAGAGCATTAAATCGAAAAACCGCCTCTTGCGAGCATCAATACTCAACCTGAAAGCGAACAGTAAACTCAACTACTTGAGACAAGTATCACAAATAACTCAACTATCGCAACGAATTAAATTCAAGTATTAAATTTGAATCTCATGATCTCGAGCAAATGATGTAAGTACAGATCGCACAGAATGCGCTGAACTATCCGCATGGGCGTCAAGCAATCGGCGCACAGGTTCGACATCCAGACTGCGCACCATTGACCTGACGGGACCAATCGATTGGGCATTCATTGAGAGAGTGCGAAAGCCAATTCCGATCAGCGCCATGGCATCGACGGCACTTCCCGCCATCTCACCGCAGAGAGAAAAACTGACGCCAGCTTTCTCACAGGATTGCGCAACGCCGCGCAAAAGGTTCAGCATCGACGGTGCCAACGGGTCGTAGCGGCCATCAAGCCTGGGGTTTCCACGGTCACTCGCAAACAGGAACTGCTGCAGATCGTTTGAACCGACCGACAAAAAGTCGACGCGCTTCAGCAATGCGTTCATCTGAAAGGCGAGGGCCGGGACCTCCATCATCGCACCGATCCGGATGCTTTCTGGCAGGGGTTTTCCCTGACTTTCCGCGCGGGCCAGCTCCCGGTCCAGAAGGGTCCGCGCGGCAGCCATTTCGGCAACCTCAGCGACCATCGGGAACATGATACTCAAGGGCCTGCCACCAGAGGCAGCGACCAGGGCGCGCAACTGTTGACGTAACATGGCCGGACGGTCCAACCCGATACGCAGCGCGCGCCAGCCCATGGCCGGGTTCTCTTCATGCATGTCGCGGACATAGGACGGGATCTTGTCGCCGCCGATGTCAAGCGTTCGAAACACCACGGGCTTGCCATCGGCCTGATCGAGAATATTGGCGTAGAGACGCGTCTGACTTTTTACGTCGGGCAGACCAGACCGCACCATAAAGGGCACCTCTGTCCGATAAAGGCCGATTCCCGCCGCGCCAGAGGCATGCAACTGGGGGACGTCAATCAACAGGCCTGCATTCATCTGCAGTGTGATCGCAGTACCATCCCGGGTGATGGTCGGCAGGTCACGCTCTCGCGCGTAGATCGCCCTCTGTTCGGCGATAATCGCCATGGATTTGGCAAAGGTTCGCTGAAATTCTTCACCCGGTCTGACGAAACAGACGCCGTTATTGCCATCAACAACGATCGGGTCCCCTGGCTCTATGCGGGCCATCGCATCACGGACACGACCGACAACGGGAATATCGAGCGCTTTTGCAACGATGGAAACATGGGCCGTCGCCGACCCCTCTTCCAGAACAACGGCGCGCAGCTTTTCTGGGTCGTAATCCAGCAGCTCCGCCGGTCCCATCGACCGCGCGATCAGGATCGACCCCTCCGGCAGTGACTGCATGGTATCCTCAGCCCCCTCCCGGTCGCCTGAGAGATATTGCAGCAAACGGTTGGTCAGATCCTCAAAATCCTGCACCCGTTCCCGGATATACGGATCCTTGATGCCGGCCATGCGCGCTCTTGTATCGTTCTGAACGCGGGTCACGGCCGCTTCTGCCGTCAGGCCTGTGCCAATCGCCTCTCGAATCCGGCGGTTCCAGCCTTTGTCCTCTGCAAACATGCGATAGGTCCGCAACACGTCCAGATGATCGCCCACGGTTTCGCGGCCATAGCGCTCTATCATTGTGTCCAGCGCGTCCTGCATGTCTGAAATGGCAACGTCCAGACGGTTCAATTCCGCCTCTTCACTTTCGGCAACCGGATCCCCAACGGGGACAAAGGGCTGATGTAGAACAGCCGCCCCCATGGCGAGCCCGTCACTCAACCGCACGCCTTCCAGACGCAGGGGTTTGAGCGCCAGACCGTCAACCGGCTGCTGCTCAATATGACCGATCAGATTGCCGCCGGAGATCAGCTCGGCAACCACCATGCCGACCGTCTCAAGGGTTTCAACCTCTTCCTCTGTATACTCGCGAGACGTCTTGTTCTGGACCGCGAGCACACCCAGGACACGCCCACCCCGCAGGACCGGCACACCCAACATGGATTTATAGATTTCTTCGCCGGTTTCCGGACGATAGACAAAGTTGGGATGGTTTTGGGCGTCAGCGACAGAGACCGGCGTTGCCGTCGCTGCGATCACGCCAACAATCCCCTCGCCAAAACGGAACCGGATCTTGTGGACAGCGTCCGGGCGCAACCCCTCAGTCGCGAACAACTCGATCAGATCCCCGGCGCGCCGCACATACATAGAGCACACTTCGGCAACCATATCGCGGGCGATAATCCGCACGATATCGTCGAGACGCTCCTGTGCCGTGCCACCGCCAGCCATAACGTCGCGCAGCCGACGCAGCAAAAGCCGCGATCCCGCCCATGTCGCCCGCAACGCCATGAAGTCTCCCTAATCCCGGACAGAACGGACAGGCCGCCTGACACAGCATTCATTCAATACAGCTCAATACTAGGACGATTCCCGCCCAACTACTTATATTGCGTCGAAAGCCGCGACGATCCAGCAACAAAAACGGGTTTCTTTAAGTATTTTCCCGTCATTTCCAAACTGGTATCCGCTTTCCTATGCAGCGTCCAGGCCATAGGCCGTGTGGAGCGACCGCAGGGCAAGCTCCGCATAATCCTCGGCAATCAAGGTCGAGATTTTGATCTCGCTGGTCGAAATCACCTGAATATTGATGCCTTTTTCAGCAAGGGTCCGGAACATGGTCTGGGCCACACCGGCATGGCTGCGCATGCCAACACCGATTACAGAGACCTTTACGACATTGTCGTCCGACAACAGATCCTGGTAACTGATCTCGTCCCTTGCGGATTCGAGCACCTGTAATGCGCGCTCCAGGTCTGTCTTTGTAACGGTAAAGGTCATATCCGTACGCTCACCATCTGCAGAGACGGACTGGACAATCATATCGACATTAATCGCCGCGTCAGAGAGCGGTCCAAAGATCGCCGCTGCAACACCAGGTGTGTCTGCCACACGCACCAGCGTGATTTTTGCCTCATCCCGACTGTACGCAATACCACTGACAATTTGCTGTTCCACGATCTCTTCCTCATTCACCACCAGTGTTCCTGGGACATCTTCAAAACTCGACAAAACCTGCAATCGAACGCCATGGTTCATCGCCAGCTCAACCGAACGTGTTTGCAGGACCTTGGCCCCCTGGGATGCCATCTCCAGCATCTCTTCAAATGTGATCCGGTCCAGCTTGCGCGCCTTCGTCACAATGCGGGGATCGGTCGTGTAGACACCATCCACATCGGTATAAATATCGCACCTGTCTGCATTGAATGCAGCGGCAAGGGCGACCGCTGTCGTGTCCGTCCCACCCCGACCCAGCGTCGTAATGCGGTTGCGCGGACTAATGCCCTGAAAACCGGCAACAACAGCAACCTGACCTTCTTCAAAGCGCTCGACGATTGCTTCGGTTTCAATTTTCTCGATGCGCGCTTTTCCATGCACCTCATTGGTGCGCAGCGGGATCTGCCAGCCCAGCCAGGACCGGGCACTAATCCCAATTTCCTGAAGCCGAAGTGCCATCAGACCGGCTGTTACCTGCTCACCACTCGCGACAATCGTATCGTATTCACGCACATCGTATATTGCAGAGGTCTGGTCGACATAACCGACCAGCTGGTTGGTCACGCCCGCCATCGCGGAAACGGTCACAATAACCTCGTGCCCTGCATCAACCTCGCGCTTCACGCGCAGTGCCGCATTTTCAATACGGTTCAGATCGGCAACAGATGTGCCCCCGAATTTCATTACAATCCGCGCCATGACGCCCTGCGTATCTCTTGTTAGACCGTGAGAAGACTGTCGCTCTTGCTGTTGTTGACCGTTCCAGCGCGTATTCCGCAATCCCGGGATGGTCACCGACGCTTGAGCGCGCTATCCATACTCGCACAGACAAGCACACGCAAGGCAAGGACAGCCCGAAAATGACCCAGGCGGCACAAGAACAGACTGGCACCGAAAATCCAGCCTATATGGACAAGGAAACCCTGCGTCCACTCGGTCGAACCGTGGACGAGGCAGAAGTCGCAAAATTTGCTGCCATGGCCGAGGAATGGTGGGATCCAAACGGCAAATTCAAGCCTTTGCACAAGTTCAACCCGGTCCGGATCGAATATATCCGCAACCATATCTGCGCGAAATTTGGTCGCGACCCGCTGGAATCCAAGCCACTGTCCGGCTTGCGCATTCTGGATATCGGCTGCGGCGGTGGATTGCTGTGTGAGCCGATGGCCCGAATGGGTGCAGATGTCACCGGCATCGATGCTACCGAAAGATCCGTCCATGTTGCAGCCGCCCATGCTGAGATCATGGAATTGGACATCACCTACACCTTTACCTCCGTCGAGGATCTGGCCGATTCCGGTGAACAGTTTGATGTTGTTCTGAATATGGAGGTCGTCGAGCACGTGGCCGATGTTGATGATTTCCTGAACGCCTCCGCCCGTCTTGTCAGGCCCGATGGGCTGATGTTTGTCGCAACACTGAACCGCACCGCAAAGGCCTTTGCGCTCGCCATTGTGGGGGCTGAATATGTCCTGGGCTGGTTGCCGCGTGGAACCCATGACTGGAAGAAATTCGTCAAGCCTTCGGAAATTGCAGGCGCGATCCGTCCCGGCGAGATGACCATTCAGGATATGACGGGGGTTGCCTATAATCCCCTGAATGACAGCTGGAAACTGACCCCGAGGGACCTGTCGGTTAACTATATGATGATGGCGTCAAAGGGCTGACGGTCGCCTTATACGGACAAATATCCGCTCAATGTTCTGACGGTTCTTCCATCCACGGGATGGGGGTAATCTCAATACCTTCATCAACCAGGGTCTCCGCCTCTTCCAGCGTGGTTTCGCCATAGATGCCGCGTTCTTCCGCGTCGCCATAATGGATCTTGCGCGCTTCATCGGCGAACTCGGTACCGACATAGTCGCAGTTTTCCTTAACCTGATTGCGCATCGCGGTTACCGCCTGCTTGAAGGCAACGGCCTGTTCAACCTGGGCGGCCTCCCGCTTGCGGGTCGTTGCGATGTTCGGGGCGGACAGGGCCTGTTGGATCTTGCGATCCCCGCAAACGGGGCATTCGATACGCTTCCTGTCGCGCTCGTCCTCAAACCGTTCCCGGTTCTGGAACCAGCCCTCAAACTCATGACCTTGAGAACATGACAGGTTATAAGAAATCATTACGTTTACTTTAGCCCAGTTTTCGCCATGCCAAGCATTGGCCGCCATGCTAAATGGTTCAAATGCCGGGTTTCGGCAAGCATGAACGGCACTTTTACCGATATATGACGGTTAATTCACCATGCAAGACCAACATTCGAAACCAACACCACCCCTGGACTGGATCCGGGATCTGGCCAATTCGGAACCGGGCAGATGGACAGGTCTGCAAGTCCTGGATCTGGCATGCGGGTCCGGACGGCATGGCCGTCTTTTCCTGGCGGCGGGGGCAAGGGTCCACTTCATCGACCGTAACCCGGAGGGGACCGCATATCTTGACGCGGCGGAAAACGCGGAACGGGTCATCTGTGATCTGGAAAACGGGCCTTGGCCACTTCAGGGCATGGATACAGATCTCGTCATCGTCACCAACTACCTCTGGCGTCCAAGGTTCAAAGAAATGCTGCGCCTCGTGAGACCCGGGGGGTATCTCGCCTATCAAACCTTCGGCATCGGAAATGAAGCATTTGGAAAGCCGTCCAATCCCGATTTCCTGCTGGAGGAGGGAGAATTACCCAAACGCCTGAACCCGGAATTCGAGGTTCTGGATTACTTTCATGGCGAGGTGGAAACACCAAAACCCGCCATCATTCAGCGGGTTCTTGCACGGAGACACGAAAGATAGGCTGTCCTATCCGGCGTCGGCAACCGGCAAAGGAGAGGGCAGCGAAAAGGGCCGCCCGTTTTTGAGGCTCGGCACCATGCCGCGCACCTTTTCAACACGCGAAAGATCGAGATCGGCAATCACCACGCCCGACTCTTCCCCGCCATCGGCCAGGATTTCGCCCCAGGGATCGATGATCAGAGAGTGGCCATAGGTTTTACGACCATCCTCGTGATCGCCACATTGCGCGGCAGAAATCATAAAACAGCCGTTTTCGATCGCCCGCGAGCGCAACAGGGTGTGCCAATGCGCCTGTCCCGTTGGCCGCGTGAATGATGCAGGAGCGGTCAGAATACGCGCCCCTGCAGAAGCCAGAGACCGGTAAAGATCTGGAAACCGCATGTCGTAACAAATGGTCATGCCGTAACCGCCCCAGGGCGTGCTGGCCAGGACCGCCTGATCGCCGGGTTCAAACGAATCCGACTCCCGATAAATCTCGTTATTCTCAAGGTCCACATCGAACATGTGGATCTTGTCGTATTTGGCAGCAATCGTACCGTCCGGGCGCAGCAAATATCCGCGGTTTACAGGCTTCTTGCCATCATCACCCCAAACAGCCAGCGACCCCACATGGATCCAAATGCCCAATTCCCGCGCCAAAGCCCGATAGGCGGCAAGGGCCGGCTCATTGGCCTCCAACTGCATTTCCGCGCGTGCTGCGTCCCGGTCCCGTTGAACAAGATTGACCACTTCAGGCAGTACAACCAGTTGCGCGCCCTTTTCTGCTGCTTCCCGGATCATTGGATCGGTCAGTGCGATATTGTCAGCAATCTTTGTTTTTGACGTTACCTGAACACAGGCGACACGCAGCGTATCACTCATGCAGCAGCCGTTTTCAGCATGCTGTCCAGCTTGCCCTGCTCTTCAAGGCCCATCAGGTCGGTACAGCCCCCAACATGATCGTCATTGATGAAGATCTGGGGCACGGTTGTCCCACCATTGGACCGTTTCAGCATCTCGTCTTTACGACCGGCTTCGGCCCAGATGTTGTATTCGGCATAGCTGACACCCTTTTTGTCGAGCAGCTTTTTGGCCTGATAACAAAACCCACACATCGGACGGGTGTAAATTTCAACGCTTGCCATATTAATTCTCCACTTCACGGCCCCGGGCGACATTCGCCACGACGACAGGGCCTATTTGTTCTTTCTTGATCCGATAATGTGGTCGCAATTAGCAGGAATTCAACGAATACCCGATAAAAACAACAATGACCGTTTGATCATAAATGTAAAATCAGCCGCCTTTCCTAGCCGCTACCTCACCTTATCCAGCGCGCAGGACACGGGCAACTGTTGCAACGCTGACCCGACTGGCACCGCCGCGTTTCAGGACGCGGGCACATTCCTCAACCGTGGCCCCTGTCGTCATCACATCATCGACCAGCAGAACATGCCGATCTTTCACCCATTTGGCCTGTCGCGGGTTGATGACAAAGGCACCCCGAACATTCCGCGCCCGCGCCAGACCTGATTTTCGACCCTGACTTTCTGTTGCCCGCCGCCGGATCAGCAAGTCCGGAATGCAAGGTTGTCCACTCTCGTCCCCGACATGGCGGGCCAAGAGAGCGGCCTGATTGAACCGGCGCTGTAGCAGGCGCATGCGATGCAATGGGACGGCTGTAACAATATCGGGTGCTTCCGACAGTGAGCGGTATGCGCTGACAACGAAACGGCCCAATAGGGGCGAAAGATCCGATCTGTCCCCATGTTTGTACCGGATCAACAGGGATCGACTGGCGTCATCATAGGAGATTGCCGCCCGGGCTTGATCATACCGGGGTGGCGATCGCTCACAGGCCGCGCATCGTGTGTCCGGCGGCACGACCTGGTCGAACGGCAGGCCGCAACTTGCGCATTGCGGACCGGCCAAAAAAGTCAGCCCCCGCCAGGCACTTGAGGACAGGCCGGGCCCATTTGCAACAATATCCCCCGTTACCGGACAGCGATGGGGCAGGAAAACTTGCAAAACCCCTTCAAGCGCTTGATGCAAAAAGCCCATGGGTCGATACGGAATCCCTATTCAGAAGTGAAATTGGGAAACACCAGGGTCCGGTCCCGTTCCAGTTGCTCGACCAGGGCAATCTCCCAGTCGAGATAGGCCTTCATCGCCTGTTCAACCCCGTGATCCCGATCATAGGGCCGATAATACAGATCCTCGATCGGACTGAGCGCGTTTTCCATTCCGGTTCCAGTCGGGCCACCGACCGCCTGATATGCAGCCAGTCCCCCTTTCAGCCATCTTGCACCCGGGTGGCCGGCGGCGATCAAATCGGCCGCTGTCAGGGCCGCCAGATCGTCGCTGGCCCCATAGATGACGAGGGTTTTGCCCTCTGCAAGATCAGGTTTCAGGTCGTCCTTCAAGCGGCTGCGGATGATCCAGGCAGCCCCCTCAATATGGCACTTCTTGTAGATCAGTGAGGTAGAGATATCGAGGAAGAGGGTCTCGCCAAGCTCTGCCAGAGCACTGGCCTCAATACTGTTCTCATCAGACAGTACAGACTCCCTAACACTGCCGCTTTCAGTGAAGCTTGCCGGGTCGGGGTTATCGACCACGAAAACATCCGGCCATCCCATCTGGACAAGCCAGCTTGCCGTCATCTGCGCCCGAACCATTTGATCATCAATCAGAATGATGCGCGCATTCTGAACACCAACATAGCGATCGGTTGCCTGCACCAACTGCCCGCCCGGCGCGTGTCGCGCCCCCGGCAGGCGACCGGACTCAAACTCTTCTACCGTCCGGACATCCAGCAGATAGGTCGTCCGCGTTCTGTCTTCCATCCAGGCTGGCACCTGGTCAGCCGCCACCGCCTCAACCCCAAAACGGTGCGCAACATCTGATGAAGCATGCGCGGCCCATTGCCGTCCCGCATCGCCAGGTTCGTCTGCAACACGGCTGGCACCCTTTTCCAGTTTCAATCCGGACAGATACCAACCCATCGTCCCGTTCTTTAAAGCGACAACCGGATTGGGCAGTCCCGCATTGACGAGGGACTGACACCCGATGATCGAGCGCGTGCGACCGGCACAGTTCACAACGACGAGCGTTTCGTCATCCGGCACAAGATCGCGGGCCCGATACACAAGTTCCGCACCCGGAACATCAATGCCGGTTGGAATATTCATCGCGTGATATTCATCCATGGGACGGCTGTCCAGAATCACAATCTTCTCACCCGCGTCCATGAGGGCTTTAAGGTCCGTCGCCTCAATCCGGGGTGTGTCGTAATGATGCTCTATGTATTCACCGAAAACCTTGGAGGGCACATTCAACCCACTGAAGGCCTCACGACCGGCCGCGACCCAGGCCTCCGCCCCGCCGGGCAGGATAGATAGGTTGGAATAGCCCATCACCTCCGCTTTTGTAACAGCGCGCGAAAGACGATCAGCGTCATCATCCATCAGAACCAGTCGGACGGCCAGATTGGGAACAAGCCGCTTTAAATCTACGTCCAGACGCGACAGAGAAATGTTCACCGCCCGCAATATGTGATTGGCACCATACTGCCCCTCTTCCCGGCAGTCGATCAGCGCCAGTTCAGCACCATCCAGCAATGCCGCATGCAATGTATCCGGATCTATTTCCCGTGCCATTCCATCCCCCAGTATCGATCAAACGTCTTGGACCATATTGTGCACGGGCGCTGCTGTTTATCCAACCTTACAGAGGTGGATAATTTGTCCGACCAGAGGCGGGTTGATCTGAACGCTGGTTTGGTCATATTGGCGCTATGTCGGATATGTCCCAGAACACCATGCAGATCTTTGACCGGCGTGCCGTGACCCTACACCGGGATCGTGCCGCGCCCGGTTTCAGCGATGGCGGATTCCTGGTGAAAGAGGTGGCCGATCGTCTGGCAGACCGACTGGTGGACATCACCCGCCAATTTCCAACCGCCCTCGATCTTGGCTGCCATTGTGGTGAGTTTGGACGTATTGCAGCGGGTCGCGGTGGCATCGAAACACTGTTGCAGATGGATCTGTCAGAGAAAATGGCGCGCGCCGCCGGTGCCCTTTCCATCGTCGGCGACGAAGAATGGCTTCCAATCAAGGAAGAAAGTCTGGACCTCGTCATATCAACCCTCTCACTGCATTGGGTCAATGATCTGCCCGGCGCTCTGATACAGATTAACCGGTCACTGAAACCGGACGGATTATTTTTGGGGGCGATGCTCGGCGGCGACACACTGATCGAGTGGCGGGACTGTCTGCTTCGGGCGGAGATGCAGGTTTCCGGCGGTGCATCGCCGCGATTTTCGCCCCTGGCTGACGGACGGGATGCCGGGTCTCTTCTGCAACGCGCCGGTTTTGCCCTGCCTGTCATCGACAGCGATATCATCACTGTTACCTACGACAATGCGTTCAAGCTGATGGCGGACCTCCGCGCGATGGGCGAAACAAATTCGGTGATCGAACGCAGTCGCGCCCCTCTCAACCGGTCTGTTCTGATGCGTGCGGCGGAGCTTTATACAGAAGGGTATGCCGGGCCGGATGGTCGTATTCCCGCAACGTTCCAGATCATTTACCTGCATGGTTGGGCACCCCATGAGTCCCAACAGAAACCAATGCGTCCCGGCAGCGCCAAAACGCGACTGGCCGATGTTCTGGGGGTAGAAGAACACTCGGCGGGTGAAAAGGTCTCCTGATCCGCCTATTCATCGTTAAACCCTGTCATTTCGCGACGAGACGCCCTATTTAGGTCTGCAAGAAACACCCATTCGATATCAAGAGAGCCCGATGGCACAACCAACCGCGCAGTTACCCGTCTTTTCCATTATTGCAGATGCTTACCGCTATGTTTGGCAGGGCAGAGACAGCTTTATGGTGACCGCAGCACTTCCGGTCGTCGCCTTGGCCCTCTTCGATATTGTCGTCTATGTGCTCTTTGGACCATTGCAATCGACACTCGTCGAGCTCACCCAAGACGGCATCCCGACCGATGACCCTGAAAAAGCAGCGGCTCTGGCCAGTGAGGCCCTGCGGGCCGCCGGTTTGGGGCTGGGGTATTCTTTGGTCACATTTGCCTTCTACGTGATGTTTGCGGTTGCCTGGCACAGGAAATGGCTTATCGGGCCGGAGCAAATCACCCTCTGGTCTGCCCTGAAATGGGAAGCCCGCAAAACCCGTTTCATGTGGCGGATGATTATGCTCGGATTGATCGCCGTCTTGGCAGCAGCGCTTTTGATGTCACTAGTCCAGATGCTTGGAAACTTCCTGGGGGCTGGTGCTCTTCTTGTCGTCTCTGTCGTAGCAGGTCTTATCTTCGCGCGGCTTGTCCTTATCCTGCCAGCCGCCGCTGTTGATGAACCAGTGAGTTTGCAACAATCCTGGGAGGCCGTGCGCGGCAATGTATGGCGCGTGTTGCTGGTCGTGGTGGCTCCCGCCCTTCCGATTTCACTGGCACTTACCGTGGTGATGCTGATCGCCTTTAGCGTTATTGAAGCCGCAGGGCTGGCCGATACGCTGAGCGCACGGTTTGCGACCAGTCTGTTGAGAGAGGCAGTTTCCTATGTCGGGATTGCTGTGAGCGTTACCGCCCTGTCGGTAACATACAGACACTTTATCCCCAAAGGCGGCCCCCAGATTAACCCGGCACCCGCTTCTTCCGAGTGAACATCTACAATAGATCCCGGATCATCGCGACAAGGGGGATATCAGCCTCTGGCATCGGGTAGTCGCCAAGCCGGACCGGACGAACCCAGGCCAGGTTCTGGCCCTCTTTCGGTTCGGGCTCCCCTTTCCAGACACGGCAGGCATAAAGCGGCATCAGAAGATGAAAGTCGTCATAGGCATGGCTGGCAAAGGTTAATGGTGCCAGGCAAGAATGCCTTGTATCTATGCCCAATTCCTCAGCCAACTCACGGATCAGCGCCGCTTCGGGTGTCTCACCGGGGTTCACCTTACCGCCCGGAAACTCCCACAACCCGGCCATTTTCTTACCTTCGGGGCGTTGCGCCAGCAGGACCCGTCCATCCACGTCGATCAGAGCAACAGCAACCACCAGAACAACCGGTTTCTCGGCGCCCTCAGCGGCCGCGTTCAGCCGTTCACCCGCCTGCCAGCACCCGCTATCCATAGGTCTAACTGCGATAGTCGGCGTTAATGGCGATGTAGCCGTGGGTAAGGTCACAGGTCCAGACACGGGCCGCGCCGCGCCCCAAACCGATATCAACCTCAATTGAAATATCACGACCTTTCAAATGGGCAGCAACCGGGGCTTCGTCATAGCGCGGCACCCCTTCCCCGTCTTCGGCAATTGTGACACCGCCAACAGCAACCTTCAGCAGATCACGATCCGCAGCCTCACCGGATTTCCCGACCGCCATAACGATGCGACCCCAATTGGCGTCTTCGCCCGCTATCGCCGTCTTGACCAGGGGTGAATTGGCGATCGAAAGGCCGATGCGCCGGGCTGCCTCATTCGATTCCGCCCCTTTGACGTCAATGGTGATGAATTTGCTGGCACCCTCGCCGTCCTTTACCACCTGGGTTGCGAGATCAACCAGCACATCATCCAATGCTGCCTTGAAGGCTTTCAGATCTTTATCGGCCAGGCTCTTCGGTGCCGTATTCCGGGCCTTGCCCGTAGCAGCCAAAATCAAGGTGTCGCTGGTTGAGGTATCGCCGTCCACGGTGATGGAGTTAAAGGATCTATCGGCTGCCCGTGTCAGGATCTTCTGCAGGATCGGGGCCGGGATAGCGGCATCGGTGAAGACAAAACTCAGCATGGTTGCCATATCTGGCGCAATCATGCCGGACCCTTTGGCAAAGCCCGCTATGGTGACCTTCTTGCCGCCAATCTCCGTCACGGCAGAGGCGCCTTTCGAGAAAGTGTCAGTGGTCAAAATGGCCTTCGCCGCCGCAGACCATTTATTCTCACCAAGGCCTTTCTTTGCTTTGCTGAGCGCCTTTTCGATCCTTTCAACCGGCAGGGGCTCCCCGATCACACCAGTTGACGCGACCAGAACCTGAGAGGGGCGGCAGCCCAGCGTATTTGCCGCCGCCTTGACCATAGCTGTTGTCCCGGCGAGACCCCGTTTGCCCGTGAAGGCATTTGCATTGCCCGCGTTGACAATAATTCCGCGCGCCTTGCCCCCTTTCAGGACATCACGACACCAGTCAACTGCCGAAGATCGCGTTTTGGATTTGGTCAGAACACCGGCGACCTGAGTCCCGGCAGACAGTTCCGCCAGCATAAGATCAGCCCGCCCCGTGTATTTCACACCGGCCGCTGTGCCAGAAAGGCGAACTCCCGGCACAACCGGCAGGCGCGGAAAGCGCGCCGGCGCAAAGGGCGAAACCTGATCTATCTTTGCCATTTTCGAAAGTACCCTGAACGTGAAAGCTTATTGCAGAGGCGCGGCGATAGGGTTGCCTTCCAGATCGAAACGGCTGACCTCAGCCTCCGCTGTCAACTCGGTCGCAACGGTAAGGGCCATCTGTTCCGCCATCTGACCTTTCATCTGTTCCTTGACGGCTTCAAAGGCAGGCGGCTCATCCTGACGCCGGTCTTCCAGATAAATCACATGCCACCCGAATTGGGTTTGAACCGGATCCTTGGTGTATTGGCTTGCTTCCAGAGCAAAAGCGGCATCCTCAAAAGGCTTGACCATGCTACCGCGTCCAAAATAGCCAAGATCGCCCCCGGACGGACCGGACGGACCGGTGGAGAATTCCTGTGCAAGTGCTGCAAAGTCACCACCCTGATCGAGCCGACCGATGATCTCGCGGGCCTTCTCCTCCGTCTCCACCAGAATGTGGCGGGCGCGCAGTTCCTCCTGCGGCGGATTCTGGGACAGCCAGTTATTATAGGTTTCAAGCATCATTTCATCTGTAAGGCGCTTGTCGACCTCCTGGCGCAGATAGATATCCCGGATCAACTGGTTTTCGATCAGCTCCATCCGGGCGATCAGTACCGGATCATTTTCCAGACCGGCTTCCCGTGCCTTGGCTGCAACAACTTCCTGCTGGATGAGGCTTTCCAGAATGCGTGGGTAAAGGGCGTCCATCCCTTGTGCCATCACCTCTGGAGACAGCGACTGCACCATCTGGTCAAAGGTTGAGCGATAAATCTTCTTGCCATCCACCTCTGCCAGGACCGCATCATCCGGACCACTCTGGGCCTGGGCAGGTGCAACGAAGGAAGAAGCGAACAAAAAGGCCGCTGGAACCACGAATGAGGTTGCGATGGTCCGGGGCAGGGAAAACGCGTTGGAAGAAGGCATGCAGGGCTCCTGTAAGGCGCAGATATGGTTGATTTCAACGTGGCCACAACAAACCATAGGGCACCAAGCGGTACAAGCAACTTGACCGACAAGAAATCGTTATCAGGTCCTGAGGTCAAATCGGGGCAGAGGTTGTCCTGCAGTGCCCAGTTCAGGGTCAGCGGGATCGACCTTGCCCGCGAAAATCACCTGGTTGGGCAAAATATCGATGCGATCACCCCTGGCATTGGCCGCGACGCGGCGCTCGCCAAATTGATTCTGCAAAGCTTCAACAAGGCGTGCTGGGTCATCAGATGAGACAGCGGCCAGATCAATCCCGCCAAAATCCAGGTTAATGGGATCTTGCGCGATCAAACGGGTGGAAACCGATCGAATTTCAAGATTTAGGCTGATCTGGTTCAACGACACTTGAGTGCGAGAGGCCTCATCCCTTATTTCCAGACTGACTTCCTCAATCTTCAGACTATAGACGGTCTCTCTGATCGTAAATCCGGCGACACCGGCCTGATCCGCAAGATTGGCGAGCCGTTTATCAAGATCGCCACTCGACAACAGCAGACGATCTACAAAAGTATCCGTTGAATTGGCTTCCGCCCCCAGGCGCGCAGCAAGCTCGCGCCCAAACACGGCAAGGCGTTCTCTTGCAAGATTGGCCAGCTGTCCTTGATTAAAGGCCCGCGCCATCAGCAACGCCTCGTTCGATCCAAGTAGGGCGTTTTGTGCGCCTCTGGTCAGTTGAACGGTCGGTAGTTTACCGCGCGCCGGGCCTTGCTGTAGCAAAACAGGCGACCCCTGTGGTCTTTTGTCCGAACCGGTGTCGAGGTTCTGTGTGCCACCTTGATCGAAGGTCGCGGCGGATCTGGCCGGGCGTGGGGAGCTGCGCTGAATAAAAGCCGCACGGTTTATGGGGGAGCCGATATCAACCATGGACGCGCCCCGCCCACACGCAACAGAATCGCGAACAGCACAAAGGGTCCGCCCAATCAGACGGATCACCATAAGCGTCGAGATATCCGGATAGACAAGCTGATCTTGTCATCACGGCGCCTCCACATTCTGCGGTCGCCATGGAACAGGTTCGAAGAAACCAAACCCATAATCCAAAGCCAATTCTTAGCAACATGCAGGACATTTCTATGGCCTGCGCCCACGCATTCTGCGTAGAAACTTGCCTTATATTAGACAATTCTATCGGTTTTGTCTCGTAAAATAACTGCCTTTGCAGTCACGCCAAGCCAAACTAAAGGGACGGGATCGTTGACAGTCCGTAGGGGGTTCCTTATCTGACATGGCTCAACCGGGTTTTGCAGTCATGGTCTAAAGGCCCGGTCATTGGAATTCTTACTCTATAAGGCACATCATAATGCTTGGCGGACTTCTTAAACGCGTTTTTGGATCGGTAAATGATCGGGTCGTCGCGTCATTGCAAAAACGGGTCGATGCGATCAACGCCTTGGAACCAACAATGGAAGCGCTCAACGATGACGCGTTGAAAGCCAAAACCGATGAATTCCGCGAACGCCTGAAAACGGGCGAAACACTGGACGATATTCTGGAAGAGGCCTTCGCAACCGTACGCGAAACCTCAAAACGCGTGTTGGGCATGCGCCATTTCGATGTGCAGCTGCTGGGCGGCATGGTCCTGCATTCCGGCAAGATCTCTGAGATGAAGACAGGTGAAGGTAAAACCCTTGTTGCGACGCTCCCGGTCTATCTGAATGCGCTCGAGGGCAAAGGCGCCCATGTTGTGACCGTCAACGACTATCTGGCCCGACGTGATGCCGCATGGATGGGCCAGATCTATAACTTCCTGGGCCTGACAGTTGGCGTGATCATTCCGAATCTGCCCGATGAAATGCGCCGCCAGCAATATGCCTGTGACATTACCTTTGCGACGAATAATGAGCTTGGTTTCGACTACTTACGCGACAATCTGAAGTTTCGACTCGAAGATATGGCGCAGCGGGAACACAACTTCGCCATCGTCGATGAGGTCGATTCAATCCTGATCGATGAAGCCAGAACACCTTTAATCATTTCCGGCCCGGCGGAAGACTCCTCTGAAATGTATCGTGCGATGAATGGTGTCATTCCTCTGCTCAGCGATGAGGACTTTGAAAAAGACGAGAAGTCAAAGGCCATCTCCTTGACCGAGGCGGGGCAAGAGACCGTTGAGGGCATCCTGAAGGAACGCGGAATCCTGAAAGAGGGCAATCTCTATGACATCCAGAATGTCGGTCTGGTGCATCATTCAAACCAGGCGCTCCGCGCCCATAAAATGTTCACCTGCGATGTCGATTATGTGGTGAAGGACGACAAGATCATCATCGTGGACGAGTTTACGGGCCGTTTGCAGGAAGGTCGCCGTTTCTCCGAAGGGCTCCACCAGGCGCTCGAAGCCAAGGAAAACGTTACGGTTCAACAGGAAAACCAGACGGTCGCCTCCATCACCTTCCAGAACTATTTCCGGATGTATGACAAGCTGGCGGGCATGACCGGTACGGCAATGACCGAAGCGGCTGAATTTGAAGAGATTTACGGGCTGGAAGTCATCGAAATCCCGACCAACCAACCGATGGTCAGGATCGATAATGATGATGAGGTCTATCGCACACGCCGTGAAAAGGAACAGGCCGTAATCGAACAGATCAAGATCTGTCACGAGCGCAAACAACCGGTTCTGGTGGGTACGATCTCTATCGAACAATCCGAGATGATCTCCCAGCAGCTCAAAGCGCTGAAGATCAAACATGAGGTTTTGAACGCCCGCCAGCACGAACGCGAGGCCCATATCGTGGGTGAGGCCGGTATTCCGGGCGCGGTGATGATCGCAACCAACATGGCCGGTCGCGGAACCGATATTCAGCTTGGCGGCAATCTCGAAATGCGGCTCGAGCGCGAACTCGACACGGACGCCGATGAAGCAACAAAAGCTGCTAAAAAGGCTGAAATTACGGCCGATATCGAGGCCAAGAAAAAGGAAGTCCTCGACGCCGGTGGTCTTTTCGTACTCGGCACGGAACGCCATGAAAGCCGTCGCATCGACAACCAGCTTCGTGGCCGCTCAGGGCGTCAGGGTGACCCTGGTGAGTCCAAGTTTTTCGTCAGTCTGGAAGACGATCTGATGCGCATCTTCGGGTCCGAGCGTATGGACGGTATGCTGCAGAAACTCGGCCTTGAAGAGGGTGAGGCGATCATCCATCCCTGGGTGAACAAAGCGCTGGAAAAAGCCCAGCAAAAGGTCGAAGCCCGCAACTTTGAAATCCGCAAGCAACTTCTGAAATACGACGATGTGATGAATGACCAGCGCAAGGTCATCTTTGAACAGCGTAAGGAATTGATGCGGGCAGACGACGTACATGAGACCGTTCTCGACATGCGCTACGAGGTGATTGACGGATTGGTTGACCAGGCGATGCCGGCCAACACCCTGCCCGATCAATGGACGATGGACACACTGCATGAAGAAGTGTTGCGGGTCTTTGGTCTGGACCTGCCGGTCAAGGATTGGGCGGCTGAGGAAGGCATCGGGGATGAAGAGATCCGTGAGCGTCTGCAACAGGCCGTAGACCAGAAAATGGCCAAGAAAGTTGCCGATGTGGGGCCTGAAATGATGCGCTATGCAGAACGCGGACTTGTTTTGCAGCTTCTCGATCACGCCTGGAAAGAACACTTGCTGAATCTTGATCATCTGCGTCAGGGAATCGGACTTCGTGCCTATGGCCAGCGGGACCCGCTTAACGAATACAAGTCCGAAGCCTTTGAATTATTTGAGCAATTGCTCGACAACCTGCGTGTTTCCGTCACCCAGGTTCTGGCCCATGTCCAGATGCAGGTCGATCAGCCGCGGGAAGATCTGGAACCGGCAGCACCGGAACCCCAGCAACTCACCGAAAGCGGACCGACGGGCAACAGCTCTCCGGCGACCGCCCAGGTCTCCGCGGCCACCGCACAGGCTTATACAGAAGAAACAGCCCCTCCCGGCTATGTCTTTGACGACGGTCTGAAACGCTGGCTGAACCCCAACGACACCGAAACATGGGGCAAGGTTCCGCGCAACGCCCTATGCCCTTGCGGGTCTGGCAAGAAGTACAAACACTGCCACGGCAAATCGTAGCCTCAAGCGCAGTAAACCTGCCTGGAATCAGTAGACAACCTGCTCCGCCACCCAATCCAGAACGGCGCGGATTCGGGCTGTCTTGCGAAGTTCTGGCGGGGTGAGCAGCCAGATATCGGTGATTGTATCCGACGGGGCAGTTGCCAGCTTCAACAGACCATCCCCTTCCCTTTTCTGATAGTCCGGCAGGCAGGCGATGCCGAGACCAGCGCAACAGGCCTGATAATGTGTCAGGAATGAATTACTGCTGCACGCAATATCCGCTTCCGGTGCCAGGCCGGCAAACCAGCGGTCACTTTCAAGCGCCCTCAGGGTACCCTCGCCCCGTATCAAGGCCAGATCACCCGGCACAGGCATACCCGACTGCCAATCAGTCCAAGGCGTATTTTCATGGGTATAAAGGCCAAATGTGATCTTGCCCACCCGCCGTCCCACCATGGCGTCGCCGGGATTGTTTGACGGTCGCAGGGCGATATCAGCCTCCCGGCGTGAAAGGTTGGCATGAAGATCACTTGTCACGAGTTCGAGTTCAATCCCGGGACAGGCTGCCCGGAAGTTATGCAGCCCCGGCACCAGAAAACGCTCTGCCAGTGAATCCACAGTCGTGACGCGAACCGTCCCGGTTAACTGAACATCCAGCCCAGTGACTCGTCGTTCCACCGCAAGTGCTTCCGCCTCAATCCGTTCTGCGTTTTCCAGAATATCCGCCCCGGCCGGTGTCAGGACATATCCATCGGACCGTTTATCAAACAGGCTGGAACCAAGACGGTCTTCCAAACCCCGTAACCTGCGAAGAACAGTTGCGTGATTGACATTCAATTGCCGAGCAGCACCTGAAAGGCTGCCTTCCCGTGCAACGGCCAAGAAGAACCTCAAATCATCCCACATCGATGCAAACCATACGTGCTCCTTATTGCTGTGCATATTTGCACAACTCTTCTGCAAAATTGAAGATTTTTATCTGAAAATTCACATCCATATTCAATTTCATGAGGCGGCAGTGATGTCGCAGTAAAACCGCTCAGCACATATCGGAGGATTGAGCCATGATTGATAACCGTACCGCACCTTTCGCAGGACTTGCCCTGCGCGTTTCCCTCGGCGTGATGTTCATTGCCCATGCTTACCTGAAGATCGCCGTTTTCACCCTGCCCGGCACAGCCCAGTTTTTTGAGGCCGTCGGGTTCCCCGGATTTCTGGCCTATCCGGTCACTTTTGCCGAACTGATCGGTGGCGCGCTGCTGGTCCTGGGTGTCTATACACGCGTCGTCGCAGTCGCCCTTATCCCTGTGCTCGCAGGCGCGACGCTGGTCCATCTCGGCAATGGATGGGTCTTTTCCGCTGAAGGCGGCGGTTGGGAATACCCGGCGTTTCTGATCGTGGCCTCCGCAGTACAGGCCTTGCTGGGTGATGGTGCCTATGCATTGAAGGCAACGCCCAAAGCGTTGATCCCGACAACGGCGGGCAGCGTTGCCTGACAGACCTGCTGACACGATCACGAAAACGGGGGCCAGAGGCCCCCGTTTTACGTTTCACTCACTAAACGGGAAGGTCAGTGAAGTGTTTTCCAAAGCGCTTTCTTGTAAGCGATTGCCAGGCCAAGGAAGACAATCAGGAACAAGAAGACGGTGACACCCATACCTTTGCGCTGTTCCAGCTCGGGTTCAGCGGCCCAGGCCAAGAACTCGGTCACGTCCTGTGACATCTGCTCAATGGTGGCAGGGGTACCATCCGCATATTCAACCTGATCTTCATAAAGCGGCTGCGCCATGGCGATCTGGAACCCCGGGAACCAGGCGTTGTAGTTCAGACCATCGCCGACTTCGATGCCTTCCGGCGCTTCATCCGCGTATCCGGTCAACAAGGCATAGAGATAGTCATGGCCATTGGCCCGTGCCTTGGTGATCAACGAAAGATCGGGGGGCAGGGCACCGCCATTTGCAGCCTTGGCCGCATTGTCGTTCGGGAAAGGTGCAGCAAACTTATCCGCTGGCAGGGCCGGACGCGTAAACATTTCACCTTCTTCATCCGGGCCATCTGGCACCTCATATTCGGCGGCATAGGCCTTGATCTCATCTTCGTTCAGACCAAGAACCGAAAGGTTACGATAGGCAACCTGAGACAAGGAATGGCAGCCTTTGCAAACTTCCGTGTAGACCTGCAGTCCCCGTTGCATGGCAGCCCGGTCAAACTTGCCAAAGATCCCTTCAAAACCCCAGCTTTGGTCCGGCGGTGTGATCGCCTCTGCAGCCTGTGCAGCGGGTGAACCGGCAGCGACGAGAAGACCCAACGCGGCAACACCTGCTGCCTTGCGGGAGAAAGTTGTGAGACGGTTTATCATCTTCAATCGCTCCCTTTATTCAGCAGGGGTTGAAACTGGCATGCCAATACTGGCCGGCAGCGGTTTCGGACGCTCAATCCATCCCAGGACCGGTGTCAGGACCAGGAAATGGAAGAAATAGTACAGGGTGGACAGCTGAGAGATCAGAACATACGGCTCTTCAGCAGGCTTGCCACCAACCCATCCGAGGATCAGGAAGTTGATCACGAAGACCGCGATCGCCCATTTGTAATACGGCCGATAGCGGCAGGACCGAACCCGGGATGTATCCAGCCAGGGCAATGCTGCCAGCAGGACAAGTGACCCGAACATGGCCAGAACACCGGCCAGTTTGGCATCCATCCACCAACCGAGGAAGATCTGGAAGAACCACCAGTCATCGGTAAAGGCACGCAGGATCGCGTAATAGGGCAGGAAGTACCATTCCGGCACGATATGAGGCGGCGTCTGCAGCGGGTTGGCCGGAATGTAATTATCCGGATGGCCCAGGAAATTCGGTGCATAGAATACCAGACCGGCAAAGACCATCAGATAGACCACGATACCGATCATGTCCTTGGAGGTCATGAAGGGGTGGAAATTGACCGTATCTGCAGGACCCTTCGGATCGATACCATCCGGGTTGTTTGAACCAGGAATATGCAGCGCTGCAACATGCAGGAACACCACAGCAAAGATCACGAATGGCAGCAGGTAATGCAACGCGAAGAAGCGGTTCAGGGTCGGGTTATCGACGGAGAAACCACCCCAGAGCCATGTGACGATCGGCTCACCCACAAGCGGGAATGCCGAGAACAGGTTGGTGATCACGGTTGCACCCCACAGGCTCATCTGACCCCAGGGAAGAACATAGCCCATGAAGGCCGTGCCCATCATAAGAACCAGAATGACCACGCCCAGAATCCAGAGCAGTTCACGCGGCTCTTTGTATGAACCGTAATAAAGACCGCGGAAAATATGGATATACACCACGATGAAGAACATCGAGGCGCCGTTCATATGAACGTAGCGGATCAACCAGCCATAGTTGACGTCACGCATGATGCGCTCAACACTGTTGAAGGCGTCAGCCGTGCTGGCCTGATACTGGGCTGCCAGGAAGAACCCTGTCAGGATCATGACAATCAGGGTGATGGAAGCCAGAGCCCCAAAGCTCCAGAAATAATTCAGGTTCTTCGGCACCGGAAATACCATGTATTCCTTGTGCAGCATGGTGAAGATCGGCAGGCGCCGGTCAATCCACTTTACAATGCCTTTGAACTCGGGATCAGCGGAATCGCTTTGCATCTTGCTTGTGCTCCCTAACCGATTTTAACAGTAGTGTCGTTCAGGAAAACATATTCCGGAACGGGCAGATTGGTCGGTGCCGGACCTTTGCGAATACGGCCTGAAGTGTCGTAATGCGATCCGTGGCAGGGGCAGAACCAACCACCAAATTCACCCTTGGTCTCCCCGGACTTCTGGCCCAGTGGAACGCAACCGAGATGGGTGCAAACGCCGACCATGATCAGGAATTCAGGGTTTTCAACGCGATCTTCGTCCGACTGCGGATCGATCAACTCGTCCAGGCTGACATTTTCAGCCTCGGAAATCTCTTCTGGCGTGCGACGACGGATAAAGACCGGCTTGCCGCGCCAAATTACCGTGATCGATTGACCCACTTCCAGCGCATCAAGATTGACCTCTGTCGAAGCCAGTGCCAGCACATCGGCTGACGGATTGAAGCTGCTGATCAATGGCCACATGAAGGCTGCGCCGCCTACACCGGCTGTGGCTACGGTGAGCATTCCCAGAAAATCACGGCGTCCTGCGCCGTCGTCTTCCTGGTGGCTGCTTTCTGTCGTCTCCGCCATCGTACCTCGTCCTCTTGAAACAATTATCGCTTACGTCATCAACAAACTGAACAGTACTGCATCCTTTATGGCAGACCGGGGATCTACCGGCAAAGGTCACATTCAAACCAGGACGCAATTGCGCCCTCAAATTTCTGTGGATCGTTTACCCCGCGACCTCCCCTACGTCAAACCCCACAGGCACGCGAATGGTGCGGCCTATTGACGTGTCTCCCAAACAGAGCAACCTGATCATATCAGGGGTTCGGTCCTAAATGCCACAACTCCCTCGCAATATTGGAAAATTAGTGGTTCTGAAACCTACATTTCCCTCAAAAAACCGCGCAATTTAAGGAAAATTGCCATGCGCCTTGCCCTCTACCAACCCGATATCCCGCAAAACGCCGGGGCAAGTCTGCGCCTGGCCGCCTGCTTCGGGTTAAATGTCGATATTATTGAGCCCTGTGGTTTTGTCTGGTCCAACACACGGATGCGACGCGCCGGCATGGACTATATCGACGCGGTTTCAGTTACGCGGCACTCGAATTATGATGCTTTCCGGTCCAGTCTGCCCGGTCGGGTGATCCTTTTAACGACGAAGGGGGACACGCCGTATACAGATCATGTTTTTGAGGCTGAAGATACATTGCTGCTCGGCCGGGAAAGTGCCGGGGTTCCCGAGTCCGTCCACGAAGCGGCCGATCACCGGGTCATCATTCCCTTGCGAAACGGGATGAGGTCCTTGAATGTAGTCAACGCCGCCGCAATGGTGGTGGGGGAAGCATTGCGGCAGCAAAACGCGTTCCCCTCCCTCGAATGATAAGAATCTATATCGGATAAAGTGGTCCGTAATTCATGACGAGTAGATTTAGATGAGCGAAGTAGAAAAAATTGAACGCCGCGCCCAGATGCAAAAATTTCACGCAGAAGGCGGCACATCCCCTCTTCCGGCACAGGAAACCGTTGAAAACAGACAGGAAACGGCACGTAACTGGTTTCGGTCCCTGCGCGACGATATCTGCAGCGCTTTCGAGGACCTAGAGGATCAGGGCGGGAAACTGGTTGATAGCGGACCTGCTGGGCGATTTGAGCGCACAGAATGGGATCGCAAGAATGATGACGGATCACCAGGCGGTGGCGGCGTGATGTCTGTCATGAAGGGTCGGGTGTTTGAAAAAGTCGGGGTCAATATCTCTACCGTCCACGGCAAATTCTCGGAAAAATTTGCCAAGGAAATACCGGGTGCCGCTGAAAATCCGAATTTCTGGGCAGCTGGGATCTCACTTGTCGCGCATATTCAATCCCCGAAAGTGCCGGCAGTTCACATGAATACACGGTTTATTGTCACCACCCGAAACTGGTTCGGCGGCGGCAGTGACCTCAACCCCCCATTACCGCGGGATGATGACACCAAGGATTTCAGAGGCGCGTTCCAGGACACCTGCAATGCCCATAATGATGCCTATTACCCGGTATTCGATGACTGGTGTAAGGAATATTTCTACGTGCCTCACCGGAACCGCGAACGTGGTGTTGGCGGCATCTTCTATGACTATCTGGATACGGGGGATTGGGAAAAGGACTTTGCCTTCACCCAGGATGTCGGGCGCACTTTTCTGGATATTTATCCAAAACTTGTCGCGCGGCGCATGAACGAAGACTGGACAGATGAAGATCGAGAGACACAGTTGCGCTATCGCGGTCTATACGCCGAGTTCAACCTGGTTTACGATCGCGGAACGCGGTTCGGCCTGATGACAGGTGGCAATACCGAGGCCATCTTGATGTCCCTGCCGCCAGAGGCCAAATGGCCTTGAAGATAATGACCTCTTGATTTTGGAAGCACCGACCGTGATTAAATCGACCATTGCCGCTTTTTCTCTGGGTTTTGCTCTGATCCTCGGGGCAAGCCTGGCCAGCGCAAATGATATTGCCAAATTCTTCGGCCATTTCGAAGGGTCGGGAATTTCGGAGAACGCCGATAGCATTTATTTTGCCGTTTCCGTACGCGATATGGATGTCAGGATAGAGCCGGCGGCAAATGGCGGCTTCACCCTGAACTGGACCACCGTCACGCGCGAGGGTGGCGATCCAAACAATCCAAACGTTGAAAAGAAAGAGACCACGGTCAGTTTCCTGCCCGCTGAACAACCCGGCGTCTACAAGGCTCCGGTCAATGGCGACGCGATTGACGGTGCCCCCGTCTGGTGGAGCCGTGTCGACGGCAACACCCTCTATACTTATATGATGATGATCGAGGCCGACGGCACATGGCAGGTTCAGAACTATGCCCGAACAGTTTCCGGGACCGGCATGACGCTGGAGTTTCAGCGGATCAAAGATGGCAGCGACATTCGCGAGGTTAAGGGCCGTCTCGTAAAAACGGGCAATTAGGCTTCCAATAACCGAACAGCTTCCACCAGGCAGGCGTCTTTGTCGGGCCGGAAAGCCTCAACCAGCCACCAGTTTTCTACCTGCTTCAGCACCTCACCCATTCTGGGTCCGGGCTGCAAACCGACCGCGAGCAGATCCCGACCGGCCAAGGGAAATTTTGGCTGCACCCATGTCTCGGCAGTGGAGATCAACTGTCGCCACAGATCGTGATTTCCAGCATTACCACTCTTGCTCAACACCAGCATCGCACCGTTAACGGCGGTGTCGACACCACAATGATACAAGAGGGATCTGATACTTGCCTCACTGTCAGGTGTTTCCATCGCGACATAGAAGGCGTGCTTCAGATGATCCCGCTCGGCGCTCGACAGACGAAGGCGATTGGCCAGAACCTGCGCAGTTCCGGCATTGGCCCCATTTGCTGCGAGCGCCGCCAACCGGCAAAGTGACCGGCTTTTCGAGAATTGAACGCTGTATTCCCTTTCAAGCACCAGAAACCTTGCCAATTGATCAACACCGCAAACCGGCAGGTCCAGAACCTCGAAAACCCGCATCCGCACCATATCTGTCCAGACCGGTACGGGATCATCAGCGGCAAGGAGTTTCAGAAGCTCGACCCTGATGCGTTCTGCCGACAGTTCTGAAATCCCGGACACTTCCTCCCGACAGGCTTCAAGGCCTGCGCTGTCCGGGTGGCCGTCACCATACAATGCGTGAAACCGGAAAAATCGAAAAAGGCGCAACCTGTCTTCCTGCAAGCGGGTTCGGGGATCGCCGACAAACACAACTCGGCCCGCCCTGGCATCGGGCACACCGCCGAAATAGTCGAAAAGTCGCCCACCCGTGTCCATGCTGATGGCATTCATGGTAAAATCCCGCCGTGCGGCATCGGCCTGCCAATCATCCGTAAATGCGACCCTGGCGTGACGGCCATCTGTCTCAACATCAAGCCGCAGGGTTGTAACCTCAAAGGGTTGCCCATCTACCAGCACGGTTATTGTTCCGTGGGAAAGACCGGTCGGGATTGTCCGAAACCCTGCAGCCTCGGCCAGTTCTATAACCACCTCCGGGTGCTGATTGGTCGCTACATCAATATCCTGAATGGGTCTGCCCAAAACAGCATCGCGGACACAGCCACCAATAAAACGCGCCTGACGGTCAGTCCCGTTCAGCACATCCATCAACGCCCGCGTTGCCGGCGTGGTCATCCAGTCCTGAAGATCTATGGAGGCGTGTGATGTCATCCCGACCGATTACAGGAAAATTCAATCCACGTCGATATAATGCCCCGGCACGATCTTGCCGTCTTCCCCGATATAGGCAGGCACATAAGTCCCGGTGCGTGGCTCGCCTTCGGCGAGGTAAGCCGTCAGGCCAAGGGATATGGAAACCAATATCGCCCCACAGCCAATCAGGATAGGCCAGGGCAAACGCCGCCATTCAGGCAAGACCTCACCTGCTTCCTCTGCCTCAATGTTCCGATTGCGGAACCAGAGATAGGTCAGGTAGGCGACCGTTGGTAGAATGAGGGGAAGCCCGATCGTCAAAAGTTTGTGCAGCATGGTCGCTTTCTATTCACTCAACAGAATTTCGGCGAGGTTAACCAGCATTCCCGCCGTCGCCCCCCATATATAGTATCGGCCATAGGGCATTGCATAAAAGCTGCGCTCCTGGCCGCGGATTTTTCGGGTTTCCCGACGATGATTATCCAGATTCAGGAAATGGCTAAGCGGCACTTCGAACACTTCTGCCACTTCAAAAGGATCCGGTTCAACCGGATATCCCGGGCGAATGAACCCAACAACCGGTACAATTTCAAACCCGGTCCCGGTTGTATAGCGATCCAGCCTGCCGATGACCTCTACCAGATCCGGTGGAACTCCCACCTCTTCTTCCGTTTCCCTAAGCGCCGTGCGAATGGGTGTCCCATCATGCGCTTCAATTTTTCCCCCTGGAAAAGAGATCTGGCCGGCATGATCACGCAGATGATCCGTCCGCTGGGTTAAAAGGACGGAAAATCCTGTCGGGTGATCCACCAACCCGACCAGGACCGCCGCCTTTTTCTGCCGACCGTCAGGCGGAACAAAGTCAGGGTTTAAGTCCCGGTCACCGATTTGCCGCTCCTGATAGGCGCTTCTTTGAGCGATCCTGTTCAGAATTCGGGCCTTGGTTATTTCTTTTGCCACTTCTGATGACAAACCCGTTACTCCACACGGCCCAGGGCGAAAAAAGCACCGCCGCTCCAGACACCTATTTCATCTTCTGCATCATCGCCGCCAGCGTCAGGCGCAGCCTCACAAAGCTCTACCAGATCGTAGTACACCGAGCGCGCGATTCGGGCGTCAAGGCGATCTCTGAACTCGACATAGGGTGTGGGCTCTCCGGTTTCTGGATCATGGACCATCCGGATTGGATGGTCCGGCCCGGCGGTTACCCAATGGTCGAGATTTGTCCGGAATTTCAACACCTGGTTTTCCCCACCTCCTTCGACCGCCATCTCAACTGCGACAAATGGCGCGTCGGCGACCGATACCTCGCCCCGTTCCACAGGGGTCACCAGCCAGTATCGCCCCTCCACATCCCGGTTCAGAACAGTAGAGAACAACCGGCAAATTTTGGGCTTGTTGATGGGGCTGCCGTTATGGTGCCATACGCCTTCCCTGTCGATAGAAATACCGATTTCCTGCGTTGTCTCGGGCCAGTCAAAACCAGACAGGACGGCGCCTTGCTCAATAAGTTGCGCCAGAGTTTCAGGGGCGGATTTAGAATTTGCCATGATCTCGCCATCATCTTTCAATATCAGCGTTCAGCCAAGGGCGCGGTATCAGCTTTCCGAGATTTTTCCGCTTCCCGCACTATATGGTGAAACAGGTTCACACGTGGACGCTGGTATTATCGCTTGTTGGGGTAGTATCCTTTCATTTCAGAACATTCTCTATTTAGAGATGCAGGGTTCAAGCCCCGTCCCCTGAAAAAGTACGGAGCAGACATACAGGTTCGCCTATTAGCGAGTTGCAAACGCCAGGAGACAGAGTTTGACCTCTTCAGACAGTAACACGGCCAAGAATTCTGCAGATTTTTCAAACGCAAGCGACATTGCCGCCGCCGTTGATCAGGTCGTTGAGCAACTCGATCAGACACAACAACAGATCGAGCAGGTGATTTACGGTCAGCGCGCCGTCATTGAACAGAGCCTGATTACCATTCTGGCCGGTGGGCACGGACTCTTGGTTGGGGTGCCAGGATTGGGCAAGACCCTCTTGGTTGAAACAATGGGCACCGCCCTGGGTCTTGATGAGAAACGCATCCAGTTTACCCCGGACCTGATGCCTGCAGACATTCTCGGGTCTGAAATTCTGGATGAAAACGCGTCCGGAAGTCGTGCCTTCCGTTTTATCAAAGGGCCGGTTTTTACCCAGCTGTTGATGGCAGACGAAATCAACCGTGCAAGCCCGCGGACCCAGTCGGCCCTGCTGCAGGCCATGCAGGAAGGCAGGGTTTCCATCGCCGGTGAATATCACGAGCTACCCAAACCGTTCCACGTTCTGGCAACGCAAAATCCGATTGAACAAGAGGGCACTTATCCCTTGCCTGAAGCGCAGCTCGACCGTTTTCTGATGCAGATAAACATCGACTATCCCGATGCCGCGTCAGAGCGGGAGGTGATCCTGATGACAACAGGGGCTGAGAGACGCCACGCAGAACAGGTCTTGAACCCGGAAAGCCTCGCATCGATCCAGCAATTGGTGCGCCGGGTTCCGGTTGGCGAACAGGTGGTCGATGCCATCCTGTCGCTGGTCCGGAACTGCCGCCCGGAAGCGTCTGATTCCGAACTGGTACGGAACTACGTCGCCTGGGGTCCTGGCCCGCGCGCTTCGCAGGCCCTGATGCTGGCTGCCCGGGCGCGCGCGCTTCTGGAGGGACGTCTCGCCCCATCCGTTGATGACATTGCAGCACTTGCACGACCCGTGCTGCGACATCGTATGGCACTTGGCTTTGCCGCGCGGGCCGAAGGGATCACGATCGACACGATCATTTCATCCATGGTGGAAGGTCTCGATTGAGAATGGCCACCGGCGACATCGATATACCCGCCAACAATCGGGCACGGCCCGGCCTGTCTATTGAGGCGGCGGAACAACGGGAAGCGGAGGGAGAAGCCCTTGGCGGACGTCTTCCGGCCCTGATGGTCCGTGCCGAAAAAGTTGCGATGACAATTGCGCAGGGTGTTCACGGACGTCGGCGTACCGGACAGGGGGAAACCTTCTGGCAATACCGCCCCTATAATTCAACAGATCCGGCGCGCAGTATTGATTGGCGGCGTTCTGCCAGATCTGATTCCCTCTTTGTGCGGGAAACTGAATGGGAAGCGGCACAAAGTGTCTGGCTGTGGCGCGATGGCTCGCCTTCAATGGCCTTTTCATCAGACAAGAGATTACCGGAAAAGGGTGACCGCGCGGATATCCTGACGGTTGCGCTGGCCTCCCTCCTCTTGCGGGGGGGCGAGCGGGTCGGCCTGCTGGACAGTCCGGATCCGCCCGGTTTCGGGCCGTCGACGCTCAACAGGCTTGCCAGCGCATTGCTGCTGGAAAGCGGTACGGCTGACAGCCTTCCGGATGCTGTCAAACTGCCCCGGAACGGCCAGGTCGTTTTCATCGGCGACTTACTGTCCGACCCGGACACCCTGAAACGCCGCGTTGCTGCCTATGCGGATCGCGGCATAAACGGCATTCTGTGTCAGATCCTGGATCCTGCGGAAGAGAGCCTGCCCTATAAGGGGCGGATCCGTTTTTCCGGCATGGAAGGGGAAGGGGACACTGTACTGAACAAGGTTGAGTCACTCAGGGAGCGATATCACGGGCGCATGCGTCAACATCAGGACGCCTTGCGGGAAATCGCGCGGCTTTCTGGCTGGGTTTATACGGTGCACCACACGGACAACCCGCCGGAAACGGCTCTCCTGTCTCTCTATCAAGCGCTTGACCGGGGCGAAGGACGGGCCATTCGATGAGCCTGACTGCCCTTCTCTCAACCCTCAGTTTTACTTCGCCCTGGATATTGACCGCCCTATTGGGCCTTCCCTTGCTTTGGTGGTTGCTAAGGGTCCTTCCACCGGCGCCAAAGACGGTTAGCTTCCCGGCTCTAAGCCTCTTGATAGGGTTGCAGACCGAGCAAAAATCGCCGGACAGCGCGCCCTGGTGGCTGGTCCTGTTGCGGCTTCTTGCCGCCGCCATTGTCATACTGGCGCTTGCCCACCCGGTTATTGACCCTCAGAAATCCGGAACAGGCGACGGGGCCCTGGTCCTTGTGGTCGACAATGACTGGTCCAGCGCCGGCGGTTGGAGCGAACGCAGGGACGCGATGCTGGCCCTGCTGGATGAGGCAGAGCGGGTTGGCCGTTCGGTCCGCCTTTTGATAACCACCCCGCCAACAGACGGTACAGACCTTCAGGATCCAGGGATTTTGCGGGCGGAACAGGTCATCGCCCTGATCCGCGATCTTGATCCGGTTCCCTGGCAAAACGACTGGTCCGTCAGCGCTTCCATTGTGGAAGGATGGGCGGACGGCGCCGCGTCAGAACCGGTTTCACAGGTGTACTGGGCCTGGAATGGCCGCGAAGGTTTGGGGTTCGATGAACTGGGCTCCGCACTGGGTGCGCTTGCACCCCTCACAATGATGGTGCCTGACACCGCAAGTTCCGCCGTAGTTATTGACCCGCCAGAGGCTGGGACCCGCGACCTTACCTTTACCCTGCGCCGTGGACGCGACGATATCGGTGAAACTTTTGCCCTGATTGCCCGGGCGGAGGATGGCCGCGCTCTGGACCGGGTTGAGCTGACCCTGGTACCGGGCGAAGACAGCGCGACGGCAACATATGATCTGCCAACGGAATTACGGAATACCTTGGTTTCCGTGGAACTGGAGCAAGGGCGCGGTGCCGGTGCAACAGCCCTGATCGACGAGCGCTGGCAGCGCCGCCCGGTTGGCATGATCGCGCAATCCTCTCTCGATTCAGGACCGTCCCTACTCTCAGAAGCTTACTTCGTAAGACGGGCATTGGAACCAATCGGGGAATTAAGCCAGGGACCCGTTGACCTTCTGCTGCGGACAGGACAGGCCACCATCGTGGCACCTGACAGTGCCAGCCTGACAGATCAGGATCGCAACGCCCTTCAGGACTGGATCGGACAAGGTGGCGTGTTGATCCGTTTCGCCGGACCGAAACTGGCGGCCGATCGTGAAGACACATTGATCCCCGTTGCTTTGCGCGGTGGCGGCCGAATTCTGGACGGTGCAATGGTGTGGAGTGAACCTCTGACCCTGGGCCAATTCTCAAATTCAGGCCCGTTTGGTGACCTCCGCCTGCCAGACGATGTGACCATCACCCGCCAGGTTCTGGCCCAGCCGACACCAGATCTGGACGCCAAGACCTGGGCCCGTCTCTCAGATGGAACCCCTTTGATTACGGCAGAGCAGCGCGGCGAAGGCTGGCTGGTGCTGGTCCACACGACGGCGAACGCAGATTGGTCCTCGCTTGCCCTCTCCGGCACCTTTGTGGAGATTCTGGAACGCCTGATCGGCCTCAGCCGCGGGGTCGCGAACACAGAGTCGGAGGCCATTCTCCTCCCGCCGCTGCGCCTGCTGGACGGGTTTGGCCGCTTGACCAATGAAGATGCCTCGGCAACGCCGATCCCTGCGTCTGAAATTGCGGCGACACTGCCCGGCCCACTTTCCCCACCCGGCTTTTATGGATCAGATCTGTTTGTGCGCGCCGTGAATATCGGCCCCACAGAACCTGAAATTGGACCACCGGATGCCATGCCTGAGGGAGCGATTATCAGCGGTTACGCAATCGGCCAGGAAATTGACCTGAAACCAGCGCTGTTGATCGCGACATTTGTCCTGTTGATCCTGGATGGATTGATAACGCTTTATCTGCGCGACTATTTCGACCTGAGGCAGGGCACAATCCGGAATGATGCGCGGGCCGCTGCAATTATGCTTGTTGTGGGCGCAATGGCATTGGCAACAGGTGTCGGGGACGCGAAGGCACAATCAAATGACGACCGTATCATCGCGGCCCTGGGCGGTACGGTTCTGGCCTATGTTGTAACGGACGACCGCCAGGTCGACGAGACCAGCCGTGCGGGGTTGGCCGCGCTTTCACAGGTGCTTCTGCAACGTACTGCAGTGGAAGCCGCCGACCCGATCGGTGTTGATGTTCAGCGCGACGAGCTTTCATTCTATCCCCTGCTCTATTGGCCTGTGACTGAAAACCAGAACCCGCCCAGTGCCCGGACCATCAGGCGGTTGAACGACTATATGGCGTCCGGTGGGACGATCCTGTTCGACACCCGCGATCAAGCCATGGCAGGGCTGGGCGGCAGGGCCGGCCGCAATCTGCAACGGATTGCCGCCGGGCTCGACATTCCGCCACTCAGCCGGATCAATCCGGAACATGTTTTGACCAAGAGCTTCTATTTGATGCAGGAATTTCCGGGCCGCTGGAATGGCGGCGGCCTCTGGGTTGAAACAGCGGGTGTGGCCGCGAATGACAGCGTCTCCCGCGTGATTGTAGGGGGTAATGACTGGGCGGGCGCCTGGGCCACCGATGATATCGGCCAACCACTGTATCCAACCGTTCCGGGCGGCAATCGACAGCGGGAACTGGCCTATCGTTTCGGCGTCAATCTGGTCATGTATACGCTGACCGGGAATTACAAGGCGGATCAGGTTCATATTCCAGCCATTCTGGAAAGGTTGGGCCAATGACGGATCTCAGTCTGAATTTTGCGCCGCTTGCATCAATCTGGCTAATTGCAACCCTAGGTGTTATCGGTCTGGCAATCGGTGTCTATGGCCTCGTCAGGGGAGCGGCCGGCTCCCTGATGCGCAGCGCCATCGCGGTTCTGATGACCCTGGCACTTGCCAACCCGTCCGCTGTTTCGGAAGAGCGCCAACCGCTCAAAGACGTCGCTGTTCTGCTGGTTGACGAAACACCGTCAAAGGACCTTTCAGACCGCTCTGAGCAGACCTCTCTGGCGGTCGAGGCGGTAACAGAACAGCTGGAGGGTTTTTCGAACGATCTTGAGGTTCGCGTCGTCCGCCTGACCCATGACAGTGTTGAGGACGCAGCCGACGGATCCCGGGTGCTGGAACCGCTACAACGGGCCCTGGCGGACGTGCCACCCCGACGGGTCGCTGGAACCATCATGATCACCGATGGTCAGATCCATGATCTGGACGGCCTGGACGGGAACAGTGATGCTGCACCGACCGGCATCAGCGGCCCTGTCCATTCCCTGCTGACCGGTGCACCAGACGAGGCGGACCGACGTCTCTCTGTTGTTGAGAGTCCCAGCTTTGGCCTTGTCGGGGAAGAAGCCCAGATCGGCGTGATTGTTGAGGACCCGGCGGCAACCGCACCAAGGGTTCGTGTGACGATCAAAGTCGACGGTGAATTCATCAGACCCGTTAACGTCCCGGTCGGCGATCGCGCAACGATTTCCATCCCGCTTACCCATCGCGGGGCCTCTGTCATCGAATTGAATGTCGTTCCGGGCGAGCAGGAAATCACCCTGAACAACAACAAAGCCGTCCTGTCGATAAACGGCGTCCGGGACCGGCTGCGCGTATTGCTGGTGTCCGGGGAACCGCATCCGGGTGAGCGCACCTGGCGTAATTTATTGAAGTCCGACCCGTCCGTAGATCTGGTCCATTTCACCATTCTGCGTCCGCCGGAAAAACAGGACGGCACCCCGATTCACGAGCTCTCGCTGATCGCGTTTCCAACCCGCGAATTGTTTGAGGTCAAACTTCACGAATTCGACCTTGTCGTGTTTGACAGATTCCGTCGGCGGGGTGTCCTGCCGTCACTCTATCTTTCAAACATCGTGGATTACGTTGAAGGCGGCGGCGCGTTCCTTGAGGCTGTGGGCCCCAGTTTTGCAGGCCCCTATAGCCTGTTCCGGACCCCACTTGGCCGCTTGCTGCCGGGCGAGCCGACGGGCGCGGTCACCATGCAAGGCTTCAAGCCAGAGATTTCAGAACTTGGCAAACGGCATCCTGTGACAGCCGCCCTGCCAGGCGGGCCCGTTTTCGATGGAGAGCGTGAACCCGTTTGGGGTCGCTGGTTCCGACAGGTGGAGGTGAATTCGCTGGCCGGTCAAACCCTGATGACCGGTATAGACCGCCAGCCCCTGTTGATCCTCGATCGCGTGGCAGAGGGTCGCGTCGGTCAATTGCTGAGCGACCATATCTGGCTCTGGGCCCGCGGCTTTGAAGGCGGCGGCCCACAACGGGAATTGCTACGGCGGCTGGCCCATTGGTTGATGAAAGAACCGGATCTGGAAGAAGAGGACTTGCGGGCCAGCGCGGACAGCCGCGGCCTGACCGTGACGCGTCGGTCCATGGAGGACCAGGAGTTCACCGTCGAAATCACGGATCCCGACGGTGAGATAAGTCAGCATCAGCTCGACCGTCTCGAAGACGGGGTACATCGAAGCACAATTCCGGTGCAGAAAGCCGGCATTTACAGCATTCGGGAGGGGGACACGGCCATCCTCACCGCTGTCGGCGTGTTGAACCCGCTGGAATTTGGCGAGGTTGCCGCCACTGAAGACAAGGTAAAGCCTCTGTCAGAATTGAGCGACGGATCGACCCAGTGGCTGAAAGACGGGTTGCCCCGGATCAGACAGGTTGAACCGGGCCGTGCCGCGTCAGGTCCGGGTTGGATCGGGTTGCGGAAGAACGGCGACTATATCGTCACTGGCGTGCAGGCAGCCAATCTGTTGCCAGCGCCCTTGTTGCTGGCCCTGTTGATCGGGGCACTGGCTCTGACCTGGCGTCGCGAAAGCCGGTAAAGCCTGCACCGCATCCAGGTTTTGCCGCAGTGCAGAAATTCCGCTTTTTTTCCCGCTGATCTGGGGTAAAGTTTCCCTTACGCAAAATTTGAACACTTTGGTGGACACTTTGGACGACCACATGAAACCGGCCGCCAGCGACCAGACGGCCCCTCGATCAGAGGGTGACGAGCGCTGTTCCACGCCCGGTTTCGGATGTCATATGCGACCCAAATTTATGCTGGATCCGGAATGGCGATATTTGAACCACGGGTCTTTTGGCGCCCTTTCCGTTCCAGTCTTTGAAGCCAATGAAGCCGTCCGCCGGGAAGCAGAAATGCAACCCGGTATTTTTATGCAAGAAGCGGTTATGGGTCGGGTGCGAAAGAATATCGCGGCTCTGGGGCCATTTATCGGCGCAGACCCTGACAATCTGGTCTTTGTTGAAAATGCCACCAGCGCCATCAACGCCGTTTTGCGGTCGCTGGTCCTGATGCCAGGTGATGAGGTCCTGACGACATCCAACGTCTACAATGCGGTTCGGAAGACACTGGAATTTGTAACAGAACGGGCCTCTGCACGACTTGTCATCGCAGAAATTCCCTTTCCCATGCGGAACACCGGTGAAATTGTCGATGCCATAATGGCGGCGATTACCGCACGGACCCGTCTTGTCGTTGTTGATCACGTCACGTCCGAGACGGCCATCACCATGCCGCTTGGCGAGATTATTGAGCAGGTCAAAGAACGGGGCATTCCGGTCTTGGTCGATGGGGCCCATGCCCCTGGCATGCTGCGCCTGTCACTGGAGAACCTCGGTGCGACCTATTACGCCGGGAACTGCCATAAATGGTTAGGAAGCCCTCGTGGATGCGGATTTCTGTGGACAGATCCAGAGTATCAACGCCGCGTCCGTCCCAATGTCATCAGTCACTATATCAATGAGGGCTACCACCGGGCGTTTGACTGGCCCGGTTCCAAAGATTTCTCAGCCTGGCTGTCAGTTGAAGCCGCGATTGCTTTCAGGGCAACATTGGGGGAAGGCGACATCTACGCCTATTGCAGACCACTTGCGGCACGGGCAGCACGCCACCTGGCCGCCGTGTGGGAAACCGAGACCGGAACGCCTCAAGGCGCGATGAGCTTTATGTCGACCGTGGCCCTGCCCTGGACCGGAACATCGAACCGCCAGAAAGCCGAATTACTCCGGTCGAAACTGCGCGAGCGCCACAAGACGGAAACCTTCATACGCAATATTAATGGTCGACTGTGGCTCCGCGTATCAGCCTTTGTTTACAACGATATTTCTGAATACAGCAAACTGGGTGAAATCATTCCCCAGATGCTGGATGAACTCTGACCGCTCAATCACTTTCTAAATCCCTACCACCGAAATTCAGGACAGGCATAGGTCGGCTGTGCGCCGTATCGATCACCCAGAGACGAAACAGCATTCGCGCTCAAAGGCAAATCAAGTTCCTGGTAATGAATTCCCCCGGAAATGAGGAGAGAGGCCAGACCAGAATCAGACGCGCCTTTAATGTCGTGAATCAAACTGTCACCAACACCAATCGCGGCCCCCGGTTGATCCACCATGGCCAGACAGGTCTGATAGACCTCGCGCGCGGGCTTTCCATGCCAGCGTACCGTCCCACCCATCGCTTCATAAAGCTCCGCGACCGCACCGGGGCAAAGCTTAAGCGAACCATCCGGTTGAACAGAGACGCGATCAGGGTTCCCGCACACCATGGGCAGGCCTCGAGATTGGGCAACCTCCAGCGAGGGCTTATAGGCCTCAATATCCTGCTGATCCGTGCCGACACAGAGCACGAAGTCGGCGTCATCGATGTCACCCACCTCTTCCACGCCCGTATCCTTGATCACATTGCGATCGTCATCCCAGGCAAAGATCAGGCATTTTGGGCCAAGCGATTGGTAAAACGGGTCCGTCCGTTCTTTCAAATTCCGATAGACCAGCTCCCCGGAGGTCACGATATCAAGATACTGATCCCGCCCGATGCCAAAGCCGGCCAATCGTTGATAAGAATCACCAGCCCGCTTGCCGGAATTTGATAAAATGATGATTGTCTTGCCGGCATCGTTCAGGCGCAGGATCGCCTCCGCCGCGCCATCATGCAGTGTTACCCCATTGTGGATCACACCCCATTGGTCGAGGAGGAATATATCGTATTGATCGATGATTGCCGACAGACCATCAATGATAGAGATGGCGGCGTTCGGTGGCATTGTGTCTGACGTCATGCTGTTTCCCGAGGAATGGGTTCGTGAGACCTGTCAGTTAGACTGATTGGAAAAGAATTAAAGTCAGCTGACCGGTTTTTGAGCGGTCGGATCCTTGCTGATCCGCGGCTCACCAAACAGGAAACCTTGACCATAATCAATGTTGAAATCCAGCAGCTCGACCAACATCCGCTCGCTCTCGATCCCCTCCACGATAAGGTCGATACCCGCTTGATCCAACTGTTGCTTCAAGAGCCTTAAATTCGCCCCCCCGGACGGGTCCCGCTCGTCAAGTACAAGCGCGGTATCAACCTTTACGTAATGGATAAAGCGGGATTGCAGCAGATCTGTATCTAGGGTCAGTTCCGTGACACCGTCCATCGAGAAGCGATACCCCATCCCGCCGAGTTCTTTGAGGGCGGGTTCGATCACAGACAGGTTTTCCTCAATGTCTGATTGATCCATCTCGAGGATCAGGTTCGGCGCAAGCTCGGCATGACTGGCCATGTATGACACAAAATCATGCAGGAAATCGCGGTCGGCCAATGTATTGGGGGATATGTTGCAAAAAAAGATCGCGGTGTTTTCCTGACGTTGCAACTGCCGTAACAACTGCAGGCACCGGAAAAGCAGCATGTTGTCGATGGCACTGACCAATCCCGCCTCTTTGGCCACTGGCAGGTATTCGTCGGGTGTGAGCACCGCTCCTTCCGCATCGCGGATGCGGCTGTAACATTCATAAAAACGGCGTTTGCGCTGAGGCAAACTGACAACCGGCTGAACATAAAGATCAACGCGATCCTGCCGCAACCCATCTCGAACGATATCCAGTATTCTGGCAGACCCGGTTTCCGGAACCAGTTCCAGACCGGGTCCTGCATCCCGTCGCGGGGCGCCGCTTTCGGCCTTTGTTTCAGGCACTCCCTGCACCACCCTTGAGAGGGAATCCGCCCCATCGGAATAAAGCTTCTCCAGCAGGGAATGCAGAACACGAACCTCTGCTTCTACATCTGCTATGTCTTCAGCAATCGGTGTATCGCCATCACTGACCCGGGTGACCGGGGTGGGCCGGGCACCCGCCTGTTGCGCCGCACGTTCCATCGCCTCGGCCTGAGCGTGAATGGTCTCCTCCAGGCGCTCGGTAAAATGCGCTTCCAGTTGGGCAATCTTTTCGTCTGTTTCCACAACCTGTTGCTTCGAAACGTCATACGCTTTTTTCAGGATGAGAACCCGTTTCATCATCCGGCGTTCTTCGGCCTTGCGGTTATAGACCTCATGCGCGAAGGCACCGATCAGAAACACCAAAGCCGCCAGCAGCCAGTTCGCATGGATGTCACTGCCCCATCGGACGAGAAGTCCGGTCGCCACCGCCGCCATCGTATAGGAAAAAAACAGGACGAGGTTAATCATAAGCAGGGTCCGATACCGTTCCGGCTCTGCACACCAAACCCTCTGATATGAAGCGCTTTTTCATTAACTACCAGACCGTCATTACAATCGGTACGGTACGCGCCAAGGCCATTTCAGGCAAGATCAACGCTGTTCAACCGCCGCAAGACCATAGCGTGGGAATCTGGCTCAATTATGGTCGGCCCCAATCGCGGTGGTGATGCGGGTGAACCCGTCCTGCCGCATCAAGGCGAGCATAACCTGTTTTATCCGGCCAACCAGTCCGGGCCCCTGATAGATCAGGGCGGAATACAGCTGGACCAGGCTGGCACCTGCACGGATCTTGGCATAGGCGTCAGCCCCGCTTGCAATACCGCCCACACCGATCAGGGGGACAGTGCCCGCGGTCTCACGATAAAATTCCGACAGCATTTCTGTCGAGGGCTGGAAGAGAGGTTTTCCGCTGAGACCGCCCGCCTCTGAAACAACGGTTTTCTCAATCAATGTCTCCGGCCGCGCCAAAGTCGTGTTTGAAATAATAATGCCGCCAATAACCCCTTGCTCCACACGCTCTTTGGCAAAGGCCGCCAGGTCAGCGCGATCTTCGTCCCCAAGGTCTGGCGCAATCTTGACCAGAATCGGCGGCAAGCCCCCTTTTGGGCCTTCTTTTCGATTCGTGATTACAGCATCAATGATGGCGTTCAGTTCGGATACGGACTGAAGGGCGCGCAGGCCCGGCGTATTGGGGGAGGAGACGTTGACCACCAGATAGTCGGCGAAGGCAGACAGTCTGTCTGACCCGATACCGTAATCTGTGGCCGCATCCTCGCTATCCTTGTTCTTGCCAAGGTTCACACCGACGAGGCCGTCCCGCCCTTCCGCTGTTGCCAGGCGCTTTTCCAGCCTTCCATAGGCATCCTCAACACCCTGATTATTGAAACCAAGACGGTTGATAACCGCACCATCACGGGGCAGCCGAAACAACCGGGGCAACGGATTTCCAGGTTGCGGCCTGGGCGTCAGAGAGCCGATTTCGACGAACCCAAAGCCGAGGCCCAGCATAGGGGCGAAAACCTCTGCGTTCTTGTCGAACCCCGCCGCCAATCCAACCGGGTTCGGGAAATTATGCCCCCACAAACGAACGGCCAGACGCGGATCATCCGCGCCTTTCTGTCGCGGGGCCAGACCGGCTTTTAACGCCATCAAAGTCATTTTATGAGCCTGTTCCGGGTTCAGGGCCATGAGGAGCGGGCGGGCAAGGCCAAAGAGGTCCATTCGGATCATGTTCCTTCGCGTTTGATCACGGGCCGGCAGGAGGCCAGAGATATTGCGGTTTCGTCTCAGCGGCTCTATGGTGCGCCGGCGAAGAATAGATGGCGTATTCGCCCACTAGATAGACTGGTATCACCGCGTTGAACAAGATCGACCTTATCCGAAATTTCGCGATCATTGCCCATATTGATCACGGGAAATCCACCCTTGCGGATCGCCTGATCCAGACCTGCGGCGGATTGACCGATAGAGAGATGAAGGCGCAGGTCCTCGACTCTATGGATATTGAGCGCGAGCGCGGCATCACGATCAAAGCCCAGACCGTTCGCCTGAAATACAAGGCCGAGGATGGCGAGGAATATACGATCAACCTGATCGACACGCCGGGACATGTGGATTTCTCTTACGAGGTGTCTCGCAGCCTGGCCGCTTGCGAAGGGTCCCTGCTTGTCGTTGATTCCAGTCAGGGTGTAGAGGCACAGACACTGGCCAATGTGTATCTGGCGATCGAAAACAATCATGAGATCATTCCGGTGCTGAACAAGATCGACCTGCCGGCTGCAGAACCCGAACGCATTCGTCAGCAGATCGAAGAAGTTGTTGGCATCGACGCCAGCGACGCAATCTCTGTTTCTGCTAAAACCGGCGTCGGCATTTCAGAGGTGCTGGAAGCGATCGTCACGCGTCTGCCCCCGCCCAGCGGCGACCCGGACGCACCGCTGCAAGCCCTTCTGGTTGATAGTTGGTACGATACCTATCTGGGTGTTGTTGCCCTGCTCCGCGTGCGCGAAGGGACCCTGAAGAAGGGTCAAAAGCTGCGCATGATGTCGAGTGGTATCACCCATGAGGTGGATCGCGTCGGCATTCTGACCCCCAAGGGCATTATGGTCGACAGTCTGGGTCCAGGCGAAGTTGGCTTTATCACCGCCAGCATCAAATCTGTTGCCGAATGTAAGGTCGGGGACACACTGACAGAGGATAAACGGCCCGCCGATGCGCCGCTGGCCGGTTTCCAGCCCTCTGTTCCTGTGGTTTTCTGCGGCCTCTTCCCGGTTGATGCCTCTGACTTTGAAACATTGCGGGAGGCGCTCGGCAAACTCGCCCTCAACGATTCCAGCTTTCATTTTGAAATGGAAACCTCGGCAGCCCTTGGTTTCGGTTTCCGCTGTGGTTTCCTTGGATTGCTGCATCTGGAAATCATTCAGGAACGCTTGAGCCGCGAGTTCAATCTGGAACTCATATCGACCGCGCCTTCGGTGGTGTATCGTATCCATCAGACCGATGGCAGTCAGATCGAACTTCACAATCCGGCTGACTTCCCTGATCCGGTTCGGATTGACCATATCGAAGAACCCTGGATCAAGGCCACCATTCTGGTGCCCGATGACTTCCTGGGTCCGGTTCTGACACTCTGCAATGAGCGCCGGGGCGAACAAATTGAGCTGACCTATGTCGGGTCCAGGGCCATGGCGGTTTACCGCATCCCGCTAAACGAAGTTGTTTTTGATTTCTATGACCGCCTGAAATCGGTTTCCAGGGGATATGCCTCTTTCGACTATGAGATGGATTCCTACCGTGAAGGTAATCTGGTCAAGGTCTCTATCCTGGTGAACGAAGATCCGGTCGATGCCCTGGCCATGATTGTTCATAAGACGCAGGCAGAATCCCGAGGACGGTCAATCTGTAAACGCCTGAAAGACCTGATTCCCCGGCAATTGTTCAAAGTTGCCCTGCAGGCCGCCATCGGTGGAAAAGTGGTTGCGCGCGAAACCATCAGCGCCATGCGTAAGGATGTGACCGCCAAATGCTACGGCGGCGACGTCTCTCGTAAACGTAAACTGTTGGAAAAGCAGAAAGAGGGCAAGAAACGCATGCGGCAATTCGGCAAGGTCGATATTCCGCAAACCGCGTTCCTCGAAGCCCTCAAGATGGGCGACAACTGACCGGTCATTTGGTTAGACGGTCCAGATAATCTGCGGCCGCATCCCCGGCGGCACGGCCCAGGGCAAAGCACGCGGTCAACAGATAACCCCCTGTCGGTGCCTCCCAATCCAGCATCTCACCGGCACAGAAGACACCGGGCAGACTGCGCAGCGCTGCCTTCCCGTCCAATGCGTCAAAGGAAACACCGCCCGCACTGCTGATCGCCTCTTCAATCGGGCGGGGACGCCGGATATCGACCGGCAAAGCCTTAATCCAGGGTGCCAGATCGGCCGAATTCTGAAAGACATCCTTCGGCACAAATTCCCTCAGCAAACCGGCCTTTACACCAGTTAGACCGGTCGTTCGACGAATATGGTTGGAAATCGACCGATTGCCTTTGAATTTGCCGAGATCAGCCCGTAGCCGTTCTTCTGATCGGTCCGGCGTGAGATCGAGGGTCAGTTGAGTAGTACCGTCCTGGGTTAGCGCATCCCTCAATTCCGCAGAAACGGCGTAAATACCACTTCCTTCGACTCCAGACTCTGTAATGACGAATTCGCCGGGGACCTTTCGACCCGATACTCCGACGGTTAACGTGACAGGTTTTACCGGCTCACCCGGGAAACGTTCCAGAAAGTGATCCGACCAGGCCACGTCAAAGCCGGCATTGGCGGGGCGAAACGCCTGAATATCGACGCCGCGGTTCCGCAACCAATCAACCCAAGCAGCATCACTACCCAATTGCGGCCAGCTTGCCCCACCGAGAGCCAAAATAGTTGCGCGCGCATCTATTTGAATTTCGCCGGCGGGGGTCTCGAAGGTCAGTGCATTCTGATCGGTCCAGCCTGTCCAGCGATGCCTTGTATGCGTTGTCAAACCGGCATGCCGTAGTTTCGAAAGCCAACCTCTCAGTAGTGGGGCCGCCTTGAATTCTGTTGGAAAGACACGGCCCGATGACCCGACAAAGGTCTCAATATTGAAAGACGCAACCCAATCCCGAACCGCCTGATTATCAAACTGGTCGAGTGCGTGTTGCAGATGGTCCTGTCGGTCCCCAAAACGGGTGACAAAGGTCTCCATCGGTTCAGCGTGGGTGATGTTCAGGCCACTCTTGCCCGCCATCAGGAACTTTCGCCCAAGGGACGGCATCGCGTCATAAAGATCGACCCGATACCGCTGGGCAAGCAGGCGTTCAGCGGCCATCAACCCCGCCGGGCCGCCACCGATGACCACCGCATCCTTTGGCTCTGAGGATGCCCTATTGGCGGGGGAAGTAATCTTCGCAATCCCCCTCGCGATAGACATCGGCGGTACAACAATGCAGGCCACCACCGAACGCATAGGCATCGCGCAGATCAACCTCGACCACGTTCATACCAAGCTTGTCCATCTGTTCTGCCTGATAAACCTCTGACTTCTCGACACAGACCGTTTTGGGATCCAGAACCAGGACATTCATGCTGAGCCAGACCGAGGAATAACAAAGCGGCGGTGGGGCGTTATGGGCTGGTTGTGCCGCATCAACAATTTCCCAGCCATTGTCGTTGAACAGCTTCCGCTGCTCGTCCGGCAAGCGCCGCTGAGGATTGTTCAGGATCAGGCCGGGCCGCAACGGCGTAAAGGTCGCATCAATATGGATCGGATACGGGTCGCCGGGGAAGTTCACCGTATGCACCCGATGATCCGGGAAATGACGGCGCAGCCACTCAATGCCTTTGAGGTTTGTGGTGAAGCCGTGCTGCACCACAAGATCCTTGCCGAACCGCAAGACATCCGCAGCATCGAAAAGCGGTTCTTCTTCCGTGGTGACAAAATGCCTTTCTTCGGCCCATTTCAGGCGCTGTTCCACACCGATTTTCTCCGAGAGGTAATCGTCATGATAATCAGCATCGGTCAGGCGCGGTTTCGGGGCAGCTTCATGGCGGAAATTGGGGTCCTCCTCCCAATACTTCTGAAGCAGCGGACGATAGCAGAGATACTCGAACCAGCGGCACCGATAGGACATTGTGGCTTCCAGAATTTCCGACCCGACTGTCAGCAACACATCCCTTGGCGGCATGCAGCCAAACTGACTGTCCGTATGGAAATCCGGTGTTGTTGCCGGCTCGGAAAAATCAATCGGGGTTGGCCGGTCGACCCGAACACCCATATCCGTCAATTGTTTGGCAAAGGCATCCAGCAGCTCATTGGCGCGGTCGATGGTTTCCTGCGGCCGGCGCCCCCATTGTCCCCGCATATCACTGTCTTCCGGCACCTTCGCATCCAGTGCGGGTTCTTCCGGCGGGATGTGACAATCATCGGCCCGCCCGACGATCACATGCCGCAGGGGATCCCATTCATTCCAGCTCTTAACAACGGTCTTATCAGCGGTCCAGGTCATGTTTTCTGCCATAGTTCGTGAAGGTTACAGAGGGCCAGTGCCACGCGAAATGCGCAAAGCCGTCTATCATCTAAAGACTGAACAGAAAAGCATTTCGATCACGCCAGGCCCGCCAGGCCTTAAACCTTGCTAGCTCAGCGGATCGTACCATCGCCTGCCAATACGCAACTCTCGATGGACATAGGTGTTCATCAACAGGCCAAAGGCGATCATCACGGTCATCATGGCCGTTCCACCATAAGAGATCAGCGGCAAGGGCACACCGACCACGGGGATCAGGCCCAGCACCATCGCCACATTGATGAATACATAAAGAGAGAAGGTTGTCGTGACACCCATTCCAACCAGACGGCCATACTGGCTGCGCGCGCGAACCGCGATGATCAAGCCGTAGAGCATGATCAACCCGTAAAGGGCCAAAAGCAGGCATCCCCCGATCAGGCCGAATTCCTCGGCCAGCATCGTGAAAATAAAGTCCGTCTGTTTTTCCGGCAGAAAGTTCAGATGGCTTTGCGTGCCATTCATAAACCCGCGCCCGGTCAAACCACCGGAACCTGTCGCAATCTTGGCCTGCATAATATGATATCCAGCCCCAAGAGGATCACGCTCTGGGTCAAGGAAGGTCAGAATCCGTTGCTTCTGATAGTCGCGTAGCATGCTCCACGCAAAGGGCAAAGACCCGAGTATCCCGGCGATCACCACCAGAAACTTCCAGATCCGAACCCCGGCGAGGAAGAAGATCACACCTGCCCCGCCGACCAACATAATCGCCGTCCCCAGATCCGGCTGGCGCAGAATCAAAAGAACAGGGGCGGCGACCATCGCCAACGGGATCAACAGATACGAAGGACGCCCGACATCTTCCAATGTCAGCCCATGAAAATATCTGGCAAGCGCCAGGACGAGTGCCACTTTCATGACCTCGCTGGGTTGCAACTGAAAGAATTTCAGATCGATCCAGCGTTGCGCACCCATACCGACAAAACCCATGAATTCCACGGCAATCAACAGCCCTAACGCCCCAAAATAGATCAGATAGGAAAACCGCAGCAGGGTCCGGATATCGATCAGGGCGACGATGATCATCGCAACAGCCCCGACCCCAAAGCGCACCATCTGGCGGGACGCCCAGGGGTCCAGATCGCCGTTTGCGGCGGAATACAGCATGACAAATCCGACACCTGCCACGGCCAGGATCATCAGGAAGAGCAGCCAGTTCAGCTGCAGAATCTTCTCCTGAAAGGTCATTTCAGGCGCGCCGAATTCATTCAAACCGCGATACGCCATCAGGGCCCCTCCCCTGTAAGAAGCGCTGTATCCTGGCCCGCGAGCAGTCGTTGCGTTTCAAGCAGAACATCCCGGGCAATCGGGGCCGCACTGCCGGACCCGCTGCCACCATGCTCAACGACGACGGAGACAACAAAACGCGGATTGTGTACCGGCGCATAACCGACAAAGAGTGCGTGGTCGCGCAGGCGCCATTGCAGCTCTTCAGATTTTCTGACCCCTGTCTGGCGTTCCGCCGTGGTGATCCGCCTGACCTGCGCGGTACCGGTCTTGCCGCCCATTTCCAGGCCCTCTTCTTCAATTCGGGCTTTCTTCGCCGTGCCTTTCGGGTCGTTGACGACTGCATCCATGGATTCCAGAAGGGTTTCCAGAATGTCGGGACGGATATCGAGCTTCTCGGGCGGCACCTCTGGCATGTCGGTCATCTGTCCGGTGGTCGGGTCCACCCGCATGCGAAGATAGGGGTTCACCGCATAACCACCATTGACCACCCGCGCGGTCATCACGGCCAGCTGAAGGGGGGTTGCCAGGACATAGCCCTGACCGATACCAACCACCAGGGATTCACCCATATGCCAGGGTTGGCCGCGCTTTTCCCGTTTCCATTTTTTGGTCGGGATAAGGCCACCCTTCTCACCTCGCAGATCGATGCCTGTGACACCGCCCAGCCCCAGTTTGCGGGCGGCCTCTGCAATCTTGTCGACACCAATGCGGCGGGCCACGTCATAGAACCAGATGTCGCAGCTTTCCCGAATGGATTCGATCAGCGCCATATGGCCATGCCCATAGCGCTTCCAGCAGTGGAACCGGCGATCCCCCAGTTCCATATGGCCGGGGCAAAATACGGAATGGTCCACGGAGATCCCGTTTTCCATGGCGGCCAGTGCGACGGCAATTTTGAAAGTCGACCCCGGCGCATATTGTCCGGCAATCGCCTTGTTCGTCAGCGGTGCATAGGGGTTGTTGACCAACTCGTTCCATTGGGCCGTGCTCAATCCGGCGCTGAACGCGTTGGGATCATAAGACGGGGTAGACGTGATCGCCCTGACAGCCCCGGTCGCCGCCTCCATCACAACGACGGATGCCGCCCTTTCATCCTTGATCCGGTTCCCGATCATCTGTTGCAGGCGCATATCAAGGGTCAGGCGAACTTCTTCACCGGTCTTGCCCTCATTCCGGCGCACTTCCTGAATGACACGCCCCAGTGCATTGACCTCTACCTCACTGGTGCCGCCGCGACCCCGCAAGGCCAGGTCGTATTGTTTCTCAATGCCGTTCTTGCCGATCTGAAAACCAGGCAGTTCCAGCAGCGGGTCATCGGTCAGATCTTCCTGGGTCACGGATGAGACATAGCCAACCACATGGGCCATATCCGATCCGTAAGGGTAGTGCCTGGACTGACCAACCTCGATATTGACGCCCGGCAAGTCAGGGCCGTTCAGGCCGATACTGCTGACTTCTTCCCAACTGAGGTTGTCCCGCACAGTGATCGGCACGAACCCGCGGCGCCGTTTGCTTTCCCGAAGGACGCGGGCGATATCATGCTCTTCCAGCTCAATCACCTGGGATAGACGTCCAAGAACGGCCTCAACATCCTTGGCCTGTTCCCGTATCAAAATCACCTGATAGTTCTGAATATTGATGGCGAGGAAATCCCCATTGCGATCCACCACGAAGCCTCTCGGCGGGGCAATCAGCCGAAAGTTGATGCGGTTTTCCTCAGCGAGAACCTTATAACGCTCAGATTCTACGACCTGCAGATAATACATCCGCCCGCCCAAACCGCCGAGCAACGCCATCTTGCCTGCGGTCAGGAACGCGGCGCGTCGGGTGAAGATCTTTGACCGTGTTCTGTCCGGTTTCATGCCACACCTTCATTTGGTTGCGGCAACAAACGATGGGTTGCAGCGAAGAGCAGTGTCAAAACAGGATAGATCGCAACGGACGCGAAATAGCTGAAGAGACCCGGCATGGGATCTACCACGAGACCACCAAGCGCGGAAATCACAATCCAACGGAACCCTTCCACCGCAGCAGCCAGGATCATGAAACCCCACCAGACAATACCGAATGATCGCGCCAACAAGAACCGACGTTGCCCAGCCACGAGGCCATAAGAGACGAGATAAATCAGGGCATTCAGGCCTGAAGGACCGCCGGTCAGGATGTCTTCAAACAGACCGATCACAAAGACCAGATAAATCGGCATGACTTGCGGCCGATAGATTGCCCAATAATGCAGAGACGCCAAGACCAGCATTGGCGAAATCGCCGTGAAGCCGGGCGCATGCAGCGGGGTCACGCTGAGCAAGACAAGCACAAGGGTTAAGCCAACAGGCAAACAGAGCCGTGAAAGGAAGTCGAGGCGTTGCAATATCGTCATTAACAATCCGTACCCATTCCCATGTAACCCTGCATGGACGGGTATCGAGGCCCTATTGAGCGGTTATTTCCTGCTTCAGAATACCGGTCTTACCATAATCGACTAACCGCACGAATTCCAGTCGATCCGACGTCGCAAAGGGGCGAACCCGAACGCCGTTCTCACCGACGGACTGAATGATCCCGACGGGAATTCCGGGCGGGAACACGTCACCATGGCCAGAGGTCACAACCCGCTGTCCTTCCTTCAGGAACGCATTTGCGGAAAAGAAGACAAGTTTGGGGTCCGCCGAGTTATCACCGGCCAGAACCGCTCGTTCCCGGGTTTCTTCAACCACAACCGGGATCCGGGAGTTTAAGTCGGTAATCTGAAGTATCCGGGCCGACCGCTCACCAACCGAGGCAACCCGACCGAGCAGGCCCTCGCCCGTCACTGCAGCCTGACCCTTGGCAATGCCAGCCCGCGTCCCCTCGCTGATCAAAAGTGATCTCAGGAACGCGCCACCCCTGTCGCCAACAATCCGCGCGGTCGTGAAGGTTGCCGCATCCTGAGGGTCATAGGCGAGCAATTTGCGCAACTGCGTGTTCTCCGCCTGCATCACGCGGGCCGCCGACTGCCATGCCAGCAAGCGCTGATTTTCGAGACGAAGCCTCTCATTTTCGGCTCGCAAATCGAACATCGCCTCAACATCGCTGACGATTTGCGCACCGGTTGCCACGGGTTGGGCAATCGCGCTGAGCAAGGGGGCAAAGAAGTCGGTAACGGTCATGCGGGTACGGTCAAAGACAGCGGGATCGGTTCTGCCAACGATCATGATTGTGATCGCGGCCCCCAACAGCAGAACGAAAGCGAACCGCTGCGCAAATGTGCGCAAGGGCGCTGCAATTCTCACCACTGATATCGGGCGTTGAGCCATTTTACTTTTCGTCCGTTTCCGAACGTCCCCAAAACGGTGACCAATAATACCCTTCGTTACTTAACAAATACTTACGATTTTCCTAATTTACTTAGAAATCGGCAAATCGCTTACTTTTAATACATACTGATCAGAACGTTTCTCAGCGTTCTCATCTCTTCGAGGCAACGACCGGTCCCCAAGGCAACACAGGACAGCGCATCATCCGCGATTGAGACAGGCAGGCCCGTTGCGTGGCGCAGGACGTAGTCCAGATTGGACAGCATGCCGCCGCCGCCGGTCAGAACGATCCCTTTATCTACGATATCCGCCGCCAATTCAGGTGGTGTCTGCTCAAGCGCTACCTTTACAGCCTCCACAATAGCGCCAACCGGTTCAGCGAGGCTCTCTGCGATCTGTCGTTCGGAGATGACCAGTTCCTTTGGAACCCCGTTCATCAGGTCGCGGCCTTTAATTTCCATCAACTTGCCATCGCCATCACTTGGCGGACAGGCGGACCCGATTTCTTTCTTGATCCGCTCTGCAGATCCTTCACCGACCAGCAGGTTATGGTTACGACGGATATAGGCGATGATGGCCTCATCCATTTTGTCACCGCCGACGCGAACAGAGCGGGAGTAAACAATGCCGCCAAGAGAGAGAACGGCAACCTCGGTGGTGCCACCCCCGATATCAACGACCATCGAACCTGTCGGTTCGGTAACAGGCAGATTGGCACCGATGGCCGCCGCCATTGGTTCTTCAATCAGGAACACGCGGCGTGCACCGGCACTTTCGGCTGATTCCTGAATGGCGCGGCGCTCAACCGCGGTCGACCCGGACGGGACACAAACGATCACCTGAGGACGCGCAAATGAGCGACGGTTATGGACCTTGCGGATGAAGTGCTTGATCATTTCTTCCGCGACTTCAAAATCTGCGATGACTCCGTCGCGCAAAGGCCGGATCGCCTGAATGTTGCCCGGTGTTCTACCCAGCATCATCTTGGCCTCATCACCAACGGCCAGAACCTGTTTCTTACCCTTTACCTCCGCAATCGCGACCACAGAAGGCTCGTTCAGAACAATCCCCCGACCCTTGACGTAGACCAGCGTGTTCGCGGTCCCGAGATCGATGGCCATATCCGCTGAGAGAAAACCGAGAAGCCGTGAAAACATGTTGCTGCTAACCTTGATAGTGAGCGGGGATCCCGCAGTTTTTATTTTCCTGGACACGCAGAAGAAGGAAATCCTATCTCGTTCCGGCCCAACATTCTTCAAGCCCAACCCCGTCATTTCGCCATGCGACGGAGGATAAACGAGGCCAGAACGCCATTCCGAGACTAATTGTCTTCTTCAAGACATCAGTAAAGCCGTTCTCCACACTCCGCAACGGGAAATCCCCCTTTTTTGCCCGGAAAACCGTGGTTTTTTCGTGAACTGTTGCGCAGGCAACTATATCTTGTACTTGTTAAAGCGCGGGACGAGGCGCCGAATTGACCTTGTATCTGCAGTATTTAAACACCAAAATATAATAAATATACCTTTAATACTTATAATTTTATCGAATATTTGCACTGTACTTGAGATCTGCCCAATAGTCGATTTCGCACATGTTAGTTGTCAAAACAACCAATATACTCAAGTAGCGCAGAGTAGCCTTAAGCAGAATCTACCTTTCTAGAGGCAGCCACTTGTAAAACCACCATAAACACGCCCGGCAAAGGAAAAGGCCCCACTCCACTGAGCAGGGCCTTCAAACCAAAAAGGCAATCAGGTCGAATTGTTAGTTCTTTTCTTTGTCGACCAGGGCTTTTTCAGAGATCCACGGCATCATGCCACGCAGCTTTGCACCAACCTCTTCAATCTCATGGGCGTCGTTACGACGACGGATCGCCTTGAAGCTGGTCTGGTTGACCTTGTTCTCGAGCATCCAGTCCTTGGTGAACTGACCGGTCTGAATATCTGTCAGAACCCGTTTCATCTCGGCCTTGGTTTCAGGTGTGATGATCCGGGGACCAGTGACGTATTCGCCATATTCAGCCGTATTGGAGATGGAGTAGTTCATGGTCGCGATGCCGCCTTCATAGATCAGGTCGACGATCAGCTTCACTTCGTGCAAGCACTCGAAATAGGCCATTTCAGGCGCGTAACCTGCTTCAACCAGGGTTTCGAAACCAGCGCGGATCAGCTCTACCAGACCGCCACAAAGGACAACCTGCTCACCGAACAGATCGGTCTCGCACTCTTCCTTGAATGTGGTCTCGATGATCCCGGCGCGACCACCACCATTGGCGCTGGCATAGGAAAGCGCGATTTCCAACGCATTGCCGGACGCGTCCTGATCAACAGCAACCAGTGTCGGCACACCGCCGCCGCGCAGGTATTCAGAACGAACCGTATGGCCCGGACCCTTGGGTGCAATCATGAAGACGTCAAGATCGCTGCGGGCTTCAATCAGATTGAAGTGAACGTTGAGACCGTGTGCAAAGCAGAGAGCGGCACCCTCTTTCATGTTGTCATGCAGTTCTTTGGCATAGATGTCACCCTGCAGCTCATCGGGGGTCAGCATCATGACAACATCGGCCCATTTGGCGGCCTCTGCCGGTGTCATGCACTGGAAACCAGCGGCTTCCACCTTGGCGCGGGTTGCAGAGCCTTCGCGCAGAGCAACGGCGATTTCTGTAACACCGGAATCCCGCAGGTTCATTGCATGAGCATGACCCTGGCTGCCATATCCGACGATCACAACTTTCTTCGTCTTGATCAGATTTACATCTGCATCACGATCATAATAGACACGCATCCTTATACCCTCTTTCATCGGTTTTGAATTTTAGTGTTTAGGCGTTCCCGGGGGATAAACAGGTTTTCTGCCGCCCCCGCAACTGTTGAGATTAGATTTCTGTGATACTGGTTCCGCGTTGCAACGCGACAACACCCGATCGGGCGACCTCTGTGTCCCCAAGCGCGCGCATCAGTTCGATGAAACTGTCGACCTTGTCGGTACCGCCGGCGATCTGGAAAACAAAGGACTCCAGTGTCGTATCGGCCACTTTTGCCCCAAAGATATCGGCAATGCGGAGGCTTTCCCGGCGCGCATGGTCCTTGGCCCGGACCTTGATCAACGCCATCTCTTTTTCGACGACCGGCCCTTCCATGGTTAGGTCATGCACATCATGAACCGGGATCAAACGGCTGAGCTGTGCCTTGATCTGTTCAATGACCATGGCGGTCCCTGTGGTCACGATGTTGATCCGGCTGACAGATTCATCTTCACTGATCGTCGAGACGGTCAGGCTTTCAATATTGTAACCGCGACCGGAGAAAAGCCCGATCACGCGGGCCAAAACGCCGGGTTCGTTGTCGACGAGCACCGCAAATGTGTGGCGTCTGACATCACTTCCAACATCTTCGAACGTATAGGCGGCCCCGGGTTGGGACTGGCCGGGTGAGGTAATGGCCATAATAAAGGTTCCTTGTTTTGACCGCAGCCGGACAGGGCCGGCGCAAACTCATGAATTGATACCAAGCTGGCAAGAAAGAACCCGCGGCCTGGCGCCCGTCAGGGGCAGAACAGACCGCGGCAAATTAGGATTAGACGAGTACAGACCCCTTTTCACCGATCGCCGCTGAAGACGCGGAGAGGATCATCTCGTTATGGGCAGCGCCCGACGGGATCATCGGGAAACAGTTCTCTGCCTTATCGACAGCGATATCGGCGATCACCGGTCCCGGATGTTTGATCATTTCCATGATCGTATCATCAAGTTGATCCGGGGATTCCGCGCGAACCCCTTTTGCACCGAACGCATCGGCCAGTTTCATAAAGTCCGGCAGGGCTTCGGAATAACTCTCGGAATAGCGGGACCCATGCAGCAGTTCCTGCCACTGACGAACCATGCCCATATACTGGTTATTCAGGATGAAGATCTTGATCGGCAGGCGATACTGAACCGCCGTCGAGATCTCCTGAATGTTCATCATCACCGACGCCTCACCGGAGATATCAACCACCAGCGCCTCCGGATGCGCCATCTGAACACCGACCGCTGCAGGCAGGCCGTATCCCATCGTTCCAAGGCCACCGGATGTCATCCATTTATTGGGACCAAAGAAGTCGAAATACTGGGCCGCCCACATCTGATGCTGGCCAACCTCTGTCGTGACGAAGGGGTCATGTTCTCGCGACAGCTCGAACAAGCGACGGATGGCCTGCTGAGGTTTGATGATCTTGTCATTGGTCTCAAACTTCAGGCAGTCGATCGAACGCCATTCATCAATCTGACGCCACCAAGTGGCCAGCGCATCCTGATCCGGTGTCCGCTGGCGGGCCTTCCAGGCGGCCAGAATATCAGTCAGAACCTGTCCGGCGTCGCCGATGATGGGCAATTCGACCTGAACATTCTTGTTGATCGAGGATGGGTCGATATCCACGTGGATTTTCTTGGACCCTGGTGAGAACGCATCCAGACGGCCTGTAATCCGGTCATCAAAACGCGAACCAAGCGCGAGCATCACATCGCAATCATGCATGGCCCAGTTGGCTTCATAGGTGCCGTGCATGCCCAACATGCCTAGGAATTGCGGCGCATTTGCCGGCAACGCACCCAAACCCATCAAGGTCAGAGTCGTCGGGAAATTGGTCAGTTGGACGAATTCCTGCAAAAGGGTGCTGGCCTCAGGCCCCGCATTGATCACACCGCCACCGGCGTAAATGATCGGCCGCTTTGCGGACATCAGCATATCAACCGCGCGCTCGATCTTGTCCTGATCAGGCTTGGTTTTTGGCCGATAGGTCTTGTGCTGGACATTCTCAGGGCCGGTATAGTTGCCGGACGCGAACTGAACATCCTTTGGAATATCAATCACGACCGGGCCAGGGCGACCTGTACGGGCAACATAGAAGCCTTCATGCATGGTCTTGGCCAGATCGCCAACATTCTTCACCAGGTAGTTATGCTTGGTGCAGGGGCGCGTGATACCGGTTGTGTCACATTCCTGGAATGCATCATTCCCGATCAGATGGGTCGGAACCTGTCCGGTCAGGCAGACAACAGGGATGGAGTCCATCAACGCGTCGGTCAGACCTGTAACGGCGTTGGTTGCCCCCGGACCTGACGTCACCAGGACAACGCCAACCTTGCCGGTTGAGCGGGCATAGCCCTCCGCCGCATGGACAGCCCCCTGTTCGTGGCGAACGAGAACGTGACGAATTTTGTTCTGCTTGAAGAGTTCGTCATAAATCGGAAGCACAGCACCGCCGGGATAGCCGAACACGACCTCCACACCCTGATCCACCAGTGATTTGATGATCATCTGGGCTCCATTCATAGACAGCGTGCTCATAACCGTAGTCCTTTTTCTACAAGCAAAAATCAAAGTGACGATCCGACCGCCTTTGTCAGAGGGTCGTTGCCAAATTCAAAAGTTTCGAAAATCCGGCAAGAATCGTCTTCGCGCGCGCACAATATGGATAGCTGTTCAGGGGGTCAACAGCTTTTCACGAACAAACGCAAAAATTTTGCCCCTTAAAGTTTCCGAATATTTCTCATTTATCAAAATATCTGAAATAATCTGTCGTCGCAGCCATGTAACCTGTCTCTTGGCATAGCGGCGCGACTTTGTCGCGGCATTTGTCACGGCCTGCTCCAACGGTATCTCACCCCGCAGATGCTGGATCAGGTCCGGCACGCCCAATGCCTTCATGCAAGGCAGATTGGGATTGAGGTTCCGATCCATCAGGGTCTTCACTTCTTCCAGCGCCCCCCGCTCAACCATTTCATTGAAACGCGTGTTTATACCATCATACAACGCCTCGCGTTCCGGCAGGAAGGACAGTGTATAAAAGGAAAGATGGTCCGGTGCCGGTTCAGCGATGTCATCCTGCCAGTCACTCAGACTACGTCCCGTCGCCGTCACAACTTCTAACGCCCTGGCGACACGCTGGGAGTCAATCCGGTTCAGCCTTGCAGCCATCACCGGGTCAAGGGCCGAGAGCTCATCGTGGAGAACCTCTGGCCCCTCTGACAGGGCCCGTTCGCGAATGTCTTTGCGGATTTCATCAGGAATTTCCGGTGTCGGCGAAAGGCCCTCTCTCAACGCTTTTACATAGAGACCTGTGCCGCCGCACAGGATAGGCAGTTTGCCGGCACGATGGGCCTCTTCGATCTCAACCAGCACCATGTCCCGCCAGCGCATGGCGGAACAGGGATCAGCCGCGTCCAGAATGCCGTATAATCGGTGAGGAACACCCGCCTGTTCAACATGATCAGGCCGCGCGGTTATCACGGTCAAATCCCGATAGATCTGCATGGAATCGCAGTTGATCACGACCCCATCGAATTCACTGGCCAGATCGACGGCACAGGCGGATTTTCCCGATGCTGTCGGACCAATCACAATCAGGACAGGTTTGGACTCATTCACCGCTCAAACCCGTCCTGTCATTCGTATTTCCTGATCAACCAGCCATACGGTCGAGATTGCCGGTGATCACATATTTCAGTGTAGCAACAACTTGATCAGGGCTGGCCGCGATCGCCTGCGCCGCGCCATCAACCTCTTTCAGGGCATGGTTCAGCGCATCGTCGTGCAGCGTGATATAGGGTGTCCCCATCGCTGCACAGAAACCGGCATCAAAAGCGGCATTCCATTGACGATACTTGTCACCGAACCGGATAACGGCAATGTCTGATTTCTCAATCAGATTGCGGGTGCGGATGGCGTTCATCCGACTGCCCATCTGGTCTTTCCAGAAGGCGGTGGGCGCTTCACCCAGAATAGCGACGGCACAATCATCACTGTCTTCATGGATTGTAACAGGCGATACGAACTCTACCGGCAAGCTGGCGGCGGCGGCACCTTCGATGATCTGCTCACGCCAGTCAGAATGAATTTCGCCGGAAAGATATACGGTCCAGATATGGTCGGTCATGACATTCGTCCCTTTCAGTTTACGCGTCACCGCGCGTCTCAATTCGATCATTGCCAGCGTGATACAGGATCAAGGCCCTGAAATCACCCTGTTTCGGTGAAAGCCCGTGATCAGGGCTTGTCTGGGTCGTTGACCCGTTGTTTAAACCGGGATCCGAAATTACAGGATCCCGCCGATGCATGCGCAACTGACCCTGGTCGCACCAGCCGCCACCCCGCTCTCTCAGCACCAGATTGACCTTGCGATGAAAGCGCTTGAAACGGCTGGCGCCGCCGCCGATCAACCCGTCGAACTGCACAAAGATATCGCGGTCGATATAGGATTTACGACAGAGGTGCCGGATTTCAAGCCGGACCTGGGCGGTATCGGGCCTATTGATTTCGCGATCACCCCTGCAGAGGGGCGACGCAAGAAAATCCTGGTGGCCGATATGGATTCCACCATGATCGAGATTGAAACGCTGGACACGCTGGCCACCGCACTCGGCTTTGGAGACGTCGTTGCAGAGATCACCGCCAAAGCCATGCAGGGCAACCTTGATTTCGCCGAGGGCCTGCGTGTGCGGGTCAAGATGCTGAAAGGTTTCAACGCCGCTGACAGCTTTCAGCTGATCATAGATGAGGTTACATACTCACCGGGCGGCAAACAGGCTGTTTTGACGATGAAGAAACACGGTGCCCATTGCGCCCTTGTTTCAGGCGGTTTCACCGCAACGACAGAGATTGTTCATGCCCATTTGGGGTTCGACGAACATCACGCCAACACATTGCTGATTGACGATGAAGGTTTATTTACCGGCTTCGTCCAAGAACCAATTCTGGACCGGGATTCAAAGCTGACAATCCTGATGGCACTATGCGCGGAACGGGGCCTGGACCTGACCCAGACCTGCACAATCGGCGACGGGGCAAACGATCTGGCGATGCTGCAATCAGGTGGCTTGGGCATAGGTTACTATGGAAAACCCAGGGTTCGGGAAAAAGCACCTTGCCTGATTGACCATACTGACATGACAAGTTTGCTCTATTATCAGGGTTACCATCGCGACGAATTCGTCGAAACAGATATCCAGTAAAGACCGGAACAAGGGAGACCAGACATGACCAGCGGCAAGGCAACAGTAAACGGTATTGAACTGAACTATCAGATTGATGGTCCGGAAGACGGTATTCCCGTTGTGTTTTGCAACTCCCTCGCGACGAACCTCTCCATGTGGGACCCGCAGATCCCGGCATTAACAGACCGGTATCGGGTGTTGCGGTTTGACAAGCGTGGCCATGGGAACAGCGCCACTTTCGACACCCCCATCGAGATCAAGACCCTGGCCGATGACGTTGTCGCCCTCGCCGACCATCTTGATTTCCTTGGCGGGCATTTCTGCGGGCTCTCCATTGGCGGGATGACGGGCCAGGCACTCGGCATTTTCCATTCCGGCGCATTCAAATCGCTTTCCCTTTGCGCAACATCCAGCGCCATTCCAACCTCAATCCACGCGGTGTGGGATGAGAGAATGGCAAAGGTCCGGGCCGAAGGGATGGAGCCGATGGTCGACCCGACCCTGGAACGCTGGTTCTCTGAAAAACATCGTGATGCCCACCCGGATACAGTCGCCAGCATCGGGGACATGATCCGTCAGACAAGCCCGACGGGGTACATCCGTTGTTCAGAAGCGATTGTGAAGATGGGTTTCACTGATCAAGTCGGCAGCATCACAACACCAACCATTGTAATGCCCGGTGCCCTTGACCCCGCCTTGCCGCCGGCCATGTCCGAAGTCATCCATGCCGGTATTGCCGGTTCGACCTATAGCCCGATTGCGGACGCCGCACATCTCTGCAATCTGGAGCAGCCAGAGGCTTTCAACCAGACCCTGCGCGGCTGGCTGGACCAAAACAGCTAAGCCTGAGCCGCAACCCTGTACTCCTGGTTTGGTCAGAAAATCTCTAACCACCAGGGGTCCAGGATCAGTTTTACAGCCAGCAAGAACAGAACGACCAGCGTCAACCTGTCAAAGGTTGTTGGCGAGATGGAGCGCGCCAGCCACGCGCCAATAGGCATCGCCCCAAACATCGGGATCAAGGCCAGCCCCCCCAGCAAAACGAGTTCAAGGGTCAATAGATCGTACCACAACAGTGTCGGAAACTGGGTGATCGACATCGTGGCAAAAAACAATGAGATGGTTGGGATGAAAACCAACCGATCAAGGCGGCAGGCGTTCAGAAAGCTGACCGAAACCGGCGCCGATATCCCAGCCGCCCCTTGCAACACGCCTGAGATCGTGGAAATCGGAAAGCTGGTCTTGAGGGCAATTTCCGGGCCCAGCTTGAAATCCGGCTTGGTCAGGCGCAGCCCGATATACAAAAGAACCGCCGCCGCGACGAGATTGATCAGAATATCCGGTGAGACCTTGGCCAAAAGAATTGTACCAAGAGCGGCCCCAAGACCGCCGCCCAGCGCAAAACGATAGGCCAGACCATCTTTCGGGAAATGTGCCCTGTATTTCCATAGCTGCCACGAATTGGTGCAGAGATTGGGCAACACCATCAGAGCCACGGCCAGGCGGACATCGAAAAAACTGGCCATCACCGGGACCGCGATGACAGGGGTACCCATACCGGTCGCACCTTTCAGCATCCCACCCAACGCGAGGGCAAGAAAGATCAGGGCATATCCATAAAGGTCGAGTTCTATCATCAGTTACGGGTGTGGTAATGGAACGGGACCGCACCTAACCAGACCGCCCGGATCACATCAACAAAAAGGGCTGGAATGACAGATGTGATGCCAAAAAGAAAATGGGCCAGGTTTCCCCGGCCCAATTCACTGTACTTTATCAGAATACGGCGTCAGCCGGCACCCAGTTTCACCACAACAAAGCGCAGGGCCCCATTCTGGTTTACCAGCATCAGGACCGATTTCCGGCCCTCTGCAGAGGCGGCATCAACCTGTTTTGCTATATCCTCTGGTGAGCGGACCTCTTCCTGGTTGACCTCAACGATCACTGTTCCCGGACGCAACTCCTTGGTTGCCGCGTCACTGTCAGGATCGACATCCGTCACGATGACACCTTCAACATCATCGGCCAGGCCATATTCCTCACGGATGGCGGCGGTGGGTGGCGACAGGGCCAGTCCCAGTTTATCAACACTGGACGGCGCCGAGCGATCCTGCGGGACTGATGTCAGAGAGGCCAGATCAACCTTCTCCAACTGGCCCAATGTCACGTCGACCGAGACGAGGTCGCCATTCCGCCAAACCTCAACAGGGACCGTCTGTCCTACGGTGGTGTCCGCAACCATACGCGGCAATCGGCGGGAGTTCGGCACCTTTTTACCGTCGAATGTCGCAATCACATCGCCGGTCTTGATGCCAGCTGCTGCAGCCGGGCTTTCATCATGAACGGTGGCGACCAGGGCACCGGATGCTTCCGGCAGGCTCAGGCTTTCTGCAATTTCATCGGTAACCTGCTGGATTGTGACGCCCAACCAGCCCCGACGGGTGGTTCCAAAATCACGCAGCTGGGAAACGACATTGGATGCCAGGTTCGACGGCACCGCAAAACCGATCCCGATAGAACCGCCATTCGGGGAATAGATTGCGGTGTTAATACCGATCACCTCGCCATCCATATTGAACAGCGGACCGCCGGAGTTACCCTTGTTAATTGAGGCATCCGTCTGGATGTAATTGTCATAAGGACCGGAATTAATGTCACGACCGCGGGCCGAGACGATACCGGCGGTCACTGTCCCACCGAAACCAAGCGGGTTGCCAATAGCAATTACCCAGTCGCCAACACGCGCCCCATCAGAATCGCCGAATGGAACGAAAGGAAGATCTTCGCTGGCCGATACTTTAAGAACGGCCAGATCGGTCTTGTCGTCGATACCAACAACGGAGGCTTCAAGCTCTGTATCATCGTCAAGAACGACATAGATTTCATCGGCGTCTTTGATGACGTGGTTATTGGTCACCACGACCCCTTCAGGGGCGATGATGAAACCGGAGCCCAGGGAGGTTGCCTGGCGGTTGCGTTCCGGGCGACCCTCGCCAAAACGCTCAAAGAATTCTTCGAAACCGGGTGGCAAGTTCAGGTCAGGTGCAGGGCCCCGGGATTCCCGAACATTCGAAGTCGTGCGGATATTTACAACCGCTGGCAGCAGTCGTTCAGCCAGATCCGCAAAACTGTCGGGCGCCCCGGCCGCACGGGCCGTATTCTGAACAGCAAAAGATGTCCCGAGCAGGGCAAGCGCCACCAACAAGGTCATCATGATGTAAACGCCCCGTTCCAGGGGCTGCGGACGAACCGCTGTTATGAATTTTGACCGCTGCACGTCTTAATTCCTTCCAATCCTGTTCGGCGGTTCCTGCCAGTCCGCATTTGGTCTGGGGAACCGGAACCGATATGTGCTTTGCTTCTCATATTGGGACATGACAGCCGACCCGAGTCCAGAGGCGCGGGTCAATTGACGCACCCAATTTCCATCACATCTAAGTGGGGTCGCCTTCAGGTGAGGTCAAATCGATGCGACGCAATGCCCCCAAATTGCCCCAATTTGGGCAATCATGACCCAATTGGGCATGCACTCAGCCGCGGATCAGCCAGACAATCAAAACACCGATAACAGCCGCAATCAGACCTGCATTGCGCAGGTCTTCCGGTCTGCTTTCCAGAATGCGGGCCATGAAATCCTGCATCCGGGTTGGAAACAGGGCATAAAGAATCCCCTCAAAAACGAGGACCAGGCCAAGGGCGGTTATCAGCGACGAAATGAGATCATCCATTGGACCATTCCAAAGTCAGTGGCCTGAGAAAAGCAGAACGGCGCGTGATATCAACCACGCGCCGTTTTGCATTACCGGTCATTTCAAAGTCGGATTATCGGGTATTACCACCCCGACCGCCCTGATCTTCAAAGAAACGGAAGAAGTCACCGTTGGCCGGTCCGACATATGTTGTCGAATTCGGGGTAAGGCCCCGCTCCATCGCCTGCATGGAGCGCCAGAAATCAAAGAACTCCGGATCCCGTCCGTAAGCCGAACTGTAAATGGCCTGGGCCTGGCTGTCGCCTTCACCGCGCAGGATCTCGGCCTTTTTCCGGGCCTCAGCGATAATCACACGCTGCTGCTTGTCGGCCTCGGCGCGAATACCACGGGATTCCTTATCCCCTTCGGCGCGGAATTTCCGGGCTTCCTGCTCACGCTGGGTTTGCATGCGACGGAACACAGCCTGGGAGTTTTCCGGTGGAAGGTCGACACGCTTCATACGAACGTCCTGGATCTCGATCCCGAACTCCTGAGCGTTTGCATTGGCGATTTCCGTACTCTTGTCCATCAATCTCGCCCGGTCATCCGTCAGGATACGCGACAACGGCACGTCACCCAGTACCTCACGAAGAGCGGAGTTGATGACGTTGGGCAAACGGGCCTGAATCCCGGCGATCGAGTTCACCGACTGGAAGAACAGCAACGGGTCCGTGATCTGATACTTCGCATAAACATCAACAATCAGCTGTTTCTGGTCGACGGTCGGAATTTCCTGGACCTCGCCGTCAAAGCTCAAAAGACGCTTATCGAAATAGGTCGCCTCATCAATGAACGGTACCTTGAAGTTCAAACCGGGCTCGGTCACCGTACGAGTTACCTCACCAAAGCGACGGACCAGAACCTGTTCTTTTTCGTTCACCGTGAACACACTGGTACTGCCGACGATCAGAAGGGCGCCAAGCAGGATAAGCATGATAACTAAATTGGGACTGCGCATTTCTATATCCTCCTTCGATCAATCAACATTGGGGTCATCGCGAGAGAAGACGCGTCCGCTCTCCCGGTTGCCCTTATTGAGTTGGTCCAAAGGCAGATAGGGAACGACACCACTGCCGCCTGCGCCATCTTCGATCAGGATCTTGTCGATATCCGCCATGATCTGCTCCATCGTCTGAAGATAGATCCGGCGTTTCGTGATATCCTTGGCCTTGGCATATTCATCGTAAATCAGGACGAAACGTTCGGAATCACCGGTTGCTGCGGCGATCTTTTCCTGTTTGTACGCTTCTGCGGCCTGTTCAACCTGCAATGCCTGACCGGCAGCACGCTGTGTTACCTCATTCAGGTAAGCCGTCGCCTCGTTGATTGCACGCTCAGCATCCGCACGGGCGGCCTGAACATCACGGAATGCGTCGATAACAGAAGCTGGCGGGTCAACTTTCTGCAACTGAACGTTTGTCACTGAAATTCCGGCCTCGTACTCATCCAGGATTTCCTGGATAAAGGTCTGGACATTGCCGGCAATCTCGCCACGACCCACGGTCCGGGCGAATTCAAACTCGCTGCGGCCAACCACTTCGCGGATCGCCGCTTCGGCTGCATTGCGGACGGTTTCCGGCGCATTGGCCACATTAAACAGGAATTGCGGTGCATCCTTAATCTGCCAGAAAACCACCGCCTGAATGTCGATGATATTCTCATCTCCAGTCAGCATAAGGCTTTCTTTGGTGAATTCCCGAACGTTGGTCCCTGTAGAGCGGAAACCGATCTGCTCTTGGTTCACATCTGTCACACGGGGTTTAATCACCTCACCGATTGGAGCCGGCCAGTTATACTGAAGGCCCGGCGATGTTGGTTGACCGTTCAACTTTCCGAACACAAGCTCGACGCCCTGTTCGTTCGGCTCAACCTGATAGATGCCGGTGGCAAGCCATGCCGCAACCAGGATCGATCCAACCAGGAAGATCCCTTTACCGCCAAAGCCGCCTGGCAGAAACTTTTTCAGGTTCTGCTGACTCTTACGGACAAGTTCCTCAACATCGGGGGGAGGACGGTTGCCACCGCCACCACCAGACGGGCTGCCCCAGGGACTCTTTCCGCCCCCGCCGCCGCCGGAACCTCCACCGCCGCCCCATGGGCCGCCGCCACCATTGTTATTCTGCCAAGGCATGCCGCTCTCTTTCTATGACTTTCACCAGCGAATTTTGTCGCAGGGGTTTACTTTCAACGCAAAGGTTTTGCGCTTACCGCGCGAGACATATATGTGCACTGTGCCGGAATGGCAAAGGGCGCGTGCGCGTATCCTGCATAATTTCCGGGAAAAAAGTGCCGCAGGGCGTATTCTGACTGTCTGAAATACCTGAAATCGGGTTTTCAGCGCGTATACCCCGTGGTTTTAGAGACGCAGATTTTGAGTTCGAGGGAAAAATGGCTGAGATAACGGAAGCGCAGGTACTGGAAGCAATCGACAGGGTCATCGACCCTGGAACCGGAAAGAGTCTGGTTGCGCAATCCATGATCTCTGGCATCGCCATAAAAGATCGTGCTGTCCAGTTTTCAATCGAAATTGATCCCGCGAAGGCAGAGCAAATGGAACCGCTTCGCAAGGCTGCTGAAGCCGCGGTTGACGCGATTCCGGGTGTTTTGTCCGTCACAGGCATTCTGACCGCCGAAACATCCGGCGGATCTTCTGCCCCGCCTCAGAGCGCGCCTGCACCAGAAGCAGGTGCCCCGCCCCGCCCTGGTCGCAAAGCAGGCCCGGAAGGCATCAAGCATATTGTCGCGGTTGCCAGCGGTAAGGGTGGTGTCGGAAAGTCCACGACCGCCGTAAATATAGCCCTCGCGCTGAAAGACCTGGATTTGAATGTCGGAATGCTGGACGCGGATGTTTTCGGACCCAGCCAACCCCGCATGCTCAGCATCAGCGGACGCCCCGACAGCAAAGACGGCAAGGTGCTGGAGCCGATGGAAAACTACGGCATCAAGGCAATGTCGATCGGCTTTCTCGTGGCCGAAGATCAGCCCGTTGTATGGCGCGGCCCCATGGTGATGGGCGCGTTGCAACAGATGCTGTCTGACGTCAATTGGGGTGAACTGGATGTGCTCATCGTCGACATGCCGCCGGGTACCGGCGACGCCCAGCTGACAATGTCCCAGAACGTCCCCCTTGCCGGTGCCGTTATTGTTTCAACCCCTCAGGACATCGCGCTGATCGATGCGCGGAAGGGATTGAACATGTTCCGCAAGGTTGATGTTCCCGTGCTCGGCATTGTCGAGAACATGAGCGTCTTCATCTGTCCCAGCTGTGGTCACGAAAGCCACATTTTCGGCCATGGCGGCGCCCGTGAGGAGGCAGATAAGCTTAGCGTCGACTTCCTGGGCGAGATTCCGCTGCATATCGATATCCGGACCCATGCGGATAGCGGAAATCCGATTGTTGTAGCAGAACCCGAGGGCTCTCACGCACGCGCCTATAAGACCATCGCGATTGGCATATGGGAAAAACTGTCGGGCGAAACCCTGGACGGGCCGAAACGGGCCCCAAAAATAGTTATTAACTGATCGGATCGTAAAATCTATGATCCGGAAATGACTTGGTTCGGATCATATCAGCAACGCCGCGACATCAGACCATCCATCTGGCCCTTTGTTCTGGCCATCGCCTGTGCCGTGGTCCTGACCGCGACGGTGCCGGCGCATGCGGACCTGATCAAGGATATCCGGCATGCGATCAACACGGTGCGAACCGAAAACGGCCTGCCGCAACTGACCAGCGATCCAAAACTGGACCGCACAGCCAGGATCGTCGCCCTGACCCAGGGACATCCAAAAGGGGCACCGGATCTCTGCCATCTGGCCCCTGATGCGGGTTATGCCTGTGGTGGCCTGGCACAATTGAGCGCCGCGGGCGGACCGGGCAGCGCCGCGTTTATCGCAGCGCTTATCGACAATCCGCAAACATTTTCCATTCTGACCGAACGGCGGTTCGCTTTTTTCGGCGTCAATGTGGCCGCGCAAGACAGCGCGCCAAACACGCTCGGTGTCCCGCAGCGACGCCTTGTTATCCTTCTGGGGGACCCGCCCCGCCCGGCAGCCCGCACCTGGCGCAGTGCGGCACTGAGCGAAGTTAACAGGTTTCGGGCGGCCAATAATTTGCAGCCGCTAAAACTGGCACCACTATTAAATGAAGCGGCACAACGCCATGCCGATGACATGGCCTATAAAGACTACTTTGGACATGTCGACCCAGACGGAAACGGTCCTGGAAACCGCGCGCAGGCAGCGGGGTTTCAGTTTGAGCGCATTCTGGAAAACCTCGCTGCGGGGCAGTCGGATGCGAGATCTGCGGTCGAAGGATGGATTAAGAGTCCCCGACACCGGGCCGCGATGCTGGATGATCAAATCACAGAAGCAGGCATCGGATACCGTTTTCTATCCAGCGATACGGGGACCAGCAATCACATCCACTATTGGTCAATGACGATGGCCGTGCCGGTGCCCTAAACCTTGCAACGCCCTTCGCCTGCGCTTAAGGGTGGAACGATCAACAGAAAAATATCGGGGGGAGCTTTCATGCGCGCCAATAAAGTTCGCGAAATCTGGGCCGCTGGCGGCGTCGTTCGAAACGGCTGGGTCGGAATGGACAGCACAATGGCCGCCGAGGGGGCGGCAAGCGCAGGCTGGGACAGTGTCACAATCGATCTGCAGCACGGCTTTTCAGATGAAGCGACGACGCGGCGCCAGTTTCAGGCGGTATCCGCCTATGATGTCACGCCAATGGCGCGTGTTGCCTGGAATGATCCCGCAAAGATCATGCGTCTGCTGGACGATGGCTGCTACGGCATCATCTGTCCCATGGTCAACACGGTCGAAGACGCGCAAAACCTGGTAAAATGGAGCAAATTTCCCCCAATGGGTGAGCGCAGCTATGGCCCCCAACGCGGCCTGCTGTATGGCGGCGCCGATTATGCCCAAAGAGCCAATGAGACGATCGTGAATATGGCTATGATCGAAACACGAGAAGCCATGGGAAATCTCGAGGGCATTTGCGCCGTTGACGGCATCGACGGGGTCTATGTCGGACCCAGCGACCTGGCGCTGAGCCTGGGTCATCAGCCTCAGGGCGTACCTGTGGAAAACGAGGTTGTTAATGCAATCGAGGACATCGTCAACCGGGCCCGCGCCGCTGGTGTTGTCGCCGGAATTCATTGCGGTTCAGCCGAAATGGCGCGGTTCTGGATTGGCAAGGGATTTCAGCTTGTGACCGTTTATACCGACTATGTCGCAATGCTCACCAAAATGCGCGAAAATATCGCCGCCCTCGAAGGCTGACCCTCCCGCAAAAAATCGCTGCGGCATGCTTGCCATCAGGCTCGATCCCTGACACCGTTCTTTCCATCAAAAAAACATTATGACCTTTGAATATGGGGGGCGGAATTATGGATGTTCGTGCGGCAGTGGCTTTCAAAGCGGGGGAACCGCTTTCCATTGAAACAGTTCAGCTGGAAGGGCCGAGAGCCGGCGAAGTTCTGGTAGAGGTGAAAGCAACAGGCATCTGCCATACCGACGAATTCACAAAATCGGGCGCGGACCCTGAAGGGATTTTCCCGGCAATTCTGGGTCATGAAGGGGCCGGTATTGTTGCAGAAGTTGGTCCCGGCGTCACATCCCTGAAACCGGGTGACCATGTAATCCCGCTCTATACACCGGAATGTCGGGAATGCGAATATTGCCTGAACCCGAAAACAACCTGTGTCAGGCAATCCGCACTACACAGGGGCAGGGCCTGATGCCCGACGGCTCCTCCCGCTTCTCGATCGATGGGGAAAGCATCTACCACTATATGGGCACATCGACCTTCGCGAATTACACGGTTCTGCCCGAAATCGCGCTGGCCAAGGTACGGCCCGACGCACCGTTCGAAACGATCTGCTATATCGGTTGTGGTGTCACCACCGGAATTGGGGCGGTGATCAATACGGCCAAGGTTGAGATCGGGTCGAACATCGTTGTGTTCGGTCTGGGCGGCATTGGCCTGAACGTGATCCAGGGCGCGCGCCTTGCAGGCGCTAACATGATTGTCGGCGTCGACATCAACCCGGACCGCAAAGAAATCGCCGAGAAATTTGGCATGACCCATTTCGTCAATCCGAAAGAGGTTGAAGGCGACCTCGTCCCCTATCTGGTCGATCTGACCGGCGGTGGTGCTGATTACAGCTTTGAATGCATTGGCAATGTGAACACCATGCGCCAGGCCCTCGAATGCGCCCATAAGGGTTGGGGTGAGAGCATCATCATCGGGGTTGCTGGCGCTGGCCAGGAAATTTCCACACGCCCGTTCCAGCTTGTCACCGGGCGGTCCTGGCGTGGCACCGCCTTTGGTGGCGCTCGCGGTCGCACCGATGTACCACAAATCGTGGATTGGTATATGGATGGCAAGATCGAGATTGACCCGATGATCACCCATACGCTGTCACTGGAGGACATCAATAAGGGTTTTGATCTGATGCATGCGGGCGAAAGCATCCGTTCCGTGGTTGTTTACTAAGGTTCGGACATAAATCATGACAGCAGCGACCCTGGACAAGGAATGGGCCAGCTTTGGCGGGCGTCAGCAGCTTTATACCCATCAGAGCGAAGAAACAGGCACACCGATGACCTTCTCGGTGTATCTGCCGCCGCAATATGATGTGGGTCCTTGTCCGGTGCTCTATTACCTCAGTGGGCTCACCTGCAATTGGGAAAACGTGACAGCAAAGGGCGGGTTCCAGGGCCCAGCCGCCCGCGAGGGTCTGATCATCATTGCACCAGACACATCACCCCGGAGTGACGATGTGCCCAATGAAGATCGATATGACTTTGCCATCGGGGCAGGGTTCTATGTTGATGCAACAGAAACACCCTGGTCGAAAAATTATCGCATGTATTCCTACATCACCCACGAATTGCCAGCGGTTCTGGCAAAGACTTTGCCCAATGCCGATTTTTCCAGACAGGGTATTTTCGGTCATTCCATGGGCGGGCACGGGGCGCTTACCATCGCCATGCGCAATCCGTCATCCTATCAGTCGCTTTCCGCTTTTGCGCCGATTGTCGCCCCGATCCAGGTTCCCTGGGGCCAATATGCCTTGAAGGGATATCTGGGACCGGATCAAAACCGCTGGGCAGATCATGATGCAACCGCGCTCGCAAACGCAGTGGGCTGGGACAGGGACATCCTTATCGACCAGGGGGACAGCGATGACTTCCTGGAAAAAGAGCTGCGACCCGGCCTCTTCTCAGCGGCCTGCGAGGCAGCGAATATTGACCTGACGCTGCGGATGCAACCGGGTTACGACCACTCCTACTACTTTATTTCAAGTTTTATGGACGATCATATACGCTGGCATGCCGAGCGATTAAAGTAGACATTTCAGTATCTTAACGATCATTTCCTGCGACTGGCTGTAAAAAAATAGCTAAAATACCGTCTAATCGTGAGGACAATCACACCCAAATCGCCTCATTGCTGACATTGTTACGACCCTAAATTGAAAAAAGGGTCCAATAATGATGATAGCGTCAAACGCGCGGACGGTTATGGGAGAAGGCCAATCAAAGGGCAAAATCACACAACCTCCTTTCGGTGGGGACAGTCGGACTGACCTCCTCGAACGCGCCCTGCTCTCCATCACAGAGGGCGTTCTGCTCACCGACAGTGACGGTCAGATCACACTCGACACCCTGCCCTTCGAAGTGCGCGATGCCCTCGCCGCCGGGGAAATTCCACGCAATGGACTCGACATCAGCCGCACCAACGGTACCCAGATGCATGTTATTCGCCAGACCCTGAGCGATGGTGGCGTGATGGTTGTGGTGCGTGACGTAACCAGCCAGCGCCGCGCGGAAGAAGAACTTCAGGCAGCCATTCATACTGATCCTGTAACCGGCGGTCCCAATCTTCTCGCGGTGCGCCTGCGCGGGGCGGAGGCGTTCCAGGTCTCTCGCCGCTACGGAAATGCTCTATCGGTGATGCGGGTCGAAATTGAGGACGGTGACAGGTACGAATCCAAAGAGTTGAGCGACGCGGTGCGAAAGCATGTGAACCAGATTTGCCGCCATGCCCTGCGATCCGCCGATATGGTTGCCTGCACGGGACCGACGTCCTTTGTGGTTTTGATGCCGGAAACAGACGCGCCGGGCGCTGCGATCGTCGCAGAACGCCTGATCGACAAGATCCAGCGCAGCGGTCTGTTGTTTCAGGGCCAATCCGTGGATCCGACCATCACAACAGGTCTAGCGACTTTCGAAAATTCCGTTGCGGAGTTCGAGACCCTGCTTGAGAAGGCAGAAGCCGATCTGATTAACTGAAAGGCCTTCCACCCCTTCTTTATCAAGGACTCATTCATCGGCGTGTTGAAAGCACCCCGGCCTCAAACTACGTTCTGAACATCAGATCTTTTCAGGCTGGGAGCACATTACCCTATGAGAACCGATGAACCGAAGATGATCCGCCTTGCGGACTACACGGCCCCCGACTATCGCATTGAAACAGTCGACCTCGAATTTGATCTGGTACCGGATCGCACCCTCGTTCGCGCCCGCCTGAACATCAAACGTGACCCGGCAGGTGAGGCCGGCCCGATGGTTCTGAATGGTGAAGATCTGGAATTGATTGAAGTCAGCCTGGATGGTGCGCCGCTAGCGCCCAATCGCTATGAACAGGACAAGGTTTCCCTGACCCTGCTGGATCCGCCAGAAGAATTTCAACTGGAAACCCTGGTCGCCATAAATCCCGCCGCCAATACCCGCCTGGAAGGTCTCTACAAGACAAAAACATTGTTCTGCACGCAATGCGAGGCAGAGGGCTTTCGCCGCATTACATATTTTCAGGATCGGCCAGATGTCATGGCCACCTATCGGGTTAGCCTGAAAGCTGACAAGGATACCTGCCCTGTTCTGCTGTCCAACGGCAACAATGTCGAAACTGCGGAACTGGATGACAATCGCCACATGGCTGTGTGGGAAGACCCCTTCCCCAAACCAGCCTATCTGTTTGCCCTGGTGGCTGGCGATCTGGCAGAGGTCGCCGATAAATTTACAACAAAATCCGGCCGTGAGGTCTCGCTCAAGATATTTGTGGATCATGGCAACGAGACACGCTGCGACTATGCGATGGATGCCCTCAAGCGGTCGATGGCCTGGGATGAAACGCGGTTTGGCCTGGAATACGATCTGGACATCTTCAACATCGTTGCGGTCAACGACTTCAACATGGGCGCGATGGAGAACAAGAGCCTCAACATCTTTAACGCAAAATATGTCTTGGCCGATGCGAAAACAGCGACAGATCAGGATTTCGCCAATATCGAGGCCATCGTTGCCCATGAGTATTTTCACAACTGGACCGGCAACAGGGTTACCTGCCGCGACTGGTTTCAACTGAGCCTGAAGGAAGGCCTCACAGTCTTCAGGGACCAGGAATTTACATCGGATCAAAGATCCCGCCCGGTAAAACGGATTCAGGATGTAAGGAACCTGCGCGCCCGGCAATTCCCGGAGGATTCCGGCCCCCTGTCGCATCCCATCCGTCCGGACAGCTATATCGAAATCAACAATTTCTATACTGCGACGGTTTATGAAAAAGGCGCGGAAGTGATCCGCATGATGCATACCCTGCTCGGCGAAGACGGGTTTCAAAAGGGAATGCGCCTTTATTTCGACCGCCATGATGGTGAGGCCGTCACCTGCATGGATTTCGTTGCCGCAATGGAAGATGCCAGTGGCGTCGACCTGACCCAGTTCCGGCACTGGTATTCTCAGGCAGGCACACCGGAAATCACGGTGAACAGCCGACATGAGCCGGATGAAAACGCGCTCTATCTGACACTTGAACAAAACACACGCCCGACACCAGGCCAGGATCAAAAGGAAGATCTTCACATCCCTCTCCGGCTTGGCCTGCTTGGCGCAAATGGCGGTGATATCCGGGTTTCGGGAAGTGGCGCCCCTATAGGCGATGATGGTCTTGTTCATCTGATCAATCAAAAGACCGAGCTCCGTCTGGAAAATGTGCCGGAGCGCCCGGTGCTCTCTCTCAATCGCGGGTTCTCAAGCCCTGCTCTGATCCGCAGCACCGTGGAGGAAAGCGATCTCGCCTTTCAGATGGGACATGACAGTGACGCCTTTGCCCGGTGGGAGGCTGGACAGCAACTGGCAACGCGTCTGATGCTGCGCCAGATTAACGCCCGTGAATCCGGCGGGACCGCCCCTTCAGAGGAGATATTAATCGGCCTGATACAGGCGATACGCGCCATCGCCGAGGATGCAGAGCTCGACCCGGCATTCAAGGCACTGGCCTGCACCCTGCCCAGTCAGGAATTCATTGGGGATCAATTGAATATCGTGCCGGTGGAGACAATCCATGCCGTCAGGCAGGGTTTGCGCTTACAAATCGGCACCGAGCTGCGCGACATCTGGGAAAACCTCTATGATCAGATGCAGGTCGAAGAGCCGTTTGAACCCTCAGCCGCGCAGGCGGGAAAGCGCGCACTGCGCAACACAGCACTGGCCTATCTTACAGCCGCGGGTGACACAGAGGCGGCCAATCTCGCAAAGCAACACTATGACCGGGCAGATAACATGACCGACATGATGGCGGCGCTCGGACTGCTCTGTAACATGGAAAGCAAACTTCGGGATGATGCGCTCACCCATTTCGAAGAGATGTTCGGCGAGAATGAATCTGTAATGGATAAGTGGTTTGCACTGCAGGCGATGGCGACCCGCCCTGGAACCCTGTCGGTTGTTCAGGGCCTGTCCCAGCATCGCGCGTTTGACATCCGAAATCCGAACAAAGTGCGGTCCCTTGTGGGCGCCTTTGCCATGGGCAACCCTCTTCATTTCCATGTGCTCGACGGGTCGGGCTATCGGTTCCTGGCCAACAGCGTGATCGAACTTGATTCCCTTAACCCCCAGGTCGCGGCCCGCTTGCTTGGTCCGCTGGGTACTTGGCGACGGTATAACAGTGAGCGGCAGGCCCTGATGAAGGCAGAGCTCAACCGGATCATCAATGTGCCGGTCCTCAGCCCCGACAGTTTCGAGATCGCGACCAAGTCGCTTGGCTCGTAACGCCGTGATTACAGTTTCGTGAGAGATTGTGCATGGCCGTGAGCCAGATGAGGTATATCTATTCGGTCAGTGAGATCATTCTAAGGACGTGGTAATGGCTGAATTACTGGAAACCGATATTTGCGTGATTGGGGCAGGCTCCGGCGGGCTATCCGTTGCAGCGGGGGCCAGTCAGATGGGTGCCCGCACCGTCCTGATTGAACGCGGTGAAATGGGCGGTGACTGCCTGAATACGGGTTGCGTTCCGTCAAAGGCACTGATCGCAGCGGCCCATACCGCGCATTCCTTCCGCGAGGCCGGTCGTTTCGGTATCAGCGCGGTTGAGCCCACAGTCAAGATGGCCGAAGTGCGCGACCACGTAAAAGGCGTCATCGCAGCCATCGCCCCCATGGACTCGGTGGAGCGGTTCGAGGGGCTGGGCGTCAATGTGATCCAGGCAAGCGCGCGCTTCAAAGACGCCAACACGATTGAGACGGACACCGGTATAACCATAAAGGCGAAATACATTATCGTCGCCACCGGATCACGCGCCATGGTTCCGCCGGTTGAGGGGTTAAGCGAGACACCCTATTTCACCAACGAGACGATTTTCGATATCGGCGAGACTGTCGAGCACCTTATCGTCATGGGTGGTGGACCTATCGGCATCGAAATGGCCCAGGCCCATCGTCGCCTCGGCGCGAAGGTAACCGTCGTTGAAATGTTCGAGGTGCTTGGGCGCGACGACAAGGAATGCGCCGGAATCGTGAAAAACCGGTTGCGGCAAGAAGGTCTTGATCTTCGCGAAAACACCAAAGTCATCTCAACCAAAAAGACGGACGACGGTGTCGCCATTACGGTAGAGAAAGACGGCGAACAGGAAGTCCTGACAGGGTCCCATCTGCTGATCGCAGCAGGTCGCACACCCAATATCGAAGACCTCAATCTGGAGGCGGCAGGCATCACCCATACTCGCCGGGGCATTGATGTCGACGCGCATCTGAAAACCAGCAACAAACGCGTCTTTGCCATTGGCGATGTGGCCGGTGGTCTGCAGTTCACCCATATGGCGGGGTACCATGCGGGCATCATTATCCGCCAATGTCTGTTCAAAATGTTCTGGGCCAAGGTTGATACAAAAGCCTTCCCCTGGGTTACCTATACCGATCCGGAACTTGCCCATGTCGGGCTGGGAGAGAAAGAAGCGGTCGAACAGTTGGGGTCAGATGCGATCACCGTTCTGCGCTGGAGCTTTGCCGAAAATGATCGCGCCCAGGCCGAGCGCGCGACCGACGGCTTGATCAAGGTCATCACCGACAAGAAAGGCCGGATCAAAGGCGCCACAATCGCAGGCCCCCATGCTGGCGAGCTGATCATGCCCTGGGTCCAGGCAATCGCCGCCGGTCAGAAGATCGGGGCCATCGCCGGGCTTGTCTTCCCCTACCCAACCCTTGGCGAGGTTTCAAAGCGGGCAGCAGGCAGCTATTACACGCCGTCCTTGTTCTCGGAAAAAACCCGCAAGATCGTCCGTTTCCTGCTGCGCTTCTGAGATTCATCTCCTAGCACATAGCGGAATTCCGTATCAGATCGAACCTGTCTCTTTCGGCGCGGGAACATAGTGCGTGGGCACGAGCTCTGTTACGCTCCCCGAACCGCATGACAGGGGGAGAGCGAATGTCCAAACAGCGTATCGGATTTACCGGCGTCGGCCTTATGGGACACGGCATGGCAAAAAACATTCTGGCGGCGGGCTTTCCGCTGACCATTATGGCGAACCGGAATCGTGGCCCCGTCGAAGATCTTATTGGGATGGGGGCGGCGGAAGCGGCAACCCCAAAGGCGGTCGCAGCAGTCAGTGACATTGTTTTCACCTGTCTGCCAAATTCGCCGATCGTTGAGCAGGTCTTGCTCGGCGAAGACGGGGTTAGATCCGGCGCAGCCGAAGGCACGATCGTTGTCGAATGCACCACCGCCGATCCAACCTCCACACTGAGAATCGCCGAACAACTGACAGCAGCAGGTATTGGTATGGTCGACGGGCCCCTGACCCGCACGCCGAAAGAGGCCGAGGCAGGCATGTTGAACATCCTGTTGGGCGGTGAGCCAGAGACGCTGGCTGAATTGCAGCCCGTTCTGGAAAGTTTCTGCGAGAACATCTTTCACATCGGTGCCTTAGGGGCCGGCCATTCCATCAAACTGATCAACAACTTTATGTCCATGACCCTTGCAGCCACCACAGCTGAAATGGTGACGGCAGCCCGTAAATCCGGCGTTGATCTGAACAAGTTGCAGGAAGTGATTGGCGCGGGCGCGCTAAACAGTGGAATGTTTCAGATCGTTATGAAGTACCCTCTTGAAGGAGACCCGACCGGCCTGAAATTTGTGATGGCAAACGCCAAGAAGGATGTAACCTATTACCAGAACATGGTTTCAGCCGTGAACATGACCTCTCCCCTCAGCAGTGGCGTCTTTCATGCCTTTTCCCAGGCAAACTCCCTTGGTATGGGTGGGGAATATGTCCCTAAACTAATTGATGCTTTAGGGCGTATAAATGGATTGGAAGATCTTGATGCCGCAACTAAGTGAGGTTTCCCATGCAATGGTCTGGCAGTCTCCGTCCCCTTGACTGCTTCCTGGCCGCTTTGGTCGTGCTTCTGGCCGGATTGGCGGGCAAGCCGGCATATGCGGATGGTGACCCGGTCAAAGGCAAGGAATTGTACCGGGTCTGCGTCGCCTGTCACTCGCTGGAACCCGGCAAACACAGAACGGGTCCCTCTCTGCACAACATTTATGGCGCCAAAATCGGCGGCCAGGACGGGTATCGGTATTCCTCTGGTTTTCGCCGATATGCCGAAACCGGTCCTGTCTGGACGACTGACAACCTCTATACATTTTTGAAAAAGCCCCGCGAACTGATACGGGGCACCAAGATGAGTTTTGTCGGCTATCAGTCGACACAGGAACGATTGGATGTCATCGCTTATTTACGGTCCATCTCGGAATAAATTTCCTGGCCCAGACGCAATTCCGCAAGCGTGTGGAGAACCGACAAAAACTACCCGGTAATCCTTGCCCAATTCACTAGAGAAACCTTCGTTACTATTGGGATTCCGGGGTTTTCCCGACTGGCATAGAACCTGCTTCTTTTCAGGGGAAGGAGGCTTGCCCGAAATGAATCTCGGATCATTACTATCGATATTCCAACCCGGCACGGAAGCTGACAAGGCTGTAAAGGATGCTGACATTCGCGTCCCCAAAGGCGTGCGCCTGTCGCGGCTTTCTCCCGATCTTTCTCGCCTTCCAGAAGGTGTCAGACCAAGCGCCAATGACGATAACGGGGTCGACCGAGTTGATATGAGTGCGCAGGCCACCTTCGTTCTGGCGGCGTCCCAGTTCGATCCCAGAAACATTTCAGCCGACGAGACCCAAGGGCTCGCAGCCCGCCTCGTAGACGGAAGCGCGATCACCGAGCGGGATGGGCGGATTCTGACCGCAGGACCAAAACCAAACGACGGCGAAACTCCGCCCCCGCCCAGCCTAAAGCGGGACCTGTTGCGGGAATTTCAGGATCAACTGGCATCCGATATCGGACGGAACGACTTTATCAGTGTCAATCAGGCAACCAGGGCGGTTTCCATCCTGGGTCGCGTCGCCTCAATCCGGGATGCGATTGAATAGCCGCAATCACCAAATTGGCAGCATTCTCGACACAGCAGTGCTAAAGTTATGATTTTAATACATTTTTATTGCGTGCAAATCAGAAACACGGCAGGCTTTTTCTGTGCCGACCTGCTCGGCGCGCCTGCATGAGGTGACGTCCCAATGAAGTGGTCGGACAACAGGGAGCAACTTGTTGGAGGCCTTATATGACCCATCGGTTCGAGAAACCTGATTTTCCCTCAGCCGCATTCAAAGATGCATCCATCCCCGATCTTAAAAATCCATATGACCGACCGATCCTGGCGCAGCATGGCCTGACAACGGCGGAAATCCTCTATCACATGCCAGATCACCCCTCTTTCCTGCAAAGTTTTGTCTGGCAGCAACTGGATATTGCGCCATCATTTCCAATCCTGAAGCGGTTCCTGGACTTCTGGGAGAGCAGCTTAGACGGGAAGCTGCATTCGGTAACGGTGGCTCACAAAGATATCGCCACACCGGCAACCTATCGCTACGCTGACGGGCTGCTGCATCTGCACTAGAACCTTCACCAAAACGGGCTATTCCTAATGTTTTGAGTGGCTTAAACGCAGGGGTTGTCCTGTATTGAGGGGTTCAGGCATGCCTGAATTGGCGGAAATGTGACCTCTGCCCAACGATTACATGCTCTGAGGGACATAATGCCTGCTTGAATCCCGCGTGAAGGAGGGGTATCGCTTCTTAAACACGGAAAAGGCTGGAAATTTGCGTCCAGCCGCAACCCTCTCGTTAGCATGCAGGAGCTTTTGTCATGGACGGTGGCGTAACATCGGTTTCAGCGGGTCAGGCACCCGGCGAAACAGAAACCTCTGTTGTGAGGTTCGCTGGCGATTCCGGCGACGGCATGCAGCTTACCGGCGGTCAGTTCACGTTATCGACGGCGATTGCCGGGAATGACCTGGCAACATTCCCTGATTTTCCAGCCGAGATCCGTGCCCCCGTTGGAACAACCTTTGGTGTTTCGGCCTTTCAGATCAACTTTGGTGGTCGCAAAATCAAAACCGTTGGCGATCAGTTGGATGTCCTGGTTGCCATGAACCCGGCCGCGCTGAAAGTGAACCTGGCAGATTTGAAAGATGGCGGGTTGATCATCGCGGATCAGGGAACCTTCAACGACAAGAACCTGCGCAAGGCGGGTTATGAGGAGAACCCTCTGGAAGGGGAAACCCTCACAAACTACAAGGTTCTGTCTGTGGATATGTCGCGCCTGACAAGCGAAGCGGTCAAACCGCACGGACTTTCCAATAAGGAAGGCCTGCGGACCAAAAACATGTGGGCGCTGGGTCTGGTCTACTGGATGTATGGACGGGACCGTTCAGCGACCGCCGACTGGCTGAAGAACAAGTTTGCCAAAATCCCGCATATCGCGGAAGGCAACGTGGCTGCCTTGAATGCCGGGCACGCCTTTGGCGAGACAATCGAACAGCACCCGGAAGTCCGACCCATTCATGTTCCGGCCGCCGATATCGCGCCCGGCCTGTATCGGGCCGTAACCGGCGCACAGGCGCTTTCCTGGGGCCTGACCGCCGGTTCCCAGCTGGCTAACCTCCGGATGGTGTTCTGTTCCTATCCGATCACGCCAGCATCAGTGCTGTTGCATACATTGGCCAATCTGAAGGCCTATGATGTTGAGACCTTTCAGGCCGAGGACGAGATCGCAGCGATCTGTGCGGCGCTGGGCGCATCTTATGCCGGGTCTCTTGGCGTAACGTCGAGTTCAGGTCCGGGTATTGCCCTGAAGACCGAGGCTCTTGGCCTGGCGATCTCCACCGAGCTGCCATTGGTCGTCGTCAACTCTCAGCGTGGTGGCCCGTCTACCGGTCTGCCGACCAAGACCGAACAGTCGGACTTGTTTCAAGCTGTCTGGGGTCGCAATGGCGATGCCCCGCTTTGTGTTCTGGCAACACGCTCACCCAGCGATTGTTTCGACGTCGCGATTGAAGCGGTTCGCATTGCCGTGAGATACATGACCCCGGTTATCCTGTTGACCGACGGCTTCCTGGCCAATGCATCTGAACCCTGGTTGATCCCGGATATTGATGCCTACGAACCCTTCCCGACACAGTTTGCGGATGACCCCGAAAGCTTCCAACCCTTCAACAGGGACGAAGATACCCTGGCACGCCCCTGGGCAAAGCCCGGAACGCCGGGTCTGGAACATCGGATCGGCGGCATCGAAAAGGCCAATGGCAGCGGGCATATTTCCTATGATCCGGACAACCATCAGCTGATGACCGATTTGAGGGCCGAAAAAATAGCCAAAATCGCAGAGGACGTCCCCCTTCAGACCGTGGATCAGGGACCCGAGACAGGCAAGCTCGCCGTCGTGGGTTGGGGGTCGACCTATGGCCCGATCAGCCGCGCGGTCACAGAAAGCCTGGCTGAGGGGAATGAGGTCAGCCATATTCATCTACGTCATATCTGGCCCCTGCCCCGCAATCTGAAAGAACTGCTGTCCGGCTTTGACCAGATCCTGGTTCCGGAAATGAACAACGGGCAGCTTGTCCGTCTGTTGCGTGCCGAATACCTGTTGCCTGCCGAAGGGTTTAACAAGATTGCTGGCAAGCCATTCAAAATTCGAGAGTTGAAAGAGGCCATCCAGTCTCGCCTGGGAGGAAACAGCGCATGACCCAGCAAACCAAACCCGAAAAACTGACGCCAAAGGATTTCGCAACCGACCAGGAAGTGCGCTGGTGCCCAGGCTGTGGTGATTATGCGATCCTGAAATCCGTTCAGAAGACACTGGCCGATATCGGCGCGACACCAGAAGACACGGTGTTTATCAGCGGTATCGGCTGTGCAGCCCGGTTCCCTTACTACATGGCAACTTATGGATTCCACACGATCCATGGCCGCGCCGCTGCTGTGGCCACAGGGGCAAAACTGGCCAACCCCGATCTCGATATCTGGGTCGTGGGTGGGGATGGTGACAGCCTGTCGATCGGCGGAAATCATCTGATGCATGCATTGCGCCGGGATATCGATCTGAACTATCTGATGTTCAACAATGAGATCTATGGACTGACAAAGGGTCAGTATTCGCCGACCAGCCGCCTTGGCACTCAGTCGCCGTCTACCCCTCAGGGGTCCCTCGACAAGCCGGTCAACGCGGCTGCCTTCGCCCTTGGTGCTGGCGGGCGCTTCATCGCACGGTCCGGCGACATTATGCAGGCCCATCTGGTGCAGACCCTGACAAAGGCCCACGCCCATAAGGGGATGAGCTTTGTTGAAATCATGCAGAACTGCATTGTCTATAACGACAATGTCTTCGGCCATTTCATGGAAAAAAAGGTTCAGGCCGAAGCCCAGATCCGTGTTGAACATGGCCAGCCCCTGCGGTTCGGTGCGGAAAACGAAAAGGGCCTGGTTCTGGACGTAAAGACACTAGGGTTGAAAATCGCGACGATTGGTGTGGATGCTGAAGAATCCGACATTCTGGTTCACGATGAAACCAATCCGGTTCTGGCCATGCTGCTTGCCCGGATGGAACCACCGCATTTCCCGGTTGCGATGGGTGTCATCTATGCCGCACCGGCGGGGGAAACCTATGAGGCCGAGATGGAAGCACAGATGCAGAGCGCGGCAAAACCCGGTGCGAAGCCAGACCTGAAGAAACTCCTCACGTCAGGCCATACCTGGTCGGTCGACCAGTCCTGAGGCAGGTATTTTAAAACCGCGTCACCTTGTCCGTTTGCCAGCCCGCAGTGAGGGGGCTATCAGCGGGGAATGACAATGAACATGACATCAACTGCTGAACCGGCATTGACCCGAACACGCGACACGGATCGGGCCGTCGGTGTCTGGGTGGCGATCAGTGCCGGTATGGTGTTGATCATGATGATCATCGGTGCAATCACCCGCCTGACGGAATCCGGCCTGAGCATGGTTGAGTGGCGCCCTCTGATAGGAACCCTGCCACCACTTTCCGAGGTCGAATGGCAGCGCATATTTGATTTGTATCGGCAAACCTCGGAATACCAGATTGATAATGCCGGTATGAACCTCGCTGAATTCAAGACGATTTTCTGGTGGGAATACATCCATCGCGTCTGGGGCAGGCTGATTGGGTTGGTTTTTGGCATCCCGCTCGTCTGGTTCTGGGTCAAAGGGCAATTGCCAGCACAATGGAAGCTGCATCTCCTGATCCTTCTCATTCTGGGCGGGCTTCAGGGTGTGATTGGTTGGTGGATGGTGAAAAGCGGGTTCGTTGACCGCGATGATGTCAGCCAATACCGCCTCGCCGTTCATCTGGGTATGGCATTCTTCATTCTGGGCTATCTGTTCTGGGTCGCGCACGGTATCCTGACCTCGGTGCCAAAGGATTCCCCGAAAACGGATCGAGGGTTTCGGCGTCTTGGCGCATGGTGTCACGCGGTGATTTTCTTCACCGTGATCAGCGGCGCATTGGTGGCTGGGCTGAACGCCGGTTTCATCTATAACGACTGGCCCTTGATGGCCGGGGAATGGATACCGTCCGACATTTGGGATCCGGCGTTGGGTGGTTTGAACTTCTTTGAAAACATGGCAACGGTTCAATTCGACCACCGCCTCTTCGCATATGGAACACTGGCGGTCGTCACGTTGACTTGGGTGGTTGCCCGACGCCAGCCCCTGACCACTCGGGCCCGCCTGTCGATAAATGCCTTATTCGTCGCCGTCTGGGTCCAGGCCGGCCTTGGCATCAGCACCTTGATGCTGATCATCCCGCTGCCTCTCGCCGTGCTGCATCAACTCGGCGCCGCAACCTGTTTTTGCCTGTCACTTTGGGTCATCAAAGAGCTGCGCGGACCTCGCCCAGCCTGACCTGCGGTCAAACCAAAGATCAAAGGCTGTAACCGACCCGCACGCCGCCCCAGTGTTTGCCACGCAGGAAGATCGGCACGGACAGATCCTTCACAAGAACGAATTTACCACCCCCCATATCACGCAGATACGACTGGACCAGATATGGGTCAGTATTGCGCCCTGCCGCGAGACCCGTGCGGTCCGAGAAGATCCGGTGGTTTCGGCAATTGGCCGCATTCCAGACCGGGTCATCCGGTTTTTGAGGGTGACAGTATTTCAGATTGTGAGTCGGCAGATATCCATTTCGGTCCACTGCTGCCACGAAGATGACGCCGTCTTCTGCCTCTGATGCCGGTTCCTGGATATCTGGCAACACGCGATCAGTATAGGCGGTAAAGCGTGTCAAATGCTGAACCGGGTCAGACCCGGCGACTTCCTGATAATCTTCATCAAAAAAGTCGTTCATCGACATCTCGCCCTTCTCAAGTGCCGCCTCGAAAAGATTCTGAATTTGCGCGGCGGCATCCAAACCGACGGCAATGATGCGTTGATCGGCACCGAGTACTTTTTCACCGAAATCGTTCAGCATATTTGCTGTTGCCGGATCCTGACTGAATTTTACGGTGAGATTTCCGTCACGCGTTTCGCCAGCTTCACCGTCAACCTTTCCAACAGCGGGAATGTCCAGGCTGACCGCCGTACCGGGCGCCCGGGTTGCACCAACATCCAGCAATACACACCCTTCAACCGACAGATTTATCATCCGCAAGGTTTCGGACCCGGCTGCATCGCTCAAAAGGGCGGTCATTTCGAAAGGAACATCAATCGCCTGATCGCTGCGACGCTCCCTCGTCGCGGCGATGGCCACTTCCAGCCGCCCACTCAAGGTATCAATGCGGGACTCCATGTCCCGGGTGGTTTCTTCCTGCTGTGTACTGAGCGCCCCGGCCGCTGACGTTTGATCCGCGACCTGTGCCACAGACCCCTGAAAACGTTCGGCAATCTCGACCGTCGCCTGGGCGAGACGGCCCACGTCACCGATCGATGTGTTCTGGCTCTTTACTTCACCGGAAACGTCCTGAGCATTCGCCTCGACCCCTTTGATGGCCGTGCTGATCTCGGACATTGCAGAAACGACCTTGCCGGTGATGTCCTGAATCTGGGAAATCTGCTCGGCAATGTCATTGGTCGCTCCCGCTGTTTGCGTCGCAAGGACCTTCACCTCGCCCGCAACAACCGCAAATCCTTTTCCGGCATCACCGGCTCGCGCTGCCTCAATTGTAGCGTTCAATGCCAGCAGGTTTGTCTGGTTCGCAATGTCCTGAATGAGCTTAACAATATCACCGATCCGATTGGATGCGTCGGACAGCGAACCAATCACGGAATTAGCCGTCTCCATTTGCCCGACCGCCGTATCGATCCGGCGCATCGCTTGATCCATGGTGTCGCTAATGGAACCAGAAGACTCGATAAGGTTCTTTGCATTCGCAGACATCTGTTGGGCGTCTTCCACGGTCGTCGCCGCATCCTTCAACAAGGAATCAACCAGTTCATGGGTCTGATCCAATGACTTTCGAAGATCACCACTGACCCGTCTGGTCTCTTCCCCGCCCTGCTTCACCTCTCCCAGGGTTCCTTCCATCTCGCCGGAAAGGGCGTCAGCAAGGGTCATCAGCTCACGTCGTTGCCAATATGCATCCCGTCGTGCACCCTGCAATTCATCACCAACCCGACGGTCAGATGCCTCTTGGTTCTCCGTCGCACCTCCCAATGCTTCTTTTTTTAGATCTGGCGATGGCGCATTTGCCTCAGAGCCGGATGTGGGCCGTTGGCGGAAACTGCCGAACATTTTTTTCTCCCTGAGCGATTATAGATCATTATTTTTAAAACTTTTTCTCGCATAAGGCGAAAGAGTTTTTTCTAACCTTGCCGATCTAGACTTCAATTACTTGCAAACATTTTCATAGATTACCGATACTTAGCGGTATTGAAGTATTGATCGATACGGTATTAAAGTACAATTGTATTAGTAACTTATTAATATAAGGCGGATCAATATCACTCCCGTATTTAGCCATATTCCAGTGTGGCAAGAACGCGCGTGTAGGGATCAGGAGTTAGAGTGGGCGAAACCGCTTCGGACAACAATGCCGCGGAGACAATCGTCGAGTCCTCGGACGAAACCCTTTCGCCTGCCCTGACCGTAGACGTTGGCGTATCCGCGGATACGTCCACACCCGATCCCGTGACGGCGGAGGGCGAGATCGCGACGGCGGCCATTACTGCGGCAGGAGACCTCGCCTATACCTGGAACCTCGTTGACGACACCATCCAGTGGTTCGGAAATGTTGAAACGATTTTTGGCACCAGCCCGAGCGCCATTGCCGTAAATGGCGAAAAATTCAATGAACGCATAAACATCGAAGATCTGTCCAAACGCCTGCAGAGTTTGAGTCAGCATCTGCAATCTGGTGATTTCTTCGACTGCGAATACAGGTTACGTCAGGACAATGGCAATTTTGTCTGGATCCACGACAAAGGCATGGTGGACGTTGATAGCCATGGCATTCCGGTGAGCCTGAACGGCGTCTTACGGATCGTAAATTCAAGAAAGCACCATGAAACTGTTCTGGAACAAAAGGCCAATTTTGACGAACTGACCGGCCATCTGAACAGGACGCGAATACGGGAAGCTCTGCAAAGCGCCTTTGCCTATAACACCCGCTACAAAGTGCAAGGGGGTTATCTGGCCATCGGCATAGACAAACTGGCGATGGTCAACGAGGGTTATGGCCCCAAGACAGCAGACGCGGTTATTGTCGGCATCGGCCATCGGATCGAGCGCTGCCTGCGGGTCACAGATCAAATTGGGCGCCTGGGAGGGGATCGATTTGGAATCGTGCTGAGCCAGTGTGATGAGAGCGGCATCAGAACGGCGGCGGAAAAACTTCTGGACGACCTGCGCGGAGACCCGATTGAAACCCCAAGCGGTCCCATTCACGTGACCGTTTCAATAGGCGCGGTTGCTTTTCCGGGCATGATACAAACAGCACATGAGGCGATGGCAGCCGGGGAATCTGCCCTGAACGCTGCCAAGGAAAATGGCCGAAACTGCTACACGCTCTATCAATTGTCCGAAGAACAACGCAGCGTTCGCCGGGAAAGCATGGTTATAGGCGAGCAGATCATGCGGGCGCTGGAGGATGACCGGATTTTCTTTGCCTATCAACCTGTTGTCTACGCGGACACAAAAGAAATATCCTATTACGAAACGCTTTTGCGGATGCGCGACCCAGACGGGAACCTTGTCAACGCCGGTGTTTTCATTCCGGTTGCCGAAAAGCTCGGCATGATGCGATTGCTGGACAGACGTGCACTCGAAATTGCCGTCGACGACCTTGTGAAACATCCCGATATAACACTGGCCCTCAATATCTCCGGATTGACGGTGACGGACCAATCCTGGCTTCGCACCCTGGTCAGCCTTGTCAGCGGGCGACCGGAGCTTTCCAAGCGCTTGATTGTCGAAATCACAGAAACAGCCGCGCTGGAAGATTTCGAGGTGTCCGCCCGTTTTGTGACAGCGGTCCGGTCGCTTGGTTGCAAGGTGGCTCTGGATGATTTCGGGTCCGGCTACACCTCATTCCGACATATGAAAGCCCTGACCGTCGATGTCGTCAAAATTGATGGTGCCTTCATCAAGGATGTTGGACATAACAGGGATAATCTCTTGTTTGTCCGCACACTTCTCGGCCTCGCAGACGGTTTCGGTCTGCAAACGGTCGCCGAATGCGTCGAGACAGAGGAAGAATGTCAGGTCGTTGAAGCCGAAGGTGCGGATTTCATGCAGGGTTGGTTATACGGCAAACCGGAAATTGATCCCGATTGGCGCAAATCCGAGAACTAGATTTTCTGGCGTAGCGTCATACGCATACGGGTTGCTTTAGTCTTTCGGCTTTTCCATCGCTGCCAACTGACGCTGCATCGCATCAAGCTGCTTTTGCAAAGCATCAATCTGGCTATCGGCGGAAGATTGTGCATCGCCTGAGGCAGGTGATTTCTCAGCCGGTTTCTGACCTGCTTGCGCTTCATGTTCTCCAAATGGCGAGAAGAAATGCATGGCCCGTTCAAACATGGCCATGTTCTGTTTACTCATTTCCTCAAAACCGTTGAATGGAAAAACAGTCCCGAATGTGTCTTCCATATAGGTGCGCATCTTTTCACGATTTTCAGTAAACGACTGCATCGACACATCGAGGTAACGCGGCAACAACATGGTTTGCATATTGTCACCGTAAAAGCTGATCAGGTGACGCAGAAAACCGATCGGCAAAAGGCTTTGCCCCTTGGATTCCTCTTCAACGATGATCTGGGTCAGAACGGATCGTGTTATGTCTTCACCGGTCTTGGCATCATAGACAACAAAATCGACATCATCTTTCACCATCTGACAGAGGTGATCGAGGGTCACATAGCTGCTCGACGCCGTGTTATAAAGCCGTCGATTGGCGTATTTCTTGATCGTGACCACTTCATTTTCTTCGGCAGCGTCTGCAGACATTCTACAACCTCGCAACTGGGGCAAATGGTACCAATTGGATACTTCTTGCTCTCTTCAATGGATCTGGCGGGGATTGACCGGACAAACCGGCGGGCCCGTTGCTCTGCCATTTCTGCCCGTGTTTTCTTCACCCGGACTTTCTCCAATATCAGATGAAATGGGCTACGCCAAGCAGGTGCAGCAAAATGAACGCTGCGCAAAGATCCACAAATAGGCTCGGATTCCGGCCCTCTCCAGTGATTGCAGGGACTCGTACCTTCGATTTATACTCATCCCATGACCGAGCCACCGGATTATCAGGATCTCACCCAGCGTTACATGGCCCTTTGGCAGGACCATATGTCAAATGCCGCCTCGGATCCCGCCACGGCTGAGGCCATGGCCCGTATGATGACAGGCTGGCAAACGCTGTTTGGCCAGATGATGCAGCCCCCGACCACCACGGCGGAAAGCGGAGAACGGAACAGTGACGGTACAGAAACGGGCCAGGCTGGGCCCTCGTCCCCTGCCGCTGCATCTGGCAGCACCGATGAGCTTGTACGCGACCTCAATCGCCGCATTGCCGTTCTTGAGGACCGGGTCGCATCACTCGAAGCAGAGCTTCAATCTATTCGACCCAAATCTGTTTAAGTCTGGCGGTTTTGGCGGCGCTGGTTTTGATCCAACCGCCGGGCCACAGGCGCTTTTCGCCCAAACACTTCAGGCCGGTCTGTTTGCAACCCTGGACAGCTTTAAACCAGATTTCAGCACCGTTATGCCGGAGCTGGACAAAGCTGACATGGGCGACCTGACAAGGGAGATCGATGCTACCTTCCGCTCAAGCCTCAACCGCATGCTTACAGGGATCGCTGCCTATCAACATCATCCATTCCAGCGACCAGAGAGCCAACGCCCTGTCATCTGGTCGGAAGGGACCACCAGTCTGACGGCTTTTTCGGAAAACCAGAGTGCAAGGCCGGTTCTTGTCATCCCTTCATTGATAAACCGGGCCTATATCATGGACCTCCTGCCGGATCTTAGCTTTTGCGAAAGCCTGACCGAGCAGGGCCTTGCCCCCTATCTCGTGGACTGGGCCGCCCCCGGGCCTGATGAGCAGGCGTTCGACCTGACGGATTATGTCAAACGGCTGGATCGAATGCTGGATCTTTTAAGACAGAGACATAAGCAGCCGGTGTCGCTTGTCGGGTATTGCATGGGTGGCCTTCTTGCCCTGCCACTTGCCCTTCGACATCAGGATGCGGTCAACCAGATGGTTCTGCTGGCGACACCATGGGATTTTCATACGGAATACCCGGGTCAGGGACAACAGATGAAATCCTTGTTGGAACTGTGCGAGCCCGTGATGGGGTTCTTTGGGAACCTGCCAATCGATCTGATCCAGGCCCTGTTCGCCTCTCTAGACCCGCTTATGGCTTACCGAAAATTTCAGGCTTTTGCGGATCAGGATCCCGACAGCGAAACCACCCGGCGTTTCGTCGCCCTGGAGGATTGGTTGAACGATGGGGTTCCGCTGACCTGCAATGTTGCAAGAGAGGCGCTCGGTCAATGGTATGGCGACAATGCGCCCATCAAACGGGCCTGGAAAATTGATGGTGATACAGTTGATCCATCAGAGTATCAGGGCGAAACACTTGTTGTCATTCCGACCAATGACCGCATCGTCCCGCCGCGCAGCGCCCTCGCGATTACAGAAAGCCTTTCAGACGTGCGCCTGATGCGCCCACAACTTGGCCATATCGGGATGATGTCCAGCGCGGGCGCCCATTCCCTCTGGAAAAAACTCGGGGCCTTTCTAAACCCGTCTTAGCGCTTGTAAGGCACCCAGTTCTCACCATCTATGCTGCGAGATTTCGTGCGATTGAGCAGGATCAATTACAGCGCGGATTGATTGAGAAATACACTACGCCTCTATATAGTCCCGACCCAAGGCGGCAGACCATCTGGCGCTTCGTCGAAGATCAGGCCGAAGATGCCTATAGAACGAAGGAGAGTTTTATGACTGAAGTTGTTATCGCCAGTGCCGCCAGGACCCCGGTTGGGTCATTCAGCGGCGCACTGAGCGGCGTTTCCGCGGCCTATCTGGGCGCTGTTGCCATTAAAGAGGCCCTCGCCCGCGCCGGTGTTGCACCGGAAGATGTGGATGAAGCGATCCTGGGGCAGGTTCTGACCGCTGGTGCAGGTCAGAATGCTGCACGTCAGGCTGCTATGGAAGCCGGGATCCCGCATGAAAAGACAGCCTATAACGTCAACCAGCTTTGCGGTTCCGGTCTGCGCACAGTAGCCATCGGCGCCCAGGCGATCATGTCTGGTGACAGCAAGATCGTGGTAACCGGCGGTCAGGAAAGCATGAGCCAGGCCCCCCACGTCGCCCATCTGCGGAACGGCCAGAAAATGGGCGATCTGAAATTCGTCGACAGCATGATCCGTGACGGATTGTGGTGTGCCTTCAACGGCTACCACATGGGAACCACGGCGGAGAACGTGGCCCGCCAGTGGCAGCTGACCCGGGACGAGCAAGACGAGTTTGCCGCCAGCTCCCAGCAGAAAGCTGAAGCCGCCCAGAAAGCAGGCAAGTTTGAAGCAGAGCTGGCCCCGGTCACAATCAAGACCCGTAAGGGCGAGATTGTTGTTTCGGAAGACGAGTATCCGAAACATGGCACGACCGTTGAAACCCTGGCAAAGCTGCGTCCGGCCTTCGATAAGGAAGGAACTGTTACAGCCGGCAATGCATCGGGCATCAATGACGGTGCCGCCGCCATCGTGATCATGAGCGGTGACGAGGCCAAAGCCCGTGGCGTTGCCCCGATGGCCCGCATCGCTTCCTTCGCGACAGTTGGTGTAGACCCTGCGATCATGGGGACCGGCCCCATCCCGTCTTCCCGCGCCGCCCTTGCGAAAGCGGGTTGGTCGGTTGATGACCTCGAACTGGTTGAAGCGAACGAGGCATTTGCCGCCCAGGCCCTTGCAGTGAACAAGGATATGGGCTGGGATCCGTCGATTGTTAACGTCAATGGCGGCGCAATCGCCCTTGGGCACCCGATTGGTGCTTCCGGCGGCCGCGTTCTGACCACATTGCTTCACGAAATGGAAAAACGGGATGCCAAAAAAGGCCTCGCGACGCTTTGCATTGGCGGCGGCATGGGTGTCGCTATGTGTATCGAACGCGACTGATTCCGAAATTTCCTGAATTTTGCAAAAAACCCCGTCCTCGTGACGGGGTTTTTTCTATGCCCTGTCGATGAACCAAAAAGGCGCAGCGCAAGATCGATCAATTCGCAGGCGCGGTAACCGCTCAATTCCCCATCAATTCCTGCCTCAAAAATCAGCTTATGCATTAAGAAAAAGCAAATTGTTAGGAATTTTCACATTTTTGCATTGCACAATTGACAGATTTTGAGGCAATCAAAAAAATCGAAAAAACTTAAGAAAACCCTTGATTGTCAATGTTCTTAATGCCATATTGTGCATCGCAACATGCCCTGCCTAAACATGTTGCGATGCGAAAGTGTTCGCACTTGCGCATCTCTTTAGGCGTTTCCTCCCTGAACTTGGGCCGCGCATGTCGCGGCCTTTTTTTTTGGGTAATCCACGAGTGTTGGACGACAACTGATATCAGGCAAAGAATGGCCTGAATGCAGAAAGTATGTCAGACACACCAAGGGGCCCCGGCGCGTGCGGGTTATTTAAGGGCGGAAATTTACGGAAATCAGATCAGGTAACGATCCAGTCGCCCTGGTCGGTACGGCAGGCTGTTTGAACGGTCTCAACCGTTTCACCGGACACATTAACCGTCGTCTTGTAGTCGCGACACAGACGACCGTCTGCTGCCATAAAAGTGCGGGTGGAGACAACATTGCCACTGTTACCGCTATCAGGGTTCACCCAAGACACCCCTTCACCAGGCGCCTTATTGGTCAGCGCGTCATATGCGCTGCTTTCCATGGCCCGCTTGTCGGCCTGCGTCATGCGGTCAGCCAGATAATAGCCCCCGACGGCACCACCAGCGGCACCCACGGCCAAACCAATCAATTGCCCTGAACCGGATCCGAACAATTCGTAACCAAGCAAACCGCCAACCACGGCACCACCAACGGCACCAATGGCCAGTTTGTCATCGCGGTCCAAGGATCCAGACGCCGTACAGCCGGTTACCGTCAGCGCAAGCGCTGCTGCTACACCAGTCATTTTCAGGGAGTATTTCATCGGATTCTTCCTGTGTGCTGTCATTTCTTGTTCAGCCTCGACAGAGGCAGTTGTAACCGAATTGCCAACCATGCAACCATTCTGGTGCGGTTTTAACACTTCTCACGATGGTATTAATACATGAATTTACTAAAACTTTCTATTCTTTATTACAAAATCAATGAATCCAACCAAGTAACCGGCGCATTTCTGCTTTTTATAGTTGCGGCATTCATGGTGACTGGCTGTGCCCCGAAAGTGGAACAGGCCCAGCCGTCCCGCTGGATAAAGCCAGGGACCTTACCCGACAAATGGCCGCTGGATCGCAAGATCTGCCTTGATCGCGCAGACCGGCTGACCGCCTCCGATCCCGGTGCTGTCTCTGCCGCGCCGAAGAGCACCAACAGCACGCGGGCGACACTCGACCGGATACAGAGCCAGAATCTGGTGAAGCAACAGTTTGAGATCTGCATGCGGCAGCTGGGCTATATCCGCCGCTGAATGCCGTCTATCGGTTGCGACGCACGCCCGCCACATGCCCCATGACGGCATTGGCCGCCTCGAGCACGTTTGAGCCTGGACCGAAGATTTCAGCCGCACCGGCCTCTTTCAGGAAATCATAATCCTGTTCCGGTATAACGCCGCCACATATGACAATAATGTCCTGGGCATCACGCTCTTTCAGCAGCGAGATGAGCGCCGGTACAAGCGTTTTATGGCCGGCAGCCAGTGACGAGACACCGATCACATCCACGCCAAGCTTCACCGCCTTGTCCGCCACCTCTTCCGGCGTTTCGAACATGTCGGAAAGATCGACCGTGAACCCCATATCGGCAAAGGCGGAAGCGATGACCTTCGCGCCCCTGTCGTGACCGTCCTGGCCCATCTTGGCGACCAGCAGATGCGGGTTCCGCTTTCGATCCACGGCATAATCGCCGATCTTTTTCTGGATCGCTTCATATTCGGCGTCCCCCTGATAGGCGTCGCCATAGACACCGGAAATAACGCGGGTCGTGGCCTTATGCCGACTGAACGCCTTTTCCATCGCGTCTGAGACTTCGCCAAGCGTCGCCCTTGCCCGCACAGCCTCAACAGCGGCGGCCAGAACATTCCCCTCACCCGAAGCGACAACTTGTGTCAGCGAGTCGAGGGCTCCCATGCAGGCCTCCGTATCACGGGACGCACGAACCCTTTTCAGGCGCTTGATCTGGGACTCACGGACCTTGGCATTGTCGATCTGCAGGATATCGACGGGGGGTTCGTCTTCCAACTGAAAGCGGTTCACACCGACGATCACATCCTCACCCCGGTCGACACGGGCCTGACGGCGGGCAGCGGCCTCTTCAATCCGCATCTTTGGCAGGCCCTGATCGACAGCCTTTGTCATGCCGCCCAGCGCCTCGACCTCTTCGATCATTTCCCAGGCTTTATCGACAAGCTCTTGCGTCAAAGCCTCGACGTAGTAGGACCCGCCAAGGGGGTCGACAACATTGGTGATGCCGGTCTCATGCTGCAGGATAAGCTGCGTGTTCCGGGCAATCCGGGCTGAGGTTTCAGACGGCAGGGCCAGCGCTTCATCAAAGGAATTGGTATGGAGGGACTGGGTGCCCCCCAGGGCCGCCGCCATGGCTTCAAACGCGGTGCGGACCACATTGTTATAAGGGTCCTGCTCTGTCAGCGAGACGCCGGATGTCTGGCAATGGGTGCGCAGCATTTTGGACCGCTCGGATTTTGCCCCGAAGTCTGTCATGATCTTGGCCCAGATCTGACGCGCCGCGCGCAGTTTGGCGGCTTCCATAAAGACATTCATGCCAATGCAGAAGAAAAAAGAGAGCCGCCCGGCAAAGGCATCCACATCCAGCCCTTTGGACTGGGCAGCGCGCACATATTCCATCCCGTCCGCCAGCGTATAGGCCAGTTCCTGGGCGAGCGTCGCCCCCGCTTCCTGCATGTGATAGCCGGAGATTGAGATGGAGTTGAACTTCGGCATGTTTTCAGCCGTGTACTCAATAATATCAGCGACAATCCGCATCGAGGGTTCGGGTGGATAGATATAGGTGTTCCGCACCATGAACTCTTTCAGGATATCGTTCTGGATCGTGCCTGAGAGCTTGGCCGTATCCACGCCCTGCTCCTGACCAGCCACAATGAACATCGCCAGAACCGGAATAACGGCACCGTTCATGGTCATGGAGACGGACATCTGATCCAGCGGAATACCGTCGAAGAGGATCTTCATATCCTCAACCGTATCGATGGCAACACCTGCCGCGCCCACATCCCCGACGACGCGAGGATGATCGGAATCATAGCCGCGGTGGGTCGCCAGATCGAAGGCAACGGACAGGCCCTTTTGCCCGCCCTTCAGGTTTTTGCGATAGAAAGCGTTAGATTCTTCGGCCGTGGAGAAACCCGCATATTGACGGATGGTCCAGGGACGCCCCGCATACATGGTCGCCTTGACCCCGCGCGTATAGGGCGCAAAGCCCGGCAGCTCGCCAACCGCGTCTTCGGGCAGGTCTTCGGCGGTATAGAGTGGCTTGATATCAATGCCTTCGGGTGTCTTCCAGGTCAGGCTTTCCGGGTCTGCACCTTTCAACTCGCTCTGGGCCAGATCCAGCCAGTCCCGCGTTGTCTTTGTCATCCCAAACACTCCCTCAGGTCCCAATCGAGGCCCTGTTTTAATTCCCCGGCCCCTTTCGCACAACGCTACAGTACCGTTTCCCCCGATACCCGCCAATGACTTGGGTCAAGGGAGGCAAATCTGTCGAAGAAGGATCTTGAATATATATGCATGTTTATGCGCATAATGATGCAGTCAGCAGAAAGGCCGCATAATGCGAAAGGTATCACGAAAACCAACAAATCTCTCCTTGAACAGCGCAGTCTTGGAAGAGGCAAAGAAATATCAGATCAATCTCTCACAAGCCGCTGAGGAGGGATTGAAGACAGCCATTGCAAAGGCGCGTTCCGAGGAATGGAAACTGGCCAACAAATCCGGGATCGAAAGTTCGAACGCTTGGGTTGAAGAACATGGTTTGCCGCTGGATTCGCATCGTTTTTTCTGATGGCACGGTTTGATGTATTTCCAAATCCCGGCGGTACTGGCTACTTGCTGGATGTGCAGGCAGATCTGTTGGATGGTCTGAACTCTCGCATTGTTGTGCCCCTTTTCCGTTCTGCAGATGTTCGGGTCCCCATGGCAAGATTGAACCCCAATTTTGTTGTAGACGGGAAAGAGGTGGTCATGATGACACAATTTCTGGCAACAGTTTCTATCCAACTGCTGACCGAACCAGTCGCCAATTTGAGCCGCAACTCCGACGAAATCACGAATGCTCTGGATTTTGCCTTTCAGGGTTTCTGAATACAATTGGGCCTTGCACTTTGACCTCGCCCATACTTCTGGGGTAGGGACGCGGCGGTATTTTTGACGCGCGTAGAATGAGTCTGATGAACAAAGCGGTTGGACATATGCTCTCGGTGGCCCCGATGATGGACTGGACGGATCGGCATTGCCGGTATCTGCATCGATTGGCCAGCCGTTATGCCGTCTTGTATACCGAGATGGTGACCGCACCGGCGGTCATCCATGGGGAGCGGGACCGCCTTTTGGGCTTTGACGAGGCCGAGCATCCGGTTGTCTGCCAGCTGGGCGGCTCTGACCCACAGGAACTGGCGCAGGCAGCACGGGTTGTTGCCGAATTCGGCTATGACGAGATTAACCTAAATGTCGGTTGCCCTTCTGACCGGGTTCAGTCCGGCATGTTTGGTGCCTGTCTTATGGCAAACCCTGATTTGGTGGGTGCCTGTGTTGCGGCGATGCGCGAGGCGGTGGACATTCCCGTCACCGTCAAATGCCGGATCGGCATTGATGATCGCGACGACTTCCCGTTTCTGCTGGATTTCGTAGATCGCGTGCACAGCATTTCGGGCTGCGACACCTTCATCATCCACGCGCGCGTCGCCATTCTGGCCGGACTATCGCCGAAGCAGAACCGCGACGTGCCACCCCTTCATTATGGCCATGTCCATCGCCTGAAACGGGAAAGACCAAACCTGTCGATCGAGATCAATGGCGGCATTACCAGCCTCGAGCAGGCCCGTGACCTTCTGACGGACAAGAGTGATGGGACCACCCTACAAGGGGTGATGATCGGGCGGGCCGCCTATCAGACCCCCGATCTGATGCTGAGTGTGGATGCGTTTGTTGCAAATCAGTGCGGCTTTGAAGCGGAGGCGCGTGCCGTTACCACCGGTCATGATCTGGTTCGCGCGTATTTACCCTATATCGATGCGCGCCTCAGTGAAGGTGTGAGGCTACAGGCAATGACACGCCATATGATCGGCCTGTTTCAGGGGGTTCCGGGCGCCCGCGCCTTTCGCCGGTATCTGAGCGAAAATGCGCATAAAGCCGGTGCCGGACCGGAGGTTGTTGAACACGCGCTCTCCTTTGTCCCGGAAGATCACGACGTCCTGTCAAAGGCGAGCTGAGCGTCCGTCAGGCTCATGGCAGAATGCGGCCAGCCTCCACCATTGCCTCATAAACCACACCGGCAACAGCAGAGGGTCTGTACTGACCGATTTCGATGGCGTCCCGCCCAGCGGCGCTCATGGTCTCTGTCGGTGTCTGTGGCATGATCACATAGCCAGCGCGGTTCAGGGCACGCACAACCTCTTCCGCCTGACGGTTGTAATTCTCATTAAAGAAGGTCCAGTCAGCAGACCGGATCGCCCTGGCGACAATCTGGTTCACGTCCCTGTCGCGTTCCCCCTCGGTCATGTCCTGGGGGGCGGGTTTATTGGGCGCATCTGGCTTCAGCATGGTTCAATCCCGGTTTGATCAGGGTGAGGCAGAGTTACAATCCACCGTGACTCGGCCAGTTTCGCAAGATATTAGCGGATAAGGACGCGACGCCCCAGGGCAATCGCCCCAAGGATGGGTCCGAAAGCCAAAATTAGAAACGTGCCGTGCCACCCTGTCTGCTCAACCCAAAAAGGCACCGCCTGAACAGATATCGCCGAGAGCGCAAACCCAATAGCCGTCTGGAAAGTCATCAGGGAGCCGGCCATCTCAGACGCGGAATGATCAGCAACCAGGGCCGAGAACTGAGCAGAATCCGGGATTACTGTAATGCCCCAGGCAATGAGCGCGATGACAAGAATGAAGAGCGGTCCACCAAAGGCAAAGGCACTGGCAATGGCGCTCAATGCACTGCCAATCAGGGCCGTTCTGGCGACCGCTGCCTTTCCAAATCGATCCGCACACCAACCAGCCGGGATACAGGCCAAACCACCCAGCGCGATCGCCACGAAAGCAACTGTTGAACCAAATGCCTTTGGATCCGGATGCAGGGCCTCTGTCGCGGCAAGTGTTGCTGCGGTCCCGATCCAGGCCCAAAGCGCGTAGAGTTCCCACATATGGCCGAAATACCCCATATAGGCGCGCCGTATGCCGATATTGGTCCAGGCAACCCGGATCGCGGTCGGGTCAAACCGGGCCGCCCGCCCGTGAAAGGGACCCAATTGGCAATTCAGGACAATGATCGCCCCGAGCCCGGCCAGAACCGATGTCGCGATCAGGGTCAACCGCCAGTCCGACCCGCCCAGCAAGGCGACCAGATGCGGGGCTGCAGAGCCCAGCGTTAGCGCGCTGACCAAAACTGCCACAAGAAGACCGCGACGCGCGACCGTCCAGCCAACAGCAATTTTCATCCCGACCGGATATACGCCCGCCAGGGCCATCCCGACAACACAGCGAGAGAGTTGGGCGATCAGTGTATCAGCAGGAACCACAAGAAGGACGAGATTTGCACCGGCGGCAATCATAGCCGAAACAGCAAACAACAAGCGCGGGTTCATTCGATCCGGCAGGCCCGTAATCGCCAGAACCAGCGCGCCCAGAACAAACCCGATCTGTACAGCAGTTGAGAGACCTGCGAGTTCGCCGACGGTCAAACCTGATTCAGACGCCAGTGCCGGTAATACAGCGGCGGCGGAGAACCACAGGCTCATCACCATCACTTCGGCCAGGATCAAACTGATCAGGGACCGGCGCATACCGGGCGCGGCTGCCTCGCTAGTCAAAGCAAGGCCTCATGCTGTCGCTAATCCCGGAAAATCCCGGTTGGTCGTCCATCAATGCTGGTGACATTCTTCTTGCGCCAAAAGTCTTCTACCCCTGTTTGCCCCAATTCCTCAAAGAAGGGAACAAGCTCCTCCCCCCCTCTCTGTCCTTCAAAGGACATTAATGGGACACCGGTGCCACAAGACGTCTGAACCAGATCGATTTCAAGGTCAAAAATCTGGCGGCTGCCCGCCATCGCCGGAAATTGAGCAATGGCCGTCTCCCATTCCGGGTCGCGGGGATGAATGACCCGCGCGGTGCCATAGACCCGCAAGATGAGCGCGGGTTCATCAAAGGCACAAAACATCAGCGTCATCCGCGGTACTTCGCGTATATGGGCGGCTGTTTCGTTTCCACTGCCGCTCAAGTTCAACCATTGCAGGCGCGTGTCACTGATCAGCCGCAGACTGTCCATCCCCTTCGGCGACAGGTTGACCCGACCGTCCCGGGCGGCTGTCGCAACAAAGAACATTTTCTGGTCCTCAATAAACCGGCTCAACTTCTTCGACAGGGTCTTTTTCACAGGCATAAGCGCTCACTCCATCTTAAATTTAGAACAAATCGTAAACAAAACGGAAGGAACTGCAAGCGAATTGTGATTTGGATCGGGGCTTGTATAGTTTCTGACCATTGTTCGGGGGAATTGAGGCGGACATGCCAGATGTGAATCAGAACATTTCCTTCATTTACGTGTCGGATATAACGGTTTCCGCCCGGTTCTTTGAAGAATCGGTAGGGTTGGAACTGGTCCTCGTGCAGCCGGCGGGATGCCGGGTCTACCGCCTGAGCAGTGAGGGCTTTCTTGGGATCTGTCAGGCACGACCTGATCAAGATCTTGGCGGATCAGGCTTTGTCCTCTGTATGGTCACGGATGACGTCGATGACTGGCACGCGCGGTTAACCAGGCACGGTGTTGCCTGTGATGGCCCACCCCGCCAGAACGACGATTACGGGATCTATCATTTCTATTTCACCGATCCCGACGGCAATCTTTTGGAAGTTCAGCGGTTCATTGACCCGAACTGGTCAACACCAAACCCGTGAAAAGCCTGATGCGCCGCGTCTACTGACCGGCGACCATCATCCCCTCGATCATCAGGGTCGGTGCATTGGTGGCGTAGGTGAATTCCAGATCGTTGGCCGCGGTCATGTGCATGAACATCTCTTTCAGATTTGAAGCGATGGTCATTTCGTTGACCGGATAGACGATCTCTCCCCCTTCAATCCAGAAACCCGATGCACCACGACTGTAATCCCCTGTGATGCCGTTCACGCCCATCCCCATCAGTGAGGTCACATAAAATCCGTCCTGCACACCGCCAATCAGGTCATCGCGGCTGATTGAGCCCGGCTCCAGATGAACATTTGTGGTGGAAGGCGACGGCGGTCCGCCTGTCCCCCGGGACGCATGTCCCGTGCTTTCCAGCTCAAGCTGACGGGCGGTATGAAGATCCAGGATCCAGGTCTGCAGAACACCATCTTCAACCAGCGGACGGGCCTTGTTTGCCAGGCCTTCAGCGTCAAACGGTTTTGACGCCAGACCTCTGGGTCGATGCGGGTCGTCGATGATGGTAATGCCCTTCGACAATATCTGTTTACCCATCATGTCTTTCAGAAAACTGGTACCACGGGCAACGGAACTGCCATTAATCGCGCCGGTAAGATGGCGCAAGATTGACCCGGCAATCCGGGGATCAAAAATGACAGGAACGGATTTGGTCGGCCCCTTGCGCGGGTTCAGTTTGCGCACGGCCTTGTCACCGGCCATCTTTCCAACCTCTGCCGGGTCCCGAAGATCAGCCCCATAGACCTTCGTCGAGTAGTCATAGTCGCTTTCCATGCCGACACCCTCACCGGCAAGGACAGAAACACCCACCCCCGAACGCGATCCGGCATAGGCACCCCTAAATCCATTGCTGGCGGCCAGCACAACGTCCCAGCGGCTCCAGTCTGCTTCGGCGCCCTCAGAATTGGTCACACCTTGCACCGCCATGGCCGCTTCCTCGGCACGGGTGGCGCGCTCCACCAGATCTTCGGCTGACGGTTCGCTTGTGTCACAAACATCCAGCTCGGGCGGCGTATTGCTCAGCAACTGCTCGGGGTCGGCCAAGCCGCAAAAAGCATCATCCGGCACCGCCCGGGCCATGGCGATCGCGCGATCTACCAGAGAGTCCAGAGCATCTTTTTGCCAGTCATTACTGGAAACAACAGCCTGTTTCTGACCAATGATGACGCGCAAGCCCAGATCGTGGCTTTCGGATCGTTCCAGTTTTTCGACCTTGCCCAAACGCCTTGCATGGGAAATCGACATGAACGTCGCCGCCACGGCATCGGCCTGATCCGCGCCGGTGGCAATCGCTTTCTTTACCAGTGTATCGAGAAGGTCAGTCGCCTGATCAACATCCATAAAATTAAATCCGATCTGATTGCATGTGTTGAGGGATACTCTTTAGATAGGTTAATTCAGCCAGTCAAAAAGACCCTGCGGCAAAGGAATACCAACAGGCTTGTCCTGCATCCCCATAATCGCGATGTAAATCAGCGCCGTTATCCCGATAACGGCGCAAATGATCTGTAACCGTGTCCGGCGCAGAATAGGATTGAGATCCGGCAAATCGTCCGGATCCGATTGCTCATAGCCGACTTCGCGACGGAACCGCGTCTTTTCAAAGCGTTTTCGGTTCACAAACCGGAAGAGGATCATCAGTGCCAAAAGAAAAAGCCCGATGATGTAGATCCGGTCAGCGATAAGGGGATCAAGCGACATAGCGATAGTCTAGCGAGGCGTTAGGCGCGTCACAATGCCTGTCACAATGCTTCTCGCACTGCCCGTCAAAGGGCCCGCCAACCAATATCCGTGCGGTAGAACCCGTCGGGCCAATCGATCATCTCAATAGCGGTGTAGGCCTTCTCGCGGGCCGCAGCGACTGAGGGGCCGCGGGCCGTTACATTTAAAACGCGCCCTCCATTTGCAAGGATTTTCCCATCGGTCCCCTGCTTTGTCCCCGCATGAAAAATCAGGATGTCTTCGTCAGACGCCGCCTGTTCCAGACCGCCGATGACAGTTCCTTTCTCGTATGAACCCGGATAACCCTTGGCTGCCATAACAACCGTCACAGCAACATCATCATACCAGCGCAAGTCAAAACTGGAGAGAACACCGTCAGCGGTCGCGATCAATGCCGGGGCCAGATCAGACATCAGACGCATCATCAGGACCTGACATTCGGGGTCACCGAACCGCACATTATACTCAATCAGGCGCGGTCCTTGGTCGGTAATCATCAACCCCATAAACAAGACACCTTTGTATGGCGCGCCCTCTGCGGCCAATGCGGCCAGGGTGGGATTGAGGATTTTCTCAACAATCGTTGTTTCAATTTCAGGTGTACAAACCGGCGCCGGGGAATAGGCGCCCATACCGCCGGTGTTTGGCCCCTTGTCCCCGTCATAAGCCGCCTTGTGATCCTGGGCGGACGCCAACGGCAAGGCGGTCTTACCATCACACAGGGCAAAGAAAGAGAGCTCTTCCCCCTCCATAAATTCCTCAATGACCAATTCCGCGCCAGCGCTGCCAAATTTTGCATCGAGCATCGCCTCATCAACCGCGTTGAGGGCCTCGTCCAGGGTCATCGCGACGGTGACACCCTTGCCCGCCGCCAGACCATCTGTCTTGACCACAATCGGCGCGCCCTGCTCGGTGATATAGGCACGTGCTGCGTCGCGGTCTGTAAAACGCGCGTAAGCCGCTGTTGGAATATCATATTTGGCGCAGAGGTCCTTCATAAAACCTTTTGAGCCCTCCAGCTGAGCCGCCGCCGCGCTCGGCCCAAAGACCCGGATACCCTCCGCCTCCAACCGATCAGCAAGGCCGGCCACCAGAGGATCCTCTGGTCCGACAACGACCAGATCTATGGCCTCTTCCTTTGCAAATCCGACGATAGCGTCCTGGTCATTTACAGAGATATCAAGACAGACCGCATCCTCGGCAATTCCGGCATTTCCCGGTGCGCAATACAGCGCCTCGCACAGGGGTGATCCGGCCAGCGTCCAACACAGGGCATGTTCCCGTCCCCCTGATCCGATCACCAAAAATTTCATTTCTGCCCCCTGACGTTGCGCGAAAACACGGATACACTATTTCTTGAAAGCGGCTCCTGCATGACTTGCCCGAACGGCTCGGTTTGCGCAAGACTGACCGGGCAGTAAGCAGCGCTCACACGGCATGAATTTCACCTTTCAAAGGACATTTTTGGACAAATAATGGAAATGGACCCCAGTCAAAACCTGCGCGGAAATGCACCGGAATTCTCGGTTTCAGAAATCTCCCAGGCTCTGAAACGCAGTGTCGAAGACAGTTTTTCCTACGTCCGGGTACGCGGCGAAATCTCTGGCTTTAAAAGGGCGGCGTCTGGCCATCTCTATCTTGCACTGAAAGACACAAATGCCGTCCTTGACGGGGTCTGTTGGCGCGGAACAGCGCAGCGTCTTGGTCTCACCCCGGAAGACGGGATGGAAGTCGTCGTTTCTGGAAAGCTGACCACATATCCAGGACGCAGCAAATATCAGATTGTCATCGAACGGATGGAACTGGCCGGTGAGGGAGCGCTCCTGAAACTGCTGGAAGATCGACGGCGAAAACTTCAGGCAGAAGGTCTTTTCGACCCGGACAGAAAACAGGCCATCCCGTACCTGCCGACTGTAATCGGTGTGGTCACGTCACCAACGGGTGCGGTGATCAGGGATATTTTGCACAGATTATCAGACCGGTTTCCCCGGCATGTCCTGCTCTGGCCCGTCATTGTGCAAGGCGAGGGTGCATCTGAACAGATCGCCAATGCGATTGAGGGTTTCAACGCGTTACCGGAAAGCGGTCCGGCGCCACGCCCCGATGTTCTTATCGTCGCCAGGGGCGGCGGTTCGCTGGAAGACCTTTGGGCGTTCAACGAAGAGGCTGTGGTGCGCGCCGCTGCCAACAGTGTGATCCCGCTGATTTCCGCGGTTGGACATGAAACCGATACAACATTGATCGACTTTGCCTCTGACCAACGTGCACCCACACCGACAGCGGCGGCAGAAATGGCGGTCCCTGTCCGTCGGGATCTGATGCTGGGCCTGAATGATCTCGACCGTCGCGGGGCAAACGGCCTCAACCGCCTGGTCAGCACGGCGGCCATGCGGCTGGAAGGGCTGTCCCGCGGACTTCCAAATCCAGACAATCTTATCGGTGCCGCCCAGCAACGCACCGATGATTTGGGGGAACGGTTACACGTTCAGATGACCAGTCTGCTTAGGGAAAGCCAAAGAGACAGCAAAGCGCTCAGCGCGCGTTTGCGCAGTCCGAAACAGGTTCTGGAAGCGCGAGCGACGACCCTTTCCCAATTGACCGAACGCCTGACGTCGGCGGGGCAAAGAAACATCGCGAGTGCTGGCACAGCCCTAAATCAGGGCGATGCCGCAAAACGGTTGCGCCATGCGATGGAGCGACGGCTGAAAGAGGATCAAACCGCGCTCGACCAGATTGCCCGTCGTTTGGAAAGCGTATCTTACATGAACATTCTCAAACGGGGCTTTGCCGTCGTCACCGATCAGAAAGGGGCGGTTGTAAAAACGTCGGGCGACCTCAAAGCCGGCACCGAAATTACAATCCGCTTCCAGGACGGCAGCCGCAATGCCATAGCCGCGGGCGATAAACAGGGGGCGGGCAAAAAACAGAAACCAAAGGCCGGCCCCCCGAAACCGACACAGGGAGAGTTGCTGTGAAGATCTTTAAATGGCTACGCCTGATGCTTCTCTCTCTGGGTTTGTGTGCAGGGGTATCGACCGGATTACTCGCTGACGATGGTTCGATCTATCTGGAAGGGGATTTCACACAAGGCGGCCTCATCAGGGGAAAGGTTACGCCGGGGTCAACAGTTGGCTATGAAGGACGTGCGTTACGGGTTGGTCCGGATGGCCGGTTCATCTTCGGGTTTCACCGGGATGACGCGAAAGACCACACGCTTGAGGTAACGGATCCGGATGGCAAAACCACGCTGCATCAAATCTCGATTTCACAGCGTGAATACGACATTCAGCGGATTGATGGTCTGCCGCCCAAGAAAGTGACACCACCGGAAAGCCTGCTGAAACGCATTCGGGCCGAAGGGCAACGGGTTCGCGAGGCCCGAGCGATAGACAGCGATTTCCGCGGTTTTGATGATGGCTTCATCTGGCCCGTGAAAGGCAGGATTTCAGGTGTTTTTGGCAGTCAGCGGGTCTTGAATGGCCAGCCCAGACAGCCCCATTACGGCATTGATATCGCGGTTCCAACCGGAACCCCCTTTGTCACTCCAGCCGCCGGGACGGTGACGCTTGTCGAACCGGACCTCTACTATTCCGGTGGGACAGTGATGGTGGATCACGGATACGGCCTTGCCTCCACCTTCCTGCATATCGAGGAAATCAAAGTAGAGCTGGGTCAAAAGCTGAAGCAGGGGGATATCGTGGGCACTGTCGGGGCAACCGGTCGCGCGACGGGCCCTCATCTGGATTGGCGCGTCAATTGGTTCGACGATCGTCTTGACGCAGGACTGTTGGTCCCGCCGATGTCCTGATTACTCTTTCGGCCAGCGGCTGTGGACCCAGAACCATTGTTCTGGCTTGTCCAGGATCCACTCACCAAGAATATCGTTTATGTCTCGCAACACCTTCTCGACATCGGCCTTGCGATCGCCGCTATCGGGCATTTCCATCGGTGGAAGGATGGTCAATCTGAACCGGACACCGGGCAAGCGTTCGACACGGGCTGGAATGATCGGACAATCAAACCGATATGCGAGTTCCGCCGGCGCACTGGGGGTCATCGCGTCATAGCCCAAAAACGGGATCGGCAGGCCTTCATTGAGTTTCTGATCAACGAGCAGACCCAGGGAATGACCCGATTTCAGACTTTCCAGAATCCGGCGGGCATTGGACCGGCCCTTCGGGATCATCTCACGACAGAACCGCCCGCGAATTTTGCGAAACAGATGATCCACGATCGGGATCGAGGCATGCCTGTATATGTTGACCAAGGGCAACCCGCGATGGGCAGGAACGAGGCTGGCAATTTCCCAATTTCCAAAATGACCTGAAAACGTAATGAAGGGGCGTTCTGAGGCGATCAGTTTCAAAAGATGCTCTTCCCCGATGACTTCCACCCGCGAATTAGGGCCCGATGTCTCAATCAAATCAACCTGGGACCATTCGCCGGCCCCACGTCCAAGATTATCCCAGACAGCTTTCACGATCCGGTCTGTTTCCGCCTGGGATATATCAGGATAGATCCGGGCGAGATTGCGCCTGGCTGTTTTATCCGCACGAAGAAACGGCCCGAATGTGCGAAACGTGATCGAACCGATCCATGACGCCCATTCTATGGGAAGAACCCTGCAGATTAGATAGATCAGCAAGATGAACGCCCCCTGAATAGGATAAAGGACAAAGCGGCGCAGAGCCCGTTGACGATCAGTTCTGTCGGCCATGCTTTAATCCAGCTTCCAGCCCGGCTTCCAGTATCGCGTTCGCAGACCAGGGTGCTTCAAATGTTACGGACACATCCAACACAGATACTCTTTGCCGCCAATGCAGCGGCAAGCGTACCCAGTCTTTTCGCGTTGTCACCAAAACCGCACCGTTTCCCTCAGCAGACGTTGATAGTTCTGCAAGCTCTAACTCAGAATAAACGTGATGGTCCGGGAACGACTTACAGTCAACCAACTTCGCACCTTGAGTTCGAAGACTAGTGAAGAAGTTTTCCGGAAATCCAATCCCCGCGAAAGCCAGTAATGGCGTGTCCTCAGGTAGTTGCGGCAACGCGCCTTTTAAATTGGATCGTGCAATATGACCCGGCGCTTCATCTGGCCAGGACGGATCACCACCCCCGCTGACAACAACAAGGTCGCAACGGTCGAGGGCCGCTGAAACCGGCTCGCGTAGGGGACCGGCGGGTAACAGATGCCCGTTCCCGAACCCGAAAGAACCACGCACCACTAAAATCGTATAATCCTTGACCAGGGACGGGTTCTGCATCCCGTCATCCATGATCAGGACATCGCACTCCGACGACACGGCAAGGCGCGCTGCAGCGGCCCTGTCGCGAGCGACAAAAGTTGAACAGATGGCGGCTGCCATCAACGGTTCATCACCCACATCACCTGCATTGTGGCGATCAGGATCGACCTGAACCGGGCCTGTCTCACAACCACCATATCCCCGGCTGATCACACCGGGTCTCAAGCCTCTTTCGAGGGCAGCTTCCGCTAATGCCAGAACAATTGGGGTTTTGCCGCTGCCCCCTGCTGTAACATTACCAACGCATATAACAGGAACAGGGGCCCGCCAGGGTTTGGTCATCGCTTCGCGCACCCATCCTCCAAACCTGTAAAGAGGTTTCAACAGAACCAGTGGCCAAACCCACGGTCTATAGCCATCACGGTTCCAGAAGTCAGGCGCCTTCATGATGAGGTCCCGATGCCGGGCCGCATTTCAGGCAATACGGGTCTCAGCGCGTCCAGAACCAGATCCACAACCTTGTTATTGGCCCGGGCCACATTCAGACCAGAATCTATCCGTGACTTCTTTTCAGCGGGACTTGCCAGCAGATGGGCAACCTGCTCCGCCAACTGCCCCGGCGTTGTGACAATATGCGTCGCCCCGGCCGCTTCAAGTTGACCGGCGGTCGCAATAAAGTTTGATCGATCAGGCCCGTACAGAACAGCACACCCCAACTGACACGGCTCAATCGGATTGTGCCCTCCCAGTTCTCCATGTCCGCCACCCAGAAAAACAATATCGCAAGACGAGAAGAACAAACCGAGTTCCCCCATTGTATCGGCCAGATAAACCACAGTTTCAGGCGACACGGTTTCACCCATGGATCGCGTTGTGAACGACATTTTGTGGCCGGCAATCTCCGCTCTGACTTCTACGGAGCGGGCGGGATGTCTGGGAACGATGATGGTCAGGAGGTCAGGGTGGGGCTTTTGAAGCAACGCCGCAGCATCCAGCGCGAGGGTCTCATCCCCTGGATGGGTGCTGGCTGCAATCCAGCAGGGCCGCGCACCAATGCGCTCAATCAATGCCTGCTTTTCAGCTTCTTCAAAGGGCAACGGATGGGCAGAGAATTTGAGGTTCCCGACAGTGGTTGCTTTACCAATGCCGAGCGCGTGAAAGGTTTCGACACCGGTTTCTGTCTGGCACAGAATCACGTCGAAACAATCCATAAGTCGCCTGAACGTGCCAGAAATCCTGCGCCAGCCATCCGCCGATTTCTGCGACAGTCTTGCATTGACAAAAGCCATCGGAACCTTGCGGTTTGCCGTCCCCAAAATCAGATTTGGCCAGATCTCTTCCTCGATCCAAAGCGCGTTATCGGGTTTCCAGTGATCAAGAAACCGGTCGACCCAAACCGGGTGATCAACCGGGCAGTATTGATGGAATGCCCCGTCGGGCAATCGTCGCGCCGCAAGTTCAGCAGAAGTCACCGTTCCCGTCGTCAGCAGGACATGATCGCTGAGGCCCTGTGCCAGAAGCCGCTCGATCAGGATCAGTGCTGAGTTGGCCTCTCCAACACTCGCAGCGTGAACCCAGGTCAATCGACCTGCCGGCCGGGGCAGGCCTGGATGACCAAACCGTTCCTGAAATCGTGCAGGGTCTTCTTTACCCCGCGCCTTTCGTTCTTCCAGCAAACGGCGGACAAAGGGCGTTGCCACGCGAAAAGCCAGGCCATATGCCGCAATCAGCATCCCTACTCTCCACGCTTACGGCGATAATCGTCGGGATCTGCCTTTTCCAGGCGTGCATGCCCCATCATCTCATCGGCGCGCGCTGTCAATTCAAACAACCGGTCTTCAAACTCTTGTCGCAGCGCCTCCTGCTCGTCGGCATCCGCATCCTTTGGAACGTATATTGGTTCCCCCCAAAGATAGACCCCGCGGCCAAAAGGCAGAGGAACACAAAGCCTGTCCCAGGTATTCAAAAGCCGACGGTTGCTGGTGGAGTATGCAATGGGAATGATCGGGCAGCCAGAAAGCCTGGCGATTGAAATTACGCCCGCCTTCAGTCGCATGCGCGGCCCCCTGGGACCATCCGGCGTCATGCCAAAATAGCCACCGTCCTTCAAATGCCTCAAAATCTGACGCAATGACCCGAGATCCGTGCGATTTGTTGAGCCATGAATTGTGGTAAAACCGAACCACTGCATCACGTAGGCAACCAGCCGGCCGTCACGGTGATCTGAAGTGAAGATCGTCACCTCATCCTTAAAGCGCCAGGCATGCGGCATCATCACGACGCGGTTGTGCCAAAGCGCCATCATGAACGGTTTACCTGAGTCATAGAGTGGCTTCAAAAACTCTTCTTCATGCCGCTCCCATCGCGTCGTCACATGGATCAATCTGACATAAAGCGAAATCAAGAAACACAATGCGCGGCGCAAGCGATCAGAACGTAATATCCGTTTTGAGAGTTTCATCCCTCAACAACCGTCTCTTGCAGCGCTGCAGACGAGATCTCGCCCGCACCAGCTTCCTGATTGAATTGCAGACTGCTGAGTTTCGCGTATAGACCGTTCTGCGCAACAAGGCCATCATGATTGCCCTGTTCAACCACCCGTCCCTTGTCGAGCACATAGATCACATCGGCATGCCGAACCGTGGAAAGACGATGGGCAATAACGATGCTAGTACGCCCCTGCATCAGGGTTTCAAGGGCTGCTTGAACCTGGCGTTCGGATTGGGTGTCCAGCGCACTGGTCGCCTCATCGAGCAGTAGTATCGGTGCATTCTTAAGCATTGCGCGCGCAATCGAAATGCGCTGACGCTGTCCGCCAGAGAGTTTAAGACCATGTTCCCCAACCTGGGTATCATACCCTTCTGGCAAGGCGGAAATGAAATCATGGGCCGCAGCCGCCTTTGCAGCAGCAATGACATCATCGTCACTGGCCCCTTCAAGCCCGTAGGCTATATTGGCGCGGACTGTATCGTTGAACAGTAGCGTTTCCTGTGTGACGAGACCGATCTGCCGCCTGAGCGACTCCAGCGTAACCGTTTTTGTGTCCCGGTCATCAATCCGGATTTCACCCGACACCACATCATAAAACCGCGGAATCAAATTCAGGATGGTCGATTTGCCACCACCACTAGGCCCGACCAGCGCAATCGTCTGACCGGCCTTCGCCTCGATTGTGACGCCGTCCAGAACGGGCTGATCCCCCTCATATTCAAACCGCACACTGTCCAACCGGATGGCACCATCGGTGATAGAGAGGTCGGTTGCTTCCGGCTGATTAACAATCTTCGGCTGATTGTCGATAACATCGAAAGCGCGTTTGGCCGCGGCAAGGCCTTCCTGAAGGGTCGCATTCATATTGGCCAATCCGCGTGCAGGCTGATAGGCCATAATGATGGCGGTGAAAAAGGACATAAAGCCGCCAACCGTTGTCTCCCCGGCCTGTACCTGCAACCCGCCCCAGAACAGGACAAGCGCCAACGTGGAACCGGCTAGAGTATCGAGGATCGGATAGCTCAACGCCCGGGTTTGTGCACCTTTCAGCACCAGTTTGAAGATTGTACGAAAGGCGCTGCCAGCGCGTTTTTCCTCGTACGCGTACATGTTGTACGACTTCACCTGACGCACGCCTTTCAGGGCGTCATCCACCACAGAGGTCATTTGCCCCTGATTGGCCTGGTTTGAGGTCGAAATCTTGCGCAGGCGCCGCCCGATCCGCATGACCGGAATGACACTGATTGGAAAGAAAACAACGGCAAGCAGCGACATCTGCCAGTTCTGATAAAACATCAAACTGCTGAGCACGATGATCTTCAACACGTCACGGCCAATCCCTGTAAAGGCCTTGATGACCATTTCGCGCAGAAAGTTCATGTCTGTCGTGAAGCGGGACAACTGACGACTGGTCCCCTCACTCTGGATCTGCAGCAAGTCGGCCTGCAGGATTGAGGAAAACATCTGGTTCTGGATACGCTCGACTACTTTCAGGCCAACCCGGTGCATCAGATAGCTCTGGGCAAAGTTTGAGCATCCGGCAATCACAGCGGCCAGGAAAAAGCCCAGCGGTGCCGCCCAAATCCAGAAATCGTCGCCGGTGACCAGGATCTCGTCAAACGCCGGTTCCACAAGTTTCACCTGCAGCCCAACACTGCCCGCAACGATGGCCATGAAAAACACGGCAGCCGCAATCAACCAGATCTGATCCTTGAGATAGGAGCGCCAGATCCGCTTTGACAGCGACAGAGTTGTGTCATCAAGTTTCAGGGATGTGCTTTTCGATTTCGCCACGATATACAACCGCCAAACGCTTTACGTTGGCTCATATATCATGGGTCTAGCGGGGCGTCACGCCCGGCTTGGACAGGGCCTATTCGGCTGGCACGGCCAGGGCCGTTTCCTCTGCTGATCCGGGCAGCGGATACAGGCCATCCAGAAATTGCCGGGCCGATCGTTCCCAGGAAAATGTCACCGCATATTCGCGTGCCCTCTTTCGCGACAATTCCAGGGCCTGCCGTGCGGCCTCGGCCAAATCCTCGCTCAACACGCCGGCACCGGAATTTGCGACGACATCCAGCGGGCCCGTCACCGGCAAAGCCGCAACCGGCACCCCACAGGCCATCGCCTCCAGCAGGACCAGACCGAATGTGTCCGTCCTGCTTGGAAAGACAAAGACATCCGCTGCCTGATAGTGGCGCACCAGTTCCTGACCGGTTTTCGCACCAGTGAACACAACATCCGGATACTCCGCCTTTAAGGTGTTGAGCATCGGGCCGTCGCCGACCACCATTTTGGTTCCATCGAGATTAAGGTCCAGGAACTGCCGTATGTTCTTCTCTACCGCGACACGGCCGATATTCGCATAGATCGGACGCGGCAGGTTCAGAAAGTTCCGGTCTGCTTCGGTCTTCGCTGGTCGAAACAGCTCTGTATCAACACCACGGGACCAAAGATGCAGATTGTCAAAACCGTATCCTTCAAGGGCCTCAATCATCGAACCCGTCGGAACCAGGACATTGCGTGACGGCTGGTGGAATCGACGCAGAAATTTGTAGGTCAGGGATGCGGGGATACGGGTGCGCGCCTCAACATATTCCGGAAACCGTGTGTGAAAGGACGTGGTAAAGGGTATCCCCCGCTTCAGACAGTACCGACGTGCCGCGCTGCCAAGGGGGCCTTCCGTTGCGACATGGACGGCATCAGGTTTCCAGGCCTTTATCTTCGGCGGCAAGGCCCAAAGCGCATTGATGGCCAGCCTGATTTCCGGATAGGACGGACAGGGGATGGTTCGAAACTGGTCCGGGCCAATGACATCTGCCTCATGCCCCAGATTCTTCAGCTCCAGCAATGTTCTTTGATAGGTCCGGACAACCCCGTTGATCTGAGGGGCCCAGGCATCGGAAACAATGAGTATTCTCATGGGACCTCTTAAATCCGGTCAAGCGGCTGACGAAGCGCTACTGGCGCTCCCCCAATTGCAGTTTGACCAATTCCGGATTTGTTTTTTGCAGCGCTTACCGTTGGCAACTCCCGCATCCGATCGGCCCAATGCACAATCTCCAGGCCGCCATCCGCGTTTTCGATCAAGGCGCTGCAGGATTCGACCCAGTCACCATCGTTGCAGTACAGGATCCCGTCGATCATGCGCATTTCAGGGTGGTGAATATGGCCACAGATGACGCCATCAACGCCGCGCGCCCGAGCCTCCCTGGCAACGGCGACCTCAAACTGGCTGATGAACTCAACCGCGTTCTTCACCTTGTGCTTCAGGAAAGCTGAAAGCGACCAATAGGGCATGCCAAACAGCCGCCGACCCGCATTGAAGAGATCATTCATCTTCAGCAGGGCCGTGTAGGCATGGTCCCCCAATATCGCCAGCCACTTGGCGTATCGAACGACACCATCGAATTGATCGCCGTGCAGGATCAGAAACCGTTCGCCCTTTGCCGTCACATGAACCAGATCGTCGCGGATCTGAACGCCGCCCATCACCAGGCCCATATAGTCCCGCAAGACCTCATCATGGTTCCCGGGTACATAAATGACTTCTGTCCCGGACCGAACTTTCTTCAGGATTTCTTGCAGGACGTCCGTCTGGGTTTCAGTCCAGTACCAGGACCTCTTGATCCGCCAACCATCTATGATATCGCCAACAAGATACAGTTTTTCAGATTGCGTATGGCGCAGGAAATCCAGCAATTGCTGCGCCTTGCAGCCCCGCGTCCCCAAATGCGTATCGGAAATCCAGATGGTCCGATATTGCGTTACACCTCTGACTCCATGCATTGCCTTCACCCATGCTTGTCTTAGGATAAGCGGGCAAGTAGAGGTGTTCTGTTAAAGAAATAAGTAATAACGCAGTTTTAACCGAGTAATCGCTAAATTATAACTGAACTGTAACAGTAATAACCGAAGTGTAATACTTTCCCACCAAAACCATGAATTCGGATATAGTTAATGACACTGCACGGCACGCATGACTGAAGGGCAGGACACCCACCCCGCACGCAAATCGGTTCTTGTGATTCACAATCCCGTTGCCGGGTTCTGGCAACGCAACCGATTGAAGCGCTTTCTGACCGCCCTTCGGAAAGCGGATATCCGGGTTGCCGTACGCCCTACACGGGCCGCGGGAGATGGCGCGCGCCTTGCCGCTGAAATCGATCCAGAACAATTTGATACCGTCGTCGCAGCGGGCGGTGACGGTACGATACGGGAAGTGGCCTCCGGATTGGCCGGATCACCCGTCATGCTGGGGATCATGCCACTTGGGACGGCCAACGTTCTGGCACTCGAGCTCGCTTTGGGCACAAGTCCAGAGGCGGCGGCGGATTGTGTCGTGAATGGTGTGGTCACCGACATCCATCAGGGTCTCATGGATGGTGAGACATTCCTGATGATGGTGAGTGTCGGCCTGGACGCGCGCGTGGTTGCCAGGGTCACCACAAAATCGAAACGCCTGATGAGCAAGGGGGCCTATGTCCTGGCCGCCTTTGCAGAAGTATTCACGGGGCAAAAGGGGATCCGCCCCGTCGCTCTGGTCGATGGTAACAAGATCGAAGCAGATCTGATGATTGTGTCCCGAATATCGAAATATGCAGGACCATTTATTATTGCCCCTGAGGCAGATTTGCGTTCGCGGGATCTCTATATCATAGCACCCCAGGGGCGCGGATTATGGAACGTCATCCGCTATGCTGCTGCGTTGATCACCAATCGGTTGGCCAGCCTGCCAGACGTGGTTGTCCGACGCGCAGATGAGATTGAATTGATCAGTCCAGAGGGCCACCCGTTGCAGGTCGACGGTGACAGCCTAGGCAATGTCCCAGTGCGTATATCCTGCGCAGAAAAACCTGTTCGCATGATTTTCCCCAACAGGAGCCGGTAGTGATTGGAGAAACCGTTACTGCTCTAATCCCATAAATTTCCGCATCGGGGCGGCCTGATGCGCCGCCATCTGTTGACCATTCACACATCGGTACCCGGCCGCCTTTGCACCTCTCAACCATTCGGTCGGATTAGGGTCCGTTACCGCATCCGCAATGATTGTCTCCCTTGAAAACCCGCTTAGCGGCCAGGGTTCCCCCTCCATACCCAAAGTGCCGACCGGTGACGCATTGATCACCGCACCGTAATTCTGGCGATCCAACAGGTCGGAAGTTGCCCGTGAGCCCGAATATCGATCGTTCAAACCATCAATCACCCGTGCCAGTGTTGCTTCATTTGGATCTTGCAACACCACTCTTGCGGCACCGCGTTGCAAAGCTTCAAAAGCGATTGCGGCACCGGCGGCCCCCGCACCGATGATCAGAATGGCGTTGTCAGAGACGCGAATACCGCTCTCTTCAATCGCAGAGACCATTCCAACCCCATCGAACATCGTGCAATGCAAACTGCCATCCGGATCCCGCCTGACGGTATTCGCCAATCCAAGAAAGTCCGAAATCGGGCTGGCGCTGTCGCAAAGAGCCGGCAACGCGGTCTTATGGGGTACTGTTGTCAAAAAGCCGGGGATGTTCGGTGCATGCCGGACAAACCCGGTAAACGCCGACAATCCATCCGGTGTCAGGTGAAAGGGGACACACCGGGCGTTTTGACCCACGGCCTCAAAATGCCGATTCCAGAGGTCCGGCGTCGCGACCTGAGCAACCGGGTCACCCAGGATCGGAATTATGGTTTGCGTCTCCAAAGCGGTTTGCATGGCATCTTTTCCCAATGGCGGTTGACTCAATTTTACTACGCATATACAAAAATCTTACATATTTTTTTATTTGAGTGAAAGATTATGTTTTTCTTGGAGAAAGATGGGGAGAGCGCAACAGTGGTTGGCCTGATCGCCAGGGCCATTCGCCGCGACATCTCTTTTGGTGAATTATCACCTGACAAAAAGCTGAAAATTGAGGAATTACGGGCACGTTATGGCGGGTCAAGCCATTCTGTGCGTGAGGCCCTGACCATTCTCAGTGCCGAAGGCCTGGTGGAGGCGACAGCCCAAAGAGGCTTCCGGGTCGCCTCTGCAACCGAGGACGACCTCAAAGACATCACCCGCCTTCGGGGTGAGGTTGAACGCATGGGGCTGGAATGGTCGATGGAACGCGGTGACGTCGCCTGGGAAGGCCAGGTTATTGCCGCCCATCATGCGCTGACCCGCGCGCAGGCAGATGTGGTCGCGGACCCGATTGAAGGCGCGCTTGCCTGGGATGAGGCCAATGGCAATTTCCATGCGGTCCTGATTCAGGCCTGTGGCTCGCCCCGACTGATCGCGATGCATACCCAGCTCTATGATCAATCGCGGCGTTTTCGACTGGCCGCTTTACGGGAAATGCGGATTGATTTTCAAACTATTACCAAAAATCATGAAAAACTATTGGCGGCGATCCTGGCCCATGATGTCGAAACCGCCCTTAAGCACCTGCAATCCGATATAGACGGGAATACGAGATACGGACCTTCGGATGAAGGCACCCTGAAACGTCCATAGGGTCGTTACACTTCAATGAACCAACTAAACACAATCAACCAAGGGAGAATGATATGAAAAATCTGAACAGAAGACAGACCATGGGTCTGATGGGGGCCGCAGCAACGCTGCCCGTCATCGGTGCCCCCGCCTATGCAAACACAAAGATCAATGTCGGCGCGCTGCGTTTTACCAGCCATTCCGCCAGCTTTGTCGCCTATGAGCGCGGCTATTTCGCAGAGGCCGGTCTGGATGTTGAGTTCAAGTTTTTCCAGGCCGCACAGCCCATGGCCGTTGCCATTGCATCAGGCGACGCAGATTACGCCGTGACAGCCATCTCGGGCGGTCTGATTTCACTGGCAGAAAAAGGTGCTGCGAAAGTCATCGGCGGCGCGCTTTCAGAAGAAAAAGGCATCGACGGGCAGAAGATCCTGGCCTCGGACGCTGCATTCCAGGCCGGATTGACCGATCCATCGAAACTGGATGGTAAAAGCTTTGGCGTCACCCAGGCCGGATCGTCCTTCCACTATATGGGATCAAAAATCTCGTCGGCAGAGGGCGGATCCCTCAGCTTCAAGCCCCTGCAAAAAGTCGGGGCGATCATCGGCGCCTTGAAATCCGGTCAGATTGATGCCTGGACAATCGTCCCTCATATCGCAAAACCGCTCTCGAAAAGCGGTGCCGTCCATATCATCGGGGATGTTGCGGATTACCTGCCGGGTTATCAGGTGACCACCGTCTTTACCTCCGCTGAGAACGCCGCCAAAGAACGGGCCAAATCAGAAGCCTTCCTCGCCGCCTTCTCCAAAGGCGCTGACGACTTCAACGCGGCGCTCGTCGACAAGACCGCCGGTGATGCCGCGGCAGAAGACATGGTCAAACTGATCCACAAATATGTCTACACGGATCGTCCCTACGAAAAGGCAGCCCCCAGCATCATCAACGGGGCAATGCGTATCAACAAAGGTGCTTCACTGAACGCGGCCTCTGTTCAGGACCAGCTTGACTGGTTCCGCAACGAAGGTCTGGTCAAGGCGGGCATCCGCTTTGACACGCTTGTCGACGGATCTTACGTCAGCATGACCTGATCGACGAAGGGCGGGAAACACTTCCCGCCCTTCCTCTATTTACATCAAAAGCTTCCACCGATTTACCGGCGACAGAGGGTATTTATGGATCTGCACCTGGACAGGATCAGTCATTTCTATGGCGAGACCGAGGTTATGCGAGACATCAGTTTCGACATCCCGGCCGGCAAAATCATCTGCATCATCGGGCCGTCGGGGTGTGGCAAATCCACCCTTCTGCGATTGATTGGTGGTCTGGAAAGACCAAGCGAAGGTCAGGTGATCCAGATTGGCGATCCGCCTGCGGACAGTATTAACCCCCTCACCTATATCTTTCAGGATTTCGCCCTGCTGCCCTGGCGCTCGGTTGAAGGGAATATCAGTCTAGTACTTGAGGATCACGGCATCACCGGCAATCGGGCCGATGCTATTATCACCGATGTTCTGACCCGCACAAAATTGACCGATTTTCGAAAGGCCCTGCCAAAGCAGCTCTCCGGCGGGATGAAGCAACGCGTGGCCATTTCCCGCGCGCTCGCGGTTAACCCGGCTGTGATGCTGATGGATGAGCCGCTTTCTGCCCTCGACAGTCAGACAAGGGAACTGTTGATGGATGATCTGATCAGCCTCTGGACAAGGCAGAATTTCACCGCCGTCTACGTCACTCACAACCTGAATGAGGCGGTCCGCCTTGGCCATTCAATTGTTGTTCTCAGTCGACGACCGGGTCGCATTCAAGAGATCGTCGATATCGACAAGCCGTTGCCGGAACGCGGCATGGGGGACAAGGACCTGGAAGAGGTGCAACGCCATCTCTGGGACCTGATGAAAGAAGAGGCCCTGGCCGCCGATAAGGAACTGATCAATGTCTGAGATCGCAAGCACCGCGAACGGCACGGGCAAGACGCGGGTCGTTAACTTTCGGGGTGGCGGCTTCGCCCCAAAATCAATGCGCTGGGTGGGGCCAATCGTTTTTGTGGTCCTGATCGGATTGATGGAACTGGGAACAAGAACAGGCTTCATATCCAATCTCACCCTGCCCCGCCCCTCTGATGTGTTCGGGACCTTCGTCCATCTCTGGGATACAGGGCTTTTGTGGCAGCATATGGTGCCCAGTGTCTCCAGATTACTAGTAGGTGCCGCCTTGGGCGCGTCAACCGGTATCGCTGTCGGGGTCATGATCGGACTGTTTTCGCTGGTGCGGGCAGGGCTTGTCCCCCTTGTCGCGGCAATATTCCCGATTCCCAAGATTGCGCTGCTGCCCCTCTTCGTCATCTGGTTCGGAATCGACGAGGCCTCAAAATACGCGCTGATCGCCTTTGGCACATTCACACCCACCGTGGTCGCCACCTATGGCGCGGTCGACAATGTGGATCGTTCCCTGATCCGCATGGGGCAAAGCTTCAGCCTGTCCTGGCGCAGTATTGTTCTGAAGATCGTGTTACCCGGGGCGATGCCGGGCATCCTGTCAGGCCTCAGGGTCTCACTGGCGATTGCCATCATTCTGCTGGTTGCCGCCGAGATGCTGGGCGCCGAATATGGTATCGGTGCCTATATCCTGGAAGCAGGCTCGCTGTATGATCTGGAGAGACTGTTCGCAGGCGTTGTCATCCTGTCTGTGATGGGGGTCGGTGTGAGTGCCTTGATCGGACTGATCGAGGCAAAGATCCTGGGATGGCGAACCTGATGGGGCGGAAGTCGGAATCCGACTATGATGTTGTGGTCGCGGGCGGCGGCGCAGGTGGCATCGGGGTGGCCCTTGGAGCGGCACGCAGCGGTGCAAAGACGCTCTTGATCGAGAAATACGGGTTTCTGGGTGGCGCGGCGACGACATCGCAGGTGCTGGCCTATTGCGGATTCTTCCAACAGGGTGAAGAGGCCGTCAAAGCGGTGGGTGGTGCCGGGGAACTGGTGATCGCCGAGATGCGCAAACTGAATATGGATGGCGCCCCTTACCAATCCTCCACCACGGGCAACTGGATCCTGCTGCTGGAACCCGAAGCCATCAAGCTTGCCTTGGACCGGGTGCTGGCCGCCCATGGTGTTGACGTCCTGCTCCACACGCGGGTCGCTGCCGCCACACGCACTGCCGATATGATTGAAAGCGTGACACTGGCCGGAATGGGCGGACGTGAGAGGGTTACAGCAGAGGCATTCGTGGACGCAACGGGGGACGCAAACCTTTCCCTCGTGGCAGGCATCCCTTCCCGGTTGGGAGACGACACGGGGCATTTTCAGGCGGTAAGCGCGCCGATCCGCATCGGCGGCCTGGACCGGAATATGCCGCTCGACCGCAGCGCCATCATCGAGGCGATCAACACCTATAACCGTGACGGGGCCTTTCCCATCGCCAGAACCGATGGGGGTATCTATACGCGGGTTCCCGGCAGTGGGGATATGTGGTGGATGGTGATCGACCTTCCCATCGCTGATCTTTCATCGCGCAGCTTTACCAGGGTTGAACAAGGTATGCGGGCCCGCGCCCATGACTATGTCGAGATGTTGCGCAGCCATGTGGCAGGGTTTGAAAAGGCTTACCTGATCCAGACCGGACCCCAGATCGGCATTCGGGAATCCAGACACCCTCAGGCGCGATACGAGCTGACGGGAGAGGATTTGCGAATCGGGCGACAGCGATCCGATGGGGTCGCCCGCGCGGCCTGGCCAGTTGAATTGCATGGTGAGGCGGGAAAGCCTGTCTATACCCCCGTCGGCGGTGATGGCTATGCCCATGTACCGCTGGACAGTTTGCGGGCACGGGGCATGGATAATCTGTACTATGCGGGACGTGTCATTGGCGCCGATCCCACCGCCTATGGATCGATCCGGGTCATGGGTACCGCCTTTGCCACAGGCGAAGCAGCCGGTGTTGCCGCCGCCTTACAGACACCTGACGTGGAAACAATCAGAAAACAAATTATCGGGCTTGGCGGCATCATTTAACCGCCGTATCGTCGCTGGAAATTCTAATCTTCCAAATGAGAATACGGGCATGAAAATCGGCTTCATCGGACTTGGCAATGTCGGTGCAAAACTGGCAGGCAGCATCATTCGCAATGGTCATGATCTGACGGTACGGGATCTGGATCGCGACGCGGCGCAACCCTTTCTGGATCAGGGGGCTGGCTGGGCCGAGTCCCCGAAGGAACTGGCGGAAAGCTGCGACATCGTCATCACCTGCCTGCCAAGCCCGGCTGCCTGTGCCGCCGTGATGGAGGCGGAAGACGGCCTGCTCGCGGGATTGAGTGAGGGGAAAATCTGGGCAGAGATGTCCACCACTGATGCTTCCGAAATGCGCCGCCTTGCAGACCTGGTGGAGGCCAAGGGCGCACTGCCAATCGAATGCCCTGTATCGGGGGGTTGTCACCGGGCCGCCACCGGCAATATCGCAATCTTCGCAGGCTGCGCACGCAGCACTTTTGAACAGGCCCTTCCTCTTCTGACGACCCTGGGACGGCGGGTCTTGCACACCGGGGAAATCGGCACGGCCTCTACCCTGAAAGTGCTGACCAACTACTTGGCAACCGCCAACCTCGTCTCTGTGGCCGAAGCGCTGACCACCGCCAAGGCGGCCGGTATGGATCTTAATACCACATATGAGGCGATTGCCATTTCGTCCGGCAACTCCTTCGTCCATGAAACAGAGGGACAGGTGATCCTGAACGGGTCGCGGGATATCAGCTTCACCATGGATCTGGTCCTGAAAGACATTGGTCTGTTTCAGGATATCGCCGAAAGGAACAATGTCCCACTCGAACTGTCGCCTTTACTGATTTCGATCTTCAAGGATGGTCAGGCGAAATACGGGCCAAGAGAGCTCTCTCCAAACATCATTAAACGCCTGGAAGATGCGATGGGCCTTTCCGTGCAAGCCCCCGGATTCCCCGAGGAGATGGTCGATGACGAGCCAGAGGAACCGGGCTACGAGGTCGTGCCGAAAGGTGTGGCCCGGGCGGCTGAATAACCTTCGTCCCGATGGTGATAAAGCTCGGCCTGATCGGCGATAATATCGCGGCCTCACAGGCACCTGACCTTCACAGAAAGGCCGGTGCCCTGTGCAGTCTGGATGTGACCTATGACCGGTTCATCCCGCCAGAGTTAAACACCTCTTTGGAAGAGATCATCGCGGACTGCGAAAGAAATGGATTTCGTGGTTTAAACATTACCTATCCTTATAAGGAACGGGCCTGCGAGCTGGTCCATATTGATGACCCGCGCATCAAACGTATCGGATCAATCAACACAATCCTGTTCGATGAGGATGGCAGGCTAGGCCAGAATACCGATTTCACGGGATTTGTCGGTGCCTGGCGTCGACGCTTTGGGTCCAGTGCGCCGGGGCCGGTGCTGGTGATCGGAACGGGCGGGGTCGGAATGGCCGTATGCCACGGTCTGCTTGATATGGGTATTTCCGACCTTCGTCTGTTTGACATCGACGCTCAAAAGAGTTCGGCGCTTTCGCGAGAGCTGGAGCTGGCAGCCCCCTCAACAACCTCCGTTTCGGTTGTAAAGTCAGTCTCAGAAGGGGCGGCCAAGGCCGAAGGAATCATCAACTGCACCCCGGTTGGGATGGTCGGGAAGGAAGGACGGGTTATTGACCCGGATTTACTGGAGGGATCCGCATGGGTCTTCGATGCTGTCTACACACCGATCAACACTGCATTCCTGCAAGATGCCAGGGCCGCTGGCCTGTCAATATTGAGTGGCTATGAATTGTTCTTCCATCAGGGTATCGACGCCTTCAGGCATTTCACGGGTAAGCTGGTAGACGAGCAGGCCCTGCGCCGGGCACTGGGCGGACCTGCCCCCGATCAGGATGAGCTGTTCTGAACCAGCGCGGCCCCGGCCAGCACCAAACCAAGTCCCAGCAGTTTCATGAGATTCACCGGTTTGACCTCCATGCCGAAGGCCCCGAACTGATCGGCCAGGGTCGACCCCAGCAACTGGCCAGCCACCACACAAACAAAGAACAGCGCGACGCCCAGAACCGGCGCAACCATAACGCCACCTGCAACGAAGACGACACCAAGAATCCCGCCAATGATGACCCACCAGGGCAACGCCTTGATCTGACCCAGATTGCCTGCACCCTTGCCCCAGGTCAGCCAGACCAACACCACAAAGACCAGTGAAATCGCAATGGAGATGGAGGCCGCCAGAAGCGGACTGCCCAAGGTGCGGGCCATGACCGCGTTAATTGGTGGCTGCAGGGACAGGCAGGCGCCAATCGCCACCGCCGCCAGAATATACATTGCATTGCTCATTTGATTTCCCAGTCTTCACATTAATAACAGGGCTAGAGTATTTGGCAGACTTCCTCGAAGTCAAAACGCGGCCCCCGCGGATAGGTTTTCTCAGGATCCGCATAACCAAGCGAACTCAGAAAATTCGACTTCACATAGGTTCCGCCAAAAAACTCCTTATCCACCCCCGCATTGTCAAAGCCGGACATGGGACCGCAATCCAGGCCCACGGCACGGGCGGCCATGATGAAATAGGCCCCTTGCAGTGTTGAGTTTCGGAACGCGTTCACCTGCGCCGCAATCTCATTATTCTCGAAGATCTTTTTGTTCTCGGGTGCCGAAGGGAAAAGACGCGGCAAATATTCAAAGAACTCCAGATCCTGTCCAATCACCGCAACCACCGGGGCCGACTGAACCCTGGCCACATTACTGTCGAAGAGGCTGGGGATCAGACGTTCTTTTGCCTCTGGGCTTGTCAGAAAGGCAATCCGGATCGGTGATGAATTCATCGATGTCGGCGCCCATTTCATCAACTCATAGAGCTCGGTTAACAGCGCCGGGTCCACCGGCTTGTCCAGAAACCGGTTCGCGGTACGGGCGTCCTTGAACAGAAGGGCGCGCCCTTCATCACTTAATACAGATGGATTACTCATAGCAGCCTCAACGGGTTAATTCGGTTATTCCGGGGAAGATGACCAACAGGGCGGTCACCAGGATCATGATGATGACAAAGGGAAAGGCACCGGCGAAGATCTCACCCAGTTTTACCTGGGTCGGCCCAAGCGCCGCTTTAACGACATAGACCGTCAGTCCAAGGGGCGGTGTCAGCAACCCGATCTCAACCGCGACGACGGTCACAATGCCAAACCAGATCAGATCCGTGTTAAAGACCGCCAGCGCGGGCAGGATTAGGGGCAGGGTGATCAGCATGATGGAAACCGAATCCAGCACCATGCCCATCACCAGCACCATCAGCAGATAGACGATGATAATGCCGTAAAAGCCAAGTTCCGCAGCTGAGATCATGCCGACAACTTCATTGGGCAGGCCCGACAGCGCGATCATCCTTGTGTACATATTGGCCGCAATAATCAGAAACAGGATTGAAACGGAAACATGCCCGGTTTCGATCAACATCTTCCAGAGCTTGCGCCAGGTCAGCATATCCTGATGAAAACGGGATTTGATCGCCACAATGATCAGCGCAAAGAACGCACCCACGGCACCGGCCTCAGTCGGGGTGAAAAACCCGCCGTAAATCCCGCCGAGGACCGAGAGGATCAGGATCACAATCGGCGCCATCTTCAGGCTGGCTGACCGCAACGTTTCAGTATGTTCCGGCTTGCGTGTCCAGGCAGGTGGAGCGCCAGTGGGGTCCGGCTTTTCAAGCTTGCCTGCAAACCCCGGCATATGAAGCGAGAGCAGGATAATCGCGACACAGAACCCGGCGGATAACAGAATGCCGGGTGCGATAGCGGCGGTGAACAATTGACCAACCGAGACCTCCGCCAGGACACCGAACACGATCAGAAGCAGGCTGGGCGGGATCAACATGCCCAGTACCGAACTGCCCGCGACAATGCCAACGGAGAACTTGGCCGTGTAGCCATGTTCGACCATGGGCGGAACGGAAACCTTCGTAAACACGACGGCTGATGCGATGGAGACACCGGTGATCGCCGCAAAGATCGCATTTGCCACCACTGTCGCGACGCCCAATCCGCCTGCCACCTTCGCCAGTAACCATTGACAGACTTCAAACGTGTCGCGACCGATATTGCCGATATTGACCAGCATGCCCATCAGAACGAAAAGCGGCACAACCCCGAAAAGCTGGTCCTGAATCGCGCCAGAAGAAGCAATCTTCAAAAGGTTCACAGCGGTGTCGAAATCATCCCGGATGTACCAGGCACCAATGAAAGACAGCAGGATCAGGGCAATTCCGATCTGCATGCCAGCCAGAATGAGAACCAGCATCGCCCCGATGGAGATGAGGCCAATGGTAAGAGGCTCCAGATGCGGCCCCATAAACCCGTAACCCGCAAGACAAACGATCACGAGGACGGCAATAGCCCCCCAGCCTTTCGCCCGGCCTTTTCTGGCATCGGGATGATCCGGCTCGTCTACCAAGGCCTTGCGGAAGTAGTCAACGGTCTGAACCAGATATTCCAGCGCGGTCACCACTGCACAAACCGCCATCACCGCCTTAAAGGGCCAGACCGGAATGATGATCTCCCCCTGCTGACCAAAATACTCGTCATATTCATAGGATTCCATCGCGTCCGGGATCAGCCCATAGGCGATGAGGGACAACACGATAAACCCGAACGCGTTGAACACCCCATTATAGACAGAGCCTGCTGTCGGCCGCGAGATCAGCAACATATCGATGAAGGCATCGGCCCTTGTCAGTTTCTTCAAATGCAACGTGTTTGGAAGCTGAAGAAAGACGATGGCGACAATGGAGTACCCGACAAATTCAGGCACGCGCGGCAAGGGCGCGCCATAGAAACTGCGAGACATCACATCGCCGACAATCAGGAACATCAGCGAGACAATCCAGAGTGTCCCGGCGCTGTTCAAAACACCACCCAGTGACCCCAACAGGGGAAAGAGGCCCCGACCTGTCCAGATGGTATCCGGTGACCACGCACTCGGTCTGGCATCAGTCATCGCTGCGCCACGCCGAACGGGTACCTGTTCGCTGCTCTCCTCTGTGGTCATGATGGTCTCCCTGTTTGCAACTTATTCTGCGTCGGTCTTGATGCCGATCGTCTCAGACAGCGGGCGGTTCACCCCGCCAGGCCGCGGTGATGATAGCGTGAATATCCGCCCGCTCAAACGGACGAGGGTTCCAGTATGGATTGGCCATCGCCAGATCTGCAGCGCGCTCTATCCCGTCCTCCGTCATGCCCAGATCGGCAAGTGACAGAGGCGCACCGATGGACTTCGCATAGTGATAAAGACCCAGGCCCGGATTCCTGTTCTGCCCACCGGGCATGCCCAGCGCCTGTTCCAGTGGCGCCAGAAGCTGACCGCAAGCCGGGGCATTAAAAGCCGTCGCATGGGGCAGGACAATCGCGTGCGTTTCGGCATGAGGCAGATTGAATGTACCGCCCAGCGTGTGGCACAGCTTGTGGTGCAGTGCCATGCCAACCGTCCCCAAGACCGAACCACATAACCACGCGCCATAAAGCGCCTCAGTCCTGGCACCGAGATCTTTCGGGTTCCGTGCAAGGGCAGGCAGAGAGGCGACCAGCGCGCGGACACCTTCGCCCGCCATCAAACTGCTGACCGGATTGCGGTCCTTTGCGTAAAGCGCCTCAACCGCATGGGCCATTGCATTCAGGGCGGAGGTCACCGTCATGCCCTGCGGCAAACCGAGCGTCAACTCAGGATCATAGATGACGACTTCCGGCAGAACCTTCGGGTCTTTCAGGGTTGTTTTCACCCCGTCTTCGGTCTGACCCAGAATGGGCGTGACTTCAGATCCGGCATAGGTCGTCGGAATAACAACCTGGGGCAGATCCGTACGCCAGGCGATCGCCTTGCCCAATCCTGTTGTCGATCCGCCGCCAAAGGCAATGGTGCAATCCACCTGTTTTTCGTCAACAAGCTTCAGAACCTCTTCGGTCACATCAACCGGGGTATGCATGGTCGCGTTGCCATAGACCCCGACCGCCAGACTGCCGAGCTGACCTGCAAGTGCGTCACCATCCGGTTTCTGGAAAGGAGTCGTCAGGACGAGGGCGCGGCTGCATCCAAGGCTCTCCAGAACCTCGCCGGTCCGGCTCAGGCTGCCTTGGCCGAACAGGATCCGGGCGGGGTTTGTCTGAAAGTCGAAGCTCTTCATAACGGGTCTACCGAACGGCTTTACTTGGCCGGGGCGAGGACGAAGTCTGCCCGCACTTCCCAATAAGGATTGGCCACATTCAGGGATGCCGCCACATCCGGGTCATCCTTCAACTGGAAATCCTCAATCAGGGTTTCCTTAACACCAAAGACGGCATCATTCGTCAGATAAGGGTCTTTGCTGTCGAACAGATGCGTTGTAATGGTCTCAAAACCTGGCGCGGACACGATGTAATGGATATGGGCCGGACGCATATTGTTGCGACCCAAACCGTCAAGCACTTTTCCAACCGGACCGTCGTTGGGAATGCCATAATAGGCAGGCTTTACCGCCCGATAGTGAAACTCTCCATTGTCATCGGTTTTGAAGATGCCGCGCAGATTATGTTCCGGCTGCTCATCAGGTTTCTGATTGTCATAAAAACCGTCATGGCTGGCCTGCCAGGTATCAACGATTGCCCATTTGACGGGATTGCCTTCGATATCGGTAACGCGACCGGAAACATAAAGAGGTTCACCCTTGCCGTCGTCCGACACAGTGTCCCCCAACTCTCTTTCAGGGACATCGGTCACGTGGAAAGGGCCAAGAACCGTGTTCTCAGTGGCGCCGGTCGGCCGGCGTGTGTTGATCGCATCAACAAGCATAGAAACACCAAGCACATCAGAGAGCAGAATATATTCCTGCCGACGGTCATCGCACATCTGGCCCGTATCAGTCAGGAACTGGATCGCGGCTTCCCATTCCTCATATGTTGGCTCAACCTCTTTCACCACTGCGTGCAGATGCCTGATGACCGACGTCATGACTTCAGCAAGCCGCGGGTTGACCGGGTCAACGATCCGGGAAATCACCGCATCAGCAGAGTTTTCTTCGGTGAAGTAGAGAATGTCATCAGTAGCGCTCATAGCGTCTCTCCATTGTCTTTCAAAATACTAAATCCGGTTTTGAATATCGGCTTTGGTCCCGACATCCATCGATGTCGTCAGGCGAAGGACCCAACCCGTTGAAACCATCGGCTGACGGTCAGGCTTTCATACAAGCCCGCCTTGGCCATGGGTTCTTCCGCCAGAAAGGCATCCACCTCATCGCGACTTTCAGCTTCAATGATCAACAAGCTTCCAATCATCTCGTCACTGTCATCGGCCAACAGTGGCCCGGACGAGATGATATTGATCGGGTGACTGGCCATATAGGGCCTGTGAGCCTCGATGAAGCGGGCGCGCAGGTCCGTTTCCTGGCGATCCACGCCATGGACAACAAACAACATATTCTTTCCTTAAAGCTGGGTTTAGATCAGCTCTCGACCACCATCCGAGAAAGTCACCTTCACCGAGAATCCACCTTCATTGATCATCCAGGGGCGCACCGTAAAGGTTCTGGCACCGCTCGAATGCATCGGATCGGATTCTGCGATCTCTCTCGCATGGGCAAGATCCCGGGCTCGGATGACAACCATGCCTTCCCCTTCCCAGTCTTCCTCATTATCCGCCCAAAGCGGCCCGGCAGCGAACATGATCCCTTCCTGTTCGATGCGGATCTGAAAATCGAGATGCTCTTTCAGGTTCTCCATTACAGGTCCCAAACCGTTTACCGGTTTTGTGTGAACGATATACAGATGCTTCTGCAGCATCTGCTGGGTCTTTGCCATAATGTCATGTTTGGTGATTTTGGGTTCGCTCATAACACGTATCCTTTCAAACAAAATGCGGTGGCGGGTGGCAACGTCGGCCGCCCGCCAGTACCGAATTTAGGCTGCCCAATTGCGAAGCGGCTTCGCACCGGCGGCCGTCATTTTGTCCAGGAACAATCCCATCACTTCATCAGCGGGGAGCCCTTTGTCGCCGTTGAATTTGCGCCATTCGCTGGCAATATCCGGCAGAGATGTTGCCCATTCTTCACGCGCGTCGTCAGACATCTGCAGGATGGTCACACCCTGTTCTGTCATCAGACCTTCGAACTTGTCGGCGATCTGCATCAGGATACCCGCATGGACCTCACTGTATTCCTTGCCAAGCTGGATCAGCACCTCTTTCAGGTCATCCGGCAGTTTGCGCCATACCCGCTGATTGATGCTGAGTGCGCCGGTCACCTGACAGCCAGCGCTGACCCGGTTGATATAAGGGGCCACTTCAAAAAGTTTGAAGGGGAATGTGCCAGAGTTTGAAATCATCGCGGCATCCACCACGCCGGTCTTCAGAAGGTTATAGAACCCGGGGAGACCCTGGTTAACAGCCGCAGCACCGGTCCCTTTCAACCAGTTTCCAACAACACCGGCAGCGGCAACTTTCTTGCCCTTCAACTGGCCGATATTCTCGATCGGTTCCTTACTGATCAGGTGATAGGTCTCAATCCCGCTGGCACCGAGATAGACCTGTTTCTGGCGGTTCCACGCCTCTGTCATCGCCGTATTCTCAGCGTGCATTTCATTCATCACGCGCAGCATGGCAGGCATGTCGTCGCTGACAAACGGGGCATAGAAAGTGACGTTCTGCAGGGGCATTTTGCTTTCTTCCCAAAGCGTACCAACCCAACCAAGATCGGTCAGGCCCTGCTCAACGGCTTCCAGTGTTTTGTCGAATTTATAAAGAGCGCCGCTATAGGACTCCGTCCATTTCACGCGGGTCTCAGACCCCATGGCCTCCAGCCGCTTATTCGTTTCCGGCACCACCAATTTCTGCAAAGTGCCCACCCAGGGCACAGCCGTCGGGTGCGAGCTTGCCATGGTGAGGCGGATATCTTTCGCCGCATGGGCAAAACCCGTGGGCATCAGTGTTGCGGCCGCTGCGGCCCCCAACAGTCCGGTAAACTCTCTGCGTGTGGTCATTTCCAATCCCTTTCCATATCTCTGCGTGTTCATTGAACGCTTTCTTTATCTGCACTCTTTATACCACCGCGCTTTCATCACCCAAAATGATAATATTTCTAGTTTCAATATCATTATGATATAATCTTGGAAATGGTTCGGAGGATGAGATTCATGCGCATAGATCCAAAGCACTTACAGATACTGGCCGAAATTCTGGACAAGGGCGGCTTTACCGAAGCGGCTCTGGAAATGGGGACCACGCAGCCCGCCTTGTCCCGCATCGTAAAAAATCTCGAAGAACGGTTGGGGGAGCCATTGTTCAGGCGCAATCGTAAACCGATTGAGATGACGCCCGTCGGTCTGGCGCTTGTCGAACAGGGCCGTAGCATCCGTATAGCGGCCAACCGGGCCAGCGACACGGTCGAACGTATCCGCACCGGTGCCCAGGGGGAATTGCGCATTGGTGGCACCCCCTATTTCACCGATGGGTTTGTGGCGGGTCTCATTGCGGATTTTCAGACAGTGTTTCCAAATGTCACCGTGCAGCTCAGTTATGGTTATACCGATGACCTGGTGAACGGCGTGAAGAGTGGTCGGCTGGATCTCGCCCTATGTCCGGTCAATATTGTTGATCCGGACGTGAATGTGGAATTTGTACCTTTGATTGAGGGCCGCAATGTCGTTGCCTGCCGGATTGATCACCCGCTGCTCAAGAAAAAGCGGATCACCGTCCAGGAACTTATCCAATACGCCTGGGTCGAACCGCCCCCGCATTCACCGCTGGCGGTCGATTTAAAGAACGCGCTGATTTCTATCGGGGCCGAACGCATCCGGATCGCCTTTTCAGGGGGCAGCCTGGGCAGCGTGATTTCCTATCTCACCCGTTCCGACAGCCTGGCCGTCCTGCCGCATACCGTGGTCTTCGCCCTGCGCCATCAAAAGACGGTCACGGCGCTTTCCTATGAAATCCCGCATCCCAGTCGGACACTCAGCCTGATGCGGGCAAGGCTGCGCAACGGATCCCCGGCGGTGGAGAAGTTCACCGAGCATATGCAGAAAAGCTTCGCCGATATGAAGGACCTGATCCGCCGTCACGAAAACATCGTGATCTGGAACCGGTGAACAATCGGCTTAAAGATAGATGCGTTGGCCCGTTTCGTTGGACTTGCCGACGGCCTGGATGATGCCGATGACATCACGGGCCTGTTCCGCTGTTACGGGGGGCGTGCCGCCAGTTTCAATCGCTTCTGCCAATTCGCGATAGAATTGCGGGAAATTGCCGGGGATGCTCGGATGCCGTACTGTTTCAACTGATCCGTCCTGGGCGACACGGGTCACCATGGCCTGATGATCTTCAGGCTCTCGCCCATATTGTGGATCTGCGGGTGTCATGCCGCTGATCAGCTGGGCTTCCTGCACATCCATATGGCTCTTCATATAGGACCCTTTTGTGCCATGGATCGCGTAACGCGATGAATGGTCCGGCACCAGGAAACTGCCGACCAGCTCAACCCGAAGCTTCTCGCCATAGCCCAGAACGGCGATCATCCGGTCGATGGCCTTACCGCCATCGCGCTGAAGGGTCAGATCGCCAAACACCCAGTCAGGCTTCCCAAACAGGGTATAGACCTGATCAAACTGATGGGCGCCCAGTTCAAACTGGATCGGGTCGCCAAGCGCATCTCCACGGTCGCCAGCACCGATCGGGAAGAAGAACTCAAAATGGCCGCGATAAGACATGATCTCGCCCAGCTCGCCGCCCTCGATCAGGGCGCGGAGGGTCAGGAAATCTGAATCCCAGCGGCGGTTCTGAAAACAGGACAGGGTCTTGCCCGCCTTATCCCGGGCGGCAATCGCGCGCTCGGCATCCTCAACGGTGAAACTGAAAGGCTTGTCGGTCACAACATGCTTGCCCGCTTCCAGTGCCATGACCATCAGATCCGTATGCAGCGGTGCAGGGGCCGCGATGACGACCAGATCCACATCGGGATCGGCACAAAGGGCCTCACTGGTCGGATGAACAACTGCGTCCGGCCAATCCTTGTGAACGACATCCGGTCTGGAAGACGCAACCGCCTGCAGTTTCAGACCCGCATGCGGCAGAATGGGGGCGTGAAAAACGCTGCCCGCGAAACCATATCCGATCAAACCAACGCGCAGCATTCAAATGCCTCCTTACAAATCTTAATTTTCAAAATACAGGACCCGGTTCAGGCAATACGCTGTTCAGATTGCGGATCGAAGAAATGGGCCTTTTCCATGTTGAAAGCAAAGGGCATCCGGTCGCCCGCGCCGACAGACTCGCCAGCCCGCATACGACCAATTACTTCCTTTGCACCAAATCGGGTGACGACGAATTTGTCAGACCCTGTCGGCTCCACCACGTCAACGGGACATTCCACCGTTGCTATATCGGTTGCCTGACGTTCCACACTGCTGGTGTCAGTCACGTCTTCCGGGCGAATGCCAAAAACAACTTCGCGACCAACCCAGTCCTTCAGCTCCGGCGCTTTGACCTTCAGCCCAAGTTCAGTCTTTTCACCGTCCTGACCGACAACAACGGAGAGGCCATCATCACCGCTTTCAATCCGGGCACGAAGCTGATTCATGGTGGGAGACCCCATGAAATCCGCCACGAACAGGTTGGCCGGACTGTTATAGACCTGATCCGGGGAACCGACCTGTTGCAGAATGCCGCCCTTCAAAACCGCGATCTGTGTCGCCAGGGTCATCGCCTCAATCTGGTCATGGGTCACATAAACAATGGTGGTGCCCAGCTTCTGATGAAGGCGTTTGATCTCGGTGCGCATATCAACGCGCAGCTTCGCATCCAGGTTCGACAAAGGTTCGTCAAACAGGAAAACCTGTGGGTCCCGCACCAGCGCACGGCCCATGGCAACCCTTTGACGCTGACCGCCAGACAATTGACCGGGGCGACGGTCCAGAAGGTGAGAGATTTGCAACATCTCGGCCACACTGGTGACAGCTTGATCGCGCTTTTCCTTTGGCACGCCGCGCATCTCAAGCCCGAAAGCGATGTTTTGCGCAACATCCATTGAGGGGTAAAGCGCATAGGACTGAAAAACCATGGCGATATCCCGCTCGGACGGGTGCAGGTCATTGACCACCCGGTTTCCGATGCTGATCTCACCACTGGTGATTTCTTCTAACCCGGCGATCGTGTTCAAAAGGGTCGACTTACCGCAACCGGACGGCCCGACCAGCACAAGGAAACCACCTTCATCGATCTCAATATCGATGCCTTTCAGAACATCAACATCACCGTAGGATTTATGGAGATTATCAATCTTGAGGAATGACATGACATTCTACCCCTTTACGGCACCGGCCATCAGGCCGCGCACAAAGTAACGTCCGGAGACGATATAGACGACAAGTGTTGGCAAGGCGGCCAGGATCGCGCCCGCAAAATGGACATTGTATTCCTTAACGCCGGTGGATGAGGATACCAGATTGTTCAAAGCGACCGTCATCGGCTGACTGTCCGCATCGGCGAAGGACGCCCCAAAAAGGAAGTCGTTCCACACATTGGTGAACTGCCAGATGATTGTCACCACGATGATCGGACCCGAACTGGGCAACAGGATGCGGCGAAAAATCTGAAAGAACCCGGCGCCGTCGATTGTTGCCGCCCGCACCAGTTCTGTCGGAAACGCATCGTAGTAGTTGCGGAAAAACAGCGTGGTAAATCCAAGCCCATAGATTACATGGACAAAGACCAGGCCCCAGGTCGTTCCAGCCAGCCCCAACATGCCGAGCACCTTGGCCATCGGGATCAGAACAATCTGAAACGGAATGAAGCAGGACAACAGGATCAGCGCAAAAACCATCCGATGACCGGGGAACTGCCATTTTGTCAGCACGTACCCGTTCACAGCCCCCATCATGGTTGAGATCAGAACCGCCGGCACGACCATAACCACAGAATTAAAGAAATAGGGTTTCAACCCCGTTGGATCGACACCGATCTGGGCATTGCCCCAGGCAGAGATCCATGGGTCGAGCGTAAAGATACTGGGCAGGGCCAGCATGTTCCCGCCGCGAATCTCGTCCAGTTCCTTGACCGAGTTCACCAGCATCACATAGAGCGGCAACAGGTAGTAGACCGCAAAGATCAGCAGCACAGAATAAAGCGCGGCCCGGGCGAGTTTTGTCGAAGAGAAAGGCATCTTACTTTTTCTCCCGCAATTCGCTGTATAGATAAGGGATGATGATCGACGCAATCATGATCAACATGATAATCGCGGATGATGCACCGACCCCCATCTGGTTGCGCGTGAATGTATAGGAATACATGAAGGTTGCCGGCACCTCTGTCGCGCGCCCCGGTCCCCCATTGGTCAGCGCTATCACAAGGTCATAGGCCTTGATCGCCAGATGGGCCAGAACCACGAAGGCCGACAGGAAGGCGGGCCGCAGCATCGGAATGATAATCCGGCGGTAGAGATCCACGGTGGACGCACCGTCGATCCGGGCGGCGCGCATAATTTCCGTATCAATACCACGCAGCCCAGCCAGGAACATAGCCATCACAAAACCGGAGGATTGCCAGACAGCCGCAATGACAACGGTGTAAATTGCAAAGTCGCGATCCTTGATCCAGCGGAAGGAGAATGTCTCCCACCCCCACGACTGGACGATCTGTTCGACACCAATGCCCGGATCCAGGAACCACTTCCAGGCCGTTCCGGTCACGATGAAAGAAAGCGCCATCGGATAGAGATAGATCGGCCGGAGGACGCCTTCGCCCCGAATCTTGCTGTCCAGCATGATGGCCAGCAGCAAACCCAGAACGGTGCAGATAACGATGTAGAGAATGCCAAAGATCGCCAGGTTGGTAAGCGCTGTATTCCAGTGACGCAGGCTGAACAGGCGCTCGTAATTGTCAAAACCCACCAGACCATAGCTTGGCAACATCCGGCTGTCAGAGAGCGACAGATAGCCGGTGTAGAGCACAAATCCGTAAACAAAAAGAATGATCAGCGCGAAACTTGGCGACAGCACAAGACGTGGTAAGAGCTGTTGCAAACCTGCCCTTGTCGGCATTGCATCCTCCTGCAAACGAAATTTTAAGAAGAATTCAGGCTAGCTGAGAATAAGGGACCTCCCGGTACCGGGCGGCTGGCCAAACCAACACGCCGCGGCCCGGGAGTACTCAACCCTTAGCGGGCGCCTTCAACCGCGGCGACCAGTTCTTCAACGGCAGCCTCAGCATCATACTCGCCATTGAAATGTGCTGTCACAACATCATAGACAGCGTTTTTGACCGAAGCTGGCGCAGCATGACCATGAGCCATGGAACCGAACAGCTTGCCAGCTGAATTGGCCTCAGCCAGTTCTTTCATGCCCTGTTTACCGCAGGCGTCAAAATCGGCATCCGGCACATCGGTGCGTGCTGGAACGGATCCTTTGACCACGTTAAACGCAGATTGGAAGACAGGTGACATAACAGAACTGGCCATCTGGGCCTGTGCTGCCTGCTTGTCCTCACCAACACCAAACATGGCGAACTGGTCAGAGTTAAAGGTGACCGTGCCCTGTGTGCCAGGGAAACGGAAGCAAAGGAAATCTTCATTCGGGGTCAGGCCCGCTTTGAGGAATTCACCCTTGGCCCAATCGCCCATGAACTGAACGCCGGCTTTCTTTTCGATGACCATGGCAGATGCCAGGTTCCAGTCACGACCAGAGAAGTTGTCATCAACATAAGACCGCAGTTTGGCCATGCGCTCAAAAGCGGTCTTCATCATGTCACCGCCAAGCGCGCTTTCGTCGAGATCAACAAAGGCTGCTTTGTAGAAATCGGGACCACCAACACCCATGACAACAGCGTCAAAAATTGTGGCGTCCTGCCAGGCCTGACCGCCATGTGCGACAGCCGTATAACCGGCGGCCTGAATCTTGTCGAGGGCGGCCACCAGCTCATCCCAGGAGGTCGGCTGTGAAATGCCCAGCTCGTCGAAGATCGCCTTGTTGGCCCAAACCCAGTTGGTGGAGTGGACATTTACAGGGGCGGAAATCCATTTGCCGTCATGCTTCGCAAAACGCTGAAGGGCCGCCGGGACAACATCGTCCCATCCTTCTTTTTCAGCAACGGCGTTGAGGTTCGCCAGGGACCCTTCTTTCGCCCAGTCCTGAATGTCAAAGCCCAGCATCTGAACGGCTGTCGGTGCGTTGCCAGCCGTAACACGGGCACGCAGAACGGTCATCGCCTGCTCACCACCGCCGCCAGCGACCGGCATATCGGTCCAGCTGATGGCTTTCTTTTCAAGATCGCCCTTCAGAACGTTCAGCGCGGCAGCTTCACCACCGGAAGTCCACCAATGCAGAACTTCAACATTACCGTCAGCGACCGCGGCCCCTGACATCATCATCAAACCGGCAACGGAACCGGCAAGTTTTTTTGCGAAACCAGACATCACTCAAATCTCCCTGTGATATGTGACGGTTAAAGTCGAGGCCAGCAACGCTCGCAGCCAGCCCATCAGTCTGTTCTTGGGAAATCTGTAACGTTACAGTTTTGCTTCGTCAACCGCAAAATAAGACAAAAAGGGATCAGATTGAATATACTCATTGATTTTAAACAATAATTTTAGACTTTGATGCCATTTTGTTCAAAGAAATATACAAAATTTCAAAATCCTTCTTGAAATCTGTAACGTTACAGGTATTTTGCGTTGACGTTTTACAGGACTCCAGCGGGAAATCCGGACATGAGCATCCAGGAAGAAGGCAACCAGCGACGCGGCGATGGGGCGAACCCCATTCGCGACGCAATCGCTGTGTTTGTGTCTTCCGGACGGCGCCCAACTCTAAAGTCTATCGCGGAAATTACCGGTCTTGGCGTAACCACGGTGTCCCGCGCATTGAAGGACGCGCCGGACCTTGCCATCGGCACCAAGGATAAAGTGCAGGAGGTTGCACACCAGATCGGCTATCGACCCGACCGCGCTGGCGTTCGCCTGCGGACCGGCAAGACCAATGTGATCAGCTTGATCCTGAACCCCCATGACGAGGTCACGGGTTATGGAACGTCTGTGATTCTGGGAATCACCCAGGCTTTGCAGGACACCTCGATGCATTTGGTGGTCACGCCTCACTTCCTGAGTGGCGACGTCATGGACCCGGTCCGCTATGTAGTGGAAACCGGTGCCGCCGACGGAATTATCATGTCGCGGACAACACCAATGGATCCTCGCATTCGGTTTCTGCTTGAACAGCGATTCCCGTTTGTCTGCCATGGCCGGACAGAGCTGGCGACGCCCCACCCCTACGTCGATTTCGACAATAAGGCATTTGCCGAAATCGGTGCAGCCCGCTTGATCGAACGCGGCCGCAAACGCCTCGGTCTGATCTGGCCCCCCAATCACCTGACATTTCATCACCATATGAAACGCGGTTTCCTCAACAGTCTCGACGGGTCCGGTGCCGAATTTATCAACATGCCGGGCCTTGACCTCGACACCAGCCCGCATGCGATTCGCGAAGGACTGGCAGCGCTCTGCAAACGCGGTGAGGCCCCGGACGGCTTGCTCTGCGGCGGGGAGATTTCTGCGCTGGCGGCCATGGCCGGTTTTCGGGATGCCGGTTTGGAGATCGGTCGCGATGTCGATGTTATCGCCAAACAAACCTCCACGATTTTCGAACACATCGTGCCGCCGATCGACACGATTGCCGAAGATCTGACAGAGACAGGTGTTCAATTGGGTCGGGCTTTGCTGCGACAGCTGATGAACCCTGATGACGAGACAGTTATGCAATCCCTGCAGCCGCCGGAGACACGGTGGCGCACCTGAAATTTAAAGAGACGATGAAACCAGCCGGGCGTCGCATCCCGACCCGGCAGATATGAAGTGAGGAAACAAATGGATCAGACGATCAAAGACGAAATCCGCGCGGCCAAGACGCTTCTGCAGTCACAGGGTGTGGATCTGAAAGCGGCATTCGACCGCCTCGCCGACCTGATGAAGCGCGAGGCAGAAACCATCGAAGGTCTGAAATCCTCCGGCAAATCCGTTATTCCGGAAATTGACTTCAAAGACGTTGCCGCCGGCACCGTCAGCGATCGGACAAAGGATGAAATCCGCCATCGCGGCACAGCCGTTATTCGCGGTGTCTTTCCCCGTCAACAGGCCGAAGACTGGAACGAGGAACTAGGCGAATATATTGACCGCAATGACTATTATACAAAAATGGAAGAGAAGAAGGGGCTGGATAACTATTTCGCCCAGCTTGATTCCGCCAAGCCGCAAATCTTCGGCATCTATTGGTCCAAGCCCCAGGTTCAGGCCCGCCAGGCACAGGAAATGGCCATTACCAAGGCCTTCATGAACAATCTGTGGAAAACGGACGGACCCAATGGCCAGGAATTCGATCCCGAAAACGACTATGTCTATGCGGACCGCACCCGTCGTCGGGAGCCGGGCGACCAGTCCCTGGGTCTTTCACCCCATATGGATGCCGGTTCCTATGAACGCTGGACCGATGCCTACTACCAGAAAATCTACGCGGCTGTCTTTGCAGGTCACGCAGAGGATTATGATCCCTGGAATGCCTCCTATCGCACAAAAACCAAGGAATATCCGTCGCCGGCCGTCTGTTCGATGTTCCGGACCTTTCAGGGCTGGACAGCGCTGACAACGCAAGGGCCAAGTGACGGCACCTTACAGGTTATCCCTGTCGCGCGCGGCATCACCTATATGTTGCTGCGCGCTTTGCAGGACGATGTCGCGCCGGACGATCTATGTGGCGCGGAACCGGGTCGCGCCCTCCGCGCAGACGAAAACTGGCATCCGGACCTGATGAAGTCCCTGGTCCCGATCCCTGTGGTGGAACCGGGCGACACAGTGTGGTGGCATCCGGACATCGTCCATGCCGTGGAGGACAGCCATAACGGTACCGGCTATTCCAACGTCATCTATATCGCCGCCTCGCCGAAATGCGACAAGAACGCGGCTTATATCCAGAAACAGAAGCAGAAGTTCCTGGAAGGCAGAAGCGCGCCGGATTTCGCGGCAGAGGACTATGAGGTGAATTTCGCGGGTCGGGCCACCCTTGATGATCTGACAGATCTCGGCCGCCAGCAGATGGGTTTTTAAATCAAGAACCACGTGAGGTCAGGCCCTACAGGCCTTCACGCAGGAAAAATCAAAACACTCACCCCCTTTTTCGCCAGAAAGAGGGGGTTTCCTTTTGCGCTAATCAAATTCGGTTTGCATCTACTACGCTTGACCCTTAACAAAAGTTATCATATGAATTTTAGAAAATATGAACAGGTGAAATGATGACTTTAAATCCGAACGAAACACGAGACCGCATTGGATCGGGGCTGTTGTCCTTTCCAGTGACACATTTTCACGAGGATCTCAGCCTCAATCTGGACAGTTATCAGGGACATGTGAGCTGGTTATCCGGCTATGATGCCGCCGCCCTCTTTGCCGCCGGCGGAACAGGGGAGTTTTTCTCTCTCACGCCGTCTGAAATCCATCCTGTTGTCAGTGCCGCAAAGGAGGCAGCTGGCGATACACCGATTATTTCCGGTTGCGGTTATGGGACAGAGCTGGCCAAGGAAATTGCACGGGATGCGGAAAGAGCGGGCGCGGACGGGTTGTTGTTGTTACCGCAATATCTGATCGGCGCCCCGCAAGAGGGTCTATATCAACATGTCAGGTCAATTTGTGAGGCAACTGGCCTGGGAGTGATCATCTATAATCGCGCAAATTGTGTGATCAATGCAGAAACGCTGGAACGCCTTGCAGAGGATTGCCCAAATCTAATCGGGTTCAAAGACGGGACAGGTCAAATCGGCATTGTTCGCGAAATTACGGCGCGACTGGGGGACCGCCTCTGCTTTATCGGCGGCATGCCAACCCACGAATTGTTTGCAGAAGCCTATTTCGGCGCTGGTATCACGACCTACTCTTCCGCCGTCTTTAACTTTGTGCCAGACCTTGCAGTGCGTTTCTTCAACGCCCTTCGGGCTGGTGACAAACAAACCGTCGAAGACATATTAGAGCGGTTCTTCTTTCCCTTTTCGCGCATTCGCGACGCTGAAATCGGATATGCCATGTCCGCCATAAAGGCTGGCGTGCGTCTCGTCGGGCACAATGCTGGTCCCATGCGCCCGCCTTTAACCGATCTGAAACCGGACGAAGAAAGCCGGTTGGAGGCCCTCATCAAAGGGTCAGGCAGCAGATGATCGAGCGGAAACTGACAGGTGCGCCACCGCGTCTATCGGCGCCAAAAGGGATGATCGACACACAGATGCATCTCTACCTGCCGGAATTTCCCCCGCACCCAGAACGGCTCCCCATGCCAGAGGGCGTACCGGGTCCGTATGAGTATTTCCAGGTCATGAACTGGGTGGGTATTGAACGGTTTGTCGTAACACAGGGGATGACCTATCAGAACGACAATACCTGCCTTGTCGAAATCCTGCGCAGATTGGGTCCGATGGCGCGCGGCATTGCCTCGATCCCGACAGATGCCTCGGAAGCGGATATGCAGTATCTGTGCGATGCGGGCGTTGTCGGGACCAGGATTAACGAATTGCCGGGCGGCGGTGTCGGGCTTAGCGGTCTCGCCGCTGTCGACGAGCGTGCCCATGACAACGGGTGGTGCGTGGCTGTTCAATTCGACGGCAGCGACATACTGGACCATGAAGCAAAGCTCCAAGCCCTGCGATCAAGATACATTATCGACCATCACGGCAAATTTTTCTGCGGCGTGACGCCGAATGATCCACGGGTTGACGCGGTTAAACGTCTGATCGACAGGGGCAATTGCTGGTTCAAATTTGCTGCCTGCTACGAGTCCTCTAAATCAGGGCCGCCCGACTATGCTGATGTCGGTGCCGTTGCAAAAGAAATCGCAGCGCATGCACCAGATCGGATCATCTGGGGGACAAACTGGCCACACAATATGGCCAAAACAACAGAAGATTATCCGGACGATGCAGGGATGCTGGACCTTTTGCTGGACTGGATCCCGAATGACGAAGACCGGTACAAAGCCCTGGTCAGCAACCCGGAAGATCTCTTCGGTTTTTGATCGCGCCTCACCCCGGAAGCGCGCTCATGAGCATGCATCTTTGGCGCGTTCCGCATGGTCCGGGTGCCAACGCGAGAGGGGCGGGCGATCCTCAATAATGTCACCGGCGGCCCAGGCGATCCGTCGGTTGTCCATATCCCGTGTCACCTCCCCGTCCGGGCACAGAATATAAAACTGATCAGCTTCAATCCCATCCACCATTTGACCAATCACCTGTTCAGGCAGCCAGGCCCCCGGTTTATGTTCGTTCTTGCCTGTTGTCGTCCAGCCGGGCACCAGAAGATGCACAGAAACACGATCTCCGTGCTCGGTTCGCAATTGATGGGCCAGCGCCTCGCTATAGGTCTACAGGGCGGATTTCGTGACGTTGTAAATCGGCTGTCCCGGCGGATTGGTGATCCCCTGTTTTGAGCCTACATTGACGATCAGACCGGGTGTCTCCCCATCGTCAGCACCGCTCAACAAATCATCCAGACAGGCGTCAACCATATCAACCACCGCCCAGAAATTAACATCCATCGCCTTGCGCCACTGATCGCGATCCGCCTGATACCCCCGCCCTGTTCGAGTGACGGCGTTATTCATCAGGAAATTGACAGGGCCAAGCGCCTGTTTTGCAGCCTCATAGAGGGCGGCACTGGCCCCAGGTTCTGCCAGATCGCCTGGTACAGACAGTATCGCAGATGAAGAGTGCCCGGCTTGTTCCGCCCGTTCTTTCACGGCCTTAACCGCGCCCTCCAACTCATCACCCGGCAGATCCACCATGGCGACTGCCATGCCTCTTTCAGCCAAATAAAGCGAGGCAGCCCGACCAATCCCCATAGCGGCGCCCGTGACAAGGGCAACACGACCTGATGCGAAGAAATCAAGAGAGCGGGACATAACACATTCTTTACAAAAAAATTGATAAAATACCCCAACACAGTAAAAGCGTATCGACCTTACAAATCAGGATCGGGAATCACACTGACATGGGCGGCGACAACACGCCATCCCTCTTCGGTTCGCACCCATGTCTGGGATTGTCGGCCAATCTTCCCGGGTGCAGTTTCTCGGGTGAACATTGTATTGGCGACGGCATAATCATCGCCAAACGTCGTGATCTGTGGCCGCAGTTGTTCCCGCATCAAGCCCACGGAAGGGCGAGACGCGCGAAAGGCCGCGATCTCAGCCGACCCATAGAGGTTTTCGCCACCGCCATATCGAATGGTATGGGGGCTGTCCCAGAAGAGCCTGTCCAGAACCGCAACATCATTGGTTACCAGAGCTTTTTCGTATGCGGCGAATGCTTCGGCGACTTCCGCGACAATTTCCGGCTTATTGATTTCCATGGGATACCTCCGCTTATCGCGTCCTTTTTCACCCCAACGGGGTACAGATGCAGAACCGCAAGGCAGATTCAGCCCTGTCAAAATGCATCCTAAAAAAGTAATGTAGGTATCTCAAACATTGTTGTAGCTGCCATACATCGAAAATCGCAAAGGGACACATCAAATGACAGTTTCGGACAATACGGCAATTGATCCGGCCAATGCCTTTGTGTCCCGCTTCACAATCGAGGGGGCGACGACTGGCCCGCTCCACGGGACGGATTTCGTCGCGAAAGATCTCTATGACATTGCCGGGCATATTACCGGCTGTGGCAATCCGGACTGGGCGCGCACCCATGAACCAGCAGATTTGACGGCTCCTGCTGTCGCAGCGCTCTTGAACGCAGGCGCGACGCTGATTGGCAAGACCCACACTGACGAACTTGCCTATTCCCTCATGGGCGCCAATGCCCATTACGGAACACCGTTGAACACAGCCGCCCCGGCTCGGGTTCCAGGTGGATCTTCGTCGGGATCGGTGTCCGCCGTTGCGGCAAACCTGACGGAAATCGGCCTGGGCAGCGACACGGGCGGATCTGTCCGCTTACCTGCCTCATTCTGTGGCGTGTATGGCATTCGAACGACCCATGGTCTGATCGATCTGTCGGATGCCATGCCCCTTGCCCCGAGCTTTGACACGGTTGGCTGGTTCACCCGGGATGCGGGGCTCTTTGCCAAGGTGGGGACCGCATACGGAATTGAGGTGACGAGCGGCGGGCGCAGGCCCAGACTGATGATTGCCGATGATGCGATGGCGCTATGCGACCCGGCTGGTGTCTCGACCTTTGACGAGGCCCTCACCAGATTGAGTGATGCATATGGCCCCGCCACGAACGTGACCCTGTGTCCAACATCCATGGAGGACTGGGGGGACGTTTTCCGTATTCACCAGGGTGCCGAAATCTGGCAGGTCCACCGCGACTGGATCACCAAGACCCAGCCTCAATTCGGGCCGGGCGTGAAAGAGCGTTTTGTCATGGCCTCAACCATCACGCCCGGGATGTTTGAACAGTCAAAAATCGATCGGGCTGAGATCACCAACCTCGTCACGGATTTACTGGGCGATGATGGCATTCTTATTGTGCCGACCAGTCCGGACGCCGCACCGCTCATCAGCGACGACAACGAGACGCTGAACATTTTCAGGACAAAGGCCCTGCAGTTGTTGTGCATCGCGGGTCTGGCAAAACTCCCCCAGATCAACCTTCCGGTTGGCAGCATAAAGGGCGCGCCCCTCGGGCTCTCGCTTATCGGTCCTGCCAATAGTGACGGATGGTTGCTTTCCATCGCGCGGGACCTGACAGGGGCGTAAGCCCAAAGAAAGCACCCTTTCTGTCTGTTTCAGACCGCTGGCGGGGCAACAAAGCGCAAATGGCGTGTCTTCACCCATACCCTGGCCCCGTCCGTGCCTGCCCTGGCTGTCAGTTTGCCGCCCTGCGGAATGCGCAACCATGAATTCTTGACCAGCGTATCGGTACCTTCCGAAAATTGGCCATCAAGCACCAGAAACTCGCCACCCTCCGGCAGATCAAACTCTACCTGCGCGCCGCTATCCCACTGCTCGAGGCGCACGGTTTCCCGTTCATCTTCGTAAAGCGTCGTGACAGCAACGCCCCGTCTTTCGGCATCCCGGGTTTTACCCATCTTGTTCATATCAACCGTCACCTGGGTCCGGTCTTCCAGATCAAACTGCCAGAGTTTCACAAAGATGGTACAACCCGGCTCGGATCCTGGTGTATGATTGGATTCGGGGGGATTGCGGATGTAGCTGCCGGCGGGGTAATCCCCGTGTTCGTCTTGAAAAACGCCGTCAAGAACAATGAATTCCTCACCACCGGTGTGAACATGGGGTGAAAAGTGACTGCCCGGTGCATAGCGCACGATGGACGTTGCACGGGCCACCTCATCACCAATCCGGTCCAGCATCCGGCGGTCGACCCCCGCCATGGGCGAGGCCAGCCACTCCATCTCTTCGCTGTGAACCACGACTCTTTTCGAAAAATCTGCATTCAGTTCCATAACTCGTCTCCTAAACTGCTCAAGCAGCAATACTGGGCCTTGCCTCTACCCGGTCTTTCCAGGCCCGAAAATGCGTGAGGTCTTCCGGTATTTCAATATTGGCAAAGCCAGCAAACACAATCCCGGCATAGGCGGTGATGTCAGCCACGGTGAATTTCTCACCTGCCAGATAGGGGTGCTCTTCCAATACATCATTGAAGTACTTCATTGTCGCCAGCGCGCGTTTCTTCTGCTTTTCACCCCATTCCGGCGTTTGGTCCGTTTCCAGATCCGGGCCCAATCCTGGCGTTGCATGGTGAAAATAGGTTGCGATCGCGTCCAGAAAACCAGCTTCGGCACGCAGGTTCATCATCGTGATATGCGCCCGTTCCCGAGGGTCCTGGCCGGTCAGGCTGGGCCCGTCATAGGCCTCATCGATGTAGTTGATAATCGCGTTACACTGGGAAAGGGTCGCACCATCATCGAACTGCAGGCAGGGGACTGTTGCATCCGGGTTAATGGCCCGAAAGGCGTCGCCACGATGTTCCCCGGCCATGACATCGACCGGAACAAAGGTCGCTTCATCCGTTACCCCTTTCTCAGCCAGCGCAATGCGCACACGCACGGGATTGGGGAAACCTTCCTGTTCGTAAATTTTCATCACTCACTCCTCAATTGTAAAAATCGATCATCGGTTTTGGCAGCGCCGTCGTTGCCTTCTTTTATCTATCTAGTGATAGATAGATAATCCGTCAAGCCTTATGCCCGATTTTTTGAAGCATCGGTTTCTTTCTGAGACCCTTGGTGTTAGGAAACGCGGCAACAATCCCTTGGAAAACCTGAGCCGTAGAATGCAAATATCAGAATTCGATGTGATCATCGTCGGGGCGGGTGCCGCTGGCATGATGTGCGCCATGAGCGCCGGTCAACGGGGAAAACGCGTTCTCTTGATTGAGCATGCCAAGGAACCGGGCAAGAAAATCATCATCTCTGGCGGGGGCCGCTGTAATTTCACGAATATCAATGCCGCCCCGGAAAACTTCCTGTCCGAAAATCGTCATTTCTGTAAGTCGGCCCTGGCCCGATATACACAGCACGACTTTATTGACCTGATCAAAAAACACCGGATTGCCTTTCATGAGAAAACCCTGGGTCAGTTATTCTGTGACGGGTCCGCCCGTCAGGTTGTTCAGATGCTGTTTGAAGAATGCCTTGCAGTCGATGTCGATCTAAGCCTGAATTGTTCGGTACAGGGGATCTCCAAATCTGACCGATACCGGGTTGAAACGAACCAGGGCGACTTCTTCAGCACCGCACTCGTCCTCGCCAGTGGTGGTCTTTCCATTCCCAAGATGGGGGCGACCGGTTTCGCCCATGACGTCGCGCAGCAATTCGACCTGCCGCTGACCGAAATCCGGCCAGCCCTCGTTCCCCTGACCTTCAGCGATGCGGATCTTGATCTGATGACACCGCTGAGCGGCCTTGCCTTTGAGTCCGAGGTAACCTGTCGCAAAGGAAAGTTCAGAGAAGCCCTGCTGATGACCCATCGTGGATTGTCGGGCCCGGCGATCCTGCAGATCTCGTCCTATTGGCGGGAAGGTGACCAAATCAACATCAATATGCTACCCGGTACGGACGCGCAGACGCACCTGCTGCAACGCAAGACGGACCGCGCGAAAGCGGAAACCAAGACGATCTTGTCCGAAGTTCTGCCCAGCCGCTTTGCTGCCGCCTTGACCGAGGATCTGCCCAAACGACCGATCGGCGAGCTTTCCGATAAATTATTGCGGGATATTGGGACACGCCTCAACAAATGGCAGGTCACACCAGCCGGCGATGAAGGCTATGCAAAGGCAGAGGTGACGCTGGGCGGCGTCGACACGAACGCGTTGTCGTCCAAGACGATGGAGGCAAAAACCGTTCCCGGTCTCTTTGTAATTGGAGAAGCGGTTGATGTGACCGGTTGGCTCGGCGGATATAACTTTCAATGGGCATGGTCGAGCGGTTGGGCCGCGGGCCAGTCTGTCTAATCCGACCCGGACAAATGACAGTCTCACAGATCGGTTAACACCGGCTTTTGCACTGGACCCGGTCTGTCAAAGCGGGCAGGATTTTCTTCAAAAAGAGGAAGATATACGCCGTCATGCGTTTTTTTTCTGACAAAGACAGACCGGTTCATCTGGGCCCCTACCCCCTGGAGCGTCTTGCACGCCTGAACGGGGAAGTCGACCTTTCCCATGTCCCGCCGCATCCTGTTTTGCGCCGCACCGATGAGGGTGATCCGACCTCGCTGATCAATGCCATGACAAGCTATCAGGCGATGCTGGATGCGATCCGTGACGGCCTGATCAACAAAGCCAGCTCAGAATGCCCAAGCGACCCGACGGAACGCGCCAATCACATCAAAGCATTTGGATATTTCAACGACGCCTCGATGGTTGGTATCTGTAAATTGCCGGTTTCAAGTATTCTAAAATCCCCAATCCGCAACCCCGGCATTGACGAATTGGCGGAGGCACTGCGAACGAAACAGACCAAGACCCTGGCGTCGGGCATTGACCTGATCATGGCCGACCTAAAAGACTCGATGGAGGCACCCCCGACCACAATCGACGGGCACACCCATGCGGTGGTCTTTCTGGTTGAATATCCCCGCGATCCGGACGGGGCGGAACCTGGCACGGACTGGATCTGGGACGCACAGGCCCAGCGGGCGACCTTGCTCGCCTCGGAAACAGCAATTGTCATTTCCAACTATTTGCGGGTCCTTGGCTTTCAGGGCCGGGCCCATACAGCCAGTTCAACTGATGTCGATCTGAACCAACTGGCGGTCGCCGCCGGTCTGGCCGTGGTGGATGGGAACGGCATATCCAACCCCTATCTAGGGTCGCGCTTTGGTATCGCCGCCATCACCACAACGTTCGAAATGACCCCGGATCGGCCGCTCGCCCCTCAATCCGATCAATCCTGGTTCCAGACAAAGGGTCCCGCCTGGTGGGTTGGCAAGGGCTTTGCCAAAAACGCCATCAATCAGGAAGGCTTCACGCGGCGTCGCTTTATCGACGGCCCTCACCCTTTCGAACGGTTGAAGCGCGTCGATACGCCAACAACCTATATTGATGAGGACCGGGTACCCCGGGTTCCGAAACGGACAGATATGTTTGCCCGCGCCCAGTTCGGCGATATGGGAAAACCCCTGCAGGATGCGGCAAAAGGGGGCCATTACGCCAAAAAGGCCGCGCCCTCCATGGCGCAGCGCCGGGCGTTGGGCGCCTTCGTTCTGTTGCAGGATGGACCGCCGGCCCCTGACATTCACCCATCGGCAAAGGACGCCAAACGCAACGCAGAAAACATAAAGGCGGCCTGCTATTTCCTGGGCGTCGACGCGGTTGGGATCTCCCGCTGTCCGGATTGGGCGTGGTATTCTCATGACGCGGTGGGCGACCCGATTGATCCGCCCCATGACCAGGCCATCTCGATGATCATCGATCAGGGCTATGAAACCATGGAAGGGGCGTCCGGCGATGACTGGATTTCTGTCTCTCAATCCATGCGCGCCTATTTACGGTTCTCTCTGCTGGGCGGCGTGATCGCAGAGCAAATCCGTAATCTAGGGTATTCCGCCAAGGCCCATACCGTCATCGATGGCGAGGTGCTCCAGCCCCCGCTACTGCTGCTGTCAGGTCTGGGGGAGGTCAGCCGGATCGGCGAGGTCATCCTGAACCCGTTTCTCGGACCACGGTTGAAGTCCGGCGTGGTGACGACAGATATGCCGCTTTCCCATGACAAGCCGATTGATTTTGGCATGCAGAATTTCTGCGAGAACTGCAACAAATGCGCCCGCGAATGCCCGTCGGGGGCGATCACAGCGGGTCCAAAGCTGATGTTCAATGGTTATGAAATCTGGAATTCCGACAGCCAGAAATGCGCATCCTACCGGGTGACCACACTGGGCGGGGCGATGTGTGGGCGTTGCATGAAGACCTGCCCGTGGAATCTGGAGGGGTTGTTTGCCGAACGTCCGTTCAGATGGGCGGCGATGAACCTGCCTTCCGCTGCGCCCTTGCTCGCCAAACTGGATGACGCGGTCGGCAATGGTGGCCTGAACCCCGTCAAGAAATGGTGGTGGGACCTGGAAATCACGGAGGAGGGTGGATACAAACCGACCGAACATCCGGTTAATGCACGAGATTTGCAAAAAGACCTGGATCTCAAATACGAAGACCAGACGCTGGCGGTTTATCCGGCCCCGCTTGCCCCGCATCCCTGGCCCTTCCCCTTTCCAATGGACAGAGAGGCGGGGATTGAGGCCTATCAGGCCCTGATCACAGCCAATGAGTACAAGGCACGTCTGCGTCACGGAACCCTGGGGGACAGCGGCCACATCTATAAAATTGAGGGGGATGCGCCCGTCATCCGCGTCGAAATCACCCTTGCCGAAGAAATGACCGAGGGCGTCACGAAGTTTGAATTCCGCGCACTCGATGACAGCCCCCTGCCGGAATGGCAGGCGGGCGCGCATATGGACATCGTGGTCGCCCCGGAATTCCTCCGCCAATACTCAATGTCTGGCGATCCTGCCAATCGGGACAGGTATCAGATTGGCGTTCTGCGAGAAGATGAGGGTCGGGGCGGATCGCTTTTGATGCACCGGATTTTCACGCCTGGCCGGAAGATCTTTATCTCGAAACCAATCAATCACTTCCCACTCGCAGCAGAGGCAACCCGCAGTTTCCTTATGGGGGGCGGCATCGGCATTACACCGATGATCGCCATGGCCATGAACTGCACCGGTCCGGCACAGAGTTTGAAATGCACTACTCCGCATCATCCAGGGAAACAGCAGGCTTTCTGGAGGATTTGCAGACCATTCCCTGGCACGACAGGGTGCATCTGCATTTCTCAGATGATGGCAGCAGGGCCGATCTCGCGTCCATTCTGGGATCTTACAGAGATGGTGATCACGTTTACACCTGCGGACCCGACCGCTACATGCAAGCGGTTCTGAGCGCCGCAGAAGACGCCGGATTCCCGGAAGAAGCGCGCCATCTCGAATATTTCTCAACACCGGAACTCCCCGAATATGAGAACCATCCTTTCACTGTAAAACTGGCGAAATCCGGTCGGGAAGTCCCGGTAACAGCCGGGGAAAGCGCGGCGGACGCCCTTCTGGCAGCCGGTATTCATGTTGACCTGAAATGCTCCGATGGCCTGTGTGGCGTCTGTGTCTGCGAAACGATCTCCGGCGAGATTGAACATCGGGATTTCGTTCTGTCGCGCAAACAAAGGGAGACAAGTATGATTCTCTGTCAATCCAGGGCCAGCGAACCAGATGGAATTGTTGAGATCGACCTTTAGTCTTGCGCCTCATCTGAGCGGGGCGGTTTGCCTCCCCGTCTCTCGCGCAGATGCGCCTCAACGTATTGGCGTTGGGCGTCACGGTACATTTCCTGCTCCCAGAGCATTTCCTCAATCGCCCGTTTCCGAGCCTCTCGATCGACGAGCCAGGCCCAAAACGCGACGAACAAAAGGGACGCAGCCAATACAGAGGCGAGCACGATATAACCCATGAAACTTTTTCAGTTATTCATTCTTCAGACACGAACCATACTCCTACACCTGATAAAAGTCAGCGAACAATGCTCACCGTCACAGCGTCGCACCAACACGAACTGGCTTATGCCCACAGGGTTCATCTGCGCGATACTTCTGTATGGCTCATCCAGTTTGGCTCAAACACCGGATGCAGGCAGTCGGGTTGCCTTGAAACTGGTTCTGGCGGTGGACGTTTCCGCCAGCGTCGACCAAACAGAATACACTCTTCAAGTGACGGGTTTGGCGCATGCCCTGCGCGATCCTGATGTTCGATTGGCGATCGCGAATACGGGCGACCGCGGGATCGCCGTTATCGTCACCCAATGGTCAGGCGGCAATCAACAGAGCATTGCGATCGATTGGACCCGCCTGTCCGACGATAGCAGCATTGACCGGCTGGCTGATCGGATCGCCATTATGCCCAGGCATTTCGAAGGTGGTGACACAAGGATCAGTGCTGCTATCGAGCATGCAAACCGTCTGATCCAAACCAGTGATTTCAACGCTGACGGGCAGGTCATCGACATCGCGGGCGACGGCGGAGCCGAAAATCTGGGCCTGGCGCAGAATGCACGGGATCGGGCAGTTGCATCCGGTACAACCATCAACGCCCTGGCAATCGCAAAGGACGTCCTGGACCTGGATGTGTTTTTTCAGCGCAATGTTATCGGGGGGCCCGGATCCTTTGTCGTGAAGGCCACATCCTATGAAGGTTTTGACGCCGCCATGAAGCGAAAACTGTTTCGGGAGATCGGCGGATATCAGATTTCCCGGCGGTGAACCTCCATCATCTCTTTGCTGGGCTGATTGCGGCGTCCAGACCGGGCAGGTCCGCCTGTTGGGCAGCGACCTCCTGTTCATGTTCCAAGACGAGATCTGTCAGGTATTGCGCAAGCCCCTCACCCGCCGCGGCATAGAGATTGAAGATATCGTCGATACCGACCGCGCGCAGATCCTCAACATCATCCGGATACAGCGCAGTGGCCGCGATCATCCCTGTATAACCGCGCTCTCTCAGGCGTTCTGCTGCTGCAAGGTTGGAATCCTTGTTGGGCATCGACAGGAGAACCAGCTCCACCTTCCCTTCCAGGCCAACAATGCGGCTCCAGAATTCCGGGTTGGTCGCGTCCCCCACCATGGCCCGGGCCGAAGAGGCGGTGAACCGTTCGACCACATCCTGCTCCATATCGATGCCCAGAACTTCCCCGTCAAAGGCTTCGTTAAGGGCGAAAAAGGCGGGCGTTCCGGTACGTCCAAGGCCAAAGACGAGGACCTTCACATCTTCGAGGCGAACCGGAGTGTCATGGGGCAAGTGATGGTCCCGCTGCCATTTGCGCAGCCGTGCCCGAAACCGCTGATAGAACCCGTCAGCCCTTTGATTAAGGGCGGCGGCAATGACAAAGGACACCGCAACGGCCACCGCCAATGCAACCACCCAATCCAGGCTGACCATCCCGGTCTTGGCAGCGATCGCGGCCACGATCAGACCGAATTCTGAATAGTTGGAAAGAATAAAGGACGAGGCAACAGCCCCCCGGGCCCGCATCCGGAAGCCCAGGAACAACCATAGGAAAAGGATCAGTTTGGCAGGCAGCAACAACAGCAGGATCAGGGATTGCGCCAGAATTTCCAGGTTCGGCAGACCGGAAAGACCGATGGTGAGGAAGAAACAGACAAGGAAAAGATCCTTGAAGCTGAGCAGTGCCTTGCTGAGCTCTTCGGCCTTGATGCTGTTGGATAAAAGAATTCCGAACACCAAAGCGCCCAGATCCCCTTTCAGGTCCACAATCTCAAAAAGGGCTGCTCCGCCAAGGGCCGCTGCAATACCGAACAGGATCGTTAATTCACCATGATCGGACCAACGCAGCATTAAGTCGAGGAAGCGCCGCAAGGGAATGAGCGCAAACAGGGTCAAAGCCCAGACAGAGGGGATTTTGTCGGCGGTAAAGACCAGGAATATGACCGCGGCGATGTCTTGCAGGATCAAGACACCGATGGCCGCCTTACCATAGGATGATGCCATCGCCCCCTTTTGATCCAGCACTTTCACCGCAAAGACCGTACTTGAAAAAGACAGTGCAAATCCGATCACCATCACACCGACCAAATCCGTTTCTGCGTATAGCAGGACACCGATCATGCTGAAGATGAATCCGATAAGGGAGAATGCCAGGATCGTCAGCGACATATGGATCGTCGCCACCGCGTAGATTTCCGGCTTGAAGAGACTTCGCAAATCCAGTTTCAGGCCAATTGTGAACAGCATCAGGGTGATGCCAAAATCAGCCGCTTGTGACAGGAAGGTTCCACCGGTCACGCCAAAGAAATTCAAGAGAAAGCCTGCCGCCAGATATCCAACCATGGGGGGCAGGCCGCCCTGACGGGCCAGGAGTCCGGTCACGAAAGCGATAGCGATCCAGGCAGGATCACCCGGTTCAGTCGTGATCGGCAGAAAATCCATACACCAATGTCCAAACGGGTCAGAACGACAAAACTGCCTCTAGAATAGCGCCTAAAGCGCGAAACGCCATGACGCTCTCAGAGAATACACTGCATCCTAATCATTTTCTGTTCGAATAGAGAGGAATATTGGGTGTTTGACCGGCTTGAGCCCTTGGTTATTTACGGCGATACTTGTCATATCAGGTTTACAGGATTTAGAGGCGAGAGAGTGTCCCAACCATCAGACAGCCCGAAGCCGGATGTTGAAAGCGATGAGGCTGCGAGAGACCGTCTGATCGAACTACTGGCCAATGATGACCTGGCCGCCGAGCGTTTGTGGCGCAGTCTGCGTCCTCAAATTACACAGGAACACCCCGATATTGCCGAGGAAATCGGGCGCTGTATTTCCAGTCTGGATTACCGTGCCGCAATCGACCTGATCAAACGCCTCAACTGACAAGTTCAAGAGTTATCAGGACGCGGCAGTTTCAACCTCACCGTCCGGAAGGTACCGCACCGCGACGATTGTCAGATCATCGGTTGCGTCAGCCCCGTCTTCAAAGCTTCGGACATCACGAACCAATGCATCACAGCCTTCTTTCAGATCCGAAGCCTGCGCGATAGCCTGCAAAGCGTGGATTGTGCGTTCGTGACCAAAAAGCTCACCATCTTCCCGCCTTGCCTCGGTCACGCCGTCGGTCGTTATCAGCAAGGTTTCACCAGGGGCAAGCTGCATTGTCTCCAACGGATACGGGAACCCTTCAAAGACACAAAGCGGTGGCCCCCCATCACATTCGAGAGCGCGGACCGACCCGTCCGGGCTAATAATGTGGGGATCTTCATGGCCCGCATTGACGAACAGGACCTCGCCCGTCGTCGCGTCAATGATACCGGCAAAAACAGTCACAAACATCGATGCCGGGTTTTCCCGCGAAATCTCTTCATTGGCGACATCTATAACCGCTTCCAGCGTTTGACCAACCGCCTCTCCGCGCAGGATCGCGCCCTTACTGATCGCCTTGGAGAGCGCCATAAACAGGGATGCAGGAACACCCTTGCCCGTCACATCGCCCGCCATGAAATACAGACGATCGCTGTCCAGCATTGCGAGATCGTAGAGATCGCCACCCACCTCCTTCGCTGATTCAAGATGTGCATGAATGCCAAGATACGGCGACGCAGCGCTGAAGCTTTCTGGGTCCGGCAGAATTCCTGTCTGAATTTGCCGTGCAGCCTGCAATTCCCCTGAGATGCGCGCCGCTTCCAGGCGTGCGCGATCCAGTTGCCGGGCCAGCGCGGCGCGAGCCTTGTTCGCTTCTGACAAAAGTGCGCCGCCAAGAATGCAATAGACGATCAGAACGCCGCCACCCGGCAATAACGGGTCAAACAGCAATCGCCCCTCCTGAAACAGGATAAAGGAGGTTGCGCCCAAGCCGACCAACCCCACGACAAAGACCCCAGCACCGGCAATTACCGGCAGTGTTGGAATGAACCCAATAACAAGGGCCGCCAGAACCGCCAGAATTGCGGCTTCAACCCAGATCATTGTGCCCGGCCGGTTTAATCCAGTTCCTGACAAAAGGGTTTCAATCGCCTGGGCATGAATTTCGACACCCGGAATTGCCGGGGATACCGGCGTCGATCGGCTGTCCAGCAAGCCAAGACCGGTAATTCCGACCAGAACAAGCTGGTTCGCAAAAGCATCCGGCGGCACAGATCCGTCAAACAGCGCCCGTGCAGAAACGTATCTTTGTTCCAGCGAGGGGAAGAAATGAGGGCGGATTGTGCTGTCATTTTCGACCGGAAACACCGTGTCGCCAAATTGCAGCGCACCCAGCGGCACCAGGCCATCCAACCCTCGCGTCTCCGGGATTACAACGATACTTTCAGTGCCGATTGCAACACGGATCATCTCAGCCCCGAGGCTGGCATGGGGCACCCCGCCAACATTCATGATCATTGGTACTTTGCGCACGATCCCGTCGGAATCGGCCCGACCATCCAACAGGCCATGACCCGCTGCAACAAATCCCAAATCGTCGAGATTCGTGACCAAGGCCTCCGAGCTTGGCAGGATCGACAGATCAACCCCGTCCGTATTGCCCAACGGAATAATATAGGGTGCACGGTCCCGCCAGGCATCGGCCTCCGGACCGGAAACACCTGCACGTCCCAAAACAACAGGGGCGCGACCAACCTGTTCGGCCAGCTGGGAATCATTGCTGGGCAATTGGCGCAGCAAATGACGCATCACATCCGGGATTTCAATGTCACTGCCGGCTAGCGCTTCAGGCGAGAGCCGGTCGGGTTCAACAAAGAGGATATCCAGACCTATCGCCAGCGCGCCCCTGGCCTGTATTTGTTCGATGATCCGGGCCATACGATACCGGGGCCACGGCCATTGACCGAATTCGCGCAGGCTTTCTTCATCAACCTCCACGATGCGGACAGGCAGCGTTTCAACCACCCTTGGATTAAGCTGCTGCCAGAGGTCAAAAGTCAGGTTGCGAACGCGGTCGAGGCCTTCACCCGACAGGAACACAACGGCAAAAAGAACGATTGCAAGAAAGCCCGCAAAGGGCCGGCCACGGTAAGCGAACAGCGCCTCATACCAGGGCGCGTCCTGTAGTTCATCCTCAGAGGTCGATTTCAAGGCCGTCATAGGCACAGGTAATTTGCAAGGCGATCGAACCCGGCCTCAACAATTCCTCATATCGGATGGTTTCTTCATGGTTCTTGAGGATCATCGCATCGTCATAAACCGGTTCATGATGGAACATGACAAGATGTTTCACATCGGCCCGGTGGCACAGATCCACTGCCACGATATTGCTGGAATGCCCCCAGTCTTCCTTGATCGAGATGGCATCAGCCATTGAATACATCGTGTCGAACACTACGAGATCGGCGTCCCGCATGAACTCTACATGGGCATCGAGCTGTTCTTCATCTTCCAGTTTATGTTCGGCGTCTGTTGTATAAACAATCACTTTCCCGTCGATCTCAAACCGATAGCCAAATGAATCGCCATGATGATGCTGCTTTCGCACCGTAACGGTATAATCATCAATGGAAATCGGCGTATCCATCGGGGTTTGGGTAAACTCCTTCTTCGATTGCATAAAGTGGAGTGGCACAGGGAAAGACGGGACATCCTGCTGTCGCAAAAGCGCGGCCTCTACGTCGTGTCCGCCATGCACCCTAAGCTCACTGGCCGGATTAAATGCCGGAATGAAGAAAGGGAACCCGCAGATATGATCCCAGTGAACATGGGAGATGAAGAAAGAATACGCCGTTTGCCGGTCTTCCGTTGCGATACGACGCATGGCATCAAGTCCGAATTCGCGCAGACCCGACCCCATATCACAGACGATAAACCCGCCTTCACCGCGGTCAATTTCAACGCAAGACGACGCGCCCCCATAGGTTCCTTTTACGGAAAACGGCAACGCATCCAATGCAGCTTCGCGTGCTTCGGGTGTGGAGAGGTCCTTGCCGTTGGTCTGTTCCATCACCTGCAGCATCTTCGATTTCAGCGTATCCGCCGTCATCGCTGTAGGCAGTGACCCTCTTGTGCCCCAGAACCGAATCTTCATGCCGATTATTTCCTGTTATTGTGCGGGGTGAATTGGTTTGTCAGGCGGCGCCAGAAGCCAAAGCCTCTTCGGTAGAACCGTAAATCTTGAATATTTTGTCGAAATGGCTGATCTGGAAGATTTCCTGCAATGCGGGCTGCAAACCGGAAATCACAACAGCGACCGTGTCCACTTTTCCTGCCTTGGCCAAAAGCATGAGGACACGCAAGCCGACACTGCTCATGTAATCAACATCTGATAGATCGACGACCAAGAGACCGGCCGCATCCACAGCAAGCTTCACAGCGGGAACCGCTGCTTCTTCAAAAGCTGCCGCACTGCTATGATCGATAGAACCGCTCGCGCTGACGACGACACCATTATCGCGAACATCTGTCGAAACCTGCATTTCCACTTCCCCGTTATCATAACGCCCATGGCGATGTCCCGGCGCATCACCTCATCGGCTAGACTAGCAACGTCTTTTGTCTTGGGAAACCAGTATATTAATAAAGTGTTAATAAAAGGACTAAGTTCACAATTAAGCCTGCGTGCAAGGGTTGTTACCCCCAGCTCTCCGTAAACCCTTTGCGTTTAAGGTTCAGCCGGGTGACGCTGGTTGAAGCTTCTGCGTCCCGGCCCGGAAAGTGATGTCCACTGATCTCTGTTGCCGTGCATTCCGCCAATGGGACAGGCTTTCCATACAGAAAACCTTGCGCCTGGGCGATGCCCAATTGCTGCAAAGCCTTTGCCTGAGGTTCCTCTTCGACATATTCAGCGACAGTTACAATTCCCAGGTTTCGACAAAGATCAGCCAGGGCCTTGATCATGAAGTAATCGCGGGAATCCTGCAGCATGCGGGCGATATAGACGCCGTCAATCTTGACGCAATCGACATTCAAGGCGTGGAGGTAGGGGAAGGAGGCCGCCCCGGCCCCAAAATCATCCAGACAAATTGTGATCCCCTGGGCCCGCAGGGAATCCACCGCATGACGCACTGGTTCGAGGTTCTCGATCTTTGCCGATTCCGTGATTTCTAGAACAAGGCGGCCATGAGCGTTCGGTTCTGCCCGATAGAGCGATTCGATTTGTTCTACGAACCGTTCCGACTGGATGGAGAGGCCCGATACATTCACTGACAAGCCCACTGAACGGTCAAGCGTGGGGGTATTCAATATATCAAAGGCCGTATCCATTACCGCCCGATCGAGGTCCAGAACCAGGGCCACGTCTTCGGCAAATGTAATCAACTCATAAGGCGACTTATTGGGCTCAAACCGGCAAAGGCTCTCATAATGCGCGATACGACCGGTTTGCAGATCCACAATTGGCTGCAGGTGCAGATCAAATTCCCGATGACTGACACGATTGGCCAACCATTCCATCCGATCGGTGGTCTCTGCCAGGCTGGACTTCATCAGTGAGCCCATGTCGCGCTTGTCGGCGATCTGCAGGTTTTCGATGCAAAGATCGTCAATCACCCGTTTCATGACCTGCTTTGCCCGATCCCCGTCCGTACCAAGTTCCACAGTGCTGATGGTCTCAGATTGAATTTCTGTATCAGCAAGATTTGGGTGCACTGCACGGGCAAGATCGGCCAATTGATCAACGATGTATTCCGCATCGCTGTCGATTGCGTGCAGCAAGCCGTAGTTTCCATCGCCGAAACTGGCCGCACCGCGTTGAGGCAGCGCATTTGCACAGAGCAATGCACCAACGGCGTGGTCCAACTCGTTCTGGATTGCGGCCCGATCAGGCTCCTGCGCAATCCCTTCCACATCCAGACTGATCATGGTGATCGCCGCTTCGCGGTCCAGATCCTTGGCAATGCTGCTCGTTATGTCCAGAAACGCGTCCTTGCCCCCTTCGGAAAACGGCCTGTCCAGGGATTGCCTGCGACTGAGAGAAACGAAGATATCTGACTGTGTCTGGGGTAACCGGCAAAGGCTTAAATCGACCGGTCGTTCGGTTGCTGTCCGCATTTGGACAGGTCCTCTTCGACCAACCAGTGTTTTAGCTTGGATGAGGGTATTCAATGTCGGTTGATAGATCGGGTCGAAATAATCTGCAATCGTAGCACCGAGCAGCTCGGCAGGCTTAACCCCAAGAATTGTGTTGCAGGCACCGGTCACGAAACTGATCGTTCCAGACGGAGAAACCTGAATCAGCAGGTCTGCACCAGCAAAGGCAAAACCAACAAAACGATCCCTTTCGTTCTGTTTCTCTCGACTAACCTCTGTCGGCGGCGTGACTGACACAATCGGACCCTATCAGTTTGACCATCTTTGTCGTTGTTCTGACCAGGTTCCGCGCATCCCCATTTACGACGGCAACCGAGTAGATGTCCTACTGACGCTACTTTATTATCAATTTCTTAACAAATAGCGAATGAATTACTGTTAGAACCCCTCAAACCATGGTCCCAAAAGCCACGGTCAGGTCGCGATGTTCAGGGTCCAGTCATAGAAGTCGTCGTCTATCCGCTTTGCGTTCATTAAGGCGCTCGCGCGCTCCGGTACTGCAAAAGCCGCAATATGATCCAGAACGGCTCGGTCGGTTCCTCCAAAATCAACTTTGAACCATTCGAAAATCGACGACACGCGGATCTTTCCAGGGTCATCTGCGTCGATCATTGCGCCACGCTCGCTATTTGCAAATGCGATTGCATTTTGGTTCAGGTCTTCTTCCAGGTCTTTTGCCTCAAACGCCCTGGGCATCAGCATTGGACAGCCAAGGGCGGCGCAATTGACCGCGTAATGAATTCTTGGGTCCTGCCAGATCGGGCGCAGAATACGATGCTCAATATCATCCAGGGACAGCATCTCTCCTTCAACGGCCAGAAGTTTTTTACCCCAGGGCCCATTACTGAAGAAACCCGGCGATATATCGACATCACGGATGGAACGAACCGGGAAATGGTTCAAAATAACCTTTACGGTCAATGCGTTGTAAAGATTTATCCAGAATGCCATTTGTTCTGGCTTGCTGAACTGTCTGATTTGCACAGCTGCAAGTTGGTCCAGATAAGTGTCCAGCAGTGCCCTGTCCGATCCGGAAACGCCGTCATAGCGGATTAAGGTCGGATCCAGATTGTTAATCTCGACATTACGACTGAGAAATGTATCCCAGGAACTGTGATCAATCCCGTCTGGATTCCCCGGGTTATCGACCTGCCAGAAGGCCCAGAGATCCGGTTTCGGAGCGGCAAAAGCCGGAGCGGGTGATAGAACAGCCGCACCCGTTGCAGCGCCCGCAAGGGCCAAAACATTCCGTCGGTTCATCTTCATCGTTGAAAACCTGTCAATTTATTCAATCCTGTTTGCAGTAAATCAGCCTGCTTGTTTCAAATAGGCTGATACATCACCGGAGAAACTCAACCGTGATCACAAACACGCGAGAGCGCAGCGTTTCCCCTGACAATTTCTGACACCAAGGGCCATACTGAAGCGCCGACACCAAGGCTCGGCAAGCAAAGAGCCTTGCGAGATCTATTAAGCGGCAACATATAGCAGGGTCAGGGCGTGAGTATCCCTGTCGCGCGCCAACTCGCTGATCATACAAGGAAACATCATGAATTCGGATGCAGATCCCAGACAAGTCGATCATCCCGCGCTGGCGGATGCCGTCCGCAATCCAGACAACCCGCTTCATTTGATGGTCCTTAAACCCGTCAAGGCGGTGGTTCGGGTTCATTTTAAGGACCAACTGATTGCCGAAACATCAGACGCCCTGCGCGTGATGGAGATTGGCAAGAGTGTCTACGACCCGATGGTTTACGTTCCTGAAAAAGATCTGAAAACAGTGCTGGCCCCTGTTGATCGCAAAACGACCTGTCCCCTCAAAGGCGAGGCACGGTACCTTGCGCTGGACAAGGAAGAACTGGGTTGGACTTACGAGACCTATGATTTTGCCCAGGCGCTTACCGGATTTGTCGGTTTCTGGCCAAACAAGGTGCGGGTAGCGGAAGGCGCCTAAGATGTTTAACGGTCCGGATGGCTATGCGCTGGCCGATTGGCGGCGTCGCATTAACGATCTCTATGCTGATATTCGCGCAGCCGGTTCCGCGAAGGCCGGATGGGATCTGTGGCTGAGCACACGATCCACCCTATTTCGCGATCATCCCATGTCGCCGCTATCCCTCACCCAGCGCGAGGGTTTCACCACAATCCCCGTTTTCGACTATGATCCCGGCATGCGATTTACTGTCGATTTGACCGAAGTGAAGGGCGAAACAGTCAGCCTCGATCTGGGGCAAGATGGTCGAATTTCGTATCGGCAAATCGCAAAGACGGACGGGCTTTCGCCCAAACTGGGCCGCGAACTTGCAGTATATTGGGTCCAGGGGTACGGCGGCGGTCTGTTCATCCCGTTCAAGGATGGCACATCAAGATCAGAAACCTATGGCGGAGGCCGGTATCTGGTTGACGCAATCAATGGGTCTGATCTGGGCCCGTGCCGTGACGGTCGTCTGATCCTTGATTTCAACTTTGCCTATAACCCGTCCTGCGCCCTGAACGACAATTACGTCTGCCCATTGGCACCGGAAGAGAACACGCTGCCTGTCCCCATCCGAGCGGGCGAGAAAATACTCTAAACCAACGCTACTTTTGCATCTGTCTGACACCTGCTACCGTCAACAAAAACCGACATATTTGGAGGATAAGCAGATGCAAGAGACCCTCGTCATTACCTTCATTGCAACAGATCGACCCGGCATCGTCGGCCAGATTTCAAACAATGTGAATGACCATCAGGGCAATTGGCTGGAAAGCCGTATGGTGCATCTGGCGGAAAAATTCTCTGGAATTATCACGGTGCAGGTTCCGCGTGGGGAAAGCGCAGCGGTTGAAGAGGGATTGAACGCCTTGGCCCAGGGCGATTTCCATCTGCTGGTCGAAAATATCGGCAGGGAAAGTAAACTGACCGGCCGTCTCCTCCATCTTGACTTGGTGGGGCCGGACCATCCCGGAATCGTGCGGGACATTACGGACTGCCTTGTTAAATTCGGCGCCAGCGTCGAAGAACTGGAAACCGAACTCAAAGGCGCCCCGTTCGCAGGCGGCAAATTGTTCGAGGCCCGCGGCACAATCCGGATACCGGACTCTACAAATGAAACGGCCCTGACAGAGGCACTCGAAGACCTGGCCAACGCGTTAATGGTGGACCTCACCTTCGGGTCGGAAGACTGACACGGCGAAACGGCCTTACCGTCTGAAAAAGACTGAGATGTGCAAACAGCCCGGCGTTTGAACGGCTTAATTGTTTTTAAAATTTAGATATTCCGAATACACTGATGTTGTGCCTAAACAAACGTGATCAGCGCGGAACCATCTGATTTGCAATCACTCCAAAAGTCTGGACGGCTGGTCCTATCCCTGTGTTTGACAGTGGGTTTGTTCCTCTATGCATTCCAGACCGTCGAAATCTCAGACCTGACAGCGCGATACACAAACTTGTCATGGCCCTTTGTTGGTGCCGGGATCGCGGCGATCATCGCAAATATTTTTATGGGCACCGTTCGTTTTCATAAGATGATCGGCTTCTTCAGTGCCCTGAATGTGCCGTTCACAAGAACCCTTAAGGCCAATATCGCGGGACTGGCTTCCAGTCTTTTCCTGATCAATATCGTCGGATCAATACTCGGGCGTTACGCATTGCTCAGGAAGATGAATGTCTCTGTCGCCGCGATTACAGCGATAGTCACAGCAGAACGGGCCCTTCTTGTTGTCATCGGTGGCTCACTTTTCGTTCTGGGGTGGAGCGCCCTATTGGGCTTTGACGCCCTGTTTCAAGCCATGCGCGAGATGGCCCTTCTGGAAGCAGCGCTCGCGCTGACCCTGTGCCTGGCCGCGGTATTCACAGTCTTTCGTTGGAAGCACGAGATTCGGGTTCTGACAGTGGCTCTGTCCTGGGATGTTATCGGGAAGACACTGGGGCTCGCCGTTCTGACCCTTCTCGCCCTCGCCGCAATGATGGCCACCTTTGTATTCTGCGCCCTTGCAATCGGTATTGAGGATGTAAACCTTGTCCGCCTTGCCGCTATTGCGGCGATTGTCGTGTTTGTAAGTGGCCTTCCAATCAGCATCAATGGCTGGGGTGTCAGAGAGGTCACGTCGATTTTCGTATTCGGTGAGATTGGTGTCCCCGCAACTGACGCTTTGGCGCTCTCCGTCCTTGTTGGAATCATATCAACATTTACTGTGATATGCCTTTTGCCATTTGCACTCTCAAAGCCCAAACAGCAAGAACCGGTGCAAGATCAACCATCGCTTTCCCGCCCGACTGCCCCATCGGATCGGTCTTCGGGTGGTTATTTTCATGCCAGGCAATTCGACTCAAACTTTCTATTGGTACTGGGTGTATCGGCCTCCCTATTTATCTTTGTGACGCTTCATATTCCGATCGGCGATTCTTTGATCGCAATCAACTTCGCCGATCCAATTGCCATAATCGCTCTTTCCCTCGCCGTCCTAACAGCGGTGATTCAGCGCCGCCTGCCCTTTCGGGTTCCCAGGTTGTTCCTTGCCTGGCTGGGCATGTTAAGTGCTGTTCTTGTTTTTGGCTTCGTCAATGGATGGGCCCGTTTCGGTATTACCGACTGGGCTTTGAGCAACAGGTTGATGGGTTGGGGTGTGTTGTTGGGCTATACAACCCTCGGCGCAATGGTAGTGACCCATTGGGGACGACACGGGCTCCGACGCTTATGCGAGACCATCCTGACAACCGCAGCGATTATTGTACTGTTCGATCTCATTCACCGTGAAGCGGCCCTCCATATCGCGTCTCTTGACACAATCGCATCAAATTTCGAGGGTTTTTCGACCAACCGTAACGCCTTCGCCTTTCAACTTCTCATCGTGCTCGGGATCGGGTTGGCCTATAGCCGCCTCTTCGCCAGATCAAGCACCACCTGGGGTTATGAGGTGCTCCTCGGCCTCGTGATGATCGGGGTATGGCGCACTTATTCAAACACCGGCATGGTCACAGGCATCGCTCTGATCGCCGTTCTATCGGCGCTGCGCCTGGTCGATCTTCGGATCGCGATCAAAGCCGTGACTCTAGCGGTTCTCGGCATCGCCTTGATTGCGTATGGGATTCCCGTGGCGAGAGATTTCCTGGCAGACGATCAACCGGCTGCGACGCTGGCCGTATCAAATCTCTTCAGAGAAGGGCAACAATTTGAGCGTTGGTTGACCCTTGAAGGCGGTTGGGAAATGTGGCTATCCAACCCGGTCTTCGGTTCCGGGCTTGGTGCGTTCTACCGCCTTGGTGTTGGTGAGCACGGCGGAAATATTGTCATCCACTCGACACCTCTCTGGATATTGGCCGAATTCGGCCTTGTAGGAATCATTTTTGCTGTCATAATTCCAACTTTAGTTTTAGGTAAATTTCTGCTAGAACTCCCTGCACGGGTCTCCATACCTACTGTGATTGGAATATCAGTATGCTTCGTTTTCGCAGTATTCGGATTGCTGCATGATATCGCCTTCCAGCGCCTTTACTGGTTTACGCTGGGGGCAATTGCAGCAGCATACTTTTACCAAACCCCTTCAAAGACCCGATGAAGGTGACAATACCAAAATAAAAACCATGAGTATAACCCTTGAAGAACAAAGACGCCTATCCTCCCAAAATCAGCATTGTTATTCCGATTTACAACGAGGCGGAGGCGTTGAGAACCGTTGTTGCTGCTCTCCAAGACGTCCTGGACGAGGTCGATATTTCCTATGAATTACTTTGCGTAGACGATGGGTCAACGGATGATAGCCTGGAAAAGCTCATAGCCGCGCAGACCGAGTGCAACGAACTTCAGATCATCGAACTATCAAGGAATTTTGGAAAAGAAGCTGCCCTCTCAGCAGGCCTGGATCACGCGCGGGGTGATGCTGTCATCCCCTTTGATGCGGACATGCAGGATCCGCCAGATCTCATCCCGAAAATGATAGAACAATGGAAAGCGGGATTTGACGTCGTTCTGGCCAGGCGCAGGAACCGATCCTCGGACACATGGCTGAAACGGGCAACCGCCTGGGCCTTTTATCGAACCCATAATGTTCTTGCCGATGTCACGATCCCCGCAGATGTGGGAGATTTTCGGTTGATGGACAGAAAAGTGGTCGAAGCTGTCCGGAGCATGCCGGAACAGCGCCGGTTCATGAAAGGCATTTTTGCCTGGGTGGGTTTCCGCACCACCATTCTGGACTATGAGCGCAGAGAACGACACGCAGGTAAAAGCAGCTGGCCGTTTTGGCAATTATGGAACCTCGCGCTGGAGGGGATCACGTCTTTCTCCATGCTGCCCCTACGCCTCTGGTCCTATGTCGGTTTGTTCATTGCTGTTCTGTCTTTCATCTATGGATCCGCCATCGTTATTCGCACTTTCGTCTACGGCGTCGATGTTCCCGGTTACGCGTCCGTGTTCTCCGCGGTGCTTTTTCTGGGGGGGCTACAATTGCTCTGCCTGGGACTGCTGGGGGAATATGTCGGGCGCATCTATGGTGAAGTAAAGCGACGGCCGGTCTATGTGGTGAGGCGCCAATATGACCCCGAGAGCCTGAAACCGCCGCCGAGCCCGCTGGAATGAGCGCAACTCAGACTTCCATGTATAAGATGGATCGATCCGGCCGAAACTGGTTGATCCTGACCCTGATACTTGCAGCGTCCAGCCGAATTCTGGCTCTCACTTTTTACGATGTCCCGGGCTTCCCTGATTCCAATGGATACCGGACATATGCAGATATGATCCTGAATGATCCAGAATTCTGGGAAAAAATCAACATTTCGGGATTAACGGTTACTGGTCTGCGCAGCATCGGATATCCGGGTTTACTCGCCATTGCGACAGGGGCATCGGGCGATGCGAGAGAAACAGCACTGCAATTCATACAATGTCTTGCCTTTACACTCGCCTGCTGGCCCCTGTTTGCAGCCGCCAATGCTGTTCTGAAATCACCCGTTCAGGCATTTCTCACGGTGATGAGCATCACTTTCAGCTATGGTGTTGCTTTCGATCTGGCCATCTTGCCCGACGGTCTCTTCAAATCTGCCTGGATTGCCAGCGCCGCATTGGCAATTCTTCTTGTAATGAAACCAGGTCCATATTTCCGGACCCGGCTCATCACCATCAGCAGCCTGTTCATTTTGATGGTCTCGCTTCGCGGCAATGGAAATCATATGGCCCTGTTGCTGTTTCCACTCATCGGCTTGGCGGTTTTTGCCAATACAAAAGGTCTTACCAACCGGCTCTTCTGGTTGGGTATGGTCTTTATTCCCATGTTTTTCTTTCAGGCCGGGATCAGCAGCTGGAATGAAAAGCGCGCCGGGACGTATTTTTATACCGCTGGCGGGGCACTGGCATTGATGCAGCCCGTAACAAAAATGCAGGCACGGGATCCCGAGGTTGTTTCCGGCCCCGGTGAACTCCCGGCGTTGATGCGGGAGCTAAATCCTACCGCAGAATACGCCCCCCTATACGCTGTAGTTGAGGCACTGAACAAACGCCATGGATATTCCCTGGTGGAAATCCAGTCACTCGCAACGTCCCTTTACCTTCAGAGTGTTGTTAACCACCCGGGCATCTTCTTTCAGATGTTTGTGCGGAACTTTGACGACAAGTTTGCACTGGGCCTTGTCAACCCGGCCCTTGGTTTCAACGAAGGGGATTATCTGATCACCAATGACCGGGTGTTCCCCGGCTTTTCAAAGATTTTCAGGGGTGCACTATCCTTACCAAACCTGCTCTATGGCCTGACATATCTGGGCTTCGCGATCCTGTCCGTTTTGCTGACGGTATTCGCCCTCTTCATCACACCCTGTTTTGCTGTGAAACGCCTATACAGCGGACATGAGGACAGAAGTGATCATGAGACAGGCCGGCATAAAACCGTCTTTGCGGTCTGGATCAGTCTCTTCCTTGGGATCGCCTATTACTGCGCATTGTTCGTAGAGCTGCGCTACCTTGCGGCGTTTCAGCCCTTTGCCGCCATTCTCGGTCTCTATTGCGCAAACACGATGGTTTCATACTGGAGGGACCGCAGAACAGGGAAAAACAATTCAATCTAGACTTCAATCACACCACCTTCTTGACTGAGTCCAGGAATGTATCCACGACCTGGCGCAGCTTTTCTGATTGCTGGGAAAGCTCTTTGGCAGCCCCATTGACCTGCGAGGCCGAACTCCCCGTTTCCTGGGCAGATTTCGTCACTTCGGTGATATTTGTCGTCACCTCAGAGGTACCGGCAGAGGCCTGCTCAATATTGCGGGCAATCTCTAACGTCGCCGCCGATTGTTCCTCAACCGCGGCTGAAACCGTTGTGTTCGCGTGATTGATTACCTGAACCTGATCGGAGATATCCTTGATACTTTGCACGGTCAGTTGGGTCGCCTCCTGAATATTCACGACAAACCCGTTAATCTCGTTTGTCGCCGAGCCGGTCTGATTTGCGAGCGCCTTCACCTCATTCGCGACGACAGCAAAACCTTTACCGGCCTCACCGGCCCGTGCTGCTTCGATGGTCGCATTCAGGGCCAACAGATTCGTCTGATCGGCAATATCGCTAATGATCTTCAGGGCGTTGACGATGTTCAGCGTGGCCGCTTCCAGACTTGAAACCCGCTCGACCACACTTTCGGTCAGCGCCGCGGCCTCACCCGTAACAGATGTTGCATTGGACACCTGGGAACTGATCTCCGAGATTGACGAGGAAAGCTCTTCCGACGCAGCCGCGACGGTTTCAACATTGACGGCCGCCTCTTCCGCTGCAGCAGCTACCGAGGTTGCCCGCTCACTTGTACTCGACGCGATCTCCTGCATCGTTTCGGACGAAGCGGTAAGTTCGGTTGCGGCGGAGGCCACGGTCTCAACAACATCAGCGACTGTTGTCTCAAAATTATGGGTCACCTCCGTGAACTGATCTACACGATCTTTCATGGAATCCAGCGCTGAATTGACTGTCTGCGTGGCGTTCAGAAAGTCACCTTGCATGCTGGTTTCGATAATTTTTCGGTAATACTGGTTGTCTTTCACATGGTCCATACAGGCGGCTGACTCGCGCAGATAGGCGTCACATCGATCCACCAGATCATTCACCAGATGAAGAAGCTCAGCAGTATCATCACTGCCATTGATTTGCGTTATGCGCAGGTCAAAATTCCCGGCAACCAGCTCGCGCATTATCGGAAAAGCAGCCGCAACATCAGCAGAATTCGATTTTCCAAACATCACCTATACCCCCAGCGCAAACATAAATTCGTTAAAGGACATACCCTTTTCCGCAACCAGATCGGCGACGGCTTTCTCCCCGGCGGCTAAACCCTCTTTTGGCGAACTTGCCGAGCGCTCAAGCCGCAACAATTCATCATAGAGCGGCTCAAAATGCGTTTTCAGAGTGTCTCCGTTGGGCTTGCGGCGGTTAGAGTGGTAGCCAATGATCTCCCCACTCGTGTTTCGGCTGGGCGTCACATGGGCCAGAACCCAGTAAAAGTCGCCATTCTTGGATCGGTTGTTTACATAGGCGAAGATCTCATCACCGCCTGCAATTGTATCCCACAAGAGCTTGAAAACCGTGCGAGGCATCTCCGGGTGACGAATGATATTGTGCTGCTGCCCGATGCATTGAGCAGGCGTATAGTCCGCAAATTTACAGAAAGTCCGGTTCACATAACGCAGCTTGCCTGTCAAATCCGTCTTTGTGACAATAATTTCCGAAGGGTCCATAACCCGTTCGTGCCCGGTGAGAGATTTGTCCTTGGGTGCCATTTGCCTACCGCCTATTCTTTGTCCGTGGTTACGCCAAACTCACTTTGGTCAGTAGATATCCCTAATAGTAAAGAGACTGTAAACGGATACCAGAATGACGGGATTTGGGTGCAGAATTGACTTATATCAATTTGATCTAATGAACACCGCCGATCCAAGACCTCCCAGGCGACCTCACGATTCCGTGATCCCAATATCTGCCTTAATTCCGATCCAAGAAATTTTTCACATCGTGAGCATGATCACTTACTAACTTAGGGAGTTTTTCATGTTTAAATCTGTACGTAAGTTGGCAGCAATCGTCGCAACTGTGTCCGGTCTTTCACTGGCAACATCAGCGCAGGCAAATGATATTGTCGATACCGCCGTTGAAGCCGGTTCCTTCAAGACACTGGTTGCAGCTGTTCAGGCAGCCGGTCTGGTCGACACTTTGAAAGGTGATGGACCGTTTACCGTTTTTGCCCCGACTTACGAAGCTTTCGCCGCTCTGCCTGCTGGCACCGTTGAAAACCTGATGAAGCCCGAGAACAAGGACCAATTGGTTGCTATCCTGACCTATCATGTGGTGCCAGGCGCTGTTAAATCCGACGCCGTAAACGCCAAGAAGCTGTCGGTCGCGACCGTGCAGGGTCGTCACCTCAATGTTGCTGGCTGGAAAGGTGTTCGCATTAATGATGCCCATGTCGTTTCCGCTGACATTGAGACCAGCAATGGCGTCATTCACGTTATTGACAAGGTTCTGCTTCCCTAAGGGAATTTAGTCAGATCACAAAAAAGGGCGGCTCATTGGCCGCCCTTTTTTACGAATACGCCTAGCATCAAGCTGCTGTACGAGACTTCCGCCGATGTGCGAGAAAGCCGAGTGCGCCAAACGCGGTCAGCATCAAAGGCAATGCAGCAGGCACAGGAACCACTGTAGCGCCGAAACGGCCAATAGCGCCTGATCCCGCAAAATCGACAGTGAAGGAATTAACAACGGTGCCCGCGTCAAAAGAAATCCGCTGGAATTCATTATCGCCGCCGCCGAAACCATTCCCAAAGAAGATATCATCCAGAAAAACGGTCGCGCCGTTGGGAGAATTGTCTGCGCCATCAAGAATAAACAAGGCCGTCAGAGCAACCGGATTATCGAAAAGGAAGGTAATTGCGCCGCCGTTGACCGCATCATCTGGAAGTGACGCGTTCTTTTCCTGAAGGATCAGGGCATTGCCAAATGACAATTCCTCGTCTTCGTCGTCAACATTCGTGAACGCACCCTTCAGGTCGGGATCAATATTGTTATTGGTCGGCGTATCCGTATCGAAGATCATGACTTCACCAGTGGCCTTGTTGCCCAGGTCGCTGGTAACCAAGCGCCCTCTGATGCCACCGCCAAAATCAAAGCGACCATTGTTTATGTCACTGGAATTAGGGTCGTAGAGGACATCCCCTTCACTCAAAGAAGCGCCAAAATTCGTGTCGAACTAAACAATGGTCGTTGCCTGTGCCGATGTTGCACCAAGCAGCGCAACCGCGCCTGCGGAACACATGACTGCAAAAGACCGCAGAACTTTTGATGAAACAGGCCACATACCACTTCTCCTAACATACGTGGATACAGTGATAACGCACTTGCACAAAAGCGCTAGCCCTAAGATCTATCAATGGTCGTGTTGTTTTTAACAGTGGTTGTCAATAACAACGCGGACTCGGCCTTGCATCCGAAAACAGATGGGCGCTGACATTTCAACGATCGGCGCATTGGGCCGACAAGGTGCCGGCCCTGCCCTTTCATGCAGCAAGCTGCGCCATGATCAAAGGGCCTGAACGGATCCTAGAAATTTCTCAACGCTGCTCTTCATGCTGACAGATCGACTATCAAGATCATTTGCGACCGAGAGCAGGTTTTCCGAGGCCTCGCCGGTTTGTTTAGAGGCTTTTGCCACCCCTTCGATGTTGTCCGCGACCTCCGAGGTCGATCTGGAAGCTTGTGACACATTCTCGGTAATCCCGGCGGTTGCCGCTGTCTGTTCTTCGATCGCTGATGAAATCGACGTCGTGTATTCGCTCACTTGCTGCACAATGCGACTGATATCGGCGACTGACTCGGCTGATTGGCGCGTTTCTTGTTGCATTGCGGAAATTTGAGAGCTGATCTCCTCAGTCGCCCGTGCGGTTTGGGAGGCAAGCGACTTCACCTCATTTGCCACAACCGCGAAACCTTTGCCGGCCTCTCCCGCGCGTGCGGATTCGATGGTCGCGTTAAGGGCCAACAGGTTCGTTTGCTCTGCAATGTCGTTGATCATGGACGTAACCTCGCCAATCTGACGGGCTGAGCCTTCCAGTTTGCGAATTCTGCGTTCCGCCTCATTCGCGGTCCTGGCCGATTGCATTGATATATCCGCAGCAGCGGCCACTTGTTTGGAAATTTCCTGAATTGAGGCTTTCAATTGTTCGGAAGCCGCCGCCACCGTTTCCACATTGGAAGACGCTTCGAGAGAGGCTGTGGCAACGGCCGATGCCTGATGATCGGTTTGCTCTGCAACCGTGGAGACATTTCCGCCCGTTGTTTGAAGCTGCGTGGCCGATTCGGCCAATGCCTTGATCATCTGGCGGCTTTCCGCATCATAATTGGCGACAAGTTTTTCCAATTTGATGGAACGCGCTTTTTGCGCCTCCGCTTCTTCGGCCTCACGCGCAATGGTCACCTCGCGTTCGACCATATTCTGCTTGAATACCTGCATCGTGGTCGCCATGTCGCCAACCTCATCCTTATAGTCCTGAGCAGGAATTTCGACCCCGGTGTCGCCGTTAGAAAGAGTCTTCATCGCTTCGGTCATTTTCAGGATCGGGTTTGAAATGCCTGAACCAACAAAAAACGCCGAGATACCACCCACAAGAACAGCAACGAGAACAGCGATTTAGACCACAACCAGTACAGTATCGATAAAGGAGACAGCCTGTGGGCCCGGCACGTCCTGCTTATCCTGATTGCTGTTCTTCAGTCCAAGTGATGCGTTCATAACCTCCGGCCCGATTCTATCCAGCCCATCCTGTATCAGTTTGTTTCTTTCGGTGATGACTGAATACACCTGATCAAAGCCTGCCTCATAGGTCTTCACACCGCTGATGAAATCGGTCACCAGCTTCTTGCGTTCTGGATTCTCTATATTCTGACGTAGAATTTCGACGCGCTTGCCCACTTCGGCCAGTTCCGCCTTGCCACGTTCGAAATTGGACTAAAGGTTATCGATCAGGAATTTCTGAACGTAGAGCCTTGCCAGCATAAAGCTTTCTTGTGTGTTTCCGGCATAGAAAGCTGCATCCGGGTCACCATCGCGATACGCCGTCTCTGAAATGCGTGTAAGCTTCGTGCGAAGATCAGGCCCCAAGACATTCAACTGTCCCAGCACAACTTGATTGCGCTGGTCCTGCAATCCCACAACCTGTTGAAATGTAGCACCATAGTTCTGGGCACCGGTGACAACTTTCTCAACAATTGCTTTTTGATCAGGATCTGTTGTCAGCGCCAAGGAGTCCCGCGCAACAGAAACTGTTCTTTGAGCCGCCGTCTCGACAGCAGCAACGGTATCGTCATTTGCGTCGATGATGAAGTTCTTAACAGCGATGCGTGTGTTCATCATCGCAGAAGCGACGTTGGATGTTGCATTGGATTGCCGCGCCAATTGACGGTATTCCCCGAAAAGGCCGCCGACATCGTACAGACTATAGATGCCCATACCACCGATCAGCACCAAAAGGGCCAGGGTCATCCCAAAACCTGCAAAAATCTTGGTCTTGATTTTGTAATCCTTCAACTTCATCACGCTCTCCCATCAACCCACCGCGTTAAAGCGGATCTTCGCCACAACCTGCGCTAACTCATTACCCATTCAAGATAGAAAAAGATAAAAGTCCTTTATTTATAAGCGCATAGCCCAAACTTAGATTTTCAGGTGGGGTAAATTGGTAAGCATGAAGGTCAACCGAAATGGCAAAAATTTCTTAATTTATTTTTATATTATAACTTCTTTACTCCCAGAAAGGTCCCTGTTCAAAACTTCTGCCGAGGTCATTCTTGAACAGCGGTTACGACAATCTCAATCAGATCATCATCCGGAAGTGCCGCGCCTACACATGCCCTTTGTGGCCAGAATTCTTTTGATCCAATCCACTCGCACCAGACCGTATCCATGTCCGCTTTCATCGAAATATCATGAAGATAAACCGTTGCCTGTATAATGCTTCGCTTTGAACTGCCTGCTTTTTTCAGAATATCATCCAAGAGCAACAGGGTATTTCTTGTCTGTTCAAAAATATCTGTCGCGTCGGATTCGTGGGTCGCAACGGCGTAAACCAAACCGTTATACGCCGACGCGCGACAACGCCCGGCGGCGGTTCCGTGAATTCGTTCGATCGTCATTCTCAATACCTCGCTAAAAGTTCACCAAGTCTCTGGACAGATGAAACTGTTTTCAGTTTGTGGTAAGCTAGAGCGGGTTCCGTTTAGTCGGAATCGGTTTTGAGATTTCTACGAAGCATGATTCCCTGTTTTTATTTTGGAGACCGGGATTATGTCATCAGTCATTTCGATGGATTTGCGGGAGCGTATTTTTTCTTACGTTATTGCCGGTCACTCGTGCCGATCAGCGGCACGCCTTTACGGTGTCAGCCCAAGCTTTGCGATCAAGTTGATGCAGCGGTTCCGTCAAGGTCGCGGATTGTGCGGCCCTGGTCGTCGTCGTCCTGTCGGCACCGGGACGCTCGAACCCTATAGAGCGTTTGTCATTGACCTTGTCGATGCACAGCCCGATATCACGCTCAGGGAATTGGCGGACGAATTGAGTGCGACGCTGGGGGTTAAGACCAGCAAGGCGACGCTATGCCGGTTTCTGATTAAGGCGGGATACCGCTATAAAAAAAACGCTGCGGGCACGGGAACAAGAGCGCGCTGATGTGCGCCGCGCGCGTCATCACTGGATCATCCGGCGACAACCTCTCATGCGGCTCGACCCACATCGGCTTGTTTTTATTGATGAAACGGCGACCACAACCAAGATGACCCGGCTTAGAGGCCGCGCGCCCAAAGGCCAACGCCTTGTCATGCATACGCCGTTCGGTCATTGGCGCACGCAAACCTTTATCGCGGGATTGCGCTGCGGCGGCCTCACCGCACCATGGATCCTCAACGCCCCCATGACCAAGGTCGCCTTTGAGACCTATGTCGAGACACAGCTCGCCCCAACGCTGAGCCGAGGCGATGTCGTTATCCTCGATAATCTCGCCGCCCATAAAAGTGACCGTGCCGCTGAAACCTTGCACGACATCGGTGCATGGTTCCTGTTCCTGCCACCCTATTCGCCAGACCTGAACCCAATCGAACAAGCCTTCTCAAAATTAAAAGCCCATCTCAGAAAGGCCGAGGCCAGAACATTCGATGACCTTACAAACGCAACAGGGTCAATATGCGATCTCTTCACCGAAACGGAGTGCTGGAACTTCTTCGCAGGCGCTAACTATGCGTACGATTAAATGAAAACAACTCTAGGATGTTACGCTGAAAAAGGTATTTCCTTGAAGAACGCATTCAAAGATCCGGACGTAGAACGGGTCTTTTCCGAACTTGCTGATGATGTAAAGCCGGGCCTTTCCCGCTTGCGCGATCTTGTCTTTGACGTGGCCGCGCAGACAGAAGGTGTTGGCCCTCTCGAAGAAACACTGAAATGGGGCCAGCCCGCTTACTTGACCCCGGAGACCGGCTCGGGATCAACCATAAGGCTGGGCCTGCCCAAACAGGGTGGGTATGCGATCTACACGCATTGTCGCACAACCATCCTGTCAGATTTTCGGGCCCTGTTCCCGGACGATTTCGACTATGAAGGCAACCGCGCCATCCACTTCAAAGCCGAAACAACGCCCGATCTGGATAAACTCGGACTACTCGTAAAACATGCGTTGACCTATCACCTGAGGTAACCTGCCCAACAAAACCCGGTCGCTACGCCATCGCATATTCTTATCGCCCTCTTAGTCTACAAAAGATCAAATATGCGCCCAGGATGGTTGGCATCACGAGACACATTGAGTGCCTTCAAACTGGCAAACATCATCGCCTGATTTGATGTGATTACCGGTTTGCCCAGCGCTTTTTCGATACGCTCAACAACTTCAACCGCACGAAGTTCAGTACAGCTCAGCACAATGGCTTGTGCTTGTGGATGATCGGCCTCACAGGCAAGGTCAAAAACCTCATCCGGTGTCAGTTCACCCTGCCCGTAATTCCCCAGCTCGCGCCCGACATCGGCGCATTTTACCGTCGTAATGCCGTTGAGAGACAGGAAATCCATTGCCTGAAGATTAATCTCCCCAACATAGGGTGAGGAGAAGCCGACCTGCGTCACATCGAGGGTCTGCAAGGCCATAACGAGAGACCCGGCGGCTGTGAAGGTTCGGGCCCCGGATTGCTTCGCTATATCCCTGGAAAGAGTCTCGTCAAATTCCGGTCCATGGGTCAATGTCGCGGAAGTGCATCCATAAAGCACGATATCCGGGCGTGCCCCTGCGATCATCTGCAAATCATGCGAAATATCGGATGCCCCAAGACCTGCCATTTGATCTGATCCGGGGATTTCGTCGACATCGTATCCCCCCATGCGCTGAAAATGTACACTCATATCGGGGCAAAGCATCAGGTTCATATCCGCTTCCAGATTGGTGTTTGTAAACGGCACCAGCACACCAATGCGCGCCTTGCCCCGGTTTTCATATCTCATGACACCACCCTCTTCATGACCTGCAGACATCGGTCCATCACATCTTCTTCGCAAATGGTAGCCCGCAAGCAATCCACCAATCCATATCCCCCCATACCCCGCAGCAACAGGTTCTCGTCCCGCAAGGCCTGGTTAACCTGTCCTGCCTGTTCTGCGCTGGAAAAGCGCAAAAGAACGAAATTCGTTCGGCTGGGCGGAACAAAAATCCCTAAGGCGCGGCAATCCTTAGCAAACCGATCCCGAATCCTCGCGGTTTTATAGACGGTTTCCTGCATGTAGCCGTGATCCAGCATTGCCGCTGCGACCATCGCCTGGGACGCTGTCGGACATTATTGGGATTGAGTAATTTACGCACCTCCTGCGCAATCGATGGCGGAAAAGCACCCCAACCAACCCGGGCACCGGCCAGACCATATGCTTTTGAGAAGGAGCGCAACACAACTGTATTGCCTCGCTCCACCAACCCGAACATGGCTGAAGGCCTCTGTTCGCGGTCAGAAAACTCGGCATAGGCCTGATCAATTACTAACAAAATGTGATCAGGCAGGGCATCACGCAGCCAGACCAGTTCTTCATTTGAGATCAGGGTGCCGGTCGGGTTTCCGGGATTACAGACAAAAACAATCCTGGTTTCCTTTTCAACGGCCAGGAAGACATCATTGACGGAAACGGTTAGGTCAATCTCCCGCGCCTTTATGTAATCCGCTTGAACCTGAGCAGCTGCAGAAGCGACATAGGCGTAGCCGTAATCCGTGCCGAGAACGCGGTCGCCTGGCCCGGCATAGGCCCGCAGAAGACAACCGATCAATTCCATAGACCCCGCGCCACACAGAATCATTTCCCTTGGAAGATCATACATCTCCATGATAGCGGAACGCAGGTCCCCCCAATCGGGATCCGGATAAAGATGCATGTTTTCCAGCGCCGCCCGGCCGGCCTCAATCGCACGAGGACTGGGGGGAAAGGCGCTTTCGTTCTGGGCCAGAGAGATGGTTTCCGACCCGCCAAGATCCGCCAGGGCATAGGGTGCAATCTGACTGATATGCTCTCGTGCTGTGATCATGACCCGGTTCCATAGTGTTTAGCGCCTTTCTCTGTAACAAGTCCCCTCCTGCGGTCGAGCGTTAAAGCGGCAGGATCCCGGCCTGCCGGGTCGCCAAACCCGCCCCCGCCCGGGGTATCAAAGATCAGGTAATCATCACCCTCGACACGAAGCTCCCCTTTCCCGGGGATATCACCATCGCGACCCCGCAGACGTATCCGACCAGGCTCACCCGGCATGCCCCCTGCGCGACCCAGGGCCGGAAATTTCAACCTCTCCACTGAGAGGAACACGATGAACGGCGCGTTATTGGCAGAACTCATTTCAATTCGTTGTCCCAAACCGCCGCGAAATTCGCCGGGTCCACCGCTATCAGCACGCAGTTCCCGCCGCCACATGATCACCGGTGCAACACTTTCCGTAATCTCAACTTGTGATCCAAAAACGCCGGATGGATATGCTGTTGCCGACAACCCGTCAGAATGGGGACGGGCACCGGTCCCGCCATTATGCACCGGTTCAATGGCAAATTCCCGGCCGCCATTAGCCGCAATTTCCGGGGCGTGGCGCATCGGAAGATCGAACATGCAAGACGCCCCTTCCGCCGGAACCTGATCGGGTAGGGCCTGATGCAGACATCCGAGCACCAGATCCGTCGTCACCTGTCCCAATGTATGACGCATGGCGACCGGCACCGGACGCTGAGCGTTCAGAATGCAGCCCTTGGGCCCATCAACCGTGAAAGGCGCCAACGATCCCGCATTATTGGGAATATCGGGACCGACGATGCAACGCAGGGCAAAAACCGTATAGGCCGTCGCGTAATTCAAAGGCACATTGATCCCCTTGGTCGAACAACCTGACGTCCCTGTGAAATCCACATGCATCCGATCATCTTCAACGGTCAGGGTCGCATGCAGTTCCAGCTCTTTCTCATAGCCATCCATCCGCAGCATGTTCTTGTAGATACCATTGGGTACCTCCGCGATGGCAGACAACGCCCCCTTGCGCGATGTCTCAATGATATAGGTTCCAAGCCTGTCCAGATCATCAATGCCGAACTCGTCCATCATTTCGACAAGACGATCAGCCCCTGCCTCACAACAGGCGATCAGCGCATAAATGTCCCCTTCATTGGCAATCGGTTCCCGCGAGTTCGCCCGGATGATATCCATCAGCAAGGCATTGGGCTGACCTGCTTCGACCAGTTTGCAGGGCGGAATCAACAATCCTTCATCATAAATATCCGACCCCTCGGGTCCCATCCCCTGACCACCAAGATCCACCAAATGGGATGTACAGGACGTGAAGCCGACAACCCTGCCATCCCTGAAAATCGGCATCATCAACAGGAAATCGTTGAGATGGCCCGATGCCAGCCAGGGATCATTGGTCATGTATATGTCCCCGGGTTTCATATCCTGTAGAGAAAACCGCCCTCTGAGATAGAGAACCGCTTCGGCCATCGTGTTGATATGGCCGGGCGTGCCAGTCACCGCCTGTGCCAGCATGCGACCTTCCAGATCAAAGATACCGGCGGAAATGTCCCCGCATTCCCGCACGATCGGGGAAAAGGCCGCCCGGATCAGGGTTTGTCCCTGCTCTTCAACAACCGCCAGCAGGCGATTCCACATAACCTGCAATTTCGCCGGTGAATAGGCCTGGTTCGTGATCATCAAATGCCCTCCTTTCCGTGCCGGGTGAGAATGAGGTTTCCGGCTGTGTCCAGATGCGCGGAAAAATCCGCGGATACGAGTGTTGTTGTTTGCGGTTCATGGATCAGGGCGGGCCCTTGCACGAGGTCGCCGAGCCCCAGATCAGAACGCGCGATGAACCCAGCCTGTTTTTCCGTGCCCTCCACGTCGCAGATAATGGGTCTTGTCTCTTTGGTGTGAAATGGGTGACCCGGTTTCGATTGGGGTGCCGGTGCAGGGCGGGCCCCGATCGTGGCAACGCGCGCCGACCAGTTCAGGATTTCGATCTTTATGCCGGGAACAGGCCTGGAGAATTGTTTGCGGTATTCTGCCTCAAAAGCCTCAACCAGCGGGTCGATATCACTCGGGGTCAACGGGCGATCCGGTAAGGCAATTTCAATCTCATGCCCTTGCCCGCTATACCGCATAAAGGCTGAACGCTGCGTCACGGTGGGAGCGTTCCCTACACCCTGCATAACCACCTCTTCCGCCTCGGCAATCATCGCTGCGAAGAATGCGTTCAGGCCTACCATATCGAGCGTGCTCAACAGGGCGTAGCGCGACCTGACAATTTCGAAAGAGATCGGGGCAAATAGAAACCCGACGGCGGAGCCGACACCGGGATTTGGCGGGATCACGATCTTTGAGACACCGGCTGAACGGGCCACACGGGTTGCGTGCAGGGGGCCGTTCCCGCCAAAGGCAATCATCGTGCGGCTGCCAAGATCCTTACCGCTTTCCACCGCATGCATCCTGCCCGCTGAGGCCATGCTTTCATCAACAATCCGGCTCACCCCATCAGCACTGGCGATAGCATCCAGATCGAGAGCGCCGCCAATCACGCGGGCGAGCGCCTCTCTGGATCCATCGGGGTTCAATGGAATGCGCCCCTCGGCAAACCCGTCCGGCACGATATAGCCAAGGGCGATATCGCTGTCGGTTACTGTCGGGTCGGTTCCGCCGCGTGAAAAGGCAACAGGGCCCGGTTCCGACCCGGCGGATTTCGGGCCGACAATCAACCGGCCCAACCGGTCGACACCGGCGATCGAACCACCACCGGCCCCGATCTCTATCATTTCGATCACCGGGATGCGGACCGGCATGCCAGATCCTTTGATAAAACGGGCAGCACGGGCGATCTCGAAGGAGCGGGACGTTTGCGGCCGCGCCTGATCAATCAGACAGAGTTTCGCGGTCGTCCCGCCCATATCGAAGGAGAGAACAGTCTCCAGACCTGCCTGACCGGCAATACGCGCCGCAAGAATGGCCCCGCCCGCTGGACCGCTTTCCACCAGACGGATCGGAAAACGGGACGCCATCTGCAGAGTGCACATGCCACCACCCGCCGTCATCATCAGGATTGGACAGGTCACCCCTTCCCCCTTGAACTGCTCGGCAAACCGGGTCAGATAGCGCTGCATCAAAGGCTGGATATAGGCATTGGCAACCGTCGTGCAGAGGCGGTCAAACTCCCGTGCCTCCGGACTGACATCGGACGAGAGTGAGATAATCAGGTCTGGACGCCGTTCCAGCACCAGGTCGCGCAACCGGCGTTCATGGTCCGGGTTGGCATAGGAATGCATCAGACAGATCGCCAGGACCTCCGCTCCGCTCGCCTCAATCTCTGACAACAGGGCATCAACCGCGCGCTCATCCAGCGGAATCAATATCTCCCCTTCCGCAGATATCCGTTCGCGAATGACAAAGGACCGCTCTCGCGGCACCAGCAGGTCCGGCTTTTCCAGGTTCAGGTCATATTGCGAATAACGGCGCTCATAGCCGATATCCAGAATGTCCCGAAACCCCTCGGTGCAGATCGTGGCGACCACCGCACCGCGCTTTTCGATCAGCGCGTTTGTGGCCAGGGTCGTGCCATGGATAAAGCCGGTCAGATCGGAAAACCGGCGCCCTGCATCCGCCATGACACGGCGCGCCCCCTCAACCGCACCATCAGCGGGGTTCCCGTGCGTGGTCAGGGTCTTGGTGGAGGCAAGGATACGATCCTCGCCCGCTACCAGAACTGTATCTGTGAAAGTGCCACCAATATCGATGGCCAGACGCAACGCCCCCTGGGCGTCGGTAGACTGTGATGACATGGTTCATTCCCGAAATCGCAAAACCAGAACTCCAGCGCCGTCAACGGCGCGAGCTCAGGACGGCGTCACCAGATCACATCCGGTTGCGCGACGATCCATGCGTTTTGGAATAAACACTCTGTTCATCGCTCAACGATGACAGAGGTCCGCCATCAAGTCTGTTTTCAATGCGACAGGCCCTGTCGCCAGCTTGGCATTAGGAACCGCAAAGAAAGGGTCTCACCCGTTCAGGACAAGAACGCCGATGATATGGGTCGGTGTGTCCTGATCATCTGTCAGGACGAAGTCGAAGGACTCAAATTTCAGATAGGACTTGCCGTAATCCTTCAGCGTGCCCCTGCTGTGAAAAGCGGTCTTCTCTTCGCAGAGTTGTTTCAGGAAATTTGCAAAACCGCGCAGATCCTTCGTGCCCCGGGTTTCGGAGAAAACCGTCCCGGCGCAGTTATAACCCAGGATCCGGCGAACCTCGTCCCCGTGCAGACGGTATTCAAACTCCCCATCCGGAAGAACAGCGACGAGGAAGAGGTTTGCGGCCTTGTCTACATGCTCGACAATATCAAACGCTTCATAGCGCGGCCCGTCGGGCGCGAAGGCATGCCACCAGTCAAACATCGACCGACAGGCTTTGGTCTGAAACTGAGCGGCATCAGCGGCGGGCGCGCGAATAACCTCAACGAAGTTATTGTCCTGTTCGTATTCCGAAAACGCTTTCTTCACATCCATGACCCGATGCCGTCAAACAGGACGATCTCCCTCACAGCTCCCCTCAGCATGCTGCCTGCAGGCATGCGAGTACAATAGATATATTCCTATAAATCCATATTCCCAACCCGAAGTTAAGCGCGGCCACTTGGGGAAATGGTCAAAACCAATCAAATTACTGATTTGTTCTATTTTTGTTCTTATAAATTTCCAAAACCCTCTATTTATTCGTCTTTAGATCGTATTTTAGCCACAAAAGAGTGAGGAAATTTCAAAATTATAAATCGACAGAACGAGAGCAGGGAACAGAAACGGGCCCGCATTCTGTTTGGAAAGACAACACCGCGCTGGGGCAGTTCCTATCGCTGGCTGAATGATGAACCGCAGGATGTCCAGGACTTCTATGCCGGCAAACCGCCGGGCAGTATCCCTGTCAAAAAGCCCGCGGCCCCAAAGCCGTCAACAACGCAAGACGGGAAACAACTATCTGCGGGTCCTTTGCCTACATCCGGTCCAGGTCGCACACCCATAATCGGAACCGGCCTGCTTGACACTGGAACGCCTTTAACGCCTCGCGACAGCGCCACGAAAGATAAGGGCATCACAGCGGATAGCAGCAACAGTGATCAATCGGCCAACCCATTGATGCCTCCACCAACAGTGCCGAAAATTGCCAAACCCTCGAAAGAATCGGATGATGACGCGGGCATATTTCAGACACGCCCAGTGGCGAGCCCGACCCCCAAACAACCTGCGACCGTCGCACAGGTCAATGAGACACCGCCAGAAACCCCGGCGGAAAATGACGAGCAAGCGGTTCGACGCCTGACCTCTTCCGACGAACGTCGGGACAGCATCCTGAACAACACCCCCGCCATCTTTGAATACCGACCAAATCCCAATGAAAAAGAAGAGCACCGACTCCACGAGTTTCATTTTTTGGGACGGCAAGCCTTCGAAGAACACGGAGATAAGGTTGAAGCCATGGCCGAAAAACACGGTGTCGATCCCGATCTGATGCACGCCATATTGTATATGGAAAACGCACGCGGTCATAAATTTATCGGTAACGAAATTGCAGACAGGGTGAGTTTGTCCGATTCGCAAATGCCCATGAATATCAATCCAACTCTATGGGGAGCGCTCGTGGGAAAAGATGATTTATTGGACGTCGACGACAATATCGAAGCCGCCACAATCTTGGTAAAGCGCATCTCTGAACGGTTAAAGAACCCAACCCCTCGCGCTATTGGCTCCGTTTGGAACCATATCGGTCGAGAGACACCAAACAATTTGGGTTTAGTCGTCGATCGTGTCTACGCTGAAAAACCTTGGTTATACGACGGTTTGACTTATCCACCTCTGCCCATTGATACAGAAAACCGTCGCAGATCGAGACACGGGATTCCACGCAAGTAGCAACAATCATTAATTCGACGAATTATCACTTTGGCTGAACGAACAATGAAGCGAAAACGTCCGACCTTGAAACTTTTGGCGTTGAGTTTTTTGATCGCATCAGTGTTGGGTCTCATTTTGTGTCTCTGGTGGGTATACGTTGGCGTCACGGACGACTTATGCGAACTCCGCAAAGATGGAACGGGTTGGCTACAACTGAAGATTGATGGCGACGAGTTTTATTGTGTTCCAAATGTAGCGGTCTTCATTCTGTTAACCGTTTGGTACGCTATCCTTTTTGTTTTACCCACATACGGGATTATATTTCTAACCTATCGGACGAATTTCGAGAAACCAGAAGACAAGCAATAGAGCAAGATCATGACAGAAAGATTTGAAGCTTGAGTATGAAAACGGAAACGCACTGTACCAAAAAACTATTTATCCTAAATCTTTTCGTTGCCTTATTCCTGGGGTTTTTGATTTGCCTCTATTGGGTTCACATTGGTGAAACTGATGAGCTTTGCGAGCTACGGCATGACGGATCAGGGTGGATGAAACTGTCTATACACAATGATTATGTGTATTGCGTTCCCAATGTTAAATTTTTCCTATTTGCAACAACCTTGTATGGGTTGGGGCTGGCTCTGCCAATATTTCCGTTTGTTTATCTTCTGTATTTCACTGTTTCGAGTATCCGCAAACAACTGATGCTTAAGAAATCATCAAGGTGAACAAAATACTCCACACATATCTGGGATGCGGGGTTTTCGGTGGCCTGGCGCTGGGATCGGCGGTTATCGCAATTGCATTATCGCTTGATCCGCACCGGGCATTCTCCACAGACTCATTACACACAGTTGGATATAGAATTCGGTCGGCCGTTTTGGGTTCGTTGTCAGCAGTCTGGTCCAGTTGATTGCCGGTATTCCGGCTCTTCTTGTTTCAAACCTTTTGATGAAAACACAAAACCCCGATCCAGGACGAATGCTGGAACAGAAGGCAGGAGCAAACATCTTGCATAATTGCCTTTGTACTGGCGCAGTCACAGGTGGTGTTCTATCTGCAAGTGCAACATGCTTTACGGCGTTAGATCACAATCCGCAGGGAATATACTCCGAAAGCTTCACAGAGTTGGCGCCTCTCTTGGCCATCAATTTCGGGGTTGGTGCAGGTGTTCTCGTTCTTGGAACAGTAACACTCTATGGAGCAGTACGCTTGATGTGGCGATTGACGTCGAAGTGGCCCCAACGGTCCAGCGCCACCAGGTCAGGCGCGATCGCCGGGTTCTTCCTCGTCATCGGGGGCGCGGTTGGCATGGGCGTTTAGATAGGCCTCAAGGTCTTTCACGGAAACACGCCAGTCGCGGCCAAACTTGATTGCGCGGAGCTGACCGTCATTGATCCATGAGCGAACCGTGCTCTCGCGCATCTGCAAGAGTTCGGCGACGTCATGGACCGTCAGCAGCGGTTTCGAAAGCATGCTCCATAGCTCCGGGCGCATTTAAATATCAGTCTGTCTCGGTTTGTTACTGTATTTATCGGTTAATGTCCATATCTTGACCTTTTTGTATTTTCCCCTATTTAAAAGGAGGTTTTTAATGGTTCAATCTCGTTGGGGGACGTGGTAACAATTCCCCCTTCTCTATGCTCCTGCATTCCAACTGCGCGACCCGCCTTTAGGAGATTTTGCGAAATGTTACTTGCAGCTGTGCTGGCACCGTTTGTACTGGCTGTGTTTGCGCCAACCGTTCGCCGTGTTGCCGGGCCTGCAACGGGCTGGCTTCTGGCCGCGCTCCCGGCAGGGCTGACACTTTATTTCGCACAATTCCTGGGGCCGGTATCGGCGGGTGAGGCCATAAAGTTCTCGACCCCCTGGGTTCCCACCCTCGACATTCATCTGTCTTTCTATGTCGACGGTCTGAGCCTGATGTTCGCGCTGCTGATCAGCGGGATCGGCGCCTTCATCGTGCTTTATGCGGCAACCTATCTCTCCAAACATGTCGATCTGGGCCGCTTCCTGATGTTCATCCTGATGTTCATGGGATCGATGCTGGGCCTGGTCCTCTCCGACAATGTGGTGACGCTGTTTGTATTCTGGGAGCTGACCTCCATCACCTCCTTCCTGCTGATCGGGTTCAATCATGCCAGCCCGCGGTCCAGACGCGCGGCCCTGCAGGCGCTGGTCGTCACCGGTGGCGGCGGATTGGCGCTGCTTGCCGGCCTGCTCCTCATGGCGCAGGCAGGCGGCGCAATGGAACTGTCGACCCTGCTGCAGAGCGGCGACCTGCTGCGTGACCACCCACAGTATATGTCGATCCTGATCCTGGTTCTGCTGGGTGCCTTTACCAAGTCGGCCCAGGCACCGTTCCATTTCTGGCTGCCCAACGCGATGGAGGCACCGACCCCCGTCAGTGCCTATCTGCATTCCGCCACAATGGTGAAGGCCGGTGTCTATCTGCTTGCCCGCGTCAATCCAGGCCTAGGCGGGACAGAGGTCTGGCAGGTCATCCTGGTCAGTTTCGGTGCCGTCACCTTCCTGATCGGTGCGATCCTGGCCCTGCGGAACACCGATCTGAAACTGATGCTGGCGCAAACCACCGTTGCCAGTCTGGGCCTTCTCGTCTTCCTGATCGGATTGGGGCACGAACTGGCGCTTGTGGCGGCGATGACCTATCTCCTGGCGCATTCCCTGTTTAAAGGCGCGCTGTTTATGGCGGCTGGCTGCATTGACCATGGTACCGGAACCAGAGAGGTCTGGACGCTGTCAGGCTTGCGGTCATCCATGCCGATCACCTTTGCCGCCGCGTCCCTGGCGGCGCTCTCCATGTCCGGCCTGCCGCCCTTCATCGGTTTCATCGCCAAGGAGTTCGTTTATAAGGGCACGACAGGCGATTTCATGCCGATTGTCATTACCGGTGTCGCCATTCTGGGCAACGCCTTGATGTTTGCCGTTGCGTTTCTCGTCGGCTTCAAACCCTTCCTGGGTGATCCTTCCAAAACACCGAAAGACCCGCATGAGGGGGGTCCAGGCCTCTGGCTGGGTCCGCTAACCCTGGCGGTGCTTGGACTCTTTGCCGGTGTTGTCAGCATCGTGCCAGAGAGCTTCATTGTCGGTCCTGCCGCATGGGCGGTTGCGGGAACGCAGATGCCGGTTGATATCTATCTTTGGGGTGGATTCAAAACACCCCTCTTCCTCAGCATCGCGACGATCGCGCTCGGTGTCGTCCTGCTATGGAAGGCCCGCGCGATCAGCACCGCTATGGCCAATGCGTTTGAAAAACTGTGGAGCCCGGATCAGGGATATGACCAGTTTCTGGACGCCCTGGTCGGGACGGCCCGCGCCGTCACAGCCAGACTTCAGACAGGGACCCTTCGGCATTACCTGCTGGTAACCCTGATTGTCGTGGCGGTTGCCATGTTGTACCCGACGATCACGATGGGCGACCTCAACCTCACCGCCTCTTTGCCGGATGCGGATTTCTATATCTGGGGTATTGCCCTTCTGGCTCTGGCCGGTGGTTTTGCCATCGCCGCCGCGCGGTCCCGCCTTGTCGCGATCCTGTCCATGGGTGTGCTGGGCGTCTCGGTCGCACTTATCTTTGTTTTGTTCAGCGCCCCCGATCTCGCCTTTACCCAGTTGATGGTTGAGACGCTGTCGGTCGTTATCCTGGCGCTCGTCATCACAAGACTGCCGATCTATCGCAGTGACTGGCGCGGCTGGCCAAAGGCCATTCGTGACGCCGTAATTGGGGGTGCGGTTGGCGTTGGTTTTGCCCTGCTCTTGCTGTCGATCACCGACCGCAGTCTGGATATGGCGTTGAGTGAGTATTTCGCCGCCCGCAGCTATACCGAGGCGTATGGTCGAAACATCGTCAACGTCATCCTGGTTGATTTCCGGGCGCTCGATACATTTGGTGAAATCGCGGTGGTGGTGATTGCCGGTATCGCTGTCATGAGCCTGTTGGCCATGGGCGGGCGAAGCGTTGCGAAATCCGCCAAAAAGATAGAGGCACAGGTTCCTGTCAGCCCTGTTGCCCAGACCACTGAAAATGTGAAGGAGGCAAGATGAACTCCCTGATACTCAGAACCGCCACCCCGTTTCTCGTCGGGCTTACCGTTCTGTTTTCAATCTTTGTCTTGCTGCGCGGTCACAACGTACCCGGCGGTGGTTTTATCGGCGGTCTGGTCGGGGTTTCAGCCTTTGCGATCTATATTATCAATGAAGGGGTTGCCGCGGCGCGCCGTGCGATGGTTGTTCACCCGCTGGCGGTTGCAGGTTTTGGCCTTTTCATCGCCGGTGCCAGCGGTGTCGCCTCTCTCCTCTTCGGGGATGAGTTTATGACCGGCCAATGGTGGATACCGGAAGCGGCACCGGACCTGAAATACTTCTCGACCGTCGTTCTGTTTGATATCGGGGTTTACCTGGTTGTTGTCGGCGCCATCGTCGCCATCATCATGGGGCTGGAGGAGAGCGAGTAAATGGAAGTCTTGTTCTCCATCATTGTCGGGGTGCTGTTCGCGATCAGCGTTTATCTGCTGTTATCGGGTTCCCTGATCCGCCTGCTGCTTGGCATCTTTGTGCTCGGCAATGCGACACATCTGATGATCTTTGTTGTCGGTCGCCTGACCCAGAATGCCCCGCCGCTTATTCCGGACGGCCTGAAGGTTGCCGAGACCGTCATCGCCAATCCCCTGCCCCAGGCCCTGATCCTGACGGCGATTGTGATCAGCTTTTCGCTCTTTTCCTTCCTCCTCGTGCTGGCCTTTCGGGCCTATCAGTCGCTGGAGACGGTTGAGACCGACGATATGAGAGAGGCAGAACCGGTAACGGCCCATGCCCCCCTGAGAGGTCGCGATGTTTGAGAATCCAGGTTGGCTCGTCGTATGGCCCGTCGTCATTCCATTGCTCAGTGCGGCGCTTGCCGCAACGGCCTGGGGTAATTCGCGTTCCCAGGCGACCATCGGTGTCGGCGGTCTGGCCGCACAGCTGATCGCCAGCGTCGCGCTGTTTTCCCATGTCTGGGACCATGGCCCCGTCGCCATGTCGATGGGCGGCTGGCAGGCGCCATTCGGGATCGCACTCGCCGCGGATACATTGGGCGCTGGCCTGACCATGGTCGGCAGTCTGGTTGGCCTGATCGTCGCGATCCACAGCATCGGTACGACCGACGAAAATCACCGCAAGGCCGGTTTCTTCCCCCTGTTGCTCGCCCTGATGACCGGTGTCGCCGGGGCTTTCATGACCAGTGATATCTTCAATCTTTATGTCTGGTTTGAGGTAACACTGATTTCCTCCTTCGGCCTGATCGTGCTGGGCGGACGGCGTGAACAGATTGACGGCGCAATCAAATACGCCTTCCTCAACCTGATCGCCACAACCCTGCTGCTGATCGCAATCGCGTTGCTCTATGGTTTGACCGGTACGCTCAATATGGCGGACCTCGCGGGCAAAGAGGCCCTGTTGCCCCAAGATTCCGCAGTAGAGACGATCGTTCTGCTCTTCCTGGTATCGCTGGGTATGAAAGCGGCTTTGTTCCCGCTCTATTTCTGGCTGCCTGCGGCCTATCACACGCCTCTGCCGACGGTCTCCGCCATCTTCGCGGCCTTGCTGACGAAGGTCGGTGTCTATTCGCTGATCCGGGTTTTCACACTGGTCTTTCCGGAAAGCGGTGACATCGCCCGCGAGGTCATGATCTGGGTTGCGGTTGCGACGATGGTACTGGGTGCGCTGGGTGCATTGGCGGAATCCGATATTAGGCGCTTCGTCTCTTTTACTGTGGTCAGTGGCGTTGGTGTCATGGTTGGTGGCCTGGCCATCGGGTCAGAGCTGGCGTTTCTGGGGACGGTCTTTTACTTCATCCATTCGATCATCATCTCGGCCGCGCTCTTCATCGCAGCGGGCATGATATCCGCTGCGGGCAAGGCAACACGGGTTGAGGAACTGGCCGGTCTTTACAAACGCGCGCCGTATCTCGCCGTTGCGTTCCTGATCGTTGGCCTCTCCCTTTCCGGTGTGCCGCCACTGGCCGGTTTCTGGCCAAAGGTCTATCTGGTCCAGGCAGGACACGAAGCCGGATCCACCCTGCTCGTCGCGGGCATTCTGGTCTCCGGTTTCCTCACGCTGGTCGCCGTCGGCCGTGCCTTCGCATTGATCTTCTGGCGGACGGGCGAAGACGAAGCCCCCGTGCCGGAAGCAGGTCCACTCGTGAAGGGCAGCATCGGTGTATTGGCCGTCATGACATTTGTCATCGGCCTCTATTCCGCCCCTGTCGTTGAAATGGCGAGCCGCTCTGCCGGTGAACTATTGGCACCCGACGCCTACATCAAAACCGTCCTTGAAGGACCGTCTGCCGCCCAAAGTGAGGGCATTCCGTCAGCCGCGCTCACGGATACGAAGGAGGCGACCCAATGAACCTCTTCCTGATCAATCTCGTTCTGGCCCTGATGTGGGGGGCGGTCACGGCAAATTTTGCGCCGGCCAACCTTCTCTTTGGATTTGTTCTGGGGTTCTTCTCGCTTTGGCTGGTGCGCGACCGGTTCAATCACCGGAACTTCTTCCGTCCAGCACGCTTCCTGAAACTGGTCTGGGTATTCTTGAAAGAACTCTGCCTTTCCGGCTACCGCGTGGCGCGCGACACGCTTAGTCCGCAACTGAACTTTGAGCCCGCGATCATCGCCTTCCCGCTCGATCTCAAACAGGATGGCGAGATCATGCTGCTGGCTAATATGATCAGCCTGACCCCAGGGACGCTTAGCGTGGACGTGTCGACGGACAAGTCGACGCTCTACATTCACGCCATGAATGTGGACGACCCGGACGAGCTGTGCCGCGAGATCAAGGACGGGTTCGAGTTCTTGATCAAGGACGCAATGGAGTAGAGCAATGGAAACCTTTGGTCAGACTTTTCTCGACATTGCGACCACGATCGGGCTGGGTGCCCTCTTGGTGGCCTTCGCGCTCACGGTCTATCGCCTCTTACAGGGCCCCAGTTTTGCAGACCGCGTCGTTGCCTTGGATATGCTGATGCTGATCGGCATCGGTTTCATCACAATCATGGCGGTGGTGACAGAGGCCTATAATTATGTCGATGTCGCAATCGCGATGGCCCTGGTGGGCTTTCTCGCGACCGTGGCCTTCGCGCGCTACATCTATCGCCGGGCTCAGGCGGCGGGTCCTGACCATATGGAGGAAGTGGAAGAGGGCACCGAACACACGGTCCCGACCGCCGACGCAAGTAAGGGTTCAGAAAAAGGGGCGATCTCATGATCGATATCATCGTCGGCATCTTGATCCTGATCGGCGCTTTCTTCTCCCTCGTCGCCGGTATCGGCCTTTACCGCCTTCAAGATGTGTATCTTCGCATGCATGCGGCGACCAAGGCGGGTACGCTGGGTGGCGGCCTAATGCTGCTGGCAGTCGCCTTCCACTCGCAGGAACTGGAAGTCGTTGCCAGGTCGCTCGCAGGGATCGTCTTTCTGGTGATCACGGCCCCGATTGGCGCACATCTTTTGGGTCGCGCCGGATATATTGCTGGTGTGCCGATGTGGTCCAAGACAAAGGGTGACGCCCTGGCTGGCAAGTACGACAGCAAAAACGACACCCTGGCTGGCGATCTTCCAGAAAAGAAATAGCTCCTACAGTTCGCCTTCCGTTTTGGTCACTTGGTGTTGTCGAACCCCATGGATTTTTCGACCGCGGCCACGTCTCCGGGTCGTGCAAAGGGTTCCGGTGCATCCTCCCCAGGCGCGCGTGGGCGTCCGATTGCTTCAAAGAAATCCTCCAGGCCCGATGGCCCGATCACCCAGAGCTGAACCAGATCCTCGGTTTCATCATCGTTGTGCAATTCATGCACAACATCCGGTCCCAGAAAGCACGCGGTTCCGGGGCGCAGCTCATGTCGTTCTCCATTCACCAAAGCGTGTCCACGACCTGAGAAACAGATCTGCAATTCAACCTGCTCAGCATGGGAATGCGCACGCACATGGCTTTTTGGCGCAATATTCTGATACCCCATAGAGAATCCGCTAAACCCTGTCAGCGCCGGTGTCAGTTTTGGGTGTGCATATCCATTGGCAGGGACCGGCTGCCAGTACGACGCCCCGTCCCCAGGCTGTACGACAACAGCCCGTCCCCGACTTGCCTCAACATCCGCCATTTCGCCCTCCACTCCTCATCAATCAATTCCCGAAAGGCTACAGTCAAGGCAACGGAAACTCAAACTCCGCCAATTGCGCAATTTCACAATACTTTCCGCAGCCAATTCATTATGTCAGACTAATGTAACAACAGTCTGGAACCGGAAGTCCGGCCCAACACAATGCATATGAAGAGAGTTAAAATCATATCCAAAAGCAGAGCGTTTCTGACCCTTCCCGTAATCTGGCTAACTGCCTGCGTTACAAGTCCGGCCCCGCTGCCAGTGGTCGAGATCCCGGATTATCAGGCCGATTTCAACGTCGCTGAATTTGATACGCTTCCCCGCAATATTGACGCCTTTCGGGCCGAATTTGGTGAGAGTTTTGGTGAGGCCCGGAACTGTAGCCGCAAACGCCAGTTGAAGGCGGAGCATATCGACCGGATCACCTCTTTCAGTGTCGGGTCCGGTTGGGCACTGGGTGCAATCAACAGTATTGGCGTCGCCTTCGAAGATGAACTGGCAACTGGCAGTGTCGATGTCGCGGAAAGATTAATCGCGACCGGACGTGGCATCGCGAACCTGGAAAACGACTTAGAAGCCAGCGGCATCCTAGATTCCTATCAGGCCCGGCTCGATACCCTGTTGGCACAACAAAGCTTCACTCGGACGCTCTTCAACTTTCGGTCGGCCCCGCCGGAATCATTGGACGCCATGTTCTATCACGCGGCTGTTGGAACAATTGGCCGATCAGAAGGTCAATTTCAGGAAGCGGAGTTCCACTTTAAGGAAGCCATAAAATTTTCGAAATACTCGAGCTTTAGCAAAAAACACATCAACCCTAACTCGCTTTATGAAGAACTCGTCTCCGTTCTGATACGCCAAGACCGTTTGGTGGAGGCAGAGGCCTTTGCCAGAGAAGCGATCAAACGCACAGGCATTGGCCAAAGGGCACAGTATTTCGAAAAACCAGCGCATGAGGTTGATGAGTATAATGGCGTCAACGCCGGTCCGGTCTCAATGCTGGCGCTTGTCCTACTGGAACAGGGTCGCATAGACGACGCTCTTTATGTCGCTCGGATTGCGGTCAATATGCACGAGGTTGGTTGCTCGCTCCCAACATCCCTGGGCCTAAACCGGTCGCGCCTCGTTTTGATCAACGTCTTAACCGAAGCCCGGGAGTGGGAAGAAGTACTCTTTGAGATTGAGCGTGTCAGATCGGATCTGAGCGGCTTTCCCGACCTCTTCAATACCCGCTTTGCCAGCAGCTTTGACTACGCCGAAGCCCTTATCCAAACGGGCAATCCAGATGCGGGGCTAGAAATCATTACGGCAAGATTGGCCGATGAGGCAATCGACCCCGGCACCTCGGCCGTCGGCACCGGCCTGATCGGCATCGCCCGTGCCTCCAGCGGTGACACTACGGGGAGCCTACCTTTCTTTGCAGAGGCATTTGAGACACTTATCGAAAATCCGACCGCAGCGGGGTCCGATGTCAGCAAGGCAAAGGCGGACCGCATTCTTGTCTCCTATCTGGATGCGCTGGAAACCCTGATCACTGAGAACGCCCGGGGGCAGCGGCACATCGGATACATCGGGGAAGCCCTCCGCGTTTCAAACGCGCTGAAAACAGGGCGGGTGCAAAACGCCTTCAGTGCTGGAAAGATTCGGGCCTCGCTTGGGGATCCGACTTTGGCGAAACTTGTCCGTGACGAACAGGATTACCGGGTTGAGTATGAGCAACTGGCGGAAGTCCTTGTACAGGCTGAGTTCCTGCCCCAGAACCTGTCTAAACCCGTTGACCGGGACCGTATACAAAAACGCATTGCGGAACTACGCGCCTTCAATGATGGCCTCGCCCAACAAATCGAACAGCAATTCCCGCAATACAATCAGCTGATCAATCCAAAACCGATATCAATCGCCGAAATTCAGAGTGAGCTGAATCCAGGGCAGACGCTCGTTTCCTATCATGTACTAAAGGACAGATTGCTAATCTGGGCCGTCCCGAAAACGGGGGAAGTCTCCTTTGCGGTGTCGGATATCAGCGCGGCAGGGTTACAAAGGCAAATAGGCCTGCTTCGGGGCAGTGTTGACCCGACAGGGGTGTTTGCCCTGCGCGATATCCCGGATTTTGACCTCGAGACTTCATTCAACCTTCATCAGGTGCTGCTTGCCCCTGTCGCAGCCTCCCTTTCAGATACTCAGGAATTACTCGTCGTGCCCGATGGCGCCATAGGTAGCCTGCCCTTTGCCCTGCTCACCATCTCCAAAACAGGCAAGATTGCTGATGACACATTCTTCTTTGATCGATATCGCGATGTAGACTGGCTGGTACGGGAAATGGCGATTATTCAATTGCCTTCAGAGAGTTCATTGAGGACCTATGCTCAACTCGCCACACCGGAACCATCGGACAGTAAACGGGCCTTTCTCGGTTTCGGGGACCCCTATTTCAGCCTGTCTCAGCAACGCGATGCAGAAGTGGCCTCAGCCGATCTTCGCGGGGCCGTGTTCCGTGACTTGCCCGAGAACAGGGGTATCGATCTCATCGAATATTCGCTGCTGCCCCGTCTGGCCGATACGCGAGACGAGATTGAGAGCATTGCCCGCACTCTCAGCGCCGATCTCGCGCGAGACACTTTTTTGGGGGAACGGGCCAGTGAGACAAATGTCACAAGCGCCGATCTGGCGGCCTATAACGTGATCTCGTTTGCAACCCATGGACTCGTCCCGGGTGATCTAAATGGTCTCTACGAGCCAGCCCTTGCACTCACCAATCCGCGTGTAACGGGGGAGCAAGAAGATGGTCTCCTGACCCTGACGGAGGTACTGGCACTGAGGCTGGATGCAGACCTTGTCATACTGTCGGCCTGTAACACAGCGGCCAGTGACAATCGCAGCAGTGAGACAGTCTCAGGCCTGGGGCGCGCCTTCTTCTATGCTGGCGCACGATCCATCATGGCATCCAACTGGCCGGTAAGCTCGTCGGCCACAACCGCCATGATGATCCGCGTGTTCGAAACTCGGAAGACCAGGCCCCAAGCATCTCTGGCGGAGGCTTATCGAGACACCCAAGTCCAGATGATCGATCAAGCGCTCTCTGTACAGACAAAAGGTATCTCCTACGCCCACCCCATCTTCTGGGCCCCCTTCTCCCTTGTCGGAGAAGGCGGGTAAGCAACGATTCGATGAGTCTTTTAAAGGTGAGGCGGTTTATGCGTTCACGCCCCGCCGTCGCCCACAATTGAGAAGGCTGACCAGAACAGAGGATGGGCGTAGCTAAAGGTCAGACTGCCTTGATCAAACTTGCCGGTTTCCATGATCGACAAGGCCGCGCGTCTCAAGGCTTGTGCCCGCCCTTCATCCGCGCTCTGCTTTTCCAGTGTCAGGATCATCAGCTCTTTCGTGGAGTCGCTCAGCACCGGCCAGTGAGACAGCAGGACCGACTTTGCCCCGGCATAGAGAAAGGCCATGCCAAGGCCTGAAAAAGCTTCGTTCGTTCGCGACTGGGGTGCGGCGGTGTTGCAGGCCGACAGGGCCACCCATTCCGCTTTGAAATCCATCTGCATGATTTCCCCAACTGTCAGCAGCCCGTCATTCCCGAGCTCTGTTGTGCCGCCAACCGGCGCACTCAGCGCCAGCGCCGGGGAGGTCAACCCATCCAGATCCCCCGGCACAAGCCCGTGCGTGGCGAAGGAGACGAGATTGTATTGACCAAGTTCCTCGGTCTGGTTGAGGCGTTTTATTTCCGCTTCTGTCGCATTTTCCCCAATTAGAATTTTCACACCGGGTCCCTGACCAAGCGAGGCCGCAATGGCGTTCACCTCCTCCGCAGTATCTGGCAATCGCGTCAAATCCCTCAGTTTCGCACCAGGAACACCCCGGGTGGATCCTATGGCCCGCAGGTTGATCTGCCCCCGGTTTGCCACGACATTCCTGAATTGGCTGATGCCTTCCGGATCAAAAACCGGGTCGCCGACGCCCAGAAAGGCCAGGCGCTGCTCTGTGTCTTTCGGCTGTTGGCGAAGATACATCAGTGCTGTAGCCGACGGGATGGCACTGATCGCATGATCCCGAATCAGCCATGGCAAATCCCGAAAACCGTCGAACAGCAAGGCATCATCTGTCACACCCTCAACCGGGGCGGTGAGCAGCAGTGACATCGGGAGATCTGCCAGAGTGTTATTCCCGATAAAGATCAAGTGGTCCGCGTCTGACAGCATGGATGCAAGTGGCTGCAGCAATTGCCTGTAGAGCTGATGGGCTGCGTCCAGATCAAAATTGGCAAGCGAGTCTATCTGGCCATAGGGCATTTCGAGCGATTGCTTTACCCGGTCAACATATCGGCGAAGACCAGTCGCATCAGCGTCCATTCTGTGCCCGGTGACAATCCCCCTGCTATCCACGGCCAGGACAAAAGAAGCCTCCCGACCCAGCAGAGGTGCGATGGCGACTTCTCCAGGCATCAGGGTCTCCGCAAACGCCGCAAGATCAAATGCACTGGTATCCACCAGGACATCGTAATTCGGAATAGCTTGCCGAACATCACTTGTCAGGATCTCCCCATACAGCTCCGCCTTACGCAGTGTTTCCACCGCTGCCTCCAGCTCCTCTTCCTGCTCCTCGGTCATATCCTCAATTTTCGGACGGGCATTCAGCTGTTGCCGCAAGACATCGATGCGACGCACCGTATCCTGCTGAAGACGCACGAGCTGTCGGGTCGCCGGATCACCGGCAAATTGTCGAATGGAGGCCTGGACAAGCGCTGTCTTCACGGTGCCGGAGCGAAGCCGTTCGGCAATAACAAGGGCTTGGCGCAACTGATCTTGTGATGGTGTCGTCTGGAAGAGGCGCTGCAGGTAAAGCTCCACCATCCAATTCAGAGCAACCGGTGTTGCGCTCACCACTTCATTGTCAATGTTTATGGAAGCCTGCCACGCATCGAAAACCTGACTGACGGCCTGTGTAATTGATGCGATGCCCGAGCCGTCATCCGACAGCAGCGCAAAGGCCCGCGCCTGCAGCGCATCAACACTTTGCGACCCCTGAAAGGCAGTCAGTCTGTCTGTCGTCGCCTGAAAGGTCTGCGCCGCACCCGCCCTGTCACCAGATGTAAGTTGCAAAAGGGCACGTTCCAGCGACGGCGCTACCAGATTATCCCAGGTCTCCGGGTTTTCCTGCAAATCTCTGTCTATCTCGTCCAGGATCTCTTGTGCAGTGTCGATATTCCCGAGGGCGAGATGGCTGATGATCAGGTCTTTGTTGATTTCCGCGAGTTCCGCAGAGCTGGGATGGGCGCATTGCCGGGACAGGTTCGCTTTTGCTGCTTCGCCATACGCCATCGCCTCTTCGTATCGGGTCTGCCGAAGCTTCACTTCCTGCAAAACCCTAAAACCCCGCCGCACAAGATAATCTGTTCCCGGGTACAATCGCTGGACGTAGTTCCGCCATTCCACACGTTCAGCCCCTATGGGGGCCAGGGAATTTTCACTCGCACTCATCTGATACGCATCTTTGATCAGCACCCCAGCAAGGTTCTCTGCATGCCCCAGACGTCCTTCGCCGAGCGCTGCCTCGGCTTCCAATGCGTCCAGTTCAAAATCACGCCACCGATCGCGCATATCCTGACACAGGCCGGCACCCGTAGCGTAGTCATCCAGGGCGATGGAGGGGGACCATTCGTTGCGACTTTTGCGCAACCCGACACGCGCCTGCGCTATGCGCGTGCTCATATTCGAATAATTGCCCTGCGCGCGCAGGATATATGCATGTGCACGGCCCAGATCATACGCATTCTTTCCAAGACAGGCATTGCTGGTATTCGGATTGTATCGGGCCGCCGCCAGATCGAGGCGCCGTATCGCCTCATCATAATTTCCGGCCGCGGCGTTGAACGTTGCCAACACCGTGTTCGTTGTAAGCGACGTGGTCCAAGTAGACTCTTCCCATCGCTCCAATGCATCCATCAGTTTTACCGCGCGCAGGGGATAGCCTTTTGCAAAGGTCGCTTCGGCTTCTCTACGCCCTCCACCGACAAGATCCTCAACCCAGAGTCGTCCCGTTTTTTGAACAATCTGTTCTTCCCACACCCGGATCCGTTTGCGTGCCCAAGAGTCTGTGTCAAGGTCGGGTAAATCCCCGACGCAAAACTTGCCCGTCACAGCGCGTACTTCAGAGGTAATCTGCGCAAGCTGAGACAAGGGTTCTGGAAGGGGTGGGCTTACCTCAACGGTGCGGAGGGTCGCGTCTATTTCGGCCCGCTCAGCTGTTGTAAGCGTTGTCGTTTGACAACCAACCAACAAAAACGATCCAAAGACTAAAGAAGGTATGACCAAATCACGTTGCAATTCCAACTCCCCGGACCATCTCTTGTCATTTCAAATAACAAATACTAACGCGCTTTTGATAACGGAAGCGCTACAAAAATTTCACTTTTGTTGGACCGCGCAAGCACGCGATAGCAATGCGGCAGGTTCGCTTTGACACCAAAAGGTTGAAATACTGAAATTTCGTACCGATACTCGGATGAGATATCCGGCATGTCCCGATGGTTATATGCCAACTTGTAACGTGTTTCATGATGAACCCAACAATCCCGCGAAAGGACCATTTGAAATGGCAAACCACACAAGGCCCTTCAGGTTGGATCGCCTGGTTGTCGCCGGTGCTCTAGCCTTGCTGACCGCCTGCGTCACACAAGGTGGGGCGGGTACGGGAGCGAACACCGCCGGGTCAGACCCTCTTCAAGAGGCCCTTGATCGTGGCGCGATGAGGTTCGACGGCACGATGGATTGCGGCATGAAGCTGGTGCAGGGTGTCCGGTACAAGGCCTATCTGCATGACGTCACGATCGCCATTGCCTCGGGCGACGCGCTGTTGGTGTTAAAGGATGAACGCCAGGACCGCGTTTTCACGGGAGTGGTTGAACCCTCTGATTCCGCATCAGACGAAGATCAGCTGCAATTTGACGGATGGTATGGCGGCGACAGGCTTTCCGTTGTCGGGCCAGTGGATTCCCAAAAACTGGATTTAACCGGCCGCATCGGCGCCTATCACAATTGTCTCGTCAGAACCGCCCGGGACCGCGACCAACTGGCAGCCGAAAAGGACCTCTTGCTTTCCAACCTGACCCGCGCGGCAGGGGCCGGGGACCTGTCGAGGGTCAAGAGGTTCCTGGCGGAGGGGGCAGACCCGAACACCCGGTATGACGCCCTACCCGACGCGCCGGTTCAGAGCGATTTGCCACTGCACGCCGCAGCCGCCAGCGGCTATACAAGCGTCGTGCAGGCGTTGCTGGACGCCGGTGCAGAAGTCACCGCCCAGGATTCACAGGGACAAACTGCCCTCGATATAGCGCTGTCACTGGACAACAAATTCGCCGCCAAACTGCTGGAACAATATGGCAAAGGTTCATAAGAGCCGCAGGCCCTGAAACCCGGCATCTGACCAGGCGGGCTATCGCTAATAGAGTTTGTTTTTCAGGGAATCCTGAACCATCGCCTCAGCCTCATCGTGATCGTCCGCACCGATTTGTTCGGCGATCATGTGGCCCAATGGCGGGAACTCGGTGCGGTCCATATGGCGGTCCCTGTCCCATAGTTTCGAGCGTACCAACGCCTTTGCGCAATGCAGGAAAACCTCGTCGATTGCCACCAGACAGGCCGCCACGGGCGGTTTGTTATGAGCCACCAGTTGTTGCAAGAGGGCCGGGTCGGTTGTCATGCTGGCACGGCCATTGACCCGCAGGGTCTCATTCATGCCAGGGATCATGAACAAAAGGCCGATCCGCCCGTTTGCGACAATATTATAGGCGCCATCAGCACGCCGGTTTCCGGGCCGATCGGGGATGGCAAGGGTGACATCATCGATGACATGCACAAAACCGGGCGCGTCCCCTTTGGGTGAGGCGTCTAAATCGCCATCAGCATTGGCCGTTGCCATTACCATGAAGGGCGACCGGGCAATGAATTGCCGGGCATATTTGTCCAGCCGCGTCATGGTTTTATCGCGCGCCAGGCTGCTCGGCTCACCGTAATGCGCGGCGACCGCCGCGGCATCGGTCAATTCATGTTCGCGGCTCGTTTGTGACATTTCAGCGCTCACTTCGAAGTAGAACAGGTATGTGAGCTACTATGGGTCAAAAGCAGAACGAGCGCAAAAGGACGCGTGAATCCCGATGGAGAGACGGAAAGCAAGTAACAAGAGACTGCTTTATGTCCTTCCTGAGAGATAGCTGACATTTCATTCCGGGGACATGGTTTACACAATTAGGCATTTTGGGGAGAGCCCGGATGCCTTGGAAGGAGTGTAAACCGATGGATGAACGCGTGCGTTTTGTCGCCCGCCTGTTGGAGGGTGAGCAGATGGCGTCACTGTGCCGGGAGTTCGGTATCTCGCGGGTGACGGGGTATAAAATTTTCGAGCGGTATAAGGAATGTGGCGTTGACGGTCTGCATGACCGCAGCCGTCGACCGTATCGGCATGCCAACAAGCTGCCCTATCAGATTGAGCGCTGTATTCTCGGGATCAAGCGGGAGTATCCAACCTGGGGCGCGCCAAAAATCCGCGACAAACTGCTGCGTGCTTTCCCGATCACTAAGCCACCCGCGATCTCAACAGTGCACGCTGTGCTCGACCGCCACGGGTTGGTGGCCCGTCGCAAGCGGCGACGCCACAAAGCCGAAGGCACACCGCTTAGCGCCGCGACGGAAGCAAACGGGTTATGGTGCGCGGATTACAAAGGGGAGTTCCGGCTGGGCAACAGACAGTATTGCTACCCCCTCACGATCACAGATTACCGGACGCGCTATGTGCTGGCCTGCGAGGGACTGGAATCAACCAAATCAGACTTCGCCTTTTCCGTCTTTGAGCGGGTTTTCAAGGAGTTCGGCCTGCCCAAGGCGATCCGTACCGACAATGGCGTGCCCTTTGCCAGCCCACATGCGCTGTTCGGCCTGTCGAAACTGTCGGTCTGGTGGCTCCAGCTCGGGATCGATATCGAACGCATCAAACCCGGCAACCCGCAACAAAACGGACGTCATGAGCGGATGCACCTAACCCTCAAGCAGGAAACAACAAAACCAGCCGCCTTCAACTTCCTGCAGCAACAGGAACGCTTCGACAGTTTCGTCGAGGTTTACAACAATGACCGACCGCATCAGGCACTCGCTGGTGCCTATCCGGGCGAACTCTATACACCCTCGGTCAGGCCTTACGCACCACCTGCAGAGCCAGACTACCCCTTCCATGACAGAACCGTAACCGTCACACGCTGCGGACGTATCTGTATCGGGAAGCGAAAGATCAATCTGAGCCAGGTATTCGCAGGGCAGAAACTCGGCATTCGGGAGGTCGATGACCAGATCTCGCTGGTCTCGTTCATGCACTATGATTTAGGGTTCTTCGATGCCAACGAGAACAGAGTAGAGCCCACTCAAAACCCATTCGCGCCGGACAAGGTGTAAACCATGTCTCCGGTATAATCTGTAAACCATGTCTCCGGTATGGACCTTAGAAATTTGGTGGAGCCGAGGGGAATCGAACCCCTGACCTCTACAATGCCATGATTTTAGGGCTTTTCTTCACGCGCCCAGTTTATCAACAGAAATCAATATCTTAAATTGAGATGACCTGATCTTCAGGTACTGGAAACACCGGAAAACCATCTATTTCATGCTATATTCTGGCAGCAATTGGCACCAGCTTCATTATTATCTAACTGTTTAGGTTAAGTGGCTAGCTGCCGGAAGTTGTGAAGGAACACGCTGCGACCCTGGATCCTGTCTTACATAAGTCTTGCTTTGGGTCAGTAGCAGACAAAGGTTGATTAGCGAGTTGGAGTCAGCTCTGTGCCAAAAACGGACACACGAGCGCTATTCGTTGTAAAGACCGCAAGGTACTCATCTGGCTCCAGTACCATTCCGGTGTTTCAAACGGTTGTATATTCATAACGCAAGTGATCTTGAGGATCAGCTATCCGAGTGATGTTCAGCGCGTGTTGCCAATGTTCCCGTTAATCAACGAGCCAATACTCCTTGTCTCCGTTGCGCCAAGTGCTCTCGAGTAAGGCGCTAGGATGATTGCGTTAAGGAAGTTTACCGCGGCCAAGCTGGGTGGTGCAGATCAATTGAGAACCGATGGTTATGGCGTATTGCAGCATGATGATGGTCATGGCAGTGCGGTTCCGGGCCTTCCCATCCCTCATGCGCATGCTGGTGATGTTCGTCATGAATGTGCATATGTTCGTGATCCATCACGGGATGATGATGATCCAGAACATTGGCATCCTGTGCTGGCCAAAGAAATATTCCTAGAGCGAAGGCGAGTGTCGCGACCCCGGCGAGTATCGCGAATGTCACAGGCAGTCCAAAATTGCCGCCTAACCATCCAGCCAGTGGATATGTCACCAGCCAACATGCGTGTGACAAAGCAAACTGGGCGGCAAAATAAGCGGGGCGGTCCGGTTTGGTTGAGGATTGATTCAACAATCTTCCGGCACAGACCAATATCGCAGAATAGCCCGCGCCGATAACAAACCAAATCGCGGCCATGGCGGCGAAACCTGTCGCCATTGTCCCCAGCCCCAACACCGAGATCATCGCGCAGGCGGCACTTGTACAGACTTGGCGATCACCGATGCGTGCTAGGATCCTTGGAAGGATCAGTGCGCCCGCCATTGAGCCGAGCCCAAAGAGAGACAGAAGAATAGCTGTCCAAGTCTCGGACAGCTCCAGCGCAGCTTGCACAACCACAACAGTGTTGATGATAACCATCGATCCTGCAGCGGCCACCGTCATTGAGAAGGCAAAAAGCCCCCGCAGACGCGGCGTCGCGAGATAGGCCCTGAGACCGAACGTAATATTGTCAATCACCCGTGTTGGTGCAGCATGCGGCGTTGGATCCGGCATCCTGGTGCGCATTATCAGCCACGCGGAAGTTAGAAAAGCGCAGGCATTCGCTGCAAACAATGCATCAAAACTGACCAGCAGCAAGGCTGTGCCGGCAAGGACCGGACTTACAAAGGTCTCTACATCATAAGCCAGTCGAGAGAGAGACAGAGCCTTGGTATACGTCGCCTCGTCCTCCAAGATATCAGAAATTGTCGCTTGAAAAACGGGGGAAAAGCCAGCCGAACACGCCTGCATCGCAAAAATCAGCATAAAAATTTGCCAAACCTCAGTAACGAAAGGCAAGCACAAGACGATTGCCGCACGCACGAGGTCCAATACGATAAGATAGGGCTTTCGCGAAAAAGCTTGTGCTAGTGCACCAGCAAGCGGAGCCAGCGTTACATAGGCAACCATCTTAATACCAAGGGCTATTCCAAGAACCTCCCCGGCTTGATCGCCCGCAAGATCAAATGCAAGCAACGCTAAGGCAACAGTAGTCAATCCAGTCCCGATCAGCGCAATGCCCTGCGCTGAAAACAGCTTTGCGTAGTCTTTATTTCGAAGAGGGCTCAGCATTGCTTTCTACGATCATCTGACGTCCAACACAGTTGGCAACGATACCACCGAAAATTTGTTTTATTCGTGCTGTCGTTATAAACGGCAATATGTGCATGCTCCTTTTCAAGGGTTTTTCCCCCCGCATTCACGTGGACGATGCGTGCAAATTGAATACGATCCGCAAGACCATAGACCAGACCACGTGGTTAGCAGCACGCGTATACGGCTCCAAGATATGGTTTTTTATGCTTCTTATGACCTAAAAATGTAAAAAAATAACGAGCAAACCCGCACTTGCAAGCCGAAACGTTATAATATAACACCGCTGGCGCTACTACGACAGTTTAACTTGGAAGGATCCAACCATATGTTCCCAAAACGTCGCTTGCTATTGGTGGGGTGTCTGACCCTTGTTGGCATAGTTGCCGCAATTGCGCTGCCGCAAGCATCAGCTTTTGCTGCTGACAAAGTAATGACCATCGCCGCTCCGTTCGGGCCGACGAGCAGCGTGCCCGACCCACGTGCACGACAGAATGGTTGGCTTAGCAACCGTGCCGGTGTTTCTGAGACCCTCATCGGTCTCGACTACGACATGAGCATGATCCCCCGATTGGCGATAGGTTTCGAAAATGTGTCTGTAACCGAATGGAAGATCACGTTGCGTGAGGGGGTTCTTTTTCACGATGGTTCGCCGGTCACGGCCCAGTCGGTGAAAGACTCCTTCGCCAAGCTAGAGATTGAGGGTCACCCGGGCCACAATCCACGCTTGGTAAAGCTGTTGGGTATTTCCGATATTGAGGTTGTCGACCCGCTGACCCTAATTTTCCGGACAGCCGCGCCAAACTCTGCATTTCCGTGGTCTTTGACGGAACCTTCAGCGGCCGTCTTGAAGGAGGGCACAGACGAAATGCCCATTATTGGAACCGGGCCTTTTGTTTTTGACATGGCGGAAACCGACAAGACCTATCAGGTCACAGGATTTGCGGATTATTGGGGCGGCGCGCCAAAACTGGATCGTCTTGTCATTGACGCGATCAGCGATCCGTCAGTTGCTGCTTTGGCTTTACAGTCGGGTGATGTCGATCTGGTGACCAATTACCCAGAACCTGACTTCGCCAAACTAAAAGAAAAAGGCGGAGCACAACTCTTCTCGGCACCGACCGGACGTCTGTTCTTCATTCAGGCTCGCGTCGCCGAAGGTCCACTTTCCAACGCAACAGTCCGTGAAGCGGTTTCATTGGGTCTGGATCGTGACACGATTGTGGACGTTTCTTTAGTTGGTGTAGGCGGTGAAGCGGCAAAAGGTATTTTCCCGGCCAACATGAAGTCATGGGCTAACCTTGGCTTGAGCCTGCCGTACGATCCGCAAAAAGCGGCTGAAATTCTTGATGATGCTGGGATTGTCGACACAGACGGCAATGGTATCCGCGAATTGGACGGCGAGGATATAGTTCTACAGATGCGCAGCTACGAAGGGCGCGCTGCGCTCCGCCCTACCCTGGAAATCTCTCAAGTGATGTTAAAGCAGATTGGCCTCGACGTCGAAATTGCGATGGGAGAATGGGGTGCCAACAATGATGCACTGCAATCAGGTGAAATCGATATGCATCTGCAAGCCTGGGGAACCGCGCCGCAGGGTGATCCAGACTATTTCCCAAGCACTCTTGCCGGAACGGGCAGCGGCTCTAACGTTGGTGGTTATTCCAATCCAGAACTGGACGCACTATTAGAAAAGGGCCGCAGCTACTTCGACACGGATGAACGCCGGCCCGTATATGCAGAAATCCAGCAAATCGTAAACCGCGATCTTCCGGTAATCCCACTATTCCACAAGACACAAGTCTCTGTGGGTAACGGAAAAGTCGAAGGATATCGAATTCACCCGGCTGAAACCTATTTGGCGACGCCGGATTTGACGGTTGTCGAATAACCCGGCCATTCTTCTGAAGATCGATGCCCTGTCTGCCAAGATCGGTGGGCAGGGCATTCTGCATGAGGTCAGCCTTGAGGTCGGTCAAGCGGAATGGTTGGCCATCGTCGGGGGTTCTGGTGCCGGAAAATCAACGCTGCTGCGAGCAATAATGGGGCTCAAACACCCTGCCCGACCAACAAATGGGGTTATGTATTTCAATGGCGACACCTGGACCCTGGCGGATCACAACGCCCCCCGCCCGGAGCGCATGACCTTTGTGCCGCAAAGCCCGGCCCATGGGTTCGATCCGTTGCGCAGATTGTCTTGGCAATTCTCACAACTGTCGCGCCGCATTTGGGGCGTCCAGCGGGATCCAAAAGCCCTGTTCGAATTATTATCGCTACCGGACCCCGGTATTCGCTTCCCGCACGAGTGGAGCCGGGGTATGCAACAGCGGCTGCTTCTGGCCATGGCCTTGTTGGGTGACCCTGTTCTTCTGATCCTGGATGAGCCCACATCCGCGCTCGACCCAATCATCGCCGCGCAAGTGTTGCAAGAGGTACAGCAAATCGCGTTGGATCGTGGGATGTCGGTGATCGTGGTAACCCATGACCTCGCCCTTGCCGCCAAGTATGCGCACAAGATCGCCATTATGGAACAGGGGCGGATTGTTGAATTCGGACCAAGCGAAACAGTTCTGACAAAGCCCAAGACCGACTATGCGCGTGAGTTGGTCGCGTATCGATACTGGCACACCGCTCCTTTGGAGGGCGATCATGCCACAGGATAATCCAGTTTTGACACTGGATGGATTGTCCGTAGATGTCGGGGGTACGTCCCTATTAAGCGATGTTTCCTTTACGCTCTTACGGGGACAGGTGTTGTGTGTCATCGGTGAAAGTGGAGCGGGTAAATCCACTTTGCTCAAAGCGCTGCAAGGGTTGATGCCTGCCACCTGTCGAGGTTTCAAATTTGCAGCCGCGGGAATTGATGTCGTCAATGAGATGCCGGATCTGGTCGGCCTTCCCAAAACTAGGTGGGTAATGCAGGATCCAATAGCGGCCCTGAACCCTTACCAAAGCCTGGGCAAATCAATTGCCGAAAGCCTGTACCGCCGCAGCCTCTCGGCAAATGAGCTGAAAGAGGCAACGCTGACCGCATTGGCCGACGTAGAGTTGACGCCTAACTTCTACAATCGGTTGCCCGCTCAGGTCTCCCTTGGTCAGGCGCAGCGCGCGTGTCTTGCCCGTGCCATGATCGCGAAGCCCTCTCTCATCTTCTTTGATGAGCCGCTTAGCGCGCTCGATGCACTTGTTCAGAAGAAGATCGCCTATCGGATGGACGTGCTCCGTCGAAGGACGCAAGCATCTTACGTGATCGTTACCCACGATATTGGCTTTGCTATGAGTTATGCGGATCAGATCCTCGTCTTAAAAAACGGCATTGTTGAAGCCTACCAGTCTCGAGACATTTTCTTTGTTGCGCCAAAAAGCGCATACGCACGTGACCTGATTAATGCTGCCGGTGCTTTAGGCGCGCTTCACACTGATGAGGTGGCGGAATGAGAACGTTGGGGTTACGGCTATTCGGATTGATCGTGGTGGTCGCCGGTATCAGCCTCATCACCTTTGCGCTCAACCATGTTGCGCCAGGCGACAAAGCGATGATTATCGCGCACGCCAAATATCCCGATACAATTTCGTTCCCGCCTGAGCTACTTCAAGACATCCGAGACGAGTTCCATCTCGAAAAACCGTTTGTTGTTCAGTATTTCCATTGGATCTCTGACATAACAAAGGGTGATTTCGGCGTATCTTACGCGTCCGGCGTGCCGGTTTGGGATATATTTCTGGCTGGATTGGGCGAAACTGTCACCCTTACCCTGTCGTCACTTGGGCTTGGACTGGCGGGCGCATTTGTGCTGGCAACACTGGCGGTTCGGTATCCCGGAACAGCGATTGATCGGTTGGCCATAGTCGTCGCATCAATCGGCGCTGCAATGCCGGGCTATTGGCTGGCGCTATTGTTGATCCTTGGCGTCTCCGTTCATCTTGGATGGTTGCCTGCCTATGGTGCAGGAACGTTGGCGCAATTGGTATTACCATCCTTAACGTTGGCGCTGTGGGTTATGGCGTCCCAAACACGTCTTTTGCGCAGTTTCATGCTGGATGCCTACAACCAGCCCTTTATAGAGACGCTTCGACTGCGCGGGATATCCGAACGAGAGATTTTTTTCTCACATGTCGTGCCGCATGCCCGGATTTCGGCACTGACCATGATTGGTTTGGATCTCGCCGCCTTGTTGGAAGGCGCGATTATCATCGAGCTCACATTTGCGCGCTCAGGCCTTGGCTCGCTTCTAGGCGGTTCGGTTCTGTCGCGTGACTTGCCGGTGATGATGTTCCTGGTGATGTTTTTTGCAACGGCCTATGTGGTCATTAACACACTGATCGATGGACTGCAGGCGATTGCCGATCCGCGAACCCGCACACTCGGAGTAAGGCGATGACGCTGGCCGTTTTTGATATGCCCTCGCCAAGGAAAAGCCCATTGATCCAGTTTGCGGGTTGGGTGGGCATAGCATTGGTTTTCCTGGCAGCTCTGTTTGTCATCGCCCTTTGGCTTACGCCGTACGATCCCGCGCAGGCGGATTTCAGGAATCGACTGTCGGCCCCCGACGCGACAAACTGGTTCGGGTCCGATCACCTGGGCCGCGATATCGCAACACGGTTATTGCATGGGATCGTCTGGTCGCTCGGCTTGTCGTTCGCGATTGCCACGGTAGGATTGCTGGTCGGTACCATGGTCGGGTTGGTTGCCGCCCGGTCAGGACGGGTTGCCGACTTTGCCCTGATGCGCACAACTGACAGCTTCTTTGCCTTCCCCGAACTCGTGGCAGCGGTTGCGTTTGCAGGGCTCTTCGGTCCATCTACGACGAACCTGGTCATTGCACTATGCATCGTAAGCTGGATGAAATTCGCACGGTTGGCGCGTAGCCTTGCCCACGGTCTGGATGAGAGGGATTTTGTGATCCAAGCCCGCCTAAACGGTCTGTCACCACGACTGATATTGTGGCGGCATATACTGCCAAATGTAGTTCCGTCCTTGCTGGTTCTATGGACGAACGCGTGGTCCCGTACAATCCTGTCTGTGTCAGCGCTAAGCTTCTTGGGCTTTGGCGTGCAGCCGCCCACAGCGGAATGGGGAGCTATGTTGCTGGATGGAAAACCCTACATGCAGACAGCGCCGCATATTATGATCTTTCCCGGCCTAGCGGTGTTGGTATCTGTGCTTGCCATTAATCTCGTCGGTGACCGACTTCGCGATCTCCTCGCTGCGCGGGACACAAATTAGTACGAGGATAACAAGACCATGGCCGGGATCGTCCTGCGCATTGGCGCAACCTTCTTCTTCACTGTTATGGTTGTTTTTGTAAAACTCCTCGCAGACGAGATCCCCTTGGGCCAGGTCGTGTTCTTTCGAAGTGCCGTCGCCCTATTCCCCTTAGTCATTTTCCTAATGTGGACACGGGATTTTCCTTCAGGCTTACGAACCCGACGCCCCTTGGGCCATATTACGCGCTGTACAATGGGGTGCACCGCGCTCTTTGCGTCCTTTGCGTCACTGAAGTATTTGCCTTTAGCTCATGCCTCGATCATTGGGTATATAGCGCCGATTGTGTCCGTTATCCTGGCGCGATGGGTATTGGGAGAAATCGTCACCGGCCTGCGCTGGTTTGCAGTTGTTTTAGGATTTCTTGGCGTGCTGGTGCTGATCCTACCCAGCCTGACAGCCACGCAACTTGACGAGAGTTATCTGACTGGCGTAGCGCTCGCCTTGATTATGGCGGGCTTTACCGCTGGAGCAAAAATCCAGATCCGCAGCTTAACGCTCACGGAAAATGCGGGTGCGATCGCATTCTATTTCGCGCTAACCTGCTCGTTGGCAGGCCTGTTGACAGTTTTTTGGGGTTGGGAGAGCCCTAACCCAAACGAACTCGCACTATTATGTGGCGCAGGCATCTCAGGCGGCATAGCTCACATCATGATGACGCTCGCCCTTCAACACAGTGAAGTTTCAAAACTCGCCCCATTCGAATACTTGTCGTTGGTGTTTGCGGTGTTCGCGGACGCTGTTCTTTTCAATATCGTACCAGAGGGGGTGTTCTACCTATCTACCGTCATGATCATCATCGCAATGTGGGCGGTAGCCGCTAAGGACCGTGACAACAAGGTACGCGATTGAGCATTCGACTATCTTCGGGAGGAATACTTCCAAAAGCACCGCCATGACGGATACATTCGAAACGGAACAACCTAAGTTTCGCCTTTATTTGTACTGGTTTGGCACAGAACTTCCACCCTACAGTTTCGCAATGCTGTTCCGCTGCAAAACTTGTATTTGACGCGTATACCCCCCCTTAAGCGCTGAGAGCGTTGTGGGGGCGTTTCTTTTTTTTGCTGCCTTTTCCCGGGTTCTTCCGTGTTGGAAGTGGCTCTAACGCTCGAAAAGCTTCAAACGCCAACGTTAGGGAGGCACCACCGGAAGGGCGCCATTTTTTAAAAAGGTTTGTATATGTAACCATAGCGATAGCGAAACAATGTCAACAGATGGCAACATTCATGCGGATGTCATCTACAGTCAACTGATGCATCTTGTGTAATTACTTCGAACGTAACACTTGGAGGTATGTCATGAAGTCCGTCTTTGCCATCGTCGCCGTAGGCCTCGCTGCCGTTTTTATCGCATCCCAAACCGCAGATGCGGCCACTGTGAATTGGCGTAGCACCGGTGTCACGACTGCCGGCACACCCGAAGCCTATGGTAGTGATGACAGTCATTACACTGTGACGTTCAACGGCCAAACATCACAAGCTAAGGTCATTAATGACCATTCTAGATGGGTCAATCCTGAGAACCCAGAGCTTAACGCGCGCTGGATTGGCCTAACGGAATTTAACACATCAGACCCGGTTGGAACTTACACCTTTACGACAGAGTTCAACCTGACAGGTTTCGATCCTTCAACCGCCAACATGTCTTTTCGTTATGCCGTCGATAACAATGTCGTCGTAAATCTGAACGGAAATGAAATCGCCTCAAGTACGCCGATTGTCGGTGATGAATTGGGCTATATTGATCTGCTACCGCTAGTCACTGTGGCGGGAAGCACAGGGTTCTTTAACTCAGGCATTAACACTCTCGAATTTGTGGTGAACAATATTTTCAACAACCCGCAGAACCATGGAAACCCAATGGGGCTTCTTGTCTCGGGAATTGGTGGAACGGTCAGCGCCGTACCAGTCCCAGCAGCTCTACCACTTCTCGCAACCGCATTTGCGGGACTTGGGTTCCTGAGCTGGCGAAAGCGTCGCAAAGCGGCATGAGCAACTTTCAAAACATTTCTATTTAAAGGCGTCAGATTGGCACCCTTTTTCGTCAGCTAAACATCCATCAAGTCAGGGGTCCTAGATTAGGAAACACGATTCTAGCTCGAACAGCAGCATAAAATGAGCGCGTAAGGCAGCAACAAATCTAGGGGTAGCTCACGTATCTGTACCGGCTGCAGATCCAATAGGTTTGGTATTGAGATAGAATGTTCTCATCATAACCTGCACAATTGGGGGAAAGTGGTCTGGCGTTCGGTTAAGAATTTCTCGCCAGTTGAGGTGGAATCCTCCTAAGCGCTCACCGTTCTCGAAGCCCATGGACCATCGACTAAACAACCGTTGCCGAATTGGACCATCAGAACACACCACCGCGCCCTTATGCCGTTTGTCATTCTGGATGCGAAGCCAAGTTGCTGATAGTTTATCGTTCGGACCTTCGATATACTGAATTATAGTACCCCTATCGTATAACATCATCCCAGAAAGCTCGTCCCGTTCATTGTTCCGCCTAGAAACATCGAGCACAGCACTAGAGCGGGTTCCGTTTAGTCGGAATCGGTTTTGAGATTTCTACGAAGCATGATTCCCTGTTTTTATTTTGGAGACCGGGATTATGTCATCAGTCATTTCGATGGATTTGCGGGAGCGTATTTTTTCTTACGTTATTGCCGGTCACTCGTGCCGATCAGCGGCACGCCTTTACGGTGTCAGCCCAAGCTTTGCGATCAAGTTGATGCAGCGGTTCCGTCAAGGTCGCGGATTGTGCGGCCCTGGTCGTCGTCGTCCTGTCGGCACCGGGACGCTCGAACCCTATAGAGCGTTTGTCATTGACCTTGTCGATGCACAGCCCGATATCACGCTCAGGGAATTGGCGGACGAATTGAGTGCGACGCTGGGGGTTAAGACCAGCAAGGCGACGCTATGCCGGTTTCTGATTAAGGCGGGATACCGCTATAAAAAAAACGCTGCGGGCACGGGAACAAGAGCACGCTGATGTGCGCCGCGCGCGTCATCACTGGATCATCCGGCGACAACCTCTCATGCGGCTCGACCCACATCGGCTTGTTTTTATTGATGAAACGGCGACCACAACCAAGATGACCCGGCTTAGAGGCCGCGCGCCCAAAGGCCAACGCCTTGTCATGCATACGCCGTTCGGTCATTGGCGCACGCAAACCTTTATCGCGGGATTGCGCTGCGGCGGCCTCACCGCACCATGGATCCTCAACGCCCCCATGACCAAGGTCGCCTTTGAGACCTATGTCGAGACACAGCTCGCCCCAACGCTGAGCCGAGGCGATGTCGTTATCCTCGATAATCTCGCCGCCCATAAAAGTGACCGTGCCGCTGAAACGTGTCCGTCCGGTGAACCCGCTCTTTTCTGAGCGGAAGGATTGGCGCTAGTGTCCGGCATTGATAGTGGACACCAAGGGTACATCGTGATGGCAGCGAAGCGTCGGTTTTGGTCGACTGAAGAGAAGCGTTCCATTTGTTTACAGGCGTCGGTTCCTGGTGTTTCGGTTGCGCAGGTTGCACAGCGTTATTCGATGAATGCGAACTTGATTTTTAAATGGCTGCGTGACGCGCGGTTTGCCCCGGATGGGGAGGAGCGTCATGATGCGGTGTTTCTGCCGATGATGGTTTCCGCGCCGGTCCGAGCGGAGATGGAGGTAGCAGCGGATGGGCCACCGACATTTGGGACTGCGGTTCGTATCGAACTGGCTGGTGGTCACCAGGTTGTTGCCGAGGGTGGTTTTGATCCGGATGCTTTGGGGCGTTTGCTGAAGGTGTGGCTGTCATGATCCCGGTGCCGGTGAACACACGGGTATGGCTTGCGGCCGGTGTGACGGACATGCGCAAAGGGTTTGCCGGTCTGTCGGCTCTGGCGGAGCGTGTCCTGGGCCAAGATCCCTATTCGAGCCACCTGTTCGTGTTCCGTGGACGGCGCGGCGATCTGATCAAGATCATCTGGTGGGACGGCCAGGGGGCATGTTTGTTCGCCAAGCGGCTGGAGAAGGGCCGGTTCGTGTGGCCGTCTCCGGCGGACGGCAAGGTCGGCGTGACGGCGGCCCAACTCGCCATGCTGCTGGAAGGAATTGACTGGCGCATGCCGGCTCGGACCTGGCGTCCCCTGACCGTGGGATAGGTCCATTAAACGAAGAACTGGATCGGTTGCGGATTCCCTTTGCAGGGTGTTTCTGCTATACGATGGTCATGTTGAATGATCTTCAAACGCTGCCCGACGATCCCGCCGAACTGAAGGGCTTGGTGGGGCTTCTGGCTGGCGAGTTGAAGTCTCGCGATCTTCTGATTGAGAAGCTCAAGCACCAGTTGGCGGGCCATAACCGCCACCGTTTCGGGTCCAAGTCCGAGAGCCTGGATCAACTGCACCTGACTTTCGCCGAGGACGAAGCCATTGCCGAAGCTGCGGTGGAACAAACCGCGGCCGCCGAAGTGGAGCCGAAGCCCAGGCGCAAGCACAATCGCAAGCCGCTGCCCGCCCATCTGCCCCGCCACGACACACATCTGTCTGCGGGCGAGAGTTGCGGAGAATGCGGTGGCGAACTCAAGCCCCTGTGCGAGGATGTCACGGAAGAGCTGGAATACATCCCGGGGCGTTTTGTGGTGAACCGCATCGTGCGTCCCCGTCTGGCGTGTAGCTGCTGCGAGGCCATCGTCCAGGCTCCCTTACCGTCGCGGCCGATCGAGAAGGGCCGCCCCGGTCCGGGACTGCTGGCCCATGTTCTGGTCTCGAAGTATGCCGACCATCTGCCGCTGTACCGCCAAAGCCAGATCTTTGCACGCGACGGCATTGATCTTGAACGTTCGACGTTGGCGGATTGGGTTGGCCGATCGACGGCACTTCTCGAACCCTTGGCCGAGGCCATTGGTCGTCATGTGCGGGCGGGTCCGGCGCTGTTCGCGGATGACACCCCTGTGAAGATGCAGGCCCCCGGTTCGAAGCAAACCAAAACCGCGCGGGTGTGGGCCTATGTGCGCGACGAAAGGCCATGGGCGGGTGGAGCGCCGCCCGGGGTCTGGTATCGGTTCACCGTCGATCGCAAGGGCGACCATCCCGTCCGGCATCTGTCAGATTATCAAGGCTGGATCCATGCCGACGGCTACGCCGGGTTCAACGGGTTGTTCTCATCCGACACGGCCAAGGAGATGGCCTGTGTGGCGCATGTGCGGCGCAAGTTCGTCGATGTCCATCAAGCTCAGGGCGGAGCCATCGCCGAGGAGGCGATCAAGCGCATCGCCGCGCTGTATGCCGTGGAGGAACAGGCGCGTGGCCGATTGCCCGAAGAACGGGTGGCGCTGCGGCGCGAGTACGCTACACCTATGTTCGATGATCTGGTGACATGGCTGGATACCCAGTTGACGAAGATATCCGGCAAGTCACCGCTTGCTGGCGCGATCCGCTACGCCCTGAACCGGTTGCCGAAGGCGCGGGCCTACCTGGGCCACGGCGTTCTGGAATTGGACAACAACGCCGTCGAGCGGGCTATGAAGCCGGTGGCGCTCGGGCGCAAGAATTGGCTGTTCGCCGGTTCCGAGGGTGGTGGCAAGGCCATGGCCATCGCGTTCACCCTGATCGAAACCGCCAAGCTCAATGACGTTGACCCGCAAGCCTGGCTCACCTGGGTGCTGGACCGCATCGCCGATCACAAAATCAACCGCATCGACGAACTGCTCCCCTGGAACTTCCCCGCTCAAGCCGCCTGACTAACCGCGCGAAATATCAAGAGCCGGTTCACCGGACGGACACGCTGAAACCTTGCACGACATCGGTGCATGGTTCCTGTTCCTGCCACCCTATTCGCCAGACCTGAACCCAATCGAACAAGCCTTCTCAAAATTAAAAGCCCATCTCAGAAAGGCCGAGGCCAGAACATTCGATGACCTTACAAACGCAACAGGGTCAATATGCGATCTCTTCACCGAAACGGAGTGCTGGAACTTCTTCGCAGGCGCTAACTATGCGTACGATTAAATGAAAACAACTCTAATGTCGTGGTGATCGAACAACCAAGTTGCCGAACTTAAGTACAACACATGTGTGAGATGAGGAGCCAAACTGCGTTCACCTAATTCTAAAAACTAGAGAGTTTTAGACGTTATATCTTGAGTTGTTTCCAAACGAATTGACCAATTGTACTACATCGACACGATATGAGCCCGGGCCCAAGCCAACCAAATGAGAACGGCTTATATGCAAATTGTATCTTGCCAGTCAAGGTAATGGTGTTCAACGTCAAGCTTCACCAAGACCTCATCAAGATGCTACTTCCAATTTGAATAATTGGGTGATGACCGGACCCGTTCGCGCCGGATCTCAGACGCGAACGTAGGTCGAATGCGGTTCCACCAATAACGGACCGTTTTTGTGACTGACGTCGATGCCCCGTTCCCCGTTCATGCAACAGGTCTTCGACGTTGCAGAGAGAGATCGGAAACCGAGCATACAACATCACAGCCGGGCGGATAATCTCGGGGGAAACTTTAAAGTAGCTGAAAAGTTTTGATTTTGCCTCTGCCAACAACAGGCGTCGCGCAAATCGACCTCAAGCCGCTTTATTCTGACAACGTCATCGGCACTACCTCGCGATCCAATCCGCGATCATTTCAGCGAATTCTCCACTTTTGTCCTGATAGCAAAAATGACCGCAATTCTCAAAAATGTGCACCGCGCTGTCAGGCAACTTACTGTGCAGCAGATGGGCGTTATCGACCCCTAGGAAAGCGTCTTCATCCGCCCAGAATATCTGTACCGGAACATTGAGGCTGGCAATATTCTCAGTTAGCTCTTTGCACCCTTCCGGGTAGGATTTAAAATAGGTTGTAATTTGTCCGAGCCGCCCTGAATAGGATGCGACATAATCTTCGACCTCGGCCTTCTTCGGCCTGTAGTGCAGATACCCAAGCTGAAATGCGCCTGCAATAAACGTCTTGGCCCCGTTCACTCGGACCACTGTCCGCCAAACACCGGAACCAACGATTTTTCTGATCAAGCTGCAATCAGCCGATGGCAGAATGCCCGGGCCGTCACCGATCAAAAGGCTCTTAGCTTTGTGGTCACGGGTCATGACGTAGTGCATGGCCACCGGCATTGCTACATCGGGCGCCACTATGTGCACGTCCGAAAGGTCCATTTTTTCGATGAACTTCTCCAGAAACGCGCTTTGCGCGGCAAAGCTCATGTAATCGTTGCCACCCTCGCTTCGCCCAAAACCCGGCAGATCGACGGCGATCAGGTCAGCTTCGCCTTCTAGTTGTGCCCAAACGGCGTCATAGCACAAAATGCTTTGCGGAAGCGGACTAAGGAACAAGACAGTTGGAGCGCCAGAATGCCTTTTAGCATCAACCCGAATGTCCAAACCGTCAAACCGCATGTACCCGGGATTCATGGCAAACTGTGCCATCTCGTGATTGATTCTAAACGGATTCGCCGAACGCATCTGCCGGATTCTGTAAAATTCAGGGGTGATGAGCATCAGGCCTATGGCGCTCATTTGTGCGATGAAACCCAGGGGGTCTTTCGGCATTTTCGGCTTTCTCCATAATTGACTGGCGATGGTAGGGTTTTTTTCGTACCTTAGAGTTTGAAAATGCGCTTGTCAATGTTTAAATACTTAAAGGTACGAAATTGAAAAAAGTTGCCAAAGCTCGCGGTCGGCCCAAAGCGCTAGACCGCGATCGGGTTCTGGAATGCGCTATGATGCAGTATTGGGTCATTGGGCCGGCAGATGTCTCGATCAACGACATCTCCAAAAAGCTTGGGGTTTCTAAGCCCGGAATTTATCGGGAATTCGGCAGCGATGACGGCCTGAAGGTCGCGGCGTTACAGGCCTATCAAGCATTGGCCATTGAGCCATTCCTAACATTGTTCAAGCCGGAGCAACCGCTGTCCAAGACGTTAGAGGATATCGTTGCGTTCCTGATGCAGGACAGGGATAAAGTGGGCATCCCCACCGGCTGTCTCTTCGTCACAATGCGCGCACAAAGGAACCGGCTGGGCCCTGATACTCAAGAGCTTTTGGATAAGTATCGTGAGCAATTTCTTACGAGAATTGGGAACTGGGTACACACGACCAAGCAGGCAGGAATATTTCGACGGAACGTGCCGACAAAAACTGCGGCGCACCAAATTGATGCACTCCATGCTGGTGCGATGAGGATGCAAAAGGAAAGTGCACCTGCCAAGGAAATCGAAGAATTCCTTAGGTTCGGGTTGGCGTATATTTCCGGGGAGACCTCGACCGGATTTTGTGAGCGTTGATCGGAGTTGTTCCATGTGGAGGGCTGCCGATTTGCAAGAAAAAATGGCGTTAGATAATCTATGCGGATTGCAGTCATGTGTCCGGCCTGTTTTTGCGAAGGTTTTGACCGCTGGCCTTGATGAAGTCCGCACACCGGGCCGCCAACCCGCGAAAGATATTCTCCGGGTGCCTGTCCATGCGCGCCGATACCGACGGCATGACAGAAACATCCGACAACGCCCTAACCGACTTCGGGCGAATTTCAAGTCAAGCGATCGTAGATTCCATCCGTAATTAGAACGAAATATCGAGCGTTTCCACTGACGGTACCGATACCAAGTGTGGAAAACGTGCAGACCAATGAAGGGACCCAGAACTCAAGGTTCTTGAATCAAGAGCGTGGCTTGGACTTGGTCATCTGAGCAAAGCAGAACCATCAGCTATGTGAGCAATAAGAACGTTTGCCAGCACGTCAATGCTTCGGCAGTCCTATGTAATCCTGAGTGAAATCAAGTACAACAGAGCCGAAATCAGGACGCCTGTTGCCATGCTAGCCAAGAAGACGATGACGCCAGTTCTGCCCCCCGGTGACGTCACCAGGCTTGGCGGAAGCGGACAAGAGCATAGCACTGTCGCTGCTGGCGCTTAACAGCCCGGAATAGGCGCTCGCTGTACTGGACGAGATGTGGGACTATCCGAAGACTGAGCCGGCGATCTGGAACAACATCCTGAAGAACTCCGTGGACCGAGGCGTAATCCTGCGGGAAGCCGAGGATGTGTCACAGGCGCGCTAGGTGTTTGAAAATGCCGCAACAGATCTTGCTGACAAATTCGGAGCGGACAGTTACCCAGCAAGGGAGGCAAGGCTGCTAGCCCAGTTGATGGATGAAAGCGTGTCTGTGACCGACCAGGACCTGCGTGCCACCCTGACATTGTGGCAACAATCTCAGGCCAGCAACGCCATTGGTGAGACGGGGGCCACCAGCCGTTTGCAGTAGATCGCCGAGACCCTGCGATTCGGGCTGTTGCAGAGAGCCTTGCGTAAGCTGGCCCCCGATGAGAACTTCATACAATAGGTCTGACAGAGCTAGGACCTGCAACGCAAGGTGACGGTGGTGCGCAACCAGATTGATGTCAGGCAGTGCTATGATGGTGTCTCCGATGAGACCCTGGACGCCCTGCGAAAGCAGATCACCGACACGGAACAAGCTGTCCGGCAACTGACCGACGGGTTTCGTACCAGTATCCCAGGCTATGACGCCATTACCAGAGGCGGGATCTTCCGTCTTCAGAACCTGACCGATGTCCTAAACCCTGGTGAAGCGGTTGCCTTCACCACCGTGGGCAGGAAGGAGATTTTTGTCTGGGTGATTGCTGCAGACGACACCGTCTCAGGTCACAGCCTGGACCGGAACGCAGCGAATTGGCGTCGAGAGGTTGGCCGGGTCCGCAGATGTATTGATCCCGGTGACGGGATCCTGACCCGTCTGAAACGGTTTAACAGCCGCGGCGCCCACAGGATCTATGACGACCTGCTGGACGAGCACAGCGGGATCGTGCAGGCCTGCAATCAACTGATCTTTGTCACCGACAATACGCTGGCCAACCTGCCCCTCTCCATTACACGCATCCAACCGGTTGCTAATATACCGGAGACAGACCTGATGTTTGCCGGGTTCTGGGACCTGCCCTGGTTGATCAGGAGCCATTAGGTGAACGAGGCACCCTCTGCTGCTACCCTGGCCCTGTTGAGGTCAGGCTCAACGGCCAGGGAGCGGCAACTGGCCTTACTGGGGTTCGGCGATCCTGTGTTTGACTCGTCACAGCCTAAGGCAACCACAGTGGCAGCAGCACACGGAGAAATTACCTTCCGGGCCATCGGAGGCATCCGAGAACTTTCCTCTGCCGAACTCGCTGACCTGCCGCGTCTTCCTAACACAGCAGACGAGATCGAGGACATTGCGGCGGTTGTCAGTGCAGACCCGGACCTGGACATCTTTCTGGGCGAACGGGCCAGTAAGGCAGAGATCAGGCGCCGGAATGCCAGTGGTGACCTGTGGGCCTACAATTTGATCTCCTTTGCCAACCACTGGTTTGTACCAGACGACATGGACGAGTTGCAAAGTCCTGCGCTTGCACTGAGTGCCCCGACACAAACCCCTGCCGGTGAGTGAGATGACGGGTTGCTGGCCGCCGAGGAAATCATAGAACTGGAGCTTGATGCGGACTGGACTTTGCTGTCAGCCTGCAACACGGGCTGGTCGCAGGCCTCGTCCAACGAGGCGTTCCCGGGTCTGGGCCAGGTCTTCTTCTATGCCGGGGCTCGTTCCCTGCTGTTGTTCAACTGGCCGATCCTGAGTGCATCGACACGCGACCTCATGGTGTCTGTAGTCAAAAATGCAGATGGCAGCATGTCCAGGGCCCAAGGATTGAGGTAGGCCTCACTGGAGATCACGGACAGTGGCATCCATGACCTGGACGGACTGACTTTCAGCTGCACCCACCCGCTGTTCTGGGCGCCATTCACGCTGGTCGGTGACGGCGGGGGCGCAAAGGCGCAACAGACTGCAACGGCAGCAAACCATACCGTGCATCAACGCAGCTGTACGAAATTATCCGGTATCATACTGCAGATCGGTATGGTTTCTGATCATGCTCCCAATTGCAGGGACTGGAACCGGTCAGGCGCCGACTTTAATAACTGCCTTATCCATTCGGGGTCTGCGCCGCGTATTTCCGTTTCAGGAAATAATTGCGCAACGGGTACAGAGTGGCAGTGTCGCTGACACTTCTTTAAAATCCTCACTTCCGTGAAAACATCTGCCGCGCTACAGCAACACGCTCCAACCAATAACCAATACTCCGGAACATCATCTCCCTCACGCCCTTGGCAGTCCGATGAGGCCGAATGCGCCCCAGAAGATGGGGTGGGCGTAGGAGAAGACGGTTGTGCCGTCGTCTGTCTGGTAGCCGGGGCCGTCGATAAGGTTGTTCCAGGTTTCCTTCAACGCCTGTGAACGGTCGAGCGCGCTGTCATCAGCCTGGCGGCGGAACAGGTCGGTGGTCAGTTCCCGGGCCGAGGTGGTCTCCACCGGCCAGTAGGTGACCAGCAACGCCCGTGCCCCGGCATAAAAGAAGGCACCGCCCAGGCCCGAGACCGCTTCCGCACCTGTGCCGTCCGCCGCACCTGTGTTGCAGGCGGACAGGACCACCCAGTCTGCATCCAGCCTCAGCGCCATAATCTCGTCCATGGTCAGAAGCCCGTCCTCATCGCCGCCGGTGACCTCCGGCGCGCTCAGCGCCAGGGCCGGTTCCCGCAGCCCGTCCAGGTCCCCGGAAACTAGCCCGTGGGTTGCAAAGGCTAGCACGCGATAACGGCTCAGGTCCGTCCCCTTCACATTGGCCTCGGAGGCAAGGGGGCCGAGATAGAGGTCGCGGGTGGGGTCTGCATTCATGGCCAGCGCCATGCTATCGATCTCGTCGCGCGTGTCGGGCAACTGCGGCAGGTCGCCCAGCCCGGCAGACCGCAGTTCGGTGGTCTGCAGGGCCGAACGGAAGCCGACACCGCCGGACCGCAGGGCCAAACCCCGCGTGGCCCCGGCTGTATCACCGCCAGTTGCCGCATCGGGTGCAAAGACCGGATCCCCGAACCCGGCAAAGGCCAACTGGCTGGTGCGGGTGGTAGTTGCCTCACGCAGGGACTTCAACGAGGCGACCGAGGGCAGGGTGGCCACGGCATGGTGCCGGATCAGCCAGTCCACAGCGGCATATTCGGAGTACAGGGGTCGGGCCCGGCGGGGATTGCCGTCAGACGAGACCGGCAGGGTGGCCAGCGGCAGGGTGCTGAGCGCGCCCTGGGGGATATAGATCAGGGATTCCCCGTCCCGCCACCGGTGCCGGTCCTCACCGAATAGCAGGGTAAAGAGCCGGTGCCCCGCATCCACATCAAAGCGGGGGATTTCCCTCAGCAGCGTCACACCGGCAGGGTCCAGCCCGGCGCGGACCTGGTCCACCATAGCCGCCAGCTCGGCCTGGTCGATATCGATGGCATACATGGCCACATCACCGTTATCAGGCACCGACCAGACCCAAGTCCGGCTTTCCCCCACATAGACCGACAGCAGCCGTTCATTGGGCTTCAGTAAGCTATGGATCGTGGCCGTGCCGATGCGCTTCGGATTGATCAGCTTCGCATAATCCGGGAACCGCCGCTCGATCTCCTGCATGATCGACGCCCGCGCGGTCCGAAGTTCGTCGATACGCGCGCGCATTTCGGTGGCGGACTGGTCATTCAGGACCTGATTGCGGTTGCCTGTTGACAGGCTGGACCACTGGGAACTGATCTGGCGTTGCAGGTTCTGTTCCTTGCGGGCCAGTTCCGCCAGTTCGGGATCCAGCATGGCAGAGCGGGCGGAACTGCGGGCCAGCAACTGTTCAACAGTACTGGACCGGGCCACATCGGCGATGCGGAAGGCCTCTGACGTAGCGTCAAAGTCCAGGCCGGTATCCAGCCCGGTACCCTGGATGCGGGTCAGCAGCGACAGATAGCTTTCCAGCAGGGCTCGGCGCTTGAAGGTGATTGAATTGGCCGATTCCGCCTGTGTCTCGGACTGGCGGGAGCGCTGCAGCATCAGCGGTATCGCCCCGCGGAATAGGGCCAGGGCGCGGGTATTGTCTCCGGTTTCGGTCAGGGCTGCGGCCAAGAAGGCACGGGATTCCACTGTGTCATAATGCCGTCCCCCCAGGACATCGGTCAGCCGTGCCGCTCGTGTTTCCAGTAGCGGCACCGCCTCTTTCGCCCGTCCGGTCCGGATCAGCGACAGCGCATGATCCGGAGATCCTTGAAACCGTGCCTCGTAGGTCTTGCGGTCAATGGAAAATTCCATCTCTAGCTTTTCGAACTGGTCAACTGCATCATCCCACTGCCCCAGCGCCATGAAAGCACGGGCCAGGTTGTTGCGCGCTTCGGCGCGATAAACAGAGGAAAGCGGGACGCATTTCTGGTTCATCAGGCTTAAATTCAGTTTGGCAATCGTCGCCGCATCCTCATATCTGCCTTGTTCGTAAAGGACGTTCGAATAGGCATTGCGGATCGGCATGGCCGATTCAATACCAATAGAATGGGTGCGTCCTTGCCAGGTGAACTTGTAAGCCAGCGCATCAATCAACAGCGCTTCAGCTTCTACTAGACGTCCCTGCTTGAGCCGAATATTGCCAATATGTGAGGTAAGACGCGCGTATCGCACGTGACCTTGCGGATGAATGCCGAGCAACTGCCTCCGTGTGGAATTGAACTCGAAAACCGCTTCTTCCAGTAATCCCTTCGCTTCGAGAATGGACGCGTTGCCCCTGGTATACCAGAAACGGTTCCAAACGCTTCTTAGTCCTGACGTTCTGGCTCTGGACAAGACGGTCTCTGCTTGTTCGATATCTCCTGTGAGTGCGCTCTGATATGCAAGCAGACTTAACTCGGAGGCGCCGACCTTGCCCCACTCGCTCCTGGAATCCTGGATGGCAATGTCCATCCATTCAGCGGCAGGCACCATGTTGCCTAGGCGTTCGAAGGATTTGGAAATGGATTGGGCGACGGCCGGGTAAACGTCGATTTCCCATTCTTTCGCCACTTCCCTTTCAGCATCATTCTGAAGCACGAGACGTCCACGTTTGTGAACATTCTTGAGAATGGCGATTGTATTCCGGTAATACTGCGACTTGGAGAATAAATCATTTAGCTGGTCTTCGTTAATTGTATCGCATGTACCAAATCGGTCCTCGAAAACCCTGATGCGAAATGGATCAAGTCGTGGATCATATAATTTGCGCTCCGGCACACGGAGGGAGAGGTTCTCGAACTTTGCAGAGAGCTGTTCAGCTTCCTGGATCGAGACAGTTTTTTGTTCAGGCACTGTCTGGCATGCGCCAGTGACAAGAACAGTAATTACCGCACAAATTCGTCTCATTCGCCCGTATTCCTTTTTGCAACGCTCTTGAGGTGAAGTAGTATTGGGTAATTTGTTGAAGAAAGTGTGAAGACTGGGCATCTAAATGTCGCCCAGCACCCTTGGGCTAGACAGATCCCTTAAGGCCTCCAAGTGGCGAACATTCATGTCGTTGTCGAAGAACGATGCGACACGCGAACTGGCCTGACTTTCACTATTCCAGAATGCTCTCTGCGTGTGTCGCAATCATCCAAATGAGCGGGCTTTGCGCCATCGAAGCGACCACGCGATAAACCAAATGCCGGCGTTAACTCAGCGTGGAGACGTTTGGATGTGTGCACTAGGTAATTCGGTGTGAAAATGTCGCAGCAATGAGCGCTACAACTTTAATTCGGCACCCAAACGCTCGACCAACAGGGCAGCAGCAAATGAGGCTGATTGCAATTCTGATTGTGGTTTTTTGTTACTGGTCCTTCACAAGCCGACGACAGGACATACCCCATCGGGAATGCAACGGCACCGCATAAACAGCCACCTGTCGGGGCCAAAGGTGAACTGAACCATCTGTTTTGCCTTAACTTGCCGATTGGGAACTTAGAGATGATGACGTTTGCATTGAAGCTTGATGACGCGACCTTTGGCGACCCTTCTAAACATCATTACATCGAGATAGTACCTTACATATCTTGCGATGATGACCTCCCTATATTGCTTCACATGGCCAGAGAACGAAGCGCTCTTTAGTACTTCTAGAAGCTCGTAGACGACCTAAAAGAAAGCAAGACGGTTCCTGCAGAGAGCGGAGAAGGGGGATCGCCTAGTTAAGTTACTCGCGTTCGAAGGTGCAACAAAGAAAACGCTTCGGGAATAACTAAGATAGCGCAGGGAACACATAATGCAGGACCTTCCATTGGGAGTGAACGGAGAACCCGACCCCGTTGTGAAACGGAGTCGTATGAAAGAGGCAGGGGAACTGAGGTTGATTTTAAAGTACTTTACCGAAGCGCGTTGAGAAGCAGATCCGGACTGGCGCATTTGCCACAAGTCAAAGCGCCATTATCGCGAAAGCGTTGATCTGAGCATGAACTAGGGGGCTGTTAGATCCTAATGCCTGGAAATCTGATGTTTGTGTTTTTGCGACCTGCCGCTTCCCTATTGCTTCCCCAGACAGAATGGAAGGCAAATCAGCCAGCGAGATAGCGTAAAAAATTTTTCTCGAACAAAGACTTAAGATGGTGGAGCCGAGGGGAATCGAACCCATGACCTCTACCATGCCATTGTAGCGCTCTTACGCTTATCGTGTTTATACCGCTACCCCTGTTCAAGCATTTCTGCGCGACTTAAAAACACAACGTTTCCAGCGTTTATAGGCTCAATATGCATTTTTCAGCGTTTATTGTGGGGATCGTGTGGGGTATGATTAAGAAGACGAAAACAAGTTATCCCCACAAGATTCCCCACAGGTGTGAACATGACTGTAAAGCCCAGAGGACGCAAGAAGAAGTACGCTGAATACGATGATCTGTTGGCGTCACTGCCAAAGGTGATGACGAAGCGACCTAAGTATATCCGAGGGATCGGTGTGTTCCGTGGTTCAACCGGTGAAACAGCCTGGGTGAAAATCAATCTCAGACATGGAGGTGAATACAAAGGCAAGTCGTACAAGCCAGGACATTCACTGGAAATCAAGCTGGGTTCACTATCATCATGGTCGTGGGAGCAACTCGATCAGAAGCACCAGGAACTGCAGGGCAAGGCAGACAGAGCTGAACCGCTCGAAGATGCACCACAATTGTCTTTCAAAGCCTGGGTGACCCGATACTTAAGCAACTCGAAAGACCGCCTACGGAGCTACGAAACGATCCGGCACCATATTGAAAAGCAGTTCCTTCCAAGGTTTGGCTCACGGATCATTTCAGACATAACCACCCGCGCTGTTAATGATTGGTCAGTGGAGCGCTTGAAATCTGCGAAACCTGCCACCGTCAAGCGGGAACTAGCCACATTAAAGGTCTGCCTAAACGCCGCCATCAAAGAGGGTTTCTTGGAGAAAAACCCATGTGAGGCTTCAAATGCCATCCGAGGCGTTATTGGTCGACAACGATTTCTGTCCCCTGATGAGATGCTGAAGCTGCTCGAGGTGGCTGAGAATACCGAACCTTGGATGGCGGATCTGATCCTTTGGTATCTTCATTCAGGGATGCGGAAGTCTGAGGCTCTGGGGTTGCTCTGGAGCGATATCCGAGAACTGCCAGGTGACAAGGTTGTGGTAGAACTCAGGCAAACCAAAGCTGACAAGAGCCGTCATGTCCCCTGCACCAAAACGATGGTGGAGATCCTTGGGCGTCAGAAGGGGAGGAAGAAAGACGGTGATCAGCGTTTGTTCCCCTATCCGAATATCACTATCAGACGCAGATGGGATAAGATCAGGGACGCATCAGGTCTTGATGATATTGTGATGCATGACCTTCGCAGGACGTCAGCAACAATGGCTGTGGTCGCAGGAGTGGATATGAGGACCTTGCAGGGGCGGTTGGGACACTCTGATCTGTCGATGCTTCAGAAGCATTATGCTGCATTGGTGGGGTCGGCACAGGACGAGGCAGCAGAGAAGATTGAGGCTATTCTGGCAGCAGCAAAGTGAATAGGAGCGGACGTTCTAGGGATTGCAATCAAATGACTGGAATGTGCCAGAAGCGGTCATCAGGTCTAAGACCCGGTTTGAAATGCCGAAACCAAAATCTTGCCCCCTCAAGCACTCGAATTGTGTAGTAGCGCCGCCACGCGCGTTCCATGGAACCGTTTGGTCTTTTGATCTCCCAGTTCACAGTCGCCAAAGCAACATGGTGTCTCTGAGATTGAACATCAACACCGCGATGTTGGGCGACTAACTGGTCTGCACGCCTCTATCACTGTCTGGCCTGTGTTCGTGTAGAGCGTCCGAGTTGCAAAAGAACCTCCAGTGGCCAATCGGCAAAACATGTCCGATATGTTGCTTCGAAGTCCAACCAGATTGTCAAACGATAGAACCCAGTTGTCGTTGGCAGCGATGAACAGATCCTGTTCCTTGGTCGGCAGGGCTCGGGTGTCCCCTTTGGCTGGATCGATGATCCCACGGATGAAGCGCATTGCCGTTGTCTTACCGCTACCTTTCTCAGCTTGAAGGGTAAGTATGGGGAATGGTCCATTGACGTTCATCAGCCCAACCAACCAACCCTTTACCAGACCACGATCACCTTGATCTGTTACATTCACCACGTTCCACAGGTTATCCAATGATCCTCCGGGCACAGGTCTTGGCAATGGTTCCATCAGTGGGGATCGACGAAACTTCACCGATGGCTTAAGGACTTCCCATCCATCAGCGGTGATCCTCACAGCGTCGCCATTGTCGTTGGCAAGATCGAGTTCGATCACATCAGGACCGTCTTTGCCGACACGGATGAAGACGTCCTCCGTCTTGCCTTTAAACTTGGCCTCTGCCGCTATGCTTGCGGTGACTTGTTCCGCTTGCTGCTTCGTCAAGGCCCTGCTGAGCTCCCGGTATGCCATCCCATGTATATAATTCGTGAAATAGGCAGAATGAATCGGGAACGATAGAGCGGCGCCATTGATCTGCGTTGAGATAAAGGGTTCATCGTCCGTACTGTGGAACAGCTCGATTGCATCGATTTGAACCAGTTCGATCAATTCAGGAACGGTTTGCTTTTTTATCGTCGGTATCGTCGGTATCGTCGGTATCGTCGGACCGTCGGTGCGCTTATTTCTCATTGGCAATCTCCAGTTTCTGAATGAAATCTAAAACGTCTTTGATGCGATATCTGGGTGTCCCGCCGATCATCACGGGATCAATATCAAGGGTGTGGTCATGTCCGTGTCTTCGTCGCCATCGCTGGTTTCGAACCCATCCGGTTGACATGGCCAGTTTTTCCGCAACATCAGTGTCACGGCATAGTTGTGGTTTGTTTTCCATACGATCTTCTCCATCGTTGCATGGCAGGAGAACATTTCTGTGCCTATGTAACTATTTTGAATGAAGAAAATCGCGATTAATAACGCTATGAAGTATCAGAGGATTTATCGTTTATCACGGCTTCGATGCGGTCGAGTTCGGGTCTGATTATCGAGTTGTTCCGGATACCTGCAGGCTTGTCGTGTTTTCCAAACTGTTCCTGATGCCATTGAGCCAAAGCACGTGCAACTTTGGTACGCCAGCCATGTTTAATCTCTGGCAGTTCACCATTGCGCTCCATTTCCAGAAGCTTCGATTTTGTTGCCTGCCAGTCCGTTTTAGATGGTCGTCCAACCGCTTTTATCTGGATCGCTGGTATGTCGGAGCTGCTGTAATCGACAAGGATATGGTCAATTGATGGGGCTGGGTTGTATTTGCCTCCCATGACCTCCAGGTGATGGTTGATGGCGACCACAGAGATCCGGGCACTGGCTCGCAGACAGTATTCTTTGCTCTCTTCATCCATCTGGAAGTCAGGCATGTGGCAGTAAGTGCGTATGGCTTCAAAGTCACCTGTCTGCTCTGCTTCCACCAACTCCGCCGAGATAATTCCAAGAACCTCCTAACGTTCAATGAAGAGACGGTGCTCTGGTGGGTGATCAGCTGGCTCATCGGGGTATTCAGTAACCTTGCTGAGGGCGCGTGTGTCTTCTTCCAACCCTCGGCAAAGCCCGGCATAGGTGTGTCTCAGAAACTTATCGATCTGCTTTTTGTTCTTAACAGGCATTTAGCACCCCGTGTCAGAAATGGACGCCAGAGTATAACCATTATCGTATTGATATTGCTACAAACTGATGAAACCAGATACGCCCTTACAGAGCCCTCATCATATACCATATATACCCCTGCTGTAGGGCCTCTGGTCGCATAGCAAAGGACAACAGGCGAGATGTCCGGAATTTCTCCGAGATATTTTCAGGGTCCGTTATATTTGAATGGCGACACCCCACACCCCTGCGTACCCCCACCTGTGTCGAGAGCAATGACAGAGGGAACTTCACGAGCCTCTTGAGCCGCTACGGTGGCAGAATTTATCTGGGTGTTTTGTGGGGATGTGGTGGGGCAAAATCTCAGATTCGGCCATGAAAGCGCCGTAACGCATTGAAAGTATTGGTGGAGCCGAGGGGAATCGAACCCCTGACCTCTACAATGCCATTGTAGCGCTCTCCCAACTGAGCTACGGCCCCTTTGCGGGTCATTCTTGGACGTGTGGGAACGACCGACCCTGAACAGTGTTGCGTTATACCCACCCGTGCCGATGGCGCAAGCGCAAAACGCGACACTCCTGCAATTTAGACTTCGCACCCTATAGAAAGGCCGCCGGCACCAAGACTGCGGCCACGCTGTTCAGCACGAAGCGAGACGGATCAGAGATCCTCGTCACCTTCATTCTGAGAGACGATTGGCACGTCGTCATCGTCGAGGTCGCTGGTGTCTTCCAGGATGTCCTCATCATCGTCATCCAGCACCAGATCGTCATCATCGCTATCGTCGTCGCTGTCCTCGTCGCTGTCAGCCTTCTCCGCTACTTTCGCCTCTGCCAGTTTGTCGTCATTGGCAGCAGAACGTCCACGTTTCAGTTTGACCGCAGCTTCCGGGTCAAACGGGGCACCACAAGACGGACAGACAATCGGATCCTGTTCAAGATCATAGAATTTGGCCGCACAGCTCAGGCAGATGCGCTTAACCCCGAGTTCAGGTTTTGCCACGTTTCTTCTCCTATTGGCCGCTGATCTATTAAGACACTGCGGCGTGTCACTGGTATGGCTCTAATATATCGCCGGAAAACCGATCAATATCACCATAGAGCGCGGCTTTTGCCAATTTCCGTTGGCACTGTCAAAAGGTAACTGCGCGAATAGACGCTTTTATCGCAAATGAGCGCCGGATTTGACCATATCCACGGATGACGAACCGATTTCAGCATGCTAAGGCACCGCCTCAAATCCAATCCGGTCCTCACCGGATGAACCAAAGGACCTTACGAAGTGACCCATGCCGACCCGGTAAAGATGTGTGCCGCCAGATCCATCGCCCTGAAAGGGCCGTTCGAGACGCCGGGCGACAAGTCGATTTCCCATCGCGCCGTGATGTTTGGTGGAATGGCCGTGGGCAAAACCAGGGTCCGCGGGTTGCTGACCGGGGAAGATGTTCTGCGGACAGCCGACGCGCTGCGGGCGCTGGGGGCGACGATCACGACCGATGCAGATGGTATCTGGGAAATCCAGGGGACGGGTCTGAGCGGGTTGCAAGAGCCAGACGATGTTCTGGATATGGGGAATTCCGGAACGGCTGCCCGCCTGCTGTTGGGCATTCTGGCCGGGCACGATCTGACGGCATTCATGACCGGTGACGCCTCCCTGCGCGGGCGACCGATGAATAGGGTCATCAACCCACTGACACAGATGGGCGCAAAATTCACAACACGAGAGAAAGGCCGCCTTCCCCTCTCCATTACAGGTCAGGCGGAGGCAATCCCGATCTCTTACCCGCTGCCCGTCGCCAGTGCCCAGGTGAAATCAGCCGTGCTTCTCGCCGGTCTGACCGCGCGCGGGGCGACAGAGGTGATAGAGCCGGAACCGACCCGTGATCATACGGAACGCATGCTGCGCCATTTCGGGGCAAAGGTAGAGGTGACACTGGATGAAGCTGGCGCACGGCATATTGTGCTGACCGGACAGCCGGAACTGACCGCACCTGCTGACATGATCGACGTGCCTGCAGATCCGTCCTCCGCCGCCTTCCCGATTGTTGCGGCGCTGACCGTTCCAGGGTCCGAGCTGACCTTGAACAATGTCGGCCTGAACGCGACCCGCACCGGCCTTTACACCTGTTTGCAGGAAATGGGCGGCGATATCACGATTGCCAACGAGCGTGACCAGGGCGGCGAGCCGGTCGGCGATATCACAATCAAGGCGTCTCCGTTGCGCGCGATCGAAGTTCCGCCGGAACGTGCACCCAGCATGATTGACGAGTACCCGATCCTGGCAGTCGCCGCAGCCCAGGCAGAAGGTGTTACCAAGATGACCGGGATTGGCGAATTGCGGGTGAAGGAATCCGATCGCCTCGCCGCCGTGGCCGCGCTTTTGCGCAATAATGGCGTAAAGGTCGAGGACGGGCCCGACTGGATGACGGTAGAGGGTCAACCGGGCGCTGTTCCCGGCGGAGGCCTGGTTGAAACCCATCTCGATCATCGCATTGCGATGAGCGCGCTGGTTCTGGGACTGACCACGGAAAACCCGGTAACCGTGGACGACGGGGCGGCAATCGCCACCAGTTTCCCCGGCTTCGCTGAAAAAATGCGCGGGATCGGCGCGGATATTGAAGAGGTCACACAATGACAGGGTCCGCTACAATCATCGCTGTCGATGGTCCGGCCGCAAGTGGCAAGGGGACGCTCGCCCGGAAACTGGCGGCGCATTTTGACTATGCCTATCTTGATACGGGAAAACTCTATCGTGCGGTGGGTCTGGCCGTTCTGAAGGCTGGCGCCGATCCGTCCAGCGAGACCGATGCCCTGAAACAGGCAGAGGCACTGGACCCGACAACCCTGGATGACCCGGAACTCAGTGAAGATCACGCCGCAAGTGCGGCCTCCAAAGTAGCGGCGATTACGCCGGTTCGGGACGCGCTCAAAGCCTTTCAGATCAGCTTTGCAAAGACCCCGCCAGGTGGCCTGAAAGGGGCGGTTCTGGACGGGCGGGATATCGGGACCGTGATCTGTCCGGATGCCCATGCAAAACTGTTTGTGACCGCCGATGTAGAGGTTCGCGCCGAGCGCCGTCACAAAGAGTTGCAATCCACGCCCAAGGGCAGTAATTACGCGCGCGTTTTAAAGGATTTGCAGGAACGGGACCTACGCGATACAACCCGCGCCAGCGCACCGCTAAAACCTGCGGAAGATGCCGCGATATTGGATACGAGTTCGCTTGGTATCCAGGACGCTTTTGACGCAGCTCTGTCCCTGGTGACAGCGCAACTATCCGGTCAGTAAAAAGCTGATCGAAAGTGAACATGACGGGCAACAGCATCACAGCCGGTCATGGAAACGGGCTCAACCAAGTGGTTCAGTGACTGGACCCGGCCCAAACAGGTGATGCAAAGACCGCCGGAACCAACCGGCTGGCAGGAACAATATATACGTGAAAGGACAACCACTCATATGAGTTCCGAAACAGCAGTTAAAAAAGAGAGTTTTGCCGATCTTCTTGAAGAGACACTCGGCGGACAAGGCGACATCGTCGGCACAGTCGTGCGCGGCACCGTTATTTCGATGGATTCGGAATCGGCCCTGATCGATGTCGGACTGAAAGCGGAAGGCCGCGTTCAGCTTAAAGAATTCAGCACTCCTGGCGAGCCCGTCAACCTGAACGTCGGCGACGCTGTGGAAGTTTTTGTAGAGCGCCTCGAAGACAAGAATGGCGAAGCCATGCTGTCCCGCGAGCGCGCACGTCGCGAAGAATCCTGGCTCAAACTGGAACAGCAGTTCAACAACCAGGAACGTGTTACCGGCGCAATCTTTGGCCGCGTCAAAGGTGGCTTCACCGTCGATCTTGGCGGCGCTGTTGCCTTCCTGCCGGGCAGCCAGGTTGACATCCGTCCGGTCCGTGACGTGACCCCGCTGATGAACACACCGCAGCCTTTCCAGATCCTGAAAATGGACCGCAGCCGGGGCAACATCGTTGTTTCCCGCCGCGCCGTTCTGGAAGAGACACGCGCCGAACAGCGCAGCGAGCTGATCGAGAACCTCAAAGAAGGCATGGTTCTGGACGGTGTGGTCAAGAACATCACCGATTACGGCGCGTTCGTCGATCTCGGCGGTGTCGACGGCCTGTTGCACGTCACCGACATCTCCTGGAAGCGTATCAACCATCCTTCCGAGGTTCTGACCTTTGGCCAGAACGTCAAAGTACAGGTGGTTCGTTTCAACAGCGAAACCCAGCGTATCAGCCTTGGCATGAAACAGCTGGAAGCGGACCCATGGGCCGGTGTTGACGCGAAATACCCGCTGGGCTCCAAATTCGTCGGAACGGTTACAAACATCACCGATTACGGTGCGTTTGTTGAGATGGAGCCGGGCATCGAAGGCCTCGTCCATGTTTCCGAAATGAGCTGGACCAAGAAAAACGTCCATCCCGGAAAAATCATTTCCACCAGCCAGGAAGTCGAAGTCATGGTTCTCGACGTCGATCCTTCCAAGCGTCGGATCAGCCTGGGCATCAAGCAGTGCCTGTCCAATCCGTGGGAAGACTTCGCCGCACAGCATCCGGTCGAAACCGAGATCGAAGGCGAGATCAAGAACATCACCGAATTCGGTCTGTTCGTTGGCCTTCCTGGCGATATCGACGGCATGGTCCATATGTCCGACATTTCCTGGGATCAGTCCGGTGAAGAAGCCCTTACAGGCTTCAACAAAGGTGACATGGTTCAGGCCAAGGTCCTCGACATCGATACCGACAAAGAGCGCATCAGCCTGGGCATCAAGCAGCTTGCCTCCGATCCGTTTGCCGATGGTATCGGCGACATCAAGAAAGGCGCAGTTGTCACCTGTGTGATCACAAAGGTTCAGGACAACGGCATCGAGGTCATGGTGAACGACACGGTTCCCGGTTACATCCGCAAGGCCGATCTTTCGCGGGATCGTTCCGAGCAGCGCCCTGACCGGTTCGCCGAAGGCGAAAAAGTGGATGCCAAGGTCACTGCAATTGACAAGAGCAGCCGCAAGCTGAGCCTGTCGATCAAGGCCTTTGAACAGGCTGAAGAGAAAGAAGCCATGGAAACCTATGGCAGCTCCGACAGCGGTGCATCACTGGGTGATATTCTGGGTGCCGCTTTGCAGCAGCGCCAGAAAGACGCCGAGAAATAAGGACATGGCGGCTTGGCCGTCTTCCTGAAGAAATAAGAGCCGCCGATACAATCAGTATCGGCGGCTTTTTCTTTCCATCGATAATCTGGCAATGGCACCACGGCGTGCTTGACGCCAAACGCCAGACTTGGCAATCTTTTCAAAGTGCTAGCCTGAGACAGGCTGGGAACACTTCCGCTGACAAGCGGGAATATTGGGCGATTTTTTGAAATGTTGTTGAGGCCGGGTCCGGGCAGGGTTGAAAAACGTAATCGATTGATGTTGCGTCATCACCATGTCTCGTTAACCGGAAACAGTAGTTGGGGGCGAGGTCATTTGGGGGCCTCAAGGTTTGAGATGAAAGCGCGGTTATCCTGCCGCAACCAGAATACAAGCCGCACAGGGGGCACAAAATGACACGGTCCGAATTGATAGCGACCATTTCACAACAAAATCCGCATCTTTATCAAAGAGATGTCGAACGCATTGTGACGACAATTTTTGATGAGATTTCGGCGGCACTGGCCCGTGGGGACCGGGTTGAACTGCGCGGTTTTGGTGCGTTTTCAGTGAAGCAAAGGGACTCCCGGGTTGGTCGCAACCCGCGCACGGGTGAAGCTGTGCCTGTTGAAGCCAAGGCGGTTCCCTTCTTCAAGACCGGAAAGCAATTGCGTGAGCGCCTGAACAACTGATCCAGCCCCTTCAGATTCTGATCTGAATACAGGCAAACCATAACGACAAGGTATTTTGATGCGACTGATTAGCTGGCTGATTACCGTTCCCTTGGGTGTTATTGCGGTGATGTTCGCGTTGAGCAACAACGTCCCGGTGACCCTGACAGCCTGGCCAACACCTTTTGAAATTGACCTGCCAATTTATCTGCTGGTCTTTGTCCCATTCTTACTGGGTTTCATCATAGGCGGTTTTTTTGCCTGGTGGGGTGCCGGCGCGGCCAGGGGACGGGCGAGAGAGGCTGAACGCGACGCCGAACGCAAAAACCGTGAGGCAGACAACCTCCGTACCGAACTGGAACTTGTGAAACAGGAAGCTGCCGAGCAGTCGGCCGAAAACCTCCCAGCCATCAATCAATCCAGTGATCCGAACACAAAATCGCTCGCAAAGACAGCTTAGGCTTCTTGGTCTCAGAACCAGATTTTCAACGAGGATATTATGAGCGAAAATTATGATGCGATCATTATCGGCGCGGGCGTAATTGGTGGCGCCGTCGGGTTTGAACTTGCCAAGAAAGGTTGGCGCACCCTCAACGTTGATGCCCTGCCGGCAGCCGGCTATGGCTCAACCAGCGCATCCTGCGCCATCATCCGTGTGCATTACTCAACATATGACGGATGTGCGCTTGCCTATGAAGGGTTTCATTATTGGGAGAAATGGGCCGACTATCTCGAAACGACCGATGAAATGGGGCTCGCCAAGTTCATTCAGTGCGGTTGTCTTGTCTATAAGGCCGACGCGAATAACAAAATGGAAACGATTCTGGAGCGCGCCCGGGACCTGAATGTTCCGGTCGAGGAATGGGGTATAGACCAGATCAGGGAGCGCCTGCCCTTTGTAGATCCAAGCCGGTTTACCCCTGCAAAAACCCATGATGATCCGGAATTTGGCAAGCCAGTCGGGGGCGAGATTTATGGCGCTGCTTTCTTTCCGACCGCCGGCTACGTCAATGACCCCCAACTCTCTGCACATAATCTACAACGTGCGGCAGAAGCAAAGGGGGCGACCTTCCGCTTTAATTCAAAGGTCGTCGAAATCCTTCAGGAGGGCGGTCGTGTCAGTGGTGTCAAACTGGAAGACGGCAGTGTCATTTCGGCAAAGGTCGTTGTGAATGTCGCGGGGCCCCATTCATCGAAGATCAACGACATGGCGGGTGTCACCGATGGCTTCAACATCAAGACCGCTGCCTTGAAACAGGAAGTATCCCATGTCCCGGCCCCCGAGGGTTTTGATTATGAAAATCAGGGATTTGTTGTCTCCGACAGTGACATATCGGTCTATAGCCGACCTGAAACGGGAAACAACGTTCTCGTCGGATCCGAGGACCCGGAATGTGATCCCCGAATTTTCGTAGACCCGGATGATTGGGATGAGAATTTCACGGATCAATGGAAGGTTCAGGTCTATCGCCAGGCACAGAGATATCAGGGCCTGCCGGTGACAGCCCCGGTAAAGGGTGTCGTTGCCCTTTACGATGCATCCGACGACTGGATCCCGATTTATGACTGTACGGACCTGCCCGGTTTTTATGCCGCGGTCGGCACAAGCGGCAACCAATACAAAAATGCACCGACAGCCGGAAAAATCATGGCGCATTTGATCGAAACCTGCGAAAACGGCCACGATCACGACGCCGATCCCGTTCAGTTCCACCTGGAACATATCGACCGGACCATCAATCTGGGCTTTTACTCCAGACGCCGGGTGATAAACACTGAGAGCAGCATGTCTGTTTTGGGCTAGTCCGCGTCAACCATTGTCGGAGCGCCAAGATGACCAGTTCGCCTGCCCCTGCCCCTGAACATCGTATTCTGGTCGGGATAGACACCCCGAATGTGTCTCACGCCAGAACACTGGCAAACGCGCTCACCGGGCTTGTCGGTGGTATCAAGCTCGGGATGGAGTTCTTCAACGCCAATGGGTCCAACGGCGTTCGCGATGTAACGGGCAGTGGCAAGGCACCCCTGTTTCTGGATCTGAAATTCCACGACATCCCCAACACTGTTGCGGGTGCCGTTCGCGCAACAGTTCCGTTGCAGCCGATGATCCTGAATGTTCATGCATCCGGGGGACCGGCGATGATGCGGGCGGCCCAGGAAGCGGCAAAGAGCACGGCTGATGATTTGGGAATACCCAAGCCGCTTTTGATCGCCGTCACAGTCCTGACCAGCCTGGACGCCGATGACCTGGACGCGGTGGGTCAGAAGGGACCAGCAGCGGAACAGGCCCTGCGCCTCGCCACATTAACACAGGAATGCGGCCTGGATGGTGTTGTTTGTTCACCCCATGAAATCACGGCAATCCGCAATGTCTGCGGACCGGAATTCAAACTGATCGTTCCGGGAATTCGACCCGCCGGCAGTGTAACCGGCGATCAGAAAAGGGTCATGACACCAAAGGATGCTGTCGATACCGGGGCGGACTGGATTGTGATCGGTCGCCCCATTACCCAGGCCGAAGACCCGGCACAGGCAGCGCGTGACATCGCATCTTCAATGATCTGAAGACGGGGCAAACTGTTTTCTAAGGGATTCGCGCAAATTATCCTCAATTTCTGCAATATCCAAAATTTCGAGTAATTGATCCCGGCATACCTGTAACCGGGTGTCGAAAGCACTCTCTGGCTTGACTTCCATATCGGCCCGAAATTCCCGATACGACTTTGAAAATCTGGTCAGCAATCCGGCCAAGGCGTCCCCGGCATCGGCATCGACACCGCTCAGAATGATACGGTCCATATCGGCTTCCATATGATAGAGAACCCTGGAACCGATTGCAGAAACATCTGATGGCGCCAGTATTTCGCCATCCCGGACCAGTATCCGTAAGACCTTTAATATACCGACCGGCTCATGCAACCGCGATGTTGCACTGAGCAAAAGGACAGTGGCACCGCCTTGCCCCCAGGAATTCGCCTCCTTATACGCATCCGCCAACCCCTCAGCCAGCGAGGGTACCATTTCACCTGGGTCGGCCCCTTCCAGGAAATGGCGAAGATTTATCAGGGCATCCGCGTGGTTCATGGCGTCGGCAATTGCCCTAAGCTCCTCCACGTTCTCAGTGTCGTCCGCCTCAACGGCATCCTGCAGCGCGCTGGCAGCCTCGGCCCAATAGTCCGACGCCGGGTCCCACGGCATATCATAGGGGTCTGTTTCTTGTGCGGCGTGGAGATGTTTGGCAAAGCGATCAAGCGCCGGCTTCAAGCCCGCATCGCCAATCAGGTCCCACGCGCTTCTAAAACCGTCTCTGGAAATGCCACCAGAAACTGATGCTTTATCAAATGGATCATCGCTTAATAGATCTTCGATCGGGGTCGCGAGAACCCGTTGAGGTGTCAGACATCGTGGCGTTTTATTGGCAATCAGAAGCGGCCGGATCAAGGTCAGAACAGCACCTTTGGGCAAAGTCGCGCCATCGTCTCTCTGATGCAGCTCAATGCGGCAAACCGTTCGCTTTAGATGGTCCGGCGACAATGCCTGAAACAGGGCCAGGATTTCTTGCTTAGCTTGCTCTTCTTCAACTGGCGTATCGGTCATTGATTCCATTTCGGGCCGGGTCATTACCCTATCCCGTCAAGCGGGTACGAAAACACTCTGTCGTATCAGGATAAGGAAAGCCGGACGGCGAATCCAGCCCGCACCCAAGGATTATTGTATACACACTTTCAAAACCCTGAGAGAGTTTAATAAAGATATTGAAAATTTTTATTTTGATAATTTTATAAATGTAATATTTTCAGGAAATGAATGATCCAAACGTAAATATTGCCGATTTGATTCAAAAGGATGCGCGCCGTTCATTCAATGCTTTGGCGCGGGAGGTCGGCCTGTCGACACCTGCGGTAGCAGATCGCATCAGGCGCATGCAGGCAGGCGGCTTTATTCAGGGATTCAGAACCCTGCTTTCCCGGGTCGGGTTGGGATGGCAGTTATCAGCCTTTGCCGCGATCCGTCCCAGTCCGGGACAGACGGTGGCGCTGATAAAATTTTTGCAGACGCATCCACAGATCATCGATGCCTATCGCGTTTCCGGACCGGACGGGTATCGGGCGCGCCTTATCGCCAGAGATACCGTTGATCTGGCAAAACTGACAGACCGCCTCGATGATTTCGGGACGGTCGAAATCACCGTCATCCTGGACACCGTGACAGAAAATAAACCCTATCCTGTCACCGGGACCGTTTCCATTGACCGGAAAACATCATGAGCACCCCAAACGACACGAAACTAAGTCCGGTTCGCCCGGAACTGCGACAAGCCAGTCGCGCCGATGCTGAAATCCTGCGCCGGTTTGGCGAGACGTTGTTGGCAGAGACAGATTTCTTTCATCGCAGCAGTGCAGAACGGGCGCGCAATGAGAGCGAAATGGCACAAATCATCGATGCCTTTAGCGCGGCCGAAAACTCCGCCCTGGTCAACGCCTGGATCGGAACCGAACCTGTTGGCGAAGCCATATTGATGGGCGGGCAACTGGATCGTATCCGGCACACGGCAACCCTCGGCATCGGGGTGCTGAGCGCCTGGCATGGTACAGGGGTCGCGCAACAATTGCTGAATACGGTCGAAGAAATCGCCGCGGCCCATGGTATAATGAGGCTGGAACTGACGGTGATGACCGCGAACAAGCGGGCGATCCGTTTCTATGAAAAACAGGGCTATCGGCATGAAGGGCAAAAAATCGGCGCGGTCCGGATTGATGGAGAATTCCGGGATGAGTTCCTGATGGCAAAATACATCGGTCATCTGGCCGTCGGACGCGAACACAGCTAGGCTGGCATCATGATCGGAAAAATACTGAAAACCATCTTCCTTACCAAAGAGGCGAGACAGGCCCTGGAACGGCGACAGGCAGCAAAGACTGGCGCGGCGAAAAAGCCAAATGCGTCCGAAGCCCTCGCCACGTCGGCTGCTCAATTAAAGCAAACCCAGACCGATTCTTTGAGACAACGGGCAAATGCAACAGAGTTGGACCGCGATACAATCCGCGATGCGCTGGAGGCCGCACGCCTGGAACTGAAAGCGGCCGGGGATGTGGAGTTTGAAGCGGCCGAACGCAGCCGAGCGCTGGAAAGTCAGATAGTGTCCCGCCAAGACGCCCGAGCTCCGAAAACCGCCGGTGTCGCTAGTGACGAGATCTCAGACCATGATGCATTGGTGTCTGTCGCGATGGATGTGTTCCGCCAAAAACAGAGCGCCCTGGACGATCTGGATCCGGAATCACGCAAGAAACTACGCCTGATGGCGAACGCCATGTTGGGTGCAAAGGCGAAAGACTAAGAAGGTATAACACTGCTGACCCAGCAACTCAGCAGCCTTATGCAACATTGTGGTCGAGGGACGGCTCCTTAAAATACTGTTTGAACCGCTCCGTCGCCAAAACCAGCGCTCGCGCGATGCCAGGTTCCGTCGCGGAATGCCCCGCATCTGACACCATGGTCAGTGTCGCATCAGTCCAGACCGTCGATAGATCCAGCGCAGATTGCGGTGGGCAAATCACATCATAGCGGCCCTGAACAATCTCCCCCGGTATTCCTTTAAGGCGCTCAGCCCGCTCAAGAAGCTCACCTTCTTCCAGAAAAAGGCGGTTCATGAAGTAATGCGCTTCAAGCCGTGCAAGGGATAGAGATGCCTGTGGGTCACTCAATGCGGAGACCGTATCGGGGTTGGGACGCAGGGTGGAACACGTTCCCTCATAGGTGCTCCAAGCAATGGCTGCCGGTCGATGAACCGCCGGATCAGGATCACAGAGGCGGCAGTAATAACTCTCCAGTGGTGTTGCGCGTTCATCAGGCGGCAAATGGGCCATGAAGGCGTTCCAGGCATCGGGAAAGAACTTTCTGATCCCGAACATAAACCATTCAACCTCGGCGGCCCTGCACAGAAAAATACCGCGCAGGATCATCGCCAGACACCGCTCGGGATGTGTCGTCGCATAGGATAGCGCCAGACTTGACCCCCAAGAACCCCCGAACAGCATCCATTTGTCGATGCCCAGATGTTCCCGAAGCTTTTCTATATCCTGCACCAGATGCGGCGTATCATTCGACTGAAGTTCGCCATAGGGTTTAGAACGCCCGCAACCCCTTTGATCATACAGGATCACACGGTAACGGCTGGGATCAAAAAAACGGCGATGCCCGGTTGAATACCCTGCGCCCGGGCCCCCATGAAGAAACAGTATTGGAATACCGCTTGGATTGCCGCATTCCTCGAAATACAATGTGTGGATCGGATCAACGGTCAAATAACCGGTCTGATATGGCTCAATTGCCGAGTAAAGTGCGCTGCGCGCCATATGCCGTTCCAATCGAGGTTAGATTTTGCGCCAATATAAAGAGCTAGAGTTGTGAGACCCCGTTTCAATCAAGTTGGTCTGTATATTTCCATTTTTATAGTAGGGTTAATCGTAACAGGCAATGACAGGGCACACTCTAATTCCGGCCCTCAATCCCCAAACGCTTTCGGCTCGACCGGCCTGGAAGCGAGCGGGTCAGGCAGAAATTTTACATATCTTGCTTTAACACCGAAAACAGACCCAAACTTGCGCATTTTGACCAGGAATGGTGACAGAATCAGCCTTATTGGCCTGGAAGACACGGTATGGACCGGCACAAATCCTGACGAATTAAATCGAGCATTGGGCGAATTATTTCACGAAAAAAAAGCGTTTTACCTGACCGAAACCCGAGAAACCCGGTATGGCGACTTGTCTGGGCAGGTCTTTCTCCATGACGGAACCTGGGTACAGCGTTATTTGTTGGAACGCGGGTTTAGCCGATTTGTCGGCGGTTTCGGGCGCGGTCCCATATGGCGGGAGCTGCTCGCCGCCGAAGATACGGCCCGACAAAGCCGGGTTGGTTTGTGGAAAGACCGCAGAATGAAACCCTATGATGCGGCGAAGCCGGAATGGATAAAACCGGGCTTTGCCCTTGCAGAAGGAGTGATCCGGAGAGTCGCAAGAGTCGGCGATCGTCTCTATCTCAATTTCGGAGAGAATTGGCGACAGGATTTTAGCGCGGAAATGTCGCGCGCCTGGCGCAACAGGTCATCGGGCTTTCCATTCGCAACCCCGTCAGATTTGGAAAACCAGCGGGTGCGTCTACGCGGCATGGTGCGCTGGTACAACGGACCCTATATGCCTTTGCAAAACCTGGATCAGATCGAGATCTTGACGGGGTTCAGCACCCAACAGGCGCGGACAGAGGAACAATCACCCTTCGAGCATTAGATCCATTGGATTTTCGACGCGCTTCATAATGGCGATTTTCAACTTGCCAAGCGCGCGATGTTCCAGCTGACGAACACGTTCCTTGCTGACGCCCAGCTTTTTACCGAGCTCTTCCAACGTCGCGCCATCATCGACCATGCGGCGCTCCTGGATAATTGTCTGTTCCCGGTCAGAGAGTTCTCCAATCGCTTCGGCAAGCCATTGCGCACGAACGCCGGTGTCATTCGTCTCCGTCACGATGGTCTCCGGGTCCGGCCGCGTATCAGCCAGAAAATCCTGCCAATTATTGTCAGAACCATCCGCAACCGTGGCGTTCAAAGACTGGTCAGAGGCTGACAGGCGGGTCTCCATCACCTCTACATCGCTTACCTGAACCTTCAACTCGTCAGCAACGAATTGGCGCCCATCGGGGGTCATTCTGCCACTCGGAGCTTCTTTGATTTTCGCACGCAAGCGACGCAGGTTGAAAAACAGGGATTTCTGCGCGGCTGTTGTTCCGGTCCGCACAATCGACCAGTTCCGCAAGACATAGTCCTGCATCGCCGAACGGATCCACCAGGTTGCATAGGTTGAGAAGCGTACATCACGTTCCGGTTCAAACCGCGCTGCGGCCTGCATCAGGCCGACATTGCCCTCCTGAACCAGATCACCCATGGGGAGGCCGTAATTGCGGAATTTGCTGGCTGTGCTGATGACCAAACGGGTATAGGCGCGGACAAGCTGGTGTAAAGCGGCTTCATCACGTTCGTAACGCCAACGTTTCGCCAGTTCCTGTTCCAGCTCCCGCGACAGAAGCTGTTCGCGCATGGAAGCGCGGATAAAAAAAACATTTGCCCGTTGTGTTTGTGGGTCATCGATATGTGCCAATGTGCTTCTCCCCGAATCGCAGAGGCGTCGTGACCACCGAACAATTGCCAGAACTGGATTGTCCTGATGTTCACTCCCGTTCAGATTTCTTTACGGGGCGTAACAGGGATTGGATCACTGTTTTGTGGAGATCCCGATAAAAGATTCCAAAAAATCGATTATTTAAGAGGATTGGCGTATGTCGCGCCTCTCAGGCCTCTATTGTGTGCAAAATTTCCGCATCACCTGTCAGGCACACGGCGGTCAGCTTGCCGCCGCGACCGGAGCCGCTGTCGAGGGAAATTGTGTGATCGCCAACCACCAGGCCTCTCGGGTCAGCATCCGTTCCGCGCACCAGTTTACGAAAACCGCGATACGGTTGGTCGATATCGGTAAAAGACTTGGTCGCCCACCACAATGGGTCGGTCTGGCCCACAAGCGGCCGCTGATCATCAATACCGGCACTCACGAACAGCAACGCCCCGTCATCGGTGTATGTGGCCCGCTTCAATCCGCGCAGGAACCGATCATGACCCGGATGCATGCGCATGCGCGCGCGCAGATCCGATGTCCAGTAAGTCAGGCTCAATGTCCCTTCACCGGCCGCCTTGAAAGCTTCTGCAGCGTCGGTGTCATATGAGAGCAATGTTCCCTCTAAGCCACGCGCCAACATCCAGTTCAGAATCTCGTTCGGTTCCCCCGCAAACTGAATTTGCAGCAGTTTCTCAAACATTTCCTCTTGGGCGCCACGTAAATAAACGACGTCGTCCACATCGACATAGGGCGGCAAGGACAAGAACCATGCCCGAAACCGGAGCAACTCGTTCAGAACCTCGGCACTATCATAACCATGTCCCAGGTAATTCCCCAGATAGATGAGGCGGTCGCCAGCCTGCACCAACGGGGCAACGGCGTCATGAACGGCCTCGAGATGCGCTATATCGCCGTGAATCGCACCAACAGCCCAGATCCTGTCTGTGCGTCGCAAGACAGGATACAAACCTCGTTCATCGGGGGTCGCAGCCACTGTTTTTCAAACCCTATTCTGACCCGCTGGCACGCTGTTTGAGGGGTGCCGCGTCTCTTTCGAGCATGAAGTATGACGAGGAAAGTGATTGATTTGCAAGGATTTGATTAAGGCATTCTCACGACAAACCCAGACGCAAAAAAGCCCCGAAACAATCCGGGGCCTCTTTGACAAGTGTGTCGACAACACCTGAATCAGGCAGCCGCCTTTTGCAGCATTTCTTCAAGCTTGGTGGTTGCCTCTTCCTCTTCAATCGCTTCGACAGCGGCGAATTCCCGCGCAAGACGATCGAGCGCGGCCTGATACAGTTGGCGCTCAGAATAGGATTGGTCCGGCTGATTAGCGTTGCGGAACAAATCGCGGACAACCTCAGCAATCGCAACCGGATCGCCAGAGTTGATTTTCGCTTCGTATTCCTGCGCACGGCGGGACCACATCGTGCGGCGAACCCGGCTTTTGCCCTTCAGTGTTTTCAGGGCAACTTTCATCTGATCGGGCGAAGAAAGTTTGCGAAGGCCTGCTTCATCCGCTTTGTTAACCGGAACCCGCAAGGTCATGCGGTCCTTGTCAAATTCGATCACGATCAACTCAAGGGACATGCCGGCAATCTCTTGCTCCTCAATGCCGGTCACCTTCCCCACACCATGGGTTGGATAAACGACATGATCGCCAGCCTGATACGTGGAACCCTTTGCCATATTTTCAAAACCTCTTTCATAAATTTGACAACCCAGTCCCGCTGACTGCCGAGATTCGCACGCTGATCATTTCAGCCCGTTTGCACCCATCACAGAACAGCAAAGACACGAATGGCGGCCGTAACCGCCAACCCCGATTGCCCTGCTTTTATCCGGTTACCTGAAAACATCCGACCCACTTTTCCGAACAGAAAAGTGATCAAAAAACACCCGTTGCCGCCGCTTACACCAGCGCACAGCAGGGTGTCCATCTTGGATGAGCATCAAGGCCCATTATTTATCTTGGTTACACCATAACACAAAAAAGGGGGCATTCCCAGCCCCCCATGATCGGTCACTCAACAGCGACGTTCGCTTGATGTCCTTCAAGTACCCGGTGGCTCAGCTGCCCTCGCCAGGATTTTCGGAAAACATCGTTGCAAACTTGTTCTCAACGCCTTTAAAATTGTCGGCGTCTTCAGGCTCTTCACCCTTTACCGTGATATTCGGCCATTTCTCCGAGTAGTCGCGGTTGATCGTCAGCCATTTTTCCGCTTCGGATTCCGTATCTGGCAAAATGGCTTCCGCCGGGCATTCCGGCTCACAAACACCGCAGTCGATGCACTCATCGGGGTGGATAACCAACATGTTTTCGCCCTCGTAAAAACAGTCAACGGGGCACACTTCAACACAGTCCTGATACTTGCACTTGATGCATGCCTCAGTAACGACATACGTCATTCTTAATCTCCTTGGCGTCTGGCCTTTAACCGATTTCGCATCCATCTATATCTGATTGTTCTTTTCGGGCAACACCCTATCGCGTAAACCCTATCAAGATCTCCTGAACAGAAGAAGAATATGACCGATCCACGCCGTTATTCACCAGCTGCCGAACGCAACAAGCACGTCATTGCAAATGAGTTCATACGTCTTTTAAGCGGCACCGGAACCGTCCTGGAGATTGCGAGTGGCACCGGTGAACATGCCGCGCATATAGCCCCAGTTTTGCCGGGCTGGACCTGGCAGCCAAGCGATTTCAACCCGGCATTTCTGGCCGGTATTGACGGGCATACAGAAGCGGCGGACCCGAAAAGAGCGCAAATACGATCCGCCGTGCAACTCGATGTAACGCAGGAGGAATGGCCGGTCAGCGACATCAATGTCGTCTATTCCGCCAATATGATCCACATCGCACCCTGGGCCGCCTGTAAGGGCCTGATCGCGGGCAGCGCCAGGGTTTTAACCGGAAAACCGGGTCTGCTTGTCCTCTATGGCCCCTTCAAAGAAAACGGGGAGCATACGGGTCCCGGCAACATCGCCTTTGATCAGAAACTCAGGGACGAAGACCCGGAATGGGGCATACGGGATTTGGGTGTCGTGACAGAGCTGGCCATGAAACACGGTTTCAGCCGACAAGAGGTCATCCGGATGCCGGCCAACAACCTGATCGTTGTGTTCAAGACATGACCAACCTTCACTTGGCCGGAACGGCCTGAGTGAAAATGAGATGATCTAGTGCCTGAAATGGCGCATGCCGGTAAAGATCATCGCGATCCCGGCCTCATCAGCAGCTTTGATCACTTCCTCATCCCGCACGGACCCGCCCGGTTGGATCGCGGTTGTTGCCCCGGCTTCAATGGCGGCCAACAAACCGTCGGCAAAAGGGAAGAACGCGTCAGACGCAACCACACTGCCTGCGGCACCCTGATGTTCGGCGGCCTTGCTGGCGGCAATCCGGGATGAATCCACCCGGCTCATCTGACCGGCACCGATCCCGACCGTCGCATTATCTCTCGCATAGACAATCGCGTTGCTTTTGACATGTTTGCAGACGGACCAGGCAAACATCGCGTCCCGCCATTCTTGTTCTGACGGTTGCTTTTTCGTCACCACTTTGCAGTCATCCCGCGAAATGACACCATTATCTTCGGTCTGCAGAAGATAGCCGCCAGAGATAGATCTGGTCGTCAAAAGCGGCTCCGTCGGATCCGGCAGTTTGGTCAGGGTTAGCACTCTGAGGTTCTTTTTCTCGGCCAGGATCTCAGCCGCTTCTTCGGACACGCCAGGCGCAATCACAACCTCCAGGAAAAGATCGGTCAGTTGTCGGGCCAGCGCGGCATCGATCTTGTCATTCACCGCAACAACGCCCCCAAAGGCGGATACCGGGTCACAGGCCAGGGCCTGGGGCCAGGCCTGGCTCAGACTTTTGGCGCTCGCCACACCACACGGATTGGCATGTTTGACAATCACGACCGTCGGGTCCTGGAACTCGACGACAGCCCTCAAAGCGGCATCGGCGTCGTTATAATTGTTAAAGCTGAGTTCTTTTCCCTGCAGCTGTTTTGCCGATGCGATGCCAGGCCGCGTCGGGACGGATCTGTATACGGCTGCCTTTTGATGCGGATTTTCACCATAACGCAGAATCTGTTGTCTACGCCCCGTTGTGGTGAGGCGTTTTGGCCAGAGCTGATCCTGTTGCCGGGCCAGCCAGTCACTGATCACACTGTCGTAGGAGGAGGTTCTGGCGTAAGCCTCACGCGAAAGCCAGGCACGCAGATCCTGTGTTGTCGATCCTGCATTCTCGTCCATCGCTGTTATGACAGATTCATATTCGCCGGGATCGGTGACCACCGTAACAAACGCATGGTTTTTTGCGGCGGCGCGGATCATCGCCGGTCCGCCGACATCGATGTTTTCAATGCAGGTTTCGTAACTTGCACCAGACGCGATCGTTTCGACAAAGGGGTACAGGTTCACAACCACCATATCGATCGGCGAGATACTGTGGCCTTCCATTGTTGTACGGTGCTTGCTGTCATCACGATTGGCCAGAATGCCGCCATGGATCATTGGATGGAGTGTCTTAACCCGGCCATCGAAAATTTCCGGGAAGTTCGTGTGCGCAGAAACCTCTGTAACCGCAAGGCCCGCCTCCTTCAGCGCCTTGGCCGTCCCCCCAGTGGAGAGAAGCCGCACCTTGTGTCGGGCAAGCCCTTTAGCGAATTCAATCAGGCCGGTCTTGTCAGAGACTGAAATTAGGGCGCGAGCGATGGGTTGTTCAGACATGGTTACCTCAGGTCGGACCCGACTCAGGGTCGGGCTTTTCAGTGGAGATTTCTGCGTTGGAGCCGCCGGACTGACCAAACTTGGCCATTTGAGCGGATATTCTTGTATCAGGTTTGTATTCAGGGACGAAGGAACATAACAGATCAAAAGCACCTGCCCGATCGCGTTGACGCGAAAGGTCCGAAAGCGTTGCCAGACCAGCGCGCAGGGTTTCAAGCGATCCATTCCGGGGAGAGGCCAGGGTCAGACCGGAATTGTCCCCGCCAATCGCCTCTTCCTCGTCATGAAGCAGCTCTTCAAAAAGCTTTTCTCCGGGGCGCAGACCTGTGAATTCGACGGCAATATCCTCACCGGGTTCCTTACCGCTCAGACGGATCATCCGGTTTGCAAGATCAAGGATTCGGACCGGTTCACCCATATCCAGAACAAAGATTTTGCCCCGTGTGTCTGACGCATTATCGAGGGCGATGGTGGCTGCCTGAAGAACCAGTTCAACCGCTTCACGGACTGTCATGAAGTAGCGGGTCATTTCCGGGTGCGTGACCGTCAAGGGACCGCCTCTTGCCAGCTGTCTCTGAAACAGAGGAACAACAGAACCGGTCGAGCCCAGAACATTTCCAAACCGGACAACGACAAAACGCGTGTTTCCGCCCTCGGCATCGAGCGACTGTATATAGGCCTCTGCGAGGCGTTTGGTTGCCCCCATAACATTGGTGGGATTAACGGCCTTGTCGGTCGAGATCTGCACCATGCAATGCACGTTGCTGGCCAGGCAGGCATCCGCGACAATCCGGCTGCCGATGATATTGGTCAGGATGCCCTCAGTTGGATTTCCTTCCACCATCGGCACATGTTTTAACGCCGCGGCATGAAAAACGACCTCGGGTTGCTCGGTCGTCATAACGTCCAGGATACGCACGGGATCGCGGATATCGGCCAAAATCGGGCTGCGCGATAAATCTGGATGATCTTCCAGAATTTCCCGGTCGATTTCATAAAGCTGATACTCGGAACTATCCAACAATGAGATATGGTCCGGTTCCAGAGAACAGATCTGACGCACCAATTCGGATCCGATTGTCCCGCCAGCGCCGGTAACCAGAACACGGCGTCCCCGCACCATTTTTTCAATTGAGGCACGGTCAAGAGGCGTCTGTGGCCGCCCCAACAAATCCTCAATCGCAATGGGTCGTGTTTCAATGGGTTTGTCTGCAGCCTCGCCGGCTGCCTCAAGTTCTTTCAGGCGGGGCAGGCGCGACACCATCAGCCCGTGACGGGTCGCCAGATCCATCACATCGCGGACGAGTGCTCCCTCAGCGTCTTCTCTGGTGACGACGAGGCGTTGAGCCTTGGGACTAAACTTCTTGCTTGCGAGGTCTGTTTCAAGGTCTTCCAAATTACCCAGTACTTCCACCCGGTGAATTTCCCGGCCAACACGCCTGTTTCGATCGTCATAGATCCCAAGAACGCTATAATTTGCCTTACGGTCCCGCTTCAACTCTCTCAGGAAGAGTTCTGTCTCGTCACCGGCCCCGACCAGAATGACCGGAATACGGGCAACCGAACCTCGGTCCATGATTTTTTCAAGCCGGCGGTCTTTCCAGATCCGATAGACAAAACGCGGCCCGCCCAGCAGGGCAATGAGCACGAACCACTGTATGACCGGAACTGATCTGGGAAAAAACTCCAGACGTGTCAGGACAAACAGTACGGGCACGAAAATGACGACAACCAGGGTCACCGCCCTGGTAATCGCCATCAGGTCATGGATTGATGCGTAGGCCCAAATTCCGCGATACATGCGTGAGAACCGAAAAATCGCTGCGGCGATCAGCACGAAAGTGAGGGTACCGGTCAGCAGATATTCGCTGGCATAAAAATGAAACGACTCACCTGTGCGCAGGTAGAGTGCAATCGGCAGCGAAATGCCGGCCATGAAGAGGTCGTGCACATACGCAATCCGCGCGCGGCTGAGTCGGGGTCTGAATTCCATGGCCTGTTCTTAGCCAGTGCCGCTGCTTTGGACAAGGTCACGGACCATGGTTTCAGCCCGTCTTTTCGCGAAGAAAACCCTGGTACCAGTGAGCGACTTCTTCCAGACCGGCCTCGAGCGTTTGCTCAGGCGACCATCGGGGTACCATCCCGTCGACTGTAAAATCACCCAGCAGACGATCTATGGCCGCGGATTTCCGGGTGACAAATCCGCCAAACCGAAGCAGGCCCGGCGGTACCGGCAGCAACCGGGCCGGGCGCCCCATGGCCAAGGCCAATCCCCTGATCAAATCAGGCGTGGACACGTCCTGACCATCCGACGGCAAGAACGTGCCGGTTGGCCCCTCTATACAATGCTGTATGGCACTGACCAAATTCTGTCTCGATATCAGGCTGCGACTGTTTTTGACCAATCCCAAAGGCAAGGGAATTCCTTGATGAACAATCTTGAGCAGAGATCGAAAATTGCCCCCGACACCTGGCCCATAAACTAAGGGTGGCCTCAGAACAGTCCAGCTCATCTCACCGGCCAGTTCTTTAAGGGCCAATTCGGCTTCCGCCTTACTGACCGCATAAGGGTCCTGGGGATCGGGGATGTCACGGTGCGAATAGGGTTGTCCGCCCTCTCCCATCACCTTCGCAGTGCTGACAAAAATAAATCTTCTTACACCCGCGCCGCTTGCCTGCCGGACCAACTGCGCCGTACCCATCAGGTTTACGGTTCGATAGGCATGTATTGGATTCGAATGACGTTCTTTCATCACATGCGCGCGGCCCGCCAAATGGACCACCGTATCCACAGATTGGGACACATATGGGCGCCAATCCGTCATTCGGTCGATGGACCCGACTTGTTCCCGGCCCACCGCAAGCACGTCATGGCCCAGCCCCTCCAGATACGGCACAAGCCCTTGACCGACAAATCCTGTTGGCCCTGTTACGAGGATGCGACCGGCCATTTCACCATCCAGACTAGAAGGAATAGAACCACAAGCGCAGCACAGAAAATCGCAAGCGCCGGCGCAGTGACAGACCAGAACGCGCAGATAACCAGAAGTGTATTGGCAAGGGCGATCGCCAGACTGACCCTCGAATGCGAAAAGCCGCGTTGAACGGCCCGTTGATAAAAATGCGACCGATGCGCCTGCCAGAATTTCTCCCCCCGCACGATCCGGCGGCACAAGGTAAGACCTGCATCTGCCAGATAATACAGGGGCAGGATCAATGCCGCCTCAAACCCGCCTCTCGCCGCCAGCCCCAGCAACAACCCGCCCAACAAAAACCCGAGTGGTACCGAACCGACATCGCCCAGAAAGATCTTTGCCGGATGCCAGTTCCACAGCGCAAAGCCTGCCATGGCCCCGCCGATTGCCAGGATGTGAAACACCTCAGACAATTCGAAAAGCGCATAGCCAAGAGATCCACCAGCAAGCGCAAGCCCGGCCACAATGGCAATCGTCTCCACCGCTGAGATGCCGTCGATCCCATCCATGAAGTTAAAGAAATTCAGAAACCCGACCCAGACAAAGCCAGAGACAACAAGGTCAACATAAGGGGGCAACAATCCCTGAAAGACCAACCCCTGCCCGTTGAGCCAGAAAAGACCGACAAGCACCGCCACACCGTGGACCGCCAGCCGCAGCGCAGAAGAGAGTGAGGCCAGATCATCGCGCCAGGAGATCGCGGCCAGCAAAAGAACGGACACGAGCAGAAAACTGAAGCCTGGCGCCGGAAACGCCATCTGAAGGCCAAGCCAGACCAGAACAATTGTCCCGCTCACCGCGAGCCCCCCACCCCTGGGTGTCGGGGTCGTATGAGAGGAGCGGTCAACCGGCCTGTCCATAATGTCTCGCGCCAAGAGATAACCGATCAGCGCGCGCACGGCCAAAAGGCTGGCGACAAAGCTAATGGAGGTGACAAGGACAGGGTTCAATAGTTGAGACATCATGGGCGCTTATACCGCGCCTGCACCCGCTGTCCAATCCAACTTTCAGCTTTCGGAGGAACGCCTCGTCAGGCGATTTTATGAAGGGCGTCCTGACCCACCGTCACAGATATTTCCCGACCCAACAGATTGAGAAGGACAATCACCCGCTCTTTATCCGTTTCGCACTGGAAAATGCCGGTCCGATCCATCAAGGCACCTTCGACAATGGCCACCTGATCACCCTGTTTGAATCGATGCATGCGGGACAGACGGACAATGCCATCCTCATCTTCCCTCTGCCGGATTTCATCAATCACCCGATGGGACACTGCCGAGGGCAATTTGCCAAAGCTGACCAATCGAGCGACACCGATTGTGTTATTGATGCAATGCCAAGCATCCACCGCCAGATCAATCTGAACAAAGAGATAGCGTGGAAACAGGGGAACTTCTACAGGGGCGACCGGTCTGCGTTGATGGCGCAGTTTCTTGATCATGCGGGGCAAATATACCGTAAAACCTTGCCGCTCCAGATGGGTCTGGGCGAGCTTTTCTGCACCTGGCTTTGTATTGACGACAAACCAGCGTTTCATCGGGCAGCTTCCCTGCCCTGCTCGACCATCGGCTGAAGGTGGCGATTCGGTTCACCGTCCAGATCAACACTCAGCAATGGTGGCGCCATCAACGGCAGATCGGGATACTGCTTGCGAAGTTCATTCACCTTTTGCTGTGATTTCAGAAGTGCCGTAACGACAATCGCATCGACAGGGCCAAGATCTTCGAGGGATTTCGCAACCCTGAGGCCCGCGTAGGACTGGAGTGTAACAGAGTCATCAACGATGCCCGCAATGGCAACTTTCGAGTCAAGTGCGGAGAGCGCAATCACATCGCTCAGATCACTGACACCAACCAAAGCGATACGCTTGTACCCCAGGTCTTCGCATTCCTGCATAAGATTCGAGCATTCCACCCGTGCCTTGCGGAAGAAATTGAATGACGAAGTCAGATATTCCGAAGTCAGGCGCGACTTCTCGGCAAATCCCTGCGGGGTCAGGAAATAGGCGTAGCGGTTTGACGGTACCTGCTGGACCTTGATCAGGCCTTTTCTGACGCACCGTTTCAAATAGGCATTCGCCAATCCCAGCGCGATCCCAAGGGTGTTCGCCACACTGCGTTGGGTAAGGTTGCTGTCTTCTTCAACCGCATTCAGGATGCCCAGCGTAATCGGGCTGTCCGCGTCATCGTCAACAGTTGATTGAGAAGGCGTTCGCATCGTCCAAAAAGCTCTAAAATAATGAAAAAATAATATCCGCGAACCAGCGTGTTCACGAAATGAACATATAGCGTTCACGGTATGAACGTCAACCCGTCAGTGCATGGGAACGAGCGATTGGTCACACATAAATCATTGCCGCCAACGACCAATTTGACAGGCGCTATCAACCTCGTTACCCAAGGCGCCTGACCAGCACACTCAAACTTCCCGGCACAATAGGGGACGGCATCTTGACGAATGATCTACGGGTTACTGGAACAGACCGGAAATCCAACCCACGCATCGCTGTAATCGGTCTGGGCTATGTCGGTCTGCCCCTGGCAGTTGCGCTGGCCAAAACCTACTCGGTAGTCGGGTTTGATATTGATGTCACACGGGTTTCCGAGCTGCGCCGTGGTATGGACCGTACCCGTGAGATCGACAATGCCAGTTTGATGAACAGTAGTCTGGAACTGACATCCGATCCGGACCGGCTGACCCTTCAAGACGTTTTTATTGTGACAGTCCCGACACCCGTGGACGAAAAAAATCGTCCGGATTTGCGCGCCGTTCAGAAAGCCTCCGAAACCGTGGGCCGGGCCATCGAAAAAGGCGGCATTGCTGTTTTCGAAAGCACCGTCTATCCGGGCGTTACAGAGGAAATTTGCGGTCCGATCATCGAGGAATTGTCTGGCCTGACATGCGGTGAAGACTTTCATCTCGGCTATTCGCCAGAGCGCATCAATCCAGGTGACAAGGTGCATACAGTCGACAGGATTACCAAGGTTGTCGCTGCACAAACGCCCGAAACAGCAGCACTACTGGCCGAAATCTATGGTTCAATGAACGATAACAACATCTTCATTGCCCGGGACATCAAGACCGCTGAGGCGTCGAAGATAATTGAAAACGCGCAACGCGATATCAACATCGCCTTTGTGAACGAAATTGCCCTGATTTTCGGCAAGATGGGCCTGTCCGTACATGATGTGCTGGATGCAGCACAAACCAAGTGGAATTTCCTGGGCTTCACACCGGGACTGGTCGGGGGTCACTGTATTGGCGTTGACCCCTACTACCTGGCCCATGCCGCCCAGGAAATCGGTTACAATCCCGAGATTATTTTGTCCGGTCGGCGGGTGAATGACGCGATGGGGGCGACCATCGCCGCGCGGATTGATCTGGAACTGGGTCGGAAGTCCGCCCGCATCTTGCTGCTCGGCATCACGTTCAAAGAAAATGTGCCCGATATCCGAAATTCAAAGGTCATCGATATCGCCCGTTCCCTGCGCAGTCTGGGACATCAGGTAACGATCCATGATCCACTGGCCGATGCCGAGGAAGTCCAGCACGAATATGCCTATCCGCTTACCAAAGAACTTTCCGGATCTTTTGATTGCGTGATCGGTGCCGTGTCCCATGACAGCTTTTCTGATCTTGCACTGCAGGACCTGGTGAATGAAGACGGTCTGATCGCGGATATCAAAGGCATTTGGCGGGACAAACCAAGACTGGAAAACCGCCGTTACTGGTCGCTTTGAGCGGCCCTACTTGGTGCCTTCTTTCTGAAGCGCCCATTTGATCGTCTTTTCGCCAGCGCCGGTATCGCCGACAAGCACGATCTGCTGCGTGCGTCGGGCGTCGCCGCGTTTGCCCATATAAATGCTGTCTTCAAGACGGATCGCAGCACCGCTGGACCGGAACCGCCAACCCGCGCCGCTGGGCATTTGCAAAAGCGCCGCTGACTGGTTGGCAAGCAAAGAAACCTTTGATCCGGGATATAAATGAAACCGCAATTCAAACCGCCGTGGGGTTACGGGCTGGGCCGGATCAACCGGCAATAGGCTGTCTTCACCGCGGATATCCAGACCGCTCTCGCTCAGGAAAACCCGCCTGTTGTGATAGAAACCCAACAGCGATGCATACCCATCATGGCGCGCTGACAACCAGGTTGCCCCGTCCGCACTGTCCCGTTCAGAGGTGACCGAGGCCCGTCTATCGCCAAAACCCTCATCGGTGAGCGCGCTGGAATTGGTCATGGCCAGCGTCAGGGTCGAATGTGCAGGGGTGGATCGTTGCGCCTCTCGCCACGCCAGATCATCAGACATTGCAGCACCGCAATTGACGATGATCCGGTCCTTACCCTGGCTGATTTCGAGGGACAGGGTCCCGGCATGCCCGTGTCGGTCAATTCCGGCAAGGGGTGGCGGGCCAACATCCATCAGCAGAAGGGTTTTTGCGGCTTGCAGGCGCTGAAACCCTGAATGCGGAGTCTGTATCGGGGGCTTGGCGTCGCTTTCCGATAGGGACAGCACAAGATCAATCTCACTCGGCCGCCCTTCGGTCGTGTCATTAAAATGCGCCAACCCACCATCGCCATGACGGAAAAACCGGATCATCGGGGTCATCCGGTCTATGGCATTCTGGACACCGTTTGGCACCGGTTGCTGCGCTGTGCGATAGGCGTAGCGCACGTCGATCGCCAATCGCAGAACGCCCAACAGAACCATCGGGCTGCGTTCAATATGCCCGCCATCAGGCAGGACCTGCCTGTCAAACTCTGCGGACAACAGACTGCCCGCCCCTTCAAGTGATTTATGAAGGCTGGCAAAAGAAAGGCAGGCAAGCACCAGCCCTTTCAACGCGATCAATCGCGCCGCACCGTCGGTCTCATAGGGGGCGACCCTATGCAAATGATGGAACTGCCGCAGGATGGATTTACGGATCCGCCGTTGGACCAACTCGTCGGTCTCGCCAAAACATGTCGAAAAATGCATCAGCCAGGACGAAATCCGGGCACCGACCGTGGCCGCATTCCACGCCTGTGGCGACCATTCCTGATTGTGGTCTATCCAGTCCATGACAAGACCAACCGCCCGGCGTTTCGACCCATCCGTATTGTCGGCGTTCAGGTCTGCCAGCCATGTAAACCCGTGAAGCGCGGCGAGCCACGCATCCGACGCGTCGGTTACAGCCCAGGGATTGTTTGCCTGACGCACAACCTTTCCTGCGAACGGAAAGGATCCATCGCGTATTGCAGCACCCCGCGCGGGATCACCGCGCCAGGGATGGGTCGCATTGAACACGAGGGGTCCCGGATCGGCATCACCAAGCGTGGTTCCGTATAGCGGCAAACTGCGCACAACCTTGGTCGCCTGATAGCGCATGGAAGGCCAAAGACCGGTTTGGTTTGCCGCTAGTTTCGTTTGTCCTCGTGCCATTGCAGGCCCTGTTTACCTTTCTTGTCTTACGATCCCGCCGGAAATGGCAGGCCCTTAAGATCCACCTCGAAGCGCGCGAATATTGGATGCATACTGATCCGGTCCACCGGTAAAAGTCGCCGTACCAGCAACCAGAACATCTGCGCCCGCCTCTATTGCGCGTTTGGCAGTTTCCGGATTGATGCCGCCGTCAACTTCCAGCGCGATATCCAAGCCTGCGGAATCGATCCGTTTGCGAATGGCTTCGATCTTCTTCAATTGACTGTCGATAAAGGACTGACCGCCAAATCCCGGATTGACCGTCATGACCAGGATCAGATCCACCATATCCATCAGGTAGTCGAGGGATTTCGCCGGTGTACCGGGGTTGAGCGAAACACCCGCCTTTTTCCCCAAGCCACGGATCGCCTGTAAACTGCGATGCACATGGGGGCCTGCTTCCGGATGGACCGTGATAATATCGGCGCCAGCATCGGCAAAGGCCTGGATATAAGGATCCACCGGCGAGATCATCAGATGCACGTCAAACGTCTTTTCCGTATGCGGTCGCAGCGCTTTCACCACCGACGGACCAATTGTCAGGTTTGGCACAAAATGCCCGTCCATCACATCAATATGGATGAAGTCGGCACCCGACTCATCGATAGCCTTCACCTCTGCCCCCAAGGCCGCGAAGTCGGCGGATAGGATGCTCGGTGCGATGCGAACAGGTCTCATGCTCATAAAAAACTCACGGTTCCGGAAGAAACAGACCGCCCCGGACGGCCCGATTCCTACCTAGCCATTTGCACGACGAAGCGCAAGGGATCTGCCGCCCCGCGCGCCCTGTTTACGCCTTTGATCTCAGCGACGAACCAAGAAAGTACCTCAATCAACGAATCACCCTTTCCGGCAGCAGAAAAATCTGTGGTTCCGAATGAATTCCATTGCGCGGCGAACACGAGTGTGACAGGTGTGGATTATCCACCATACGTCCATTGCTGGACGGTTTACGGAAGGTCCTTGAGATGATTGAGGCGTTGAGATCCGCATGGCCCCTGTTCCTCGGTTTGGGCTTCATGATGTTGGGCAACGGCTTGCAAGGATCCCTGGTTGCAATCCGCGCGCAGTATGAAGTTTTCGGCAATACAATTACCGGTGTGATCATGGCCGGGTATTTCGTCGGGTTCTTTCTCGGGTCCTTTATCGTCCCGAAAATGCTGGCCAGCGTCGGTCATGTCCGGGTGTTTGGCGCGGTGGCGTCGATCGCCTCGCTGGGTGTTCTGGTCTATCCGGTTTTCGTTGAACCAATAACCTGGTTCACCATGCGGGTGCTGACAGGCTTTGCCTATGCCGGTCTCTACATTGTGTGTGAAAGCTGGCTGAACGACCGCGCCACGAACGACAACCGTGGCCAGCTTCTCTCGATTTACATGATCATCTCTCTTCTCGGCATGGCCGGTGGTCAATTCCTGCTCAACCTTTACGACCCGTCAGAGTTTCAGCTGTTCACGGTTGTATCAGTGCTTGTCTCGGTCTCGGTCGTTCCTGTTTTGCTGACGGCATCCAAAGCACCCGATTTTGAAGAGCCGGAGATGATTGGCCCGGTAAAGATATATCGGGCGTCCCCACTGGGTGTAGTCGCAATCATCATGGTCGGCATGGCGGCAGGAACCTATATCGGAATGGGGCCCGCGTTCGTTTTACAGCTTGACCTGACGGTTGCCGATTCATCGCTCTTCATGTCCGCCATCTTTATCGGCGGTCTTTTGATGACTTGGCCAATTGGTCGATTGTCCGACAAGTTTGATCGACGGACGGTTATGCTGGTGGTTGCCATTGCCGCTGCACTGGCAAGCGGGCTCGGTATGATTGCCGAGGAGTTTGGCCGCATTTCCCTGTTTCTGGTCGCAGGTCTTATGGGGGGATGTGCCATGCCGCTCTATTCCCTCGCGATCGCCCATACCAACGATCACCTGACCCCGAAACAAATGGTCGCCGCCAGCAGCACACTGGTTATGGCAAACGGTCTGGGGGCTATGATCGGTCCAAACATCGCCGGGTCGGGTATGGACGTGATAGGGCCCATTGCCTTCTTTGGCAGCCTGTTGGTCATTCACGTGCTTCTGGCAATTTTCGTGATCTGGCGCATGGGCCAACGGCCTTCCCTGCCAGCAGAAGAGCAAGGCGACTTTGTCGCAATGTCCGTGCGGGCCGGTGTTCTGGCGGGTACCCTCAATCCTGCCGCGGAACCCCTGCCCGAAGATGACGCCCCCGCAGAACAAGAAAACAAAAGGGCTGGCGACCCGGACGAAACCGAGAAACCAGCCTGATAGCACCTCATGTCTGACGAGTTGCACTACGACATTGACCCTTTTCGAGAACGGCTTGAAGACAGGCGCGCTGAACTGATTGCAATCCGCGCCAGCAGTCGCGAAGCACGCTCGGTGGTGGAACTGGATCAGCAATCTGTCGGGCGCCTTAGCCGGATGGATGCCTTGCAGGGTCAGGCAATGGCCCTTGAACAGGATCGACGCAGGGAGGAAGAGCTGCAGCGGATCGACGCGGCCCTTGCCAGAATATCGGACGGGGATTACGGCTATTGTATCGCCTGCGACGAGGTGATCGCGCCGGCCCGTCTGAACCTTGACCCTGCGATACCCACCTGTGTTGATTGTGCCGGCAATCGGACCGACGCATAAGAACCAGACCGATTATCCGGTTGATATCCATATCGGTTGACTTACCGCCCTGACCTGCGGAGAAAGCACGACTGCCATGAGGGATTACGCCACTTTTGTCTGGAGCAATCGGCAGCTTCTCGCCTTTGGCATGGTCATGTGTTTCGCCTCCGGGTTTGGGCAAACCTTTTACATCTCTCTCTTTTCATCCGAGATCAAACTTGAATACGGGTTGAGCGATGGGGAGTTTGGCGCTGTATATTCCGCCGGCACCTTGATGAGCGCCGCCGTCCTGCTCTGGACCGGGCCATTGATCGACAGGCTCGATCTGCGCCTCTATGTCGTGATGATTTTCTCAGGCCTGGCAACGGCGGCAATCATCATGTGGGGATCAACCCATATCGCCGGCCTGTTCATGTGCATCTTCCTTCTGCGGCAATGCGGGCAGGGCCTGCCGGGCCACGCAGCCATGACCAGCATGGCGCGCTATTTTGAGCAGGGTCGGGGTAAGGCACTCAGCATTGCCGGTCTTGGATGGCCCTTGGGTGAGGCGGTGTTGCCTATCCTGACCGTAGCCATGGTTCTGGCGGTCGGATGGCGCGAAACCTGGCTGGCGATTGCGGGAAGCCTGCTTGTCGTGATCATTCCGGTCGTCCTGACCCTGCTGCGCGGTCATAGCAACCGTCACGCGGCCTATCTCAAGAACCTTGAACAGGAAGAACGTGAAGCAGAAGCTGCAGAATCCAAAAATGCCGGTTCCGGATCAGGTCCACAATTGTCCTGGAGGCGGGCCCAAGTCATACGCGATCCGCGCTTCTACCTCATCCTGCCAGGCCTCATGGGGCCATCCTTCATTTTTACCGGACTGTTCTTTCACCAGATCCTTATCATGTTGGAAATTCAGGGCTGGTCGCGCCCCCTGCTCGCATCCTCCTACACACTGTTCGCGGTCATGACCGTTGTCGCGTCGCTGATCACCGGCATTCTGGTTGATCGCGCTGGCGCGGTTCGGCTGCTGCCCTGGTTCCTGATACCGCAAATTCTGGCCATCCTGATTTTGCTTTCCGGAAACGAGCCATGGCTGATCTGGCTCTATATGGGCACCACCGGCATCAGTGTAGGCGTAACCCATACTTTGATCGCCGCGCTTTGGCCCGAACTCTATGGACGGCGGTATCTGGGTTCGATCCGGTCCTTGACCATTGCCATCTCTGTCTTCTTTAGCGCCGCCTCACCCGTGCTGCTTGGATATCTTTTCGATTTCGGGGCCGGCCTGACATCGATCGGGTTTGGCCTGATTGCATACGCGGCGATCGGTGCCGGGCTTTGCACCATTGCGTCCCGCATGCCTGCAAGACACCCCCCAATTTCCACCAACACCTGAAATCAAATTCCCCGCTCCCCTTTCCAAGGCGGCCTTCACGCGCAATATTCCCTGCCATAAATTTAGATACGCAAGTGCGATCAGGAGATTTTGAGATGGCATATTGGTTAATGAAATCCGAACCGGGAACCTGGTCCTGGGATGACCAGGTCAAGCGGGGTGCAAAAGGCGAACACTGGGACGGTGTGCGGAACTACCAGGCCTCAAACAATATGAAAGCGATGAAAATCGGGGATCGCGCTTTCTTTTACCATTCCGTCAATGAGAAACAGATCGTCGGCATCGTTGAGGTGATAAAGGAGTATTACCCCGACCATACGGATCCTAAGGGGCGTTTCGGCATGGTGGATGTCATGGCCGTCCGTCCATTTATACGTCCTGTCACGCTGGCGGAAATCAAAGCGGAACCAGCCTTGTCGGAACTCTCATTGGTGCGACAGTCGCGCCTTTCGGTAACCGCGATTGAGCCGGACCAATGGGCCATGATCTGTCGAATGGGTGAGACCGAGCCGGAATAATCCATTCTTGGAAAAGGTCTTATTCCCGCCCCCTCACCAGCATGTGAACCAAAATGTCGCAGGAGGTACTTGCTCGATAATTTCATGAAATTAGGTTGATCGCATACGCCATGAGGCGGTTTCAAAACTGTATCAGGGACACTGTCCCGGAAAGAATGAAAATGACCGATCAAGCTATTCTCTATCCCCGTCAAGCCGTGCCTGCACTGGACCTGCCGCTCGTTGGCGGCGGCCAGTTCAACCTTGCGGATGAAAGCCCCGAAAACTTCACCATGGTGGTATTCTATCGCGGTCTGCATTGCCCGATTTGTTCCATGTATCTGGGCGATCTCAAGCGCAAACTGTCTCTGTTCGCAGAACGCGGCGTCACCGTCATTGTCGCCAGCACTGATACGCAAGAACGCGCTGAAGAAGCATTTGAGAAATGGGACCTGGAAGGCCTTCGCCTCGCTTATGGTCTCAGCCTGGATGACGCGCGGAAATGGGGCCTCTTTATCTCGACCAGCCGCGGCAAGACATCAACCGGTGTGATGGAGCCTGACCTGTTTGCCGAACCAGCCCTCTATCTGGTTCGTCCAAATGGCGAGCTCTATTTCGGCACGGTTCAGACAATGCCCTTTGCGCGCCCGTCATTTGGCGACATCCTGAAGGCGCTCGATTTTGTCATTCCGAACAATTACCCAGGGCGGGGAGAGGTCATTGACCACAAAGCAGCAACCGCCGCCGAGTAATTTTCGAATTTGCCAGGTCCGGCCCCGTCCGGACTGAAACCTCGATGCAAGATCCGCCCGGCCCATCCCTCCAGATGGCCGGGCGGCGTCGTTTACAGCGGCCGACTGACACAGGTCAAATATTGACAGAACTACGCATTCAAGCCCGCTAACGATTGAATCCATCCTTCTTTTTCAGCATGATGCGGCCAACAATGAGGGGCGATCACCCATAAAACAGCGGTCGCTTTCCACGCTCGCAGGAGGGAGAGGTTCAATGTTCGAAGTTCACAGTTTTCCACCGTCAGATGACGTAAAGGCTAACGCGAAGGTCACAGCCGACCAATATGCAGATATGTACGCGCAATCCGTCAACGACCCTGACGCATTCTGGGCCGAGCATGGAAAGCGGATCGACTGGATCAAGCCCTATACCAAAATCAGCGATGTGAACTACAACATCCCCGATGTCTCCATCAAATGGTTCGAAGATGGCACGCTGAATGCGGCGGCAAACTGCATCGACCGCCATCTGGCGACACGCGGCGATCAGGTCGCGATCATCTGGGAAGGCGACGACCCGAAGGATGACGCCAAAATCACCTATAACGAACTGGCCGATCAGGTTGGCCGCCTTGCCAATGTCATGAAAGCAAACGGCATCGAAAAGGGCGACCGGGTCTGCATCTATATGCCGATGATCCCGGAGGCCGCCTATGCGATGCTGGCCTGCGCGCGGATTGGCGCGGTTCACTCGGTCGTCTTCGGCGGTTTCTCCCCGGACAGTCTGGCAAACCGTATTCAGGACTCAGCCTGCAAGATGGTCATCACCGCGGATGAGGGCCTGCGGGGTGGAAAAACGGTTCCCCTGAAGGCCAACACCGATGCGGCGCTGGTGTCCTGCCCGACAGTGACGACCTGCATCGTCGTAAAGCGCACCGGTGGTGACATCGGTTGGGTCGATGGTCGTGATGTCTGGTATGAAGAAACAACGGCGGCGGCCTCTCCAGATTGCCCGGCTGAGGAAATGAACGCCGAAGATCCTCTTTTCATCCTCTATACATCAGGGTCAACCGGACAGCCCAAGGGTGTGATGCACACAACAGGCGGCTATATGGTTTACGCCTCCATGACCCACGAGTTGATTTTTGATTATCACGATGGGGACATCTACTGGTGCACAGCCGATGTGGGCTGGGTTACAGGTCACAGCTATATTCTCTACGGGCCGCTCGCGAACGGGGCGACCACCCTGATGTTTGAAGGGGTGCCGAATTACCCGGATATGTCACGGTTCTGGCAGGTCTGCGACAAGCATCAGGTTAACATCTTCTACACCGCACCGACCGCCATTCGGGCACTGATGCGCGAAGGGGATGGTCCGGTCAAATCGACATCCCGTTCATCCCTCCGCCTGTTGGGGTCGGTTGGTGAACCGATCAACCCGGAAGCCTGGATGTGGTATCACGAGGTCGTCGGCGACAAACGCTGCCCGATTGTTGACACATGGTGGCAGACGGAAACTGGCGGGATCCTGATCACGCCTCTTCCGGGTGCAACGACCTTGAAACCGGGTTCAGCCTCATTGCCGTTCTTCGGCGTGAATCCCGAGATTGTGGATGCGGATGGTGTTCCGCTTGACGGTGCAACAGAAGGCAACCTGTGCATCACCAAGAGTTGGCCGGGTCAGATGCGCACGGTCTATGGCGATCATGAGCGCTTCATGCAGACCTATTTCTCTACCTATCCCGGCAAGTATTTCACCGGTGATGGCTGCAAAAGAGATGAGGACGGCTATTACTGGATCACGGGGCGCGTGGATGATGTGATCAACGTTTCCGGCCACCGTATGGGTACCGCCGAGGTTGAAAGCGCCCTGGTTGCCCATGACAGCGTGTCCGAAGCCGCCGTTGTTGGCGCACCGCACGAGATAAAGGGGCAGGGCATCTATGCCTACGTCACTCTGACAGCGGGCGTTGAGGCAACGGACGAGTTGAAGAAAGAACTGGTCAAGCATGTCCGCGCCGATATCGGGCCGATCGCCTCACCCGACTGGCTGCAATGGGCACCGGGTCTGCCGAAGACACGGTCTGGCAAGATCATGCGACGGATCCTGCGCAAAATTGCCGAGGATGACTTTTCAAATCTGGGCGATACCTCAACCTTGGCGGATCCGGGTGTTGTCGATGATCTGATCAAAAACCGTCAGAACAAACAGTCCTGACCGTTTTCCAACTGAAGTATACTGACAAGGCCGGCGGGGTTTCCCGTCGGCCTTTGATTTTGGGGGCTTGAATATCTGTATAATAAAACATATATGTTTTTGTGAATATGTTAGTGACGAATGGAGAATCCGGTGCCCCAAACAGAGCCAACAAAACTGTCTGCAGAACAAGCAAACACGCTGCTGAAGGAACGCGGAGCCATTCTGGTCGATATCCGGGAAACAGACGAGGTCGCTAGAACCAGCGTTGATGGCGCACACCACCACCCGATGAGCCAAATTGGCCCTGAAATTCTCGCACAGTTTAAAGATCGCGATGTTATTCTCCTCTGCGCCAGCGGCGCGAGGGCAACACAATTTGCCTCACATGCAGGTGACCATCACGACCGTATCTTCGTTGTCGAGGGTGGATTGGCCGCATGGGCAAAGGCCGGGAACCCTGTTCAAACAAATACAAAAGCCCCGTTGCCGATCATGCGACAGGTTCAAATCACAGCCGGAAGTTTGGTATTCCTGGGGACCGTACTCGGTTTCTTCGTTCATCCGGGATTTTACGGGCTGAGCGCCTTTGTGGGGGCGGGTCTTGTATTTGCCGGTGTTTCCGGAACCTGCGGTATGGCAACCGTCTTGGGAATGATGCCCTGGAACAAGATGGCTCAGTCTGGAACAAGTCCGGTAGAGCCAAAAGCGGCCTGATAATTCAATAATTTCCGGAAAATCCACTGTGGCCAGAGCCCAAATCCAGTGTATAAGAGGTTATTGATGAACTAACGTATCCTGATACGCTGAGCCATCAAAACCGGGTTTGAGGTATTCTTTAAGATATCGCGCCCCAAATAATGAAGCGTTAGGGAGGGTGTCATGTCTGAAACAGACCTGGATCGTAATCAGATCAAAAAAGAAGTCGAAGAACTAAGCCGCGAGATTGATCGTGTCGGCAACTTTGCTATGAACATCGACAAGATTGCCAAGCAGACCAATCTTCTGGCGCTGAACGCCACGATTGAGGCCGCCCGGGCGGGGGATGCCGGTAAAGGCTTTGCCGTTGTGGCCGGTGAGGTGAAAACGCTTTCCAGCGAAACCGCGCGGGCAACGCAGGAAATTTCCGAAGTTGTGGACGGTTTGCGCAACCGGATTGAGCGTCTGAACGCCCGTTTCTAATTAACATCCAAATCCCATTTCGGGGTTTTCCGGAAAAACTCCCTTTCATCGTGAACGGGAAAAACCGCCTCATTGCTGCTGAAGGCTGTGCAGAAATGCGTTATAGCCAACTGCATTTTATACTCTATTCAGAAACGGTAATTCGATGAGCGATACCCAATCCATGCCTCAGGGCACCGGTTCATCCTGGAAAACACCCCTGATCATCATCACGGCAGGGTGCCTGATTGCGATGTTCGGATTCGGGCTGCGATCAAGTTTTGGTCTTTTCCTGGGGCCCATGACCGAAGCGCGAGAGTGGGATCTTCAGGTCATCTCTCTATCCTTCGCCATTCAGAACCTGCTTTGGGGCCTCACGGTGCCTGTCGCCGGTATTCTGGCCGACAAATTCGGGGCGGCACGGGTGATTGCCGTTGGCGCGCTGGCCTATGGCGCGGGCATTTGGGGCACTGAAAGCGCGACCACGCCACTGCTCATGCATCTGTTTTTCGGTATTGTGACCGGGGTCGGCGTGGGCCTGACCGCGTTTTCCCTGGCAATGGCGGCCATGGCAAAAATTGTCTCGCCAGAGAAACGCTCCCTCATTCTTGGTCTTGGCACTGCGGCGGGTTCCGCGGGTCAGGTGATCTTCACACCGCTCGGCAACATCCTGATAATGGAGCTGGGCTGGAGCACGGCACTCTTTATCCTGAGCGGCATTGCCATGCTGATCGTTCCGCTTGCGCTCGTCCTGCCGCATACCAAGCCTGGTGAGATTAAGGACACTTCGGCGAACCTGACGCTCGGCACAGCGCTAAATGAGGCGGCCAGCCATCGCGGTTATCTTCTGCTGATGCTCGGCTTCTTCGTCTGCGGTTTCCATGTTGCCTTTATCGGGTTCCATTTCCCCCGCTATATGGAGGATCTGGGACTGAGGGTGTCTGTCGGTGCCACCGCCCTCTCCCTGATCGGACTTGCCAATATCGCAGGATCCTTCATGAGCGGTTATGTCGGTCAGAGATGGAGCAAGAAATACGGTCTCGCCATTATCTACGGTCTGCGTGCCGTGACAATTACCGGGCTACTGCTGGTCGATAAGACAGCCACCGTGATTTACATATTTGCAATCATCATGGGGTTGCTCTGGCTGTCCACTATACCACTGACAACAGGATTGGTCGCGCAAATCTTCGGTGTGCGATACATGGCAACGCTTTTCGGGATCGTGTTCGTGTCGCACCAACTCGGCAGTTTCGCCGGTGTCTATCTGGGCGGATATCTACACGATCTCTATGGCACGTATGATGCCGTCTGGTGGGCAGGCGTTGTCCTGGGTCTGGTCGCGATGGTCCTTCACATCCCGATCAACGAAAAACCGATCGAACGGACAAGCCCCGCACCGGCGGAATAAATCCGCCTCAGGTCAGGGGCAGCATGACATGGGTCTGATAGGCAGGCCTTGAGGACAGCCTTTCATACCATGCCTCCAGGTTCGGCATGGACGGCCTGTCCGGCACCAGGTTCATGAACCGATAGGCCATGGATCCGACTGAGATATCCCCGATGGTCAGATGATCACCGAGCACAAAGTCGCGTCCTTCCAGCCAATCATCCAGATAGCCGTATAGGGTTGCGGCCTCGGCAGAGGCCTTTTCGATGGCCGCCATGTCACGCTCTGCTTCAGGTATCCGCACCAGCCCCCAGAAAACAATGGTCATCGGCCCCATCAGTGTCGTCTTCTTCCAATCCATCCACATATCGCCATGGGCACGCTCAACCGGATCTTCCGGCCAAAGAGAACCTGCCGCATATTTCGCACTCAGATAACGGACGATCGCGTTTGATTCCCAAAGTGTCAGGTCACCGTCCTGCAAGGTGGGGACCCGACTGTTCGGGTTCATCGCCTTGTATTCGGGTGTGTCGACATAGCCGAAGGCACCACCAACATCGCGTCGATCCACCTCCAGCCCGATTTCAGCGGACACCCACATTGTTTCCTGAACATTGACGGAGTTTGCCCGTCCCCAGATGGTGATCATGACTGTAGGATCCTTACCTTCGATATTTCGCTTCAGATATTGGTTTCGGGTGGCACATCCGGCCCGACTTTGTGCCTCTTCAGAATAGTGCGGGCTGCACCCAAAGCACCCGGCACCACAACCAGACGACGACGGGGTACCGGCTTGGCGGATGAGGCCGCATAGATCTGCTTTGTCGCCTCCAACAAAATTACGCCACCAAAACGCGGGAAGAGTTTCGGGCCGATCCTCTCCATCGGGCGGGCAAACCGGCGCTGGGCCCAACTGCCCAAGGAGGACTTCCCGATCGGCGGCATGTATATCGCGCGGGACGGGTCGCCCGGCTCAAACTGGCAATCGCGCAGAAGGCGCTGCAATTGTGCCGAGCTGAACGGCTTTCCATGGCCAAACGGGGTGCGTTCGCTGCGGGCCCAGAACCCTCTTCGTGACGGCACAACAATCACCAACTTGCCGACACCGTTTAACACCCGCCAGCATTCGCGCAATGTGTCCCGCATCCGTTCTGTATTTTCCAGGGCATGGACCAAAACCAGCCGATCAACCGACAGATCAGGAAAGGGCAAATGGGTTTCTTCGCTGAGCGCCACGCGGCTCTTCTCACCTCGTGGCCAATGGGTCACGCCCTGATAGGCCGGCATGACCGCCAGAACCCTGTCGGCCTCCTTTTCGAAATCGCGCAGAAACGGCGTTGCATAGCCAAGACCGACCACCACATCACCGCGGACGGATGGCCAAATCTCCCGCAGGCGCTTTTGCACCAGTTCCCGGGCGAGGCCACCCATGGGGGAACGATAAAACGCATTAAGATCGACGATATCTGTCCACATGGGGGCGAGTCTCGCCGAAGGCCTCTAAAATCGCAAGAAGGAACGCACCTGACCTAAATAATCAGTATTTTTCCATCACCACGCGGCACCGGGTCTTTAATGCAGGCGCGGCGCAGACTAGGTTAGGCGCAACGCTTGTTTAACAAGAAAGACCAGACCCCGATGCTCGACATTCGCCAAATTCCCGTTCTTGACGACAATTATGTCTATTTGATCCGCGATGCCGATACCGGAAATGTTGGCGTCGTCGATCCAGCCGTGGTCCAACCAGTATTGGACGAAGCGGCAAAACTGGGCTGGAAAATCACCCATATCCTGAACACCCATCATCACGGCGACCATGTCGGTGGAAACCGCAAGATCAAAGCGGCAACCGGCTGCACCATCGTTGGCCCCCGCGCCGATGCAGCGCGCATTCCAGGCATCGACGTCCAGGTCGGCAGTGGCGATGTCTATGCATTCGGTTCGGCAAAGGCCAATGTCTATGATGTTCCGGGTCATACAAAGGGCCACATCGCCTTTCACTTCCCAAAGTCAGATGCGCTCTTCTGTGGGGATACACTCTTCGCGCTGGGCTGCGGTCGGATGTTCGAAGGGACACCGGAACAATTCTGGTCATCCTTGAGCATCCTCAAAGGCCTGCCAGACACAACGCGTGTCTACTGCGCCCATGAATACACCCAGGCAAATGCAAAATTCGCGCTCAGCGTGGATGGGGCCAACCCGGCCCTGACCAAACGGTCGCTGGAAATTGATGAAATGAGGTCCCGCAACGAACCGACTGTTCCTTCACTGTTGGGTGAGGAAAAGGCGACCAACCCGTTCCTTCGGGCCGACGACCCTGTCCTTGCCGAAGCGGTTGGCAAGGCCGGGGCCAATCCAGTCGACGTCTTCGCCGAAATCAGAACCAGAAAAGACAATTTCTAGATCATCTTGCGTATAGTCATACGCAAATTAGATGATCTAAATTGAATGATTAGAGCAACTTATCTTCACTCAGGCGATTCCGACTAAGTGAAGGTTGCTCTAGTAATCAGAAACATCCGTTGGGCAAAACAGAATAAGATCAGAACAGAGGATTCATTATGAAACTGCATCACAATCCCGCATCCCCATACACCCGCAAAGTGACGGTCCTGGCCATCGAAACTGGTCAGATCGACAGTATTGAAAAAATGCCCATCATGGTTTGGGAGGAAAACGAGAAGATCCAGAAGGACAATCCGCTGCGCAAGATTCCCTGTCTTGTGCTGGATGACGGAACCTCGCTCTTCGACTCGACGGTGATCTGTGCTTATCTGGACACGCTCCATAGCGGGCCAAAGATGATCCCGGACGGTGATGCACGCTGGCCGGTCGAGCGCCTGCACGCACTGGCCGATGGTATGACGGATGCGGCACTGTCGCTGCGCGCTGACGTGATGCGAGGTCGTGACCAGGATCCAGACTTTTATGCAGAGCGCATGTGGGAATCGATCGAAAGCGGCCTCGCCGCTGCCAATGCCGACATGGCGGGTATCACCGGTCAGGTGAACTTAGGCACAATCGCGCTTGGATGCCTGCTCGGCTATCTTGATTTCCGGTTCATGGACCGGGACTGGCGTTCAAAAGTGCCTGCATTGGCCACATGGTACGATGATGATTTCTCAAAACGTCCCTCCATGGCCTCGACACCACCGGGGGGCTGACCGGTTTAAAGGGTATCCTCAAACCGGTCGGTTGCGGGTGCCGGATCCCGGGAAAGCGCGGTGACGGCCGCGTGCATTTCCGCATCCATTGGAACCTTCAATGATTCAAGGGCGGGCGTCAGTTGTTCCAGATTGCGTCCGCCAATGATCGGGCATGTCACAGCCGGGTTCGCAGCCACCCAGGCGACGGCCAATGATACGGGGTGGACACCTGCCTTTTCGGCAAATTCCGTGAAATCTTCTGCGACATCATAGACCCAGTCCTGACTGTAGCGATTGGTGTATTGCGGATTGTCAATGATCCGCCCGGAATCGGGTTTGCGACCCTTGCCGTATTTTCCGCTCAGCAACCCACCGCCGACTGGTGAATAGGTGATGACCCCGATGTCCTCTGCCAGGGCGAGGGGCAGGATCTCGGATTCGACCTGGCGCTTAACCAGTGAATACATCGGCTGAATAACATCAAAGCGCGGCCAGCCCAGACGTTCAGAAATGCCCAACCCTTTCGCGACCTGCCAGGCGGCATAATTGCTGGCGCCGATATACAGAACCTTGCCATCTGCCACCAGTTTTTCCAGCGCCCGCAGTGTCTCCTCCAACGGAACAACCGGGTCCCAACGATGCATGAAGAGCACGTCCAGGCGGTCTGTTTTCAAACGCTCAAGACTGTTTTCCACGGCGCGCAGGATGTGGCGGCGATTGCCCCCCATGGCATTCACGTCGGGCCCCATCTTCACGAAGCATTTTGATGTGATCACAATTTCATCGCGATGCCCGGCCATCATCCCGCCAAGCAGCCGTTCCGCCTCACCACCAGAGTAACCATCCGCGCAATCAAAAAAGTTGATCCCGGCATCGAGGCAGGCGGTGTACATACGTTGCGACTGTTCTGCATCGGCGTCGCCACCAAATGACATTGTGCCAAAACACAGTTCGGATACTTTTACGCCCGTGCGCCCCAATTGTTTGAACTTCATCACCTGCTCCCCGTTCCTGCCAAAAAACCTTATGGAGACAATCGTCGCGGGAAAGGGTAAGTCAAGCCTTCGCCAAAATTCTGCAATCCATCTTCCGGCGCGCGGCGTACAGTTGGATAGCGACCTGCGCGCCCTATTCGCCCAAACCTTCAGGACCAAGATGACAAATTTCTATTCAGACACGCAAACACGGGCGAGCCGCGCCATGCGCGAAGCAATTCTGGACATTCCGCTTGGCGACGAACGTCATGACGAAGACCCGAAAACCCTTGAGCTCAACAACCGGGTAGCGGAGATGCTGGGCATGGAGGCGGCCGTCTTCCTGCCCTCGGGGACAATGTGCAACGAAATCGCCATCGCTGTTCATTGCCAGCCGGGTGATGAGGTCATCTGCACCCGGGAAAGCCATATCATCTTTGCCGAAAGCGGCGGCCCCGCTGCCCTCTCAGGCGTGATGATGAACCCGATCGACAGTGAACGCGGCATGATGACACCGGATCAGGTCAAAGAACGCATCCGTCGACCGTCAAGCTTCGCGCCGCGCAGCCGCCTGCTCATCACCGAACAAACCTCAAATCTTGGTGGTGGTGCAATCTGGCCTGCGGACCAGTTGAGCGCCGTTGCAGAAGCCGCAAAGTCGCATGGGCTGGCAACCCATCTGGACGGGGCGCGGCTTTTGAACGCCACCGTGGCCAGCGGGATTGCGCCCCAAACCTTTGCCCAGAATTACGACAGTGCATGGATCGGCTTCACAAAAGGGCTTGGATGTCCGGTGGGCGCAGTCCTGGCAGGGTCAAAAGAATTCATCAACAGGGCCTGGCTGTTCAAAAGACGGTGGGGCGGTGCGATGCGGCAGACCGGCGTTTTGACGGCGATGTGCCTGTATGCCCTGGATCATCAGGTTGAGCGGCTGGCCGAGGATCAGGCATTGGCCCGCTATATCGCAGAGGGATTGGCCCCCCTATCCGTCGTGTCAAAAATCTTGCCGGTCGACACAAACATCGTGCTGCTGGACATAAACCCGGAGGTAGCCACCGCACGACAGGTTGCCGATCATCTCAAAAAAGATGATGTCACGGTCACCGGTGTCGGTCCCCAGCGCCTTCGGATCGTCACCCATATGGACGTTGGGCGTGCAGATGCCGATATTCTGCTGAAATCTTTCACTGAATTTCAGTAATATTACGAAATTTGATTATTTATTAAGTGAGTGGCGGTGATCTTCGCATTATCGGAGATGACTTAATGATCGCCGTGCTGGTTTCGGCCTTGTCATGCAGCGGATCGAGCAGCGGGTCCAACTCATTAATCGATTTCAGACAGAGCCGCGCAATAAAACAATCATCCCCCGTGACCTTGTCACAGGCCGTGAAACGGGGTTCATCCACGATCATCCTTTGCACAATGTGTAGCTGTCCGGGTCGGGGCCGTATCCGGACAATCGCCTCCAGAATATACCCCAAAGCCCTGGGGTTAAGATCGACCGAGAAATGCCGGATGACGCCTTCCGCCTCCAACTGTCGGACGCGGGTCGCGATGGCGGGTGCCGACATGCCAATCCGGCTTGCCAGATCGCGCATGGCCAGACGGCCATCCTGATCCAGAATCTCCAGAATGCGCATATCAGTATCGTCAATTTGGTATGACAAGAATATCTCCAATTTACCTAACTATGTGAAGTATTTTTACGATATTACATTTTATACTGCATGCAAAATGGAAGAAGAAGGCGTTATATCTAGCCGCATACGGAAACCATGGCATAGGGGCCGATAATGAATGTACAAAGACTTGCAGCCTTCTCAGAGGGCGATATCGGGGGCAATCCCGCTGGTGTGATGATTGCTGAGGAACTGCCCTCTGCAGAAGAAATGCAGGCGATTGCCGCACAGGTCGGGTTCTCTGAAACGGCATTTGCCCAAAAACAAGACGGAGACTGGCGGGTACGCTATTTCTCCCCCCAATCAGAGGTGCCGTTTTGCGGTCACGCGACCATCGCGCTTGGGGCAGCGCTCGCCAGGGAGCATGGCGATGCCGCCTTTACCCTGATCCTGAACGAGGCAACCATTACCGTTGAAGGCAAGCAGTCTGGCGATGTGATCGAAGCCGCCCTGCAATCACCACCAACATTCAGCAAGCCAATTGATACAGATTTGCTCGAACAAACCCTCGCCCTCTTCGGCTTGTCGGAGACGGATCTTGACCCGGCGCTTCCCCCTGCCTTTGCCCATGCGGGTGCGAACCATCTGATTTTGCCTTTAAGGGATCGGTCCGTCCTGGCCAGCATGGATTATAACCTGAACACCGGCAAAGCCATGATGGATGCCAATGGCGTGGTCACCATCATGCTGGTGGTCCAACGGGAAACCCGGACGTTTGACAGCCGGAACGCCTTTGCATCAGGTGGCGTTTTCGAAGACCCGGCAACAGGCGCCGCCTCGGCTGCCTTTGGGGGATACCTCCGGGATATCGACTGGCCGCATGCTGGCTCGATCGCCATCACCCAAGGCGAGGACATGGGCATGACATCGCGCATCAATGTTGAAATCCCGCCCGAAAAGGGAAGCTCCATCCGCGTATCGGGCACAGCCCGGATCATGGCCTGAAAAATCACAACAGTGTCGATTGTGTCCTCTCCCAAATCCCCGCTACGGTGGGGTGACAGTAAGGAGAGGGCGTCATGCGTATTTCGGTCAACGATACCACTCTGTATTTCGATGTAGAGGGGGCGGGCCTCGTTCCGGACGGCAAGGTTATGCGGGAAAAGCCGACGCTTATCCTTCTGCATGGCGGACCGGGGGCGGATCACAGCCTTTACAAACCATCCTTCTCCCCCTTGGCGGAACTGGCTCAGATCATCTATCTGGACCACCGGGGCAATGGACGATCGGACCAGAGCGACGAGAGCCACTGGAACCTCAATCAATGGGCCGATGATTTAGATGCATTCTGTGACGCTCTGGACATCAAAAAGCCGATTGTCTACGGCGCCTCTTTCGGCGGCTTTGTTGCCCAGGCCTATGCGACCAGACACCCTGATAAAATTGGGAAACTGGTCCTGTGCTCAACGGCCGCTAAATTCGATTTTCAAGAATTGATTGCGGCCTTCGACAGGTTGGGTGGAGAGGCTGCACGAGACGCTGCGGAGGGATACTGGCTGAACCCGACATCCGAAAGCCGCGCCGAATACCGCAAGATCTGCGTTCCCCTTTATCAAGTGCGGGAAGGCCGGGATCCGCATCTGTTTGGCAGGGTTCTGATCAAGGATGATGTCGCCCTGTGGTTCAACGGACCCGATAATGAGATGGGTCGAATGGATTTTCGCGATGCGCTTGGCAAAGTCACCTGCCCGGTCCTGATCATGGCGGGTGAGAAGGACCCGGTGACGCCGCCCGTCTTCAGCGAGGTGATCCGGGATTCTTTGACTGCGGCGCCAACTCGGCTTGAACTCTTTCAGAATTGCGGTCACGGCATTATCGGCGATGGCCCGGCGGCGTTTTTGCAATGCCTTTCCGAATTCATACTGACAGATCAAAAAGTGAAGGAAACGCAATCGTGACATCGGCAGAAGACCTGATTGAAGAACTGGGGCTATCGTCACACCCGGAAGGGGGCTGGTATCGGGAAACCTGGCGGGCCGAAGCCCCGGAGGGATCAAGAAGTGCCGGAACCGCCATCTATTATCTTTTGAAGGAGGGCGAGGCATCACACTGGCATCGGGTAACCGACGGGGATGAGCTGTGGTTCTGGCATGCAGGCGATCCCCTGATCCTTTCCATCGCCGAACCGGATGGGCATAAAGACCCCGAGCGACATGTTCTGGGACCCGATATTACCATCGGACAAACCCCACAAGTGCTGATCCCGGTCAACCATTGGCAGGCCGCCAGACCAGACGGCCGATTTGCCCTGGTCAGCTGTACGGTCACCCCGGCATTCGAGTTCACATCCTTCGAAATGGCGCCACCAGATTGGCACCCTGGCACTGGCAACCCGGGTCGGCCCGATGACTGATTTCGACGCAATCCGCTCAGCACTTGGCCGCGCAAATCTGATCTATCGCGGCGGCTTTGACCTGGCGGGGGAAGCAATCGACAAGGATCAGGATCCGGTATCGGAAGGCACCAAGACCCTTATCCTTTGTGGTCTAAAACCCAATCTGGATTGGTCAGCGTTTTCCATAGAACTGGATATGAAACAGCGGAACCCGCTGGACGACTGGTCAAAACGGGTTATCAAATCGCTGGCGGAGTCGCTCGGGGGCACGGCCATATTTCCGTTCGGCGGTCCGCCACATTACCCGTTTCAGCAATGGGCAAAACGGGCAGAAAACCTCCGACCGTCACCTTTGGGAATTTTGATGCACCCGGTTTACGGTCTCTGGCATGCCTATCGCGCGGCTATCGCGTTTCCAGAGATGATCGAGTTACCCGATGCGACTGATCACGACCATCCCTGCGACAGCTGCGCGGAAAAGCCGTGCCTGTCAGCCTGTCCGGTGGAGGCCTTTTCGCCAGACGGTTATGACGTACCGTCCTGTCGCGATCACCTCGCCAGTCAGGCCGGATCACATTGTATGGCGGGTGGATGTCAGGCAAGGGCCGCCTGCCCCGTCGGACCAGAGTATCAGTATCAGCCGGGTCACCTTCAATTTCATATGGCAGCCTTCAGACGCGCCCTGGGCTAGGCTAAAGAAGTATTGAAACACGGCAGCGCAATTCCGGCAGGACTTCGGCCTCATACCAGGGGTTCTTCTTCTGCCAGATCCCGGTGCGCCAGCTTGGATGCGGGGTCGGAAAGAACCCACGCTCCAGCACGGCCGCAAACTGCCGCACCACCTCTGTCATGGTTTTCCGTTTTTCATTCCCGATTACTGGATTTTTTCCTAAATAATAGTTTTGTGCATAACTGCCCACCAACATGGTCAGCTCCACCTGAGGCAGCAAAGGACGTATCAAATCATGCCATTCCGGTGCGCATTCCGGTCTGGGCGGCATATCACCACCTTTGGGGTCCCGTCCCGGGTAACAGAATCCCATCGGCATGATTGCGATGCGGGATTGATCGTAAAACAGGGTTTTGTCGATGTTGAGCCAATCGCGCAAGCGGTCCCCGCTTGGATCGTTCCAGGGAATGCCGCTTTCATGCACCTTGGTGCCGGGTGCCTGACCGATGATCAAGATCCGTGCGGTTTCTTTGCCGCGCACGATTGGCCGGGGACCAAGTGGCAGATGTGCCTCACAGATCCGGCATGCCTCCACCCGGCGAAACAGTTCGGCAAGTGTTTCAGTCAAGACAGGCCACCAGTTCAGAAACGAAAGCCGGCACAACCTCTGTTGCCATTCCATGCCGGCATTCATGGAAAAGGCTGGCCCCGCTGGACGGTTCAAGGTTCAATTCGACAGAATAGGCGAGACCAGCACGACGGACCTCTGCAACAAAGCCTGCGGCCGGATAAACATTGCCGCTGGTCCCGATTGAGATGAACAGTCCACAGGTACCCAGCGCATCGGCAATCCGGTCCATCCCGACCGGCATTTCGCCGAACCACACAATGTCGGGGCGTAATCCGCGGGCCTGACCGCAAGATGAACAATAATGTCCGACCCCCAAATCTTCTCGCCAGACATGCACAGTCCCACAATTCAGACACCGGATCTTGAACAATTCACCATGCATATGAAGCAAGTTTTGACTGCCCGCCCGCTCGTGAAGATCATCAATATTCTGGGTGACGACAAGAACCTCTTCCGGCCAGTGACGTTCTAGTTCCGCCAGCGCCAGATGGGCCGCATTGGGATGAACATCCGGGTTTCGCAAACCGGCCCGGCGCATGTTGTAAAATTCATGCACACGATCAGGGTCGCGGCGAAATGCGTCTGGCGTCGCCACGTCTTCGAGACGCACCTTTGACCAAATCCCGTCCTTGTCGCGAAATGTGTCGAGACCGGATTCTTTTGAAAGGCCAGCGCCCGTCAGAATGACAATCGGCACTGGTTCGACCGGCAATCCCATTACATAAACCCTTCCCTTGCCATATCGACAGATCGGCCGAGACATGAAACCCTGACGATAGACATCTCTTCTGTCCATCCCAGCGCGGTTACTTATCCGGAGGACATCATGATACGCGTTCTGTTCGTCTGTACAGGCAATATATGTCGTTCCCCCAGTGCCGAGGCCTTGTTTCGCACAAAGGTCGCAGAGCAGGGGCTTGCCCTGGAGATCACGACAGATTCCTGTGGCACCGCGTCCTGGCACAGCGGTGAACCACCTGACAGGCGCGCGCAGAACGCCTTGAAGGCGCGGGGGATTGAAATGTCAGATCTTCGGGCGAGAGCCCTTCGGGAGGAGGATTTTACCGAATTCGACCTGCTTCTCGCGATGGATCACGGTCACTACCGGACATTGGTGCGTATGGCACCTGGCGGGTATGAGCATCGCGTCCGCATGATGCTGGAACCGGCAGAGCTCGACGGCCAGACAGAGGTCCCCGATCCCTACTACGGTGATGAAAGCGACTATGAAAAGGCCCTGGATCTGATCGAACCGGCCTGTGATGCCTGGCTTGCCCGGATCCGGGAAACCATGCTGCAAAACGCACCTTAATAGGCGTATTCACGAAGCGGATACTCAACCTCCGGCGTGTAGATCGCACCTGATTGCGACAGAAAACTGGAATAGAGCGTGAATTCCGTTGCATCAAACCCTGGAAAAGAAGCCCCGGCATGTTGGGCACAGTAGGCATTGGCGGCATCGACGCCCGTTCCCTTCAACCGCGCCAGCGTCAAATGGGGCATAAATTTTCGATCTTCGGGCGGAAGGCCAGCCCGCACGACGGCGGACTCGATCTTGCGCTGCAGATGGAGCAGGCAATCCGTTTTGCGAACCTTCGCCACAATCGCCGAGGGTCTAGATCGCGTTCCAAACCAGGAGAGCCCGTCAAAAGCGATTTCCGCAGAACCGGCATCAATCCCTTCCAGAGCCATCGCAACGTCGTCGGCAATATTTTCATCAATATTGCCAACAAAGCGCAGGGTGATGTGAAGATTTTCAGGGCGAACCCATTTGGCACCGGGAACACCGTTGCCCAAACCACAGAGGGCGCGTCTTGCCGAGTCTGGCAGACCTAACGCGACGAATAGGCGGATCATGGCTACCTCCCGGATCGCTGCGACTTGGGAATAGCCTATCCTGATTCCTGAAAAGGCGATGAGAAAAATCGCCTCTTCAGAAATTTCTAATCCAGATCTGCTAACTGGTCGGGACGGGGTTTTCCTTAAAGATTTCCGCAATCCCGTCCAGGACCTCTTGAGACAGGGTGAGATCCGCTGAAGCAACGGCGCTCTTCAACTGTTCCATCGTGCGGGCGCCGAAGATATTCGAGGTCGTGAAAGGACGATCATTCACAAACGCATTTGCCATTTCGGAAGGATCCAGCCCGTGTTCGCGGGCAAGCGCAACATAGCGGTCCGTCATCTGCAAAGGTGTCGGCTGAACATAGCGCGGGAAGTAGTCTTCATAGAGTGCAATCCGCGTGCCGGCGGGACGGGCCCCGTTGCTGTATTTTCCGGACAAAACACCACCGGCCAGCGGCGAGTAAGCCAGCAATCCACATTTCGCGCGGATCGCGACCTCAGCCATACCGACATCAAAGTGACGCATCAGCAGGTTATAAGGGTTCTGAACCGACTGGATCCTGGGCAGCCCCTTAGTTTCATGCAGTTTAAGCATCTCCATGACGCCCCAGGGATTTTCATTGGATACCCCGATATGACGGACCTTTCCGGCCTTTACCAGCTCATCAAGCGCAGACAGGGTTTCTTCAAAACCGATCCATTCCTGCTCCGCGTCATGGGTATAAGAAAGGGTCCCGAAAGTATTGGTCGTGCGTTCCGGCCAGTGCAACTGATACAGATCGATATAGTCTGTCTGCAGCCGCTTCAGGCTGGCATCGCAGGCCTCATGAATGGACTGGCGGGACAACCGCGTCTCGCCCTCAAAAAGATGGGGACGGGCCCAGGGAAACCGGGATGAACGTCCGACAACCTTCGTCGCCAGAATCACTTCAGACCGACGACCGGTTTTTTTGAACCAGGTCCCGATGATTTCTTCAGTCTTGCCCCAGGTCGGTTCGGTGACAGGTACCGCATACATTTCCGCGGTGTCCCAGAAATTCACACCATGGGCGATGGCGTAGTCCATCTGCTCATGACCTTCCGCTTCGGAGTTCTGCTGACCAAACGTCATCGTTCCGAGGCAGATTTTACTCACCATCAAATCCGTGGTGCCCAATTGGCGCAATTCCATACCTAAAATCCCATACTGCAAGTTAACGTTTGTGCGGATGTATCAGGGTGGAGGAAGAGGATCAACGCCACCACCTTGCGAATTCAACGCCCTGAATGACTGTCAGAGAAATACCGTGAGGACCCCGGTATAGGCATAAAGTCGGTCGCCGTTGATCTCACCATTGGCGAAAAAACCGATCAAGGGCACATCACCCAGTTCCCGGTGGATCAGATCAAGTTCCCGGTTCGGTGCCTGAAACTGGTTCGGGCCGCGCGCACAGCAGGATACATAGACAGCACCCCGCACGTCACCATCACCGATCCTGGATTTCAGACCGGCAAGCATCCGGTTCATATCCTCAACGGCGGCCGTTTCGTCGCGCTTACAAAACAGGATGGCGTCCCCGACCGACATTTCGTCACCGATCGCGATGATATTATTTTCAATATCAATCCCGATAAGGTTCCGGACAAGATAATCACCCTGGTCATGACCCGCCACGGGCAGTCCGGCAAAAATGCGTCCCGCCACCTTCTGCAGGTCGCCGGCAAGTTCCGCCCCGATGTCTTCCTTGAAAACATCCAGCGATGGCCGTCCATCAATTTCCAGCACGACCGGGCCTTCCGCCGCAGTCACCCGGCGCACCGGTCCGATCGGTACGCATCCCTGGGTCAGGCCCGTCTGAACAAAGGCATGTTCCGGCGAAATCATCACACCGCTCAAACCGCCGGTTACACCATCGGCGATCTGGGCACGGCATCCGGTTGCGGCGCTGAGGCCGCCCACCACAAACCCCTGTGTTTTGTCAGACAATGTCGACAGGTATTCCGGCAGGTTACCGCAAGCAGGGTCCGCATGAACCAGCAGCAAGGGCATGGTTGCCTGTTCGACCCATTGCTGATTCTCATTGACCGCCGCTTCCGGGCCATCCGGTGGTACGGCAATAACCCGAAACGCCTCATCCGGCAAAGGCAACAGCATGACGGCAATTGCTGGGGTACCGAACACCTCTTCAGAATTTGCACAGATCCCGTGCCCTACGGTGCCAACCCAATGGGGAACTCCCAGGGTCTGGCGCAGGAAGGTCTCGATATTTTCCAGCTCTGACTGAAAGCCGGCGGTGGCGTAAACAATGCCCAAACGATGTGCGACTGTGGGTTCACCCAGATCGATCAGGATCTTTGCGACAACGGACTGCCAATCAGCACCTGTCGCCATTGCCACCCGAAACGCCGAGTTTTGCCCCGAAACCATATCCAAGATTTCACACTCTCATTTCGACAATTATTGCTGTTTTAACCAGCTTTGCCGCAATTTTTTGTATATTTTGCTTAGTGAAACAGCTAGGGCGGACTTGTCTGCTGTCCAGCCCTGTCGAACAAAAAAATGACCTTTAACTCAGGCTGTGGTGTTCGAGAGCTTTCATGACAATCGGCAGGATCTTTTCAACGATCACGGCAACCCCTTCGGCATTGGGGTGAATACCATCGCGCTGATTGAGGGCGGGGTCCGCGACGACACCATCCAGAAAGAAAGGGTAGAACAGGACATCAGGCCGGGCAGCCGCCAGTTCCGGGAAGAGAGTGTTGAACTCCGCCTCGAATTCGGGACCCAGATTGGGTGGGGCAAGCATGCCGGTGAAAACAACGGTAACATTCGCCGCCAGCGCCTTATCCAGAATAACCCCCAGATTACGGCGGGTTTCAGCCGGATCGACGCCCCGCAAGCCATCATTTGCGCCCAGTTCAACGATCAGAACATCCGGGTTATCCGACAATGTCCAGTCGATCCGGGCCGCTCCGCCAGCCGTTGTATCACCGGACACACCGGCATTGATCATCTGAACCGGCTGACCAGCCGCTTCCAGGGCAACGGAAAGCTGGGTCGGGAAACTCTCGGCACCGGGCAAGCCATAACCAGCGGTCAAACTATCGCCAAAAGCCGTTATGACGGGCAGTCCATCCTTTGCATTCGCCGTGGTGGAAACCCCAGTGAGTGGTGTCAGGACGACCAAAGCCAACAGCATCAGTACCGCACGCGCCCTGTTGAAAACGCTTAAATACCTGCCATATGTCTGAACTGAGTTCTGATTTTGATCGTAAACCCCTTCAGAACCAGCCATTTGGTCCAGTGCAGGGACAGCCAGTCCCCGGTTACAATCTTCGATGGAAAGAGAATTCGAACCCATGGCGGAACTTTCTGATGCAGTTGCAAAATCCGGCGTGAAGCCCGTTATCGACATTCACGACCTGCGTCTTACACTTGGGTCCGATGCGGGCGAGGTCAATATCCTGCGCGGCATTGATTTATCAGTAACCGCTGGTGAAAGCCTGAGTATCGTTGGCCCCAGCGGGTCCGGAAAAACCTCCATGATGATGGTGATCGCGGGTCTTGAACGGGCAACCTCTGGCCAGGTCCAGATCGGCGGCAACGACTTCACCAAGCTCAGCGAGGATGAACTGGCACTCTTCCGCCGCGATAATCTGGGCATCGTTTTTCAGAGTTTTCATCTCGTTCCCACCATGAACGCTGTCGAAAACGTCGCCATTCCCCTCGAACTGGCCGGAAGACGCGATGCGTTTGAACGTGCAAGAATGCTTTTGGAGCGGGTCGGTCTCAGCCATCGTCTGGACCACTATCCGGGCCAGCTTTCCGGTGGCGAACAACAGCGCGTCGCCCTTGCCCGTGCTTTTGCACCCAACCCAAAGCTCATTCTGGCCGATGAACCGACCGGCAATCTGGACGGATCCACCGGTCAGCAGGTCATCGATCTGATGTTCGAGATGTCCGAGACAGAGGACGTCACCCTTCTTCTCATTACCCACGACAATAACCTCGCCGGGAAATGCAGCCGTGTCATCCGTCTGGAAGACGGGTTGGTTGTGCGGGACGAGGCGACCGGCAATAGGCCCGCCACAACCCAAACCGCTTCACCCCAAGCCGCTGCTGAATAAGGGGTCACTATGCTCTCTCTCGCCTTTCGTTTTGCGCGCCGCGAGATGCGCGGCGGCCTTAAAGGGTTTCGCATCTTCCTTGCCTGTCTGGCCATGGGTGTCGCCGCAATTGCGGGTGTCGGCTCTGTTTCCTCTGCGATCATCGCGGGTTTGAAAACGGACGCGCGCATTCTGCTGGGCGGTGATCTGGATCTGCGTTTGACCCATATTCGCGGCAGCGACGAACAGATCGCCTGGATGCAGGCAAATGCCGACCGCGTTTCCGAGATCGCGACCATGCGGGCAATGGCCGTGCGGGAAGACGGCGAATCCCGCCGTCTGGTGGAATTGAAAGCTGTCGACAGCCTGTATCCGCTCTTTGGATCCGTCACCCTTGGATCCGATCAACCCTTGGAATCCACACTGGCCTCCGCAGAACCGGGCGTTTTTGGCGCGGCAGTATCGCCGCGCCTGCTGGACCGGCTTGAAATGGGCATTGGTGACCGGTTCAGGGTCGGCAGTGCCCTGTTCGAAGTCAAATCGACCCTCGATTCCGTCCCCGATCGCGGGAACCAGGGTTTCGAGCTGGGCCCACCAGTGATGGTTCCCTTCGCAGGGTTGGAGGCATCCGGTCTGATACAGCCCGGCAGTCAGATCCGCTTCCACTATCGCATTGATCTGGCCGAGGGTGTTTCCACAGCCGAATGGCAGGAAAGCCTGACAGAAACCTTCCCCAAGGCCGGTTGGCGGATCCGCGCCCTCGATAATGCCGCACCGAACATTCAGCGCTTTGTCGACAGGGTGACCCTCTTCCTGACACTGGTGGGGCTCACCGCCCTGCTGGTTGGCGGGGTTGGTGTCGGAAACGCCGTGCGGGCCTTCCTGGATTCCCGAACCGCCACCATCGCAACCCTCAAATGTCTGGGTGCGTCCAGCCAACTGATCTTCACCACCTATATCATTCAGGTGCTCACTCTTGGCATTGTTGGTATCGCCATTGGCCTCGTGATCGGGACGCTGGCGCCGCTGGCCGCAGCACCGTTGGTTGAAGGACGCCTGCCGGTTGCGGCAAGGATCGGTATTTATCCGGAACCCTTGATCATTGCGGCCCTGTTCGGGGTGCTGGTGACCCTGATCTTCGCGCTTTGGCCCCTGGCCAGGGCGCAGAGCGTACCGGCGGCTACCCTCTTCCGGAATGTCCTGACCCCGATCACATCCCGCCCCTCCGCGAAAATGATGGCAATGATTGCTGGCGCGGCCATGATCCTTTGTGGTCTTGCCGTCGTGACAGCGGATAATCCACGGATCGCTGTCGGTTTTGTGCTGGGTTCGGCGGGCAGCCTACTGGCCTTCCGCGGGGCGGCCTGGCTGGTCATGCGCCTGGCAAAGGCTTTGCCGCGCCCACGCGGCGCCAAACTGCGTCTGGCACTGGCAAATCTCCACCGTCCGGGTGCGGCGACCCCCAGCGTCATTGTTTCCCTGGGTCTTGGCCTGACCGTGATGGCAACTGTCGCGCTGATCGAAGGCAATCTGTCGAACCAGTTGAACCGCACCTTGCGGGGTGAAGTGCCCGGCTTCTTCTTCATCGACATTCAGCCCAACCAGATCGAAGAATTTGCCACGATGGTCGGCGATCATCCGACCGTGACCCGTGTTGATGAAGTCCCGATGATGCGCGGCCGGATCACGGCGATGAAGGGCGTTCCCGCCGATGAAATTGAGGCACCCTCCGAAGAGGCCTGGGTTTTGCGCGGCGATCGCGGTTTTACCTGGTCTCGAACACCACCCGAAAACTCTGAAATCATACGCGGCGAATGGTGGCCGGAAAATTATTCCGGCGAATTGCTGGTCAGCTTTGATGAAGAGGCTGCTGTCGCTTTTGGCATGGATATCGGGGACACGATCACGCTTAACCTGCTGGGTCGCGAATTTGAGGCCAAGATCGCAAACCTGCGGAAAATCGACTGGACCAGCATGGGGATCAACTTCGTGATGGTCTTCTCGCCGGGCATTCTGCAATCGGCCCCACAAAGCTATATCGCGACCGCCTATCTGGAAGAAGGTCAGGAACAGGCACTGGAAAAGGCCATTACAACGACCTTCCCCAATGTCTCCGCGATCCGTATGAAGGAAGTCCTGGAAAGCGTCGATGATATTGTCGGTAACCTTGCCGTCGCGGTCCGGATTATCGCGGGCATCGCCATCATCGCCGGTATTCTGGTTCTGGCAGGGGCTGTCGCAGCGGGACATGCCAGAAGGGTCTATGACAGTGTCGTCCTGAAAGTGCTGGGTGCGACACGGCGGGATGTCGCCAGCGCCTTTGTTCTGGAATACGGGTTGATGGGGCTTGTCACCGCGTTGATCGCCAGCGCTGTCGGCACGATTTCGGCCTATGCCGTAATTGAGCTGGTCATGGGCGCGGAATGGATTTTTGTGCCCTGGGCGATGATTTCAACGATCCTGATCGCGGTTACCATCACCCTTGGGGCTGGTCTCGCCGGAACATGGGTTGCACTGGGTCGGAAGGCGGCACCACTGCTTCGGAACGATTAACCGCGACAGGTTGACACAGCTCGCACAGGAATCTGTCGAAACCGGCACAAGTATTGTGAAAAATTCGGGAATCCGGACCGGTTAAGATTGAATCGCAACCCCTAAATTCCATATACTAGTAACAAATCCGTCTGCCTCAGCAGGTCGGATCATCTTAACTTGAAACGGGTAGGGGTAAAAAATGGCTTTGGATCCTCGCGCTTCCGCAACGACGATGGGGCGTGCTGATAGCCGCGCCGAGTTTGATGCCGGCCTGCGCAGCTATATGTTAAATGTCTATAACCTGATGGCGCTGGGCGTTGCCTTCACGGGTGTTATCGTCCTTGCGATGGCAAATATGCCAAACCTGATGGCAACAATTGCTGTTGGTCCGATGAAATGGGTGCTGTTTGCCGCCCTGATCGGTATGGGCTTCTTCTCCGGCAAAATCATCACCATGAAATCAGGTGTCGCGGCACAGGCCTTCTACTGGACCTATTGCGCACTCTGGGGTGCCATGATTTCGCCAATGGTTGCCTTCTTCCTGCAATCGACAGCTGGAACGATGGATGTGGCTCGCGCCTTCTTCATCACCTCTGCAATGTTCGCGGGGATGAGCCTGTTTGGTTACACCACCAAGAAAGATCTCAGCGGTTTCGGTCGCTTTGCCCTGATGGCGGTTATCGGCATCTTCGTTGCCATGCTGGTCAACGTTTTCTTCATCCAGAGCTCGGCCTTCAGCTTCGGCATCTCGGCTGTGGTTGTTCTGCTGTTCGCCGGCATCACCGCCTGGGAAACCCAGCAGATCAAAAACATGTATGCAGAGCATTATGGTCAGGACGTGATCTCACGCATGGCCATCTTCGGCGCCCTGCAGCTTTATGGCAGCTTCGTTGTGATGTTCATCCACATCCTGAACCTGCTGGGCATGATGCGCAGCGAGTAATCGCCAAACATCAAGAAAATGCATTGAAGGGACCGGGGAGAAATCTCCGGGCCCTTCTCCGTTTATGATTTAGGAAGCCCGTTGCCGGATCGTCAGGGTGAGGACGGCCGCCAGCAGCATGGCCCCCACAGCTACCAGACTGGGTTCTGTGAAGGATTGTGTCCTGGCGTGGATCAGACCGGCAAAACTGGGCCCGATCATTTGCCCCAAGCCGAACCCGGCTGTCATCCAGGCCAGCGCCGCCCGTGCATCCCCACGCGCCAGCTCCCTGGCATAGACCAACCCCAGGGCTGTGATCCCCATGAAAGTGCCGCCGAGCAGGACAGACGCGATAAGGACAGGCACCGGCCCTTCGCCCAAAACACTCAGCGCGACCCCCATGGCCAGCGTCAAACAGGCCAGAACATAGGCGGTGCGCAACGAAGACCGGTTAGAAACCCAGGTCCAGAACGCAATCGACGGGATGCCCGCCAAGCCGACCGCCAGCCAGAACCATGCCTCATAGGGGCGCAAGACATCACTTTCCCGCGCCATGGCAGAGAGGAACGTCGCGGTAATGACATAACCGAACCCGAATAAGGTATAGGCCGTAACCAGGGTCACGATGTTCCGGTTCAGGGCTGATCCCGTCACCGCATCGTCATCCGGCCTAACCCCTGTGCCCCGCGGGATCGCCCAAAGCGCTACCAGAAACGCGAGAAGGGAGAACAGGCCACCGATCAGCCACATCTCGCGCCAGCCACCACCCATGGCCTCAATCGCAAAAACCATCACGGCGGATAGGGCGATACCCGCCCCGACACCGGCGAAATGAACACCGGACAGATGCATATCACCGGCTGCGATCAAGCGCTCCAGGATCAGGGTTGAGACATAGACCAGAACAAAGGCACTTGCGACGCCCCCCAGAAACCGGGCCGTCGCATAAAACCAGACATCACCCCCAAGCCCCATCGCCGCCGTTGTCACGACGCTCAGCATCAGGGCCAGCAGCAACCAGCGCCGCCGCGATCCCGGCAGGGCAAAGAGGGCAGCGGCCAGCGCCCCGATCAGATAACCGATGAAATTGGCAGAGGCGACATTGCCCGCCGAGACCGGGGTCAACACCTCGTAAGACACCATATAGGGCAGGATCGGGGTATAGAGGAACCGGCCAATGCCCATCCCGGCCGCCATGACCAGTGCACCGCCTAGAACCATCGTGATTGAACTGCCCGACCGCTGCATTGAAATCCCCGTGTCTGGGGCAGCGGACATGTGTCAGATCGGCCCGCGCGTCACCCCCGTGCGGATGTACAACACCACCCCGACGCTGAAAACGCTTTATTATTGATCTCACAAGACAAAACAGGCCGTCAGGGCTTGCAACGTGGTCTTCTGTCTCGTATAACCCGCGCTCATCTGTTCGCACCAATGATCGGCGGATGAAGAGCAGGATGGATCGGGCCAATTGGGTATGCCCATTCATTCAAAAACCACGAAAGGCAGGAGATGGGTTCTCTCTCTTGCTGGCCGATTGAAAAACCGGCCCACCAACCTTCTTGAAGGAGATGAAAATGCCCAAATTGAAGACCAAGAGCTCCGCCAAAAAGCGGTTCAAAGTAACCGGAACCGGCAAGGTGCGTTTTTACTCTGCCTATCTGCGCCATGGCACGTCCAAGCGCCCGCAGAAAATGAAACGCCAGAACCGGGGCAGCCAGATTCTCTGTGCAGCAGATGCACGGATCGTCAAGGAAAACTGGCTGCGCGGCTAACCGCCTTCGCACTCAGAATTTTGAACACAGCTTAAAGCATCAGGAGCACGCATTATGGCACGCGTAACAAACGGCAAGACGCGCCAAGCCCGTCACAAGAAAATTCTCAAGCAGGCGAAAGGCTATTACGGCCGCCGCAAAAACACCATCCGTGTCGCCATGCAGGCGGTCGAGAAGGCCGGTCAATACGCATACCGCGACCGTCGCACGAAGAAGCGCGATTTCCGCGGTCTCTGGATTCAGCGCATCAACGCCGCTGTCCGGGACGTGACCGACAATGAAATGACCTATGCCCGTTTCATGGATGGTGTAAACAAGGCCGGGATCGAACTGGACCGCAAGGTTCTGGCAGATCTCGCCGTGCATGAGCCGGAAGCCTTTAAGGCCATCGTGTCTCAGGCACAGGCCGCCGTCGCGAAGTAAGTTTATTTGTCGGGTTTTCCGACAAAACACTAATCGGTCAGCCCGCCTGAGAGCGTTTCTCTCGGCGGGCTCACTTGTTTTTGCAGTGATAGAGTATTAGGGGTGTAGAGATGTCGGGTGACATTGATCAGTTGAAATCAGACCTTCTGGCGCAGGTTGAGGCCGCGGGCAATTTGGCGGATCTGGACGCGTCGCGGGTTGCAGCACTGGGCAAGAAAGGGGCGATCACAGCCGCGATGAAAGGGCTGGGAAAACTTGACCCGGACGCCCGGAAAGAAGCTGGTCAGGCCCTCAATGCGTTGAAGGATGTTGTTGCGGACGCCATTGAGGCCCGCAAGAGCGCCCTTGAAGCAGCCGAACTGGATGCCCGCCTGGCCGATGAAAAGCTGGACATGACCCTGCCGATCCGGCCAGAGCTGAACGGCAAGCTGCACCCGATCAGCCAGACCATGGATGAGGTGATCGCCATCTTCGGCTCCATGGGTCTGTCGGTGCGCGAAGGGCCGAACATCGAAGATGATTTCCACAACTTCACGGCACTTAATATTCCAGCTGAACATCCAGCCCGCCAGATGATGGATACCTTCTATCTGCAGGATGAAAACGGCGAGCCGGATTTCGAGAAGGTGCTGCGCACCCATACATCGCCGGTTCAGGTTCGCACCATGCAGACCGAAAAGCCGCCCATCCGCATCATCGCGCCGGGCCGCACCTATCGCTCTGACTATGACGCGACCCATACGCCGATGTTCCATCAGGTCGAAGGGCTGGTGATTGATCGCGACATCACTTTCGGTCATCTCAAGGGATGCCTGCAGGAATTCCTGTCCGCCTATTTTGAGGTCGACAATGTGCCCCTGCGCTTCCGGCCCAGCTATTTCCCCTTCACGGAACCCAGCGCTGAGGTCGATATCGGCTGCTCCCGCAAAGGGGGCGAGCTGAAAATCGGTGAAGGCGATGACTGGCTGGAGATCCTGGGATCCGGCATGGTGCATCCCAATGTGCTGCGCCATTGCGGGATCGACCCGGAGGAATATCAGGGTTTCGCCTTCGGCATGGGGATTGAGCGGATTGCCATGCTGAAATACGGCATTCCCGATCTGCGCACCTTCTATGAGGCCGATGCCCGTTGGCTGAACCATTATGGCTTCGCCCCGCTGGAGGTCGCCACCCTCACCCGCGGCCTCACCCCCTGATCAACCTCATTGAAATGAAGAAGGGCCTCACTGTAGAGGCCCTTTTTCGGTCGGAACCGTGTGACGTTGTCTGTTAAAAGCGCAGCTTCCCTTCCACCTTGCCGGAATGAGAGAGGTAATCGCTCTTGATCTCGGCATCGTAATTGGCACCGATTGACCATGTATCGGTATCCCAAGTCAGGCCGACCCCGCCATCCAGACTGAACCGTACCGGATCGACCCCGTCCACATTGAAGGCGGCACCGCCCCCGGTGAAACGGGCCGTGGCATTGGCACTGTCACCCACCAGGTCATAACCGACACCAAGACTGACCTCCGGGATCAAGCGGCCGCCATTCTGTTCAATCTCCTTCAACAAGGTCCCGCGAAGAGACGCGACGACAATGTCAATATCATCCGGATCGACAACCTGGCTGACCCCGCCAGCACCAGTCTCGGTGTAGGAATCGGTTGAGACGGATGTCCAGCTTAACCCCACTTCCGGCCCCAGATAGAGGCCATCACCAAGGTTAAGGGATGTGCCAGCATAGGCAGCTGCAAACACCTGATCGCTGTCAAAATCTGCTGTTGCCGTACGGTCAAGACCGCCGAAATTGATCACCCGGCTGCTCTCATTGCTGTTCGTCGCATAACCGACAAACCCTTCGGCATAGAACCCACTAAAGTCATAATCTCCATATAGGGTGATCTGGTAGGAGTCGATATCCAGTTCAGATTGTCCGGCCCCGTCCCCTTCAACATCCGATGTTGCCCAGGCACCGGCAATACCGACCCGCGCCTCATCCGTCGCGGCGGTATCAACGCCAAAGGCAAAGCCATAGGTATCAGCTTCATACCCCGCAACACCGTCACGATCATCCTGATCGGCGAGGTTAAAGAAGGGTCGCAACCAGACGGCGGAGGAAAGCGCCCCATCCCCGGTCGCAAAACCACTGGCCGCATTTTCGGCAACAGTGGTAAAACCGTCACCCCCACGCATCGCGGTCAGCCGGTCCGAAATTGTGGAACGGATCTGTTCACCCGCCTGTACCACAACATCGGAACTGGCCGATAATGCATCCTTCTGAACACCCAGCTGTTCGGCGGCGTTCCGTTGTTCAGTGGGGGTGCCGATGTTCAAAATCGTGCTTAACGCAACATCCAGTTCACCACCCGGCGTCATTGCGTCCTGCACCCGTTGAAGCGCCTGGGCAGTATCAAGGTCAACGCCGAGTTCCGCCGCCGCCTCCCCCGCCGATTTCCGGGACGCGGTGAGGGTGAGGTCACTGCCGCCATTTTCCAGGGCGAATTCAAACGAGACGAGTGCGGTCTCATTCACTGTTAGCGCAGCAAACTGACCATTGGTGATGGGTGGACTGTTACCGACAACAAGGGCCGTACCTTCGGTAAAAGAACTAGGCACAAACACAGTGATCGTTTCTGGGTCTGCAGCTGTGTTACTGCCCGCCTTCACTGTTACGAGCGTGTAGTCCGTCGTCAGTATTGCCGTGGGCACCGGCGCGGTTGCATCCGCAATGGCCGGTGCCCCCAGGATGATGTTCGATCCTTCCTCCAGTCTGATCGTATCCAGATCATTTCCGGCTTGGTCAAACTGCACGATGGCGTTCTGATGGACATCGACGAAAGGTTTATTGGTTACCTTGTCCCTGAAAGTGGCCGTGCTGCCCCCTTCAACCGATTCATGTGATACGCCAGCTGTGCTGAGATCGCCAAACAGATCCCATTGTCCCCCGACAACCTCAACCCTTTCAACGTTTCGAAAATTCCCAAAATTCTCACTTTGCACCGCCGTCTGGGTCGAGTTCAGCCGCAATATGTCAATGCCCCAATCGAAATCAACAAGGCCGGTGGTGCTGACCGCACCGGCGGCCGTGTCCCTTCCAATCTGGGAGGAAGTGGTGATCATCAGAACATCGTCACCGCCGCTAAATTCGATGGCATTGTCGCTCGGATCCGTACCGTTGGTCCAAACACGGGACCCTGCATTCAGGGTGACAGTAGAAGTATCTGCATTGTCGACGAAAATCCCGTAAACGCCCCCTGAAACATGGCCTGAAACAGTGATATCCACGGTGCCGGTTCCGTTGTGATTGGCAAATATGCCGGTACCCCCACTCGAAACATCGCCGTATGCCTTAATTGCGATGTTGCCGACGGAGGAATTGTTATCAAGGTCCGCCTCGATACCGAAGTTGAAATTCTGGTCGCCGCCGGTCACCCCCTGGCTGGTAATCAAAATCGATCCGGTACCTTCATTCCGGGCGCGAATACCGATATCCCCGCCTGAGACATCACCCTTTGCATCAATAGAGATGTTGCCAACTGCAGTATCGTTATCAATCAACGCAACGACACCATATCCGGATGCACCAGTAACACCCTGACTGCTGATCGAAATTGATCCCCTACTCCCATTCAGGGCGCGGATTCCACGAGTCTCACCGGACACATCCCCCTGTGCATTAACGGTGATGTTTGCCGAAGTTGTCTTAACCGCCGAAGTAGTGCTGCTTATGGCTGCGTCTATACCGTCATCGGCTGCGCCCTTGACCCCCTGGCTGGTGATACTAATTGCTCCCTCACCAAAATTTCTGGCGTAAATACCTTCGTCCCCACCTGAAACATCACCAGATGTTTCAATAACAATATCTCCGATCGAGTTCGAATCGCCAATCATGGCAAATATGCCATCGGTGTTCATGCCAGTTGCGGTTATATCGGGTCCATTCGCACCGGATGTGACCGTGATCGCTTGATTGGAGTCAATGGAAATACCGCTGGCATCCTGCACCGTTATGTCGCTGGCACCCGACAAATCCAGAACGGTGATCACATTGGAATCCCTGTTTGTGCCACCGCCCGGACTGAACACCAGCGGGCCATCAGGATCACCGGTAATTGTCAGGGTCTGTGTCGGAGGTGAGCCACTGAGCACCTCGTCGGCATTGGCTTGTCCCGCCGGGGTAAGGGTGAGGGCAAGGGCAAAGGCGGAGGCCGAAATCCCGCCCAGCAAAGCCCGGCGCAGCGGCGCGCAGGTCCGTTTTACTCGCTTTGAACGGGCCGCTCTGCCCGTCTGGTCCGCCGTTCCAGTTTCTGCATTTGCAAGATCTGTATTTATTATCATCGCATTAAAACCCTTCAAAAAACCCCGGAACTAATTTCGCGCCGACCCGACTGACTTGCCAAAATCTTCAGCGTTCAATAATAATTATTTAAGTTTATTTTATTGGTTCTAATTACGCATCATGTCTGATTTCTTACGCTCAAGATCAAAACAAATCAAAGAATTAATGCACTATAAGACTAATTTTAATAGTTATTTAAGGTGAAACGTTATTCTGTTGTCCGACTGCAACAAGTGCCAATCCCCTTAATTAGTTATAAAGGACTAAAGATATGGACGCGAAAGGTCCGGATATATTGGATGGATTGGGGCAGTCAGACATCGAAACGGCTGGGGCTTCAGACACGCAGGATGCGCGAGCCGACCTGGCTGAGAGGGCTGAAAAAGAGGAGAAGGCGGGCAATCAGGTGGAATGGTCAGTTTCCGCCGGCCTAACAGGGTTCCTGGCTCAAAACAGCATTTCCTTTGGCTTTACATCCTACCAATCGGGACGGCTCTATCTGGTTGGACGCGACCCCAAGGGCGGCATCCATATCAATGAGCGGCAATTTCCGCATGCGATGGGCCTGACCGGGGATCGGGACAGCCTGTGGCTGGTCACGCAGCACCAAATTTATCGTTTCGCCAATCCCCTGCGCCCGGGCGAGATCGGCAATGGCACCTATGACACAATCTATACCCCGCGCGAGGTTCTGGTAACCGGGGCGCTGGACGGCCATGATATCGGGCTGGACGTCAAGGGGCGGCCCATATTTGTCAATACACGGTGGAACTGTCTGGCCGCGCCATCGGAAACCCATTCCTTTAAACCGCTATGGAAGCCACCCTTTATCAGCACCCTGATTGATGAGGATCGCTGCCATCTGAACGGGTTGGCGATGGCTGAAGGGGGTGAGGCCGGATATGTCACGGCGGTCAGCCGTTCGGACACAATTGACGGTTGGCGCGACCGACGCGACAAAGGCGGCGTTTTGATTGATGTGAAGGCGGACAAGGTGCTGCTCTCAAACCTGTCAATGCCCCATTCGCCCCGCCTGCACCAGGATAAAGTCTGGTTGCTGAATTCAGGGACCGGCGATTTGGGATTTGTCGACCCGGCATCAAAGAAACCAAAATTTGAGCCGGTGACCTTTTGCCCTGGTTTTGCGCGCGGCCTGTCCTTTCATGGGGATTACGCCTTTGTCGGGTTAAGCAAGCCGCGCTACAAACGCTTTGAAGGCCTGGCGCTGGACAATCGACTGGCGGAGAAGGATACAGACCCCTGGTGCGGCGTGCAGGTGATCGATATCCGCAATGGAAAGGTCGTTGAATGGATCCGCTTGGATGGGACGGTTGCAGAACTGTATGACGTCGCTGTGCTGCCGGATGTTACAACGGCCATGGCACTCACCCTGAATTCCGGGGAACTGATCACTCTGATCACGGTGGAAGATCACCAGCTATGACCCATCGAAAGCATTGATCCATTGAGACTGGGCCCTCTAAACTATTCGGGTAAATCAAAGGTTTTGGACGGGTGTAGTAATGTGGGTGCACAACTTCAGGCTGGGCAGAATAAAGCATGGATTGTTTAACCTGATCGCATTCTCGTCTGTGGTCTTGATGCTGTGTTTCGGCCCCACAAAAGCGCAAACACGGGTCGAGATTGAGAGTCCGGAAGCGCTTCTGGGTTTCTTTGAGGCGATCGACTACACGCCTGCGGCCTGGCAGGCCGGAATTCGGGCCTTACCCCGCGCCTATATTATGGAAATTGGCAAAGGCTGGCGGATCAGCAGCCAGTCTATCCCGGTTCTCGAAAAGAAGCGGATCTTCTTTCGATCTCTCGCACCGGTCGCCCTGCACGCAAGTGAGTTGATCCTGTGGCAGCGGGAACGCTTGTTGAACCTGCCAGACGCCCCGCGATCCGACGAGGACACAGCCTGGCTGACGGAACTGGCGCTGGAATACAAGGTGATTGAGGACGCGGATACCCCCGTTACGGAGGATATGGTCGCAGAACTGAAACACCGTGTTGATGCTGTGCCGCTGTCCCTCGTCCTATCGCAAGGAGCGGAGGAAAGTGGCTGGGGCACGTCGCGCTTTGCGGCAGAGGGGAATGCCTTGTTCGGGCAATGGACCTGGGGCGGAGAAGGCATCACGCCAAAAGGCCAGCGCGAGGGGATGGGTGATTATCGCATCGCCGCTTTCGACACGCCTTTGCAATCGGTTCAGGCCTATATGCGGAACATGAACACGCACCCGGCCTATGAAGAACTTCGGGTCAGGCGGGCGGCGCAGAGGGCAAATGGCGAAGCGTTGAGCGGCTGGGAACTTGCCAAGACGCTCACCGGATATTCGGAACGCGGGGCCGAGTATGTGAAATCCCTGCATGCCATCATGCGGGTCAACAAGCTGCGGGAAGCGGACAAGGCCATCCTGTCGGACGGCCAGGTCTGGCACCTCTATCCGATCAAATGAGACATCCACTCACCACCCTGCTGATCCTGCCTTTGATCCTGTTGATCGGCTGCACGGGAAAACCGAATGGTGTCCAGGTCGTTACCGGGTTCGACCCCGCGCGCTATGAGGGCAAATGGTTTGAGATCATGCGCCTTGACCATTCCTTTGAACGCGGCCTGACCAATGTCACAGCGGAATATACTCTGCGCCCCGACGGCACGGTCCGGGTCGTAAACAGCGGCTTTGATCCAGCGGAATGCGCCCTGCAATCTGTCGATGGCACGGCAGAGTTTCAGGGGGCAACAGATGTCGCCAGCCTGTCGGTCACGTTTTTCTGGCCGTTTGCCGGTGGCTATCACGTCTTTGCACTGGATGAGGAAAATTACAGTTATGCCATGGTCGCTGGACCGACCCGCGACTATCTCTGGATCCTGGCACGGGTCCCTGATCTCGCCCCCGAAGTCAGGGAAAGACTGGTGGCACAGGCCGCGGCAGAAGGGTTTGCCGTGAATGAGCTAATTCTAGTCGACCATAGCGTACAAACCTGCGGTAAATAATAGTCCTCTCATGGGCACTGACCCAAACCCGAACGAGAAGGCAGAACCATGCCACAGATCCCGCAATCAATGAACGCTTGGCACCTGACCGGCCATGGCGGTTTCGACAAGCTTCAGTTCGTCGAAATACCCGTACCAACCCCCGCCGCTGGTGAAGTCCTCATCCGGGTTGCCGCCGCCGCCCTGAACAACACCGATGTCAACACAAGAACCGGCTGGTATTCGAAATCTGTGCGCGGCGCGACAGATGGCGAGGATGAGACAGAGGAGGGCCGCGACGACGGTAGCTGGACCGGCCAGCCCCTCGTCTTCCCTCGAATTCAAGGGGCTGATTGCTGCGGTCATATCGTTGCAGTCGGCGAGGGTATTTCAGAAACGCGCATTGGCGAACGCGTGCTCGTCCGTGCGTTGCAGAGAGATCGCTTTGCCCCCGCAGAGGCTGGCTTTGCGAGCTGGACCTATGGCTCGGAATGCGACGGCGGTTTTTGCGAATATGCAATTGCCTTTGATACGGAGGCGCTGACGGTTTCCGGCACGATGAGTGACGTTTCAATGGCGGCCCTTCCCTGCGCCTATGGCACCGCGGAAGGGATGTTGCAGCGGGCTGGCATTGCCCTGCAGCCGGGCCAGCATGCCCTGGTAACGGGTGCCTCTGGCGGGGTTGGGTCGGCAGCGGTTCAACTGCTCGAGCGACGCGGTGCGGAGGTGACGGCCAGTGCATCACCGGACAAGGCAGAAGCGCTGCGCGAACTGGGGGCCGATCACACCATCGGCCGGGATGATGCTCTGCCGGCAAACACCTATGATGCCGTTGTGGATCTGGTCGCGGGCCCGCGCTGGCCGAGCCTGCTCGATGCGCTGAAGCAGGGTGGACGCTATGTGACAGCTGGTGCCATTGGCGGACCGATTGTTGAACTGGATGTCCGCACATTGTACCTGCGCGATCTCTCCCTTTTTGGATCGACATACCAGCCAGAGAACATCTTGAAAGACGTCATCAGCTATGCGGATGCAAGCGAAATCAACCCGATGATTGCGGAAACCTGGCCGTTATCCGGTTTGGTTGACGCCCAAAAATCATTCCTGGACAAAAAATACATCGGGAAGATCGTCCTCGACCTGTCCAAGGAATGAGAGGGCGCCTTATCCGATCGGGGCCAGCATAATCGAGCAGGTCGTCGTCCCATGGGCCAGTAATTTTCCGGTCGGTCCGAACAGTTTGCCTTCGGCAGTGGCAATCGAACGGCCCCTGTGTATGACCGTTCCTATTGCCCGGACCACACCCATTTCCGGCATGATGGGCCGGACAATGTTCACCTTGGCTTCAACCGTGGTATAGGCCTCTCCCTTTTCAAGGGTCGAATGAACAGCGCATCCCATGGATGAATCCAGCATGGCCATGGCATACCCCCCATGCACACTGCCAATCGGGTTCAAAAGCGTACCGTCCGGCGCCGAGGCGAAGGTTATGCGGCCGTTCTCGGCCTCGACCAATCGCATGCGCAGGGCCTCTGCAATTGGCGGCAGAGGATAATCGCCGGCCAGCATCCCCCTCATAAATTCTTCGCCCGGCATGGCAAAAACCTGCGCGACAGGTAATGTCCCGACATCCGCCCCTGTTGGTGCCGTAAATTTTTTGGCCATTTCCGGATCCTGCCCAGACATCAAAACCCCTTTCCTTCCTTGTTCATAAAGCCCGCCAAGGCTATAAGCCCGCATTCATCTTTAATCACGCTCTCTTAACTGAAGAACTGTTGCAGGCAAAGTCATGAAATTCACCCTTTCCTGGTTAAAGGATCATCTCGAAACCGATGCTAGTCTGGACGAGATTGCCGAAAAACTAACGTCAATCGGCCTTGAAGTCGAAGGGGTGGAAGACCCGGCCGCTGCGCTGAAACCGTTTATCGTCGCACATGTTGACGACGCCTGGCAGCACCCGAATGCAGACCGCCTGCGTGTTTGTATGGTGAATGACGGAACATCTGTGACACAAGTCATCTGTGGTGCACCAAATGCGCGCAAAGGCATGAAAGGTGTTTTTGCGCCGGCGGGGTCTTATGTCCCCGGCACCGACCTTCTGTTGAAAGCCGGCGAAATCCGGGGCGAGTCCTCAAACGGCATGCTTTGCTCAGAGCGAGAGCTCGGACTCAGCGACGAACATGACGGGATCATTGATCTTCCCGATGACGCCCCTGTTGGCACGGCATTTGCCGAATATCGCGGCCTGAATGACCCGGTCATCGAGATCGGTATCACGCCAAACCGGGCGGATTGTCTCGGCATCTACGGCATCGCCCGTGATTTGGCAGCGGCCGGTCTTGGCACGCTGAAATCACCTGACCTCTCCACCCCGGAAGGCAGCTATGAGCCGCCCATGGTCTGGAAGATCGAACCGGATATCGGCATCGATGTACCCTACACCGCTGGTCGCCATTTCCGCAATGTGAAGAACGGTCCCAGCCCCGAATGGATGCAGACCCGTCTGAAAGCAATCGGCCTGCGCCCGATTTCGGCACTCGTCGATATCACAAACTATGTCACCTATGACCTGGGTCGCCCGCTTCACGTCTTTGACGCGGACAAGGTCAAGGGCAACCCGACCATGCGCTATGCCAGAGAGGGCGAAAGCCTTTTGGCCCTGGATGGCAAGGACTACTCGCTGGACACCGACATGGTTGTAATCGCCGATAACAACGGCCCCGAGTCGCTGGGCGGCATCATGGGGGGCGAACTGTCCGGCTGTACCGAAGAGACAACATCCGTCTTCCTGGAAGCGGCCCTCTTCAATCCGATCAAAGTCGCCGAGACGGGCCGAAAGCTGGGCGTGAATTCCGACGCGCGATATCGGTTCGAGCGTGGTGTTGACCCCCATTCCGCCGATTGGGGTGTTGATGTTGGCGCACGGCTGATCATTGAGCTTTGTGGCGGCGAGGTCAGCACAAAGACCGCCGCCGGTGAGGTTCCCGGATGGGACCGACAGGTCGACCTGCGCATGCCCCGCCTGAAACGGCATAGCGGCATTGATGTTCCGGTCGAAGAGGCAGACGCCATTCTGCAAAGCCTTGGTTTCAAGACCAGCGTTAATGGCGACACGATTGCCGCACAGGTCCCGACCTGGCGCCGGGATGTGGAGACAGAGTTCTGCCTGATCGAAGAGGTCCTGCGCATTCATGGTTTCGACCGGGTTCCAGCCGTGCCGTTGACCCCGGCGACGCCCCTGCCGCCAGCCGCGATTTCGCTGGAGCAGCGACGGGTCGCCTATGCCAAGAAGATCCTGGCCCAACGCGGCATGCTGGAGGCGGTCACATGGTCCTTCATGGCTGGTGACCTGGCGCAGAAATTTGCCAAACCCGATCAATTCGACCGGGCCGAAATGACGCTGGCCAACCCGATCAGCTCAGAGCTGGATGTGATGCGTCCGTCAATCCTGCCCAATCTGGTACAGGCAGCGGTCAGGAACGCGGATCGCGGGATGCCTGATCTGGCCCTTTTCGAGGTTGGTCCTGTGTTCCGCAACTCTACGGACAAAGGACAGGATACCGTGGCCGCCGGAATTCGCAGTGGTTCGACGGGCACCCGGCACTGGGATGAAAAACCGCGCGCCGTTGACGCGTTTGACGCCAAGGCCGACGCACTTGCCGTTCTGGAAGCCTGCGGTGCACCGGTTGCCAATCTGCAGACCTCAGACGACGCGCCGGCCTGGTACCATCCAGGACGTTCCGGCCAATTGCGCCTCGGTCCCAATGTTCTCGCCGCTTTTGGGGAGCTGCATCCGGGAATCGGCAAGGAGCTGGGCCTGAAGTCACGCGCCGCCGTGTTCGAAATTTTTGTAGAAAATGTTCCGGTCCCCCGGGTGAAGGGTGGGGCAAAGGCGGGTGGCAAGGCACGTCCACTGCTGAAAACTGCTTCTCTGTTACCGCTCAACCGTGACTTTGCCTTCGTTGTGGATGAGGGTGTGGCCGCCGACCAATTGGTAAAGGCCGTTGTTTCCGCGGACAAAAAGATGGTGAAGGCCGCGCAGATTTTTGATGTCTATCGAGGGGCGGAACTGGACGGCAAAAAGTCGGTCGCCATTGCCGTAACAATCCAGCCAGCCGAGAAAACACTGACGGACGAGGAAATCGACGCGATTGGCGCCACCATTATTGCGAATGTCGCCAAACAGACCGGTGGGGCGCTTCGCTAGCCCTCGATAAATCAGATTTTTCGCTTCAGGATGAAGCTTGGGCCACACCCGGCCCCAGCAGGTCGATTTCTGTTTTTTCCTCGGTGCTTACCGGGTTCTCGTGCAGCGCTTCGATGAGCATGATCATCTGGCGCCGGATTCGTGGATCTTCGATTTCCCAGAGTTTCCGTGCAAGGTTAACCACTTTTTTGGGGGGCGGTGTTTCTTCAAGAGCAGATAGCGTGTCGTGCCCCTCCTGATCCGCCGCCAGATCTTCGAAAAAATACGATACCGGAACGCCGAGAGCCTGGCTGATCCGCCATAACCGTCCACAGGTGATGCGGTTTCGACCCACTTCGTATTTTTGCAGTTGCTGAAAGCTCAACCCCAACATGCGGGCAAGTTCAGACTGGTTCATACCTTTTGAGATGCGGGCGGTTCGTATCAGATGTCCGATACGGCGTTCAAAGTCATCCATCACTAATCCACTACAAATATTACAAAGCGTTAAATATCGTAAAACAGGCATCAAGGCGCTCAAATTACTAAAGCGTGCATTGAATTGTAAATGGAATTTCTAACTTTTGGGTAAATTTTTCGCCAAATAGGAATGTAATCTTATAAAAACCCTCTTTTCAGTCAACTTCATATGAAGTTAGATTGACTTGGTTACGTTTGTGAGAGCAAGGAAGCCAAGAATTGACTCACACAAACAAAGCCAAAGTATTTTGAGGTAAAACTGAAGAGAAATAAAATAAAACTGGCCAAAACAAGCAAATCAAAATAAAGACAAAAGAGAGAGATTGAAAAATAGAAGAGAACGAAGAGGAAAACCGGTCGATGGATGGCTTTTCGTCCCAATCCCAGCGGGATTCACTTGCCTATACTTCACCAAATACGAATAGTGACACGGGTCCAAGTCCCGTTCGCAAAATCTCCTACGCTATTCCCTGCGCCACGCATTTTCGCGACGCAGTTCTGACACTGGCAGAAGAACGCAGCGTGAATCCGGGTGATCTCGCCCGGTCCATTCTTCTCGCCCTGCCAACGTCAGTTGTGCGGACGGCGCCAGATCCCGGCGAGCCGGAAGAACACGACCGCGAGACAATTATTCTGAAATCCGGTCCCAGTGCCGGAAAACCCTGGCGTCGCAAACCGCGCCTGCAGGTACGGTTACCAGCCGGACATGATGCGGTCGATATCCGCAAAGCGCTTGGCATTGCGCTGGATCTTGATGCCGGGGAATGTCGCATAACGCTTGAATCCAGCGCATCTCCAAGCTGGAAGGAACTGGCCCAACAGGATCGCGAAAAGATCTCGAGGCTGCAGGTCACATTGGCCACAGTGTCTTTCGACCCCCTGCCAGACGGGGTCAAAACCCGCGCGGATGCCTTGCATATTCTGGGGTTTGCACCGCGAAGTCAGCCGGACAAATCCCTGATCCGGGCGAAATATCGCATGCTTGCCGCCGTTTTCCATCCGGACAGTGAGTTTGGCGACCATGCGAGAATGTCCCAAATCAACGAAGCCGTTGCGGTTTTAAGAGATCATACCCGCTAAATAATGCGTGTTATGAATTTTATTGATGCATAACGGATATTTTTCTTGATTACGCGCATTATGCGCCGTATATCACACCCTCGCATTTGAGGGATACAGTGATATGGCACAAGAATTGATGAGTGAACGGGTTCGAAAAGCACGGATCGATGCGGGGTTCACCCAAACCGAGCTGGCTCAACGTCTGGGCGTTACGCAATCGACCGTCAATCGCTGGGAAAGCGGGCGTCATGATCCATCCCGCGACATGGTTGTCCGCATTGCAGAAGCTGTCGGTATTTCAACTTCCTGGCTCGAAGTTGGCTCAGATGCCGATCCAGGATCAGAGGGTCCATCCGCCGACGGTCGCAAGACGTCCGGATCGCAAGAACAGCTCGCCCATCTCCTCCGTTATGTCGACAACCCCGTTATTGCCTATCAGGGCGTGCCCGGCGCCTATTCCCACCTGGCCTCGATTGAGGTCTTCCCGGACCTGACCCCACTTTCCTGCCCCACATTCGAAGACGCGTTTCACGCGGTAGAATCCGGGCGGGCCGGATTTGCCATGATCCCGATTGAAAACTCGCTGGGTGGCCGGGTCGCTGACATCCATCACCTGTTGCCGGAATCCAATCTCTATATCGTGGGCGAACATTTCCAGCCGGTTCATCACAACCTCCTCGCCCCGAAAGGCGCGACACTGGAAACTGTCCGGGAGGCCCGCAGCCACACCCAGGCGCTTGCCCAATGCCGAGACACATTGCGCGAATTGCGCATCAAAGCCGTTCATGCGGCGGATACGGCTGGATCAGCGCGGGAAATTGCAGAGCTCAACGATCCATCGGTCGCGGCGATTGCGTCCAGCCTGGCCGCCGAAACCTATGACCTCGAAGTACTTCGCAGCCGGGTAGAAGACAAGATCGGTAACGTCACACGGTTTGTGATCATGTCCCGCACCCGTATTGAACCAGACCCGCTGGAAGGCCCGTCAATGTCCAGCTTTGTTTTCACCGTGCGCTCCGTTCCAGCCTCGCTTTACAAGTCACTGGGTGGGTTCGCCACCAACGGTGTGAACATGATCAAGCTGGAAAGCTATATCTCCGTCGCGGATTATTCAGTGGCCCGCTTCTATGCAGAGATTGAGGGTCATCCATCCGAAAAGCATGTGGACCGCGCTCTGGAAGAGCTTCAATACTTCACAACAAGGGTTAAGATGTTGGGGACATACCCCCAGAATCCCTTCCGTTTTCAAGATTGAGATCTTCCCTTAAAACGCCAGGCGATAATCAGGTTACCTTGACCTTCGGAAAGGGCAGATTGGGGCTTTGACGTCGGACACGGGCGGCATCCTCCTCCCCCAGCCAGTCATCGACCAGGCGCCGGGCGATTGAGTCCCGTCTCGGCAGGCGGAATGTCTGATCCTCGGGGGAGGCGATCAATTCTTCCCTCGTAAACCAGCGCGCACTCTCGATCTCCACCTCGTCTACCTTGATATCGAGTGTGGCCGCCCGTGCCGTGAAGCCCAGCATGATTGAGGCGGGAAATGGCCAGGGCTGGGAAGAATGATAGGCAACGTCACTGACGCGGACGCCAACCTCTTCAAACACCTCGCGCGCAACCGCGTCTTCCATACTCTCCCCCGGCTCCAGGAACCCGGCCAGAACCGAATGCATGCCCGGTGGCCAGACCGGCTGACGACCCAGAATAATGCGGTCGTTTTCGTCATGGACCAGCATGATCACTGCGGAATCCGTGCGGGGAAAATGCTGCGCCCCGCAATCGGGATTGGTACATCGCCGGACATGACCGGTTTGAGCCGACTGGGTCGGTGAACCACAAACCCCACAAAATCCGTGACGCTGATGCCAGTGAACCAATCCCCGCGCATAGGCCAGAATCGCGCCCTGATCATGGGGAATCAGCTGCCCGAAGGCCCGCAGATCCATAAAATCACCCATCTCTTCCAGAGGGGGTTCTTCGATATGAGATAAATCCACGGCGAAATGGGGAACACCATCATGGGTTCCCAAAAACACGATGACAGTGACCTCCGTCAGGATTGGATGGTCACCGGTGAGCCAGACTGGCCTGGGGATCTCCGTCTCCGCAACCCTGCCATAAACCAGGTTCATCGCCCGCCATACCGGTACAATACGCGCCGCCTGCCCTGTCAGACCGGCCAACAGGGTCTCAGTATCCGCGCGCAATTCGGCCTGACGGTCCAGCGGCCCGCTTTCATAATAATTTGCGCGGCGACTCAGATGCGGCGGGTGATGGGGTTCATAGGCCATTGCAAAGCTCTTATGTGATTGAGGGTTGCGGAAAATGGCATGCCGCACCGGGCGGTGCAACGGTCTGTCAGAAGCAGAATCTTGAAAAATCCGTGATTTTCACTTGTGTAGAACGGGCCAATACCCGATATAGAGCCTCGGAAGGTCGGCCATCGGGCGGGTTCCTCGCCAACCCGGTCAGGTCCGGAAGGAAGCAGCCGCAACGAGATAGACTCGGGTCGATGGTTCGGCTTTCCACTTTTAACGCTCTTGCGCATATCCTCACTTTCACCTCTGCTCCCATCCCGCTAGACTGGTACGGACAGATTATTTTCCGTGAATTTAGAGAGCAGGGACGAACACCCGATTACCATGACAGAGAGTGAAACCAGCGCCCCTGCCTATCGCGTGCTTGCCCGCAAATACCGGCCCAGTGACTTCACAGGGATGATCGGTCAGGAAGCGTTGGTCCGCATCCTGACAAACGCCATCTCATCAGGCCGGATCGCCCAGGCCTTTATGCTGACGGGCGTTCGCGGCGTGGGAAAGACAACAACCGCCCGTATCATAGCGAAAGCCCTCAATTGTACTGGCCCTGACGGCACCGGAAACCCGACGCCAAATCCCTGCGGTGTCTGCGACAATTGTATTTCGATCGCAGCCGACCGTCATGTGGACGTGCAAGAACTGGACGCTGCCAGCCGGACAGGTGTCGACGATATTCGCGAATTGATCGAGGGCGTCCGGTATCGTCCGATATCCGCCAGGTACAAGGTCTATATCCTTGATGAAGTTCACATGCTCTCGCGCAATGCGTTCAACGCGCTGCTCAAAACACTGGAAGAGCCCCCTGAACATGTGAAGTTTATTTTCGCGACGACCGATATCCGCAAAGTGCCGGTCACGGTTCTCTCGCGGTGTCAGCGTTTCGACCTGCGCCGCGTCCCTCTCGAGCGGCTGATCACCCATTTCAGGTGGATCCTGGAACAGGAAAGCCGTGAGATTGAGGATGAGGCGCTCGCCATGGTGGCCAGGGCCGCCGATGGGTCTGTGCGTGACGGCCTGTCCATCCTCGACCAATCCATCGCGCTGAGTGAGGGCACAGTGACCGCTGCTCAGGTGCGAGACATGCTGGGCCTGGCAGATCGGTCGCAATCCTATGACCTGTTCGATGGCGTCATGAAGGGTGACGCGGAGACCACACTGGATCTGGTTCAGTCCATGTATGAAGCGGGGGCTGATCCCGTGGTTATCGTTCAGGACCTGTTGGATTTGTGTCACTGGGTAACGCGCCTGAAACTTACACCGAAACTGGCAGAGGAAACGGGAACGCCGGAGCTGGAACGGGAACGCGGCCTCGCACTGGCCAGCGCATTAGCCATGCCGGTTCTGTCGCGCACTTGGCAGATGCTGTTGAAGGGCCTTGGTGAGGCGCAGCACGCCCCAAACCCGATACAGGCCGTTGAAATGCTGCTTATCAGGTTGATGCATGTGGCCGACCTGCCTACCCCCGGTGATCTCGTCAAACGGCTTCAGGCCGAAGGCGCGGCGGCAAAAGGCACAGGTAATGCAGCTGCGTCAAATCCCGGTAGCAATGGCGCCAGAGCAACCGCGACCCAGGCAACCGGTGACGGGCAAGGCCACGGGCCCTCGGCCACCACCTCTCAGACCACGACACAGATGCGGGTCGTTTCCGGCAACGGATCGGGCAATGGCTCAGACGGGATCGGCCGTGCGGTGGCGATGGCAGAAACCTCACCGAATGATGTTCCGGACACCGCGACAACCGCCATCGTCCCACAAGAAGCTGTGAGCTCACCCCAAAGGACGGTCGAAAAATCAGATATTACATCTTTTGAGGATTTGTTGGATCTGATTGAGAAACGGCGGGAAGGCCGCCTTTACAAGAACCTCGTCCACGATGTTCATTTGGTTCGTTTTGAACCGGGTCGGATTGAAATCCGCCCGACAAACGCGGCCCCGTCAGATCTCTGCAATCGGCTGACCTCTGTCCTGTCGGACTGGCTGGATGAACGATGGGTGGTAACTGTCAGTGGTGAGGCAGGCGCTGAAACCGTGGCCAGTCAGCGGGCCCGCGCCAAACAGGATCTCCACGACGCCGCCGCAGAAGACCCGCTCGTCCAGACCGTCATGCGTGAATTCCCGGGTGCGCGGATCAACAAGGTTTCCCCGATTGAAGACGCGATACCGACGGTAGATCAAACTTCATCCGATGAAGGCGACCCCGTTTTCGACCCGGATGAAGTGCCCGAAGAAAACTAGGAACAAAGGCCCGCGACCAGGCCCGATCAGACCAGCAGAAAAGGTGAGACATGAAAAATCTGGCTCAAATGATGAAACAAGCCCAGGAAATGCAGGGCAAAATGACTGAAATGCAGGAGGCCCTCGCAAACACAGAGGTTACAGGCACATCCGGCGGCGGCATGGTCAGTGTGGTTATGACCGGCAAGGGCGAATTGCGCGGCGTTACAATCGACCCCTCGCTTATGACCGCTGATGAAAAAGAGGTCCTGGAAGATCTGATCGTCGCCGCCTGCAATGATGCCCGCACCCGGGTGGACGCTTTCATGGCCGAAGAGACCCAGAAAATGATGGGCGGCATGCAGCTTCCCCCCGGATTCAAAATGCCGTTCTGATGATCCGGGTCAGATCGGGACGCCTCCACAATGAATGACATTGATCGCGTCATTCAGCTGCTTGCGCGACTGCCGGGTTTCGGGCCGCGATCCGCCCGGCGTGCGGCCTTGCATCTGATAAAACACCGCGAAGGGTTGATGCTGCCCCTGGCAGGTGCCTTGCAGCAGGCGGGTGAGACGATCGTCATCTGCTCCACATGCGGGACAATTGATACCAGCGATCCATGTTCGATCTGTTCCAACCCAAGGCGCGATCCCTCACAGATTTGCGTCGTGGAACAGGTGGGCGACCTCTGGGCCCTGGAGCGGACAGGGTCATTCAAGGGACGCTACCATGTGTTGGGCGGGGTCTTGTCGGCCATTGACGGTGTCGGTCCGGAGGATCTCAACATCGCCGGGTTGGTCGAGCGGTGTATCGCCCCCGAAATTACAGAGGTTATTCTTGCCACAAATTTGACCGTAGATGGTCAAACTACCGCCCATTACATCACCGATCGTCTAAAAGAAACAGGCGTGAAGGTATCGCAACTTGCCCATGGTGTTCCTGTTGGGGGTGAGCTCGATTATCTTGACGATGGAACCTTGAGCGCTGCGCTTCAGGCGCGCCTGCAATTGGGAAAGAATGAGGGCTGAGCCGTGTCAAAACCCCGGGTGATCTTTATCGCGATGTTGGGAGCGCCAGGACGATACGATCCCGACCTGTTTTCGCACATGAATGGCGGCGATGACGAGACAGTCTGGTTTGCCGATATGCTGGAAGAACACGGGATGATGTCCGGGATCGATTACGGGCATACAACAATCACAAAAGGTGAAAACCTGCCCGCACCCAGCGAGGCCGAAGCCATGATCCTGGGTGGTTCCTTTCATTCCGTGCATGACGGGCTTCCCTGGCAGACCGATTTGCAAAGTTGGTTGCACGTAATGCGTAGTAATGGGCCGCCACTGTTCGGGATTTGCGGGGGTCATCAGGCGATGGCCCAGTATCAGGGTGTCCATGTAGCGCCACGAAACGGCGGCGCACGGGGCGGCACCTTTCCCGTTACCCTGACAGAGGCCGGGCGCAGCCACTATCTGTTTGAAGGCTTGGGTGAAGCCCCGATGTTCCATTTCGGCAATGAAGAAATGGTTTCAGAGGCACCTCCAGGCAGCACCGTTCTGGCCCGGCATGAAACCATGCCGGCCATGGCACTCGATCATGGCGGAGACTGGTTGTCTGTGCAGTTTCACCCCGAGGCAACAGCCGCCTGTATCGGTGGGTCCTGGCGGGATTCCAGACCGGAACTGATGGATAAGTATACCGAAACGCCGGATGCACCGCGCGTCTTCAAAAACTTCTTCGAAAGGGTGTTGGGATGAAAACACTGTCGAAAACTCTTCGTGTTCTGACCCTGGCCAGTGTCGGCGGATTTGCAGTCCTGACCGCACAGGCACAGGATTTCACGGTCGTCGGGAATGACGCACAGAAAGATCTGGGATTGACCCTCTATTCTTCTGGCAGTGCCGTGGTGCAGGAAACACGCGGCCTTACCCTTGAGGCCGGTCGCAACACCTTCTCCCTGATCGATCTTTCCGAACAGATGTCCAATAACACGCTGACCCTGTCGCTGGGTGAAAATGGCAGTGCCGGAATCGGCGCGGTTGTCTTTCCCCAGAAAATGCTGACAGCGAACGCTTTACTTGCAGCCCATCTGGGCCAGGAAATCACCTGGCTCTTCCCAAGCCGCGCCGGTGTCGAAAACCGACGTCAGGCCAGAGTCGTCTCCCTGAATGGTGGCCTTATCCTGGAGATCGATGGCCGGGTAGAGGTCAATCCTCCCGGACGCCCCGTTTATAATGCGATCCCGTCCGACCTTGCCGTGACACGGTCGATTGAAGTACCGGTCACTGTTGCAGAGGCCGGACCCGCTGATTTGACCATGCGTTACCTGACCGGCGGACTGTCCTGGCAGGCGGATTATATCGGGACGCTGAACGAGGCCGAAACCGAAATGCTCTTGCAGGGATTTGCAACGGTTACAAATGCGTCGGCAAAGACCTATGACAACGCAGCGGTCACCCTGCTGGCTGGCGATGTGAACCGGGTTGAGCCACCCCGCCGTCCGAAGGCCCAATTGCGGTCCGCTGTGGCGGCCATGTCGGTCGCCGAGGACGCTGTTGCACCGGTTGCGCAAGCCCGGATTGGTGATTTCCACCGCTATGACCTGCGTGATCGTTCGACGATTGAAGGCAATACCCAGGTTCGGATCGCCCTGATGCAAGACGCCACCGTCCCTGTCACCAAGATCTACCAATTGCCGGAGGATTTCTCCATCTCGCGCCGACCAGCGGCTGGTGAGAAAGTAACCCAGAACCCGGTGATCAAACTGTCGCTCAGCAATGATGCGGATAGTGGGCTGGGTGTCCCCCTGCCGGCGGGCACGATGCGGTTTTTTGGTGGAACCGGCTCTACATCCGTCCTCATAGGGGAAGACCGGATCAATCATGTCGCGGAAGGTCAGGATTTTCAGGTAACGCTTGGTCGGGCTTTTGATATTTCCGCCGAACGGAAACAGACGGCCTATACACGCCTTGGAAACCGTGGCGATTATGACGCCAGTTTTGAAGTCACGCTGGAAAACAGCCGGGATGAACCTGTCACTGTCGAGGTGTTCGATTCGATGCAGGGCAACTGGCAAATCCTCGAGGAAAGCCAGGAACACGAGATGCGGAATGCCTTCTCCCCGGTCTGGTCAGTCGAGATACCGGCCAAGGGCAAATCCGTCCTGACCTATCGCGTCAACGCAAGGTTCTAAAGATCCAAAGCTCCCTGGACGGGCGCTTCAATCGATAATTGAAATTCGTGTGCCTCAAAATTGTTCAAACACCTTGGTCTTCGAGCACACTGGCCATGGCATCAAGGATGGCAGCCGTCGAAACCGCCCCGGGATCGGCATGGCCCAGAACCCGCTCGCCCAGTTTGGCTGCTCGGCCGCGCGCGGCAAGCATGGATTTGGTGCTCTCAGCGCCGTGGAACGCAGCCTTGGCGGATTCACGCAGCACAGCCGCCTCGCTTCGACCCAATTTAGTGGCGTTCAGCGCAGCTTTGACCGCAGGATCCCATGCGTCGATCATCGTCTTGTCGCCGCATTTGGCACCACCTCTTGCCCTCAGTCCGTCTTGCGCCCCTTCAAGCCAACGGGCCAGCGCCGGCCCGTCGAGATCCATCCGATCCGATACCGCCTGTCCGGCTCGGGTTAAGGCCGTAAACCAGAGCGGCCCGGAAGACGCCCCGACGGCGTCGAGAATAGCGGCCGCCGCCTTGGCGCAAATAACCTGCGGCGGCGTGCCATCGTGTAACGGAACGACGGCGGCTTCGGCAGCGTTCCAACCAATTTCCATGGTAACACCGTGATCACCGTCTCCGATCGCGCCGTCAAGTTGCGAGAGCATATCCCGGTCCCTTCGCATGCGCGCTGCCGCAGCCGAGATCATCTGACACAAGACCGCAGGAGTTACAGCGCCGCCCCGCACGAGCATCGAAACATCGATCTTCTGAACCTCGTCCTGTTTCTCTCTATTTTCCTTTTTTCTGCGCAGCACAGGCCGTTCCGTCGCTAACAGCGTTCCGACTGTCAAGGCAGGGGTATGGCAAGGTCGTTCGAGCAAATCTTGAAGACCCTCGTCCAGACGCATAAGCGTCAGGGATGTCCCGGCCATTTCCAGGGATGTTGCGTATTCCCCAACCCAACGGTGAACAACCTCTATCCCACGCGCGGCCAATTGCCGGGCGACCCGATGCCATAGGATCAACAACTCCAGTTGCGAAGTTGCCCCAAGGCCGTTCATCAATGCGGCGACACGATCCCCGGATTGCAGGGATAGATCCTCCACCAGTGGTTTCATCAGTCGATCAGCGACCTGATCTGCGGTTTCCATATCCACCCGTTCGATACCCGGCTCCCCATGAAGGCCCATCCCAACCTCCATCTGACCGTCGGGAATTTCGAAATTGGGAACCGCAGTCTGTGGCATGGAACACGCCGACAAAGCGACACCCATAGACCGGGTCGCTTCATTGGCTGCTTGTGCCGCCTGCAAGACCCCATCCAGATCCCGGCCCGCATCCGCGGCTGCACCGGCAATTTTGTACACAAAGAACCCACCTGCAATGCCCCGCCTCTCCTTCTTGCGATCAGCAGGCGCGGAGACAACATCGTCGGTGACAGCAAAGCATTGACAGGGGATTCCCTCGCCCGACAGTATCTCGCGCGCCATATCAAAATTCATAACATCGCCTGTGTAATTGCCAAACAGCATGGCCACACCTGCGCCACCATCGGCGGCGCGGCCGGCATCGGCTATCTGGGCAGGACTCGGCGATGCAAACACATTGCCGACGGCTGCCGCATCAGCCAATCCACGTCCGACATATCCCGCAAAGGCCGGTTCGTGACCTGACCCCCCGCCAATAACAACGCCAACCTTTCCATAACGTGGACCATCAACCGCAACCAGCGCCCTTTTGGTTTCACCCGCAACACGTAAAAGGTCGGGCCAGGCGGCCACGAAACCGTCAATCATCTCGGGTATGATCGCCTCGGGAGCATTGATGAGTTTCCGGCTCATTGTCCCCTCCTTATCAAACGTTGCGGTGCAGGAAATGGCGCGACAGGCTGTCAAAAGAAATTGCGATAACAACGATCGCGCCGCTGACGATCCCTTGCCAATAGGGGGACACGCCTGTCAGCACGATCACGTTTTCGATCACAGCAATGATCGCGGCCCCTAAAATGGCCCCGACCAGCGTGCCAACGCCGCCGGTCGTTGCAACCCCTCCGATGACAGCGGCGGCAATTGGGCCCAAAACCCAAGACGCCCCGATGGAGGGTTGCGCTGTTCCAAGTCGCGCGACCATCAAGGCACCGGCAAGAGCAGCCAGCGCCCCGGCACCGGTAAAGACAAGGACCCTGACCCGATTAACGGGGATTCCCAGCATCTTGGCAGCGTCCGGATTATTGCCAATTGCATACATGTAGCGACCAAATGGCAGACGCATTGTAATAAAGACCGCAACGGCCAGCAGAATAGCAGCGAGAATAAATGGCGTCGGCACACCCAATACATCGCCGCGTCCAATCCACTGGATCTCGCGCGGAACGCCGGTGATCGCGACGCCGCGCGTTAACACAAGAATTGCGCCCCCATATATGCCAGCGGTCCCGATTGTCAGAACAAAGCTGTGCAGCCGCAATCGGGTTACAAGCAAGCCGTTCACCATCCCCAATGCCGCCCCCAGCAGGATCGCCAAAGGAATCGCAATCACCGGCGCAAAACCGGCCTGCACCATCAACATGCCCGAAACAATGCCGGCTAATCCCCCGATCGTGCCCAGGGACAAGTCCAATTCACCCAGCAGCATCAATGAGGCCTGACCGATCGTAATGAAGGCGACGAAAGCCAGGCCACGGGCAACGACACTCAAATTGTAGCCGGTCAAAAAATACGGAGAAATAATCGCCGAGATTACGCAAATGGTGACGAGAACGGCGGCCACGCCGAATGCCTGATTTCTCACCAACCCCGCAAAGGCCCGACGGGGTACTGCACGCTCTGTGCTTTGGGCCATATTACTATCCATATACGCGCTCCTGGCCAAAAATTGCTGAGACAATCTGTTCGCGATCCACATGTTGAGCGTCGAGCGTCTCAACAATCCGCCCCGAATGCATGGCGACGATCCGGGTTGAGCAGGCCAACAATTCTTCAATTTCAGACGAGACCAGAATGATCCCGACACCGTCTCGCGCCTGGCTGCGCATGATGCGGTATATTTCCGCCTTGGTGCGCACATCGATCCCTTTGGTGGGTTCATCAAAAATCAGGATCCGTGGACGGGTCGCCATGGCCCGGCCGATAATAGCCTTTTGCTGATTTCCGCCGGACAGAAGCGAGATTTTTTTCTCGATATTATCGGTTTGAATATCATACTCGGCACGGATGCCTTCAACCTCGCCCCGTTCGCGTGCAACGGAAATGCCCAACGGTGATTTCGTCAGGTCCAGGATTGAAAGCCCGACATTCTCACGTACTGATAAATGCCTGAAAATGCCGTGCAACTTACGCTCTTCCGATAGATACAACATGCCCTGCTTGACCGAGTGCTCCGTCCTGCCCAACATCCAAGGCTGATCACAGACCGTCACTTTTCCCGCACGGGCCGGGCGGTAGCCGAAGATGGTCTGCATGACCTCTGACCGTCCGGCCCCGACAAGGCCTGCAAAACCCAATATTTCGCCCGGACGAAGGGTAAACGACACATTCTCGAACATGTGCCCGGAGAGGTGTCGAACCTCCATCAATGGCGGCCCTTCACGCCCCGCGGGCGGATCACGCGCCACTCGCTCAGCGAAATTCGCGCCCGACATAGCCCGGATAAGCCCCCGTTCATCTGTGTCTGAGAGCTGCCCGGATTCGATCATCTCACCGCCCCGCAGAACGGTGTAGTCATCTCCGATTTCGAAGATTTCATCCATCTTGTGCGATATAAAAACAATCGCGATACCCTTGGATTTTAAATCGCGCACAACCCGAAACACCCGCTCAACTTCAATCGGGGTCAGAGAAGATGTGGGTTCATCAAGAATCAGGACCCGCATGTGATCATTCCGGCAGGCCCGTGCGACTTGTATCAGTTGCTGATCGGGAACAGCGACGCGACGCACCAGATCTTCGGGCGCGGCCTCAATGCCGAAACGGTCAAGCCACGGTCGGGCCAGACGCGCCAACTTCGGGGCTGTACCAGTGACATGTCTTCCAGTGGGAGAAGCAGATTTTCAGCCACATTCATATACGGAAACAAACTCAGTTCCTGGGGGACATAGGCAATCAGATCAAACAAGGCGGGATTGGACGCAGCGTCATCACCATTAACGAATATTGATCCGCGGCTCGGCCGATCCACCCCGGTCAGCAGTTTCACCAAGGTGGATTTGCCCGCCCCGTTCTCGCCCGCAAGGACATGAACGCGCCCTGAAGTAATATTGATGGTCACGTCATGCAGGGCCCGCACACCGGGGAAGTCCCGTCCCAGACTGGTTGAGGAGAGAACATGCACGGGGTGATCCTTTGGCATGAAAGAAGTATCGGCCGCGCAACAATGACAATGCACCGTTGCGCGGCAGAACAGGATTAAAGGTCGTCCGCGGTCAGGAAGGCGTTCCCTGTATCAATGAACAAGGGAACAGGCATGTCATTCGCCTGTGCCCAAAGCATCATGACCGAATACCAACCCTGAAGCTGCGGCTGCGAGGCGCTGGAACTATCGGCCACACCGTCGCTGATAAGGTCCAGCATCTCTTGCAGGTTATCCATGCCGACAAGCTGCACCTCGCCGGTTTTACCGGCTTCAATAATGGCCTGTCCGATACCCACCGGGCCTGCTGCATTGGAGGCAACCCAGCCATCTAGGTCAGGATTGGCCTGCATGATCGCAGCCGCCTGACTTTGCGCCTGCTGGATGTCATCCATATCAATACCTTCGGCGACGACTTCGATACCGTCATGTTCGGCAAAAACCTCGCGATGGCATTCGGCGCGAATGGCATGGTTTGGCGCCGTCGGCACGCCCTGCATAATCGCTACTTTTCCTTCTCCATCCAGAATTTCAACCAAGCGGCGCGCGGCGATCTTTGCCTGCTCGCAGAAATCAGAACCGATATAGGTGATCTGCATACCCTCAGGTGGTATCGAATCAAAAATGACCAGCGGAATCTCGCGGGCCTCTGCATCCTCCAGCGGTGCCCGATTTGCCGCAGGGTCCAGCAGATCCACCGCCAAACCATCCGGGCTTGTAGCAATGGCACTTTCGATGATCTGATTTTGCTGAACGACGTCGGCGGAGGTCGGGGCGGAGTAAATGATTTCAATATCCGAGCCCGTCTGTGCCTCAAGGGCGGCGGCGGCCGCCTGTGCACCTTCGTTAACCAGATCAAACCATGGATGCACGACCTTTGGCACGACAACAAAGCGATAGTTTTCCTGCTGTGCCAGCGCCGGTACAGCAATGACGGCTGAGGCTGCTAGAGCCAAAAATGCAGTTTTGAGTTTCGTCATGATTTTCCTCCCTTAGGTGACTGTTACTCATTTCTCTGAACCTGCCGGGTGGCAGAAGAGTATTTTGTGTCAAGGCGATCGATGGCACGGACATTGCCGGCCGACCGGCCCTGGGGGTCGAATTGAAGTCCAAGAAACGCCGACGCTATTGCCTTGGCCAATTCCGGGCCGACCACGCGCGCACCCATCGTGATGACCTGCGCGTTATTCGATAAAGCGGCACGTTCGGCTGAGTATGTGTCATGACACTGCGCAGCGCGGATGCCGGGAACTTTGTTGGCAGAAATCGCCACACCAATGCCGGTTCCGCAGATCAAAATCGCACGATCATGCCGACCTGCCAGCACATCCAGCGCGACCCTCTCGGCCAGATCGGCGTAATAGGCATCCGGTCCTTGGTCGGTCAGGCTGGCATTGACCACATCATGCTCACCATGGGCCGCAAGATAATCCGACAAGGTCTTGGCAAGACCCGCACCGGCGTTGTCCCCGGCAACCGCAATCTGCATTCAAAAGCTCCTTTCAGGTACTTTTTCCTCGCAGTGCCGCGCAGCTATGTCGACAAGAGCCAGAAACCCATCCAGGGTCCAGGCGGCCCGACCCACAAACAGCCCATCCACATCCGGAAGCGACAAAATGGCAGAGGCGTTGCCACGACTGACCCCGCCTCCATACAGCAAGGAAACATAGCGCGGGGAAGCCCGGCGAATGTGTGTTGCAAGCGAGGTAATGCTGGCGGCAATATCGGTTGGCTCAAAGGCTTGCCCGCTTGTACCGATTGCCCATACAGGTTCATAGGCAACCAGCATTGCAGGAGCGTCACGATCGATAACGGGTGTTTTTCCAAGCCCCTGTAAAGCTGCATCGACCTGTCGGACCAGAACCTCCTCAGTTCTGCCCGCGGCCCTTTCTTGCGCGGTTTCCCCGACACAAACGATGGGCAGCAAACCATTGCGCTTTGCGGCCTCAACCTTGCGGGTAACCAAAGTGTTAGTCTCACCGAAATGCTTACGCCGGTCAGAATGGCCAATCGCAACCATGGAAAGCCCGCAATCCAACAACATCGGACCGGATATTTCACCGGTCCATGCCCCTGCGTCGTCCCAATGGATATTTTGCCCGCCGACCCATATCGGGCTGTTTTCCAGGGACGCCGCCACCTCACGGGCGACGGTGAACGGCGGAAGAACAAACCTGTTCAGGCCTTCAACAACCGTTGTCGCCCCTTTCAGAGCTGAAGCAAAAGCCAGTGCCTCATCCAACAGCTTGTTCATTTTCCAGCTCGACCCGAGCCACAATTCCCGGGACCTGTTCATCGCTTAAGGCTCTGGACATTACCCGCGCGAGACAGGTCTGTTTCTTCCGGAGCAAGGATGAGTGAACAATCGCAGACCTCAAGCGCAGATAGCGTTTCGGCCGGCGGGTCCTGCGTCGTAACGAGAGTTGAAAACTCCGACAGATCGGCCAGCACACAGAGTGCGGATTTTCCGAATTTGGACGGGTCGGCCATCAGGACCGAGCGATCAACGATAGACAGCATCGCGCGCTTGAGCTGTGCCATCTCCAAGTTCCTGGTGAAATATAGTACCGCCCTTAATGGCCGAACTCGACAACAGCGCCAGATCAGCGCGTAAGCCCGCCAATGCCTGAAGCGCCAGGGGTCCGATAAATGCTTCATATCTTGGGGCATAACTGCCGCCAGGTACGATGACCTTGATGCCCGGTGCGTGTGACGCGAGTGCTCGAGCGACCGGCAAACAAGCGGTTATGACCGTGAGCGGCGCCAGAGGGGCAAGATGATCAACAATTGCATATGACGTCGAGCCGTCATCGAGTATGATCGTCATACCTGGCTCCACCATCATGGCGACAGCGGCGGCGATCCGATCCTTTTCTTTCAGCGCAAGTTGTGCCCGAAATCGATAACTGCTTTCGATATCGGTTGTTGAGGTCAGCGTTGCACCGCCCCGCACTTTTCGCAAAAGTCCGGCCTCTGCCATGGAGTCCAGATCACGATGAATTGTCATTTTGGAGACCCCGCAGATTGCTGCAAGCGTTTCCAACTCAGCGCTATGTGTTGTGAGCAGATGATTCATAATCACTTCTCGTCGGGCACCCGGACGCAAAATTAAAAATCCTAAATAACTACTTAAATTTGCGCATTAAATTCGCACTTTTTATTTAATTTGTCAATTTTCACGAAAAACTTCTTTCACATTTTACCAATTGCCCGGCGAGGTACTTTTCGTTTTCGATCGACTCCAAATCAACAGTGATTGGGCAGGTTTTTCGGCGCGACAGTTTGTAGCGCGATGATCTGCTGCGGTTCGTGATCAATCACCGCCCCACAATGATCGAGTGATCTATTACTTATTTTACGTGAAAAACTCTCGCTGCTTTGCCTTAACAGGCACCAATACTGAAAAATACTCTTATATTCGATGAAACAACTTCCGATCAGGTTACGCGGATCACATTTTTTATTCATTCCGGGTAATGTGAACGAGGTAATTGAACTCTGAAATACTATTTTTGCATAATGAAGTCGCCGACAGAATTCTATCTGATGGGTCGGGCCCAACCAACCATATCTCTACAGGTCGAGAGTATTCAGTACTTTCAGTCAGAGTTCTCAAGATCAAAGCCAACGGGAAGATCCATCCTGACCCATCACCTGTACGGAAGACTTCAAGATGGCAGGATCGGGTTTCCCGCCTATTCCGCAACATCTCGGGTGAGGGGTAAGCCTGGATGTGATGGTTGTTGCGCCGGTCTCTGACCGGTTGATTCAGCTGCTTCCAGACTGACGGGTTCACCCAGTTCAACATCTTCGATCTTCTGGGCCTGTCGACTGATCTTGCCGGTCGAGACCTGTATATCGCGAATGTCATCATTGGCCTGATCGAAATGACGTTTCAGTTTGCCCACCCGTTCATCCAGACGTGAGACATCCTGGTTCATCTTGCGGACTTCATTCTGGATGACGCCTGCCTGTTCCCGCATTTGGGTGTCTTTAAGAACCGCACGAATGGTATTCAGCAAAGCCATCAGGGTTGTCGGAGAAACAATATAAACACGCGCCTGATGGGAGCGGTCAATCACGTCCGGCAGCTCGGCATGCAGTTCCGCATACACCGCTTCTGACGGCAAAAACATCAAGGCACAATCCGAGGTCTCCCCCGGAATGATGTATTTCGCGGCAATATCCTGAACATGGCGCAGAACATCTCTGCCAAAGGCTTTTCGCGCCCGAATTCGATCTTCCCCGTCCGGCGTCGCCCGGATCAGATTGAAACTCTCCAACGGGAATTTTGAATCAACCGCAATCGGTCCCGGTGGATTTGGCAGTTGCAACAGGCAATCAACCCGCGTGCGATTACCCATTTGATGCTGGAAGGAATAGGCCGAAGGCGGCAGCGCCGTGCGCACCTGATCTTCCAACTGGGTTTCGCCAAAACCACCGCGCGCCTGTTTGTTGGACAGAACATCCTGTAGGCTGACAACCTGCTCCCCCAGCTTTGTGATCCGATCCTGTGCGACAGCGATCACGGCAAGACGTTCCTTCAGGTCCCCCATGGTGGTCTCGGTTTGGGTGGCCTGTTTGTGCAGGCTTTCGCCGACACGCCTCGAAACATCACCCAAACGTTCATCCAGCATTTTGGTAATGGCGCGTTCCTGCACCTGCAGGCGCTCTGAAACGCTGTTTTGCGCAACAGCACTTTGCTCCGCGATCTGGGCCAGACGGCCCGCCAGCTCGGACTGGTTTTCAGCCAGTCGATGAATGGTATCGCTCATCGCACTGTCATCGGGCTTGGCCAGTCGTGTCGCAATCAAACCCACCAGCAGGGCCAGAACAAGGCCACCGATGACAAGCAACAGCGGATCAACATCACGCAGAATATCGGTAATCATCGCTTTAAAATCCTTTGCGGCACCATCGAGATACCTTCAAATTCTCTATCTTCCCGAATTGACATGATTCGCGGAGTGCCCGCCAGACCGGCGGAGACCCGGTCCAGACCTTGACGCTTTCCGCTTTGACGCCTACCTAACGGGTCGTTCGTACAAAACCCGACGACTGAGATTACGTAATGGCCATTCTTCCCATTCTGGTTGCCCCGCACCCCGTGTTGAAAACGAAAGCGAAGCCGGTGGACGCAGTTACGCCGGAAATTGCAATACTGATGAATGATATGCTGGAAACCATGTATGCGGCCCCTGGCATTGGCCTTGCCGCGCCACAGGTTGGTGTTTCGAAACGCATTCTCGTCGTCGATGTGGCAAAAGCGGATGAGGAAGCCCAGCCCATTCGCATGGCAAATCCGGAAATCATTCAGGAAAGCGACGATCTTTCCGTCTACGAAGAAGGCTGCCTGAGCTTCCCGGAGCAATATGCAGAGGTTGAACGCCCTGCTGTGGTCAAAATCCGCTATCTGAACGAGAAGAACGAGAAGGTTGAAATTATGGCGGACGGCCTTCTTGCAACCTGTGTTCAGCACGAGATCGACCATCTGGACGGCATTGTTTTTGTCGATCACCTCTCCGCGCTCAAACGGAACATGATCATGCGTCGTCTCAAAAAACAGCAGCGCCAAAAGGCAGACGCATAATCTTCGACACCAATAAAAAGACCAAAAAACCGCTAAGGGTGATCTTCATGGGATCGCCGGAATTCGCGGTGCCAACTTTGCAGGCCCTCGTCAATCGCGGTCACGATATCGTCTGTGTTTATTCCCAACCGCCGAGGCCGGCCGGCCGGGGCAAAAAACTGCGCCAAACCGCCGTGCATGACGCAGCGGAGAAAGCCGGCATCCCGGTCCTGACGCCGACCAGCCTGAAAACGGAAGAGGCGCAGGGGGAATTTGCCAGCCATAAAGCTGATCTGGCGGTCGTCGCGGCCTATGGGTTACTGCTGCCCCAGGTCATTCTGGATACGCCCCGCCTTGGATGTCTGAACGTTCATGCCTCTCTTCTGCCCAGATGGCGAGGGGCGGCGCCGATCCATCGTGCCATTCTTGCCGGTGATCCCGTGACCGGGATCAGCATCATGCAGATGACGCTGGGTCTCGACGAAGGGCCGGTTCTGGCGCGCGAAGAAATTGCCATTACCCCTGATATGACAAGTGCCAGCCTTCACGATGTGCTGGCGGCGACAGGTGGTCCCCTTCTGGTCGAGGCAATGGAAGCCCTTGATCGGGGGGAACTCACCGCTGAAGGGCAGGATGATGCAGCAAGCGTATACGCCCAAAAACTGACAAAAGCCGAAGCCGCGCTGGACTGGACAAAATCAGCAGACGCGCTGGACCGCCAAATCCGGGCGTTCACCCCCTGGCCGGGGGCGACCCTGCGGTTTGGTGAGGAAGTCATCAAGGTTCTTGGCGCAACACCCGATACTTCCAGACAGACCAATGCCAAACCGGGTACGCTTGTCGATGAGGACCTCAGTGTTGCCTGCGGTCAGGGCGTGCTCCATCTCAAACGGCTTCAGCGTCCCGGCAAAAAACCGCTCGACAAAGATGACTTCCTGCGCGGGCTTCCCCTTAAAACTGGCACCAAACTGGACTGAGGCGGCGCAGTTTGCGGCCCGTCTTATCGGGCAGCAGCATTCCGCTGGCGGGTCCGGTAAATCCCTAGACCGATCGCAAACAGGGTGACCAGGATCGGGATCAACCCGATATTGAGGAACCGCAAATTGGTTTCCAGATCCTCTATATCTTGACGCAGATTGCGATTGACCTCTCGCAGGTTGCGCCTGGTCTCCAGCAGTTCTTTGGTGATGCTTTCCATGGCAGCATCCGGGTCTTCCACACCGCCGCCATTCGGGGATTGAAGACCGGCAAGCTCGGCCTGAACTTCATCCAATTGACGGGTCAGGGATTGCTGCTGTGCCCGGAATTGCTCTTCCGCCTCAAACCGGAGCGCGTCAATCACTTCAAAAGAGCGCTGCCCTGTCCGCCTTGCCCGCAGGGACAGAAGATCACTGGACCCGTTCAGATTTTCGAGCGCGTTTACCAGAAACGTCCCGTTATCGAGCACGGGAACGGCCACCCGCTGGCCAAAGAAATTCTGGATATTGGTCCAATACGGGTCTTCCAGCATGTCGGCGTCGGTGACGACAATCATGTTCATCGGCGCCTCGGAGCGTGCCAGATGAGGGCCAAAGGCAATTGGTTCCGGCGGTGCTTTGCCTGGCTCCAGAACAGGCTGGGGCGCGCCATCGACAAAGTTACTCTCAACCTCACCTGACAGGCGGGCAGCCAGAACCTGACCAATACCGCCCGGCGCATAATTCTCGTTCAGGCGCATCGGGTCTGGAACCCGCAATTCTTCCGGATCAATCGCCATGGCCTGATCAGTCGTTATAATCAAAGGCGTCAGCGTAAGGCCGGAACCCTCCGCGATTTCAAGCGCGCCGGGGGACGGCATCAGCAATTCCTGGATCGGGGCCATGATGGCATCTTCCAGGTTCATCGCGCCTGGTTTCACCACCACCCAGGGCGAGTAGGGGGTGGCGATCACTTCAGTGCCGCGTCCGGCATTGACCACCCTGGCCATCTCGCGATCACCAATGACCGCATTGTCCAGCAGAGAGACCCCCCACCGATCCAGCAGAGAGGCGAGGTCCGACCGTTCTGTCATACCACCGGTAATGCCCGCCGCCGCGGTAGATGCGGCCACAAATGTTTCATTCCACGGGTCGAGAAACACCATGGCCCGTCCACCCCGCAGCAGGAACTGATCGATGCTGTAAAGGAACATCTCGTCCATTTCACCCGGATGAATAATGAGCAGAATGTCGGGATTTGCCTCAACCAGGGTTTCAGCAGAGGTGACGTAGCGCAGGTCAAAGAAGTCCTGTGCCTGCACCAGTGCGAACCAGGGATCAGGTGCATCACCCCGCATGGCGGCCAGAGGATTGCCAAAAACAGGCTTGCTGGAAATGACGCCGACAACCGGCTGCTCCGGATTCGTTACCTGCCAGACCAGCTTGGTCAAATCGTATTCCAGGAAGGTTTCCCGGTCGGTTTGAAAGAATGGCACACTGGCAATGTCTTCCGAACCATCAGCCTGAACAGTCAGTCCGAAATAGACAACATCGCCTGAATCATCCAGTGGCACGCCCTGCAGCCCGTTTTCGACCGCCGCATCCTCAATTTCGGAAAATGGTTCCGGATTAAGAAGATTTACGGTCAGCTGGCCCCGGCTCGCCGCTTCAAATTCCCGCAGCATGTCCTGAACACGAGCAGCAAATGTCGCATATTGTGGGATCTCATTACCCAACTCGCGAGAGTAGTAGAGATCAATAGTGACTGGCACCGACAGACTGCCCAGAATATTCTCCGACCCCTCGGACAGGGTGTAGAGACGGTCCTGCGTCAGGTCGAGGCGAACCCCGGTCACACGGGATGCCAGCGCGTTGACCAGCACAAAACCAATAACCGCGAAAACGATCGCTGCAACCCAGCCGCCCTTGCGTTGAGAAACCCTCATCATGGTTCAGGCCCCCTTAAAGCGGTTGACCGCAACCGTGTTGCAGAACAGGAAGAACGCGATCAGCGACCCGAAATAGACGACATCTCGCAGATCAAGCACGCCTTTCACAATGTCCTGAAAATGCCCCAGAAAACTGAGCGTACGAATGAAATCGAGAACAGCATCCGACGCCCATGGGGAGAAGAAGTTCAGAACCAGAGGTGCGCCGGAGGCGGTCAAAGCGAATGATACCGCGACCGAGATCACAAAGGCGATCACCTGATTGCGGGTCATCGCGGAGACAAAAGCGCCAACAGCGAGATAGCCACCCGCCATAAACAGGGCGCCGAGGTAACCAGCCAGAATGGAGCCATTATCCGGTGAGCCAAGATAATTGACCGTCAGCCAGAGCGGAAACGTTAGGCCGAGCGCCACCGCCGTGAACGCCCAGGCCGCCAGGAACTTGCCCAATACCGCCTGAGCCGTTGTGATCGGCAAAGTCAGCAGCAGTTCAATTGTCCCGGAATTGATTTCCTCTGCCCAGAGGCGCATCGAAATGGCCGGCACCAACACAACATAAAGCCAGGGCAGGAATTGGAAGAACGCTTCCAGATCGGCTTGATTACGTTCGAAAAAGGACCCCATAAAAAAGGTGAATGATCCGGCCAAAACCAGAAAGATCACGATAAAGACATAGGCAAGAGGTGTCGCGAAATACGCCACCATTTCACGCCGGAACAGAGTCAAGATATCAGACATGGGGCGTCTCCCCGGTCATCTCCTGTGTTCCCTTTGTGATATCCCTAAACACATCATCCAGACGTCCGCGCTCAACCTCCAGCTCTTGGACCGCGATATTGTTGTCCCGCATCAGGTCCGCGATGCGGGCCGCAATGGGCTTGCCGGGCTTGGCGAAACAGAACAGGACGTCCGCCTGTTCTGTCCGTGTTACAAGATCGACGCAATTATCGGAACTCAACAAACGTTCTGCCGTCTCGACATCGCCGCTCAGACGTACGCGTACGCCGTTATGCCGCCTGGACCGGGCCTCAAGCTCCGCCGGGGTTTCATCTGCAACCACCTGACCACGCGCAATAACGATGGCGCGGCTGCAAATCGCTTCTACCTCTTCCAGAATATGGGTTGAGATCACGATAGCTTTGTCGCCAGACATTTCTGATATCAGGCGTCGCACCTCATGCTTCTGGTTCGGATCCAGCCCGTCTGTCGGCTCGTCCATAATCAGGATTTCTGGATCATGAAGAAGGGCCTGCGCAAGGCCCACACGGCGTTTGAAGCCTTTACTCAGCGTGCCAATCGGCTGCAGCATGACCTCTGTGATATTCGCTTTTTCCGCAGCCAGACCAATGCGCCGCATCGCCTCCTCACCCGAAAACCCACGCACAGAGGCTATGAACTTCAGGAAGCCACCAGCGGTCATATCTGGATAGGCCGGCGCTCCCTCAGGCAGGTAACCGAGCTGTTCTTTCACACCGACCGGGTCGCGCACCACATCTATTCCACCGACCCGCGCCGTACCGCTCGTTGGTGTCAGAAAGCCGGTGATCATGCGCATGGTTGTTGATTTCCCGGCCCCGTTCGGTCCCAGAAACCCTAACACTTCACCTTTGCCAACCGAAAAGCTGACCTGATCCACGGCGGTATGCTCGCCAAATCGCTTGGTCAGACCGTCCAATTCAATCATCAATACCCTGCCCTAGTTTTTTTGATCCGTCATTTAGGAAAGGACGGTTATTCTTCAAGGGTGCTTCTATGAAGTAACCGGGCATGTCTCGGCAAGCCCTAACGGACGAAAATCGGCTCAACGCCCACGATTCAGGCGATTTTTCAACCCTTGAAGACGCGCCGCGATCTCCGTCATTCCCGGTTTAGTCCCTGCATCGGTCCCAAGTCGGATCAGGTCGAGCGATGGATACCAGGGGGTTTGTGCCTCATCCAGCCCCCAGCACCAGTCCGGGACGGAGCGCGCCAACACATAGCCGGGGCGGTCCAGAGCGCCGGCCAAGTGCAGGACCGGATGTTCCACACCGACCACAAGAGGCAGATTGGCCAGCAAAGCAGCGCTGTCGACAAAAGCGCCTTTGCCCTCATCCAGTGTCGAACCCAGGTCGAGCACGTCAAACCCGACCTCACTCAGTTCCCGGCGGGACTCACCTTTTTGGAGACTGACAAGGGTTACAAATTCCAGCCTGGCCAGGGGCTCAAATGCCGCCAGGGGAATGCGGGATGACCCGCTATCCCAGACAATCCCGACAGGCACCTTGCCATCGCCGGGCAGGTGCTGACGCCAGACCGAAAGAGACGCCGGATCAGGCCGCAAATACGGTGGGGGATTTAGAATTTCATCAGGGGTGATCGACAGGAAAGACGGGATGAGAGAGAGCGGTACGGTAACGTCACATTCCGGCAATTCCTCAGTATTCGCCGCAACACTCTCCAGCCACCCACATCCATTGAGAATTTCAACCAGATCCGGTGCGCAAATGACGCTTACGCGACCACCCTCAATTTGCCGCAACAGCCTGATAAGTAGAAAGATCTCGCTATATCCACCCTCACAATGGACTCGCAGATGACGGCCTTCCAACGGCCCGCCTTCCCATTGCGCCGCTTCCGTAAAGGTCAATTCCTGAAAACCTGACCTTTGAATACGGGCTTTTTCCCGGAAGCCTGCGCCGTAATCTCCTGCCAGCAGCAGCAGGTCGGCAATCCGCTCGGTCACGTCTATCCGCTCTGGATCTATCGCGGCGGCGCGCCGATAATATCCAGCCGCATCGGATACCTCGCCCTGATCGGCCCTGGCGTCCCCCATGGCGATCAGGGACGGCAGATGCTCGGTATCGCATATCAACGCTGTCGTAAAAGCATGCACGGCTTCCGACAGCCGTCCCTCCTCCCAATGCAAAAGACCCAGCGCATGGTGCGGATCAGGCAAGGACGGGTTCAGATGGGATGCCTTGACAAATGCGTCCCGGGCCGAGTCGGACCGTCCCCATTGCTGGAGTGTTTTCCCGTGACTGACGAACAATTCCGCACTTATGGGGGCCCGCTCAATCCCGGCCCGCAAAACCGCATCGGATTCTGCAATGCGGCCCAGTCGACGCAGCGCCACACCAAGATTGTTCAAGGCCGGTATATAATCCGGATCCTGCATCAGAATGGCGCGCCAAACCTGAACGGCCCCTTCCAGATCGCCGGAATTCTGGCGTTGCATCGCCATGGTAAAGGCACGTTTCAGGCCAGACGCCTCTGACCCGGCGCCGGATTTAAAAAGGCGTTCCTGAAATCCGTCTTCTTCGCTCAATCCGGCGATCCTCTTGTGATCAAATAAGCCCCTCTACAGGACTGTTTATGCAATATTATCAGCCCCTAAACCAGACATCACGCGACATGGCGCGCAACCCTCTCGACAAAGGGGGGGCGAGGCCCCTAATGTGCGCCCGCTGACCGGCTGGACCGAGCCTGTCAGCGAAGGGCAGAAATGGTCAGCAAAGGAATACAGGACATGACATTTTCGACAGTCGGCATTATTGGCGCCGGAACCATGGGATCAGGGATTGCCACGACACTGGCACAGCAAGGCGTCACCGTGAAACTCGTCGACTCCACAGATGCCGCACTTGAACGCGGCCTGGGTGCCGCGCAGAAATTCTACAACCGCGCCGCAGAAAAGGGAAAGATGACTGCGGAGGATGCGGCCGCCGCAGCCGCGCGGATTTCGACCAGCACAGATCTGGGCAGCATGTCCGATTGCGACCTGATCATTGAGGCAATTTTCGAAGAACAATCGGTTAAAGAAGACCTTTTTGGCCGCCTCAACGCCTTCCTGAAACCGGAAACAGTTGTCGCCACCAACACATCGGCCCTGCGCGTGTCCGATCTGGCCAATGCCGTAACCGATCCCAGCCGCTTTCTGGGTCTGCACTATTTCAACCCGGCCGCAATCAACCCGATTGTCGAGGTCGTCCGTGGTGACGCGACCGATCCAGCCCTTTACGACAAGGCGATGGAATTCTGCCGCTCCACATCCAAAAAGCCGATCGCATGCAAAGACTCCTTCGGTTTCGCCATCAACCGCTTCTTCGTGCCCTATGGCAACGAGGCGGTTCGCCTGCTGGACGAAGGGCTGGGCTCGACGGCCCAGATCGACCGGGTTGCACAGGAAGCCATGGGGGTTGCCGCTGGTCCCTTCGTGGTCACAAACCTGGTAAAGCCCAAAATCATGTTCCACGCACAGCGGAACCTCGGCCCACATGGCGCGTTTTACACAATCGCCGATACACTGGCTGAAAAAGGCGACACGGATTACACCTTCGATATCGGCGAAGACAGCACTGGCAGCGCTGATAGCGACAAGGTCATTGCCGACCGCCTGATGGCCGCCACTTTCTTCCCGGTTCTGCAAAGCCTGGATGAGGGTGTTGCCTCTGCCGCCGATATCGATATGGGGGCTGGTCTTGCCCTGCGATTCGGCAAGGCACCCTGCGAATTGATGGATGAGCTTGGCAAGGACGAAACAGCACGGATCGTTGGCCTGATTGTTGAAAAATACGGTCATGAAATGCCCGCCAGCATCGAAAAGGTCGGCAGTTTGCGGGCCTGAGCAAACAAAAGACGGAACGAAAAGGAGCGGCCCCTCTGACGTTGAGGGGCCGCTCTTTTGTCAGATAGAACGGGTCTTAAGCACGACCAATGCGTCTCATTTTTCCGTCGAATGTCGGTAGATTGAATACAAACCGGTCTGTGGGATAGGTAAGCGCCTGCTCCTCGAGCAATCCAATAGCAATCTCTTCGCCCATGCGGACACTGTCATAATAGTCTGAGAAATAGTGCACGCCTGCCATGTTACGTCCGATGGAGATATTGGCTGCCAGCTTGTTCAATTCCCCCTCTACAGTCAGGAATTCTCCCGGTGCATCTTGAACCAATCCGGACCCGTCTTTCTTCGGATAATAGGCAACTGGACGATCACCCGACACTGTTCTTTGCTTAATGTCAGCTCGGCTTCCATCCGTCGCAAAAACAGCCCCGGTATCAAAAAACGCTTTTAAAACCGTGACACAAGCACCAGCAACCGTGGCATGGCCAGCGCCATAGCTTGGATGCATCGGCGATCCTTCCTGAAATGCCATAGGCAGAAACGCGTTTGATGCGGCACCTGCCCCTTTGTTATGCCGCAATTCAGCGATGGTAGCCGCATTCGCAGCTTCCAGTTCCGAAAGCAGGGTAACAAGTTCGGAACCGGGAAACCGCATCTTGATTTCAGACAGACAGGCAATCCTTCCGGCAAGAGTTTCAGGACGCAACCGCAAATGATTATTGTATTTCTGAAACCGAACAGCTTTCAAGGCACGGGTCGCAACCTCTGTGACCAGTGTCAGAATATGCGGTCCACCGTATAGGGCAAAACCACTGGATTGCCGCAAAGTCCGCTGATGTCCACCGACAGAGGGCACCGCCACCGAACTTCCACCCGGCCCGGACAGTGCATCAAAGGCAGGGTCAAAAGGGGCGCCAACAGACAACAAAATCAGGCAGGCATTCAAATAAGCCTGATACAACGCGTCATCATGAACATAGGTTGCCAGATCACGAGGGGTGGCAATAAAACGTGTGCCGACGTCAAACAGCGTCGTGTTGTCGCGGGTGCTAAACCCCTCTTGAACGGTCAACCAATCCTGAAGATTGGTCATATAGTCCTGTTTCTTGGCAACAGGAACGCGTTGATCTATCTGCTGTGCGCCGTAGTTTATGCACCCACCTGTATCAAGCGCCCCTTTATCCGATGGCAGGCTGGTGGTACCAAGCAGCATGAATTGCAACAGGTAAGGCCCCTTTTCAACGCCGGGAGATGAACCTCTAAATGCGGTCCCCTCTGTTAGGTTTCCATTAGGACCTGCAACTCTAGGGCGGCCATCGCGACCGGAGATGTCATAGCCAATCCCGTTCAGCCGACCGACGCTGTCCGTTAAATTACTGGACCCGGTCTGCCATTCTTCAAAGGAGACATCGCGCAGGATCGCCAGCTCATAGACCTCGGCCATTTCATAGGCCAGTTCTTTGGACCCCAGTTCGGGTGCAGGCGGCATGGTCACCGCCTGAGCGTCCGGACCCTCCAAATCGAATGCCGTGCCGGCGGTTGGCGCTTCCCACCGGCGGCGACCGTCGGGTTCCTTTTCACCCACTTTTGTCGGTTTGTCTGGAACCGGCACTCTGGTTGTAAACGGTTCGATAAAACCATTGTCAATTGCTTCACGAAACGCCTCAAAATCGGCGGGATCCGCCACCAATCCCGTGTCAGGATCATGGCGAAGCCCTTTGGTAAAGCTCATCGCGTAATCTTGTGCAGAATATGCCGCCTCGTCGCTATTTGCCTCGTGAAGGGGATGGGCACGTTGGCGCGCAGTTTCTGCGGCCTTCACCCGTATGTCATAAGCCTGCTGGCGTCGATCTTCCGTCATTGAAAACCTCCTGTTCTGTATCATATTTTTTTCAACTCTAAGTTAACTAAACTTATTATATTCTTTATTAAGTTTTCAATAAAAAGATGTATTTTAAGATTTTTTTGCCTTTAAAGACGAAGAAAGTCACATCTCGCCAAACCGACTCAATGGACTTATAATATAAGCAGGAGAGAGAGAGTTATGGTGGCATCAGCGGGATTGACGCAGAGCGTCTTTACCCAGGACGGCCTTTTCAGTTCACTGACCGCTGCGCAGTTTGAAGCCGCTGCTGCGCAAACCCTTGCACTGCGCCTGTTTTCTGACCCAGCGGAATTTACCGGCCTTTTGGACCAGCCGATTACGGTTGCGGGCGCCTCTGCCGACTTGCCCGCCCTTTTCAGCCAACCCAACCTGCTCAGCCTCGGCAATCTGGTTCTACTTGCCCAGGGCGTTAGCGGCATCAACCTGTCCGCCTTTTTCGAAACCAGTAACTTTGATCAACTCGCCGATGCGTTGATCAGCAGGCCACCGCCCTTGGCGAACCCGGCGGCAGATGCCATTACCAACGCATTTCCAGAACCTGTTGACGAAGAAGAGGTCGTTTCCAGTGACGCGCTGAGTATCGGGACCATAACCGGCCCGCTCATCCAGTTTTCAGATTTCCTGCAGCGCCCTTCGGAAAACACAGCTTTCGGCAGCACGTTTTCAGGTCTGACACAGGAAAGCGGCCTGAATTCCGTTTTCTTCACCCGGGTTGGTGCACCATCCGGAGGATCGGTCGCCATACAGGATCTCTTGCTGAACACCCAATCCAGCACAGCAACCGATTTTGCCGTCAGCCTGACCGGTGAAAACGGGGCAAATGCGATCGGCTCTCTGCTGCTGTCAGGGGCACCGATTGCCAATAACACAGTGATTACACGGGCGGATTTGGCCAATCTGACCTATAGCGGGCCGACGACCGGTATCGGCCTCGACAATTTGAACCTCATTGAGCTGCGCGATGACGAGAATGACGACGTATTTGAGGCAAGGGGATCGTTTCAAACCATCACGTTTTCATCCGCCGGCGAGGATCAATCACGCCGCGACGGCGATGAGCGGATCAGAGATTTTTTCTTCGGCGCCGAGGCATCAAGCGCCCAAACCCAGTTGACGCTTCGGTTCAGCGGATTGAATTCACAGGGCTTTACGGATGTTCTGAGCGCGATAAATGCCGGTGAACTGCGGGTCAGAGCCGTTGAAAACCGGGCCGATGGCAGCTTTAACCAGGGTATCACGAACCTTTTCCAGAGCAGCGCAAACGAAATCATCATCCGCTTCCCCTTTCAGCCGACACAGAACGGCGTCAGCAATGCCAATATTCAGGTTGAGCTGAGATCGCTGAATCTCGACCTTGATATCTCAACGGTCAATCTGTTTGCGATTTTTGGATGATCTCAAGAAAACGTCGTAACAGAGCCGCTGTCCGTAAAGGCCTCCTTGTGCTGGCAGCCGCGACGCTCAGTTTGTTTGGTCTGGGAAACCCGGCTAGCGCGGAAGAATCCACCTATAACCGCGCCCTCGCTGATTCCAGCGTCTACCCGTGGAGTGCTATTGGCAAGATCCAGCGGGCGGTTTCCAGCAAGGGACATTGCACGGGTGCCCTGATCGCCGAAGACCTGGTCATTACGGCTGCTCATTGCCTGTATTTCAGAGAGGGCAAACGATGGATAGCGCCCCGTTACATCCACTTCCTGGCTGGTCTCAGAGGGGAAGAACCACAGGCGCACTCCGTCGCGAAATCCTATATCCAGTCGCCTGATTTCGATGGAGAGAAATGGGCGGCGGCATCCAACCTGCCCCATGACTGGGCGGTCATACGGCTGGAGAAACCAATCGGCCGCCTGGTCGGCCATCTTGGCTGGACCGTTTATGGCCCTGAAAAGGTGCGGGCCCTCGCCGCTGATATGAGGCCCATGGTTTTTGCCGGCTACCCCAAAGACCGGAAATTTGCGCTTTCAGTCGATCGGGACTGCACATTGTCCGGGTATTCCACCGACCAGAACCTGATCAACCATAAATGCGCGATTCTGGGCGGGGATTCAGGTGGGCCGATCGCTTTAGAACACAAAGGACGTTTGACCGTTCTGGCGATCCAGAGTGCCACCCTGTCCAGCGGGGTGAACAACGCCATCCCGATGAGCGCTTTCAGGGAGGCCATCAGTGATCTGATCTGGACCAGCACCAACAAGCCACCCGACCTCCGCGCCACCAAAACCGTCTTTGGCGCATTGCCGCTTCGTCCCTTGCCTGGACCGGATCTCAGAACCTTGCAGGACCCCGCGCTGACCGATGCGGACTAACTTCTCCGGCGGCGGTCCTGACTGACCGGCACGTTTTCTGACCGTCGGTCCACTTCCGGCGCGGCTGTGCGGATCGCCTCAATCAACGAAGCGTTTCAGATTGGCCATCTCATCAGACAAGAGTTCCGTATCGGACGAAACAGAGGCCGAAAGGCGGTCCACATCCGAGGCCTCGCTGGAAACATCAGAAATACGTTCAGAGACCTCTCTTGCGCCAGCAGCTGCCTGGTTAACGTTTTCAGCAATTTCATTGGTCGCCGAACTTTGCTGCGATACAGACTCGGATATCCCGCCTGCAACCGTGTTCACTTCCCCAATTGTGCTGGTAATGGTCTCAATCGCGCGCACGGCTTCGGTGGTAATCGACTGCATATTGCCTACCTGGGATGTGATCTCTGCAGCTGATTTCTGCGTCTGATTGGCAAGCCCCTTTACCTCATTGGCAACAACGGCGAAGCCTTTGCCTGCATCCCCGGCCCGCGCGGCCTCAATGGTCGCGTTGAGCGCCAGGAGGTTGGTCTGCTCAGCCACTTCAGAGATCAATTCGATCACCTTGCCGACATCCTGGGCGGCCTTGGCAAGAGAGGCGACAATTTCCCGGGTCTGAGAGGCCGAGTTTTCAGCATCATTGGCGATTTCAGTCGAATGCGTCACCTGAGAGGAAATCTCGTTGATCGAGCTGCTTAACTCGGTTGCGGCCCCTGCCACAGCATCGGCATTTGCCAGTGATTCCTCTGCCGCCGCCGAAACAGTTTGCGCGCTCGAAATCACGTTTTTCGACGAATTGGCCATAGATTTGGCCTCATCAGACATTTTCTTGGAAAGCGTGGTCACCGTATCAACCGCCGCCTCGACTTCACGCTCAACACGTTCTGCCATCTCCCGCAGCGAAGCCGCCTGTTTGTCAGCCGCTTCATTGCGCAGGCGTTCCTGATCGGCGGCCATCTGCTGATTCTCAATCGCATTATCCTGGAAAACACTGACGGCGCGAACCATCTCGCCCAGCTCGTCGCCGCGTTCCCGGTCGGCAAGTTCGATGCCCGTATTTCCACCCGCCAGTTCTTTCATGGAACCTGTCAGCCGGATGATGGGTTTGGTAACTGAATTCCCTGCAAAATAACCGACAAGGGCCACGACGATCGCAATACAGATCGTGGCAATAACAATCTGAATGGCAAGCGCGCGACTGTCCTCAAACACTTCCTCTGCATCTTCCATCAAGATAATGGCCCAGCGCACGCCGTTGAAATCCATCGGCAAATACGCAATCACCTTTTCAACACCGTCGAACATCTCGGTGATCATGCCGACATCGCCATTGAGGGCAGCATCAACCGCGGGGCTTTCGATTTTCCGCTTCAAAATCGTTCCACCATCGGTTAACCGCCCATCATTGCGGACAAGCATATCGGGACCAACGATCAGGGCCTCCCCACTGATCCCAAGACCAGCGTCATGGGCCATGACAGCGTTGATGCGGTCGATCGGCATCTGGAACACAAGAACACCCACCAGCTTCCCGTCTTCGATAACAGGAGTGGACATGAAACTCGCGGGGGCACCGGCACTCGGGGAATAGGGCTTGAAGTCAAAGAAGGATTTATACCCGTCCGTTGGATTGTCCCGCGCCGCTCGAAATGCATTCCCAAGATCGGTATCTTTATATTCACCGGTGTTTAGATTCGTCGCGTAGTCGAGTTCCTTAAACACGGTGTAAATCAGATCGCCATCTGGATTGAACAGGAACACATCGTAATAGCCCCGGTCCCTCAGGAATGTCCGGTAGAAGGGGTGAACTTGTTTATGGAGTTCAGAATAGCTCGACCCATCGGGCGCGAAGTCCAGTTCTTCCTTCTGACCCGTGGGATTGGGGTTATCCGTTATGTAGAGACGCTGCAGCACCTCTGTAGGGTCCCCTTCCAGCGCGTCCCAGGCCTCAGAGAACCCTGTTATGGAGTCTACTGTCATCGGAAGATTTGAAATGATATGGAGATCAGCCTCAATCGACTTCAGATAGTCCAGCATCGTGAAGCGCCGGTCTTCGCCAAGCACGACGAAACGCTCTTCCGTCTGAACCTCGGCTTCGTTATTCGCATTGATGACGTTGAAGGAGCCCAGCAGGACAGAGGTGAAGAAAGCTGGCAGAAAAATGATCAGGTTCAACCTGTTCTGCAAACTGATCCCACTACGTTTCTTCTCTTCAGAAGAAACGGTTGACGCATCACTCATCTGTTAACCCCCCCGGACCTACACAAAACTCGATAATGCTTATATTCGCGGTACCCTAGGGTTTAAGACAAAATATGGCAACTATTGCGCCAATCACCGCATTGGTATTTTTCCCGCATGTCGAAGGGTCATGCAGGGCAAACTGTTGAGAACTCGGCTCAGATGACGCAGTGTATCAGCCCCGACATTTTGCGTGCCAGCACTTACAGCCGGAGTATTTAATGGAACTGGATATCACCACCCTGCCTTCGGACCTCGACAAGGCCTCTCTGGTTGGACGGGTATGGGCGAATGGCGGGCCTGCCGTTGTCACCGTGCATGGGGGCAACATCCTTGATCTGACTGCGCTTTATCCGACGATGGCCGATCTCATAAACGACCCCTCAAAGCTGACTTCAGGAATTCAGGGTGGATTACCTGTCATTTGCTCTGTTGAGGAACTGCTCCAGAATTCGGTGGAGGCAAGCCGTGACCCCGCCAAGCCCTGGTTGCTCGCACCCGTTGACCTGCAAGCGATCAAGGCCTGTGGCGTGACCTTTGTACGCAGCATGCTGGAACGCGTGATCGAAGAACAGGCCGATGGCGTACCTGAGCGGGCCGCGGCATTGCGGGCCGAAATGGGATCTGCAATCGGCGCGGAACTGAGCAATATCGTGCCTGGCTCAGATGCCGCAAAGGCCATAAAAACTACGCTGTCCGAGAAGGGAATGTGGTCGCAATATCTGGAAGTGGGCCTGGGTCCGGATGCAGAGGTGTTTACCAAGGCCCAACCTCTCTCCGCCGTCGGGGCCGGTGCCGATATCGGCATTCACCCTTCCTCCAGCTGGAACAATCCGGAACCCGAGCTGGTGATGATTGTTGACGCGGATGCGAAGATTGTCGGCGTTACCCTGGGCAACGACGTGAACTTACGCGATGTTGAGGGCCGCAGCGCCCTTCTGTTGGGCCGGGCGAAAGACAATAACGGGTCCTGTGCCATCGGTCCCTTTATTAGACTGCTCGACGAAGACTATACGCTGGACGATGCCAGAAAATCGGTGATCGGTCTTACGGTGTCTGGCGAAGACGGATTTATTCTGGATGGTGAAAGCAATGCCGCTGAAATCAGCCGCGACGTTGCGGATCTGGTGGCCCAGGCCTTTGATTGTCATCAATATCCAGATGGCGCCGCGCTCTTCACTGGCACCATGTTTACCCCAATCAAGGATCGCGGTGCAGAGGGCGACGGCTTTACCCATCACACCGGCGATGTCGTTACAATTTTCAGCGACCGTTTGGGGGCGCTGACCAACCGGGTTCTGCCATCAGATCAGGTGGCCCCATGGACATTTGGCATTCGGGCCCTGATGAGCAATCTGCGGGAACGCGGTCTTATCTAGAATTCCAATGCCTCGAACACACACCGCTGTATTTTACAGCCAAGGGGGTTGACAGATGACAATACACAAGAATTTTATTGCTGGTGAGTGGGTCGATGGATCCTCCGCATCGCATAACATTAACCCGTCAAACACCTCTGATGTTATTGGTGACTACGCAAAGTCGGACCGGGCAGCGGCGGAAGATGCGATCGCGGCCGCAACCAAGGCGTTCGAGACATGGCAATTCAGTACGCCGCAACAGCGCTTTGACGTGCTCGATTTTGTCGGCAACGAGATTTTGGCCCGCAAGGAAGAACTCGGTCGCCTGCTCAGCCGGGAAGAAGGTAAAACACTTGCCGAAGGGATTGGTGAGGCCGCGCGTGCCGGCCAGGTGTTCAAGTTCTTTGCCGGCGAAGCGCTGCGCATTCAGGGCGAACGTCTCGCCTCTGTCCGGCCGGGTGTCGAGATTGACATCACCCGCGAACCGGTCGGGGTTGTCGGCATTATCACACCCTGGAACTTTCCAATCGCCATCCCGGCCTGGAAAGTCGCGCCAGCGCTTTGTTACGGCAACTGCGTCGTGCTGAAACCAGCCGATCTTGTCCCCGGTTGTGCTTGGGCGCTGACAGATATTCTGTCCCGTTCCGGTCTGCCGGAAGGTGTCTTCAATCTGGTCATGGGCCCAGGCAGCCAGGTAGGTGCCGCCATACTGGAACACAAAGATGTTGCCGCGGTCAGTTTCACCGGATCGGTGAACACCGGCAAGATTGTCGCCCAGACCTGTACCGCAAGGGGTGCAAAGTTCCAGTTGGAGATGGGGGGCAAAAACCCCCTTATCGTTCTCGATGACGCGGATCTTGGCAATGCTGTGGAATGTGCCGTTAACGGTGCGTTCTTCTCAACCGGGCAACGTTGTACCGCCTCCTCCCGGTTGATCGTAACTGCCGGCATCCATGATCAATTCGTCGAGGCCGTGAAAGAACGGCTCGCCGGGTTGGTAATCGACGACGCCCTGAAAGAAGGCACCCATATCGGTCCTGTTGTTGATCAGAGCCAGCTGGATCAGGACCTGAGCTATATCGACATTGGCAAAGAGGAGGGTGCCTCACTTGTCTTCGGTGGCGAGTTGTTGAGCCGGTCGACTGAAGGATTCTATCTGTCGCCTGCCCTTTTTGCAGATGCCTCTAACAGCATGCGGATCGCCCAGGAAGAGATCTTTGGGCCGGTTGCCACTGTAATCAAGGCAGTTGATTTTGAAGAGGCGATGGCGCTCGCCAATGACACAGAGTTCGGGCTTTCTGCCGGGATTTGCACGACCTCGCTGAAATACACCAGCGCGTTCAAAAGGCGCTCACAAGCGGGCATGGTGATGGTGAACCTGCCCACAGCGGGTGTCGACTATCACGTGCCGTTCGGTGGGCGCAAAGGGTCGAGTTTCGGACCACGGGAACAGGGGCGCTACGCTGCTGAGTTCTACACCACGGTGAAAACAGCCTACACGCTTCCGGTTTAATACAAAATATATAGAAAATTACAGGACCCAAGAATTAGTTTTCTCGGGTCTTTCTGTTTCAGGTTTCCAGAATGAAGACACCGTCTGTTCCCGCCAGCAGCTCCCGTGCTGTTGCCGCGTCCGCGCCTTCAACCATTGTGTATATGCCCTGATCAGCGCATTGCATGGCGATGCCGATAAAGGCCAGTGCCTCATACTTATCCGCTTGTTTCAGATGCGCCGCATCAACCCGCAAAAAGGCCAGTGCCTCTGCACCAGCAAGGCTGCCGAGTAGTTCCGGAGTCCGGACAAGATCGTCTACATCAACCATCACGTATTGAGTGGTCAGGATAGTCAGCACCTCAGCCCTTTGGGCTTCGTCCAATTCCCGCAGATCAATTGGCCGAACAATCAAATCATATTGATCCCATTGGGCATCACCCAGCATCAGCAAAGCAGCGGCATTAATTGGCACGACACAGGAAATGTCATCAGGTTTGATCTTGGCCACGCTGGACAAACAGGCGGTCACCAGTGTTTTCAGCAATCCATCCACTGAGCCGGTATTTTTGCTCCATCGCTTGGTCAATGTTGGGGCCGCCGCCATGCCGATCTTCAAACTCTGATCACTCAGGGAGGAAGCGTACCTGATTTGCGGTGTGGGTATGGCACTGCCGTCCGCGAGACTGTCCTGAACGGCGGCCTGAGCGTCACTGAGACTGAATGATCCTGACCCCGGTGTCAGGCCGGTCGCCGAAGCCACAGCCATCAGGCTTTCCGTCGCGGCGCGCCGTTCTTCAACACTCATATTGGGGTCATCCAGTGCGACATTCACCTGGTCCAGTTTTACTGAAGGATCCAGACTTTTGGTGAGTTTCTCAGTGACTTCCTCAATTTTTGTTTCCTGGCCATAGACCAGCGCGGTACTGTTCTCTTTCAGCCTGCGGATCCGGCCCTGGGTTTCCTGTTGATTGGAAAGCGCTGTATAAACCTGCTGCGCGCCGGCGGCATCATTCTCTACTGTGTAGATGGTCATTCCAGCCGCGGCGCCTGATTGCAGCGCATCGTCCAGCGCCTCTTCGAAAAGAGACTCAGCGATCTCGTCAGGTGTTTCAACATAGGATTCAAAGTCACTGGCCGCCACAGAGACGCCAATGCGGGTGAAATTCAGAAATCCCTGGGAAAAGACGGGGGCGACATCAAAATTACAGACAACCGGGTCACCGGTATTCGAAAGCATGGTGGCTTTGTGTCTTTCCGGCTTTTGGCCCGGCTGTACATCGAAGAGAAGGTGACTCAGGTAATCACGGTCGTCAGGCGCGATTACATCAAAAAGATCACTGCCGGTCAGTGAAGAAGCCGCCAAACCTAGAGCTGCTACACTGTCCCCTTTAGCGGATTGAATGATTCCGTCGGACGCAACGTCCATGACGACTGTATACTGCATAATGTACCCCATCCCTGTCACAGAAACTGTCTGTGTTTTGTTAGGATTAGTGTACCGCGAGAGTTATTAATGATTGGTTATCTGAATTCTCAAATTCGGAGTATTTTTTAAGAATTTTATAACATAACAAGAAAGCAACAATAAGCTCTCCTCTAAAAACAAAAAGTATACAACATCTTACAGAAAACCCGTCACAATCAAACCAATCATGGATTGTGACGGGATCTGTTGCAATTTCGCTAAAATGCTATCGTTTCTCGACAACAAATCGGGTGCGCTGATACGCCTCCAACCCTTCAATACCACCTTCGGATCCAAAACCACTTTCGTCCACACCGCCAAATGGTGTCTCCGGCAGGGAGATCATCGGCGTGTTGATGCCCAGCATGCCTGCGTTGATATGGTTGGTCAGCTGGTCCGCCGTATTGCCATCAGTGGTAAAGGCATAGGCGGCCAGGCCGACTTCAAGTCGGTTGGCTTCTTCCAGTCCGTCGTTCAGATCGTCAAAGCGGCCAATAGGGGCCACAGGGCCAAACGGTTCCTCGTTCATGATCCGCGCTGATTTAGGAACATCTGTCAGAACGGTTGGCTCAAAGAAATGCCCCTGGTTGCCCATGCGTTCACCACCAAGGACAACAGAACCGCCAGAGCTTTTGGCGTCAGCAATAAAACCGTCCATGGCATCAACCCGGCGTTCGGCGATTAAGGGCCCCATTGTAACACCCTCATCCATGCCATTGCCGACATTGACGGCTTTCGCCTCGGCAATGAAAGCATCGACGAAGTCGCCATAGACCTTGTTCTGCACCAGGAACCGTGTCGGCGAAATACAGACCTGTCCGGCGTTGCGGAATTTAAAACCTGCAATGGCCTTTGCCGCGGCACCAATATCGGCATCGTCAAAGACCATAACCGGGGCGTGACCACCCAGTTCCATAGTGGTGCGCATCAGCGTCTCTGCCGCCATTTTCTGCAGCAATTTTCCAACCGCAGTTGAGCCGGTGAAAGACAACTTGCGGGTAACGGGTGAAGCAATCAAATGCTTTGACACCTCTGCTGGCACACCGAAAACGACCTGCAACGCACCGGCTGGAACACCGGCCTCATGAAAAGCGCGTGCAATCGCGATTGCGGTACCCGGGGTTTCTTCGGAAGGCTTGATAATCAGCGAACAACCCGCCCCCAACGCATGGGCAATCTTGCGAATGACATTGGTGCCCGGGAAGTTCCAAGCAACAAAGGCACAAGACGGTCCGACAGGTTCCCGCAGCACCAATTGACGATGTGCTGCAATACGCGGCGGGATCATCCGGCCATAGGCGCGCTTGCCTTCCTCACCGCACCAGCGTGTCTGACCAATCACAAAATCCATTTCGATCAGGGATTCATTTAGAGGTTTGCCCATCTCCTTCGTGCAGGTCTCGGCGATCGCGGCCTTGCGCGCCTCCATAATCTGGGCGGCTTTTTCCATGACCTGCTGACGGGCATAGGCGGATTGTGAAGACCAGGCTTTAAATCCTCGCTCCGCCGCCGCCAGCGCACGATCAAGATCGGCGGTCGAAGCATGGGGAAGCACACCCAACACCTCGCCCGTGGCCGGGTTGATCACATCCTCGCGGATGTCAGACGTTCCCTCCGTCCATTCGCCGTCTATCAATAGTTCCAAAGTCTCGTAAGTCATATTGTTTCCACCTGTGATATCGTGAGTTCCTGCGGGCCGGAGCCGTTTTGTTGGGCCGAATTGTGTCCTGTTTTAACGCCCGGCTCAAGACTTGGAAGCGGACCCTTGCCGTATCAAGAAAGCGCAGGTCACAATGAATAGAATGCCCGTCGCTATCCACCAACTCGACCACGCACTATAGGCAAAGAACCCAACACCAAGATAAGCGGAAACCGCGAACATCAGGGCGGCCAGTTCAACCTTGTCGATGGCCTGACGGGACAGCCAGAAACTGCCCCACAGGGTCAGCAGCGCTACAACGGTCGCGCCGACGAAGCCTGTTTCAACCCAGATTTCGAGGATCGAGTTATGAGGATGCAGGGGCAAATACTCTGACCCCGACAATCTGGGATCCGGAATTGCATCCCGACCCCCGGGCAGAAATCGTGACGTTCCAAGCCCCCAGCCGAGCAAAGGGTTTTCGGCGATGCGAGCTATTACATAGTCATAAATATATGTTCGATGCAGGGTCGCCCGTGGGACGTCGATACCATTCTGCGCAAGAAAATCCCTGAAGGATGCAAGTGGTGTGTCGTGAAAAAATCGCATCACCGGCAGGCACAATACAGTACTTGCGGCAGACCAACCCACCGCAAGAACGGCTTTCCGCTCAAACAAAACCACAAGGGCTGCAGCAACTGTACCCGCGATCAACCCGACAAGGGCCGCCTGGCTCGCCGTGAAAAAGATCAGGCATATTGCCACAAGGATATATCCAAACAATCCGGCCAAAAGCCCAAATTGCCGACCAATCATCACGAGGAGGATCGGACAGAAGACGGCGAGCACAGTGGATCCAGGGTTTGTTGCCGCCCGCACAAGTTCAGGGTCAGCATAATCTGCCAATCCAACTGCACCCAATAACGCGCCTTCGGTGATCGCGTGACCGGCAACAACAAAGATGGACAGAATAAGACTCGCAGAGGCCGCCAAGGCCAGGCTCCGGTCCGGGGAAACCGCAGCATAGCTTTGACGCAATAGCGACGGGCCATCAGAAAACAAAGAACCCAGGCAAAAGACAAAGCCGGCAAACTTTGCGATCCGGCTGACTGTTTCCATTGGCGAGATACTCACCAACCCAGAAACAAGCCCAAAGGCAACAAGCCCCAGCAATGCCACAACCCATCTTCCGCTCAAGCGGATTTTAACCTTGTTGCGGGCTTTCCAGTAAAGATCCGCCAGCACAAGACAGGCCAGAAGCAGTGCACTCGCCCTGAACGAGAACATTGCAATGGCTGGAACGGCAACCAGAACGTAAATCATGTGGTGCAGGCACTCGATTGTTGAATTTGGGCCGCCCAACGCCGCCCGTCTGGTTTGCCCTGATTATGCAAGGGCATTCCCGATATAGGGTGCACCGCAAACAAGTTACAATAACATATCCGCATAATGCGAAATTTATACGCCCGATCTACCCCTAGGGCATGATCCGTAATCCTATTGTAACGGTTGCTGTGCAATCGCCTCCGCCTCAATTTCAATATCGTACTCGCCAATGAGATCGCCGATTTCAAAAAGGGTGTTGGCAGGATCAATGCCGGCAAAATACCGCCCATGCACGCGGGAAGCGGCCTCCCAATTCGCAGCATCTTTCAGATAGACACGGGTGCGAACAACGTCTTCCATTTGCCCGCCAAGAGCCTGAACCGCCGCGCTGATCTTGTCCAAAATAAAGACAGTCTGCCCCCGAACGTCTCCCGCCGCTATACCCCGGTCACTGCCATGGGTCGCCGTGCTTCCAGAAACCAGGATTCGGTCCCCGATGCGAACGGCCCTGGAAAAACCGCAAATATCCTCCCAAATGCTACCGGAACTTACCTTCCAGCGGTTGGGCCGGGTCTGCACCGGTTCGTAGACACGTGGCATTGCGCTTAGATGATCACTCAGATCACCGGCTGCTGTCAGAAAAGGTGGCTTACGATATTCCTGACCACAATCGCCGGGTATCGCCCGCATCTTTTCAAACGCTTCTTGTAATTCGCCATGATCGTCTTTCGTCAGAGAGAAAGAGAAGGCCGCTCTTGTATCAGCGCTGTGCTCACGCTCGGTCACGCGTGCCCCGACAATGGTGCATCCAACGAAGTCCTGCTCCAGCACATAGCGTGTCGCAACATTGGGTATAGAGACATCATGCCTTTTGGCGATCCGGTCCAGACAAGACAAGAGGGACTGAAAGACATCCCAACCCCCGGCAACCTGGATAAACCGGCGATATTTCATCCGCGACCAGTCATCAATCTGCGAGGGATCCTCCGCCCCCAACCATTTGGAGGTCAGGAACCCGCCAGCCAGCGTTCCATAGGCCAGTACTTTCACACCACCATCTCGGCAAACAACTGCGAGATCGCCCGCGGCGCGCCGATCGATGACGGAGAAGGAAACCTGATTGGTCGCAATGTCATACCCTTCAGAGAGAAGAACATGCAGATGATCCGCATCAAAATTGGTAACCCCGATTGCCCTGATTTTGCCTTCCTGTTTCATCACAGAAAGCTCGTCCATGACATCGATCCAGCCCGGATGCTCAAAACACCACCAATGCAGCTGTAGCAGGTCAATACAATCGGTTTGCAAACGGTCGAGCCGGTCCTGTATTCCGGACCGTACATCCTGTTTGCGCCATTGATCCGGCGAAGGACACCATTTGGTAAAGAAACGCGCTGACCCGTCAGGGCCCAATTTCTGCCGGGCATGCCCTGATATCACTTCAGCCGACCCATAGTGATCGGCCATATCAAACCCATCAAAGCCTGCCTGCGCATAAGAAACCAGCGCGTCAGAAGCACGATCCGGATCCAGCAGAGTGCCACCACGTTCCAGGTCTGCGACCTGCCACAGACCTGTCAGGATCCGGGGAACATTCAGCCCGTCGGCCAAGGTCACTCTCTCAATCGACTGGGTCATAAAATACTCTGCTGAACACAATAAAAATTAAATCGGGATGCCAGCGGGCCTTCACCCGCCAGCCCCCATTTCACAGACTTACTTGGCAACAGACGCGATGAACCCATCAACATCAGCGATGGTGAAATACTGCGCTTCCGCCGTTCCTGCATCGGTGAAGGTCCAGGATACTGCCGGTGCCGAAACATCGCCGTTCTTGTCAAAACTGACCGACCCGGTCGCCCCGCCATAGGAGAGGCTCTTACCCTCGGCCAGTGCAGCTTTTGCAGCCTTGATCCCGTCAACATCCGGGAAGACAGCCATGCCGGAAGGGTCCGTCACATTGGCAACCTCAGCGGCGATCGCTGTACCCGTCTTGTCATCAGCCGCTTCCATCGCGAGCAGTGAGATCATCACCGCATCAAAGATGTTGGGAAGGCCCGGACCGTTGGGTTCGGCGTCAAACTTGGCTTTGTACAGATCCACAAAGGACGCGGCCGTCGCAACGCGAGGTGCGGCGGAATCATGACCGATGGAGTCACCCAGATATTGTAGGCCAACATTATCGCGGAACTCGTCGGACTTAAGGGAGTTCGCCAGCACCATCTTCTGTGTTCCACCAAGCGAAATCCATTCGCGCAAAACGGCTGACCCTTCAGTCGGATAAAGGGCTGCATAAATGACTTCCGGCTGGGACTTGAGCGCTTCCGTTACTTCTGCACGATAGCTTGGTGCGCCGTCATTGATGGCAACATTGGCCGAAACCTCAATACCCATGGCCTCCAGGTCAGCAGCGACCAATTTTCCAATATCCTGACCCCAATCGTCGTTCTTGTAGAAAATGCCGACCTTTTTGTATCCACGATCGCGGATCAGCATGGCTGCGACAGCTGCCTGATTTCGTGTGGTCGCGAAAGTGCGGAACCACAAGCCCTTGGTCTTGCCGGATTCTGCAACGCCGGTAAAAGCTGTCGAGGAGGAACAGCATGACATCTGCATCACATTGGCAGGTGCCGTGACCGAGGTCAGGATGGGCATGGAAACACCCGATGAGACAGCCCCGATCAAGAGCGGGACGCGTTCCAGATCAACCAGCGCCTTGGCGGCGTCGACACCAACCTTGGGATCAACCTGGGTGTCGCGCAGGATCATATCAATCTTGCACCCTTTAACCCCGCCCGCTTCATTAAAGAGATCGACCGCAAACTGAGCGGTTGCCGCGATCGGCTTTCCCCAATCAACCGAAGTTGGAAGCACAGCGCCAATTTTGGTCGTGCAATCCTGTGCGGATGCTGTTGAGGATACCCCCGCCAAACTGGCAAAGGCCGCGACAGAGGCCGCCATCCCGATCATCGAAACCTTCATTAAACCCATCGATCAACCCTCCTGTTCTAATGTTCCACATTCGATTGTGACACGACCAACCGTTCTGGCAACAGGCCTTGTGGCCGCCAGAGCAACATTGCGACGATTATTCCTCCAATAAGGATGTATTGAAGTGTGCCTGCATAACTTTGGGCCTCAACCGGCGCGAATTTAGCAAGCGCCCAGCCACTCGCAGTCCAGATCAGCCACATGAAAAACGCCCCCAGAATACCGCCTCTCAGGTTTCCGGCACCGCCGACGATCAACATGGCCCAAATCTGAAAAGTCAGAATGGGCAGGACATCCTGCGGGCTGATAAAGGCATAAAAGGTTGCATAGAGCGATCCGGACAAGCCCATGATCATCGCACCTGTGATAAAGGCGATCAGCCGGATGCGGGCCGGGTTCTTGCCAAGGGCCGTCGCCGCGACCTCATCTTCACGAATGGCACGCAAGAGACGGCCAAAGGGTGATTGCACCAGCCGATAGAGGAAGAAGTATATCACTGTGAGCAGCACCAGTGTGACGACAAGAAACCCGGCATTATACAGCAGAGGATCCCCGACAATGCCTTCCAGGGGGCGCTCGAAACCGCGCAAACCCTTGGCGCCCCCGGTTAGACGATCTGTGTTTCGCACAAAACTCTCAAAGGCGACGGCGACCCCGAACGTGGCAATGGCAAAATAGTCATGACGCAATCGGATGGTCGCGATCCCGACAATCCAGGCCAGCGCACCGGCCGCCAAAACGGCACCGAGTACGGCGATCAGAAAGGGCAGGTCGAAACCGCCAAATTGTCCAACCTGCGGGGTTCCCCCCAATATGATCGTTGTGTAACCGCCGATCCCGACAAAGGCCGCGACCCCGCCGTTGAAGAGGCCCGTATTCCCCCATTGCAGATTCAGACCCATGACCGCGATGGCCAGGATAGAGGCTACAGTCACAAAGAAGACGAGGTAGGAGGCGACACCGATCATTCGTTTGACACCCCGAACAAACCATTGGGCCGGATCATCAAAACAAAAAGGATGATCAGAAAGGGTACAGCCGGGCTATAGCCATTCGGCAAAATCAAGAGGGCCAGATTTGAGGCAAGACCGATGGCAAAGCCGCCAATGGCAGCACCAAGAATGCTGCCAATCCCGCCCAGAATTGTGGCCGCAAAGATGGGGAGGACCAGATCCCGTCCGATCACCGGATTAATCTGTGCATTCAATCCGTAAAACACGCCAGCGGCGGCGGCCAGCGCCCCACCAATCGCCCAGGTCACACCAATCATGAGGCCCAGATTGACGCCATTCACCTGCGCCAGTGCCGGGTTTTCCGCAACGGCCCGCAGGGCAAAGCCGAAGGTTGTCCGCGACAGGATCAAGTGGAGGACCAACATAATCACGATGGCCGCGCAAAAGACAAAAACCTGATCCGGTTTCACCAGGATCAAAGGGTCGGTGCTGAGCATCACTGCGAAAGCAATCTCGTCACTGTAAAGCTGGGTCTTTAATCCAAAGATCAGGCCGATGACATTTCGAATAACCAGCGCCATGCCGAAAGACGCAAAAACCATCGAAAGGGGGCCTGCCTTTTCACGAATTCGCTGAAACACCAGACGGTCCAAAAGAATGGCCGAAACCGCCGTTACAGCCATGGAAACAAGGATGGCCAGGACAAGGGCCAGGGTTATGCTGAGCGGGCCGATCTTTGCTTGAAGAATGGGTGAAATCGCGCCGAAAACCGCGTCAAAAACAAGCGCGGCATAAGCCCCGATCGATAACAGTTCCGCATGGGAAAAATTGGCGAAACGCAGCATATGCATGATCATCGTCAGACCGATTGCGCCCAGCGACAGGATCGACCCGACCAGAAACCCATCTACAATATTCTGGATCATGCGGCCCCCATGCGCCGCGCGCCCAGATAAATCTCGCCGACAACCGGGTCATTGGCCAATTGGCGCGCCTCACCGTCGATCTGGTTGCGGCCCTCGGCCAGGATGTAGCAATGATCAGCCACCGCCAGAGACAGGCGGACATTCTGTTCGACGAGAAGCACGGAAACGCCACTCCGCGTCAGATCAGCGACCAGGGTCAGGACCTCTTCAGCGACTTTTGGGGACAGCCCGGCCGAGGGCTCATCCATCAGTACCACAGACGGTCGCCGCGCCAATGCCATCGCGAGGGCCAGCATCTGACGCTGACCGCCGGATAGTGATCCGGCCAAAGCATCTCGCTTGTCACGTAAATCCGGCAACAAATTGTACAGCTCTTCAATCCGGCTCGCCGCGCCAGATTTATCCTTGCGAAGGGAGAGCGCCAGGTTCTGACGCACATTCAGACCCCGAAAGATATTGTCGGTCTGTGGAACATAAGCCAGGCCCAGATCCCCCATTTGATCGGGCCGAATATCCTTGATTTCACTGTCTTTCAGAACCACAGAGCCGCCGGATTTCGGGACAAGGCCGGCAATTGCCTTGATCAAGGTCGATTTACCCGCCCCATTCGGTCCAATAATGACCGTCAGCGACCCTTGCTTCAGGCTGATCGAAATATCCATAATGACAGGTAGATCGGCCACATAGCCCGCGGTCAGATCCCGGACACTCAGCACATCACGCGCAATTGGACTGCTCATACCGGGCTCCCCAGATAGGCATCGAGCAGCGTTTTGTCTGCTTGCGCGGCCTTGGCATCGCCCTTGAACACAACGCGACCTTCCGCCAAGGCCACAATGGAATGACAATGGCGCATGACCAGATCCATATCGTGTTCGATGATCACGAATGTGGTGCCGCGCCGGTTCAATTCCTCAATACGATCAACCAGGACGCGGGTGAGCGACGGGTTAACCCCGGCAGAGGGTTCATCCAGCAGAATAACTTTGGGATCGCCCATCAGCACACGCGCCAGTTCGAGCAGTTTTCTCTGGCCACCCGAGATCTGGCCAGCAGGGTGATTGGCGAGCGGTGCCAATGTCGTGAAGTTCAGGATTTCCAGCGCCTTTTCACGAATTTCCCGCTCTTGCGCCGCCACTCGACCCCGCTGCAGAAACGGGCCAAAAATATTTTCCCCAATTTGTGATAGAGGCGCGACCATTACGTTTTCCAATACAGACATTTTGGGAAATGGTCTGGGAATTTGAAAAGTCCGCGCAAGGCCGCGCCCAAACAGTTGGTCCGGCGGTGATCCGGTAATGATCTGACCATCAAAGTGAATTGACCCGAAAGTTGGTTTAAGTGTGCCCGTCAAAAGATTGAAAAACGTTGATTTTCCAGCCCCGTTGGGCCCGATCAAACCGGTGATTTCACCCTTCGGAAAAGAGAGGGAGACCTCATCAACTGCTCGCAATGCGTCAAAATGCCGACTAAGCCGATCTGTTTCCAAAAATCCGGTCATGAACCTTGTTCTGCGGCCAGGGTTTTGGCGTCCGGACTGGTGTTCAGGTTGTATTTCATGATCCGACCATGACGTCCTGTCCGGTCCTTTTCTAAACCGTAGACACCGCCGTTTGGCCCATCCGCCAAGTCCAGAACAGCATTGAGATCACTATAGTCCTGATCTGTCATCTGGAACTGGAACACCTCCAGCGTCTGGGGCAGATATCGGGCATAGCGTGCGCCCACGATTGCTGCCGCAACCCCCGGTCGGTCCAGAACATATCGGGTGGCCACCGCCGACAGGCCAACACCATGTCGGTCGCCAATGCTCTTCAATGTCTCCAGAAGGGTCTGGAACCGTTCCCAAGGGCCGAATTCGTCAATGATCAACCTATACTTAATCAAGCTACGATTTTCGAAACTGAACCCGGGATCCGGCTTCCCAAGCCAGCTTTCGGTCAAAAAACCACCCGCCAGAGACCCGTAACACAGCAATTGCATATTGTGCTTTCCAGCCCAGTCAACCAGGCCTGTTTCCGGGCGACGGTCGAGAACGGAGTATTGGACCTGAGCTGAGATGATATCGAGGCCGGCATCGGTGAACTTTTCAATCTCCGGCCAATCCCAGTTCGTAATCCCGAGATGGCGGATCTTCCCTTTTTCCTGAGAGTGTTTCAGACAGGAAAGGACACGCACCGGATCGCCAATCGACATGTCCCACCAAAAAAACTGAACCAGATGCAATGTGTCGAGGCCCAGTCGTTGCAATGAACGATCCACCATAGCCTCAATCTGGTCTTCAGTCGCATCGGCCAGGATGGACATATCGGGTACCAGCTTTGTGTGAACGCAGACCTTGTCCGCGACCTCGCTGCCTCTGCGCTGTCGAACGTCGGAAATGAAGCTGCCGATCATCTCCTCAACACCGGTATAAATGTCTGCGCAGTCAAAATTGGTAATGCCCGCATCCAGAAAGGCTTCCATATCGGAAATCGCAGCCGCACGGTCGACCGCGCCATGATCGCCCGCCAGTTGCCAGCCCCCTTTAATTACCCGCGAGGTCGGATGGTCGGGCCGCAGCAAACAGGTTTCAACACGCATATCCTGCACCACTTCAGGCATCCTTCTTCCAGTAAGGGGTTCCACGCTGGTCCGGCAGGCCCGTCGTTTCGGCATGGGTAAAACGGCGTTTACCCTTCCGTTTGATCAGAAACCGTGCGCCACAATGCGGGTCCGGGCAGGCGACCTCCGCATCACTGGTCATCCAGTCAGAGGGGGAGGTTTCCCGCTGTTTAGCAGGCAGCAGAGGCAGAAGAGCAGACAGCGCGTAAAGTGAAACGCGGGTTTCCGCGTCAAAGACCAGGGTCTCCCCCTCCATCCGAAAGGTCGATCCCTCAACATGATGACAGACCACATCGCGGTCCCCGATGACGGTCTCTATTTCAAGGTCATACAACCAGAACGAATCGTCCTGCCTGTCCTGATCGTCCTCCGGCATATGCCACTCCCCATAGATGCATTGCGGGACCAACACTATCAGTGATCCATGGATGTTTGACCAGTCGGGCAGGCGCAGAAAATCGAGGCAGGGATCGGTCAAATCAACGCGGTCGGTAGGGTGATACCTTACCCTGGGTAGGATCTGTCGCCCCCATCGCGCATCCAGATGCGCACCAGATGGCGCCGTTCTTCCTCTGTCTCGAAATCTTCGAACCGGGTTCGGCTGTGCCCAATGACCTTATTGTTCACAAACTGAAACTGGCCGGCCTCCATCATGAAGGTGAATTGAAGCGCAATATCGGAAAACACGTCCTCTAAAGCGGCAATCGCCTTGGCAGCTTCGTCATCCATCCGGGCTTCGGTCATCGCGTAACCATTCCGAATTTGATGCAGACCAAGTCGGGCATTCAGACCGGGTCCATTCTCAAAGATCGGTGCGGAAATCGTTTCGGGATCCCCCGGAAAAAACTCCTTCTGCCGATCAAACGGGAAAGGTGCATAGAGCCGCTCAATCGCCGCCGGGTGCCGATCCAGCAACGCGTTATAGGCGGTTTCAAAACTCATGACGCGGCTCAATCCTCCGCTCTTGGCCGGTTTCAAACACAACAGACCAACATAGTCCGGCATTGGATTGTTATAGGCATTGTCGTTATGGAAGGTCAGATCAATGTTGGTCTTGTCAGGACGAATCCCTGATCCGGGTGCAGCTTGTGCGCCCGTATCATGCACATCATACAACATCGTCCCGTCCAGCTTTTGAGCAACAGGCCGACTGACCATGCTGGACAGAATCCAGTAAAGTGCCTTCGCCTCTTCCTTGCTCATGTCATCAACGGGCATCCTGTCGACCAGCGCAAAACCACAACCGCCATCCAGGGCCTGGCGAACGTTCCCCATGACCCTCTGGCATTCAGGCATATCGAAATCGGCCGGGTCCAGCAGAACGGTCATCAGAGGATGTCGCCTGAGATGCGCCAAAACCCTGTCGAGTTCACCAAGACAATCGCCATCCAGCGAAAACAGCCAGGCGCCGTCTGCAAGATCATCCGCCCGCCAGGCCAGAGGACCTGTCAGTTTCTCTGTGTAGGGCGTGTTCTTAAGAGGCTGCTCCATTACCTTTGCCGCGCCGTGTTTCCTCGTCATTCCATCACTCTCAAGCCTAACTTGAGCGGCCGCAACGTCAAATAAGAAAAATTTAGAGGGGCTTCTTCATGAACCAACGCTTGTGACCTAGGGGACTCTGGCCGTCACGATTGCTGATCTCACCGAACACGTCATATCCAAGTGCCGTATAGAACTCATAAGCTTGCTGGTTTGAGGTGTCCAACCAGGCACTGTGGCAACCTAGGGCCTGACCTCGGTTTTCGCCTTCTGAAACCAGTCGAGAGCCCAGACCTGTACGCCGATATTGAGCATCAACCCACAGTGTTTTAATCAGCAACCAGCCATAGGACGTTCGCCCGGTTAACCCCCCGATCAGCCCGCCAGCATCATCGTGAATAGCAAGCACAAACGATCCGTTGTTTGACTGCTCGGATGTTTCCGCCAGCGAAGCCAAAAGCCTGGCCTCTATCGCTTCCGACACTGCGTCCTGATTGCTGTCACTTATCCAGGCAATTTCGACCACAAATCACCGGATGCGGTTATTGTCGTCAAAGAAGACCGTCTTTTCCGGATCAAAGATCAAATGCACTTCCTGACCTTTGAGGTCCTTGCCAACGTCACCCGCGCGTACTGTGATCATGCCAAGGTCAGGGTTCCTGATGTACAGGAACGTGTCTGCCCCCAGATATTCGGCCACCTCCACAATGCCACTGCATTGAGCCTCTGCCTTGTCACCCAGCGTGATATGTTCGGGTCTGATCCCGATATTCTGGACCGCTGATGCCGATCCACTTAACTGATGCGAAAGGCGTTTGTGATCCGCGGAGGTGCCCGGCATTTCGATCAACCCTTCATTCGCAGAGCAGGGCATAATGTTCATTTTCGGGCTGCCAATGAATTGCGCCACAAAGAGATTGTCCGGATCTTCATAGAGCTTCCGGGGCGTTCCAACCTGCATGATCGATCCGTCTTTAAGCACAACGATCTTGTCGGCAAGTGTCATTGCCTCAACCTGATCATGGGTCACATAGATCATGGTTGTGCCCAATGTGTCGTGCAGCTTGGCAATTTCAAACCGCATCTGAACCCGTAGCGCGGCGTCAAGATTTGACAGCGGTTCGTCGAACAGGAACCCCTTGGGTTCCCGCACAATCGCACGACCGATTGCAACCCGCTGACGCTGACCGCCGGAAAGAGCTTTTGGTTTGCGATCCAGATATTTGTTCAGTTCCAGAATTTCTGCAGCGTGGCCGACCTTGCGGTCAATTTCCGACTTACTTTCGCCAGCCGTTTTCAAGCCAAAGCCAACATTCTCCCGCACCGACATATGCGGATACAACGCGTAGGATTGGAACACCATGGAAAGGCCACGCTCGCTTGGGACCCTATCCGTCACGTCGTCGCCATCCAGCAAGATCTTACCGCGGCTTGTGTCTTCAAGGCCGGCGATCATTCGCAGCAAAGTGGACTTCCCGCATCCCGACGGTCCAACAAAGATTACGAACTCACCTTCATTGATTTCAAGATCTATGCCTTTGATGACTTGCAAGTCACCAAACCATTTTTCGACGGCTTCCAGATGTATTGAACCCATTGTTCCCTCACGCAGCTACGGCTGTATTGTTTGGTGATGCCCAGGCCAGCCAGATTGCGGCTGTCCAGGAAAAATTGGTGCCGACGCACCCGTCCCCAGTCATCGGGTTAAAGCATTCCCAGAACCCTGACTTCTCGATCAGACCCATCATGTCAGATCGCATCTTTTCAGAGATCTGTGTTTCACCCTGTTCGCCAAGACCCTTGGCGACGATATAATTCATCTGCGGCCAAACCGGACCGCACCAGTAGCGGCGTGGATCAAACAGATCGGCGTCCGGATCCCAACTTGGCATCAGGAATTGTACCCTGGCCTGTATCCGGCGAATATTGTCGAGTGTTCTTTTCCGCTGATAGGCCGTGCCCGCATCAGCATAGAAACAAAGCGCACTTGCATTGCTGAAGCCGGCAGAGCGAACGCCTGTCCTTATGTCATAAGCGCAGAACGCGCCAAGATCGTCATTCCAGAAATGATCACTGGCCGCCAGGCCTGTCGCTATCCATTCTTCAATTTCCGGAATAACGTCAACTCGATCCAGTCGTCTTGCCAGTTCCAAAAGGTCGCGATCGGCCCGAAGTAGAACGAAATGAATTCCGGGATCCGCCATGACAAAAGGTCCATGGTCCGTGATAAATTTCTGATCCCACCCGTGGTCACGACCATATTTGATCATCGTGACATAGCGGTCGTATTGGTCAGTACTGGGGCGCATGGAGGGATCAATATGGGCCGTATCCCGGCGTTCATAAGGACCGATTTCAGGATCAACCGACATACAAGCGAGGCCTATTTCCCAATCCGGGCAATTGTCCCGGCCGGTCTCCCAGGGATGTGTTGTGGCAACAACGCTGTGTCCGTCTGGCACGCGATCCCGATGGAACCAGCGGTGCCACTTGAGCGCACCATCGAAAAGGCCCGCTGCACGGGTCATATCACCCTGTTGATCCGCCAGCGCAAGGATGACAGATGCCATGACCGGAGGTTGGGAGATTCCTCCAGATGGCATCTGCCCTCCGCCCGACGCGTGATCGGGTGTTTGCCAGACAGCCGGTCCCGGGAAATAATCGGGATCGTTACGACGGAAAAGAATGTGCGGGATCATGCCATTGGCCCATTGCCCTTCAAGCAGCAGTTCCAGCTCGCGCCAGGCACGCTCCAAATCAAAGGTTGCAAATCCCAACGCCACAAATGCGGAATCCCAGTTCCATTGATAGGGATAGAGCCTGGCCGTCGGGACCGTAAACCCGCCCCGATCATTGGTGCGGAGTATCGTGACGGCTTGCTCATCAAGACTTAGCGACATGACTCAGCCCTTCACACTGCCGGCCGTTAGTCCGGCGACCAGGAATTTTTCGAACCAAAGGAAGATCGCCAGAACCGGCACGGTTGCAATTACCGCACCTGCCATCAAATGCTGTCGTGGCACCTCTGATGAATTGAGCGATACGACACCACGCGAAAGCGTGAAAATGTCGAGATCATCAAGGAACATGAAGGCGAACAGAAACTCATTCCAGGCAATCATGAAGACATAGAGTGCAACAGATGCAAGGGCCGGAAGCGACAGCGGCATGGTGATCTTGGCGATCACACCGACCCGCGACAAGCCGTCCATAAGACCGGCCTCTTCCAATTCAGAGGGCAGGCCCCGGAAATAGCCCTGCAGCATGTAGAGAGCCACCGGAATGGTCGTTGCCGGATAGACAATAAGAAGCCCCGTCAACGTGTTGCGCAGTCCAAGCTGGGAAAACACCGCGTAAAGCGGGATGACCAGAACAATCGCCGGCACCATAAATGGATCGGCTTATGCAAGCCCATGGGGAAGGGACAATTCCATAAGGGGCGCCGCTGTAGATCAGCTATAATTTGCCGTGTTTTCCTTTTCAGAATCCGGCTTCTACAATAAAAGGAACATTTCATGAACAAATAGAAAATACACATGTACACTGCCGGCACGATGTTACGCGAGCTCATCAAGGAAAATCGTGACCACTACCAGGTGATCGGCTGCCAGAATGAAATGTGCCCGCGGCGCGCAAGAGAGCACCGCCCCGCAAAGCTGAAGGTCTCAATCTTCTGCGATATATGCCCAGATTTCAGCAAGGTCCTCTTCTGCGGTCTCGGTGATAAGAAGGTCTAACGGTCTTTTAATTTCTTCTGCCCCTTCTTCACTATTTTCTCGGCATCGAAACCACGCACGCGCCCCTGGGCTACATCGTCATCAGCTGCCGCAATTTCGGCACGTAAGGCCGCCAGTTCGGACGCCTGAACACGGCGTTTATGCTGCCAGTCCCGCAACGCTTCACGCACAATCTCACTGTTAGAGGCATAAGCCCCTTCATCCATGGCCGCGCGCATATTAAGTGCCATCTCCGGCGTAACTGTAACGGTCATACGCTCAATACTGTTGCTATCACTCATAAAGAACCTCCATCTTCATAAGTATTACTATATCATACTTTTTGGAGATTGTCACTTTTGCGCTCGGTTTCCTGGCGCCATTCACCCGCTCAACTCAATGGAGCAGAGGGGTCGTATCTCATAATGTGATAATATTGCTTACGGAAAACAGAGTGGTTTCCTGAATTCAGCCGAGCGTTACAGTAGTGATCTCAACTGTAACATTTTCCACGGTTGTCTAAGATCAGTTGACGGAAAACTGCGGTTTACGGGGCATCCAGAAGGCGGATCGCTGTTACAGTATAGTCGATAGTGTAACATCTCTGGCATCTACTCCAATCGGAAACCTGCAGTCCAGCGCACGCAAAAAACCTACGCCTCTCCGGCAACACTTTAGTGCAGTGCAGAGGCCTACTGTCTTCCTAACTTTGGCCGCTTTCCAATTCCGAGATGATCCGGAACTCTTCCTCCACTTCAACGTCGCGGCCCTGCTTGCTACCACGGGATAGAATTATCCAAAAGCAAACCAACGTTGACGTTATGCTGAATGTGGAACGGTGTATTGGTAAAGTTAAAGTCGATAGGATCAATATTGAATTTCTCTGCATAGTGGGAAGACATCCACTCTGCGGTATTGATACCAACAAGATAAAACTCGGATTTATTTTTGCTGTGGATAGGAATTTCCATTACGATAGGTCCGCCAGAGAACCCACCATTCATGTCGCAATTATGGACAACTGTAAACTTACCTCCAACAAGGTTTGATTCGACGCCCGAAAAAAACCGGCAATTCTTAATGACGTAGATATCGCGTTCGCCGATTTTCTTTCCGAACAAATGGAACCTAACTCCATATTTATAGAAATTAGGAATATCGTTGCGCTCTATTACAATTAACTTGTGAAAATATTTTATCGGCTCATACTCTGAGCGTGTTAATTCGGCTATCGCCCAGTCTCCGGTCGGATCTGTTGCGTATCTAGAAAAATTCCCCGCCAAAAATCTAGATGCCTCAATTCTGAGCTCGTGTTGAGAGAACTTCTCTCTGAAAATACAGTGCGTCACACGACGAGTTACATCTTCATAATCGCGTAAGGCGTGAGCAACAGTCAGAAGGTACGTCTTCCCGTCTTTTCGAACGACATTTGCCGTCACACTCGTGCGAAAACGTTCTTGACGAGGTTTATCGTCGCTGCAATTTAGCCTTCCTGTCCCGCGCGCAAGAAATCCTATCTCTTTATCGTTTACCGCCTTCTTTCGATCATCGTACTTTCCGTCGCCATCAAGATCATCGCTGAAGATCGATGCATGAACACCAGTTGCCACGAAAACCAAAAACAAAAATGAAACCAGTCTAAGCCTGATCTTCTCAAATGACATTTACCCCAACTCCATTGTTGAACCCGTTGCAATGGTTTGTGATTTTTCTTCTTCGCTTCATCACCTCTGGCTTCTACAACTCTGCAGCTTAGAGTATTTCGTTTTCTTTTGAGTATTCAAGAGAGAAGACCGGCGTGCGGCTCCGGTTCATCGAGCCAGGAAAACCGTTCAGAACGCCTTCGTGGAAAGTTTCAATGGTCGGTTCAGCGACGAGTGTCTGAACCAGCATTGGTTCACCTCGCTGCGCCACGCCCGGCGGGTGATCGCAGAATGGCGAGCACTAGACCCCTCCGAGTATAGAATTGCCTGTTACACTATTGGCCATACTGTAACATGCAGTCGAACCTTTAACAGGGAAGTGTTCCAACTCTGGATATGCTCGGTTTAGAAGCAGTGTATTTTCCAATTCTACCTTAACGCGATAATTTATCTTATGGAAAATTATTCTCTGATCAACTCTACTATAAACTGCAATACAAAATGCTGTAATTGTTCAGGGTTCGTTAAAACAACAGGGCCAATTACCGTGGAACTTAAGAAGAACCATACTCCGGCTGGTGGTGGATCTTTACTCGGAACTAACATGGCAAATACCACGAGTAAGAAAGTATAAATACCAATCCCGACAATTAATCCAAAAAAGAACAAAACGCCAATTATGTCAGTGCGATCAATTAAATAAGGCACAGCCCAAGGAGAAATAAATAACGCAATAACCGTAAGAAGGCGATCTTGAAAGTCAGACATAGTCTTCTTGCTCTTTAAATTGATGAAGATTGGGCATCTCAAATCCTATTGTCATACAATCCGCTAACCTCAGATATCTCTATCCCAAGATATTCCCGTGTCTGCACGTCCGACACATGACCTAAAGCCTGGCTGATAACGGCCGTATCCTCTTTAAATGTCACGCGCTGATGGTATCCCCAAGTCTTCCGTAAGGTGTGAGAGCCGTATTGTCCGCGAAGCCCGACATTCGCGCACCAAGTTTTCACCATATTAATAGCCGTAGGTACGGTCAGCGCATTTCCGCCCTTCTTGGACGGGAATAGTGGTGCGTCACCGGATTCCGGCCGATAGGCACCAAGCCATTTGTCGATTGCCTCGACAACCTCAGTGTTGACCTTCACCCGGCGGTGTTTCCCCGTCTTGGATTGTTTGACCTCCAGGATGTCTCCCGGTCGCAGATAGTCGACCTGCTTCACGCGCAGAGACAATATTTCATTGATCCGAAACGCCGTGTTTACCCCGAGTACGAACAGGCAATAATCGCGGGGGCTGTCTTCTAGGATTTTTTTGATACGTTTGACGGCTTTGAGGTCCCGGATCGGCGCGACCTTGGTCGAAGATCCCTTTTTGGGATGATTGGGATTTCGGGATTTCACGGCCGTTTCAGTCTGCATAAAAACCTCGCAAAAATCTTAAGTTTTATTTATATATCCGAAAACTTAAGGTGTAAAAACGAGTTTGTCTAAAATCAGAAGCCAGAATATCCTATTAACTTACTGTAACTTATAGATAATATCAAGGTTTCCACAATCCTAACTTTTTCCTAAAAGTTAGCTTATTATGTGAAACCCTTGGTGGCTACGGCTTTGCTGTGAACGATGCACTAAGAATGTCAACGAACGTTGCCAATCAAACACAATGTGAACAGGGCATTCTGTCTTAATGCTAACTTTTAGGAAAAAGTTAATGCAAAGAGGTGAGTGTCGTGAAATTGAGAGCTGTTCTTTTAGTGGCTGGCCTAATCGCCGGCATGGCGTCATCTATATCGCGTTGCATTTGTCTTAAGCGCTCGGCGACAAGTTCACGCTCAGTGCGTTCAAGCTCTTCCGCATTGCGGATATCGTATTTGTTTATGAGAACTGAGGTGCCCGGGTAGACGTATGGGTCATCCGTCATTCTGCGGCGTCAAAACGGGCCGCACGCCGCGCCGCGCGTTCCCGAAGGTGCGCCAGGCGTTCATCATCTGACCAGCCCTCGCGCTCAAACTTTTCAAACAGCGCGACTTGTTCGGCGTCCAAAGGATTGCTTTCCATCTCTTGCAAATGCATCGCCGTACGCAGCGCTTCGCTGCGTACTGAATCGGATGTTTTTGAGGTCGATTTGTTATCCTCGGTCATAGTTCTAGTATATCAAATTGGCCGGAATTCTTCAATTTTTGTGCCATAAACCCGCTCTATTCTCACTTCAGCTCCTAGAGCCCGAGCATCATTGATCACGGTATCCAGAGGGATGCATTCAATCTCAGATCAATTGCGAGGCAAGGGTGTAGATCGCACTTGTTGTGTCGGCAGCAGGTATTTTTTGGAGGAGAAGGTACACCATTGAAAAAAACACTGCTACCGCGCCAGTAAATACCATGGGTCCAAGCTTAAACTTCGCGCTTCCAGCTAATAATGAGCTAAATCCGGCAAAACCCATGGCAGACATGCCGGCAAAGATGATCACTTGAGGCCAATTCATTTCCTCAAGAAAGAACGACATCGCGCCTGCTGCGCATAGAAAAAGCGTTGAAACCACCAGCCCAGCTTTGGTTACAGGCCTTTCGCGATCAGAGTCTTTGAATCTGGTCGTTGTTGTGGTGCGCGTTTTTTGTTTGATCTTGCTCACACTCTTATCCTTCTTAGCGCTAGGCTAGAAACACAACATATCCCCCTAAAGCTGTAACGGCGGCAAGTCGTGCAAAGCAGTTTGGAAATTTCTCTTGTACCTCAAACAACATATCCAATACGTACTCACTAGGGTTAAACTCGAACTTCCTACAAAGAAAATAGATCGCCACACAGATAGCCCCAGGAATACTCAGAGAAATGAATCCCAGTATGTGATCAGGCCAGACCAAAATCGGCAGAAAGACAAAAAGCAAGGGTAAGGCAATGGTTATGAAGACAACAGGTATTGCAATAACCATCACGCCGGCTACGTCGAGCCAGAAGTAGATTCTACGAAGCACCGTATACCTGTTCACAGTTGAATCGGTTGTCATCAAGATGATTGGTGAGACATACGGTGAGAGTAAGCCGATGAGATGAAACATCCAGAGATCGTCGTTTGACATGTTTACCCTAAGCGGTCGGCACGGTTAATAGATTACTAATAAGTGTATGCTATTTTTTCCATAGCATTTACTTTTTTTTACGCACCCTACCGGGCCAGGCTCTAGGGGCGTAAAAGCCCCCCAAGCCCCGAAATCGGGTCTTGGCCATACGGTGACGATCCCTTGCGCTTAGAAAGCCGGCGTCGATCGACGCCGAAGATTTAAAAGTTTTAGGCTAAGGGCCCTGCCCTCGCGCACTTCGATAAAAATAGCCCGGGCCGTGGCTCGGCTTCGCCTGCGCCCGCACCCAAACCCGGACGATTTTTCTCTCCGTTTGCTACCCCCTTCTCGGCGAAGCACCAGGGTTGCATGTGCAACCCATATACCATTGGAAGGAACAGCAAAATGGACACGCAACAACTCGGATTCGACGGCCTTTTGGCTTCAGCGGCTGAAGATAACCGCCTTTATCATCTCAAACGGCGTACCACTTCCCTGCCCGGCGATATGAGTGCCGGGATCCCCTATTTTAAAGCGTTGATCATTCAGATTGATGAAGCGGTCAGAGCGCAAGATTGGGAGTGCGTGCAGGTGCTGGACGATGAGGCCCATGATCTGGCGCTTAAGCTCAACGGCTTTGATCCGGGAATCCTGGCGCATGACGATGCCCCCGGCTATGAGCTGGCGCGCATGACAGCCGCCGATCCGGGCACCGTGCCGCTTTGGGGACAGGCCGGAGAGTTCACCATCACCATAGACAGCCATCCTGTGCGCATCGAAATGAGAGGGATCTTTGCGATTGGCTCTCTTGCGGGGTTCACCGCCCGTGGCGTCAACAATGATCAGCCCTTTCCTTATCGCAGCTTCATAAGCTCGGGTGTTCCCTGTGATCCAGATATGACACCGGAATCCTTTGCCTATGAGCTGGTCCGCCGGTTTGTGGATGAGGAGCGTAAAGCCGCCCTGCCCCGTAAACGCCGTAAGGCTAAGAAGTAAGTTTGTATTTGTATCGTACGTTACAAATTCTATTGTGGAAATCATTATGAAACCGACCAAAGACACCTACAACCAGCTCGATCAGGCTTACGATCATTTTAACCAGGTCCTGTTTTCTGGGACCCTGCCTCCCTGCCTCATTACCTTGTACCGCAAGAAAGGCGCCTATGGATATTTCTGGGGGGATACCTGGAATGAGCGCACCGGCAAGGCTGTGACGGATGAGATTGCCCTAAACCCTGAAACCTTCCGGGACCGCACCACGCCAGAGGTACTTTCAACCCTGGTGCACGAAATGTGTCACCTGCAGCAGCATCATTTCGGTAAGGCGTCCCGCAACGGCTATCATAATGCTGAATGGGCCCTGATGATGGAGGCCGCCGGGCTCGTGCCAAGCGATACAGGAGAACCGGGCGGGAAGAAAACCGGGCAACGCATGACACATTATATAGAGCCGGGCGGTGTGTTCCGGCATTGTCGTTGGCGGTGGAGGCAGCGGGAAGTTTACCTCCCTGTTGGCGTTCCATCTTTTGGAGCATCCCGAGCACACGATCACGGTTGACGTGAAAGCTGAGCCTTCGGCAGTTGCGATCCAGAATTTCGTGCGCCTGAAGAAAAAGCACTACAGCGTAAATCCGCGCCGTCGTTTCGGGATGCCGCATCATTGTATGAACCCCTGGTGGGATATTAAGCCGGATTCTCCTCGTTTTGCGGCCGATTGCCAACTTGCAGCCGCTGACCTGTTGCCCCTTACCTCGCAGTCGGGGAAGTGGTGGGAGCTTGACGGACGTATTCATGCCGAGAAGATCATCAAGGCTATAGCCCTCCAAAGAGGATCGGTTTCCCCCGCCTGCTTCTATGACCTCGTGATGTCAATCGAAGGCGATAAGCACAAATGGATAGAGTTTGCCGCTTTTATGGCAACGTGCGGTCACGTCGATGTGCAGCAATCCGCCGAATGGATATAGATCAACAGGATCGAGCGAGAGAGCACGACCTGGCCCGGAAAGCGCAGGCGGGCAACCGCATAGGCGCCGGGGATCGCGAAGAGCAGGGTGATAAAAACGGTACAGACCGAAACAAGCGCCGTATTCATCAAGAAGGATCCAAAATGGTACTGGGTAAAAAGCTCAATATAGGATCGCAACAACACATCAATGCCCTGGCCGATATCAATTGAGAAGTCGAGCGGATTGGCCAACAGGCTCTGCTGGCTTTTGAAGCTGGTCATCAGCATCACATAGAAGGGCAGCACGACCACAATGGTGAAGAAGACAAAGGCCAGACCCTTCAAAACCCGGATCAGCAACAGTTCCATATGATAACGCTTCGTGGAACCAGGCTGATATCCATCCACACAATTGCGGATTGAAATCGCCGTGATCGCACCCCAGAGGATGAGGGCAATGATCTGATAGAGCGCCTGCTCCCCCAGCCCGACCCCAAAGGGTTGCCCCAAACCAAAGCCAAGCAGCAACACCACCAGCAACCCGGTGATAGAGGCGATTAAAACGGTCGGATTTTCAAACCGCGACTGAAGATGCAGGGTCAGAATGCCGACGACTGCGCCAATCAGCGCCGCCGCCCCGACCGGAGGAACGACGATCAAGCCGGACACCAGCATCAGCAAGACACCAGCAATGATCATCCAGACAGCGCCCCAAATGGCACCAATCGCGATGGACGAGATATCTACAGTACCTACTCTCATCAGCCGTCATCCTGCGGTGAGAATTTAAAGAAGATCAGGGCGAAGAACAGAAGCACGAAGAAGACGACAACAGCGACCGCTGCACCGGCCCCAAGGTTGGAGACCGCAAATGCCTGCTCATACACGTCAACAGTCAGTGTGCGTGTGCCAGCCGCACCACCCGTCAACAGGAAGATGTCGTCGAACTTGTTGAACGTCCAGATAAAGCGCAGCAGGAACAGCACCGCCAGGATGCCCAGCAATTGTGGCAAGGACAGATACCAGAACTGTTGCAGTGGTGTCGCGCCATCAATCTCTGCGGCCTCATACATATCAGTGGATATGCTTTGCATGCGCGCCAGTATGAAGAGGAAGGAAAGCGGGAAGTACCGCCAGGCCTCAAACGCGACCACCGTTGTTAACGCCATCGGAAAATTGAAGGTCAGACCAAAGAAAGATATCTCTACATAGCGCTGACCCAGAAAATTAATCGGGCCGTCAACAGCACCCATCTGCATCAGCATGGCGTTAAACGTGCCCCCAGGCCCTGCATCCAGCAGCAAAACCCAGGCGAAGGCGACAGCAATCACCGGCGCGACATAAGGAAACAGAAAGAGACCGCGCAGAATGTTTCGCCACTTGAAAGCGGTATTCAATATCTGGGCCGCAAACAGCCCCAGAACCAGCGCACCAACCGTTCCGAATATCGTGTAATAAAGAGAGACCTTTAGAACATCCCAGAACGCATCGGATGAAAAGACCCGCGCGAAGTTCTCAAGCGTGAACTCGAACGAGACCAGCACATTTTCAGCATTGCCTGTAAAAACAGCCTTGCTGTCCCTCGGGCGAACCCCGTTATCAAGATAGGATTGTTCGACGGTGGTTGGAATTTCAAGGTTGAAGCGGCCACCGGCATCAATCGTACCAAAGTCACAGGTAAGGTCCTGACCGTCCAGCGCGCATCGGGGATCGTTCAAAGCCAGGACCAGCCCTGCCGGGATTGTATCCCGCATCACCACATCTTCGACCGGTTTTTTCTGCGACGAATTGCGGATGCGATATCGCAGGACAACCTCGTCACCAGCCGCCTTGGGCCGTGGGCGAAGTTGCTCATTCGCAAGCGGCTGAGCGGCGCGCAAATCGGCAAGCTGAACCGGTTTGAAACTGATCCAGAAGTTCGCCAGAAGCGGCCCCAGAACGATCCCAACGACAATCAGAAATGTCGGCAGGAGCATCGTATAGGCGAGCCGCTTTTCGCGGTTGGCCAATGCCCCGGTCTTTGTGGGCGGACGTGGTGCAGTGATTTCGGTCATGATCTTTCCCGGAAGGGGGTGCCGTTGGGGGTACCGCCGGGCCGCAACTCACGCGACCCGGCAGGACACCAGTTCGGTCTTAGAGGGCCTTGTGGCCAGCGACGATCTTGTCAGCCGCTTCGTCGAGGCCAATTTCACCGTCGATATACTGACGGATGACCTGCGACATGACGCGTGCGTTCACGATCTTGGACGCCGTCTCCAGCTGACCGTCGGACACACCCCAACGATCACCAACGGACAGGCCTGCCACGATGTCATCGATGACAGCTTTGGGGTAAATGTTGCTGAGCGGCTCTTTCCGATCAACGCCAACATCCAGACCGGACCACATGGCTTCATAATCGGTTTTGCCAGCAGCCGACCCTTTGCGGACCGGGAACTTGCCCTCAGGGGACATGCCCAGCCAGTCGCCATACCCTTCTGACAGCGCGAATTTCACAAATTCCTGTGCCACTTCGGTGTTTGCATCATTGGTAATGCCGAGGTAGCGCACATCGGTATAAGCCGCACCAGCGTCATTTCCGGGACCGGAGAACACGGTGACAAAACCGGTTTCCTTTGCCAGATCCTTTGATGTGGGATCATCGTTGATCGTGACCGGCGCGCTATCCCGCAGACCGCCCAGCTCATCCAGCAGAGACGGCGACCAGATGATCATGGCCGCCTTACCGCCCAGATAAAGCTCCCGCGACTGTTTCCAGTAAAGGTCACCGGCGGGCGAGGCTGCTGCGATCGTCTTGTAGAACTCAAGAACGGTTTTAAGTTTCGATGTGTCCTCGTTGATCGACCCGTCCGCATTCACAGGGGAATACCCGGCGGCAAGCGAGATATGCTCGATCAGCTGCATCATATAGGTTTCATCGATCTTGGTTGCGGCGACGAAACCATACATTTCCGGCGGATTGTGCAATTTGCCAATCGCGGCCTCGATATCGTTAAAGGTCTTTGGCGGGTTCAGGCCCATTTCCTTGAACTTGTCTGCGCGATAGACGACCAGCTGTGTCCAGCCATCGGTCGGGACAGACACGATTTCGCCATTGGATTTGGCCATATTAACCGGGCCAGCAGCGAAGGACCCCATGCCCAGATCTTCCACAACCTCTGTCGCAGCACCCGCATCAAGAATACCGGCCGACGCAAAGGGCAGCAGATGCTGAACCGTGTGGTTCAGAATGTCCGGCAGATCGCCAGCGCCAAAGGCCGCCGTTGTTCTTGTCGCAACATCCTTTTCCGTGACCGGAACGATTTTCACGTCATGACCGGTCTTGGCCTTGAAAGCGGCTGCAATCCGCTCTTGCGCGGCCATCCGTTCTGGCTGCTCTTCCATGGTCCACATGGTGATCTCATCGGCCCATGCGCTTGAAAAGACCGATGCGGAAAGCATCAGACCTGCCGTAAACTTAGCGATATGTTTCATGTGTTTTCTCCCAATTTTATGATTCTGCTTCTGCTTCTTTGGTCCAAACCGGACCGTCACTCTTGCGACGCAGCAGTTCTGCGCTGCGCAACTCCTGAAAATCCTTCGGGTCACCGCCATCGATGATCGAGAGCAGCATGTCCCCCAACTGGCGCCCGGAATGTTCCTGGGGCTGAACCATGGTGGTTAAGGGTGGGTTGGTATGGCGACCAAACCGCAAGCCGTCATAGCCGATGACAGAGACGTGCTTGCCCGGCACCAGACCGCGCACGCGAATGGCAGCGAGAACGCCAATGGCCTGGGTGTCATTCACACAGACAAATGCCGTCGGGGGATCGGGCCTGTCCAACAGATCGCCCGCCGCCCGTTCGCCGCCATCATCATTCAGCTCTGTGATCGCGATCAGATCCGGGTCCAGTGCGATGCCATTATGGGCAAGCGCATCCTTATAGCCGTCGAGGCGAACCTGCGCGAAATTGTAATAGGTCGGCGCGCCGATGAATCCGATCCGCTGATGGCCGAGCGAGACCAGATGGTCGACCGCAACCGTGATCGCGGCCTGACTGTCGACATCATACCAGGCGTAATCTTCATGATCGACAGAACGCCCATGGACAATGAACGGAAATTTGGCCTGCTGAAGCAGTTTGATACGTGCATCGTTTTTGAACGGGCGGGACAGGACAACACCACTCACCCGACCGGACGTGATCAGCTTGTGCAGCATGTCCGGCTCTTCTTCCGCCGAGACGGATTGCGTCACCAAGAGATCCCAGCCCCGTTCCGAGAGCGCCCTGCTCAACCCCGTCAAAAGCTGAGAGACAAAAGGGTCGGAAATGGAGGAATTGTTTTCCGGCATGATATAGGCGACAGCCTCTGCGACCCCGGTTGCGAGCCGCCGCGCCAGAGGGTTCGCGCGATAGCCCAGCGCGGCCGCCTGCTCCTGAACCCGCTTGCGGGTCTTGGCACTGATATCGGGATAATTGTTCAGCGCGCGCGAAACCGTTCCCTCGGTTAATTCGAGATGCTCGGCAAGCCGCTTCAAGCTCATACGCTCAGCCAAAATGATTCCCCCCGCGCCCCATTTTTGTCAGTCAGATCGGTTTTTCCGAAAGCGCTTTCTGAAACTTACACCGAAAGCGCTTTCGGATGCAATAAAATTATATAATCTTGCTGTTTTTGAGAGGGACTTGATGATTTTCTTGAGCGTTTGGATGACGTTAAGAGATTGCAATTTCTCCGATTTTTCAGGACCGACACCACGCAGTCCGCGGCATCAATTGACCGCTCTATCCTCCCTGTGAGACTTTCGTAATCGATCTCTTTCATCCACGAGCGAAAGCAAAGCCATGCCCCAGAAGATTGCCCATATCGCCCTTGTTGTTCGGGATTATGATGAGGCGATTGCGTTTTATGTGGATGTGCTGGGGTTTGATCTGCTGGATGACACCTATCAACCGGAACAGGACAAAAGATGGGTTCTGGTGCGTCCGCCGGGGTCCGCGGGCTGTTCAATCCTGCTGGCCCGCGCGTCAGACGAACATCAGATGGGTTATGTCGGGGATCAGGCAGGCGGTCGGGTCTTTCTGTTTTTGGAAACGGATGATTTCTGGCGCGACTACCGCCTCTATCAGGAACGCGGCGTTGAATTTACGAGGGACCCGAAAGAGGCGGATTACGGGACGGTTGCCGTCTTCAAGGACCTCTACGGCAATCTTTGGGATCTGATTGAGTTTTCCAGATCGTGATCCGTTAGAGATTTCATCCAGTCGATGTGACAAATTCACTTCGCGCCCTATATAGCCTTACAAGTCCTGAGGGGATTGTCGAGACGCGCAAATAGATGGTGACGTGATGAGCAGCAGTATCGAAGACCTGTGCATAGAAAAAGGGCTGAAACTGACCAGCCAGAGGCGCGTGATCCTTCAGGTCATCGAAGAATCGGACGACCATCCCGATGTTGATCTGCTCTATAAACGGGCCTCCGAACTGGACCAGTCGGTGAGCATCGCCACCGTATATCGGACGGTTCGCGTTCTGGAAGAAGCCGGTATTTTGACCAGCCATCAGTTTGGCGATGGCCGCGCCCGGTTTGAGGCCCTGTCCGAGGATCATCATGACCACCTGATTGATGTTGAGACCGGTGAGGTTATCGAATTTCATAATGAAGAGATCGAAGCCCTACAGGAAAAGATCGCCGAAGCCCTTGGCTATGAGCTGGTGGATCACCGCCTGGAACTCTATGGTCGCGTGATCAAAAAGAACTGATCCAATACCAGGCACCCCGCCCCGGGTGCCCTTCAGCCGATCCAACCCCAACCGACATCCATGCCCTGTCCGGCAAAAACGAAGCTCGACCTCTTTTTGATATTGACAATCATTCTCAATTAGATACGTTTAAATTGCGAGTGATTTGCAATTGCAGTATTTGGGGCGCTAGATGGGTAAGCTGCTGGGTTTGAAGCCCGATGTTGAACAGTTCCTGTCCAAGAACCGGCGACGGAAGATCTGGGACATACCGGGTAACTTTCAGTGTTCGATCATCGGCACTTGCATCACGCTTGCCGAACTCCGCTCTCTTGCGAAGAAACTGAATGTGAAAGTCCCTGACGGTCTGCCCGTCGACTATGAGATTCATGGATATTTCGCCCATGCGACCCATAAAAACGGCTTGCCGGGGAAACTGGTCAACAAGCTGCTGGAGCGGAAACACGCATCCGCAATCAAACGCACCCCTCTTTCCATGACGCCCGATGACCTTCTGGAATATTGGAAAAAGTCGTGTGATTCCGGCGATATCCCGGGGGCCTATTGGGCTATTCTGACCCATCCAGCTGCAGATGATGCTGTCAAAGGGCGCGTCTTTGCCGATGTGCATATGCTGTCGCATCTTGTTGGTTCGACCAACCGCGCGGATATCCGCCGCCTGACATATCTCGAATCCGAGGTGCTGGAACTGCGTGGGAAACTGGCTGGCCAGCTCGACCGACATGTCGATCAAATGGCGAAGAAGGACGCGCTCATCAATGAATTGCAGGAAGACTTGAGCGCGGCAAGAGGGTCGCAATGCGCCATTGCAGAGCGACTGCAACGCGAAATCGATGAACCATCGAAAGACAGCCAGGTTAGCGAACAGAATCCCGAAAGGCTTTATCAAAAGACCATCGAGCGGCTTGAAAAGCAGGTTCGGGAACAGGCAGAGCGAATCAGACAACAGGAGGAGGAACTCGACCTCCTCGATCAGTTGAGCAACACCGAAGCGGATCAACCCTCCGACATAACGAGCCTGAACCTGAGAGGTCTCCAAATTCTCTATGTCGGCGGGCGCAACAATGGCCATCCCAGATTGCGCGCCGTTGTCGAAGACGCTGGTGGCAGTATTTTCTTTCACGATGGTGGTATCGAGCAATCCATTGGCGAGCTGACAAGCCGGATCGTGGCAGCTGACTTGGTCACGTTCCCCACAAACCACATAAGCCACAGCGCCGTTTCCGTGATCAAACAGACCTGTACAAGCCAGAACAAAATCTATCTGCCGCTTCGCAGCTTTGGGACTGCCAGTCTGCTGCGTGGCCTAAACGACCAGGGATATGCCACACCAACGCTACAGGCAGCCGAATGACTGTTTCTCACAGAAATGGATATCTGAATTTCGAAAACCGCCGACCACAAACCAGGCGTCATATCGAAAATAACCGAGGTACAAAATGACCAACGAAAAACACAGATTGAATGAGTTAAGATTCAGCGAACAATTCCTGATTTGGGGAATAAGAGTTTGGGTGCGATCCTTCATGAAGGAGGAACATAACCTCACCCATTTGCGGGACGCGTTTAAACTGGCAAGGGCCGAGGACGCGTTTCTACCGCTCGATGGGTTTATGACCATCATATCGTCAACAAGTGAGGCTCAGATTGACGTCCGTTGCCCAAAATGTGCAGAGCTCAGCCCGGACGAACGACATTTTCTGGATCTCTGCGCCTCTGCCCAACACAGCAGTGGTGCGGCACTCATCACACCGGGTCTTGCGAAATGGCTTCCGCCAACCGGGGTGCGGTTTGCAGAGCCCCAATTAAGGATGCTGGGCAGCCAGTTGAAACGCGCCGGGCACAGTTTGCCCTTCCGACACGACAAGATTGACATGTCCCATCTGGCCAACCCGTCCAACACCTCTGACAGCGGCAGCACAGGGCTTAAAACACAATAGCCCGCGCCACCCTCCATCCAAATCAATCCATTTCCCACCACGCATCCCATGCGGGATGCCTTTACGTGTAAGGAGATTGTACATTGAACGGGAAAAAAGTACCTGCCGTGGATTTTCAGACGAGAATTCGCGATGAGAGCATCGGCGGCGAAAACCCCTTTCGATGGGAGGCGGTTTCTTCCAAAACGTGCTTCAGCGGCAAAAGGGTCATCGTCTTCTCACTGCCGGGCGCCTTCACCCCAACATGTTCCACATACCAATTACCCGATTTTGAAAAACTCTATGAGGAATTCAGGAAACTGGGAATAGACGAGATTTACTGCCTTTCGGTGAATGATACATTCGTTATGAACGCCTGGGCGCGGTGGCAGGGCTTGAACCATGTCAAGGTTCTGCCGGATGGTTCAGGGGAGTTCACAAGAAAGATGGGGATGCTTGTCGCCAAGGACAATCTGGGGTTTGGCATGCGGTCCTGGCGCTATGCAGCCGTCATAAACGACGGTGTCGTTGAACAATGGTTTGAAGAACCGGGTTTTTCAGACAATTGCCCTGATGACCCCTATGGCGTGTCATCCCCACAAAACATCTTGGAAACGCTATTGGCGGGTTAGATCACTGCTCTCCGACCAAATCGAAACACAAAATAGTCCCCCTAAACCTTTGTATGGTGAACTGGTTTAGGGGGACTCGAAATACAAATCTGATGGATCAGAACAGAGCCGGATGCTATGAACCAATGCCCGTCAGGAATCCCCACCGGATTCGAACATCTGTTCCTGCAGGTAATTCGGCAGGCCCATCTGGTCGATCAGGGAGTGTTGGGTTTCAAGCCAGTCGATATGTTCTTCGGTTTCTTCCAGGATTTTCTCGAAGATTTCACGGCTGACAAAATCGCGGCATTCTTCGCACACGACGATTGCGGTTTTGAGGCAGGCCTGATTTGCCTCTTCCGACCCAAGATCCGATTTGAGTATTTCCGGAACATTCTGGCCGATGCTCAGCCGGCCAAGGTCCTGAAGATTGGGCAAACCACTTAAGGTTAAAACCCGTTCGATGATCCAGTCAGCATGTTTCATCTCACCGATTGATTCATGATAAACTGTGTCGGCCAGCCGCAGATAACCCCAATCCTTCAGCATACGCGCATGTAGAAAATATTGGTTAATGGCCGTCAGCTCATTTTTTAAAATGATATTGAGCTGCTCAATGACTTTTGGGTCCCCTTTCATCCCACACTCCTCTTTCTGACTGCTTGTTCGTTGTTTTTGGGTAGGGCGATATGCCCTGGTTTCAATCAGGTTTTGTATTTTTTTATCAATTAAATCAATATTTTGCCGCTAATCATTCTCAATAGCGGTGCTACTGCCAAGCATTCTCAATCCCCAGGAACAATCATCGCGCAAATGGCCTAAAATCACAAATAGGTAGAGATAATTCTCTTTATATCCCGTAAATGTAATTTGAGAATGATTATCATTTCTATTGACGGGTTTCAAACTTTCTGCAACTGATAATCAATATCATACCTTTCTAAAATCTCTCAATTCGATGCAGGGGAACACGATGAAATTCAGAGCTTTGCTGATCTCGGCAGCTACCAGCTTCTCAATGGCAACGGCTGGCGTGGCCTATGCGGATGGAAGTCACGCAACGAGTGCTGGCGTCCTCAAAAATTATGCAGATATAGCGCAGGCCAAATACGAGGACTCCCTCATTACGGCGCGGGCACTTGGCGCCTCCATTGACACATTGATTGCCTCGCCCTCAACAGAGTCGCTGCTTGCAGCGCGCGCGGCCTGGATCGCGGCCCGGGTACCGTATCAGCAATCGGAAGTTTACCGGTTTGGCAATGCAATCGTTGACGATTGGGAGGGCAAGGTGAACGCCTGGCCACTGGACGAGGGGCTGATCGATTATGTCGATTTTTCCTATGGTACGGAAAGCGACGAAAACGGCCTCTATACGGTGAATGTCATCGCCAACCCATCCTTGACCGTAAACGGTGCTACAATTGATGCGTCTGCAATCACGCCATCCCTGCTGTCAGATACACTACATGAAGCAGAAGAAGTAGAAGCCAATGTGGCAACCGGGTATCACGCGATTGAATTCCTGTTATGGGGACAGGACCTGAACGGATCAGGCCCCGGAGCGGGCAACCGTCCCGCCAGTGATTTCGACACGGCAAATTGCACCGGCGGTAATTGCGACCGTCGCGCTGCGTATCTCAAAGCGGCAAGTGACCTGCTAATCTCCGATCTTGAAGACATTGTTGCCGCCTGGGCTGAAGGGGGCGAAGGCCGGACCACCCTGATGGCTGACGAAACAGCCGGTATTTCCGCCATCCTCACCGGCATGGGCTCCCTCTCCTACGGCGAGCTTGCGGGCGAGCGGATGCGTCTCGGCCTGATGCTGCATGACCCGGAAGAAGAGCATGATTGCTTTGCGGACAACACCCATAACAGCCATTACTTCGACCAAGTTGGCATCCGCAATGTCTATACCGGTGCCTATAAGCGGATTGACGGCACGGTCATTTCCGGCCCCTCTGTCGGAGATCTGGTGAAGGCAAAGGACCCTGCCCTTCATCAAGAGGTGCTCAATGCCCTCAATGATACGATGGCCGCTATGGCCCTGATGAAGGCGCGCGCCGAAAGCATCGAGGCCTATGATCAGATGATCGGTGAAGGCAATGGTGAGGGGAATGCCGTAGTTCAGGCATCCATCGATGGCCTGGTCGCACAGACCCGGCCGATCGAGCGGGCCGTTGCCGCACTTGGCCTTGATCAAATCGAATTCGAAGGATCCGACAGCCTGGACAATCCATCAGCTGTATTCCAATAAGCCAAACAGGCCTAAACTGGGAAACAGGCGGCTGGGATGCCGCCTGTTTTCGCGTTGGATGACACTATGACTCAAACCCCAATCAAATCTCTGATCGCCTGCCTTGTCTTTTCGGTTTTTACGCTGACACATTCGGGTCTCGCCGCAGAACCACTGACACATCGCACCGATCTCTCAGAAAAAGACCGGGCCCGTGTCGCGGCAATTACAGAGCTAACCGAGATCTTCGACCACGCGCAGAAGTTTGAAGTGATGTCCGGCGGGGCGGCAACTTCCCTTGCGAAGCTAAACTCAAATGCCTTTTCCCACCCTTCCGCAAATCTGAAAGGAAAGCAGCGTTCTGATTTCTTTGTCGGCAATGGGGTGTTTAAAAAGGTCTGGGTCTCTTCTCCTGCCTCAACCCACGCTTCAGACGGCCTCGGTCCTTTGTTCAATGCCAGGTCTTGTCAGCGTTGCCATTTGAAAGATGGACGGGGCCATCCCCCGGAGGGGCCGGATGATTTGGCGACCTCGATGTTTTTACGGATCTCAATCCCCCCGGTCACCGAAGAAGAGCTTGCGGCCCTGGCATCAAAAGAAAAACTGACAATTCCGGACCCCAATTACGGCACACAGCTGCAGGACCTGGCAGTGCCCGGACTGCCATCTGAAGGGCGCATGCGCATCACCTATAAAGAATTTGATGTGCCACTTTCCGGAGGGGAAACAGCAACCCTCCGCCGGCCAAGCTACAGCGTTGATCAATTAGGCTACGGTCCCTTGCACCCGGACGCGATGCTGTCACCCCGCGTTTCCCCGCAGATGATTGGCCTCGGCCTTTTGGAGGCGATCCATCCCGGCGACATCCTGGCAAAGGCGGACCCGGATGACCGCGATGGCGACGGCATTTCAGGCAAGCCGCAGATGGTGCGCAGCGAAGGCTCGAACGACCTTACCCTTGGCCGTTTCGGGTGGAAGGCAACCAGTCCTACTGTCGCGATACAATCCGCGGGCGCCTTTGCCGGGGATATCGGTATTTCAAGCTCCCATATTCCAAATCCGTTCGGGGAGTGTACCGAGCTGCAGGAAGAATGCCTGAACATGCCGACCGGTGTGCAGGATCGCCTGGGCCCTTTCGAAATCTCGGACAAGATTTTTGACCTCGTTGTATCTTATTCCAAGAACCTTGCAGTCCCGGCTAGACGGGATGTCGATGACACGGCCGTCCTCTCTGGCAAACGCGTATTCTATGAAGCTGGCTGCACGGCCTGTCACACGCCGAACTACGTTACGTCCAGAGAGGCCGAGAGCCCGGAACACAGATTTCAGTTGATCTGGCCTTACACCGATATGCTGCTGCATGATATGGGTGACGGTCTCGCGGATAACCGACCTGTTGGCGACGCAACCGGGCGCGAATGGCGAACAGCACCACTCTGGGGTATCGGTTTGACTGAAACCGTAAACGGGCACAGCTATTTCCTCCACGATGGCCGGGCGCGATCTTTGCTAGAAGCCGTCCTCTGGCATGGTGGTGAGGCACAGGCCGCCCGCGACGCCGTGGTCAGCATGCCCCCTCAGGACCGCGCTGATCTGATCACCTTCCTGGGGTCACTTTGATGCTAAAGGCCACAAACACCGTTCTGTCAGCAGCTTTCACAGGCTTACTGTTTATTGCCTGCCCCGTACAATCTGCGAGCGCAGAAACACCCCAAAAAGACCTCGCAGGTCAGGTCATCGAGAATGTACTGAACACCGTCATTCTGCCCAACCACGCGGCATTCGCGGAGGTTGCTGCATCACAAGCAGATAGATGGACGGCGTTCTGTTCCAAACCCACCACTGACGGGCTGGATCGCTTACAAACGGCCTATCAAGAAACCGTCCGGGACTTTTCCCGGATTGAACTCTATCGGTTTGGGCCGGCCCGCAGTGATAATCTGTTTCAGCGTCTGTTTTACTGGCCGGATCGAAAGGGGCGCGGCCTGAAACAGGTGCAACGCGTCTTGAGCGGCAAGGACCAAACGGCTGCAACAGGCGATGCGTTGCGCGGCAAGAGCGTGGCTGTTCAGGGCCTGCCGGCACTGGAATTTATCCTGTACGGCAGCGGCGCTGAAACCTTGATGGACACGGGCAGTTTCCGCTGCACTTATGGCACGGCGCTCGCAGCGACAATTGCCAAGAATGCGGCAATCCTGTCGGACCGCTGGGCCAGCCCCACTGGATATGCCCAATTGATGATGTCATCCGGCCCGGAAAACACATTATACCGGGATCAGGGGGAGGTGTTTCAGGAGTTTCTTCGTGCCGCCCGGGAACAATTACAGGTCATCGACCAACTGAAACTGGGATCCGTGTTGGGTGCGAGTTTGGAAAAATCCAGACCGAAACGGGCACCCTTCTGGCGCTCTGACCTTACGATACTCAATATTCGGGAAAACCTGGCAGCGGTTGATCAACTGGTCTCGGCTGTTGTTTCCGATCTACTCTCGGATAAAGACGGTTGGCAGATGGACAGTTTCGCTTTTCAGTTTCGGGAAATCCGAAAGGTCCTGGACAATGTGGAAGCCTCTGGAACACCCTGGGTCGAAGCGGTGGGCGATCCGGAGATCTATGAAAAACTCACCTATGGCAGGCTTCCTGTGCAGGGCGCAGAAACACTGGTGGGCGACAGTTTCGCATCTTCTCTTGGACTGTCGCTGGGGTTCAATTCGCTCGATGGTGATTAAACGTAGAAAACTGTTACGGACATCCGCCGGGATGTTTGCCTGCCTGTTGGGGCAGCGGGGAATGGCACTGGCCGGACCCATCGTCAAATACGTTTCCGCAGCACAGAAACCCGGCGGCGGCTTTCTGGCAATCGGCCTCGACCACAATGGTGAAGAACTATGGTCCCACCCGTTGCCAGAGCGTGGTCACGACAGCGCTGTTCAACACAATGGCGACCACATTACCTTCTTCGAACGCCGACCGGGTGAGCAGGCCCTCGTCCTGAACAGCAATTCTGGAAAGGCCGTTGCAACTATCGCCGGTCCGAAAAACCGCCGCTTCGCCGGGCATGGCTTCTATTCAGCGGATGGCACTCTGTTATACGTCGTCGAAAACGATTTTGAAGAAGAACGTGGCGTGCTGGGGATCTATGATGTCACAAGAGCCTACGAGAGGCTTGGAGAACTGGAGTCCGGCGGCATCGGTCCCCATGAAGCAATTCTCTTGAGCGGGGGATCCATCGCAGCAATCGCGAATGGCGGCATCGCCACCCACCCAGACTTCCCCCGTGAAAAACTGAACCTCCCGACGATGCAGTCCAACATCACCCTGATCAATGTCAGAAGTGGCGAACTGCTGAACCGCTTCGAACTGAGTGATCGCTATCAGAAACTCTCGATCCGGCATCTCGCCGAAACGCGGCAGGGCGAGATCTGGTTTGGCGCCCAGTATGAGGGCGATCCTATGCGCCAGGTGCCTCTCGCCGGCTCTCTCAAAATGAATGGCAGGCTGGTTTTATTCGAAGATGAGCTGGCGGCCTTCACCCAATATAAACACTATGTCGGCTCCGTCGCCGCCAGCACGGATGGCCGCCACGTCGCGCTAACCTCACCACGGGGTGGTGTGGCCACAATATGGGACGCAGAAACGCGAACCGTCCTTGCTGAGGTACGTTCCCCGGACATCTGCGGGGTTCTGCCCTCTCACGATGGGACATTCCTTTTTACCAATGGGCAGGGTGAAATCCTGGGCGAAGGCGGCCAGGCAGTCGCCCGCCACACCGTGGCCTGGGACAATCACGCACGCCGGATTTAGGGGCTGCTCAGTGTTTCATGGGTCGAAAGAGCGTCATGGGGCCGGTTAAACTTTACAGACACCCGGCTAGTAACCTAAATCAACGCCGATATTGAAGGAACGGCGCGTTTTTTATTCAGACCCGTGTTCCCGTTCAGTGCATAGCGTGAAAGAAGTGATCAAAAGGCATGGTCGACACCCAGCCCGATATGTTGAAGCCAAACCCCCTCGGCAACCGCGTAACCCTGCGCAAACCATCGCGATTTGAGGTTCTGGCGCTGCTGATCGCTGCGGCCCTGGCCATCCCGATCTTCGGTGTCACCTTCAGCATCTTTCAAACCGGTGAAGGCAATTGGCCGCATCTGGTTGATACGGTCTTGCCACGATACATCCAAAACAGCCTGGTTCTGGCGACAGGGGTGGGAGTTTTGGTCACAATCATCGGTGTTGGGACGGCCTGGTTTGTAACCATGTGCCGGTTTCCGGGGCGACAGGTTCTTGAGTGGGCCCTGATTCTGCCTCTGGCTGTTCCAGCCTATGTGATCGCCTATGCCTATACGGATTTCCTGCAGGGTTCCGGCCCGGTTCAGGTGATGATCCGGGACCTGACCGGATTGCGGTTCGGTCAATACTGGTTCCCGAATGTGCGTTCCATGGAAGGGGCGATCGTCCTTTTTGCCCTCGTGCTCTATCCCTATGTCTATCTGCTGACCCGCGCGGCCTTCCTCGCCCAGTCGATTTCGGTTCTGGAAGTTTCCCGGACGCTGGGACGCGGCCCTTGGCAGACATTCATCTCCGTTGCGGTGCCTTTGGCCCGGCCCTCTATCATTGCAGGGGCAGCACTTGCCCTTATGGAGACACTGGCAGATTTCGGAACGGTCTTTCACTTTGGCATCCAGACCTTCACAACCGGAATCTACCGCACATGGGCTTCTATGGGGGATCGCGTGGCGGCCGGGCAATTGTCGAGCATTCTGTTGATCTTTGTCTTTGTGCTCTTGCTGACGGAGCGATGGAACCGGCGCAAGGCCCGGTTCCACGAAACGACGGGCCGCTATCAGGAAATCACGGGCTATGTGTTAAAAGGCTGGCGCGGTATCACGGCAACCCTGTTTTGCGCGATACCTGTCACGTTGGGCTTTATCGCACCCGTTCTGATCCTGCTTTACATGCATATTACCGACGGACATGACCTGCTGACGGACCGTTACATTTCCATGATCCAGAACAGCGTTACGGTGGCGGGAATGACCGCGATACTGGCTGTGCTCGTTGCCCTCTTCCTGTCCTTCACCGCGCGCGTCGAACGGTCTCGACTGTCAAAGGCCGTCAACACCGTGGCTGGCATGGGATACGCCATTCCAGGCACAATGATCGCGGTCGGCATTCTTTATCCCCTGGCCTTCGTCGACACGGTCATCAACCAGGTTTCCGACACTTTCTTCGGTGTCACCTTCGGTCTTGTCCTGTCTGGCAGTCTCGCAGCCCTTATCTTCGGGTATCTGGTCCGGTTTATGGCCGTATCTCTGAACACGGTGGATGCCAGTTTCGCAAAGGTCACCCCAAACATGGAGGCCGCGTCACGTTCCCTGGGCCGCAGCAAACTGGCAACAGCCACAAAGGTGCACCTGCCGATCATGTCTGGTGGCCTGATGACCGCCGCGCTGATTGTCTTTGTGGATGTGATGAAAGAACTGCCGGCGACCCTGATCATGCGGCCGTTCAATTTCGATACCCTGGCGGTGCAGGCCTATAATCTGGCAAAGGATGAAAGACTGACCCAGGCTGCAACCCCGTCCCTGGTGATTGTGGCAGTCGGCATCTTGCCGTTGATCCTTGTCAGCCGGGCAATCATGAAATCCAGACCGGGCAGTCGCTAGACCCACTTAAGCAAAAAAATGACCCGGGAGGATCGCTCTTCCCGGGTCAAGTTTTGGGCTTTTGATCGATTACTTATAGCCGACGCTGTCGTAAATTTTCTGCGCGGCAGGCTGGTTTTCACCAAGAACCGAAAGGTTCATCGTGTCAGAACGGAAGATGCCAAGCTTGGCGACGCTCTCAGACAGGCCAACACCCATGACAGCTGGATACTCGTCATTCCCGGCAGAGAAATACTGCTGGGCTTCGTCACTGGCGAGATATTCCAGAAACTTGATCGCGTTCTCTTTATTCGGGGCTGTCTTCACAACACCGGCACCAGAAATATTGGCGTGAGCACCGAACGTTGCCTGGTTCGGGAAGACCCAGCCAATGCGGCTCATCGCTTCAGCGCTGAGGCCTTTGACGTCTTTGCGAAGCGCCCGGGCAAAGTAATAGGTATTGGAAACTGCCACTGCACATTCACCTGAGGCGATGCCGCGCAGCTGATCCGTGTCACCACCGGCCGGATCGCGTGCACGGTTGTTCCACATGCCCTCGGCCCAGGCCTTTGCACCGTCTTCACCGACCTTCTCGATGATGGAGGACATCAGGGAAAGCATATAAATGTTGCCGGAAGACCGGGTGCAAAGCATACCGTTCAATTTGGGGTCAGCGAGGGACTGATAGGTCGAAATATCCTGTGGATTGACCTTTTCCTTGTCATAGAAAATCACGCGAACACGCTGTGAGAATCCGTACCAATGTCCCGATGGATGACGAAGCCATTCCGGAATACGGTCAGCGAGGGTACCGGATGTTACGGGCTGGAAAATACCGGCCTGATCAGCCCGCCAAAGACGCCCTGCGTCTACGGTAAGCAGGATATCAGCAGGGCTATTAGCACCCTCGGCTTTGATGCGTTCGATCAGCTTGTCAGCGCCGTCTTCGATCCGGTTGATTTTGATACCGGTCTTTTCTTCAAAGGCGGAATAAAGCCGTTCATCAGTATCGTAGTGGCGAGAAGAATAAAGATTCAGTTCGCCGGCAGCCTGGGCATAGCTGACACCGGTCAGGGTGACAGCGGCAAAAATGCCCAATACGCGTTTGAGGGTCATGGTCATGCTCCACATCATTTTCTGGATTTAAACAAAGAAATGTCCAACTAAATAAATTGATAATGCGCATCACTCGCAATTGCAAGTGATTTTCAATAGCAAAAAGAAACGGAAGCGGAGAAGCACCTATAACCCAGTGCTAGTTGCTTTAACACTCTGTTAATCAATATCGCGTGTACTCTGGCGTTGACGTTGTAAATCACGGACAAAAGTGACCATTTGGAACGCGAGGCGAAATGCCGCCATTTGACGATGACATAGTGTGGTCTGATCCAGTCGATAGCGATATCGAAGCGGCGGCGGCGGCGATCCAATCCGGACGCTGGACCGATATCTTCCCCAGTTCAATTGACCAAATTGAATGGGTCGATGATGCATGGACGGGTGACCAGGCTGATCACGCGAAGCTTCTCAAATTCTGGAGAGAGGAAAAGTCTGCTTCCACATCTGGCGCTTTGACAAGTGACAGGATCGACCCGATCACATTGCGGACAATCCTGCCACATACCATGTTGCTTGATGTTGAGGCCAAAGGCTTTGACGCCAGATACCGTGTCTACGGCACGGGCATTGCGAATAATGCAGGCAAAGACTGGACCGGCAGCCTGGTCTCTGAAATGAACCGGAGCACCAAGACAGGTCTGGCCCTGTTTTACAGGGCCTGCTATCGCGCGGTGTTCAGACAGGCGAGACCGCTCTATACACATCACCAATCACCACCCTGGCTGCGAGTGAAAGCGTGGAAAAGGCTGATCATCCCGGTTCATGACAAGACCGGCCAAACAATCAGCAAGTTCCTCGTCTGCAATGTGCCCGTCGAGGCCCGTAACCTCTCTTCACCGGAATGGCTCGAGATGCACAAAAGAATGATCCAATGAGATCAGCCAACGGCCTTGCGACGCCGCCGCCATGATGCAAACCCGATGCCCCCAAGCGCGGCGGCCAAAAGAGGCAAGGCAGCGGGAAGAGGAACGGCTACAACAGGCGAAAAGCTCCGGAGATAGGGACTGCCTCGAAGCGTCGCGATCTCGTCTTGAGACAGGAACCCCACTTTGGTGGAAGGATCACCCGGTGTACCCACAACATCATCAACCGTGGCCCCCTGGTGACGCGCAAGGATCGTTGAGAACATTAAATGTGAGCCAAAGATGGTCGACTGATCAAAGAGCGGCGAATCTGGATGAACAAGTCCCAACACATGCCCCAGCTCGTGTGCAATCACTGTCGATGCATTCAATTCGAGCGTGTCACTTGAAATCACGACATTGTTCAAAAAACCGTCTGAACGGGGTATGCCCGGAAAGCCCGCAGATAAGTCCAATGGAAAGTTGAACAAATCATAGTCGGCCACGCCAAGAGCAGAGACGCGGTTTCTACCAGTACCGCTGGACAGATCATCTACAAACTACAGGTCGACGACATCACTTTGATCCGTTCCACCCGGCGCATCGTCAAACCAGCTGCTTTTCTCTGTTACAGAACCGCCAAAAAAGGACGCGTTTATACGTCCCAGTTCCTCCAGAGAAACCTGGTAATCCTGAAGAGAGATATGTGTTTGTACGTCAAGAAATCTGATATCCACACCGGCTTGGGCGAATATAGCGTCTGCCATATCTTCATAAAGCTCGAGATCAGAATTGGCGCAGGTGGTTGCGTCGGCGCAGATCTGGATCGGATTTACAACGAGCTGAAGATCTATTGCAGCCGCTTTCGCGTGTCCCGCAGCAAAACCCAAAAACAGGGCCACGCCAAAGATCGCCTTAAACATACTCCAAGCCCCAAAAAAAATTGACCAATATCTCTAGTCCGCACGGTACATCAGTATGGCGATATTGAGTATATCAAAGACAGTCAATGGCGAAGTCAGATGTCAACTTCCATTCACAAATTACAACATTGATGCACAAAATGGGGAATGGCAATGGCCGCCGCGTTTTGTGTCCGATTCCACCAAAGCAGATTGGAGACATTCAACAGGAACGTGACATGCCCATATGGCGGCACGCGCGATCACCTCAAACCAAAACTCTCAGGGACTCTGGAGCAGTATCAGTCGCGATCGGTTGTTAGGCAAAACCGTCGGCGAGCGCGAACATGAACGCGATCAACCCGAGCCCCAAAAGAACGCCGGCAACCGTTGGAAGGACACCATAGGTGGCGCTGCCCCGAACATTGTGATCTTCCAGATCGTCATGGACTTCAGGTCCGGACATAACCTTCCTCCTCTAGTTCAACGCCATCGGCATCCAGAGCGCTATTTGTGGTATGAACATGACCAACAGCATTCCGGTGATTTGCAAGAAAATGAAGGGAATAACACTAACAAAGATTTCCTGTAACGTCACATCCTTGGGAGCAACGGATTTCAGCCAGAAACACGCCGGGCCAAAAGGCGGGCTCAAGAAATAGATCTGGATGTTCATCACAAAAAGAATCCCGAACCAGACGGCCGCCCATTCCGGCGTCATCCCGAGCTCCGGTGCCAGATCCCGCACCACCGGCGCGAATACCGGCACCGTGATGAAGATGATCGCGATCCATTCCATAAAGGTACCGAGAATGACCAGGATCGCCATCATAACGAAGATAGTGCCGAGTGCACCCAACCCCGTTCCCTTGATCAGGTCCCGCATGAAATCGGCGCCGCCAATCAGGTTATAAAGACCGACGAATGCGACAGCACCAATGATCAACCAGATGATCGTCCCGACGACGGCCATGGTGTTGGCAAGACAGTCGCGGATCAATGCGTAATTGAATTGAAAACGGATAGCAGCGACGATAATCGCCCCAAAGACCCCGACCGCCGCCGCTTCGGTTACACTGGTGATGCCGCCATAGATTGACCCCATGACACAGAAGATCAGCGCGATACAGGTGATGACCGCCCAGATTTGATTCTTGCCAAGTTTCGTCTCGGTTCCGGTCCTGGCCGCGATCTCAGCCGCCGTTGGGGCCAGAGACGGGTTCAGGTTGCAGCGCAGAAGAACATAGGAAACATAAAAGGTGGCAAGCATCAGGCCTGGTGTGAAGCCCGCCGAAAACAGGTCACCGATACCAACATTCGCGCTGAGACCATAAACGATCATCACGATCGAGGGTGGTATGAGGGTCGCCAGCGCACCCGATGCACAAATCAACCCGATCGTCAGCTTTCTGTCGTAACCAAGCCGCAGCATCTGCGGCAATGCGACGAGGCCAAGCATGACGATCTCGCCGCCCATAACCCCGGACATCGCCGCCAGAATGACAGCAACAATGGTGGTTTGCACGGCCACACCGCCCCGCAACCCGCCTGCGAAAATAGACATGGCATCAAACAGATCCTGCGCGATGCCCGCCCGCTCCAGTATCGAGGCCATCAACACAAAGAACGGGACCGCGACCAGCGGATATTTCTCCAACAGGTCCATGGCGTTTGTTGAGACCAGATACATCCCCTGCATGCCATAGAACAACAGGGCGCAGACCACTGAGATGATAAGCGTGACAATGCCAAGCGGCATTCCGGTCATCATCAAGGCCAGCAAGGCAGCCACGATCGCGAGCGATATCGTCGCAATGCCAACCTCATCCCGGTCGACATGAAACCTGTCGAAAAAATTACTGCCAAACTCGGCTATTGATCCCTCGATTCCGGCCCAAAGACCATCGACCGCACCATAATGCGCAAAAATCTGAATCAACAGACGGACGCAAATCAGCGCAAGCACCCCGTAAACGATCATTTGCACCATATGCCGTTGAAAATGACGGCTTAGATTGACCAATAACTGAATGAGATAGACAAACAGTCCCGTGACCAGGACAGTCTTGATTACAAGAGGCAGGGGTGAGTTCCAGGCCGTGCCACCTCGCTCTACCAGGTCGATGCTTTCCAGGGCGCGGATCAACGTGTCCGATACCAACATGTAGAGCGCAAACACGCCGACCAGCATGGCAAATAGATCGAGCCACCAACGAACCCGCTCGGACGCCATCAGATAGAAAACTGTGATCCCGATATGGCGCTTCTGAAGGGTTACAAAACCGGCCGAGAACATCCACGCTGTTGCGCAGAGCACCATGACAACTTCAAAGACCCATTGTGTTGGCGAATGGAATACATATCGCGCAACGACTTCCCACATCGTGCAGAAAGCAGCCAAAAGATATAGGTTGCCAACCGACAGCCCCAGGAAACGACTGAAATGGTCAACAGAACTGTTGAACTTGAGGCCAAGCGGCGCGCCGACCAGTCTTTCCGTAATATTAGTCATCGCCGCGCCTCCCCAGCGAGCAGCACACAAAAAACCGCACGGTAAACAGAAAAGAGTCTGCCGCACCCAAGGAACGGGCGCGGCAGGTTAAGCCAGAGTTAGTTGAGGAGACCGACCGACTTCATGTAATTGACATGGGCGTCCAGAGCCTCTTTTGCCAGCGGCGACTTTTCGGCAAAGTCTTGCCAGGCACCAACCGCGATTTCACGAAATTTAGCGCGCTCTTCTTTTGACCAGTCAATCACCGTTACGTCGCCGCCCGCCTTCTGTTCAGCAGCAATGGCGCGATCCTGCAGGTCCGCTTCACGGCGCATGGCATCATAAGCAGCGGCATACCAGACTTCGAGTGCGGTTTGCCCTTCCTTACCAAGTTTGTCCCATACTTTCTTGTTCACAATGAACTGAAGAACAGCCATGGAATGGATCCCGGGGTAGATGGGATATTTGGCGACTTTGTACATGCCACTTGCTTCATTGTTCACATGTGCAGATGCATCAGCAGCGTCGATCACTTTCTTTTCGAGCGCTGTGTAGACTTCAGAGAATGGCAACGACACAGGGGCAGCGCCAGCGCGTTTGAACACCTCAGCTGCAAGTCCTTCCGGCGAGCGAACTTTCACGCCTTCCATATCGGCAACCGTGTTGATCGGTATGGTCGAAACAAAGGCTTCTTTAGCATAGGGCCCGCATCCGACAACATGGACACGTCCCTTGGTGTATTTGTCATAGAGCTTTTGAAGAATCTCTTTACCACCGGCGTGATTGCAGAAGGTACGCACCTGATCAACGGTGTCGTAGCCCGCAATCAAATCGCCGATAATTGCGAATGCCGCATCCCGGCCGGAGAAGTAGGAAACAGCGTTCAGGTCACCGTCGAGAATGCCGTTCGCAACAGCGTCAATCGATTCTCTGTGCGGGACGACGGCTTTTGTAGGCAGCACGTCGATCTTCACTTTGCCATATGTCATGGCTTCAAGCTTCGGCCCGTAATGATCCGTCATAAACCGGTGTGCCCAGTCCCCAGCCTTGGAGCTGGCTTGAACCTTCAGCGTTTTTGCATAGCTTTGTCCCCCAGGGGCCGCAATCAAGGCCACACCCAAAGAGAGCGCAATAAGAGTCGTTTTAATCACGTGTTTTCTCCCACAATTGTCCAGTACAGACGTAACTTTCTTTTTTTGACAAACCCAGTAACTAATATATTAGTATGCCAGTCAAGTGATTTTTGTCCTTGGCGACATGTTGGGTTACAAACGCCACAAATTGAGAAGCGGATGGACATTGAGATGGCAGGACTATGAATCAAGTGGCGAGTAAAGAGAGGGTCCCGGGCCAGCTGGACCAGGTCATGCCAATTCCGCGAAAACCCGGCGAGTCGGCGACCAATTATGTATACACAGATATCCGAAACCAAATCGTCAATCTTGTGCTGGAACCAGGTCGGCCAATCGCAAAGAACGCACTTGCCGAAAGGTTTAACGTCAGCCCGACCCCGGTACGCGAAGCCCTTTTACGGCTCTCGGAAGAAGGCCTGGTAGATATCGTACCCCAATCCGGTACATCAGTTTCCCGCATCGACATTCAGCACGCGCGTGAATTGCACTTCCTGCGCTTGAGTGTCGAAATTGAGGTTGTGAAAGTTCTGGTCAACAACATTGACAAGAGTAGTCTTTTATTACTGAAAGCTTGTATCGAGCGTCAGGTGACTGAGTTGTCGACCGGCGACCAGGCCGAATTCAAGCGGCGGGACAACGCGTTTCACGAAGAAATGTTCAAACTTGCCGGTGTTCAGGGGCTAACCCAGCTCCTTGATCGGCGGCGGGGACATTATGACCGGATACGGGGTTTGTATCTGCGAGAGAAAGAAAGGCGAAAGGTCGTCATTAAAGAACACCGTGCTATTTTTTCCGCCCTGAAAACCCAGGATGCCAATGCAGCAGAAGCGGCCGTCCGCAAACATCTTGGAAAATCTCTCGCCGTGATCGATCAGATCCGTAACCGGCACCCGAAGTATTTCGTCTAACACGTGCTACGGGATCCTGGTTGTTATGATGGTTTTTGCCGGAGAGCGAGACAGTCTTACCAGAAACTACGAACCAACGGACACTTGCCATGAAACGGGTACTCGTAACGGAAGATATGCACAAACGGGGTTTCGAGATCCTTGAATCAGCAGGTGATATTGAAATCATCCGGATCGATGACGTTGAACCGGCAACACTTTCCGCCGTTGTGGAAGATGTCGATGCCATTATTGTTCGTGCGGCCCAGTTCCCCGCTGACATTCTCAAGAACGCCAGAAAACTAAAGGTCGTGTCCCGCCACGGGGTTGGCTGCGACAATCTGGATGTCGCATATCTGTCCTCCAGGGGCATTCCGGTCGCTATTGCGTCCGGGGCAAATTCCCGCTCGGTTGCTGAACATACACTTGGATTGATGCTGGCATCCGCCCGGGAACTGCCGGTCTTGGACACTGTCGTGAAGTCTGGTCGCTGGATGGACAGAAACAACTACCGGGCCGTTGATTTACATGGTGCCCGGATTCTTATCGTGGGCTTCGGGCGGGTCGGACGGTTGGTGGCGCCCCTGTGCAAGGCCTTTGGTATGGAAACAGTGGTTGCAGATATCGCTTTAGACCAAAGTCTCGCGACCGAGATGGGCTGTATTGGTGTCGAAGATTTCCGGCCTGAACTAGGATCTGCGGATTTCGTTTCCTTGCATGTCCCGCTCGATGACACGACCCGTCATCTTATCGGCGAAGATGAACTGGCCATGATGAGACCCGGCGCGATTCTCATTAATTGTGCCCGTGGCGGCGTCGTCGATGATGCGGCGTTATTGAAGGCGCTTGAAAGCGGCCATCTCAGAGGTGCCGCTTTGGATGTCATGACGACAGAACCACCCGACCCGAACGACCCGTTGGTGATGCGATCCGACGTCGTCATGAACCCTCATAACGGCGCGGGCTCGATATCAGCCGCAATTGCCATGGCCGAGATGTCAGCGCAAAACGTTCTGGACAGTTTCGCCGGAAAGCTCCGCGCGGACTGCACCTTCAATCTAGATGCCCTCAGAAAGCGGTAGGGCACGAAACACCGACCCGCATCAACCCAAAGGGACAGTATGCGACACGGCAAAGAAGCCCTGTAAGGTTTGCCGATTGATATCCGGAAAACCGCCGTCAAAACCGCCTTGATTAGGAGCATTGTCTCAGGTTGGACAAACCGGTCGTCGGGCGTTCGGACCAAAGTTCGGTGTCCAGCTGATACATCGCTTCAGGGATCTGTTCCTCGTTGCGGGAACCATCCTTGAGCTCGACCAGCATTAATCCATAATTTTGTAGAACGAACGGGCTCTTCTGTTCTTCTGAAAAACGCGGAGAAACAGTTTTCGTAGTCCTGCTCCAACGATTGCCGCGATAAGCCGGTGTCCAATGCCGCGGTTCTGCATCTTCGGCACGACGTAAAGATGACCCAACCACACGTCGTTCGTGTCCGTCCGGTGAACCCGCTCTTTTCTGAGCGGAAGGATTGGCGCTAGTGTCCGGCATTGATAGTGGACACCAAGGGTACATCGTGATGGCAGCGAAGCGTCGGTTTTGGTCGACTGAAGAGAAGCGTTCCATTTGTTTACAGGCGTCGGTTCCTGGTGTTTCGGTTGCGCAGGTTGCACAGCGTTATTCGATGAATGCGAACTTGATTTTTAAATGGCTGCGTGACGCGCGGTTTGCCCCGGATGGGGAGGAGCGTCATGATTCGGTGTTTCTGCCGATGATGGTTTCCGCGCCGGTCCGAGCGGAGATGGAGGTAGCAGCGGATGGGCCACCGACATTTGGGACTGCGGTTCGTATCGAACTGGCTGGTGGTCACCAGGTTGTTGCCGAGGGTGGTTTTGATCCGGATGCTTTGGGGCGTTTGCTGAAGGTGTGGCTGTCATGATCCCGGTGCCGGTGAACACACGGGTATGGCTTGCGGCCGGTGTGACGGACATGCGCAAAGGGTTTGCCGGTCTGTCGGCTCTGGCGGAGCGTGTCCTGGGCCAAGATCCCTATTCGAGCCACCTGTTCGTGTTCCGTGGACGGCGCGGCGATCTGATCAAGATCATCTGGTGGGACGGCCAGGGGGCATGTTTGTTCGCCAAGCGGCTGGAGAAGGGCCGGTTCGTGTGGCCGTCTCCGGCGGACGGCAAGGTCGGCGTGACGGCGGCCCAACTCGCCATGCTGCTGGAAGGAATTGACTGGCGCATGCCGGCTCGGACCTGGCGTCCCCTGACCGTGGGATAGGTCCATTAAACGAAGAACTGGATCGGTTGCGGATTCCCTTTGCAGGGTGTTTCTGCTATACGATGGTCATGTTGAATGATCTTCAAACGCTGCCCGACGATCCCGCCGAACTGAAGGGCTTGGTGGGGCTTCTGGCTGGCGAGTTGAAGTCTCGCGATCTTCTGATTGAGAAGCTCAAGCGCCAGTTGGCGGGCCATAACCGCCACCGTTTCGGGTCCAAGTCCGAGAGCCTGGATCAACTGCACCTGACTTTCGCCGAGGACGAAGCCATTGCCGAAGCTGCGGTGGAACAAACCGCGGCCGCCGAAGTGGAGCCGAAGCCCAGGCGCAAGCACAATCGCAAGCCGCTGCCCGCCCATCTGCCCCGCCACGACACACATCTGTCTGCGGGCGAGAGTTGCGGAGAATGCGGTGGCGAACTCAAGCCCCTGTGCGAGGATGTCACGGAAGAGCTGGAATACATCCCGGGGCGTTTTGTGGTGAACCGCATCGTGCGTCCCCGTCTGGCGTGTAGCTGCTGCGAGGCCATCGTCCAGGCTCCCTTACCGTCGCGGCCGATCGAGAAGGGCCGCCCCGGTCCGGGACTGCTGGCCCATGTTCTGGTCTCGAAGTATGCCGACCATCTGCCGCTGTACCGGCAAAGCCAGATCTTTGCACGCGACGGCATTGATCTTGAACGTTCGACGTTGGCGGATTGGGTTGGCCGATCGACGGCACTTCTCGAACCCTTGGCCGAGGCCATTGGTCGTCATGTGCGGGCGGGTCCGGCGCTGTTCGCGGATGACACCCCTGTGAAGATGCAGGCCCCCGGTTCGAAGCAAACCAAAACCGCGCGGGTGTGGGCCTATGTGCGCGACGAAAGGCCATGGGCGGGTGGAGCGCCGCCCGGGGTCTGGTATCGGTTCACCGTCGATCGCAAGGGCGACCATCCCGTCCGGCATCTGTCAGATTATCAAGGCTGGATCCATGCCGACGGCTACGCCGGGTTCAACGGGTTGTTCTCATCCGACACGGCCACGGAGATGGCCTGTGTGGCGCATGTGCGGCGCAAGTTCGTCGATGTCCATCAAGCTCAGGGCGGAGCCATCGCCGAGGAGGCGATCAAGCGCATCGCCGCGCTGTATGCCGTGGAGGAACAGGCGCGTGGCCGATTGCCCGAAGAACGGGTGGCGCTGCGGCGCGAGTACGCTACGCCTATGTTCGATGATCTGGTGACATGGCTGGATACCCAGTTGACGAAGATATCCGGCAAGTCACCGCTTGCTGGCGCGATCCGCTACGCCCTGAACCGGTTGCCGAAGGCGCGGGCCTACCTGGGCCACGGCGTTCTGGAATTGGACAACAACGCCGTCGAGCGGGCTATGAAGCCGGTGGCGCTCGGGCGCAAGAATTGGCTGTTCGCCGGTTCCGAGGGTGGTGGCAAGGCCATGGCCATCGCGTTCACCCTGATCGAAACCGCCAAGCTCAACGACGTTGACCCGCAAGCCTGGCTCACCTGGGTGCTGGACCGCATCGCCGATCACAAAATCAACCGCATCGACGAACTGCTCCCCTGGAACTTCCCCGCTCAAGCCGCCTGACTAACCGCGCGAAATATCAAGAGCCGGTTCACCGGACGGACACCGTCGTTCAGGGTCGCGAAGCCGACCACGCCCGCACTACACACCACCACCCTGGTTCCGCCGGCTGGTATGATCAGGTCACGGATCCAAGCCAGTGTCGATTCTAGTCAGAGTGAGTCATCCAGGATAGCAAGCAGAGCTGATTTCGAATGCCAGTCGCGCATCTTTTAATATACAACCCAGCGGCAAGGACTGCATCAGTGCCAACTGTAGACATCGTAAGATCCGGCCTTGCGAGGTATTGGCGGTGCTGTCAGACAAATGCGAACTCGTCTCTTTTTGAGAGTAGGGAAGGGTGGATTATGCAGAGCCAAGCTGCAGCCACTGAGAAAGGGCTGCAGATCTTTGGTTTTTGAGATCTTGCCTGGAGTTAATGTGTCTTTCGTTGTTGAACAGGTTGTAGATGGAAGAATGTAGGGCAACGAATTTCTGCAAGCTTTGCATTCGCCTGAATCGGTTCATGGCGCGTTCTCGTCGTCGAAACGGAATGTGAGAGTTTTCGGAGCGATTATTCAGGTAGCGCCCGACTACCTGCTTCTGCAAACAGTTGATATCTCTCAAGGCCGCTTTGTAGGAACCTAATCGATCTGTCACGATGGCTTTCGGCTTCCCGCATCGCTTCATTACTTTTTTGAGAAAGGTAAGGGCCGCAGCCTTGTTTCTGCGTTTCGTTACAAACGCTTCGAGAACGTCGCCTTCATGGTCAACGGCGCGCCACAGGTAGTGGGTCTCGCCATTGATTTTCACAAAGACTTCGTCCAAATGCCATTGCCAGTTTGAATAGCACTTGAGACGTGAGATCCTGTTCCGCCTTATCTCGGACGCAAACAAAGGCCCAAACCTGTTCCACCAATGCCGAACGGTTTCACGGCAGATATCGATCCCGCGTTCATGCAGTAGATCTTCGACATTCCGAAGCGAGAGTGGAAACCGGACATACATCATCACGGCTAGGCGGATGATCTCAGGAGAGGTCTTAAAGTAACGGAAGGGATTGCGATTTTTCATACCACCACGGTAGTCGCGTCAATCAACTACGGAAAGCCGTTTTCTTCTGACAATCCCGTCGACTGTCTATCCGATGGGGTCAGGTCTGTCTCTTCCGGTGCCGTCGGATGAATGTGAACTCCTCTCGGTTCACCTTAGGACGTGGCGGAAGCGATTTTTATTGGTAATGGATAAAGGCTAAAACTACGCAAACCCAGCCTCAACCCGTTTTCCTCTGACAATGCCCACAGAACCAACCTAAAAGGTGTCATTGTTCCACCTGAAATATCACGGTAATCCGATCCAAGATATGTGTATTTGTGTTGCGCGAAGCTTGCTCCGCCGCACCAACCAACTCTTCTATTCGCACGCGCACCTCAGAGAGCGTCTTCGATGGTTTCTGCTCAAAGAAACTGTAAATCGCATCGATCCCTAGATAGTCCGGGATCTCTCTTTCTTTTTCGCTGCGCTGGCTGACGTCTTTCTTGGCTTCAATCCAATATGGGTCAAGTTCCTGGGCCCAGGCCTCCGCCAGCTTTTCAAGCGACGGGAGCGTCAGATGCCCAAATCTGTTATAACCTTGGTTCTTCGAAGGGCCCGACGAGAGAAACCTATCTAATGACTCCAAGAGCGAAACCGTACGCTCGGGACGAATATCCCAGTGAACAAGATCTTCTAACATAGGCTGAAGACCCTCGATCATAGAACCTAACTCTGCTTCTGTCGGTCTGTCCTGGTGTTTTCCGGCCTTAACGGTTTCACCATAAGCCTCGCGCAGCAGCCGCATCACTTCTGGCTGATCCCGGATTATTTCCTGTCGATTATCGATCTCACGGACGGCCAACAGTCGGGGAGGTAAATAGGACGCCTCCAACAGCGACGGTGAGCGCCCTCCAAGGGCAACTATTGTCATCGAAGACTTGCCAGCGAGAAGACACAACTCCGCACCCCAAAGGCTTTGAGGCTTAATGCGCTCCATGGTCTGAAGGAGATCGGCCGGCAGTTCTCGCCGCATATCCTCGATCAAATCGTAAAGATTGTTCCGGCGCAGTGGCCGCGGCTTCTTATGCTGTTCCAGAATAAGGTCTGTCAGGTCGCCTGCAGAGAACTCTAGATACTCCTCTGCGAGATCTGCAGCGCCCACCCCTGAGAGCAAAGCAATGGACTCGATGCGCTCACGGCCTTTCTTGTCGGACGACAGGACAAGCCCGGGAAGATCGAAGGTGGTGTAGGTGATCTTGGAATGCGGGCTGTCGATACGGTCGATACGACCCAGACCCTGAAGCATACTCTTGATGTCCGAAGTCACACCGATGATGCCCAGGGCCCGTGCACGTTGGAGATTGATGCCCTCCGCCATTTGAAAGGTCATGAACATAGCTCGGCGGTGGACGTCGGATATCTTTTTGCCATCGAGAGCGAGGTATTCTTGGGCTTCGGCTCCGTTGCGGGCAACAGTTATACCAGTGCCGGGACCCAATTTGTGATTGGCAGCTACCAAGATAATGTCCGGCTTAGGGCCCTTACGAGAAGAGAGGAGGCGCGCGTAAACCTCCAGAACGCCAATCCGCTCAGAAAGGAAAATCACTTGTCGATGTTGGTTGAGCATCTCTGCCATATGTTCGGCACGCTGCTCATCTATCGCATCGAGTTCCGGGCTCTGCAGCAGCTCACCGATGCGGTCACAAATCGGCGTTGTCGTCCTTTTGTCGAGAGGAAGTTCGCCGCTCTTCGGTGTGATAGTGACTGTTGCAATTTTTCCACCTCGACTTTCACGTTCTGAGCGTCTGAGGCTCTCACCGATTGAACTGCGGCCGCGCGAATCTGCATCGGCGGCCCGTCTACGTTCCCAGTCTTCACGTGCAAACGTGATCGACGATCTCAAAATCGCCAGAAAGTTCCGAATGTGGATGCGCGCCTTGTCATGGAAGCGAACTTCCGTATGGCCCGCTCGCTTTGGGTCAGCAGACACAAGGGTTGTGCCCGTTGAGATACTCTCAGCCAGTTCTCTGATTTCGTCCAAGATTGCCGTCTGAATGGGCGTGAGATCGGCGTCGATCCGGATACTCTCGATCGCAGGGTACGCGTAAATACCAGGGCCGCGTTTCTTAGATTCTCCAACGCAATGGCGCTGACGCCGAACGACATAGGGCGCCAGTGCGTCCGCCATGTCGGCTTGGATTTCGCGTGGATCGAGCCTCTTTTCAGCAAGACGTTCTTCAGCTTCCTCAATTGGCTGCGCGAGGTCTGCCTCGGACAAAAACATGTCTTCCATGCTGGACCGCCGACGATCCTCGAAGTTCTGACGAAGAGCGCGGAGCACGTTCAACTCCGACGCTCTCGCGCGTCCCCGCTTAAGGTTGTCGTTGATCCTTGCTGTGATCTCGGGAGGCACATAGATCGACGCACGTCGTTCATGGAAGGCGAGCAATCCATCCAAGCCTTGGTTTCCCATCAGCGTCGCTGATAAGCACGACGTCCATATTGCAGGACTTTGCTCAAAGACTAGGGATCGTCTCGACGGAGCGAGATAGCGGGAGTTCAATCGATGGCTCTCGTCCACGATCATGGACGCAGATGATCGAACACCTCGGTTAATCTCCTCAAGCTCTTCTACTTCTTCGGTACCTTCGCCTTTGCTTCGTGAAAGATGGCTGTGCTTGATGAGATTGAGATTTGCCGGCTTGCTCTTGCCCCAATTTCGAAAAACACTTGCTGGAATGATGCCGAGCGCACCATTGCGCGATTGATCCGGCCGTTCATTGCCGTGCCGAAGGACCACACTCGAGTGCATCGTCGGCAATACAGTCGCCAGGTGCTTGCCGATATCCGTCTTGCCCGCACCTGTCGGCGCTTCGATAAATGCAAACCCATGCTCGTAGGCAGTCCCTGCGGCTTCATAGATGAGATCTTTCTGGAATTGCAGCGGTGGGCGCCCCGCGGCGCCGTCACCGCCGACACACCAGGGAGAAAAGGACATCAGTTCGTGAACTGTTCGGGCGAGTGCTTCTTCAGCACTAACTGGTCGTAGGAGGGAGCGTAGGATCTCGAGAGCTTGTGTCGTCCAATCGGTGCCTATTGTCCAAAGATCTTCAGCGACCTGTCGTCGCGTTGCAGCAAGGTCAGGAAATGCATGAAGTTCGTCGACGTACTCAAGATTGCGCCTAAGGCCGCCAAACGAGAAGTTGGCACTGCCTGCGAGCGCACCTGCGTCACTAGTGAAGAGTTTCGCGTGAAGCATCGCGTAGGTACGACCAAACCGTTCTCTAGCTATATCGCCATCGAAGATACGAAGCGAGATAGCTCCGGATACGATCGCATCGTAGGCGAGGACTGCGTGCAACTCGTCTAGGGACCGTAGCGAAAGTCCGCGGGTTTCGAGGAAATATTCTCGGGCTTCTTCTGATGGTCCGCGGCCACTTCCGTCGAGACGGCCTTGGTTAGCAGTGTTCGTCCCAAATATGATACGGATCGTTTCAGGGGGCTCGGATACAATGTTCGGTCGAACGCGAAGAATAATCGTCATCGCGGACAAGAAGTCCTGGTACCCCGTGACGACAAGAGCGTTCGATCCAATCAGAGTGCGCTCTACGAGTTTCTGGACGGATTGCTCACCGTTGGTCGCCCAGACCAATTTATGGTTGGAGGTTCTTTCGGCAGAGGGCGCTGGCTCTACATTAACGCCCATAGCCTTTTGATCGTGTTCCTTGGAACCTCGAAATAAAAACCTTGATATGAAACTATCTGATCGCTCGCGCGTCATTCCGGTCACCTCGCAAGCAGTCTAGCGGTTCAAAATATTTCTCCAACCCATTGAATGCGGAACAATTCGCAAAAAGTCGGAAAAACCTGTTAGTTGGAAAGTGTTTCCTTATCATGGATGCCTTCGTATTACCTGACAGTCGGTGACTAGACCCGTAACCAACTAACTTTCGGATCAGATATCGAGTTCTGTTGACCTGGGCCGGTAGTTTATTTTCCCTTTAGTAAAGTTGGGCACCTGTAGCCTCAAGTTCAGGCTATATCTGGCCCTATCTTTTTGCTGAGTAAATTCTGGTGACCGTACTGCTCGTTCTGTTGTGTGGGCCTACGGTCAATCTTCTAATTCCCGAACCGATAGTAATTGTCTGCGCTGGATAAATGCCCTCGTATTCCCATAGGTCCACGATGCTCGTATGGGCCAATGTCTCCTGCCATGTAGAACTTTGGGCCATATATCCTATTTTTCTTCCAGTTGAGGAATTGCGAGATACTATCGACCTGGTCATCGTGTTTGCCATTCGGGAAAGCGAGCAGTTCGTTTTCTAAAGCGGCGAGCCAGCTTGCATCTTTTGGGAAGAATACCTGGCCTGCCTCAAAGAGGGCGATAGCTGTCCACGCCCTGGTAACTTTGTCAGAATTTGGCTGAATAGCTTTGATGGAACGGCCTTGATGTCTGAGCTCCTGGATCAAGCTTGATCCGCTGCCTTTATCCTCAATAAGCACAAGGTCGGCCTGCCATTGGTCTACCATGCAATTGGCGACCCTTTTAAGGTCAGGGTATTCAAGTCGATGGCGATAGACGTCCAGAAGATAGAGCTCGTTGCCGCGTTCAAGCCAGGTGGTGCAGACTGAATAGTCGCTGAACTCCGTCGATTTCATTGCCGTATCCCAACTCTGAACGATGCGGTCTTCTGTCGTCCTTGTGGGCGGTTTGTCGTAATATCGGATCCAGCTCCGGTGTACGATGTTGCCCTCTACCGGAACCGGTGCTTGCTGATACTGAGCACTGAAGAGTGCGCTTCCCATTTGGGTCCTTAGATCCTCCAGCACAGTTATCGGTTCATGGGCTGGGTGCAGCACCTCACCAACGGGTCGTTGATACGATTTCCCGGATGAGAGCGTAAATAGTTCATCCTCTTCTGCGATGGCGGGGAGTTGAAGAACCTCCCATCCGCCCTGTGCCATGAGCCTGCCTGCCAGGTCATCCTCGTGGAGACGTTGCATGACGAGGATGATGCAGTCATCTTTCTTATTATCCAGTCGAGACAGAGCCGTTCCGGTGAACCAGTCATAACACTTGTCGCGATGCACCTGAGAGAGTGCATCCAACGGTTTGATTGGATCATCGATGACAATGAAGTTGCCACCGCGTCCTGTCATGGGCCCACCGACTGAGACGTTAAACCTACCCCCTCCTAAACTGGTGGCCAGTTCGTCCTCAGTAACCTTCTGCCCTTTGATGGACGTGTTTGGGAACACCCGCTGGTACCAATCGCTTTCCATAATGGCCCGACAATCGCGTCCATGCTTCGCCGCAAGGTCATTGGCATAGCTGGCACAGATAATACGAGCCCTGGGATTGTGGCCCAACACAAACGCTGGGAAGGCAACGGATACACAAATGGACTTCAGGCTTCTGGGCAGCATGCAGATGATGAGGCGCTGAATATCTCCCCTTAGGCAGGAAATGAGCCGGTCGGCAATCAGATCTATGTGCCAATTGGGCATGTAGCCGGGTCCGTGTAGACTGATGAAGATCTTACCAATGAAGGACGTTAGAGCCAGACTACCCCTTCCATGACAGAACCGTAACCGTCACACGCTGCGGACGTATCTGTATCGGGAAGCGAAAGATCAATCTGAGCCAGGTATTCGCAGGGCAGAAACTCGGCATTCGGGAGGTCGATGACCAGATCTGGCTGGTCTCGTTAATGCACTATGATTTAGGGTTCTTCGATCCCAACGAGAACAGAGTAGAGCCCACTCAAAACCCATTCGCGCCGGACAAGGTGTAAACCATGTCTCCGGTATAATCTGTAAACCATGTCTCCGGTATGGACCTGGGGTGGGTGGCGGAGGAACGTGTCCGTCCGGTGAACCGGCTCTTGATATTTCGCGCGGTTAGTCAGGCGGCTTGAGCGGGGAAGTTCCAGGGGAGCAGTTCGTCGATGCGGTTGATTTTGTGATCGGCGATGCGGTCCAGCACCCAGGTGAGCCAGGCTTGCGGGTCAACGTCATTGAGCTTGGCGGTTTCGATCAGGGTGAACGCGATGGCCATGGCCTTGCCACCACCCTCGGAACCGGCGAACAGCCAATTCTTGCGCCCGAGCGCCACCGGCTTCATAGCCCGCTCGACGGCGTTGTTGTCCAATTCCAGAACGCCGTGGCCCAGGTAGGCCCGCGCCTTCGGCAACCGGTTCAGGGCGTAGCGGATCGCGCCAGCAAGCGGTGACTTGCCGGATATCTTCGTCAACTGGGTATCCAGCCATGTCACCAGATCATCGAACATAGGCGTAGCGTACTCGCGCCGCAGCGCCACCCGTTCTTCGGGCAATCGGCCACGCGCCTGTTCCTCCACGGCATACAGCGCGGCGATGCGCTTGATCGCCTCCTCGGCGATGGCTCCGCCCTGAGCTTGATGGACATCGACGAACTTGCGCCGCACATGCGCCACACAGGCCATCTCCGTGGCCGTGTCGGATGAGAACAACCCGTTGAACCCGGCGTAGCCGTCGGCATGGATCCAGCCTTGATAATCTGACAGATGCCGGACGGGATGGTCGCCCTTGCGATCGACGGTGAACCGATACCAGACCCCGGGCGGCGCTCCACCCGCCCATGGCCTTTCGTCGCGCACATAGGCCCACACCCGCGCGGTTTTGGTTTGCTTCGAACCGGGGGCCTGCATCTTCACAGGGGTGTCATCCGCGAACAGCGCCGGACCCGCCCGCACATGACGACCAATGGCCTCGGCCAAGGGTTCGAGAAGTGCCGTCGATCGGCCAACCCAATCCGCCAACGTCGAACGTTCAAGATCAATGCCGTCGCGTGCAAAGATCTGGCTTTGGCGGTACAGCGGCAGATGGTCGGCATACTTCGAGACCAGAACATGGGCCAGCAGTCCCGGACCGGGGCGGCCCTTCTCGATCGGCCGCGACGGTAAGGGAGCCTGGACGATGGCCTCGCAGCAGCTACACGCCAGACGGGGACGCACGATGCGGTTCACCACAAAACGCCCCGGGATGTATTCCAGCTCTTCCGTGACATCCTCGCACAGGGGCTTGAGTTCGCCACCGCATTCTCCGCAACTCTCGCCCGCAGACAGATGTGTGTCGTGGCGGGGCAGATGGGCGGGCAGCGGCTTGCGATTGTGCTTGCGCCTGGGCTTCGGCTCCACTTCGGCGGCCGCGGTTTGTTCCACCGCAGCTTCGGCAATGGCTTCGTCCTCGGCGAAAGTCAGGTGCAGTTGATCCAGGCTCTCGGACTTGGACCCGAAACGGTGGCGGTTATGGCCCGCCAACTGGTGCTTGAGCTTCTCAATCAGAAGATCGCGAGACTTCAACTCGCCAGCCAGAAGCCCCACCAAGCCCTTCAGTTCGGCGGGATCGTCGGGCAGCGTTTGAAGATCATTCAACATGACCATCGTATAGCAGAAACACCCTGCAAAGGGAATCCGCAACCGATCCAGTTCTTCGTTTAATGGACCTATCCCACGGTCAGGGGACGCCAGGTCCGAGCCGGCATGCGCCAGTCAATTCCTTCCAGCAGCATGGCGAGTTGGGCCGCCGTCACGCCGACCTTGCCGTCCGCCGGAGACGGCCACACGAACCGGCCCTTCTCCAGCCGCTTGGCGAACAAACATGCCCCCTGGCCGTCCCACCAGATGATCTTGATCAGATCGCCGCGCCGTCCACGGAACACGAACAGGTGGCTCGAATAGGGATCTTGGCCCAGGACACGCTCCGCCAGAGCCGACAGACCGGCAAACCCTTTGCGCATGTCCGTCACACCGGCCGCAAGCCATACCCGTGTGTTCACCGGCACCGGGATCATGACAGCCACACCTTCAGCAAACGCCCCAAAGCATCCGGATCAAAACCACCCTCGGCAACAACCTGGTGACCACCAGCCAGTTCGATACGAACCGCAGTCCCAAATGTCGGTGGCCCATCCGCTGCTACCTCCATCTCCGCTCGGACCGGCGCGGAAACCATCATCGGCAGAAACACCGAATCATGACGCTCCTCCCCATCCGGGGCAAACCGCGCGTCACGCAGCCATTTAAAAATCAAGTTCGCATTCATCGAATAACGCTGTGCAACCTGCGCAACCGAAACACCAGGAACCGACGCCTGTAAACAAATGGAACGCTTCTCTTCAGTCGACCAAAACCGACGCTTCGCTGCCATCACGATGTACCCTTGCCCGTCCCGCCGTTGGTGTTTTCGTTGATCACAAGGGTGCGGGTTTTCTCGTTGTATCCGATCATCCCGTACTTGTTGTAGGTGCCAAAATCGTTCTGGGCGTAGAACTTGTTCGCCGTCCAGGCCAAGTGCCAGCCTTCAGTCCCAGACAATCGGCCCGGAGCGATGGCACGAGGCGCAACCCCGGCGTATTGGTTTTCCATGAACAGGGCGAGGTTCTTATTGGTCTTGTTGTTGACCCAAATACCGACATTGCGAAGTGCGGTTGCCGCATAAGGGGCCGCCCGGCCAATCATGGCCCCATCGGGAGCAACAGCTAAAGAGATATGGCCCAAATGGCCGCAGCGCGCGGTGTTGTCGCCGTAAGACGAGTCCGTCGAAGAGATGTTGGAGTTGGTCTGGCCATAGGAGTACCAGTTGTTAAAGAACTCAGTTCCTTCGCCGCCGGTGGTCCCTTGCATGTAGCTGGTGGAGTTATAGTTCTGCCGACCGACTTCCTGGAGATAGTGATTGTAGAGAATGGTGCCCCACGGAGATGAGCTATACATGGTCACCACGGCAAAGGCCGGACGCTTCCATGGGTCCATGAGGTCCGTGTTCAGGTGGTGTTGCTGCTGTTTAACAGCGTTAAACGTCAGAATATCCATCGTCAGACCTCCGTGATGGCATCAATTTGCCCATCGGGCGTATAGGTGAAAGTGAAACTGCGGGCATAGTCGATGCCGCCAATGCTCAGCGTCTCGTCGTAGCCCATCATTCGGCTTTGATCGTCGTAGGTGATGTTGTCCACGAGACGCGGCCCTTGCTGTATAGAAACGACCCGGCCCAAGGTGTCGTAGGTCAGGTCACCAGAAACGATGGTGCCGGTGAACAAGGCCGCATTAGCCGCGTCCACCGAATAGCCAGCCCCGGTTCCTAAGTAGTTCCCGAGATTGACCTCAAACTCGGCCAGTTGATCATTGATCTGGGTTTCCAAAGCATTGTTGAAAGCTTCGATGTTGGTCAGCGCCGTATTTAGGTCCGCAATGACCGTGTCGTTTACAAACCCGGTCGCCGTGGCCAGCCAGAGTGTATTGATATGCGCCTTCAACGCTTCAGTTATGGCCTTCAGCTTGATCGGAATGTCCTTGGCCTTCGAATTACTGAAGATATCGATGTCTTCATCGAAGATCGCGAAAGGCGACGAGTCTGGAATGGGCGGAATGGTGATGGGCATGGATGTTTCTCCAATTACAGATTTTCAAGGACGCTTTCGCCAAAAGCTTCGAGAGAGCGCTCGCCGACCATGACGTCACCGGCAAGGTCCAGATTGCACTCGTCCCGGTTCATCAGCTTCCAGCGTTCTTCGCCACCAAAGGGCACGTCGCCGATACGGGTGGCCCGGGTCAGCATGAGCAGATCCTCTCCGCTTAAATCCGGCGAATAGAAGCCGACGGATTTCTGGGCGATCTTTTGCTTTAAGGCCTCATAGGCCAGCGGGTCCTGGATGTTTTCCATGAGCTCCACGGCCTTCACCATGAGGGCGAAGTCATCCATGCGCAGATTGGGCTGATCCAGTTTGGCGCTGATGGCCGAGAGCGCGTTAGCTTCGGCTGTTTTAAGCGTTTGATAGTGAGCAAGGGTCGTCATGTCAGGTTCCCTCAGAACAGTTCGATGCCAAGGGCGCGATAGTCCGATCCACGCCTGGCCGATACGATCAGCGTTTGCAGATCAAGACCGGTGGCATTGGCGACGATGACCGCCGCCGCTTCCGCAGCAACAGCCGCACTTTCTGCTTCACCGGCCCAGAACGTGCTGTTGGTTTCCGCCGTTTGCGCCTCAGCAGCGGATGAGCTCGCAGCAAGAGAAGAGGCTTCGGCCTGTGAAGCCGACTGGGCGGCATTGGCCTCGGAATTCGATGCATTTGTTTCAGAGGTGGCCGCGTTCTGTGCAGAAAGGGCTGCCGCTTCCGCATGACCTTGGGCAATACCCTGGCAATTGGTGGCAGAGCTGGACGCCGTTTCAGCTGACTGGGCAGAAGAAGCGGCAGCCTGCGCCGATTGTTCGGCATTGGCCTCGGCTTGTTCAGCCGCCATCTGCGCTTGGCCAGAGGCCGTCGCTGAAGAAGCGGCTCCGGTTTCAGAGGCTTGAGCGTTTGTTGCACTCAATGCTGCCGCGTCGGCACTCTCCGCCGCCGACTGAGCGCTGGTCTCGGCATTGGTTTCCGAAGCAGCTGCAGCCACAGCACTATTGGAGACACTTTGTTCGTGGGACTGAGCATTGACCGCACTGGTAGCAGCCTGCGCTTCGCTTTCGGTTGCTGAGGCCACCATCTCGTCCAGTGTGGTGAGGCTGCCCTGCAATTGTGCATCCACGTCGGCCATGGCCTTCGCCACTGTTTTGACGCTCCCGCCTTCTGTTTGAACGACTGATTGGTCATCCCCATGGACGATTTGGTGCAGCAATTGTCCGTCCGCCGTGGTTTGTGCAACGGCAGCCGCAAGATCAGTTTGCAAAGACATAAATAGATTTCCCTTACCAGGCCATTGGACCCGGCAGTTTTTGATGAACAAGGGTGTTCAGATCAGCGATGGTCGCCGGTAAGAGAGCCGGATCATTTTCAAGGAAGATGTCGAGGGCATCTCCATCCAGTGTGGGCCGCTCTCGGATCTCCAGATCGGAAGTGACTTCCCAGAGAACCCCGTTTTTCAGACGGGCTTCAAACTGGCGTGTAAATACGGCTTCGTGACCGACAAGGCCAAGCCCACCCATCAAATCAATCTCAAACCATTCGCCACCTTCTTTGGCATGCCAGCGATACCAGGCTTCAAAGAGCGCAAATTGCTCGCGCCGAAATAGCCAGCGCACAGAAATGCGGCTCGGCACCTGTGTAAAACGCCGACGCTGACGAGCGGGACCAGCCTCCATCTCGGTGCGAAGGATCGCTTCGCCGGGATGGACGCCATACCCATCAACCGTTGGGAGTGGCAGGGTTTTGGGCCAGGTGATCGTCATTCCTATTTCGTGCGTCTTTTAGAGTTCGGTGACATAGCCAGAAATCTAACTTTGATGTATTTTTAGATCGGCACCACAAGCTGGTGAATTCACTACAATGACGAGAAAATATTTTGAGTTTGTTCGATGATATCCCGCCAAATGCTTGCGCTGCATACCTGAACATCAGATCTGCGGATAACTCACACACTGAAAAAGCACGTTTACACTGCGAGAATCTTTGGCAGGATTTTAAACAGATAGCTGACCCACATTTTCTCACTGAGTTTCCGCTACAATTTCATCAACGCTGGTTTGAGATGTATCTCACAGTTACATTTCTCCGCATCGGTTTTGATGTTGAATGTCCAAAACCAGGCCCGGATATACTCCTGCACGTGGATGGTCGAAAAATATGGATTGAAGCTGTGTGTGCCTCTGGGGGGGATCCAGAAAGCCCTGATGCTGTTCCCGAACTCGAATACAATCTCTCTATAGCTCGCCGTCGACCGACAGATGAAATGGTTCTGAGAATTGCCAACTCAATTCATGAGAAGCAGAAAAAGTTTTTAAATTGGAGGTCTAAGGGCCTTGTGTCTCCCGATGACGCGACAGTTATTGCAATAAACATTCATGGGATTCCTTGGGCTTGGGTGGACATCGACGATTTAATGCGTCGCACGTTATACGGCTTGGGTGATGAGTTCCTAACCATTAACAAGGAAACCATGGATGTTTTAGACCGTGGGTATCAGAGCTCGCCTGAGGTGTTAAAAAAGGGAACTGGTAGTTCAGTTTCAGTCCAATCATTTGTAGATGGTTCATTGGCTCATATCTCTGCGGTATTAGGTTCCTGGGAAGACGTTTGCAATCGCTCGGAACAACCTGGTGAGGGGTTTATCCTATACCCAAATATGTCTGCAGAAACTGAATGGGTTTCCCACGCTGTCAAGATTGGCGAGGAGTGGATTGCTAGCGTCTCAGAAAACGGTGAGCAGCAGCTCTCGAAATTCAAACACGAACTCACCGATATGCCCCAGCAGCTGGATTGAGCCCGTAGCGTCGTTCCATGGTCGGAGCCAAGCCTTCGCCACGACCGATGTTGCGGGCAATCTGCCCTTCAATTTGTTCCACGATGATGTCGAGCCGAAGACCTCCACCGCCGTCAGAACGCCATTGCGCTCTGGCTTCCGTGCCCGGAGCCCGGTTATCAACATGGACATTGACCTTCACTTCCGGCTTTTGTCCCAATTCAGAACCAAGAGCACGCATCTGCCCCGGTGTAAAAACCGTCTCGCCACGCTGTACGATGATCGGCACTTCGTTACCAACCACACCACCACCATGGAAACGGGGCGCATCATCAAAGATTACCGGGTGGACAGCGCGGCTCGGCAATGGATCAGATCCAATGACGCCCCCGACATGAGCCACCTGCACAGGACCGGGTGACGGGAAATCCCCAACCATCCCCGAAGATCCGCTGAACAGACTTCCCGCAATGGATCCAAATATGCCCTCAAACAAGGCCCCAAAGGGCTTGATGACAGCCATGCGGTAAGCAGCCCGCAAGGCTTCCTCCGCAATGGAGTTAAACAGATCAGACGCACTCACCTTGCCGGTGATTGCCCATTGAACGAAAGCATCCTCGCTGGCTTTCAAGGCCCGTGATGTCGCCTGCTCAAACTGCTGGGCCGCATCCGTTGACTCCCTGGCATAGTCTCGCAAAGCCCGGACAACGCCAGAAGACCAGTCCTGACTGGCACGGAGCATCTGGTCGTAAGCCTGCTCAGAGGCCCGAGCGAAGGTTTCCTGATCAATGGCTCCTGAAGCCAACAGCTCATTTAGTTTTCTGACCTCGGCAGCATAGGCTTCCTCTGCCGTTCGAAGCTCTTCAGTCAGAGCCTTGCCCTGTTCTCGGATGCGGGCTGCGTCTTCCTCAGCTTTGGTCCTGGCCTCGATGGCCTGTTTCTCATCAAAGAGCGATCCAGCTAGGTCCCGAACCTGGGCCCGTTCCGCGTCCGTCGCCTCAGCAGACAATCGCCGAAGCGCCTGAGAAATAAACCGCTGTCGATCGGTCAATGCCAATTCATCACGCTCAGCCCTAAGACCTTCAATGACCCGGGTATTGGCAGCCTGTTTTCTAAAGGCTGCTTCGTCTTCCTGTTCGGCTAGTTGAGATAGTTTGGCATCACGCACAGCCGCCGCACGGGCCATGATCGCGCCGACCTGGTCGAGATTGCCTCCATCTGGTTCGATCAAACCCTGCATTTCAGAGGCGAGGCGTTCATATTCAGCCCGAATGCGATCCGCCCCCTGATGGGTTGCTTCAAAGAGCTGGCGTTGAAGGTCGGTTTCAATCTGAGCAACGCGTCGAGACCTGTCCTGAGCCGAACGGATATCAGCCTCAATAGCATCGGGTGTAGTGGTACTATCAGACGCCGGAGCAACATCCCCCTCATCTCTTTGCATCCAGGCAAGCTTGGCTGCCCATTGTCGATATTGCTCGACCCGCTCTTGAAGGCGGCGTTCGAGTGCCACTTTCCGACCCCAGGCAATGGGGTCATCCAGAAACCCGATGTCGCCGATTTCATTGAGCTCTCGAGCAATCTCTTGGAGCTCTTGGCGACGTTCTTCGACGATACGCCGTGTTGAGCGTTCTGACAGACCCTCGAAATTGAAATCACCGGACAAGGCCAGCTTAATCTGCTCATAGGCGGTGGCCGCATCAGCAGCCAGATCGGCAAGACCCGATGAGATGTCTGCAATGGCTGGAGCCAAATCCAACATCGCTCGGGTCAGGTTGGCAGAAACAACCTTGCCTAAGGTGTCTAACTGGTCGCGAGCCTTTTCGGCATTGCGGACTAAATCTTCTTCCAAAACGATCCCAAGATCGCGGGCATGACGGCGGGTCGCTTCCAGCGCGTCTGCACCGCCGACCAGCATATTCACCATGGCCACACCTTCACTGTCGAACAGCTTGAAGGCGAGACGCAGCCTCTCGGCAGGGTCTTCTGTTCGCTTGAAGGCCTCGGCGACATCATTCAATAAATCTTCAGAACGGCGGATGTTGCCGTGCTGGTCACGAAGGGCGACACCCATATCGGTCAGGGCTTGTTTGGCTTCACCCGTACCCTTGGCAGCTTCGGCCACACGCCGCGTAAAACGTTGCAGCCCCATATCGAGGGTTTGTTGCTGCACGCCCGCCAACTGGGCCGCAAATCGCAGTTCTTGCAGTGCCTCAATGCCGACGCCCAGCTTGTCCGCCGTTTTGCCAATGGCATCGGCGGCGGAGATAGATCGATCAATCAGTGTCGCAAGACCACCCACAGCAGCAGCGCCCACCAAGGCACCGCCAAGTGCCCGCATACCTGTGGTGAGTATGCGGGCACGTTCCCCAAGAGAGGACAGGCCGCGCGATGCTTTACCACCGGCCCGTTCGATCTTTTTAAGAGATCGCTCTCCACTCTCACCCACATTGACGAGCTCGGCTTTGACCTTATTGCCACCCTCGACCGCCAAACGAACGGCGTATGTATGTTTGGCTCTGGCCATCAGGTTTCTTCTCGTGTGTTCAAAGCTTCGACCAAACCAGCCTCTGCCGCTTGCAGTAATTCGGACGTGATCGATAGGTCTGCCCCACGGGCATCAGCGATCCGAAGAGCCACGCCCAGATCAATCCCGAGCACATGGCCGGACGTCGTCACACGCATCTGACCAAGACAGGCTTGCAGCACGTCCCAGGCTTCATGTTCTTCATCGGTGATCAGGGCGTATCGACGCCTTGGACAGGCTTGTCCGCAGTCCGTTTCGCACCCTTCGCAGTATTGGGGCCCTCCGCCTGGCTGGAAGTGCCAGCGGCAGAGAGCCCGGATCCGTTTTTTGCAGCGGTGAGCAACACCTGCTTCAGGGTAAATTCCTGAAAGAACCGTTCGCCAACGGGATAGAGAGACATAACAGCCGCGACGTTTTCTGGCGTCACGTCTGGGTCATCCTCAATGCCAGACCAGGCCGTGATATGGCGAAGCGCTAATTCCTTAATCAACAGGTCCTGGAAAACACCGTCGTGTTCCGCCTTATCGGCAAAGTCTGGAAGTCCATCTACAGGCAATCCAGCTTCAGTCATTTCTTTGTGCTGGAATTCCAAAGCGTCGACCCGCCGACGAGCAGAAGCCTGAGCAGCCGCCATGCCAGCAGTGGTCAGCGGTTTGACGGTGACCGTGACCCCATAAGGAAGTGCAATATCAAACGGCTCATTGGGTTGTTTTAGGGAGATCATGCGTAATCGCTCCCATCCAGATCGTTTGTGAGGGTGACATCCAGCATGCGTCCCGCTGTTTCATTGCGTGCGCCTTGAAAATCGAAACTGGCCTGAACGCCGCCAGGACCATCAACGGCCAGCTTTGGTTTCGGCAGGTACACCTCGTGAGCGGCAAACATGACGCTGGCATTGCCAACCGTGTAACCGAAGGTCAGATCCACTGGCGTTCCATTGGCGGCCAGGTCAATCAGGGTGGTGTCTGAAAACCGCACATCAATGCGGCCCGTCAAGGCTGCCACCGTGGGATCAGCCCCATCAATCTTCCCGTCTGATCGGATGGTTTCGATCTTCTCGAGATTGTTTGAGTAATTGAGCGATCCGCCAGTCAGATTGCCGATGGGATTGCCGCCCCGGGTAATAGAGCCCTGAAACTGGCTGATCCGTGTGAAGGCAATTGAAGCCGGTGTTCCGCCTTGGGACGTATCGTTACGGACCTCGCCTTGCGCGATGACCCCAAGCGTTGCCGCCGCAGCGCCCGATCTTTGAAACTCCAGCGCGATGGATCCCAGCACAACGCCAGTATGTTGGAAAAATGCTGGGACCTGAGGCATGCCGACCTCGACCGTGTAACTGGGCAAAGCGTCCTTCCCCGAAGCAAACACATGGTCAAAGGTGCCATCTCCATTATCCGTGGTGACCGGGTCACCAAACAAGCCAGTGAGCCAGATCCCGAGGTAGCGAGGGTCCATGGGTACCACCACCTCGCCCTCGTCATTGATGACGTCCTGCAAGGGAGCCAACGGATCACGGCCCTGGCCCAGAACAGGATCATCAATGAGCCCTTGTTCGGAGCCCAAGGTGCAGCGGTTAAACGGCATGCGGATATAGTCGCCACTGGCGGCTTGCCCATAAGCGGTTTCCCGCTTGAGCAGCAGCGTGGCGCTCGAACCATAGGCTCGGGCCATTGGTATTCTCCTAAATTGTAATAAGTTCAGCCAAGCGCGGTGTCGGCTTCAAACTCAATGGCGACAATCAGGGTGCCAGCCTTGATAGCCGGACCGCCGATCACCGCCTCGGTGTCGATTTCTGGTCGGCCATAGGTCAGGCCGAAGGCCTGGCCACCCAGCGTTGGCTCGGCATTGAGAGCTGTGCCAATCTGTCCTAACAAATTATCAAAGCCAGCATCTCGGGACGCAGCATCACCATCTTCGATGTAAATCTCAATCTCTGCATCTTGGCGGCAATAAACCCCACCGAAACCGCCGAGTGGCTGCTCGGGTTCATCAGCTGTGCCATCGCGCAGGATGATTAAGCCACCGGACGGGATTTTCTCAGGGACAGCAGAGTTACGTTCAATCGAGGCTCCCGGAATGCCACCTATCGCAGATTTGAGAGCGACCAAGATTTGTTCAGTCTTGCTGGCCATTGGCCCTAAAACCTCGCGAATTCATCATATTTGAGCCGTATTTCCAGGAAATACTGCGTTCAAATGAACTCCAATTTTTGAGACAAAATGAAAAGCAGCGCGGTAACCATGGCAAACAGTGGCATTGAATGGGTCGACATCGTCTTCAACTGGTGTGTCCGGCTCCTCTACGATTGGGCGACCTTCTTTGGGATCACCTACGAAGAGATCAACATTTGGGTCTTCATCGTAATTTGGCCGATCGTCACACTGGCCATGGCCACCTGGATTGTCCTTCTGTTACGCCAGAACCGTCGTCTTAGGGCCCATATTGCGACTTGATCAATCGCGGCACACGAGCCACCCATTGATTGGCTGCCCTCGTGACATCCAAACGTTTCGGCATCTTCACCTGCGGCACCATGACAAACATCACCACCGTGGTGATCCCCGATTTGAGGCGGCCTGTTTTGGTGAATGAACCACCTTTGGCACGACGGCCAACGCGACCGGTCTTGCCGCTGACCCGAACCCCATCAACCACAAGAAGCGACGGTTGCCCGCGCCGATAAACAAACCTCAAAGGCCCGAACCTGTGCTCCGGGAAATTAGCAGGCGTCATTCACTTACCACCAACACCCCGCTTAGGCGCCGCAGCTGTTGGAATGGCTAGCCAAAACCCCGACTTACTCTTAATGACCGTACCACGATCAAATGAGCGAACGATCTCCGGCGCTTTTGACCAGACCAGGCTTGCAGCGTCATGGCCTTTGTTCGGATAGGCCCGGTTTCTCCAGGTGCGAGCCAACCTTGATCCCAGACCTGCCGTAATGACCTGTCGCCTCAAGCTACCTTTAAGGCCGTCTCCGGCTTCCTTGATCCCACCAGTGACGGCCTTCTCAATCTGGCGCATCTCAGCTTTGAGGTCTGCCTTCAAAGAACCGACCATGGATGCTGCGAATTTCATGCGGGTCTCACATCGAGCGTCCAAACCAGCCGGTCTGGATCTTTTCTCTCAGGCTCACCCTGGATGACGTAATCAACTCCACTTACGTTGAGGCGATCACCGGGACGAGGATCCGGTATGTCTGATGTCTTCACATCAAATAGTGTGGTCTCTGCATGGATGCGGGTTTCACCGAAACCGATGACCTCATCCGGGCGGCCTGCAATGACCCGAACGCTTTTCGGCTCACCTGTTGCCGGAGTGTAGATGGCCAGTTGCGCCATATTCGGGTCATCAAAGATCCTGGCCAAGGCTTGTTCAAACGCGTTTGTCATAGGCAAAAGAAAAGGCGGCCTAAAGCCGCCTCCACTCATTAAGTTTTAAACTGCGCTTAGCCGTTGACGCTATCCTTCAAGGCTTTACCCGCCTTGAACTTCACAGCCTTGCTGGCAGCAATCTGGATTGTCTCGCCGGTAGCCGGGTTGCGGCCTTCACGAGCAGCGCGCTCAGAAACTTCAAAATTACCGAATCCAACCAGGGCAATTTTATCGCCTTTGGACAGTGCTTCGGTGATGGTGTCGAGGACGGCGCTCACCGCGGAACCCGCGTCAGCCTTGGAAAGCCCAGCTTTTTCGGCAACAGCTGCCTTAAGATCGTTCAAATTCATGGAAAACTCCTTCTAAAAATCTGTGTTCGCCTGCATATTCGGGCTTTCAATTAATAACAACAGATTTTCATAGATTTATGGCCTCTATACTCACCCTTCGCATCCATTTGCAGGATATCGAACCCCAAATTTGGCGAAGGCTGTCCATTCCGGCGGATATGACGCTTGCTGGTCTTCACACGGCCATCCAGGCGGTCATGGGCTGGGAAGACGCCCATATCCATATGTTCACCATCGATGGCACCCGTTACGGCAATCCGGAAGATGCCGCAGGTGGCCGCGAGATCCTTGAAGAAGGCAACGTGCGGCTCGCCCAGATCCTGAGCGATGGCATGCATTTCCTATACACCTATGATTTCGGAGACGACTGGCGTCACGAGATCTTTGTCGAGAGCCTCGATGCCGGTGGTGATGGACCGCAAGCCCCCACATGCCTTGCCGGAGAGAACGCTTGTCCTCCGGAAGACTGTGGCGGCCCTTACGGCTACCCCGAACTGGTGGAAGCTGTCCGTTCGCCCAAATCAGCCGACCCAGAATATCTGGACTGGATCGGTGAGTTTGATCCCGAACATTTTGATCTGGACCTCGCCAACAAACGTCTGCGGGCCCAGATCAAAGGCTCGAACACCCGGCACTAACTTCAGGTCCGTTTTGCCTTCATCAGAACACGCGGGCGCGTGCAGATGGGAAGCGGATTGGACTGGGTGTGCAGCGTCACCCAGCGATTGAACTGGGTGTCCGGTGCTTGCTTGGCATAACGCGGCAGGCCAATGGTATTGACCGTTTCAACGAAGTCGGCAGGCGAGCTGTACTGTCGGAACAGGCCCGGCACGCCGACCGGGAAGAAGTGCGCCTTGTTGGTGTCGGTGAAGTCAACCGAGCCCACGCGGCCCCGATACTCTTCAAAGACAATTCCGGCGTACTCGAACGAACCCCGAGCCTGACCTTCGCGCAGGAACAAGCCATCCAGGTAGCGATCATATGCGGCAGAGACCTCGGAATGGGTCACTAGGTCATCGAAGAAGGCCGAGCCGCAAATGGCGTGGATGTGCGTGTAGGGCGTTGCGCCCAGCTCATCCTCGATCTTGCGTTTGACGTCATGGCACTTCTTCTTGATGGCGCCTGCCGTCGGCGATGCGTTATCGAGATCAAAGTCAATCTCGGTCTGCTGGGTGACGCCGAACTCCTGGAACAGATCGTAGAGAACCGTGGTGCCATCAGCATCCAGGATTTTGCCCATAATGGCTCCGATACGCAGATGCTCAAGCGTCGCATCCAGCTTGCGAGCCATTTCTTCCAGACGGTCATTGACCACCTGCTGCACGCCTTCAAGCTGGCTTTCAGATCCAAAGGCCCGGAGGTTCTGAACCTCATCGGCCAGGATGGTGTCTTCCAGTGCGATGTGCGGCACCGTCAGTGAACGGGCCTTGCGCTTGTTGTGCGTATTCTGCACCGCAGGTGCGCCACGGGCCGTAGTTTCGACCAGAGTGAGCGAACCTTCGCGTTCTTCGACAAGCACCGAGGTGGTCGCCACACCTTGTTCGCGGAACAGGCCAAGCTGGCCAATGCGTCCCGGCAAGAACGGCACCTTGTTGATGCTGTCGGTCAGCGACACCATCGAAAAGGCATTGGAGTTAAAGATATCGAGTGCGGGCATGAGCCTCTCCTATCGGACAATAATGGTGGCAGAGGCCAGCTGATCGATGGCCGTTTGTTTCTGGGGATCGGTGATGGCGTCGGGCCAGATGATCTCGCCGCCGTGAACTTCAGCTAGGCGTGTAATCACCACACCAGGCGCATCCCCAGCCGAAGCATCGACCGCGTCATACAAAACAGCGATCGCCACTTCAGCGCCCGAGGTGGCCACCGGATCAATCTCACGGTATTTGCCGGATGTGGTGACTTTGCCCAGAACCGTTCCGGGCTCCAGGGTGCGACCATTCAGGATGGTGACGGTTTCCCGACTGATGGTGCCGTTTCCTTCAGAAACTACGAACTCGCCAGCATGCTGGCCTTCTGTCATGACAGGCATGGGTTACTCCTTAAGCACAGGTGTTGTTGCGCGCTGCGTAGATGGCAGCGGTATCGATGACGGGCTCAGACGGGGCTTTGGATTGACCCGGGCGCATGGCACGAACGGCAGAGGCTTCATCGGCTTCGGCACGTGCTTGCAAGAGAGCTGCCCGCACCTGGTCGGTTGACGTCGCCTTGGCAATAAACCCGCTTGCGAGATCCGGCGTGCCCGCCAGAGCACAGAGTTGATTTACTTCGTTCACGTAGGCCAGCGTAGCTTTGCGTTCCTGTGCGCGGACATGATCAAGATCGACCACGTTGTCGTCGTTTTGCGCTTCGGCCTCGGTTTCGTCATTGGGCTCTGGCGTGACTTTGGTGTCAGCCGGATCAGGTTTATTGGGTTCACTCATGGGAGTCTCCTCAGTCTCAGAATGGGGGGATTGGGACGTGGCAAGGGCCGCCAGGACGGGTGGCACATGGGCATAACTTGAGAGATCAAAGGTCGCGGCCATGGCGACGGGATCTTCCAACTGATCAGCAAATCCGACCTCAAGTGCCTCGGTCGCATCGAACCAGGTCTCTTCAGCCATCCAGTCAATGATCTCTTCAGACGTGTGGCCGGTCTTGTCCTGATAGGCGCTCACTAGGCCGTCGCGCATTTTGTCGAGGGCATCGGCCATGGATCGCATATCAGCGGCATTGCCCATAACCATGGCGGACGGGTCGTGGACCATGATCATGGCGTTCTTTGGCATGATGACCTCATCGCCAGCACAAAGAATGACCGACGCGATGGAGGCTGCGAGCCCATCCACCGTGATGGTGACCTTTGCCGGATGACGCTTCAGCGCGTTGTAAATGGCGATGCCGTCGAACACGGACCCACCTGGGCTATTAAGCCGGAGCGTCAGGTCGGTCACATCGCCGAGCGCCTTTAGCTCACCGATGAAGGCTTTGGCCGGGACCCCATAGGCGCCGATCTCGTCATAAATGGAGAGCTCCGCGACACCCGCATGGGCGCGCGCTGTAAACCAGGATTTCATGCAAGTGTCCTTAAATCAGGCGACCGACGCGCTCTGTTCGGGCGTCGCTTCTTCGTCTTCCGTCGGCAACGCAGGTGAAGCGCCACCGTCTTTTTCAAACTTCAGACCGAGGGCCTCTTCGCGAGCCCGGTCAGCGGCAATACGCCGATCCACTTCTTCCGAGTCATAACCTTCGCTCTCGATCACATCGGAGCGCGACTTGAGCCCGGCGTTGATGGCTTCGATCTCGGCTTTACGATCCTTGAGAGGATCAACCCAATCCCACTTGGGCGGGATCCACTTGGCAGGCAGATAGCGACCCGGCATCTGGGCAAAGTCGCCAATATCCAGTGCGCCCGACAGCACGGCATCTTCCATCCACCGTCGCCAAACGGGACGGCACATCTGAAAGATCATAACGTTGTGCTGGAACTGCTCCATCCGGCGACGGAACTCAAGCTTACCTTCGCGAAGGCTCGAATAATTGGCCTGACGCAGATCTCCGGTCACGTTAGTGTAAGGCACACCCATGGCAGAGCAGCAGGCGAGCAAGGTCCGATACTGAAACGCCTCATAGGATCCACCCACATCGGCAGGGTCAGAGAACTTGATGTCTTCCCCCGGCAACAGCATTTGTAGCGTGCCTGGCTCCAAGCCAATCAGCGCTGCGTTATCTTGGTCTTTGGCAGCACCATCTTCACCCATCATTTCTTCCGGTGAGGGCTTGGTCACAAAGGCTGCGAACATGGCTGCCACCTTTTTGCGATCAAGCTCGGCGTCATCGTATTGTTCAAGCAGCCACAGCCTGGTCATGGCAGGCGTCAGCCACGGAACACCCCGGATCTGTCCCTCGGCCACGGGGTTAAAAATATGAAGTACCTGATTGGCCGGGACACGCACCCGAGAGTGATCCGCGTTTTGACGCACATCGCCCGGAGGCTGTCGCAAGAAGTGATAGGCAACCCGGCGACCTAAGCGATCGAACTCGATCCCAAAGATCACCTCATTGCCGTTGGGCAGCGTTTCCGAATGAGCAAAGGGCAACTGTTCCGATGGCAACATTTGAAGCTGCAGTGGCACCACCAGACTATCTTTCGGACGGCGCGGCCTTAATCGGAAGAAACATTCTCCTGCTTCAAAGATGGCACGTGCGGCAATCGACTGAAGCCCATAGAAGTCTGTCAGACCATCGGCGTCTGCTTCATCCGTCCAGGCAAGCCACAGCCTTTGGATCCGGTCTTTGAGATCGGCATCTTCAATCAAGCTTGATGGCTTAATTCCGGCACCGATAGCATGGGCCGCAAAGCTGGTGGTCGCGTTATTGGCATAAGGGTTGTTGCGCACCAGATCTCGTGACCGGGCTCGCAAGACATCACCACCTTGGCGGATGGCGGAATTGATGCCGTCACTGCCAACCCGCCAGGATGCCAGCCGACGGGCCATGCGGGCACCCTCAAAGGACTGGGCTTTGGCGGCTTTTGCCTTGCCCCATCCCCATCTGTGCCAAAATGCCATGTCAGTAACCCTTGAACGTCGTTACGCGGATTTGACGGACCGGCTTATCGCCCGCTAATGACTTGAGCTCCGCTTCGAGAGCCCGGATGGCTTCTGCGATCTCTGCATCACCTCGGTATTCGATGGACTTGCCGTCATAGCTGACGCGCGCGACACCGCTCGCACGCTGGGCTTTAAGAGCGTCCAATTGCGTTTGAATCTCATCGGTTGTTGCCATAGAGGGCGCTATCTCATCATGTAGCCGCTCGAGATCACCCGACGTGTGGCCGGACGAGCGCGTTTGACCTGTCCCGCTTGTGGCGCGGGAGCCAGATCGGTGTTTGTGTTTTCAGGGGCGAGCGCTAACTGACTTTCTAAATCTTGCCAGCGGGTCTCAGTCCATCGATCGGCACCGACAATCCAGGCGGCCGCACGGGCATAAACCCGGCAATCCAGCGCTTCGTTCCGTTCTCTCAGTTTCTGCCATTCAAGGCGCGTGAAGCCGCGCTTATTTTTAACCGTGACCAGTTGCTCGCCAACCAACTGCTTTAGCCATTCGCTATCAACCCAATCGGGAAGATGAATGGTGCCTGGAAGGTAGTCTGCGCCTTCGATTTTTTCTTCATCGGTTGGCCGTTCCAATCTCAAGAAACGGTAAGTTTCCGACTTGAAGGTCGAAACCGCCACAGTCCAAAGACGCGCACCCCGTTTGAGTTTTTTGCCGCCATCCGTCGCGTCCACGTAGGTCGGTCCCGATACAGGAGAGGAGCGGTTGAACCCCTCGACACCCTTGATGGGTGCCACCTGTCCGAAGCCTGCTTTGCGTGCCCATGTATAAACGGCGGGCGCTTCGTAACCGGTATCGATGGCGAGCTTGGCTATTCTCAGATGCGCGCCACATTCATGCTCCCATGTCTGTCCAAGCAGATCATCGAGTTCCAACCAACCAGTCGGGTCTTGTGGTCCACCATCAATCACGATGTGATCGACTAACCAGCTTTCCAAGCCACGGCCCCAAGCCCAGACATCAATCTCAAAGCGATCTTTCTGGACATCAACGCCTGCGGTCAGAAACAAACCCTTGGTCGGGACAATGCCTGCATATCCGTTTTCTCGTTGGTCATAGAGCCGCTGCCAGTCCGGTGCTTCGCCAGTCTCAACCCAGGTCTCGCCAAGGTCTGTGTTTTTAACCGACTTCAAAGCCGCATCATTGCCTTGGGCACTTTCCCAGGCCGCAGCGATTTCGCCCCAGCTTCGCCAACCAATGGGGCTGTAGAGGCTCGAGATGTGGAAGCCTGCTGTTTTCTCATTGCCTTGACTAACGGCGGCAGTTGCACGCCATTCGCCGCGTTCCAGCATCCGGGTCTTGTGATGCTCTTGGATTTCTTGATCGCACTCAGAACAGACATAATGCGCGGTTTCCGGCTGACCTTTCTCCCAACGGAGCCGCTCGAACTCCAGCCATTGGTAATGGCCACAGTGCGGACAAGGGACATAGAACCGGCGCTGGTCTGATGCTTCGAACTCCCGCTCGATCCTGGACACACCTTTGATCGTCGGCGTCGAGACAATGAACACTTTCCGTCGGGCAAAGGTTCGTGTCCGTGCCTCAGCTAGTGAGACCGGATCGCCTTCGCCATCGATGTCACCGGGATAGCCATCCACTTCATCGAGAAATAAATAGCGTACCGGCATGGAGCGAAGGCCGACGGCTGAATTGGCCCCGGTCATCGCCAACAGACCGCCTTGAAAGGCTTTAGTCAGGACCGTGTTACCTGAATCTCTCGCCCGCGCCGGTTTAACCAGACTGGAAAGTGCTTCGCTTTCTTCGATCAGCGGATCAATGCGCTGACGCGAGTTCCGCTTTGCCATCTCCACAGTCGGCAGGACCGCCAACATCGGGCCAGGCGCATGATGTATGACATAACCGATCCAGTTGTTACCGCATTCGGTTGCCCCGATCTGCGCGCCTTTCATGAACACCACCCGCTCGTAGGGAGAGGACGGTGACAGGCAATCCATGATTTCGCGCAAATAGGGCGTGCGTGCCGTGCGCCATGGCCCAGGTTCAGAAGCACCCTTGCCAGACAGCCGCCTGTGTTGGTCGGCCCACTCAGAAACTTTGAGCAAAGGATCGGGACGAAGGCCGCGATCGAAAGCCTTATTGTGATTCTGTGCTGCGTCAGGAAGCACCGCTCAGGTCCTCCAAGGCACTGCGGATTTCTGCATGAAGCAATGCATGCACCCGGCTTGCATCCTCTTCAGCTGCGAGAACCGCGGCTAGTCGTTCCGGTATGTTCAACAACGAATCGCGCACCACGCGGGCTCGATTGAACGCGGCCACTTTTCCTTCATCGGCATCGACATATTTTCCGGCTTCTACCCGGGCTTTGATCTCTAGAAGCTTGGCTTTTTCGACCTCGCTTTTGATCCGGGTCTTTAGAAGCAGCGTTGAGAGGTCGCCACCTTGGGGAAGCTGAGGCGTATCGTTTGGCAACGAAACCGGGCTTGGTGCCGGATCTGTTTTGGACTGACTGCGTCGCTCAGGCCTCGCGGGTTCGCGAACAGAAGCCAACGCCTTGTCAGCTTGGGTAGGATCGACCTTCTTGTTTTTCAGTTCGATCACGCCTTTGGACACCATCTGTCCGATGTACTGGCGTGAGACCCCGCGCTGGCGCGCGTATTCGGCCTGACTGACAAGCATTTGCTTCAAACGTTCCCATATTCGGGTCGCCCTTGTTGGTAATCACTCGACAGGATCGCGAATAATCGATTACTCTCCGCGCCCTTTAAGAAGAGAGGATAAGACAATGAAACGAAGACCATTACCGAAGCGTCGCAGCCTTGCGGCCCGTGCGTTGGAATCTCCGCTATTCCGACTGCGAAAAGTCAAACCCCTAAAAGGTAAGGGATCATACAAGCGCCGTCCGAAGCACCGTGACGGCGTTTCTGTTTTTAGGCCCCTTGAAGTGCGCGAACCCGGATGGCTTCAAACAGCCGCCTGACCGCATAGGAGCGCACAATGCTCACCACGGTGAACAAGCCACCAATGGCCAGGTTGTCCGACAGCGAGACCTCAAGCCCAAACAACGGAAACACAGCAATCTGCGTCACGACGGCGACAATGTAGCCAATGGCCACATTGAACAGGGATTCCACTAAGGACATGCGTCTCGATTGCTTCATGCGGCTAACCTCTCACTCTTAATCTCTTCAAACGTCCGGTCATCTCCATCTAGCACAGCTGCTTTGCCAGTGGCGTTCTGCCAGCGCTCAACCGCGACATCGACGTAAGTTGGACTGATCTCCATGGCATAGACGCGTCTGCCGACGGTTTCTCCGGCCATGATCTGCGATCCGGATCCTGAGAAAGGTTCATAGCATAATCCGCCGGGTTCCACATGCTGGCGCATAGGGATAGCAAAACAATCAAGCGGCTTCGGCGTCGGATGGTCTGGGCGTTCTTCGCCAGACAGGCCATGGATATCCCAAACGGAAGATAAAAACTCAGCACCATCGGCCTTCGGCGGCATGTTGCCTTTGATCCAACCCATCAAGCAGGGCTCGTGCTTCCAAAGATAACGCGACCGCGTAAGGACGCCTTTCTCTTTGTTCCAGATGATCTGCTGATGCTGGAACGCTCCGGCTTCAGTCCAGACCTCTTCGAGCATGGCTTGGCGACGAGATGCGTGCCAGCAGTACCAGGCTGCGTTCGGTTCAATGGCCTCGGCGATGGCAGCCTTGATGAAGCCTCGATAGAGATCGGGCCCTTGAGAGGAATCATCCCAGGTCACGCCATAAGTGGCTGACCAGTCTTTGTTGCCATTAGTGCCGCTGCTGTCGCCCTTGGCGACTTTGGCCTTACGCGCACTGTTCTGCGGATGGTTGGTGCCATCATAGTCCACGAGATAAGGCGGGTCGGTCGCGAACAGAATGGCACGTTCACCATTCATCAATCGCTTCACATCTGTAGCGCTGGTGCTGTCTCCGCAAAGGAGTCGGTGACCACCAAGCACCCAAAGATCACTCAACTGGGAGGCGGGCTGGGCTGGCGCGTCAGGAACTTGGTCGTCATCGATGGGTTCGCCATCTGGCTCGGTATCTACTGACTTCAAAAGCGCATCAATCTCTGAAAGGTCAAAGCCAGTCAGGTTCAGATCAAAATCTTCTGCCTTCAGATCCGCCAGCTCCAGTTGGAGGAGTTCCTCGTCCCAACCAGCGTTCTCAGCAATCTTGTTGTCGGCGATGATGAGCGCCTTGCGCTGGGTCTCGCTGAGGTCGCCAAGGCGAATGACGGGCACATCGGCGAGGCCGAGTTTGAGGGCGGCCATCAATCGGCCATGGCCCGCGATGATCACATCGTCAGCGCCGATCAGGATCGGGTTTACAAAACCGAACTCGGCGATGGATCCCGCGATCTGCGCCACTTGGGGCTCATCGTGCGTGCGGGCGTTGCGCGCATAGGGGATCAATCGATCCACCGGAACGGTTTCGATTTCAAGGTGCATGTTTGTCAATCAGATGCATGAATAGATTTTGGATGTCGCTTGACAGGCCAGCCCCACAAACCCGCAGAAATGCTGGGCTTAAGCACAATCCGTCAAGCTGTCGTCAAGTAAGTTTCAGGCTCTAACGCTAGAGAAATCCCGCGCTGAGCCCTCCCGCATAGGATATCGGTCCAGAAGGAACCAAGTTATCAAAGGCTTAGGAGGGCTGCGCTAGCGACCGAGGTGTCCCCGGGCGCGCCTCTCGCGAGCATGACTGAAATTTACCCCAATTTAGCCGCATCTGTCTCGCGTTCCGGTGTCTCACGAGAAAGCGTCTCAGTTTGCGATTTCCATTGACAGCTTTCGGGCACGATGGATCACACGCTCGCGAGCCCGTTTCATCTGCACGGGCATGCCATTGAGCTTGAGGGCAATGACGCTCAGGCAAAACTCCCAGCGCCGTGCCGCCGTTGCCCGGCTAATACCAAAGCGCCAGCAGATGGGTTTCCATCGCGTGCCTTCAGCGCGGGCCCACACCATCTTGGCATCCTCGCCATCAAGCATCTGCAGCCACTCAAGGCTCTCTTCCATGCGGGTGATCGAGCTTGCCGATGGCGGCGGACGTCTCATCGCCTCAGGCTTCTGTCCAACCTTGTCGGAGAAGTCGTAGACGAACTCCGGCCAGACGTTGAAGTAGCCTTGTATCTTCTGCTCGGGCAGTTGCTTGAGTACGTCTGCAGCCTCCACCAATCTCGTTTCCACTTCGTGCGTTGTCCAATCAGCCATGTCTGGCCTCCTTTTCTTCCTTGCGTTTTCCATAGAGTTTTTCGGCCAGTTGACGCACCAGTTCGCGCTCCGGCCACGTCAGTCTCTGGTCATCGATGGACACGGCCATAAGTCCGCTCTCAAGCCAACCATCCTTTTTGATTTGCTCAGAACTTCGCCGTTCCCCACCAAACCCAGGCGGATGCCAGCGCATCAGCTCACCTCCTTGAGCACTGCTGCGTAGCCAGCGATATCGACCATGCTGTCGAGATGCCGGGGATCATGGGCCAGCCGCGCCAGCTTCAAATCGATCAGGCACAAAGCCACCTGAGAAGGTGTGATGGGCTGGCCCAGCGTAATTGACCAGCGCTTGGCAATGGCCGACATGGAGGCGGATGGCTCGCCATAGGTCTCGCGGCGATTGCCGACAACGGCGGCCGCCTGTTTGAGCATCATTTCTCCGTTCATTGGTCTTCTCCTCCGTCGCGGTGTGTCATGGCCCAGTCGAGAATGGCCAGAGCATCGGCTTCGTTGTCATCGGCTGGGTCGAACCCACGCTTGCGTGCAGCCTCGATCATGGCGTCTTTGTTGGCGTTCCCTTTGCCAGTGGCATGGCGTTTGATTGTGCCGACCGGAACGGCCTCGTAAGGGATCGTGTGGTGTTCACACCAGGCTGTGGCGTGCGCCAGGAAGCCGCCATAGGCATGGGCCGCATCCACGCCAGCGTGTCGGCGAACCTCTTCGATAAAAACCGCATCCAGGCCACCGGCCATTTGTTTGATTTCCGTGAGCCACTGCTTGAAGCGCAGGAAGCGCATGCCACCGCCTTGCCAGCGGTCGTTCCTGAACTCGACTGTGCCCGAGGTGACAGTCCGATCAGCGAGGCGTAGCGCCCAGCCGGTCTTGGTGCCGAGATCAAGGCCCAGGATCGTCATCGCCGCATCGACTGGCTGAGGTTGAATGTTTGGGATCATAAAAATTCTCCTGCATTGGAATGAGGGTGAGGCAGCCGCAAGCGCACGCAGCTGACATGCGTTGATTGCCCTCTGGGGATTGGTTGGTTGGGGATGGGATGTTGGGAAAGCCGTTCCCGGGAAGCCGGGGAAGGAAGACACCATTACGTATGGGCGTGTGTTCCCAGAACACGCCCATATATACGTAGTATATAGGAGCCCGGGAAGTGGAAACCGTTGATTTAAAACTATAATTTTAGGGAAGATGATTTGGGAATCGGGAACGGCGATGAGACGCATTTCATGTTGCGTTTCAAACGGTTGAGCCAAAATGACACATTTTGATTTCCGGGAATTCCCGACCGGGAAGCCGGGAAGCGGGAACGGAAACCACCTTTTTCCAGGTAGGGTAGGAAGCACTGGGAACGCCGGGAACGGAGCCATCATTTTCGCTCCTCCGGCACCCGGTGAGCGCCATGGGTGAAGTGCCCCACACCCCGCGCAAATGGCCCGTCTGGAACGTCCAACCACTTGAGCTCTTTGGAGCCCTCGGACATGCCTTTGACCAGAACAGCGGGCCTGGCATTCAAGAGATCCTGAACCAACTTTTCGATCTTGTTGCGACCCATATCATGGAACACGACGGGCAGACGGTTGCGTTGCTTAAAGACGCCAGAATTGCCGGTGTGGGTGAAGGGTTGCCCATCTTCCGCAGCTTGGATGACGGCAGTCACCAGCATATCGGAGAGATCCGAGACCGGCAGGCGGCATGTTTTGAGTTGCTCTGTCACATCAAGCAAGAGGCCCGTTTCAACGCGCCGGTAGGTCCGAATGGTGCGATCAGCCGGGCCGTTGGCTTTGACCACGGCACCTTGGTAGACGGCATTTCGGACATAGGCCTCATCGAGGGTTTTGAAGACGTAGCTTTGATGATCTTCAGCTGCGGGCCAGAGCGCATAGACCATGCGCACACCGTCAACGATGGCACTGGTGCCACGCACAGCATCGCGCGCTTGTTCCACGGATGTGATGGGCCGGTTGCCTTGGGGTTTGCGCATATGGTGGGCCACGATCACCGCAGCTCCAGTTTCGGTGGCGAGGCTGGCTAAGAGCCCTGTGGCAAAACTCCCGGCTGCCGGGTCTGAGGTGACGTCTGCGTGGATGAAGGATGCGAGCGGATCAAACACCACCAGCTTGAGATCACGAATGGCGAGGATTTGCTCGCGGAGCTTTTTGAACTGCGGCGTGACTTCGGGTCCATCCTTGCCATTCACAACGAGCGGGATTGGGCCACCGGCATTGGGCAACGGCACGACAATCAGGCGCTCAGGGTGCTTTAGCCGAATTTCTTTTGGATCGAGCCTTTGCAGTCGACGATGGACTTCTCCTTGATCGTCTTCCGCCGTGAATATGACAGCCGTGCCGAACTCGCGAACAGGACCGCCAAAAGCGACAGGTCCGGGATTGACGGAAACGTTAGATGGCTCGCCTGTTGCGACCGATAGCGCGAGATCAAGGCTCAGCATGCCTTTGCCGGTATCACCCATGGCAGCCAGGATGGCGACCACGCCCATGGGAAACGCCCCTTCGACCAGAAACTTCTGCTCTGGTGCATCACCGGAATACCGGGTCGCATGCCAATCAGCGAGATCGAGTGATTTCTTTTCAGGGCTGACAGACTGCTTCTCAGCAGAAGCGATGAACGCTGCGACGTCTAACCCGTCTTCAACTGCATCCGCCGCATCCCATTTGTCGGGCTTGTCGTCTGGTGGGAGCAAAACAGACACAGAGACCGCGCCCGCCGCCAAGATGGCCTGAGACCCGGCCATGGCGTATTGCCAGCCAGGGCCATCCTTATCCGGCCAGACCAGAACCCGTTTGCCTTTAAGCGGTGACCAATCGGTTTTCTCGATCGGGGCCTTCGCGCCGTTCATAGCCGTCGTCGCGCAGACCCCAGCATCGATCAGTGCCTGAGCAGACTTCTCGCCTTCGACCAGGACAATTTCATGGGCAGCCTTGATACCGGGCTGGTTATAAAGCGGTCTTGGATCTGGCGCTTGGGTCTTGCGGTTGATGACATCCCACGGACGGAACTGCTTTCCGCCGGGCGGGTCGTAGCGATAGACGTTGGCGATCAGATTGCCGTCACTGTCTCGGTAGTCCCACTTGGTCGTGACGGGCCCCAACTCATCGAGAGGCGGTGACTTAGGCTTGGCTGGACGGCTGTCGTGATAGGTCCGCGTGTAGCCATCGAGCCATCCCCGAATGTCTTCCATGATGGCCGGGAAGTCGCTGCGGGTATCGTGCCCGCTAACAGCAGCCCAAAGGGCAATAATGTCTCCGCCTTCGCCCGTCGCGAAGTCATGCCACATGCCTGCCTTTGGCCCCGTGAGCTCGACCGAAAGACTGTCGCCTCGATTGCCGCGAACATCACCGGCAACAAACTTACCGGCACGGTAGACACCACCTGGAAGCAGGTACGAAAGCACACCTCGGATATTGAAGACCATCCGCGCCTTGATCTCCTCGGTGGTCTCCGAGAAATCGCGCAGGTAAACGGCGTCTGGATTCTGAGGTTCCGCGTCGTTGAAGTCGCGCCATCGGTCCAAGGCGATGACATTGTCTTGGTCTTTCGGTGTATCAGCCATGATCACTTACCCAGCAGCGATCGGACCAAGAGCAGAACTTGCACTCGAAGAAGTCTGCGGACTGGGCGATGCGCGGCAACAGCTCTCCGGCCTCCGTTGCCTGAATAATACGAACAGCCTTGTCGCTTGAGGACTGGGCAAGCCCACCATCAAAGGGCACCAACTCGTGATGAAGTTCCGCCGTGTCTTTATTGATGGCAGTGAACAGCGCAGGGTTCTTTGATATCCCCGGCACCGAAGACTCCATGTACGCCTGATAGGTCGCGATCTGGGCGGCATAGACCGGCTTGGAGATCGTCACGCCGCGTTTAACAGTATCGTTCCAGGATTTGTTGTTGAGTGACTTGCACTCCCAGAGCGCTGGAAACCCGGGCAGAACTGGGCCGTCATTTAAGATGCCGTCCACATGGCCCCGGATACGACCATTCGCGACCGAAAAACCAAACTGCTCTCCGCTGGGTTTGTTGCCCTTGGTGGTGTAAAGCTCAAAACCGGCCTTACGAAGCCAATCTATGGCTAAGTCTTCAAACAGGTGACCGGCGGCAAAGATACGAAGGGTTTGGCCATCAAAGTCCAGGCCTTCATCCTTGGGCGCGTCCGCATATTCGAACTGCAGGGCACGCTCACAAGCCACACCAAGACGGGAGCCGCCCAAGTAATCTCGGGATAGCCTGGCTTGGTTCTCAGAAACCAAAGCCTCGTCAATGAGCGCATTGATCTGATCGGCAATGGTGGCCGAGTGATTATAATCCAACATCAAAAGGGGATCTCCGTATCGTCGGTTTTGGCCATGGCGAACATGGCGTCCTGGAAGCCACCAACAGCGACTTCGATGAGGGTGAGGACCTGCGCTTCTGAGAGCTCGATCAACCGGGTTTCCCAGCCGATCTCTTCCATGCTTTCTGCGACCATCTTCATGGCAGCGCGGATCGCGGCCTGTTCCTGTTCGGTCAGGTCAACCATGCCCAGTCGCTCCTTCGCCAAGCGTGACCAGAAGCCTTGGCAGCTCATGGAGCAGAACCAGACCGATTGGCGCTTTTGCTTCGGCGCACGGCAGTTGAACCAACCAAAGCCTCGGGTTGGTCTTCGGCAGACGCCACAGAGTTTGCCGCGCGGATGCCAAAGGCGCTCTCGGAGAGATATTTCGCTCATGGCTCATGCGGCCCTCCGTGCTTCTTCGGAGGCGTCAGTTACCAAACGAGTGATGGTGGATTTATTGAATTGGAAGGTCAGAAGGGCTGAGGCCTGATAACGGTTCAGCCCGTAATCAAGCTGGAAGCCATCTGGCAGATATTGTCGTTGCTTGTCTGTGGCGGGTTGATTGAGCCAGCGCTTGGATTTGTGCGCACTTTCATCCGTCTCGTTTTCATTCAGCCAGTCATCAGCGGCCGCCAGACAGACGGAGCGCTCGCCAATGGAGATGAGATGGGTCTTAAGCCCCTTGCCACCACCGACAGCGTGCCAGCGGCCATGCAGAAAGAAGATCCCGCCCCAGGCATTGAAGCCGTTGGCAACCAGCGCTGCGTCATCGCCAAAGAGATCACACCACCTGAAGCTTGATCGCTTAAGCAGATCAATCTCTGACATAACGAAACTGCTGAGCGGCGTTTTGTCAGCACTTTCGCGTTCTTCAACAATCCACTGAAACCCGCAGAGCGGACATTCGCGTGTGGCGGACGGTACGATGGCTTGGCATTCCGGACAGTCCTTGGTGGGCGTTTCCTTCTTGGTCTTGCCGCGAAGATCCACATCCTGCTCAAGGCAGCCATGGAGCAAACTGGACGTGCCAAAGTCGAGAACGATGCAGTCCGTTTTGACCTGCCCCGGAAACTCGTTCGGATCGACAGTACGCAGACCGCGCCCGACCATTTGGATCATGGTGGATTTGTAAGAGCTGGGGCGGAGCAAGATCACGCAACTGGTGGGCTGGTGGTCCCAACCCTCCGTGAGTACCGAAACGTTGACGATGACCTGGTTCTCGCCTTGCTCAAATGCGCGGAGCACAGAACGGCGTTCAGCCGTTCCCATCTCACCATGGACCGTTGCAGCCTCAACACCGGCAGACGCAAAAGCCTCGGTGACATTCTTTGCGTGATCAACGGTGGAGCAGAACACAACCGTCTGTCGGTCTCCGGCCTTCTCCTTCCAATGACGAATGACCGCATCAGTGATCGGTGCCTTGTTCATGATGGCGTCGACCGCCTTCATGTCGAAGTCATCGACCGTCTTGCGCACGCTCTTCAGCGCTTCCTGAGTGCCCACATCAATGACGAATGTGCGTGGTGGCACCAGGTGACCAGAGGTGATCAGCTCACCAAGAGTGATCTGATCGGCGACATTGGAGAAGACGGGACGCAGGCCTTTCTTGTCACCACGATTTGGCGTGGCCGTGACCCCGAACACCTTTATGCCCGGGTTGCGTTGATATGCCCGCTCGATAATTCGGAGGTAACTGTCTGCCGCCACATGGTGGGCTTCATCAACCACCAACAAGTCGAGTGCAGGCATGGCCTCTAGGTTCGACTTGCGCGCCAATGTCGGCACCATGGCGAATGTCGCTTGTCCCCGCCAGGACTTGCTCCGCGCATCAAAGACCGAAGTGCGGATGCCCGGGTTTACCTTGGCGAACTTCATCACGTTCTGTGCTGTCAGCTCGTCACGATGGGCCAACACCGCCGCTTTGGCATCTGTGCCGCCCAGCATTTTACCAACCACACCAGAAAGCATGATGGTTTTGCCAGCACCGGTCGGCGCAACACCAAGCGTATTGCCGTGGTCTTCAAGCGCCTGAACGGATCGCTCGACGAAGGTTTTCTGGCGGGGACGAAGCAACATGATCCGAAACTCCTATTGCGCCCAAGATGGGCGGTTGGGAGTGGATTCGGTTGCAGCAGCCGGTGTGGCAGTCGCGGGCATGGACTGGGGCGCCGTGGGGGGCTGGTTCGGACTGCCACCCGGGCGCCATGCGCCACCCGATTGCAGATAGGCGTCCCATTCTTTCTGATTGGGCGTGACGGCAAAGCGGATCTCGTTCTTGGCGTCCCCGTTTGCGTCTTTGCCCACATCGATCTTTGCCAGGAATTCAATGCCATCGATGTCGGCAAAGCCATTGATCCGACGCGCAGCCAGTGCCTCAGGGGAGTTGTCCTTGTCAGAAAGACCGCGAGCGGAGTTCAGGATACCGCGCACAAAGGAGCGACCCATGTTGGCCCACTCCGGACCCTTCAGGCTCAAGAGACCAATCAGGCTCCAGATCTTGCGTTTGGCATACGTCCCCTCGGTAATGACAAACTCGGCATTGAGATAAACCGAGCCTGACGTCTCGTTGCGGGTCGCATAGCCACCGCTCCAACCTTGGGCCGGATCGTCATAGCCGCCAGGCTTCAGGGTTAAGCGCACAGGCACGACGGTGCCTTTGGGGATGAGGTCGTAAGACGTCTGGGAATCAGCGTCGTTAAAGTCGTTCCAAGATCCGGACATGGTCAGGATGCTCCTTCGTTATCTGGGGTAATGGGGGTTTGGGTTGGTTCAGCCTCGGGCATGGCCGGTCGACCAAACTCCAAACGCTCGCTGGCCGGGGCCACGGGACCGCTGATCTTTTCCATCAGGCGGCCAAGATGCGGCTCTTCGATTTGATCCAGGCGACCGCTGCGATCTTTGGCCGGGAAACCGAACGGGTTCAGGGTGTGGCAGACGAAGGCCCGAAACGGCTCGCTGCCGTCCTGGCTGATTTCCGCCATGGCAATGACTTCATCAACAATGCCCGGCAGTTCATTGCCGGTTTTGGAGCCATCGATCTGAGGGACAAAGGTCTTGCGATTAAAGTCGTCGAGCTTCTCGTCGAGGATCCCGACGAACCAGACGTTCTTGCCACGGGTGTGTTGGAGGTGCGTGAGCCAGGCGATCATCTCCTGGCCATGCAGACCGTAAGCGCCCCGCATATCAGGTTTTCCTGAACGCTCGGAAACTGCCTGAGGCTGACCTTTGCACCATTGGAAACACAAGCGTCCGGCAACAGTGATGCTGTCGATGAAGATCGTCTGGTACTTGTCCAGGGCCATCGGATCGCCGAACTGCTCACAGACGGCGTCGAAGTGGGCTTGGCTATAGACCTGATCTTCACGCAGCGCCGGATTGGGCCCGCCGATGAAGACGGCGAAGTCACGGCATTCTTGCCAAGTGCGGGGACGAATGGTGTCACCCTTCCAGCCCTCAATGGCGAGGTCACCAGCTTCCAGATCAAAGAACAGCGTGGATGACGCGTCCAATGACCAAAGCAGCGAGGTCTTGCCAATTCCGGATTTCCCGAAGATGCAGCCTTTGATGCCGCGACGTTCAGAGAGCCGTTGATCGGCGGTGATGATGGGAAGCGCGCTCATTGTTCGCTCTCCCCATTGATCAGCTTGAAGGTCTCCTTGCCGGTCTTGACCGTGCGGGCTTCTTGAAAGACCGACTGAATGTGTGAGGGCCAGGCGGCGTACTTGCGCTCAGAGACCTTGAAGGTGACATCGACGTATTCGCGCGGGTCTTCGCCATCAGACTTGATGCGTTCGACCAGCGCTGCCAGTTGATGCTGATCCCACTCCACGCGCTTGGGCAGATCAGCGACGATGGTCACATCGCCATCTTGAAGGCGCGCAGAGCCAGTATCCTTGCCTTCGAAGCGACGCTGCTGGGCTGCTTGGTCGCTAAACTTTCTGGCGATTGCACCATCAAGCCAGTCTTTGACGCTTTTTGTGGAGCGCAGTGCGGCCTCGGCATCGCTCAGCAAGGTCGCCAAGGTTTGTGTCGGCAGAGAGGCAAGCTCTCCAACAGGCATTTGAGCAATGTCGCTCAAACTGGGGGTGTTATCGGGGTACGCCATTTAAGCGGCCTCCTCTGTCATAAGGGTTGAGAAATTGATGGATTGGCCTTCCGGCTGAGGGCGAGCGATGGCCAGATATCGAAAAGACGCGTCGCCTAAACGTTGCTGAACCAAATGCACGAAGCCGCGCTCTGAGAGATCAAAGGCTTGGTCCGCCAGCGCATCCAACTTGGCTTGATAGCTTTCAGGTGCTTTGGCTTCTGGGCCACCGCGATCAAGGCAAAGGAACCCACGATGGTATTCCAGAGCTTCGCCGGGATTGGCTTGAGCGACCCAGGCGCAAAAGCTGGTCTGATCCAGTTTTTGCAAATGGAACGGTGACGCATGGCCGCGCCAAATGGGGATAGGATCTGTCATCGCGACCCCACGACATGCAGGTAAGGCAATGGCGTTGAGGTAGCGCCTTGAGTGTTCTTGAGCTGCTGCGCTTCGAACGCTTCGACATCTTCGAGCCGATAAACAACCCGGCCACCGATTTTGAGATAAGGCGGGCCGATCTTTTCCCAGCGCCACCGCTCAAGGGTGCGCGGGCTCAGATTCCAGCGATCGGCTAAATGAACTTGGTGTAGGTGCTTGATGGTCATCGCTGCCCCCTTCGTTGAATTGAACGTTGGGATCAGGATGACGAACTCACTTCGTCCTGTCGTCGGGACCAGAAGTGGATAGTTGGGGGATCAGAGGGTCTAAATCAGGGGGACGCGAGGGGATATGCCGTGGGACACCAGGGGGACGAACCCGCTGAGAGCCTCAGAAACCCTATCGTTTGGAGGGGGACGTTAAGAGAAGCGGATGTTTAGCCGGTATTTACCGCGCTTGTCTGACTGGATCAGCTTGCGCCATTCAGGCTGGCGTTTGAACAGATCAGAGATGCGGGTGCATTTGGAGCCTGCATCCGCCAGGACACGTTGGCCATGGAGCCACGGGAATTCCGTTGTGGCTGCCTCGTAAAGGATGCGAACAACATCCGCCTGAATGGGACCCAACGTGTATTTGGTGTCCCCCAGCGTCACCTCAGCGAAGTTATTGCGCTGCTCAAAGTGCGTGGCCGTAGAGCGGGCAACACCACCGAGGCCATGTTTTGAGGCCGCACGGTCCCGCTCTTTGCGTCGAACCACAAGCTCATCGCGCTTTACGCACACGCCCCCTTCGGGATGCAGCACGGATGTATAGCCTTCATAGGGACCATCAAAGGAATCGACCTTGAGTTCACCTTCGTGGAAAAGACGATAGACGTCGTGTTTCCTGAGATCCTGGAGGCCGTCGAACCAAACGCGCTCTTCAGGCACTGAATACCACTGCCCATCGTCATCTTCCTCGATGGAGCCGTTTTCCAGGTGGACGTGATAGAGCCGGACAGAAACCTTCAAAAGGCCGTTTTCTGCCAAATAGACGAGATCCCGATGGGGAATTCCCCATTGGTTTTCGATCTCCTCGAGGGAGAAATATTCTTTTTCAATGCCGGCCATGGCACACCCCAAACGCTATCAGTGTTCCTCTTTTGTTTTATCTTCTTGACGAAGATGAATCAATCCTTTTTAATCCACATATTCCACAATCAGGGGATAACCCGATGAAATACACGATGGCAGACAGGTTAAAAGCGCGCTCACGGCAGCTTGGCTTGAATGCTGGGCAAATCGCTGAGATTGCAGATATCAACAGGTCGTTCGTCTACGACATCATGCGCGGCAAGTCAGAAAATCCGAATCTCGCCAAACTTGATCAGGTAGCGGAAGTTCTGAAGGTTGAACGGAACTGGCTGCTTCATGGCATGGGAGATGTGGAAGGCGAGTCCCCCATCATTGTGGATCCGTCTGAGGCGTTCATTTCGATTCCATCTGTTGCCGTTTCCGCGTCTATGGGCGGCGGCACAGTTGTCGACGAAATTGAGGACGGGAAGCCGTACCACTTTCAGCGAGAGTGGATCCTTCACGATCTCAAGGCAGATCCTTCTCAGCTGAGGATCATGCATGTTGAAGGCGACAGCATGATGCCGACGTTGCATTCCGGTGACGTCGTGTTGGTCGATATGCAGCGACGTTCTCCAACGCCACCAGGTATCTTTGTTCTGTTTGACGGGATGGGGCTCGTTGCCAAGCGGCTTGAGAATATCCCCAACAATGATCCGCCTAAGGTTCGGGTCATCTCAGATAACACATTCTATAGCCCCTACGAGCGCACGGCTGATGAGATCCATATCATCGGGCGTATTCGTTGGTTCGCGAGGGAGATGTAGATGTCCTATTCGACCGCCGCCCTTCATAGAAACCACAGCTGGCTTGGACCTGCAAAATGGACAGGAACGCTGGCTGGGATAGCAGGAGCGATCCTGGTTGCCTTGAATTTAGATGTGTCGGGCTATGGTTTTTTACTCTTCCTGGCATCGTCGCTGCTTTGGTGCGCGGCAGGTATAGCTCAGCGCGATGACAGCTTGATCCTGCTGCAAGCGACCTTCGTCATCATAAACATCATTGGGATTTATCGATGGCTCGTCGTTTAAAAGCCGTCGAAGCGGCAGCGTTGATTGTAATTGCGACCATGGCGTTGCCCGTTACGGCAGCAGAGGCTGCAAATATCACAGGCATACCGACTGTCATTGATGGCGATACCATAGATATCCATGGACAGCGTATTCGCCTACACGGTATCGATGCACCAGAGAGCAAACAGGTTTGTATATCTGGTGACGCAAAATATCGCTGTGGGCAGAAAGCAGCCTTGGCTCTGTCAGATAGAATTGGCAGAGGGTCTGTGACCTGCGAGGCGAAAGATAAAGACCGCTATGGTCGGGTGATCGCGGTTTGTTTCAAAGGCCAGGAAGACCTCAACAGCTGGCTCGTGTCGCAAGGGCTAGCTGTCGCCTATCGGCGATATTCGCAGGATTACGTTGGGCAAGAGAATAATGCGAAAGCTGCGTCCGTTGGCCTCTGGTCCGGCGATTTTGTTATGCCCTGGGATTGGCGACGAGGAAAACGGCTTGCTTTTGAGCAGGTGCCAGCGAGCCCCGGAGATTGTGTGATCAAAGGCAACATCAGCAACAAAGGGGCGCGCATTTATCACGTTCCAGGTGGGCGTTGGTATGACAGGACAAGAATTGACGAGGCCAAGGGTGAGCGTTTTTTCTGCTCTGAAGCAGAAGCCACTGCTGCTGGGTGGCGGAGGTCTTCTCAATGAGCAACTCAATAAACTGGTATGATGAAAACGCGGTGTCCGTCTCGAAACAATACGAAAGCGTAAAGCCGCAGGAAGTTCATGCGTGGCTTATCGACCTACTGCCCAAACCAGCTGCATCGGTACTCGATGTTGGAGCTGGCAGCGGTCGTGATGCTGCATGGCTATCAAGCTTAGGATTTGATGTTGTTGCCGTAGAGCCCTCGAAAAAAATGAGGGATCAAGCCGTCACAAAACATGGAAGCTCAGCTTTTCGCCTTATCGATGACGCATTGCCTTCCCTTGGGAAGGTTACTCGGCTTGGTCTGTCATTTGACGTCATATTGGTCAGCGCAGTCTGGATGCATTTGCCGTTGTCAGATCGAACAAGGGCATTCAGAAAATTGATCAACCTGCTCAAGCCAGGTGGACTGCTGGCCTTAACACTGCGTGATGGAGCTTTGAGCCAAGAGCGATCCTTTAACGCTGTCAGCCGAGAAGAAATCGAGGCTCTGGCGAAAAGTCATGGTGCTTTTGTTGAGTTTTGCTCAGACGAAAACGACAAGCTGAAAAGATCAGACGTCAACTGGATACAGATGGCTGTTCGCTTGCCTGATGACGGAACTGGTGCGCTCCCACTTCTTCGACACGTCATCCTCAACGACGATAAAAACTCAACCTACAAGCTCGCATTGCTTCGAAGCCTGTGTCGTGTGGCTGACGGTGCGGCGGGAATGGCGCGAACAAGAGACGATCAATTTGTCTCTGTTCCGCTGGGCTTGGTGGCGCTCACCTGGATTAGGCTCTTTAAACCCCTCCTGGCGGCAAACCTTCCTCAGAACCCATCAAACATGGGTTTCGAGAGACTGGGTTTTGTCAAAGAAGGCTTTAGAAAGCTGCAGCACATTTCTCACCTGGACCTGCGCGTTGGTCTCAGCATGACTGGCGACGATGCCAAGGCACTGCATGCCGCGATAAAAGATGCGGCTGACACGATCACAAAAATGCCAGCCACGTATATGACCTACCCAGATGGTAGCGTAATCCTGCCTGTGGAGCGACAAGGCCGACTGGTCCGCCCCGAAACCATCGTGCTTGATGAAGTGTATTTAAGTAGTTTTGGCGAGGTGCATATTCCCCGCCATCTTTGGAATGCGTTACAACGGTTCGATGTTTGGATAGAGCCCGCGATCGTTTCCGAATGGGCACGCATCATAAAATCGTATCTGGAGCGACAAGGCCGTGAGATGGCTGACGCAGACATTGCAGCAGCCATGATTTGGGCTGAGCCAACCAGAGATGTCAGAATCCCACGTGACCAAGCGCAACGGCTCTCAGACGCGGGACGCTTGTTCTGCGTCTGGAGTGGCAAAAAGCTCTCAATCGCTGCGGCAGACCTTGACCATTGCTTCCCTTGGTCTGCTTGGCCATGCGGTGATTTATGGAACCTCCTACCAGCCGCTCGAAAAGTGAACCAGCAAGAGAAGAAGGCGAAGCTACCCTCCGATCGAATTCTGAACTCAGCCCGAGCCCGGTTTATAGATTGGTGGGGAGAGGCCTATTTGGCTGAGAACAACGTTCTCGGCAATCGTTTTTGGCTGGAAGCTTCAGCGAGCTTGCCTGCAGTCTCCTCCCGAGACCAATCACTAGAGCAGCTTTTCGAAGCAGTGTGTTTCCAGAGATTGAAGCTCAAAACAGACCAACAGGTGCCTGAGTGGTCGGGAGATAAATATTGGAATGAAGGACCTGTCTGAATGACTTACGAAGCTAATGCCCGAAGAAACCGTTCAATAGGTGCATTCATTGGCTTAGCGATTGGTGATGCGCTCGGCGCTCCAATTCAGTTTAAGCGGCGCGATACTTATGAGCACGTTTCCGGCTATACGGCCGGAGGCACCTATCAACTGGAGCCTGGCTACTGGACGGATGACACTAGCATGGCTCTTTGCTTGGCGGAGACCCTGCTCAGCAAAGGGAACTATGACCCAGTTGATTTTGGAGACCGCCTCGTCCGTTGGGTGGACGAAGGTTACAACTCATCGCTCCCAAAATGCTTTGATATTGGCCAAACAACGCTAAGGGCAATTGGCGCCTATCGCCGCTATGGCCATGATGATTGCGGTGTCACAGGTGAATGGGCGGGCGGCAACGGCAGCATAATGCGGTTAGCTCCTGTTCCGATTTTCTATCAGAAAGACGGCAGGTTGGCAGACGAGGTTTCAGTCACACAGGGCATTCTCACGCATAACCATGAAGTTCCAAATGATGGGTGCCGCCTGTTATCCAAAATCATATTCGAAGGCATCAGAACAGGCGATAAGGGCTCTGCATTAAGCTCTGTCGAGACACTCCGCGTTGCTGATAAAATCTCTCATGTAATAAACCGCGAGTACGAAGAGAAAGAACGGGACGACATCAAATCAGATGGCTACGTTGTTTCAACTCTCGAAGCCGCAATGTGGTCAGTCTGGAAGACTGATAATTTTGAAGATGCGCTCTTGCTCGCTGTAAACCTTGGTGACGACGCAGACACTGTAGGTGCCGTCGCGGGACAAATTGCCGGAGCAATTTACGGTATCGATGGGATCCCTAATGAATGGGTGTCACAGCTCGCAGAAAGCTCTCGCATCCTCGACATTGGCCACCAATTGTTTGAACGTCGACGTTCGAATGAATGAGGCAGCCAGCGCGAACAGGGCGCTGGAAGTCATTCTCTCTGGCATTCAAGCCGGTGATGACAACGGCGGCCCTTCTCAGGTCTCTAGGTTGCTCTCTGAAAGCCTCGCTCAGAAAAAAGCATTCGACCCTCACGACATTGCAAACCAGTATCTAAACTGGTGGCAATCAGGCGCTTTCGATACCGGGCCAGTGTTCGCCCTAGTGTTCAGCAAAGTTTCAAAGGGTATGGAACAAGACACAGCTGTTCGGGAAGCTGACGCCCTCCTGGATGGCGGGACGGCAGGGTGCAATCCAGCTCATCGCATCGCACCATTGGCCGCTTTCCAATTTATCGAGACCGTAGACATCCCATCTATCGCGCGTTTGGAGGCGAGGCTAACGCATTGGCACCCTCACGCAGGTGATGCTGCGTCCATAGTGGCTTTGTTGTGTCGGTTTATGATTGAAGGAAATAGCTGGGAAACATCAAAAGCCCTGACTGAGAGATCTGACCCCGATGGGTGGCAGGTCATCTTTGATGGCATGATCTCTGAGGGTGGGTATGCACCTGACGTTGTTAGGACAGCCATTCACTTTCTGGATGAAAAGCAAAATCTAGATCAGGCGAAGGCATTTGCGGGCCCCGCAAACTATTCGCCGGTGCTGGTTGGGGTCTTTGAGGCAGTTAGAGATACGTATTGCTGAGACACTTCATTCCCGGATGCGTGCGCATGCTTTTTTCTCTTCGCGCGATCACTAACGCACTGAATCAAATGGGAATTCCAATCTGAAGAGTTCATCATGTCTTCGTTGAGGAGACAATACACGATGAATTTTTTAGACCAAAATGAAATGCCCAAAGGCGATCGGCTTGCTGAGCTCGGAGCTATCCTGGCCATCGGCCTCATCCGCATCAAACACCGAAAGTCAAGGGAACTAACTGCCCTATCGGGAGACAGTTACCTACACATTTTCCCTGACCAATGCCGTCATGAAACCGTTGAATTTGACGTGGAGTAATACCAATGACGGAAACTGTAATCACAAGACTGGCAGCTTTGAAGGAAACGCCTACGGCTGACCTTCGGATCCTTTGGCGCAAGCTTTATGAAACGGAGCCACCTCGCCAGAACAGAAAGTACCTTGAAAGCCGCTTGGCCTATCGCATCCAGGAGCTCGCCTACGGTGGCCTGAAGCCAGCGACGACGGAACGCCTCAAGGCCATGGGAGAAAACCTGGATGGGGGAAACGTAAGGCAGCGGCGTATTCGAGCCGATCTCCATCCCACCCCCGGCACACGGCTTATTCGTGAATACAAAGGCATCGAATATTGCGTCGATGTTACTCAGGATGGTTTTGAATATGACGGTCGCCCGTTCAAATCACTGTCTACTGTCGCTCGTGCCATTACGGGCACGAGGTGGAACGGCTGGGTGTTTTTTGGTCTTCGTAAAGCAGGAGAAGTCCAATGAAGCAGATGCCCATGCGAAAAACCAGATGCGCTGTCTACACGCGTAAATCCAGCGAGGAAGGCCTCGAGCTGGAGTTCAACAGCCTTCATGCCCAGCGTGAGGCTTGCGAAGCTTATATCGCCAGCCAGAAGCAGGAAGGCTGGATCCTCGTTCCTGATTTCTATGACGACGGAGGCATCTCCGGCGGCACCCTTGAGCGACCAACTCTTCAGAGACTTCTCGAAGACATTCAGTCCGGCCTTGTTGATGTCGTCGTCGTTTACAAGATTGACCGGCTGAGTCGGTCGTTGATGGATTTTGCAAAGCTCGTCGATATTTTCGATCGGCACAACGTCACTTTCGTATCGGTGACCCAATCATTCAATACAACCAATTCCATGGGGCGATTGACGCTCAACATTCTTCTGTCATTCGCTCAGTTTGAGCGGGAAGTATCTGGGGAACGCATTCGGGACAAGATCGCAGCCAGCCGTAAAAAAGGCCTTTGGATGGGAGGCAATGTGCCCCTTGGATATGACGTGAAAGACAAGAAGCTCGTCATCAATGAAGATGAGGCCAAAATTATCAGGATGATTTTCGATCGGTTCCCGACGGTTGGCTCGGCCACCATCTTGGCAAAGCGACTAGCTGAAGAAGATGTCAGGACAAAGAAGGGTCGTCATATTGATAAGGGCTACATGTACAAGCTGCTCAACAATGAGACCTACCTTGGCAAAGCCGTCCATAAAGGCACGGCTTACTCCGGCGTTCATGAGGCGATCATCACCCAGGAACAGTGGGACAAGGTTCGCACCATCTTAAAGCGAAACCCTCAACGGCGGGCGGGCCACTCTCGTCGGCAAGTTCCTGCTCTTCTCAAAGGCATCATATTCGGCGCTGATGGCCGGGCCATGACGCCGACCCATACGAAAAAGAAGAACAATCGCCTATATCGATATTACGTCGCGGCGCGACTTCTTAAGGGTGAAAACCCACCCGGTATAGTTCGGAGCGTCCCTGCAGGGGAAATAGAGGCCGCAGTCATTGATCATGTTCGGGGCTTGCTTCGTGCGCCGGAAATCATCGTCGCCACCTGGAGGGAAGCGCACAAACAAGACGAGACAATATCGGAAAACGAAGTCCGGGAGGCTCTTCAGGACATGGATCCGATTTGGGATGAACTCTTCCCTTATGAGCAAGCCCGGGTCCTTCAGTTATTGGTCGAGCGGGTAGAAGTTCATCCGAACGGATTGGAGATCAAATTCCGGATGGATGGCCTTGAAACGTTAGTTGCCGAGATCAGGGCTAGCCTCAAAAGCCGAGAGGCTGCTTAATGTCTCGGACCAAGCTCAGCCCAGATGGGAAAACGATGACCGTCAGCATTCCAATGTCCTTCACCATTCGTGGAGGGCGGAAGCTGGTGGTTTCTCCCGATGGATCAGATTGGAAAAAACCGCGCCACCGGATCGATAACACCATGGTCAAAGCGCTGGCTCGGGCTTTCCGGTGGCAGAGGCTCCTTGAGAGCGGGCAGTACGCCACCATCGAAGAAATCGCCAAGGCAGAAAAGATCAACACATCCTATATCAGCCGCATTCTGCGGCTGACTTTGTTGTCGCCTGAGATTGTCGAGATGATCCTGGATGGCCGCCAGCCAACGTCCATGACACTCAAAAGCCTGCAGACAAGCTTTCCGGTTGATTGGGAAGCGCAGCGCGAAATGCTTCTGACAGCCGATTAACCTTTAGCGTTCGGTCAAAGCGGCTGGGGCTAGATGGCCTCATGGTGTATGATCACGAGAATCAATTTAGAACACTGTTTCTCGACTAAGGTTGTCACAATGGAATTAAACGGAAAAATCATAGAGCTCTTGCCTGAAAAGACCGGACAGTCGGCAAATGGGCCATGGCGCAAACAAGAGTATATTTTGGAGACCGATGGCCAATACCCCAAGAAGGTCTGCTTCATGGCCTGGGGCGATAAGATCGACCAGTTCGAAATCAAGCAAGGTGAGAACCTGGTTGTCTCCATAGATCTGGAAAGCCGCGAATATAACGGTCGCTGGTACACAGATGTAAAAGCGTGGAAGGTCTCCAGGGCCGGTGATAGTGCTGGTGAAAGCTATCCGTCAGACCCGCAGGGCTTCAACAGTTCGCAGCCTTCGAGTGCGCCCGTGTTAGATGACGACGTTATCCCATTTTGAGTTCGTCCCTCCTTTTGGAACTCATAGGAAACAGGGTCAGTCCTCATCGGTTGCGCTCCCATTTATGAAAAGAAGGTTGGTTTTGGTTTGCTCATCTTTGAACTTAAATCCCCATCTATTTTCCATGAAGGATAAGAGGATTTTGCCACGTTCTTCGATCTCCTCAGGTCGCCAGTGCTCATTCTGAGAGACTGCAATTTCAGAATGCGATCCGTCTGAATAGCCGTTTCTAACCTTTTCACCTGCGTCATTCGACTTTGGCTTCTTTTTGTCATCAAAATCATCGTTTTGCAGGGATGCGTTTATAGACATGGAAAGCAAAAGCAAATTGCCAACTGATCCACTGTAAAGATGGTAGTCCTGCTGATCTACGCTTGAGAAAGCCTGCTGCCAGTTTTCCGTCGGCGTCTGCGGAAACACATGCTCAATAGAAACCTTGTCCTTTGGTGTCTTGAGCAGATCCTCCCATGACACCTTTTTCTGTCTGCTTTGCGAGAGCAAATTCAGTTCATATTCGTACAGGAAATAACGCAGGCCATGCCATCCATAGTAACCGCTTTTGCTGCCACTATTGAAACGTTTATAAAGATAATCATAGAAATACTTCGAGTTAAACGTCCCGTCATCGTTAAAACAATATTCGGTTGCTGTATCCAGCTTCGTTTTGATTTCTTGGAGCGATAATTCCTTCTTATTGAACTCTCTTGATGCGTTGTAGAATTCACTATCTCGGTAATTGCTGCGGGCTTGGCTAAGGCGAAACACAATGAACGTGAACCGCTCAACATGATTTAAAAAGTCCGTGCGCTTAGAAGTGCCTTTTTCATTTTTGAATACAGACATCACAAGGGGGCGAAAATATCCCATACCGATCCGGTTCAATCGATCCAGGGCGTTCTTTTCTTCGTCTGCCAGTTCTGTGGCCAAGTGAGGATAATGAGAATTGAACCAGTGAACGGCAGACTCTTTCAGGCTGTTTACATAGTCTTTAATCTCTATGGGCTGCAGTAGTGCTCTCGCCTCTACCACTGTCTCTTCGGCTTCGCCGTTGTCATTGTCAGTCTCGTCAATTTCAAAGTCAGTGCGCTGCTCCTCAGGCATTTCCAAAACAACTTCCCGCTCAACTTTTTTATGCACTTTCTGAGGGGAGAATTGTTCGTCCAACAGGAACTTTATGTAGTCGTTTCCTTTTTTCCTGGAGTATTGAAAATACATGATCCAGTGGGCTTTAAGAAAATCATCGTCGTTTAGTGGCCGTTTGTCATTTCGGCCTAACTGATAATAAACCTCTTTCCATGCCGCATTGATCGCATCACGAAGACTTCTGCGCTCTGCTGCGTCCAGCTCCTCATCAGAATATAAGGTTGTTAAGTAGATCAGCCGGTTTTTAAGAAGCTCGAGGTCCGACAAACGCTTGCCACGGTTATTCATCGTTTCAAAGGCAACGAAAACGTCGAATTCGTCTTTGATCACATATTCATTAAACAAGAAGCGCTTTGTAAGCTTTTTATAAATTTCTTGCAGGCCATCCATTCCTGCCTCTGTATGAAGAACTTTCAGTTGCTCATAAAAATAGAGCTTCGCATTACGCAAATTCAGTGTGTAGAAAGTCTCTTCAATCGACGGCGAGCCATCCTCATTAAAGATTTTATGGCGAATATATTCGTAGCTTGGGTTATCGACCGTATAGCCAAATTTATATGTCCGATACTGGTCGCCGGTAGGCTTGGTCTTGTATAAGTATCTATTTATAACAGCCTCTAGGCTAAGGCTGTCCGTGATATAAATTTCCTGATCGGCTTTGTCTGCATTTCCCTCCAGCTCTTTTACAAAATCAATAAATGCCTGCAAGAACACCACGAATGTTGTCAGCCGTTGCTGACCATCAACGATATGATACATCCGGTATGAGTGGTCATCCACCAGCCAGAATTCGTTATCTGTTTCTGAAACTTCTTTTGAGCTGACTTCTTTCAGGGTGAGTACGCCAGTATAATGTGACCGATCTCCAGATAGATTGATCAGATCCTCCCAGAAGTCCTTAAGCTGACTCTTCTGCCATGCATAGCCCCTTTGGTAATCCGGAATGCGAAAAATTTTCTCTTTAAAAAGGCTATCTAGTGATTTCGGCTCATCCATGGAGTGCCCCCTGTAGTAATAATTTCTGTTTTATCTTATCTGGTATGTCATCGTGCTATTTCGTCCCCAAAATTTATGGGAATTTTGACAATTAGTGAGACGCATTTTCTAGTTTCTACCAATACCACATAACGCCGTACTACCTACTCAAGGTCAACAGCTTGAGAGAGAATTGGCCGGTAGAGAGAGATTTTGAAGAAACTGGCTTTAGTCGAGGTCAACAGCTTCATCTTGAAAACGGCGCAGAAGCTGGGATTTTCTGCGGCAACCATCTTGCAGAGAGACAGTTGCCGCTATGTCCTTCCTGAGAGATAGCTGACATTTCATTCCGGGGACATGGTTTACACAATTAGGCATTTTGGGGAGAGCCCGGATGCCTTGGAAGGAGTGTAAACCGATGGATGAACGCGTGCGTTTTGTCGCCCGCCTGTTGGAGGGTGAGCAGATGGCGTCACTGTGCCGGGAGTTCGGTATCTCGCGGGTGACGGGGTATAAAATTTTCGAGCGGTATAAGGAATGTGGCGTTGACGGTCTGCATGACCGCAGCCGTCGACCGTATCGGCATGCCAACAAGCTGCCCTATCAGATTGAGCGCTGTATTCTCGGGATCAAGCGGGAGTATCCAACCTGGGGCGCGCCAAAAATCCGCGACAAACTGCTGCGTGCTTTCCCGATCACTAAGCCACCCGCGATCTCAACAGTGCACGCTGTGCTCGACCGCCACGGGTTGGTGGCCCGTCGCAAGCGGCGACGCCACAAAGCCGAAGGCACACCGCTTAGCGCCGCGACGGAAGCAAACGGGTTATGGTGCGCGGATTACAAAGGGGAGTTCCGGCTGGGCAACAGACAGTATTGCTACCCCCTCACGATCACAGATTACCGGACGCGCTATGTGCTGGCCTGCGAGGGACTGGAATCAACCAAATCAGACTTCGCCTTTTCCGTCTTTGAGCGGGTTTTCAAGGAGTTCGGCCTGCCCAAGGCGATCCGTACCGACAATGGCGTGCCCTTTGCCAGCCCACATGCGCTGTTCGGCCTGTCGAAACTGTCGGTCTGGTGGCTCCAGCTCGGGATCGATATCGAACGCATCAAACCCGGCAACCCGCAACAAAACGGACGTCATGAGCGGATGCACCTAACCCTCAAGCAGGAAACAACAAAACCAGCCGCCTTCAACTTCCTGCAGCAACAGGAACGCTTCGACAGTTTCGTCGAGGTTTACAACAATGACCGACCGCATCAGGCACTCGCTGGTGCCTATCCGGGCGAACTCTATACACCCTCGGTCAGGCCTTACGCACCACCTGCAGAGCCAGACTACCCCTTCCATGACAGAACCGTAACCGTCACACGCTGCGGACGTATCTGTATCGGGAAGCGAAAGATCAATCTGAGCCAGGTATTCGCAGGGCAGAAACTCGGCATTCGGGAGGTCGATGACCAGATCTGGCTGGTCTCGTTCATGCACTATGATTTAGGGTTCTTCGATGCCAACGAGAACAGAGTAGAGCCCACTCAAAACCCATTCGCGCCGGACAAGGTGTAAACCATGTCTCCGGTATAATCTGTAAACCATGTCTCCGGTATGGACCATTTTGTTATGGCGCGCCCGGGAAGATTCGAACTCCCGACCTTCTGATTCGTAGTCAGAACGTAAGATGTTCAAAACCCCGGAAATGCTGAATAATTTCGATTACATCACCACAAAATTAGGCTATATATGACGTAATTTTGTTCGGTTATAGTTCGGTTAGGGTGATATGGCAAATCAGATCAGGTTTACACTGAAGGCTCTGGATAAAGAGCTGGCGTCATCAGTGAAGGCAAACGCGATCTTTCGTGACACAGATTGCAAGGGTTTAACGGCGGTTAAGTACGCCAAGACAGGCGATCTCAGCTTCGTCTATTCAGGCCGCATCAAAGGGGGCAAGAAGCGTGACATTACATTGGGACGTTACCCCAGCTTGAGCATTGCAGAAGCTCGCAAAAGGGCCTTGGAATATACACGGATGTATCGGGATGGGATTGATCCTGTCGAGGTGCAGGCTGAAGAGGCCAGAAAGAAGGAATCAGAGTTGGCTTTGGGGAAGGCGCTTCAGGTTACATTACGGGCGACACTGGAACAGCAATTATTTTTCCGTCTTACTGTGACACCGTACAGAACGTCACCCAATACATTAAGTTATTGAAATTATTGTATTTATGGCGTTTTAAAGATCGCCAACACACAGCCGACTTACCGAGTTATATGATGCGTCCTGCAACCGTCTTGGATGTATGAATAGGCCAACCTAAGCACCCCTGAAGCTAGGACCTTTAAGATTTTTGAACCTGTATGATTATGCGGCCAGATTCCGCTTTCCAGAGAGCTCCCTTCTCCGACGCCATGAGAGGAAACCCATTGCTCCAAAGGCAGTTGCCAGGAGGGGGAGGGCTGCGGGGACGGGGTCAGTAGATTAACGTTTTTACATTTGAGATGAACCTCTCTTCAATGCCACGCTTCAGATTGAACGATTAAGGAATAACGCTGTCAAAACGGCATGTGACAGAGAGACTTTCTTGACCGACTATGTCTTCATTGAGATCCAATCGTTTCAACGACAAGATCTGATTTTTTGTCTGCACGTGTAGTGCTTGAATTGTTCATATTGCGAGTTCTGGTACTTCTTTCTCTTGGAAATCACGCACCGGAGGAGGCGCTCCAAACGGATTGTTCAACGCTCCTAAAAACTGATCTACTTCACTCGATGCAGGATTGTTACCAACGCTCTTCAAGCATTTGCTAAGTGCTATAAGATTGTTTTCGAACCATGCGCTGGACAAGAATCCAATGTGTCGATTGCCACTTGATAAGCGAACCCGGGCAGATTTTGACAACGCGTACAAGAATGACCCAACTCCTTGACTAGAAAGCTGAACAGCCATTGTGTCTTCGGTTGCCGTAAAAAATTTAATGGAAAGTTGCGTGGTTTCAGGCTGTTGGATCAACGAAGGAGGCGCGTAAAACTGAAAATCTATTAAGCCGTTGGTTCCGTCTTGAAGCCGCCAGCTCTTATCTTGAAGTGCAAATTCGAAGACAACCTCGCCATTTTCGGTAGAACGAGGCAAAATATCAAAGTTCTGGTTTAGATTGCCTTCAAACCCCATCCGTATGGCGCAGTAGAAATCGTTTGTATATGTACTCGTTGCAAAGGCTATATCACTAGCAAAATATCGCCATTTTCCTTTTTGCTCCTCAGCTATTCGCAATTTCTCTAATTCTTCTTGCTCTTTCATTTGCTGCATGACTCTTCGAACACCTGCCAACGACTCGTAAAGCTGGGCTTCGGCTTCCTCCTTTGACACCGGTTCAGAGGGTGTGCAGCCTGAAAGCATCAGAATAATGATCGGATAAACCAAATAATGAAGTAATGTCTCTAATTTTATCCACTTAAAACTCATGCTTACCTCGCAGTAATGTCACTTGAGTGGGCATAGGTAATGGCAACGGCAGCCGTCAAGGCAATCAGCACCACCAAAATCTATGCGCTTTTCAACATATTCGTGCTGCTCCCAAACGAACATCACAATAGGATATAAAATATTTTTCCAGTATCAGCAAAATTTTTTGGTTGTATAAATTAAAATAAACACACCAATATATAGAAATTTTAAAAATTTTACTGAAATAAATTCACGGTCTGTTTCAATTTGTAGGAAGAACCCCCAACCCCCCTCCGTACCGTGTCTTCAATCCAACACCTATGAATCAGAGCAGTCACAGGAGGCCGTGGGAGAGACACTGGCGAGCGTGTGTGTTGTTGGCTATCGGTTGCAGGCATTAAAAGAGTTGATTCTCTGGGGGCCTTACTTGGCCTTAAGGATTGGCAGGTAATGCCTGATGAGTGCACAAAAAAGCTATTTGTTCGGTTATAGTTCGGTTGGAAATACAGTTTACTCGTAGATTTCTCTGAAAATTCAGCTAAGTCATTGAAAAATATGGCGCGCCCGGGAAGATTCGAACTCCCGACCTTCTGATTCGTAGTCAGATGCTCTATCCGGCTGAGCTACGGGCGCATCATGGTGAGCCGGTATTTTCCGATGAAATACCGTGCCTCGGATAGGATGACCGGGTCATACAGGATGAAATGAGGATTGGCAAGCCGGTTTCTCGGTCTTGAAGGCTGAATTTTTTCCATTACCGCCAGGACCCGTTTCCGGGGCACATCCTGTTCTCTTACCCGCGAAGTGTGGGTTCAGGTACATTGAAACAAATACAGGGTAATACCAGGCGTTTATATTGTATTGTTTCAAATGTTGATGACCGGACCATTTAAAGGCTATAAGTCTTATCAGGTCGGGGAGGACCGTGATTTTTCGCGTATTTTCGCCCTGACAATGGAATTTAAACCTTACACGGAACCAAGGGTTGGCTCATGTCTGTGGTAACTTCTTCCTCGCGCCTGTCGCGTACAGCCCTCCTCTCAGCGACGGTCCTGCTTGTCGCCGGCTGTGAGAGCCTCTGGCCCAGCATGGATGCGCCGGACCCGACGGGGAATTCAGGGTCGTCAGTTGTCGCTACCGCGCCAGCACCGCAAACCAGCTCAACCCAGATAGCGATTGAACCGTCTGCTGAGGAAACCCAGGCCGCACGGGCCCGCGTTGCTTCCGCATCTGTCGCGTCCAGCGCGGTGGGCCAGACCTTTGTTGGCCGCAAGGTTGATACAATGATGGGCGAACTGGCAAAGCTTGATACCGGTGTTGCCGATATTCGCAACCGCGCCCAGCAGATCGCCAATCAGGGTCGCGCCAATGCCGACCGTTACCACGCCCTTGTCGCGGCCATCACGTCCCGCCTGCAGCAGGGCACAACGCCCGGCAACCCGACACTGGTTGCACAGTGGAACCAGGCACAGGCCGCCCTTGAAAGCATTGCTGAAGTCACCCCACAAGTGACCACCCTTTCCAATGATGCCGCCGAGCAGGCCTCTTTCGGGCAATATCTTCTGAACGCGGTTCAGGCCACCTATGGGCTGAGCGGTGCGGTGGAAGAGGACCATGCCCGTCTTCGCGGCCTTGAGGATAATGTGCATCAGGCCGTTGTGCTGGTGGATCGCACCCTGAACGAACTCAGCCAGGATATCAGCCGTCAAAACGCCTATGTCAGCAATGAACGCCAGAACATGACGACGCTCTCTCTGGCGATCAAGAACGGTGAGCTTTATGGGTCCAGCCTGGCGACACAGGCCTTCACCCAGACCGAAAACATTGCCCGCGCCGCCAGCCGCGCCACAAAGCCCGGCCCCGGTGACCGCCCGCTTGTGATCATTCAGTTCGACCGGCCGAATGTTCAGTATCAGCAGGCATTGTTCAACGCCGTCAGTCAGGCGATCAGCCGCAAGCCTGATGCCACATTTGACATTCTGGCTGTCAGCCCGTCACAGGGGAATGCGGCCCAGGTCGCGCTGAATTCATCGGCTGCAAAACGGAATGCTGAAGATGTGTTGCGCAACCTGACCGATATGGGCATCGCATCCAGCCGGATTCAGCTGCTGTCCTCTGCGGAGGCCGTAAACAATAACGAAGTGCACGTCTTCGTTCGGTAATACGCCCGCCGCCCGCAAGGGCGGATTGTGATCCCGGTGTTGCTGCGATGCGTATCCTTTTATGAGGGGCGAACAAGCTGCGAAGGGATCGTTGAAATGCACAAAAAGATAATTGCCGTTTTCCTGGCGCTTCCACTCTTCCTGACGGCAGTGTCTTTGCGTGCAGAGGCCCCTGCCGATCAACCCGCCATCATTTCCGTGATTGAGCAGCAGTTGCAGGCCTTTTCCGAGGGCAATCCGCAACAGGCGTTTTCCCACGCCGCCCCCAGCATCAAGTCCCGTTTCGGCAATGCCGATTATTTCATGTCTATGGTCCGTCAGGGCTATGACATTCTGATTGCCCCAAAGTCGGTTGAGTTCCTGGAAATTGAGCAGGTGGAAGGCCGCCTGATCCAGCGCGTCCGCGTCATTGGTCAGGACGGCGCGTCGCGGATTGCACTCTATGAAATGCAGCAACAGGAAGATGGAAGCTGGAAGATCTCCGGTTGCTACCTGACGCAGGACCCCGATCTGGCGGTCTGATCTTCAGCAAATTCACGGATTTTAACCAACAATAGCTTGGCACTGGCGGTCTGGCTGAGTATTTACGCCCATAACCTGTCAAAACCCAGATCCATCCCAGAGGCAAAAGATCAATCGCTCCGGGATACGCTATTGGAGGAAAAGTTATGGCCGCGCCAACTGGTTTGGAATTTCCTGTCTCTTGGGAAGAACTTCATCGCACAGCCCGCGCGCTGGCCTGGCGTCTGGCCGAACTGGGACCTTTCCAGGGCATTGTCGCCGTCACCAGAGGGGGATTGGTCCCCGCCGCCATCGTCGCGCGTGAGCTGGAATTGCGACTGGTCGATACAATCTGCATCGCCTCCTACGACCACAAATCGCTTGGCACCTCGAACATCCTGAAAGGGGTTGAGGGTGATGGTGAAGGCTGGCTGATCGTGGACGACCTTGTGGATACAGGCGGCACGGCCCGCATTGTGCGCGACATGCTGCCCAAGGCGCATTTCGCCACCATTTATGCAAAACCCGCTGGACGCCCCATGGTTGACACGTTCATCACCGAGGTTTCCCAGGACACCTGGATCCTCTTCCCCTGGGATGTTGAGCTGGCCTATGCCAAGCCGATCAAGGATCGCAATAAGGCATAGCACCAAGCTGAGACACTCAGCCCTCTCGCGGTCTTGATCTGGGGTCGAGCATGTCTCGCAATCCGTCGCCCAGAAGGTTAAACGCCAGCACCGCCAGCATAATCGCCACGCCGGGCTGAATGGCCTGCATCGGATGGGTGAACATCAGGGTCTGGGCGTCGCGCAGCATCTTGCCCCAGCTGGGATCAGGCGGCTGAACACCCAGCCCGACATAGCTGAGGCTGGCCTCCGCCAGGATCGCGACCGCGAACTGGATAGAGGCCTGCACCAGGATGACACCTGCCGCATTGGGAAGGATGTGATACCAGGCAATCGCGACAGGGGATTGCCCCAGGGCCTGGGCCGCCCGCACAAAGGGTCGGGCCGCCACATTCTGAACCGCGCCACGCGTGACCCGCGCAAAGACCGCGATGTTGAAAATGCCGACGGCCAGGATCGCGTTCACAACGCCGGGGCCATACAGGGCGGCAATCAGAACGGCGGTTAAAATTGCTGGAAAAGCGAAGACCAGATCGGCACCGCGCATCAGGAAATCGCCCGCCGGTCCGGGCCTCAAGGCCGCCAGCATGCCGGCAGGCACACCAAAGATCAGGCCAATCCCAACCGCAACGCATCCCATGATCAAGGCGTTCTGCGCGCCCTTCATCATCATCGACAACAGGTCGCGACCGAACATATCGGTCCCAAACCAATGGGTCAGGCTCGGCCCCTGCAGGCGGGACGCTATAGAGACACCGTCTGTTGGATGGGGTGTATAGAGAGCGGCCAGAAGCCCCATACCAACGATCACCCCTGTCAGCCCCAATCCCAGAAGCAGGTTCGGATAGCGCCGGATTCGCGCGCCAATACCATTGGCATCAGGCGTCATATGGGATGCCAGGCTCATCTCAACACCTTCGGACGCGGATCAATCCAGGCCGCAAGCACATCAACCGTGAAATTCACAAGCACGACCAGCGCCGCCAGCAACAGGATGACATTCTGCACCACTACGAGATCACGCTGAAAAATCGCCTGCAGCAAAAGCCGCCCCAGACCCGGCAGGTAGAAGACGTTCTCGACAATCACGGCACCGGCAACCAGAAACGCAAATTGCAGGCCCATCAATGTCAAAACGGGGATCATCATGTTCCGCAACACATGCCGCCAGAGCACAGCCCGCTCCCCTAGCCCCTTAGCACGGGCGGTCCGGACATAGTCCTCGCGATAGCAATCCAGGGCGGAGGCGCGGACCATCCGGGTCAGAATAGCTGCCTCACTCATCGCGAGCGCGATGGAGGGTAGCATCAGCGCCCCGAGCGCTGCCAGCCAACCTTCTTCCCAGCCTGGAAAACCACCTGCGGAAACCCATTGCAACTGAATGGCAAAGACAAGGATCAACAGGATCCCGAACCAGAAATTCGGAATGGCCAGCCCGATCTGCGAAAACCCCATTGTCATGTAATCGCCGGGCCGGTTCTGGCGGGTTGCAGCAAACAGACCAAGCGGCAGGCTGATCACAACAGCCAGGATAAAAGACATAATGGCGAGTGGCAGTGTGACCGACAATCTGTCCTGTATCAGGGTGATCACCGGCACGTCATAGGTCAGGCTGGTACCAAAATCGGCACGGAGGACGCCGCCGATCCAGCCCAGATATCGCTCAATCGCGCTTAGGTCCAGTCCCATCTCGGCTCGAAGGGCGGCCAGCGCCTCCGGCGTCGCATCAATACCCAGCATCAGGAGAGCCGGGTCACCTGGCAAGATATCGAGCACGATGAAGACAACCAGCGAGGCCACAAACAGAGCCCCCAGCATGCCAAGCGCACGATGGGCCAAGAAACCTAACATCGCCGCTCAGCCGCTTTTGCCAAAACGCCCTATTGCCTTACTTTCCTATTGCCAGGAGGCCCCGGTCATATCGTTCGCCTGAATAGGCGCGTTTTCCCAGGTTCCCGACAGTTTCGAGGATTTGACACCGGTCTTGGCCAGCTGGAAAAGGAACACATTGGCCGCGTCATCCGCCAGGATCTGCTGCGCCTTGCCATAGAGCGCGGTCCGACCTTCCGGATCTGCTGTTTCCTTGATTTCATCCATCACCGCGTCGAATTCAGCGGAATCATAACCGAAATAGTACTCTTTGCGGGTATAGATCCCGATATCCAGCGGCTCTGTATGCGACACGATCGTAAAGTCGAAATCGTGATTGCCCTTGAACACATCTGAGAGCCACTGGGCCCATTCGACATTTACAATCTCAACCTCAATGCCTACCGCGCGCAACTGGGCCGCGATAATTTCGCCCCCGCCACGGGCATAACGCGGTGGCGGCAGTTTCATGACCAGTTTCAGACCCTCGCCGTGACCTGCATCCGCCAGCAATTGTTTGGCCTTTTCCGGGTCATGGGCAGCAACACCGGTCAAATCGACATAGGCCGCGTTATGCGGTGCAAAATGGGACCCGATCGGCGTTCCATACCCGAACATGGCCCCATCGACGATGGCCTGTTTGTCCACCGCGTGGGAAATCGCCTGACGCACGCGTTTGTCCTGAAACAGCTCGCGACGCTGGTTCATTACCAACAGGGTTTCACCCTCGGTCGTTCCGATGATCACATTGAAACGGGGATCAGCCTCAAACTGGCCGAGCGTTTCCGGTGCGCCCATATTCGGGAAGATGTCCACATCGCCTGCCAGAACGGCCGCCACCTGGGCAGAACTGTCCGGAATGAACTTGAAGGTCAGGCTGGCCATGGCCGGCGCCGCACCCCAGTAATCGGCATTGCGGGTCAGCTGTACCCGGTCGCCCTCTACACGGCGTTCAAACTTGAACGGACCCGTCCCGATCGGGTTGGTCTTGTTACCGTCAGCACTGGCGGGGTCCACGATGATGGCGTCGCCCCATCCCATATTCCACAGGAAATTCCCTTCCGGGCGCTTCAACGCAATGACAACGGTGCCATCGTCGGGTGCGGAAACCGAGTCAATCGCCTCAAACAGGCCTTTTTGCGCATTGGTCGAGTCTTCGGCCATGGCACGCTCGAAAGAGTATTTGACGTCGCTTGCCTCAAAACTGGCCCCGTCGTGGAAACTGACGCCGTCTCTCAGCGTGAATGTATACGTCTTCCGGTCTGCACTGATTTCCCAGCCAGAGGCGAGTCCAGGCCTCACGGTACCCGTTTCGTCGATGCGCGTCAGGCCTTCAAAGAGATTTGCATAAACGACCTCGTCAATCGCAGCAGCAGCGCCTGCAGTCGGGTCCAGATGGGGTGGCTCAAGACCCATACCGATATTCAATGCATCCTTCGCGAGGGTTGGTCCGGCTGCGCCAAGCATTACCGTCAACACTGCACCTGTTGCCCATGCCGCACAAAGCCAGCGGCCCGCATTCTTCTTGATCATTTTAGCCCCTCTTGCCCGTCCCGTACGGGCGGTTTGTCTTTCGGCGCATGATAGCGATTGTCACGCCAGAGGAAAGCCAGGAATCAACGGCATCCCGCCCAAAGTATAACACAGATTTTTGCCAATCGGTCAGGAGGACCCGGAACTTGCCGCCAAGACCGCGCGACCAATCGCCCTTGTCATCGCATCTGCGCCGAGGCCACCCAACAATGCCAGCAGGCCAGGCGCAATCCCGGCACCATCACCCGTTGAAACACCAAAAATGACATCACCATCAAACGGCGCATGGACCGGGTGCAGGGCGCGGGCGTAGCCGTCATGGGCCATCAATGCCAGCCGTTGCGCCTGTGCGACCGATAACGGCGCGTCGGTTGCAACAATCCCGATCGTTGTATTCGCGCCTGCGGCCAGATCACCCTTCGTTATCTGGGCGCCACCGGTCTTACCCGGACCACTTGCGATATTGCCAAGTTCCCCGGCCAGTTCAAAAGGAGCTGACCATAAATGCTCACCATCAGGCATATAGGGTGAGCCGTATGAATTTACGGCGACCAGGGTGGCCACAGTATAGCCGCTTTGCGGATCTACAACCGACGCCGATCCTAATCCGCCTTTTACCGGTCCGGCGATCGCACCATAACCCGCCCCGACAGACCCAAGGGGAAAGTCCGGTCCAGCAGCATCGCAGGCCTGAAATCCAAAGTCGCGATACGGCGGCACCGGCCCCCAATCCTTGTTTCCCCCATTCGCGAGATCGAACAGGATCGCCGCTGGCACAATCGGGACGGTGTATCCCTTAACAGAAAAACCGCGGGACCGTTCAGCCAACCAGGATTGAGCACCGCTTGCCGCATCCAGGCCGAATGCGGATCCGCCGCTTAAAACGACCCCATGGACGCGATCGACAAGCGTGCCAGGCGACAGGGCGTCGGTTTCACGGGTTCCGGGCGCACCGCCGCGCGTATCAACACCGGCAATCGCCCCTTTTGGGGGACATAAAAGAACCGTCGTGCCGCTGTTCAAAGCCGCATCGTGACAGTGACCGACTTCCAGCCCTGGCACATCGGTAATAAGGTTACGCGGGCCGGGCCCGTACTGAGTCACAATGCGCCTCAGGCTTCTTCAGAAAGATCGTGCAATACGTCCAGGTCGGGCAGGTAGACATGACCATTTTCCCGCAACTGAATGGCACCCTTGGTTTTTAACTGGGTGAAGTTGCGGCTGACCGTCTCAGTCGTCAGGCCTAAATAATCGCCGATATCAGATCGGCTCATCGGCAGAGAAATAAGTTGAGGGTCACTGCCCCTGCGCTCAGATCGAGAAGACAGATCGAGCAAAAACGAACACAGTTTCTCCTTGGCGTTCTTGCGACCCAATAACAGCATCTGGTCTTGCGCCTGCACCAATTCATTAGAGGCGACATTCAAGAGGCGACGTTCAAGGTAAGGAAATTTGTCGAGCATACCTTCCAGCTTGCTGCGGGAAAACCGACATAGTTTGACGGGTGTGACCGCTTCCGCCGAATAGGCATAGGCATCATTCAACGCGATGCCAACAAAGTCTCCAGCAAACAGAAAACCGGTTATCTGCCGACGGCCATCAGGCAACAGTTTATACAACTGCAAAACCCCGGCTGTGACATTATAGAGATAATCAGCCGGGTCACCCTCTGAAAGAACGGTATCATGCGCCCCGAGCGATACCGTTTTTACAATTGACGATAGTTCCTGCAATTCCTCTTCATTCAGCGCAGCACAAATGGCCAAATGACGAACTGAGCAGTTCAAACAAGCTTCTGGCAGGCAGGTATTGGCGCAAAGCTCTAGTGTCGCGAAAGAATGGGCCGCGCCGTTGCCGCTCAATGTGCCCGTAGTGCTCGAACCAGACTGCATATCAATCGCCCCCCAACGATAAATTCGACAAATCTTGCGTCACATTTGATGGTACTGCGTGACAGCTGTTTAGGCCAATACATTATTGACGCATGTCAAAGAGCTTATCTTGGAAACCTTGCTAAATTCTTTATTACGCGACACCTCGCAACAACAAAGACCCTTTTTTTGGCCGACTACACGGGATCAAGGCACTGTTATATGCCCAAAACACTTCACATCGTGGCCGTTGACCTTGATCAGGTAGACAAGATTTACCCGCTTATTCAGGCGCGACGACCGGATATGTCGGTTTCGGACCTGAAATCAGCACTCAAGCAATTCGACAAAGTTGAGACGGAAAAGGGTCTTCTCGCCTTCGAAAACAAGCAGCATTACTTGATGGGGTTCTGTACCTACAATATTGTCGAGGATGCGCTGGATGGCAGAATCCTCTTCGTAAACCACTTCATACCGATGGATGTAATGGGGCGTTACAACACAGCAGCGATCATGATTCAGGCCATAGAAGACAAAGCACGCGGCAATGATTGTCGGGCCATACATGTCAATCTGCATGACGCTGTCTCGCAGACATCATCCGATGCCTCACCCACCATTCGCAATCTTTCCGAGATGGGGCATTGTCTGGATGGATTGAAACTTCGAAAGGCAATCCAGCCGGCAGCCGGATGAGCTGCGGCTGACAGTTACGCGTCCATTTCCAACACAAGTCGGAACGTCGTCCCGTTGCTGTCCGACGATTCCAGGGTCAGGTCACCCGCCTGCCCACGCATCAATTCCCGCGCAATGGCCAAGCCCAAACCGGTGCCACCCGCCCGCGTCGACCCCTTGAAGGCCTTGAACAGATTTTCCCGTGCCCTTGGAGACAGGCCTGGTCCATTGTCTGCAACATCGACGTTCAAAACACCCTGAAAGTGATGGGAGGTGACCTCCACTTTTGTTGCGCCCGCCTCCATCGCATTTCTGAACAGATTGTCGAGAACGCGAAATGTCTGACCCTTGTCGATAATAACAGTCAGGTCGCGGGGGACTGCATTTTCAATTTCGAGCGAGGCGAACCCGCTTGCGGCAACCTCATCAATCACATCCGAAAGAGGGACCGCAGAAGTCTGAATTTGGGGTTGTTCGGCCCCAACATAGTTCAGGGTCTGGCTGAGCATACCAATTGCGCGTTCAATGGCGTTTGTCAGGCCCGGCGCAATCCGGCGCACTTCGGGATCTGCTGAATCCTCAAGGCGGTCAAAAACCAGAATGGCACTTGAAAGAACGCCTTTGAGGTCATGGTTGATCTTGGCAACGGCCGTCCCCAGGGCAGCCAGATGCTCTTTCTGTTGCAAGGAATGGCGCAGCGAATGCTGCATTTCAGCCAGTTCCTTCTCCGCGACACCGATCTCGTCACGGCGAGCGGACGGAACCATAACCCTTGTACCGTCCTCCGGATCTTCCCGAAACCTGACCATGTTTTCGGTAATCTGACGCATTGGCCGCACCAGGATCCAGCGCAGTGACACAAAGACCAGACCAGCAGTGATAATTGAGATCACGAATGACAGGATCAGGATTCTCTCGCCAAAAAACAGTAGTGAATTCGACAGTGGTCGCTGATCAATCACCAGCTCAATTTCAACATCCGGATTGCGCGGTGAATTGGCAAGAACACGCAGGGACCCGTCGCGATTGATGGTCAGATCCGCAAAGGCCTCAACAATCATTGTCATCGGGTCTTGCTGATCTGCACGGATCGTTTTGACAATCACCGGCATTGTTCCGTCGGTAAGGGAAAGGCGCATGCCATCCCGTCTCACCGAGATCGCATGGGCCCCGACATGGCCCAAAAGCTCGCTGGTCAGCTCGGCAGAAACCATCCCGTCGGCCGTCGCATCAACGGTCAGGATCGCCAGATGAGCTGCCAGAATTTTGTCCAGGAAATATTCCTGACGAAATCGGGCCACAGAGGGCGCAAAAATAAGGATTTCGGCGATCATCACGAATATGATCGTCAAAATCAGCAGGCGCGCCGACAAACCCTTCATCAAGAACCCTTTACTACAGCGCGGTGTGATGAAGGCTCATGTAAACCCGTGCGGCCCAATTTGAGCACAATCACCACACCCAATGGCTTCACCATAAACGACGGCATTGTGGAAGAAAACAAGGCCCTTGGCGACACTCCCTGCGTGGTAGTTGTCAGACCTTGGCAGAGGGTTTCTGTTGCAGCTTCTTGTAAATGACAGGCACCAGGGACAACGCCGCCAACCCGATCAAACCGGCAATCAATTCCGGCGACAGGATGCCGGTCAGGCTTGGTTCGTTACCACTATCAAAGATCGCACCCAGACCGGCACCAACCGTCACATAGACCGCTGTTCCCGGCATAATCCCGAAGAACGTGGCAAGGATGAAGTTGCGTGTCGAGACCCCGAGCAGGGCCGGGACGAGATTGACGACAAAGAAGGGGAACAGGGGCACCAGGCGCAGAACCAGCATGTAGCTCAACTCATTCTCTTTGAAGCCGTCCTGTAATTTGGCGACCCAGGGGCCAGCCCGCTTCTTCAACCCGTCACCCAGAGCTGTTTTTGCAACCAGAAACAAAATGGTTGCGCCGATGGTTGCACTCAGAACCACAATGCCAGTCCCGAAAACAGCGCCGAAAAGCAGTCCCCCCGCCAGGCTCATCAATGTCGCGCCTGGAAAGGAAAACGCGACTGCAGCAGCGTAAATTGCGATAAAGGTAAGCGCGGCGACCACAAAATTTGCAGAAACCTGTTGCTGCAGCCACTCACGATTGTCGCGCAAAGCATCAAGCGTCAGATACTGGCCCAGATCAAAAATGAAGAAAGCCGCGAAACCGGCGGCAATCGCCAAAACCGGGACCACACGTTTTGCAGAAATCAGTGAGGTGTTCGACACGTTCTCCTGCTCTTTCTGGGTCGAACCCGTTGACGCACCCTGCGGGCCGGAAGATCCCGTTCCTGAAAGATCGATTGCCATGATACCTCCTGTGATCAGAACTCAGGGGCGCGGCAATTGCAATTGACGAAATGCAAAGCTGCGCCCCGGTTCCGATGAAATAGGGGGTCAAGCGATCGCGGACCAGCCAAGCCTGTGTGAGGCCGCCGTGATCGCGTGTTAAGCAGTCATCAACCCGCCATCAACCAGAACCTCCGCACCATTCACGAAGGATGCCGCCGGCGCGCTTAAAAAGGCGATCACCTTCGCCACCTCATCGGGCGTTCCGAACCGGCCGGTCGGGTTAGCCGCGGAACGATCTGCCTTTACGTGCTCGATAACATCATCCGGTAGTCCGGTCTTGCCCCAAGCCGGCGTTTCAATCGGGCCGGGGTCCACAGAATTCACGCGAATGCCACGATCAGCAAAGGTTTGGACCAAGCCTTTAGTGATCAGGCCCAAAGCCGCTTTTGTCGATCCATAGAGGGCCGTCGCGGCACCTGTTCTGTGCCCTGCGATAGAGCCGATGGTGACGACGCTGCCACCATCCGCCAGGACCGGGGACAAGGCCTGAACGGTCATCCAGGGTCCCTTTACATTTGCGGAGAAGAGCGCATCAAAGCCCGTATCGTCCCAGTGGCCAAGTGGCATAAACGGCGTGATCCCGGCGTTCAGAACAAGAATGTCGAGTTTCCCGACCGTTTCCGAGACCCATTTTGCCATCGCAGCAATGTCATCACTAAGAGAAGCATCACTGACGAGAACCTCCAGTTCCGGGACCAGGTCTTTCGCCTCTTCCAGCTTTTCCTGGGTTCGACCCGTGATCAAAACTCTGGCACCGCGATCCACCATCAACCGTGCCGTTGCCAGGCCAATGCCGCTCGAACCACCCGTGATCAAAGCCGTTTTTCCTGCAAGACTTAGTTTCGTTGTATCCATTTTCATTCTCCGTCATTTGTGGGTATATACCCGTTTTTAATTGCAAGAAGTAGTACGCTTTCCATTTGGATCAGTGGGCATCTATTCCTTTACAACCTGTAAAAGTTCCAGAAGGTTATCTGTTTCAGCGCCTAGTTTTTCGCGCATGTTCCTTTGGGCTTCAGCCCATAAAGGCTGTCCCGCCCTCATTTTCTCAAGCCCCAATTCCGTGAGCTTGATGACGCGCGCCCGTTCATCTTTTCCACCTTCAAACTCAATCATGCCTTCCCGTTCCAGGACTTTCAGATTGCGTCCAATGGTCGATCTATCCAGACCAACACGCTTGGCTAATTGAGTAATATTGAGACCGTCTTCCTGCGAAAGACGGTGCAGCAATCGATACATCGTAACCTTCAGGCCTGTCGGGGCCAGGGCCTCATCATAAGCCTCGGTCGCGGTCAGTGCGGCCTGACGAAGTGTTGTGCATATGCAGATCGTGTCTTTCATAGTACGGGTATATACCCGTTAATTTGTCTTAGTCAAGAGCAGTCGCGAAATTTCTATGGTAACGGCTGCGCTTCGATGCTGAAAACTACCGCCTATAAATGGGCAAAGAGTCTGCAGCATGCCGTTGACTTGGCCCGTTAGGACAACTATACACCCTCGGCATTTCGTCTGATCCTCGGGTCGGACGGAGTATCTATTTCTGAATGGCGGCCCGGCGGGTTGCCACAGGTTACAGCGGCGGGGACAGACCCTGTCGAGGGTCTTTTAGGAGAAAACCGGTGAAACGTACTTTTCAGCCAAGCCGTCTTGTTCGCAAGCGCCGTCACGGCTTCCGTTCGCGCATGGCGACCAAAGGTGGGCAAAACATCATTTCTGCGCGCCGTTCCAAAGGTCGGAAGCGCCTGTCTGCTTAATTCGGGAATTGCTGGTGGCGCCGCGCCTCAAGAAACGCCGTGATTTTCTGGCAGTGACCAAAGCACGGCACTCAGCGGCACAACCTGGCCTCGTCCTGCAGCAACTGCATCGAAAAAAAGCAGGTGCTGAAACCGGGATTGGCCCCAGAGTTGGATTTACCGCCAGCAAGAAGGTCGGCAATGCGGTTGCCCGAAACAAAGCAAAGCGGCGTCTAAGAGCGGTGGTCGAAGATGTTCTGGTTCCCAGAATGCAGGATGATACCGATTACGTCTTGATCGCCCGCGCGCAAACCGTCGACCGCGATTACGGAGATCTGCGAAACGATCTGCTGCGCGCCATGAAACGCCTCGGGTCACCGCAGAAAGAGGGCTGAACACGCCCATTGAACGGATCGCACGGACACACAACATTACCACCATCCAGCCTCAGGCCGATTGCCCTAGTTCTGGATCAGTTTACTGAGTTGTATAACAGAAGGTGCACAGGGCCATGGGCGGCGACGGCGACAAGAAAAATCTCGTTCTGGCAATTGTGCTGTCTCTCAGCATTCTGGTGGGCTGGCAGATCTTTTATGAAGCCCCGCGTCAAGAAGCCATGTTGGGAGCCAACCCGCCACCAGCCGCAACCGGCCAGACGGGTAATGGGGCCGCCGCAACAGGTCAGGCGGGAACCCAGGCAGACGGCAATGCACCACAGCTCGGCGTGGCCATTCCATCCGGTATCCAATCCACAGCGAATTTCGCACAATCCCGCGATCAGGCCCTGGGCGAAGCACCCCGCCTGAAAGTTGAGACAGGCCGCCTTACCGGATCTATCTCACTGCGTGGGGCGCGGATCGACGATCTGACCCTTCTGGACTATCGCGTTGATCTGGATGAAGAGAGTGAACAGATCATCCTGCTGCAGCCCAATGGCGTTGAAAAACCCTATTACGCGGAATTCGGTTGGCTTGGTAAGGACACACAGATCCCCGACCGTGCGACTGTCTGGTCGGCTGATTCCGATACATTGACGCCGGATGCCCCCGTCACGCTGAGTTGGACCAATGAAGACGGCATGACCTTTCAGCAGGTCATCAGCATCGATGAAAACTACCTCTTCACGGTTACCCAGCGCGTGATCAACAACGCTCAGAAGCCCGTATCCATTGCGCCCTATGGATTGGTGTCGCGGACAGGGACACCGGATACGCTCGGCTATTACATCCTTCATGAGGGTCTGATCGGCTTCATCAACGAAGCCCTTCGTGAAGTGGATTACGACGACCTGCTGGAAGAAGGTAAGCAGGCCATGCCGACCACCGGCGGCTGGTTGGGCATTACCGACAAATACTGGCTCGTCGCCCTTGTGCCGCAACAATCCCGAACTGTTGAAACCAGCTTTAATGCCGGTGCGCCGGGTGGCGTCGCAAAATTTCAGGCCGATTTCCTGGTTGATCCGGAAATTATCTCGCCGGGCGAAACCATCGAGATGACCAGCCATCTCTTTGCAGGTGCCAAAGAAACCGTGCTGCTGGACAGCTACCGTGACGCTCTGGGCATCATCAATTTTGACCTGGCAGTTGATTTTGGCTGGTTCTATTGGCTCACCAAACCGATCTTCTATGCGATTCACTTCCTCAATGCAGTCTTGGGGAATTTCGGCCTCGCCATTCTGGCTCTGACCGTCGGCATCAAGCTGGTCTTCTTCCCGCTGGCGAACAAATCTTACAAATCCATGAGTAAGATGAAGCTGCTTCAACCCAAGATGATGGATCTGAAGGAACGGTATGGCGAAGACCGACAAAAGCTCAATCAGGAGATGATGGAGCTCTACAAGAAGGAAAAGGTGAACCCGCTATCGGGCTGTCTGCCTATCCTGGTCCAGATCCCGGTCTTCTTCTCGCTCTATAAGGTGCTGTTCGTCACGATCGAGATGCGCCACGCGCCGTTTTTTGGCTGGATTCAGGATCTTTCCGCGCCTGATCCGCTGGGTCTGCTTACCGCCTTTGGCATGATTCCCTGGGAAGTTCCGGCAATTCTGGCGGTCGTCAATATCGGGATCTGGCCGCTGATCATGGGTCTGACCATGTATCTGCAGCAAAAACTGAACCCGGCGCCCGCTGATCCGATCCAGGCCAAGATCTTCATGTTGATGCCGATTATGTTCACCTTCCTGCTGGGCAGCTTCCCGGCCGGTCTCGTGATCTACTGGGCCTGGAACAACGCACTGTCGATCCTGCAGCAATACGTCATCATGCGCCGCATGGGCGTGGCGATTGGCGGCGGCAAGGTCAAGACATCGACGAGCACAACCTGACCCCGGAGGTTTGCCTGATCGGCAACCTACCAATCGGTCTCTTCCGCGGTGGAAACCGACATGACAGAGACAATTCCGGTACCCGATTTCGACGCTGCCCAGATTGAGGCAGGCCGCTTTCTGTTTACCCAGAGCTGTGACTTCATCAAGAGTGTGGTGAAGATGGAAGACCTGCCCGATGGCGGGCCTGTTGAGGTTGCCTTTGCGGGCCGGTCCAATGTCGGTAAATCGAGCCTCTTGAACGCGTTGACTAATCGAAACGGCCTTGCGCGGACCAGTAATACACCGGGTCGCACCCAGGCATTGAACTATTTCGATCTCCGCCAGGGACGCCTCTGGATGGTTGATATGCCGGGTTACGGTTACGCCAAGGTTCCCAAGCACCTGGTCGAGGGTTGGACACATCTGATCCATGACTATCTGCGCGGTCGGTCCAATCTGCGCCGCCTCTGTCTGTTGATTGATGCGCGGCATGGAACAAAGGCGTCTGACACCGCACTTATGAACGGGTTGGACAAGGCCGCCGTCCCCTATCAGGTCGTTCTGACCAAGATCGACAAAATTGGTGCCGGACAGTTGGCACAACTGACCAAGACGATGGAAGCGGATCTGAAGAAACACGCCGCGGCTTTTCCCACGGTCATCGCGACCTCAACCAAGAAAAACCGCGGTATTGAAAATCTGCGCGCTGCCCTCGCCCAACTGGTCGAACAGGGTTAAACAGGGTTATCCGCAGTCGTTTAATGAAAAGGTCGACGCATGACGAGTGACGAGGTTTCAGACAGCAAATCAAAACGCCAGGTCGAATGGCTGGGCAAAGCTGACATCCTGACTGAGGCCCTGCCCTATATGCGTCGCTATGCAGGCGAGACAGTCGTAGTCAAATATGGTGGCCACGCAATGGGCAACAATGATTTGGCCAAGATGTTTGCCAATGATGTTGTGCTGCTCAAGCAATGTGGCATTCACCCGATCGTCGTCCATGGTGGCGGGCCGCAGATCGGCGCGATGCTGGACAAGCTGAAAATTCAAAGTGAATTCATCGATGGCTTGCGCGTCACCGATGCAGCGACGGTAGACATCGTCGAAATGGTCCTCTGCGGCCAGATCAATAAAGGTATTGCAGGCCTATTGGTTGAAGCGGGCGGACGCGGCATCGGCATTTCCGGCAAGGATGGCGGCCTGATCCGGGCCAGCAAGATCCAGCGCAAGAAGAAAGATCCCGACAGTCAGATTGAGAGCGTGCTGGATTTGGGATTTGTCGGGCAACCTGACCAGGTCGACCCCCGCATTCTCCACGATTTGCAGGATACCGACCTGATCCCGGTCATCGCCCCAATCGGGCTTGGTCCCGAAGGCGAGACCTTCAACATCAATGCCGATACGGTCGCCGGTGCCGTCGCCTCTGCCATGAATGCCAAACGCCTGCTTCTTCTTACCGATGTTGCCGGTGTTCTGAACAAGGAAGGCCGGCATGTGGGCGAAATGAATGTGGAGGATTGTCGAACAATGATGCAGGACGGAAGCCTGACTGGCGGCATGATCCCCAAGGTTGAGACCTGTATCGACGCGATCAGCCGCGGGGTGGACGCTTCTGTCATTCTTGACGGTCGGGTGCCCCACGCCATCCTGCTGGAAATGTTCACCGAACATGGATCCGGCACTATGATCCGTCGCTAGGGCGATTATCGGTCCCTGCTCTTAGGGTTCCGAGAAAAACTCAAACTGCCAGTCCATATCCGCCTCGCTGAGCGGCCATTCTGCCGGGTCTTCGGCGAGGACGGCAGCACTGGGCGGTATACCCGCCAACTGCGTTTGCACAATACCGGCGGATACCGGCGAAAGACCGGCCTTCCAGACCAGGGCGACAATCGCCTTGGCATTGCTTTGCGATACCGCACGGATCACCATTTCGACAGGGATGCCCGCCCGTTTCGCAATCGCGGCTTCCACAAATCTCTTCCGACCCTCAGAGAGGGCGTCCAGGATCATGGGTTCCAGTAAGTTTCCTTGATCAAACAACCTGTCCAGCTCTTCCTCATCAACCGTATCCTGGGCCCATTCCGGTTCGACCAGACTGGTGACAGCGCCCGGAAGTTCCAAATTCACAGCGTCCAATCGCTCAGACACGATATCAGCAACGGCGGCGAGCGTTTCCTCTGACAGATCGGACCGCTGGCGCAACTGATCCAGCAGGTCGACCGCCACATAGCCCGCCAGATGCCGGGCGGCATGGGCAGACAAGATGGGTCGACGCACCAATGGTGCATGCCAGCGGTTCACGGTCTCGGCGCGATCAACCAGCGCATCAAGCGTTTCTTCGCGAATTTGAGCCGACGGGTTTTCAAGCAGGACCGAAATGGTCTCTTCGTCACCGCTGGCCACAATCGCATCAGCCACACCTGACGGCACCTCAGACCGGCGGGAGATGGAGGCAAGTGCCGCCTGAACCGGTCTGGACTGAATAATGCTGATCAGATCGTCATCGGTCAGAACGGGCGAGAATTGCAGGACAGGGCCCGATACCACGTGTTCCTGATCCATCGCCAGATCAAAAATCACCGAATGCGGGGCGTTCGTAACGTCTTTCAGAGCCTCAGACAGAAACTGGCGAACCAGTACAGCCTGGTCCTTTGCCAGATTCTCCAGAATATCCAGAGTGAGATTGGCAAGCTTGCCCTGATCCTCAGACGTTAATTGTGGCGTCAAGCGACCAACCTTGTTCGCCAGCTCCGCCCGGACGTCTTCCCGCGTATCAGATGAGAGCAACTTGTCAGCCTGACGTGGGGCCCGTTCATTGCCCGCAATACCCAGGCGCACATCCGGATCGCTATCCTCGGCCAGATAATAGAGGATCTCCGGCTGGGTATCTTTATGCCTGGCGAGCGCCCGGCGCACCGCAGGGTCTTCATCCCGCGCCAGTAACCGGGCCTCTTCATAACCCAATGTTTCCGGCAAAGCGCTGCGATAATCAGGGTTTGTATTATCACTCATTCTCTAAGCCCGTTTCCTCACCATCATCCAGCCCCGAAACCGCCACTGCGTTCTTGCCCAGGGTCTTGGCGCGGTACATTGCCTTATCCGCGGCATTAATCAAATCAGACAGGCCAGCCTCTGATTTCTCACCCAGGGTCGCAATACCGATGGAAACCCCGAAGGGGCGATCCGGCGAGGCACTTCGCGTCCGCAGCGGCAAGAGGTCTGCAATAATCTGATCCGCCCGGTCCCGCGCCGTATCAACACCCGTCTGATCCAGCCAACAGGCAAATTCGTCACCGCCCAGACGCGCTACCAGGTCATAGCCCCGACTTTGCGATCGCAGGATATTTGCGACATCCCGCAAAATCATGTCGCCCGCCTCATGACCCAGGACATCGTTGATCGGTTTGAAATTATCGAGATCGAGATACAGCAATGCACCCGGCTGACCTGACCGATTGGCCCTGTCGAGGGCACTATCCAGGGTTTCCATAAAGGCACGCCGGTTCAGCAATTGGGTCAGCTCATCGGTTCTGGCCAGTTCCTGCAAAGACTGCTGATCGCGCATTTGCCGGATTACCAACCCCAACGGCGCGGATGCTGATGACATGAGCGCCGGTGCATCGTCATGCCAGCGCGTCCCCCCGGGGCGGCCAGAGATAAAGACCGCCCCGTTATCCACCCCTCTGTAACGGGTCTGAATGCCGAGAACCGGAACGTCGCCCAGATCAAAATGGTGGACCGACCCTGCCTTGAAGGGCGCGTATTCCAGTTCCGGACTGTCCAGAATGCCGGCCGGGACATCGCCATGGGATGCTGTTACCTGCCAATGCTCAACACCCGGAACATTTTCGGCACCCGCCGTCAGCCCTGCTTCGGTCAGTATGATCGCACCCTCTGCACCCAGTGCCCGGGTCAATGTGCGCGCCAGCGTTGTGAGCGTTGCTTCTGGACTATCTTCATCGCGAGCGACCGTCACGATATAGGTGATCAGTTCTTCACGGTTTTTCGCAACCGCGATTTCACTCTGCTGTTTTCGTTCCGCCGTCACATCCAGGGCGACCCCGCGGGCACCCGTAATCCGGCCCGCATCATCCATCATCGGCAGGCCCGAAATCTGCAGGCAGCGTTCCCCTTCATTCTTGTCCAACATCCAGACTTCGACATGCCGTGTCGGATGTTTGGGATGGAACGGCAAGCGGGTCATAGCACGGCCGGGATTGGCCAGAAATTCCTGTGGCTGACGACCCAGCATTTCTTCCGGTCTGAAGCCCATGGCCCCTTTCGGCGAAATGAAACTGAAGCGGCCATCGCCATCGGTTTCCCAGGCGAAGTCACTGGCGAGTTCGGTCAAATCCTTGTAGAGCAGCCGCGACTTGGCGAGCGCTGTTTGAAGATTGCCCTCTATCAAATTTTCCAGGATTAACAGCACGCGACCTTCTTCATTGGCCGGGAGGAGATAAGCCGTAAAATGACGTGCCGCCGCTTGATCACCGGGCGACAGGCTGAACGTAAAACTGGCCGCTTCATTTGCACTATGTTGGCCCAGATGGTGTCCGATTGTTTCAACAAAACCCTGTTCCGAAGTAAGCGTCCGCGCAGCCTCGTTGATCGGTATCGTCGTACCGTCATTGCCTGTGATCAGAAAGACTGGATTTGGCAGGGCATCATATCCGGATGCCAATGCAGAAACGGGTTTTACCAAGGAATCATCCCTTTACGACACCGAGGGTATAGGAATCCTATCGCAGAATTGTTAAACAAACCCTTTCCGGCAGAATTCATAGCAAAAATGCCTTTTTTCTGACCTCACACACCTTGCCGAACCGCTTCAACAAAGCCACTTTGCTGCCATGCTAAAAACCACGACTTTCCGACCCGAATTGCACGATGCCGATGTCTGGATCTTTGATCTCGACAACACGCTCTATCCCGCCCATTGCAACCTGTTCCATCAGGTTGACCAGAAGATGGGCAACTATATCAGCGAACTGTTGAATATTCCGTTCGCCGACGCAAGACGTCTGCAGAAGGAATACTACCGGGAATACGGCACGACCCTGAATGGCCTGATGCAGAACCACGGCATTGCACCCGAGAGCTTTCTCGATTTCGTCCATGACATCGACTACAGCCCGATACAGCGAAACCAGACCCTGATCGATGCCATCAATGCGCTGCCAGGGCGCCGGCTGGTCTTCACAAACGGGACCGTGCCGCACGCAAATGCGGTGCTGGAACGGCTGGACCTGCAGCATGCCTTCGAGTCGGTGTTTGACATCATCGCATCGGACTATATCCCAAAGCCCAATCCAGAACCCTATGACGCTTTTCTGGAAAAAGAGGGAATAGATCCCGGCCGCGCCGTGTTTTTTGAGGATATTGCCCGCAATCTGGAGCATCCCGCCAAACTTGGCATGCAGACCGTCTGGATCAAAGAAGATCACGAATGGGCCGCCGGCGAACAGGCCGATGACGACCATATTCACCACATAACACCCGACCTGCCCACCTGGCTGGCCGGATTTATTGCCGAGACAAAAGGAATAAGATCATGAGCACTGCCGACCTTCAAAAGACAATCGAAGATGCCTTCCTGGGCCGCGATGCCATCAGCCCCGGCACAACAGGCCCGGTTCGCGAAGCGGTTAACGAAGCCCTGGACATGCTGGACTCCGGCAAAGCCCGCGTCGCAGAGAAAACCAGCGATGGCTGGGAAGTGAACCAGTGGCTGAAAAAGGCTGTCCTGCTGTCTTTCCGTCTGAACGATATGGAACGTATTGGTGGGGGCCCTGGCAGCGACACCCATTGGTGGGACAAGGTACCCAGCAAATTTGAAGGTTGGGGCGACAACACGTTCCGGGACGCGGGTTTCCGTGCAGTTCCGAACTGTATTGTCCGCAAATCCGCCTATATCGCGCCGGGTGTTGTCCTGATGCCGAGCTTTGTGAATTTGGGTGCCTATGTCGATAGCGGCACAATGGTTGATACCTGGGCAACCGTCGGGTCCTGCGCACAGATTGGCAAGAATGTGCACCTGTCGGGCGGCGCGGGCATCGGGGGCGTTCTTGAACCCCTGCAGGCCGGTCCCGTTATCATCGAGGATGACTGCTTTATTGGCGCGCGTTCCGAGGTTGTCGAAGGCGTCGTTGTGGAAACAGGGTCCGTTCTTTCCATGGGTGTTTTCATTGGTGCCAGCACGAAAATCATCGATCGGAACACGGGTGAGGTCCATATGGGCCGCGTCCCCGCCTATTCCGTCGTGGTACCTGGATCCCTGCCCGGAAAACCCCTTCCGGACGGGACACCCGGCCCGAGTCTCTATTGCGCTGTAATTATCAAACAGGTGGATGAGCGCACCCGTTCAAAAACCTCAATCAACGACCTACTGCGCGATTAAGGACATAGACTGAGATGCAAAGGCTCGACCCGGTCGCACTGGCGGCTGACCTCATTCGTTGCCCCTCTGTCACTCCGGCGGAGGGCGGCGCGCTTGACTTGCTACAAGCCCGCCTGGAAGAGCTCGGCTTTGTCTGTCAGCGCCTGCCGTTTCAGGCCGAGGGGACAGAGCGGGTCGACAACCTTTATGCCCGTCTTGGCACGGCAAACCCGAACTTTGTTTTCGCGGGACACACGGATGTTGTGCCAGTGGGCGACAAAGACGCGTGGTCCAAGGATCCTTTCGCCGGTGTGATCGAAGATGGTGTTCTGCTTGGTCGGGGCGCATCAGACATGAAAGGCTCGATAGCGGCCTTTGTTGCAGCGGTTGAACACTTGCTGGCGGAAGCTGGCCATCCGGAAGGCTCCATCAGCCTGTTGATCACGGGTGACGAAGAGGGCCCTGCAATCAACGGCACAAAACGCATGCTGGAGGCGCTGGCCGAACAGGGCGAGAGTTTTGCCGCATGCATCACAGGCGAACCCACAAACCCCGCGCAACTGGGTGAAATGATCAAAATTGGCCGTCGTGGCAGCCTGAATGGCACCATCTCCGCCAAAGGTGTTCAGGGCCATACGGGCTATCCACATCTTGCGGATAACGCGGCCCATCGGCTTGTGAACATGCTCTCTGCCTTGACCGCCATGGAGCTGGATCAGGGATCTGACCATTTTCAGGCCTCAACACTCGCTGTTTCAACGATCGATATCGGCAACACCGCAACCAATGTTATCCCGGCAGAGGCCAAGGCCGTCTTCAACATCCGTTTTAATGATCTGCACACATCGGCCGGGTTGATCGAAAAGGTGAGGGCCGTCCTCGACCCCGCCGCCGGCGGTTCGGACAAGTATGATCTCAGCGTGGCGGTCTCTGGTGAATCCTTCCTGACCCCTCCGGGTCCATTATCCGAGACGCTGGCCGATGCCTGCGAAGAGGTGCTCGGTCGTCGCCCGGAACTCAGCACGACCGGCGGCACATCAGACTCCCGGTTCATCAAGGATTACTGCCCTGTCATCGATTTCGGCCTGGTGGGTAAAACCATGCATCAGGTCGATGAACGGGTCGATATCCAGGACATCCGGGACCTGGAAAAAATCTATTTCAGTGTGCTGACCCGCTTCTTCGCGCGCGCTGCCCAGGTCTAGAAAGCCGTGATCCGCCCCAATATCGCAGAGGTTCTTACCGCGACGAAAGGGGCCTGGATGATGTTCCGGCGGAACCCGTCCGGGGCCGCGTTGTTCGGGACAACACCCGCGGATTTCTGGAAAAGTTTCTGGGCCGCAATTATTATTTTGCCGGGTTACTTCCTGCTGGTGATGCTCTCGCCCAATGAGGCGCGCAGTGTCTCAAACCCCGTCCGCACCATTCCCATCGACATTATCTCCTACACGATTGGCTGGTGCCTCTGGCCCCTGATCGTCGCCTGGCTGGCTGATATGTTTAAGTTTCGGGACCGCTATATTCGCTACATCACGGTCTATAACTGGGCTTCAATCCCGCAGGTCGGGTTGATGCTTGTCCTGGTGGGCGGTTGCACCCTGCTGAATTTTGACCAGACATCCCTGGCCATTGTTCTGTTGGGCGGCACGATCTGGTTGATCGCCTATCACGCCTTCATTGTGCGCGTGACGCTCGGCCTGTCCTTTGGACTGACGCTGTTGCTTGTAATCGGTGAGATGGTGGTCGGACAGGTCCTGCTCAGCATACGCGACGTGCTGTTCCTGTCGCCGGCTTAAACCGAAGTTGTATCAGAAGATCAGGAAAACCGTTTCTTGATCACTTCAAACATCGTCATGACGCCCATCGCCTCACCGCCTTCTGGACGACCAGGCCTGGTCGACTGATTCCAGGCCATAATATCGAAATGCACCCAGCTGGTCTCAGTGCCCACAAATTCCTTCAGGAACAAAGCCGCCGTGGTCGCACCGCCAAAAGGACCTGATCCGGTTGAGCTGATATCGGCGACTTTGCTTTCCAGCATCCGGCGATATCCGGCATGCAGCGGCAGACGCCAGCACGGATCCTGTGTCGCGGAAGAGGCCTTTTCGATATCTTTTGACAAGGCCTCGTCATCCGTGAAATAGGCGGCGATTTCGGTCCCGACAGCAACGCGCGCCGCACCGGTCAAAGTGGCGAAATCGATCAGCAGCTCCGGTTTCTCCGAAACAGCCTCGGTTATCGCATCCCCCAAAACCAGACGCCCTTCCGCATCCGTATTGCCGACCTCAACGGTCATGCCGTTGCGGGTGGATAAAACATCGAGCGGGCGAAATGCATTCCCGTCGATCGAATTCTCGACAGCGGGTATCAACACACGCAGACGAACCGGCAGATTGGCCCCCATGATCAGCTGCGCCAATCCAAGCACCTGGGCCGAACCACCCATATCCTTCTTCATCGTCAACATGGCGGAGGCCGGTTTGATGTCCAGGCCACCGCTGTCGAAACAGACACCTTTGCCGACAAGCGTCACCTTGGGCGCACCAGGCTTGCCCCAGGCCATATCAATCAAACGCGGTTCCCTGACCGAAGCCCGTCCGACCGTGTGGATCATCGGATAATTCTGCTTCAATAGGGCAGCGCCCGTGATCGTCTTGAATTTTGCTTTGAACTCTTTGGCGAGTGCGCGCGCCGCTGATGCCAGTTCCGCAGGGCCCATGTCAGATGCCGGCGTGTTGATCAGATCGCGGGTCAGATAAATCGCCTTGGCCTGATTGATGATTTGCGGCTTATTGACCCCTTTGGGCATGACCAGCCCCCGAATGCCGCCCGATTTCTTGGCGTAGCGTGAGAAATGATAGGCACCGAGCGCCCATCCCAATGCAGCGGCCTCTGCGACACCCGCCTTCAACGTGCCGCCAATCTGATACCGACCAACCGGAAGCTTTGTCGAAAAACCGCCCCAGACCCATGGTGTCTTCATCGAGGCATCGTCACCGACGCCAATCAGGGCCTCACTTGGCATGCCGTCCTTACCCGGCAGCATCAGCACCGTCCCGGCCTTGCCGGTAAAGTCATGGGTTGTCACCCATCCCCTATCCGAAACGCTGCGTCTTTTAAGCCAGGTCTCCAACCCAGACGAGGTGACCGGGATCAGCGTTATGGTATTGCGGGTGGCCTTGGCGGCAAAACATTCCATGACAGGTCTTTCTTCAAATCAGGTTTAGAAGTGGGCAGGGCTCAGCATTCAGGTTCTTCGAGTTCAGTGATCGAGGTGAGCAACCCTTCGGCCTCGGCAAGTCCGACATCAAGGGCGAGCCGTGTCGAAATACCATTACCAAGAACATCCGAGATATTGGTGGAGCTGGGTGGCGCATCTGTCACATCCATATCGAAGAACGAGGTCACGATGCGCCATGACTGCCCTTCAAGCAGGCCAACATCGCCCTTCACCGGGTCTTCAAACGGGGCAGCTGGCCCCAGAACAACATCCGTTCCCTTCAAGGGTTTTTCGGAAGATCCATCAAACAGAATGTACTCGATAAATTTCTGGCCATTCCGCACCTGCTCGATTGAATAGTCAAAGGCCGAAACCGGAAAAAGCGCCCCTTTGGGCAGGCTGCCTTCCAGCGGTTCCGGCAATTCCATCTGAACCCGGCCTTCACCGTCGCCCTGTCGAAACGCGGTTCCTTTACTGGCCTGCGCCAGATTGCCATTGAAGGTCAATGAACTCTCAAATTTGAGGGTGGATCCGTCGAGACTTTCTTCGGAGGAACTGATGGATGTGACCTCCAGCCTTTGACCGTCAGGCATATCGAGCACCAGGGTCAATTGGGTCAGAAGTACCCAATCCGTACAGCGCCGCTGCAACCGCACTACAAAATCGCCGGGCTCACTCTGGGTTGCCCCACCCATCTGAATGTTTGTGAGGGTCAGCGTATAGGCGGCCTGATGCGGGACAACAGTAGATTTGTCAGACTGCCCGAACGCTTGCTGTCCGACGCCTGCGGTCATAAGCAACAAAAATGCAAGAGAGGCCCGAAATCCGCGCTGCATCGACATCATACCAATCATACTCACCACAAAAATGAACAGCCCAATTCCGGTAGAGTGGGCGCGAACCGGGATAATTGCAACCGGGCCCGGCATCCATAACTTGGCCCTCGACCTGCCAGACGCGTCCCGATACCATTTGCCCCGGCGACGGTTTGGCGCACGGAAATTCAAGGATCAAAGGATCGGACATGTTGCGACTTGCAGTGGATATTGGGGGCACTTTCACCGACCTGGTGCTCGACACACCGGGCGGGCTGAAAACCCACAAGGTTCTGACAACACCTGATAATCCGGCCGAAGGTTTCATGACGGGCGCTCAGGGATTATTGGCGCAGCACAATATCCAACCCTCTGAGATCGGGTTGATCATTCATGGCACCACTCTGGCAACCAACGCGTTGATTGAGCGTAAAGGGGCGAAGACCGCGCTTTTTGTTACCGAAGGCCATCGGGATTCGCTCGAAATCGCCTATGAAAACCGGTTCGACCAATATGATCTTTATGCAGAACGCTCCGCCGTTCTGGTGCCCCGATATTTGAGATGGTCCGTTTCCGAACGCATGGACTGGAAGGGAAACGTCAGAAAACCCCTGTCAATCGAGAGCGTTGAGCACTGGTTGCCGGAGATCGAGAAACAGGGTGTCACCTCCATCGCAATCGGCCTGCTGCATGCCTATGCCAACCCTGAACATGAGGAACGCATTGCCGAGCGTATCGCACAGGCCTATCCGGAGGTCGCCCTCTCGCTCTCCTCGGCGGTCTGTCCTGAAGTCCGGGAATATGACCGGCAATCCACGACCGTTGCCAATGCCTATATCCGTCCCCTGATGGCCGACTACCTGGGAGAGGTAACGACCCGACTGAAAACGGCGGGATTTGATTGCCCATTCCTGATGATGACCTCAGGCGGCAGTTTGGTGACCGTGGATACAGCCTCTCGTTTCCCCATCCGCCTTGTCGAATCCGGTCCGGCAGGTGGTGCCATTCTGGCCGCCGAAATTGCGAAAAGCATGGGGGAGGACAGCGTCGTTTCCTTTGATATGGGGGGCACAACAGCAAAGATCTGCATGATCGACAAAGGGGAACCGCTGCTCAGTCGCAGCTTCGAGATCGATCGAAGCCACCGCTTCATGAAGGGCAGCGGGATGCCCGTCAAAATCCCGGTGGTCGAGATGGTGGAAATCGGCGCTGGTGGCGGATCAATTGCCTCAGTTGACGCGCTGAACCGCATTCAGGTTGGCCCGGAAAGCGCCGCTGCCGACCCGGGCCCGGCCTGTTACGGAAAGGGTGGCCAGAACCCGACCGTCACCGATGCAAACCTGTTGATTGGACGACTTGACCCCGATGATTTCGCTGGTGGCAAGATGACCCTGGATCAGCAGGCCGCTGTCGACGCGATGGATCGCGCAATCGCCAGGCAACTGAATCTGACAGCGGGCAATGCGGCCCTCGGTCTGATCGAAATTGTTGACGAAAACATGGCCTCCGCAGCGCGTGTTCACGCTGTTGAACGTGGGCTGGAAATTGCCGATCGGACTATGATCGCGTTTGGCGGCGGCGCCCCCTTGCACGCCGCACGGGTTGCCGAAAAACTGAATATTTCCAAGATCGTTATACCGGGTCACGCCGGTGTCGGGTCTGCCTATGGGTTCCTTCTGGCGCCTATCGCCTATGAGGTCGTGCGCAGCCGCTTTATGCGCATTTCCGGCTTTGAACCAGAAATCGTGAACAAGCTGTTTTCGGACATGACGAGGGAGGCGGAGGCCGTGGTCCGCCTGGGCGCGCCAGATGCACCACTATCGGGGGAACGATCAGCCTTCATGCGATATGTCGGGCAAGGCCATGAGATAAAGGTCACCTTGCCGGATCGCGATCTGAACGACACAGACGGCGAGGCTTTGCTGAAAGCGTTTGAAGACGCCTATCGATCTCAATACGGGCGAAGTGTGCCCGGTCTGGACATCGAGTTTCTGACCTGGTCCCTGACCCTGACCGCGAAGGCCACCGAAAAAGGCGGTGAAATCGGCGCGGCGTCAATACCACAACAAGATGGTAGTTCTGACCCCACAAGCGAAGGCACAAGACAACTGGTTCAGCCAGGCCGCGGCGAAGGTTCTGTATCGACCCCGGTCTATCAGCGCGACAATCTGGTGCCCGGACAGAAAATCGCCGGCCCGGCCATCCTGTCGGAGGATCAAACGACCACAATCATCCCGAGCGGCTTCCACCTCAGTATCTCGGCAAACGGTGATCTGATCCTTGAACAGCAAAGGGACCAGGAAAAGCAGACAGAGGTTCTGATCGAAGACATCCAACGTCAGGTGATCTGGGACCGCATGCTGTCCGTGGTGGAGGAACAGGCCCAGGTCCTGATCCGGACCGCTTTCTCAACAACGGTTCGCGAGGCAGGCGACCTGTCGGCCGGTATATTTGATCCACAGGGTCGAATGCTGGCCCAGGCCGTCACCGGGACGCCCGGCCATGTGAATGCCATGGCCGCCAGCGTTGGTTATTTTCTGGACCATATACCGCTGGACCAGATGCAAGAAGGCGATGTCTATGTAACCAACGACCCCTGGATGGGAACGGGTCACCTGTTTGATTTCACGGTTGTCACCCCAGCCTTTCGGGCGGGGCGCGCGATCGGCCTTTTCGCATCAACCGTTCATGTCGTCGATATTGGCGGCCGTGGGTTTGGCCCTGATGCAGGACAGGTCTTCGAAGAAGGGATTTGTATCCCGATTACGAAACTCTTTGATCAGGGTGATGCGGTCAATGCGGTCCTGGATATTGTGCGCGCCAATGTCCGTGAACCGACACAAGTTATCGGGGATCTTTATTCCCTCGCCATTTGCAACGATATCGGGGTAAAGCGGCTCAATCAGATGATGGATGATTTTGATCTCCATGATCTAACAGAGATCGCCGAACATATCATCACGACGTCCCAGGCCGCCATGCTTGCGGCCGTAGCCAAGGTTCCGGCCGGCATTTATAAAAACGAAATGCAGGTAGACGGGTATGACGCACCCGTCACGCTTAAAGCAACAATGACCATCGGTTCAGACGGGATTGATGTTGATTTCAGCGGCACTTCGCCGATGTCAAAATTCGGGATCAATGTACCGCTCACCTATTGTCAGGCTTATGCCTCTTTCGGAATTCGCTGCATCGTCGGATCCGGAATTCCAAACAATGCAGGATCGCTCGCCCCAATCCGGATCACCGCACCGGAAGGATCCATTCTGAACGCGCCCCGCCCGGCGGCGGTTGCTATCCGTCATGTTGTCGGCCAGATGCTGCCCGATGTTGTTCTGGGGTGTCTGGAACAGGCAAACCCCGGCTGCGCCCCGGCGGAGGGCAGTTCCAGCCTTTGGAATCCCATGCTGACCGGCGGCCACGGACTGGTCGGCGAGGCAGATTACGGCGATGCAACGCCATTTTCCGTCACAATCTTCCATTCTGGTGGTACCGGGGCGCGACCGGGCGGAGATGGCCTTTCGGCAACAGCTTTCCCGTCCGGCGTCCGTTGCACACCTGTCGAGATCACAGAGACGGTGGCACCCATTATCTTCCATCGCAAAGAACTGAGGCCCGATTCAGGGGGTGAAGGAACCTATCGCGGCGGGCTCGGTCAAATTCTGGAGCTGGAACATTCAGAGGGGGCTGCCTTTGCCTTATTCGCCCTGTTTGACCGGATCGAAAACCCGGCGCAGGGCCGTGCCGGGGGAAGCGCCGGAGCCGCCGGACGGTTCTATCTTGGATCCGGACAAAAACTGCGCGGAAACGGCAAACAAATCGTCCCTGCCGGTGAAACAGTCGTCCTTGAGATGCCCGGTGGTGCCGGTTACGGCGCACCCGGAAAGCGCGATGGAAAAGCCTCAGAAAAAGACATGGTGAACGGGCTTGTCAGTCCAACGACAAGAGCGGCTGAATAGATCGGACAGTTTTTAGTAAAATTATTCGCATAAATTGATATTCTGTTAATTTCGGGGCAGTACTGTCCTGTTTCCGGGCGCAGTACGGGGCCTTCCTGTCCTGCCGAAAACAGGCTGTTCACATGCTACTTGGTATCATCAGCAATATCGGTGTACTTGCCGCCGCGGCGGTAACGATGCTGATCCTCAGTTCTCGCTTCAAGATTTCAACCGATCAGATGCAATGGCATGTTGTTCTGGGCCTGGTTTTCGGGGTGATTTGCCTCATCGTTGTGAAAATTCCCATCGCAACACCCCTTGGCGCAACCTTTGACAGCCGGGGTGGCCCGGTTGTCCTGGCAGGCGTCTTTGGCGGCCCGGTTGCCGCCCTGATTACAGCCACAATGGGCGCTGTCGCCCGTTATGAGGTCGGTGGCCCTGCCGTTTGGGGTGGGGTGGTCAGCTTCTACGTCTATGCCGGGGTTGGTTTGCTTGCCCGGATGTACTTTCGTAAACAGGGGACGACCATTCCGAAGATCGACAAACTGATACTCCTCAGCATTGTTGCATCTGTTCTCGTCACGCCCTGCTTCTTTATTGCCATGCCTTTTGAAACAGCCGTGACAATCATCCAGAATTTCTGGCTGTTCATGTTGATTGGCAATGTCTTTGGCATTCTGGTGATGGGACTGATCTATGGCGAAATGATGATGATCGCCGAACAGAGGACAGCCCTGGCAGCCGCCAATGAAAAGGCGAAGGAAAGCATGGCCGCAAAAGACCGCTTTATGTCTGCCGTCAGCCACGACCTTCGAACGCCGCTCAACGCGATCATCGGAACGATACAGCTGCTCGGGCATGAACGGCTTTCGGACAATGGAAAGCGCAACCTCATCGTTGCCGAAAAATCGAGCCATTTTCTCGTGGATCTGGTGGATCAAATTATCAGCTATGCAAAGAAAAGCGCGGACCACACCAAAGTCAGCACCGATTTTTCGGTTCATCAAATGCTCGATGGAATGAAATCGATCTTTTCACCGATTGCAGACAACCATGATGTCAGTTTGGAAACGGATATTACCTTACCAGAGACCAGCTTCTTCAAAGGCGATCCAGAGAGACTGCGCCAGGTCCTGTTCAACGTGGTCGGCAATGCGGTGAAATTTTCACCCGGGGGGACGGTCAAGATCGAAGCCCATGCCGATCAAGACAATGCGGGAATCATCACATTTTCCGTTTCCGATACTGGTCCCGGAATTCCCAAAGAAGATCAGAACCGGATTTTTGAACCATTTGTCCGGTTAAACGGCATTGAAGGCCCGGAAGGCAGCGGTCTTGGCCTTTCGATCACGACCGACCTTCTGAACGAATTAAACACGACGCTGGAACTGGATTCTGTCGAAGGACTGGGGTCGCGTTTTTTCTTTTCAATTGAAATGGAAGAAGTGCCCGGCGCCCTCGTCCCATCCGTCTCAATGGATCCCGAAGAAATTGCAGCAGAGCCCCGTTCAAAGACAGGTCTGAAACTGCTGGCGGTCGATGACAATGAAATTAACCGGGAATTGTTGCAGCAGGGGTTAAGGAACTTTGGGCACGTGGTCGACCTTGCAGAGTCAGGTAAACAGGCCATCGAACTTCTGAGCCAGTCCCCAGACGCGTATGCCGCTGTCTTGATGGATATTCAAATGCCGGAGATGAACGGCGATGACGCCAGCCGCATCATCCGTGAGACGATTGCAGATGTCGATGCCTTGCCAATAATCGCCGTTACAGCGAACGCCTTTGCAGAGCAGAAGCAGCAGTATCTGGATGCCGGGATGAACACGGTTGTGACCAAACCCGTCGATTTTGACCGTTTGAATAAATTGCTATTCACCATCTGTTTGGGTGATGAGAAACTGATTGCCGCAGAAGACGGGGCTCCGTCTGCGGCAGCCGGAACCATTCTGATAAATTCAGAACGGCTCACCGAGGTCGCCGCACTGATGAAATCGACCGATATTGAAGAGATTATCAGAAACGTGATGAGCCGCTTTGAATCCGCCATGGGTGATCTTGAAGGCACGACCCTTTCCCCAAAATTAAAGGCCGAGATTTGCCATGAATTGAAAGGTCTTTCGGCAAATTTTGGCTTCGTAAACCTCTCCGAAGCATCAGCCTCTCTCGAAGACACGTTGAAGGCCGGGCGCCCTGCAACTGTTGCTATGCAGGAGTTGCGCAACGTATTAGAGTCAAGCCGCAGGCACGCTAAAAAACTGAAACCTGCTGTCTGACGCTCTACCAACGGCCGGGATCAAGCGATGTTGACACACCATCAGATTCAACAATACCAAAAGGATGGATTTTTAGTTGTTGAAGACGCCATTCCACCGAATCTTCTGGATGCCTTGCAAACGGACTTCGCCGCATGGGTTGAAGAAAGTCGGTCCCACACCGCCCCATTTGGAAAGACAATCAACGACAAACCGCGCTTTGATCTTGCGGCGGGACACAGCCCGGAAACGCCCTGCCTGCGCCGCGTAAACGCCCCTGTAGAAGTTTCCGATGCGTGTCACGACGCTGCCTTGCGCAGCCCGGTGACCGAGATAGTAACGGATTTGATCGGTCCGGATGTGAAATTCCACCACAGCAAGATCAATTCGAAACAACCCGGCAGTGACACCGTGGTTAAATGGCATCAGGATTTTCCGTTTACACCGCACAGCAATGATGACGTTGTTACGGCATTGATGATGATAGACACGGTAACGGCGGATAACGGGGCCCTCGAAGTTGTTCCTGGATCACACAAAGGCCCAATACACGGGTTGTGGCATGGCGGTCGATTTACAGGGTCGATTGATGAGGAAGAAGCCATAACCAGTCAGAAAAAGGCTGTCCCCTGTACTGGTCCTGCAGGATCGGTTTGCTTCATGCATACACGCCTTTTGCATGGCTCTGCCGCCAATCTGACCCAAACACCGCGCACGCTTCTGATCGCGGTTTACAGCGCCGACGACGCGATCGCCCTGTCACCCAATCCAATGCCCAATCGATTTGAGGGACAGTTGGTGTCGGGCAAAAGAAGCGGTAAAATTCGGTCAATGGATTTTGAGGTCGCCCTCCCCGAACTGCCGTCCAATGCGTCGTTCTTTGAGCAGCAGGAAAAGAACTGACCTCGTTGGTTTCTCCTATTCGGCTGTTGCCTGACTGGCCATAGACGCAGAGCGCACGAGGCGAATGACAAAAGTGCAGCCACCGCTGCTGTCCGGCATAAGCGTCAGATCACCACCCATACTGTCCATGATCTGACGGCATATGGGAAGGCCGAGGCCCGAGCCGCTCTTCTGTTGCGTGCTTTCACTCCACCCTCTTGAGAATTTCGAGAAGACAGCTTCCCGCTGATCTGCCGGGATTCCCGGTCCATTGTCTCTGATATGTATTTCCAGATAACCGGTATCGTTTGCCGGCCCGATTTCGACCCAGACTTTCGGGCTCTCGGACGTGTTGAACTTGATAGCGTTGGAAAGAAGATTGACGAATACCTGTGTCATGCGATCTTCGTCGACATCAACCATCGGTGCGCCTGAACCCAAACGGTCAATCACCTCAACACCTTCTGCCTCGGCCAGACCATGCATGGTATCCATGGCATGCCGGGCAGAGGCGACGGCATCCATGCTCTGAATTGAGAGCGTTGCTGCACCTGCCTCAAACCGACCAAGTTCCAGAATGTCATCCAACAACCTTGTAAGCCGGACAGATTCTGCCTGTATGATCCGCATATATCGATTGTGCTGGGCAGGATCGGTTGGACCACCGTCAGAGAGAATATCCGAAAAAGATCGGATGGAAGTCATGGGGGTACGCAGCTCGTGGCTGACCTGACTAAGGAAATCATCTTTCATCCGGTCCATTCGGGTCAACTGCTCATTCGCGGATTTCAACTTTGCCGCTGTGTCTTCCAGTTCAACCCGCTGGCGCTCCAGTTCCTGGCTGTACCGAACGACTTCTTCCTTTTCGTCAATCAATGTAATGACCGATTCAAGGGAAATGGTTTCCCCTTCCACGATTCTTGAAACGAGAGATCTCGCAGAAGCAGCACCCACATTGCTCGCCAATTGGCGCTCAACATGGGCAATCAGGCGGGCGTCATTACTTGCCGGAATATTGGTGTCGCCCTTAGCCTTTGCATAGTCACGAAAAATCACTTCGGCTTTGTCCGGACCCAGAATCCGTTTGGTCAGTTGGAACAAGTCATCCGTCGCGGCAGAGCGTTGTAGGACACCTTCAACATCACCACGGCGTTCATTGTCCGGGTCGGTAAATAAAACGCTTTGCAATTGCTCAAGCGGGGATTGCCGGCTGATGACAGAGACAAGAACATAAAGCGCCAGGTTGAAAGACAGACTCCAAAAGAGACCATGAACGAGCGGATCCCAACCCGTTATGCCGAACAACATGGCCGGACGCAGCATTTCAATACCAAACGGCCCGTTTGCAACAATATCGCCAAATGCCCAGCCAGCGCCCGCAAGACTCGGCAGAAGCAAAGTGTACAACCACATGGCAAACCCGACGAGCAACCCAACCGTTGCCCCGACCCGTGTGCCGCCAGACCAGTAAATACCGCCAATCAAGGCAGGCAGGAATTGTGCCACACCAACGAATGAAATCAATCCGATCGACGCCAGCGGATTGGCCGCACTGGTCACCCGGTAATAAATGAAGCCCAGCGTCAGGATCGCGATGATTGAGAGCCGGCGTACCAGCAACAGCGTCCAGCGCATATCCCCTGCATTCGGTCCACTGAAATACGGAAGTCGCAGGAGAATGGGGGTGACCAGATGGTTGGAAATCATGATCGACAGGGCAATCGAGGCGACAATCACCATCGAGGTCGCCGCCGATAACCCACCGATAAAGGCGAGAATAGCCAGACCATTTTGCCCGGCAGCAAGCGGCAAACTCAAAACAAACAGGTCCGGATTCGCGGTCTCCGGCAACTGGGTCAGTCCACTGATCGCAATCGGCAGGACGAAGAGGCTGACCAGCAACAGATACAGCGGAAACAACCAGGATGCCGTCGCCAGGTGTCGCTCATCAGAGTTTTCAACAACGGCAACCTGAAACTGTCTCGGCAAACAAATCATGGCCGCCGCCGAAAGGAAGGTCAGCGCAATCCAGCGATATTCAAAACCCTCATTAAAGGTGTAAAGACGTTGCACCCCTTCATTCCAGGATGACCGCGCAAACATGTCCTGCAAACCGTCATGCAGGCCGTAGACGACAAAAGCTGCAATGGCACCCAGGCTCAATAGTTTGACAATCGATTCCACTGCGATCGCAACAACAACGCCGGGATGGCGTTCGTCGGCACCGAGATTGCGTGTTCCGAAAAGGATCACGAACGTCGCCATCAAGAACGCGACCCAAAGGCCCGTATCCGCCATAATTGAACCCGCCTCAACACCCGAAACCGGACTCCAGCTGTCCGGGGATGTGAATGCATCGAAACTGGCAGCCACCGCTTTGAGCTGAAGGGCAATATACGGCGTGATTCCCACCAACGCGATCAACGTGATGATCGCCGACAGAGACGCACTCTTGCCGTAGCGCGCGGAAATGAAATCTGCAATAGACGTAATCTTCTGGGCCTTACTGACACGCACCAGCTTTCTCAACACGAACCACCAGCCCATCATGACAAGGGTCGGTCCAATATAGATCGTCAAGAATTCAAGGCCGTTGCGCGCCGCCGATCCAACAGCACCGTAAAAAGTCCAGGATGTGCAGTACACCGCCAGTGACAACGTATAGACGGCGGGTGAACCAAGAATGCCCAGCGCGCCTTTTTCAGCCTGACGATCCCCGATATAGGCCAGCAGGAACAACACGCCCAAATAGGCGCCACCAATCGCAAAGATGATGCTGCTGGAAATCATGATTTAGTCCCGCGTCGCCTCACGCAACTGCTTGGCAGTGTGGATCAGCTCATTTTGAGCGGGTATTTCGGGATCCATCCCGGTTGCACCAGATTCTCTCGACAGGCGCCGCGATACGATGGCCGTCAAAAGGATACCGATTACCCAAATGGAAAATAGCGCAACGTATAAAAACGGAATGCCCGCAATTTCCAGTTCCTGGTCGAAGATCTGGATATACGGTGGCAAGAACAGCACGGTTCCACAAACCGGTAGAATCAGCGCTGTATCCTCAATGCGCTTTGACGGTTTCACGGCACTGCACCCTGTTCGGCAGCGCCTTGAGAGATCTGACGTTCTGAGATCAGGTCCCCTACCCGGGCCACCAGATCCGTATTGGAGAACGGTTTGGTGACAAAATCGTCGGCACCCAGATCATTCATCAACCGGCGATCTGTATCCTGGCCTTTTGCCGACAAGACAAGCACGCCCAGCTTGGACATATCCGGGTTGGCTCTGACCTGTCGAAGCACGTCGAAACCGTTCATTTCAGGGATCATAATGTCCAAGATCAGCAGGTCAGGCCGCATTGAGAGCAAAGCCTGCATTACGGCTGGCCCTTCTGTCACCGATGAAACCTCGTATCCCGCCCTCGACAGCAAAAAGGTCAAAGACTCGACAATGAACGGTTCATCTTCTGCAATCAGGATTCTTCCTGTCATCCACTTTCCTCCCCATCATGGCCGCTTTGCGCCGCTCTTTGATGTATTTCCCCACGCCATGTTGGGCCTGGATCCCAGAGTATCTCACGTTTCTGCATGTCATACGAGAGTCTTATATGGCCGAACCGGCATCCGACCTTCAGGCTCATGACAGGATGAACGGCATTGCGCGCTGCCCGCAATCCTGCCTCGGACAGGATGTACAGGTATACCCGACCGGCGTTGTGACCGTATCGAGCCCAGAGGCAAAACCGTCACCATAGACAAGGCGATCAGCGTAGGCGGCGTCACATCCCAGCATAACGCTGAACATCGTGGACGGATCGCCAAAGGCAGATGCCCTCTTCACCAATTGCCTCGAAATGAACAGGAACTTTTCCCCTTGCGGCATGACCGCCAGCTGCGTGACCGTGCGTCCGGGTGCCGAAAACGCGGCATACACCGCCCAGAGCGGACAGGCTCCACCCAGTCGGGGCATCCGCAAACCGGCAATGCTGAATGGCTTGGAAAGGTTGCCAGCGGGATCACTGCGCAGAAACGCAAAAGGAACACCTTCCGCATCTTTCCGCCGCAAGGTCACGAGCCGATGGGCGATTTGCTCGAAACTGCCCTGAAAAAGATGTCCCAGTTGGTCAATATCGTACCGGGTTCGCTCAGCCGCTTCCAAAAACGGATCGTAGGGGCATAACAAAGCGCCCGCACCGTAGTTGGCCAATGCATGGGCAACCAGGGACCGCGATCGTTCTGATGTCAGGCGTTCATCGGCAAGGTAATCTGTTATGACGTCCTGCAACTCAAGGGCAACAAGGCGGCGGGCCATCTGAAAACGCTGTGTTGCGCGCGGCATACGAGGATCAATGATCAGCCTGTCCGTATCAAGCGGGACCGTTTGATCAGATATGCTGGCGGGATGCTCAATCACAACATCAACATTCCAGTCATCTTGAAGGGCATCCCGAATGGCCGCATCCAAAATGCCCCCACCAGCCAAAAGACGCGTATTCAGGGCCTCCATCGCCTCTTCGATATCAGGGAAGTGATTGCCCCGATATATGATGAAGTCATCTACCTCACTCTGCGGTGTAGCGGGGCTCGGCGCATCGGGCCCACCTTCCAGCAAGGCGAGCATCTCTCTGGCGTTCGACCCCAGAACATCACTTTGAGAGGCAATGATCCCGGAGAAATGTTCCTTCTCCACCGCGGCCAGATCCGCCGTCTCGCTCAAGATCTCAGCAAAGGACCTGATAGAGGTTATACGCGTCAATACCGCATGACTGAGTTCAACCAATTTGGGGTCCTGGCTGAGGCGGTCCGAAAGCGCGATCGATGTTTCAACCGCATCTCGGTAACGACGTTGAAGGGTCTGAAAGGCTGCGGCCCAGGCTGGATCACGGGCGACAAAACGCAACGCACTCTCCTGGTCCAACCCGGTAACATCAATCGACCGGGCAAGATCGACAATATCATGGGCAAGTTGCGCGTCATCCGCGCCATTCAAATCGCGCAAGGAAACATCGAGCTCGCGCGCAATACTGTTCAATAACGCGCCACCGATCGAACGTCGGTCATGTTCGATCAGATTTAGATAAGACGGCGACACCCCGATAGTCTGGGCCAGCGCCAGCTGCGTCAGGCCCCGTTCCTTGCGGAGTGATTGTATCCGCTTGCCAATTGGCAATCTGGGTTGTGCACGGGACAATGAGAACGCCCCCTTTCACCGAAATCGAGACTTTTGCGACCCGTGGACTGTAAATAACTTTACAAGAAAAACAACGATTTTGCTATATATTTACAAAACTTTGCACTTTCCAAAGCTTCTCATTGCGGATTCAAAGCCCTCGGGTTTATGGTCCAACCTTGGACGGTAGTTGATACAATGCGCCGTTCTGTATCCACCGTGAACCCGTTGCCCGTGAGTGGCATCATTCATGGGCAAAACTTGAAAGTAATGAGGGTTCTGAACCGGAATTTCGGGCCAGAAACCTCGAAACCATAAATCCAGGGAGGATTACCATGGCGAAATTCATCACTACTCCATCCCGCCGTACGCTGCTGAAAGGCTCGTTGGCGGCTGGTGCTGCGCTTGCCACACCTAGCTTCTTTATTCGTGGTGCTCACGCGTCTTACACAAACGAACCAACCGGTGCGAATGTTACCTTTGGCTTTAACGTACCTCAGACCGGTGCTTACGCCGATGAGGGTGCTGACGAGCTGCGCGCCTATCAGCTGGCTGTTGAGCATATCAACGGCGAAGGCGACGGCGGCATGATGAACACCATGAAGCCGCTGGCTCTCAAAGGCGACGGCGTCAATGGCAAGAAAGTGACCTTCACAACGGGTGACACGCAGACCAAGTCCGATGCTGCACGTGCATCTGCCAAGCGCATGATCGAAAAAGACGGCGCCATCATGATCACCGGTGGTTCTTCCTCTGGTGTGGCTGTGGCTGTGCAGTCGCTCTGTCAGGAAGCCGGTGTTATCTTCATGGCGGGTCTGACCCACTCCAACGACACCACCGGTAAGGATCGTCGTCGTAACGGGTTCCGTCACTTCTTCAACACCGAAATGTCCGGTGCTGCTCTCGGCCCCGTGCTTGAAGCAAACTACGGTAAAGACCGTAAGGCCTATCACCTGACCGCCGATTACAACTGGGGTTGGTCACAGGAAGGCTCGATCAAGAAGTACACCGAAGCTCTTGGTTGGGAAACTGTTGAAGCTGTCCGTACACCGCTTGGTGCCGGTGACTTCTCGCAGTTCATCACACCGGTTCTGAACTCCGGTGCGGACGTTCTGGTCCTGAACCACTATGGTAAGGACATGGTTAACTCCCTGACCCAGGCTGTTCAGTTCGGTCTGCGTGACAAGGCCGTTAACGGCAAGAACTTCGAAGTTGTTGTTCCGCTTTACTCTCGCCTCATGGCTCAGGGTGCTGGCGAAAACGTTAAAGGCATCTTCGGTTCCACGAACTGGCACTGGTCACTGCAGGATGAAGGCTCCAAAGCTTTCGTTAAATCCTTCGGCGCCAAATACGGTTTCCCACCGTCACAGGCAGCCCATACCTGCTACGTACAGGCCATCCTCTATGCGGATGCGGCCCAGCGCGCAGGCACATTCAACCCATGTGCTATCGTAGAAGCTCTCGAAGACTTCGAATTCGACGGCATGGGTAACGGTCCGACCCTGTATCGTGGCGACGACCACCAGTGCTTCAAGAAGGTTCTGGTTGTGAAGGGTAAAGAAAACCCGTCTTCACAGTTCGACCTTCTCGAAATCGTACAGGAAGTACCAACAGAACAGGTCATCTATGAGCACACCATCCCGGATGTTGCAGGTGAACTGGGTGCATGTAACGCCGGTTAATCCGGACCCGTTACACAACGGAATGAGCGGACCGCCCCGTGGTTGGGGCGGTCCAATCTCCGGATCTACGCAGTCCGGGTTTGATGTTGCTCAGTCAAAGTCTTAAAAGATGCGTGTATTTTTGAACAAGTGGGCCGTATCCGCGCGTTTTTGAAACGCCGATGGCTCTTGTGAACTCTTTCGAGGGGAGGACTGTTACAATGGATGTAATACTCCTGCAGATTCTGAACGGCTTGGACAAGGGCGCCGCCTACGCGTTGATTGCTCTGGGTCTGACGCTGATTTTCGGAACGCTTGGGGTTGTGAACTTCGCACATGGTGCCCTGTTTATGCTGGGCGCATTTGTTGCGGTCACAATCAATAAAATCCTCTCACTGGAAAATGTTGTCCTGTCAGAAACAGAGACGACGGCCTGGGGTACACCGCTGGAAATCAGGACACCGATTGCCCAGGAATGGTTCGGTGATTTCGGACTGGTGCTGGTCGACTATTCGGTCCCGCTTTCAATTCTGATCGCTGTGCCCTTCATGTTGATGATCGGGATCTTTATGGAGCGCGGGTTGGTCCGTTTCTTCTATAAGCGGCCCCATGCGGAACAGATTTTGGTGACGTTCGGCCTGGCGATTGTCATTCAGGAAATCGTCAAGGCCATGTATGGCGCCAATCCGATCCAACAAAACGCACCGGAAGCCTTCCGGGGTGCTGTTGATCTGGGCATCATGATTGGTTCGGATCCGGGCGTGATCGTCTATCCGATCTGGCGCCTTGTTTACTTCGGCTTCTCGGCAATTGTGATCGGGGCGGTTTTCGCCTTCCTGCAATTCACCACCTTCGGAATGGTGGTTCGCGCCGGGATGGCAGACCGTGAGACGGTCGGGCTGCTGGGTATCGATATCGATCGCCGATTTACGATTGTCTTTGGGATAGCCGCCGTTGTGGCAGGTGTTGCCGGGGTCATGTACACACCGATCCTGCCCCCCGATTACCATATCGGTATGGAATTCCTCGTTCTGTCCTTCGTGGTTGTGGTTGTCGGCGGAATGGGCTCTCTGCCCGGCGCTGTCGCGGCCGGGTTCGTCCTTGGCATTCTACAATCCTTCGCGTCGATGACGCAGGTCCGCGATGCCCTTGCCGTACTTGGCCTTATCGGCCTCGACCAAATCATTATTTACCTCGTCGCCATTGTTATCCTGCTGGTTCGTCCACGGGGCCTTATGGGACGCAAAGGCGTGATGGAGTAAAACGATGCTAGATCTGATAAACGAAAAATCAGCACGAAAAGACTATATCCTTATCGGTCTGTTTGCTGTCGCCATGCTGACCATGCCGATCTGGCTGGCACCCTTTGGCGCCAACTATCCAGATTTGATGCAACGCTTTGCAATCTTCGGGATTTTCGCCACTGGATTTAACATTCTGTTTGGCCTGACCGGGTATCTGTCCTTCGGTCACGCGGCCTTCCTGGGTGTCGGATCCTACACAGCGGTCTGGAGTTTCAAACTGCTGGGGATGAACCCGATCCCCGCCATTATCATGGCGGTCCTGGTCGCCGGCCTGTTCGCACTGGTTATCGGCTTCATCAGCCTGCGCCGCACAGGGATCTACTTCTCGATCCTGACGCTCGCTTTCGCCCAGATGAGCTACAACCTGGCGTATTCTGTGCTGACGCCGATCACCAATGGTGAGACCGGACTGCGCGTATTGAACTCTGATCCGCGCATCTTTGACGACAAAGACGCCGAATATTCCGGCTCTCTTCTGTCCAACCTGTTTGGCGTTGAGATGACAGGAATGGCCGGGTTCTATTTCTGCGCAATCATCCTGATCATCACGGTCTTTATCGCCATGCGGATCTTCTCTTCTCCATTCGGCATGATGCTGAAGGCGGTCAAAACCAACCAGAACCGCTTGAACTTCACAGGCGTCAACACCCGTCCTTATACCCTGGCGGCTTTCGTGATCTCAGGAATGTATGCCGGCCTGGCCGGTTCCTTGATGGCGATCATCGATCCCCTGGCCGGGGCGGAACGCATGCAGTGGACGGCATCTGGTGAGGTTGTTCTGATGACCATCCTGGGCGGTACCGGCACCATCATCGGTCCGATCCTGGGGGCAGGCCTGATCAAATATTTCGAGAATATCTTCTCTGCATTCAACGATCAGACGCTCAACGCCTTCTTCGGCTTCCTGCCGGAGACCCTTCGGGAAGGGGTGGTTGCCGTAACCTCTCTCTTTGTCGGGGAAGGTTGGCATCTTAGCCTTGGTGTTCTCTTCATGATCATCGTGATCTTCCTGCCAGGCGGTCTGGTGGAAGGGATGCAGCGCATCTTCAACACGATCGTCGCAAAGGGTCAGAATAAAGACACCGCGTCTTCAGAAACAAAATCCTCACCTGCGGTTGGAGAATAACAATGGGTATTCTTGAAGTCAGCGGCGTCAATAAGAGCTTTGGCGGCCTAAAAGCCCTCCATGACGTCAATCTGAACGTCGAAAAGGGCAGCGTCCATGCCATTATCGGCCCGAACGGTGCGGGTAAGTCGACCTTGCTCAACTGTTTCATCGGAAGGCTGGAACCGGATTCAGGTTCGGTGATGTTTGATGGTCAATCTCTGTTGGGGTTGAAACCGCATGAGATTAATCAGACCGGGGTTGCCCGTGTTTTCCAGACACCAGAGATTTTCGAAGAACTGACGATCCTTGAAAACGTCATGATCCCGGCTTTTGCCTCACGTGACGGTGCCTTTAAACTGAACGGCTGGTCCCATATCGAACGTCATGGCGAAATCTATGAAAAGGCTCTGCATATTCTCGAAGACATCGGGTTGATTGAAGACAAGGACAATCATTCAGGCAGCATGTCCCGCGGGAATAAACGCCGCCTGGAAATGGCTATGTGCCTGGTTCAGGATCCGAAGCTGCTGCTCCTGGATGAGCCAACAGCCGGGATGAGCCGGGCCGACACCAACGCGACCATCGACCTGCTTAAACAGATCGGCGATCGCGGCATTACCAAAATCGTCATCGAACATGACATGCATGTGGTGTTCTCCCTGGCCGAGAAGATTTCTGTTCTCGCACAGGGAACCGTCATTGCCGAAGACATACCCGAAAAAATCAAAGGCAATCCAAAGGTACAGGAAGCCTATCTGGGAGGGGCGCATCTATGAGTGATACAACAACACAGAGCGGTCCTACCGCGCCGGGCATGCCCCCTGTCACCGGGAAAGGCGGTCAACCCGCATTCTTTTCCTGCTGGGATATTCACGCCTATTACGGCGAGAGTTATATCGTCCAGGGCGTCAGTTTTGACGTTCGGGAAGGCGAGATCGTCGCGCTCTTGGGCCGCAACGGTGCCGGCAAAACATCGACCCTGCGCGCCCTGGCACGAATGGACGATCCGGCCCTCAAGCATGGTGAAATCTGGCTCGACCATCAACCACTGCACACGATGAAATCCCATCAGGCCTCTAATATGGGTGTCGGGCTGGTGCCGGAAGATCGTCGAATCATTCAGGGACTGACTGTTCAGGAGAACCTTGAACTTGCCCAGATCACAGGGCCCAAGGGTTGGTCGATCGAGCGTCTCTACGACCTCTTCCCGCGCCTTGGTGAACGCCGCAAGCAGGAAGGCGTAACGCTCTCCGGTGGTGAACAACAAATGCTGGCTGTCGCACGCGCCCTTTCCCGGGACGTAAAGCTGCTGCTGCTTGATGAGCCTTATGAGGGCCTGGCCCCGGTCATCGTTCAGGAGATCGAGAAGACCCTGGAACAGATCAAGGCATTGGGTATCACTACCGTGATTGTGGAGCAAAACGCGATCGCAGCCCTGCACCTCGCGGACCGGGCCCTGATTCTGGACATGGGACAGATCGTGTTTGATGGAACCGCCCAGGAGGTTCTGGACAACGAGGAACTGCGTCAGCAATACCTCGCCATTTAAGCTCTTGCAGGTCCAATACTGAACAATCGGCCGGGTCATTTGATCCGGCCGTTTTAGTTTCAATTCCCCTTCGATCCCTCTTCCTTAAATACCGAAAAGGCCGCAAGAACCCGCGTTATCGTCGTGATCCAGCACAGCGTTCCGAATATCCAGGCCATAATGGCGAATTGTTCCGGGAACAGACAACATAGTACAAAGAAGGCAATCGTCTCAGTCCCCTCTGTTAGCCCACCCAGATAGTAAAAGCTCTTCTTGCCCCGAATGTCGGTCGAGACCCCTCTTTTTTCAGCAATGGTGGCGAAGGCCAGAAAGCTGGACCCGGTCCCGATGAAACTGAGCAGTAGAAAACAGGCGGGAAGCGCCAGCGTTGCAGGGTCGTATAACGCAAAAGCAAAGGGTATTGCGCCGTAGAACAGAAAGTCGCTGACGATATCGAGATAGCCACCCAGATCCGTAGCACCCCTGCGCCTCGCAACGGCGCCATCCAGCCCATCGAGTATCCGATTGACCGCGATCAGGACCAGGCCCAGCCAGAAGGCCCCCTGAGAGATCGCGACAGCCGCACCAAACCCCGGGATTAATCCCGCGAGCGTCACTGTGTTCGCACCTATCCCGGCACGGACAACAAAGCCAGCGATCAGGTCAACAGGCGGATCCACGACTTTCCGCATCGCACTGTCAAACATGAGAACACCTTTTTCGCGAGTTGCCCGAGCGGGTATCGGGGCCATCTTATTTGACAGGTTACCCGATTGAAATATCGACTGAAATCACTCTGTCGAGAGGACACGCATAAGTCTGTCCCGGCAATGCAGCCATACCGGGAAACCGCGCAGCCGATGCCCGTCATTCCAAGTTCAGCCCTAAACAGAGAAGATGCAACAAAACAAAAGCATTTTTAACAATTGTTGATATTGTTGGTTGTTTCAACCAGCACTCTTTTTTTATCAACAGATGTTAATAATGAGTTCGGCCTGTACATTGTACAATTTCGGTGCCGGTTCATTATCCCCTCACACGAGACGTGAGGAGAGATTTATGAAATCAAAATTCGCAATGATGTTTGGATGTGCATTTGTTCTGGCACTTTCTTTCGTTGTTTTGGGTTTCAGCGGAGACGCAAGTTTCGCACAAAATGCCCTGGTGAATTTTGAAGGCATGGTCGCGGCTGAACTGCCCATTCCCGATAGCTTGATACTGTTCGGTGCTGCGATCATCTGCTTGATCTTCCTGTTGAAGAACAAGCCTCACAACTCGTAACAGTCTGCTCAATTCTCCATAATTTTGGTACACTGGGCCTCGCATTGCGGGGCCCAATTTCTTTCTGATAAATGCACCCGGCACAGTCCCTCAGCCGTTGACTTTAAATCGGCGACAGCGTAGTCACGATTGCATGGGGTATGCGATTCCCCCGTGAGGCGTCAGCCCAATATCGCGTCTTCTTGCCACTTGATTGAGGGAGGACGCATGATGCCGTCACCAACTGAAATTTCCGTGCCCCAACTGTCCCGCCTGATTGGCGTGCCAGATCGGCCAGCTCTAATCGACATCCGTATCGACGAAGACTTTGCATTGGATCCACCTCTGATCCCGGGTTCCAGACGCCATGTCTTCAACCAGATAGAAGACTGGATCGACGCTTACAGAACCCTCAAGACGATCATTATCTGTCACAAGGGCAAGAAACTCAGCCAGGGTGTGGCGGCACTATTTCGCGCCTCTGGTATAGAGAGCGAAACCCTGGAGGGTGGGTTCTCTGCCTGGGCAGAAGCCGGTCAACTCCTGGTAAAACCGGACGTCATTACGGAACGGGATCGCCAGAACCGCACGCTATGGGTGACGAAAGCGCGTCCGAAGATTGACCGTATCGCCTGCCCCTGGCTGATTCGCCGCTTTATCGATCCAGGGGCCCGTTTCCTGTTCGTGAAGGAAAGCGAGGTTCTGCAAGTGTCCCAAAAGTTTAACGCAACGCCGTTTGATATCGAGGGCTGCTTCTGGTCTCATCGCGGCGAAAAATGCAGCTTTGACATGATGATTGACACGTTCGACTTGCACAGCCCCGCCCTGGATCACTTGGCACGGATCATTCGGGGTGCCGATACCGGCCGTCTCGAATTGGCGCCTCAAAGCGCCGGGTTGCTGGCTGCATCGCTGGGATATTCCAGAATGTACCGCAACGATCTGGAGCAGTTGGAGAATGCAATGGGCCTGTATGATGCGCTCTATCGGTGGTGTCGAGATGCCACTGGAGAAAGCCATGAAGGGTCATCACACCGGGCGGGAGAAAGCCTATGAGCGGCGCGCCCACCCTTTTGGAAGCCTGTCGGGAATGGTTCCGGATCGGGGTCCTCTCATTCGGGGGGCCAACCGCCCAGATCGCCCTGATGCACAAGGTCGTTGTTGAGGAGCGAGGCTGGCTGACGGAAAAACAGTTTCTGGGGGCATTGTCCTTTTGCATGCTGCTGCCAGGTCCGGAGGCCATGCAGCTCGCGACCTATGCCGGGTGGCGTCTCCATGGCGTGATTGGCGGCCTGATCGCCGGTTTGCTTTTCGTCATACCGGGCGCCCTTGTCGTCCTCTTATTGGCAATGCTTTATGCCGGTTTCGGTGAGGTCCCTCTCGTCGATGCGGCATTTCTGGGCATCAAGGCCGCCGTCGTGATCATCGTGGTCGAGGCCCTGATCCGGATCTTCAAACGGGCGCTCACCCATTGGCATGCTTGGGCAACGGCGGGGGCTTCCTTCATCGCGATCGCTGGCTTCTCCGTCCCCTTTCCGATGATCATCCTTGTCGCGGCAATCGCCGGGGCCATCTTAAGCAAGCCAGAACCGACGGATACAGAAACCGCAAAGGTTACCGTGCGACCCGCGGCAACAGTTTCAACCATCGCCCTTTGGCTTACCATCTGGTGGGGCCCCATCGCGGCCATGGTCCTGCTGTTCGGGTCAGATCATATTCTGACAGATATCGGTCTGTTTTTCTCCAAACTCGCCGTTGTCACCTTCGGTGGTGCCTATGCGGTTCTGGCCTATATGGTACAGGACGTTGTTGCTGTTCAGGGATGGCTGGAAACGGGCCAGATGATGGCGGGTCTGGGTCTGGCGGAGACGACACCGGGCCCTCTCATCCTGGTCACCGAATTCGTCGGCTATTTTGCGGCCTGGTCACAAGGCGGCTTGCCGCTGGGGATCGCCGGTGCCGGGGTCGCGCTTTGGGTGACCTTTGCCCCCTGTTTTCTGTGGATCTTTGCAGGTGCCCCTTACATTGAGTGGATTTCCGCACAACAGCGGTTACGGGGCGCGTTATCCTTTATCACCGCCGCCGTTGTCGGCGTTATACTGAACCTTTCGATATGGTTTGCACTGCATGTGTCATTCGCGCGTGTCGAGCGCATTGATGCCGGCCCCGTCGGGTTCTGGGTGCCAGACTGGGGAAGTGTCAACCTGACCGTATTGGGGTTGACGATGCTCAGCGGAATTTTGATCCTGAGGCTGCACTGGTCCATTCAACGGGTCCTGGCGGTGGTCAGCGTGGCTGCAGTCGCTCTGGCAATGCTCCCGATCTAGCGCACCGGATCACTCATTCTCGACATGCTGGCCGGTGCCATCACCCTCTGGGGTCCAGCGTCTGGCGCGGTTGATCGCCATCTTGTCCTGAACCGCCTGGTCAAGATCCAGCCCCGTGAGGCCGACCAACCGGTGCAACAGAATCACCACATCCGCTGCCTCCATCGCGAGGGCATCGGGACCCTCAGCCAACTGAACCGCCTCCCGCAATTCCGCGAGTTCACCTTCAGCCCGGTCGATCAGCCTAGCCAGTTCCGAGACAGGCCCGAAGGCGCTGTCACCCCATCGCGTGATACTGGCTGTCGTTTCCCGTTGCATGAAATCTGCCCCTCAAAGTGGATCGTGTTCCCGGGCAAGCTTGTCCCAATCAAATACAACGCCTGTCCCAGGTTGTGATGGTGCAACCGCCATATGGTCCTCAACCACAAGAGGGCGTGTTGTATAGGTATCGATCGGGAAGGAATGAACCTCCATCCACCCCGCATTGGACTGACCTGCCATCAGGCTGACATGCAGCTCCTGCATCCCGTGGCTGCAAACCGGCATATCCGCCCTCCGCGCCATCTCGCCCACACGCAGCCAACCGGTAATACCGCCGCAATTGGAGGCATCCGGCTGAATAAAGGAGAGTTTTGCCGTGGCAAGCGCCTGCTCGAACTCATGCAACGTGTGCAGGTTTTCTCCCATGGCCAGTGGCATTCCCGTTTCATCCGCGATCCGGGCAAACCCGGCATTGTCCTCCGGGATGATCGGTTCCTCAAACCAAAGCAGATCATAGGGCTTGAAGGCGAGCGAGGCGGCGATCGCCTGATCCACGTCCAGCGCGTAATTGGCATCCACCATGAAAGTGATGTCAGGGCCAATCATTTCACGTATGGCCTTTACCCTCGCAACATCATCGGCCAGTTCAGGCTGCCCCACCTTTATCTTGATCCCGTTGAAGCCACGATCGAGATACGACTGAACGGAATTTAAAAGCTTCGGCAACGGGAAGTTAAGATCAATTCCGCCGCAATAAGCCTTGGTCCGGTCCGACGCACCGCCGGCCATGACCGAAAGCGGCTGGCCCTGTTTTTTGCCGCGCAGGTCCCACAGCGCGATATCAACGGCCGAGATCGCGAAAGAGGCGATACCGCCCCGCCCGACATAGTGAACATGCCACTGCATTTCGTCATGAAGCGCCTCGACGGCATCGGCGTCCTGTCCGGTCAGAAACGGCGCCAGGTCATGATTAATCATGGCAAGAACGGCCTGACCCCCGCGTCCCCCGGTATAGCAATAGCCGGTCCCTTGCTCGCCACCCTCCAGCGTCACCGTCGCGGTAATCAACTCAAAATGGGTGTGATCCCCATGCTTCGCATCACTCAGCACCTCTGACAGAGGCAGGCGAAACAGCGCCCCCTCCACCCGTGTAACCTTTGACATTCCCGTCCCTGCTTTTCTTGTTTTTGAGACACCAAATTGACCACCTCACCCCAGCCCGGTCCAGCCAAAACAGAGCAGGAGTCCGCCGCATTATTGCATATTCAATAATACTAATGTCGTAGCGCGCATTTCTGGTTATCATTCGGTGAATGAAGAATGGGGGAGCGTATGATTGGCAAGCGAGTCCGGGTTTTAGGGCCCTTCGGTTTCATGCTGCTAACAGCCATGACGGCATGTCAGACGGCACCGACGTATAAGCCACTTGCAGAAAGGGTCTCGCTTGATGAGGCTCGCCAGATTTCCCTGGATATCGCCGCTGCGGACTTGCCACCCCCGCCGCGCGTGTTGCCACTTGATCCAGCAGACTACGCAAAATTACCCAGTCAATTTCCGTCCAATTGCACGGAAGTGAGACAGCGCCGGATTGAAGACGAACGGGACGCGCTGGAAAGCCTGACCGGTGCCGACTGGGAAGTCCGTACAGCAGCATCCAGCCTGTCCACAGCCGCAGAACTGCATTTTCAACGCGGCAATTTTCAATATGCAATCGACATCGCATCAGACGCCTTCAGCAGGGCCAACCGCCCCTCGGGACAACGCAGCATTTATCCAACAGCCGCCAAATCTGCCGTCGCTGCGGCCCTTACCGTCGGTCGGATTTACACCAGACTCGATGAGGCCGAAGAGGCTCGTAGCTGGTTTGGTCGCGGGGAGCGGATTCTTGGCCTTGTAGATCGAAACGGACAAGACTTGGTAAAAACAGATTATGGCCGCCTGTTCTTCGAAATTCGGGATGCCTCCATCGCGCGATTAAACAAAGACGTGTTGGAAGAAGAAATTTCTCTCGCCCAGCTTAACACCCGCGCGAGCGGACCCTATTTCGGCAACACCATCATGCATATAGACAAGGACCAGATCGCGGGCGCCTATGGCGAAAACCTGTTGCGTCAGCGCCGCTATAATCAGGCCGAAGCCGCAACGGTGAACGCCATTATCCGGTCCAAGCGAAACATCTTTGAAAAACCAGTCGCCAGCTTTCGGGTGCTTGCAGAAGCACTCTATGCCCAGCAACGATACGAAGAAGCCGGTTTTGCCGCCTAAACGGCAATTCGCCTCCATTATCAAAACTGCACACAAAGTGACGGCTTGCCCCTGGTAGAGGCCTATCGGACCCAGCTCAAAGTTCTGACCGCACTCTCGCAATGGCAGGATGCGATTGAGTTAGCCGCAGTTATTCGCGAAGACCTGCAAGGCAATACGGAACGTTTCGACGCCCTGTACGGGACCAACCCTGACCTCCTGCTTGCGCGGATCTATACCGGCGACGCGGCAAGCGTTCTTTCGGAGATTGGGTCATTGGGGCCGACTGCCACGTCCGGCATCACACAACTGGAATTGCAATTGACCGCCGGATTGGCTGCCATTGAGTTGGGGCAGACCGACACAGCCATGGATGCGGTCGAGGGGTCCCTTATCCAATATTTTGAGGATGCCCAGCTCGCCGAACCGTCCGGCGCGGAAGGTGTGCGTGATGGCCATGTTGAGTTCTTTCGAAACGCGTATCTCGATTTTCTGGTATCAGACCCCGGCCAGAATGCACTACGCGACCGAAATCTGGATGGGGAGGAACTGCTATTCTCCCTGGCAACGCTGTCACCCTCCGGCACAACACAAAAGTCACTCGTCGCATCATCGGCCAGGGCCGCAGCCGGAAACCCGGAACTGGCAGAACTGGTGCGACAGGTGCAGGATGTTGACCTGAAGATCGGTGCTTTGCGCGACAATCTGGCCTTTCTCCAAACAGCGCCACGCAACGAAGTGAGCCCAGAGAAACTATCGCGTATTCGCGCCCAACTGATTGACCTTACTTCAGCGAAAGAGGCATTGGATGAAGAGGCATCGCAACGATTTCCTGAATTTTCGGAATTGATAGACCCCGCCCAGCCAACCCTTGCCGAATTGCGCACCAGCCTTGCTCCAGACGAAGCAATGATCGTAATGCGCGCCGCCAAAACACATACTTACATCTGGGCCTTTCAGCAGGGCGGCCCAATAGTCTTTGCGCGCAGTGATTTCGGCACCGCGGCGCTGAAGCGTTCCACACAACGCGTGCGGCGCTCCCTCGACCCTGGCCTTATTTCCCAACTCGGAGATATCCCGGACTTCAATATTCGCGAGGCACATAAACTCTACCAACAACTTCTGGAACCTGTGGCGGGAGGCTGGCAGGAAGCATCCCGCATATCCCTGGTCACGGACAGCACGTTGGGATCTCTTCCCTTTTCCTTGCTGGTGACCGAGGCCGTGGAAGACAGAGATGACGCGACCCTTCTCTTCGACCGCTATCGCGATGTTCCCTGGCTGGCGCGCACACATGCCGTATCTGTTCTACCGTCTGTTGGGGCCTTGCGCGTATTGCGAAGCCGGCCCGATGATCGACCCGGTCGGAAATCATTTGCAGGATTTGCGGATCCGTATTTCAGTTTGGACCAGGCAGAAGAAGCGCGGCAGGAGCTCTCCCCAACAGCGGCCAGAACGCCGCTTCAGGTCGCATCCCGAAGCGGATTTACGGATTTTCCGATCAGTCTGCGTTCCGGACCGCAGACCCGCTCCATGCTGTCGGCCACGCTCGCACTTTTGCCATGCCTTGCCGATACAAGGGATGAAGTCCTGGCTATTGCCAATGCCCTGGATGCCGATCCAACCCGGGATGTTTTTCTGGGCGCGGACGCGAATGAAACAAATGTGAAGAACGCCAGTCTACTGGACTACAAGGTGATCAGTTTTGCCACCCATGGGTTGGTCGCAGGGGATCTGGACGGGCTTACCCAACCGGCCCTGGCGCTGACCTCCCCCAGTGTGACATCAAACGCGAATGAGGATGGTTTGCTGACGCTTGGCGAGGTGCTTGGCCTTCGTCTCGACGCTGATTGGGTTGTTTTATCAGCCTGTAACACGGGTGCGGGGGACGGTGCTGGGTCCGAAGCCATTTCAGGTCTTGGCCGCGCGTTCTTTTATGCCGGTACCAGAGCCCTTCTGGTATCCCATTGGCCTGTCCATTCTGCTGCAACAACCGAATTGATGACTGATTTGTTTACAAGTTCAGTCTCCAAACCCGGTCTTGGCCGGGACGAAGCATTACGCCAAACGCGGTTGCACATGATCGATCAAGCCGTCTTCCGCAATGATGACGGGGCGGCCGTCTTCTCCTATGCACACCCGATTTTCTGGGCTCCCTTCACCCTGGTCGGCGACGGCTAATTCTTCGCTTTACGAGTTCGAAAAACCGGAATGAGCAATCAGCCCTATATACACCATATCGTGCCGGGTGCCGGTCACGCGGACCCGTATTTGGGTTTGGGAATTAGCTTCAACGTCAGCAACGACGCTGCAGCCAAAAGTGCCGTAAGCAAAAGAGTTGTTTGCCCGCCTCCAAGGTCCAGTGAAAGGGCAAAGCAAAACGGCGCCACCGATGTGACTACAATCCGGATAGCCGTAATCCCGCCAAGTCGCGTTGCGTAACCCTGCACGCCGAATAAAGCCAGGGGAACAGTGCCACGAACAATCGATGTAAGCCCCTGAGAGATTCCAAAAAATATGGCAAACGCGGCGGCAGCAGCGAAACCATTACCAAGCACGAAAACTGAAAGTAATCCCATCACAAGCACGACACTGGCAATCATGGTCGTAACTACGGGATGTAACCGCCCTCCAAAAAGCATATCGATCAATCGTATTCCAACCTGTGCCGGTCCCATCAGGGCCCCTGCTGCGACAGCCGTTGCCGCATCAATCCCGATCGTCTCGAATGTTCCAACCCAATGCACATTCAACGCCGAATATATGAAGCCGGTCAGACAGAAGGTACTGACCAGCCAAACCATGGCTCGAAGGTGCTGATCGGGTGCGAGGACCGTCTCTTGCGCCGTTTGCGGGGCGCCTGGCTCCAACCTGTCTGAAGTTTCTGCACCCATGTTCAATGCAAACAAATGAATGGGCAGGCAGATCAGAATATGGAGTGCCGCAAAGACCAAATATACTTCGCTCCAACTCAAGTCATGAGAAAGGAAATGCGTCAAAGGCCAAAAAACAGTGGATGCAAATCCACCAAAAAGCGCGATCTGACTTATTGCACGTCGCGTATCAACAGGGCTGCGAACATGCGCAATCGCTGCAAAAGCCGCGTCATAGAGTGTCAGGGTAGACGCCAGCTCTACCAGACAAAGGGCCAAGACAAATAGCACTATGCCGTCGGCCTGAGACAATAATACAAGAGCGATAGCGGAGGCGACCGACCCCACAGCCAAAGCACGGCGCCCGCCTCTAAGGTCAATGTAACGTCCTGCAACCGGCGCTGCGACACCTCCGATCGAAAGAGCGATGGAAAACGCCCCAAAAACATAGGAAAGCTCAACCCCATAATCTCTCGAGACATGCGGGGCCAAAATAGCAAAAGCGTAATAGAGTGACCCATAGGATATGATTTGCGTGATCCCGAGACCCACTATGGGCATATACCACATAATCCGGTTGGTGATGTTCACGCCACTAGGCTCCAAGGAAGGTTCTTTTGCGTTCTGCAGATTTCAAGATAGCGCAACAGTGTTACAGGATGGTTATAAGACGGCGCGCGAAACCAAGATCTCGTTCTATACGTGCTCTTGACTTTTTACTGCCTTCACCCTGGTCGGAGACGGTTGAGCCACGCCAATTGGCCAAAGAAAGGCGAAAAAGAGGCCCGCGGCTGCGCCTGCCAGATGGGCTTCAGGGACGGGGGGCCATAGGTCAATACCAAGGATTGAGGATTGGGTTGTGATCTCAAAACTGGATTTCATAATCAGTCCTATACACGCCATAATCGTTGCGGGGTGTCGGTGAAGCCGCCAGAGAGAAAACAGCAAGAGCGTAAAATAGGCGTTGAGCACACCTGAAAATCCGGCGTAGAGATCTAGGTCAGGTCTGGCCCAAAGAAGTTTTGCATTGATCAAAGTCGTCGAGATCAGGATAAGGGCGATCTGTCGCTTAAGCCCGACGTTGAAACGGCTTTCCAGTGCAATCCCCAGAATAAGATAGGCACCAATATTCCAGAGTAGATGATAACTGTCCGTGTGGACGAGATGACCCGTCAACCATCGCCCATTATCGCCAGCGATGATTTCTGAGCGATTCCAGACCAGATCAACTGGCGCTGCTCCAAAGAGCGCGTATCCGATACCCAGCAGGCCTGCCAGAAGCAGACTGAACCATGGCAACGGGATGTTGCCATGGTCCTGTTCTGTTGGTGCGAGGAAACTCACGACCGCACCGTTTTTCTGCGAATGTAACCGCCTGCGAGCGGGGCCATTCCCAAAAGCAGAAGAAGTACGACGATTGCATCAACAGAGCCGCTGCCGGTGCCAGCTCCACCGCTTCCGCCAGCATGCCCACCGCCGGTGCTACCGCCCGAGCCACCGCTATTGCTGGCGATGATGACAGGGCGGGGAGAGGCATAGCTCCGCTTTGACTGTGCCACCTGGCTCTGTGCCACGGGTTGGGTCGTGCGCTGCTGTTGGGCCACTTTTTCCGTCGCCAAACGATCGCGGTTTGTCCGGTCAATCTGGTATTGGGCGAAGATTTCTTCGCGCACGACCACCATGGATGTAAAGGGTGTAACAAGCCCATTCTCCACGGCGAGGTCAGTAATCGCCTGCTGTATATCTTCATCGGCGCCGAAGAGGCTGATTTCCTCCATCAAATCCTCGATGGAAGCAAAAGCCCAAAGCCGCTCAATCTCCGGATTTCGGGTTTCAGCATCGGAGAAGTGATGATGGGTCGTGTATGAAACCGGCTGACCCGAGATTTTGGCCTTCAGGGTGACACTGGCCTGACCGGAACCCCAATAATGCCCGAACAATACCAGTTGCTGACCGCGATAGAGGCTGCCAATCCGCGCCGGCGCAATATCGGAGGTGCGGATACCATCTATCGAGACAGAGACATCATGCAGGGCCTCGTGGGTCAGTTTGCCGGTCGCGTTCAGGACTGCACCAATAACGTCATCGCTGTTTGAAACACTGACCGCAGTGCCGCCGGATGCAAGGCTGATTGCATTCAGGAGCGGGCGGTTCGCACTGTTTCCCATAACCAACGTAAAAAGACGGACGTCCTGTTTGTCCACCAGGTTTATAAACGCCCTCTTATGGGTCTCACCGACATTGGCAACACCATCGGTCACCAGTACCACACCAGCACTTCGATCACTGTCGAGGCCGTTTAATCCATAGGAAAGCCCGGCGTATAGATTGGTGCCGCCCTCAACCTGGATATTGCTTAAGTCCCGCAATGCATTATTGATGGCCTCCGGTGTGGCCGGAACGAAATCACCGCTGGCGGTTGCTGTATCGTTGAAATACACAAATCGAAAGCGATCATGGGGTGTCAACCGTCGCAAGCCCTGGGAAATACCCTCTGCCAGAACGTTATATTTGGTCCGCATCGATCCAGATATATCGAGGACAAAGACCCAATCCCGTCCTTTGGCGATGGGCTGCAGGTCATCACCCGGTGTCAGTACCATCATAAAACTACCACGCTCAGAACCCGCCTCTCTATGCGCCACGAGATCCAACCCGCCCGGCAGGCCGTCCTGCAATTTCCAATAGACAATTATGTCCGTATCCAGACGAAATTGTCGCGCTTTGGTTTCGCCCGGCTGCACCTCTGCAACGGGTCCGCTTGTGGATTCGGCAACCGGCATATCGTCGGAAGGGTTCGCCGCAGATTGTGTCTTCGCAACCCCATTTCCGATATGCACGTGCCAGTCCCCTTCCGCATCCCGGGTAATCTGGGCGTTTGGATGGGCAGGCAACCGGATACCCTGAACCGGATAGGCCGATCGTAAATCAAGATCAAAACTGAAACTGCCGGTTACAGCGTCTGATATGGACCAGAAGCTCTCCCTCGCTGTATCGACGCCCCCTTCTTCCAGCGGATACAGGAAACGGCCGATTCCGGTATCTACATGGGCAGGCTGAATGTAGGACAGACGTACGCGCACATCCTGGCCTGCCCGGACAGGATATACGGTCATGTCGAATGTTTTATAGCTATCCTGTTCCGCAATTGCCGTTTCACGGCCCGCGGATTTTTCTTTTTCATAGATTTCACGGGCCCGTTTCTTTTCGACAACCTCACCGGAAACAGGTTTTCCGTCGATCCAGTAGGTGAATTCCGAAACAGCGGCCTTGTCAGGGACCGGAAATGAATAGATTGCTTCAAAGTCGGTTTGATGGGGATTGGCAAATACCTGTTCAATGCGCGTGATGGCATAACCGTCTTCGATGACAACATCGACACTGTGATCTCGGATCTCCAGGGGCGGGGTGCCGCCAGTACTGGGTGACAGTAAGCCCGCCGCCTCTACAGTCGTGATCCCGCCGGATAGGATCATGCCGGACAGGAATGCGCCCAGTATGGCCCCTTTCACCGGGTTTTGGATATTAGAACTCATCATCTATCTCCTTTGATAAAAATGAACGCTGTTCAATTTTTTGAGCCCGTACCGCTGCCTTTGATGTCGGACTGGCTTAAATTGAACAATGTTCAATAAATAGGTTGATTTTGATCGCTGTTCAATATATTTTTTGAACATTGTTCAATTTATCATCAGAAGGACCAGATATGATGCGAGAACCGAAGAACAGCGATAAAGAATTCAACCGTCCACGACGGCTCGTATTTGCGATTCTTATACCGGTGCTGCTGGTCGCCGTTATTTTTTCCGGATCATTCGCAGTAACAAGGGCCGCAGAAAGTCATTTGCGGCCAAGCCTGCCGGTTCCCACATTGGGTGGGACACAGTTCTGGCGAGATGTCTTTTTGCAAGATGGTTGGCGCATTCAGCGGCATGTCTATACCGGCCATCATCGTTTGCTAGACCCAAGGGATGTCCGTCACGCCTGGGGAAGTCTCGATGAAATGGAGAGCAGGTTCGAAGCGGTCAAATCGGAACTGGCAATCCCCGCCCGCAACCATCATCTTGTGGTGCTTGTGCACGGCATCGCCCCTTCACCGACCGTGTTCTCCAGAATGAAAGATCGTCTAAAGGCAGAGGGGTTTGACGTGATTGCCCCCCGTTACCCGTCAACCCGAAACACGATTCAGTCCCATGCATCGGGTCTGTCCCGGGTGCTCGAACAATTGGACGGAACACGGTCCGTTTCCTTTGTGACCCACTCAATGGGCGGCCTGGTTGTGCGCCAGCTTCTGGCCTCAGACGCGGAATGGCGACAAAGGCTTGCCATCGACAATGTGATTATGATCGCACCCCCGAACCAGGGTTCCGCATTCGCCAATGCTTTGAGGGACTTTGGTCTCTATCAAATCGCCTTTGGCGCGGCCGGCCAACAACTGGTGCCGGATCAAGCACTTTCAATCCCGGCACTGGATCAACCTTTCGCAATCATTGCCGGTGGCCGGGGCGATGGGAACGGTTTTAACCCCTTCCTGAACGGTGACGATGATGGCACGGTAAAGGTTTCTGAAACCACGCTGCCAGGGGCCTATGCCCATGACCTCGTCGATGCAATGCATTCATCGATCACCGGCCACGAAGAGACGATCCGGATCACCCTCGGTTACTTGCAAAGACACAAAACAAGCCAAATACCGGAAACGCAAAACTGACCCCGGACGACTCACTCTCAACGGAGCCGGTTGAGTCCTTGGGTCGTGAGTTTGGACACCAGGGTCGCCCGGGAAATATCCTGGACGGCGCATTCATTCTGTAGAGCCAGGGCGGCGGCCGTCCCTGTGGCCTGCCCCATGGCCATGCATTGCGGCATTCCCCGAACTGAGGCAAAGGCGATAGCATCAGCGGACAGAATGCGTCCGGCAAACATCAGGTTCAGAATTTTTTCCGGTAATAAGGCTCGGAACGGGATCGTGTAGTATTGCCCGTTCTCTAGTGCCGCGTCGTGACTCATGTCCGATTCGGCCCGCATCACATCATCGACCGGATTGTCGCAACTGACCACGCCATCCGGAAATTTGGTTGCCCTTGCCAGATCCTCCCCGGTCAGTCGATAGACCCCCTGCAGTTTTCGTGTTTCGCGCACGCCAACACTGGGGGAGAGCAAAGCCATATGGGCGCGTTCAAATCCCGGAATATCTTCCTTCAAAAACTGCGCCAGCTGATGACAGCGCCTGCGGCCTTCCTGGGTTGCAGCCCCCACCGCGACAGAATCCGTTCCGTCGACACCGCGTACATGAACTGAATTGCAAAAGACCGTGTTCTCTTGAAAGCCTCTCATAAGATAAAGTTTGGCCAAATCCGGGTGCAAGCGCCCTTCCCGAACTCCCTTGGATGGCGGCTCGGAAAAATAGGGATCAGGGTCAGAAAAGACCCTTCCCACATCAACACCAATCATGTGGAATGAAATTGTAACGGCCATCATGTTTCCGTTTGCATCACCGACCGTGTAGGGAACCCCGGCCTTCGCAGAGATATCCCCGTCCCCGGAACAGTCGATAACGACAGCAGGATGAACCGCAAACGGACCGTAGGTCAAAGCAATCCACCCTGGTTATCCGCCCATTTGCGACATCTGGCGACAAGGCGGTCGCATTGAGGCGGTAACGCACACCCGCCTCTTCAAGCATTTCGAACATGGTCAGCGTTGCTATGTCATGGTCATAGAGGATTTCCGGGCCAAAGTTTTCCAGCGTACAGGGCCGTTTCTGAGCGGCAGGCGGATCCATCGCCTCAAGGCGGGGGGTCAATTCCTCTATCAATCCGCCAATAATCCGATCTTGAGGATAGGCCCCGCCCCAGGGCATGCCCGGACAGAAAGCCATAACACCCCCAATTTTACTGGTCGCTTCGATGAGCACCGTATCAAGTCCCTGCCGCGCGGCGGCAATGGCCGCCCCAAATCCGGCTGTCCCACCGCCGATGACGAGCACGTCTGCTGCGTCCACCCGATCCATTTGTGTCCCCTTACCCATGCCAAGCCATACAAAATAACAGACACCATTTTGCCGAGCCTTTCAAAGGATAGAAGCCGGTTGTTCCAGCCCTGAATTTTCGTACCATGACTTTCTTCATCGTTTTTCAAGCATGGGACCGGAAACGCCATTGACTGGAAGAGTATTTGTAATCGGGGCGTCAGGCGTCATCGGCGGGGCCCATATGCGCAGGCTTGCCGGGCGGGGACTTCCGGTTGTCGGTCTATCCCGCACCAATGCCGGAACCGGGCTTGAAGAAATTCATACAGACCTGCTGGGTGACACAACAGGATCGCCCCTGCTGAAGGATGTCTCGCACGCGGTTTTTGCCGGCTTTGTGGCGGCCGACACCGAACAGGCAGTCCGGCGGAAGAATGCCGCGCTTTTTGATGCCACGCTCGATTACCTAGAAAAATGGTGTCCGAACTTGCGTCACGTCGCCCTGCTGCAGGGGATGAAAGCCTATGGCAGCAATCTGGGTCCTTTCAAAACACCTGCGAGGGAGAGCGACCCCAGAATCCCGGGCGGCCACTATTATGACGACCAGCTGGACAGTCTGAAGCAACGGGCGTTAGAGACGGGTTGGCAATGGACGGCCCTGCGCCCGCATGTGGTGATTGGACCGGCGCGACGCTCACCCCAAAACCTGATCGTCGTGCTTGGCGTCTATGCCAGCCTGATGAAAGCACGGGGACACCGCCTCGATTTTCCCGGCCCGGAAGCGGCCTTCGATATCATCTATCAGGCTACGGACGCAGACCTGTTGTCGCAAGCAATCGAATGGTCGGGATCGGACCCCCGCGCCGCTGGAGAGGTCTTTAACATTACCAATGGCGACTTCTTCCGCTGGCGCCATGTCTGGCCAAAAATTGCCGCGGTCTTCGATATGGAACCGGGCGGTCCGTTGGATGTCTCCCTGAACGAGAGGATGGTTGGGGCGGGGGAGAGCTGGAAGGCGTTGACAAGAACACATCAGCTGCAACCAACCTCGCTGGATCAACTGGTGTCCTGGCCCTTCGCGGATTACATTTTTGGCACGACCTGGGATGTCATGGCCGACACGCTGAAATGCCGCCAAGCCGGATTTCTGACATTTCTGGACAGCGAGCAGATGATTATTGATCGCCTTCAAGAGCTGAAGGCCCTGAAGATAATACCGTAGAAAAATAGCGTAAGGGGAGCTACAAATAATGACCACCGCCATTGTCGCCAATCACTATCAGAATGAAAACTGCCATCCTGATGGCAAGATCAAAGTCGGGATTGCGGCAGATGCCGACTGGCGCTGGGAGCGGCTGGACAATGCAAAGCGGTTATTCGCGGGCGCGCGCCAGGCGGCAATACCCATTGTGCATTTGCGCCTGGCCGTTGATCCGGACTACCGTGGTGTTATCGCCAATACACCGCTGATCCGGCAATGGGTCGAACTGGGCGCCTGGCGGGAAGGAACCTGGGGTGTTGAGTTCATCGAAGGGCTTGGGCCAGCGCCAGAGGACTATGTCGTGACCCATACCCGCAACAGCGGCTTTTACGGATGCAATCTGGATGAAGTCTTGTTCTCGCTGGGGGCGCGGCATCTTATCTGCTGTGGCGTCTCCACCGCCTATACGGTCGAAGGTACGGTGCGGCACGCAACCGATATCGGCTATGAGGTGACGGTCGCCGCTGATGCCTGTTCCACTGCAACGCAGGAGCAGCATACCCGTGCACTTTCTGTGATGGAGCCATTGGCGGAGATAAAAACCGTGGACGCGCTCCTGTCCGAATTCACCAGCATGAAGGGATAGGACAATGCAATCCAACGCGCCCAAACGCATCGGTTTTATCGGGCTCGGCGTTATGGGGGAGGCCATGTGCCGCAACCTGGTCGCCTCCCGACAATGGCCGGTGATGGTGTTCGATCTGGCAGCAGAACCGGTTGACCGGCTGGTCGCCGAGGGCGCTTTCGCGGCTCCCAGCGCCAGGGATCTGGCGGCGCAAAGTGATGTGATCCTTCTCTGCCTGCCCGGCGGTGACCAGGTGCGCGCCCTCACCTTTGGAGAGGATGGAATTCTGGAGGCTCTGACAGCGGGCAAAACACTGGTGGATATGTCCACCTCACCCCCGGCCCTGATGCGGGAACTCGCAGAGGCGGCAGCCGGTCGGGGTGCCTTTTTTGCGGATGCCCCGATCGCACGCACCCGACAGGCGGCCGCCGACGGGACGTTGGCGATCATGGTGGGTGCCGAGGAAAAGGTCTTCGAAGAAATCTCGCCAGTGTTACATACGATGGGAACAGACATTGTCCATTGCGGCGGTCCGGGGGCCGGGCAAACGGTCAAGATCATGAACAATATGGTCCTGTTCCAGACAGTGAACGCGCTGGCCGAGGCCCTGGAAATCGGCACCGCCATGGGGGTGGAGGCATCGGTCCTGCTGGACGTGATGGGACAGGGTTCTGCCGACAGCTTTGCCCTGCGCAATCATGGCCTTAAAAGCCTGCTGCCAGAGGTCTATCCCGAAAAGGCCTTCTCAGTCAGCTATGCGGACAAAGACCTGTCCTACGCTCTGGCAATGGCAGAAGAAGGAAATGTCGAGGCAAGCGGTGCAGAAGCTGTCAAGCAACGCTTCGCGGACGCCATAAATGCCGGTCTACAGGACCAATACTTTCCGACGATCCGGAATGTAGTGTCGGGGTAGGGCAATTCGCAACACTACCCTTTATCGGTTCAAATTCTTCAAGGCCGACAACAACAGCCCTGCCCAAAGGTGCCGGGCCCTTTAACTGACAATATCAATGGATCTCGAAAATCAAAATGGCGGAGAGACCGGGACACTTTGATGTCGTCTCAACCCACCGTAATCAGCCCCGTTTCCCTTACGTTTCCGTAGTCGCACCTGAGCGGTTGTGTAGCATGGTGTGTAGCAAAGATTTGCCCGGATGTGAATCCTGTTGTGTCCGATGTCCTCCTTTATGGGGGTATGACAGGGGGGTATGGGGGTGTTCATTTCTATGAAAGACATGAAGAAAGTATCGTGTCCGTCCGGTGAACCGGCTCTTGATATTTCGCGCGGTTAGTCAGGCGGCTTGAGCGGGGAAGTTCCAGGGGAGCAGTTCGTCGATGCGGTTGATTTTGTGATCGGCGATGCGGTCCAGCACCCAGGTGAGCCAGGCTTGCGGGTCAACGTCGTTGAGCTTGGCGGTTTCGATCAGGGTGAACGCGATGGCCATGGCCTTGCCACCACCCTCGGAACCGGCGAACAGCCAATTCTTGCGCCCGAGCGCCACCGGCTTCATAGCCCGCTCGACGGCGTTGTTGTCCAATTCCAGAACGCCGTGGCCCAGGTAGGCCCGCGCCTTCGGCAACCGGTTCAGGGCGTAGCGGATCGCGCCAGCAAGCGGTGACTTGCCGGATATCTTCGTCAACTGGGTATCCAGCCATGTCACCAGATCATCGAACATAGGCGTAGCGTACTCGCGCCGCAGCGCCACCCGTTCTTCGGGCAATCGGCCACGCGCCTGTTCCTCCACGGCATACAGCGCGGCGATGCGCTTGATCGCCTCCTCGGCGATGGCTCCGCCCTGAGCTTGATGGACATCGACGAACTTGCGCCGCACATGCGCCACACAGGCCATCTCCGTGGCCGTGTCGGATGAGAACAACCCGTTGAACCCGGCGTAGCCGTCGGCATGGATCCAGCCTTGATAATCTGACAGATGCCGGACGGGATGGTCGCCCTTGCGATCGACGGTGAACCGATACCAGACCCCGGGCGGCGCTCCACCCGCCCATGGCCTTTCGTCGCGCACATAGGCCCACACCCGCGCGGTTTTGGTTTGCTTCGAACCGGGGGCCTGCATCTTCACAGGGGTGTCATCCGCGAACAGCGCCGGACCCGCCCGCACATGACGACCAATGGCCTCGGCCAAGGGTTCGAGAAGTGCCGTCGATCGGCCAACCCAATCCGCCAACGTCGAACGTTCAAGATCAATGCCGTCGCGTGCAAAGATCTGGCTTTGCCGGTACAGCGGCAGATGGTCGGCATACTTCGAGACCAGAACATGGGCCAGCAGTCCCGGACCGGGGCGGCCCTTCTCGATCGGCCGCGACGGTAAGGGAGCCTGGACGATGGCCTCGCAGCAGCTACACGCCAGACGGGGACGCACGATGCGGTTCACCACAAAACGCCCCGGGATGTATTCCAGCTCTTCCGTGACATCCTCGCACAGGGGCTTGAGTTCGCCACCGCATTCTCCGCAACTCTCGCCCGCAGACAGATGTGTGTCGTGGCGGGGCAGATGGGCGGGCAGCGGCTTGCGATTGTGCTTGCGCCTGGGCTTCGGCTCCACTTCGGCGGCCGCGGTTTGTTCCACCGCAGCTTCGGCAATGGCTTCGTCCTCGGCGAAAGTCAGGTGCAGTTGATCCAGGCTCTCGGACTTGGACCCGAAACGGTGGCGGTTATGGCCCGCCAACTGGTGCTTGAGCTTCTCAATCAGAAGATCGCGAGACTTCAACTCGCCAGCCAGAAGCCCCACCAAGCCCTTCAGTTCGGCGGGATCGTCGGGCAGCGTTTGAAGATCATTCAACATGACCATCGTATAGCAGAAACACCCTGCAAAGGGAATCCGCAACCGATCCAGTTCTTCGTTTAATGGACCTATCCCACGGTCAGGGGACGCCAGGTCCGAGCCGGCATGCGCCAGTCAATTCCTTCCAGCAGCATGGCGAGTTGGGCCGCCGTCACGCCGACCTTGCCGTCCGCCGGAGACGGCCACACGAACCGGCCCTTCTCCAGCCGCTTGGCGAACAAACATGCCCCCTGGCCGTCCCACCAGATGATCTTGATCAGATCGCCGCGCCGTCCACGGAACACGAACAGGTGGCTCGAATAGGGATCTTGGCCCAGGACACGCTCCGCCAGAGCCGACAGACCGGCAAACCCTTTGCGCATGTCCGTCACACCGGCCGCAAGCCATACCCGTGTGTTCACCGGCACCGGGATCATGACAGCCACACCTTCAGCAAACGCCCCAAAGCATCCGGATCAAAACCACCCTCGGCAACAACCTGGTGACCACCAGCCAGTTCGATACGAACCGCAGCCCCAAATGTCGGTGGCCCATCCGCTGCTACCTCCATCTCCGCTCGGACCGGCGCGGAAACCGTCACCGGCAGAAACACCGCATCATGACGCTCCTCCCCATCCGAGGCAAACCGCGCGTCACGCAGCCATTTAAAAATCAAGTTCGCATTCATCGAATAACGCTGTGCAACCTGCGCAACCGAAACACCAGGAACCGACGCCTGTAAACAAATGGAACGCTTCTCTTCAGTCGACCAAAACCGACGCTTCGCTGCCATCACGATGTACCCTTGGTGTCCACTATCAATGCCGGACACTAGCGCCAATCCTTCCGCTCAGAAAAGAGCGGGTTCACCGGACGGACACAAAGTATCTAGGGAAAATTCCGTATATTCAATGAGTTAACTGTTAATCCTGGATGTCATACTGTGTCCTACCTTATGTGGGTTAGTAGCTGGCGAAGCCCTGTGTTGCCACTAGAGCGGGTTCCGTTTAGTCGGAATCGGTTTTGAGATTTCTACGAAGCATGATTCCCTGTTTTTATTTTGGAGACCGGGATTATGTCATCAGTCATTTCGATGGATTTGCGGGAGCGTATTTTTTCTTACGTTATTGCCGGTCACTCGTGCCGATCAGCGGCACGCCTTTACGGTGTCAGCCCAAGCTTTGCGATCAAGTTGATGCAGCGGTTCCGTCAAGGTCGCGGATTGTGCGGCCCTGGTCGTCGTCGTCCTGTCGGCACCGGGACGCTCGAACCCTATAGAGCGTTTGTCATTGACCTTGTCGATGCACAGCCCGATATCACGCTCAGGGAATTGGCGGACGAATTGAGTGCGACGCTGGGGGTTAAGACCAGCAAGGCGACGCTATGCCGGTTTCTGATTAAGGCGGGATACCGCTATAAAAAAAACGCTGCGGGCACGGGAACAAGAGCGCGCTGATGTGCGCCGCGCGCGTCATCACTGGATCATCCGGCGACAACCTCTCATGCGGCTCGACCCACATCGGCTTGTTTTTATTGATGAAACGGCGACCACAACCAAGATGACCCGGCTTAGAGGCCGCGCGCCCAAAGGCCAACGCCTTGTCATGCATACGCCGTTCGGTCATTGGCGCACGCAAACCTTTATCGCGGGATTGCGCTGCGGCGGCCTCACCGCACCATGGATCCTCAACGCCCCCATGACCAAGGTCGCCTTTGAGACCTATGTCGAGACACAGCTCGCCCCAACGCTGAGCCGAGGCGATGTCGTTATCCTCGATAATCTCGCCGCCCATAAAAGTGACCGTGCCGCTGAAACCTTGCACGACATCGGTGCATGGTTCCCCCTACATGGCTAAGTCGGGTCGTATAGCCACTATTCTTCGCTTTGAAGCGTGCTGTAAAACTTGCGGTGAAACATTCGAATTCGAGGCGGTTAAGTCACGGTTCACACCGTTGGCTAACTGCCCGAAACACCGCCCACACATGAAAAGTCCAGCCGCAAGAAAGAACGGCGATAATGGCTAGGGCGGCCTCATCTCAGAATACCAGCGCGGCAATTGATATCGGTACCAAGTTCGATTTTATCATCGCCGTGCTGGCAAACCCTGAATGGCGCAACAGGCGTAAGGCTCCCCCCCTTACACCTGTTGCACTAGCGGTAATGGTGAAACTGGTTCAGCGCTACAACATCGCGTGGGGTTACAGTGCAACAAGTTGTCGAACCATAGCTGACGAACTCTCTACCAGCCCCGCGACTGTTCACAATGCAATCGCCAAGCTCTGCTCGATGGAGCTGCTGCTGCCGGTCGCGAATGACAAGACCAAACGCTCAAACCGATACGCTCCAAACTTCAATGCGTTTAGCGCTATAGGACTGAACAGTGCTGTTCAGGGCCATAGCACCGAACACCTTGTTCAGGGCCATAGGGCTGAACGAAGCGTTCAGGGCCATGGGGCTGAACGTAATGTAATGAAGCGAACTATAAAGGAAGTGGAATGGAATGAGCCGCGTTCAACGTCGCCGCCCCGCCCAGAGGGCGGCGGCTCCTTATCACGCGGCCCTTCCGCGACTGCTGCTGATAACCAGACCGTATCGTCACTCCAAGTTGACGGTCGAGCAAAATCTAAACAGCAAAAAACCGTGGCGTCATTGGATGGCGTTAGTGTGTATTTCAACAAATAGAAAGGAACTGAATGATATGGGTATGTTTATATCGGATCGAGAGCGGGTCTTGCTGGAATTTTGGCAGAAAGACCGCCTATGCAACGACTACTGTTGGCTTGTATTGCGCGAAGAAGGCTCCCTTCAGCAGGCCGTGAGACCATACGACCCAGAATGGGAAAAAGAAGAGCAAGCTGTATTTATTGAAAATTTGAATTTGTTCGGCTCCATGATGGCCAGCGGTATATAAATATGAAACGATTATTGATTATTGGGCTGTTGCTACTTTCGAGCCCTGCCCAAGCTTTGGATCTCTCGGTTTTTGACTTGACACTGCTAAACCGAACACAACCCAGTGAGACGGCAGAAGCTATGGTGCTGGGCATGGTTGCAGCAGCTTCCATAGAGCTAGAGTTGGAAGGCAACAATTGCTCCAAGGGGAAAACTAATAAAGAAATAATTCGCGGCGCCTTTGTGCTTGCCGAAAATACGTTGGAAGAAAAGCCAGAATTAAAATCAGCTCCATGGGCTGTTATGTACGGTTTTGTCAAAAAATCCATGGCGTGCGACAAGCAGTAGCAAAAATGGGGCGGCGGTAGAGAAGCCCATAAATTACCGCCGCCCTCCTCTGGGCATGGTGGTGATTACATCAGCCCGAGATTGATGGAACTACATTCACATTCATCGCGTATCCCACGATAAGACGTGACCCCTGACCTGTGTATCTGCTGAATGAGCGGCTGTATAGTTGCAGCAAAACTATACGGCGACACTCTATAGTAGGCGACGAAACGCATCACGCTCTCCTGTCGTACAAAATCGATACGTTGGTTTCAGTTTTGTACAGGAGCATAAACGCATATACTGAGCGTTGAGTGCGGGGCTGGATGGTACCCCCCTTTGCATGATTGACCGGGGCTGGTGGAATACACCGACATGCACACCCCCCCCCCGGCACCCCCAAAATACTAAGGGGCGGCCTTCTGAAAAAATCAAACTGATTACAGGGGATCTCGGCAAGCAATGGGCTACTAAACTGTACCCTGTGCTGTACCCTATAAACGCATAATCTCTATAAGATATTGATTTTATTGAAAATTTGGCGGAGAGACCGGGACTCGAACCCGGGCACCGGTTTAACCCGGTGACGGATTAGCAATCCGCTGCATTACCACTCTGCCACCTCTCCGGAACGCCCAATCATGTGAGCGGCCCCCTTCGTAGTGGCGCGATTGCCCGCTGTCAACACGGATCAGTGTGCTTTCGAACGGGACAATCATTTTAATTTTATCGACGTCCGAGCCCCTGTGATCACAACGATCCGCAGAGCGCGTTGTTTAACGCACCGTCACCTCGACGCGTCGGTTCCGCTCTTCATCGACATTGTCCTCCGTCTGGACCAGAAGCTCGCGCTCTCCACGCCCCACAGCACTCGCCAGGGACGGGTCAAGGCCGCGCTCAACCAACAGGTTTCGCACCGTTTCAGCCCGTTGAAGAGAGAGGGCGTCATTGTCCTCCAACGACCCCACCGTATCCGTATGGCCGGTTACCTGAACCTCTGAGCCGGGCCTCGTCCGGACCTCTTCCAGCAGCGTGCTCAGCTTCGGCATGGACTCATCGGTCAGGACGGTCGTGCCTGTCTGGAAATAGAGGATGTAGTTGGACAGGGCCGGCGGGAGGCCCTCTAGTACGGAACCATACTGGGCCGATACCGATGCCGCATCACTCTGTTCGGTGGAGACAGATCCGTCCCGGACATTGGCAACCTGGTAGGGCTTGTCGATGACCGCAACCGCACCGCCATCATCAGACAAAACGGCAACCGCACCCGTGCTACCATCCGCGCCCGGCAGCAGGGTCACCTTGTCCGAAGCACAGGCCACAAGCCCCAGCATCGCAAGAAGAAGGGTGGCTTTAAGCACCCTTGAATAAATCGATTTCATCCTTGCCCCCTAGTTCGCGACTTCGACAACAAATTCAGTGCCGCGCACGCCCAGAATTGTGGTCGGTGTGCGGACCTTCATCGCGTCCGGTGTTTTCTTGGCAATCTGACCAGAGATGATGGCGAGCGTCCCGGCCTGCACATCAGTTTCAAAGCCACCGTCATGGGTCGTCGGATTGAACGTGAATTCGGTCAGCTCCACACGGCTGTTAGGCCCAGCAGAAAATCTGCTGTTATCCACGAAAGTAACGCCCAGGCGACCATTGGCGCCGGTAACAAGAACATCCTTTTCATCCAGGACGAGACCGGGCTTTGCCGGTATCAATTCCCCACCCCTTTCAATGCTCGCTTCGCCCACGCTGATCTTGACCCGGCCGATATCGGCCATGGCCGTTCCGGTCAACAACACTGTGGTGGCGGCGCAGACCGCCAAAGCTTTTATTGTGAGAATACGCATTCTGCGACCCCTTGTTCTTCGTGAATTAGCACCCCATGATACCAATCTATCGCAAGAATGACATGAAAATTGGACCGTCCGCCAATCAGCTGCCAGGGAATGTGATGACACAGGGTGCCAATGTTAACGAGGTGCTACATCTGACGGCCCATGGGCTGGACGATGCCCTTGGCCAGGTCGAAAACCGTATTGCCCTGTGGTCGAAAGCACAGCTTATTGAACCCGGCCCGGCCATCCGCCTGCGCCTTGTTCTGGAAGAGCTTATCACGAACGGCTTTAACCACGGGGGGCTGGATACGGCGGAGGGGGTGCGCGTCGAGATCTTTTCAGACGCCGGGCAGCTCTCTTTCGCCTATTATGACAGTGCCAATCCGTTTGACCCGACCAGAGACCTGCCCCCTGATACCCTGAACGCACCCGTCGAGGACCGACCCATCGGAAAGCTTGGCTGGGTCTTGATCCTGCATTATTTCTCACTCATCCGTTGCGAGGCGGGCCCCGACGGGAATATCTACGGCTTCGAAAGCAAACCTGCCTTTCACGTCGCCATTTAAAGGATCGTCCAGAGCAAGTTGGTCTAGAACGGAAAGTCCCAATGGGCCGGCGGGCGTCCAGCTGTTTCGCCTGCAATACGCGTGATCTGCGCCCCCAACAAACACCCCAACACAAGGTCTTTCAGGTCTGGTCCGGCGAAGCACAGGCTGGAAACACTTCGAAAAACCTCACTCTTGATATTGTCCATATGGGGTCGGTCCATCTCGCCTGCCTGATAAGCGTCTTCCACCCAGGCAAGATGGTCGCTGTCGTTATCCTGAAGAATGACGGTTTGATTTCCACCTTGATCCATCTTGATAACCCGGTTGGAAACAATGGAGGTAATCCAGAGATTGCCTTCCACATCAAACGCAAGCCCGTCGGGAAAGGTTCCAGCGCCATAGGTTGCGACAACCTGCTTTTCCCCCAAACTGCCATCGGCCATGACCGGAAAACGGCTGGTGCGACGCACGAAGGTCTCATTCACATAAAGCCAGGCCCCATTCGCACTCAACCCGACTTCATTGGTGAAGCCCAACCCGTCCGCGACGATCCTGGCACCGGCATCGTCGACCAGAACAATAAACCCGTCATCAACATCCGGTTTATAGGCCAAAGACCTCGGTTCCCGCCTCGTGCTGACCGTCACCCAGATGCGCCCCTGTAAATCAAGGAGGACAAAATTACTGGCCGGTAACCGCTGCCCGTTAACCTCCAGCAACCAGGGCGTGAGCGTTCCGTCCCGGTCGAGTTTCCAAATGCCGCCATCATCACTGATATTGGCGATCAGGAAACTTCCATCGGCTAGCATTGCAAAACCATTGGGTTTAAAATCGATCTGTGGTTCTTTCGCAAGAATACGTTCCTGCGTGCCATCGGGTTTTAACCAGGTGACCCCGCCGTGCCAGTCGGAAACATAAATACTGCCGGAGCGAGTCGCCAAAACGCATTCTGGGCGGAACAATTCCTGCCCCTCGAATTTCAGATCGTCGACGGCAAAATACGGCGACTCAAACGTCATTTTAGAATTCCCCCTTGTCATATCGGAAAAAACGGGAAGAATTCCCCGTCCGCAACATTCGGTTATCCGAAATTCGATGCCAGCACTATGCGGCGTATCCTATGATCTTATCAAGCAGACGGCGCACCCGCTAGCGGTCGCAGCCTGTCATCAAACACCGGGCCGAACCACTTTGGGGCCCAACTGACACAATTCGGGGGAAATACCATGAGCAGTAATCGCCGCTTTGACATCGCTGTTATGCCGGGTGACGGCATCGGAATTGAAGTCATGGAACCGACCCTGGAAATTCTGCGCGCTGTTGAAAAATCGATCGGCGGTTTCGCTCTGGATTTTACGTCTCTCCCGGCCGGTGCCGGTCATTACCGTGATACTAGTGAGGCTTTGCCGAAGGATATGGTTGATCGCGCCGGGGCGGCGGACGCCATCCTGCTGGGTGCGATGGGTCTGCCTGATGTGCGTTATCCCGATGGACGGGAAATAACGCCACAAATCGACCTTAGAGAAATCTTCAATCTCTACGGCGGTGTCCGTCCCGCCAGAGCGCTGCCGGGCCTGCCGGCCGTTCTGGCCGATCCCCGCGCAGCGGATATTGATTTCGTTCTGGTCCGGGAATCTACCGAAGGTTTGTTCGCTGCCCGCCATCTGGCTGAACGCATTGGCGATGATATCGCCCGCGACGTCATGCAGATTACGAGGCCGGTTTGCGAGAAACTGTTCCATTTCACCTTCAAACTGGCCCGATCCCGCAAAGCGGCCGGAAAACCAGGAATGGTGACCTGTGTGGACAAGGCCAATGTCTTGGGGTCCACGGCTTTCTTTCGGCAGATTTTTGATGAGGTGGGTGAACACTATCCTGATATCAAACGGGATCACGGCTATATTGATGCCATCGCCCTCAATTTCGTGAAAAAACCCTGGGCCTATGATGTCCTGGTAACGGAAAACATGTTCGGCGATATTCTGTCCGATCTGGCAGCCGGATTGATTGGCGGGCTTGGCTTTGCACCCTCTTCAGACATCGGCGACAATCAGGCGGTATTTCAGCCATGCCACGGTACCGCGCCGGACATTACCGGTCAGGGCAAGGCGAACCCCACTGCCACCATTCTGAGCGCCGCCATGATGCTGGATTGGCTGGGCGAAACCCACGACGTTGCCGCCTGTCGGACAGCAGCGGCCGCAATTGACAAGGCGGTTTCCGCCGCCTTCGCCGAGGGGGGGATCACCAGTTTTGAAATGGGTGGACAAAGCGGCACCAATGATATCAGGGATGCGGTATTGGCACATCTTTGAGGCTCGCATGATTTTCCATCGGTCAAATGACGGATACATCCATGTCTGAAAACAGGAAACTAAGGGTCGCCGGCGTCGGTGCAGGCTATTTCGCTCGCTTTCACTATGAGGCCTGGTCCCGGCATCAGCGCGTCGAACTGGTTGGCATTTGCGACGTCGATCTGGGCCGGGCCAAGAATATGGCCACGCAATTCGGGGGCGCGCCCTCGGACCAGGTCCGCGAAATGCTGGACACACTGAAACCGGACCTGTTCGACATTGCGACACCGCCAGGCAGTCATGTCGAAATGATCCGCCTTGCCGGTGAGTTCGGCATCAACTGTGTTTCACAAAAACCCCTGGCCCCGACTTTGCGGGAGGCAGAAACCGCCGTTGCCATCGCACGAGATGCAGGGATCAAACTCTTTGTGCATGAGAATTTTCGGTTCCAGCCATGGTACCGCAAGATCAAAAACCTGATCGATGAGGGTTTTCTGGGCGATGTCTACCAGGCCAGTTTTCGGCTGCGGCCCGGCGACGGTCAGGGAAAAGAAGCCTATCTGGATCGACAACCCTACTTCCAGCAAATGGAAAAGTTTCTGATCTATGAAACCGCTGTGCATTGGGTCGACACATTTCGATACCTCCTGGGCAACCCGGTTGCGGTCACCGCCGATCTTCGACAGTTAAACCCTGTTATTGCCGGGGAAGACGCCGGGATCGTCATCTTTGAAATGGAGGGGGGCAAAAGGGCCCTGTTTGACGGCAACCGCCTTGGAAGTCACCGGGCCAAAAATCCGCGGCTCACGATGGGTGAATTCTGGCTGGATGGATCCAACGGTACTTTGATGCTGGATGGCGAAGGCCGGATCACCTTTACCGCCCACGGCAGCGACCGGGATGAGACAATCCCCTTTGACTGGAAAGATGTTCAATTCGGCGGCGATTGTGTTTATGCGCTGCAGGATCATGTTGTGCGCCACATCCTGGACGGGTCGCCAGCCGAAAATCTGGGTGAAGACTATTTGACTGTTACCCGCATACAGGAAGCGATCTACACCTCGAACCAGACGAAACAACGGGTCGCCCTTAAACGCTAACTGGGTCAAAGACAGCGCGTCATCACTTTATTGTCACAATCAGGAACCGAATTGGCCGGTTTTCCGCGTTCAACTTCTGATGTTCCGCCCGGTGGTTCCGGTGCGGCGCGTTCCAGAAGCTACGGAGGACACCATGCCGCTGACCCTTGCCGCTACGTTGATGACCCTGTTTCTATTTGCGGTTTTCCTGCTTGTATCCGAAGGATTTGATCGCTCGCCCCTTGATCCCTTCTCAACCCTCAGTGCGCCCTGTTGCAGCTGCGGCATCGCAATAAAGTAAAGGCCCCATCACGGTCGGCCTCAAACGCCAGACATTGACAGCGGACCAGTTGCAACCATTTGATAAGGGTAGATCATTCTCGCCACCGTTGATCACGGGGCAGTCCGGTGCAATTCTTGTTGCAAAATCTGGGGGAAAGTCGTGACCAGAATGTCACTGTTTGGAAGTCCGCTTCTGCTTGGCTTTGACGATCTCGAAGAGATGCTCAATAGGGCTGAAAAGCTGACCGCGGATGGTTATCCCCCCTATAATATCGAACAAACGGGCAATGACCGTATTCGCATTGTTCTGGCTGTGGCAGGTTTTGATGCGGAGACATTGTCAATTGAACGCCGCGGCGACCAGTTGACGGTTAGCGGAACCAATAAGACAGATCAAAAGGACAGGGAGTTTTTGCACCGGGGCATCGCTTCCCGGCAATTCAAGCGCAGTTTTCTGCTGGCTGACGGTTTGGTCGTCGAAAAGGCCCGTCTCGAAAACGGGCTGCTCTGTATCGATCTGTACAGACCGCAACGCCCGGAGATCGTCGAAAAAATCCCGATACAGGTTTGACGGGCAGAGTTAAACCGGGGCGTAAGGTTCGCCCCGATTTTCTTGATCAAGCAGCCGAACTCGAAAGAGTGTCGCTTTGGTCCGCATCGTGACTGGCAACAGTCAATGCTTCGATCAGATTATATAGCTTGGTTTTGACGCTCCCCTCCGGAACGGAAGCAAGCATTGCCGCAACCCGAACGGTTCTGGTGCTGCATTCGGCCAAAGGATCTGGTGCAGCTTCGCTGTCAAAATCACTGAAGAAACTTGCCGGTTCGACACCAAGCTTCTGGCAAAGCATGAAAAGCGTGCTGGCCGAAATGCGGTTCGCAGCAGTTTCATATTTCTGAATTTGCTGAAACGACAGTCCGACAGATTTTCCCAACTGCGTCTGAGACAGTCCCCGGGAGACACGGATAGCGCGGAGCTTTGCTCCAACATGAATATCGATTGGATGTGGCACGGCTGAATACTCTATTGTTGTTTGTCTAAAGTTCGAAACGACGCAACCTAAACGCGTTCCACCATAACGTCGGTTGGAAGCAAAAAGATCAATTTGTGATCTGTGTTCTAATAAGTGCTAGATTTTGAAACGAACTGTAAATAAATCATACATCAAATTATGAAAAATTTACACGTCTGCCGAGTTGGAAAAATCCTGCACTCCACCCATCAGGGTGGATTTCTCACGCCGCGAACCCGCTATCTGTATTCGAAAAAAATTTAAACCAAAACTGAAAACTAAGATAATTCAATATAATCCAAAAGACTCTTAAGATTAAATCGAGGGTCAGGCCGCTGCGTGACTGGCAGTGCTTTCCGTTAACAGCGCGTAAATCGCGTCTGCCCTGTCTGATCCACGCAGCTTTTGGCACATGGTTTGATCCCGCAACAGCCGGGATACACGCGCAAGTGCTTTCAGGTGATCCGCACCTGCCCCTTCCGGCGCGAGCAAAAGAAACATCAAATCGACCGGCAAACCGTCAATTGAGTCGAAATCCACCGGCGTTTCGAACCGGGCAAAGAGACCAAAGAGCTTTGGCAGGCCGGCAATCTTCCCATGAGGAATCGCAATACCGTTGCCCACCCCTGTTGTTCCCAGGCGCTCCCGATCCAAAAGCGTATCGAAAATAACGCGCTCATTGATCCCCGTTAAACCATAGCCGCGTTTCGCCAATTCCTGGAGCGCCTGCTTCTTGGAGGACGCCGTCAGATTTGACGCTACGGCATCAACGGTCAAGAGATCGCAAATTTCCATTTCTAAGTTTCCTCGCAGCCAATCAGTCACATCGGCTGACCGGGGCCAGCCAGACAGCCTTGGGGTTATTCAGCTCTTTGGGGTTTCCGTGATTTGTGGGTCAACCCAACCAATATTTCCGTCCTCCCGAACATAGACCATGTTCAGGCCGCCATCCTTGGTATTCCGAAACATCAGTGCGGGGGAACCGGACAAATCCATCTGCATCACCGCTTCACCAACAGACATCGTGGCAATTTCTGTCGGCAGTTCAGCGACAATGACGGGCTGATCACCGGTTTCAGGGGCATCATTTGCATCATCAGGTTCGGGAGCGACCACGTAATACTGCGCCTGATGGCTTTCCCGATCAGCAATCTGCTTATGATCCCGCAAACGGCGCTTGTTTCTGCGCAACCGCTTTGCAACATGCTCCAGCGCCTCGTCAAATGCCGCATAGGCATCATGCGCTTTACCGAGTCCCTGCACCATAACACGTTTGGAAATATGGACCTGAATGTCGGTGCGAAACGTTGCGCCCTCTTTGGTCATCGTTACAGAAGAGTCCAGCGGCTTTTCAAAATACTTCGAAACGATAGTGACCAAATGATCTTCAATATGGCTCTTAAGCGCGTCCCCTATATCCAATTGCTTGCCGGTTACTGTCAGTTGCATGTTTTTCTCGTTTTTTTGATCGTTTACAAACTTACAAATCAAGTGCGTCAGTGTTTATTCTGATCCTGGCGCGCACCATCCTGACAATCCTGGACGATGTTCGCCCACTCACAATCCAACCGACACATGATGACCTGTCAGAGCCAATCGCGCAAAGTGAATCTGAGGGAAAACGCATCATTCTTGAAGCGCGAGCGGAACGTAATCGCCGAATTCCACAGCGTCAAGAGGCTTCAACAGACTGGAGTCACACAGGTTTTAGAATTCGTTCCACAGGCTGATTTTCTTTGCCAAAGGGACAAAACCAACGCCGCAATATCCATCAATTTTCAGCAAAGGCGGTCCTATAACCGTGCAATACGGCTAGAGGCTTGCGCGTTTCTGACGCCGACGCTGAACGGAGGACGGTATTTTCATCGACTCGCGGTATTTGGCCACAGTGCGTCGCGCGATATCCATCCCGCTTTCTTTCAGAATTTCGACGATACTGTCATCTGACAGCACCGCATTCGCTGGCTCTGCATCGATCAGGGTTTTGATCTGATGGCGCACTGATTCGGCGGAATGAGTCTGCATACCGTCGGTACCTGCAATGGCGGAGGTAAAGAAATACTTTAACTCGAAGAGGCCCCGCGGCGAGGCAATATACTTGTTGCTGGTGACCCGACTGACCGTGCTTTCATGCATTTCAATCGCTTCAGCGATGTCGCGCAGCACCAGCGGACGCAGGTAGGAAACACCATGTTCAAAGAAAGCATGCTGCTGGCGCACAATCTCGCTGGCGACTTTTATGATTGTTGTCGCCCGTTGATGCAGGGATTTCACCAACCAATTCGCCTTTTGATACCGCTCAGCCATATAGTCCGAGTCAGACTTGGACCGGGTTGTCTTGCTGACCTTTGAAAAATAGCTGTCGTTGACGAGGACCCGGGGCAATGTTTCCGGGTTCAACTCCACAAGCCATTCCCCGTCATCCGATCGGCGCATCAGCACGTCTGGCGTCACCGGCTGGGAGATCACATGATCAAAGGCAGAAGCCGGTTTCGGGTTGAGCGCCCGAATTTCGGCCACCATCTCTGTCAGGTCTTCCTGATCAACCCCGCAAAGCTTCATCAAAGCCTTGCCGTCGCGGGCGGCGAGCAGGTCCAGATTATCAACCAGACTTTCCATCGCCGGGTCGAACCGATCCAGATCCTGCAATTGCAACTTCAGACATTCCCGCAAATCACGCGCGAATATGCCCGGCGGATCAAACTGCTGCATTTGTCGGAGAACACTGGCAACCAAAGCCTCTTCGCATCCCAGCATCTCGCCAATCACAGCAAGGTCCGTGGTCAACCAGCCATTGTCATCCAGCATATCAACAAGGGCAGATGCGATCAGGCGTTCCTGAGCGCCATCAATATCGACGGTGACCTGTTCCAGCAGGAAATCACGCAAACTCACCTGGTCAGACAGGGTCTGGTCAAAATCCATGCCCTCGCCATCAAAGTCGCGGCGCCCGCCGGCCCCTGTCGTGCTCCAGTATTGAGACTCACCCTCCATCGGGGCAGCCGCACCAGCCCCGGCAATATCACCATCATACTGGTTTGAATAATCCGCATCCAACGGCGAATTACTGTCTTCTGTCAGGCCATTGGGTTGCAACAAGTCGAGGCTGTCACCGGTTTCGGCGGAGGCCCTTTCACTTGGTTCCAGCGCGGCATCGGGTGCCTCTTCCCCGCGTCTGGGATCGTTTTGCCCTTCATCGCGCTCCAGCATGGGGTTTTGTTCAAGTTCGGATTCAACAAAGGCATTCACCTCCACATTGCTCAACTGCAGCAGTTTGATTGCCTGCTGCAATTGCGGCGTCATAACCAGGCCCTGGGTCTGACGCAGATCTAATGTGGGGGTCATAGCCATCGGAAATCTAGGCTATCCGGTCACAGGCTGAAACGATCGCCAAGATAGACACGGCGAACATCCTGGTTGGAAACAATCTCTTCAGGCGCCCCTTCCATCAGAACCTTTCCATCATGCAGAATATAGGCCCGATCAACGATATCGAGCGTTTCTCGGACATTATGGTCGGTTATCAGAACACCGATGCCCCGGTTCTTCAGATGCGAAACGAGTTCGCGGATGTCGCGAACAGCAATCGGGTCAATACCGGCTAGAGGTTCATCCAACAGGATAAAGTTGGGCTGGCCTGCCAGAGCACGGGCAATTTCAAGCCGCCGCCGTTCACCCCCTGAAAGCGCGATTGCCGGCGTACGCCGCAAATGAGAAATAGAGAATTCCGCCATAAGGGCCTCAAGCGCCGCTTCCCGACGATCAGCCTTCTTTTCAACGAGCTCAAGAACCGCACGGATGTTTTGCTCGACGGTAAGCCCGCGGAAAATCGAGGCTTCTTGAGGAAGGTAGCCCACACCAAGTCGCGCACGCCGATACATTGGCAATTCGGTAATATCCTGACCATCCAGAAAGATCTCACCGTAATCAGCAGGGATCAGACCTGTGATGATATAGAAACAAGTCGTCTTACCGGCACCATTGGGTCCCAACAAACCAACGGCTTCGCCCCGCTGAACCCGAAGAGAAACGTCGCGCAAAACGGGGCGTTTTTTGAATTGCTTGCCCAGAGAGCGCACCTCCAAACCAGCATTTTCTGCAACTATTCGCGGCGCTTCAGGCGCTTTGACCCGGGTTTCCAGCACCGGCGCATCGGCAGGTTTTGCAAGGTCTTCGGCCCGCCGACCTGGTTGACGCGGCGGAAGCTCTGATTTCGGGGTCGGTGTATCGCCAAGTGGCAGCGGGGGAACATCCAGCGTCTCTCTCCAACCGCCCGGCCCTTCACGGGGCGGGGTCATCGAAAGCCGCGGTTTGGGTTCCAGACTGGGTTCAAGACGTGGATGGTCTGATCCTGTGCCGGACCGGCCGTTCTTGTCGTCTTGATTGTCACCGTTATCCATACAGGATCAACTCTACACAACAGGTTCCCGACATCATGCGGAACAAGTCTCGCCGCCAGATGTCAGATCGGGGGCGCTGACAGTTTACACCCTGTCCTATTACATGCGTTTGTCAGGCATAAAGTCAAGAAAGGAACAGATCTTGCATAGAAGCAAAAGTACCGGGTCTAAGGATCATTCCGTCTGCAGGATCAGCCCTTTGACCTTACCGCCGCCCGGCGCTGCAGAAAGTCGCGACCGGCCTGTTTTCATATCCACAACCGCGCATTCCCCGTTCAACTGGTTCTCGCCCCGTGTGATTTTCACATCACCGCAAACCGAGGCCGTCTGCTTCGGTACATCATAAACGCCCTCGCGGCCGCGAATAATCTCTGTCCCGGTGGAAATATGAACACCGTTTAGGGCGTCAATCCGCTGAACTTCCTGAACACCCTGGGCATTTGGACGGATATACGCGGTCAGAATATCGGCAACCAGGCGATTCTCCCCCTCGATGACCGTCGCATCGCCCCGCGCCACAGCCAATTGTTTTTCTTCCCAATATTCGAGGCTGTCGCGGGCGGTGATAATGGCCCGCTCGTCAATGAGCTGCAGCTTCTCACCGATCAAAACGGCAACCTTCTTTTCAACGTGGTAGACACCTTTATCGCCCGTCGCCATGGTCTCACCGGATGTGATCACCACATCCTCATCCGCATCCAGCCTGAAAATTGTCTGACGGTTCTGCCCCTCACCATTCCCATCGCGATAATACGCGGTCATGGTCGTGGATTTTATGACCACACCATCCCTGATTGCCGTTGCATTGCCACGCGCAATATAGCGTCGGGAGTCACGCAGCCACTCAATACCGTCATCGGCCAGGATTTCAATCGCCGTGTCGCCATCGGTTGCGCCGGATCCAAACCCCTGTGCCCGCAGATCCAATGCTGAGAAGGTCATTCCAAACACGGCAGTAATCAGACCCGCCGCAAAGGGAAGGCGTTTCAACACAGACCCTAAGCGGTCGGGCCGTCCTGCACTGTTTTCAAACCGGATCAAATGCCACACCCTTTATCGTCCATCCGGATAAATCACGAGTTTTGACTTTCCAGTCAACACAATCCGCGCACCGCGATCGAAGACCTTAAACCCTTCGGCCTCAACAAAGCCGAACGGGCCCTGTCCATCGATCGGTTCCCGGCCTTCCGCCGTTCCGGCCACCAGATCAACCATGGCGGAATTCGTTTGAAACTCATAGCCCAGATCATGAAAGAAATTAACACCACCGGAGAGGCACAATATCTGCGCTTCGCGGTCGAACACACCGTCTTGTGCCGTCAACGCCGCCCAACTTGAATCCTCCAGCATGATGTCGGCCTTGGGCCGGGTCAGAAACACCTCCGCTGTTTGATCATCCTGTTGACGAACACCATCGGCGGTTACCGTATAGGGCTGGTTTTCTGCATCCACCCCCTGATAACGGGCATTGGACAATTGCATCGTATCCGAGGCCAGACGGTCCACCCCAAAGAACTGCATCCCGATATCCGAGACCTCGTCTGACAACGTCGGCCAGAGGAAGATCAGGGCCACAAGCATGATCGCGACAGTCGGAAGCAGCACTTTCATGGTCATGACGAACCGACCGTAGATCGGGCTGACGCGCCCGGATCTGGCACCAAGCGGGATCCGGCTGACCCCGTCCGGCACAGTTCCCAAAGACGACTCGCTTTCTACCATTTTAAAGTACAGGCCCGTCTGTCGGCTTAGTTGAAACCGGCTCTGATCAGATCGTGCAAGTGCATAATCCCGACCGGTTTTCCGTTCTCTACCACAAATATGGCACTAATCTGGCGTTCATTCATCAGGCCAATCAGCTCGGCCGCCAGCACTTCTTTTTCTGTCACCAGTGGGTCCTTCGTCATGACATCCCGAACCGGCTGGGAAAGAAGCGTCGGCGACATCTTTCGCCGCAGATCACCATCAGTCACGATACCAATCAGATTGCCCTCTCCGTCCACCGCACCGGCACAGCCAAAACGCTTGCTGGTCATCGTCACCAAGGCGGTTTTCATATCTTCATTCTGGTCGATCAAGGGCAGTTCGCCACCTTCATGCATCAATTGACCAACCCGCAACAATTGCCGCCCCAGCTTGCCGCCCGGGTGAAACAGACCGAAGTCAGTCGCATTAAACCCTTTCCGCTCCAAAACCGTGACACTTAGAGCATCGCCAAGCGCCAGGGTCATTGTTGTCGAGGTTGTCGGGGCCAGTGCCACCTGCCCTGCCTCCGGCATGTCCGGTATGACAAGCGCCACAGTGCTGTAAGACGCCAGAGTGCTTTCACCGCGGGACGTGATCGCGATCAGAGGGACCTGAAATCGTTTGGCAAATTCCAAAAGATCCCCAAGCTCTTGTGTTTCGCCGGAATTACTCAGCGCCAGAATTGCATCATCCGCGGTGATCATCCCCAGGTCGCCGTGACTGGCCTCGCCCGGGTGGACATATTGACTGGGTGTCCCTGTCGACGCGAAGGTCGCGGCAATCTTGCGCGCGATATGACCGCTCTTGCCCATCCCTGTCACGATGACACGACCCTTGAGGGCAAGAATGATCTCCACCGCCTCGTGGAATCGCGCGTCAAGATGATCAGCGAGCGCCACCAGGGCGCGGCTTTCCAGCAACAGGACGTCGCGACCGGACGAAATATCAGCTGAAACCACGTCCTGATCGACTGTCTGCGCCTTTTCAGCTGGCTCAGAGACCAATGGCGACATGAAAAACCTGCCCTCCAAAACCGGTATGGCCGTTAAAATGCGTCACTTACGAATGCGAAAAGATATCGCTGTCTTCCCAACCCGCCAGATCAAGCGCTGCGCGTGTGGGCAGAAAGTCAAAACAACTCTGGGCCAGTTCCATCCGCCCTTCACGTTCCAGCATCTCGGTCAATTTGTCCTTCAGGCGATGCAGATACAAAACGTCAGCGGCGGCATAGGCCAGTTGCGCCTTTGATAGGTCGTTAGACGCCCAGTCGGACGATTGCTGTTGCTTTGACAAGTCGACATCCAGCAATTCCCGACACAAATTCGCCAAACCATGTCGGTCCGTATAAGTGCGAACCAGTTTGGACGCGATCTTGGTGCAGTAAATCGGCGCCATATCCACGTTCAGATGGTTCTTCACCACAGCGACGTCAAACCGCGCATATTGCAGGATCTTGACCACGTCCTGATCGCCCAGAAGCTTGCGAAGATTAGGGGCCTCATAATTCGCATCCTTAAACTGGACAAGATGGGCAACACCATCGCCCGAGGACAGCTGAATAAGACACAGGCGATCCCTGTGCAGATTCAGACCCTGTGTTTCCGTATCAACGGCAACGACAGAACCAAGATCAAGTCCGTCCGGCAGATCATCCTGATAAAGATGTATGGTCACGCTGGTATCCTCAAACAAACCCGGTACGTGTGGCACATCACAATGGGCGCAGACCGGGGCTTATATCATTTTGCCCAAAAAAGCATTTATTCGTCCGAAAAGCAAAATCCAGCGTTAAGAAGGATCTTCGGACCTGCACCAGTTTTCGGCGTCGTCGATACTCTCTGTGATCTTCAGATGGTTGTCGGGCATTTTGGAGATATCGCGAAACAACCTGACGATGGAAGCTTCAACATCACCCGGCACGAGGATGGCCGCCCTGGCGGGATTTCGTTTGGCCGCGTAATCGTCCCGAATTTCGCCCAGGGTTTTCAGAAAAGACGTATTCAGATTGAAAAACTCTATCTTCCGAATGCCCCACAGAACGTTCACTTCCGGCGGAAAATCCTGCGATGTCGTCAAGAATTCCAGGACGCGCCTGAATTCATGATCGGGAATGTCGCCGCTCATTGTGACACGGACAAAATTCAGCTCTGCATCATATGTCAGTTCATCAATCATTGGATTCCGGCCAGCGCTCAGATCCGGTCTCCCACCAGATCGTCCCATCCATATAGCTCAGAATACAATGATACCTAGTTTAACACTTTCGAATATACGGCAGGGACTATCTCACGTCCCTGTCTTCTCTGAGATGTTGGAAGATCAGGGTCGAACAGGTGCTGTAAACCACGGCAACAATGAACATGACCGGAATTGCGACCAAAATACCAAGATACATGCCGTCAATAATCGCTGCGCCGAGGGTTCGATCATCATCTAAAAAACTTGTAAGAGCAGGCCAATACACCACCAGCAGGCCGGAGAGAAAGACCAGCAGAAGAGGAGTCATGGACGTTAAAAACACCAGATAAACAGACCAAAAATCCTTGCGAACCATCCACCAGGAGCCAATCAGACCAACATTCGCACCCAGCGCCAGCGAAGGGAAAGTCAAGCATATTGCGCTGGACAGCAATATACCTCCCGAATGCCCTAAGATGAGAAAAATTGGAACACCTGACAAAAACGCAAGGTCAAAAATCTTGGTCCATACAAATCCCACAACAACATGTGGGAAAAAGTAACAACAAGCTGCAAGCAATCCGTAAAGAGAATAGGCCGCAAACGGGTGCCGGAAACTGGGCCTGACGCGTGAGCGTTCGTTGCACTTCACAAGGCGTCGGTGCCATGGGATCAGGAACAAAACAAAAGCGACCAGCGGTAGCAGAAAAAGACTCTCTCCGAAAAAAAGAAACAAGTCACGGGCGACTGTTTCAGGATCAAAGATCATGCCGGCACGGCTTCTCACCCGAATAAAGGTTGAGATCAGGTCCAGTAAAAACGCTAAAGCGACAGGTATAAGTGCAGCTTTAGCGATAAACGGGAGATTTTTAGAAATTAACTCAAAGCACTCATGCAATACGTCTTCGCATCGTATCCTTGATCCTGTTTCAATTGAGTTTTCCTGGGTCACATCAATGTGCTCATCAAAATCTACTTTTACACGTATACAGTGACGCTCCCGACACGCAAAGTGAAAATCGGGGCTATCGATTAAAGGGTTCGTCGTCGTTTCAGCAACAGCGCAAAGACAAACACGGCACCGATTGAGGAGGTGACGATGCCGATCGGCAGTTCCTGGGGCGAAAGGGCGACCCGCGCGACGATGTCACTGCCGGTCAGCAACACAGCCCCGATCAATGCGGAAAACAGAACGACCCCCATGTGAAGGGTTCCTGTTACCGAGCGCGCCAGATGGGGCACCATCAATCCGATAAAGCCAATCACCCCGGTCACAGAAACAAAAATAGAGGTGGCAAAGGCGCAGATCAGGAATACCTGCATGCGCAGATGATAGGGGCTGACCCCCAGACTGTTTGCTGCCACGTCGCCTGCAAGCAATGCATCCAGCTGACGATGCTTGCGCAGGGCGAAGGCGAGGACCGCGACCCCGCCCCCCAGGACGATGGGCAGAACCTCCCACCGCGCCGTGCCCAATCCCCCAAGGGTCCAGAACAGAACGGAATGGGCGGCGCGCTGATCGCCCGAAAAAACCAGATAGCTGGTGACCGCCGTGAACAGGAAAGAGACCGCAAGACCGGCCAGAACCAGTTTCTCAGGCCCCTGATCCCCCAATCGCCGCATCAGGCCCAGAACAATCAAAGCGGCGCACATGCCCCCTGCAAAGGCGGCCAACGGCAATGTCCAGATCCCCAGACGGTCACCCGTCACCGTAATCACCAGCACCGCACCCGCCGCAGCGCCGGATGAAAGCCCGAACAGAAACGGATCCGCCAGATCATTGCGGGTCACCGTCTGCAACAGGCAGCCAACGATCCCCAGTCCCGCACCAACAATCACGGCCACAACGGTTCGCGGCAGGCGCAGGTCAATGATGATGCGATCAAGCGGTGAGGCACCCGCGGGGTCCGAAAGGCCCAGCGCCCGCAAAATCGCTTCGACAACATGGGCGACCGTGATCGAGGCCGACCCGATCGCGATAGAGGCCAGGACCAGGGCGGCGAGGATGGCGAACCAGGCTATCCCCCCCAACCCTGTCATTGTCCGGTTCATATATTCAGAACGCGGCTGAATACATGGCCTTGGCGATCTTCTCAATCGCCTCCACATTGGCCGGCCCCGGTGTCAGCTCTTCATAGCGAAGGGCCACATAATTCCCCAGTTTGACGGCATCGGTTTCTGCCATCGCCGGGTGCTTCTTGAGAAACTCCAGCAAGCCCTCTGCCCCGCTGCCGTTCTGATAATCCAGCAGGATCAGGAATTCCGGGTTCTCGACCGCAATCGACTCCCAGGACGCACGGCCCCAGCTTGTATCCATGCTGCCTGTGACGTTTGTGCCGCCAGCCGCTTCGATCATCGCGTCGATGATCGCATATTTACCGGCCGTAAACGGCTGATCATCACCGGAATCATAGAGGAAGACGCGGGGTCCCTTGCGATCCCCAACAGCCGCCTTGATATCAGCCAGGCGCTGCTTCCAGCCGGAAACAAGGGCTTCAGCCTCTGCATCCTTTCCAAAGATCTTGCCAAGACGTAGCATGTCGTCGAACAACAGGTCCATACTGGCTTCCGGACGGTCTTTGTCGGTGTGAACACAACTTTCACTCAGGATCAGTGTCTGAATGCCCAGGGGTTCGAGCGTGTCCGGCGTGACATCGCCCCCCGGCTTCATGCCGTAATACCATCCAGCCACGAACAGGTCCGGGTTGGCAGCGGCCAGATTTTCCAGTGACGGGTATTTTGGGGCCAGTTCCGGAATATCGCCACGGCTTTCATCAAAGCTCTCGCTGGTCTTGTACCAGCCGGTGATGCCGGTGACGCCGACCATTTTATCCTGCAGGTTCAGGGCAAAGGCCATTTCCGACATATTGATGTCATGCACCACCATCCGTTCGGGTGCCGCATCAAATGTCAGGGTGGAGCCACAATTATCCACGGTCACCGGAAAGGCCGATGCCGGTGAGACCAAGGCCGGAGAGGCCATTAACCCCAGGGCCAACACTCCTGGAACCACCCCCAATACCACATGTTTCATGTCAGATCCTTTCATTCCAAAACTTAAAGGGTTTTTTCGATTGGAATATCCAGCGCGGAAACAACGCGCCCGCTTTTCGGATGTGAAAATTTCAGGAACTCAACCCCGAACACGGATTGGACAGCGGCCTCTGTCAAGGCCGCCTCTGTCGCACCGGCATAGACCACCGCGCCTTTGTTCAGGAGGACGGTCTGGTCGGCGATGCTGGGGATCAGGGCCAGGTCATGAAGGACACAGACCGTCGTCACCCCCAGACTGGCAACCAGCGACAGCACACTGCCCTTCGCCTTCGGGTCCAGATGGTTCGTTGGCTCGTCCAGAAACAGGATCGCCGGTTCCTGACACAGTGCCCGGGCGATGACGGCGCGTTGCAATTCACCGCCCGATAAGGTCCAGAGATACTTTCCGCGACGCGCCGAGAGGCCAACTGAGTCAAGCGCGTTTTCGACTGCCAGTTTATGGGCCTCGGGCGATGCATCCCGTTGATGCGGGATCCGCCCCAGCGCCACATATTCCTCTGTGGTCAGGCGGCCATCGGGTTGTTCGCGCTGATCGACGAAAGCGATTTTTCGGGCACGCGCAACCGCGCTCAACTCGCTGATGGGTGTGCCGAACAGACGGACATCCCCCCGACCGGGTTGCAGCAGCCCGGACAGCAGGCGCAATAAGGTGGACTTTCCAGCGCCGTTCGGACCGGCCAACGCCACAATCTCACCCTGGGAAATGCTGAAGTCAACATGATCCACCAACACAGTGCCGTCGGCCGTCCAATAGCCGAGGTCGCGGGCTTCAAGGGCGATGATACCCGTCATGACACGCCCCCATCCGCCGGGGTAGGCGAGGCACCAAACACCGGCAGGCGCGCCAGGATCTTGCCTTTCAGACCTGCGGGGCGATCCTGACTGCGGGTCCAGCCGGTCTCGGATTGGGAATATTGCCGGGCAAAGGCGACCATGGCCGCGATATCGCCCGATGTCTCAAACCCGCCGAACAAATAGCTTGTCTTATCCGCCGCGAGACAGCCGACAGTACAAGGGTGATCGCAGCCCGCCAGGCAGGCCTCACCCACAACGTCAAACCCGCCCGGATCCGCACAGGTCAGCCCCACCGCGTCCAGTTCACGGCGGAATTCCCGCATGAAAACAGAACCGGGCTTTTGGCCGTTAACGGACGGCCCGCATGTGGTGCAAACGACAAGCCTATGCCGTGCAGCACCCGTTTTTGGATTGTGCAAGGCGTCCCCCCCTGACTGAAAACAACAGGGGCAGGCAGAGCAATCTCGCAGAATATAAGTGACCGCTGGCGATCAAAACCGTCATTGAAACCTCCCGACACACCCCGTCCGGCAAATGCTATGGTGTGATGGCAGGTCTCCTGGCTTGCGGGTCATCCCGTTTCCCTCCCCTTCCCGGCACTGCTTGGGTGCAGAAGCCAGTGGTGATTGAGGGTCGTTCGCCGCTCACAGTTGCGGGGGCAGCCACGGTCTCGGTCCCTAATGGGTACGCCTCACCGTGTTCCCTTTTCATCCGCCTTCCCGATTGGTCCAGCGAAACCATCCCCTTCACTCTGGCGGCGTCGCGTTTAGATTGCAATGGTTTTATGGTGGGGATTTTCGGACACTCGGTATTCCAAGTTAGGAAGATCAATACTGTTCATGGTGAGTGGGTGTGAAGTGTTATTTGATAAATTTCCCCATAATCGCTTGGGGCCCAATTTGACTGTCCAGCACAAGCCCTCTTCCCCCACGACTATGGAGACATTGGCCGGACCCAAAATAAGTCCGGCCAAGTCTACTAAACGTCAACCTCGAAGCGCCAAGCACGCAGGCCATATTCACTTGCATGAACGTAACGCTTCTTGCGGTGGTCCCAACGCCAGGGGCGAAAGACATACTTCTTCCCTGGAGCCGGTGGAGGAAAGCGTTTCATAACGCACTCCTTTCCACATTCGGGGACGATGAGCCTTGCTCCTGATTCGCTTCAGGTGTATATCAAGAATGCAGGTTCAAGATATGGAAGCAAAGAACAAGGTGCTGAGAGCCAGCCTCGTTTCCTATCGAACAATTGAATAGGGCGGTCCTCTTGGGGCCGCCCTATTTTTTTCTAGCTAACTCCTTTATTTTTATAGAGCCTTTGCATGTGAGACGCCGCTGATGTCGTAACACCACAAGCTTCGGCGATTCGCGGCAGTTCTTGACTTCCCGAAAAGCATTTTGGCGGCATCAATAACGCACCAGCAAAAACATCAGCCTGCCATTCTGCGTCCCTATATATGGGTTGCCCTGCGCTCGATCGTGCGAACGAGACTTGGTTATGCAATACGTAGTGACCAAGCTCATGTGCAGCAGTAAATCGCGCCCTCCCATGATCAACACATGCAGCCTCATATACATCCTCACGAAACAAAATTTGATTGTTCGACGGTATTGCTCGAGCTTCATCTCCATCGATGTCGCGGGGGTCGCATACATCAATAAAGAAATCAGAAATCACCTCTGGAAGAACAAACTCCAAAAGCTCCATGATCGGGACGTTAGTTTTATCAGAGACACCCAATATATCGCGCACTTTACCAGCCGTATTCCATAAAGAGGCATACGACTGCGGTGCTACCAACGCTCCACGCTGCCTTTTGAACGGCTGACTACCATTGGCACTTTTCAATAGCTTCTTTAACTCCGCATCCCAATCAATTTCAGATACCCTGTGGTCATCGGTATCTTGAATACGCCTAGCGAATTCCGCGACAACTTGTCTTTTTTCTTTACTCAAAGAACTTGTACCGACCGACTTGCGACTTTGGTCAGCAGCCTTAACCAACCGCCGTAACTCATCGTTTGATGCGTTAATTACACGCGCAACCTCTTTTTCAAATCCACTTGGAAGAGGCTTCCTACCAGTTTCAACTGCAGATAGATATGCACTACTACGATTCAGAGAATTAGCCATATCCATCAATCGCATTTCTCGTTCAAGCCTCAATTTACGTACTTCCTTTCCAAAAGGCGTAAGCATATCGCATCCTCCAACTATCCCCCATGTATACATGATATGGGGTTCATACATCTTAGTCAACCCAATTGGTTAATTAATTGCCGAAAATGGAAGACCATTGGGCGAAATTTCACCACCGGATGCTTTAGGCACAAATGACAAAGATCTGAATTGATCTTTTCTAGCATTTAGATGCGGTTCTAAGGTGGTGATACTTCGGAGAAATACGCGAATCCGCTACAGGATTGTGTGACATACGTCTGTGCTAACGCGTGTCAACGAACACACACAGATTGGCTCCGAACTGCAAATCCAGAAACATATACAAACCGACTTTGAGATAGCACAAATTGTCCAGCAGGTGTTAGGAACTACCGACCAATCGAAGTCTTCTACCCTCAAGGAATGTAGGACAAAAAATTGCTGCGAACGATGAGGCGCTTTGCTTCGCTACGAGTAACAGTGTCTGAGGTCGCTGAAATCTAACAGCGATGCGTCACGATGAACGATACAGAGCGACGGCTGCCAGTTAAAACAGATTTCCAAAGAAAGATGGTGCCCAGGAGAAGACTCGAACTTCCACGACCTTGCGATCACTGGCACCTGAAGCCAGCGCGTCTACCAATTCCGCCACCTGGGCAAAGCGAGGCTGTGTATCCTTCACCGAGCCGTGCTTGTCAACACCATAGAGGCCGTTGGCACACAGGTTTTTCATAGGTTATAAGGAAATCATCTAATCTTTGTGCCAACCCGGTCCATCCAGAGGGAAAATCACCATGACAGCGCCCAGACTTGTAACTGTTTTCGGCGGCTCCGGCTTTTTGGGCCGACACATCGTCCGGGAACTGGCAAAAGCCGGGATGAAGGTGCGGGTTGCCGTGCGTGACCCGGAGGCGGCGCTTTACATGAAGCCCATGGGCGATGTCGGCCAGGTGACCCCTGTTCAGGCGAATATCCGCAACAAGGCCTCGGTTGAGGCGGCACTTCAAGGGGCGGATGCGGCGATCAACCTGGTGGGCATTCTCTTCCCGTCCGGCGCACAGAAATTCGCTACGGTCCATAAACAAGGGGCCGCCTATATCGCCCAGGCCGCGGCAAAGGCCGGGTGCACCCATCTGGTTCACATGTCGGCACTGGGCGTTGGCGACAACCACACATCTGTTTACGCCCAGACCAAGATGGCCGGTGAGATTGCCGCCATGGGTGCCTTTCCAAAAGCAACCATTCTGCGCCCCAGCGTTGTCTTCGGCCCGCAGGACGATTTCTTTAACCGCTTTGCGAAACTGGCGACGCAATCCCCCTTCCTGCCGCTTATGGGCAACGGACAGATGAGCTTTCAACCGGTCTATGTGGGCGATGTGGCAAGTGCCGTCCTGAAGTCGCTTACCGAAGACGGATATCAGGGCAAGGTCTATGAGCTGGGCGGCCCGGAAGTGATGACCTTTGAGGATATTATGAAGGTCGTCATGCGTTATACCGGCCATGACCGGATCCTGCTGCCCCTGCCGTTCTGGATGGCCAAGCTGCAATCCTATGCCCTGTCGCTCTTGCCCAACCCGCCGTTGACACCGGATCAGGTTGAGCTGCTGAAAAACGACAATATCTGCAAGGGGGAGAAACCGGGGCTGGACGCCTTTGGCATTCGACCCACATCGGCCCATGCGATTCTGCCAAGTTACATGGATATCTATCGCAAAGGCGGGCGGTATTCGACCGGCGTGGAACAGAGTTAGGGATCTGACGGCGCCTTGAACGGGTTACCCGCAGGGCCCGCCCCATGATGCGGGAAATCCGACATAGATCCAGTAGAGCAGCCCGCCGCCAAGGATAATGCGATAGGCGGCGAAGATGCCGAAACCGGCAAATTTCAGCCAGCGCATCATCACGGCAATTGCGATCAGACCCGAGATAAAGGCCAGGATCGCAGCGATCATGATGTCGCCACCAAACACAAGTTGTCCCTGGTCATAGGCATCTTTGCCGACCACCAGGCCCGCCGCCAGAATCGTCGGGATCGACAGCAAGAGCGAGAACCGGGCGGCCTCTGCCCGTTCCATGCCGAGGAAACGACCGGCCGTCATCGTGATCCCGGATCGGCTGGTGCCAGGGATCAGGGCCAAAACCTGGGCAATCCCGATCATCAGCGCTGTGGGCAGCCGCAAATCCTCAACCCGCCAAAGGGTCAATCCAACCCGATCCGATACCCAGAGCAGAATGCCGAACACCAGGGTCGACCAGGCAATGATTTCAACATTGCGCAGATTCTCCGAGATGAAATCCTTCATGAGCAGACCGACGATCACTACGGGGATCGTCCCGATGATGACATTGCCGACCAATCTCGCGGCCGGACCGCCGCGCAGGGTCAACAGGTGCAGAAAACCGGTAACCATCGTCACCGTTTCCCGCCAGAAATAGACCAGGACAGAAACCAGCGTCCCGACATGGACCGCTACATCGATCATCAAGCCTTGATCCGGCCAGCACAGAAGGTTGCTGGTCAGCACCAGATGCCCGGAAGAACTGATTGGCAGAAATTCTGTGATGCCCTGAACCAGGGCCAGTACCAACATTTGAAACAGTGTCACGCAGCTCTCCCCCGCATTCGAAACAAGCCACCGGTCACCAACCGGATTGCCCGTCCGAACCTGACACCGTTTTAAACTGCTTCGATTCCACGCTCAATTTATTAAGTCGTCCAAATTCGGTCTCATTTCGGTACTAAAATTTACAGAGTTTCATCGATTTTTGCGGGCGACTGGAAGGAACAGCGACTCCGTCAAATAAAGTAGTAAACATATGTGAACTATATGTCGGATTCTGCTGGTATTCGGGTAACAGCCTGTGTATAGAGACCGTCCACTAATCCAGAACCGGGTGATCCTGCGCGGATTTCCGCCTGTTCTGCAGAAATATGGGGCTTAAAATGACGACAAAAAACATGCTGCAATTTGTCAGCAGAGATCAGGCAACACCGGAAAAACGGTCTTCCGAGCTGCGCAGAACCGATTTTGAAGAAATCTACGAGCGCTATCGGACGGATGCTGCCCAGGAGCAGGCGGGTCGCTGTTCACAATGCGGTGTGCCGTACTGTCAGATCCATTGCCCCCTCCACAACAACATCCCGGACTGGCTGATGCTGACCGCCGAAGGGCGCTATGAAGAAGCCTTTGAGGTGTCCAGCGCGACCAATACCTTCCCGGAGGTTTGTGGCCGGATCTGTCCCCAGGATCGCCTCTGCGAAGGGAACTGTGTGATTGAGCAATCGGGCCATGGCACCGTGACCATCGGCTCTGTCGAAAAATACGTCACCGACAAGGCCTGGGACGAAGGCTGGGTTCAGCCAATTCGCCCGGTACGCCAGAGAGAGGGATCCATCGGCATCATCGGCGCCGGTCCCGGCGGGCTGGCCGCGGCAGAGCGCCTGCGCCGCCGCGGGTATGAGGTTCACGTCTATGACCGCTATGACCGGGTTGGCGGCTTGATGATCTATGGCATTCCAAACTTCAAACTGGAAAAAGATGTCGTACAGCGTCGGACCGAGTGGCTCATCGATGGTGGCGTTGAGTTCCACCTGAACTGCGAAATCGGCAAAGACGCCACATTTGACGAGTTGCGCGACCGCCACGATGCGGTGTTGATCGCAACCGGTGTGTACAAGGCGCGGGACCTTTCGGTACCGGGCCGTGGCCTGAAAAACGTTATTCCGGCCATGACCTATCTTACCGCCAGCAACCGTAAGGGGCTGGGCGATGATGTCCCGGAATTTGATGATGGCACCCTGAACGCGGCCGGCAAAAACGTCGTTGTCGTCGGTGGCGGTGACACCGCCATGGATTGTGTCAGGTCTGCTATACGACAAGGCGCCAAATCGGTAAAATGCCTCTATCGCCGGGACCGCGCGAACATGCCGGGATCCCTTCGCGAGGTTCAGAACGCCGAGGAAGAAGGTGTCGAGTTTAAGTGGCTCTCTGCGCCAGAGGCGTTCATCGGTGATGATGCCATAACAGGTGTCCGTGCGATTCAGATGCGCCTTGGTCGCCCCGATGCGACTGGTCGCCGGGCCCCGAAACCGATCGAAAACAGCCATGAAGTCCTGGATTGCGATCTGGGCATATTGGCCCTCGGCTTTGATCCGGAAGATCTGCCGACCCTCTATGATCAGCCGGAACTGCCCGTATCACGCTGGGGCACGGTCAAGATCAACCACACGACCAAGATGACCGATATGGACGGTGTGTTTGCAGCCGGTGATATCGTTCGCGGGGCCAGCCTGGTGGTCTGGGCCATTCGTGACGGCAGGGACGCGGCGGACCAGATCCACACCTATCTGGATCAGGCGAAACAGGCAGCTGCTGCCGAGTAACAGACCCAATACCACCGGACAGTATTTCCGGTTATCTGGAGGACAGACGAATGAGTGAAAACGGCACGAACTGGGTCGAGCGCTATCAAAACAATGCAGAGATGCTGGCAGAACGCGGCATGTATCTGCCGGAATCAGAGACATCTGCCTGTGGCGTAGGTCTTGTCGCCTCTATCGATGGGACGCCACGACGCGATGTCGTCGAAGCCGGTATCCAGGCATTGCGGGCATTGTGGCATCGTGGCGCTGTCGACGCCGATGGCAAGACCGGCGATGGGGCAGGCATCCACGTCCAGATCCCTCAGGAGTTTTTCAAACGCCATATCAGCCGGACCGGTCATGAACCAGGCGAAGGCCGGTTGGCTGTTGGCATGGTCTTTCTTCCCAGAACCGATTTGGCGGCCCAGGAACGGGTACGGCAAATCGTAGAAAGCCAGATCATGCGTATTGGTCACCGCATCTATGGATGGCGCCAGGTCCCTGTCATGGTCGATGTCATCGGTGAAAAAGCCAATGCAACGCGTCCCGAGATCGAACAGATCATGGTCGAGAATGCCCGGAATGTATCCGATGAAGTGTTTGAATCCGATCTTTTTGTAATCCGCCGCTGCATCGAAAAAGCAGTTCTTCAGGAAAACATCAGCGACGCCTATATCTGCTCGCTCAGCTGCCGCTCCATCATCTATAAAGGCCTGTTCCTGGCGGAGCAATTGACGACCTTTTACCCGGATCTGCTGGACGATCTGTTTGTGTCGAACTTCGCGATTTATCACCAGCGCTATTCGACAAACACGTTCCCGGCCTGGCCGCTCGCCCAGCCGTTTCGTGTGCTCGCCCATAACGGCGAGATCAACACATTGCTTGGCAATGTAAACTGGATGAAGAGCCACGAAACACGGTTTGACGACCCGATCTTTGGTGAACATGTGAATGATATCAAGCCGATCATTCAGCCGGGCAGCTCTGACTCTGCAGCCCTCGATGCCGTGTTTGAGACCCTTGTTCGGACCAAGCGGGATCTGCCAGAGGTTAAATCCCTGCTCATCCCCGAGGCCTGGGAACATTCGGATACGCTGCCCAAGGAGCATCGTGACTATTACAAATACGCGAATGGTGTGATGGAGCCCTGGGATGGACCGGCTGCGATCTGTGGCTATGGCGGGCGCTGGGCACTTGCCGGCCTGGACCGGAACGGCCTCAGACCGCTTCGCTACGTCGTAACCGGGGACGGGCTTTTGATCGTTGGCTCCGAAGTGGGCATGGTCAAGGTTGACGAAAAGACCGTCGTCGAGAAGGGCCGCATCGGTCCCGGTCAGATGATCGCTGTTAACCTGGCGGAAGGTCGCCTGTATCATGACCGCGCGCTTAAAGACCATGTAGCGGCAAAAGCCCCGTTTGGCGAGTGGGTGGAGAATATCAAGACGCTCGAATCCCTGCCTCAGGGCGACTCCACTGCGCGTTTTGAGAAAGACGAATTGCGCCGTCGTATGGTTGCATATGGCTGGTCGCTGGAGGATCTGGAACTGATCCTGCAACCGATGATCGACGAGGGTAAGGAAGCAACCGGGTCGATGGGTGACGACACACCGCTCGCGGTCCTGTCCGATCGCTATCGAGGGATGCATCACTACTTCCGTCAGAACTTCAGTCAGGTGACGAACCCGCCGATCGACTCGCTTCGCGAACGCTCGGTGATGAGCCTGAAAACAAGGCTTGGAAATCTCGGCAATATCCTGGAACAGGATGAAAGCCAGCTTGAAATTCTGGAACTAGACAGTCCGGTTCTGACCAACACGGACTACGCCCGGATCTCGGCCTATTTTGGTGATGGTGCCGCCGAGATCGACTGTACATTCGATCCCAATGCCGGGCCCGCTGCCCTACGTGAAGCAGTATATCGTGTCCAGCGTGAGGCAGAAGATGCCGTGCGCGGTGGCAGTCTGCATCTGATCCTGTCGGACAAGGCTGTCTCCCAGGGGCGCGCCGCAATGCCAATGATCTTGGCAACAGCAGCTGTTCACACACATCTGGTGAAATCCGAACTGCGCACCTTTACTTCGATTGGCGTGAAATCCGGTGAATGTCTGGACGTGCACTATGTCGCCGTATTGATCGGCGTCGGTGCGACTTGCGTGAACCCCTATCTAGCCGAGGAAGCGATTGTGGATCGTCATAGCCGCAGCCTGGTAACAGCCATCAGTGCTGAAAAAGCGATTGCGAACTATGCAAAGTCAATTGGAGACGGGTTGCTGAAGGTTATGTCCAAGATGGGCATCTCGATCATCAGTTCCTATCGCGGCGGCCTGAACTTTGAAGCCGTCGGCCTTTCCAGATCTACGGTGAACGAGTTTTTCCCCGGACTGACATCCCGCATTTCAGGTATTGGTCTGACCGGTATCCAGCGGATCGTCCTGCGCCAGCATGACCGGGCATTCAATGATGACTTCGTCGCTTTGCCTGTCGGTGGTTTTTATCGCTATCGCCGAGGCGGTGAGGGCCATGCCTGGGAAGGGGACATGATCCATACATTGCAGACCGCGGTCGCAAGTGACAGCTACTCCATCTACAAGCGGTATGCCCAGGCCATTCGCGATCAGGATCCGGTTAATCTGCGTGACCTCATAGACTTTGATTTTCACGGCGAACAGATCCCGGTTGATGATGTCGAATCCATCACCGAGATTCGGAAGCGGTTGGTGGCACCGGGGATTTCACTTGGGGCGCTGTCCCCCCTCGCCCATGAGACGCTGTCCATCGCGATGAACCGCATTGGGGCGCGTTCCGATTCCGGCGAGGGTGGTGAAGATCCGGCCCGTTACAGCCCGCGCTCCAATGGCGACAATGCGTCGAGTGCCATTAAGCAGGTTGCTTCAGGCCGGTTTGGCGTGACGGCAGAATATCTCAATAACTGTAAAGAGATTGAGATAAAAATGGCTCAGGGCGCAAAACCCGGCGAAGGGGGTCAGTTGCCCGGCTTCAAAGTCAGCAAGTTGATTGCGAAGCTTCGCAACTCCACAGAGGGTGTGACGCTAATCAGCCCGCCACCGCATCACGATATTTACTCTATCGAGGATCTGGCGCAGCTGATCTATGACCTGAAACAGATCAACCCGGACGCCAAGGTTTGCGTTAAACTGGTGGCGCGGTCCGGTATCGGTACCATTGCCGCTGGCGTTGCCAAGGCCCATGCCGATGTCATTCTGATTTCCGGCCATTCTGGTGGCACCGGGGCGAGCCCGCAAACCTCCATCAAATATGCAGGACTGCCTTGGGAAATGGGCCTTTCCGAGGCGCATCAGGTGTTGACCCTTAACGGCTTGAGGCATCGGGTACGCCTCAGGGTTGATGGCGGGTTCCGTACCGGTCGCGACGTTGTCATTGCCGCGATCCTGGGTGCGGAGGAATATGGTCTGGGCACGGCAAGCCTTGTTGCCATGGGCTGCATCATGGTCCGTCAGTGCCATTCCAATACCTGCCCTGTTGGCGTCTGCACACAGGATCAGAGCCTGATCGATAAGTTCAACGGTTCACCTGAGAAAGTGGTCAATCTGTTCAGCTTTGTGGCTGAGGAAGTCCGCGAAATTCTGGCAAGCCTGGGCGCCCGCACATTGGAAGACGTGATCGGTCGGACCGAGCTTTTGGCGCAGGTCAGTCGGGGTGCCGATCATCTTGATGATCTCGATCTCAACCCGCTATTGGTGCGGGCGGATTCCGGGGACAAACCGGCGTTCTGCACCCTTGAGGGCCGAAATGAGGTGCCGGAAACTCTCGACTACCAGATGATCGAAGATGCAAGGGCACTCTTTGAAGATGGCGAGAAGATGCAGCTTCAATACAACATCCGGAACACACACCGGGCAATTGGCACGAAGCTGAGTTCCAAGATCACCCGTCAGTTCGGGATGAAAGAACTGGCACCAGGTCACCTGACCGTTAGAATGCGTGGTTCCGCAGGTCAGTCGCTCGGTGCTTTTGCCGTTCAGGGTGTAAAGCTCGAAGTTCTGGGTGACGCCAATGACTATGTTGGTAAGGGCCTGTCAGGTGGCGGCATCGTCATCCGTCCGATCACGGTCAGCCCGCTTTCGAGCCAGGACAATGCCATTGTCGGAAACACGGTCCTTTACGGCGCGACAAGCGGAAGCCTTTACGCCGCCGGCCGGGCAGGGGAACGGTTCGCTGTTCGAAACTCCGGCGCGGTTGCGGTTGTCGAAGGTTGCGGCTCCAACGGATGCGAGTACATGACAGGGGGCGTTGTGACCATTCTGGGTCCGGTTGGCGACAACTTTGCGGCCGGGATGACCGGCGGCATGGCCTTTATCTATGACAGGGATAATGACTTCCAGCATCGTCTGAATCCGGCCTCTGTTCAGGTTCACAGGCTGGAGACCGAATACTGGTCCGACTTCTGTAAGCGTCAGATCGAAGATCACTATCGGGAGACCCATTCAACCTGGGCGGACTCGCTTCTCGCGGATTGGGACAGTGTGAAAGGCAAGATCCTGCACATCGTTCCCCATGAGATCCTGGACAAGCTGGACCATCCGGTGACGCTGAACGAAGCGGCTGAAATCCCGGCTGAATAGGGACCCGGACGCATTCCACACAGAAAGCCGAACCTGCCGGAGAAGACCTGCCGCACTTGCGGCAGGCCATTTTCCTGGCGCAAAAAATGGGCGTCCGTCTGGGATGAGGTTTTGTATTGCTCAGAACGCTGTCGCCGAAACCGGCCTGCAAAAAAGGATGCAAAGGTGTGACAGTAATTTACCCGGCGCGGTCATCAAAACACTGATGACTTCAGGCAGGCATTTTAATTGCGACATTCTGCCCTATGTCTCCAGACAACATGTGTTTTTGACTTTCAATTGACCCCACCAATACGGGGTCAGCTTAATCTATGAAATGGAAAAATCTGAATGTCTGACGAAACCTATACACCGCCTAAAGTCTGGAAATGGGAACAGGGGAATGGCGGCAAATTTGCCAATATCAACCGCCCGATCGCCGGCTCCACCCATGAAAAGGATCTGCCCGTAGGCAAGCACCCGTTGCAACTTTACTCCCTCGCAACACCAAACGGCGTCAAAGTAACCGTCATGCTGGAAGAGCTGCTGGCAAAAGGTCACACAGGTGCTGAATACGATGCCTGGCTGATCAAGATTGGCGATGGCGACCAGTTCGGCAGCGGGTTTGTTGGTGCAAACCCCAACTCCAAGATTCCGGCCCTGATGGATCACAGCACGGCAACACCAACGCGGGTCTTTGAATCCGGCTCGATCTTGCTCTATCTCGCGGAAAAATTTGGTGAATTTCTGCCAACAGATCCGGCCCAGCGCACCGAGACTTTGAACTGGCTATTCTGGCAAATGGGCAGCGCCCCTTATCTGGGCGGCGGCTTCGGTCATTTCTATGCCTATGCGCCGATCAAGATCCAATACGCGATTGACCGCTTTTCAATGGAAACCAAGCGTCAGCTCGATGTCCTCGACCGCCAGTTGGCAGAGAACGAGTATATGGCGGGCGACACCTATACGATCGCTGATATGGCCATCTGGCCCTGGTATGGCAGCGTTGTTGCGGGGACGATCTATAACGACTCTGCAACCTTCCTTGAAGCAGAGAGCTATACAAATGTCGTGCGCTGGCACAAACAGATCGCAGCCCGTGAGGCCGTCATTCGGGGCCGTATGGTGAACCGTATGGCCGGTGAACCGTCCGAACAGCTGCGGGAACGGCACGATGCCTCTGATTTTGAGACCCAAACCTGGGACAAAATCGGCACCGACGACTGATCCGACACGTTAACCTGAACGCGGCCCCGGCAGAGCAATCCGACCGGGGCCGTTTTCATGTTCAATCCACTCAGAATTTTCCATTCTGGTTTTTCCACTGAGATTTCAGTGCGATGAGTTCCGTCGTATCCCAATGCTCCACAATCTTTCCGTCTTCTACCCGGAACAGGTCATAGAACGCTGCCGGGTTTCCGCTGACCTGACCTTCGGATTGACCAAGCACATAGTTTCCCTCTGCCAGAACGCGGTGCAGAAACTGATAATTGATCCGCCTCTTCGCGTCCTCATCCTGTGCAAGCAGGGCTTGCTCAAGAGCCCCCTGGGCGCAGGTCAGATGCGGATTGTGTTCTACGAAGTCGGTACGATTCATAAAACTCGCTATCTGGTCTACACGGTCGGCGATCAGGACTGTTTCAATAAAGCATCGCACCAGATCACGATTGTCTTCTGTCTTTTCAAGATCCGATGCATCAACAGGTCCATCCACCATGCTGCGGCCATCTGCATTTGGTCCCATTCGTTTCTGAATATTGTCCCAATGTTCCACCGCACGGCCATCTTCAAACCGGAATACTTCAAAGCCTATATTGCGTCTGGAAAAGTCGTATTCGGTATGGGCAAACACAAAATCACCGTCCTGAAAGGCGCGAACCACGGCAACCCGTGGGTTGGTTTGCGAGAGACGCTTGAACAAAGCAGCCAGCCCCTCACTGCCCTCATGGGTTTGCGGATTATGCTGAATATACTTCGCCTCGTTCACAAAACCTGCCGGGTCCGGATCACCCGTTTGGATGCTCAACAACAAGGCGCGAATTTTCTCCCGGTTCGATAGTTTTTCCACCTTGCACCCCTCCACACCCGCTGTTTCAAAAATTATAGGCCAAGCTAAACAACGGTTCCATTGCCAGCCCCTTATATATGAAGTAGAACTAACCAGATGTTTTATCTTCTGAGTGGTATGAACCATGCTGTCACCGGGTATTGACCAGGCATTCTTCGCGTCCAACAGGTCAATCGACGTCGAGACGCTTCGTTTGAACCATCCGATACGGGCCTTTTTTGACGTGTATCGGGTTTTAGCGGACAGCACTGGCTACTTCGAAAAGTCGGCTTTCATCCCGGCAGAACACCCCAAGTTGTTGCCTTGGATTCAGATTTTCGAACTCCAGCCCGACGGGCTTTTCTCTTGCCGCTTAATGGGCAGTGAAGTCGCCGAACTATTGGGGGGAGACTACACGGGTTGGCTGTTGAAAGACTATGTGAGTCCACCCGTCTATCGGTTGCGGTCTGACGAATTCCGCCAGGCGCTTGACGATGGCGTCCCGGTTTTCAGCGCGTCTCTCGTCCCGATTGAGGGGCGCAGCCACATGAATGTCGTCCGCGGCGCCTTTCCCTGCAGGCAGGACGACAAGCGGTTTGTATTTCTGCCACTGGCCGCCGTTGATGCGTCGCTAATATAGAAATCCGCCGCTGATCGATGTCAGGCCCCAAAAACGCCTCCTTATGGCGTGGCGGGCACTGTATCCCTTTGCATGAGCCGCATGAATATCATGGCATGTGTCACCAACAGCAAAGGCACAAGGAATGTCGGGATGAACCAGGTTGGGCCGAAATTGCTCGATGATTCAGCCAGATAGAAGGCATTCATCAGATCAGCCGTTCCAACTATGTTGAAGATCCAGACCAATGGGATGGCGATGGTCAGCCTGACCCGCAATGCGATCAATGCCGCAAAGGCCAGGATGGCTGATGCGAGATCACCGTATCCAGCCCAGAAGGCGAATGTTCCCGAAATGCTCTCTTGATTTAAGGTCGGTACCAGAAAACTCATCCCGATATGTCGACTGATATGAGGAAGTATCAAGAGCGATATTGCCGTTGTAGGGCTTAGTTTTCTGAGCCAAGGCCCCAGGTACCAAACAGCAATCAACGCAAATGCCGCCAGGCTCATCATGAACTGAAGAAAGAAGATCATTTGTGAAGTCATTGGGTTTCTCCGGGCTTGAAAATCTGGTCGGACAGATACGACATGAGCCGCCATTTCATTTAGATGATAATTGTAATCTATTTATAGATGATGTACATAATTTTAAAAGTCAACAATTGTGAGAGACAGAAATGCCCAGGATGTCCGAAGCCGATAAAAAACGCAGCTATCACCGGATCGTGGAAGCCGCGTCCAGGCTGTTCCGCGAGAGGGGTATAGAATTGACAAGCGTGTCCGATGTCATGTCAGCGGCTGGCATGACCCATGGCGGCTTTTATCGCCATTTTGACTCCAAAGATGCGTTGGTGGCTAGGGCCTTCCAACATGCTATGGATCATGCCGTATCCCGGGTTGAAGCGGCGCAAACACCACAATCCCGAAGCCAGGCGCAAGAGGCGTATATCGCAGAGTATCTCTCTCTGCCTCATTCTCGAGTCCCGGAACGGGGCTGTCCAATTGCAGCACTTGGCACCGAGGCCGGACGGTCGGGCGGCAGCGTTCAGGCCGAGGCAGCGGCCGCCGCAAAGCGTATGGCCCAAATCCTGAACGACCCGGACCGGGAAAACGAAACACTGGGGATTGCCGTAACGGCTTTAATGGTCGGCGCGGTCCAAATTGCCAGGCTTTCTGAAGACCAGGAGGATCGCAACAAGGTTCTGTCAGCCGGCAGAAGCGCAGTCTCCTTATTACAAAAGAGCTTGGCAGCACCCTAAATTCGAGTTTCATTTGCTTTTCAAAAAGCCCGATATTCGTCGACTGTAACAGTAAGATAGAGACGGTGGCTCATTCTTGATAAAAGGCGTATGAAGGAACCCACCTCTTGTACAAGATGATATTTTTACAGGTTTTTGGGATCCTGAAACTGGAAAGGTTCGTGAAATGAAACACCTGGCTTCTACTCTTCTATGTGCGTTCTTGGCGTCTTCAGCCTACGCGGCTGGCAATCATGGCAGCCACAGCTCTCTTTACGCAGGAGAGGAAAAGCGGGATATCAAGAGCCTTTCCCCCGCCGATATTGCCGAAATGACCCGAGGCGGTGGCTGGGGTTTGGCAAAAGCAGCGGAATTGAACGGTGTCCCCGGTCCAATGCATTTACTGGAACTGAAAGATGAAATCCCATTGAGCCCTGATCAGGTTCAGAAAATTGAAACCCTCTATGACGAAATGAAGGCATCAGCCGTTGAACTCGGCAAAGAACTCATCAGGCTGGAGCGTGAGCTGGAGTTACAGTTTCAGAACAGGACTGTTACAAATGCCTCTCTCAAAGAATCACTTAGCGCAATTTCGGATACCCGCGAGACGCTGCGCTATACCCATCTCGCCACGCATCTGGAGACACCCCAGATTTTGTCGCCGGCCCAAATCGAGCGGTATAACTTTCTTCGCGGTTACTCCAATGGTGGGCCGTGCGCAAATCCGCCAAAGGGGCATGATCTGGAAAAATGGCGCCGACACAACAACTGCTAGGCTCTCACACCAATCTGATGCTTGTTATGCCTTTGCATGTTCTGGCAAAACCCTTTTGCATAGCGACAATCTTAGAGCTTCTATGAGATAATTGACACCTATTCAGTAATTGCGACTAAAAACGACCGAGGTCCACTGGGTCTCAAGTTAAAAGAGGCAACGCAGAGCACGAGAGTTCGATCGGGTAACGCTAGTGAACCAATCCCTTATCAACAAGTCCGACGAGGAACAGGGCTGGTCGGACAGAATGTGGGCCCGGCAGTTGACTATCGGGAAAGGCAGGCCCGCGGCACTGGTTTTGCTCGTTTTAGCGCTGCTCGTTCTGGTCTTTTTGGGTGATCAGCTGGAACCCTGGCGCAATATCGCGTTCGACAACCATCATCAGGCCGCCCCAAGAGCTCTTGAAAGATCCCCGGTGCAGGTTGTGGAGATTGACGCCGCAAGCCTGAGAGAAATTGGCCCCTGGCCCTGGCCTCGGAACATTGTGGCAAGACTGATCGATGGCGTCGCCGCACGCGGCGCAAGCGTCATCGGTCTGGATATCGTCTGAGCGAATTCCGACCATCTGTCACCGCATACCCTGATGGAAAAGCACACGGATCTACCTGACCAACTTCGCAATTCGATCCAGGTCATGCCGCATAATGACGAGCGGCTTGCAGCGGCCCTGGCAAATGCAAATGTCGTGATCGGGGAAATCGCACTCTATGACCAAGCAACAGAGGTTCTGGTAAACGAAGCAAATCCGAAAGGTGCCATTTCCCTGGAAGACCCGGAACTGGCCGAGGCCCTTCAGAGCGCCGAGGCCGTTATTACAAATATACCGGTATTGGAGGATAATGCCGCCGGAAATGGTATCGTCTCCCCACTCATCGATAAAGACGGCGTGGTTCGCAGCTTACCCATGGCCGTTTCAATTGGTGGCATTGCTTACCCAACCTTGGCGACCGAAATCCTGCGCGTCGCAAATGGAGCCGATCAAGTCCGCATTCTGGGAGACGGCGATGACATTGAGGGTATAGGCATTGGTGACACCGTCTATCGCACCGCAAGCGACGGAACAGTAAGGCCGCATTTTAGACACTCTAACGCTCATCATTTCATCAGTGCAATTGATGTGCTAAATGGAGCCGTTTCATCCACGGAATTTGCAAATCAGATTGTTTTGATCGGTGTGACAGGAATTGATCCGGCCGGTTCTCATTCCACCCCACTTTCCTCTGCCATCCATAATGTAGAAACTCAGGCGCAGGTTCTGGAAAACCTTCTGTCTGGCACACAGCTTTCGCGGCCGGGCTGGGCCGTCATGGCAGAGGCCGCTTCCCTCGCCATCATGGCGCTTTGTCTGATACTCTTTATGCCTTCAGCCCCACCCTGGAAGGTAACAATCGGATATTGTGGACTTGTGATTGTCCTGGTGGCGATTGCGCATTACGCGTTCATTGATACCCAGATCCTTCTTGACCCTATGTTGCCTTCCTTTTTCAGCGCCCTGATCTTTATTGCCCTTTATTGTGTAATACTGGCGGAAACCGAAAGACGCAGGCGATCACTGCGCATCACCCTTCAGAACAAACGGATCGCCGCGGCAGAAATTTCCGGGGAGTTGCGCGCAGCAAAAGACATTCAACACGGGATGCTACCCGATACAACAAACCTTTCTGGACTACCGGACACGCTCAAAGTGTACGCCAGTCTGGAGTCAGCCCGCGAGGTTGGCGGCGACTTCTATGATACCTTTATGATAGACGAAAACAGATTGCTGTTCTTGATCGGCGATGTGACGGGGAAGGGTATTCCAGCGTCGCTCTTCATGGCGCTCTCGAAATCGATCAGCAAGAACGCCGTTCTTCGCGCGCCGGAAAGTTCGCTCGACGCGGTGATCGACTGCTCCAATACCGAAATTTCGCGGGATAACCCCGCAGCGCTGTTTGTAACAAAGTTCGCGGGAATCATTGACGGGCGCAATGGACATATCGAGTTTTGCAACGCGGGACACGAAAACCCCTATATCGTCTCCGACGACGGCAACATACGTGAACTCGTGTCCGAGGGAGGCCCCCCGCTCTGCGTGATGGAAGGTTACCCCTACCCGGCTGAAAAATTGACCCTGTTGCCGGGAGAAACTCTTGTCCTCTTCACCGACGGTGCGTCAGAAGCCAAGCGTGATGACGGTACGCTTTATGGCAAGGAGAATCTGATGCGCGCTCTTTCCACACTTTCAGGTAAGAACCCAAGGGAGAGCGCAGACGCTCTGATCGCAGATGTCAGGCGCTTTGAAGATGGCGCCAAGCCAACCGACGACCTGACCGTGATCGCCCTTCGCTACAATCCGGATAACGGCTCGTAGGCGCAACCTAAACCCGAAGCCCTTTCAAAAATTCGCGGCGATGTGCTAGGAAGAAGAAATCGGCACTAGAGGCGCAATCATGTTTCAGATATTTCACGATGGCAAACTTCTTGGAAATTCGGCCCTCGAAGAGGGTGACCCTCCGATGGGCTGCGTTGTAGGGTCTTTTATCCCACTAGAGCGGGTTCCGTTTAGTCGGAATCGGTTTTGAGATTTCTACGAAGCATGATTCCCTGTTTTTATTTTGGAGACCGGGATTATGTCATCAGTCATTTCGATGGATTTGCGGGAGCGTATTTTTTCTTACGTTATTGCCGGTCACTCGTGCCGATCAGCGGCACGCCTTTACGGTGTCAGCCCAAGCTTTGCGATCAAGTTGATGCAGCGGTTCCGTCAAGGTCGCGGATTGTGCGGCCCTGGTCGTCGTCGTCCTGTCGGCACCGGGACGCTCGAACCCTATAGAGCGTTTGTCATTGACCTTGTCGATGCACAGCCCGATATCACGCTCAGGGAATTGGCGGACGAATTGAGTGCGACGCTGGGGGTTAAGACCAGCAAGGCGACGCTATGCCGGTTTCTGATTAAGGCGGGATACCGCTATAAAAAAAACGCTGCGGGCACGGGAACAAGAGCGCGCTGATGTGCGCCGCGCGCGTCATCACTGGATCATCCGGCGACAACCTCTCATGCGGCTCGACCCACATCGGCTTGTTTTTATTGATGAAACGGCGACCACAACCAAGATGACCCGGCTTAGAGGCCGCGCGCCCAAAGGCCAACGCCTTGTCATGCATACGCCGTTCGGTCATTGGCGCACGCAAACCTTTATCGCGGGATTGCGCTGCGGCGGCCTCACCGCACCATGGATCCTCAACGCCCCCATGACCAAGGTCGCCTTTGAGACCTATGTCGAGACACAGCTCGCCCCAACGCTGAGCCGAGGCGATGTCGTTATCCTCGATAATCTCGCCGCCCATAAAAGTGACCGTGCCGCTGAAACCTTGCACGACATCGGTGCATGGTTCCTGTTCCTGCCACCCTATTCGCCAGACCTGAACCCAATCGAACAAGCCTTCTCAAAATTAAAAGCCCATCTCAGAAAGGCCGAGGCCAGAACATTCGATGACCTTACAAACGCAACAGGGTCAATATGCGATCTCTTCACCGAAACGGAGTGCTGGAACTTCTTCGCAGGCGCTAACTATGCGTACGATTAAATGAAAACAACTCTAGATGAGTTTGCGGAATTCCGTGCTTCTGTATTGCCGGAGCCAGAGGATGACATGTACTTAAATCCTTGGACTTGGTTTTTTGCAAAGTTACGTGCCCTTTTGTTGCGGGAGACCACCGATGACTCAGGCATAAAGCGTTGGACCGGCTTGACTGTTACAACTTCTGAAGGTGATCCAATAGAGTGCCTTGATGTTGTCCTTTTCGAATACGACTTTGGAGACGAAAAAGTACTTCATGTCGATGTGATAGGTATTGATAGCCTTCTTTATGACAAACTGTTTCCAGGGTATGGGGCGGCCTATGAGGCCTCTTTTCGAGACCAATTAGGCGACTAATTAAAACTCTGAGTTGGTGCTAGACATAACCTCTACACGTCAAGATTGGCCACCTTCAAGGCGTTGTCTTGGATGAACTCGCGGCGGGGTTCGACGATGTCGCCCATGAGGGTTGAGAAAACATCTTCGGCGTCATCCGCATGGCCGACACGAACCCGCAGCAGGGTTCGGGCATTCGGGTCGAGCGTTGTCTCGCGCAATTGATCCGGGTTCATTTCACCCAGCCCCTTATAGCGCTGGACGGAGATACCCTTGCGTCCCTCTGCCATCACCGTTTCAAACAGACCGATCGGTCCCGTAATGCTGGTTTTCTTGTCCTTTACAGCCAATGTGGCATTGGGCCAGTAGGTCGCCTGCAAATCCGCTGCCATGGTGTTGAGGTTTCGGCCCTCAGCAGACCGGATCAGATCTGCATCAAGGGTACAGCGTTCCGTCACCCCGCGCAGCGTCCGCTCAACCGCGTAACCGCCATCATCCAGAACCGTGCCTGTCCATCCCTGTTCCAGATCAGAGGCAAGGCTGTCCAGGCGCTTTGCAAGCGTCTCTACAGCAATTCTGGATTGTTCTGCATCATCGCGCAGCCGCTCCACATCAAGCAGGCCCAGGATAGCGGCCTGCTCAACAAACTCCACGCGACGGGCCTTGCGGGCCAGCGGCTCAATCATCCGTGTTGCCTGACGGGCCGTTTCGATGATCTGGCGCAGATCCTCACCGGTATGCTGCACCTCACCCGCATCGGTAAGGATGGCGTTTTCCAGAACGTTTTCAATCAGGTAACGCTCCAGCCCGGCATCATCTTTTTGATAGACCGCCTTGCTGTCTTTCTTGATCAGATAGAGCGGCGGTTGGGCGATATAGAGATGGCCACGCTCTATCAGTTCCGGCATTTGCCGATAGAAGAAGGTCAGCAACAGGGTCCGAATATGACTGCCATCCACATCCGCATCGGTCATGATGATGATCTTGTGATAACGCAGCTTGTCGATGTTGAAATCATCGCGGCCAATCCCGGTCCCGAACGCGGTAATCATTGTGCCAATTTCCTGGGAACCCAACATCTTGTCAAACCGGGCGCGTTCCACATTCAGGATTTTTCCGCGCAAGGGCAGGATCGCCTGAAACCGTCGGTCGCGTCCCTGTTTGGCGGACCCACCAGCACTGTCACCCTCCACCAGGAAGAGTTCGGAAAGCGCCGGGTCCCGTTCCTGACAATCGGCAAGCTTGCCCGGAAGTGAGGCGATGTCGAGGACACCCTTGCGACGGGTCAGTTCACGCGCCCGCTTGGCCGCTTCACGGGCAGCCGCCGCCTCAACAACTTTCTGGACGACCTTCCGGGCCTCGGTTGGATGTTCTTCAAACCATTCTGCCAGTTTCTCGTTCACGATGGTTTCGATAACCGGACGCACTTCTGACGATACCAGCTTGTCCTTGGTCTGGCTTGAGAACTTTGGATCCGGCACCTTGACGGAAAGCACACAGGAGAGGCCTTCACGTGCATCGTCGCCAGAGATGGCAACCTTCTCCTTCTTGGCAATACCGGTGCTGGTTGCATAGGAGTTGATCTGTCGTGTCAGGGCCGCACGGAAACCGGCCAGATGCGTGCCCCCATCCCGCTGCGGGATGTTGTTGGTAAAGCACAGCGTTGTTTCGTGATAGCTGTCATTCCATTGCATCGCCAGTTCAGCGGTGATGCCATCCTTTTCGCCTCGCACAACGATAGCCGGGTCATGCAGTGCCTGTTTCGAACGATCGATCCAGGCAACAAAGGCCTCAACCCCGCCGTCATAATGCAGGTCCACGACTTTGGGTTCGGCAGGGCGCGCATCGGTCAAACGAATGCTGACACCGGAGTTCAGAAACGCCAGTTCCCGCAGGCGATGTTCCAGAATACCAAAATCAAAATTCGTCATGGTGAACGTGTCGGAAGACGGCATGAAGGTCACATGCGTCCCTGTCTCGTCACCCGCATCCCCAATCACTTCCAAAGGTCCATCGGAATCGCCGTGACTGAACATCATTTCGTGGATTTTTCCGTCGCGGTAAATCGTCAGTTTCAGCCAAACGGAAAGGGCGTTGACAACCGAGACACCCACACCGTGCAGACCGCCCGACACTTTATAGGAGTTCTGGTCGAACTTACCCCCAGCGTGAAGCTGGGTCATAATCACCTCAGCCGCCGAAATGCCTTCCTCTTCATGTATGTCTGTCGGAATGCCGCGGCCATTATCCGTCACGGTTACAGAGCCATCGCCATTCAATGTCACTGTGATCGTGTCGCAATGACCCGCCAGACTTTCGTCAATGGCATTATCCACAACCTCATAGACCATGTGGTGCAGACCGGTGCCATCATCGGTATCCCCGATATACATTCCAGGACGTTTTCGGACCGCCTCCAGCCCGCGCAGGACCTTGATCGACCCGGCGCCGTATTCGTCGTCGCCTTCCGGTGTCATGTCGTTGTCGGTTGTATCACTCATCACCACTCACTTTCCAAAATCCGTGCGGGCAAAATCAAAAGAAACCCACTGGCAAATTGCCATCAGGGACCGGCCGGTATCTGTTCACTCACCTTACCATCATGCACATTGAACATTTGGGCATGATCCGCCAGCGCGGCAAAACTTGCGGAGTCCGTTCCCGTCAACCAGGCTTGTCCACCGCCTTCCAGAATCGCATCAAACAGGGCATGGCGTCGCTCTTCATCCAGATGGGCCACCACCTCGTCCAGCAGCAGCAACGGCACGAGCCCGCTTTCCGCAGACAGCAGTCTCGCATGGGCCAGGATCAGGGCCATCAACAAGGCTTTCTGCTCCCCCGTTGAGCACAGGTTTGCGGGCATGGACTTGGCGATATGATGCACGACAAGATCAGACCGATGCGGTCCAATGGATGCACCTCCTGCAACGGCATCCACCGCACGTGCTTCCGTCAGCATCTGCCGCAAGTTGTCCTCTGCGGCCATAGCGGATTTGTCCTGCAGCCAGTCCTCCACTTCCCCCGCCACGCTGATATCCGCCCCCGGGAAGGGACCGAACCCCTGGGCCGCGACACGGCCAAGACGCTCTGCCATATCAAGGCGTACCGCGGCGACCGCAACACCGCGTTCGGCCATTTGTGCTTCCAGCGCGTCGAGCCAGGCTGGATCCGCGTTGCGGACACCCTGCTCTTTTAAGAGCTTGGCACGCTCTCTCATGGCCCGCTCAAACCCGGCAACGCGGCCCGCATGGGCGGGGTCCAGTGCGTAAATCAGACGGTCCAGAAACCGGCGACGCTCACCCGGACCATCAATGAAGATCTGGTTCATTTGCGGTGTGACCCAGACCGCACGCACATGGTCAGAAAGGGCTGTTTGATTTGAAACAGTCGCACCATTGATCCGAACTTGCCGACGCTCGCCCCCCGTATCGCAACCGGTGCCAAGATCGACCGGCCCGCCGGGCGCAAGAACACTGGCTGCAACACCCCATCGGCCCCCTGCACCAAGACGCGACACTTCATCCATCCGGGCGCGCCGCATGCCTCTGCCTGGCGTCAACAGCGAAACCGCCTCAAGAAGATTAGTTTTGCCGGAGCCGTTCTCCCCAACCAGCACGACCGGTCGGCCATCCAGCAGAAGGCGTTGACTTTGGTAATTCCGGAAATCGGTCAGGGTCAGTTGGCGCAGTGCAACTGTTCCCCGTAAAGAGGCATGATCATTCATGTGCAATGAATCATCGAACCCATCTCTACCGCTTCCGGACAAGAAACCTGTCATTCAGATCAGTTCCAGTCGTATTTTCGTATCGCCCGGGACAAGCCAACCTAAAGCAAATCCAGCTGCCATTGCCGTGCCTGTTTTACGCGCCCCCAAATCAGACACGCATCGGCATCAGAACGTAAAGCGCGCTCTGATCCTCGACATCACGGACAATGGTTGGTGACGCGGCATCAGCCATTTCAAACTGGGCCTGACCGCTCTCAATCTGCCCGGCTATGTCCAGCAGATAACGAGAATTGAAACCGATTTCCATTTCCTCATTGTCATACCCGACTTCAACTTCTTCGACAGCAGACCCGCTATCCTGGCTGGAGGCCGAAAGCGTCATAACGCCCGGTGCAAGGGCCATTTTGACAGCCCGCATCTTTTCCGTCGCGATCGTTGATACACGGTCAACCGCCTCTGCAAAGGCGCGGCAATTCACCTCCATCATACGGTTGTTGCCGGACGGGATAACGCGTTCGTAATCCGGGAAGGTTCCGTCGATCAATTTTGTCGTCAGGACCACATGATCAAAGGCATAGAGAGCCTTTGTGTCCGAGAGTGAGATCTGAACATCCCCATCGGATTCTTCAATCAGCTTACGCAGTTCAAGCACGGTCTTGCGCGGCATGATAACGCCGGGCATACCCGCAGCACCGTCAGGCAAGTCGGTCTCAACCCGGGCCAGGCGATGCCCGTCTGTTGCGACGGCCCGCAAGATTCCATCTGCCGCATGGACATAGATGCCGTTCAGGTAATACCGGGTCTCTTCTGTGGAGATGGCAAACCGCGTGCGATCAATGACCCGGCGAAACAAACCGGCACCAATCGAAAAACTGTGCGGCATATCACCACCGGACATGACCGGAAAATCTTCGGTTGGCAATGTCTGCAGGGTGAACCGCGACCGACCGGATCGCAATTCAAGCTGGTCGCCCTCTTTACCCAATTCAACCTGGGCACCATCCGGCAATTTGCGAACGATATCATACAACGTATGGGCGGGCGCGGTGGTGGACCCTTCAGTTCCAACAGAAGCCGGGACGGATTCAACAATCGCAATATCCATATCCGTCGCAGTCAGGCTCAGACTCGACCCCTCCGCGACCAGCAAAACATTTGAAAGGATCGGGATCGTGTTCCGCCGCTCAACCACGCTTTGCACATGGTTCAAAGAGCGAAGCAACTCGGCACGTTCGATGGTGAGCTTCATAGTTCTTTCAGTCGTCCATTCATATCAATTGTTCCGCCTATGTCAGACCATTTTGCCTTCTCGGACGGTCAATTCTGCGACTCAACGAGATTTGCAAACACGCTAGATATAGCGTTGGTCTGACCCTCAACCCCTGTTCGGCCAGAAACCCTGCAGGAGGTAATAAAATACAGCATGAATCCTTGGAATGCACAGGGTTTCGCCAAAAAAAACCTGCATTCGCGAGGAGGCGACCCAACTCCAATTCCTGCCGCTTCAAGTCTTTGAATTATCGTTGTTTTTTGTCGCGTCGAACGCTCGCAATTAAAACAGGCAAAAATCGAAATTTCAAAACACAGCATCTTGTGTCTGTGTCAGATAAAAATATAGAGAATCACCCAAAAATCAGGGGGAGAGATGAACACTACGCGGCCCAGTTCTCCGGGTTTTCAGGGGCAGCCTGTGTATGAAGCGGACCAAGATCCGCAAGGTCCATCCGGTGCAGCCGCATGGGTGCCGGATGATAGTCCAGAAAAAGGTTCACGCGGTCGCGACGGCCGGTATGGCGCACAGAATGCTTCATGCGATTATTGAAATCATAGGCGTGCCCCGCCTTCATCTGAAATTTACGACCGCCAATCTTGTAGATCACGCCGGGTGGTGCGGTCAGCGAGACATGAAGGCGGTGGGCCTTGGCCGCCATTTCCTGCCCGTCGACATGCGGCTTGATAACAGCGCCCGCCGGCATTTTCACGAGGGCAAGGCGGGTCACAACCCCGCTTACGGGTTTACCAGTGCCGACCAATATCTGCAGCACGTTGCGGATTAACGGACGGAAAAGGTCAGAAATCTGTGCCCAGGCCGGAAAGGTATAGATTGGGCCCGCCTCGGTTATTTCCTGATACAGGGGCAGATACTGCGCCGGATCATATCCTTTGCTTCGCGCCCAAAGGAAAACGGCGTCCTCCATATGCCGAATGTTCAGAGTGCCAGGGAAGGCACGCCACTCATGCTTGAACAGGATGGCCTGGGTCACCGAATGGGCGCCATCCGCAAGCACATCCTGTCTGAATGTGTTGGCACCCCATATACTATCGGGCAATGCGTTCACATATCTGAGGACCGGCTCAATATCGAACCGCCCGAGATCCCGGACGGGTACGCCAATATCCATTTCAAACAATTTCCCGGCCCTGCGCGCAACCCAGCGCAGGATCAAAACACATCAACAAGTATTATTGGTGCTGGCTGCCTAAATACAGTCAGACCGATAAATTTGAGATAGTTTGATCCGGAAAAAAGTTCAACCTTCCAACATGCGGCGTAACAGCTCCACATCCTCGGCAAAACTGCGGTCTACAGAGCGCAATTCATCGATCTTTCGCACCGCATGCATGACGGTGGTGTGATCGCGCCCGCCGAACTTGCGGCCAATCTCGGGCAAAGAGCGGCTCGTCAATTGTTTGGAAAGATACATCGCAACCTGGCGAGGACGCGCTATCCCCCTGCTACGCCTAGCAGAATGCATATCGGACAGCTTGATATTGAAGTGTTCGGCGACCTGTTTCTGAATCTCGTCGATCGTGACCCGGCGATCATTGGCCCTAAGGAGATCATGCAAAACCTCCTGAGAGGTTTCCAGCGTAATGGCCCGACCCACAAGATTGGAATAGGCAACGAGACGGTTCAGTGCGCCCTCCAACTCACGGACATTTGATGTGATCTTATGGGCAAGGAACTCCAGAACCCTTGGCGGTATATCCGCCTGCATCGCCTCAGCCTTGGATTGGAGAATGCCCAGGCGCAGTTCGTAATTGGTCGAATGGATCTCTGCGACGAGGCCCCACCCCAGACGGGACTTCATCCGGTCTTCGATGCCTTCAAGCTCGGCAGGTGACTTATCGGCGGAAATCACGACCTGGCGGTTCTGATCCACCAGAGCGTTGAATGTGTGGAAGAACTCTTCCTGTGTGTTTTCCTTGCCCGCAATAAACTGGACATCATCAATCATAAGGACATCTACGGACCGGAACTGTTCTTTGAACGCCATCGTGTCTTTGTATCTCAAGGCCCTGATGAACTGATACATAAACTTTTCAGCGCTCAGATAGATGATCTTCTTCTCTGGCGCGTTTTGTCGGATGTGCAGCGCGATCGCATGCATGAGATGCGTCTTTCCAAGCCCCACACCACCGAACAGAAAGAGTGGATTGAACGGTACCGTGCCCGACTCCGTTACTCTGCGGGCCGCAGCAAAGGCGAGTTCATTGGGTTTACCGACAACAAAGTTGTCAAATCTGAAACGGGTATCAATTGGCGCTGAAAGATCCGGGACCTTTTCTTCAGACGGGGCTTTTTCCTGGACGGCCGGCGCCGGCACCTCTGAATTTGCCGTCTCACGGCGACCAACATGCACAACAGAGACTTCCTTGATGCTGGGATTCTCTCCCCGCCACAAGGCGAGCAGCCTGTCGCCGTACTGGCTTTCGATCCAGTTCTGCATGAAACGCGTCGGCACGACCAGGCGGATAACACCGCTTTCCTCACCGATGAACGTGAGCGGCTTGAGCCAACTTTGAAAAGCTGTCTCCCCGAACTCTGCACGCATTCGGGCTCTTACCCTTGCCCATTGCGTCGCCAACCTTTGATCCATTATCACACCCGAGCTGTGCGGTAGTTCGGACATCAGACAACCCAAACCCGCATTTTCTTTTATGAGCCCTGCCTAACCTCCAACCCCCCAGTTGAAACCCAAACAGTCAAATCAATGCACAGATAAATCCCTACACAGAATACGCCACCGTCTTGGTTGAAATTCACGTGATCACAAGCCACCCCCATTGCGGCACACAATCACACCCCCGATAAACGCGACCTTCCCTCTCAACCAGCTACCAAAACCCGGCAGCCTCAAAACAAAACTTTCCTGTGGCGGAAAATCCGCACGAACCAACCAATTTTCTGGAAGCGACCGCGAACTTATCTGTTCTTTTGCGTTCACTTCGGCCTTGATGAGTAACCTTTACAAGAAAAGACCCGGAACTGATTTGATCTTTTCACCTTGAACCAACAACCCAAGGATGTGGTTGCCGCTCATCTCCTCTTGGTCGAAAATTCTACTCAGCCGGTGTAACACTGACAAGGAATCAAAAACCGATTCGCGCAAATAAATCCGTTGACAATTTTCGCAGATTTCAGTCCGGAAACCGTGTTATTCATAAATGCTTGGAATCAGGTTTTTTTCTGGCCAACAAGCCAAGAAACAAGTTTTGATTTATTCGAAATCCGCAGAACTCTTGGGGTTTCCGTAAAGGACATGGGTCCCAAACAGAAAAGACCGCCTGAGGTATCAAGCGGTCCATATCTGGTTTTAAACACGCACCAACCCAAGTTGGCCTGCATCCTGACCTTAAGGTCAGGACCCGTTCAGGAGGGCAGTTTCAAAGGGCTTTGATGCGGGCTACCATACGGGACAAACGGCGATCAACGGTGTTGCGATGCATGACGCCTTTCGAAACGCCACGGTGCATTTCCGGCATCGCCTTTCCAAACGCCGCTTCTGCAGAAGCTTTGTCACCGCTCGAGATTGCCTCTTCCACGAGACGCAGATGCGAACGGATGCGACTGACCCGATCTTTATTGCGGGCGGTGCGCTTAATGGTTTGACGTGCGCGCTTTTTTGCCTGAGGGCTATTGGCCATAATTCTTATCCATCACTAATCAATAAAGACGTCGCGGCGCTGCGCGCCCATCCTTATATAACGTTCATTGTTTTGATGCCTTATGCATCACCATCAGCATCCCGGGCCACCAGAGCTTTCCGACAGGAAAGATCGCCCTGAAACGCAGAGCTGACGCCAAGATGCGCGCTTATAAGGGCATGCCTCTTGGTCGTCAAGCCTGAACATCCGGGTTTCCGGGGATTTACTTATCTGTTGTTGAACTTCGGTGTGCGTTTTTCAACAAAGGCGGCCATGCCTTCTTTTTGATCCTCTGTTGCGAAGGTCGAATGGAACATCCGACGCTCAAATTTCACGCCTTCGGAAAGCGTCGTTTCAAATGCCTTATTCACAGATTCCTTGGCCATATAGACAATCGGGCGCGACAAATGCGCAATCTTCTCGGCGGTCTTTACAGCTTCATCGACAAGATCCGCTGCCGGTACAATCCGGCTTACCAGTCCGGCGCGCTCTGCTTCATCCGCATCCATAATGCGGCCAGTCAGGCACATTTCCATCGCCTTTGACTTTCCGACATAACGGGTAAGGCGTTGGGTTCCGCCAGCGCCAGGAATTGTCCCGATGGTAATTTCCGGCTGTCCGAACTTGGCCGTATCAGCGGCCAGGATAAAGTCGCACATCATCGCCATTTCACATCCGCCGCCCAAAGCGTAGCCGCTGACCGCCGCAATAACAGGTTTCCGGCAGGTTGTGACCCGTTCCCAGCCCTGTGTGATGAAGTCTTTCACATAGACATCCATATAAGAGTGGCCAGCCATTTCCTTAATATCAGCACCGGCCGCGAATGCTTTCTCTGCCCCCGTCAGAACAATAGCGCCAATGTCATCATTGGCTTCCATATCATCCAGGGCGGTGCCCAATTCCGAAATCAGGGCGGCACAAAGCGCATTCAACGCCTTTGGTCGGTTCAACGTAATCAAGCCCACGGACCCGCGTGTTTCGACCAGGATGTTTTCGTATGACATGTTTTCCCTCAGAATCATGTTGCTGTTGATCTCAAAGTGCCCAACCAAGAGGCTAGGTCGCTTTCCTACTCGCGGGGCGACAGCGTGAAACGCACCGTTAGATCGCCATCGCGACCAAATTTGTCGATGCTTAGAACCTCTCCCTCACGATAATATCGTCCCGGTGTCTCCTGCACCCAGCCCAGACTGTCAAGTGTCGCGTTATAAAACGCCAGGATATCGGCCCAATTAACCGGTCCAACAGCATAGGCTTCGACAATCCGACCCGCCGGGCTGTCAAACACCAGACCTGCGTTGGGGTCTGCGGTCATGCCCTCGGCCAAAGGCACATCCTCAAAACCGCTCAAAAATGTTTGGGCATGAGCTGGCGGACCGGCACTCAACACAGAAAGTACAAACCCCACGAGCAGAGCCGCAGCAAGGGTGGGAAGACCGGAAGCCGTTTGAAATTTCGAGAATATCATGACAGCTACCTAGCCTATCTTTGGTGCACCGGACAATAGAAAGTCGACCGGCCGGACTGAACAATCCGCCGAATGACACCGGTGCATCCTGGTTTTCTGCAGGGTGTATCCAGCCGGTCATAAGCATCAAAAGCATGCTGAAAATAGCCGAGTTCACCGGTTGCCTGAACGTAATCCCGCAATGAAGAGCCGCCCGCCTCTATCGCAGCGGCAATAACCTCTTTCACCGCCGGGACCAGTCGCTCCGCCCGCTTACCCGGAATTGTGCTCGCGAGCCGACGGGGCGATATCCCAGCCCGCCACAGCGCCTCACAGACATAAATATTGCCGAGACCGGCGACGATCTGTTGATCCAGAAGGGCCGACTTTATGGGGGTACGGCGATCTTTCAGGGCAGTTGCCAAGTAATCGGCCGAAAATTCCGGATCGAGAGGTTCCGGTCCGAGTTTGGCCAGGTGGGGCTCTGCCATATCACCGCCGGGCGGGATCAGCTTCATAAACCCAAACCGTCTTGTGTCATTATAAGTGAGGCGGACATCCCCCTCCATCTCAACCAGGACATGATCATGTTTGTCGACCAGGCCCCAACCGGAATTATGGCCCGCCTGGCCAGAGCTGGCCCTTATACCGCCTTCAGGCGCGTTTACGGTGAACCGGCCTGACATGCCCAAATGCACCATCCAGGACCACCCGTCTTCCAGTCGGATCAGGAGGTATTTTGCGCGGCGGTCCAGGCGAACCACCTGGTTGCGGGTCAGACGTTGAACAAAATCAACCGGAAACGGAAATCGCAGGTCTTTGCGCCTTTGATCAACAAACACGATCCGGCGCCCTTCCATATGGGGGGCAAGGCCACGTCGGACGGTTTCCACCTCGGGAAGTTCAGGCATAGTTTTGCGCCTCAAATTTCAAACGCGCGGTTTGTCTCATGCGTCAGGCCTTGCTGGTATTGCAGGATCGCCTCGTCTAATCTCTGCGCGCTGCATCTTTATAGAGATGAGGCAATAAGACAGAACCTTAAACGGATCTCGATATGACCACATCATCGGCAAAACACAAGCAGGCATCCGATCAACCCGCCGGATCAGCAGATTCTGCGAATTCTGGTGCCAGTTTCGGGTTCCGTACCGTCTCCCCGGACGAAAAACCGGGGCTTGTTCAGGATGTGTTTGAATCGGTCGCGTCCCGCTATGATCTAATGAACGATTTGATGTCTGGCGGCGTCCACCGCCTCTGGAAAGCGGCGCTGATGGATCGACTCAAGCCCAAATCGGATATGCGCCTGCTCGATGTGGCCGGGGGCACCGGGGATATCGCCTTCCGGTTCAAGGATGCCGGCGGTGGTCATGCGACGGTTTGCGACCTGACCGAAGGCATGGTGCGGGTCGGCCGCGACCGGGCACTGGATTCCGGTCGGATGGGCGGGATCGAATGGGTCGTGGGCGATGCCCAGGCGCTGCCTTTGCCGGATCGATCGGTTGATGCCTATACAATCGCCTTTGGCCTGCGAAACGTGACAGATATCTCGGCAGCCCTAAGAGAGGCCCGGCGCGTGTTACGGCCCGGCGGCCATTTCCTCTGCCTGGAATTCAGCCATGTCGTTCTGCCGGTTCTGGACAAGCTCTATGACCAGTATTCATTTCGCTTGTTGCCAACACTGGGGCAGGTCGTCGCCAATGATCGCGACTCCTATCAATACCTGGTCGAGAGCATTCGCCGTTTTCCGAAGCAGCAGGACCTGGTGACCTTGATGGGTGAAGCAGGCCTGGATCAGGCGAGCCATCAAAACCTGTCGGGCGGCATTGCAGCCATTCATTCCGGCTGGCGCACATAGACCTTGCTCGCTTTGGCAAAAGGCTGAACTTACGTGTTGAAGTCCCTCACCAATTCCTTCCGCCTGATCGGCATCCTGCGGACCCTGGCCCGCCACGATGCGCTATGGCCATTGGAAATGGTGCCGCGAACCGGTCCGATCACCTGGACCGCGAGAACCCTTTGGGGAAGAGAGGGATCCGGTCGAAAGGGCGAGCGGTTGACCGATGCGCTGACAGCACTGGGACCGAGTTTCGTAAAACTGGGACAGGCCCTGTCGGTGCGAGCCGACCTGATCGGGGAGGAAATCGCAAGTGACCTCAGCAAACTGCAGGACAACCTGCCTCCTTTCGATACAGCCACCGCACGGTCCTCCATAGAAGAGGAATTGGGAAGCCCCGTATCTGAACTGTTTTCCAAGTTTGAAGATGAACCCGTCGCCGCAGCCTCAATCGCCCAAGTTCATTTCGCACAGACACCGGATGGGCGGGACGTCGCTGTAAAGGTATTGCGTCCCGATGTAGAAGAGCGCTTTGCCCGGGACCTCGACCTTTTCTTCTGGCTGGCCTTTGTCGCGGAGCGCGTTTTCCCGCCAATCCGGCGATTGCGACCAGTGGATATTGTCGCGACTTTTCAGGACTGGATCGAAACAGAGATGGATCTGCGCCTCGAAGGGGCGGCGGCGAGTGAATTGGCCCATTACAGCGAGAACATCGAAGGGTTCCGTGTTGTTGAGGTTGATTGGGAGCGGACCGGCCGGCGAGTCCTCACGACCGAGCACGTCTATGGATTGCGAATTGACGATGTCGAGGGGCTGAAAGAAGCCGGATTTGACCCGGACATCATTCTGGAACGCTCTGCCCGGGTCTTCTTCCTGCAGGTCTTTCGAGACGGGTTCTTCCACGCTGACATGCATCCGGGCAATATGTTCGTTGATCGCGAAGGGATGCTGACCCCGGTTGATTTCGGTATAATGGGTCGCGTGGATCGCCGCGCCCGCCTGTTTCTGGCCGATATCCTGATCGGGTTTCTGGCGCGGGACTACGCCAAGGTCGCCCAGGTGCATTTCGACTATGGTGTTGTACCACCCTACAAATCCAAAGACGCCTTTACCCAGGCCATTCGGTCCATTGGTGAACCCGTGCTTGGCAAGTCCCTGAATGACATTTCGGTTGGGCGCCTTCTTACTCAGCTCTTCACCGTTACCGAAGACTTTGACATGGAGACGCAGCCAGACCTGCTCTTGCTGCAAAAAACGATTCTGGTGGCCGAAGGCGTCGGGCGTCGCCTGAACCCGGATGTAAATATGTGGGTCATGGCCCAACCCCTCATTGAAGACTGGATGATGGCCAATCGAGGGCCGGAGGCACGAGTGCGCGACGCGGTGGGCGATGGGCTGGAGCTTTTGAACCGCCTGCCGGATACGTTACGAAAGGCGGAACAGGTCCTGGATCAACTGACGGGTCAGGACAGTACCGGCTTTAACCAAAGCGGTCAGGACCGGGCCAGAGCAAGCAATCGGGAGTTCAGGGGGTCACTGAACCGGGAAAAGACGGGCATTCCCCTTAATACACTGCTGATGGTGATCATCATCGGATTGCTCTCCGCCATCTTGATTATCGACTAAACTATTGATTTTAATAAATAATACTTCGTTTTCCTTTCCACTATCTGCATTTGCAGTCCAAAATGCCCCTTCCGCTCGCCAAATACGGCTTTCTTAACTACATTTTCAGTCACGCTTGCATAATCCATTTTGGAAGCGGTATCACCGGGCGGTACAAACCATCAATCTGCGCCAAGCGAGGGGGAGACTATGCCATCACAGCGACCGAGGGTCCTGCTGATCCTTTCCGGAGGCATCGCGGCCTATAAATGCCTCGAGGTCATTCGTCGCTTGCGCCAGTCCGGCATCGACACACGTTGTGTGATGACACGGGCAGCGGAACAATTTGTCACCCCTCTCAGCCTCCAGGCACTGAGTGAAGGCAAGGTCTATACCGACCTGTTTTCTTTAACCGACGAAAGCGAAATGGGACACATCCAATTGTCCCGTGATGCGGACCTTCTGGTGGTGGTTCCGGCCAGCGCAGACATCCTCGCCCGGATGGCCGCCGGCATGGCGAACGATCTCGCAACGACTGTTTTACTCGCGACTAATAAACCCGTAATGGTTGTACCTGCGATGAATGTCCGGATGTGGGAAAACCCGGCCACGCAAGACAATATGAAGACCCTGGAGAGACGCGGAATTTCAGTGCTGGGCCCGGTTGAAGGCGAGATGGCCTGCAACGAATTCGGGTTCGGTCGCATGGTCGAGCCAGACGAGATTGTGGACGCCATCAAGGCGGGCATCAACACCGAATCGGATTCAAAACAATCCGTGCTAAACCTGTCCTTGAAGGGAAAACGAATCTTGGTCACTTCGGGTCCGACGGTGGAGCCGATTGACCCCGTGCGGTTCATTGCGAACCGGTCTTCGGGCCGTCAGGGACACGCCATCGCAACGGCCCTGCAGCAGGCTGGGGCGGAGGTGTTGCTGGTCAGTGGTCCGGTCAATATTCCGGATCCGGATGGCGTTGAAACCATCAAAGTCGAGAGTGCCGTTGACATGTTGAACGCGTGCCAAAAACAACTTCCGGTTGACGCTTCAATCTGCGCCGCGGCGGTCGCAGATTGGCGTGTTGCATCCCGTGGGACCGACAAAATCAAGAAGCAGGACGGCACCACTCCGACCCTCGAACTAACCGAAAACCCGGATATCCTGGCGACCCTCTCACAACCCGGATCCGACCGTCCGTCGCTTGTTGTTGGTTTTGCCGCCGAAACGGAAAACACCGTCGCCCATGCCACGGCAAAGCGATCACGAAAGGGCTGTGACTGGATCCTCGCCAATGATGTTTCGGAGGGAACCGGAACCTTCGGCGGTGACAAGAATCGCATCCATTTTATCACTGATGGCGATGTTGAGGACTGGCCTGAAATGTCCAAGTCCGACGTTGCACAGGAATTGACCCGGCGGATTGCAACGCATTTCGATCTTGCAACAAGTTAACCCTTTTTTAACCCCTGTCCCGTGGAACAAACCATGTCGTCAACTGCATTTAAAGTTTTTGTCACGATCCTGCCTCATGGAGAAGGCCTAAAACTACCTGAATACAAGACCTTAGACAGCGCCGGGGCAGACCTTCTGGCGGCGGTATCAGAGCCGATTGTGCTTGCACCGGGGGAGAGGACGCTCATCCCTACCGGACTTGCCATTGCGTTGCCCAGAGGGTTTGAGGCCCAGGTTCGACCGCGATCAGGATTGGCCCTGAAGAACGGGATAACCTGCCTGAACACGCCAGGCACAATTGATGCCGATTATCGCGGTGAAGTCGGGGTTATTCTGGCCAATCTGGGACAGGACCCCTTCACCGTTGAGCGTGGCATGCGGATTGCCCAGATTGTTCTGGCCCGCGTCGTCCAGCTGGAATGGAGAGAGGTCGATACTTTGCCTGAATCCGACAGGGGTACTGGCGGTTTCGGGTCAACCGGCGTATAGGCTCTGCAACAACTCTGGCTTCTCAGCCAGCCCATAATACGTGAGGAATTCATTATGCAAGCTTCGGTCGGTCTGATCGGCGTTGGTGCCTTTGGCGAATTCATGCTGCCCCATCTGCTGCCTTATTGCCGCATCGGGGCCTTTGACCCGCTGCGCGACCTGACCGACCTGACCAGGCGCTGGGCCGTTGCATCCGAAAGCCTTGAAGAAGTGGCGTCGAAGGACATCGTAATCCTGGCCATGCCGGTTCAACGCATTGCTGCGGTTTGTGACGAAATCTCGCCCTATCTGAAAAAGGGGGCCCTTGTGCTGGATGTTTGTTCGGTCAAGGAAGAACCGCAGCAGCTGATGCTGGATCACCTGCCCGACCATGTTGATATCGTGGGTACCCATCCATTATTCGGGCCGCAGACCGGTGCAGACGGTATTGCCGACCTGCGGGTCGCCCTGTGCAACATACGGGGTGACCGGCTGGCATGTGTGGATGCCTTCCTGTCTGAGTCGCTGAAGCTGAAGACAATCATAACAACGGCGGAGGAACATGACCGGCAACTTGCCTATGTTCAGGGCCTGACGCATTTGATCTCAAAAATTGTTGTTGAGATGGACATGCCGGAACTGGATCACACAACGGAAACCTTCGACATCATGCACAAGATGATCGAATCCGTGCGCTACGATTCAGAAGAACTGTTCCGGGCCATCGAAAACCGGAACCGGTTTGTGACGGCAACCCGTGAAGAGTTCTTTGATGCGGCCCGTATCATTGAGGAACGGTTGGCAAAGCCGCCATCGAGAGATGACTGACACCTCTGGCCATCAACAATACGCGCTCGATGATGATCTGAGCGACGCCGATCTGGAACGCTATGCCCGCCATGTCATTCTGGACGAACTTGGTGATGAGGGTCAGATTAAACTGATCAACAGCCGGGTTGCCGTAGTGGGTGCCGGCGGATTAGGAAGTCCCGCCCTTCTCTATCTTGCTGCCGCCGGGATCGGCACCATCGGCATCATCGATGACGACCAGGTTGACCGGACAAACCTGCAGCGCCAGATCGTCCACAGCGATGCCTCGGTCGGCTCACCCAAGGCAGAAAGCGCCAGGGACCGCCTCACAAAACTGAACCCTGCAATAAATCTGGTCATTCATCGGACACGCCTTACCGACGGAAACGCGCGCACAATCCTGTCAGAATATGATCTGGTTCTTGATGGCACCGACAATTACGCAACCCGGATCATGATCAATGATATTTGCTATGGCCTGAAGATCCCGTTGATCAGCGCATCCGTCGTCCGCTTTGAAGGGCAGCTATCAACCTTCACCGCGTACGAAACCGGTCCGTGTTACCGGTGTGTCTTTCCACAAGAACCAGAACCGGGGCTGGTGCCCCGCTGTGATTCCGCCGGTATCCTTGGACCCGTCGCAGGCGTCATGGGAACATTGCAGGCGACCGAAGCATTGAAACAGATCTTGGGCCTGGGAACCGGTATGGTCGGGCAATTAATGCTCTATGACGCGCTGGATCAGAGCATGCAAAAGATCAAGACGCGCAAAGATCCGGCCTGTCCAACATGCGGCACACCCGCCTGATCCCACTTACGCAGTGCGGGCAAACCCTCGGCGACAGAGAAATATCCAGCGTCCCATCAGCAGTGTTAGCGATACACCTGACGCGATGAGGATCGCCTCAAACAGGCCCAGTACACCGCGCTCCAGATGGATGCCCAGATAATAGCCCAGGGGAATCTGAACACAGAGATAGGATGCGAAATTCAGATAGGTCGCAAACCAGGGGTCCGCCGCCGCCCGATTGGCATTGCTCATCACAATCTGCGCACCATCGCCCAGCATCACAAATCCGATGATCACAATCGCCGGCAACAAAACCGGCAACAGTATCGGGTCACTTGTATAGAAGGCAGCAACCCAATCCGTTTCGAAATACATCGTGGCACAGAAGATCCCCATCAGGAGCAGCGTCACCCCAAAGCCTGTGAACCCCGCCAGTGTACGATCGGCCAGATCACGGCGCCCATGGGCAATACCGACCCGCACCGCCGTTGCGGTCGCCAGACCGGACGCCCCCATAAAGAGGAGGGCCGTCAGGTTCATACCAAGCCCGAAAACGGCAGAGGCAGTTGCCCCCATCCAGCCCGCATAAATCTGCATCATCGCGAAGGACAGACTTTCCAGACCATAGGCAAGGCCAGAGGCATATCCATAATTCCGCTGTTCACGGCTGCCCTGCCACAAACGCGCCAACCAGGCGCCTTTTAAATCCCGGTCGGCCGCCTGTCTTATGCCAAATCTCTCCCGGTCCCCTAGCCACCAGACATAGGCAATTGTCGCGATACCCATGAACGTTCGCGCGATAGAGGTTGCTATGGCCGCCCCATCCGCACCAAGCGCCGGTATCGGACCAGTCCCGAAAACCAGAATGGGATCAAGGCCCAGATTGATGCCGTTGGCCAGCGCGATGATGATCATAACCGGCACCGGCCGCTGCAACGCTTCCAGAAACAGGCTGGAAGACACAAAGATCATTGTCGGGATCAGGCCCAGGCCCAGCAGCCAGGACACCCGGCTCGCCTCATAGGCCAGGATCTCTTCCATGCCGGCCAAAAGGAAGAATTCGTGGGAAAAGAAAGTGATCAGGGTGAGGAGACCACCCAGCATAATTCCAAGCGGCACCGTACGACGCCAGGTCGCACCCGCTTCGAGATCACGACCTTCGCCCAGACGGTGGGTCGTCACCACCATGCTGCCATGCATCAGGCCGATACCGGTCACCATGAGGAAAAGAAAGATCGACCCGCCCAGCGCATAGGCCGCTGTTTCGTCAGCCCCTGCCCGCCCCAGGGTCGCGAAATCCACGGTCATCAACAGCAGGATGCCGGTTCTGGAACAGATGACAGGTGCGGCAAGTCGGACGAGTTCACTCAAATGGCGGCGCAAGCGTGTGCGCAGCCACTCCATGGCCCCGATGCCAGCGTCCTCCGTCATGTCGCACTGTCCATTCTTTACAGTACTGCCGGTAACGGCCGCACTGGTGATGTGTTCTGCGTGTTGTTGTCAGACCGTCCTGTGAACGATCTAGAACATGGTGTCGATTACCCGGTCCGGCGGATTATGGCCATCTACATAGGTCCGGATATTGATGATGACCTTCTCACCCATGGCGATACGCCCTTCGATGGTCGCCGAACCCATATGGGGCAAAAGGACAGCGTTTTTCAGTTTCATCAATTTTGGATTTACCGCGGGTTCCTGTTCATAGACATCCAGGCCGCACCCCGCGATCCGCTGTTCTGAGAGCGCTGCAACCAGGGCGTCTTCATCGATCACTTCGCCACGGCTGGTATTGACCACAAAGGCATGGGATTTCATCAGGCCCAAGCGACGCTTGTTCAACAGGTGATAGGTCGCCGGCGTGTGGGGGCAGTTGATTGAAATAATATCCATATGCGCAATCATCTGATCCAGACTGGACCAGTAGGTCGCTTCCAGTTCGGCCTCTGTCTCCTCATGCACGCGGTTGCGATTGTGATAGTGGACCGAAAGGCCAAATCCCCGCGCGCGGCGCGCCAGGGCCTGACCGATGCGACCCATGCCGACAATGCCCAGACGCTTACCCCAGATCCGATGACCTAGCATGGATGTCGGGCTCCACCCCGTCCAGCCGCCTGACCGAAGAAGCTGCTCCCCCTCGTTAAGGCGACGCGGCACGGCCAGGATCAGTGCCATGGTCATGTCCGCCGTATCCTCGGTCAGAACGTCGGGGGTGTTGGAAACCGCAATATTGCGGCGCTTGCAGGCCTGAAAATCAATATGGTCAACGCCGGTTCCGAAAGAGGCGATCATTTTCAGTTGAGGTCCGGCGGCCTCAATAATCTCACGGTCAATCTTGTCGGTGACGGTTGGCACGAGAATTTCTGCTTCCTGAACGGCAGCAAGTAAGTCTTCCCGAGACATTGGATCGTCGTGGAGGTTCAGACGACAGGAAAACAGCTCCATCATACGGGTCTCGATGATGTCTGGCAGTTTCCGTGTGACAATGACCAATGGCTTCTGGCTCATGTCCGATAACCTTTCCCCTCTGATACCCTCTGGTCCGGGCGATCATCCCGGATACAGGGCATCCTGTGTTCCTGTGCCCGGGCATTGTCGCAACAACAACTCCGGCAAGTATCCAGCCCAACATACAAAGATTCGCAATCTGAACACTGATAGCGGTGCATCGCGCGTTCCCCCTGCCTTGTCAATATAGCGGCTGTTCACATTGACCTCTTGCGATGCAGCGATGCGTGGTTTATTTCCGACGACATGCATGTAAACAAGGGCCCTCATCTGAATTTTTTGACTGCTCTGTCAGCCGGTCTGCTCGCAGGCCTGATCGGCGTGACCCAGGCCGCCGCGCAGGAAACCGGCTTGCCCCTGCCCCGTTTTGTGAGTCTGAGTTCTGATGAGGTCAATATGCGGACCGGCCCCGGTGTGCGCTATCCCGTTCAATGGGTTTTTCAGCGCCGTAATTTCCCCGTTGAGGTCATCGCGGAATACGATACCTGGCGAAAAATCAGAGATGTCGAAGGGGCCGAGGGCTGGGTACACAGGGCCATGTTGACCAGCCGCCGAAGTATCTTGGTTAAGGGCGAAGAAGTGACCCTGCGCCAGTCCCCGTCAGAACAAAGCCCGGCGGTCGCCCGCCTGTCAGACGGCATCGTCGCGACAATAGAAACCTGCGACATGACCTGGTGTCGGGTCAGCACATCAGGCTATCTGGGCTGGGTTCAGCGCCGCGCAGTCTGGGGTCTCTATGAAGCCGAGGTCGTCGAATAGACGATCAGGCGAAATCGCCCGCCAATGCGTTGCGGGTGTCTTCATGCAGAACGGCCATATGGGCGTATTCACGGTGAGAAAATCCGATCATCACTTCAGCACCGGCCTGTCCGAAAGCCGCCACCGCTTCCTCTGAAAAAGGGAAGTGAACGAACTGGACGCTGGATGCCTTGCCGTCCGCCGTTGTGCGGTCCAGATCCTCTTCCGGCTGACCTTTAATCTCAATCCCGCCAACACGGATGAACATCGTCTCCTCAACGCCGCCCAGCTTGCCCAGCACGATGGCACGGCGCAGAGGCTCGTCGATTTCGAACATGACCGTTGCGACCAGCTCACGACCTTGCGGAATCAGCGGATTATAGGCTGAGAGCTCGTCTTCGATCTGCTCCTCACCACCCTTTTCGATGAAAAGCATCTCATGCACCTGGTGTAGCATTGTCTGATAGTTCTCGAAGTAGCACATGGCGTCTGGCCCAATGGCAACCCGGCGGTTCTTTTTAACAGGCACCATCTCTTTACGACGCTCGGCGCGGATCGCTGCATAGTCTTCAACAGACATAATGTCGTCGCGGGTGATTTCAGTTTTCAACGCCATTGCGGCACTCTCCATAGTTTTCCAGCCGGTGAACCGGCGTGTTACTGGTCTTGATCTTTCGGGTTGGTCTAGTCGTGCAGACCGTAGGCCTTTGCAAACAGGATGACCGGATGTGGAACGGTCTCCGGCAAGGGATTGTCGCTGCCCATACGCTCCATCCCCTGGGCGATATGCAGGCCAGCCAGCGGACATTCACTGGCAACATATTTGGCCGCCCCCTTGTTCAAAGCCTGGCGGAAGACAGGCTTGCCAACCTTCATGCCCACTTCGAAGAAGTCTTTCTTCACGCCCCAGGACCCGCCATGGCCGGAACACCGTTCAACCACGTTGAGTTTTACATCCGGGATCAGGCGCAGAAGTTCTGCCGCCTTCTGCCCCATGTTCTGGGCCCGTGAGTGACAGGCAATATGGACAGAAATATCACCATCCATCGGGTTCAACCCCTCGGCCAAACCTTCCTTCTTGGCGATGTCCACGATGTACTGACTGATGTCATAGGTCGCCCCGGACAAGAGTTTGACATCTTCATCACCGTCGACAATGAGCGGCCATTCAAACTTCAGCATCAGCGTACAGCTTGGCACCAGCGAAATAACGTCATAGCCCTTTTCGATGTACGGCTTGAAAGCCTTGGCAACGTTCTTTGCCTTCGTGTCAACTTTGCTCAGGTCCCCCTGCTCCAGCTGCGGCATCCCACAGCATTCCGGATAGAGAACCTCAACCTCAACCCCGTTATGGGCGAGGATCGACAGGGCGGCATTGCCGATTTCAGGGGAATTATAGTTGCCATAGCATGTGGCATAGACAACAGCCTTGCGGCCATGGGCCGGTGCGTCTGTATTGATCTTCGGCGGCGTATCCTGGATCTGTTTTTCAAGGGTCTTGCCGGAAAATTTGGGAAGCGCCGCTTCTTTATGGATTCCGGTAACTGACTCCATCATACCGCGCGTGAGTGAATTGTCAGACTTGACCGCCCAGTTTGCGATAGAGGCCATGCCGGTCCCCATCTTACCGATCATGTCGGTGTCGCTGACCATTTTGTCCATGGTCTTGGTTTCACCCTTTTTGTGTTCGATCGCACGATAGCGCAGCATCAGATGAGGGAAATCCAGATTGAACTCGTGTGGCGGTACATAAGGGCACTTCGTCAGGAAGCACATGTCACAAAGCGTACACGCGTCTACAACCGGTTTGAAATCCGCAGAGGAAACGCTGTCCAGTTCTTCGGTTTCCGAATCATCAATCAGATCGAACAGGTGCGGGAATGAATCGCACAGATTAAAACAGCGGCGACAACCGTGGCAGATGTCGAAGACACGGCGCAACTCATCATCAAGTTTCGCCTCATCATAAAATTCCGGATTGTGCCAATCGATGGGATGACGGATCGGGGCTTCCAAACTGCCTTCTGACATAACGTATCTCCGCTGCTGAAATAGCCTTTGAAATGCAAGAGCATTCTAAGGTTTGGGCGCATAGCCCAACCCGGCAAAAAAATACTTGAGGGGTACCGTTCTTGAGCCAGCAAGAAGCAGCACAACGCCTGTCGTCTGCTGCATTGCCAACACAAGCATATGAGGAACAGGCGGGGATACCCCCGCCTGTCGCATCATCATCAGCTGTTCAGAGAGTCCAGAGCTTTCTGGAACCGGCCAGCGTGACTCTTTTCGGCTTTCGCCAGGGTTTCGAACCAGTCAGCGATCTCGTCGAACCCTTCTTCACGTGCGGTGCGTGCCATACCCGGATACATGTCGGTATATTCGTGTGTCTCACCGGCGATGGAGGCTTTCAGATTGTCCTCGGTACCCCCAATCGGCTCGCCGGTCGCGGGATCGCCAACCTCTTCCAGGAACTCAAGATGACCATGCGCGTGGCCGGTTTCACCTTCAGCAGTTGACCGGAAAACGGCGGCAACATCGTTGTAGCCTTCAATATCGGCCTTCTGAGCGAAATAGAGGTAACGACGGTTGGCCTGGCTTTCACCAGAAAAAGCGTCTTTCAGATTGCCTTCTGTTTTGCTGCCTTTGAGGGACATATTTCTCTCCTTTGTCTCCCGTTAACGACGACTATCCAAGCGACATATCTAGCCCGCCAGATCTATATGACCAGATCCGCATAGCTAAATTCATCAATCAGGAATTCACTACATTATTTTAAACTGATGCAAATAGTTACTTGTTACTATACGCACTTGTCAAGTTTTTTGGATTAGTTCTAATCCATCAATTTTCAGAATTTTCGCCGGACCCGATCAGGCCTCGGTAAGTCGGACAACCACATCAACCCGGTCTACCCGCGTGCCCTCTGGTGCCGCAGGCAAACCAGCCATCACCACATGTTCGGACGGGATATCAATTAACTCACCAGATCGGGGGTCAAAGAAATGGTGATGCTCGTCGAGGTTCGTATCAAAATACGACCGGCCTGGATCAACAACAACTTCCCGAAGCAGCCCGGCATCCTTGAATTGATGCAAAGTGTTGTAAACCGTTGCAAGAGAGACCCTCACTTCAGCCGCCTTGGCCATCTTGTGCAGACCTTCGGCTGTCACATGACAGTCTTCACCTTCGAACAAGAGCCTGCCCAGCGCCATGCGCTGACGGGTTGGCCGCAATCCAACCGCTCTCAAACGGGCCAGGATTTTCTCAAACGGGCGTTGCATGTTGATTCTCCAGTTCCGGTATCGGTGCGCTGATGCCCATTATATATACCCATAAATAATATAAAGCTATTCTCAATTTCGGGTTTTTTTGCAGGTCAATAAGATCTTTTCTGGAAGTTTTCAAATATGAACGCGACTTGATCAATTCGTGCATTTTTCGGCTGCGCATGTGTAAGCGACTCTGTTAGAGAGAGGCATGGCAAGCAAATCCAAGAAACCAAAACCGGCGGTTACAAAACCCTCGAGCCCGAAGGTGACAAAACGTGCCCCAGCGCGGGCACGGCCCTCACGTGCCGCCAAAACAAAAAAACCGCGCGCCAAAAAGGAACCCTCTACAAGCGGTAGCGGCTTTGGCTGGCGCCTGACCAAAGCAGTACTTTCCCTGACAATCTGGAGTGTCGTCGCTCTTGGATTCGTTCTGGCGTATTACGCCTGGGATCTGCCCGATATTGCGCAAACCAACACAGCCGGAACACGCAAAGCGGGTTATACAATCCTGGCAAAAGACGAAACGGTGCTGGCGAGAACAGGCGATATTTTCGGTGAAACCGTCAGCTTGAGTGAACTTCCATCCTTTGTGCCTGACGCCCTGATCGCGATCGAAGACAGGCGTTTCTACTCTCATCCAGGTGTTGATCTTGTCGGGATTGCCCGGGCGATGTGGGTGAATATTTCCGCCGGTGGGCTACGTCAGGGTGGCAGCACGTTGACCCAACAGGTTGCCAAAAACCTGTTCCTGAGCCCTGACCGAACGCTGAAACGGAAAATTCAGGAAGTCATGCTGGCCTTCTGGCTGGAACACTCTCTCAGCAAAGAACAAATCCTCGAGATATACCTGAATCGGGTCTATCTGGGCGCTGGCGCTTATGGTGTCGATGCGGCATCCCGTCTGTTTTTCGGTCGGCCCGCAAGAGATGTAACCCTGTTTCAGGCGGCCGTTCTGGCAGGCCTGCCAAAGGCACCGTCGCGCCTGAACCCCCTGTCCTCGCCGACGGCAGCTGCAGAGCGGGCAAACCTTGTACTGGACTCCATGGTTGCGGCGGGCAGTCTGTCTGCCTCCGACGCAAAAGCGGCCAAGCGAAATACGGTTGCCACAAAGGCGCCGGGCGGCAGCGACCGTTCTGGCCGCTACTTTGCGGATTGGGTTGTGGGCCGGGCGGCAGACACCGTTGGTAATTCTGACCAGGATCTCATCATCCAGACTACCCTGGATCCCGCCCTGCAAAAATTGGCAGAGGAGAGTGTCAAACGCGCGGCGTCTGGAATGCGTGAAGGTGGTGCCCGTCAGATTGCAATTGTCGCGATGGATCCCGATGGGGCGGTCAGGGCCCTGGTTGGGGGTACAAACTGGCTGAAAGCACCGTTCAATCGGGCCGTTCACGGGAAACGGCAACCCGGATCCACCTTCAAACTGTTCGTCTATCTGGCAGCGCTTGAAGCCGGTATGCAGCGGTCTGAATTGGTCGATCCCAGGAACATCAATCTGGGGGGGTGGTCGCCAAGCGATTTTGCCGCGACGCCGACAACGCCTGTTACCCTGGAAGAGGCATTTATAAGGTCCCTCAACACCGGCGCGGTGGTCGTCGGCGAGAAGGCCGGACGGGATGCAGTTATAAACATGGCGCGACGTCTTGGCGTAGCATCATCGCTTTCGCCGGATCGATCCCTTGCACTGGGTGTTCATGACATGACCTTGCTGGAGATGACCGGCGCATATGCCGCTGTCGCAAATGGGGGCTATGCCGCCTATCCTTATGGGGTACGCCAGATACAGGACCGACAGGGTAAGTCGCTATTTACCAGATCCGGGCAGGGGAATGACCGGTTGTTCGCTGCGACAATCGGTGCGGATATGGACGTAATGCTGAAATCCACCATCCGGGAGGGAACCGGGCGGCGTGCAACAATAGAAAGAACGGCGGGCGGCAAAACCGGTACGACGCAGGATTACAGGGATGCCTGGTTCGTTGGATACACAAATGACCTCGTCACGGGGGTTTGGGTTGGCAATGATGATGCAACCCCTATGCAAAAGGTGACCGGCGGATCCCTGCCAGCAGAGATCTGGAAAGACTTCATGGTTCGCGCAATTACCATGCGCCCGGAACGTCCGACACCCTACACGGGAACAACGCCAGTCACTGAGACACGATCATTGCCCCAAAGCATTCTCGACGCAATTAGCTCAGGGCCAGAGACACCCCCGGCGCCCGCCGAACCGCCCCATAGGGACTAATCGGGCGCGCCCGCCTGAACCAGCATGTTTTCGATCCGGCGGTCTCTGGCGTCACGCGCATAGCCCATAATTGATTTCCCGGTATAGTCCCGAACCGACAAATCGGGGCCAGCCGCCAGCAATATTTCAACAGCGATGGTGTCATCTTTACGAATGGCAGAAACAAGGGGTGTCTCACCGCGTCTGTTTTGCGCATTCACGTTTGCACCAAGCTCAATTAGCAATTCAATAGAATCGTACGCCCCTTCGCCAGCCGCCCAATGAAGAGGGGTATTCCCGCCCTTGTCCCCTATTTCCAGTCCGGCCCGCTGCTCGACCAGCAATTCAATAATGTCCAGCTGCTGCACTCTGGCTGCATCAATCAGCAGAGTAAAACCGTCAAGGTTTGCATCATTGGGATTCAACCCCCTGAGCAGAAGGCTCCGCAGTGCGTCGTAGTCGCCGTTCTGTATCGCTTTTCGTTCAGGCGGTGTGCCACCAAAAACCGTTTGTGCCTGAACCGGAAAATACATCGAGCACACAAGGGCGACCACCAAACCAGCAAACAGGACGCGAAGTGATCCGCCGGTCGAACTGACCCCAAAAATCAACGGCTTTTTGTTCATTGTTACCTCCCTCACGTCGCTATATGGGAATAGCGCTCGTTGATTTTTATGGGAAATCGGCACGAGAAGAAAGCCAGTTGTACCTTAGGTGATGCCAATGTTGCGTTCAGTCAGGCTGTCGTTTCAGCCAGTCTAGTACAGCATCCAGTGTAAACACTTCCAATGCGGCCGTTTTGGGTGGTCTGTCGACCATAATGACCGGCAAACCCGCTTCCCTTGCGGCAATCAGCTTGGCCTGTATCAGCTCCCCGCCGCTGTTCTTTGTGACCAGGACATCAATCCGGTGCTTTTCCAAAAGCGCGCGCTCATCACTTAAATCGAACGGTCCCTTCCCCAGAATGAGGACGGTTTCCTGCTGCGGCAAAATCCGGCCCGGGTCCTGCGGCGGATCAATCATGCGGATGGCAAGCGCCACCCCCCCCACGCCGTAAAAGGCGGATAATTCCTGAACGCCAATGGTCAGAAAGGCCGTTTTCCCGACTTTTGGCAGCAGCGCCGCCGCCGCCTCAAGATCCGGAACATGATGCCAGTTATCCCCGTCCTGCGCGGTCCAGGCGGGTCGATCAAACCGCAACAGAGGCACATCCACGCGTTTACAGGCCGCTACTGCGTGACGGGATATCTGCGCCGCAAAAGGATGCGTCGCGTCAATGACAGCATCCACGCTGTTCGCATCAAGATAGCTCACCAAACCATCAATACCGCCAAACCCGCCCTGCCGGATCTCGCCCGCCGGACGGGCCGGCCTGCGGGTTCTGCCCGCAAGCGAGGTTGTCACCCGACAGGCTGGACCATCATCCTGGTGAAGGCGCTCAGCCAAATCAAACGCATCGCGGGTGCCGCCCAGGATCAGGACATGTTTCAACAGAGCATCATCCTTCTTTTCTCTCGCCTTACGGCTCTTCAGCCCCGACATGGCCCAGAACCTGACCTTTGCGGTCAACCAGCAGAATATCCAACACTTCCACACCAGCGCCACCGCCGAGTGTTGCCAACGCCGTTTCACGGGCCTGGCGACCGATCATCTCAACAAGGTCGAGATGACCAGCCCGATCCAGCACCTCTGCAGCTGTATTCGCACCTCGCACCGCTTCGCACAGCGCCGCGTCCCCGCCCAATTTACCGACCAACGCGGCAAGCTTGTCAAAATCCACCTGAGAGCGCGCGGAATGCAGATCCAGATTGCCCTGGGCCAACTTAACAAGTTTCGCAAAACCGCCTGAGATGGTCACCCGTTTCACCGGGTTCCTGCGCAGGTATTTCAGCATGCCGCCCGCAAAATCCCCCATGTCGAGCAGCGCCTCATCGGGCAGATCAAAAAGGGATTGGACAGCTTTTTCAGACATGTTGCCTGTTGATCCGGCAACATGGGTAAACCCATTTGCACGGGCGACATCAATCCCGCGATGGATCGAATGGATCCAGGCCGAACAGGAAAATGGCACGACAATACCTGTCGTTCCCAGGATTGAGATGCCGCCTACAATACCCAGTCTTGGATTCCAGGTCTTCAGCGCCAGTTCCTCGCCGCCGGGTACAGAAATAACGACCTCGAAATTAACGGGGGTATCATACCGTCCGGCAAGCTCGGTCAGTGTCTTTGTGATCATCTCACGCGGCACCGGGTTTATCGCCGGCTCCCCGACATCCAGCGGCAATCCAGCCTTGGTCACTGTCCCAACACCGGGCCCTGCCTGGAACGAGATGCCGGATCCCGGCTGACCAAAAGATATTTCCGCAAAGATACGGGCACCATGGGTAACGTCGGGATCGTCGCCCGCATCTTTGACGACACAGCAGCGCGCAGAGTCCGGTGACAATACTGCGTCTTCAATTGCAAATTCAGGTGTCTCACCCCTTGGCAGGGTGATGGAAATCCGGTTCGGAAATTCGCCGGTGACCAAGGCCTGACAGGCCGCACCCGCAGCCGCCGTGGCGCAAGACCCGGTGGTCCATCCCGACCTCAATTCTCCATCAGGTTTGCGCGCCGTCATCCCAAATTCACGCCAGACTCAATTCAAGTTCCAGAGGCATTCCGACTTGCGCCAAAATGAACAATTATTGCCGCAGAATAGTCTGGGCGTCAGCGCAGGATACCCCTAAACTTATGGAATGGTCATGCGCTTTCCAGAAGAAATGCCGGTCTTTGAAACAGGCTGGGTATGGTTGGTCGGTGCGGGCCCGGGGGATCCGGGCCTGCTGACCCTGCATGCGCTAAACGCACTCTCGCAGGCCGATACAATTGTGTATGACGCGCTGGTGGATGAACGCATTCTCGGATTGGCCGAAACGGGCACAGAACTGATCTATGCGGGGAAGCGCGGCGGTCGCCCCTCTCCCAAGCAACGCTCTATCTCAGCCCGGTTAGTCGAACTCGCCAGGGCCGGACGAAAGGTGTTGCGGTTGAAAGGTGGCGACCCCTTCGTCTTCGGGCGAGGCGGCGAGGAAGCACTGGAACTGGTTCGCTGCAACATTCCGTTCCGCGTCATTCCAGGCATCACAGCTGGCATCGGCGGCCTGGCCTATGCCGGTATCCCCGCCACGCATCGCGTTGTGAATTCTGCCGTTACCTTTGTCACAGGACACGGCACAACGGGCGATGTGCCAGATGGGTTGAACTGGCAGGCCCTGGCCCAGGGCTCACCCGTCATCATTTTTTATATGGCGCTCAAGCATCTGGAAGAAATTGCCAACCGCCTTACCGCCGGGGGAAGGTCACCTGGCGAACCGGTGGCCATTGTTTCAAAGGCCGCCACCCTTGATCAGCAAATACACATCACCACACTGGGCGAGGCCCCATCGCTTTCCAACTTGATTGATCCGCCTGCAATCATCGTTGTGGGCCAGGTGGTAACACTCCGCGAGGGGCTGGACTGGCTTGGCGCGCTCCACGGTAAACAGCTTAATCCCGACCCGCTGGGCATTGTGGATGATCGCGCCCTTGGGTGACACCAGGCCGATGGGCCCACGACCAAACGGTTTGATCATCGCCGCCCCGTCCAGTGGTTCCGGCAAGACATTGATCACCCTTGGACTGTTGCGCGCTCTCAACAAGGCCGGATTTGAAACCGCACCTGCCAAGACAGGCCCGGACTATATCGATCCCGCCTTCCTTTCAGCGGCGGCGGGTCGCCCCGCCATCAATCTCGACCCATGGGGCATGGGAATGGCAACCCTGAACAAAAGCATTGAACTCGCGACGGCCGACGCAACCCCTGTTCTGGTCGAAGGCGTCATGGGCCTGTTTGACGGGGCGGCGGACGGGACGGGTTCAACAGCAGATCTCGCCGCACTGACCGGTTGGCCCGTGATTCTGGTGGTTGACGCAAAACGCCAGTCGGGTTCGGTCGCCGCCCTCATACACGGATTCATGACCTACCGGTCCGATATCCATGTCGCGGGCATCATCCTTAATCGGGTTGGCAGCGTGCGGCACCGGCTGATCATCGAAGACGCCGTGGAAACACTCTCCAACGCCCCAACGATCCTGGGTGCGATTCGGGAAGAAAAGGACATCGCCGTTCCGTCCCGGCATCTGGGTCTGGTTCAGGCGTCAGAACAGAAGAATCTTGAACACATCATCGATACTGCCGCTTCCCTGGTTGCCAAGACCATCGATCTGAACCTTGTCAAATCGATGTTTGCCCCGGTCAAAGGGCCAACAGACGAATCGGGTAAGCAGCCTTTTTTTCAGCCATTAGGGCAAAAAATCGCTATAGCGCAGGACGTGGCATTTGCCTTCGCTTATGACGGATTGCTGCAGTATTGGCGGACAATAGGCACGGAAATTCTTCCCTTCAGTCCACTTGCGAATGAGGCACCATCAAGGGATGCCGATGCGATCTATCTGCCGGGGGGATATCCCGAACTCCATGCAGGCAAACTTGCCGAGAGTTCAGCTTTCCTGGATGGGTTGCGGCAGGCCGCTTCGCAAAACAAACCGATTTACGGGGAATGCGGCGGTTATATGGTTTTGGGAGATACCCTGATCGACAAGAGCGGCACCCGCCATAAGATGTCTGGCCTGCTACCTGTGACAACGTCTTTCGAGAACCCAAAGCGCGCGCTGGGTCTACGCAGCGCTGTACTCCAGAGTGATTGTCTGGTGGGCAAGACTGGCGATCGCTTCCGTGCCCATGAGTTTCACTACACGTCGGTTGTGGATAACGACAAACACCCGAATGCTGTTGCGCTCTTCACTGTGAGTGATGCAAAGGGTGAGGATCTTGGTGTGGTCGGCCATATCAACGGATCGGTTGCAGGCTCCTTCATTCACCTGATAGACCGTGCCCCATGAAAAAAGACAGACCTTTCTGGGAGGCAAAATCCCTCACCCAGATGACGAAAGCGGAATGGGAAAGCCTTTGCGATGGGTGCGGGCAATGCTGCCTGCACAAGATTGAAGATGTCGATACGGGCGAGGTCGCGGTTACCGATGTCGCCTGCCTCTATCTGGATCTGGAAACCTGCCAATGCCGGGATTATGCGAACCGCTCAACCAACGTGCCCGATTGTGTCACTCTGACCGCCGCAACAGTCGATGAATTGTACTGGATGCCCGAAACCTGCGCCTACCGACTTCTGGCACAGGGAGACCCGCTGCCCGGCTGGCATCCCCTGATTTCTGGCGACCCGGACACGGTCAAAGAGGCTGGCATATCGGTCTATGGTAAAATCGTCTCCGAGGCGGATGTTGAAGATTTGGAAGAGCATGTGACCGGATGGCTGGAAAATAAAAAGCCGCTGCTGCAGAGGATGCAGGAAAATCATCGCCGCCGTTCCCGCCCCCGTGCTTCAAAAAAATAATGCTCAATCTTGCCCGACTTCGCGGAATCGAGGCTTCATGGCCTATGTTCATGCGCCAGAAAATCGATCCCGACCTGCAGGTACAGGATGGTGACAGGACCATTCCGGTCGTTCTGCGTCGTCATCCAAAGGCACGCCGCCTGACGCTTCGGATTGATCCCAAGGGTGATGGCGCAATTCTGACCGCACCGCCAAATCTTGGCATTCGCCGGATAACGCGCTTTCTGGAAGAGCACAGCGACTGGGTCTGTGAGAGTGTCGGAAAACTGCCCCCCAGGTCAGTTTTTGCTGATGGTGAGAGCCTTTCCGTTTTGGGCGAAAATCTTGTCATTCGCCATGACCCGGATCTGCGCGGTCCGTGCAAAACAGACAACGATACTCTGATCGTCGGTGGTGACGAACCCCATCTTCAGCGCCGCATTCGCGACTTTCTGAAACGCCGTGCCCGCGATGAAATCACGGAACAGGTCTCAGCGCTGTGCAAGGCCAATGGCCTGAAAGCGGGCCGTATCACGATGCGGGACCAATCCAGCCGCTGGGGCAGTTGTGCGGCCAATGGCAACCTTTCCTTCAACTGGCGTTTGGTCTGTGCACCCTCGGAAGTATTGACCTATGTCGTTGCGCATGAGGTCGCGCATTTGCGACATATGGATCATTCACCGGCGTTCTGGCGATTTGTCGGGGATTTGTATCCGGGTTGGAAACCCGCCAAAAACTGGCTGTCCCACAACGGCGCCAGCCTGCATCGCATCGGCTGAGAAACGGCACAGATATGAGTGATACCAAGACGCCGCCATTCTGGCGCGGACTGACCGGTCCCCGTCTCACGGCCCTATTGACGGCCATCGTTGCGATTGGTCCGTTCAGTATCTCCTTCTATGTGCCGTCCCTTCCCGATATCGCGCTCAGCCTGAACGCGACGCCAGCCCAAGCCCAGGCAACAATGACAACCTATCTGGCGGGATTTGCCTTTGCCCAACTGGTATATGGCCCGCTATCTGACAGGTTTGGTCGACGGCCCATTCTGATTGGTGCCTTGATCCTGTTCATCCTGGCCTCCGCTCTTTGCGCCGCCACCCAGACAATCGAGCAATTGCAGCTTGCCCGAATGGTGCAGGGTTTCGGGGCCTGTTGCGGCCCCGTCCTGGGACGGGCCATGGTGCGGGATCTATTTCAGGGGACTGCGATGGTCCGCGTCTTTTCCGTCATCGGCACCGCCATCGCCCTGGCCCCGGCCGTTGCCCCCAGCCTGGGTGGCTTCATTGAGCAGGCCCTTGGTTGGCAGGCCAGTTTTCTGGCGCTCGGCCTGTTCGGGATGACCCTGTTGTTTCTGGCGTTGCGTTTCCTTGATGAAAGCAACCAGAACCCCAACCCGGAAGCACTGCAGCCCCGTAGACTGGTTCAGATTTACGCCAGCCTGCTGGTCAATCCGGTTTTCATGGGACATGTGCTGGTCGGCGCGCTCACTTTTGCCGGGATATTCTCCTATCACGCCTCAACAGCTTTCATCTTTATGGAGGAGCTTGGGTTAAGTCCCAGCGAATTTGGCCTTCTCGCCTTCATCACAGTGCCTGCCTATGCTTCAGGCAACATCATCACCGGGAAGCTGGCTGCGAAGGTTTCAAAGCATGTTCTGGTCGGTATCGGTGTTATCTGCACGGTCAGCGGTTCGATCCTCGTAGAAAGCCTTTCGGATACAGTGTCCCTAACCCGGGTGATCGCGCCCATGCTGATCTATTTTTTCGGGTTTGGGCTGATTCTGGCCCATGCCACGGCTGGCGCGTTGCAGCCCTTTCCAAGGGTGGCCGGCAGCGCCAGCGCCACAATGGGCTTCATCCAGATGGCTTGTGGGGCCCTTGCAACCTTCGGGGCCGGATATTTTTATGCTGGTAACGGTGCAGGCCCTTTGGGATTGATTTTATTGGGTTTTTCTGCTCTTGCAGGCCTTTGTTTTTTCACTCTCGTGCCCCGAAAAGCACCAATTTCCGAAAAATAATCAGAAAAAACCACCCTATGTGTTCGTCATCACATTCAAGTGAGGAGGGATGTTGCATTCTTAACTCATCAAAGAGGGAGAAAGATTATGGTCAAAGCAGCGCACGAGGTTTCAGGTTCTGAATCAACCCGCTCCGGGTCCATGAGAAATATTGCTCTTGGATTGATCGCCGGCCTGGGTCTGGGCGTCTTTGTCATGACCTGGCAGGCCGTTTCCGGCACCGCCACCGTCCTGGTCAGCCTGTTCTAAGCCCCGTTAAGATACCTTGTCCGGTGCCGGACGCAGAACATGGGTGTGATCTGACGCGTAAAGACGACTGTCTTCATACCCTTCAGCGGCCAAAGCTGGCCCCACCAAAATAAGCGCCGTCCGCGTAATGCCAGAGGCCTTTGCCTTCGCCCTGATATCCCCCAATACCCCTCTCAAAATCATCTGATCCGGCCAGCTGACGCGATAGCCGATGACGACCGGGCAATCTTCCCCATAAAACGGTGTCAATTCGCGAACCACCTTTGCCAGATTATTGATCGACAAATGGATTGCGAGCGTCGCCCCTGACTTCGCAAAGGTTGCCAGATCTTCCCCCTCCGGCATGGCAGAGGCCCTGACCGATGTCCTGGTCAGCACAATAGACTGTGAGACACCCGGAATCGTGAACTCCGCCTTCAAGGCCGCTGCCGCTGCGGCATAGGCTGGTACACCCGGCACAACCTCATATTCAATGCCCAGCGCATCCAGACGCCGCATCTGTTCGGCCGTCGCACCATAGAGCGAGGGGTCTCCCGAATGGACACGCGCGACGTCCTCACCGCGCGTCTCGGCCTCAACCATCTCAGCGATGATTTCGTCCAGATGCATGGATGCCGTGTCGATTACCCGTGCGCCTTCCGGTGCCTCGGCCACGACCGCTTCCGGCACCAAAGAGCCCGCAAACAGACAAACCGGGCAGGACTGGATTACCTTCAGACCGCGAACCGTGATCAGGTCGGGGGCACCGGGACCAGCCCCAATAAAATACACCTTCATCGGTTTCCTCCTGTCGCTTCTTCCGGAAGCAACTCTGTCTGGTCCATTTTTTTCGCGTAACCGCGCGGGGTGTAAAGCCGTTGCTCGCCGCCCTGTTCGATCACCCGGGTCTCGCTATTGCCGACAACGACGAGAGAGAGCATATCAACGCTCTCGGGATCGAAATCAGAGATCGGGGTCAGCGTGATCCGCTCATCCGGGCGGCCCAGATTGCGGGCGACCGCCACCGGCGTATCACCAGGCCGATCCTGTCGCAGGGTCTCAATCGCCTCGCCCAATAAGGTTCGGCGGCGCAGGCTCTGCGGGTTGTAAAAGGCGATGACAAAGTCACCTTCCGCCGCCGCTTTCAGCCGTTGCCGGATGACCTCACGTGGCGTCAGCAGGTCAGACAGCGAAATCAGGCAGAAATCATGTCCCATTGGCGCGCCCAATCGGGCAGAAGCCGCCTGAAAGGCCGAAATCCCCGGAACAACAGTCACCTCAACCCCGTTCAGGGCACGTTCGCCCTCCCTACCGGCGCTGCGGTCCAGCACCTCAAAGACGAGGGTCGCCAACGCATAAATCCCCGGATCGCCGGAACAGATAAGGGCAACGGTCTTGCCCTTGGCCGCTTCACGCAAGGCAAGCTCCGCCCGCTGCGCCTCTTCCCCCAAGGGGGATCTGATCTGGTCGGCTCTGGTGATCAGGTCGGCGGCCAGATCGAGATAGAGGTCATAGCCAATTGCCACCTCTGCCCGCTGCAAGGCTTCCACCGCCTGGGCCGTGCGCCACTCCGATGTACCAGGGCCGATGCCAACCACAAACAGATGACCGGGAGTGCGCCCGGTCTCGTCCGGCCTGGCTAGCACAGCCGGTTCGGTCGATTGCGCGACCGCAACCGTGACACGCGCAAACCGGCGCTTGGGCAGGATCAGGTCAGATCCGGCACCACCAAGGGCAAGCGCCGCCCCCTCTGCCACACCATGGCAACCGGTTTCCTGAAAGACGATATCGGACGGGTTCTGTAGGCGCGGGGTCATTTCCTCCAGCGCTTCGGCGTCAAATACGCGGAACGGCACTTCCAGACGATCAGCCGCGGCTTTGACAGCGGGTTCATCCACTTTGATGTCAAGAGAGCCAACCGCCGCAACAGCGCGGGGATCCAGTCCCGCTTCCCGCAGGGCCGTTTCCAACGCTTCAACTCCATCCTCCGTCGGAACCCCGCGTTCAGCCCCGACGCCCAGTGTCAGGGTCGGCGGGATGAAACGAAGCGCTGTGGGGTCACTCGGTTCAACACGGTCACTTACCAAGACCCTATAAGTTGCATCATCATCGCCCGCGAATTGCCCGGCCGGTGGCCAAGTCAGTTCCGATATTTTATTGACCAGCTGAACAGCGTCCCCGGCCAGCAAAGCGGCCGTTACGGGTTTGAGCATTTCCGGGTTCTCAATCACCCAACCCTCGGGTGGCACATCGAGGGCAAATCCCAGACGCAAATCCCCTGTTGTGGTAATCGTAGCGTGACCATCCAGCACATTGGCAATTGACCGTGCCAGATCGTTCGCGCCGTGGTGCCCACCGAGAAGAGGTACGACGCTGTCGCCATTCTCCGCGATCGCTATAACCGGGCTTTCGTCATGCTTCGATTTCAGGTTAGGGGCAAGTAATCGGATCAAAATCCCGGCGGCACAAATTCCAACGATGGGTGTCCCTTCCCGGAACAACTTGGAGAGAAGTTGGCCCATATCCTCAAAGGGTTGATCACAGTCTACGACGCGCCCCTGTTTTCCATATGACGTGCAATCCGGGAAATCATTCTGCAGACGACGGGCTAGCGCACCGCCCTGCTCTGTCAGTGTCACAAAGGCGATCACGAGGTCACCTCATCGGTTGCGGTCCTCCGGCGGTGGGCCAGTATCATTGAGAAATAGGGTGCGGAATCCGTTCCTACATCGCTCAGAGGGATCACACGCTGTTTTTCCATGGTTGCATGCTGAATATAGATGGCGTCATCCGCCATCTCGGTTTCAACCAGCAGGGATCTGATTTTTTCGAGATGCCGTCCCACCTTGATAAAGGCGAGAGCATCGCTGGACCCAATCTTCTGTCTTAACACCTCTTCATCAAGGGGGGCAGGCAGAACGGTCAGAACATCATTCCGCGACGCAAGCGGGGCGCCGGTCATTGCGGCGGACGCCATAAGGCTGGAGACGCCCGGTATAACCACCGTCTCGAACCGCTCGGCCATTCGGGCAAACAGATACATGAAGCTGCCATAAAAGAACGGGTCGCCCTCGCACAGGACCGCGACATCCTGCCCGTCTGACAAATGCCCGGCGATCTCGGATGCCGCCCCATCGTAAACATCGCTCGCGGGAAAGCGGGCTTCTACCATCGGCATACGGATGGGAATCTCGACAAGCCCGTCCGGTATATGTGGGGCTGCAATCTCCCGCGCCATGCTCGGCCCTTCCAAGCCGGCCGGCCAGGCGAGCACCGGAACCGATTGCAAAACCCGATACGCCTTCAGGGTAATCAGGTCGGGGTCACCCGGCCCCACGCCAATGCCATAGAGTCGTCCGACCATTATTCCTGACTTTCGGTATTAATGTTATAAGGTTTGGTGATCGAGAGTTGAGTAACCGGCATCATTGGTCGCCATCCATGATGGGGACCGACCGGCACCAACCGGGACACAGAAATCCGTGACATATCACCGCCATGCGTCGCATGAAACGCGGCAAGTCGTTGTTCACTCTCAACCGTTACCGCATTGGCAACAAGACGCCCGCCTGGCAGAAGCGATTGCCACGCCGCCTCCAACACGGCGCCGTCCCCGGAACCACCACCCACAAAAACCGCGTTGGGCGGTTCCAGATCTTTCAGCACATCAGGCGCGACCCCATCAACGATCGACAGCTCCGGAACGCCGAGTGTAATGGCGTTCCTCACCGCACGATCTCGCCGCTGCAAATTTGGTTCTATCCCGACGGCGCGTCCGCCAGCCCGCATCCATTCGATCGCAATGGACCCGTTCCCGCATCCTATATCCCAGAGAAACTCGCCCGGCTGCGGCGCAAGGGCTGCCAGTGTCGCCGCGCGGACCTCCCGCTTCGTCAGTTGACCATCATGAAGAAAGGCCTCATCAGGCAGGCCCGGAACGCGGCTAAGGATGCGCGCTTTGCTGGAAGCGTGACACTCAACGGCCAACAGATTGAGATCCTGAAAACCTTCGTTGAAAAAAGCCGTATCATTGGCCCTGGCGCTACGGATATTTTCAAGCTCCCCGCCTAAATGCTCCAGAACTGTAATATTGCTGTCGCTATAACCGCTTTCATTGAGTAACGCCGCCAGTTTTCCTGGAGTCGAGCCATCTTCAGACAGGATCAACAATCTCGCACAGGGATGGAGATGAAGACGCACAAGATCAAATGGTCGACCGTGAAGCGTCAAGCGCACAACCCCTTCCAAGGGCCAGGCAAGTTTGGCCGCCGCCAGTGAAAATGCACCGGGCACTGGAATGATCGTCATCGCCTCGCATCCAAAAGCCCGGGCGAGTGTCACCCCGATACCAAAACTCATTGGATCGCCGGTCGCCAGAACACAGACATTCTGCCCTTCAAGCGCCTTTAACGCCTTTACCGTTTCCGAGAGCGGGCTCGCCCAAGGATGGCGCCGCGCTTTATGGGATTGAGGGATCATGGCCAGATGCCGGTCTCCCCCAACCAGATGCGCTGCATCTTCGACCAGTTGGCGCGCCGTTGCGGTCAACCCGTTCAACCCGTCTTCCCCGATGCCGACGACGGACAGCCAGAGTCCGCTCTTCTCTATCGCGCTCACAACGCACCCCCATCGCCTCTGGCGACCGCATTGATCGCGCCGCAGGCGAGCGCCGATCCACCGTCACGTCCGGTGAGGGTGATGAAGGGAACATCCAGCCCGGCATCAATCAGGGCCTGTTTTGATTCCGCCGCCCCGACAAACCCGACAGGAAAGGCCAGAATGGCCGCCGGCCTCGGCCACCCCTCTTGAAGACGCTCCAACAGATGAAACAGGGCCGTCGGCGCGTTCCCGAATGCAACAACAGAGCCTTCAATCCTGTCCCGCCACAAGTCAACAGCCGCGGCGGATCTTGTCGTTCCCAGTGTCTTCGCGCTCTGTGGCACTGAGGCGTCATTGAGGGTACAGATCACCTGATTATCAGCGGGTAGGAATTTCCTCGTGACACCTGAAGCAACCATTGTGGCGTCGACCAGAATTGACGCACCTGATGCCAGGGCCCGATGTGCAGACGCTGTGACATCTCCCTGCCAAACGAGCGACGAAGCAATTTCAGGTCGGCCGACAGAGTGAACGAGGCGAATTACCAGTGAATGCAAATTATCCGGAAATGATGAAAGATCCACCGCTTCGCGTACCTGACGAAAAGACTCTTCGTAAATGGCCTGCGGGTCCCGGATGTAAGAATATGTCTCAGGCATGGCCCAGCCCCAATATCCAGCCTTCTTCCGTTTCGACGATCAGTCGTTCTTTCGGCGTGAGGGGAACACCACCTCGCATGGCATCATCCAGCAAATCCCGGTCATCAAGATCGGCCAGGTGATGAACAACGGCTGATACCTGTGCCGCATCCTTTGGCAACCCTTCAATCGCTTGAACCGGAAACAGTGAAGGCCATGTCTCGGCAATCACAATCCTGGCACGTTCATCATCGCAGAGGCCCGTCTCAAACGGCCAGATCGCCGAAACCTCGGCCAGTCGCGGATCGGTTCGCAACGCCCAGAGTGCCGGGATCCCGGTGAGTGTCTGACCGCCAACAATACCATTGCCGGACAGCTGCCATACAGAATGGGTTCCCTTGGCATGATGATCTGCCAGCCGCCACTCTTTAGGCAGCGCGCTGCCATATCCCTGTGGTTTTCGAAACGGCAACCCGTCATATCGGCCATGATGCTGATGCGGATACCCCCAGAATGGCCCGTCCACCGACCCAAATTCCCGGTTCAACCCGGCGGCAAGGTCAAACCGGTTATTCCTGTTGCGCGTGTCATCCGTAAAACCGGCACTTACTTTTTTCCAGAGTTTGCGCCAGACCAGCCCCGCCGTTCCAAGATTGAGAGCTTCTGCAGTGCCATCCGGATAGCCGAAGGCAAAATCGAAGCAGGCCAGAACACGCCCATGCATCAGGGCCTCGGTCAGCAGATCACCCAAAGCAGAAACCGCACCCGCCCGTGTTCGGGCGTGACGGTGATCGGTGATTTCCACAATACCATCCTGTCGCACAGCCAGCGCCCACCAGATGGAATCCCGAGCTTGTGCGGGATTTGCCGGTGCAGGCGCGCTCGCGGCACTCCAATCGACCATCAGATAGGCGTCAAAAGCGGCCATATCACACTTCCGGATCCAGGGTCACGATCGAACCCCCGATCAGGACTGGCTCTCTTTCAAACTCTGAACACCCTCAACCATCGTACGCGGACCAAGGGGGTGGTCCGCATGGGGATAGGGGTGATGATGATGGTCATGCCCGTGATCGTGGCTGTGATCATGGCTATGGCCATGGCTGTGATCGTGATGATGATCGTGACCGTGAGAATGCCCATGCGAGTGGTCATGAGAATGATCGTGTGAATGACCATGATCATGATCTGCATCCGGAACACCGGTCCCGATCCCTTCGACATGATGGTGGTGGCTTTCCTGCTGCAACCCGACCTCATCTTCGAAGCCCAGAACCTGCGCGCGGTATTTGCACATCTGGCAGTTCATGTTGTTGGTACCTTCAACAATCTCTGCCAACCGTTCTGCAAATGTGTCCATAACCCGGTCGTGATTGTTCAGGTAACCCGCCTTTACAAACTCGATCCCCGGATGGCGCTCTGCCACTTTATCGGTGTAGTCGTATATGCGCTGGATCAGAATGCCGGTGAAAAGGAAATACGGGAAAACGACGATCCGTTTGAAACCCAGTCGGGTGCAGTGCTCGAGGGCCGGTTCGACCAGTGGAAAGGTCACACCGGAATAGGCGGTTTCAGCCCAACCAAATCCCATCCCCTCCCAAAGCATGCGGGTGATCTTGGCAACGTTGGAGTTGGCGTCAGGGTCGGATGCCCCACGCCCGACGACCACCAAAAGCGTCTCATGACGGCTGACATTGTCATCCAGACCATCGAGCGCCTCCTGCACCCTGTCACCGGCTGCCTGCAACATCTTCAAGTCGATCGCCAGTTCGCGACCATAGTCGATCTTCATGCCAGGGTTCTGCGCCTGATAGGTGTTCAGAACAGAGGGGATGTCATTTTTGGCATGACCGGCGGCAAACAACATACCGGGAACGGCAAGGACGCGGGTCACACCCTGTTCCCGCAACCGGTCCAGACCGTCGCGGATAATGGGCGTTGCAAATTCCAGAAACCCGTATTCGACAGGATGCGCCGTGCATCTGGCCCGAAGGCCGGTTGCAATCTGCTCAAACTCGCGCACAGCATCGACCGACCGACTGCCATGCCCGCAAATCATGATACCGATTTTTTCGCCCGGCGCTTCTTCAAAGCGGATTTCACCCGGTATTAAACTCTGTCCATTCATCCCAGACATGATTGCCCCTGTAATTTCCCGGACCAACATCTGGCCCGCACAAACGATCTGTTTGCACGGGTGTCACGCCCGGATTATCCATGGTCAGATTTGCCCCAGACCACACGGGTACTCATGGGATTAGGCATATCAGGGGGAAGACCGAAGGTCAGCCAAAATTGCGACCTTCGGTGATATCAATGCGCCGTGTCAGGGACGCGGGGCATGCTTGTTCAGAATTCGCTGCAAGGTACGGCGATGCATCTTCAGGCGACGAGCGGTTTCTGAGACATTCCGGCCGCATTGTTCATAAACACGCTGGATATGTTCCCAGCGGACACGGTCCGCAGACATTGGATCTGTCGGGGGTGGGGGCAGAGCACTCTCATCTTCCAGCAAGGCGGCGGCGATCTGGTCTGCGTCGGCCGGTTTGGGCAAATAGTCTACTGCCCCTGCCTTAATTGCGGTCACGGCGGACGCGATATTTCCGTAGCCTGTCAACAATACGATACGGGCGTCGGACCGAACCTCTGTCAGGGCTTCAATCACCTGCATCCCGTTGCCGTCTTCAAGACGCATATCCACAAGGGCAAAGGCAGGTGGCGCATTGGCAATCTCGACCAGGGCTGCGGCAACGCTTTCCGCATCTCGAACCTTGAAGCCACGCTCTTCCATCGCCCGGCTCAGGCGCGTGCGCAGCGGTCTGTCATCATCGACAATCAGCAAGGTCATTTCGTCGGTTCGGGCCGGGTTCACACCGGCGGTCGCGGTCATCATTTCAGTCATCCAACATCTACAGTTTCGTAACCCATACACCTGCAACCGGGTATCCAGCCGAATTCTAGTGAATTCCAGCCGGGCGATCCAGCACTGCACGGTCCCAACGAATGATGACACGTGCCCCTCTGGCCCGGTTTTTCAGTGTCTTATTATTCATATACGAGACTTCGGCCCCAGTCCGATCAAGTAAAGTTTGTGCAATAAAAATCCCGAGCCCCATATGGCCTTGTTCTGATCGTCTGGTGGAGAGGTATGGCTCGCCCAAAGAATCAAGTATCCACCCGGGAAAACCCGGCCCGTCATCAACAACATCGAGGCGGATTTCTGTCTCCGTCCATTTCAGGGCAACACCAACTTCCGTTCGGGCAAACTGTCCGGCATTCTGGATAAGATTTCCCATACCCTGCAGAATTTCCGGGCTGCGCGGCAAAAGAGGTTCACCATCTTCGGAATCCGGATCCACCGACAGCCGCAAGGTGATGCTTTCAGGCACGTGGTGACGGGCCGCCTCTTCGACCAGATTGGTCAGCAAAACCCGATCATACGGGTCATCCCCACGGGATTCCGGACGTCGCGCAAGCGCCGCCAGTATATCCCGGCACCGATCCGCCTGACTTTCCAAAACGACCGCGTCTTCCCGAAACGGGCTGTCCTCCGGCACCTGGGCTACCAAATCCTTCGCGATCAGAGAAATCGTGTTGAGGGGTGATCCCAATTCATGGGCGGCAGCAGCAGCCAGGGCACCCAGGGCAGAGAGATGTTGCTCCCTGGCCAGGGCCGCTTCCGCCTCTGCAAGGGCTTTTTCCCGACGGCGCGATTCCTGCACAATCGACCAGACATAAGACACCATGAAGATCAGCAACACCGCATGGGCAACCCAAAGCCCTGCCAGAAAGGTCTTTGACAGAACGGGCGCCTCGCCCGACCACGGAAGGGGTTGATGGAAAATCGACAGAAGCGAAGCGGCAAACAGCGCGATCACCGTCAACATCAAGGTCGCCCCGAGTGACAGAACGGTGGCGCTAGCCGCAACGGGAACCACCATCAGGATAGAGAATGGATTGGCCAGACCGCCTGTCAGATAGATCAGGACGGAGATCTGTAATAGATCGAACGCCAGGATCCGGGCGGTGTGATAGTCGCTGAGGCTGCGCCGCGCCTGATACCAGACCGACAGCCAGATATTCGAAGCCGCCAGAGCCAGAACCGCAAGCCCGCATTCAAGCAGTGGCAGTTCATATTCCAGAACCAGCGCGACGATTGCGATTGAAGCCGTCTGGCCCATCACCGCAATCCAGCGAATAAGGCTGAGCGTGCGGACATTAACCCCGGCCCCCAGGCGCGGGCGGACCGGCGGCCGCATTGCCATTTCGGGCAAGGGGACGTCATCCATAGCCGCCGAGCGGGTTTCCACGATCCTAGTGTTCAACGCCGGGTCCTATCCCTGATTCAGATTGTCCATCAATCCTGTTTTCTGAACGGCCGCATCCACAACCTCTTGTTCTGAATACGAGAAACCGTCGGGCGCGGATGTATCCAGCGCTATCCAGTGGTTCTGGCCCCAGTCCTGCGCCAATTGACGGCGAACCACCTGGGCATCGGCATCCGAAACATCCCCTTGGCGCTCCGTCACGCGGCGCATCAGTTCATCCGGATCGGCAGACAGAAACAGGCCGGTGAAGGACACCCCTCAATCCTTTGCCAGTGCCTCAACCCGCTCGCGCGACTCCGGATGGGTAAAGGTGGCATCAAGGAGAACAGTGCACCTTTGCTGCAGGACTGTCCTCGCCCTCTCTTCCATAATGCCATAAATCGTCTCACTCACGGCGCTTTCATAGGCTTCCTCTGGCAATTGTACCTCATTTTCGACACCCCAATAGGCCTTCCGAATGGCATCACTGCGAAGGATGATGACCTCACTGCCAAATTGCGGGGCCATGCGTTCCGCCAGATGACGCGCCAGAGTTGACTTGCCGGACCCCGACGCGCCGCCAATCGCCAGCAATCTGGGTGAAGGACGCCGCAAGGACTGATCCGCCAGCTTGAAATAAGCCAGCGCCTCATCTTTGTGAAAGGCGCGTTCTTCAATTGTATCTGCGAAACCGGCTGTACTGACCGCAATCTTGGAGCGGATCTGCGCCCGCAATGCCTTGTAAAATCCTAGCAACCCAACCCCGGTATAATCTTCGCGCCGCTCGAGGTAACGGTTCAGGACGCTGTTGGCCTCCGCCGCCATCCCCCTGAATTCCAGGTCCATCAGCAAAAAGGCCAAATCATACAGGACGTCTATGTCTGAAAAATCAGGATTAAATTCGATACAATCGAAAAGGGTCACCACATCATCGATCAGGCAGATATTCCGGAGGTGTATATCCCCGTGACAGGCCCGAATATATTGACCCTTCACACGATCCGCCAAATCAGAACGAACCCGTTCATAGGTGGCATCACAGAGTTTCCGATGATCCTGCATCATCCCGGGCGGCCAGAAATCCGCTTCCGCGAGTTCATCGAGGTTGTCGGCCAGAACCTCTTTCTTGACCGTGGCCCAATCCTTGGTCACCACGTCGGCATCGCCGTGAAACCGGGCAACGCCATCACCCAGTTGCTCAAGAAGTGTGCTGGTTAACGCACCCCTTTCTGCCAGCCGGTCGAAGAGCTGTTCATCATCAAACCGGGCCATCACAACCGCGAATTCCACGGCACCATCTGGCATGGCGCCATCGGGTTCTGTGGTGACAGATCCTAGCTTCAGATTGCCATCTTCGGCTGCATATACCGCAACAACACCCAGATACAGGTTCGGCGCTGTACGCCGGTTCAGCACGACTTCCGCACAGCAATACCGATAGCGGCGTTCCAGCGTCGAATAATCCAGAAATGGATAGTAGATGGCCCTCTTGACCTTATAGACCGTCTCTGACCCGACCAGCAGGATGTTTGCGTGGGTATCAATACGACGGCCCGGGGCATCAGGCAGGGACGCTGCCTTCTGCAAAACCGTGAGGACAGGTTCCTGATCCTGAGAAACTGATCCTGTCATCGCCCCCTCATCCAATCCTGTCTTGACGGTTAGCCGTCGCTGACCCCAGCCTCTGCAAAGGTCGCCATGCCCGCGTGACAGGCGACAGCGGACTTTACCACACCCAGCGCGACCGCCGCACCCGACCCCTCGCCAAGCCGCATGCCAAGGTCCAGCAGCGGTTCCTTGTTGAGTTTTTCCAGCAGGCGCTTATGGGCCGGCTCTGCCGACATATGCCCGGCAATACAATGATCCAGGGCGTCCGCCCGCAAATCTGTCAAAATGGCCGCGGCTGCTGTTCCGACATAACCATCCAGAATGACCGGAACACGGCCAATCCGCGCGGCAATCACCGCGCCGACAATCGCTGCCAGTTCGAACCCGCCGACACAACGCAGAATTTCGAAACCATCGGTCATGGCTGGTCTGTTCACTTCAACTGCGGTGCCCACAATGGCCGCTTTGGCAGAAAGCTGATCACCCGCAACGCCGGTACCAGGACCGGTCCAGTCACTGGCCTCACCCCCATAGAGCGCATGACAGACAGCCGCTGCTGCAGTCGTGTTGCCGATGCCCATTTCACCCAGGCAAAGCACATCAATGCCTTCTTCAACCGCCATCATGCCATAGGCCATGGCCATGGCGCATTCGCTGTCGGACATCGCCGGACCAACGGTGAAATCAGCCGTCGGGTTCTCCAGCGCCATCTCATACACACGCAGCTCCGCATCGTGGGTGACGCAAAGCTGGTTCACAGCCGCGCCACCGCCCTGAAAATTGGCAACCATCTGTTCGGTAACAGATACCGGAAAGGCTGAAACCGGATGGGCCGCAGCGACACCATGGTTGGCCGCGAAAACCGCGACCCGTGGGCGGCCAGCCTGGGGCGGGCTTTTCGCCTGCCATGCCGCCATCCATTCCGAGAGGCTTTCCAGACGGCCAAGGGCACCAGGCGGTTTGGTCAGCTGCCCCTCGCGATCCCGCGCCGCTGCAACAGCCCCTTCATCGGGCCCTGGAAAGGCGGTCAAAAGTCCGCGAATTTCTGCAATACTCGTGGCAGGTTGCGCGCTTGTCGGGGCGTCTGACATCTTCATCTCCGTCAATAGGCAGGATCATGGATCTGATCGCGCCTTATCGTTTTAAACTTGGCAGTACTGGATCAAGCGCTTAGACGCTATAGGCGAAATGGACAAGAGCGAAATGACAACCGAGAGCACCACACCAGCAGATTCAGAAACCGGCTTTCGCCCGGTGGCCGATATTCGTGCGGCGCTGATGTTTCTGACACGCCTGCCGGTGGGTGGGGAGCACAGATCCCTGTCACGTTGCGCCTGGGCTTTTCCAGTGGCGGGCCTTGTAATCGGCCTCATCGCAGGGCTGGTATGGGTCGCTGCATTTTCGGCTGGCCTTGGTCCTTGGCCTGCAGCGTTTCTAGCCCTGATTACCAGCGCTGTATTAACCGGCGGGTTGCATGAAGACGGGCTGGCGGATTCCGCAGACGGTCTCGGTGCCGGGGGGAGCGTCGAGCGGATGGTCACCATCATGCGCGACAGTCGTATCGGGGGATATGGTGCTCTGGCGCTTATCCTTTTCACCGGGTTAAAGGCGTCCGGCCTGGCGCTTTTGCCATCGGCATCCGCCGGTTTCCTGACACTCATTGCCGTGCACGGTTTTGCGCGGGGCGTCCTTCCAATCGTGATGCACAGTTTGAAGCGCGCCATGAGCAGTGGTGTTGCCTCCAGCGCGGGTCGGCCGGGTCTGGGTATTGCCCTTGCGGCTTTGGTTCTTGGTAGCCTGACCCTCTTGCCGATGCAGCACCCGATGGTCTTTTTGCCCGCACTGTTTGTCGCAAGTCTGGTGGCTATCCTGCTGGCGCGCTATATCGTCCATCGTCTGGGTGGTTATACAGGCGACACAATCGGCTTGATTGAGCAATGTGTTGAAACCGCCATCATCCTGACCGTGGCCGCAACATTTCAACCGCCAAGCTGGCTCAACCCGCTGATCGAAGGAATTTAGACATGAGCGCATCGGACACAATTGTCACCAGATGGTGGTGGGTGCGTCATGCCCCGGTCACGGTGAATGAAGGCCGCATCTATGGTCAGCAGGACCTTCCCTGTGACACCAGCAATGCGGACCGGTTTAAATGGCTGGCCGATCATCTACCTGAACAGGCCGCGCTTGTGACCTCTGCCCTGATGCGCACCCATCAGACCGCAGACGCTATAGCGGCACAAGGGTTATCCCTGCCCGAAAGACATGAAGAAGCGGGTCTTAATGAACAAAGCTTCGGGGATTGGCATGGCCTGACCTATGACGAATTTCACGCACTGCAGGGCAAAAAGGGGCCCAGCTATTGGTTGGCGCCGGCCTTTGAGCGCGCCCCCAATGGCGAGAGTTTCACAGACCTGGTTGCCCGCGTTGTGCCCGTCGTCACCAGATTGTCCAATCATCACGGGGATGCCGACATCATCTGCACCTCCCATGGCGGGACAATCAGAGCCGCACTTGCCTATGCCCTCGGGATCAGTCCGGATGATGCTTTGCGCTTCTCCATCGCCAATCTTTCCGTGACGCGGCTCGACTGTATCGAGAATGCCGAGGGTCGACATTGGCGGGTTTGCTTCGTCAACCGCGAACCCGATCACAGCACTGGCCGCCTGGCCTGATAGCGTTGCGGAAGTCAAAAGAAGGGACATGCTGATGGAAGAATGGGGAATGGAAGGTTCCGGCATCCTCGGCCTGGTCCTGTTGCTTGGTTTCTTCTATGTGATGCATCGGTATCGCTCAAAGCCAGTACTCACACAGCTCAAAGTGGACATGGCTTTTGAGATTGTTTCGGAACCTTCGGAATCGGCAAACCCCACGCTAAAGGCAACTTTCGACGGCATGTCGGGCGTTGATACGGAAGGGGCCAGACTCGTGCGCTTCGCCCTTTTTAATCGGGGCTCAGTCCGAATGACGCCTGACCTGCAGGAAGGGGATATCAAAATCTCGTTCACGAAAGCAGAACAAATTCTCGACGCCCGTTTCTCGGAAGCCGTTAATACAGAAGTCGAAGAAACACCTGAACCGCGATTTGACGGAACCACCCTGTATTTGCCGCCGGTGACAGTGTCCGCCAATGGGTTGCTGGTCTTCAACATCGTTCTCACCGGCGATACCGATGGCATTGAAACCGAGGCGGCTTTCGACACGCAAAACGGGCTCTACCAATTGGGGATCTGATCCCTTTCAAATCAGAAACAGGGTCAAAGGATAACAGATGAGTGGAAATCCAAATGTCACGCTGGTCCTGGGCGGGGCCCGGTCCGGCAAGACGCGGCACGCCCTTTCCATTCTGGAATCCTGGTATGAGGATCAAGGGCTGTTGCCCCACTATCTCGCCACGGCGCAGGCCTTTGACAGCGAGATGGAGGACCGGATTGCCAGGCATAAGGCAGAACGCGGGCCGGAATGGACAAGTGTCGAATGCCCGACCGACCTCGTTGGCGCCCTTCAGGCGCATAGCAATTCCGGCAAATCAATCCTTGTCGACTGCCTGACCCTTTGGCTGACAAATGTCATGCTGGGCGACGAGCGCAACGAGAGGGCCGCAGACGCCGCCGCGACAGAACTGGTCGCGCAATTGGCGGAGATGACGACGCCGACCGTGCTTGTTTCAAACGAGGTTGGATTGGGGATTGTTCCGGACAACGCGCTCGCGCGCCGGTTTCGGGATGAGGCAGGTCGCCTGAACCAGAGGGTCGCGGAAGTCGCGGGTCATGTGGTTCTTATTACCGCTGGACTGCCGCTCACCCTCAAATTAACCGAGGTTTAACAAGAGACTTCGACCGCTCTAACCCGAGGATAGTTCACCATGGCCACTCGCATCCCAGCCACCATCATCTCAGGTTTTCTCGGTGCCGGAAAAACGACACTCATTCGCAATGTGATCGAGAACGCAGAGGGCAAACGCCTGGCCTTTCTGATCAACGAATTCGGCGATATGGGTATCGACCGCGAATTGTTGCTTGGCTGCGGTCTGGACGATTGTGGTGAAGAGGACATTGTGGAACTGGCCAATGGTTGCATCTGCTGCACGGTGGCCGACGACTTCCTGCCAACCATGGAAGCGCTGCTGGACCGGGACCAAAAACCCGATCACATCATCATCGAGACCTCTGGTCTGGCCTTGCCCAAACCGCTGGTAAAGGCATTCAACTGGCCGGAAATCAATGCACAGGTCACCGTCGACGGTGTTGTCACGGTCGTCGATGGCAAAGCCCTGGCAGAGGGTCGTTTCGCCGATGACGAGGACGCGGTTGATCAGTTACGTCGTGCCGATGAGGCACTGGATCACGACAATCCGTTGGAAGAGGTTTTCGAAGACCAGATCGATTGCGCCGACATTCTGGTTGTCAACAAGGCCGATCTGTTGAGCGAGGATGAACTGGCGCAAATCAAATCGGATCTCGGCGAACGCACCCGCAAAGGTGTCACCCTGGTTTCTTCAAGCCATGGGGTGGTCCCGGCAGAGGTACTGATGGGCCTCGAAAAAGCGGCGGAGGACGATCTGGATCAACGGCCGTCTCACCATGATGGTCATGATGATCACGACCATGACGACTTTGACAGTTTCCGTGTCACCCTTGGCCCTGTCGAAGACCCGATGGCATTGGAACTGACCCTTCAAAGCCTGATTGAGACCCACGGTGTTTTGCGGATCAAAGGCTTTCTCGATCGACCCGGCCTTCCCCGCCGCGAAGTTTTGCAGGCTGCAGGTCCGCGCATTCAGCGCTATTTCGACCGCGATTGGGCACAGGGTGAGGCTCGGCGCAGCGACCTTGTTGTGATCGGTTTGCACGGCTTTGATCGCGACAGCATCCTCTGGGCGCTCGAACCCTGGCAAGTGGCGGAAGCCGCGGAGTAACGGTCCCACCTGATCCTTACATATTTGTGATAAATTGCCCTTTGCGTGCCTATTTTCTTGCAGGGTTGGACGAAGCACGCAAAGCTGAACTCACATGGTGACGATTACGACAGACCGGGGCACGGTACGCGCCGTTCTCGGCCCGACAAATACCGGGAAGACACATCTGGCCATCGAGCGGATGCTTGGCCATCCGAGCGGTATGATCGGGTTCCCCCTGCGCCTCCTCGCCCGCGAAAACTACGACCGCATTGTGAAACTGAAGGGGGCAACAACTGTTGCCCTTATTACCGGCGAAGAAAAGATCATCCCGCCGAACCCGCGCTGGTGGGTTTGCACGGTTGAATCCATGCCGCTGGACCGCGCCGTCGACTTTCTGGCCATCGACGAAATACAGCTATGTGGCGATCCGGATCGCGGCCATATCTTCACCGATCGGCTGCTGAGCGCACGTGGCCTGTCGGAAACGATGTTTCTGGGATCAGACGTAATCGCCGAGCTGATCCGTCAATTGGTTCCGGACGTGATTATTGAAAACCGTCCGCGATTTTCGACCCTTCGTCATGCCGGCTCTGCAAAGGTTACCCGCCTGCCAAAACGATCAGCCATCGTCGCCTTTTCCGTCAGCGAGGTATATGAAATCGCCGAACTGGTACGGTCTCAGCGGGGCGGTACGGCAGTCGTACTGGGCGCGCTTAGTCCCCGCACCAGAAACGCACAGGTCGCCATGTATCAGGCAGGCGAGGTGGACTATCTCGTCGCAACAGACGCTATCGGGATGGGCCTGAACATGGATGTCGACCATGTCGCTTTTGCCCGCCTTTCAAAATTTGACGGTCATCGCCTGCGTCCGCTCGACGCGCCAGAGATAGGACAGATCGCGGGACGCGCCGGGCGCCATGTCAATGACGGCACATTTGGGGTTACCAATAATCAGCGCCTGATCTCTGACGAAATCGTCTCGGCGGTTGAGACCCATCATTATCAACCCATGACCAAGCTCTACTGGCGCAATCGCAAGCTCGATTTCCGCTCTCCTAAAGCCCTGCTGGGATCTCTGCACCGCAATCCGGAACAGGAACAGTTGATCCGGATGCGTGACGGTGAGGACCATCGGGCGCTGGCCGCCCTCTCACGCGATGAGCGGGTGTTGGAACGCGCAACCACAAGAGACCGCGTCATGCTGTTATGGGATATCTGTCAGGTGCCCGACTTCCGCCAGATGTCACCAGACCATCACGCGGAATTGCTGGGTCAGCTTTTTGTCAAACTGATCGATGGAGACGGCCGCCTGCCCGAAGACTGGATGGCAGGACAGCTGAAGCGTCTGGACCGGGTCGATGGTGAAATCGACACGATCACAAACCGGATCGCCCATATTCGCACCCTTTCCTATCTCTCCCACTGCAATCAATGGCTTCCCAACGCGACCGGATGGCAGGAAAAGACGCGCCAGATTGAAGAGCGTTTGTCAGATGCCCTGCATGAACGACTGATCCATCGGTTTGTCGACAAGCGCACATCGATCCTGACCAGGCGGGGTGAGGCCGGGGCCAGCTCATTGCTGGCCGGGATACGTAAGAACGGCGAGGTTGTTGTTGAAGGTCATGTGATCGGGCGCATCAACGGATTTCAGTTTGTACCCAAAGACGCCGCCAATGCGCGGGAATCCCAAGCCCTGATCGCCACGGCCGAACGCGTGTTGAGGGACCATGCGGAACGCACCGTCTCGGAATTTGAAGGTGCACAGGATGCCACCATCGCCCTTGGGCCGGATCGCACGATCCAATGGGACGGGCGGAACGTCGCCCGCCTGACCAGAGGGACCGAACCCCTTAAACCCGTTATACAACCTCTCTTTGGGTTCGTAAGTGACACCGCCCAACGCAAACGGATCGAAACCCGCTTGAAAGGTTGGATGGAAGATCATGTGAAACGGCGCTTTGGACCCTTACTGGACTTGCAGCGGGCAGAACTGACCGGTGCCGCAAAGGGGTTGGCCTTTCATCTGTTTGAGGGGTTGGGGACATGTCATCAGGCCGATGCGCGGCAACAAATCACGACGATAGAGGCCGATGACCGCAAGACGCTCGCCAGGTTCGGGGTCCGTTTTGGCTATGACGTGATCTATATCAACCGGCTTCTAAAACCCGGTCCGGTGCGCAGCCGCGCAACTTTTATGGCGGTCTGGAACGGTCACCCGATGCTGGACGTAAAATTCAACCCGATCCTGAATTTGGACGGCTTGCAAGATCTGGCCCCCGCGGGATCGCCCTATTGGACCGCCATTGGATATGGCCGAACGGGACCGGTGGCGATCCGCGTTGACCGTCTTGAATCCATCCGGGCGGAAATTCGCAAACGCGGCAAGAAAGGGCCCTTCACGGTAGATGGCGCCCTTGCAGAAATGCTTGGCACACCGACGCCAGAAGTGCGCTCAAAGATCCTGCACGCTCTTGGTTGCGTTTCTGCAAAACCGGCGGCGGGCAAGGACGCGGAGGCGGACCAAACCCTCTTCCGGTTGAAACCACGCCGAAAGAAAGCTGCGCCATCGCACAAGAAAGCAAGCCAACCAAAGAAAGCGCAAAGAAAGACCAGTAAACAACCCGTTGCACGCAAGAATTCTGACAGCCCTTTTGCCGCGCTTCAGGCCTTGCTACCGGCACCATAACCCTTATCTGACTATCCGGGACGAAGAGGAGGCGACCGTACCATTGGAACAGGACACATCACCGGCAAAAATGCGAATTGATAAATGGCTCTGGCATGCGCGTTTCTTTAGAACAAGAAGCCTCGCTGCAAAAGCGGTTGATGGCGGGCATTGTCGGGTTAACCGTGAGCGGATCAAGAAATCTGGATACGCAGTGCGGGTCGGGGATGTTCTGACCTTTGCACAGGGCCAGAATATCCGCGTTATCAAGATTCAGGCGCTGGCAGATCGCCGCGGCTCCGCCCCCCAGGCAGTCCTGCTTTACGAAGATCTTGATCCGCCAAGCGCAAAACCTGCCAAGGATATGGTCGATCAATCCCCGAAACGAGATGCCGGCGCGGGACGACCCACCAAGCGCGAACGGCGTGAAATGGAAAAGGTCCGGATGCCCCTATGATTGCCAAGATTAAGAAGTTTCTGTTCGAAAATGACGGTAAGGCCGAATCGGGCGGCAAGCATGCCCAGGACGAGCTTCACATCGCCGCCGCCGCCCTGCTGCTTGAAGCAGGCATGCTCGACGGATCCCTTGACGCCCCTGAAAAGGAGGCCGTCAAAAAACTGATTCAAGAGCGTTTTGAACTGGATGAAGAATCCACACAGCTGATCATGACGGAATCCGAAGCGCGCGCCGAAGGGGCTGTCGACATTTTTGGTTTCCTGAAGGTGATCATCGCCAATTTCGACCATGATGAACAATTGGAAATGATCGAGATGCTCTGGGATGTCGTCTGTGCCGATGGCCGGATTGACGACCTTGAATCAAATCTCGTCCGCCGGGTCACGGGCATGATGGGAATCACGGATCAGGAATCCGGAGCCGCCAGAAAACGCGCGCTTGCCCGAGCCGGGATGTCCTGATCCCGAGCCTGTTAACGCGTGGTCCGCAATGGCAGGATCAGGATCAGACCGATCACCAGAAACACAAGAATGGTCGCCATGCCAGCCCGTTGACTGTCAAAGGCCAGTGTGACCCAGCCCAGGATCAACGGTCCCAGAAAGGACGTTGCTTTACCGGATAAGGCATAGAGCCCGAAATATTCGGTCCGCATGTCCTCTGGCGATAGACGCGCCATCAGGGTCCGGCTTGCGGCCTGAACCGGCCCCAGAAACAGGCTGAGCACCATGCCAAGGGCCCAAAACCAACTGAGGCTGGTGATGAACAACATACCTGTCACACAAACCAGGATTGCGGTCAGTGAAATCACGATTACCGGCTTCGACCCGAATTTATCATCCATAAAGGCAAAGAAGGCAGCGCCAAGACCCGATCCGATGTTGAGCGCAATTGCGAACTGGATCACCTCGGCAAAACTCATCCCGAAAGTGCCCGCCGCATATATCCCGCCAAAGGCAAACAGGGTTGCAAGGCCGTCATTATAGATCATGCGCGCAATCAGGAAGCGGGCAATAACCTTATTGCTGGGAAGCTTTTTCAGCGTGCCGATGAGACTGCTGATCCCTTTGCGGACCAGTACCGACAGGGCCTGACCAGACGGTTTTTTGTCGGGAACAAAGAGAAAGATCGGGATGGCAAAAACCGACAACCAGATGGCAACCACAGGGCCGGATACACGGATATTCTCGGAATTTTCGGTCGACAATCCGAAGAGGGGCGTGTCGGTCTGCACGAAACCCAGCAAGCAGAGGACCAATGCCGCCAACCCCCCAAAATAGCCGCATGACCAGCCCCAGCCAGAAACGCGGCCGATATGGCTCAGCGGTACAATATCGGCCAGCATAGCATTGTAGAACATCATACCGAATTCAAAGCCAGCCAGTGCCAGAACAATCAGGATGATGACCATCGGTATGACAGAAGGATCCGGGATCGCAAACCACAGTAACCCCGTCGGAATGACGCAGAGCAATGTCATCAAGAACAGCCAGGGTTTTCGGGCCCCACCATGGTCGGCAATTGCCCCCAGGACAGGGGCCATCACGGCAACCATCACCCCGGAAATCGCCAGTGCATTGCCCCAGATCGCGGTACCTGTCACCTCATCGGGGGCGATACCACGGGTAAAATAGGTTGCGAAGATGAAGGTCGTAATGACAGAGGGAAATGCGGAATTTGCCCAGTCATAAAGGCACCACGAAATGATCGGTTTTTTCTGCACATCCACCCCTCTGGCAAAAATAAAACCTGTTTGCGATAAAACAGGTTCCGCATCAGCTCCACGAACACTAAACTGTTTTTCGAAAGACAACCACCGCTTCGGGAGAGGTTTTGAACAATGATTGTGACCACCACGGAAAGTATCGAAGGCCGCAAGGTTAAGGAATATCTCGGCATTTGCAGTGGGGAGGCGATTGTCGGCGCAAACATCTTCAAAGACATGTTCGCCGGTATCCGTGACATTGTCGGGGGCAGATCCGGCACATATGAAAAAATCCTGGCCGAGGCCAAAGACATGGCGATTACAACCATGGCCGAACAAGCCAATAACTGGGGGGCGAATGCGATCGTCGCAGTTGACCTGGACTATGAAGTGCTCGGCAAGGAAAACGGCATGCTTATGGTCGTTGCAAACGGGACCGCCGTCATACTGGAATAAACAGGCGCCGCGGAGTTACTGCGCCGCGGAGTTACTGCGCCGCTGAGGCGGTTTCCGCTTCCCAACCAACATACCCTGCCTGAACAATCGGACCGCCATTGGATGTCTGGACCAGAACCGCGTGGCCACCCGATGATGAGAAGCGGGTAACAGGAACGGTCTTGTCATAAGACCCGGACAAACGGCCAAGCGAGCGCATTTCCCGCACGACATGATGGTTCATCAGGGTCTTGCCACGGTTTTCACCCCGTTTAACTGCGGTTTCATGGGCATAGTCATAGGTCACCAGAATAACGTCATAGGCATCGCCACCCGTGACGCCCGAAATCTCGACGCGCAATGATTCCGGACCGTCCAGCATCAAGGACAGTGACAGATCGGGGCCGTCCGCCTGACGGGCAGCCGCCTTTTGAATGGCCCGTTCAGCCTTGGAACGATCTGAGCCGACCACATGCTCAGCTCCGTCAATCACCATCTGCGGGGTATAGACGTAGCGAGCATGAAGGCTGCGCTGATAGTCTTTCTGACGGGCCGTATAGGCCTGAGAGGCAAAGGGATCTTCCCAACCGATGTAATCCCAATAGTCGACATGGAACTCAAGTGCCAGGATATCGTCCCTCTGCACCAATTCGCCCAGAAACTTTTCCGCAGGCGGGCAGGAATAGCAGCCCTGACTCGTAAACAGCTCGACGACAACCGGCCTGTCACTTTTCTGTGCCCAGCCTGAGCTAACGGCAAACGAGAGGGCCGCCGCCGCAAACAGGAGAGTCAATAAGGATTGCCTGAACATATTATAATATTTTGACATCACAAAACGAGGCCTATCACCAAAGTGTTCGAATGTATGAAATCAAGATATGGCATCTAACCCCTCTCTTCGAATCACGAAGCAGTGACATTCCCCTGGTAGTGGCCAACACAGCGTTTCCAAAGATAAGCATCAGCTTTCAAGGACGAATGAAATGCTCCCACGCAGTCCAGCTTTCCGCCGGGTAGTATTGATGAGGTCCGTCAACTGCTATCGCATGTAGTTTATCGCCCGCATCAACCGCAACATAGAACGGTCGCGCCCGTTCGACGGTGTCAGCGACACCGCTATACGGAAATATGTGATCCTTTATCCCTGAAAGACCAATGAAGGGGCGAGGTGCGACAAGCGCGACAAGATCCTCCGCCTCGAGCCAATTGATCAAATCCGGAACCACAATTTCGCCATTTCCCGGCGCACGACCACCGATCGTATCACAAAAACGTCCGATTGAACCGGAACACAGAACACCTGAAAACCGAACGTCCAGTGCGGCCGTGAAAAATGCAGTGCTGCCACCTGATGAATGCCCAAAAAGATACAGTGCATTCTGGTCAACACCGACCAGATCCTGTCCATTCAACAACCAGTCCAGAATTGAGGACATGTCCCAGCATTTTTCCCCCTGTAATGTCCGACCCAGTAAGAGAGCGTGAAACGCAGCATCAACCAGTCGATCACTGGAGCGCTTTGACATTGTCCTCTCTTCACGCGCGCCAAAACCTAACTGCTCCACGGCGACAACGAGGTAACCTCGTTCCGCTGCCTGACGGGCGAGGTCCGACCCGATACTGAGTCTTTGGTAATCTATGGGTACTTTGGCTTCGCCCCAGCTGACATGCACACCCGATGTCGACCCTGCAAGGTAACAAAACACCGGCCAATCTTTCCGGTCACTAAGCGACCCTTGCCACAAAAGATGAAAGATAACGTCGGTTTCCGGCCGAACCCTCAAACAAAATGTTTGCCGCCAAAGATCAGCTCCGATTGATCGTGCGGCTTCTTCTACCGTCAAAGACGGTTGGGACCGATGGGTAGGGTATCCCATGAGCTGAGATAGTTTCCGCCGCGCTTCATGCTGCCAGAGAAGAAGATCGTTTGGATTAGACTTTGCAAAACCCAGCGCCGATCGGGCCTGGTCAATTTCTTTCATATGCCCTGGATAGGGGGACAGAATGGCGCCTTCAGGAAGGGGAAGGTAAGGGTCTGTTTCTTTACCCCGCAGTCTTTCGATACGGCGCGACAGCGCGGCCAAGTATACCCGCAGCGGAAGAGCCTTTGTCATGTTACTGCTGAACGGGTCTGATAGCGTGGGTCCTGCCAGATCTCCTGTTCCAGGATTTCAGCGAGTGTTTCCGCCGCCGTCTCCACATCCTGATAACTGTTATAAAGCGGCGCGAATCCGAACCGGATAATATCCGGGTCCCTAAAATCACCGATAACACCATGGGCGATCAGAGCCTGCATCACCGCATAACCATTGGCGTGGCGATAAGCAACCTGACTGCCGCGCCTACCGGCGTCAATCGGTGTAACACAGCTCAATCCATGGTCAGGTGAACGCCGCGCAACCTCATCCATAAAGAAAGCCGTGAGGCCAGCGGACTTTGCCGCCAATTGAGTGAAGTCAACCGCATCAAACAGCGTCAAAGCTTCGTCCAGGGCGGCCAGGGAGAGAACCGGCGGCGTTCCGACGATATGACGGGCAATGCCGGGTGCCGGTGCATAGTCAGAGGAAAAATCAAAGGGCGAGGCATGCCCCAGCCACCCGCTCATCAGCGGCTGGATCCTGTCCTGATGTGCTTTGGCACAATACAGAAAAGCCGGGGCACCCGGACCGCCATTCAGGTACTTATAGCCGCATCCGACGGCAAAGTCGGCATTCGCCCCTCTGAGATCTACTGGAAAGGCGCCGGCGGAATGGGCCAGATCCCAAAGTACAAGCGCGCCTGATTTATGAACCGCTTCGGTGATACCCGCCATATCAAGCTTTCGCCCGGTGCGATAATCGACCTGGGTCAACATCACCAGGCCGATATCATCGCTGAGGTGGTCCGCGACTTCCACACCATCCTCAATAAGGCGCACCTCATAGGGTGGCCCCAGATACTCAACCAACCCCTGTGCAATATAGAGGTCGGTCGGGAAGTTACGTTTCTCTGAGAGGATAACGGGACGACCAGGATTGAGTTTCAGGGCCACCGACATGAGTTTAAAAATATTCACCGATGTCGAATCACAGGCGATGACATCATCCGGATCGGCACCAATGATCGGGGCGAGCTTCCCACCGACACGTCCCGCCAGCTCCATCCAACCGTTGCGGTTCCAGCTGGTGATCAGGTCCTGACCCCATTCCCGGGAAACGACATCTGCAATTCTGTCCCGCACGCTGTGAAGCAGCGGTCCCAGAGAGTTGCCGTCGAGATAGATCAGACCGTCTGGCAGATCAAATTTTTCTCTGAACGGGGCCAGCGGGTCAGCCGCATCCCGATCCGATGCTTCAGACATTTTTACACCATTCCAAAAATTCAGCCTTGAATGCGTCAGGTGACCAGATTGCGAAGCTCCCGGCTAACCACTGCCAACATGGCAAGGTCAATCTGCGGCATTTGCCCCAACTCGTTCAACAGCATATCGGCACGATCAACCGCTTCCGAGCGCTCACCAATCCAAGCATCGAGGGCGCTCTTGCTGGCATCACCACCGGCCAGAACACGGCTTGCAATGTCGGTCTGCAGGCTCCAGAGATCGTCGATCATGGCGCCAAGCGCCAGACGATACCACTGGGTGTCTGCCGGGATCCTGTTGGCAGCGGATCGCAACCAATCCAACCCAAAGCGACTGCCAATTTCCGAATAAACAATCCCGGTTTCTTTGACCGGCAAATTGGCCCCGGCCGCCAACCGGACAACATCACTGGCTGACGAGAGAACCTTGAGCTGTCCCACCATGGTTGCCAGTTCTTCCGGAACCCCCTTTGCCTTGAACCGTTCTGAGCGACGATCAAGCGCTTTGAGGGAGACCGGCCCCAGAACTTCCTGAAGATTTTCGCGCAAAGTTTGAACGCCAGTTTGGTAGGTCTCAATATTCTTGCGGATATCAAGTGGATGGCTCTCGTTCCGCAGGAACCACTCCGTCAGCCGTTCCACCGTCCGTCCGGTCTCATTCAGCATGATGTATTGGGCCGACGAGCTTGCGATATTGTCCAGACCTTCGATGGCCCGCCAGAGCGAACGCAGATCAAACACCTCGCGAACGATCGTATAGGCCCTGGCAATTTCCGACTCTGACATGCCGGTGCGCAGTTTCATTTCATGGACAAAACTGGGACCCGTCCGGTTGATCATCGAATTGGTTACCGAGGTGGCAATAATCTCACGCCGCAGGCGATGATTGGCAATCGACGGTCCGTATTTCTCATTCAAAACTACCGGGAAATACCGGATCAGATCTTCTGTCAGAACAGGGTCGTCGGGCAGGTCGCTATCCAGCAATTCCTGATAGGTAAGGTTCTTGGAATAGGCGAGCAGCACGGAAAGTTCTGGCCGTGTTAAGCCACGGCGGCTCTGCAACCGCTCCGCTATCTCTTCATCATCGGGCAAAAACTCTAGCGCGCGGTTCAGATGTCCGCCCCGTTCCATCGCACGGATCGTGCGTTGGTGTCTGTCCAGCCGTTCGACGGCACCAGCCTCGGTCACGCTGATTGACTGTGTTTGTTGATAGTTGTCGCGCAAGACAAGGGCGGCAACTTCATCGGTCATGGCCTCCAACAGCGTATTGCGTTGCTTCTCGGTCATGTCACCGCGTGCAACCACATCGCCCAACAGGATCTTGATATTCACCTCATGGTCCGAACAATCGACACCGGCCGAGTTGTCAATCGCATCCGTATTACAACGCCCGCCAGCTTCGGCGAATTCAATGCGACCACGCTGGGTGATGCCCAGATTAGCACCCTCACCAAGCACCTTGCAGTTCAGTTCATCCCCGTTCACACGGATTGCGTCATTGGCCCGATCCCCGACCTCTGCATGACTTTCATCCGTGTGCTTTACATAGGTTCCGATGCCACCAAACCACAGCAGATCTATCTGGGCCTTCAACAGCGCCTTGATCAGGGTCGTTGGGGGAACAGAGCTCTCGGTCAAGCCTGTGAGTTTCTTGATCTCCGGCGTCAGATCGATTGACTTGGCGGATCGTTCAAAAATTCCACCACCTTTGGAAAGAAGGGATTGATCATAATCACCCCAACCCTTCACCTCATCAAACAGCCGTTTGCGTTCAACAAAGGTTTTTGCTGAATCCGGGTTCGGATCGACAAAGATGTGCAAATGGTTGAATGCCGCAACCAACCGGATATGTTCGGACAGTAACATTCCGTTTCCGAAAACATCACCCGCCATATCCCCCACACCGATCGCCGTAAAATCGGTGGTCTGTGTGTTGTGGTCCATCTCCCTGAAATGCCGTTTGACGGATTCCCATCCGCCACGCGCCGTAATGCCCATCTTCTTGTGGTCATATCCGGCAGAGCCACCAGACGCGAAGGCATCATCGAGCCAGAATCCATAATCCTGGGAAACAGAGTTTGCGTAGTCAGAAAATGTGGCAGTGCCCTTGTCAGCCGCCACGACAAGATAGGGGTCATCAGCATCTTTCCTGACGACATTTTCAGGCGCAACGAGGCCGTCCGCTGTCAGATTGTCGGTGACGTCCAAAAGACTAGCGATGAAAAGTTTATAGCAGGCGACCCCCTCTTCCATGAAGGCCTGTCGATCGCTCATGGGCTGGGCTTTCTTCAGGACGAAACCACCCTTTGAACCAACAGGAACAATCACCGCGTTCTTCACTTGCTGCGCTTTCACAAGACCCAGCACCTCGGTCCGGAAATCTTCCCGCCGGTCTGACCAGCGGAGGCCACCACGTGCGACAAGGCCAAAGCGCAGATGAACCGCCTCAAATCGCGGCGAATAGACATAGATCTCGCGAAGCGGGGCCGGTTCCGGTAGCTCGTCAATATTGCGGGTGTCGAATTTCAGGGCGAGTGCCGGCTTGTCACTGCCATCCGCATTGCGCTTATAGAAATTCGTCCGCAACGTACTTTCAACCATATTCAGGAAACGGCGCAGAATGCGATCTTCGTCAAGATTGCTGACCAGATCCAACGCCTCTTCAATCGCTGCACGACAATCCTTTTCACCGGATTCCCGATCCCCTTCATAGGACGGATCAAATCGGATGATAAACAACTCTGCCAGTTTGCTGGCGATATCCGGATTCCGGGCCAGGGTCTGTTGCATGTAATCCTGAGAAAATGGAATAGATGCCTGACGCAGGTACTTTGAATACGCACGCAGGATCACGACATCGCGCCAGTCCAACCCTGCGGTCAGAACCAGTTGATTGAAACCGTCGCTGTCCAGTGCACCGGACCAGACCTGTATGAAGCAGGCATGGAAAGAATCACGAACCTTGGTATGGTCGACCGCGCGTCCGTCCAGTGTCTCAATGGCAAAATCATGAATAAAGACCCGTTTGTGGGTCCCCTCAACGGTTAGAGGGTCAGGCACAATTTCAAACGGTGCCTCTTCCATGACTTTGACGCCCATATTTTCCATCATGGGCATCACAGTCGACAGGACGACCGGACCGCCCAGGTGATAAAGCTTGAAACGCAATTGATGGGGTTCGGCCTCCAGTGGGTGATAGAGGCTGACCCGGATCTGGCCATCCCGCAACGCGCCCTCAATCTGCTCGAGGTCAAACAGAGCGCTCTGGACGTTAAAGCTTTCCCGATAAGATGTCGGGAAGGCCCCGGCATATTTCCGCAGCAGGCGAAGACCTTTCTCTTCACCCGAGGCCTCGATCAGGGCCTGACGCAGTTTGTCCGCCCAGGTCCGGCCCGCCTCAATCAGGCGCATTTCAATTTCACGCCGATCCAGATCGGGAACTTCTCCCGCCGTCGTGCGAATGATGAAATGAACCCGGGTCAGGCTTTCGTCGGTCATATAGGTCGTATAGGCCGCGATACCCCCATTGCAGCTTGCCGCCAGGATCTCGCCCAACCGTTGTCGCAAATCAGATGAGAAACGATCGCGGGGCACATAGAGAAGCGCGGAGATATAGCGCTGAAAGGGATCCGCGCGCAGGAAGACGGCTATTTTCTGGCGTTCCTGTAGATACAGGATGCCCGACGAAATTTCAGACAAGAGGGGCACGTCGATCTGGAACAACTCGTCGCGTGGATAAGTTTCCAGAATATGGGTCAAGGCTTTCCCGCTATGGGAGCTGTTTTCAAAACCGGAGCGCTCAAAGACTTCCTCAACCTTGGACCGGAGCAGGGGTATCTCCCGCGGGCTTTGGTTGTAGGCAACACTCGTCAAAAGGCCGATAAACAGATACTCGCCAATCGGTTTTCCCTTGGCGTCAAAACACTTGATGCCGATCGTGTCCATATGGACGCGGCGGTGCACGGTGGAGCGGCGGTTCGCCTTCATGACGCGGACCGGGTCGGTGTTCTTCAGGGCGGCCTGAACCTCCGCCGGCATCTCGGAAAGGGCATGCAATTCGTCAAACACTTTGCGTCCGGGGTCACGCAGAATGCCCAGACCACTCGCCTCATCAACAATCAGCTTGGCATTTTTGCCGGTCCCGGAATAAGCAACCTCCCGGAAACCCATGAAGGTGAAATGATCATCATGGAGCCATTGAACAAAGTCGGAGGCCTCTGTTGCCACGGCGTCCGACAAGTGAGGGGGCGGGTTTTCGCGCATGATCTCAACGATGGATTGCGCCTTGTCACGCATATCCCGCCAATCCTCCACCGCCAGGCGTACATCCCCCAGAACGGCACGCAAGCTGCCCTCTATTGCCGCCATCACATGGCCGGAGCTCTGCTCATCCACCTCAACATGCATGAAACTTTCATCCGGCAACCCTTCCGGACGGTCATTCGACAAGGGAAAATCAATGGCATTGCCGTCATCATCCCGACCAACGCCATAGACCGGGTGGATAACCAGATGCACAGTCAGGTTCTGACGCGCCAGATCCATGGTCACGGAATCGACCAGGAACGGCATGTCGTCATTGATGATTTCGATGATGGTGTGGGTCGAATGCCAGCCGTTTTTTTCGTAACGCGGGTTATAGACCCGGACCTTCACCTCGCCCGGCTGGCGTTCCGCCCCGAACGTCCAAAGAGACAGAGCCGCACCATAAAGATCTTCAGGTTCCTGACCCAGCATGTCGGCGGTCGAAACATGGCGATAATAATGCGCGATGAAGTTATGGGCACACAGGGCCTTGTCACCCTTCATGCGCTGATCAACCAACGCATAGACCTGCTTTAACAAGTCCTGTTTCATTGTGTCTTGCTGCGCCATCACCCTGATCCCCCGGAAGTTGCCGTGCTTTTGTATGCCTGACGGTTTAGCAGGCAATTATTGTCAATTTTTTGAAGATTAGCGCCTTTTTTCAAAAGGACAAAGGATCGTGTTCCAACCAAGCAGTTTTGGTTGAAAGACAGACAAATGACGAAAATTCAATATGTTGGTGAAACCCAGTCGATCGGATCACAAATTGGATCAGTCGCGCGCCGGCAGCTCTTCAATCGGGCCACCTGCCTCAGCCCAGCCCGAGAAGCCTTCTTTAATGTGGGCAGCATTATCGAAACCCATCTGATTGAGCTGGGCCACCGTAAGCGCAGAACGCCAACCCGACGCACAGTGAAAAACGAATTTCTTGTCCTCGCCAAATATCGGCTTGAAATAGGGGCTGTCGGGGTCAACCCAGAATTCCGCCATGCCGCGCGGACAGTGAAAACTGCCAGGTATCACCCCCGTGCGTTGCCGTTCGCGAATGTCCCGAAGATCGACAATTACAACACCATCATCATCCAGCAGCCTGACGGCGTCAGAGGCCGTCACCTCTTCGATTTGAGACCGGGCCTGAGCAACCAATTCTGAAACGGGGACTTTGAGTTTCTTGGTCATGATGCGGATCCTTTCAACACCGGCAGACGAACTGGTAATTATTCTATGATGGTGGGACAGACATTGCCATAACGGGTTTAGTCCGTTGGCGGATGCCCCTTCGCCGGATGATCCATCTTGAGATTGAGTGAAACGGGCTCTGCCTTAAGCGGTCGCGTCATCAGGCCGGTCATGGTCTCCGGGATAGACGCGTTGTTATGCGTGATCTGACGGACCGCCTCGCTGATCGGCATTTCGACGCCGAGGCGACGCGCCAGATCGGTGACCGAAACCGCATTGGCGAAACCTTCGACCACGGATTTCCTGTTGGACAGCAGCGTTTCAACCGTCTTGCCCTGTCCCAGCCCCAGGCCAAAGGAGAAATTCCGGGATTGTTCCGAGGAACAGGTGAGCGTCAGGTCGCCCAACCCGGCCAAACCCGTCACCGTGTCCCGGCGACCACCGAGCGCTTCAGAAAGGCGCTTGATTTCCTCCAACCCCCGGGTGATCAGCGCAGCGCGGGTATTCGATCCCAACCCCATGCCAAGCGCAATGCCACAGGCGATGGCCAGAACGTTCTTCACCGCACCCCCGATCTCAACACCGGTGACGTCGTCCGAAATATAGGGACGAAACGTTGGTGTGGTGAGCGCGAGGGCGATTTGCCCGGCAATACCACCTGAGTTGTCGCCACTGGAATCCGCCGAGGCAATCGTGACCGCTGACGGCATATTGGCGGCAACTTCGGCCGCAAATGTGGGACCGGAAAGAACAGCCAGATCCGCTTCAGGCAATTCTTCAGCGACGATATCCGCCATAAGTTTACCGCTTTCATGCTCGATGCCCTTCGCGCAAACAACACAGATTGTGCCGGCCTTAAGAAGAGATCGCAGTTGGGCACAAATGGCCCGCATCGCCTGAGACGGCACAACGATGAGAACCGCATCCACACCGGCAACCGCATCGGCCATTATACTGGTAATCGCGATTGTATTGAGCAGGGGTTGATCTGGCAGATAGGCGGTGTTCAAACGGGATTGCTGCATCGCGAGTGCCAGATCCGGATCGCGCGCCCAGAGCCGCACCTCACACCCCGCCCGATCAGCCGTAATGGCGAGCGCGGTACCCCAGGCCCCTGAACCGATAACAGCGATCTTCTTTTTCATGGTTAGAGGTCCCCATATCACCCATGACGCACGAGACAGGCCCGTTCAGGACTAGTGGCAATTTGACTGCAATTCAAGCGGACGGGGGGTAAACGGGTTTGTTGGCTGGAATATGTACACAACCTTCAAACCCTGATAACCGTTAGTCTTGAATTCTTCCTTTGCGGGACAACCTAGTACGGTATCTGCATCGCTCCAGAGGGATATTGATGTCATCTTGGCAAACACGTCCAAAAGCCGGTTTTTTTGCCGCCTGTTTGCTGGTCGTCTGGTCTCTGGTCTCTACGAGCCCCTACAGTTCGGCTCGGGCCCATCCCCACAGTTTCATTGATCTGAGCAGTAAAGTTATCTTTAACGACGCGGGTCAGATAACAGCTGTCCGGGTAAACTGGCTTTTTGATGTCTTCTACTCAACCTTCGTGATCGCCGATATCAATCAGGCCAATGAGGTGATGGAGGAGGCGCTCGATCAGCTCACTAAAGAGAGCCTGATTGCCCTGAAAGACTACAGCTATTTTTCGGAAATCCTCGTTGACGGAAAACGGGTAGAATTAGCGGACCCAAGCGATGGGTCCATGTCCGTGACGGGCGACCAACTTCAGATGGCCTTTACGGTGAACCTCGCAAATCCCGTCGATCCTGTATCCACGACATTTGAATACGCGATTTATGATCCGACCTATTACATTGAAATCCTGCATATCTCAGATGAGGTCATCTCCCTCGAAGGTGAGGGGTCAGAAGTCTGTTCGGCATCACGCCAAAAGCCAAATCCGGACGCAGAAACGATCGGTTTCGCGGCAAGCCTGGGACAAAATGAAATCGGGCCAGACAATCTGGGGCAGATCTTTGCAGAAACCGTCACCGTGACGTGCGCGTCATGAAAGAGGCCAAGTCAGGACTCTACGGCTGGATTGGCGTTGTCACTACGCTCGCGGTGATAGGGGCCGCCCTTTGGTACACAGCCGCGCAACCCGGGTCCTGGTACGACAGCACCCTGATCTATGTTTATGAAAAACAACGCGGTTTCACCCAGGCTTTTGGATCCGGCGTCAGCGCTGTGTCAAACGCAAGTGATATGGGCCCCCTGATTTCCCTGATCGGCCTCGGCTTTGCTTATGGGATTTTCCATGCCGTTGGGCCCGGCCATGGCAAGGCAATCATCACGGCCTACGCCGCCACGCATGAAACCAACATGAAGCGCGTAGCCGGCATTGCGTTTGCCTCTGCCCTTGTTCAAGGGATTACCGCAATTGTTGCGGTTCTTGGCATTGCATTTCTGGTTGAAGGCAGCCTGCGCCGCGCCGCACTGGCAGCAAATGACTATCTCGATCCGCTGAGTTACGCGGCAATCACCCTGGTCGGCGTGTATCTCGCCTGGCATGGCGCATCGCGGTTCTACCGCTCCATTCAGGCAGCCCGCCTAGCAGCCAGTCACACACAGAAACATGGTCATCATCACGACAATGATCACCAACATGATCACGGTGATGATGCATGCTGTGGTCACTCACACACACCTGACGTCAAACAGGTCGCGCAGGCTGATACACTTTGGAAGGCCGCTTTGGTTGCGGTCTCAGTCGGCTTGCGGCCTTGTTCCGGTGCCATACTTGTTCTGGTCCTGACCTTCAGTGTCGGCGTTCTTGGCAGCGGTGTCGCCGCCGTCATCGCCATGTCGCTTGGAACCGGAATAACGGTGGCAACAATCGCGCTTTCAGCACAGGGGATCCGCTGGCCTCTCACCCGCCTGCTGGAGAATGCCAATGCCCCGATGGTATCTATTGGGGCCGGCACCTCACTGCTCGGTGGTGGCATTATCATAGCGGTTGGCGCAGGTTTGTTGCAGGCCAGCCTGAGTACCGCGGCGCACCCCCTCTTTTAGTCATTCACAGGTCTATTGCAGAGGAGAGATCCCATTCGTTACGCCATTCTGATCTATCCGGATGTAGAACCGATCGATATCGGCGCGACCTTTGGCGTTCTGTCCATGGCCAAACGCATAGCGCCGGATATTGAGATGTTTGGCGTCGCTAAAACAGCAGGCCCCCTCGTTTGCGCGAATGGACTTCAGGTGATCGCCGATTACAGTTTTTCTTCCGCACCCGATACGGACGAACTCATCGTGACCGGCGGCCCCGGCTGGCAGGCAGCAAGCCAGGACCCGGAGACGCTTGCCTATATTCGTCGTTTCAATGACCGGGCCGACTCACGACTGTCTTCCATTTGTACAGGGGCGATGATCCTTAACGCAGCTGGCATTCTGGATGGACAAGCGGTTACAACGAAATCTGAAGTTTTCGATGGCGAGACCGCGCCGCTCTCTCTATTGGAAGCCGCGGGGGCCAATGTGGTTTCGTCCAGTATCGTTGAATCGGGACGCTACCTGACCAGCGGTGGGGTAACCTTGGGGATCGATGCAATATTTCACATTCTTGGCCGCAATCATGGTCAAGATTGCGCCGACGAGGTCGCTAGGGTGATGGAATACGACCGCGCACTTTCAGCAAATCAGACGGCTAAACCAAGTCTGTTTCGAACCTGACCAACCCAATATTTCCCATATTTTGGAGTGCTTTATTGCCTGGCCCCGTGCAGGCGAAAAGAATCGATTTGTTGAACTTTAAGTTTTTAAAATTTGAATCAGAATGGTGCAGTGTCCTTTCTCTGAAGTTAAGCAGTATCTGTAAAAACATAAAGAAACACGGGTTTGAACAATGTTCTGATCTGATTTTGGGGAGAAACAAAGATGGCAGATTCGCCACCTCTTATGGAGTTGCCGATCAAGACCGCCGAGGGCGGCTTTTATAACGGCTTTAGTAAAGACGTAACCATTACTGCGAAAGTGCTGGTCGGTGCTCTCATTCTTTGGGCAGTGGCCTTTCCGGATCAGGCTGGCGAGATCCTCAGCAGCTTCAACGGCTTTTTGCTGACGAATTTTACAGCCTGGTATATCTGGGTTGTCGCGTTTTTCATTATTGTTTGCATCGCCCTGGCATTAATGCCGTCGTCGGGTCGCTTGCGGCTTGGTCTGCCGGATGACAAACCCGAATTCTCAAACTTTTCCTGGTTCTCGATGATGTTTGGTGCCGGGATTGGCATTGGCATGCTGACCTTCGCAACAGCGGAGCCGATGTATCACTTTGCAACGAACCCTGATGTCATTATGGGGACAGCAGAGACATCTTCTGCAGATAACGTACGACCTGCCTATAAATGGTCGTTCCTGCATTGGGGCTTTTCAGCCTGGGCCTGTTACGCGCTGGTCGGTCTTGCACTGGCCTAGTTCTCGTATCGACGCAACCTGCCACTCACCATTCGGTCCGGCCTGACCCCGATCTTTGGGTCCGCATTATCCGGTCCGCTTGGACATCTGATCGACATCGTTGCCGTTGTTGCAACGGTGCTTGGCGTTTCCCAAACACTTGGTTTCGGAGTGGAGCAATTTGTTGCCGGCCTTCACCGCATTGGTATTGGCGAATGGCTTCTGAACGCTGAGGGTAAAGCATCGACCGCCGCCATTGTGGTTGCCTTGTTGATAATCATGGGGGCCTCAACGCTATCTGCACTCTCCGGTGTTGGTAAGGGCATCAAATGGCTGTCCAATATCAATATGGGACTAAGCTTTTTCCTGCTGGCCTTCTTCCTGATCTTCGGATCGACCTTCTTTGGCCTGCAGGCCCTGTTCGTCGGATTGATGGATTATATCATTGCGATGCCCAGCATGATGTTCACGGTCTGGAGCCCGGACGGTACAGAAACCGGGGATGCCCTGACCGGGTGGCAAGGTGGTTGGTCCGTCTTCTACTGGGCCTGGTGGATTGCATTTGCCCCCTTCGTTGGGGTGTTCCTGGCGCGCATTTCCAGAGGGCGCACGGTCCGGGAATATGTTTTGGGTGCCATCATCATCCCGTCCATCATGTGTTTCGTCTGGTTTGCGATTGTCGGTGGTACCGCGATTGATCTGACCTTGAATGGGGATGCCGGGGACGCGATCTCAGGCGCAGGTTCACAGGCACAGCTCTTCGCAATGCTGGACGTCATCCTGTCCAGCGGTCTGGCCTGGATTATGGCACTGATCGTTGTGATCCTGCTGCTGACCTATCTGGTGACATCCGCTGATTCCGCGGTTCTGATCATCAATACGATCAATTCCGGCGGTGACGAAGGTCCGAAAGGTCGTCCGCATATCCTGTTCTGGGGTTCTGCCCTGGCACTGGTCGTGGGTGCCCTGTTGATCGTCGGTGGCCTAAGCGCCATCCAGACAGCAATGGTGATTGGCGCATTACCGTTCAGCCTGGTCATGGCCATCATGGGAATTGCTGTCATCAAAGGCATCTGGCGTGACAGCCAGCGTGAAAAGAAAGGCGTCCATAACGGCTGATCCTGTCGGTCCTAGACTGTTAAAAGATCCCCTGGCCTCGTGAACTGACCCCATTAAGTTGGACGGTTTATAGGCTTGGATAGTTTGAGGGCTGGGTTCTGTATTGTACAGGGCTCAGCCCGTTCAGTTTGAGTTTGATGCGGTCATGATTGTAGTAGCGGATATAGTCTTCGATTCCGTTTTGCAGCGCGGTGATGTTCTCGAAGCGGCTTTGACGGAAGAACTCGGATTTGAGGGTGCCGAAGAAGCTCTCCATGGCTGCGTTATCATAGCAGTTCCCTTTGCGTGACATGCTTTGGCTTATGTTGTGGCCTCGCAGCATGTGTCGCCATGCAGGTATCTGGTATTGCCAGCCCTGGTCGGAATGCAGGATGGGACGGTCTTCGTCCCGCAGTCGTTTCACCGCCCTATCGAGCATGGTTTCGACGAGTTTGAACACCGGACGTCTGGCTGTTTCGAAGGCGATGATCTCTCCGTTGTAGAGATCCATGATAGGCGACAGATAGAGCTTTTGCCCGGCCACAGCGAATTCCGTCACATCGGTCACCCATTTCTGATTGGCACGCCTGGCGGTGAACTGCCGCTTGATGAGATCGGGTGCCACGCGCGCCGCCCTCCCCTTGTAAGAACGATATTTCTTCGGCCTGACGATGGACCGTAAGTCGAGTTCGCCCATCAACCGCTGAACGGTCTTGTGATTGACCGTCTCTCCGGCCCCACGCAAGGCGGCGGTCACCCGGCGATACCCGTAACGCCCCTTATGCGCTGCAAAGACCGACTTGATCCTGTCCTTCAATGCCGCATGCCGGTCGGGCCGGGTCAAGATCTTTTGGTGATAGTAGAAGGTGCTGCGGGCCAGCCCAGAAACCTCAAGGAGACCCTGAAGCGGATGATCCTGCCTTAACGCCTGGACGGTTTGCGCTTTTTGGGCGCTTGTTCCCGCGTTAAGGCATCCAGCTTTTTTAGGTAGGCGTTCTCCATGCGGAGATGCTGCAACTCCGCCAGAAGGTCATCGCGGCTCTTGTCCTTATCGTCCACGGGTCCCTCAGATCCAGCTGGCTTGCGTGACTTAGACACCGTTGCCGGTCTCCCTTTGCGGCGAGGGGCAAGCGCCGCCAGCCCGCCGCTTTCATAGCGTTGTTCCCAGTCCGAGAGGCAGCCAGCATTGCGGATGTTGTAAAGGGCAGCCACCTGACGGCGCGAAAGACCATCCTCCCACATCCGCTGCAAAACCGACAGCTTGAACGCGGCATCATAATGGCTGAATTTCTTCTTAAGCCCGGCTTCTCCATGGATAGCGTGAACCGATACCCACTGGCGAACCATAGAGGGGTCGATCCCAAAATGATCCCCTACGTCCCGGTAACTACGCGCACCGCCACCATAAAACTCAACAACAGACAGCTTGAATGAAAAACTGTATTTCGACATGAAAACCCCCGAAGGTCGGTGTCCAACTTTCGGGGGTCAGTTCACGCGGCCGGGGGATTTTTTTTACGCGCAATCGAATCGCGCCCAAGGCAGGAAAATCATCAATCAGATTTGTCTAATTCGACCCGCACCCTATATTACCGCGTATAATAATGGAGACGGGTCAATCCATGTCATCGGGGAAGAAACCGCATACAGAAGAGGATGCGCACCAGGACGGTGAACAGGCGCTCTATCTTTGCTCTTATTTCAGCACGGCAATGGACAGCATTTCGGAGCATCATCTGCGGTCCATTCTGGAGGAATCTCGCGTCTATAATCCTGCGCGTGGTGTAACAGGCTGCCTGATGTTTGACGGTGCCTCTTTCTTTCAGATACTCGAGGGACCCAAGGCCGAAATTGACACATTGTTCAAAGGCATGATCACCCGGGACCGGCGCCACAAAAGCATCATCAGCATGATTTATGCGCCCATATCGGCCCGGTTATTCGGCGAATGGTCGATGGAATTGATGACGAGCAAAAACCACAATCAGCTCAAAAACCTGCATGCCGATCTGAAAACCCGCGTACAAGACGATAAACACAGCAATGATCAGGCCGCAGCCATTCTGTTCATCGACACATTCATCCGTAATTCAGATCACGGCATGCGACATTTCGATATCTGAGTTGGACAAATTCAGGACCGACGCGATCTGTTTCCATACGCGACAGGGTCCCGCAAAATGTGACTCTTTCTGGGCAAGCTGATCTAGGTTATTGCCGTTCCGCATCTCAGGGTTTATACGCGGATTATGCTTTTGCTTTATCATCTATGGCTAAACCCGCTCTGCCGAAAAGTACGCCTCGTGCTTGGCGAGAAGAAACTCGACTTCGACCTCAAGGTTCAGAAAGTCTGGGAACGGGACGAGCATTTCCTGGCATTGAACCCGACGGGCGAAGTACCGGTTCTGATCGACGAGGATGGGACCCGCGTCGCGGGCTCTCAACCCATCTGTGAATATTTGGACGAGATGTATGAAGAGCCCGCCCTTCTGGGTCAGGGCGCGGTCACGAGGGCAGAGGTGCGCCGCCTGGTGGAGTGGTTTGACATCAAGTTCAACAACGAGGTCACCCTCAACCTCGTCGACGAAAAGATTATGAAGCGATTTCTGGGTCAGGGTGAACCGGACAGCCGGGCAATCCATGCCGGCAGCCGCAATATCCATATCCATCTGGGCTATATCACCTGGCTGGCAGAGCGCAGGTCCTGGCTGGCTGGCGAGGATATGACCCTCGCCGATCTGGCGGCTGCCGCGCATCTCAGCTGCGTTGACTATCTGGGCGACGTTCCCTGGTCCGATCACCCCGTCGCCAAAGACTGGTACGCACGGGTCAAGTCACGCCCCTGTTTCCGCTCGATCCTGGCCGACCGCATTCCCGGCGCCCCGCCACCGACGCATTACGCCGATCTGGATTTCTGACGCATCTGTTTTTCAATGCTGATTGTGTAGAACGCCGCCAAAAGGCAGCAACCAGCCGAGCCGATCACACAGAGGATGAGGGGAACGGCGTTCGACTCCTCTGTCAGAACGAAGCTCGACAGGACGGTCAGACCGGCCCCACCGAAGGTCATCATCGCCCCGCTCAACCCTGAAGCGGACCCGGCCAGATTGGGGCGAACATCCAACAGGCCAGCATTGGCAGAGGGCAGGATCAGGCCGTTGCCAAATCCAATTGAGATTGTGAAGGCAAAGAACCCCAGAGGATGAACCACACCCGACAACCCGACCATCAAGGCAACCGTCATCAAGCCCAGCGTCACGCAGGCACCCAGCAGGATCATCCGATACAGGCCGACCGCGATAGAAAACCGGCCGGAGACCCCGTTCCCAAGCATATAGCCAAGCGGTGTCAAAGACAGAAAGGCACCGACCTCCGTCGCGCTTAAACCGAAAAAACGTTCCCCCACAAAGGGTGCACCGCCAAGATAGGCGTAGAACGTCCCGGACGCGAAAACCATTGTCAGGGTGTATCCCCAAAACCGCCTTGAAGTTAGCAATTCCGGATAGGCCTTGAACTGGGCCCCAAAGCTAGCGGATTTATGCTGATTGGTCTCACCCTGATCCATAAACGCGATCAAGAACACCAGAACGCCGCCAATAAACAGCGCATAGAAATTCGACTGCCAGCCGAACAGATCGCTGAGCAAACCACCCAGCGGGGGCGAAAGCATGGGGACGAGGGCCATCCCCATCGTGACATAGCCGATCACACTGGCCGCCTTCTCTCTTGAGGTCACATCACGGACACTGGCCCTGGAAATCACAAACCCCGTCGTAATCACCGCCTGCAAACAGCGGAAAAACAGAAACAGCTAAAACGTCTCTGCCAGCGCCGCACCCAGCGAGGCGACAATAAAGAGCGCCAGGATCCAGAGCATTACGGGACGACGGCCATACCTGTCAGAAACCGGTCCGATGAAGAGCTGGACAAACCCGGTCAGTGCCAGATAGCCCGACACAGTGAACTGCATGATCGCGTAGGAGGTCTGATAATACTCTGCCATCGCCGGTAAGGAGGCGAGAAAGATATTCAGCGACGCAGCAGGTATCGCCACCAACAACACCAGGGTGGTGATATGCGGTGGCGTTGTGCGATCGAAGTATCGGGAATCCGGTAAAGAGGCCATCGGGCAGTGCTACTGCCAGGTGAAAGGCTTGTCGACCCCTCCGCAGCGAAACAGTTTTATGATGGGATTCTGGCGATTGGTATCTTGCTACCGACCCGATTTTTCAGCGGCCGGCGGCGTGGCATCCAAAAGCTCCAGATTGCGTCGGGCCATTTCTGCCACGGGCCGTCCATCATGCAAATCAATCAGGCGTAGCCAGTCCGCCCGTGCGGCATTGAAATCTCCCAGCAACCGATGGGCGATGCCGCGCTCCAGCAAGGCTTCAGGATTTTCAGGGTCTTCTGTCAGCGCGAGATTGGCATCTTCCATGGCCAGTTCCATCGCATCAACATGGCGATAGGCACTGGCCCGAAAGGCATAAAGATCCGCCCTGTTCGACGAAACCTCGAGGGCTTCATTGATATCGTCGATGGCTTCCCAGTAATTGTTGGTCTCAAACAGGCTGACAGCACGGTCCACATGAATATCGGGATTATTGGGTGACAGCTCCAATGCGTTTGTCTGAACCGCGCGGGCCCGGTCGTAATTGCCCGCCTGCTGCCAGGAAATACCGGCATGGGCCAGCAATTCCGCCACGACATTTTCAGGTGTCTCATCGGGCATGGCGGCGGCCAACCTCTCCAGGCGCAAGGCCGCATCCTCATGATGACCCAGACGGGACAGCGCAATCGCCTGACAATGCAGGGCGGGCCGACCACCGCCTGTATCTTCCCAGGCGAGCGAGCGCTCAAACGCCTCTTCCGGATTGGTTGAGGTCATGCGAATGCAAATTTCATATTCTTTCTGGGAAAGAAGGTCATTGCCCTGCGCCAGCCCTTTCGCGCCAGTGACGACAAGGCCAAGGCAGGCCGAAGAAAAAGAGACCACAAGACACCGATACACCGGAATGTATGGTCTTGAAATTTCGAGGAGGACCTTCATGCTCATCAGCCTGATTTAAGGCGGCGAAGGGATTTGCGCAACAATGAGTATGTCGGCTGAACATATTGATCGGATTGAGCCTGGCTATTTTTTCTGTTTTGGCCTGGGCTATTCCGCACTTGCCCTGGTGGAACAGCTGGCGGCAAAAGGATGGCGAATTGGCGGCACCTGTCGCAGTCCCGAAAAACAGGCCGCGCTGCGTGAACTGGGTTACGAATTACACCTGTTTCAGGAAGGTCTCGACATCGACCTGGCCGTTCTGAAAGGCGTCACACATCTGTTGTCCTCGGTACCACCGGGTGAAGCAAGCGACCCCGTGGTGGAGGCGCTCAAGCCGCATATATCAGCGCTGCAGGAAATCGCCTGGATCGGTTACCTCTCGACCACCGGCGTCTATGGAGATCGCGATGGCGGCTGGGTGGACGAAACCTCCGCCCTTGAACCGACGGGACCCCGGGGGGAAAAACGTGTCGCCGCTGAACGCGACTGGCGGGATCTTGGCGCGACGACAGGTGTTCCGGTGCACAGTTTCCGGCTCGCCGGTATTTACGGACCGACACGCAATGCGGTTGAAACGGTACGCAAAGGCGGCGCCCGCAGGATCGACAAGCCGGGCCAGGTGTTCAGCCGCATCCATGTGGATGACATCACCAACATCCTGCTCGCCTCCATGGCGCAACCCGGACCTGGCGGAACAATGACGGCGTATAATTGCTGTGATGATAACCCTGCCCCGCCGGAAGAGGTTATCGCCTATGCCTGTTCCCTGTTGGATATCGAACCACCGCCCCTGATCCCGTTTGATCAAGCGGAACTCTCGCCCATGGCCCGCAGTTTTTACCGCGACAATAAACGGGTTTCGAATAAACGCATCAAAGAGGCATTGGGTGTGACGCTCACCTGGCCTGATTATCGGGACGCGTTACCGGTTCTGGCCGGAAAGGCGTAACGCCTGGACCCGCTCGGCGAGCCTCGCCAGATGGGTCGGTTCACTCAATTGGTGATCGCCACCCTTGATAATCTCCACCGTGACGTCATCGCTGCGCAGAACAGGCGGGATCGAAAGAACGTGATTGACCGGCACGACCGTATCCGCGTCCCCATGCAACATATGAACGGGAACATCGATCGGTAAAATACCGCGGTCCAGCAGGTTCTGATTGCGGGACTCCTCAACCAACCGCCTGGTGATCGGATAGGGGTCCGGTTGATACTCAGACGGGCGAAACCACACACCCTCATCATACAATTCCTTGCGGGCCTCTTCCCCCATTGCCGGTAACATCAGCCTTGTGGGAAAATCCGGTGCGGGCGCGATCAGAACAAGTCCCCGAACACGCGCCGGACGGGCCAAGGCCAGAAGAAGCGACATCCACCCCCCCATGGACGATCCGACGATGATTTGAGGGCCCTCACAGATCCGGTCCAGAACCGCCAGAGCATCGTCAAACCATTCACCAATCGTCCCATCTTCAAATTTGCCCGATGACTGGCCATGCCCGGCATAGTCAAACCGCGTGTATGAAAATCCGGCTTCTTCGGAAAGATCAGACAGGAAGCTCGCTTTTGTCCCGGTCATGCTGGAATTGAAACCACCGCAAAACAGAACACCCGGCTGTTGTCCTTCTGTTATGTGATATGCGATTCGGGTTGTCGGCGTTTCGAGATAGGCTGGATCAGACATCGCACTCTTTTTGACGGGTTCGATTGAATAGAAGCTTGGTGAGATCTGTTCAGCATACAGGTCTCGACAGGATTTGGTATCCTCCTTCACTGCAGAGGGTTGATAGTGTTCCAATTTTCCGGTCTATACGCATTATGGGAGATTCTCGGGGATTGGGTATCAAACGCAAATGGTCGCAACGGCTGGTGAAACAATGACGAATACCTTCGCCGAACCAGGCAAGGGGCGTGGCATTATACAAGTGCTGCCCTCGCTGGTAACCGGCGGGGCAGAGCGCGGGGCAATTGACGTTGCCCTGGCCGCACGCGATGCCGGGTTTCGGTCCTATGTCGTTTCCAGTGGTGGCCCCATGGTACGGGAATTGATCCGCGGTGGCATCGAACATATCGAACTGCCTGTCGACAGCAAAAATATCCTCACTGTGTATCGCAATATCACCCGCCTCGCAGAACTGGCGAAAGAACACGATATTACGATCCTGCATGCGCGGTCCCGCGCCCCGGCTTGGAGCGCGTATTACGCCGCCAAACAGGCCAAGGTCGCTTTCATGACAACCTTCCATGCGACCTACAATTTCAATTCGCCACTGAAAAAGGCCTATAACGCGATCATGACAAAGGGCGACCGGGTAATTGCCATCAGCAATTTCATCCGCGACCACATCATGACAAATTATCAAGCCGACTGGGCACGGGTGCGGGTCATTCAGCGAGGCATTGATGTAAACATTTTTGATCCGGGCAAAGTGTCTGCCGAACGGGTTATCAAGCTTGCCGCCGAGTGGCGCCTGCCGGACGGCGTTCCAACGGTGATGCTGCCGGGACGCCTGACCCGCTGGAAAGGGCACCCCCTGCTGCTGCAGGCCCTTGCCCTGATGAAAGATGTCGATTTCCGGTGCCTTTTGGTCGGCTCTGACCAGGGGCGCGTCTCTTACCGCGAAGATCTAGAGAAACTGGCGAAGGATCTCGGTCTGGAGAGCAATGTCCATATTGTCGGTGACTGCAACGACATGGCTGCAGCCTACAAACTGGCCGATGTGGTTGTTTCTGCATCAACAGATCCGGAGGGGTTTGGACGTGTCGCGGTAGAGGGCCAGGCGCTGGGCCGCCCGGTTATCGCACCCGGTCACGGGGCCGCGCCGGAACAGGTCGAAAGCGGCACTACGGGATGGCTCTATAAACCTGGCGACCCAGAATCGCTTGCCAAGGCCTTGCGGACGGCGCTCGCGCTGACCGCTGAACAACGCACCGCCCTGCATGAACGGGCCATCACCAATGTGCGTGATAACTTCACCAAAGAAAAAATGTGCGCCCGCACCATCGCCCTTTATACCGAACTGGCCGACAGTCAGGATGCCCGGCGACGCGCCTCTGCTACGGCTTGATGAACGCCTATTCTCTTCCCCGCGATATCAACCGGATCCTCATCATCAAGCTGGGGGCGTTAGGCGATTTCATTCAGGCAATCGGCCCGATGCAGGCAGCGCGCGAAACCTGGAAAGACGCGCATATCACACTGCTCACCACCAAACCGTTTCGATCACTTGGTCAGGCGAGCGGCATCTTTGATGAAGTCCTGATCGATACGCGACCGCCATTGTTTGATATCGGAGGCATCCTGAAATTGCGCAAACTGTTGCGGGATGACGGTGCTGACCTAGTGATAGATTTACAAACATCCGACCGATCGGGGGCCTATCAGCGACTCTACTGGCCAAGGCGCCCCCTCTGGTCCGGTATCGCACCCGGTGCGTCCCATCCCCATGACAATAAGGACCGCGACCGCATGCACACGGTTGACCGGCAGAGAGAGCAACTGGCCCGTCTTGGGATTGCTGCGGTCAAACCGAGTGATCTCTCGTTTCTGGCAGGTGATCTGTCGGCTGATCTGGAACTGCCGGATCGTTTCGCCCTACTTGTTCCAGGTGGCGCACCCCATCGACCGGAGAAAAGATGGCCAGGCCCACTTTTCGGCGCATTGGGATTGCAGCTTCTGGAACACGGATTGACCCCCGTTATCCTGGGGACCTTGGCAGAGGAGAAAGCCGCCGAGGAAATCCTGGAAACCTGTCCGCAGGCCCGTTCCCTGATCGGGAAAACCAGTCTGATGGAAATCGCAACCATCGCCGGTAAGGCAAGCATAGCGATTGGCAATGACACAGGCCCGATGCATCTCATCACCTCAATGAATTGCCCCAGCCTGGTGCTCTATTCAAATGCCTCCGACCCAGCACTCTGCGGACAACGCGGCAACAGCGTCGCCTATCTGAGAGAAGCCAACCTCGCCAATCTTACCGTCGACATGGTTCTGGAAACGCTGAAGACGCTGCCGCGATCTCCCCTTTCCTGACCCATCACGCCGCAAGGTCAGGTGCCTTGCTGTCCTCTACCGGGTCATACGACAGACAGGGGCGTAACCATTTCTCTGCCACGCCAATGCTCCAGCCCTTTCGGGCGGCATAATCCACCACTTGATCCCGGTCGATATGTCCCAAGCCGAAGTAGCGGGCCTTGGGATGAGCAAAGTAATACCCGGCAACGGCAGAGGCGGGCCAGATCGCAAAGCTTTCAGTTAGTTTGGCACCGCATGCCTTTTCTGCATCCAACAGGTCGAACAGGGTCGCCTTTTCCGTATGATCCGGGCAGGCCGGATAGCCAGGTGCGGGGCGGATGCCCCGATAAGCCTCAGCAATCAAGGCGTCATTGTCCAGCTCTTCGTCAGGGGCATAGGCCCAAAACTCCCGGCGGACGCGCTGGTGCAGGCATTCGGCAAAGGCTTCCGCCAGTCGATCGGCCAGGGCCTTGATCATGATTGCTGAATAATCATCGCCCGACGCTTCAAACCGCGCTGCTCTCTCGTGTACTCCCCCATCAATCGCGACAGCAAAACCGCCGATCCAGTCTTCAACGCCGATTTCCTCAGGTACGATGTAATCAGACAAGCACTGATTGGGGCGATCCCCGCTCTTGCGCCCCTGTTGCCTCAGGAAATGCAGACGGGTTTCCTGGGCCTCGCCCGTCTCAAGGAGCGGCTTCACAATCACATCATCCCCTCGTGACGCTGCAGGCCAGATCCCTATCACCGCGCGGGCCCGAAACCAGCCTTGGTCAATACCTTCTGCCAGCATGCTCCGGGCGTTTTCGAACAGGGCTGTCGCCGCTTCACCTTTGTCTGCATCCCCCAAAATTCTGGGATAGGCACCACGCAGGCCCCATGCGTGAAAGAACGGCGTCCAGTCGATGAAACGGGCAATCTCGCCGATATCATAATGGTCAAAGGCTTTTGTGCCGGTGAATTTTGGACGAACAACCCCGTGGTCCAGCTTGGGGGCATTGTCGCGGGCCGCCTGCAACGGCATGCCACGGGGCGTGTCCGGGCGCTTTTCATGACCGTTCCGAACCACTTCCTGTTCCGATGCGACGCTTTCCAAATAGGCGTCACGCCGCTCCTCGGACAAAAGTGTTGAGACAACCCCTACCGCCCGGCTTGCATCGTCGATATGGACAACACCATGGGCGTATTCCGGCGCGATTTTCAACGCCGTATGCTTCTTGCTGGTGGTTGCGCCCCCGATCAACAGCGGAATATCAAAACCCTGCCGGGTCATTTCGCGGGCGACCTCCACCATTCGGTCCAGGCTGGGGGTGATCAGACCCGACAGGCCTATCATATCCGCATCGACCTCGCGCGCGACCTCCAGAATGCGGGCGGCGGGCACCATGACACCCAGATCCACAACCTCGTAATTGTTACATTGCAGGACGATGCCGACGATATTTTTACCGATATCATGCACATCGCCCTGAACCGTCGCCATGACAATGGTGCCACGCTTCGCGGCCGGGCCTGATTTCTTTTCCGCCTCCATAAACGGTTCCAGATGACGCACGGCCGCCTTCATCACCCGGGCGCTTTTGACGACCTGCGGCAGGAACATCTGACCCGACCCGAACAGATCACCGACCTTGTTCATGCCGTCCATCAAAGGCCCTTCGATGATTTCCAGCGGGCGATCCACCTGCAGACGCGCTTCCTCGGTATCGGCAACGATATGGGTGTCAATCCCGTTGACCAGGGCATGGTTCAGGCGATCTTCGACCGGCCTGTCCCGCCCTTCATCTTTCTGTTTGCCGGTCGCATTTGCCGCTGATTGACCGTGATAGCCCTGCGCAAGGGTTAGCAATTTTTCCGTGGCCGCAGGATTGCGGTTCAGGATGACGTCTTCCACCGCCTCTCGCAGGACCGGGTCCAAGGCATCAAGGATATCTATCTGTCCGGCATTGACGATGGCCATGGTCATGCCCGCGCGGATCGCGTGATAGAGAAAGACCGAATGCATGGCGCGCCGGACTACTTCATTCCCGCGAAAGGAAAAGGACAGGTTCGACACGCCCCCCGAGACATGACAGCGCGGCATCAGGCGGCGGATTTCCCGCGTCGCCTCGATGAAGGCCACGCCGTAATCGTCATGCGCCTCAATCCCTGTCGCGACCGCAAAAATGTTGGGATCAAAGATAATATCGTCCGGGGCGAACCCGGCCTTTGACACCAATAGGTCATGGGCGCGTCTAGCGATATCGACCTTATGGCGGGCGGTTTCCGCCTGGCCGCCCTCATCAAACCCCATCACCACGACAGCAGCGCCAAGTCGCCGGGCAATCCGCGCCTGTTCCAGAAAGGGTGCTTCCCCTTCTTTCAGGCTAAGTGAGTTAACGATGGATTTTCCCTGAACACATTTCAGACCGGCCTCCAGAACAGACCATTTTGAACTGTCGATCATCAGGGGAACGCGGGCAATATCCGGCTCGGCCGCGATCAGGTTGAGGAACGTCACCATCGCCTGCTCGGACTCTATCAGGCCATCATCCATATTGATGTCAATGATCTGCGCCCCGTTTTCAATCTGCTGACGCGCAACATTCAGGGCCTCGGTATAGTCGTCAGCCTGGATCAGCTTTCGAAACCGGGCAGAGCCCGTGACATTGGTTCGTTCCCCGACATTGATAAATCGGCTGCTCATGCCGCTGCCCCATTGGCCAGGGCAAAAGGCTCAAGACCCGAAAGCCTCAGCCCCTCCCCAGGCTTGGGCGCGATGCGGGGTTTCTTACCTTCAACCGCTTCGACAATGGCGCGGATATGATCGGGCGTCGTGCCACAACAGCCGCCGACAATATTCACCAGACCATCTTCTGCCCAAGTGCCAATTTCCCGCGCCGTCTCCTCCGGCGTTTCATCATAGTGTCCCAGTGCATTGGGCAAACCCGCATTGGGATAGGCACACACGAGTGTATCTGCGACACGTCCGATTTCAGCAATATGGGGCCGCAATTCCTTTCCACCGAGGGCGCAGTTGAATCCGATGCTGAACGCATCCGCATGTCCCATGGAAATCGCAAAGGCACCAGGGGTCTGACCGGTCAGGGTGCGGCCCGACCGATCGGTGATGGTCCCGGAAATCATGATCGGCAGACGCTTTCCATGTTCCGCAAACGCTTCCTCCACCGCAAAAAGCGCCGCCTTGGCATTTAACGTATCGAAGATCGTCTCGATCAGGAGCAGATCGACACCCCCTTCGAGCAGGCCCAGTGTGGCGTCGAGATAATGAGCAACAAGATCATCAAAGGTGATTGCGCGGTAAGCCGGATCCGACACATCGGGGGACAGTGACGCTGTCTTATTCGTCGGGCCAAGGGCACCTGCAACAAAGCGCGGCTTTAAAGGGGTCAGTGCTGTCCATTCCTCCGCCATTTGAAACGCCAGACTGGCGGCGGCATAATTTATCTCCCGCACATACCCTTCGGTTCCGTAATCCGCCTGTGAAACGGCATTCGCGTTGAATGTATTCGTGGTGATGATATCGGAACCTGCCTCCAGAAACGCATCATGGATGGTCAGAATTTCTTCGGGCGCGGTCAGGACCAGAATATCGTTGTTGCCCGACAGATCGTAATCATGGTGGGTGAATCTGGCCCCCCGGAACGCGGCTTCATCAAGGTCACGGGCCTGGATCATCGTGCCCATGGCACCATCCAGCACCAGAATTCGGTCTGCCGCGAGCTGGCGCAGCAGCTGTTCGGTTTCCAGAGGTCGTGTTGCGCCCATAATGGTTCTCCTTTGCTTACAGACTGGATGGGACGAGAGACTCGACAGAGCGGGGCGTCGAGGACGACAGGAACCTTGCCGCCGCCATGGGAAGCACGGTCTGGTTCATCGTGTAGATGTGAAACTGTTGAACGCCAACTGCTTTCAGGCGCTCCAACTGCGCTATCAAAAGCTGTTCCGCCTTTTCGATGCGCGCCGGGCCTTCATTCGGAAGATCCTGGAATTCCGCATGCAGCCAGTCAGGCAGATATGCGCCGCATTTCGCGGCAAAGGTTGCCAGCCCTTCGATGTTCGAGAGCGGCATAATGCCCGGCACGATCTGGATTGGTATTTTTCGAGCGACCACAGCATCCCGAAAACGCAGGAAAGCCTCGTCATCGAAACAGAATTGGCCGATCGCCCGGGTCGCGCCCGCATCAGCTTTCGCGGCCAGGATGTCCAGATCCGCTATGGCCGGTCGACCATCCCCACGGCCTTCGGGGAAACAGGCAACCGAAATATCAAAGGGATACACGCGCAGAAGCGCCGCAATCATGTCGCTGGCAAAGCGGAACCCAGCCGGATTTCTTCGTCCACCTTTGGGCAGATCACCGCCAAGCGCCACGATATGACGGATGCCGAGATCCCAGAAACGCTGTGCGACCAATAGGGTTTCATCCCTCGTTTCCCCAACGCAGGTCAGATGCGCCGCAATCGGACTGGCACATTGTTCGATGAGGTCTGAAACACATGCGACAGATCGGTCCCGACCACTGCCTCCCGCCCCATAGGTCACCGAGAGAAACAACGGGTTCAGGTCGTCCAGCACAGAAATCCTGCGTTCAAAGCGTTGCTGCCCGGTTGGCCCGGATTGCACGGGTGGGAAAACCTCAAACGAAAACTTCACCGACATTCATTTGCTCCTTCCCCCGTAACGGGTTGGTTCTGCGTGAATTCGACAAAACCAAAACATATATAAATCAATAAATCAAGTTTTCTTGATATCTTGATTTTATACCAATTGATGGCTAAGAACGAGGAACAGTGATTTTTGGGACCCAGAATGGACAATCTGCTGCAGGCGCTGCGAGCCGCCGGTGAACAGACACGGATGCGCATCCTGGCGCTTTGCGCAGAGCGCGAACTGACCGTGACGGATCTGATTCATATCCTGGGGCAAACCCAATCCAGGGTGTCTCGACATCTCAAAATTCTGGTCGAAGCCGGTTTGCTGGATCGCTTCCAGGAAGGCCAATGGGCACGCTATCGGATCGCGGGTCAGGGGTCGCTTGCCACCAAAAACAGGAATACCGCAAAGGAAGGTGTCTCTGTCGCCCGCTATGTCATGCAGAATATGGATATGATGCATCCGATGTTACGCCGGGACCGGGAAATCCTTGCCCGGCATCAGGCCTCTCGACGCCAGCAGATGACCCGCTATTTCGAGGAACATGCGAAATCCTGGGCGGAATTGCGGGAACAGTATGTTGATCAGGATGCCGTCGATGAAGCGGTCTCAACAGGTTTGCTGGAAAAACCTGTGCGACACTTTCTGGATATCGGAACCGGCGCAGGGCACACGCTGGAACTGCTAGGACCGAAAGTCGGGGCCGCAATCGGGATCGATATCTCGGCCCCCATGCTAGACCTTGCACGGACCCGCATTGAAGAGGCCGGCCTGACGAACTGCCAGGCGAGACAGGCCGATATGATGGCGTTACCCTATGACGACAACACATTCGATGCCGCCCTGTTCAATATGGTCCTGCATTATGTCGACGTCCCGGATATCGCCCTTTGGGAAGCGGCCCGTGTTCTTGGTCCGGACGGCCGTCTGGCCGTTGTCGATTTCGCCGCCCACAACGTCACAGCGCTGCGGGATGATCATGCCCATCAATGGTTGGGATTTCCCCAGGACAAAATGGAACAATGGCTGGAAGCGGCAGGATTTCAAATAATGTCCTGCGATGTGGTCAGCAGGCGCGACATCGACGTCTTTCTGCTGTTGGCAATTCGGTCAAATTCTTGACTTCGCAGATGGCTCGGGTATCTTCCGGCCGTCGGGCAGGCACACCTATCTTGCCTAAAACAGGTGATAAAGAATGGTTTTTAGAACACCGATACGGATCCCCTCTGGTCGCGATACGCGTGCCAAACCGTCCGGCATTGACCATCGAACTCTCTAGCGCATTTCGGCCCGGTGAAACCTGACCGGGCCTCGGAAATGCGCGTTCTTCAGCCTTATATGTGATGCACAGGAGCCGCAGGTCATCGTGCCACATCCAACAGGTTTACTTGATTTGACATCCCGGCCCTAAGCATGGCATTGCCCTCCCCGCGCGACGCGACCCGGGCACCGATCATCTGACCGGTTCGGGCTGTCCAGAAAGACAAAGAGAATAGGAACAGTTCAATGGTAGCAATTTCACTCCCCGATGGTTCGGTGCGGGAGTATGACGGTGCGGTATCAGGCGCGGATGTCGCAGCCTCCATAGGTCCGGGGCTGGCGAAAGCCGCCCTTGCCATACGGGTAGATGGCGAGTTGCGCGATCTTGAGCGTCCGATCGAAAGTGATGCCGCCCTCGAGATCGTGACAGCCAAGGACGATGATGCGCTGGACCTGATCCGCCATGATGCGGCCCATATCCTGGCCGAAGCCGTGCAAGAGTTGTTTCCAGGAACCCAGATTACATTCGGCCCCTCAACGGAAGACGGGTTTTACTACGATTTCTATCGGGAAGAGCCTTTTTCGACCGAGGATTTTGAGGCGATCGAGAAACGCATGGCCGATATCGTCGATCGCAATGAAAAAATCATCCGCGAGGAATGGCCCCTCGACAAAGCCATCGCCCATTTCGAAAGCCAGGGAGAGAGCTTCAAGGCGGAATGGGTAAAGGAACTGCCAAAGGATCAACCGATCACGATCTATCGTCAGGGTGATTGGCTGGACCTGTGCCGTGGTCCACATCTGAGTTCGACGGGAAAACTACCGAAAGCGTTCAAGCTGATGAAACTGGCAGGCGCCTATTGGCGCGGTGATGCCAACAATCCGCAATTGCAGCGGATGTATGGCACGGCCTGGCGCACGGAAAAGGAACTGAAGGCCCATCTGACACGGATCGAAGAGGCGGAAAAGCGCGATCACCGTCGCCTGGGTCGTGAGCTGAACCTGTTTCATATGCAGGGAGAGGCCATCGGATCCGTCTTCTGGCATCCAAAGGGCTGGACGCTCTACCGCCAGCTTGAACAATACATGCGTGCCCGGCTGGAAGAGGCCCATTACGTTGAGGTGAAAACACCGCAGCTGGTGGACCGCGCCTTGTGGGAAAAATCCGGCCACTGGGAAAAATTCCGCGATCATATGTTCGTGGCGGAGGTGGATGAAGCCGACACAGGCCATGAAAGCGGCTCAGGATCCCATGCCTATGAAAAACGCATGCTGGCGCTGAAACCAATGAACTGCCCGGCCCATGTCCAGGTGTTCAGACAAGGGCTGAAATCCTATCGCGACCTGCCCTTGCGTATGGCCGAATTCGGGTCTTGCCATCGCTATGAGCCGTCTGGCGCATTGCACGGGTTGATGCGCGTCCGGGCCTTCACCCAGGATGACGCCCATATCTTCTGCACAGAGGATCAGATTGAGCAGGAGACAAAGTATTTCTGCGAGCTACTGTCTTCCATCTATCGCGATCTTGGGTTTGATGAATTTGTCGTCAAATTCTCTGATCGTCCTGAAGTCCGGGCCGGCAGTGACGAGGTTTGGGACAAGGCCGAAGAAGCGCTGAAACGCGCAACCGAAGCGGCAGGCGTTCAGACCAGTGTGAACCCGGGTGAGGGTGCCTTTTACGGTCCGAAACTGGAATTCGTGCTGCGCGACGCGATTGGGCGTGACTGGCAATGCGGCACGTTGCAGGTCGACTATGTCCTGCCGGAACGTCTTGATGCCAATTATGTTGGTGAAGATGGGGCCAAACACCGCCCGGTCATGTTGCACCGGGCAATCCTTGGATCGTTCGAACGATTCGTCGGTATTCTGATCGAACAGTTTGCCGGTCGCTTCCCCCTCTGGCTTTCACCGATACAGGTTGTTGTAGCCACAATCACATCGGCGGCCGATGACTACGCCCATGAAGTAACGGCGGCGGCCAAAAAAGCGGGCCTGCGGGTTGAGACCGATATCCGGAACGAAAAGATCAACTACAAGGTCCGTGAACACAGCCTGATGAAAGTGCCGGTCATGCTGGTTGTCGGGCAACGGGAAGCCGATGAAAAGACGGTTGCGATCCGGCGCCTGGGTGGAAAAAACCAGGAGGTCAAATCCCTGAGTGAAGCTCTGGAGATCCTCGCAGCAGAAGCGGATATGCCCGATGGGACCGCGCACAATCAGGCCGCATAGATCGAAAATTCGCCAAGAGCCGATTTTTTAAGGCAAATTTCACAGCGGCGCACCGATTTCGGTTGCGCCGTTCTGTGTTATGGTGCTTCAGTCGCGCGGGTTGAGAAATTGGATTCTCAGCCGAACGATGCTATAGTTTGATAGCAGTTATTGTATTAACAACAGCAAGGTTAATAACCTTCAGGAGGGTGCCATACGACGTCCATTTTTTTCGTCGCCTGCTTCGAAAGAAGGGCCACGAGTCAATGAAGAGATCAATGTTCGCGAAGTGCGATTGATTGATCATGAGGGGGAGAACCACGGTGTGGTTGAGACGGCAGATGCCATTGAGCGTGCTCTGGATGTCGGTCTGGATCTTGTAGAGATCTCACCCAATGCAGATCCACCGGTCTGCAAAATTCTCGATTTCGGAAAATTTAAATACGAGTCGCAGAAGCGTAAAAACGAAGCCCGCAAAAAGCAGAAAACGATTGAGGTCAAGGAAATCAAGTTCCGGCCGAATATCGAACAGCATGACTATGACGTCAAAATGAAGTCGATGAACAAATTCATCGATGAAGGCGACAAAGTGAAGGTCACACTGCGCTTCCGGGGCCGCGAAATGGCCCATCAGGAACTGGGCATGGACGTTCTGATGCGCGTCAAAACCGATATGGAAGAGAAAGCCAAGGTCGAACAGATGCCGTCCATGGAAGGACGCCAGATGACGATGGTTATCGCACCACGCTGATAAAGCTTTCTGATTTTTCTGATGACGGGCGCGGCCATGCTGCGCCCTTTATCTTTTCGGGCTCGTTATCTTTTTGAGCCTTTTATTGTTCCGAAACCGCGTCCGTATCAACGAGATCCACCAGGGCAGCCATGGACTGCAGGTCCTTGTCTTCAAAGCCCAGCGCATCGAGCCGGGACAGGGTATTGTGCAGATATTCCCTGTTCGGTCCCCGCATGCCCGACGCGGTCGCGATCATGTGTGCCCGCTCTTCCCGGGGCAGATGGCCGAGATACTGGGAGTGGTCCCGGTTCACGATGAAGGTGTAGCAACACAAGCGGCGCTCTGCGTCATCCTTGCACTGAACCCAGACCGGGCTGGCATCATAGATGCCGGATACCATTTCACGGACCCAGAGGTATTCTATCGCGCCCATTAATTGCGTCTTGCCGCAGACGCGGTACGCAATACCGGTACATGTACCGCCCTTATCCAGACCCAGAACCAGACCGGGATTCTCAACGGTCCCGCGATAACCATGGGAGATGACGCAGAAGCTGCGATGCCAGCCACTCAATTCAACGGCCTGGGCCTCCAGATGGTCGAACCCTGGATCCCACATCAGCGAGCCATACCCGAAGAACCAGACATCCTCATCCTGAGGCAGGCGAGAGAGGAAGTCCTGCTTCCGCGCCTCGCCTTCTTCCGCAGAGAGGACAAAAATCCCCTTCTGCTGGCGCTCTTCAATCGCTGCTTTGAAAAAGTCGTAGCTCACCTGAACCCTCGCATTTCCGATGGCTCTAATTTAGGCGCGCAGTTGCGCGTGAACAATCACAATACCGGGAAAATGACCCTGTCCCGATTGTCGCGCAAAGAGAACACGTGTACTCCCAAAAGATGCGCATTTTCACACTTTCACTCTGTGCTCTTCTGCTGTTGGGTGGCGGATATACAGGCTATTGGTTCTGGGCCGCCGACCGGATGGTCGGAACCGTATTGGACGGTGTCGAAGATTGGCGTCAGGCCGGCTATGAGGTCTCCTTCACCGATCTATCAAAATCAGGATTTCCGACCGAGGTCCGCGTTGAGATGCGGGACCCGAATATCACTGACCCATTAAAGGCGTGGAGTTGGTTGGGCGATCGTCTCAGCCTTCGGGCAGCACCATGGCAGCCTCTGGAATACACCTTGGCTCTGACCGGTCCCCAGAAAGCCGAAGTGCCGGTGTCGGGCCGCCAAGTGGATCTGGCGTTTGAGGCAACGCGTGCGGACGGGGTTGCCCGCTTTGATACATCTGGAACCTTACGCCAGGTCATTTTGACCATTGACGGGCTGAACGGCGTTTCAGAGGGATTTGACGCCAAGCTCAGCTTCGACCGGGTCCGCCTGACCCTTGATCAGCCGGAACGCCCGGCAACACGCTATGATCAGGAAACAGCCCTTCTTGAGGTGCTGGGCCAGAACATCACACTTCCCGAACGGTTCGCCGGTCCACTCGGCCAGCGCTTGGATCATTTTTCAGGACGATTCCGGGTCATGGGCCCGCTTCCACAGATAGACCTGAGAAATGCCCTCACCCAATGGCGGGACGCGGGCGGTATTCTGGAGGTGCCCTGGTTGAAGACAGACTGGGGGCCGCTCGCCCTGAAAGCGGAAGGCACAATAGCACTTGATGAATATCTGCGACCGATCGCGGCCTTTGATACAAAGATCGGTGGTCTGAGCGAGACAATGCGCGTGCTGGCGGACCAGGGCCTTGTTGATCAGGGACTCGCCCAAATTACCGGATTTGGCCTGCAGCTGTTTGCCAGTCGCGGCGATAATGGCAAACCCGAAATTCCGCTGCCCGTCAGCGCCCAGGACGGGGAGTTTTACCTGGGACCGTTCAAGGTCGCGACACTGCGCCCCCTTCTGCCCCCGCTTGACGGTGTTGAGCCGCCGGTGGGTGCGGTTCCACCACCGGGCGGGACAGCACCCCCGCCAGCGCCGGTAGAGGCGATCCCCTTGCCGGAACCACCGCCAACAGTGAACTGGAATTAATGCTTCTTCGAGGGCTCAGCCCTTATTGACGAAATGTGTCAGTGCGTCGACCGCCTGATGGCATTCCCGTTCCGTCCCGATGGTCAGACGCAGATAGGTCGGCAAACCGTAGCCCGCCACATTCCGGCCAATGACCCCGGCCGCTTCAAGATAGCTATATGCCGACTGACACGTCTCAGCCGAGTCGAAACCGACCAGGATGAAGTTCCCAACGGAGGGCGGCACTTCCAGGCCCAGCGCCTTCACCTTCTCCGTTACCCAGACAAGCCATTCATCATTGTGAAGGCGGCTGCGTTCCAGATAGGCCCTGTCCGCAATTGCAGCAGAGCCAGCCGCCAATGCAGGTGCCGAGGCATTGAACGGGCTGCGCAGGCGGTTCATCGCACCCAGAATTTCGGGCTTCGCATAGCCCCACCCCAAACGAAGGGCGGCAAGGCCATGAGCCTTTGAAAACGTGCGCAGCATCACGACATTGTCGTATTCGTCAACAAGGGCCGCACCATTGCTGTAATCGTTGCGCGAGACATATTCCGCATAGGCCGCATCCAGCACCAGAATGACATGGGATGGCAGACCTTCAATCAGCCGCCTCACCTCCATCTCCGAAATATAGGACCCTGTCGGGTTGTTGGGATTGGCCAGAAAAACAAGCTTTGTATTCGGGCTGACAAGCGCCAGCAGAGCATCGACATCGCTGGTCAGATTGCTTTCATCTGCCGCAACGGGTGTCGCCCCAACGGTGATCGCCGTAATCCGGTACATCGCGAACCCGTGCCGCGAAAAAAGCACCTCGTCGCCCGGACCAGCATAGGCACGGGTCAACAATGTGATCAGTTCATCCGAACCGGCACCGCAAATGATCCGGTCAGGGTCCAGACCTTCCGCCTGTCCAATTGCCCGGCGCAATTGATTGGCTCCGCCATCGGGATAGCGATGCAGGCTCTTTCCTGCCTCGGCAAACGCCTCGATCGCCTTTTCACTGGGACCCAGCGGATTCTCGTTGGCAGACAGAACCGCCGGTTCCGCAATACCATCAAGCTTGTGCTCACCAGGGATATAGAGTGGCGCTTCCATAACGCCTGGACGCGGTGTCGGACGGGACATGGATCTAACCCCCTAAGACCAAATCTTGTGCTGAGTTATCATACGGTTTGAAGCGTAAACATGATCACCCTGCCTAAACAATCGGTCTGGCATAGGCGCCGATCACGGTCGCTGCGACAATGGATTGATCGGTGACAGCCTCCAGTCTGGCATCGTCGGGAGCAACAAACCAGTCAACCCGCGCGAGCGACAGCCATTCACCATGTTGCTCGACTGTGGACAACAGGGCCGCTTCCAGACCCTGCGTCTTCAGGCTGGTAACAAGTGAGGATCGGCTGATCTGCTTAGTCGCCCGCAAGACAATAAAACTGATGTCATCGCCGGTCTCTTCCAACTGCAATCTGGCCACAGCGACGGCCGTCCCTGGACGACCGCGAACACTGCCAACACCGGCAAACGGAAGGCTCTGCACGATCACCGGTGCACCGGGCGAGGCAAGTGCCGTCCACCAGGGGTCCTGCTCGCTCTCTTCCGGGGGCGGCAGAACAGCGACATCAACCTCATCCCTGTTAAGCAATTGCATGACTTCCTGACGATTGTCATGCGCCGTCATGGGAACCTGACTGCCGAACTGGTCTCGCGCGAGATCCCACAGCGTGTGATAACCCTCACCCGCAAAAACAGCGATTTTATATGTCGACTGGATCATGGTGAAGGCGGCCATCATTTCATGCCACATACGCGCCAGCGCAGAGATTGGAAAAGCACCGGCATGGTTGGCCTTTAACCGTCGCAGCATGGAGGCTTCACGGGACGGGCGTATGGGCAGTTTGGCCCCTTTTTTTGCACCGGCAACATGGGCAACAACCTCGGCCCGACGCATGATCAAGCCGTGAATTTCATCATCAATCTGGTCAATTTCCCGGCGCAAATCATCCAGGGAACGCTGTGTCATCGGTCAGGGGTCCGTATTCTATTTCAGTGCAATTCTGATTTTTCTTGTTCGGCATACTCATCAATCTGAGGGATGTTGGTCTACTCCGTGGAGCCGATTTAGGCAATCCGACTTTGCGCTTTCAGGGTCAGCATCTCGACGGCCGTGACATTTTGACAACGCCTTTGCGGCCTTTTGAAAGCCGCTCACAGTTCTGTGCACGGATGGTTTTGGGTTGATGCTTGTGCCCGGCCTGTGTTTTACCCACATAATCAACGCAGAATAATACAACACGGGCGGAAAAGATGCCGATCAAGATACCCGACGAATTACCAGCGCGCCGCTTTCTGGAAACCGAAGGCGTGGTCGTTATGGGCGAGCGTGACGCAACCCTGCAGGATATCCGCCCGATGCGGATTGCCATCCTCAACCTGATGCCGCGCAAGGAAAAAACGGAAACCCAACTGACCCGGCTGATTGGCGCAACGCCGTTGCAGGTCGAGGTGACCTTGCTGACAACCGCCTCTTATGTGCCGACCCACGCGCCGCGCCAGCATATGCTGGATTTCTATCGAACCCATCGCGACATCAAGGACCAGAAGTTTGACGGTCTGATCATCACGGGTGCGCCGATCGAAACACTGGAATTCGAAGATGTAGCCTATTGGGAGGAGATGCAGGAGATCCTCGACTGGACCCAGACCAATGTGCACAGCACATTCAATATCTGCTGGGGCGCCCAGGCTGCCTTGAAACATTTCCGCGATGTCCCCAAGCACGAATTGCCCGAAAAGAAGTTCGGGGTTTTTGAGCATATGGTGGTGGAACCGGGGACAACGCTGCTCCGCGGTTTCAATGACAGCTTCGTCGTGCCTGTGTCCAGGCATACGGAAACACGGCTTGAAGACCTGCCAAAGGACCCCGATCTGCATATCCTGGCAACGTCGGATGAGGCTGGATTATGCCTGCTGCGAGACGACAAATTTCGCCAGATCTATATCTTCAATCATCTCGAATATGACGCGATGACCCTGGCCGATGAGTACAACCGCGATGTCGGTGAAGGGCAGAAGATACAGCTGCCTGAAAACTATTTCCCGGGTGACGATCCGAGTAAACCACCCGTCAATCGCTGGCGATCGCACGCCCATCTGATGATCAGCAACTGGATCAACGATGTGTATCAAACGGTCCCGTTTGATTCGGATCTGATTGGCACTGAATAACGACGCTTTCCCCATCGGATCTTGACCATCGGGGTATCCTGACGGCATAGAGCGCCCATGCAACGCTGGAAGATCACCCTGGAATATGACGGGCGACCCTATGTGGGCTGGCAACGTCAAAAGAACGGCATGTCCGTGCAAGAACGTCTGGAACAGGCAGCTCTTGCCCTGGATGGCCAGGACGTTATTGTTCAGGGGGCCGGGCGAACAGATTCTGGCGTCCATGCGACCGGTCAGGTGGCCCACCTTGATCTGACCCGCCCTTTGCGGGCCGATCAGGTGCGGGACGCGCTGAACCACTATCTGAAGCCGGAACCAATCGCGGTGCTTGAGGCGGAACCGGTTGGCGAAGATTTTCACGCGAGATTCAGCGCAACCGGCCGCACTTATCTCTACCGCATTCTGAACAGACGCGCACCAGCGACCATAGAAGCGGGCCAGGTCTGGTATGACCCCCGGCCCCTTGATGCCGAGGTGATGCATGACGCCGCACAAATCCTGATCGGTCACCATGACTTCAACAGCTTCCGGTCAACCGAATGCCAGGCCGACAGCTCGGTGAAGACCCTGGACAAGCTGGATGTCCGACAGGCGGGACAGGAAATTCACATTGATGTTGCTGCCCGGTCCTTTCTCCACAATCAGGTGCGGATCATGGTGGGATCGCTGGAGTTTGTTGGCCGGGGCCGTTGGACCAAGCAGGATTTGCGTAACGCATTGGCGGCACGCAAACGGTCGGCCGCCGGTCCGACTGCCCCTGCCGATGGGCTGTATCTGACCCGCGTCCTGTATTGACTCGCCCATATTTATACCGATATCGAAACAAACTTTCTTGCAAGCTGCGCGACTCACCCTTATTTTGGTTCGAAATCGAAATAAATAATCAGGCATTTTGCCGGTCATGACCCTGACATCGTCACAAGCACTGGATATCTGGCGACGCGCTATCGTGGAAAGCGTGCGCCGCGAAACGCCGGACCTTTCCGCACGCCAGATGGCGGTCCTGACCAGCATTTATCTGGAGGCGTCACCGCATACGGTCAGGGGCCTCGCCGAAGCGCTCAACGTATCCAAGCCGGCGATCACGCGGGCACTTGATCGTCTCTCGGAACTGGGTTTGATCCGCAGGAAACCCGATGATCAGGACCGCCGTTCCATTCTGGTACAGCGCACGGTCAAAGGGTCCGTCTTCCTCAGCGAATTTTCAGAACTGATCATCCAGGCCGCCGCCGAAAACGACATTTAATTGCTTGATTTGGTGAAGCATAATTAACTGGAAATAAAACTAATTATCCAAAGCCAAATCAGTCATTTAGTCTTTTACTTTTGCGCCGTTTTCTCTGCGCTTTAGCAAAATCAATCTTCACCAACTTTAGATCACCATCAAGATTTATGTTGTAGTCTGGTCGAAAGCACTGACGCGTTTTCATATGAGTAATCTTGTTCTCAATTCTGCTCCACCATTATAACAAATGTGCAGCCTGCAGTGGTCCTGTCGCGGTACACCACTTTGAAGGAAGGTGAATAACCTTCAACCCGCAATCAAACACTGCATTAACTTGCGCCTCCAACTTCAAGAAATCTCTGTCCCCAGTTACGATCGATTGGCCACCATCACGGGCAAAGTCCGATATCCATCGCACATCGGATGCCCCACCTTGGTGTACTTCAAGTACAGAGGTAAGTTCCCATTCGGGACTTAATGCAAAGTCTCGAATAACTCGAACTATTCTAGGTGAGACGTGTTCATCACATCGTACTTTCAATGGAGTAAAATCTCACTATTCTCAAAATCCACAGCAACTTTCACTTTTTGAGCATCAACTTCGAACCAGTAAGCGACCCGTTCAATACTTCTTTCCACTTGCCAGCGATGGAACAAAACAGACGTAGGTATCCCTGTTCCGTCTACAACAGGTTTTCCGAACGCTATGTTCGGGTTCAAAACGACATCAGGAAATCTCTCAGGTAACGGAACCCAAGCACTTGCCAGTGAAGTTGCTTGATCAAAAATTATCCCATTTTCAACTGACTGTTCTATTGTTTCCCATAATTCCTGCTGGTGAGAAACAAGGTTCCAAGTGATCTGATCATGAACCTGATCAGCAGCTTGAGCAAAGATGCTTTTTCTGTCTGTAAAATATCGAACTTTTGACAACGCTAAAGGGTGAGAGACTCTCCACTCGCTACGTGCATTTTGCGCGGCAACACGAATCGTGCTCATCCCAACACCATACTTGCGAAAATAGGAGATAAATCTCAGTTCAATCAGATCTAAGAAACTGATCGAGTTTGTATCTGGAAAGTCCCTATCAAGCATTGGTCCACTTGAACTATTTGAATAACCATTTACCCAACCTCTAACTGCCTGGTGAGACTGACCAATCAAACGCGCGACTTCAGAAACGCCATAAAAGCCGCTAGAGAGGTCATAGCTGTTTTGCATGTAAACCCTAGAAATGATTAAATTGATACCCAACATCTAAACGTGTTTGTTTAAAAAATAAACACGCTAAGCAACACAAAATTCGCGTTATAGTAAAGAAATAGAGAATCCCGACTAAAAAGGGTGTTCTTAAGATCAAAAGTCGGTCACGACGCGACGGCGTCCCCTTCAACAACGGCCATATCAAAGGCCGCGGCCATAAGGGCCTTGGTATAAGGATCTTTGGGTTGGTCAAAGATCGTGGCCGCCGGTCCCTGTTCAACAACACGGCCACCGCGCATCACGATTACTACGTCCGACATGGCACGCACCACTTTCAGGTCATGGCTGATAAAGAGATAGGCCAGATGATATTTCCGCTGAATATCGCGCAGAAGATCAACAATCTGGGCCTGAACGGACATATCCAGTGCCGATGTCGGCTCATCAAGCACAATGAAACGGGGTTTCAGAACCAGGGCCCGTGCGATAGCAATGCGCTGACGTTGGCCGCCGGAAAATTCATGGGGGTAGCGATGCCTCACCGCCGGGTCGAGATCCACCTCTTTCAGCGCGGTCATGACCAGCTCGTCACGCTCCGCATCGCTCTTGGCCAGTTTGTGGACATCCAACCCTTCACCAATGATTTCACCGACCGACATGCGGGGGCTGAGGCTGCCATAGGGGTCCTGAAAGACGACCTGCATCTCGCGACGCAGCGCGCGCAGTTCCGTGGTGCCCAGCGCCTTTAAGTCCTGATCGCCGAAACGAATCTGCCCTTCCGCCGCCTGCAAACGCAGCAGGGCCATGCCAAGCGTTGTCTTGCCGGATCCGGATTCGCCCACAACACCCACCGTTTGACCACGCCGGACGGTGATGTCGATCCCGTCCACAGCCTTGATATGGTCCACCGTTTTACGGAACAGGCCTGCCTTGATCGGGAACCAGACCTTCACCTGATCGCCCTGCATGATGATGGGGGCATCCGCCTCTGGCGGTTCCTTGCTGCCTTCCGGCTGGGCGGCCAGCAACCGTTTTGTGTAGGCATGCTGCGGATTGTCAAAGACCGTCCGGGTTTCACCATGTTCGACAATTTCACCGGCATTCATGACGCTGACATGATCCGCGACGCGCCGGACAATGCCCAGATCATGGGTGATGAACAGCATCCCCATCCCGAAACGCACCTGCAGATCCTTCAGCAACTGCAGGATTTGCGCCTGGATCGTCACATCAAGGGCGGTTGTCGGCTCATCCGCAATCAAAAGGTCCGGCTCATTCGCAAGGGCCATGGCAATCATGACACGCTGACGCTGACCACCCGACAGCTCATGCGGATAGGACCCAAGGCGCTTTTCCGGATCGGGGATGCCGACCAGATTGAGCAGCTCGATCACCCGGGGTCTGGCGGTTTGCGCATTCATCCCCTTATGAACGACCAGTGTTTCGCGAACCTGCTTTTCAACCGTATGGAGAGGATTGAGGGAGGTCATCGGCTCTTGAAAGATCATCGCGATCCGGTTGCCACGCACCGTGCGCATTTCCGCTTCCGGTGCGCCAAGCAGGGACTGACCCTGAAAGTCGATCCGGCCTGATGGATGAAAGGCGGTCGGATAGGGCAGCAATTGCAGAACGGAGAGCGCGCTGACCGACTTGCCAGACCCGGATTCACCGACCAGCGCCAGGGTTTCCCCCCGCTTGATCGAGAAAGAGACATTCCGTACAGCCTCTACCGCACCGCCCTGCATGCGGAACGAAACGGACAGGTCTTCAACCTCTAAAAGCGTCTCACTCATCGTATCAATCCACTCTTTCTCGTTTCACGGCACATTCTTAAACCTGAACCTTTCGGGGATCGAACGCGTCGCGCACCGCCTCACCAATAAAGACAAGCAGGGTCAGCATGACACCGACGGTGAAGAAGGCCGTCAAGCCAAGCCAGGGGGCCTGCAGGTTTTCTTTACCCTGTTTGATCAGTTCACCCAAGGAGGGCGACCCGGGTGGCAGACCAAACCCCAGGAAATCCAGTGATGCCAGAGAGGTCACTGCACCCGACAGGACAAAGGGCATAAAGGTCAGCGTCGCGACCATCGCATTGGGCAGGATATGTCGCCGCATGATGACCGCATTGCTGACACCAAGGGCACGGGACGCCCGCACAAAATCCAGATTCCTGGCACGCAGGGTTTCCGCCCGGACAGGACCAACAAACCCGGTCCAGCCAAACAGCACCATTATCCCCAGCAACCACCAGAAATTCGGCGTCACAAGGGATGCCAGAATAATCAACAGATACAGCGTTGGCAGACTGACCCAGATTTCAATGAACCTCTGGCCGATCAGGTCGAAGGCACCGCCAAAGAACCCCTGCGCCAGACCAATCGTCACCCCGATCACCCCGGTTAACACCACCAGCGCCAATCCGAACAGGACGGAAATCCGGAAACCATAGATCATTCGGGCGACGACATCGCGGGCCTTGTCATCAGTGCCCAGCCAATGTGAGAGATCGGGTGGCGACGGGGCCGGGCTCGGCAATTCCAGAACCTGCGTGTTGTAGCTGTAGGGGATAAGGGGCCAGACCATCCACCCTTTTTCCTCGATCAATTCCTGAACGAACGGGTCCGTGTAGTCAGTCTCTGCTTCAAAAAACCCTCCAAAGGTGGTTTCCGGCACCGCCTCAAACACCGGCACATAATAGCTGCCGTCAAACTGCACCAGGATCGGTTTGTCATTGGCGATGAATTCCGCGAACAGCGACACACCAAACAGGGTCAGGAAAATCCAGAAGGACCACCACCCCCGCCTGTTGCGCCGAAAAGCGTCCAGCCTGCGCCGCGTCACCGGCGTGATCTTCATCCCCCAAAAACGGTCTTCGATGGGCAGGTCCGCGGCGGTCATCGTCACCCTTCCCGCCGTTCGAAATCGATCCTTGGATCAACCAGGGTGTAAGTGATGTCGCTGACAAGGTTCAGCAGCAATCCGATGAGGGTAAAGAAATAGAGTGAGGCGAACATGACCGGATAATCCCTGTCGATCGCCGCTTTGAACCCCAGCAATCCCAGACCATCGAGGGAGAAAATCACCTCAATCAGCAGGGAACCGGTGAACAGGATCCCGATGAAGGTCCCCGGAAACCCGGCGATGACAATCAGCATCGCATTGCGGAACACATGGCCATAAAGGACCGCGTTCTTTTCCAACCCCTTGGCCCGTGCGGTGATCACATATTGCTTGCCGATCTCTTCAAGAAAACTGTTCTTGGTCAGCATGGTTAACCCGGCAAAGGCCCCGATCACCATGGCCAGAACCGGCAAAGCCATGTGCCAGAGGTAATCCGCAATCTTTCCAAAGAAACTGAGATCGTCCCAATTCTCAGAAACAAGCCCCCTCAACGGAAACAGATCGAAATAGCGCCCGCCTGCAAACACAATGATCAGCAGGACCGCGAACAGGAAAGACGGGATCGCATAGCCGACAATAATCGCGCTGCTGGTCCAGACATCAAACTTTGATCCGTCCCGTACCGCCTTTGCGATCCCCAGCGGGATACAGACCATATAGGTGATCAGCGTCGTCCAGAGGCCAAGCGAAATCGATACCGGCATCTTGTCGATCACAAGATCAACGACCGCACGGTCCTGAAAATAACTCTCGCCGAAATCGAAGGTCAGGTAATTTCCCATCATCAGCAGGAAGCGTTCATGAACCGGCTTGTCGAACCCGAACTGCACCTCGAGCTCGCGAATAAACTCCGGGTCGAGGCCGCGGGCGCCCCGCGACTGGGTTTCCCCGGAATCCAGACCGGGTGCATTGTCAGCGCCAGCAGCAAAGTCTCCCTGATTGGCGGTGACGCGGGAAAGCGCGCCACCGGCCGTCCCTTCCAACTGGGCAAGCACGCGATCAATCGGACCGCCGGGGGCGGCCTGGATGATGATGAAGCTGAGCAGCATCACGCCGATCAAGGTCGGCACGATCAGCAGAAGACGCCGAATGATATAGGCTAGCACGCGTGCATCCCCGATCCTGGATTCATCTGATCTTGGTCCTGCATCATCTCGTTAGAAGGGATGCTTCAGTTTGATTTTTTGAGCGTGCCATCCTTCGCAGGATCAATCCACCAGGCACCGGTTGCAACCCCTTGTTTGGGGATCACATCGGGAATGCCAAACCGGTCCCAATAGGCCAGACGATCTGTCTTGCCGTGATACATCGGGATCAGGAAATGGTTCCACAGCAGCACCCGGTCGAGCGCCCGTACCCGTGTGACCAATGCGTCCCGATCCGGCGCTTCGATCAGGGTTTCAATCAGGCTGTCGATCGCCGGATCTCTGATCCCCATCAGGTTACGCCCGCCCTCATTATCAGCAGAGGCCGAACCCCAATAATCACGTTGTTCGTTGCCGGGGGAAACTGACTGACCGAAAACAACAATGGTCATGTCAAAATCAAACGTGTCCAGCTGGCGACGATACTGGGCGTCATCCACAACCTTGATGCGGATTTCGATCCCCAGGCGCTTTGCCGCACGGACAAGGGCCTGTGTGTGGGGTTCCAGCGCATTGGACCGCAGCAGAACCTCAAACGAGAGCTTGTCGCCGGTTTCCGGGTTTGTCTGAACACCATCAACGACTTTCCAGCCTGCCTCCCGCAGCAGGATTGCGGACTGGCGGAGGTTGTCGCGGTTATTCCCGGATCCATCGGTCTGAGGCGGAACAAATTGTTCGGTGAAAACCCGATCCGGGATCTGGCCTTTTAACGGTTCCAGCAATGCCAGTTCCGCTTCTGAGGGTAGGCCGACCGACGAAAGTTCGTGATTGTCGAAATAACTGTCTGTTCTTGTATAGGCGTCGAATGCGATATTCTTGTTCACCCATTCATAGTCCCAGGCATAGACCAGCGCCTCGCGGACCCGGACATCCTGAAAAATCGGCTTGCGCAGGTTAAAGGCAAAACCCTGCATCGGGGCGACCCGCTCATGGGTAAATTCGCGCTTCAGGATGCGACCGTCGCGAACGGCTGGGATGTCATATTCTGTTGCCCAGGATTTCGCGCTGTTTTCTGCCCAGAGGTCCAGGGCGCCCGCCTTGAACGCCTCGCGGGAGATCGTTCTGTCGCGGTAATAGTCATAGCGGATGGTGCCGAAATTGTTCGTACCCCGGATGACCGGCAAATTAAGCGCCCAGTAATTGGGGTCCCGCTCCAGCGTCAGGGATTTACCAGGATCCACCTTCGAGATCTTGTAGGGGCCACTGCCAATGGGCGGTTCCAGTGTGGTCTTCTCAAAATCCCGTTCTTCCCAATAGTGTTTGGGCAGAACCGTCAGTTCCCCCAGGATAAGGGGCATTTCCTTGTTGCCTGCCTCGTGCAGGACAAAGCGCACTGTGCGGTCATCAGGCGTCAAAACCTCTTTCACAGCGGCATAGTAAAACCGGTAGAAAGGGCTGCCCTTTTCGCGAAGCGTGTTGAAAGTCCAGGCCACATCCGCAGAAGTCACCTGCACACCGTCATGGAACCGCGCCTCTTCCCGCAATTTGAATTCGATCCAGGACCCGTCCTCAGGCACCTCGATTGTTTCGGCAATCACACCATAGATCGCACTGTCCTCGTCGCTCACCTGGGACATCAGACTGTCATAGAGATAGCCGAGACCAGAGGCAGGATTGCCCTTGGTGATAAACGGGTTGAGGCTGTCAAATGTGCCCGACCCTTCCAGTACGATGGTGCCCCCTTTGGGAGCGTCCGGATTGACATAGTCCAGATGCTGAAAATCGGCCGGATATTTCAGTTCGTGGTTCAGGGCAAATCCATGGGATAGTCCATTGGTCCCCGCCGCATAAGAGGAAAGCGGTATGGCAACTGAAAAGGCCGTACAAGCCGCGATCGCCAGGGACTTAAAGCTCGACATACCAGAAACACGCTGCATCATTCTTTTCCGTATCCTCAGTAAACAGTTGCCTCAAAGATAGATGAGGGCGGACATATCAGACAATCAAGTCCGATCACAAAATCACCTTTATTCGATCATTCATCCATTTTTGACCCGATCCCGCAAAGCGTCCTATGGTCACTCCACCACGCTCTGCCGAGGATATAGGACAGAAATGGACTTTTTTGAGACCTGGATCGCACATTTTACCTATCCCGACGAGTCGGGGGCGGCGCGGTCCAAATTCGTTGAAGTTCAGGCAAGCGACAAAGAGATGGCCAAATCGATTGCCCTGCGACAAGCGCCCAGCGAGGAATTTCTTTTACAGATACATGCCGTTTCAGATGATCAGTTCCTCGGACATGTCCGCCGGGATGCATCTCGAATGAATGGCAGTGCGACGGGGGACGCGACACGCTATGACCTGGACGATGCCGAAGACGCACCCGTCGACCTTGAAGCAGTGCTGGCAGAGCTCCTGAAACTGAAACCCTGAACGCATTATCCGGAAAGACCGGGGGCCAGCAAATCCCTGGCCGCTTCATTAACCTCTCGGGAGGAAGCCCCGAGGAAGCTGGTTCCTGATGTCATGTGAAGCGGTTTGCCATCCCATGTGGTCGCAACACCACCTGCTGCCTCAATGATCGGGGCCAGCGCCATATAGTCGTAGGGCTGCAATCCAATCTCGACATGCAGGTCGATCAAACCAGAAGCCAGCAGCCCCGTCGAATAGCAATCCCCGCCATACCGACGCTCCCGCACGGACTCATACAGGCCCTGAAACGCCGCTGTTTGTGCGGGGGTGGTCAGCTGATCGGGGGACGTCATGTAAAGGGCTGCCTGATCAAGCGCGGAACAGGGACGGGTTTTGACCGGGGTCCCATTAAGGAAGGCCCCCTGCCCGACGGCCCCCAGCCAACGTTCTTTCATGATCGGCTGATCCAGCACGCCTAAAACCGGGTTCCCCTCATCCGCCAGAGCGATCAAGGTTCCAAAGATCGGCAACCCCGTAACAAAGGCGCGCGTACCGTCAATCGGATCGAGTACCCAGACATGCCGGGCGTCGGGGTTACGGATGCCATATTCCTCACCATAAATCCCGTGACCTGGATAATGTTCCTCAATCAGGGCCCGCATCGCCGCTTCTGCACCCCGATCCGCAACCGTGACCGGACTTTCATCTGCTTTTGAGATGATATCGAAGGGTGTGCGAAAATGTTCCCGAATGACGGTGCCAGCGGCGTCCGCCAGCATATTCGCGAAATCCTGCAGGTCTTTTTCGAGATGGAGATCAGACATTTACATCCTGCCTTTTGAAACGCTGTGTGAACTCAAGAAAAAGGGCGGCAAGGCCGCCCGAATTCTGTGTATGCCTCGCGACCCGGATCAGGGCAGAGGTGCGGGAGACGGGCTCAACGTCCGCAGATAGGCAATCAGGTTCGCCCGGTCTTCGTCCTTGCGGAGGCCTTTAAACGCCATTTTCGTGCCGGCGACATATTGCTTCGGGTTGTAGAGGAAACCGTTCAGGTTCTCATAGCTCCAGTCCCCTTCCATTGCGGCAAGCGCGTCGGAATATTTGTAGCCATCGTGACCGCCCTTATCAGCATTCACAATGTTCCAGAGGCCGGGACCAGTCTTATTAGGACCACCATCGTCAAAAGAGTGGCAGGAGGCACAGCGGCGGGAGCTCAGCTTTTCGCCAGCGGCGACATCAGCCGAGGCCAGCATTGCCGAAATCGATTCTGGTCCCGTCGGCTCTTCCACAACGGCGGCAACCGCCGTACCGGATTCGGGCACTTCAATGATGTAAGAATTCTGTTCCAGCGTCGTGACCGGGTTATAGATGAAACTGGCAAGAAAACCTGCCGTCATCGCGATCAGCCCTGCCGTGATAACAGCAGCCGCAATTTTGTTCATAAAAAGAGCATCGTCTTTCATCGCACCCATCCTGTACTGGCTTACCATTCCGCTCTTCATCGAAGCAGAAAAACTCAAGAGATCGTACCCGTTTTCACATTCTTTGCGCAAATGATTACGCGCAAATCGTGGTACAAAACGGGTTCTGAGAGACGGTATGCTGAAAACCTGCGTGGATGCAGTCCTTTAACCCTTCCGCCCTGACGCGTGTATATCCTGTCACTTCACCGGAATCAACCAAAGCAGCATGCTGTATTTCGCCACAGCGAGACCCCAATTCCCACTTGCAGAATTGGGGGCAAACATCCCATCCTCTCATCGACGCATTTCTATGCGACAATACCGATCAAGATACCGCTTTGGACCCGTCATGAACCCTTTGATTGTCATTCCGGCCCGCCTTGCCGCAACCCGCTTTCCGAACAAACCGCTGGTCGACATTTGCGGTAAAACCATGATTGAACATTGCGTCGATCGCGCGGTTGAGGCTGATCTCGGCCCGGTTGTCGTTGCAGCTGGTGACCGAGAGATCGCCGACGCGGTTGAGGCCGCGGGCGGAAAGGCCGTTATGACCGATCCGGACCTTCCCTCCGGTTCGGACAGGGTCTGGGCGGCGGTCTCTCTGGTTGATCCGGATGGCAAGCATGACGTCATTGTCAATATGCAAGGTGATCTGCCCGCAATGGATCCGGCCATCCTGCGCCAGATTACTGAGCCGCTCAGTGACCGGTCGATTGACATCTGTACCTCGGTGGCGGTGATCACCGATGAGGAAGACGCGGTGAACCCCAATGTGGTCAAAACCCTGATCGGCTTTCCAGAAGGAGAAAGGCAGGCCCGTGCCCTCGCCTTCACACGGGCGACGGCACCTTCCGGACCCGGCGACCTCTATTACCATTTCGGGATCTACACATTTCAGCGCGACAGTCTGGCCCGCTATGTCACCATGCAACCCAGTGTCCTGGAAACACGGGAAAAACTGGAACAGATGCGCGCCCTTGAGGCGGGTATGCGGATCGATGCCGTTTTGATCGACACCGTGCCCCTCACCGTCGACGCGCCTGAAGATCTGCCACCCGTTATCGACGCTTTGTCTCCATAGGGGCCTTGCTGGCGGGCTACATCAGATCAAAGACGCCCTGAATTTGCGGTTCGATCCGGGCGCGGGTTTTTTCAACCCAGGCTGAGAATTCACCCCACACCACCGGCAGGGAACGGTCCCTTTCGGTATCAATCTCAATGGTGGCCGTCATCCCGGCCCGCAGTTGCGGCCTGTCTTCACGTCCTTTCACCTCTATCCGCAAAGGCAGCCTCTGGACGACTTTCACCCAATTGCCCGACGCGTTTTGCGGGGGGAGGACGGAAAATTCCGCGCCTGTCGCCGGACTGATACTGCCAATCCGGCCTGGCCAGGTGACATTTGGGTAGGCATCCACCGAGATGGAAACCGCCTGCCCCTCAACCACATGGGTCAGCTGGGTTTCTTTCAAATTGGCCTCGATCCAAAGATTATCGACCTCAATCAAACCGAAAATCGGGTCGCCGCTTTCAATCCACTCGCCCGGCTGCAACCGCATTTGACTGACAATGCCACTTGCCGGCGCGCGGATTTCTGTGAAACCAAGATTGAGCAAGGCCCGTTCCCGTTCCGCCAGGGCCTCCTGATAAAGCGGGTGATCTTCAATTTCGGCATTTGCAGAACCACCGAGAGAGGCGAGAACAGCCTGGCTTTTTTGCGAAGCGGTCCGGAACGCCCGCCGGGCGGCGGCAAGATTGAACTCTGCCTCTTCCAGTTTTGTTTTTGTCGCCACACCGCGGGCGGACAATTCCTGTTGGCGCTCAAATTCGCGGGTAAAGAAACTGACCCGCTCTGAGGTTTCATCCATCTCGGCGCGCACCTGAAAATACTCGGCCCGGCGCTGCTCAATCTCCTGTGAGACGGCCGCCATCCGGGCAAGGCTCTGATCAAACGCAATCTCATAAGGCCGGGAATTCAGTCGGAACAGGACATCGCCCGCCTCCACCCGCTGATTGTCAGAGACGAAAACCTCAGTCACCCGACCGTCCAGGGAGGGGGAAATCGCGATAATACTAGATTTCACATAGGCGTTTTCCGTCGACACAAACTGGCCTGACGTAACCATCCAATACCCGACCCCCAGCAGGATCAGAAGGGGCACCACAATCAACAGGGTGAACCGCGTCAGACGGCCAACCAGGTGACGCAGAAATCCGGGCGTTTTCTCTTCTTTAACCGCCTCTTCTGCGTCAGTTTCAGTCGGGGGATCTTCAGGCTTGTCTTCAGGATCTACGGCCGGTGCTGCAGGCGGTTCATCACTCGGGACTTCGACCGGTTGCTGTTTCAGAACAACCGGGCCGGTCTCATTGGCAGGATCCACCTTTTCCGGGTTTGGTCCGGCCTCATCCACTTTTGAGAGATTGGTCATCGGAGCGCCCCTCCTGCCGAAAGGGCCTTATTCTCTTCCACCGGCTCTTCAATGGCTGGTTTGCCTGCCAAAACATCCGGCTGAAGGTCAATCTGTTCACCCGTCAGATTGCCTTTGATCCGACACAGGATCTCAACGAATTTCTCCTGATCTTCCTTTGAGATCCCCTGCATGGCATCGGCGCGCACCTCTGCCGCGACCTTGCGCAACCCGGCCATCATGTCCTGGACCTCACCGGTTAGCCAGACACGCCGGATACGGCGATCATCAGGATCATCGGTGCGACGGACCCATCCCTTTTCTTCCAGCTTGTCCAGTAGGCGGCCCATGGTCGCCCGTTCGACCTCGCAGATATCGGCCAGTTCGGTCTGCGTCGCGCCTTCCTTTGCATAGACAAAGTTCAGCACCCACCATTGCGACCGCGTCAGGCCAAGTTCCCGCCCGCGACGGTCAAACTCTGCCTTCATGAGGCGGGCAATATCGTGCATCAGGAAGCCGAAATTGCTTTTGAGGTCGCTTCTGTCCATGGCGGGTTAACAAAACCTTATGATTGTTGCATTGCTTACTGTTGCATAGATTATAATTGCAGTGCCAACAAAAGCCAAGCTACCATCGGGAAAAGAATCTCGAACCGGGATTGAAGAATAAACGAGGCGTGTATCCGCCAAATGGATCGGGCCGACAGGGATTGAAATGATCGAAACAGCCAAAATCACGGCGCTGGAAACCCTGCGTCTGGACGAGTTTTCCAACGTGCTTTGGGTCCGCATCCATACCGATCACGGGGCGATTGGCCTGGGCGAAACATTTTTTGGCGCGCGCGCTGTAGAATCCTTCATTCACGAAACGGCCGCGCCAAAGATCCTGGGACGCAACGGGCTGGAGATTGAGGCCATTAACCGGGACCTGGTTCCCTATGTTGGGTTTTCCGGCACGGGGGCGGAGACACGAGGGCGCGCCGCAATCGATATCGGTCTCTGGGATCTGTTCGGTAAGGTAACCGGCCAACCGGTCTATCAATTGCTGGGCGGGTTAAGCCGTCCGAAAGTGCGCACCTATAACACCTGCGCCGGGTACCGTTACGTCCGCTCCCGCCCGACCTGGGGCACGGACGATTGGGGACTGGACACAAGCGAAGGACCCTACGAAGATCTCGACGCGTTTCTGAATTCGGCTGACGAGCTGGCCCATAGCCTGCTTGAAGAGGGCATTACGGGCATGAAAATCTGGCCTTTTGATCACGCGGCTGAAAAAACCAATGGTCACTATATATCCAATGAGGATTTGAAGGCCGCGCTCGTGCCTTTCGAGAAAATACGAAAGGCGGTCGGCGACAAGATCGATATTCATGTGGAGCTACATTCCCTCTGGCGCTTTCCGGCCATCCTGAAACTGGTAAAAGCGCTCGAAGATTATGACCCGTTCTGGATTGAAGACCCGATCCGAATGGACGGTTTTCAGGACCTGCAACAACTCAGCCAGCACACCGATATCCCGATCTGTGCCAGCGAGACGCTGGGGACCGTACGGGACTTCCGATCCCTTTTGGAAAGGGGCTGCGCCCATATCATGATGCCTGACGTCGCCTGGTGCGGCGGCATCACCGAGACCCGAAAAATCGCCGCCGTGGCAGAGGCCTATCAGCGGCCCATCGCGCCCCATGATTGCCAAGGGCCTGTGGTCCAGGCCGCCTCTGTCCATATGTCACTCGCCTTGCCGAACGTGCTGGTGCAGGAATCGGTCAGGGCCTTTTACAGCGGCTGGTATGGGGAACTGGTTGACGATGTCCCAAAGCCGGTCGACGGGTATTTTCACCCGGTCCGGAAACCGGGATTGGGACTGGATCTGCTACCGGATCTGTGGACCCGGAAAGACGCCACACAGCGCATAACAAAACTCTAACAAGGGAGGGGAAAACCCATGACTGAAACATCAATGCAACAGGTTCGCGGTGTCGTCCCACCGGCAACAACCCCGTTCGACCCTCAGGGCGAAATTCAGTTTGATGCCGCCGCCGCCCAGATCCGCTGGCTGTCGGGTTTTGACATTGGGGGGATCGCTGTTGGTGGTTCAACCGGTGAAGGGCACACGCTGGAAGCTGGCGAATACCGGGACCTGATCGCCGCCGCCACGGAAACCGCTGCTGGCAAGACACCGATCATCGCAGGGATCATTACAGACAGCACCAGAACCGCGGTCGAACGCGGAAAAATGGTCCGCGACATGTCGGGTGTTGTCGCCCTGCAGGTCACCCCGGTCCACTACCTGTTTCGACCCGACGACGAGGCCATGGTGAACCATTTTCGGACCCTGGCAGACGAAACCGGCATGCCGATCCTGATCTATAACGTTGTACCCTGGACCTATCTCAGCCCCGAACTGCTGGTCCGGATCATGCGCGAAGTGCCCAATGTCGTCGGTGTGAAGCAAAGTGCGGGGGATATGAAACTCTTCGCCGATCTGATGATTTCAGCCGATCCCGATCACATCATTTTCAGCGCTGTCGACGCCCTTATGTATCCGAGCTATGCCTTGGGCGCCCATGGTTCCATCGCTGCCATTCTGTCCGCCGCACCCGGTCCGTCCTGTGAGTTGTGGCAGGCGGTCAAGGACGGCAATCATGCCCGCGCCCGCGATCTGCATGAACGGTTGCTGCCCCTCTGGAACGCGATGCCCCATGAAAATCTGCCGGCTTGCGTGAAATATGCACAAACGCTTCAAGGCATTCCGGGCATGCTACCCCGTCAACCAATGCCCATGCCTCCGGAATCGGTCCGACGCTCGATCGAAGCGGCGCTCACAGGTCTGGAGATCAGCATTTCGGCTCAGGCGGCCGAATAGCATCATTCGCCTGTCAGGTCGAAGGCCTTCAGGATAAAGGCATATTCCTCAGCGGTTTCGAAAAGGCTCTCATACCGCCCTGATTTGCCGCCATGACCTGCGCCCATATTGGTCTTGAAGAGCAGCAGGTTATCGTCAGTTTTCTGGTCTCTGAGACGCGCCGCCCATTTGGCTGGCTCCCAATAGGTGACCCGCGGATCTGACAATCCGGCGGTAATCAGGATGGCCGGATAGTCCTGATGGGCGACATTCTCGTATGGGCTGTAACTCAGGATATAATCGAACGCCTCTTTATCGGCGATCGGATTGCCCCATTCCGGCCATTCGATCGGTGTTAGCGGCAGGCTGTCATCCAGCATTGTGTTCAGAACATCAACGAATGGCACATGGGCCACCGCCGCTTTCCACAACTCCGGTGCCTCATTCAGAACCACACCCATCAGCGTGCCCCCCGCCGACCCGCCGGAGATAGAAATGCGGCCAGCCGCGGCATATTTCTCCGCCACAAGATGGCGGGCACAATCAATGAAGTCATTAAAGGTGTTGCGGCGCTCCATCATCTTGCCCGCCTCATACCAGCCATAACCCATCTCATCGCCACCCCGGATATGGGCGATAGCGAAAGCGAATCCGCGATCCAGCAGGCTCAGCCTTGAAGTCGAAAAGGCGGGCGACATCCCCATGCCGTAGGCCCCGTATCCATAAAGATGAAGCGGTGCCGTCCCGTCCTTCGAGAAATCTTTGTGATAGACGATGGATACCGGAACAGCCGTCCCGTCCCGTGCCGGAACCATGACGCGTTCTGTCCTGTAAAGCGATTTGTCATAGCCCGACGGAATTTCCTGAACCTTGCGTTCAATCAGCCTGTCTGCCTGCACGTCATAGTCAAAGACCGTCGACGGGGTGATCATGGAGGTGTAACCCAACCGCAGAATTGATGTTTCAAACTCTGCGTTTTCGCCAATACCGGCGGTATAAACCGCTTCCTCAAATTTGACGACGCGCTCACCCGTGACGTCGCCATCGGTCAAAAAGAGCAGGCGTATGCGGTCAATCCCCTCAACGCGCTCCTGCAGCACCAGAAAATCCGCAAACCCGGCAACACCGCGCAAGTAATGGTTCGGCTCGGTTCCCACGACCTCAACCCAGTTGTCCCGTCCGGGTGCCGCAAGCGTCGTGCGCATCAACCGGAAATCGACGGCATCCAGATTGGTTCGGATGAAGAGCGTGTCCCCGTGATCCACCACATCATATTCAAGCCCGGCCTGACGCGCGCTGATCAGGGTTTGAGGACCCATTGGATCCGCGCTTTCCAACAATCGAATTTCACTCGTCACATGATCGCCGGCAGCGATCTGAATAAACCGTTTGCTGAGAGACTCACCAATACCGACGAAGAAAGATGTATCTGACTCTTCATACAAGACGGCATCCAGTGTCGGGTCCTGTCCCAGGACATGGGCGCGGACGCGAAACGGGCGTAATTGCTCACTCAGTTCAACATAAATGAAAAGGGTACTGTCCGCAGACCAGACCGCGGCACCGCTTGTATTGGGTACTTCGTCGGCGAGAATTTCACCGGTTTCAAGATTGCGGACGCGAATGGTGTAGCGTTCGGATCCATCGGTGTCGCTGGACCAGGCCAACAGGTTGGTCGTGCGATCAAGCTCTACTGCACGTACGCTGAGATAATCGTGGCCTTCCGCCAAAAGCGTCTCGTCCAGAATTACGATCTCTTCCGTATCAGCACCGGCAGGGCGGCGTAACCAGGCCCGGTATTCAGCGCCCGGATCGAACCGCCGCCAATACTCAAACGCGCCATCTTTTACTGGCACGGAGGCATCATCATCTTTGATGCGCCCCTTCATCTCCTCAAACAAACCATCGATCAGGGTCTGGTGCGGGGCCATATGGGCATCGAAGAACGCGTTTTCAGCACGCAAATGTCCCAGAATTTCCTCATCCTCAACATTGGGATAGCCCGGGTCCCGCAGCCATTGATAGGGATCATCGAGGGTTACCCCATGAAAGATCTGACGCGCCGGTCTTTGCGAAGCTTCAGGTGGATCAAGTGGCAGGTTGGGATCTGAACTCATTCTTTTCACTCTTTCTGATCTCTGATCGGGACCCGGTTTTCAGGATACGACCTTAAGATGCGCCACCATATCGACGACCGGGTCTTGTTCAAGCCTGCGAGACAGGTTTTTCTGAAGGCAGGTGTCAGCATGAAGATCGGGACAATCACGAATGACCGCAGAATTCGATACAGGAAGAGAAGAGATTCTTGGCGAAGCGAGTAGATATGTCGCATCCGGGCAGTTTGCGACAGATTTTGCACCGGCAATCGCCTGCCCTACATGCAGCCCGGAAACAGACCCTGCGCGCAGACAATTCGAGACCTATTTCGATCAGATCATCGGGTCACATCTGGATCCGATGGGATTCAGCCGCACGCTCCATCCCAATCCTGTGGAAGGGGCCGGCCCCTTTATGGTTGCCCACCGTAATGAAGACGGCGCGACCCGAACGATCCTGATCTATGGTCACGTTGATACCGTTGCCGGTATGGATGACGCTTGGCAGAGCGATTTGGCTCCCTTTGACCTCATCCGGCAGGGTGAGCGCCTCTATGGCCGCGGGGCCGCCGACAACAAGGCGCAGCACTGGCTCGCCCTTAAGGCCCTCACAATGGTGCTTAAGGAAAAAGGGCATCTAGGGTTCAATGTAACCGTCCTGCTTGAGACCGGGGAAGAAACAGGATCCCCCGGCCTGAAGGCCTTTTGCGAACAAAACCGCGATCTTCTGCAAGCAGATGCCCTGATCGCGTCCGACGGACCCCGCCTGCGCCCGGATCGTCCAACGCTGTTTACCGGCGCGCGTGGCGTGTTCAATTTTGAACTGAGCGCGTCGTTCCGCGACGGGGCGCATCATTCAGGGAACTGGGGCGGTCTGCTTAAAGACCCCGGTATCCGATTGACCCATGCCATTGCCAGCCTGACCGACGCCAAAGGGCGTATAGAAGTGCCGGAATGGCGACCCAGAAACAGTCTGACCGATACCGTTCGGGCGATGCTTCAGCCGCTCAACCCGCTGCAGACGGAAGAGGCAAGCAGTTCCAAAGAACCACGGATCGACGAGGATTGGGGTGAACCGGCGCTCAGCCCCGCTGAGCGGGTCTATGGCTGGAACTCTGTCGCGGTTCTGGCCCTGGACCTGGGCAATCCGCAAACCCCGGCCAACGCAATTTCTGGTTCGGCCAGAGCGACCTGTCAGCTTCGCTTTGTTGTCGGAACAGATACCGACGATATGTTGCCCGCGCTAAGGCGGCATCTGGACGCGTTGGGTTTCACGGATATAGACGTGTCAGCCGCATCAGGTGCAACAATGATGGCGGCAACCCGCGTCGATCCGGAAAACCCCTGGGTGACCTGGGCACTCAAATCCATTGCCGGCACGACCGGGAAGGAACCTGCCCTTCTTCCAAATCTTGGTGGCGCCTTACCCAATGACTGTTTTGCGGATGTTCTGGGCATGCCAACCCTTTGGGTGCCCCATTCCTATCGCGGCTGCAATCAGCACGCCCCCAATGAACACATCCTTCTGCCGGTTATTGAAGAAGGCCTGCAGATCATGGTCGGCTTGTTCTGGGACCTGGAAGACGCGGATCTCACCCCCGCATTCAATTCATAAAGGGTGGTTGAGAGAACACGCTGTTTCAGCTAAACCGGCGCCATGAAAACGACCGCAAAAATCTGTGGCTTGATGGAGCCGGACAGTTTGAACGCCGCCCTGAAAGGCGGCGCCAGTCATGTTGGCTTTGTCTTTTTCCCGCCCAGCCCTCGCAATTTGAGCGTTGATCGCGCCGCGCCGCTGGCTGAATTGGCCAAGGGTCGAACCCAACGGGTTGGCCTGTTCGTCAATCCTGATGACGACTTCCTGTCCCATGTTCTCGGATCAGTCGATCTGGATATCCTGCAGCTGCATGGGGATGAAGCGCCAGACCGCGTCGCTGAAATTCGGGCGCGTTGGGGTAAGCCGGTGATCAAGGCTTTCAAAATTGCCGAGGCGGCAGATCTGGACGCCGTCAAACCCTATGAGCAGATCGTCGACTATTTCCTGTTCGACGCAAAACCGCCGAAAGACGCAACGCGACCCGGCGGCAACGCCCACGCGTTTGACTGGACACTCATGGCCGGGCGCAGCTGGACCAAGCCCTGGTTCCTGGCCGGGGGCCTGACGGCTGGCAATGTCACGAATGCGATCCGCCTGACCGGTGCACCGCTTGTCGACACTTCTTCAGGGGTTGAAGACAGTCCAGGTCAAAAGAACAATTTCAAAATACAGTCTTTTCTGACCGCAACGCATTCTGCCTGATAAATTTCAGTTTACTGAATCACGATTAAGGACGGACGTAAAATCATACTTACGTTGGAAAGTGTCTAAATTTGTTGACAATATTTACAAAGAGGCATACATTTCCAAGGTTCAGCTAGACAGGATAACATCATGATGGATGGCCATCCCTTTCCGACGCAGCGAGATGCCAGCATCACCCCTCATGTAGGTGAACCCCTTGATTATCGCGCCCTTCAGCTTCGCCTGACAGACCAGCTTCAGGGCGATCGTTTCGACTTCTTTGGCGGATCGATCATTCTTCACACGCGCGGACCCTTTGAACTCTGCTTTGAAAATGACGTATTGGATGTGATCAGTTTCAGCCTCGACTGCGCTGGCGATATCTGGGCGGCAACGGGCGAGGGTAATGTGCGTGAAGCAACATTGCTGCCTGGCCGCATTCATTTCACACCGGCCGGGACCCGCCTTTACTGGCGCTATGACGGTCAGGACATGCAACTGATTTCTATTGTGGTCCGTTCCGACCGCGTGCGTGCACTGGCAGAAAGCATGGATCTTTCCTCCGAAGACTGGCCAGCAATCCTGATTGAAAATCTGCAAACCCCGGTGGCGGATGGATTGGCCAGGAGACTGCGTGAATTCATGCTGTCAAACGAACGCGGCGGTTCAGCGGTGGCTGAATCCATGGCAACGGTTGCCATTTACGAAACGATTTCAGCCCTTCCGGGTCTGCAGGGCAATGAGTTCCGGCATCCGGTTTCACTTGCGGAACGCGGGCCGATGCGCCGTGCCCTCGACTTCATCGATGAAAATCTGGATCAGGACATCACGCTCAACGATATAGCCGCTGTCGCCTGCAAGAGTCCGTTTCACTTCGCGCGTCGGTTCAAGGATACGATGGGCATCACCCCGGTTGCCTACCTGATCGAACGTCGGGTGGAACGATCAAAAGAGTTGTTGCGGCGGACGGATCTGGCGATTGCCACCATTGCCGAACAATGCGGGTTTAACTCCCAATCCCATTACTGTCGGACATTCCGGCGGTTAACGGCCATGACACCACGGGACTTCCGTCGTACCTGACCATAATTAGCCCATAAATCCGAATAATTCCGGTTTTTCGCGAGGCGTCCTGTCGCGGTTTTCGCGCTGCGTATGGACTTGCCCCTTGGGCTGCGCTATGCCCTCTTCCATCTTCTCGCATTCACCCTGACTTTGCGGCCAGTTTTTCAGGCCCGGCCAGGCAATCCGGACTGAAAGGCCCGCCATGAGTAACAGAAACGCGACCGTAAACACCTATCGCGCCGGACCGGACGAAACCGGCCATTTCGGCGATTTTGGCGGGCGCTTTGTCGCCGAGACGCTGATGCCCCTGATCCTGGAGGTTGAAGAAGCCTATGAAGCGGCCAAGAAAGACCCGGAATTCGCGCGCGAAGTCCAGTATTACAATTCGCACTATGCCGGTCGGCCCAGCCCGCTTTATTTCGCGGAACGCCTGACCAACCATTTCGGCGGCGCGAAGATCTACTTCAAGCGTGACGAGCTGAACCACACCGGATCGCACAAGATCAATAACGTGCTGGGTCAGATCCTGCTTGCCCGTCGGATGGGTAAAAAACGGATCATTGCAGAGACTGGTGCCGGTCAACATGGTGTTGCGGTCGCCACCGTCTGCGCGCTGTTTGATCTGCCTTGCAAAGTCTATATGGGCAAGAAAGACGTTGAACGTCAGGCCCCCAACGTCTTCCGGATGAAACTGCTGGGCGCAGAAATTGAACCGGTCACCTCCGGTTCGGCCACGCTGAAAGATGCAATGAATGAAGGATTGCGTGACTGGGTCGCCAATGTGGAAGACACATTCTACATCATCGGGACTGTCGCAGGTCCGCATCCCTATCCTGAAATGGTACGCGACTTCCAGTCTGTAATCGGCAAGGAGTTGCGTGACCAGATGCAGGAAGCCGAAGGCCGTCTTCCTGATACGCTTGTGGCCTGTATCGGTGGCGGATCAAACGCCATGGGACTTTTCCATCCGTTCCTCGACGACGAGCAGGTCCGGATCATCGGCGTCGAGGCAGCCGGTCACGGTGTCGAAACAGGACAGCACGCCGCCAGCATCACCGGTGGCCGCCCCGGCGTCCTTCATGGCAACCGCACCTATCTGCTTCAAGATGATGACGGTCAGATCACGGAGGCCCATTCGATTTCAGCCGGTCTCGATTATCCGGGTATTGGTCCCGAGCATTCCTGGCTCGCTGATATCGGGCGTGTCGAATATGTATCGGCCACCGATCAACAGGCGCTGGATGCCTTCCAGCTCTGCACGAAGATGGAGGGGATCATTCCCGCCCTTGAGCCCGCCCACGCATTGGGTCATGTCGCGACCATTGCGCCAGACCTGCCCAAGGATCATATCCTGGTCATGAACCTTTGTGGACGCGGCGATAAAGATGTCCATACTGTTGCCGACGTGTTGGGGGTAAGCATCTGATGCAGGATTTCACACCAGCCCAGGATTCCGGCCGTATCGCGGCCCGGTTTAACACTCTCAAAGACGAAGGGCGTGGCGGTCTTGTCACCTATGTCACCGCCGGTGACCCGGATTACGAAACATCCGAGAAAATCCTGACCGGACTGTCCTCGTCCGGTGCGGATATCATCGAAATCGGCATGCCGTTTACCGATCCGATGGCGGATGGACCGGCCATTCAGGCGGCTGGCCTTCGCGCCCTTGCCAATGGTCAGACCCTGGTCAAGACACTGGAACTGGCCCGGGCGGTTCGGGCCAAAGATGCGGATGTCCCGATCATTCTGATGGGATACTACAATCCGATTTATTCCTACGGTGTTGATCGCTTTCTGACCGATATCAAGGATGCCGGGATCGACGGATTGATCGTGGTCGACCTTCCGCCGGAAGAGGATGGCGAGCTCTGCATCCCGGCGCTGAAATCCGGCATTAATTTCATTCGCCTGGCCACACCTACAACCGATGAAAAGCGCCTGCCCAAAGTGCTGAACAACACGTCAGGGTTCGTCTATTACGTGTCCATCCTGGGGATCACCGGCACGGCAACCGCACAGAACGCAGCCGTGCAGGCGTCTGTCACCCGGATCAAGCAGCATACCGATCTACCAGTTGCCGTCGGTTTTGGCATTCGGACACCGGAAGCGGCAAAAGAGATTTGTGACGTTGCTGATGCAGCGGTGGTCGGTTCCGCGATTGTTGATCAGATCAAATCCGGTTTGGATGCGGGTCAGTCGGGCGACGTCCTCGCTGGCCATGTTCTGGACTTCGTTGCCTCGCTGGGCCAAGGTGTCCGCAGTTAACCCGTCACGGGAGTTACCATGTCCTGGTTGGAAAGATATGTCCGGCCCAAGATAAAGGCGCTGGTCGGCGGCAAGCCGGAAGTCCCTGATAATCTTTGGCATAAATGCGATAATTGCGGTCAGATGATTTTCCATCGCGACCTCGAAGCAAACATGCATGTTTGCCAGCATTGTAACCATCACATGCGCCTTCCCGTCCTGCGTCGCTTGGGAATGCTGTTTGATGACGGTGAATTTGAGCGCATCGAGCTGCCAAAAACACCGCTGGATCCCCTGAAATTCCGCGACCGGAAACGCTATACCGACCGGCTGAAAGAAGCCGTCTCAAACGCCGGTGAGAAAGTCGCCAACCGGGACGCGATGATCGTCGCCCATGGCAAGATCGGGGGACGTCCGCTGGTCGTTGGTGCGTTTGACTTTTCGTTCATGGGCGGTTCCATGGGTGTCGCGGTCGGTGAGGCCATCGTTGCCGCCGCCCGTCTGGCTGTATTGCAGCGCGCACCCTTGATACTGATACCGGCAACCGGCGGGGCCCGGATGCAGGAAGGGATCCTGTCCCTGATGCAGATGCCGCGCACCGTAATCGCTGTGCAGGAAGTGAAGGAAGCCGGTCTTCCCTATTTCGTATTGCTGACACATCCGACAACGGGCGGGGTTACGGCATCCTTTGCGATGCTGGGCGACATTCATGTCGCAGAACCGGGTGCTGTTATCGGCTTTGCCGGGCGTCGGGTCATTGAGCAAACCGTGAAGGAAACCCTGCCGGACCGTTTTCAGACGGCGGAATACCTGATGGAACATGGCATGGTCGATGTCGTCGCGGCCAGGCCTCGTTTGCGTGAAACTTTTATCCGATTGATCACACTCTTGATGCCGGAAGAGGCCGAAAAGGCCACGCCAGAGGTCGAAACCCTGGTGCATGCCGATGCGGAAGAAACCGCAACCGCCGATCTGGACATTCCGAAACCCCGGATGAGGCCGCTGAGACCACACAGGAATCGACGGCTGAGGCCTCATCACCCGAAGAAACCGCCGAGACGCCGGAAACACAAGAAGACGCCACAGATGCCGGTAAAGATCCGGCACGACAGGGCTGAACCGTCCCGATGACCGGAATTGGCAGCACAGCCCCGCTGGAGGAGGATTTCTGTGAAATCCCGGCCCGCGAAAGCGATGCCATTCTCAACCGGTTGATGGATCTGCATCCCAAGATCATCGATCTCAGCCTGGACAGAACCCTGGACCTGCTTGACCGGCTGGGCCGACCGCAAGATCACCTGCCGCCGGTTATTCATGTCGCAGGCACCAATGGCAAGGGATCAACCATCGCCTATCTGCGGGCCATTCTGGAAGCAGCAGGATTGCGCGTCCATGTCTACACTTCCCCCCATCTTGTCCGCTTTGCCGAACGCATCCGCCTGGCCGGTGAGATCATCGCGGAAGACAGCCTGCAAGCCCTCTTATCCGAATGCGAACTGGTCAATGGCGGGCAGCCCATCACGTTTTTTGAAATCACCACCTGTGCCGCCCTGAAGGCCTTTGCCGATACACCGGCAGATGTCCTGCTGCTGGAAGTGGGGCTTGGTGGACGCCTGGACTCAACAAATGTTGTCGACGAACCGGCCTGTACGGTGATTACACCAGTATCCCTCGATCACATTCAGTTTTTGGGGGACACGATCGCCAATATCGCGGGTGAAAAGGCAGGAATCCAGAAAAACGGTCGGCCCTGCGTCATGGCCCCGCAACTGCCAGAGGCGGAGAGTGTCATTCGGGCCCACGCGGTCGAGGTCGGGGCAGACCTCTTTCCAGCCTCACCGCTGGCATCAGACGATCCCGTGCTAAAGCCCGGTCTTCCCGGTGAACACCAATACATCAATGCCGGAACGGCCATCCGCACTATTGAGATATTGCGCGAACAGGGTTTTGACATTTCCGACAGTGCCATTGCATCCGGCCTGCAAAGAGTGGAATGGCCGGGGCGCATGCAACGCCTGAAACAGGGCCCGGTGTTGAGCCAAATTGCCATGGCAGGGTTGTCAAGCTGGGAGGTCTGGCTCGATGGCGGACATAACCCGGCTGCCGGTCAAGTGATCGCTGAAATGGCAAAGCAGAACTGGGGTTGCGCGCCATTGCATCTGATTTGCGGCATGCTGAACACCAAGGATCCAAGCGGGTTCTTTACCCCCATGACGGGTCATGTCACATCTATTTCGACGCTTTCCATTCCGGGGGAAGAAAACTCCCTCTCCGCCGAGGATCTCGCAGAATTCACGAGCACCGTCGGGATAACCGCTCGTCCTGCACAAACCCTGCAAGAGGCCGTTGACGGCATCATCGCCGCATCTGCGGAAAGCACCTCGCAAAGTCAGACATCACGCATTCTGATTTGCGGATCGCTCTATCTCGCGGGTCGGGTGCTCGCCTACCACCAATAAAGAAAAACGCCCCTTCGAACAGATCGAGGGGGCGCTTAGCTGAAAGATTCACATACAGCACTAGACGTTGGCGTTAACCCAGTCAGAGAGCTGGCTCTTTGGCAGGCCACCAAGTTTTGTCGCGACCACTTCACCCTTTTTGAAAACCATCAATGTGGGCAGGCCCTTTACGCCATATTGGGAGGGCGTGTTGGGGTTATCATCAACATTCATCTTGACGATGGTAACCTTACCGCTCAACTCGTCCGAAATTTCTTCCAGTGCGGCGCTGATCATTTTACAGGGGCCACACCATTCGGCCCAGTAATCAACGACGACCGGCAAATCTGATTCCAGTACGGTCGATTTAAAATCGCCGTCTTCTACCTTAACCGTTGCCATTCTCAATCTCCTTCTCACGGGATCATTATCCCTGTCATTCATTACCCTATGTTACCGATTAAGTTAGGCAAGCACCAATCCACCTTCAAGAAACATTCTCTGTTCCGAACGCTCATCACAGTTTCAACAAACGGTCATCAAGCACCATGAGACGCGGTATGTCGGTCCAGAGGAGGGCGCAGCGAACAGTCTTGTCCGGAAAGATCTGTTGCAGCAGCCCGCGATAGGTTGCGAGCTGTCGAATATAGGCCGCGGGAATTTGAGATGGAATCTCAGGGGCAGGCCGCAAGGTTTTGTAATCAATCACCAATACTGACTCATCTGTGACCACCAGCCGGTCAAGCTGACCTGACACAACCTGGGCATTCTCACCTTCCCCTAAAAGGCCGGTCAACGGCACTTCAGCCTGGCTGTTTGGCCCGAAGATCGGTGCGAATTGCGGGTCCTCCATAACCCTGGCGACTTCCTGATAGATGCGGCGGGCCGCATTCTCCTCCACCCCGGAAACCGGCCGAATCAGATAACGCAGCGCAGCCGATTCTCTCTCTTCTATCGGCAGTTCCGGCAGGAATTGCAGCAAACTGTGGATCAGGGTTCCTCGTCGATAAATCCGGTCCTGATCCCCCGAAAGGGGGGAGCGCGCGGGCGGGTCATCGATATCCGGTCGACTGGGAACAATCGGACGCGGCGGGCTGGGCTCCGCTGCGGGTTCGGCAAACAGCCAGTCCGGCAGGGCCTGCGGTTCTGACGTTGACGGTGGAACACTCGGCAAATCGCTGGAGTGATCAATTGGCGCCTCATGAACGCCATATGTCAGGCGCAGCATCGGCCCCGACCAACCCTCTCCTTCGGAAAAATCCGCCTCAACACGATCGGGATGCCCGCTCAACCCTGCTTCAACCAGGGAATACCAGGTTTCCCCATTAACTTTCTTTTGTCCGGCAGCACCACAAATATAAAGCCGGTCTTCCGCGCGGGTCATTGCGACATAGAGCAGGCGACGATCTTCCTGGGCCGCGCGGGTCTTCAACACCTCCCGCTCATCGGCGCAGGGGCCGTCAACGAAGGCCGCGGCGGGTGGCCAGGCCGGTATTGCATCCCCAGCCTGACCATCAATCCAGAACAGTTTCGGATCAGCACCACCGCGCGAGCTTACCGTGGTCATAGTATCCGGCAGGATCACGATCGGCGCCTGCAAACCTTTTGAGCCATGGACCGTCATGACCCGCAGCTCGTCCCGGGCCTCCGCCTCCAGATCGCGTTTGATAGCCTCTTCACCTGCGGCAAACCAGTGCAGAAATCCCTGCAGAGAAGGGGTCCGCCGCTGATCGTAAGTGAGCGCGAGGTTCAGGAATTCATCGATCGGGTCTTCCGCCTCAATTCCCAACCTGGCCAGGACAGCCCGCCGTCCTGAAAGCGGCGGGGTTTCACCCTCTGGAACAGGTGCCGGACAGGGATTGTTCAAAACCCGGGAGAGCAATTCAAAAGGCGGATCATAATCGACGGCGGCCAGCAGGGCCGAAAGCCAATCCGCAACAGCGGCAAACCGGGACTCCTTCGCCGACACGATCTGCAACCGCTCCCAAAGGCTGAGTTTGCCGCGATCCCAGGCAAGGTCAAAAAGATCCTCTTCCGACAACCCGATCAAAGGCCCTTTAAGCACGCTGGCCAGGGTCAGGTCATCTGTCGGCAGCAACAGGAATTGAAAGAGCGCCACCAGGTCCTGCACCGCTAATTGACGGCTGAGCACCATCCGGTCCACACCGGCAACCGCGACCCCTTCCCCTTTCAGAGCCCGGATCAGCATATTGACGAGTCGGTTTCGGCTACGCACCAGGATCAGAATATCACCGGCACGCACCATGCGTTGTTTGGAAGGCAGGTATTCCCGGTCAATCCAGCCGGCAATGCGACGCGCCAGACCCTCCGCCAACCGACGGTCCGCAGGCGTTTCGGCTTCCACCGCAATGGGCAGCGACCAGGGCTCCGCATCCTCTTTTGCCGCTGCAGGGACCAGGGGCCATAGTTCAACCAGACCCGGTGCCGATGCACGATGGGCGAAATGCGCAACAGTTTCATCAGCACCCGCCAGACCGTCCTTTGCCGTCGGATTCGCAAAGACCGCGTCCACAGCGCTCAACACCGCCCGCGTGGATCGAAAGGAAACGCTCATCGGTACGGATTGAAAGTTCTGGTTTACATTCTGAATGCGGGTTTTGAAATCAGCCCGCATTTCCAGAAATTTCATCGGGTCTGCGCGTTGAAAACTGTAGATCGACTGTTTCAGATCCCCGACAACAAACAGGGTGCGGGTCCTTTCCGTTACGCCATCGCCGCTGAAAAAATCCTCCGCCAGACCGCTGATGATTTCCCATTGTTCCAGGCTGGTATCCTGGGCTTCATCCACCAGAATATGTTCCAGCCCGCCATCCAGCTTATACATCACCCAGGAAACCGATTTGCGCGCCGGGTCCAGCAGATCCCGCGTTCGCAGGATCAAGTCATCATAATCCAGCAATGACCGCGCCGTCTTTCCAACCTCATAGGTCTTTAACATTTCCGAGCCAAGGGTCAGCAGGGCCGCAGAACATTCCGCCGTAATTTGCCGCTTGAGCGTTGCTTCGACCGCAAGCAGTCGATCCGCTTCCCGTTCCATAGCCGCGAGGGCGGCGGGGTCCTTTTCAAAGACCGCCTTTGTCATCAATTTTTCGCGCGGCTTACCGTCGGCTGTGAGAAAAACCAGCTTGTAGGCCTCGTACAGACGCACCCGATCTTCTGCATCACCGGCGAGCCAGGCTGCAATCCCTGCAGCCTTGTCCGCATCCGTCTTCTGATTACCGTATGTGCGTAATGCTTCGACGATATTGATGAGGTCATCCCGGTCAAAAACCTCCTCGGCACAAGCTGCCTTACGAACGGCCTCTTCATCCAGTCCAGGTTCCGCGTTAAGCGCCTCATAAAGACGGGTCATCACGGCCCCCAATTGCGATGCGTCGACACCCAGCAAGCGGCGCAGCCGGGACCGTTCCCGGCTCAACTCCACCAGTAATTTATCAAACCGATCTTCCTGCAGGCGACGGGAGATGACACCAACCGCATGACGCAGGGCCCGGCTTCGCTCGGAACCCTGACCGGTTGCCTCATCATTGGCCTGGGCCAGAACGGTATCACGGGCCGCCTGCATCAATTCCGCAGATGTGCGCTCATCCATGACTTCAAAGCGTGGGGTCGTGTTGGTTTCCAGCGGGAACCGCCCCAGCACAGACTGGCAGAAGGAATGAATTGTTTTGATCTGGACCCCGCCCGGCGCGTCCAGCACAGCAGCGAAGAGACGTCTGGCGGCGCGGCGCATCTCCTCATCCGGCTCAGTTCCGAGAATGGAGGTTATGTCTGCGTCCAGCTCTGCATCAGAAGAACGCGTCCATTCGCCCAACCGTTTGGTCAGTCGGTTTGCCATTTCAGCCGCAGCCGCTTTGGTAAAGGTGATACAGAGCAGACGTTCGGGGCGTGTTCCGGTTAACAGCAGGGCCAGGACCCGGTCGGTCAAAACCTTTGTCTTGCCGCTGCCAGCACTGGCAGACACCCAGGTATTCCAGGTTGGTTGAGCGGCCCGGCGCTGGGACAGATTGGGATCCGGCATGTCGAACTCCGGTGACGCGGCATCCCTCAGTCCCTTTTCAAGGCCATATGTCATTGGCCGTCCTCACCGGTGCCACCAGCCGACCATTCGCCGATACGGGCCAGATGCTCATAATCATTATAGCGCGGGGCAAACGCGGTTCTGGGCACCGCAAGATAGGGGGTCAACGGATCATCAAAGCGGGCGACAAGGGCCTGCATACCCTCCATCGCCTCATCCAGAAGCTTGTCCATATCCTTGACCTTGATTGGCTCAATTTTGCCTGCGGGGTCACCGCCGGTCAGCCGCCAGAACGCAAGATGAGACACCTCGCCTCTGCCGATAGATCTGAACCCGCCATGGCGCAACAAGGCGGCCTCCAAAGGCAATTGCGGTTTACGCCCGCTTACAACCGCCTTTGACGATGGGGCCTCCCCTGTCTTGTAATCAAGAATGCCAAAACTGCCATCGGCCAACTGATCAATTCTGTCGGCGCGCGCGGTCAGTTTGAAAGGTCCTGCCGGCGCATCGATTTCAAATGCCCCCTCTTCTTCGATGAAAGAGGCGACGAGACTAGCCCGAAGATCTGTTTCCCGCCGGATGAACCAATCGGCAATCCGCAGAAACCGGGGCCACCAGAACGCGCCAACAGCGGGGCGATAAATCTCCTGTCCGAATGCCGCGCGGCCGCACTCGATCAGCCTCTCATACGCATCATCCGGCAAAGGACCGGACCTCATCTGTTTTGTGAAACGTTCCAGCGCATCGTGGATAATACTGCCCCGTTTGGAAGCACCAGGCAGTTCCTCCAACGCATCAAGCGGCTTCAGGTTCAGGATATAGCGCGCGTAAATTCCGTAGGGATCCGCGTACCAGGTTTCAATCCCCGTAACCGACATCTCACGACGGCGGGCCGACACCGGCGGCGTCGGGGCGGGCCGGTCAATCGGCACAGCCTCACCCCGAATGCGGTTGAGCGCCGCCTCAAATGCAAACCAGGGCACCGCGTCTTCTGAAACGCCACTCAATCCGGCCGCATCCATCACGACATCCAGACGGGACAACCAGCGCGATGGCACCGTCGGTGTGCCGTCACTTTTCTCCGCCCGTGTAATCAATACACGGGGTGCGCAAAAAGCCTGGGCAAAGTCGTGGGCAGAGAGGCCGATACGCCGCTCTGGGGGGGGTAGTCCAAATTTCTGTCGCATCGGGCGGGACATCCAGGCATCGGCATCCACCTCTGGCGGCCAGATTCCGTCATTCAATCCCCCAAGAACAACCTGATCCGCATGTTGAAGCCTGGCTTCCTGCGGCCCCCAGATGGAAAGCCGTGGATGGGTCCCAAACCGGGAACGCACCACCTGACCGCCCAGCAATGCATCAAACAAACCGACATAATCCCGACCGGAGATCGGTTGCAGATCCTCACCCGTGGCATCGGCAAGTTCCATCATGAAGCGCACCATCGCCTCACCCGCATCCCCGCTCCACAAACGGTCGCCGCCGCTTGTGTCCTCATCGTCTCTTGCCAATGCTTCGGCGCATTCCAGATGGGTTTTGACAAGGGTCTGAAGCGGCTGCTTGCCGGCTTGAAACAGGTCGAATAATGGTCCCAGACAATCCTGCATTGTCTCAATGAACGCGGTCAGTTCTTCATTTTGATCCGGAACCAGAGCCAATAAACCACCAAAGCCCGGCGCGGGTTTTGGCCCCCGCAACACACGACGTTCAAGGGCGCGGACCTGCGCGCGAAATGATGCCGGTGCCATGCCCCCGCAAGCCATCGGATGCTTCAACACCGAAAGCAGAGCGGCAGGCGCCAATCCCCGTTCCATCGCCTCCAGCAACAGGCGCAGAAAGGATCCCGGAACTGTTGTCGTCAGCGGTTGACCCGCTGAATCATCGACTTGCAACCCCCAACGGGTGAGCTCTGCAGCAACCCGTCTGGCCAGGTTTCTGTCTGGTGTTATCAGCGCTGCGCGCTGCATTGGTTTCTCAACCGCCTTGCGCAGGGCGAGCGCGATGACCATCGCCTCCTGCCCCTGCGTCGCACAGGTGACAATAGAGAGGCCGTCCAACGCATCTTGCCCCATATCAGGAACAACACGCCAGGCATCTGTCGCCTGGGCGGGGCGCATCGCCTCGCTCAACAGGATAAGGCGGTCTGGATGGGCGCGGCGATGGTCCGGGTCAAGCATGACCGGCCAGGTTGATACCTGTGACCGGTCCCGTCCAAACCGCTTGAGCAGGTGAAACATGCCGTATTGGGGATGGGTCGGTGAGTCCCCCACAGCCTTCCAGGCGCGACCATCCAGATGTTGGTCCAGACCCGGCAGAACGACAAAACCGTTTGGGAAGGAAAGCACCGTTTCTATCAATTCCGCAGTTACGGGAATAGAGCCGGTCGATCCAGCCGCAATGACAGGCCCCTCGGGTTTCGCCTTTTTCAGCGAGGTGATCTGTATCCGACGCAGTCGCGTTGACCAAAGCCCGGGATCAATAGTACCTTCCGCCTCCTGAACCTTCGGCCAGAAGACCCGAACAATGTCGAGAAACTGCAGGATCTGCTGCCAATGCACCGCGTAATCATCCGGCACCAGATTATCGAGGTCATCCAGACTGCGCCCCTCAGTATGGACCTGGTCAATCAATCGCACCAAATCCGCAGCCAGTCGGACGGCCTGTTCCGGTGTGCTTCTGTCCCGCGGCCCCGCCTCGGCCTCAGCCAGTTTTTCCGAGTGCCTGAATATCAGTTCCGCCAGAAGCAGGCGACGGCGCAAATCGGATGCCGGTGGCGGCAGATCCGCCATCTCCGCCAGTGCTGTCGTGTCGAGACCGTCGCCCAGGATAAGTTCATCATCATCGACATCCCCAATGGGCCGCATCAGCGGCAACAACAGAGCACGTCCCCCCGTTCGCCGCAAAAAGGCCTCTCTGAGAGAACGGCACGCTCGCCTTGTCGGCAACAATACTGTAAGTCGGGAAAGGGTGAGGGGGTCGGATCCAAAATGTTCCAAGATCCCGTCCGCCAACGTATCAACAAAGGATAGGTCCGACGGGATGGTGTATATTTGTCCTGGCTCCAGCATGATACCAGATTAACGCGTGTTCGCCCGTGTGTAACCCTCGGTGATGACTTCCTCTACTTCGCTGAGCGTCGCCGCCGTTCCGACATGAAACCACTCACCATCATGAACGATTGCCGCCAACCGTCCCGCCGCTTCTGTCTTTAGATAGATATCTCTTAACGGAAAGGGACCGTCGCGCTGAACATCGGCAAACAGAGAGGGTTTGAGGATTTGCAATCCGGCAAAGACATAGGGCGCGGCCACCCGCTGGGCACGATGCGACAGCTCCCCCTCAGGCGTCAGGTAATAGTCGCCCGGGCCGTCATATCCATATGTGTTCACCACCGGCACCAGAAGCAGCAAGGCATCCATACGCCGCCCGTCCCATGCCGCCAGCATTCTGTTCGCGGCTGGCGAAATACCATCAAACCAAACCACATCGGATGACGTGACAAAGAACGGGTTGTCGCCCAGGACCGGCAAGGCGTCACGAACGCCCCCACCCGTTTCCTGAATGACGGGTTCATACCTCAAAGTCACATCTGCACGATCCTTGAAATGATCCTGCATCTGTTCTGCCAGGTAGTGGGTATTGATAACAAAGTTCTTGACCCCTGCCTGTCCGAGCCGGTCCATTGTCCAGTCAATCAGCGCCTGTCCGGCAAGTTTTACCAGGGGTTTTGGGGTTGTGTCCGTCAAAGGGGCCATGCGCGTCCCAAAGCCCGCCGCCAGGATCATCGCCCGGTCAATTCGCTGCCTGGCCATATCAATCACCCGCGTTCGGGTTGGACTGTACCATTGGGGTACGTCGGGCCGACTTTGGGCAGTGCTGATCAAGCCAGCCTTTCAGCGGGCCAAGCGAGGGATGGGACATATCCCCCTCAATCCAGCGCCAGACACGATCGATATGCCGCAGGTAACCGGGTTTCCCGTCGCGCCGGTCCAACCGGGTAAAAATCCCCAGAATTTTCAGACCACGTTGAGCACCGAGAATCGCGTAGGACATTTTGAGGGCTTCCGGTTCAATTTGCGGGAAAGCCTTTTCAAAACGGTCAAGCAAGCGGGCCTGAACATCGGGGGAAACATCACGTCGCGCGTCTTCAAGCAGAGAGACCAGATCATAGGTAACGGGACCAATGACGGCATCCTGAAAATCGAGCAGCCCGACAGATCTCGGGCTTTCCCTGTCCGGCAACCAGATCAGATTGTCGACATGGAAGTCCCGCAGAACGAGTGTGTCTGGAACCTGTCTTGCCTGATCCAGAAGATCCCGCCACTGGCTGAGAAAAGAACCGCGCATCTCATCAGACAGGTCATCCAGACCCACGGCCGGCATATACCAATCCAGAAAAAGCGAAACTTCATTCAGCAGCAACTGATCTGTATAGAGGGGTAGTTCGGCATCTGCGGTCTGAACGTCAAAGCGCCGTTGCACGGTGATTAGCGCCTCCAGCGCCTGGGCATAGAGCGTTGCCTCATCCGCGCCCATATCCAGCATTCTGGTGAATGTGTCATCCCCCAGATCTTCGATCAGCAAAAACCCGTTTTCTGCATCTTCAGCGATAATTTCTGGTGCGCTGAGGTCAAGCTTCGCCAATTGAGAGGCGATTTCGCAGAACGGACGAACATCTTCCTTGTCCGGTGGCGCATCCATCAGAACGGCCCGCCGCCAGCCATCCTGGAGCCTGTCATATCGGCGAAAGGAGGCATCATCTGCCAGCACGGATCGATGGCGCTCCTCCCAACCATGGGAGGTCAGAAACGCCTGCAGCAATTCTGTTCGAGCGTTGCTCATTCCTCTACCAGACCTCTCAATCGCCGTCCCCAGTCTTCCCCGCCCCGAAAAGCGACTGACCGTCCGTCGCCTTTATGGGTCAATTCAATACGAAGATGGTCCCGTGGCAGCAAGGAACCCATGCGATCCGGCCATTCAATCATGCTGATCGCGTCCGAGAAGGCATCTTCGATTCCCAATTCATAGACCTCTTCCGGCTCCTCCAACCGATACAGGTCGAAATGCCATAATTCACCGGCGGGCAGGCCATAGGTCTGAACCAATGTGAATGTGGGGCTTGGCACATCCTGATCGCCACCCAACTCGCTCTGAATGAGCCCGCGCACAAAGGTGGTCTTGCCCGTCCCAAGATCACCGTCAAGCGCAACGATATCTCCCGGCTGCAGGAAAGGACCGAGCCGGGACCCCAGCGCGGCTGTCTCGTCAGCATCCTTCAGATCAATCTGATGAATAAGGTTACCGGCTGGGCTCGTACGCATCTTTCATCAAACCCGATCTTAAGACTTTAGTCGCGGATGCTCGCAAAACAGGTCGGTTTCAGAGCGGCCCGAAATAACAACTTGCGTCACGGTTCTCCGCACGTAGAAAACAATGCGCATGCGGGTACGGTTATAAGCGATTCGAAGGCAACCTTGCCAGCGGTTAAGAGGCTTAATCGGCCAATCGTTACACCAACAATTCTTTTGGAAACAGAGAGCGAAAATGAACGAGCAATCCATCCAGACCTCTGATGAAAAGACCGAAGCAGAAACTGATGTTCTGATCGTTGGAGCGGGTCCCGTCGGGCTTTTTGCCGTGTTCCAGTTCGGCATGTTGGGAATGAAATGCCATGTGGTCGACGCCCTTGAGGAAATCGGTGGTCAATGCACCGCACTGTATCCTGAAAAGCCGATTTACGATATTCCGGCCTTTGCCTCTGTTCAGGCAGGCGATCTGATCACCCGGTTGGAAGAACAGGCCCTGCCCTTCGCTCCGGTCTATCATCTGGATCAGCAGGTTCAGGAACTGAGCGGGAGTGTTGAGACAGGTTTCACGGCAACAACCTCCAAAGGGAACAGAATAAAGGCAAAAGTCATCGTGATTGCCGCCGGTGGAGGTGCCTTTGGCCCCAACCGCCCACCCCTTGAAAACCTCTCTGATTATGAGGGAAAGAGCGTCTTTTATCTGGTCAAACGCCGCGAAGATTTCCGGAATCGAACCATTGTGATTGGCGGTGGTGGAGACTCTGCTGTGGACTGGGCCCTCTCCCTTTCAGAAGTGGCCACGAAAATCTATGTGGTCCATCGCAGGGATCGTTTCCGGGCAGCGCCCGAAAGTATCAAGCAACTGCATGAACTCGCCGCCGCCGGACAGGTTGAGCTTGTCGTCCCCTATCAATTAGCCGGTCTTGAGGGGACAGCGGGCGCTCTCAGCGCGGTCGTTGTCAAAGATCTGGATGGGGCAGAACGCCGTCTTGAGGCTGACTGCCTTTTGCCTTTCTACGGCCTGGCCAGCACGCTTGGCCCGATCGCAGAATGGGAACTTGACCTCGCAAAAAGCCTGATCAGTGTGGACAGCGCCCATTGCGAATCGAACCGCCCCGGTATTTACGCAATTGGCGATATCGCAACTTATCCCGGAAAACTGAAATTGATCCTCCAGGGTTTCGCCGATGCCGCCGCCGCCGCCCATCATGCTTATGGAACCGTCTTTCCGGACCAGGCATTGCACTTTGAATATTCCACAACCAAAGGCGTCGCCACTCTCTAGGGGTCTGGCACCCTGTTTGAGCGGCCCTCTACGCGAAGCGCGTTTTAAGTTCCTGCTGAATTTCACCGATCAGGTTCACTGTAGTGGTTAAAGCAGCATCATCGATGCCAAGATGGGTGACCCAGCGTTGCCTCTCTGGCGTGCCTGAAAGGCGAATGCCTCTTTGTTGCAGAAGCTCTGTAAATCGATCCCCCACAGACAGATCAACATCGCAGAACACCATATTGGTGTGCGGACCATCGACCGTCAGGCCCGGAAGCATCGACAGTGCAGCTGCCAGTTCCACCGCCCTGGAATGATCCTCCGCCAGTCTTGATATATTATTTTCGAGCGCAAAAAGACCGCCCGCTGCAACAATGCCGGCCTGCCGCATCCCACCACCCAGCATCTGACGGTGCCGCCGCGCTCTTTCAATAAGTGCCGCGGACCCAACCAAAACGGAACCGAATGGCGCGCCAAGACCTTTGGAGAGACAAAAGCTCACTGTATCGCAAGCTTCCGCAATGCTGGAAACCGGGCATCCCAGTGCCATAGCAGCATTAAAAACACGAGCGCCATCCATGTGAACTTGCAAACCCCGGCTTTTGGCCAGTTCGGCAAGATCTTGCAAATAACGCAGAGGCAAAACCCGCCCATGAATGGTGTTTTCAATCGCAATCAATCGCACAGGGGCAAACAGAATTGAGGTTGGAAGAAGAGAGGCTTCAATATCATCCAGTTTCAGGGTCCCGTCCGGCTGGTTCGTAACGACTTGCGGCTGCACACCAGCAACCATGGCGGCACCCCCCAATTCACACACATAGGAATGTGAGCGATTCCCGACAATATAGGCCTCGCCACGCTGACAGTGAGACATGACGGCAATCAGGTTTGATTGCGTGCCAGACGTGGTGAACAAAGCAGCCTCTTTTCCAAACAACTCGGCCGACCGCTGCTCAAGCCGGTGGATTGTCGGATCCTCGAGGTAGTAATCATCGCCGAGTTCAGCATTGGTCATCGCATCGCGCATGCCTGCACAAGGCTGAGTTACAGTGTCGCTTCTAAAATCCAGTTCAATTGTCTGCGTCATGGGGTCGGGTCCTTTCTTGATCTGAAAAGAAACTACCCGACTATCCGTGCAATAGGTGATTGAAGATTAGATGAATTTGCAATAAAAATGCATGGTTGCGTAATAAATGATCAAAAAACTATGGATAGAATCGATCGCGAAATCCTGAAACTTCTGCAGAAAGACGCTTCCATCGCAAACAACAAGCTTGCCGATCAGATTGGTTTAGCACCATCAAGCTGTCTCCGCCGCGTCCGGCATCTGAAGGAACAGGGCGTTATCACCGGTTTCATTGCATTGACCGACCCCAAGAAGATGGACCGCGCCCTCAAGGCGATCGTGACGGTAAAACTGGCGGACCACGGCGTTGACGCGCGTAAACAGTGGCTTTCGGACATTAAAGAAGAAGCGGCAATCTCTCAAATCTATTCGGTTTCTGGGGAGACAGACACTGTTGTCATGATGAATTTGGCGGATATGGAAGAGTCTCAGGAACTCAGCCACCGGTTATTTGCGGAGGATAAGAATGTCCTTCAATACCAATCTCTCTTCGTCCTCGAACAGCACAAATTTGATCTGGCGCTTTGAACCGCGTATCGACGGCTTACTCGGCCGCCTTGCGACCGCGAGCCTTTGTTGAAGTCGGCTCTCGCAAGAGTGTACAGGTAACCGTTGTCCCACCGCCCGCCGCCTCGCTTAAACGGACGTCGCCGCCATGCAGTTCCAGCAAACTCTTTGACAGGGCAAGACCCAGTCCGGCACCGGATTGCTGGGCATCACTGCTGGAGGCCTGAACAAAGTTCTCAAACACCCGCGCCCGCTCCTCATTGGAAATGCCGGTTCCCGTGTCGGTGATTGAAACACTGACCGTTTCGGCATTGCCGCTCGAATCCCGTGACGCGGCCATCTCAACCCGTATCTGCCCATTGGGCGGGGTGTATTTGATTGCATTGCTCACCAGTTTCTCAAAAGCCTGATACATCCTCTCCGGATCACAGGTGATTGGGACGCCCAGTTCGACCCCTTCAAGAACCAAGTCAATGTCCTTGGCACTGGCAACGGGTTGAGTCTCTGCAACCAAGCCCCCGACCAGGGCCCCAATATCACAGGGGTGCAGATCCAGGGTCATAAAGCCTGCCTGGATAGAGGCCAGATCCAGCAAGTCACTAACCAGTCCCGCCAGCATCTTGGAGGCATCCAAAACATCCGCTGCGTAGCTTGCCTGACGGTCAGACAGTGGGCCGGCGATGCCGTTATGCAGGATCTCGGTAAACCCGATGATGGCGTTCAAAGGTGTCCTCAAATCATAGGACATGTTTGAAATGAACTGCGCCTTCAAAAGGTCGACATTTTCCAGTGCTGCATTTCGTTCCTGCAGGGCGCGCTGAACATTGACGCTGTCGGTCACATCAAGATAGAGCAGCAGGATCTGACCGTCGGGCAATAGAACATGGACATAATCCACGATACGGTTGTCCCTCATAAAGAAACGGCCAGAACTGGGCTGACGATTCAAAACGGCGTTCAACCGGTCGTTCCTGAAACTGTCCCAGTCCATTTCTTCTGGAAAACGATCTCGCAGCTCCTCAAAGACTTCCGTCAGATGAGGCCCCTTTGACAGGAAGGTCTCATCTAGTTTCCAAATCTCGCGGAATTCCCGATTGTGAAGGCGCAACCGTCCGTCCGACCCGTATACAACAACCCCTTCGTACAGGTTGTTTAGTGTCGCCTGCTGCACCTTGGTCAATGTATTGAAGGACCGTTCAAGGGCCAGCCGGTCCGTGACATCCTCAAATATATACATCAACCCCCCGAGCGGATAGGGCGTCACCGTCTTCCGGATGGTGCGGTCATCAGGCAGATACAGAAAGTCATCAAAGGGCTCTGTCACCGATGTGAACTGCGTCGTCAGTCCCCGTTTGTAATCTCTGAAATCGACGATTTCGGGTATTTTGCGAAGATCATGTAAAAGCTCAACGATTTCATCGAGAAAGGGTTCTCGCCGCAACCAGTCTTCATCCAGAGACCACATGTCGCGATAGGCCTGGTTAAAGAATCGAATGCGACGGTCGGGGCCAAAAATGGCGATTGCCGTCAGCATATGTTCCAGGACTTCGTCCTGGGCATCGATATGCTCTGCCAAGGATGCCTGTACGTTTTCCAGACCTGTCCGGTCTTCGGCGAAACCGACGATTCCCATCTCCTCGGGTAAGCGGGCCTCGCTGAAATCCAGCAACCGCCGTTGCCCGTCAACAACCATATGGTGGCTCTCGGAATGAACCCCGCTTACGGTCATTGCCCGTTCGGCCAGGGCACGACCCCGATGGCCGATGACACCCTGTGTTATCTCCTTGCGCATAAGGGCCTGCGAAAGATCGTCCGCGCCCACCATCCGGGCATAGGTCTGGTTCACGCCAACCAAATCCTTGCTCGACCCGTCGCGCCACCAAACCGGCAGGGGAAGGGCGTTTAACACGGCCTTAAGACGGTCCAACTCTCGCTCGAAGGAAATAATATCGGGACGTTCTTCAATGCGGATTATCAGGGCATCACCCTGCATTCCTGTCCCTAAATGGTTCGCCATATCCTGCGAGGGATCGCGCAGGAGAACGTTTCGGGCCACACCATCGGCCTGTGTGGCAAGCACAGAATCAAGAAAAGCAGTTTGGTCTGCACCCGCAATCCGGTCCGCCAATGCTTCCAGAGAGGCGAAACTCTCATCGCCAAGTTTTGTCCGCGCCCGGCTACTGAGACTTATGGAACCGCCGCTGACGAGAATGGCCATTTCATCCATGGCATTAAAAGCTGCAAGGATGGACTTCGCGTCATCGCCACGCCGCCTCGTGACAACCGACCACAAGACTGCACCCAAGACACACCCGACAGCCAGTCCAATCAGCAGACCGGGTAGTACAGCTTCATCCGGCATAATGGTCGGACCCTATCAAGACGAGGCGCACTTGCATTTTCTCCCCAGCGATGCCGATAAATATTAGCCCCTAATGCCATAAAGCGAAACCGCCACGAGTTCAGGCCCGAATTCTGTGGACCCGAAGACAAGACAAGAAAAAAGCCGGGGCGACAGAACCCCGGCTTTTCCCACTCAATTACTCAGGATCAATAGCGGTAAGTATCCGGCTTGAACGGTCCTTCAACACCGACACCGATATAGCTTGCCTGTTCCTGCGACAGTTTCGTCAGCATGGCCCCGACCTTTTCGAGATGCAGTGCTGCCACTTTTTCATCCAGATGTTTCGGCAGAACATATACCTTGCGCTCGTAATCCGCATGACGTTCCCAGAGTTCAATCTGGGCCAGGACCTGGTTGGTAAAAGACGCGCTCATCACAAAGCTTGGATGACCCGTTGCACAGCCAAGATTCACCAGACGACCTTCAGCCAGAACAATGATCCGCTTACCATCGGGGAATTCAACCTGATCAACCTGTGGCTTCACATTATCCCATTTGAAGTTTTTCAAACCGGCAATCTGAATCTCGCTGTCAAAATGCCCGATGTTGCAGACGATGGCCCGGTCTTTCATTTCTCGCATATGGTCAACGGTGATGACATCAACATTGCCGGTCGCGGTGACGAAGATATCGGCGCGGGGCGCGGCATCTTCCATGGTGACAACTTCGTACCCTTCCATCGCGGCCTGCAACGCACAGATCGGGTCGGCCTCTGTGACCAGAACCCGGCAACCAGCATTCCGCATGCTGTCAGCAGAGCCTTTGCCGACATCACCAAACCCGGCAACAACGGCCACTTTACCGGCCATCATGACGTCGGTGGCCCGGCGGATAGCGTCAACAAGACTCTCACGACATCCATATTTGTTGTCGAATTTCGACTTGGTCACGCTGTCGTTCACATTGATCGCCGGAACTTTCAGCAAACCATCACGCTCCATCTCATAGAGACGGTGGACACCTGTTGTCGTTTCTTCGGAAAGCCCGCGGATATCGTCTAGATATGCCGGATATTTCTCGTGCAGGATCTGGGTCAGGTCGCCGCCATCATCCAGGATCATGTTGGGACGCCAGCCGTCGGGTCCGTCGATCGTCATTTCAATCGCCCACCAGAACTCTTCCTCCGACATGCCTTTCCAGGCAAAGACGGGAACACCACTGGCAGCAATTGCCGCGGCGGCATGGTCCTGTGTCGAGAAAATATTGCAAGAGGACCAGCGCACCTCAGCACCAAGAGCCGTCAGGGTTTCAATGAGAACCGCGGTCTGAATTGTCATATGCAGGCAACCGGCGATACGGGCACCCTTGAGGGGCTGGGATGCGCCAAACTCTGTGCGCAGCGCCATCAGCCCCGGCATTTCGGTTTCGGCAATATCAATTTCTTTGCGACCCAATCGGCCAAAGAGATATCAACAACTTTATAATCTGAGAATTCGCTCATTTAAGGATCTCCAACCATTGGAATTCGGGGGGCCGGCCAGATTTATGATCAGGACGGCTGAATATTTGCGCGCGGTATAGCAAAGCTTTCAACGCACAACAAGCAAACCATCGACAACTTTCGCACCCAAGGCATGGAAAAGCGTTTGGTGGGGGTCATCCAAAGTAAATTTTACTTGGCTTTATTTAATTATCTCTTCTTTGGCAGGATTTTTGCTTGTCAAATACTTAAGTTTTTTTTGAACACTGTTGAATATTGAGGTTTTGCTATGCAGAACAACCGACACCATCCGCTTCCAAATTCCCGCCGAACTGCCAGTACCCTTTGCCTGGGAGCACTCGGCTTTGTCGGATTACTTGCCTGGACTGCACCGGCAAAAGGCATCGAGATGACCAGCGCTGAGGCAGCTGGTTGGTATTTGGGCATCGGCGGCGGATACAGTTCAGCCGAGGATATACCCGCCGACAATCCAGCCCTGCAGAACACGATTGATCCCGATGACGGTTATGCGGCCGCAGCCCGGATTGGCTATGACAGTGGCGCGATCCTGCGCGGTGAGCTTGAACTCGCCCTGAGAGACAATGATACCGTCAATATTGACTCGGTTCAGGGACAAGGCGATATCCGGGCCTATTCCTATATGGCCAATGTCTATGCCGAGCTGAAACTGGATGCGATTCCGGTCACACCCTTCGTCGGCGTCGGTGTTGGGGCCGCCACGGTTGATATGCGCGAAGTGCGTACCGTTGCGGGCAGCCAGATCAACAACAGCGATACAGGGCTTGCCTATCAGGCAATTGCCGGACTGGCGGTTAATGTAACAGATACCATGTCACTGACCGGCGCATATACCTATCTTGAGGTACCCGATCTCTCTTACAAGACGAGTGCTGGCGGCGAACTGGACAGCGATTACAGCAATCACACCTTTATGCTGGGATTGAGATGGCGCTTCCTGCCAGCTGCGGTGCCAGAGGCCGAAGCCGAACCCTCAACGGCAGTCGCATCTGCGCCTGCCCCCGCAAAACCGGCGGCAAAATCTGCCGAACAGGCGCCAGCGCCGGTTGCCGCCCCTGCCCCCATGGTAAAAAAGCCAGGGATTGTCCGGGAGTTTATGGTCTTCTTTGACTGGGACAAATCCGTAATCACTGAAGAGGCAAGGCTGGTCCTGGAAAACGCGGCACGCCACGCTCAACGGGGCGGTGTAGTCGCAATCGGGGTTACCGGTCATTCGGATTCATCCGGTTCGGCCTCTTACAACGAAAAACTCTCTCTCGCCCGGGCAAAAGCCGTGAAAGATGTCCTGGTCGATATGGGACTTAGCTCGGAAGAGGTTACGACCTACGGAAAAGGTGAAACTGTGCCTTTGATCCAGACCGCAGACGGTATTCGTGAAGCCAAAAACCGCCGGGCCGTCATCGTTCTGAACTGATCAGGTTGGTGGCTCAGTTGATCACCACGGTGTAGCGGACAATCCGGTTGTTATCTGAATCTGCAAAATAATACGAGTTGTCGAGAACGAGGGCCCCCTCCGGATCATCAAATCGATAGGGCCCCAACCCAGGCCGACCATCACCCAAAAGGCCCACCAGTGCCCCTTCCAATTTGCCGTTTACCGTCGCATCCGGTTCGATCATCAAAATGCGATGGGCATCCTGATCAGCAACAATCAAGCGACCAAAATCGTCGATATCCAGATAACGCGGACCGATGAAACCGTATTTGATGTGATCCAGGACTTGCAGGATTTTGAGGTCGGGGCTGAGCTTGACCAACCGGCGATTGAAATTGTCCGCTACCCAGATATTCCCTTCAGGGTCTTCAGCAACGTCATGAGCCCCATAGAAACCCTCAGCAACCGCCAGAATTTCACTGCCTTCAAACGCTATGACCGCCCCAATCCCGCTCGCCATGGCATAGACGCGCCCGCTTGAATGCATCAATGCGCCTTCCGTTCTGGGCGCCGGCAGTTCCAGAACCGGACTTGGGACTTGCACGTCCGCCAGGCCGTGGAGTCGATCGAAAACCAGAACAGTGCTGAAACCTGTTACCGCCACCGCCGCCCTGCCAGAAGCATCAAACGAGATATCGTGAATACCCGGAAATCTTCCGGCACCAATCATCTGAACAAGCTCAAGACTGGACGGATCAAAAACCGCGATGCCGCCGCCAAATTTATCCGCGACGTAAATCCGGCCATCGGGGCCAATATCGAGGTCATGGGGATCATTTAACACCGCCTCGCTGGCAAGGTCATACGCCGCGAAGGGGGGCGGTATGTCATGCGCAACAGCGGGCAAAAGGGCTGCAGTAAGGATCAGAAGACAACCTGCCGACAAAGCCCGTATTTTCTGCAAAACCCGTTCCCCCGTTTACCGCTACAATCCGTGTCTCCAGTATAGCGGGGAAACGCGCCGGAAATGAAGGGGCGACAGGGTTTTGCCTACATCAAACCTTCCATATCATCGAGGAGGGTGGCCACGCGGCCCATATCAGTCACCTCCATCACCATCCGGGCCCGCGCCGTCGCACTTGAAAAATCAAGCTTGCACACCCGCTGCTTAACCCGTGGTAACGCGGTAGACGACATAGACAACTCACACACGCCCAAACCGATCAGAAGAGGTGTAAAACGGGTATCCCCTGCAATTTCCCCGCAAATACTGATCGGCAGCCGGGCCCGGAGCGCGGCCTGAACCGAGAACTCAATCAGCCTCAGAACGGCCGGGTGCAGCGGATTATAAAGCGCGGCAACCTGCTCATCAGCGCGGTCTATGGCCAAAGTGTACATGGTCAGATCATTGCTGCCGATCGCAAAAAAATCAGCCACATTCGCAAGGGCATCAGCGGCCAGTGCCGCACCCGGAATCTCAATCATGACCCCGACAGGGGGCATTTTGTCCGGCAATGCCACACCACGTGCTTTCAGGCGCGTCCAGAGTCGATCCAGAATTTCCCGGACCTGCCGCACCTCACCCGTCGTTGTAATCATCGGCAGCAGAAGACGGACCGGACCATGGGCAGCGGCCCGCAGAATGGCCCCCAACTGCGTTTCAAAGAGTTTTGGTTCGCGCAGAGAAAGACGTATGGCCCGCACGCCCAGCGCCGGATTTACCGCCTCCGTCAGACCGCCGCCGACCTGATCCCCCAAACCATAGGCAAGCTTTTCACCCCCGATATCAAGCGTGCGAATGGTGACAGGTCTGCCTTCCATCCGCTCCACAACATCGCGCAGGACCTGATATTGTTCTTCTTCATCGGGGGGACCGTCCCGGTTCATAAACATAAATTCGGTCCGGAAAAGTCCGACACCTGAAGACCCGGCGTTTAATGCCTGATCAACATCACGCGGAAACTCGATGTTGGACATCAGTTGAATTTCGGTCCCGTCCCGCGTGATCGACGGGACATCGCGCAAGCGGGCCAGTTTGGCCGCTTCCTTTTCCAGGGCGCGGACCCGTTGTTCATAGCGTTGAACAACAGCGGGGGACGGGTTGACAAAAATGCGCCCGTCCGACCCGTCCAGGATCAGCAGATCCCCATTCCTGACCTGATTCAACAGACCGGCAGCACCCAAGACCGCTGGCAATCCCAGGGACCGCGCCATAATTGCGGCATGCCCCTCTACCCCACCAATCATCGCCGCGAATCCGGCAATTCTGGCCGGATCCATCTGGGCGGTATCCGCCGGGGTGATTTCTTCCGCAATCAGGATCGTGTTTGGCGGAAAATCACTGAAACTCGGTGCCATCCCCTCCATCAAGTTCCGCAACAACCGACCGCCTACATCGCGCACATCAGCAGCACGCGCGGCGATATAAGCGTCCTCAAGCGCCTCAAAACCACGGGCGATCTCAGAAGACTCGGCCCGTACGGCCGCCTCTACATTGACACGATTTTCGGTAATGCGCTGCCGGACACCCCGAACCAGACGGGAATCCTTAAGCATTGCCTCATGCGCCTCTAGCAGCAGGCTCATCTCTTCACCCGCAGCCCCCGGAAGCGAAGTCACCTTGGATTTGAGGGCGCGCAATTGCTTTGTTGACCTGGATAGTGCCTTGTCCAGTTTCTTGAGGGCGTCGGAAACAGCCTCGTCGTTCTCAAGCGTATATTCCGGAACGGTGAGTAGGCCTGACTCAACAACCCGTGCAGGTCCGATCGCGATGCCAGACGACACACCAACACCGGCGACTTCTGCATCAGAGGCCGTTTTCATTCCGGTCTCGCCAGACTCAATCATCTTCGTCAAACCGATTGCCAATCAATTCCTTGAGGGCGTCGATCACCTCTTGGGCCTGCGCACCTTCGGCTTCCAGACGGATGTCGCAACCTTTTGCCGCCGCCAGCATCATTAACCCCATAATTGAGGTTCCGACAACGGTAACGCCATCTCGGGTAACCGAGACCTCTGCATCATATTCGCCAGCGACTTTCACGAATTTCGCCGCAGCACGGGCATGCAAGCCACGCTGATTGCAAATCATAACATCAAATGGACCAATCTTCATTTCGTGAACTCGAACTTTTTCTTTTGGTGTTTGGAACGGTGACTTTGGAAAAGGGCTGATAACAGTGTGGATCCTGGACCACCAGCGCCAATCGCGGATCGATCAGGTGGCCAGCAGCTTGCTCGCAACATTGATGTATTTGATGCCGGCCTGCTGGGCCGCATCCACCGCCGCGTCCAGGCCCATATCACCGCGCACTGAGGCCAGTTTGATCAACATCGGCAAGTTCAAACCCGCAATAACTTCTATCCTTGCCCGGTCCATAATCGAGATCGCAAGGTTCGACGGGGTACCGCCGAACATATCGGTCAGTACCGCAACACCGTCACCGGATTCCACCGAAAGGGCCGCGTCCAGAATATCCTGTCGGCGTTTTTCCATGTCGTCATCGGGGCCGATGCATATTGCAACAATATCTTCCTGGGGGCCGACAACATGCTCCAGGGCAGAGATAAATTCTTCTGCAAGGTGACCATGGGTAACAAGGACGAGGCCGATCATGTCTTGTTTCTCTCTCTGTCGCAGGGTGGATTGCGCCGCCACCCGTGTCTCCACAAAGGTTTACCTGAACCCTCTCAAGGTACAACGTCTCTTGCAAGGTCTCGATGCATGACGGTCGCAACACGTCCGTTTTCCTGCAACCATTTGCTCACCCGCTCTGTCAGATAAACAGATCGATGCTTTCCACCGGTACAGCCGAAAGCAATGGTCAGATAGCTCTTTCCTTCGGTTTCATAGCGCGGAACGGCAACGTCCAATAATGCCGTCAACCGTGTCCAGAATGCATCGAAATCCAGATCTTCCATGATATGGGTGCCAACCTCAGGGTCCTGACCGGTTTTGGCACGCAGATCCGGGTCATAATGCGGGTTCCGCAAAAACCGGACATCAAAGACGAGATCGGCCTCTCGGGGCAAACCACGCCGATAGGAGAAAGACGTGACCGTCACCGCGAGCTGCGCCTGCGCACCGCCGGAAAACGCGTCGCCGAGCCGCCGTTTAAGGTCCCAGATCGTCAAATCCGTGCTGTCTATGACAAGGTCCGCCATATCCCGAAGCGGCGACAAAAGGGCGCGTTCCAGACTGAGACCATCTGCCACCGGGCGATCGGTCGCAAGCGGGTGCCGCCGACGCGTCTCTGCATACCGGCGGATAAGGGCACCGTCCTCACAATCCAGAAACAGCGTTCTGACCCTGCGATCACCCTGCGCCGTCAATTTAGAGATCTCACCCGCCAGCCTGTCCGGATCAAAATCCCGGCTTCGCACATCAATGCCTACAGCCAGTCCAGGACCCGCCTCGGCATCCCCGTCACCGGCCGCCAGGCGCGACAACAAAGGCAGCGGCAGGTTGTCGACCGCCTCAAAGCCCAGATCTTCTAAAATTTTCAGCGCCGTACTGCGACCGGCCCCGGACATTCCTGTGATAACAACAAAATTCGATGCTTTGGTCCGATCCTGCGTCTCCTCAGGCATCCTTCTCTCCATTCATCACAGAAGCGCTCTTCATTGCCTTTACCACCAACCTGATTTTTGCAACAGCCGACGCATCACGCGGGTCGATATAAATCTTTGGTACCGATATCGTTTCCAGCTCATGATAAGCTGTCTCGGGCATCCGTGGAATGGTGTCTCGCACCATCAAGTCAACAACAAGATGAATTGATGCAAAGGGTGTATAGGTGACGGGCACGATGCCAACGCCGCGCAGTTCAATCCGCCCGGCCAATCGCTCCGGCACATGACCGACCGGCATTTCACCCTCTCCCTCCACAGGCACCCTGACATCAACCTGGTCATCGGCGACCAAGTCGCCGCCAGCATCAATCAAACGGACCGCCAGATCACTCTTGCCGCTGCCAGAGGGCCCGATCAGGAGAATACCCGCCCCATCGATCAAGACCAGGCTGGCATGATGGTATGTCATTTCTTGTCAGCATCCCTTGTTGCGGCTGATCCCGCATCGAAACAGCAATCAACCACGCTACAATCGGGCTGACAGTATCAACCTTCACATGCTGCACAAGTACCCGACAATCCATTATCGGCAGCCGGGTTTGCCCGTTTCTCTCATGATTGGTACAACCGCCACTCATCAAACCCGACAAGCCCTCCTGGACCCTTCATGATTTTCGACCTTCTTGGCATTATGGCACCGGTTCTGGCTTGCGCCGCACTCGGGTTTATCTGGGAAAGGCGCGGCCTTCCCTATAACACGCGGGAAATCACCCCGTTGATTGTGAATATCGGAACCCCGGCGCTTGTGGTCTCTACCCTGTTGAACACGGATCTGACGCTGGACGTGTTCCTGAACATGTTCGGATATGCGCTATGCGCCATCGGGACCACCGCTCTTGTCGGTCTCATTATCCTGAAACTCTTCCGTCAGGACATTTACAGTTTTCTGCCCGCCCTCACTTTTCCCAATGCCGGGAATATGGGCCTGTCGATCTGCTTTTTCGCCTTTGGTGATATCGGACTGGCGCTGGGTATCGCGTATTTCTGCGTTGCATCCATCGGCCAGTTTACCATCGGCGCGGCCATTGCATCCGGACAACTCAGCTTCACCAAGATTGCGACATCGCCACTGGTCTGGGGGATTGCCTGCGCCCTCGCCCTTATCGGGACGGGGACAACACTGCCGGTTTGGGCGATGAACACCATCGATCTTATCGGGGGTTTTGTTATCCCGCTTATGCTGATCGGGCTGGGCGTTTCTCTGGCACGTTTGAAGGTGAGCCGACTTGGCATAAGCCTGTTTCTGTCGGCCGTGCGGATTGGCGGAGGGTTCCTGATCGGTTGGGGGGTAACCGAAGTCTTTGCGCTCGAAGGCATCTTGCGCGGCATCGTCATCATCCAGACAGCCATGCCCGTCGCCCTGTTCAACTATCTCTTCGCCAGTTACTACAACCGCGATGCGGAGGGCGTCGCCGGGATGGTGGTTATCTCAACAGTGATGAGTTTTCTGACCCTGCCAGCCCTTTTGTGGTTTGCCCTGCAGGGTGTGTGACGTCATTCATCCACGGCCGGGAAGCGCAGGATGAAACGCGCCCCTGTCGGGGCCCCTGACCGGCCAATCCTGTTTTCCGCTCGAATCGTGCCGCCATGCGCCTCAACGATTTGCTGCGAAATTGACAGACCCAGACCGGAATGCGAACCAAATTTCTCAGCCTCCGGGCGTTCGGTATAGAAACGACTGAAAATCTCGTCCAGTTTGTTTTGCGGTATACCCGGACCTTCATCCTCTACCACCGCCTCGATCCAGCCTTCATCGCGACGGACCCGCAGGTCAATACGGCCATCGGAGGGGCTGAAACTGATCGCATTGCCGATCAAATTGCGAAAAACCTGAACCAAACGGCTTTCATGCCCGTCAATGATAAACGGCCCATCCCCATAAGACTCAGCGCGAATGACCGGTTGTCGTTCCACCGCCCCTTCACCAGGCACCCCATACATATCGGCCAGAATATGGATCAGAACCGAGAGATCCATGGGTTCCGTCTCAACCCGGCTCAATTCCGCATCCAGTCGTGATGCATCCGAAATATCACTGATCAAACGGTCGAGCCGCGTCACATCATCCGTGATGATCTGCATAAGTTTGGCCTGCTGTTCAGGGTCCTTGACCTTACCAGCCGTCTCCACCGCACTGCGCAAACTGGTCAACGGGTTTTTGATCTCGTGGCTCACATCGGCCGCAAAACTTTCAATCGCGATCATACGGGCCCGCAATGCCTCGGTCATATCGCGCAAGACACCTGACAGATCGCCGATCTCATCGCCGCGATGACGCAAGTCAGGAATATCTATCTCGTCCCGGCCGACAGACCGGCGCACCGAGTCCGTTGCAGCAGCCAACCTGTTCAACGGCCGCGCAATCGTGCCTGCCAGATAGATCGACAAAGCCGTGGTGATAACCAGAGCGGCGGCAAAAACCATCAGGATCGTTGCCCGCACATTGCGCAGGGCAACCTCAATATCACCGCCCGTCTTGGACAGCATCAGCCCCCCAAACACCTGATAGTAACGCTGAACGGGCAGAGCGACGGAGAGGATCAGCTGCCCATTCTTGGTCTCGCGAACGACGCCTGTAATGTCGCCCTGAAAGGCGCTGCCAACTTCCGGGTAATCCTCGGCCTTTTGGGAATAGTTTTCCTGATATTTTTCAACTTCATACTGGCCCAGGACGAGCGCCAACCGGTCCATCCAGTTGAGGACCGGATTGATCATTTCGTCCATGCTTTCGGGTGGCGCGAGCTCCTCTACCTGAACCAGACCGCCCGGCGCACCCAATGTCTGGGAATCCACTGCCAACTCACCGCCAATGAGGAACAGTCGCGCCCGAACACCGGTTGGACCGCTCAGGCGGCGCACGATATGTCGGGCAGGAGCCATGCTCAGCACCTCTTGCCCCGCCGTTGTGATGCGGATTGCCCCCTCGCCAAGGGCGCCCGCAAAAATCTCACCCTGCACCCGAAGGGATTCCAGTTCAGATTTGATCAGACTATCCCGATAGGGTCCCAGATACAGCAAACCGCCCACCGGGATGGCAAGCGCGATGAAATTCACGGCCAGAATACGGCGGGTCAGGGGAGACAGTAATCTCTCACGTCTTTTGCTGCGCTGCTGCGCCGCCTTCTGTTCCCCCGTCTTGGTCATTCAGGATTGTTTCCTTGCCCAAAAAAAGCCCCGGGCCGATGGAGCGGCCCCGCGCAGAGAAGCGTTTCAGTCAAAACAGTTTGATCGGGTTTGACCAACCGTACAATGGATCAAAGATCCTTATATCGGTACCCGACGCCATAGAGTGTTTCGATATGCTGAAAATCCTTGTCCATTTGTCGGAATTTGCGCCGCAGCCTTTTGATGTGGCTGTCGATTGTGCGATCATCGACATAGATATTCTCGCCATAGGCGGCATCCATAAGCTGGTCACGGTTTTTGACATGACCCGGCCTTGTGGCGAGCGCCTTCAAAATCAGGAATTCGGTCACGGTCAGCTGAACCTCTTCACCCTTCCAGCTGCATAGATGGCGCCCTGAATCGAGGACAAGATCCCCCTGGGCCAACACATTGCCAGAGACCTCGCCACCATCTTTTTCAACTTCGATCCGGCGCAAGAGGGCCCGGATACGCTCGATCAAAAGGCGCTGCGAGAAGGGTTTCCGGATGTAATCGTCGGCCCCCATGCGCAGACCCAGGACCTCATCCACCTCGTCATCTTTCGACGTCAGAAAGATCACCGGCAATTGTGTTTGCTTCCGCAGCCGCTGGAGCAGTTCCATACCGTCCATACGGGGCATTTTGATATCAAGCACCGCCAGATCGGCCGGACGCGCTTTCAATCCGTGCAGGGCCGCTTCACCATCGGTATAGGTGCGCACGTCATACCCTTCCGCTTCAAGGGCCATGGACACCGATGTCAGAATGTTCCGATCATCATCTACGAGCGCAATTGAGTTCGACATACACTTATCCTTATCGTCTGCGGTGAGGCAAAATCCTTGCCTTAATTTTGTGATATAAGGTCTCCAACCTGTGGCGCAATTAAGGCAAGGCCGGGACAGAATGGCGGCAATCAGTCGCAATCACAGGTTTTTGAGACCCCTTGCGGTTGCAATGGTAACAGATTACCTGTGTCAACAACCCGTGGCTTGATAGGGTTAATCGTCTGTATTTACGCGTTAAAAGGACCGTCTGAATGGCACGCCTGTTGTCCAAACCAGCTGTAATTGCCCTGTTAATTGGCTTACTGGCTGCGATATCTGCAGGGCTTATTGCCTGGCAAGCGACAATCGCCTTCAAGAAAAACGACGAGATCAGCCCCGGGGCCATGCGCCCGAATGTCGAAATTGGTGGTCCCTTTACGCTGACCAATCACCACGGCGAACAGGTCTCCGCCTCGGATTTTGAGGGAAAACACCTGCTGATTTATTTCGGCTTCACTTTCTGCCCCGATGTCTGTCCCCTCGATCTGGCGATCATAGGCGATACGATGGATCTGATCGCGGAAGAGGAACCGGACCTCAAAGACAAGATTCAGCCCCTCTTCATCACCATTGATCCGGAACGCGATACGCCGGATGTCATCGGCGAATATGCCACCACCTTTCACCCGGATTTCATCGGTCTGACCGGTAGCGTCGATGAGATCGGTACCGTCGCCAGCTCATTTAAGGTCTATTACGCCAAGAACCAGACCGGTGAAGATGCCGATGATTATCTGATGGACCATTCTGCCTTTACCTATGTCGCTGGTCCCGATGCACGGGTTCAACTGATTTTCCGGCGCGACACCGATCCCGCCATTATGGCAGACGACATCATTGCTTTATTCTGAGCTGTGGCATTGGAAGACCGGCGCTCATCGACTGGACTCAACCGCATTTCATGGCAGTTTTGGTTCAGGCGTACACCACCAACAAGGCAGAGAGGCTTCGCATAATGAGTGATGAGGTTCGCCAGCTTATCCGTGCGGTGGATCGGGCGACGCTTGCCACCACAATGCGTGCAGAGAGCGCCGCCGGGACCGATTTCACCGGGGCCGCTTACGGGTCCCTCGTGCTGATGGCCTGCTCGATAGACGGGGACCCTCTGTTGCTTTTGAGCGACCTTGCGGATCACACAAAGAACCTGCAATCGAACCCGACCTGTTCCCTGATGCTGGATGGTACCGGCGATTTGGACGATCCACTTACCGGCCAACGGATTACGTTAATGGGAAAAATGGACCACCTGGACCGGTCCGAACCGGACGCTGAAGCCGCGTTTGACCGATTTACCGCCCGCCACCCATCTGCCAGCCTGTATCGCAGTTTCGGCGATTTCAATATGTACCGGTTTACCTGTGCCTCAGCCCATATGATCTCCGGATTCGGCAAGATCTATTGGCTGTCGGCCGATAAACTCGGGATCAATCGAGGGGCTGCTGACGACTTGGCACAGGCCGAGAAAGAGGTTGTTACCCATATGAACGAAGACCATGCAGATGCGGTCGCACTCTATGCCAGTCAATTGTTGAATCTGGAGGGAGTAGGCTGGCAAATGACAGGGGTTGATCCCGATGGGGCCGATTTGCGGCGCGGCGGGAAAATTGGCCGCATTCACTTTGCAAAACCGGCCCTCAACGCGGAGGCCGCCCGTGTTGAGCTGGTTCGCCTCGTAAAACAGGCGCGGAAAAAGTCACAAACAGCGGGATAGATCCCGGAACGCAACTCGCATCCCGGGATCCGACGCCCCCGCAAACCGCGATCAAGCAGCCTGAACCTTTTTGCCGGTCTGATAGGCCGCTTCCAGCTGTTCAAAAAGGTCTTGCGGCTGAATGGTCAAGAGATGCCGGATGTCATCCTGTGCCATCCATACAGCCCATTCTTCCACCAACTTCGTTTCGCCCGGCACCGACCACGACAGTGAGTTGGGTTCGGCATGCATATAGCCTTCACGGGCGGCAAGTCCCTTGCAGGCGGCAATCGGAAACATGAACCCGAAGATGTAGTCCGGGGCAAATTTCACCAGCCCCATGACCATGGCAAGTCGTGCCAAAAGCGCTGTCATACCAGCGCCTCTGAAACCTGATGGCCCGCCTTTCAACCACAACTCGCCATGGTAGCATACCTGACCCCTGATGGACCGCGAACCGGGGGCGGGTTGGTAGCGCGAAGCATCTTGGTCAATCTGAAGCGCGGCCGGTGTAAATTCACAAAACCGCTCAGATAGATAAGTGGCCAATGTCCCTCCCTCGAGATCAATGCGACGCATTGCCTGGGTGTGAACAACCTCGCCGGATGCGTCTGTACCTTTAATCCAGAATGCATCGTTTTCACCGAATTTATTGTCTTTTGGATTGAATTTTGGGGCCAGTTCATTTCGTTCCGGTTGGGTGCCAATAGCGGTCTGAAACGCTTCAAAGTCGAATCCGACCTCAAGCTTTATCCCCCGTTCCTGAACGATTTTTGTAATGTCAAAAATGAACTGGGACGCTTTAAATATGTCCTGGATACTCATCTTACTCTCCTCATAGTTAGCAGAACAAAGAGAGTGTAAGCACGGTTTGATTGATTTTAGCGATTCCTCTTTAAATTGAGATATCGAATTCCATGAGAAATTCACGAGGCATCAGCTTGACCTTGTCTTCTTTCAGACCCGCAATCTCGATCTGATAGGTGCGGTCTACCAATACCGCCAAGGCGAATTCTCCATCAGGAAAAGTGCATCCCATTAAGAGACGCTGAAAGGCGACCGGCACCGGTTCTCCATCAAGTTGGCGTGGTATATGGGTAAAAATATGATCCAGACGAACACCACTGCCCTCATATACATCGAGATAGGCCTGCGAAATGAAATGCGCAAAGTCTTCGCCGGCGGGCGTTTCAAGCATCATCCGGCCAATGCTGCTTTTTGCCCAGGTCCAGCCAAACCAGGATGCGTAAGAGGACTTCTCGCCTATTTCAACGCAGAGCCAGCCTTTATCCATTCGACGATAAACCACCAGATAGGGTCTGATGACAGCCATTTCCGGACTTTCAAGGGCCGTCTTTCCGGTTGCCCAGGAATGAAATCCCTGTTGCATCATAGGCGAGGAATTGATCCACAATCGGCTGATCGCGTGCTGCTGGGCATAAAAAACGTGATTGGTTTTGGAATCTTCGAAACTGACACGGGTCAGACCACGGACACTGGTCGATACCCCCGACATCCAGACCTCACCCCGCGCGACAATATTTTGCGCCTCTTTCAAAGAGCGTGCGCCAGCCTCTGTCAGATAATATTGCCGGTCATGCACCTCAAACAGAGCTTCGCCCCGTATTTCCTCGAGAATATCAATGTGGCGCCGCACCGTCTGGCGGGTGCTGTTCAATTCAACCGTAGCTTTCGACAAATTCAGCGTCCGCGCCAAAACGGTAAAGGAACGCAGCATCTCGAAAAGAATAGTTTTACTCGGGGCGGAAGACATAGTTCCCAATAGTCACAATTGGTTAAACAAACTGGACACCACAATCTACATGAAAAATCTCTAAATAAAAAGATGGCATTTTCTCGCTATACGGGTATACCATATTACCCTTATAACCTCATTGCAACTCCTTTGAAATTGATAGAACTACAGGAACCGGCAGGGAGTTGAATGTACCGAATGGTGAGGCAAACAATCCCAAGAAATCAGTTGGTCTAGCGCCGTACGAGGAGAAATGAGCCGTCCGACCCGATCAATTGCAAACCACCATCAGCAAGAATCGAAACCTCATTTAACGTCGGCAGGACGGCAAAGAAGCGTTGTTCCTGTTCCATTGGCCCCGGCGGGCACATCATGCGGGTTGCCGCGATACGGGGATCAATCTTCAATCCATCCCCGATCATTGAATAGCGCGCTGTGTACCGGTTACAGCTGCCCTGACCGGCCAGGGTACCGTCGCTGTCAAACTGCAGGCTGGCAGGCGCGTCCTCAAGCGTTGGTTTCCCGTTGATCTGGATCACCTGCCATGCCGCACCTGTCAGAATGTCGGCCGTGTCCCCACCTGCCAGCGCGGGCGAATTAGTGGACGTTATGCAAATGGCAAACACTGCAGCGCATAATAAGGCTCTCATGAGTGGCCCTCTTCTGACCCGTTCCTTGTCAGGACCTTGGATCGATTATCATATTCGGCATTTCCTGGTTTATGTCTTCGATATTCCAGACATACATACTGGGATTGCCCTGCTGTACCTGATTTGCATTGTGGTCCAGGACCCTTGCCGAGGTCCAGACCCGAACAACACCGCGGGTCTTAAAACCCTTCGCTGTCAATTCATCTCGATACCGCTTCTGGGGACGACTGCCCTCCAGCGTGATTAAACCCTCCGCATTCCGTTTCATCACAAGGAAAGCGCCGTTGCGGCGAACAAAACTGAAATTGGCGTATTTGAAGATATTGTTCTGCCGCGCATAATCGACCCGATAGCGGGCCTGCCCTAGATAGCTGACATTTTTAAAGCCGGAATCCCGTTGAAGATCCGAGCGATAGACGTCGATCTCATCTTCGTCATCGCCTTCTACGGTTTCTGCCCCGATTTTCCGCAGGAAGTTCACCGAAATCAGGTCGCCCTTGTATTGAAACGCATAATCGCCGTCAGGCTCTATATTGATGTTCAGCTCGAAACGATCCGGCAGATAACATCCGGTCAACAGAACCAACAACCCCAGAAGCGCGCCAAGCCGAAGCCAACCCGCACCTGGATTTTCACCTATACGTCTTTTGGACAGAAAAGCACTCATGAGTTAGACCTGCCTTCACTTCAAGAAACGCTAAAGTATCTCTGAATCTAGGGCCTGTCCAAAGATCTGCAATGGGTCGATCTCAGGACACATGAATGCGTTAATGTGCTTCGCGCCAGTTATTCGCCGCGCCGGCTTCGACCTCCAGGGGTACACTGAGCACACGCGTTGGCTCGGCCGCCCCCATCATGACCCCCCGAACGGTTTCAATGGTTCGGTCCACAAGGGCTCCAGGTGCTTCAAAGATCAGTTCGTCATGCACCTGAAGCAACATGCGCACATCGCTTAGCCCCGCCTTTTCAAGCGCGGAGGGGATACGGATCATTGCACGCTTGATAATATCGGCGGCCGTACCCTGGATCGGCGCGTTGATCGCCTGGCGCTCGGCGTAATTCCGCCGCATCGGGTTTTTGTCATTGATACCTGACAAGTGAATACGTCGCCCGAAAAGCGTTTCGACAAATCCATTGTCACGGCAGCCCAGAATGGTCTCATCCATAAAGGTCCGGATGCCGGGGAAACGTTCGAAATACTGTTTGATAAAGTCTTGCGCCTCTGTCCGGCTTACGCCGATTTGATTGGCCAACCCAAACCCGGAAATCCCGTAGATGATCCCAAAGTTGATCGCCTTTGCCTTGCGACGGGTTTCAGGATCCATGTCCGCAAGGGGGACACCAAACACTTCAGAAGCGGTCATGGCATGGATATCAAGGCCTTGCTGAAACGCCTCTTTCAATGTCGGCATGTCGGCTATCTCTGCGACCAGGCGCAATTCAATCTGACTATAATCCAGACTGATCAGCTTGTTTCCTTTTGTAGAGACAAAAGCCTCGCGAATGCGACGTCCTTCCGCCGTCCGGATCGGTATGTTCTGCAGGTTGGGTTCCGTGGAACTGAGGCGACCTGTCTGGGCTCCCACCATGGAATAGCTGGTATGGACGCGTCCTGTTTCCGGGTTTATCTGACCCATCAAGGAATCTGTGTAGGTGCTTTTGAGCTTTGACAGACTGCGCCAGTCGAGAACCCGGGCCACGATCGGATTTTCAACCGCAAGCGGTTCCAGAACACCGGAATCGGTCGAATAACTGCCGGACTTGGTTTTCTTGCCGCCCTTTAGACCCAGCTTGTCGAAAAGGATTTCGCCCAGTTGCTTGGGCGAGCCCACATTGAAAGGGCCGCCTGCGAAATCATGAATTTCCAGTTCCAGGTCGGATATCCGCCGGGCAAACTCATCACTCATGGTTTTCAGGGCGGTCGGGTCAACGGCAATACCATTGCGTTCCATGCCTGACAGAACAGAGGCCAGCGGCCGTTCGATTGTTTCATACACACTGGTCATGCGGTCCTGAACCAGGCGCGGCTTCAGCTTTTGATACAGCCGCAATGTGATATCCGCATCTTCAGCAGCATAGGCCAGGGCCTTGTCCAGCGGGACCAGATCAAAAGTAATTTGCGTCTTACCTTTTCCAGCGACATCCGAGAACTTCATGGTCTGGTGACCCAGATGCAGTTCCGCCAACTCATCCATACCATGCCCGTGGGACCCGCCATCCAGCACGAATGACAACAGCATCGTGTCATCAATCGGATGCAGATTTATGCCCTGGCGTGCCAGAATGGAGATGTCATATTTCAGATTCTGTCCGACCTTCAGGACCGCCGGGTTTTCCAGCAATGGTTTCAATAGCGAAAGTGCCTGATCCATCGGGATCTGCTTCAATTCATCCGCTTCTTCCCCGCCGCCTAACAGATCACCGGACGCATCCGGGTTTTTATGCGCCAATGGTATGTAACAGGCCCGTCCGGGTCGGGTCGAAAGACAGATGCCAACCAAGCCGGCCTGAACGGAATCCAGCCCCGTCGTTTCTGTATCGACTGCCACCACATGGGTATCTTCAGCCTCTGCGATCCAGGCCTTTAGCCGGTCCACATCCTGGACCAGTTCATAATCCTGTTCTGGGGGTGCCGCCGGTTCGGCCCCGGCGTTATCCGCCCCTTGCAACCCGACCGCCGGGGCCGCACCAGCACCGGAAACACGGGCGATCAGGCGTTTGAATTCCATCTTTGTGAAGAACTCGATGACCTGCGCCGGATCCATATCCTGGCGCTTGAGCTGATCGAGCGGCACTTCGACCGGTACATCATCCTTCAACAGCACCAATTGGCGCGATATCCGCGCCTGTTCTGCAAATTCAATCAGGTTTTCGCGGCGCTTGTTCTGTTTGATCTCTCCTGCCCGCTCCAAAAGCGTGTCGAGATCGCCATATTCGTTGATCAACTGCGCTGCTGTTTTTATGCCGATCCCGGGAACGCCCGGCACATTGTCCGTGGAATCACCGGCGAGCGCCTGAACATCGACCACCTTCTCAGGCCCGACACCAAACTTCTCAAAGACACCGTCGGTCTCGATGACCCGGTTCTTCATTGGGTCCCACATCTCCACACCATTGCCAACCAACTGCATCAGATCTTTGTCACTGGACACGATGGTGACCTTGGACCCAAGGGCTGCCCCCTGTTTTGCATAGGTCGCAATCAGATCATCGGCTTCGAACCCTTCCATCTGCAGGCAGGGTAGGTTGAAGGCGGCGGTTGCCTCATGAATGAGGGCGAATTGCGGTTTCAACTCCTCCGGCGCATCAGGTCGATGACCTTTATAATCGGGGTAAATGTCGTTGCGAAAATTTATCCGTTTGGCATCAAAAATGACTGCAATGTAATCGGCGTCTGTCTGCTCGATGAGGTTGAGGATCATCGACGAGAATCCCATCACCGCGTTCGTCGGTGTCCCGTCTGACCGGCTCATTTGCGGCAAACCGAAAAAGGCTCGGAATATATACGCCGAGCCGTCGATCAGATAGAGATGCTTTGGGACATTGTCAGTCATAAGGATACCAAAATATGTTCCGGCTCAATTCACCGGTCGTTTGGGTAAAAGCGCGAAATCAATGGTGACCGGAAAGGACGGTCCCTTCTTTCAAGACAAACCGGCGATCACAGTAAGGGCAATCGACCCAGGTATTGTCACCCATTTCCAGAAAGACCCGCGGATGGCCCAGGGCACCGCCGCCGCCATCGCATGAGACACGTGTGCTGGTCACTTCTACGGTTTCCGGTTCTTCGATATTAGGTACAGACATCAGAACATCCCCTCAAAAACTGCATTTTCCGATAGGGCCACAGACAAATTCCATGAAACCGGTTTCGGGAGTTTTTCTTGCATATCCGCCTTTCGACCCGATATGACCTCTCATCACTTACACCACGCCAAACCACTTGTCAGCAGGAGGCCACATCGTGACGTCGTTAAATCCGACATCGCCGAATCCAGACCAGAACAACTCCGGTCTTCCCGAGAACGCGATCGAGGTTCGTGGCCTGACAAAAGAGTATAGGGGAAACGGGAAAACTGCACCAAAATTGGCGTTGAAAAATGTCGATCTCAGCATTCCCCGGGGGTCCCTGTTCGCGCTTCTGGGACCAAACGGTGCTGGCAAATCCACGCTGATCAATATATTGGCTGGGATGGTGATAAAATCCGCCGGGTCCGCCCGCATCTGGAACATCGATATTGATCAGGACGCCCGCAATGCAAAGGCGGCGATTGGCATCGTCCCGCAAGAGCTCAACATCGACCCTTTCTTCACACCGGAAGAATTGCTGGACGTTCAGGCAGGGCTTTATGGCGTGCCAAAGGGTGAGCGGCTGACCGATGAAATCCTGAAAATGATCGGTCTGGAAGACAAGCGAAAGGCCTATGCCAGAACGCTCTCCGGCGGCATGCGGCGACGGCTGTTGATCGGAAAAGCAATGGTTCATAATCCGCCCATCCTGGTTCTCGACGAACCGACAGCGGGCGTTGATATCGAATTGCGCCAGCAGCTCTGGGATAATGTTGTCGAGCTGAACAAGCGCGGCACGACGATCCTGCTGACCACGCATTACCTGGAAGAGGCAGAACAGCTCTGCGACCGCATTGCGATCATCAATCATGGCGAAGTCGTCGCCAACGAGGAAAAGAAAGACCTTTTAAAACGCCTCGATTCAAAGACCATGCGCATTCAGGTCAACAAGAAGATCACAGAGATGCCAGACGCCTTCGCGGATATGAATGTCAGTCTGGCCGATGAGGACCATTCGTTTCAGATCACTTATGCACCCTCCTCTATGCATGCAGGGGAAATCCTGGAAAGCATCCGCAATGCCGGATTTGACATCACAGACCTGGTGACTGAGGAAACCGATCTTGAAGACATCTTCCTGCAGCTCACCCAGAAAACCGGCTCCTGATCGGACATCGCCAACAATGCACAACCGGGGTTTCCTCAAGATCACTCTTTTGGCTTTCGCAGTCCTGCTCAGCGCCTGTTCGCCAACGATTATGGAACGCGGCGAGGCCCTGTCTGATCCGGCATTGCAGTCAAACACCGTGAAAGTGGCGGATGGTGCCCTCTTGCCGCTCCGGCATTGGGCGCCGACAGCGGAAGCGACCGGTGTGATCCTGGCCCTGCACGGGTTCAACGACTATTCCAACGCTTTCGCCGCCCCTGCAGAAGAATGGCGGGATGCCGGATTGCACGTCTATGCCTATGACCAACGCGGCTTTGGAAAGGCGCCTCACTGGCGATACTGGGCCGGAACCCCGGCCATGGTTGATGACGTGATCGAGGTCGCACAGCTTCTGCGACAGCGGCACCCGACCCTGCCTCTCACCGTGCTTGGGGAAAGCATGGGGGGCGCTGTTGTTATGGTCGCCAGCACAAAAGGTCTTGATGCAGATCGCCTGGTGCTGGTCGCCCCCGCTGTTTGGGGGCGGGAGACAATGCCGTGGTGGCAAAGCGGCACCCTGGATTTCGTGGCCCATACAATGCCCTGGCTGGAACTGACCGGACGCGGCCTTAACAAGCAGCCCTCCGACAATATCGAAATGCTGCGCGCCCTGGGGCGCGACCCCCTGATCATTAAACGAACCCGGACTGACGCAATCTGGGGCCTGGTGAACTTGATGGATGAAGCCCGCGCCGCAGCGCCCGCATTCAACCGGCAACAGAGTGCTTTATTCCTGTATGGCGCGAAGGAAGACATCATTCCCCCGGACACCTGGCGGTCGATGATCACGACCTTGCCCGGCGGGGCGGAATGGCAATTGATCATCTATGATCAGGGATATCACATGCTGTTACGGGATCTTTCCGCTGACCGCGTCATTGAGGACATTATTGAATTTACCCAGGGCAAGCGTAAGACTGACGCAGACGCATTGAAAAAGGACAGTAATAATGGCTGAGGTCCGCCTGCCGGTCTGGCAATTTGTACGGCTGATGGTCCAGGTTGAGGAAACCATGAAAAAAGCCGGTCGGGGCCGGACCCCCCAGGCTGTCTACGATCTTCACAAGACATGGGACGACACCTGGCTGGAACTGGACAAACGGCTGGAAGAACTGGGCCGCAACGACCCGGCAGCCTTTTCTGAACTGATGATGAGCCAGGACGTCGTCCTGACCGACGCGACCCCCAGGCGCAAAACCGCTATGGCTGGCGAGATTCGTAAAGTGATGAAATCCATGCGCGCCACGCTGAAAAAGACCAAGGACAAAGAAACAATTGTCGACCTTGAATTCGAGCTCGACGAGCTTGAAGACCTCCTCTACGACATTGAGGGGTAACCTGGTCCGCCCGGCCGAGTTTTCCAGATAATGTGAATTGAATTTTCTGCCGGAATTCTGCGGTATTGGCCCGATTGCGGTTGAGAAAGCCCTAGATTCTGTGGCACATCTTCTGAGGGGCGCTGAGGTCTCGCATCACGTTCTGCTGCAATGGGCGGCGGGCAGCATTATCGGTATCGCGTTTGAACGCGGCAAATAGCGAAAAGAAGGATACAGGGATGGCTAGAGTAGCTTTGGTAACGGGGGGAACCCGCGGCATCGGCGCCGCAATTTCGGTCGGCCTGAAAGAAGCAGGCTACACTGTTGCAGCGGCCTATGCGGGCAATGAAGAGGTGGCAGCCGCATTCAAGGCGGAGACCGGGATCGAACCCTATAAATTCGACGTCTCAAGCTTTGAAGAGACACAGGCAGCGGTTCAGAAAATCGAAGCCGAACTGGGACCCGTTGAAATCCTGATCAACAATGCCGGGATCACAAGAGACGGCACGATGCACCGGATGACCTCTGAGCAGTGGCAGGCGGTGATCGACACCAACCTCGGCTCCTGTTTCAACTGCTGCCGCGCCGTCATCGATGGCATGCGCGAGCGCAATTTTGGACGTGTCGTCAATATCGGATCCATCAACGGACAGGCCGGCCAGTACGGTCAGGTCAACTATGCCGCCGCAAAATCCGGCATCCACGGTTTCACAAAGGCACTGGCACATGAAGGTGCCGCGAAGGGGATCACGGTCAACGCTATTGCCCCTGGATATATCGATACCGACATGGTCCGCGCTGTCCCGCCGAATGTTCTGGAAAAAATCATTGCGCGCATCCCGGTCGGCCGTCTGGGCCAGGCCAGTGAAATCGCCCGCGCCGTTCTTTTCCTGGTGAGCGAAGAAGGCGGGTTTATCACCGGCTCAACTTTGTCGATCAACGGTGGTCAGCATATGTATTGATCTGTCGAGCAAGACAGGTTCAAACTTTTGAAACAGGACGCCGCGGCGTCCTGTTCTCTTATCAGCGCCCGAAAACAGTGGGCTGAGATACAAAAGCGAAGGGGTTGAAGATGGCAACAGTTAATCTGGTCGAATATGAGGATGCTTCTGATGAAGTGCGGGCAATCTATGATGATATCCTGGCCCATAAAGGCCTGGACTGGGTTCCCAACATCTGGAAAGCCTTCGGGAATCATCCAGCCCTTTTGGCAGAGATCTGGTCCGGGTTGAAAGCGACGATGGCACCTGGCGCCCTGGACCCCTTGACCAAGGAAATGATTGCGGTTGCTGTATCCCTGACAAATGGCTGTGACTATTGCACTCATTCCCATACCGCCGCCGCACGCAAACTTGGCATGACCGAAGAGCAATATGGCGAATTGCTGGCGGTCGCTGGGACATTTAACCGAACGAACGCGCTTGCCAATGCCTATCACGTTCCCGTCGACGAACCGATCGCGCAGGCGGCCAAGGGCTGAGCAAGCAAGGCTGCGTTCAGATGAAACGGGAATATCCAGATCAGCCGATCATCGGCATTGGTGTTGTCATTTTTAAAGGCACCGACGTCCTCTTGATCCGGCGCGGCAAGCCACCCCGCAAGGGAGAACTGAGCATTCCCGGCGGCGCACAGGCTGTGGGCGAGACAGTCAGGCAAGCTGCCATTCGCGAGGTGCGGGAGGAAACAGGCCTGTCGATCTCGCTTTCCGGATTGATTGATGTGGTCGATATCGTGCGACCGGACGCATCGGGAAAAATTCGGTACCACTACACCCTGATTGACTTTGCCGCCGAATGGGAATCGGGAGAGGCTGTGGCAGCCTCAGATGCCGCTGAAGCATTCTGGACGCCCATTGCAACAATCAACAGTCTGAACCTTTGGTCAGAGACCGTCCGGATCATTGAACAGGCGGCGCAAATGCGCCCCAACACAATTTCGTAACCGCCATGTCAAACCCTCTGCCAGCAGAGTCCGAACTGAACGAAAGGAGGCCGAAATGGTCGTGGGGCCCAAGGGCACCACAGGCGATCCTTCTGAGCTTCGCTTTCTTGGTACTCCCATTCGTCGCAGTGTTTGCCTCGGCCCAGATGACAGCACTACTGATCCTGATCGGCGGCTTGATGCTGCTGACAAACCCGGTAAGTGGTCTCGGTCCTTTAAGCCGTCAGCATATCCTTCTGCCCGTCCTCGGCCTTCTGGTCTGGGGTGTTCTGTCGGGATTCTGGGTGATAGAGGGTGTTGAGTTTGCAAGCCGGATCGGAAAGCTGGCTGGCCTCACAGTGCTTGGCGTGTTGGCTATTATTCATGCGCAGGAATGTGCCGACCGGGACAAGCGTATGATGGCCCAATCTCTTGGCATCGGTTGTGCCATTCTGCTCCTGCTCTACGGGTTTGAGCGGATGACGGACAGCCTGTTGCTGGGGTTGTTCACCGATAAATCGCCTGCCGAACTCTTCGCGGCGCTCAACCGGCCCGGCAGCATTTTGGTCATGCTGGTTTGGCCAACACTCGCCATTCTCGCCTGGCTTGGCCGCCCGACCTTGGCCCTCTGGCTCATTCCGGTCACTCTTGCGTCCGTTTTTGGTTCCGCTGGCATGATCGCCTTCGTCGCGCTCTTCTGCGGTATCCTTGTTGCAGCATCAGGTGCGATACTGCCGCGGTTCACGACCTGGCTTCTGGCGATCCTTATTCCGGTCGGGCTTCTCCTCAGCCCGGTATTCGTCAAGAATACAGAGATACAGGAAAGTCTTGCCGGTGTTTTGGAAGACTCCGGAAAATCAATTCGACATCGCCTCATCATCTGGGATTTCACCGGCTCAAAAATTGCGGAAGCACCGCTGCTCGGACATGGCCTGGCCTCCTCCCGCCATCTTCCAGGCAGCACACAAAGCGCGCTCGATTATGTGCAGGAGCAGGGCATCACCTGGACCCGGAAGATTGACAGATCCGGCCTCAGCCGTTCCTCCGTGCTGTCCCTTCACCCGCATAACGGGGCCCTGCAAATCTGGGTAGAGCTTGGCATTCTGGGGATAGTGCTCATCTCAACATTCTGCGTTCTCGCGGCGTTTGCCTGTAACAGAGGGGACCGCTGGCAACGGTCGGCCCGGTTTGGGCTGTTTACAACGACGCTGTTCATTTGCCTTGTCAGTTATGGCCAATGGCAGAGTTGGTGGGTCGCAACGCTCTTTTTCTCAGGTGCCGCAATTTCGCTGGTGCCCATTCGCGAGGGACAACGCCCGTGAACGTTCAGGGAAACACATCCGGCCCCTCCAGACTGACAGCGACGCTGATTGGGTCTATCGCCATCATACTCTGGGGAACGCTCGCGCTCTTGACGACCTGGACCGGAAAGATCCCGCCCTTTCAGTTGGTGGCCAGCACTTTTGCCATCGCGTTTTTGGTGGCGCTCACAAAATGGATCCTGCGGCGTGAAAACCCGCTGCGTCATTTAAGGCACCCACCAATTGTGTGGATCTTCGGGATCGCCGGTCTCTTCGGGTACCACCTCTTCTATTTCATCGCGCTCAAAAATGCGCCGCCTGTCGACGCAAGCCTTATCGCCTATCTATGGCCCTTGCTGATTGTGGTGTTTTCGGCCCTGTTGCCGGGTGAGGATCTACGCTGGTATCACGCCGCCGGTGCATTGATGGGGTTGGGGGGCTGCGCCCTGCTTGTCACACGGGGCGGGGCATTGAGTTTCGATCTCGATCACTCCTGGGGATACGCGGCCGCCGGGCTCTGCGCCCTGATCTGGTCCAGTTACTCTGTAATCTCCCGCCGGTTTGCGTCGGTCTCAACCGACACGGTCGGCTGGTTTTGCGGTGGGGTCGCGTTCCTGGCGGGTATTGCCCATCTGGGCACAGAAACGACACTCATTCCGACCGATGCGGGAACATGGCTGGCTGTCATCGGGTTGGGACTGGGGCCGGTTGGGATCGCCTTTTTTGCCTGGGATATCGGCATGAAGCGCGGTGAGATCAAACTGCTCGGCGTGTTGTCTTATGGCGCGCCCTTGATTTCAGTTCTCCTCCTCATCGCCTTTGGCGGTGTCCCGGCGACCCTCACCATTGGTCTTGCCTGTCTGGCAATTACAGGGGGTGCCGTGGTGGCATCACTTGGTCTGTTCACAGGAAAGGGCACCTAACATGACAACCGCCCGGAAAGAGCCAGCCTTGCTGATCTTCGATCTCGATGGGGTCCTTGTCGATAGTGAAGGTCTGTTGGTTCGGCACTATTCGAAGGAACTGGCGGGCCACGGCGTCGATCTGTCCCCGGATTTATTGGCACAGCGTTTTGCCGGGGCGAGGGGCCTGCGGATGAACGATTTGATCTTTGAAACCAGCGGCTTTCATCTGGATGACGCTATCCTGGGTGCAATTCGTCAAAGCGCACAACAGGCCCTTGCCGATGATCTGATCGCGATTGCGGGCGCACAGGATCTATTGTCTCACCTGACAGGACCGAGGTGCATCTGTTCCAACTCATCACCCTCCCGCATCCGCAAATCTCTGGGTACCACTGGACTGACCCGGTTCTTTGAAGACGCGGTTCTGTTCAGCGGGGTAGAGGTCACACAGCCAAAACCGCATCCCGAAATTCACCACAAGGCCACTGCCGCATTTCAAGTCGCGCCAGAGGATGTCATCGTGATTGAGGACAGCCTGACCGGGATCGAGGCGGCCCTTTCTGCCGGGTGTGGCGTCATCGGATTTTATGGCGGGAGTCACTGTCCACCAGACCATGACCGCGCACTTATGAAAGCAGGCGCCGTCAAAGTGACAGACCATCTTTCAGAGATACCGCAGATTCTTGCCGAGCTGCTTTGAACCTGCCATTTTGCGCGCAGGTTTCAAAAGGCTTCAACACTCCGTCCATCAAGGTTTTCCAATGAACAACAATAATCCCATTTCCGACCAGATTTCAGGGCCCGCCGGTGTGCGGGATGCCGTGGCTGAAATTGAAAAACAGCAGATCCTGGCGGTCGCTGAAGTTGCCTTTGATGATCCTGATGTGATTGCCCTCTGGTACGGGGAAAGCGACTTAACAACGCCTTCCTTTATTCGCGAAGAAGCTATGCGGGCACTGGGGGCGGGAGATACGTTTTACACCTTGAAGCGGGGGATTCCCGATCTTCTGGACGCCATCGCCGCCTATACAAGCAATGTCTATGACATTCCGATGGAGGCAGACCGGGTGACGCTCGCATCATCGGGTATGACCGCCATCATGCTGGCCCTGCAATCGATCCTGAACGCCGGCGAGAATGTGATTATTGTCTCGCCCGTCTGGCCAAACGCCCAATCGGCAGTTCGTGTGCTTGGCGACGAGCCGCGCTATGTCACCCTTGAAAATGATGGATCGGGTTTTGCGCTGGATCTTGAGAAAATTTATGCAGCAACGGATGAAAAAACCCGGGCGGTCTTCGTGAATTCCCCGAACAATCCGAGTGGCTGGGTGATGCCTTCAGAACAGCAGGCGGAATTGATGGAATTCTGTCGCAGCAAGGGGATATGGATCATCGCGGACGAGGTTTATGCCCGGATGGTCTATGACGGGAAAGCCGCGCCGTCTTTTCTGACAGTGTCGAGGCCCGATGACCCTCTGCTCGTGATCAACAGTTTTTCCAAAAGCTGGGCCATGACGGGATGGCGGATGGGATGGATCACCCATCCAGCCTCAATGGGTGACCTGATCGGAAATCTGATTGAGTTCAACTATTCCTGCGTGCCCCCCTTCCTTCAGCCCGCGGCCGCGAAAGCTTTGCGAGAGGGTGAGGGTTTCGTTGCAGAGATGGTCGATTACTGTCGTCAGGCCCGCGACATCGTTAGCCAGCGACTGCCCTCAATCCCCGGCATCAAAGGGTACCAACCCCCGGCAGCGTCATTCTACGCTTTCTTTCAGGTAGACGGGGTCACCGACACATTGGGGTTTGCTCAGGATCTGGCGCGCAATGGCAAAGTCGGGATAGCGCCGGGCACCGCCTTTGGACCTGGTGCGGAGGGCTGGTTCCGGATGTGTTTCGCCCAAAAGCCGGAACGGATCTTGACCGCCATGGATCGGCTGGAGAGCTTCCTTCAAAATCGGTGAACCTACGGCGCCGGATGCATCACCAGATTTTAACGGAACGGTCTTTGCCCGTGATCGACGGGCTGGTCTCAGAGCGCGGCGCCATGCCCTGATCCAGGGCCTCCTGGATAAGCCATTCGCGAAACGCCTTGACCTTGGGCCGTTCGTAATTGTCCGGCGGACACACGATGTAATAGGCCCAATTATTGGGCAGCGTTAGTTCAAAGGGACGCACCAACAAGCCTGCCTCTATCGCGCCTGCAACCAGCGAGGATCTGCCCAGTGCGACACCCTGACCATCGATGGCCGCCTGAAACACCAGCGCCGACATATCAAAAAACGGGCCGTGATCCGCATCAACATCTGTAATATCGGCGGCCTTCAGCCAGGTTTTCCATTCGATATAGAAATCGTCATGCAGCAATGTGTGATGCTTCAGATCGTCCGGCGTGATCAGCGGGTGTGGCCCTTCCTGCGTCAGGCGGGGCGAGCATACCGGATAAATCTCTTCTTCCATGAACTTGTCGCTGGCAAGACCGATATAGACGCCGGGCCCGTAACGGATCGCAACATCGACCTCGTCCCGGTCAAAATCCACCAAACGCTCCACCGCGGTCAGGCGCACATCAATTTCGGGATGCAGGGCCCGGAACCGCGACAGACGCGGCACCAGCCAGCCCGATGCCAGACTGGGTAGCGTGGTGACGTTAAGGGCCCCCGTCGCCTCAACCTGGGACAGTTTTCGAACACCCTGGGCCAACGTGTCCAGCGCGTCACGCACGGTCGGCAGAAAGGTTTGCCCCTCTTCCGTCAGCAACAAAGCACGATTCAAGCGTTTGAACAGTTTGACGCCAAGCGCGTCTTCCAAGGTCTTGATCTGATGGCTGACAGCGGCCTGGGTGACAAACAATTCATCCGCCGCCTTGGTAAAACTGAGCGTTCTGGCAGCGGCCTCAAACGCCCGCAGCGAATTCATTGGTGGATAACGGACAGCCATAGATTCCTAACGCCAGTTCGGATTAGTTTTTTTTATTTGAAACATGAAATTTTATCCTTTGTCAAGAATCATTATCAATACTATCTCTACATCATCGAAACACACCAGAGCGCTGGAACAAGAAACCAGCCCAATCAGAATGGAGAAAGACGATGAGCACAAACACACTCAACACCGCAATGGGATCAACCGTTAACTCCTTTGATTTCAACACTGTAGTTAACCTGTTCCTGACCTGGTACGACCGCGCGACCACCCGCAGCAGCCTGGCTGGTATGGAAGATCACCTGCTGCAGGATATCGGTATCGACCGCGCAACAGCGCTGGAAGAGGCCGCGAAACCGGTCTGGGTTCAGTAACAAAAATTTAACCTGAATTCCGGGGCCGGATGTCACAAATCCGCAAACCACGGCTTCTAGAAATGTACCTGCTGGTTCGACCCCCAACTGCCTGAGCCAGCCAAAACCTGAAACTGCCACGGCGATGTTTACCCCGACATCGCCGTTTTCTTTTTTGTGGCGATCAGTCTGCGCCGTGACGCAGCAGGATCAGATTGAAATCGCCAAAAATCTTGTAGACGGCATCGAATTGCGGCTTGAAGCGGAACCAGTCAATGGAACCGGGTAAAGCTTTGCGAATGTCATCAAGCGTGCGCTTGCCATCACATAACAGCAGTATGTCGCTTGCCATCGGCGGCAGGGGTTTTGAAATCTCCAAGCCATCCAGTGACCCGGTGAACCCGGCACCAGGTGGTGCGGATTTCAGCTTTTGACGCATGGCATCATCCCTGAACACCGGCACCATGGACGGCGAGCCAGGCCGGGCAATCGTATCTTCATCATTCGCGGCATGTGTACAATACAGGATGTGCTTCTTCATATTGCCGGCCAGCCGCTCGGCAAAACTGGCCCGGGCCGATACTGGCTGATCTTTCAGGCGGGAAAGAATGTCGCGGTCCCCGATATAGAGCGCCGGGTCATAGCGACCGGGTTCAATAAAACTGATCAGGCGCAAATCAGCCGCTTCCAGTTCCTGCAAGAGTTCCGGCACCAGATAGGATCGATCGGTGGAATGCAGCAACAGATCGTAAATTCCCGCATCCGATGTGAATTGATCGGAAATAAGCGGGTTGCGACGGAGGTGATTTGTCGGTGGCAAGGATTGCAAAAGTTTCTTTGTCAGAGCGACCTTACCAGCACCATCATCGGCTTCACCGGCCAGGATTTTCATCATTGCCTGACCATCATAAACACCGCTGCGTCCCAAAGTGCCGTAAACCATAAGACCAATGCCGCCATCGGGCTTTAGAGCGCCTGCCAAAGATTTAAACCCCTCAGTCGGGTTGGGCAGATGGTGCAACACACCACAGCAATCGATGTAGTCAAAGGGTCCAAGCCCTTCGAGGTCCAGAAGGGAACCGGTTTTGAACGTAATCAGATGGTCCAGGCCACGCATTGCCGCCCTGGCCTCTGCAACCTCCCGACTGGCCGTCGAAAGGTCGAGATATATGATTTCCGCCTGCTCAGCCCCGGCATCGGCCAGGTGCTGCGCCAGCATGATCAGAGCGTCGCCCGTCCCACCACCTGCGACCAGCGCCCGAAACGGTTGGGTGAAGTCGCGTTTCCCGGCGAATACGAAATGATTGATCTCATCCAGATGACTTGGTGACCCGATGATCAGCCGTGATTTCTCGTCTTTTGGATCCCTGGATGGATAGGGATAGCTCTCATACTGATCCCGGACTGTCTGTTCAGTGGAACTTGCCATTGCTCAATCTTTATCTCTGAAAATCGTACTCGGCGTATGACATCTAAAATCGCAGGAAATCCGCATCGGGTCGAACAATTCCTGTCTGAAAGCCACGCCGATTCTTTACGGGCACGGCAAGGCGGTCTGCAAGTGCTTCCTTGTCATTCTTTGTCAGCACACCGAGCCCGTCCAACACCATTGTCATCATCATTTCCGCCCCTCGTGTCGACCCGTCATCGCATTTCAAGGCGATCCCAAGGCCCCGATCCGGTAGAGAGGCACAAAAGACACCCTCCGCACCGGTTTTCAGGAAGGCCCTTGGACTGAGGACATTCATGACATCAGTGCAATAGCGGTCGGTTCCCGCCACCATGAAAGGGTCGGAGAAAACAGCTTCACGAATACGCTTGCAGGCCTGCTGCCGTGCCTCTTGCAAGGCGTTCGGTCGGCCGAAACGCGCGAAACCATAGGCGAGATTTTCCAGCGGTATGGCCCATGTCGGTACCGAACATCCGTCCCGCTCGACCGGAACATTATCGAGGGCATAGCCTGTCATCGCCTCCATCACGCCCATGATGCGCTGCTGCACCGGATGGGTCAGTTCGATATACCCTTTTGTTGGTGCTTTAAGGGTCTGGGCCAGACACAGCATGCCGGAATGCTTGCCAGAACAATTGTTGTGCAACTGATCCGGAACCCGCCCCGCAATTGCGAGATTGCGCGCGCTTTCCTCGTGACTGGGCCAATGCGGACCGCATTCAAGATCGGCTTCACTCAGGCCCATCCGCGTCAGCAATGAGGCCGCTGCTTCCACATGTCTCGGCTCCCCGCCATGGGAGGAGCACAGGAAAGAGATTTCCGAGTCGGTCATGTGGATCCGGTCTACACCCGCCGTCTCGACAACGGCAATCGCCTGCAAGGCTTTGGTCGCAGAGCGGGGGTAAACGGGCGCCTTCACGTCGCCAATCCCAGCCACAAGCGAACCGTCACTTTCCACAATGGCAACGGATCCCGTATGGCGGCTCTCAACAATTGACCCACGGGTCACTTCAACCGCGAACGGGTTATGGGCTGATTTAGGACCCTTAGGGCCATTATCATTTATCGGGAACAGACCCTGCATTTTATTGTTATCCTTTTGGTCTTTGTTCAGTCGCGGGGCGACCCAGTTCCAATCAGTCGCCTGGCGACAGGTCATATACGGGCACAGCTTGCTGACGCCCCCGAATACTCACTGTTCCAGATGGCGTTGCAATCCCCGCCTTAACGAGATTTTCCTTTGTTGCATCCAGGACGGATTGAGAAGCCAGAATACGGGTTCCCAGCTCTTTGTTCTTCTGTTCCAGGCGTGCAGACAGGTTCACCGCGTCGCCGTGCACTGTATAGTTCATGCGGCTTTCCGCGCCAACATTTCCGGCGACAAGCGGGCCGGTATTGATCCCGATACGACCGGCCAGGGTAAGGTTCTCAAACTGGCGGTCTCTCAAGACAGCAATCATTTCCCGCGCCGCAGAGATCGCGCAGTCGGCATGGTCTTCACGTTCAATCGGCACCCCGAAGACAGCAAGAATGGCATCCCCCTGAAACTGAGTAACCACACCGTCATGGGCCTCAATCACAGAGACCATCGCATCGAAATACGCGTTCAACAGGCCAACGATCCGCTCCGGCTTGATGTCTTCGCAGATATTCGTAAACCCCTCCAGATCGCAAAACAGGACGGTTGCCTCGGCTTGCCTCGGGCGCAGTCCGCCCGGGGTTTTGATCATCTCTTCGGCAATCGCACGCGGCATCACCTGACCAAAGAGGGCCCGAACCCGCTCTGATTCCCGCAATCCCTGAACCATGGCGTTAAACGCCTTGGCCGCCTCATCCAACTCCGTCAGGAAACTGCGCGGAACATCTGGAACCTGATCGAGATTTCCGTCCAGCACCCCACGAGCCGCTTCGGCCAGCCCCTTTGTGGGTCGCGCCATCAGAACAGCAACGCGCCAGGCAAGCAGCGCCGTGATCACCACCACGACTGCCGCAAACATCGCGCTTTCAAAAACATCTTCAATCGTGCCTGTTTCTGTATCGGCATCAAAATGCACGCCCACGGTCACGGTATCCAACCCCGGCACCGGCAGGTCTCTGGAGAGAATAATATGGGTCTGACCATCAAGTTTCAGACGTGACGCGTTGGAGTTGCGGACAGCCTCTGCAAAACTGTCCCCAGCCCGAAGGCCGATACGCTCATCAAACCGCGCAAGAACCGGATCATTTACAAGGCCGCGAACAGGCAACCACGACTTTGAATCCACCGTAACCTCGGTCGCAAGAAATGGATGCGCCAGCACAAGGTCCGGTCCGTTCAGGATGAAAGGCGTGTGTGCCCTGTTGCCAACAATGCTTTGCAGCCCGCCGGACAGGGTTGACAGGGTGACAACGTGGAACAGTGCGCCGTAATACTCCCCATCAACCGTCAGGGGCGTATAAAACTCAATCCGGGTCGGCCCCTCCAATTCATTCAAGGTAAGCGGGGAGCGCCAGATCGATTGATCGCTTGCTTCCAAGCTTTTAACGAAGTCCAGTGCCTCCGAAGGTTTGTCTAGCGCGCCGACCATGTCCTGGTCCCAGGGCTTTATATAGAGCTTGAATTCACCTTCCTTGGTGACCAACCCGATCGCGTCCAGGATGGCCGTGTGACGGACCAATACCGGCAGGGCCTTTTCAATCTCGGCAATTGTCATACGCCCCTGCATCAGGGCTTCGCGAATTCCGTCGGCCTGATTCTGGATTGGCACGAAATCCTTGCCCAAGAGCGCGACAATCGTATCGATATGGTTTTCAGCCTTTTCATAGATCAATTTAAGTGTGGATGTGCCGGAAACGGTAACCGTGATCAAAATGATCAATCCGGCCACAAGCGCAAACCCGCCAGCAAAGCCGAAAACAAGAACATTTCTGTTGGATATCCGCATGATGGCTGCGACCTCAATTCATCGGATCCTGATGGACCACTGTACGCGATCATAAATCAAAGACGGGACAAAGAAAGCCGAAGGCGCTATATCCAGCATCAATGTTCTTTGAATATGGTAAAGGGGTGCAAGGATGCGAGGTTATTTCGGTATCGGTGTGGAATCCGTTTCGAAAATCCGGAATGTTGGCGCCCTGATGCGAACCGCCCACGCCTTTGACGCCAGTTTTGTCTTTACCGTAACCCCTGCCGTATCAATGTCGGCCCTGAAACAGACGGATACGTCCGAGACAGCAAAACACGTTCCCTTTTATGTCCTGGAACATCTGGACGACCTCAATTTACCCCGAGGATGTCAAATGGTGGGTGTTGAACTGGTTGAGGATGCTGTCGAACTGCCCTCTTTCCGCCATCCAGAACGTGCGGTCTATATCCTGGGGCCGGAAGGGGGCTCACTATCAGCGGAAACGCTCGCCAAATGCGACCATGTGGTCAAAATCCCGACAAAGTTCTGCATCAATGTCAGTGTCGCAGGCGCGGTCATCCTTTATGACAGGATGCTGTCTTACGGGCGTTTTCCAAACCGGCCCGTCATTCCGGGCGGCCCGTTAGAGAAAATCTCAAAACCGGTTCAGGGCGGACGCCGGCGCAAGCCCCGTAACAAAGCCAGTCAAGCCTCGGAGGCACCGACACAGTCAAACTAAAAAGGGCCGCCGGAAAAGGCGACCCTGATTCCGATAGATGCCAAAAAGCGCGTTCTTACATTTTGACAAACATGTTCAATAGCCAGCCGGCAGAACCCGTAAAGCGCAAAGGCGCGTCTGTAACAACGAGACAGACACAATCTTCCTGGGATCCGGCAATCGGCTGATGATCAACGGCGCCATCGGCGATCTCGACATCCCCTTTTGCAAAAGTGCCATTTTCATCCTGATAGGATCCGGCCAGCACCATCACCATTTCATTGCCTCCATGGGTGTGCTGGGGAACCGCACGTCCGGCATCCACCTTCAAAAGGTAAACCTGCTGACCTTGCTCAAAATATCCGTCAATCTCAGCAACGGACACGCCGCCGCCGCGTTTTTGCCAGACGACCTGGTCCAGATCACAGCCAAGATAGGATCTCAGCGGTGCCGGTAAGACATCACCCTCAACCGCAGGGCGGATCGCCATATCAACACCGGTATCGCTGATGAGATCTGCATCATTGGCAACATCCAGCCGGGCCATCATGGCGTCCATCGCCGATGCGCTCAGCGGGGCCGGTTCAATCCGGTCAAAAATCTCACCCCCAAAAGCTTCCAGCTCTTGGGCGCGGGCGCGACATTCAGGGCAATAGGTCAGATGGGTCGCCACAAAGAGCGATGCCGCTTCGTCCAATGCCCCGGAGGCATAATCCAGCAGCCATTCATCCGAAATATGATGCTGCGGCGCAGTCATAACGCGATGTGCAGAACCATTCATTCCTCAAACTCCTTCATCTGTTTGCGCATCCGGCCAATCGCCAGCCGCAAACGAGATTTCACTGTACCGAGCGGCAACCCTGTCTCCGCTGCTATTTCACTATGCGCTTTGTCTTCGTAGAACGCCATGCGCAACATTGTCGCCTGTTCCTCCGGCAGCTGATCGACAGCCTTACGGATGACCAGTGCGGTCTGATCCTGGATCACTGCATCGTCGGGCGCCACTGGTTCCGACGGCAAGAGGGCTGGGTCTTCAGCGTCCAGTTCCGGGCGGTTCTTGCGGCGATATGCATCAATCCTTTTGTTTCTTGCGATCGTGAAAATCCACGTCGCGACGGATGCCTGCGACGGATCAAAACTCTCGGCCCGACGCCAGACGGTCAGCATCGCTTCCTGGACCAATTCCTCGGCACTTTCGGAATCGGACCCGCTCCGCATCAGATACGCTTTTATCCGCGGCCCGAAATGACCAAAAAGGCCCGCAAAAGCAGCCTTATCCCGATCACGGGATATCCGCAGGATCAACGCGCGGTGATCATCGGGGGTTTCAACCTGCACTTCGCTCACTTTCAAATGGACAGGTGCACCAGCCCGTCTTGCAACGAGGGCGCGTCGCCCATTTCCATTTCTGAGAGCCATAACAGCATTCAAACCGTTGGAGCGGTTCGAAGAAGCTGATATGGTCGTGCCCGAATGATCCATACTTGAAGATACGCAGACACTCACCAAGTGGATCACTTAAGCATGACTGAAAAATAATTGTCTTCCCTATCTTTTCAAGGAAATCAGAACCGATGCAAGCGCCAAGGCAAGCCTCTCAAAAAATCCCTTCAACAAGACGGCCCAAATCCGGTTTTGGATTGCTGGGGTCAAGTCTGTTGGTTGCTGGATTGAGCCTGTTCTTTGGCGTGGCCGAACCGCATCTTGCGCGGGCAAATGATGTGGATCTTGGGCGCCACAAAGACTGGGCGGCGCATTCTTACACAGAGGGCAACGCAAAGGTCTGCAACATGTGGTCCAGACCCACGAAACACGAAGAACAGGGCAGACCACGCGGCGATATCTATGCTTTCGTGACCCACCGCCCCAGCGATAAAGAACGTGACGAGGTCAGCCTCCAAATGGGATACCCTGTTAAACCGGGTTCAGAGGTTCGGGTGCGTATCGGCAATAAATCCTTCAACCTGTTTACCGAGGGTGAATCAGCATTCGCGTTTGAGGTTGATGATCCAAAGCTTGTGGATGCCATGCGCAAGGGCGCAACAATGATCGTCGAAGGCGAATCTCAACGCGGTACAAAAACCAAAGACACCTATTCGCTGTCAGGATTTACCGCGGCCTACAAGAAAATCAGCGCATCCTGCACCGATGCGTCTTCCTGAGGGGCCTGAACGCGGATTAAATGCGCCCGCTCACGCGGTTCCAGTGGAATATGAGGGGCGCGACAACATAGTCATAAAGAACTGACGCAATGTGTCGGATAACCGGCAGGCCGACGATTTTAGCAAGCCAGCGATAAGACGGAATGGTTTTCCAGATCACCAGAAACGCGTCAATCCCGCCCAGCAGGTTGCCCCCGCCATCCACCACATAGAGCCGCTTTAGAACGTCTTCGGGGCGGATTCCGTGACTCTCGAGCAAAGCCCGGTCAGCGCTTGTGTCCTGCCAATCCATATTCAGGGAATCGCGCGCCGAAAGCCGACGGTAATGATCGATCTCCATCCGGCAGACTGGGCAGGATGCATTGTAGAATGTGGTCAGTGGTGCGTTCTCGGTCATGACATCCGATGTAGGGTGAAACCGCCAGCTGCCAAGGGGGTGCGGCGAGATGGCGATATCACTCTTCATCATTGGGGCTTGGGTCGGGGCACAGCTTCGGACGCGCGTTTTTCCTGGGCAAAGCGTTCCTCCAGTCTGGCTTCAAGCTCAATCAGATCGTCGGGCAGGGGCAATCCCTGGGCCTTCATCTGATCCAGCTCCTGCCGGATTTGCGCGTAGAGAACGTGCAGGTCAGAACCCACGCTGTCTGTTTCATCAAACCATTTCATGATCTGGGCCTGGGCTGCTTCAAATGCCATTTGAATGGCTCCCTTTGTTCAGGGTTTCACCTCTTCATGAACAGGATCAGTTTACACCACCCCCTCAGACCCTATATGACATGCGTCAAATTCAGGATGAAGAGCATGACAAATTCGGCGACAGCCCCTCGAATTCTGCCGCAGGCTTTGGATGACCCGCGGCCCAATCTGATCGGCATGAGCCGTTCGGAAATGGAAGAGATGTTTCGGCAAATCGACGAGCCCCGTTTTCGGGCCAAGCAACTCTTTCAATGGATCTACAACAAAGGTGTTACCGATTTCGATGCCATGACGAATATGGCCAAACCCCTGCGTCAGAAATTGGCCGACAGCTTCCGCATGGATCGGCCCCGCGTCACGACGCAGCAGAAATCTGTAGACGGGACACGAAAATGGTTGCTGCGATACGATGATGGAAACGAGGCGGAAACCGTCTTCATTCCGGATGACGACCGCGGAACGCTCTGCGTCTCCAGCCAGGTGGGCTGCTCCCTTACCTGTAAATTCTGTCATACGGGTACCCAGCGCATGGTGCGCAACCTCACCCCTGGCGACATTGTGTCCCAGGTAATGCTCGCCCGCGACGGGCTGGAAGATTGGGGTGTCGCCGGGGACAAGCGCCGCCTGACCAATATTGTCTTCATGGGCATGGGCGAGCCGCTCTACAACACAGACAATGTCATCAAGGCCATGCAGTTGTTGATGGATCCGGAAGGGATTTCACTCTCCCGCCGACGAATCACGCTTTCAACGTCCGGTGTAGTCCCGGAAATCGCCCGGATTGGTAAGGAGGCAGATGTTTTACTGGCAATCTCGTTGCATGCGGTCCGAGATGACCTGCGCAATGAAATTGTCCCGATCAATCGGAAATACCCGCTGGCCGAACTGATACAGGCAGTGCGGGACTATCCGGGGCTTTCAAACGCCCGTCGTGTGACCTGGGAATACGTAATGCTGGACGGCGTCAATGACAGTGTCGCCGATGCCAAAGAATTACTGCGCCTGATCGATGGTATTCCCTCAAAAATCAACCTGATCCCGTTCAATGCCTGGCCTGGAAGCCCTTACGAGTGTTCCAGCGACAAGCGGATCAAGAAGTTCGCCGATGTTATCTGGAATGCCGGAATTTCCGCGCCCATCCGAACACCGCGTGGCCGGGACATTCTGGCCGCCTGTGGTCAGCTCAAATCCGAGAGCCAGCGGATCGGTAAACGCGAGTTGATGCAGATCGCCGCTGTCCAGGCCGAAAAGGAAGCCGAAGCCGGCATCGCCATGTAATTTTTCTGTTTCTCTAAACGATATCGGTATTATTGCATTATTTTATTGAGAATGATTATCAATTGCATATATGATTGCGGGATGTTGAACCATTTGAGGAACATTCCATGTTTACCCGCGCCCCATCCATTATTGATCCTGAGAAACTCGACTTTTTGAGTTTTGCGGAGGGCAGTGCCAGTGCCCCGCCACTTCAACCCGACAGTTCGTCGACAGAGGTCATCAGGGTCGACCAGCTGGGATTCGCGGAGCAATTCACGATTTGGTCCATTCGCCTGTGGTTCGACATGATGCGGACCGGTCAAGGCGGGTTGACCCCACTGCATGATGCGTTTGAGGCGGCTGGAATTGCGGCGGCGCTGGGTCCTTTCGATGGATTGATGACGGTCCTGAACGATCTGTCCAACCGACCTATAGAACTTTTCCCCCGCCGCCACCCGGTACTTTCAAAGGGGGAAATGCGTCTGCTTTCCATACTCGCAAGACCGTCTGGGCCAAGTCGCAGCCGTCTGATCGCCGGAATGGTATCCTGTAATGGCGGAGTGCTGGCCCGGGCCATGTTGAAGCCGCTGGATCAAGCCCTAGAAGAAAAACATCTTCGGCCCGTCGAACGCGACTGGGTTTTTGGAGAGGATTACGCCTGAGTGGCATTACAAGCCTTGCCCTTTGCCAGCAGGGGCCTTAGAACGCCCACGCATTATTGCGCACCGGATACTGGTGCATCTCTCAACGTTTTCGGGGGTTCCTATGGGCGAGTTGGCAAAGGGTTCGGTCAAGAAGGTAGTACTGGCATATTCGGGGGGTCTGGACACCTCGATCATTCTGCGCTGGCTGCAGGAAACCTATGAATGTGAGGTTGTGACCTTCACCGCCGATCTGGGTCAGGGCGAAGAACTGGAACCCGCCCGGAAAAAAGCGGAGATGATGGGTGTGAAGGAGATCTTTATCGAAGATCTCCGCGAGGAATTCACCCGCGACTATGTCTTTCCGATGTTCCGCGCCAATGCGCTTTATGAGGGTGTGTATCTTCTGGGGACCTCTATCGCGCGCCCGTTGATCGCAAAACGGCAGATTGAAATTGCCCAGGCAACGGGGGCAGATGCGGTCGCCCATGGCGCGACGGGTAAAGGCAACGATCAGGTGCGTTTTGAGCTCGGCTATTACGCACTGCAGCCCGATATCAAGGTGATTTCGCCCTGGCGGGAATGGGACCTCGTTTCCCGCACAGACCTCATCAACTACGCCGAACAGCACCAGATCATGGTGCCCAAGGACAAGCGTGGCGAAGCCCCGTTCTCCGTCGATAGCAACCTTCTTCATATCTCAGCTGAGGGCAAGGTTCTGGAAGACCCGGCCAAGGAAGCACCGGAATATGTCTATTCCAGAAGTGTGAACCCGGAAGACGCGCCCGATCAGCCAACCACGATCGAGATCGGCTTTGAAAAGGGTGATGCGGTTTCCATCAATGGCGTGGCGATGAGCCCGGCCGCCCTGCTGACCAAACTGAATGAGGTAGCAGGCGCCAATGGCGTGGGTCGCCTCGACCTTGTTGAAAACCGGTTCGTGGGCATGAAATCACGGGGTGTCTATGAGACCCCAGGCGGGACGGTTCTGCTCGCCGCCCATCGCGCGATGGAAAGCATCACGCTCGACCGCGAAGCCATGCATCTCAAAGATGAGCTGATGCCGCGCTATGCCAAGATCATCTATAACGGTTTCTGGTTCTCGCCAGAGCGGGAGATGCTGCAGGCCCTGATCGACAAGAGTCAGGAGCGGGTCAACGGCCTCGTCCGTTTGAAGCTGTATAAAGGGTCGGTCTCCGTGATTGGTCGCGAGAGCGATGACAGCCTTTACTCCATGGCCCATGTCACTTTCGAAGAAGACGATGTCTATGACCAGGAAGATGCCGAAGGCTTCATCAAGCTGAACGCGCTGCGCCTGCGTCTGGGCACCGCTCGGAACAACCGGGGCTAAGGCAACCCGCCGTCACGCGTTAATCGCAAAACAGGATCAGGCGTTGCCAGCGATCCTCTTTTCCGCTTTCCATCTGGCGGATGTCCTGCATGCAGCCATCCAGCCAAAGGGATCGATAGGTGGAAACCGCGCCGAAATTCTGGCGCAGCTGAACCGCCCTGGCCGCCGGTTGCGGGGGCGTGGGAAAGGCATTCTCGCGCAACTCCCGGTCAATCAGGGCGGGCTGATCAAACAGGTCCGGGTACCAGTGCTGCACCGTCTGAAACCGGAACGCGCCTGTTTCAGGATAGTGAAAAGCCAGATCGACCGGCAATTTTCGCCAGATCCCTCTCTCATCCAGCACCGTCACCGTAAAGGCGGAGCCAGCTTCAATCGCCTCTGCGATTTGGGAGGGATCCTGCAGGGTCGGGTCCGCACTGTCGTAGAGCACCCGGTTCCGCAGCCGCGCGATCCAGGTCAGTTTCTGGTAATTCGCAAGGGACATCAGCCCTGCAAGAACGGTCAGCGCCTTATCTTCGATATGCGGGAAGTAATGAACCCAGAGGTGTTGTATGTTGCTATAGGCGTAATAGCTGCGCAGCTGCTTTCCCGCATGTTCGAGGGAGATGAAGTGATCCCCCCGCGTCATACAGAACGCCAGGGACCCCTCTGCAACAATATGGGGCAGGGCGTAATTTTCCCGATAAGGGTCCTTGCCCGTAGATCGCGGGCCTGTAACGTCAGGTTCCAGATAGACGGTCAGGTCGGCGCCCTGTCGCAACACGGCGTCCAGAATTTCTTCTGTCAGGTGGCTATCCGTAAGAGTGCGGGGTTTGTCCATTCAGCTGTTGTGACCGGGCCTCAGGAACGGGCCGAATCCGCAAAGCTCAGCAAAGCGGAAATCCGATCGCTCTGACCCAGACCCCGTTGTTTGAGGCCGGCCTTGCTATGGGCAGAGGCGGCGGCGTCACGGGTCCTGTCGGCAGGGAACCCCTGATCGCTATTGGGGCGCACGGCATAAACGCTGATCTCCAGACCGGTGCCATATCCTTTGACATCGCCGATCCAGTCCTGATAGCCGCGCCGTCTCAACATTTCTAGCGTCTCCCAATTCAACCCCAGTCTTATAAACCCTGAAACCGGATTTGCCTTCAAAAAAAAACGGCCCGCAATTCCTTGCGCAATGGTGGTGCGGGGCTATCGTGGCAGTATGGCAATCACTGGATGAGAAAATGGAAGAGTTGAAGGTTCTGGGCGTCACAGAACGCCGTTTGAAAGAACGGGCGGCGGCACAAGCGATGGGCATCGATGAGGCCTATATTTCAGAACTGGTCGAAACCTTCTATGACCGCATTCGCGCCGACGAAGTGCTTGGCCCGATCTTTATGCAGGCCATACCCGGCGACTGGGGCCCGCATCTGGCAACCATGAAAAAGTTTTGGGGGGCCGTCGCGCTCAGCACCGGGGCCTATGACGGAAAACCGGTCCCCGCCCATCAGAAACACAGCCAGATCACCCAGGATCACTTCACAAGATGGCTAAACCTGTTCGAAGAAACACGGCGCGACACCGCCCCCACACCACAGGCCGCGGCCTTCTTCCTGGACCGTGCAGAGCGCATCGGCAAAAGCCTGCAGCTCGTCCTCTTTGGCCTCAACCTCAACCGGCCCTGAGTTCCGGGCGCCTCATTCACCTATGTTTCCAGAAATCTTGTTTTGAGACCGCTTCAGTTTCAAGCGCCAGGATATTTTTGTTCTGAGCCACATTGAAAGCACGACAATTCCGAACATGAACGCATAAAGTAAAATTCCGTCGAGCCGGATCGTTTTCGATTTTCCGTATTCCTGGGTGTTGGCAATTACAACGAGAAGCATCATCGCTGTCGTGACACCCAATGGAAACCACCAAGCAAAAATCGCATTCAACACGAACGAGAACCATTGGGCGTGAATCAAGTATACATCCGCGTCCAAGCGATTATAGAAGACCATCAATATCCACACGATGTACCAGTAGAATACTCCTACCGAAACTGTAACAAGCCAACAGATTACTAACGCAACAGCCTTACCCTTTTGGCCTAGCGTCAAACCCTCAGTGTTATTCATCGATCAGTTCGCTTTTGGAATAGCCATGGGGTCCACCGCCATTCAATGCTGGCGCGGATCCACAGCGTTAATACAATAGTTCCAATCAAGAAGACGCCCGCAACACCATGTTCAAAACTAAAATAGTCGGGATCGTTCTGATAACGCGAATGCATTCTGAAAATGACAAACAGCATCAATCCCGAGACGCCTAGTAACGGTTTGTACCAGGAAAAAATGGCATTCAAAATAAACGCAATCCATTGCAAATAAATCAGATAAAATTCATGTGCACTTTGATCCAACCTAAACAAAACCGGCCACGGCATAGACCAACACCATATTGCGACAGATGCCGACAAAATCCAACAAATGCACAACAGAATGAGTCTCAGTTTGGGACCTGCCACTTGATTATTCATCTGAACCAAAGATTCTATTGCTTTGTCGTTCCGACTTGGGTGAGTTTTTTCATCAGAAGTTTGACACCAAAATTATATTACTTGAGAAATGTATTTATAAGACTCTCAACAGATCAGTCGTTCTGTTCTTGGCTTCGGTTCGCCTGTCCTGACAAGTGAATTATACCGGAATCAAGAATTGCTTTTTTTCCTTTTGTAGTATGCATGGCATCCAACTGCGAGGAATCACTTATTAACACTCTCATACCTGATCTTCATCGATTTTTCGGGAATCCGGTTCTCTTTTTCGTCCAAGCCTTAGACGCCAAGGAATTTTCGTTCTGATCCAAATGGGAAGAACGGCAATCCCGAACATGAACGCATAAAAAAGGGTTCTATCGAGCGCAAAGGTTCTAGGGCCCTCCGGTCCTTCTATGTCTGATATGAGGACAAGCATCATCATCCCCGTCGTAACAACCAAGGGAATGCGCCATGCAAAAATAGCATTCAGGAAGAAGGTGCCCCATTGGGCGTAGATCAAGTATGCATCCTCTTCCAGGCGATTATAGAAATACAACAAGCCCCACATTCCATACCAGTAAAACCCGGCTAAAGCCGTCACGGCGATCCATTAAAACGTAAGAGAAAGCAAACGCATTCTTGTCCTTGTCTTGGGACTAAACGTCTTCCTCCTATTCATCCGATGCCCTTGATTTCTTTATCGCTTCACCAATTTCGTTGGCGTTTCTTTCCCATTCAAGATTGGCTAGGTAATCGCTACCCTGTTCAACTCCAGGCACACCTTGTTGCCACGCATTACCTTCGCCATATGTTCTAATCGTTACACCTCCACCTTGGTCCAGCTTGCCGTATCGCATGACATATCCATCGCTGAGTTCGTGCTCTCCAGAAATTGTGTAGTTTATGACATAGTCAGTTTCTCCAGAATTTGGATTGGGTACGACATAGGTGCGCACCATATTTTCGTCGTTTCCGACGATGTGTAAGTGCTTCTTGATGATTTCTCCGGCATCATTCACGGTGCCATCGGACGAGGCAGGAGAGTCTTCACCAGGTGTAGGGTTTTGCTTAAGCGCCTCCCCCACTGCTTCCAGCCCCTCCTGTCCGAGAGCGCCTGGAACGGGGTGGCTTTGATCGTATTGGTGAAGAAAGGAACCTTCACCTCGTCTGAAAGGCTCTTGGCCTTTGGCACGGGGGATTGCAATTGAGGGCAGGTTTTTGTCCTTGGGACGGATCACGGACCATCCATTGGTGCCGTCGGCATTTGGGTTGTGAAGAACTCCGTCAGGCAGTTTGTCGTTTTCAGCAACACCAAACGGCCCGCTAGCATCGCCACGTTTCATCTGACCGCCGCCCGGCGTGGGGAGTGGAAAGCCCAAGGCGTCGACGGTCGGTTCTGCGGAACTAGCCTCCGTCTGATCCGTTGTGTTTCGCTCCGCCTCAGTCTGTCGTTTCTGGAGAGCCGATTGTGCCGGCTTGCTTGGTTCTGATTGTGCGGGTCGATTCGCCTCAGAGGATTCTGCGCCCAATTTCACAAGCCCGACTTCGTCCCGGTCAGGGTCAAACTCCATCGTTCGGCGCTCTGCACTGTCCCGTTCGGGGTTGAATTCCATCGTTCTGAAGCCTGCGCCAACTTCAGAACCACGCCGAATATTGGCGAGGTTCTGTTCCGCCCGTTCTGCCCCTGTCCAGTCCTTGCGGGCACGGCGCAGCAGGACTTGACCCTCGGCCTTCTCCTCCGCGCTTTCGAGGCGTTCAGCGCCCAAACCATAGCGCCGCCAGCTTTCCCAATATTCAGCGGGTAGTTCGCTGGACCCGCGATAGTCACGGTCAAACTGGGCCTGATCTCTGTCTGTCAGACGGCGACGCCTGACACGACCGACCCGTCCGATTAAACCCGTGCGCGTTTCCGGACCCTGACCCCGATTTGTAAAAGACTGAAATTCACCTGTTGCCATTGCTGCCCCTCCATCGCCCATCAATTTTGAGAACATAGCATGAACAAATACCTTTTGTCAAGCAGGTTCGCACTTTAGGGTGTATTTCTCCGTCTATTAGCCCGTTTATAGGAATTTGATCCTGTAAATCGCGTAGTTCCTGGCGGGCACAGAAAAACCCCCGTCGCTGTCATCCAACGAACGGGGGTCTTTGAAGATTTCGGAATGGGGTTGTTACGGCCCCCAAAATCCGCTGAACCTGAATTGCTTCGGTCAGCCGAGCGCTTTTGTCATGACATCGGTCATGCGGCGGGCGAAAGCGGCCGGGTCTGGCAGGGTTTCGCCCTCCATAATCCGGGCCTGATCCAGCAGCAGTTGCGCGGCATCGTCCATATTCTCTGTCGCCTTTGCGGCCATCGCCTTGATCAGCGCGTGATCCGGATTGATTTCCAGAATACGCGGCGAGGACTGGTTCAACTGGTTATGCTGCTTGAGCAGGCGTTCCAAATGGATATCCATTGCCCCCTCATCAGCCACCAGACAACAGGGGGAGGCGGTCAGGCGGTCGGTCTTGCGCACATCCTTGACGGCGTCACCCAGACTGCCCTTTAGCGCGGTGACGAGGGCCGAAATCTCCATCGCATCATCGGCGCTCTCTTCCGGCTTGTCTTCACCATCCTTATCCGCGTCCTCCGCCTTGATATCGGTCAGCGCGGCAGACCCGCGGGTGACCGACTTGAGAGCCTTGCCCTCAAATTCCGGGACCTGCCCGATCCAGAATTCATCCACCGGATCGGTCATATAGAGCACTTCCACACCCTTGGCGTTGAACCCTTCCAGTTGCGGAGATTTTTCAAGCACCTCGGCATCTTCGCCGGTGATGTAGAAGATCTCGTTCTGACCTTCCTTCATCCGCTCAATATATTCGGCCAGCGAGACAAGACCCGGCTGTGTCGTCGATTTGAACCGGACCAGCTTCAGAAGGGCGTCACGGTGTTCGGCGCTTTCATAAACGCCTTCCTTGATGACCGCCCCGAACGCATCCCAGAATGCCTCATAGGATTCAGCATCCTTCTCTGCCATTTTGGTCAGCTCGGAAATGATGCGCTTGATCAGGCCCGCCTGAATCTTGGCGACCACCGGGTTATTTTGCAGCATTTCGCGCGACACGTTGAGCGGCAGATCCTCTGAATCGATCACACCGCGGAGGAAACGCAGCCAGCTTGGTACCAGATCTTCACATTCATCGGTGATGAAAACACGGCGGACATAGAGCTTCAGTTTCGACTTCCGGTCCGGGTGAAACAGGTCAAACGGGCGCGCCGTCGGGATGAAGATCAGACCCGTATACTCGATCACACCCTCGGCCCGGAAATGCAGGGTCATCGAGGGTTCATCAAACCCGTGGGAAACATGGCGATAAAACTCTGTATATTGTTCGTCCTCAATATCGAATTTGGACCGGGTCCAGAGGGCGGATGCTTCGTTAAGCTGCCGCGGGCCGACATCGACAACCTTCTCTTCATCCTCCGCACCGGGCAGTTCCGGGGCCGGGCCGTGGAACCGGATGGGGAGCGGAATATGATCGGAATAGGTTTTAACGATATGGGAAAGACGCTGTTCTTCCAGGAATTCCTTCGCGTCATCCTTCAGATGCATGACAATGGTCGTGCCACGTCCATCCCGACTGGCGGGATCAATGGTGAAGGCACCCTTGCCGTCGCTGGTCCATGTAAAGGCCGCGTCGTCACCGGCGGCACGGCTGGTCACCTCAACCTTAGAAGAGACCATGAAGGCGGAATAGAAACCGACCCCGAACTGACCAATCAGGCTGACATCCTTTTTCGCGTCGCCGGTCAGCTGCTGCATGAAGTTTGAGGTGCCAGATTTGGCAATCGTCCCCAGGTTCTCGACCAACTCGTCATGGGTCATGCCGGACCCGTTGTCCGAAAGGGTAAGGGTGCCCGCCTCCGCATCGGTGCTGAGGTCTATCGCGAATTCGGTATCTCCCTCGATCAGCTCCGGCGCGGTCAGGGCACGATAGCGGAGCCGGTCGCAGGCATCGGCGGCATTGGAGATCAATTCCCGCAGGAAGATCTCCCGCTCGCTGTAGAGCGCATTGGCAACGATATCGAGAAGGCGGCCGACCTCGGCCTGAAAGGAATGGGTTTCTGTCGCGTTTGTCTGATCTGACATTCTTTTCCCTCACAAGACACGGGTGTTTGGACCCGGTCTGCTGATGATCTGCTTTTCGTGTTAATGGCCCCGATGCGCGATCAGGACACGCCGCATATAGGAAAAAGGGGCCGGAAGCTCAAGACCCGAGATTTCTGGTCGAACCACCACAAAATCGATATGATCCACTTTTTGGCCATATTTTCCAAAAACTGAAACACTTTCTTGGGGGTGAAATGCCATATTGGTATTGCCAAACCCAGAAAAACACCCGACCATCCGGAAAAATAAGAGAACATCCGGGTTTAAAGAAACCCGTCGGTCAGGGAGGGTTCCGTGGGTATACCCCGGCAGCGAAATGCTTACAGCATCATTGCGCCTGCTGCAGCGGCAGTTGCGTTTGGAGCTGCGTTGGCTCAGTCCACACGCGCAAACGCCTTTGCACCATTGACCCATCCCAATTCAAAGAAATTTGCCTGTGTAGAGGATAGTGCCGCATGACCAGCGCTTCTGATTACCCGGATATTGCCACCTATGACACCTTTCCGAAATTGTTGCGTTATAACGCGCAACATCTGAAAGACAGCCCGGCCATGCGGGAAAAGAACTTCGGGATCTGGCAATCCTGGACCTGGCATCAGGTTCATGAAGAAGTAAGCAGGCTGGCCTGCGGGATGGCGTCGCTCGGACTGAAGCGCGGGGACAGCGTGGCGATCATTGGCGACAACCGCCCCCGGCTTTACTGGACAATCGCTGTTGCCCAGTCGCTGGGCGCAATCGCGGTGCCGGTCTATCACGATTCCAACGCCGAAGAGATGGTCTATCCCCTCAAACATGCCGATGTGCGCATGGCCATCGCCGAAGACCAGGAACAGGTCGACAAGCTGCTCTTCTGCAAGGACAAGGTCCCGACACTTGAATGCGTGATCTATGACGACGTGCGGGGTGTCAGGGAATATACAGAGGACTATCTCCATTCCTACGATTCAGTGCTGGAAATGGGCGATGCTTTTGCATCCGCCAATCCCGGCTATGTCGATGGCGAGATCGACAAGGGGAAAGGGTCTGATGTCTGCATCATGCCCTATACATCCGGCACGACCGGTGAGCCGAAGGGCGTGTTGCTGACCTATGACAATCTGCTGAAATCCGCCTATAGCGGCGTGATTTTCGAGAAATTGAGAGCGGATGATCAGTGCCTCGCCTATCTGCCGATTGCCTGGATCGGGGACACGGCGTTTTCCTTTGCGCAATCCTATATCACCGGTTTCTGCGTTGCCTGTCCGGAAAGCTCTGAAACCGTTCTGACGGATCTGCGCGAATTGGGGCCGACCTATTTCTTTGCACCGCCCCGTATCTTCGAGAACATCCTGACCCAGGTTTCCATCCGGATCGAAGATGCCAGCGCCATGAAGCGCCGGATGTATCATTACTTTATGGGTGTCGCCCGCAAGGTGGGCGTGCGCCTGCTCGAAGGGGAAGACGTCTCCCTCAGCGACCGGATGCTTTACGCGCTGGGCAATATCCTGGTTTATGAGCCTTTGAAGAATGTCCTGGGGCTCAGCAAGGTCCGCATCGGCTACACGGCGGGTGAGGCGATTGGCCCGGATATCTTCGATTTCTATCGCTCGCTCGGCATCAACCTGAAACAGCTTTATGGCTCAACCGAGACATCGGTATTTGTCACCATACAGCCCGATGGTCAGATCAAGCCGGACACAGTCGGGGTGCCCCTGAACGGGGTCGATCTGAAGATCGCTGATAGTGGCGAGGTTCTGATCAAAAGCCCGGGTATCTTCTATCAATATTACAAGAATGAAGAAGCGACTGAGGAAGCCAAGATCGATGGCTGGTTCCATACCGGCGACGCGGGCTTCCTCGATGAAGACGGGCATCTGAAAATCATCGACCGGGCCAAGGATGTTGGCAAGCTGACCGATGGCGGGTTATTCGCGCCGAAATACATCGAAAACAAACTGAAATTCTTCCCGGAGATCAGAGAGGCGGTCGCCTTTGGCAATGCCAAGGATTACTGCGCCGTTTTCATCAATATCGACAGTGAGGCAGTGGGCAACTGGGCCGAACGGCGCGGCATTGCCTACGCATCCTATCAGGAACTGGCCTCGCTGCCCCAAGTGGCCGAGATGGTCAAAGCCGCTGTCGAGCAGGTAAATGCAGACCTTGCCGGTGAGGAACGGGTCGCTGGCAGCCAGATCAAACGCTTCCTGATCCTGCACAAACTGCTGGATGCCGATGATGGCGAGTTGACCCGCACCAGTAAGGTTCGTCGCCGCTTCATTGCGGAGAAATATGCGCCGCTCATCGAGGGGCTCTATTCCGATGCGAAGGAAGCATCGATCGATGCCGAGATAACTTTTGAAGACGGCCGCAAGGGCACGCTTCGCGCAGATCTAGAGATCTTTGACGCGACACGCGTGTCCGCCCCTTCCGTCGCCCAAGCAGCGGAGTAAACCTGTGTCTGTAGAGCAGCAACGCAAAGAGCGTATCGGTGAGGTGATCCTGAAGGCGGACAAGATCAGCCTTGGGTTCGGCGGGGTCAAAGCGCTGAATGACATTAGCTTTGATATCCGCAAGGGCGAAATCCGGGCGATCATCGGCCCGAACGGCGCCGGCAAGTCATCCATGCTGAATGTCATCAACGGCTTTTATCAGCCCCAGGAAGGCAATATCGAATACAAGGGCAAGGTCTATAACCCGATGCGGCCCTATCTGGCGGCATCCAACGGCATCGCCCGCACCTTTCAGAACATCGCGCTCTTCAAGGGCATGTCGACCCTGGACAATATGATGACAGGCCGCGTTCTAAAGATGCATGCCAGTATCCTTGAACAGGCGCTCTATTTCGGGCGTGGCAAGAAGGAAGAGCTGGAACACCGCGCCTATGTCGAGGAAATCATCGACTTCCTGGAAATTCAGGCCATTCGCAAGACCCCGGTCGGCCGCCTTCCCTATGGATTGCAGAAACGCGTGGAGCTGGGCCGTGCATTGGCCGCGCAACCCGACCTGCTGCTGCTGGACGAACCGATGGCCGGCATGAATATCGAAGAAAAAGAAGACATGTCGCGCTTCATCATCGATGTGAACGAACATTTTGGCACCACAATCGCACTCATCGAACATGACATGTCAGTGGTGATGGATTTGAGCGACCGCGTGGTTGTTCTGGATTACGGAAAGAAACTTGCCGATGGCACACCGGACGAGGTTCGGGCCAACCAGGCGGTTATCGATGCCTATTTGGGGGTCAGTCATGAATAAGGCACTGAACCAGACTGTTTTTGTCCTGGGGGGAACTGACTGATGGAATTGCTGCAATCCGTTCTCGTCACACCATTTGCCGAGATGATCGGGGAACCTTTCTTCTTCATCGAGGTGCTGATTGGCGGCCTGATGGCAGGCGTCATGTATTCGCTGGTCGCGCTCGGTTTTGTGCTGATCTTTAAAGCGTCGGGCGTGTTCAACTTCTCGCAAGGCATCATGGTGCTGTTCGCCGCCCTGAATTTTGTCGGGCTGATGGAACTGGGCCTGCCGATCTGGGCAGCCTTTATCGCTACCTGCGTCATCATGGTCGTGCTTGCCTTTGCCGTAGAACGCATGGTTCTGCGCCACCTGGTCAACCAGGAACCGATTATTCTGTTCATGGCGACGATCGGCCTGACTTTCTTCCTGGAAGGGCTGGGGGAAACATTCTGGGGATCAGAGGTGCGCCCGCTGGATATTGGCATTCCAGACGGCGTGTTTGAGATCGGCCCCGTCTGGATCCAGCAGTCGGAACTGGTCGCCGCCGTGGTAGCCAGCCTTCTGGTGACGACATTGGCGCTCTTCTTTCATTACACCCGGGTGGGTCGGGCGCTGCGCGCGGTGGCAGATGACCATCAGGCGGCCCTCTCAATCGGTATTCCGCTGAACCACATCTGGATCATCGTCTGGGCGGTGGCCGGGTTTGTGGCCCTGATCGCCGGGATCATGTGGGGCGCGAAGCTGGGGGTTCAGTTCTCACTGTCCGTGATCGCGCTGAAGGCGCTGCCGGTTCTGATCCTGGGCGGGTTTACCTCCATCCCGGGTGCGATCATCGGCGGACTGATGATCGGTGCGGGGGAAAAGATTGCCGAGATTTACTGGGGCCCCGTTTTCGGTGGCGCGATTGAGGAATGGTTCGCCTATATCCTCGCCCTCTGCTTCCTGTTCTTCAGGCCGCAGGGTTTGTTTGGTGACAAGATTATCGAGCGCGTCTGACACGCGTGATTTGAAATCCAGCTGCCCGGCATAAGGGTGGTGCTGACTTAGGGAGAGTGTTTCGCATGTTTTATCGCGAGGCCGGTGTCTTCAAGACGAGTTACGAAGCGGATATGGCGCTGCTGCCGATCCCTCTGGACAAGTATTTTGTCATCGCGGTGGTCGCGATAGCCGTATTGATCGTGCCCTTTACGGCATCGAACTACTGGCTGGGATCGATCCTGGTACCCGTTTTGATTCTGTCGATCGCTGCAATCGGCCTGAACATTCTTACCGGATATGCCGGTCAGCTTTCCCTTGGTACTGGCGCCTTCATGGCGGCGGGTGCCTATATGTCCTACAAGTTTGTCACCGCCTTTCCCGAGATCAACATCGTGGTCGGCGTTCTGGCAGGTGGCATTTCGTCAGCCCTGATCGGCATGGCCTTTGGCGCGCCGTCCCTCAGGATCAAAGGCTTCTATCTGGCTGTGACGACACTGGCGGCGCAGTTCTTCCTGATCTGGCTGTTTCAGAAAGTGCCGTGGTTCGTGAACTATTCAATCTCCGGCGTGCCAACCGCCCCGCCCCGCGAGATGTTCGGATTTCTGGTAACAGGGGCAGAAGCATCCGCCACGGCGCGGTATCTGTTTGTTCTTGGTTTCTGTGTCGTCCTGGCACTGATCGCCCGCAACCTGGTGCGTGGCCGTATCGGCCGGACCTGGATGGCCATTCGCGATATGGATATCGCCGCAGAGCTGATCGGCATTAAGCCGTTGCACACAAAACTATCCGCCTTTGCGATCTCATCCTTTTATTGCGGGGTTGCCGGCGCGCTCTGGGCCTTCTGCTATATCAACACCGTGGAACCGACCGCTTTCGACATCAATCGGTCGTTCCAGATTTTGTTCATGATTATCATTGGGGGTCTGGGCAGTATCCTGGGGTGCTTCTTGGGGGCTGCCTTTATCTTCACCCTGCCGATTTTCCTGAACAACACAGCAACCGCCCTCGGGCTTGATATCTCAACCGCCATGATCCGCCATATCGAATTCATGGTATTTGGCGGGCTGATCATCTTTTTTCTGATTGTCGAACCCCACGGGCTGGCAAGGCTCTGGGGCATCGCAAAGGAAAAGCTGCGCATGTGGCCATTCCCCTATTGATTGGGGTTGGGCTATGCTCTGCGTTGAAGAACCCCTCGAGCAACAATTACGGGGGGCCGCATAAAAGGGGATCGATGCAGGTCGCATCGGTCTTGCGTTGAACATGAAGGAGGAAACGCATGTATTTACGTAAAATGACCCTGGCAGCTGTTTCTGCCGCTGTGGGTATTGCCGGGATTGCGGCAACGGCATCCGCCGATCAGGCGATCCCGTCGCTGGTTTACCGGACCGGTGCCTATGCACCCAGTGGTATTCCACTGGCCAATGGCTACGCCGACTATTTCAATATGATCAACAACCGCGATGGCGGCGTGAACGGCGTCAAACTGGCTGTTGAAGAGTGTGACACGGGCTATGCCACAGACCGTGGTGTGGAATGTTATGACCGCACAAAATCAACCGGGGCCGGCGCAACGGTTTACAGCCCGTGGTCGACCGGCATCACCTATGCCCTGATCGAAAAGGCGACGGCTGACAAAATTCCGATCCTGTCCATGGGCTATGGCCGGACATCCGCCGCAAACGGCGCTGTTTTCCCCTATGTCTTCAACTTCCCGGCCACGTATTGGAGCCAGGCAACCTCTGTTGTCCAGTACATTGCCAACCAGGAAGGCGGCACAGCTGCTCTGAAGGGCAAGCGGTTTGCGTATATCTATCTGGATCACCCCTATGGGAAAGAACCGATCCCGACCCTCGACGTTCTCGCCGAGAAATTCGGGTTCACCTATGACAAGTATCCGGTTCCGCCCGCATCCATGACCGAGCAGAAGTCAATCTGGCTGCAGATCCGTCGGACAAAGCCTGATTATGCAATCATGTGGGGTTGGGGTGCCATGAACGGCACGGCCGTGAAAGAGGCCTCTGCCATTCGTTTCCCGATGGACAAGTTCATTGGTAACTGGTGGTCCGGTGGTAACGATGCGGTTGTCCCTGCTGGCGATGCATCCATCGGTTATAAGTCCGCAACCTTCCACGGTGTTGGCACAGACTTCCCGGCGTATGAAGGCATCAAGGCCCTCTATGCTGCCGGTGGCGGTGCTTCGGAAGATATGGCTGAGCACAACAACCCGCTCTGGGCACGTGGTGTTGCCAACGCGGCGTACGTCGTTGAAGCCATCCGTACCGCACAGGCCAAATACGGCAACCGTGCGATCACCGGTGAAGAAATGCAGTGGGGTCTGGAAAACCTTGACCTGACCGATGCCCGGATCTCTGAAATGGGCATGGAAGGGTATATCCCCGCTGTGAAAGTTACCTGTGAAAACCATGAAGGCGATAACCCCGCCATCAAGGTTCAGCAGTGGAAAGGCGACAAATGGGAGGTTATCACCGACTGGGTGCCTGCCATGACCGATGTTGTTGCACCGCTTATTGAGCAGGAATCTGCACAATACGCTGCTGAAAACGGCATCACACCGCGCAGCTGCAGCTAAGCTTCGCATAGTAACGGATTAAGGGAGATGCCCGAAATGTCGGACGCACAGACGATGGATACTTCAGGGACTGCACCAGCACCTGGCAAGAGCCTGCTTGAAGTGAACAATATCGAGGTCATTTATGACCATGTGATTCTGGTGTTGAAGGGCGTCTCCCTGTCTGTTCCGGAAGGCGGTATTGTGGCCCTTTTGGGTGGCAATGGCGCCGGAAAAACCACAACCCTGAAGGCGATTTCCAACCTGCTGAAGGCAGAACGCGGCGAAGTCACCAAAGGGTCTATCGAAATGCTGGGCCGTCGGCTTGACCCGCTGACCGCCAATGACGTTGTGAAAATGGGCTGCATCCAGGTGATGGAAGGCCGCCATTGTTTCGAACATCTGACCATCGAGGAAAACCTGTTGACCGGCGCCTATACACGGGGTGGCGACCGCACGGTCAAAGACGACCTTGAGCTGGTCTATCAATATTTCCCGCGCCTGAAAGAACGGCGCAAGAGCCAGGCTGGCTACACATCAGGCGGCGAGCAGCAGATGTGCGCGATCGGCCGCGCCCTGATGGCAAAACCCAAAATCATCCTGCTGGACGAACCCTCAATGGGCCTCGCACCGCAACTGGTTGAGCAGATTTTTGAGATCGTCAAAATGCTGAACGAGAAAGAAGGCGTGACCTTCCTGCTCGCAGAACAGAACACGACGGTCGCCCTGCGCTATGCCAAATACGGTTACATTCTGGAAAGCGGGCGTGTCGTGCTGGATGGGGATGCCGAGGCGCTCTTGAGCAATGAAGACGTGAAGGAATTCTATCTCGGACTTTCGACCCAGGGTCGCAAAAGCTTTCGGGATGTAAAGCACTACAAACGCCGCAAACGCTGGCTTTGATACACAGATTTGGGGGTGGGCGCGGAACTGAAATGCTCCGCGTAATGGGGAGAATACATGTCCGAGTTTTACGACGATCTGGAAACACGATCGGCCGATGAGCGTGCAGCCGATCTTGGTGTCGCTCTGTCCGGTCAAATCATGCACGCCCGTAATCATGCGCCCTATTACACGAAGACACTGGCCGGTTTTGATCCGGCTGACATTACAGATGCGGCTGCGCTGGCCAAACTGCCTCTGACCCGCAAAGCCGACCTGTTGGAGCGGCAAAAGGCGGATCCCCCATTTGGCGGCCTGAATGCGACCGACACCCGTGCTCTGAAGCGACTCTATCTTTCGCCGGGGCCAATCGCAGACCTTGAGGGCAGCGGCCGTGACTGGTGGCGCATGGGACGTGGCATGTTTGCCGCCGGGTTTCGCAAGGGCGATATCGCCCATAACTGCTTCAGCTATCATCACACGCCAGCCGGACTGATGATGGAGGGTGCGGCCCATGCCATTGGATGCGCTGTCTATCCAGGCGGCGCGGGTGCCACCGAACAGCAGGTAGAGGCCATGGCAACCTTCCAGGCGGATGGCTATATCGGAACCCCGGATTTCCTCGGCATCATCCTGCAGAAGGCCGACGAGTTGGGCGTTGCCCTGCCAGCGCTCAAGAAAGCCTTTGTCGGCGGTGGCGCCTTGTTCCCCAGCATGCGTGAGGCCTATGACGCCCGCGGGGTCGTCACCCGACAATCCTATGGAACCGCGGATATCGGTCTGATTGCTTACGAAACCCCCGCCCTGGAAGGCATGGTGGTTGACGAAGGTGTGCTTGTCGAAATCGTGCGTCCGGGGACCGGCGACCCAGTGGAAGAGGGCGAAGTGGGCGAAGTTGTTATTACCAGCTTCAACGCCGATTACCCGCTTATCCGGTTTGCCACCGGCGATATGTCAGCGGTGATGAGTGGCGAGAGCCCCTGTGGCCGTACCAATATGCGGATCAAAGGCTGGATGGGGCGCGCCGATCAGCGGGCAAAAGTAAAAGGCATGTTCATTGATCCGGCCCAGGTCGACCGGATTGTCAAAGCCCATGACCATGTTCTCAAGGTCCGGGTGGAAATCACACTGGTTGATAATGCCGACGTCATGAAAGTGCTGATAGAGACGGATGATCCCTCTGGCGCAAATGCCGACGCCCTTTCAGACTCTGTCCAGAAAGAACTGAAATTGCGCGGCAAGATTGAGACCGTTCCACAAGGCAGCTTGCCAAATGACGGCAAAATCATCGACGATCAGCGCAAATACGACACCTGATCATCGACGCGATTAAGCCATGCGATTTGAAAAAGCTGCCGAGTTTACCGGTTCCCGTGCCTGGGATGCGCTGGACATTGCCGCGATAGAGGGCGCAACAGTGCGTCTTCACTGGACTGACCAACCCTACCATTGGCATGTGAATGACGGACAGGAAGTCTTCGTCGTGATCGAAGGCACGGTCCATATGCATTTTGATGGGGAAGAGGGAGAAAGCATGCATGTGATGGGTCCGGGCGACATCTGTCATTGCGTGGAAGGCGACCGACATTACGCAGAACCGATTGGCCCGGCTCGTATTCTGGTGATCGAAAAGGCAGGGTCTGAATAAAATATGGCCCTCACGATTACTTGATCTCTACCTATTTACATTCTAACCATCTGATTTTTAAATATATTTCCTGCCCGAACTGTTTGCCCAAAAATTGCCTCATTTGCGCCTCTCGCGGAACGCGGTTTCGTCCCCATATGGAGGAGTGCTGAGACCTCCCCTCTCAACGGGACCAACCCAAACACCGGGTCCCGTAGCGGTCCTGACCAGACCGTTGCAACATCATAGGCGGCCGCCGGTACTCCCCCACCCGCGGCCGCCACCCCTTCTGGGACTCCCGAACCCCCGATCAATCGATAAATTCCATCGCTTTGTCAATCTGCTTCGGTTGCCAAACCGAGCGGAATTAGTCTAATGCGCTGATGGTGGAATTTTCTGGTAAAGAACTCTCTTCGTTCCGTGGCGGCAGGCTGGTTCTGCGGGATCTCTCGTTCTCGGTCCGAGGGGGCGAAGCCCTGTTGCTGACCGGCCCGAATGGCAGTGGAAAATCCACCCTTCTACGCCTGATGGCAGGGCTTTTGGACCCACTGACCGGCACCCTGTTTCGCGATGGTGTTGATGTCACTGAAGACGCAGAGGCGCATCGCCACAGCACCTATTATTTCGGTCATGCGGAGGCGATAAAACCGGCCCTGACGATCCGGGAGGATCTGCAGTTCTGGCGGGGTCTTAATCAGGCCGATACCGATCTGGAAGAGGCAATCTCGGCACTCGGCCTTTCCGAGCAAGCGGATTTGCCTGGTCGTTACCTATCCGCCGGTCAACGCCGCCGTACAGCGCTGGCGCGCCTTATGGTCAAAGGGGCCGATCTCTGGCTGTTGGATGAGCCATCGGTTGGTTTGGATAAAGCCTCGACAAAATTGCTGTCAGATCTTGTCAAACGACATCAGGATTCAGGCGGCATGGTGGTGGCCGCAACCCATGTTGATTTAAACCTCGCCAACGAAACCGTTCTGGATATTGGACAGTTCGCTGTCGATCCGGGCGAAGCGTTGAGCTTTTCGGGGGTTTAGGAATGTTTGCTGCCTTCACCGCCATGCTGATCCGCGATATGCGGATGGGGTTCCGCCAGGCCGCCGACCTGACCCTGTCGCTTGCTTTCTTTCTAGTGGCGGCAAGCCTGTTTCCACTTGGGGTCGGTCCTGACCCGGACGTGCTGGCAACGCTCTCAGCGGGCGTGATCTGGGTTCTGGCCTTGCTATCGGTGATGCTCTCCCTCGATCGGCTTTTTCAAAGCGACTATGACGACGGTGCGCTGGAGCTGATGGCGCTCAGCGAAGCACCTCTGTTTGTGCTGGTGCTGGCGAAGGCGCTGGCTCATTGGCTGACAACCGGGTTACCGCTTGTCGCTTTGGCACCGATCATTGCCGTCTTGCTAAACATGCCGGCAGAGGGTTTCGCGACCCTGATCATCGGATTGCTGTTGGGGACCCCGACGTTGAGCCTGATCGGGACAATTGGGGCCGCTTTGGTACTGGGGGCGCGTCGCGCCAGCCTGCTGACCGCGCTGCTTGTGCTGCCCCTTTACATTCCGGTGCTGATTTTCGGGGTCACAGCGGTGGACGCCGCACTGGCAGGATTGGCCGTGCGTCCCCATCTCCTGCTCATGGCGTCCATTCTGGCCGCCGCGCTGCCGCTCGCACCATGGGCGGCTGCTGCGGCGATTCGCGCGGCGTTTCAATAGGTTGTGAAGACGGAATCGGTTGATTAAACCGGGTAAAATAAGCATGGTCTGTTTGTATTTGTCGAAAGCTCCATTTGGGGTGGAAACAGCATTGGTGACTGGCTGAATTATGCATCGTTTTGCCAATCCGACACGCTTCTTACGGATCTCTAACGCGGTCCTGCCCTTTGCCGCGATCGGCACTGTGATTCTTGTTCTGCTCGGCCTGTATTACGGGTTGTGGAATTCCCCTGCTGATTACCAGCAGGGCGACACCGTCCGCATAATGTATATCCACGTTCCTTCGGCTTACATGGCGGTCATGGTATACGGGATTATTGCGACCTGCTCTGCCAGTCTGTTGATCTGGAAACACCCGCTGGCAGAATTGATCGCCCGGGCAAGCGCGCCGGTTGGTCTGGCCTTTACCTTCCTGTGTCTGGCGACAGGCTCCATTTGGGGTAAGCCAATGTGGGGGACCTGGTGGGTCTGGGATGCCCGCCTGACATCCGTCCTGATCATGTTCTTTCTTTATGCCGGTTACATGGCGCTCTCAAACGCCTTTGACGAACCCGGCCGCGGCAACAAACCGGCCGCCATTCTGGCTCTGGTCGGTGTTGTAAACCTGCCGATCATCAAATTCTCGGTCGACTGGTGGAACACATTGCATCAACCCGCCAGCATCATCCGGCTTGACGGACCGAGCATCGCGGCAGAGATGCTGACGCCGCTTTTTCTGATGATGGGGGCGTTTACCACCTTCTATCTGACGCTTCTGGCCCTGCGCCTTCGGTCAGAGATCGCGGCGGCACGACTGCGAAACGCAATGATGACCGGACAGGTGGAAGCGTAATGGGCGAATTTTTGGCAATGGGGGGCCACGGGGCCTATATCTGGGCATGCTACGGTCTGGCAGCGCTTGTCATGATCTGGCTGCTTGTCGCGTCAATCCGGACAATGCGAAACCGGGAAACCATGGTGGCCGCCCTGCGCCAGAACAAGAGCAATCACAGCGCCCCTGAAGCGGCCAATCCCACCAACAAGACCCAAACTGTGGAGCAGAATTAATGCTGAAAGGTGCGGCCCGCAAACAGCGTCGGATGACCATTGTTTTCGCTGGCGTCTTTATGCTGGGGATCGCGGTCGGGTTATCACTCTGGGCGTTGGGTGAGGGGATCGATCATTTCTATGGCCCGACCGAGGTTGTTGAAAACGCGGTCGAACCCGGTGACCGTTTCCGTCTGGGTGGCATGGTGGAAGAGGGCAGCCGTCGACAGGACGGCGCAACCGTTCAGTTCCGCGTCACCGATATGAACGAATCCGTCGAGGTCGTCTATACGGGTATTCTGCCCAGCCTGTTTCGCGAAGGTCAGGGCGTTGTCACCAACGGTGTACTCGACGAAAACGGCGTCTTCCAGGCCGCTGAAGTCCTCGCCAAACATGACGAGAATTACATGCCGGCCGAGGCGGTTGAAGCCATGAAGCGCGCCGGAACCTGGAAAGAATCGAGCAGCGATGCGGGAGCAACACAATAATGATTGAGGGTGTAAGCATTGCCGAGATTGGGCATTTTGCCCTGATCCTGGCCCTTCTGGTTGCCGTCGTTCAGTCCGTTGTTCCCCTGGTGGGCGCGCAACAGGGTAACGGCCCGATGATGGCGCTGGCGCCGTCAACGGCTGTTGCACAATTGCTGATGCTGCTGATCTCCTTTGCGGCACTCACCACGGCCTTCGTGACGAGTGACTTCTCTGTCGTGAATGTTTACCAGAATTCCCATTCCCTGAAGCCGATGCTCTATAAAGTTTCCGGCGTTTGGGGAAACCATGAAGGGTCATTGCTCCTCTGGGTCACCGTACTCGCCCTGTTTGGCGCGATGGTCGCCTGGTTCGGCCGAAACCTGCCACCCGGACTAAAGGCACGCACGTTGGCCGTACAGGCGATGATCTCCGTCGGGTTCCTGCTCTTTATGCTACTGACATCCAATCCGTTTGACCGGGTTTTCCCCGCGCCGCTGGAAGGGCGTGACCTGAACCCGCTGCTGCAGGATCCGGGCCTCGCGTTTCATCCGCCCATGCTCTATATCGGCTATGTCGGGCTGTCGATTTCATTTTCCTTTGCGGTTGCCGCATTGATTGAGGGCAAGGTCGATGCAGCCTGGGCGCGCTACGTCCGCCCCTGGACTTTGCTTGCCTGGGCCTTTCTGACCGGTGGCATCGGTCTTGGTTCCTGGTGGGCCTATTACGAGTTGGGCTGGGGCGGTTTCTGGTTCTGGGATCCGGTTGAAAACGCATCCTTCATGCCCTGGCTTGCAGCGACAGCCCTGCTGCATTCTGCAATCGTTGTTGAAAAGCGGGACACGCTGAAGAGCTGGACCATCCTGCTCGCCATCATTGGTTTCTCGCTCAGCCTGATCGGGACCTTCCTCGTCCGTTCCGGCATTTTGACCTCGGTGCATGCTTTTGCATCCGACCCGGATCGCGGTGTATTTATTCTGTTGCTGATGATATTGGCAATTGGCGGATCATTGGCGCTCTACGCATGGCGCGCACCGAAACTGCAGGGCGGCGGATTGTTCCGCCCGGTCAGCCGAGAGGGCGCGTTGGTTCTGAACAACCTCTTGCTGACGACAGCGACCGCAACGGTTTTTGTCGGCACGCTCTATCCAATCTTCCTGGAGGTCATGGGCGGGTCCAAGATTTCTGTCGGCCCTCCCTTTTACAACATGACCTTTGTGCCGCTTGTCCTGCCGTTGTTGCTGGCGCTCGGCATAGGCCCCTTTCTGTCCTGGAAACGGGCAGATCTATGGGCGGTGATGGGCCGGCTCAAAATCGCGATGGCGATTACGGCGGTTGTCATCGCGATCACGATTGTCCTGATGCTGGGGGATAGCGGTTATGCGATGCTGGGATTGGCCTTCGCCGCCTGGCTGATCGTCTCCTCCACGTTTGAAGTTTTGACGCGGGCCGGACTGGGCAAAACATCTTTTGCCAATGTGCCGCGTCGCCTGTTTGGCCTGCCCCGTGCGGCTTGGGGAATGACGCTGGCCCATATGGGGGTCGGGGTTTTGGTTGCCGGGGCCACGGGTGCGTCATTGATGACAACAGAGGTCATCAGCGTGGTTCGACCGGGCGAGAGTGTCGAAGTAGATCACTATCAGTTTGAATTCCAGGGCCTCGAAGAGGTTGAGGGACCAAACTACATTGCGCTGCGCGGCACCTTCCATATCAAGACGGAATCCGGGGATCTGGTATCTATCCTGCAACCGGAGAACCGCCGTTATCTCGCATCAGGTCAGCAAACAACCGAAGCTGCGATCCGGTCCGGGTTGACCCGTGATGTTTACGTCGCACTCGGCGATCCTTCCGGTCCCGACGGCATCACGGTACGGGCCTATCGCAAACCGTTTGCCCCCTGGCTGTGGTACGGCACGGCCCTGATGATGCTGGGCGGGTTCGTTTCGCTTAGCGACCGACGGCTACGGATCGGTGCCCCGAAACGCAGCAATCAGGCAGGCGGTGGCACCCCCGCCGATGTCAGAGGCAGCGCACCCGCACCAGCGGAATAATGTCGGGACCGGATGACGGTGTAAGAGGAAAATATCGTAATGATGAAACGCCTGATATTCCTGCTGCCGCTGGTTCTGTTCGGCACGCTGGCCGGTTACTTCTTCGCCCGTCTGGGGGATGACGTTACCACTGTTCCGTCAGCGCTAATCGATAAACCCGTTCCGCCGATCGAGACTGTTGCACTTCTCGAGGGCAAACCCGGCGTCAGCGCGGCGGATTTCAAAGGCGAACCAAAAATCCTGAACGTCTGGGCATCATGGTGCATTCCCTGTAGAGCAGAACATCCGCTCATCACCCGCTTGGCACGGGATACAGGCATCCCGGTTCTCGGCCTCAACTACAAGGACCGACAAGGGGCGGCCATTGCCTGGCTGGACGAGTTGGGAGACCCGTATCACGCCATCGGTTATGATCAGTCCGGGCGCGCGGGGATTGAACTTGGCGTCTATGGCGTGCCTGAGACCTACGTCACAGACAAGGATGGGCGCATTCGATACAAACGCGTCGGTCCGGTCACTCCGGAAATTTTGGAGGAAGAAATTCTTCCGCTGATCAGGGAATTGTCGAAATGAAGTCGGTTCTGATCTCAGCCCTTTTCGCGCTGGTCGTGGTCTCTGGTATGAGCGGCCCCTCCCTCGCGGTTGAGCCTGACGAAATTCTGGATGATCCGGTCCTCGAACAACGCGCCCGGGAATTGTCCAAAGGGTTGCGCTGTCTTGTCTGTCAGAACCAGTCCATTGATGACAGCAATGCGGAACTGGCGCGGGACCTTCGCATCATTGTTCGGGAACGCCTGACCGCTGGCGACAGTGATGAGGAAACAATGGATTACATTGTCGCCCGCTATGGCGATTATGTGCTGCTTAAACCGCCGGTAAATGCGGGGACGCTTGGCTTGTGGCTGGGCCCGTTTCTCATACTGATCGTTGCCGGTATCGCTGTTTTCTTTTTCCTGCGCGGACGGTCACAGGCTTTTGCGACCCAGGGGGCCGGTGCCGAAAGCACCGATACAGGACGCGCGCTTGATGCGGCGGAAACAGCGCGTCTAAACGCCCTGTTGGGCGAAGACGCCGATAAGACCAATTCAAAGAAAGACTCGTCATGATTTTCTGGGTACTGGCGGCGCTGATGACAGTGCTGGTCCTTTTCATTGTGACGCGCCCGCTTTTTAAAGCGGGTAACGATCTGCGTAATGCGGCGGCTTATGACGTCGAGGTTTATAAAAGCCAGATTGGCGAAGTTGATCGGGAACTGGAAGAAGGGGTTATCAACACTGCAGAGGCAGATGCAGCAAAGGCAGAGATCGCGCGCCGCCTTCTTGCGGCCGACAGCCGGGCGAGCGGCACTGATGGTGAGATTTCAAATAAGGCCGGAAAGACCGGTATCTTCGTTGGACTTGCCGTCAGTGCGACGGTCGCGGTAGGCACTCTTTTAATCTACCTTCAACTCGGCCTACCGGGTGCGCCCGATCTACCCTATGCCGCCCGTGAGGCGGAACGGGAACAGGCCCGCGCGGCGACGGAGCGAGACACCGGTAATCTTGAGCAGATGGCCGATCGCCTTGCGCAACGGTTGGCCGACGATCCAGGCAATCTCGATAACACGCTTCTTCTGGCCCGTACCTATATGACAATTGGCAGCTTTGACCGGGCCTCTGCCACCTTCCGGCGCGCGGCAGAGCTGGACCCGAATGATGCTGACATTCAAAGCGCGCTGGGTGAAGCGCTGGTGTTCTGGGCGGACGGCATCGTAACGGACGAGGCTATGATCACCTTTGAACGGGTTCTGACAATGGGTGGAGAATCCGTGCCGCGCGCGGCCTTCTATCTCGCGGAAGGAAATTATCAGCAGGGTTTCAGACAGGAAGCCCTGGACGGATGGGTTCAACTCGCTAATCAAGGATCCCCAACTGATCCATGGTTTCCGGCCGTTCGGGAACGGATTGTGACCGTTGCAGACGAGCTTGGTGTGGACCCGGATGAACTGGTCGCGCCCCTGCCAGAAGCGCCGCAGGTCGCCACCGCACCATCCGGATCATCCGCTCCCGGACCAACGGCGGAAGACATTGAGGCAGCCCAGGAACTCTCGGAGGTGGAGCGGCAAGCCATGATCCGCGGGATGGTCGACAATCTCGCCTTGAAAATGCAAGACAATCCGATGGATTTTCAGGGTTGGATGCGCCTGATCCGGGCGCGGGCCGTACTGGGTGAAAAAGATCAGGCTGAGGCCGATCTTTCAACAGCGCTCTCCGCGTTTTCACGGGCACCGATCCCACGGGCACAGCTCGTTTCCCTGGCCCAAGAGATGGAGCTTGACCTGCCGGAGGGATTTGCCGCGCCGGAACAAACCCAACAGCAAGCAGCTCCCGGACCAAGCCCGGAGCAAATGGCCGCGGCACAGGAAATGTCCGACGAGGACCGTGAAGCGATGATCGCGGGAATGGTCGAAGGACTCGCAGCCCGGCTGGAAGATGACCCGAACGATCTGGAGGGTTGGATGCGTCTTGCCCGGTCTTACAATGTCCTTGGACGTCCGGCCGACGCCTATAATGCCCTGGTGACCGCAGGTCAGACATTTCCAAACGATACCCGCATTTTGCTGCTTCAGGGCCGGATCCTGCGATCCAGTCAGGCCACGGAAGACGCAGAAGCTGCCCTGGCTGTTAACAACCGAGTACTCGAACTCGACCCCGATAATATTGAAGCTTTATGGTTTGCGGCACTCAATGATATGGCCACTGGCAACAGAGACGGCGCAGCGACGAAGTTTGACCGCGCCATTGCAGGTCTTCCGGAGGGGTCAGAAGACCGAAAAGCGTTGGAAACCCAGCGCGATCGCCTTTTGAGCATGCAACCCTGATATCGCGGTAACATCCGTCTTACATCATATTCATCGTCCAAGCACGATTGTTCTGCTTCAATCAATTGTTACTGATTTGTTAAATTTTAGTTCTTATGAATTAAATTTCACCCAAAGTAACAAATTTGTGTTGTGATGAATAACAGATTCCGTGTTAATCTGTGAATTAGGCTGTTTCTTAACCATAGGAGCACGCATATTAGAACGTGCATACTATGATATGGTTAATTTCCATTAACCTAGCAGCATTTATTTTAGTTTTTTCTAATTTTTCATCCTTAATTTCTGTCAACCATCGCGCGAATTTATTAGAAAATTCTGTTATTTGATGGTTAATGCGTTTTTTATCAATATCTTGACATGAATGGAAAAGGTTAAAATTCATTAACCATAATTTTAAGACTCAAGATAATTGTGGTTAATAGGGGCATTGATCTAAGGATGCCTGCCTGTCTCCTCGACAATTTATGGTTAACAAATGTGGTGGTGAAACTGCAAAAAGCCCGAGAAATTAGACGGCGCAGTTTGTCACACACCTTCTCAGGGTCCGGTTAGAATGGCCATTTCTCACTATAAAGTTTAAAGAAAAACAGGGGAGCCGTGTGGAGTGGCAAGATAAGCTTGTCGCCAGGCCTCTTTCCGGGCCGCGAGATGGCTCAATCCGGCAATGCCTTTCTCAGCCGCAAGGGTTTCCAGCGCGGTAAGCCAGTGCAGATAATAGGTATCCCCCAAATCCGGATCACCCGCCTGTTGGGCCCGCTTGATCTCTTGGGAGAGGGCGGTCGCCCATTCCGTCCAGGAAAACGCGCCCGCTTCATGCAGTGCCAGGGTTCCTGGAATACGGGTCCAGTATCGTCTCTCGGCAGGCTCTCAATCTCGTCAAGCAGTGCTGCCGTCTCAGGCCGGGTCAAGATAGCTATCCCACAGATCTATATAAAGCGCCTGACTTTCCGCGCTATCGCCCCACAAATCACGTCCCTCAAAACGGACATTGTAGAGCGGTGCGCCAAAGATATCCCCTTCGGCAGAGCGATCGGGAAAGATATGCGACCCATAGAATTCTTGAACCACGCCGACATGTCCCCGGACATAACGCGGCGACCTGATATGACCCTTGGGGTTGACCAGCTTCACCCGCACCCTGTCTCCCACAGTAAATCTCGGCGGTGTGGACTCTGGCCGATCAGCCGGACTGCCGGCCTTTAGGACAGACTCAAGCTTTTCAAGTGTTAGGCAGTTTTGAGATGCCGCCGGCTTTTCCGACGTCATGGATTTCCCCGCCTTCAACTCTTCTGCCGTGACCAGACCTGCTTCCAACAGAAGCGTTTCCAGACCCGCCATCCAGTTCTCATAGTAGGAATTCCGCAGGTAATCGACAGGGTGTTGCCGTTCCCGTGCAAACCGTGATCTGTCGATAGACCATTGCCCCAGCGCCCCTGTCGCAACCGTCACCGCAAAGGCCCGTCTTTCCCATTCCGAATGGAACAAGGGTTCTTCGGTTTCTGCCTCAGGGTTTATGGCGCCAATTGATTGGGTTCCGCCAAGGTCATGCGCCCCGTTCATGCCGCGTCCCCGGATTTTGACTGACCAGGTGCAAGCGCTGTTTCCACCCCGATCATCGAATTCCGGGTGACCAGCGCAGCGAGCTCTTCCGCAGACCAGCCTTCTGTTCCCTCTGGCCTTTGTGGCAGAACCAGATAGCGCATTTCAGAGGTCGAGTCCCAAACCCGGATTTCCACATCATCGGGAAGAGTTGTTCCAAATTCTTCCAGAACTGCCCGCGGCTCACTAACAGCACGCGCACGATATGGTGCCGCCTTGTACCATGTTGGCGGCAGACCAAGTACCGCCCAGGGATAGCAGGAACATAATGTGCAGACGACCAGGTTGTGAACCGCGTCCGTATTCTCGACGACACGCATATGTTCACCCTGACGACCGGTGAAATCCATTGAATGGATGGCAGCGGTCGCGTCTTTTTTGAGCCAGTCGTGGAAGTCTGGATCGGTCCAGGCCTGGGCGACAACTTTGGCACCGTTGCGAGGCCCGACCTTTGTCTCATAAGTCTCAATCAATTGATTCAACGCAGCAGGATCAACCAGGCCCTTCTCAACAAGAAGGGATTCCAGTGCCATTGCCCTCAGCGCCGGATCAGGGGGCGGGTCGGTAAAGTTCTGATCATGGTGATGGTGGTGGTGGCCGGCGTCATGCGGATGGTTTTTTTCAGTGTCAGCCATTGTTTTTCCTCACCTGGTCAATTGAACGCAATCTGCGTTTTCATCGCCGTGCTGCGGTCATTGGCAATCTGGAAGGCCTCTTCAGCCCGTTCCAGCGGCAGGGTGTGCGTGAGCACAGGGGAAACATCGATTTGACCGGTCTGCATCAAACGCACTGCCATGGCGAATTCTTCATGGAACCGGAAAGAGCCCCTGAGATCGAGTTCCTTCGCGGTTAATTGCATCATCGGGACAGCCATATCGCCACTCAAGCCGAGCTGCATGATCACACCACGCGGCCGCATTGCCGCAATCCCGGCGGCCAGCGCCTGGGGGGAGCCTGAACATTCATACAGCACGTCAAAATAGCCCTTATCCGCACCATAGGGCTCAAGCGCATCCGGCTCCTCCCCCATGTTGATGGTCCGGTCTGCACCAACCTTTTCCGCATAGGAAAGCGCATTGTTGGATAAGTCTGTCACCACAATTTCCGCGGCCCCCGCGCAGCGCGCTGCAACAATCACCAGGGCCCCAATCGGTCCGCAGCCCGTAACCAGAACCCGCTTGCCCAGCAAGTCACCAGCACGCCGGGTTGCGTGCAAACCAACTGACAGAGGTTCGGCCATCGCGGCTTCACCAGCGCTCAAGCCCTCCGCCGCAACACATTGAGAGGCATCAACAATCAATTCCTCCTGGAATGCGCCCTGAATATGGGGAAACGGCATTGCCGACCCATAGAACCGCATGTTCAGGCAATGGTTTGGCAATCCTTCATGACAGAACCGGCAATTCCCACAAGGTCGGGATGGCGAGATCGAGATCAGCTCGCCCTCCTTCAGACCGGTGACCCCTTTCCCAAGTTCGGCAACCCGTCCGGAAACTTCATGGCCGAGCACCATCGGCTGTTTAAGGCGAACCGGTCCAAAACCGCCATGGTTGTAGTAGTGAAGATCAGAGCCGCAGATGCCACCGGCCGCAACCGAGATTTTTACCTCACCGGGTCCCGGGTCAACGGAATCAAGCTCATCAATCCGGAGATCTTTCGGGGCATGAATGACAATTGCGCGCATGGTTTTGGCCGCCTCTGAAACTGGCTGTTGGTTGACTATGCGAAGCATAGAGATACCATCGCGCGAAAGCAATCTGGCCTACCCGCCACAACACCTATGGGGGACATTATGAAAACCGGAATCGAACTGTTTAATCTCACCGGAAAGAGCGCCCTCGTAACGGGCTCAAGCCAGGGAATCGGCCAGGTTCTGGCGCAGGGGCTGGCCCAGGCGGGGGCCAATCTGGTGCTCAACGGAAGGGATTCCGGCAAGCTGTCAGAGGCCGCATCGGTGTTACGGGCCGAAGGGGCAACCGTCTTTGAATTGCCTTTCGATGTTACCGATCACAATTCTGTCAAAAAAGCGGTGGATGGGTTCGAGGAATCGAACGGTCCTATCGACATTCTGGTCAATAATGCGGGTATGCAACACCGCACCCCATTGGAAGATTTTGACCCGGATGATTTCGACCGTCTGATCCGCACCAACGTTACCTCCGTCTTCAATGTCGGACAGGCTGTTGCGCGTCATATGATTGGGCGTGGGGCCGGCAAAATCATCAATATCGCCTCAGTCCAGTCTGCATTGGCCCGACCCGGCATTGCCCCCTATACCGCCTCAAAAGGGGCAGTAACAAACCTGACAAAGGGAATGGCAACCGACTGGGCAAAACACGGTCTGCAATGCAATGCAATCGCGCCAGGATACTTTGACACTCCGCTCAATGCGGCACTGGTTGCGAACCCGGAATTCACAAGCTGGCTTGAAACCCGCACGCCTATGGGGCGTTGGGGCCAGATCGAAGAACTGATCGGGGCCTGCATCTATCTCTCGTCAGATGCCTCCAGTTTTGTGAACGGACATACGCTCTTCGTGGATGGTGGCATCACATCCTGTTTGTAATATGCGCACCAATCAAGCTAGACGGAATTATGTTCCTGCGTAATATGCAGGAATGAACACAGAAACACTCCATCTCTTTATCGAGGTTGCCCATCGGTTGAGCTTTGCAGCCGTTGCGGAAGAACGCGGGGTCGACCCGTCCTCCGTCTCAAGAGCAATCGCCCAACTGGAGGTGGAATTGGGCCTGCGCCTGTTTCAGCGGTCAACGCGTCGCATGACCCTGACAGAAGCAGGTGAACAATTTCGCGGCCGGGTGGCGGGGATCCTCGAGGCGCTCGACGAAGCGACAGACGCCGCCCGCGCCCAACAGGCTGCACCCAGCGGGCGGTTGCGCATTTCTGCCTCGGTTGCGTTTGGTGAAGTTGCCCTTCTGCCCCTCATTCCGGATTTTCGCGAGACATATCCTGAAATCAATTTAGAAATCCAGCTCACCGACCGCAATATCAACATGATTGCCGAAAGCGTGGACCTGGCCATCCGCCTGACCGATCGACTTGAGGGCGACTTGATGGCCGTAAAACTGATGGATACCCGTTATGCTGTGTGTCTGAGCCCGTCCTATAGGCAAAACAATTCAGCGGTCGAAAAACCCGCTGATCTTGGAAGTCACCGGGCAATCACGTTCACGATGACACCCTATCGCACAGCCTGGCTTTTCCGGGACATGGCGGGGGCCGAGGAAAGGATAGAGATTAAAGAGGCGCTTTCCATCTCCTCCGCATTGGGTGTCCGACAGGCAGCTGTCGCCGGTCTGGGTCCTGCCCTGCTTGCGGATTGGCTGATCCGGGATGATCTGGCGCAGGGGCGGCTTCTCACGGTGCTAAATGATTACCAGGTCACGGCAACCGGTTTCGATACAGCGGCCTGGCTGGTCTATCCGACGCGATCCTACATTCCCCGTAAGACCCGGATCATGATCGATTTTCTGAAACAGCACTTCAAGGCCTGAGGGACGCTTGCGCCTTCCCAGATCGCGCCCTATTTATAACCAATCACGAGCACTAACGAGGTTTTTGTCGATGGACACACTGCTGGTTCCCCTGATCCAGGTAATCAATATAGGCCTGCAATTGTTCATTTATTGCCTGATCGTGTCGGCCATTCTGAGCTGGCTGGTTGCGTTCAATGTGGTCAATACAAGCAATCGCTTTGTCTATATGGTCGGCGATTTTCTGCACCGTCTGACCGAACCTGCATTGCGCCCCATTCGAAACATCATTCCAAACCTTGGCGGAATTGATCTGTCACCGATCGTGCTGATTCTGGGGATCATCTTTATTCAGGGTGTCTTGAGCCGTTTCGCCTATTCCCTGTAACACGCGAAGGCGTCCGCATGTCCGAAATGGTCGCTTAGGGCCATTTTCTGAATTTCAATTACCCATAGGGTATGGGCCGGTAAACAATCGGGGGGTTGAACCATGGCCGCTGAAACAGCACAGATCATTGACGGGAAGAGTTTTGCAGCAGGACTGCGGGAGCGTATTGGCACAGCCGTCCAAAGCCTGAAGGACAGTCATGGGGTCACACCCGGTCTTGCCGTCATTCTGGTGGGCGAGGACCCGGCCAGTCAGGTCTATGTCCGTAACAAGGGCAAACAGACCATTGAGGCCGGGATGACCAGCCTTGAATTCAAAATGCCGGATACGGTTTCCGAAGACGAACTTCTGGCCAAGGTCGAGGAACTGAACGCCGATCCCGCGGTCAACGGCATTCTGGTGCAGCTGCCCCTGCCGGATCATATCGACAGCCAGAAAGTGATCACTGCAATCAACCCGGATAAAGATGTTGACGGTTTCCACCTGACCAATGTGGGTCGCCTGTCTGTTGGCGCTGATGACGGGCTGATCCCCTGCACACCGCTTGGCTGCCTGTTGATGTTGCAAGACCATTTTGACGGCAACTTGAGCGGTCTGAACGCGGTCATCGTCGGGCGCTCCAACATTGTCGGAAAGCCGATGTTCAACCTTCTCCTGCAACAGAGCTGCACGGTCACTGTCGCGCATTCCAGGACCAAAGACTTGGCGGCTGTCTGCCGGGCTGCAGATATTCTGGTGGCCGCCGTGGGACGTCCGGAGATGATCCCCGGTGACTGGGTCAAGCCGGGGGCCGTGGTAATTGATGTCGGGATCAACCGCATCGACAAACCCGAAGGGGGGACGCGTCTGGTTGGTGATGTCGACTTTAAATCCGCTTCAGCAGTCGCGGGTGCCATAACACCCGTTCCAGGCGGTGTTGGACCGATGACCATCGCGTGCCTTTTGCGCAATACAGTCACGGCATGCTGTCAGCAAAATGGATTACCGGAACCCGCGATGTAGGGTGCCGGCTAGTCCGCCGGTTTTACCTTCGGGGACGGTTTCCACGTCACCAATATGATCCCGATGATAATCGGCACCAGTCCGATCAGATCGACACCGCTGATCGGTTCGGAAAGGACGATCCAGCCGAACAACATACCGAGGCCCGGGTTCAGAAAGTGAAAAGCACTCGCGCGCCCGGCACCGGCCATCCGGATCATGGCGAACCAGATTAGCAATGCCACAAAACTCAACATGATTGAGAGATAGGCGATCGACAGGAAAAAGACGTGGTTGAAGACAATGGTCGTCCAGTCTTCGAAGAACAGCGAAATCGGTAACAGCGCCAGGCCAGACGCCAGGGTCTGGATCGTGTTGATCACAAACGGGTCCGCGTGAGACCCCCGTTTTCGATACAGAATGGTTCCGGCTGTCAGACAGAACATCCCGATGAAACCCAGGATGATTCCGATGGGCGCATCAATCTCACCACCTAATCGGCTGTTGAGAACGATGGCCGCGCCCGCAAAACCAACAATCACCCCGATCAAACTGCGCGCTGTTATTTTTTCCGCCAGGATCCAATGGGCAAGGAACACGGTCACCAGCGGGGTCAAAGCTGCGATAAGAGCCGCCAGTCCTGCGGTAATGCTCTGCATGGCGATAAAGAAGAGACCCAGATAAGCCGAATTGTTGAGAAGCCCCAACAGAATTCCGGTGCGGATATCGGCCCGGTTTTCCGGCATCTTCTTGCGCAGAAAAAGCATCGCAATCCAAAGCAGGATGCCGGTCGCGATAAAGCGGATGGTGAGCAGGGCAAGGGGCGGCGACACCGTTAGACCGAATTTTGCCGCGACAAAGGCAGAGGACCACAGCACACAGAAACTGATGCCCAGCACATAGAGCAGGCCGTTTTCCCCCAAGAGGGCAGAAAGCCGATTGCCGGAAACCATCAGATACCCAATCAGTCCTGTGCTGCCTCGTCACCCCGGGGCAGACGCATCCGCCAGATCCCGGAAACAGATTTCAGGTCTTCCGGCGCAACTTTCTTGCCCTTGCGCGTAATATCGATCTCACCAATACGAGCCAGATGAAACGCCTGATCCTTTACAGCCTGAAAATATCGGCGCCACGCCTTTGCCGCGCGTTCCTTTTCCATTGGTTTGACCTGCAATTGCGCCTTCGCAATGTCGCGGGCGATCTGTTCCGGACTGACCGGTTTGTTTGCAGGCACATCCGCCAGGTGATTGAGAATGGCCTGGGCGACAGGATCAAGTTTTTCAGGGTCGGACATTCTGAAGTCTCTTTTCTGGTTGGGTCTTCATCTTCTGCGATGAGCGCCAATGGACGGGTCCATTTACCTTTCATCTTGCCCCAGTGCTTCGGGGAAACAGAAAACCATCTTATCTACGGTTTCTGGCGGAATGGAAACGGGGTCTACCCGCTGTTTTTCAATAAGCGCCACCAGTTCACCGCGATTGACCAGTATTTGAGCTGCCTGCACAAGGTTGAATCTGGCCATATCAGCATCCCAGTTCTGGAAAAAATGCTGGATGACCTCTGGCATTGTCGTGCGACCCCGCGAAGACACAGCCATAAGCAGGGTTTGCTGAATCTGTTCAGTATCATGGCGACGGTCGAAACCGAACATCCGATGGATCAAACTGGAAAGAGCACCCTTCTTCATCATTGCGTGACAGTGCCGGTCAAACCATGATTTGTCATCCCGCATCCAAAACATGTTGAAATATCGCATGGAATGCTCAGATGAATCATGCTGAGTTTCGCGGTCAAAAAAGAACAGCTCCGCCCAGTTGAAGTCAGTGTTGAGGACCGGGCAAAAGCGCGAAGAAAGGGAAGAGTGTGATCGGAAGTATCGAAGGTTTAAGTGCCGCCATTGCAACTTTTGTGCTCGGTCACTTTATCCTCTCAAGCCTTCAGGTCCGTCGTAACCTGACCAGCCTGCTGACCGAGGGCGGTTTCTCGATCGGATATACGATTGTGATTTCCGCTGCCCTTATCTGGGTGCTCTATGCCTATGGGGCCGCGCCCTTTATTCCCGTGTGGGATCCAGCACCGGATTTACGTCATGTCACCTATTCATTGATGTTGGTATCTGTTCTGTTCGTCGTGATTGGGTTGAGCACACGGTCGCCTACAGCGGTCGGTGGTGAGAAACTGGCCCAGGACCCAAGACCGGTCACAGGTATTCTGACGATCACCCGTCATCCGTTCCTGATCGGCACCTCACTTTGGTCAATCGCCCATCTGCTCTCCAACGGCGATCTTGCATCCATCTTGCTCTTCGGTGGCATGCTGGTCCTTTCGACCGTGGGGATGGCGCATATCGATTACAGGCGCAAACACAATCTGGGTGCCGCTTGGGCCCCAATCGCGCTCTCAACCAGCGTGGTGCCCTTCGTCGCTGCTCTCAGCGGTCGGGTCAAAATCGACTGGTCAGGGATCGGCGTCCTGCGCCCAGCAATCGGCCTTGCCGTTTTCATGGGGCTGGCACTGGGACATCCGTGGATCGCCGGTGTCGCGCTCTTCTGACGACCGGAAACCGGATCAGAAGGCGCCGTTCGGTTCCAACGCGTAGCCTGCAGAACGAACCGTCCGGATCATATCCATACGACCCTGATCGTTGAGGGCCTTACGAAGCCGTCTAATGTGAACATCCACCGTGCGGGCTTCCACATAGACATCTCGTCCCCAGACAGCATCCAGCAATTGTTCGCGACTGAATACACGGCCTGGATATTCAAGGAAGTGACGCAGCAGGCGGAATTCGGTTGGTCCGAGGCGAATCTCATCCCCGTTTCGGTGCACCCGATGCGCCGCCAGGTCCATACTGATATCAGCCACATTCAGCTTTTCATCATTCAGCACAGGGCGGGCCCGCCGCAGCAATGCATTGATCCGCGCCACGAGTTCAGCCGGGGAAAACGGCTTCGTAATATAGTCGTCCGCGCCAGCGCCGAGGCCGCGCACCTTGTCTGCTTCTTCACCCCGCGCGGTCAGCATGATAACCGGGATGGCTTTCGTCGACTGGCGACGGCGGAACTGTCGGCAAACCTCAATGCCCGTTACTTCGGGCAGCATCCAGTCCAGAACAACCAGATCCGGCGGGTTCTCATCAACTGCCAGCAATGCCTCGCGGCCATCGCGCGCGATAGAAACTTCAAAACCTTCCCGCTCCAGATTGTATTCGATCAGGGTTACAACCGCTGCTTCATCTTCAACAATAAAAATATGGGGCTTGATAGCCATTTTCTTCAGACCTTCTCGTATTCACATTCATACAGACCCGAAGCGGTCGCGGACCGACTACTCCGGTTTTGATAGAGTACTGAGCACGCCGGAAAGCGCGCCTTCCTCATCGGAACTCAACAAATTTGTCGTGTCATTCTTAGGGCGGCGATCTTCCATCCGTGTACCGGTTTCCCGGAAGTAGAGCGTCTCGGCAATGTTGGTCGCATGATCCCCGATACGCTCAAGATTTTTCGCAATGAAAAGAAGATGGGTACCGGTCGTGATGTAACGCGGATCTTCCATCATATAGGTCAGCAATTCCCGGAAGATGCTGGTGTAGAGTTCGTCCGCCTCTTCATCGCCTTCCCAGACCGCCACGGCCTTTTCCAGATCCTTTTCCATACAGGCGTCGAACACATCTTTCAGCAGGTTCTGAACCACCTTGCCCAGCCGTCCCACGCTGCGTTGCACGGGGGATGAGGGCATGTGAGAGAGCGACGGAACGCGCTTTGCGATGTTCTTTGCATAATCACCGATCCGCTCAATATCGGACCCCATGCGCAGCATCGAAACGATGTAGCGAAGATCATTAGCCACGGGCTGACGCAGGGCCAACATGCGTACCACCAAAGCTTCGATATCTGTTTCCAGCTGATCGAGCTCTTTGTCCTGCTTGCGGATCTGCTCCGCCAGATTTTCATCCCGTTTCGCGACAGAGCGCATTGCCCCATCAACCGAGCTTTCCGCCAAACCGCACATCTGATTGAACATCTTTGTCAGACGCTGAAACTCGTCGTCATAGGATTTGACGATGTGGTTACTCTGTTCTGTTACGCCTGCCATTTTTCAGCTCTTTCATTGGGGTTTTGAGGGTTGTCTCGCATCGAGACTAGCCGAATCGCCCTGTGATGTAACCTTGGGTCCGCTCGTCAGAGGGGTTGGTGAACAGCGTCTCGGTCTCACCATATTCAACCAGATTGCCCAGGTGGAAGAAGGCTGTCTTCTGGGAGACACGGGCCGCCTGCTGCATGGAGTGCGTGACGATCGCAATGGTGAAATTGGTTCGCAGCTCGTCGATCAGTTCCTCGATTTTAGCGGTCGCAATCGGATCCAGCGCCGAGCAGGGCTCATCCATCAGGATCACTTCAGGTTCAACCGCAATGGCGCGCGCGATACAGAGACGCTGTTGTTGACCGCCGGACAGGCCTGTACCCGGCTGATCCAGACGGTCCTTTACCTCATCCCAGATACTGGCGCGGCGCAGGCTGGATTCAACGACTGCATCCATTTCAGCCTTATTCGATGCCAAACCATGAATGCGCGGGCCGTAAGCGACATTTTCATAGATCGACTTCGGGAACGGGTTGGGCTTCTGAAACACCATACCGACACGGGCCCGCAGCTGAACAACATCAACCGTCGGGTCGTAGATGTCACCATCATCCATCGTGATGGAGCCTTTCACCTCACAACCGTCAATCACATCGTTCATGCGGTTCAGGCACCGCAGGAAGGTGGATTTTCCGCAACCTGAAGGACCGATAAGTGCAGTTACCTGCTTTTCAACGATATCAATATCGACATCGAAAAGGGCCTGTTTTTCCCCGTAGAACACCGAGACTTTACGACCCATCATCTTGGGGTCAGCCTGAACCACTTTTTCCGGTTTTGGCGTGTTTTCAGCGTCTTTTTCAGCCATTGTCACATCACTCATCACTTAGCCCTCTGATGTCTCGGTGGATGGTTTAACTCTACCACCGCGTCTCAAACTTTTTGCGCAGGAAAACAGCCGCCATGTTCATGGTGATCAGGAAACCCAACAGCACCATAATTGCCGCCGATGTGCGCTCAACAAATGCGCGTTCTGGCGCGTCCGCCCACAGGAAGATCTGAACCGGTAAAACAGTCGCCGGATCGGTTGGCCCGCCTGGAATATCCACAATAAAGGCCACCATACCGATCATCAGCAGCGGGGCCGTCTCACCAAGCGCCTGCGCCATACCGATGATCGTGCCCGTCAACATGCCCGGCAGCGCCAGCGGCAGGACGTGGTGGGTCATCGCCTGAATGCGGCTGGCGCCCATGCCAAGCGCGGCTTCGCGTATGCTGGGCGGGACCGATTTCAGGGCGGCGCGGCTGGCAATAATGATTGTCGGCAAGGTCATAAGCGTCAGCACTAGACCACCGACCACCGGTGCCGATCGCGGCAGGCCAAACACGTTCAGGAAGACCGCCAGTCCCAACAGACCGAAAACGATAGATGGGACGGCCGCAAGATTGTTGATATTCACCTCAATCAAATCGGTCCATTTGTTCTTGGGCGCGAACTCTTCGAGATAGACAGCGGCCATGACCCCAATCGGGAAAGACAGCACGAGGGTCACCATCAGGGTCCAGAAGGACCCGACCGCCGCACCCCAGATACCGGCAAGTTCCGGCTCACGGCTGTCGCCTGTTGTGAAGAATGCAGAGTTGATGGCGCTTTCAATCTGACCGCGGTCCTGCATCAGGTGAAGCCAGCCAATCTGCTTGTCTGTCAGACGGCGGTCCGTCTCTGGTGTTTGCAGTTTGACAATCTGCCAGTCAGCGGAACTGTCCAATGACGACGGTGGAGAGACGATCTCTGTCGTGACCTTGTCTCGGGTGACAGTCAGGATCTTGAACACACCGTCATTTGTGACCACAAGGTAGGACGGCATGGACTGATCCAGCGTTTCTTCCCCTGCATCTGATTGAGACCGCGTCCGGAAATCGGTAGCGTCCGATGTCAGCTTTTCAAGCGACGCGTTTACATTTGCTTTCAATGTCTCGAGATTGCGCAGCGTGTCCGCATAGGTCGTCTTCTGTGCCTCATCATCAGCATTTTCCAGGCGCGATGCTGTAACCGCGAGTTCTTCATCAATCCGACCGAGTTGGCGTTGATTCTGGGCAATGCTGTTTTCAGCCTCATCAGCCTTGCGGGCAAATTCCGCTTTGACATCGATAAAGACATTTCCAAATGCATACACGCCTCCGGACAGGACACCGTCCTCGGTCATGGCGAGGGTGCCATCACCTGCACTAACCTCAACATCGGTCATATTCCCTTTCAGGAACATATCCGCATCGTCCGAAAGCGAAACCTGGGCCTGAACCGTCGTCCCGATGAGATCAGGGTTGTCCAGAACGATTGATCTCAATTCAAAATCTGAGCCGGATGAAAGAAGTCCTGTCAAAGCGCGACGGTTTGATCGACCAGAGACGCCCGGAAAGTCCGCGCGCAGCGACCCAAAGACCAGACCACGATAGTTGGCCTTTCCGATCACGTCCAAATCCCCGGTTTGATCCGGGTCGATTTCAGAAACCTCAAGCGGGACGTCCAGTGTCACCTTGCTTTGAAAGAAGGCGCCAATCCCATTGCTGATAATAGTCGTGAACAGAACCAGCAGGATCAGCAGCGCCAGACCGATCGCCACCAGGCCATACATCCGAAAGCGGCGCTCGGCGGCATATCTCTTTTTGAGGCCTTTTGCGACGACCTCTGCAATGCCTTGATGACCTGGCGCGCCCAGAGGGGCCGAACCATTCTTTGTGATATCAGTCATATTGTTCCCGGTATTTCCGAACGACATGCAAGGCGACAACGTTCAACGCTAGGGTGATAAAGAACAGCACCAATCCCAACGCGAAGGCCGCAAGGGTTTTAGGGCTGTCGAATTCCTGGTCACCGACCAACAGGGTGACAATCTGCACGGTAACAGTGGTGACCGCCTGAAACGGGTTCGCGGTCAGATTGGCGGCCAGTCCGGCGGCCATCACCACAATCATTGTCTCCCCGATTGCGCGGGAAACGGCCAAAAGGATCGATCCAACGATGCCCGGCAAGGCGGCTGGCAAAACAACCTGACGGATGGTCTCGGACTTTGTCGCACCAAGCCCCAGCGATCCTTCACGGAGTGAACGCGGCACTGCAGAGATAACGTCATCTGACAACGAGGAAACAAAGGGGATGATCATGACCCCCATGACCAGGCCGGCGGCCAGCGCGCTCTCAGAGGCGACATCGAGACCGATATTCTCCCCAAATCCGCGGATCAGGGGTGCGACCGTCAAAGCCGCGAAAAAGCCGTAAACAACCGTTGGAATACCGGCCAAGATTTCGAGGATCGGCTTTACAACAGAGCGGAATTTCGGCGTCGCATATTCGGCCATATAGATCGCTGACATCAACCCGACAGGGACAGCAACGAGCATCGCGATAAAGCTGATCAAAAGCGTCCCGGCAAAGATTGGGACCGCCCCAAACGCACCCGAAGATCCGACCTGATCCGCGCGCAAGGCAATCTGCGGCGACCAGTTCAGGCCGAAGAGGAACTCGTGTAAAGGAACCTGAAGGAAAAACCGCCAGGCTTCAAAGATCAGCGACAGGACAATGCCCAGTGTCGTAAAAATCGCGATACTGGAAGCCGCGATCAGAAATATCGTAATGGTACGTTCGACCGAATTTCGGGCCCGTAATTCCGGGGACAGTTTCTTTCGCGCCCAAATCAAACCAGCGATGCCAATCCCCAGTGCCAGAACGGCCATGGCCGCAAAACCGGTCGCGTTCAAAGATTTGAAATGCTCAGCGGCCGCCGCTATGTCGGGGTCGGGCGATGTCGCCGTGAAATTCCCCGATGCCAGATTGCGAATATCGTTCATGATCAGACCGATTTCGCTGTCAGACAGGCCCTGTTTTTCCGCCGACAATCCGTTCAGGACAAGGGCTTCAACCACGCTGCCCTGAAAAATCAGCCAGATGGCCATGATCAGGAAGGCAGGAACCGCACACCAAAGCGCTGTATAAGCGCCGTAATAACCCGGCCGGGAATGGAGAGATCTGGATTGGCCCCCTGCAGCGGAGAGCGCGGCACCACGTCCAAAGCGGTAGGAGAATGCAGCCAGTGCCAGAACCGCTGCAATGAGAATGAAGACAGTCATCAGGACCTACCCCACAAATCGTCCGAAGATTTCGGACAACCCGCCCAATTTGGACAACTTAGTTTTAAACATAACGCGTACGAGACTGGTGGTTTCTGTGAGATCGGACTGACCGGTCCGATCCGGGTGCCCCACCTGGCATGAATAACGGGCCGGTATCGAAGCTGATACCGGCCCGTCACCCAATCAACTGATTACATGGTCAGCGAGGTCAGGCCTTTTGCAGCGCCGGAATACTGATCACGCTCTGCCTTTGGCATCGGGATCAGACCTTTGTCTGTCAGGTAACCATCGTCACCCCAAGCAGCTTCGCTGGTGAACTCGGAAAGATACTCTTCCATACCGGGGATCACGCCGACATGCTGTTTCTTGACATAGAAGAACAGCGAGCGGGAAACCGGATACTCACCTTCAGCAATATTTTCGAAGGTCGGATCTACACCGGCGATGGAAGCGCCTTTGATCTTGTCAGAGTTCTGATCAAGGAAGGAGAAACCGAAGATGCCGAAAGCGTTCGGGTTGGCTTCGAGCTTCTGAACGATCAGGTTGTCGTTCTCACCAGCTTCAACAAAGGCACCATCTTCACGGATTGCGTGGGCGATCTTGCCGAAAGCTTTTTTGTCCTTGCCGCGCAGGTCAGCCAGGGTTTTGACTTTCTTGGCACCGCCTTCCATGGCGAGCTCAACGAAAGCGTCACGGGTACCGGATGTCGGGGGCGGGCCCAGAACTTCGATGGCCGTGTTCGGGAGGGACGGATCAATGTCGCTCCAGTTTTTGTAAGGGTTGGCAATCATGTTGCCGCTTGCATCCGGAACTTCTTTGGCAAGAGCCAGGAAGAGTTCACGCAGACCGATGTTCAGGGTCGCAGCAGATTTGGAGTTGCCCAGAACGATGCCATCATAACCGACTTTGATTTCGGTGATGTCGATCCCGTTAGATGCACAGGTTTCAACTTCGCTCGACTTGATGCGACGCGATGCGTTGGTGATGTCCGGATGCTCAACGCCAACACCTGCACAGAACAGTTTCAGACCACCGCCGGAACCGGTTGATTCAACAACAGGGGTTTTGAAATTGGTGGTTTTACCAAAGTTTTCAGCAACTGCAGTTGCGAAAGGAAAAACGGTCGAAGAACCGACGATGCGAATTTGATCGCGGGCTTCGGCAGCGCCGGTCACAGCGACAACACCAAAAGCGGCAATCGCCACTGATTTAAAGAGAGCTTTCATTGAGATGTTCCCATTTTTGACGAACTAAGTTTTGTTTCGAACGAAGCCGGACAATGTTGCTATACCGCAATCCCCACTTCATGAGGGGCGAGATACCGATGGCGCGCGACAGTTTTATGACAAGTTTGTTACAAAAATATTACACAGACGAATTTATGATTCATTTCGACAAAAATTTAATTTGTCGACGCTGCGAAAGAGATATTCGGTTCTGTTACTTCAACAATTGGATGTTTTTTTGCTAATTTGATGCCGGCAGGGAAATTCTGAATGTGCTGCCTTCACCGACCTCTGACTGGATGGTCAGCTTTCCGCGGTGTCGATTGAGGATGTGTTTCACAATCGCCAGTCCCAATCCGGTGCCACCCATGGCCCGCGAACGCGCCGCATCAACACGATAAAAGCGCTCGGTCAGACGGGGCAGATGTTCCCGGGCGATACCGGCCCCCTGATCTGAAATGGCCACCGCAACTCGGGTCTCATCCCGCTTCATCGTCACGCGCACCTCGGTACCGGGGTTCCCGTATTTCACAGCGTTGTCCATGAGGTTTTGAAGAACCTGGGTCAGCTGATCCCGGTCGCCCCGAACCATCGGCAAACCTTCTTCAATTTCCAGGACAAGACGCATGTCCCGTTCCACGGCCTTCATTGTTAGGAGCGCCTCAACCTCACCGGCAATACTGCGCAGATCCACCGGTTCATCAGGCAAAGAATGCTCGTCCAGCTCGATCTGCGACAGGGACAAAAGATCGGCGATCAGGCGATACATCCGGTCTGCCTGTTCCTGCATAATGGCCAAAAAGCGCTGTTGGGCTTCCTGATCGTCCTTGGCGGGGCCCAACAGGGTTTCAATAAAGCCGATCAAACTGGCCAGCGGCGTGCGCAACTCATGGCTGACATTCGCAACAAAATCGACCCGGAACTGTTCCGTCCGCATCACCTGGGTGACATCCAGCATCATCACCAGAAGGGTGGGGATCTGATTGCCCCGATCCGAGCCCGCGCTGGACAGAATCGGTTCGACCTGTACCAGAAAGGACCTCTCGATAGGGACGGGAAGTTCCAGTTGCATGCGTTGGCCGGTGCCCGTCTCCATAGCGGCCTCGATTGTCTGGAGGAAGCCAGGCTGGCGAAAACCAAAAGCGATCCCGTTCCCCGCCAGGTTCCGCCCGGCCAGATCAATCGCTGCTGCATTATTGCTGAGAACCGTCAACTCATCGTTCAGCAGAAAAAGTGGTGTTGGCAGTTTTTCAATCAGGGCGTTTGCAGCGGCTGACTTATCCTCAGCCCGTTTTACCGCATCTCTTTCCCGCGCAATGTCATCTTCCAGGACCTGGATTCGGGTCTGCAAACGCGTAAACCGCTGGCGCATAACGACACCCAGCACGAGAACAGCGGCGATTGCCCCAAAAACCAGACCAAGAAAAAAACCAGAAGACATATGGGATACCCCGGAGCGTGCCCATCAGGGCGTTGAACGAATGGCTCCGGGGACGTAGCAGATTATTTTATCGAATCATAGGCCGCGAGTGCCGCAATGTTGACAACATCGTTCACACTGGCACCCAAAGGCACGATTTGTGCCGAATGTTCCAAACCACGCAAGACCGGACCAATGATCGTACCGCCACCCAATTCTTTCAGCAGGCGCGTGCTGATATGAGCGGAATGCAGGGCCGGCATAACCAGAACATTTGCCGGGCCCGACAGGCGACAGAACGGATAGAGGTCTTTCATCAGCTCGACATTGATCGCCAGTGTCGCCGACATTTCGCCATCATATTCAAAGTCGACATCCCGGCCATCGAGCACTTTGACCGCTTCGCGCAGGCGATCGTCATTGGCCCGCATCGGATTGCCGAAGGTTGAATGCGATACCAGGGCAACGCGGGGCTCATGTCCCAGATTGCGCGCATAATCCGCGACCTCGGTCGCGATATCGGCCAGTTCTTCAGCGGTGGGGACCTCATTGATGCTGGCATCCGCAATGAAGAAGGTTCTGCCCCGAACGATCGCAATCATCACGCCGATGACGCGCTCCCCGGCCCGTATATCGATCATGCTGGTGATCGCGTCATAACAGACAGAGAAGCTGCGCGTCAGACCGGTGATCATCGCATCCGCATCACCATTGGCGATCATACAGGACGCAAACACGTTGCGGTCCTGATTGACGAGCCGCTGACAATCGCGGCGCAGATAGCCCAGACGCTGCATGCGTTTGTAATATAGATCCGTATAAAGCTCATTATTGTAAGAGAGCGCAGCATTATGAATTTCAATGCCGCTTGGATCCCCCAGACCAGCCTCATCCATCATACGCTGGATGCGGTCTTCCCGTCCGATGAGGACAGGCGTGCCGTATCCGGCATTCTTGAATGCCATCGCGGCCCGAATGGCCCGTTCTTCTTCCCCTTCCGCAAAAATCACGCGGCCAGGATTGGCGCGAACCTTATCAAAAATCAGGTTCAGCATCGAGGCCGTCGGATCGAGGCGGGATCGGAGCTCGTGGCGATAGGCCTCAATGTCCTCGATCGGTTTTGTGGCAACGCCGCTATCCATCGCCGCTTTTGCAACCGCCTCGGGCACGGCCACAATCAGACGCGGGTCAAACGGAACCGGAATGATATAATCGGGACCATATTGCATTTTCTGGCCCCCATAGGCCGCAGCAACCTCATCTGGCACATCTTCACGCGCCAATTCAGCGATTGCCCGCGCAGCCGCAATCTTCATCTCATCATTGATGGTCGATGCGCGAACATCCAGCGCACCCCGGAATATATAAGGGAAACCCAGGACATTGTTCACCTGGTTGGGAAAATCAGATCGCCCGGTCGCCATTATCACATCATCCCGAACCGAGCTCGCTTCCGCCGGGGTGATTTCAGGGTCGGGGTTGGCCATCGCGAAAATGATCGGGTTCGGGGCCATGGATTTGACCATCTCGGGGGTGAAGGCCCCTTTTACTGAAAGGCCGAGGACGACATCCGCCCCTTCCATGGCTTCTTTCAGCGAACGCGCGTCTGTCTTGGTCGCATGGGCGGATTTCCACTGGTTCATGCCCTCTTCACGACCCTGGTAAATCACACCTTTACTGTCGCACATGATCACATTGTCACTGCGGATCCCCATGGCTTTTACCAGTTCGAGACAGGCGATAGCGGCCGCACCGGCACCGTTTACAACGATCTTGGTTTCTTCCAGTTTCCGATTGGTCAGATGCAGGGCATTAATCAGACCCGCCGCCGCAATGATTGCGGTGCCATGCTGGTCATCATGAAAGACCGGTATATCCATCACCTCGCGCAGGCGCTGTTCAATGATGAAACATTCCGGGGCTTTGATGTCTTCCAGATTGATGCCGCCAAAACTGGGACCCAGGAAACGGACACAATTGACGAACTCATCAACATCTTCGGTCGAAAGTTCCAGATCGATTGAATCAACATCTGCGAAGCGTTTGAAAAGAACGGCTTTCCCCTCCATCACCGGTTTAGACGCCAACGCACCAATATTCCCTAAACCCAGCACCGCTGTTCCGTTGGAGATCACCGCAACCATGTTGCCGCGCGCCGTGTAATCATAGGCGGCCGCCGGATTTTCCGCGATCCGAAGGCAGGGAACTGCCACACCGGGGGAATAGGCCAGCGACAGGTCACGCTGGGTCGTAAGCGGCTTGGTCGGCGTTATCTCAATTTTTCCAGGCCGTCCCTGAGTATGAAACTGCAGAGCATCTTCATCAGTGAGTTTTGAATTCGGCATTCCCCGGTCCCCTTGGTAATATGATCACTGCACGACGTGTCGCCGCCGCATTGCTTTCTTTGATCCGATGCTTTGCGCATTTCTAATTTAGATCGACATACAGGTTCGTCGTGTCGGAAGACACAAACGAATTGTGATTAAAGCCGGTTGCGGCATCAGGGCGCAAGGCCAGAACACAGGCTTTGCTTATAAATCGTATTTCTCGAAGGGCGATTGCCGGTCCGGCCTGAATATGGTGTGTTTTTGGAACATGACCGACACAGCTGAAAATACCGGTGCAGAAACCGTTCCCGCTCAGGCGCAGAGCCCTGCGACAGCCGCTGCAGAGCCACGCCCGAAGTCAGACACAAAACTGACCCCGATGATGGCGCAATATCTGTCGATCAAAAACGCCAACCCCGACAGTCTGCTCTTCTATAGGATGGGTGACTTTTACGAATTGTTTTTTGACGATGCGGTTCAGGCGGCAGCAGCCCTCGATATCACCCTGACAAAGCGCGGAAAGCATCAGGGCGAAGATATAAAAATGTGCGGCGTTCCGGTCCACGCTGCGGACAGTTATTTGGCACGCCTGATCCGCAAGGGGTTTCGTGTCGCCGTTTGCGAACAGACAGAGAGCCCGGCGGAAGCCAAGAAACGCGGATCGAAATCCGTCGTTGCCAGGGATGTGGTCAGGCTGGTCACACCCGGCACCCTGACCGAGGACAGCCTGCTTGAAGCACGTTCGAATAATTACTTGGCGGCCCTGGCTGGTGTCGGGCGTATGATGGCGCTTTCCTGGCTGGATCTCTCAACCGGGGAATTCAATGTTCAGATGGTTCAGGAAGGGGGACTTGCCGCCAGTCTCGCTCGTATTGCACCCAGTGAATTTCTGATCGCGCAAAAGCTCTATGATCAGGACAATATCCAGGCTGCCCTGACAGACTGGCTGGATGATGCAATTGCCCAGCCCGACAGCCTGTTCGACAGCATAAATGCAGAGCGCCGCCTGAAAGACCATTTCAGTGTCAGCAGTCTGGATGCGTTTGGGGATTTTCAGCGCGCAGAGCTGGCCGCCGCCGGTGCGCTTCTGGACTATATTCATTTGACCCAGGTCGGAAAGGCACCGCGCCTTAACCCGCCCAGACAGGTCAGTAGCGGATCCATCCTGGAAATCGATCAGGCAACAAGGCGAAACCTGGAACTGACCCGCACGCTTTCCGGGGAATATCGCGGCTGTCTGCTCGACGTTATCGACCGCACGGTGACCGGCGGCGGTGCCCGCGTTCTTGCCGCCCGACTGGCCGCCCCCCTCGCAGACCTGACGGGTATCAACAACCGCCTGAATGCCGTCACCCTTTTCCACGACAATGCAATGCTGCGCCATGACCTTCGGGACGTTTTGCGGGGGTCTCCAGACATTCAGCGCGCCTTATCCCGATTGACCGTCGGCCGCGGTGGTCCTCGTGACCTTGCTGCCATCAGGGACGGGCTAAGCCTAACAAACCGCATTCGAGCCCTGCTCAGTCACGCATCCGATACGCTGCCCGATCTGCTTGCCAAAGCGTCAGACGACCTCGGCCTTCACGACATGATGGTCGATGAACTGGAACAGGCATTGTCAGATGACATGCCGCTCAACGCCCGGGATGGCGGCTTTATTCAGACAGGGTATTCGCCGGCCCTGGACCATCAGAAAAACCTTCGGGACGAGGGGCGACGCCTGATTGCCGGATTGGAAGGACAGTATCGTCAGGAAACCGGCGTCGATACCCTGAAAATCAAACATAACAATGTTCTGGGCTATTTTATTGAAGTCACAGCCAAGAATGCAGATGCGATGGGCGATGTCTTTATCCACCGTCAAAGCGTTTCGAACGCCGTGCGTTATTCCACGGTGGCATTGGCAGATCTCGCGCGGGACATATCAGAAGCCGGCGACAAGGCACTGGCGATGGAACAGGAACTCTTCGACAGCCTTGTTGCCAAAGTCACTGAGCAGTCCGGTGCTATTGCCCTCAACGCGGCGGCTCTGGCCGAGTTTGACTGGGCAACCGCGCTCGCCGAACTGGCGATTGAACAACGGTTTGTGCGCCCGCAGCTGACCGATGATCTCAGTTTTGAGATTGAACAGGGCCGCCACGCGGTCGTTGAAACCGCATTGGCTAAGTCTGGTGAAGGGTCTTTCGTCGCCAATGATTGCAATCTGGGACGCGACCAGCATCTCTGGCTTGTGACCGGCCCGAATATGGCCGGTAAGAGTACCTTCCTGCGTCAGAACGCCCTGATCGTGGTTCTGGCGCAGTCCGGCTGTTTCGTACCGGCTGAAAACGCGCGATTGGGTCTGGTTGACCGCCTGTTCAGTCGGGTTGGGGCCTCTGACGATCTGGCCCGGGGTCGTTCGACCTTTATGGTCGAAATGGTTGAAACAGCCACTATTCTGAATCAGGCGACGGAGCGATCCCTCGTCATCCTGGATGAGATCGGGCGTGGCACAGCAACCTTTGACGGGTTGAGCATTGCCTGGGCCTGTGTTGAACATTTGCACGAGGTCACAAAAGCCAGGGCCCTTTTCGCCACCCATTATCACGAGCTAACCGCGCTCACACAGCGTCTTTCCGCCCTTGCGCCCCATTGCATGCTGGTCAAGGAATGGCAGGGGGATGTGGTTTTCCTCCATGAAGTCGGAGCAGGGGCCGCCGACAGATCCTATGGCATTCATGTGGCGCGGCTGGCCGGTCTGCCGTCACCGGTCATCGCCCGGGCCGAAGACGTCCTCCACACGCTGGAGCGGGGTGAGCAGTCTGGTGCCGTCACCCGGCTGATCGATGATCTGCCCCTGTTTCAGGCCGCGGCCAGCGCCCCGCCGGTAGCTGCAAAAGGTGTCTCTGTTTCCGAAGTTGAGGAAACCCTTGAGACCATCAACCCGGATGACCTCACCCCAAGAGAGGCGCTGGAGGCCCTCTACAGTTTGAAAGCATTGCTTTCGAAAGCGTGAACCAAATGATACACAAATTCCTGGACTTACTCTGAAACTGTAGTGAATCAGAGCTAAGTGTCTGGAAGTTCATTGAAACCGGACTATGTTGTGGCCATGGAAATTGCAAAGATCGAAAAACGCAGGGACCTCTTCGACCGTCGGGCACTGACAATCGCCCTCGACGATTTGTTTGAGCAGCGCCTGCCCGATCTTGAGCGACGCAATGCCAGTCTGGGGCTTTACCGTGCCGCGCTCGAGAAGGGCCGCGCCGAGGTGCAGCGTCGCTTTCTTGAAGATCAGGACGGGGCCAAAGCCGTTGCCGCCAATGCGTTCATCGTCGATCAGCTGATCCGTGTCGTCTATGACGTGGCGGCAACAAAACTCTATTACACTGCCAACCCGACCGACCAGGAGCGTCTGGCCATTGTTGCCGTTGGTGGATATGGACGAGGCGAACTCGCCCCTGCCTCCGATGTCGACCTGTTGTTTCTGCACAGCTACAAATTGAGTGTTCGGGTCGAACAAATTGTGGAGGATATGCTCTATACGCTCTGGGATCTGGGCCTGAAGGTTGGCCACGCGACCCGGTCAATTGAGGAAGCAATCCGCCAGGCAAAGGCAGATTTCACGATCAAGACTGCCAATCTGGAGAACCGATTTATCTGGGGTGAGCGAAAACTCTATGACAAGTTCCGCCGCGCCTTTGAAAGTCAGATCCTCAGCAGTGGCGGCACCGAGTTTCTTGAAGCAAAGCTGAGAGAACGCGACGAGCGGCATGAAAAAATGGGCGGTAGCCGATATGTGCTCGAACCCAACATCAAAGACGGTAAAGGGGGTTTGAGAGACCTGCATACACTGTTTTGGGTCGCAAAATACCTTTACCGCGTTACAGATGTTGCCGAACTCATCGACAAAAAGGTCCTGACCAAGGTTGAGGCGGAGCGGTTCAGAAAGACCCAGCAGTATTTATGGACGCTGCGATGCCATTTACACTATCTGACCGGCCGCGCGGAAGAGCGCTTCACCTTTGATGTTCAACCCGAACTGGCAAGGCGCATGGGTTACACCGCCCATGCCGGAACGAGCGGTGTTGAACGGTTCATGAAGCATTACTTCCTGATCGCCAAAGATGTTGGCGATCTGACACGCATCTTTTGTGCGGCAATGGAAGCCAAGCATCAGAAGAAGCCGATTTTCAGTTTAGCCCGGTTCCGTAGCACCAAAGAGCTGGAAGGCTTTATCATTAGCTCTAGCCGCCTGGACAAGCGCGCTAAAGGACAATTCAAGGAAGATCCGGTCGACATGCTACGCGCCTTTGAGGTCGCGCATCGTCATGGGATGGATATCCATCCAGACGCCTTGAAATCAATCACCCGATCACTCTCAAAGATTACCAAGGACGTACGGGAAGACCCGGAAGCGAACGCGGTTTTCATGCGGATCCTGACATCGGACATAAACCCGGAAACCACGCTGCGCCGGATGAATGAATGCGGCCTGTTCGGCCGGTTCATCCCCGATTTCGGGCGCGTCGTCGCCCAGATGCAATACGACATGTATCATGTCTACACGACCGACGAGCACACGATCCGCGCGATCGGGATTCTGCACAGAATTGAAAAAGGTGAGCTGGTGGCAGACCACCCGACCGCGTCCAAGGTCATCCCCAAAGTATTGTCGCGCGCTGTGCTCTATGTCGCGCTTTTCCTGCATGACATCGCCAAGGGGCGGGGCGGGGATCATTCCATTCTGGGTGCGGAGGTTGCCCACTCGCTCTGTCCGCGACTGGGCCTGTCTGCAGAGCAGACCGAGACCGTTGCCTGGCTGGTTGAGCAACACCTGCTGATGTCGAATACAGCGTTCAAGCGGGATATCGACGACGCCAAAACAGTGATCGATTTTGTCCAGAAGGTTCAGTCGCCGGAAAGATTGCGACTGCTTTTATGCCTCACCGTTTGCGATATTCGCGCCGTCGGGCCAAATGTCTGGAACAACTGGAAAGCCAGCCTGCTGCGGGACCTCTTCAACCGGGCTGACACGGTGATGAGCCGGGGTCTGGACAATCGCGGCTGGGAGCAGCGGGTGGATTCAGTTCGCTCGGCACTGGATGAAACACTCGCAGACTGGCCCCAACACCAACGCGAAAGACACTTGTCGAGATTGCCGGTCAACTACCTGTTGTCCAGCGACATCGACCAATTGGCGCGCCATGCCCGGATCATCAATGACGCGGAATCCAGGGGCCTTACACTGGCTGTCGACAGTGCTGTCAGCGTTGCAAATGACTCAACAGAAATAACTGTATTTACGCAGGACCATCCGGGTGTCTTTTCACGGCTGGCAGGCGCTTGCGCAGTGTCAGGCGCAAATATTGTGGATGCCAGAATTGCGACACTGCATGACGGAACCGCGCTCGATGTGTTCACGGTTCAGGACGCGATTGATGGCGGCGCCTTCCAGAACACCTCCAAGGTAGCGCGGCTCTCAGTCATGGTCGAAAAAGTGCTTTCCGGGCAGGTGAAAACCCTGGAAGAGCTGGATCGCAGGGCTTCTCACATTCCAAGCCGAATGAATGTCTTCAGCGTGTCACCCCGTGTCCTGATCGACAACAGCGCCTCCCACACCCATACGGTGATTGAGGTAAACGGGCGTGACCGGCAGGGCCTGCTTTATCGACTTACGACCGCACTCTTTAGGGCAGGCATGCAGATCTCCACGGCCAAAATCTCCACCTATGGGGAACAGGTCGTTGACGTCTTTTATATCAAAGACATATTCGGCATGAAAATCACCCATGAATCGAAGCTGAAACAGGTCCGTGAGAGCCTGATTTCTGTACTCGAAGAAGATCCTGCCAATACCGACGATCCGGACACGATGCCAAGGGAAGCCGCCGAATAGCCGCATCTCGGTTTTCCAGGTTTCCCCGGCCGCACGAATCCAGCTACAGCTTCATTGAGCTTTGCCCTAAAATCACCGGGTTTCCCGGCAATGATGAATGCACAGATCTCAAATCTTGTTTTCGGGACACCCTCCCATGCCCTTGACCGCGTTGTGATGACCAGATGATACGTTCAATCGCCACCGTCGGCAGCTGGACAATGTTGAGCCGGATTCTGGGTTTTGTGCGCGATGTCCTGATGGCACAGATCCTGGGTGCGGGGCAGATCGCCGACGCCTTTTTCATCGCGTTCAAATTCCCGAACCTGTTTCGTCGGTTGTTCGGCGAAGGGGCGATGAATGCCGCCTTTGTACCCCTCTATGCAGGACGGATAGAAACGGCAGGTCCGGAAGCCGCACGAGCTTTTGCCTCTGACGTGGCGGCCATTCTAGCCAGTTGGGGCCTGTTCTTGTGTCTGATTGCAATGGCCACCATGCCCTGGATCATGATGGTTCAGGCAGCCGGCTTTGTGGATGAGCCAGAGAAATTCGACCTCACCGTTGATCTGGCCCGGATTACCTTTCCCTATCTTCTGTTTATGATCCTGTCCGCCCTGTTTAGTGGCATGCTAAACTCTGTCGGTCGATTTGCCGCCGCTGCTGCTGCCCCGGTCATCTTGAACATTGTGCTGATCTCAGCACTGCTTCTGGTCCATTTCAAATTTGTAAATCTTCCAGGTCATGCGCTGGCTGTTGCCGTCGCAATCGGCGGCGCGTTGCAATTCCTGATGCTGGTGCGCGCCTGTATCAAGGCTGGCATCATGGTCAACCTGCCCAGCCCGAAATTGACACCGGGGGTAAAACGTTTGCTGGTTTTGATGCTGCCGGGCGTCATCGGTGCGGGTGTTGTCCAGATCAATGTTGTGGTGGGCGACTTACTGGCCACGACCCTGGCCGAAGGGTCCGTTTCATTTCTGTATTACGCCGATCGGGTGAACCAATTGCCGCTTGGGGTGATCGGGGTGGCCGTTGGCATTGCCCTTTTGCCCTTGCTGACCCGTCAATTGCGGAGCGGCCATCCGGAAGAGGCCATGAACAGTATGAACAGGGCCATTGAGCTTTGTCTTGTGCTGACCGTCCCAGCCGCCGTTGCCCTGATCGCGATCCCCTTTCCGATCATCACAGTGTTGTTTGAACGAGGTGCCTTTGACCGAACCGCTGCAGAGGCAACCGCCGCTGCCCTACAGGCCTTCGCGATTGGGCTGCCCGCCTATGTGCTGATTAAGGCTTTGCTGCCAGGCTTCTTCGCGCGGGAAGACACCAAAACCCCGGTTCAGGTGGCGGCCTTCGCCATGGTTGGCAATATCGCAATTGCGCTCGTCCTGATGCAGTTTTTTGATCATGTCGGCATTGCTATGGCATCCGCGGTCAGTGCCTGGTTCAACGTGATAACGCTCGCCATTATTCTGCAAAAACGGGGTCATCTTGTGTTTGATGCCCGTCTCAAAAAAGTGCTGCCCCGCCTCATCCTGTCAGTTGCCCTGTTTGGGGTGGCGCTGTTTGCCGCCGGCCTGTGGTCCACGCCTCTGCTGGACGAGGGGGGCCTTGTCAAACTCGGCGTTCTGGTGGCTTTAGTTCTTGGCGGCGGTGTGTTTTTCCTCATTCTCGCATCGCTCTTCGGTGCCGCCGATTTTCGGGAGGCCCTGGGCCAGTTGAAGCGGTCCAAAAGCCGGGAACAGCCCTCTTGACCCTGCCGGGTCCGCACCGCATAACCGCCCTCAACTTATTTGACAGCCGCAGCAGGACAAAACTGCTGGAACAGGAAGACGTATGAGCAGTTCAGAAACAAAAGTGGAAAACCGTATTTTTTCCGGGATTCAACCGTCAGGAAACCTGACCCTCGGAAACTATCTGGGCGCCATTCGGAACTGGGTGAACCTGCAAGGGGATTACGAGTGCCTGTATTGTCTGGTCGATCTTCACGCCATAACGGTTTTTCAGGATCCTGCCGAGCTGCGTCACAACACCCGGGAAGTGACCGCCGGTCTTATTGCCTGCGGCATTGATCCGACGGCCAATATTGTTTTCAACCAGTCGCAAAATCAGGATCACGCAGAACTGGCCTGGCACTTTAACTGTGTCGCCCGAATGGGTTGGTTGAACCGCATGACACAGTTCAAGGAAAAAGCCGGCAGCAATCGGGAGAATGCCTCGACCGGTCTGTTTGTCTATCCCAATCTGATGGCGGCAGACATTCTGGCCTACCGCGCAACCCATGTCCCGGTTGGCGATGATCAGAAACAGCATCTGGAACTGGCCCGCGATATTGCGCAGAAGTTCAATAACGACTGGGGCGTTGCCGACTTTTTCCCACTGATCGAGCCATTGATTTTTGGAACCGCGACCAGGGTTATGTCCCTGCGTGACGGTACCAAGAAGATGTCCAAATCGGACCCTTCCGATCTCAGCCGTATCAACATGACGGATGGTCCGGACCTGATCGCCCAAAAAATCCGAAAGGCGAAAACCGACCCTGATGCTCTGCCTTCAGAAGCGGAAGGGCTCAAAGACCGTCCCGAGGCAGAGAACCTGATCAACATTTATGCTGCCTTGCGAGGTGTTACAGTTGAGGAAGCACTGAGCGACGTCGCAGGCAAACAGTTCTCCGAGTTCAAACCGATCCTGTCAGAGGTGGCTGTTTCGGTACTGGGCCCAATTGGAACCGAAATGCAGCGGTTGATGGGTGATGTGACCGAAATCGACCGAATTCTGGCAGAAGGGTCCGTACGGGCACGGGAAATTTCCCAGCCGATCCTGAAATCCGTTCGGGAAACAATGGGATTCATTCAGCGCTGATTAACCCCAACAGGTCACGTCTGGACTGTCGGCCGATGCATTTCGAATCCGAAATTTCGGCAATGTGGCCGTCGCCTGCTTGCAGTTTCCTTCACGCGACCACATGTATCGGGACATGGTAGACAGATTGAACATCTCCGAGCGCTTGCGTTCTCTTCCCCGCCCTCACGGTCGCTCCGCTGGCACCCTTTTGGGTATGGCCGCTCTGATTCTTGCCGTGGTGGTTTTGTACTATCCAGTCGGTATGCTGATGGTGCATCAGATATCCGATGACACCGAGATCGTGGTTGAACCCCCACGTGGCGGTTCCGAAGCGGTAGCGATGGCCGTTCATCTGATCCGGCATGAAACGGTTGAGAATCGCTGGACGCCGATGGATCCGTTCTTCCTGCCGTCAGCCGCACTGGATAACATGCCGAACTTTCAGGTTGGCGTCCGGGATGCCATTTCACGCTTCACAATTGAGCTGACCGATCAAATCGGACGCATCCGAGGGTCCAGTCAGGCCGATACAGACCTGGAACGGGCGACAGGATTTCTGAAATACGCGCCGGATGTCTGGTTCTACAACATCTCTGAATCGCTGCTGCCCCAGCGCAGCTCCTCTGAGCAGTACCAGAATGGGGCGGACGCGCTTGAAGAATTTAACAAGCGCCTGTCCGAGGGGAATGCAATCTTTGACAAGCGCGCAGATAACCTTTTGGCGACCATGGAGCGGTTTTCCGCCGATCTCGGCTCTGCTTCCGCTGTTCTCGATGCCGGTATCGCGGATCTCTCGACCCTTTCGACCGATGCCGATGATATTTTCTATCACACGAAGGGCAGGCTCTATGGCTATTACATGCTGTTGCGCGCCTTCGAATCCGATTTTGGCAAAATCATAGCCGAAAAAGAGCTGGTCACCCTTTGGCAGGCCATGCTGGCGTCACTAAAGTCCGCGGCAGAAATGGACCCGCTGGTTGTTCTGAACGGTGCGCCCGATGCAACGATCCTGCCCAGCCATTTGGCATCCCAGGGTTTCTATCTGCTTCGCGCCAGAACTCAGATCAAAGAGATCATCAACGTCCTGTTGAAATAGCCCGTCCCCTTCAAAAGGGTTTTTAGGGAAAGCTTCCCGTTGCACTGGTCAACCGGACTGATAAGCTGTGATTTCGAAAACACTTCATAGAAGAGTGTGCCGGTAACTTGATATGGGGGTTTCTGTATGAGCGATACCGATAGTGCGGGGCTGGACATAGCATCCGAGAGTCCCAAGGCCGCCGCTTCAGACCGCGTTTTCCTTGTACTGGTCGACAATAGCGAAGAGATGGCGGTGGCCCTTAAATTTGCCTGCAATCGCGCCAAAAACACCGACGGTCGTATCGCACTGCTTCATGTCAGTGAACCTCTGGAATTCATGCATTGGCTGGGGGTTGAAAACCTGATGCGGGAGGAAAACCGTGAACAGGGTGAGGAGCTGCTGCAAAAGAATGCGTCAATTGTCCTGCGCAATACCGGCAAGGCGCCAATCCTGATTGTACGGGAAGGGGATCGTGCCCAGGCCGTTTCTGACGTTTTGCAGGAAGAGAAAGAAATTTCGATCCTGGTGCTGGCTGCGAGCACAAGCGCAGAGGGGCCCGGACCGGTGGTAACCTATCTGACCGGCAAAGGCCTCAGCGAGTTGAACATACCGATTACAATTGTGCCCGGCGGCCTGACCGACGAACAGATCGAAGCAATAACCTGATCCAGTGTCGGTGAGAGTTGTGCTGGTGTCCGGTTTATCTTGGACCGCCCCAGTCCGACAGGGGTTGAATAGGGTGGTCTTCTGCACCATGTTCCGATCAGGCTTAAAACGAAGGTAGAGATAGATGTTTATCCAGACAGAACAGACGCCCAATCCGGCCACGCTGAAATTCATTCCTGGCAAGCAGGTAATGGCCGAAGGGACGCGCGACTATCCGGATGCTGAAGCCGCAGCAGGGGATTCCCCGCTGGCAGAGCGTTTGTTCGAGGTATCCGGCGTACGCGCTGTGTTCTTTGGATATGACTTTATCACAATTACCAAAGATGACTCCATTGAATGGTATGAGTTGAAACCAGCGGTTTTGGGCACGGTGATGGAACATTTCACCGCCGGACGGCCGTTGCTTCATGAGACCGCAAAGGTGGACGAACCCATTTATGATGCAGAGGACAATGAAGTTGTCCGCCAGATCAAAGAACTTCTCGAAACCCGCGTCCGCCCTGCCGTTGCGCAGGATGGCGGCGATATCGTCTTTCACGGATTTGAAAGCGGCGTCGTCTATTTGACGATGCAAGGTGCCTGCGCCGGATGTCCAAGCTCGACAGCGACGCTAAAAATGGGTATTGAGAATATGTTGCGGCATTACATTCCGGAAGTCACGGAAGTCCGCCCAACAGCGTAAAGTTTCGCCAACCGCTGGTCAGAATAATCACCCTTGGGTGCGGCGCGGTTGGAACAGATGCTGAGCCTGCAGAGATGCAGAAGTAAAAAGGCCGGCATGATTTAACCCTGGTATGTGTTTGGTGCCATCTTCGGACGTGTTTCTGAAGGGGAGAATGGCACCCTGATCAGTTTTGAACCGCCGAATGTCAATTCGGGGGCCGATTGGTTGACCAGATCAACAAACACATAAGGGTCGCTTTTTGGCCACGAATCGGACTATCCGATCATGCCAGATGCGACTGTGAGGGAACGTCCCGGATCAGACGGGATTGCGCAAGAGGTCAAAAGGCCCGGCACAATCGCCCGAGATTCACGGGATTTGTAGAGGGTCGGGTATTCGGATACGGCGATCGGCCGTGCCTGTGATGATTGGCGCAGCTCTTGCTTGGCAAAGTTGCGAGCGAGTTTTCATAGGCATCGGATGGTCGCAGGTGGTCCGGGCCTGAAGAGAGTACGAGAGAGGGACAGAATGAAAACGCTGTTTAAAACGGCGGATAACAGGCATGCCAAAGCCATGCTGTTTGTGTCAGGCCTGGTTGGCCTTGGCATCCTTGCCGCCACAAATATCGAACCCCAGGCTGCAAAACCGCCTGTGGTCGTCAAACTGGAACTTCCTGCCGCCAAACCGGTTCTGGTTCCGGAAACCATCGAAACAACCACTGTTGCCGGTTTAACCACGCATATGGATGCGTTTGGGTTTGATCTGGACCGCGTCAGAGCTGGTGAAAGCGCCGTGCCCCGCATTCTACCGGACAGCGTTCCGGAAGACATGGCCGCGCTTAAAGATGCCAAACATCGCAAAGAGGTTTTCACCCGGATGATGTTGCCGATGATCCTGGTGGTGAATGAAGGTCTGGCAAATGATCGGGCCCGCATTCAGGCACTCCGGGACCAGCAGCAGTCGGATACCGGGATTTCCTATCGCCAAAAAGCCTGGCTGGATGAGCGAGTTAAGGAATACAAGGTCGAATATGGCGACTTCGAAGCCCTGCTGAAAAGGGTCGACGTTGTACCCCCATCGCTCGCCCTGGCCCAAGCCGCGATCGAAAGCGGTTGGGGCACATCACGATTTGCCCGTTTGGGAAATGCGCTGTTCGGTCAATGGACAACCAGCCAGCATACGGGAATTGTTCCGGAGAAACGGGAAGAAGGGAAAACCCACAAGATTCGCGCTTTCCACGCACCCCTGGATGCCGTGGCATCTTATATGCGTAATCTGAATACGCACCGTGCTTATGCCGACCTCCGTACCGAACGGGCGGCATTGCGTGCTGCTGGCAAGTCACTGGACAGCATGGCGTTTGCCGAAACCCTGACCGCCTATTCCGAAAAAGGGATGGAATATGTCGGGTTGGTGAAATCCGTGATCCGGGTCAACAAGTTTACCGCCCTGGACAATGCCATTTTGTCGAACGATCTGGCCGCACGGGGTTTCCCGTCTGTCTGATCGGTTGTGGCACGTGACTCAAAAAAAGCGCGCGATCTTCTTGGGTCGCGCGCTTTTCTTTGAACCCTCAGAGGTTTTTCATTCAGGAACGTAGTATTGCATGCCGAACCAGCGCCACCTTGCAGAAGGCCCGGGCGCTGTGCAATTGATCCGGTTGCGGCCTGGCGGAAAGACCTGGTCAAACCGCAATTCTACCCGCCGCTTACCCAAAACTTCCATCCGTTCCACCTTGCCAAACTGCGAGTGATAACAGGCCAGCCCAAAGGGAATGCCGGATGGATCCGCAACCGTGAAGCCGAAGACAGGTGGGTTTTCCAAGAGTTTCGGGTTGGTCGGCGTCAGATCCGCTACCGCAAGAGGCAGGGTGTTGATCACCCGGCGAAAACGGTCGAGCCCGCCGTAATTCATGTTGATCGGGTACCGCGGCAAATACATGAAGTCGGCCTGCTGAAACAAAACGCCTGAGTGCTGGCCAAAACCGATCTCATAGCCCGCCTCAAATGCCGCTTGGATCGCTTCGGAACTGGCTTCCCCATAGGGGTAAGCGACAAACCGTGGTTTCTTTCCAAGTTCTGCTTCCAAACGCGCAGACGAGTCCGATAGTTCCGCCAAATTCGTCTCATAATCCGCATCTGCCATATGGAGATGGGTCACCGTTTGGGAACCGATCTCGACACCCGCATCATGCAATTCCCGAATCTGGTCCCAGGACATATATCCAGACAGACCGGCATCAATGGCACGGGTCGCAACAAAGACAGTGAAAGGCAGTCCTGCATCCCGAAGTTTGGGCCAGCCGGTCTCATAAAGAGAGGCGTATGCGTCATCGACAGTAATTGCCACGGCACGGTCTGGAACCGGAACGCCTTTCCGGATGGAATCCACCATTTCACTCAGCGGCAAAACGGTATAGGCCCCGGCCAGTAATTCCTCGATATGGGAGTCGAGCTGCTCAACGGTAACACTGGTAGAGGGATAGGCATCCTCCCCAAAGCGATGATACATCAGGATGACACCGCTGTCGGAGGCAACCGCCACCCTGGCCCCAACCAACGCGAGAGGAATGGCAAACACGACCGAAACGAGCGCGACAAAAAGCGGTAAAGAAATATGTAATCTACTATTCATAATTTAAGATGAATGGAAAACCTGTTTAGACGTCAAGCCTTTCCGGGGTTTTTGTGGCAAAACAAGCTGCTTCTTTCCTTGCTCAAGTCAGCAATCTGAGGCACGACACCCCGTAACCAGCGCATTAATATCAGGAAAAAAGAAAAAGGTTACCGATGAAAATCCTCGCCGTGGACTGTGCCGGAAACGCCTGTTCCGTTGCCTGTATGGGCGACGGAATTGACATCGCGTCAATCCACCGGGAGATGCGCCGCGGTCATGCAGAGCACCTGGTTCCAATGATGGCAGAGGTTCTGTCGGAAGCTGGTATCGGGGCACAGTCGCTGGATGCTTTGGCTGTCACAACAGGACCTGGTGCCTTCACAGGCTTGCGCATTGGCCTCGCCGCGGTGCAGGGACTTGCCCTGTCATCGAAGTTACCCGTGATCGGCATTACCTGTTTTGATCATGTCTTGGCGTCATCAAACGTGGATGGCCCCGTCCTGGTGGTGCTCGAAACCAAACGACCCGATTTTTACATGCAGGCCTTCGATGCCTCGCAGAACGCGCTTTTTTCACCAATGGCCGGTGACTTTGACAGTCTTCAAACCTTATTGGTGGACAAACCGCCCGAATTTACCGTGATTGGTGACGCGGCGGCGCGGTTTACTGAAGACGCAAGCGCAATGGACCTTTGTTTTGGAGAACAGGCCGATCCGGAGGGAGACGTAAAGCCGAGCGCGGTCGATCTCGGCAGGCTCGCACATCAAAGGATCGACAAAGGACAAATGCCGGCGATAGGCGCTATCCCAAAACCGCTTTACCTGCGTCCACCAGATGTTGGCCCGATTGCCAAGCCGCCAAGGGCATAAACCCTTGGCAGCGGCTCCTTCACACGACCAGCTGACCCTGAGACTGGCCACCAAAGCAGATCATTCCGCAATGGCAGAATTGTTCGAAGCGGGTTTCGACGAACCCTTTGGTTTGCCGGCGATTCTTGATCTGCTCAATCCACCCGGAAGTTTTGCCGTAATTGCCGAGGGCCTCACAGACGACCCTTCGTACCCGATGAAGCTCGGCTTTGTGATCCTGTCCTGCGCGGCAGAAGAAGCAGAGATCTACACGATTACTGTCCATCCTCTGTTCCGCAAACTTGGTGTTGGGAACGCTTTACTAAGTTACGGTGTGTCAGAAGCAAGAAACAGGAATGCACGCGAGTTTTTTCTTGAAGTCGCCGTTGATAACGCGGCAGCAATCGCGCTTTATGCAAATTTTGGATTCAAGCGCGTCGGCTTGCGAAAAAACTATTACCGCCGATCCAGCAGCCTGCGAATTGACGCGTTAATCATGAAAAAAGAATACGCTTAACCCAAAATAATCGAAGGTATTTCTCTGGATTTGCGGGATATTTACAACAAATCTGACATCCTTTGCTTGAAGAAATACCAATAAAGCGGTTACTCTCGAGAAGAGAGACGAGTAGAACCATAATCCACCGTAAGAGTCTGGCGGCGGCGATTTTCGAACGCAGCATGGCCAATCGACCCGCGGAGTTGGCATGAGGGAAGAGAGAGCATGAGTGACTTTGCAGAGCAGGACATCTCACCATCAGAGATACTCCAGCTGACATCGCGCATCGTCGCTGCTCACGTTTCGAACAATAAGGTTGAGATCGATGATCTGCCGGGCTTGATCGAGCAGGTTTATGAATCGCTTTCTCAATATGGCGGTGATGAGCCCGTCGTCGAACGTGACCTCTCGCCCGCCGTTTCTGTGAAAAACTCAATTACACCGGACTACATCATCTGTCTGGAAGACGGCAAAAAGCTGAAAATGCTGAAGCGTCACCTGAAGACGGCGTACAACATGTCCCCGGACGAGTATCGTGAGCGGTGGGGTTTGCCGGTTGACTACCCGATGGTCGCACCGAACTACGCGCGCCAGCGGTCGCGTCTGGCCAAACAGATCGGACTTGGCACCCGTTCGCGATCCGGCCATCCGAACTGATCGCTGTCAGGCGACCTCACATAAAATTTCATCAGTCTTTGCCGGGCCCGAAGCCACCGGGGCTTGTTCGACCGTGATTTATTGGCATCATTGATCCAAAGACAACCAAGCAGCAGGGTCAGATATGAGCCGGGACGACGACATCAATCGCATTGAACAGCTCTGCGTGGAAAAAGGCCTGAAGATGACCGGTCAACGGCGGGTTATTGCAAAGGTTCTTGTGGATTCCGATGACCATCCGGATGTTGAACTGTTGCATCAGCGCGCCTCTGCCATCGATACAAAGATCAGCATTGCAACCGTTTATCGAACGGTGCGCCTGCTGGAAGAATCGGGAATTTTGACCCGGCATGATTTTGGCGATGGGCGCTCTCGCTATGAAGAAGTGCCCGAGGATCATCATGACCATTTGATCAACATCGATACGGGCGAGGTGATCGAGTTCCAGAATGAGGCCATTGAGGAAATTCAGAACGAAATTGCCAGGAAGCTTGGCTTCCGACTGGTTGATCACAGACTGGAACTTTATGGGGTGCCACTCAGCAAAAAGAACAGGGATTGAACGGGACGAGACCGTCTATAATTCACCCTGTACTTTCCTCGCTGCGGCCTGATGTTCCGCACGCAATCGGGCGATATCAAGACCTTGTATCTGCCCGTTTTCAACAATCCATTCCCCGGCAATCATTACGTGATCGGCCTGATGCGCACCGCAGAGAATGAGGGCAGCAAGCGGGTCACCATGCCCTGAAAATCTGAGTTCATCGAGATTGAACAGGGCAAGATCGGCCGGGCGCCCCGCGGCAATCACGCCCAGTTCCGGGCGGCCAATCGCACCAGCCGAACCGCTTGTCGCCCACCTTAACGCATCTTCATGCGTGACGGACGCCCCATAAGCGAGACGGTTGATCATAAAGGCCTGACGGACTTCCTGAATCATATTCGAACAATCCTGAGACGCCGATCCATCAATGCCCAAGCCGACGGAAACACCCGCGTTTTCAAGTTGGGGTGTCCGGCAAATACCGGATGACAGCAACATATTGGAACTGGGGCAGTGGGAAACGCCCATGCCGGCCTTTCCGAGACGGTGAATTTCACCCTCATCAAAATGAATCCCGTGCGCCAACCAGACGGACGGATCCAGCCAGCCACAATCCTCGAGATAATCGAGCGGCCGACACCCGAACATCTCCGAACAAAATGTGTTTTCATCCTCTGTTTCAGCCAGATGGGTATGGAGGCCAACACCGTGAGATCGGGCCATTTCCCCGGTCGCGATCATGAGCTCTTTTGTCACTGAAAACGGTGAACACGGAGCGAGTGCAATTTGCACCATCGCATCGGGTCCAACCTGATGATGAGAGGAGATAACGCGCGCGCAATCAGCCAGAATGGTGTCGTGGTCCTGAACCACTTCATCCGGTGGCAATCCGCCGTCCGAAACCGAGAGGTTCATGGACCCCCGCGTCAGGGTGGCCCGCATGCCCAATTCCGCTGCGACCCTCGCCTGAATGTCGATCGCGTTCTCCAGCCCTTTCGAAAAGACATAGTGATGATCGACAGAAAGTGTCGTTCCGGACAAAAGCATCTCGACCAGAGCAAGACGGGTCGCCAGTTCAAGGGCGTCAGGATCCAGACGTGACCAGATCGGGTAGAGCGCCTTCAACCAATCAAACAGCTCTTTGTTCAAGGCCGACGGAAAAGCACGTGTCAGCGTCTGATAATAATGGTGATGGGTGTTGATCAGACCCGGCAGGATAACGTGGCGGGATGCGTCCAGTTTCTGCGTCACCGGAATGGAGGGTTTCTGGCCCGCGTTCAGTGTTTCGACAATGCGGCCCTGATCAATGACAAGTCCCCCCATCGCATCTTCAGCAAGAACGGCCAGCGGGTTCATGATCCATAGAGCCATAATCGATCCTATCAGCTTGCAGACGGCGCGGTTATGCGCAAAGTCGATTTTCGGTGAAACATTTCTATATTGAGCCTGTCAACTGATCGTAACAACCGTCCGATACGCAAATGCTGATTCGAACCGCCGAGAAGATGCGCTATGATGTATTCAGCCCTTCCTATTCTGGACGCCGACACGATCGACCCTGATTTGATGGATATGATGAAGTCACTCAAGGCGGGAAGCCTCGAAATTCGCCTCTGTGAGAGCGAAAGGGATCTTATCGCCTCGCAGAACCTTCGATATAGGGTATTTTACGAAGAAATGGACGCAATGCCGAGCGCCGAAATGAAGGCTGCTCACAGGGATTTTGATCAGTTTGACGCGGTTGCGGACCATCTTCTGGTTCTGGACCATGAGTTGGGCAAAGGGCCCGAAAGCGTTGTGGGCAGCTATCGCCTGATGCGCCGGGACAGCGCCAAACGGGTGGGACGGTTCTACTCGGTCGACGAATACAACATTGCACCCATCCTGCAGCACCCTTCCGAGATATTGGAGCTGGGCCGGTCCTGTGTCGATGAGCGGTATCGGAACCGACGGGTGATGGAATTGCTGTGGCGCGGCATTGCGGCTTATGTTTTCCATTACAAGATCGAGCTTCTCTTTGGATGCGCCAGCTTGCCCGGCACCGATATAAGAGAACATGCGCTTGCTCTCTCTTATTTATACCAGAATCATCTGGCGCCGCGGGGATTGCGGGCAAAAGCACGCGACGGTCTTCATGTTGACATGAATATTCTGCCTGCCAGCAGCTTCACCCTGAAACAGGGTTTGGTAGCCGTGCCGCCGTTGATCAAAGGGTATTTGCGTGTTGGTGGGTTTGTCGGTGATGGCGCTGTTATTGATCCTCAGTTCAACACCACAGATGTCTGCGTCATCTTAAAAACCGATCTGGTGACCGCGCGCTACTCCAACCACTACGCCAGAATGACCGGTTAGCAGCGATGGACAATCGAGCAGACATCACGGCATGGCCCGCCCGACATTCGGTTTTGATGGCGGTATCCCGCGTCGCAGGCCTTCTGGCCCTGATGGTGGTGCTTCTGATCTGTGCACCGCTTCGCGCCATTCGCACGCAACCCTTCCCACGCTGGATTGTTCGGGCATGGCATGCCGGCAGCTGTCAAATTACCGGCATCACCACGCATCTACATGGAACACCGGCGCAGGCCGGGCCGGTCCTGTATGTCGCCAACCATGTTTCCTATCTCGATATTTCGGTGCTGGGGTCGACGCTGGACGCCAGTTTCGTCGCGAAGTCAGAGGTTCGAACCTGGCCGCTATTCGGCTATCTGGCGCGGCTTCAGAACACAGTTTTTGTGGCGCGTAAAAGTCGCGACGTGAAGGCGCAGCGCAGCGTGATGACAGAAAGGCTTAACAACGGAGACAGTTTGATCCTCTTCCCCGAGGGCACCAGCTCAGACGGATCGCGCGCATTACAATTCAAGAGCGCCCTTTTTGACACGGCGGATACTGAGGTCAATGGCACACCGGTTATGGTTCAACCCATTTCCCTTGCCTATACACGGTTCGATGGCATGCCGATGGGCCGGATGCTGCGCCCCTTTTATGCCTGGTATGGCGATATGGAGCTGGCACCACATCTCTGGCATGTGCTGGGACTGGGAACGATCGAGGTCGATGTCATCTTTCATACCCCCGTAAGACTGCAGGATTTCGGCAGCAGAAAGGCACTGGCGCAGCATTGCGAAAGCACCGTGTCGCGAGGATTGTCCGACGCTTTGGGCGGACGTTATGCATGCCCCATTCGGCTCAGCCCCGCCGGCACAACCCCACTCCCGCTGCCAAAACTCGTTTAGGGCTTGGCACATGAATCGCACGAACAGCTTGAACCGCGGCTTTCTTCGGTGCTAATCACTGCGCTTCTTGAGATTTAGGAAGTGTGCGCCCGTGGCTAAGAAAAAGCTGTATATCAAGACCTATGGCTGTCAGATGAACGTTTATGATTCCGAGCGGATGGCCGATCTGCTGGCCCCTTTGGGGTATCAGATGGGTGACACCCCGGATGATGCAGACATGGTCATTCTGAACACCTGTCACATCCGTGAAAAGGCGGCGGAAAAAGTTTATTCTGATCTTGGCAGGCTAAAGCCCAAACAAGCGCGCAAAACCGCGGATGGTGGCCGCATGATCGTTGCTATCGGCGGCTGCGTCGGACAGGCAGAAGGCGATGAAATCATCGCAAGGGCACCGATGGTCGATATGGTGTTTGGGCCGCAAACCTATCACCGTCTGCCGGAAATGCTGGCAAGGGCGGAACGAGGCGTCGGCATAAAGGTCCTCGACACGGATTTCCCGCCTGAAGACAAGTTTGATCATCTGCCGGAAGAACGCGTGACTTCCAGCCCGGTAACCGCATTCCTGACCATCCAGGAAGGCTGCGACAAATTCTGCACCTTCTGTGTGGTCCCTTACACGCGCGGTGCCGAATTTTCCCGCCCGGCGGACCAGATCATTCTTGAGGCGCGCCGTCTGGTGCAAAACGGCGTACGTGAAATTACCCTACTGGGCCAGAATGTGAATGCCTATCACGGCGCGGGGAAGGATGGCTCGGAATGGGGTCTTGGTCGCCTCGTCCGTGAATTGGCCGATATCGATGGTCTCGCCCGGATACGCTATACGACCAGCCATCCGCGGGACATGGATGATGATCTGATCGCCGCCCATGGTGAGGTTCCCGCCCTGATGCCTTACCTACACCTGCCAATCCAGTCAGGTTCGGATCGCATGCTGGCCGCCATGAACAGACGCCATACAGCCGATGAGTATCGCCGAATTGTGGATAAATTGCGCTCGGCCCGAGAAAATTTTACACTTTCCTCTGATTTTATTGTCGGATATCCGGGAGAATCAGATCAAGATTTTGCTGAGACGATAAAACTCGTAACTGAAATTGGCTATGCAGGGGCATTCTCTTTCAAGTATTCTGAACGTCCGGGCACACCTGCAGCCGCGATGGAGGGTCAAGTAGAAGAGGTCGTAAAGTCCGAAAGGCTATCGAGTTTGCAGCAATTGCTGGAAAGCCAGCTTGCCGCCTTTAACGCTGCAAGCAAAGGCCAGATCATGGATGTCCTGTTTGAGAAACCTGGGCGCCATGCAGGCCAGATTGTCGGACGTACACCGTTTCTGCAGCCCGTCCATGTCACCGTCCCTGAAGATGAACAGTCAAACTGGATCGGCAGCATCCGGTCCTGTCAGATTACCGATGTGACCGGCCACAGCCTGTTTGCGGAGGCCGAACAATCCACATTACTCAACCCGGCACCCATCCCAACAGCATCCCCAGAAAGGATATCCGCTTGACCACACTTTCGTCGCCGACTCAACGCCCGCCCGTTCTACCTGGCAACGCTGTGATGCAATTCGACGATAACCGGCTCTTGCCTCTGCTGTTTGGGGAACATGACAAATATCTGGCCCGGATCGAGGAAAATCTCGGCATTCAGTTGATTAACCGGGGCAACCAATTGTCCGTTGAAGGGCCGGCAGACGCCGTCGAAATTGCCCAAACCGCCCTGGCGCGGCTCTATGACCGCCTAAAAAGTGGCCAGCATATCGAAGCAGGCGATATCGACGCGGCTGTTCGGATGGCTACCACGCCGACAGACTTGTTTGGGGAGCAGGAACCCATGATCCGCACCAAGCGTCGCCAGATTTCCGCCAGAACACCGACCCAGGCCCAGTATATCAGCGCCATGATGGAAAATGAGCTGGTCTTCGGGATTGGTCCGGCTGGCACAGGCAAGACCTATCTGGCGGTTTGCGCAGCGGTTTCCATGTTGATGGCAGGTCAGATTGACCGGATCATCCTCTCCCGCCCGGCGGTGGAAGCGGGGGAACGTCTGGGCTTTTTGCCAGGCGACATGAAAGAGAAGGTCGACCCGTATATGCGGCCAATTTATGACGCGCTATACGAAAATCTGCCCGGCGACCAGGTGATCAGAAAGCTTGAAAGCGGGGAAATTGAGGTTGCCCCACTGGCCTTTATGCGAGGTCGGACCTTGAAAAACGCGTTCATTCTGCTGGATGAAGCCCAAAACACCACGCCTGTTCAGATGAAAATGTTCCTGACACGCCTCGGCGAAAACAGCCGTATGGTGATCACCGGCGATCTCAGCCAGATCGATCTGCCAGCTGGCCAGCAATCCGGTCTCTCAGATGCGGTTGATACGTTGGATGGTGTAAAAGGTATTGAAGTGATCAGGTTCGCGGGCTCCGATGTTGTGCGTCATGCCCTCGTCGCCCGGATCGTAAATGCCTATGACGCGCGCCAGAAAAGTGGATCAGGGTCCCCTCAGAAGACATGAAACACGCCATGGCCAAACAAACGGAAACCCACCGGTGACGCATTCAGTTCAGGCGGGCCCCAAAGATGCCCGCTCTCTTGAAATTGACGTCGTTTCAAACACCGGCTGGCCAGAAGACTCGGCCAATATTGTGAAACATGCCGCACGCAAAGCGTTCGAATTTGCCGCCCTGCCCAACGGACCAGACTGCGAGATCTCGGTGTTACTGACGAATGACGAAGAACAAAAAGGACTGAACAGGGAATGGCGTGGCAAAGACAATGCCACCAATGTTCTCTCCTTTCCGACAGAGATGCCAGCCATCCGGGCCAGATCATGCCACTGGGCGATATATCTCTGGCCCTCGAAACCCTGCAAAGAGAAGCGGTTGAACAAGAAAAGAGTTTTGACGACCATCTTCATCATTTGGTAATTCATGGAATGCTGCATGTATTGGGCTTTGATCACGAAACGGCGCAAGAAGCCGAGGAGATGGAAACCCTGGAAATCAGTATTCTTGCAGCAATCGGGATTTCGAATCCCTATATCGGGTCAGACTTAATTCTGGATGAAAAAGACTGACCGCGGGTCATGTAGAGGAATAATGGCAGAAGATGTCAGTATAGGGGACACCGGCGAAAGCTCTGGCCCCAGGCGAAGCGGGCTCACACAATTGTTGCGGGCTCTGACCGGTAGAAACGGCGACTCGCATCTACGAGACGCGCTGGAAGACCTCATCGAAAAACACGATGATCGGGAAAAGCCGATTGATCAGGGTGAGCGGGCCCTAATCGCCAACATTCTCAAATTCGGAGAAATGACGGCATATGACGTGATGGTGCCGCGTGCCGATATTCACAGTGTCGATATTGAGACGCCGTTGAAAGATCTGTTGAAGGAAATGGTTCACCAGCCGCATTCCCGCTATCCGGTCTATCGGGGCGAGTTGGATGACATCCTCGGCATGGTCCATATTAAAGACGTGATGGCGATTGGCATCGATAAGCTTGACGGTTTTGACCTTCAGGCGGTTCTGCGGCCCATTTTGATTGTTGCACCCAGCATGCGGGTTCTGGATCTGCTTCTGCAGATGCGATTGCAGCGGCGCCACATGGCCGTCGTGGTCGATGAATATGGCGGTATCGACGGCCTCATCACAATTGAAGATCTGGTAGAGGAAATTGTTGGCGAAATCGCCGATGAGCATGACATCGAAAGCGGTCCTGTGATCGAAGCGGCGGGCGACGGCACCTACATTGCCGATGCAAGACTACCGATTGAGGATTTAGAAAAAGATTTCGGCCCCATTCTCGAAGATTCAGAACGGGACGAAGACATTGATACAGTCGGAGGGCTGGTTTTTACCATGCTTGGCAGGGTGCCAACACGCGGAGAGCTGATCACCCATGAACCAAGCGGCATCAGCATCGAGATCCTGGATGCCGATCCGCGGCGCATTAAACGCGTCCGTGTTCACAATCTTCCCGACGCCAAGATGACCCCGATAGAGGGATAGGAGAATGGCATCGGCATCCGAAACGGGTCGGTTAAAGCCGGTGAATTCGCAAAACACTCTTGCCTTCGTTCCAACGCAGCAAGCGAAATTCTGGGCCCGGATCGAGAAGCTGAACGCCTGGGTGACCGAGCGGAGTCCCCGGCAAGCCTATGGTCTGAGCTTCCTGGCCGGTATTTGTGCCAGCCTGGCCATGCCGCCTGCTTTTTTCCTCCCGGTTCTGTGGGTGAGTTTTCCACTGCTCATCCTGCTCTTGAATCGAGCGGAAAATACAAAGGAACATTTTCTTCACGGATGGTTCTTCGGATTTGGTCTGTTCCTGACAAGCCTGTACTGGATCCCGTCCGCCCTTCTGGTGTTCTCGGATGACCTCCTGTGGATGGTCCCTTTTGCCGCCTTGGGATTACCGGCTGTGCTCTCTGTCTTTACGGCAACAGCAACAGCGCTTGCCGGCCAGTTACCCGTGGGCCCGGCACGGGTGTTCGGGCTCGCCGCATGCTGGTTCCTTATGGAGCTTGCGCGCAGCCATCTTTTTACCGGGTTCCCTTGGAACCTTATGGGGCACGCCTGGGCCGGATCGGAAAGCCTGCTTCAATTTGCCTCCTACGGCGGCATTTACGGTCTTTCAGCGCTGGTCCTGTTAAGCGCGGTCTTGCCGGTCCTGGCCCTACCGCAGGACGGGACCAACAGGGAGGAGGAGAAAGACCGCGTCGATTGGATCCCGGATTTCCGGTTTCGCCAGGGCTGTCTAGGACTGGCGGTTCTGATCCCCATCGCCGTCGCAGGAACCGGGTTTGCCCGCCTCTCCAATGCCCCGGGGCCCGGTATCGCGGATACTCCGGGCGTCGGCCTTCGTCTCATTCAGGCCAACATTCCTCAACCGGAAAAATGGCCCGCCCAATTCCGGACGCGAAATTTCATGAGGCATGTCGAGCTGAGTGAGAGAGACAGGCCAGATTGGATCACCACTGTTGTCTGGCCGGAAACAGCCGCCGCATTTTTTCTGTCGGAGGACGAACCGGCGCTGAAGCGTATAAGTCAGATGATCCCTGAGGGAGGGTATTTACTGACCGGCGCGCCCCGGCGCAGCACCGAACCCTTCAAACTTTTTAATTCAGTGCTTGTAATTGACGATCAGGCCAAAGTAGCCGCCCATTACGACAAATCTCACCTGGTCCCCTTTGGTGAATATGTACCGTTTCGCGACTTTCTGAAATTCGCCAAGGTCACCGCAGGCGGCATCGACTACTCGCCGGGTAACGGCCCGGAAACCATGGCAGTGGAAAACCTCCCGGCCTTCAGTCCGCTGGTCTGTTACGAAATCATTTTCCCGGGCAATGTCACTTCCGCCGAGGGGCCCCGCCCGGATTGGTTACTCAACCTGACCAATGATGCCTGGTATGGCGAGACCGCTGGACCCCACCAGCATTTGACCATGGCGCGTCTTCGCGCTGTTGAACAGGGCCTCCCCCTGATCCGGTCAACCAATACAGGGATTACGGTGGCCTTTGATGGCTATGGTCGCGAATTGGGTCGATTGCCGCTTGTGGAAGAAGGATATCTCGATCTGCGTTTGCCGCAGCCACTTCCAGCAACCCCGTTCAGCAGGTTTGAATCCGTCATACCCGGTATTCTCCTGGCCATGCTCTTGATGCTGACATTATGGGCACACAGGTTTGGTAGAAAAGCACCTTAAAAGACATAAAAATTCATACTTTTTATTGAAAACTATTGACGCCTTGGTGCCTGGAAACTACGCTGTTACGGATCCAGAAAAACAACAATCTGCTGAGGAGCGTTTCAATTTCATCGCCAACTGCCCCAAACCCGGTTGATATCCATGTCGGTTCCAGAATTCGGCAGAGAAGGACTATGGTTGGCATTACCCAGCAGGATCTTGGCGCGGCGCTTGGACTGACTTTCCAACAGATCCAGAAATACGAACGCGGGATGAACCGTGTCGGGGCAAGCAGGTTATTCGATATCAGTCAAATACTGGCCGTGCCCGTGCAGTTTTTCTTTGACGATATGGAACCAGGTATTGCGGATCAAAGCCCGCGAAATCGCGTTGGAATGTCCGAAATTCCCATAACATATGCAGATACGAACCCGCTTGCCTCAAAAGACGCCCGTAAGATGCTAAAAGCCTTCAACACAATTGCGAACCCTTTATGCAAAAGACGGTTGGTGGAACTGGTCCGCGCGATCGCCAAATCCGAGTAACGATAATCCCGGATCACCCGAAAATTTTGCGCTTTATTGATTCTTGTATGCTGGAACCTTGACGGACTGGGTGTAGGCTGCAATATCCCCCGGCTTTTCGAAAAATCAGGCGGAATCCCATGGCATCTAACTATCTCTTCACCAGCGAATCTGTTTCAGAGGGTCATCCGGACAAAGTATGTGACCGAATATCGGACGAAGTTGTAGACGCCTTTCTTGGCGCCGATCCAGGTGCGCGCGTTGCCTGTGAAACCCTGACGACCACCGACCGGATAGTCATCGCCGGCGAGGTTCGCGGGCCATCCCCGCTGGTCGATGGTTCGGGCGAGGTTAACAAGGACCTGATCGAATCACTTGCCAGAGAAGCCGTAAAGGATATCGGTTACGAGCAGACCGGATTTCATCACGAGACTGCTTCTGTCGAGGTCCATCTGCACGCCCAATCGATCGATATTGCCCAGGGCGTTGATGCCAGCGGCAATAAAGATGAAGGTGCCGGAGACCAGGGACTGATGTTTGGTTTCGCCTGTCGCGAAACAGATGTGCTGATGCCGGCACCTCTGCATTTCAGCCATCAAATTCTGAAGAACCTCGCAGACTATCGCCACAACACCACCGAAAGCGGCCTTGGCCCGGATTCGAAGAGCCAGGTGACACTTGCCTATGAAAATGGCAAGCCGGTCCGCGCCACATCTGTTGTGGTTTCCACCCAGCATGATGAAGGCCTCGAACAGGACGAAATTCGCGAATTGGTGCGCCCCCATGTTGAGAGTGTTTTGCCTGAAGGCTGGATGCCCCCGGAAGAGGAATTCTACGTGAACCCGACCGGCCGTTTTGTGATCGGCGGTCCGGATGGCGATTGTGGCCTCACCGGTCGCAAGATCATCGTCGACACCTACGGCGGTGCGGCCCCCCATGGCGGCGGCGCGTTCTCGGGTAAAGATCCGACAAAGGTGGACCGGTCTGCGGCCTATGCCGCGCGCTATGTCGCCAAAAACGTGGTGGCCGCCGGCCTGGCGGAAAGTTGCATCATTCAGGTTGCCTACGCCATTGGTGTTTCCAAACCACTATCGGTCTATGTCAATACGCAGGGAACCGGTACTGTGGCCGAAGACAAGCTTGTGGCCGCCATTCAGGAGGTTATGGATCTCAGCCCACGGGGTATCCGGGAGCATCTGAACCTGGCCCAGGCAATCTATGCACCAAGTGCCGCCTATGGCCATTTTGGTCGCCAGCCGACCGATGCCGGACATTTTTCCTGGGAGCGGACCGATCTGGTTGAGCCCCTGAAGGCCGCGCTTACCTGACCCTGGATTCGCGCGCTCGGTGACCGTTAATGAGCGAGACTTCATCGGATCCGAAGTTTTTTGGGCGGCGAAAGGGCCGTCCACTCAGTGCTGCTCGACAGAACCTGATTGAAACCCTGTTGCCCAGGCTGTCGGTGCCGCTTGATGGACCCCCGAACAGTCTGGACCCCGCCACCCTTTTCCCGAACCACCCAAAGGCCATCTGGCTGGAGGTCGGATTTGGCGGGGGAGAACACCTGATCGATCTGGCACGGGGCAATCCGGATATCGGATTCATTGGATGCGAACCCTATATGAACGGCGTCGCGAAAGCGTTACGGGGGATCGAGGAAAACAATCTGACCAACATTCGTCTGGTGCCTGATGATGCACGACTGCTGTTTCGCTGCCTGATGTCCTCCAGCCTGGATCGCCTCTACGTCTTGTTCCCTGATCCCTGGCCAAAACGACGCCATTGGGAACGCCGATTTATTGGCCCGGCAAACCTGCCAGAATTCAAACGCCTGCTGACACCAAATGCAGAGCTGCGGGCCGCGACAGATCATCCGAGTTACCTGGAATGGATGCTGTTTCATCTGAGAGGCGACGAAAGCTTCGCCTGGCGCGCCAGACGCGCTGACGACTGGCGTGTTCGCCCCGATGACTGGCCCGAAACACGGTACGAGCGAAAGTCCCTGGCCGGAAAACCAACCTACATGATTTTCGATTTTGAACCCGGCGGCGAATGATTAGGTAGCTTAGGGCAGAAATAGCCGTTCGGACTTGTAATTTCTTTCGATATCCCTTACATCACCCTCCATACCGATCTTAGATCAAAGTGACAGTACTAAGTAGACTAGTACAGACCACCGAGGATTTTGGGAGGTGGGTCCTCGGACCCGCCTTTTTTAATGCTCAAACACATCTTTATTTGCAGGGCCAGACATGTTGTCCGGCATATCAGGAGGGTGATCCAGACTATGGATCTGACCAGACGCATCGCAGAGATAATTACCCCGTCCCTTGAGGATATGGGTTATGAGCTCGTGCGCGTCCGCCTGACAGGATCTCAACGGATGACCCTGCAGATTATGGCAGATCGCAAAGACGAAGCGGCCATGACAGTGGAAGATTGCGCCGATATCAGTAATGCAACCTCTGCCCTGATGGATGTGGAAGATCCGATCTCAGACGCGTATACTCTGGAAGTGAGCTCGCCGGGTATTGATCGCCCTCTAACCAAGCCAGAGCATTTTACACGGTATGCAGGATTCGATGCCAAAGTGGAAATGCACCACATGATTGGCGGTCGGAAACGGTTCACCGGCATTGTTCAGGGTATTGAGGACGATCAAATCATACTGGAAAGCGATGGCGATCGGGTGATGCTGCCCTATGCAGAAATGCGCAGCGCGAAACTGGTGCTTACAGATGAGTTAATTGAAGCCGCGAGACAGGCTGCCAGCGCGTCTGGTGCTGTTGAAGGCGGTGAAATGGACGTGGATCAGCCAAAACAGGCTGATTGAGGAAACAACAAAAGGTACTGGATCAAGGCCGGACGGGTCGTATCCAGGATGTATTGAAAGCAAGAATTCGAGGACGTCATGGAAACAGTAGCCATTACACGGACCGATATGTTGAACGTGGCCGATGCGGTCGCCCGGGAAAAGGGGATTGATCGCGAGCTGGTTCTGGAAGCGATGGAGCAGGCCATTCAAAAGGCCGGCCGGTCCAAATACGGTCATGAGCATGACATCCGCGCCAGCATCAACCGTAAATCCGGCGAAATTCTGTTGGCCCGCTACCTCGAAGTTGTCGAAGAGATCGAAAATGAGGTGACCCAGCGCAGCCTGGGGGAAGCCCGCAGCATCAAGGCAGATGCTGAACTGGGCGAATTTCTGGTCGATCCCCTGCCACCGATTGACTTTGGCCGGATTGCTGCCCAGACCGCGAAACAGGTGATTGTCCAGCGGGTTCGTGAGGCCGAGCGCCAACGTCAGTATGAAGAATACAAGGATCGCATTGGCGAGATCGTCAACGGGATCGTCAAGCGCGTTGAGTTCGGCAATGTCACCATCGACCTTGGTCGTGGCGAAGCGGTGATGCGTCGTGATGAGTGCATTCCGCGCGAGCATCTGAAACGGGGCGATCGCGTACGCGCCTATATCTATGACGTGCGCGAGGAAACACGCGGCCCGCAGATCTTTCTGTCCCGCACACATCCCCAATTCATGGCCCGCCTGTTCGGTCAGGAAGTCCCTGAAATCTATGATGGCGTAATTGAAATCCGCTCCGTTGCCCGTGACCCGGGCAGCCGTGCAAAGATCGCCGTGCTTTCCCGCGACGGAACGATTGACCCGGTTGGCGCTTGCGTTGGCATGCGAGGGTCCCGTGTCCAGGCCGTGGTTGCTGAGCTGCAGGGCGAGAAGATCGACATCATCCCCTGGAGCGATGATGAGCCGACCTTTGTCGTGAACGCGCTGGCACCCGCAGAGGTCGCCAAAGTGGTCATGGATGAAGAAGCGGGCAAAATCGAAGTTGTCGTACCTGATGATCAATTGAGCCTTGCCATCGGTCGTCGTGGTCAAAACGTGCGCCTGGCGTCAATCCTGACCAACTTTGATATCGACATCATGACCGAGGAACAGGAATCCGATAAGCGTCAGGCCGAATTTAACGAACGCAGCGAGACCTTCATGGCAGCGCTAGACGTCGATGATGTGATTGCGCGTCTGCTGGTCACCGAGGGCTTTACCGAGATTAATGAAGTCGCCTTTGTGCCGGTGGAAGAACTGGCAGCCATCGAAGGGTTCGATCTGGACGTCGCCGAGGAACTGCGCCGTCGCGGTCGGAACTATCTGGACGAACAGGAACAGCGTCTCGAAAACGAGCGCAAAGAACTGGGCGTAACAGACGAGCTTGCTGCAAACCCGGCGCTTAACAACGCCATGTTGGTCGCACTGGGCAAAGACGGGATCAAAACCGTCGAAGATTTTGCCGGTCTGGTCGCAGACGAAATGGTCAGCAAGGAAGACGGCATCCTGCGGGACTTCCCGATGGACGAAGATGCGGCAACCGACCTGATCATGACCGCACGGGCACAGGTTGGCTGGATTACAGAAGAAGAACTGGAAGCGTTTCGGTCCCGAATCGAAATCGGGGACGAGGAAACAGACGCAGAACTGGAAGGGGCAGCTGATGAGCCTGCCGGCACCGGCGCGTAATGCGCCAGCCAGCAGACATTTCAGCCGTCTCGAAACGAACGGATTATTGTGCTGAATACAGAGCAACATCGCGATCCCGTAACGGGACCCGACGGGCCGGAAACCGATGATATCGGACCGGACCTCCGGACGGATGCGCACGGCCCCCAGCGCCGTTGCATCGTCACGGGTGAGGTGTGCTCAAAAGATCAGCTGATCCGATTTGTCCTGGCCCCTGACAGCACGGTCACGCCAGACCTTCTGAACAAGCTTCCCGGACGCGGGCTCTACGTTAAGGCTGATCGCAGTGTCCTGGAACGTGCGGTTGCGAAACGTGTCTTTGCAAAGGCCGCCCGCCAGTCCGTTATCGTTCCAGACGGCCTTGTTCCCCTTTTAGAGCGCTTGTTGACACGGCGCTGTACTGACACATTGTCACGCGCCCGCCGGGCCGGGGAAGCCGTCACAGGTTTTGAAAAATGCGCCGGTCTTTTGAGATCTGGCCGGGTGGAGCTTTATCTCGCAGCAACAGATGCAGGACAGGATGGGGTAGACAAACTGACCCGGCTGGCCTCTGACAGTCACGCCTTGGTTGCAATGACGCGCGAAGAGATGGGCGAGGCCTTCGGCAAAGAAGAAGCCGTGCATGTTGTTGTAGCGCAGGGGGGCTTGGCCCAGGCCCTTTTGCGGGATTGCGAACGCCTCAAAGGTGTTCGGGTGAATTTTGATGTGGCGGAAAAAGGTTCCGCTGAAATGGAAGGAAAGCAGGCATGAGTGATAACAAGGAATCTGGCGGCAAGTTGACCCTTGGCTCTCCTGGACGGCTCGAGCTTCGGAAGACTGTGGATAGCGGTCAGGTCCGCCAGAGCTTCAGCCACGGCCGCACGAAAACCGTGAAGGTGGAGAAAAAGCGCAAACGGACGTTTGAGCGCACTGATGGCGGTTCGATGGAGCGTGTCGGTTCCGGCGGCGCGTCTGGCATGATGAACCACCCCTCCATGGAAGGTCTTTCCCCACAGGAACGGGAACGCCGTCTGAAAGCGCTTGAAGGGGCTGCTAAGGTCGAAGAGGAACGTCAGGCCGCCTTGAAAGAGCAAGAGCGCCGGATCGAAGAACAGCGTCTCGCCCGCGAAGCCGAAGAAGAGGCGAAGCGTCAGGCAGAGGAAGATGCCAAGAAACGCGCGGCAGAAGAGGAAGCCAAGAAAGCTGCGGCCTCAGCCCGCAAAGCAGAAGCGGAAACTCCTTCCGCACCGGCTTCGCCGATGGAAAACCCTGCGGCCGCCCTTCCGGATCCGGAAGTCGCCGCCGCGGCAGCGGCCACGGCAAAGGCGCGGGCCAAAGAGGCCGAGGAGCGCGAAAAGCGGGCCGCACCGCCGCGCCCGAGGGGTGAGCCACGTCGCCGTCAGGGCAAGCTCACCATTTCTCAGGCGCTCGAAGCGGATGAAGGGGTTGAACGGGGTCGCTCGCTCGCAGCACTTCGTCGTGCCCGCGAAAAAGAGAAGCAACAGAGCAAAGAGGCACTTGCCCGCTCTGAACGCGTTGTCCGCGACGTGACGGTCCCCGAAATGATAACCGTTGGCGATCTGGCAAACCGGATGGCAACACGGGGGTCTGATGTTATCAAGACGCTGATGCGTCTTGGTATTATGGCGACCGTCAACCAGACCATTGATGCGGATACCGCTGAACTGGTGGTGACGGAATTTGGTCATCGCATCAAACGTGTCTCCGAAGCCGATGTCGAGGACGCCCTCATCCAGCATGAGGAAGATCCAGAACACACCCTGAAGCCGCGGGCACCGGTTGTCACCATTATGGGCCATGTTGACCACGGTAAAACATCCTTGCTGGATGCGTTGCGCGCGACCGATGTGGCCGCTGGCGAAGCAGGGGGCATTACCCAGCATATCGGTGCCTATCAGGTCAATCTCAGCAGCGGTGAACAAATCACCTTCCTGGACACACCGGGCCATGAGGCTTTCACGGCCATGCGTCAACGCGGGGCCAATGTCACCGATATCGTGATCCTGGTTGTTGCTGCAGATGACGGCATCCAGCCGCAAACAGTCGAAGCCATCAACCACGCGAAAGTAGCTAAGGCGCCGATCATTGTTGCGATCAATAAATGCGACAAGCCGGATTCAAACCCCGACAATATCCGCCAGCAATTGCTGCAGCATGAGCTGGTTGTTGAAGAAATGGGCGGTGACATCATCACGGTTGAAGTTTCGGCGCTGAAGAAAACCAATCTCGACAAACTTGAAGAGATGATCCTGCTGCAGGCAGAAATTCTGGAACTGAAAGCCAATCCAGACCGGAATGCGGAAGGTGCCATTATCGAGGCCAAACTGGAGAAAGGCCGTGGCTCTGTCGCAACGGTTCTGATCACAGCAGGCACCCTGAAAGTCGGCGACACATTCGTTGCCGGGTCCGAATGGGGTCGTGTCCGTGCACTGATCGACGACAAAGGGAAGAACATCAAGGAAGCCGGCCCCTCCGTTCCTGTCGAGGTCCTGGGCCTGCAGGGCAACCCGGCAGCCGGTGATGAATTTGCCGTTCTCGAAGACGAAGCGAAATGCCGCGAGATCTCCGAATATCGTCAGCGCAAAGCACGCGATGCCTCCACCGTTATGGCGGGTCGCGGCACGCTGGAGCAGATGTTCAACCAGATCAAAGCGGGCGAAATCAAAGAGTTCCCTGTCGTCATCAAGACCGACGTACAAGGCTCGCTGGAGGCGATCATCGCTTCCCTCGACAAGCTTGGAACCGATGAGGTCAAAGTGCGTGTTCTGCATGGCGCTGTCGGCGGTATCACCGAGTCCGATATTGTGCTGGCCGGATCGTCGGGCGGTCTCGTCATCGGTTTCAACGTCCGTGCCAACCCGCAGGCCCGTGAACTGGCAAACCGGGACAGTGTCGACATTCGCTATTACTCGATCATCTATAACGTCATCGACGATGCGAAGATGATCATGGGTGGCATGCTGGCACCGGAACATCGCGAAAACTTCCTGGGCTATGCCGAGATCCGCGATGTCTTTGCCATCACCAAGGTCGGAAAGGTTGCCGGTTGTATGGTCACCGACGGTACGGTCAAGCGTGGGGCGAAAGTACGCCTGCTTCGGGACAACGTTGTTATCCACGAAGGCGCGCTCAAACAGCTCAAGCGGTTCAAGGAAGACGTGCGTGAGGTCAATAACGGCTATGAATGCGGTATGGCCTTCGAGAATTACGAAGACATCAAGGCAGGCGATATGATCGAGTGCTTTGAAGTTGAAGAAATCGCGCGCGTTCTCTGATCCCCGGAACAGACGGAAATGAGCAAGCATCGCGCGCCATCACAGCGCCAGCTTCGGGTTGGCGAAGAATTGCGCCACGCGATCTCTGAAATCCTGCAGCGGCAGGGTTTCAGAGATCCGGCGCTGTCTTCTGTGATTCTGACGGTGACAGAGGTTCGCCCAAGCCCTGATCTGCGCAACGCGACCGTCTATGTCGCGCCGCTGGGAGGTGGGGATACGGATGCCATCCTGAAGGGCCTGGGCCGCGCCGCACCTTATCTTCGGAGCGAGGTCGCGCGTCGCATTCACCTGAAATTTGCGCCACGCTTCACCTTCAAACTTGATGAGAGTTTTGACACGGGCGCGCGCATCGATGCCGCTTTGCTCAGTCCCGATGTCGCCAGGGATCTGGAAGAAGATGTCGAGGCAATAGGCCGCAATGAAATCAGCAGCCTGGACAAAAATAATGGGGCGTAAGCGTAAAGGCCTTCCGATCAGCGGCTGGGTCATTGTCGACAAACCCGTCGGAACCGGCTCAACCCCTGTGGTGAACCAGATCAAGCGCTACTTCAATGCTCAGAAAGCGGGCCATGGCGGCACGCTGGATCCCTTTGCGAGCGGCCTCCTGCCAATCGGGCTGGGGGAGGCCACAAAGACCATGTCCTATGTCATGGACGGGCTGAAAGCCTATGAATTCACGATCCGCTGGGGCATTCAGACCGATACTCTGGATCTGGACGGCGAAGAGGTTGCCCGCAGCGATACCCGTCCGAAGCGCGCGGAGATCGAAGCAGCACTGGATCAGCTTATCGGCGATATTGAACAGGTCCCGCCCGCCTATTCCGCGATCAAGATTGACGGCAAGCGTGCCTATGATCTGGCCCGGTCTGGCGAGGACGTGGCGCTGGAACCCCGCCTTGTCGAAATACTCACCCTGGACCTGGTTGATACACCCGATCGGGACCACGCCGTTTTGCGCATGAGCTGCGGCAAAGGCACCTATGTAAGGTCCCTTGGGCGCGATCTCGCACTCGCTTTGGGCACGGTTGGACACCTTGTTCAATTACGCCGGACAGGGGTTGGACCCTTCACAATTGATCATGCAGTCCCCCTTGATGAATTTTCACTTGAAGAAGCGCCCCAAAACGATCATAACCCCGCACGAATGCGGCACTTGATGCCGCTGGAGGCAGCGCTGGGCGGCATCCCGGCATTGGCTCTGAGTGAAGAAGAGGCGATACGTCTGCGCAATGGGCAGACAGTTTCCCTTCTTAAAAAACTGGACCTGGACCGGATTCGCGACGTTCACCCCGGCGACACCGTCTTGACGATGATCGCCGGAAAAGCCCTGGCGCTGGTGCGCTTTGACAAGGGTGAGCTTCAACCGGTTCGTGTGTTCAACTTGAAATAAATCTTGATGCCGTGAAAAGGAAAACCAATGTCGATCACAGCCGACCGTAAGTCTGAAGTTATTACCAAGTTTAAAACCGCAGAAACCGATACCGGGTCCCCTGAAGTCCAGGTGGCGATCCTTTCGGAGCGCATTTCCAACCTGACAGAGCATCTGAAAACCCATAAGAAGGATTTTCATTCCCGTCGTGGACTGCTCGTCATGGTCGGCAAACGCCGTCGTCTGTTGGATTATGTGAAAAAGAAAAGCAACGATCGCTATCAAACACTGATCAGCGAATTGGGAATTCGGCGCTAAGGCGCCTTATCCGGGGCGCGGGCCATCCTGCGCCCCTTATTATTTGGGGAAAGGCGATTTACAGCCGTTCATAACCCTCAACCAACCGGAACAGCCCCGATACTTGTCGACCTTTTTGCGCCACGCAGAAGCGAAACAAGAAACCGGGGAGTCTGCATTGTCCCGACACAGTGGTCGGAGATGAGTTTGGGCGCAGTCGAAATGCCCAGGCAATGCAGGCTGGATTTTTAACCCTGTTTCACGCTGTGCATGATGGGCATGCATCAGCGAAAAGCACGCATGTGAAGAAAGAGAAAGAAAATATGTTTACAGTTTCAACCAAAGAAATCGAATGGGGCAGACGCACACTGACCCTGGAAACGGGCCGCATCGCCCGCCAGGCCGATGGCGCTGTTCTGGCGACCTATGGCGGCACCAAAGTTCTGTGTACCGCTGTCTATGCCCGTCAGGCAAAACCCGGCATCGATTTCTTCCCGCTCACCGTCAATTATCAGGAAAAAACCTTTGCAGCCGGCAAAATCCCTGGCGGGTTTTTCAAGCGTGAAGGCCGTCCGTCTGAAAAAGAAACCCTGACATCGCGTCTGATCGACCGTCCGATCCGTCCGCTGTTTATTCCAGGCTTCAGAAACGAAACCCAGGTAATCTGTACGGTTCTGGCACACGACCTTGAAAATGATCCGGATATTGTCGCCCTGATCGGTGCTTCCGCCGCTCTCGTCATTTCCGGCGCGCCCTTTATGGGTCCGATCGGTGGTGCCCGTGTTGGTGTTGTCGATGGCGAATACGTCCTGAACCCGACACAGGATCAGATGGCGGACAGCGATCTCGACCTCGTCGTTGCAGGCACCCAGGAAGGCGTTCTGATGGTGGAATCAGAAGCCAAGCAACTTAGCGAAGATCAAATGCTGAACGCTGTCATGTTCGGCCATAACGAGTATCAGAAGGTGATCGACATGATCATCGACCTGGCAGAAGAATGCGCCAAAGAGCCTTACGAAATGCCGGAGGCTGATCCAGCCGCTGAAACCGTTGCCGCACGCCTGGCAGAAATTGCAGAAGCACCCCTTCGGGAAGCCTATGCGATCATTACCAAGCAGGATCGTGTCGCCGCTGTTTCTGACGTCAAGAAAGCCGCATTGGCCACAATTGAAGAAGAAGAGCTGGATGTTGATCTGGCTGGCAAGGCCTTCAAAGGCCTTGAGTCGAAAGTGGTGCGCGGCAATATCCTGAAAACCGGCAAGCGTATCGACGGCCGTTCAACCACCGACATTCGGGCCATCGACTGTCAGGTTGGTGTTCTCGACCGTTCTCACGGATCGGCGCTCTTCACCCGTGGTGAAACACAGGCCCTGGTCGTTTCCACTCTGGGTACCGGGCAGGATGAGCAGATCATCGACGCGCTGGAAGGCGAATACCGCCAGCCCTTTATGCTGCATTATAACTTCCCGCCATATTCCGTTGGTGAAGCTGGCCGTGTTGGCTCCCCGGGTCGCCGTGAAATCGGTCATGGCAAGCTTGCATGGCGCGCCATTCATCCGGTTATGCCGGACCATGCGGATTTCCCCTATACAATCCGGATCGTCTCCGAGATCACGGAATCCAACGGTTCCTCCTCTATGGCAACCGTCTGTGGCACCTCGATGGCCATGATGGACGCCGGTGTTCCTCTGAAATCTGCCTGCGCCGGTATCGCCATGGGTCTGATCAAGGATGAAGAAGGCGTTGCTGTCCTCTCTGACATCCTGGGTGACGAAGATCATCTGGGTGACATGGATTTCAAGGTTGCCGGAACGCAGGATGGCGTGACCTCACTGCAGATGGATATCAAGATTACCTCGATCACCGAGGACATCATGAAAACCGCCCTGGCCCAGGCCAAGGATGGTCGTATCCACATCCTGAATGAAATGGCGAAAGCCATCACAACCGGTCGTGAAGGGGTTTCTTCCAACGCGCCGCGCATCACCACCATCAATGTTCCCCGTGACAAAATTCGCGAAGTCATTGGAACCGGCGGTAAGGTCATCCGCGAGATCACCGAAACCACGGGCGCGAAAATTGATATCGAGGATGATGGCACGATCAAGGTCGCAGCCGTTGACGAAAGCGCGGGTAAGGCCGCCGTTGACTGGATCCAGTCCATCGTGGCTGAGCCAGAGCCGGGCGTCATCTATACTGGCAAGGTTGTGAAAGTCGTCGATTTTGGTGCTTTCGTGAATTTCCTCGGCAATCGTGATGGCCTCGTCCACATCTCTGAACTGGCCGCCGGTCGCACCAATCAGGTGACCGATGTCGTCAATGAAGGCGATGAGGTCAAGGTCAAGTGCCTGGGCATCGATGACCGCGGTAAGGTTCGCCTTTCCATGCGGGTCGTTGATCAGGAAACCGGTGAAGAACTGCCGGATGATCGTCCGCCCCGGGAAGAAGGTGACAATGACGGCGAACGCCGCCCCCGTCGCCCCCGTCGTCGCGACTGATCCCGACGAATTATTGAATTGAGAAAGGCGGTCCACACGGACCGCCTTTTTCGTTTCCAGGACGCACCTGAAGGCACAAAAAAGGGACAGTGCAACGCATCTGTCCCTCATTCATACGCAAACGAGATTGCGATTATTCAGCGGCTTTCGAGGCGTTGGCGCGGTCGATGGCGGCTTCGATCAGCTGATGGGCTTCGCCGGCTTCGCCCCAGCGGGTTACCTTGGCCCATTTATTCTTTTCCAGATCTTTGTAGTGGGTGAAGAAATGGGCGATCTGGTCGAGCATGATTTTCGGCAGCTCGCGATAGCTGGAGATCCCCTCGTAATAGGGGTGCAGCTTGTCATGGGGCACGGCGACGATTTTCTCATCCATGCCCGCCTCGTCTTCCATGATCATCACACCGACCGGGCGAGATCGAACAACGGCACCAGGAATGACCGGAACACGGCTGATCACCATAACGTCGGTCGGGTCACCATCACCACAGAGTGTGTGAGGGATAAAGCCGTAATTTGCCGGATAGAACATCGCAGTATGGAGGAAACGGTCGACATACATCGCACCGGAATCCTTATCCAGCTCATATTTCACGGGATCGGCGCCGATTGGCACCTCGATGATCACATTCACATCCCAAGGCGGATTTTCACCCAGTGAAATCTTGTCGATATTCATGTCGCTTCTTCCCTTGGGCGTTCGGCCCGGCAGTTAAATTTACTCTGTTGGTCACTATACGGTGTCTTACCGTGCGCGGTTTATGTCACAATTTATGTTGCAGCGCAACAAAACCTTGGCTGGATGTCACAAAGCCAGTTTTGTGGGCACATAGCGCGCAACCAGCGCAACCAGCACAAGAACTGGAATGCCTATTATAGCGGTTGTAACGAAGAAAGTCTCATACCCGATTGCATCCACCATGGATCCGGAATATCCGCCGATCACCTTGGGCAATAACAGCATGATGGATGAGAATATTGCATATTGCATGGCGGTGAACCGGATGCTGGTGAGGCCTGACAGATAGGCGACAAAAGCCGCTGAAGCGACACCGCCGCTCAGATTATCCGCGGCGATCACCATGGCGAGATAGCGAATATCGGGTCCGATCACCGCCAAAAGCGCAAAGAGAAGATTGGTGGCCGCCGCCAAAAGCGCGCCCAGGAACAGGATCTTCATCACCCCGTATCGCAGGGTCAACAAACCGCCCAGAAACCCGCCAAGGATCGTCATGATCAGACCAAAACCCTTGGTGATCCGGCCCACTTCCTGTTTTTCAAACCCCAGATCCGTATAAAACACGTTGGCAATCACGCCCATTACCACGTCTGCAATCCGGTAAACGGCAATCAGGGAGAGGATAAGCAGGGCGAGACGTCCATAGCGGCGCATGAAATCCAGAAGCGGGTTGAAATACCCTTCGAGGACCAGGTTTGGTGGGGCAACCCGCGCCTTTATGCCGACCCAGAACACCAGCAGACCGCCCAGAATCGTGACACCCATATGCAGCGTGTTACCAATAAAGCCACCGACCGCACCCAGTGACGAATCCAGAACGGCTTTCAGCCCCTCTATCAGGCCTGAGACCCCGATATAGGTCCCGATAAAGCCGATGGACGCGAAAACAAACAGCAGCAGGAATCGCGCGTAATCGCCGCTGGTGTAGATCTTTTCTCCCTCAGTGGGTCCCGCATGCAATTCGGGTTCATGGGCAAGCAGCGTGGTTACCACACCGATCACCATGGCGCCCGCCATAATCAGATAGGTGACGCGCCAGGCTTGGTAGGAATAGCCATCGGACCCGTCAAGAAACCCGGCTATTTCCAGCGCACCCGCGCCAGCTATCAGCATACCGACGCGATAGCCCGCGATATACGCCGCTGCAAGGATCGCCTGGTTGTCTTCTTCCGCCACCTCGATCCGGTAAGCATCAATCACAATATCCTGCGTGGCTGATGCAAATCCCAGGGCCACAGCAGCAAGCGCCATCGGAACGGCTGAGATCGCCGGGTCGGTCAAGGCCATCGCCACAAGGGACAGGATGATTGCCGCCTGGGATACCAGCAACCAGGACCGCCGGCGTCCCATAAAAGGTAAGGGTAGGCGATCAATCAGCGGCGCCCAGACCCATTTGAACCCGTAGCCAAGGGCGGCCCAGCTGAAAAAAGTGACATCGGAACGCCCGATGCCCGCTTCCCTCAACCAGATGGATAATGTGGAAAAGATCAGCAGAATGGGCAGGCCAGCCGATATGCCCAAGAATAACAGGATTAAGGTCCGGCGATCTGTCAGCCCCCGAAAAGCGGCTGCCCAGGACATCCCCTTATTGGTACTGGTCGTATTACCCCTGTCGCTGGTCTGTTCCATATCCGGTCCGGAAGCACGTCTCTTTAGTATGAGAGAGTGCAGCGACTCGCGAACAACTGCCAGCGCAATAAAGGTCAGGTGCTATTTCAGGCGGCTTCCATATTGGACCGGCGCTTGCTGTCCCGCTTGCGCTCATGCGGGTCCAGGATGGCTTTGCGCAGACGAATGATGTCCGGGGTCACCTCAACGCGCTCATCATCCTGGATATAGGCAATCGCCTCTTCCAGGGTCATTTTGCGCGGGTTTGTAAGACGCACGGCCTCATCTTTGCCCGATGCACGGAAGTTGGTCAGCTGCTTTGCTTTCAACGGATTCACTTCCAGATCCTGGCCCTTGTTATGCTCGCCAATGATCATGCCGGAATAGACCTCTGAGCCTGGATCTATGAAAATACTGCCCCGTTCTTCGAGGTTCCAGAGCGCGTAGGGCGCTGCCTTGCCCATTTCACCGGAAATCAGAACACCGGCCTGACGGCGGGGAATTGCGCCTTTGAAAGGTTCGAAACCCAGGAAAAGGCGCGACAGGATTCCGGTACCCCGCGTATCAGCCAGAAACTCGCCCTGATACCCGATCAGGCCACGGGACGGCATGGAAAAGGTGATACGCGTCTTGCCACCGCCGCTGGGGCGCATATCCGTCATCTCGGCCTTACGCTGGCCCAGCTTTTCAACGACGACACCGGAAAAATCCTCATCCACATCAACCTGGACCTCTTCCATCGGTTCCAGAACCGACCCGTCCTCATCCTTGGAATAAATCACCCGGGGCGGCCCGATGGTCAGCTCAAACCCTTCCCGGCGCATGGTTTCGATCAGAACGCCAAGCTGTAGTTCACCGCGACCGGCGACCTCAAACGCGTCTTTTTCCTCAGCCTGGGTGATCCTGATGGAGACGTTCCCCTCAGCTTCCCGCTCCAGCCGATCCGCGATCATGCGTGAGGTCAGCTTGTCGCCGCCATTGCGCCCGGCCAGCGGGCTGTCATTCACCGAAATGGTCATCGCCATTGTCGGCGGGCTGATCGGGCGACCGGCCAATGCTTCCTTGATGGACGTCGCGCCAATCGTATCGGCAACGGTTGCCTTTTGCAGGCCCGCAACAGCGACGATGTCACCCGCCTCTGCGTAATCGATCGGCTCGCGCTTCAGACCGCGAAAGGCCAGAAGTTTGGTCAAGCGCACCTGTTCCAGAACCGTGTTGTCCTGGGACAGCGCCTTTACCGTGTCGCCGGCACGGACGGAACCGGACAGGATACGACCGGTCAGGACGCGCCCCAAATAGGGGTCTGATTCCAGCGTGGTGGCCAGCATCTGGAAGGGACCTTCTTTATCGGCTTCCGGTTCAGCGACATGTTCTGCAATCTTGGTAAAGAGCGGCTCCATATTCTCATGAGGATCGCTGATGTCACCCACTGCCCAGCCTTCCTTGGCCGAGGCGAAGAGGATCGGGAACTCCAGCTGTTCCTCGCTGGCATCCAGCGCGACGAACAGGTCAAAGACCTGATCCACAACCCAGTCGACGCGGGCGTCCGGCTTGTCAGCCTTGTTCACCAGAAGGATCGGACGCAGGCCCAGATCGAGCGCCTTCTTGGTCACAAACTTGGTTTGTGGCATCGGCCCTTCGGCGGCATCCACCAGCAGAACAACCCCGTCCACCATGGAAAGGATGCGTTCAACCTCACCCCCGAAATCGGCATGTCCCGGTGTGTCGACAATGTTCATACGGATATCGTTCCACATGACCGAGGTGCATTTCGCCAGAATGGTGATCCCGCGTTCCCGCTCCAGGTCGCCGGAATCCATTGCGCGTTCCGCAACCTGCTGATTGGCCCGGACCGATCCGGTCTGTTTCAGCAGCTGATCCACAAGGGTCGTCTTACCATGGTCAACATGGGCGATAATCGCCAGATTTCTCAAAGTCATCGTCTTGATTCCGGGGCCTCACGGGGCCGGTTAGCAGGTGCCAAAAGGGCAGCTGTACAGTTTCGTGTGCCGCCTTCTACTCGGAACCGCGCGCCGCTGCAAGGAAAGCCGTCATCCAGCGTGCGACCTGTTCCCGGTCAGCGGTCCCCGAAAGCGACGCTTTTGCCGCGTCAGAAACCGCATCCCCCATCCTTTCGCGGCGGATATCAATCAGATCGGAGGAAAATTCCTTGGTCATTTCCGGGTGGAACTGCATGGCAAGGACGGTCTCGCCAATTTGCATCAACCCGTATTCGCAAAATCCGCTACCCCCCAGGATTTCAGCCTCCGGCGGGGGTTCGATCACCTGATCCTGGTGGGAAACCACGATGGCGGCCTTGTCACTTTCCGCGCCCATCCACGCTTTCGGGGTAGAGACATGGTATTCGTGAATGCCAGCACCCCAGCCCTTGTCTGATTTCACAACCTTGCCGCCAAAAGCTTGGGCGATCAGCTGATGACCAAAACAGACACCGATCAGGGGCCGACCGACACCCCTCACATCCCGACAGAACTGCTCCAGGGGCGGGATCCAGTCATGGTCTTCATAAACCCCATGGGCCGACCCTGTGATCAACCAGCCATCACAGGCAAGGGGCTCATCGGGCAGATCACCATCCAGGACGTGATAGGGACGAAACCGCAAACCAGGCTCGACGGCTGAGAGCAGACGCTCAAACGCGGTCGGATAATCCGGAGTGTGGTGCCTCATCTCCGCCATCACTTTCCCGGTTTCAATGATCCCGATCAGCACAGCTAACCTCCCGCGTTCCTATAGCGGCCCTAAAGGCCAAGTTCGGCAGACACCATCTGCCGAATATCCGCTTCGGGGCGCGCGCCATAATGGGAAACGACCTCTGCCGCCGCGATAGAGGCGATCTTGCCGGAAACGGCCAGGTCAAACCCCTTGGCATAACCATACAGGAAACCAGCCGCATATTGATCGCCGGCACCCGTTGTATCGGTGAGTTTGTCGCCAACGGGCATCGCGTCAATCACATGAACCTCATCACCCGACAGGATGACAGAGCCTTTTGATGACCGGGTGAGGCAGGCGATTTCACAATGACCCCGGACATGCTGCAAGGCGGCGTCAAAATCATCGACCTGATAAAGCGACATGATCTCTTCCTCATTGGCGAAGAGGATATCAATGTGATCGCGGACCAGCGCCAGAAACGCATCGCGATGTCGCCCGACACAAAACGGGTCGCTCAAGCTGAGCGACACTTTGCGGTCTGCCCCATGTGACAGATCAGCCGCCTTGATAAAGGCCTGTTTGGCGGCATCGCGGTCAAACAGATAGCCTTCCATATAGAGAATCTTCGAAGCCTCAATCGTGGTGGCGTCAATGTCTTCCGGCCCCAGATCTGTCGCCGCGCCCAGATAGGTTGCCATAGTGCGCTGGGCGTCTTCAGAGACCATCACAACGCAGCGTCCGGTTCCCGACCCCTCAACCGTTGGCTGGAACCCGCAATGCACACCCATAGAGGCCATATCGCTCATGAAGACCTTGCCAAGGTCATCATTGCGGACCTTGCCGATATAGGCCCCTGTCGTCCCGTCATTCGCACCCAGCGCGGAAAACCCGGCCATCGTGTTTCCGCAGGACCCGCCGGATACCTCAACACCGGCGGATACCTTGGCATAGAGCGCGTCGGATTGATCCGCGTCGACCAGGTTCATACTGCCTTTGGGCAGGTTATTCTCATCCAGAAAACTGTCTTCAACAGTCACCAGAACATCGACCAGCGCGTTCCCGATTCCAACCAGGTCATAAGAAGCCATAAGCCAACCACTTTCATATTCATGCATATTGATGCGCGCTTTTACTGCCCCCCGCCCGCAAGAACAAGGATCTAGACCTTTCGGCCGAATATCTCGGTTCAAATAAATAAAGAAACGATCATGCCCCTGGACGTTGGCGGCGATAGGAGAGGGCTTCGGCGATATGGCGGCGTTCCACGTTTTCCAGGGCCTCAAGGTCAGCGATGGTGCGTGCCACCCGCAGGACACGGTGATAGCCGCGTGCGGTCAGTTTCATCTTCTCCGCCGCCTCTCTCAGCAGCGTCACCCCCTCGGCGTCCGGCGTGCCAACCTGATCCAGCAATTGACCACTGACCTCTGCATTGCAGCGGATCGGACGGTCGCCATTTCGATGATTTTGATAGCGCACCCTTTGCCTGTTGCGGGCAAGAGCCACCCTTTCAGCAATGCTGGCAGAAGGTTCACCCTTACCAATATTGGTCAGTTCCATCGGGTTAAGGGCAACCACATCCAGATGGATGTCGATCCTGTCGAACAGGGGGCCTGAGAGCCTGGATTGATAATCCATGGCACAGCGGGGTGCCCGACCGCAGGCAAGCGCCGGGTCGTCCAGATGGCCACAGCGACAGGGATTCATGGCAGCGATCAGCTGAACCCGGGCTGGATAAGTCACATGATTGTTGACCCGGGCCACCACCGCCTGACCGCTTTCCAGTGGTTGCCTCAGCGCCTCCAGCGTTTGTCTGGAATATTCAGGGAGCTCGTCCAGAAACAGGACGCCATTATGGGCGAGGCTGACCTCCCCCGGTTTGGCCTTTTGTCCACCGCCGATCAGGGCCGGCATGCTGGTGGAATGATGGGGATTTCGAAACGGTCGGTGCCGCGCCAGACCCTGGGTCCCCAGAAGACCGGCAATCGACTGAACCAGGGAAAGCTCCAGCGCCTCACCTGGATCCAGTGGGGGCAAAATGCCGGGCAGGCGTTCCGCCAGCATGCTCTTGCCCGCACCTGGTGGTCCTGCCATCAGCATGTTGTGACACCCGGCCGCCGCGATTTCCAGCGCCCGTTTCGCGGTTTCCTGGCCCTTGATATCCGCCAGATCCGGAACCGCAGCGGCGGCATCAGCCAGGACAGGTTCCGGTCTTGGCAAGGCAAACCGCCCTTTGAAATGATTGACGAGCGTGAGGAGGTCTGGCGGGGCCAGAACCTCCAGATCGCCGGCCCAGACCGCTTCTGCCCCCGACGCGGCGGGACAGATCAGGCCTCGATCCGCCCCATTCGCCATGATTGCGGCGGGCAAGACACCGGAAACAGGGGCAAGCCGCGCGTCGAGGCCAAGCTCCCCCAAGACCACAAAGTCTGAGAGACTGTCGCTCGGCAGAACCTCCATCACCAGCATCAGGCCAAGCGCGATGGGCAGGTCATAGTGACTACCTTCTTTCTGAAGATCGGCGGGGGAGAGATTAACCGTGATCCGCTTTGGCGGCAGCGCCAATCCAATAGCGGAAAGGGCGGCCCGCACCCTTTCACGACTTTCGGCAACCGCCTTGTCTGCAAGACCGACAATGGAGAAGCTGGGCAGACCGGATGAAAGCTGCACCTGCACATCAACCGGTCTGGTTTCCACCCCCTGAAAGGCGACCGTTGTTACATGCGCAACCATGTTCCATCCTAAAGTTTAAAATTTATCCCCTTTTCGTATCGCAGGTGGGGTGCAAAAGAAAGGGGCCTGTAAAGGCCCCTTCCACTATTCAAGACGTTGGACTGTTCTTAGAGTGCAGGCAAAGCCGGAAGTTTCTGGCCGAGCCACTTTTCTGAAAACTCATTCAACTGGCCGCCCAGTTTCTTGTGCAGGATGAAGACATTGGTCCATTGAAGCAGATCCAGATTGCCTTTTTTCACCCCGATAAAAGCCGGGCTTTCCTTGATGATCAGCTTAGTTTCGATGTCGAGATCCGGGTTATCAGCCGAGAGCTGAGCCGCAACGGTATTGCCGGTAACGATCACGTCGGTCTGTTTGGAGACATAGGCCGCCAGGGTCGCCGCATTATCCCCGAACCGGATAATGTCCATATCCGACGGCCCGTTTTCTGTCAGTTCCAGATCTTCGAGCGTCCCACCTGTCACGCCAACTTTTTTGCCGGACAGATCCGCCATCGAAGAAATGCTGAGGGATGACGGGGCAAAAGCGCCGGAAAAGAATGGTGCATAAGCGCTTGAGAACCAGATTGACTTGGCGCGTTCCGGGTTGGCCCCCATGGAAGAGATGACGAGATCAACACGATCTGTCTCGAGGAAGGGGATCCGCTGTTTGGATGTCACCGGAACAAGTTCAAGCTCCACGCCGAGGTCTTTTGCGATGAGTTTGGCAACATCGACATCATAACCGACATATTCGCCTTCCGGTCCGAGCGAGCCAAACGGCGGAAAGTTTTCCGGAATGGCGATCTTCACCGTGCCGGATTCCAGAATGTCAGAGAGATCCGCCTGGGCGGGGGCTGCGGAGAGCCCGACACTCAGGCCAATAGCAGCCAGGCCCGCGAGGCCCAATTTAACAGTTTTCCACATGGTAATTCCTTTCTTGAGTGATGTGTTTGATTGACTGTTTCATGTCTGGTGGGAGGGTTTCGGACACCTCATGGGGCAAGCGGTGCATCACGGCGCAGCGCACTCCCCAATTTGCGTTCAAGCCTTCGTGCCCAGAGGGAAAGCGGGAAGCACAGCGCGAAATAGATCAGCGCCATGAGCGGAAAGATGACGAAAGGTTCGGTGCCCTGGACCGGTGCATTTGCCCAGCGTTTGCCGATATTCATCAGGTCATGAAATCCGATGATGTAAGCGAGAGACGTTCCCTTGATGATCTGAACCATGAAGCCAACCGTCGGCGCGAGCGAGATTCGCACTGCCTGGGGCAAAATGATCAGGCGGAAGATCTGCAGAAACCCGAAACCCAGGGCTTTGCCGCCTTCCCATTGTCCAACAGGGACGGATTGAACAGCGCCGCGCCAGACATCGGCCAGATAGGCGCTGGCATAGAGGATCAGCGCGGTCGACGCCGCAAACCAGGGATCAATATCGAAACCGAGAAGTCGCGGCACGCCGAGACCGAGCAGAAACAACAGCATCAGAAGCGGCACGGATTGAAAGATCCAGATATATCCGGCAGCGATCCGGTGGGCCGGTTTCAGCGGACCCGTCCTTGCGATTGTGATCAACAATGCGATCACCCCGCCCCCCAAAAAGGCAATGAGGCTGAGATAGATGGTGAACTGGGTCGCCTCGATCAGTTGAAAGACAACAATGCCAAAGGGCTTTCCCAATATCGCGACAAATGCATCCTTCATCGCGCTGCCTTCCAATAAAACAGACGGCGATGGGCCAGCGCGAGGATGGCCTTGAACGAAAGCGCCATGCCGACATAGATCACCGTCAGAGTAATAAAGACCTCAAACGACCGAAACGTACGGCTGTCAATGAACAGACCGGCAGAGGTGAGGTCCTCAACCCCGATTTCTGAAATCACACCGGTGGTGAGAAACAGGAAAATGAACTGGGAATTGAGCGACGGATACATATTGGCGACCGCCTGGGGAAAAATGATCTTTCGAAAAATCATTGACCGTCGCAGGCCAAGCGCGGATGCCGCCTCAATCTGGCCTGTGGGAACAGAAACAAACCCCGCCCGTAGAATTTCAGCAAAATAGGCCGAGAAATTGAGTGAGAGGGCGAGGAGAGCATGCGCCCAGAACGGCCAGCTGTAACCGAACAACAAAGGCGGCCCGAAAGCGACAAAAAACAGCTGCACAATAAGTGGCGTGTTTCGGATCAGCTCTACATAGCCGGTAGATATCTGATGCAGAACCGGCACCTTGCCATATCGACTTGCGGCGAGGCCTGTCGCCAGAAGCAAACCCATAGCAGCACCCCCGATCGCCAAAACAGCGCTCAGGCCGGCCCCCTGCAACAGAAGCCAGATATACTCCGAATTCCGGTATATCTCGAAGAACCTCAGATCCAAAGCAAACCTCCCCTGATGCAGCTTTGCAAGGGGAGTGCCAAGGATTAACATTATTTATGTATATGATATTATTGGATAAATTTTTGGGTTAGATCTTGTTTGCACAATTGTTAACCACCAAACCACATGTGATTGAGCAAAGCTTAGGCATGTAACCGAAAGCTGGACTAGTCCGTTAATCTGGCACTCTCAGCAATGCGGAGCTTTCCGTCGTCTGGTGCAATGTCTAGACTCCGGTCCAAGCAACCAGAATGACAATCGCAAGGACAAGGACAGGGATTATGACGGAAAGAGTAGGGTTTGTGGGTTTGGGTCGCATGGGACAGCCCATGGCGCTGAACATGGCGCGCAAGGATTTCGCCTTGAATGTGTTCGATATGCGCGCCGACCAGATGCAGCCCTTTACGGAATTCAACCAGTGTGAACAGGCCGGATCAGCCGCAGAGGCAGCAACAGGGGCTGCGGCGGCCATTACAGTGCTCCCCGGACCCGCAGAGATCGATGCGGTCATTCTTGCACCGGGCGGCATGCTGGAAGCAATGGAGCCGGGTTCAATCCTGATGGATCTGTCGACCATCCTGCCAGAGACGACGGACAGGGTTGCGGCGGCCGCCAAAGAGCGCGGTGTTCATTTCGTCGACGCCCCCATCGGGCGCCTTGCCAGTCACGCTGATGCCGGGGAAAGCCTTTTCATGGTGGGTGCCGAGCCTGAAATTTTCGAAAAGGTGAAACCGATGCTCGCAGCCATGGGCACCACAATCCTGCATTGTGGCGGACCTGGAACCGGGACCAGAAGCAAGCTGATCAACAATTTCCTGGCCATCACGTCCTGCTGGATGAATGCAGAGGCCATGGCGCTGACCAAGGCATTTGGTCTGGATCTGGAAACCACGCTGGACGTAATCCACGGGACAACCGCGACAAACGGGCAGTTAAAGATCAACTATGCGACAAAGGTCTTTAAGGGCGATATTGAGCCCGGCTTCCAGATCGATCTGGCGCATAAGGATCTCAGCCTGATTGTTCAATCCGCACAGACCGAGAAAGTTCCAATGCCAGTCGCGGCGGCGGCCAGAGAGGCGTTGAACGCCGCCAGGGCCGCGGGTTGGGGCGGAAAGGACTTTTCCGGACTGGCAGACTACGTCTGCACACTGGCCAATGTGGAAAAACCACGCCTCAACGACGGTGAATAAAGGTCTATAGGCGGGCCTCTATCGCGTCCCAGATCTGGGCTTCCAGGGAAACGCCGTCATAGCGGCCAATTTCCTGGAGGCCGGTCGGCGACGTAACGTTAATTTCGGTGAGGTAATCGCCGATTACGTCAATGCCGACAAAAATCAGCCCCTGTTCCCGCAGGGTCGGCCCGATGGCTGCACAAATATCCAGCTCGCGCTGGGTCATCCCTGATTTTTCCGGACGTCCGCCCACATGCATGTTTGAACGGGACTCACCGGCTGCAGGGACGCGGTTCACAGCACCGGCTGGCTCACCATCCACCAGAATGATCCGCTTATCGCCCTGACGAACCTCCGGCATGTACATCTGACAAATCAACGGTTCCCTGTAGAGGGTTTCAAACATCTCCAGCAGGGAATGAAGGTTCTCGTCATCAGGCTTCAAATGGAAAACACCGGCGCCGCCATTGCCATAAAGCGGTTTGACGATGATATCCTTATACTCCTCACGAAACGCCTGAATTTCCGACTTATTGGAGGTGATCAAGGTCGGCGGCATCAACTCGGGAAAATGCGTCACCAGTAATTTTTCAGGCGCATTCCGAACGTAGAACGGATCATTCACAACAAGTGTTTTTGGATGCACATGCTCCAGAATATGCGTTGCCGTGATGTAACTCATGTCAAATGGCGGGTCCTGCCGCATCAGAACAACGTCCATATCGGCCAGATCAACCTTGGTTTCTTCGCCAAAGGTAAAGTGACTTCCGAGCTCTCGGCGCAGAGTCATAGGGCGGCCATGGGCGGTGACCACACCATCCCCGAGGCTCAAATCCTGCGGCAAATAGTGAAACAGGCTGTATCCGCGTTTTTCAGCTTCCAGTCCCAGCACGAAACTGCTGTCGCCGTTAATGTCTATCGGTTCAATCGGGTCCATCTGAATGGCAACGGCGAGGGTCATGAAAGGCTCCAGAGAATACGTGTAGAGAACCTGACATAGCCCCTATGGGTGATCGGGTCCAGAGGTGTCGGGATGAAAGACTGTTTCCTGATCAGTTAAGACGGTTCTGCAGATCAGCCATCAAGGCTTCCACAGGGGCGCGTTGGTCGTCCCTGGTTTCGATCCCCATAAAATTCGCAAGCGCGGTCAGGGCCGCGCGCAAATTGCCGGTATGGGCGTGCAACAATCCGGCTTCCCGCCAGAGGCTGGCCTCGTCCGGCCGCATCATCAACATGGTTTCAATCACCTGGGTGGCAGCCACATGATTATCGCTTTGAAGCAATCTCAATTTGATATTGTTTTGAAGTCGTAACAAAACCGCAAGGTCATCAACCTTGTCGTAGTGAAAAGGCTTTAGTTCTGCATCCTGGCCAAGGGTCGCTTTCAGGAGATCGCGAAGACTGGATGCATCGCGAAGAATGCCGCCAAAAAACGGGTCCAGTACTCCGCGCACCCCGTCTACTTCAATGCGCACCATGAAATGCCCCGGAAATCCAAGTCCATCCACGGTGAATCCGACGGCACGACCCACATGCATGTAGATTAGACCCAGCGCTACTGGCAGGCCCATGCGTCGTTCCATTACCCGAAAAAGATTGGCATTCTGGAGGTCGTCATAGCTCTCTGAATCGCCGCTATACCCGGCCTTTTGAAGGATTGCGTCGTTCAGGGCCGCAACCGCCTGATCAAATCGACCTTGCGGATCCTGCATCTGGACTATCATGCCATGTACGTCATCCGCTAACCCGTCGAAATGGCTCATGGCCTCTTCGATCTCATCAGGCACACGATAGCTCACGGGATCCAGCATACCAATTGCCAGGGCAACCCTCAGAATGGGCAGACGTCCATCGCCATCCGGGCGTGTCGTACGAAGTATGGTCTTGGGATCTGTGATATACATCCGGGAACTATGATCGAAGGTTCAGGGGAAAATCAACGGCGTCTTTTATCCCGATTTGGACTCGTCCAGATCCTCTTTCATCAGGACGTAATCAGGCACGATGCGCCTGACATGGGCAATCTCCCTTGTATGCGCGACCACGCGGCGCAACTCGGCCTCGTTCTGGGCAATACCGAAAAGAAAGACCGTACCGTTCACCACCTCAGCTGAGTAATTCACCGCCTTTATCTGTTTATCGAGGGTAATCTTGGTCCGGAAGTCAGCAGCAATCTTCAGATCCTGGCCCGTGTCATCAAGGGCAGCGGCATCGCCGACCAGCACCTCGTTGATGACATCAACCACACCTTCCTCCTGCCAGGCGGTTCGGACCGCTTCAACTCTGGCCTCTTCGGTTGGCACAATGCCGGTCAACAGAACGCGATCTGCGACTACTTCAACGCTTACTTTGCTGAAGATATCAAAATCCTTATCGAGCATTTTTTTGGAAATGCTGGCTTCGGTTACCCGGTCCCGCACGCCTTGCTCGAAACCGCGCTCCTCCAGCGCGACAGACCCTGTCGCTGCCCCGGCACCGACGACCAGACCAACCGGCGTGCACCCTGCAACAGCCAGACCCGACCCAACCAGCAACAGCACACTGGCCAACCGTCGTGATTTTTGAAGATCAAAGAAACCGCCCGAGGCTCGTGATGTCATTGTCATTCTCATCTTCCCAGACTTGCGTCTTTGCCATTTCAGCCAAGACATCCCTATCCCTAATTCCGTCATGTGGCGCCATTATGGCCAAAACTGTCTAAAACATCCGGCAATTCTATTGCCGCCATACATCCTGAAGATGGGTGATCCGGCCACGGCTGACAAGGATTGCGTCGAACCGGATGCCCAGCACCTGGAGGTTCTGACGGGATTGCAGCCACCAATGCAGCGCACGACCAATGCGCTGCTGCTGAACAGGGCCGAGAGAGTAGGCGGCCTGACTCTGATCCGGCCGGTTCTTGACCTCAACCGCAACGACCATGCCGGATTTCCGAAAGATCAGATCAATCTCACCAACCGGCGTCTTCACGCGGTTGGCCAGGAGACGATAGCCTTTGAGCATCAGATAAAGACAGGCATAGCGTTCTGCCCAAACCCCCCGTCGATAGGCTCGTTGTTTTTCGCTGCGCGCCATCGACCCTGCTTATTCATCCTTTTTCTGTTTCAGGGTCAAAGCCCGTTGGTACACCGCCCGGCGCTTTTGCCCGGTCTGATCTGCGACCGTGGTGGCCAGATCCTTTACCCCTTCTCCGCGATCCAGAGCCGCGCGAAGTATCCGGTCCAGACTTGCGGGGTCAATCTCTTGGGGTCCTGCGTTGTTTGGGCCCACCAACACGACAATTTCGCCCTTCGGGGCCCCTGCTTCTGCATAATGGGCAGCGAGTTCAGCAAGCTCTCCCGCCCGAAATTCCTCATATAATTTGGTAAGCTCGCGAGCCACAACGGCCTGTCTTGATCCCAGAATTTCGGCCATATCCGCAAGGGCGCCGGTCAACCGCCTGGGCGATTCCAGAAAGATGAGCGTTCCTGGTATCGCTGCACATTCCATAAACAAATCGCGGCGCGCCTTGGATTTATGCGGTGGAAAACCTGCAAAGAAAAACCGGTCGGTTGCCAATCCGCCGGCGGAAAGGGCGGTGACCACTGAAGAAACGCCGGGAATCGGGATAACCGGAACCCCCTCCGCCCTTGCATCCACAACCAACCGGTAGCCCGGATCAGAAATCAGCGGGGTCCCCGCATCCGAAACAAGGGCAACCGCTTCCCCATCGCGGATCCGGGTCAAAAGGGCCTCCCGGCGCGCCTGATCACTATGGTCGTGATAAGGCATGGTCGCCGTTGAAATGCCATAATGGGTCAATAGTCTTCGGGTTGTACGGGTATCTTCACAGGCGATCAAATCGGCCCTTTTCAGAGTATCAACCGCCCGAAAAGTGATATCCTGCAAGTTCCCGATTGGGGTCGCCACTATGTAAAGACCGGCTGGCAATCGAGGGTCTGACTGGTCCCGGGTTTTGGTGTCGACACGACGTTTACTTGCCGGTTTCCCATGGCTAATGTCAGACTCACCAGAGGCGGTATCGTTTGGGCGAGTATCTGACGGGTTTTGGGACAATTGGTTCAGACGCCTGTTTCAATGGTTTGTGAGTATCATGACGGAGTGTGTTTGTGACTTTTGACAAGGAATCATCCGCCAGCACCACCATCGACGATCACTATTCCCTCCTCTCGTCTTTCCTGACAAGGGTTTCCGCAGTCTTCCTGACGATTGGTCTTCTTGCGGGATGCGCCACGGCACCGCCGCTGGAAGAAGAACCGCCGCCACCGGAAGAGGTTGTCGAAGAGGAAGAGCCCCCGATTGAGGAACCTGTCGTGGTGGTCGTTCCAGAAGAAGACCCGTTCCTGCTCGAAGAACAACAGTTTGCGCGGCTGGCCAACAAACGACCCGGCACCCAGATTGCTGTCCTGGTCCCCCTCAGCGGCCGTCATGAGGCTGTCGGGAGATCACTGCTGCAGGCCGCGAATATTGCGCTGTTTGATATGCGCAATCCCAATATAACCCTATTGCCGATTGATACGGAGGGAACACCGACGGGTGCGGCGGATGCCGCCAGACGTGCGGTCTCGGAAGGGGCGGATCTGATCCTGGGTCCACTTCTGTCCACAAGCGTCAGCGCTGTGGCACCGATCGCCCGAAATGGCGGGCTTTCAACCCTGAGTTTTTCCAACAACCCGGCTGTCGCATCGACCGATACCTATGTGATGGGCTTTTCACCCGCCGAACAGGTGCGCACCCTGGTTGAGCATGCACTGGTGGAGGGGAAGACCAGATTTGCCGTTCTCGCCCCGCAGGGTCCCTATGGTCAGCTGGTAGTGAGGGCTTTGCGCGAAACCGTTCAGGAATATCAGGCAACACTTGTCAGCACGAGGTTCGTTGACGGAAAAAGTCCGGATTTTTCAGAGGCGATCATTGATATTTCCAATTTCAATCAGCGCAAGAAAGCACTGGAGCAGGAGAGGGCAACCCTGAAGGCCAGCAATGACGCGACCTCCGCCGCAGCGCTGCGACGGCTTGAAGAGCTCGATACGCTGGGCGATCCGCCTTTCGACGCGATTCTTCTGCCCATGACCAGTGAAACGGCGCTGCGCACTGCAGCAGCGCAACTAGCGTATTACGATGTTGATCAGCCCGCCGTCCGGGTGCTTGGATTGCAGATCTGGGAAGAATTTCCCCGGTTGACGACCGAGCCATCCCTGGTGGGCAGTTGGTATCCGGCGCCAGACGGGTCACAGATGGCGCGTTTCCGGCAGCGCTACCAAAGCCTTTACAAGCAACGCGCGCCCCGCATCGCCTCGCTCGGTTATGATGCCATCGCGCTTTCCGTTCTATTGGCCGGCGACGGCACGGACCCCGATTACAATGCGGAGAACCTTACAAATCCTCTGGGTTTCTTTGGCATTGACGGTCTTTTCAGGCTGAACCCCGACGGTGTTGCCCAAAGGTCCTACGCGATTCAGGAAATTGACCGGTCCGAGATACGCACGGTGCGCCCGGCCCCGGAGAGCTTTGATGTGGAGGTCGTAATTCCGACGAACCCTGCTGATCCGGCACTGGATCCAGCGGGCGTCCCGCCAGCGGAAACACCGGTCATCAACTAGCGTTCCGGACTCAGGTCAAAAGGTGATCGATCACTGCATTCAGGCGCAGGCGTCCCTCCGCGCTGGCTTTTAGATGCGTGTCTGTCCAGATCACGTAGCCTTCATCGATCAAACCGGTATTTGCACTAGAATTCATCAACGCAACGTAGGAATCTGGATCTTGTGCCTTGAGAGTCTCAAGCGAGACACCTTCCGTTAAGCGCAACCCCATCATCAGGCATTCCTCAAACCGATCCCGCGTCTCAAGGACCACGGTTTCTTCCAGCCCATGTCCATTTTCCTGCACGGTGGTCAGCCATTTCTCTGGCAGGCGATAGCGTTTTTCGGAGGAGCGAACACCGTCCCGCGTGACCCGCCCATGAGCACCGGGGCCTATGCCGACCCAGTCGTGATACCGCCAATAGATCAGGTTATGCCGGGATTCTTCCCCCGGTCTTGCGTGATTGCTTATTTCATAGGCCGGCAATCCCGCATCCCCCAAAACCTCTTGGGTCATATCGAACATGGCGGCGGCGACATCTTCTTCCGGCAGGCTGAATTCACCCTTGCGATACCGCGTTTGAAACGCCGTGCCGGGCTCTATCGTGAGTTGGTAAACGGAGATATGGGCCGCTGCAAAATCCAGCGCGCGGCGCAACTCCCCCTGCCAATCCAGAAGGGTTTGCGTCGGTCTGGCATAAATCATATCGAAACTGTAACGAGGGAAGAGGCTGGACGCCTCGGCAACCGCGTCCAGAGCACTGCCTGTCGAATGCTCGCGCCCCAAAAACCGCAAAGCATCCTCATCCAGGGCCTGAACGCCCAGTGACACCCGGTTTACGCCCGCGTCCCGATATGCTTTGAGGCGGGCCGTTTCAACCGAGGTGGGGTTTGCCTCCAGCGTGACTTCCAGATCAGGGTCAGCAAGCCAGTGGGACCGGGCCTCTTTAACCAGATCGCCGACCGTGTCCGGGTCCATAAGGCTGGGCGTACCACCCCCAAAGAAAATACTTTCCAGCTTTCGCCCGGGCAGATCGGCGGCAGCACTCTCCAACTCCAGCAACAGGGCGTCACGCCACGCCTTCTGATCGATCCGGTCACGCACATGGGAATTGAAATCGCAATAGGGGCATTTCGACAGGCAAAACGGCCAGTGGATGTAAAGGCCCAGCGGCGCACTGTCCTCAGGCAGGTTTGTCACTCATCACTCCGGAAACAGGCAGCAACCAGCTGTTCAAAGGCCCGCGCCCGATGGCTCATTGCGTGTTTTTTGTCAGGATCCATCTCGCCAAATGTGATGTCGAAACCGTCGGGAATAAAAATCGGGTCATATCCAAACCCATGCTCCCCCCTGGGTGGAAATGTGAGTGCGCCCTGAATTTCCCCCTGAAAACTCTCAACCGTCCCATCGGGCCAGGAAAGGGCAAGCGCACAAATGAAGCGCGCCGTCCTGTCTTCAGCCTCACCAAGTTCGTTTCGGACCCGTTCCATTGCCATGGAGAAATCCTTTTCCGGTCCGGCCCAGCGCGCCGAAAAAAGACCCGGATCACCATTCAGCGCATCAACCGAAAGACCGGAATCATCAGCGAGGGCTGGCAAGCCAGACCCGTCCGTTGAAGCGACAGCCTTCAGGATGGCATTATCAATAAATGTGGTTCCGGTTTCTTCAGGTTCGGGCAGATCAAGGGCGCCGGCGGAAATAACCTCTGTGTCAAAAGCTTCCAGCAAAGCACCGATTTCGCGCACTTTTCCGGGGTTATGGCTGGCGATGACGAGTTTTTTTTCAGTGAATTTACGGGGCATGGATCACTCCTGTATCGCCGCCTTCTGATGGGTAACCAGATCGGCAATCCCGGCCCTGGCCAATGCCATCAGTTGATCAAATTCATCCTGGCTGAACGGTTCTTCCTCCGCCGTGCCCTGCACTTCAACAATGCCGCCGGATGCCGTCAGCACAAAATTTGCGTCGGCCTGGGCGCTGGAATCCTCATCATAATCAAGATCCAACACCGCTGTACCGTTATAGAGACCACAGGAAACAGCCGCGACATGATCCGAAAGCGGAATCTCCGTAATCGCTCCCATCCGGCGAATATGCTGAAACGCCAGATGCAGGGCGACGAAGCCGCCTGTGATTGATGCGGTGCGGGTACCACCATCGGCCTGTATAACATCGCAGTCGACGCGGATCTGGCGTTCGCCAAAGCCATCCAGTTTTGTAACCGACCGCAAGGACCGCCCGATCAAACGCTGAATTTCCTGGGTCCGACCGGAACTGGCTGCGCGTTTGCGGTCGATCCGACTGTGGGTAGAGCGCGGCAGCATGCCATATTCAGCTGTCACCCACCCTTTGCCTGACCCTTTCAAAAATGACGGGACGCCGTCTTCGACACTTGCTGTGCATAAAACCCGCGTGTGTCCGAAACCGATCATGCAGGACCCTTCGGCATAGCGGGTGACATCGGTTTCAATCGTTATGTCGCGCATCTCGTCGGGTTTTCTGCCACTGGGCCTCATCATCAAAATCCTTTTTGTTAAAACAGGGTCGGCGCGAAATGCAGGACCAACTGCTACATTGACGCCCTCTTTTCCCCTTCCTACATTTTTGCAGCAAGGAAGGAAATCAATGTTCGAAGATTTGAACGCCAGATCGCGGGATATTTTGCGCCTGATCGTGGAAAGCTACGTCGAAACCGGCGATCCCGTTGGGTCACGAACGATTTCCCGAAAGATTGCGCCCGTCCTGTCACCAGCCACAATCCGAAATGCCATGTCGGACCTGGAAGAAATGGGCCTACTCTACGCGCCCCACACCTCTGCCGGTCGCCTGCCGACCGAGGCGGGGTTAAAGCTCTTTGTGGACGGTTTGCTACAAGTCGGGAACCTGACCCAGGATGAGCGTCAGGCGATCCAGGCGCAATGTGAGGGGTCCGGGCAGTCGATCACCCAAGTGCTGGAAGAGGCATCCGGCCTGATGTCCGGGTTGAGCCAGTGTGCCAGTCTGGTCTCGGCACCCACCAAGAACAGTTCCCTTCGCCATATTGAATTTGTTGCGCTGGGGCCAGGACGTGCACTGGTCGTGATGGTCAATGAAAATGGCATGGTGGAAAACCGCATCGTTGATATCCCGCTTGGCGTGACCCCGTCAGCCCTGGTGGAGGCCGGAAATTTCCTGTCCGCCAAGATCAATGGCCAAACCCTGCCTGAGACCCAGAAACTGGTAGCCGATGAAATTGCCCAGAACAGGGCGGCAATCGACGAGTTGACCCAGAAAGTGGTGGAAGCCGGCCTTGCCACCTGGGCCAAAACCAATGACGGCAATGGAGTCCTGATCGTCAGCGGGCAAAACAATCTTTTGAATGAGGTGCATGGACTCAGCGACCTGGAGCAGATCCGCGCGCTATTTGATGCCCTCGAACGCAAGGAATCTTTGCTGAAATTGCTCGAGGCATCCCATGAAGCTGAAGGCGTCCAGATTTTTATCGGTGCCCAGAATGAATTGTTCTCGCTTTCCGGCTGTTCGATGATTGTTGCCCCCTATCGCAACGGAAATCAGAAAATTGTTGGTGCAATCGGGGTTGTCGGACCGTCGCGGATGAATTACGCACGCATCGTTCCGATGGTGGACTACACGGCGAGGGTCGTCGGTCGGCTGCTGGATTAAAATATTTTTGCCCAGATGCAGAAATTCCGGACCGCCATGCCTATATCACCGGCGGGCCAAATAGATTTGGGCAGAATGTCGATCTGCATTCGAAAGAGTAAGTGGAAGAAATGATGAGCAGCGAAAACAAAGATCAGGAAAACCAGCCATCAGAAGAGGCCGCAAAGCCGGCGGAGGCTGAAACAGGTCCAAGCGATTCCGATCTGGATGCAATCGAAGAAGCATTGAGTGCCGGGGGCAGCGACGATGTTGTCGCCGCGCTTGAGCAGCTCACGATCCTCGAAGCCGAGAATGCCGATCTGAAAGACAAACTCATGCGGGCCCTGGCAGAGGTGGAAAATGTCCGTCGCCGCTCGGAAAAGGAACGCCAGGATACAGCCAAATTTGGCGCAAGCGGTCTGGCCAAAGAATTGCTGCCCGCCATTGATAATCTTGGACGCGCCCTGCAATCCGTACCGGAAGAAATGCGGGATGGCGATGATTCAGTGAAGAACCTGGTTCTCGGCGTGGAGATGATCGAAAAGCAGTTTGTCGATGCTTTGTCGCGGTTCAAGATCACCCGGATTGAGCCGACGGGTGAGAAATATTCCTACGAGCTGCATCAGGCGATGTCAGAGGTTGAAGGCACGGGTCATCCAGCAGGAACCGTCGTTCAGGTTCTGCAGCCCGGTTACGTCATGCATGAGCGCCTGTTGCGCCCGGCCATGGTGATCGTTGCAAAAGGCGACCCTACCAAGGATCGCCCGGAAGGTCACGAACCGGTCGATACAACCGCCTAAGACCTGTTTCGCGGCTGTCACCCTGTGACGAGGCTCACTGACCCCGCACAACAGGTCTGGCATGTATGATCCCAGAGAGGATTGAGAAATGCCTTTGAACGCCCTGTATACTGCTGTTTCCGGACTAAACGCGGCCAGCCTGCGTTTTGAGGCCAGCGCCAACAACATCGCCAATGCTGGCAGCGCCGGTCGGGTTGATGCGGAAAGTGCCAGCGATCAGGCTTTTCAGGCGCAGGACGTTCAACAGACCAGCATTAATAGCGGCGGCACGAATGCGGTCACCGTCACCCGTAATCCTGCCACCCAGCTGGCCTTTGCGCCGAACAGCCCACTTGCCAATGAGGGTGGATTTATCGAAACGCCGAATGTGGACTTGGGCGAAGAGCTGGTGTCCCAGATTTCCGCCAGCGCGGCGTTTGAGGCCAATGCAGCGGTCATCCGTGAGGTGGATGAACAGACGGATACGCTGCTCGACATCCTCTCCTAAAGCCGCTTCAGGGCACGGTTACCCGGCGCAGCGTGAGGTTCAGCCTTTGCGGATCAGGAAGCAGGGTTGATGTGCCAGGCTTTATACCATCCACACCATGATGAAAATGGCGTGACCTGCCGCCCAGCACCAGCACATCACCGGACCGCAACAGGAAACTGCGGGTTGGGTCTGTCCGCTTTTCGCCGCCAACACGGAATCGCGCACTCGCACCCAGCGAGATGGACACAACCGGTGCATCTTTCGCGGCTTCATCCCTGTCTCTGTGCAGCCCCATACGTGTTTTCTCTGTTCCGTACCAGTTGATCAAACAGGCCTCAGGCGGTGCGTCATACCCCGCAAGCTCAGACCAAATCCGCAGAACGGGTTCAGGAATGACGGGCCATTTCACGCCTGTGACCGGGTGGCGATCCTGATACCGATAACCGCCTGTCTGATCACTCACCCAGCCTAAAGTGCCTGCATTCGACATTTTTACGGAAAGCGGTTTGCCGGTTCGCGGCATGCACGGCTGAAAGAGAGGTGCCGCTTGCAGGCAGATGCGGATGCAGGTCACCAATTCTTCTTGAGCGGGGCGGTCAAGATAGCCCGAAAACAAGCGCAACCCGTCTGATTGCATCGTGAACCCACCCTTCCTTTCTCGATCCAGTTTCAACGATGAAACCCATTACCAAAACGTAATAACAGATGAAAATCTTGATTTAAGTCAGATTCTTGACCAAACATCGACGTTTCATCCCCAAAGCCGTTGCAAGAGGCTGCGGTGATGCCTATATCCCTGCCGAAATCCCCGAACTAATTTGACCTTGAGGGGGCCACGAGCTGGTGCTGAATGGTCAGGCCGTCGTGACCTGCTTTTGATAGGAGACACCATATGAGTAAAGTTATCGGTATCGATCTTGGGACGACCAATTCCTGCGTCGCCGTGATGGAAGGGACCACAGCCCGCGTGATTGAAAATGCGGAGGGCGTGCGTACAACCCCGTCCATGATCGCCTTTGCCGAAGATGGCGAGCGTCTGGTTGGCCATCCGGCCAAACGTCAGGCCGTCACAAACCCTGAAAACACACTTTACGCGATCAAGCGTCTTATCGGTCGTCGGTTCAGCGATGCCGAAGTGGAAAAAGACCGCAAAAACGCCCCCTTCCAGATTGTTGAAGGCGAGAATGGCGATGCCTGGGTCGAAGCCCGTGGCGAGAAATTCGCCCCCGCACAGATTTCCGCCCTCGTTCTGCAGAAAATGAAAGAAACCGCTGAGGCTTATCTCGGCGAGAGCGTCGGTCAGGCCGTGATCACCGTTCCGGCTTACTTCAACGACAGCCAGCGCCAGGCAACGAAAGATGCCGGCCGCATTGCAGGTCTTGAAGTCCTTCGCATCATCAACGAGCCAACAGCCGCCGCACTCGCCTATGGGCTTGAGAAAAAGGGTTCCGGCGTTATTGCAGTCTATGACCTTGGCGGCGGCACATTCGATGTCTCCATCCTGGAAATCGGCGATGGCGTTTTCGAGGTGAAATCGACCAATGGTGATACGTTCCTGGGTGGTGAAGATTTTGACCAGCACATCATCGACTACCTTGCTGACGAGTTCAAAAAGGAGCAGGGCATCGACCTGCGCAGCGACCGCCTGGCCCTGCAGCGCCTGAAAGAGGCCGCGGAGAAAGCCAAGATCGAGCTGTCCTCAACGACGCAGACTGATGTCAACCTGCCCTTTATTACTGCCGATCAGTCCGGGCCAAAGCACCTGAACATCAAGCTCAGCCGCTCAAAACTGGAATCGCTGGTTGGTGATCTGATCAAGAGCACGCTTGGCCCCTGCAAGGCCGCTCTGAAAGATGCCGGTCTGAAGGCCAGCGAAATCGACGAGGTGATCCTGGTTGGGGGTATGACCCGCATGCCGCAGGTCATCGAAACGGTTAAAGAGTTCTTTGGTCGTGATCCGCATCGTGGCGTGAACCCGGATGAGGTCGTTGCCATTGGCGCTGCCATTCAGGCTGGCGTTCTGCAGGGTGACGTGAAAGACGTCCTTCTGCTGGACGTGACACCGCTGTCGCTGGGTATTGAGACACTTGGTGGTGTCTTCACCCGCCTGATTGATCGCAACACAACGATCCCGACCAAGAAAAGCCAGGTCTTCTCGACCGCCGAAGATAACCAGGGTGCTGTGACCATCCGGGTGTTCCAGGGTGAGCGTGAAATGGCAGCAGATAACAAATTGTTGGGCCAGTTTGATCTGGTCGGTATTCCACCCGCACCGCGCGGCGTTCCGCAGATTGAGGTCACGTTTGATATCGACGCAAACGGTATCGTAAACGTCTCGGCCAAGGACAAAGCGACCGGCAAGGAACAGCAGATCCGGATCCAGGCCTCTGGCGGTCTCAACGATGACGAGATCGACCGGATGGTTAAGGAAGCAGAAGCGAACGCCGAAGCCGATAAAGAGCGCAAGGAACTGGTCGAAGCCCGCAACTCGGCCGACGGTCTGGTTCATCAGACAGAGAAAACCCTGTCTGAGCATGGCGACAAGATCTCTGAAGAAGACAAGGCGGGTATTGAGACCGCTGTTGCCGATCTGAAGACCGCTCTCGAAGGCGAAGATCTGGCTGAAATCCAGGCCAAGACACAGACCCTGACCGAAGCCTCGCTCAAACTTGGTGAAGCCATGTACAAGGCAGCCGAGGAAGAAGGCGGTCAGGACGCTGCGATGGGCGATGAAGAGCCCGCGGCCAAATCCGACGACAATGTCGTCGATGCCGAATTCGAAGAGGTTGACGACGACAAGAAGGGTAAAGCCTGATCAGGTTTCCTCAGGCCCCGGAATGAAGCCCATTCCGGGGTCTTTACTGTCAACCAGGGCATGAATTCGACGCAGGCGGGGCAGAATGGCCAAGCAGGATTACTACGAGACACTGGGCGTTGCGAAAGGCGCATCCGATGACGAGCTGAAAAAGGCCTATCGGAAGCTCGCGATGCAGTATCACCCGGATCGCAATCAGGACAATCCAGAAGCAGAAGCCAAGTTCAAGGAAGTGAACGAGGCCTATGAATCCCTGAAGGACCCGCAAAAGCGGGCTGCGTATGACCGGTTTGGCCATGATGCGTTCGAACAGGGCGGGTTTGGTGGCGCCGGCGGCGGTGCCGGTGCCGGATTTGGCGGCTTCACCGATATTTTCGAAGAAATGTTCGGCGATTTCATGGGCGGCGGCGGTCGCGGCGGCCAGCAGACCTCTCGTGGTGCCGACCTGCGTTACAACCTGGAAATCAGCCTGGAAGACGCCTTTCACGGCCGTCAGGTCGAAATCAAAGTGCCGAGTTCGGTGCCCTGCGATGTCTGTGACGGGACGGGTGCTAAAGACGGGGCTCAGCCAACCACCTGTCAGACCTGTCACGGTGTGGGCAAGATCCGCGCCCAACAGGGTTTCTTTACGATCGAACGCACCTGTCCCACCTGTCAGGGTCGCGGCACCGTGATCGAGGATCCCTGTACGGCCTGTGCCGGATCCGGTCGCAAGACCGAACAGAAGACACTTTCCGTCAATGTGCCCAAAGGAGTTGAGGACGGAACACGCATCCGTTTGTCGGGCGAGGGCGAAGCAGGCCTGCGGGGTGCGCCCGCAGGCGACCTCTATATTTTCATCTCAATCGCCGGTCATCGGATTTTCCAGCGCCAAGGGGCCAATATTTTCTGTCGCGTACCACTGACCATGCCAGATGCCGCCCTTGGTGCGGAAATCGAAGTGCCCTCCATCGATGGCGGTCGCGCCAAGGTCAAGATCCCGCCCGGCACCCAGGCCGGCCAGCAATTCCGTCTGCGCGGCAAGGGCATGTCCGTCCTGCGCAGCCCGGCCCGCGGCGACATGTATATCGAAACCGCCATTGAGACGCCGGTCAATCTGACGAAGAAGCAGAAAGAACTTCTGGAAGAATTCCGGAAGGAGGGCAAAGGCGCCTCCACCAGCCCCGAATCCGAAGGCTTTTTCACCAAAGTCCGGGAATTCTGGGACGACCTGACCGAATAGATAAAAAGGTTCAGCCTATGAGACGCCTTGGAACCATCCGAGGCATGCTATAGCCTGCGCGAAATCCAAAAGACGGGGGCCATTATGGCAGGTGAAGACAAAAAGGTCGTTGTGGTTGGTGCGTCCGGGCGCATGGGGCGCATGCTGGTGGCGGAGATTGCCGGGACAGAAGGCGTCTCGCTGCACGGTGCGACTGAACCACCGGGGTCACCCGCCCTTGGACAGGACCCGCATCTGCTGGCCGGTGTTGATCCATCAGATGTCATCATTACCGACGACCCTGCACCGGCAATTGCAAGCGCGGATCTGGTGATTGATTTCACGGTTCCTGCAGCAACCATTGCGCATGCCAAGCTCTGCGCCCAGGCGGGCACGGCCATGGTGATCGGAACCACCGGATTAACCAAGGAAGACGAGGCGGCGCTTGAAATCGCAACCCGCCATGTGCCCATTGTCTATGCGGCCAATTACTCTGTCGGGGTGACCCTGTTGACCAATCTGGTTGAAAAAGCGGCCGCAACACTCAGAGAAGATTACGATATCGAGGTTCTTGAGATGCACCATCACCACAAGGTGGATGCGCCCTCAGGAACCGCACTCGCCCTTGGGAAGGCAGCGGCGAAAGGTCGGGATGTCGATCATGACTCGATGAAGCGCGCCGTGCGCGACGGGATCACCGGTGCCCGCGAAAAGGGCACGATCGGCTACGCCACCCTGCGTGGCGGTGACGTTGTTGGCGAACACGACGTCGTCTTTGCCGCGCCGGGTGAACGCATCATCCTCAGCCATAAGGCAACCGCAAGACGGATCTTTGCCGCCGGTGCGGTGCGCGCCGGGGCCTGGGTGATTGGCCGGCAGCCGGCGATTTATGACATGAATGATGTCCTGGGCCTGAAAGACGATGTGGCCCCGACGGTCCCACCCGCCGAACAACACGGATAACCCGTGTTTGACGGCAATGACACATTCATTCGGAACAAAAATCTTATATGAACTAAAAGTTGAATTTTGCCCGAAACTAAGGTACTGTTGTCGTGAAATCTGAACGGCAGCTTAACTGTCTACTAGGATTTCTCCGGGAGAGGCCTATGCGCCTCTCCTTTTTATGATTCCACTATTCCTAAGTGATGCTGACGTGATGTGTGTCGAAAAAAATCGGTGACATACGCTGACAATAATTTTTTGCACCCTTTTTTCTAGAGCGGGTTCCGTTTAGTCGGAATCGGTTTTGAGATTTCTACGAAGCATGATTCCCTGTTTTTATTTTGGAGACCGGGATTATGTCATCAGTCATTTCGATGGATTTGCGGGAGCGTATTTTTTCTTACGTTATTGCCGGTCACTCGTGCCGATCAGCGGCACGCCTTTACGGTGTCAGCCCAAGCTTTGCGATCAAGTTGATGCAGCGGTTCCGTCAAGGTCGCGGATTGTGCGGCCCTGGTCGTCGTCGTCCTGTCGGCACCGGGACGCTCGAACCCTATAGAGCGTTTGTCATTGACCTTGTCGATGCACAGCCCGATATCACGCTCAGGGAATTGGCGGACGAATTGAGTGCGACGCTGGGGGTTAAGACCAGCAAGGCGACGCTATGCCGGTTTCTGATTAAGGCGGGATACCGCTATAAAAAAAACGCTGCGGGCACGGGAACAAGAGCGCGCTGATGTGCGCCGCGCGCGTCATCACTGGATCATCCGGCGACAACCTCTCATGCGGCTCGACCCACATCGGCTTGTTTTTATTGATGAAACGGCGACCACAACCAAGATGACCCGGCTTAGAGGCCGCGCGCCCAAAGGCCAACGCCTTGTCATGCATACGCCGTTCGGTCATTGGCGCACGCAAACCTTTATCGCGGGATTGCGCTGCGGCGGCCTCACCGCACCATGGATCCTCAACGCCCCCATGACCAAGGTCGCCTTTGAGACCTATGTCGAGACACAGCTCGCCCCAACGCTGAGCCGAGGCGATGTCGTTATCCTCGATAATCTCGCCGCCCATAAAAGTGACCGTGCCGCTGAAACCTTGCACGACATCGGTGCATGGTTCCTGTTCCTGCCACCCTATTCGCCAGACCTGAACCCAATCGAACAAGCCTTCTCAAAATTAAAAGCCCATCTCAGAAAGGCCGAGGCCAGAACATTCGATGACCTTACAAACGCAACAGGGTCAATATGCGATCTCTTCACCGAAACGGAGTGCTGGAACTTCTTCGCAGGCGCTAACTATGCGTACGATTAAATGAAAACAACTCTAGTATACGAAGAGGGACTATAGGACTGATATATCGCCCAACACACAGCATCCACTGCCTGAATAAAGTATGAATGCCGGGAGTCACGTATGTTCGGGTCTTCAACAATCCTTTGAAGAGGCATCATTCGGAATCCAGAACCACTTATATTTGGGACAAGGTTGTAACGCCTCATTTTTCTTAAAATTGATCCCAAGACAATCTCGTCGGTTTGATCACAGAACACGAGACCGAAGTCACTGTCAGAAGCCGCTCCGCGAAAATTTCCGTACGACAAGGTATTTTCAAATCGTTGTAGTAATGTTCGCCAGGCAAATTCTAAGACCTGATAACCTTCGTTCTTGTTCGATTTATCAATGCACACCGAAATTACATCCAACAGACCAAATTGAACTAATTCGTTGAGCAAATGACGAATAATAGTCAGGCGATCATTTCGAGAAATTCGTCTTAAAGACCCAGGTCGCGTAAGCATCGCACCTGCATGAATCTCTTCTCGCATCAGTAGTCCAAAATGGCTCCGCATGCGCCTTCGGAAATCTGACAAATGATGCAAGAGATCAAACCAATGACTTTCGTGAATAACTAGGCCAGTTAGCACAAAATATCGTGTTGGCGATCCTGATAAACCGGGATCACCACTTTCATCGACGTACATAAGATACAAAATATTCTCCACCTTTTAACTTAATGGAGATTACATTCGCATTCTTCTACTTCAAGTCGAATTCATGCTTTCAGATGCTCAGGCGCGCGGTAATCGCGCAGGGCTTGACGCAGGGCGTCGGCAACCTCCAACCGCTCACCAGGCGTCAAAAACGCACCCAGGATCATACCCTTGCCCCTTGTTGCAACAACAAGCTGGCTTTCATGGCTGGGCGGATCATCCATCATGACATTCAGCCAACTCGGTTCCAGCCTGACCCGGGACACTTTGCCATTGGGCTTCACTTTGGTGATATGGAGCCCGTCATCGGAAAGCTGGATATGTTCCTGAACTTTACCGGACCTGTAATTCATTTTGAAGGCGAAATAGAGCAGGGCTATTTCCAACCCGCAGAAACCGGCAACCGGCCAGGCACCCGCGACAAAAAAGGCGAGACCAATTGAAAAGCCGCCTATCGCAACAGCCGCCATGACCAGGGTAAAGCCGGCCGGGCTTAAAGAACGATGCGGCTTTAGTGTCGCATCCATATAGATGCGCGGCGGAGTCGTTTTTTCACGCCCGTTTGCATCACCGCTGATTTGGTCGACCGTCATCCCAGTATGCCCTGGATCTTGGTTTTCATCAGAGCCTTTATGCTATACCAAACCCGAACCGGTGCAACAGGGACATCACACAAGAAGCGTGGCAACGAGCCGCAGGGTAAATCAAGCATGGCGCAAATGACCAAGGTGGATATCGAGGCTTTTTTCCAGCGCATGGAAGAAGCCATGCCGGAGCCGAAGGGCGAGCTGAACTATGTAAATCCCTACACCCTGCTGGTCGCCGTTACGTTATCCGCACAGGCGACAGATGTTTCGGTCAACAAGGCCACAGAGGCACTGTTCAAAACAGTGACAACACCGCAAGCGATGTGGGAGTTGGGTGAGGCGGGGCTGAAGGACCATATCAAGACGATTGGACTGTATAATTCAAAAGCCAAAAACGTCATCGCCATGGCCCGTATTCTGATCGATGAGTATGACAGTCAGGTGCCGGAAACCAGAGATGCATTGGAAAAACTGCCCGGTGTCGGGCGCAAGACCGCCAATGTTGTTCTGAACATCGCCTTTGGCCAGCCTACAATCGCTGTTGATACCCATTTGTTTCGGGTTGGAAACAGGACGGGGCTTGCCAGCGGGAAAACCCCACTTGCAGTTGAGAAGAAGCTGGAAAAGAAAATACCGAAACACTATTTACTGCACGCGCATCACTGGCTGATCCTGCATGGCCGTTACGTCTGCAAAGCCCGCAAGCCGGACTGTCCCGACTGCATTGTGGCCGATCTGTGCCGCTTCAAGGCAAAAACAATCGCTTGAAAAAACATCCGATCCAGAGCGTTTCCAAGGAAAAAAATCATGCATTATCAAACGGATGACCCTGTTGCAGAATTCAATGAGAAGGCAAAGAATTGCCTGCCAGGTCTATTGGGACTGGAAATGGTTGCTGCAGAACAAGACCGTTACGAAAGCAGAATGATGGTGCAGCCCGTCCACTATGCGCCAAACGGGTTCCTGCATGCAGCCAGCGTGATTGCCCTGGCCGACACCACATGCGGGTTCGCGGCACGATCCCGGCTGCCAGAGGGGGCAAGTGGCTTCACCACGGTGGAGCTGAAGAGCAACCATATGGGAACCCTGCTGGAGGGGGAGTTGCGCTGTATCGCAACACCCGTTCATATCGGGCGATCAACCCAGGTTTGGGACGCCAAGGTTTTCGACCCTGCAAAGGACAAAACCATCGCGGTTTTTCGCTGCACACAGATGGTGTTATGGCCAAAACCCTGAGAAAGCCATTTAAGAGCTTCGAACAATTTGTTCCCGCCGAAGGGCCGCAAGGCAGTCTTGTCGCCCTGCCGTTGTTAACCCGTCGCCGCGCAAATCAACAAACTTGACCCTGGGCGATCCACCGGCCTCACCCGGATACAGAAATATGTCGATGGTGCAGCCCTTGCCCAGGAATTGCCAAACCTCTGCTGTTCCATCGCGCCTGATCTGGCGGGGCGCACCGAGGGCAGCAGCCAGGCTCTTGGGTTCCATATCCAGGAACTGATCAGGGTCACCGGTCACGGCGGCCAGCTCTTGCTGACGACGTTTGTCTTCCGCAGATGGAGCATCACTGCTTGATGACGTTTGGGCGGGGCTTGATGAACTGGGTCGTACAGGGGCTGCTGGGGCCGTTGCCGAAACCACATTCTCCTTGTTTGTGGAGGTGATTTCAGGTCCGGAGACTGTGCAGGCTGAAAGGCCAAGGAAAGCAAAAACGGTGACGAGAGGCCGCTTCCTGTTGATCCCGTTCATAAAGCGAAGGCTCAGCGACATCACTCATTAACCGCGATTGGCAGGTTCTGTTTTTCCCGCATGGATTCAAAGATATGGACCATCATCGCTGTCGCCAATAAGGGAATGAACAGGTTCAAAATCGGAACCGTCATGCAGAAAACAATCAACGCGCCGGCCAGGGCCAGTCTGAACCCATAGCGCTTGCGCAGAACAATCGCTGTTTCCGGTGCCAGCCGGCGGATCGAGACCATTTCATAGAATTCCCGACCTACCAGATACCCGTTCAAAGCATAGTAGAAGACAAGGTTCAGGGGCGGGATGAAAAATAGGATCGCATAGATCGGCAGCGCAAGCAGGTTGGCACCAATCACAATCGCCAGAAACTTCAACGATTGGCCGACAACTTCTGCGACCGGCTGATGCCGGGGGGCCGGGCGACCCGGATAATGCTTGGCCTCAACGGCGCCAACAATTTCATCCAGGAAGAAACTGACGATCGTCGTCGTTACCGCCGGAAACAACAGGAAGATCACGGTCAGCATGACAGCGCCAAAGGCGAGGTCACCCAGGATGCCCAAAATTTCACCCATCCAGTCCAGGACACCGCCCATCCATTCAAAAATCCAACCGATGAGGGGCAGATCGGACCAGGGAACAAACCCGATCATCCAGGAGCTGAAGATCCAGAGCAGGACAAATACAACAATCGCCCCGGCAACTCCCAACAGCATTACACGGCGAAATGCCGGATCATCAATCTGTCCAATTGCAAGGGAAACTGATTTTAAGATTGAGCCCATAGGGTCGGTCCTGTTTCTGATGGCGTATTGAAACAGAGATGTAGCGACGCACTGCCCGGCTCACAAGACCGTGACCCGCAATTAACCGGTTCAAACCTTGGGCAATTCACGCAAAGTATATGTCTGAACCGCTGCCAGACGGCCTCGAACATGCATCAGGGCAACTTCGTCAAAGTCGAACCCGTCAATTTCCGCGACAGTATCCTCTGATACCAGAAGACGCGTCCCCATTTCCTTGTTCATCTGTTCCAGTCGCGCAGCCAGATTCACTGCATCACCATGCACTGTATAGCTGAGCCGCTGGGTGGCCCCGACCGCACCCGCGACGAAAGCGCCTGTATTAATCCCGATCCGGCATTTCAGATTTTGGCCGTTGAACGTTTCGGTATCGACCGCATTGAAAATACGAATGGCCGCTGTGACCGCATGCACCGCATGGTCGGGGTCCGCGATCGGATCATTGAAAACCGCGAGAACAGCGTCACCCTGGAACTGTGTGACAACACCCTTCTGGGCCTCAATACACTTCACAGCCTCGGCGAAGAATGCATTCATTGTCCCGACAAGCTGTTCCGGATCCATCTGTTCCGACATGGAGGTAAAACCGGCCAGATCCAGAAACAAAACGGTTCCATGGGCTTTTTTCGGGCGGCCCGCGGTTTCATCGGTCAACAGCAATTGGGCCACGTTTTCAGGCACATATTTACCAAAAAGGTTCCGGATTTTTTCGCGGTCCTGCAGACCGATCACCATCTGGTTGAACGCTCTTGCCGCATGATTCAGTTCGATTGCCGGTCCGATTGTCAGCCGTGGCACGTGATCCAGATCATCAGCAGACACGGCATCCGCGGCAGCGGCAAACCTCAAGATCGGCTGGGCCGCCCGACGTCCGATCAGGATGGCCAATCCAATGGATCCAATCACCAACCCAAGCCCGACCCAGGCCACCGTTATCAACCTATTGGTTTCCGGGTTTCCCAGGGCCTCATCAAAATGGACCCCGATGGTGATTTCGCCACCGGTCACCCTGTCCTGGTCTGTAGACAGGGCAAAGACACGGTCATTGCCATCTTCGGTGCGCAGAATAAACACCTCAACGCCCTCGATCGGCGCGATCAGATCAGGCGTAAAGCGGTCCCCCGTCGCCATCTGTTGCAGATAGGGGTCTCCCAGTTCTTCCAGCGTAGGCCGCTCATTTTCGCGACCTTTCGCCAATTTCGGGTGGGCGATGACCACATTGTTGTTCAACAACAGGAACCGGACGAGCTCTTGACCCCGGAACTCGGCATCCTGGGAAAGAACTTCAGACAGAGGGCGGACATTGGCCCGTACCCCTACCGATCCAATCTGGTCACCATTCTCGTCACGCGCTGTTGTGATAAAGGTCCCGCGCCGCTGTCCGTCAAGGGCACTGGGGCGCAAGACCCAACGCCCTTCGGCGCTGACGCCGCGTCGGCTCACCCGCCACTGCGGCGGCCAGAAAACCGTTTCCAGCGTATCGTCATCATTCTTGAAGTAATACCCGTTCCCGTTCAGCATCTGATAGGTTACCGCATCGGCCTGGGGCATCGTGGCAAGCGCGCCCTCTACCATCGCGGTGAAACGTTCCCGGTCGCGCGGGTCCAGACGGCCTGCCGAAATCTCACCGACCAGCCATCGGCCAATATTTTCCAGCGGCTCGTAATTGGACCGCGACGCTTCCCGCGCTTCCTGTATCAACGCCTCGATCCGCGCTGCCAGTGCATCCTGGGTTCCGCTAACCGCATTGGTCAGAACCAGAAAAAACATCGAGCCTGCAGAAACAAGCACCAACCCCCCAAAAGCGAGGACAAGAAGTGTTGTGACGTGCAAACGAATTTTCATGAGATTGTTCGAGGTTCCTTCCGCTTATTCTGTTTATTCGATATCCATGTTTTTACAACAGGTTTGCAACACTCTCCTAACCCGATAGGTCATCATCCCGGCATATAATCGCGCGGTGTTTGCCCCAGGGCTTTCCGGAACATTGCCGAAAATGAGGACGGGCTCTCATAACCGAGATCGAGTGCGACCTCAGTCACAGGCCGACCAGCAGACAGACGTTCCACCGCCGTCACCAATCTCAATCGGCGGCGCCATTCCCCGAATGTAAGGCCGGTTTCATCAACAAAATGGCGGGCAATCGTCCGCTTGCTCGCACCCACTTTTCGGGCAAGCGCGGGCAGTGTTTCGACATTTCCGGGATCTTCGATCAACAATCGCGCCAATTGGTTCAGGCGGCGATCTTCTGGCATTGGCAGATGCAAAGGCGCTTCTTCCCCAAGGTTATGAATCTGGTCGAGCATTACCTGCATCAACCGTCCATCCGCCCCGTTTTTATCATAGTCTATCGGACAATCGACGGCGGAAAGGATCAACTCCCGTAACAGGTTGGTGACTTTCAGGACCCGACATTCAGCGCCTAAAGTAATCGCCTGTTCAGCCCGGACATAGACACTGCGAAAGGCCGCACCCCCTTGCAGACAATTGATCGCATGCTCTATCCCCGGCGGAATCCAGACGGCGCGCGCTGGCGGCACTGTCCAGGTACCGGACCGGGTCGACACGACAAGAACACCGGCTGACGCATAGGCCAACTGCCCCCAGTCATGGGAATGCGGGGCGAACAGTGACCCTGGGTCCATGTCAAAAGCCCGGACCATCGCGGGCCGATCAAGCCGGTCCGGTATGGGGCGATCAATGATCAAAGATCTATCGCTCTCAATTTGGCCCTTTTGCAACATAGTTTGTCATTCTATAGAGAGTTTGCCTGCTCGGCGAGGGTTAGAGTGCCACAATCTTGAAACCCGTATTTTGGAACCCTGTAATGAGACGCTCAGAATCCATCGAAGAGACACCGAAAAACTCTTGGCTTCCCAGTATCCTGCGCGGGCCCGAAGGCATGTTGATTCTGATGGCGGTTGCGATGGCGGTCAGCATGCATGGCTGGTTTGCACTTCTGAACAATTTTGTCGTTGAGCGAGCCAATTTCACAGGCCGGGAGATCGGTTTCCTTCAATCCATCCGCGAAATCCCCGGGTTTCTGTCCTTCGCGGTCATCTTTTTGCTGCCCTTCATCAGGGAGCAGAACCTGGCACTTCTGTCGCTCGCCATGCTGGGTCTTGGCACAATGATCACAGGGTATTTCCCGACTGAATACGCCCTTTACGCCACCACGTTTTTGATGTCCGTCGGCTATCACTATTACGAGACGATGAACCAGTCTTTGACGCTGCAATGGACGTCAAAAGAACGGGCCCCGATCGTGTTTGCACGCCAGATAACGGCGGCCTCCATCGGGATGCTGGCGATCTTCCTGTTAATCATCTTCACCTTTAAACAGGATGTTATTGATCGGATGGCCGGCCTTTTCGGCATCACCACCGGCATTACAACAATCTCACTGGGATTTGAGCCGATCTATCTGATCGCAGGACTGTTCACGATCGGGGTCGCCATATTCTGTCGCTTCGCCTATCCGGATTTTGTCTCCCCCCATATCCAGACCAAGAAACTGATCCTGCGGAAACGCTATTGGCTGTATTACGCGCTGACCTTTATGGGCGGGGCACGCCGCCAGATCTTCATGGTGTTTGCCGGTTTCATGATGGTTGAAAAATTTGGATATGACGCGACCGCAATCACGTTGCTCTATCTCGTCAACATGATCGCCAACATCTACATTGCGCCGAAAATCGGTCGCCTAATCGCCAAACTGGGTGAGCGTCAGGCGCTGATCATCGAATATATCGGCCTGATCCTGGTTTTCGCCGGCTATGGCATTGTCGACAGCGCGGGCTGGGCTGCCGCCTTATACATTCTCGACCATCTGTTCTTTGCTTTCTCGATCGCGATCAAAACCTATTTCCAGAAGATCGCAGACCCGGCGGATATCGCATCAACCGCGGGCGTGAGCTTTACAATCAATCACATCGCCGCAGTTGGAATCCCCGCCGTCTTCGGCTTCATCTGGCTGCAAGACCCGGGCTTGGTGTTCTTCATCGGATCGGGCATGGCCGCTGTCTCTCTCATCCTGGCGATAAACGTGCCCCGCCATCCCCATGTCGGAAACGAAGTGGTTGTCGGAACCAAGGGATTAAACACGCAACCGGCGGAATAACAGGGTGTCAGAGGGTGGCGTCAAACGCGGCCAGACGCTCTGCCTTGGCCTTGTCTGAGAGGAAGGAAGCGGCAAAGCCATTGCGCGCAATCGCCACCATTTCATCACGGCTAACCTCAAGCGCCTGATCAATCGCCGTAAAGTTTTCCATTAGATAGCCGCCGAAATAGGCCGGATCATCGGAATTCAGAGTGACCGTCAAACCCGCATCCAGCATGGCCCGGAGGGGATGGTTTTCCATCGCGTCAACACCGCAAAGGCGCAGGTTTGACAGTGGACAAACCGTCAGTGCCATATCATCGGCCACAAGTCGCTTTACCAAAGCGGGGTCTTCGAGCGAGCGGTTCCCGTGATCAATCCGGTCGACGCCCAGAACATCCAGCGAGTCCCAGACATATTCAGGCGGGCCTTCTTCACCCGCATGGGCAACAAGTTTGAAACCATCCGCCTTCGCCCGGGCAAAGACACGGGCAAATTTTGACGGTGGATGCCCGAGTTCCGAAGAATCCAGACCGAAACCGAGAATCTGATCGCTGTAGCGAACCATCTCGTCATAGGTCCGCAAAGCGCTATCTTCGTCCAGGTGACGCAGGAAATTGGGGATTAACCCAACCTCGACATCCAACTCCGCTCGTGCGCGGGCAATAGCGCCCGTCAATCCCGCCATCACGGGCTCAAGGCTCAGACCACGGTCCGTATGTCCCTGTGGATCAAAAAATATCTCTGTATAGACGACATTCTGATCCGCACAGCGTTTGAAATAGGCCATGGCCAGATCTTCAAAGTCCCGGGCCGTCAACAAGACCGACATACCCTGATAGTAAAGATCCAGAAAATCCTGAAGATTACCGAAATTATAGGCCGCACGTATTTCCTCAACCGATCCAAAAGCCAGAGACACACCATTTCGCCGCGCCAGTTCAGCCATATGTTCCGGTTCCAGGCTGCCCTCCACATGCATGTGAAGCTCTGCCTTTGGCAAAGCCTCAATCAAGGAGAGTGTGCCGGGATCGCCCATGGTTGTTGCCTTACTCCTGACGTTTCAGCATCGGGCCGGCAGATGCACCACCCAAAACATGCATATGGAAATGAGGGACGTCCTGATGCCCGTCCATGCCGGTATTCGCGATGAGGCGATAGCCGCTCTCGGTCACGCCTTTTTCTTGAGTAACTTTAGCAACCAGGCGGAAGAAATCAGCGATCTCGGCATCGCTGGCATTGATCATAAACTCTTCAGAAGAGAGATAGGGGCCCTTCGGTATCACCAGAACATGAACAGGCCGTTGTGGCTGTATGTCATTAAAGGCAAGGGAATGCTCACTCTCAGCAACCTTGCTGCAGGGTATTTCACCGCGCAGAATTTTCGCAAAGATGTTCTGGTCGTCATAGGCCATTTGCCGCTCCTTCAATCAGTCAGGCTGATTAAATCAGTCCGCCGCGTTCTTTCCATCCTGAACCCGCGCAGCTTTTTCGTCTATCCCCGACATTTTCTCCCGGGCAGCAAGCTTGGCCCATACCTCTTCTGGCGTGACACCAGATGCCGACCACAGCACGAGCAGGTGATACAACAAATCTGCTGATTCACCTGCAACCGCATCAGGATCTTTTGAAACAGCTGCAATAACAGTCTCCACTGCCTCTTCACCCAGCTTTTTGGAGATACGTTCGGGCCCGCCCGACAGCAGTTTGGCAGTGTAGGATGAGTCCGGGTCCGCGCCTTGCCTTTGCTGAATGGTCTGAAAAAGCCGGTCCAGAATTTCGGCGTTCAAGTCCGTTGCCATAGCGTTGCCGCCCTCTAAAAACTGATCGCTGTCGCGGCAGAGGCGGGACGCACCGGTATTCCGGCAGCGGCCATATGATCCTTGGCCTCCTCGATGGAATAAGTTCCGAAGTGGAAGATCGATGCCGCGAGAACGGCAGATGCGTGCCCCTCGGTCACGCCCTCGACCAGATGATCCAGAGTACCAACCCCACCACTTGCGATGACAGGAATGCGCAGAGCGTCAGATACTGCCCGCGTCAGCGGTAGATTGAAACCTTCCTTTGTGCCGTCGCGGTCCATGGAGGTCAGGAGGATTTCACCAGCGCCCAACTCCTGCATGTATCGGGCCCACTCCACCGCGTCCAGGCCGGTTTCCTTGCGACCGCCATGGGTAAATATGCCCCAGCTGTCCGGTCCCGTGGATTTAGCGTCAACAGCCACCACAATGCATTGGCTGCCAAACCGTTCAGCGGCTTCTCGCACGAATTCCGGGCGAGTCACCGCGGCTGTGTTGATCGAAACCTTGTCAGCGCCTGCCAGAAGAAGCTTGCGGATATCTTCAACCGTCCGAACGCCACCCCCAACGGTCAGGGGCATAAAGACCTCTTTCGCTGTGCGCCGTACGACATCATAAATCGTATCGCGGTTTTCGTGCGAGGCCGTGATATCCAGGAATGTCAGCTCATCAGCACCTGCCTGATCATAGAGGCGGGCCTGTTCGACCGGATCACCGGCATCGCGAAGGCCGACAAAATTAACGCCTTTTACGACCCGTCCGTCTTTAACATCGAGACAGGGGATAACCCGTACGCCCAGCATCAGCCCTCTCCCCGACAGACAGAGATCGCCTCGCCCAGATCAATTGCCCCTTCATACAGGGCACGACCGGAAATGACGCCACTAATTACCCCATCGGCTTTCAGGGCGCGAATATCATCCAGAGACGCAACGCCACCACTTGCGATTATCGGGATATTTACCGCCCGGGCCAGCGCTGCCGTACTCTCAAGATTGACACCTGTCATGGCACCGTCGCGATTGATGTCCGTATAGATAATTGCGGCCACACCAACATCTTCAAAGCGTTTGGCCAGATCCGTGACCTCTAGGTCCGATGTGTCTGCCCAACCCTCAACAGCGACCTTTCCGTCACGGGCATCAATACCAACCGCAACCTTGCCCGGAAATTCTTTGCACGCCTCAATGACAACCGACGGGTCACGCACTGCAACCGTTCCAAGGATCACCCGCGACACACCGCGTTCCAACCAGGCGCCAGCCGCCTCAACAGACCTGATACCGCCACCCAGCTGAACCGGCACGGATCCAACTGAGGCAAGAATGTCATCAACGGCCGCCCCATTGACCGAACTTCCGGCAAAGGCACCATCCAGATCCACCGCATGGATCCAGCCAGCGCCAGCCGTCACGAACGACGCTGCCTGACTGCCTGGACTGTCGTTAAAGACTGTCGCCTGATCCATGTCGCCTTTGAACAGGCGAACACATTGACCTTCTTTCAGGTCGATTGCTGGATAGAGATCCATCTGCCTCACCCTTTCCAGGCCAGAAAATTGCTGATCAGGCGAAGGCCCGTCGACTGGCTCTTCTCTGGATGAAACTGCGTTCCGACCATGTTTTCGAGGCCTACGATTGCTGTCAATTTTGACCCATAATCAACATGGGCCAATAACACGTCCGAATTGTCCGTCACCAAGTGATAGGAATGGACAAAATACGCGTACGCGCCTGTCGGTATCCCATCCAGAACCGGATGCGTACGGTCAATCTGCAACTGGTTCCATCCCATATGCGGGATCTTGAGATCCGCAGAATTTGGTTCAATTGCCTGTACGCGTCCAGACACCCAATCCAACCCGTCAAATACGCCGTGCTCTTCACCCAGTGTGGCCATCAACTGCATGCCGACACAAATGCCCAGAAACGGTTTCTTCCTGTTCAAGACCTGCTCGATCAGACAATCAACCATGCCCGGCACCGCAAACAATCCATTGCGGCAATCCCCGAACGCACCAACGCCCGGCAGAACAATATGGTCTGCCTGGCGCACCTGACCCGGATCGCTGGTTACCCAGACATGCTCCGCGCCCTGCCGTTCAAACGCCTTCGCAGCGGAACGCAGATTGCCTGAACCATAATCAATGATTGCAACTGAACCACCCATAAAACCACCCTCACTATGGGTTATCGATGCGGGCGATCAATTCGCCCCATCCTTACATGGATCCGCCAAGAACACCTTTCGTGGACGGAACCTGTTCGGCCTGACGCGGGTCAATCGCAATCGCAACCTTGATCGCCCTTGCCAGCCCTTTGAAGCAGGACTCGATGATATGGTGATTGTTTTCCCCATAGAGGTTTTCGACATGCAGCGTCATTCCAGCCGATTGCGCAAAGGCGGCGAACCATTCCCGGAACAGCTCAGTATCAAAGTCACCCAGCTTGTCGCGGGTGAAATTCACCTTCCAGACCAGATGGGGTCGATTGGAGAGATCGAGGGAAACCCGGCTTAGGGTTTCATCCATCGGAATATAGGCGTGGCCATAGCGGTTAATGCCGCGACGATCGCCCAGCGCCGTACTCAATGCCTCACCCGTCACATAACCGGAATCCTCGGTTGTGTGATGAAAATCGATATGCAGATCACCTTTAGCCCGGACGGTCAGGTCCATCAGGCTATGGCGGGACAGCTGCTCGAGCATATGGTCAAGAAAGCCGATCCCGGTTGCGACGTCATATTTCCCCTGGCCATCAAGGTCGATGGAGGCAGAAATCTGGGTCTCTTTGGTGTTGCGTTCGATCGTGGCAACGCGCATTTGCTGAACTCCTTAACAGAATACGGGTCGGGTGATAGCAGGTGACAACGGATTCGCCAATCATTGCGTGCGAATTCTTCAAAGCCTATCAGTCTGGCATTGACGCAAAGGCCCTTCCGCCTCATATCCATCGGCATGAGCAATACATATTCTTCGTCGAATACCGACGCTTCCCAGATGCATGGCACCACCATCCTGTCGGTCCGCAAAGACAACACTGTTGTCATCGTGGGCGACGGTCAGGTCAGCCTGGGTCAAACCGTCTTCAAATCCAATGCCCGCAAGGTCAGGACACTGAACAATGGCAAGGTCATGGTTGGCTTTGCCGGTGCAACGGCAGATGCCTTCACCCTGCTGGAACGCCTGGAGGGAAAGCTGGAACAATATCCCGATCAGCTGACCCGCGCCTGTGTCGAGCTGGCCAAGGACTGGCGGACTGACCGCTATCTGCGGCGGCTGGAGGCGATGATGGCGGTTGCCGATGCCGATGTTTCCCTGATCCTGTCTGGCACCGGCGATGTGATCGAACCCGAAGACGGTATCATCGGTATTGGATCCGGCGGTGCCTATGCACTCTCTGCGGCGCGGGCCCTTTATGACCGCGATGATATGGATGCCGAGGCAATCTGTCGCCGATCGATGGAAATTGCGGCTGGGATCTGCGTCTATACGAATGGAAATATCACCCTGGAGCGTATCAGCAAATGACCGATTTCAGCCCAAGAGAAATCGTCTCGGAACTGGACAGATTTATTGTCGGTCAGAACGAGGCCAAACGTGCCGTCGCTGTCGCCCTGCGAAACCGCTGGCGTCGCCAGCAGCTGACCGGCGATATGCGGGAAGAGGTTCTGCCAAAGAACATCTTGATGATCGGTCCAACAGGCTGCGGTAAGACCGAAATTGCGCGGCGCCTGGCAAAATTGGCCCAGGCCCCGTTTATCAAGGTCGAAGCAACAAAATTCACTGAAGTGGGCTATGTTGGCCGCGACGTAGAGCAGATCATAAGAGACCTTGTTGAGGTTGCCATTCAGATGGCGACAGAAACCCAACGTCGTGAAGTGCGGTCCCGGGCCGAACTGGCGGCCGAAGAACGTGTTCTAGACGCGCTTGTTGGTGAGAACGCCAGTGATGCAACCCGTCAGAGTTTTCGCAAAAAACTGCGGGAAGGTCAGCTCGACGACAGGGAAATTGAATTACAGGTTCAGGATACCGGCGGCTTTGGCATGCCAACCATGGATATTCCCGGCATGCCTGGCGGCCAGATGGGCATGATCAATTTGAACGACATGCTGGGCAAAGCCCTTGGTGGACGCACAAAAACCCGCAAAATGACGGTTGTTGAAAGTTACGACGTCCTGCTGGATGAAGAGGCCGACAAGCTCGTAGATAATGAAAAGATCACCCAGACCGCGCTGGAAAATGTCGAACAGAACGGCATCGTCTTTATCGACGAGATCGACAAGATCACCGTACGATCCGAGCGCCAGGGGGGTGATGTCAGCCGGGAAGGGGTTCAGCGCGACCTGCTGCCCCTGATAGAGGGCACATCGGTTGCCACAAAACACGGCGCGGTCAAAACCGACCATATTCTGTTTGTAACAAGCGGTGCCTTTCACCAATCAAAACCGGCTGATCTGCTGCCAGAGTTGCAGGGCCGACTGCCGATCCGCGTTTCGCTGGATCCACTGACAGAGGCGGAATTTGCCCGCATCCTTCGCGAACCTGAAAACAGCCTGCTGAAACAATACACGGCCCTGATGTCGACAGAGGATGTTTCCCTGAGCTTTGCCGAAGAAGCGATTGATCGCCTGGCCAGTCTTTCGGCCGAAATCAACGCAACGGTTGAAAATATCGGGGCAAGGCGTCTGCACACGGTTCTGGAAAAGCTGCTGGAAGAGATCAGCTTCACCGCGTCAGACCGCAGTGGCGAGGCTATTGAAATCACGGCAAGTGACGTTGATGAAAAGGTCGCGGGTCTGGCCAAAAACGCTGATCTAAGTCGCTTTATCCTCTAACCGAAAAGCACGAAAAATCCGAACCGGGAGGGAATGATGGCTGTTGCCATGCTGAACACGCTGGACCATTGCGAAGCCTGGGCAGAGGCCATCAGGTCGCACGCGCCGGAACTTGATTTGCGGATCTGGCCTGAAATCGGAAATGCCGAGGAGATCACCCATGCTGTTGTGTGCCATCCGGAAGTTGGTGCCCTTAAGCAGTTGCCCAACCTGAAAGCGATGCACAGCCTCTGGGCCGGGATCGATCACGTGACCAAAGACCCTGAAATGCCCTGGTCGGTCCCCTTGATCCGGATGGTGGATCATTCGCTGTCTCAAGGGATGAAGGATTATGTGACCGGGCATGTCTATCGATACCATTTGATGATGCCTGTCTTTGAAGCGCTTCAGGCCGTGAAAATCTGGAACCAGTCCGTTCCCCCTCTGGTCGAAGAACGCGCGGTGGGCGTAATGGGCATTGGAGTCCTTGGCGCGGATATCGCGAAACAATTGGCTGGACTTGGCTTCAAGACCTCCGGCTGGGCACGCAGCAAAAAAGATATTCCGGGCGTTACCTGTTATGCCGGTTCAGGTGAGATGGAAGCTTTCCTGAGCGGGTTGGATATTCTGGTCCTGCTATTGCCGAACACGCCGGAAACAGCGGATATCATCAATCGTGAGAGCCTTGCCATGCTACCGAAAGGGGCTGCAATCGTGAATGCGGGTCGCGGCACCCTGATCGATGATGACGCGCTGATCGAAGCAATCGACAGCGGCCACATCTCGGGTGCGACGCTTGATGTTTTCAAGACAGAACCCTTGCCGGAAGACCATCCGTATTGGACCCATCCCAATGTGGTAATCACACCCCATGTTGCAGCGGAAACACGCATTTCAACCGCCTCACAGGTGATTGTAAAAAACATCCGTCACCTCGACGGGGGCGGCGCGATTGCAGGTATTGAAGGCGTGGTCAACGCGGATGCGGGATACTAACCGATCTGACGGTTTCTTTTAAGCAGGACATATAGGGCGCCTGTACCACCATCTTTCTGTTGGGCGTAGTTGACGCTGAGCACAAAGGGCCTCAAGGCCGGGTCGTTCAGCCAGCGCGGTACCGAGGCCTGCAAAATACCCTTGCCCTTGCCTGTTACAACCAGAACACAGCGCTTCCCGGCCCAATGCGAATGGGTAATGAAGCTGTTCAGGACGTGATGGGCTGAGTCCTGCGTGTGTCCGTGCAGATCGATGCGCGCCTCTATCGCCAGTTTGCCTCTTTTCAGGCGTTCGGCAGTCCGCTTGTCCACACCGGGGGCCTTGCCGATCTCAAGGGGTTCCGGTTTTCGGGATACAGGCGCAGCGGGGGCAGACGGGGGTACCGATCGGGTCATTGGTGGACCTGATTTTTTCTTGGATTTCTTGCCAGTCGAGAGCGATCCGGGGTCTGTCGTCGGGTTAAGCGCTGAATCAATTTGATGGATGGCAACATCCCGCGATGCCAGCGGTTTGATGGAGTCAGTAACAGCCCGCCAAAGGGCCGTGCCCTCCTTATCAGGGTGTTTATCTGACTTTCTTCGTGCCATAGGACGACAAATAGCAGAACAGGGTCAGGAATCGTCAACCATGATTATGTGGAGGCGTCTGGGCCCATGAGCACCCAGATAAATCGTTTGCTCAATATCGCCTGTTCGCGACGGGCCCGTGATCAGGTTGACCGCACGGGGCATCATGCCTCTCTTCCGCACCATATCCCACCCGTCTTCATACGCACCCTTAACTTCAGACGAGCGAATCAGCACGATATGAGTTTCAGGCAGAAAATTCAGCGTAATCGGGCTTTCAGCACCGGAACCCATGAAGAGCGTTCCTGTCTCGGCTACACCACAGACCCCGCGCGATAGGCCAACTACATCTGACTCATCACTGATACCCTCTGTAACAGTAACAGAAGGTGTGTGTTCCCAGGAAATCGACTGTAATTCCGGATGGGGCGCCATCTTGAATGCGGCGGGAAGGTTCTCGCTGGCGAGATAATCACTGATCGCCTGAGGCACAGCGGTATCGTCCGCGACCCGCGCAACCGTTGCATTCACCTTCTGTGCCTGGCGGGTGAAGAGATCAATCAGACCTTCCTGATCCAGATTGACTCGGTCCGGAATGATACCGCGGCCCTTTTTGGCGATACGGGCTTCAAGGGCCGACGCGTCCTGGCGATCCGGCGCGCCAGCGGCGTTCAGGCCAGAACGGATCTGACCCAGGATCATTGCCCGGCTGCTCATGCGTCTATCCCCGCACTCTGTTTATTCGCGCTGGGTTTGCGACGCCCGTTGCGGGCGGACCACTGATCCTGAAAGGTCGAGCCGGTCGGCGCGGGCAAATCACGATAGGTTGTCCAACCGGACGCGAGCGGCGCGGAGGCAAGCCTTCCTTTACCACCTGCCATGCTGCGCAATACAAAAGATCCGATACGGCTGGCAGCGCGGTAGAGCATGGGTTTTTTGGCAAAGAACCCCCAGACATCCAGCCCCGCGCGCACGGCTGGCGGGGCAAGACCGGCCTCGAATTCCTGAACCCTATAATGGCGCATCATTTTCGGCAGCGGGATCCGCATCGGGCAGACCTCTTCACATCGCCCACAGGCGGTTGAGGCATTGGGCAGATGGCCCGCCTCATCCACACCCAAAAATGTGGGCGTCAGGACAGATCCGATCGGGCCTGGATACACCCAGCCATAAGAATGACCACCAACTGCGTGATAGACGGGGCAATGGTTCATACAGGCACCACAGCGAATGCATCGCAACGCATCCTGAAATTCTGATCCCAAAAGCTTGGATCGACCATTGTCCAAAATGACCACATGGTACTTTTCAGGACCGTCCGGGTCATTAGACCGTTTCGGCCCTGTAGAGAAAGTTGTATAGGCCGAGAATTCCTGACCGGTCGCCGAACGGGCAAGCACCCGCAAAATGGAGGACGCATCTTCAAGGGTCGGAATGACTTTTTCGATCGAGGCGACCACGACATGGGTTTTCGCCATTGTCTGGGTGAGGTCACCATTCCCTTCATTGGTCACAATCACACTGGATCCGGATTCAGCGATCAGAAAATTCGCCCCGGTAATGCCGACCTGCGCCTGACCATATTGGGTCCGCAAGACTTCGCGCGCCTCATTCAACAGGTTGGAAGGTTCGGTCAGAGGACGATCAGGATCCAGATGCTGATGTTCCTCACGAAAAGCGTCTTCCACCTCTTCCCGCAGGACATGCACGGCCGGCGCGATAATATGGCTCGGCGGTTCCTGCCGAAGCTGGACGATATACTCGCCAAGATCAGTTTCCAGCGCCCGAATGCCTGCCCCTTCCAGTGCTTCATTAAGCGCGATCTCCTCGGCAATCATGCTCTTGCCCTTGGTGACAAGCTTTGCGTCTTCGTCCTGGCAGATTTTCAGGATGATCTCGCGCGCTTCAGCGGCATCGCGCGCCCAATGGACTATTGCACCAGCCTCGGTCGCGTTCTTTTCATAAATCTCAAGATAATGGTCGAGATTGGCCAATGTGTGATTTTTGAGGTCGCGCGCCTGATCCCGCAGCGCTTCAAATTCCGGAATATCTGCAGCCGCCGCTTTTCGGCGTTCAATAAAACCGACCTTCATCTGCGACAGGGCAGATTGGAGATTTTCGTTTTTCAGCGCTTCCTTGGCATTTTCCTTGAAGGCACGGCTTGTCGGATCCATCAGTCATGTCCTCCTGTCTGCGCTGGCGCTTCGGCGATTGCCGGTTCATCGCCCATATCAGCCAAAACCTCTGCAACATGGCGAACCTGAATGCCATGCCCCTCGCGATGCAGTTTTCCTGCCATATTCATCAAACATCCCATATCACCGGCCAGAAGCGTGTCGGCACCGGTCGCCAGAATCTCTTCGGTCTTGTCACCGACCATCTTGTTGGAGATATCCGGATATTTCACACAGAACGTCCCGCCAAAGCCACAACACACCTCGGCACCAGGCAATTCACGAATATGCAGGCCGTCGACAGAGTTCAACAGCTGCCTTGGTTGTTCCTTTACCTTCAGCTCCCGCAGGCCAGAGCAACTATCATGATAGGTTATGACGCCATCATAGGACGCCTCAACAGAGGAAACGCCCAATACATCTACAAGAAAGGACATCAGTTCGCGGGTTTTGCCCGCCAGTTCAATCGCTTTTGGCCCCAGCACGGGATCGTCCGCAAACAGAACCGGATAATGCTCATGGATCATACCTGCACAGGACCCGGACGGCGCGACAACATAGTCAAAACCCTCAAAGGCCCGGATTATCCCCTCGGCCACAGCGGCCGATCCTTTCAGATCACCGGAATTATAAGCGGGCTGGCCACAACAAGGCTGATCAAGCGGGACGGAAACCTCACATCCCGCATCTTCGAGCAGTTTGATCGCCGCAAACCCGACCTGTGGCCGGAACATATCCACCAAACAGGTAACAAACAGCCCGACCCTCAGGCCGGATCCCGTTGATTGTGCCTCTTGCGCCATTTCCATCCCCAAATTGGTATTACCACTTAGGAATACGACCAACGCGAATTCTTGGCAATGTTTTAAAAGTCGCGATTGACGCGTTCAGCCGCTGCTTTGGGCAAGAGCAGATAGTAATCACCACGGCTTTTCATGCTGCCGGCATATTTCAGCGCTTCCGCCCCAAAGCCCCAAAAAAAATCGCCGCGAACAGGCCCTTTGATCGCACCGCCCGTATCCTGAGCCATCAGAAGACGCTGCAGCGGCTTTTCAGGGTCCCGTGGCCAAACCGTGTCCAGCCAGACAGGCACCCCCATCGGAATGAATTTTCGGTCAACCGCAATACTGCGACCCGGTGTCAGAGCAACACCCTCTGCACCGATCGGACCGTCGCCCTTGAGAATTCGAAAGAACACGTAACGGGGATTCTCATAGAGCAAACTCGACGCCTGATCCGGGTTTTCCTGCATCCAGCCCCGAATGCCATCCCAGGACGCCTGATGCAGTTCCAGTTCGCCCCGGTCAATCAATGCACGTCCGATAGAGCGATAGGGCTGACCGTTATGGCCATCAAACCCGATCCTGACGACCCGCCCGTCTGGCAACGTGACACGACCGGAACCCTGAACCTGAAGCAGGAAAACATCGATAGGGTCCCGCGCCCAGAACAGCTCCAACCCTTTGCCATCCAGATGGCCGGTTTCCAGCGTTGATCGTTCGGGATAGGGGATAAAGCGGCCGTCTTCGACCCGGCCAATTACGGTCTTGCCTTTCAGATCTGGATTAAAGACTCCCAGATCCGCAATCACATGATCATCGGGTCGGCGATAAATCGGATAGCGATAATCTTCATCCGGTATCCCACTGGCGCTTAAATCCGCCTCAAAATAACCCGTAAAGAGGCCCTTGGTTTCACCGCGATCACTGGCCTGAAACGGAACCAGTTCGGTTTCAAAAAGGGTCCGGATTTCAGGGTCACGTGCCTTATAGCCTGATGCATCCAGTACGCCACAGACCCCGTGCCAGTCGCCGGCTTTCATAACAATTGCACCGGTCCCGACATCACGTCCAGCGGGCAGCGCAAGGAAACGCTGACAAGACCTTTGGATCGCCGGCAAGATCTGACCCAGCTGATCATCGGACCATCCCGGTAAATCAGAAAACCCCAGTTCAGCCAGGACAAGTGTCGGCTCTGCCGGAACCTCTGGCACATCAAGCGGTTTTGTATCGGTTTCCTGTGGGGATTCAGCCGTTACTTCCGGTGTTTCCGGGGCCGCATCGGGGGCTGCAGCCCCCTCGTCCTTGCTGTCACAGGCAACAAGAAGAAGACAAGCGAATCCAGCGACAGTACCGGACAGGCATTTGAGAATTTTCGGCATTTTTTCAACAAGCATCATCGGAGTACCGCATCTTTGGACCATGAAAATATGGCAAAATCGCGGTCTCCATAACGCTTCATATGCGAAGCAATGTCGCCTAGTTTGAACTGCGTGTTGCCGCGAGAAGCCAGTTCGGATCTCTGGATCTTGTATCCCGGCTGAAAGCCCAGATATCGGTCACCGATGTGATCTTGTTCGGGTCTCCATCGATTACCTGGCCATCCGCGTCGTACAAAGCATGAGCCTGCTGCGACACAAACTTCACAGTAACCAGGGCTGTCGTCCCTTCCATCTTCGCTTCAAGAATATCAGCACCATCAATGCCGATCAGAACTTCTTCCAATCGATGACCCTTGTCCGCACGGTCTGCAATCGCAGCCAAGAAGGGATCAAGCACACTGTCATCCAGCAAATTCCGCAGGGTATCTTCGTCCCCTTGAGAATATGCACCCAGGATCATTTCAAAGGCTATTTTGGCGCCGTTCAAAAACTCACCGGATTCAAATGACGGGTCTGCAACTGTGATCTGGGTAAGACCGGCATCGAGGGGCCCTTCCGCCCGGTCGCTTTCATGGCCTGGAATCTGATCTTCTGAACCGCGGTTCCCCCTCGGGAGCTGAACAACAGTATCATCGTCCTGATCCGCTTTTTCAGCATCACGAGAGATGCCAAACGGATCAGCCGGGGGCGGCTCCTGATGCCCGGTGCGCTTGCCCAGCACATTGCCCAATCTGAAAATCAGAAACAGAGCAACACCGCCAAAAATCAGGATATCGAGAAACCCAAATCCACCCATTGAAACCAGTCCTGTTTAGAAAACCATACTGTACTCTACGCTCCGTCAGTCTGAACCGTTTAGTTTAGACGAGAGGAAACGCGGCTCAAAGCCGCTCTTCTTATTGTTATAGATAGTATTTCTTTCAAAGACTCAAGGGATCTGGCCTCTGATAGTGGCAAGAGGCCGCATTTAATCTGCGGTTTTCACCGCCAGAGGCCGGAAAAGCCTATGAAATCACTGTTTGGGGCTGATTTCATGAATATTTACCATTGAAGGGGATTTGCATCATGCCCACTCTTATTGTGCGAAACGACAAAACAGCGAGAGATGAGCGACAACCATGGGCGGCCTGATATTATTCCTTATTTTGTTTGGCATTCCAGCCATAGAGATCGGGTTGTTCGTTCTGATCGGTGGGGAAATTGGCGTCTGGTCAACCCTTGGCGTTGTGTTGTTGACAGCAATCGTGGGGACCGCACTCGTCCGCGCGCAAGGCCTTTCTGTCATTCGTGAACTCAATGGTAATATGGAGCGCGGTGAGCTTCCCATTTCCGCTATGGTTTCGGGTGTTTGTCTGGTGCTTGCAGGTATCCTCCTTGTCACGCCAGGTTTCATGACCGACGCAATCGGCTTTATCCTTTTAATTCCCTGGACCCGAAACCTACTGGGTGCCGGTCTGGTGACTGGATTGGCAAAGCACGGCACGTTCCGCACGTTCAGTGCCGGTGGTGCCACCTATTCCGATCGGTACGGGCCAGGGGGACCCGGTCGGGGCCCCACAATTGATGGCGAATATGAAGATGTTAGCGCTGCCAACAGCAACACAGCAGGGGCCTCTGCAACCCAATCTGAAGGCAGCGAGACCCAGGTTGACGGTGTGAGAAAATCTCTCTCTAAGATGTCCGAAGAACCCGAGACAACAAAAACACCTTAACGAGGGAAGCCATATGATCCTGATCCGTCACGCGCAATCAGAGTTCAATGTTCTGTTTGCCAAAACCAGAACGGATCCAGGCATCCGCGACCCCAAAATTACGGATTTGGGTCGCCAGCAGGCCGAAGCAGCCAGTGACCAACTGGTCGATCAGGGCCTTACAGAAATTGTTGCAAGCCCCTATTACCGTACCCTCGAAACCGCTGAAATCCTGGCGCGGAATCTGAAGCTGCCAATCCGCGTAGATCCGCTGATCGGGGAGCATGCTGCCTACACATCCGATCTCGGCTCGCCTGTCAGCACTTTGCGAAACCGTTGGCCAGATATTGATTTTGACCACCTCCCCGAAAACTGGTGGCCCGATTTCATTGAGGCGGAACACCATGTCGATGCACGCAGCAGATTGTTCAGAGATCGGGTGCGGGCCCTCGAAAGAATTGATCACATTCTTGTTGTTAGCCATTGGGGCTTTATCCGGGCATTAACAGGCCATGAGATGCAAAACTGCGGAATGCTGAGATTTGATCCCCATGGTAACCATCCGGGCGGGGGTGTGGTTGTTGAACCCGCGCAAACATGATAGCCCGACGCACAACAATCCGGCTGGAAACGCCAACATCACGACAGATTAAAAGGTAATATTATGAGCGATACTAACGACGCGGCGACAGGCGACGACGCATTGAAACAGGCAGACGGGCAGGCTCAGGGTCAGGAACAAGCCGGCCCCCCGTTGATGATCGTTCATCAATACCTGAAGGATCTTTCCTTTGAAAACCCGTCGACACCGGCCAGGCCCTATACGCCGGACCAAAAGACGGATGTGAACGTGAAAATCGATGTCACGGCCTCTCATCTCCAGGAACGGATGTTTGAAGTTGCCCTGCATATCGAATTCAAAGCGACGGCGGAAGAAGATACGATTTACATGGGTGAATTGATCTATGCCTGCATTGTTCAAGTGGGTTCAGTGCGTCAGGAAGATCTTGAACCGCTTCTGTTGATCGAGGTCGCGAGGCAACTCTTCCCATACGCCCGTTCCATCGTTTCTTCGGCGGTTCAAAACGGCGGATTCCCACCCTTGTTGCTCGCCCCATTCGATTTTGTTCAGCTATACCGCCAACGGGTTGCGGCCCGCGCGGCGGAAACAAAATCTACTGAGGCGCCGGCCGACGGTCGCGCACCGGAACAGGCCTGACAGAAAGACCCGATTAATCAGAAACAGAGGTCAGGATCGATCCCAGATCGGGTTATCGATCCGTTCGAGCAGCTTGAGATGAGCGGCCTGTTCGGCCTCACTGAAATGGTGGGGTCTGGCCGGACGAAACACCCGCTCAATTGTGGGTGTCCCCGTGGCTCCGGCAAGATCATTTTCTGCACTGGATGAGCCGGCAAGTCCCAAGCCAATCTGTTTCCCACCCAGAAGTTCCAGATAAACTTCTGCCAGCAGTTCCGCGTCGAGCAGAGCACCGTGTTTGGTTCTGGACGAATTATCAATTCCGAACCGTGTGCAGAGCGCGTCCAAACTCGCCTGAGCGCCAGGATAACGCCGGCGTGCCATCGCGACTGTATCAACGGCCCGCTCCATCGGCAGGGCGGGTCGCTTCAGCCGTTTAAATTCAGCATTGATGAACCCCATATCGAACTCAGCGTTATGAATGACCAGGGTCGCGTCGCCAATAAACGCCGCAAAAGCATCGGCGATATCCGCAAACACCGGATATTCAGCCAAAAACGCCTCTGAAAGCCCGTGTACCTGATACGCGCCATCAGGCATGTCCCGTTCCGGATTGATGTATTGATGATAGGTTCTGCCGCTCGGCATGTGGTTGATCAATTCAACGCAACCGATTTCCACTATGCGATCAAGACCCCGATGATCAAATCCGGTTGTTTCGGTATCGAGTACAATTTCACGCATGGAAGGGCCCTAACTGACTGCGGATTGCTAATACCGAGTCTACAGATGCTTCGTCAAAGAAGCCAGAATAACAGGGCGGCGGTGCCTGATTGCAAAACGAAGTCTGGACGTCCTTCTTAGGTCAGTCTCTGGCTTCAGATCTCTTATCAAGCTGTTCACAAACAGACGGACCGGTCGTTTGCCGCGGCCTGTCGGGACAATGTAACGGGCCAGCCTGCGTTTTGCTGCATCAGACATCTGTTTCTTGCGTATCTCTGACAATCTGGCGCTTGTCATCCCGGGCCTAGCTAGGAACCGCGCCGTTTGAACAAAATGTGGGGCGGTCACCAAAACCGTTGCATCGCATAGAGCCTCGCCACTCGTTTCAAACAACAGCGGCACATCAAACACAACGAGTTTGGCCCGTCGGATTCCCGCCTGAAACAGGAACTTTTCCCGGTCCTTAGTGACGAGGGGGTGCAAAATCCCCTCTAATTGCCGCAATTTGGACGTCTCTCCAAAGACGATTTGACCCAGTTTTTTGCGATCGATGCCGTTCGGCCCGGCAGTCCCCGGGAATGCAGCCTCAACCTTCGCGACAGCCTGACCAGCCGGGCCCATAAGCCGGTGGACAACAGCATCCGCATCGTGAACCGGAATTCCCGCCTCTTTGAAGAGGGCGGCCGTGGTGCTTTTTCCCATTCCAACAGAACCGGTCAAACCAAGAACGTGCATCCTATTGTTTCACTTTCGATTCGATTGCGAGATTTGTCTCGTCAGCTGTCGGAAAGCACAGTCCGACGCAATTCTTCTGATACACTGGGGCGGGTGCCAAACCAGGCCTCAAACCCGGGAACAGCCTGATGCAACAGCATGCCCAGACCATCAACAACGGTATTGTGGCGGGCCGCTGCCGCCTCCAAAAAGGGGGTCATCAACGGATTATAGACAATATCCGTGGCAACGGCCTTAGGGTTTAGTCGATCCAGATCCAGGTCTAGAGGGGGTTGTCCGACCATACCAAGCGATGTTGTGTTTACGACAAGCGACGCCGCATCAAGGTGATGCGAACAATCACCCAACCCAACAGAACTTAGTTTTGCAGAGGACGTCTCCGAAAACTCTCTCGCCAGTCCCTGCGCTGTTTCAACGGTCCTGTTGACAATTATGATTTCCGGAACACCGACCTGCAAGAGCGCGTAGATGACAGCGCGGGATGCTCCACCAGCGCCCAGGACAACCGCTGGACCGCCCACCGGGTCCCAGTCAGGTGCACCGGATCGCAGATTTTCAATGAAACCGGTTGCATCGGTATTGGTCCCGAAAATTGTGCTATCTTCCCTAAAAATCAACGTGTTAACGGCTCCAATCGCAAGAGCTGTTTCATCGATCGCATCACAAATTGGCATAACAGCCTGTTTATGTGGGACCGTAACATTGATGCCCTGAGCCCCTAGTGCTTTCAAACCCAGAACTGCGCTTCCCAGCGCATCGGGTGACACCGAAAACGGCAAATACGCACCATCAATGCCATATTGCTGCAACCAGAAACCGTGAAGCTGGGGTGATCTCGAATGGTGGATTGGCCAACCAATGACACCAGCGAACTTGGCTTTCCCTGTAATCATCGCTCTACAAGCCCCTGGTGCCTGAGGAAATCCAGTAATGGCAATAACGGCAGGCCAAGAATCGTAAAATAGTCGCCTTCAATTCTGCTAAACAATTGAGATCCAGCCCCTTCCAAACGATATCCGCCGACTGATTCCAGTTCCGCAGGACCGGACGTATCAAGATAGGAAGCAAGGAAAGCGTCGCTAAAGGCCCGCATGGTCAGTTTTGCCTCCGACACTGTGTGCCATATGCGCGTTCCGTCCCGGACAAGGACCAACGCGGAATAAAGAGAGTGGGTTTTCCCGCGCAGCGCCGTGAGCTGTGCGGCAAGGTGATCTTTATCGGGGGGTTTATCAAACCAGACATTATTGCAATCCAGCATTTGATCCGCCCCCAGAACCAAGGCGCCTGGATATTTGAGGCTGATCTTTTGTGCCTTTACCTCCGCAAGGATCACAGCGGCATCTTCCGCGTTTACCTTTTCTGCAGAGAGCGATCTCTTCAATTCAGCTTCATCGATATGGGCTGGTTCAACAAAGAAGGCGACGCCAGCACCAGATAACAGTGATTTTCGAGCAGAGCTGGCGGATGCCAGGATAAGGGATGACTGTTTTTCTAATGGATCAGACATCTTCTCTACTGTCATAGATCTGCATAATCGTTGCAGCCGTTTCTTCTATTGAACGGCGCGTGACATCGATCACCGGCCAGTTTTGTTCCGTGTAGATCCGGCGCGCATTGGCGACCTCAACCTTCACCGTTTCAAGATCGACGTAATCCGTTTCACGGTCTTCCGCGATCATCCGCAGCCGGTTTCGACGCACCTGAACAAGACGGGCCGGATCTTTCGTCAACCCAACGACCAGGGGTCCGCCATCACCACCTTTATATTTCAGGATCTCGTTGGGCAGGGGCACGCCTGGTACAATCGGCACGTTTGCCGCTTTTAGCCCACGATTGGCCAGATACAGACAGGTGGGCGATTTCGACGTTCGCGATACGCCCGTCAAAATTATATCTGCGGCCCGAAGATTTCGAAGACCCTGTCCGTCATCATGGTTCAACGCAAATTGCATCGCATCAATACGGTCAAAATACTCGTCATCCAGAATATGCTGGCGACCCGGGAGATTTTGACTCTCAGTACCCAAATGTTCTTTCAACGCGGAAATGATCGGATCCAGGACCGATAGAGAAGGAATGCCCAATTGCCTGCATCCGGCATCCAGCCGAAGGCGCACATCATTGTTCATCAGGGTGTAAAGTACGATCCCACGGTGGGTCGCGATACTTTCCAGTATCTTGTCGACCTGACCGGCCGTCCGAACCAAAGGCCATGTGTGTTCCTGAATACCAACCTCTTCAAACTGAACGAGACAGGCCCGGGCCAGGGAGTGAACCGTCTCACCCGTTGAATCAGAAACCAGATGGACATGAGCGACAGACATAAATCATCCCCGGATCGGTTGTTTTCACCGCAGTTCGCTTGATTATGATTTTGAACCAATCTTTGAATCGCATTGAAGAGAGGCCCGGTCAAACAGCATGTGATGCAATTGAATTCGAAATTTGCAGAAATTTCTTGTTGATAGAATCCGGGACAAATCTGTGTGCAACACGTTCCACCATGTTTTTCCCGATATTTCAAAAATTGATCGTGGAATAGTGAACAGGGTTTATACCCTGTGAAAAATTAAAAAGGTCTTCTGACACTTGTGTATTGCTTCACATTCTGAACGCGTCCGATCCGAAACCTCTCGGATATGAATACCACAATGAATCATTGTTTTAGCAATTATATCCCGGATCTTATCCACATTGAAATTGAACAATATTGAGCATGTTGATGATCTGTGCGTGAAAAAAAATCCCCAGTTTCCACAAGACCAAATACCTTCAACAAAACCCTTAAGATTCTTTTATTTATTGGCATTTACGCAGTGACCTTTCGGTTTTGAGAAGGCATCTTGACGAACCTGACTTCACTGTGCGAACGAGAATGATGACTGAAAAAAACTTTATGAAAGTACTGGCGGGGGAAAGTCTGCCGACGCCTCCAATATGGCTGATGAGACAGGCTGGTCGGTATCTTCCAGAATATCGTGAAGTTCGGGCAAGCGCGGATGGGTTTCTCGATCTTTGTTATACGCCGGAAAAAGCTGCTGAAGTCACGTTGCAGCCTATTCGTCGATATGATCTGGACGCTGCCATTCTGTTTTCAGACATTTTGGTCGTGCCTGATGCACTGGGTCAAAAGGTCTGGTTCGTCGAAGGTGAAGGACCAAAACTGGATCCAATTACGGGGGGATCGGATGTTGCCGCGCTTTCCACATCCTGGGTGCGGCAACGGATGGCGCTGGTTTTTGAAACCATTGGCCTGATCAAAAAAGATCTCCCTTCACATGTATCATTGATTGGGTTTAGCGGTGCGCCCTGGACCGTCGCGACCTATATGATCGAAGGGGGCGGTTCCAGAGATTTTGCGAAAGCCAAGGCAATGCTGTTTGAAAACAGAGAATGCTTTGACGCGATGCTTGAGATCCTGATTGAAGGAACAGCGGATTATCTGATTGCGCAAATTGAGGCTGGTGTTGATGCGCTGCAGATATTTGATACCTGGGCCAGTGCGCTGGATGATGACGAATTTGATCATTGTGTTATCCAGCCGACCAAACGCATCGTCGAGATAGTCCGATCTGCCTATCCAGGATTTCCGATTATCGGTTTTCCACGGGGTGCCGGTGTGAATTACGTGCGGTATCAGGAAGAAACCGGGGTGACCGCGGTTAGTCTGGATACGGGCGTATCTCTGGATTGGGCGGCTTCGGTTCTGCAGAAGAAGACACCGGTTCAGGGTAATCTTGATCCACAATTGCTATTGGCGGGCGGAGACGGTCTGAAAACGCGTGTGGAACGTATATGTGAGAAATTGTCTGGTGGACCACATATATTTAATCTCGGTCATGGCATCATTAAGGAAACACCGCCTGAGCATGTTTCTGATTTGATTTCGTATATCCGCGGGTCGTAATAACCATCCAGCTTTGACCAGTATAACGATCGGTTAAAACCGGTGGAGGTTGGTATCGTGTCTGAAGATGTTCTGCCCGAAGATCATCCTGAGGTTAAAAAACCAAAAGTCGGCGTATTGCTGATAAACCTTGGCACGCCGGACGGGTATGACGTCAAATCCATGCGCCGTTATCTGGGCGAGTTTTTGTCTGATCAACGGGTGATCGAGCTTTCACCCTGGCTTTGGCAGCCGATTTTACAGGGCATCATTTTAAACACCCGTCCCAAGAGATCAGGTGAAGCCTATAAAAAGATCTGGATGGAGGACACAAACGAAAGCCCGTTGCGGTTCCACACACGTGCTCAAAGCAAGGCATTGGCGCAGCGTTTTCAGGATGAAAATATCGAAATTGATTGGGCGATGCGATACGGAAACCCGTCTATTGCTGAAGGGATTGATAATCTCGTCACAAAAGGGTGTCAGAAGATTTTTCTCGCGGCGCTTTATCCTCAATATTCAGCCGCAACAACAGCGACTGCTTACGACAAATCATTCGATCATTTGCGAACACTAAGGTGGCAACCGGCCATTCGGACAATGCCGGCCTTTCATGATGATCCAGCCTATATTCAGGCGCTGGCGCAGTCGGTAAAAGATGGATTGAAGGATGTGGAAGAACCCGAAATTCTGCTGTGCAGTTTTCATGGGCTGCCACGGGAAAACCTAGATAAAGGCGATCCCTATCACTGTTTCTGCCAGAAAACCGGCCGGTTGTTGCAGGAAGAGCTGAACTGGCCGGAAGACAGGTTTCAAACCGTGTTCCAGTCGCGGTTCGGGCCCAAAGAATGGCTAAAACCTTATGCCGATGAAACCGTGGCAGCGATTGCGTCCAATGGTACAAAATCGATTGCGGTTCTTTCCCCTGGTTTTGTGGTGGATTGCGTTGAAACACTTGAAGAACTTGCGATTGGCCTGAGAGAAACCTTTGAGGAAAATGGCGGCGAATCCTTTACCTATATTCCCTGTCTAAACTCTACACCTGGGATGATGGATCTGCTGGAGACACTCACCCGCCGGGAACTTGCGGGCTGGATAGATTAAGGGATCAGGCGAATGTATGAGTGGGTGAAGGCATTACACGTGATATCCATCATCGCCTGGATGGCCGGTCTCCTTTATCTGCCACGCCTTTACGTGTATCACAGCAAGGCGCCGGTCGGAGGCGAACTTTCAGACACTTTAAAGGTCATGGAACGCCGCTTGCTGCGGGCGATCATGAACCCGGCAATGATTGCAAGTTGGATATTCGGTCTTTGGTCGGCAAGTCTGATTGATGCTTGGTCAGATGGCTGGTTTCACGTCAAACTTCTCTGTGTGGTCTTGCTAACTGTTTCTCATATGATGATGGCGGCCCAACGCAAAAAGTTTGAACGCGACGAAAATACGCATACTCATGTCTATTTTCGGATATTTAATGAGTTTCCCACCTTGCTCATGGTGGTGATCGTTATATTTGTAATTGTGAAGCCTTTTTAATCGCGGTGTCGGGTTTTAGACAGTGATGCTATTTGACACCGTATATGGTATTGGGTATCAGGAACCAACCTAACGCAGAGCCTTTCTATAATTCTGCATCTCTTCATGTTTCCGTCGGTCCATTCTGGTTTTGCTAACTGGCCCGAACTCTGTTTTCCGCATCACAGCTCCCTATCTCCGCATTCATCAGGTAGAATTCATGCATCTTAAAGATCTCAAGAAGAAATCCCCGCCAGAACTGCTTGCCTATGCAGAAGAGCTGGAAATTGAAAATGCCAGCACGTTGCGCAAACAGGAACTGATGTTTGCCTGCCTGAAGCAACTGGCGAATAACGACGTTGCGATTTATGGGGAAGGCGTGCTTGAGGTTCTTCAGGATGGGTTCGGGTTTTTGCGATCGCCAGAAGCCAATTACCTTGCTGGTCCCGATGATATCTATGTCAGTCCCAGTCAGATCCGTCGGTTTGGGTTGAGAACCGGGGATACGGTCGAAGGGCAAATCCGGGCGCCGAAAGATGGGGAGCGGTATTTCGCCCTCTTGAAGGTAAATAACGTGAATTTCGACGAGCCGGAAAAGGTTCGTCACCGGATCAATTTCGATAACCTGACACCGTTATACCCAGAAGAGAAGCTGCAGCTGGAACTGGAAGTAACGGATGGCAAGAACAAGAACCTTTCCACCCGTGTGATTGATTTGATCTGTCCGCTTGGTAAAGGACAGAGGGCGCTGATTGTGGCGCCGCCCCGTACGGGTAAGACGATGTTGATGCAGCAGATTGCCCATGCGATCTCAACCAATCAACCGGATGTTTACCTTCTCGTACTGTTGATCGATGAACGACCGGAAGAAGTGACGGACATGCAGCGGTCCGTTAACGGTGAGGTTGTGAGCTCCACCTTCGATGAGCCGGCCAACCGCCATGTTCAAGTTGCTGAGATGGTCATCGAAAAGGCAAAACGCCTTGTTGAACATAAACGTGACGTCGTGATCCTGCTGGATTCAATCACGCGGCTGGCCCGTGCCTACAACACGGTTGTTCCGTCATCAGGTAAGGTCCTTACCGGTGGTGTGGACGCCAACGCATTGCAACGGCCGAAGCGCTTCTTTGGTGCGGCGCGCAATATCGAAGAGGGCGGATCACTCACCATCATCTCAACCGCCCTTATTGATACGGGCAGCCGGATGGACGAAGTGATCTTTGAAGAGTTCAAGGGCACGGGTAACTCTGAAATCATCCTGGATCGCAAGCTTTCTGATAAACGGACCTTCCCGGCCATTGATATAACGAAGTCCGGGACCCGTAAGGAAGAATTGCTGGTGGATAAGGGTGTTCTTAGCAAAATGTGGGTGTTGCGACGGATCCTCATGCCGATGGGTGTAACAGACTCGATGGAATTCTTGCTCGATAAATTGAGAGAGACCAAGAATAACGATGACTTCTTCGACTCAATGAACCAGTAAATGCAGGTTCATGTGTCTATGGGTTTACAAAGGGGTCCGTTCGGGCCCCTTTCGTTAGGCATGGTGAGGACCGGGGTAGAAACGCGGGTTTCAGGAGTCGATCTAGTTCTTTGATAACTTCAAGTGTAGTTCACGATAGATAGTTGCTGGCGTCATAAGGTGACCGAGGCCGCTCAAAAGAGAAAGACCGGCGTCATCACGCCGGCCCTTTAGTTCATTTCTGAAAACTGGTGGTAAAATTTAAGGGATCAGCACCGTCGATCCTGTTGTTTTCCGGCTTTCCAGGTCTTCGTGGGCTTCACGAATGTCAGCCAGAGGATAGGTCTGGTTGACCTCAATTTTCAGACCTTTTTCGAAGGCCTCAAACAACCTTGTGGTCGATCCGACCAGATCTTCGCGGGTCGCCGCGTAATTTACCAGGGAAGGCCTTGTCACGTAGAGAGACCCCTTGGCAGCCAGGATCCCAATATTCACAGGGTCAACAGGACCGGACGCGTTGCCAAAGGAAACCATCATGCCCCGGGTGGCCAGACAGTTGAGGGATGTTTCCCAAGTATCTTTGCCAACACCGTCATAGACTACGGGAACACCTTTGCCATCCGTCAATTCCTTAACCTTGGCGACCAGGTCTTCTTCCCGATACAGAATTGGATGGTCACAGCCATATTGTCTGGCAAGTTCGGCCTTTTCCGGGCTTCCTGCCGTGCCGATAACGGTTGCACCAATCTGTTTTAGCCATTGGCAAAGGATCAGGCCCACACCGCCCGCTGCAGCATGCACAAGGACGGTTTGGCCGGCCTGGACCGGAAACGTTCTGCAGATCAGGTATTCGGCGGTCATGCCTTTCAGCATCATACCCGCACCCTGTTCGTCGGAAATTGAATCGGGCAGTTTCACGAGGCGTGCTGCGGGCATAACGCGGGCTTCTGCGTAACCGCCAATCGGGCCTGCACCATAGGCAACGCGGTCGCCGACGCTGAGTTCCGTGACATCAGGCCCGACTTCTTCAATAGTACCGACAGCTTCCATACCGATGACCGTGGGATAAGGAAGAGGATACAAGCCGCTTCTGTGATAGGTGTCGATATAGTTCAGACCGCAAGCACTCTGCTTAACGAGTACTTCTCCAGAACCAGGTGCAGTCAGGTCAACATCTTCATAAACCATTACTTCCGGACCGCCTGGGCCATGGATGCGAACGGCTTTTGCCATAGGTATTCTCCCTGTGAAAATGGATGCAGAAGCATCGGGTGGTTTACATTCAATAATCAGGCTTTAGGTTTTAGGCGAGCGAACAAATCCATGCAATCTGGTTGCCCGGAAAAGGTTCCGTTCCAGAGGCAGGCATTTCAATCGAGGGTACGGTTTCGAGACAATTCGTTTCGACTCCGAATGAGGTTACAGATTTGGTATCAGATAATTTTCAGACACTAGATATAGACAATTTTCAGAGAGCCATTTTCGCCCTATCGAGCGGTGCAGGCATGGCTGGCGTTGCCGTCCTGCGCATATCTGGAAAAGGGGCGCGGCGGGTTTTTGACATCTTCGGGATAAAGACACCGGAACCACGGCGGGCGGCGTTTTGTACCTTGAAGGACCCAAAGACTGGATATGACCTGGACGAGGCAATAGGGCTCTATTTCCCGGGTCCAAACAGTTTCACGGGTGAGGATGTGGTTGAACTGCAGGTTCATGGCAGTCGTGCCGTGGTATCGCGGTTGCTTGACCTGCTCGGATCCGTCGAAGGATTTCGAATGGCGGAGGCGGGGGAGTTCACCCGGCGGGCTTTTGAGAATGGTCGCATGGATCTGATTGAGGCGGAGGGCCTGATTGATCTGATCGAAGCAGAGACGGAAGCTCAACGGGTTCAGGCCTTGCGACAAATGCAGGGGGGATTGAGCGCGATATATGAAGGTTGGATGGATAAGGTCGCTGGCATCCTGGCAAACCTCGAGGCAAGTATCGATTTCTCCGATGAAGATGATGTCCCGGACGAGATTTCGGTTCAAGAAATGCAAGGCTTGTTAAGCGTCATCCAACAAATGCGCGATCATTTGGCGGATTCAAACAGGGGAGAACTTGTCAGAGATGGTGTTCAGGTTGCGATAATTGGTGCGCCGAATGCGGGGAAATCCAGCCTTTTGAATGCGTTGGTTGGCCGGGATGCAGCAATCGTGTCGTCGCAGGCGGGCACAACCCGGGACCTGGTGACTGTTACTCTTGTCCTTTCAGGGATACCGGTCGTTCTGACGGACACGGCTGGACTTCGGGAAACGGCAGATGTGATTGAGGAAGAAGGGGTGAGGCGCGCCATTCGTTCGAGCCGGGACGCGCAGATCATTCTGAGAGTGGGGGACTTGAGTGACGGCTCTATTGCCGCAGTTCCAGAAGGCGCGCGGGGCGAGATCGTGACTGTCTGGAATAAGTTGGATAGGGTTGAATCGGAACAGGTCGTTGCGCCGGAGCCGGGTTTGACTGTGAAGATCTCAGCAGCCACCGGAGAGGGCCTGAACGACTTGAAAGAGCGTTTGGGAGGGCTTGTATCTAGCCTGCTAGGGGATCGCGAGATGGCGCCGATTACCCGCGCGCGTCATCGACAGGCAGTTGAAGAAGCCCTCGAAGGATTTGAGTCGGCGTCCCAGGGGTCGGTATCGGTCTTGGTGGCGGAAGATTTGAGGCACGGCGTCCGTGCTCTTGGACGGGTGATCGGGACTCTCGATGTGGAAGATCTTCTTGATCGAATTTTCCGGGATTTCTGTATCGGAAAATAGGAAAAGTGTTTCACGTGAAACACTCAAAACGCCCGAGCAGTGTCGAATCGGCACCGGCATGGTTTCAGCGATGTTCCACGTGAAACAAGATGCGTGATATTGTTGCGCTTTGGAGCCTCTTTCCCTAAGTTCCGCGCAAGGTTTTCCGGGAGTCTGGTTATGAACTGGGACGTCATTGTCGTTGGTGGAGGTCACGCCGGCTGTGAAGCCGCAGCGGCGGCGGCCCGCATGGGTGCACAGACCGTTCTGGTAACGCATCGCTATGATACGATTGGTGCTATGTCCTGCAATCCTGCAATTGGTGGATTGGGGAAAGGCCATCTGGTGCGGGAAATCGATGCCCTTGACGGCATAATGGGGCGGGTCATAGACCAGGCTGGCATTCAGTTTCGGGTTTTGAACAAGAGCAAGGGGCCCGCGGTCCAAGGGCCCCGTGCGCAGGCGGACCGTGCCCTCTATAAGTCGGCCATGCAGCGCCTTCTGGAAAACCAGGACAATCTATCGATCAAGACCGCCAGTGTTGAAGATCTTGCTCTGGATGATGCTGGACGGATAAAGGGTGTGATTGTCGAGGGAGGAGAGGTCATTCTTGGCCGCTCGGTGATTGTCACTACCGGAACATTTCTTCGCGGCGTTATTCATATGGGTCTGGAAAGGCGCGAGGCAGGACGGGTCGGGGATGAGGCCTCTGTTGGCCTAGCCCAGACGTTGGACCGTTTCGGCTTTCGGTTGGGTCGGTTAAAGACTGGGACACCACCCAGGCTCGACGGGAAAACCATCGATTGGGATAGACTGGAAGAGCAGCATGCCGACGCATTGCCAGAGCCATTCTCTGCGTTGACCACTGCGATTGAGGTTCCTCAGATCCCGTGCCACATCACCTATACCACACCGGCGACCCATAAGATCATCAATGAGGACTTGCATCTCTCGGCAATGTATTCTGGCAATATTGAAGGTATCGGTCCGCGCTATTGCCCATCGATCGAGGATAAGGTTGTGCGCTTTGCCGATCGGGACCGTCACCAGGTTTTTCTGGAACCGGAGGGGCTGGATGACGATACGGTTTATCCGAACGGGATTTCAACCTCGCTGCCAGAGCCTGTTCAAGCGGCATTTCTAAAAACAATACCGGGCCTTGAAGAGGCGGTGATCCTGCAGCCCGGCTACGCGATTGAGTATGACTATGTCGATCCGCGCGAGCTGCGTCATTCGCTGGAAACAAAAAAGATTCCAGGCCTGTATCTGGCCGGTCAAATCAATGGAACGACCGGGTATGAAGAAGCGGCCGCCCAGGGTGTGATCGCTGGCATTAATGCTGCGGGTTCCTGCAGGGATGAGGAGTTTGCTGCTTTTTGTCCCGACCGGGGTGAGGCGTATATAGGCGTCCTGATTGACGACCTGGTGACCCGGGGGGCGGACGAGCCTTATCGCATGTTCACATCACGCGCCGAATATCGCTTACGCCTGCGGGCGGATAACGCTGATGAGAGGCTGACCGATAAAGGTATTGATTTGGGCTGTGTTGGCGAAGCCCGAAGGTCGGTATGGCAGAAAAAGAAACAGCAACTTGTGCAATGGCGGAGTGTTTTGACAGACCTGCAGATGACGCCAAATGCGTTGCAGCAGAAGGGCGTAAAGGTTGTCCAGGACGGCGTCCGCAGGCGGGCGCATGATTTGCTTGCCCAACGGGTCCTTGATTGGGCTGGCTTGCAGAATATTTGGCCAGAGTTGGCAGATGTCCCTGAACGCTTGCGAGAGGGGCTTGCCACTGACGCGCTTTATGAGGCGTATATCAAGAGACAGGAAGCTGACATTCTGGCCTATAGAAAGGACGAGTCTCTGTTGCTTCCCGGTGATCTGGATTACGGCCTGATTGGCGGGTTGTCCAACGAAGTGAGACAGAAGCTGACAGATGCCAGCCCTGAGACCATCGGCGCGGCGGCCCGAATACAGGGGGTGACGCCGGCGGCGGTGACGGCGCTGCTGCGATACGTCAAGAAAAGACCCCATGCAGCCTGACTTCGTTGGGCCTGAAGGATTTCAGGAAGCGACCGGTGTTTCACGTGAAACACTTGAGAAGCTAAAAGCCTATGCGCTGCTTCTTGAGAAATGGAACAGTCGTATCAATCTCGTGGGTCGCTCTACTCTGAAAGAAATGTGGTGGCGCCATTTTTATGACGCGGCCCAGATAGAGCCTCACATTCCAGATGCTGCCAAAACCTTGATTGATCTCGGAAGCGGGGCGGGGTTTCCCGGATTGGTCCTAGCGGCTCTGTCTGAGCAGCTTGATGTTCACCTTGTCGAATCCGATACGCGGAAAGCGGCCTTTCTGCGTGAAGCAGCGCGAGAAATGTCGATCCAGGTTTCTGTACACAATAAACGAATCGAACAAGCCGAATTGCCAGAGGCCGATGTAATCACGGCCCGCGCCCTGGCCACCTTGGAAAAACTGCTGGAATTCTCAGAACCGATACGAAAAAAACACGGGATATGTCTTTTTTTGAAGGGAATTAGTGCTGAAACCGAATTGACGGAATCTAATAAGTCATGGCATATAGAATCTACGCTTATTCGCAGCAAAACAGACCCCGAAAGCTGCCTTCTTAAAGTGGAGACTATGAGCCGTGCCAGACGATCAGATCCAGAATGATGTCGAGCTTGCCCAAGAGGCGCAAAAGCAACCGACGGTCATTGCGATAGCAAATCAAAAAGGTGGCGTGGGAAAGACCACAACCGCCATCAATCTTGCCACTGCCTTGGCGGCTTGTGACAAATCCGTACTGATTATCGATATTGATGCGCAGGGTAATGCCAGCACAGGTTTAGGGATCGACCGGAAGGTTCGATCCGTTTCGGCTTACGATGTATTGATTGACCGTGCCCCGATCGAAGATGTCGCTAAATCAACTGTTGTGCCCGGCCTGGATATTGTTTCCAGCTCGATCGATTTGGCCGGTGCAGAAATTGAATTGATCGATCTTGATCGGCGCGAATACAGGCTGCAAGACGCGTTGCGGCGGATGAAGAAACAATACGATTACGTACTGATCGATTGCCCGCCGTCCCTGCAACTGTTGACACTGAATGCGCTTTGCGCAGCAGACTCTGTTATGGTGCCACTCCAATGTGAGTTCTTCGCGCTTGAAGGTCTGTCTCTTCTGACGCGGACGATTGACCGTGTGAGAAAGGCGTTCAACCCTTCGTTGTCGATTCAGGGTGTTGTGCTGACAATGTATGATAAGCGAAACAATCTTTCCGACATGGTTGCCGCGGATGTGCGCGAACATTTCGGTGAAAAGGTTTATGAGACAGTCATTCCGCGAAACGTACGAATTTCTGAGGCGCCATCTCACGGCGTACCTGTGTTGATCTATGACCTGCAGTGTCGTGGTTCAAAGGCGTACATTCATCTGGCGGGGGAAGTTTTGCGCCGTGAAGAGGTCGCAGGCTCCGTATTTCAACCCGCAACGGCGTGACAAAGGAAGAATAAATGGCCGCAGAAGAGACAAAACGCCGGAACTTGGGACGAGGGCTGTCCGCGTTGCTGGGAGATGAGGATTTTGAACCAGTTCAGGAGCCCCAGACTCGTGCCGGCAAGACCATACCTATAGAGTTTTTGGCTGCCAATCCGGCGCAACCGAGGCGCCGCTTTGATGAGGCCGCAATCGATGGGTTGGTCGAATCCATTCGAGAGAAGGGGATTCTGCAGCCGATCCTGGTGCGTCCTCATCCGACTGAGACGAATTTCTATGAAATTGTTGCGGGCGAGCGTCGCTGGCGGGCGGCCCAAAGGGCAAAAATCCATGAAATTCCGGTGGTTGTCCGTGATCTTTCAGATCGCGATACATTGGAAATCGCGCTGATCGAGAATATCCACCGTGAAGACCTCACTCCGATGGAAGAAGCTGAAGGATATCAGCGGCTTATGGAAGAGTTTTCACACACCCAGGATGGTTTGGCGCAGGCTGTCGGCAAAAGCAGAAGCCATGTCGCCAACATGATGCGGTTGCTCGGTCTGCCGGAAGAGATCAAGAGTATGGTTGACGATGGTCAGCTCACGGCAGGACATGCCAGGGCTTTGATTGGGGCACCTGGTGCGGAAGATTTGGCGTATACGGTGATCAAGAAAGACCTTTCGGTGCGCCAAACCGAAAAACTCGCACAAGCGGCCAAAGAAGGCGCTGTAAAACCGGCGCTGGAAAAGATTTCTAAGGCTGTGGATCAGCGGGATGCTGACACGGTTGCGTTAGAGCGCAATCTTTCCAGTAATTTGGGCCTGAAAGTTGATTTGAAGAATCAAGGCGAGAAAGGCACGGTGACCATTCATTATACCAGTCTCGAACAACTGGACAGTTTAATAGAGCGGTTCTCGCCTGCTTGAGGGGCGCTGTCCAATGACAGCATTGGGGTTCAGCGCCGATTGGCGATAACGGCTATTTGCAACAGACAGCGTTCCACCAGAGGTCTGGCCGGCATGCCCGTGCGTTTGACCTCTGTTTCTGCGGCGCTGAGGGACAGTAATTGGGTTTCCAGCATCGGGATCGACCAAATCCGGACCTGTCGTTTAACAGCATCCATGCGTTGATAGAAGATTGGCGGTCTCTGTGATTTCAGCGCTGTGTCCACAGGTGTTCCCTGATCGATGATCCGTCGGTATTCAACCAGTTTTAAAAAATGGTTCGTGACTGCCCTGACCATCCCGATTGGTGACGTGCCCTCGGCCTCTGCGGATTGGAATAGCTTGTTCAGTTCGGGCAAATTCCCGGTGCCAACCAGATCCGCTATCCCGTCTAGAGCACCGTTGTGATCAGAGGTGATCACCGAGCGCGCGTCATCCAGCGTTATCCGTTTGCCCTCAACCGCATTCAGGACCAGTTTTTCTATTTCACGGCGCGCGATACCGCGCCCGCCGGCCAGGGTTTCCGCGGTCCAGGCGACGGCGTCATGATCGATTGTGTGGCCCGCTTCTCGCACCATCGACATAATCACGGCCTCTTTGTCACGGTCCCCATCCTCGTAACAGGCAATCGCAGCCGAGCTGTCATCATTTTCAAAGAGTTTTACCAGATCGCTTCGTCGCCGGGGAATGTCCCCTGCTGACATCAGCAAAACTGCACCTTCGGGTCGGTCCGCAATGAATTCTTTCATGTAGGATTTGCCGTTTTCACCAGAACCGATGATACGGACAACCCGATCCCCACCCATAAGGGATTGCGCAGCAATTGCGTCGTAAAGCGTCGCCGGGTCGGAATGAATGGAGTCGCCCGTAAAGGAATCGACCTGAAAAGGGTCCTTTGGATCAACGCCATACGCCCTGGTCAATTGATCGATCCGCTCACTGACCAGGGTTTGATCCGGCCCGAACACAAGGATATTCCGAATACCCGCGTCCGGTTTTCGAAGGAAACTCTCGATTTTACCGGGCGCTATCCACATTGTAGAGGATCAAGTCCGACCAATGAAGGATGCAAGGCGTATTTTCGCCTCGTCCGCAATGTCACGTAACGCGCGTCGAATGGCATCCTCTCTTGCCACCAGGGTCGCATAGTCCGATTCGGTCGTGATATAGCTTCCCGCACTTCTGGAGAAGAACGAGACCCGGTAGCCGTCCGGGCCGGACAGTGCAAAGGAAGCGTTTGCGATGATACGCGAACGCGTTGTTGTCGAATCCAGGGCTGTACCGAGATCCTGCTCGGTTACGACAAGAGTGGTTTGCAGGCTATATTGGGACGAGCCATTCGGTTGAAGCCTGTCGATGAGAAAATTACGCAGAATTTGACCGTTGCGATCTTCGATAAGTGCGATTGAAACCGCCGAAAGGGCGCTCCCACCGTCGCCACCTGTCTTGTTACCGTAAAGCGGCTGAAATCCGCAGCCCGTCACCAGAGCTGCAATAATGACAAAGCCGAAAACGGCGCGAATTTTCAAAAGCCTAGACAACGATATTCACAATTCGGTTTGGTACGACGATAACCTTGCGTGGTTCACCACCACCGAGCAACGCCTTGACAGCATCAAGGTCAAGAGCCGCCGCTTCGACATCAGCTTTGGGCATATCCGGTGTGAGATCAAGCGTACCGCGCAATTTACCGTTCACCTGCACCGCAATTGTAATCGTGTCATCTGCCAGCAATTCGGAATCCGCCTTTGGCCATGGGGTATCAACCAGAAGGCTCTCGGATCCAAAACCTGCCCATAATTCTTCGGCCAAATGTGGGGTCATTGGTGCAAGCAGGCGGATGAGGATCTGGATTGCTTCTCCCTTGGCCCAAATATCATCGCCCTCAAGGCCCTTGAAGTCACTGATTGCATTCGACAATTCGCGTATGCGGGCGACCGCGCGATTAAAGTGAAACCGCTCAATGTCCCCGGTTACGCCATCAATCGCTTTGTGAGCAACGCGACGCAACGCCAGAGCATCTTTGTTAAAGGACGCTGGCGGATTCTCGTTGAAAGCATTTGAGACCGCAGGATCAGACGCCAGACGCCACACACGGTTCACAAACCGCCAGGCACCCTCGACACCGGATTCCGTCCATTCCAGATCGCGATCGGGTGGGCTGTCCGAAAGCATAAAAAGACGAGCTGTATCAGCGCCATAGGTTTGGACAATATTTTCCGGATCCACGACGTTCTTGCGGGACTTACTCATTTTTTCAGAGCGACCGATGGTCAGGGGTTCTTTACCATCCAGCGTTACTGCTTCGCTCTGGGATACACGCTCGATTTCAACGGGCGAAAACCATTTGCCGTCTTCCGACCGATAGGTTTCGTGGCAAACCATCCCTTGAGTGAACAAACCGTCGAACGGCTCGGATACTTCAAGATATCCGCATTGCTTCAGGGCTCGAGAGAAGAAACGCGAGTATAGCAGATGAAGAACCGCGTGCTCTACGCCCCCGATATATTGATCAACAGGCAGCCAGTAATCGACGATGTCCTTGTCGAAAGCCACATCCGAATTGTTCGGGTCGCAGAAGCGGGCAAAATACCAGGAGGATTCAAAAAACGTGTCGAATGTGTCCGTTTCGCGGACAGCGTCGCCGCCACAAGATGGGCATTTGACGTGCTTCCAGGTCGGGTGATGGTCAAGTGGGTTGCCCGGCTGATCAAAAGCAACGTCTTCCGGGAGGGTTACAGGCAGATCTTCATCCGGCACTGGAACAATGCCGCATTTGTCACAATGGATCATCGGGATTGGACAACCCCAATACCGTTGCCTGGAAACACCCCAATCGCGCAGACGGAATGTTACCGTCCCCTCCCCAGCTTCATTTTTCTCAAGCGCGTCGATGGCAGCTCGTTTACCGTCCTCAACCGAAAGACCGTCCATGAAGCCTGAATTAAAGAGTGTTCCGTCCCCCACAAAGGGCTCGTCGCCTAGCGCATAATTGTCCGGGTCTGATCCATGCGGCAGAACCACAGGCGTGATCGGCAATTCGTATTTCGTTGCGAAGTCGAAATCACGTTGGTCATGGGCTGGACAGCCAAAGATCGCGCCTGTCCCGTATTCCATCAGCACAAAGTTTGCGATGTATACTGGCAGCAATTGTTCCGGGTTTAGCGGATGGGCGACTCTGATCCCGGTGTCGATACCCTTTTTCTCTGCTTTTTCAATCGCTTCTTCGCTGGTTCCTAATCTGTTGCATTCAGCGATAAATTCCGAAATTTCCGGATTGGTGTTTGCGAGATCAGCCACAAGAGGATGATTGGCGGCAACCGCGCAGAAAGACGCCCCAAAAAGCGTGTCCGGCCGTGTCGTAAACACACGCAGGGACTCGCCGTTTTCTGCGATCTTGAAGGATACAAACGCACCCTCGGACCGGTTGATCCAGTTGGCTTGCATCGTCCGGACCTTGTCCGGCCAGCGATCCAGTGTGGCAATCGCGTCGAGCAGGTCATCCGCGTATTCTGTGATCTTTAGAAACCATTGAGATAATTGACGTTTTTCAACCAACGCACCGGAGCGCCAGCCCCTGCCGTCAATGACCTGTTCATTGGCCAGCACCGTGTTTTCAACTGGATCCCAGTTCACCCAGCTTTCCCGACGATAGGCGAGACCCGCCTTGACGAAGTCGATGAACATCTTCTGTTCATGCCGATAATATTCAGGTTCGCAGGTCGAAATCTCCCGATCCCAATCCAGCGACAAGCCCAATGTCTGCAACTGGGCCTTCATCGTTGCGATGTTTTCTCGTGTCCATTTCTGGGGATGAACCTTGTTCTCTATCGCGGCATTTTCGGCGGGCAGACCAAATGAATCCCATCCCATCGGATGCAAGACATTGTAGCCGCTAGCCCGACGGTAGCGCGCGACGACATCCCCCAATGTGTAGTTCCTGACGTGACCCATATGAATCCGTCCGGATGGATAGGGAAACATTTCGAGGACGTAATATTTTTTGATGGATGGATCGTTCGACGCTTTAAAGGATTGGGCCTCGTCCCAGCGGGAACGCCATTTCTGCTCGATCTCAAGGAAATTGTATCGGCTATTTTCTTCTGTCATCCGAAGAATCCGCTCTTGTCTCTTGTGGTTGTTGAGGTTCGTGTTCTGCGTCGCCCTTAATGTAACGCTTTATACCTGGCCCATAAGAAATTGAATTTATTGAGCAAGCGTGGCGACACGTAGCTCCCGCGCACGCTCAAGAATGGCGTTTTCAAGGGACACGATTGTGTCGTCTGATACGGGTGTATCGACCCAGGCGCCCGCCGCATTCCGTTGCTGCTTGAAGACACTGATTCTAAGCCCGTCTGCGCGTAGCTCCCGCCCCAGAATGAACAGGTTTAGCTTGAAACGGGATGATGGTGTTTCTGGAGGCGCATACCAGTCGGTAATGATCACGCCACCAAAAGGGTCCGCCTGGCTGAGAGGCATGAAGGAAATCGTGTCCAGGGAGGCGCGCCAGAGGAAACTGTTGACCCCTATTCCCGTTCCGCTACCGCCTGTTTCGGCTTGATCGCTTCCACCAAAATCAAACGTATCCCCGAAAACACTTGCGTCTCCGCCCTTTCTATTCCGGGCGCGTTCGTCTTTTCCAACAGGGGCGTCAGGTGCCGGGCCGCTGCAAGCTGTTGCCAGAAAAACCAGGCTTAAAAGAAGGGCGCAGGAACGAAAAAGCATCTTCATGAAATTAACGCGATCTTAAAACAACGAAGCTTCTAGCTCGTACTATTCTAAAGCCGCTGTGTAAAGGACAGAGCAAAAGAAAAAGGGAAGACCGAAGTCCTCCCTTTCCCAAACTTTCAGACTTGGAATAAACCAGGTCTTAGAAGCTTACGCGAGAACCGATCAGGAAACCCTGGTTTTCAACTTCGTCGGTTGCTGCACCGGCTGCTACACCATTGGTGAAAGTACCATTGTTGTATTCAACAAAAGCGATCAGGCCCTGAGCGACGGTGTAAGTACCACCAATCGTCCAGATTTCGACTTCGTCGTCGCCAACACCGGAGTTAGCGGTTGCTTCAGAAGCGAAGTAACCTGCGCCAACCTTGAACGGGCCTGCGCCATAACCAACACCAGCGTCGTAGTAGAAGCCAGCATCACAACCAGCTGTTACTGCACCACAACCGCTCTCGCCGTTGTCACCATATGCACCAGCAATGGTGAAACCGCCGAAGCCGATCTTACCACCAATTTCAAAGGTGCTTACGTCTTCAGTAGCAACGTCGTTGTCTGGTGTAGCACCGCGCCAGCCAGCGTTCAGGCCGATAGAAACAGAGTCGAAGTTACCGTCATACTGAGCTGCAATTTCAATGATGTTTCTGTTACCGCCATTATTTGTGTTGGCGGTGGTACCGCCATCAGGGGAGAACGAAGCTGCTGCGGAGAAACCGGAGAAGTTCGGTGTGTAGTAGACGAGTTTCGAGCTATCGTCAGACGCGCCTAATGTGGACGGACCGGTTACAGCGGAAACACCGTTGGTGTCCCAGTAGTTCGATGCGTTACCGTCGAAGCCACCTGTACCAGCGAGAGCTGCTTCACCGCCGTAGGTGGTGTTTGCTGTAGCGCCGTCATCATCACCGAAGTGGATACGGCCCCAGCTGTCAGCGAAGTAGATGTAGCTTTCGTCGTTGGTGACGTTCATGCGGAAATCAAATAGCGCACCATATGTCAGGCCGTTATCGGCTGTACCGGATGCGTTGAAGATGATTGCCGATGTGACGTTATCCTGACGGATGTCCTGACCGACGGAAGCGTCACCAACTGCTTCAGCGCCTGTACCGAGCGAGCCGCCACGGTCATTGTCATAGAAGTTGTACTGATACTCAACACTACCGGAAATCGACAGTGTTGGTGCTTCGGCAGCAGAAGCCTGGGCTGCGAGGGCCGCAACGCCAGCAACGGCGGTCGTTGCAAAGAGGATTTTTTTCATCGTTACTCTCCAAAAATGAGAACTTGTTCTGTTCAAGGACCAGACGCGGCGAACCACCCCAATCACTGATCGGACATTAGCCTCAGTTTGTTTAAGAGCACAATAATTGAATAGTGTAGAGTAATCTTATGCACAGGAGCCGTTGCTATTTTGCAACAGGACTGAATCCCCAGAGCTTTTTTTGGCAAAGCCCGTGTGGAAATCAGGATAAATAAACAGAAACGGAGGGCCGAAGCCCCCCGTTCCGAATTTACCCAGAAAAAGCGTTACTTTTAGAAGCTGAGTCGTGTGCCCACGAGGAAGGCAGAGTTATCAACTTCTTTGTCATCCCCTGGGTCAGAACCGTTTGTATAGGTCGCAGCACCATATTCCGCAAAGGCGTTCAGGCCCTGTGCAACCGTGTAAGTGGCCCCGATCGTCCAGAATTCAACTTCATCGGTCACCCCGGCAGCTGTATCAGCCTCCGAGCCGAAATATCCGACACCGACAGAGATTGGCCCGGCAGAATAACCGACACCGGCACTCCAGTAGTAACCTGCATCACAGCCAGCAGTAGTACAAAGGCTGTCGCCATTGTCGCCGTAACCAGCAGCCACGGTAAAGCCCCCAAAACCGACCTTACCGCCAACTTCGAAGGTGCTGACATCCTCTGTGCCGGAAACGACGGCATCTGCTGTGCGATAGGCAGCCACCAGACCGACTGTCACGGCATCAAAACTGCCATCATATTGGGCTGCGATTTCAATAATGTCTTCTCGATCTGCATCGTCTCTTTGATCGGTTGCGAAACCATCGTTCGGCGAATAGGAGATTGCGCCACTGATTCCAGAAAATTCCGGTGTGTAATAAACAAGTTTTGAACTGTCATCCGAAGCGCCCGTGGCGGAAGGGGTTGGTCTTGCAGCGACGCCGTTTGTATCGAAGAATGCGTTGATATCACCATCAAAACCGCCAGTACCGGCCAGGGCGGCCTCCCCACCGTAGGTCAGGTTAGCGGCGGCACCATCATCGTCCCCGAAATGGACACGGCCCCAACTGTCGGCGAAGTATAAATAGCTCTCATCACCAATCGGCTCACGTGCTGTTGAGCCACCGCCCATGCGCATGTCGAACAGCGCCCCGTAGGTCAGGCCATTATCAGCGACACCTTTGGCATTGAAGAAGATCTGGCTGCTGACATTGTCCATTTTGATGTCGTTACCGGATTCCTGGTCTGCAATCCGGTCATCATTGTCATAGAAGTGGTACTGATATTCCATGCCACCGGTGATGGACAGGCTGGGTGCCTCTGCGGCGCTGGCCTGGGCGGCGAGTGCGGCGATCCCCGCAACGGCTGTCGACGCCAAAAGAACTTTTTTCATAAAATTTCTCCATAAAAAGGATTATTAAAAAGACAAAACCATCAGGAAGATTTATTTCCTGATCGAAAAATACACAAATAAGTATGATTTTCTCAATCCCTAAACGCGAGGCGACGGCAAGATCGGTGCGCCTTGTTGCAAAATTACAACAAATTAAATAGTCTTTTATAATGAAAATCAGGGGAAAAGGCTCTGGCGCTTAGGTCAGGTCTTTGATCTGCTCGTAAAGCGGCATCAATTGTGCCTCATAGCGGCGCCATTTTTCGACGGAGGTCTTATAGACCTTTTGTCTGACCTGAAACTTGCTGGCGGTCTTCACCTGATTGCCGCTTTTGTTGAAGCGCAGGACGGCGTCATCCCATTCCAGCCCCACATGGTCGAGCAGCGATCGACAGCCGGCCTCAAAATCCCCGGTCAGTTCTTCATATTGGTTCTGGAAGATACGGGAGCCATAGATATCGGACCAGATATCCATCATCTCGTGATACAGCCGGTAATGTCGGGCCAAGTCATCCAGATTGGCGCTGTATAGAATGACATTGGAAAACTGCTGAAAATAGAGTGACAGACAGGTATCCATTGGGTTGCGTTTGGAATGAATGATTTTGGCGTTCGGGAAAATTGACAGGATCAGGCCCAATTGCCAGAAATTTTCAGGCATTTTATCCACCATCCATGGCTTTCCATGCACGCGGGCAGGTGCAGTCAGTAGGTAGTCTTGCCCCATCTTTCGGAGTTCATCCGGTTTCAATTTAAAGATTGCATCAACCCAGGTTTTGTCAGGCGTGGATAGTCTTTCTGCGTAATCACCGACCCATGTCAGTTCCCCGGCCCCGCCAACATTGGGATGGGCGGCCAGGATCTGTTCCAGCAATGTCGTTCCGCTGCGCGGCATGCCCATGACAAAGATGGCTTGTTGGTCATAATCCTGTAGCATCTCAATTCGGGATAATTCTTCGAGCCTGTCCTGAAACGCAGTATGATGGCTCGCAATTTGGGATTTCACGTTTTCGAAAATCTCAGCATTATAACCCTTACCCGATTTTATGTTCCGGTCCCGGATCAGTATGTTTGCTTTGGTATATTCCTCAAATGCCGCGTCATAGTTCTTTAGATTTTCATACGCCTCTGCCCGCGCATAGCGCCAGTCTTCTTGATGTTGGACAGCATCGCTGACGGGTTTGGAATACCGAATGAGTCTTTCCCGTGTCCGGGCTCCTTCTTCACTTTTTCCCAGGGCACTGAGAATTTTTAACTTCTGCGCCAGTGCGGAAAAGTTGTTTTTGTCGATCCTGAGTGCCTGATCTGCAAATTTCAGCGCCTCGTCCAGCAAACCCTCGTCGATTAAAAGAAGTACAAGACCCCCGAGTATTGCAGAATTAGAAGGGTTCTGCGCAGCGAGCTCTTTAAAAGGGGTGATGACATCTTCATCGGTGCCGATCTGATGTTTCACGATCAGCAATTGCTTGCGCATGTCAACGCTGGCAGGGTCGACATCCAGGCCGGATTCAAGAGTGGCTTTTGCCCGTTGCAAGTCGCCAGTTGAAACATAGAGACGTCCCAGATTCTCAAAAGCGGGCCCGAAACGCGGATTGTCCCTGATCACACCATTCAGGATTTCCGCCCCTTTTCTGGATTGCCCGATATCGTGCAGGGTGATGCCTATCCCGTTCCAGATTGCCGGATCCTTTCCGGCGAATTGGGTGGCGCGCTGCAGCTGAACCAGGGCCTCGTCATATTGGCCTCTATCCCGCAAGACATAACCCAGACCGGACAGTGCGCCGGGGTTGTTTGGATTGGCAGAGAGTGACTTGCGAAACAGGCCTTCGGCACGGTCCACCTGTTTTCTGGAATGGGCGATAATCCCGGCCAGATAGGTCAGATCCGGATGGTTGGGCGCGAGTTTCAGGAGCTTTCGGTTGATGTTTTCTGCCTTTGTCAGATCACCGTTGTTGAAAGCCTCAAAAGCCTTTTGAAATTGAGCGCCCATCTGGGCCGGGGTCAGCGCCATGGAAGAGTAATCAGCCTTTAAGAAATGCATCCTTGTTGAAACCCGGCGATCCTAGTTAAAAAGGCGGTTCTCAACAAGCAGCGTGGCAGGACCCCATGACCCCATCAGTGGAAAACCTACATTCAGTGCAGGCCGCGATTTCAAAGGCGGCTGATCAGGCAGAAAGAGCACCAACGGATATCACGCTCGTCGCTGTCAGCAAGACCTTTGACGGCGATCATATCCGCCCCGTTCTTGAGGATGGTCACCGCATCTTTGGGGAAAACAGGGTCCAGGAGTCAGCCGGAAAATGGCCGGGCCTGCGCGATGTGTTCGACGGGATCGAGTTGCACCTGATCGGCCCTTTGCAGACCAACAAGGTATCCCAGGCAATTAACCTGTTTGATGTGATTGAAACGGTGGACCGTCCAAAGCTTGCCCGGGAACTTGCCAAGGAACTTGCAAAACGGCCTGCGGAAGAACGGGATTCCAAGTCTTTCTATATTCAGGTGAATACCGGTGAAGAAGACCAGAAGGCCGGGGTCGCCCCGCTTGAGGTGGATGAATTTGTTGCCCTGTGTCGGGACGAGTTGGGGTTGAACATTGTGGGCCTGATGTGCATCCCGCCGGTGGATGAACCGGCCGCGCCGCATTTCGCTCTTTTGGCCGATATGGCAAAGCGCAATGGTCTGGCCGGTCTCAGCATGGGCATGTCGGGCGACTACGAAACCGCGGTCATGATGGGCGCGACCCATATTCGGGTGGGGTCAGCCATTTTCGGGGCGCGTGCCCCTTATACAGGGCCAGCTTAAGACCCGTCGGCGGAATCAGCCCTCAATGACGATCTCGCTCGCCTCTGTCAGGGATTTCAGGACGGTCAGCAGATCGGGCAGGTTCAGGGCGACGCAGCCCTCTGTTGGCGCATAACCATCCCGCGCGACATGCATGAAGATCGCGCTTCCCAGACCAGGGACAGGTGGATCATCATTGTAGCCAAGGGGAATGATCACATCATAGACCGCATCCTCTCGCCAAAGGTCTTCATGGCTGTACGCCCATGGTTTAAGGACATGGGTGTTGTAGGCCGGATCCCGGGGGTCGTCAGACCAGCCATCTTCTTTTGAGAGTGCCGACATTGAAAGGCGTGTTTCCGGACGGTCCAGCCGGTCTGCCCGGTAATACCCTGGGCGGATCAGAAACCGCCCGATCGGGCTGGCCCCGTCGCCTTCGCGCTTGTCATTGCTCAGCCCCCCCTTGCCAAGGGCGCAGTCGAAGGATCTGCCGTCCGGCAGGCGCAGACGATTGTTCCGAACCGAAATCATGGGGAAAGTAAAGGTCAGCTCGCGCTGCCTTTCAAGGCCTCGTACCGCTTGAGCGCTGCCAGCATTGCGCCTGGAATGTCATTTGCAGGTTGAACCGCGGCGACCGGCGTGGCGACCGGGTTGCTGATAGGGGACGGTTGGGCGGGGTTTGGTTGAGATACCTGCCCCGGCAATCTGTTTGTCCGCTCCGCGGGCGCTGGCTTTGTTGTGTATGGCTGGTCATACCGGGATGTGGCCAGGGCCGCGACATCCACTGAATTCGAGACTTGCGCCTGATAGGCCATGAAGGGGTTTTGGGCCGGACGCTCCCCGTCAATCCGCGATGGCATGGGCGGTGGCGCAAAGGCTGCCGCATGGCGTTTCACAATGCCGTCCTGATCCCCGAACGCGCCCTGTATTGATCCGGCGGGGGGACGTGAAGCCGTGGGCTTTCCAGCGTAAAGACTGACCAGCTCAAGATTGCTTACGTCGGTTACGCTGGGTTGGGCGGGGGCGGGTGGTTGAAAGACCGCCCTTTCGGTATTGCCGCCTGCAATCGCTGGTCCGGCGGTCGCGGCCTCAATCTCGGCATCGGACCGGCGGGCCAGCATGGCAAGATGCGCGGCCATCGTATCGCTGATCCGCGTCGCGTTTGCTTTTGGTGCGGGGCCGTCAGCCCTGTTTTCAGGGTTTATGGCCGGTTCCGGTATTGCCGGGGCAAAAGCGGTGCTCGCGCGTTCTGCCGGTCTGCCATAACTGAGCCTGGGATAGATGTTGAGGCTGGCGATCTCCAATGCGCGGTTCTCTTCCAGCTGAGCCGCATCAAGGGGTTCCTGTGATACGGGTTGCAGTGCTGCATTCTGGGGTGCGTTGGCAAGTGCAGGATCCGTGTCGGCATCATCCGTGTCGCCCCCTGTGAAGGCAGAGAATATCGTGCCCCCGATGTCGTCGCCTGATGTCTCCTCAATAGCGACATTGGCCAGGGCCGCGACGAAACCAATGGGTCCCCCAAAAATTGTGCCCCCCGCCATTCTGGCGGCAGGGGAAATTTCGTCACCGGTTAACTCGCGATAGATCGGACCCACGACTGGCAAATGATGCAACGGATTGATGGTGTCCAGCATGTCGCCAAAGGTCAGGCCGTCTTCTCCAAACATAAAGGAATCGTCGGCCGCGACCTCGTGTTCCAGGCCTTTATCCGTCGGGCTGGGGGGGGTGAGCGCGCTATTCGGTGTCGCGTCAGCCAGCATGGTTGGCTGATCCGATGTCGGTTTTCTGGGTTTGATATTCGCCGAAACATCCATCGGGCGCGAAACTGCTTTATCCGGAACCATCAGGGACCAGGGCGCAAAGGATGTATCGATCCCGTTCGAGACCACCATATCAAACTCTCCTCTCCAGAATGTGATAAGCAGGATCGATGCCAGATCAAAAAATTAATTGAATCAGCATCTTAAGGGTCGTTTCGCTACAGAATTGCGTGGACCCGGTCAGTTTTGCCGGGTATCTTGTGACAAGGATGTTCTGCCCGGGGGTTGTAAAGGTGCCTTATCGTTGCGAGATCAGGGCTTGCCGGGCACTCTATTGCCTGACGCTGATGTAGCAGTGGTGTTGCACGAAGAATGGACGAATCCAGGGAGTTCACATGGTAGGTAAAAAAATATTGCTGGTTGATGATGACGCTGATCTCAGTCAATCCCTGGCCGAGCAGCTACAGCTGCATGAAGAATTTCAGACGGTTTGCGTTGGAACAGCGACAGATGCCCTGAATGCAACAAAGCAGGAGCATTATGACGCGATCCTGCTTGATGTCGGTTTGCCTGATATGGATGGCCGGGAAGGATGTCGGCTTTTGCGTCGGTCCGGGGTCAAGTCGCCGATCATCATGCTCACTGCGCATGATACAGACAGCGACACTATCCTGGGTCTCGACGCGGGTGCAAATGATTATGTCACTAAGCCGTTCAGGTTGAATGTCCTGCTGGCACGTCTGCGCTCTCAACTCCGTCAGCATGAGCAGAGTGAAGACGCCGTCTTTACGGTTGGGCCTTACACATTCAAGCCAGCCGCCAAGCTTCTTGTTGATGAAGAAAAGAATGCCAAAGTGCGCCTGACCGAAAAGGAAACGGCGATCCTGAAGTATCTTTACAGAGCAGGTGACAAAGTCATCGCCCGTGATACGCTTCTGGGTGAGGTATGGGGGTACAATGCCGGTGTTACCACACATACACTGGAAACCCATGTTTACCGCCTGCGACAGAAGATAGAACATGATCCGTCAAACGCGGAACTGCTGGTCACTGAGCCAGGTGGTTATAAATTGGTCCCGTAAGGGTTGTGGCCCTGCCGGTATTTTTCCTGTACCACTAAGACATGCTGAATAATACGGCATTGGTATCTGTTTTGTCTGAAAGAAGAGCGAGTTATCAATAGTGTCGGACGGACAGGACTTTTCTGTCAGGTTTTGGGGAACAAGAGGCAGCATATCCTGTGCTGGGCCTTCGACCGTTCGATATGGCGGCAACACATCCTGCCTTGAGGTATTGTGCGGCAAGCAGCGGCTTGTGTTTGACGCTGGCTCGGGGTTGCCGATGCTTGGCCGTCATATCATGGCGCAACCGGAGCAGATTCCGACCAAGGTCTTTCTGACACACACCCATCTGGATCACATCATCGGCATGCCGTTTTTCGTGCCCTTTCACATTCCGGGGAACGAAATTCCGGTGCATTGCGGGCATTTGGCGCCGGTTGGCCTGACCCTGCATGCGGTTTTGTCGGAAATGATGCGGGCGCCGCTTTTTCCGGTGCCGCCAGAGATTTTTGGCGCCAAGGTTGACTTCATTGATTTCGAAGCGGGTGAGAGCTTATGGCCATTTGATGGGGTAACTCTTCGAACCGCCCCTCTCAATCACCCAAACGGTGCCTGTGGATATCGTATCAGTTTTGATGATCGTTCGATTTGCTACATTACGGATACAGAGCATTTTCCGGACCGACTGGATGAACAGATCGTAGAGCTTGTTCGCGACAGTGATATCATGATTTACGATGCGACCTATACGGATGAGGAATACCCCAAATTTGTCGGTTTCGGGCATTCGACATGGCAAGAGGGCATCAAAATTGCCGATGCGGCCAATGTCGAGACGCTGGTCCTGTTCCATCATGATCCAAGTCATACCGATGAAATGATGGACACGATTGCCGAGGATGCTGAACAGGCAAGGCCAGGCACAATTGTCGCCAAGGAAGGCATGGTTTTGACCCCGTGATGCACGGGTTCTCTAAAATGATGAAGCGGTTTCAACGCATGAGGAATGCCGTTCAGACCGTGCTTGGTATCAGCAAGCGTGGGTATTTTATTCCATATCGTTATGCTGATCAGATCCCGTCCCTGCCTCGTGGCCCCTCGGCATATCCGACGCTTGAAAGCAGGTTCAAAGACGCTGAACCCGCGCTTCAGAAGACATTTTCACTTCTGACAAAATATGCAGAGGATCTTTGTCGGATTGGGATGGATGATCAGCCTCCCTCCCCGCGTTGGGGTCAGGACTGGTTTCCGGGCCATGATGCGGCTGTTTGCTATGCCGTGATCCGGGATTTGAAACCGGCCAGAATTGTCGAAATCGGGTCCGGGCACAGCACGCGATTTATGATGCGGGCGATCGGGGATGAGGGGTTAAACACAATTCTGACCGCTATAGATCCTGCCCCGCGCGCCGACCTCTCTGCGCTGGAGGATATCAGGTTTCACCGGGATATCGTTCAGAATGTAGCGCTCTCAATCTTTGGGGAACTTGAAGCGGGCGATATCCTGTCGATCGACAGTTCGCATATTCTGGTCCCGGGCAGTGATGTGGATATTTTGCTGAACACGGTCATCCCCCTGCTGCCATCGGGCGTCTATGTCCATATACATGATATGTACCTGCCCTTTGACTATCCGCAGGTATGGCACTGGCGGGGCTATAATGAACAATCGGGCGTCGGGGGCTTGCTTGCCAATGGCTGGTCGATCCTTTGGTCCAGTGTATATGCGAACCATGCACTGACCGCCGACATGGCCAACAGCCCGTTACGCCAGTTTCCCCTGAAGGAAGGCGCGATGGAAACCAGCCTCTGGCTGCACAAGCCCTAGCGGGCTCTAAACCCTACTTGTACGGGTCCGCCGCGTCGCGCAATCCATCACCCAGGAACTGAAACGCCAGAACCACCATGATCACCGGAACCGCCGGGTACATCAGCCAGGGATAGAGTGCGACCGCATTGAAGTTTTGCGCCTCGTTCAGAAGTACGCCCCAACTGGTAATCGGCGGACGCAATCCAAGACCGAGGAAACTGAGCGCGGTTTCGCCCAGGATCATGCTGGGGACGGCCAGCGTGGCAGAGGCAATCAGATGGCTCATAAAGCTGGGCATCAGATGCTTGCCGATGATCCGCTTTGGCTTGGCACCCATTAATTGGGCGGCAACCGCAAAATCCTCTTCCCGAAGCGACAACAGTTTTGAACGCACCGCGCGGGCGAGGCCGGGCCAATCCAGTAAGCCCAGAATGACGGTAATCCCGATGAAGACCAGTATGGGCGACCACGTAACGGGCATCGCCGCGGATAAAGCCATCCAGAGCGGCAATGCCGGGAAAGAACGGATCACCTCAATCACGCGCTGAACGATGCTGTCGACCCAACCGCCGTAATAGCCGGCGACACCGCCAATCACGATGCCCAGCACGAAGCTGATAATGATGCCGATCAAACCGACGGTTAGAGAGATCCGTGCGCCCTGGATGATACGGGACTGGATGTCACGACCCAGGCGATCTGTGCCAAGGAAAAAGAAATGTCCCCCCTCTGCCGGACAGATCACATGAAAGTTCGACTCGAAAAGGTTCCAGAACTCATAAGCGGCCCCGTCGTAATCATCGGCGGTGCAAAAGAACCTGAGCTGTTGGGGGTTTGCGGTATCTTCCTCATACACCCATTGAAGGTTCTCCATATCCAGCGAGACAATGTAGGGATACACAAAGGGTCCCAGCAACTCGCCTTCGTGGAACATACGCACTTCCTGGGGCGGCGCATAGAGATAGTCCGTGTGACGATGATTGAAGTTATAAGGGGCGAGGACTTCGGAAATGATGATGGAAGCGTAAACCAGAAGCAGGTAGATCCCGCTCAAAACCGCCAGTTTGTGGCGTTTGAATTTCAGCCACATCAGCACCCATTGAGAGGAAAGGTAATACTTCTCCTGCTCTGGTGACAGGGTAACTGCCCGCTCCGGATCAAAGGGGGCCCTGTTCACATAATGCTTCAGGTCCTGGTTTCCGCTTGAAATCTCAGTCATTGGCTTTTGCGCCTTTTGTATCAGCCATTAAAGCCCCTATTTCGACAATTCCGCACCCAGTCGGATGCGCGGATCCAGTACCGCCAGCGCCAGATCGGATACAAGCGTTCCAATCACAGTCAACATGGCAAGAAACATGAGGAAGCTGCCCGCCAGATACATGTCCTGACTTTGCAGGGACCGCAGCAACATCGGCCCCGTTGTTTCCAGGCTGAGCACAACCGACACAATGGCCGAGCCAGAGATGATTTCTGGCAGAACGTTCCCGATATCGGCGATGAACGGGTTGATGGCCATGCGCAACGGATACTTGATCAGCGTTTTTTTCGGCGTAACCCCTTTGGCCTTGGCCGTGGTGACATATTGCTTGTGCAATTCATCCAGCAGGTTTGCCCGAAGGCGCCGGATCATACCCGCTGTACCGGATGTTCCGATCACGATCACCGGCACCCAGAGATGCTCCAGAATGCTGACAAACTTATCCCAGGACATTGGCGCGTCTTTAAACTCGTTCGCCATCAACCCGCCAATCGGTGTCCCGAAATAGGTGTTGGCCAGATACATCAGGATCAGGGCAAGCAGGAAGTTCGGGGTGGCAAGACCGATAAAGCCAAGAAATGTCAGCGCATAATCGCCGGGGCTGTATTGGCGAACTGCTGAGTAAACGCCGATCGGGAAGGACAACAGATAAACGAAAATAATGGTGGAGGCCGAAACGATGATCGTCAGAAAAACACGGTCCCCGACCACATCGGCCACGGGAACTTCATATTCAAAGGAATAGCCAAGATTTCCCTGCAAAAGACCGATCAGCCAGACGAAATACTGTTTGATGAGGGGTTCGCCAAAGCCGTATTCCTGGCGGTAAAACTCCAGCCGTTCCTGACTGATCGTCTCCCCCTGCGACTGCAGTTCTGCCATCATGGTCGTCAGATAATCGCCGGGCGGCAGTTGAATGATGACGAAAACAAACACGCTGATTACAAGCAGCGTTGGTATCATCACCAATAACCGGTTCGCAATGTACCCAATCATACCGTTTCCCCCGCCAGCCCCGGGCTGGCCTTGACCAAAAGACGCTTACTTCGACGCTATACTGTTTTTGTCCCACCAGAATCCAGCCATGTCATAAATGCCAAAATGTGCACCTGGATCCCAGTTCCAAAGCCCCTCTGAGGGGACGTTTCGCAAACCGTCCTTGACCACGATCGGCTGCATAACACCGGCGACCAAGCCGATGGAAAAGACGTTGTCTGAATGTATGTCCAACATTTCCGCCCAAATGTTTTCGCGCGCCGTGCGGCTTGTTGCGTGGTACCATTCCTTCAGCAGGTTCATCAGCTGTTGCGCTTCGGGCATGTCAATCGCCTCACCCGCGCTTTTGCCCGTTTCATAATACTGACCGAAATTCGACCATTGATACTGGATCTGTTTGATCGGCGCATATTCAGCAGGTGTCATATCCGCTGTCGCCAAACCGTTTTCCATGCCGGATGCGATGACCATTTGTGACTCGCCCGCAAAAACACGGCGCCGCAGGTTTTCCAGGCTCAGCGGCTTGATAAAAGTCCTGACACCGATTTCCCGCCACGTGTCGGTGATCAGTTGCAGGATATCGGTTTCTTCGGTCGACGCGCCCGCTGTCTCAATAATGATTTCCAGCGGTTCACCATTGGGCAGTCTGCGGATACCGTCCAAAAGGTTTCGTTCCAGGCCCAAACCATCCAGAAGCGTGTTGGCTCTTTCGATGTCAAATTCGGTCCACTGTTTGCGATACGCGTCTTTATAAAGAGGGCTGGCCGGAAGCAGTGTATTCTGCCCTTCTACCGCGAGGCCGAAATAAATCACCCGATTGATTTCATAGCGGTTGATGCCGAGCGAAAGGGCGCGCCGAAAATCAGTTTGTCGGAACAGCGAGCGCCATACGGGATCCTTATGGGTCATGTTCGGGAAGAGGGCCAGATGTGCCCCTTTGGCAATCGGCCAGAGATGGGTTTTAAACCCGTGGGTCTTTTCGTTTCTCTTTAGCAGCGTGAAATCGTCAAACCGCAAATACCGCCCTTGAAGGTCAAGATCCCCTGTCGCTGACTTCCCGGAGATCAGCTTGCGCTCCGAGATATTGATGATCACATCGTCGATATAGGGCAGTTGTAAACCGTTTGCATCAACCCTGTGGAAATACGGGTTGCGATGGAACACAAAGCGGTCCGCAGGGCTTTTGGTTCGCACATACCAGGGTTGAAGCGTCGGAAGGTCGGGGTTTTCATTGCGATAAAGGCGACCGCTCTTGGTGTGCAGCGCTGACCAGTTCCGTTGACCGGATGCTGCGACCATGCCCTCCAGAATTTCCGGATCCGCATATTTTTCATGAAACTGTTTCATGTAATGGGCAGGTGAATAGACAAAGGTCGGAGACGCCTGGGCCATGCCGGACAGGAAATTCGGGTTTGGGTTGCTCCAGCTATAGCGGATGGTGTGTTCATCCAGGAATTCCACGTTCGGATACTCACCCTCAACCCGCAAAACGGCAGGCGGCCCTACTGGATAAAGGTTCCGATTGTTTACGATATCTTCCCACCAATAGCGGAAATCTTCCGCCGTAAAGGGGTGACCATCAGACCATTTGTGCCCTTTGCGCAGATGCAGGGTGAAGACGCGATCCTCTTCAATATCAACCCGCTCAAGAATATCGGGTTCGAGCTCCAGATCAGGGGTGTAACGCACCAGGCGGGAATAGCCATAGGCCGTCATCTGGCGCATGTCCTTTGACCGCGCCATCAGCATCCGCAATGTCCCGCCGTGTTTGCCAAGCTCCTGTCCGTCGCGATCAAAGGAGGAGACATAGGGATTTTGAGGCAGCCGTTCTTCAACGGGCGGCATCGTCCCGTCGATCACCGCGTGCGACAGCATCGGCGGATCAACATACTCCATGGCGTGCACCGGACTGGAAGGACCGTTAAACAGCGCGACATTGAATCCGGCACCCAGCACGAGGCCGTAGCCAATCAGTTTTGTGCGTCCTGGTTTTGTTGAGATCATGCTGCCCACTCCGCCATATTCGCGTCAGACGTCGCCCGCACAAAGTGTCCCTGCCCAAGGTCCCGAAGGATCAGCTCACCACTGCCATCCTCTGAAAAGGGATGAGGCCACTGATCCGGGTTAGACGCTTTTTCCGTCATCAAATGCCCGAAATCCAGAGGGTGATCAGGGTCTGGTTCCGGCACCGCGGTTAAAAGGCCTTTCGTATAAGGATGGACAGGGTTCTTGAAGAGAACGTCTTTTGGCGCCATCTCCACCAGCCGCCCCCGGCACATCACCATGATCCGGTCGGCGATGTAATCGACCACGGCCAGGTTGTGGGAGATGAAGATAAAGGTCAGACCCAGGCTGGACTTCAAATCTTTCAAAAGATTCAGGATCTGGGCCTGGATTGAGACGTCCAGTGCGGAAACCGGTTCGTCACAGATCAGGATTTCCGGGCGTAAGGCAAGCGCCCGCGCGATCCCGATCCTCTGGCGCTGGCCGCCGGAAAAACTGTGGGGATAGCGTTTGAGGTGCCGGACATCCAGACCGACAAGCTCCATCAATTCTTTGACCATCTCCTGACGGTCGGTTTTGGTGCCGACACCGTGGATCTCCATCGGCTCTGAAATCAGATCAAGAACGGTCATTCTGGGGTTCAGGGATGAGAACGGGTCCTGGAACATGAACTGCATCTTCTTGCGGAATTCCAGCAGATCCGGACCCTCCAGACCCAGTATATCAACGTCGCCGTTGCCTTCGTTGAAATGGATGCTGCCATTATCGGGTTTTAACGCGCGCATCAGGATTTTACTGAGTGTTGTCTTGCCGCAACCCGACTCCCCCACCAGGCCCAGACATTCCCCGCGTTTCAATTCGAAGCTGACATTGTCGACAGCCTTGACGGTATTGCTTTCCCGCTTTCCAAAAAGACTGCCTTTTTTGATGGTGTAGGCCTTTTGGATGTCCTGCACTTTTAGAACTGGTGGGGCATCCTCACCGGTTTTGAAATCCATTGTCCGCGGTTTGGTCAATTGCCCACCAAGGCGCGGTTTGATTTCCCGGATCGGGATCAGACGCTCACCAGGCTCCATATTGAACCGGGGAACCGCCTTCAATAGAGCCTGCAGATAGGGGTGTTCCGGCTGTCTGTAGATATGGTCCAGCGTGCCATGTTCCATGACCTCGCCATGATACATGACCACCACTTCGTCAGCCATATTGGCAACGACCCCAAGATCATGGGTGATCATCAAGATTGCCATGCCGAACTCAGACTGAAGGTCCCGGCAGAGTTTCAGGATTTGCGCCTGAATCGTTACATCCAGGGCCGTCGTTGGTTCGTCAGCGATCAAAAGAACCGGGTTGCAGACGAGTGCCATGGCGATCATCGCGCGCTGGCGCAACCCGCCTGACAGTTCAAACGGATAGGTCCTGATCGCCCGGGCCGGATCTGGAAATCCGACCTTCGCCAGCATCTCTTCAGCGAGATTGACCGCGGCCATGCCGTCGACGTCGCGGTGCAGTTCCAGCGCCTCGCAGATTTGATTTCCGACCGTGTGCACGGGTGAGAGAGAGGTCATCGGTTCCTGAAAGATAATTGAGATCCGCCCGCCCTGGATCGACCGCATCTGGTCGCCATTGCGATCAATCCCGGCAATATCGATCACCTGGCCTGGCGTTGTCGGATCGCGGAACAGGATATTGCCCGAGGAAATTTCAGCAGATTTCGGGAGGATCCCCATAATCGACTGACTGACCACCGATTTGCCGGATCCTGATTCCCCAACCAGAGAAACCGTCTGGCCCGACTTGATGCGAAATGACACCCCTTTGACCGCTTCGATCTGGCCCTCCGGCAAGTTAAATCTGACGCGCAGGTCGTGAACCTCGATCAGGTTGTCTGTTGAGCCTTCAGCCATATGAGGGTTTGTCCTTTGTCCCGATGCCGGTCGGTTTAGGCGGGGTTATTCGAAGTATCTTATTCCAATTGCGAGGAAATTCTCTCTTGAAGTCGTGTCCACGTCAATGCGGTTTTCCACAGCGGCGCGGGCCGCCATGTCAACTATATCAGAAAAATCTTGTAAATTCGTGTCCAGGGTGATTCGGGTTGAGCTGCTTTGCAGGGTAAGTTGCATCCAACCCTCTTTGCTTTTTCGTTTTGATGCGAAGAATTTCAGCTTCAGCCCTTGGATTTCCCGCCATCGAATATGTCGTTTTCCAAGTGCGCTGATTTCGATGCCGTCGGGCGTAATCGTGACGGTGGAAAGTTGCTTCAGAATTGTCTGCCCGGCCAGCGCCAGAAAGATCAGGGCGGCGGCACCCAGTATCACGGAAATCCAGACCAATGGCTCAAAAGCGATGATGGGCCCGGCCGTCAGAAAAAGACCGATCGCGGCTCTGGCGTAATCCGGAATAAGGGCTGAATTCGGATATTTCAGAACCCGCTGCGGTGTGGTGTTCTGCTCGTTCATGATGGTTGGCCCAAGGAAAGTGGGTGAACCCATTCTGCATTGGGGTGGGCGTCGATGAACTGACGAAATGTATCGAGAAATGCCCAACAGTCCTGATCATGCACCAAATGGTGTGTTAATAGACCTAGAGGTTCGCCCGACTTCAGCATTGATGTGATTTCGGACAGAACAGCGCCCTCTCCTTTGAATTTACGACCGTTTCGCCAATCAATCACATCGATATGGGTATCAATCAGTTGAAGGATTTGCGGCATTCCTTCCCGTGACCGCCGATAAGTTGAGAGGGCTTTAAAGCCGACAATTGAAAGCGTCGAGAAAAACCCGTCGTCAATCCGGTTCCAGGGCGGAACAAAAATCGGCAAAAAACGATCGCCAAACATTGCCTCCAGGGTTTCGCGCCAGCGCTCCAGTTCCTCCATTGTTTCTGTCATCGCTTCAAACGCGCGATGAGCGGGGAATTCTGATTTTTTCTCTGTTGGGAGGGCGCGGTTCCGATGGGCAATGCCGTGTTGCAGAACAGAAACCCCCGGGTTTTCAGAGACAAAGCTATTGAGATTTTCCTGGGCACCTTCGGGGATGACCGCGATACAGAGTGGTGCGTCTCCGGCACAATCTCCCAGTTGTTTCAGAGCATCTGTCACTTCAACCGCATCATCATCGCGCCACCAAAAGCGATATTTGCCCGATGATTGGGAAACGGTGGACAAGGCCTTTGACAGGTCATCCCAGCCCGTATGTGACGGCATCTTCTACCCCTCCCCGAACGATTGCGGTGAGAATGTCGACAGTCCTGTTAGCGCCGTCAAGATCGACCTGTGGAAAAGCGATCTCCTTCTTACTGTTCAACGACTTGTAAACAGCTTCTGACAGGGTTTCGGCGGTGACACTATCTTCGCTGATCGCACTGAAACCCGGGAATTGTGCCAGAAGTTCTGCCCGTATTGTCTGTTCCAGCTGCCCACCCTCTGCAGCCGGGATTAGGATTGCAGAGGTTTTAGCCCGGAACAAATCAACGCAGGTATTGTATCCCGCCTGGCTGATGGAAAGTGAGGCATTCTCGAGCAGTTTCTGAAAATCGTTCCGGACAGGTTCTATCACAAGGTTCGTCCGATCTATTGCCTGTATTGGATTGTCGCCATAGGGACCAATCAGGATTCGCCAAAGAATATCCGGGTTGCGTTCAATTTTTGTGGCAGCAATGGCGGCCTCGTAAAGTGCTCTTCCAGCGGCACCGCCACCTGCAGAAACAACAATTTCTGTACGTTGTTCCTTCAAGGGCGATTGATCGTAAGGTTCTGAATCCCCTTGATTGACATAGCCGGTATAGATCAGGGGTGGTTGTATTTCATCGATCGGCGGAAAGGACGCGTCCAGGGTAACAAGGGACGGATCGCCGTGAATCATTACGGCATTGAAACGACTATTCAGCCAGTTCACCACTTCCTGCAGGCGTTCTGGCTTTCCCTTCGGTTGAATGATGTCCCTCAAAGAACAGATAACGGGAATGTCGTGGGACCGCGCGTGATCAATGATCGGCAATAGCTCATGCCGGAACCGGCGTCTGGCGAATGGAAACCCCTCAACCACCAGGATATCGGGCTGTGCCGTGACAAAACCGTTTAAAAGACGCTGCGCCCGGTCGTCCCAAAACGAGGGGTCGAGCGGATCACCGGTCGGACTGACCAGCGTGCTGAAGGAGATATCCTCAGCTTTCAGATCAGGAAGTGCGACCGGGGTGATATCTCTGTTCAGAAACGGTACACGCCCTGACCCTGTCGCGACAGTGACATTGCATCCCTTCGCCAGACTGGCGGCCGTAATGGCCTCAGCCCGCTTCATGTGACCGATGCCGAGCAGGTGTTGAACGTGAAAGAAAATATGGGGTGTCCGGGTCATGGTCCCATCCCGTCCATCCAGTGAGCTTGCATGTTGGACATCGCCCCTTCTTTGGACAAATCAAACTGGATGAAGCGACCGGACCGCAGTTTTAGGGGCGCTTTGTCCGTCATATCCCATCCCGTCGCGAGAGCCATCATCGCGCGGATGACCGCCTTGTGACAGACACAAATCACAAACTGGCCGTTTTGAAGGGCGTGATGGCGACTACCGTCCAGCCGGGCACCCAGATCCTCAAGAAATGGGCGCAAGCGAGCGACAACGTCGCGGGGGCTTTCACCGCCTTGGGGGCGAAAGTCGAGACCCCTTGCCTCATTTTCCAACATTGCGGGCCCTAGAACCGCTCGTAAATCAGCAAGTGTCCGCCCTTCCCAGTCACCAAAAGACATTTCTCGTAACCGTGCATCGGTTTCGATATTGGTGCCTTCGGGTGCCAAGATTTCCGCGGTTTGCATGGCGCGGCTAAGAGGGCTGCTTATCCACAGATCCGGTGTTCCCAGCGGCTTTGGCAAAGACCAGGACCTGACATCGGCAATACCGGCAGCATTCAGGGGAATATCGGTCCGCCCCTGCAGCTTTTTTGCATCGTTCCAGTCGGTGCGACCGTGCCGTATGGCGATCAAACGGGTCATACCCCGTCATGCCTTTCGCGTTTTAACTGGTTTAAAGCGTCTGACAGGCGATGTGAGGCGGCTGCCAGACTGTGGTTTCCGACGACATTGGCTGCCGCCGCATTTCCAGCGGCGATACGGTCCTCGTCTTCCGCCAAATAGGCTGAAATCGCGCGGGCAAAGGCGCCGTAATCTCCGGTCGGGGTCAGTTCCGCAGTAATACCCGGTTGAACCATGGCGGCGACACCGGGATTTTCGCAGGAAACGACGGGGAGCCCGGCTGCCTGCGCCTCCAAGACGCCAAAACCAAACGCTTCCCCGATGCTGGGCCAGACAGCCAGATCGCAGGCGGCCTGTATCTCTGCCACACGATCACTGTCTTTCAGGCCGGTTATGTGACAGGGGTACTCACGAAACAGGCTGGCGACCTGGTCGCGGGCCGGGCCATCACCGATCAGAACGAGATTGAATGCCGGCCCCGTCCAGTCTTTCAGGGCATCGGCCAGAAACTTGTAGGAGGTCAGTTTTACATCATCGCGCATCATGGCCGTCACCACGATCCATGGGCAATCGGGATCAAGCCCATCTTCCCGCGCCAGTTCGGACCTTGTTGCCTCTCGCCGTGCTTTGGCTGTTTGGTACGGGTTAGGGTCCAGAAAGGGGGGCAAATCCAGATTGGCGCAGTCGGGTTTGAGCAGGGGCTGAATGCAGGCCCTGTCCAACGGATTCAATGTAAAGACTGCTGAAGCCATTCCCAATGCGTAAGCAACCGACCGATGGCCGGACGCCCATGGACCGGTTTCCTGTTTGGGGGCGAAACTGGCTTCGGCAACACAATAAGGGATGTCAAACGTCCGGCAGAGGGTGGGCCCAAGAAGATCGGGTGCCTTGTGATAGAGATGATAGGTGAACCAGATATCGGGTGGTCCCTTTTTCTCAAAAATGCGGGCCAGGCGATCCTGTTCTTCCAAGGCCTTCTGCGTTATTTGCTCAGCCTTGGCGAGGAAACTGTCTCGTGGCTCAATGCGTCCGTTCCAACTGCGAAGCGTTGACATAATCTCGACAGTGAACCCCGCGGTTTCCAGCGCCCTTATGATCAGGCGAGCAATACGTCTGTCACCGGATGGGGTTGGATGGTCGGGCGGTTTCATCGGTGCGTAGAAACCAACCTTCATGGCGCTGGCCGCTCTTCCTGCAAGAATCTCTCGGCCATTTCATTGATACAGTTTGTAGCATCAAACTGTTCACGTACCCGGACCTCGCCAGCGAGAGCCAGTTTCTGGCGCAGGGTGCGATCTGTGATAAGTTTGTCCAGGGCTTGAGAGAGCGCAGGTGGATCGTCGGGGGGGACCAGAAGGCCTGTTTCACCGTCTGCTATCAGCTCGGGAATGGCCGAAACAGAGGTCGATACGACGGCAACCTGTTGGCTCTGCGCCTCCATCAAGACATTCGGCAAACCGTCCCGATCACCGTCGCCGGCAATCTTGCTGGCGAGGACGAAAATATCGGCCTCTCTGAGACTGTTTAGGACATCTTCCTGTGATTGTGCGCCATGCCAGGTTATGCGCCCCGCAATGCCCAGGTTTTCCGCCTCTTCCCTCAGATTAGATAAGAGGGGACCGCCGCCGATATGATGAAAGGACCAGTCGAGCTCTTTTGGCAGCGCCTGCAGTGCTTTAAGGAGGTCACCATAACCTTTTTTCTCAACGGCGCGACCGACTGACAGAATACGAACGGGTTGATCAGAAACGTCAGCATTATCAGCGGTGTATCGGTTCGGGCTCGGAAACCGCTGAAGGTCAAGACCATGGTAATCCAGATGCACTTTCCCGGCGGTGTCGCTGGAAAGGGACCTCAAGTGATCGGCACCGGATGAGGTGCAGGTTGTTAACCATTTAATATCATCCAGTTTTTCCACCTTTTCCCATTCGGGAATGGTCCAGATGTCTTTTGCATGGGCGGAACCGGTGAAGGGTAAATCCAAAAGCATGGCGGCGTAGCGGGTGACCGATGCCGGTGTATGAAGAAAGTGAAAATGCAATGCGGTCACATCGGATGGCAGTTCATTGGCAAGGACAAGGGCCTGGCCAAACCGTCTCACCCGGTTTCTGGTATTGTCCCGTTCAAAATCCCGTTGCCAGATTGCTTTAATGGCTGAATAGTTCTTGCGTTTTCTGCACTGCCACCAGGCATGAAGGACGCGGAACGGCTCGTGATGCAGATATTCCGGCAAATAAACCACCGGGGCCTTGATCTCGGCTGTAATGGGGTGGGTTTTCTTGTCGGTTGGATGGCGCAGTGAGAACAGGCGCAGTTTCAGGCCACGCCGTTCCAGGGACCGGATTTCCTGCGCGATGAAGGTTTCCGAGAGGCGCGGATACCCTTTGAGGACAAAAGCAACGACCATACGATTTTATCCGGAATTGCCTATCTCTGCGCAGCCAGTTGCGTGAAAGTCTAAACCAAACTGGCGTCGGACGATGTCCTCAGTCCTGTGACGCGGCAATGCGGACAGAAGGCCTGGGTTTTGTCATTTGACGCCGGGAGAGGATATTGACGTTTTCCAGCCCGTCCAACAATCCCGGAATGATGACCTGAGAGGGAAGGTTCTGTTGTGGCAGTTGGCGCAGAGCGGTCGCCATATCCCCCGCATCATTGCCTTTTTCAAAATCCAGCATTCTCAGAATGCCGAGTTCTTCGGCGCGGCTCGCCCGGATCAGCTGCTCCCGGCGCGGATACCGCCGCGGAATAACCAGCGCTGGTTTATCAAAGGACAGAATCTCACAAAACGTGTTGTATCCGCCCATGGCGACGATACCCACTGAATTGACAATCAGGCTTTCCATGCGGGCGTCGAAGGTAATGATTTCGACATTATCCAACAGGTCTGCGCGTTCCCGAAAAGCGGCCTGACTCTCGTTCTGCATGAAAGGCCCCAGAACGACCAGCGCCGGGTAGGGCAGATTCTTGTCCTCTTCATAGGCTTTCAGGACACAATCGACCATTTCTTCGCCGTCGCCGCCACCGCCCGGCGTTACCAGAATATAAGGCTCATCAAGTTTGCCGAGCGCCGTTGTCTGGGGAATGTTCTCAGCGGGTTCAGTTCGCATAAGATAGCCTGTATAGACCATCTTGCGGCTCACCGATTTTGGAATTTGCAGACCTTCCAGCGGGTCGCAAATCTGTGGCAAACCATATACCCAGATTTCATCGTAATATTTCGTCAGGCCGGGAATGGCGCGTTTGCGTTTCCATTCTGGTTCCAGCAGGGCGGGTTCATCCATAACGTCCCGAAGGCCAAGGACACAGGGAATCCCTTTTTCATTGAGATCCTGTAACGTTCCCTCAACCTCGCCATGCAGACCGAGTGGTTCCTTATCAACGATGAAAAGATCGGGATCAAAGGTCTGGGCGGTATGACGAATGATCGACGCGCGCATTGCAAGCGTCTCTTCAATATCCATATGAAGCTTTAGCGGCGTGTATTCCCCATTGCGCAGTTTGATGACGCCTGGAATGCGAACGAAATCCACCCGTGTGCGAAAATCGAAGCTGCCGATAATTGAAGAACCCGTCAGAATCAGGACCGATACATCTTTATGATTTTCAACCAGAGCATGCGCAATCGCCCTGACGCGCCGCAAATGGCCCAAACCGAATGTATCGTGACTGTACATGAGGACGCGGAAATGGTTATCCCGCCTGGTTGTCGTCCGGTGTTCCGTCATAGCCCCTCATCAAGCCTGCCCATACTCTCCCCCAGGGCGATGGCCTGCCAAATTATGTCGGAACGGTTCAACGCCTCGTTGAAATTGGCGGTTGTTACCGAACGGACCCATTTACCGAAATTGAGTTTAAGCATAGTGCAGGCAAAAAATCGACCCAGAAATTACATCGCGTCGTTGCAACCAATCTTTCCCGGTGAAATTTCGGGTGATGACGCTTATTGTGTTGAATCACGTGCATATTTTGCCAACTAACCCCCGGCGATTGATCTGAATGCAAAACCGCGCCCCAGACGTCATGGAACCGACGATATTCCAGTTTATACTGCGGTATAGCCGACCGCAGCAGATCTTTCTGACGGTTATGATCGTTCTGTATTTCCCGCTGCAGTATCTGACGCTGGAACTCCCGAAAATCATTGTCGATGACGCGATCCGGGCTGAAGGCGACCCTCCATACAACGTCGCCTTTATGGGGATCGATGTCACAATTGAGCTCGATCAGGTCACATTTCTGATAGCCCTCGCCTTTGCCTATCTTGGACTCGTCCTGTTGGCCGGCGGCGTAAAATATTACGTCAATGTTTATCGGGGCCGTTTGGGCGAGCGCATGCTGAGGCGCCTACGCTATCAACTGTTTGAGCGGATGCTGAGATTTCCCCTTCGACATTTCAGGCGAACCAGCCAGGGTGAGATTATCCCGATGATCACGGCCGAGGTTGAACCGCTTGGCGGGTTTGTCGGGACGGCCTATTCCGACCCGATTTTTCAGGGAGGACAATTGCTCATTATTCTGGGTTTTATCATGGCCCAGGACTGGATACTCGGATTGGCGGCAATCACGTTTTATCCCCTCCAGGTCTATATTCTTCCGCGTTTGCAGAAAAAAGTGAATGAGCTTGCAAAGCGTCGGGTCCGCGAGGTGCGCAAACTGTCTGACCATATTGGCGAAGCGGTGTCTGGCATCCAGGAGGTTCATGTTCACGGCACCGGCGACCTGGAAAGATCTCGTTTTTCCAGCCGTATGTCCAAGATCTATGACATCCGCTATGAGATTTACCGCCGGAAATTCTTCATCAAGTTTCTGAACAATTTCATCGATAAACTGACACCGTTTTTCTTCTTTTCGATTGGTGGTTACCTCGTGATTGCCGGCAGTCTTTCTGTTGGATCTCTGTTGGCCATCATTGCGGCATACAAAGAGATTTCGTCGCCCTGGAAGGAACTTCTCACCTGGTATCAGCAGAAAGAGGATGTCCGGATCAAGTATCGTCAGATCATTCGCCAATTTGCCCCTGAAGATATGATTGATACTGATTTGACGGATGGTTCCGATCTGGATCGGATCGACCGAGCGTCTCTGGACCCGGTTCAATTCTCTGGAATTCGACTGGTTGAACCCGATGGCAGCATCATCCTGCAAGATGTTTCCTTGACGCTACCGTTGAAAACCCATGTTGCCTTTGTCGGCGATGCCCATTGTGGAAAGACCGAACTGGGAGAGCTCTTGGCCCGAATTCAAAACCCGACCAGTGGCCGGGTTTTATTAGGAGAGCATGATTTGGGTGGCTTGAGCGAACCTTTCATCGGGCGTGTGATCGGCTATGTTGACCGGGCGCCCTTTTTTCAGACCGGGACTATTGGCTCCAACCTGCTTTATGGCATGAAGCAAAGGCCGGTTACCAAACCCGACGCGGAACCGTCGGAAAAGGCTGACAGTCAGTATGGCAAGGAAGCCCTCCTGACTGGAAACAGTCAGGATCTTTTCAATGGCGAGTGGGTTGATTATGCGGCACTCGGTCTGTCGGATCCAAAACTGCTGCGGCGGCGCATTAACGATGTCCTCGAAACGGTTGAACTGGAACAGTTTGTTTTGAACCATGGTTTGCGCCTTCGGATCGGGATGCCGGAACGTTCGGATGAATGGATGGGAACCTTTCTCCGCGCGAGGGAGCTGGTCGATAGCCAGCTGAAGACAGACGAATATCAGGATCTCGTGGAACCCTTTGATCCGGAACGATATAACGAGAACGCATCGGTCGGTGAAAACCTTATTTTTGGGACCATTCTTGATCCGGATCTGACGCGGGATGACCTTGCCCGGGATCCGTTTGTGATGGAACTTCTGGACAAGACAGGCATTACCTTTGATTTCCTGATCATCGGCAAAAAACTGACGGAAACCATGATCGAGTTGTTCTCCGACCTGCCGCCAGGGCACGAGTATTTTGAGCGTTTCAGTTTTATTCGACATCGTGACCTTGCTGACTATCAGGCCATCGCCGCTAAGGCAGAGCGCAGTTTTGATGAGCTGGATGAGGACGAGAGGCGAAAACTCGTTGCACTACCGTTTCAATTGGTCACGGCCCGCCACCGTCTCGGTCTGATCAACGACCAAGTTAAAGATCTCATCCTGCAGGCGCGCAAGACGTTTCAGGCGGAACTCCCAGAGCGATTGCGTGAGAAATTCGCGTTCTTCGACAGTAAGACATATAACCCTGGCGTCAGTTTTCAGGATAATCTTTTGTTCGGGAAAGTCGCCTATGGTCAGCCTCATTCAGCGAGCCGCGTTAATGCCCTGTTGAATGCGGTCGTCACGGATTTAGGCCTTACCGACCTCTTGATAGAAATTGGTCTGAACGCGCCGGTTGGGGTGGCCGGTTCCTCGCTCGGGTCCAGCGAGCGCCAAAAACTGGGCCTTGCCCGAATCCTTTTGAAGGATCCGGAGATCCTGATCGTCAATGAAGCAATGGCAGGTCTCGATCGCGCTGCTGCCCTGCGCATCATGGAATCGGTCTTGCGCCATCGCAAAGACCGGAATGTGATTTGGTTCCTGACAATCCCGGAAGGGGCGAACAGAATTGATCACGTCATTGAGATGAGGGACGGCGGTATCTTGCGTCAGGGTCCGCCCCAACCTTTACTGACCGAAGAGGGTAATTCTGACCTGCCGGAATTCAGGCAAGGTGGACCGGAGAAAGAGTGATGAGTCTGCGTGAAGAAATGGAGATGCTACGCAACCTGCCGCTTTTCTCGCAGGTGGAGCCTTCGAAGCTAAAGCTGATCGCTTTTACCAGTGAGCGTCTTTTGTATCGGCCCGGCCATAATCTATGCGCTCAGGGCGAGATGGGGGACAGTGCCTTTGTCATTATCCGGGGGACAGCGGACGTTATTCTGGAAACGGAGCGGGGTGAGTTGAAAATCTCGACCCTTGGGCAAAACGACATTGTCGGTGAAATTTCCGTCCTTTGTGATGTTCCCCGAACGGCGACGGTGCGTGCAGCGACGGAGGTGGATGCCCTACGCATCTCAAAGGAACAATTTACCAGCCTGCTGCAGGAAATTCCGCAGATCAGTGCTGATCTTCTGCGGGAACTCGCCCGGCGGCTTGAAATTACGACCGCAAAACTGCGCGATGTCTCAATGCAGGATTAAAGGTCCAGGTCGATCATGACGGGTGCGTGGTCTGACGGTTTTTCCCAGCCGCGGGCTTCTCGAACAAACTCAAGGCCCTGGACAGTGTTCTTCAACGGTTCTGTCACCCAGATATGATCTAACCGGCGTCCTTTGTCGGCGGCGGACCAGTCCTTTGACCGGTACGACCACCAGGAATAGAGCTTTTCCGGTTCCGGTGTGAGAACCCGTGCAACATCAATCCAGTTCAGGCCGGTTTGGACGCGGGTCAGTTTCTCCACTTCGATCGGTGTATGGCTTACCACCTTCAACAACTGTTTGTGCGACCAGACGTCATGTTCTAACGGCGCGATATTGAGGTCACCAACCAGTACCATTGGCTGGTCTACGGAACGGTTTTCCGCGAACCAGTCATGCATTTCGTCGACAAAGCGCAGCTTGTGGTCGAACTTTTCATTCTTGTTTACATCGGGTTCGTCACCGCCGGCGGGTACATAGAAATTGTGAAGCTCGAACTTGCCGTCTACGTCGATCCCCTGATGCCGGCAGTCACTCTTGCCAACCCAGTCCCGGCTTGACGCGTCGCTGATTGGAAGGCGAGACGCCACGGCCACACCGTTATATCCCTTCATACCGCGATAGAGAACATGCTCAAACCCCAGCGCCTTCACGTCGTCCTGGGGAAATTGCGGGTCGTTCACCTTGGTTTCCTGAAAACAGATAACGTCAGGCTTGGCATGATCCACGAATTGCTGGACCAGCGGCATGCGCAAGCGAAGAGAGTTGATATTCCAGGTAACGAGGCGCATGGGATTTCCTTAAGTCACGGTATAAGAATGATGAAACGCGCGGTGTTCACGCAGCAAAGGTTTTATTGGAAGGGTTTCGGCGATAGGAGAGCGCGGCATCCCGAAAGGCCTTGAACATGGCCTGGCTGAGCGTCCATTTGCGGGAAACCGGGTGTTCGGGGTGCCATTGAACACCCAGCACAAATCCAGGCGCGCCTGGCATGCTGACGGCCTCAATTACACCATCCGGGCTGATCGCATCTACCATCAATTCAGGGGCCAGTTCATCGATAGCCTGGGCGTGGAGAGAATTGACCATGGCGGTCGGCTGATTATCGTTTAGCCGGGCCAGTAAACTACCCTCCGTCAGATCAATCCGATGGCGCGTATCGTATTTCGCGTTGTAATCCAGGCTACGATCCATCCGGTGGTCTTCTTTTCCCGGCAGTTCGTGCACATTCTGATGCAGGGTCCCGCCCAGGGCGACATTCAACTCTTGAATGCCACGACACACGGCAAAAAGGGGCAGTCCTGCCTTAATGGCGGCGCGGATCAGGGGAAGCGTCGTTGAGTCCCGCCTTGGGTCCGCGGCAATTTCCGGTGCGAAAGGTGTTCCATCATAGTGAGACGGTTCGACATTTGAGGGAGAGCCCGTCAAAAACAGGCCGTCCACCCGCCCCAGGATCAAATCAATATCGAGGGCGTCACCGAGCGCCGGCACGATAAGCGGTGTCGCGTCGGAGACCTCAACAAGCGCATCCAGGTATTTGTCCCCAACTTTATGATTCAGGCGTCCGGTATCGTCTGGCACAGCACAACCAGAGACAAGAATTAGCGGGCGATCTGTGGACATATTGCCAATGATCCCTAGGTTAGGATCAGGTGTATCGGCCGAATTTGCCGAAACCCTGAAATGTGAAATCCAGGATGAATGGATACCGGATGGAAGAGCTTCTTGCCAGCTTGATCGCCGCCAAGGCGATAATTGTGATCGGCTGGTTTGTCCTTTGGCTGGGCATTGAGCAGATTTGGTTTGTTGCCACCGCTCCTGCTGGAAAAACGGCCTGGAAGCGCTGGGGCAGGAATGCGGCTTTGTTTGCAGGCAATACGGTACTTTCCCCGCTTCTTGTGTTGCCGGTCACCCTTTTTGCGGCAAACCACGGGCTTTCCTGGCGACCTGTTCCGGACAATCCCTATTTTGCGCTTGCTATTGATCTGATCCTTCTCGATCTTTTCATATATTTCTGGCACAGGGCCAATCATGAAGTGCCTTTTCTGTGGCGTTTTCACGAGGTTCATCATCGCGACGAACATCTGGATGCCACCACCGCCGTGCGGTTTCACTTCGGCGAGGTGGCGCTTTCCGCGCTGGTGAGAGGGTCGGTTATTTTTCTGCTTGGTGTGCCGATGAGTTCGGTCATCGTGTTTGAGATCGTGGTGCTGTTGGCCGCAATCTTTCAGCATTCCAATGCGCGATTACCAGCGCAACTGGAGCGGGCCCTTTCCAGGGTGATTATCACACCGTCTCTGCACTGGGTGCATCATCACGCGGTCAGATCGGACACGGATTCGACCTATGGCACCTTTTTCAGCTTTTGGGACCGGATATTTCGAAGCTCCAGCAAGACAAAGCGGGTGCCCGACATGAAAATCGGGGTTGAAGGTGGTCAGGATTTTGGCTTGCTGGCCCTTATTGTTGCGCCATTTCGAATGCGCTAGGGCACGCCTGAATCAGTTGTTGTTCTTCAATTGTTGTTCTGCGGCGCCTTGGCATAGATGAAAAGGCTCCGATCCAGATCGATACCGGTACGCTGTTCTGTCAGTGTAACCCGTGTGACCTGGTTCTGGGCATCGGTGATCACCCATTGCCGCAAACGATAAGGTTTATGTTCAAAGACCAATTTGACCGAGCCAAGGTCCGGGTTTTCCGTCTCGATAATGTCGATTGCGGTAACCCCGTTGGCCACCTCGATATCAATCACCGTGTAGTCCTTGCCAAAAGAAAGGGTTTCCCGGAGCAGGAAATTAGCGGGCGTTGAGCTGATCGGCAGATGGGTGGCCTCATCCAGCTCGCGATCAACATAGATAAACCAGAAACCATCAGCGACGAGAAGCAGCGGCGTTGGCGGGTCATAGTCGAACCGCATTTTGCCCGGCCGGTCGACATAGAAAGTCCCTTCAGCAAAGGTTCCTGTCGGATCAGTCTGAACAAAGCGGGCCTCCAGAGTGATCAGTTCGTTCAAATAGGTTTCCACACGTGAGATCTCGCCGACCTCATCCGGGCTGAACTCCCTGACCGGTTGCAGGGATTGCGCATTGATTGGTGCAGCAAGAAGCACAAGCAAAAGAGCTGCGATGAGGAGATGGGGAATCCTAGCCAGAATGGTCGCCGATAAGGACTTCTCGTTTGCCCACGTGATTTGCTGTACCGACAACGCCTTCTTTCTCCATTCTTTCAATGATGCGCGCTGCCCGGTTATAGCCGATCTGCAGATGGCGCTGGACAAAACTGGTCGACGCTTTGCCCTCTCTTGCGACCAGGGCAACCGCCTGATCGTATAATTGGTCCTCTGGGCTGTCGCCGCTATTATCTCCGAAACTGGCAGCACCGCTCACATCAGTATCGAATCCACCTGACATATCGGTTTCATCTGTCACCGCCTCAATATAAGACGGCACTTCCTGATCTCTCAGGTAGTCGCAAACGGCTTCCACATCAAGGTCTTCTACAAACGGACCATGAACGCGTTTGATCCGGCCACCACCGGCCATGAACAACATGTCACCCTTGCCAAGCAATTGTTCTGCGCCTTGCTCGCCCAGAATTGTCCGGCTGTCGATTTTGGAGGTGACCATAAAGCTGATGCGAACCGGGAAGTTGGCCTTGATCGTCCCGGTAATGACATCGACTGAGGGGCGCTGGGTCGCCATGATAATGTGGATACCGGCGGCCCTTGCCATTTGTGCAAGGCGCTGGATCGAAGCCTCGATCTCTTTACCTGCGACCAGCATCAGATCTGCCATCTCGTCGACGACGACGACAATATAGGGGAATGGCGTCAGGTCGATGGGTTCTTCTTCCATGATCGGCCGACCTGTTTCCTGGTCGAAACCGGTCTGTACCTTGCGCGTCAGTTCTTCGCCTTTGCGGGCGGCCTCGTTCACGCGCTTGTTGTAGCCTTCGATGTTGCGGACGCCCAGTTTGGACATGGCGCGATAGCGGTCCTCCATTTCCCGAACCGTCCATTTCAGCGCGACAACCGCTTTTTTCGGGTCGGTCACGACTGGTGCCAAAAGGTGCGGAATATCGTCATAAACCGACAATTCCAGCATTTTGGGGTCGATCATGATGAATTTGCAGCGATCGGGTGGCAGGCGGTAAAGCAGAGACAGGATCATCGCGTTCAGACCGACCGATTTCCCGGACCCTGTTGTCCCCGCGATCAACAGATGCGGCATGGTTGCCAGATCGGCAATCTCGGGCCCGCCACCGATGTCTTTACCCAGGATCAGGGGCAGGCGGTGTTTGGTTTCCTCAAATGTTTTTGAGGCAAGCAGTTCACGCAAACCGACCATTTCCCGACTGCTATTCGGCATTTCAATGCCGATCACACTACGACCCGGAACCGTCGCGATACGAACCGAAATAGCGCTCATGGACCGGGCAATATCATCGGCCAGACCAATCACGCGGCTGGTCTTTGTTCCCGGTGCCGGCTCCAGCTCATAAAGGGTGACAACGGGACCCGGACGAACTTTGGTTATTTCGCCGCGAACCCCAAAATCTTCCAGGACACCCTCAAGAAGACGGGCATTCTGTTCCAGGCTCTCCTGGTCCTCGCCGTCGGTGTTTTGCGTCTCGATAATTTCCAGAATATCGAGCGGCGGCAACTCGAAATCACCGGATCCTGAAGGCAGGTCGAGACGGGCCTGACGCTCTCGTTTGGCCTTTTTGCTTTCCGGTGCTCTGTCTTTACGGTCTTCGACACGGCCGGGTTTCTGCGGTCGTTTCTTGACCGGTGCTTCGCGGGGCGGCCCTTCCGGCTTGACCCGCGGGATCAGGACCGGTTCGGCGCGTTCTACACCGACGCCGCGCATAACCGCCGCCTTGGCATTTTCCACCGCCCCTTTCAGGGCCTCCGGATCCGCGGCCTGTCTTGCCAGACCAGCGCTTCTGCGCAACCGCATGAATGCGCCGCGCCATTCCGACCATGAGAAACCAAGAACCGGTATGGTCAATAGCAAGCTGAGAACAATGAAAATCGCCGCAACGCCCTGGGCCGGGAAACCGGGTAAAAGAGCGTTGGACGCGTTCAGGATAAGACGGAACAGGCTGTCCCCGGCAAATCCGCCATAGCTGACTTCAAACGGCCAGGTGAGCGGTGTTGCCAGACCGGCAAGGCCTGCTGCCAGAAAGATCATCAAGACGAGCGCCGAGACGAGGCGCAGAGCTGCGCGGGGCAAACGCTGATCGACAGCCAGCCGCCATCCCCAGGCGGCGATCAAGGGAACGGCAAGGAAAATTGAAATGCCAATCGACTGAAACATGATATCCGCGAACCAGGCCCCGGATATTCCCAACAGATTCTGGATGTCACCCTGTTGGGTAACGCTGTTCCAGGAAGGGTCACGGGCGTCGAAACTGGCAAGCGTTGCAAAAATGGTGAGAGACAACAGGATCAGGCAGATACCTGCCCCTTCTATTGCGCGTTGCTTGATGAGGGTCGTCATCCAGTCCGGAAATAACTGCTGTCGTGTCAATGTGCGTGTCACCATGACCCTGCCTTTCTAACCGACGCCTGTGTATTCTGTGCCATCTGTCATCTCGTCTGGAATTTATTCGGGCATTATGGCGCGATCATGATCTTCGACCAAAACCCGGTGAACCCGTCCGAGAAGATCGTCAACCGTGTCCGGCGCATGCACCAGGGCAATGCGAACATAGGAATCGCCCGGTGTTTCATCCCCGGATCCGATCGGATGAGACATAAACCGTCCGGGCAATGACTTGACGCCTTCGCGCTGCCAAAGGGCGCGGGCAACGTTTTCGCCATTACTGACCTTTTGCCACAGGAAAAACCCGCCCTGCGGCCTGAAATAGCCTGGAAGATCCCCCAGAACATGATCCGCCTTGTCAAAAAGACGGCTATAGAGGGCACGGTTGCCCGCGACATGGGCATCATCCCGCCAGAGAGCGGCACCTGCTGCCATCAGGGGTTCTGGGATTTGAGCCCCGCCATACCCGCGCAGCATCACCAGCTTGTCGATTATATCCCGGGTTCCGGCGACAAAACCGGCCCGCAGGCCCGGCGCACTGGACCGTTTCGATAGTGAGTTGAAGATCCGGACGTTGCTCAGATCACCGCCAAGCGCGTGACAGATCTCAGCGGCTCCAGCGGGTGGTGTGTCTGTGTTGTAGATCTCGGAATAACATTCATCCACAGCGAGGATGAAATTGTGCTCTCTCGCCAAGAGGATGTGTTTTTTCAGCCATTCCGCGCTGGCCACGCCACCGGTCGGGTTGGACGGGCTGCAGAGATAGGCAATTGCCAGGCGCTGCAATTCATCACCGGACAGAAGTGTGTAATCGGGCAGGTAATCTGTGTCAGCATCCGCCGCCGGTGCGGCCAGGACGTCACATTCCCCCATCAGCGCCGCCCCGAAATAAACGTGATAGGCCGGGTTGGGGAGTCCGAGCAGGGGTCTTGTTCCATCGGGCAGCTCAGCACGCTTCAGCGATGCGGCCAGCAAGCCTGCCTGGAACAGGGCCTCTCTCGTACCGCAGGCTGTAGTCAGGTTTGACTGCGGGTCGATCATCCCTTCTGACAGCGCATATCGTCTGGTCAGCCAATCGGCAACAGCCCCTAGATAGTCCGCTGTGCCGCGCGGGTCCGGATATTTTGACCATAGATGGGCATTGGCCAGAACGGTTTCCGACAGAAAGTCAGGTGGCGCACCTTGCGGCTCACCAACATGGGTCAGAATCGGATTGGCACCCGGCGGGATCCCTTCAAGGAGACGGGTCAGCCGTCGATACGGATAATTGAAAAGGCGTTCTGCACCACTAATGGTCATTGCGATACCTGCAACTCAATCACTCAAGAATTTGGCATGATTATGCCAAGCAAAAACAAGTAAAGAAACTCATACACCAAAACAACGACCAAAGAAACTCTTCAAGTTTTACATCACTTCGGGACTCTTCTTTGATCGAGACAAAAAAAGATCCGGAAGCGATGCTACCGGACCCAAGTGTCGGGAAGGAAATGGAAATGATGAAAAAACGGGTTCTCTCGGTTTCAGGCTTGATCTTGTTTTTGGGTGATGCCTGAGAGTGAAAGGAAAAAACGAAATACTCTCTTTCGGACCTCCCGGAGAGAGTGCTCTCTCCGGGAGGTGCTCGAAAAGTCAGGGTTTGATTACATGCGCTGGGAGCCAGTGCCGAACTCGGGATAGGCTTCCATCCCACATTCTGCACGGTCCAGGCCCATCTCTTCGCCCTCTTCGTCGATGCGGACACCGATGACCATCTTCAGGACCAACCATACAATCAGGCTGGCGATGAAGGTGAAGGCACCGATGGCGACGATACCTGTGACCTGGGCCACGATATCTGCACCGCTGAGAACAACTGCGAGCGTACCCCAAACACCGGCCACCAAGTGGACGGAGATCGCGCCGACAACATCGTCAATTTTGAGTTTGTCGAGCAGAGGTACAGCGAAGACAACCAGGACACCGCCAATGGCACCGATGATGATTGCAAGGCCAGGGGCCGGAGCAAGCGGTTCGGCGGTGATGGAGACCAGACCACCCAGAGCACCGTTAAGCGCCATGGTCAGGTCGACCTTCTTGTAGAGAACCTGGGTCAGGATCATCGCGGCAATCACACCACCGGCTGCAGCCAGGTTCGTGTTGATGTAGATTGAAGCAATCGCTGCAACGTCAGCGGCTGTGCCCATAGCGAGCTGGGAACCACCGTTGAAGCCAAACCAACCCATCCAGAGGATGAAGGTTCCGAGTGTTGCCAGCGGCATGTTCGCACCCGGCATTGGATTGATCTTGCCGTCGTCGGTGTATTTGCCTTTACGGGCACCGATTACGATTGCACCTGCAAGAGCGGCCCAACCACCAACAGAGTGAACGATGGAGGAACCAGCGAAATCGGAGAAGCCCATTTCGCTCAACCAGCCGCCACCCCAGCTCCAGGAACCCTGGATCGGATAGATGATGCCTGTCAGGAATACACAGAAGATCAGGAACGGCCAGAGTTTGACGCGCTCGGCAACTGTACCGGAAACGATCGACGCGGTTGCTGCGACGAACACCATCTGGAAGAACCAGTCGGAACCAGATGCATAATCACCTTCGGTGAAGCCTGCATCCGTGATACCCGGATCGTCAGCACCCCAGATCGCGAAGGATCCGATGAAGCCGGAAACATCCATATACATCAGGTTGTAACCAACCAGATAGAAAAGAATGCCTGCAGTGGAATAAAGGGCAATGTTCTTCAAACACTGCATTGTCGTGTTTTTGGTGCGAACCAGGCCAGCTTCGAGCATGGCAAAACCGGCAGCCATCCACATGACAAGGAAGCCATGCATCAGGAAAGAGAGCGAGTTAAAGATAAACGCTGTCTCGGCGTCGGTTGCAGCAAGAGCCGGAGAGGTGAGACCAATCATGCCCAGGCCAGCGACGGCGCCTGTTGTGAATTTAGTTGAACTACGCATTGTTGAATCCCCTCAAAGCGCTTCTTCGCCGGACTCGCCCGTGCGGATCCGCACAGCTTTTTCGAGGTCCATAACGAAAATCTTGCCGTCCCCGATCCGACCGGTATTCCCGGCCTTCTGGACAGCTTCCACTACTGCGTCGACTTGTTCGTCGCTGACGGCGACTTCGACTTTGACCTTTGGCAGGAAGTTGACCGAGTATTCAGCTCCCCGGTAAATTTCTGTCTGCCCCTTTTGTCGACCAAACCCCTTCACCTCTGAGATCGTCAGACCCTGCACACCCAAACCGGTGAGGGATTCTCTGACTTCGTCGAGCTTGAAGGGTTTGATTACTGCCATAACGAGTTTCATTCGCTGGCTCCCTTCTGGTTTGTGTTCACACGCAAAAAAACGCACTGCGTTTACCGCGCTAACCATTACAAGATGCGGGCCAGACTCGCGAACTCGGAAAAACCTCATAAAATCAATGCATTAAAAGGTGCGTTTGAATCAATGACTACAAAATAAGCGGAGAAATCTGATTAATTGACAAGCAAATCGCTGATTCTGCACAAATTTTAGGCAGTACAATGCGTCGGTTTTCCACAGGGCGGAGTGCTTTACCTTGCGCCCGCGCGGGGTCACATTGGGGGCAGCTAATTTCACAGCGTAGATGGTTGAAGTTGAGAGCAAAATGAAAGAGGCATTTGACATCATTATTGTCGGCGGGGGCATGGTTGGGTCGACCCTGGGTTGCGCGCTGGCGGGCCACGGCCTCGACGTTGCTGTGGTCGATCGGGAGGATCTCTCGGTACCGATTTTGGACAATTATGACGGGCGCGCCTCGGCGATATCTTTCGGATCGGCTCAGGTCCTCAAAGGGATTGGATTATGGGACCATCTGGAACAGGAAGCCTCACCCATATGGGATATCAGGGTTGTGGACGGCCATGTTATTGACGGCATCTCACCTCTCTTCCTGCATTATGATCACACTGACATCGGGGATGAGCCGTTTGGATATATTGTAGAGAACCGACAAACCCGGCTTGCCTTGCGGGCCCTGGTGGCGCAGCGCGCGACCCTGACATTTTTTGCGCCAGAAACCGTGTCGGCGCTAACCCGTGATGCCGGACGGGCAACGGTAACACTTGAAAATGGTCACACCCTGCGCGCGCCCCTCTGCATCGCGGCGGATGGTAAATTTTCCTCCATGCGCGAACGGGTCGGGATCAAAACCACAGGGTGGTCTTATGACCAGACCTCTATCGTCTGCACGGTGAAGCATGAAATTCCGCATAACGGTGTTGCTGTGGAATTGTTCCTGCCGGGCGGTCCCTTTGCGATGCTGCCCATGACGGATGATCGGTCCAATGTCGTCTGGTCGGAGAACAGCGATCTGGCCCAACAGTATATGGCCCTGGAGGACGAGGCGTTTCTGGCTGAACTGAAAAACCGGTTTGGCGACTGGCTTGGCGAGGTTCAGCTCACCGGGCCCCGTTTTTCCTATCCTCTGTCCCTGCTGCATTCTGAAACTTACATCGACGATCGCTTCGCCATGTTGGGGGATGCCGCCCATGCCATCCATCCGATTGCCGGACAGGGGTTGAATATGGGCCTGCGTGACATTGCAGCGCTGGCTGAGGTTCTGGTGGACGCTCACAGACTGGGACTTGATCTGGGCGCGGTCTCGGTCTTGGAGCGATATCAGCGTTGGCGCCGTTTTGACAATTCGGTGCTGGCGGCTGTTACCGATGGTCTGACACGCCTGTTCTCCAATGATGTCCCGCCTTTGCGTTTGTTGCGCGATGTTGGATTGGCGGCGGTAAACAAAGCACCGCCGGTCAAGAAGATGCTTATGCGGCACGCAATGGGAACGCTTGGGGATTTGCCGCGCCTGGTCCGGGGTGAGCAGCTTTAGGAGCGGTGTCCAGATGCTGTCGCCCTACGGGTCGCGCGACAGACCCTGATTTTCCAGTTCAATCAGATAGTTCGCCCAGCGAACATCATGGTCCGTGCCAAGCTCATAGAGATACTGCCAGGAATAGATCCCGCTATCATGCATGTCATCAAAGGTGATGCGCAGGGCGTAGTTGCCCACCGGATCCAGTTTCATGATGCCGACATGGCGCCTGCCCGGGACGGTTTTCTTTTGACCGGGGTGATGACCCTGAACTTCTGCCGACGGGCTTTCCACCCGAAGATATTCTGCCGGGTACTGGAAGGTCTCGCCGTTTTCAAATGCGACCTCCAACACTTTCTCCGCAGAGTTCAGACGGATCTCTTCTGGCCATATCTTGGTTGAGAACCGGTTTTCGGCAGGATCACTCATTGATCAGCTTTCCAACTGACGGGCTTCATAGGGAAGCATGATGGGGATGCCATCCCGGATAGGATAGGCAAGCCCGGCCTGGCTGCTGACAAGCTCTTGAGCATCCGCATCATATTGCAACGGACCATGGGTTACCGGACAGACCAGAAACTCCAATAATTTTGGATCGACGACATCATTGATCCGGTTGCTATCCCCAGACTTCTGATCACTATCGTTTTCGGACATTCCAGTCTTCCTTTTTGGCGCCACAGTGGCGCCTTACTGCTTGCCGCTTTCTTCGTGGCTGGTTTCGAGCACGGCCATCTCGACCAGTTGGGTCAAGACGGTCAGGCGCTCTTCAAGGGTGACGGCTTCCAGCAGCGCCTGTTTTTCGAGTGGCTCAAACGGGCAAACCATCGCCAGGGAATTCACCAGACGATCTGCCGGTGTGGACTTTATGGCGTCCCAATTTGCCTCTATGCCCTGTTCGTCGAAAAAGGGTTTGAGGCTGGAAAGCAGACGTGTTGTGTCCGCGACCGTGTCACCCTCTTCGCCAAGGTCGGCATGAAAAGGTTGCCAATCCGGCTCGACTAGTCGAAAGCCGCTTTGCCCCCGCAATTCCTGGGTGATCCGAAAACGACTGACGCCCTTCAAGTTGATCATAAAGCGGCCGTCTTCGGTTTCCTCAAACTGAATGATGCGCCCTGCACAGCCGATCGCGTAGGTATCCGGTTTGTCACTGTCGCTTTCCGGGTCTTTCGGCTGGACCATCCCGATCATCCGGTTGCCGCCAAGAGCGACCGTTGTCATTGCAAGATAACGCGGCTCAAAAATATTCAGCGGCAGCGTCGTACCCGGCAGGACGATGGCACCCGTCAGCGGAAAGATCGGCAGTGTAGCCGGCAGATTGTCAAAGCTTGGGTCAAAGACGCTCATATATGTCTCGTATGCCTCGTATGTCTCGCGGTTCAGTTCAGTGCGTCACGGCTGCGGCGCGATCATTCACGAGAATAGTAGAGACGACAGGCGCCGTCTGCCAGACATAACGACCGGGTCTGCCGCGCCCTTTTCCTCGAAGATCTTTAAAAGCTCGATCCGCGCAGCTTCTTCATTCCAGGCGCGATTCTTCTCCATGATCAGCAGCAGGTTATCAATCGCTTCTTCGGTGTCATCAGCGGCGGCCTGTACCTGGGCCAGTTCAAACCGGGCCTCGAGGTTATCCGGTTCTGCGGCCACGCGATCGACCAGACCCTGCACCTTCTTCTTCGCTTCTATCGCCGCTGCAATTTTCTCAAGCGACTGATGAAGCGGTTGCAGCTCTTCCGCATTGCGTTGCTCGTCCGGCAGGCTGTTCAGGAATTCAAGTGCCATATCGGCCTTGTCCAGTTTGATCAGTGCATTGCCGAACCCGGCGAGCGCTTCAAGATTGGTTGGATCGTGCTGGGCGATCTGCTGATAGATTGCACCTGCCGTATTGAAATCCTCTGCCTCGGCGGCTTCTGCGGCTTGGGCAAGGGCCTGGGCAATCGGATCGCCTGCTTCCGCGCCGCCACCGGTCATGCCGGCTGTTGCCTGAACAATCTTGTCGATAAAGGCCTTGATTTCGCTCTCGGGGATCGCCCCCATGAAACCGTCAACTGGTTGACCGCCCGCAAAAGCGAAGACAGCGGGGATTGACTGAATCTGCATCTGCCGGGCAATTTCCTGGTTCTGATCAATGTCGATTTTGACCAGTTTCACCGCACCGCCTGCGGCTTTCACGGCATTTTCGATTGCCGGACCAAGCTGACGACAGGGGCCACACCAAGGGGCCCAGAAATCAACAATAACCGGAACCTCCATGCTGGCCTGCAAAACATCGGCCTGAAAGCTTGCGGTCGTGGTGTCCTTGATCAGGTCATCGCCGCCCGCCGCAGATTGCGTCATGTCAAGTTCCATAATTCTATGCTCCCGGTGCTGTCACAGTTCTATGTGGTCTTTTGTGGGCGTCAGGGCAAGGGATATCAGCGCTTTTGGCGCTCTTCCCCGCAATCGGTCAGGTATCTCCGCCGATTTGGTCGAAATCCAGGATCAATGGGGCATGGTTTCGGTCTTCCAGAAACTGGATCAGGTCATCGGGTTTGATCTGTGTTGTCTGGTCGTTTCGCAAAGGATGGGCGTTGACAAAGGGCTCGTCGAAAATGGCTTTATCCAGTACGACCTGAACCAGTCCATCGTGATCGTTCAGGATGCCGAATGGGGTGACAGCGCCCGGGATCACGCCCAACCGGTCCATCAGCAAGTCGGGCGAGCCGAAACTCAGATTGCCTTTCGCCCCCAGATGCGGTCGCAGCGCCTTCAGGTCTATGGCACGGTCTTCCAGCACGGTAACCAGCCAGATCGTCTTCTTTTTGTCCCGCAGGAACAGGTTCTTGATATGGGCACCTTCCAGCATGCCGCGATGGGCCTGTGCCTGTTCCACGGTAAAGGCGGCCTCGTGATCCACGGTTCTGGTTTCAATGCCAAGCGCAGTGAGCGCTGTGAACAGATCCTGGTCGTTGAGCGGCGTTTTGGTTTCGGGGCTTTCCTCGGTCATGGCAGGCAGGCTTTCGTTGTGTATTGGCGGCGGTTTTCCTGATTTTCCCTGCGGTGATACGGGACCATTCCGGGTTCTACAACACTTCCGGTGGTCCGCATGAAACAGTCTTGGAAAAAAAATGCAAATCATCCTTGCAAAGCGGTCCGGGCGGAGTATTATCCGCGCCGCTTCTAGTGAGAAGCAGCGGTCCTGTTACGGATCATGCGGGCGTAGCTCAGGGGTAGAGCGCAACCTTGCCAAGGTTGATGTCGTGAGTTCGAATCTCATCGCCCGCTCCAATTTCTTCCGGAACCAGTCCTGCTGCCTTCTAATCTGACGATGGCATGTGAGTTCATCGTCAACGACAAGTTTCTTGCCGGTGCCGGCCTGCAAGAACCCTTAGTTTAGAATTGGCGGTTCGAAGGCGGTCACAGGCGGCGGTTGATCGCCATCGTAGACTTCAATCCTAACCAAACATGTATGCGCGGTTGGTCCCTGACCGAGGCTGGATGTGCCTTTGTCTTTTGTCAGAGCATTTGGGTTCCCGTGTCGACAGAGGCCGGTTTCGTCGGGGTCCCACCATGCACCGGTGCTCATTTGAACAACGCCGGGGCGGATCTCCTGCGAGAGTACCGCAACACCAAGGCAAGCACCTCTTTCGTTGTGTAGGCGAATGAAATCGCCATCTTTGATCCCTCGGGTTTCAGCATCATCGGGATTAATGAGTACGGGTTCACGGCCGTTAAGTTTTGAGTCTCGGCTTACAGCGCCCTGATCCAACTGGGAATGAAGCTTCTTGGATGGTTGGTTTGAAAGCAGATGCAGTTCATCTGTCGTGGCATTTCCAAGCCACTCGTGTGGTTCCAGCCAGACAGGATGGCCCGGGCAATCGGGATAGCCAAATCCCGCGACTGTCGTCGAGTAAATCTCAATCTTACCGCTAGGCGTAGCCAGAGAATTGGCAACCGGATCCGAAATAAAGTCATTCAACATAATGGTTGGTTCTGCAGGCATTGGGACTTGGAATACCCCTTCTTCGCAAAAGCGCTCCCATTCCGGGAGAGTTAACCTGTCCGTAGAGCCGCCCGAATTTGGAACTTGGTTAGAGGCCAAATCTCCGGCTCTGCCATCAGAGAAACTTGTTTGATCATAGATATGCCGCACCCATTCGTCGGAACTGCGGCCTTCTGTGAAGACGGTTTCTATATTCATTCGTCGAGCGATACCTCGAAATATTTCAAAGTCATCCCGAACGTTATCCGGCGCATCGACCGCTTTCTCCATCCGAATGATATAGCTATCTCGCATCGACAGACTAACGTCGTTGCGTTCCAAGTGAGTGGAACAAGGAAGAACAATATCAGCCCGTTTGGCGGTAGCATTCCAACACCAATCATTAACGATGATTGTTTCTGGTTTCTGCCATGCTTTTTCCAGTCGGTTCAGATCTTGATGATGGTGGTACGGATTCCCACCCGCCCACCAGATCATCCGAATATCCGGATAAACAAGGTCTATTCCGTTAAACTGAAATGATTGGCCAGGATTTTCCAGCATTTCTGCAATGCGGGCAACAGGGATGAAATCAACAACTTCATTCTTACCTTGAGGAAAAGAACCTCCAGACAATAACGGATAACTCGCACCGATACTGTTAGAAGCAGAATAGCCGAACCCAAAGCCGCCACCTGGCAATCCAATTTGGCCTAGCATGGCGGCAAGTGCTATTGCCATCCAATAAGGTTGTTCCCCATGGGCCTGCCGAGTAAGAGACCAACTGACCGAGATCATTGTCCTTTTCGTTGCCATGCGCCTGGCTAAACTACGGATTTTGTCTGCGGGCACCTCTGACAGAACGGCCGCCCAATCGGCATCTTTTTGAATCCCGTCAACCGCACCTAAGAGGTAGGATTCAAGGTGGCGATACCCGACACAGTATCTTTCCAGAAAATCTGGTTTGTGCAGTTCTTCAGATACGAGGGTATGAGCAAGCCCCAACATTAGTGCAACATCACTATTAGGTCTTAACGGAAGCCACTCAGCCTCAATAGCACCATCCATATCACTTTGGAGCGGGCTTACATTGACAAATTCAACACCGGCAGACCGGGCCGCCATGATGCCCTCTTTCTGTCGATGCACCCCTAGACCCCCGCTGTCGATCTGCCCGTTCTTTAGCGGGACACCCCCGAAAGCGACGAAAAGCTCTCCCGCTTCAACGATCGATTCCCAAGGTGTCGTGGTGTTCAGGAATTTGCGAAAAGACCCCAGGATATGGGGTACCATCGCCTCTGCAGCTGCAAATGAATAAGTGAAGGTCGAACTTGTGAATCCACCAGTGCAATTCAAGAAACGTTTCAGTTGACTTTGAGCATGATGACACCTTCCGGCGCTGGCCCACCCGTATGAACCTGCGTAGATTGCTCTTGAGGAGAACTTTTCCCTCACTCGCGTAATCTCGTCGGCAACGAGATCCTCAACGTCATCCCAAGAAACTTCTACGAAAGGTTCCTTACCTCGAAGGTGCGTATTGCTTCCTGGTCCATCTCGTAGCCAGCTCTCTCGAACGGCAGGCTTTTGGATCCTGCTTGGCGCATTCAGAGCGTCAACTACGCCCTGACCAATAGGTGACGGGTCCAGGTCTTGTTCAAAAAATTTGAGCTCCTTAACGGCTCCATTGGCTACTTCAGCCCGATAAACGCCATAGTGTGTTGCTGTGAGAAAGCTTGTTTTTTTCAATTGAGTATCCAGTGCCTAGATTGACGGATATATGAACGGGTCCGACGTTAATCGGTGTAGCGTCAACGTCAATTCTGTTCTAACGCAATCATGTATTTATCAGTAGTACATAATAGCTTGAAATCGACGTCATCGCAGAGATCAAATTTTGGATGACGAACTCCAAGCATTTGCCACTGCATTGTTGAAACCTCTTGCGCGCCTGCTGCATATTGATTTGGGCATCGCCGGTGAATGATCCGGGCGGACGATAACTGCCTGCGACTGCTGAGGATTGGGACTTGCCAGATTTCGCATGCTTTGTTTCACATACCCGGAACTGGGGACTTTATGAGCGATCGTACGCACGAAGCCACCGTTGAAGAGACATTCCACGCGGCTGAACAAGCTGGCCTGAAACTGGCGATCAAGGGCAGGATCGTCGCCCTGATTCTCCTCGGCGGCATGCTCGTTGCGACGCGGAACCCTGAAGGTGCGATGAAGTTTGCGGTGGCCATTTCCGGCTTTCTGGCGCTTGGCATTTGCCATTACTATGTCATCGACTCGCCATGGGACCGGCGCTGGACGAAGTATGTTTTTCTTTCCATTGATATCATTTTGCTGTCCCTTGCGGTTGCTTTCGTTCCGCCAGAAGCGCGGACGGATTTACCCCAAATTTTCATGTTCAAGTTCGATGTTTATCCGTTTTATTTCATCATCTTGGGGGTCGCTGCATTCAGTTTTTCCTCAGGGTTGGTTTTGTGGGCCGGGATCCTGGGTGCGGCGGGCTGGATGGGTGCGTTTGTGTGGGTTCGATCCCAAGTGATCGACCCGCTCGAATGGGGCGACATTCCCCTCGACGCGAACCCCGACCAGTTTATCCAGATTTTCCTGGACCCGAGTTTCGTCGCGACGGGGAGTCGTTTTCAGGAAGCCATGATCTTTCTTGTCGTTGCTATATTGATCGCCACGGTCATGTTCCGTGCCCGCAAAACAGTACACCGCCAATTGGAAGCTGAGCGGGGGATGGCTTCGGTTTCCCAACTGTTCGGCCAGTTTGTCCCAAAGGCAGTGGCCGAAACCATGATCAAGAAAAAGGGTATCCTCGACCCTGTTGAGCGAGAGGCGACCGTTCTGTTCACCGACCTGGCCGGATTCACCAGCCTGACCGAGTCCAAGGGGCCGCGGGCCATTGTCGATATATTGAACGCCTATTTCGACCGGGCGACAGAAATCATTGGCGCGCATAACGGCGTTGTTACCCAGTTTCAGGGCGATGCGATCCTCGCAATTTTCAATGTTCCTCTCGATGATACTGATCATGCCGCGCACGCCTACGCCGCGGCCCCGATACTTGCCTTGTTGATTTTTGCCGAAGTCCCCGGCGGGGCAACAGTGGTCGGTGGAACCGTTGTCCTCATCGCCGTCTTGATCGGCATTCGCACTGACGCACGAGACGGTTAAGCGCGTTCTTGGGCTTTGCTGTGCAGCCAGTTCAAAAAGAGTTTGGCCGCACTGGTGGGTTTCCGCTCGGATGGAATGACCCAATAGATCGTCGGCAAATCCACCGAAATACCCTCAAATGCAGGCTCCAAAAAACTGTTCTTCAGGCTGTCCTCGATCAGTCGGCTATGGGCCAGTGTAATGCCAAGACCGTGTTCGGCAGCGCGAATAACCAGATCTGAAGAGACAAACCGCTGACCGCTGCGGATATCGAGATCCGCGGGGCCAAACATGTCGCGCCAGAGACCCCAGGATGCATTCGGGTCGCGGTCATGCAAAAGGCGGTGACCCTTGAGATCATCCATATTCTCAGGCTTTGGATGGCGAGCCCAGTAACCCGGACTGGCAACCGGGACCAAGTGATCGGACATAAGGGGTTCGGCCTGTGTCTCGGGCCACGGCCCGATGCCCGTCCTGATGGACAGATCACAGCGTATGCTGTCGGGGTCCCGTTGTCTCTGATCGACCAGGACGGACACCTGGATCCGGGGGTTGCTTGCTTCAAATTCTGGCAGGCGTGGCAACAGCCAGCGTGCGGCAAAAGACGGTGTCGTGTCGATCAGAACGGTGTTGGTTGTCCGTCTTTCCCGCAGGCTCTCCGTAAGAAGATGAAGGTCTGAAAAGGACTGAACCGCCGCTGCGCCCAGTTGTCGACCCTGCGGGGTAAAAGCCGGTTTCCTTTGGTCCTTGCTTCTGTCGATCAGATCGATTTCCAGCCAGGCCTCCAACTCTCGCAAATGACGACTGATGGAGGAATGGTTGATATGGAGGGCGCGGGCCGCCGGACGGATGCCCCCTTCTGCATAGATTAAAGCAAAGGCACGCAGAGCATTTAGGGGCAGGGTCTTTATGATCTTATTTTTAGACCATAAACACCGCGTTATACAACAGACCGTGATCAGTAATCTTGATATAAAACCCCGATAGAGGAGAATTTATATGGGTATGATTATAAATGGAATCTGGGTTGATCGTGATGAAAACATCAGAAATGGATAATTTATCCGAGATCAGAGTGGGTTTTCTGGACCAATTGAGTTGCACCCTGCGCAGCGTTCCGGTGGCTCGCCTCGATACTGGCTGATAGCGTCCAAAAGTTGCCCGTGGTCACATGGTGTAACCATTATGCGGGCTCTGCATGGGCTGGAATCCCAGATTGGTATCCAGATTGCCCGCGGTCCGCGGGTCGAGGGTTATGCGGTGAATGGGGGGGCTGACTGGGAGGTGCCGGGGTCTGGCATGCGCATTCGGCATCTGCATCAGCTTTATGCCCTGTCGGATGACAAATATACGGGCCGTTCAACGGTACCGGTTCTTTGGGACGCAGAGTCGGGCAAGATCTTGAGCAATGATTCACGGGCCATGATGCGTGCGTTGAATGCATTTGGGCGGGCAAAAGGTGGTGCGGAGCTCGACCTTGCACCGGATGATCTTTGTGACGAAATTGACGCTTGGAATGACTGGCTCTTTTGCAACCTGAATAACGCGGTTTACCGCGCCGGGTTTGCGGAAAATCAGCGCGCCTATGAAGATGCTGTCGCTACGGTTTTCAGCGCCCTGGATGACCTGGAACTACGCCTTTCTCGACACCGGTATTTATTGGGCAGCCGGATAACAGAGGCGGATTGGCGTCTTTTTGTGACGCTCGTTCGATTTGACTCTGTATATGCCGTTCTGCATCGCTGCTGTTTGCGCCGTTTAACGGACTATCCGGCGCTTTGGTCCTATGCAAGATCCCTCTATGCGCTTCCTGGGATCGCGCTGACTGTCGATTTTGGTGAAATTCTGGACGGCAGCTATCGAAATGACACGGCACATAACCCTCATAAAATCACACCCGTCATGCCAGATATTGACTGGAATGACAGGATTTAGCTGCAGCCTGGATGAAACCGGGCATCTCGTTTTTGCGTAAAATTAAAACACTGACATGTCGTGCAGCGCTGAAGGGTAGAGCAAAAAATTCCATATGGGTTGTTGAATTTCAATATTTAGTGCTATATCCATAAAACCTTTGAGGGTTAACATGTCCCTCGAAAATTGATTTTGAATAAATGCCTAGCCTCTGTTGTTTAGAGGTCATTGATATTTAAATTTTTTGAAAGTGAATTTTATGTTGAAGGTAAGTGAGGTTGTCTCACGCCGCGCCGCCTTCGTGCTTTTGGTCGTCACTTCATGGACAGCCTCAGCAGATGTCGGTGCTCAAACACTGAGAGAAGCAATCGAGACCGCAATCATTGAAGGTCCGTCTCTTCAGGAGGCGGCATCCAACAGGGATGCTGTCGCGCAAGAATTGCGTCAGGCTGATGGACGATATCTTCCCACGGTCGATGTGAATTTGCAGGGTGGTCCGCGCTATCTTCGGGAAGACGAGCGGACCGGCAGTTCGGACAGCAGTTCAACGTTTACGAGCAGGTCGGCCAATCTGGCTCTTACCCAATTGCTGTATGACGGTCAGGAAACAGATGGTGAAATTGATCGTCAGTCATTTCGTCTTTCTTCCGCAAATTACCGGCTTTTGGACCGGCAGCAAGATGAGGACATTGAGTAACTCTAAAGACAATGAATTCAATGCAAAACGTGTTGACTCTGAAAGAATCGAATCTTCTCAGAGAGATGTCGCTCGCCCCGAGAATCTTGAGCAGATCGCACAGCAAAATGGCGAGGTGGAAGGCTCAATTCGTGAACCTAGTGTGGATGGTGACCAACCCAAAACAATTGAACCAGAAGCTTCTCAACTCTCTGAAGCCGGACAATTCTCTGTGGCTACGGGAAATGATTCATCAGAACAACAAACAACTGATGAAAAGAACCCTTTCCTCGATTCCGATGCTCTTCAGAACAGCGGTCGAAAATCCGATCAAGATGGCTTAGAAGCGTACAGAATTGAAACTGTTCAAGTTGCGGATATAGCAGATCAGGAGTTTCTCGAACTTGCTGGTGAGTCGGCTGATCAGATAGACACGCCGAGCGATATTAGGCAGGGGCGTGTGGGGCTTACCGACCCGGAAATTGATACCGCATCAACACGTCATTCGCTAATCGATTTGCTAGATGAAACAGGTGCCGAGAACAGCGGTGAGATCGCTTCACGTTCATTTTTGAGTGGCACGCCCACCGGCACGCCCACCGGCACGCCAACGGGTACGCCGACGGGAACACCTACTGGTACTCCGACTGGCACCCCAACTGGCACCCCGACTGGCACGCCACCCGGATTGCGGCGCTTGATGGTGGCCCGGCCAGTCTGGAGCAATCGGCCGATCTTGGCGGGCTTGCCTTTGGCCATGCACCGGATGGTCTGGGTTATCAGATAACCAGCCTGCCACCCTCTGGAGGCGGGGTCCTGTATTACGGGACGTCACCGGATGGCAGCGACTGGGTACCGGCGGATACAAGCACAATCCTCAATAACACCCAGAAACTGTACTGGGTGGCAACGACAGATGATATCGAGCTAGGCGGCGAGATCACGATTGGTGGCGTCGGCGAGCTGGACCAGAACAATAACGGTGCCGGCAAACCGATCGGGGAATGGACCAATCCGGGTGGGGGAATCTCTGTTGCCTATAAAGCGTTTAAACATGACGGGTCCGAGGGGACCGTTGTCACCCAGGATGATCCCAATGCCGATAACAAAACCGGCAGTCAGCAGGTCAAAGGGGGTATGGGTATTTCCGGTGAGGCACCGGATATTGAAAATCCAAACCCTGGCTGGGAGGCCGAGATTGGTCAGGGCTTCGGTGATTTTGATGGCACTTCCGAAGTTCTTAGAATGGATTTCCGGAACGATGCCGGATCGGACACCATCAATGTGACCAATGCGACTGTTCAGGTGACCCATTTCTATGAGAATGAAGGCGAGGTCGGACAGGTTCAGATCTTCCGGGATGGCCTGCTGTTGGATACCCTGACTTTCGGGTATGATGATCTGCTGGATCCGGAGACCGGGCAACCGCTGGACAATCACCTGATCGTCAACTCCATCGAAAATGCGCCGAACCCGGATGTTACGGCAAGCCGTGCGGAGTTCACCCTGTCGGGCTACGTCTTTGACCGTCTGGAATTCTCGTCGCGGAATGACGGCCTGACGCGGGCGGGTGCCGAGACGCGGAATGATACCAGTAACTTCTATATTGGTGAGTTGCGGGTCACACCCGTCGTTGATCCGAACTCGGGCGCGCCAACCGGTGACTTGCCGACCGCTGACATTGAATATCGGGTGAAGGCCGATAAAGACAGTCCCGCGACGGATGATTTCAGTGACCCTGTTCCGCTCAGGATCGTTGATGACTCCCTGCCGATATACCAGGTTGTAATTGTGGACGCGCCGGCTGTCATTGAGCCGACCAGTGCGACAGATGTGAAAGAATCTGTCTTTACCCTGCAATGGCGAGACGAAGATGGTGTGGATATTGGCAACAGCGCGGTTGCGCCACCGGGGGCGCCGACGGTCTTTACCATTACCCTGATTGACAACACCGCGACCTTCCTTTCCAGTAATTCGACCGATCCCGGGGATTACGGTGTGCCGCAGGGCTTTAACGGAAGCGTTGTGGATGCCAGTGACTTTGCTGCGACGCGCAGTTTCACGGTGACCATCCCGGCTGGCGCGAGTTCGGTGCAGTTTGCCGTGCCCGCGCTTTTTGATGACGACATTCCGGGACGGGAGCTGGAACCGGTTGAGAATTACTTTGCGCAGATCACCGGGACAGCGAATGAAGCGGCAACCGTGGTCGTCTTCGACAACCGGGCCCAGGGCACAATCGGCATCGGCGCGGATAATGTAGAAACCGATTTTGGATCTCAAATTGCCACCTCCACCATTTCTCGAACCGTGTTTGGGACGCTGTTTGAATTGGGCGGGGAAGACATTGATGACGTTGAAGATGCAGATATTGAAATTACATCCCAGGACTTCCGGATCGGGAAAACCAAAGAAGTCATTCCGGATATTGGTGCCTGGAATCCGGATGCGAACGGGGGCAATGGCGGTGCGTATGATGTCTTCCAGATAACGACTGACCCGGTCTTTGGCCTTTTGGAGCGCACTGTTATCGGTCTGACAGACCCGGTTGCGTCGCAGGGGACGCCGCAGGACCCGAACACAGTAATGCTTGCTGATGGTCTGATACGCTCGGCCGATGACGGCGGATATTTGAAGTGGTCGTCGAATGTCAATGCTTTTGCGAACGATGATGTCGTGTACATGCGATTCGATTCGACGACAGAGGAAGCGGTGCGTTTGGGAACGCTTGATCCGAATGCGGGACCCATCCCACAGCTCCAGGCTGGCGCAATTTTCGCCAACGGGACAGAGGGCGCTGGTGGTCGCCCAAACGATGCTTATTCATCTGGGTTTTCAACGAATAGTGGTTTCAAAGTTGACTCACTATCCGGCGTTTCAGAGAAAATGTTTGTCAATTTTGGCACATTGATCAATCAAGCCGAAATTGAATTGGACGTCTTCAATGAATTTGTTTCGTTTCCCGCGACCAATGACAATTTGATGAGCTTGGTTGGTCAAATTGATCTCTATCGTGATGGTAAACTGATATATTCGGGGACGTTTGGACATGACCCTGATGATATATTGGACACGGCGATACCACCTGGATTTACCCGGAGTGACTTGATTCGGCCCGATATTGTCGTTCCTCGAGACAATTCCGAGTATGACATCCTGCTCGACGGGTTTGAGTTCGATCGAATTGAGATATCGCCGCTCAGCTTTGCCCATGGCGCTACCACGCATACTGATCCTGGTACTGGAATCATTGTAGGGCCTCAGTTCTGGGGGCGTGAGATTGCCGCGATTGGCGGTGCGGTAGAGTTTGAGTACCGGGCCGGTAAACTGAAGCAGGAGGCTGACCCGCTAACAGGTCAGCCGCTTCAGGATAACTTTGTTGAAGAGAATTATGAATGGACCAACCCGGGGACGGTGAAGATCGGCCAAGCGCTGCAAAACACCTATACCGGCTTTGATTATGCAGCGAACCGGGTTGATGCCGCTATCGCTGACGCCGCCGATGTGACAGAGGGTGGGTCGCTTCTCTTCGATGTATCGCTTGTTTCGAAAGGAACGGCGGCCTCCCTGGGTGATACTGCGCAGGCAGGGGCGGACACAATTATCCGCGTCGGGTTTGAACTGGGTGGGGATATAACCCTGTCGGATTTTGATGATCCGGCGACGGTGGAGGATGAACTGGAACTGGCTGGCTGGACCAGTCAGACGCTAGATGGCGTGACACTTTATTACCAGGATGTGGTTTTCAGTCAGCTTGATGTTTCTAACACCACCGGAACCGTGTTCACCCATCCGACAGCGCTGGCTGTTCCGACCTTTGGCGACACACTTTCAGAGGCGACGGAAACACTTCGTCTTTCTGTTCTTTCCGTCTCGAACACCGCAGCCACAGTTGGAGGCGGTGGTAGCTTCGGTTCCGGGAATATCCTGGATGATGGTACCGTTCCCAGCGCAGATGATGTGGTGACATCCAGCCTCGCGGTGATTGAAGACCCAGAGGGCTATCCAGCCACTATTTCCGGCACACCTGTCCCGGATGCTGTTTTACATCGTGCACTTCAGTTCGATACCGGGACTCAGTTGTCCCAGCGCGCCTCCGTCGTTGAGGATGATGATAACAATGCCTCGCCTGATCTTGGCGGCTATAAATTGAACGCGACGGAGGCGATCACCTTCCGTTTGACCAGCGTGCCCGTGTTTGACGATAACGGCACGGAACTCGAATACGGAACTTTGTTCAAACAGGAAAATGGTCGAAACGATTCTTCGATTGTTTGGGAGCCTGCGACTGTTGGCGAGACATTCACAGAATTGGACATTCTACACTGGGTCCTGAATGCGGATCAGGTAGGTACACAACCGGCATCCAAGCCGGACGTGACATTTACCTACGTTGCCGTTGCAACTGATAATGCTGTTGCGATGGATAGCGAACCCGGCAAGGTCATAATTAGAACGGATCTACCCGAAATAACGGTATCTGACGCGGTTCCGGAAAGCGTTCCGGAGGGGTCGGCTATGACCTTTACGCTGTCGATCGATGACCCGATAAATGGAACTTATGAAGATTTGTCGCATGACGATGTGGGTACTGTTATCTATGTGCGGGTGACATTGAAGGACGGTCTGACTGCATCGGACTTCTCACAAGCGGGGTGGTCCCTCGTAAACGGAACAACAGATACTTATGAAACCACGGCCTTTATCCAACCCGGGCAACGCAGTACAACGAAAACGGTTACGACCAATAGCGATCTTTTCCTCAATGAAGGGGATGAGAATTTTGAATTGGTCATCCACCGTATAGAAAATGCGAATGGCGGATTCCTGGGTGCCGGTAATTCGGGCATTGGAATGATCACGGAGGATACGGAAACAACCGATGTGCCTGGCATCAGCCTCATTGATGCAGAGGCGGTTGATGAAGGCGAGGATATGGTCTTCACCATCACGCTCTCTCCGCCTCAAGGCGTTGCTGGCTATAACAACACGGCGACAGCCTTTGTTCCAACAGAGGTTGATCTGCGGTTCTCGGTTCCGCTCAACAGTACGACGGAATTGAGCGTTGATGATCTTGATGTTGACGGGCTGACAGGGGCCGGGTGGAACCGGCAAGATGCTAATGGCAGTGCTGTTTTCACGAAGACGGAGACACTGGGCCTAGGGTTGAGTTCGCGCGATGTCTCTATCCCGACGATTATTGATGGGGCAACCGATGACGCTGAAGCACTGACCATCACAATCGAGGCGGTCAGAAACAGCAGAGGTGACTTCACCATCCAGAAACCCTCCGCCACCGGGATATTGAACGATGTAAATCCGGTCAGCGCTGACGCCGTCGCAGCCGTCGCGGAAATCGCTGCGGAGAACCCGGCTGGTTTCCCCGTCGGGACGGAGACGGTTCTGCTGCATCGGTCCTTTGGCTTTGACGCGAGCGGGTTGGAGGCTGAGCGGTCGGGTGTCACCAATGACGATGACACGGTCGGTATTCCCGATCTTGGGGGTTACCTCTCCGGCGCTTCACCTACGGACATTGGTTTCAGGATCACAAGCCTGCCCACTCTGTCAGACGGCACGACGGCGTCCGGGACGCTTTATAAACAAGCGGCAGGGTCCAGTGCCTGGACGTTGGTTGATACCACCGATACTTTCAATGAAGGGGACCAGCTGCATTGGGTACTGACGGACCCGAGCCAGTTGGCGGCGACTTCTCTGCCCAGCTTCACCTATGTCGCGGTCGGTGACGTCAACGGGACAGTGATAGACAGCCCACCCGAGACGGTGACAATAGACGCGCCTGTTGGATCTGACCCAGTACTGACCCTCCCTGACAGTTCGCCGCCAGCAACGACACTTGCTGGCTTGGCCAGTAATGGCAATGTCAATCTGGACCCGACAACGATTCTGCTGTTCAAGGAAATCTCGATTGGTGAAAGCAATTCGCCTGTCGGCTCAAGAATTGCCGCTCTGGACGGTGGCACGAGCTCTGTGGAGCAGCTTGCAGATATTGGTGGCTTTGCTTTCGGCCGCGCACCCGACGGTCTTGGATATCAGATTGTGACCCCGCCGGCGGCAGGCAGTGGCACCTTGTATTATGGTGCTTCTTCGGATGGCAGCGATTGGCGGGTCGTGGACACAAGCACGGTGCTCACAAATAACGAAAAATTGTATTGGGTTGCAACGACGGCTGATATCACGAAAGGCAGTGCTATTACAATCGGAGGGACAGGTGACTGGAACCTTGCCCAGGAGAATGCGGACGGTTTGCCGATAAGTGTCTGGCAAAATCCGGGCGGCGGGATAACCGTCGACTATAAAGCATTCAAGCAAGATGGAAGCCCGGCAACGGTGGTGACCCAAGATGGTGTTCAGGGCATAGGTGGCGGCGTCAACCAAGTCAGCACGCTGGTCAAAGGCGGAATGGGTATCGCTGGAGAATTTCCGGGTCAGATCGGCGATGAGCGATGGGAAGCGGAGATCAATCAGGGCTTTGGCGAGTTGGATGGAACATCAGAAGTCTTACGGATGGATTTTCAGAACGACTCAAAAACCGATTCTGTTTTGATGACCGATGCCAAAGTTCAGATCTCTCATTTTTATGACAATGAAGGTGAGTTTGGCGTCGTCAAAATTTATCGCGCCGGTATTCTCCTGGATGAGCTGACATTCGGCTATTTTGGGACAGGAGAGAACCCAAATCCGCCTGCGCAACCACCTGATATTGTGGTAAATTCATTGGAGGCGTCGGGTGTTTCAATTTATGGCACACCAGGGCGTGGTGAATTTGAGCTGACAGGTTACATTTTCGACCGTCTCGAATTCTCTTCAACCAATGAAGGGCTTGCCAACCCGCAACTGGCAGAAATTAGCAATGATACCAGTGATTACTATATTGGTGAATTGGTGGCGACGCCGTTGCTTAAAGATGGCCTGCCGACTAGCGAACTGCCTGTAGGTAGTTTTCAGTATCAGGTTTTGGCAGATCGCAATGACGTGGCTAATTCGGCTAAAAGTGTGGCCAGTGATGTCCAGATTGGCGGGATCGATAGAGACATTTTCCAGGTCCGTCTTTCGTCGGACGGCGTCGCTGCCGAACCTGTGGCATTTGACTCCCCGGAAACCGAGTCTGTCTTTACCTTGGCCCTTACGGACGATGATGGGAACCAAATATTTGACAGCAACCTTTTGCCCAATGGGGACACAGTTCTTACCATTCGATTGACCGCAGGGTCCGCACAATTCTCGCCAGATGGTGACGGTGAGAATGGTGATTTTGGGGTCCCGCGAACTGTTGCGGGCGATACTCGAAATATAGTTGATGCGTCCGAATTTACGGCCAGTAATCCTGTCTTCCGGGTTACGATTCCTGCGGGGGAAACCTCCGTTAAATTTGCGGTGCCTGTGCTGTTTGATGATGATGTTAACAATGGTCCGGACGATAATCGCGCTCAGGAACCGACGGAGAATTTCTTTGTCCAGATTGCTGGAATTGAAAATTCAGAGGCAACCGTCATACCATTTGACCTGCGGGCAGAAGGCCTTATTGGCGGTGGCGCGGATAGTGTCGTCACCGGTTTTGACAGCCGTGTCAGGTTCGGGATCCCATTTTCAACGGACCTTGATATTAATTCCGGAATCGGGACTGGATCGGATCTGGAATCTGACATCCTGGATCCGCTCATTGAAGGATCAGATCCGGACATCGGCGCCTTTGATGCTGTAACAGGAGAAGCCCCCGACTTCATACAACTCATGACTACGCCGAATTGGGGAAGAATAGTTTATGTCGATGATGTTTTCGGGTTTGGTAACAATGATGATGTTGGAAGTATTCGTGATCTTACCGTCACTACAAGAGGGGCTGCCGTTCAAAGTGAACATGATAAATGGGTCTGGATTCCAGAGAACTCAGGTAATCCTGGGACCTTATCGCCAGAGGAATCCAGCATCGATTTCTTCAATTTCAGGATGACCGACGGCTCTGTTTCGGCATACGAAACGGCCGTAACCGGCGGACAGGAGGCACGGTATGCGGAGTTTGGGGTCGAAAGGATTGATCTGAACGGCGAGGTTCAGACTTTAAGCAATGCTGATAATTTCATCAAAACTGAACAGAGGGCAGAAATCTTTGCGGTAAATTTTGGAACGGTCGTAAATAATCTTGATATCGGGGTGGATTTGAGTAACACGACTACCCCGATCAATACTTTTGGTGACCGCATCCTGCATATTTCAGTCGGTCGTGTTAAGCTGTTCCTGGAGGGAGCTGTAGTTCTGAATCAGACATTCGGGTATGATCCATTCGTTGCGAGTCCGTTTTCAACCCCAACCGCACCGCCGGAATCGCTCGTCATCCCTGATATCATTTCCCACACTTGGGCGGGTACAAACTTTCTGCGATTGCAGGGCGTTGAATTCGACAGGGTTGAGATTTCGGCCGATGGTTTTTCTGACGGTGCAATCTCTGTCAATCGTCGACCAAACAGTCCAAATCCTGAGATAGAATATTCAAGTTTTAACATTCGCAGTGTGGCCGCGATCGGGGGTGAAATCACGTTTGACTATCGCTTGGGTAGTCTATCTGATCCGAATGATGCAACCTCCGAATTGGACTTCACCGGTCCTGGCACTGTGACGATTGGTCAAGAAATTCAGGGCAGTTTCAATGGATTTGATTATGGTGCGAATAGAGTTGAGGCTGAAATCCAAGGGGGAACACCAGCGCTTGAGGGGGAGAACCTTGAGTTCACTGTCAGCCTGACCTCTCAGGGCACAGATGAAAATGGTGCGGTCGCCCTTAGGGATTCAGCGCAAGCCGGGTCGGTTGACGGGACTTTCGTACGGGTCGGGTTTGAGCTTGGTGAAGATCTGACCCAGTCCGACTTTGATGATCCTCAAGCGGTGGCGAGCACGCTCGAAGCTGCTGGGTGGCAGTCAAACACGGTCGGCGGTATCACGACTTATTTTCAAATTGTCCAATTTACAGCGGCAATGATCAATGCTTCCAGTGGCACCACTCTGACACATCCTGATGTTCTTGTGATTCCGACCTTCCTCGATGCTGATGCGGAAGCGACCGAAACACTGACCCTGCGTATTCTGGATACCAGTAACCGTATTGCAGAGGTGAATGGTACAGGTGGCTTCGCGACAGGCGTCCTTCAGGACAACACGGTTAAACCCGCGGTTGATGCTGTTGAGGCGACTGTGACCGCACCCGGCGAGAATCCGGATGGATATCCGGGCGATTTGTCAGATGTAGTATTGCATCGGCAGTTTGATGTTGTGACACAGAGCAACCTGGCACAACGTGGAACGGTCATCGGAGATGATGACACTGGTAACGCATCACTTGGTGCCTATCAGAAAGATGCGACAGAGTTCCAGTTTGCGATTGAAAGCCTGCCAACCTACAACGACGCTAACGGTGATGCGCAGCCTTATGGCGCGCTTTATCTGCAAGTGGACGGCAGGCTGAACAGCAATAATACCTGGAACAGCACGCCGTTGGATATCGGTGACACTTTTACCGCCGATGACCGGGTGCACTGGGTTCTGAATGAGGATGATATTCGTCCGAGCGAAAAGCCAGACGCGATCTTCACCTATTCGGCCACGTCTGATCCGAATGGGACGCCCGTCAAGAGTGACAGTGCGACGGTAGTCATCAATACGGACCTGCCCGTGATCCAGCTGGCGGGCCTAAATCCAAATGGAATCACAGAAGGGGGTGATCTTTCATACACCCTCTCTATTATTCCGCCAGAGGATGGTACGGCTTTTGAGGATTTACCCCAAAGTAGTGCTCAGACCGCTGTTACCCTGCATGTGAACCTCGAAAATGGACTTACGCCGAGCGATATCGATTTGACCGGCTGGTTCCCGATTGTGAATGACCAGGTCTATTCGAGAGTCTTCAGGTTCAATGCAAATGACCCGTCAGATATAGCAGTTACGATCCCGACAATTGCGGAGGATCCAGACATCCTGGAAGGGACACAGCAGCTGACCCTGACCATACACGACATCAATAACTTTTTTGGAAACTTTGAAGGGGAATCCACGGCCGTCACACAAGACATACTGGATCCGGCTGCGCCGGTGTCGACACCTTCAGTTCCTGTATTCTCGAATAGTGTGGTTGCCGATCCGGGTGTGCCTGACTCGCCAGCAGTTAGTCTTCTTGAGGCTGATACCGATGGCGGTATCGACTTTGCAGCACTGTCCAATCTGCCGAACGCGACCCCGACAACGGGGGATACATCATCGGAAGGTGACCTGACATCGATCGGAAACCTCCTGGAGACGCCGGATGATGTGCTGGATCAGGCCGTCGGCGGTGGGGAGCAAAACCCGGCCACCGGTGATCAGACGGGTGGTGCTGGTGACGCCACCCAGCCTGCGGCGGTTGAAGGCCTGAATGATGACCCGGATCCCGATGATGGCGGCGGTATTCTGCCAGCGGAATAGTGTGGTCTTTGTCGGTCAGAGCACAGCTTCATCGAAAACAAATAGTCGAATAACAAACCAAAGTATTAAATTAATGGATTTTTAGTATTTATTATGCAATAAGGTGGTTTTTGACAGAGTAATATTCGCCGTTTGATTATTTGAAATGTTTTTTCTTGGTGCGTTTATTTTGAATTGAAGATTTGAGCCGAATTTTCATGGGTAATTTTTGCGAGAAGCGTCAGCCCTTTGCTGGTTCGATGCAGAGTGTTTTGACCTTTGCCCTTGGTGTCGCCGCCTGGGGCGTCGCTGCTTTCTGGCCAACTGGCGCATCGGCTTTTGCGCAATGGTATCTGGAAGGGCGGGCCGGCGTATCATTGCCCCTGGCTGGGGATGCCGAAGCGGAAGATGCCGGTATACCCAATCAACGCGTGCGATTGAGCCCTGGTCCCACCGCTTCCGGGGCGGTTGGTGCTGTATTTGACGGGCCCCGGGTTGAGGTCGAAGCGTTTTACCGTCAAAGCGATGCGGATACCGTCGGTCGTGTGGACGGTGACGGGTCGATATCGACCATGGGTGGAATGCTGAACGGTTATTATGACTTTGAGCTCAGCAACCCGGATATCAAACCGTTTGTCGGCGCCGGTCTTGGTTTTGCCTCTGTTGATGCCAAGGGCGTTGCGCCTGTGAACGGCTCGCAACTCGATGATTCGGCTACAGGATTTGCGTATCAGGCAATGACGGGCGTCGGCTATGACATCAGTGATACAGTAACGGTCAGTCTGCACTATGCTTTTGTTGCCATTCCCTCCCTTGAATTTGAAGACAGTGCCGGGCGCTTGTATGAATGGGATTATATGGACCATTCCGTCATGCTGGGCCTGCGGTATCGTTTTGGCGGGTCAGACAGACCGGAACGGCGCCGTACCGGTCAACTTGCCATGCCGGACCCCTTACCCGCCATTCCTGTTGCTGCCCGTGATCCGGATGCCATAAAACCGCGTCCACGACCCACCCTGGACGGTCAACGACCTTCCTTGTTCGCGTCTATCACCGAGACACCGGAACGAGCGGCAACACTTGCCCTCTCAGGTCCGGCACCGCTGCAAAATGTTGATACGTTTGAGGTTTTCTTTGGATGGGACAGTGTGGAGCTGGACCAAAGAGCGATGGCGAGCCTCGCCGCCGCTGCTGACGCGTTCAAGGCAGGTCGTATATCCCAGGTCTTGATTACCGGCCATACCGACCGATCAGGCTCCGAGATCTATAACCTTCGTCTGTCGCAAGTTCGGGCTGAAGCGGTGCGACGGGCGATGGAATCATTTGGCGTCGACACCCAAGCCATGATGGCCCGTGGCGTAGGGGAAGGGCAGCCCAAGGTTCCGACTGAGGATGGTGCCTTGTCGGCTCAAAACCGACGGGCGCAGATTGACTTAAGAGCGCAGTAGATGCTGGCAGACCTGATCCAGATTTACGGGTCAAAGCACGTTAGGGGTCTGACCGACCCGTATCCTGCTGCCTGTCAACGCCGCTGGAACCCGTTTTCAATCCAAGCGGCAAGGTCAAACGATCTGTCATCGAGATAACACGCTGTACCTTTGCGCCAAGGGACAGGAGCTGCGCAAGGCGCATGGTTTCCAGTTGTTTGACATCCTCATACCAACCGGTAAGCAACTCAATGATAGCGATCATCTCGTCCACACGGGCCTGGGCATAAAGCTCGGCCTCGGTGGTTGGGGCCGGTTGGGAGATCGATTTTAGAGCCGTTAGCGTTGGGTCGACCTCTCTCTGTTTTCTCTGTTCAGCCAGATTGCGCACCATCTCCCATGGGTCGTCGGGTGTTGTAAAATACTCCCTACGATCGCCTTGTAGGTGCTGTCGTTGTACAAGGTTCCATGATTGAAGCTCCTTCAGACTCATTGAGACATTGGAACGGGCGTGACCCAACTTGTTGCAGATTTGATCAGCATTCAACGGGGCGTTCGAAACGAACAACAACCCAAACACCTGGCCAACACTGCGGCTTACTCCCCATGCGCTGCCCATTTCCCCGAAATGCAGTACGAGGTCTCTGATTTTTGGATCCAGTGTCATTTTTCAGCCCTACACCCGCCTATTTCATTAATTTCAGAAATTCGTGAAAATTGCAAATACCGGTATGTTTTGGCTTTAAACTATTGATAGTGTTATTTTTATTGCGTAGTTCGACACACGCTAATCCGCAGAATTTAACGGGTGCTGCGCGCCAGATTGCTGTTGCTTTCAAGCTTGCTTGTGATGCTTTTCACGCTGGTATAGTGTCCCTTGTAAATTGACAGGAAGCGAACGATCTATGGTGTCGCGGCTTCAGAACAACGCAAGTGGATGGAATTGAATGCAAGAGCCCGGGACAACAGTGTCAAATGGCGGCACGGATCTGACCCACAAGAGCAGTTTTTCCTATGAAGAACTGATCGAATGCGGCAAAGGGCGTCTTTTCGGGCCCGGTAATGCGCAACTGCCGCTTCCCAACATGTTGATGCTGGATCGCATTTCGACCATCAACCAGGATGGTGGCGAACACGGCAAGGGCGAGATTGTCGCTGAATTTGATATCAATCCTGACCTCTGGTTCTTTGGATGTCATTTCGAGGGGGACCCTGTAATGCCGGGCTGCCTGGGCCTGGACGCAATGTGGCAGCTGGTAGGGTTCTATCTCGGATGGTTGGGTCAACCCGGAAAGGGCCGTGCGCTCGGCGTTGGTGAGGTTAAATTACAGGACCAGGTTCTGCCGACGGCCAAACTGGTTACTTATTATATCACGTTCAAACGGGTCATCGTCCGACGCCTTGTCATGGGGGTAGCGGACGGGGTGATGAAAGTGGACGGGCGCGTCGCCGCTGAGGTCAAGGATATGAAAGTCGGTTTGTTTCAGCCGCAGGAATAGGGCACGGACATTTTAGGTGAAATGCGCTTCCTGCTTGACGCGGGGATGCGGCTCTATACAAGAAATTCGAAAGTCCTGCGGGACGGCCATGGAAACCCGAACAGCGTGACAAAACGGGCGTGTGTTCGATTGAGAGGAAAGTCCGCAAGACGGACAGTTGGGAGCAATCATGAGCGGACCCAGACGCGTTGCTGTAACCGGCATGGGCATTGTTTCATCCCTTGGAAACAACAAGACCGAAGTCCTGAATTCCCTCCGGAACGGCGCTTCAGGGATTGAGTTTGTCGAAGAGTATAAAGAGCGCGGATTCCGCAGCCACCTGCACGGCAGCATTAACATTGATATTGACGATCATGTTGATCGAAAAGTGCGCCGTTTCATGGGCGATGGCGCGGCGTATAACTATATCGCCATGCAGGAAGCGATTGAAGATGCCGGCCTTGGCGAGAACGAAATCAGCAATGAACGCACCGGATTGATCCTGGGTTCCGGCGGCCCATCTACCGTCGATATCGTTCAGTCTGCTGAAATTGCCATGGAAAAGGGCGTGAAACGCATCGGCCCCTATCGTGTGCCGCGATCCATGTGCAGCACGAATTCCGCCACCATCGCAACACCGTTTCATATCAAGGGCGTAAACTATTCGATTAGTTCCGCCTGTTCCACATCCGCGCATTGTATCGGAAACGCCGCAGAGATGATCCAGTGGGGTAAACAGGATATCATGTTTGCAGGCGGTGGTGAGGAGCTTAACTGGACCCTGACTGTATTGTTTGATGCAATGGGCGCCCTTTCTTCGAAATACAATGACAGTCCGGATCGGGCCAGCCGTGCCTTTGACAAAGACCGGGATGGATTCGTCATTTCCGGCGGCGGCGGCGTTGTTGTTCTGGAAGAACTGGAACATGCGAAGGCTCGCGGGGCTAAAATCTATGGTGAGGTTGTGGGCTATGGTGCGACCTCGGACGGTCACGACATGGTGGCTCCATCTGGTGAAGGGGCCGTGCGTTGCATGCGTCAGGCGATTGACGGTCTGAACCACCCGATTGGGTATATCAATGCGCATGGGACATCGACCCCTGTCGGCGACATGGTTGAACTGGACTCGATCCGCAAAGTTTTCGGGGACTCCCTGCCGACGATCAGCTCGACAAAATCGCTTGCGGGTCATTCGCAGGGCGCAACCGGCGTGCATGAATCAATCTATTCCCTTTTGATGTTGGAGCATGATTTTATTGCTGCATCTGCAAATGTTGAAACGCTGGACGAAGGTGCCGTTGGAATGCCGATCGCCCAAGAGCGGATTGATAACGCGGGTCTGGAATGCGTCCTGTCGAACAGTTTCGGATTCGGGGGCACCAATGCGTGCCTCGTGTTCCGTCGTCATCACGGTTGATCGGCCACGGTCTTTTTTATGAGCCAGGGTTCAACTGGTGTAAGGTGAGGGTTTAAGTATGGGATCTTCAGGCACAGGATTGATGGCGGGGAAACGCGGCCTGATTATGGGGGTGGCGAATGACCATTCCATTGCATGGGGAATTGCGAAAGCGCTCGCTGACCAAGGGGCTGAACTTGCTTTCACCTATCAGAGTGAGGCATTTGGTCGGCGTGTCATTCCGCTCGCGGAAGAGGTGGGGGCGTCTCTTTGCGTCATCTGTGATGTTGGAACCCCGGGTTCCGTTCAATCCGCTTTTGCAGAGATTAAGGAAAAATGGGGCAGCCTGGATTTTGTGGTCCATGCAATTGCCTATTCCGACAAAGCGGAACTAAAGGGGCGCTACGTAGATACCAGTCGTGAAAACTTTGGTATGACGCTGGAGATTTCGTGCTTCTCCTTCACGGAGGTCGCGCGTGCCGCCGAAGATCTGATGCCGGATGGGGGCAGCCTCATTACCCTGACTTACTCTGGTGCGGAGCGGGTCATGCCTTCCTATAACGTGATGGGTGTTGCGAAGGCCGCTCTTGAAGCATCGGTTCGTTACCTTGCAACGGATCTGGGGCCCAAGGGTATTCGCGTTAATGCCATCTCGGCGGGACCGATGCGGACGCTGGCTGGTTCGGCGATCTCCGGCGCCCGGTTTGTCTATAATTGGCAGGGCGAGAATGCGCCGTTGCGTCGAAACATCACTCTCGAAGATGTCGGTGGATCCGCTCTCTACCTTCTGAGCGATTTGTCCGCAGGTGTGACGGGCGTTGTTCATCATGTTGACAGCGGATACAATATTATTGGAATGGCTGCGCCACCGAACTGATGCCCTGACGACAGATACTTCGTCCTTGTCCCCGGAACCAATTCATCATGCATCTTCTGGCAGCAACACCTGGAAGTGTCGAAGACGGATCGGACGCAATTGATCTTGGGCAGACACCGGGGGACATTGTCTTACTGACTGCAGCAGACACAGATATCTCTGCATTTGCATTGGCGCAGGCTAGCAAAAAAGATGAAAGTCCGGATTTCCCGGATTTGCGCATAGCAAACTTTCTTCGCCTGTCCCACAACATGTCGGTCGATGTCTATGTTGATGACATTGTCGCAAAATCACGATTTGTAATTTGTCGCTTGCTGGGCGGGCGTGCCTATTGGACCTATGGCGTTGATGAAATTGCGACGGCGTGTAAGGTAAAAAATATCCCGCTTGCTTTCATCCCTGGTGACACAAAGCCAGACCCGGAATTGCGCGAACTGTCCACGGTTTCGGCGGAAGCCTACGACCGATTGTCCGGGTTTTTCAAAGAGGGTGGCCCGGCCAATTGCCAGAATTGCCTGGCCTATGTCGCCAGTCTCTTGGGCTATGAGACAGACTGGCTTGAACCATCTGTTATGCCGAATGCCGGGCTATACGCGGCTGGCATGGATGCGCCCGGTCTACAGGACCTGCCACTCGGTACGGAAAACAATCCAGCCGGACCCAAAGTGGCATTGTTGTTTTACAAGGCACTGGTCCAATCCGGTGACCTGTCAGTTATCGACACGATGATAAACGCGCTGGGCCAGGCCGGGTTGAATGCCGTTCCGATTTTCTGTGGGGGCCTGAAAGACCCGATCTCCGCTGCTGTGATCGAATCTGTCCTTGATGCAGCAAAACCGGATGTGATTGTAAACACGATGGGTTTCTCTGTATCTCAGCCGGGCGTCTCCGCAGTCCGAACCCCGTTTGATGGTGCCGACTGTCCCGTTTTGCAGGTTGTCCTTTCAGCAAGCAGTCGATCAGCCTGGGAAGAAGGCACAAAGGGTCTCGCCACCCGTGACATCGCGATGAATGTTGCCCTTCCGGAAGTGGACGGGCGTGTTTTGACGCGGGCAATCTCCTTCAAAGGATCAAAAAGATGGGATCCACTTGTTGAGGCAGATCTTGTTACTCATGAACCCGCTGAGGACCGCTGCCAATTTGTCGCCGAGCTTTGTAGCAAATGGGCAAGTCTGCGCAGGACCCCTGTCAATGAAAGACGTGTTGGTATTATCCTGGCCAATTATCCAAACCGTGACGGGCGAATGGGCAATGGTGTGGGGCTTGATACGCCCAATGGCACATTATCTGTATTGAGATCCCTCGCAGACGAAGGCTATTCAATTTCCGTCCCTTTCAAGGACGGGGATGCACTAATCAAGTTTATGGGGGACGGTCCGACCAATGCAGCGACAGAGGGACGTGACGTCAGGGAGACCTTCTCCCTCGACCTCTATCAGCGTTTCTTCGATTCTCTTCCAGCGGCTGTAAGATTAGCCGTAACTGGTCGTTGGGGTCCGATTGAGGACGATCCGTTCTTCCTGAAAGGTCGGTGTGCCTTCGCACTGCCAGTATTTACACTGGGGAATGTTGCGGTCGGCCTTCAGCCAGCGAGGGGGTACAATATCGACCCCGTGCAATCTTATCACGATCCGGCGCTTGTCCCACCGCATGGCTATATCGCTTTCTATGCCTGGATGAGGAAGCAGTTTGATGCCCATGCCCTGATCCATTTCGGCAAACATGGCACGCTGGAATGGTTACCGGGCAAATCGACCGGTCTCTCAGAAGCGTGTTATCCCGAAGCGGTCCTGGGTCCGATGCCGCATCTTTACCCATTTATTGTGAACGATCCGGGTGAGGGAACGCAAGCCAAACGCCGGGCGCAGGCAGTTATCATCGATCACTTAACCCCGCCGTTAACCAGGGCAGAATCCTATGGACCACTGCAGGATCTGGAGCGGCTGGTTGATGAATATTATGACGCCTCGCAAGGGGATCCACGTCGATTACGACTGCTGCGCAGGGAGATCCTTGAGCTCACCCAATCTTCCGGGCTTGATAAAGATATCGGCATCCAGACCGACGGTGATCCCGAAGAAGCATTGGAAGCGCTGGACAATCATCTTTGTGAATTGAAGGAGATGCAGATCCGGGATGGCCTCCACATCTTTGGTATGTCGCCGCAAGGGCGATTGTCATCGGATCTGATCATGGCGTTACTGCGCGTCCCGCGCGGCACAGGTCCTGAGGATCAATCGATCTTGCGTGCGATTTCCAATGATCTGGTATTAAAGCCCGGTTTCGATCCTCTGGACGCCGATATGGGGGTCAGGTGGTCGGGAAAAAGGCCGCGGGTACTTGGTGAATTGGTGGATCAGCCCTGGCGAAGCGAGGGCGATACGATCGAGCGGCTGGAAGCTTATGGGTCAGCGCTTGTAGAAGGTCGGATAAGCGATGTGCCTGGACCGGAAACAGCGGCGGTTCTGTCACAAATGAAAGAACAGATCAGGCCTGCTGTCGAGGCCTGTGGTGACGCGGAGCTTGCCGGTCTTCTGAGGGGCTTATCCGGGCGGTTTGTGCCTGCGGGGCCTTCTGGTGCGCCGAGCCGGGGACGGCCTGAAGTTTTGCCAACAGGTCGAAATTTCTATTCTGTTGATACCCGTGCGGTTCCAACCCCGGCTGCATGGTCGTTGGGCTGGAAGTCTGCCCAGATGCTGGTGGAGCGGCATGCACAGGATAATGGTGACTATCCCCGTGCCATGGCGATATCCGTTTGGGGTACATCCAACATGCGGACCGGGGGCGATGACATTGCACAAATTCTGGCTTTGATGGGTGTCCGCCCGACATGGGATCAGCAATCCTATCGCATGACGGGGTTTGAAATCCTGCCCCAGGATTTGCTGGATCGCCCGCGCGTTGATGTAACGGTCCGTATTTCCGGTTTTTTCCGGGATGCGTTTCCGGGCTTGATCGACCTTGTTGATTCAGCGACCCGCGCCGTTGCCGCGCTGGACGAACCAGACCGTATCAATCCACTGGCGCAAACTGTGCGCGAACGGGCCACAGAATTGCAGAAGCGAGAGGGTCTTGATGAGGCGGAGGCGTTCAAACGGGCGGCCCGCCGTATTTATGGCTCCTTGCCGGGTGGCTATGGCGCCGGGATGCAGGCCTTGATGGATGAGGGCGGGTGGCGTGACGATCAGGATCTCGCCCAGGCCTATGTCAGCTGGGGTGGCTATGCGTATGGATCGGGGAATGAGGGCAGCGAAGACCAGACAGGTCTGGTTGACCGCCTGAAAACTGTAGAGGCCGTTGTTCAGAATCAGGATAACCGTGAACACGATCTGCTGGACAGTGATGACTACTTCCAGTTTGAAGGGGGCATGACAGCGGCCGTTCGACATTTCAGTGGAAAGCAACCCGATGTCTATCACAACGATCATTCGAGGCCGGAATCGCCCAGGATCCGGACCTTGCAGGAAGAGATCGGACGGGTTGTCCGTGCCCGTGTCGTCAATCCCAAATGGATTCAGGGCGTGATGCGTCATGGGTATAAGGGCGCGTTCGAGATGGCGGCGACAGTGGATTATCTGGTTTCCTTCGCGGCAACGGCGCGCGCGGTTTCTAGCCATCATTTTGATCTCGTTCACGAGGCGTATCTGGAAGATGACACCGTCCTTGATTTTCTGAAGCACCATAACCCGGATGCCTTGCGGGAAATGGTAGCCCGCCTGATCGATGCCCAGGATCGCGGACTCTGGAACCCGCGCCGAAACAGCACCCGGGAAACCCTTGAGCGGCTTCACGCGAGACCCACCCCCTGACATCAATGCGAAACCGACCCTGTTTTGTTGCTTTCACGATTGAACGGAATCGGGTTATGCAAAATGGGTTTTGCTGCAGCGCCTAAATTTCGCCACAAGCTGGATTCAGTATCGCCGCCTGCAGCGCCATATTTATGACATGTGTTCCGAGAACCGGGAGTGGTACTTCATGAAGACCGATGGCATGACAGAAGATGAAATCAATGCCCGGCATGCGCAAAAGATGGCCAAGAAGAAGGCCGCCCGCGATAAAATGATCGCGACCAAGACCCGTGAAAAAGGCTTGTTGATGGTCCATACCGGCAAGGGCAAGGGCAAGACGACGGCGGCAATGGGCCTTGTTGTGCGTGCGGTCGGCAATGGCATGAAGGTTTGCATCATCCAGTTTGTCAAAGGTGTCTGGAATACCGGTGAGCGTCATGTTCTGGAGAAATTTCCTGATCAGGTTGTGATGAAAGCCATGGGTGAAGGCTTTACTTGGGACACCCAGGACCGCGAACGGGACATAGCGGCGGCAACAGCGGCCTGGGCCTTTGCGAAGGAGGCGATTGCCGACCCGCAATACCAGATGGTCCTGTTGGACGAACTGAATATTGTCATGCGCTATGACTATCTACCGCTCGAAGACATCGTCTCTACCCTGGCCAATAAACCCGAAGACAAACATGTCATTGTTACAGGCAGAAACGCCAAGCAAGAGGTGATTGAAATCGCAGACATGGTCACTGAAATGGAGATGGTGAAGCATCATTTTCGGGATGGCGTCAAAGCGCAAACAGGCATTGAGTTTTAAACGGTGGAACTGTGAACTTGTCGCGTGGTGCCTTTGAAGCGGGACCAACGCTGGACGGAGCTGAAATGAGGAGAAGGGTATGACGATCAGAAACCCGAAGGGAAAAATGCTTATCGATCGACGGACGGCGTTGACCGGTCTGGGTGGCGTCGCCTTGACAACCGGGCTCGGCACATCGGCATGGGCAGATACGGCAGGTGATCTGAAAACAGCCAATGAAGTCGTCGCCGAAGCTGTTTATACGGTCGAGAAAATGTCCCGCAGCAAGGAATTTGGGGCCTATGTCAGGGCCTATATGAAAACGGCACGGGCTGTCATCGTCTTTCCGCAAATCATCAAAGGCGGTTTCTTTGTGGGCGGCGAAGGCGGAACCGGCGTGCTGCTGGCACGGGGCGAAAATGACCAATGGAGCTATCCAGCATTTTTCAGCATGGCGTCCGGGTCATTCGGGCTTCAATTCGGGGGCCAGGTATCAGAGATGATGTTGTTGGTCATGACGGGCAAAGGTCTTGATGCGATTTTGAACAACAAGGTCAAGGTAGGCGGAGAGATCAATGGAGCTATTGGACCTTTCGGCGCGGGGGCTGAAGCCTCTACCACGTCGAACCTGAATACAGATGTGTTGAGCTATTCAATCTCTGAAGGCGCTTTCATCGGTGCCGCGATCGAGGGGGCCTATATCTTCCCGAGAGATTCTCTGGATACCGCTTTCTATAACGATTCCGGGGCGAATGCGCGGTCTGTGGTGATTGATGGGCAGTTTGCCAATGCGGCGGCCGACCCTATCCGTGGTGAACTGGCGAAATATCAAAGAGACAGCTGACTGGCTGGTTGTCGTTTGCTGCCTGTGTGAGGCCGCGAACTGGGGGTGAAATGCCGGGCGCGATTATGTTTCAGGGCACCGGATCGGATGTTGGCAAATCGCTCCTGACAGCCGGGCTTTGCCGATTGTTGGTGCGTCGCGGCATAAAGGCTCTTCCCTTTAAGCCGCAGAACATGTCGAACAATGCAGCCGTAACCGCTGATGGCGGAGAGATCGGCCGGGCCCAGGCCCTGCAAGCGCGGGCTGCCGGCGTTCCTCCCACTGTCCATATGAACCCCGTCCTTCTCAAGCCGCAGACCGATATGGGATCGCAGATCATTGTTCAGGGAACTGTCTTTGGTCAGGCCAGGGCGCTCGATTACTATGACCTGAAGCCCAGATTGCTGCCCAAAGTCATTGAAAGCTACGAAATCATCAAATCCCAGGCCGATATTGTGATTGTTGAAGGGGCTGGGTCCCCAGCCGAAGTAAATTTGAGGGCTGGCGACATCGCCAATATGGGGTTTGCAGAGGCCGCCGACGTTCCCGTCTTGCTTGTCGCCGATATTGACCGGGGCGGCGTCCTGGCCAGCCTCGTTGGAACATATACCTTGCTGCCAGATGACGAGAAAGCCCGGCTGAAAGGCTATGTCGTCAACAAGTTCCGTGGCGACAAGACGCTCTTCACATCCGCCATAGATATTATCGGCGACCAGACGGGAATGCCCTGTTTTGGTGTTCTGCCATGGTTTTCGGATGCGCGGCTTTTGCCAGCGGAAGATGCGGTTGCCCTTGATACGGGTCCTTCAGATCAGAAGGGCTCTGGCACCACACAGAACAGGGTCATTCGAATCACCGTCCCCCGCTTGCCACGTATTTCCAACTTTGACGATCTCGATCCGCTCAAGAACGAGCCGGATGTGGATTTGCAACTCGTGAAGCCAGGGGATCCGATACCAGCGGACACGGATCTTGTTCTCTTGCCCGGGTCGAAAACCACCATCGGGGATCTTGAAGCCTTGAGAGCGGCCGGTTGGGACATTGATATTCGCGCTCATATTCGAAGGGGCGGCACGGTTCTGGGGCTTTGTGCCGGATATCAAATGCTGGGTCGGAAACTGACAGATCCTGAGGGAACTGAAGGGCCGGTGCAGGAAATAGAAGGGTTGAATCTGCTGGATATTGAAACGGTTCTGTCAGGCGTAAAAACTTTAAGAGAGGTAACAGCCAGGGAGCTTCGCACCGGTGTCTCTCTCAAAGGGTATGAAATGCATATCGGGCAGACCACCGGGCCTGGATGTGACCGCCCAATGCTGGATATCGGGGGGCGTGCGGACGGGGCTGTCTCCGCTGACCGGCGCGTAATGGGGTGCTATTTGCACGGTATCTTCGCTGATGACAGTTTTCGATCGGCCTTTCTGTCCCTGTTTCGGGAAGGCCGGCAACAGCAGACGGAATATGAAAGACAGGTAGAAACCGTGCTGGACCGGTTTGCCGATCATCTTCAGACCCATCTGGACATAGATAAGATACTGGACCTGGCGTGATTAGAGGCTGCGTAGATCAACCAGATACAGGATGAGGGCGACCAGCCAAAGAATGCCGCAACCGATCGCAAACAGGGTTACACCTCTCATAACATCCCTGCCAACAAGGCGGGCGCGACCGTCCCCGATCCAAACTGTCTCCGAAAGACCGCCTGGGTAAGAGCGAGGCCCTCCAAGCGCCATGTCAAAGGCGCCCGCCATTGCCCCTTCCGGCCAACCCGCATTCGGGCTGGCATGTTTGGATGCATCACGCATCATCACCTTGAAAGCCGCAACCGGGTTTCCCTCTGGCGCAAAACAAGCACCGATCACGAAGATCAAACCGGACAGGCGCGCTGCCGGCCAGTTAACGGCATCATCCAGTTTGGCCGCGATCATTCCAAACCACTCGTACCGCTTGGTACGATACCCGATCATGGAATCGAGCGTGTTAACGGCCTTGTACGCGCACAGCCCAGGCAGACCGAGAAGAATGTACCAGTGTGCCGGTGCTACAACCGCATCTGAAAAATTCTCGGCCAGGCTTTCCAGTGCAGAACGTGCAACCCCGTGAACGTCCAGTTTCTTTGGGTCTCTGCTGACGATGTGGCGTAATTCATCGCGTGCAGCACCCTCGTCCTTGTTTTTGAGGGCTTTGCCGATGGTGGCAACATGGGCGGCCAGGCTACGTTGTGCCAAAAGAATTGCGACCAGAATTATTTCTGCGACCCAGCCATACGCGTACAGCTGAAACACTTGATGGAAACCATAACCAACCAGGGCAGAAAGGCCCACGGTTACAAAGGTAACGACGGCGCCACGCACGGACAGATTAACGCTGCTTCTGTCCGTTCTGTTCAGTTTGCGTTCAAAGAAACTGATCAATTTGCCGATCAGCACGACCGGATGCGGGACATGTTTGAAAAACCAGCGCATATCGCCGATCAGCCAGTCCAGCAACAGGGCGAAAATCAGAATGAGTGGTTCGGTAACAGGAAAAGGCATTGTCGATCGGCTATTGCAGTTTGCGCCGGATCATGGAGCAGGAACCATGCCAATGCAAAAGGAACGGTGGGACAGGATTGGTTCAACGAGGCGCGCGGCGAATTTTTGGTGCCGGTGCCGGTGCTCTACGCCGGTTGATCGCCTGGAGTGTCTTATCGATAAAGCGGCCCTGATACATGGTGATGCCCATGGTCTTGCCGTTTTGAATCATTTGCTCCGAATCGACGCGGCATAAGATAACGCGCCCCTTACCAATCCGGGCGACTTGCTCGGAAATTTCCTTCAAGCGCTCGCTCTCGGGATCCTCGACATCAAAGGTTTCGTTGCTGGCGAGCTTGACCAGGTCGACGCCCATGCGTTTCCGGTCAACAAAAGGCAGAATATCGTGCGTAACGCCATCCAGGCAGATCCGATACCCTTTTTCCCGGGCAAAATCCCTGGCGAACAGGAACGCTGAAAAATCTGACATAATGTCAATCAGCTGCAGCTCAACAACGAGTGTTCCCCGGCTGCCCATACGCAGGCTGCTGTCAAATTCCAGAAATTCTTGAGACAGAAGGGTGTTCACATTCAAATTTACCGAGAAGGATGAATGCAGCGAACTGTCTTCGGCCCGGGCCAGTAATTTCAGAACCCGACGATCCAGGGTCTGGGTCAGGTGCTGAAACAGCCAACGGTTTGCAGCCAGATTGACGTCTGGCAAAACGGTTTGCGCCAAATCCATGATCGAGACGAACAGCTCATTGAACATGGCTTTGGGCGTCATGTCATCGCGCCCGATCGCGCACACAGCCTGCCTGCGGAAAACCGCGCTGAGATCGGCCCGTTCCAGAGTTTCTTCTAGGCGTCCCAATTGCTGCGGCGTTAAGGGACGACGGTTATCGCTTCCGCCGGCACCCTCACCAGATTTTGCGGCAATAACCTGAAGACGTTTTTTCCGGGTTTCCTGATCCGCATGCAGTCTTTTGCATAGGTTCAGAAAATCCGAATATTGAGCCTGGATATTATACAGGGTTGCAAACTTTCCGTGGCCATCGCCACCATTGTCGTTTGCAGAAAGGGGATCGTCCGCGAAGAGATAGCGCATCCGCATCACGATGTCGTCGAGCTGCTGAAGGGTGATGCCTTTACACACGAAAACCACGTCCGCATTCCCGATCATAAAGATCTGGCCTTCAAAGGAGCGAACAAAATCCTCAAGTGTATTGGCTGCGATGCGGAGGTGATGTTCTCGACGATTTTGCGGTTTCAGGGCCGACAAATGGAAATGCACGGCCCGCCGGTCATCGCGATGCCGTTCCAGCCTCTGGGCATAGTCCAGAAGCATGTATTCCTGGCTGGATGTTGCGCCCGCCAAAAGTCACTTTCCCCAATTGCTGTCGGGACTTGCCCGAACCCACCACAAACTTGTCGATAAATTACATGAAAACTCGATAATTTATGTCATGAAGTTTAACGTACGACAAATCAAGCACTGAATACAGTTCTTATGGTGTCACACACGTAAATTCGGGCAAATGCGGCTCTTTTGGACGTTATTGAGGGTGAAAACGACCTGAAATTCAAAGATCAGCCGCGATGCAGCCACCAGGCGGACTCGTTGATCGAGTATATTGCTTTGTAATGCTTAACCCGGTTGGCTTCGATGACTTTTGAAATCTGATTGTCGAGCATCAGGACCTTGCCGTCCAAATTAACAAGCAAAACGGCATGCCCGACCTTCAGGTTCTGATCTTCCAGAACCAGAATCCTCATTTTGTCTTTGGGAAATCCAAGATGCAGAAGGGACATGTATTTGACGATTGCATAGTCCTCGCAATCCCCGTTTCTGGCCATGAATTGTTTGGGTGTCGCCCAAAAGTCTTTAACGCCGTAATTTACCGGATCCAGCTCATAGGCCCATTTATTGACATAGGTGTTCACCAGGTTCAGCTGCTCAGCCGGGGGCTGGTTGGCGATTTTCTTGAGAAAAATCCGCCAGCGGGCCATGTGACACTGGTTTGTAGGTGTCACTTTGCAGGCCTGAAGCTCAGAAGGGGCCTCGGTGCTGTACCGCTCCAGCGTGCCAGTCCACTTTTTAAACTTGGTCAGTTTTTTGGATTGAATCTCATTCGTTCCAAAAACATTCCAGCCAGCGGCCTGGGCCGTCCCTGGCAGGATGCTGAGTGCGATCAGCAGCGCGAATGCGAGCAAAATAAATGGGTTAGAACGTTCTGTCATTGGGCCTTCTGGTCTCTAAATCAGGTTCAGTAAAAAAGAATGCCTGAATAGAAGTAAACAATTAATGTATAGAATGATAAATAATGGCTATCGACAATCGTTCCGGAGTTCCGACCTTGAGTGACGCCAATGCTTCCCCAGAAAATGAGCCGCGCAAGAGTTCGGCGCTCAAGAATATTGAAACGGTAAATTCAAAGTCGACAACGGCGAAAATGGCCATAACGGCTGGCGCTATTCTGGTCGCAGCCGTCATTGCCGGCGTTGCTGTCTTTCAATTCATTTCCTCGGAACGGGATAGGGAAATGCAGCGCTGGCAGGTTCGCCTGGGCATCATTGCCGATAGCCGATTTGCCGATATTGATGGCTGGCTGACAGATCAGTTGAGTGAGATGCAGGGCCTTGCCGTCAATGAATCGCTCCAACTTTACATGACCCTGCTATACGACCCGGAGGACAAGGAATCCGCGTCGTCTTCCGCCGAGGTGGAATACCTGGCCAATCTGCTGACAGTCGTTGCAGACCGTACGGGGTTCACGGCCACGGTAGGCGGGCCAGCGGTGGCTGCAAATGTGAACCGCGTGGGGACCGCTGGAATTGCCTTGCTGGACCAGGATGGCGACCTAGTCGTGACCTCGCCCGGGACCCCGCCAATTGATGGTCGCCTGCGGGTGTTTTTTGAAGAGACGCCAAAAGGCGCGCCCGCCGTATCCGATATTTTTATCGGCGGTGGTGGAAAGCCAAGCATCGCTTTTCTTGCGCCCGTTTATGCCCTGCAGGCGGATGAAGATGCGTCATCGCATATTTCAACGATAATCGGTGTGAAGGAACTCGATGACAGTTTTTATGACCTCCTTTCCCAACCCGGGAATGTCGACCAAACATCGGAAACAATTCTTGTTCGAATGGATGGTGCAACCGTGGACTACCTGACAGGTCTTCGGGACGGGACAGAGCCTTTGAAGCTGAAACTGGCGGAAGATACGCCGGAACTGGCCTCTGCCTGGGCGGCAAGAACGCCGGGTGGATTTGCCCTGAAACGGGACTATTCCGGGGCTGAGGTGCTGGCCGTCTCCCGCGCATTCACGCAGGTTCCCTGGACCCTGATTTACAAAATTGATCGGGCCGAGGCGCTGGCGGAGGCCGAGGGACGCCTGCAACAGATGGTGATCGCCTTTGTATTGATCATTGTCATGGTTCTGATCGGGGGTGTCGCGCTTTGGTATTACGGCACGTCCCGGCGGGCACAGACGGCAGCCACGAAATTTGAGCGACTGGCCACGCAGTTTGAAGCACAACGAAATTTCATGCATCTGGTGACGGATTCCCAGCCCAACGTGATCGCGATCATCGACGACAAAGGCCACTATCGCTGGTTCAATGACAAGGCTGTTGAGCAGGCGCGTATGGGGCGCAAGGACCTGTTTGACAAACATGTCACTACAGTGCTCGGTCCCAACGAAGGTAAAAAGATCGATAAATGGGTTCAGGACTGCATAGAAACCAAAGAGCGTCGAACCTATACCCATGAAATGGAACTTGGCGGAGAAGGCCGTCGGATTTATCGCTCTGACCTGACTTTCATGGCGGGGCGCGGTGACTATCCGCCGGGTGCCCTCATCGTCAGTCAGGACATCACGGAGAGCGTGCGAGAGCGTGAAAAACGCGAAGAGGTGATGCGCCAGCTTGTTAACACGCTGGTCTCGGTCGTTGATCAGCGCGATCCGTTCAGCGCCAACCATTCGGTTCGTGTCGGTATGGTCGCCCGCGCTATTGCGCAGGAAATGGAGCAGGAAAGCCTTCTGGTTGAAACTGCGGGGGTTGCGGGCAGCCTGATGAACCTTGGCAAGATTACGGTGCCTTCTGATGTATTGACCAAGGAGGGCAAACTGACGGACGAAGAATTTGCGATGATCCGCGATTCGGTTCTGGTCAGTGCCAAACTCGTTGAGAATGTGGATTTTGAGGGCCCGGTCGCCGATACACTGGCCCAGATGCTCGAAAACTATGATGGAACCGGGGTGCCAAATCAGCTTCAGGGCGAGGATATTGCCATCACTTCGCGGATTGTTTCGGCGGCAAACGCCTTTGTTGGCATGGTTTCGGCCCGTGCTTGGCGCGATGGGATGAGTTTTGACGCGGCGATTGATATCCTTCTGCAGGAGGGTAACAAGAAATTTGACCGCCGGGTTGTGGTCGCACTGGCAAACCGCCTCGACAATCATGGTGGGCGGGATGAATGGCGCCATTTTGGTGAGCGCCCGGCCGCGATCGCAAATGACGAGACGGCTTGAACCGGGAAGCGGCTTAGCGTAATCCCTTTGGGTATGAAAAAAGACCCTGATGATCGGCCCTTGAGTGATTTTGATTTAACCGCCGCGCTTTCCCGCTTTCACGGCGCGCGGGTGGCCGTGATTGGCGACCTGATGCTCGACCGGTTCGTTCATGGCACGGTAAACCGGATCTCTCCTGAGGCCCCGATTCCGATCCTCTCCGTCCAGACGGAGGAGGTCGCGCCAGGCGGTTCCGGTAATGTCGTGCGAAATCTTGCATCACTCGGTGTCTCAACATCGCTGGTCGCGCAGGTCGGGTATGACGCCGCCGCCGGTCAATTGCGCGAGGTGCTGGCAGATGAACCCGGTGTCGATCTCTCGCTTGTTGAAACCAACTCCCGGCCGACCTCTGTAAAAACCCGCTTTATTGCCGGTGTGCAGCAATTGTTGCGCACAGATGAGGAAGCGCTTGGTGGGTTCGCAGGTAAGGATGAGGGCGCGGTTTTGGAGCATGTGCCCGAAGCGATCAAGGCTGCTGGAGCGGTCATCATTTCCGATTATGGCAAAGGCCTTGTCAGCGACGCGGTGATCGCGGCCATTCTGTCGGAGGCGCAAAGCGCAGGCATCCCTGTGCTGGTGGATCCCAAAGGGTCTGACTTTTCAAAATATCGGGGGGCGAGCCTGTTGACCCCAAACCGGGCGGAACTGGCGCTGGCGTCTTCCATGCCTGTTTCGACGGATGCAGAAATCGTTGATGCTTGTCGGGCGATCATTACACAATGCGGGGTGAAAGCCATTTTGGCGACACGCAGTGAACAGGGCATGTCCCTTGTTACAGCGGAACATGTTTTTCACATCGCTTCGGAAGCACGTGAGGTCTATGACGTAGTCGGCGCGGGCGACACGGTTGTTGCCGTTATGGCAGCTGGCCTGGCCGCCGGTCTGCCGGATCGGGACGCGGCATGGATCGCGAATCTGGCCGGCGGTGTTGTCGTCGCTAAATCGGGAACGGCCGTTGTTTATCCCGATGAGCTTGTCACGGCTGATCAGGAAACGGCCTGGCTCAAAGGCGAGCGTAAGGTCAGCACCCTTAAAGGGGCGCAAGACTTGGTCGCGCGGTGGCGTAAGGAAGGCCGTTCCATTGGCTTTACCAATGGGTGTTTCGACCTTTTGCACCCGGGACATATCCATCTGATCAATCAGGCGCGCTCACAATGCGACAGGCTGATAGTCGGACTGAACAGCGATGCCTCTGTATCCGGCCTTAAAGGACCAAACCGTCCTGTTCAGAACGAAGACGGCCGGGCAGCCGTTTTGGCGTCACTCGCCAGTGTTGATGCAGTCGTCGTTTTCGAAGAAGAGACACCGGTCAATCTGATCAAGGGGCTTCGACCCGACGTCCTCGTCAAGGGCAAGGATTATACCGTAGAGACGGTGGTTGGAAATGAGCTGGTCGGTGAATGGGGCGGTCGTGTTTTTCTTGCCGATCTCCTGGATGGGCACTCGACGACGAATACGGTGCAGCGCTTAAAGAGATAAGACACAAGGCATGCCATGACAGTTTTTGATCATCTGGTTTATGCCCTTCTTTGGGCGAGTTTTGGTCTTGTGCATTCTTTACTGGCTAGGCCTGACATTGCGGCACCCTTGCACGCGGTCTTCAAGAATTACTACCGCCTCGTTTATAATGGTTTTGCGGTCATTCATTTCGCTGCTGTTTTCTGGATTGGCGAACAGATCCTGGGTACGGGTTCAGAATTGATTGTCGCGGCACCCTGGTCGGATTGGCGGTGGGGTGGGTTTGGGGCGGGCATTGTTCTTCTGCTCGTTGCGTTCTCCAAATATGACAGCGGGCGGTTTTTGGGCCTGACCCAAATACGAAACCCGGCTGCCAGTGATGATGAATCCCTCGTGATTGAGGGCTTGCAGCGCTACATGCGACATCCGCTCTACACAGCGGCAATCCTCATTCTGTGGTGTCGGGCGGGGACAGAGGTTGAATTCGCAACGGCTCTTTGGGCGACTTTGTATTTCTGGATTGGATCGAGATATGAAGAACGCGCGCTGCGCAGGCGATTCGGCCAGGCTTATGAAGACTATGCGAAGGGGGTGCCGGCGTTTGTCCCCTGGCGGATATTTGGCTGACCTTGTCAGAGGACCCCGTCTATTACCGGTTTTATAAGGCGTGATGACGCCTGCCGTGCGAAACGCAGCGTCAGCGCCTTGCGGCGCGCCGGGTTCATGGTGCCCTCTGTGGCAGGGGACAGTATGGCCGCCCCATAGGCATCTGCCTTAATAATGCCATGGTCGCCTGGCAAAAGTTCCTGTGGAAAGTCGACCGGTACGGCGAAGTAGAATGCATCGCAGAAGGGCAGGTATTCCTGCCATTTTTGATCGCCTCTGAAATCGCCGGTGCTGACCTTGACCTCAACAATTGTGACTTTGCCGGCTTTGTCCAGGGCGATTACATCGACACGCCGATTATTGATCAGGGTGAGCTCGGTTAAAGGTGCCTGGCTCATATCGGTTAACAGGCGGCAAACACCCCGTGTGACAAGGATTGTTTTCTCAGGGTCGGTTAGGTCTTCAGGCATATCCATAGTGCGACAAGTATAGGCGTCGATTCTCTTTTGTTATACAGGCCAAGCCGGATAAGGTGGCTTGGGTGGGATCCAAAGAAACCTCGTCAAAGGATTTAAAATGAAAAAACTCATGATCGGACTTGTGGTGATCCTGGTGGTGATTGCCGGGGGCGTCTTTTTCCTGTTCAGTAATTTGAACAGCCTGATTCAGACCGCCGTGGAAGAGGCGGGGACACGGGCGACAGGCGTTCCGGTCACGCTGGCCAAAGTCGACATTGATGTCACCGGTGGGTCTGGCGCGATGGGCGGCCTGAATGTCGCAAACCCCGCGGGCTATGGCACGGATTACGTTTTTAATCTTGGTGAAATCAAGGTGACGCTGGACGTGGAAAGCGTGACCTCCAACCCCGTAATCATCAAGGAAGTCATTGTGACTGCGCCAAAGGTGATTTACGAGCTGGGCGATGGCGGATCCAATGTGGATGTGATCAAGAATAATGTTGATCGGTTCCAGCAATCCCTCACAGGCGGCAGCAGCGGCGGGTCCAGCGGCGCGTCGGAAGGAGAGGCGACCAAGGTCATCATCAATGATCTTTATGTCAGAGGGACAGAAGTCAGTGTCAGCGCACCTTTCCTGGCCGGCGAAAAGCTTGGAACCGGTGTGCCCGATATTCATTTGAAAGATATCGGCAAGGATGATGGCGGCAAAATCCCGGCGGAGGTTGCCAGCCAGATTATTGATTCCATTCTGGCCCAGGTGAATACGGCGGTTGGTTCGCTCAACCTTGATGGTCTTCAGGACGCGGCAAAAGCGGCGGCAGAAGGGGCGGTGAAAGCCGTTGAAGGGGCCGCAGGAGAGGCCACAAAGGCGCTTGAGGATGCAGGTGTCAGTGGTGCCGGTGATGCTGTCAAAGACGCAACCGAAGGGGCGGGTGACGCGATCAAGGGGCTGCTCGGTAACTGATTACGCCCTCAAACATTTAAACAGAAAAAGCCCGCTCATATCATTGAGCGGGCTTTTTTGTGAACTATGGTCCTGCCGGTTCAGGTGAACTGGCTGTAATCAATCGGCTGGTTGCGATCGAGGAAACGGTCGACCTTTGGCATCGGATATTTCAGGCCGGTCGCACAATTATACAGGACGGCTGTTTCATTCTTGTCGATGCGTCCATCACTCAACCCCTGCAGATACGCGGCATAGGTCGCACCGCCTTCCGGACACATCAGGAAACCTTCGTCCTTTGCGACCTCTGCAACAGCTTCTTCGATCTGCTGATCATCAACAGCAATGGCGAAGCCGCCAGATTCACGCACCGCCCGCAGGATCAGGAAATCCCCGACGGCTACAGGCACGCGGATCCCGGCTGCATAGGTGTGCGCGCCTTCCCAAAGCGGTGCGTGTTCTTCACCATCGTCATAGGCTTTCACAATCGGGGCACAACCGGTTGCCTGAACCGCGACCATGCGGGGCATTTTTCCGGTCAGCCACCCCATTTCCTTCAATTCTGCAAAGGCTTTCCACATGCCGATCAAGCCCGTGCCACCGCCGGTCGGATACATGATGACATCCGGGAGTTTCCAACCCATCTGCTCGGCCAGTTCCAGGCCCATGGTTTTCTTGCCCTCAATCCGATAAGGCTCTTTCAACGTGCTGACATCGAACCAGCCTACGGATTCTTTGCCTTCGCCAACAATCTTGCCGCAATCATTGATCAGCCCGTTAACGCGATAGACGGTTGCGCCCTGAAGTTCGATTTCAGAGACATTCACTTCGGGCGTGTCTTCGGGACAGAAAATGGTGGTTTTCATGCCTGCGTGACTGGCATAGGCCGCCATGGCTGCGCCAGCATTGCCGTTTGTCGGCATGGCCAGATGGTTCAAACCCAGTTCTTTGGCCATGGAAACAGCAAGGGCGAGGCCGCGGGCCTTGAAGCTGCCAGTCGGCAACCGGCCTTCATCTTTCACAATGATGGTGCCGCCCCGCTTTGCCGACAGGCGTGGCAGAGGCACAAGCGGGGTCATCACTTCCCCCAGCGCAACCACGTTCTTTGTTTTGCGAACGGGCAGCATTTCCCTGTATCGCCAGAACCCGCCAGTTCGTTTTGCCAGGTCTTCCTTGGTCAGGGAATTGGCAATCCCCTGCAGGTCATATCGCACAATAAGGGGGCGTCCGACCTCTGACAGGCCATGGATCTGGTCTGCTTCATACCGTTTGCCGGTCATCGAGCATTCAAGATGGGTAACGAAGGTCGGAAATTCTGTATCTGATGATGTCATGTAGGTTCCTCCAATGCGTCGTGGAGAATAGACGCCGGGAGAAATTGAGCAACCGAATTGCTCCATCTGAAATCAGATTTATCCCAGAAAAACCGGGGAACGCCGTAGATCCAGACGATCGCCGAAGCAAACCAGAGGCGCATTGGGGCCGCGGGCTGATTCATCGCCGTAAGTCACATCAATAAAATCGATACGATCCGGTTCGAGACGGGAATGAACGGCGCTCAACGCTGCTTTGATCCGGTGTTTTTCGAGAGAGAGGCTAACCCCTCCCTTCTTCTCGCCCCGTTCCAACTGTGCCCCATTCACAGCCTCGTTTATCCGGTCTAGAAAGATCGGCATCCAGCGACAGATCGTGGCGGCATCACCGAAGCGTGCGAAGCGCAGGTTTACCACAAATGTGTGTCGCTCGCCGGTGGCATCCTGCATGCTGAAAGCCGGTGTCGAGACCAGAACTTCTTTGTTGAAGAGCGATGCGCCTGCCGTATCGCCACTGGAGATGAAGCGGTTTGCGTTAATGGACAGGCGGGGTACAAAGCCGACCATCGCCACGACAAGGAGCGTCACGGCGACAAGGCTCAGCAAAATGTAGGTCTTCCGTCCCATTCCGCCACTCTGTGTTGCTGCGGCTTTACTTTAGAAAATGATTATGAACGATTTTTGAACGTTCCTCTACAAGGATCTGTGGGAATTTATGTAAAGTTTTTCATACCTTTAGGTGTGGCCCTGAACCTAACCTGTAAAGAGCTTGCTCCGGCGTCCGTCCAAAACCCCTCTATCGCAGGCCAATCTTGGGTTGTTTGGCCCGTTGATCTCCAGGTTCGGGTCGTCCAGATCGATAATGTTGAGGTCAACTGTTTTGAGGTCTTCGGTGATTTCCTGCATCTGGCGTTTGAGCTTGCGTTTGGCAAAAGAAAACAGGGGCTGATAGCTTGCACCATGACCCTTCATCCGATCGGTAATCATGTTCATTCTGTCAATAATCAGCGGCATCCAGACGCAGATCTCCTCTGCCTCATCCTGGTTTCTGAACTGGAATGCAGCGACAATGCGATGTTCGGCGTTACTGGCGTCGCGCACCATGAAAGGGGGTGTTGCAAGCCAGACGGATTTAGCGTTTTGGTCTCCTGAGAATCCAGGGTCGGACTTACGCCCGGCGCTTTGTTCAGCGGGATCTCCTTGGACAAAGAACCAGAACAACCCGACGAAGAAACAACACAACCCAAGGAACAGCAGGAAACCCATAATAAATCCGCGCATATGTCCAACCTCTCGCAACGCGGATCAGACCCTTTCACAGCTGAATTTTCTGAGAATTTACGGGGTCAATGATGATCCCTGGGGGTCCAATCCTTGGCGCATTACATTAAAATAATTTCAAAAAATTTCATAACTCATTAAAAATACGCTGTAATTTAGCGCTACCGCGGATCTTAAACTCAATTTCTCAAGGAAAAGTAAACGCAGGTTTCGTTTACAGGATTTTCAGGGACTGGGCCAATTGGGTGATGGGGCGGCTCCAGTCGCCTCGATCCTGCTGGCGGAAGAGGGTGAAGGACGGATACCACGGGCTTGTATCCCCCTGTAACCCCCAACGCCATTCCGGAACGGATTTAAGCAAGAGGCTGGTGGGCCGATTGAGCGCGCCTGCGAGATGAGCAGGTCCGGTATCGCTGGTGACAATGTGATCCAGACAGGACATGACGGCCGCAGTGTCCAGAAATGCATGACCGTCCCGGTCCAGAATTTCGCCCAGATCTGTCACATGCTCATGATCGCTGAGACTCGTGACAGCCTCCCGGCCCACATGGGTTTGCAGAATGAAGAAATGATGATCTTTCAGATCGATCAGCGGCAACAGGATTTCGGGTCCAAAAGAGCGTCCGACATCGGTATCAGCGTCGGGATTGCCTTGCCAGATCAGTCCCACGGTCTTTTGTGCCTGTCCCTGTTTTGCCTTGATCACAGAACGCCAGTGGTCAAGGCGGTCAGCCTCTGGCTGTAAATAGGGTGTGGTTGCCGGAATGGAGCCGGTCGTCGTTCTTAACAGATGCGGCACGCTCATAAGCGGGATGCAAAAATCGGCCTGAACATCATCAGCGGTATCGACGATGGTAATCCTGTCAGAAAGCCTCGATAGCAGTCGGGCGAGGCTGGGGCGCACTGAAAATGTGACGCGGGCGCCCAATGCCAGCAAATCCGGCACGAAGCGACAGAATTGTATGGTGTCGCCGAGGCCTTGCTCGTCAAAGACCATGACATGTTTGCCTGCTATGTCGGTGCCTTCGGACCACCATGGCATTGGCAGATCAGGTTTGACGATGCCTGGTCGGTCCCATCTTGCCTCCAACCCTGCAAACCCCTCCTCAAAATTGCCCAGAAGCAACTGGTTTTGAGCCCGCGCGAAGGCAACAACGGGTTGGTCCGGGTTTTCTGTGAGCAGAGCGCTCATTAAAGCGGTGCTTTGATCGATATTTCCGAGGTCACGTTCCACCAGGGCCAGGGTCAGCCGCGCGTTTCGGTCCGTGGGATCAAGGGATAGCGCCGTTTCATAGGCCTGTTTCGCGCCATCCGGGTCCCGCGCGGCGGCCCTGGCATGTCCAAGCCAGATAAAAAGACCTGCCTCTTGCGGAAAGCGCTGAACCAGATTTCCGTAAACCGGAACGGCCTCGGTCGGGCGTTTAAGGCGCATCAGTGAAAGACCCAGGTTTCGGCCTGCGGCATGAAGATCAGGGTTCAGGGAAAACGCGGTTTTCAAGGCATTAACGGCATCCTCCGCCTGTTCGTTGATCCCGAGGACCAGACCCAAAGACGCCCATCCCTCTGCATCGTCAGGGTCCAACGCCACAAGCCGGTTGAATGCTTGAATGGCCCCGACTGTGTCTTTGCGGTGATGGCGGATCGCGCCAAGAGTTCGCCAGAGAATTGAAGCCGACACATGGTCGTTCAATGCAGCCAGACACAGTTGCTCGGCCCTTGAAAGACTACCCTTTTGAGCTTCTTCTGATATAATTTGCGCCAGTTTTTCAGGGTCAGTGGTCACAGTGTATCCATCTGCTTTCTCATTCGACGAGAAAGTGATAGACATTTTTTGGGATAAAAGCACGGTTTCATCACTGGAAACTGCGGCTCAGGGAGTATAGAGAGCTGCGGGGCTCTTTGTTTGAAGGAAAAATAATGTCCGTTCTAATTGAAGTATCTTGGGGTGAGCTGATCGACAAGATCACCATTCTGGAAATCAAACGCGAACGCATCGACAATACGGAAGCGAAGCTGGCGGTCGAAAAGGAGCTGGGCATCTTGAAAGAATGCCGGGCCAAATACACCTCCGCACCGGCCGGATTGCTTGACCTGACCATTGAGTTGAAGAAAGTCAACGAACAGCTTTGGGACATCGAAGACAATATTCGGCGCTTTGAACAGCGTAAGGATTTTGGCATGGATTTCATCGAGCTGGCCCGTTCTGTCTATCAATTGAATGACGAGAGGGCTGCATTGAAGAAGAACCTGAACGTCATCATGAAGTCCGAAATCGTCGAACAGAAATCCTACGTCGAATACGATTGAGTCCAAGAGCCGGTTATGGAAGGCGCTGATCTGTTTGCAGAAAACCTGGCTCTGCTGGACCGGATCGGCATGGGTTTGCTTGCCGCCCGATTGAGGGCGTTCTCCCCGGGCCAGTATGAGCTGACCGGTGATCTAGAGCGGGGGTCCCTCAACCTTCGGGATGTGGGTACCGGGCTTCCATATTATCCAAGCGATGCATTGACCCATGCGTTTGAAACGATCCAGAGCTTTCGGAAGGTTCCGACCCGCCATTTGATCCAGCCCCTGCTGCCCACGGCCAGCTTTGATCTGTGTACGGACCGTGTTATCCGGGCCTGTTATGAATATCTGACAAACAAGTCGATCAATACCGTCCCTACGGCCGATGCGGGGGCGTTTGTTCTGTTCGGATTGAGCCTCGGCCTGCAATTACCCTTGATTACGCAACATTTCATGACAAAGGATCTGGTGATTTACGAGCCGGATCTGGAGCTTGTGTTCTGGGCGTTTCATCTGATCCCGATGGTCGGTATTGAGGACCTGGTACGTCGACGTGGTGGTCGTTTGATCATCGTCACCGAGGCCATTCCCAATCTTGCTGCAACGGAAATCATCTTTGCTCTTCGGGCCGACAATGGTGCGTTGATCGACGGCAGCTATTTTATGGTCGGAACATCTGATCCACGGTGTCAAGAAACCCTCAATCAGGTATCTGAACAAAGCAGGTTCTTTGAGATTTCATCCGGTTTCTTTGAAGATGAACTGGATATGTTTGTGAACACCGCCAGAAACCTGGCGTCTTACGATTGGCATATGTTGAAGGATCGACCTTTGACGCGTCGACGGAAATGCCCGGCCCTTGTCATCGGCAGTGGGCCGTCTGTCGACAAGGATATTGAAACCATTCGCGCGCTCGCGGAAAACGCGATCATCTTCTCCTGCGGGTCGTCTCTCGGTGTGCTCTTGCGCAACAACATCACACCAGATTTTCACTGCCAGCTCGAAAACACGACAAGCTCCCATGACTTGCTTGAATTAACCCGTGAAGATTTTGACTTCTCTGGCGTAACTCTACTTGCGGCCAATTCCATTGATGTAAGGTCAGCGGCCCTGTTTGAGGAACGGGTCATGTATTTCATGCCCGCCAATACCGGGACACGTTTGTTCAGCGATCCTGAAGACCCACTCTTTCTTGTTGGCCCGACGGTCGTAAACTCGGCCCTTCGCACAGGCGTCGCAATGGGTTTGGACGAGTTTTACCTGTTTGGTGTCGATTTGGGGTCGAAAGACCCGGAACATCACCACTCGGATGCAACCCATTACAATCATTCAGACGACCCGTTCTGGATAAGTGGCAACGATATGGAACGCTTCTCCATCCCGATGGAAGGAAACTTCGGAGGTCAGTTTCTAAGCAACAGGCCGTTTCAATACACGAAACTGTTTTTAGAACGCCTCATCGCCAACATTCCGGCGATGAAAGTCTTTAACTGCAGCGATGGGGCGCGCATTGAAGGGGCTGAACCACGTGCCCCCGACACCGTTTCCCTCATACCGGCGAGCGGCACAAAGACCGAAACGGTTGAAACAATAGTATCGAACCTCTCTCTGTCGTCCGAGGCTGCACAGGATCAACAGGCAACGCTCAGGTTGTATAGGGCGGCCTTGTCGGACTGGTTCGATGCCGTTACCCGGTGTTTCCGTGAAGGGAGCGATCTGGATGTGTATCGTCTAAATGAAAGTCTGAAACCCTATATGCAGGCGGCGGGACTGGAACGCAGCCATGGCGTCGATGCAGCCATTCGGTATTGTGCTTCCGGGTCCGTTCAACGGATGATGATGCTGTGCCACTATTTGTACAGACGGCTGGATCCGGGTGATCGTGCACCTTTCCTTGAGATGTTTTGTGATCTGTGTGTGTCGACCCTGGCTGATATGAAGTTGAAGGCCGATCAGGCGTTTGAAAATCTCTAGCCGGAAACCTCACAATCCGATCGAAGAAAAATCGGTTTCCGGAAAATGCCGGGTCAGCAGTTTCACCTTCAATTCCTGATCAGCTGTAAAAAACTCTCGGCCGCGACCGGTGCGCCCGATATTTCGTCTTGTGTCCTGATCCTGGTTTGATTGAGACCATGCGTCTGAGACGGATATCCGGGGTTCGGAAATGTCCTGGAAATCAAGAATTGACTGCAGGGTTTCGTGTGGGCGCTCGATCAACTGCTCATAGGTAATCAAGAGCTTTTGGATATCGGCATTTGCCCAGCTGTGGACAAAGGCAAGATGCCATGGCAGGGCAAGATCGATAAGGGTATCGATCTGGTCCCTTTCTCTTAGATTCAGAAAACCTTGGGGCGCGACAAAAGTTGGTGTATCCGTCCGTTCACGATGCATATGGTTCATGAGCGACACAGTCGCATCAAAAATATCTCGAACCAGAATGACCGGTCGAATGCCAAACTCGTTCAGCCTTTCCACATTTAATGGGGTCGCCATCGTATGGTGCGTGGCGATGGAATTGAATGCCCAGCTGTCAACAAGGCGTGAGGTAACCAGATTCTGTTCATGCCGATGGTGGTCGCAGAGAGGATGAGGGAAATAGCCAGTCAGCCTTATCAGAACATTGTTGAGCAGGGTTGACCCTGATTTGGGAAGGGCTGTGACAAAGATATAGTCCCGGCGTCGCATCACCCGGGGGGCAAGCCATTGCGACCATCGCTGGACATTCTGGTTCCAGGCCTTCAAAGACCTTTCGTGGCGTTTCCAGGCGCTGTTGAGTCTCTTTTGATCCGCCATTTCAACTTTTCACACGGGTTTTGTAATAAACGAATCTGCCATACAGCGCCAAACCGAAACAAACCATAATCAGCAAATAGGGCGCTGCATAATATCTGGTGTCGAACCATGGGATGAAGAGGAAATGGAAGGATACCATGAGTAAGGCAACCACCGCGACATCCCGGTATTCATTCAAGGCGTGATGCCCTCTGGCCAGTAAAGCTGTGGCCAGCGCCATGGCGATGAGGGCGGGGTATTTTGCGCTCTTTGAGGCAACGACCCCGATCTCCCGGGTCAAAACTTCCAGATACATGGACAGCGTAAGGTGCGGGTGTTCGCCCAGGAGGTAAGGCATGTTGGCGATGAAACTGTGATAGAAAGCAGCCTGGAAACTGGGGGTGGTCATTGCAAGGGCGATTGATTCATACAGTGCAAGGGCGGCCAGCCCAAACCAGAAGCTGGTCCGAAAAGGCAATCGACGGGACGGGTCTGCCAGAAACGTCGCATAGGCCAGGAACATGCCGAAATACAGAATGGCATCGGCCCGAACGACAATTGTCGCCAAGAACAAACATGCGGCGATGCGGGATCGGTTTTCACTGAACGCCATGAGGGCAGCCCCGATAAACAGGGCTGTCATCCCGTCCGGATATTCATACCGGGCTGTCTGAAGAAGTCCTGTGAGGGCACCGAGCAAACCAAGGGGCAAGACAATAAGGGGTGGTGCGCGTTTGCTCATCCAGAGAAGGGCAAGACCAAAAAACAAAGTCGCTGGAACGACCGCGACAATTCTGGTTGCCATGAAAGGGTCAACACCGATTGCAGCCAGTGTGATCACCGGTGCGATAAATCCGAGCTTGTAACAGGAGGCACTCAGTCTCTGCCTAAATGCCTCCGGATCGGTGGCAATGATCGATCGATATGGACTGATCCCCGGGGGCGACGTGGTCATCTCACGATAGATTGCTTCGGGAAACGTCGCTTCCAAATAGGTATAGGTTTTGGCATGGGTTTCCGGCCAGGATGCTGTGCCATCAATCAGGTCCAGGGCATGGAACGTGCATCCCACATAGTTTGTAACGTCCCAACCATATTTCGGTTTCGCAAAAGCATAGATGGCTAACGCCAGGCAAAGGACTGTCACCACAGCGATTGCAAAAGGCGACAGGCCGGGACGCGTCAAGTTACTATGCTGTGTCATGGGAGGTGCGATGCCTATCGAAGAAAAGGATGAGGTTCAGACCAACAGCTCAGCTTGCAGTCGCGTAAAGCCCGACTGCGTTTTCTGCCCCGCTGGTTAACGCGGCGGCCTGATCGACCAGAATCTGGTCATAAAGACGGAGCGCGTCCTGGGCAAATTCCGCGGTCGGCGCAGGCACATGAGTCCAATTTCCGAAACTGTCCTTCCCGCGAACAGGCAGGGCATAGTCGCGCGAACTGATTTCCTGGCGTGTATTTGGACTGATATACCGAATGGCCATGCCAATCCGGCGCTCCGATGACATATTGGGACCCGATGCATGCAACATGCGTCCATGATGCAGTGACATTTCACCGGGCTTCAGAACGTCATAAACGGCGTCATTTTCGTCGACGTCAACGGCAATCTCCTGACCACGGGACAAGAGGTTTTCTTCAGAGAATGTATCTTTGTGGGGTTGGATACTCTGCTTGTGAGCGCCGGGAATAAACCGCATGCATCCGGCCTCTACTGTCACATTGGAAAGCGCGATCCAGGCTGTCAGTAAGCCATCGGTTTCACCCAATCCCCAATAGGTCAGGTCCTGGTGCCAGGAAACCACCTTGGTTGTTCCTGGATCTTTCATAAACAACTCGCAGGACCATGCGAGCAGGTCCGGCCCCAGTATCCCCTCAACCGCATCAAGGATCGCAGGCGTCCGGGCTATCTGCTCCATGAAGGGTAAGACGACATGACCGTTGACCCGAAAATATTGATTGTGGGGTTTCGGCAGGCTTCCATCGCGATATTGCGCTTCGAGGCGATTGATCGTGTTGACGGCTTGGGCGACCGCGGCTTCATCCAAAACCCGCAAGGGCATCAAAAAGCCATCTCTTTCATATTGTTCACGCTGAGCAGTGGAAAGTGAGCTTGCCATGATCTATCTCTCCTAATGAAGAACATAATGAAACGAAAACCAAGGGGACTGCCGCAGCGCCCGAACCCGGGTGATTTGCTTTTTCGGGGGCCGCTCGTAAGTTTCACCCCGAAACCGTGCCAAAATTCCAATCAATAGGAAACAATTAAATGCCACTCTTAGACGCTTCTGCCGCCGGACTATTCCCGATTGCCCCAACCCCGTTTCATCCCGATGGAAGGGTTGATGATAAATCGGTTGAAACCCTGATTGAGCGTTACCTTCAGGCAGGCGCCACCGGCGTCACCGTATTGGGTATTATGGGGGAAGCCCCAAAACTTTCGCCCGAAGAAAGCCTTGCGATTACAAAGCAGTTTATTGCCGGGTTTGGCGATTTGCCCGTTGTGGTCGGCGTATCTGCCCCGGGCTTTGCGGCGATGAGTGCACTAAGCTCTGCCGTGATGAATGCCGGAGCCGCCGGCGTTATGATTGCACCGCCGCCATCCTTGCGGACGGATGATCAGATCACCGGATATTATCGCCAGGCGGTTGATGCGATCGGTGCGGATGTGCCGTTTGTCATTCAGGACTATCCCTTGACCCTCAGTGTTCAAATGACACCAAAGGTTATTGCCCAAATGGTTCAGGAACACCCGTCCTGTGTCATGCTGAAACACGAAGACTGGCCCGGACTGGAAAAGATATCCGCCCTTCGCAAATTCGAAGCGGAAGGAACGATGCGTCATATTTCCATCCTGACTGGAAACGGTGCGCTCTTCCTGGATTTTGAAATGGAACGCGGTGCCGATGGTGCGATGACCGGCTATGCATTCCCGGAAATGCTGGGTGATGTGGTGCGCCTGCAGAATGCCGGCCAACGGGAAGAGGCCCATGATCTGTTTGATGCCCATCTGCCGTTGGTGCGCTATGAACAGCAGCAGGGTGTCGGACTTGCAGCCAGGAAATACATCATGATGCGTCGTGGCTTTATTGCGTCAGATGCCCAGAGGAAACCCGGATCGTCCCTGACGCCAGCGGCAAGGGCAGAGATTGATTATCTATTGGGCCGTCTTGCAAAGCATGACGCGCGGGCCGCTGTCTAATCTGGTTGACTGTCAAACGAGGAGATGCTGTTTTCCCGCATAGCTGCGCGGACCACAGCAATAAAATTCTGGATGGCTTGTGACTGTTCGCTCTTCCTGCAGGCAAGCATAATGGGTGCGTTAAGACCGGCTGTGCTGTGTATCGGGCGATAGTGCACGCCGACCGCGTGTGAAACACGCAGGGAATCCGGCACGAAACTGATCCCGATACCGGCCGCTACAAGGTTCAGCGCGGCGCCAACCCTTGGGGCTTCCTGCACGATACGCGGGGTGATCCCGGCGGCTCTGCAGGCCGCAACGATCCTGTCATAAGGACCTGTACCTGAAATCCGCCGGTAAAGGATCAAAGGTTGATCGGCCAGCATGTCCAACGTCACCGGCACATCCAGATCCCGCTCCAGAATATTGCCGGGTGGAATCGCAAGAACAAACGGTTCCTCCATCAATTTGATGATCTGGATACCTTCGATCTGGGTATTGGTTGACCGGACCAGGGCAGCATCAAGTTTGTTGGCCGCAATATCATCAATCAGCTCCTTTGATCCTTCCTCCTCCAGGGTGAGGGTGACGCCGGGAAATTCTATCCGGAAGGACCGGATGGCGGCCTGTGTGGCCGGGTGATAGATGACCGAGCTGGTGAAGCCGACGGAAAGGCTGCCTTCGGTCCCGCGTGCCACCCGTCTCGACCGCTCTACAGCGCCATCAACAGCGTCCAGGATTGCACAGGTGTCGGCGAAAAAGCTCTCCCCGGCGGAGGTCAGTTCAACCCCGCGCGAGCGACGGTAAAACAGCTGAACATCCAGTTCTTTCTCAAGGGCTTTGATTTGCAGGCTGAGCGGGGGTTGCTGGATGTCCAGTCTCTCTGCCGCACGGCTGATATGTCCTTCTTCTGCGACGGTTCGAAAATAACGGAGATGCCTCAATTCCATGATATATCTTTCAGATATGGATTTTGCGTATTTTACATAATGGATCATATATCGTGATCGGCATAAATAAAAACAGGATTACAAAACAATTGCAGGAGTGAGCACCATGATTGCTCAACACAGAGTTTTTTTCGCGTCGCCCGAAAGCCCGATCAGAAAAGTATTTGATCGCATTATCGCGGGGTTGGATGCTTTGGCTTTGACCTTTGGCTCATTTGGCGAGTCGCTGCGTGCGGCGCGCATTCTTGAGGCCGAACTGATGTCACAAAGGTCATTTGATCTCGAGAATGACCCCGATTACAGCGCCTTGGTGCGTTCAGCATTTGCCTGCAGTTTCGCGAAAACTGAAGGCAAGCCTGCCCATCGCGGTTTACCAACCAGTCCCGTTATGGCTGAAGAAACGGTAGATGAATGCCTGACAGTCGCTCGCGCAGAACTTTCTTTAGCTGAATCAAAACTGTCGGCGGAAATCCGCGCCTATCCCGCACAGGTCGACGGCTATGAGAAACATATGAAAGACCTTTTTGCGAAACGAAAACATGTTGTCGAGGCTTTGAAGGCCCTGTCCCACAGGAATGTGAGAACCGTCTGTTAAATCAGGATTTGGCTTGGTTTGCCCGTTGTGATCTTTTAGGTCGGTGACGAACCGGAAAGATCAAATGGTAAATGCTTCATTAGCGACCCGTGTCGGGCTTCTGGGCTTTGTGGGTCTGTCTGCCATTTTGCTTTTTGCCCATGGCGCGCCGGTGTTGGCCAATGACGGGCCAAGCTGCGATGATATTGTCAATCCGCCCGTCATTGTGCGGGTTGAGCAAGGCCGCAAGACATTCTCAACATCAAAATCTGTGCGTCAGCTTTCGGCGCTGTCCAGAAAGAACGGCCGAAGGTCACCTTTAGGTGTCGTCGTTTCTGGCCTGACGGTGAAGGAGGTCAGTTCCAGCATCCAGATTCCGTTTTCCAGCCTGGCCATTGGCAATGACGTTCAATGTGGTTGGCCGGAGCGGATTGAGGTGACAATCAAGGCCCAACAGGATGTCTATGTCGCGCGGGAATTTGCCGTCGACACATGCTGGCGTAATGTTGTAACCCGGCATGAAGAACAGCATGTGGCCATCAACAACAGTGCCTTCCGTGAAATGGAAACCGCTGGGAAACATGCACTGGTTCTGGCTCTCGATCGCTACTTTACCTCTCAAGGAGGGCCAAAGTCCATTCGGTCCCAACGGGACAGTATTGAACTGCAGAACAGGATCTTCGCTGCCATGGACAAGGTCTTGAGTGACGTGGACAGGCGGGCACGGCAGGAGCATGCGATTATCGATTCGCCGTCCAATTACCGACGGCTCAGCAGCATCTGCAAGCCGACAAAGGTAATTGAAAGACTGCTGCGATCCGGAAGATCCTGAACATCCATACTCGGCGCATGGTCATCATTGAACCTGTAAGCGAAGCTTGGTACCGTAAATAGCAATCGAAGATATAAAACTAGCGAAAATTTGGCGATGGCATTTACCATAGATACTGACGCGCCATGCATTATTGATGTTGAGGCATCCGGTTTCGGGCCAAACTCCTATCCGATCGAGATAGGTTTGGCGCTGGACGACGGCAAAAAATACTGCACGCTCGTTCTGCCTGCGCCCGAATGGACCCATTGGGATGAAGAGGCGGAAAAGGTGCATCGGATTCCGCGCGATATCCTTGAAGATTACGGCAAGCCGGCAACCTTCGTTGCCAATGAGCTGAACCGCATTTTGAAGGGCAAGACTGTCTATACAGATGGCTGGGTGGTGGACAAACCCTGGCTGATCAAATTGTTTGATGAATGCAAGATTGAGCCGGAATTCTACACCAGTTCGCTTGAGATGATCCTTTCAGAGGATCAGATGAACCAGTGGCATGACACAAAGACCAAGATCCTGGAAGAGGCGGGACAGCGCAGGCACCGGGCAAGCTTTGATGCCTATATCGTGCAGCAAACCTGGTTGCGGACTAAAACCGGTGAACCGGATACCCCGAAATAAAAGAGCGCTCCGAAACAGGAGCGCTCTTTTAATGAGAATTTGATGTCCGCTCAGGCGTTGGCAGCCCGCTTTTTGCGTCGTGCAAGCAGGCCGAACCCGGCCAGGCCAGCCAGCATCAGGGGCAAGGCGGCAGGGACTGGGACCGGTGTCACATCAGCGACACTCAAACCGGCAACCGCATAATCGTTATTGCCGTTGTCGCCCGAAATCTTTAGCGCCGTAAAGACCAGCTTCTGAGCCTGGATAACACGATCGGCGAAACTGCCGTCCTGGGTCTGGAACGCCAGGAAGCCACCAGAACCCGTACTGATGTCTTCGCCGGCGCCAAACGTCGCCCCGGTCGCATCAAGATCATCGCTGTTGAAAAAACCAAGCGTGAGGGTGCTGGTCAGAACGTCATTGCTGTCGAAGAGGTCGACAGTTGCACGCTCGCCGCTTTTGCTTGAATTGCGGCCTTTGAAGATGTCCAGAAAGAACAGTTCGTCGATCCAGACGGAGCGGTCGAAAGAGATCGACACTGACTCATGACGCTTATTGGTACCGGTAATTTCGTCATCCCCGATGCCGATACCGTCAATGTCACAGGCAAATGGTCCGTTGTTCTGACAGTAGGAACCATTCCCGCCATCAAAATTCTGGAACTTCGCGCTGCCACCCGTCACACCGACGGTAACGGAAAGGGCGCTGTTCAGGCCATCCCCTGCGCCAATCGAGAAAGTTGCCGGGTTGGACGTGATCTGGCTCGTCACGGCTGAACTCGTGAAGTCTATGAACGCGGCTTGCGCAAGAGATCCCGAGAAAGCGAGTGCGGCGAGTGATCCGATGATGACTTTTCTAAACATAACTTACCCTCAATGATACCGAGCTTGGTTGTCGCATGTATTCTGGTCGCTTGTGTCAACAGGACAGGATAGGGCGGAACACCAAGTCAACATGAGTAACATAAATGTATTATGGTATGCGGGATGATGGTTTAGGTAGTGAGTGCCGGTTATATGAGGGCATCAACAAGGCCCGGCAATATACCGCTCAGGAATGGGGCCAGCACTGCGAAGACCGCTTTCAAACCATCGATGGATTTGAAGAAGCTATGAAAACGCTGGAGGGGTGCGACCGTGCCCGGCGTTGACGAAACTTCCGGATGCGATCTGTAGGTCATGTTCAGTAATGCCGAACAGGAAAAGAAGATCGCGAAAAGTGTGATCGAATAGATAAGGGAATGAACCAAAACACTGCCATCAACAAAAGCCTGAAATAATGGCGTTAAGTCATTGTCCGGCATCATGTAAGCGGCGGGCCATGACCTGGAGGTTGCGATGATAAAGACGCCTGCCACCAGAAAGACAGAGGAACAATACAGATAGTTTTTCCATTTTCTGGAGAGATCTGAATATGCGTTATCCAGCGTCGCTTTTGTTGTTTCGTTCAGGGTGTTGCGGGCCTGAATGAGCAGACAGCTTGCGCCAACCGCCATAAGTGCTGTCGCCACAGTGGCAAACCCGTTTCCCGCCATTGTGATCAAGTCAAACAAATCCTGAAAATTATCCGCTGGAGGAATGGCTTTGCCATCTGCGTCAGGGGTCACGCAACCGGTAAAGGCACAGAGCGCCAGCGTCTTTTCAAAGAGAGGGGCCATGAATTTTTCGCGCATCAAATCGCCGGTATTGGTGACGCCATACTAAAAGACGAGGGCCCCCGAAACGGCCGCGATAACCGAGACATATCTGGCGGGCCCCAGGAACTCAAAAAACTTGAACCTGTGATCTGACGTAAAGCTGGACCAGACAATCAACAGGCTCTGACCGATGGAAATGAAACTGGCCGCCAACAGAAATACAAAGGCAGCTGCCACCCCGTAACGCGCATGGGCATGGGCTGCCTTGTCGGGGTCAGGCTGATCGCCGCATCAAGCGCTTTTTCCTCTGCTTGAAGATTGGCGGCGTTAAGATGAAGGAAATCAACCAGCCAGTAGCCGCCAATCCCGGCTACCAGACAGAAAACCACAGGCAATACGCTGATCAGATCAATCTGAACCAAAGAGGGGCTGCCTGTATCTTTCAAATCCGATAATCCTTTCGGCGTTTCTCAGAGCGAGTCTAATTGAGCATTTCACAATGGTCCACTGGCAGTGGTGGACGTTGGTTGCGAACCAACCTAGCTTCATCAATCCACATCACTTTTCCAATGACGTCGATCGATAGAACATGCAGGAAGTGGATCTTTATGCCCCGGTCAAATCCCTGCTGGAGACGCAGGATTTTGAGGTGAAATCTGAAGTCCTGGCCTGTGACGTGGTCGGGCAGCATGCCGATGGCAGTCTTGTAATCGTTGAACTGAAGCTTGCGTTCTCGCTCGACCTTGTTTTGCAGGGAATTGACAGGCTGGCGCTGTGTGACGCGGTCTATCTTGCGATACCGAAACCGGACACAAAGGCAAAGCGTAAAAACTGGCGGTCCCGGAAATGGGCGATTGTTAATCTCTGTCGCCGGGTCGGCCTGGGCTTAATCATGGTCGATATTGAAGAGGCGCCGGACGGGCGCGCCGTTGTTCTGCAAGATCCGGTTGCCTATGTGCCGCGGCGAAATGCAAAACGGGTGATAAGGCTGCAGAAAGAGTTCAGATCCCGAAAGGGCGATCCGAACCAGGGCGGGGCAACACGGACCAAGATCATCACGGCTTACAGGCAGGATGCGTTGACCTGCGCCGGGGCCCTTGTTGATAACAATGAAATCTCTGTCGCGGAGCTGCGGGAAAAAACAGGTGTGTCTCGTGCCGCGTCGATATTGCAGAAAAATCACTATGGGTGGTTCGTCAGAATTCGTCGCGGTGTGTACGGATTGACGCCAGATGGTGTGGAGGCGGTTCGGGCCTTTCGGGAACCGGGCGTATAGGCGTTTGTCCTTGGTGCAAAAATTTACCTCACCCCTGAAATATGCGATAAATCTTTGGGTCCGGGATCTTCCGGTCCAGTTTGGGAATTTCGGAAAATGCGAACACGTGTTTTGGTGCCGTCCGGCGCGCTGGGGCTGGGTTTTGACAGGGAAGCCTTGCAGAAAGGCATAGAGAATAAACCTGACATCATCGCGATTGATGGTGGCTCGACTGATAGCGGCCCTTCCTATCTTGGGGAAGGGGTGTCGAAATACTCGACCGGCTCTACAAAATCGGAATGGCGTGAATTGATGGCGGCGCGCGCTAAAGCCGGTGTGCCGTTGCTGATCGGTACGGCCGGCACCTGCGGGGCGGACAGAGCGGTTGACTGGCTCTATGACATTACACGCAGCATTGCCGAAGAAACTGGTGAGACGGTGAAAGTCGCCGTTCTCTATTCGGGTCAGGATCCGGAATTCATCGGCAAATCCTGGGAGGAGGGGAAGGTCAAACCGCTTCCCGCAGCACCGGATATTGACCGGGCGCTGATTGAAAGTTGCGGCAATATTGTTGCCCTTGCGGGCGCGGAACAGATCCAGGCGGCGCTGAACACCGGCGCTGATATTGTGATTGCCGGGCGCACGACGGATACCGCGATCATCGCGGCCCTGCCATTGATGCGGGGCAATCATGCGGGGGCAGCCTGGCATGGGGCAAAGGTCGGGGAATGTGGGGCGATTGCGACCACGCAGCCGAATTCCGGTGTGATACAGATTGATTTTGATGATGCCGGGTTCACCATCACGCCGCTTGCTGAAGAAGCCCGGGCCACACCCTATACAGTTTCTGCCCATATGCTGTATGAGAATACCGACCCGTTCATTCTTTACGAACCAGGCGGGCATCTCGATGTGACTGAGGCCAAATATTCAGCCCTGTCCCCGCGGGAGGTCCGTGTGGAAGGGTCGCGCTGGGTGCCCGGCCCCTATACCGTGAAACTGGAAGGGGCACGGGTCGCGGGCTATCAGACGGTTTGTATGGCGATCCTGCGGGAACGGCGCTATGTCGATCATGCACGGGAATGGGTGGATGATATCGTTGCAAAATGCAGCGCAAAGGCACGCGATAGATTATCCCTGACAGAGGTGGATTTTGACATAGAGATCCGCCTTATCGGGATGGACGCGACCCTCGGTAATCTGGAGAAGCGGGAGACTGCGCATCACGAGATCGGGGTCATGGGCATTGTCACTGCACAATCTCAGGAATTATCGCGGGAAATCGGCAAGATGCTGAACCCCTATCTTCTGCATCACCCCTTGCAGGAAGATGAACCGATGCCGACCTTTGCCTTTCCGTTTTCACCAGCTGAGATGCAGCGCGGTGCCATATACGAGTTCTGCCTGAACCATACTTTGTCACTGACCGACCCGCTTGATGCCTTCCGGTTGGACGTTCGTACGGTGGGACCTGCTGGCAATGCCTGATTACAAAGATCCGGATATGGTCGAGCTGGGCGCAATGGTGGAGAAAGTGCGGTCCAAGAATGCCGGGCCCTTCTGGCTGACGATCGATATCTTCTGTGGGTCGACCGAGTTGTTTTCCCATGTTTCGGAAAATTTGCAGACAGATGCTGTTGCGGATCTGTTTCGTATTAAACCAGATGAGATTAAACGCTTCGATATCGCAGATCTTAATGTCGTGAAATTCTCCCTTCCCCGGCCTGTGGTTCAGGGAACGCAGAAGGACCGCGACATGCATGGTGCCCAATGGGGAAATCTGATCGCCGAAATGAGTATACCCGCTTTCGCAGCCTGAATGTGATGTTATACAGATTCACAGGAATGTTGTGTTTTTGAGCCGTTCGTTCTCTGGCGCCAGGATTACAAAAAGCAAATCCATATCGCCTTGTCTGGCTGGAAAGATGCCGCGATAAACCTCCCACGGATAGACGCGCTCGGACTGGATGACCGACATCGAAAAAATCGGCTCATTTGTATAATTGACTGTACCGAATTCATGGTTGCGATGATCCAGGATTTCGCCGCTGATATAGTCGTCCAGATACCAGCCGGTGAAATCCCCGTGCAACAAGGTCGTGACACCGGTTCCCAACAGGCGGGCCTTGTATCTGGGGCCTTCATGAACTTCAAAAATCTGAATCCAGGGCAAGACGTCGCGGTGCTCTGTCGGGTCGAACTTCTGACGATCAATAACACCATCATCCCCGGCAAGCGCCTGATAGATCCGGTTGAACTTTTCGACAGGATGATCGGCGGGCAGATCTGATGCTTGCAACACCCTATAGGTGCTGGCGGCGCAGGTTATGTAATCCGACGTTGCCGGCCGACCAGGGTGTGGCTTGCTCAAAAACTTCCTCTCCCGTGCATTTAATGCTTCCTTTTAAAATATTAGCAAAACGAGTCCAGCAACGCTACTAGATTACCCGTACCCGCTGGCAATACTAGATAAACTGGACGATGTGCGACGAAACGCGTCCGCAGACGTAAGATATTGTCAGTCGATAGCCGTGATTGATGAACGAGTTTTGTAGGACGATTACTGGATCATCGTTTGATAGTTTGGAGGATAGGGACAACGCACTAAAATGTTGCCCAAAGCTACGAGATTTTGTTAAACTTTAAGTGGTACTTTAATCCAAATAATGCATCAAACATAGACCTAGTCTCTTGACGTAGCCCAGTAAACTCGCGGCCCACATAATTAGACGAAGAATTGTAATTGCCTGAAAAAAAGAATCAGCACTTTGTCGCAAAAGCGCATCTTAAGTTCTTTGCTTCAGACGCTAAGAAGCGACAGATAAACATCTGGTTACCGGAAGATGATAAAGTCGTCTTCGGCGCATCTATCAGTGACCAGTGTTCTAAAAGTTATTTCTACGGTAAAGATCTGAAGATTGAAGACTATCTAAGTTCCCCTGAGGCATTGTTTAGCGCAACCGTCGCTCAACTCGCTGAACAGCAAAATGCCAGATCTGAGCAGCTTCAGGACCTTCTGTTTTATTGGTTAATACAATACACTAGAGTTGAGAAGACTTTACGCGAACAAATAAAAATGACCTCTGAAATGACCCAAAAAATAATGTTGGGTCAGGAAGATAACGAACAACTGCGTGATTGGATTGGCGACCCAATCGGAGAGCCAGAGTTCATGCAAATGATATCGGATGACGCTCACTTTTTTTTGGAAACTATCCGCGATTTGCGGTGCGTTTTGTTAATCAATAATTCTAGGACCAATTTTGTGATGTCAGATTGCCCGGCCGTTTTTTCAAACGAACTGTATCTGATGCGTTATATGAAATATCGAAATTGGGGTTTGGGTAGCGCGGGCGTTTATCTTTATATGCCGCTGACGCCACGATTAGGATTCCTAGCATATGACCAAGATGTCTACGAATTACAAGGACGTAAAGGCAATGTATGTCAGCTTAAGGATAGAGATGCAGTAATTCTCAACCAGCTCATCTTTTTGTTCAGCAATAAAGTAATAATTTTGCCGCCAGACAACGACTCAAGTATTGCGGTCGAACCGCTGAAGAACGTAGCGAGTGACAAGCCTGCTAACGCTTTTAGAGTGAATATAGCGTTGGCTGACGAAATGGAATCCACCAACGGAAGCCAATGTTTCACAGTGGTATCAAATAATGATTACGCTGCTTCTTCTAGAGACCGTCTGATTCATGTTGAGAGTCTTCCAGTTGTTTTGCCTCGCCATTTTTCAAAACTAAGAATTAGACACAAGCCAAGGTTTATTGATACCCACTCAGGTGCTGGCCTTCGTCGGTGTGCTGGCAATTATCAGCATTTGTAGATGGAAATACGTTGAGTACATTTGAAAGAAGAGATGGTGCCGCCTGCGTGACTTGAACACGCGACCCCCGCATTACGAATGCGATGCTCTACCAACTGAGCTAAGGCGGCTTTCTGCGTCCGGTGACGCTTTTCCAAGCGCGCGGAACATAGGGTTGATCTGCTTTCTTGGCAAGTCTTTGGTGCCGGGATGTGGGGAAAAAGCGCGTCACTCAAAAAAAATCGCCCCATGTGATCCATATCACTTTCAAGAGACCTTCCCCGCGATATTCTCTCAACATCTAAAGTCAGATTTTACTCTCCCCTGTTCATCTGCACTTTTCTTGTTCTGTACCCTTCTTTCACTGGCCCGGATGTCCTCCGGGCCGTTTCTTTTTTCAGGGGTATTTTTTCGCTCGAACAGTCGGCGTTAGACGTCGGTGGCCAGGCTTAGCCAGTGACGGGCCTTTTCCAGGTCGCCATGTTCAGCCTCTTCCAATTCAGCCATCAGGCGGCAAACCCTGGGTTCTGGCCGATCCTGATCGATGAACTGTTTCAGGTGGTTGCGCGCCTCACCCCATAGTTTCGCCTTCAAGGCCGCCTCTGCGAGCGCCAGATGGCTTTCCGAGTGGTCGGGGGAGAGGGAGAGCAGATGTTCAAACCGCTTCACCTGAGACAGCGCATCAGAGGCAGAGGGCGGGGCCACATCACGATAGGCGCGGGCCAGCGCCGGGTCGGGTTCGCGTTTCCAGGCCTCCTCCAACAGGCGAATGGCCTTTGTATTCTTGCCCTCACTGTGCAGCATGCGGGCGGTAAAGACGGAGGCCTCAACCATTTCGGGGGCAAGTTTGTGTGCCTCCTGCGCCTGTTTCAGGGCACCGGATTTATCCCCGGCCAGCTGTTTGTCCCGGGCCTGAGCGATCAAAATGCCAGCCTTCTTGGATTTGCCCTCGGGTGCCGGAAGGATCTTCATCCGGATTGCGTCATTGACCGTACGCAAGGCCCCATCCATATCGCCATTTTCTTCCTGCAGGCTCAGCAATTGGTTCACTACCCAGGGGGTTCCCGGCCGCTTTTCATGGGCCAGTTTCGTCAGGCGCATGGCCTCTGTCTTGTCACCGCGTGCCACGGCAAGGTTAAGCAGACCGCGCAGACCCAAAAAGGCCATGTCCGGGTCGTCCAGCATCTGCTCGAAATAGCGTTTGGCTGCCTCATTGTCCCCATCGAGATGGGCGGCCTGTGCCGCCAGCAATCGTGTCAGCGGCGGGTCGTTCAAGAGGGATTCTGCCTTGCGGGACAGGCGGTGTGCCTCAACCGTGTCGCCTGCGGCAACCGCGACCAGCCCTTGGGTGAGCGTGCGATAACCGCGTTCCCGCCTTGCGGCCCGTCTGGCCCCCATAAACTGACCCGGTACCGCGATGATTGTCGACCAGAACCGGGCAAGGACGACGATGTTAATGACAAAGACGAGGACACCAAGCAGCAACAGGCCGAGTGACACGTCCAGGCGCCAGCCCTGCCAGTCGACGCTGACGCGCCCCGGATATTGAGAAAGATAGAGGGCAGCGGCGACCAGAAGGCCGATCTTAACGAATAGGAAAACGGCGCGAGCCATGATCTCAGCCCCCCGTGGATGCGGCCTGCAGCCGCTGCAAGGCTGTTTCACGCAATCCGTTCAAGGCATTGTCGGCTGTCAGGCGGCGTTCCGCCTGCCCAACCCATGCGGCGACGTCAGGATCAATATCGGCAAGCGGTTTTACAACGCTGATTGCCTTTTCAAGGTCACCTTCTGCCAGCGCCCCTTCAGCCTGACTGGCGACCGGGGCTTCGGGATCGGTTCCAACGCGGCGGATGGATACCAGACCACGAAGCTCTGCCAGGGTTTCGGCAACCCAGGATTCGGCACCTCCCAGATGTTCGGCGCGGTCAACCTTGGCCGCGATATCGGCGAAGCCCTTTGACAGATCTGAACGGGTCATGATTGGGGCCGTCCCCAGGCCACGCAGTGCCTCAATATTGGCCTGCGCTTCTTCCGAATTCGGGGTTAGGGCGGCGAGATCCCCTAAGGAGTTGTCAATTCCGCGACCTGCCGTCAGGTCCGTTTCAACCTGCCCGACGATCAGGACGAGGGCGGTCTCTTCCGCACCGGGGCCGCCGCCGGATTCCTCAATCAGGCTTAACCGGCCCTGCAGGGCTGAAAGTTGTTCGGTTACGCCATCCAGGCCGAGCTGAATGGCACTGCGTTGGTCCGCAAAACTGTCCAACTCTGTCCGGAACGCGTCAACGGACCCATCGGTTCGGGTGACGGCTGCTTCCAGCCGGGTTCTAAGTGCAGTCAGCGCTTCGTTCAAGGATGTCACGTCGCCGGAAAGGGCTGCGTCATCGCCGGCCCCTGTTCCCATCACAGACAATCTGTCCTCAACAGCGGCAATGCGGTCCAGAACCGGGGTCAGTGTGGGTTCTACAAGTTGAGAGATATCACCATTGGCCTCCGCTGCGGCCAGGGCGGAAGCTGCTTGTGCCTCTGCCTCCGCCAATCGAGCCTCAAGCGGTTCGATCCGCGCGGTCGCCGCAGCCAGCTCTGCCTTTAAGGCATCGAGCGCTTCGCTATCCTGCTGCTGTGCGACTGGTTTACCAAAAAACCGTTCCAGATGATTTGCCAGGGCCGGGCCGACGGTCGGCTGCCAATACGGGCGTGTTGCTTCCGCACCGATTACACAGAGGCTAAGCAACAGGGCGATCCAGGCAATGCCCGATGCGCCTCGCGACGGGGCGGGCTTGGGGGCGGGGGCTGCAGCCGGTTTCGCTGGCGCTGCTTTGGCTGCGGAAGTTTTGGTCGCGCCACTGGCAGCGGCCGGTTTCTCATCTTTCGGTTTTGTCGCCGCGCTGTCTGGTTTTGCGCTGGCATTGGGAACGCTGCTCTTTGGGGCTTCGTTTTCAGGGCCTTTGTCACCGGTCGATGCGTCGGAGTTGTTGACCATAGTTTCTGTGCTTTCCTTTCCGACAGGGCTGTCGGCTTCCTGGGTGGCAGTCTCTTCATGTTTTTCTATGTTGCTTTTGTCTGTATCGCGTTTCAGGGAAATACCATCGCTGCGGGCTGCGGCGATGACGTCATCCCATCTATTGTCTGGAATATGGTTGCGTGCCTTCCAGCCCTGGACGGTGCTGCCGGCGATTTCCAGTCGATTTGCGAGCGGGCGGATACCACCGAACCGGTCGACCACTTCTTCCGCCTCAATTTCAACCTCGGGTCCGGGACCGTTTGCACTCTCTGTCTCTGTCATTCTAGACGTCCTGATCTCTTACAACCGGTCCTTTCGGATCGAGTGTCGACAGGGTGGGAAAAACCTCTCTGATCAACTGCAACATGGCCTCCCCATCCGGTTTTGAACTCACCACGCGCGTACACCAATTCAGTGCTGAAGCGTTGGTAGATACATTATCGCTCAAGCAAAGCGCGGTCACGTGTTTTAAACTGTCTTCCAGTCCAGCCTTTTTCACAAGCGATACAATTAAGCTTGCAGTACGTGGCGAAAAAATGGCGCAGGCGTCCAGTGTACGCGTCTGCAACGCATGAAGGACGTCTTCAGGCAGTTCGGTTGCCGCCTCTGCGCTGTAAAACACCTGTCGACGCACGGCAAAACCGTGCTTTTCCAGCGCTTGCACGAGATCACCCGCCCTTTCAGTGCCAGCAATATGAAGGAGCATTCCATCGCTTGGAGACCTTGATGCCGCAACATGATCCGCCAGAAGGTCGACATTGCCACCGGCGACAGAGACCGATGTAAAACCAGTTTCTCTTGCAACCTCTGCGCTGCGCGGACCAACTGCATAGACGGGAAGCGTACGGTCCCCAGAGGCATTAGCAAAGGCACGTACACCATTGGCCGATGTGAACAATAACCCTTTGATTTCAGCTAAATCGGGTTCTTCATCCGAGAAGACAATGCTGAGCAGGGGTGCGACCAATGGTCTGGCACCAATTCCTGTTAAAGCGCTGGCCATTTGGTCGGCATCTTCGTGGGGACGGGGTATCCATATCAACGGGCCGGCCAATTCGCCCGCGCCGTTGTTCGGGATCATGACAGATATCCGTCCCCCATTCGGGATTTCAGCTCGGCGGCGGCATCAAGGCCCATCTGTTTTGCGTCGCTGACAGATCCGCTGCGTTCGATGGTCAGTATATCGCTGCCATCCGGTTTCGCGACCAGCCCGCGAAAGCGCACGGTGTCTCCGGTAATTTCGGCCAATCCGGCGATCGGTGTCCTGCAGGATCCATCGAGCACGGTCAGAAAGGACCGTTCCGCGGTCACCCTTATGTGACTGTCAGCATGATTAAGCGGGGCTAGGTACCGGTTCGTCTCTTCGTCCCCGCTGCGCGCGGTTATGGCGATGGCACCCTGGGCCACGGCGGGCAGCATGTCTTCCGGCTCGATTGCTGCGGTCGCGATTTCCGGTGTGCCCAACCTGTTCAGGCCGGCCATCGCCAGGATCGTTGCATCAGCCACACCCTCGGAGAGTTTTCTAAGCCGCGTCTGAACATTACCGCGAAAGGTAATGACCTCAAGGTCCGGGCGGGTGGCGAGCAATTGTGCCTGTCTGCGCAGCGAAGAGGTACCGACAACAGACCCGGCGGGCAGATCCGCCAGGCTTGCGGCCTTTTGGCAGATGAAACCATCCCTTACGTCTTCGCGGGGCAAAACAACATCGAGTGAAATACCGTCAGGAAGCCAGGTTTCCAGGTCCTTCATGGAATGCACGCCAAAATCGATGCGGCCATCCAACAGGGCTTCGTCCAGTTCTTTTGTGAAGAGGCCCTTGCCCCCGATCTCCGAGAGTTTTCGATCGAGTACGATGTCACCGGTCGTCTTGATTTCGACGATTTCGACCGTCAGATCAGCGTGAATTTTCGACAGTCTGTCCCGTGTTTCATATGCCTGCGCTAGAGCAAGTGGTGAGGCCCGTGTCCCCAGTTTCAGTATTTTAGACATCTTCCCCCGTACCGATAGACAAGCGTATAGCCTGATGATCCCTGATGCGCTAAGAAAGCCGCGCTTTTGCGAAGTTTAACGCCGTACGAGGATATTACACGCGATAATGTTGGTTTTTGGTCTGGAAACATCATGTGACGAGACATCCGCTGCAGTGGTTGAGGATTCAGGTCGGATTCTTTCCAATGTCGTTGTCTCGCAACTGGACGAGCATCGCCCGTTTGGGGGTGTTGTGCCCGAAATCGCTGCACGATCCCATCTTGATTATCTGGCCCCTGTAATCGAAAAGGCGATTGGAGAGGCCGGAATCGGGTTTGATGATCTGGACGGTGTCGCCGCAACCGCCGGGCCCGGCCTTATTGGCGGTGTCATGGTTGGCGTGACCGCAGGCAAGACCATAGCGTTGTCTCGCAACCTCCCCTTTGTCGGCGTCAATCATCTGGAGGCGCATGCCCTGACCGCGAGGCTCAGCGATGATGTTCCTTTCCCTTACCTGTTGCTGCTGGCGTCTGGCGGTCATTGTCAGTTTCTGGCGGTGGAGAATGTCGGGAAATATCGGTTGTACGGGTCCACCCTCGACGATGCGATTGGGGAGGCGTTCGACAAGACGGCAAAGATCCTGGGGCTCGGCTATCCGGGTGGTCCTTTGCTGGAAGTGGCGGCGAAGAACGGGGACCCCACCCGGTTCAAATTGCCAAGACCCATGGTTGGTCGCGAGAATTGCGACTTTTCCTTTGCCGGATTGAAGACAGCCCTTCGGCAACAAGTCATGGCCCTGACCCAGGATCAGCCCGATCGGCTTAATGATCGGGATCGCGCCGATATGGCTGCGTCCTTTCAGGATGCAGTCAGTGATATTGTAAAGGATCGCGCGGTTCGCGCCCTTGATCGTTTTGCGGAGGAACACGGGTTTGTGCCAAGTCTGGTGGTTGCTGGCGGGGTTGCCGCAAATCTGCGTCTGCGCAGCGTTCTGACAGGTCTTGCCGAAGATCGTGACGCCCGCTTTGTCGCCCCGCCTATTGCATTATGCACGGACAACGCAGCCATGGTTGCCTGGGCGGGGGTTGAAAGACTGCGGTTGGGAATGACCGATGGATACGATGTTGCGCCGCGCCCGCGTTGGCCCTTGGACCCTGACGCAATCGTCAAAAAAGGCAATAATGCACACGGCGCACTGCGCCGTTAGCAGTTCAAGACCGCACTGCGCCGTTAGCAGGTCAAGACCGCACTGCGCTGTCAAAGCGCCAGGAAATAGACCATATGGGTGCGCACCGCTGATTCCAGACGGGTATCCAGATCGCCCATCAGCTTCGCCGCCATTTCGTACCAGATTTTTTCCCGCTCGTTGTAACTGAGGTCCTCAGGCACGGTTTGCGACCGGTTTACCGTAACGGTTGTCTGGGCGGTGTTGCCGCCTGCTGAATCCGCTGCGCTGACCGTGACCGACAAGACGGCGTCATAACGGAAATCCTGATCGGTTGTGATGACGCCGGTCAGTCCGTCTGTTTTTTCAAGCCGGGTTTCTGTCACACTGGCGTTTGTCACGGTCAGCGTCACCGTCCCGTCCGCGCCAACAGGAACAAGCCGGTCCCGGCCCCAATTCTGTGCCGTTTTGACGAGATCGACAGGAAATTCACGTTCCACATGCCCGGGGCCCGCCGGCACGACGAAGGTCGAGACCGTTTCCAGGTTTTCGACATTCAGATTAATGGCGGGCAGATGGGAAAAGGTAATATCCGCATATTCCGGGATTTCGACCGCTGTTTCGCACGCCGCCAGCAACAGCCCGGCCACCAAGGCAGCCACTTTCGGGGCTTTCAGGAAACCGAGTAGGGAAGCGGCAGGTGCGGTCATGGCTGATCTCCATTGCTGTCTTGTGATTGGCTTACCCGAATCTGATCGAGGGAAAACTGCTTTTTCACATTACAGAATTCGCAGACCATTTCCACCTTGCCGTCCTTCAAGACATGTTGAAGGTCATCTTCCGTGAGCGTTGCAAGAACACCCAACATCTTATCATCGGAACACCGGCAGCCTTTTTGCAAAACCCTGGGTTCAAACACCCGCACCCCATCTTCGTTGAAAAGACGATAGAGTAGATCATGGGGCGGCAAATCAGGGTCGATACATTCTTCAACTGTCGCGGACGCGAGCAGCGTTGTCGCCCTCTGCCACCCGTCTTCATCCAGCGCGACCCCCCCTGTTCCCCCTTCTTCCGGCAAGTGCTGGATTATGAGAGAAGAGGCCCGCCAATGCCCATCCGCATCCTGGCCACAGGCAAGTCTGGTTGCGGCGGTGAATTGTGCTGATTGCTCAAAATAATGACGGATTACTTCGGAAAGTGTCGCGCCGTCCAAAGAGACGATCCCCTGATAGCGCTCCGTCGAGGTTGAGAAGTCGACGGTAAAGGCGACATAGCCAGACCCGAGCAGTTTCGGAACGGGTGCGGATTTCACATCTTCCCAATCAGGAATCTGTGCAGGATCGTTGTCTCGTAACTGCGCATAGCCGCGGATATCGCCTTCACTTGTGACATCGGCAACCATTAACGGGATGGGGCCATCGCCCTTGGTTTGTAGGGTGAAGACACCGTCATATTTCAGGGCCGCTGCCAGCCCTGCGGCCAGTGCCAGAAATTCACCCAGCAGGATTGATGCGGCCTCGGGCAAGGCGTGACGGCTCAAAATCTCGTCGATGCTGGACCCGAGGCGGATATACCGTCCATTAAGGCCGGTGGCGTCGATCATGAACGGCTGAACCACATTGTCCTGTGGCCAGTCGGTGAGATCGACCACACCTTCGCTGGTCGGCAGATCAACATTGATTTCACTAGTCGGCAGTTTCAAAGCGATGGTTCCATCTTGTAAAAGCTATGGAGAAATGGGGTCAGTCTTCGCCCATGCAATAGGCCAGAATGCCCTTTTGCGCGTGCAAACGATTTTCTGCCTCATCCCAGACCACCGATTGCGGCCCGTCGATCACCCCCGCCGTAACCTCTTCATCGCGATGCGCAGGCAGGCAATGCATGAAGATTGCGTCGGGACTGGCCATGGACATCAGCCTCTCATCAACCTGAAAAGGTTTCAGCATATTGTGGCGGCTGACAGCGGCTTCATCGGCCTCGTCGCCCATTGACACCCAGACATCGGTGACAACGCAATCGGCGCCGGTGACGGCTTCTTCCGATTGATGGCTGACCTCAATATGGCCGCCCTGTTCCGCCGCCCATTTCAGAACGTCACTCGGCGGGGGCAGTTGTTCCGGACAGGCGATTTTCAGGGTGAAGCCAAAACGCACGGCCGCATGGATCCAGCTGGTGGCCATATTGTTGCCGTCACCGGACCAGGCAATGGTTTTGCCTTTTATGGAGCTGCGATGCTGCTCAAAGGTCATAACATCGGCCATCAACTGACAGGGATGGGTTCGATCGGTAAGCCCGTTGATCACCGGGATTGACGCATGTTCCGCCAGTTCCAGCAGTTTTGATTCCTCTGTGGTGCGGATCATGATCGCATCAACATAGCGCGACAGAACCCGGGCGGTATCGGCAATCGTCTCGCCTCGGCCCAATTGTGATTCAGCGGGGGTGATGATGATGACCTCGCCCCCAAGCTGCCGCATCCCGATATCAAAGCTGATCCGTGTTCGGGTCGACGGTTTTTCAAAAATCAGGGCGAGCGCCTTTCCGGCGAGCGGGCGGTCGGCAGCCCGTTCCCCGGTCTTTCGAAAGGCATTGCCGTCATCCAGCATGGACCGCAGCTGGTCACCGCTGAAATGGTCGAGATCCAGAAAGTGTTTTGGCTGGCTCATTTCAGGCCCCTTTCTGTTCGGTTGCGATTTCCGTGGCGACCTTGTCCATAATGGCCAGTGCCTCGTCACAATCCTGTTTGGTGACGATAAGCGGGGGTAGAAACCGGACAATATTGTCCGCGGCGCCAACGGTCAGAAGACCCGCATGCATCAGCTTGGTGATCATATCGCCATTGACGACCCCTTCTGCGCATTTGATGCCCAGCATCAATCCCGCCCCGCGGACGGTATCGAATACGGTTGGATGCGCCTCCACCATGGCCAACAGTTTGTGCCACAGATACCGGGCTGTTTCGTCGACGCTATCCATGAAGCCATCCGCCGAAATAACATCCAGAACCGCATTGGCCACTGCCATGGCAAGCGGGTTTCCGCCAAATGTTGTTCCATGATAGCCGGGCTCCATGCCGCTCGCCCCTTTTTCGCTGGCGAGCACCGCACCGACGGGGAAGCCGCCGCCAAGCCCCTTTGCAGAGGCCATGATGTCGGGCGCAATGCCGGACCATTCATGGGCCCACATCTTGCCGGTCCGCCCGACGCCGGACTGGATTTCGTCAAACACCAGCATCAGGCCAAACTCATCAGCGGTTGCGCGCAGGTCCCGCATATATTGCAGAGAGGCCGGATTGATCCCGCCCTCGCCCTGGATTGGCTCTACGGCGATTGCGGCGGTTTCCGGGGTGATGGCATCGCGGAGCGCGTTCATATTGCCGAAGGGAACCGTGTCGAAACCGTCTGCTGCCGGGCCAAACCCGCTGAGGTATTTTGGGTTGTTGGCAGCCGCAATTGTGGCCAGCGACCGGCCGTGAAATGCCCCGTCCACCGTGATTGTCCGCCATTTCTCGGGATTGCCCGCCTTGTAGTGATAACGCCGCGCTGCCTTCAGGGCGCCTTCCATGGCCTCAAGCCCCGAATTACAGAAGAAAGCGACATCGGCGAAGCTGTTTTCGGTCAGGCGTTTCGCCAGTTTTTCCTGTTCTGGTATGATAAACAGATTGCTGACATGCCAAAGCTTTGCTGCCTGGTCCTGAAGGGCTTTCACCAGATGGGGGTGAGAATGACCAACGGCGTTGACGGCGATACCGCCGAAGAAATCAAGATAACGACGCCCCTCTGTGTCGATCAGATACATGCCTTCGCCGCGCTCAAAAGCGATCGGAAACCGGCCATAGGTATTCATGACGGAAGAGGGAGTAGAAGGTGATGACATTTTCTTGTTTCCTTAAAAGCGGGTCTTTTTGGACCGGGTTATACAGATCTTTTTCAGATCCCGGTTCCGCTGTTTATCCCTTCCCCGGCAATTCAACGGGCCTTAAAAGCAAGAACCGCCGGACAAGGTCCAGCGGCGCGGGGTCCCATGCATGATCAGATCAATTGATCCAGGCATATCCCATCGCCGCCGTTCGGATGGAACGACGTCGCTGAATGCGCTGAGAAGCGGTTGATGTCCAATTCTTGATCATGATCTTCGTTTAGCCGATGCAGCGCGTCGGTGCAAGAAGTCTTGGCCCGGCTCGTTAAGCCTTGATCCGGTAGCCCCGGTCCAGAAACCGCCAGGTTGCGATCAGAAGTACCACAAGGGAAATGGTGAGCACGGTAAAACTGATCCAGATTGGCGCGTCGGCATAGCCCGTCATGCCATAGCGGAACCCGTTGACCAGATGAAAGGCCGGGTTAAGCAACATCATTGTGTGAAACGGCTCTGCCAGTTGATCGACCGAAAAGAAGCTGCCGGACAAGAAAAGGGCCGGGGCCAGAATGAATACTTCCTTGGCCGAGAGTGAGTCCCATTTGCGTGACCGCTGTCCGGCCAGCATGCCCAGCAGACTGAGCAAGATGATCCCCAACACAAGGAACACAATGGAGAGAACCGGATTTGCTGGAAAGCCACCACCGAATGGCGACAGGATGATCCAGACAGGCAGACCAACGATGAGGGATACGCCAAGCGCGCCCAACACATAGCCGGTCAGGATTTCACCCGTGCGCATGGGTGCGCCGAAAATATCGGCAATGGTCCCTTCAAGCTTCTCATGCACAATCATGAAGGCCGTTGTTTCAAAGGCACGCTGCAGAATTGCTGTGATCACCAGGCCAGGGGTCAGGAATGCCAGGAAAGGCACGCCGCCGATTGTCGGGATTTGATCGCCCAGAGCCAGCCATATCACAACCGTGAACAAAAGGGACTGCAGGGCGGGACCCAACAGGACCAGTTTGAAGACGGCGATCTCCCCCTTAATGAGCCGCCAGGACAAGGCCTTGATGGCCAGAATGTTCAATCCGGTGAAGTGCCGAGGCTTGGAAAAATCCAGGGGGAAGACCGGCTCACTCATCTGGGTTCTAGGCCTTTAATTTGTAGCCGCGACGGATCATCTGCCAGGCCAGATACCACAGGGCTATGTTCGCCGCCGTCAGGACGAAAAGCCCGATCAACGGGTTTGCGTCCGATTGACCTGTCGCGCCATAGCGGAAACCGTCGATCATGAAGAAGAACGGGTTTGCAAAGGCGATGCTGTAGAACGGTTCAGGCAGGCGGGAGATTGAGTAGAAAGTCCCGGACAGAAATGCGAAGGGCGTCACAACGAAATTGGTGATCGCTGCGATATGGTCGAACTTGTCGGCCCAGATGCCGCCAACCAGCCCCAACAGCGCCAGCATTAAAGAGGCGGCAATCGCGTGGAACAGAAGATAGCCGAAATGGTGAACCTCCATCGGGACGAAGAACGACATCGCAAACCAGGTGACCAGTCCAACCGTTAGACCCCGCGTTACGCCGGCCATTGCATAGGCACATACCATCTCCATCGCACTGATCGGCGGCATCAGGACATCGACGATGCTGCCTTGAATCTTGGAAATCACCATGGATGAAGAGGTGTTTGCAAAAGCGTTCTGTGCCATGGCCATGGTAATCAGGCCAGGGGCGAGAAACTGAGAGAACGGAATGCCGTTGATCGTCTCAACAGCCCGGCCAAGCGCCAGTGTGAAAATCGCGAGGAACAACAAGGTGGTTACCACCGGGGCAGCGACCGTCTGGGTCGCGACCTTCAGAAACCGTTTTACCTCTTTCTCATACAGATGGCCCATGCCCACCCAGTTGACCGCACCATAGCGCCTGGGTGTCATGGAAGACCCGAAAAAATGTAGATCACTCATAGATACTTTGCCGTCGATACCGCTTAGTGTTTTGGCAGAGATAAGGATCCATCCGGACATCAGCAAGCATCATGATGGCATAGCACTGTTTCCGCATTATGGTACAACGCCGAACTGGCGAGCTTGGAAAAACAAAGAAAAGGCGATGATCCCGTTTCCAGGTCATCGCCTTTCTTGTACCGGATACCGCGCTCCCTTGGGGAGGGGCAGATATGGGCACGGTGCCCGGAATTCCTACGATTTGTCAGGGGTAATCGACATTTCGTATGATCAAGATAGTGGGTGATGTGTTCTGTCGCTGTGACGTTCGTCACGGTTGCAGAAATAATCGAAAGAAAAATCGTAAAACAGATCTAAGCTGTTGAAAAATATGAAAAATTTTTGAGAAGAAATTTAGGATGTCGTTCGAAGATCGTGATAAAAAGGCTAAATCCGGAGAGCGGCGACGCACCGGCCCTAAAAAGGCGACACCGGAACGGCTGCAAAAGGCCGCGCTGGCCTATCTCGAACGTTATGCAACCTCAACGGAGAATTTCCGGCGTGTTCTGATGCGGCGGGTCACAGCCTCCGCCCGTAACCACGGTACCGACCCGGAAGAAGGGGCGCAGGTCGTCGATCGGCTGGTCACGCGGTTCACGGAGCTGGGATATCTGGATGACAAGGGCTATGCCGATATGCGCGTTGGGTCGCTCCATCGCCGCGGCGTGTCGAGGCGGGCGATCCGGATGAAACTGTCGGAGAAGGGTGTGGAGGGTGCGGTTGCGGAGGCCGCGCTCGAAGAACTCTCTGAAAGCCTTGAGAGAGAGGGCATAGATCCCGACCTGCAAGCGGCCCATCATTATGCCAAGCGGCGTCGGATTGGCGTCTATCGTCGATCCGGGCGTGACGAAAACCGACAGCGAGATCTCGCGGCCTTGGCCCGCCAGGGGTTCTCATTTGATATTGCGCGCCAGGTGATCGGCACATCAGGCGAGGATGAGGATTACGGGACTGACCCCGACTTTTATTAAGGGAAACAGAAGGGTGAGGCACAATGCCAAAAGTGGAATTGTTGAGTGATATAGAGCGCGAGGCGGCCCTGATGGAGTTGTCCGACTGGCAGCATCAGGGCGTGGAAAGGGATGCCATTTCTCGCCGGTTTGAGTTCCGGAACTTTGTTCAGGCAATGGGTTTTATGACCCAGGTCGCCCTGGTGGCCGAGAAGATGGATCACCATCCCGAATGGTTCAACGTCTATAACAAGGTCGATGTCACCCTTTCGACCCATGATGTCGATGGTCTGTCGGAACTCGATATCCGGCTGGCGAAACGGATGAACCGGATCGCAGCCGGGTTTGACGTGAAGAGTGCCGGCCTCTGACGGAGATGCCCACTATTGCGGGGCCATGCGCAGCGCGTTGTCCAGGCGCACTGTTTCCCCGTTCATGACCGGGTTTCCGACCATAAAGAGAACAAGATCCGCGTATTCCTCCGGCGTGCCAAAACGCTGCGGGAAGGGGAGGGTTGCTGCCAGGCTGTCTTGAACATTCTGCGGCATGCCGAGCATCAAGGGTGTGGCGAACAGGCCGGGCGCAATGGTGAGCACGCGGATGCCATGGCGGGCGAGATCGCGGGCAGCGGGCAATGTAAGTGCGGCAATACCCCCTTTTGAGGCGGCATAGGCGGCCTGACCGATCTGACCATCAAAGGCAGCCACAGAGGCGGTGGATATGATGACGCCGCGTTCCCCGTCGCTGTTCGGCTCGTTTCCGACCATCTGGGCGGCGGCCAACCGCATGATGTTGAAACTGCCGATCAGGTTAACCTCAATGACAGATCTGAAATTGTCGAGCGGCATGGCGCCATCGCGACCGACAATCCGTTTTGCGGGTGCAATACCCGCACAATTGACCGCGATAGAGCAGGGGCCATGGGCCTCTTGAGCGGCGGTCATCGCAGCTTTAGCGCTGGCGTCGTCAGAGACATTGCATTCAATCGCGATGCCACCGATTTCATCTGCAAGGGCCTGGGCCTTTTCGACATTCAGATCAAACAGGGCAACCTTTGCCCCCTTGGCGGCCAATGCACGCGCTGTTCCGGCACCCAGTCCTGATGCCGCGCCTGTAACCACTGCGGCCGCGTTATTGATTTCCATGTCTCTGTCCCCCTCGTTCAATCCTATAGACCTTTAACGGTCCATACCGCATATAGGATGGATGATCAAAACTTCAGAAGAAAACCAGTTGATGATATTGGCCGCGCCGGAAAAGGGTGCGGAAAATGAGCGTCAGGTGCGGGATGGTTTCTGGCCCAAGGTCCGGAAAGTTGCGGCCCGGATACCGTTCCTGCCCGAGCTGCTGACCTCTTACTATGCGGCGATGGACCCGGCGACACCCAAACGGGCCAAACTGATCATGTTTGCGGCACTGGCCTATTTCGTGATGCCGGTTGACGCGGTGCCCGATATTCTGGCGGCGGTGGGTTTTACCGATGATGCCGCCCTGTTCTGGGCCGCGTGGAAGACAATCCGGTCCCATGTGACCCCTGAACATGAGGCAAAAGCCGCCGATATGATTGACCGGCTAAAGGATACGCCCTAAATCCCTGCACGTTCGACACGGTTGCTGCGGTCGAAACGCTGGGAGAGATCAGATGTTAAACGCCGTGCCGGTTCCGGCAAAACTCTTGGGCCTAGGGGGGTTAATCCCCTTCGTGGGGCTGGCTGTTGCAAGCTGGAGCGGGATTCCCTGGTTGCAGAGTGAGGCGATCGGTCTGCAAATGGGATACGGGGCTGTAATCCTGACATTCCTTGGCGGCGTCCATTGGGGCCGTTCCCTGTCACCGGATCAGCAGATCAACTGGGCGCGGATGATCTGGTCCGTTCTGCCATCGCTCATCGCCTGGATTGCCCTTCGGATGTATCCGATGACGGGGCTATCCGTCCTGATTGCGGCTTTTGCCATCGCGTTTTTTGTCGACCGGCAGGCCGTGCGCGACGGGTTTTTTCCGGAATGGTATCTGCCACTGCGCCGGATCCTGACCCTGGGTGCGATGGGCAGTCTGATTGCGACATTGGCCCTGATCGCGACGCTTCCAGCTTGACCAGCGATCAGTCGGTATAGGTTTTTTTCACATAAAGCTTGGTGGATGGCTTTGCCAATTGCCGTTCTCGATAAACGACATAGAGGGCGGATCCGACGATCAGGCTGGCGCCGATCCAGGTGATGCCTTCGACCACCTCATCAAATGCGATCCATCCGACAAGGGCCACAAAGGGCAGGCGCGTATAGTCAAATGGCATGACAAGGCTGGCATCGGCATTGGCAAAACTTTTCGTCAGGCACCAATGGCCGGAGACACCGAAAAAACCCAGAAGAACCCCATAAATCCAGAATTTTGGTGTCATTTCTGACCAGACGGAAACCGCGAAGGGAAGGGAGATCACCGTCAGCATCAGGCTGGTATAGAAAACAACGTGACCGGCCGGTTCCGTATCGGTTAGGGCCTTGATGCAGAGCGCGGCGGTGCCCATGGCAAAGGCGGCCCCGAGTGCTGCAATCGCGCCTGGTTCCATCGCGGCGGTGCCGGGGCGCAGAATGATCATGACACCGACAAAACCAAAGAAGACGGCACCCCAGCGGCGGGCCTTAACCGACTCTTTTAAAACCAGGGCGGACCCGACCGTGGCAATCAAGGGCGCTGTGAAGGTAATTGCCGTTGCCTCTGCCAGGGGGATGGTCGCGATTGCGGTCATCCAGGACAACATGGCGGTCGACGCTGCACAGCCGCGAAGCAGGTAGAGCCGCCAGCGGGTCGTTTTCAGGCTGCTTAGCCCGTCCCGAAAGGAAAAAGGAAGAATGAAGGCAAGCGCGAAGGCAGCCCTTAGGAAACCGATCTGAAAGGGATGCAACCCGTCGAGCGCCGCGAAGCGCACCACACCATTCATCGCGGCGAACAGGGCCGCGCCCATGATCATCCAGGCGGCGCCCATAACAGGGCCCGAAATCGGGGATCTGGATTGGATGGTATCGGTCACAAGACCTCCTGAAGCAAACAGCGATATTGGAACGCCGTAGAACCCGTGCTATCCCACGGGGCGATTGGAGGCAAGGGGGCCATGCGGCATGGTTCTTGTGCTTCGAACTGTGTAATGCGTCTGACAAGAAATTCTGACATGAGCTGAAGGAAGGCCCGCTATGACCGACCCACTCTGGCAACCCAGCCCCGCTGATATTGCGAACACCAATATGGACGCGTTCCGAAAGGCTTTGGAAGAGCGCAGCGGTGAGATGATCTCCAGCTACAGCGATTTGCACAATTTCTCGGTTAATAACATGGAGGCCTTCTGGGACGCGTTTTGGGAATTTGCCGGGATCCGGGCCAGTGTCAAAGGCGACCGGGTTCTGATCGATGTTGACAAGATGCCGGGCGCGCAGTTCTTTCCGGATGCCCGTTTGAATTTTGCTGAAAACCTGTTGCGTCGTCGGGATGACGGGGATGCCCTCGTCTTCTGGGCCGAAGACAAGGTTCGGCGAAAGCTTTCCTGGGGGGATCTGTATGACCTTGTTTCCCGTCTGGCGCAGGCAATGCGGGATGAGGGGATAAAGCCGGGGGATCGTGTCGCAGGCTTTGTTCCGAACATGCCGGAAACCATTGCGGCCATGCTGGCGGCCACCTCCATCGGGGCAATCTGGACATCCTGCTCGCCAGATTTTGGCGCGCGCGGTGTGGTCGATCGCTTTGGGCAGACGGAACCGGTCATGCTGTTTGCGGCCAACGGATATTATTACAACGGAAAAGAAATAGATTCGATTTCACGGATCGCGGAATTCCTGCCAGATCTGCCAAGCGTGCAGAAAGTGGTGATTATGCCATTGACCAGCAACGCGGCCGATCTTTCACCAATCGAGAATGCGGTGCATCTCGACGCTTTTGTGGCTCCCTATGGGCCGGGTGATATCGCGTTTGAGCAACTGCCCTTCAATCACCCGCTCTATATCATGTATTCGTCCGGCACGACGGGTGTTCCAAAATGCATAGTTCACGGCGCGGGCGGGACATTACTCAACCAGGTGAAAGAGCATCTCTTGCACAGCAATGTGAAGCGGGATGACCGGGTTTTTTACTTCACCACATGTGGCTGGATGATGTGGAACTGGTTGGTGGCCGGCCTGGCGGCTGAGGCGACCTTGCTGCTCTATGATGGGTCCCCTTTTGCGCCGGATGGCAACATCCTGTTCGATTACGCGGATGCAGAAGGTATGACCCTGTTCGGAACGTCCGCCAAATGGATCGATGCCTGCAACAAGGCCGGATTGGTGCCGAGGGAGACGCATTCTCTGGCGACGGTTCGACTGATGGCATCGACAGGTTCACCGCTGGTGCCCGAAAGCTTCGATTATGTTTACAACAGCGTGAAGCCGGACCTGCAACTCGCGTCAATTTCCGGCGGCACGGATATTGTCGGTTGTTTCATGCTTGGGAACCCCACCGTTCCGGTCTGGCGTGGTGAAATTCAGAGCCTGGGTCTGGGTATGGATGTTCAGGTTATGGATGATGATGGCAATCCCGTTCGTGGGGAAAAAGGCGAGCTGGTCTGTGCCAAACCGTTCCCCTGCATGCCGGTGATGTTCTGGAATGACGAGGACGGGGCGCGATACAAGGGCGCCTATTTCGAAAAATTCGACAATATCTGGTGCCATGGCGATTTTGTTGAGTTAACAGCTCACGACGGTATCGTTGTCTATGGACGGTCCGATGCGACGCTGAATCCCGGCGGTGTCCGGATTGGCACGGCGGAGATTTACCGCCAGGTGGAAACCTTTGATGAGGTTCTGGAAGCCATCGTGATCGGTCAGGACTGGCAGGGTGATGTCAGGGTCGTGCTATTCGTGCGGATGGCCGAGGATGTTGAGCTGACCGATGACCTGATCAAGCAAATCAAGACCCGGGTTAGACAGAATTGCACACCAAGACATGTGCCGGCTAAGGTCGTGGCTGTCGCCGATATTCCGCGGACCAAGTCGGGTAAGATCACAGAACTGGCGGTGCGGGATATTGTCCATGGCCGCGCGGTGAAGAACCAGGAGGCACTGGCCAACCCGGAAGCCCTCGATCTCTATCAGGATATCCTCGTCTTGTCAGAGGCTTAAAGCAAAGAAACCTCCTGCGATTCTTCAACTAAATAGTATTTAGAATAGACTGCATCTGTCGAGTTGAGTGAATTATGTCGACCTGTGATACCGCAGCGAAGCCCAAGACGAGTCCCTGTTGGGGTTTTTCGGCATGGTAGAAGGCAGAAAGGGGGGCGGCACTGATGCCGGATTCTTCCAGCAGTTGGACGAGCGCAACGTCCGATATCTTCGCTTCCAGCTCGGGGGTCAGGGTTGCGACCAGGTGCATGCCGGCTGATGAAGAGTGGATTGTCAGATACGGTGATAAATACTCTTCAAACGCAGCAACCATGTGAGACTGGCGTTCCGAATAGAGTTTCCTGGTCCGTCTCAAATGGGCCGCGAAATACCCGTCTTCAATAAAGGCGGTGAGGGCTGGCTGTGCGACGGTTGAGGGGTGATCATCCAGGGCTGACCGCGCAAACCGAAAACTCTCAGTCAGATCAGGCGGGACAATGAGGTAACCCAGGCGCAGAGAAGGGAACATGGTTTTTGAGAAGCTACCGACATAGACAACACGGTTGTCTCTATCGAGGCCCTGTAGGGCGGCGAGCGGTTTACCGGAATATCTGTATTCACTGTCGTAATCGTCTTCAATGACCCAGCCGTCGCAGCTCTGCGCCCAATCCAGCAATTTCAGACGACGGGCCAGTGACATGGTCACACCCAGCGGATATTGATGGGACGGGGCCGCACAGACAAACCGTGCGTCGGGGGCCCTTTCCGCGCCTGCATCAATGTCTAATCCTTCGTCATCCACCGGCGTCGGGACGACCTGAACCCCGGCGGCCAACAACGCGCCACGCACCCCGGCATAGCCCGGGTCCTCGACGATTGCGCGGTCCCCTTCATCCAGCAACACATGGGCGGCGAGGCCGATTGCCTGTTGAGCGCCTGAAACGATGATGACCTGTTCGACGTCACAGCGCACGCCGCGCGCCGTGCGCACATAATCTGCAATTGCCTGGCGCAGGGGCAAATATCCCTCAGGTTCTGTATTGGCCATTAACTCAATCGGGGGGCGACGCCAGGCGCGGGCCATAAGTCTGGTCCAAACATCGAAGGGGAAGTTCTCCAGATCCGGAATTCCGGCAGCAAAGGCCAGGCCCTGACGCTTGCGCCTTTTGCGCAACCCCGCCAGTTGCTGCCCTCGTTTGCTTAAACCCCGCATGCGGGGTCGCTTCGCCCCCGGTGCCGGGCTTTCAGCGGGTTTTTGCTGCGGGCGGACGGAAAACGCATCCTCCGGCAACTCTCTTGTGACATAGGTGCCGGCCCCCATGCGCCCTTCCAGATAGCCTTCCGCCAAAAGCTGATCAAAGGCTGCCGTCACTGTGTTCCGGGAGATTTCCAAATCCCGCGCCAAAGTCCGGCTGGCGGGCAGGCGAATGCCGGGTTCCAGCCGACCGGTCAGGATCACATCGCGCAACTGCTCATAGAGCTGTCGATGCAATGGGTGGTCATCCGACCGATCCAGGGCGATCGGCAGAACGGCAGATTTGGTTGTACGGCGAACGGAGGTTTCCATCTGTCTACTTTCAAATTGGCCCTATCATTTTGTCCATTTTGGATCTTTCTACAAAGCCAATTTAGTCGGTATGAGGGTTTGAAATCAAGCTGGATAATCGGAACTGGACAGATGACCACGAGTTTTGCCAAAAATCCCCGAAATCGTGTAAAGCGCGCCCATCAGCGGGCAGCTTATGACCATGAGACGGTATTTGCCATGATTGATGCGGCCCCCCTGTGCCATGTCGGCTATGTAATCAACGGGCAACCCTATGTGACACCGACGCTGGTCTGGCGCGTGGAAGATCGTCTGTATTGGCACGGATCCTCAGCCAGTCGGATGCTGCGCGCGGTCAAGACAGGCATTCCCGTCTGCGTCACGGCCTCTATCCTTGATGGCTGGGTTCTGACGCGGTCAGGGTTTCATCATTCCGCCAATTACCGGGCTGTTATGGCCTTTGGTTCAGCCGCTTTGGAAGAGGATACAGAACGGAAAGATGCTGCTTTGATTCATATGGTGGAGCATTTCTTTCCGGGCAGGGCCGCGGCAATGCGGGGCAACAACGCTCAGGAACTCAAAGCAACGACGCTTGTTTCCATGGTGATCGAGGATGCGGCTGCGAAAATCCGCAATGGTCCACCGGTCGATGATGACGAAGATATGGCATCAGATATCTGGGCCGGCGTGGTGCCCGTTGAGACAAAACTTGGGATGCCCGTGGATGATGCCCTGTTGAAACCGGGCGTCGTTCGACCTGACATGATGATCCGAGTACCGGGCGACGGGGCCCTGGTGGAAATTGAGAAATCCGTCGGGTAAGGCTTAGAAGTCGTAACAGCGCCCGGCCTTTTCCCAATCGCCATAGCGGGTGGGTTCAAGACCTTTGGGGCCGCCGATTTCTTTTTCGATCTCGCCCTTGGCTTCTGCCTCTGCCCGCCATTTTGCACCGGCGGTTTCCGCCTTCAGCTCTGCGGTGCGTCTTGCGTCCAGACCTTTGACATCGACATCCTGTGTTGGGTCGATGCTGGCCTCCACAGGATTGGCGGGTGCGGAAGCAGCTCGTTCAGCTGGTTTTCCCGCGGTCGGACTGAATTTTTTAAAGATATTCATGCCTCGTATATGGCCCATGACTAGCCAATTTTCCAGTCTTGAAGGCGTTTTGGCGGCGACTATCTATAACTCGCGATGATTTATCGCAGTCGAACCAAAGGATTGATGCTGTGAACACGATGCGTACCGGATTGTTACTTGCTGGCATGACCGGCCTGTTTCTGGCCGCAGGCTGGCTCATGGGCGGTGAAGGCGGCCTCTTGATTGCCTTTGTTGTGGCGCTGGCCATGAATTTCTTTGCCTATTGGAATTCGGACAAGATTGTTTTGCGGATGTACCAGGCCCGGGAAGTGACCCGCGAAGGGGCGCCCGGCTTTTACGGCATTGTTGAACAATTGGCGATGCGGGCTGAGATGCCAATGCCAAAGGTCTATATCATCGAAAATGACCAACCCAATGCGTTTGCCACGGGCCGAAACCCGGAAAATGCGGCGGTCGCTGCGACAACCGGGTTGCTGTCAGTTTTGGATTCAAAAGAGATTGCGGGCGTGATGGCGCATGAACTGGCCCATGTCCGGAACCGGGATACGTTGATCATGACGGTGACCGCAACGATTGCTGGCGCGATTGGTATGCTGGCCAATTTCGCCATGTTCGCGGGCATGTTTGGTGGTAACCGAAACTCACCTCTTGGCGCTCTTGGCGCAATTCTGGTGGCGCTTTTGGCGCCGATGGCGGCCATGCTGGTTCAGATGGCAATCAGTCGGACCCGCGAATACCAGGCCGACCGCATCGGGGCGGAGATCTGTGGCAACCCGCTTTGGCTGGCCTCTGCCCTGCAGAAACTGGAGCAAGGATCCAAGCGCATCGACAATCATGATGCAGAACGGAACCCGGCGACTGCCCATATGTTCATTGTCAATCCATTGCATGCGCATAAGGCGGACAAACTGTTCTCAACCCATCCTGTAACAGCCAACCGGATCAAGGCATTGCATGAACTGGCCGCTGAACAAGGTCTGAGTGTACCAAGAACGGGTCCTTGGGGCGCATAGTCTGTATTGAAGGCCAAACGCGGCATTGCAGGCTTGCCAGGTCTGGCTTTTTCCGGCACGCCTCGACCATGAAAAACACAGGACCTGAAAATACCAGCCGAGCTGACGAAGAGGCCAATGGGGCTTCGAGTGGTATCGCCGCGCGTCTGAAGGCATTCGATCTGCTGGAAGAGGTGCTCGGCAAGGGCCTTTCCCTGGACGAGGCCCTTGCTCTTCCAGATCGCAAAGACACAAGAAAACTGGACACGCGCGACACGGCCCATGCCAGGCTGCTGGTCATGACGGTCCTGCGTCGTCTTGGCCAGTTGGACGAGGCGATCAAGAGATTTCTGACGCGGCGGCCGTCGGGTCGGTCCCGTGTTGTACTGACCGTTCTGCGGCTCGGGGCCGCGCAGATGATTTTTCTGGATACACCGGCGCATGCCGCCGTCTCAACCTCGTTGACACTGGCGGACAAGAGAAAGCTCTCCGGCTTCAAGGGTGTGATCAATGCGGTGTTGCGCAAGATTGCAAAGGCCGCACCCCATTTATTGAGAACCCAGGACGCCGCCCGCCTGAACACACCGGACTGGCTCTGGGACAGCTGGGTGAACGCCTATGGTCCCTCTGTCGCTCGGTCAATTGCTGAGGCGCATCAAAACCAGGCACCTCTCGACCTCAGTTTCAAGCAACCCGTGGATGATCGTGTGGTTGAGAAATTGGGGGCGCTGCGCTTGCCGGTCGGGTCCAGCTATCGTTTGAAGGATTACGGGATTGTTGATCGACTTGCCGGTTTCAAGACCGGTCAGTGGTGGGTGCAGGATGTTGCCGCATCCCTGCCGGCCCGTCTGTTGATAGAGGGTCTGAAAGAGCAGGCGGTTGAGCGCCCGGTTGTTGCAGATCTCTGTGCGGCACCTGGCGGCAAGACAGCCCAATTGATGGCGGCGGGATTTGACGTGTTCTCGGTTGAGGTTTCCAAAAAGCGTCTGGACCGATTACAGGAGAATATGGATCGTCTGGATTTGGCCCCGCAGCTGGTCCAGGGCGACGCGCTGCACTGGCGACCGGATACCCAATTGGACGGGGTGTTGCTGGACGCGCCCTGCAGTGCGACAGGCACGATCAGGAGGCACCCGGACCTTCCCTGGGTCAAGTCCGGGGAAGGCATTCTGGAACTCGCAAATCAGCAGGTTGCAATGGTCAAAGCCGCCGCTGAAATGCTGCGTCCCGGCGGCCTGCTGGTCTTCGCGACCTGTTCCCTGCAACCCGAAGAGGGCCCCGGTGTGGTAGAGCGGGTTCTCAACGAAACCACCGAATTGGCGCTGGACGCACAGACGCTAGGATCCGTCCCCGGTCTGGATGAAGCCGTCACGGATGAAGGCTATCTCAGAACCCTGCCCAGTTTCTGGCAGGCCCGCAGCGGTAACCGTTCAGGCGGCATGGACGGGTTCTTTGCCGTACGCCTGAAAAAACAGTAAGTCCGAAAGATCTCTTTTCACTGCGTCCCCACTTACCGTAAGGTCAGGCAAAGACAAATTATACAGGGGAATCGCCATGCGCCTTCAAAACAAAACAGCCGTCGTAACCGGTGCCGCTTCGGGCTTTGGGGCAGAAATTGCCCGTGCCTATGCGCGCGAGGGTGCAAATGTTGTCATCGCCGATATCAATGACGAATGGGGCAAATCGGTTGCCACAGAAATTGACGGGATCAATGCGGGGCGCGGCACCTATATCCATGCGGATGTATCACGGTTTGAAGATGTTGAAGGTATGGTTCAGGCCGCTGTTGATGCCTATGGCCGCGTCGATATCATCGTCAATAATGCCGGGTATACCCACCGCAATATGCCGGTCCTGGATGTACCGGAAGAGGAATACGACCGGATCTTTGATGTCAATGTGAAATCTATCTTTCACGCCGTTCGCGCCGCCGCACCACGATTTTTGGAGCAGGAAAAGATCGGGCCTTCACGCGGTGTGATCATCAATGTTGCGTCGACGGCGGCAGTGCGGCCTCGGACGGGTCTGGTCTGGTACAATGCGTCGAAATCAGCGGCGGTTGGGGCGACCCGGTCGCTGGCGGTTGAGTTTGGACCTCAGCATATTCGTGTGGCCGGTATTAATCCTGTTGCTGGGGAAACCCCCTTGCTTGAAAAATTCATGGGCGAGGATACGCCGGAAAAACGCGCTGCCTTCAAAGCGACGGTGCCGCTTGGCCGCTTTAGTCAGCCAAGCGATATCGCCAATGCCGCCGTGTTCCTGGCTGCTGACGAATCAGAATTCCTGACCGGCATCTGTATCGATGTGGATGGGGGGCGCTGCGTCTGATCAGACGCAGCCTGCGCTCAGCGATTGGCGAAGCCGCGTTCCATTTCCCGGCGTACCTGAACCGCCTGAACGGTCTCGTCAATCTCGACATCATCCCAGGTCAGAGCCTGTCCTTTCGGGATGGCACGCTTCAGTTTGAAGCTTTGCGCAAGACCGATTGGCAACCCGCCCATTGAAAGAGAGCTCGCCGCTGGCATCAACTTGCCATAGACGCAATAGCCGCCTTCGCCGTCCAGGATCTCACCCGGTTTCAGATCCCGCTTTGCCGTTGCGACAGCGTCGCCGCGCCAGTGTCGGGCCTGGCCGGTTGCCTCGCCGCGGAGGGCGGCGCTGGCGACAGACAGGCCCAGTTCCAGCCCGATCAGGTGATAAGGTTTGTACATTGACCCGTATTTGCCGGTGCTGTCGACCTTCAGACCATATTCCCACATACATCTTTTTGAGTATTCGTTGGGCGCTTCAAAGGTGACGTAAACGCCCCAGCGCAAATCCCGAAACACCGGACGGCCATCGGTTTCATCACAGGAAATGACCTCAACCGTGCCTTTGTGCTTGATCTGGCCGCCATCTTCGATGGGACGCAGGACATGGGTGATGTAGTCGACGCCGCAGGGAAAGAAGGAAAGCCCATCTGCAGGGACTCCCAACTCGCAGGCATTGGCCACGGCGGCCATTTCAATCGCCGATTTTGTGCCATCGACGAAGCTGGCAAACATCTTACTGTTCATGCCGGCTGCCGCCGCCTGTTCAGTCGTGAGGTTGTAGTGTTCCCAGACATTGTCCGGGTTAATGCTGTGATAGCCGGGTTGATACTTGGTTCCCTTTCCCGCGCAGGTGATGCTGAAGCCGCAGGCGCGCGCTCAATCCACCATTTCTGAAATAAGCGCCGGCTGGTCGCCATAGGCCATTGTGTAAACAACGCCGGCGGCACGTGCCTTTTCAGCCAGAAGCGGCCCTGCGAGTACATCTGCCTCGACATTCACCATGACGATATGTTTGCCGTTTTCGATGGCGGCGAGGGCATGGGCAATGCCGGCGGGTGGGTGACCCGTTGCATCAATCACGACATCCAGACGCGGATCCTGGATCATCGCCATCGTGTCTTCGGTCAGGAAGGTGGTGCCATTCCGCACGGCATCTTCCATCGAGGTGGCTTCCGTCTGTTCCGCCGCCCAACCTGTGTTGAGGCAGGCCTGCCTTGCGCGTGGAATGCTGAGATCGGCGATCGCCAACATATGGACACCCTGGGTGGTCGGGATCTGGGACAGATACATGGACCCGAACTTGCCAGCCCCGATCAGGCCCACACGGACAGGGTTATCGTCACTGGCCCGCTTGACCAGCATCTGATGCAAATTCATGGAAGCTTCCTCTTCGGATCAATACTTGATTTTTGTTATTCGGCGGCGGCGCGTTCGCTCGCGTAATCCTGCAGGGTCGAATCCGGCAGAATGTCGATCGGGGTAAAGTCGCGATGGGCAATCCAATCCTCGCGGTTGAATTTTGTGATGTGGTTGCTCACCGCGCAGAGGCTGAGATAGACGATGGTGCGCGGGAAGGGAGAGATATTGGGCGGGCTGGCATGGACAAGCGTGCTGTGGAACATCAGCATCGACCCGGCCTTGCCCGTCGGGGCAACGCAGCCCCCCTGTTCGGCCAATTCCGAAACTTTTTCACGATCGAGCGTCCAGAGCGGATAGGAAGTTGTCTCCAGGTCGTGACCGGCCTCAAGAACGCCTGACTTGTGACTGCGCGGTATGAACAGAAGGGGGCCATTGGCAGCGGTAACATCATCGAGGAAGAGGGCGATGTTCATCGCGCGGGCTTCGGGCATGCCATCATCCCGGGCCCAGGTGCCGTAATCCTGATGCCATTGCCAGACGTCGCCATCAAACGCCGCCTTCGCGTTAATCTTGAATTGATGCATATAGAGGCGATCCTTTAGCAATTGCTGAACGGGTTCAAGCAGGCGTGGATGGGCGCCAAGGCGACGGAAGGCCTCATTATAGGTATGGGCGGCAAAGGCGGTGCGGGCGACGCCACTGGATTCGCGCCAGACCTCTTTGCGGTCCATTGCATAGATGCGCTGGGCCTCTTCGGCAAGAACTTCGACCTCCTCTGGGCTGAACATATTGGGAAAGAAGAGATAACCCTCGCGGTCAAACTCAGCGATTTGGTCGTCTGTCAGTTTCATGGTTTCCTCGGCCTGATAGCTTTAGCGATTCTGTGTAATGAGTTCGGTTTGAGATGGGGTGCTGCGCTCCAGATGGGCGACCAGCATCGCGGCCGCCGCTGTGACATGTCGTTCAGCCAGCTGGCCAGCCTGTTCGGGATCCCCATCGATGATGGCCATGACAATATCGGTATGTTCGCGCCAGACATCATCACGCTGCCCGGAATCCCGCAGGACCGCCCCCATGATCCGGCGAATATGGTGCCAGTGAACTTCCGCCGTCTGGGCGATCATCGGGTTGCCGGAGAGCGCATAGAGGGTCTGGTGAAAATTGACATCGGCGGCGATCAGATCAGCCACGCTGCCAGACGCAACGATGGCCCGTCCGGTTTTCAGGATGTCTTTCAAGGCAGTGACAATGCCGGGTTCATTGGGGGCGGCCCGCGCGACCTCCATCGCGGCCAGGCGATCAAGCGCCGCCCGAATGGCGTAGATCCGCTGCGCCAGCGCCGGCGACAGGTCGGTAACCCGATGCCCTTTCTTTCCCTGCGGCTCCACAAAGCCCTGTTTCTTCAGCAGGACAAGGGCCTGCACCACCGGCTGGCGCGAAACCGCCAGTTCCTCGGCGATGCGTTCCTGAACAACCGGCTCCCCCGGCCGCAAATCCCCGGCACAGATCGCCTCCAGGACCGTCTCATAGACCTGATCCACCAAATTCGGCACCGCAACAACAGGGTTCATCATATACGCATCTCTCCAGCCTGTATTCTGTATACAGAAAAATGTAGGAAGGTGTAAAGGGTGGCGAGGTCAGTGTGTCCTAGATTTCAAGGCTAGGAATCTTTGCAAGGCAGCCTCGATCGGTACTGCAGGACTAAAAAAAATGCTTGCTAGCAAAAAAACCACCATAAGGTGGTACTTTGACGCGCAACAAGCCCGAAATGCTACTCGAATAAGCGCCCTAGAGAGTTCTTCTCGAGTATAAATGTCTGATTCAAATAAAGATAATCGGCTCATGGGGATTAGACTTAATGCAGTTGCGTAATCATCTTGCGAAAGGTCGTCTATCTGCATTCTGGCCATCCTTATCTGTACAAAGGAAAACAGGGAGGCGTCCGAACAAGATGAACTCAACGATTGGAGTTCGATGCAACTCCATGACTCAACAGGATCTGGTTTGCCATCTCTTCGGTAGCGATACGCTATGTATGCAAGTAAAGATCCCTTAATTTGCAGATGTCGCTTCATGACCGATGTATTTGTGTCGTGAACGCGATACAATAAAACTGTATTTTTTAAATTAGATGTTTCTGTTTTCTCCGATATGCGTAGCCACAAGTCATAGTCTTCACAATGGGTAAAATAGGAACGATAACCTCCTGAACTTTTTGCGAGACGGGTTCTAAACATGCATGCAGGATGAGCGACGGGGGAGCCAAAGTGAAGTTTTTTCCTTGCCGCTCGAGCCGAGGTAGGAAACTTCAGTCTTTTGAGTGCATGCGAAGAACCACTTTCATCAATCACGGCAACCTGACCACCCACCAGTCCAATGCTTGGGTTTGCCTCCAAATATATGACTTGCTCAAACAATCGTCTCGGAAGCGAAATATCATCCGCATCCATGCGCGCAATAAATTGCCCTCTTGCTAGACTCAGACCTAAGTTAAGAGAAGCAATCAAACCCTGATTGTTTTGGCGCAACACCCGTATACGTGAATCATTTTCCGAAAACCGTTCAAGAATTTTGCTAGTACCATCCGTTGAGCCATCGTCAATTATAAGAAATTCAAAGTCAGTGAACGTTTGATTTAGAATACTTCGAACGGATTCCGAAATGTAAGGTTCCCCATTAAAAACCGACATCAAGACGGTAATGCGAGGACTACGATTCTTGTCGGTCATTCACCTGTCGCGCAATTTACGCGGAAGTCACCGGAATTTGGTTTCTTCACAGCCAAAACATGATAACCCATGCATAAGGTATCAATCGAAACTTGTGTGGGTCTTTGAGTGAAGAAGAAAATAAATGCTGGAAGAAGAAAGAGTTTTGCAAAGAAACCGTGAGAGCAAAAGGTCCGCGCCATCTCTACACCGAGCCAACTGTAATAGTCTCCAACGGGTTCAATTGTAAAATTATCGAAACCACATTCTTTCAAGAAATGCTCGTACCATCGATCAGAAAAACCACTATAGAAGTAGAATGGATCCATATGCCGCAAGCAATTACTAGGGGCGGTCAGAATCAATTTACCGCCCGGCCGAAGCAACCTGCAAAACTCTTTCAAAGTGTCGATTGGGTACGGGATGTGTTCAAAAACCTCCGTACAGAGTATCGCATCAAATGTACCGTCCTCTTCATCAATCGACCATATATCGCCAACATAATCGATAGACCCATATTGATATCCAGAGGTTCCGCCAATCCCACCATTCTCGGACCCCATCATTTTCTTGGCGTCTCTTGTGTACCGGCCAAAATCTTGCGCCTTGTAGTCTAAGTGCGTCGCGAAGTGTCTGAAATCTTGACTACCACACCCCGCGTCAAGGATATGGGAGCCAGTTGACAACGCTTTCAACTGAGTCTCAACCCAATCACGCCGTACATTCAAGTTATCTAGTTTCCGAACCCAACGATCTACGAATGGAAGTGACGATCTCACTCGCCGTTTGAAGTTCCGGAATCTCACTGGCTGAATCCTGTTTGTTTCAAGTCTGATTCGAGTATGCAGGTTGGGTACGACTTTCGCCTTGATCGCCTTCTCGAATTTTCTCGAAAGTGTAGATTCCGCATCCAAATGACGGTACTTGCGCTAGCGACTTCGGATTTTCACCCAAGTTCAAATCCCCATCATCATCGACATAGGCAAACTGAATGAGTCTAAGATCCTTAGAATTCTTGATCCAATCAAGTATCTCATTTGGATGAAACACGCGGTGCGCATTAAACGCCACCTCATTGGTTCTACCAATGGGAAAACTTACATACAATCGACCACTTGGCTTTAATACCCGAACCAAATTATGGAAACCTAGCAAATGCCCGTTGGGATCAATTCGATCACCGCAGCGACCCAAACCAAAGTGTTCCAACGCATGTAGGCAAGAGACCGAGTCGTACCTTTCTTCAAAAATTTTGTCGGAATCGGAAAAATCAATTCTTTGATATTTGATGTTAGTGTGGATAGATTTTGGCAGATAGCGGATGTCGGCGACTTCGATTTTCCTAAATGATGCTACGTGAGCTATAAAACCGTCGACACGAGAACCAACATCTAAGTGTCTTTCTGGTTTGTGGTCAAAAATGTATTGAGCAACAAGTAGATCTTGGTGGAAATAGTGTCCCGTGACCGTACCCGCCTGGTCATTTAGATCGGCGACAATTGGGTAGATCTCCGTAATATGGCCACCCATTTTGAGAAATTTTCGCCGATCTCTCAGGTATCGCAAAAACAAAGGCAGTTTTCCTACACCTGCTACGAGCTTGAAGGTCGGTCGAAAAATTCGGAAGGCCGTGCGCAAAGCCGATCTGATCATATCCTAGACCTTATCCATTCATGGTGTGGTGACAAAATTAGATTTTAATCCATTCTTCAGGTAAAATGTCATCACTTCGTAAAACTTTGGCCATATTTGGGGTGAACCAAGTGGTGGGTGCGAACACAACCTTATTTGCTTTCTTGTTAAGCCAAGCTGCCCACCAGCTAAAACTACTGTTTGCAATTATATGGTAATCACAAATCGACATCAGCATCATATCTTCCACTGCCGAGTAACCGCTTATGTATCGCGTATTCTCCCAATCAGATAAGAGATCTTGAGCCATGTCGATATCATCGGAAAATACAAAAAAAGTTGGGTTGAAAACTGTTTTTGTAAGACGGGCATAGGCGTGTTCGTAGTACGCCTTTGGGAGAGTTACAAATACAGCTGAATTGGTTTCCGACAGATAATCTCCCCTGCGGACATGAACAGCCACCGAACATTCTGCTGCATGAATTTCGCCTGCTTGTGTCGCAGTTCTTGAGCTCAAGAACAAATCGAGGTCAAGGAGGCGTGCTATGTCGTTGGCGTTTTCCCTGAAGTACTTCTCTGACTGCCAATAACCAGTAACACGACAACTTTCCGCAGTTTCTCTCAAGCCGGGCCAAAAGTGAAAGTGCGGCTCTATGACTTCAGCGAATCCAGGAATCGTGGGCTCGTCCGGGTCAAAACCCAACCGAGTGCCGAGTCGGATTAATGTACGATACAGGGACGAAGATTTTCGAATATTATATGGAAGTGAAAATTTTTCGATATCAAATTCTCGACTGTCACGCCACCCATAGTTTGTCTTGTCGAATACTAGTTCGAATCCCAATCGCTTTGAAAGCGTGTAACATGCTGCAAACTGGAACAATTGGTTGCCGAGGCCTCCAACGAATCGAATGATGACCGTTCCTTTCAATGAGCTCGTGTCATAATGGTTCAAAGTCTTTTCCGATCTCGATAGTGGTTTTCGTTGGCCAGTGTTACGCGGCGTGAGATTCGCCGTATCCGATTGGTTTGGCTTCGTAGAAAATCGAATGCCGTGCGGAAGCGGTCATTTTGAAGAATCGTGACAGGTTCGTGCCCGGGGTCTGATCTGCTATCGAGGTTGGAGATAGTCTGGTTTATATGTGGAAAGAAATTGTACTGTTCTAATAGAGCTTGTTTGTTCCTTTTCATAGCCTCCAGATTTTTCGATGTAAGACCTCGAGTGACAATTGAACGGATTGATTTGACGGCAAAATCAAGATTGCTTGTATCGAGTTCCACAAACCCAGCGGTATCAAAATATTCTTTCAAATTCTTGCCGCCGCTGTATATCGGATAACTACCCGCAAGTATCACGTCCGAAAGCTTTTCCGTCCAGAAGTGTGGCATCTCGTTGTTTTCAAGAACAATGTTGAACAAGTACCTCCCAAGAAAATCCGACTTATCATGGAATGGTTGTAGGCCTCGACCATACACGTCAATTTCGTGCCCGAACTCTTGCACTAACTTGTCAACAAGCAAGCGGCGTACGAATTGTTGTTCGGTGATTACCTTGTCTGAACAAATTACCGAGAGTGATGCAGTTTTTTTGGTTTCATTTTGAAGACCTTTCCATCCAATTGGGCCAAGTGTACCATCTTCAAGCAGGCTGATTTTACCGAATAGCCACGGAAGGGCGGGATGGCTTTCAATAAAATTGCCATGAAAGCCTTTTGGACGGTAGGGGCCGAGGAGATGGCCAAATTGGTTGGTGAAACCTTCCCTGTAGGTCTTGACTTCCGGTGGTTCAGTTACAATCAACATGCGACGTTGTTTGGGTTGATTTACTAAACAGTACTCTGGCGGGTCGTCGATTATCACAAGCCAATCCGGTTCTCGCTTAGAACCGTCAAATACAAACTTGCTGTCACCCCACACCCCGTCGCCAACTGGCGTTTGACGGGCCATTGCGGCAATTTCGTGGCAAGACAAAACAAGTATCTCACGCATCGTCATGGGTATCCTAGCAAATTTAGCGCCTCACAGCGTGGAAACGGATCCATTCAACAACACCTAATTTGTGCATTAGGTGTGATTGGTAAATTCGTTGGACCACCTTGAGCGTAGGTCGAAATAATAATGAACCTTGAAGTCTTAAAATTAGTCGTTCGACGAAAGATGGGCCAATTACATACTCTTCCATAAGTTGGTCGAAGGTGTTCTCGAACTTAACTGCCTCCGGCTGCGAGTAGGGTCGTGCTAGGGCTTTGAGTTTGTTTTTCTTTAAATAGGGTGGGAGAGCCGACTTGGTGTGAGTGGCGTAATTGGATTGCCAACCAATATTTTCTACCAAGTTGTGCTTGGGCGTTACGCAAGCCGCGCGGTGTTTCATGATTGAATACGTGAACTGTGGATCCCAAATAGTCACGTCCTTTCCGTGGATTCGGTCAAACACGGGTGCCCAGAATGATACAAAGAAATCTGGTTTTGCCGTGATATCGAGAATAGATGCCAACTCTGATTTCGAAGAAGGCCAAGTATTCAACTTTCCATCAAATTTAAGCCATTCGGTGCGCCATGTTGCCCAGCCATGCGGATCAAAGTATCTGGAGAAAAATAGGCTTGTGATAGAATGGTATTGGTGACTAATTCTGTTGCTCCCGTTAATCGCCATTACTTTCGGCTCATCACGGTATTCCTTCAGCGACCAGGAGCAATAATCAAAGAAACTGGCCAAGGGAACGGTGTCGTCTTCAAGAATAATACCTTCAACCTCTTCGTCAAAGAACCAGTCAATTGCTGTTGTCACTGCCTCGTAGCAACCGAGATTGTTCTCGCGAAAGAGCAACTTGACCTTGCACGGCCAATCGACTTGCGTTGCGACTTCGCGGGCCTTTTTGCAGCAATCTCGCTCTTCGTCGCTATCTGGACGAGGCCCATCTGCCGCAATATAAAGCCGAGTCGGCTGTGCCTCTCTGATTCGCTCAAATACTTTGGCTGTTGTATCTGGACGACAGAAAATGAGAAATAATACTGCTGTATCCAAGGAATTTTTCATAACAGGTTCGCCTTCAATCGATGCCGAGAACCGACGGTTTCATCTGATTGTTCGAAAATATGTGACGAGTGACTGCTGGTTGTCCTGACCTCACCGCACGTTAACTCTATTGTCTGGTTGCACAAATCCGACACTGTAGATTGGTTATGAGACACAAAAAGAACAGTGCGCCCCTCCTGAACAGAAAGTTCCCTCAGCTTACAAAAACAGCTTTCCTGAAAATTTTTGTCACCTACTGAAAGCACTTCGTCGATTATGATGATGTCGCTGATCAGATGGCTGGCGACGGCGAAGCCGAGCCTGGCGGCCATGCCGGATGAGTATCTCTTTATGGGCAGATCGAGAAATTCCTCAATTTCGGCAAATTCCACGATCTCGGTGAATTGCCGATCGATTTCCTTTCGTGGCATGCCGATGATTGAACCTTTCAAGTAGATGTTCTCTCGGCCTGTCAGTTCCGGGTGGAAACCGGCCCCGACCTCCAGAAGGCTGGATACTTTACCCTGTATCTGAATTCGACCTTCGGTTGATCTTGTAACCCTACTTATCAGTTTCAAGAGAGTCGATTTCCCAGCACCGTTGCGTCCGACGATACCGAGGCGCGTCCCCTTCTGGATGTCGAGGGTGATGCCACGAACAGCCCAGCAGTCATGTTCCTGTGCCCTTTTGCTGTGCCAATGCTGAGCGGATAACACTCTTCTTGTTTTTTCGGCTAAGACTTCTCCGAACCTGTCATGGTTTGTATGGCCATTTCTTGCGACCGAGTATCTCTTTCCCACATTTTCAAGGCGAATGGCGATATTACTTTCCATATGTATTAGTAACTCTCATCTAGATTCTATCGGCTAAGGTGCCTTCGAAGTGGCGGAAGGTGGTGAAGCCGATTGTGACCAACAGGGCGGTGAGTGCGATCGACAGGATGAAGCCTGGCCAATAGATGGCGATGTCATTGCCTAGGATGCTCCATCGATAGCCGTCGATGACGCCGACCATCGGGTTCATTGCGTAGAGCAACTTGTATTGCTCCGGGACGACTGAAGAGGAAAACCCGACAGGAGAGGCGAACATGCCGATCTGCAGGACGAAGGGCATGATGTGCCGGAAGTCCCTGTACCAGACATTGAGAACGCTGACCAACATGGCCAGCCCGAGCGCCGCCAGAATGCCCAACGCCATGAAGAAGGGTAAAAACACAATCCGCCAATCCGGCATGAACTGATACCAGGCCATCATGGCGAACAGAATGACGAGGGCGACGAGACTGTCGACCAGTGCCGTCATTGCCGCACTGACCGGAAAGATCACGCGCGGAAAGAAGATTTTTCCAATGATCTGGGAATTGTTTATCAAACTCTCGCTGCCCTGTTGGACGGTGGCGGCAAAAAGCTGCCAGGGCAACAGGCCTGCGATGACCATCAGGGCGTAGGGTGCGGCCCCCTCCACCGGCAGTTTGGCGACACGGCCGAAGATCAGCGTCAGGATGATCATCATCAGGGCAGGGCGGATCAGGGCCCAGGCGATGCCCAGAAAGGTCTGCTTGTATCGCACCAGAATGTCACGCCAGCACAGGAACAGAAACAGTTCCCGATACTCGATCAGGCTTCTGAAATACTGTGCATTGGTATAGTCCGGCGTGATTACCAGGGTCGGTTCAGGCTCTTTCATTGGGTCCGGCTTTGTTTCCAGGTTGGTCCGCAATGGAGTGGATCTTTCACAACGGCTACCGCAGAGAAGGTGACTCCCGTCGCTCTTCTCTATGCCGATCTTCGGGGGCTCAATGCCCGTCTGTTGCCACCCCCGCTTTTTGCGGGCGCGGTTTCGCCTGGATCTTAATCAGATCTTGATCAGGCGGCGTAACCGGGGCAGCGCGATGTTTCGCAGCGCCCAATGATTAAATGGTCTCAGCGCGATGGAATGGAGCAGGGCACGCAAACAGCCCAGCCGGTCCCCCGCGGCCCAACGGAGCGAGGCCTCGTTAAATGCGATCCCGGCGCGAATGCCCCGCCCCGCTGCGTTGGAGCCCGCCCTGACAGGTCGGTGGGATCCACCATTCTTCGTATGCTTTTGGGACATCTGGTTGAGGCCCGCGAACGCCTTGTCCACATGGGCGTGAACCCCCTCATCCACAATCGCGAGGGCCTCTGGCAAAAAGCCGATCCCTGCATCGACATGATCAGCAATGCGCAACAGCAGGTCCCAATCCTCATAGCGCTCAAAGGCTGTGTCATAGCCTGCAACCGAAAGCAGAATGTCGCGCCGGCAGACCAGCGTCGAACCTGGAGATACGAAACAGCCCCAGCTCAGATCCGTCCGCGTCAGCCGTTCCCCGTAAGGCCGGGACGCATCCCTCAATCCGTCCTCTGTCGGCGGGGCCGCGGATGTAGCATCGGGTTCGGGCACCTCACTCTGCAGGTAGAAATTGGTACAGCTGACTGCGAAGCCGCGTGCGGTCATGAATCGCATTTGCCGTGTCAGCTTGTTCGTCGACCAGGAATCGTCACTGTCCAGAAAGGCGACATAATCCCCCGTCGCGGCCTCTATCCCGGTGTTCCTGGCCGCCCCGGCCCCCTGATTCTCGGGATGACGAATAACAGTGATTCGATCCCGATAAGGTGCCAGAACCTTGTCCAGCCCGTCTGTGGACGCGTCATCCACGACAATGATCTCGCCCACCGTAATATCCTGTGCGATGACGCTTTCAAGAGCATTTAAAACAGTATGCGCCCGGTTGTGGACCGGTATAACGACGCTGATGAAAGGCATTAGAATCTTTAAAAGTAATAAATATATGGAAATTTATAACACTTTAATACTAAATACCCAATCCCAGGTCAACACAGAAAAAGCCCGGCTGAAACGGGTCAGCCGGGCCGTGTTCTTTGATTGTCAGGCGAGGGTCAGCTGAGCGCGTCGCGGCCCATGCTGAGGAATTTCTTGCGGCGCTGGGTTTTGAGTGTGCTTGGCGTCATGGGGCTCAGTTGCTCAAGTTGCGCTTCTATCGCATCCCCGACAGATTTGATCGTCGCCTCAGGGTCGCGATGGGCGCCACCGACAGGTTCGCCGACAATTGCGTCGATCACGCCAAGGCGACTTAGATCCTGAGCCGTCATGCGCAACGCCTCAGCGGCGCTCTGGGCCTGGCTCGCGTCCCGCCACAGGATTGAGGCACAGCCTTCCGGCGAGATTACGGAATAGATGGCGTGTTCCAGCATCAGGACAGCGTCCCCTGTCGCCAGTGCAATTGCCCCGCCGGACCCGCCCTCACCGATGACGGTCGCGACCAGGGGGACCGGCAGCTCGATGCTGGATTCAATGGACCGTGCAATCGCCTCTGCCTGACCCCTCTCTTCGGCACCCACACCGGGATAGGCGCCTGGTGTGTCCACCAGCGTAATCACGGGCAGGTTGAAACGCGCGGCAAGATCCATCAACCGTTGCGCTTTGCGATACCCCTCGGGACGCGCCATGGCGAAATTGTGCTTGATGCGGGCCTGCGTATCACCGCCCTTTTCCTGACCCATCACCACGCAGGGACGACCTCTGAAGCGCCCAAGACCGCCCAGAATGGCGACATCATCGGCAAAGTTCCGGTCACCGGCCAGCGGTTGGTAATCGTCGATCAACCCTTCCAGATAATCCTTGAAATGCGGGCGATCGGGATGGCGTGCGACAAGAACTTTCTGCCAGGGCGACAGCTTCGCATAAGTCGTTGTGATCAGCCGGTCGACCTTGCCCTGTAACCGGGACACTTCATCGGCAATATTCACCTCGCCCGTATCGGCAAGATGGCGCAGTTCCTCTATCTTGCCTTCCAGCTCGGCAATTGGCTGCTCAAAATCGAGAAAATTCCGCATAAGGACAGATCGACCCTTTATGAAAGTGATGGTGCTGTAGGTATCATAGAAAGAACGGATTGCAAGCTTTCCCGCATGGCTGCTGATATGAGTATCACAGATTTGGCCTTACTGGGTCAGCATCGGGGTCAGGAGCCGGGCTCGCGGGCGAGTGGGTGATGCGCGGCGACCAGCGCTTTCAGGCGTTCGTCCAGGACGTGGGTATAGATTTGAGTGGTTGAAATGTCGCTATGTCCCAGCATTTGCTGGACGACGCGCAGATCCGCGCCATGGTTCAACAGATGTGTCGCAAAGGCATGCCGCAGCACGTGGGGGCTGACACCACCCGGTTCTAGACCGGTTTCAATTGCCAGTTCTTTCAGCATCTGACCGAAGCGCTGACGGGTGAGATGGCCTTCTTTCGCGCGGGAGGGGAACAGAAAGGGCAAATCGCGACCAGCCGGGCTGAAGGCAAGCCGACAGGGGCGATAGGCAGCAAGCGCAGCTCTCGCCGGTGGGCTGATCGGGACAAGGCGCTCCTTCCCCCCTTTTCCGCGTATCATCAAAAACGGCTCGTCGCGTGCGCCGGCCATCCAGGGCAGCGATACCAGTTCGCTGACCCGCATGCCGGTCGCATAGAGCAGTTCCAACAGGCAGGTAAGGCGTAACCCCTCTTCCCCATCAACAGCCCGGGCGCCATCAAGAAGGGTATCAACCTCTTCTTCCGAGAGAAGTTTGGGCAGAGGTTTTATCTGTTTGGGGGCATCAATCGCGCTTGTCGGGTCATCCTTTGCAAAACCCTCGGCAAACAGAAAGCGATGGAATTGACGGAGGGCGGAAAGCCTGCGCGCAACCGTTGCAGGTTTGGCATTCTCCCGGTCGAGTTCTCGGAAATATTGGCGGATCTCTACGGTGTCTACGGTTTCCGGTCGACTACCTCTGGCGGCTAGGAAACCAAGATAATCGAAAAGGTCCCGGCGATAGGCCTCTACCGTGTTTTTAGCGGCCCCGCGTTCGACAGTCATCATTTCAAGGAAGGCGTCCAGGCTCGGGAAACTTGCAGAGGTTCGTTTCGACCCGGATTTTTCCTGGGGATCAGTCACCGGGCTCAGCCGTCATAGGCCCGCATGGCTGAACGGGCGAGGGCGCGGGCCTCGTCTCTCAACCCGGTTTCACTAAGAGCCGCGATAATATCCGTCATTGTGGCGGTGCTGGCGTCATCCGGCCCGGCATTTCCCAACATGATGAGGCTGAGCAAGATGATCTCCCCTTTTGCGCCGGCGGCGCGCGCCCGGTCAAACGCCCGATTTGCGGCGAAAGAGGGGGTTTGCGCGATCCCCGTTTCACTATCCAGCAGTAAATTCAGCCAGACAGGATTCGGTACGGGTTCGTCCAAGGCGTCTAAAACGCCAAACACCCGGGAAAGGGTCCCGTTGGCGGTTTCTGGTTGCGCCTCGATGATGCTGTCCCGCCAGGCAAGGGCAATGTCCCGACTGACTGGATTCAGGGTTTTGTCCCCCTCTAAGGCGACCCGCGGCCAAAGGGCCAGGGCGGCTTCCAGTGCTTCTGAATTGTTCGGTGCGACGTTGCGAAGGACCCGTGCCCAGGCACGTGCTGCCCGCTCCTCACCAAGCGAATAAAGCGCTTTAGAGGCGGGCCCGGCAAACCACCACAATTCATTCAGGGTCGGCATGCGCATAAGATGTGGTTTCATGACAGCGGCCATGATCGCGCCCAGCCCGTCCGGCTCGGCGATCGCAAGGGCCGCACTGATCAATTCCGCCAATACAACCGCGTTTTCCTGGGTCTGGGCAGCCTGAAACAGCAATGCTCTGGCGGAGGCACCATCTTGGGAAGCGGCAATCGCAAGGGGATCTGCCAGGGCTTCTGCCGGAAACTCGATGTTTTGATATATGCGCGCCAGATCAAGATCGCTCAGCACCCCGCTGCGGGCCAGTTCTTCCGTAGCGGCCAGATTTATGTCCTGAGAGGCGGACCCGGCGGCAATCATTGACGCCAGATAGGGTGGTCTCGCTTCTAGATACAGATCGGCTGGATAAGGTTGATTTGAGACCCGGATCATCGCCAGTGACAGGGCGTCAATCTGATCAAGCGTTTCTGGCAGGGTGCGGTTCACACCCAGAAACGGGTCCAGCAGTGTCAAAAACTGGATGTTTTCCGGGGTCGGTTCTTCGGCCAGCAATGTCGCGCCAAATTGGGCGGCGGCGGAATCCCCAGCAACCGCCTTGCAAAAGAGCTCTATCTTGGACCAATAGGGGGGCATCAGGGGCACTGTCAGGCTCATCCGGGTCATCAATCCGCAGGCCCCTGGAATGTCACCGGACAGAAGCATGCCATCTACCACAATCCGTTGAACATCGAAGGATTCAGAAAGGCTTGGTGCGGTTTCAGTAAGCGCGACCGCCTCTTCTACAAGCCCCAGATTGAAAAGGTGCCGCGCCTTGATAAGGGTCAGGGAGTCTGCTTCGCCATCCCCTGCACCGGGCGTGCGCGGGGGAACGGCGGCTGTCGTCAGCAGAAGACGACGGGTTAAATCCCGCTGGACGGGATCAACGGGGTCTGTCGGCAAAACCTGCATCAGAACGTCAATGCGATCCCGTGGCGTATTAGTCCAGATATCAGCCGCAAATCCACCCGTGCTTTGATCAAGCAGACCTGTGGAATCCGTGTCGACTTTCTCAAGCGACTGTACCGATATTCCGGTCGGTGCCGATAACACCTCCTCTGACTGTTGCGGTGTGGCGGGAGCGAGGGGGTCCGGCGTGTTCTCGTCAAAAGTCGGGGGCAACAGTCTTACCGGGCCTGAGCTTTGGGCCATGCTATGCGCTGATATCAGTGACCCCAAGGCAACAAGAACGCTGCTGAGAAAGACCGTGCGACGGATTGATTTAACGAGGGAAACGCTCATCTGGTATTACCTTCTCAACCGGCTCGGAGGGCGGCGGAATATCCCAGGTCGCAAGAAAGACGGCCCCACCGCCAAGTGCGACCAGGATGAGGATAAACAGGATCAGTAGGAATTTGCTCATAGACTGCGGACAAGAGTTATTGTGACAGAGAACGAAGGGACAAAGTCGTCTTTGCTTTACCCTATCCCTCGACTATGGCAATTCTGCGACCGTGATGAAAGCCCTCGTCGGGCGAATGGATTATTATGTCGGATCTGCTTGTACCAAATTTGCCTAAACCCCTTGTTTTGATTGGGATGATGGGGGCTGGAAAATCGACAATCGGTCGCTATGTGGCCGAGCGGTTGGGCGTGACATTTCTGGATGCGGATCGCGAAATCGAATCGGCGGCTGGCCGGACGATTGAAGAGATATTCGCCGGTTTCGGGGAAGCACATTTTCGCGATGGCGAACGCCGCGTGATTGCCCGATTGTTAGAGGGTGAACCCTTTGTTCTGGCGACCGGCGGCGGTGCGTTTATGGATGCAGAGACCCGGGCTGTGATTGCGGAAAAGGCGATCTGCGTTTGGCTTGATGCTGATTTTGAAACACTGTGGCAAAGGGTTTCCAGACGACAGCACCGCCCCCTGCTGCGCACTGAGGACCCGCAGGGAACGTTGAGATCGCTGATAGAGGCGCGCTATCCGGTATATGCCGCGGCGGATATTAGGGTATTATCAAGCGAAGTCCCTCAGGAAACTGTGGGTGAGATGGTTATCGAGGCGGTTTCCGGGTTTCTGGCCGAGCCTGAAGATGGTCTGGAAGATACAGGGGAAGACGGTTGAACATGATGCACAGTGAAACCGATCCGGTTCTTCAGTCTGTTCGCGTCGAACTGGATGCCCGTGGCTATGACATCGCCATTGGGCCCGGTATCCTCGAAAATGCCGGTGCGCTGATCAAGCCTGTCCTGGGCCTGCATCGTGCGATTATTGTCACGGACGAGAATGTTGCTGGCCTGCACCTGATGACCCTGAAACAAAGGCTGGATGCGGCCGGTATTGACCACAGCAGCATCGTTCTGCCCGCTGGTGAAAGCACCAAGAGTTTTGACAAGTTGAACTGGTTGATTGCCCGCCTGCTTGATCACGGGGTGGAGCGCAAGACAACCCTGATCGCGCTGGGTGGGGGTGTCATTGGTGATCTGGCCGGGTTTGCCGCTGCAATCCTGTTGCGGGGTATCCCGTTCGTTCAGATACCAACCAGTCTTTTGGCCCAGGTTGACAGCTCGGTTGGCGGCAAGACGGCGATCAATGTGCCGGCGGGTAAGAACCTGGTCGGGGCGTTTTATCAGCCGGTGATGGTTCTGGCCGATACAGCGGTGCTGGATACATTGCCGCCGCGGGAATTGAAGGCCGGATATGCCGAGATCGTCAAATACGGTGCTTTGGGTGATCGTGAATTCTTTGAATGGCTGGAAGTAAACGGTGCTGCCGTCCTGTCCGGGGACCTTGATGCGCGGGCAGAGGCGGTCGCGCGCTCCTGTCGGGCAAAGGCGGAAATCGTCGCCCAGGATGAACGGGAAGGTGGTGTCCGTGCCCTCCTCAATCTTGGCCATACATTCGGGCATGCCCTGGAATCCCGTATTGGCTATACCGATGCTTTGCTGCATGGCGAGGCGGTCGGTATCGGGATGGTGATGGCCTTTGATCTTTCTGTGCAGATGGGCCTGTGTACGGGGCAGGATGCCCGGCGGTTATTGACCCATATGCAGGATGTAGGGCTTTGGACGCGGGTCGCGGAAATCGGCGATATCGACTGGGATGTCAACGATCTGATCGCGCGAATGAGCAAGGACAAGAAAGTCGCTGATGGTAAATTGACGTTTATTCTTGCGCGCGGGCTTGGGGATACCTTTATAACCCAGGATGTTGCGGTCGATGACCTGCGCAAACTCTTAACGAAAGCAATCGCAGCCTGATGCTGAACACTAGTCTGGAGTGCCCCAATGGGTGAATGGGGTGAAACGGCCCTTCTTCTGGGGGCTATTTTCCTTTTGCTGATTATGTCCGGGTTCTTCTCGGGCTCTGAAACGGCGCTGACAGCGGCCAGTCGGGTGCGCATGCATACAGCCGCGCGCAATGGCAGCAAGCGGGCCGAGCTTGTCCTTGCCATGCTGGAACAAAAAGACCGTTTGATTGGCGCCATCCTGCTCGGCAACAACCTCGTCAACATCCTGGCTTCCGCCCTGGCGACCAGTTTCTTCCTGAAACTGTTCGGTGAATCCGGTGTTGTCTATGCAACACTGGTCATGACCCTGATGGTTCTGATTTTCTCTGAGGTTCTGCCGAAAACCTATGCGCTCGGCCATGCGGATCAGGTCGCCTTGAAAGTGTCGCCGGTTATAAAGCTGGTGATCAAGATCTTTGCGCCCATCGTGCTGACGGTGCAGTGGATTGTGATTAACACCTTGAAACTGTTCGGTGTGCAGATCCGCCATGAAGTCTCTGCAGAAGAGGCGGAAGAAGAGCTGCGCGGCGCAATTGAGCTGCATGACGGCGAAGATCCGGACGTTCAGCAGGAACGGGTCATGCTGCGGTCCATCCTTGAACTGGATGATGTGATTGTGGGGGAAATCATGACCCACAGACGCAATGTCGTGATGCTGGATATCGACCGCCCGATTGACGAGAATGTCGACGCGATCCTGGAAAGCCCCTATACGCGCCTGCCGCTTTATAAGGAAGACACGGATAATATTGTCGGTGTCCTGCATGCCAAGGCGCTGTTGCGGGAAATTCGGGCGAATGACGGGGTTGCGGACTCCCTCGACCTGGCGAGTATCGCGTCGGACCCCTGGTTCATACCGGATTCAACCTCGCTTCTGGACCAGCTGGAAGCCTTCAAACTGCGCCGCGAGCATTTCGCACTGGTGGTTGATGAGTATGGAAGTTTCCTCGGGATTGTGACCCTTGAAGATATTATTGAGGAGATTGTCGGCGATATTGATGATGAGACGGATGTTTCTGTTGCCGGTGTTCGCCCGCAAGCGGACGGATCCTTTATCGTCGACGGGACTGTGACTCTTCGCGATCTCAACCGGGACCTCTCGTGGGATTTGCCGGATGATGATGCGTCAACCGTTGCCGGGTTGGTTTTACATGAAGCGCGTATGATCCCCGATCCGGGCCAGACCTTTATCTTTCACTCAACCCGTTTCGAAATCCTGCGACGGCAACGCAATCAGATTACATCGCTGAAGATCACGCGGTTGGTTGAAACACCCGATGATGAGAAAGAATCCGCCGGGATCAGTGTCTCAGACTAGGGGCATATATTTGCCCTTGGTCTGACAGGCCTATAGAACAGGGCGCAATTCAAGACTGAATGAAGGACCTTTGAATGCCGCTTTCCCCGCCTGATGGCCGTAAGCATTTGCACCGCCGCACCTATCAGATGGACGGTTTTATCCGTGATGATGGCTTGTGGGACATCGAGGGCCATATCCGCGATGTGAAAACCTATGCGTTTGAAAACGCCTATCGCGGTACAATTGGCCCGGATGATCCGATCCATGACATGTCCTTGCGCCTGACGATTGATGACAGTTTTGAGATCAAGGCCATTGAGGCGGTAACCGATGGCAGTCCCTATGCCATCTGTCCGGCGATCACCCCGAATTTCCAGAAGATGGTTGGGGCGCGGATCGGCCCTGGCTGGCGGCGGACGGTAAGAGAGCGGCTTGGCGGCATCCATGGATGCACTCATCTGGTCGAATTGCTGATCTCAATGGCGACAGTGGCGTATCAAACGGCCTATTCATCCCGGTCCCAGACCGGAAAGCAGAAAACCGCCGTTACCCCACGCCCCGGAAAACGCCCCGCATTGCTGAATTCCTGCCACGCCTACCGCGAAGATGGCCCCATCGTCGCCCGCCAATTCCCGGATTTTTATACCGGTTTTGAGCAGAACTGATTGTCCGGCCCTCCCCAGTAAAAATCAATTTAAAAGAGTCAAAAATTTAATATTGACTCGTTTAAATTGCATAACATATTGTGTCTACAGATGCAGTAGACGCAACATATGGGGTGTGAAAGTGGCAAAAGCAGCCAATAGTGGAATTTCACTGACGGAAGTTGATGCGGCCACCGTGAAGGGAATGATCCTGCGCGGAGATCGACAGCACGATATCGCTGCATGGTTTGGCGTAAATGGCGGACGAATAGCAGAAATATCAACCGGAGAGAAATTCGCCGCAGTTCCAGTAGCTTCTATGTCTGAGTTACCCCCACCCGGACCATATTTGTCCGGTCGGGACAGCAGTCGACTACTGGAACAATTTCAGCCCGCAAAAAGTGTAAGTGGCTAGATCAAGAGAGGGCAAAAAATCATGGCACGAAAAACCGTTGATAGAGGACGAGATGCTTCATCAGGCAGATTTATAACGGTTGATGAAGCAAAGAGGCGACCCGCAACAACTGTTATTGAAAGAGTTCCAAAACCAGGTTTTGGAGACACTAAGAACGAACCAAAGAAGTAGTTACCCCAAACCGCGTTTTGTGGCTTCGTCCGGGGTGAGGACGGTCATGGCGAGGGCGTGGATGGGGCCTGCCATTTCGTCGGCCAGGGTTGCATAGATCTGGCGCTGGCGGTCGAGCCTACCTTTGCCCTCAAAGGCCTGGGCGATGATCAGAACATTGAAATGGCTGTCACCGGTGCCGGGTGAGCCATGATGACCGCTATGCTTATGGGACTCGTTCTCAATCTCCAGCCGTATTGGCGCGTAGGCGGCGGTCAGTTTCTCCCGGATGGTGTCCTCGGTTGCCATGGCGTTACCCTTTGATGTGGTGTTTCCTGTTCAAGAGATCGTCGTTTGCATCTGACCCGTCAAGAGGTGATCCTGCCTTTGGATTTTATTCTCTGACGAAAAACAGGATAGACGGGGCGGCACGGATGGCGCTGTTCGAAACGGGTTTGGTCAAATCAGGAAGGGCCGCGTCAAGAAAGCCTCGCGGCGGCCCTTGTCCGCGTCTCCCCTCCGGGCCATATTTTTGCCATGAGCGAATATGCACGCCGTAGCCCTGACATCGGTACATCCGATGCTGAACCCGAAAACCAGTCGGGCGTGCAGTATTGTGACCACCCTGATTGCAATGAAATCGGCCTGCACAGGGCCCCGCGCAGCCGTGAAAACCTACGGGACTACTACTGGTTCTGCCTTTCCCATGTGCGGGAATACAACGCGGCCTGGAATTTTTGTGAGGGCATGAGCGTTGATCAGGTGGATGCGGCCATTCGTGATGACGTTGTCTGGGGCCGACCGACATGGCCGCTTGGCATGATCCGGACACTCCATACCGACGCCACTTTCGACGACCCATTTGGGGCGTTTGAAGAGGCGGCTCGACGCTCTGCGAAACAGGGTTCAGGGACCAAACAGGGCAAGGCGGCGCCCAAGGGAAGCGAGCTCTATTATATCCGTCTGTTGCAGCTCAAAACGCCGGTTACCTTGACCGCCCTTAAAGCGCGCTATAAGGAATTGGCTAAGCGCCTGCATCCGGATGTGAATGGGGGTGACAAGGACGCGGAAGAGCGGCTGAAAGAGATCAATGAGGCGTATACAGCCCTGAAAAAGATCGCCGTTTAACCCATCCTAAAATAGCGTTTATGTCCTTCGGTTCAGGCTTCTGAGAAGAGCGGATCCGGGGGTTGAGAAGTGCCAGATAGAGAACAGACCGTAAGAAATCAGGAAGACAGCTTATGACTGCAAAAACAACGCATGCAAACGAGACCCACCATCTGGATGCACCCGATACAGAGGTTTCGGTCCGCGACGTCTTCGGTCTGGATATCGACATGACCGTACCGGCCTTTTCCGAGCGCTCTGAACATGTGCCGGATTTTGATCCGGACTATCTTTTTGACCGGGACACGACCCTCGCGATCATGGCGGGTTTTGCCTATAACCGCCGGGTCATGATCCAGGGCTATCACGGTACCGGGAAATCGACCCATATCGAACAGGTTGCAGCCCGCCTCAACTGGCCCTGTGTGCGTGTGAACCTGGACAGCCATATCAGCCGTATCGATCTGGTCGGTAAGGATGCGATCGTTCTGCGCGATGGTCAGCAGGTGACCGAGTTCCGTGAAGGCATTTTGCCCTGGGCGTTGCAAAACCCGGTTGCGCTTTGCTTTGACGAATATGATGCCGGTCGTCCGGACGTGATGTTCGTGATCCAGCGTATTCTGGAACGCGAAGGGAAACTGACCCTGCTGGATCAGAGCAAGGTTATCCGTCCGCATAATCATTTCCGTCTTTTCGCCACCGCCAACACCGTCGGTCTGGGCGACACGACAGGCCTCTATCACGGGACACAACAGATCAACCAGGGTCAGATGGACCGCTGGTCTGTTGTCACGACGCTGAACTATCTTCCCCATGATGAAGAGGTTGAGATCATCATTGCCAAGGTGAAATCCTATGACAGCAGCGAGGGTCGCGACACGGTAAATGCCATGGTTCAACTGGCCGATATGACCCGGACCGGTTTCGTCAGCGGGGATATCTCCACCGTGATGAGCCCGCGTACGGTCATCACCTGGGCCGAAAATGCCGAGATCTTTGGAGATGTCGGCTATGCGTTCCGTGTCAGCTTCCTGAACAAATGTGACGAGACAGAGCGCGCCATTGTCGCTGAATACTATCAGCGGTGCTTTGGTCAGGATCTGCCGGACACGGTTGCGCAGGCGCAGGTCGCCTGATCAACAGCGTTCAGGACGAAGAGTGGATAGACGGCATGGCCGATCAGAATGACATTCTAGAGGAATTCAAGCGTGTGAACGCCTGTGCCTTCCGCGCCATCGCGGATCAGGGCGAGCTGGATGTCGTCTATGGTTCTGATGGGGCGATGATGGCCGGTGAACGCGCAAGACTGCCCGCCCCGTCTCGTAATCTGAGCGACGAGGATGTCGCCCGGTGTCGCGGGGAGGCAGACAAGCTCGCCCTTAATCTGCGTCATCACGATGCCGGTCTTCATGCCCAGAACCGCCCCGGTGGTGAGGTCGCCCCGATGCTGTATAACGCGCTTGAAGAGGCGCGGGTTGAGGCGCTTGGCGCCCGCCACATGGCCGGGGCCCGGAAAAACCTGGCCGCCGCGCTGGAAGAAAGCTATCAGCGTCAGGGCTTTCATCGCATCGATGACAAGACCGAAGCGACAATGCCGGAAGTTGTCCGCCTTATGGCCCGACAGCACCTGACCGGGGACGAGCCACCGCCTTCTGCCCAGCGTGTCTTTGAGATGTGGGAACCCCATCTCAAACCCCAGATCGATTCCCTGCTTGATGAGTTGAAGGGTGTTGTCAGCGATCAGGAATCTTACGGCGCAAAGGTGCGCGAACTGATCGAGATGATGGATATTGAACTCGACGCCACCGATTCCGCCGAGGGCGGTGAGGATATGGGTGACGAGTCCGAGACCATGGAAGACGATCAGGTCCGGGGTGAGGATGATGGCGAAGGCAGTGCGGATGATTCCAGCATGTCGCAGTCCATGTCGGACGTATCCGAAAGCGATGGTGATGGCGACGATATGTCGGACGCCATGGACGAGGATATGGACGGCGAAATGATGCCCGCCGACGGCAGTGAGGAGCCGGGCGATATGGGCAAGCGCTGGCGTCCGGAACATGATCTGTCGAACACGCCGAAGGAAGACTTCTATTCCGCCTTCACCACCGGGTTTGACGAAGTTGTCCTTGCCGAAGACCTCTGCGATCCGGAAGAGTTGACCCGTCTGCGTCAGATGCTGGATCAGCAGTTAACCCATCTACAGGGTATCATTGGCAAGTTGGCCAACCGGTTGCAGCGCCGATTGATGGCGCGCCAGCAACGGTCCTGGGTGTTTGATCTGGAAGAAGGTCTGCTGGATACCGGTCGTCTTGGCCGTGTTGTCACCAACCCGACCCATCCGCTCAGCTTCAAACAGGAAACCGATATCGATTTCCGCGATACGGTTGTGACCCTGCTGATTGATAATTCCGGGTCGATGCGCGGTCGGCCAATCTCTATTGCTGCGATGAGTGCCGATATCCTGGCCCGTACCCTGGAACGCTGCTCGGTCAAGGTTGAGATCCTGGGCTTTACCACGCGGGCCTGGAAGGGTGGTCAGTCGAGGGAGGCCTGGATCGCCGATGGCAAACCATCCAACCCCGGACGTCTCAATGATTTGCGCCATATCGTCTATAAGGGCGCGGATCTGCCCTATCGTCGGGGTCGCAAGAATCTTGGCCTTATGCTGCGTGAAGGGTTGTTGAAAGAGAATATCGACGGGGAAGCCCTGATGTGGGCGCATCAGCGCCTGTTGGGCCGGACTGAAGAACGTCGGGTTCTGATGGTGATCTCGGACGGTGCGCCGGTTGACGACAGCACACTTTCCGTCAATTCCGGCAACTATCTTGAGCGGCATTTGCGCGACGTCATCCAGTACATCGAGACCAAATCACCGATTGAGCTGGTTGCCATCGGGATTGGCCATGATGTCACCCGGTACTATCGCCGCGCCGTGACGATCGTGGATGCCGAACAACTGGGCGGCACCATGATGGATCAGCTGGCTGACCTCTTTGACGAAGAGGGCAAGGTGCCAAAGCGCTCCAAAACTGCGCCCGTTCTGAAGGGCGCCGCAAGCCGGTAACAAAGTCTCGACATTTCATCAGGTTTTCCCGGATCAGCAGTGCTTATCCGAAGGATGAGAAATTGCCGTTTGTCCCCGAAATTCTTTCAGCTGTAAAATTTGGAGATGAAAGACCGAGAGGATGAACCGAGAGGATGACAAGATGACCAGCATTGACCTGAAATCCAGACCCAAGGCCGTCGATATCAAGCAGACGCTTTCAACGCTCACCTATTTGCGGGGGCGGACTGCTGATATGGATGAAAATGCGTTTGAAAATGTCTTCGCAACTCTGGCTGAAACGGAAGATGGGGGTGTCTATGCCGGGTCTTTTGAAGGCGAAAGTGCCTGGGAACGCCATCGGAACGGGGATGAATTGGTGCAGGTTCTGGATGGCGCCTGTGTTCTGACGATCCTTGACCTTGATGGTGCTGAAACGGTTCTGGACATGAAAGCAGGGATGATGACGATTGTACCGCGCGGGTGCTGGCACAAATTCCGATCAGAAACCGGCGTTTCCGTGATGACGATGACACCATCGCCGACGGATCATTCCTCAGCCGCGCGACCGGAATAATCAGACCCGGTTCGGATAGGGGTCAGCGGGGACCTTGCGCCAGGTGAAGAGCGCCATCAGCCCGATCACCAGAAAGTAAAATGTCAGGAAACCGGCCACGACATAGCCGATCCCGTGCAGGGTGAAGGAAACGCCTGGCTGAAAATCGTCGAATGTTCCTTTCAGAATATCCGGGTCGCCTTCATAGGCCATGGCCGCCCCGACATATATCCAGGACATGCTGGTCAGACGATCCCGGGATTGCTTCAGGGCAACTTGCCGGGACAGTAACTCGGCCAGATATTCCCCCTCTGACCGGACCGATGCGTCCGGGTTTGCCATGAAGTCGCGGATATAGGTAAAGCGATCCTTGTCGACCCGCGCGGCTCTTTCATCCAGGGCGGTGACCTGGGCATCAATTTCTGCGATATGGCCGCCCAAGCGCTGAATATATTGTTGGTGAAAGGCTGGAACCTGAGAGAACAGGACAGCCCCGGCCAAACCGCAGATCAACAGAAAGTAACGGGTCATTTAATCCTCAGATATGTCATCAGATCCGCCATAACCCGTTACAATCCGTATCACCTGATCACCCAAGATGTTCCTTGAGGAATGCATTTGTGCGCTCCCAGGACAGTTCAGCATCCGGTTCGTCATAGCGCGCGCTGGTCGGATTAGCGAATGCATGATTGGCATCGTACCAGTGATTCTCGAACGGTTTGCCAGCCTTCTTCATCTCGGCCTCAAACCCGTCGACCATTTCCTTGTTGATAAAGGCATCCTGGGTGCCGAAATGACCCAGAACGGGCCCTTTCAATTTCTTCAGATCGTCAGCTGTACGGGTCACTCTTCCGTAATAGATGACAGTTGCATCGACCGGCATGGCAATACTTGCATTCAGCGACCATCCCCCGCCGAAACACCAACCCAATGTGCCAAGTTTACCGTTGCTCGCCTCATGCCCGTTCAGCCAGTTGGCCCAACTTGTCAGCGTATCGGTGGCCTCTTCACCCTGCACCTTGCCGATCAGCGCGCGAGCCCCGTCCGGTGTTGTGGCGACCTCGCCCTTCATCAGGTCGACGGCAAGCGCAACATATCCCGACTTTGCCATATCGGCGGCAACGGCCTTGATCTGGTCGTTCAGGCCCCACCATTCATGGATCAGGATTACGGTTGGTGCCGGTGTTACCGCGGGCAAGGCCAGGGAGGCCGAAACGGTTTGACCCCCGGCGGTCTTCAGCGTGACATCCTGGAGCCCCGCAGCAGCGGCCCGTGCGAGACCAGGATCGGCCAGAACAGCTGCCAGGGGCAAGCCTGCTGCGGCCCCTTTGATCACGCTGCGCCTTGAAATATGTGTCATGAAAATACCTCCCAAGTGAATTTCAGATCATAGAGATATGGAGGTAACATAGCAGTATGACCAGATTTTGACCGCTTCAATTTATTCCCGCCTTATCATTATTCGTCATTTGTGCGTTTTGCCGGTCCCGGACATAGTCGGTAACCGCCCGTATCTTTGCGGAACGATGACGTCCATAGGGTATGATGGCGTACATTTCCCTTGGAAGGGTGCGCCATCCATTTATTTGCAGTGGCACGAGATTCGGGAATTGCGGGATCATTTGCGCCGGTGCATACGCGATGCCCATGCCGATATTGGCGGCTTTCATACAAAGAAAGATGTCTGAGATGCGAAATCTTGGATTGGGTGAAACAGCGGTCTCTGTACCGTCATCTCTTACAAAGCGCCAGCGCTTGACGGGATCTGCCACAAGGGTTGGCAGGGCCAGGACCTGATCCGGTGCGTTCAGCACCTTTGCGTCTTGGTGCTGGTCCAGAAAGTTCTTTGAAGCAACCAGGTCAAACGGAATGTCCCAAAGTTTCCGAGAGATATCGGCACTGTCCTGGAGCGGCCCGACCCGGAATGCGAGGTCGTACCCTTCTGCTATCAGGTCGACCCAATTATCGGTCGGCGTGATGCGCAAAGACAGATCAGGATGCATTTCTGCAAAATCGATCAACCAGGAACCGATTGTGTCGCGCAGGGCCTGAACCGGTGCGGTAATCCGCAATTCCCCTGTAAGGCGCTCTTGCCGTCCCTGAATACGCTCAACAGCGTGTGCGACATCCTCAAAGGGTCGGACACATCGCGCTACGAGATCCCGCCCGTCATCGGTCAGAGTGAAAACCCGGTTTGTACGGACCAGCAATTGCGTGCCGAGTGATTGTTCCAATGCTGCAAGACGCCGACTGACCGTACTGATCGGGATCCGTAAACGCCGTGATGCGGCGCGCAGGCTGCGTTCCTTGGCAACATCAAGGAAGAGCGCAAGATCGTCGTAGTCAGTCATACCGAACTGTTCCAGATTTGGAACAACAAGTCCAGAAAACGCAGTCTGTTCGAAATTAATTCGCGGTGATAGTGAGGTTTTTCATAACTAGAGGAGTCGTAATGAAAAAAATATGTTTCATTTTTGCATTGTTTGCGCTGAATATTTCAGCACCGGCCTGGGCATCTGACCCGCCTGAAGCCAAATTGTCTTTCACACCCGACCAAGCAATTGAAATCGCCTTTACCTCCATTGTGGAAGGTAAGGAAAGCCAGCTTTTTCAAGAGTATTTTCCGGCGGTGATGCCGATTGTTCTGGAGTATGGCGGTCAGTTCGTTGCCAGCTTTCGCGTGATATCGGGAACCCTGGAAAACGTGCAGCCTCAAGCCATGACTTTACTGACCTGGCCGAATGTTGAGGCTTATGAAAAAATTACCTCCGACCCCAGGGTCGGCAGCCTTATTCCCATTCGCAATGAGGCGCTGGCCTATATAAACGAAGCCAATTTTTTTGACGTGAAGACGGCGTCTTCCCTGGTTCTGGATCCAATGAAAACCTATCGGCTGAGTTTCTTGGACCAACCGGTGTCAGATGACCCGTCCTCTATGGTGCTAAATGCGTTATCGTCATCGCTGGGGGAGATGAAAGCGCGATCTGTCCTGATTGAAGAGGTTGCATCAGACCAGCTGGGCTCCGAAGGCCGGATCATCGTGCGGTTCAATCCGCCTTCGCAATAGAGACGATGCCGAGTGACCGAGTGAGTAGAACCGACCATCAATGCAGGGAGGCTGACATGACAAGAGCCGCGTTGGTAACCGGCGCCAACCAGGGGTTGGGGTTTGCGATTACAGCCGGGTTGGCGGCCCGGCTGGAGCCGGGGGACGTGGTTTATCTTACGGCACGGCGTGAGAGAGAAGGGCGCCTTTCTACAGAAAGGCTGGCAGGCGGTGCTGGTGCTGAGGTCGCATTCTGGCCACTGGATGTGACCGACAGATACTCGATTTCTGCCCTAGTCGATATGATCAAAGAACGGCATGGCGGGATTGATATTGTTGTTTCAAATGCGGCGGCAAGGATGTCCCGGGACATCCCGTTGGCGGATCAGGTGACGCATTTCATTAACACGAATAATCATGGTGCGCGGAACCTGTATGGTGCTTTGTTGCCCGTCCTTCGCGCAGGTGCCTCTTATGCCATGGTTGCGAGTTCCTTTGGGCGGTTAACCAATCTAACCCCGTCATTGCACCCTTTGTTTGATACAGATCGCCTTGATCTCGACGATATCGAAAAGGCGATGGATTATTATAGTGAACAGGTGGTTGCCGGCACGGCGGTGGAGAATGGTTGGCCTGAATGGATCAATATCCCGTCCAAGATCGCTCAGGTTGCCAGTGCCAGGATTGCTGCACGTCAAATTGCCGAGACGCGACCTGGTTCTGGTATTGTTATAAACGCTGTTTGTCCCGGTTTGGTTGATACCGGCGCCTCGCGGCCATGGTTCGACGACATGTCCAACGCGCAAAGCCCGGATGAAGCGGCAAAGGCCATTTTGACCCTTTTATTGGAACCAGAGGCTGTGGGGTTTCCCAATGGTCAATTAATGCAGTTCGGAAAATCCCTGCCCTGGCTGGAATGATCGTTGCCCCTATCTTGTCCCGAATAGGCGATCGCCTGCATCACCCAGACCCGGAACCACATAGGCATTTTCGTTCAGGTGGTCGTCCAGGGAGGCTGCGTAGATCTTCACATCGGGGTGTCGTTCCAGCATGACGCTCGCCCCTTCCGGGCAGGCGAGCAGAGCCATAAAACGGATATTCTGGCCCTCGACCCCATTGGCCTTCAGAACATCAACGGCATGGGCGGCGGAATTTCCGGTCGCCAGCATCGGGTCGCAGACAATAAACAGCCGCCCGCCGGGTTCCGGCATTTTCACATAATATTCAACCGGCTGTTTTGTTTCCGGGTCGCGATAGAGGCCGATATGGCCTTCCCGGGCGGATGGCATCAATTCCCTCAGGCCTTCTGCCATGCCCAGACCCGCCCGCAAAACCGAGAGTAAAACCGGTTTGCGACCGGCCAGTACATGTACAGTGGTTTCGGCCAGCGGGGTTTCGACCCGTTCCGCGCGCAGGGGCACCTCGCGTGTGATTTCATAGCCAATCAGGATCGATATTTCTTTCAACAACCCACGGAACATCGCTGTTGGCGTATCCCGTTTTCGCATCCAGGCCAGCTTGTGCTGGATCAGCGGGTGGTCGAGGATAACCAGGTTGGGAAAGTCGCGTTTCTTCGTCATGTTTTTGCTCTTTGAATTCACCTGCTTCGGACATGCGGCGGTTGCGCGCGCGAGTACAGTGTTTTCCCGATTCGCCGCTCTGCACGAGGGTGAAAAGCCGCGCATTGTCTAGAACTGTGGCATTAGAAGGTTTTACTTCAGCCTCTTTGCATTTGATTCCAATCAGACTACGATTCACCCATGTCAGCTGAGATCACAAAATTCCCCAAGCCAGAGCCACGCCCCCTGGCGCCAAGTCCAGAGCAGGTGCAGGCCGAGGCCCTGAAGGCCCGTCGGTCGTCGCGTATCATCACGCTTGTTGTCACGGGACTTTCTGCGCTCTGGATCGTCCTGTGCCTGTGGTATATCGAAAGCATGCTGGGATGGGATCTGATCTATCAGATGCTGCCCCATGAACTGGCGGCAATGTTCGCAGGCGCCGCGATGCCGGTGGCGGCCTTCTGGCTGGCGGCAATATACATCCGACGCAGTCAGGAAGTGCGCCATCATACCGACCTTCTGCGGCAGCATCTGGCCCTGCTGACCTATCCGATTGAGGATGCCGACCAGCGTATGGAGATGATAGCCGACCGTCTGAAAGGGCAGGCCGATATGCTGATCTCTGCCGGCAATACGACGGTCGACGGTATTACAAAGATCACCGATGCGCTGCGGACTGAGCTGGACGTGTTGAGCGAGCGCGCCGGTGAGGCGGGGGAACGGGGCGGTGAGTTGCGTTCTGTCCTGGGTGAGCAGACCGATAAATTGACCCGGCTGGTAGACCGGCTGGAAGCCCAGCAACGGTCCATCACATCATCCGTTGAACGTCAGGCCCAGGATCTGGAAAAGGCAGCGGATCATGCGGTTGGTCAATCAGAGAAAGTGTCCGTAACGTTGCGCGAGCAGGCGGGTATCCTGATCACATCGACCGATGGCGCAATGGACAAGGCGGATGAGATTGGCCGACGCCTGGAACAATTCCGCGACGATCTGGATCATGCCGCTGAAAGTGCGGCCGGTCGGGCGCAATCCATCGCCGCCCTGCTGGAAACCAGCAGTGCAGATCTGCGCGATGCAGGTGAGGTATCGGCTGCCAAGGTTTCCGAACTGGCAGACCGGTTGCGCGACTACATTGTCGATACGACCAACAGGTTCAGTGAAACCATGGATCGCCAGTCCGAGAGTTTCGATGCTTTTGCAGAGCGAACTGACCGGCGCGTCCAGGATCTGGTGCAAGGGCTTGAAACCGGCCTGTTGTCAGCAGGTGAGAAGGTCAGCGATGCGGTTGGCGAAAGCGCGGAACGCCTTGATGCGGTGACCGCACGGACCGGCACACAGGTAAGCGAGCTGGTTAAGGCCATGCAGGATCATGCGGAAACAGCGTCGGTTCAGTTTGATCAGAATATGGATCGCCATAAAGGGGCGCTTGCCGCCTTCTCCCAACGCACAGAGCGGGCGGTATCGGCCATTGTTGAAGGCCTGGATGAACAGGTTGGTGTTATTGGCACGACGCTCGGCACACTGATCGAAACCCTGCGCAACCAGCATGAAGAGCAGGTTGAGGATGCCAGACAGAAGCTGACGGCCCTCGGTGAGAAGATCGATACCAATGCAGCGGAATTTGCCGGTACTCTGACGGAGGGTATTCAAAACTCAACCGAAACCCTGGAGGCCTCGATTGCACGCAGCGCCGACCAGGTTCAGGAAATAACACTGGCGCTGAAGCAACAGACCCGCGACCTGGTTAATGCGGCGGATAAGACGGCATCCGAGACAGCCAGCATCTGCGAAGGGGTATCCCGTCAGTCTGCGGAGCTTGGGGATATGGCGACCCATGTTGCCACCCAGACCGGCTTGATCCGGAATGCGGTCGATGGACAGAATCGCCAACTGGTGCGGATTTCCGAAGAGGCTGCGACAAAGATCACGGCGCTGGGTGAGGCGCTGGGCCAACAGGCCGATGACATTGGCAAGGCAACCGATTTGGCAGCGGCCCGGGCAGAGGCGATGCGATCGGCCATGCGCAATCAGGCCGTTGAACTGACAACCGCGTCCGAGCTGACAGCCAAACAGGCACAGGAAATTGAGACCATGCTGCGGGACCGCACTGGCGAAATTCGTGTTGCCCTAAAATCCGGGTCCGAGGATCTGTCCGAGACCTTTGATCCGGCCATCGCCCAGACACGGGGTATGGCAGAAATGTTGCGTCAGCAAAGCCGCGAATTGCGGGAATCAGCTGACTGGGTTGAGGGGCAGTCGCGGGGCATTGGCGAGATGCTGCAACAGCAGAGCCAGGATTTGCGCTCCGCCTCTGATCATGCCTCCACCCAAATCCGTGAGATCCGCGACACAATCCGCCTGCACACCGCGGACCTCAATCAGGTGTCAGAGAAGGTTGCCGTGGATGTTCTGAAAGTGCGGGAAGCCCTGCGGGATGATGCGACAGCCTTGCAGAGCCTTGCCTCGTCCTTGCATGACAATGCCCAGAGGATTGAAACAAACCTGAAAGAACAGAGCGCGTCTGTGTCAGAGGCCAGCCTTTCTGCCGAAGAGCGAACCCGTGCCACAGTTGAAATGCTGACCGCTCAAATCGCGGCCTTGTCGGACGCGGCTGAACAGGTTCGTACGCGGATCGCCGAAGCCGGTGAGAGCCTGCAAAGTGGGTCGGGCGGATTCCAGGAAACGATTGAAAAATCTCTTGAGCTGTTTTCTGAGTTGATTGCCTCAATGGATGCAGAGACGGAGAAACTGACATCTTCCTCAATGAAGGCCGGGATGCAGATCAACGATCATCGCGAAGCGCTAAAACTGCAGGCAAGTGAAATGGGCCATGCCGCAGAGGTCGCCGCACAGGCAACACGTCTGCTGGGCAGTGCCCTGGACGAACAGAAGTCAGGGGTGGTTGATACATCCGAACGGGTTTCGGAGCGGATCGAAGGGCTGGTGACATTGATGCGCAGCCAGACCGGCGATATTGCCGCCGCCGGGGACCTGGCCAATCAGCAGATTGAGCGCGTTTCTGAAGCACTGGCAGCGCGTACCAAAACACTGGACGAGGTAACGGACCGCACAAGGAATGCCCTTGGTTCCTTGAGTGTTGATGTGGTTGATAGCGCCACCCGCCTGACTGCAGCCGTGCAATCAGCGGAGTCAGGGACAAAGACAATCGGGTCCACTTTTGAGACCCAGGTCGAGAAACTTCTGGAAGCGTCGGGTAAAGCTGTTAAACACGCTGAAGACGTGCGCAATCAGGAATTTGGCCTGAAGCGTAATCTGTTCCTGAAATCGGCTCGGTTTATTATTGAGGATTTGAACTCTACGGCGATCGATCTGACCCGCCTTATTCAGGGTGAGGTGCCTGAGTCAGACTGGAAACGCTATGTGAACGGGGACCGTTCGGTTTTTACCCGCACTCTCCTGCGTACAAAACAGACAACCATGCTGCGCAAGATTGCGGAGAAGGTGAAAAACGATGCGGAGACGCGGGGCTATGTCACCCGCTATCTTGAGCAGTTCGAACGCCTGTTGGATGAGGCCCAGGCCTGCGATCCCGAACATCTGCTGCAATCAACCTTCATGACGGCGGATGTGGGCAAGATATACATCATGCTGGGCCATGCCATCGGGCGTGAAATCCAGTCCTGATTCCCTAACCCAGATGTTGCGCCAGGAACTGCAGTGATCGGTTCAAGCCGTTCTGGTCGATGGAATGGGGCACGCCCGGGCAGATCAGGGTCTCAACCGAAAACCCGTTTTGCTCCAGTTGGTCGCCCGCAGTAATCGTTTCTTCAACCGGGACGACATCATCTGAATCGCCATGGATCAACAGAATTGGCGGTTTTGATTTCGCCTCTTCCGGAAGAGCGTGCCCCTTCACCAAGCGACCGGAAAACCCGATAACGGCCCTGAAGGCGGCGACCTGTCTGGGGGCGATATAAAGGCTCATCATCGTCCCTTGACTGAACCCGACAAGCGCGACCTGACTGGCGGACAGGGCGAACCGGTTCATTTGGGTCTCGATGAATTTCTGCAGGATCGGGGCGGCTTGCTCCACACCCCGTTCCATCGCCATCGGATCGCGATCCAGCAGGGAGAACCACTGCCGCCCATAGGGTGCCATATCGCAGGGGTAGGGCGCGTCTGGCGAGATGATATGGGCATCGGGCAGAACCTGCGCGATATAGGGCGCAAGCCCGATCAGGTCATTGCCATCGGCCCCCAATCCGTGAAGCAGGATTACCAGGGATTTCGGCGGGTCACCGCTCGTCGGTGCCTGTTCTGGGCCGGTAAGACCTGTCTCATCGCTCATGGATTGCTCCTGCCGGTATTGAGTTAACGCTCACACCGGTATGCCATGATAGTAGTGCCATAGAAAGATCGACATGGCGGTGCGGCAGGGTGACCAGTCTTCTGCTAGGGTGCGGGCCTGTTTTGCGCTGGGTCGTTCCTCCATTCCTTTAAGGCGTCGCATCGCTTCCTGCAGGGCGACGTCCTCGCCCGGAAACATGTCTCGTCTGCCCAGCGAGAACATGCAGTAGACCTCAGCGCTCCAAAACCCGATCCCCTTTAATGCGACAAGAGCGCTGACAACATCGGCGTCTGTCATATCCGGAAACCGATCCGGGTCGACCTCGCCCCCTACAATTGCCTCAGCAATCCCCTGCATGTAACGGATCTTGGGGCGCGAAAGACCTGCCTTTCCCACGGCCTCTATGTCCAATGCAAGATAGTTTTCCGCTGTCGGTTCCGGCATCAGGGTGTTGAGACGGCCCAGAATCGCGGCAGCGGCGGTTTTGGATATTTGCTGGTTCACGATGATCGACATCAGGGCGGGAAAGCCACCGGGTGCGATTCTGGGGGCTGGATACCCGACCTCTGCCAGGGCCTGCGCCACCTGGGAGTCCCGGGCGGCTATTGTATCAATATCCAGTTTCAGGCTTTCTTGGGTGATCAACGGTTTCGTCCCTCGGCAGAATGAGGGATCAGCTTTACACATTTCCAACGGCTAAGGCCAAGATCATGTCCGACAAGGGTTCCGGTATCAGGTCCGAAAATGGCGAGGAAGGGGGATTGGATCCATTGTCCGGGATCGCGGGTCCGGTCGTGACACGGTTTGCCCCCAGTCCGACGGGATTGCTGCATCTGGGATCTGCCTATGCAGCGCTGTTTGCCCATGATCAGGCCCGTCGCCATGGCGGCCGATTTCTGTTGCGGATCGAAGATATTGATCTGACCCGGTGCCGCCCGGAATTTGAACAGGGCATGATCGAAGATCTGCAATGGCTTGGTCTGGAATGGGATGGGCCGGTCATGCGGCAATCCGAACGGCTGCCCGTTTATGATGAGTTCCTTCATGTGTTGGAAGAAGGGGGTTTGACCTATCCCTGTTTTTGTACGCGTACGGAAATACAGGCAGAAATTGCGGCGGCACCAACGGCCCCGCACGGACCAGATGGTCCGCTGTATCCCGGGACCTGCAAGAATTTGGACTGGCGTGAAGCGAGAGCGCGGATTGAAGCGGGGGAGCCGTACGCAACCCGCCTGCATATGGACCGGGCGGCGGAAATGACGGATCCCCTGACCTTCACCGATATTGCACGGGGTGTCATAAATGTTGATGCCGGATCCTGTGGCGACATCGTGCTGGGGCGTAAGGACGTCCCGACCAGCTATCATCTATCTGTGACGATTGATGACGCGTTTCAATTCGTCAATTTGGTGACACGGGGTGAAGATCTGTTACACGCGACACATGTACACCGCACCCTATTGGCCCTGCTCGGGTTGCCGGAACCGCTCTACCACCACCACCCGGTTTTATTGGATCCGGATGGCAAGCGGTTCGCCAAGCGGGACAAGTCCGTCACGATTGGGGGGTTACGCGCAGCGGGTCATACCCCGGAAGAGGTCCGTGCCATGGCAGGCTTTTCGTAACGCCGCGCTAGATCCTATTTGCGAGAGACCCGAAGCACCGCGCCAGGATCGCTGTCGATCAGCAAATAGATCGCACCATCGGGGCCCTGCCTGACATCGCGGATCCGTTCGCCATACCCATCAAGCAGGCGTTCCTCACCCTGAATGACCCCGTTTTCCCTGTCGAGACGGCTGAGCAGTTGATATTTCAGGGCGCCCACAAAAACGTCACCCTGCCATTTCGGGAACATCTCGCCGGTATAGATCATCATGCCGGACGGCGCGATGGACGGATCCCAGTAGAAAAGCGGTTGTTCATAGCCGGCTTTTTCGGTGCCTTCACCGATCTTGGTACCGAAATAATGCCGCCCGTAAGAGATGATGGGCCAGCCATAATTTTTACCGGATTCTGGCTGGTTGATCTCGTCGCCACCGCGTGCGCCGTGCTCAACGGTCCAGAGCAGGCCGGTTGCCGGGTCCAGCGCCGCCCCTTGAGGATTGCGGTGTCCGTGGCTCCAGGTTTCAGGCATATAGCCTGACTTACCCTTGAAAGGATTGTCGTCGGGAATGCTGCCATCACGATTGATGCGGACGACCTGCCCCCGATGGATTGTGAAATCCTGAACCCGGTCCCGTTCGCCCCGATCACCCAGGGTGATGAAGAGGGTTTTGTCAGGCCCGAATACGAGCCGTGATCCGAAATGGCGGCCCCCGCTGGATTTCGGCATTTGCTGAAAGATGACTTTAACGTCTTCCAATGCATTGGCTGCTTTGTTCAATTTCCCGCGGGCAACAGCCGTGCTGACGCCACCCCGTCCGGGCTCTGAATAGGAAAAATAGATGATGCTGCTTTCGGTGAAATCAGGGTCGAGAGCGACATCCAGCATGCCACCCTGACCGGACGCGACAACTTCTGGAACATTTTCCAGTGGCGGCAGCAATCGGCCATCCGGGTCAACCAGGCGAATGGGTCCTTCGCGCTCTGTAACGATCATCTGTCCGCCTGGCAGAAAGGCGAGGCCCCAGGGATATTCAAATCCTTCGGCGACAACCTCTACCTGCAAATCGTAATCCGCACTTTTGAATTCTTGCGCGGTGGCGGTGATGGAAAATGCAGCAAGGCTTGCGAGGCCAAGACCGAATTTAAAAAGCAGAGATCGCATCAATGTCTCCCGTTTTATAGCGATCAGACATATGGGAGAGAATCTCGGAAAAACCAGATCGCCTGTGATCACATCATGACCGAAGGCGCTGGCAAAGCGCCACATAATCCGGCTCGTCATCCGGTGTCACCAGGCCGTGGCGAATGAAGAAATCCAGAAGGGACAGGTTGCAATTAAACTTGAACCGTTTCGTGTTCCGGACAATTTCAACCACGTCCTCTGCCGGCATCAACACAAACTGCTCCACCTCCCCATCTGTGTTTCTGGGTGTGAAATCAGCGGGCAATTCAAGGTCGTAATTATACATGCAATCGGGCTTTATGCCGTTACTGCCCAAATGGGTATAGGTCAGGCAACCGGTTGCAACAGCGCGACTTGCAAGGTCTGCGGGGATATCGGCCTCTTCCTGACATTCCTTAACCAGATTGTCGAAGAGGGAGAAGTTATAGGGCTGACCGCCCGCCACCATATTGTCCAGCATGCCGGGATAGGAGGGCTTGTCATGGGCCCGCTCGGCAATCCAGATCGACATTGATCCGTCCGAATTGCGGACATAACCATTCATATGAACACCATAGGAACGCAACCCGAACCAGGCGGATGCCGCCCGCTCAAACAGGAAGTGGGATGTCTCACCCCATTTATTGCAGGCAGGATAAAGTTCGCCGCGAAAGCCGGTAACTTCATCCATCCGGACAAGTTCATCAATAACGCCGCCGATGGCTTCTGTTCGTTGTTCAGGTGATTGGATATCCGCCCTTAAGGCAACACCGCCGTCATTTGCGGCGGTGAAACAGGACCAGGTATCGATCATCATCGCAGCCCTTGTCGGGGTGACGCGGCCCAGAGCCGTTTCCCCGGCAAAGAACGGCACGGCCTCTGTGGCCGCGCCGTCGTTGCAATGATCGATATGGTCCTGAAAGCTCATACTGCGTTTTGCCTTATTCAGAGTTCGATCTTCTTGCCAACCAGAACCTCTGTGACGCCAATGATCTGTTGCAGGCCGGAACCGATCTGGTCGGCGAGGTCGGCATCCATATCTGGCATCTGGATATCAACAAGTACCATGTCCGTATCCTGCTGATCCTGTGCGGCGTGCAGCCTGGAGGGCACAAGGCCACGCTTTGCAAAAGGTTCCAGAAGACGGCTGAGCAGGCTTGGGTCCCGAAGACCGGTGACAGAGAAACAGGCGGTGGTTTGGGGGCGGACAGCAGGTCTCCGCATAGCATTGTTTTGAAACGACATCAGGTCGATCCTTTCGCACAAATGAATTAAGGGCCCGACCCCTCAGCTTATCCGAGGGACCGGGTCACTAATTCGGGCGACCCGCTGGATATCTTGTGCGAAATTAAACATGGGTAATTTTATTACCCTGTTTTTTTGGATTGTCCAGCGCTTTCACGACACGTCCAGAAAATACAGGATCGCTGTTAGCGACAGGATGGAGAATGCCGTCGACAGAAAGATTGATGTGGAGGCGATTGCCTGCGCTGTCCCGTATCTTTGTGCAAACAGATAGACGTTTACACCGGTGGGCTGCGCGGCCATCAATGTCGCGGCAATCGCCCAGACTGGATTGAGTTCAAACACATAGGTGGCGGTAAGAAATACCAGTCCCGGCAGGATCAGGCATTTGGCAACGACCACAAAAAGGGATTGTCCGAGCCGACCCTTGAAGCCGTAATTTGCGAGCGTCGCCCCCATGGCGAACAACGCGCAGGGCAAGACCGCGCCTTGCATGATTATAAACATGTCATCCAGCACAGAGGGGATCTGGAACCCGGTAAAATTCGCAACAAGCCCAAGGGCTAAACCCATCATCAGCGGGTTTGTGACAATGCCTTTCCCGACATTGAAAGGCAGGCTGAGCAGGGCGGAATTTGCATTCCGACCAACCTCCAACAAGACGGTGGTCAGTGTCATAATGGTAAGACCATGGACAGAGAGGATCAGGAAAACAGGGATGGCCCCTTCGTCGCCCAAGGCGCGGATCGTAAGTGGCAGGCCCAATAGAACCGTATTGCCGAACCCGCATCCCATGCCTGTCAGAACCGCGCCCATGAAGGGCCGCTTGAAGATCCAGAGCGCGATCAGCATACCGATCAGGTAAATGGCAAAGGTTGAAAGATAATAGCTGCCAAATAGGCCCCAGGGGATGGCATCCGGCAGGTCTCTGGTTGCGAAGGTTTTGAACAGAAAGGCCGGGATAATGAAATTGAAGACGAAACGGGAGAGACCCGCAGCTGAATCCTCACTGAACCACCGGACCTTTGTCGCGCCATAGCCCAGCAGGACGATACCGAAAACCGGTGCAACAATCTCTATTACAAATTCCATAGGGGGTCGGATCGCTTTCCCGTCAGCTGGGGTGGTTCCGAATCACTTGGCGTGAATTCACACAACTGCGTACTGCCCAAGCCTGTTTTGGGCAAGGGCGGATAAGCTGGGTTTTCGGCATCTTTGTTGCGCTATTACGGCAAAAATGGCATTGCTGAAACGTTGGTGTGAGGAGAAGGAGAGAGGCAATGTCCGGTGTTTGGACGTATGGTCGACGTCCTTCAGGCGTCGTACGTTACCGCCATGGTGGCTATAACGCGCTCTATCCGCTGGCCGCCGGAGAGGTTTTTGATGGTGTTGCCGCGACCCAGCGGTTGGCAAAGCACGATATGGACGCCGGCACTGCCGACGCATCGGCGCAGCCCCGAAATGCGGAGCCGGAGAAACTGGGCGCCAATATCCTGCTTTTCTCTGGTGCCGGACAAAGACGGCGCAGCCATGATCCGGGGCGAACCGGTCCGCGACAATCAGGCTCACCCCCGCCCAAAACGCGGGAATAACGGTTCCAGGCATTGATCCTTTGGGCATTCGGTGGCATCGCTGTGCCTTGAATGAAAGTATGCAGAGAGACTGATGTGACTGCCCAGTTGAACCCCCAATCCCGTGATACGGCGCTGAGCGATGGTGCAGCCGCGGTTGCGGCTGTTCAGGATTATGCCGCAGCAGCGCTGGATGCCTTGCGTGCAAGGGTTGCCCCGGATGGCAAACCAGATCCTGCATTGATGGAACGGGAACAGAGGGCATCCCACGGCGTTGCCTGGATTTTCAGCTATGCAACAGCGCTGGCGCAGCTGCAGGACTGGGCAGAGCACGCCGATGAGGCCGGTGTCTTTGGCGTTGCAGAACAGGCAATTCATGCGATTGGATTTGCAGAATACCTGGCGCAGCTTCAGGGGGGGCTGCCCCTGTCCCAGAATGAGTTTCTTCGACCATCCGACCTGGGTCTGGGCGAAGCGGCACTGACCCTTTCCAATGTACCGGCTGTGGCGCGGTTGAGTGCGGAGGGCAGTAAACCGTCCATGCGGGCCGGTCTGGTAGAGCGGCTTGTTGAAAATCCGTTTATTGACCCGCTGTATCCCGACGAGATGCTGGGTATGATGGCCGATCAGTTTACCCGACTGTCTGATGAAAAAATCGCGCCTTTCGCCCATCAATGGCATCTGGATGACATCCTCATCCCCATGCCGTTGATCGAGGAACTGGCCGAAATGGGTGTCTTTGGCATCACGGTGTCGGAAGATTATGGGGGCCTGGGTCTGGACAAACAGGCGATGTGCGTTGTTACCGAATGCCTCAGCCGTGGTTACCTCGGGGTCGGATCGCTAGGAACCCGTGCTGAAATTGCCGGTGAGTTGATTGAGACGGGTGGCACGCCTGATCAGAAGCAGCGTTTTTTGCCCGGTCTGGCAAGTGGCGAGATTCTGTCGACCGCTGTCTTTACGGAGCCGGATATCGGGTCCGATCTGGCCCATTTGAAAACCAGGGCGGTTCGCGATGGTGATGTCTATCGCGTGTATGGTCAGAAGACCTGGATCACCCAGGGCGTGCGGGCGGATTTGATGACGCTCCTGGTGCGGACAGACCCTGACAAGCCGGACCATCGCGGTTGTTCTATGTTTTTGGCGGAAAAGCCGCGGGGCAGCGAGGCGGACCTTTTCCCTGTTGAGGGTCTGACGGGCGGCGAAATCCGCACGTTGGGTTACCGTGGGATGAAGGAATATGACCTGTCCTTTGACGGGTTTGAAATTCCGGCAAAGAACCTGTTGGGCGGGGTCGAGGGACAGGGTTTTCAGCAGTTGATGGCAACGTTTGAAGGGGCCAGGGTGCAGACCGCTGCCCGTGCGGTTGGCGTCGCGCGCAACGCCTTCGATCTTGGGCTTTCTTATGCGATCGATCGCAAGCAGTTTGGTAAACCACTGGCGGCTTTTCCCCGTATTTCTGACAAGCTGGCGATGATGGCTGTTGAGATCGTCCTGGCACGGCAGCTGACCATGTATGCGGCACGAATGAAGGATGCGGGTCGGCGCAGTGATGTGGAAGCAGGCATGGCGAAACTGCTGGCAGCCCGCGTTGCTTGGACCAATGCTGATAACGCGCTTCAAATCCATGGCGGGATTGGCTATGCCCTCGAGACCCCGATTTCCCGTGTCCTGCTGGATGCACGCATTCTGAATATTTTTGAAGGCACCGGGGAAATTCAAGCCCATATTATCGCCAGAGGTCTGTTGTCGGGGCGTAACTGATCGGACTGCAATTTGACCCGAGGCCGGACGCGTTATAAAGACGCCCCGTAGTTAAAGCCCTTTCGAAAATGAGGGCGTCATAGGAGAGATTGGATGAACCCCATCGCAGTAACACTGATGGTGATTGGCATGGCCGCGACACTTGGAATCCTGATCGTTGGCATCGTTTCCATGACCAAGGGCGGTGCCTTTAACGATAAATGGGGCAACCGGTTGATGCGGTACCGGGTTGTTGCCCAGCTGTTTGCGCTCGCGATGTTCGGGATCGGCCTTGCAATGATGAAAAACGGTGGGTGACGTCTGATGGTCAAACTGGACAAGATATACACCAAGGGCGGCGACAAAGGGCAGACTTCGTTGGGTGATGGTTCGCGTCGTCCGAAATACGATGTTCGGGTTGCCGCCTATGGCACAGTGGATGAGACCAATGCCGTAATAGGTCTGGCAAGAACAGAGATCAATGGCCCGGTCGACACATTACTGGGACGCATCCAGAACGATCTGTTTGATCTGGGTGCGGATCTCTGTACCCCTGAAGATGGCGCACGCAGTGAGGGCGCCCTGCGCATGGGCGCCGGCCAGGTTGCGGATCTAGAGGCTGCAATTGACGAATATAACGAGGCACTGGCCCCGTTGCGCAGTTTCATCCTGCCGGGCGGATCAAAGGCTTCTGCCTGGCTGCATATGGCCCGAACCGTGTCGCGACGTGCAGAGCGTGATGTCATTGAGCTGAGTGAAGCCGAAACCATAAATCCAGAGGCAGTGAAGTATCTGAACCGTCTGTCCGATCTGATGTTTGTTCTGTCGCGACATTGCAACCAGGACGGGTCGGATGACGTTCTCTGGGTGCCTGGCGCGAACCGTTAGGGGACAATCGCGTGGAAAACCAGATTGCCGCTGAAACAATGGCCGAGCCCGGCATCCTCGTGCATATCTCTTTTGTTGTGTTCGCGATCTCCATCGCGATTGCCGTCGTGCTGCAGTTCAAGGCCAAGCGACATATGAAAGATGACGGGTTTCAGCATAGTTTTAAGGACCCGCTCTTTCGGCGCAAAGAATTGGTTTATGATGACAGGGGCATGTATTTCATCAATTTGCAGAAGAACACGATCATCATCTGTACCCTGACCATTGTCGGTTTACTTGCCATAGATCACTTCCTTCTCTGACCGTCGGATCGATGCTGGCCGAGCTCATCCTGTATGGCCTGACCCCGGCACCCGGCTGGTCAAGGAATGCGGGATATCTGCGGGAGAGCATCGCACTCGGCGCCCGTCACAATAGGTGTCGCGATGCCTGGGCATCGCATCTGAGACAGACCCGAAGCATCATAGAAACCGTTCTGAAAGAGCGTGGTCACTTGGACCATATCGTTGTCGCCGGGTCTGGCCATGGATTTGACCTGCCGCTTGACGCTCTCTCCAGATCAGCGGGCAAAGTCACCCTTATTGACGCGGTGCATCCCTTGTCGATGCGATTGAAGGCGCGCACCCATTCCAATCTGACGCTGTTGGAAGCAGAACTGACCGGGACAGACGGACCGTTGCCCGAGATAAGTACCAATCCCGATTTGGTGATCTCGCTCAACGTAATTTCCCAACTGGGTCTGCGCCTGTCGGCAACGGCGCGCCCGGCCTTGAGACAACACCATCTGGACTGGCTGCAGCAATTTGACGCGACGCGATTGTTGATCGGAGATCGCAGGCGGAAAACCATCTATTTCGATGAGGCCGGAGAGGAAGAACGCGCCGAATTCGAAGAGATCGACCCTTTCCCGACGGGTGAGCCAATCGCGCAGTGGTCCTGGGATCTGGCCCCAAAGGGAGAGATTGATCGCGCGATTGCGGTTACGACAGAGGTCGAGGCCCATGTTTTTTGATCCCTGCAACACTGTTTGTCGCGGGAAGGCAAGAATGCGCCTTTTCCACGGCTTGACCGGCAGAGATGGCGGTTTTACACCAAGTACCATCAGACAAGAGTGTTCGAGAACACGCGCAACAGGTCAATTGAGGGAATTTCAGAGATGAAAGTGATTGTCCCCGTCAAACGGGTCGTAGACTACAATGTCAAAATCCGCGTGAAGCCCGATCAGTCCGGCGTTGAAACGGCGAATGTGAAAATGTCCATGAACCCCTTTGACGAGATCTCGGTTGAAGAAGCGATCCGTTTGAAGGAAGCGGGCAGCGCATCGGAAATCATCGTGGTCTCCATCGGTCCAACCCAGAGTCAGGAAACCATCCGCACTGCTTTGGCCATGGGTGCCGATCGTGGCATTCTGGTTGAAGCAGACGCCGATGTTGAGCCCCTCGCCGTTGCCAAGATCCTTAAAGCAATTGTCGACAAGGAAGAGCCGGGCCTCGTCCTTCTGGGCAAACAGGCCATCGATGATGACAGCAACCAGACGGGTCAGATGCTGGCCGGTCTTCTGGGCTGGCCTCAGGCGACCTATGCGTCGAAAGTCGAAATCGCAGATGGCGGCTTGAATGTGACACGCGAAGTGGATGGCGGGCTTGAGACGATCTCGATCAACATGCCGGCCGCTGTAACCGTTGATCTGCGTTTGAATGAGCCGCGTTACGCATCCCTGCCGAACATCATGAAGGCCAAGAAGAAGCCGATTGAAAACATGGCCCCGGGCGATCTGGGTGTTGATACGGGCAAGCGCCTGGAAGTTGTCAAAGTGGTTGAACCGCCAAAACGCGAAGGCGGTGCGAAGGTCGCTTCCGTTGAGGAACTGGTCGACAAGCTGCGCAACGACGCCAAGGTCATCTAAGGAACGAACAAGAGGCTTTTCAGCCCCCCGCTGGGTTAGTCCGGGGAACTAAGGAATAGGAGACAGTCGATGAGCAATCTCGTTCTTGTCGAACACGATAATTCAGAAATCAAACCAGCAACCCTTAATGCTGTTGCCGCTGCAACCGCGCTTGGCGGTGATGTTCACCTGCTCGTTGCCGGTTCCGGCTGCGGCGCAGTGGGTGAGGCCGCGGCCAAGGTTGCCGGTGTGTCCAAGGTCCTGGTGGCCGATGACGCCGCTCTTGAGCATCAGATGGCAGAGAACCTGGCGCCGCTGGTTGTCTCTGTTGCAGACGGGTATTCGCATGTCTGGGCCCCAGCCGATACGTTTGGCAAAAACATCATGCCGCGTGTATCCGCACTGATGGATGTACAACAGATCTCGGAAATCACCGCGATTATCGATGCCGACACTTTCGAGCGCCCGATCTATGCCGGAAACGCCATTGCGACGGTAAAATCTGGGGACGCGACCAAGGTCATCACCGTGCGTCTGACAGCATTCGAAGCAACCGCAGCAGAAGGCGGTAGTGCCGCTGTCGAAGCTGTGGGTGGTGCCAGCGACGCCGGTATCTCCCGCTTTGTCGGGGCTGAGATGACGGAAAGCGAACGCCCTGAACTGACCTCTGCCAAGATCGTTATTTCCGGTGGTCGCGGCATGCAGTCCGGTGAGAACTTCCCGATGCTGGAGAAAATCGCCGATAAATTAGGTGCAGCGGTTGGTGCATCCCGTGCCGCTGTTGATGCGGGTTATGTTCCCAATGATTATCAGGTTGGCCAGACCGGAAAGGTCGTTGCCCCTGATCTCTATGTTGCCGTGGGTATTTCCGGTGCGATCCAGCATCTGGCCGGGATGAAAGACTCCAAGGTCATTGTTGCCATCAATAAGGACGAGGAAGCCCCGATCTTCCAGGTTGCCGATTATGGTTTGGTTGCGGATCTCTTCTCAGCTGTACCGGAACTCGACGCAGAACTGGACAAAGGCGCCTGATTTGCGCAAGGCTGTATCGGACGGGATTAAACCGTCCGATACTCCTGGTCCGCTGAGTTCCATTCTTATCTATCGGCGGTCGAAACGAAGGAAACCGGAATGGCAGATAAGATCGGTGTCGTAGGTGCAGGCCAGATGGGTCATGGAATCGCGCAAGTCAGCGCGGTCGCTGGCCTTGACGTTGTGTTGGTTGATACCGAAAAGGACGCCCTTAATCAGGCGATTTACCAGATTGGGGCCAATCTTGACCGCCAGGCAAGCAAGGGCCTCATCGATGCCTCCGATAAAGACACGATCCTGGGCCGTATAACAACGACGGACGACTACGCCGGGATAGGGGCCTCCACCTTTGTGATGGAAGCGGCGGTCGAAGACGAGGAACTCAAGCGTCGTGTCTTTTCCGAAATTGGAAAACATCTGAACGAAGACGCCTGGATCGGAACCTGCACATCGTCCATCTCGATTACCCGTTTGGCGACGGCGTCTGACCGCCCGGACCGGTTTATCGGTATGCATTTCATGAACCCGGTCCCGGCCATGAAGCTGGTCGAGGTGATCCGCGGGTTGCAGAGCTCCGAGGAAACCTTTCAGAAATGTCAGGCATTTGCAGAACTGCTCGGCAAGCAGGTGGCTATTTCTGAGGATTTTCCGGCCTTTATCGTGAACCGGATCCTGCTGCCAATGATCAATGAGGCGGTTTATACGCTTTATGAGGGTGTTGGATCGGTGACCGGCATCGACAGTTCGATGAAACTGGGTGCCAATCACCCGATTGGTCCTCTGGAACTGGCAGATTTTATCGGACTGGATACCTGTCTAGCGATTATGCAGGTTCTGCATAACGACCTGTCAGACAGCAAATATCGTCCCTGTCCGCTGCTCGTAAAATATGTGGAAGCTGGTTGGCTGGGCCGTAAAACCGACCGCGGGTTCTATGACTATTCCGGTCCGACACCGGTCCCTACGCGCTGATCCATTTGAAATAAAACGATTTTTTATCCTGTTCGCATTGGCGAGCACTTGACACCTATACTCTGCGCAGGCTCACATACTAATATAAGCAATAACAGAGTCCCCTGGCCTGATCCCCGGTCAGGTTTTTCCAGTAGGTAGGAATGCCACACGATTTTTCGAAAATGCGGGTTCTGATCGTGGACGACAACCGCTTCATGCGTAAAACACTCGATACGATTTTGAGTGCTTTGGGTATTTTGCAGGTGATCCAGGCCAAGAACGGCGAAGACGCGTTTGATACAATCAAGGAAGTGAAACCGGATCTGGTCTTTTCCGACTGGGACATGGATCCGGTTGATGGCATTAAACTTGTGGAATGGATCCGCAAGAACAAAGAAAGTCCGGACCCCTATTTGCCGTTTATGATGCTGACGGCTTATGGCGAGAAGGAACGTGTCCTGAAGGCCCGGGACGCAGGCGTTACGGATTTTCTGAGCAAACCGGTGGTGCCGCGCGATCTTTATCTGCGCCTGGTGCAATTGGTCGATAAACCGAGACAATTCGTGCGGACCGATACCTATTTTGGCCCGGACAGAAGACGACGGGACGATCCGGACTATAAAGGTCCTGAAAGGCGAGATCAGACATGAGCGATACGAGCGGAAAGCCTGGTTCCAAAGGTGTTATCGAAAAGCCGCCTAACAAACTGGCGCGCATCGTACCGAAAGAGGGCGGGAAGCTGCTCTCTGAGCTGATGCATGATGTGGATACGGCGGTGAAGAAGCTGGAAGGTGCGTATCAACAGCATCTGGAAGCCGATATGAATGAGCTCAGCACCCTCTTTAACGCTCTGAAAGAAGACAAGACCGAGGAGAATTCGCAAAAACTCTTTCGGTTGTCCCACAATATGAAAGGCCAGGCCGGGACCTTCGGGTTTCCCCTGATCACCGAGGTGGGGCAATCACTGTGTCATTATCTGACGAAATGCGAGGGTGCAAAGAAGTTGAAGACCGAGCTGGTTGAACTTCACGTTAACGCATTGCGGGTCATTTACCGGGAACAGATTACCGGTGGCGGTGACACGGTCAGCCAGCAGGTTGTTGCCGCGCTCCGCGAAACCGTGGGCAATGAACTGGACCGGTTGAGTAAAACCTAACTGGCGGCGCCGTCTTCTTTCAGCAGGCTGTTGAACAACGCCCGCGCCTCATCCGAATCCCATTCGGCGATCCCGGCCAGGGACCCGACGACATACCCCTTCTTGTCGATGGCGTAGCTGACGGGAATGCCTCTGTTCCGAAACGCGCGTCCAAGCGTCATTTTCGGATCCAGCATCAGATGGAGATGCGGCAGTCCCAGTTTGTCGCGAAGGAACGGTTCAGCTTTCTTTGCGCCGCCCCGATCCTGGCTCATCGCCAGAACCTTGAAGTCCCCGTCCGGATAGCTGGCCTGTAATTTGTCGAGAGACGGCATTTCATGAACACAGGGGGCACACCAGGTCGCCCAGAAATTCAACAGCAGCACCTCGCCCTCGAAATCTTTGAGTGTCATTTCTGTTCCGGATGCATCGGTGAAAGGCGTTGTGGGGGCCGGTACGCGTTCTTTAAGCAGGACAAAATTGCTCATGGCGCCACCGGTCGGTGGGTATCCATCATTTGGCGCTGCCAGGGCGGCGATCCCTGAAAGAGAGCTCAATCCCGTTCCAGCGACGGCGGCCGCGGTGTATTGGGTAAATTTTCGCCGCGAGAGATGGTTTTGCATAATACTCATTTTCCCTGAGACAGTTGCCCTTGCGCCCGGTTGACGCGTCCTTGGTGATATAGGATCTGGCGCCCGGCATTGCATATCACAAGGGGTTGAGGCGGTTCAAAGGGTCGCAGGGCGATGCCATAACAGAGAATTGGTCGGACGCTGTTTACAAATCTGGTCCAGCATGGTGTCTGCGCATTGGAATTTAAAGAAAAGGGTGTGGATCATGTCGGATCAATCTGACGCCAGCGCAAATGCCATGTGGGGCGGTCGTTTTTCGGCCGGACCGGCGGAAATCATGGAACATATCAATGCCTCGATAGATTATGACCGGCGGTTTTTTGCGCAGGATATTCGGGGATCGCGGGCGCATGCGGCGATGCTGGGGGAACAGGGTATCATCAGCGCGGATGATGTGAAGGCGATTGATGATGGCCTCGCCCAGATTCTGGTCGAGATTGAGGAAGGTCGCTTCACGTTTAAGCGGTCCCTTGAAGATATCCATATGAACGTGGAATCGCGCTTGCGCGAGATCATTGGTGATCCCGCCGGGCGGTTGCATACGGGGCGCAGTCGCAACGATCAGGTGGCCCTGGATCTGCGTCTCTGGCTGCGCGATGCGATGGATGATCTGGACCGCAGAATGGCGCGTTTGCAGACAGCGCTGATCGATCAGGCGGAGGCAGGTGCCGACCATGTCATGCCGGGCTATACCCATCTTCAGACCGCCCAGCCCGTGACCTTCGGTCATCATATGCTGGCTTACACAGAGATGGTTGGTCGGGATCGTTCGCGTTTGGCGGATTGCCGTCGCCGGATGAATGAATGCCCGCTTGGTGCGGCGGCCCTTGCCGGTACATCCTTTCCGATTGACCGGATGGCGACAGCAAAGGCACTCGGCTTTGATCGGCCGAGCGCGAACTCGATGGATTCGGTGGCGTCGCGGGACCATGTGATTGAGTTTCTGAGCGTTGCCTCCATCCATTCCGTTCATTTATCTCGCCTGGCGGAAGAGATCGTTTTATGGGCCTGTGACCGGTTCCGTTTTGTGGAACTGTCAGATGCTTTCTCGACCGGGTCCTCGATCATGCCGCAGAAACGGAACCCCGATGCTGCTGAGCTTGTCCGGGCAAAGCCGGGCCGGATCATTGGTGCCCTGGTCAGTCTGATGACCATCATGAAGGGCCTGCCGATGACCTATGGCAAGGACATGCAGGAAGACAAGGAACCCCTGTTTGATGCGGTGGATAATCTGTGTCTGGCGGTCGACGCCATGGCCGGAATGGTTGCGGATCTGAAACCCCGGCCAGAAGTTATGCGTGACGCGCTGGAGGCTGGGTTCCCGACCGCAACCGACCTGGCGGACTGGCTCGTCCGGGTGCTGGGCATGCCATTCCGGGACGCCCATCACGTGACCGGTGCACTGGTCGCCCTGGCAGAGGAAAAAGAGATCGGGTTGGCAGAATTGTCACTGGAAGAGATGCAAAAGGTGGAAGCCTCGATCACAGAAGATATATATACTGTTCTGACTGTTGACGCGTCGGTGGCAAGTCGAACCAGTTTCGGCGGAACCGCACCGGAAACGGTTCGGGCTGCCGCAGCGGACGCCCGAAAACGGTTTCTTTGACGCGGATTGTTGAGAAGAGGGATTGGAGATGCAGGCCATCAGAGGACGAAAACAGCATATGCTGACCCTTGCGGTTGCAGCACTTGCGATCGCGTTTCTGGTTGGATGCGGCAAGAAAAATGATCCCAAACCGCCGGACCCGGCCTCCACTTTCCCGAAAACCTATCCGACCAGCCCCTAGGGCATCGGACCCGAAACAGAAAATCAGAAGACCTATTGGCGCAAACTGGCGCTGGAGATTTTAACGCCATGGATCATTTCAATTATCAGAACGGCAGTTTGCATGCTGAAGATGTTCCACTCAGCCGGATTGCGGCAGAGGTCGGGACACCGGTTTATGTCTATTCCACCGCGACACTGGAGCGTCATTATCGTGTGTTTGCAGAGGCGTTTTCAGATGTAAAGGCGCATATCTATTATGCGGTGAAAGCAAATTCGAACCTGGCCGTATTGCGGACCCTGGGGGCGATGGGTGCGGGTGCCGATGTTGTCTCGGAAGGGGAGTTGCGACGTGCCCTTGCCGCCGGGATTCCGGCCAGCAAGATCGTTTTCTCCGGCGTCGGAAAATCCCGTGAAGAATTGGTTTTCGCGCTGGAAACCAACATCCATGAAATCAATGTCGAATCTGAAAACGAGTTAAAATTGCTAAGTGAGGTGGCGGTTGAAATGGGCAAAACGGCGGATATTGCCATTCGTCTTAACCCTGATGTTGATGCCAAGACCCATGCCAAGATTTCGACCGGCAAGAAAGAAAACAAGTTCGGGATCGATATCGAACGCGCGCTGGAAATCTTTCAGATGGCCCGTGCCCTGCCGGGCCTGAATCCCATTACCGTTGCCTGTCACATTGGCTCTCAGCTCACCGAACTCACGCCATATCGGGCGGCGTTCGAGAAGCTGGCCGAAACTGTGACCATGCTGCGGGATGAAGGCTTCAATATCCGCCGCGTCGATTGCGGAGGCGGTCTGGGGGTTCCTTATTATGAGGATGAGACGCCATCCCCTTCCGCCTATGCAGAGGTTGTGAAGGAGATCCTGCGGCCTCTGGATGTGGAATTGATGTTCGAGCCCGGACGGTTGATCTGTGCCAATGCCGGGGTTTTGTTAGCAAAAACGCTGTTCGTGAAGAGGGGCGATGCGCGACGTTTTGTCATCCTGGATGCGGCGATGAACGATCTAATCCGACCGGCTATGTATGAAGGCTTTCACGGGCTGAAAACCGTGATTGAGCGCGGCCCTGACGCTGAATTGAGCCCGGCTGATATTGTCGGGCCTGTCTGTGAAACCGGGGACACATTTGCGCGAGATCGCATGTTACCGGAGATTTCGGATGGAGAACTGGTAGCATTCACTTCGGCGGGCGCGTATGGTGCGGTTATGGCATCGACATATAATAGCCGTCTTTTGGTGCCAGAAGTACTTGTGCGCGGCAGCGAGTACGCGGTGATACGTCCAAGACAGTCCTTCGAAGAACTGTTGGCGGCCGATCGAATGGCAGAATGGCAGAAGGACCCTGAAGCGTCGGCTGCCTGACAAAGTGAATGCCCGGTTTGAGACATCTGGAGGGCTGAGTGACAGAGGTTAAGAAGGCCAAAAGCAATACCAGCGCGACCGCGCAACAGAGCGCTTCGCCCCCGCATGCGGCTTTGCCACTGTTCAGGGCTGGCCTGATCCTCTGGACGGAACGGCTTCTTTCGGTTTTCTGGCCCTTTCTGAGCGCACTTGCGGCGGGCTTGGCTCTCGCCTTGACGGGTCTGTTACCTGAACTTCCCGGTTACGCGCATGCGGTCGTGTTGGCCGTTATTGCGGTGGCGCTGGTCGCGCTCTTCTGGGGCGGTGTTAAGCGGTTTTCTGCACCCAGTAGTGCCGTAATCCTGCATCACCTGGAACGGGCAAACAGGCTGGAACACCGACCGCTGCAGACTTTGGAGGATCGGGTTGCTGGCGACGGTAATGATCCGGCAATGCAGGCACTATGGGCCTTGCATCAAAAACGCGCGGCGGAAAAGGCGAAAGGGCTGGCGGGAGGTGAGCCGAATGCCCGCCTTTCGAAACGCGATCCCTTTGCCCTGAGGGCGATTGCCGCCACGGTTCTTGTCATGGCGTTCCTGGCGGCCGGCAATGATGCGTTGCATCGTTTGCGGGCGGCCGTTATTCCCGACTTTACAGGCACGGCAGAGGCTGTCGCGCGGGTTAGCGTGGATGCCTGGATTACCCCGCCCGATTACACCCGTGTCGCACCCCTGTTCTTGACCGGTGTTCCGGGGCAAACAGTCGCCAGCGCTGAAGAGGATGGTCTGCAGCAATCTGATAAAACCAACCAGGGCCCAATGCAGGTGGCCGTGCCCGCAGGCTCTACGTTGATCATCCAGGTTTCCGGAACCGGCATAGCTGTCCCAGCGCTGACCGGGCTGGCGGCGGATAATCCGCCGAAAGTGGAACCTCTTGGTCCAGAAAGCCACCGTATTGTTGCTGAACTGAAGGCCGATGCCGATCTGGCGGTGATTTTGTCAGAGCACAGGTTGGAAGAGTGGCAGGTAACCGTTCAACCTGACCTGCCGCCGGTTGCCACATTGGCTCAGCGTCAGTTGGGGACAACCCTCAGAGGGTCGGTTGAGCTTGAGTACAATGCTGATGATGATTACGGGGTCGAAGAGGCGCGCATCCTGATCCGCCGAACAGAAACCCCTGCAGAGCCAGATGATCCGGTTCTGGAGATTGAGTTTCCGCCAAGCTTTCAGGCAGATCATAACGGTATCGCGGGAAGCCACTTTCTGAACGAGGTTGAGCATATCTGGGCAGGGGAAACCGTTTGGGCGGAACTGGTTGCTTATGATGCCCTGGGTCAGGAAGGGCGCAGTGAGAGCCTTGAAATGGTTCTGCCTGCCCGTGACTTCACCCATCCTGTCGCGATTGCCATTGTCGAACAGCGCAAACGTCTCGCCCTGGAAGGCCGGTTGTCACAGCGGATTGTCGCAAGTGCCCTGCGTGCCCTTGCCTGGGACAAAGACGCCTATGATGGGGATGTCGCTGTGTTCCTTGGCCTGAATTTGAGTTCACGGCGTCTTTCCACCGGTGCGGATCAGGCCGTGCGGGATGAAATGATTGAGCTTCTCTGGGAACTGGCGCTGCGTCTGGAAGACGGAAATCTGTCTCTCGCTGAACGCCGGTTGAGAGAGGCAGAGCGCGCCCTGCAGGAAGCCATCGCACGCGACGCAGATCAACAGGAACTCGATCGCCTGATGCAGGAACTGCAGGACGCGATGAATGACTATATGCAGTCGATGATCCAGGACGCGATGGAGCGGATGGAACGCGGTGATATGGAAGCGGCCCCCATGTCTGAACAGTCCCGCATGGTGGCCCAACAGGACATCAACGAGATCATGGATAAGATCCGTGAGATGCTGCAAAACGGGATGAAGGATGCCGCCCGCCGGATGCTGGAGCAGCTGCAGCGGATGATGGAAAACATGCAGGCCGGTATTCAGAATCGCCCCAGCCCCGAGGGTATGGAAGCGATGGAAATGATGAACGGCATGCAAGAGTTGATGGAAGGCCAGCGGGAATTGCTGGACCGGACCTATCAAAACAGCCAGCAGCGCGGCCAACAGGGGCAGCAGGGCACGCCCGGGCAACGCGGCCAACAGGGTCAGCAGCAGGGCAACCAGGGCCAGGGTAACCAGGGACAGGGCCAACAGGGACAGGGTCAACAGGGCAACAGTCCGCTCTCGGCCGATGCCGCCCTTCAGGAAGCCTTGCGTCGACAGCTGGGTGACATCATGCAGCGCTATGGCGAAATGATGGGCGAAGTGCCCAATGCTATGGGCCAGGCAGAAGGGGAAATGCGGTCTTCTACCGGGGCGTTGCGCGAGGGTCAGGCAGGCCAGGCTGTCGGTCCGCAGGGCCGTGCGCTCGATCAGTTGCAGGAAGCGTCCAGACAGGCACAGCAGCAGATGATGGAGCGCTTTGGCAATCAGATGGGGCAGGGTCAGCAAGCCAGTGGTCAGGGGGAAAACGGGCAGGATATGGACCCGTTCGGTCGCGCACCCAATGAATCTGCACCGGGTCAGGCGCAGGGCGATGTCGCCATTCCTGAGGTCAGCGATTTGCAGCGGGCCCGTGAAATCCGTGATGAATTGCGCCGCAGGGCCGGGCAACGGACCCGACCGGAACAGGAACTGGATTACATTGACCGGTTGCTGAAGCAGTTCGACTAAGATGATCTTTCGCTTTCGGCCGCTGACCGGCCTGTTCCTTGGCGTGTTTCTTGGTCTGATCGGTGTCGGTTCAGCCACGGCTCAAACGACGGCGCCCTGCAATCAATCTGAAGTTCTCTGTGATCTGCGTGGCGCTGTTTTTCCGATTGAGGCGCATGATCCTCTGGCCTCTGCGGTCCGCATCTCTGAAGACACACTTGTAACAACACGCCGGGTTGTCGCGGACCGGGATGCGGTGACCGTTTATCTGCCGGACAACAAAAGCATCCTGGCCAGGGTCGTTCCCAGCGATAGCGCCGCGGACGTTATCCTGTTGGAAAGCGCCGAGCTTCCCGTTGGGCCCGTCGTCTCTATCGGGTCGGTAAGGCCCGGTGATACGGTCTTTACGATCGGGACTGAGGTCCGGGTTGGGGATATCCGCATTTATGATCCCGGGACAGTCCTGGAATTACCACCCCTGGACGCCCCGTTGGCAAGGTTGCATCACGATGCCTATACGCAACCGGGCCACAGTGGTGCCGCGCTCGTCAGTGAGACGGGACGGTTATTGGGTGTTGTCACATCCGGCGCTGAGGGACGAAAAGAGGCTGTCTCCGCGGATTATCTGGCTCTGTTAAAGGCGCGCAGTGGAAACACCCATCTGGCCGTGCATCAGGAAATCGGCCGACATCTGCGAGACTGTATGGACTTGCTGCGCCGCTTGAACACACAAGCCCCGCCGACTCCAGCTCAGGATATCCAGGGCCTAGAGAGAGAATGCCGTGGCACTGGCAACCGGCACTATTTTGAACTGGCGGCCCAGATTATTGCCCGTGCCGGGCAGTTGGAGGTTGCCATAGACCTGTTCGATGCAGCGGTCACCCAGGACCCGAATGCTTATGATGCCCGGTTTGGTCTCGCAATCGCCCTGCATATCGCAACCCGGTATGAGGCGGTTTTGCCTCATCTCTATGTTCTCTATGAAAAGAACCCGACCGACTTACAGGTTCTGCGCCTCGCCATTCAGGCCGGGATCTGGGGCGGTGACAAGGAATTGGCGGAACGGGCGTATCAGCAGATGCAGAAGCATTACCCGCAATGGGTGGCACAGGTGAAGCCCTTTGTTGATAATCCGCCGCCAAGGCCTGTTCGGTAACAGCGGTTAGCTGCCCTCATCCTTGTCGGACATTGCTTCGCCTTCCATAGCGCCTTTATAGCCAGCGGCCATGGCTTCTTCCTTGGTGACGAATGTCATTTCGATGCTGGCGGCACCAGCGGGTGGGTCTTCAACAAAGGTTTTGTAGATTACCGCCTCGCCCGGGAAGACATCGGGTTTCTCCGCTTCGAATATCCAGGTCAGAAGGACAGCCCCGTTCGCATCCAGAAGAGAACCGGAAAGCAGCGGGATTTGAATGGGCTGCGAGGTGGTGTTGTAGACCTGTCCTTCCATGGAAAGCCGTCTGGGTGTTGCGTCCGGTTCGGCGACTGCAACCTGTTCCCGAAGTTCCAGACCATCGCCAAGGGTTTCAATCTGTAATCCAAGGGCCTGATAGATCGCGTGTGCCGGCGGGTATGCTTTGACAATCTCTTTGCTGAAGAAGAAGCCGCTGGCACAAACAACGACCACCAATACGGCTAATCCGATCCAGGCCCCAAGGGGTGATTTGCGTTTGTCCGGTGTTACCTTGCGGGGCCTTTTGAAATCCTCCTCCCGTGGTATCGGCGGGGGATCAAGGTTATCCATCATGGGAGGTGGCGGCGGTGGTGGCGCGTCGTCCTTTTCGTACGGATCGTCATCCATCGGTGGCGCGGGTGCGGCCATGGGGTCCGGCGCTGCGGGTGCTTCTGGTGCGACCACGGGCGTATCTTCCATTGCCGGTGGGGTTGGCTCTGGTTCAGGGTCTGGTTTTGGCGGTGGTGGTGGTGGTGGCGCGGGCGGCTTTGGCGGTGGTTCTTTCACCCCTTTGTCCGCTGCCGGATCAATCAGGTCGCCCTTTGTGGCATGCCACTGGTTTCCGCATTTGGCACATTTTACCTTTCGGCCTGCGTCCCCAAGGGCTTCCGCCTTTACCTTGAAACGTGTTGAACAGTTCGGACAGACAAGCAGCATGTGATTCCAGGGACCTTTGCGACAAGGCAATAATGGCACAAATACCACTTTGGTTATAAGAGCAGGCCCGAACGGGTGCAAGAAATGCTGATCAGATTTATTGCAGCAGGATCGTATCGACAGAGTTGGTGAATCTCTACAAAGTCTATATATCCTAACGGTTTCGACGTAATGGCGCCTTGATGTTGTGTTAAGACGAGGTTCATTTCCGATAGGGTGTTGGACCCCGTAAAGGATTGAAAATAACCAAAGGGATAACCCTGTGATTCGCTTTGAAAACGTCGGAATGCGTTATGGAACAGGACCCGAGGTCCTGCGCGATCTGACGTTTGAGCTGGAACAGGGGGATTTCCGCTTCCTGGTCGGGGCCAGTGGTGCCGGAAAATCAACCCTTTTGAAGCTGATGTATCTGGCCCATCGACCCACACGGGGGTTGATTTCGATCTTCGGCAAAGATACAGCGACGACACCGCGCAAGGCGATCCCGGATCTCAGAAAACAGATTGGTGTGGTGTTTCAGGATTTCCGCCTGCTTGATCACTTGACCACATTCGACAATGTTGCGCTTCCCTTGAGGGTCCACGGGGCCCGTGATGAGGTTCTGCGAAAACATGTGAGTGAGCTGCTCGCCTGGGTTGGACTGGCAGATCAAATGAATGCGCTGCCGTCAACCCTGTCAGGCGGTCAGAAACAGCGGGTGGCGATTGCGCGGGCCGTCATTACCCGTCCCAGCCTGCTTTTGGCCGATGAACCGACGGGAAATGTCGATGACGCGATTGCGGTGCGCCTTTTGTATCTGTTTGAAGAATTGAACAAGATGGGCACGACGGTTTTGATCGCCACCCATAACAGGTCGCTTGTTGAACGTTTTGGCAAGCCGCGCCTGCGCCTGCGGGATGGCATGTTGCTGAACGAAGGACCGGCAAAACCCGGGACGAATGCGTCAGAAGAAACGGCCGGGCACAGATCATGATATTTACCCGCCGGATTGATCTGCCTTTTTCAAAGGACCCGTCGACCCGGTTCCTGCCGTGGATCATTGCATTTCTGAGCTTTATCGCCTCCCTCGCCCTCGCCGGGTATCTGGTGCTCAATACGTTCTCCGCCCAATGGACCGGATCGCTGGAGGCCGCGGTCACCGTTGAGGTGGCGGACCGGGAAGAGGAAATAACCGCTGACATGGATGCCCGTGTTGCTGAGGTTGTTGCCATCCTGCGCCGTACGCCTGGGGTCGGGACCGTTTCGCCTCTGCCTGTCGAACAGTTACAGGTCTATCTGGAGCCCTGGTTGGGTGTGGGGATCAGCATTGATGATTTGCCCCTGCCAAGACTGATCGATGTGACGCTGGACTCCGGGTCTGCCTTTGACATGGATGCCTTGAATGCCGAACTGGCCGGTTTGGATGCAAAGGCTGATGATCACGGGATCTGGCGGCAGAGGCTTACCGATTTTCTTTTCACCTTGGAGGTATTGGCGCTCTGTATTGTGGTGATCGTGATCGTCGCGGCGATCGGGATGGTGGCTTTTGCGATCCGGGGCAGCTTGGCGACACACCGGCCCGCGCTGGAACTGTTGCATCTCATGGGCGCGCGGGACGCCTATATCGTGCGGCAATTCCAGACTGTTATAACCGGAATAGCCATCAAGGGGGCTCTGCCCGGGTGCCTTCTCGCTGCAATCGTTCTGTTGGTTGCGGCCCAGACCGGTGCCGCCCTTGACCTGGTTACACCGGATCAGGCGTTCAGTTATGAAAGTCTCACACCACTTCTGGCTATTCTGGTTATCCCGCCCGTTATTGTGCTGGTTGCGTTGATCGCCGCACGGCGAACAGTTCTTGCGGCATTGCGGAGTATTATCTGATATGGCGCGGCGGCGGCGACATCCGTTGACCTTTGCACGCCTTTTGGTGTTGGGATTGATCCTGACTGTCATCTGGTTTGCGGGGTTTCTGTATTTTTTGAATTTTTTACCGGCCCGGGACAGTGCAAGCCTCATCAACGACGATTTAGAGACGACAGATGCGGTGGTGGTCCTGACCGGTGGCACATTGCGGCTGGATGCAGGGCTTGCGATTCTGGATCAGGGGTCGGCCGAAAAGCTATTTGTATCTGGTGTTCACAGAGGTGTTGAAGTGTCAGAGCTGTTGCGGCAATCCCGTTTGAATCCGGATCGAATGGCCTGTTGCGTGGTTCTGGGCTACGAAGCGTCGGATACGACCGGGAATGCGGGGGAAACCGCGCAATGGGTTGCCGAAGAAGGGGTGGACACAATTCGCCTGGTGACCGCAGGATATCACATGCCCCGCAGCCTGCTGGAGTTTCGGGCCGCCATGCCGGAAATTACGATTGTCCCTCATCCAGTCTTTCCGACCCATGTTAAGGTTGAGGATTGGTACCTCTATTCCGGCACGGCTGAGCTGTTGTTTGGGGAATATACAAAAAGCCTCTTGGCGATCGCGCGGCTGAAGATACATAACATGTTGACTGGCATGATGGGGAAAGAGGCAGAATGACCAGGCTGCGTTCAATTGTCTTCGGCGTGTATTTTTACATTGTGACCACACTATGCGTGATCCTTTTTGCGCCAACGCTGCTGCTGCCTGATCGCTACTTTCGGCCCTTTGCCAGTCTTTGGGCCAAGATGTCGCTCGCTGGATTTAATCTGATTGTTGGTGTGACAGTACGGGTGGAGGGCGAAGACCGCCTGCCGGATAGACCCTTCATTCTGGCCAGCAAGCATCAATCCACGTGGGAGACGCTGTATTTCTGTGAGTATTTTGATCTTCCCCCCTTTGTCCTAAAGCAGGAATTGCAGGATATTCCCATGTTTGGGCGATACCTCCAAAAATTGGGAAATATCGCCGTGGACCGGGAAGGCGGGGCCAGTTCCCTTAAAAAGATGATCGCGGATGCGCTGAAAGTGCTGCGGGATGGTCGGGTTATCATCATTTTCCCGGAGGGAACGCGAACCAAACCGGGGGAAAAACACCGCTATCATCCAGGCGTCGCCGCGCTCTATACGAATACGGGCTATGAAATTGTTCCGGCGACGCTGAATTCAGGGCTTTGCTGGCCCCGATCAATCTGGAACTGCACTCCGGGCGTGATTACAGTCCGATTCATGGAACACATTCCCCAAGGGATGAAAAGACGGGAATTGCTGCACACGCTGGAAGAGCGTGTGGACGAGGCCACCCTGGTTCTGGATCAGGAAACCAGCAGCGACTGATTGGTAAAGAATGCCGGCGGCAAGCTGGAAAAACACCCATGTATTAGTCTGTGGAGTAAATCGTGGCTTCATTGCGCCCATTGAGGGGCAAATGGTATGTGGATGTGTGTAAAAACCGAAATTGAAAAAGAAACAAAAAGAGAACATAATGATGATCAGCGCGTCCGGTATCTGGTTACAGGCGCAATATAGGGTCGAAAAGGCTCTATAACCTCAATTTTTTTGTGTATAACGGTTTTCATTAGATAACGGGCTTTGCAAATGAGTACATCCTTAACCGCTTTTTCCGAGAGTATCTGGAAGCTGAAATATCAATTCAGTGACCCTGATGGTACCCCTGTGGATAACTCCATTCAGGATAGTTGGCGAAGGGTGGCGAGGGCACTGGCCTCCGTTGAACGTGAAAATATGCGCTCCCACTGGGAATCCCGTTTCTATGACGCGATGGAGGGGTTCAAGTTTCTTCCCGCCGGTCGGATATTTGCGGGTGCGGGTACGGGCCGCGATGTGACGCTCTTCAACTGCTTTGTGATGGGAACAATCCCGGACGATATGTCGGGAATATTCACGCATTTGCGGGAAGCTGCCTTGACCCTTCAGCAGGGGGGCGGCATCGGGTATGACTTTTCGACCCTCCGGCCTGCCGGTGCCCTGGTGGCCGGTGTTGGGGCGGATGCGTCCGGCCCCGTCTCTTTCATGGATGTCTGGGATTCGATGTGTCGCACGATCATGAGTGCTGGATCGCGACGGGGTGCCATGATGGCGACCTTGCGCTGTGACCATCCGGATATCGAGAACTTCATTCTGGCGAAGCGAGAGGCCGAGCGGCTGACCAATTTCAATCTTTCCGTTCTTGTCACAGATGCGTTTATGCATGCGGTGGATGAGGGGGCGGATTGGGACCTCACCTTCGACGGCAAGGTCTATAAAACGGTTTCTGCCCAGGATCTGTGGGATCAGATCATGCGGGCGACCTATGACGCAGCAGAACCGGGCGTGATTTTCATCGATCGAATCAATCAGCGGAATAACCTGAGTTATTGCGAGAATATCAATGCGACCAACCCCTGCGGTGAACAGCCTTTGCCACCTTATGGGGCCTGTCTTTTAGGCTCGATCAACCTGTCAGCCTTGATTAAAGAGCCGTTCACGGACAAGGCAGAACTGGACCTGAACGAGCTGGCGCGGCTAACCGCAACAGCCGTCCGGATGATGGATAACGTTACCGATGTGTCGCGTTTCCCGCTTCCGGAACAAAAGGCAGAGGCAGAGGCAAAGCGGCGGATCGGATTGGGCGTAACCGGCTTGGCGGACGCCTTTGTGATGTGCGGGATTCGGTATGGGTCGGATGCCTCTGTCACGATGACGGAGACCTGGTTGAAGGCGTTGAGGGACGCGGCCTATCGCGCATCGGTGGATCTGGCGGGTGAAAAGGGCTCCTTTCCGGCATTTGACCGGGATGCCTATGTGAAGACCGCACATATTCAGGAACTGGATGCGGATCTGATTCAGGATATCGCTCGTTATGGCATTCGGAATGCTTTGCTGACATCGATTGCCCCGACTGGAACAATCTCTCTGACCGCGAATAACATCTCCAGCGGGATTGAGCCGATATTTGCGATGGAACAGGCGCGAAAGGTTCTGATGCCGGATGGGTCGCACCGGACGGACCGAATCCTGAACAATGCCTGGCGTTTGTATCAGAAGGAAAAAGGGCTCGATGCGGCCCCGCCGGATTGTTTCGTCGACATTCAGGGATTGACGCCGGACGATCATTTAAGAATCCAGGCTGCCGCGCAAAAATATATCGACAGTTCCATTTCCAAGACGATCAACCTTCCCGCTGATATCTCCTATGAAGATTTTGTCGGCGTATACAGACGGGCCTTTGAAACCGGTTGCAAAGGGGCGACAACCTATCGTCCGACCGCGTTACGGGGCTCTGTTCTGGATGCGGCGCCCGCTGATGGGACGAGGCAGGAAGATGGCGTGGCGGAACCGATGGAACCGGTGGCAGCGAAGGCGCGAGTTGGTCTGGTTCAGGATGACATTTTCTATATGACCGAACCGCTGGAGCGGCCCACAGCCCTGCCAGGATCGACTTATAAACTGAAATGGCCGGAAAGCGATCACGCGATCTACATCACGGTGAATGATATAGAACAGGATGGCCGGAAACGCCCGTTTGAGGTTTTTATTAATTCCAAGAATATGGAGCATTACGCCTGGACCGTTGCCCTGACACGGATGATCAGCGCTGTATTCCGGCGGGGCGGCGATGTCAGTTTCGTGGTTGAGGAATTGAAGGCCGTGTTTGATCCGAGGGGCGGATACTGGATGGGCGGTCGATATGTTCCATCTCTGCTGGCGGCAATCGGCTCTGTGATAGAGCGCCACATGGTATCGATTGGCTTCCTGGAGGAGGTATCGGAAAGCACCGGAAAACAGGGGCCACCTGGAATGACAATTGACCTGGCCGATGAGGACGAAGTTCCGGACCCTTTGCGGGATGTGGTGGGGGCGTCTCATAAACAATGTCCGCAGTGTGGAACGCCAGGGGTTGTCCATCAGGAAGGGTGTGATACCTGTTTGAACTGTGGCTGGTCACGCTGCGGATAACGGATGGACAGAGTGTATGTTTAAAGCCCAGACGAATCCATGTCGGGAATGCGGGGAACTGATCACCGGCTACGTGGATCAGTGTCCGCATTGTTTTGCCGACAAACCCGTGCCGATGCCGAAATACTATTACGTGGTTGGTTTTATCATCGCCGCGACGATTGTCGGGCTTGTTGTCGATTATCCGCGTATTTTCGGGTATTTCTTCGGCGCCTGATGGTTCGGAACCCGGATTGCGTTAAAGTTCGCGCTGCATATAGATCGTGTCCAGCCAGCGGTCGAACTTAAACCCGACATTCTTGAGAACACCCGCATACATAAATCCACAAGATTTGTGAAGATTGATGGAGGCGGTGTTTTCGATGTCGCCGATCACGGCAATGACCTGTTTCGTGCCGCGTTCTCTTGCTTTATCCAGAACGTCGATCAGCAGAACGGACCCCAGACCCTGCCCGCGTTGGTCCTCGTGAATATAGATGCTGTCTTCAAGGGTGAAGCGATAGCCGGGGCGCGGGCGAAACCAGTCTGCCAATGCGTATCCCAATATCGCACCATCGCGTTCGGCAACAATCCAGGGCAGCTTTTGGTCAATCATTCTCTCAATCCGCGCGCGGGTTTCGGAAGGGGCCGGCGGTTCCAGAGAGAAGCTGGCTGTTCCGGTCATGATCGACCGGGCCAGAATGCCGTGAACCTGATCCGTATCGTCCGGAACCACGGCGCGCAGGGTATAGCTGTCTTGAGCGCCAGAACCCATATCAGAACGGCCCAAGATAATCGGCATAGCGTTTCGTGCACTCGAGACCAAAATTGGTTGGTTGTTGTGCGGGCCCGCGGTCATGCACCTGATCGAGTGTGAGGCCCATCCGCAGAGCCGTCATTCGTTTGCCGTAGCACAGGAAGTTCTGAACCGATTGCATCAGGAATATGATCAGAGGTGCGATTTCCTTGTAGGATGCTTCCATCTCATCAAAATCACCCTTGGTGAAGGCGTTGTAAAGCGCGATCTGGCGGTCATAGCATTCCGGGGCGGGGATCATGCCGGCAACGCCGCCGCGCAGATTATCCGGAAATTCCAGGCCGCCGCGCCCATTCAATACGCGAAATACGCCTTCGGTTGCCTCGACCAGATGTGCAATCTCAAGCGCCGGTCCTTCACCTTTTAAAAGGCTGACATTGGGATGATTGCGATTCAGGGTTTTCAACCCATCAACCGACAGGCCCACACCGATATATTGCGCAGCGTTTTGAATGGCGACCGGCAGGGGTGATGCGTCAGCGACCTGCCCAAAGAAACGGATATATTCAATTTCTGCCAGGCCGGCGACCGGGGGTGGTTGCAAAATAACCCAGTTCACGCCTAGTGCAGCAGCGGCTTTTGCGAACTCGGCTTGCCCGCCCGCGGTTGGTTCGGCGATGGTGATGGCAATCGGGCATTCACCGTCTACATCTTCCACCAGCCACTCCATCACCTGATGGCGCTCACGGGTCGACAGTTTTTGAACTTCTGTCGCCAGACCGAGGGCTGAAATGCCATTTGGCGCATGACGCAGGGCCGATTTCGTCTGTTGCCGCATTAATCCGCGATCAAGCTGTCCCTCTGCATCAAAAAAGGCATAGAGGATGGGATAGACGCCTTTTACCTGATCCAAGGAAAAGGTCATGACGAAACCTCCCTACTGGATCAGGAGGGCAGGACCTTGCCCGGGTTCATGATCCCTTCCGGATCAAGCGCCGTCTTGATCATGCGCATTACGCTGACCGCTTCACCATGTTCGGCGACCAGGAACTTTCGCTTGCCTGAACCGATACCGTGTTCACCGGTGCATGTCCCATCCATGGAAAGCGCGAGGCCGATCAACTCGCTATTATGTTTTTCGGCCAGTGCAAGTTCCTCTGCGCTGTTCGGGTCAACGACATAGCCGATATGGAAATTGCCATCGCCGACATGACCGACAATCGTGCCAACCAGTCCCAACTCGTCCATCCTGGCCTTTGAAACGGTGATGATTTCAGCAAGCCTGGAAATCGGGACGCAGACATCGGTTGCCCAAACCTCGCAACCCGGTCGCAATGCGCGGGTCGCGTAATGGGCGTTATGACGGGCTGTCCACAATTCGGTCCGGTCTTCCTGTTTTGTTGCCCATTTGAAAGCGTCGCCGCCGAATTCTGAGGCAATGGCTTCGACCGTCTCTGCCTGTTCTGCCACACCGGTCTCTGACCCGTGAAATTCAAAGAAGAGATAGTCTTTCTCTTCATATCCCTCCAGCTTCGAATAGGCGATCGTTGCTGCCATCATTTCCTTGGACACGAGTTCCACCCGGGCGACCGGAATCCCCATCTGGATTGTCATGATCGTCGTGTTGACGGCATCTTCGAGGGTTGGAAAGGCGCATACAGCAGCTGAAATTGCTTCCGGAATCCCATAGACCTTTACGGTCAGTTCCGTGATGATCCCCAGCGTTCCCTCAGAACCAACGAACAGCCGGGTCAGGTCATAACCGGCCGAGGATTTGCGGGCGCGGCGCGCTGTCTTGATGACACGGCCATCGGCCAGTACGGCGGTCAGGTTCACAACGTTTTCCCGCATCGTGCCATAGCGCACAGCGTTGGTGCCTGACGCCCGTGTCGCCGTCATGCCGCCGAGTGAGGCATCCGCCCCCGGATCAATCGGAAAGAAAAGGCCGGTGTCCCGCAGATGTTCGTTTAACTGCTTCCGGGTGACGCCTGGTTGCAGGGTAACGTCAAGATCTTCCGCATTTACCTGCAGGATCTGGTTCATTTCGCTGACATCAATGCAGAGCCCGCCATAGGGGGCCGTGACATGTCCTTCCAGACCTGTTCCCGTACCGAACGGGATGATCGGCATCTGATGTTTCGCGCAAATCTTTACAGCCTCAACCACATCTTCGGTCGAGCGTGCAAAGAAGACCGCATCGGGCGGGCTGGGTGTGTGGTAGCTCTCAACTTTGCCGTGGCTTTCGCGGATGGCTGCAGAAAGAGATATTTGATCTCCAAAGGCCTCGACCAGTTCGGCAATTGCGGACTGAAATTCCTCCACTGAAGGGGCGGTGGCTTCGGCGCTCATGGTTTCTCTCCCGGCTGGTCACGCTGTTATGACGAGACCTCGTATTAGAATCTTAATTGATGGGTTGAAGTTACGCATTGTGTGGTGAAGGATCAACAAAATCCCGAAACGGGAAAGTAAGAGCGTTGGTTCTGGGGAGAAACATTATGGATGCTGTTGATCTGGAGATTGCGGCTCAGATACTGACCAATATGAGGGTTCAGCACGAACCGGTTGAAAATCTTCCCGGCCCGGCCCAACCCCAGACACTGGACGAGGCCTATGCCATCCAGGAACGGTTACACGACATGCTTTCCGACAGTGGTCTGGGGGCTGTTGGTGGTCACAAAATTGGCTGCACCACCCAGGTCATGCAGGCTTATCTGAAAATCGACACACCCTGCGCTGGCAAGGTTATGGGGGCAACCGTCTTTCATGAAGAGGGACGTTATCGCCGGGACCAACTGACCCGTCCGGGTGTGGAGTGTGAGATAGCGGTGCGCCTGGATCGTGATATGCCCGCCCGAAACGGGGGGTATGATCAGACGGCGGCGGCCCAATGTGTTGGCGCCTGCATGGCGAGCATCGAACTGGTCGATGAACGCTGGGTTGATTTCACCAAACTTCCTGCACCATTGCTCGTGGCCGATGATTTCTTCAACGCAGGATGTGTGCTGGGCGTGGAGTCCTCAATGGACCCTTTGCATCTGGACAGCGTTGCCGGTCGAATGAACATCAACGGAGAGCAGATTGGCGAAGGGGTGGGTTCGGACATACTGGGCCATCCCATGACAGCGCTGGCATGGTTGGCAAATCTGAGAGCTGATCAGGGTATCCCGCTTCTGGCTGGGGAATTCGTCACGCTGGGGTCTATCGTAAAGACCAAATGGATCGAAGCGGGTGATCGTGTTGACATGGCAATTGACGGGTTGGGTAGCGCAAGTCTGACCGTCGAATAGTACCTAGTGATTGCTTGATTGTTGTGTAATCCAGGCTTGTCTCTGGATGACCTCTCTTGGCCAGGTAGACTTGATGTAAGCGAGGCTGGCTATGATCTGGCGATCTGTCAGACTTTCTTCGAACGCGGGCATTCCGCTCTCGGGGTTACCCTTTGTAACGTAGTTTCCACCGTATTTCGTAATTGCAAATATCAAACCGTCCGCGTGATGCCAGGTATGCCCTGTCGCGTCATGAGGTGGCGCGGGCAGGGTGCCATCGGCGCGTCTGCTGGTACGCCAGTCGGGCTGCCCTTCCAATGAGGACCCATGACAGGATGCGCAATTATCAGCATAGATTTCGGCGCCTTCTTTGGTCAGCGCAGTGTCAGTGTGATCAATCCGAAGGCTCGCAAGGTCGACTTTGGAGGAGGATCCGAAAGGGAGAAGGCCGGCATCCCAAAGAGCAGCGCCCAGAAACAACCCGCCAATAACCAAGCCGGAGCCAAGCCAGAGATAGAGTGACTTCATAAAAATACCTGTTTTATTTTAGAGAGAGATCTTCGAGGATGGGGCAATCCGGTCGATCATCCCCATGACATTTTTGGACCAGCGTTTGTAGCGTGCCCTTCATCGCCTGAAGGGCGTCGATCTTGTGACTGATTTCGTTGATATGGTCCTCAGCGATGGCTTTTACGTCCGCACTTGCGCGTTGTCGATCATGATAGAGGGACAGCAGGGCTTTGCAGTCTTTGACCGAGAATCCCAGATCCCGCGCCCGATGAATGAATTTCAGGATATGGATGTCAGCCTCGCTATAGTCCCGATAACCGGCAGCGCTGCGTGATGCCGGTGCAATCAGGCCGGAGCTTTCATAATAGCGGATGGTCTTAGCGGTCAGGCCGGAGAGCGCCGCTGCCTTACTGATGTTCATTGTGCTTTCTCGGGTGATGACAGGATTGGAAGATTTGGGGACCACCGCGTCAATAGAAGGGCGTTACCGACGACGCAGAGGGAACTGAGCGCCATTGCGGACCCGGCAAGCGCCGGACTGAGGTAACCTAGGGCGGCCAGCGGGATGCCGACCGTGTTATAGGCAAAGGCCCAAAACAGGTTTTGACGAATTGTCCGTGTTGTTCGATTTGCGATCTCCAGAACAGAGGAAACCAACCTGGGATCAGGACGCATCAAGGTGACACCCGCTGTCTCCATCGCGACTTCTGCGCCGCTGCCCATGGCAATGCCAAGATCTGCCTGGGCCAGGGCCGGCGCGTCGTTGATGCCGTCCCCGACCATGGCAACACTATGACCCGCGGCTTGCCGCTGTTTGACCCAGTTCGCCTTGTCTTCCGGTTGAAAAGAGGCCTCCGCCACATTGATGCCCAGTGCCTTTCCAAACCGCGAAACAACGCCTGGATTGTCGCCCGACAAAAGAGCGGTCTCGAAACCTTGATCTTTGAGCGATTGAATGGCGGGGAAAGCCTCGTCCCTGGTGGCGTCTTTTAGAAAAGCACAGGCCTGAACGTTGCCGTTAACGGCGATCCAGACCCTGGTCGCGGCATCGTCCTTGGTTTGAGTGAGGCCTAGAGGTAGCAAAAGATCGTTGCTCTGCATAAGGCGCTCATTGCCGATCAACAGGGCATCTCCATCGACCGTGGCTGAGATGCCTTGCCCGGCAATATTTCTGAAATCCGCAACGGGATAGTCTGCTGCAATCCCTTTGAGCGCAGCAGCCTGAATAAAAGCCTGGGAAAGAGGGTGGCTGGAATCGCGTTGGGCCGCCGCGACAAGGGCCAGCGTCCTATTCTTATCCTGCCCCGCAATGACATGAAATTCGCTCAGGCCTGGGCTGCCTTCGGTCAATGTTCCGGTTTTGTCAAAGACCAGTATATCCGCCTTTCGGGCACGTTCCAGGGCATCCATGGATCGGACCAATATTCCGCCCCGCGCTGCTGCCCCCAAACCAGCTGCGATGGCTGCTGGTGCGGCGAGCCCAAGGGCGCAGGGACAGGCTATCACCAGAACCGAAGCGGCGGCAATCAGGGATGTTTCCGCTCCGGCACCGGTCAACGCCCAGGCAATGGCTGTAATAACAGCGATGCCAATGATGCCCGGCACGAAGACGGCACTGATGCGATCGACCAGCCTTTGGATGGGGGCCTTTTCACTTTGCGCGGACCGGACCAAATCGACAATGCGGGACAATCTCGTATCAGATCCAATTGCAGATGTACGTATAGAGATGCTGCCGGTGAGGTTTACGGTACCGCCAATTACAGTCTGGCCGATCGTGCGATGTCTCATCTGACTTTCACCGGTCAAAAAACTCTCGTCAAAATCACTCTCCCCGTCGAGAATTATGCCATCAACCGGCACCAATTCGCCAGGGCGTACGCGTATGACATCCTCAATACGTACAGCGCCAATCGGGATTTCAATTTCCTTGTTTTTTGACAACAAGCATGCGGTCGTGGGTCGTAGGGCAAAGAGCCCGCGTATGGCTGCTGTTGCCCCCTTCTTGGCCCGCGCTTCCATAACCCGGCCGGCCAGAACGAGAGTAATGATGACGCAGGATGCTTCAAAATAGAGGGCGACTTTTCCCTGCGGGGCGAACCCGTTTGCGGCCAGGGTGAAAAGGCTCAGGAAATAGGCAGCGGATGTTCCCAGTACAACCAGCAGGTCCATGGTTGCGCTGCCCTGTCGCAGACTGGCCCAGGCTGATTTGTAGAAGATGCTGCCAACACCGAATTGAACCACGGTTGCAAAGGCGAGCTGAACCGTCGGCGGGACGTGGAAGCCGACAGCGAAGGGCATAAGCACCATTTCGATGACCATGGGAAGGGTCAGTATGCCCGACAGGATAAGCGGGCCATATGATCTCAGATTTTCGCTCTGGGTTGGGGCAGTTTCCGTGTCATCACCGGTATCAGGTTTGGCTTTAAAACCGGCTTCTGCAATGGCGCGGATTATTGTGTCGCGGTCTGTTGCTGGCGCGCTCTGGTTCCCATCACGTAACGTGAGTTCTGCATTTTCCAGGGCGAAATTTACATTTGCGACCTCAACACCGGGAACGGTAAGCAGCGACCTTTCCAGTCTGCTTGCGCAGCCAGCGCAATGCATGCCACTGACATCGATGCTGAGTGTCTTCATTGCGGTTGCGTGCCTTTGGTCTTCCAGTGTGAGCCAAGATAAAGGTTCCTGTAACTGGAAGGTCAAGATGTTAGTATGGGCGGACTGTAAATGGAAATGAAACGCCTTATATGATGGATCCACCAACCTGTGTTCCGGAGTATTCAGATTATGACCACCCGTGATTCCCGTCCTGAAGAGCTACCGGACGATGTAGAGCTGATCATTACGCCCCGCACCAACGATATCGGGGCGTTTGAAGTGCAGCGCTTACTGCCCTTTCCGACGCGGCGGATGGTCGGCCCCTTCATCTTTGTCGACCAGATGGGGCCCGCTGTCGTTTATCCGGACAAGCCGATGGATGTCCGTCCGCACCCTCATATCGGTCTGGCGACAGTCACCTATATGCTGGATGGCACAATCGTTCATAAGGACAGTCTTGGATATGACATGACGATCACGCCGGGTGCCGTCAATCTGATGACCGCTGGCAGTGGGATCGTCCATTCAGAGAGGAGCGATCCTGCGGCTTTGGAAGGCGGGCAGAGCCTGTTGGGCATGCAGATCTGGATGGCCCTTCCCCATCACCTTGAAGAAACAGAGGCGGCATTTGACCATTACCCTGCGGACAGCCTGCCGCAATTTCAGGATGGTGGTGTTACAGGAACGGTTGTGGTTGGCGAAGGTTTTGGCCTGAAAAGCCCGGTGAAAGATTATCATTCGACGCTCTATGCCAATCTGGACATGACGGCCGGTGCGCGCATCGAGATTCCGGGGGATGTTGAAGAGCGGGCGCTTTTCCTGCTGGACGGTTCTGTGACGCTGAACGGGCATAGGGTTCGTAAGGGCGATATGCTGGTCCTGCAGGCGGGCACAACCCCATTGGTAGAAGCAGAAACGGAAAGCCGGTTGCAGATTTTTGGCGGTGCCACGATGGACGGACCGCGCAATATCTGGTGGAACTTTGTCTCCAGTTCGAAGGACCGGATTGAGCTGGCTAAGGCAGACTGGAAAGCCGACCGGTTTGGAAAGGTTGGCGATGATCCGAGTTTTATCCCCTTGCCTGAATAAAAATCCCGGGCAGTGGGAGCTGCCCGGGACCAAAATACGCTTTGCAGCCTGTGGTCAGTCTTTCCAGCCACTGATGGTTTTGACCTCAAGGAAGTCTTCCAGACCGTAAGACCCGCCTTCGCGACCATTGCCGGATTGCTTGTACCCGCCAAAAGGACTGCCGAAGGGCTGATCCGCGCCGTTGAGATGCACCATACCGGCGCGCAGACGTCGGGCGATCTTCTGACCCCGTTCCTGATCGCCGGTCTGGAGATATGCCGCCAGGCCATAGGGTGTGTCATTTGCGACCTGGACCGCTTCTTCTTCATTCTCGACCGGGATCATGGCCAGAACGGGACCAAAGATTTCTTCGCGCGAGATCGTCATGTCTGGGTCTACATCGGCAAAGATTGTCGGGCGAACGAAATAGCCCTTGTTGATGCCCTCCGGTCGACCTGTACCACCGGTCACCAGACGCGCACCCTCATCAATACCCTTCTGGATCAGCGCCTGAACCTTGTTGAACTGAATCTCGGAAACCAAGGGGCCCATATGACGGCCCTCCTCGGTCGGGTCGCCTGATTTGACCTTCTCCGCCGTTGTCTTTGCGATCTCGACCGCTTGGTCATAGACCGAGCGCTCAACGATCATTCTGGTCGGCGCGTTACAACTCTGTCCCGTATTGTTCATGCAATGCAGAACACCGACCTTGACGGCCTTCTCCAGATTAGAGTCGGCAAGAACAATGTTGGGTGACTTGCCTCCCAGTTCCAGCGTGACGCGCTTGACGGTGGCGGCTGCTGCCCGGCTGACTGCTGTGCCTGCCCGGGTGGACCCGGTGAAGGACATCATATGGATGCCGGGATGTGCGGACATGGCTTCGCCCACGGTCGGGCCGTCACCGTTGATCATGTTGAACACACCTGGTGGAAAGCCCGCCTCATCCATGAATTCCGCAAACAGAATGGAAGACAGCGGCGCAATTTCAGATGGTTTCAGGATGCAGGTACAGCCGGCCGCAACTGCTGGCACCACTTTCAGGGTGACCTGGTTCATTGGCCAGTTCCACGGCGTGATCAGGCCGCAAACGCCGATCGGTTCATGGGCGATATGCTCTTCTTCCAGACCCTCTTCCAGCGGATGATCGAATTCGAAGGACCGCAGCGTCTTGATGAAGGCATCGATATGTCCCTGTCCGGCCCCCACCTGCTGGGCCACAGACATCGAGGTCGGCGCCCCCATTTCCAGAGTGATGGCATCGGCCATCTCCTTGGAACGGCGTCGATAAATGTCCGACAGTTTTTGCAGCAAGTCGGCACGATAGGCGGGATCCGTCCAGCCCCAGGTTTCAAACGCGGCGGTTGCAGCGTCGACTGCCTTGTCGACATCGGCGGCACTGCCCATCGAGATAACGGCAACATCTTCCTCAGTGGCCGGATTGTTGACCGGCATTGTTGCGGGAGTAACCGGGGGAACCCAGGACCCGTTGATGTAAAAATCTGTTTTTTCAATCATGGCACTCTCCGCCGTTCGGTATAGATTTCAGAGGTTACGGTCGCGGTCAAAAGACAGTTTTGCAAGCCCGATTTAGCGAAAGCGACCGCTTATTTTCTATTGCTGAGCACGGGTGTCGGCATCTCGTTCAGAAAGCCGATCCGGGTGAGCCATCCGCCCAGTGTTTCAACCGACTGATCCAGTTTCCAGGGCGGGTTCAGAACAACAACGCCCGAGCCGATTAACCCCTTGCCTGCATCCGCTATCGGGTCAAGCCAAAGACTGGTCAGGGACGGGACAGAGGCGCTTTGCAACTGGTTCATCATCGGGATGTGTCGCCCGTCTGGCAGAAGGGGGAACCAGAGCATGAAAATGCCGGTTGCCCATTTTTTGATGGCATCCAGTATTGCTTTCGGCAGTTTCTGGTATTCCGCCGCTACTTCGAAAGAGGGATCCAGAATGACAAGTCCCCGGCGCGGCATCGGCGGTACCAAGGCAGAAAGTGCTTCGACAGCATCGCGCTGATGCAGGCTGATCCGTGCGTCGCCACCCATTGCTGACTTTAGAATTTGATGGGATGAGGGGTGCAGTTCATTCAGGATCAGTCTGTCCTGATCGCGCAGGACCAAACGGGCCAGTTCTGCGGATCCGGCATACAGGCTGGGCGGCTGCGCGCCAGCCACCTGTCGGACCGCATCGAGGTAGGGGCGGGCGACGTCCGGTATTTCCGCCTTTGTTTCCGTGATAAGCCGCTGCAGTCGAAACAGACCGCGTTCGGCCTCCTGAAAGCGTTGTGCCTCGGTACTTTTGAGGCCGTAAAGACCTTCACCCGCATAGAGATCCAAAACGCTGAAGGGTTTTTCCTTTTGGGTGAGCGTATTCAACAAAAGGCACTGGATCATATGCTTGTGCAGATCCGCAAAATTTCCGACGTGATAACGGTGCTGATAGCTGAGCATGGCGGCTGTTCCCTCCAAATCGGGCAGGGAACGCTTATCAGTTTTCCACCAACAGGCAAGCAGAAGGGAAGATCGTCTTTCGGATGCAGGTTGAAAATTGTATTTCATTCTATGTGAATACGCGTATACAATGTCTCCGTAGGGCGAAGAAACCACTTTCCTGTGGGGATAGGAAGCGTGAAGGGATCCTGTGATGAGACACATCCTGCTGGCAGCACTGATTTTGCGTGTTGGGCCTTTCTGGTGTTCAAAAAGCCTCGGCGGTCGTTATAGGTTCGGATGATATTTTCGAAACCGTCCTTGAAGACATCTTCGACAACCGGATCGATTTCCGTTTCTCTTCGTTCAACTACGTTACCAATGATTTTTTCGCGAGCGTCGGTGCCCCGGTATCGGACTACACACACATCGATACTGATTTAGAGCGGGTTCCGTTTAGTCGGAATCGGTTTTGAGATTTCTACGAAGCATGATTCCCTGTTTTTATTTTGGAGACCGGGATTATGTCATCAGTCATTTCGATGGATTTGCGGGAGCGTATTTTTTCTTACGTTATTGCCGGTCACTCGTGCCGATCAGCGGCACGCCTTTACGGTGTCAGCCCAAGCTTTGCGATCAAGTTGATGCAGCGGTTCCGTCAAGGTCGCGGATTGTGCGGCCCTGGTCGTCGTCGTCCTGTCGGCACCGGGACGCTCGAACCCTATAGAGCGTTTGTCATTGACCTTGTCGATGCACAGCCCGATATCACGCTCAGGGAATTGGCGGACGAATTGAGTGCGACGCTGGGGGTTAAGACCAGCAAGGCGACGCTATGCCGGTTTCTGATTAAGGCGGGATACCGCTATAAAAAAAACGCTGCGGGCACGGGAACAAGAGCGCGCTGATGTGCGCCGCGCGCGTCATCACTGGATCATCCGGCGACAACCTCTCATGCGGCTCGACCCACATCGGCTTGTTTTTATTGATGAAACGGCGACCACAACCAAGATGACCCGGCTTAGAGGCCGCGCGCCCAAAGGCCAACGCCTTGTCATGCATACGCCGTTCGGTCATTGGCGCACGCAAACCTTTATCGCGGGATTGCGCTGCGGCGGCCTCACCGCACCATGGATCCTCAACGCCCCCATGACCAAGGTCGCCTTTGAGACCTATGTCGAGACACAGCTCGCCCCAACGCTGAGCCGAGGCGATGTCGTTATCCTCGATAATCTCGCCGCCCATAAAAGTGACCGTGCCGCTGAAACCTTGCACGACATCGGTGCATGGTTCCTGTTCCTGCCACCCTATTCGCCAGACCTGAACCCAATCGAACAAGCCTTCTCAAAATTAAAAGCCCATCTCAGAAAGGCCGAGGCCAGAACATTCGATGACCTTACAAACGCAACAGGGTCAATATGCGATCTCTTCACCGAAACGGAGTGCTGGAACTTCTTCGCAGGCGCTAACTATGCGTACGATTAAATGAAAACAACTCTAGAACTAACGACCCTCTTCAGCGGATTCCAGAGTTCGTTTAATCCGGCCCAGACAGTTCTGATGTGGTTTACGGACAGTCTTTCCTTTTGTGGTGGTTTCAATGTGAATATCGCGGGTTGTGCTGAAGAACCTGGAAACAGTCTGATTCTCGAGACCGGGCTGGTGCAGTCGCAGTTCGGGACTGAGCTGATTGGCCATGAGCTGGGCCACAATCTGGATCTCGCCCTTCTCGATTTTGGGGCCTCCAGCGATAACCTGATGGCGCCGGTCCTGAATGGCAGTACAAATTTAGTGGAGGAACAGCTTCAGGTCGCCCTTGCAAGCTCACTTCTTCAGACGGATGGGGTGTCTCCGCTGCCCTTCCTGGACATCATTCCCATCGCGATCCTCTCGCAGGCCGAATTTGATGCAGAGTTTGGGGTCGTGCCGCTGCCGGCGACAGGTTTCATGCTCCTCGTGGCTCTTGGTGCCTTTGGAATCGCCGCGCGTCGCAAACGCAACAATCACTGAAAACCCGATCACAGATAGGCCGGGCTATTTCTTTTGAGGCTCCGTCCAACTGCATTTCTTGATTGCTTTGTTGATAATGAGAGCTGTTCGCATTTTCACTATTGTTATTGCGAGGCATTCGCACTATCTTGTGTCTAATCTGGCACTGTCATAAAGATGTGACAGTATTCCTGGATGATTTTGGCGAACAGGTCCTGCGAGGCGGTCAATGTATGTGTGTATCTGCAATGCGATAACGGATGATGAGGTCGACCGTGCGATAGAAACCGGTCACCACACATCTGATGCGGTCTATCGCGCCTGCGGCGTGACCCCGCAATGCGGCACCTGCAAAGAGCATATCGACGATATCATCAGCGAAAAAATCGACCAGAGGACGACAGCTCTGGAAATGGGTTGAGCCGGCAGAATCTGGCGCGACAGGCGCGGATCCCACGGATAGAGTAAGAGAATTACGGTCCCTGCAAACTCTTCGAAGGCCCTGTTACAACTGCTCTCCAAAATGATATGTGCTACAGTTCCGACAGAGGAGACAGTTGAATGAGTAATGCTGTAGCTGCTCTCCAAAATGATATGTGCTACAGTTGTGGATCCAGTACACCTTGCGAGCGTCTCGCTGTAGCTGCTCTCCAAAATGATATGTGCTACAGTCCTGTCACTGCAGCCGACGCACCAGACACCGCTGTAGCTGCTCTCCAAAATGATATGTGCTACAGTCTGGTGACTTCGATGATATCCATCACGCCGCTGTAGCTGCTCTCCAAAATGATATGTGCTACAGTTTAAGTCTTGGGTGCTAGGACCGCTCCGCGGCTGTAGCTGCTCTCCAAAATGATATGTGCTACAGTTTAAGTCTTGGGTGCTAGGACCGCTCCGCGGCTGTAGCTGCTCTCCAAAATGATATGTGCTACAGTTGCATAGGTAGGGGGCTGTTTTACACAATTGCTGTAGCTGCTCTCCAAAATGATATGTGCTACAGTAAGAGGCTGCGGCTGTTTTGCTCCTTTTGTGCTGTAGCTGCTCTCCAAAATGATATGTGCTACAGTCACCCTCAAGCCCGCCCGTGCGCCGGAACCGCTGTAGCTGCTCTCCAAAATGATATGTGCTACAGTCCTGTCACTGCAGCCGACGCACCAGACACCGCTGTAGCTGCTCTCCAAAATGATATGTGCTACAGTACCAACCCGCTATTCTTGTTTTGAATCAACAGGGTAGCGGGTTCTTTCCGGCTCGGATCCGCCATCAAATCTCCTAGAATAGCGCCAATTGGGCAGGTTTTTCATCCGGTTTCGCGGGTGCACCTGCGCTGTAATTTCGAATCATCCCGAACTGTTTGTCAGTAAGGAACAGAGTTGTGACGTTGCCCATGGCAGGTGTCTTGCCACCAATTCGGTCGGCAGCGCTCTCCGCCTTGGCTCGATTATCAAAATACCTAAGGTAGACCGAGAACTGTTTCATCGTGAACCCTTCGTCCAGCAGCATGTTCCGAAACCGGGTTGCCCGGCGTCGTTCGGTCTTTGTACCGACCGGTAAGTCGAACATGACAACTAACCACATTGCACGAAACGGGGAAGGGGGTGGTTTGTTGCCCGGTGCGAAACCCCGGAAGACTCTTTTTGCAAGTTTCTTTTCAAGATCCTTCATGCCAGTCAAGCGATCGTTGTTTCGGCGGAACAAGACTGTGAGGCAGCCATATCGATTTTCTTGATCCTTCGGCAACATCCACAAAGGACATTACAATCTGGCTGGCGATCCGAGACAGCGTTGCCTGTCCATCCGCGCCTTCCTGCGGCATGTTGACCAGATCGGCGAGTACAGCCTTTCCTTCTCTTGGTAACCCGCCAGACCAATTGATCCGGTTCTCCCAAACACAGAAATCCACGACAGGTCTTAACGGTTCCATCAGGTCGTCGACCAGCTGAAACGCGTTCAGGCGACTGCTGTGAAAAACGCCGAGTGCGGGTGTCAGTCCGGCGGCCACAACGGCGCGAGCAACTGTCGCACGCAGGACTGCATAGCCGTAATTCAGGGCTGCATTCAAACCCTGGCCATTTGTGTCGCGGCGAAATTTTTCATCAAACAAGCGCGTCCAGTAGTATCGGGCGGCGCGCGCTTCCAGATTCTGTGGATCCGCCGGTTTTACCTGCCCCACCAGTTTTCTTATGCTTTCAGCATCTTTATGCCCAATCCTGTGTAATGCTTCGGCCTGGAGCTGGATTTTACCCTTGATGATATCCCGCCATACCCGACTCTTGCGAGCGGGTGACAGTGCCGCCTGCATCGCAACACGACCAGCCATCTCAAAATGACCTGAAACAGGCAATGACAGGGCAACTGGCATATGGGCGCGATCTGACAGAACCAGAGGCACACCTGCCTCTGCGAGTGCGGCTGCCAGGGACAGGGATAGTGTTGATTTGTGACCATGTATGATAACGGCCTGGACATCGCGTATTGGCACGCTTCCCAGCTCTGTACCATCCTCAGTAACCACAAGACTGCCGCGGAACAGTGATAAATGTCGCCCCTCATCTGCAATATCTATGATGCGCCACATATTGACGCCCGATCAGTTTCGCGACCGGCTTTGCCAAAGCAACTGCCCGCCCGGACTGAATATACAATGACGAATACGCGCGCCTTCAAGGGCTTTATCACTTCTCAATCGTCGGGAGAAAACGCCCCGTCCGTCTTTGGAGGGTCGTGCGTCGGACAGTCGGACAAACTCAAAATCGCCGGGTGATATGGATGCCAGTCTGAAATAGTCCCGACCACCCGACGGGTCATCCGGGTGATTTTCCATTTCTACAATATCGTTTTGCCGCAATCGAAAGAGGAGGCGACCTCCAGCGTCCTCCCAGGGTTCAAGGAATGTGGTCCTCGCAGCATCCAGTGTGGTGACCACGTCCCAATGTGTTCCGCCATCCTTGTCCAGCCAATGGATGAGGCGGTCATTGTTTTTTGTTGCGACCAACATAAGTGGGCGGTTGCCGCCAGGGACGGGTCCCTTAACTACTCGGAGGGTCTTGATCTCAAACCGCTGGTAACGCTTCTGTCCCGTCTCCTTAATGAATTTGTCTATGGCCCAGGTTACTCTATCCTCTTCTTTCTTTGTTTCGGATGTAGTGCCTTCCGGATCCGGGGCCTCCACGACAAGCTCAAGAATCCGGTCGGCTATACGGTTGTGGTGATGGTTCAGTTCTTCAACGGCGCGCATGGTATCGGGCTGGCCCCAGGAGAAATCCATCTTGGCGTCGGTCGCCCCCTGAATGGCCCTGGAAATGGTCGTCCCGACCCTGATTGATTCAACTGCCTTCGCGGATTTCAGCGCCGTCAACTGCTGCCGAGAGGCACAGACATACTGGTCTGTTTTTCCGGGCACGAGACAAATGAACCGGTAGTTTGTACCGCCATGCAGTTCGCCCATCGGATTGTGATCGGGCTTATGAGTTACGCGTACCCGTTTACCCAGGGCCGGGTCATTTTGAGACACAGCCAGAAAGTTTTTTACCACGGATCGAAAGTCTTCCTGCCAGGGCATTCCTGTTTCACGGAAGATCCGGTCGCCTCTGTCTTTTGCATCCTTTAAATGATCGAGCAGGTCGCCATAGCCGTCGACACGTGCCGCCAGAGTCTGAATGCGTTGAATATCGCTTCTGGTGCAGCATCCGACGATCAGGGCGTCGAGAATGTGGTGGCGATGGTCATAACGCAGTTTGCGCCGTTTCTCGACACGCTCTTGCCGTTCTTTGTCGGTGTCCAGTTTAGTGGCCGCAAGGTAGCTCGGGTCCAGAACACCGTCATCGACCATCATATCTGTAATGACGTCGTCGAGGCCCCAAAGATGTCGCATAAGGGCGGTCATCGGGCCATTAATCGTCGTGATCGCGGACTTGTCTTTCAACAGGTATGCCAGATAGGCAGAGGCGACTTTAGCGATGTATCTGGTGTCGCCCAGAAAACGGGCCTGCATTCCGTTTCTCCCCTTAAACCGATCAAGGGCATCCGGTTCAAAGCGCCAGTGACTGCCCGGCCGATTGGCCTCGACATCCTTTAAGATTTCGGAATAGCTGCGGCCAGCATATCCCTGACTGAACGCCTGATAGGGTGCCCGCTTTGCCTTAAACTGGTTCGCCTGAGCATAAACCAGCCCGAGGTTCCCGGCACCATCATCCATGGTTTCCTTGCGCGGTAGAATATGATCGATTTCCACTGCCTCGGTAAACAGAACCGATAGCGGAATTGTTTGTCCGGTATAAAGGCAACGCTGCTCCTGCCATTCATGCAGTTGCATTTTCCTCAGATTTCGCTTCCCGACGCGTGCGCCCTGCCCCCGAATTTTCACTGCGTAAGAGTCGTTCTTTTTTCGCTTGCTGGCGCTTTGGCGCTCAATTTCCTCGCTGGCCTCTGCGCTTTTGTGCAAGTCCCGGGCGAGTTCCAGATTGACCCATTCGGGCCTGCAGTGTCGCTTTATAAACTCGTTAACCAGTGTTCTAAGCGTGTTCAGCGCCGTATGAACGACCGGGTTCGGTATCTTGCCATACCGTTTCTCCGGCGGGTCCGCCGGATGGCCGGTGCCGCCAACGCAGGAATCGGTGAACAGCTCTCCATAATAGGGAAGCCTTGGCAGAGTCTCCTTGGGCATCAGATCCGTTCGGGTGAGGCCAGCGCGCTGTTCTGCCTCATACAGCGAAATCACATCTTGCTGTAGTTCCTCCAAGAGCAGTCGCGTAGCGGTTGGCCCGGATGCGGCGCGGGAGGAAGGCAAGCTTACCCGGGATAGTATTTCGGCCTCCTCCGGCTTGATACCATGGGCATCCAGCAACCATCGCGACAGTTCCTCACTGTCGTCTTCCTCGGCCAGTTTTGCGAACAGTTCGTCTTTGTCGGAGGTTGACATTGTGGTCCAGATATCGAGACGCTTGATCCGTTTCATGGCTTTCGCCAAGGGATGGGCGAGCAATTTCCCGGCCTGTTTACGACCCTTGCTTCCTTTTTGCTCTTCAAGGCTAGTGAGCGGTGCTGTTGCCCCTTTTCCCAGACCCAGAATCTGTCGCAGTTTGGCGGGGGAAATGTCGGCTCCGTCCAACAGGCATTCTGTGACGCGATTTCTTTCATCCAGCGTTAAAACGCGGGTTTCTGCTGTCAACCGATCTCGCAAACGCAGATTGTTGACCTCTTCATAAATTCGTTTGGTTTGGAAAAGGTCACTGGCCTTGCGAACCCGCTTTTCAATCTTGCCATCTTCTCCAGTCTTTCGATAGGTGCATTGACCAATGACTGGCGGCGGGGACTCTGCCTCCCAGAAAATCTGGTCTATCAGCTGTCTCCGAATTTGATCATCGGCAAGTGATGGATGAATTTGTGCCTGAAAGACGAGGAGGCGTTCCGTTTCGTCAATCACCTGGAGCCGGGTGAATGTGGGGGAATCCTGGACGTCCTTCTTAAGTCGGGTCGAAACCCCGTTTTTCATGCGTTCATAGAGCAGTTGCCCGGGCGTCGCAGGCTGTTGCAGGTTCAGCGATTTACCCAATTCGTTCAGCGTTATCCTGGTATTTACGGCGCCGCCTTTTACTTTCTCTCGATCCTTTTCCTCTTCCTTGTCGTTTGAATTGAGGCCCCTTGTCAGACGGACTCCACGGTTTTTCGCCAGAGAAAGGATAACACGGCCCAGATCTCCTGATGTCAAAGCCTGAGAAAGCCCCAGCGCGCGCAAATGGGACCGCTGTGTGGTTTTTAATCCGTCATGCAACAGGTCCGCACATCCTTCGTCATTGCCGCAATCCACGCCAAGCAATGCCTCGAGTGTATTGGATAGATGGGACAGCCTGGCGCTCCTTCGCTGGTTTTGCGTCCTCCCGGATCGAAATTGGCGGCGTTCCATAGAACCAGCAGAGGAAGGGAAAATGCGCGTTGCGCCATCGATCAGCCTGATTGGATTGTCGTTTTCGTCCCGCTCTATGACTGTCAAACCAATGCTGCCAACGCCAATGTCAATGCCAAAACCAATCATCTCGCCTCCAAAAATCAAACAATAATACAAATAATTTGACTCTAAAAGAGTAACAATGCAACTTATGCATGCTGTTTTGGAGAGCAGCTACAGTAAGTCTGTACTTGGTACAGACGAAAGATTAGAGGGGGCTGCGGCCCTCTCTTTTTATTTTCGTGAGTTGCATTCTCGGGTTTGGCTGATCGAAAGACCTGTTCAAGTTCGATGATTATTCCGAAATAAACATACAAATCGTGCCGTTATTTGACATATTTTTTGTCCAAATTGGACGTTCAACCGGAATCGGTGCATGCTAAGGTTTTAAATTAATGAACATTTTGGGGGAAATGGTATGGCTGATGTAAAGAAGCAACTTGACCCTGATCCAAGGGTTTGGGACTTCGAAACCGAATATGAACTTGGACAGGACAACATCCGGCCCTTTGGGTTGGATATTCATAATCCGGTATTTTTGATTTCCAGTATTGTTATCGCGGGCTTTGTTCTGATCTCGCTTGCCAATCAGGAAGCGGCGGCTGAGTTCTTTGGCTGGCTGCGGCCCTGGCTGACCAGCACGTTTGACTGGTTCCTGGTGCTGTCAGTGGATGCGATCACATTGTTCTGTCTGGCGCTGATCATCCTGCCGGTCGGCTCTGTCCGGATCGGTGGCAAGGATGCAAAGCCGGATTATTCCTATGCCGGCTGGATTGCGATGATGTTCGCAGCCGGTATCGGCATCGGCCTGCTGTTCTTTGGCGTGCTTGAGCCGGTTTACTACAATTTCTCGGACGGGGGCGCAGCGCGACCTCTGAACATCGATATCACCCAGCCGGGAAATGAGTATATCGGCATCGTTGGAACGATCCATCACTGGGGTCTGGAAGGCTGGGCGGTTTACGCTGCGGTTGGTCTGTCGCTGGCGATCTTCTGTTACAACCTCAACCTGCCTTTGACCCTTCGTTCGGCCTTCTATCCAATTCTGGGTGAGCGCGTCTGGGGCTGGTGGGGCCATGCTATCGATACGCTTGCGGTGTTTGCCACCCTGTTTGGTCTGACAACGTCGCTGGGTCTGGGGGCGCAACAGGTTGCCGCCGGCCTGTACGAAGTGTTCGGCATCGAACCGTCAAACACGGTTATTGTCCTGCTGATCATCGGGATCACCATAATTGCGCTTGGATCGGTCCTGCTTGGCATGGATGCGGGTGTGAAGCGGCTTTCCGAAATCAACATGATCATGGCAGTCGGGCTGTTCATCTTTGTGATCTTCATGACCGGTGTCGGCACCGCGATTGCCCGGTATTTCGACGTCATGGTGGATTACGTCCTGTTACTACCGGCGCTATCGAATCCGTTCGGGCGAGAAGACACCAGTTACTTCCATGGCTGGACGACCTTCTACTGGGCCTGGTGGATTGCCTGGTCACCGTTTGTGGGCATGTTCATCGCCCGGATTTCCAAAGGCCGTACCGTACGTGAATTCGTGCTCTGCGCCCTGATCGCACCGACCGCGGTCTGTGCGCTCTGGATGTCGACATTTGGCGGTGGTGCCATTGATATGCTGAATGCCGGTGGCGCCGAAGGCGTTAAGGCAACAGTGATCGATGCCTATGCGCCGGAAGGGGCCCTGTTCGGCTTCCTGAAGGAACTGCCGCTTTATTCCTTCGTTGCACCAATCTCGCTGGTTCTGATCGTGATCTTCTTCGTGACCTCGTCCGACTCGGGGTCGCTGGTGATTGATACGATCACAGCTGGCGGCAAAATGGATGCCCCTGTTGTACAGCGGGTCTTCTGGTGCACCCTCGAAGGGCTGGTTGCGATTGCGCTGTTGCTTGGGGGCGGTTTGTCCGCGCTTCAGGGGGCGGCGGTGTCGACGGGTATTCCGTTTACACTGGTCGTGCTGACAATGTGTTACTGCCTGTGGCTCGCGCTTCGGGCAGAGCATAAGAAGCTCAAATAAGGGATTCCCGGTCAGATGTGATCGGGTCTGAACCAAGAACTGAGGGACGGCTGCATAACGCACGCCGTCCCTTATCTTTTTGGAGCGTCGTCCCGTGCCGGGTTGGTGAAAATGACGGCAAAGCGTTCAAACACAATCGGCATTTCCACAGTTGCGACCCGGTTTAGAGATTGGCATAGCGTTTCGTAGTGGGCCCAGCATTGCCTCCGCCAGGTTTCCAGGGTTCGATCCCATTCGCCATAATCCCTGGCAAGTGCTTCATCCGCCTGTGAGAAGGGTTTTATCTCTATCCACGTGGTCTCAACGACGCAGACAGGCATGTTGCGCCCATCCAGAAGGATGCTTAGATCGCCGACAGCGGGTGGACGCATCCCTCTGTCTTCAAACTCCCAAAGCAGGGAAGAGGTCGCGGTCTTCGCCCCGGACATTATCAGGGCGGCACCGCCATCGGACGCAGCATCGCTGTTACCGATCCGGTAGCTTTCGTAAAACAGGTGATCCACCCCTTCCGGCTCTGCCACCTGTTCCAGAAACAGGGTCCAGAAGGCCTCAATCGCTTCAGTTTCAAAACGGCTGTGTGACAAAGTGCTGCCTGTCGTCGGAGTGATCGTTTACATCAGCAGGATTGTACAAGCTTTTCCCGTAATTGACGAAGGGTAGGACCCTGTCTGGTGCAGGTGAGCGGCTTTCACGGCAACGAAAGCCTGAAAAACCGCCATTTTCCATAGGTGTTTGTGTAAGTGAATGGTAATGATTCTGCCCGTTTTACCTTGCAAGCATCACCGCGCTAAACTACATAAAATGCGGTGACAGTTCGATTTTTCTGAACCGATTAATCGACTATTGTCAGAATTTCCGGAACATCAGCACGCGGGGGCGATCATGAGTTTGTATACGGACTATTTGGCCGAAATTGAAGAACGCAAGAAACAGGATCTGCACCCGAAACCGATTGATGACGGCGCCCTGGTGGCAGAGCTGATCGCGCAGATCAAAGATACCGGAAATGAGCACCGCGAAGACTCTCTGAAATTCTTCATCTACAACACGCTGCCCGGAACGACGAGTGCGGCGGGTGTGAAAGCGGCCTTCCTGAAAGAGATCATTCTGGGCAGCGCCAATGTTGCGGAAATCTCCTCAGATTATGCGTTTGAATTGCTCTCTCACATGAAGGGTGGCCCCTCGGTTGAAGTTCTGCTGGATCTGGCGCTCGGTGATGATGCGGCGATTGCTTCCAAGGCTGCCGAGGTGCTGAAAACGCAGGTCTTCCTGTACGACGCGGATACAGACCGTCTTGAAGCCGCCTATAAGGCTGGCAGCGCGCTCGCCAAAGACATCCTGCAGAGTTATGCCGAGGCTGAATTCTTCACAAAGCTTCCTGATGTCGACGAGGAAATTCAGGTCGTGACCTATGTCGCTGCGGAAGGAGACATTTCCACCGACCTTATGTCGCCGGGTGCTGAGGCGCATTCCCGCGCGGACCGTGAACTCCACGGCAAGAGCTTTATCTCGGAGCAGGCACAGAAAGAAATTGAAGCCCTGAAGATCCAGCATCCCAGCAAGCGCCTGATGCTGATTGCCGAAAAAGGCACGATGGGTGTTGGTTCGTCCCGCATGTCCGGCGTCAATAACTGTGCGCTCTGGACCGGTAGTCAGGCGAGCCCCTATGTCCCCTTCGTCAATATTGCGCCGATCGTGGCGGGTACCAACGGGATTTCACCGATTTTCCTGACAACGGTCGGGGTGACCGGCGGGATCGGTATTGACCTCAAAAACTGGGTCAAGAAGGTCGATAGCGACGGCAATGTCATCGTCAATAATGATGGTAGCCCGGTTCTGGAAGAGAAATATTCCGTCGCGACCGGCACGACGATGACGATCAACACGAAGACAAAGAAACTCTATAACGAAGACGGTTCTGAAGAGCTGGCGGATGTTGCCGCCGCCTTCTCGCCGCAATCGGTTGAGTTCATGAAGGCGGGCGGGTCCTACGCCATTGATTTTGGCAAGAAGCTGCAGATTTTTGCGGCTGAAACACTGGGTGTTGAACCGAAGGAAGTGTTTGCGCCGTCCAAGATCGTGTCCAACCCGGGTCAAGGACTGACCGCTGTTGAGAAAATCTTTAACCGTAACGCGGTTGGTGTTCCGGAAGGAACAATCCTGCATGCCGGATCAGATGCGCGGGTTAAGGTGAACATTGTCGGGTCACAGGATACGACAGGCCCGATGACTGTGCAGGAGCTGGAGGCCATGGCAGCCACCGTGATCTCGCCGGTGCTGGATGGTGCCTATCAGTCAGGCTGCCACACGGCCTCGGTCTGGGATCTGAAGGCAAAGGCCAATACGCCAAAACTGATGGCCTTCATGAATAATTTCGGTCTGGTGACCGGTCGGGACCCCAAGGGCAATTATCACGCCATGACGGATGTGATCCACAAGGTTCTGAACGACATCACCATTGATGACCGTGCGATCATTATTGGTGGTGACTCTCATACTCGTATGTCCAAGGGTGTCGCCTTTGGCGCGGATTCGGGAACGGTTGCACTGGCATTGGCCACAGGTCAGGCAAGCATTTCTGTCCCTGAATCGGTCAAGGTGACCTTCAAGGGGCAGATGGGCGACCATATGGATTTCCGGGATGTTGTGCATGCGACCCAGGCGCAGATGCTGGCCCAGTTCAATGGCGAGAATGTATTCCAGGGCCGTATCATTGAGGTGCATATCGGCACCCTGCTGGCGGACCAGGCCTTTACCTTCACCGACTGGACGGCGGAGATGAAGGCTAAGGCCTCGATCTGTATTTCCAATGACGAGACATTGATCGAGTCGCTCGAGATCGCGAAATCACGCATTCAGGTCATGATCGACAAGGGTATGGAGATCAGCTCCGGCATGCTGCAGGGCCTGATCGACAAGGCGGATCAGCGGATCGCGCAGATCAGATCCGGGGAACAGTCGGCGCTGCGCCCTGACGACAATGCAAAGTATTTTGCAGAGGTTGTGGTCGATCTCGACCAGATCAATGAGCCGATGATTGCGGACCCCGATGTCGACAATATTGATGTCGCGAAACGCTATACCCATGACACGATCCGGCCAATTTCGTATTACGGTGGGGACAAGAAGGTTGATCTGGGTTTTGTCGGGTCCTGCATGGTGCATAAGGGTGACTTGAACATTGTGGCCCAGATGTTCCGGAACCTCGAAAAGGCCAATGGCTCTATTGAGTTTAACGCGCCGCTGGTTGTTGCGCCGCCGACTTATAACATTGTTGATGAGCTGAAGGCCGAAGGTGACTGGGACATCCTGCAGAAATATGCCGGGTTTGAGTTCGACGATAGCGCACCCAAGACCGAGGCTCGCAAAGCCTATGAGAACATTCTCTACCTGGAACGCCCCGGCTGTAACCTTTGTATGGGGAACCAGGAGAAGGCGGCTAAGGGCGACACGGTGATGGCCACTTCCACACGTCTGTTCCAGGGCCGTGTTGTGGGTGATGCAGAAGATAAGAAGGGTGAGTCCCTGCTGGCGTCGACGCCGGTTGTCGTGCTCTCAACCATTCTGGGCCGGACACCCAGCATTGATGAGTATAAGACAGCGGTCGACGGTATCAATCTTACCAAGTTTGCGCCGCCGCGGGCCTGAACGTCGCGCCGCGTAACCGGGTGATTGCTGTATGAGTGTTGCGCGCTCGCTGGGCAGTTCATGGGAAACCTATCTTCTCTGCTGCATCGCGGCGCTGACGCTTGTGTTCTGGACCCTCAACCCCTCTGTGTCGGAAGAGTTGGGCCAGGGGGAGCGTTTCGCCTTCTGGCTCTCCCATGTCGCTTTGGCGGTGGGGTTGCTGCGCTTTAGCCAAATTGCGTTGCAGAAGTTTGCTGCTCTGGACAGTCTGCCCGCCATTCTTCAGGTGATAGTGGCTGGATTGCTGGGCGCAGTCTTCTTCACACCTTTCGCGGTCGGCCTTGACGCGGTTTTCGTCAGGTTCGGTTCACTGTCGCCGGACCCGGAAGAGACATGGTTTATGACCGGCGTTACGGAATTTTCCTCCTTCGTTGTTCCGCTGACCTTTACCTGGCTGTTGATCAACGCGCCTTTGCTTTTCGCGTTGGGTCAGCCGGAAGGGCTGTCGGCAGCAGAGGACCGGGATCAGGAAACACCGGTGTCTGTTCCCGTGGAGGAAGGTGCCGAAAGGGTCTGGGGCCGATTACCGCCCGCTCTCGGCAATGATGTCGTGGCCTTTAGCGCCGAACTTCACTATCTGCGCGTTTATACCAGCCGGGGAAATACGCTGATCCTGCACGCATTCAGCAGCGCTGTTGATCAGATGGCTGAAGCGACGTCGGGTGTTGCCGGTATGCAGATCCATCGTTCTCACTGGGTTGCCCTCTCGCATGTCACCGGGATTTCCAAGGATGGTGAGAAGGTTTTCTGTGACCTGGACAACGGTTTACAATTGCCCGTCAGCCGACCCTTCCGGCCTGAATTGCGGGCCGCCGTCAAGAAAGGCCCAATGGAACCAGGGGCCTGAACACCGGCCGGTGTGATAATGGCATGTCGTTTCGTGCGAAACCCATGTCGGTTCATGCAATTCGGGGCCTGCACCCATACACATCCCAAATATCTCATCGTATCTACCGGCGAAATCAAATTTTCGCATTGGAGATACATCATGTTGAGTTTCGGTAGAATTTCGGGCGCATTGGGCGTCGCCCTGTTGTCGATTGTTCCGGCGACCGCCCAGGGGGAAGGCTTGAGTGACGGGCTTTATCTGAAAGGGGTTGCAGGGTTCAGTCTGCCCGATGACACGAGTTTCACCGGAACCGGTGGCAGCAGCGGATCCATCGATCTTGAAACCGGATATGCGGCCGGCCTGGCCCTTGGATACGCCTTTACCGATAACATCATCGGTGAGCTGGAATACATGTACCGCAGCGCCGATATCGACAGTGTCTCGAATACCGGTTTTGCGACCGGCGGGGATCTGGCCTCGGTGATCGTGACGGCGAACGCCCTCTACCAGTTTGATGGATGGGATATGCCGGTTGGTGACCGCTTCCGGCCGTTTCTGGGGCTTGGCATTGGGGTTACGCAGGAAGCCGATGTCGACTTCAGCGGCGGGGCCAATACCGGAAGCTTCGAAACCTCGGGTGATTTTGTGTACCAGCTGCGCGCCGGCGCGAACTGGGAGCTAGATGCCAACTGGGTCTTGAGTTCCGAATTGCGTTACATGGATGCCGGGTCGCTGACATTTGATGCAGAGAACAGCACCGGGTCACTGAGCGCGGACTATCAGACGACCGATCTTCTCTTCGGCATTGCCTATCGCTTTTGATGGTGGCGGCGGAGATTGAAACCATGAAGTTCTCATCACACACAATGGCCATCGCGTTTACGACACTGCTGGTCACGGCCTGTGGTCGGCCCGATCTTCAGGATTATGCGGATAAAACCCCGCCTTTTGATCCGGCGGTATTCTTTGCGGGAGACTCCAAGGCCTGGGGCATTTTCCAGGACCGGTTCGGCCGCGTTCGGACCCGGTTTGTTGTGGATCTTTCAGGGGAATGGGAAGGGTCGCTGTTTATCCTGACAGAAGATTTTGAATATGACGACGGTCGGACGGAGCAGCGCATTTGGTCCCTTTCGCGATCCGGCGACGGAAACTGGCGCGGTATGGCCGATGGCGTGACAGTACCAGCGACCGGGCGCAGCCTCGGAAATGCCTTCAATTTTACCTATGCAATTGATCTGCAACTGGCTGACGGCGAAACACTGGCGGTCGAGTTTGATGACTGGATCTGGCGTCTCGATGACAGGACGGCAATCAATCGCGCTTATGTCAAAAAATTTGTAATAGAGATTGGTGAAGTCCTCATTTTCTTTCAACGTGATGACTCCAGGGAGTAGGTGTGATGACGAAACTGTTTGTCTTGACCATGATTTTTGGGGCGCTGGTGGTCTCTGGTCCTGTCGCCAGTCCTTTCGCGGCACAACCTTTCGCAGAGATCCGACGCCATCTCCCTGATGCCCAACAACGGGGAGAAGCCGATGTCACCTATCTGTTCTTCGATCTCTATACCGCGACGCTCTGGACAGAGGGTGCAGCCGCTCTGGATTGGCAGGCCCCCTTTGCCCTGACCCTTTCCTATAAGAGAGAATTCTCTCGTGAGAGCCTGGTTACATCCACGCTTGATGAGATGACCCGCATGACCAACCGGATGCGACTGGATTTTCTGCCCTTGGAAAAATGGCTGAACCAGTGTTTCGCCGATGTGACCGCAGGTGACCGTTTTACAGGCGTCAGTAAGGGGCCTGATCATGCCGCGTTTTTTCTGAACGGCAAGAAGACCTGCGACATCACCTATCCGGGATTTGCCGAGTTGTTTTTCGGCATCTGGCTCAGCGCGGATACCCGCGATCCCGATGTCACCCGAAAATTGTTGAACAGGAGGGCGGATCTATGATTGCGCCTGGCCTGCAAGCACAGAGCATCCCGGTCTGGCGCATGCCAAATGCGGTGACGTTCTGCACTGTCTTGACGGGGGTCGCCGTTGGTTTCCTGATGCTCTTTTCGCTGCTGGTCTTTGCCCATCCGATCACGGTCAGTGCGGGAGGTGGCGTGGTGGAGAACCGCTCCATCGTAGATGAAATCCTGGATCTGTCGCTTCTTGATATTGAAGAGGTTGACCTTTTCTGAGCGCGCTGAGGGCTCTCGCAATCCACGATCGCTATCTAATCCACGATCGCTATCTATTGTCTCCATAAATCCCGACTTATCCAAAGTCGACATCAGACAGATATTTACCCGATCACGGTTTTAAAAGAGCTCCTCACCGATCCACCTGAGGCAGAGCTTGTGTGAGGTATTACACAAGTGACGTCTCAGGTGGTGAAGAGGCTCTGATTTAAAGGATCCGTTATGCTCCCTGTCCCAGCCCAGCGCGTCACGCATCGCCCTAATGACCCCGTTTCGGCCAGCCGGCGCCTCTGGGCGAACCGACGTCGGAAGATGGAAAGGGATGGCATCCGCTTTACCCCGATTGGCCAAAACTCAACCAGCTCCGGATCTTACTTGACGGCTGCGATAAAGGCTTTCGGCACCATTCTGAAATTCAGCCCGTTTTTCCGGCGTGGTTATCGGAACGCCCATGAAATAGAAATCACGCAGATTGTTGTTGAATCTGAAAACCTGCCGAAGGCATTCGACGGTTACCAAATCATGCACCTGACCGACTTGCATATTGATGCGACGAAGGACCTGCCCGGTGCGATTTCCAATGCGATCCAGGGGGTAGAGGCCGATCTATGCGTCATGACCGGTGACTACCGGTTCGAGGATGACGGCGACCATGATCATATTCTGCCGATGATGCGAAAGATTCTGGATCGTTTCTCTTGCCGGGATGGGATAATCGCGGTTTTGGGAAATCATGACGACCATCGGATGGTGAAATCCTTTGAGGAAGAGCTTGGCATTCAGGTTCTTTTAAATGAGCGAATAGAACTTGTGTCAGGTGAAGACCGAATCTCTATATCAGGCACTGACGATGTAAATCGGTTCTATACGGTGGATGCTGACGCGATACTGCAAAAGAAAGTGGACGGCTTCGGTATCGCACTGGTCCATTCGCCCGAAATGGCCCATGAAGCGGCCTGTGGCGGACACGCTCTCTATCTCTGCGGCCATACCGATGGCGGTCAGATTGCTCTGCCCGGAGGGCGACCGCTGATCACGCATCTGTCTCGTAACCATGACTACGCGTCGGGCGAATGGTGCGTTGGTGAAATGCGCGGGTTCACAGGTAAGGGCACCGGCTTTTCAGGTTTACCGATCCGCTTTAACACCAAGGATGAAATTGCCCATATCACTCTGAAGAGACGCGCTGCGCCATAAGTTTTTTTGATCGCGGCCCGCCAGCCTTTGTCGTAATGCCCTTCTAGCCGGTATCGCGGGTTTGTATGACAAAGGGGTGCTTCGCTTGGCCCTCGTAAATCCAACCCAACTTCCCCTTCGTACCCCTAAAAAACAGGAGTTGGTTGTGTTGAAACACGCGATATCGGTTTTAGTTTTGAGTGTAGCTTTTGCAACAATGGCTGCCGCTGATGATTCAGTTTCTCTTCATTGCGTGGGGCTGAAGAATGTGATCACCGGTGAATATCCGAACCCGATCAATATTGAGATCGAGGAACAGGGGCAGTGGATAAGACCAGGGGCGGGGACCCGCATGCCGCTGTTTTCGCAAGAAGCCAATCTCTGGAACTATGGCGACTGGACCGACCGCAAGGGGTATATGTTCAGCTTCCTGCCGGAAGACCTGGGGCTGACAATCTATCATCAGACAAATCAACACCGAAGTTTCTACTGCATCCCCTTCACCAACCCGTTTGCGGGTTCCGGCACCACAGAGTGATTAACACCCAATGAGCTATATGGGGCGTGTTCGGGTTTGTTCAGCTTTGTGCTTCGACCAATTGGGCCGGAAAGCTTACAATGACACATGTCCCCTGGCCGACAGTACTGATTACGATCAGTGTTCCGCCGTTCAGCTCTGTCATCATTTTCGACAAAGGCAGGCCGAGTCCGGTTCCGCTTGCCGAGGTGAAGACGGTGTCGCGAACCTGTTCAAACGGTTTTAGAACCTTTGGTAGATCATCTTGCGCAATGCCGGGTCCGTTATCGATGACCGAAATCGAGATTCCGCCTGTTTTGGTCTGATCCAATTGAACCGTAATTTCTCCCCCATCCGGGACGAATTTGATGGCGTTTCCGACCAGGTTCACCAGGATCTGGCGCAGCATCATCCCATCAACCCAAATTCTAGGTAAATGATCTGGCAGTTTAAGTTCGAGGGTCAGGTTTTTCTCCCGAGCTCGCGCACCTAATAGATTACCTGTTTCCTGATAGACCTCTTCAAGGGTTATCCATTCTGGATAGCATCTGCGCTCCCCCGCTTCGATTTTCATAAGGTCGAGGATGTCATTTATGATTCTGAGCAGGTGATTGCTGGCGAAATTGATCAGATTGCCATATTCGACATATTTTGGATTGTTGCTTTTCCCGAAGGTTTCCAGCGAAATAATCTCGGAAAATCCGATGATGGAGTTCAGGGGCGTTCGCAATTCGTGTGACATATGCCCCAGGAATTGGTCCTTCGCGGTATTGCTGACGCGAAGGCGTCTGGTGTTCACAGATTCCCGAATGGCGATTGAAGCCAGAAGGATGATGACGATTATAGCCAACCCGCCAAAGCCGAATGCCATTAGGCGTACATCCTGTTCTGACTGGCTGATGAAATCCAGGGGAACGCCAATTGCAACGATCAGCGGGTATGATGCCAACTGTCTGTATGAATAGATGCGTTCAACGCCATCGACGACGCTGGTCTGTCGATAGGAACCAACAGGTTTGATTGCCAGTTCCGTCCAAATCCGCGATCCGCTGATGTCTTGTCCCGGGCCAAGCCGCCCGTAATGGGAACGGGAGCGTATTCTCTTGTCCAGGCCAACAACGGTTGCGGAGCTCTCTTCTCCAAGTTCCAGCTCGCGAAAAAACTTCACCATTCTGTCCGCATCAATGGCGACGAATATAACACCGTCAAATCCGCCTTGTGCGTCCGACAACCTGCGGACGGCACGAACGACAATCTTGCCGGAATTGCGACCTTCATGGGGAAGAGAGATGAACAGATCATCATCTGTCGAATTCACAAAATGCCGGAAATATTGCCTGTCGCTTGCACTGGAATCTGCGCGTATCTCGTATTGAGAATTAAAAATAGGCTTGCCGGTTTTGTCGACGACAGTCACATGCGAGTAGAGCAGATCAGGTAAAGGAACCTTGTTCATCAAGGTCGACAGGGCCTGGGCATTCCTGTTGCGCTGGTACTCTGCCCGGATCAGTTTGAGATAGGTGTCCGCGAAATCAAATGTGGTCCTGATCTCTTCTTCCAGTGACAAGGCCAGCAGATTTGCACGTTCTTCGATCTGGACTTTGCGCGTTTCGGTTTCTTGTGACACCAGCCAGAATGCGGCGACCGCAACCAGCACAACAGAGACCGCAGTTGCGATCAGAACGGTCCGACTCATGACCCAACCGGAAGCCGATTTTTGGATGTGTTCCAGAACTGACATGGCCGCGTTCCCCCGTGCGACCTGCAGGATCGCATCCTGGACCGTATCTTCATTATATTAATAAAGCGTTATATTTTGGATGACTTCGCCGTTCAATGCTACCTATAATTGAGACGATACGGATGCCCGATTCGGGTTTACAGAAGTAAGTGAAGCCCCGGGTAGAGGGGCTTTGAGACAAAGATGATCGAGTCTCGCTTATGTTGGGAGTTTTCTTTGTCGACGCCATGTTACAAACCCCATGTCACTAAGACAGACTGTCAGAAGTGGCGGGGCGATGGGTAATGAAAGCGCGGTTTGTCATGGACGAGAGTTTCTTCGAAGACTTTATTGCTTCGCAAGAGGTTGGGCTCAAGCAAGATGCAAAACGAGCGATCGATGCGTTTGTTCGGTCTTTTACCTCGATTTCCCAGAAGCGTGCCTGGGTTCAGAAAAATATAGAGACTCTGTCCTTCGGAAACCGTTATAGAATACGCCACGAACTCTATATCGGCGTTATATTTCCGGTCCTTTACGAAGGATATATGCGGCAAGACGCTTGGGGTAAAATGTGGTTATCCAAAACGATACAAAATCTTTACAACGCGAAGGTGCTTTGGGAGAAAATTGAATACAAATCCGATCTTCTGTTAGCGCGCGAAGCCTATGAACTCGACCGCCAATCTGCAGAGATTAGAAACTGTTTACTCGAAGTTCTGATGCGTGGTTTTGAATATTGCGAGCATGAATGGCCAAGCGCACTTCTTTGCGGTCCGAATAATACGCCGTTGGAATGCGATGAAGTGCTGGAAGAGATTGAGCTGGCGCGCGCACTGGACAGTGAAGGCCAATTTGCCGGATATCTCTGGAGCTTTGAAAAGAAAGTTGAAGTTTATAAAGCGCGCCTTTTGTCAGCGTAAACGATCTATTTCGCAACCGACGGAAGCTGCTTAACTCAACGGCTCTCAATAGCGGGAGCCAAAATTCATACAGTAACTTTGCTTCGAGTTTTGATAACGATTAAGCGCTCAATGACTATCGGCTGTCCTTCCTGAGAGATAGCTGACATTTCATACCGGGCACATGGTTTACACAATTAGGCATTTTGGGGAGAGCCCGGATGCCTTGGAAGGAGTGTAAACCGATGGATGAACGCGTGCGTTTTGTCGCCCGCCTGTTGGAGGGTGAGCAGATGGCGTCACTGTGCCGGGAGTTCGGTATCTCGCGGGTGACGGGGTATAAAATTTTCGAGCGGTATAAGGAATGTGGCGTTGACGGTCTGCATGACCGCAGCCGTCGACCGTATCGGCATGCCAACAAGCTGCCCTATCAGATTGAGCGCTGTATTCTCGGGATCAAGCGGGAGTATCCAACCTGGGGCGCGCCAAAAATCCGCGACAAACTGCTGCGTGCTTTCCCGATCACTAAGCCACCCGCGATCTCAACAGTGCACGCTGTGCTCGACCGCCACGGGTTGGTGGCCCGTCGCAAGCGGCGACGCCACAAAGCCGAAGGCACACCGCTTAGCGCCGCGACGGAAGCAAACGGGTTATGGTGCGCGGATTACAAAGGGGAGTTCCGGCTGGGCAACAGACAGTATTGCTACCCCCTCACGATCACAGATTACCGGACGCGCTATGTGCTGGCCTGCGAGGGACTGGAATCAACCAAATCAGACTTCGCCTTTTCCGTCTTTGAGCGGGTTTTCAAGGAGTTCGGCCTGCCCAAGGCGATCCGTACCGACAATGGCGTGCCCTTTGCCAGCCCACATGCGCTGTTCGGCCTGTCGAAACTGTCGGTCTGGTGGCTCCAGCTCGGGATCGATATCGAACGCATCAAACCCGGCAACCCGCAACAAAACGGACGTCATGAGCGGATGCACCTAACCCTCAAGCAGGAAACAACAAAACCAGCCGCCTTCAACTTCCTGCAGCAACAGGAACGCTTCGACAGTTTCGTCGAGGTTTACAACAATGACCGACCGCATCAGGCACTCGCTGGTGCCTATCCGGGCGAACTCTATACACCCTCGGTCAGGCCTTACGCACCACCTGCAGAGCCAGACTACCCCTTCCATGACAGAACCGTAACCGTCACACGCTGCGGACGTATCTGTATCGGGAAGCGAAAGATCAATCTGAGCCAGGTATTCGCAGGGCAGAAACTCGGCATTCGGGAGGTCGATGACCAGATCTGGCTGGTCTCGTTCATGCACTATGATTTAGGGTTCTTCGATCCCAACGAGAACAGAGTAGAGCCCACTCAAAACCCATTCGCGCCGGACAAGGTGTAAACCATGTCTCCGGTATAATCTGTAAACCATGTCTCCGGTATGGACCCGCCCAATCGTGGCGCACCCGAGAGGATTCGAACCTCTGACCTCTGCCTTCGGAGGGCAGCGCTCTATCCAGCTGAGCTACGGGTGCTTGTGGGGTCGGGCGGCTGGATCGGCACGACCTGTTATCTGATCGCGTTATATACGGGCGCTGCGGGTCTGACCAGCGGGAAATCGCGCCATCTTTCACCAAAAACACCCCCTCCCGCTTGGGGAGAGGGTGTCTTGGGGGAGCATTCAGGGTGCGGTGAGATGGGAGTAGTGCACCCCGGTGCCTGTCCTTAAGCCGTCCCGGTAAGGCCTGGCTCTAGAACTGAGCGGCTTCGGTCGAATGCTCCAGTGCCGTGGTGGAGGCCTGACCGCCTGCGGTGGCGTTGTTGACCGCGTCGAAATACCCGACGCCAACCTCGCGCTGGTGGCGAACGGCGGTGAACCCGTCTTCGACCGCGCCAAATTCGGCCTGCTGCAGCTCGGAATACCCGGCCATGCCCCGTTCCTTATAGGATTTCGCCAGGTTGAACGTGGCGAGGTTAAGGCTGTGGAAGCCGGCCAGGGTGATGAACTGGAACTTATAACCCATCTTGCCCAGCTCGGACTGGAATTTCTCCATCGTCGCAACATCGAGATGCTTGGCCCAGTTAAAGCTTGGCGAACAGTTATAGGCCAGCATCTGATCCGGGTATTCCTTGTGGATCGCGTCGGCAAAGGCCTTGGCCTGTTCCAGGCTGGGGGTGGAGGTTTCCATCCACAGAAGGTCGGCATAGGGCGCATAGGCAAGGCCGCGGGCGATGCACATATCCATCTCGCCGGTAATGCGATAGAAGCCCTCGTCGGTCCGCTCGCTGGTGATGAAGGGCTGATCGCGCTCATCCACGTCAGAGGTGATCAGACGGGCTGATTCCGCGTCGGTTCTGGCCATGATGATGGTCGGAACACCCATTACGTCGGCCGCCAGACGGGCAGAGGTCAGATTGCGGATCATGGTTTTTGTCGGGATCAGAACCTTGCCGCCCAGATGGCCGCATTTCTTTTCTGACGCCAGTTGATCTTCAAAGTGAACGCCGGCCGCGCCATTCTTGATCATGTTTTTCATCAGTTCGAAAGCGTTCAGTGGGCCGCCGAACCCTGCCTCGGCATCGGCGACAATCGGGGCGAACCAATCAATATCGCTGGTGTCCGTGCCGTCCATGCGCTCCATGGTCTGGATCTGGTCCTGACGGATGAAGGCATTGTTGATCTTGGTAACAACATCGGGAACGGAAGATACGGGATACAGGCTCTGATCCGGGTACATCTGACCGGCATTATTGGCGTCGGCTGCAACCTGCCAACCTGACAGATAGATGGCTTTAAGCCCTGCGCGGACATGCTGGACCGCCTGGTTTCCTGTGAACGCGCCCAAAGTTGTGACCTGGGGCTCTGTGTTCAGGAGTTTCCAGAGTTTCTCTGCCCCCATTTCCGCCAGGGTATTGCGGATCTGAACCGAGCCGCGCAGCCGCTCAACATCTGTCAGTGTGTAATTCCGTCGGGTTGTGGCCCAACGATCCGGTGCATAGGAAGGGGCGGGGAAGTCGGCCTGATTGTCGTCGCGACCATCGCCGTTCCATTCGTAGCTGCCGTTGATATTGTCCATGGTCTTCATCCTTTACAAAGTTTTCAGTTTTTACCGTTTTTGCCTTTTGGCAGCCGTCTCATCTCTGAACTTGGTTTTTCGTTTTTACACTGCGTCGCGAAGAAAGTTTCCCGATACGCTGTGTTATTTATTGATTTGAGGGTGTCACAGAAGGGTGCGGCGCAGCAAGATTAACAAGAATGCTTGACTGCAACGAAGATTTTGTAAAAAATTTACTAAATGTGAATTTGTAAATTTCAATGTAGTGAGAGTGTCATGAGAGGGCGTAATGGCGCGTCGACCTGAGCAGCAATCCAGGGGAACCGGGGCATCCCGTGCCTTGAATATTGGCGGCAAGATCCGGCGTCTGCGTCGGGACGCCGGTATGAGCCAGACGGATCTGGCGGGCCAGCTTGACGTCAGCGCGAGTTATTTGAACCTGATCGAACACAATAAGCGCAAATTGACAGCGGCATTGCTTCTAAAGATCGCCGGGATCTTCGGTCTCGATCTGGCAGATCTGGCCGATGATGATGAGACCCAGCTTTTCGCAGATATTATGGATGTCTTGGGCGACGATCTGTTTGAGGAACTGGATCTCACCAATTCTGATGCGAAGGCATTGGTCGAAACGACCCCCAATGTGGCCCGTGCGCTGTTGCAGCTTCATGACGCATGGCGCAAGTCACAGACGGATGCACGGTCTTTGGCTGCTCGCGCCCTGGATGCGGAGGCAGAGCCGGTCCTTTTGAGTGCGGTTGCGCCGGCGGAAGCGATCTCGGACTTCATTCAGGACCATAATAATTACTTTGATGATCTGGAACTGGAAGCGGACCGGGTTGGTCGGGAAATCGGCATCATTGAAACCCAGTCCAGAGACGCGTTGGTAGATTATCTGCGCACGGCCCATGACGTCAATGTCGACCTGATGCAAAGCCGGGAGGATTTCCCCTTTCAGCGTCAGTTTGATCCGGAGCGGCGTGTCCTGCGCCTGTCAGAACGCCTGTCGCCGGCCAGCCGGCGTTTCCAGATTGCCCATCAGATCGGCTTGTTGTCGGCCGCGTCGGTGATAGACATGCTGCTGGCGGAAGCGCGCCTGCGGGATGATGATACGCGGCGGCTGGGTCGGGTTGCACTGGCAAACTATTTTGCCGCCGCCTTGTTGATGCCGTATGAGCGATTTTTTCAGAGTGTTCAGGACGCGCGCTATGATGTCGAGTTGCTGGGGCATCGCTTTTCGGCGGAGTTTGAACAGATCTGCCATCGTCTGACATCGCTGAACCGGCCGGGCATGTCCGGCATTCCCCTCCACATGCTGCGGGTTGATGTTGCCGGAAACATATCCAAGCGGTTCTCGCTCTCGGGCCTGCCCATCCCCCGGCATGGAGAGGCCTGCGCCAGATGGAATGTTTACTCAGCCTTTATGACACCCGGAACCTTGCAGGCCCAGATATCTGAGCTGCCTGACGGCATGCGTTATTTCTGCATTGCGCGCACGGTGCGGAAGGGTGCGGCTGGCTATGGCCATGAACCGCGATTCCTTTCGATCGGCCTCGGCTGCGAAGATCGCTATGCCAGTCAGATGGTCTATGCAGACGGAATCGTGACGGGCGCAGAGGCCAAACCCGCCCCGATCGGGATAAACTGCCGGATCTGCGAGCGCATGGATTGCCCGCAACGGGCGCATCCGCCCGTCCATGTTCGGGTACAGATTGACGAAAATACGCGTGGCGCCTCCCCTTACACGCCCGGAAGCAACAGCCGGGACAACCGAGGCGAGAGATTGCCCACGCGTTAACGTCCATTTCGAGAAAATCGATATAATTATAAATTTCCTTAGTAGCATTAATATTAAATTAGGATTCATGAACGTACTTAAAGGTAGATTGACACCCCTTAACCATAAGTAAGTTCTGTCTCCGATGGTCGATCAAACGACAAAAACTTCGTTCTGGATTCAGATCCTTCCCGCCGGATTCCTGACGGTGGCAACCACAATCGGGCTTCTTGCCATGATGCTGGTGAGTGATCTGGACGGGCGAGACGAGCTGGGTGTTTTCTTTCCACCCGGTACCAGCCTGACAGAGGCGTATCAGCAGGTTGTTCAGGCGGGCGGCACAGTCGTTCGGACCGGCGCCTGGGAGAATGTCCTGGTTGCCCGATTTGATGGCCGGAGTGGTGATCAGATTACGACGTCAATGGACTCATGGTTCCTCTTCGACCCCGTATTGGCCGGTGCCTGCGGGGTGTTGCCAACACTTTCCTGACTTGGAGTAGTCGCAATGCACGCGCTTTCAGATCTCAGACAGAAGTCACTTCGTTTTCTCGTGATCTATCTGGCCGCCCAGGTTCCTTTGATTGGCGGGTTTCTGGCCCTGATGGGCCAGCCATTCATTGTGCCGAGCATCGTGACGGCCGTTCTGGCCGCCGCGGGGTTCCTGATGTGGAAACTGCGCGGTGAAGCCCAGGAAACGCGGTACCTGATGTCGGTTGCCATGATGGGGGCGGGGGCTGTTCTGGTCTTCGGCATGTCAGGGCATCCCTGGCAGATCGACATGCATATGTATTTCTTCGCGATCCTGGCGATTTTGAGTGCCATGGCCTGTTGGCAGGCCCTGGCCGTCGCCGCGGCAGTTGCAGCAGTGCATCACCTGTCGCTCAACTTCATTCTGCCCGAATTCGTCTTCCCGGGTGGATCCGATTTTGGTCGTGTCGTTGTGCATGCTGTTATCGTTGTGATTGAGACCGGTATTCTGATCTGGGTTGTTGATCGTGTGGTCAAGGGGCTTGTCACCTCGGAAGAGGCAGTCAGCCACGCAGAACAAATTCAGGAAGAGCTGCGTGAAGCCCAGATGACCGCTGCGGCCGCTCAGGAGCAGGCCGATGTCGCACGGAAGGAAGCGATGGCGCGTGTTGCCTCGTCGATGGAAACAGAGATTGGGGATATTGCGACCTCGGTCGCACAGGCAACGGGGCAGCTGGATCAATTCGCAATCCATCTTCGGGAACGGGTCGACAGCATGCAGGATGCTGCCGAGAATTCTGCCCGGTCGAGCGAGGAGGCGGGGCAAGATGTTGCCAGCACCGTCGCCGCGGTTGAGGAACTTTCCAGTTCCACCGACGAGATTGGCAGGCTTGCCAGCACCTCTGCAGATGCGACGCGCCGTGCGGTTGAGGAAGCCAAGCGGACCAACAATGCGGTCGTGGAACTGGCCCAGGCCGGGGACAAGATCGGCGAGGTTGTCAGTCTCATTCAGGATATCGCAGAGCAGACAAACCTGCTGGCGCTCAACGCCACGATTGAGGCGGCCCGCGCCGGCGAAGCCGGTAAAGGCTTTGCGGTTGTGGCCAATGAGGTGAAGGCGCTGGCCAGCCAGACCGGGAAGGCGACGGAAAACATCTCGGGCTTGATTTCCAGTATGGAGGGTGCCTCCGCCGGGGCCGTTGGTGCCATCAAAGGTATTGGCAATACGATTGAGGAAGTGTCCTCCATGGTGGAGCAAATCGAAAGTTCGATCGGCAGTCAGGTTCAGGCAACACGCGAGATTTCCAATACGATCCATGCGGTCTCCGACAAGAGTCGTTCTGCCGCCGCCAGCGTGGCACGGGTGCGCACTGTCGCCGACGAGTCCAACAAGGCAACGGACGAGGTCGCTGTCGTGTCAGACGAGTTTAACCGTCAAAGCCAGCAATTGCGCGAACGCGTTGACGGGTTCCTCGAGACTTTGCGAGCCTCTTAATTGAGTGCGTAGTCCGCTTGAAGCGGTACTGTTAAAAGATAAGATGCCCCTGTTGTAACGGACAGGGGCATTTTTCATGGTGGCGGCAAAGGGTGACGAACCGTTCTGGCTGCATCTGGGCGGGAGAGAGGCCAGGCCTGGCTGGACCATTCTGAACGCCCAAGCGGCTGAGAGTGTCGACATCACCGCTGATATTCTGGACCTGGATTTTCTCGAGGACGCCAGTTGTGACAGGATCTATGCCTCCCATGTTCTGGAGCATTTTTCATATATTGGGGAATTGCCCACGGTTCTGGCGTCACTGCGGCGAATCCTAAAACCCGATGGGCTGCTGCAGATTTCTGTACCCAATCTGGAAATTCTTGCTGCGGCCATAAATCACGCAGGTCTGGACGAGGCTGCACGCTATCAGGTGATGCGTATGATGTTCGGCGGCCAGACAGACCCCTACGATTTTCACAAAGTGGGTTTCACACCCTCAATCCTGACAGCCTTTCTGAACCAGGCCGGCTTCAGCAGTATTACACGTGTTGAGAAATTTGACATTTTCGAGGATGCCAGCAACCTGAAGATCGGCAATCAGCTGATCAGCCTGAATGTCGAGGTCAGGGTTTAGGGGATCCCAAGAGCAAAGCTAGTCAGTCTCGATGAAACCATTCTGTTTTGTGGTGATGCCCAGCATGGCGGAACCGTCCTGATCGCCTACGGATTCAATGGCAAGCCGATACCAGGCATGGGCCATTTCACCGACGGACATGCCGGTGTCCATGTCTTTGGCCATGTTCAGGCAGTAACGCGCATCCTTTTCCCGCAAACCGATGGCAAGCCCAAACTGATCTGCCAACCGTCCCTCCGCCATGGGGCGGATCATGCGTTTAACATGCGGACCGGCGCAGGGGCCGCTCTCGACCGCGGCGACCAGGGTTTCGGTTGAGAGGTTGAGTTTGCGGGCGAGGTGGACCGCTTCTGCGATGGAGGCAACATGGACGGCACCCAAAAGATTGTTGATCAGCTTAAAGGCGGTCCCCGTCCCGACCTCACCGAAATGGAGGATCTGGCCGGAGATAAGCTCCAGAATGGGGCGCGCACGTTCCAGGTCCGCCTCATCAGCGCCAACCAGCAGGACGAGTTCCCCCGCCGCTGCAACGACTAGCATGCCGTTCACGGGGCAATCGATATAGGAACACCCTTTCGCTTCGGCCGCGGCAGAAAGTTTGCTGACAAACCCGTGGGATATCGTGCTGGTCTCAATGACCAGCGCACCCTCTTCAACAACGGACAAGGCACCATCTTCGGCAAGCCAGACACGCTCGGACGCCTCATCGTCGGCGACGGAAGAAAACAAAACCTCGGCCCCGTCTGCTGCCTCCGCGGGCGTTGCAGACAATGTGGCCCCTTTCTCCACCAAGGCAGCCGCTTTTTCCGGCGACCGATTCCAAACGCTGACCCTGTGCCCTGCCGCCAGCAAGTTGGCAATCATGCCACTCCCCATCTGTCCGGTACCCAGAAATGTGATTTCAGTCATAGTTATGCCCCCCAAGTAATTTTCCGCACTCTGTTTTATCATCAAAGGCTGGGTGAACAAAATCAGCCATCAATTTCTTGATTTGATAGATGTAAAGACATAATTTTCTAATAAAGAGGGTAATGAATATTAACATGTCTGGGTTTCTGGTTCCCGCCGTTTTGGCTGCGCAGATGCTTTTTGTTGTAGATGCGTCATCTGGGGAGAACGGGGGGTCGTGGGAGCGTCCGAGTAACGCCCATTATCACGGCGTAACTGAAAATTCCCGTGCAGGATTGGTTTCGGTAAAGAGTGGCGGACCGGCGTTCGGTCCTTTGCGGGAGATGGCAAAGCCAGCGGTCGAGAGCCTTGTCATTCTGGCGCAAGCGTCAGACGGCTTTTACGATGGTCGCTGGGTTGTAAAATACTCCGGTGTGTCGAGGCAGTCCGAGAGCTCTAACAATACATTGTGGGGGGATTTCTGCCGTTCCTGGTTCAGGATTACGACTGAAATTGAAATTCGAAATAATCGTGCTGAATTCACACTGACCTCATCGGAAAAATCGTTCTTCGGCACGCCTCTTTATCAGCATTTGGTCAAGCTTGATTATTATGGCGGACAGTGGTCGGGATCGTTATGGGGGGATCATACCCTGGCCATCCGTCTTGATCAGGAAAGTTCAGACGGAGAGCTTCACTTTACAATAATCGGAATGGGCTGCATGGGTAAAATGACCCTGGAGCGACAAGCTGATCAACTCTCGTGACTTCCGTTTTGACTTGTACATAAATGGCGGGTGAAAGAATCTTTTGTGAAATTGACAATCTTTATTTGCTAATAGTTCAATATAAATTATCGTAAATGTAGAGTGTTTGTTCATCTAAATTCTAGGACGTTTGCATGACTGGTTTCCTGGCTCAGAGCCCCAGATTTTCTCTTTTGGCTCTTTTAGTGGTTCTCTGTGGGTGTCAGACAATCGGCACGTATACAGAGGAATATATTTCAATTGAGCCGGAACAGGCCAAGCTTGAAATCATTGATGAGTTTAGTGAGCTTCCGTTTGAACGATATGCGGCTGCCGATGGTTTTGTTTATGAAGAGGTTTGGGTCCTGCGGGGTGAGCCTCGGGCGGAGTTGAACGCGCTGATGCTGACAAACGAGCGAATCTGGACTGCGCCCAAGAATGAATCGGGATTCATTTCCAGTCTTCGACAGTTTGACTTCAATTATCTGAAGGGGCGTGTTGATTACAGTCGGATCGTGCCGCGAAGAGTTGCCACATCTGCTGGATTTGGCTGGTATTTTATCCAGGATACGGGTGACCAACACTGCATGGTCAGTATGATCTGGTCGCAGCAAAATTATGATGATGCCGATGGCCGTTTCAGAAACCTGCTGAAGGGCTATTTTTGTCAAACCGACCCGATACCAAGTCAGATGGCCGTCACCTGGATCAAGAGTGTGGACTTTGGGGATCCATATTACGATGGTTTTGGAATTCCGGACGCCCCATTGCCCGAAGTATAGCGTCTGACCGCTACCGATCTGCGCAGGCTCAAACGGTGCCGGTGTTTACTGGCGCACCAGTATGATTTCGGCATCACAATGGGAAGAGCTCACATTGAACTCCATTTGCTCTGACTGCGTGCCGCCACGTGATCTTATGTCCAGCTTTTCTCCAGCCCAGATCGCGCCGTTCCATCTGCCTCTGTCATGATTTAGAAACCCAGGATATTGCGACAAAGACACGTCGGATCCCACGGGTGTTTGCGGTAATGTGAATTCGGTACGTCCTTCCGTAACCTCAACCACAACGTCAATACGGGTGTTGCTTTTGCAAAACCCGCTGAGATCAATTGCCGTGCTCGTCCCTTTGGTTTCATTGATACCCTGGAATGTCAGGTTCCATTTTCCGTCAAACGGGAACAGACCGTCCGTCCGACTCATTGTCTGCGTTTCCTTAGGCTTGCTGAATTGAAGCAGGGCCAATTTGGCCCGTGCAGCACCCGCAAATTTACTGTCCGGGAAGCGGTCGAGAAAATCTCGAAACAGGGCAGGGTCCGCCTCACCCTTTATCGCGTTCCATGTTAGCGAATCGCCGTTCTGGATTGAGGCAATCTGCATGAAACCGACCCTCTCCCCGCGTTTCAGGTGTTTGGTTGTGGCGGCGGCCTTGGTGGTTGACAGCAACTCATCGTCCAACAGCACGTGAACGGGTTCACTGGCCAGTACCGTCGCGCCAGCCAGGAATTGAAACGCGGCAGCAAACAAAATTGGAGTACGCATCAAGACAGTTTCCCGTTTCACTCATGGTATAGTTACTGACATTATATTCTTCTTTAGGTTTGCTTGATGCAAGCCCTTGGCACCAAAGCCTGACGGTTTTTTTGACGTCGGAACACAGATATCCACCTGTTGTCTCAACCGACAGCTTTTGTCAGTTGGGGCCGGTTACTGTCGCCGCATCACTTCAACAGAGGATGCAGAGAAAAATGAGCAAACATGTAATTGAAACCGTCACCTTCAAATTGAAACCCGGTATCAGTCGGGACGAATTTGCCGAGGCCGCCCGTGCGATCAACGGTTTTGTCACCGCGCAGCCGGGTTTCATCTCTCGCAGGCTTTCCTGTGGTGATGATGGAGCCTGGATCGAACATATTGAATGGATGGATATGGCCTCTGCCAAGGCGGCGGCCGACGCGATCGGGACGGTTGAGAGCAACATGCCGTTCCTGGCCGCAATCGATGAGGCCTCTGTCGGCATGCACCATACAGAGCTGGAAGTGACGGTGAATTAGCGACAGGCCATGCGACGCAGCGAAAGGCTGGTGGAGCTTGTTGAGATCATGCGGGACGGGCGTCTACACCTGGCCCGCGATCTCGCGCAGGCTGTGGAAGTTTCAGAGCGCACGATCTATCGGGACATTGCCACACTCATGGCGTCCGGCGTGCCCGTAGAGGGAGAGCGGGGCGTCGGCTATTTGATGCGCGAACCCGTCTTCGTGCCACAACTCGCCTTTTCCCTGGTGGAGATGGAGGCGCTGAGCCTGGGCATGTCGATCGTGCAGGAAATTGCCGATGAGGAATTGCGCCACGGTGCCAGGACCCTTCATGACAAGCTGGCGAGCGTTGCCTCCAACCGGAACAAGGCGGCCGTCCCCTGGGGATACGGTCTTTACGAATTTGAGAGGGTCAGACGCGGTCTTCAATTCATGCCGATCCTCCGGCGGGCCGTACGCGACCGCATGAAATTGAAGATCGATTACAAGAGCCTCTCCGAGGCTCGTTCAACCCGCATTATCCGTCCTTTGCAAATTGAGTTTTGGGGAAAGGTCTGGACGTTAACAGCATGGTGCGAAAAGCGGTCAGATTTTCGCGTATTTCGGATCGACCGCATCCTCGCCTGTCAACAAACAGGTGACCACTTCAAAGATGAACCCGGCAAGACAATCGAGGATTACCTGAACATTGTAGACAATGAAAAAGCCAAGCCTTTAGAGAACGTCAGAGAGGATTGATTGAAACCGGGTGTGAACCTGATCAACAATGTCTCGTTGATAGGCGTTCCGTCCGCCGGCATAGACCGTAATCCTTGTCCCTATCCGCGTTTTGATAGGTCTGACCAAGTTACCTTTTTCCTTCTTGGTGCTCTCTCCGTCATTGAAGGTAATCGACTTGTTTCGGGAGGTTGTCCGTTCGCCGAATATTGCAATTGTGACGTTTGCTGTAATGACATAGGTATTGTCGCGCGTGTAACTGCCGACAATGGCCCCCAGGGCGGTACCAGCGACCACACCACCGGCGGCACCGAGAGCAGCGTCCCTGCCCACCTGTGTTCCGGCAATGCCCCCCGCACCAGCAGCGGCCAGGGCAAATTGACTTTCGTAACTCTTGGTGATCTGCCCCGAATGCGTAACAACAATGTCAACAAGAATGGCGTTCTCGCGATCAGCACTAACCGCATAGCCCTTCTCTGAATATCTGTCTTCAAGTTGGGTCTGCATACCGCGAAGATTAAATGCCTCATCACCGGACACATTTCGGAGCCTCAGGCGAAGCGAGTTGTCTTCGAAGAGCGATGAATCCAATAGAATGGTATTGCTAACCCTTGATCCGAACTGCAGGCCAGTATCGGGGTCGGTGACAAGGTTGTACCGGTTGGAAGGAGCACAAGCGGTGAGGAGCAGCACACTGGTCAAAACCGCCGCCACGATGGTTAGTTTTCGGTCGTTTATCATCCTTCAGCTTCCCGGCGCGGCATTGTGATTTTCCAGGAATTCGAGAGCCTCCCCATAGTGGACAGCGAAACCCAGGGATTCCAGTTGCACAGTTGCCAATTTTCTTGTGTTAACACCGATAACTGTAGGCCCCATAAACATCGGGCCGCCTGAGTTGCCGGGATTGATGGCCGCATCGGTTTGAATGAACTGCACTTTTTTTCCTCCGGGCGCGTTCAGACTTGTAAGTTCTCTGAATGAACTGACTACGCCGCGCGTAATGCTGAATTCAAGAGAGTCTGGGTGACCGATTAATTCGACTGTTGTGCCCAGAGGAATGGAGTTATCACGATAGAACTCTACCGGCTTTCCCCTAGTCTGCGATCGAACAAGTGCAAGATCGAGGCGGATATCATGGGCAATGACTCGTCCAAAGGTTTCTTGCCCGCTAAAGAGTTTCATTTCGACAAATTCAGACCCTTCAATTACGTGGTAATTGGTAAGGATTATATCATCTCTGACAAAGAATCCGGTCCCAAGACCGCCTGATGGGTTATACATGACGACAACGCTATCAAACCGAGGGTCGTTTTGATCCGGCGTAATCTCGTATTGTTTTTTCAAGAACGCCTGCACCGAACGGTTCTTTTCCTCCAGTATTTCCGTTCGGATCTGGACCAGATCCGGCAAGGGTTTTGAGCTGAGATTGCCACTGGTGTATTGAGTTAGTAGATCGGCGAGACTGACCGTAAGCGGTTTATCCTCAAACGCCACAACATCCGCTTCGCTGTCGTTATTTTCAATATGCTTATCCCGGTTTGGATCTCTGCTCCGTAAGTCGTAGAGAACACCAAATGCTTCCTGCTCAAGAGCGTCAAAGTTACTCTTCACATATTGATTCCCAGTCTTATCAAGGATGTAGAAGTTTACGCTTGCTGATTTGCTCGCCAACATGGAAGAGCGCCGCAAGGCATAGTTTGAATAAACCGGAATGGTGAGGTTCATCGGGGTGGTAGCGAGCTTTTCCATCGCGCCTTTCAGGTTGTCTTCCGCTTCTGATTGTTGGGCGATGTAAGCGATTTGCGCGATGGTCTGACCCAGGCATCCGATTCCCTGACAGTATTGGGCGCTGTTTGTTGCTGCAGAGATATTCACGGTCTGCAGTTCCATTTGAGCGATGTTCACCTTGTTTTGGGCAAGATTGTATTCAGGGTTTGGTTCAGTTCTTTCACCGCTCTGAAAGGTCGATTCGATGCGCTCCATTCTGGTGATTTCCCTGGCGGTCTTCGCGGCTGCGACATCGACAAGGATTACAATGTCTGAGCCATCTGTCGACTGAGTGGACAGCGCCTCGTCTAGAGAACCTTCAACGATGTTAAACGGCAGGTCATTTTCGATTGAAATCGGGAACTCTATTTGCCCACCGTCACGCAGGGACCGGCTGGTTATATTGATCGCTGAAACCGAAACATCCGGGAGTTCGCTCAGAATGAACCCGTCTTCCTGCGCCTTCAGAACGGCGGCGAGTTTAGTAGGGAACCCGGTTTTGCCAGACTCTATGATCGCCGCCTGATAGTAGCTTCTGCCCATATCCGCCCGATTTTCATCGCTAAGGGAGTCGGTGTAGCGGGACGCGACTGTCTTGAGATTTGACATGTTCAGACCAACAAGTTTGCTCTTGAACACTCTCTCATTTTCGCGGATTCACTCGCTGAACGTATTTCCCATAGGATAGACGTCAAAGAAACTGGGTTCACTCAACAGATCGTAATCCGCGAAGGCAGCAGCCGCATTTTCAGTGATCCGCGCTTGAACCTCGCCCCGCAGTGTCCTGAGCTTGGAAACCGTCTCGGGTAGAAATGCTTTTTCGTTGAAAACGCTGAATCGATCAAAATGCGTCAGGATGGATCCTGCTTCTTTGATGTCCTGATCAAGGCTTGACCAGCCCTCCCGGGTCAGGTTTTGACTTATCCAGGATTCCATGGTTTCGAGGCTGCTTTTGACTTCGGCTTCTTTCGGGCCATAGATCGAGGTTGTGAGTTTGACGACAAGAGGTTTGAAGTCATCACCCAGAACCCCGTTGTCGTTTGAGAAAAATTCCCTTTGTTTGGCGAGCACCTGGTCGGCGCCTTCATAGTCCCCTTCTTCAATCAGAGAAGCCATGTGATCTTCGGGGGTGAAGAAAACACTATAGGTTACGCCTGTTGAGCCTGTGGTTTGGCAGGCAATCAGCAATACTGATACGCAAAGGGCTAAAATTTTCTTGGACATTATTCCACACCAGATTAAGGGATATTGCGATGGAATATAGACATAAAGAATTAAAAACCAAATTTATACACCATAAATAGCGATAATTTTACATTTTTGGTGCATGTTATGGATTCTAGAATACCAGTTTGCGGGAACTATTACCGTTTCTCGCACTGGCGAAGGCCTGCTTGGCATCATCGAATTTCGTGGAGATTTAAGGACTGGCGGAAACACACGTGCATTCCGGTCCGCATTGATTTCTTGCAACACACGGTGAGTAAACGATTGACGATACCGTGTCGCTATAGCAGGCGGGGTGATGCTGTTCAGTGCGAAAACATGCGTGATGTTTTTGTGATTTGAGAGCGGATAGTTCCTTGACGGAGACAAAATCCGAACACGGTACCATGCGCTCAAGTAGGCCTATGGCCGGTAGCGCAAAAGGAAATGGTGCCCCCGGGGAGACTCGAACTCCCACTTCCGAAGAAACCTGATTTTGAGTCAGGCGCGTCTACCAGTTCCGCCACAGGGGCCCTGTGCACCAGAAAATGTCTGGCCGGATGCCTTTAGATAACGATGCTTTTGACCGCGGTCAATCATAGAGCGCGGCAGGCGGGACGCAAATCCCGCTCTGACACTGCCTCTTTTATTTTCGCGTGAAAATCATGCGGCGCTGGCCCGCATGCCGTCGATGACGCGGGCCAGTCGGGCAATCCCCTCCGGGATCCGGTCTTCCGGCGTGTTGGTGAAGTTGAGGCGCAGATGACTGTCCGAGGGTTCCATCGCATAGAAAACTTCGCCAGGCACAATGGCGACCCCTGTCTCTGCCGCCGCCCAGGTGAGCGCGCGGGCCGACAGGCCTGGCGGCAGGGTTACCCAGATGAACATGCCGCCTTCGGGCTTTGTCCAGGTGATTTCCGCTGGCATTTGCCGGGCCAGCTCATCTAGCATGATGTCCCTGCGCCTTCCATAGAGGGTACAGGCGCGCTCGGTCGTCTCCGCCTCAACACCTGTTTCGATCAGATAGGCGGCTGCCAGTTGGTTTACCGGCGAGGTGCATAAATCCATACCCTGTTTGGCAACTGTCATCGCATCGACCAATCGGGCGGGGGCAACCATGAACCCGACCCGCAGAGCAGGGGCGAGTGTCTTGGAAACGGTTCCCAGATAGATCGTCTGGCCGTCATAGGGCTGCGAGGGATCGGCATCCGGATTGCCGGAAAGGGAAAGCAGGCTCTTCTGACGCTCGCCGTCATATTGCAATTCGCCATAGGGGTTGTCTTCCAGCAGGTAGACCCCGCTCTCTTTTGCCGCAGCGACCAAGGCTTCTCGATGGGCGAGGTCCAGGCTCTCCCCTGTCGGGTTGCGGAAGTTTGGCAGGCAATACGCGAATTTTGGCTTTGGTGCAGTGTTTTCACCGGAATTTACCGCCGTCGCGGATTTCCCGAAGCGTGGTCGGTTGCCGGACCAGTCGATCGGGATGATGCGCGGACGGGTGGGACGCCAGGCGTCCAGGGCGCCCATGAAGGTTGGTTCATCAATGGCAATCGGATCGCCTGCATTGATCAGGGCCTGCCCCACCATGCCGAGCCCCTGCAGGCTGCCGGTTGTAATCAGGACATTGTCCGGGTGGATGGGCGTCTCCGGGGTGCTGAGCCGTCTGGCGATCAGATCACGAAGCCTGTCAGAACCGGCCGTTGCCCCGTATTGCAGGCTTTCAACAGGGTTCTGGCGAATGACATGGGCATAGGCATCCGCCACCGCTTCGACCGGGAAAATCTCTGGTGCCGGAAGACCGCCGGCGAGCGAAATCACCCCCGGGCGTCCAGCCATTTCCAACAGCGTTCTGGTCGCTGTGTTAGAGGTTCCATACCAATCGGCCAAATCCTGTTGCTGGTCCATCGCCTGCATTCCTTACATCAAAAATTGAAAGCCCCGATCATGATGCGAGCATGATTATCATCACGAAGGGCAAATGAAGAGCATAGATTATCACGATGCTATGGAATTTTTTATGCAAAGATTCTGTAAAACCGAGTATAAGAGGATGAATAATGCTAGATAGGTTTTATTCATGGATAAAAATGGCGTCGAACTGGATGAATTTGATTTGAAAATCCTCTCCGTCTTGCAGGAGGATGCATCCCTTTCCACCCAGGAGGTTGCTGACCGTGTCGGGTTGAGCCAGTCGCCTTGCTGGCGGCGGATCCGGCGGTTGGAAGAGGATGGAATCATTCGTGGGCGTACCGCGATTGTCGATCGTCAGTCCCTGGGGTTTGTTCTGCAATTTTTTGTTCAGGTTAAACTGCGACCTCCAACACCGACCACGCTGGCCGCGTTGGAAAGTGAGGTTCAGAAAATATCCCGCGTTCAGGAATGCTATAAGGTGTTTGGCGAGGGCGATTTTCTGTAAAATAATTGCCCGTTCCATCGAGGATTATGAAACCCATGTCTATAGCAGGATTGCGCGGATACCCGGGATCTGGGACCTGACGACGGTGATGGTGATGACAGAGGTGAAGTCCAGCGCGATCGTGCCGGTTGGGCCTGGTCAAGCTGGTCTGCGAGAAACTATTCCGTTGGCGCGCTCGGACGATGGGGTGCCCCCATATATTCCTCGGATTGCATCTCCATAAGGCGGGATGTGGTGCGTTCGAATTCAAACGCATGGGCGCCCTCACGATAGAGATCATGGGGTGAGGCGTCGGCGGCCATAACCAGATTGACCTTATGCTCATAGAGCGCGTCGATCAGCGTCATAAAGCGCTTTGCTTCGTTTCGCTTGCTTTCCGGCAATTTTGGAACGCCATCCAGCAGGACCGTGTGAAAATGTCTGGCGACCGCAATAAAATCCTCGGCACCTCTCGGCTGTTCGCATAATTCATGGAAGGTAAACCAGCCAACACCGCGGGCCGCCTTTGTGACGGGTATTTTGCGACCCCGCACGCTTATCTCCTCCGGACCAGCGGTTGCCCCGTCAATGAGTGAGGCAAAGGCCGATTCCAGTTGCCGCGTTGCAGCCGGGCCCAAAGGGGCGTGATAGATCTTGATGCTTTTCAGCCGGATCAGCCGGTAATCTGTTTCAGAGGCCAGATGCAGGATATCGAGGCGCTCCTTCATCAGCGCAATGAAGGGCAGGAAGCCGGCCCTTTGCAGGCCATCTTTATAGAGATCGTCTGGCGCCCAGTTGGATGTCGCGACAACGACGACGCCATTCTCAAACAAGGCAGAAAACAAACGACCCAGGATCATCGCGTCCGCAATATCGGTTACATGAAACTCGTCAAAACAGAGCAGGGTGACCTGTTCGGACAGGGTGCTGGCTATTTTTGGAAGAGGGTCCTGTTCCTTTTTTGACCGGTTCCCCTGTTCCTGGCGCCAGGCGTGAACCTTGTCATGGATCTCGATCATGAATTCATGGAAATGAACGCGTCGTTTCAGCGCGACTGGCGCAGTGTCATAAAACATGTCCATCAACATGCTCTTTCCGCGCCCAACCCCACCAAACAGGTAAAGGCCCTGCGGCGGATTGACCTTGCGTCGGGTCAGACCGAGACGTTCTTTCCAGTCGCCGGGCGCTTTTGGATTGTACCGGGCGAGCGCGTGATGGAGGCTGTGCAGCTTCTCGGCAGCGAGTTCCTGAACAGGATCCGGTTGCAGTTCGCCCGCTGCCTGCATGCGGCGATATGTGAAAAGTGGACCTTCACTCATAAATGTCGGTCTACACCCTAAAACCGATAGAGAAAAGTCAATGTCACATCATTTATTGTGAAGTCTTCAGCCTTGAAGGATTCGCCGCCGCTCAACGTCCCGCTATCGACCTCGCCCAGGTTCAGGTAGCGATAACCCAGATCGATACCGACGGACTCTGTCACATTATACGTGACACCGGCCATGATGCCGACCGCCAGATCATTCGTGGTGTTCTCGGTGTTCGTGATGGGGGTCAGAAACGGATTGCGTTCGACATCTGTCATGTTGCTGGACAACCCGACCGACCCCCCCAGATAGGGGACCCAATCGGGACCGAACTGACGAATTTCCCAGGCGAGATTTACCAAAGCGCTTAAGGAAGAGGTGTTGTTCTCGTATCCAACGGCGGGGACACTGGCATCCCTTGCATCAAAGTCGAAGCGGAACCTGTATGTCACCTCCCCTTCAATTCGGAGGGGCAAGTCTGCGAATTGATATCCGACAACCCCGCCGGAGCCTGCAACCTGATCGGTGTCGTTGTTAACCGTAAACGCTGTCATTCCCTGGCTGGAAATCGTGTCCATGGTTCCATAACCACCGGTGCCACGCAGACCGATATAGGGCCCACCGGTATCTGCTGAGGCCATAGCAGAAGTGGTTACCCCGATGAGCAAAAGTGCCGAAAAGATCGGACCAGACCGTTTCATTTAATTTCCCCACAGCTTGACAGGTTAAACCACCCCTATATCCCCATTTTTGGTGTGGTTCTGTCCGCCGTTGCGCAGGATACTGCCAAGTTTGCCGCTATATTTCAATTAATGATATCTAATATTAAGGCTAACCCGAAGCATTGGCCGAGTTTGAAGAATTCGTGACACTTTGATGCAGTGCTGTTCCACCCCTTGTTTGCGAATCAGGAATCCGTTTACACTCGAGCTAACCTTGGCAAGGTGTCTCGCTCGATTGGAACGAGGAAGCCATAACAGTGTATGCAGAGTTGGACAGTCGTCCGTCGCTTGTGCTGAACGCCGATTTCAGGCCGCTCAGCTATTTCCCTTTGTCCGTCTGGCCATGGCAGGAAACAGTGAAAGCCGTCATCGGAAAACGCGTTTCCGTATTGTCGGAATATGATATCGCCGTGCGCAGTCCGACATTTGAGATGCCGCTGCCCAGCGTCATCGCATTGCGGGACTATATAAAGCCCGCCCGCCGACCTGCCTTTACCCGGTTCAATGTTTTTCTGCGGGATCGTTTGATCTGTCAGTATTGTGGTGAAGGGTTTCCTGCGCCTGAATTGACATTTGATCATGTGGTGCCACGCAGCCAGGGGGGCAGAACAACCTGGGAGAATGTTGTAACCGCCTGTTCGCCCTGCAACCTTCGTAAGGGTGGGCGCACGCCAAAACAGGCGCATATGCCGCTAAGGCGTGAACCGGCGCAACCAGACACGTATGAACTCCAGGAAAACGGCCGGTCTTTCCCGCCGAATTTTCTGCATGAGAGCTGGCGTGATTATCTCTATTGGGACACCGTGCTGGAGAAGTAGAGACGGGTATCGTGAGAACCGTCGTGATCTTCGCCAAGGGATCTCAGTACCCGTTCAGCGTCTTTTATCGCGCGGGTTCTGAGCTGTCTTGATGTGTCTTCGGTGGTGAAGATTATCTGACGCTTCCAGTGTGAAATCACATCGTAGACATCGATCCGATCCTGGAGAAGCGCCTCGACGCGTTCAGCGGCTGCGATCAAAACCTGTCGGGCTTGATCAACCGATGGTTCGGGCAAGTCGGCGGCAAGATCCGCCAGCGCCGCAAGGCAGAGCTGTATTACCTGAAAATCTGTAAGATCGTGCTGGTGGTTTGCCAGAAACAGGAACCGGTCCTGAAAATGCTGCTGTGGTGATTTTTTGGACATGTCTGCTCACCCAACGATTCAATAAGAAACCGATAGTGAGCCATCAGATCATGATTCAGAAAGTTCGCCTATAGGAATTGGAACCGGACGTTAGAGTTGTTTTCATTTAATCGTACGCATAGTTAGCGCCTGCGAAGAAGTTCCAGCACTCCGTTTCGGTGAAGAGATCGCATATTGACCCTGTTGCGTTTGTAAGGTCATCGAATGTTCTGGCCTCGGCCTTTCTGAGATGGGCTTTTAATTTTGAGAAGGCTTGTTCGATTGGGTTCAGGTCTGGCGAATAGGGTGGCAGGAACAGGAACCATGCACCGATGTCGTGCAAGGTTTCAGCGGCACGGTCACTTTTATGGGCGGCGAGATTATCGAGGATAACGACATCGCCTCGGCTCAGCGTTGGGGCGAGCTGTGTCTCGACATAGGTCTCAAAGGCGACCTTGGTCATGGGGGCGTTGAGGATCCATGGTGCGGTGAGGCCGCCGCAGCGCAATCCCGCGATAAAGGTTTGCGTGCGCCAATGACCGAACGGCGTATGCATGACAAGGCGTTGGCCTTTGGGCGCGCGGCCTCTAAGCCGGGTCATCTTGGTTGTGGTCGCCGTTTCATCAATAAAAACAAGCCGATGTGGGTCGAGCCGCATGAGAGGTTGTCGCCGGATGATCCAGTGATGACGCGCGCGGCGCACATCAGCGCGCTCTTGTTCCCGTGCCCGCAGCGTTTTTTTTATAGCGGTATCCCGCCTTAATCAGAAACCGGCATAGCGTCGCCTTGCTGGTCTTAACCCCCAGCGTCGCACTCAATTCGTCCGCCAATTCCCTGAGCGTGATATCGGGCTGTGCATCGACAAGGTCAATGACAAACGCTCTATAGGGTTCGAGCGTCCCGGTGCCGACAGGACGACGACGACCAGGGCCGCACAATCCGCGACCTTGACGGAACCGCTGCATCAACTTGATCGCAAAGCTTGGGCTGACACCGTAAAGGCGTGCCGCTGATCGGCACGAGTGACCGGCAATAACGTAAGAAAAAATACGCTCCCGCAAATCCATCGAAATGACTGATGACATAATCCCGGTCTCCAAAATAAAAACAGGGAATCATGCTTCGTAGAAATCTCAAAACCGATTCCGACTAAACGGAACCCGCTCTAGTGTGTCAGACCCGTTCTGACAGCCAGATCGCCAGGCGTGACCCCCGTTTTATCACGCTTGTCAGGACAGGATAGGCGGTTGCCTGCTCTGCGCCGTGTTCAAGACCAATATCTCGATGCTCAAGTTCTTCAGCCCGAAACTTCTCAATCATTTCTTTTAACTCCGATTCACTCTCATCCAGCGTCTCGGCCTGGGATGCATAATGTTCGTCAATGACCTCCTCCACGGCCACTGTGCAGGCCATGGCCGCTTTCTCCCCCATGAGCGCTGTGCCCGCACCAAGCGCATATCCAGCAATGTGCCAGAGAGGGGTGAGTGCCGTCGGTCGCACCCGACGCCGCGGCAAGAGTTTGTTAAAACTGTCGAGATGGACCTGTTCCTGTTCTGCCATATGGCGAATGACAGGGCCGGATTCCGTGTCTTTGAGAACCGCCAGTTGGCCTGCATAAATACGGGCAGCGCCATATTCGCCGGCCTGATCGACCCGGATCATTCGGGCTACATCTTCTGTCGGGCGCAGATCGCCCGGTAGGTAGCGTGGACCTGATCGTTTCGTTTTATTTTCTGTCGCCATTTTTGATCAGCTGTTTTCTGTTTGAACCAGACTTATGGGCGTTCACGCGCGCGCAGAAGCGGCTGTTGCCTTCTGCCTGACCATCGTCCGGGTCAGGATCAGGGCACTGACACCCGTGCCTAATGCCAAGATTGCATTGTATCCTGCCATGGATATCCCGAAAAGGGACCACGCTATTTCGTCGCAACGGATCAGCGGGGCCGACATGATCGCCTCCTTCAAAGCCTGGATATCTGTGGTGTTGAATGCGGAACTGCTGCAGGCGCTGGGGCCTTCCCACCAGGTTTGCTCCACACCGACATGATAGGCTGCCAGAAATCCCCCTGCGACCGCGATCAGGGACGATAGTGTTATCCCGCTCAAAAGCAGGGCCGGGCGTTTGCGCATGTAATAGGTCAAACCGGCCACGCCCAGAACCAACCACCAGGCCAGGCGCTGATAGTGGCATAGGGCGCAGGGCAAAATTCCCAGGACGTTTTCAAAGAAATAGGCCGTGCCGAGAATACCGGCGGCCGCCACCATCATAAGCAACGGGATTTTCTCTGGAGTGAGTTTGCTGATCATGAAAATTCTAACTCCGGTCGGGCTGCGGCGATTTTTCGAGTTATCACAAGATATACTTGATGACGATGAAGCCACCGATCAAGAACACAAAGAATATTGTCGACATCAGGCCAAACCGCTCTTCGATCAGGGTGCGAATTGGACCACCAAAAATACGCAGCAATGTTGCGACAAGAAAAAAGCGCAGGCTGCGACTGGCCAGCGACGCGACCATGAATGTCATGAAATCCAGTTCCATTGCCCCGGATGCGATCGTGACAATCTTATAGGGCAGCGGCGTCAAACCGCCTCCGACAACGATCATCCAGCCATATTCGTCGAACGCGGCACGGGCGCCGTCAAAGGCCTCTGCCCCGCCATAGAGATCAATGATCGGACGACCAATTGTTTCCAGAAGACCGAAACCGATTCCATAACCGATCGCGCCCCCAACAACGCTGGCAACCGAACAGATAAAGGCATAGCGCAGGAATTTCTCCCGCCGCGCCAGAACCATCGGGATCAACATGACGTCTGGCGGGATCGGAAAGATCACGCTTTCGATACACGAAATAAACGCCAGCCAGCGCTCGGCCAGACGATGACCGGCCAGCTCCATTGTCCAGTCATAGAGCCGTCTCAAGGGACCGGGTTTCGTCGTGGTCATGCGTCAGCGTCCTGTGAAACCGACATCTCTTCTGTCACAGCTGACTGGATGTCGCTGCCGTTTTTAAGGTGTCGCTGGCGCTGTGACCAGACTTAATGGCGTGCCGTTGTTATTCTGCTGTTCAACCAAACTGTGTTTGGTCAGAAACTCAGCCGGTTCGGGGTGAAGACGCGCTCGCCTTCTTCGTTTACGTCCGAACTGATGGTTCCCAGAAGAGCAAAAATGCCGGCATTTGTCTCACCACGGTCCAAAGGTGCAAACGTCAACGCTGTGACGAGGCCAACCCAGAGGACAAGGCCCAGGGCAAGTGATGCAAGTGTCTTTTTTCCAAACATGGCTAACTTCCAAACGCACTGATAAATAAGGGAACAAGGATGCCCGACCGCTTCTTCTTGAAGCTTTGTCGTCATCATACGGGGCATATGGGTTCCGCAATCGATTCATCAAGAGCTTATGTGTCGCTGCTCGCGTTTTTGTGTTCAGCTTTTCGTTGTGGAAGCAGAACAGGCCAGAGGTGCGATTAGTGTCAGTTTTTTGGCAGAATCCTTGCCCTTGGATGACGATTCCTGTAAACCGTTAATCGAGCTCTGCGAACAAATGAGGTTCTTCTCTGGAACAAATCTCTGTAGCCTCGCTACATCCCTCAATTACATGTCGATACGATGACACGGTCTGGTCCGAGCAATGGCGACGAACAGGGCGATCATTCCACACAGATTAACTCGGACGGACACGTCAAACGGATAAGGGAAACTCTTGATGGCAAGAAATAAGATTGCGCTTATCGGCGCGGGGAATATTGGCGGCACGCTGGCACTTCTGGCGGGCCTGAAAGACCTTGGTGATGTTGTTATGTTCGACATCGTGAATGGCATCCCTCAGGGCAAAGCGCTGGACATTGCCGAGGCATCCCCGGTTGAAGGTTTCGATTCTGCGATGACCGGCGCAAACAACTACACCGCCATCCGCGGTGCCGATGTGATCATCGTAACAGCGGGTATTGCACGTAAACCCGGCATGAGCCGCGACGACCTGATCGGGATCAACACTGGTGTGATGAAGTCGGTCGGCGAAGGGATCAAGAAATACGCGCCGAATGCTTTTGTCATTTGTATTACTAACCCGTTGGACGTGATGGTTGGTGTTTTGCAACGTGCCTCCGGCCTGCCGACCCATAAGGTTGTCGGGATGGCGGGTGTTTTGGACAGCGCCCGTTTCCGCTATTTCCTGGCCGAGGAATTCAAGGTCTCTGTTGAAGATGTCAGTGCCTTTGTGCTCGGCGGCCATGGCGACACAATGGTTCCGCTCATTCGGTATTCCACCGTTGCCGGAATTCCGGTTCCGGATCTGATCAATATGGGTTGGTCTTCGAAGAAGAAGATTGCAGATATCGTTCAGCGTACCCGTGATGGCGGTGCGGAGATTGTCGGTCTGCTGAAAACGGGTTCTGCATTCTATGCACCGGCGTCATCGGCAATTGCGATGGCAGAATCCTATTTGAAAGACAAAAAACGTGTTTTGCCCTGTGCGGCGTATTGTACAGGCCAGTATGGCGTCAAAAACATCTATGTCGGTGTTCCGGTTGTGATCGGCGCCAAGGGTGTTGAGCGGGTTGTCGAGATTTCTTTGAACGCGGCTGAAAAGAAAATGCTCAAAAAATCAATCGATGCGGTTGAGACCCTGAACAAGATCGTCGCGAAAGCGGAGAAGGAAGCCGCCGCAGCCCCGGCTAAGAAAGCGGCTTCCAAGAAAGCACCTGCGAAAAAAGCTGCAGCGAAAAAAGCTGCAGCGAAAAAGGCGGCAACCAAGAAAGCGGCTGCGAAAAAATCTACTGCGAAAAAAGCCCCGGCAAAGAAAGCAGCCGCTAAAAAAGCGGTAACCAAAAAGGCACCTGCCAAGAAGGCCGTGGCCAAGAAAGCGGCCGCTAAGAAGGCAGTAGCCAAGAAATCAGTGGCTAAAAAAGCGGTAGCCAAAAAGGCTGTGGCTAAAAAAGCGGTAGCTAAAAAGGCTGTGGCCAAGAAAGCGGTGGCCAAGAAAGCTGTGGCCAAGAAAGCCGTAGCTAAGAAAGCAGTGGCTAATAAAGCGATAGCTAAAAAGGCTGTGGCCAAGAAAGCGGTAGCCAAGAAGGCCGTTGCCAAATCAGCGCCGGTAAAAGCGGCGCCGGTCAAGGTGGCACCCCCGGCTCCGGCTGCAGCGACCGCGCCGGCGCCCGAGGCGAAGAAAGACTGAATGGATGACAGGTCCGCTGGATGAAGGCGGGACTGATGTTCAAGTTTGTCAGATTTTGGGGAGACCCGTTGTTGAATTTCAACTCAACAACGGGTCGTCTCATTTCTAGAGGGTGATGCGTGACTGAAGATACGACTGGAACCGACCGCCTTGACGCTGTGAGACAGGCGCTGGATTCCGGACAGGGCGATTATGCCGTGCACCTGTTGCAGGACCATCTGCAGAAAAACCCGCGCGATGTCGACGCTTTGTATCTTATGGCGTCTTGCGCCCATGCGGCGGGGCAGTTGGATGCAGCAATATCAATCATCGCGGGCGCTCTGCTGGTTGCGCCCGATCGGTCAGACCTACATTACACATCTGGAACATTGAAGCTTCAGGCCGGGGATGCAAGAGGCGCTGAGGCGCATCTGCAGGCGGCCCTGAAAGTTGATCCAGGGCAAGCGGCGGCATGGGTAAATCTTGGAAATCTGTATCGCAGCCAGGGTTTGCTCACAAAAGCATCGGGTGCATATGAGGCTGCGTTGGAACAGGATCCTGGGTTGGTGGAGGTCAAAACCAATCTGGGGTTTGTTCACCAATTGATGGGGCATGCCGATCTGGCCATCAGGCATCACCAAGAGGCCCTTGCGGCGCGACCTGATTTCCGGCTGGCTCAGCACAATCTTTTGCTGGCGATGCATTACTCAGATGCGGTGTCGCCCGATCAAATTCGACGGGCCAGTCTCGACTGGGCCACAGCTAATGCAGACCCGCTCCCCCGGCTCTATTCCGATCGGGGCCAAACCCTTGATCCTGAAAAACGGCTGCGGATTGGATTTGTCTCGCCCGATTTTCGGAACCACCCCGTTGCCTGGTTCCTGCTGCCGCTGCTTGCGGGGCTTCAGCCGGATTTTGATATTACTCTTTACTCCGTTGTGACATCGCCGGATGGGGTCACGGAACAATTCCGCAACAGTGGAATTACTTTTGTGGACGCCACGCTTATGCCGGATGAATCCCTGGCGGAGCGGATATTTTCAGACGGTATTGATATCCTCATCGACCTTGCGGGTCACACCGCAGACAATCGGTTGCTGGTCTTTGCCCGAAAACCGGCCCCAATTCAGATTACCTGGCTCGGTTATCCGGATATAACCGGCATGAAAGCTATGGACTTTCGGGTTACCGATGAAATTGCAGACCCTGAATCCCGGTTGTGTGGTGAGGAGGGTGAAACCCTGCTTCGATTGCAGGATGGGTTTCTGTGTTATCGCGCCCCCGTCGACATTCCCGTTGCGGCCCAGAACAGGGGCGAGAGGCCTTTGACCTATGGTAGTTTCAATAATCTCTCAAAGGTCACGGATACATGCATCCGTTGCTGGAGTGAAATTTTACGGGAAAACTCGGATAGCCGCCTCGTTCTGAAAGCACGTTCTTTTAACGATCCAGCAACACGCGAACAAATTTATGAGAAATTTCGGCTCCTCGATATTCCGAATAGTCGAATTGATTTGATGGGTCAGGTCGATGGATTGGATGATCATTTCCGATGTTATGACCTCATCGATATTGCTCTTGATACATTTCCCTATAATGGAACGACCACAACATTCGACGCCCTCTATATGGGGCGACCGGTTTTGACCCTGACCGGTGATCGGCATGCGGGACTGGTAGGGGCCAGTATTCTGGGTCATCTCGGTTTGGGCGAGTTGGTTGCAAGTGACGTATCTGATTATGTGGCACGTGCTATTGCGATCGGGCGTGATGCTGATTGGAGAAAAAGACTGAGCTCGAATTTGAGAGAAAGACTTCAGGCATCCCCGCTCATGGATGGCGCGGGGTTTTCAAGGCGGTTTTCCATCATGCTGGGGGATCTCTGGCGGGATTTTTGTCACCGGATGGATGGGGGCTGATATCTGCGTCCGGTTTAGAGAAATGGCCGATTGTTGCGGTTGCGTTCACAGAAAAGCTTGGTAGAGTGATCCCGATTTTTAAGGGGAAAGGGTCTGGGTTCACTGGTTCAGGCTCCTCCGAATTTGCGATCTGAAATGGGTCTCGGTTTGGTCCAGGGTTTTACACCTTGGTATCGGCCGTTCGGGCGGGTTGGCCTGAGCCATTGAAGGACGCTTCACGTCCGGCCACGCGTCTGTATTAATTGGGTCTGATCGTTCCGGTCATCACAATTGTCGCGACGCGGTGTCGTAATGACAGCCACAGGGAAGTCAAGAACCACATGAACATTCATGAGTATCAAGCGAAGGAGCTTCTGAGAAAGTTCGGTGTCGCTGTGCCAAATGGCAAGGTTGCCTATACTGTCGATGAGGCAGTATTGGCGGCCAATGAGCTCGGCGGTCCAATCTGGGTCGTCAAATCACAGATTCACGCCGGCGGTCGCGGGGCCGGCCGCTTTAAGGGCGGGGATCCGGACCAAGGGGGCGTGCGTCTCGCCAAGTCTGTCGATGATGTCCGGGAATCAGCCAAAGCCATGCTGGGCGAAACACTCGTCACTAAACAGACGGGTGAAGAGGGTAAAGAAGTCAAGCGTCTTTATATTGAAGATGGCTGTGACATTGCCCGTGAACTCTACCTCTCGCTGCTGGTGGATCGTGCGACAAGCCGTGTTACCATTATGGCCTCGACAGAAGGCGGGATGGAGATTGAGGAAGTTGCAGAATCCAACCCGGAGAAAATCATCCAGGTGACCGTCGATCCGGCAACCGGCATTTCCGGGTTCCATTGCCGCAAGATCGCCTTTGGGCTTGGTCTTGAAGGCGCGCAGGTCAAATCCTGTGTGAAGTTCATGACGGCCATGTATCAGGTCTTCACCGAGCTGGATGCCAGCATGGTTGAGATCAACCCGCTGGTCGTGACAGGTGCTGGTGAGGTTGTGGCGCTGGATGCCAAGATGAACTTCGACGACAACGCATTGTACCGGCACAAGGACCTGGCCGGGATGCGGGATGAGGACGAAGAAGATCCGGCAGAGCTCGAAGCAGCCAAGCATGAACTCAACTACATCTCATTGACCGGGTCGATCGGGTGCATGGTGAACGGTGCAGGCCTGGCTATGGCCACAATGGACATCATTCAGCTGAAAGGTGGATCCCCTGCCAACTTCCTGGATGTTGGCGGCGGCGCGACGAAAGAGCGTGTCACCAAAGCGTTCAAGATCATCCTGTCTGACTCCAATGTGGAAGGTATTCTCGTTAATATCTTCGGCGGGATCATGCGGTGTGATGTGATTGCCGAAGGGGTTGTTGCAGCATCCCGTGAGGTCAATCTGCACGTGCCGCTGGTTGTTCGTCTCGAAGGGACGAATGTCGAACAGGGTAAGAAAATTATGGCGGAATCCGGTCTCCCAATCATCTCAGCGGATAATCTGGAAGATGCCGCCGAGAAGGTTGTGGCCGCGGTACAGGAGGCGAACTGATGGCAGTTCTTATCGATAGGAACACAAAGGTCATTTGTCAGGGCTTCACCGGCGCACAGGGGACCTTCCATTCAGAACAGGCAATTGCCTATGGCACCCAGATGGTTGGCGGTGTGACGCCAGGCAAGGGGGGCAGCAGCCATCTTGACCTTCCGGTGTTTGATACGGTTGCCGAGGCGAAGGACAAAACCGACTGCAATGCATCGGTGATCTATGTGCCACCACCTTTTGCCGCAGACGCCATTCTGGAAGCCATTGATGCGGAGATCGAACTTGCGATCTGCATCACCGAAGGCATTCCGGTTATGGACATGATCCGCGTCAAGCGGGCACTGTCCGGGTCCAAGACACGGCTCGTCGGTCCAAACTGTCCGGGTGTGATCACACCGGACCAGTGCAAGATCGGCATCATGCCCGGTCACATCCATCAGGCCGGCAAGATTGGCGTTGTCTCTCGCTCCGGTACCTTGACCTATGAAGCTGTGGCGCAGACCACGGCTGTTGGTTTGGGTCAATCGACCTGTATCGGGATCGGTGGTGACCCGGTGAACGGTACGAATTTCATCGACTGCCTGGAAATGTTCCTGGCCGATGATGCAACCGAAGGCATCATCATGATCGGTGAGATCGGGGGCACGGCAGAAGAAGAGGCTGCTGACTTCATCAAGAGCTCGTCCGTGAAGAAGCCGATGGTTGGTTTTATTGCCGGTCGTACTGCCCCTCCAGGCAAGCGCATGGGCCATGCTGGTGCGATCATCTCTGGCGGTCAGGGAACGGCTGAATCGAAAATGGAAGCGATGCAATCGGCTGGTATTTTGGTCTCCGAGAGCCCATCGGCCCTTGGGTCGACGATGCTTACGGCCATGCAAGGCTGATAAAGAGAAAAGCGCCGGGGTTTTCCCGGCGTTTTTTTTTGTGGCCAACGCCTGGTCACAATATCGATATTGGCGGAAGTTCGGCACTTTTGGGGTTTTTCTCTCATTATGCCGTGCTAACGTGTAAAATGCGGGTGTGTTTAACGGTGTGGACCTATTGAAAGCTTGGGTCTGTTTGGGTAAATGCCTCGCCAAATCATAGATTTCGGATGGTTCAAGGATGGCTGTGTCCTTTGGGACTATCTCGGAAAACTGGGTAGATATAGGTCATGGAATGCCAGTGCGCTCTGACGGGCTGCTGGCTCTCGGAGGGGACGATAGATGGCATATGCGGGTCAGACGACACCGTTGTTTCAGGCGAATGAAACCTATCTTGCTGAGCTTTACCAAAAATTTCTGAATGATCCGGGCAGCGTAGAACCGGACTGGCAGGTTTTCTTCGAAGCCCTTGATGATGGCGGCACGAATTTTCTCGATGAATATCGGGGCCCCAGCTGGGCGCGTCGTGGCACATCCGTCATTGGCGGTATGGAAGATGAAGAAACCCTTTCCGACGCGCTTTTTGAGCGCAGTCATGGTGAAGGCGACCTGAATGACATCATCCGTCGCCTGACCCGTTCCGGTGGCGTTAAGTCCAGCGCGTCGGAAATTCGCCAGGCCACCCAGGATTCGATTTATGCATTGATGTTGATCCGGGCCTATCGCATGCGGGGCCATGCGATGGCGAATCTCGATCCGCTCGACCTGCATCAGCATGACGAGCAACCGGAACTGGATCCGAAGAGTTACGGTTTCGAAGAAAAGGATCTCGATCGTCCAATCTTCATCAATTACTACCTCGGCCTTGAGTCCGCGACGATGCGTGACATCATTCGTATTTGCCGCGAAACCTATTGCGGCAGCATCGGTGTCGAATTCATGCATATCCAGCAGGCAGAGGAAAAAGGCTGGATTCAGGAACGCATCGAGGGTGAGCGGAACCGCACCGAGTTCACGGATATTGGCAAGCAAACTATTCTGGAACGCCTGACACAGGCCGATGTCTTTGAAACCTATCTCGACAAGAAATATCGCGGCACCAAGCGCTTCGGTCTGGATGGGGGTGAATCGCTGGTTCCCTTGATGGAGCAGATTTTTAAGCGCGGTGCGCAGCTCGGCATGGATGAAGTCGTTCTGGGCATGGCGCATCGCGGTCGCCTGAACGTGCTGGCCAATATCATGCGAAAGCCGTATAGCGCGATCTTCGCGGAGTTTGAGGGCATCAACACCTCGCCGGAAGATGTGCAGGGTTCAGGTGATGTGAAATACCATCTTGGTACCTCTGCTGACCGCGAGTTTGATGGCAAGACAGTGCATCTTTCTCTCACGGCCAACCCCTCTCACCTTGAAGCCGCCAACACAGTCGTGCTCGGCAAGGTCAGGGCTAAGCAGAGCCAGCGCGGGGATCATGACCGCTCGGCCGTGATGGGCATGTTGTTGCACGGCGATGCCGCCTTTATCGGTCAGGGCATCGTTGCCGAGACTTTCCTGTTGTCGCAATTGGATGGCTACAAGACCGGGGGCACGATCCATATCGTTATCAACAACCAGATTGGCTTTACCACGGCACCGTCCAAATCGCGGTCCTCGCCCTATTGTTCGGACATGGCGAAACTGGTCGACGCGCCGGTGTTCCACGTCAATGGTGATGATCCGGAAGCCTGTGTCCATGTAGCCCGGATCGCGATTGAATATCGTCAGAAGTTCAAGAAAGATGTTGTGATCGATATGTGGTGTTATCGCCGCCACGGTCATAACGAGGGTGACGAGCCGATGTTCACCCAGCCGAAAATGTACAATCAGATTGCCGCGCATGGTCGCGTCCGTCAGGTCTATGCCGAGAAGTTGGAAAGCAACGGCACACTGGAGGCCGGATCCGGCGATCGGTTGGCTGAGGAGTTTACAAAGCATCTCGATGCCGAATTTGAGGCGCGCCATTCCTACAAGCTGAACAAGGCCGATTGGCTTGAAGGGAAATGGTCGGGACTCGGCCAGGCGACAGGTGATGCGCGCCGGGGCGAAACCGGTGTGGATAAGGAGCTGCTCCTCGAAGTGGGGAACGCACTTTCCCATGTCCCGCAAAATTTCGGTGTTCATTCCAAAATCTCGCGGCAGCTGGATGCCAAGGCAAAGATGATGGAAACCGGCACAGGCATCGATTGGGGAACGGCTGAGGCGCTGGCCTTTGGCACGTTGCTGTGTGAATCGACCTCTATCCGATTGTCGGGTGAAGATTCTGAACGAGGTACATTCTCCCACCGTCACTCCGTTCTGATCGATCAACAGAGTGAATCGCAATATGTACCGTTGAATAATATCCGGATGGGCCAGGCCCCGTTCGAGGTGATCGACAGCCCGCTGAGTGAGTTCGGATTGCTGGGCTTTGAATACGGGTTCGCCAGTGCGGAGCCGCATTCGCTGGTTCTTTGGGAAGCGCAATTCGGCGATTTCGCCAATGGTGCGCAGGTCATCATTGATCAGTTCATCGCATCTGCAGAATCCAAATGGTTGCGCATGTGCGGTCTGGTGATGCTGCTTCCCCATGGTTATGAAGGGCAGGGGCCGGAGCATTCGAGTGCCCGCCTGGAACGCTATCTGCAGCTTTCGGCAGAGGATAACTGGCAGGTCTGTAACATCACCAGCCCGTCGAATTATTTCCACGCGCTGCGTCGTCAGGTTCGCCGGAATTTCCGCAAACCGCTGATCGTGATGTCGCCGAAATCCCTGCTGCGTCACAAGCGTTGCGTCTCTGATCTGTCCGAGATGGAGTTGGGGTCAACCTTCCACCGCGTGTTGTGGGATGATGCCCAACTGGTCGACGGCCTGGCACCGGATAAAGACATCAAACGTGTCGTTGTCTGTTCCGGGAAGGTTTATTTTGACATTGAGGAAGAACGCGATAAACGCGGAATCAAAGACATCTATATCATGCGCGTTGAACAGCTCTATCCATGGCCGGAGGCGGCCCTGGAAAACGAGTTGAAGCGTTTCCCGAATGCCGAGGTTGTCTGGTGTCAGGAAGAGCCGGAAAATAACGGTGCCTGGTTCTTCGTGGACCGGCGTCTGGAGCAGGTTCTGATCAAGGCCGGGAATAAGGTCAATACCCGGCCGCGTTACGTTGGCCGACCAGAGGCAGCTTCACCGGCGACAGGCCGTGCAAAGCAACATGTGGCTGAATTGGCCAAGTTTGTGAATGAAGCGCTGGAGGGCGGCAGCACCGGGTCGAAAACAACGGCCAGGAAGGCACCTGCGAAGAAGACAGTTGCAAAGAAAGCCCCGGCCAAAAAATCAGCTGGTAAGAAGGCTGCTGCAAAGAAAGCAGCTGTGAAAAAGGCACCGGTCAAGGCCGCGCCTGCCAAGAAATCAGCGGCGAAAAAAGCACCGGCCAAAAAGTCAGTTGCGAAAAAGGCACCCGCGAAAAAGGCTGTGGCCAAAAAAGCAGCAGCCAAGAAATCGGTGGCCAAGAAATCGGTGGCCAAGAAATCGGTGGCCAAGAAAGCAACTGCCAAAAAGGCCGCGGCAAAGAAATAGAAGTGATGCGACCAGACAGGACGTAAAACCAAAACCAATGACCCCCTGCTGAAATGTCGAACCGGCAGGATCAAAGTTTGCTAACGGAGCATGGAACAAGAAAATGGCGACAGATGTAAACGTGCCTACACTCGGTGAGTCAGTCTCGGAAGCCAGCATTATTCGCTGGTTCAAGCAGCCTGGTGAAGCCATCGCGGTCGATGAAGCGCTGGTGGAATTAGAGACCGACAAGGTCACCATTGAGGTGCCTTCGCCTGTCGCGGGCGCGCTGTCCGCCATTCATGCGCCTGAAGGGGCCGAGGTAGAGGTTGGTGCGCTTCTATGCACCGTGGACGAAGGCGCCGCAGGGGCGACTGCTGCGCCTCCGGCCGCCGAAGCGCCCGCTGCCGCACCGGCCCCGGCTCCTGCAGCGGCACCTGCCCCGGCACCTGCACCGGCCAGTAATGACACATTGTCGCCGGCAGTCGCCAAAATGGTTGCTGAAAATAACCTGGACGCGAGTAAAATTCCGGCAACCGGACCTAAAGGGAATCTGACGAAAGAAGACGTCCAGAAATTCATGAGTTCCGGTAAGGCAGCGGCACCTGCGCCTGCACCGAAAGCGGCAACCGCACCGACGGCCATGGCATCCGCGCCGGCTGAGCCAACTTATGACCCGATGCCGGAACGTCCTATGGATCCGCGCGGGGAAGAGCGGGTCAAGATGCCGAAACTGCGCCGGGTCATCGCCACGCGCCTGAAACAGGCGCAGAATACAGCTGCCATGCTGACCACCTTCAACGAGGTCGATATGACCAACTTGATGGAAATGCGTGCCGAATACAAAGAGCGCTTCGAAAAGAAACATGGTGCGCGCCTTGGTTTCATGAGCTTCTTTGTAAAAGCGGCGGTCATCGCTTTGAAAGAATTGCCGGCGGTCAATGCCGAGATCTATGGCGATGAGATCATTTACAAGAACTACTACGATATCGGCATCGCGGTGGGAACACCGAACGGTCTTGTGGTTCCGGTCATGCGGGATGCAGACAAGAAGTCCTTTGCCGAGATCGAAGCGGGGATTGCCGATTTTGGCCGCCGTGCCCGGGACGGCAAACTTACCATGGCAGAGATGCAGGGGGGGACCTTCACCATCACCAATGGTGGCGTGTTCGGGTCCCTGATGTCGACACCGATCATCAACCCGCCGCAATCCGGTATCTTGGGGATGCATAAGGTGCAGAAGCGCCCGATCTGCAATTCCAAGGGTGAGATTGTCGTGGGCAACATGATGTATACGGCACATTCCTATGACCACCGGATCATTGACGGTCGTGAGGCCGTTACCTTCCTGGTCCGCCTGAAAGAAATGCTCGAAGATCCTGCGCGCCTTTTGATCGACGTTTGATGATCACTGCCTGATCCCATCTTGGGTGAGGGTAAAAAGGGGGCTGGGCCGGGACATTGACACCGGGATCTGAAATCGGTTGGGGGGAATCGCGAAAGCGCGGGATTTTTGACGCCTGCGGTGTTCCTGCGATCGCACTTTTTTCCACAATGATCGGTTTTGGCGCGATTGCCCGCGAGAGCGGTTTCGATATTTGGGTCTCCTTTGCCACGACGCTCTCCATCTGGGGCATGCCGGGACAGATTGCCTTTGCGGAACTCTATGCTGCTGGCGGTGGCGGCCTGGTGATCTTTACGGCCGTGGCACTGGCCAATCTGCGCATGCTGCCGATGACTGTGTCGGGCCTGCCGATCATGGCGCTGGACCAGCATAAATATGGTGCTTTTCGACGCCTGATCGTTGCACATCTGTTGGCGGTGACCGGATGGGCACAATTGACCGCGGCCCAGACCCGCGTCCCGCCAATGGGGATCCTGCCCTATTATTTGGGGTTTGTCGCTGTCATCTATGTGGCGGCGCTCTGCGGTACTGTCTTTGGGTATTATTTGAGTGACGTCGTGCCGCCGCTGGCGTTGCGGGTCGCCATTTTCATGACGCCGCTTTACCTGATGCTCTTGGTCTCCAGCGCCCGTCAGATCGGCAATCGACTGGCGGTCGGATTGGGGGCGCTGGTTGGTCCCTTGACCTATCCATGGCTTGGGGACTGGTGCATTTTGGCAGCCGGTCTGGGCGGTGGTACAGTTGCTGTCCTGATCATGGAAAGGGTTCGTGCCGGGTCGGGTGCGGATAAATCCCCGTGAGCGAGATTTTTCAAACCACAATCACGGATCCCTGGTTTCTGTTGTTCCTGGCGGCCAGCGCGACCTTTGTCTGGCGTGCCCTTGGCGTTGCGCTTGCGGGCAGAATAGACCCTGAAGGGCGCGTGTTCGACTGGGTGAACGCTGTCGCCTATGCGATGGTCGCCGGGTTGATGATGCGGATCATTCTTTTCCCGACGGGCACCTTGGTGGATGCCCCTATGATGGACCGGATGATCTCTGTCGGGATTGCGTTTGCGGTCTGGGCCCTGATGGGGCGCGCCTTGTTGCAGGGCCTTTTTGCGGGCGTCCTGGCCTTTGCGGGTTTCACCCTGTGGCGCGCGGGTCATCTACCCTTTTAATTAGATGGAATTTTCCCGGTCCGGGTCTTCAGGGATGCTCTTGTCTGACTTTTGACCGTCACGATCCGTGCCGTTCTTGCGTCTGATCAGAATATCCCCGTTCGGCTGGACTTCCGGCAGCTCGTATTGCGGGATCGACGTCATGAAAAGCTCCAGGGCGGAAATGATTTTGCCCAAACCTTCGGTCGCCAATTCCTCCGGCGTTTTGGTGGATTGCGCCAATGCGGGCGCGCTGACAAGAGAGATCAGAAGAGCGCCACCAAGCGCTGATTTTATCTGTTTCATGACATTCTGTCCGTTCTGTTTGTTTCAGGCCTAATCGGGGATTTCTCCCTGATACCACAAGATACAGGCTTTGCGGCCATTCTGCGGCAGGTTTGCGATGGTTTTGCGCCCAATTCCGATACTGGTAAAGCCACGCAGGTCAGGGACAGAAATTGGAGTGAAGGGGGGTCAGACCCCTTTCCCTTCCAGACCCTTTCGGGCATGGTTGGGGTCGGCCGGTCGGGCTGCAATTTCGATCCTTTGAGAATTCGGGAAAGGTGTTTGGGTATGAGCGATCCAGAATATGATGTCCTCGTCATCGGGGGTGGTCCCGGCGGCTATGTCGCGGCGATCCGGGCGGCTCAATTGGGTCTGAAAACCGGCTGTATCGAAATGCGGGAAACCCTTGGGGGCACGTGCCTGAATGTCGGGTGCATCCCGTCCAAGGCGCTCTTACATGCGTCGGAGCGCTATGAGGAAGCAGCCCATGGTATGGACGGCCTTGGCATCAAGATGAGCGGTGTGAAGCTCGACCTGAAAGGCATGATGGGCCACAAGGACTCGGTTGTTGGCGACAATGTGAAAGGGGTCGAATTCCTTTTCAAGAAGAACAAGGTCGACTGGATCAAGGGCCGTGGCACGATCACAGGTCCAAATTCTGTTTCCATCTCTGAAGGGGCTGATGCGGGTAAGTCCCTGAACGCCAAGAATATCATCATCGCAACCGGGTCGGAATCGACGCCGATTCCGGGTGTTGAGGTCGACGAAAAGCAGATTGTGACGTCAACCGGGGCGCTGGTTCTCGGCAAGGTGCCCAAAAAGATGATCGTCATCGGGGGCGGTTATATCGGTCTTGAGATGGGGTCGGTCTGGGCCCGTCTTGGTTCTGAAGTCACGGTTGTAGAGTTTCTGGAACGGGTGACACCCGGCATGGATGCGGAGGTTTCCAAACAGTTTCAGCGCGTCCTGCAGAAACAGGGTATGAAGTTCAAGATGAAGTCGAAGGTTACCGGTGCCAAGAAATCAAAATCCGGCGTGACCCTGACGATCGAACCCGCCGCTGGTGGTGACCCTGAGGAATTGAAGGCCGATATCGTTCTGCTTTCGGTTGGACGTCGTCCTTATACTGAAGGGCTTGGGCTGGAGGCGGTTGGAATTGAAACCGATCCACGCGGCGTCATTCAGGTGGATGAGTATTTCAAGACCAAGGTGCCCAGCATCCACGCGATTGGCGACTGTATTCCAGGACCGATGCTGGCCCATAAGGCAGAAGATGAAGGGGTTGCCGTTGCGGAGATGATTGCGGGCCAGAAGCCCCATATCAATTACGACGTCATTCCAGGCATCGTTTACACATGGCCGGAAGTTGCCTCCGTCGGAAAGACAGAGGAACAGCTGAAAGAGGCCGGTGTCGCATATAATTCCGGAAAGTTCCCCTTCACGGCAAATGGGCGGGCCCGTGCAATGGGGGCAACGGACGGTTTCGTGAAGATTCTGGCGGATAAGACGACCGACAAGGTGTTGGGTTGTCATATCATCGGTCCGGATGCGGGTGGTCTGATCCATGAAATCGTCGCGATTATGGAGTTCGGCGGATCGGCTGAAGACGTGGCACGCACCTGCCATGGTCATCCGACCCTCAACGAAGTGGTGAAAGAGGCCGCACTGGCGGTTGATGGACGCGCCCTTCATATGTAACGCCTCAACCCTAAGCCGCGGGGGATAAGTCATGGCCGGGTCCGGAAATCGCGCTTTTGCGGGCGCAGGACTCGGCCTTGTGGCGGCCATTGTCGGCTTCCTGATCCTGCCAATCGGGGATGCGATCGGAAAGCTTCTGGCGGAAAGCGGGCTGCCGATCCTGCAATTAACCTGGGGACGCTGGGCGTTTCATTCGCTTTTGTTGACGCCGCTGGTCCTCATTCTCTATCGCGGGCGCGCCCTGAAATCGTCCAGCCGGTCTATCAGGTGGCGCGCGCGGCGGCCCTGATCATCGCCTCTGTCTTTTTTTTAATGCGGTTAAGCTGATCCCGCTTGCCGACGCGACAGCCATCCTGTTCATCGCGCCCTTGATCGTGGTCGCCCTTTCCGCTCTTTTTTTGGGGGAAAGGGTTGGAAAGATGCGCTGGGCGGCGGTCTTTATCGGCTTTCTGGGTGTGTTGCTGATCGTGCGTCCGGGGACAGAGAGCTTGCGGGTCGGGGCTTTCCTGGCACTTGGCGCGGCAATCTGTTTTTCGCTGTATATGGTTTTGACCCGAAAAGTGGCAGGGTCCGTGCCGCCGATGATTGCGATGTGGTGGATGGGATTGATCGGCATGGTGACCATGACAATTCTGGCCGTGCCGGGGTGGCAGCCCCCGGATCCCCCGCAATGGGGGTGGATGGCCCTGATCGGCCTGATCATGCTGGTCGGACATCTGCTGGTTTTCTGGGCGGCAGACAGGGTGGAGGCATCGGCCATGGCAGTGACCCCGTATCTCGAAATGATCACCTCAACCGTACTGGGTCTGCTGGTGTTTGGGGATTTCCCGGATGTGCTGACTTGGGTTGGCTGCGGTGTTGTCGTGCTGTCTGGCCTGTTTGTGGTCTGGCGGGAAAACAGGATTGCCCGAACCACCTCGACACCGGAAGCGCCAGGCCCAATTCGTTAGGTGTGGAATTTCGCTTTTGTGTGATCAAAACCGGTTGACCGGAACCGCGGTGATAAGGGATGGTTTTCCCAGACAAGCAACGGAGACGAACATGACCGACACAGCCTCACGCGAAGTCAGCTTCATTCATATGGAAGATGGCACGGCAGAGGATTATGCCCTGCTGGACGAGATGGAGTCCGACTTTATGGCCGGAACCGGTCAGCGCGTTCTTGATCAACTTCGCCAGCTTGATGGCAGTATTGCGGGCTACAAGGTGACCCGGCTGGAGCATTCACTGCAAAGCGCGACCCTCGCCTGGCGGGACGGTGCCGAAGAGGAAATGATTGTGGCTGCCCTGTTGCACGATATCGGTGATGTATTGGCGCCCAGTAATCATAGTGAGGTCGCGGCCGGCATCTTGCGCCCCTATGTCAGTGAAAAGACATATTGGATCATCAAGCATCACGGCCTGTTCCAGACTTATTACTATGCCCATTTCAACGGGGGCGACCGGAACGCCAGGGATCGCTTCAAGGATCACCCCTGGTACGACGATTGTGTGCATTTTTGCGCGGCCTATGACCAGAACGCATTTGATCCGGATTACGATACAAAGCCGCTCGAATTCTTTGAACCAATGGTTCATCGCGTGTTTGCAAAGTCGAAGTTCCACAATATGGACGCCGCGCCCGACGCAGCTTAGGGGATCAACCCGATTTTGATGATGCTCTTGGATGGGCTTTGCTGTATTCGCGCATCAAGCGTTCTGTATCAACATGCGTATAACGCTGGGTCGAGCTGAGGGAGGCATGCCCCAGCAACTCCTGGATCGCCCGCAGATCACCCCCGGCACTCAATAAATGTGTCGCAAAGGAATGGCGCAGCGCGTGAGGTGTTGCGCTTTCGGGCAGGCCAAGCGCAATGCGCACCTGCCGCATGGCTTTTTGTGCGACCGAGGGGTGCAGACGCTTTCCCTGTTTCCCGATGAAGAGCGGTGCATCCTTGTTTCCGCCATAGGGGCAGAGTTTGGTATAGGCATCCACCGCTTCGGCAACGGCCGGCAGGATTGGAACAATCCGTTCCTTTCGGCCCTTACCGATGACCCGGATGCTCTCGCCCAATGGCAGTACCGCCCGGTCAAGCGATAATGCCTCGGCTATGCGTAAACCACCCCCATAGAGCAAGGCGATCAGGGCCGTGTCCCTGGCCCCGATCCAGGGCTCACTTGCGAAATCTCCCATTGTGTCGACCACCGCCAAGGCGTCGTCTGGGCTGAGCGCCTTTGGCAGGCTTTCTGGTCTCTTAGGGCTTTTCAGAATGCCAATAGCCGGGTTGCGGGCGCGCCCTGTTTTTTCCAGCCATTTGTAAAACGTCCGGATGGTGGAAAGCGCGCGGGCATTGCTGGTTGCGCTGAGGCCCGTCGAAACACGGTTTGCAAGCCAGGCCCGAAACTCCATCGACCGCAGGGTTTCGAGATCCTTCAAGACCAGTGTCCGGCCAAGATAGGATTGTGTGAAAACCAGAAACTGCCCGAGGTCGCGGGCGTAATTATCCACGGTGTGGGGCGAGTATTTGCGTTCGATCAGCACCCATTCAAGGAAGCCCTTGCAAACGGGCGTCAGGGCAGGGGATGCCGCCGATATGCTGGCATATTTATCCAGTGGTGAGGGGGGCGCTTCCTCAGAACTGGTCATCCTCACCCTCGTCCGGCAAATCCAGCCAGACCCTGATCAGCTTTTCCAGAACCCGGGCCAGGAATTGCAGCAGTTCAGTTGCCTGACCCTGATCGAACCGGCCCAGATCGCGGCTGCCAAAGGCAAGCATGGCGGCTGGCGCTGATGGTGAGATGTAGAGGCGAATCAATGCCTCGGAGCGCACGAGGGATGCGGCGGCACCGAAAATCGCGGGATCGGCCGAAATGTCGCTTTGCAAGGCAGCGGCCTTGCGTACACCAATGAGCGCGTTGACAGTTCCCTCTTCAACCAGCTGAAGGGCACTTAACGGCAGGTCGGGTACGCCATTCCCTTCCACGCACAGGGTCACAACGTCCACATCAAGAAGAACTGCCAGATCCGCGGTCGCGGTCTGGATCAACTGTTCAAACGTCGTTGCGTCGAGTAGGGCCAGAACACTCTCATGGATCCTGGCAGTGGTAGAAAGATTGTCCCGGCTGGTGTCGATCAGACCACGTGCGACGCCCTCTGTCTGGCTGACCTGCGCTCGCAAGCGCCCGATCATCGCGGTTTGCAGATCGACAACACCTGCACCCAGATCCCGCACCGGCGCGGCTGCGGAATCAAGCGCGGCGGCATTCTCCGTCAAAAAGCCGGGATGGCGCCGCAAATACTCCAGAACCTGTTCTGAACTCAGATCCTGGATATCGGTTGCTTCTTCAGTATCGCCGGTCATTGAAACCCTGTTGGTTAGAGAATGGTCTGGCCGGTTTTGGCCCAGTCTTTCAGAAACCCGTCCAGGCCCTTATCGGTCAGCGGGTGGTTGAACAGCTTGCGCAGCACATCCGGCGGCAGGGTTGCAACCTCCGCCCCCATGCGGGCAGCCGCTACAACATGTTGCGGACCACGGACGGAGGCGACCAGAATTTCGGTGGGAAAATCGTAATTGGAATAGACCTCACAAATCTCGGCAATAAGGTCCATTCCGTCCTGACCAATATCATCAAGGCGACCCACAAACGGGGAAATGAAGGTTGCGCCGGCCTTAGCCGCAAGAAGCGCCTGAGCGGCGGAGAAACAAAGCGTCACATTCACCATCGTGCCTTTGTCGGTGAGCGCCTTACAGGTCCGCAAACCAGCAGGGGTTAGGGGGACTTTGACCGCAATATTGTCGGCGATGGCGGCCAGTTTCTCACCTTCCTTCAACATCGTCTCAAAATCGGTCGCGACACATTCCGCGCTGACAGGGCCGTCGACGACGCTGGCGATTTCTGCGACAACTTCCAGAAAGTCCCGTCCGGATTTTGCGATCAATGACGGGTTGGTCGTCACCCCGTCGACCAGGCCCGTTGCCGCAAGGTCGCGAATCTCGTCAATGTCGGCTGTATCGATAAAGAATTTCATGGTTTTGCTTCCCTGATGGCAGGCCTTAAGAGTTGGATTTGATGACGCAGAGTGCAGATGTTTACACCCCCGATCCAGCTCTTTTGCACGGGCTTGGCCTGGCTGACTCCGTGCGGTTGGATTTACCGGTCAAGACTAGCCGATGTGACAGGCTTGTACCAGTTTTGACCGCGATACATCCGATCACGTTCTGGGTGATGTGATGGGGCAGACCGCGCGTCGCGTCAAGGTTTTGCTGCCGCTCCCCCTTGCCGGCGCCTATGACTATCTATTGCCCGAAGGTCTCGACGCGGAAACCGGTGCGTTTGTGCGCGTTCCGCTGGGCAATCGGGTGATAAACGGGGTCATCTGGGGCCCGGGTGATGAGGGTGGTGTTGCGGCTGAAAAACTGAAAGAGATTGAAGCGGTGTTGCCGGTACCAAGTTTGCCGGAGGCGAATCGGTCAATGGTCGACTGGATGGCGGGTTATTATCTTTGCGCGCCGGGTGCCGCCCTTCGGATGATGATGTCTGTTCCAGCCGCGCTTGAACCACCACCAACCAAAACAGCGTATCGCGGTATTGATGCCAGCCCTCCGGGTGACATCAAGCTGACATCTGCCAGACGCAGGGTCCTTGAGGTGGCGGGAGATGGTTTCGCCAGATCCGCCCGTGCCCTTGGGGAAGAAGCAGGTGTTACGACGGGCGTGATCAAGGCCCTCGCGTCGAAAGGCGCGCTGGAAACTGTCGCGATTCCGGATCTGGGCCGATTCGAAGCGCCCGATCCTTCCTCAAGCGGCCCGGATCTGTCCGGGGAACAGGAAGACGCCGCAAATGGCATCCTGGCAAAAATAGCGGCGGATGACTTTTCCGTCTCTGTGCTGGATGGGGTGACAGGGTCTGGAAAAACCGAAGTTTATTTCGAGGCGATAGCAGCAGTATTGAAGGCCGGGCAACAGGTTCTGGTCCTGTTGCCTGAAATTTCCCTTTCATCACAATGGCTCAGCCGGTTTAACGCGCGGTTTGGGGCAATGCCGGCAGAATGGCATTCCGATCTTTCCCCGCCCGGACGGCGGCGCACCTGGCGTGCCGTGGCGGAGGGACGGGTCCGTGTGCTCGTCGGGGCCCGTTCAGCATTACATCTGCCCTTTTCTAATCTGGGTCTGATCGTCGTTGATGAAGAACATGAACCCGCATTCAAGCAAGAAGACGGTGTTGCTTATAATGCGCGGGATGTCGCCATTGTCCGAGCGCATAAAGGGGGTATTCCGATTATCCTGTGCTCGGCGACGCCCTCTCTTGAAACCGTCTTGAATGTCGCAGAGGGCAGGTACGAATCTTTCCTGTTGCAAAACCGCCATGGTGCCGCAGTTCTGCCCAGTACTGAGATCATCGACATCACAAAGGACAAGCCGGGACGCCAGAAATGGGTCAGCCCGGTTTTGCGTGACGCGCTGGTCGAAACCCTGAAGGCGGGCGAACAGAGTCTGCTGTTCCTGAACCGGCGTGGTTATGCGCCTCTGACCCTGTGCCGGACCTGTGGTCATCGGATCGCTTGCCCGAATTGTTCTGCATGGTTGGTAGAACACCGCTTTACCGGCCGGTTGCAGTGTCACCACTGCGGCTATGCGGCCCGTAAACCGCAATCCTGCCCCGAATGTGGGGATACCGACAGTTTCGCTGCCTGCGGTCCGGGTGTAGAGCGCCTGCAGGAAGAAGTCAGTCAGTTCCTGCCGGACGCCAGGGTGGAACTTGTCACGTCTGACACAATCCACAGCCCGGCCGAGGCCGCTGCATTCGTTTCCCGCATGCAGAATAATGAGGTCGATCTGATTATCGGAACCCAGATCATCGCCAAGGGATTTCATTTTCCAAACCTGACACTGGTTGGTGTCGTCGACGCGGATCTTGGGTTGGCGGGTGGTGATTTGCGGGCAGCGGAGCGCACTTTTCAGTTGATGCAGCAGGTTTCGGGCCGTGCCGGTCGTGGCGAACAGCCTGGCCGGGTTTTTCTGCAAACTGCCAACCCGGCTACAAGGGTTATTCAGGCCCTTTCCAAAGGGGATCGTGATGGATTTGTCGAAGCGGAGCTCCATGAGCGGCAACTCGCCGTGGCCCCGCCCTATGGTCGGCTGGCCGCCCTGATCATTTCCAGCCATGATGAGGGGATCGCAGATAATCTGGCCGCGGCCTTTGGGCGACAGGCCCCAAGATCTGACGGGTTGTTGATATTGGGACCCGCCCCGGCACCGATTTCCCTGTTGCGTGGCCGTTTTCGCCGTCGGCTGCTGCTTCGCGCGGAACGCGGGGTCAGTGTTCAGAAAGTGCTGACGGACTGGCTTTCGCGGATAAACATACCATCCAATGCCCGGGTACAAGTCGACGTGGACCCCTACAGCTTTCTTTAAACCGGTGTGTTGGACAGCCGGTAATTCCCTCTGTATCGGGGGATGAGAAAGGGAATCGAAAAAGGCCCTCAAATAATCCACGAAACGCGGCTCGGACCATTGAATGGTCGGGGGCGCTGTGTTAAATGCTGCGCGCGTTGCGAAGAGGATTTTGCGGCGATTTATCAGTCCGGGGCGGCCCGTTTCAAAGACTTTTTAGTTTTTGGGGCGAAAGGCTCCGGTTTTGCTTGAAAAATGCTTGCGTAACCTCATTTCGTGCCTATAAACGGCGGCGCAAGATGGAATGCCAATCGGCACCGTCTTGATTGATTAGGGTACGCAGATTTGGGGCCGGATTGTCTGGCTCTGAATAACGACTGACAGGGGTCTTCGACACGTGGCTGCCAAAGGTGGTGTAAACGAAATCGCCGAGCGTTATGCAAAGGCGTTATTCGATCTGGCTGACGAGCAGAAAGCACTCGACACTGTTGCGGGTGATTTGCGCTCTGTAATGCAGCTGACCGACGAAAGTGAAGATCTGCGCCGTCTCGTGCGCAGCCCGGTGATTTCTCGCGATGAACAGCGCCAGGCAATGGATGCCGTGCTGGAAAAAATCGGTGCATCGGACCTCACCCGTAAATTCGTAAGTTATGTCGCGGCGAATCGCCGCCTCTTCGCCCTGACGCCGATGATCAGCGCCTATCTGGCAACGCTGGCATCCAGGCGCGGCGAAATTACTGCAGAAGTGACCTCTGCGCGTCCGCTGACGGATGCTCAGATCGCTTCCGTTGAAGAAGCTCTTAGGGGAGCGGTCGGTGGCAAGGTTGCTGTCGAGCACAAGGTGGATCCTGCCTTGATTGGTGGACTGATCGTCAAGGTCGGCAGCCGGATGGTGGATTCCTCTCTTGCTTCCCAATTACAGAAACTCAAGCTTGCTATGAAGGGGGCTTAGTGCATGGAACTCCGGGCCGCGGAAATCTCTGCAATCCTCAAGGATCAGATTGCAAACTTTGGCACCGAAGCTGATGTAGCTGAGGTTGGTCAAGTCATCTCAGTTGGAGACGGTGTTGCTCGCGTCTATGGGCTGGACAATGTCCAGGCCGGTGAGATGGTTGAGTTCCCTGGTGCCATCAAAGGAATGGCACTGAACCTTGAGACCGATAATGTCGGTGTCGTTATCTTCGGTGACGACCGCGACATTAAAGAAGGCGACACCGTCAAACGGACAGGCACCATCGTGGATGTGCCGGTTGGTAAGGCGCTGCTGGGTCGTGTTCTCGACGGTCTTGGAAACCCGATTGACGGGAAAGGCAGCCTTGAAGGCGCTGAACGTCGTCTGGCCGAACTGAAAGCCCCGGGCATCATCCCGCGTAAATCCGTGCATGAGCCGGTGCAGACGGGTCTTAAAGCGCTTGACGCCCTTGTGCCGATTGGCCGTGGTCAGCGCGAACTCGTAATTGGTGACCGTCAGACCGGTAAGACAGCCGTTATTCTGGATACAATCATCAACCAGAAATCCATCAACGAAGGCGATGACGACAGCAAGAAACTGTTCTGCATCTACGTCGCTGTTGGTCAAAAGCGGTCGACCGTTGCTCAGGTTGTGAAGACCCTGGCCGATAAAGGCGCGCTGGATTACACCATCGTTGTTGCAGCGACCGCATCCGACCCGGCCCCTCTGCAGTTCCTGGCCCCTTACACCGGTTGTGCCATGGGCGAGTATTTCCGGGACAACGGCATGCATGCTGTAATCTTCTATGACGATCTGTCGAAACAGGCGACTGCCTATCGTCAGATGTCTCTGCTGCTGCGTCGCCCGCCGGGCCGTGAAGCTTATCCGGGTGATGTTTTCTATATCCACTCGCGTCTTCTGGAGCGCGCTGCGAAGCTGAACGAAGACAATGGTTCCGGTTCGCTGACCGCCCTGCCGGTTATTGAAACCCAGGCCAACGACGTGTCAGCCTATATTCCGACCAACGTGATCTCGATTACAGATGGTCAGATCTTCCTTGAAACCAGCCTCTTCTATAAGGGGGTTCGCCCTGCCATTAACGTTGGTCTGTCGGTTTCCCGTGTGGGTTCTGCCGCTCAGACGAAGGCGATGAAGAAGGTTGCTGGGTCGATCAAGCTGGAACTTGCCCAGTATCGTGAGATGGAAGCCTTCGCGCAGTTTGCGTCTGACCTTGATGCCTCAACCCGTCAGTTGCTGGCCCGTGGGTCCCGTCTGACGGAACTGTTGAAGCAGCCGCAGTATCAGCCGCTGAAAGTGTCTGAACAGGTTGTCAGCATCTACGCCGGTACCAAGGGTTATCTCGACAGTGTTGCGGTTTCCGATGTCAGCCGGTTTGAGCGTTCCCTGCTTGACCATATGGCGGCCGATCATGCCGAGGTCATGTCAGCCATCGAATCCACGGGTGAGATGAGTGGCGACACGGAAGAGAAAATCAAAGGCGCATTGGACGCATTTGCTTCCAACTTCGCCTGATTGTCTCGCAGCTGATTGAAACCGACCTTGGACAGGAACCTCTAAATGGCCAGTTTGAAGGAACTGAAAGCACGGATCGCCAGCGTTAAGTCAACGCAGCGCATCACGTCCGCCATGAAAATGGTGGCCGCGGCCAAGCTCCGCCGGGCTCAGGAAATGGCAGAGGCGGCACGCCCCTATGCCGAACGGATTGAGCGTATGCTGGGATCACTTGCGGCTGGTACATCCAGTTCCGGTGCGCCTGCGATGCTTGCCGGTACGGGCAAGGAAGATGTTCATCTTCTGGTCGTCGTAACCTCTGATCGCGGGCTCTGCGGTGGCTTTAACGGATCGATTGTCCGTGAAGTTCGCAAACAGATCCTGGCTTTGACTGGTGACGGCAAAGAAGTGAAGCTGATCGTTGTTGGTCGGAAAGGTGTCAGCCTGCTGCGCCGTGAATTCGCCAGCATGATGGTCAAAGGGTATGAAGAAATCTCCAAACCGTCTCCAAGCTTTGACGGGGCGGCGACCATCTCGACCCAGATCACAGAGATGTTCGCGAATGGCGAGTTTGATGTCTGTACCGTTTACTACAACAAATTCGTTTCCGCACTGACCCAGACTGTTACCCCGTTGCAGCTTATTCCCTTTGCGCCGCCCGTCGTGGATGGTGACGAGGAAGTGGCCGCCTCAGCGGGTGCCAGTGCGATTTACGAATTTGAGCCGGAAGAAGAGAAGATTCTGGAAGCTTTGCTGCCCAAGAACCTCTCGACCCAGGTTTTCCGTGCCATGCTGGAAAGCTTTGCATCTGAACAGGGTGCGCGAATGACGGCTATGGACAACGCGACCCGGAATGCCGGTGACATGATCAACACGCTGTCGATCACCTATAACAGATCCCGTCAGGCCCAGATTACCAAGGAACTGATTGAGATCATCTCGGGTGCGGAAGCACTCTAAAGTAAAGCGCGGGACCTGTCTGGTTCCGCTGATTAGAAATTGGCCCAACGGGCCTTCAGTGGGGCAGAGCCCCGATTGATTTGTAGGAGCGCAAAATGGCGAAGAACTCGAGCGGTAAGATTACCCAGGTGCTTGGCGCGGTTGTGGATGTTCAGTTTGACGGCGAGCTGCCGCAGATTTTGAACGCCCTGACAACCAAGGTTGAAGACCGGGTTCTGGTTCTGGAAGTGGCGCAGCATCTGGGCGAAAAGACGGTTCGTACGATCGCCATGGACACCACCGAAGGTCTGGTTCGCGGCCAGGATGTGGAAGACACGGGCGACGCGATCAAGGTTCCGGTTGGTCCGGAAACACTTGGCCGTATCATGAACGTGATCGGTGAGCCGGTTGACGAGCGCGGTCCGGTGAATGCCACGCAGTCCCTGCCGATCCACCGTTCTGCACCTCCCTATATCGATCAGGCAACTGAGACCGAGCAGCTGGTCACCGGTATTAAGGTTGTGGATCTGCTGACCCCGTATCCGAAAGGCGGTAAAATTGGTCTGTTCGGTGGTGCCGGTGTTGGTAAGACCGTTCTGATCATGGAGCTGATCAACAACATCGCGAAGGGCCATGGTGGTTATTCTGTTTTCGCCGGTGTTGGTGAGCGTACCCGTGAAGGGAACGATCTTTACTACGAAATGATGGAATCTGGCGTTATCAACCTGGAAGGCGACAGCAAATGTGCGCTGATCTATGGTCAGATGAACGAACCTCCCGGTGCGCGTGCCCGTGTTGCGCTGACCGGTCTGACACAGGCTGAATATTTCCGTGACGAAGAAGGACAGGACGTTCTGTTCTTCGTTGATAACATCTTCCGTTTTACCCAGGCTGGTTCGGAAGTGTCCGCTCTGCTCGGTCGTATCCCCTCTGCTGTGGGCTATCAGCCGACACTGGGTACCGATATGGGTGGTATGCAGGAACGTATTACGTCAACCAAGAAGGGCTCGATCACGTCCGTGCAGGCCGTTTACGTCCCTGCTGATGACTTGACCGACCCGGCACCTGCCACGACCTTCTCGCATCTTGACGCCACAACGGTTCTGTCGCGCTCGATTGCGGAACTTGGTATCTATCCTGCTGTGGACCCGCTGGATTCGACGTCCCGTATTCTGGAGCCGGGCACCGTTGGTGAGGCCCATTACGATGTGGCCCGTCGTGTTCAGGAAACCCTGCAGCAGTACAAGAACCTTCAGGAAATCATCGCCATTCTGGGCATGGACGAACTGTCTGAAGAAGACAAACTGGTTGTGTCCCGTGCGCGTAAGATCCAGCGCTTCCTGTCTCAGCCGTTCCATGTGGCTGAGGTCTTCACCGGCTCCCCTGGTAAGTATGTAGAGCTGGAAGACACGATCAAAGGCTTCACCGAAATTGTTGATGGTGTTCATGATGATCTGCCGGAATCGGCGTTCTACATGGTTGGCACCATTGAAGAAGCCATTGAAAAGGCAGCACGGATGGCCGCTGAAGCCGCTTAATCGGCTGATCGGTATCCATCGCACCAAGGGAGTGGGAAAACATGGCTGATACAGTGGCATTTGACCTCGTTTCACCGGAAAAGTTGTTGCTTTCTGAAGCCGTTGAAATGGTGGTTCTGCCGGGTGTAGAGGGTGATATCGGTGTTCTGCCCGGTCATGCCCCGGTCATTTCCCAGATCCGTACCGGGACGATCTGTGTCTTCGCTGGCGGTCAGGTCGTCAGCCGCTTGTTCGTTGAAGGTGGATTTGCAGAGGTCATGCCTGATCGCTGCACCGTCCTGGCCGAGCAGGCGATCAATCTGGATGATGTTGATGTCAGCGCCGTTGAGCAGGAAATCAAAAACCTGCGGGACGAAATGACTGTCGCCTCTTCAGGTCACGAAAAAGCGCAACTTGAGCTGGCCATCGAAATGGCACAGGCCCGCATTGAGGCCAAGGGCAAACCCGCCTACGCCTGATTACTCAGGCGGGGTGATACTCCTGTTCCTACAAATCAGACCCTTATATTTAGGCGGCTTCCCGAGGCGTTGCCGCTGCTGGAAAGGCGTCCGGCTGAGGCCAGACGCGCCACGCTTGCTGCCGCCTGCTGGGCAGCATCTGCGGCGGCCTGGCCAGTATCAGGTGCATTGATCACCGATGGCAGGGCATTTGGTGTTGCCACGCCAAGCGAACCGTCTTCAACACTATCCCCTTCGGTTGCGGCCTGAAGGTTGGCCTCCCGCACTTCTTCTGCCCTCTGTCGGGCCTCTGTTCGCTCGGCGGTAATCTCTTGCTGGATTTCCAGCCGAGCCTGCGCAATTTGCTGTTGCGCCTGGGAGGCAACACGGCGATCCGTCGCGCTGGGATTTGTTGGTGCGAGTGCCGCCCTCTGAACAATCTGCATTTTGGCGATTGTTGCCCGCGGGTTGCCGGGTACGGGTGAGGCGTCGATCCTGACTTCACCGGCAACGGCATAGGACCGCCCATCCGGTCCCCGTACCGTGGTGTAGGTCGGGGCACCGGCATATTGACCGCCGACGGAGGCATGGGCCTGTTCATGGCGGCGTACCTCCGCATCCCGTCGCTGCAATTCGGCGACGATGCGCTGTTCCTCTTCGGTCAGATCATTGGGGCCTGTTCCGCCACCTTCACCCTCTGCTGCGGCTTCTTCTGCACTATCGGCCCCGTCGCTGCTGTCACCTGGCGTTGTTGTGGCGGCGGCGTTCCCGGTGTTTCCTGCACCTGCCTCCGTCCCGGCGCCGTTTTCCTCTGCCCCGAGTGGTGCCTGGGCGATACCGGGTTCCTGCAGGAATGTGGCAAGACCGGCGGCCACCCCGTTACTGGGGCCACCCGATATCACGGCTGCAGGATCGGCAAGGGTTGCCGTAGGCACACCTGTAGGCCCGGCAACAGTACTGCGCCCGGTACCCAGATCCGCTATGCGTCCGACACCCCCCAGCGTTTGAAGAATGGGGGCGGACAATCCTACATCGGACATGTTGCTCCTGTTGCTGCCCCTGTCAGAGGCCCCAATTCAGAGACAATCGGCAATTATAGACAGCTGTTAACAGCCTAATGCCTTCATGTTAACGACGGAATTTGTTTTCGGGTCAAGTGAGGGGGGTGGCAAGCGGCCGAAATTCTTCAAGCACTTGTTCATAGATATCGCGTTTGAATGGCACGATCAGATCGGTCACTTCATCCGGATTCACCCATTTCCAGGCGCCAAATTCCGGATTGTGGCGGGTCAGATCAATCTGATGATCCTCACCTAGAAAGCGTATCAAAACCCAAATCTGCGTCTGGCCCTTGTATTTGCCCTTCCAGATCCGTCGGGATAGTGCCGTCGGGAGGTCATAGGGGCGCCAGGTCTCACTGACCTGAATGATGGAAAGACTGTCTGCGGAAACGCCTGTCTCTTCCTCGGCTTCGCGAAGGGCCGCTTCAACCGGTTCTTCCCCATCGTCAATACCCCCTTGCGGCATTTGCCAATGGTCGCCCGGAACATCCAGGCGGTTCCCTACAAAGACATCACCGTCGCGGTTCAGCATCATAATTCCGACACAGGGTCTGTAGGGTCTGTCGTCCAGATTTGAATCTGTCACCGTTACTCCTGTCCCGGTCTATGGTACCATAAGCGAATAGGGGCAGCTATTTTCTAGGAAAGGCTGCAATGCATCATACAATCAGCTTTGAGAGCGATCTGCAATCACACCTGAAATCGGGGTAAGCGCCAGACCCTGATCCGCCAGTTCCCGAACCCAAACCCGTATCCGATCCAGGGTAACAGGATAGGGGTGGCCCAATACGATCACACTGCCATTCGCCCGGGCAAGGGATTCCGCCAATTTCATTTGCTTCAGTATCGCCGCCCGGCTGAGATTGGCGTCAATGACAATATCGGCACGCCCGATTGGCACGCCGAGCGACGCCGCCATTTGTGGCGCGGCGGATGCACCCGTCTGTTTTCCATCCAAATACAGCAACCCGCGTTGTTTCAGATTTGCCAGAACCGGACGCAGAACCGCGGGATTGCTGGCAAATCCACTGCCTTGATAACTTGCCACGCCGACATAGCCGGTTGTCCGGCTCAAAATCCATTCAAGACGTCTGGTGTTTTGTTCTTCATCCAGTGTCGACATCAGCGCAAAGGGCCCAGGGTCGCTCCGCGGGAAATTTGCTGGCTCCATTGGAAGGGTCAGCAACACTTCATGACCATTTTCACGGGCGGCAGAAATCCAGCTGTCGATCTTGCGGCTATAAGGCGCAAAGGCGAGTGAGACGGAGCCCGGTAACGCGAGGGCCTGTTCTGTCCTGACACTGTTTATACCAAGACCGGAGATGACGACGGCAATCTTTGGCCGGGTTTCCAGGACATTGCTGGGCCGCGAATAGACCCTCCAGGGCTCCCTGCCGTCGTTGCCGACAATCGGGAGTGGACCCAGGCTTGAATTCTCGATCAAGGCCGGATCGGGATGTGGTGCCATCAGACCCGCAAAATTATCGGGTCCCGCCGGTTCATCTGGATCGCTGGGGCCCTGTGTTTCCGCGGAGTCCACACCGGCGGGTGCGGTCGGATTTCCCCCGTCACTGGCCGTGCCCTCTGTGGCCATTTCCGGTTTTGGTTCTGTTTTCAGGACGATTTCATCAGCGGAAATGAAGGCTTTCGGGCGCGCCGCAATCAGATTTTCCGCAGTCTCGTCAGCGCTCAGTGCAGCGTAGAGAACCGATCCGCCGACAAGCAGAAAGAATACCCCATAGGCGGCAAAGACGGCGATCCATTTTCCATGCTTCTGAAACTTGGTCGGTGCCATATAGTCGAGATTGTCGAAATCTTGCTGATCATCCGGGGCTTGGCCTTTTCGACCGATAAGACCTTTGATGTTCGGCAGTTTCGATTTTAAAGCCCCGATGGGCAGTGAAGGAAGCTTGGGCAGTTTCATGGGCGCAACCGTGATCTATCCACAGAAACTCTGCGGATCTGGATCGAAACAAAGCCTTCACATTCTACCAAGGAACGGCCCCCGCGCGGACGGGGCTCGCAGGTCGTATCTTTCAGCGAACCCGTTATGCTGCAGTTGGCAGGAAGTGCCGTTACTCCAACACTTCCTGCATCACTACATTAGTTTACGGTGCGTTGGCGATACAGCGCAATGCCACGGATCAGATCCAGCGCCCGGGCTAGCTGGTAATCCTCGATCTCGCTGGAATCGATAACCTCATCGGCGACTTCTTCCTCTGTTGTCTCCTCGGTATTTTCCTCGGACTGATCATTGGATAAGGCACCACGCAGATCCGATTCGCTGCGACCGCGTCCGGTTTCCAGGGTTTCGATACGGGCACGTTCAATCTGGATATCGGGCGAAATACCCTTTTGCTGGATGGAACGGCCGCTCGGTGTGAAGTAGCGCTGGGTTGTCAGTTTGATGGCCGTGCCGGACCGGCTAAGCGGCATGATTGTCTGCACCGATCCTTTCCCGAATGATTTTGTGCCCAGAATAATGGCGCGCCCATGATCCTGCAAAGCGCCTGCGACAATTTCTGATGCACTGGCGGAACCACCATTGATCATGACGACCAAGGGCAGACCATCGGTCTGATCGCCTGGTGTCGACTGAAAGCGTTGCGTCGAGTCATTGTCCCGCGCCCGGGTGGAAACGACCTCACCCTTATCCAGGAAAGTATCGGAAACTGATATGGCTTGATCCAGCAAGCCGCCCGGATTGTTGCGCAGGTCAAGAATATAGCCGTTCAGATTGTCGCCACCTTCCTCTTTCAGGTCGGCGATTGCCTTATCCAGACCGTCCTGGGTCTGACCGGTAAAGCTGGAGATGCGGATATATCCAATATCGCCTTCCATGCGGGCCCGCACAGAACGAACGGTGATGCGGTCGCGGGTAATGGTGACCTCAAAGGGTTCCATTTCCTCACGGACGACTGTCAGGATAATGTCGCTGCCAACCTCGCCGCGCATCCGCTCTACAGCGTCGCTCAACGTCATGCCTTGCACGGCCTCGCCGTCAAGTTCGATGATCAGGTCGCCTGCCAGCATGCCGGCGCGATCGGCGGGGGTGTCGTCAATCGGGGCGACCACACGGACATAGCCGCTCTCATCCATGGTCACTTCTATGCCGAGACCGCCAAACTGGCCCCGTGTCTGTTCCCGTGTCGCCTGAAAGGTTTCGCGGTTGAGGAATGCGGAATGGGGATCGAGATCGCGCAGCATGCCCTGAATGGCCGCGTCGATCAGTTCCTCGTCGCTTACCTCCTCAACATAATCCCGGCGTACACGTTCAAAAACCTCGCCAAACATATCCAGCAATTCATAGGTATCCGGTCCGTCTTCCCCCGCAGCCTTGGGGCTTGAAAGCGGCAAAGTGGCCACGCCGATCAAAGCGATCAGGCCAAAAAGGGCCATATATCTAGAAAATGTCTGCATCAAATTATGCTTCATGATTTTACCTTCGCTGGTTTGGCGCCATTGCGCTGAAGCGATATCCATCGCAACGGGTTTACGGGTTGGCCATCACGGCGCAATTCTACATATAGTTCGGGACGGGTGTTTGTGGAACCGGTTTCCGGTGCCCCGACCAATCCAACAGGTTCACCCGCCAGCAGCCATTGGCCAACCAGCGGGTCAACACGGGAAAACCCGGCCAGAATTGAATGATAACCGCCCGCATGTTCGATGATCAATATTAGGCCGAGATCCTGAAACGGGCCTGAATAGACGACCTTGCCATCAAATGTCGCAGTTATCTGGGCACCGTTCCGTGTTGATATGCTGATGCCTTTTGCTGTCTGATCAAATCCATTGGCCTGGCCATAGTGGCGGACTACCTCGCCTTCAACGGGTCTGGTGATCTGTCCGTTTACAGGGAAACTACGCAATCCTTCGGGTGGGCCTGTCAACAGGGCTGCGGTTTCCAATGCTGGCGCCTGCGCGGTTTCGTCACGGATAACCTGTTCACTTTCCGGTGACACGACAGGGTTTTCGACGGTATTGCCAGGTTCAGAAGCGTTGCCCGGTGCGGGCTCGGGTGTTCCGACCTGTGCCCGAGCCAATCGACGCACCAGATCCTGAAGTGAACTTGCCTTTGCCACCAGTTCTTTCACCCGCTTTTCGGTTTCGCTCAGGGCGGTGTCATTTCGGGTCAACAGGGCCTTCTTTTCCTGTATCAAACTGTCGATGCGAACACGGTTCTGGTCGAGATCCTCTTCGGCACGTTCCAGTTGCGCAACCTTGTCAGTGATGTCCAGTTTGACCGCGTCAAGGGCGGCCAATTGATCAGCAATGACGCCGGCACGTTCCTGCAGGGCCGGGACAGTCGCTTGTAGCAATTGGGCACCGCGAACCGTTTCCAGTGGGGACTGTTCCTGAAACAGGATGTTTTGGGGTGGGCTACGGGTAAGGCGTCCAAGGGCGCTCAACGTGCCGGCTAGCTGTCGGCGCTGGGTCAGCAAATCAGCCTGGCGGTTTTTCCGTTCCCCCGCGAGTTGCGCCAGTTGCCGTTCCAGGTTGGTGATGATGCCTTCCCGTTCCTGGGCGTCCTGTGCGGCGATGATCATGCGTTGGCGAAGCGCGCGTAGATCCCGGACAAGGGCTTCCCGCTCTTCAGAAAGAGCCTGCCGTTCATCGCGGGATTTTTGCAGGTCCTGTTCAGTCTGGCGAAGTTCTTCAGCCTCGGTTCCGGTTGTTTGTGCAAGGGGGGTGTCTGCCCCATATATCAAAAACAGGGACATCAGCAGCGATGGCCAGAACGGTTGGCGCATCCAGCGTGGTAAGGAACACGTGAAACCCATTCTAGGCATTATCTGCACTGTGGCATCCACATATTGGTGTCACAATTCTTCCTTCAGCCTGCACCGACAAACCGTGTATGGGTCGTCCATTCCTGCGTTATTCCGCAGCATCCTGCCGGTTTTCCAATTCCCGCACCACAAGCGAATTGCCGGTCATGGCATCCGGTTTTGCAATTCCCATAAGATCAAGCAAGGTCGGTGCCAGATCAGCCAGCCTGCCGCTCTGCAAATCTGACACATCAGACGGACCCGTCAGGATAAGGGGAACTTTGTTCATTGTATGGGCGGTATGAGGCTGGCCTGTGGCACTGTCCTTCATCATTTCGGCGTTTCCATGATCGGCCGTGATCAAGAGTGCACCGCCCTTCCCCAAAACAGCAGCCTCCAGACGTTCCAGACACGTGTCGACTGTCTCAACAGCCTTTATCGCAGCGGAGAGATCACCGGTATGTCCGACCATATCAGTGTTGGCATAGTTCACGACAATAAAGTCGTATGTATCCGCCTCTATAGCACCGACAAGTTTATCGGTGACTTCGCCAGCCGACATTTCGGGTTGGAGATCATAGGTGGCGACCTTTGGGGACGGGACCAGAATTCTGTCCTCGCCGTCGAAAACCTCTTCCTGACCGCCGTTAAAGAAGAAGGTTACATGGGCGTATTTTTCAGTCTCGGCAATGCGCAACTGTCTGAGCCCGCGCTTGGATACGACAGCGCCCATGACGTCTTCAAGTTTCTCCGGCGGGAACAGGACATCCATCATTTCCGACAATGCGTTTGAATATGAAACCATACCTAAGACAGCGGAAAAGGCCGGTGTGGTTTCACGGTCAAATCCATCGAAGGACGGGTCAATCAAGGCATGGAGCAACTCGCGGGCCCTGTCGGCGCGGAAGTTTACCATCATGACCGCATCACCCGGTTTCATGCCATTGTAATCGCCGATTGCGGTCGGCAGCACAAATTCATCACTCAGGTCACGCTCATAGGCAGATTTCAGGGCATCCAGTGCGGTTGACGCGCTGTCACCCTTGGCCTCGACCATAACGTCAAAGGCGCTGGAGACCCGGTCCCATCTCTGGTCCCGATCCATGGCATAGAAGCGACCTGTAATAGTGGCGACTGTGGCTTGCGGGGCGACGGTTTGAAAATCTGAGACAAATTCAAGTGCAGACTTCGGGGGTGTGTCGCGCCCATCCGTAATCGCGTGGATCTTTACACCAAGACCGGCGCCGTTGAGTGCGTTGGCCAGGGCCGCAATATGATCCTGATGGGAATGAACACCACCCGGCGACATCAGGCCAATCAGGTGTACCGAACCCTCGGTGGCTTTAACCTTCTCTACAAAATCCATGAAAGCCGGAATTTGGATTAAACTGTTATCAGCGATGGCAGCATCGATTTTTGGTAAGTCCTGATATACAACACGGCCAGCCCCAATATTGGTATGACCAACTTCGGAATTTCCCATTTGACCAGAGGGCAGTCCGACAAACCCTTCAGAGGCGTCCAACTGGGCATTTGGCCCTTCCAAACGCAGGCGATCAATCACTGGTGTTTCGGCCAGATTTATTGCGTTGTCGCTGTCTTCAGTACGATCACCCCAACCGTCCAAAATGCAGAGAACTGCCGGTCTGCTCACCATAACGAATAACCCTTCATTTTCGAAAAACAAGGTAGCGCTTTTTGTAGCGGTTTCCGCCCTGATGCCCAAACACAAAAATTGTGTTAAGTTATCCCTGTATATCTGGGATATGCAGAATTTTTTGAGGGAGCCATGACGAGGATTTGAACAGGAATCCACGGTTTTTGTCTCAACTGGCCTACACTTCGCCAAAAAATCACGCTATGTTATAACATGAATGTTAACGGGAAACGCATTTCTGGTCTTCATGTATGACTTTTCTGTTGAAAACTATCGCGTCAATCCCAATTTATCGGCTTGAATGTGAGAATTATTTGCAGGGGTGGTTCTGCAGGGCAATTGGCAGTACCACTCAGTCTATCGCTGGAAATAGAGCAGGAGAATAAAATTGGCACAATCGGATGAAGCAGAACTCGCCGTTCTGGGGTCCGCCGCTTTGGCGATGAAAAATTACCAAAAGGAAGTTGAGAAACATGCAGCGAAGCTGGGCAAAGACTCGGCCAGCGATCTGGGGCAGTTGGGAAGCTATCCGGCTTACTCCATCCTGCTGTTCATGATGGAGTTCGACGCAGCAGGTCTGAACCAGAAAAAGCACCAGTCCCTTCTGAAGAAATATGGTGTGGATACAGCAGGCAATCTGCGCACTTTCCCGCTGTTGAGCCAGTCCGCGCTGTTTGAGATCTTTGGCGGGCTTGGTTTGTCGCGGGAGAGCATCCGTCGTCTGCTGATCCTGTTGTCGGATTACAATCTGCTGAACCGGTCGAGTAAGGGACCTCCGTTCCCGGATCAGCTTGGTATTTCCAAAGACGGCCAAAAGCTGATGAGCCGTGCGGCCAAGCGCCTGGTCAAGGATATGGAGAAGAGCAAGCAGTTCGGATACCTCTGATCCTGCCCCTTCTTTGTTGAGTTTTAATCGCCATTGGTCAGGCCCGATGATAGGGATGGCCGATGGCGATTTGCTGTGCGCGGTACAATTGTTCGGCGATCAACCCCCTTACCAGCATGTGGGGCCAGGTCATCTTCCCAAGCGACAGGGTCAGGTTTGCCTTGTCCCGAACCGGTTGATCCAGGCCGTCTGCCCCGCCGATCAGAATGGCGAGGGCTGGATAGCCTTCGTCGCGGATGGCCGTCAGCTTTTCTGAAAACGAAACGCTGTCGAAGGTTTTGCCCCTCTCATCCAGGGCAATGACGAATGCCCCTTTTGGAATGGCATTCAACAAGAGCTCACCTTCTTTGACCTTCAACTCGGCTGAAGGTAGAGGTCGTTTTTCTTCGACTTCGACCATGTTGAGGCGGGATTTCAACCGACCGATATAGTGGTTGAATAGTTCCTGTTCCGGGCCGCGGCGTGATCTCCCGATAGCGATCAAGTGAAGATCCATTCCATCACTCCAGTGATCGAGGCGGTTTAAAGCCGAACAGTCTCAGTCTTCGATTTCGGATGCGGCCAATCCGGTGCTGGGTGCGCTCATCGAGCTGCTCCAGAGTTTTTCCAGGTTGTAGAATTCGCGCACTTCGGGGCGAAAGAGATGAACAATAATATCGCCCGCATCAATCAGAACCCAGTCCCCCTGGCCTTGGCCATCGACAGTCACCTTTTTGATATCGGCGGCTTTCAAGCGCTCCAGCAGGTGATCGGCGATGGCAGAGATCTGACGCGCTGAAGTCCCCGAAGCGATGACCATATAGTCCGCCAAGGTGGATTTTCCGGTCAGGTCGATGGTTGTGATTTCAAGCGCTTTATCATCTTCAAGAGATGAGGTGACTAGATTGGCAAGTGCGGCAGGATCCAGAAGGGCGGCGTTGTTATTCTGGCCTGTTTGAGGCTGCGTTTGGGGTGTTATGGCCTGTTTCTCCATCCTGTTATGGGCTGGCATCAAGCCTGCCCGAATTGCCGTTGCCGAGGCTTTGTGACGGCGAAACCCTAGATAGGTCCATGCCGGTGCTTTGCGTAAAGCCAGGCGACGAGACGCCAAACCTGTCACTCTGTACTGGCCGAACCGTTGCGCTGCTTTGCCAGACAGAGCCCTCAAATCATAGGCGGGTCTGGTAAATACCGCAATGGGAACAAGGTTAAAGATCTGTGTCCACCCTTTCCACCGCGGCAGCTGAACCATGTTGTCGCTGCCCATCAACCAGACAAATCTGAAATGTGGATAGCGTTTGACGAGTGCTTTCAGCGTGTCGACTGTATACCGTGTGCCAAGCACGCTTTCGACATCGCTGACATGGACCCTACGTTCGGGTTCCGCCGTGATTTCAGCAGAGGTCATCCGCTCATCGAGTGACGCCATCCCGCTTTCCGACTTCAGGGGGTTCTGCGGCGAGACAAGCCACCAGACCTCATCCAGATTGAGGCGCCGCAACGCCTCTCTGGAAATGTGCAGATGCCCTTCATGGGCCGGGTTAAAGGAACCGCCCAGCAAACCGATGGTGCGATAGTGTCGCTTTGTCATAATCCGAATACGTTGGGGCTCAAGTCGAGATGGATCAGGGCCTGATCTGACCGTTCCCGCGGACCAGGTATTTGAAGCTGGTCAGTTGCTCCACACCAACCGGTCCCCTCGCATGCATCCGTCCCGTGGAAATACCGATCTCTGCCCCCATGCCAAATTCGCCGCCATCCGCAAACTGCGTAGAGGCGTTGTGCATAACGATCGCACTGTCGACTTCACGCAGGAAGTGATCAGCCGTTGCCTGATCTTCGGTGATGATGCTGTCAGTGTGGTTTGATCCATAGGTGTTGATGTGATCAATCGCGGCCTGAACGTCTTCGACGACCCGAACAGCAATAATCTTGTCCAGATATTCTGTCACCCAATCTGTATCATTGGCCGGAATTGTCTGATCAAAAAGTGATTGGGTTTCCGCGTCCCCTCTTATCTCGCAACCCGCTTCATGCAGGTCTTTCAGAATGGGCGGCAACACCGATTTCGCAACGGCGCGGTCGATCAGCAGTGTTTCTGCAGAACCGCAGATGCCTGTCCGCCTCATCTTTGCGTTCAGCGCGATTGACCGTGCTTTTTCAGGATCGGCCTCACGATCAATATAGACATGGCACAGCCCGTCCAGATGCGCGAAGACCGGCATTCTGGCATCTTCCATCACCCGCTCGATCAGGCCTCTGCCGCCGCGCGGCACAATGACATCGACAGAGTTGTTGAGGCGCAACAAAGCCCCGACCGCCGCACGATCGCGGGTCGGTATCATCTGGATCGCGTCGAGTGGCAAGCCGGCCTCGGCCAGGCCTTCGCGAAGGCATTCAACAATCAGGCTGGAAGAATGCAGGCTTTCAGACCCGCCGCGCAGGATGACGGCGTTTCCCGCAAACAGGCACAGACCGCCAGCATCCGCTGTCACATTCGGGCGGCTCTCATAGATCACGCCGATGACACCAAGTGGGGTGCTGACCCGCTGCAACTGCAATCCGTTGGGCCGTTCCCACGATGCCATGATGCTGCCGACAGGGTCGTCCAGCTCAGCTATCGCTTCCAGGCCTGCGGCCATCCCTTCAATCCGGTCGGGGGTGAGGAGCAGGCGGTCAATCATCGCATTGCTCAGGCCTTTCTCAGTTCCGAATGCGACGTCCTTTTGGTTCGCTTCGATAAGGGCCGCCTGGTGGGCGCGGATTGAACGGGCCGCACTTGTCAGTGCCTTGCGTTTGTCATCGGTTTTGACCAGACCAAGCGTTTTTGCAGCGGCGCGGGCTTTGCTGCCGATTGCAGAAACCATGGCCGCCACTTCCGCTTCGCTGCGATGATCGTCCAATGTTTCAATCTGTCCTGTCGTATCAGCCATGATCCGTTCTTTCTGTCTCTACCCTGTACCAGCATTTGTCTTGTTTATATCAGTGTGCCCGATTGATCAGGCGGCGTCACCCTTGGCCGTGATTACCGGGCTCTCCAGCGCCATATCGTCCCGATGGATCAGCGCGGCCCTGCCTTCATAGCCCAGGATGTCCGAAATCTCTGATGAGTGATGCCCGGCAATCTTGCCAGCATCCCGCGCATTGTAAGACGAAAGGCCTGCCCCCAATCGATGACCGTCCCGATCAATAATAGCGACGGGGTCGCCGCGCTGGAAACCCCCTTTGACTGAGGTGACGCCAGCCGGCAGCAGGCTTTTTCCCCGGGTGAGGGCGGCGGCCGCACCATCATCGATCGTGATCGTGCCCATGGGTTTCAATGTCCCGGCGATCCATTGTTTGCGCGCGGCGAGGGGTTTGATATCCGTCGTGAACCAGGTGCAGGGCGCGCCTTCATGAATTGCCTGCAGGGGGTTCAGACCCTGGCCCTTCGCAATCGCCATCGCGCAGCCACCGGCAAGCGCAATCTTTGCCGCTTCCAGTTTTGTGACCATGCCGCCCGTTGAAATCCCGCCCTGTTCCGCGGAAAGGGTGACGTCACCTGCCATTGCCTCAATCTCTGCCGTGATGCGCGGGACATGGGGGATGTGGCGGGCGGTGTTGTCGCGATTGGGATTCGCGGTGTAGAGACCGTCAATATCGCTGAGCAGGATCAACGCATCGGCACTCACCATGCTGGCCACGCGGGCCGCCAGGCGGTCATTGTCGCCATAGCGGATTTCCGCAGTTGCAACCGTGTCATTCTCGTTGATCACCGGCACGGCACCCAGGTTGAGCAATTGCAGGATTGTCGCCCTGGCGTTCAGGTGCCGCCGGCGCTCTTCCGTATCAGCCGGGGTCAGCAGGATTTGGGAGGCGATGACGCCTTGGTTGCCCAGATGCCGCTGATAGGCATGGGCCAGAGTAATCTGACCGGTTGCCGCGGCGGCCTGTTTTTCTTCAAGCTTCAGCGCCTGTCCTGCCAGGCCCAATTGCCGACGCCCGGCGGCAATCGAACCGGAAGAGACGATCAGAACCTCGGTGCCATTCTTGCGCATCCAGGCAATGTCGCGACAAAGCGCCGAGAGCCAGTCATCTCTCAGCACACCGCGCCCGTCATCGACCAGCAGGGCTGACCCGATCTTGATAACAACGCGTTTGCAGTGATTAAGGCGGGGCAGATCCATCGGCTTCACCCCAGATCCGGCGACCATTTGGCCGCTGGTGCCTCCGTTTTCTTGGGCTCCGTCGCCCAGGCATCGGGGGGCAGACCATCATCGGTTTCCGGTTCGGACGCTGCCTCGAACTCTTCCCGGAAGGCCTCCACCTCCTTGAAGAGGGCGCGCAGAACCGGCACAACACCATCCCCGGTGACACCGGACAGTGCCAGGATCGGGGACTTGGTCACCCCCCGCAACTCGGCGGTCATTTCCTCAACGAATTCGGGCAGCAAGGCGTCCGTCTTGTTGATGCCGATGATCTCTGGCTTGTCGCCGAGGTCATGCCCGTATTCCTCCAGCTCATGCCGGATCGTGCGATAGGACTGAACCACATCCATATCGGTCCCGTCGATCAGATGCAGGATGACGCCGCAGCGTTCGATGTGCCCCAGAAATCGGTCGCCCAGTCCCTGGCCTTCATGGGCACCCTCGATCAGACCGGGCAGGTCAGCGATGACAAATTCCTTTTGATCCACACCGGCGACGCCCAATTGCGGATGCAATGTGGTGAAGGGGTAGTCCGCGACTTTGGGTCGGGCCTGACTGACAGAGGACAGAAAAGTAGACTTGCCCGCATTCGGCAGGCCGACAAGGCCCGCATCCGCGATCAGTTTCAGGCGCAGCCAGATCCACTTTTCCTCATTCTCTTCACCGGGTTGGGCAAAGCGGGGGGCCTGATGGGTGGCTGTCTTGAAATGGGCATTGCCGAAGCCGCCTTTGCCACCGGCCAGCAATCTCACGCGTTGGCCAACCTCTGTCAGGTCGGCGAGGAGCGTCTCGTTGTCTTCTTCAAAGACCTGGGTCCCGACAGGCAGTTTCAGGACGATATCATCCCCCTTGGCCCCGGTCCGGTCCCGGCCCATGCCATGCATGCCGCGCTTTGCCTTGAAATGCTGTTGATAACGATAGTCGATCAATGTGTTGAGGCCGCCGACAGCCTCGACAAACACATCACCACCGCGCCCGCCATCGCCGCCATTCGGGCCACCGAACTCGATATATTTCTCACGGCGAAAAGACACACAGCCGGTGCCGCCTGCGCCGCTTTGAATAAAGACTTTTGCTTGATCGAGAAATTTCATCGAATGACCTCTGTTCCGGTGGCCGACTTTTTCAAAGACCCGTTCCGGAAATGAAAAAGGGGAACGGTTGAAGCCGTTCCCCCTGTTCGTTCTTACATGCGGGAAGCGACCTTATTCGGCGGCCTCCGGCAGTGGCAAAACGCTTGCAGTGGTGCGATTGCGTGTCTTGCGGAAAGCAACATGTCCGTCTACCAGCGCAAACAATGTGTGGTCCTTGCCGACGCCGACATTATCGCCTGGATGAACCTTTGTGCCGCGCTGACGCATGATGATGTTGCCGGCAAGAACCTGCTCACCACCGAATTTCTTTACACCAAGACGGCGACCGGCTGAGTCGCGTCCGTTCCGTGAACTACCACCAGCTTTTTTATGAGCCATGACCCGTTCTCCTTAATTCCGCATCGTGGATGCGTTAAACCTCGATTCGTGCTGGGAGCACCTTTACCCCCGTTGCACATCAATCCTATTCTTCAGCGTCTGCCTTTTTGGCAGCTGCTTTCTTCGCTGTGGCCTTCTTGGCGGTCGCTTTCTTGGCCGTTGCCTTCTTCGAAATTGCCTTTTTAGCGGCTGCTTTTTTGGCCGGTGCCGGTGCTGCATCAGCTTCGGCAGGTTTTGTTGCGCCACTTGCCACGATGCCGGTGATTTTCAGCACCGTCAAATTCTGGCGGTGACCGCGGCGGCGACGATAGTTCTGACGGCGCTTTTTCTTAAAAATCAGCACCTTTTTGTCGCGCAGCTGGTCAACGACTTCGGCCTCAACGGCCGCACCTTCGATGGTCGGTGTGCCCACGGTCTGGGCGCCATCGGCATCGATCAAAAGTACATCATGCAGGGCGACTGTTGCGCCTGCTTCGGCATCCAGTTTTTCGACGCGAATAACATCATCTTTCGCGACATGATACTGTTTGCCGCCTGTCTTAACGACTGCGAACATGTTTTATCTCTCTTTTTTCACCGCGCCCTGTGGTGCCAGCGGGTTCAGAAAAAACATCAGTTCGTCCTGATAAGCCGCTGATCTTTGGGAAGTTTCTGATAATCGGCCTTATACCGATATCAGTGTCTTCAAGACCTCGGACTGCGCATTAAACGCACCGTCGCCGACACCACGTCAGCAAGGATCGGCGGCACTATAGTCAGGACAGCCCCGAAGTCAACGATTGTCTGGGTTTTTGGCCCTGCTCCGCAATCATCCCGTGACAGGGCGCTCTGGTCTAGTAGCATTCCCGTCAGTTGCTTCAAAAACAGGGGGTTTTCAGAATGCCAAAATCCATCGACGCCGCAGCCGCTTTCCTAATGGATGCCCATAAGAACCGTCAGACCTATGTCTCCGTCGCGCCCCTGTTTGATCTGGAAACCATGGAGGACGCCTATGATGTTCAAGTGGCCTTCGTCGCGCTCAAGAACCAGGCGAGTGGGGCAAAGCCAATCGGGCATAAAATTGCGCTGACCTCAAAGGCGATGCAGGAAATGTGCGGGGTGGACCGACCCCTGGCCGGGTTTGTAATGGACCAGGTCACCCATCGGAACAGCGCCCCGGCGGAGGCGACCGAGATTCCCGTTGAAAGCTTCATGCATGCGGGGATTGAATTTGAACTTGCAGTGTTTGTCGGGGCCGATCTGGTCCCAATCGGCCGCCCCTATACCGGCGATGACATAGCGGCCCATGTAACCGAATGCCTGCCTGCCTTCGAAATTGTTGAGGACCGGCATTGCGATTATGCGGGGATAGAGGCTCTGGGCCTGGTCGCGGATAATTCCTGGAATGGGGCGGTCGTTCTGGGCCAGGTGGTGGGCGATTGGCGCGATCTTGACTTCGCCGATGTGCCGGTGACCCTCGAATGGTCCGGCCTTGAACCGGCAAGTTCGAATACTGGCGAAGCGCTGGGCCACCCGTTCAATGCCGTTGCCTGGATCGCCAATCATCTGATCGCGCGCGGTGAGGTTCTGAAAGCAGGTGAATTCGTCATGACCGGCAGCACGTTAAAGACCCGCTTCCCGGAAGGGGACGAGGCGATCACCTATACAATAGAGGGGCTGGGCTCAGTCTCCCTGAAACTCACGTGACCATGGCTGGCCTTATCCATCAGAAAATTCCAGACGAGACCGTCTCTGATATAGACAAACCCTGTCCTGGGCGGTAAGCACTGCCTCGCGGTTTGAGGGGCGTCGACCAATTGCCCCATCCAGCCATGCGGAGAGGTGCCGGAGTGGTCGAACGGGGCGGTCTCGAAAACCGTTGTGCGCGCGAGCGTACCCAGGGTTCGAATCCCTGTCTCTCCGCCATTTTTCTAGGGTCCATACCGGAGACATGGTTTACAGATTATACCGGAGACATGGTTTACACCTTGTCCGGCGCGAATGGGTTTTGAGTGGGCTCTACTCTGTTCTCGTTGGCATCGAAGAACCCTAAATCATAGTGCATGAACGAGACCAGCGAGATCTGGTCATCGACCTCCCGAATGCCGAGTTTCTGCCCTGCGAATACCTGGCTCAGATTGATCTTTCGCTTCCCGATACAGATACGTCCGCAGCGTGTGACGGTTACGGTTCTGTCATGGAAGGGGTAGTCTGGCTCTGCAGGTGGTGCGTAAGGCCTGACCGAGGGTGTATAGAGTTCGCCCGGATAGGCACCAGCGAGTGCCTGATGCGGTCGGTCATTGTTGTAAACCTCGACGAAACTGTCGAAGCGTTCCTGTTGCTGCAGGAAGTTGAAGGCGGCTGGTTTTGTTGTTTCCTGCTTGAGGGTTAGGTGCATCCGCTCATGACGTCCGTTTTGTTGCGGGTTGCCGGGTTTGATGCGTTCGATATCGATCCCGAGCTGGAGCCACCAGACCGACAGTTTCGACAGGCCGAACAGCGCATGTGGGCTGGCAAAGGGCACGCCATTGTCGGTACGGATCGCCTTGGGCAGGCCGAACTCCTTGAAAACCCGCTCAAAGACGGAAAAGGCGAAGTCTGATTTGGTTGATTCCAGTCCCTCGCAGGCCAGCACATAGCGCGTCCGGTAATCTGTGATCGTGAGGGGGTAGCAATACTGTCTGTTGCCCAGCCGGAACTCCCCTTTGTAATCCGCGCACCATAACCCGTTTGCTTCCGTCGCGGCGCTAAGCGGTGTGCCTTCGGCTTTGTGGCGTCGCCGCTTGCGACGGGCCACCAACCCGTGGCGGTCGAGCACAGCGTGCACTGTTGAGATCGCGGGTGGCTTAGTGATCGGGAAAGCACGCAGCAGTTTGTCGCGGATTTTTGGCGCGCCCCAGGTTGGATACTCCCGCTTGATCCCGAGAATACAGCGCTCAATCTGATAGGGCAGCTTGTTGGCATGCCGATACGGTCGACGGCTGCGGTCATGCAGACCGTCAACGCCACATTCCTTATACCGCTCGAAAATTTTATACCCCGTCACCCGCGAGATACCGAACTCCCGGCACAGTGACGCCATCTGCTCACCCTCCAACAGGCGGGCGACAAAACGCACGCGTTCATCCATCGGTTTACACTCCTTCCAAGGCATCCGGGCTCTCCCCAAAATGCCTAATTGTGTAAACCATGTCCCCGGAATGAAATGTCAGCTATCTCTCAGGAAGGACAAATCAGACATTTAACAGGTGTTTTGAGGTAAATAGATACCACACCAAAAACCACGTTTTCCAATCCGCCACGCCAACCCCTTCATTTTAGAGATCCATCTTATCAGTTATCTCCCTAATTTGGTTGCGCGCCAATGTGTCAGACACGTATTTTTTAGCCATCTCCAATGTCTCGTGTCCCGTAACGGCTGCAATTTTTCGTGATCACACCCGGCTTCGATAAGCCGCGCCCCAGCAGTGGCTCGAAGCCCGTGAAATTTTAGATTATCGGGCAGACCGATCGCTCTGATCGCATCAGACATCATGTGCTTTAGGCGGTCAGGTCCAACAGCACGACCCGATACACCAATGACAATCCTGCTTGGCCGCCCCCGTCGTTTATCGTGTATCGTCTTTAATATCTTTGTAAACTTGTCGTTGAATGGTGCCCCCGGGGAGAGCTGGTGCCTTATCTATGCCTCAGTCAATTCTGACTTCCTAATGATTCCAACAAGTAACTGCATCTTGAGTCTGTGTGAACGACACAAAACAGGCACCAAATGTGCTGCAGTATGTGCTGCACTCTGGAGGTGCCTCTGATGGGTACAGTTGAGGTGTTGATTGGTGACCTCTGGAGGCGCTCAGGAGTCCACACAGAGTCGCTGGCTGTTTGGGTCCACACCCCACCACAGAAGCTTCAGGACTCATCCGTCACTCTTACCCTGCCTCCTGAGGGGATTGGTTGAAGGCTCTGGACGTTGCTTTGTTGGATCAGATAAGGGGGTACCACGGGGGGTAAGGGGGTGTCTGACTCAGATAAGACGTGCTCTGAAAATATCTGCAAATAAATCATGAGGTTATGTGGTTTCTCAGCGCTGGTATCCTTATCAGACCTTATGTGTGTTAGTATTGGGAGAGGCCCCTCTAGAGTTCCTCTAAAGCCCCTCTGCTGGTAATTACTATGATCAATTATCGATTGATTACGGGCAAGGCCACAGCAATAAACGGCGGTCAGTTGTTCCGATCAATCAAATGGCTCTGGGACCGCTTTTACAGGCCCATGAGGGCGCGACCTCTGCGTATGTGATTGAGTGAGCGGGGAAACCCGTCAAGACGATCAAAACCGCGTTCAACAAGACCGTAGAACGTGCCAAGCTCAAGGACGTGTCACCGCAGCAGCTTGGATGGCAATAGACGGCAAACCCATGAGGGAGATTGCTAAGGTTCTGGGAGACAGTGAGGACACCGTTGAACGGCACTACGCGAAACATCATCCAGACTATCTGAAAGACGCGGTCGATTCATTGGTGTTCTGAGGGATGTAGCGAGATGGATCACACACACCAAAAGAAAAATGCCCAACCAGAGGTCGGGCATTGCGCAAATATTAGGCCAGCATTACGAATTCTGATCAATAGGAACTTCCAAAGGAAAGCTTCCAAACTGAAGAGAGGCGTCTGCTAGTAACACAAAAATGGGAAGTTTTTTGGAGGCTCCGACTGAAGGCCACCGTCAACATGGCGCTGAGGCTCCAGAATGCGCTGGTGTCTGTTGGCATCTCAGGCAATGAGTTTCCGTCGAGGGGGCAACTGTCTGCCCACCTCAAAAATTTCAACCATTCTTTACATTGCCTCCCGTGCGGTGACCAAAAAATCCGAGGACATACACCAGATGGGGTATGACACCGGACGTGCTGTCCAGTTATTTTTCCGGCATGGCAAGAATTTTAAACCATGATTGAGGGGGTTGAGCGGTGTGGATTTAACTATTTGCGGTGCACTTCCACAGTGTCCGTCCGGTGAACCGGCTCTTGATATTTCGCGCGGTTAGTCAGGCGGCTTGAGCGGGGAAGTTCCAGGGGAGCAGTTCGTCGATGCGGTTGATTTTGTGATCGGCGATGCGGTCCAGCACCCAGGTGAGCCAGGCTTGCGGGTCAACGTCATTGAGCTTGGCGGTTTCGATCAGGGTGAACGCGATGGCCATGGCCTTGCCACCACCCTCGGAACCGGCGAACAGCCAATTCTTGCGCCCGAGCGCCACCGGCTTCATAGCCCGCTCGACGGCGTTGTTGTCCAATTCCATAACGCCGTGGCCCAGGTAGGCCCGCGCCTTCGGCAACCGGTTCAGGGCGTAGCGGATCGCGCCAGCAAGCGGTGACTTGCCGGATATCTTCGTCAACTGGGTATCCAGCCATGTCACCAGATCATCGAACATAGGCGTAGCGTACTCGCGCCGCAGCGCCACCCGTTCTTCGGGCAATCGGCCACGCGCCTGTTCCTCCACGGCATACAGCGCGGCGATGCGCTTGATCGCCTCCTCGGCGATGGCTCCGCCCTGAGCTTGATGGACATCGACGAACTTGCGCCGCACATGCGCCACACAGGCCATCTCCGTGGCCGTGTCGGATGAGAACAACCCGTTGAACCCGGCGTAGCCGTCGGCATGGATCCAGCCTTGATAATCTGACAGATGCCGGACGGGATGGTCGCCCTTGCGATCGACGGTGAACCGATACCAGACCCCGGGCGGCGCTCCACCCGCCCATGGCCTTTCGTCGCGCACATAGGCCCACACCCGCGCGGTTTTGGTTTGCTTCGAACCGGGGGCCTGCATCTTCACAGGGGTGTCATCCGCGAACAGCGCCGGACCCGCCCGCACATGACGACCAATGGCCTCGGCCAAGGGTTCGAGAAGTGCCGTCGATCGGCCAACCCAATCCGCCAACGTCGAACGTTCAAGATCAATGCCGTCGCGTGCAAAGATCTGGCTTTGGCGGTACAGCGGCAGATGGTCGGCATACTTCGAGACCAGAACATGGGCCAGCAGTCCCGGACCGGGGCGGCCCTTCTCGATCGGCCGCGACGGTAAGGGAGCCTGGACGATGGCCTCGCAGCAGCTACACGCCAGACGGGGACGCACGATGCGGTTCACCACAAAACGCCCCGGGATGTATTCCAGCTCTTCCGTGACATCCTCGCACAGGGGCTTGAGTTCGCCACCGCATTCTCCGCAACTCTCGCCCGCAGACAGATGTGTGTCGTGGCGGGGCAGATGGGCGGGCAGCGGCTTGCGATTGTGCTTGCGCCTGGGCTTCGGCTCCACTTCGGCGGCCGCGGTTTGTTCCACCGCAGCTTCGGCAATGGCTTCGTCCTCGGCGAAAGTCAGGTGCAGTTGATCCAGGCTCTCGGACTTGGACCCGAAACGGTGGCGGTTATGGCCCGCCAACTGGTGCTTGAGCTTCTCAATCAGAAGATCGCGAGACTTCAACTCGCCAGCCAGAAGCCCCACCAAGCCCTTCAGTTCGGCGGGATCGTCGGGCAGCGTTTGAAGATCATTCAACATGACCATCGTATAGCAGAAACACCCTGCAAAGGGAATCCGCAACCGATCCAGTTCTTCGTTTAATGGACCTATCCCACGGTCAGGGGACGCCAGGTCCGAGCCGGCATGCGCCAGTCAATTCCTTCCAGCAGCATGGCGAGTTGGGCCGCCGTCACGCCGACCTTGCCGTCCGCCGGAGACGGCCACACGAACCGGCCCTTCTCCAGCCGCTTGGCGAACAAACATGCCCCCTGGCCGTCCCACCAGATGATCTTGATCAGATCGCCGCGCCGTCCACGGAACACGAACAGGTGGCTCGAATAGGGATCTTGGCCCAGGACACGCTCCGCCAGAGCCGACAGACCGGCAAACCCTTTGCGCATGTCCGTCACACCGGCCGCAAGCCATACCCGTGTGTTCACCGGCACCGGGATCATGACAGCCACACCTTCAGCAAACGCCCCAAAGCATCCGGATCAAAACCACCCTCGGCAACAACCTGGTGACCACCAGCCAGTTCGATACGAACCGCAGCCCCAAATGTCGGTGGCCCATCCGCTGCTACCTCCATCTCCGCTCGGACCGGCGCGGAAACCATCATCGGCAGAAACACCGAATCATGACGCTCCTCCCCATCCGGGGCAAACCGCGCGTCACGCAGCCATTTAAAAATCAAGTTCGCATTCATCGAATAACGCTGTGCAACCTGCGCAACCGAAACACCAGGAACCGACGCCTGTAAACAAATGGAACGCTTCTCTTCAGTCGACCAAAACCGACGCTTCGCTGCCATCACGATGTACCCTTGGTGTCCACTATCAATGCCGGACACTAGCGCCAATCCTTCCGCTCAGAAAAGAGCGGGTTCACCGGACGGACACCTTCCACATTTCACCATCTTACTTTCAAGGAGAGACGTACATGAAGAACCAACTTTTTGCCTTGGTTGTTGCCGCAGCTTTGATCAGTGCTTGTCAGACAGCGAAAGAGGCTATGATAGAAAACGGCGCTATTTTGTTAACGAAAGAAGAGGCGTCCACACGACTATCTGGTAATACACAAGAATTTAGTAGTGGAGCCGGCGCTGGATACTATGCTTCCGATGGATCATTTGCATACAAAATGAATGATGGCGAAACTGGCGTTGGCACTTGGAGTGTAAAAGATGACGGACGTACATGTATGGTTGTGGAGGATTGGTGGGGTAAAGAAGAGCGGTGTTGGGAAATATACCGCGAGCCGGATGGTAGCTACTACTCCATTAGCACGAAGGACGGGAAGAAGAATGGTCCCGCAAAAGTCCCAGTTGCAGGAAATCAGCTTTAAAGTGTAGTAGTTTCGACCCGATCTGACAGTTACCGGTTTTGAGACGGTGTCTGTCAGGTCAGGTTCAGTCTAAGAACTTTTTCTTCCAGATCTGTTTTCCGTCCCTCAGGGTCTGCATGGGTGTTCGGCCTTCGCAGATTTTTCCCTGATGCGTTCGGTGTTTGTTGTAGTGATCGATCCATTCGTCGAGATCTTTTTACAAGGCGTCAATGCTATCATAGACCTTTTTTCGAAACGCCACCTGATAGAACTCCTGCAGGACGGTTTTATGGAACCGCTCGCAGATGCCGTTTGTCTGGGGTGACTTTACCTTGGTCTTGGTGTGCTCGATGTCGTTGATTGCGAGGAAGAGCTGGTAATCATGGGCATCGGCACGTCCGCACTATTCGGTTCCGCGATCGGTGAGGATGCGCAACACCGGCAGGCCCTGCTGTTCATAGAAGGGCAGCACCTTATCATTCAGCATGTCGGCGGCAGTGATCGGTGTCTTGGTGGTCTAGAGCTTGGCCTGAGCCACCTTGGCATAGGTGTCGATATAAGTCTGTTGGTAGACCCGACCGACCCCTTTCATGGTGCCGCCATAGAAGGTGTCCTGAGCGCCGAGATAGCCGGGATGTGCGGTCTTGATCTCGCCCCAGACTTCGTCGTCGAGCTTCTTTTTCTCCAGGGCTTGAACCTGCGCCTCCGTGAGGATGCCTCTCTCTGCGGCAACCTTGACTTCGAGCGCCTTGAGCCGCGTCTTAAAGTTCGCCAGATCGTGCCGCAGCCAGATGGACCGCACCCCGCTGGGAGAGACGAAGACGCCGCGCTTGCGCAACTCATTGGAAACGCGAACCTGGCCGTGTGCTGGTTGCTCAAGAGCATAGGCGATAACGGCTTGCTCGGTCTCGTAATCCACCCGGTTCTTCAGGTTCGGAACCCGACGGGGCTTTTCTAACAGCGCCTCGACGCCGCCAGTCTCAACCGCATCGCGGTAGCGGTAAAACGTGTCTCGGGACAATCCCATCATCTGACGGGCCTTGGACACATTGCCCAATTCCTCGGCCAAATTCAAAAGTCCCACTTTGTGGCGGATGATTTTCTGAGTACTCTGTAAAATGAGGGTTACCTCTTTCATGGTTTTGATGGTTTGTTTGCACCGTCATCAAAACCGGTAACCCTCACCCCTTCAAGGAGCTGTGTCAGATCAAATCGGAATTACTTCAACTAAAGCCTGGTTTCAGCTGACTTCCGTTTAGCTCGGTGTTTAAGTCTTCTGCCACTGACACGCTCTCGCCAAATCTTGAAACTTGACCGTTTAAGATGACGTCTCATAAGCTTTATGACGTCTCCTTCCGGCACGTCATAGCGCTGCTCAATTTCGTCGAAAGATGTCTTATCACACCACGCAAGCTCAATTATTGCATGTTCCTCAGGCGTGATTTCTTTTGATGCTTTTGCCGACATTTTTACTTCCGACGTTGAAATCATTCTGGCTGGTTTAGGTAAATGGTTTTTCCACTGTTTCCATAGCAAACGCACCGGCGAATGTCGTTAAAAGCGCCCAAACCCCAAGCATGTCGATTTGACGCACATTAGATCCCCTAGTTTTGGGCCCAGTCTGAAATCTGTCGCACGGAAAAAACCGTATTGGCCTACAACAGCAACGACCACGGTGCAGACTATGAACACGGCAGACTACACAAAAAACTTGCTCGCAGGAGCAGGCATCGTTCTCTTCATACTTTGGGGGGCTCTTTCATACGCCCCGCTTGTTGATCTGGGATATGACGAGAACGGGACACACGTGTGGGTCAACCTCTTTTTCATTTCTACAAGCCTTCTGGCTTTTGGTTTCCTCTATCTTCCGGTGCGCACGCTCACCTATCGGGCTAAGCGATATCTCCTAGATAACTGGATCAAAGTATGCGTACCCCAAATATTTTTAATCGGGTTGGCATGGATCACAGCCTATACCCTTTTGGTGTAGGCAAGGAGGCCGCGTATGGAAGAGTATTGGTCCTTGGTCGCGTTTGGTGGGGTTGTCATGTTGGCGGCATCTTCGGGTGGCATATACAAGCCTGACGCATGGTATGTCGACCTTGCAAAGCCAATTTGGACACCACCAGATTGGGTGTTCCCTGTTGCCTGGATGATCCTTTACGCAATGATTGCGATTTCCGGTTGGAGGGTCTGGGAGCGCATTGCGTCAGAAGGCGCTCTCCTGGCGTTCTCAATCTATGGGTCTCAACTAGCACTAAACGCTGCTTGGTCCGCAATTTTCTTTGGGCTGAAAAATCTACGGCTGGCGTTGACTGAGCTATCCGTTTTATGGCTCATGATCGTGCTTAACATCATCCTGTTTACCGAGGTTGATCCAACAGCGGGACTACTTTTGCTGCCCTATCTGCTTTGGGTTTCCTTCGCTGGTATTCTAAATGCAAAAGTCATGAGGATGAACCAGAAATGGTCCTGATAGGCTGGCTCATTGTTGGTTTTTCAGGGGGAATGTTGCTGGGTTTTCGGCTTGCCAGTAGCGGTTCCGCTCCCGGATGGTTGGCCGATACTGCTTTCGTTATGTCCCAGATTGGTTTGGCACTTATTCTATGGCACGTATTTCTGCTTTTTTCCAGAGCCCGCGTTCTGCTAAAAAAGGGAGGAAAACGAAAAAATTCTATTAAAACAAAAGCTTAAAGGTTAGCCGTTCTATACTCTGCTACCCTCTTCAACAAATACTCTGCGACAATTGTGACCAAAACCGTTATATTGGTACCGACGTTCAGCTGAATGTGGTGGTTAATTGAGCATATCACTCAGGTGTCTAGCCCCCTCTTTCTGGCCACTGATTTGGCGTTACTCTACTAACGTTTCAGGTGCTCGTGGCCTCATATTAAGAGTGTCCGACCGGTGAACCCGCTCTTTTCCGAGCGGAAGGATTGGCGCTAGTGTCCGGCATTGATAGTGGACACCAAGGGTACATCGTGATGGCAGCGAAGCGTCGGTTTTGGTCGACTGAAGAGAAGCGTTCCATTTGTTTACAGGCGTCGGTTCGTGGTGTTTCGGTTACGCAGGTTGCACAGCGTTATTCGATGAATGCGAACTTGATTTTTAAATGGCTGCGTGACGCGCGGTTTGCCTCGGATGGGGAGGAGCGTCATGAACCGCCTATCAAAGACCCGCTCCTACCTGGGCCACGGCGTTCTGGAATTGGACAACAACGCCGTCGAGCGGGCTATGACGCCGGTGGCGCTCGGGCGCAAGAATTGGCTGTTCGCCGGTTCCGAGGGTGGTGGCAAGGCCATGGCCATCGCGTTCACCCTGATCGAAACCGCCAAACTCGGTGACGTTGCCCCGGAAGCCTGGCTCACCTGGGTGCTGGACCGCATCGCAGATCACAAAATCAACCGCATCGACGAACTGCTCCCCTGGAACTTCCCCGCTCAAGCCGCCTGACTAACCGTGTGAAATATCAAGAGCGGGTTCACCGGACGGACACGTTCATGGTTCCAAAACGGAACTTGTTCGGCTACTTTCGGGATCGAATTTGCGACCCGTCTGTGGACAGTCCGATAATAGCTTTCCCCGAGATGCGCTCTTGTTGAACCAGGGTCATCAGCCGTGCTCCTTATGATCCAACGTCGATCGGCAAATGGGCAGATAACGCCTTGCGCACAAGTGCCGTGCGATTTGACGATCTGGTTTTGGAGAGAACTGACTTGATCTGTGTTCGCACGGTATTTGGGCTAGCGCCGCGCATCTCAGCTATTTCATCAGTGCTCAATCCATCGACCATCAATCGAGCAACGCCCATTTCACCGTCGGTCAGGTTGAAGATGGCCCCAAAGCCGTCAATGCTGATATGTGGGTGGTATGATGGGTCGTAGATCTTAATGATAGCACCTTGAAAGTGGCTTTCTAACTCCTGGTCTGTGTCGCGTAGTGGTGCTACCTCTATCCACAGGGTATCCTGCCCGTTCGCTTTTGGAACCTGAATTGCGTCGACAGGGGCGCTTTCATGCCCTGAGGCGGTGTATGAGGCCGTCGATATCGCCGCTCTCAGTCGCTCATTCCCAGTGTTATTCAAAAGATACAACCGTCCGGTTGGGTCGAACCTGACGAGGCCCTCATTGTCGATGATCGTATCAGCTGACTTGTTACTGACGATGCGTCTGGCGTTGGCATCGACAATGACGACCGGAACAAGGTATTTATCCATCACCGACAATACAGCGTTGAAATGCTGTTTGAGGGTCTGAAATACGTTCGCCAGTCGCACGGATTGTTCGAGGAACGGTAGGTAGGCACGGAACAGCTCCCGTTCGGATGCGGTTGCCTGCCCACGACTGTGATGGAATTGCACGGCGAACGTATTAAAGAATGTTTGGTCTTCGCTTAGTTTGGCTGCAATGCGGTGGCGGAACCCGACATTCTCTTCGAACCATCGAAAATCTGGCCGGCTATAGAGGTTTGGGTCATCGGGCCAAAGGTCGAGTTCTGTAAGGACTGTGTGCGGGACGCTGTTGGCGATAATAGGAATGCCGTCAGCTTCGTGTTTAGAAAGCGTATCGTTATATGTCTGCAATGCGCGTTGTACTTCACGCGAAAACCAGGCCCCCTGAAATCCGTCGCCATTGACTTGGTTGACTGATATCACGCACCCTGTGATTGCACCGAAGGAGATCGCCAATTCGTGGATAAGATCGGCCCAGAGATCCTGATCGATTGCTGCATCGAACACGCGCGCGGCTAATCCGACATCGAACCCGTCAGGTATTCCTGCCATTGTTTTTCCCCAGCATGTTACGGAACCTTAGATCAAAAGTCTCAAGAAACAGCTTTACGCCGCTTCCACCAACTCAAGAACCCAAAACCCGCAAACGCAGATGCGAGAAGCGGCAGCGCTGCAGGAACGGGAACTGCAGAGATCGGCTCTGTTCCGAATAGCTGCATTTGCAGGTCAAACCGCGTATGGTAGTTCGAATTTGGGCGGCAAGGATAGTAGCATGAGGGGTAGTTGTTTATCTTGCTAGAAACAAACCCATCACCGTTGCCATCACGTTGCCTTGTGTGAGACGCCATCAAACGCAAGTCGTCACTAAAGACGCTTACATAGAAATACCCCTCGCTGACAAACAGGGAGGGTAAGTCTAACGTCATTACCCTGACAGGAGCATCTGAAAAATACTCAGTTCGAGGGCTACGTCTGCCGTCGTAGAAATAATTGTACTCGCTAATGGTTTGCTGCGAAAACGACAAGTCACTTCCCGATATTACCTCTGAGTGGACTCTAGCTTTACTCCCATCGAAAATTTCGAAATTAACGGACGTCGGCAGACCATTGTTCAGATGATCATAATCATGGATCAGGAACTCTGCACGAACGAGGTTCCAATCGCGTTCGAAACTATGGCCGTCAAACACTCTCGCGCCGCTGACGGTAGATTCTTTTGGTCCAAAGTAAATCGTGCTATAACTTGATCTGTATCCACTGTACCCATCGGAAGCAATTAGTGGTCCACTTTGCCCGTCTGGGTCAAACCCAACAAAATCTTCCTTGTAAACAAGTTCGATATTTGCCGCCTGTGATACACCGGTGGTGACCAAGCCCATCAGCGTCGCCGCCACCAATACACTCTTCCACATTTTCGCGCCCTCCAACACGCAATCTTCCAGTGCCTAAGGTAAGTTACCGTTTTTCTAAAAGCTCCGTGCAAACTCTCCATCCCTCAAATGGGGACTGTACAATCCGAAATATCCGTGACTTGTGTTAACAAAGACTGTTTATTGTTAACAATTGGACAAGAAGATTTCTGCTATCCTGATGGATTGCGAATCTCGTTTAAGTTGGAAAAAAGCCGCAAGTATTAACGTCACGCGAAAATAACGACGACTATTTCATCATGCTAAGTTTGAATTTATTGCGCTGATTTCTGACAGAGATGAGACCCTGATCGATCAACAGGGCGGTAAGTGATCGTTTATGCCGCTCGGCATTTGCAGTCCGCGAATAGTGATGGTCGCCGCTCCTATTGGTTTTTGACGGGGCCATGCAGTAGTTATTAGCCATATGATGGATTTGCGCGGTTTAGCTGAAGCGCTGAAATCAATGTGATGTATGTATACTTGCCGATTTGCGCTGTTTTGGTCGTGATTTGAAGAAAAGATGTCGAAAATGAAACGGTGCGATCAAAGACTTCTCGGTGGGGTTAAATTCAAATAAGACGACACTACAATAATCGGGCCGTATCAGTTGGCGGTGCAGCCATGATCGCGCGACGCACCAAGTCTGTTCTGTTGCGACTGTTGGTCTTCAGCAAGATCATTTTTATCGTGATCGTCCGGCGAACCACCTCTGGACGATCTGATGGTATCACATTACGTTCAGGCCTGAGCGTAATGCTAGGGCAGCAGTGCATCAATACGATTAATTTTATGGTCGGCAATTCTATTGAGCGTATCCGTTAACCAGGCTTGCGGATCAACGTTGTTGAGTTTAGCTGTTTCGACAAAAGACTGAGCAATAGCTTTGCCCTTCCCATTGAGTTGGACACCTTCGAATCCGAGAGATTCACCAAGGCAGAACTCACCTCATTCTCGCGTACCATACGTCGTATAAGGTCTTGAAAACGTGGGAGATAAGTCACTTCACTATTAACTCCCGGAGTATATTTTTTGGAAGCGCACCCCATGACCCAGTGGCCTCGAGATCTTTAATGCCCCGCGCCTCTGCCTCCCGTCTGGCGTTGTTTATCCAAGCAAGTCTATAGTTTTCTATTATGGCACGACAGATGCAGCACAAAAAATCGCTGAACAAGCTCGCAGTTTTATGGCAGATGGATATGATTTAAGCATTGTTGAGGTATCAATTGATATTGGAGATATTCATGCAGATTTCTACCAAAAACCTCGCGTTCATGACACAACACTTGTCAGGCTCAATCGACTAAACCTGGCGCTTAGAGAAGAGTTGCAGGCGCACTTTCGTAAAAAAAATAAATGCAAATGATAAAATAAGTGAAGCCTACAGCTGGAACCCACCGAAGTTAATTTCGAGCATGCTGGATATATTGGAGTCAGCTGCAAAAACACTCATACTGAAGCCGTGTGAAGTAATGACTTTCTGGGTTCCGAGGGAAGGTAGGCACCAGCGAGTGCCTGATGCGGTCGGTCATTGTTGTAAACCTCGACGAAACTGTCGAAGCGTTCCTGTTGCTGCAGGAAGTTGAAGGCGGCTGGTTTTGTTGTTTCCTGCTTGAGGGTTAGGTGCATCCGCTCATGACGTCCGTTTTGTTGCGGGTTGCCGGGTTTGATGCGTTCGATATCGATCCCGAGCTGGAGCCACCAGACCGACAGTTTCGACAGGCCGAACAGCGCATGTGGGCTGGCAAAGGGCACGCCATTGTCGGTACGGATCGCCTTGGGCAGGCCGAACTCCTTGAAAACCCGCTCAAAGACGGAAAAGGCGAAGTCTGATTTGGTTGATTCCAGTCCCTCGCAGGCCAGCACATAGCGCGTCCGGTAATCTGTGATCGTGAGGGGGTAGCAATACTGTCTGTTGCCCAGCCGGAACTCCCCTTTGTAATCCGCGCACCATAACCCGTTTGCTTCCGTCGCGGCGCTAAGCGGTGTGCCTTCGGCTTTGTGGCGTCGCCGCTTGCGACGGGCCACCAACCCGTGGCGGTCGAGCACAGCGTGCACTGTTGAGATCGCGGGTGGCTTAGTGATCGGGAAAGCACGCAGCAGTTTGTCGCGGATTTTTGGCGCGCCCCAGGTTGGATACTCCCGCTTGATCCCGAGAATACAGCGCTCAATCTGATAGGGCAGCTTGTTGGCATGCCGATACGGTCGACGGCTGCGGTCATGCAGACCGTCAACGCCACATTCCTTATACCGCTCGAAAATTTTATACCCTGTCACCCGCGAGATACCGAACTCCCGGCACAGTGACGCCATCTGCTCACCCTCCAACAGGCGGGCGACAAAACGCACGCGTTCATCCATCGGTTTACACTCCTTCCAAGGCATCCGGGCTCTCCCCAAAATGCCTAAATTGTGTAAACCATGTCCCCGGAATGAAATGTCAGCTATCTCTCAGGAACGACACATCGTTCGAATGCCTTGCCCGGCTTTTAAAATTCAGACTTCGTCTTTTGGTAATAGCTCAGCTAAGAGGTTACGATTCCGGCATCAACCATTTATTGCCTTCGAATCGTGCAAACCAAGGTTTATCTTCCCAAAGAAGAATTAAAGGTTTCGCACCTCTTCGAGGAAATCATCTACCCTCAGGCCAAGTTGTTCAGATTGTTCGCTGAGCTCTGAAGCTGCCGATTGTGTCTGTTGGGCGGCCGCTCCAGTTTCACCGGACGCTTGCGTCACCCCGGAAATATTTGAGGTCACTTCCTGTGTCGCCGCGTTCTGCTCCTCTACAGCGGAGGCAATGGCGTTTGCCATCTCAGATATCGTGCTAACAAGCGATATGATCGTGCTAATGGATTTGACGGATTCCTGTGTTTCACTTTGTATTTGTTGAATTTCTCGTGAGATGTCTTCGGTCGCTTGCGCGGTTTGCGTCGATAGGGATTTCACTTCGTTTGCCACGACTGCGAACCCTTTTCCGGCATCACCGGCCCGCGCCGCTTCAATAGTAGCGTTCAATGCAAGAAGATTTGTTTGCGCAGCAATGTCTGAAATTACTCCAATGATGTCGCCAATTTCTTCTGCCTTTTTCTGCAGCGTCCCGATTCTGGAGTTTGAGTCTTTGGCACCCAGGACTGCATTTTCAACTGCTTCGGTCGTTCTCGCAATTTGCGCCGAAATTTCGTTGATGCTGGCGGCAAGTTGCTCTGCCGCTGAGGCAACTGTCTGTGACTGAACATTTGTTTCTTCAGCGGCGGCTGCCATGGTTTGAGATGTGGCCTGGAGCTCAGTTGATGCTGACGAAACTGTATCGACAATTCCTTTCACATTTGTCTCAAACTGTTCCGCAAGCCTTACCGTCTTTGTCGCCAGGGTCCAAGTCAGCAACATATAGGTATATTCACCTCGATCATTCTCGATTGCTGAGACTTTAAGGTCCAAAGTCTCAGGACCCAACCTGATTTGCGCCCTGTGCGGAAGATTGTTTCGATCAGACAGCATAGTTCGCTGATGAGATGGGTGCTTGTGAAAGACGTCAATATTCGACCCAACCAATTCATGCGCCTTGATTGGCAAATGTTGTTCAAGTGTTTTGAGTGTGTTGATGCTGGTTTCGTTAGCGTAGACAATGTCAAATGTCTCGGCATCCGCCATCATAACGTTCACAGGCATTTGGTCGAGCATTTGCTCCTGGCGCGATGTCGCCTCAATCGCCGCTAATTTGTCTGTCACAATGGACCATGTAACCACGGCCTGATCCTGACCAACTGTTTGAGGTAGTATTTCGATGTGCAGTTCCAGGAATTCGGGCCCAATCTGGATTATGGCATCGTGCGGAAATTTGGATCGATCTGCCATCATACCGCGTTGATAGGCGGGATTCTTATGAAAAATGTCAATGTTGCTGCCGACGATTTGCTCAACTTTTATGGGAAGGTATTGCTCGATACGACGGAGGTTCTCGACCGTGGTCTTGTTGACATAATTGATAACCATGTCGTTCATCCCGCAACGGATGACGTTGACGGGCACGGTGTCAAACATCTGTTCAAACACTGAACTGGAACCGACTACAGACCGTAAAAGCATCTTTTGAATCCTCCCTGCTGTGTTTTCCGCTAATGAGAAGGGTCTAACCGACCGATTCACACCGGAAGTTTCGCCGCCTCTAGAAAACTGACCGTGAAGACGTCTCTGGCTAGAGGTGGCGCTAAACCGGGCCAATTGAGCCTACCCGCTTATCTTTGCCCCATCCTTGTAAACGTACTATTGGAATAGTTAATATATTCTGAATTTTGAATATATATATCTGTCAACGCGTCTTCTCGTTTATGTTTTTCCGGTGCCATTCAACAGTCCGAACGCTTATTCCTAACTTCTCGGCGATCTCTTTGGATTGAAACCCTTCGCGGACAAAGCCAGCAATTTTCTTTTCTTTCGGTGTTAACAAGTTCAATTCTTTCGCTGCGCAGACTCGTCGTTTTGAGGTGTCAATTGCCTTTGTAATTGCTGCGATCAGATCAGCACTTTGTACAGGCTTCAGTAGAAAATCTACTGCTCCTTGTTTTATTGACTCGACGGCTTCTGGAACAGTTCCGGTCCCGGTTAGAAAAACGATTGGTGGCGAAAAATCCGCATCACTTAGCGCGTCACGCAGCTCCAGTCCTGTAAGGCCAGACATTTGAATGTCCAACACTATGCAGGAAGGTACCGTTGGCGGTGATTTCGCCAAAAATTCTTCTGCAGATGCAAATTCATTAACTTCAAAACCATTATCAAGTAATAAATTGCCGAGCGACTGCCTTAAGAGCAAATCGTCATCTACGATATGAACAAGACCACTCATGCTTCAGTCTACTCCATTCGAGTTCAAGGTTGATATGGCGGATGATCAAATCAAATTGCCAATTTCGATTCAAAATAGTCCGGTAACCCTTCGTCAGATTTGAGAACCCGGAGCTCAAAATAAAACCCGTTCGGTGTGTCAGTGCCTGTACATGGTCGACCATGATGAGTTTCAACATAACGAAGTGCTCCCCCACTTTGGTCGGCGATTGATTTGCTTATCCATAATCCCAACCCTAATCCTTTACTCTCTCTGTTTGGGTCGAGGGAAAACAGGTCGTCGGGATCTGAAACTTCCAACGGGGGGCCATAGTCTTGGACAACAACAGAAATCCATTGTCCATCGGTTGCGTTCACGCTGATTGTGATCTTGCTGGCGTTTCTTTCAATCGTGCTGCGAACGCTGTTGGTCGTCAAATTCAACAAAACTTGTCGCAGATTGCTCTCGTTCATCGCAACACTAAAGTCCGGGGAGTCCCCCAGAATCTCGAATTTAATTTTGCCCGTTGATTTGTCCGCTTTGAGGATTCCAAGCGTTTCCTCAATTACGTTTTTCAAGTTGGATGTGGGAGGTTCATGATCTGGAATGGTTGAGAAACTACGCATTTTGCCTACCACCTGTGCTGCGTGATTTATTGCCAGTTCCGCCGTGTTCAGATTTTTGTTTATTCCCCCGGTGTTCGTTGACCCATGTGAATAAGCGTGCGCTGCGCTTTGAATGGAGAAAAGTGCGGATTGCAGGGGAGTGCTAAGTTCGTGCGTTATTGTGCTTCCAATTTTTTCGATTGAGAGCAAAGCCCCAGCTTTGGTCAGAGCTTTGTTTGAATTAATGAGCATTTGAGTTCTCTCATCGATATTTTTGACGAATTCTATGATTACCATGCCAGCAATTGCATTCGCCTGAATTGCAGATTGATATGCGACTGCGTCGCCGACAAGGCCTACTACCTTTACGGCAAAAATCAGAAGGAGCGATCCTGTGAAATTCGCAATGACCAGGGTACTCATGGTTTGTCTGGTTGCTAAGATGAGTAAAGGTAAAAGAGTTAAAATAAACCCGAACAAGAGTGGGAGACTGGGTTCGTATTTGCCCCGCAACAGAGCGATAGTGGCTGGTACCAGTGTTATGGCGAACAGGGTTAATACATCGGGTTTTAAAAATGTATTTTTTTGCGTGTCCTTAAGCCAGTCCACCAGCCAAAGTTTGCCTGGGGCAGCAGACGTCCCAAATAGTTTCAGGCCTACAATGAAAAACACCGGACCGATGATCATAGCGCCAACATAATCCCCAATCCACCAGCTGAGCCAGATATCCAGTCCAACCGAAATGGGCAAGTATCCAAGATTGACTTGTACGGTTATGCCCAAGAGAGCTGCGCCCAAAGCGCCAAGCAGCATTGAAAATGTAAAGGAAAGGGCTCGAATTGGTGGCGGCGATTCATAGGCGCTAACCAAGGTTGATATACGTTCTGATAGTTTCAAGGCTAACCAGTATGGGCCGGTATGTGTTATTGCCGCGGCGATGGCGACAATAAGTGCGCTCGTGAATTCTACCTGTTCATTGTATTCGTAGTGAGCGTACAGCGCGACAACAAATGCGCAGATGACGGCGCGGATCAAACCGCTTCCTTTCCACAGTAAAAGGATCGCTACGGTCAGACCAGCGGGCGCATACCATAAACTTGCAAAAGGAGCATATTCGAATGCGGCGGAAATATGCCATAAAGCGAGATAAGGTATCGGCAAGCCCAATGTAATTGCTAGCTGTTTCACCGTCGAAATGTTCATATGGTGTTCAGTTGCCTCGTGGCCAAGGTAAGTTAGAGTTGTTTTCATTTAATCGTACGCATAGTTAGCGCCTGCGAAGAAGTTCCAGCACTCCGTTTCGGTGAAGAGATCGCATATTGACCCTGTTGCGTTTGTAAGGTCATCGAATGTTCTGGCCTCGGCCTTTCTGAGATGGGCTTTTAATTTTGAGAAGGCTTGTTCGATTGGGTTCAGGTCTGGCGAATAGGGTGGCAGGAACAGGAACCATGCACCGATGTCGTGCAAGGTTTCAGCGGCACGGTCACTTTTATGGGCGGCGAGATTATCGAGGATAACGACATCGCCTCGGCTCAGCGTTGGGGCGAGCTGTGTCTCGACATAGGTCTCAAAGGCGACCTTGGTCATGGGGGCGTTGAGGATCCATGGTGCGGTGAGGCCGCCGCAGCGCAATCCCGCGATAAAGGTTTGCGTGCGCCAATGACCGAACGGCGTATGCATGACAAGGCGTTGGCCTTTGGGCGCGCGGCCTCTAAGCCGGGTCATCTTGGTTGTGGTCGCCGTTTCATCAATAAAAACAAGCCGATGTGGGTCGAGCCGCATGAGAGGTTGTCGCCGGATGATCCAGTGATGACGCGCGCGGCGCACATCAGCGCGCTCTTGTTCCCGTGCCCGCAGCGTTTTTTTTATAGCGGTATCCCGCCTTAATCAGAAACCGGCATAGCGTCGCCTTGCTGGTCTTAACCCCCAGCGTCGCACTCAATTCGTCCGCCAATTCCCTGAGCGTGATATCGGGCTGTGCATCGACAAGGTCAATGACAAACGCTCTATAGGGTTCGAGCGTCCCGGTGCCGACAGGACGACGACGACCAGGGCCGCACAATCCGCGACCTTGACGGAACCGCTGCATCAACTTGATCGCAAAGCTTGGGCTGACACCGTAAAGGCGTGCCGCTGATCGGCACGAGTGACCGGCAATAACGTAAGAAAAAATACGCTCCCGCAAATCCATCGAAATGACTGATGACATAATCCCGGTCTCCAAAATAAAAACAGGGAATCATGCTTCGTAGAAATCTCAAAACCGATTCCGACTAAACGGAACCCGCTCTAGAGGTTTTCTTCAGCTGTCACGGCAACATCGTTTCTGTGCATTGAAGATGAAAATTTTCCACAAGAAACAGGCGACAAAAAGCAGTTTAAACAAGCGAATTTGTTGCCGTTGCATTCAACTATGACAGGCAGTTTGTTTTTTGCGATTACGACCCTTAGGCCTTCAAAAAACACAAGTGCTTCAGCTGTCAGGGCAAAACTGTTTCTTATATCCCACACAATACTCTGGCATTGCTTTGCGCTGAGCAATTCCACTGCTTTTAAGAACATGCTATGAAGATCGTCTTCTGTGACGTCACAGCCCGACCTCGGTTTGATGATTGCCTTTTCACCTTGAACAGAAAATTCAACTCGTTGCAACAATCCAACTTCTCCAAAGTCAAGGCTTTATCAGAATACCTCTCTCGCAGTCGAATGGATGCCGACTACACATACAAACTAGCATATGTGTTTCTGTCGCGCACCAGTACCCATTACGGGTTTTGGCGAAAATTCATTTTTTGTTACTTTGAAAATTGGTAGGCGATGTTCGGAAAACAGCAATTATTGCATAGAGATTGTAAAATATCCCAAACAGGTATCTTGATGTTTCAAAAAGGCAGTCATTGAACCTGCAAACTCAAGAAGACCGTTGTGCGGTATCAGACCACTTCAACTCTTTGACTGTTAGCCTGATTCGACGTTGTTACAGTGCGTGTCCGCTATATATCCTGGCGTTGGCCGAGCCAGACTTCCTGGGCTTGGACCCTGATGATTGCGACGCGTTGTTGAACCTCTTCATCGGTGATGGAACTGACCGGGTGGTCGATCACGATCGGGCGCAGGTCGGGCATGCCGATGGCGGTGCGGGTCAGGCGGGTTTCGTTGACAAACTCAGTGGTGATGATCGGGGCGGCGGGAATGCCCTTTTCCTCCAGCGCGATCGAGTCGCGGATACAGCAGGAACAGCAGGATCCGCAATCGCCAATCGCGGTCAATACAATGTCGTTTTCGCCGGCGATCTTTTCAATCAGTTCAGGGGGCGCGTCGGTTGAGAAGCCATGTGTCTTCACATAGTAATTGACGCTCGCAAACTCGATCTCTGAAGACAGCGCCGAGGCGGCCCCGCGCAGCAGTTTATTCGCGTTCCATTTCGAGTTATCGAGAATGCCAAGGCGCAAACCGTCGAGCGTGTTTTTGCGCGTGGCAAGGGGGCGGTTGTCTACCGCGACGATGCCGCATGGGTCAAAGATCTCATATCCCTGATATATCGGATTATCCAACATGCTTATCCTCCTGATTTAGAGCGCGCAAAAACCGTCGTCGCAATTCGGGTCGACAAGGGCCTGACCGTCCTCAACGGGTCGCAAGACGGGATTATTCATATGGCCCCATCCGGGAATAAAGGCCGAGAAGCGCCCGGCATCGCCGCCAATGACGAAGAGGTGGATCCGCTCTGCATTCTCGACAATGGGGATCCAGCTGTCCGGCTCACGCTTATACCATTTTGGCAGGTTGCGATTATACACTTTGCCATAGCGATGGTCGCGGGAATGGGCCGCAAAGCGATTGCCCGAATGCATCCACAAATAGTTCTTGATGTCATGCCGCGTCCAGCCATGCTTGGCGATGGTGCGGGCATGTTCCAGGCCAAGGGTCACCGTGCAATGACCGCTCAACACAGAGGTGTTGGAGGCGACGGTGCTCATCGACGAACAGATTGTGTCCAGGATGCCTTCCGGGTCATTGCATTGATGGTCAGTGACGCTGTGCGGTGCCTCTGCGGCAATGGCAAACACGGTGGAGACATCGGGGTCATAGCCCTGTTCCACATGATAGGGGGCAAAGGGGCTGGCCTCTTCATTCTCGCAGATGCAATAGGTGTATTTGGCCGGGTTGCCCAGCGTGCACTTATCCAGATCCGGTGCACGGCCACCTCCGACATTCAGCATGATCAGGCGGATTGCCCGACCAATCGTGGCATTGGCGCGGTTCCCGGACCCAAAGGCGTTTGCGCCGCCATTCATGCCGATCTTCTGTGCAATCGGGCCGTTTACAATCACCAGCGGAGAGGCCATATGGGTTGTCGCCTGAACACCGTTCAGGTTGAACGGACGGTTTGTCATCGCCAGCAGGGCGGCGCGCACCACCGGCGCGTATTCCGGCAGGCACCCGGCCATGATCATGTTGATGGCCAGCACTTCGCGGGTTAGGGCGCCCCAACGCGGCGCCACCTTGCATTCCACAAAGCCGGGATCACCGCCAAGCGCTTCGACAAAGATCTCGATCTTTTCGCGGGTTGGCGGCACCACCGGCAAACCATCGGTCCAGCCCCGGTTGAAATATTCTTCAATCAGATCGGCATCGGCCGCGCCGGACATTCCGGGCTCAGAGATTGAAACCGCTTCGACAGTGCTCACATTCGCCTCCCGTCCTTCTCGGTGGATTAAAGAATTTATCAGTAGTATCCGAATAATGCCAAAACCATTCTAATATCGATTATTGTTTCAATAACTGCATTAATGGGTTTGGCGCATCAGGTCTTGGGCCAGTGTTCCCGAATGGTTTGCAGCAGCCCTTCAGCTGCAGGGGAAAGCACACGGTCTTTCAGTTTTACCAACCCGATATCCAGGGAGATCCGTGGCTCCTCAACCTTCAGCCTAACGAGACCGTCGGCCAGAGTGCCGCTGATCGAGGCGGAGGGTACAAACCCGACACCGGCACCGGCCCGCACAATACTGAGCAGTGTCGGTATTTGGGAGACGACGACCGTGTGGTGCAGGCGTATGCCCCGGATTGCCGCATTCCTGTCCAGGACCTGTCGCGTCTGGGATTCAGGTGGCATGGAGACGAGGGGTATGTCCACCAGGTCGTCAAACCTGATCACCTCGCGCCGGGCCCTTGCGAGACGGTGGGACTGACCGACGACCAGATCAAAATGCCCCTCGCCCAGGCGCAGCGTCTCCATTGTGTCCGGGATATCGGCCAGATAGTTAAGGCCGAAATCCGCGACACCGCTTTTCACATCGTCGACAACGTTGCCGTGAATGCTGTCGCGAACATGGATCTCGATGCCGGGACGGTCTTCTCGATAGGCGGCGATCGCCTGCGGCAGGACGCCATTGGCCAGGGATATGATGCTGCTGATGATCACCTGGCCGCGTTTCTGTTCCGCCAGTTCGCGCATGCTCTCGACCGTGATCCGCAGATCATTGGTGATGCGCTGGGCAACCGCGATGAACTCGCGCCCGGCCTCTGTAATCTCGACGGTCCGGGTCGTGCGCTCAAACAGTTGAACGCCCAATATATCTTCAACGCGTTTGATCGATCGGGTCAGCGCCGGCTGCGAGGTGCGCAGCGCAGAGGCCGCCGCCACAAAACTGCGATACTCCGCCACCGCCAGCACAGCGGCCATATGACGGGCATTGATATCCGGGATAAATGACGGGTCCACTTTCTAATTTATACCTCCGATCAAACATTTTGCCAGTTAATCTACCTCATGACATTCCGTTTGCTATCAAGTTTCGTTCCGGAATGGCTACGAGGTCTAAGGGAAGCTTAGCTGGGAACAGGCGCATTCGACCGGTTGGTGATGTCAGGTTCTACCGTCTTGAAGTCTTGCTAGGGCACCGCTATTTTCGAAGCCGCAACTTGGGCGGTATGTTTGAGATATTATGGCACGCGCAGATAAAGCAATTGCCCTGCATAAGGCTGGTCAATTTCAAAAGGCTATAGCACTTTATCGTAAACTTGAACCTGAGGCGCGCCGATCCGCGGAATTCTGGTGCCTCTACGGCGATGCGCTGTTGAGGGTCAATAAAACCCGTCAAGCTGCCGATTGTTTTGAAAAGGCATTGACCCTATCACCAGGAAATCCGGCTGCATTGGGTCCTTTGTCTATTGCATTAGTGACATTGAAACGTTACCGCGACGCAGAGGGTGTGTTGCGCAATCTGATTGCAAGGAATTCAGGCGACAGCATTGCCAAGATCAACCTGGCAAGGGTCCTCGTTGAGACCAACAGGCCGAAGGAGGCCAACGAAACCCTGGGCAATGTTTCAAAGGCAGGATTGGGGCCGTCGGAGTTAGCAATCCTGTTGGAAACCCGTGTTGACGCCCTTCTAGGGGAAGAACGTTATGCGGAGGCGATATCAACCACCCAGGAGATTGTTCGGACGCAATCCGAGAAAACCCAAGACCGTGTCGCCGCGCTGCGCCGATTGTTGAACGTGGCTACGTCAGCCAGAGCCGGCACCATCACCCTGTCGACCCTGGACGCATTGAAAGCAGAAGGTGCCACCGAGAAATTTGACGCTGCCCAACGGGGAAACGCCTTTTCTTGGCTTTACCAACCGCATCAGGCCTATCACTGGTACACTCTGGCAGTGGAACAGAACCCAGAGGCGCTTCGAACCAGGCAGGCCCTTTTGCAAGCGGCACTGTACCTGCCCAATATCACCCTGCCTGAAATATACAGGACCAATAATGAATACGGCCAGCTGGTTGCCAAACAACATCGAAGCAAAAAGACAAATCAGAGGCCCTTGCGCGTCGCGGCGGATAATGAACCTCTAAGGCTCGGTTTTTCCTCTGCCGATTTTACAACGCATCCGGTGGCAATTTTTATGGCGCCGGTGTTTGAGGAACTGTCGCGCCGAGATGTTGTTTTTCATTGCTATTATGAACGTCACTATCAGGATCCATACACGGAACGGATCCGATCGCTGTGCACAGAGTGGCGTGTCACCGCAGACCTGGATGACGCTGCATTCATTGATGCTGTTCGCAAGGACAAGCTGGATATACTTGTCGACTTATCCGGCCACACGGATCAGTCCCGCATCAATGCATTTGCCCACCGGATGGCGCCGTGCAGGTCAGCTGGGCAGGTTATCCTGCGACAACAGGGATGCCTGAGATGGACTACATTATTGCTGATGCAGTGCAGATCAGGCCGGGTGACGAGACCTATTATTCGGAGGTGCCCGTTCGGTTGCCTCATAATTATGTATGCTTTGATAAACCCTCTCCGTATGTTGAACTGTCTTTGGAAGCGCCATTTCTGAAAAATGGATTCGTCACTTTCGGTTGCACCAATTCGAGCCGAAAAATTAATGAACCTCTTCTGGATTGCTGGATGCGGATTCTGGTTGCAGCGCCAACCGCCCGTCTTTTGATGCGGTACAAAGAAATGGATGGTGCTGCTATGTCCGCTCTCATCGAAGCCGCATGTGCCCGTCATGGTGTCGATGGGGACCGTATTGAAACGCGAGGGAAAGGTAGCCGCACTGAAATCTTGGAAACCTATAACGAGATTGATATTTGCCTTGATACATTTCCCTATTCCGGCGGGTTAACTGTCTTAGAGGCGTTGTATATGGGCACACCAACCCTCACGTTTCCCGGTGCAACCTATGCCAGCCGACATTCCGCCTCACATCTGGAAGCGGCGGGTTTTCCGGAACTGGTTATGGATTGTGTCGAGGCCTATACGGAAGAGGCCATCGATATGGCCAACAAACCTGATCGGTTAAAGGCATACGGACCAGCGATGCGGGAGAAGTTCCTCAACTCGCCCTTTTTCGATTATGGGGGGTTTACGGACCATCTTCTGACCGAGTTTGCAGACTTGCGTAAGAAACAGCTGTGAAACAAGCGATTGGCGCGCCGCCGCATAATAAACGTGCTTCCAATGCATCATCGTTGGGTCAAACCTGCCGATGCATATTGGTCAACTCTTCGATGACGGCAGTCTCGGTTTCTGGGCTTGGCTCACCCTAGACTATTTTATTTCCAGAGTTATCCGAGGATTGTGTAATTTGATCGAAATATCATCTTCTATAGGCGGCAATCATCAAACTCAGAACTGCTGCAACAGAGGTTGAACGAAACATCGCCTGCGTTACCCCTCTTTTTCAGCAATGTAGTTGCGGATGAGTTCGCGGTAGCGGTTGCCGTCGAAGCTGGGGAAATGGCCGCCATGGACGACGCGGACGGGGAGCTCGTAGATGCGCTTCATCTGTTCGACATAGGTGGGGATATCCCCATCGATCAGGGGGCCGTCATAGATCATATCGCCCGAGAAGAGGATGCCGGTCGCCTTTTCCCAAAGCATGATCTCACCCTCGGCATGGCCTGGCGTGTGCAGTACTTCAAAGACCCTGTCGCCGAGGTCTATGACATCGCCCTCGTCGATCAGGCGGGTCGCGGGTGCCTTCTTAACCGCATATTCGGTTGAGCTGTAGGGTGTTGCGGGCAGGGCTGTGAAAATATCGTCCGTCACATAATCCTCTGCCAGTGTATTGGCGCGGGTCGGGTTCGCCATGATCGCGGCCTCCGCCGGGTGGACGAGGCGTTCCTCAAACTCATGGTGACAGCCGATATGGTCGAAATGGGTGTGGCTGGCAACGGCGATGCAATTCTTTTCAGTCACCAGCGGCACATGTTCACGCAGGCTGACGACACCCATGCCGGAATCCACCAGCATGTCGCGATCCCGCCCCCGTATATGCCAGAGGTTACATCTGTAGAACTCTTTGATATAGGGTTCGCCGATATAGGTGACATCATTATCGACGCGACGCACCTCGTACCAGTCGCTCGGATCTATGCGCTTCATTGGGGGTGAATGCTCCATAAGGTTTCCTAACGCGTTAACAGTACCATGTCGGATGGGTTGGCATAGAGTGTCAGATCGGTTCCAGGTGCCGCACTGTCCCGTTGACCCAGCCGGATTTTGAAGGGGGGTTCCATGCCCTCGACCTTCGCCAGACATTGCTGATGGGTTCCAAAGAAGCCGGTTTCGATAACTTGCGCGGTGCCGAGTTTTTGCCCGACAGATTCGGTTGTGCCCAAATGTTCCGGCCGCACTGAAAGCGTGACAGGGGTCCCTTGGTCCGCCGAGCCCGCAACCTCAATCAGCCCAAGCGGGGTAGAGACCGTTACACTTGTCTCGGTGGCACCCGTCACCGTGCCGTCAATGAAATTGCTCTCCCCCATAAAATCGGCGGTAAAGCGGGAGGCAGGACGCAGATAGATGCGGGAGGGTGGACCCATATCTTCGATGAAACCGTCATTCATCACCACGATCAAATCGGCAATCGCCATTGCCTCTTCCTGATCATGGGTGACATGGACGAAGGTTGTCCCGACACGCCGTTGAATGGCCTTTAACTCGTTCTGCATCTGTCTGCGTAGCTTCATATCAAGTGCGCCCAAGGGTTCATCAAGCAGCAGCACGGCGGGCTCCACCGCCAGCGCACGGGCAAGCGCGATGCGTTGCCGCTGCCCGCCGGACAATTCATGTATGCGCCGCGTGGCAAGATGGGCAAGACCAACCATCGACAGGGCGTCCGCCACCCGGTTTTTCTGTTCGGCTTTTGGAACGTTGCGCATTTTCAGGCCGAAGGCGACATTTGCCGCAACCGACATATGAGGGAAAAGCGCGTAATCCTGAAACACCGTTGTCGTAGGTCGTTTTGCCGGCGGAATGCCGGTGACATCCTGACCATCGATCAGAACATGCCCCCGGGTCGGGTCAAGGAATCCGCCCAGTATGTTGAGAAGCGTTGTCTTCCCACCACCGGACGGGCCCAGGAAAACAACGAAACCGCCTTTTTCAATAGCAAGGTTGATGCCGGTGACCGCGCGTTTGTCACCGAACATCATCTCAATATCGCGAAACTCAACAGCGAAATCGGTCACGAGCGTTCCCTTCTGAACAGCACCCGGTCGAGCAGGAAAACAATGGCGACCGAAAACAAAAAGACGAAACTGCCAACCGCATTGGTCTTTGGGTTGAGGCCCGTGCGCAGCATACTCCATATTTCGACCGGCAAGGTCACGTCAAACCGGCTGACCATGAAGGCGATAATAAACTCATCCCATGAAAAGGTAACCGAAAGGAAAAATGCCGCAAACAGGGCCGGCCATAACATGGGAACGGTAATGAAAAGGATAACCTTCCATTCGCTGGCCCCGAGATCTCGGGCTGCACGTTCGATATTGGCTTGATGCGCGCCCATCTGACTAAACGTGATCGCAAAACACAGCGGCAGATTGATGACCACATGGCCGATCATGATGGTCAGTAAAGACTTTGGAATGCCAAGGGTGTTAAAGGTGATCAAGAGTCCCATTGCGATGATCAGATAACTGACGGTCAGCGGCCCGGTGAGAAGCCCCTGCCAGACCCCTGCCAGGCCGATGCGATGTCTGGCCAGTGCATAGGCTGCCAGAAACCCGAGGACGAGCGCCACAGCGGAAGAGACGACGGCCACAAGAATGGAGTTGAGTAGCGCGTCGGTCACGCGGCCATCATTCAGAAAAGCGGCATACCATTTGAGGCTGGGTCCATTGAATGGCGGGATCGGAACCCGCGACTCCTGAAAAGAGAACAGCACCAGGACGGCAACGGGCAAAAAGATAAAACCGTAAATCGAGATCGCATAGATCCAGGAGGGCAGATTTCTGATCATCATCCCCTCCTACAGCCGATCCAGTTTGAGCCACCTGGCACAGGCGAGGTAAACCATGCTGACGACCACCATCAAAATCATGGCAAGTGCAGAGGCGGTGGGGAAGTCGGATCGTCGCTCAATCTGCAGCATTATTGCCTGGGGAAGAAGCAGCTCCCGTTTGCCACCCAGTATTGCCGGGGTGATGTAATCTCCAATGCACAGGACGAATGTCAGAAAAGCACCGACCATAATGCCGGGCAGGGTCAATGGTAGAATGACATAGACGAAGGTCCGTATTGGCCCGGCGCCCAGATCTGCAGCGGCCTTGCGGTAGTTGCGGGGCAGTTGGCGAAGATTGGCATAGATCGTCAGGGTCAGCAGCATGACAAAGAAATGCACGAAACCGATGACAGTCGCCGACCGGTCATTGGCAAAGGATACCGGTTCCGCGGTGATGCCCGTATCCAGCAGGAAGTTTGATATGATCCCCCCTTCCGAGAGAACCAGCAGCCAGGAATAGGACCGCACAAGATAGGACGTCCAGAAGGGCAGAATGGCGAAGATCAAGGCCAAGCGTTGCCAGCGCTCCGGCACTTTTTCAGCGAGGATATAGGCGAAGGGATAGGCCAGTGAAATGCTGATGATTGTCACCAGAAAGGTAACTTCCAGCGAGTTTACGAGAGATTCCCACAAAAATGATTTGGCAAAGAAATTTTCGTAATTTTGGAGGGAGACCTCTGTGATCAGCCGGTTCCCGACCCGTTTCCAGAGACTGTAGACCGCCATAATGGCGACCGGCAAAACGAAGAAGACGGCCGTCCAGGTAAGTGCCGGCAACAGAAACCCCCAGGCCTGCACTGTCTTTGGTGCGCGCCTGGGGGGTGTTCTGGCCATATAGCTTTACCTTTTCCGCGGCGTTTGAGTACCGCCAAAATAGATGAATGCCGTCGGCCTAATGCTGCAGGAATTCAGCCCAGACGTCGAGCATCTGCGTGTCCAGCTCTGCATCCGGAATGAAATAACGGTGGGAGTTGGCCTGGAACCCCGGCTGTTCGTCCCAGCGCAGGGCCGCGCGCTGCTCTTCGGTCAGAAGCTCTTTGGCCTTTGAATTTGCGGGCATGCCCCAGAAGCAGGATGATGTCGCCAAGCGAGCCTGGCCTTCCGGGCTCATGATGTATTTTACGAACTCAATCGCGAGGTCCTTTTTCTCGGAGGATTCGAAAACGGCAATTGACTGACTCCACAGCATACCGCCCTGATCCGGCAGCACCCAGTCCAGTTCAGGTTGTTCTGCTGAAAGAACGGACACTGCCCATTCACCACCACCGATCAGGATATCCGCTTCGCCAACAGCCAACGCGGTTGAGGATGCGACGACATCGCCGACCATAACGGAATTGTCTTTAAGCTTGAACAGCTCCTCACGCATCGCCGGCAAGACATCGGCGGTAATCTCGGACGGCTTGATCCCCATCTTGAGGGCAACGAGATCCATCAGCGGGATGTAATAGTCATAAACCGCGATCCGCCCTTTGTACTTGTCGGACCAAAGCGTGGACAGGTCCCGCATGTCGGCAGGGTCCACTTTGTCTTTGTTGTAGGAGATCACGTTGTAGCCAAATTTCTCCATAATCGCGTACATCTTGCCGTCTTTGAATGTCATGTCGCGCATCTGAACCGCTTCGAAGACATCATCGAGCGGCAGTTCGTCAGCCGGTAATTCGGCAAGCAGACCGGATTCGACCACACCCGGGACATCGACGCCGTCGATGACAAATACATCCCAATCGCCGGGTCGTGACTGTTCGACAATCGCCAGGGCGGCCCCCGTCCCTTCATATTCCTTCAGGTTAACCTTGACGTTGAATTTCTCTTCAAATGGCTGAATCAGCGCCGGATCCGTGTGATCGCACCAGACAAGCGCATTCAGCTCGTCCGTCGCAACCGCCTGTGTTGCGAGTAAACTGACAGCTGCCAATGCGGTCGCGCCGGCCAAAGCTTGGTTAATCGAATATTTCATCAAAGTTCCCCTCGTTTTCCCGGTGTGAAAGGTTTGCGAATTTGGTTCGACAGTGAGACGAGACAGGCCCGCAAATACAATGTTAAGAGCAATTAAATGGGCCGTGGAGGACATGAGTCAACTGGTGGGGCTAACGACAAGGGAACCGTCCGAAAAGCGCGAACATATTAAGTTGTATTTCTGGTGAGATGAGCAAAGTGAAGTGCAGTAAAGCCGGAGCGGTTATTGCAAAATACCTGTTTATTAGAATCAATCGAAATATTTCCTTGATGAATTCTTGTATATCATAATACTCAAAAAAAATCATGACGTATATCAATTACACTTAATCCGAGCTATGTCAGCGTCGTATACACTCACTACAAAGTTACGCATTGGGCCGGAGGCACAGGCGCTTGTTTGAAGGTATCAAGAATTCGCTTTCAAGTCGGGTTCGGATACTCATTCTTGCCAGTGTCCTGCTCACTGGTTTGTTGTTCTGCGTATCGACGTATTTTTCACTTAACGCGGTTCGTGATGCGGTTCTAAAAACCGGAATCGAAGATGCCTTTTCCGGGGTGAACCAGAACATTAAACTGTTTGACCAGCTTCTCTATTCTCAGGAAGAGGGCTGGGACGCGATGTTTCAGGAAAAATTGCCGGAGCTTGCATCCTACATCACCGAGTTTGATGTTGTGCCATCAGACCTTTCACCGGAGATGCTATCGTCAATCGCCAGCGATCATGGTTTCAGCAGCCTTTACATTGTAAACGAAGATCTTGTGGTAGTGGCCACAAGCTATGCGCCCGAAATGGGTCTGGATCTGAAGAGTTTCAGCACGGAATACACAGATTATCTAAGAGAAATACAAAAAAGCGGTCTTGTACATGTGGACCGTGTCTCAACGTCTTCAGTTACGGGCAAAATCAAGAAATATGGATACTATAACCCACCCGGATCGATTTACTTGATTAACACAGACATCGATGTACTGGATCGACTGAGGGACGATACAGCGTATGATTTTGGCGAGTTTCTGTTTCGGGATCTCCGCAATAACATCAAGGAAGAGAACAACCTGGTCGATGCGTTTGACCTCTTCATCATAACTGAAATCGACCGATGGTCGATGTTGAACGAGGGCGGCACACTGGATGATCTGATCGCATCCCGTGTTTATGACGGCGAGTCGGAAGTCAGCACCTTCGAAGAAAACAGGACCATTTACCGCGAAGTCATGTTGCCTAATCATGACAATCCCGGGGTTAAGTTTGTTGCTGCGGTGACATTCAACGACGGTGTTTTTTCTGACAGCCTTGTGCAGAACACGGCGATTGTAATGATTTTTGGTCTTGTCCTCAGTCTGGCGGTGTCGCTGGTTCTCTCCAGCCTGTTCTTCGGCCGGAATTTCGTTCGAAGGTTACAATTGATAACGGCCGGCGTGGCGGATATGGCCAGGGACCCAACCTTTAGAATTTCGGTTTCGGGCAAAGATGATATCGCGGTAGCGGCTGGTGCCATTAATGAACTGGCTAACCAGGTTGAGACCAGAGAAAGGAACCTGCAGGACGCAAACCAGGGACTTGAGAGAAAGGTGATGGAACGCACAAGGGAATTGTTGATCGCGAAGCAGTAGGCAGAGCAATCCAATAAGGCGAAGTCCGAATTCCTTGCGGCAATGAGTCATGATCTTCGCACGCCACTCAACGCCATCATTGGATTCAGTGAAATGATGCGTGACCAGTATTTTGGCCCGCTGGGTGATAAACGTTACGAAGAATATACCAAAGACATCCATAAAAGCGGGACGCTTCTGGTAAGTCTGATTGATGATATTCTGGACCTTTCGAAGATTGAGGCGAAAAAATATGACCTCCAGGAGGATCGTCTGAACCTCAACGATCTGGTGAAGGAGTGCTTAACCCAGAATAAAATTGCCGCAGAAGCCAAGCAGCAGATCATTCGTGTTGACTTGCCCGTAGATTTTCCGGCCCTACTTGCGGATCACCGGGCCATCCTGCAAATCCTCAACAATATTCTGTCCAATGCGATCAAGTTTTCCGAGAAGGGCAAGGCGATCGAGCTGCAAGGTGGGTTGAGCCGGGATGGTGGAATTATGTTAACGGTCACCGACACAGGCATCGGCATCTCACCGAAAGATATTGCGCTTATCACGCAACCCTTCATGCAGGTCCAGTCCAGCCATAGCATCGCGCGGGAAAGTAGTGGCCTCGGGCTTTATCTGGTTAGCAGCCTCATGACCCTGCATGGTGGTGATCTCGACATCGAGAGTAAGCTTGGAGAGGGTACCGTCATCAAACTGACCTTTCCACCGGAGCGAACGATATCTGCATGACCGGATTGGGTGGGCACCGCACGCTGGATCCAGCGAGATTTCCTTCGCTGCGTCGGTGATCAGTGGCCGCCGCCAAGGCCGATGCCGACCATCAGGGCCAGCCAGACCTTTATCCGCAACCCGGCGGCTTTGATGACACCCATTGCCTCAATCGCATGAGAGAAGAACGTGCCCTCCAGTGCACCCCTGACATGGGTTGTATAGGCTTGCACAATGCAGGCTGTTCCGTCCATCAACCGGTCGGAATGTTCGGGGTGTTCCAGCTCAAGGTAAACCAGCACATCGCCCGGTCGTCCCTGATCTTTTGGATCAAATAACCGACCCGACGGGGCAAGTTGGCCCGCTGCGATGGCCTCTTGAATAGACCGGATGCGGGCCGGCAAAACGACATCTGTCATTGCGGCGTTGAAATTGGTTTCACAAGCAACCTCAACAGCCATCCCTTCGGTCAGGACTTGCCGCGCGACTTGAGAGAAGCCAGCAATGATAGGTTTTTTCGCGTTCGCGGGCCTGTCGGGAATGATGACCATGGCAGGGCTCAAAGCGAATTGACCCGCCCGGGCCCCTACATTGAGTGTCAATTGCTGCACCTGACCTGACACCCGGCTGAAAGTCGTGGTCTTCTCCAATGCAATGCGGGCTTCCTCGAGTGTCGCCAACGCGGTTTCTCGCTTGGCCGGAAGCATGGTGGTCAAATCCGCTTCCACCGCCTTGGATGAGGCCTGGGCCGCGACAAGGTCAGCCCGTCGGCTCGCCTCGACACTCACCGCTTCGTCAAAATCTGCTTTTCGGAACGCGGCCGATTTCTTGGCTTGAAGATCTCGTTGTCGGGCCAGTGTATCGCTTGCCTGTTTAAACAAGGCAGCGGCACTGTCCGCCTTGGCATTGGCAGCTTCGAGGTTTGCCTGCGCGGCGACGATCCGGGCCTCAACTTCCTGCAGTTTCTTCTCGGCGGTTTCCACGCCGGCAAGCTGGGTTGAATTATCGACCGCGAAGAGAAGCTGTCCTTCATCAACCTGTTGTCCGTTGGACACATAAACATCTGTAACCGTTCCCCCGACTTCAGAAACAACAGGCACTGTTCTGAAAGGGACCAGGCCGCTGTATGATTTCGGGTGGTAGTAGAAAATTGCAAAGAACACGGTCAGTGCCAGAGCAAACCAGGCAAAAACCGAGACATGCACGTTGTAGAGCGTGATCGGAATACCCTTGCGCCGCAGATACACGACCCGAAGCACGAAGGGAATGGATGTAATCATCAATTCAAGCATCGGGTGTACTCTTTTCCTCGCGTTTTGTCAGAGATCGCCCTTCGAGAAATATCATCACGTCCCGGGCGAGCGCCGCGAGGATGAGCGCAGCGGGAAGCAGCAGCGAAAAATGTGACAGTGGCGGCAGGATCTCATAGGCAAGGGCGACAACCAGCAGCGTTGGCACTGTGGTGCGCAAGGGTGTATCGGCCGCCTTGTGCTCTGCAAAGCGGTCAAACCGGGCGTAGAGATGGATGACACCAAGAACGACCAGCAACAGTAAAATAACGGAAACGATCGACAAGAAATCAACCTCTCCAGGTGTTGCCCACCAGCCAGGGGCAGGGGAATTTGCGTTGTCCGACATAGTTGTTACATCGCTCCATTTGCCTTGCGGTGTTTCGCGAAGAGAAATGTAAACAAGCAGAATCTGGAAGTCATCAAAACAATATCGAAATATTCTGATCAAGAACTATTGAGCAGGACCGCGCTTACTCGAACAAGCCATCGTGTCGAGCCGATTGAATGGACATTGTGACCAGAATCGCTGCCAATTTGAGGGCATATTCGTAATATTGGAACAAACAAACAGGTGGTACCTGCGATGCTTGTTGAGTGCTTCGTCCCTGATGGACCCTTCCTGGCTTACCGGGTTTCCCAAAAGGATATTGCCGCTTTGAAGCGCTTGACCCAGGAGACGGTCGAGAACACGCCGGGGCTGAATGTAAAACCCCTCCGTTTTCTAATGGCCGCTGGCGGTGTGACTGAAATACCCGGAATGGGATTGATCGATATTGAGCTTGGCGGACTATATCGCGGTTTCAACACGGATGCGAATGCGGGGATCCAGTTTGTCGTCCATGACGGGGATGTCTTCACGCTCGCAGCGTCACTTTCCCTTTTGTTCTACAACCAACCTAATGAACCAGATGATCCATCCCTTCCTATGGAAGAGCGGCGGAACCTTATGCTGAATTACGTTTTTGATGTGGCGCCGACCGGGAAGGTGGGTGTGACATGCCTGACAGCGGCAAATGCTTTTGCAACCAGCTGCGCTGCCTTTGACATGATGACCATTTTGTGGGAATTCAAAAATCTCTCTACGCAATTCAGCAGTTTTGCTTCGCATGCCATGACCGAAGTTTATCTGGCGGAAGAAGATCGATGGGTTCTTCTTGATGTAGATCGCGGCGCCTATTTTCATCGGGGTGATAATGGTGCGCTGTCTTGCGATGAGTTTCTGGAATGCGGGGAAACAGGGGAAACCATTCACGTGACCTACTTGACAAATAAGCGCTATGCAGGATTTGGCCGGGGTGAAAGGGTCAAGATCCAAATGGACTTCGTCAGCGAGCTATATGAGCTGGGTGGAACCCCGTTCGACAAGGATTTTTATCAAATTATTGCCCAATCTGAAATCGTCACTGGTGTGAGTGTCCACAGGGATAAAAGGCTCTTAACAACAGAGCAGAGTAAAAATAGGTCGAAAAAGCTGTATCAGGCACGCAATGGCGACTTTAGTGAATGGGAAGCGAATTTGATCGATGTTGTCGGAAAATTTCAGACTGAATACCCAGAAACCGGCGCGGTCTCCTCTTGATTCCTGCCAGATCACCTGTTTCACCGGGAGAGTTCTTAACATAGTAATTTACTTTAAACGATAATTAGGAAATAACTGTTGCAGGGTGCTGCTTGTCTGTTCCAGGCGCGGCAAATGGGGAATTCGGTGAATTTAGCGTAGCTGGCATGGCCCTTTGGAAACAGTATGACCGCTGGACCTATCAGTATTTTGACGCTGATGTGGAGGCCGGGGCCCTGCCCGCGTTCAGCACCCTGATTGACGTCTGGCATACCCAGAAAAAGGGGAAGGTCCTGCCAAGTTGGGCGGATTTTGACTTTTACGACTTTACCGAATGGTTGGGGTTGATCTCAGTATTTGAGATCTCAACCGATCCATTTGATTGGCGCGTTCGGTTGTCCGGCACGATTGTTGACGAACTTTATGGTCGCAACATTACCGGCTGTACGATGGATGACCTTTATGAGGCGGCTCTGGTAACTGGTGAGGCCAAGACCTTTTACCTGTTTAATATAGAAAACAAGTATATAGGGCACACCAAAGGCCCTCTCAATATGAAGGGTCGGGACTATGCGAGTGTCGAGTTTCTGGAACTTCCCTGTTCGGATGACGGAAAAACCGTGACCCACACCATCGAGGCGGCTTTGCGTTACTAGGCGTGAGATGGCTCATGTCTGGTTTCGCGGAATGAAACTTCAATTTATACAGGGTTTTTGGATTTGGATGTCAGAGAAGAAGAGATTCTTGGGCCGGGCGTTCGGAACCATTGGTATTATGTCGCCAAGGGGCGCGCCTTGCTCAACTATCTTGAACATGAGACCTGTTCGACCCTGGTAGATGTCGGCGCTGGTTCCGGTGTTTTCTCGAAATTGTTTCTGGATTCAGGCCATGCCGAACGGGCAATCTGCGTAGATCCTGCATATGCACATGAAAACAAAACCTCGCATAATGGTTCGGATCTGGAATTCACCCGTCGTTTGCCAGATGGAATTAAGGCAGATCTGATCCTGATGATCGATGTTTTGGAGCATGTTGAGGATGATGTTGATCTCTTACAGACCTATGCGGCGCCCCTCGCATCAAATGGAAAAATCCTGATTTCCGTGCCGGCTTTCCAGTTCCTTTGGTCCGGGCACGACGTTTTTCTGGAGCATCATCGTCGGTATCGTTTGACGGAAATTGAGGGGGTCGCGCGCAAGAGTGGTTTACGCGTCATCCGGTCTTCATATTTCTATGGCAGTATCTTTCCGCTTGTCCTTTTCGTCAGGGCGCTGGAGCGTCTTCGAAATTGGACATTGCCGCGGCCACCAGCCAGTCAATTGCGGCCTGCAAGCCCCTGGATCAACAAAGCGCTGATTGCTTTACTGGATGCAGAACGCAAAACCGTCTTCCGTCATAATCGACTGGCGGGGGTTTCGGCCTTCTGTCTCTGCGAAAAGCTCTAGGAGAACCGGATGGGACCGACTTACAGTCGCGAAAAAACCTCCTTCAGGGCGTCCCGCCAGTCCGGCGGCTGTATTCCCCAATTTTCCGTCAGGCGGGTTGTCGACAAGCGTGATGAATGTGGCCGTGTCGCAGGGGTCGGGAAGTCCTTGGTTGCAATCGGTTCAACGGATGTGACGGTAAGGGGAATCTGCCGTTCGCGTGCCTCTTCAAAGATCGCCTCCGCAAACCCGTGCCAGGTGGTTTCGCCAGCATTTACGAAATGCACCACGTCCTGAATACCACTGAAACCATCTTGTTGGAGCCGTTCCAGCAGTTTGAGACTTGCCTCGGCGATCCAGTGTGCGGATGTTGGTGCACCGTGCTGGTCAGAGACAATCTTCAGGTCAGTCCTTTCCGCGCCCAGACGCAACATCGTCAGCATAAAATTCTTGCCATGTGCCGCGTAAACCCAGGACGTCCTCAGGATCAGGTGATCGCATCCTGATTGCCGGATAAGGGTTTCACCCATCAGTTTACTAGCCCCGTACGCATTGACCGGACTCGTGGTCGCCTCTTCGCCAAGGGGAGATGGATCGTCACCCGGAAACACGTAGTCGGTTGAGTAGTGTATCAAAAACGCGCTGTTGCGGGCGCACCAATCGGCGATGATGCCGACGGAATGTCCGTTCACCTGATTGGCTAGTTCTGTTTCTGTTTCTGCGAGATCCACCGCGGTGAACGCGGCGGCGTTAACCACAATTCTTGGGTTAACCCGATCAAGGACTGGAACAATTTCCTCCGGGCGCCCTAAATCTATACGGGTACGATCCACGAAAACCGCATCTTCGCGGTCCTGCATCAGCCCTTCAAGGCAGCGCCCGACCTGACCATTCCGTCCCAGGATCAAGACAGTCATAGGACGTCACCGATATGCGGCAGGTTTGTTAGATCTTTCAAACGGGTGCCGTCCTTGTCCTTGGCACTCAAATGGATTGGTTCGATGGGCCAGTCGATCCTGACATCCGGATCGTCAAAAGCCAGCGAGTATTCCTCGTCCGGTCGATAGGTGTTGTCTACTTTGTAGAGCACGTCGGCAGAGTCACTGAGGACCAGAAAGCCGTGTGCAAAGCCCCGCGGCACCCAAATCTGCCGGTTGTTTTCTTCGCTTAATTCAACGCCTACCCATTTCCCGAAATGTGGACTGTCACGACGAATATCGACCGCGACATCAAAAATGCTGCCTCGAATGGCGCTGACCAGCTTTCCTTGCATGGTCGGGTGTTGAAAGTGCAGGCCGCGTAGGGTGCCTTTTGCGGAACGGGACATGTTGTCCTGAAGAAAAGACTGCGTAAGACCTGCCTGTTGGTACCGGTCTCTGTTCCAGAGTTCCTTGAAGAAACCGCGGCTGTCGCCAAAAACGCGTGGTTCAAAGACCAGAACCTCGGGAAGATCCGTTTCGATTGTGTTCATAGGGTATCCCTGAGATTTAGGGGCAGAAGCATTCTGCCGGTGGGTTGCGGACGGTATTGATCGATGTGTTATAGAACAGGCCAAAGTTCTATCCAACATTTTGCTAATTTTGCACCCAGTCTGAGGGCGTTAGATGCTGTCCTGACGGGTCAGGCAACACAAAACGGCAGCCTTGTTGATCGCATCGGTTTTGCCGATTCTTGAGAAAAAGACGCCGCCTCGACCCTCTGGGTCACTCAGAATTTGGTCGGCGATCCAGGGAAATCCTGCTGCATGCATTGCGGCGGCCAGCACAACAGTCTCGCCAGTCGATGCTTTGCGCAGGGCGGTTACCGGATCTGGGACGAGGGGGGCCTCGATCGCCGCATTGACGACTTGTCCGACGGCTTCGGCATATGCGTCCCAGGTCTCGAACGCTGTCAGGTCCAATTTGAGGCGCCCTCCGACGAGGTGTCCGGCAGAACTTTTGGCAAATTCGCAATAGGTTTCCATTTTGTCTCCTCATTTATTCGCCCCTCAATGTCCGGCCGGCCCCTGTTTAAGTTAGCATTCGCGGCAAATATTGGTCTAATATCGGATTAGGGGATGTTTTGGGGATAAGATGCTGCTTAGTCAGTTCATTGAGGACGTCTTGCACATTAATGAGCAGGACCTGCTGTTCAGCAGGTTGCTTGCCTATGTGCATCATTATTCGGCCGATATCATAAGTTATCACGTTATAACAGAGCGCTTGCGTCGGCTGAAGCTTGATCAAGGGCTGGTCTATCAGTGTTTTCCAAACCGCTGGGTGGCGCGTTACAAAGATCAGGGCTATCTGGAAATTGATCCGATCATCGAACGGGCAACGAAGACATCGGAACCGTTTCGCTGGTTCGACATTCCAAAACTGACAAAACTATCCAAAGTACAGACAGCATTTCTACAGGATATGAAAGAACACGGACTGGTTGATGGCCTCGCCGTGCCGATCTTTGGCCCGAATGGGACAACTGCCTATTTTGGCATCGGGTCGACCATGGGCGACCTCGAATTGGTACATGCCGATGTTATTTCCATCCAGTATGCCTGCTACAGCCTCAACAACAGGTTTATGGAGCTGAACGGCGAGATTCAGACAGATGATCCGCAACTCACCAACCGCGAAAGAGAGGTCCTGACCTGGATTGCGCGGGGCAAAAGCAACTCTGTTATCGCGGACATTCTGGGCATTTCCGAACATACCGTGGACACATTTGTCCGCCGTTGTTTCCAGAAACTGGACGTAACCGACCGGATTTCGGCTTCTCTAAAGGGAGTCGCGATCGGTGCGATATCACCCTGAACCGAATTTGTAGGTCCGAGCAGCCCCGTCTACACTGACCCTGCGACCCGGAATTGCGTCGGGACTTCTGGATACGGGGTTGATTTCACACCCGAGATACGGTTTTAAAGCATCCAGACTCTTTTTTTATCAATTTTTTAGGCATGGTGCTGTTATTTCTACCTTCCAATCCGTGCTCGGTGAATATGTGAGGACAGACCGGCTCATTGCGATCTGCATTGGGTTGAGTGTCCCTATTATTATCTTTGGGAAAGCGACAAGCGTTCCCTTTTTGGGTGTTGCTTGCCTGCTATGCCTTTGGACCGCTGTGCGATCTGTTGATGTGAGGAACGGGCTACTTGATTTCCTGCCCAAGGACGTCGTTGTTGCCTTCATCATCATGTTTGGTCTCTGGTTGTTGAGCGCTAGTCTTTCAACATTTCCGCTCAAGGCCTCTTTCGCGGTCATACGAACCGGCGGGATTGTATTTTTGACCATGTTGTTTGCGGTCTTTCTCATCCGAAACCCTGCTTCATTGAACACAGCACTGAAGGTCTTGCTTGGGGCGTCTGTTCTGGCATTTGGCTACATCAGTTTTATTTTCTACGTCTCGGAGGCGCCGTTTGCGCTTGTTGAACTGATACGCAGTGAGCCCGGCCGCCCGTCCCAGTTTTTCAAACCATTTGGATCGGTGATCATTTGCCTGATCCCGATCCTTGTTTGGGGTGGATACGTCCTTGGGGGCAGATGGCGTTGGGTCGGCCTCGCCTGTATTCCTCTTGGTATTATGGCGATTATCGGCGGCGGGCGTTATATCGACATCAGCCGTGCGGCGTTGGTGGGACTTCTTGGAAGTGCCTTCATGGTCTGCCTCGCATATTGCATCCGCTCAATTCGACCAAATCGATTTTTTGCCTGGTTTATCGGACTTACTTTGGTCCTGGCTCTCTTCGGCCTGGTCGTCTGGTTCTTGTCGGCCTTACCGACGCCGCCCGTTGCAAACGATGCTGTCCCAAACTTGCCCTTCCCCGACTGGCATCGGCAGATCATCTGGGGATTCACATTACAGGTCATCGATCAAAATCTGCTTTTGGGCGTCGGGCCGAACACGGTCAATATGTTCCGGGGCGCTGATGAGATAATCCTGGAGTTAAATCAGGAATATATTCCCTCGCACCCGCATAATTGGGTCCTGGAGATTGCGGCAGAAACCGGGCTTTTGGGGTTCTCGCTCATGATTGCGTCGATGCTGTTGCTGACGCGGTATTTATTTAGGGCGATTATTTCCAGGCAAAGTGGCTCTATCTCGGCACTGGCAATGTGTGCTGCTTTCTGGATCAGTTCGCTGGCAAACTTCTCAATCTGGTCTGTCTGGTGGCAAGTATGCTTTGCCGTTTTGTTGACGTTTCCGATCGCCCGTTTAAGAGCCGCTAAATCAGTCTAGGCGACGTTTTTTGCACGATCTTCCGAGCTTTTGACAGAGTTTTCCAGAAGGGTTGCCAAAGTGGGCCTGTTCCGGATCTCCAGGAAAATCTGGTAAGCGAAAAACCCTGGCCAGAGTCTGATCATCAATTGGTTGAACTTCAGCATAGCACGACCGATCATAGATTTTTCCCCGAGCGCGAGGGGAAATGGCGCTGGAATTCCTTTTAGCTCAGTGACTTCAAAACCGGCCTGTTCGAACAGTTTCACGATGGTGCGGGATGTGAAGAGCCGTGTATGGGTAAGATCAAGAATGCCGCGCTTGCCGTAGTTAAATTGACCAAAAAGCAGAAGCAGACGCGCCATACCAAAGCCAACATTTCCAGTGCTGAGATACAGACGTCGATCCGGAGTAAAAGTCGGGTTCATTCTGAGATCTTCGACGAAGGATTCCGGGTCGTTGAGGTGCTCAATGACGTCCAGCATAATAACAACATCGAAGGCGTCAAAAGATACAGGAACCGGTCGTATATTCAGGTCATGTTGGATGAAGCGGTCGTACACGTCTGGATTTCGGGGCGTGAACAGATCAATACCCGTGACAGCACACCCTTTTTCCTTTAACGGCTCGCCCAGGTAGCCTGAGGCGCCCCCGACATCCAGGACCCTTTCTCTTGACTTTATCCGACCAAGAACTTCAGTATGGGGGCTCGGAAAATCGAGCTTGGGGGCATAGTGGTCGTGGCCACTTTCCTGGTTAGCGCAGTCAAATTTCCGTTCGTAGAGAAGGCCATATTCCTGCAGGCGCGCCTTGAATGTCGACTTGGTAACGTCCCAGGCGTAGCGGAGGCCATCCACATTACAGATTTCGTCACCGTAATAAGTCGGTATTGGAAGCTCGACGATTCTCTTCCCGGCGATCATCAATTGAATGATGATATCCGTATCGAAATGGAAGACATTGCTGTTCAGTTCGAAAGGAACATCTGCCAGGGTCTGGACCTTGTACAGCCTGTAGCCTGAATGAAACTCTGACAGATTGCTCCGCAGCAGACGGTTCTGCATCGATGTCAGAATTTTGTTGCCGACAAATTTATAGAGCGGCATGCCACCGGACAGCGCCCCCCCTCTACTGATCATACGCGATCCAAAAACCGCATCTGCCTTGTCTTCTCGCAGGGGCGTCAAGAGCTCCGGCAGGCATTCCGGCGCATACTGACCATCTCCGTGAACCAGAGCGACAATGTCAAAACCCTTCTGAATTGCGTAGTGAAATCCAATTTTCTGATTACCACCGTATCCCTGATTTACAGGGTTGAAGAGCACGGTTACCGGGAACTGTAGATCTTCCTCTGCGCCCGCCCGACGGCCTTCGGCAAATGTCTCGTCCTGTGATGCATCATCGATGATCAGAACTTCCACATCATAATCGTCAACCAGTGTCGCTGGGATGCGGGTCAGCACGCTGCGGATGGTTTTTTGTGCGTTATAGGCAACGATGAAGATAAGCAGTTTCAGCTTCTTGCGGGTCTTGCGTTTTGCAGGGGTCACCGAAGTGATCTTTTTCTTGGCTTGCGACACGAACCACTCCTGAAACAACCAACCGCGCGCTTCGAACGCGTAGCAGGCTAAAAATTTCTCTAAATTAGAATATTGTTAGTGAATATGTCCATTCAGGGGGCAGATGCAACACTTTGGAGTAAATCGGAAAACTGTTTTGCGACTGAATCTAACTCAAACCTCTTGGGAAGCAGGTTATGTCCGTGTGTCTCTCTACCCTGTTTGGTTGCCAGCATTGCATTCGTAAAGTCCGCCCATGTATCACACACTGTGATTTCGCCCGGCGGCGCCAGTTTGGCAAGTTCCGCAATGCCGCCACTTTCCGCGGTCGCGATGACAGGTATCCCGCAAGTAAGGGCTTCCAAAACTGCATTTGGCATTCCCTCCCAACGTGAGGGCAGGAGGAATACATCTGCATCTGTCAGTTTTGAGGCAAGGCTTGGAGTAAAACCGCCGAGTGTGATCTGACCCGATCTTGGACTGTTTTCAATAAGGTTCTGAAGTGTGTCGCGTTCAGGCCCTTCACCCCAGATCGTCAACCGGTGCGATGTCGAGCAGGCTTTGAACGCGCTGATCAATCTGTCAAAACCCTTCTGCGGAACGAGGCGTCCAGCCGCTACAAATCGGATGCCGGTTCCATCGTTAGAAGCAGGTTGTGACGAAAACGACGATCGAATAGCCGTTGTGTCTACCGGGTTTGGCATTACAGAAATGCGATTTTCCTGAACAGAAAAATTTTCCGTCAATTCTGTTTTCATCCGTTCCGACGTCGCGATGACGTGATCTGAGTGAGGATATAAATATCTATATCCGCTCTTCATTATCCCAGGATAAGGGGCCATTGGCAGGCTTATTGATGGTAGATTGGCTTCCCTGACGACAACCTTGCCGGAGAGCATCGGTTTCATGGCAAGGATCGCCAAGTTTAGGTAACCTATTGTGGAGAAAACCAGGTCGGCCCGCTGTCTTCGGAGGGTATGGTAGAGCGCGGGGCCAGCCGATCTAAGACGTGCCTTTCCAAGATTGATACAATCGCATCCTTCTGGGATCAGCTCTTCCAGAGGGCCGCTTCGGTTCAAAAGGACGAGGCGAGCTTTAATCGTGTCTCGATCGATACCTCTTAGCAGATTCAGAGCAACCCGTTCGGCCCCACCTGCATCCAGAGAGGCAAGAACAATATCAAGCGAGAGGGTCATGTTGAATCCCGGCCTGTGTTTCGCCCGGCAAAATTGTTATCGCCGTTTTCGTTTTTGATTGAAGCAGTCTCTCAATCCTTGTTGCGCATATATCATTCATGTCTGTAAAAATTGCGGGCTTGGCCTCCGCTTTATATTTCTATATCCAACGATACGCAGAATTAATCGGTACGATCAGCTCATCCTTATCTGAACGTTGAGAGTCTGTCGGGTCAACATGATTATATGTTGTTTGTTAACTGGTTTTCCCGTTTTGCTGAATTAAAGAAGCCTGCCTGTGCAAGATAGTTTCGACATTAGTGGTTTTGTTTTTGTCATCGTGACCTTGCTCACGCTGGCACATGTATTCGGGTATCTTTTTGAACATTTTAGATTGCCGCGTGTGATTGGTGAAATTTGCGCCGGGATTGTTCTGGGTCCCTCTGTCCTGGGATTATTTGGAATTGAGTTTCTGGATCTCTCCGACAATACGGAGCAATCGGGAGCCGCGTTGGTTCATGCTGTTTATTGGCTGGGCCTTATTCTTCTAATGATTGTTTCAGGGTTTCGTATCAGCGGACATAGCGTCGGGTCGGAATCCAGGATTATCGGACTATTGTTTGTTGCCTCGACCTTCATCCCTATGACATGTGCGTTACTGGTCTCGCCGTTCTTCAATCTGGAACAGTATATGGGACCATCCGGAACGGAGCTGAAGATTACCATAATTTTCTGCATTGCTGTTGCAGTCACATCAATCCCGGTAATTTCCAAAATCTTTCTCGATTTGAATTTGATGAAGACGCGTTTTGCGCGGATCGTGCTTGTTTCTTCGACACTCCAGGACGTTGTTTTGTGGAGTGGTGTTGCAGTGGCCCTCGGATTGACCGCCACAAGTACGAAAAGTGAAGACCTTGCAATAGAGGGCATAACTGCGGTTACCGTGACATTGTTCTTTTGTGCGTTCGGGATTGCCCTGACACCAATTGGATACAAAGCTGCGTCCAAGGTCTCGATCAGCCGCCTTTTGTTGTCTTCAAAGCTGGGTTTCATTCTTGCCTGGTGTTTCCTTCTGGTCGCTCTGGCCTCTGTCCTGAATGTTAATCTGATTTTTGGCGCTCTGGTCGCTGGTGTTGGAATTGGCCTTTTGGGGGATGATCGGCTGGACAAGGAAAAACGTCAGATATCGGCGTTTTCACTCGGATTCTTTGTGCCAATCTATTTTGCGATTGTCGGATATCAGATCGATCTGGTTCACTCTTTCGACCCCGCTTTGTTCTTCGGGTTCTTGTTGTTTTCAAGTGCGATTGAAATGGTTTGTGTATTTGCCGCAATGCGGCTCGCGCGGTTCAATGCCCTGACCAGTTTTAATTTTTCGATGGCGATGAACACAAGGGGTGGACCGGGGATCGTACTTGCGAGTGTTTCCTATCAGTTCGGGATCATTGATGAACGCCTGTATGTCGCGCTTGTCTTGTCTGCAATTGTGACATCGCTGATCTCCGGAACCTGGTTCCGGGCAATTTCCGAGCGTGGTCTGTCTCTTATGCCAGAACGGAATACGCCTCCCAAGTGAACCTGTTTTACCTTACTGGTACCGCTAAGGATGTTGCTGGCGATTCGCCTGATTTTTAAATCCGGCGATCTTGTCTGTATTTGTGGTTTGTGTTTATTACGTATTATTGAAACAAAAACTGTTTATTCCCGCAGAACATTGCGGCCAGCTTTTCCTGTTTTTTTAAAAGGCGAACTGCAGCGTGCGAGGCGTGAAAAAGCAAAATGCGAAATAGCGGCCAATTGATATGTGTTGCCGGGAACACGCAGCGCATTGAACCGGTTCAATCCGCGAATAGGTTCTGAAACACTAAGACGGATTGAAAAGTGAAACCTAATGTTCTTCTGATAATTGTGGACGCACTTCGGGCTGACCATCTTGAGATATCAGGATACCCGCGTCCGGTTTCGCCAAATCTATCCCGTCTGGCTGAGTCCAACCAATACGCCAAGAACTATTTCACAAATGGAAGCGTGACCCAGGTTGCTTTTCCGTCAATCTTCACCTCTACCCTGCCACTGGACTTCGGCGGATATAATGACGGGGTTTGGGGGCGTCCAGACACAGTCTCCGAGATTTTTCAGACGCAGGGATACAGTACCGCGAGTTTCATCACGGGACACCCTTGTTGCACATATTTTGGGTATGGAAGGGGGTTCGACTATGCAGAAGATCTGATAGATCTCAATCAGTGGTTCCGTCAGATCTTCAAAGTTGAATTGCGAGAGCTTGCGACAGAATGGGAGCAGACGAGAGATACCGATTTACTGGGGAAAATCGTCGATCGGTACAGGGCGCTACTTAAAGAGACATTGGCACATGTAGAGAGGCTCGATCGCCAGAACGTTCCTTTCCGAGGCAGAAACCGACATAAGCTCCGCAAGCAAATTGAAGGCGAATTGCAGCTCTTGGCGAAGCAGCCTGACGAAACTGTTGAAAAGCTGCTTACCCTCGATCAGGAGTTTCAGTATTTTCTGGGAAGCTCTGGACCGAGCAAGTTCGAACTCGCAATGCAAAAGGCGCAGGCGAACCTGTACCGGGTTGCAAACAGCCGGATCACCTTGCTCAGTAAACGTCGCGCGTATCTCGCTGATATGGTAATCAAACGATTTTTTGGATGGTTGGACAAACGTGATTCTGGGAGGCCTTTTTTTGGGTCCCTTCATCTGTTTGATCTTCACGAGTCCAAGTTTTTGCTGTCTGATTTGACGGCACAACGGGTGCTCGATTTATCGAAACATCTGCCGCACACCTACCGACATCGGGACAAGGCAACGGGCGCTTTTCTATACGACACGATGCTGTCCATTGTTGATGCAAAAATTGGCGATGTTTTGGAAAGGCTATCTCAATCAGCCGACCTGAAGGATACAAAAATTATCGTGACCGGCGATCATGGTTTCAGAACCGGAAACCTGAAACGATCTCGCGTGAAGTCCTCCGATATGTCCAGAATGTTCTATGACGAGTTTTTGCGTGTTCCCTGCATTGTAAAAGGTGCGGGAGAGGCAAAGGTTTCACAACAGATGAGCAGCCACTTGGATCTTGGCCCAACCCTTCTGGATCTGGCTGGTTTGGACATACCGCCATCCTTCAAAGGGCGATCTCTGCTTTCGGAAGATCAGGGCCCGGGGTATGTGATAAACGAAAACACCGGCAATGGCGTATGTGACATTGAGAACAAGTCTGTTTTCCTGAGTGTTCGGACGAATGGCCACAAAGGGATCTATGCGTTGAACGACGAGACTCTTAAGGAGTCTGAATTCTATGATTTGTCCGCAGACCCGCGGGAGCTGACGGATCACGCAAAAACGAATGATGGTTTTGTTGACCAACGCCGTCGACTATTGGCAATAGCGCGAGATCGTTGTTTAGAGCTCGGTCGAACAGTAGACCAGCTCGACACGCTGGTTGGTGAGCCGTTGGCTTTAACGTAGGGAGCCGTTCGACGTGCACAACATCAAATATTATTTGAGTGTAGCGAAAGATGTTGGATTGACGCCTGCGATGGCCGGACTCCTTCTGTTTATGCAATTTCTGGCCGTTGCTTTCGAAGGTTTGGGCATATCGATGATCTTGCCTGTTTTCGAAGTGATGGAGAGGCAGGACGCCGAAGGCAATATCACCAATGCTTCGGAATTAACCCGGACGGTATCCGAGGTGCTGAACGCCATTGGCTTGCCCATGAACCTGCCGGTTCTGTTCGCCACTGTGTTTGTTTGCGTATTGTTAAGGCAGATTGTTACCTATTTTCGTTTGCTGGCCCGCGCCAAGATTCAAGAAGGTATCCTGCATATCGCGCGTAAGCGAATCTTTAAGGCGTATTTAGATGCGGACTTGCAGTATCAGACATCGAATCACTCTGGTTCCATCGTGAACGGTTTGACGACCGAATTGAAGACCGCTGCCGCAGGGCTTTTTCATCCCATCGACGGAATCGGTTATGTGATCATGGCGCTTGTCTATGCAGCTGTTGTCGCACTGGTCGCTGGCGTCGAGACGTTACTGACAATCGTCGTGCTTTGTTGTTCGGGTTTGGCCTTGCGGAATGTCCTTAAACGCAGCACTAAATCCGGTCATCAGGTCCGATCTGCAAATGAATCGATGGGGTCCTTCATTGTCGACCGTGTCTCCTCGATCCGGTTGATCCGCCTTTCGCAATCTGAGCAACGTGAAGTCAAGGAGATGGATAGGGAGTCAACGAGTTTGCTTGTGTCATCGATTGCGATGAGACGCTATATGGCCGCCTCAGAACTTATCCTAGAACCCATTATTGTCGCGATTTTTCTGGCCCTTATGTATGTCGGGTACACCTATTTAAGTATCGAAATCGCGGCGCTCAGCATTTTTCTGGTCATTGCGATTCGCTTTATGCCCACCGTGAAGCAGATCATGCAGACGTTCCAAAAAACGCTGAATGCGCATGGCAGTCTAACGGCCTTGCAGCAGAGACTGGAAGGGCTTGGTCAGTCGCGTGAACTGGATACGGGTAGCACCGAGCTCACGTCAATCCAGCAGTCAATTGAGTTTCGGGAGGTCAGCTACGCCTATGATGAACAGAATGAGAAAGCGCTTCACGACGTCAACGTGACTGTTAAATGCGGCACGCTGGTCGGTCTTGTGGGGCCAAGCGGTTCCGGCAAATCGACGCTTATCGATCTGTTGCCTGCTTTGCGGCGGCCGCAAACCGGCAAAATCATCATCGATGGGGCACCAATTGAGACGTTCACACTGAAGTCTCTGCGTTCCCGCATTGCCTATGTTACACAGCAGCCCTACATCTTCGACGTTTCCATCAAAGAACATATCCGCTACGGAAACGCGTCTGCATCAGATGAAGAAATTGCTATCGCCGCCAAGCAGGCCGACGCCCATGACTTCGTGTCCAACCTGCCGGATGGATATGACACACGCATTGGCGAGAAAGGCGGGCGACTGTCTGGTGGGCAACGTCAAAGGCTGGATCTGGCCCGTGCTTTCCTGCAGGATGCAGACATCCTCGTTATGGATGAGCCAACCAGCAATCTTGATATAGATTCCGAGCAAGAGTTCAAAACGGCGGTCAAGCAGCTTCGCGAGACCACAAATAAGACGATCATTGTAGCCGCGCACCGCCTCTCGACGATCAAAAATGCTGACCGGATCATCGTTCTGAATAAGGGGCGGGTTGAAGCGCAGGGGTCCCATGACGACTTGTTGATCGATAGCCAATGGTACAAACAAGCCTGGGAACGGTATACAGACCATACGCGGGATTAGTGAGAATATTCAATTAATCTCAAAAGGTTGATCGGACATTGGATCCGCCGATGCGACAAACCTGTCGCGCCAGAATGGACGTCAGAATTGATGCGTCACACCAGCACCTTCTTTATTTATCTTGACATTATACGATTATAAAGTCTTATATCTGAAAACTCGGGTTCTATCCGAGTGCGGTAGCCGTGGGAAAACATGATCTCAAGGCTGTTAACCTGCCGAAGAGCCTCGATATCTTCTCTTGAAACAGTTTGAGTTAACAGGACGGAGCGCCGTTGTGACCGGCGCTTTCGGGAGTATTGGCAGTGGGGTTGTTCAGACCTTGCTGGAATGCGGTGCCGATGTAATGGGTCTCGACGTTGTCGCGCCCGGCGCTGACATCGCCATTGAAGGTGATCAACCGAAATTCAGGGTCGTTGATGTTTCTGACCCGGCAATGGCCGAACATATTCCGCAGCAAATCAAGAGTGAACTCGGGCCGTTCGACATCTGGGTTAACGCCGCCTATCCACGGACCGATGACTGGGGTATCGCGGCCTCTGAAAACGATGCGGAAACCTGGAACAGTAATGTCTCGATGCAGATGACGGCGACATGTCTGCTGACGGAATCCGCCGCGTCAGTGCTCGCGGATAATGCGTCCGGCGGCACAATCCTCAACATTGCATCCATATACGGTATGGTTGCGCCACAATTTTCCGTCTACCAAGGAACAGCGATGAACACGCCGCCGGCTTATACAGCCATCAAGGCGGGCATCATCAATCACACCCGTTATGTGGCGGCCAAATATGGTCCGAAAGGTGTCAGGGCAAACGTATTGGCACCCGGCGGAGTGGAGGCGGGCCAACCGGAATCCTTCGTCAAGAGATACAGTGACCAGACCCATCTCGGACGCATGGCAACCAGTGAGGATATTTCAGGAGCCGCTGCCTTTCTGGTTTCTGACGCGGCGGCCTATATAACAGGCGTTGTACTGCCGGTTGATGGCGGCTGGACGGCATCGTGAAGGACAAGGATCGAATTGAATCCCGACTTTGCGGGAATTCTGTGAAACTGGTCCCATTTACCGAGGTTCATCTTCGCGATCCGAGATATATGTCCTGGCTCCGCGACCGTGATGTCCTCCTGACGCTCAACCTGCCACGGTATCTTGCTGGCGATGTTACCGAAATCGAGATCGCAAAATACTGTCATTCACTGATCGCATCACCGGATGTGTATTTTTATGCTCTGATTAAGTTGGATGGGGGGCGGTTCATCGGGACCGTCAAGGCCGGGCCTGTAAATCGCTATGCCGGAACATGTGATCTTGGAATCATGATTGGTGAAAAAGCAGAGTGGGGGCGCGGTCTTGCGACGGATGCCCTGGATTGCCTGTCTCGACATTTGGTCGATGAGGTTGGAATTCGACGGCTGACAGCTGGTGCCATGGCGAGTAATCCGGCAATGGTCAAAACCTTTGAGAAGCTGGGTTTCAGGGTCGAGGGCGTGTTCCGTGAGCAGGACCGGGTTGAAGACGAATTTGTCGATCACATCCATCTGGGATGTTTAAAACATGAGCTTAAGCCGAGATTTGGCGAAGAAAACAAAGCGGGAGATCCCTTGTGAAGAATACCTGGCGGTTTGGTGATCGGGAGTTCAAATACATTCAGGAAGTGCTGGACTCCGGTTTTGGGTCCGGCACTTCAGGCAGTATGAACAATCGTTTTGAAAAGGCTTTTGCCGAGAAAGTTGGTGCCAAATTTGCTGTGACCTTCAACTCCGGTACTTCAACCCTTCATGCGGCGCTTGACGCGGTTGGCGTCAATTACGGAGATGAGGTGATTACCGCGCCATTGACTGTGATTTCGAACCTGGATGTCATCCTGGCACAGAACGCAGTACCGGTCTTTGCCGATATTGATCCGGATACGTTCAATATCGACCCGGCGGATGTGGAGCGAAAAATCACATCCAGGACAAAGGCCATCATGCCAATCAGTCTTTACGGATTGTCTTGCGATCTCACATCTATTCAAACGATCAGTAAAAAATACAATATTCCTGTTATAAATGACGCCGCTGAAGCTTTCGGATCGACATGCGAGGGTCGAAAGATTGCGGAAATGGCTGATATCACGAGTTATTCGACGGAGAACTCCAAACACATCACGACTGGGGATGGGGGTATTGTCGTCACGGATAACGAAGAATACGCGAATAAAATGCGGAAATTCGGCAGTTTGGGATATGCGGCCCTCAAAGCAAAAGATGGCCGGATCAGAAACAATAAGGATATCTTTCAGGACCCGACCTACAAACGCCACGACGCTTTCGGGTATAACTATCGCATGCCCGAAGTGGCCGCTGCCCTTGGCCTTGCGCAGACCGAACGTCTTGAATGGTTCCTTGACCTCCGCCATCGCATTTCCCGCATGTATCTCGATCTCATCGAGGAGCGTTGCGATTACTTGATCCCGCAGAAAATCCCGGCGAACTACCACAATTCTTATTGGACGATCGCCCTGCGTTACGAACGCGATGATGTATCCTGGCAAGATTTCAGAATGAAATATACGGAGTTTGGTGGCGACGGGATTTATGCGGCCTGGGCCCTGTTATATCACGAGACCATTATGACTTCTGGTACGTGGAAAAAGCGCTGCCCGCCTCTCTATGACGGGTTGTCATTTCCCGAGGCCGGAACATGTCCAAATGCGGAAGCGGTCCAGCCAAAGATAATGCAGTTTGTGAATAATTACGGAAGTACAGAAGAGGCTGAGGACAAAGTCGAAGCGCTTCGTAAGACGATTGAGTATTTCGCATGAGGATCGGGGCGCTGATTCCCGTTCGTCTCAGCTCCGAGCGCCTGCCGGGAAAGGCTTTAATGAAGCTGGGCAATGGTTGCGTCATTGATCAGATTCTTCTGCGTGCCGAGGCATGCGACCATATCAAGGACAAAGCTGATATTGTTGTCTGTACAACCGGGGCTGCCGCTGATGATCCCTTGGTCAACCATGTGACCGCGGCGGGTTATTCGGTGTTTCGCGGGCATACGGATGACATTATTCGGCGCTTTGGCGACGCAATGGCGCATTTTTCATTTGATGCAGTGGTGCAGATTGATGGCGATGATCCGTTTAGCGCAACTGAATATATGAACGCAACGATGGATGCCGTAATAGCAGATCAGCATCTCGATATCGCGATCGTAAATGGTCTGCCGCTTGGTGTCGCTGTGAAGAGTTTTACGCGGGCTGCAATGGAAAAGGTACTGGCCCAATACCAGACAGCCCGGAACGATACAGGTTTCATTTATTTCTTCACCAAGAGCGGGATTTGTACCGTTCGCGAGCTAGACCCGATAAGTGATGATCATGTTCATGAAACAGTGCGTCTGACATTGGATTATCCGGATGACCTCAAGATGATGAACGCTCTGATCGACGCGTGTCCCGACCAACAACCGGTTTCGTTGAGTGAGCTTGTTCAGGTGGTTTACGACAATCCGGGGCTTGTCGATGTGAACCGATATGTCGAAGAAGAGTATTGGCAGCGCACTGCGGACAAAGTGCATCTGGAATATCGAGACGCTTCGGGTGAAGTGCAGACGATCAAAGCATGACGAAAAAAACAAACATGCCAGTTAACAGTTCCGGACGCGAATATATATGGGTTCTGGCCAACACATATACACGCTGGCTCTGGCCTGGAATGCTTGAGCATTTATGTGAGATATCCGGCCTGCCTGGTTTGCTGATTGTAAACACCGACCAGGATCGGACCTATTACGAAAAGAAATTTTCCGGATCCCAGTCCGTGGAAATTGTGGTGCGCCGGAACCCGTATAATGACGTTGTCGACGGCGCGAATGCCGATGGTATGGACAAAGGGGTGGTGGATGCGGCCTGTGCGATCGAGGACCGTTTTGATATCAAAATCAACAGAGCATTCACCCTTGCGGATCGACATCTTGGCCGAGGCTATCTCACACTTGGTCATGGTCATCCGGAGTCCAGCATATCAGAGAACGCATCTTACGGTACGGCTCTTTCCGCTGCGGTGACACAGTTTGAATATACTGAGGATTTGTTCAACACCTACCCGCCGCGGGTCGTAGTCAGTTATTACTCAGGGGGTGGTTTGGCTGGAAAGCCATTTGCGCTGCTCTGTAGAGAAAAGAGCATTCCATTCAAAACGCTCTGTCCCGCACGCTTTGGCGATTTGATGTTCTGGGCTGATGACGAGTTTGAGGGGAACAGCGAACTGGCCCGTTACCTGTCTCAGCCGGCACCCGTTCTGAGCGATGACGAGATTGCAGATATAACGGCGGGCCTGAAGCCGACAGGGCTTTCAACCAATCCTGCCGCCATGAGTGAAGTCAAAAAATCCCGGGACTTTACCTACGCTTTGAAGATGACCATGTCGGTGGTTGCTCGGCACTATTATGGGCTGCTTCGCGGGTATTCCTTTTCGAAAGTGGGCTACAAATGGTGGTCAAAGGTGGCGTTTTACTGGCGCGCACGTGAACATTGGAAACAGGTGGACACGTATTCCGTCTCTGAGTTGCCGAAACGCCCCGGTCAAAAGCTGGTATACTTTCCTCTGCAGCAGGAACCGGAAGCGTCCACGCTTGTATTGTCGCCGGAACATGCCGATCAGGCCGCGACAATCATCGAGCTTTCGCTGCAACTGCCGGCAAATGCTATCCTTGTGGTCAAGGAGCATATCTGGCAGATCGGGCGTCGGCCAAACGGCTTTTATCGCCGTCTCCGACAGGTTCCCAATGTCGTGCTGATGCATCCGTTGTGTAACAGTTTGGAAATTATCCGGTCCTCTGACTTGATCTGTACGATTTCCAGTTCCGCTGGTTTTGAGGCGGCTGCCCTTGGAAAGCGTGCCTTGTTCTTCTGGGATAAAGCACCAATTTCGATGCTGCCGAATGTTACTATTCTGTCCAAGTTTCAGGGTGAAAAGACAATCGCCGAGTTGCTCGCGGATATCGACCCGTCCGAGGCGAAAGCCTATCAGAACGCCGGTGCGGTCTTCCTGAAACGATTGACCGAGTTCAGCATGGATCTTGCCCCGCTCAAGATTCACAAACGCCAGCAGGCGCCGACGAACGAAGAGCTGGAATTCTTGTCTGAAGATCTGATCCAGCATGTTTTGGCATCAAGCAACATTCCCGAAACGCCCGATGGTGTTGATCTGAAAACTGGAGGAAATTCTTTATGACGCGCCGCACCTCTGCCGAGCAATTTGAAGTCCCGGGTGTTATACGTCGACGCATCCTCGAATCTGGTGTTCCGTTTTCTGAATTACAGAAATGCACAAAATGTTTGATGCCGGAAACGAATGAGACAATGACATTCGACGCGGACGGTGTTTGCAACATATGTCGCTCGGCCGCTGTTCGTGACAAAGAAATCGACTGGTCGGAACGCGAGAAAGATTTTCAGCTTCATTTGGCTGACTTCCGCGGCAAGTTTCAGTATGACGCAATTGTCCCCTTCTCCGGTGGAAAGGACAGTGCCTGGACGGCGTATGTCCTGGTCCGCAAATATGGATTGAAGGTTCTGTTGGCGACTTTTGACTCTAATTTCCGACGCCCTATTCACGTCGAAAATGTTGAGAGAACGGTTCGCGGACTTGGATGCGATCATGTAACGTTTCGGGCCAGTCAGGATGTAATCAAGTTAACCATGCAGGAAACACTGAAGCGCAAGGGTGATTTTTGTTGGTATTGTCACACCGGTGTCGCGACCTTCCCGTTTCGGGCGGCTATCATGTATCAAACCCCGTTGCTGATTTGGGGGGAGCCGAACAGTGAATATGCCGGTTACTACGGGTACCAGATGCGATCGGAGGCGGATGAACGCTGGTTCAACCGATACATCAACCTTTCCATCAACGCAGAAGACATGATTGGTTTTCTGGAAAGTTCGGGAGCGGATATTGATCCCCGCGATCTTGATCCCTTCCGCTTTCCTGATACTGGCAGCCTGCGAAAATTGGGGTTGCGGTCAATCCACCTCGGCGATTACACAAAATGGGATGCGGAAACACAAGTTGAGATTCTGGAGAAGGAACTGGGTTGGCAGCGCTCAGAAGTCGAGAATCTGCATCCGTCCTATAATTATGAAAAGGTCGAGTGTTTCTTGCAGGGGGCTAGAGATTATCTTCGGTTCGTCAAACGGGGATACAGTCGGACTGTTCAACGCGCAAACCTGGATATTCGTGCGGGGCGAATGACCCGCGAAGAGGCCGAGGAAATTGCCACATACGATGCGCAGCGACCCCAGAGCCTGGAAGTTTTGTTGCCATATCTGGGAATGGACGAAACGGAATTTATGGACATCGCCCAAAACCACGCGATATCGCCCTACAGCTTTTCTGCGGATGATGTTCGCCCGGCGCAGAAAGCACTCGATGATCAGCCTCTTTGGAAGGAGCGCCTTCTGAGAGACAGCACCTCTGGAGAAAAGTAATGGAAGCCGCGTCGAAGAATGCGCCGCGTGTGGCAATCATCAATTACGGCATGGGGAATATCGGATCTGTAACCAAGGTCATGAACCGTTTGGGTGCAAAGCCCTACATTGCGGACAGCCCGGACCAGTTGGAAGTTGCCGATAGAATTATCCTTCCTGGCGTTGGCGCGTTTGGCGATGGTATGGAAAACCTGAGGGCGGGCGGTTTTGTCGACAGCCTGGAAACACTTGTTATCGACGGGGGCGTGCCATTCCTGGGTGTTTGTCTGGGGATGGAACTTATGGCCAAGGGTAGCGAGGAAAGCCCCGGCGTTGCGGGCCTCGGCTGGATCGATGCAGATATCGTAAAATTCGATAGCGCACACGGTTTGAGGATTCCACATGTCGGGTGGAATGATATTTCCGTTGCTGATCCTGACCACCCCTTTATCGCCGGGATTGGGAGCGGTTCAACCTTCTACTTTGTTCACAGCTACTACATGGCTTGTCGGAACCGGGACCACATAGTTGCCGAAACCGATTATGGGAATGTGGTTGCTTCCGTTGTTCACAATGGCCCAAGGATCATTGGGTGCCAGTTCCATCCGGAAAAAAGCCAGGATGATGGCCGTCGTCTTTTGTTGAATTTTCTATTCGGGTTGCCGCCACATGCTACGCACTAGACTTATACCTACATTGACAATGAAGGACGGGCGGATCATTCGCACCGTTGGCTTCGATCGATACAGAGATGTCGGGGATCCCAGAACCATGGGCAAGGTCTATGATTCCCAGGACGTGGATGAACTGATTCTACTTGATATCTCAGCGTCTCAGGAAAACCGTGAACCGGACTGGTTTAATATCGAGCGCGTCGCAAATGAATGTTCCATGCCCCTCACAATTGGGGGTGGTGTCTCGTCGGTTGAAATTATTCAACGTCTGTTACGCATCGGCGCCGACAAGGTTGCTATCAATTCGGCAGGTTTCAAGAACCCGGGCCTCTATACCGAGGCGTCAAGGGTTTTTGGCAGTCAGTGCCTGGTCGCCTCGATTGATTGTGTAAAGCATGACAATGGAAAGTATGAGGTCCTGATTGAAGGCGGGTATGAGCCGACAGGCGTGGATCCAGTTGAATTCGCGCAACGGGTCGAAGCGGCCGGCGCAGGTGAAATACTGGTGACCGCCATAGAACGGGACGGGACAATGATGGGATATGACCTTGATTTGATAAAGAGTGTATCCGACGCCGTTTCAATACCGGTTATAGGGAATGGTGGCGCTGGTCTTCTGTCCGACCTGGTTGCCGTCATTCAGCAAGGCGGTGCAAGTGCAGCGGCTTGCGCCAGCATATTCAACTTTACGGACAACAAGCCGATCAAGGCGCGGGCTTTTATGCAGCAATATGGGGTCCATGTTCGACCCACATAACGTCTTTGAGACCCACCTGACAGGTGGTGCAAGTGCCAAAACTCCTTGCAGGATGCACTATTGATCCCCCTCGCTATTCCCAATATGGGCGATCTTGAAGCCCATTGGCTCAATAGATGTGTTGCGGAGAATTGGGTTTCTTCAGCAGGCCCTTTTGTACGTGAGTTTGAGGAAAAACTTGCTGCATTGACGGGCGCTGCGTCGGTGGTCTCCATCAGTTCCGGAACATTGGGGCTTCAACATGCTTTGGAGCTTCTTGACCTTCCGGCGGGTGGTATGGTTGTGGTTCCAGACTGGACTTTTGCCGCTTCGGTAAACGCTATTGTTCGGGCTGGTTTAACACCGCTATTTGTAGACATTGACCCTGCCACCTGGACAATCGATCCGGCATGTGTTGACGCAGCAATATCAAAATATGGCAGGGAAGTTGTCGCTGTATTGGCCGTGCATGCCTGTGGTCATCCACCTGATATGGACGCTGTGATACAGGCTTCGGCCGGATTACCTGTTGTTGAAGATGCAGCAGGCGCATTGGGAACAACCTATAGGGGGCGCCCTGCAGGGACACTTGGGACAATCGGTGTCTTCAGTTTCAACGGCAACAAGATTGCGACGACAGGCGGTGGTGGTGCTGTTCTTCTCAAGGACAGAGAAATGGCAGATCTTCTGCGTCATGTGACAAGTCAGGCGCGGGTTGGTATCGAATACCGGCACAATGCGATTGGGACGAATACCCGGATGCCAAGCGTCAATGCAGCATTGGGAATTGCACAACTGGAGCGTCTTGATGAGTTCCTGGTGCGGAAACGCAGGATCGCTGAGATGTATGACGTTGCATTTTCGAATAATGCCCAAATAACGCCAATGCCACAGGCTGATTGGGCCAACAGCAATTGCTGGATGTATTCTGCAAAGATGGAAAACGAGGAAAGAACCCAGTCGCTTGTAGAGCAATTGGGTCAGGAAGGCATCCAGGTGAGAAGTTTTTGGCGATCTCTTTCGACGCAAGAGCCCTATGCAGCGTATCCGTCCCTGCCTTGTCCCGCCTCACTGGATCTTTCCGGATGTGTTCTATCGCTACCTTGCAGCACATCGCTGAGTGAAGACGATCAGACAACGGTAATCAGGAAATTGAAGGCCAATGCCGCCTTGTCAAGCGTTGCATAGCTTTTCGTTTCCCCAGAGTTCAATGCAGAACCATCGGAGTATAATATGACCACGGCGACAGAGTTTAGTGTAGATCCCGATGCACCGCCGTATATTATTGCGGAAATAGGGGCAAACCATAACGGGGATATGGCGCTCGCCCGTCAGATGATTGACTCCGCCAAAACCGCAGGGGCGCATGCGGTGAAGTTTCAGTCCTGGGACACAACAATCTTTTCAAAGCAGGTCTACGACCAGAACTACTTCCTGGGCGATGACTATCGCGAGCGTTCTGATTACACGTTGCGTGAAATTGTCGAAGAATTCTCGCTTGACCGTCGGCAATTGACGGACCTTGCCGGGTATTGCGCTGAAAAAGGCATTGATTTTTCGTCAACACCGTTCAACGAGACTCAGCTGAATGATCTTGTCGATATCGGTGTTCCCTATATCAAAATTGCATCAATGGATCTGAACAATCCGGTTCTGTTAAAAGCCGCTGCCGGGGCACCAGTACCTGTCATTCTGTCAACTGGTTTCGGCACATTGGCCGAGATCGATCAGGCGATCACCTTGCTTGAAAGCAATGGAAAGACCGATATCGTTGTCTTGCATTGTGTTTCTCTTTACCCACCACATGATACCGAGGTTAACCTGAAGAATATCACGTTGCTGCGCGATACTTTCGGATATGCAACCGGATTTTCAGATCACACCCTGGGCACTGAAATTGCCTTGGCTTCTTTTTCACTGGGCTCTCGTGTCCTGGAGAAACACTTTACGCTAGACAAGGACATGTTTGGTTGGGACCACAAAGTATCTGCAGACCCCGATGAACTTGCCTTCATCTGCAAAGGGGCGTCGCGCATTTACGACGCCCTGGGTACGACGAGAAGAACGCTTGGGCCACGCGAAGCTGAGAAAAAAACAGAATACCGTCGATCCATCATCTCAGCTCGGAAAATTGAAAAAGGGCGGATTATTTCTGCCGATGACCTGGATATCCAGCGTCCTGGTTCTGGCCTCAGTCCGATGATGTTTGACGCGCTTGTTGGTAAGATCGCGAGGCATGATATCGAATCGGACACATTCCTGTCCTTTGATGACCTTGTATCGCCGTGACAGCATTGACCTCCATGGATCTCCAGACTGTAAAGAGAATTAGAACGCTATGATTATTCTTGGTATTCATACAGGTCACAACGCGTCCGCCTGCCTGATGATTGATGGCAGGGTAGTTGGCATGATTCAGGAAGAACGGTTTACCAAGCGCAAAAATCAGACCGGATATCCAAAAGAAAGTATCACCAGCCTTCTGAAGAGGCACCTTGACGGCACAATGCAGGATGTCGACCGCGTGGTGGTTGCCAGCGAAGAAGACGACCCCTACTGGGTGGCTCTGGATCATTACTCTAATTTTGGTGTAAAAGAATATGTCGCCGAGATGCATGATTACTGGAAGCCATTCTTTTACCCTGAAGATGGCAGCGAAGAGGATGGGACGCTTTACAGCGGCGACGGGAAATACTGGAAGGATAGAATTGACGCAGGCGGCGACAACCTGAACCATGATTATCACTTCGACCTTTCTTTTATCAACGACATGTCATGGGACGAAGCCTTCAAGTTTTTCAATTCCGGAGAACGTCTTGAGATCACGCGGCGGTTGTTCAACTATGATGGACCAATAGAAACGATTAACCATCATGCCTGTCATGGGTATTACGCTCTTTACGGCCAGTCCCTGCCGACTGAGAATTTTTCCAACACTCTTGTTTTGACCGCCGATTCTGAAGGGGATGGATCGAACTGGAGTGTTTCGATCCCGCGACCTGACGGATCCCTATCTCTCCTTGCGCATGGCAATGACAATCATGTCGCCAGGTTGTACAAATTTGTCACCTTGATTTTGGGCATGAAACCGAATGAGCATGAATACAAAGTCATGGGGTTGTCCGGATATTCGAAATCCCGGCGGCACATTAAAGAAGTTGAAGATGTATTGTTTGAAGCCTTTGATTTTGAAGACGGTAAATTTGTCCGACGGACGCCCTTAAAGGACAGTTATTTTGACCTCGGCGCGCGATTGGAAGGGTTCCGTTTCGATAATATAGCCGCCGCTGCACAGAATTGGGCAACAGAGGTCACGGCAAAATGGATGAAATACTGGATCAGTGAAACCGGGCGCAGCGGTGTGTGCTTTTCCGGCGGCCTGTCCATGAACATCAAGATGAACGGTATCATTGCCCAAGAGCCGGAAATCGACTGGATGAACGTTCCGGCATCCGGTGGCGACGAGTCTCTTGCTGCCGGTGCGTGTTTCTTTGCAATGAAATCGAAGAGTGAACAGGCTGACGGTGCCGCGCAGGTCGCGCCGGGAGATGTTGTTCCGATGGAACATGTTTATCTCGGTGACACGCCGGATATGGATTGGGAATCCGGTATTAAAGAAGCAGGTGGTTCGAAAGAGGACTACGGTGTCCTTGAAGGCGTCGGTCCCGAGCAACTGGCAAAATTACTGGCTGCCGACAAGATCATGGCCCGATGTGTCGGCGAGAGCGAGTTTGGGGCACGCGCATTGGGGAATAGATCCATCCTTGCCAATCCCAGCAATGGCAACAACCTGAAGACGATCAACGACGCGATCAAGAACCGTGACTTCTGGATGCCGTTCACACCATCCATCCTTCAGGAGTATCTTGATGAATATATTGAAAACCCGAAGGGCCTGATCTCACCCTATATGACGATCGGATTTCAGACCAGGCCGGAGGCGCGGCCCAAACTTGCTGCGGCGATACATCCTGGGGATTTTTCCGCCCGGCCGCAAACTGTGATAAAGGCGATCAATTCTGAGTATTGGACGCTTATAGACGAGTTCAGAAAACTGACCGGCGTTGCATCTTTGTTGAATACGTCACTGAATCTCCATGGCGACCCGATGAATTACTCGTTGGCGGATGCAGCCCGCACGGTTGCGCTCTCGGACCTTGAGTTCCTGATCATGCCTGAGGACAGGTTACTGTTTAAGAAATCAGCGGAACCTGCCTTGCATCAGATTTTGTAATCAAGCACCACGATGGTTTGATCATGTCATGTCAGCGGTGATTGCAAGCGTTCTTTATCCGCAGTCCGATCTGATTGCCCGACAATATGCAGAGGGCCTGGCAGCGGTTGGGAGATCTGAACCAGGTCGTATCCGGATACTGCTTGTCGCAGAGCCGGGCACTGACCCGGAAAGGTTCCTGCCAGGGGATCGATCTGATCTGGACATCCATACACCCTTCGTACCCGCAACAGTAACACGGGTTGGACTACGCCAAATCATGTTGGATGAGGCAACCAATCTTTCGGGGGATCTGGTTGTTTTTGCGGATTGTGACGACATTGTTGATCCAGGCGCGCTGCTTCATTTCCGGGCGGCGCTTGCGGATGCGGATATCGCGTTTGGCGATCTTCGGTTAATCGATGCCAATGGGGCAGAGATGGGAAAGGCCCTCTTTGATGCGTGGAATGTTCCAAACCGGATAGAACATGTGGATGAGATCAGGTGGCGCAATTTCTTTGGTCTCTCCAACACGGCGGTCAAGCACACGTATCTGAGGCAGAATAGGGTTGAGTTGAAAGAACCGCTTATCGCAATCGACTGGTTTCTGTTTCACAACTTGCTGGCACTTGGTGCCCGGGCGCAGAAGGTCAACGGCGTTGTGGGTTCCTATCGACAATATGCCGCCAATACGCTTGGCGCGGGCCGTGCCTCAAACCTGGATGATTTGTCCAGGCTGACTGATATTACCCGGCAACATCTGCTCGCCCTCGGTGGCGAAGAGCAATTCAAGACTGACCTTGAACTTCTCCAGACCCTTAAACGGGGGATCGAGACCACTCCGACGACGGTTCAGGCGATACTCGATGGTTTGGAGGATGTGTCAGGTTGGTATGACGATCTTTTTCAGACAGCCACTGAATACAAGAAACGCGCTGCACGCCGGAATTGAACAGGGCCCATTCTTCGTTGGTTATCAAACGTCAAACAGATCTTGCTGATTACCTTTACCCGGCTGATGTTTCCATCAGAACGGTTTTGGAGCGGTTTAATACGGCGCCACGGCAGTTTGGAATGGTGGTTGAGGAAAACCTCACGCTAATCGGGACGGTTACGGATGGCGATATTCGTCGAGGGTTGCTTAAGGGCGTAGGTCTGGACGAGCCGGTCAGTCTATGTGCCAACCGAGACCCGGTAACTGTCAGGCAGGATGCCGCCCTGCCCGACATCGCAAAGAAATATCAATTCATACCGGAACTGGGGGGTGGCGATCGTGTCACGGCAATGTTCGTGCTCGACGACGTTTCGGTTGATGGTAGTTCATGCCTGATTATGGCGGGCGGGTTTGGGTCACGGCTTGGCGAACAAACCCGGGATTGTCCAAAACCTCTTCTGCCTCTCGACGACAAGCCGATCCTTGAGCATGTCCTGCGCGGTGTCGAAAAAACAAACCCTTCTCAGGTGTTTGTCACGACGCATTATCTTGCCGCACAAATTGATGATTTTGTGGCGGACCGGCACAACGCTTCGGATACGAGGACAATTCGTGAGTCAGAAGGTCTCGGGACGGCTGGCGGAATCTCGCTTTTGCCGGAATCGATCAAGACACCGTTGCTCGTCGTAAACGGTGACGTCGTAACCAAAACCGATTTCCAGGCGATGCTCGACTTTCACACCGAACAGGATTTTGACGCCACCATCGCTGTAGCCTGGTATGAACACAAAATCCCGTATGGCGTGGTTGATCATAGTAAAACCGGAATTTTCACGGCTCTGAAAGAAAAGCCAACATACAGGTACTTTGTCTCTGCCGGTATCTACTGTTTGAACCGATCGGTCATCAATCTGGTTCCACCAAACAAGCGATTGGACATGCCGGAGCTTTTGAACGAGGCCAGAGAGATTGGCCTGCGTGTCGGCGTTTTTCCAATTCATGAATATTGGAAAGATGTCGGGTTGCCGCTCGATCTGAAGGAAGCCCGGAGCGATGCGAGCGAACTGGGATCGTGAACGGTATCTACATCATTGTTGATGCGCTGCGATTTGACGTGTTTGATGATTTGGATGCGGCAACCATACTGGCCCCCAATCTGTCGCGCCTGATAGAAAATGGTCTGATTGAGAAGGTTACGACGAATGCTCAATCGACCCAGTTCGTCCTGCCCTCTCTTTTCTCACTGGCGTATCCATTGGATTACGGCGGGTATAATGAGGGCGTTCGTTTGCGGCCGCGCACGTATCCGGAGCAGTTGACAGAGGCTGGCTACGACACGGTCATGATCACAAACTGCAATCAGATGGGATGTTCGCTGGGATATGATCGTGGCTTTAGCCGCGTGCATGCTGCAATTGATTTCAGCAGTGTCCTGACCTACCGCCTTGAGAAAACCATCGGGTATGAAATAGCCCGTTTTCTCAATTCGGAAATTGATAAGAACGAATTGATCCCCTATTTGCAGCGGGAGTTGGGGCTGATGCTGCAAAAGATGTTGGATCAATATGTGCAGGGGGATCGCACCACCTGGTCCAGAGATCACCACCGGGTCAATGATCAGATTGGTCTGCGGCTTCCTGACGAAATCGCGCTGCTCGAAAAGGACCCGGAGAAGGTTCTGGAAAAACTGACGACCATACCATACAAACTGTATTGGCGCTTTCTCGGCATGACATCCGTGAGTTCATCCTCGCTTTTCTGGGGACGTTTGCGAGAGTCTGTGAACTGGCGATTGCGCGAAATTCTCTTGAAAACCGGGTTTCCGTTCTTTCCTTTGGGCTATGCACAGGGGCTTGCCGGCGAGCTGGTACCTGCTGTTGCCAAAGAGATGGCCAAAGCGGTGAAGTCACCACAAGCCGTGCATTTACACATTATGGATGTTCACGACAGTCGCGCTTTGAACAGGCCGATCAATCTGCTCTATCGATTGCGATATTTGCCGCGTGTCTGGCGGGCGCGGTCAATCTCGAAGACCAAGCGCAAATTCTGGTATGACATGACGGTTGCTTATGTGGATGACGTCCTGTCCAAGATATTCGCATTGATTGAGACCCATCAATCTCCCAAGGATACATGCATTCTGGTCACGGCGGACCACGGGTATGGTGGTGCGGCATATGCCAGAGAAAACGATGGTGATCTGGGATTCAGGACCCATGCCGAAGATCTTGAAGTGCCTATGATTGTAAGGGCGCCAGAATTCGAAAACGAGGATAGTCGCGGTTCGGCTTCAGGCGCGTTGATTGATAGTATGGGCGTAACGGCGACATATCTGAAATGTATGAGTATTCCAGCGCATCCCGCGTTCCGGGGTGTTGCAATACAGGATGGCGGTGTTGATTTGGTCGTATCCGAGAATGCAGGCCGTGGAAACGCGGACATTGTCCGGCGTGATCTGTACTTTACACTGACCACAAGAACGTTTCGGGCGATGGTGTTGTTGTCTGGGAACAAGCTCAGTCTTGAAAAATACTTTGAGTTTGAGACCGATCCCTTTGAGAGAGATAACCTTGCGTCAGCAGCATGTCTAGATGGACGGGATGAAGCTGTGTTCGATTTACTTGTTGGCGAGAGGCGGGAGCTCCTTGAATTGAGGGGTGTGTATCGGGCCGGTTCAAATCGGCCCGACCGGATCGCGCATTCTGGGTAAAATGCGATCATGATTGCGAAAAATCAAGAAATGACACCTCAGGAACGACCGGCAAAGTCGCCGCGGTCAAGCAAGAGGGAGGCTGGTTTCGATCCGGATCGAATCGCCTGTGCCTGTGGGAACATAACCTTTGGTGAACTTGACTCGACCCTGAGGGAGAACCCGGGAATCTCGTATGACGATTTGGTGTTGCGCACACCGGTCGGGAAAGGGTGCACGGCTTGTCTTCTTGATATCGAACAGTTCCATACGCAGTACAAAGGGGATGCCGGGATACTTGTGAAGGGTGCTAGACTAGGAAGCAGAACCACGAATATCTCTGATCTAAAACGCATACTTTACCAAGCCCTTGATCGTGTCAGCCCTCTCTACGCGACCAAGACCGGCGGACGCATGCCATTTCTGGCCAATGCCCATGTGCGACCGGTTGTCTGGGTTTCAAACGAATCTCTTTTGTTCAAAGAGAAGCAGGTTGGCCCACCCGTCTTGTTGTCGATCATCCAACGAGACGCGAATGGCCGTGTCGTGAGCGAACGCAAGTCCGTGGTTGCCGAGAACACAACCGAAATGGTCACGATTGACCTCACCGATCCAATGGCGGACGGCAATGATGCTGCCTACATGACAGGAACAATCGAGATTGTGCGGGCGGGTTCCAGGCCTGGTGTTCGGGGAACAAGTCGGCCCCATATTGAACATGTCGGAAAGACATCGTCATCTGTTGTTCATTTCACCGGTCCAACATCGCCGACAAAGGGCAGCGTAGCGGTTCCGTTACGCAGGAATGGTCAAAGGGTCTTCCTGTCCGTAGTGAGCTATGACGGCGCGGCGATGAATATCGCAATACGGCAGAGCATGGCCGGTGAGATTGTATCGGACGAAAGTATTTCCCTGCCCGGTCATGGCGCAATTCTGCATGAACTGGGGCAGTTTGACACCGATCTTCCGGAAACGGGAAGTGTCTTGGTCGAATGGCAAGCGGACGGTCGCCACAAAGTTCATCTTGCCATATCTGATCAGGACCTGACGTCAGTTTCGATTGATCATATGTAGAATGCACCACCGTTACCTTATACCCACGCTTTATATCATTCCCCACGGTTACACTGCGGAACTTGCATTGCCGTGGAACAAGATTGCAAAGCTCTTGGTCGCGCAGACGTGCGAGCTGCAGCTGGAATGGACCAAGACCAATAATGGTCAGGTGGTTGAAAGCGATGTGATCGAAGTTCAGTTTAAGGACGGTGTTGTGGGGCAAGGAACGCCTTGGGCACTGAATTGGGAGAGTTCATTTCGCAGTACGCCACATGAACCCGATTTTGTTGAGGTTTCGATCAGTTCGATTGATAGCGAGTTCGTTTTCGGGACCAATCTTCCCGTCGGTTCTTATCTGGCGTTGAGTCGGGCGGATTCAAGGATGGTGCTTTCCGACGGCGCTTTACGCTTCGCTTCGCCGCCGGTAATCAAGCAAATTGAAGAATTCGGGCGATATGTTGATGCCTATCCGGTTTGTCGGCTGGACAGGGAAAGCAACCACTGCGACTCGATCGGCTTCGTTAATCCTTACGCAAAGGAAATCCTGGCCACGGTTATGCGGCGTGATGGTCATGCTATTCGTGGCGTCAGGGTTGCGCCTGCAAGCGCGCGAATTGTTAATTTGGACGGGCTTCTGAAGCCGGATGAGGAGCGTTATCTCGGCCCGGTTCAGGTTACAGCCAAGAACAGGATCATCACCTTCACCATGAAGCATCCGTGGGGTCGCCTCGATCAACTTTCGCATTGCGAACATATGGATCCATTTCGCGGTGAGCCGACACATATCCCTTTGGCGTTGCATATGCGTCGGATGTTAGGGGCAATGGCCTGAACAAAGGTCTTTCTTGTTCCCCCGCTGCTTAAGTCATGCCGGTCCGCATGTTATTGCCAAAATACTGTTAAAATCTGATCTCAATTAGGAAACATACATGAGTTCTCTAGACAACAAGAGCATCCTTGTTACTGGTGGCACTGGCTCGTTCGGCCGCAAATTCATTGAAACGGTGTTGCAACGCTATAAGCCGGCGCGGCTCGTGATTTACTCGAGGGACGAGTTCAAACAGTATGAGATGGAACAGGCGCTCTCGCGAAGTGAGTATCCCTGTCTCCGATACTTCATTGGCGATGTCCGTGACCTGCCACGTTTGAAACGTGCGTTGAATGGGATCGACATCGTTATTCATGCAGCGGCACTGAAACATGTGCCGGTTGCGGAATACAACCCGTCCGAGGCGATTAAGACAAATGTCATCGGATCCGAATATGTTATTGAGGCATCGATCGACGCCGGTGTTGAGCGGGTCCTCGCCCTGTCAACGGATAAGGCGGTCAATCCGGTAAACCTGTATGGGGCCACCAAACTATGCGCTGACAAATTGTTTATTGCGGCAAACAACCTCGTTCCTGCAGGTCAGGGCACCATTTTTTCGGTCGTGCGATATGGCAATGTCTTGGGGTCGCGCGGCAGTGTATTGCCGCTGTTTTTGAGATTGCTGAAGGAAGGTCACACGGAACTGCCGATCACGGATCCGAATATGACCCGTTTCTGGCTGTCGCTTCAGGACGGTGTTGACTTTGTCATCCGCTGTCTTGCCGACATGCAGGGTGGAGAAACATGCGTCCCCAAGATCCCGACCAGTACTATTGTTACCCTGGCTGAAGCCATTCGACCAGGCATTGCAACAAGACATGTCGGCATTCGCGTCGGTGAAAAGCTGCATGAAATGATGGTCACCGCAGAAGATTCAAGCAATACGGTCGAATTTGATGATCGTTACATCATCAAACCAACCGGTGTGGTGAAATACGAAAACCGCGATTATTTGGTGAATGGTAATCCTGGTGCAGCTGTTGAACCGGGGTTTGTTTACAGTTCGGACACGGCAAAAGACAGGCTTGATGCACCTGCTTTGCGACGGAAAGTTCTGGATCTGGGGTTCGAACTGGATGCTTGAGCGCTTTTCAAAACCGGTGGCCGATATACTTGGTCACAAGGCGAATTTCTTCACGCAGAACGCGGCGCTCAAGGACAGGGAAAATGACCTGTCCAGGCTTTATCAGTCGCAACCCCCAAGGACGACATGCAAGCTTTGTGGCGCGCCTTTAAGCACAGCGGATTTCGTAAAAAACGGCATCGGATACGCAATATGTAGTTCCTGTTCGCATTTAAACGGCCTGCATGACGACAGTCCTGAGTTCTGTGCTGCGGTATATACCGATGATGCCGGTGAAGCCTATGGAAAGGCCTATACGGCCGAGGACAAGGCGGCCTTTATCAAACGCAGAGATGATATTTATTTGCCCAAGGCCGATTTTCTCTTTGATGGTCTACGGGAAGCTGGTGTTCGGCCAGAGGGGATGAGCTTTGCAGATTTTGGGGCAGGCTGCGGTTATTTTGTGGATGCTTTGTATCAGGCGGGCGCGGCAGATGTTTCCGGCTTCGAAGTTTCGAAATCACAAACCAGCTTCGGGAATAGCATTCTTGGGCACGATGCTCTGCATCAGCATGAAATTACAGCAACAGCGGAATTAGCGAGATCAAACAAATCTTCCGTCACCTCCATGATCGGGGTTCTCGAACACCTGACGAATCCCAGGGAGATTCTACAGGCACTGCGTGAAAACCCGGCGCAAGAGTATTTCTATATATCAGTTCCTTTGTTCAGTCCGTCCGTCTATTTTGAGATGGCATTTCCGGACGTCATGCATCGTCACTTGTCCGGTGGACATACCCACCTCTTTACGGATGGTTCTCTAAGAGCGATGGAGCAGGAATTCGGGCTCAGTCGGCAAGCCTGTTGGTGGTTTGGCAGCGATATGGTTGATCTTTATCGAAGTCTGATGGTTGAAAACGGGGTGCAGGAAAATACCGAGGCCGCGGAAAACACTCTCAAGGGAATGATACTGCCGATTATCGATGATATGCAGGCCGTCATCGACCGTCACCGTGTGGCGTCAGAGGTTCATATTTTGTACCGGTGGGAGAAGTGACGTCCCGACCACGCCTTTTGCTGACCGGCGCGACAGGCCTTCTGGGGCCCTATCTGGTAGAGGCGTTTTCTTCTGAATGGGTTGTAATCACCGCCGGGCGGAACGGTGCTGATATCCAAGTGGACTTTGACACGAAGGATCCAGACCTCTCGGCGGCCATCGATGCAAAACCCGATTGCGTTTTACACTGCGCGGCACTGACCGATGTTGACCTTGCAGAAGCGGAACCGGAGCGGGCCTATCGGATGAATGGGTATTCCGCGAAAGCTCTGACGAACGCGCTACCAGCGGCAGAACGTTTGGTGTTCTTGTCCACGGATCAGGTTTATCCGGACGGGCCGGGACTGCACAAGGAACAGAAAACGGGGCCCGTTAATACATATGGAATGAGCAAGTTGATGGGAGAGGAGCACACACTCGATCATGCGAGAGGATTGGTTCTGAGGGTCAATTTCTTCGGGCCATCGAAAACACCCGGCAGACAGAGTCTAAGCGACTCTATCCTCGAACGTCTGAGGGCCGGTAAACCAACCCTATTGTTTGATGATGTCTTGTTTTCACCGCTCCATATAGAAACCCTCGCTGAGCTTGCGAAGACATGTGTCGCGTCGGATCTAACAGGGGCGTACAATCTCTCGTCTCGTGATGGTATGAGTAAAGCCGACTTCGCCATCGCCGCGTGCGAGCATACCGGCGTCAACCACAGTTCTGGGACCGTCGGGTCGTCAGAGACGCTGGCGCAAAGGGCACCGCGTCCCCATGATATGCGCATGGACCCTGGAAAACTTGAAAAAGCATTAGGAATGGTTATGCCAACACTATCAGACGAGATCAGAAAGCTATGACACGGAATCCAAACTCTTCCTTTACCATCGGCAAGACACCGATCAGTAAAGACAGTCCCGTTTTCTTTATTGCGGATATTGCGGCCAACCATGACGGGGATCTCAATCGTGCGGTTGATCTTATCCATTCATGTGCAGAAGCCGGCGCAAATGCTGCAAAGTTTCAGAATTTCCGGGCGGAAACGATTGTCTCCGACGTTGGTTTCAAGGAATTGAGCAACCTCTCCTCCCATCAATCTGGCTGGAAGGGCAGTGTATTTGAAGTATACAAGGGCGCGTCCATACCAATGGACTGGACCCCGGTCCTGAAGGAAGAATGTGATAAGGCCGGAATTGAGTATTTCACAGCCCCTTATGATCTCTCGATGATTGAAGAATTGTCGACCTTTGTCAGTGCCTGGAAAGTCGGGTCCGGGGATATCACCTGGCATGAGAATATTCGCGCTATGGCCGGAGATGGAAAGCCCGTGCTACTCGCGACCGGAGCTTCTGACATGTCGGAGGTCGAAATGGCGGTCGAAGCCATCCTCGAACATACCGGCGATATCTGCCTGATGCAGTGTAATACAAACTACACGGGTGATATCGAAAACCTGAAACATGTCGCATTAAATGTATTGCGGACCTATGAAGAAAAATATCCTGGAATGATCCTGGGCCTGTCAGACCATACTCCGGGCCATGCAACTGTACTCGGGGCAGTCGCTTTGGGAGCCCGGGTTGTTGAAAAGCATTATACCTACGACATCTCGGCCGTTGGTCCGGACCACAAATTCTCCATGTCACCGGAAACATGGCGTGACATGGTTGATCGCACGCGAGAGCTGGAGGCCGCGCTAGGACCCTCTGACAAGCGTGTTATGGAGAATGAAAAGGAAACAGTGATCCTGCAGCGTCGGGCGGTTCGGGCTGCCCGGGATTTGGCAGCAGGACATGTAGTGTCTGCTGAGGATTTGATGGTCGTGCGCCCCTGTCCACCGGATGCATTACCGCCCTGGCGACTGGACGAACTCGTCGGTCGAAAACTGGTGAGCGCGATCTCTCGAGAGGAATGTGTTAAGCTCAATCTGGTTGAATGACGGATCGGGGGCGGAGTGCGATACCCTGACGCCTATGTTGTAATTCCCGCCTGGAATGAGGTTGCGACAATTTCCGACGTCGTGACAGGGGCTCTTCAATACGCAAATGTTGTGGTCGTGTCAGACGCTTCATCGGATGGAACGGACGACGCAGCAAAGAAGGCCGGCGCCATTGTTTATCGTAATGAAGTCAACCTGGGATATGAAGGGTCTCTTGATAAAGGGTTTGCCATAGCGACCGAAAGCGGGGCACGGGTTGTAGTGACGATGGATGCGGATGGGCAGATGTCGTCAGAGGATTTGCCGGTTATGATCTCACCTATTCTAAGTGGCGCCGTAGAAATGGTGATCGGTCGTCGTCAACGGGCGTCCAGAATATCCGAGTTTTGTGTGAACCTGTATACGCGTGGCTTTCACGGCGTTGAAGACATGCTGTGCGGCATGAAAGCCTATGACACCGCGCTTTATCGCCGTTTTGGTTTTTTTGACCGGTCAAAAGGGGTGAATACCGAGCTGGTATTCGCGGCGGTCAGGAAAGGTGTTCCCTTTGTCAATTGCCCGGTTTCGATACTGCCGAGGCGGGGCGCACCGAGATTTGGAAGTATATGGCGGGCCAATATGCGGATATTTCGCGTCTTAATCCGCGAAATCGGAAATGATGTCCGGCGCTTCTTCCATATCGAGCCATAAAGACGGAAGTCGCCGTGCCCCGTCGGATCATTAACTGTTTTAGAAGAAGGAACAGACGTGATGTCTAAGACCGATTCAGATCGCCTTTGGGCTGCCTTCAACGACTTTCATTTCTTTTGTGATACCGCACGATTTCAAAAAGTCGTTGCCCGAGTGGAGTTGGGAAAAATGGTGTCTGACGTGCCCGGCGACATTGTCGATTGTGGGGCCTATAAAGGGGTGAGCACGCTGGAATTTGCCCATTTGTTGAAAATCTACGAACCGCATTCCCGCGCAAAGGTCATTTCATGCGACACGTTCGAGGCGACTTTCCCTCATGCGAGAGAAGATGAACTTGCCGCCGTGAACGGGTTGATGGCCAGTTATGAGGAAAATGCCTATGACAATCTTAAGGCGACACTCAAACGATTGGATCTTGAACACCGTGTGTCGATCCTGAAAGGTGATATCCTCGAAACAATTCCGGCCTACCTCGATGCCAATCCGGGCTTTCGCATTAAACTGCTGCATTGTGATCTGGATGTTTATGCCCCAACCCTGGCAACGTTGAAAACTGTTTGGGACCGGGTCGTACCCGGCGGTATCATTGTCTTTGATGAATATGCGATTGAGAATTGGGGAGAGTCCGATGCGGTTGACGAGTTCTTTCAAACGCTTGAAAAACCGCCCCGTCTAAAGACTTTGTCTGTTGCGCCAACGCCGACCGCGTATTGCATAAAGGGAGAGTGACGTGAAAAGCGTAAAAGAAGTCGAAAAAACCCGTCGGGAATATCACCGTGATGCATCCCTGAATTCGGTTCATCGCTCTTCGACAACTGTTCCGGAAATTGATGGCTATGTTGCTGAGGTCACTTTCCTGAACCATTTCATGATTAAGCATGGATACGGCAACATTGGTTGCCGTGTCACCGCAATTGACCATGATGGGAAAAGGATTGAATCGCGACTGCATCAAATTACGGAACCCAAAGTCTACAGGATTACATTGACTGGGATGGTAGACGCCAAGGTGGACAATTACCTGATTGAGTTCTTTTCACCGGAAAATCTCTTCTTTGCGTATCCGGCTGTGATGGTGAACCACAAGCGCGCAGGCGCCTGGAACATGGTGCATGGTTATAATCGTGTTCTGAACGATGTCTTTGACGAAGATGCTGTGAATGCCCATCAAGTGGCGGAAGCATCCTTTGATGTTGTTCTGGAAGAGGGCATGGATACTTTCCTGATTTTCACTGCTGGTCCCGCCGGCTGCGACGAGCCTGTTGTAATCGAGTTTGTGAATGAAAACCGGAATGTGAGTCGCGAGCTGCCAATGAATGTGGCCCGTCTTACCAATACCAGGCTCTCAATGCGGTCGATCTTTCCTGAACTTGAGGATGGCGAGACGGGGGTGGTTAAAGTTCGCCAGCCAAATCAATTCCTGTTTTGGGGCCGCATGATGGTTGGCAAGATAAATCAGAACGGCATCATGTCAGCCAACCACAGCTACTATGATAATTCCGATTATGGGGAATATTGGGATAACGATCTGGAATCCCGCCGGATGTATCCGGTATTTGCGGGCATGAGAAACGGCATTCGCATATACCCCGTCACGTCGCCGGGCACGATCTCAATACAGTTCGACCTCTACGATGAAATGGGGTCACTCATCGCCAGCTCTGAGCCCCGGGAAATGGCCTCCCCTGGACCGAGCCATGTTGACTTCAGGATAGATTCCGTTGTTTCGGGAAGTGACCTGGAACGGGTCGCAAGTTGCAATGTCCGGGCGGCAGGCATTGGTGGAAACACACCGACCCGTATTCCCATTCAACAGATCTACAGCAGTGCGGAAGCTTCTGGCCCTGAGGTTTCAATTCAGGAAGCGCTCGCCAGCCCGAATATCTTCGTGCCGGAAACCAAGAAAGGATTGATCTGGGGGCAGATACCGGTGGCCGAGGATCACGACAGCCGTATCGCTGTCGTCGGGTCGGACCCTGCGGGACCCTCTGTTCCGGTTAGCTTTGATTTCTACGATGCAGGTGGTTTGTTCCACACGATGGTGCGTGAGCTTCCCGGTGGTGGCGCAATACACCTGAATGGAGATGATATCATTGCGCATCAGGCTGACCGGGATAATGAGACCGATGGCCAGTATATCTGGTATGTCGCACGCTCAGACCGCGCAGATATCAGAGGTACCGTCGTAAGTCGAAACCTGGCGACCGGTCAGTGTACCGGAGAGCACAATTTCTGATCGTCACGATTGAGTCGCGTGCCTTTGGACCAAACAATAACCATGAATCCGTTTGAGTATTTCGATACTGAAAAGGACGCGACCGGATGGCGCTCACGCGTCGCATGGCCGTTGTCTCACCGCGACGAGTTTGAGAATAGCAGACGCTTGGTCGATGATTACCTGAAACTGGTGCAGTCTATCCAAGATGAAGACGATCGAAATATTCTTATATTGTCGGGCGGACGCAGTGTAGCTGTCTTTAGCGCTTTGCAACTGTCAGCAATTGCAATCGGTCGGTCAAAGGCGTCGGGGATGGACTTTGAAGTTAACAATAAGTTTGTCCAGATCTTTTCAGGGCTGGCAAAACCCGCAGATTTCAATTTCAATCCGCACAGTTTTTTCAAACCATTTGGTTCCCCCGGTTCCTTGTGGCTTCGACGGAAGGTCCGTGCAGCTTCGCTGAATCAAGGGGCCTCGAAATTGCTGGCTATGGTGACAAATGACCCCGTCGCCATCAGCCACAATGCCCTGTTGATCGAATATTGTAACAAAACCAAGAAAAGCATCGGGTTTCGCCACGCAGAAGGCCTGTATCAGGAGTTGATCCGGAACCAATCCGGGCTAACCGGAATCAACGACAGGGTTGAACGGCTTACCGCTCTTGTTCTGGATACGGTTTTAACCTCGACGCCTGTGCCGGATGAGACCAAAGAGACTTTTGCCAATCTGGTTGAAGAATTTGCGGCGTTTCTGATTGAACAATCCGCACGGGAGTTGGGGGCGGCACAAAGAACCCGTCATTTGCCGAAAACCATATTGTCAGGAAGTGGTGGCTTCTGGCCAACCCGGTTAATCTCATTAGAGGTTCTCCGTCGTGGTGGAGAGTCGCTGAAATTTGATCATGCGGGTCAGGGCGGATTGCTTTCGGTGACTGGTCCAATTGCCTTGTCGGAAATGGCGGTCAGCAGTCAGTATACGGTAGCCACAGAGGCCACTGCACAATTGCTGAAAAAATCCGGCGCCCTGGAGCAGGTTTCAAATTATCGAAGGGTTCGCGTCGAAGGCATGCAGGGTGAGCCGCATCTGCGACACCTTACTCTCGAAAGATCGGAGACGAACAGAAAACGGCGAAAGGTCCTTTACGGTCCGACGATTATGGTCGGGGATCGCCAGATTTCGCCGGTTCTGCCGCCAGACCCCATTCATCTCGATCATCAGTTCCGCATGGTCGAAGCGCTGACAAAAATGCCTGTTGATCTCTTCTTGCGGCCGCACCCTGAAGGATTGCTGCGAGGGCGAAAGCATCCTTTGTCTGTGCTTTGTGAACCGCAGAACGAAAATTATGAGGCACTTCTAAGACATGCGGATGTTTGTGTGTTTGAATATCTGCGGTCTTCAACATTCTATCAGGCACTCGTATCCGACAGACCCATCGTTATAATGGATCTGCAGACGCCCATCTTTCAGGATGAGGTTATGGATATGCTTCGACGTCGGTGTCGGTTTGTTTCAGTACGCTATGATGACCGAAACCGGACGTCTTTCGATGAAGAGGAGTTTCGAGAAGCCATTTGCGGTGGCCCGGATCATGCCGATCCATCGGAATTTATTGAGCTACTCGTCGGACGGGCGGCTTAGTGTCTAAAGTGCGTCCGGTTCGAAATGCTGTTATCGCGCAAGCCAGGATGACGTCAGAACGCTTGCCAAGAAAAGTTCTTCAAGATCTGGGTGGTAAGCCAGTGATGGCGCACCTCATTGAGCGGGCCCGACGAATCGAAGGGATTGACGTTGTTTGCATCGCGACATCCGACCAACCCTCTGATGACCCGGTTGCCGAATTCGCGCAATCCATGGACGTACATGTTTATCGCGGTTCCTTGTCCGATGTTCTGGATCGGTACTATCAGGCAGCGTTGGAGATTCAGGCTGATACGATTATGCGCGTCACCTGTGATTGTCCGTTCATCGACCCGGAGGTTTGTGCCGGTGTACTTCAACTGTATCACAGACAGGAAACAGAGCTGGTCACAAACGTCAACCCGCCTATCTGGCCCCATGGCCTTGATTGCGAAGTTTTTGGAATGGAAAAACTGGCGGAGGCGCAATCAGAGGCGACCGAACCCTATGATCGCGAACATGTGACGCCTTTCATAAAGAAGAGGTACCAATCGCGCATCGTCAATTTTGATGGGCCAGGTGGCGACAATACAGGTTTGCGATGGACCGTAGACTATCCAGAAGACCTTGAGCACGCCCGCGCAGTATATGCGGTTTGGCAGGAAAAACAGGATACCGGTGAGCCAGGGTGGCGAGAACTGGCGGAAATAGTCCGCTCGCATCCGGAACTGCGCTCCATCAATGAAAAGCACATGTTGCCCATGCGACGTGAAATTTGGGAAAGGGATATGGGCGCGTGAGGACAAAACAAAAGCCGGTTGCAGAGCGGTCCGCGTGTAGAAATATGTCGGCAGCCGAAGGGTGAATTCGATGAACAGTATGATGACAGACGCTGTGAACAACAGTAACGATGATGACGCGAGCGTGCAGAGATACGCGGATGATACGTATTTTTTGCGGAACGAAAAAAGGATCATTCACCGTCATATCGGCCTAAGGAATCGACGCAAAATTCTTTCGACAGTGTCAGTGGCCAAGGATCCAATACCTTTGCTGAAGCGACGTAAAAGAGCTGCAGATTTTTTAAGGGACCATCACTCGCAAATTGATGTGCCCCGCGACCAGGCCTTTGCCGTTGTCAAACCAGAGATGATCCCGGAGTTTCAGGACCTGGCGGAGTATCTTCGGGCATCTTTTAAAACGATGAAAAAACCGGAAGAACCCCGGAACGGCATCAACCCGCTATTGATAACTGAAGACCTACTCGAAATTGATGTTGCAAAACGGTTTATCTTTAGTGACGCGATCATTGGTGCGGCAACCAAATATATCGGTTCGATACCGCTTCTTTCAGATGCAGCATTCTGGTGGACACCGGTGAATGAAGGGTATCGTGGGGCACAGATGTTCCATATTGATGGCATACCTGACATACGGACATTACGTTTTCTGATTAATGTGAATGATGTTGGGCCAGAAAATGGCCCCCCAACCTTGATACCGCGACCTGCAACCGTGCAGGTGATCGACAATCTTGGTTATCTGGGCGGTCCGGTTCTGGATCGCGATATTGAAGAGGTCATCTCACCGGCTGACTTTGTCGCATCGACCGGACCAAGCGGGTCTGGCGTCGCCCTCGATACCACAAACGTGTTCCATTTTGGATCGAGGGCGAGGCAAAAGGAGCGGCTGGTTTTTTCCATGACTTTCGTCTCTTACTATTGCCGCGAACCACTGAACATCGACCCGGAACAGGCGAAACGCCACCGGCATCCCCAATTGGGAAATATGCTGCTGTCCCCTAGAGCAACCTCCAATTAGTCGGAATCGCCTAAGTGGAGATAAGCTGCTCTAATAATTGAATGTAGATCATCTCATTTGCGTATGACTATACGCAAGATGATCTAGAGCAACCTCCACTTAGTCGGAATCGCCTAAGTGGAGATAAGTTGCCCTAATAATTGAATTTAGATCATCTCATTTGCGTATGACTATACGCAAGATGATCTAGAGCAACCTCCACTTAGTCGGAATCGCCTAAGTGGAGATAAGTTGCCCTAATAATTGAATTTAGATCATCTCATTTGCGTATGACTATAACCAAGATGATCTAGTGGCATCTGAACCCGACCAGATATCCCGCAAATCTATCAAACTATAGTGGATTGAGCTTTATGGTTGCCCTGCCTCTCGCCCTGAAAATGCTCGTGCCTGGCTACAAGGCCAAATGGCAATCAAATTATGCCGGTTTCATTGCCGAGTATAATCGACTAACCGACGGCATGACGTTCGGTGACGAAGATGGAACACCTTGGGTGGCGCTTGCAGAAGGTCCTCGGTTTTACGGATTCTACACCGAGGTGAAAAATCTCGAAGCACGCATGCTGATAGAAGACCGCATAAATCAAACCGTTCCAGCGAGCCATTTTCGGTTGGTGAAAGACGTCATCAACAGATATTGCTTTCCACATATGCGGCCTGATTTGCACCCAGTTGAGGAAACCCTGGAGAACCTCTTCGGTTTTCATGGGCAGCATAAGGATTGCATTCGCAATATCGCCGACGAAACAGATCAGAATCGGCTGATCGAGGCATTTCGTCCAAAGCCGGGGGAGCTCATCATCGATTGCGGTCCCTTTATGGGGTTTGGTGAATTGCACATGTCGCCATTGATCGAAGAGGGGCACATCTTTGCGGTGGAGGCGTCCTCTCACTGTTTTGCGATGCTGCAAAAGAACCTGGGCGAAAACGATATTTCAAATGTAACAGCAATGCATAATGGTGTCTGGAAAGACGGCGGCTTTCTGGAGTTGAACACAGCCTATGCACAGGGCAATTCTCTGGTAGAAAAAATTCATAACGATGAATTATACGGTGACGAAGACAAGGGCACAGAGCGGGTTGAGACGAAAGCGGTCGATCAGATCGTTCAGGAGAATGGGCTGACCCGTGTGGATATGCTGAGCCTGACGCTCAATGGGGCTGAAATCGAAGCGTTGATTGGTGCCCATGACACACTCCGCAATTTGCGCCCCCGCGTTCGATTGGCCGGCTGGTATGAGCGCGATGGGCAACCGATCTGGAGTGCAACGGAGACCCTTTTAAAGGATGCTGGTTACCAGGTTTGGGTCGGTTATCGCGGCAACGTAATGGCACTGCCTGTTTCCTGACATGCAAGGTATCTATCTTGAATTCCAGACGGAGATGGAGGGTCCGGTTAACGGGCCTGATGTCTCGGGCCTGTTGCGGGATGACTGGCAGATTCAGACAATCAAAAAACCGGGTCTGTTTTTGGGCGCATATACGCCACCTGCATCCCTCTCAAACCACGTTCTTGATGACCCGGATGCCGGCGATTGTGTTGTGCTGGCCGGGGAATCTTACGAAGAAATATCTTATGGCGGTGTTGATTACTCAAAAAGAGATTTCCCAGAATTTCTGCTGGAGATCGCACGAACCGGCCATTACGAGGTTCTGTCTCGCCTTAATGCACTGTTTTGCGCAGGGGTTTGGATCGCGGCACGGAAAGAGCTTGTTGTCATAACCGATCGATACGGGACTTTTCCGGTTCACCTATGGAAAGGACCCGGCGGGTATCGGTTGGCAACCCACATTGCTATTGCACTTCAGGACGGGCTGATTCCCAAGAGGATGAACCGCCGCGCTCTCGCGCAATTGTTCACGATGCAGCGTACAGTCGGTGATGTGACGACAATTGAAGGCATGACTGCTTTGCCGGCTGCCTCCGTCACGCGCATAAATGACAAGAGAATTGCCACGGATCGTTATTGGACCGCAAACTGGACCACACCGCAATACCATGGAATGGATCATGGTGCAGCGTTGGCAGAAGCGCTAGCGGTTGCGGTCAAGCGGCAAAGTGCGGACCGTCACGTAGGGTTGCTTTTGTCGGGCGGGCTAGACAGTCGCATGTTGATTGCGGCAAAGGGCGATGTGAATATGTCCAGTTGGACAACAGCCAGTTATGCCGAAAACCCGGAGCTCAAGATTGCGTCCGACATTGCTGCGCTCGGCGAGAGTCGGCATGCCCCGTTGATTGTAGATCCGGCTGACACGCTGGGGCCACTTGCCAAAACAACTGTCGAATCCAACGGTCATTATCCGGCGTCGGTCCAGATGTCTGTCTTTATGGACAAAGTTGCAGACGGTTGCGACGCGATAATGACAGGCCATGGCTTGGATTACACATTTCGCGGATACTATCTGCCCGCTTCATTTCTAGAGCTTGCCGGGTCGAAAACGCGTTTGCCGAGATTGCGTAAATTGCCGAAGACAGTGAATGGCATGACCGTTCTGGACAATCTACGGCAAGGTCCTCCCAGGTCGACGATTGATCGAATCCTGCGTCCTGAAATCAAGACGGATTGGTGGGAAGGGCAATATGAAGAAATTGAGCGCGCGCTCCAACCCTGGATGGGTGTGGAGGATGTCAGCAATATCTGGGATGCTTTTATTCTGCATTCTGTGAGCAAGCATTATGCGTTTACCAGTATGATGGCGGTTCGGGCCAGCGCAAATCTCTTGATGCCGTGCTATGACAGGGATGTGTTTCAGATATACCTTTCAATGTCGCCTGAGCAGCGAATTCAGGGAAGTGTCGCCCGCAAGGCGATGGAAAGATTATCCCCTGCTATGGCCGCGGCCCCGAATGCCAATTCGGGTCTTGCGGCATCTACTGGTGCATGGGCGGAAATTTTCGGTGTGCTGGGGCAGTCTGTTGCCCGGAAGATCGGCCTGAAACGTCGAGAAAACACACCGACAGGCATGCACTCTGCAGGGTCCTGGCAAAATTTGGGGGTCATGTATCGGGAAGACCCTGGTCATGTGGCTTTATTCATGGATATTAGGAAAAGACTCGATAGTCTGACTTTTGGTCTTCTCGATAGCGACCAACTGGCGAACTGTATTGACGAGCACTTAAGCGGTGTCCGCCAGCACAACAAGCTTCTCCGGCAATTGATGACCCATGATGCCTGGGTACAGGCAACCGGGCTGAAGTGACAGAGTTGAAACCCTACCGCCTGTCCATTCTGGGGGACGCTGTCCGATGGCGTCCCGAGATAGAGCATGTCTTCGGATTTCTGGACGACTGTTATTGTTTTGAACGAGGCGACAAGGGCTCACATATTGAAGTCGGAAATGGATCGGAACCCGTTGATGCAGATAGCCTGTCTGCCCATGGGTTCGATGCACTCTTTGAAGCAAGCAATGACGGTGTCCGGCTGAAGTCAAGCATAGAAGAAAAGATTGGGCGCGGTGCCGTACCATCTGCACTGGACCCTGAAGCTGAAGGTTTCGACATTCTGGCTTCTCTTTTCTTTTGGATATCCCGCGTGGAAGAGCGGAACGTCCGGGTGCGCGACCGATACGACAGGTTTCCATCAAGTGCGGCTTTTCAGCGTGACTGCCTCGCAAAAGGGATGGCGCCGGCGGACCAGGCGCTTGAAAAACTTGCCCTCACCATTGCGGGGCAGCACCCGGTAGAACGGCGGTCGCGTTTCAAGGCCATCCTGACTCATGATGTGGACCGATTGAAGGCTTGGCATCATCCGGTAAATCCGGTCAGGCAAATTGCCGGAGAAGTACTGAAACGCCACAATCCCCGTAAAGCATGGCACATTGCTGAGGAGGTCATCTGCTTCGATCCGTTTGCGTCATTCCGGCAGATCATGGATTGGTCAGAGCAACGTGATTTGACCAGCCGTTTCTATTTTATGGGACCCAGTTCCCTGAGTCAGGACAGCCCTTATGTGATGCGATACCCGGAGTTGACGCGCCGTGTCGCTGACGAGGTCCGCACCCGCGGCCACATTGTTGGATTTCATCCTGGATTTGCGAGTTTCAACGACGCGAATGAATGGGGTCGACAGAAGACGGGGCTCGAACAGGTTCTGGATCACAACGTCACCGAAGGACGTCAGCATGTCCTGCGATATAGTGCAGAGATTACGCCGGTCGTGCAGAGTGAAAATGGATTTTGCCATGACTATTCGCTCGCCTATCCGGAATTTCCGGGATTTCGATCGGGAACATGTCGATCCCATCTCGCTTATGATCTTGTCGGGCGGAAAACGCTGCCGCTGCGTCAGACGTCCACGGCAATCATGGATTTTGGGTTTTTTGGGGGAAAGTATTTGGACGTGAGCGTCGATGAGGCAATTGAAATGATTGGCCCTGTTGTCGATACGGTTCGGCAATATGACGGCGAACTGGTTGTTCTTTATCACACCGGTTTGGGCAACGACCCAGAAACCGACCTTTACTACCGCATCATTGATGAGTTGCTCTGAAAACTCTCTTAAACGAAATCCAAACAATCGGAAAATCTGAATATGGTAATTTGGTTCACTGGCATGTCCGGCGCCGGAAAATCTACACTGTGCGCCGCGCTTGCGGAGAAAGTTAAACCGTTTATTCCGGAACTTGTAGTTCTGGACGGCGATATCATTCGCGAGTTGTTCAGCGCGGACCTGACATTCAAGGAATCCGATCGGGTCGTTCAGATCACCCGAATTCAGAAACTTGCAAAGATGCTCTCGGATCAAGGACAGCTGGTCATGGTTGCAGCACTCTATGCCAACCCGGACTTGCTTCGCTGGAACCGAGAAAATTTCTCTGAGTATAAGGAAATTTATATGAAGGCATCAATGCAGACATTGCGCCAACGGGATTCGAAAGGCCTCTACGGATCCAATGCACCCGATGTTGTTGGTGTCGACATTCCCTGGCAAGAACCATTGGAGCCGGATTTCACTTTTCAGGCTGACAACGAAAAACCGGCTGGCCAATGGGCAGATGAACTGATCTCGCAAATTCCGCGACTGGCCAAGGCCGCCTGATCTTTACTGAATGATGCCTATGGCTTGTTTGGAATAGATGCGGGTCATTTCCTGGAGTTAGAAATGAACAGAACCAAAATTGTCGCCACAATCGGACCGGCATCGCGTTCCGAAGAACAGATTGCAGCATTGGTGGCGGCGGGAATGAATATTGCCCGACTGAACGCAAGTCATTCAGACCTGGACTGGCATGCGGAAACAATTGCCCGTTTGCGACGCGTCGCACCGGAAATCCCCATTTTGATGGACATTCCGGGGCGCAAGATCCGCACGACCCGCCTTGCCCACGAGCCGTCATTCAAGACCGGCGAGCGGATTATCCTGACCACAGATACGTCCCATGACGGTACAGAAAAAATACCGGTGAATTATGCGGCCTTGCATGAGGACCTCTCGGCCGGGAATACAATCTTGGCCGATGATGGGACACTGCGCTTTACTGTTGAGTCCGTGGAAGGGCAAGACATTACCTGTATCGCGGAAAATGACGGATCGTTGCGAAGTGCAAAGGGTATCAATGTGCCTTTTGTGACCCTCCGAACCGAACTCGTCACGGACCGGGACCAGATGATGGTTAAATTCGCCGAAGAGAACACGGTAGATTTCATCGGCATCAGTTTTGTTGAATCAGCCGATCATGTTAATCGCATCCGAAGTCTGACAAACGGCGTTAGCCCGCGCATTCTGGCGAAGATCGAAAATCAGGGTGGCCTGAATAATATGACCGAAGTCATTGACGCCGCTGATGCCATTATGATCGATCGTGGTGACCTTTCTGTTGAGACGAACATTAAACAGCTGGCGCTTTTCCAGAAACGTATTCTGGCCGCAGCCACCCAGGGTGCAAAACCGGTCATCGTCGCAACAGAGATGTTGCATACAATGATCGAGAACCCTTTCCCCACAAAGGCTGAAGTCAGCGATATTACAAACGCAATTCTGGACGGCGCTGCGGCAACCATGCTGTCCGGTGAAACCGCAGCTGGCCGCTATCCGGTTGAAGCAGTGGCAACAATGCGTGAGATTGTCGACAGTGCATCGACGCATGTTCAGGACCGTCTTGATGCTGAAACATCAGAAAGTACTTTGAAGCCGAATTCGATGCCGGACGCGATGCGCAGTGCGATAGGCCTGTTATGCCGTTCGCTACCGATTACCAAGATTGTCGCGATAACTCGATCCGGTTACGCAGCGCGAATGGTCTCTGCAACAAATCCCAAGCAACCGATACTGGCGGTCAGTGATGACGAGCGGATGGCCCGATCGTACAATCTGCTGTCGGGTACAAAAGGGATCTTCGTCGAGATTGGTTTTGAAAGGAAAAACACGAACCATATTCCTGAATGTCTTCACGCACTGTATCAGCGCGGTGAATTGAATATCGACGATGTCATCCTTGTGACGGCGGTCAGCTATCCAAAATCCGGTAATCGAATGAACCTTATCGAAACCCACGCTGTCGGCGATCTTGCCGAGACGCTGGGTTGGTAATGATCGCCTGACCAGTCTGCTCTCTTATTTGGAAACCCCTAACCATTTCGCAACGACTCAAAGTCTTGGCAAAAGCCGCTCAACGACGGTTTCGCCGTTCGCTGGGACAGGCAGATGAGGGACCTCATCGACCTGTGCCGGGGGGCGCATATGATCCGTCGCGCCGTGCTGCTTCCCTGATTGCTGCAACCCGGCAAGCCAATGCATTCAGCGTGGCTCCGGACGGTCCGGATGACCCATGGCAAGAGACAGCACGCGCTGTTCTCCGGTCCTTATTGTCCCTTGAAGATACAACTGCGGAACTCAATTCAATAGTCGGTACGCGACATAGCCGGAAAGATGGTTTTCAACGACTTGAGGTAACACTGCAGGACAAAGGTGAGCGGTTGATACCCCTTCAAATCTGTGGACGGGCTAACTGGAGCACACAACGACCAGCTGTCATATGCCTGCAGGGCACCAATAGCGGGTTTCATCTGTCCTGGGGTGAAGAGCATGAACCCTATGATTCCGCCCGGATTGCAAATGGCGGGGATTATGCCAGGCAAGCTGTCGATCGTGGATATATTGCTATCGCCGTGGAGCAAGCCTGTTTTGGACAGCGTCAGGAATTGGCGCTACGTATGAAGTCGAAGGATCCATGTATCGATCACGCTCTTCATTTGATGCTGACCGGTTCATCTCTGTTGGCGGAAAGGGTCCGGGATGTTCTTGATACCCGCCGCTGGATAGCTGAAAACGCCGATGAATTCGGCGTCGACCCGGACCAAATCTATATAATGGGTAATTCTTCGGGTGGCGGGACCGCGGTTTATGCCTTGGCGGCCGATCCTGGGTTTGCCGGCGGGATTGTTTCAGGTGCGATTGGTCGAATCGACCAAACGATTGGGGCCAGAGGGGCGGGTTCCGGTCAGATGATCCTGCCCGGTATTCTGAACCATTTCGAAACGGAAGATGTGGTTGCGATGGTTGCGCCGCGTCCCCTGGTTCTCTGCTCGGGCCGCGACGACCATATTTTTCCCTTTTCCGGTGTTCAGCAAATTGCCGAGGCGGTTCAGGTCGCCTGGACGGATCGAAACGCCAAGGACAAACTGATTGCGATTGGTCCCGAAGGACCTCACCGGTTCTATCCGGCTGAATGCTGGCCCGCATTCGCTGAGGTGATCGAGGCGCATCAACAGACATGATGGCAAATCCTGAGTTCAGTATTGACGGTTATCGTCACATGCTAAGCCAACTTCTTGATTTGGGGTATACCGGTGCCGGTTTCGCTGATGCCAGGCCGCAGGAACGGGACTTGATCCTGCGACATGACATTGATATCTGGCCCGAATACTCAGTTGCAACGGCACAGGTTGAACAGCAAATTGGATTATCAGCGTGGTATTTTTTTCTGGTTCGGTGTCCGCTGTACAACCTGATGGCACCGGAAAGCACCCGGGTTCTCAAAGAAATACAAGATTTGGGACATAAAGTTGGTCTGCATTTCGACGCCGCTCTTTTTCCTGATGATGAAGCTGTTCTCGAAGCGGAATTGAGTTTCGAATGCAGCATTTTGGAGACTCTAACGGGGCAACCTGTCGAAATGATCAGCTTTCATCGACCGAGTCAGTCACTTGTTGGGCGTGACGCGCTGGTTGCGGGGCGAGATCACACCTACCGGCCGCGCTATATCAGGGAAATGGGCTATTGCAGCGATTCCAGAGGCGAGTGGCGGCACGGTCATCCCTTCAAGAATGAGGCGGTGATCGAGGGGCGCGCCTTGCAGCTACTGACCCACCCCGTTTGGTGGTCCACAAATGGGATGGGCCATGTCGCGAATGCGCTCGCTGACTTTGAACGAAGACACTCGGAAAGTGTTGTCGACGCTCTTTCCAATACAATTACCGGGTATCCAGAGCTGATGAAATCCTCTCGTGATGTAGAAGGAGCAGGCGAATGACTGTGGCAACCGGGGTCGTGGGGACCGGCTATTGGGGTAAGAACCTGTTGCGCAATCTTGATGCGCTAGGGTCGTTGAAAGCTTTCTGTGACGCAGATCCTGAGCAATTGGCCGTTCATGCGGCAAATTATCCGGAAGCAACACCGTTCGCAGCTTTCGACCAAATGCTGGAGAGCGACGTGTTTGATGCGGTCGTCATCGCGACGCCGGCGGCAACCCATGGTGCCTTGACCCGCCAGGCCTTGCTCGCCGGGAAACATGTCTTTGTTGAAAAACCCCTTTGTCTTGATGTTGACGAGGCGGAGGCACTGGATCGGCTTGCCAGGGAAAACGGGCTTACCCTTATGGTTGGTCATCTCCTCTTGTATCATCCGGCATTTGTTGCGCTTAAGCAAAAGGTCGATGGCGGGCATATTGGACGATTGCGTTATATTCATTCAACGCGTGCCAGCCTCGGCAAGATCAGGACGGAGGAGAATGCCCTCTGGTCTTTTGCACCGCACGACATCTCAATGATCCTTTCCCTCACGGGCCGGATGCCGGAGCGGATAAACTGTCACGGTGCCGCCTGGCTCAGCAAGGAGGTCGCCGATCTCACCCTCAGTCATCTGGATTTCGGGGGTGATGTTCAGGCTCATATTTTTGTGTCCTGGCTGCACCCGTATAAGGATCACAAATTGGTTGTCATTGGCGAGAATGGAATGATTGTCTTTGACGACACACAGTCGGGTGATGCGAAACTGTTGCAATACCCTCATGCTGTTGCGTGGAAGAATGACCTGCCGATACCCGACAAGGCAGAGGCCGTACCGGTACCCTATGGGGTTGAGGAGCCTCTGCGGTCTGAGTGTCAGCATTTCCTGGACTGCGTGGCGCAGAACGCTTCCCCCCGCTCGAGCGCCACAGAGGGAACGCAGGTTCTGACGGTATTGGACCTGTGTCAGAAATCTCTTTCCCAACAGGTTGCCATGACCCTTGATATATCGAAAAGGGCCGCCGGATGAGTGCGTTCGTCCACCCCTCGGCGATTATAGATGAAGGCGTTACCCTTGGTGAGGACTGCAAGGTCTGGCATTTTGTTCATTTGCTGCCCGGCACCGTCATAGGCGCGAAGAGTATACTTGGCCAAAACGTCATGGCCGGACCGGATGTCTCCATTGGGCCGGGCTGCAAAATTCAAAACAATGTTGCGCTCTATCGCGGTGTTGTTCTGGAAGAGGATGTGTTTTGTGGACCCTCCTGTGTTTTCACCAATGTTTTGACGCCGCGCGCCTTTGTGGAACGCAAGGATGAGTTCCTTGAAACGCGTGTCGGGCGCGGCGCGACGATCGGTGCCAATGCCACTATCGTTTGCGGGAACAATATCGGGGCCTATGCGATGATAGGTGCGGGTGCCGTGGTGACCAGGGACGTCCCGGAATTCGCCCTTGTTGTCGGTAATCCGGCCCGGCAGATCGGATGGGTCAGCAAAGCCGGTGAAAGACTTGGACCGGACCTCACCTGTCCGCGGACGGGCGAGCGCTATGAAGAAACAACAAACGGATTGAATTGGATCAAGAGTGATGAGTGATCAAAAGCCCATGGCATTCGTTGACTTGCAGGCGCAATACCAGACGCATAAGTCAGCGATTGATGAGGCGATTCAGAAGGTCCTGGATCACGGTCGGTTCATTATGGGGCCTGAGGTCGGGCAACTTGAACAAGCCCTGGGTGAATTCGCTGGTGCCAAACATGTGGTTAGTTGTTCCAGTGGAACCGACGCTCTCATGATGATCATGATGGCTGAGGGAATCGGCAGGGGAGATGCTATTTTTGTTCCCAGTTTCACATTTACGGCCACTGCTGAGGTGATTCTGTTGCTTGGGGCCACGCCGGTCTTTGTCGATGTGGACCCGAGTGATTTCAATCTTGATGTCAGCGACTTGAAGCGTCAGATCGAACGCGTTCGTTCTGAGGGAGAGGTCGTGCCGAAGGGGATCTTGGCTGTCGACCTCTTTGGGCTTCCCGTTGACTATGCGGAGTTGGAAGATATCGCCGCTGAGTTCGGCCTTAAAGTCTGGGCGGATGCGGCGCAGAGTTTTGGGGGTGCGATCGGCGATGTTAGGGTGGGTGCCCTTTGTCGCGCAACAGCAACCAGTTTCTTCCCGGCCAAACCGCTCGGTTGCTATGGCGATGGTGGGGCTGTTTTCACCGATGATGACGAATTGGCCGAGATCATGAAATCCATTAGGGTCCATGGAAAGGGCGGCGCCAAATATGACATTGTACGGGTCGGTCTGAACGCGCGGATCGATACAATTCAGGCCGCCATTCTTCTCGCCAAGCTGCCGCATTTCGCCGATGAAATTGTGCGGCGTGAAGAAGTCTCGCAACACTATGATGAGGTGTTGAAAGAGGTCGTCACAACACCATTGCGATATCAGGGACGGTCGAGTGCCTGGGCTCAGTATACGATCAAGGTTGATCCGGCAAAACGCGACTCGATAATGAGCGTATTGAAGGAGCAAGGGATTCCGACTGCTGTTTACTATCCCCTGCCGATGCATTTGCAAACCGCATATGAATCTTATGGCCAGGGTCGTGGGTCCCTGCCACACAGTGAGTCACTCAGTGGGCAGGTCATGAGCCTGCCAATGCACCCGTTCCTTAAAGAGCCCGAAATCCTGACAGTTGCTACGGCCATCTGGGAAGCCGTCGGCTGACACCGGTTTTGGAGGTTCACACTTTCACGAAAGAGAGTTTTCTTGCCAGGGAGGAAGACTTCCTGGATGTTGCGCGCGACATTCCCGATCAAGCCTGGACACGAGAGCAATTTCTTGCAGAACGCCCCGGCAAATTCGGAATGTCGTTCTGGTTTGAAGATAAGGGAGTGATTGCCGGTTACGCCATTGTATCCCTCGTTTCAGCCCATCGACTTCATGTCCACCATTTTATGGTTTCCGCGCCCCATCGCGGCGGCGGGCTCGGCAAACAGATGAACAACCATCTTGATGTTGTGGCGCGTCAAAACGGGGTGGGCGAGATCAGCTTGAAAGTACCGGCTTTGTTTCAGCGCTCAAAATCCTTCTATGAACGTAACGGCTTTTCTGAGCAGCAAAGGGATGGGGATTATTTTGTCATGCTGCGCAGCGTAATTGGCACAGGGTGACCACGAACAGCATGTCACCTGGGGTACCGATCCGCGTGTTGGCGCTGGATATAGAGGGCGGGCATGGCGGGTCTTCGCGGAGTCTCTTCCATGCTTTATCTGCGATAAACCCGAGAGATGTGCAAGCGGAGGTCTGGTGTCGTCGGTCCAACTGGCTTGAAGCGGCCTATGCAGAATTCGGCATTGATGTCGGTATAGAACCCGCGATGCCGAGTTTTACTGTTTTGACCAGGGACAGCAGAAATGCTTATGACCTTTGTCGGTTCTTCGGATCAGCCTGGTCGCGATCCGAAGGGTTTCGACAGCGCTTGCTCGAACGGGTCAAACAAACAGACCTCATCCATCTCAACCATATTTCATTGTTCTGGTTGGCCCGATGGTTGAAGAAACAATCTCCGAATTTGCCAATCTCAATGCATATTCGGACCCAGCCCTATGATACCTTCGCCGGTCGATGGCAGCAAAGGACAGCGGCCCAATTCGTTGATCGGTTCGTCTTCATCACAGAAAATGAAAGAGATCACTTTCAAGACCTTGCCGGGAAGACTGTAGACGGACACGTCATCTTCAACCCTGTACCTAATCCGGACGCCAAGATTGAAGCGATAGAATTGCAAAAACCACCGGGCGGTCTTGCCGTCGCACTGTTGTCATCTTTTTCCTTTCAAAGAGGAATAGACCGGCTTGTGGATATCGCCCTGGCGCTGGACCGGATCAATGATCAAAAAGTAAAGTTTTTTGTGGCAGGCGACATGACGCTGCCATCGGGGCTTCCTGGAAAACTTGGTGCGTTTGCCGGAAATGGCGCCACTCTTGAAGGGTATGTCGCGGCAGAAGGGCTCAAACACCGATTCGAATTCCTGGGATATCTACAGGAACCCGAACGACTTCTGAAGGCGTGTGATGTCCTGGTTAAACCGACGAGAGAAGACAACCCGTGGGGACGTGACATTCTCGAAGCAATGGCCAATGCATTGCCTGTGGCGTCAGTTGGGGCCTACACAAAGTTTGTGGAAACGGGTGAAACCGGCTACCTCCAGCAGCATTTTGACGCCGATGCGTTGGCGGTCTGGTTGTCTGATCTAGCCAATAACCGAGTGGAGTTGGCGAAATTGGGTTCACAAGCGAGAGCACGCATTGTCACGAACTGTGCGCCTGAGGTTTGTGGGGAAGCGCTGACACAGTTCTGGAGCGCGACGGCGTCAGAATGTCAAAAGGATGCTAACAATAGTTGAAAGTAACGGGCCATGAAGACACTGCTTGATCATATTGAGGGTTTCGACCTCTCGTCACTCAGCAAGGATTTTACGGGGGCGGAGCCATTCCCGCATATCGTGATTGATAATTTTCTGACACCGGAAACCGCCGACGCCCTGCTGAAAGAACACGAAGAAATCGGCAATGGTGATGGTTGGGGAAAATACTATCACTACAATGAACGCAAACTCGGCCTCACCAAACTGCAGAAAATGGGTCCGGTCACCCAGGACACGATTACATTTCTCTCCAGCGAGTCGTTCCTTAAATGGCTCGACGGATTGACAGGAATTGAAGCATTACTGGCCGATCCCGATCTCGATGGTGGTGGTTTGCATAAGATTGAGAGGAACGGCCACCTGAACATTCATGCGGATTATCTGGCACATACAACGCGGCCAACCTGGAGTCGTCAATTGAACCTTTTGATTTATCTGAACAAGGATTGGGACAAAGCCTGGAACGGCCAACTGGAACTGTGGGATGCAGAGATGACCAATTGCGTCCAAAAGGTAGACCCGATTTTCAACCGTGCCGTCATTTTCAGGACCAGTGAAAAATCCTATCACGGACACCCGGATCCGGTTCTATGCCCGGAAGACCGCGCCAGACGATCTTTGGCCTTGTACTACTTCCGCGATGAAGGCGAAGAGCTCTCCCTGAAACCCACCTATTATCGTGCTCGCCCGGACGATTCTTCGATGAAGCATAATCTTGTCGCGCTGGATCGCCTTGCCTTGCGGGTCTATTCCATCGGTAAGCGCTATCTTGCCCGATTGGGGCGATGAGCAGACGATTTGTTGGCTTCCTGCCTGAACGATCATTCATGACGCGGATCGACAACACAGCACTGGCCATGGTTGCAGCGGTTGCCTTCTGCTTGTTCGTCGTCCTGTTTTCCCTGATTCCTGCCGGCGTGGAGGTGAAACATGGTGCCGATTCCGGCAGCTGGCTTCAACCTGCCTATGCATTGCTGGAGCATGGTGGTTTTGTTTTGTTGGAAAACCCCGCATTGCCAGATTATTATCGCCCTCCGGGAATGACGCTATTCGGTGCCGCCGCGATGGGGATTGGATCCGAACCCAATCCCGGAAAAATCGTGATTGCTCAATTGATTCTGCTGGCAGCGTCCGGGTATCTCCTGGCCTTATGCGCCAATCATTTCCTTCCCGGATCCGGGATCTGGGCGATGGGTTTGTATCTTGTGAATCCAAACACCGTGTCGACGGCTTTGCTGGTTCAAAGTGAGACGGTGTTCACTTTCCTGATACTGCTATGCATGACGGCTTTTGTCTTCTTCCAGAAGAATCAATCGATGATCGCTGCAGTCCTGTGTGGCATTGCCCTTGGTGCCGCAACACTCGTTCGACCAACCAGTCAGTTTCTGATATTCTGTCTGCCCCTGGCGTTTGTGATTTTTTCTTTGATTGAGCGTCAAACGCTGGCGTTTGGCGCAGGAAACTGGAAGAAGTCAGCGGTCGGAGGTGTTGTTGCTGCCGGCCTGAGCGGGTTGATGTTGTTGCCGTGGATGGCCCAGGTGGAAACCGTTGAGGGTCGGTACACACTTACAACGTCGGAGATAACGAACCGCTATATTTGGGATCAGTTGATTATTGTGGAGGCGCAGAAGACCGGTGGGGGCTATCAAGCCACCGGCGCACGGCTCGATGCCGAAGTTCACAACGGCATCACGATACAACATTGCCAGCAAGAGCCTCTCTTATCCCAAGCACGGATTGAGTGTTTTGCGACACTCGCATCGATTGGCTGGGATAAGATTTGGGACCATGATCTTTCGCATATTGCTATGTCTTTGACGCGATCGACGGCTGCTTTTCTTTTTTCTGGCGCGGCGGGTAACTGGCACAATCTGATTGGTGGTGCTGACAGGGTGACCAATCAGGATTGGATGGACGCAGATCAAACGAGCAGTCTGTCGGTCCTTCGAAACCTTTTCGGAGGACAAAACCCGATTGCCCTTGCAATCTCCGCCATCTGTATCGGTTTCGCTGTTGGGCTTAAGCTGCTGTACGGCTTCGGGTGTTTTGTGCTGGCCCGTCGGGGTAATTGGGGGGCAGTAATGTTGCTGGTTGCTATACCAGCCTATTTCATTGCCACGACGCTTTTTCTTGGCCAATCCCGATATAGGATGCCGGCTGAGCCAAGTTTCACCATAGCCGCTGGGATTGCGGCCTATTATCTTGTGTCGGTCTTTCGATCCCGACACGCCTAGCTTTGATGGATGACCAGTCGCATGAACGCAGAACCTGCCATTCACCTAAACCGTGATCAGTATCTTGAGTTGGAGAAAATAGCCGTGGGGGCGTTTTCTCCGCTGGACGGTTTCATGACCAAAACGCAGTTTGATGCGGTTGTTGAAACAATGCGGCTGCCCGATGGTGCTGTCTTTACAATTCCAGTGGTTTTGGATGTCACACGAGAAGAACAAGCAGAGCTGATCGATGCAGACCAGGTTGATCTGGTTTTTGAGGGCGTTGTGGTCGGAAGGATCTGGCCGGAAGATTTTTTTGAAGCGGACCGGGCGTATACCGCCAGGCATGTGTTTGGCACAGATGATCAAAATCACCCCGGCGTAGATTACTTCACGTCGCTTCAGCCTGTTTTTGTGGGAGGTCGGGTTGAATTGATCCAGAGGGCGCAGTTTGACATCTCACGGTACGAGCTGCTGCCAAGTGAAACCAAAGCGTTGTTTAAAGAAAAAGGATGGGAAACGGTCGTCGGGTTTCAGACAAGGAATGTACCGCATAGAGCGCATGAATACTTGCAGCGTGTTGCACTCGAAATGGTGGATGGGTTGTTTGTTCAGCCCCTGGTTGGCCGAAAGCGCGCCGGTGACTTTACGCCCGACGCTGTTCTGACCGGCTATGAAACAATGCTTCAAAACTATTTCCCCGCCAATCGGACACTGCTTGGCATTCTGTCCACCGTGATGCGCTATGCAGGTCCAAGGGAAGCGGTCTTTCACGCAATCATCCGCCGCAACTATGGGTGTACCCACTTCATTGTGGGCAGGGACCATGCCGGGGTCGGTGATTATTACGGCCTGTACGATGCCCACGCGTTAACCAGACAGTTCGATGGCGATTTGGGCATTGAGATCATGCGGTTGCATGGTCCGTACTATTGTTCTGAATGTGACGGGATTGTCACGGAACAAACCTGCCTGCACTATGGAACTGAGTGTACTCAAAGCATCTCGGGAACGGACATGCGGCGTATCTTGGTCGACGGTGAGAAACCAGATCCGAGGTTGATGCGGTCAAGCATTGTTGATGCATTGGCCGGGGTCGAACTCTTTATTCGTTGATGCGTTTCATATACACCATAACGCCGGGCCGCAGTGGGCAGGCTTCCTTGACTGACCTGGTGCAGCGAACCTGTCCAAACACGGTTGCCGCATTTGAAGAACCTCAAGTTCGTTTCGTCTTGCCCCGGGTATTTAGCAATTATGAGAGGCGGTTTCGACGTCGGTTTGTTGAAACACATGAATTGTTGGGACGGGGAAAGGTTCTGTCCGCATTTGATGCGGGGGACGAAGTCGCGCTGCGCCGGTTTTCAAAGACCCGATATGACTGGATGTTGAACCGCGCCCGAGGGGCAGACGTGTTCTTTGATATCAGTAAATACTTCGTTCGTGGATTGCATTTCTGTATGCCGGAGTTCACGCCGGATTTCCGATTGGTTTTTCTGGTTAGGGACCCGATCCTGAATATGCGCAGTTTTGTGAATCGTGGAAAGGATTTCTTCCTGGATAACAACCAACCGAGCTCATCGACAAACGCCCTTCCAATGAAAGATGAACTTGAGATTGAGCATCTTTATTTCTGGGCCTGGACAGAGGGGTATTTGCGCGGTCTTGATCTGGCGGAAAAACAGGGGATTGAGCCGTTGGTCATCCGCACGGCTGATCTGGACCAACGTCAAATCATGGTGGGGCATTTTGAAAAATTAGGCTTGCCGACCCAGGGGCTCAGCGTTGCGCCCGCACTCAATACAAATGTTCAGGCCGGGCATCGACCGACGCAGATAAACCGATCCGACCTCGACTCATTTCAGCGCTTTCGCGATAGAGTGCCGGCAAGCGCCTGGGATCGGCTAACCTTTATGAAAGACTACGATCCAAAGGTTGAAACCGCCTGATGCCTTCTGGTTCTGACCTATAAACCCAGATATTTTCTGGCAAGTTTCTGATGATAGTGCTGCCAGTTATTTTCAATAAACCCTTTTTCGGCTTCTTTGACCGGGCGTAGAAATTTCGCTGGAACGCCGGTCCACATCTCCCCCGACTTGACCCGTTTGCCAGGGGCGACGACAGCGCCTGCGGCGACCACCGCGCCGGTTTCAATATAGGCGCCATCCAGTATCTTTGCGCCGATCCCGATCATGCATTCATCCTCGATGATGCAACCATGAAGCATGACGCCATGCCCAATCGTAACCTTTTTGCCGATGACGGTCGGGAACTTTCCTTCATAGACATGGACCACCGATCCGTCCTGAACATTGCTGTCCTCGCCGACTTCAATGTAATGATCGTCCCCGCGCAATACACAATTGAACCAGACACTGGAGCGGTCCTTAAGCCGCACGTCGCCGATGATTGAGCTATTCGGCGCAATGAAAACATCCCTCCCAATTGTAGGTTCAATTCCCTTGAACGGCATGATGACCGGGGCTGGCTGTGTCATTTCTGTGATCCTCTCTTTGTCATCAAACGCTGAAGCGCCGTGCAGCATTCAGTGTGGCTTTTGCCCTTTCGACAACGGGTTTATCAATCATTTTCCCGTTCAGGGCGATTGCCCCTAACCCCTTTGTCCGGGCTTCAGAGAACGCGGCGATCACGGCTTCGGCGTGTGAGATTTCAGCATCCGACGGGCTGAAAGCCGAATTCAAAACGGGGACCTGGGCTGGATGAATACAGAACGCACCGTCAAAACCCATATGCCTTGCCTCGGTAACAATTCTTGCAAATTTTTCGAGATCTTTGAATTCCGAGATTGACCCGACAAAACCATAAGCGGCGATCCCGGCCGCGCGGGCTGCCAACACGGTGTCAATGTGAACCGCAGCCAGTGCCGGGCTCTCTAGAGATATACCGCTTTCAAGAGAGAAATCCTCTACGCCAACAATAATGCCGCTCAAGCGGTCATCGGCCTTTGCGATCTCCGGAATGTTCAACGCTCCTTCAGGCGTTTCAATCATCGCGATGAAGCTGATTGTCCCTTCGGGTATGCCACGCTCAATTTCCAGTTCCGTCACGATTTCGCCGATTGCCTGTATATGGCTTGCATTGGGCACCTTGGGCAGGCCGATCGCTGAGACATCGGGCAGAACTGCGGCTTCCAGATCCGGCACAGCAAGACGCCAGGGCCTGTTGATCCGTATGATACAGGGAAGCGATTTTTCGTGAAGTGTCTGGACAGCCGATTTAAGGCTTTCTCGCGCAAGGTTTTTGTTTTCCGGCAAGACGCCATCTTCAAGATCCACTTGGATCGCGTCCGCACCGCGTGTTTCGATCTTTGACAGAAAGCGCGGCTGGTCGGCCGGGGCGAACAGCATGGACCGCCAAACGGGGCGGATGGTCGCGTTGTTGTCAGGGTCATTCATTATATGATTCCTCCCTCGCGCAATTTGGTGATTTGGTCGGCTGACAAACCAAGATCGTGCAGGGTGCGATCCGTATCCGCGCCAAGATCCGGTGCGGGTTTTCGGAATTGGGCCGGTGTAGCGGAAAAACGGGGCGTTAGATTATGCATGGGCACTTCCCCCATCTCGTCATCCGGCAGTTCAACCAAGCTCTCGCGTGCGAGGACATAGGGATGTTCCATCAATTCTGAAACGGTGCAGACTTCCCCGACAGTTACGCCTGCTTTCCCGAGTGTCTCCAGAACCTCGTCCCGTTCATGGCTTTCCATATACCTGGCGATCAGAGCGTCCAACTCGTCTGCATTCCTGACCCTGTCGGTATTCGTGACAAAGCGAGGGTCGGTTTTAAGTTCGGGCTGCCCCATCGCGTCGAACAGGCGTTCCACCATGGACTGCATGGATGCCGAGAGTGACAGCCATTTTCCATCGCTGCATCTGTAAAGGTTTCTGGGGGCAGTAATCGGTGATCGATTTCCACTCCGCGTGCTGGGCTTGCCTGACAGGGTAAACTGCGATGCTTCGGATGACAGGAATGACAGTATCGGTTCAAACAAGCTGAGATCGATAACCTGCCCCTGACCGCCAGAGACTTCAACATGACGCAAAGCCGTCATGAAGGCGGCCGCGCCATAGGTTCCCGAGATCATGTCGGCAAAAGCCATGGGGGGCAGTGCGGGGGGCCTGTCTGGAAAGCCGTTCAGATCGGCAAAGCCTGACATGGCCTCGACGAGTGTTCCAAAGCCCGGTCTATCCCGCCAGGGTCCGGTCTGACCCCAACCGGAAATTCTGACGATGACCAGCTTGGGATTGTGTTTCAACAGGATGTCCGGTCCCAGGCCCCAGCGTTCCAGCGTGCCGGGCACGAAGTTCTCGACCAGCCCCTGTGCGCCTTCAACAAGGTTCAGCAGCAGCGCGCGCCCTTCGTCCGTGCGCAGGTTCAGTGTCATGCTGGATTTGTTTCGGGCGTAAACTTTCCAGTGATTGCTGATGTTTTCCACTTTCCAGTTGCGGAGATCATCCCCTTTTTCGGGCCTTTCAATCTTCAGAACATCTGCGCCCCAATCCGCCAGAAGATGGGTTAGCTGGTTTCCGGCAACAAGGCGGGAGAGATCCAGGCAACGGACGCCCTCTAAGGGTCCCTTTGCGGCAGGATCGAAGCTTTTTTCCGGAAGCGATGTCAAACCTGGGACTTTCTGTTATATATCGTCGCGGTTAGATTGCTATTTTGGACGAGATTGTTTTTTTGCGCGCTTAGGGTTGCATGCTCAATTGGACCGGTAAAGTGCCCACATCAATTATTCAGAGTTGATACGCGATGCCTGTTTTCAGAAGACCAGCTGTCAAATGGACAATGGTGTTCTTGTTGTTTGTCTTTGCAGCGGTTGGGGTGTTGACGGTTCTGGCCCAAACCTTTGATCCGGTTCGTGTTGTGTACAAGCAGCTCAAGGCCGACAGCCAATATGCCTATGACGTTATCCGACCGGAACATTCCGCGATCGATTTTGCCACCCTGGTTCAGATTGACGCTCCTGAAAAGCTGGATGACCTGCAAGAACGATTGAGAATGCTTGTTTACGGAGATCGCGATATCGACCGTGATCCCGGGCAGATTTATCCCACCGGGCATCCATGGCCCAGGGATGAGGGGGTGCTCGAATGGGATCCCGTCGCATCAGTCACGCGGTACTTTGCAACCCCGGGACCGGGTGTCTTAATGGTTGCGGCCCTGTTGCAGCCTGCCGAAGAAGACTGGAATTCGCGCTTTGTGATTTATCAACATGGCATGGCAGGGACATTCGATCAGTCGCGTGGATTATTGGAGGCGTTATTGGGTGCCGGGTATAAGGTTCTTGCTTTTGATCAATTGGGATATGGCGCAAATTCCAGAAGGGGACCATGTCTGGAGAGCGCAGAAGAATGTCGAGGAAATCTTCAGTTTGATTTTCATCAACTCGAACTCCCTCTGCGGTCTCACATAGAGCCCTTGCGTGCGGCTGTTGATTTGGCGCTCGCAAAGGGTGCGATGAGTGTTGATGCCATAGGGTTTTCCGCCGGCGCCGGTACCGTGACACTTGCCAGCGCTGTGGAACCAAGACTGAAGCGCACCATTGCCATCGCTGGTGTTCTGCCCGAAATCCTCAGGGAGGGCCAGGATCAGGCCTTTGGGCTTGCATGGGAAATCATCAAGCACCCTGAAATCTCTTTTCTAGACCTCTTCGTGGCAGCCTCTAGTGGAGAAGGGCGACACTATGTGCAAATCTTCAATCGCTACGACCGCTGCTGCTTTCGGAACACCAAAGGACTCTTGTATAAAGATGCGATCTCTGATGCTGCGGATGAGATTGGGGAGGGTGGAGGTTTTGACGTGTTGATCGATGAAACCCACGCAGAGCACGAGATTTCGGACTGGGCTGTAGCTCGGGTGCTTGACCTTCTGGCTGAGGGCAGGTGAATTGCTGTTGTGTTACCCGGTCAGAGTTTAGAAAGTTTCGTTCATGTCTGTTTCTTCTGTGAATGGCCTAACCGTTGCCGTTACCGGCGCTGACGGGTTTATCGGCTCAAACGTCGTGGAGTCGTTGGCCGCAGCCGGGGCTTCTGTGCGGGCGCTTAGCCTGTACAATTCATTTGGCACGCATGGTTGGCTGGATAGCCTTGCGCCAGAGATTCGGGATTTCATTGATATTCGATCCGGTGATGTGAGGGATCCGTTTTTTGTGGATCAGTTTGTGGCTGGCAGCGATGTCGTTCTTCATCTTGCGGCCTTGATCGCGATCCCGTTCTCTTACGTCGCCCCGCAAAGTTATGTTGAGGTCAACGTTACCGGAACATTGAACGTCTTGGAAGCGTGCCGAAAACACGGTGTCCGGCGCATGGTTCACACCTCCACATCTGAAACCTATGGCACGGCCCAATTCACCCCGATAACCGAAACCCACCCGATGCAGGGGCAGTCACCATATTCCGCCAGCAAGATTGGCGCGGATCATATGGTCGAGGCTTATGTCAGGTCGTTTGATGTTCCAGCTGTGATACTGCGGCCGTTCAACACTTTCGGTCCCCGCCAAAGCGAACGCGCCGTAATCCCGACGGTGATACGTCAGGCGCTGGACCCCGCCTGCGCTGAGATCCGCTTGGGCGACTTGTCGCCCGTTCGTGATTTCAATTATGTCGGGGATATCGCCCAGGCCTTTTTGCTGGCCGGAACAGCCCAACTCGCGTACGGGACCGCCTATAATGCGGGTTCGGGGCAGGCTGTCACCATCAGGGAGATGGTCGACATGGTCAAACAGGCGACTGGTACAAACAAACCGGTTGTAGAAGAAGCCGGTCGGAAACGACCGTCCAACTCCGAAGTGTTTGAGTTGATCGCCGGCGCGGACAAGTTCCGGATGGCGTCAGGCTGGAAAAGCGAGATCGGTCTCGAAACCGGTTTGGAACGCACCATCGCCTGGTGGCAGGAACAGGTGCAGGCTGGCAAATTACGGCCCACGGCATCCTATCAGGTATAACGCCGCATACGCTTTCGCTTATTGCCTTTCGAATCCAAGTCTCAATCTGCGGACTGAATGCGGCGGATCGCTTTCGGAGCCTGGCTGAGAAGGTAGACCGAACCGGCGATCATCAGTCCTGCAATGCCGGGGCGAACCAATCCCTCCATCATGAACAACGGCACGGTCAGGGACAGCAGGAATAGCGGGACATAGACCACTGTCCAGGGCTTATGCCCGCGATCGCGCTGATAGAGCGGGAAGAAGATCGAGAACGCGCTGACGATGATGAAGAACAGCGACCAGGGATGGGTGAAGAATTCTGAGATATCGGTCGACAAGGCGAGTGAGCGAGACAGCCAGCGTTCCGCAATCGGTCCCAGGACGACGCCCAGGATCATCGGGGCAAGCGGGAAACCCAGGTTGCGCATGACATAGCCGATGACCCCGAAGATCGCCAGTGTCCAGATATCATTCACGATATTGTTCAACGCAAAGACGCCAATCCCGCAATAGACCAGAATGATCGAGGCCAATACATACATACGGACCCGCGTGATCAGCACGAAGGCACGGAGCACGACGGATTGCAGACCCAACACAAGGAAATTGGCAAAGAAGAAGGCCAGGAAGATCGCATAGGCGATCGTTGGCTGTTCCGCGATGAAACTGGGGCTGGGTGTGACGTCATGGATCAACAGTGCGCCCAGCATGACCGCTGTAATGACATCGCCCGGAATGCCCAGCGCCATCATGGTGATCAGCGCTCCACCTGCTGTTGCGTTGTTTGAGGATTCTGGCGCGATGATACCATCGGGTTCCCCGGTCCCGAAGGTTTCCGGGTGTTTGGACGCCTTTTTGGCCTGGTCATAAGCCAGAATGTTGGAGATGGACGATCCGGCGGCGGGCAGGACCCCTGTGAAAACGCCAATCAGGGATGAACGAACCACATTGATCCAGCTCTTGACGAGTTGGACCAGGGCGCGTCGATGTTCAATCTTGATGCTGACATCCTTGATCTCGCTCAATGCCTTGCGGGCACCCAAGCGATCACGCACATCGCTCATCAGTTGCGAAAACGCGAAGAGACCGATCAGTACTGGCAGGAAGGAAAAGCCTTCGCCGAGATAGTCGATGCCATAGTCAAACCGCTTCACCCCATTGATATCGTCCTCGCCGACGGAGGCAATGATCAAACCCAGACAGCCGGCAATCAGGCCCTTGGTCATCTGGCCGCCCGACAGGCTGGCTGTCACGGTGAGCGCGAAGAAGATCAGAGAAAAGTAATCCCAGGGCTGGAATTCCAGACCGATCCGGGCGAGCTGGGGGGCAACGGCGACCAACAGGATTGTTGCAATGATACCTCCGAAGAAGGACGACCAGACCCCCAAACCGAGTGCGAGGCCGGGTTCACCTCGGCGGGCCATCGGGAAGCCGTCAAATGTTGTCGCAACAGAGGAAGGCGTTCCCGGAATCCCGATCAAAATGCCGGACATCAGGCCGCCGGAAAGGCCGCCCACGAAGACGCCGATCATGGTGGCGATCCCCTGAACCGCGTCCATCCCGAAGGTGAAAGGCAGGGTCAGAACAACGGCCATTGCGATGGTAAAGCCGGGAATAGACCCTGCGATGAGGCCCGCCATGGCCCCGATGGCCATTAACAGGAAAGTCTGAATGGTTGCGAGGTCACCAATCGCGGTCAGGACATTCTCGATAATCATGCCAGACCTCCCATCGCGCTCTGCGCAAAGGTTGGAAGGGTCGGTGGCGTGGGACCCATGACCGAGGGAATGATCTCACCGCGCGGTAGGATAACCCGCAGCGCAAAGGTGAAAATTGACCACATGGCACCCACGGAAACGACCGCGATGACCGCATGCAAGACAAGTTTACCCGGCGTAATGCCGCCGAGAACTGTCAGCAGCGAAAAGACCAGCAACGTGCCGCCGATCAGCGTGCCAAAAAATGGCAGCGTGTAGAGAAAGGCAAAGTAAAGGGCGAAACAAATGATCGGGTTTGTATATTTTTTGATGAAGCCACCGATCCCCTGAAATTCCGGATTATCGTCGCCTTCTTCGGTGAAACTCTCAATCTTGCCTGTGACGGCCTGAAAGAAATAGATCAAACAAAAACCGGTCAGGACGTAAGACACGGCGAGGGGCCAGGTTCTTGGTTCCAACTCTCCAAAATTCACGATCCTGATCTGCTGACCAGACCAGATCAGAAAGCCGCAGAACAGCAGCAATACAATGGAAATGATGGTTTCTCTGTTGAGAGCCCCCATGAGACGCGCCCCACCCGCAAGTAATTTAGATACAGAACTCTGTAAAGAAATTGGCCGGCCCCTGTTTTGGTGGCCGGCCAATCCGTTCAGGTTTTCTTATTTTTTGAACATGCCAATCTTGATGGCAACTTTTTCATGTGCGTCGTATTCCTTTTTGAACCACGCAGCATAGTCTTCCGGGCCAACCCATTTCACCGGGGTACCCTTTGCAGCCAGGCTGTCAACAAGCTCCTGGTTTTCTGCAGCACGCTTCAGAACGTCAGCCCAATGCGCGATGATTTCCGGCGGTGTGCCTTTCGGGGCAACAACACCACGGTCGAGTGAATAGGTCATATCAACCCCAAGCTCTTTCAGGGTTGGCATGTCAGGGAACTTCGGAGAACGCTCTTCACCGGCAAATGCATAGGCTTTGAGTGTACCCTGGTTCACGTTCTTCTCGGCCGTCGGGATGTTGATCGTGCCGAGCTTGATGGTGCCGGCCAGCAATGCGGTAACACGCTGCGCGGTGCCATCAAACGGAATGTATTTGAACTTTGCACCGGGGTTCAGTTCCTCAATCAGCAGCCACATGAACTGTGATGTTGATCCCAGGGTTGCGCCGAGCGGAATGGTGCCCGGATTTGCTTTTGCTTCTGCGATCATGTCACCAAACGTGTCCCATGGGGCATCCGCAGATGCACCGATGATTTCCGGTGTTGAGGTGACCTGCGCGACCATATCGAAGGCGTCCCAGGTGAAGTCAACACGACCGGCGAGATAACTGACGATCGCGCTCTGATGGATCGCAAAGAGTGTGCAACCATCAGGCTTTGCCTTTGCAGCTTCTTTCGCGCCTTTGTTGCCGCCCTGTCCGGAGATGGTGACAACCTGGATCTTTGGCGAAACATCCATTTTGTTGATCGTCTCTTCGAAGAGCGAGAAGATGATATGGGTGCCACCGCCCGGCGCCCAGGGAACAATAAGTTTCGCGGTCGAACAGGACATTTCAGCCGCCGACGCGGTGTTCACAGGGGCGGCGACGGCCATGCTGATGGCGAGCGCTCCCAGAACCGGTTTGAGGATATTCATGAATTCGTCTCCCATATCATTGATCTTGTATAGGGAATCGATGGTAGAGCACAGAGAGGGGCGGTCAAGTCTTTGCAGGGGACTCATAGCCCGGCCATTCCCGTTGAAACGGCTGAACTTGCAGCATTAAAGTAGAAAGTGTTAATAGGATTCACAAATAAAGAGAATTGAGGCGATGGATCGTAATTGTATTGGTATTCTGATGCCGGGCGATATGGGGCATGCGGTTGGGGCAACCCTGATCGATCACGGTTATCGCGTCGTAACCGCCCTGAACGGTCGTAGCGACAATTCCAGAATGTTGGCAGAACGCGCGGGATTGACGGATACAGGGTCAATCGATGCGGTTGTCTCTGAAGCAGACGTGATCCCGTCTATACTGCCGCCGGCCGCTGCCGAAGGTCTGGCCAGCGAGGTAAGTGCGTCAATGCGGCGAACTGGGAAAATTTCTATTTATGTGGATTGTAACGCGGTGTCGCCCGATACGGTTTGCCGTATTGAGGGGATCATCACCGACGCCGGCGGTCTGTGTGTCGATGTCGGCATTGTCGGCCTTCGCCCGGGGCGAGGGGCACCGCCCCGGTTCTACGTCTCCGGACCGGATGTATCAGCCATGACCACTCTTGACGGAACGGGAATCCAGGTGGTTTCGGCGGGCGATACCGTCGGCCAGGCATCCGCGGTAAAAATGGTCTATGCGGGCCTGACGAAAGGTACCTGGACCCTTCACCTTTCAGTGCTTCTTGCCGCCCAGAGGCTGGGTGTGCTTGAGACGTATCTAAACGAACTCGAGTTCAGTCAGAAATCCGCCCTGAATGCGATGCGATCCAGTCTGCCGCGTTTACCCGCGGATTCGGCCAGATGGGTCGGTGAGATGGAACAGATTGCCGAAACACTGGGATCAGCCGGCTTGCCTTCAGGCATTCATGAAGGGGCCGCCGATATATTCCGAATTCTGGCGAGAACACCCTTTGCCAGCGAAACGCGAGAGACCATTGATCGAGACCGGACACTGGAAGACGCGCTGGGTGTCTATGGTGACTATATTGACCCTAAGTGACATTGGCTGGATGGATCAGGCAGGTGCGCTGTGCTGCAATTGGGCCAGACAATCCCTCAGCAGGCGCGCTCTGTGCGGCCGGAAACTCTCATCCGTGACGGTCAGTTTCTGAATTCGGTCCACCCGGAACATGCGGAAGTCTTCTCTTAGGGTGCACCAGCTCAAGAGCACCAGGGCCTGATCAAGAAACACGATGGAGAGCGGTTTGACGCGGCGCTTGGTCTCTGCCCCGTGCTGATCGGCATAAGCCATCTCAACAATCCACTCATCCCAGGTCGCGGCCCTCAACTCTGCAACATCGATGCTGATCGGGGGTCTTTCGTGAAAGCGTTTTGCATAAAGAACGGCATTCTCGAACTGCTGCTGCATGCTGGGCGGCAAACAGGCCCTCAATTTTGACAGGGCATTCTGGGCTGCAACCGCCAGAACCGGGTCGCCAACCTCCCTTACTTCTCGCAGGCCCAGGACAAGGGCCTCCATCTCATCCCGACTGAACATCATAGGGGGCAGGGCCGGATCCTCTACCAGGCGATAGCCGAACCCTGCTTCACCATCGATCACCGCCCCTGTTTTGCGCAAACTGTCGATATCCCGATAGATAGAGCGGGGTGACACGGACAGTTCCCGTGCCAGATCATCCGAGCGGACGGGTGGCGGCAGGGTCCGCAAAAGCTGCATAAGCTGGATCAGGCGTTCACTTCTTGACATGGTTTTAGTATAGCTAATGCTGCTGACAAACTTTGTCAGTATGCCCGGTTATAGTGCCCGCACAATGATTTTGTCAGGAGCCTGTCATGATGGAAGTGATTATGTATAACCCCGCCTTTGCCGAACCGAGCGGCAGCCCCTTTTGCGTAAAGGCCGGTGCCATGCTGCAACTGGCCGGGCTGGAATGGCGGCCGGACTATCAGATGGATCCGCGAAAATCTCCAAAGGGCAAGTTTCCCGTGTTAAGGGATGGTTCAGAACTGATCGCTGATTCCTCGACGATCCGGGACTATATTGAGAAGAAATATGACGTCGATTTTGACGAGGGTCTGACGCCGCAGCAGCGCGCACAGAGCCTCGCCCTGATCCGGATGAATGAAGAACATCTCTATTTTGCCATTGTCGCGGACCGCTGGGTGAACGAGGCGAACTGGGCCCATGTCCGCCAGCAGTATTTTGGCCATATTCCAGGGATCATGCGGGGTTTTATCACCTCATCGGTCAGAAAACAGGCAATTGGCGCGTTGAAAGGCCATGGGATGGGCCGCCATGATGAGGCCGAGATTTTTGAGCGCGCGTCGCGGGATGTCGCTGCGATCAAGACGACACTGGGGGATCAGCCGTTCTTGTTCGGGGACAAGCCGACCGGTGCGGATCTCAGCATTGTTCCCATGCTACGTGCCGCTGCGGCCGGGCCCACACCAACCCCGATCCGCGATTTGATTCGCAATGACGAGGTCCTGATGGCCTATTGCGACCGGGGCAAACAAGCCCTTTATCCACCGGAATAGGAGAAACGGAATGGCCTGGATGATTGTCAGTGAAGACAGCGATAAAGGCGCAGAACTTCGGGCCGACCGAAGCGTTATGGACGCGCATTGGGCCTATGAACTGTCGATCAAGGACAGGATCCTGGCGGCCGGCAGTCTGCGTACCGATGACGGGGTCACCCCGCGCGGTTCCCTGCTGATCGTGGATGTAACAAAACGGGCGGAGGCCCGGGCCCTGATCGATGCTGACCCCGCCACAAAGGCGGGCCTGCGCGGCCGGATAACGATCCAGTACTGGAACCCGGCCATCCTGAACAGAACCGAATTATCCTGACTGAAAAGTGGTGACCCCGGCGGGATTCGAACCCACGGCCCCAGGATTAGGAATCCTGTGCTCTATCCTGCTGAGCTACGGGGCCACTCTCTCTCGTGTAGCAAAGTGGCTTTCACTGTGCCAGCGTTTTTACGATGGAGGGGTGCTCATCCCAGATAGGGGTCGTCTTTGTCCCGAAGGCGGATGATCCGTCCTGGCGTGCCATAGGCGATGACATTGTCCGGCATGTTGCGGTCAAGATAGGCGTTGGCACCAATGACACTGTCGCTGCCAACAGAGACGCCCTGTTTGATGCTGGCCCCGATGGATACCGCGCTGCGGGTTCCGATTGAGACATCGCCACCAGTATGGGCGCCGGGTGCGAGCGATGAGAAGTCCCCCATCCGCCCGTCATGGTCGAGGGATGCGTTGTGGTTGATGATGCAGAACAACCCGATCTTGGAAGAGGGGCCGATTGTGCTGTTCGGCATCAGGACCGATCCGGGGCCGATCTCGCAATCATCGGAAACGACCGCGCTGGGGTGGATAAGAGCGGGGAAACACCGGGCCGGGATGCGTGTTTTGATTTCGTCGAAAATGAGCTCCCTGAGGGGGTTGGAGCCGACGCCGATTGCAAAGGCAACCGTTTCCAGTTGACCCTCAAACTCTCTGGTTGACGCGACCACAGGTTGGCCGCCGAAGGTCTCCCCTTCCCGATCGGGATCAATGGCGGCCATGAGTTGATAACCAAGTGCACGCGCCACATTGAGGAGGCTCTTGGCATGTCCGCCACTGCCCAGAATGACCAGCTGTTTTGTCACTCCTGATACCTGCGCGCTGCTACTCTCGGGAAGCGTGGCATGTTTTCGGCTGGCTGGACCGTGCCCGTCAATCGTAGAGCTTGGTCAGGGGATAGGAATAGTGAATGTTCAGCACCTCAGTGCCTGGATTGTTGTTGTCCAGCCCGGCATTTGAGAGGTGATAGATGGTCATGCCCAGGCGCGACCGGTCGTCAAACCGATAGGCAAGCTCAAGCCCGGAACGGAATTCCACAACATGGCCCAGATCCTTGCCGTCGCCATCGTGGTACAGGCCCGGTGCGAATTGCGGGGTCAGAACAAAGCGGTTGCCGAGAAAAATATCCAGCCGGATCCCGGCATAGGCATAGGCCGCTGCATCCGTTGTCGCCATGACGCCAGCCATCGGATTGAACACCCACCATTTGCTGTCAGAGATGTATTCAAAATGGAACTCTCCGGCATCCTGGTCATCATTTATGTCGTAGTAACCGCCGCCAAAGCGCAGGAAAGCGGGATCACCGTCAGCACTTGCCGTGTGAGGGATGACGGCACCTGCAAAAAGCGCTAATAAGGCCACTGCACCGAAAAACCGGCAGGTCTTTTTTGTTTTATTTTGCGTCATAGTCGAACTCCCTACACTTGCGATGAGCATAATACTCAAAGCCTCGAACACGGCAAGCCCAAGCGGAAGCAGTGCGGAGGTTTGCCCGGCGTCTTCAATGTCGATATTTTCCGGCCTAAACCAGCCGAAATCAGTGGTTTCGGGTGTTGACGGAACGCGAATGCTGCACTAAAAACCGCGCTTCTACAGACATGGCTGCTAGGCTGTGTCCCGAAAAAGATGAGATCGGCAGCGGAATACCGCGCCTAAAGTAAGGAAGAATACAATGTCCAGACGCTGCAGCGTGACCGGCAAAGCTGTAATGACCGGCAACAATGTGTCGCATGCAATGAACCACACCCGTCGGCGTTTTCTGCCGAACCTTCAGACAACCCGTCTGATGAGTGACATCCTGGGTGAGCAGGTTCGGATGCGCGTCACAACCAGCGCGCTGCGCACCATCGAGAAAAAAGGTGGTCTTGACGCATTTCTCTTGAATACGCCGAACCGCAAGCTGCCGGACGAGGCGAAAAAGCTGAAGCGTCGTGTTGAGCGCCGCATGGCCAAGGCCGCCGCGTGAACCTGTTTGGCATCGTTTGAAAGAACCCCTTCGCGTGAACTGACCCCCGAAAGTTGGACACCGACCTTCGGGGGTTTTCATGTCGAAATACAGTTTTTCATTCAAGCTGTCTGTTGTTGAGTTTTATGGTGGCGGTGCGCGTAGTTACCGGGACGTAGGGGATCATTTTGGGATCGACCCCTCTATGGTTCGCCAGTGGGTATCGGTTCACGCTATCCATGGAGAAGCCGGGCTTAAGAAGAAATTCAGCCATTATGATGCCGCGTTCAAGCTGTCGGTTTTGCAGCGGATGTGGGAGGATGGTCTTTCGCGCCGTCAGGTGGCTGCCCTTTACAACATCCGCAATGCTGGCTGCCTCTCGGACTGGGAACAACGCTATGAAAGCGGCGGGCTGGCGGCGCTTGCCCCTCGCCGCAAAGGGAGACCGGCAACGGTGTCTAAGTCACGCAAGCCAGCTGGATCTGAGGGACCCGTGGACGATAAGGACAAGAGCCGCGATGACCTTCTGGCGGAGTTGCAGCATCTCCGCATGGAGAACGCCTACCTAAAAAAGCTGGATGCCTTAACGCGGGAACAAGCGCCCAAAAAGCGCAAACCGTCCAGGCGTTAAGGCAGGATCATCCGCTTCAGGGTCTCCTTGAGGTTTCTGGGCTGGCCCGCAGCACCTTCTACTATCACCAAAAGATCTTGACCCGGCCCGACCGGCATGCGGCATTGAAGGACAGGATCAAGTCGGTCTTTGCAGCGCATAAGGGGCGTTACGGGTATCGCCGGGTGACCGCCGCCTTGCGTGGGGCCGGAGAGACGGTCAATCACAAGACCGTTCAGCGGTTGATGGGCGAACTCGACTTACGGTCCATCGTCAGGCCGAAGAAATATCGTTCTTACAAGGGGAGGGCGGCGCGCGTGGCACCCGATCTCATCAAGCGGCAGTTCACCGCCAGGCGTGCCAATCAGAAATGGGTGACCGATGTGACGGAATTCGCTGTGGCCGGGCAAAAGCTCTATCTGTCGCCTATCATGGATCTCTACAACGGAGAGATCATCGCCTTCGAAACAGCCAGACGTCCGGTGTTCAAACTCGTCGAAACCATGCTCGATAGGGCGGTGAAACGACTGCGGGACGAAGACCGTCCCATCCTGCATTCCGACCAGGGCTGGCAATACCAGATACCTGCATGGCGACACATGCTGCGAGGCCACAACATAAGCCAAAGCATGTCACGCAAAGGGAACTGCTATGATAACGCAGCCATGGAGAGCTTCTTCGGCACCCTCAAATCCGAGTTCTTCCGTCAAAGCCGCTTCGAGAACATCACCGCGCTGCAAAACGGAATCGAAGACTATATCCGCTACTACAATCATGACCGCATCAAACTCAAACTGAACGGGCTGAGCCCTGTACAATACAGAACCCAGCCCTCAAACTATCCAAGCCTATAAACCGTCCAACTTAATGGGGTCAGTTCAATCGTCGGGGGTTTTTTTGTGACCGGGCGTCCCGCGCTCAATTTGATCTGGTATATCGTCTGTAAATGTCGCGAATCCCGAAAGCGGTCAGAATGATCAGAACTGGCTCAAATGGCAGGCGGTATTTCGGCGATCCGACAGGGCCGTTGACCAGCAGGAAATAACAGATCAGCAACAGTCCGAGTATGAGCGGCCATGTATGGCTGCGCGATGCTGCCAGAATCCCGACAACGACGAGAAGGGACGTTACGACGGAACCGGCAGCTCCCAGCACAAAAATGGTGAAATAAAGCGCACCGTTGCCTGATACGTAATTCCAGACTTTCTCCGCGAAGCTGCTGGCCCGGGAATCAATGAAACTGGCGGAGGCTGCATCCCTCATCCGATTGTCCAGCAAAACAGCCGGCGTGAAGAGGTTGAGGACGATCCCCTTTGACCAGGCCTTGGCGATTGCCAGAGGCGAGGCGTCGGACAACTCACGCAGGGCGATTTCCGTCAGTATGTCGTTCCTGACAAAAACATTCGACATGTTTTCCCGATCTGTGTGGGTGGCAGACCGGGTTTTGAAGTCTTCTTGCAGTCGCGCGACTGTTGCGCTTCGTTCGGTGCCATCCTCCGCTTCCTTAACGGAGGGTACGACCCAGAAGGCCAAATGGGCACCTGCTTGGGAACCCAGGGCCAATCTGTCAAAATGAATGAAGTTATGAACAAAAACCACGGCTGTGGTGCTGCTGATCGCGAAGAGAAAAATGGCCGGGATCAGGACAAGTTTCAGTGCGCTGGCATGGTACCGCCAGACAACAACCCCCATAACAATAAGCATCGGAAACACCAAAAACTGCGCGACCGGTCGGATCAGGATCGTGAGACCCAACAGAATTCCAAAAATGCAGGCGGATTTTATGTCCGGGTGCTTGGTAAATTTCAGCGCGCCCAAAAGCGTCAAAAGAAGGAAGAGGACGAAAACTGTATCTCCTAGTACCATTGCACTATGGATAATCAAATTGGGCCATAGCGCGCTTAGCAGACCCGCCAACAGCGCCACGCTTCGATCGAGTTCAGCGGCGATCTTGGCAACAAGAACGCACGTCATTGCGTCAAAGACACAGTTGAAAAAAGCAACAGCCCAAGGTGATCCGAGGCCAATGTGGTCCATCAGGGCGACAAATACCGGATAGAGTGGAACCCTCTCGACATAAGCAGATGAGGTGATTTCCCCAGGCAAAAAGCCCAATGCGATCGCCCATTGTTTGCCAAAGGTCCAGAAATAATCATCCTCGACCAATACGCCGCTCTCACTATAAGAAATAGCGGCAAGGTTTAGCACGCGAACCGCAAGGGCGAGGATAAACAGCGACAAATACGGGCGTTGAAGCACGAGTGAATTCATCGATGGATCACCGTTCTTCTCATTGGTGTTCAGAACGGCTTCTGAGCACTAAAATAGTCTCGACTCTTGTCAAACCCGATATTGAAGAGAACATCTACAATACTGAGTCCGGGGGTAAAGATATCTGATTGTTGTTCGTAAGGTGTTGGGTCAAATTTTGAGAATTTCAATTCTATATTTTCATCTTTAAATTTTTCGGGGTCCTGGTACTTAATGGCCCCGTGTCCGGAAAGGTATACGCGCCCGTTCAGTGCTTTTACCAGAGCGATTAAACGATCGTCCGATATCTTGGATTTTGTGTCTATCCGGGATGCGAGACGGAATTCAGTTTCCAATTCGAAACGCTGGCATAGCGTATTCAGGAGTCCGATATTCACATCTGCGAGGGACTGTAACCCTGCGCTCGCTTGGTAACTATCGCGCAGAAAAGGCCAGACTTCGGGGAAGTAGGGAGATTTACGATATGCAGATTCCAGCTTTGAAAGATGGGTTTCTCGCCAATTTGTGGTCGTGATCACGACATCCTTTATGAGGGTTCCAATAGGTGCCTTTACCGGCAGCGTTAGCCATTTTGTATGGCCGTCGGTCATGATTTTGACCCGATTCACCATGCTTCCTTTGGGATATTGGACATTATCCAAAATGACGAATACATCCGCGCAAGCAATCTTGTTGAAATAGCCCGCCCAAGGCAGAAAATTCGGTTGGTGTATCGCGACGATCAAAGCGTGCTCCGCAGCTTGGTGCCAATTTGGTGTTTGTCTTCCTATATCTGCGTGATTAACGATTCACTGAAATATAGTTTCGCCAATGTGCTGGAGTTTGACTGAAATTTCAAAACTGTTTGCCTCTCAAAGGCGAATAAAATCACGGCCTCTACAGACGAGAAGCAATTGCTTTGCGCTATTCTAGGAAGGCCCATTCGCTTTTTACGTCCTTATCGGTCTCGGAATGGAAATACCGTTTTCTAATTTTTGCCAGTATAGCAGGCGCTGTCAGTTTCGATAGGGCCCATACCGCCATGCCCCGCACCAGAGGTGATGCGTCATCCAGCAGTGGGATGATGTTGTCTACGGCCCCTTCATTCTGGCTGTTGCCAATCGCGATCAGGACGTTGCGCAGGAAACGGTCTCGTCCGATCCGTTTTACCGGCGATTTACGGAACAGCGCTCGAAAGCCCGCGTCGTCGAGGGTGAGGAAATCGACCAGAAGTCGGCCGTTCAAATCAGCCCTCGGCGAGAAGGCCTGTTCGTCGTGGGGTTTGGTGAATTTATTCCAGGGGCAGATCGCCAGACAGTCGTCACAGCCATAGATGCGATTGCCCATGGGTTCGCGAAATTCCAGCGGTATGACCCCCTTATGCTCAATCGTCAGGTACGAAATACACCGGCTGGCATCCAGTTTATAGGGTTCCGGGAAGGCATCGGTCGGGCAGACCGTCTGACAGTCCGTGCAGCGGCCACAATGGTCGGCGCTTTCGCTATCAGGAGGAAGGGAGAGTGTTGTAAAAACCTCTCCCAGGAACAGCCATGACCCGAATGCCCGGCTCACCAGATTGGTGTGCTTGCCCTGCCAGCCAAGCCCGCCTTTGGCGGCAACTGCCTTTTCCATCACGGGCGCTGTATCCACAAAGACCTTTACATCCGTATCGGCGTAGCGTGCGACCATCCAGCGGGCTAGCGCCTTCAGACGCTTTTTGATGAGATTGTGATAGTCCTGATTCTGAGCGTAGACAGAAATGGCGGCCCGTTCCCGCTGTTCCAGTACGGCCATTGGATCGGTGGATGGCCCATAATTGGTGCCCAGTGTGATGACAGAGGCAACATCGGGCCACAGCCCTTTCGGTTCCGATCGCTGCTCAAGGCGGCCCTCCATCCAGCCCATATCACCATGATGGCCGGCGGCGACAAAGTCCTGCAGGCGTTGTTTTTCCCGCTCGTTGAGCGTGACGGGTGCAAAACCGACCGCGTCGAAACCCAGGGCATTGGCTTGAGACCGGATCTCGTCCTTGATGTCATCCGGGTTTGAGGGAATAGGTTCTGATTTCATGACTTATCCCTAGCATGCGTATGCCTGCGCGGGAACACGGATCAGGTTAGTCGAGCGGCGGGATATCGCCCTCTGTCGCCCGCTTGTGAAAAGCATCGGCGAATTCCTGCATCGTGCCAGCCTCGATCGCATTTCGTATACCGGCCATAAGACGCTGGTAATAGGTCAGGTTATGCCAGGTCATCAACATCATGCCCAGGATCTCGCCCGATTTCATCAGGTGATGCAGATAGGCGCGGCTGTAGTCTTTGCAGGCTGGACAGGGGCACCCTTCTTCCAGTGGTCTTGGATCGCGGGCATGGCGGGCATTGCGCAAGTTCACAGGGCCGCCTGCCGTCCAGGCCTGGGCGTTGCGTCCAGAACGCGTGGGCAAGACGCAATCGAACATATCGATCCCGCGCAGAACCGATCCCACCAGATCTGACGGTTTGCCGACCCCCATCAGGTAACGGGGGCGGTCGGCGGGCAAGACGGGTGTGGTGAAGTCGAGGGTCTCAAACATCAGTTCCTGACCCTCACCCACCGCAAGGCCGCCAACAGCGTATCCATCAAATCCGATATCCATCAGCGCCTTGGCAGATGCGTGTCTGTGGTTTTCATAGATGCCGCCCTGAACAATACCGAACAGGCCATAGCCCGGTCTGGGCGTGAACGCGTCCTTTGACCGCTGTGCCCAGCGCATTGAAAGTTCCATCGATTTCTGCGCCACCTCGGATGTGGCCGGAAACGGGGTGCACTCGTCGAAACACATTGTGATGTTGGAATCCAGCTGATGCTGTATCTGGATGGAGCGTTCGGGCGTCAAATCATGATAGCTGCCATCGATGTGGGATCTGAAGCGGACGCCGTTCTCCGTGATTTTCCGGATTTCGGCCAATGACATCACCTGAAACCCTCCGGAATCCGTCAGGATCGGGCCCGGCCAGTTCATGAATTTGTGCAAGCCACCCAGGGCCTCAATGCGGTCTGCCCCTGGCCGAAGCATCAGGTGATATGTATTGCCCAGAACAATTTCCGCCCCTGTCTCTGCCACGGATCCCGGCAGCATCGCCTTGACCGCACCCGCTGTTCCGACGGGCATGAAGGCCGGTGTCTGAATGTCGCCATGGGCGGTCGACACAGTACCCCGCCGGGCCATGCCATCTGTTTTCAGCAGTTTGAAATCAAGACCGGTCATCGTCAGCGCTCCAACAGGCAACAATCGCCATAGGAATAGAACCGATATCGTTCTTCCTTGGCATGGGTATAGGCGGTTTTCATCTGGTCCAATCCTGCGAAGGCCGAAACCAGCATGAACAGGGTTGACCGCGGCAGATGAAAATTGGTGAGAAGCCGGTCGACGGCGCGAAACTCAAAACCGGGTGTGATGAAGAGATCCGTTGCATCATCGAATGGATGCACTTTGCCACCGGGGCCGACGGCGCTTTCCAGCAGGCGCAGGCTGGTCGTCCCAACCGCTGTCACCCGCCGCCTTTCTTCACGCGCGGCATTTACCCGTGCGGCGACATTGGCATTCAGAATGCCGATCTCGTGATGCATTTTGTGGTCGGTGGTGTCATCGACCTTTACCGGCAGGAAAGTTCCCGCACCGACATGCAGGGTGACTGTCAGGCGTTCGACGCCGATTTCATCAAGGGATCGCAACAGCGCATCGGTAAAGTGGAGCGAGGCTGTAGGGGCGGCAACCGCCCCTTCCTTTTCCGCGAAAACGGTCTGGTAGTCATGGCGATCCTGTTCAGAGCGTTCGTCGCCGTCCTTGTTGCGCTTGATATAAGGGGGGAGCGGCATAAGGCCTGCCTGATGGAGGGCCGCGAACAGGTCTTCGCCGCTGCGATTGAAGTGCAGGTCAACCTCGCCGCCGTCACCCTTCGCTGTTACTTCGGCGGCAAGTCCGGTCTCAACCTCGAACAGGTCGCCGAGTTTTAGTTTGCGGGCCGGTTTGGCAAAGGCTTTCCAGGTTGCCGGACCCAGGCGCTGGTGCAGGGTCACTTCCATCCGCGCGTCGCCGCGTTTGCCAACAAGTCGGGCGGGTATGACCTTGGTGTCATTAACCACCATGACATCGCCCGGGCGAAAGAGGTCTGGCAGGTCGCCCACCACGCGGTCTGCCATCGCGTTTTTGCCAACATGCAAAAGCCGCGCAGATTCCCGCGGGTTTGCGGGAACCTGTGCAATCAGCTCTTCCGGCAGATCAAAATCGAACAGATCGACTTTCATGATGAGAGACCGGTTTTTGCGCGGTTCAGGATGGCTCTGTGCGGAGTGCCGCCGGATAAAACGACACGGCCAGTTTGAACGGATAGAGCAGTAGGGCAATCATCACCAGCTTGGCGCAAAAATCGCCAACGGCCCAGCTGACCCAGGGCAAACCTGTTCCGGCAAAGGCCAGCGTAAAGAAGAGGGCGGTGTCCACTGCAGATCCGATGAAGCTGGAAATTGCGGGTGCCTTCCACCAGGTCATCTGGCGCATCCGGTCAAAGATCATGACATCCAGCAATTGGGCGACCAGAAAGGCGGAACCGGAGGCGATTGCAATCCGGATATCGGCGAAAATCAGTGAAAGGATCACGCCGAACAGGAAGCCGGCATAGACCACAAGGCGCGCTGTCGCCGCGCCGAACAGACGGTTGGCAGTATCGGTGACGAGTAAGGCGATTGGATAGGTAAAAGCACCCCAGGTCAGCAATTCGGCCAGATCAATCCGCGTTGAACCGAGGTTCAGCAGATAGTTGACCGGATGATTTACGGCGATGTTGGAAAGCAGAATAACAAGGCCCATCGCGATTACGGGAAGGGCCAGACGCCGTGCGGCGTCAGTGGTCTTGGTCATGATCTTTGTCCTTTGTACCGGGCGAAACTGACGGGGAATGAACCCCGCTCCCGAGTATCCGAGTTTTGGCGACAAGCGCCGATAGGGCGGGGGGATACGCCTTTTATCCGTTCAGGTCAAATTTTCACTGGTATCTGGGGTGTTGGGCTGATTGACTTTTTCAACCCATGGCGTTACACAGTGCACCATTCTACGAGGTTATGACTATGGATCAGCATCCCGCATCTGTGCACCGGTGATTGCCTCCGAAAGGGTGTAACACCCTCGCCGCGTTTGAGCGACCCGTAACCTGTTTCCACTGAATGTGTTTAAAACAACCAACCCCTGTGTTCGCCGATCTAGCGCGTCTACGCGGTTGGTTTTTGGATCAAAGCCATGTTTCGTCGTCTGGAATCTCTCGTTGAACCGTTTGGGACGGTTACTCAATCCCCGCCCGATACATTTTGGCGGTTCCTGATTTATCAGCTGCAACCCTTCCGCAACGTACTGAAGATTGCTGCCTTTTTGAGCCTGTCTGTCGCCCTGGTTGAAACCGGATTGATTTACTATGCAGGCCGCCTTGTTGATATGTTAAGCGAGGTTGAGGTCTCCGCCTTTCTTGGCGCTTATGGGTTGGAACTCCTCCTCGTTACGCTTTTTATTCTGATCGTCCGGCCGATTGTGACCATGGCCAATATGGCCCTGCTCAATCATGGTCTGTCTGTGAACCTGATGGATCAGGTTCGGTGGCGGTCCCATACCCATCTTCTGGGGCAGTCGGTCGGCTTTTTTCAGAACGACTTTGCCGGTCGGATTGCCAACCGTGTCATGCAGACTGGACCCTCCATTGAGGATTCCGCCTTCATGTTTCTGGAGGCGATCTGGTACGCATTTATCTATCTGGTGGGGGCCAGCCTCATCCTCGTCAGTGCCGATATCCGTCTGGTGGTTCCGATCCTGATATGGTTCGCGGCCTATGTCGGTTTGCTGACTTATATGATCCCGCGCATCGGTAAAGCCTCTCAAAAGATGTCTGAAGGCCGCTCGCTGGTGACGGGGCGGATCGTCGATTCCTATACTAATATTCAAACGGTCAAACTGTTCGCCCATGCTGGTCGTGAAGAACGGTTTGCCAGAACCGCCCTTGCCAAGCACCGTTTGCGCTTTGCCCGCCTTCTGCAGAACATGACCATTATATCAGGGTCACTTGCCACACTGAACGGTGTTCTGATTATTGCAACGGTCGGGATGACAATCTGGCTCTGGCAAAACGGTGAGACGTCGATTGGGACGGTCGCGGCGGCAACAGCCCTGACCTTGCGTCTGAACGCGATGACCGGGTGGATCATGTGGGTGACCTCACAATTGTTCCAGCATGCCGGTCAGATTAAAGAAGGGATGGAAACAATTGCCCAGCCCCACGATGTTGTCGATCGCGAGAACGCGCCGGATCTGATTGTTCAGGGTGGACAGATCCGGTTTGAGAATATTCATCACACCTATGGGGAAACCGCCGGGACGGGTGTTTCAGGGCGCGCCTTGCCGGGCGGTGTCAACGGCATCGATCTGACGATTGAGCCGGGGCAGCGGATAGGCCTTGTCGGGCGGTCCGGCGCAGGAAAGTCGACGCTTATCAACTTGTTGTTGCGTTTCTATGATGTGGAACAGGGGCGAATTCTGATTGATGAGCAGGATATTGCAGGCGTCACCCAACATTCCCTGCGTCAGTCGATTGCGGTCGTCACACAGGATACAGCCCTGCTCCACCGCTCCATCCGCGACAACATTCTCTACGGAAAGCCTGACGCGACTGAAGAGGCGATGGAGGCCGCTGCCCATATTGTGCATGCCGATGCCTTCATCCCGAACCTGCGCGATCCGAAGGGACGGCGAGGCTATGACGCCCATGTGGGTGAGCGCGGCGTCAAACTGTCGGGCGGGCAGCGGCAGCGGATTGCGCTTGCCCGCGCTGTCCTTAAGGATGCCCCGCTTCTAATTCTGGATGAGGCAACTTCGGCGCTGGATTCAGAGTCTGAGGCGCATATTCAGGCGGCTTTGCAGGATCTGATGGCGAACAAGACGGTGATAGCGATTGCTCATCGCCTGTCGACCATTCAACGGATGGACCGCATCATCGTCCTCGATGAAGGGCGCATTGTTGAAGACGGCACCCATCAAGAATTACTGGCGGCCAAAGGGCATTATGCGGGGTTCTGGGAGCGGCAATCCGGCGGCTTCATCGGTATTGATGCGAAGGCGGGTTAATAAGCCTAGCGCTCGCCCTCGACATCATCCCAGGAAAGCGGCGCAAATTGCCGGATATCCCGACGGGCCCGTTTGCCCAGGACATCCGCCAGATGTCTTGGCATAAGACCGCCAGCCGGTCGGATGGAGCGCAAATTGTCCTCGGTGAAGACCTCTCCCTGTTTGATCTCTGCAACCGTGTATAGCGACCGGCGGAAGGGCAGGGTGCTCTCTTCGCTGGGTTTTACGCCATAACTCGCCCTACCGCGCGCGTTACGGGCGACATGGGCGGCATCCACCATCTCACGGAATTCGGAGGGTTCGAGGGAGAAGGCCGCATCCGGCCCGCCATCGCTGCGCCGGATCGTCATATGCTTTTCGATGATGCAGGCACCAAGCGCCATGGCGGCTGTTGGTACGGTTATGCCCAATGTGTGATCTGACAGGCCGACGGGGCATTGCAGCTGTTTTTCAAGATCAGCGATGGTCAGAAGATTGGCCTCATCTGCCGGCGTGGGATAGCCGCTGACACAGTGCAGCACCGCGAAATTCTCATTCCCCTCACTTCGGATCGCCGCCACAGCCTCCATAATCTCGGCCAATGACCCCATGCCGGTGGAGAGGATCAGGGGTTTTCCGGTTGCTGCCATCTTCCGAATAAGGGGAATATCGACCAATTCACAAGATGCCACCTTGTAGAGGGCGGAATCCAGCCCCTCCAGCATTGTCAGCGCTGTTTCATCAAAGACGGATGCAAAAGGCAGGATCCCGACCTCTTTTGATTTCGCCCATAGTTTCGGGAACCAGTCGAACGGGGTCTGTGCCGCTGTATAGAGTTCGTACAGCGTGCGTCCGGCCCAGAGCGGATGGTCCACAACAAATGCGGGATCATTGCAGTCGACGGTGATTGTGTCCGGGCTGTAGGCCTGAAATTTCACGGCATCGGCACCGGCGTCTTTAGCGGCTTCAATCAACTCAAACGCGCGTTGCAAGTTCCCCAGGTGATTGGCCGAAATTTCCGCAATGATGAACGGGCTCTCGATCCAGGGCGTCATGACAAGGCGACCTTTCGTTCGGCATTAATTTTCAATGCTGCTTTTGCGATCCGCAGTGCGCCCATCCCGTCGCAGGCCTGATTGGCAGCCCGTCTGAGCGCCGCATTCCGGTCGTCGTCGTGGAGAAGGCTGGATAAATGAAATGAAAACTGCGTCGAGAAATCCGGGGCTGCTGGATCGAGGACAATTGCCCCCTCTGTGGCGGTGATTTGGAGGGCAAGACGACGCTGGTTCTCGGAAATCGGCATCAGGATCGCGGCAGATCCAATCGCCAAACGTTCCAGAGAGGATTGCCCCGTCGCGCCGATCACACAGCGCGCGCTTTTTGATATGGCCAGAAATTCGGCATGAGGCAATGCCGAGAGGCACGTCACAGAGAGGTGCCTTTCAGCTGCGATCTGCAGCAGCGTCTCATGAAATTGATCCCCGCAAATTACAGAGATGGTGTGTTGAGGTGCTTCAATTGAACGCAGAACTCTCTCACAGAACAGGCTGGCGTCTTGGGTCATCCCGAAATTGATCAGAATATCAGGGGTTGAGTCTAGCCGGATCGGGGCTTGAACGTGTGAAAGGAACAGCGGTGCATGTTCCAGTCCGTCCAGCAAGACAACCCTTCCATCCGTTGAAACCTGCCCCGGTTGTTCATGGGGCCTTATCCTAATGTGGGCGAATTGGGTCCCCTCACTGAGATCGTCAAAACCGATAACAAGCGGGCCACCGCCGAGTGTCGGGACAAGGGGCGCCTCGCCATAGACATCGTGAACTAGGATATCGGGTTTGTCGCTCAGGGCGGCTGTTGCCGGGTCGCGTTCCAGATTTATCCCACCACGAGGTTTGGGAAGATCTTCAGAAAATAAGGCGGAGCTTTGGGCTGTAAAAAAACGGCACGCGCAGTCCAGGCTCTCAAACGCAGACGCAAGCGCCACACAGCGGGCCCAGTGACCCGCGCCAATCGACGGGTTTGCATCGACACGAAAATGCACCAGGGTTTGCCCTACCCTATTCTGGGGTGTGCTCATCAGATCACGTGATCTTCAATATTCGATCAAGGTGGTTCACAACGTAATCGACATCCAGCTCAGCCATAGCCGGGAATAAAGGGACTGATAAGGCGCGGCTGTAATAGGAGATCGCACCGTCGAAGTTCTGGTGATCAGAGCAGGCCTTGTAGCGCGGTTGAAGATGTGACGGGATGAAGTGGACCTGAGTCCCGATGCCAACGTCACCCAGCCTCTCCATCACATCGCGCCGCGTGACACCCGCTTTCTCAAAATCTATCAGCAATACCTGTAGATGCCAGGCAGGACTACCCGTATCCGCGAGCGAAAGTGTTTTCACAAGGGGACTGAACGCGGCAAGCTTTGACTGATACATGTCCTGCAACTCAGAGCGCTTGCGGCAAAATTCTTGCAGCTTCTTGAGTTGGCTTATCCCCAGCGCACAATGAATGTCACTCAGTCGATAATTCAGGCCCGCCTGATGTATTTCATAATACCAGGGGTTCGCGGTCCCTTCCTTGTCAAAGGCCTGATCGGTTTCCGTGAAGAGATCTGGATCCTTTACCATGCCATGGGTGCGCAGTTGCTTGATGCGTTTGTTCAATTCGGGATCGTTCGTGCAAATGGCGCCCCCTTCACCTGATGTGACTGTTTTTACCGGGTGGAAGGAAAAAGTGGTGCAGGCTGAATCAGGACAGGACCCAACCGGGCTGCCCGATCGACCTTGCCCTGCGCTGTAACTGGCACCAAGGGCGTGTGCTGCGTCTTCAACAATCAGGGTTTCTGGCGGCAGTATGGCGCGGATCCCTGCCACATCTGCCAATTGACCGGCCATATGGATCAGGATCACGGCCTTTGGCGGCCTGTCCAGGTGGTGAAGCGTTGCCTCGACCGTTTCTGCCGTCGCCAGGGCGGAGTTGCCATCCACGTCGCAAAAGACGACGTCTGCCCCGACAAGTTCGACAGCGTTCGCGGCGCCAACGAAACAGATCGAAGGAACGATGACAGTATCACCGGGTCCGATTCCCAGGCCCAGAAGGGCTAAATGCAGGGCTGCTGTTCCATTTGAACAGACCGAAACGTGTTCTGCACCGACTGCGGCCCCAATTTCTGACTCGAACTGCGGCACAAGGGGGCCGGTTGTCAGGAAACGGCTTCTCAGAGCGTTTAGAACCGCCTGCTCGTCCTCTTCATCGAGCCATTGTTGCCCATAGGGGAGATTTCGAAAAAACGGCGTCATTCAACAACGTGCCCCGAGAGAGGTTTTTCAAGAATGTCGTGATCGAAATGCAGCGCTGTCTTTAAACTCATATGATAATTCCAGTGCAGTAAAAACTCATATCCTGCACCTTTCTGAATTGTTGTTTCGGCCCTTCTGGCCAAAATGGAAAACTCCATACCAACTATACTTCGGCAAGCTGCCCGAAGTCCATGATCGAAATTTGATGAACAAATTAACGAATGCTTCCGACACCAATCGACTAAATTCAGGTTCTGGCGGTGTGGCAATGGGTTGTCCGGACCTTGCCCAGTTTCAAATAGGATGGAACGACCTCGTTGAGGCCGAGCCGACAAAGGTCCTGATATCACTCCTTGTTCATAAGCAAATAGTTGTTTCTGGCTTTTAGAAATGTAATTTAAAATGCTACTCGGCTATAAATTTCTGAAAATTGGTTTGCCAGTCGGTCAGTTGTTAACACCGATATGGGCTTCCTGTTTTGAGTTCGGAATTTAAAAGACGCTTGGCAAAATGAGAGGTTTCTCTCAGTGGGCTTGTCGGACCGAAAACATAATAAGTGGGAGTTCAGCAAAATCGCTGCGTCGAGAATTTTTGTCACCGTCTTTATACTGGGCGTGTTTGTTGCTGGACTGGTTTGGGATAACGTCCTCTCATCGCGGTTTGGCGAAGTATTTGAGACGCGCGGGAATCCTGATCTTGCCCGATTGGAACATGCGAGCGCGACTTCAGTAATGCGGTCCAAGTTGGATCATGCGATCCGACAACCGCGTCTGGACATTGGACTCTTTGGGAACAGCCGTGCCATCCAAGTTCGGAGCGAGGGCCTTGGCCTGAGCGGGTTCTTTAATTTTTCAGTGCCGGGGACGAGTTTTCTGAATTCTGTACAGATGCTGTCGGTTTTGGAGGAACATAATCGCACACCAGAGACTGTCGTGATTAGCATCGATCACTTTTTTCATGAATTCGACGGCATGTCGGTTCATCCTTCTGCTTTCACCCGTCTGGAGTATTTTGTTGATAGTACGAGTTCCTTGATTGGACTCGTTGGCATCGATAACAGATCTGTCGTCCGGTTTGCCTGGCGGTTCGTCTGGAATGAATGGCAGCAATTGTCCGGCTTCTTGAATGGTGCCAGGGTTCTTACGCCGTTGTTCACGAAGGGTGATGGTGATCAGGGTGGCTATCAGATTGATGGTTCTCGACCGCTGCACAATTTGGCGGAGACAACAATTCTTACAAAACAGACTCCCGCTATCGATTTGAACATTCTGGCGGCCTCGATGAGGCGGTTGGCTGCCATAATGGAAATAAGCGGGGTTGAAATTCTGGTTTACGAGTCACCGCTTCTTGTTCCAGACAACCGTGTGATAGGTCAGCGCGAGGCCTCTCTGAGGTCAGGTTTTCAGGTGCTGTGCGATCAGTACAAAATTGACTGCATCCTGGGCGCATCCGGTCTGCCACTCACCTGGCCTGACGGATGGCTAGACCCAACTCATGCGCCTTCCCGTGCCCTGGAAGAGGCACTCGCAACGCGCGTGTCGGCCGGGTTGTAACAGCAGTGATTTTTAACCAGCTTGAGTTTCTCTTTCTGTTTCTGCCGTTAACGCTGCTGGTTAGTCTGTTTGTTCTTAAGGGGAGCGCCCGGTTTTGGTGCCTTACAGCAGCTTCTTTGTTGTTTTACGGATTTTCAGGATTGACCCATGCATTGGTGCTTGGCTTTGACATACTGTGGGTGTTTGCTGTCACGCGAGGGACGCGTTTTCGCAAGAATGTATTGTTGCTTTGGGCTGCAATACTTCCCCCATTGTTTGGATTAGTATATTTCAAATATACGGGTTTCATTCTTGAGGGAACACCGCTTGGTGCCCTGGTGGAAAGCGACGCGGAAATCTCCGCCTTCTTCAGCAATGTGGTCTTGCCGGCCGGGATTTCCTTTTTCACATTCCAGCTGATCGCGTTCGCTATTGACCGATACAACAGCGATCCGGGTGCGGAAATGGATTTCAAAACCTTCGCGTTGTTTGTCAGTTTCTTCCCGCAGTTGGTTGCAGGTCCGATCGTCCGTCCTTCGCAAGTCGCTGATCAGTTTGCCGCTCTTGGAAATTTTCGGCTCAGCTTGCAAGATCTGGTAAGGGCAACAGGCTATATAGTGATTGGTCTGGCATTGAAGGTGCTGCTCGCCGATTCACTTGCTCGCTATGCAGGTCCGATGGAGGAAAATCCTGGTGAATTGACATCGGGTGCTGCTGCTTATGTCGGACTGGCGTATTCATTTCGAATTTACTTTGACTTCTACGGGTATTCATTGATCGCGATTGGTTTGGCCCTGTTGTTCGGGATTCGATTGCCTGACAACTTTAACCGGCCCTACAGCGCTGTGAACCCCAGAGATTTTTGGCGCAGATGGCATATGACGCTGTCGTACTGGATCCGCGATTACCTGTATATCCCGCTTGGTGGCAATAAAGCCTATATCCGAAACATTGTGATAACCTTTGCCATCTGTGGCCTATGGCATGGTGCGGCCTGGACGTTTGTTGTCTGGGGTCTTTATCACGCGGCGCTTGTTTCGGGATATGGATTGTGCAGTTCTCATTGGGATCGTATGCCGCGTGTGGTGCAGCAGACACTGAATTTCTCGCTCGTATCGCTTGGCTGGATACTCTTCATTTTCAGCTTTGGGGAAACGGGACAGTTTTTGGTCGCACTTACCGGCTTTGGCGGCAGTTTCTCCACACTCACCTTTGAACACTGGGGCATGCTGGGGATTGCAGCGCTTGTCTGTTTCTTTCTGCGCCCCGAAACAGTGATCGAAAAAGTTCAATCTTCCGGGATGAGTGCTGCGGTTGCCGGTGTTTTGATGGGCGTGGTTCTGTTTGGAACGCTTTTGTTTGTCGGTCTTTCAGACAGTTTCATCTACTTCCGGTTTTGAGCTCGGACTACCATCCGTTTACGCGATCCCAGCGGTCCGTGATGCGATCCCCTTCGACAATGGCATAACTGTTATAGGCGGCTGCGGTCATGCAGGCGTGGTTTGGCAGGATCCGAACTTTGGTTCCAATCGGAAGGGCGTCAAAATCTGAACTGTCCCGAACCTTGACATGGCCATGTTCCTGACTGACCGATGTAACGTAAAGGTCAGGATAGGGTTCTGCGGTCTCAGCATGACAAACCTCGCCATAGCCAACTTCAGGACGGAAAGTCTTGGCACCGGTGTCCTTGGAAAGGGCCAAGCCACCCGTATCCAGCAGGATCTTGCCGGCCCCTTTATTATGTCCGATCACCGTTGCTAAAACGCTGAGTGCGATGTTTTCCCGCTCGCACGCGCCGCGGGATTGTTGATCCAGATCGAAGAAAACGTATACGCCGGCGCGCAGTTCTGTGAGCCCTTCTGTATTTCGTGTAAACAGGGCCGTTGGAGTGGACCCGGCGCTGACCATATCGATGGTGTGGCCGGCGTGGCGCAGACGGTCTGCGGCGGCAACAACCGCCAGTCTTTCATCTTCCGCAACCTGTTCGAATTGTGCGATGGAGTTAACGCCATAGGAATGTCCGGCATGTGTCATCACACCACGAAGCGTGCTGTTTGGCGCAGCGGCGATGATGGCGGCGATTGATATCAATTCATCTGAATCCGGGGCGATCCCGGCGCGATTGTCGCCGCAGTCGATTTCGATCAGGACCTGAAAAGGCGCGCCGTGACGGGCGACAGCCTGCGCCGCATCCTCGGTATCCAGAATGATCTTCAGATCGACCCCGCGTTCCAGAAGGGCGGCTGCCTGATCCAGACGCCCTGGCGCGATACCAACGCCATAGAGGATGTCTTTCGCCCCGTTATCGGCGAAATACTCTGCTTCCTTCAGTGTAGAGACGGTAATGCCAAACCGCGAATTGTCGGTCAGATGCTGAGCTACCCGCGCTGATTTAGCGGTCTTGAGATGTGGACGCAGGGCGACCCCCATCGAGTCAGCCTTGTCGATCATTTTTTGCACATTGGCCACCATACGAGGTCGATCCAGGATCAAATCAGGGGTTGTCAGGTCATTGATCTTCATTAGGGCCATCTTTCTGTTCTGTGCCACGATCATTTTCGGACGCAGTTATTAGGGCATCGTGCAGGGCCTCGACCAGCGGTCTTTGGCGCGCATTGCGTCGCATCAGAACCCCAACCCGTCTTTCCACGCAAGGATCCCCGAAAGGCTGGGTCTGTATATGGTTGCTGAGATCATCTGTCAGACTGCGCTCCGGGACAACGGCGACGCCCAGACCGCGCGAAACCATCAGCAGGATGGCTTCAATGGAATCCAGTTCCATGGCCTCTCGCACCGGCAGGCCTTGAGAACGCAATTCCCGTTCAATGATTCGCCCCGTTCCCGTTTGTCGGTTGAACCGTATGAATGGGTGATCCAGCAGCCAGTTTTCCGGCTCATTGGGAGGGGCTGATACAGGGGCAGCGACGAGCAGTCTTTCTTTAAATATCGTCAGTTGCGTCAGATTTGTGGCAACCCGGTCGGTTTCGGTGACAATTGCGCAGTCAATGACGCCCTGAACGACCAGATCCTCCAAACCCCGGGAAAGGCCGCCTGCGACCCGAACCTGCAACAGCGGATGCCGTTGTCCCAATACCTGCAACGCGGGCGGCAGGATGGTTGTGGTCGCGCTGGGGATGACCCCAATTGCAAGGGCGCCGGCAAGATCCCCTTCACCCTGTGCCGCTTCCCTGAATTCCTGCGCCTGGACAACGAGGGCGCGGGCCCTTTCGAGAAGAACACGTCCTAAGGTACTGAGCGTCGGGGGGCGGGTGCTTCGATCAAACAGGGCGACCTGCAATTGGTCCTCCAGTGTCTTCATCTGCATGCTGACCGCTGATTGCGTTACGAATAAACGCTCTGCAGCGGCTTGAAAGCTGCCGGTCTCTGAGATGGCAACGAATGTTTCCAGATGTTTCAGGTTCATGGATTTACTTAAGCAAAACTGAAGTAATTGTTCAATATTATTCGTTTGCCTTAACTACTAAATGATCACATTCTTGTGAGCGCATGAAGATGGGGAAACATCATGACCACGGGACTGCTTGCCGCCACACAGTTTGATCTTAATCCGGATCAGTGCGCCGTTCAGGAACGGGCCCGCGACCTGGCCGAAGGTTTCGTAGCCGAGAGGGCTGCAGAGACCGACCGGACAGAAATGTATCCCTGGGACGTGGTGGAGCAGCTGAAGAAACACGGCTTTACCGGGATGACCGTTCCCAAAGCCTATGGTGGACCTGGCCATTGTTTCCTGAACGCATCTATCGCGATTGAACAGTTTGCCCGGGTGTGTGGCGTGACAGGCCGGATCGCGGTTGAGGCCAATATGGGCGGTATCTCCGCCGTGATGCGATATGGCACCGAGGCCCAGAAACATTTTGCGGCCAGTTTCGTGTTGGATGGTGACAAACCTGCGATCTGCATCACAGAGCCTGATGCCGGGTCTGCTGCCAGTGAGATGACGACCCGTGCCGACAAGCGGGGCGATAAATATATTCTCAACGGGAAGAAGCACTGGATCACGGGTGGCGGGGTTTCGCGCCTCCATCTGATTTTTGCCAGAGTGTTCGATGAGGCTGGTGAAGAGCAGGGGATCGGCGGTTTTCTGGCTGTTCGGGGTGAAGATGAAGGATTGGTGATTGGCGCGCGCGAACCGACCATGGGCCTGCGCGGCATCCCCGAAACAGAGGTCTTCTTTAATGATCTTGAACTGGGTGAGGACAGAGTTGTGATGCCGCCTGGCGGCTTTCGCCGCGGTTTTGCGGAACTAATGGACGCGTATAATTCGCAGCGTGTTGGTGCCGCAACGGTTGCCATGGGTGTTGCTGCTGGGGCCTATGATCTGGCATTGGATTTTGTGCAGAAGCGGGAACAGTTCGGTCGTCCGATTGCCGAGTTCCAGGGGCTGCAATGGATGTTGAGCGACATGTCGATGCAACTGGATGCGGCCCGTTTGATGATTTGGCGGGCGGCAGCCTCTGCGGCACCTTTCCCGGATGTTCAGATGGCGGCCCATGCAAAGATTTTTGCCTCTGAAATGGCGATAAAGGTGTCGAATGACGCGCTGCAGCTGTTTGGGGCGCGGGGCTATTCCCGGAACCTGCCAGTCGAACGGATGGTGCGTGATGCCCGGATGTTCACAATCGGGGGTGGGACAGCCCAAATCCTGAGGACGGTTGCCGCTTCCCGAATTTTGGGGCAGAAATTACCGCAGACGCGGGATGGTTATGCGCGGGCGTCTCAAACCACGAAAGCCGTCGCCGCCGAATAAGGCAGTACATTTTCCAAAGTAGAATTGAGAGCTCATGACCAAGACCAGTGAAGGGGTGATGGCGGTCGACCAGATTGCGCGCCGTCTCTATGATGCCGGCTGTCGGTATGCATTTGGCATTCCAGGCGGCGAAGTGATCGCGATGATCGATGCGCTGGACTGCGCAGGGATCGAATTCATCCTGACAAAGCATGAGAATAACGCTGGTTTTATGGCTGAAGGCACCTGGCACATGACGGGTGCCCCGGCAATTCTGGTGACAACGGTCGGACCGGGTGCGGCCAACGCGGTGAACGTGGTTGCCAATGCGGAACAGGATCGCGTGCCGATGATCGTTTTGACCGGCTGCGTCGATGCGGAAGAGGCGCTTTCCTATAATCATCAGGTTTTTGATCATTGTGCGGTATTTGGCCCTGTCGCAAAGGCAAGCTTCACATTGGGCGACTCTGCGGCTGACCTCCTAGCTGACAAGGCTGTTTCAATTGCCATGGATCAGCGCCCCGGACCGGTCCATATCGATTTGCCCATCTCCCGCCAGCGTTTGGTCTATGAACCTGGCCTGACACATCAGAGGGCCACGAACCTTGCAACGGCGCCAGCCCCAGGGTCGGAACTGGATCAGGCGCGCACCTGGCTGGCGGCGGCTGAAAAACCGTTGATGGTGGTTGGGCTGGATGTCCTGACCTCACCGGGCGCAGCGGAAGAAATCAAGTCCCTGGCCGAGCGTGTCGGGATGCCGCTGGTGACGACTTATAAGGCAAAGGGTGTAATGCCCGAAGATCATCCGCTGGTTCTTGGCGGCGCTGGCCTGTCACCAACCGCTGACAAGCAGTTGCTGCCATTGGTGCAGGCCGCTGATGTCATCTTGTTGGCGGGCTATGACCCCATCGAGATGCGGACCGGATGGCAGAACCCCTGGAATCCAGAGACCCAGCACGTAATTGAGATCGCATCGGCGACCAATGACCATTACATGCATCAGTCGAGCCTCAGTTTTGTCTGTGATATCGCAGCAGGATTGCGGGTGTTGGGCGATGGTCTGTCGCCTGCCGGGAACACCTGGGCCGACAATGCGCCGAGTGCTGCCAAAGAGGTTCTTGCCGGTGCCTTTGGTCAGAATGAGGCATGGGGACCCGCCGCCATCGTCGAAACCGTACGGGGCGGGATGCCGAACAATAGTATCGCGACGGTCGACAGTGGTGCACATCGCATCTTGCTCAGCCAGGTCTGGTCCTGTTTTGAAGCACCGCAGCTTCTTCAATCAACGGGTCTCTGTACCATGGGCTGCGCCCTGCCACTCGCGATGGGGGCAAAGATTGCGGATCCGGACCGGCCGGTTGTCGCGTTTACGGGTGACGCCGGGTTGGAAATGATCCTGGGTGAATTGGCAACCCTTCGCGATCTGCAACTGGCCTTGCCTGTTGTGGTGTTTGTGGATCAGTCCCTCGCGCTTATCGAGTTGAAGCAACGGGCGGTCGGCATGAAGAATCTTGCCGTGGATTTTCCGGGCACAGATTTCGCGGCGCTGGGTCAAGCGCTTGGCGGGTATGGTGTTACCATCGACAATAGGGCAGATTTGGCCACGGCTTTGCAAGAGGCGCTTGGTGCAGACCGATTTACCGTTCTTGCCTGCAAGTTTGATCGCAAAGCCTATGACGGACGTTTGTAGAAACACCAAACCTGTTGGCGAAAGACATTATGACCGCACTTCCACTCGACGGTATCCGCATCTTTGACCTGACCCGTATCCTCGCCGGGCCGACCTGCACGCAGTATTTGGGTGACCTGGGTGCAGACGTGATCAAGATCGAACGGCCGGATCAGGGGGATGACACAAGAAAATGGGGCCCGCCCTATGTGAAAGATGGTGAGGGCGGCAATACGACGGAAAGTTCCTATTATCTCAGCGCTAATCGCAACAAGCGGTCGATCACCCTTAACCTTGCCAGTGAAGAGGGGCAGGCGCTTGCCCGTCGCCTGATCGGTGAGTGTGACGTTTTTATCGAGAACTTCAAAACCGGTGGCTTGAAAGCATACGGTCTGTCTTATGACGACCTCAAGGCGGAGTTCCCGGGGTTGGTCTATTGCTCTGTCACCGGGTTCGGCCAGACAGGCCCCTATGCCAACCGCGCCGGGTACGACTTTCTGGCCCAGGGGTTAGGCGGCATCATGTCGATTACCGGCGAACCAGAAGGCGAGCCTGTAAAAGTCGGGGTTGGAATCGCTGATGTTATGACCGGCATGTATGCCTCAACCGCCATTCTGGCGGCGCTGCGGCACCGGGACCGAACTGGCGAAGGTCAGCATATCGATTGTTCCCTTCTCGACAGTCAGGTGGCCTGGCTGGTGAACGAAGGGGTCAACTACCTGGTATCGGGGGAAGTGCCGGTGCGCCGCGGAAACGAACACCCCAATATTGTTCCTTACAAAGTCTTTGAATGCTCGGACGGTCACGTGATCCTGGCGGTGGGAAATGACGGCCAATATCAGAAATGGTGCGACTTTGCCGGTGCGGAGGATCTAGGGTCCGATCCACGGTTTCTGACCAACCCTTTGCGTCTGGAAAATCGAGAGGCGCTCTACGCCCTGATGCCAGCCTATATGAAACAGAAAAGCGTCACGGACTGGGTTGATGGTCTGGCGGGTGTTGGTGTTCCCTGCAGTCCGGTAAACAACATTGCCCAGGTGTTTGAGGATCCGCATATCAAGGCGCGGAACATGCAGATCAGCATGCCGCATCCAACTGCCGGGAATGGCGAGGTGCCGCTTATCGGAAACCCGGTAAAACTCTCCGGAACGCCGGTTCAGTATCGCCATGCGCCACCGATTTTGGGTCAGCATACAGAAGAGATTCTACGGGAAATCCTGGGTGCGGATGAGGCCGAGATCTCCGAACTCGCACAGAGCGGCGCAACCACGGCTGCAAAGCGCAGCGACACTTAGTCCGGGCTATTGCGCGGAGCTTGCCGTTTTCTGAAAATTCCTGTCCCTTATGGAATAGTTCAAAGGGGTAACTGTGTCATAGTCGGCATCTGCGACCTTCTGTTTTCAGTTGATCTTTCTATAGGTAATTCATGACCCGTTATTCTGTTTGGAACCTGATTAAAGGCGGCCTGACCGGGCAACGACACTGGTCCCGTGCCTGGCGGGACCCGGACCCGAAACCGTCCTATGACATCATCATTATCGGTGGTGGCGGGCATGGCTTGGCGACGGCCCATTACCTGTCAAAGCATCATGGCTTGCGGAATATAGCGGTTCTTGAAAAGGGCTGGCTCGGCGGCGGTAATGTTGGCCGGAATACGACCATTGTCCGGTCCAACTACCTACTCGATGCCAATTCCCAATTTTATGAGAAATCGCTGAAACTGTGGGAAGGGTTGAGTCAGGACCTGAACTACAACGTGATGTTCTCGCAGCGCTCCGTCATCAATCTGGCGCATTCCAAGCCGCAACTGGACAGCTATGCCAGGCGCGGAAATGCGATGCGGTTGAATGGTATTGATTCTGAACTGCTGGACCGCGAAGAGGTCCGCAAGCTTGTCCCGCTGCTCGATTTTTCAGAAAATGCGCGGTTCCCGGTCTATGGTGGCCTGATGCAGCCGCGCGGTGGTTCGGCACGTCATGACGCCGTTGCCTGGGGATTTGCCCGTTCGGCGGATGCCCATGGCGTGGATCTGATCCAGAATTGCGAGGTCACCGGCTTCAAGATCGAGAACGGAGCCGTGACCGGTGTTGAAACAACACGCGGGTCAATCGGTGCAAAGAAGGTCGGATTGGCGGTTGCGGGTTCGACCAGTCACGTCGCGGCCATGGCGGGCCTGAACCGTCTGCCGATTGAAAGTCACAAGTTACAGGCCATGGTGTCCGAAGGGTTAAAGCCTCTTGTCCATCAGGTGATTACCTATGGGGCCGGTCATTTTTACATCAGCCAGTCTGACAAGGGCGGATTGGTATTTGGTGGCGATCTGGATGGCTATAATTCCTATGCACAGCGCGGGAACATGCCCCTGATCGAGCATGTCGCCGCTGTTGGGATGGCGATGATGCCCGCGATCGGTCGCATCCGGTTGTTACGGCACTGGTCGGGGATCATGGATATGTCGATGGATGGCAGCCCGATCATCGGCAAGACCCCGATCAAGGGACTCTATCTAAATGCCGGTTGGTGTTACGGCGGGTTCAAGGCGACACCGGGGTCTGGCTGGTGCTTCGCCCATACAATCGCCAATGATGAGCCGCATGCCCTGAATGAACGTTTTGCGCTGAACCGGTTTGCGACGGGGCATCTTATCGACGAACGGGGGGCCGGGCCCATTCCCGGCGCCCATTAACCTGGTGCTGGAGGAGGCGACGTCATGTTTGTGATCAGATGTCCGTATTGCGGCGACCGGGATATGGTGGAATTCACCTATGGCGGTGATGCCAGCAAGAAACATCCGGACAATATTGAGGAACCGGATCAGGCGGTCTGGCAGGCCCATGTTTACGAGCGGGATAACCCAAGAGGCTGGCATCTTGAATGGTGGCAGCATACCAGCGGATGTCGCAGTTGGGTGAAGGTCGCCCGCAACACCCTGACGCATGAGATTGCTGGCACGGCAGCGGCTGATGAGCCGCTTGCGTTGCCCGTGAGTGAGGATGCGTCATGAGCGGTCAAAGCTTTCGTCTCGATAAGGGTGGCGCCATTGATCGCTCGGTTACCCTTGATTTCACCTTTGATGGCCAGATCTTTCAGGGTCATCCGGGGGATACTCTGGCCTCAGCGCTGGTTGCCAATGGTCAACGCCTGCTGGGTCGTAGTTTCAAGTATCACCGGCCCCGCGGGCTTTACTCGGTCGGGCCTGAAGAACCCAATGCGATGGTGGAGCTCCGCCAGGGCGACAGGCGGGAACCCAACACACGGGCCACCCAGGTAGAGCTGTATCACGGGTTGGTTGCGCAAAGTCAGAACCGTTGGCCGAGCCTGAAATATGATATCGGATCTGTGAACCAGATTGCGTCCAAATTCATTCCGGCCGGCTTCTACTACAAGACGTTCATGTGGCCTGCCACCTGGTGGGAAAAATATGAGTTTTTCATTTGTCGCGCCGCTGGCCTGGGGACAGCTTCTGGCCAACCGGACCCGGACGAATATCAGAAAATGCATGCTCATTGCGATATCCTGATTGTGGGCGCTGGTCCCGCCGGGTTGTCTGCGGCGCGCGTTGCCGGCAGCAGTGGGGCCAGGGTGATCCTTGTGGACGAGCGTGAGGCGCCGGGTGGCTGGTTGCGCTTTGATCGCAGTTTTATTGAGGGTGATCCCGGGCGTGACTGGGTACGTCGCGTGATGCTGGAATTGTCCGGCATGGACAATGTCCGCATTCTAAACCGCACTACTGCTTTTGGGTATTATGATCATAACATGGTCGCGGCTGTTGAGCGGGTTCAGGACCACGTCGCTGTTCCGGCCGATTATGTGCCGCGACAGCGTCTTTGGGCCATTCGGGCAAAGCGGGCGATCCTGGCAACGGGCGCGATTGAACAGCCCATGGCCTTTGGCGATAATGACCGCCCCGGTGTCATGCTGGCCGGTGCGGCCCGTGCTTATGTGAACGGGTATGGGGCACTGCCCGGTCGCAAGGCGGCGATTTTCACCAGCAACGACAGCGGATACCGGACCGCTCTGGACCTGCTGGATGTGGATGCCGGTGTGGTGACCCTGGTTGATACCCGCCCGGAAGGGGCGGCCGGACCCTGGGCCCAGGCGGTAAAAGATCGTGGTGTGTCGGTTCGAAGCGGGTCTGCAGTCGTTCGTGCGAAAGGCGCGCATGAGGTCACAGCCGTTGATGTCATGCCATTTGCTGGCGGTCGTCTGGAAACGATTGCGTGTGACATGGTGGCCGTGTCCGGCGGTTGGGCCCCAGCTGTTCACCTTCATTCCCAGTCTGGTGGAAAATTGGATTGGGATCAGGATGCAGGGTGTTTTGTTCCGGGTGCCTCGCCTCAGGCCTGTACCTCTGTCGGTGCCTGTGCCGGGCGGTTTGGCCTGCAGGATTGCCTGAACCAGGGCGCGGAAGAGGCCGCCAGACTGGCTCAAGATATTATGGGGAACCCTGTGGCCTATGGTGTTCCGGCCGTTCAGGGGCCGGACGATACGGCACGACAGATGATTTGGGAAATTCCACTCGGACCTGACAAGGGTGGAAAACGCTTTGTCGACATCCAGGATGATGTGACCGTCGAGGATATACAGCTGGCTCATCGTGAGGGTTATGTCTCCGTTGAACATCTCAAGCGTTACACGACACTTGGTATGGGAACCGATCAGGGCAAGACGAGCAATATGGCGGGCCTCGCCATCATGGCCGGGTTGCGCAACTTGAGCATTCCAGAGGTTGGGACCACCAAGTTTCGGCCCCCCTACACCCCGGTCGCGATTGGGGCCCTGGCCGGGCAGGAGGTTGGTCAACATTATCGTCCTCTGCGTCGAACCCCGATGGATGAATGGCATGTCGCACAAGGCGCGAAATGGCAAGACGCCGGCCTGTGGCGCCGTGCCCAGTATTATCCCCAGGGCAATGAGACGATTGACGATGCCAGCCACCGCGAGGTGACAGCGACCCGTTCTGGTGTGGGCCTGTGCGATGTGACGACGCTCGGCAAGATTGATGTTCAGGGTCCCGATGCGGGTGAGTTTCTGAACAGGCTCTATACAAACGGTTTTGCGAAACTGCCGGTTGGCAAGGCGCGATACGGGCTGATATTACGCGAAGACGGTCTGGCCTGGGATGATGGCACAACGTCAAGACTCGGCGAAAACCACTATCTGATGACGACCACAACGGCCCATGCCGGTCCGGTCATGACGAAGATGGAATTTTATCTGCAGACGGTGTGGCCGGATTTACGCGTGCACATCACCAGTGTCACGGAGCAATGGGCGGGTTTCTCCATCGCCGGTCCGAAAGCCCGTCACGTTCTGGAAAAACTGATCGATATCGATCTGGGGAATGAATCCTTTCCGTTTATGGCGGCGGCGGACTGCCGGTTTGATGGATGCCCTGCTCGTTTGTTCCGGATCAGTTTTTCTGGGGAACTGGCCTATGAGGTCAATGTATCGGCCGATTTCGGTTTGGAGGCCTGGGGAAAGACCATGGCCGCCGGGGCCGAATTCGGCATTGTGCCTTATGGTGTTGAAAGCCTTGGGACAATGCGGATCGAAAAGGGTCATGTTGCGGGGTCTGAGATTAACGGCCAGACAACCGCTGATGATCTGGGGCTTGGGAAGATGCTGTCATCCAAGAAGGCTTTCATCGGAAAAGCTATGGTGAACAAGCCTGGCTTTACCGATGAGGACCGGCAGAAACTGGTGGGGCTGGTGCCTGTTGATGGCAAGACGTGGATCAAGGCCGGTGCCCAATTGGTTGATGACGCCAGTGCGCCCCCGCCAATGCCGATGCTGGGTCATGTAACCGCCATCGCCTTTAGTCCGGAAATGGATATGCCGATTGCCTTGGCCCTTATGTCTGGCGGGTTGAAGCATGAGGGGCGCGAACTGGATGCGGCCTTTCCCCTGAAGGACAGTTCGGTACGGGTACGGATTGTGTCGCCGCATTTCATTGATCCGGAAGGGAAGCGTATGCATGTCTGATACTGTAAACGCAACATCCTGGAAGAGGCACTCGCCGCTCACCGGGTTTTATCATGAGGGCCTCCTCGGCCCGGTGCAGAACGGTGTGCCTTCTGTGACCCTTCGCCAGTGTCTGGATCGACACATTACCCAGATTGACATTTTTGAATCTGGGGAACAGGCCGTTTTAGGCGCGCTTGCTGATTTTGGGCTGGGGGATGGTCTTCCCGACCCGGTGCGAGGCGTGGTGACAGATACGGCGCATCTCTTGTCCATCGGGCCGTCGCGATATTGGTTGGTTACCTGCGGTGATGATGACCCGGCACCCGGACTCTCAGAGTCTGTGGCAGGGGCGGCGGCCATAACGGCCCAGGGTCATGGCAGGCTGGCGGTTCGGTTGGCGGGCGCGAAAGCGCGCGATGTGCTGGCGAAAGGATCCAGTCTAGATTTTCATCCAACCCAGTTCACAGCCGGTGACAGTGTCGGCACGGGTTTGTTGCAATTTGCCGTTCAGCTCCATTGTCTGGATGAAGAGCCGATTGTGGATATTTACGTGGCCCGCAGTATGGCTGTCAGTTTTTGGGAATGGCTCGTCTCGTCGGCCGGGGAATATGGCGCGTCAGTCGACAGTCCGATAACCAGTCTCTAACCTGTGTTGGTGACAATTACATTTCCCACAACCCAGTAGAGATCAGCACTACTTTAAAGAATATTGTAATAAAACAGTATTCTATATGTTTTATAATGCGGCGTCATAAAGTATCCGCTAATGTTCGGCCATGATGATTGCGGATTTACTTTCAAAACCCGCTGAGCGGGCTTGGAACTTGCGCGGCAGACTGCTCGCCTGCGCGACGGTTGCGGCCTTGCTGTCTGCCTGCGCTGTACAGGGTGAACAGGCGCAATTGGCCGCAAACGCGCCCAAGACGTCTACCTATGATGCAATTCTTGATGCAGGCAATGCAAAGCTGACCGCCGGGGATTACCCCGCTGCAGTAAACCTTTACAGGAATGCGCATAATGTAAATCCCGACAGCTCTGAACCATTGCAATTGATGGGACTCGCGCTGGCCTCTGGGGGGGCACCGGAAGAAGCGACGGATGCGTATAGAAACGCTTTGATCCGTGACCCGGATGATATTGAGGCACGACGCGGCCTTGCCAACGCGTTGGTAGCGATGGATGAACCCGCATTGGCGATCCCGCATTACCGTCTTGTCCTGGAACGGGCGCCGTCGGATTACCGTGGATATCTTGGCCTCGGTGTGGCCTATGATCTGACCGGTGATCATCTGGCGGCAAAATCTGTATATGAAAGCGGCCTTGCCGAAAGCCCGGACAATATCGACCTGATGCACAATATGGGATTGAGTGCTGTTCTGGCCGGCGAGATCGATCGCGGCGTCAACCTGTTGCAGGATGTTGTGAAAGACCCTGCTTCAGGCGCGCAACAGCGACAGACCCTTTCAATGGCCCTTGTATTGGCCGGTCGGTCCGATGATGCGCGTGATGTTGCAGCCCTCGATCTCAGCCCGGCGGACATAGAACGCAATATCAGCTATTTCCAAACCATTCGTGGTTTGGCGGATCCTGCGGACCGCTTGCGCGCAATCCGCGCCTTTCTGGGCGAGCAGGGTTAAAGGCTGGACAACCCGTCAAGCACCCGAAGAATTCCCGGACCAATCAGCACGATGAAGAGCGATGGCATGATGAAAATGACCATCGGAACCGTCAGTGTGGCGGGCAGTTTTGCTGCCTTTTCCTCCGCCTTCATCAGACGATCGTTACGCATCTCGGTTGCCAGCACGCGCAGGGACTGGGCCAGCGGTGTTCCGTATTTTTCAGCCTGAGCGAGCGTCCCGACAAGCGCGGTAACAGCGGGTAGGCCGGTGCGAATTTCCAGGTTGCGCAGTGCCTCTCGGCGTTCTTGCAGAAAGCCCAATTCAATCGATGTGAGTTCCAGCTCGTCGGCCAGTTCAGAATTGCCGACCCTGATCTCTCGTGCCACACGGACGAGGGCGGCATCCAGGTTCAAGCCCGCCTCCGCACAGATGACCAACAGGTCCAGCGCATCCGGCATGGCTTTTGAGAGTTCGACTTTGCGTTTATCGGACAGGTTCTTGGCATAGAGTTCCGGCAGGTAAAAACCAATTCCAACCATGGTGATTGAGAGTATGAGTTTCGCCATGGGCGGCATCGGATAGAGATTGGTGCCATAGAGCAGTAAGGCCGTCACCACGCCGAGCAGGACGGGCATGGCCAGCTTCATAAACAGGAAAATGACCACGGCATCTTTTGACCGCTTGCCGGCCTGGAGCATTTTTCGACTGGCGATGTCGGCCTGATCGCTGCCCAGCAATTCCATCCGTTGCACAACGGTCTTCGCAAAGCCGAGACCGGATTTTGCCAGGCCCCGCCGCTTTGAGCTGCGCGCTTCCGTCAGCAGATCCTGCCGTCGATCTCGCAGGGCCATGGCCCGTCTGCCATTGGGTGTGCGATCCATGAGTGGGATCCAGACGGTAACGACCGCGCAGAAGGTTCCGACCCAGGCCAGGACGAAAATCGCATCGGCAAATGTGAAGGAAAGATTGCTCAGAAAATCCATGATGCTCTTTTCCTTTTCCGTCTAGATCTCAAAACGGACCATTTTCATCATGACGCCGATCCCCATGAACATGCTCATCAGGCCCAAGGCCAACAGCACATGACCGCGCGGATCATGAAACAACTCGGTCGCATAGCCCGGATTCACCAGCAGCAGTATTCCGAACATGACAAAGGGAAGCGATCCCAGGATGGTGGCACTCGCCCGCGCCTCTGACGAGACAGCCTTAATCTTCAGTTTCATCTGACGGCGTTTGCGGAGGATCTCTGAAAGGTTCTCGAGCGTCTCAGCCAGGTTACCCCCGGTCTCTTTCTGAACAGACAAGGTGATGGCCAGAAACTTCATCTCAGGTGCTGCAATCGCGTTGGAGGCGTCGATAAAGGCCTCATCGATGGAAACACCCATCCGAATGCGGTCTGCAACATCGGCGAAGACCTCTTTGACGGGGGATACCGCCTCCTGCGCGACCGCCTGTACAGTGACGGATACCGGCAGTCCGGCCTTGATGCCGCGCACCATGACATCGACACCGTCGGCGAGGTTTTCAAGAAATTTGTTCTTTCGCCGATTGACCAGAAAGCCGATATAGAAATGTGGCACCATAATGCCCGCCCCAATTCCGCAGATAAGGGCGGTTGCTGGCGCAAGTCCACCGGCCCGCCAGATCAAAAGGAAAAAGAGAATGCAGCAGATGATTATGGCCCCGGCATATTGACCCGGCGTAATCCGTCGCCCGGTCTGATTGAGGCGCTCCCGCAGGCGTTCCGGTTTTGGCAAAAGTCGTGTAAAGAACCGATCAACCTTCCCATCATTGTTTTGCCGCAGCAGCTGGATACTGTCCGCCTGGGTTGCTTTTTTGGCGACGCGATGCGCCGCACGATGCAGCCTGTCCTTTCGTTGACCCCGTGCACGGATATTAATGCTGGCAACCAGATAGACGGCACTCAGCGTTGCTACGGCCATCATGATGGCGATGACAATCGTCAAAACCTCTGTCGTCATGAAAGGGCGGATTTGGGCGAGCAACGCGTTCATCTTCAGAGTTCCGCCTGAGCGAGGGAATCCAGAAGTGGTTTTTCCAATCCGAAATAAGAAGCCTTTTCGGCAAAATGCGGGCGCAGACCCGCTGTTGCAAAACTGCCCTGTAGATTGCCCTGGTGGTCTTCCCCGGTAAATTTGAACGCAAACAATTCCTGGGTTGTGATGATATCGCCTTCCATCCCGATGATCTCGGTTATGCTGGTGATCCGACGTTTACCATCTCGCATTCGACTGACCTGCACCACCAGATCGACGGCGGAAGAGATTTGCTGGCGCATCGAGCGGGACGGCAGGTTGAAGCCGGCCATGCTGATCATGTTTTCCAGACGTGTCAGCGCCTCGCGGGGATTGTTGGCATGGACGGTACACATCGAACCGTCATGACCCGTATTCATTGCTTGCAGCATATCGATCGCTTCGGAGCCGCGAATTTCCCCCAGGATAATCCGGTCCGGGCGCATACGCAGCGCGTTCTTGACCAAGTCGCGCATCGTAATCTCGCCTTTCCCTTCCAGATTGGCAGGGCGTGTTTCCAGGCGTACCACATGGGGTTGCTGTAACTGCAGTTCGGCGGCGTCCTCAATGGTTACAACCCGCTCGCCCGTGTCGATCAACCTGCTAAGCGCGTTGAGTAGGGTTGTTTTACCGGATCCCGTACCCCCGGAGATCAGGATGTTCAACCGGGATCGGGAGGCGATTTTCAGGACCGTTTCCATCGGTTTTGAAATATTGCCCTGACCGGTCATCACATCGAGCGTGATTTTCTTTTCCGCAAATTTACGAATTGAGACAGAGGCACCATCCAGGGCCAATGGCGGAATGATGATGTTCACCCGACTGCCATCGGCCAGGCGCGCGTCGCACATGGGCGAGCTCTCATCGACCCGTCGCCCAATGCGGCTGACAATCCTGGTGCAAACCGCCATCAAATGGGGATTATCCCGAAACCGGATATCGGTGAGTGTCAGCTTTCCGCCTTTTTCGACATAGATCTGGTGCGGGCCATTGATCATGATATCGGTGACCGATTCATCCGCCAAAAGTTCTTCCAGCGGGCCCAGTCCCAACATGTCGTTTACAAGAAGCGTAACCAGATCCCGCTGTTCGATTGAGTTCAGCTGAATCCGCTTTGACCGCAGAATGTCGCCCAATAGATCACTGATCTGGGCCGCGAGATCACCGCGTGCCAGTTTTGCCGCCGCGCCAATATCGATAGCCTCGTTCAGCGCCGGTCTGATGCTTTCTGCCGCGGCCTCAACGGTACTTTGTGCCTTGGCAGTATTGCTTCCCGATACCTTATCGTCCGGTATATCCCCCAACAGATCCTTCAGGCGTTTGTCGGCGATTAATTCCCCTTCCGGCAAATTGGCCGGGGTTGTTGGAAGTGATGGGCTTGATGCCTGATCTTCTGGTGTCGGGTCGTTACGATTATAGGCGTGGGACGCTGGAACGCCGGTCCGTCGCGACGGTGTCCAGCCAATCCCGCGTGCGGCGGGCGGTGTTGGGGTCACGGCTGGGGGGGCGTTGACCTCACTCGCTTCTTTCAGCCATCCATTCAACAAGGTTGTGATCAGGTTTCGTTCCTGCAGCAAAGAGAGCTTCAGACCTTTTGCCTGCGCACCTTCGGTGACGATCGTTTTAATGATCTGGCTTAGATCACCCCGTTTTGCGGTGCCGGGGTCAATTCCGGCCAATTTCTCTGACACTGTTGTCTTCAAATCCCGCGTAAGCCGCAGCATTGCGGTGTCTGGCGCCCCAGCGTCGCTTGCCTCTGATTTCCGAGAGCGGAAGCTGTCTACCAGCGCCATGCGAATTTCCTTTTCGGCTCTGTTTCAACCCCTGCAATATCTTTGGCGATGGGAAGGATTGCTTTCGATAATCCGCCACGGTTTCCGGCGATCTCTGTTGCCGCTTTGCCCTGCGTCGCAGCCGCCGTAACCGATTTCTCGTCATGCGGTATCCAGAATGTAACGTCCCTGCCAAGCCCCTGTTCCATCTCTTTGGGACTGACCTGACGGACAGGTTTCGGTGATTGATGGACCGCGATCTGGACCGTTTGCGCGCCCATTGCGCCCAAATGGTCCTGCAGACGCACCGCGTCCCGTAAACCGGCAACGGATAGATCGGTTACAACAGTGATAGTATCGGCCTCCTGCAAGATTGTGGCGGCGTGGTCCAGCATGGTTCTTGGCAGGTCGATGATGATGGTCTGGAAGGTCTGGCTGACAGCGTCGATCAAACTGTCCACAGCGCCACGCGCGATTGTCAGGTTCTGATCCAGTGCTTCTTCCGCGCCGAGCACAAAAAGGTGGTCACTGGCGTTGATCATAGCACTGCCGATGAAGAGGGAATCGATCCTGTCAGGGTTGGCAAGCGCGTCGCGCAGGCCCGACCCCGGCAAAAGATCCAGGGCCAGAGCACAGGACCCGAAATAAAGATCCAGATCGATGAGAGCCGTTTCTTTACCGAGACGCTCACCAACCATCCAGGCTGTGGAAACGCTGAGTGTCGTTGTCCCGACCCCGCCACGCGCGCCAATCATCACGTGGATGCCGGGCTGATCGACCTCTTCCGGTATTGCGGTTGTCTCAACCGGTGTCAGGGCGCGGTCGATTGCATCGGCCAGGTGACCTTCGTCGAGAGGCGCGAGGAGATAATCGGCGGCACCCGCCTTGATGACATGGCGGTAAAGCTCAACATCATTTGTGTTGCCCACGGCGAGCAGGCGCGACCGTGGCACACTTGCCAATTCTGCGATGCGACCAGCAGGATCAACACCCTCGTCGACGCTATAGAGGATCAGGTCCGGTTGCCACTCGATCACGTCAGGCGCGGATGTTGATTGGGGCATCACCTCTGCGATGGCCTGGAAACTGCCATCCACCAACCGCGCCAGGGTGGCGGTAACCTCCGGGTCGTCGCTGATTGCGATGATGCGCGGGTTGGACAAGTTCTTTGCAGGGCTCAGCATATCAATTGTCCGACCCTGTTGTGCTGTTGCCGGTCACAACGATTTCAAAACGCTCTTCACGAACCGCCTGGATCACATCGCTGTAAATTTCTGAATCAACAGGTCCCCCGGCCTGCCCGCCCAGAAGATCCCGCGGATTGGCAACCATCTGCGCAAGGGCGGCGCTTGTGGTGCATCCAAGGGATGGCGCGCTGCCCTGACCGTTGGTGTCGGTTGATTTTCTGGACCAATCACCACAAGTGGGCGCGACAGCAATAACCCGTTCCAGCATCAAGGATGCGGGTGCACCATCACTGCCCTGTGCCGTCTTGATGGAAAGCCCCGGGAATGTTCGGGTCAAAGCCAGGCCCAGCTCGGACCGATCCTCCGGGCTGCCACCGCGCAGGATTAGGGTGTCGCCGTAACGCGCATCAAAAGCCCGTAGGAAAGTTTTGGTGCTGGCGATCTGGCCTTCCTGATCCGCTGCTGGAAGTGGATGCATGAAGCGGGAGAAGACGACCTCCGGCTCATAGCGGGTTTCAAGGCGCGACTCTTCAGGGTTGGTCACACAGGCTGCAAGCATCACGGTTGAGAGGATCAGACCTGCTTTAACGAGATTGGTAGAATTTAACATCGTAACTGTTCCTTTTCTCTCAGCGCAGGATGAACCCGGCACGCCCTGTCGGGGCACGCCGGCCGTCGCTGTCAAACAAAGCCTGGCGCGGGCTTGCGGGCAGGGTTCTGTTCTGCTCGCCGAAGACAACCCTGTTGGTTGCTGATGCAGGCTGGAATTGATCTGTTGGTCCGGCGATCCGTTCGGAGACTGGGCGGACCAGATACGGGGTCACGATGACCACAAGCTCACTTTCGGATTTCTGGAAATCAGTGGACCGGAAAAGGGTGCCAAGGATCGGCAACTCGCCAAGGCCCGGAAACTGATCAAGGCCCTGGTTGCTGGTGTTCTGAAGCAGACCGGCAATTGCGAAGCTTTGTCCACTGCCGAGATTGACCGTGGTTTCCGCACGCCTGGTATTAAGGGCGGGGATGCTGATATTGTTGATTGCGACGGCACCTGCCTGGGAAAGCTGGCTGACTTCTGTCAAGATTTTCATCGAAATCTGCCCGTCATCCATGACAACCGGCACGAAACTCAGACCGACCCCGAATTGCTTGAAGATCACGGTAATACCGTCGTCACCATCGCTGACGGGGATTGGAAATTCACCACCGACGAGGAAGTTAGCCGCCTTACCGGATTCGGCGGTCAGGTTGGGTTCCGCCAACAGCGTGATCAAACCATTCTGATCAAGGGCATCGACCAGCAGGTTGAGGTTCGTGTTGCCCGAAACAAGATTGCCGAGGACCTGCGTCGTCCCCGACGCCGCACCCGTGATGAAAGAGCCGGTTGCGACGTTCAGCGCCAGGCTGCCAATCGTCTGAGTGACGCCCAGATCAAATCCGAGCTGCTTGGAAATTGTCCGGCTTACCTCTGCAATGCGAACACGCAGATTAACCTGATGCGGCGTTGAAATACGCAACCGGTTGATGACCGTGCCGGTTTCGCCAAGGACCTGGCTGGCGAGACCGCGAAGGTCGTCCGCTTCCTGGGCGCTGGCAACGATGCCGGACAACACGACAGAGTCGTCAAGCGATGCCACCTGAATATTTGTGTTGGGGCGCACCTGATCGATGATTTCCTTCAAGCGAGCCAGATTGTGCGAGATGGTGACGCGATGATTAAGGATTACTTCTTCATTGCGCCCCATTGCATAGATGGTTGTCTCGCCAGCCGACTTGCCATGGATATAGAGCAGCCGTGGTGATTTTAACTGAATGTCGGCGATGTCCGGGTTTGCCACAAAGACGGTTGACGCCGGTGATTCCAGGCGCAACATCGTCCCGGCATTGGTTTCCAGCCGGATTGTATCCGCCGACGGCCAGGATTGATCGATGATGGATGTGTTTGTGACAACGGGTGGCGCTTCAGCGGCCTGGGCGGCAATGGTCACCAAACCCACGGCCAGCGACAGGCAGAGCGCGAATGCCAGTAGTGCAAATTTCAGAACCGGATGGATACCTTCCTTGCGAAAGATGCGCCGACGGTAGGGGTTTTGGCTGACCAGGACCGCATGGGTGCTATAGTTTTGTGCGGCAAGGCCGTTCACCTGGGATGATGTGTACATCAGTTGCCTCCCTTGAAAGCGAAGGTCTGTACGTTATTGCCGCGCACCACATTGACCTTGAAAGTTGGTGGTGGCGGTGGGGCGTCTTCGGAAACCGGAACGCCGCCGATTGCACGGCTTGCCTGACTGTCCCAGGTGAGCGAGAGCGCTTCACCCTGTTTCAGAAGTGCGATTTCTTCTGCCGTGTCTTCAACGGTGCCTTCTTCACCCTGACCTGCTTCCAGCGGCAGGCTGCGTAACGCGAGTGAGAGGCGGCCAATTTCCATTGCAACCGCAATGATCTCTGTCTCTTTCGGGGAAACCTCCAGAGTGACGGTTTTGCCAAGGGCCGGGGTGCCTTCTTGGTCATTAACCCGTTGGTCGACGGCAAGAACACGAATGTCACGAAGGACGGTTTCGCTGGCGCGGCGGACACTCGACCCGTTCTTGATGCTCTGGGTCAACAGCAAGTCAACATTGTCGCCGGGAAATACGAACCCGGATATGCCCGTTGTTGCGTTGATCGGGACCGACACTGCCCGCATGCCGTTGCGCAGGACGGCGGCCAGAAAACCGTTTTCGCCCGGGCGCACAATTCTGCCCTGGGTCAATGGCTCACCATTGGTCAGTCCGGTTCGAACAACCGCCCCTGACAGATCTTCGAAACTGGTTTCTTCTTCGTTGAAGTAAACGTCCAGAATGCCTTCCTTTGGCCAGTCTACCCAGCTGAGGTTCGCCTCTTTCACAAAGGATCCTGCAGGCAGGTCTCTTGCGGCGACCAGAACACGGGCTGTCTCGACCTTGACGGGCTCCTGTTTGACACGGGCTGCGTCCAGTTCTGCCTGAAGGGCGGCCTGTTGTGCAGTCAACCAGTCTTGAGCCAGCAGGGCGGCCCCGGATGCGGCACCAACTGCGACGACTGCAAGTAAGAGGGTTCTAACGCGCATATCAGTTTCCTTTGGTCAGGCTTTCAGAGCGCCAGGAGGCTGGGCACAAGCAACAGGGCCGAGCCCGCAATCGCGACACCATAGGGCAGTTCTCTTGTCGCAACGACGGAGATCGGCAGTCCCGCCCGCGCCAATACAAATCGCATCACCGGCTCGAACCGCCAAAACAAGGCCATCACACCACCGAGGACACCCATGATCAGGATAAAGGGAAGCGCCAGGGCCGGACCCATCCACAGGGCGCCGACAGCAATCAGTTTGCCGTCTCCGCCACCAATCCAGCCTTTCGAAAAGGTCAAAATACTCAAAAGAAGAATTAAAGCGCCAATCGCGATGCTGTGTAGAAGGTTCTGGCCGCTCAATGGCGCGTAAACCAGCCAGAGCGCGATGAGGAAGAGAGGAATAGTATTTGGTATTTTGCGGTCGGCCAGATCAGTAAAAGCCGCGATCGCAAAGCAAATTGAAAAAAGAACAAGGCAGGCGATCTGAAGATATTCAATGTCAAACATGTGTCAGGCGCCCTTCTGGTTGAGGCCCGCATTCCTCTTCTGGAATGTCTTGCCTGGTTGTTTGGGTATGCGGCATCCAGCCTGCGAGGGTCGCGAGAGGCGAGGGTTAGGGTGCGACCCTCACAGGTCTGGAGTGCAAGACGTCTTAAATGGTCAGATCGTCGTATTAGGTGCCGCCAGTTGTACCACCGGTTGTATCACCTGTTGTGCCGCCGGTCGTATCGCCGGTGCTGCCTTCTGTAACCGCGCTACCGAGGGTACCCGATACGCTTGTGAAGATCTGGTTCAGGGAACCTCCCATTGCGGTCAGTGCACCAATCGCGGCGACTGAAACCAGGGCGGCAATCAATCCATACTCAATGGCGGTTGCGCCAGATTCGTCTTTGAAGAATGAACTCAGTGTTGTGCTTTTGATCATGATGACCTCCATTATTTTGCACTCACGACGATCACCAGGTGACCAATTGAACGTCTTGGCTCGTCGTTCTCGCGCTAATGAAAGCGTTATCTAATGTTCGTTCTCAATAAGTATCGTGCAGGATTATTGCCGAAAACATGTAAAAATTTCGAATATAAAATTTTATGTTAACTCGCCTGAAATACTTACACTGATTTGTTTATTACCGGGAATACGTAAAAAACGAGTTTCGGTATAAATACGTAACGTTTTTAACATGGATTTTAGAGATTGAACCAAAATCGCCCCTGAAATGATCTAGCGGTTTGATTTTCTGCCGGTTTGTGGCAGGTTTGGCGCATCCTCAAAAAAGGACGTCACATCCCCAAATTGTCCTGTCCTGTACCAATTGAAAAGGTTAACAACGATGTCTGAAAAGCCGGATGTTTTGATTATTGGCGAGTTGGCCCCTCGCGTTATGAATGCATTGGAGAGTGCTTATTCTACCCATCGGTATTGGGAGGCGACCGACAAATCTTCTTATCTAAGCGCGCTTTCTGGCAAAATTACGGCAATCGCAACGACAGGACACTATGGTGCATCGGCCGAAATGATCGCCGCCTTGCCGAATCTGAAGATCATTTCCTGCTATGGGGTGGGTGTTGATGCGATCGACCTCGATGCGGCGAAGGCACACGGGGTTACTGTTACGAATACGCCCGATGTTCTGACGGATGATGTGTCGAATCTGGCGGTTACCCTGCTTCTGACGATTTCGCGGGATATTGTGGCGGGTGATGCATGGGCGCGCAGCGGTGATTGGGAAACAAAGGGTGGTTTTCCGCTGGCGCGATCAGTGCGTGGCCGTAAAGCCGGGATCATCGGGCTGGGCCGTATCGGCCTGGACATTGCCCGTAAACTGGAGGTTTTCGGGTTGGAACTGGCTTGGCACGGCCCTCGTGACAAGCCAGACGCGCCTTATCCTTATTATAGCGACCCGGTCGCACTGGCGGATTGGGCGGACTATATCATCCTGGCCTGTCCGGGCGGGCCATCAACCTTTCAGATTGTAAACGAGCCCGTCATGCGGGCGCTGGGGCCGGAAGGGACACTCGTCAACATCTCTCGCGGCTCCTGCGTAGATGAGGCAGCCCTTGTTCGGGTGATGGAAGAAGGTGCCCTGGGTTGGGCTGCGCTTGATGTGTTCGAGAATGAGCCGGTCATTCCAGAGCCACTAAAGGCCTCTGATCGAACGGTCCTGCAGCCCCATGCTGGCAGTGGCACGGTTGATACGCGCAATGCGATGGGTGATTTGGTGGTCGAAAATCTGGCGTTGTATTATGCGGGCGAGCCGGTGAAAACCCCGGTTTGACGGGCGACGGGGGTGGGGTCAGGATCCCACCCCTCTTAGTTACCTTAACGACCGCCGGTCACTTTCAGAATTGTGCCCGTGACATAGGACGCCTGATCGGAAATCAGATACATCATTGTATCGGCCACTTCATCAGCTGACCCGCTGCGGCCAATCGGTACGGATCCACCGAGGCGGGCGATACGATCCGGAATGCCGGCGGAGGCATGTATATCTGTATCGATGAGGCCTGGGGCGACCGCGTTAACCCGCACACCATCTGCTGCAACCTCGCGAGAAATGCCAAGTACGAAACTGTCGATCGCCCCTTTGCTTGCAGCGTACCAGGTAAAGTCATTGGGTGAACCGACCCAGACAGCGGCGGATGACAGCATGATGATATTGCCGCCCTTGCCGCCTTTGCTGATCAGCATTCTGTCCAGTCCGGCTTTTGTCGTCAGGATGGCGCCGGTCACATTCAACTGAATGACCCGCGCAATGTCGTCACTGTCGGCTTCGACCAGTTTTCCCGACGTGCCGGTGATGCCCGCATTGGGAACAACCACGTCCAGACGGTCGAAAGCCGCGTCGCATGCCGCAAAGACGGTGTCTACACCTGCCTGATCAGCAACATCGGCCTGCACAATCACGGCTTTTGCACCGGCGACCTCGCATTCACCTGCAACCGAACGGGCGGCGGCCTCGTTTCCGGCATAATTGATGACCAGGTCGTAACCGGCCTTCGCGGCCTGTATCGCAAGGGCGGCACCAATGCCACGGCTGCCCCCCGTGATCAGCATGACGGGTCTTTCTGACATGATGGTTCCTTTCTCAGTCTTTGTCGCTGTCTCTAAGAGTTTTTAGAAGAGGCAGTAGCCGGTCATCCCGGCGTTTGACCAGTTCGGCCACGGACTTGCCCTTTGTGACATCCTCTATACCCTCCACCAACATCTGTTTCATTTCGTCAGTGAGTTCAGGGGTGCCGAGATCTTCCCACCAGGAGGCAACCGCCGGACCCAAATGTTCAACAAAGTTCCGCGTGCCACCGGGGCCGCCTGCCAGGTGGAAGGTCAGATGTGGACCCATCAACGCCCAGCGGATGCCCGGTCCATAGGCGATGGCCGCGTCGATATCATCCATTGAGGCAACCCCTTCTGCTGCCAGGTAAATGGATTCCCGCCAGATTGCCGCCTGCAGACGGTTGGCAACATGTCCCGGCACTTCCTTGTTCAGGCGAATGGCCCGCTTTCCAATCGCATTGTAGAAATCAACCGTCCAGTCGACGACTGCAGGATCTGTTTTTTCGCCCCCCAACACTTCAACCAGCGGAATTAGATGCGGTGGATTGAAAGGGTGGCCCAGAACGAACCTCTCGGGGTGCAAACGGCCTTGCTGAAGATCGCTCATTAACAGACCGGATGTCGAGGTTGAGACGATGACATCGGGTTCCAGAGCCTTTTCGAAGCGATCATAGATCTCACGCTTGATTTCCAGCCTCTCGGGTGCGCTTTCCTGTATGAAATCCGCACCCGTCGCAGCCCGCTCCGGGGTTTCGCAGAAGGTCAGGTTGTCCTGATCAGCGCCTTCGATCACGAGGCCCAGATCGTTCAAGACGGGCCAGGCCCCCGCGATCATGCTTTTGAGCTTTTCCGCGGCGTCTTCGGCGGGATCCCAGGCCTGTACATGCCGCCCCTGGGCCATGAAATAGGCCGCCCAACTGGCGCCAATGGTTCCGGCCCCAATTACGCCAATGGTTTCTACATCAGACGGTTCTTTCCGGGTCATGCTGGTTTCCTCAATCACGTCTTTTCGTTGGAGCCGCAGGATAGCAGGAGATCCCGGTCATTCCAGTGTTGCGGCCATTCTAATGTTCTGTATAAACGCTGGCGTTCACGAATGGCGGTTCTGCGCCGCTCAATCCAAGCCCCCCCGGGAGACGACAGAATGACATTGCCGCAATGGGCTCTTCTCTGCGTATTGTCGTGTTTCTGGGGAACGTCGTTCATGCTGCAGAAAATCGCGATTGTGGATTTTGCACCGCTCACGCTGGCGGCGACCCGAATACTGATTGCCGGCCTGTTCTTATGGGCGGTGATCCGTGTGACACGGGGGCCGGTTCTGTTTGAGGCGGGCCAACGAATGCCCTTGATGCCGTTTGTGCTGCTTGGGTTGATGAACCAGGCGGGGCCGTATCTTCTCATTGCCTGGGCGCAGCTCTATATCTCGTCTTCTGTGGCCGGGATTTTAATGGCGTCGGTTCCACTGTTCACAATTCTGCTTGCACATTTATTTGCGGAGGATGAACGGCTTATTGGACGGCGTCTCGTTGGTGTGTTGATTGGGCTGGGTGGTGTGGTTCTGCTGATTGGACCCGATGCCCTACTTGATTTTGGTCAGCATGTGATGGGGCAGCTGGCCGTTGTATTGGCGGCCTTTGGTTATGGTATGACCAATGTTTATGGTCGAAGACATAAGGCAAGAGACCCAATGCGTATGGCAACGGGATCGACACTGGCGGCCGCAATCCTGATGGTTCCGATTGCCCTTGTGATGGATCAGCCCTGGTTGCTTACGCCCAGTCTTTCGGGATCAGTCGCTTTGTTCATGATTGGTTTGACCGGAACGGGGCTGCCGACCCTGCTGTTTTATTACCTGTTGCGGAGCGCCGGGGCGACCAACACCTCAATGGTGTCTTTCCTTGTACCCGTGGTTGCTGTGATCAGCGGTATCGCCTTTCTGGGAGAGGAACTGACCTTATATTCCGGAATTGCTTTTGCTGTAATTTTGTCGGCCTTGCTGATCATCAATCCGCCGCAGGCAATCTGGAAGACCACTTCGCCACAGAAGTGATCAATTCACGGATGCGGTTGCGCGAGGCGCAACGACGATCGGATTGGTTCGGATTTCTGAAGCCGCAATCAGTGCCTTCGCCTCTCGAAGAGGTGTGTATCGTGTGGTTTCCGTGACCCAGCCACCCAGCAGCTGATCAACTTGAAGCCCATCGCTGCTCATGGGGAGGATAATACGGTGGAAAATAGCTGTGGTGCTCGACTCCCCCTCCAGGGTTGAACTGGACCGGGCTGCGACATGCATGTCTGCCGGTACCGAAAATAAATCGGTGAGATGTTGCAGGACCGGTCCTCTCCGGAACTCATCGAGATACTTGCCCGTCATATAATCGCCGGTGCTGGTTTCTATATGAGAGCCGATCAATCGGTACTGAAAGCGGGTCGGGTTCCTGTCCACCCCCATGATAAAGAGATAGGGCAGCAGCTTCGGTATTTCTTCAGGTATAAGCGCAGAGCGCAGCATGACGCCGTTTTCATTGCGCAGATTTTGCCAGTGCTCAAACAGGGCCGTCAGAATGTCGTGCTCAATACCGTTGGAAAACCCGTTCAGGGTCTCCGCCAATGTGAAATCCTTGTTCACCAATACCTCTAGAGTGTTGTTGCGAGGCGATCTTAGGTAGAAACCAATAACAAATGGTTGCCATTCCCGGTGAATTGGCTAAAAGTTTAGAAGAGAACGCTGGCGCCCCAGTTCCGGGACGGATCCACCTCTGGTTCAAGACGCCCTTGAGGGCGTGCGGTATCTGGCTTGTCACAGGGCAAGAATGTGCCGCTACCCCGGTTAACCTGGAGCTCGCCATCCTGCACAACGATGCGGCCTCTATTCATTACGGTTTCGGGCCAACCAGTAATTTGGCGTCCCTCGTATGGGGTATAGCCAACATTGTCGTGGATCATATCATAGTTCACCGTGACCTGCCGTTCCGTGTCCCAGATGACGAGATCTGCGTCGGCCCCGATGGCAATGGTTCCCTTGCGGGGAAACAACCCATACATCTTGGCTGCGTTTGTTGATGTCAGGGCGACAAACTCATGAAGGGACAGGCGACCTTTTCCGACGCCTTCCGAGAACAATAAGGGGAGGCGCAGTTCCAGCCCGGGAACGCCATTTGCGATCTGTTTAAAACTGGCATTGGGCCCGTGTTTCAGCTTGGCGGTTTCGTCAAATTTGTAGGGGGCATGATCAGAAGAGAAAACCTGAAACGTTCCGTTTTTTAGGCCGCGCCAGATGCTTTCCTGCGACTCCGTATCTCGGGGCGGCGGTGAACAACAGAACATCGCCCCATCCATCCCGTCCCGATCCAGATCGTCTGCCGTCAAAAACAGATATTGTGGACAGGTTTCCCCATAGATTTTGAGCCCTTGGGTCTGTGCGTTCCGAATGGCGTCTGTGGCTTCTTCCGCCGAAACATGGACGATCAGCATCGGGGTGTCGATGATGCGGGCCAGTTGAATTGCGCGGCTGGTTGCTTCGCTTTCGGCCACACGGGCATGGGCGATTGCATGAAACTTCGGGGCGCGATTGCCGCCTTCCAGCAATTTGTCTGTCAGCCACTGGATAACGTCATGGTTTTCGGCATGCACCATGACAAGCGCGCCGAGATTCCGGGCCTCTGACAGCACAGTCAGCATCTGCTGATCGTTCAGTTTCAAAGCGTCATAGGTCATATAGACTTTGAAAGACGTGATGCCGTCTTCGATCAGGGCCGGCAGTTCCTGACCCATGACCTCTTCACTGGGATTGGCAATGATCAGATGAAAAGCATAGTCGATCACCGCTTTCGGTGCGGCAGCGGCGTGATAGGCATCCACTATTTGGCGAAGGGATTTATCTTTCTCCTGTGCTGCAAAGGGAATGACGGTGGTTGTGCCGCCAAATGCGGCAGAGACCGTGCCACTGTAGAAATCATCAGCCGTCATGACCCCACTGGATGAGGGTTGTTCGATGTGACAGTGGCTGTCGATGCCGCCTGGCAAGACCAGTTTGCCGGTGGCATCCAGTTCCGTCTTGCCCGGTCCCAGTTTTTCTGCGAGGGCGACAATTCGACCGTCTCGAATGCCGATATCGCCCTGCATGCGGTCCGTCGCCGTTGCCATGTCAGCGTTGCGGATTACGATATCGAAGTCAGTCATCTTTTGCCTCTGATCTAGGTTTCAAGTATTTGGCCAAGCGCCATTGCGACGGCGGCTTGTGGCGGATCTATGACGGGGATGCCCAGCGCATCTTGCAATGGTGCCCGTAAATACGCCATGCCGGCGCAGCCCAGAACCAGCACATGGGCACCATCCTGATCCCGCAATTCGATTCCGACTTCTATCATCCGGCTCAGAACCCGATCCCGATCTGCTAATTCGACCACACCCAGACCGAGGGCCCTGTCGCCTGCAAAACGTTCTTTCAAACCAAGCTGTCGGATAATCCGAAGGTGTCGCGGAATGGATTTTTCGAGAATGGCCACGATCCCGAATTGTTCGCCCCTTGTGCAGGCCGTTAGCAGACCGGATTCTGAAATGCCGAAAACCGGTTTGGATGTCGTCTCCCGCGCGGAATGCAGACCCGGGTCGCTGAAACAGGCAATCACAAAGGCATCGCAATCGGACTGGCGGTGCTCGATCATCGAACAGAGGGGGGCAACAACACCGTCCACGTGGCGCTGGCTTTCGATGCCGGGCGGACCTTCTTTCAGTGTGACACACTCGATTTCCGGGCCGCCTGGGACCCGAAACTTTTCCATGGCGCTCGAGATGCCCTCTGTCACCGCTTCTGTGCTGTTTGGGTTGATAACCAGGATGCGGGACATTGGATCTACTCCGCCTCAGGTGGTGGCTCTGCCCCGACCCTATCGGTAATAAGCCCGTAATGTTCGGGCCTGCGATGGGCCGCAAAATTGAAGACGGTCGATTTGCCAAAGTTACACAGGTCCAGGTCTGCCTCGGCGACAATCAGCTCGTCATCGGTTGTATGGGCCAGCGCAACAATCTCCCCCTGCGGGGAGACGATGCAGGTTCCCCCCATCATTTCGTATCCGTCTTCTATCCCGGCCTTTGCGACGGCAACGGCCCAGGTGGCATTTTGATAGGCCCCTGCCTGGACGCTCAGATGGTTGTGGAACATCCGCTGATGAGGTTGCTCGATTGCGCCATGCTGGTTGCCAGTTGGTGTGTTGTATCCCAGCATCACCAGTTCAACGCCCTGCATGCCCATGACCCGCCAGGTCTCGGACCAGCGCCGGTCGTTACAGATGCACATTCCCATAACAGCACCCATGCGCCGCCAGACCGGAAACCCCAGGTCGCCCGGTTCGAAATAGCGTTTCTCAAGATGCTGGCGTACCAGCTTCTCGTCATATTCCGCGTGCCCTGGCAGATGTACCTTGCGGTACTTTCCGAATATCTCGCCTTTGTTATCAACAAGGATGGAGGTGTTGTAGTGATGTTCCGTGCCGTCATCATCCTGCGCAATCTCGGCATAGCCCAGGTAAAACCCGATTCCCAAATCCCGGGCATGATCGAAAAGCCGCTGATTGTCCGGGCCAGGCATGGTGCGTTCGAAATAGATATCCATTTCGGCCCGATCCTCTGCATACCAGCGGGGGAAGAATGTGGTGAGGGCCAGTTCGGGAAAGACTACGAAACTGCAACCGCGGGCATGGGCCTGATCGAGCAGTATGATCATGCGGTCAATGACCGATGCCCGGCTGTCAGCCTTCTGGATCGGCCCAAGTTGGGCAGCCCCAACAATCATTTTTCTGCTCAAACAACAGCTCCCGCGTAAAAGATTTGACGAAGTTCAGGATAGAACCCGACGACCTTCGATAAAAGCAGGAAAGAGAAATGAGCGCGATTTTGCCAATTCACTTCTGGAGGGCTGCCCACATTTCGCGGTCTCGGTCTGCTGTCCAGATTTGGGGGTGTTCCATGCCGCCGGCTTCCTGAAAGGCGCGGGTGATGTCGAAGGGCATGCAATGCTCAAAGATTACCCAGTGGCCATATTTTGGGGAAAGCACAGAATAGGTCTCGGCATAGGTCGCCTTGAGATCCATTCCTTTTGCGACACAGGTTTTAACGGTTTCGTACAGATCAAAGATGAAGTCGCGCGTTCCCTGAATGGCGGCCTTGGAGGTTTCTGCTGTCTTCAACGCTGGGCCGCGGCCGGGCACCAGCTTTTCGGCATCGAGCGAGAGTAGGTTGTCCAGGGTGGTTGGCCAGTCGCTCAGAAACGCGTCCCCGGTATAGGGTGTCGCGTCATATTCGACCATGTCACCGGCAAAGACTGTGCGGCAATCCGGGATCCAGGCGACAATGTCGCCCTTCGTGTGAGAGCGACCGAGATGAAGCAGCTGCACTTCGCGCTTGCCCAACCAGATCGACATTTTTTTCTCGAAGGTAAGAGTGGGCCAGGTGAGACCCGGCACCGTCTCGACATTCTCGAAGAGTCTCGGAAACCGACCAACCTCACTGTCAAAATCCTGTTGGCCGCGCTCTACGATATTGTCGTAGGTTAACTGGCTGCAGATAATCTGTTCTGCGTCATAAGCCGCCGCGCCCAAAACACGCACAGCGTGATAATGACTGAGCACAAGGTATTTGATCGGCTTGTCGGTTACGGTCCGGATCCGGTCAATCAGTTTTTGTGCCTGAACGGGAGTTGCCAGCGCATCCATGACAAGAACACCGTCTTCGCCAATGATCACCCCAGAATTTGGATCACCCTCCGCCGTGTATGCGTAGACATCGGGGGCGATCTCCTCAAACGTGATCTTCTTTTCGTCGAGATCTGCGGTTGACGCGAAATTTGTCATTGAGATGTTCCTGTACAGAAATGGATAAAGCCCTATCGTTTAATTGGTGGTTCAAGCCGCTTGACCACTTCGATCATTACTAGTTTCATCTGAAACTAAGTCAAGGCCCGCCCAGATTTAAGAGGCCAAGTGTCGGACAAAGAGGATTGAGTTGTGAATCAGCCAGATGACCGCCAACAAAGCAGCCAGAATTTGGCCCTGGAGGCTGCTGTCAGCGCCGATGAACCATTCAAGCTCGAAACTTTTTTACCTTACCGGTTGAGTGTTCTGACAAATCGAATCAGCCGGGAACTTTCCAAACTCTATCAGGAGCGCTTTGGCCTCTCGATTCCTGAATGGCGGGTTATGGCGAATCTTGGTCGATTTGCGCCTATGTCGGCTCAGGATGTCGCAGAACGCAGTTCCATGGACAAGGCGAAGGTGAGTCGGGCCATTGCATCCCTGCAAAAAGCAAAACTGATAACCCGGGATCAGGATCCGAAAGACAATCGCGCAGTGCTCTTGAACCTGTCGAATGAAGGACGGCGCATTTATGACGAAATCACACCCTTGGCGACCGAGTGGGAAAAGTTACTGTTGCAGGGATTGGGAACGGACGAGGCTAGGTCTCTGCATCAAATAATCGACCGGTTACATCGTCGGATGGATGATTCGATGGCTTAAATTCCCAACCAGCAGAAAGTGCGTCGACAAGACCGGTGAGTGACAACATAATAGTATAATAAATTTATGTAATTAGGGGCCCGGCGTAACCAAGCGGCGATCACTTGCGCTGGGGAACGGGATCTTTTCAATTATGGATCAGAAACGTGACCCAGCGTCGGTAAATGCTGATTTTGTATCGGCCGCTCTGGATAACGCAGGGGTTGGTGTTTACGAAACCGCTGTGAGTGGTGAGATCCTCTTTATCAATCTCACACTGGCAGAAATGCTGGGTTTCGAGTCCATTGATGCCTTTATGCAGGCAGACCAGAATGTACATGGTTGGTATGCCGACCCGGATACGCCGCGCCGCTTTCGATCCTTGATCAATGAATACGGTACGGTGAAAGGATTCATCACACAGGTTAAACGGAAAGACGGCACGCTTTTCTGGGCCAGCGAACATGCCAATCCGCTCTACGATGATGACGGGAACCTGACCAGTTTCATTGGTTCCCTGGCTGACGTGTCTGAGCTGGTTGAGACACAAAACCGGCTGGCTGAGGCGGAACGGAGCTACAAACGTATCTTTGAACGCGTGAACGAGGGCGTTTACCGCTCTTCTCTGGAGGGGCGACAGTTGCGGGCAAATCCGGCCCTTTGGCGCTTGAACGGTTATTCTTCAGAAGAAGAGCAAATTGAGGCCGTAAAAGACATCGCCATTGAATGGTATGTCGATCCCAATCGGCGGGACGAGTTTGTCCGACAGCTGGAGGAAAACGACAGTATTGAGAATTTTGAGTCCGAGATATACCGCCATAAGACGCGTGAGAGAATTTGGATATCCGAAAATGCGTATCTTGTTCGCGACAAAGAGGGTGAACCGCTGTTCTTTGAAGGCACGGTGCGGGATGTAACGGAGCGCAAAGAGACCGAGATCGCCATGGTTGAGGCCCTGCGTCAGGCCCAGTCTGCGAAGCGGGCAAAGACCCGCTTCCTTGCCCATATGAGCCATGAATTGAGGACGCCTCTCAACGCTGTGCTTGGCTTTTCGGATTTGATCCGGCATGCGGATGCGACCAGAACGCCGATTGAGAAAATAGTTGAATATGCCCAGGACATATACAACTCAGGCAGTCATCTTTTGGATTTGATCAATGATATCCTTGATCTGTCCCGGATCGAAAACGACGCGCTGACCCTCGATGTTGAAAGCGTCTCTATAGAAGCGGCGGTCGTTCAGGCCTGCAATCCGATGCGTCCAATCGCGGATAATAAAAAAATTTCGATCCTGATCGGTGATCTAACGCCGGGATTTATCAGGGTTGATCGGCGGGCGGTTCACCAATGTCTGCTGAATGTCCTTTCCAATGCGATCAAATTCACGGAAAGCGGCGGGGCAGTTTCAATCGATGTTCGTGACCGGGATGCAGAAGGTCTTGTTGAGATTGCCATTCACGACAACGGCTGTGGCATACCGCAAAGCCTACTTACGCGCATTGGGGAACCGTTCATCAATGCAACGGAGGGAAATGCGTCGACAGGCACTGGCGCTGGCCTGGGCCTGGCGATCACGCGCTCGCTGATAGAAAGAATGGGTGGCAGATTTGAGGTTGAAAGCGTGGTTGGCCGCGGAACCCGCGTCGCTTTGTTCTTTCCCAAAGTGGTCGGGGAGAGGGCCGATCAACAGCCTTCCTTGCTTTAGGGTCGCGGTTTTTCTTGTTCATTGCGGGCTGCTGCGGCAAAAACGAGATGGGGATTTCAGAAATTGGGGGCAGGGGTAATTGGCGTCATCTGAAACATCATCAGGCTTAACGTCAGATGGGGCGGCCTATCAACTCGAATTGACGTCTGTTACCAAGGCATTCCCGGGTGTTTTGGCGAATGACGCTGTCTCGTTAAAGGTTAAGCCGGCTGAGATACATGCCCTGCTTGGCGAAAATGGTGCCGGTAAGTCCACCCTGGTCAAAATGATCTATGGCATCCTGAAACCTGATGCCGGGGAAATCGCCTGGGAAGGCAAGCCCGTCGACATCGCAGGACCGAACGCGGCGCGGGCCCTGGGAATCGGTATGGTTTTCCAGCATTTCTCGCTCTTCGATGCGTTGACGGTCTCGGAAAACATCGCCCTTGCCCTGCCAGCGGGACATAGATCGGACGTAGATGGAGAGAATCTGGCAGAGGAAATAGCCCGCGTTTCGAAGAGCTATGGGCTGCCCCTGGATCCAGCAGCTTATGTTCATGACCTCAGTGTCGGGGAACGGCAGAGGATCGAGATTGTCCGGTGTCTTCTTCAAAATCCGCGCCTCTTGATTATGGATGAACCCACGTCTGTTTTAACACCGCAAGAGGCGCGACTGCTGTTCGAGACCCTGCGTCGTCTCTCCTCAGAGGGATGCGCCATTCTCTATATCAGCCACAAACTGCAGGAAATTCGTGAGTTGTGCGAAACGGCAACGATCCTGCGCGGGGGCCGGCTTGTTGGCACATGTGATCCCAGAGAAGAAACCACACAGAGTCTGGCCCGCATGATGATTGGTGAGACTCCTTTGAAACCGAAACGGGATCAAGCGACGGACGCCATGTCCGATCGACCGGTTCGGTTGAGGGTCGACGGTCTTTCTGTGCCTTCGGGCCATGCATTTGGCGTGTCGCTGAAGAATATCTCAATCTCTGTCAGGGCGGGAGAAATCCTGGGCATTGCAGGGGTCGCCGGGAATGGACAATCGGAATTGATGGAAGCCATGATTGGTGAGGTCTTGTGCGACCTGCCCCATGCCATCGCCATTGACGGGAAGCCTGTCGGGAAACTGGGCCCGCGAAAACGACGGGAACTCGGCGTATGTTTCGTTCCTGAGGAACGCAACGGGCATGCCACAGCCCCGGGTATGGCGCTGTCGGAAAACGGCCTGTTGAGTGCGGACAAGCGTATGGGCCTGACCCGTAATGGCTGGATTGACGAGGGCAAACGCAATGGCTTCGCTTCAGATGTCGTCTCACGTTTCAATGTTAAGACAGCAGGTATTCATGCTGCCGCCGGTAGCCTTTCCGGCGGTAATTTGCAGAAATTCTCGGTCGGACGTGAGATTGTTCAGGAACCAGGTGTGTTGATCGTCGATCAGCCGACCTGGGGTGTGGATGCAGGATCTGCCGCCTTCATCCAGAAAGCCCTGATTGATCTTGCCGCAAGCGGGGCGGCCGTGATCGCGATTTCACAGGATCTGGACGAGATCTTTGCGATTGCAGACCGGATTGCGGTGATTTCGGAAGGGAAACTGTCCGATGCCAGTCCCGTTGACGATGTGACGATCGAAGAAATCGGTTTGTTGATGGGCGGCATTCATAGGGGTGACCCGGGCGATACATCACAAACCCGTCCTGGCGGGGGCGCATCATGATCCGGCTGGAACCAAAGGGCGAAGACTCCCGCGTCATGTCCCGGTTCTCCCCGGTGATCGCAATCGCGCTGACCGTTGTCACGGGTGGTATCCTGTTTGGCCTGCTGGGAAAGCCACCGGGCGCCTCGCTCTATGCCTATTTCATTTCACCGCTATCCACGCTTTACGGTGTCTCGGAACTGGGCGTTAAGGCGACACCTTTGATCCTGATCGGACTGGGCCTGGCCATCGGCTTTCGGGCGGGGGTCTGGAATATTGGTGCTGAAGGTCAATTCACCTTGGGGGGTATTTGTGGTGGTGCGCTGGGCCTGGCGTTTTACGAGATAGATAGCATTTTACTGATGCCTGCCATGCTGGTTGCCGGGATTCTGGGTGGCATGGCCTGGGCATCGATCCCGGCTTTTCTCAAGACGCGGTTCAATGCGAATGAGATCCTTGTTTCACTCATGCTCACCTATGTTGCGGTCCTGTTGTTGAGCTATCTGGTGCATGGTCCCCTGCGGGATCCAGATGGATTTTATTTTCCGGAATCCAGGCTGTTCCATGATGCCGCCATGATGCCGAATCTCATTTCAGGGACGCGGCTGCATTGGGGTGTTTTGTTTGTCCCGCTTGGCGCGATTGCAATCTGGTTGTTGTTAAGCAAAACGATCCTCGGATTCCAATTGAAGGTCTATGGACAGGCTCCCCGCGCTGCCCGGTTTGCCGGATACAAGGAACCTCGGATCATCTGGTTCTCGCTTCTGTTGGGCGGTGGTCTGGCCGGGCTTGCCGGTATTCTGGAGGTTGGTGGCACCATAGGGCAGCTGACCCCTGTGATTTCGCCTGGATATGGCTTCACCGCGATCATTGTCGCCTTTTTGGGGCGGTTGCATCCCCTTGGCGTGGTTCTCGGCGGATTGATGATGGCACTCACCTATATCGGCGGCGAAAATGCACAGATCGAGATAGGTCTGCCTTCTGCGGTGACCGGTCTGTTTCAGGGTGTTTTGCTGTTCTACCTTCTCGCCTGCGATGTTTTGATCAAATACCGGATCCGGATTGGGTCCGGCCGTTCGGCGCGCGTGTAGGAGAAGCATTATGGATGCATTGATGCTGCTTCTGCTCACCGTGATAACCGCTGCGACGCCCTTGTTGTTGGCCGCGACGGGCGAGTTGGTAACCGAAAAAGCCGGGGTCCTTAATCTGGGTGTTGAGGGCATGATGATTGTCGGTGCGGTGACGGCGTTTGCGGTCGCTGTCACGACTGGCAGTTCGGGCCTTGGTATCATTGCGGGGGCCGCCGCCGGGGTTCTGATGTCGGGGATCTTTTCGTTTCTGACCCTGTCGCTTCTTGCCAATCAGGTCGCGACCGGCCTTGCCCTGACCATTTTTGGCATCGGCCTTAGCTCCATGATCGGCAAGGGTTTTGTCGGCCTTGCCGTAACACCACTCAGCCAATTGGATATCCCGGGGCTTAGCGCAATTCCGTTTTTGGGGCCGATTCTGTTTGGTCAGGACGTGTTGGTATATCTTTCCTTTGTGATGCTGTTCGCGGTTTCCTACGTGCTGCGCAAGACCAGGATCGGTCTCATCCTGCGGGCAGTCGGGGACAGCCACGATGCCGCCCATGCGATCGGATATTCGGTTCTGAAAGTGCGTTATCTGGCCGTTCTGTTCGGTGGCGCGATGTCAGGCCTGGCGGGTGCGTATTTGTCTTTGGCATATACCCCGCTCTGGGCAGAGAATATGACGGCCGGGCGCGGCTGGATTGCATTGGCACTGGTGGTGTTTGCGACCTGGCGTCCGGCACGGCTGCTACTGGGGGCGTATCTGTTCGGCGGCATCACCATCCTGCAGCTACACGGACAGAGTTTTGGATGGTCCATCCCCTCCCAGATTATGTCGATGTTGCCCTATCTTGCGACAATCGCCGTTTTGGTGGTGATTTCCGGCGACCGGGCCAAGATTCGGTTGAATGCCCCTGCTTGTCTTGGCAAGGTTTTCCATCAGACAAAATAAAGTAGTCGCCCGTGATACGGAAAAGAGGGCGTCTCATAATTTTCGGGGTTGAGAACGAAAGCAGTCAAAAAGAAACAGGGTGAAGGAGTATAACCGAAATGACCCAAATTCGTTTTAATCGTCGCGCCATTCTGGGCGCATTTGTGGGCGCTGCGGCGGCTACTGGGCTGGCCATTGCCCCTGCGCAGGCTGAAGACCTGAAAGTCGGCTTTGTTTATGTCGGGCCAATCGGGGATCATGGCTGGACCTATCGTCACGATATAGGCCGTCTCGCCGTTGAAGAGGCGTTCGGGGACCGCGTTTCCACCACTTATGTTGAGAGTGTTCCGGAAGGTGCCGATGCAGAGCGCGTCATCACACAGCTCGCCAATTCCGGGCATGGTCTGATCTTCACCACCTCTTTTGGATATATGAACCCGACCATCAAGGTCGCCAAGCGCTTCCCGAATGTGAAGTTTGAACACGCCACCGGCTATAAACAGGCACCGAATGTCTCCACCTATTCCGGGCGCTTCTATGAAGGGCGCTTCGTGCAGGGTGTAATCGCCGGCATGATGACGAAGACCAATGTGGCGGGATATGTTGCGTCTTTCCCGATCCCGGAGGTTGTTCGCGGCATTAATGCATTCACACTGGGCATGAAGTCTGTGAACCCGGATGCAAGCCTGAAAGTCGTCTGGGTCAGCACCTGGTACGATCCGGGTAAAGAGGGTGATGCCGCAAAGGCTTTGATCGACCAGGGTGCCGACATCATCACCCAGCATACCGACAGTCCTGCGCCCCTGCAGACCGCTGAAAACCGCGGCGTCATGGGCTTTGGTCAGGCCTCTGACATGATCCAGTTCGCACCGAAGTCACAGATGACGGCGAATATCGATGACTGGAACCCGTACTATGTGGCCCGCACGAAAGCTGTCCTGGATGGGACCTGGGAAAGTGGTGATACATGGCATGGTTTGGCTGAAGGTATGCTGGCCATGGCACCGTTCACCAATTTGCCTGCAGATGTTCAGAAAAAGGCTGAGGAAACCCTCGCGGCTTTGACCAGTGGCGAAATGCATGCCTTTGACGGACCGATCACGAATCAGGCCGGAGAGGTTGTTGCAAAAGCTGGCGAGCGTCTTGATGACGGCGTGCTCCTTGGCATGAATTACTACGTTGAAGGTGTTGAAGGCAGCTTGCCGAAGTAATCGCGCTTACAGGACAAGTGATGTTGGAGAGGCGGTCCCTGAAGGCCGCCTCTTCTCATTTCAGTTCCTGACATTCTTTTTGCGCTGTTGTACCTTTTTTCAGGAGTCGTTCGGCGATTCATATAGAGTATGCCAAAAGCGTGATGAGGAATTTTTTGCCCTGAAGACCATCGTCAAAACTGCCTGTCGTAATTGGACCTGCCAGCGTGGGGTGATGGCGCTTGGCCGACTTGTCCTGCTTTTGTGTGTATTGGGTCTTTTCCCGTTATCGGCGGTGCATGCGCAATCTGATGATCTTGCAACTGTTCAGATTCCCGACGATGTCCTGAATTCCGCCCTTCTGGATGATTGGGACAAGACACTCGACGATGCCGACACTTATGTGTCCCTTGGTGTTTTCTCTGATACCGAAATTGCTGAAATCCGCCTGTCTTTGCTTGGGATCGTTGATCGATCCGCTGAACTTCAGGTTGCCACCCAGCAGGTTCTGGAAACGATTGAGAACAGGTTGGATGCGTTCGGTCCCCCGCCGGAAGAGGGGGACGAAGAGGAAGACCCGACCATTGCAAGTGAACGGGCGGAATTACAGCGCCAACTGCGTTCGTTGCGGTCCCAGATTGCCTTGGCTGAGATTGCCCAGGCGCGGGCTAATGAGTTGCAAACCGCCCTTGACGTTGTGCAGCGCAATCAATTTCTTGAAAGCGTCTTCAAGCAATTCCCGCTGCCGTACAATCCGGCGGTTTTGTTCGATGGCTTGTCGCGCATGGTCGAGGTCGCCGCCGATATCGCTGCGACGCCCAAACAGTTCTGGCAAAGCGTTCCAGACGAAACGATGGCATATCAGAACCTTGCCGGGTTCTTGTTTACCCTCGTTTTTGTTTTGCTTGTGGCCTTGGTCGTTCGACGGTTCTTGTTAAGACGGTTCGGTATTGATCCGACAATTGAAGATCCCAGTTACACCAGACGCATTCTGGCCGCCATCGCCGAGGGGGTTGCCAGAGGGGTCATTCCATCTGCCTTGTTGCTGGCTGTGATCTATCGGGCGAATACAACGGTGGTTCTGGTGTCGGAACCGTTCGCCGAAATTCTATCCGCTTTTGCGGTGATGTTGATTGTTTATGTATTGGCGCTGGAATTGCCAAAGGCGGCACTTTCGCCAAACAATCCCGGCTGGGGTTTGACGCGGTTGACCAAGGTATCAAGTCAACGATTGCTTCAATACTTGCGGCCTCTGGTCATACTCTACGTGCTGCGGGATTTTGGGGCGGCGGCAGCCTTCATCGCGGCCCCCAATCTGATAAATGATAATCTGACCTCGGTTTATGTGACGATCACGGCCGTCCCTCTGGCAATATTCATCCTGCTTCTGTTGCGCCCGTCGGTTTGGCAACGTGATGCCGATGGCGAGGGGGAAGAGGCAGGAAGTGCAGCGGCGGTGGCGTCGCAGCCGGATGATGATCAGGAAGACGAGGCACCCTCATCGCGGTCCCGTTTCCTGCGGTTCTGCCGCTTTGTCCTGATCCTCTTTGCACTGACCGCCATGCTTGCTCCGGCGGTCGGCTATGTCGCGGTTTCCGATTATTTGATCAGCAATATTCTGTCGACCGGGTTGATCGGTGGCTTGAGCTACATTGTGCGTGGCTTGCTGCGGGAACTGATTGCCCTGATGCTCAGTTCCGGATTTGTGCGGGACACTCTCGCCTGGGAACACAGCCTTCGCCTTCGCATCAAGTTCTGGCTGCGCTCCGTGATGGATGTGATCATCGCTGTTCTGGTTCTCTTGTCGATCCTGCCTGCCTGGGGGTTGCCGACAGAGATTGTGCTGCGCTGGGTGCGGTCCTTCTTTACTGGATTTGATATTGGTGGCGTGCGGTTGGCGCCGGCTGAAATTCTCTTCGGCTTTGCGATTTTCTTTGTCATTCTGGGCGTCGTGCGGGCGATCAAATTTGGGGTGGGAACCCGCATGCTGCCCCAGACCGGCATGGATCCCGGTCTTCAGAATTCGATCACGACGGGGATTGGTTATATCGGGTTTGTCGCCGCGGCAATGATCGCCGTTTTGACGATGGGGGTTGATCTCTCCGGTATTGCCATTGTTGCCGGCGCCTTATCGGTCGGTATCGGTTTCGGATTGCAGAACATCGTCAATAACTTTGTGTCTGGCCTGATCCTGTTGATTGAACGCCCGATCAAGGTCGGGGACTGGGTGGTCGTCGGATCAATGGAGGGCACCGTTAAACAGATCAATGTCCGCTCAACCGAAATCGAGACCTTTCAACGGGCCTCTGTGATCATCCCGAATGCGGATATCATCTCCAGTTCGGTTACCAACTGGACGCATAAGGATCGGTATGGCCGCGTTGAGGTGCCGATCGGGGTTGCCTATGGAACGGATACCAAAAAGGTTGAGCAGACCCTGCTGGAGGTTGCGCGAAACCATGATCGGGTTATGCGCTATCCCGGACCGTTTGTCGTGTTTAAGGATTTTGGGGCCAGTTCGCTCGATTTCGAACTTCGGGCGTATACGAATGACGTTTTATGGAAGGTGATTATTGCCAGTGACATGCGCCATACGATCAATGAACGGTTTGCAGAGGAAGGGATCGAAATTCCGTTTCCTCAGCGGGTCGTTCACATGGCACCCCCCGTTATGGAATCCAAGCCACCAAAAGAAGAACCACCGCTGGACCCCTCTGAAACACCGGATGCGCCGCCCGATACGAAGCCATCCAGCAACTAGTCTCAAACCGATCCATCCATTATGGGACTGACGACCAAAGGGTTATTATGCCAGATATCGCATTAAACTTTGACCGTGCTGAGTATCAGGCCCGCCTGCAAAAAACCCGCAAGGCAATGGCGGAGCGGGACCTTGATCTTTTGCTGGTCAGCGATCCGTCCAATATGAACTGGCTGACCGGATATGATGGCTGGTCATTCTATGTTCATCAATGTGTCCTGGTTCCGACGCAGGGTGAACCGATCTGGTACGGCCGTAAACAAGATGCCAATGGTGCTTTAAGGACGGCCTGGATCTCGTCAGAAAATATCTATGGATACCCTGATCATTACGTCCAGTCGCCGGACCGTCATCCAATGGATTTTCTGTCAGGTCTTATGCTCGATCACGGGCTTGGGAGGGGTCGTATTGGTGTCGAGTTGGACAATTACTATTATTCTGCAGCGGCGCATGCCGCACTTGTTCGAGGGTTGCCGGATGCCGAGTTCATTGATGCTACGGCATTGGTCAATTGGCAGCGTGCCGTAAAGTCCGAGCGTGAACTGTCCTATATGCGCCAGGCCGGCAAGATCGTAACGGCCATGCATGAGAGCATTCTGGAACATGTGCGCCCGGAAATGCGGAAATGCGACCTGGTGGCCGAAATTTACAAGACCGGCATTAAGGGTACTGACGAGGGCGGAGGAGATTATCCCGCGATTGTACCGCTGCTTCCTTCGGGCCCGGCGGCCTCTGCCCCGCATTTGACCTGGGATGATGATCCGATGGTTGTGGGTGAGGGGACGTTTTTTGAAATTGCCGGCTGTTACAAACGATATCATTGCCCTCTGTCCCGGACTGTGTTTCTAGGCACGCCGCCAGACGATTTTCTACGCGCCGAAGAAGCGGTATTGGAAGGTATGGAGGCCGGGCTTGCCATGGCGCGATCCGGGAATTTATGTGAAGATATCGCGTCAGCTTTTTTTGGCGTTCTGAAAAAGTTCGGTATCGAGAAAGATAATCGTGCGGGCTACCCAATCGGTGTCTCCTACCCGCCGGATTGGGGTGAACGCACCATGAGCATTCGGTCTGGCGACAAGACGGTGTTGCAGGAAAATATGACATTTCACTTTATGACGGGACTCTGGCTTTCAGATTGGGGCCTGGAAATTACAGAGAGCCTCGTCATTCGCGATGGAGCACCGGATTTATTGGCGACTGTGCCACGTGCGCTTGTTGTTCGTGATTGAAAAGGCAATTTTGAATGTCTGAGAACGCAAACCCCATAACAGCAGATGTGGATTTTGAGGCCGCAGGCGTCCAGCACGGTCATCTGTCCCTGCCCTGGTCATCTGATGACAGTGCCTGGGGATCTATCGTGATCCCCATCATTGTTGTCGCCAACGGGTCCGGCCCGACAATGCTGATGACCGGTGCCAATCACGGTGATGAATATGAGGGGCCAATCGCGCTGACAAATTTTGCTCGTGAGGTTGCGTTATCTGATGTGCAGGGACGTATTATCATCATTCCAGCCTTGAACTATCCGGCATTTCGCGCGGCGAAGCGGAACTCACCGCTGGACGGCGGGAATATGAACCGCAGCTTTCCCGGTGATCCGCGCGGCGGGCCCACCGGGAAGATTGCTCATTATGTGTGTTCAGCACTTTTGCCGATGACGGACCATGTCCTGGACATTCATTCCGGGGGCAGCACGCTGGAATTTTTGCCATTTGCCTGTTCGCATGAACTGCCGGACAAGGGCCAGAATGAAGCGGCATTCGAGGCGATGAAAGCGTTCCGGGCACCCTATGGCTTGCAGTTGCTGGAGCTGGATATGGTGGGGATGTTCGACGGTGTGGTGGAAGATCAGGGTAAGGTCTTTGTCAGCACCGAACTGGGTGGTGGCGGGTCAACCACAGCCGCGAGCGTCGCGATCGCGAGGCGGGGGATTGAGAATATGCTTCGGCATTTCGGAATATTGAAAGGCGATCTGGAAGGTGCGGAAACGCGCCTGCTTTCCATGCCCGACGGGGATTGTTTCATTCGTTCGGAAGTTTCTGGGCTGGTCGAATGGGCTGTTGATTTGGGGGATGTCGTCAAGAAAGGCGACCTAGTTGCCCGCGTTCATAATCTGGAGCGCAGTGATGTGGAACCAGTTAGTCATGTCGCGAAGAAATCGGGTATCGTGTTGGGACGCCGGTTTCCGGGTCAGACCCGGTTTGGGGACACGCTGGCTGTCATTGCTGTGGATGGCGGGCAGGGGTAGATCATGGAACGATATGCCATTTTTGCCGCACCTGAAGAAGGCAGCGCCTTTCACCTGTTTGGCGCCCAATGGCTTGGCTGGGATCCGGTGTCCGGAACCATTCCTGCATCCCTTGAACCTGTGTCCCAGAGCCAATTGGATTGGGACGGCCTGACGCGCGTGCCGAGGCGGTATGGTTTCCATGGCACATTGAAACCGCCCTTCGCGCTTCGCGGTGGTGTTGATAGAGCCGCTCTTGAAGAGGCGGTTGCGGGGTTCGCACGCGGCACCGCCCCCGTGACGCTCAGACCGTTGATCTTGCGCAGGCTTGGACGCTTTCTGGCGCTTGTCCCGGACCCGGATGATGAGAACACGCGGGTATTGTCCTCTCTCGCGGGGCGTTGCGTTATGGAACTGGACAGGTTCCGTCTGCCAGCAGGTGCGGCTGATCTCGCAAAGCGTCGGGCAAAGGGGCTGACGCCTCGACAGGATGAGTTGCTGGAAACCTGGGGATATCCTTATGTCTTGGATGAGTTCAGATTTCACCTGACCCTGACAGGATCAATTGAGACTGCGACAGATTTGGCCGCAGCGGAGACGCTGCTGGATGAATTGACACAACCGTTCAGGCAGCAACCGTTCGAGATTTATGAGCTTTGCCTGTTTGGCGATCCGGGAAATGGCGAGGGCTTTCGCATTTTGAACCGTTTCCGGCTGGGATCGTAACGCGGCTTAGCCCTGCTTTTATTCTTTGTTTTCTCTGCCGCTTGCAGCTTCCCGTTCTGCAATAATTTCTTCGATTTTTTGATAGGTTTCATCAAACTCGTCGCGGGCGTCTTCCCAGGCCTCGCCTGTGGCGTCCTGCATCCGCTCTGAGGCGTCACGGGCCTTGGCCATTAAAACGTCGAGTTCTTCATCCGCTTCTTCCGCGGTTTCGGATGTGGCCTCTTTCAGGTCTTCCCAGCGTTCGCCCATATCCTCCATCAGGTCTTCCGATGCGGCTGATGCTTGCTCGGCTTTCTCGGCGCTATAGGCCTTGACGCTTTCCCAAAGCTGTAAAGCACTCTCGGTGACTGAGGGTTCGCTGGCTTGCGCTTGAGTGGCGGATATCGTGCCGGCAAGAAACAGGCTGGCAAATGCAGCGGTTCGGGAAATGGGGCGCATGATCAGAAATCTCCAAGGTTCAAATAACTATTGAGATATTGGATTCGGTTTTGATCCTGCAAGTTTATTGTCGCGTCGCATCCCCTGTGACTTCAATGAATTTTGCGATTGAAACCTCTAATTCTCCATTATTTTTAAGAGTATAAATGCGTTCGCCATGGGGAACCGGTGGTGGAGAATGTCTTAATCTTGCCTCAATTTCCGCGGCTGATTCGCGACCCCGGCCGGCCAGGCGATGGGCCAGAATATCCACCCGTGCGGTAATGTTGATCACAATCGCTGTCGGAAACTTTTCTCTGGCCTGGCCGATTACGCTGCGAGAGATATTGGCAATGACGATTTTGCCCGTGTCGAGGTCATTTCTGATGCTGGTCGGGATCCCGTAGGACAAGCCGTGGGCCTTCCAATGCAGGACAAACTCACCTTGCCCTAACAAATCAGCAAATTCCTCTTCCGTGGCAGCCTTATGGTTTTCGCCGCCTGCGCCAGCCGGTCTGGTTATGGTGCGACGGACCCTGATGGCGCGGTTTTTGAGCTGCGGCATGGTGATCGCGCCGTCGATAACGCTATCCTTGCCTGCCCCGCTTGGGCCGACAACGAGAACCAGCAGGCCTGTGTCGTGGGATACGGGGTCAGCCAATACGCTCGCCCAGACGCCAAACACCCCGGATCAGCGGATGGTGGGGTGTGTGCTTTATTCGAACCAGGTCCGCCAATAATCCCGGCGCCAGTTCACCGCGATCTTCCAACCCGGCCGCGCGGGCGGGCGTCGAAGTGACCGTTGAGATGGCGCGCGGCAGATCGTATCCGACATCCTCATGCAGAAGCATGGCACCGTGGAGCAGACTGATCGGTGCGTAATCGCTTGAGATGACATCAAGCAATCCTTGTTCTGCCAATTCGCGGGCTGAAACATTGCCGGAGTGGGACCCGCCCCGAACGAGGTTTGGTCCCCCCATCATCACCGCTAGACCTGCATTATGGGATGCGCGTGCTGCGTCAACAGTGGTCGGGAATTCGGCAATGGTCATGCCGTCGCGCACGGCCTCGGCGACATGATCGTCTGTTGCATCATCATGACTGGCAAGCTGGACCCCGCGTTTATGGGCAACGTCAACCACATAAGTCCGGTTAGGCGCAGAATGGGCCTTTTGATCTTCGATGCGCGACTTCATGAAGGCATCCATCTCAGCATCAGTGAATCCCAGTTTGTCTTTGTAATAGTCGCGATAAATTTCCAGGGTCATAAACTGGCGCTGTCCCGGTGTATGATCCATCACGGAAAACAAGCCCAGCGCTTCGTTTTCAACGAGCGGGTCGAGCGCATCTTTCATGTCGGGATCCGAAACCTCACAACGCAGATGCACGATATGATCGGCTTTTGTCAGGTTCTGCTCCCGGGCGGTGGAAATCGCGTCAACCATCCTTTGAAGATTTCTTTTGCGGACCCCGCCAGAATTGATGTCGCCGACTGCCATTGCATCAAAGACGGTCGTTATGCCCGAGGCAACGATCCCGGCATCATGGGCGATCATTGCAGAAATCGCGGGCCAGGGCGCCTTGGGCCGTGGCAGCATATGCCCTTCCAGTGTGTCTGTGTGCAGCTCAACGAGGCCTGGAATAAGCAAATCTCCGTCGAGATCGATGGCACTCCCGTTTCGGGCGCTGCCGGTCTCAATTTCCGCAATTTTTCCGTCGCGCACGACAAGGGTGCCATCAATTACGGCGTCCTTGGTAACAATTCGACCATTGGTGAAAACCACTTCAGTCATTTGAAAATCCAGTTCAGTACAAGACAATTACAGAGGGTTTGAATTATGCAGCGGCGCGATAGTTTTCAACATCGAGGGTTCGGTTGCAGACGGCATCCCTGGCATCGGCATCGTGAAATATGCCAAGGATCGCCGCACCGCGGTTACGGGACTCTTCGATCAGGTCCAGAACAACTTGTCGGTTGTTCTTGTCCAGTGAAGCTGTCGGTTCGTCCAGCAGTAAGATTGGATAATCATAGGCAAAGCCGCGGGCAATATTGACCCGCTGTTGCTCGCCACCCGAAAACGTCGTTGGTGACAATTCCCACAGGTTTTCAGGCAGGTTCAGCCGTGCAAGCAGGTCGCGGGCGCGTTGCCTGGCGGCATCTGCATCCCAACCCGCACGGCGCAGAGGCTCTGCGACAACTTCTATTGTCGGTACCCGTGGGATGACCCGAAGAAACTGCGAGACATAGCCAATTGTGTGGCGCCTGATATCCATCACCAAGCGGGGTTCGGCGGTGGCAAGATCGACCCAGCCCCCGTTGTGATAGACCTTGATGCTACCATGGTCACAACCATAATTGCCGAAAATCATCCGCATCAAGGTGCTTTTGCCCGAGCCAGAAGATCCGAGAAGCGCCAAACAGTCACCCGCATCCAGGTCGAGGCTGACTGTATCCAGAACCGGAATCCGGCGGCCACCCTGGTTGTGGAGTTCAAAGCTCTTGTTAACGTTCGTCAGGCTAAGGCGCAGCGTCGCGGTCGTGTTAGATTTATCCATTTTGTCGGTCCCTAGGGCTGAAGAACAGAGGATACAAGCAGTTGGGTATAGGAATGGCGTGGATCGTCCAGAACGCGATCGGTCAGGCCGGTTTCAACCACTCTGCCTTGATGCATCACCATCATCCGGGTTGAGAGCATCCGGGCAACAGCAAGGTCATGGGTGACAACGATTGCCGACAGCCCAAGGTTTTCGACAAGTTCGCGCAACAGGTCGAGCAATCGGGCCTGAACGGAGACGTCCAGCCCACCGGTCGGCTCATCCATAAAGACCAGACGCGGGTTGCTCACCAGGTTTCGGGCGATTTGAAGGCGCTGCTGCATGCCGCCCGAGAATGTTGAAGGCCGGTCATCAATGCGGTCGACATCAATCTCTGTGCGGGCCAGCCAGTCACTCGCCGCGTCACGGATCTGTCCGTAATGACGGGCACCGACAGACATCAGTCTTTCCCCGACATTGGCACCGGCCGAAACCTCCATGCGAAGACCATCGCGCGGATTCTGATGAACAAAGGCCCAGTCCGTCCGGCTGAGCAGGCGGCGTTCCGGTTCGCTCAGGTTATGAATATCCGCCTCTGATCCCGACTTGCGTCGATAGATGACAGAGCCGGTATCGGGTTCCAGCGTTCCTGCGCAGCATTTCAGTAGGGTTGTTTTGCCAGACCCGCTTTCCCCGACGACGGCGATGACTTCACCAGGCCACAGATCGAAGGAAACTTCCTCGCATCCCCGTTGCATCCCATAGGACTTGGACAACCCCTGAACGGAAAACAGGGGCGCTGCCGCAATGCCTGCGGCAAGATCAAGTTGTTGATTTTCCTTTTGCAGGCTCATGCGGCTTCTCCGTTCTGGGCGGCAACGCGTTCAGCACAGTGATCGCTGTCGGAGCACACATACATGCGGTCGCCCTTGTCGTTGAGAACGACCTCATCCAGGAATGTATCCGTAGCACCGCAAATGGCACAGGGCTCATCCCAGTGCTGGATCGAGAATGGATGATCGTCAAAATCCAGGCTGGCGACTTTTGTGTACGGGGGAATTGCGTATATCCGCTTTTCCCGACCCGCGCCAAAAAGCTGCAATGCCGGCATCTCCCCCATTTTGGGATTGTCAAATTTCGGCGTTGGTGACGGCGACATGACGTAGCGATCATTCACCATTACCGGATAGTCATAGCTGGTGGCGATCCGCCCGTGTTGGGCGACATCCTCATACAGTTTTACATGCATGACGCCGTAATCGCTTAACGCATGCATCCGCCTTGTTTCCACTTCTCTGGGTTCCAGGTAACGCAGTGGTTCCGGCATCGGGACCTGATAGACCAGAACCTGATCTTCACGCAGGTCCTTTTCGGGGATGCGGTGGCGTGTCTGAATGACACTGGCTTCGTCTGTGCTATGGGTGGTCTCGACACGGGCGGTTTTCTGAAAGAACTTGCGTATTGAGACGGCGTTTGTGGTCTCATCCGAGCCCTGGTCGATGACCTTCAAGCAGTCGTTCTGGGTCAGGATTGCGGCGGTTACCTGAATGCCGCCAGTGCCCCATCCGTAGGGCATGGGCATTTCCCGGCTGGCGAACGGCACTTGATAGCCCGGAATGGCGACCGCTTTCAGCAGCGCCCGCCGGATCATGCGTTTCGTGCTTTCGTCGAGATAGGCGAAGTTATAGCCGACATAAGCCTTGTCCAGCGCGTCCGGGACGTATGGTTCTGTGATCTGTGCATCGGTCATTATTCTGCGGCCTCTGACGTATTGTGTTCGGTGGCTTCCCGGTTGGCGATCTCAGCGCGCATCCGCCGGACCATTTCCAGTTCGGCTTGAAAGTCAACATAGTGAGGCAGTTTCAGATGCTCGACGAAACCCGTGGCCTGGATATTGTCACTGTGAGAGAGGACAAACTCTTCATCCTGAGCGGGTGAATCCGCTTTCTCCCCCAAATCAGCGGCCCGCAACGCGCGGTCGACCTGGGCCATGGACATGACCTTTCGTTCACAATGACCAAAGGATATTCCATATCCCCGGGTAAACTGCGGTGGCACTTTGGACGAGCCGGCAAACGCGTTCACCATGTCGCATTCCGTGATTTCGATCTCGCCAATGTCGATTTCAAAACCCAGTTCCTCGGGCACGAAAGAGACATCAACGGTCCCAAGGCGGATCTCACCGGCAAAAGGATGGTTTCGACCGTATCCTCTTTGTGTGGAATAACCGAGGGCGAGAATAAAACCTTCATCCCCACGGGTCAGGTTTTGCAGACGCAAATCCCGATCTGCGGGAAAGGCCAATGGCTCTCGCGTCAAGTCTCCGACTGCTTCATCTGCTTCATCTGCTTCATCTTTGGTGTCCGCTGTCTCGTTGACGGCCAGAACCCCGTCGGGACTCTCGATCAATCCTTGATGTCCCAGAATTTCAAGGACACGTGGTGTTTTTTCATCCGGGGCGTCCATTTGAACAGGGGGGGCGGTATCTGTTTCGCCTTCCGCTGCCAGTGCGAAATCGAGCAGCCGGTGAGTATAGTCGAAAGTCGGGCCCAGAACCTGTCCGCCGGGCAGGTCTTTGAAGGTCGCAGAAATACGACGGTCAATCGCCATTTCCGAGCTGTTGATCGGTTGAGAATACCCAAACCGGGGAAGGGTCGTACGATAGGCACGGATCAGAAAGATCGCTTCTATCAGATCCCCCCTGGACTGTTTGATGGCCAGTGCGGCGAGATCGCGGTCATAAAGGGACCCTTCGGTCATGACCCTGTCTACGGCCAGCTTCAGTTGCTCCCGAATTTGGGCAGTGCTGAGCTCCGCTATATCTGTATCGCCCCGGCGGTCTTCGGCCAAAAGCTTATGGGCGTTCTCAATGGCGCGTTCACCACCTTTAACGGCAACATACATGTCCTTAACCCTCTCTCTCTTGGCGGTGGATATGGCTCGACCGGGGTATGGCGAGCACTTTTTCCTCGCCTGCCAGGATTGTGTCGTATCCAAGCGGGAAAAGAAGCGCGTTGCGTGACAAGGCAGAAAGAACATCGTGCTGCCGGTCAAACCCTGGCAGGGATTGGCTATCCTTGATACCCGGGCCAGTCAGCGTTGCCGCTGTTTCGTCTTCCGCCAGCTCTGGAACCATGATGATTGCCGTAGCGGATCTGTCCGGATATTCCGGGGTGCCTATCGGCAGTCTTGGCAGGATCCCTTCTGCCTCATCAGCGCGCATTATCGCGAATGTCGCGTCTTCAGGCGTATCAACAATCGGGCAGTTGCAATGGAAACGCAGGTTCTGAATGGCGGCCTCTCTGCGCGCGAGCGGGGACAAGAAGAGCGTCGTATCGGCATCTATCAGGACAAGCGCGACTGAAAAGGCAACCGGGTTAAGGCCGTCCGGTGTTTCCAGCGGCGTTGAAAGGTCATAGGTCTGACCGGGATGGGCCATAGCGTTCAGAACGGTGCGGAAAATATCAGCGCCACCCAGAACAGGGTCATCCAGTGTGCGGCAAAGATCCATCTGGCTCATCCGTTCTCTCCCCGCACCATGGTGAAAAAGTCGACTTTTGTCGCGGCGACCTTGCGGGCGCGCTCTTGTGCAGCCTCATCTCGCTCGCGACGCAGCGGGTCAATCACTTCCGCCTCGATACGGGGACGTTCCTCACCGAGTTGAAGCATCGCGTCCAGCACGGCCCGTGCCTCTGCCGCCTTGCGATCCCTGTCCGCGCAATACGCGTGACCAACGGGGGACGCCCCGCCTTTGTTGCGCAGACGAACGACGCAACGGGTAACCGTCATCTCCCCCATATTGAAGGGGGAGCCCGTACCACCCGCCCGTCCGCGCACCATCACCAGCCCGGTTTCGGCCGGACGCACGATGTCATAGTCCGGTATGTCGGAAAGTCCGTCATATAGTTGCATCAGCCGGGCGCTGTCCGCCTTGGCCAAAACACTTATCCAGGCCTGGCGTGCAGCGGTTTCCGTTGCCGGTGTTTTCTGATCTCTGGTCATCGTCGGCATCTGTGCCACCTTGCGAGTTAAGACGCTTTTTGTCGTCAAAGCTGAAAAACTGGATGACTTAGAAATTTGTATAGACATCCAGATATCTATGCGAGTACACTATCGCGCATGTTGGCAAACGTAAAGCACATTGCGGTTAAGATTTGATGACAGCTCAACGGGTGAGAAAGAAAACCATGACCCTGCGGATCGCGATTTATGGAAACTGAACCATTCAATGGCAAGGGCGTCGCCATCTGGCGCCAGATTGAAGAAGCGCTTTTGCAGGATATCTCCAACGGCCTCTACAACCCTGGTGACAAGTTGCCGACGGAGGCGCAGATGGCGGCCCGGTTCTCCGTCAACCGTCATACGGTCCGTCGCGCCCTCGGATCGCTGGTAGCGAGCGGGCAGGTGCGTGTCGAACAGGGCCGCGGGGCCTTTGTTGAAGAGGAAACGATCGATTACCCGGTGGGACCGCGCACCCGGTTCACTCAGAACATTCACGCGGCGCATCGCATGCCTGCGCGCCGCTTGTTGAGGGTTGAGCGGGTTCGCGCCGATCGCGATGCAGCGGACGCGTTGAACCTGTCCGTTGGCGATGAGGTGATCCTTGTTCAGTCCGTGAATGAGGTTGACGGACGCCCGATCTGTTATGCGGTGACCATATTGCCAGGGTGGCGGTTCGGCGATGCAATTCCCCACATATATGAGACGTCGTCACTGACCAAGGTTTTGGCCCGGTTCGGTGTTTCCGACTATACGAGGGCCACAACCAAGGTGACGGCGCAGATTCCCAGTGCGGAGGTGGCCCGGCATCTGAACCTGCCGAGTGCCCGTCCAATTCTTCAGACCGAAGGCGTCGATGTGGATGTGAACCAAAAACCGGTGACCTATAATATCTCGCAGTTTGCCGGGGATCGGGTGCAACTCGTTATTGATGCTACTCAGATCTAGATTGTTTCTGTTGCGGCGTGAAACGCAAAAAAATCGATAATTCTTTGCCTCGCAGGCACAGGTGTATTCTAGCTGTTCGACCCCCTGTTTGCTTTACATGAGGGCGCCACCTTTCTATATCGCCGGTGATTTCATGACCCATTACTGATTTGGCCCGGATTTCGGGCGGAAAAGTCCTTGCCTATGTTCTCTGAAACTGAGTTGCTGACACTGACCATTCCACTGCTTTTGGGAACCGGCGCTGTTGCGGGCATTCTGGCCGGCATGCTGGGTGTCGGTGGCGGAATTGTTATTGTGCCGGTGCTGTTCTGGCTCGCCCCGTTGTTGCATGTTGATCCGGTTTTGGCGATGCATTGTGCAGTGGCGACGTCGCTGGCCAGTATTGTTCTTACCTCAATTTCTTCGGCACGGGCGCATTACCGCAAGGGGGTTGTTGATACCGCACTGCTTCGCTCCTGGCTGCCTAGTATGATCATCGGGTCCGCGCTGGGTGGGTTTGCTGCCCGATTCCTGAATGGTGAGACATTGGGCCTGATCTTCGGTGTGGTGGCCATCGTGGTGTCCATCATTATGGTTCGGGCCAACCCCTGGACATTGATGAATGACCGACCCATAGGTCGGATCAAGAATGCAATCGTTTCCTTCGGCATTGGGGGGTTCTCTGCCTTGATGGGCATCGGTGGCGGGACCTTGTCTGTCCCAATACTCTCCCTGTTCAGCTTTCCCATACACAATGCAGTGGGAACGGCATCATCTTTCGGGATCGCAATTGCGGCCTCGGCGGTCGGGTTTTACGTGTGGTCCGGCTGGATGCTGGACGGTTTGCCGCCGGGTTCGGTAGGCTATGTGAATATCCCTGCGGCCCTCCTGATCTCGATTGTATCGATCTTCACCGCGCCACTGGGGGCTAAATTGGCCCATTCCATGCCAAAACTCGCGTTGCGGCGGGTCTTTGCGCTGTTTCTTGTGGTGACCGGGGTCCGGATGATCCTCTGAATTCGATCTCAAATCCCTTGGGAACGGCTGAGTCTCCCTAAATCCTCTATGGTTCCCATTACTTGCAAAGTTTGACATAGTGGCTAACGTTCTTTCGAAAAACAGTTTTGGAAGTTCGGTAAAATGCGCGATTTGGGGGGACACTTATTGCGTAAAGGCCTCTTGGTATTGTTTTCGATACCCGTCTGACCACCGGGATCGACCTGTTAGCGTTTAGTTTGAAATCGGTTGTGTCGTTTGGTGCGGATTGGTCGGGCCAGAGGCTGAAGAACCGGGAGGCGTGCAGCATCTTGTCAGATGTTGGACGCTGTTGGTGCTGGTTGCCTTTGTTAGGGCAGCCTCATGACCATTCCAGGTTCGGTGGCGCGGCGCGGTTGGTCTGGCTGCGAAATGGTCTGAGAGCCTGAGACAATAGTCCCCTTGAGATTGCCGCAGGGCAAGAAGCGTATGGTGTGATGTGACGATTTTTGATCGCGTCCACCCCGCTGATGAATTTAGAGCGCAGGGCCGTATCCCGGATAGGAGGGTTGCGGCGGTGAAAGGTTCGGAAGGGCCGGTATGAACGTCGTTGCGATCAATAAAGGCGAAGTGGACAAGGGGCAGCTGAGGCCGCCCTCGCAAGTCATGCGCCTTGCTCGTCTCGGCGCGTTTCAGGCTGATCGACTGAGTTTCGTCCGGGTTCTGTTGCGGCGAATGCACCGCGATGGCTGGTCAATGCGCCGGAACTACTTTGACCTGGATGAAAAGGGGCGCGGCATTGTTGTTTACGGTGTGGAAGCACCAGCAGCGGATATCGCCCTCGTCTGTATTGGACATGAGGACGGCAAAACACCGGCGGAGATCAATTACAGTTTCGTATTGTATGACGGTATACCGGATGAGGAGGAACTGGATCGCCTGCGTAAAAATGTAGAATTGCTGGACAAGGGGCGCTTCAGCGCGCGTGATTTTGTGCTTTGTCGGGCTGAACGAAATGAGCCCCTCTTTGTGAAGACAGTGCAGAACCTGGCCGCGGGCAAGCAACCGAATTTGGAGACGCTCGCCACCTCTGGCCATCTGCTGACGACGACGGCTTTCTTCAGCAACGGTAAGCTGGGTCTAGCGGATTTTGAGCGGATGGTCCGAATTCCTGGATTGTCGGGACCATTCGTATCGGAGATGTTGACGCTTTTTTTAATTCGGGAGTTTTCGGTTGATCTGGTTGAGCACTTAGCGCGCCAAAGAAAACCCAACCAGGCGGCACGTCTGACAGGTGATTTGCGAAACGCGATAGGTGTCGGAAACTCAGCTGATCTGGGGCTGGCGCCATATTTGATTAACCATCCCGTCATTCTGGACCGTTGGGTTGTTGCCCGTGAAACCGCAATCGCAAGGGTAACGGGGCTGAATACAGCGGCCAGCGATGAAGTCACGCGATTTAAGACGGTTCTCAACCGGGCCTGTGTTGCGGTGGAAACCTGGCAGACGCTAAGCCCGGTGCAGTCAGACCGGATCGCCGGATTGCGGGAGGGCCTCGAACAGCTAAAAGAACAGGTCGACAGTTTCGGGCCGCACTGGTGGGGATCCCCCAACCCCTGGGCGCGGCTTGTGGATTGGGTCGAGCGGTATTGCAGTCTCGAAACCCAGGAGTTGGTCAACAGTCTGATCCTGGAACCGTATCCGGAACTGGTGGATACGCTGGCCCCCATGATGCGCGCTGGTGAGGAGCCAAAACTGGACCCTGCGATGAAGGTCGCGAGGTTGCTCAAAATAATTGAGCGCCATTATGCCTGGGCACTGGCAATCGACTTTACCGATCCGAGAACGCATCACTTCGTTTGGGACTTTGTTCCGGATCGTCATGATGCCGTTTTGAAAATCCGGAACGAGAGTGATCCGTCCTTGCGTGAAGCCCGGTTGGGTATGGCAAGGGAAGTCGTCCATCTTCACACCGCTCTTATCGATGATGATGGCATAGACCCGCAAACAGTGCGTGTGTCGGCTTTTCTGCGACGCCGGCCCGATATGCGGGCGGCGGTACGGCGGGTGCAGACCATCGCAAAATTCCCGTATGGTGAAATCCGCGACAATATCCTCCATGCGGATTGCGATGTCTCCGATATCGTGCGCTGCAAACTGGCGTTTTTTGGCGCTACACGGTTTGACCCGGGTGACGGCAAACGGATGTCGGCCCTGTTCTTTCAGGGGGCGCCGAGTGCGAGTGAACTGACCCTGGATGTTGACGACTGGGCGTTCCCGGAATGGTCCGGTCAAACAGGATCGGCCTAGGATGCTTCAACACAGATCACTCAATGAAGTCGAGGGCGCCGTACGACAGGCTGGCATTGGCGCAGGTGTACCAAATGGTTTTGAAACCGACATCGCCGCGGCTGCGCGCTGGCTTGAGATGCGCGGTTTCGACGGCATTCGAATGGCTGTCGCCGCATTGAAGGCCATATGTAAATCGAATGATACGGAATATGCAGATCCGACCATAGGTCCTCAAACGGACGGTGCGGAACAGCGATATCAGTCCCCCCCCAACCAACCGGTGATGCCATCGCATGGATTGAGTGCTGGCCCCATTCTCGCCGAAGAGATGCAGGTGAGACTGTCAATCTCACCCGATTTTCCAGCCAGCTGGTCCGGTCAGCTCAGCGGTCCATTGGGCGTGTTGCCATTTCTGTCCGCCGCCTGTGTAGAGACGCATTCCGCACATCTGATCTGGCATAGCCCGGATTCGAATGCACATGCACTTGCGTTATGCGCCGGCGGCGCTATCCGTGTGCGATACTCCGATGCTGCGTTTCTGAACACGACCGAGAACACATATGTTGAAATGGCTCTGTTCAGCCGACCCATGGCGGTAAATGCGGTGATACCGTCAGCGCATATACTGGATGCCTGGGACTTGGACCGCCGCCGCGACAATGCGCTGCGTTCAGGTGTTGAAGTGGAAGAATACGGTTTCTTCCAATTGGCTGAACTGGCGGATCCATCTGTCCGGATTGCGAGTTAAAATCAGGGTTTTTGTATTTCCTCGGCAAAGGTGACAATCCGACGGGCGGCCTCTTCAAGGATCGATTCACTCTGACACAAGGCGATGCGGACATAACCGTCGAGGGTCGGACCGAAAGCAGCACCCGGCAGAACAGATACATTGTGGCGAGCCAATAACTGCGTTGCGAATTCCCGCGATCCCATACCAAGCGCGGAGATATCAAGAAGACAGAAAATACCGGATTCGGGCAGTTTTAAAGAGACGCTATTGGTGGTCTGAAACTGCAGGGCAAAATTGTCTCTCCGGATCCTGTAGGCTTCTTTCATCTCGGCCACTTCGGGCAATTCATGGGTCAGCGCGTGGACGGCCGCATGTTGAATGAAGGCAGCGCCACCATACTGCATGGATGTTAAAAGGTTTCTGGCGTGTTCGCAGAGCAGATCAGGGCCGATCATCCAGCCCAGGCGCCATCCGCTCATTGCGTGCGATTTTGACAGGCTCCGGATCACAATGCTGCGCTCGGGGCCGCCGTCCAGCATGTAGGGGCTGGTTGTCTTTCCGTCATAAACCATGTCGGCATAGACCTCGTCTGAAATCACCCAGAGGTCATTTGCCTGCGCCAGGTTGAGCAATGCCTTTACCTCTTCCAGCGTGGCAACCGCACCACTTGGATTGTGGGGTGAGTTCAGCAGGATTGCTCTGGTTCTGGGTGTAATGGCCGCTGCTATTGCCTCAAGGTCGAGTGAGAAGCCGTCCTCTGCGACCAGGGGGACCGTTACTGGAATAGCCGCGCAGGAATGCACGACACCTTCAAACATCACATAAGGTGGCCCCAGAAGAATCACCTCGTCACCGGGTTCCAGGGTGCATCGCATGGCGAGATAGAGGCCGTTCTGCGCACCGGCGGCGACCACCACCCGGGATGTCGGAACAGGCCGTTCCAGACGTTCTGTTTCCCTGTCTGCGATGGCTTGAACAAGCGGGGTGATGCCGCCCGCAGCGGAATATTTCGTATTGCCCGCTTTCATGCTGGCATAGGCTACTTCAACGAGGGCCGGCGGTGTATCAAAATCGGGATCACCAACGCTGAGAAACAGGATATCTTCGCCGGCCTCTGCCCGTTCAATCGCGTTGAAATGGACCTCCCAGGCATCCGTCCCGGAATTTCCCAGACTGTCCAAGTAACGGGCGTAACGCATGTCGCGGTGTCCTTTAACTGTGTGATGACTAACAGTGTGATGACTAACAGTGTGATGACCGGTCGAATACCGGCGGGTCAATCGCGGTAAATTGAAGAGAGGTTCATTATTGTGACTATCGTGCCAGTCCGGCTTCTGCCATCGTGTCGTCATGATTTTTGAAAGCATTAAGTCGGTTATTTTCTGCCGTCAATCAAGCCTGTTCTTTCTGGGTTTCCTTTTTACCAGCGTCCTTTCAAACCAGGTTGTGGCGCAATCAGAGGTGCCAGATTCAGGTTTTGACGACCGGCCCTATGTTGTCGCCAGTGTCCCTGCGTTGCATTCCATAACAGCGATCATTCTGGGCGACGTCATCGATCCTGGGCTGTTGATCCAACCCGGTCAGTCGCCTGAAAAAGCTGCGACGGCTGAACGCCAGCATCGACTGCTTGAGGAAAGCGATTTGGTCCTGTGGTTGGGCGCAGGGTTTGAGCCGGGACTTTCCGCCGATATTGGGCGTTACGCGTCAAGAGCCAAGCATGTCGATATGTCCGATGTGTCCGGATTGCGAAACATCACGGGTAACCGCCTCTGGCTTGATCCTGTTGCGTTGCGGGTGATGGGGGGAACGGTTGTAGAACTGGTCTCTGCCCTGGATCCGGAGAGATTTGAGATTTACTTTGGGAACATTGCGATCGTTGAAGAGCGGTTGGAACTTCTGCAACGGGATATCGAGAAACAGCTTTCCCCATATCGACCCGTGCCGTTCCGGGTTATAGGGGCTGACCTGTCAGCCTATGCGGAACGTTTTGGACTGGAGGGCTATCAGGCCACGGACCCACGCTGCATTCTGTCGACACATGAAGCGGATCTTGAGAAGGGGGTGGCGACCGCCCTGCTGGACGATCTTGGGCGCGGCCTTGAACCCAGCCCGGATTTCATCGAAAAGCATCTTCGCCGCATAACGGGTCAGATCATTCTGTGCCTCACGGACGGGCGTCAGGAATAGCCCTCAATTGGTGATCTCAAGCTCTGCCTGGATGGACTTCTCGTAAATCAATCGACCATTGGGCAGGTCGTTCTCCTCGAGCTTAATCCGTATCTCCTCAGGTGTCAGACCGTGATGGACCCATCGTTGTTCGAGGCGACGGATCAGTTCGGCTTCGTCAACGCGGATCATGACGGTGCGGTCGAACAGGGGGTGGAGCTGTTGCCAGGGTGGGTCGTCGAGCAAAAGATAGTTGCCTTCGACCAAAATAAGGCGGGCGCTTTGAGGAATGATATTGGCACCGGCCCTCGCTGTCTCTATCGAGCGGTCAAAGACGGGTGCGGTCACAAAGGCCTCCTCATTGCGCGCCAAGCGCTGCAACAGGTTGAACAGGCCGCCGACGTCGAATGTATGGGCCGCGCCTTTGCGGCTGTGCCACCCTTTTTCGTGCAGGACGACATCGTCAAAATGGTAGCCATCCATCGCGACTATCGCGACGCCGCCTGGAACCTGATCTTCGAGCATTTTGGCCAAAGTCTCTACAAGCGTGCTTTTACCCGAACCGGGTGGGCCCGCTATTCCGACAAGGTGGCGTTCCCCCTCATTCAGGCAGGTGGCGTCGCTTAGAAGTTGGTCAGCGAGATCTTTAGCCGATAGGGAGGTCATGATCCGGAAGGTCTCGTTTTACGAAGTGTGGTGAGATGACTTATCCGAGGATGCAGGTTTTCTTTCCAAAATGCACGCCTCTGGTTTGGTCCTGAAGGGCTTTTCCCAGATCGCCGAAGTCAAAGGGTTCGTGATCCAGAACCGGCTTTACCTTGTGATCATCAAAGGCTTGCGCCATCGCCGCAAAACTCTCGCGGCTGCCAACCGTTACGCCCTGCAGTCTCAGGTTTCGGGTTACGACCCGGCCTAGACCCAATTCCGCCTGACCGCCCCCCAAAACACCGATCAGGCTGATGGACCCACTGTGACGGATACAGGCGGTTGCCTTATCCAGTGTTGATGCCCCCCCGACATCCACCACATGGTCGACACCTTTGCCTTCGGTGATGCCCATAACAGTGCGGTGCCAATTCTCATCCTTGCGATAATTGATGATGTGATCGGCCCCGAGCGCTTTGACCTTTTCAAGCTTTTCATCACTGGAGGACGTCATAATAACATTTGCACCCAGGATTTTCGCAATTTGCAGGCAAAAGAGTGAGACGCCCCCCGTGCCCTGTAGGAGTACAGTGTCCCCGATCCCTATTTTCCCCTGATCGTGTAATGCGTTCCAGGCCGTGACTGCTGCGCAGGGAAGGGTTGCTGCCTCGGCCGCTGTCATATGAGATGGCGCCTTTACCAGGGCCTCTACCGGCACGGTGAAAAGCTCACAGGCTGTCCCGTCCACAGGGCCGCCATGCGCACCTTTATAGGCCTGGGCGCTGCTCAACCCCGACAGCCATGTGCGGCTATAGGTCGGGCAGACCATCATGCCAGTGTCAAACTCCCCCTGATCTGTATCGGGGCCAAACCCTTCGATTACACCGGCACCGTCGCAGAGAGGGATCATCGGGATCGCGCCGCCGATGCGACCGTAACCGCCCTGAACCATAACGAGATCGCGCGGGTTGATAGAGATCGCCTGAATCCGGATCAGGGCTTCGCCCGTTTCAGGGATCGGATCTGGTCGGGTGGTCAGGCGAATGTTTTCCGTGCCCCAGCTGTCTTTAACCACACATGCCTTCATGATGATTTTCCTTTGGTGTTTTGGGCGGTAATTGTGGTGATCTGTTCGCCGGTGCATCCGGCGGTGTGCAGGATTTCAACTGTCTGTTCGCCCAGTTTCGGATGCGGCGTGTGAATGGGAAGTGAGCTGCCGTTTATCTGATAGGGTGTGTCCGGAATCGTCATTGCCCCTTCGCTTGGATGGTCATAGGCGCGGAAGAATCCGATTTCTTTGAGATGCGGGTCGTCCTGCAATTGATCCAGCCTGTTCACCGGCCCGGCGGGAATTTCCGCCCTCTGTAACAAGGCGAGCCATTCGGCACTCTTTTTGGTCTTTAGTATTTCGCCGGCTGTTTCGTAGAGCAGCCCGATATGTTCCGCGCGCGCCGCCATTGTTGAAAAGCGCGGGTCGTTCGCATGCTGTGTCTGTCCCGTCACAGACCAGAAATCGCGCCATTGTCGATCTGTATAGGCCAGCATGCAAATGTGGCCGTCCAGGGTTTGATGAGGTTTGCGAAACGGGGTGAGCATACGGGGATAACCCGGTTTTTCCTGCTCCACTTCTGACCCTTGTTGATCGAATTGTGCACCATAGAAATGTTCTACGAGGTTGTAAGAAACGATGCCTTCAAACATGCCGCATTCAACATAGGATCCTTGACCCGATCGCATTGCATAGGTCAATGCGGCCAGAAGACCATTGGCGGCGATCAGGGCGGCGGTTTTGTCCGCGATCACGGCGGGCACCAATGCGGGCGTCCCGTCGCGGGCTGCGAACATTCCCGCCAGGCCCGATTGCCCCTGTATCACATCGTCATAGGCCGGTTTCGCACCATAGGGGCCTTGCATCCGATAGCCATGCAGTCCGCCATAGACGAGCTTTGGACAGCGGGCCCTGACGGCATCCGGTCCGAAACCCAGGGCCTCAATCTTTTGCGGTCGCATATTGTGGACCAGCATATCGGCGGTTTCGATGACGCGCCAGAAAGCCTCAGCCGCGGCTTTGTCTTTCAAGTCAATTTCGAGACTTTTTTTATTTCGATTGCAGGCGAGGAACAACGCGCTCATCCCTGGGCTGCGGTTAGGGCCGACATGGCGCGTCGGGTCACCACCCGGCGCTTCGACCTTTATAACTTCGGCCCCGAAATCTGCCAGTATCTGCGTTGTGTAGGGGCCAAAAATGGTCGTCGTCAGGTCCAGAATGCGCAGTCCCTGCAATGGTTGATTGGCGGCTAGTGTCATGATCGCGCCCTATCGCCGTTGATCAAAGCGGCGACCTACCAAACTGGCAGCAATATTCACCTTCTGGATGTCGATCGCACCGCCTGCGATGCCCCAACCCCAGGCGTCGCGCATCTTTTGCTCTATCGGGTATTCTCTTGAATAACCATAACCACCCATAAGCTGCATTGCCTTGCCGGTGACCTCCCTGACCATCTCATTTGCAAAACACTTGGCAACAGAACTGTCGCCGACGGAGGGTAAACCGGATTGCGCGTTCACAACAGCGCGGTAGAGCAACAGGCGAGATGCTTCCAGCTTCATTTTCATTTCGGCCAGATGCAGTTGAACCGCTTGAAAGTCGACGATTGGTTTGCCGAACTGCTCTCGCTCCTGAACATAGGCAAGGACATAGTCAAAGGCGGATTGCGCGACTGCAAGGCTCATCGTTGTATTGCCGCAGCGTTCAAGGTCGAACGCTTCCATCAGCTTTCTAAAACCGCCGGCCTCGACAATGATATTGGATTTGGGCACGCGAACCTTATCAAAATACATATCGGCGGAATGGACGCCCCGAAACCCCATATGCTGTTCCCGTTTGCCAAAGCTGAGACCCTGGGAGTCACGGTCCACCAGAACGGCACCGATACCCTTTGCACCCGGATCATCAGACAGCCGACAATAAACAACATAGGAATCGGCATGTCCGGCACCGGAACACCAACGCTTGGTTCCGGTCAGGATGATATCATCGCCTTCCACCCTGCCTGCAGTTTTGAGATCGGTGAGGGCCGAGCCCGCTTGCGGTTCTGACATGGAAACGGCGACAATTCGCTCGCCAGCGCAGACCTGTTTGAGGACTTGGGATTTAAGTTCTGACGGGGCAAAATTTGCAATAGCGAGGGCAGGACCGAAACTGGATTCGAAGATCGGAAAGGCCACTGCGATGGAGATTTTGGCTACTTCTTCCAGTACCAGAACAGCATCCAGATGGCTGAGGCCCTGTCCGCCGTGTTCGGTGTCGAGATTGACCCCAAGTAGGCCCAGCTCGGCAAATCGCTTGACCAGGCTTGCCGGTGGGGCGCTGTCCTCCTCCTCAACCTGTTTTGCGATCGCAGGCAGTTCTGTTGTTGCGAACCGCCGGACCATGTCCTGCAAGGCGATCTGCTCTTCGGTGAGTGAAAAATCCATCACGGTTTCCTTAAATTACGCTTTAACGCTTGATGTTCACAAAGGGACCCGATATGGATTTGCTTGTAAATGAAATTATGTTTCACTATGTGAAACGAATTGAAAGGTAGCGTTGTGGCGAGTGCATTGTCCCATATAACCGTGCTTGATCTGTCACGGGTGCTGGCGGGCCCTTGGTCGACACAGGCCCTCGCAGATCTTGGCGCGACAGTGATCAAGGTGGAATCGCAAAAGGGTGGGGACGACACCAGAAAATGGGGCCCACCGTTTATGGCGCAGGGCACCTCGGCCACAGCAGATGCCGCGTATTTTGCAGCCTGCAACCGTAACAAAAGCTCTATCTGCATCGATTTTTCCAGGCCTGACGGTGCAGCGCTTGTCCGGCAATTGGCTGCAAAGGCCGACGTTGTTGTGGAGAATTTCAAGAAAGACGGCCTTGCCAAATACGGTCTCGACTATGAAGGTTTGAAGGCGGTCAAGCCGGATATCATCTATTGCTCGATCACCGGGTTCGGGCAGACGGGCCCGTATTCCCATCGGGCTGGATATGATTTCCTGATTCAGGGAATGGCCGGGTTGATGTCGGTTACCGGGCAGCCGGAAGGCGCGCCAGGCCACGAGCCGATGAAAGTTGGGGTGGCTGTATCGGACTTGTTTACCGGCATGTATGCCGCGCTTTCAATTTCCGCGGCCGTAATACACCGGGACCGGACCGGCGAGGGTCAGCATATCGGTTGCTCGCTCTTCGATACCACAGTCGCGATGATGGCCAATCAGGCGTCAAATTACCTGGTGTCGGGTGTATCGCCTGTACCGATGGGGAACAGCCACCCCAATGTCGTACCCTATCGGGTGTTTGCGGTTCAGGATGGTCACGTTGTGATTGCCTGTGGCAACGACGATCAGTTTCAGAGGCTGTGTGATGCCCTGGATCTACCGGATCTGGCGAGGGATGCACGGTTTACCCGAAACAGCGACAGGATTCGGAATCGGGAAGTCCTTGAAAGTCGCATGGGCGACGTCCTGGCACGGTTGCCCCGGCAGGATGTGATTGATCGGCTTGAACGGGTTCAGGTTTCCTGCGGACCGATCAACCGGTTGGAAGATGTTTTTCAGGATCCTCATGCAATTGCACGGGGTTTGAGTGTGCCACTCGAACGTCCGGATGGGATGGCGGTGCCGACAGTTGCCTATCCTGCAAAACTGGAAAAGACGCCCGCAAGGTTCAGATCCGCACCGCCCGCTTTGGGCGCGGATACAGATGCAGTACTGAGAGACGTCCTCGATCTGGATGACGAGGCCATCGAAGAACTGAGAGATGCAGGTATTGTGGGAGTTTCGTGACCATGGCGTCGTATAAGCCCGTCACAGCGGTGATGCGCGCGCTCTCGGTGTTGGAGGCAATGAACAAGACCGCGGGCCAATCCACGATCGGGACCTTGCATCAGGCAACTGGCATCGACAAGGCAACCCTGGTCCGGATGGTGGAGACCCTGTGTAGCGCGGGATATGTCGCCCGGGATGATGTGGCGCGCGGGTATTTTCTGACCGGTCGTACGCTCAGCTTGTCATCGGGGTATGATCAACATCGTGTCTTGGGCCGAATAGTGGAACCGATCCTCGTCGGGTTTCGCGATGCCATTGGCTGGCCGTCCGACGTCGCCCTTTTTGATCATGACGCCATGCTGGTTGCGGAAACCTCCCGTGAACCCGGACCCCTTTCCTTTAACAGGCAGGCCGGGTATCGCGCCCCAATGTTGGGGACCAGCCTGGGACTTGCCTATCTTAGTTATTCCGATGTGGAAACCAGAGATGAGATCATAGACCGGGTCAGGGATCAGGTTGGTCCCTGGAACAGGATTGCGGCGGATAGAGCGGTGTTACATCAAAAACTGGACCAGCTTCGCGATCAGGGGTTCACCCGGATGGATTCGGATTACTCCCGTCTGGAATACGCCCATCGGATCAGCAGCGTCGGCGTGGCCATCGTAGGGCGGGCCCGGGTCCACGGATCGATCAACACGATCTTCCTGAAAAAGATTGTCTCTGAAGATGCTTTGATACTGGAGCTTGCCCAAAAACTCCAGGCGGTTGCGGCGGAGATTGCGGCGGCTCTTGATCGGGATCTTGATCAGGCTTAGGCGGGGCTTCTTATCCCGTCCAGCGCCATGGACAATAAATCATCCGGATCGGCGGCAATATCCAGTTCGACGACATTTTCGTCGCTGAGGGGGCGCTCCAGTGTTGCGAGCTGACTGTCGAGCAAGCTGGTTGGCATGTAGTGCCCGGTTCGCGCGCTCATGCGCTCTGTCAGCAATTCACGCGTGCCCGTCAGATGAACGATGCGAACATCCGGGTCGGGCGCTGAGCCGCCGCGTAGCAGGTCGCGGTATGATCTTTTCAAAGCGGAACAGGTCAAAACGATGGGTCGATCATCCTTTTTTGCCTCAACAATGCGGTCGTGAAGCGATGTCAGCCAGGGAAAGCGGTCTTCATCGGTCAGGGGAATGCCCTGGCGCATTTTTTCGACATTGGCGTCGCTGTGAAAACTGTCCCCTTCAAGATAGGTTGCGTTCAGATTTTCGGCCAGAAGCTCTCCCAGCGTCGTTTTTCCGCAACCGCTGACACCCATTACAATGATGACGGTTGGATATTGCCCTGCCATTTCGATCTCACCCTGCCCAGGGGCCGTGATAGCCACGACCCTCTTTGTCCATTCTTTCGAAACCATGCTGTCCAAAGAAATCCCTTTGGGCTTGCAGCATGTTCGCGCTGCCTCGCGCTGTTCTGTTAAGATCGAACAGCGCGAGGGCACCGGACAGTGTGGGGACGGCGATTCCATCCTGCAACGCCAGAATCACGATCCGGCGCAGGGCGGGAATCCCCTCATTGAGGATTTCTTTGTAAAACGGTCCGGTGATCATTCGCGTTGCGTCAAAGGGTTCATCCTGGGCGGCAATCGTACTGACCAGTTCTCCGGAAATGATGCATCCGGCCCGCCATACTTTTGCGATTTCGGTCAATTTTAGATCCCAGTTCCACTCGCGTGAACCCGCCTCAATCACCTGCAAGCCCTGCCAGAACGCAAGCGCCATACCCGCCAGCAAACCCGCGCCAAGATCGTCTTTCGAAACGCTGCCTTGATCAAAGCCGGTGATGCCGGACCCGAACGCATCTTCAATTTCCCGCCGCAATCCATCTTGAGAGGAGACGGCCCGCGCCAGAAGAGCCGCCTCAACCAGATTGGCCGGTTGGCCCAAATCCTGCGCTTCCAGAGCCGTCCACCGCCCTGTGCCCTTCTGTGCTGCGCGGTCAAGGATGATATCCAGCATCGGCCTGCCTGTTTCCGGATCAAGGGTCCGGCATATCTCCTCGGTGATCCCCATCAGGTATGAATGTCGATATCCGCTGTTCAGGTCAGCGAAGAGCGGCGCCATGTCGGCCGGCGTGTATCCTGCCCCGTCGCGAAGTAAAGCGTAAACATCGGCGATCATCTGCATCAACGCGTATTCGATGCCGTTATGTATGGTCTTTACAAAGTGACCGGCGCTGTCTGGCCCCATGCGGCCGGCGCAGGATTCGCCATGATATTTGGCGGCAATCGCGGTCAGCATCGGGGCGGCCCGGTTCCAGGCCTGCTGTGACCCGCCCGCCATGATGGCTGGTCCCTTTCTGGCACCTTCTGCGCCGCCGGATACCCCCATGCCAATGAATTCAAAGCCCTGTTGCGCGAGCTCTGCTTCGCGTCTTTTCGTGTCGTGATGGTTTGAATTCCCCGCATCGATTAAAATATCGCCGGTCTGCAATTCGGGCAGCAATGTATCGACGGCCATATCAAGGGCAGCACCGGCCGGGACCATGATGATCACGGCTCTGGGAATCCGAATGGACACCGTAAAGGCAGATAGATCTGTAAACCCCGTGAGACCTGGATGGTCCAATCCGGATAATTTTTCTGGGTCCGTATCAAAAAGGGCGACTGTGTAACCATTATCAGCGAGATTCAGTGCCAGATTGCGTCCCATGACACCGACACCCATAAGGCCGATATCCAACTGCCCGTTTGCCATTTCTTGTTTCCCAGTTTGTTGCCGGTAATGAAGGCCCCGGAAGGGGTTCCGACGTGGTTATTGGTGCAAAACTAATTTAATGAAAGCCGAGGGTCTAATGATTTTGGCATTGGGAATGCCGGATTTCATTGTGCGGTGCAACATTACTTTGATTCGATGCTGTATTGCGGCTATAGTGATCACCCACGTGTTTCAGTATCTATCTCCCGGGAGAGTCCTTATGAAAATGGTGATGGCCATAATCAAGCCGTTTAAACTTGAAGCGGTGCGTGATGCGGTTACCGCACTTGGTGTAGATGGCATGACGGTTTCCGAAGTAAAAGGATATGGTCGCCAGAAGGGTCAGACTGAGATCTATCGCGGTTCTGAATACGATATTGAGTATGTGCCAAAGGCCAAGATCGATCTGGTTGTCGCGGACGATCAGGTTGATGCGGTGGTTGAAGCGGTCCGAAATGCGGCCCTGACCGGCAAGATTGGTGACGGCAAGATCTTTGTATTGGATGTTGCCCAATCGCTTCGCATCCGGACCGGTGAAACTGGTCAGGACGCGCTTTAACCTCCAATTTTCCTGTTCGACAGAATTGTCAGTGTCAGGCGATGGACCGCCGTGTTTCGAGCATGGAACTTGTCCGGTATTTCGGGATATGCACGGTCACGGACGTCCCTTCATTGACCCTGCTTTCCAGGTTCAAATCACCGCCATGCAGTTGCATCAGCCGGCGACTCAAAGCCAATCCCAGACCGGCCCCTTCGTTCGTGCGTGACAGGGAATTACCGGCCTGCTGAAACGGTTCAAAGACCCTGCCGAGTTCACCGGGTTCAATTCCGATCCCGTTGTCTGAGATGACGAAATCCAGACCGTCAGCGCTTGTCTTGCCATCCAGGGTGATTTGGCCCCCATCCTTGGTAAACTTGGCGGCATTGCTCAGAATGTTCAGCAAGACCTGCCGGACCATACGTTTGTCTACCCAGATTGTATCTTCCGCGTAGCGCAGGAAGAGGCTGGCGTGAATTTGCAGATCCCGTTCATTGGTCGTTTGCTGAAGCAGACGCAGGACCTCCAGCGAAAGCTCGCGCACTGAAACTGTCTCCTCATACAGTTCCAACCGGCCCTTTTCGATCCGGCTGAGATCCAGGACATCATTGATAATGCCCAGAAGGTGCCGCGCGCTGGTTTGGATGTCGTCAATATAGGACGCATAACGCGTGTTGTTGATATCCCCGAAGATGCCAAGCTGCATTGATTCCGCAAAACCGATAATTGCATTCAACGGTGTGCGCAGTTCGTGGCTCATGTTTGCCAGAAATTCGGATTTTGAGTGATTTGCATCTTGCGCCTCGGCCAGTGCCGTCATCAGGTTAAGACTGGATAAACGCTCTGTCGTGATGTCCTGACAGGTACCGCTGAAGCAGTAGACGGCCCCGTCGTCGTCGAGAAGGGGCTCGGCGCGCTCCCTGATGTGAACTTCACGCCCGTTCGGCTGGTGTAATGCGAATTCGACCTCATAGCTTTTACCGGCTTTCTGTGCCCGCTCGATCTGCCATGTGATGCGTTCCCGATCGTCAGGGTTCATCAATTGCACGATATGATCGCGCGTGATTGTCTCAATTTCCTTTGGGATACCAAGGATTGAACGAAACATGCCGGATTTTTCAGTCATTTGCCCGGAAAGATCCGCTTTCCAATAACCAATACGGGCACTTTGCGTCGCCTGTTCCAGGCGGGCTTCGCGATAGGTCAATTCTAGGTTTTTGAGGCGTAGTTCTCGCATCTGTTTTGTTATTTCTTGCTCTAGTAACGTGTGGCGACGCCGATAGTGCAGAACAAGAAACACCGCCACTGCACAGGCAAGAATGACGATGATGCTGAGAAACAGCATTGATGTGGGTGCAAGGTGAATTCCGACGGTTTCGGGTTCAGCGCCAAGCGAAACGCTCGCCATAAACGGCAAGGTAGCTGCACCTGACAGACCTCTCTTGCACACCCGGCCTATCCACGTGGTTCTTTTTGTTTTAGTTGGTTGCATTTCTTGTTTTGATACAAGCGTTACGGGCGCAGCGTCCCAATGACAGAACGATAACGCAATTTGCGTTAAAAACGCGTAAACGGGAAATGCACAAAATCGGGCTTGATTTTATCCTAGGCGCACAGAGCCAGTGCAGCCAAGAGCAGGCTTATTTCTGGAAGAGCGCCTCAATTCTGCTGAAATACTGCTCAAAACCGGGGGTTTTCAGATTAGGGACCTTGGCCGCTTCATCGCAGCGTCGAAGTGCGAGGCTTTCTTCCAGATAGGGCAACATTTCGAAGGCGGTTGCCTCTTCCTCGGTCATCGGGCCCCCTTGCAGTTTCAAACTGAGCACTGAGGCTTCTGACAGGCGGTCAAAATATCCCGGTTGCCTGGCGCAGAGATACCGTTTCGCGTCGACATGCAGGCGAACGGGTTCAGTCACCGAAGGCGGGAAAAACCGGCTAAGGAACTCGGCACCCGCGGTCTCATGCACATCATCAATGCCAAATTCTGCGTGATAGATTTTTTCGGCGTGGATGAGGTGGCCGACATCGTGGAGCAGCCCTGCCACTACTGTCGCATCGTCATGTCCCAGCCTGTCCAGATGCATGGCGGACTGCAATGCGTGTTCGGTCTGGGTGATCCCTTCGCCATAATTGATGTCGCCATGTTCTTCGAACAGTTTCTCAATAAAATGGGCGCAATCCGTACCGTTGTCGAAATCGAGCAGAACCATCGGGGAAACTTCCGGTATTTGAGAGGCTACTTTAGGCATGAATGGCTCCTGCGACGTAGGGGAAAAGGGTTCAAGGACCATAGTTTAACACTAACAGGCTTCTGTTACACAAAATTGACAAGGGTCAAACATCGAGAATTCGGGCGGTGCTGGCCTGAATCCTGCTTGTTCTGCATATGTGCCCTCACCATATATCAGGGGCACGCCTGAAATGCCGCTTACGGGTTTCGGGTGATTTTAGACTCTGGAATGAAATCTGCTGACAAGGTCGGGGGTTTCGGAATGTGAGGTTAGTTATGGATTTTGAGAAGTTTACGGACAGGTCGAAGGGATTTGTTCAATCGGCCCAAACCGGCGCGTTGACATCCAATCATCAGCGTTTGACCAGTGATCATCTGTTAAAGGTTCTACTGGATGATTCTGAGGGCATGGCCGCCGGGCTGATTTCGGCGTCGGGTGGCGATGCGAAAAGGGCCCACGCGGAAACACTGTCAAATCTTGAGAAATTGCCAAAGGTGGAAGGTGCGGGTGCGGGATCACTGCATCTCGATGCAAGTCTGGCGAAGGTGTTTGAAACGGCGCAGAAATTGGCGACAAAAGCGGGCGACAGTTTTGTGACTGCTGAAATGCTGTTGCTGGGACTCGCCATGACCGAAGGGACGTCGTCGCAGAAAGCCCTAAAATCAGCGAATGTGTCGCCCCAGGCCCTAAACAGTGCCATCAACGATATGCGTCAGGGCCGTACGGCGGATAGCGCGGGTGCGGAAGGCAAATACGACGCGCTCAAAAAATATGCGCGGGACCTGACCGCCGCTGCGCGGGATGGCAAGCTAGATCCGGTGATTGGCCGGGACGAGGAAATTCGTCGAACCATTCAGGTTCTTTCCCGCCGAACCAAGAATAATCCTGTCCTGATTGGTGAGCCGGGCGTCGGTAAAACCGCCATTGTTGAGGGCTTGGCGCTGCGTATTATAAACGGTGATGTGCCTGAATCCTTGAAACACAGACGCCTGATGTCCCTCGATCTGGGGGCGATGGTGGCCGGTTCCAAATTTCGCGGCGAGTTCGAAGAACGGTTAAAAGCTGTACTGGAAGAAGTGGCGAACGCGGCGGGTGATGTTGTTCTGTTCATTGATGAATTGCATACCCTTGTGGGTGCCGGTGCGGCCGAAGGGTCGATGGATGCGTCCAACATGCTGAAACCCGCACTTGCTCGGGGTGACTTGCACTGTGTCGGCGCGACCACGCTTGAAGAATACCGCAAGCATATCGAAAAGGATGCTGCCCTTGCCCGTCGGTTTCAGCCGGTCGTGATCAGCGAGCCAACTGTTTCGGACACGATTTCGATTTTGCGTGGGTTGAAGGAAAAATATGAGGTGCATCACGGTGTTCGCATCACCGATGCCGCAATTGTTGCTGCTGCCACGCTGTCCAATCGGTATATCACCGATCGGTTCCTGCCGGACAAGGCGATCGACCTGGTTGATGAGGCTGCCAGCCGGTTGAGGATGGAGGTCGACTCGAAACCCGAAGAAATTGACGAACTGGACCGCCGGATCGTTCAGTTGAAGATTGAGCGGGAAGCCCTGAAAAAGGAAAGCGACCGCGCCTCCAAGGACCGGCTCGATCGCCTTGAGTCCGAATTGGCCGAGCTGGAAGAGGAATCTTCGCTTCTTACCCTGCGCTGGCAATCCGAGAAGCAGAAGCTTACCTCTGCGCAGGATATTAAGGAAAAGCTGGAAGCTGCCCGTGTCGATCTTGATCGCGCCCAGCGTGAGGGACGCTTTGAGAAAGCGGGTGAGCTGGCCTATGGCGTTATCCCGGACCTCGAAAAGCAACTGGTTCAGGCGGAAAGCGTTTCCGGCGAACAGATGTTGGAAGAGGAAGTGCGCGACAATCATGTCGCGGGCGTCGTTTCCCGATGGACCGGGATCCCTGTCGACAAGATGCTCGAAGGGGAACGTGAGAAACTGTTGGCAATGGAATCGGTTATTGGCAGCCGCGTAATCGGTCAGGATGAGGCGATTTCTGCGATCTCGAACGCGGTGCGCCGGGCGCGTGCCGGATTGCAGGATCCAAGCCGTCCGATCGGATCATTTCTGTTCCTGGGGCCAACCGGTGTCGGTAAAACCGAATTGACCAAGGCGCTGGCGGATTTTCTTTTTGATGATGATCAGGCGATGGTCCGTCTGGACATGTCAGAATATATGGAAAAGCATTCGGTTGCCCGCTTGATCGGGGCCCCTCCGGGTTATGTCGGCTATGACGAAGGGGGTGCTTTGACGGAGGCTGTGCGACGCAGACCGTATCAGGTTGTTCTCTTCGATGAAGTTGAAAAGGCACATCCCGACGTTTTCAATGTGCTTCTGCAGGTACTGGATGACGGTCGCCTGACCGATGGCCAGGGTCGGACTGTCGATTTCCGCAATACCTTGATCATCATGACCTCCAATCTGGGTTCCGAATTCCTGAGCGCCCAGAGTGAAGGGGACGATGTTGAAGATGTCCGGCCGCAGGTTATGGACATTGTTCGCACGGCATTCAGGCCGGAATTCCTCAACAGGCTGGACGAAATCCTGTTGTTCCGTCGCTTGAGCCGTCAGCACATGAGCGCGATTGTTAATATTCAGCTCGCGGGTCTTTCCGCATTGTTGGAAGACCGGAAAGTCTCGCTGGATGTCGATGCCAGTGCGATGATGTGGCTTGGCAATGCGGGCTATGACCCTGTCTACGGGGCCAGACCACTCAAACGCATTATTCAGCGTCACCTGCAAAACCCGCTGGCTTCCATGATTTTGGAAGGCAAGGTGAGTGAGGGGGAAACCGTCTCGGTCACCGCGGGCGAGGGTAATCTGATCCTGAATGGTGAGGTCATAGACGCTGAAGCGGCATGATCGCCGAGACCTGAGACTGAGAATTGAATTTGGCTGGTGCTTCGATGAATTTCAGGCACCAGCCTTTTTCATGGGCAATTGCTTGTTTTGATGACGGTCTGGGCGTAAGCGAGGGGTATGACTGCCTTAACCCTTGCCTTGTTTTTGAGCGGTGCTTTGGCCGCTGGATTTGTCACCGGTTTGACCGGGTTTGGCACGGCCTTGGTTGTGTCGGCATTCTGGCTGCATTTCATGGACCCGATCATGGTCGCACCCTTGGCGGCAATGTGCTCTGTTGCCAGTCAGGTGTTTTCCCTGAAAGGGGTGATGGAACATTTTAGATGGTCCGCAGTTTGGCTGCTGCTGGTTGGCGCGCTGATTGGCCTGCCCGCTGGATCCTGGCTTTTGACTTATGTCGATGCTGGCGTCATCAAGCTTTCGATCGGGCTGTTTCTTATCCTCTACACCGGATACTTGCTGGGCACGAAAACGCCCTTCCGGGTTACCATAAACAATCCCTTTGTTGACGGGGTTGTGGGCATCATAGGTGGCGTTCTGGGCGGCATGGCGGGTCTGTCAGGGCCGGCCCCCTTAATCTGGTGTCAGATGCGGGGCCTCGCCAAAGAGATTCAACGCGCAATCTATCAACCGTTCAATATGATTGTCCTTGGCATTGCGGTTGTCCTGCATGCGATGAATGGGCGGGTAGATACGGAGGTCGGATACGCGTTTTTGATCGTGTTGCCGGCGACATTGATTGGCGGCTGGGCAGGCACGGTTGCCTATAAGAGGCTGGACGATAAAAAGTTCCAGCGGATCGTTTTTTATCTGTTAATGGCATCCGGTTTTGTCTTGTTGATCCGCTGGTTCCTGGATAGCGGGTTGGTCTGATGGAGTTGTGGATCCCGATCACGCTTGCCGCCGCCTTCCTACAAAACCTGCGATCCGCTTTTCAGAAACTGTTGAAGGGACAATTATCGACAGGTGGGGCAACGTTTTCCCGGTTTATTTTCGCGGCCCCGTTTGCCGTGTTTTACGCTGCTATTCTGTTGCAGACCCGGGATGTCACGGACCTTGAAATCGGGTCGCGCTTTCTGATGTTCAGTGCGTTGGGTGGCATCGCACAGATTGTTGCCACCGGTCTGTTGGTGTCGCTGTTCTCGCTGCGCAATTTTGCCGTCGGGACCGCTTATTCAAAAACAGAGACGGTTCAGACAGCCTTGATCGGCATTGTGCTGCTGGGTGAGACCGTGACCCTTGGGGCCGGTCTGGGGATCGGTATTTCTCTGGCGGGCGTTATTGCGATGTCGGCCGCCCAGACCGGGTTGAATCGGGACCTCATGCGGGATCTGGTTGGAAGGCCCGCAATTATGGGCCTTGCCTCCGCCGCGTTCTTCGGTGTTGCGGCCGTGTCGTATCGTGCAGCATCTCTGTCATTGGGGGGCGAGGGCTTCTTCACCCAGGCGGCGCTGACATTGGCGGTGGTTCTCGTTCTGCAGACAATCGCCATGGGTTTCTGGCTGCGCGTGAAAGAACCGGGTCAAGTGATGGCAACGATCCGTGCCTGGCGTCTGGCGCTGCCCGCCGGTTTCACAGGGTTTGCGGCCTCCGTCGGTTGGTTTACGGCGATGACGATCCAAAACGCGGCCTATGTACGCGCGGTCGGTCAGATAGAGCTGGTGTTCACCGTCCTTGCGAGCTGGCTCTTTTTCAGAGAGAAGATCAAACCGCTTGAACTGGTCGGGGTCGCCCTGATTTGCGCCGGTATCATTGTGCTGGTCTTGCGACCCTGATTTCAGGCTTCATCCAGAAAACCCGATACAGTTTGCAGAAAAGCGCCTGGCGCCTCTGCATGAACCCAATGTCCTGCATTGGGTATGACCTCAATATCAGAATTCGGGAATAGGCGATCTATTTCAGCCTTGTGAAACGGCTGAATATAGTCGGATTTTTCACCCGCAACGAACAGGGTTTCACCGTCAAAAGCCTGATCGGAATCGAGATCGGGGAAGCCCATAATGGCATCGAATTCCGCCTCCAGCGTCGCAAGATTGATCTGCCATGAAAGGCGATTGCCCGCCATGGAGACATTATGCGCCAGAAATGCCCGAATGCTGGGTTCCGGAATGGTATCGGCAAGGGCGGCCTCAACCTCCGACCGGCGCGTCATGCTGGAAAGATCAAGATCCCGCATAGTCTGAATGAACTCGATCAGTGTGCCGCCCGACGGGGCAGGCGCGATATCCACGATCATCAGGCGATCAACGGTCTCCGGGTGGAGAAGGGCCAGCATCATCGCGGTCTTTCCCCCCATACTGTGCCCAATCACATCCGCCTTCCCGTGGCAGTGATCCTCTATGAGCATGGCAAGGTCGCCTGCCATGGCTTCATAGGTATGGGTGTCGGTCCAGGGCGATTCACCATGGTTGCGCAGATCGATGGTCAAGACCCGATGCGTTCTACCCAGTTGTTTGGCTAGCGCCGACCAGTTGCGATTTGACCCGAACAAGCCGTGCAGAATGACGAGGTCCGGTCCCTCGCCGGTTTCACTGAACGACAGGGCAACAGGCATTGAACGCTCCTTTGAAAATGTTGGTTGCGAGATATACCGCCCCCGGATCGAAAGATCGAGTTGTATTCAATCGTGGCAAGCGACCGGGATGCGCTTGCGTTGTGCAGGGGTCGCGGTAGTGTAGGTGTTATGTTTGCTACGTGTGATGTTTGAGGGTTCTTTATGCATATCTCGTCTTCGTTTGATTCCGGCAATATAGAAGTGGTTGAGGCGAATGCCGATGGCACGGCGAAACTACAAATTCGCAAAGACCCCGGACCTGACGGGTTCTTTCAGTGGTTTCACTTTCGTGTCGCGACAGAGGCGGGACTGGCTCTAAGCCTGTCGATCGAGAATGCCGGCCAGGCCAGCTACACCAAGGGTTGGGACGGATATCGTGTTTGCGCATCCTACGACCGGGAAACCTGGTTCCGTGTTGATACGGCGTATGAAGATGGCGTCCTGACCATCAGTCATACGCCTGCCTGTGACAGCGTTTTCTATGCTTACTTCGCACCGTATTCCCGGGAACGTCATCACGACTTGATCGCGCGGTGTCAGACAGACCCGCGTGTGCGACTGTCGGTTCTGGGTCAGACGCTGGACGGCCAGGACATGGACATGCTGACGATTGGCGAAGCGTCGTCTGGCAAACGTCCGGTCTGGATGATTGCGCGCCAGCATCCGGGCGAGACGATGGCTGAATACTGGATGGAGGGGATGTTGTCCCGCCTGCTCGATCCAGCGGACCCAGTGTCCCGCGCGTTGCTGGACCGTGCCACCTTTTATGTCGTTCCGAACATGAACCCGGATGGCAGTTTGCGTGGACATCTTCGAACCAATGCCAAGGGGGTTAATCTAAACCGCGAATGGGCAACACCGACCATGGAGAACAGTCCAGAGGTGGTTCTAGTTGATCAAGAGATGCGCAAGACCGGTTGCGATTTCTTTCTGGATGTTCATGGGGATGAGGGGCTGCCCTATAACTTCATAGCGGGTGCTGACAGCATCCCCAATGTTGAGCAACGCCAGATCGACCTTCGCATCGCGTTCGAAGCGGCCTTGCGCCAGGCCAATCCGGATTTTCAGTCAGAACACGGTTATCCGAAAGCCCCACCGGGGAAATCAAATGTCACCATGGCTTCTGCCCATGTGGCGACCGTGCATAAATGTTTGGCCATGACGCTGGAGATGCCGTTCAAGGACAATGCGAATGCGCCCGATCCTGAATACGGCTGGTCGCCGGCACGGTGCCGAAAACTGGGACATTCCTGTCTCGACGGTCTTTATGCGGTGAGTGACGCGCTTCGATAGGTCTTGTTGCGAAGCGACGGGGAGGGACGCCATGACCATCGATCAGCTTCTCGTCACCGGACTTCTTGCCCTGTTGTTTGTGTTCTTCGTCTGGGGCCGCATTCGGTATGATGTTGCGGCGATCGGTGGGCTTGTACTGGCGGTGGCACTAGGATTGGTGCCGGGTGACGAGGCGTTTTCTGGTTTCGGCCACCCGGCGGTGATCACGGTTGCCGGAGTCCTGATTATGAGCCGGGCCCTCAGCCTGACCGGGGCGGTGGACGGGGCCGCCCGACTGCTTCGTAAATCAACAAGCAGTCCGACGGGTCAGATCGGGTTGCTGAGTTCTCTGGCTGCCCTGATGTCGGGCTTCATGAATAACGTTGGCGCCCTGGCGATCCTGATGCCGGCAACCATCGATTCCTGCCGAAAAGAGGGTCGTTCTCCCCGCTTGGTGCTGATGCCGCTGGCCTTTGCCTCCATATTAGGTGGGATGTTCACCTTGATCGGGACGCCGCCCAATATCCTCATTGCCCTGATCCGGGAAGAGGCTGTTGGTGAAGGCTTTGCCATGTTCGACTTTGCGCCGGTGGGGGCCCCCATCGCACTGGTCGGGATTGCCTTTGTTGCCCTTGTCGGGTGGCGCCTTATTCCAAAGGGCCCTGACAAAGGTTCCGGGCAAGGGATGAGTTTTGATCTGGACGAGTATTTGTTCGAGCTGGCCGTTCCGAAAGCCTCAGAGGCGTACGGAAAGTCACTGTCAGAAATCGAGGCCATCACGGAAGAGATAGAGGTGGCGATTGTCGGCCTGGTTCGGCGCAAGCGACATTATCCTAGACCGCCGCAACATGAACCGCTGCAGGGAACCGATCGTTTGCTCGTTGAGGGCAGTCCGGAAGAGCTGGATAAATTTGTTGAGGCGTTGGGATTGCGGATTGCCGGCACAAACCCTGGCCGGGAAAGCCTGCTGAAAGGGGAAGGGTCTGTCCTTGCGGAGGCTGTTGTTACCCCGGGGTCGCGTTATCTGGGACGCACCATTCAATCCTTGAGGCTGAAGGGCCGGTATAATCTGTCCCTGCTTGGAATATCACGACAGGGTCGTGCCAGACGCGGGCGGTTGAACAATCATAAACTGGAATCCGGCGATGTCCTGCTGGTACAGGGCTTGGAAAGCGATGTGCCCGATGCGCTTAGCCGTCTGGGTTGTCTTCCGCTTGCGCAGCGCGACATCTCCCAGGGGATGCGCAGTCATGGTTTGCAGACCATTGTCATCTTTGCCGGTGCTATTCTTGCCGCGGCCTTCGGCCTGTTGCCGATTGCGGTTGCTTTTGTGGCGGCGGTGCTGCTGGTGGTCGTGCTGGGCATTCTGCCAATCCGCGAACTCTATACGCATGTGGACTGGCCAGTGATCGTGCTTTTGGCGGCTCTTCTTCCGATTGGTGGTGCGCTGGAGACAACCGGTCTGACCAGTGTGATCGCGGCGGGTGTGACCGATCTGACCGCCGGTGCGCCGATCTTTATCACCGTCGCGCTTTTACTGGTCGTGACCATGACTCTGTCGGATATTTTGAACAATGCTGCGACCGTGGTGGTGATGGCGCCCATCGGGCTAGAGTTGTTTTCATTTAATCGTACGCATAGTTAGCGCCTGCGAAGAAGTTCCAGCACTCCGTTTCGGTGAAGAGATCGCATATTGACCCTGTTGCGTTTGTAAGGTCATCGAATGTTCTGGCCTCGGCCTTTCTGAGATGGGCTTTTAATTTTGAGAAGGCTTGTTCGATTGGGTTCAGGTCTGGCGAATAGGGTGGCAGGAACAGGAACCATGCACCGATGTCGTGCAAGGTTTCAGCGGCACGGTCACTTTTATGGGCGGCGAGATTATCGAGGATAACGACATCGCCTCGGCTCAGCGTTGGGGCGAGCTGTGTCTCGACATAGGTCTCAAAGGCGACCTTGGTCATGGGGGCGTTGAGGATCCATGGTGCGGTGAGGCCGCCGCAGCGCAATCCCGCGATAAAGGTTTGCGTGCGCCAATGACCGAACGGCGTATGCATGACAAGGCGTTGGCCTTTGGGCGCGCGGCCTCTAAGCCGGGTCATCTTGGTTGTGGTCGCCGTTTCATCAATAAAAACAAGCCGATGTGGGTCGAGCCGCATGAGAGGTTGTCGCCGGATGATCCAGTGATGACGCGCGCGGCGCACATCAGCGCGCTCTTGTTCCCGTGCCCGCAGCGTTTTTTTTATAGCGGTATCCCGCCTTAATCAGAAACCGGCATAGCGTCGCCTTGCTGGTCTTAACCCCCAGCGTCGCACTCAATTCGTCCGCCAATTCCCTGAGCGTGATATCGGGCTGTGCATCGACAAGGTCAATGACAAACGCTCTATAGGGTTCGAGCGTCCCGGTGCCGACAGGACGACGACGACCAGGGCCGCACAATCCGCGACCTTGACGGAACCGCTGCATCAACTTGATCGCAAAGCTTGGGCTGACACCGTAAAGGCGTGCCGCTGATCGGCACGAGTGACCGGCAATAACGTAAGAAAAAATACGCTCCCGCAAATCCATCGAAATGACTGATGACATAATCCCGGTCTCCAAAATAAAAACAGGGAATCATGCTTCGTAGAAATCTCAAAACCGATTCCGACTAAACGGAACCCGCTCTAGAGGTCTCACGAACCCTGGGGGTCTCTCAAGATGCGTTCCTGATGGCCATTGCGGTCGGCGCGTCCTGCGCTTTTCTGACACCCATCGGGCATCAGAATAATGCCCTTGTCATGGGACCTGGCGGGTACCGATTCGGTGATTACTGGCGGGTTGGGTTGCCGCTGGAAATACTGATTATTCTGGTATCTGTCCCACTCATCATGCTTGCGTGGCCAATATAGGCACGGCGAACACGGCTAGACTTTCAGCGACGCGAAAGAAACATCAGTCTGCTGTAGCGACGGTGTTGTCCTGCTGCAACCCTGCGAATTGATCGTTCAGATTGGCGACCACGGTTTTGAATTTCTTCAGATCCTTGCCCGCAAGTGTCTTGCCTGTTGGCAGCTTCACGCCAAGCGGATTGGTCTGCTTGCCATTCTTGTGGACCTCGTAGTGCAGATGGGGGCCGGTCGACCGACCCGTTGTGCCGACATAACCGATCACCTGACCTTGCCGAACCCGCGCACCTTTTTTGATCTTGATACGCGACATATGGGCATAAGCCGTCTTGTAGGTGCCGTTGTGACGGACCCGCACATATTTTCCGTAACCGCCATTCCAGCCGGCGGCCTCAACCACGCCATCCCCGGCAGAGAAAATCGGTGTGCCTGTCGGGGCGGCAAAATCAACACCCCGGTGCATTTTCATATAGCCCAGAATCGGATGACGTCGCTTGCCATAGCCCGATGAGAGGCGTGCACCATCGACGGGCGTCCGCAGCAAAGCTTTTCTGACAGAGCGGCCTTTCTCATCAAAATAGTCCCAGAACCCGTCTTCAGCCTTGAAACGGTAGTAGCGCCGCAATTTGCCACCGACGGTCATTTCCGCCATGTGAACGGCGCCGGTGGACACAATAGAGCCGTCCAGCTGTTCGGTGTCATACATCAGGCTAAACCGGTCGCCTGGCTGTACCTCACGCTGGAAATCGATGTCGAAGCTGAAGATGTGAATCAGGTCGCCCAGAACTGGCAGCGGAACATTTTGATCAACGGCTGCTTCGTAAAGGCTGCTCTTGATGACGCCTTCGGCATGAACCTGATGGCGATCGGTCTGCTTCTTGAAGCTTTTGGCAGAATATCCGCCATCATCCAGCTTGGTGACTTGTATTTCTTTCACCTTGGTTTCCGGAAGACGGATTTCCAACAGATCCGGTCCGGCTTCGGTCTCCGTCTCTTCTGCTGGTGGCAAGAGGGTGACATGCAATTCAT
>OY829843.1:2190000-3212500 GCA_963691885.1 Alphaproteobacteria bacterium
GCGGATTCCAGTTTACTGGAGTGGTAGCGGAGCGTTCCGTAGGCCTGTGAAGGGATACCCGTGAGGGGTCCTGGAGGTATCGGAAGTGAGAATGCTGACATGAGTAGCGATAAAGAGTGTGAGAAACACTCTCGCCGAAATCCCAAGGGTTCCTGCGTAAAGCTAATCTGCGCAGGGTAAGCCGGCCCCTAAGCCGAGGACGAAAGTCGTAGGCGATGGGAACCAGGTTAATATTCCTGGGCCTCTCTGGAGTTGACGAATGGTGGTGATTGTCTCCCCTTATTGGATTGGGGGGGCAGTGAAGCTGTTCCAGGAAATAGCCCAGAGGCAAGACCGTACCCCAAACCGACACAGGTGGGATGGTAGAGCATACCAAGGCGCTTGAGAGAACTGCGTTGAAGGAACTCGGCAAAATACTCCCGTAAGTTCGCGAGAAGGGAGACCTCTCTTTGGGCAACCAGAGGGGGGTGGCACAGACCAGGGGGTGGCGACTGTTTACTAAAAACATAGGGCTCTGCGAAGCCGTAAGGCGACGTATAGGGTCTGACGCCTGCCCGGTGCCGGAAGGTTAAAAGGAGGTGTGAGAGCGCCGAATTGAAGCCCCGGTAAACGGCGGCCGTAACTATAACGGTCCTAAGGTAGCGAAATTCCTTGTCGGGTAAGTTCCGACCTGCACGAATGGCGTAACGACTGCCCCACTGTCTCCAACGCAGACTCAGCGAAATTGAATTCTCCGTGAAGATGCGGAGTACCCGCGGTTAGACGGAAAGACCCCGTGAACCTTTACTATAGCTTCGCAGTGGCAATAGAACCAGCATGTGTAGGATAGGCGGGAGGCTTTGAAGTAGGGACGCCAGTCTTTATGGAGCCATCCTTGAAATACCGCCCTTGATGCTTTTGTTGTCTAACCGCGGCCCGTGAAACCGGGTCCGGGACCCTGCGTGGTGGGTAGTTTGACTGGGGCGGTCGCCTCCCAAAGAGTAACGGAGGCGCGCGATGGTGGGCTCAGAACGGTCGGAAATCGTTCGACGAGTGCAATGGCATAAGCCCGCCTGACTGTGAGGCCGACAGGCCGAGCAGAGACGAAAGTCGGTCATAGTGATCCGGTGGTCCCGCGTGGAAGGGCCATCGCTCAACGGATAAAAGGTACTCCGGGGATAACAGGCTGATACCCCCCAAGAGTCCACATCGACGGGGGTGTTTGGCACCTCGATGTCGGCTCATCTCATCCTGGGGCTGGAGCAGGTCCCAAGGGTATGGCTGTTCGCCATTTAAAGAGGTACGTGAGCTGGGTTTAGAACGTCGTGAGACAGTTCGGTCCCTATCTGCCGTGGGTGTACGAGACTTGAGAGGAGCTGTCCCTAGTACGAGAGGACCGGGATGGACATACCTCTGGTGGACCTGTTGTCACGCCAGTGGCACAGCAGGGTAGCTATGTATGGACAGGATAACCGCTGAAGGCATCTAAGCGGGAAGCCCCCCTCAAAACCAGGTCTCGCTGAGAACCGTGGAAGACCACCACGTCGATAGGCTGCATGTGGAAGCGCGGTAACGTGCGAAGCTGAGCAGTACTAATCGTTCGATTGGCTTCCAATCCTTGCCGCATCCAGCGGTAAGAACCAATGCTGCGCGTTGTATAACGAACAGCACCAAAAAAGTTCTTGGTCCTGTACACAAACAACATCTCCTGAAACTATTCAGGGTGATCCGGAGAGAGTGAAAACTCCCTCCCATGCTGAGACTGGCTTGAACAAAGCCACGCTCATCAGCAAATAAACCTGATATTTAAAACCAAAATCACGCCGCAGCCCTCCTCAACGAAGGCTGCACACAAAACGCGCTTCAATCTGATCCGGCTGTTCATCGACGGCCTGGTGGCTATGGCGGGGGAAGATCCACCCGATCCCATCCCGAACTCGGAAGTGAAAGCCCCCAGCGCCAATGGTACTTCGGCTTAAGCCGCGGGAGAGTAGGTCGCTGCCAGGCCTTCGATGAACAGTCATCCCAAAATCACAAACTCAAATCAGATACCGGAACACAAACCAGGTTACGCCAAACACACACTCTGACTAACAACCCACCCAATTACCGCGGGGTGGAGCAGCCCGGTAGCTCGTCAGGCTCATAACCTGAAGGTCACAGGTTCAAATCCTGTCCCCGCAACCACTTTAACCGAACATGCCGTCCTCTTATCAAGGGCGGCTTTGTCGTATCCGGCTTTGGCCGTATTCCCCAACGCAACCATGTGGGTGATCTCTCCATCCAGATCGAAGGTCCAGCCGTCTTTGCGATCTGGGCCGTCTGGCGTCACGGTGACACGTTCGATCATCTCCCGAATGATGGTGAGCGCTTCATCGCGGATCTTCTCGTCCGTAAGTGAAATACCAAGCGTCTCGATTTTTTGTCGATAAAGCTCGGCTAAGTTGGGGTGAAGCATGACGGGTGCCGCCGGTTTGGTAGCATCCTCCAGCATTGCCTGAAGCTCGACCTTTTGGGCTTCCAGGTCATGCAGTTTCCGTTGCAGGCCAGGCGAGCGCAGACCATCGGCGATCGCCTCATACAGACCATCCAGTTTGCGCTCGACCATCTTCAGTGTCTTCTCCGTGTGAGTGCGCTCGTGAGACTGAGCCGCCGACAGGTTTGCAACCTCTTCGTTATATGCCGCGATGAACTCTTCGACATGTTCGGGCTGCATCAGGCGGTTCTGCAGGATGGCGAGGATCTCCGCTTCTACAGTATCGCGGCGAATGGAGCGGGTGTTGCTGCAGGTACCCTGTTTGTGGGCGCTGTTGCAGCCCAGATAGTCTTTGCCGGTCGCCGCCATCGTGCCGCCGCAGGTACCGCAAAAAACCTTACCGGTCAGTAAGTGCTTTGCGCGGCGATGTTCCCAGAACCGGGTCTCTTTAAGTTTACGCACCTGATCGGTGTTCGCGATTGTCTGTTGGCGCTCTTTGATCAACTGCCACGTAACATCATCCATGATCCGCAGGTGTGGCACCGCCTCGGTGACCCATTGGTCCTGGGGATTGTGGCGGCTGATCCGTTTGCCTGTTCCCGGATCCTTCACATAACGCAACCGATTCCAAATGAGCTTGCCCACATAGAGTTCGTTATTGAGGATACCCGTCCCACGCGTGCGGTGACCTCTGATCGCCGTCCCCTGCCAATGCTTGCCGCGCGGTCCAGGAATGCCTTCCTCATTGAGGCGTTTGGCAATGGCGTCTGGGGAGCGACCTGCGATGAACTCGTCGGCAATACGACGGATAACCTTTGCTTCCTGTTGATTGATCCGACGTTCTCCGCGCACAGGTTCTCCCTGCTCGTCGGTTTGTTTGATCACGTCATATCCATAAGCATTGCCGCCACCGGACAAACCCTTGCGGACGCGACCTTCGAGACCGCGCCGGGTCTTGTCCGCGAGGTCTTTGAGGAAGAGGGCGTTCATGGTTCCCTTCAGGCCAACATGCAGGTCACTGATCTCGCCTTCTGCGAGGGTGACGAGGCGAACGCCCATGAACGAGAGCTGTTTGTAGAGCCCGGCGATATCGGATAGGTCGCGGGATAACCGGTCGAGGGCTTCGGCCAGGATGATATCGTAGGACCCCGCCCGTGCCGCTTCCAGCATTGACTGGTAACCGGGTCGGATGGCACTGGCGCCGCTGACTGCGTGATCCGAAAACATCCCTGCCTCTGCCCAACCCTCATCCGTAAGGTGTTTGCGACACCGGCTTACCTGATCCTCGATTGAGGCATCGGACTGCAGGTCGGAGGAATACCGTGCGTAGATAGCAGCGCGGGTCATGATCTTCTCTCTGTCGTGTTCTTCAACCGGTCCAGTATGGCATTGACCTTGCGGCTGGCGTCAAGCTGGTCAGCATGAATGTAATACCGTTCCGTGGTCGATGTTTGGGTATGACCGAGCAGGGCGGTTGCAGTTCGAGCGGCACTAGATGAATGGTCGGCCAATGACGTGGCCGCGCAATCACGCAGCAGGTGCGGGTTCAGATGGACCCCGAACAGGGATTGTCCCAGCCTTATTATCCGTTGCCGGACGGTGGAAGCATTGAAACTAGCACCCTTCTTACCCAGCCAGAGTTGGCCACTTGTCTCTGCATCCGGAAAAACCGGCCGCACAAGGTGAAGATACCTCTCAAAATATGGCAGAATCCTCTCCGGAATATGGAACTCCAGGAGAATGCGATTCTTCACTTCTTTAGGCGGGATGGTTATCCGCCAGCCCTGTTCCAATCGTTGTACGTGATGGTTCAGATCAAGGGCGGTGAAGTTCTTGATGCGTAAGGGGCGGGCCGCTAGAAGGGCGAGCATCAATGCATCCCTGTAGGCGATCGCGCCCGTGATGTTTAGGGTTGGATCGAGGCGGATTGTATCCATGCGTTCAAGCGATGCTTCCACAATCCTTCGCGTTGGCAGCAACCGGTCCCGCTTGTTGGTCCGATATGGCGCGTTGCGTTGAATGCGGTTGCATATATTTTGCAACCAGAGCCAGGAGTTGTTGGGTGCCATTGCCTTGATGGTGACCTTCAGGCCTACCAACATGGACAGCAGCGTTCGGGGTGCAACCCCTAATGATACCAGATGAATGTGATAGTCGCGTATCTGCGCTTCGGTTACACGGTCTGCAGGGGTATAAGCCGTGTCCAGCCTGTTGGTAAATTGTAGCCAGCCCAGCCACCGCCCGTAATGTTGGATGTTGGTTTGTTTGGTGCGTTCTGCCCAGTGGCTTGCATTGCCGCCCTCGTCGAAAGGATGCGCTTCCGTTGTCGCCAACGCCCAGGCCTTCTGATCCGCTTCGGGCCATTCGACAAACGGCATTGCGCGGCGCTTTGTATCCACGATGCGTGTCATTCGTCTTCTCTCCGCAGTTGCAAGAGCGCCTTGTCTAGATGTTTGCCAGCGGCCCGTGTCTCGGTTCCCATGTAAAAGGTGGTTGTCGTATCAAGGCTCTTGTGACCGAGAACGCGCTGAGCGGCGAAAGCTGTACCGGGATCCGCTTCAAAAGCAATCTTCATCAGAAGATGCCGAAAGAGATGGGCATTGAACACCAACCCCATCTCACGCTCTACGACTATTTTGACCGCGTTCGAAATGGCGGACTCTGATCGCGGACCACCTGTCACCCCCGGAAACAGGAACGGGCCATCGGCGCCAGGCAGGCGTGGTCGGTAGATATCGAGGAACTGTCGCAGAATGGTGCGGGTGCCATCGCCGAGTTCAAACTCCTGACGGATACCGGTCTTTGAGTTGTCCTCTGGGATTGAAAGAAGGCAGTGGTCAGCTTCTAGCCATCGAAAGTTTGATAGTTCGAGGTTCCGCAAGGTGTTGCGGCGCAGTGCGAAATGAACCTCGATGCTCATGATCAGGGCCTGCTCGTATCGCTTTGCAGCCCGGATCGGATTGGATATCGATTGTGCATCCCGGATGAGCTTCCCGGGCAGTTTTAGAAAGGCTGTGACGGTTGACGGGTTGTCGAAGGGGGCCAGCCGTTCCCTGTTCTTTTGTGTCATCTTCCGACGGGTATGGGGATCGAGCTTTTTGCAGATCTGCGTCAGTTCTTGAAACACAGTCTCGTCAACCCGGCAGTAGTGACGGGCCAGGTATCTTAGGCTGTTGGCGTCATTGTAAATGCGGGCCGTCTTTTTATTGCTTGTTCTAGAAAGCATCTCGGACAACCCGGACTTGAATGCTTTGGGTTCTACTAGAACGGTAAGGGAGGTGATCTCATCAGGAGGGAGGGTGCCACTCTTGACCAGTGCCGTTGCAAATCGCCGAAACAGGTATACGCGGCTCTCGATCGTCTTTGGGCTCAGGGGCTTGTCCGGTGCGGTAAGATCGAGCGGGTCCGGATGCAACATCCGTTGCTTCCATGCGGCAACGTCGCCCTGAAAACTCTCCGGAAAGGTGCTCATGGGCAAGGTGATCCGTTCGCGGCGTGTTGGCGTGGCAAGAACAACGTCGGGCCAGTCCGGATATCTGCGGCGGCACCGATTCCAGGTGACGATCGTATGCTTCAGGATGTTGCGGGGATCCTTGACCACTTCTTCCGCCTCTAGAGCCGTGCTCAACCCGATCAAGGTTCCTGAAGATACCTCCGCAGGTGTGATCTCCATGGCGGAGCAATAGCAGGCCAGCCGGTTCAGGCCATTACGCCAGAGCCGTTCATCGATCAGACCGAACAAGTCCTTCCATTCAGGGGACAGGGCAAACCGTCGGGTCACGTGTGGCATTTGATCTCCATGCTCCCTTACCAACCGCTTAATCTGAGCCCTGATATTGGCGAATGTCTTCTGGCTGATACCCAGTGACGCCGGATGGCTGTTTGCGAAAACCTCGCGGGTCTTGCCCGGTGTGGCGAGCAGCTTCTCCAGAGGTATTTTGGCTATTGCTTCGAACCTGTTCAGGGCGGAAAGCAGGTCGCGGCGTTTGGTTCCGGCGGTCAACCCAGCTTCAATATCAGCCTTCAGATCGGCGAATGTCCTTGGCGGGTTCGAGAGGAAAACTTCGGAGCTATCGATCTGATTTTGCTTTGGTATTGCGTTCATCGGGACATGCCTTTCATGAGAGTTTGTGTCTCGGGATGACAGGGGCGGTCAGGAGGTACTTATCGGGATATAACACATATTTAATCCTACGGCTGGAAGGTGGGTGGGATATCCCGATAGACCTTAAGGCGTTGTTTTGAATGAGAAAATGTGAGGGGATCAACTCCGGTTCCTGTTCAGGAAATCCTGGAAGTCTTCCTCTGAAATCCGGACCGAGCGACCCAGCCGGATTACCTTTAACTCACCCTGCTCGATCCACCGTCGGACCGTTCGATCAGATGAATCGGTTCGTTCGGCAACGTCGGGTGTCTTCATCAGCTTTGCCTTTTTGGATTGCACGTTTGTATCCTCTTCCGGTCTTTGAGTTCTGAAAGCTCGGAGGCGGCAGAACGCGCAAGCAGGCGCACCAACCTGGATAGACTGTTGTCCAGCTGATTGATTTGGCGGTCAGAGTTATTTTTTGCTGAGCGTGTCACGTCGCTGCTTATCCTGTCGTCTCGATAACAACAGGCATGTCAGATCCCGAAAAGGAATCCGAGGGGACAGCTTCGCGAAGATATTACCTATTCAATAGATTTGCGGCTACCTGGATCGCATCTCTACGGTGTTTGATCCAGCGTTTGCGAACAGTATCGGTGCTGACATCATGGTGCTCAGCAAGGAACTCAATCGCTCTCGTAATCGGCATGTTGTTTTTTGCCTTCTGCCAGGCAATCCAGAGCGCATCAGTTCGTTCGGATCTTAGTTGGTTCGATTTTTTGATCTTGGGTATTTTGCCCTGGCCATGACCCTCCAGTTGGAACGCCTCACCAAGTGTTGTTGAGATGCCGATCACTTGATTCTCTTGGTAGCGAAAAAATCCCTCGGCAAGTACTTCGCCTACCCAATGTGGAACTTCCCAAGTGTTCGGCTGCTGGTCTTCTGGAAGACTCCAATTGTAGGCGGCGATGTATGCCAGGGCTTGAAAGGCTGGTAACGTAGATTTGGGATCATTCTGAAAGTTAGCTCGCTCCATATGCAGGAAGAGTTCCAGTCCTTCTTCCTGGGATAGTTCAAATGGAAGATCTTTGAGAAGGTCAGTTTCCGTTTTTGGAAGAGAAGACATGATCGCCTTAAAGAGGTTGAAATAATCTCAAGTATTACAGATTCTTGTTAAGGCGAACCACTAATCTTGCGCTTCAGCGAATACAGCAAAAATGATAGAGAAAAAGGTGCAGAACGTTTGCTCAATGCATCAACGTGGGTTTTAAGGTTGACCTGCCCCTACCGATGTCCCGCCCCCTTATAACTGAGCCAGTTGAGGTATAGATATCTCATAAAACCAAGGAAGAATTTTATGACACAGAAGCGCTTTTCATAAGACGATATATTGAACATTTTGCGGCAGGTTGAATTGGATCTGGCTGTTGGGAAGACTGTTGATGCATCGATCCGAACGGCTGCCAGTGCAAGGAATGTAGTAAATAGAAATAGAAAGGGAGCTAGACATGCCAGCAATGGCGGCTGGCGTTTCGGATACTGTATGGCATGAAGAGGATTATTGGGCTGATTGATGAACGCGCTCCGAAGCCAGGTCCGCGTGGCCTCGCAACAAAGACAATTCAAATTGAGACAGTACCAGATCAGCGTTTCTCTATTCGTAAAATTGAAAACATTATAGAAAGCCTTGAAGATCGTTTAAGTTCAAAATCTAAAACTGATCAGGTTTTTTTACGTATGAGGAAACAGGCGTTGACATGCCTTTTGTCGATGGGTCGCACAAGTTCCGAGTTTTGTCCTATGTGGGAACCATGGGCAGATTAAAGGGATCACTACCGAAGGCTCCCAAATGTCGCTCGACCTTTATATGAAGGTTAAGTATCTGGAAACAAGGACCCTTGTAGCGATAACGACTCAAGAAATCATCCAATCGAACAAAGGTTTTTACACCGGGGTAAAACCACTTGAGAGAATTATGCCTCGATCGGTGTTTGAAAGTGACGTTGAAACGGGAAAATCCTATGTTCTTTTAGACTAGGTAACTGTTATGGTCGGCACCCTGGCAGATCTGGCAAACCAGATACAGGTCAATGGCGGCAAGGTTGTTAGCGTTGTGGCCCTTGTCAACGACAGGAGGAACCGCATGTGTAAACCTAGACGCAACCATGTCAGGCTCATAAAGGGGAGATCCGATGAAACACGCACAGGGGCACTCACAGCAGACGAGGCCCAATACCTCGCCAACTACGGTGATGTTGACGAACTCCGAGAAAGCATCGCTTCGGCAAGAAGCAAAAGAGACAAATGCCTACATGCAAAAGGCGTTCGCTCATCTACGCCCGACGACGAAGTAAGTTTACAGCGCCGCACAGACGAATACCTTTAATCGACCAATTGGATGATGATCTAACCCGGCGAACCAAACAGGATATCCCGGTGTGCGGTGAGGATCTCCTCTACGTCAAAGATGCGGGAATTTTGATGCGCCTGTTCCTGTGTCTATCCCCCTTTCTATGAACCATTATGATATAAGGCTTCTGGCACTGGCCGCATAATATAGAGTCTGATGTGGATGGATATGATTGTACTGCCTATGCCATGTGTTGATGACGATCTGAGCCAGATTAGTCGGTGCGAATGTTCTTCTTTGGAATGGAGTATCTCAACACAGCGTCGGCCTCCACCTATTTTCAACTCAATAGACGACCTGAACCTTCAACACGAGTCGAGTGCCCTAGCGGTGTACTGGTCCAGCGGCTAGCGACAAAAAAGTCGCCCCATTGATATGGAATTGACACAGTGCAGGTGGTTATCAAACAATGGACCAATTGATAATCAATCAATTAGTCGAAGTATCTAACTAATTGAATTGGTTCACGTAATCTCTTGGACTTTAAGAAACTCATCGGTTCTCTGCAATATACCGTGTTGCAACCGCTGAAACCTGGCTGATTTTCTCTTTTTGAGACCCGGTGACGCTCCACAGGTGCGTAATCAAATTGAGGGGCGACGTCTAAGGTATGCTGCGGCAAGTTAAGGGGCGCCGATCTTATTCGCTGTAGCAAAAAGGCGAGCTTGACAGACCATTTCCGCTAGATTCGAGGAGCCGAGAGGGTAGAGCTGCACCTCTGCACGACATCTTGCGAGCACTAGCAAGTTGTGCACTATTTGTGTTACCACGCTCGGGACTTTTATGAATGATCAACTAGGATTCGACAGTGACTGCAGTGCTTACTCTTCAGCCCTCATTTCCTGGGTTTTGTGCAGTGACGGAAGCCGTTGAGAAACTTGCTGTGGATAGTGGCGTTGAGGAGCGTGGCGCCATCTACACTAAGCGCGAAGTTGTCGAATTCATCTTAGATTTGGCAGGTTACACGGTTGACGCTCCGCTACACAGTTATCGTCTCCTTGAGCCGTCATTCGGTGATGGTGACTTCCTATTTCCAGCTATCGATCGTCTATTGGAGGCTGCTGGCCGTGAAGGCACACTAACTTACGAAGTTCTTGCGCCCAGTATTCGCGGAATAGAGCTGCACCGCGCAACTTTTGAAGCTACGAAAAAACTTGTTGAGGCGCAGCTAAAAAAAGCAGGGATATCCCGCAATAATGCGGCTCGCCTATGCAATGCCTGGCTGTATCAGGGCGGTTTTTTACTCGCTGAGTTTGAACCTGCTTTTACGCATGTAGTTGGCAATCCGCCGTATGTGCGACAGGAGGCTATCCCTGATATCTTAATGGCCGAGTATCGTATGCGGTACAAAACTATTTACGACCGCGCTGATATTTACGTCCCCTTTTTTGAGCGATCTCTGACACTACTTACTGACGATGGCAAGCTCGGCTTTATCTGCGCGGACCGCTGGATGAAGAACAAGTACGGCAAGAAGCTTCGCGCGCTTGTTAGCAAGGACTACACGCTCAGAACCTACGTCGACATGTATGGCGTTGATGCCTTCCATGCTGAGGTCAGCGCCTATCCGGCGATCACCATTTTGGAGAAAGCACAGGGTGACAAGACGCGCGTTTTCTCACGGCCCTCCGTAGATCCCAAGACGCTCAAGGCCTTGGCTTCCGACTTAACCAAGCGCAAGCTGCCAGAGAGAAGCAAGGCTCGTGAAATCGAAAACGTAGCCTCGGGAAGCGATCCTTGGATACTCGATTCCTTTGACGAGCTTGCTCTGGTGCGGCGACTGGAAGCGCAGTTTCCTCCCATCGAAGACGCGGGCTGTAAGGTAGGCATAGGTGTCGCGACTGGCGCGGACAAAGCCTTCATCGGCGATTTTGACGCCCTTGATGTAGAACCCTCACGCAAGCTGCCACTTGTCATGACACGCGACGTTTTGGACGGCCATATTGATTGGCGTGGCAAAGGCATTATCAATCCGTTTGGCGAAGACGGGAAACTTGTTGATCTTGATGAGTTTCCAAAACTGTTTGCGTACCTTGAAGCGCGCAAGGAACAAATAGCCGGACGCCACGTCGCTACAAAAAATCCGCGTGGTTGGTATCGCACTATAGACCGGATCTATCCTGAACTAACCTATCGCGAAAAGCTATTGATCCCTGATATCAAAGGGGATGCTTCCATCGTTTACGAAGACGGAAAGCTCTACCCTCACCACAATCTTTATTTCATCACGTCCGAAAAGTGGGAGATGCACGCCCTGCAAGCGGTTATGCGTTCTGGCATCGCACGCCTATTCGTCGCTCTTTATTGCACACGAATGCGCGGAGGTTATCTACGGTTCCAAGCCCAGTATCTTCGAAAAATTAGAATTCCGAAGTGGGAGTGCGTGAGCGCTGACTTGCGCCAGAGACTCGCAGGCTTTGGCGAGACCAAAGACCGCCATGCACTCAATGAGATTATTTCCGAGCTCTATGGCCTGACGCCGACTGAGCTCAAATTGATTGAAGGAAGTAATGAGTGATGAGCCTTGATCTTGCTAACTACGAGGGCCAAGAGCGAGAAGCCGTAAAGCTATTCTGGGGCAATCGCGAAGCGGCGTTGGACAGGCAGATTGCTTCCGGCAATCAGGATGCCGGTTCGCGCGGAGCCGTCACCGCCGGCAAGAATATGGATGGCTTTCTCGACTTGGCGCAGGACCTTGTGGCTGCCAATGGCCTGCCGTTTGCAGACATCTGCATTCAAAAACGCGTGCTGACACTTCCAGGGTATTTCCGCCCCACGAAGCTGTGGGACATGCTCGTGATTTATCGCGGCGAACTTGTCGCGGCTCTGGAGTTCAAATCTCAAGTCGGGCCATCTTTCGGCAACAACTTTAATAACCGCTCCGAAGAAGCCATTGGCACTGCCCACGATCTTTGGACGGCTTATCGGGAAGGGGCGTTCGGCGGAGATGCTCCGCGCCCGTATCTAGCCTGGATCATGCTCTTGGAGGACTGCGACAAGTCCAATGCACCCGTCTCCGACAGGGAACCTCATTTCTCCGTTGATCCTGAATTCAACGGCGCATCTTATGCCAAACGCTACGATCTATTGTGCAAGCGTCTTGTGCAGGAAGGACTGTATTCAAGTGCCACATTCCTGGCTTCCCCCCGCGGAGCCGCTGCAGATGGACGCTATCGTCACTTGAGTGAACTCACATCTCTCAAGACTTTTGTAACAGAGTTTGCAGGTCATATTGCCGCCGTAGCCGCACGCTAAGGATACTTTTGAAATGAAGCTAGAAGCTGTTATTCTCGAAAATTTTCGCCGCTATCGAGGGCAGCATCGCATTTCAATCGCAGAGTTCACGACTGTTATTGGTCGAAACGACGCGGGAAAATCTACAATTATGGAAGCCCTAGATATTTTTTTCGGCGGCGTAACCAAACTCGACAAGGAAGATCTTTCGCGCGGCACAGAGGGTGATGAACTAAGAATAGGCGTCGTTTTTTCTGGATTTCCCGAGGAACTCACCATCGACAGAGGAGCGATGACCTCGCTCGCGAATGAGCATTTGCTCAACGAAGATGGCAATCTTGAAGTCTACAAGACGTTCAATACTCGACCTGCCCGAATAACGACGAAGGTTAGCGCTCGTGCAATGCATCCGTCCCTTGAGGCCGTTCGCAACCTTCTTGCGCTCAAGAATACCGATCTCAAGGCGCTTGTTCGAGATCGCGATTTGGCGGCTGGCTGTGATCTAAATAACAACCCGTCAATGCGCCGCGCCCTGTACCATGCAAGTGCTGGTGAACTGGCACTCGTGCCGACTGACGTTTCACTTGCTGAAGGAGATGGTGCAGGGATTTGGAAAGCGCTTGAGCGCTACCTGCCAGTCTTCACGCTCTTCAAATCAGATCGTGTTAGCACCGATCAGGACCCCGAAGCGCAGAACCCAATGAAGGCAGCAGTTGCGCGCGCAGTTGCCGATCTCTCGAATGAACTGGAAGAGATGGCTGACCAAGTTCGGACAATGGTCGAAGAGACTGCGCGACGCACCATAGAACAAATGCAAGCCAGCTATCCCGATATGCGACTTGCCAATGAGTTGACTCCAAAATTCCAAGAGCCGAAATGGTCTTCCATCTTCAAAATCGACCTATCGGCAGATGACGGCATTCCTCTGAATAAGCGTGGTTCGGGCGTTCGACGACTTATCCTGATGAGCTTTTTTCAGTCGGAGGCAAGCCGGTTACGTGCAGAACGTGACGCCGCGCAAGAGCATAATGTTCCGATCATTTACGCTATTGAAGAACCTGAGACATCTCAGCACCCCGACAATCAGGCGCGAATTGTCGAAGCGCTTCGGGCAGTAGTGAGTGCTGGAGATCAGGTTCTAATTACGACCCATAATCCGAGTTTAGCCGAACTGCTTCCTGTTGAGTCGATACGGTTTGTCGATGAAGAGCCTGGCTCTGACAAAGTGAGAGTTCGCATCGCTGACGATGACGTGCTCGCTGAGGTCGCTGATACTCTGGGCGTGCTTCCAGCTTCAGTTCCCAGCACAGGAATAAGAGTTGCAGTACTTACCGAAGGCAAGACTGATATCGATGCCTTGCTAAACCTCTATGACGTACTCACAGCCAGTGGCGATCTCATGCCATTCGATCTTGATATGGTATTCTGGGCAATGGGCGGGGGAAGCACTGTTAAGGACTGGATCGAAAGGCAGTATCTGAACAAGCTCGGCATACCGCAAGTTGTGATTGTTGATAGTGACCGCGATACACCAGCGGGGCCTACAAGTAGCAAAGCACGTGACATTGTCGCGATGGTTGAAGATGAGGATAACATAACAGCGATTGTCACCGAGAAGAGGGAAATTGAAAACTACATCCATCCTGATGTTCTGGTGCGCGTATCTAACGGGACCCTGGAATTTGACGGCGCTTGGAATATGGATCACGACCGGCTCCCAAACCGCTTGGGGGAGGCGATAACGGCAGCGCGCGCGGTAAGGCGTGTTGAGTTCGCGCCCGTAACACGTGATGGCGCTGCAATGCCTTCTCTTGATGCAACAAAAGGGCACTGCAAGCGCGTAATAACTTCATATCTTTTTTCCCAAATGACGGCAGACGAGGTTAAGGCCCGATCCACAAGACCAGACGGTAGCTGCGAGGTCGTTGCGTGGCTGGATTCTATTGGGCAACACGTTCGCTGAAATGCGGCTGCGACTAGCTCGTGCCGCTACAGCTGAGCATTTGACATTGCGATGCGTGCTTCGACTACCCTTTTCACAATGCCTAGAACTTCAGAAAGGTTGTCGGACGTCGGTTCAAACCCAAACAATGGACAGCCTCTCTCCTTGTTCACTTTAAAGCCGACCTTGCAAGGCGCATCGTGCCTTTCAATCAATAGTCTGCCAGCCTCAGCTTCTTCTGCTTCCTCTTCATCCGTTTCTTCAAACCGCACCCAATAGGAATCTATCTTGTCTTTCTCTTCACTGAGTGTTGCAGTTTTGTCTGCGATCATGCGGGAACAATCATCACTGCAAACGTCTTGGAGTTCAGAGAGCAGCTGATTAATGATCGGAAGAAGTAAGTAATCCTTCACATTTTGTGGCATGGAGTCAGCGTCACCATGGTATAGCGATGCCGTAACGAGCTCCGAAGCCATTTCGGCAGATATTTCCCGCAGGATACACATAATCAGATAGGCAGCCGTGCGGATGATGGGAGTCTGATCAGTTCCTGACTCCGATGATCTAATGGCGAGATATGGTGTATTGATCAGCGCTGTATGTAGGACCTGAGCTATCGATGCCGTATCTAGTATTGCGCCCCACTGTCGCTTACTGATGTTACCGTTCGAGAACTCACTCGCAATCGCTGCAACCATAGGCATCGCTGAGAACTCGATATCGCGTCGAGCTTTCCAGACTTCGTTTAGAAGGCCGGGAGGTGAGTACTCCAGTTTATTCCAAAACCGTGACTCCATTGCTTGTACGCGGCCTTCCAGACTAAGGGCGTCCGAGAACAGTCGTAGGACTACGGAAGGGTGCTTTGACAACATGCGCTCAAGGTGCTCGCTGTCCCAAAGCTTCACTTTTGGCCGCCTATGATTGGATTGCCACTCCTTCACCCAATCCCTAGTCGGATTGGAAAACTGTGTGTTCGTTGCAATTACAATGTAGTCGAGACCGTCCTTCGCGAGGGAATTGTTCAGCGCTTCTTGAACCTCCGATTTCTCTACTGTCCCTGAACGCCCCTTGCATTCCACCCACCAAACCTGAGGCTCCACTTCATTGTCGATTGATGGCGTGTAGAAATGAGCTTCAAGGTCACGACCGCCATCTGCTGCACCACGTCCTGAGCCACCTGTTCGCCACTCCAAGTCCTTCGCGCCGAGAGCATCAAACAACCAGTAAACGCACTCCTCAAGGTCGCGAGCCTTCAAGTCCGCGAACGGTATCGAAGCTGGTAGTACCCGCTCGACCGTTTTTGTGCTGCTGTTCTCTGTTGTGGCCATAGGGAATTATACCAAACAGTTCACTGCTGTCTGCAACAACCTGTAATAAAGGAAACTTCCGGCACAGTTGTGCGGACCAGCTGTGATGAATTTGGTTCGTTTCTGTCTGTCACAACTTGACGAGCCAAGCGAAATTTTGCACCGTAACTGCGGCCTTAGTGCATGCCGGTGTGTCCGCCACGCGAAGCTTCGCAGTACTTTCCCATTAGTGTGATAATTCCAGCCCAATTGAGGGATCTGGCTAGATGCGGACACCTATTCGGATCCCTTTTGGAAATGGATCATGGCAAAAAGAAACGACATCAAAGACCTCAAAACTCTGGCAAAACAATATGCAAGGGCAAATCGGATCGCCTTGAACGAAGCGCTTGACGCTTTGGCAGTCGAGCTGGGCTTTTCGCATTGGGGAAAACTGGCAGGGAAAGCAAAGCAGGGTTGGCTGCCAAAAGCTGAGCAAGTGTCGCAGGCCGAGATGTTTGCTCGGCAAAATCTGTCTTGCTCAGATGAGAAAGAGCTGTTCATCGAGCAGAGCTTGGCTCGCTCTGTTGATGGCCCCGTTCGGCAAGGAAAGATCGGCGATAATACCTATCGGGTCTTCGATGTCTTGAGTGACATTCGGTTGGAAGGTGATGGATGGCGTATCCTCGTTGGCGAAGCGCAATTTTCTCAACCGATTGTTGAGATCGAAGCGCCGCATGCCGAAACCAGCCCTCTTAACGACCGCGACTTACTCGAAACGGCTTTGGCGATAGTTGACGAAGAGGCGGTTAAGGTTCGCGCGGGTATTTCTTCAAATTGGCCGAGACGCTCCACCAAACCGGATGCGGACGGGGTCGTGCTTCATCCGATTTTCGGGGACAAGGCTGCTGATTGGTATTGCCTGCATTGCGACGGCAAGATTTCGGGTACTCAGCTTGCACAAAATCTTTGGCATTGCCCTGGTTGCGGCGCAGCGCCCCTCGACATCTATTCTAGGCCGTTCTGGTTAGGTGAAGACTGCAACGTGGTGTGCAAACCTGTTGAGTCCTCGAAGCTAGGCAAGCGCCCTAGTCCCAAGATTGAGGTTGTGGACACGAGGCCGACGCTAACTATCGGCGAGGACAACGTTTCCTTGTTTTTGCGCATTGCCTTGCTTGAAGACGCAGAAACGCCTGCCGAGCGTATCGCTGCTTTGCAGTCGGAGATTTATGTCGATGAGGAGGGCGATGCGTCGATTGTCTTGGATGAAGACCTTTGGTTTGACTCCAAAGAACCGAAGACAGCAATCGCAGTCGCCAGACAGCTTGGCATTGAGTTAGATCTAAGCGCGAGCTGTATTAGCTCTCCGTTTGCCTGGTTTGACTTGGGTAACGTGACTACCAGCACTCATGAATATATTCGTTTGCTATTGGATGCCTATGAGGAGCATGGCGTCATCCGACGAGAACGCAAAGCCGAGTAATTTCGGTGCTGCTTGCATATCTTGCACTCAAACCTTTGGAACGAACAAATGATACTGCAGTGTTGTAGAGTTGTTGCAGAAGCCGCCAAGAAATATAAACGCCGCCCAATTGGGCGGCCTTTATCATCTTGATCTCATAAGGAGATTTTGGCTCCGGCGGTAGGGATCGAACCTACAACCAATTGATTAACAGCCAAGTGTTTAGCTGTCTGACTTGAGCGCCTTTGGGGCAGATTAGTGGAAAAATATAGGCGAGGAAGCCCTTGGTAAACGTAGTAGATTTTTGGTTTGTCATTATAACATTCGGGTTCCTAGTGGCACAGGGGATCCATTGCCTAATTTTTTAGCGTCATTTTAGTTCCAGAAATCGGCCGCATCATTTTTTTGTTTGGCGACACTTTGCCCAACACAGGGGCTGCATCAGCTCACATACACCTAATTGACAGAATCAAGAATGAGACCAGCCGTGGAGTTGCAGAGAGAAAGTGAAAACCTATACAATTTATAGTTAATTTATCAATCATTTACTCTCATTAAAATAAAATTTTACGAAAACCTGTGGATAACTAATGAGCGAATTCATGTCATGTGTTTACGTTAGGCTAGCAGCAAGATAAGTTAAAATCGAACAGCAGGGATAAATTCCATTGTTTGGGGCAGAGTAAGATGGATGTGGGCTACGATAAACGCGATGGTAATGTAACAAGAAATAACTCTACCAATTGTATTGCAGCTTGCTTGAAAGAGCCTATGGCTGCGTCGTAGCCTTCTCTTGTTTGATGTGTCGTTGAATCCTCAAATTTCTTGGGACTGAATTATTATGCAAAAATTAACTGTTGTTTCCACGAAAGGCTATTTACGTGCCTTCTATTGAACAACCCACCGGTACGAATGCGCTTGGTTTGGTGGTAGCCCTTATGTTGGAATCCCCGTTGCATAGTGAGATTGGGCTTGGCCATCTCAGATGGATGTTGGTTCCAGCGTTGAAGAACAAGCAATATTGGTTTTGTTTCAATGCGGAGGAGACCAAGGTGATTGGTTTCGTGTCGTGGGCGTTTCTTGGAGAGGCAGAAGAGAAGAAATTCAAAGAACGGTATTTTTTGTCACCAAACTCGTGGCAGTCTGGTGAGGCGCTTTGGATTGTGGATTGCGTTTGTTTACCAGATGCCCATGAAGATGTTCTGCGCCGGTTTAAGTCTGAAAAATTCCCGGAAACCGATGTGAAGGCACTAAAGTTCTCGAACAATAACACGCAAAAAGAAAGTGCGGATTCAGAATGAATGTAACCGCGAACAATGCTCGGCACGGTAATTTGCCATTTTATCGTAGCATTGCGATCGCTGCATTGTTGCTGATCGCAGCCAGCTTTGTGTCGACGATCGTGTTTGTCGTTGTCTATCTGTATTTTCTGTGGCGCCCCTTTGACTGTTCCGAGACCGACAAGGTCCTTCTCGTGCGACGATTGGATTTTCTATTTCTGTTCGGCGGGGTGTTCCCTTTCGTCTGCTTTCCAGCGCTGTTTTATTTGGCTAAGGACCTATATGCGTTGCCGGTTTTCGACCAAATCATTGTCCATGCCTCACTTTTCTTTAACCTTTCGGTGGTTGATACGGAGTCAGAGGGGTTTAAGCGGGCGATCTGGATGTCGATTTTGTTGAAGCTCTCAATGGTACCGAGCGCAGTGGGATTCGTCATGAATACCGGGGGACTGCGACACACGTATCTTGAGAATGATCGCCACACTAATTCCCGTTTGGTGGGTCCGAACAGTCTGTTCAAGGGAAATCGAAAAAAGTACAAGTGTGTTATTGGCGTAGTTCTTGGATTTGTACTCGCCCTTCCACTTAGCGAAACCCTGGCCCTATTTATCTTGCCAGCAATGGATGGCTTGGACTGGAGCCATATAATTCTCTTAGTCCCTATAGTCGGATATACGGCAGTATTACAAACCTTGTTTGTACTGATCACGCACCGCTTCGTATTCTGGGAAGATTGGGGCTACAGATTGGAATGACTACACTGAAGACTGTCAATTTTAACGTAGCGCTATCGCAATACAAATTCATTTGCGACAAATTTTCGCGTTGCCCGAAAATTTTCCTCGGATTTCATGAAGTTTTATATCGAAGTTTATTTATGAGACGCAACGGTGACGTTCAAACTAGGTTCCTTTTACCGCAGGCCAATGGTTAGAAATTTAACGGAGATTCGATATGGTTGATTTTGGCCCGGGATTTGATGGAAGCGTTGAGAGCGTTGGACCAAGTTCCACAACGGGACATGGTGGGCCAGATCGCGGTAACACCGGTAGCAACGGAAACGGAACCCAATACGACGGTAATTCGGGCGGTAGTGATCCTGAAACAAACTCAACAAATTCCGGTCAAACTGTTAACGGACCTTTGGTAGAGAGTAGATTGACCGATGTGCAAGGGTTCTTGAAAGATCTAACACAGCCGCAATTTGATATTGGGTGGGACTTTGACTTTGACATCAGCTGGGACGAATTTGATTTCGATGTATCGTCTACAAGCGGCCTAGACGAAACCGGCGACTATGCTACGGGAATACTGGGCGGAGCAGCGGGGTTTTTGAAAGCATGGTCGTTGGTGGAGATGCCGCCCAGAACCACGATCAATCACGTCTTGCAATTCGGTCCTGTCCAAAATGCAATGGCGTACACAAAGGTCGGTAAGTACGTAGAGAGGATTTCTGTCGGTGTTGCTGTTGGTGCAAACGTCACAAATGGATACGTCGAAGAGGAGACGGCAGGCGCAGCGGCTGGCTTTCTTGATACACTGTTTGAACTCGGCGCCGCTACTTATTTAGGACGAAGAGCAGTCAGCGCCGCTCGCTCGGTGGCGGTCAGAAGTGCATTCTTTAGTGGACTAAGGGGGGCAAGACTCGGGGCCTATGGCGGAATTGCCGGCGCGGCAATTGGCTTTGGAGTGGGCGTGGGCGTGGCTCTAGCTTTTAATGCTCTTGGGAACAATAACATCACCCCAGGGGGGCTTGCTCAAGATGTCCTTGGAAAAGTTGGGATTGAGTTGGGCTATCCGGTCGTAATCGATCTCGATGGGGATGGAATCGAGTTTATCTCGCTCGATCACGCTACAGGTGACAACGGGGGTTCGACCACATTCTTTGACATCGATGGAGACGGATACAATGAGCATACCAGTTGGCTCTCTGGGGATGATGGTTTTCTTGTTATCGATAAGGATCTAGATGGTAAGGTGGATGCAGGAGGGGAACTGACCTTCGCACTGGATACGCCCGAGGACGACACCGATTTAGCGGCACTTGCAGCTCTCTACGATAGTAACAACGACGGTGTGTTGAGCGCTAATGACCAAGCATACCATAAATTTCGTATTTGGCAGGATTTAAACCAGGATGGCATTACTGATGAGGGGGAATTGAGGACGCTATCTCAAGCAGGCCTTGTTGAAATAACGCTCACAAGTGATGGTGTTGAGGTTGATGTTGATGGTGCCAGGATTTTTGGCAAGTCGAATGCCCATGTATTGGGCGGTGGGACGCTCGATGTCTATGATGCGGCGCTGATGGCGACTGAAGTCGGCGTACGACTTTCCGAGGATGGCTCTCGTTTTGATATTGAAAATATTGGCACCTATGTCGCAGGTTTTGAGGATCAGTCTTTTGTCGGAGATGCCGCTGCGTTGGGTGCTGTTTCCTTGGTAGGTGGTGAAGCGAACGACACGCTTTCTACTAGTGGTGAGGATCGCGTGACCCTTGAAGGTGGTGGCGGCAACGACCTACTGCTTGGCGGTGCTGGAGGTGACTGGATTTCGGGAGGAGCGGGAGTTGATACGCTTGTTGCTGGGGCTGGTGATGATGTCCTGATTGTGGATGCAAGTGACATTCTAATTGATGGTGGCGACGGACTTGACATGGTGCTGGTCGAAGGCGTGGATGGTGTCACCCTCGATCTCGCATCAACTAATGTAGAGTTCGCATTTGGTGGCGGTGGAGATGACCTTCTTACGGTTTCCGGCGATCTAGTTTCAGATTCTGGCGCAGTATTATTTGGTGCGGGAGGAAATGATGTTTTGTCAGGCGGTGGCGGTGCCGATGTCTTGAACGGAGGTGTTGGAGCGGACCAATTGTTTGGCGGCGATGGTGATGACGTTCTGTATGCTGACGCTGATGATCTGTTTCTTGGTGTTGTCGATGGTGGCGAAGGCGACGACGTGCTCGTGATTGAAGGATCTGATGCTGTAACACTCGACCTCGCTGCTCACGCAGTGGAAGAAGTTGCGAGCGGATCAGGCGATGATGTTATAACAATGTCAGGCTCCGAAAGCGTCGTAATAAATGGATCCGGCGGTTCAGACACACTTACTGGTGGTTCAGGGGATGATTTGATCACAGGCGGCGCCGGCGCTGACACTATGGATGGCGGTGATGGCGTCGACTTCTTAAGTTACCTAACGTCCCAGCAGGGTGTATCCATCGATCTTCACAGCTCTACTGCGGCCGGCGGCGATGCCGAAGGAGATGTATTCACTGGGGTTGAGGCAGTGGTTGGATCAAATTCCAATGACCTGTTGATTGGTGATAATCAAGCCAATGTTCTGCATGGTGGGAATGGTGATGATGTTCTAGAGGGATTGGGAGGATCAGCCGGTGATTACCTTGATGGTGGATTTGGCATGGACACTGTCAGATACGTTCAATCCTCGAGTGGCGTTACCGTCGATTTAAGTGCCTTCGAAGGCGGAGCATCCGGCGGAGATGCTGAAGGTGATCGCCTTTTTGGGTTTGAGAATATTATTGGCTCCGATCATGTTGATCAGCTGATCGGCGATGACGCCGATAACGTTATCGAAGGCGGTTCCGGTGGGGACACACTTACCGGTGGAGATGGCGTCGATACTTTATCTTATATCGGATCGGATGCTGGTGTGTCCGTAAATTTGTCTGATGGTTCTGTCTCTGGGGGTGATGCTTCGGGTGACACCATTACAGGGTTTGAGAATCTGATCGGATCTGCGGCTGATGACAATCTGACGGGTGATGGCTCTGCAAACATCCTTCTGGGAGGTGCGGGTGATGACACATTGTCTGGAGGTGACGGAACGGACACGCTCGTTGGTGGTGCCGGTATAGATGTAATTGACGGTGGAGCCGGTTTAGATTTTGCCTCCTATCAAGGGGCCGCTTCAGGTGTAACAGTTTCCCTTTTGGATGGAGCAGGCACAGGTGGCGACGCCGATGGCGACACGCTTACGGGTGTGGAGGGATTAATCGGGTCGGATCACGCGGACATTCTAACGGGTGACGACGACGATAATATTATAGAAGGGGGGGCTCAGGCTTTTGGTGTTGAAGGGGACATTCTAATCGGAGGGGACGGTCAGGACACACTTTCCTATGAGGGTTCTGCCCGGGGTGTCGGTGTTGATTTGTCCCGTGGTGCTGGACGTCAGATTTTGGTAGCCCGCTCTGGCTTTGACGGCTCAAATTCATCAGGCATTCTCTCATTCAGCGATCATGTCAATGAAGACGGTGTTGTCACGGAAGGGGCCGTGCTGACTCATGACGGGCCTGCTGGAATTGCGTCGTTAGCTTTCGGGGAGGTGCAAGCCAGTACAGATTGGAACCTTTCAACAATTGAGATAGAAGATCCCGCAATTAATGGTTTGTCAGGGTTTGATTCATGGGTGATCCTGGCCGCGAGCCATGTCGCAAAATCTGCCACCTTGCCTGCGGCAGCGGCTCATATTCGCATTTATACTGGCGACGACTCGACAAAGCAGGGCCTGCAGGTTGTCGACGAAAACGGCGTAGTGATCGAGAGTTTTGATTTTACCGGTGAGGGAAATATCGCTGCAAAATGGAGTTTTGCGTATAACTCGTCATCCGGTTGGCTTTTAGTTCTTAAAGATGATGAGCTGGTTGGCGTTGTTGGTTGGGAAGCTGGGCACTCGGTAATAACGGGGCATCTTGGTGTCTCGGGCATGCAGGCGACCTTGACAACAACAGACGATCTTTCCGGGTTGCTCCGATTGGACGGGGATGACAGCGTCAACGATGTCTTCACTGGTTTTGAGAACCTGACGGGCAGTGCCTTCGGCGATGAGTTGCGCGGCGATGATGGTGACAACACACTTACAGGTGGCGCCGGTGATGATAGCCTTATTGGCGGTTTGGGTGTTGATGTTGCGTCTTATGGCGGGAGTGTTGAGGGTTATTCCGTTGTTGAGGTTTTTGAGGAAGATGGCGTTACCTCTGCGGGTTGGGAGGTAACGGATCTGAGCCCTGGTCTTGAGGGTGATGATGGTACTGACCGTCTTGAAGGGATTGAGCAGGTCTCCTTCACAGACCGGACTGTTTATCTGGATGGATCCCAGAACAATGCGCCGATTGCGAAGGCGAGCAAGATCTATGTGCGGGAAGGGTCGAGTGTCTCCTGGCAGTTGACGGGTACCGACTTTGATGTTGCGGACAGTCTTGAGTTTGGCGGTGGCGGCAGTTTTGCGTCTGCCGGGACCAGTGTGACGGTGACGTCCAGTGAAGGTGTGACGGTCACGATTGAGGCTGATGGCAGTTATACCTATGACGCGAGCACGCTTGGTGCCGGTGTTGAGAGCGACAGTTTCACGTTCAGTGTTCGGGACAGCAACGGGGCTGTGCATAGCAGCCAGGTTGATGTGACGGTGTCTGAAGATGTTCCTGTTCCAAGCAATACAGACTTTGCGGTTCTGAGTTCTTCGGATCGCCATTCGAGTGTTTCTGTGAGTTCGGATGGATTGTCTGGTGATGCGAGCAGCTATTATCAGGCTGTTCGTTCTGACAAGGGTGTCTCTACGGGCAAGTGGTATTACGAATATCGTCAGAACGCGTTTGGGACTTATGCGTTTGGTGGGTTTGCCACCGATGAGGTCGCTCTTACCGCGAAGGCCGCTGGTCCTTCGGACAACTGGACCCAGGGGTATCAGGGTGGTTACTGGGCTGTTACCAGTGGCGGTACGATCTTTATGTCCCCGACGGGTGGTTATGGCGGTCTTGATAACGTCAGCGGGAACGCGTTGACTGATGTCGGCTTTGCACTTGATCTGGACAATAACCGGATGTACGTGCGGTATAATGGTGTCTGGCAGAACGGTGCAGATCCTGAAGCTGGTACCGGGGGCTATGAGATTGCGTCCTCTGATGTTGGTAAGACGTTTTATGCGATCATCTCTGGCGGGGATGCGAGTTATAACCAGCCGTTTTCTGTGAACTTTGGTTCCGGTTCAGCGGGCCCTCTTTATGACACGAGTGCGTTTGTGTTTGACGAGGATGCGGGCGGTCACTTCCTGCATGCGCCACCGAGTGGTTTTGCGGCGATCAATGACGGTAACATCACACGGGCGGAGAGTGCGCTTGATGTTGATGGGACGTCTGGTGCGGATATTATTCTGGGGAGTTCCGGTAATGATGCGCTTCAGGGTCATGCAGGTGATGAGGATCTGACCGGTGGTCTTGGCAGTGACCTTCTTGATGGTGGTGAAGGTGTTGATACGGCGCGTTATGACGGTTCTGGATCTGCTGTGTCGATTGATCTTTCTTCGGGGAGTGCGTCTGGCGGAGATGCGGCCGGCGATGTTCTGATCTCGATCGAGAACCTTGTTGGGTCTGATCATGATGACACGCTTCGTGGTTCGAGTGGCGACAATGTTCTGACAGGGGGATCTGGAGATGACCTTCTGGAAGGTCGTTCCGGTGCGGATACGCTTGAGGGTGGATCCGGTGTTGATACGGCGGACTATTCCGGTTCGACGTCTGGAGTGACGGTTGATCTTGGTGATGGAGCCGTTGAGGTTGGCGGTCATGCGGAAGGAGACACGCTTGGTGGTATCGAGAATATCACGGGGTCTGATTTTGATGATCAGCTGACGGGGGACAGTGGGGCCAACACGCTTGTTGGCGGAGCTGGTGATGACACGTTTGGTCATACCGGTGGTTCTGATCACTTTGAGGGTGGCAGCGGTTCTGACACGATTGATTTTGGGACGGCGAGTGATGATGTCACGGTCTCTTTGACGTCAACTACTGGCACGGTATCGCTTGATGCTGTTTCTCTTGATACGGCGAATGCGCAGTATCTCTCGAAGACGTTTGGTTCTGGTGGCAGTCGCCAACAGGCGACGCTTTCTCTCTGGCTGAAGCAGGATACATTAGGGACAGATCGGGTTTTCTTCGGATCTGATGATGCCGGTGGTCAGCTTGGTCTGCGTTTCACAAATCTGAACAAGCTCCAGATCTGGGATTGGGTTGGCAGCAGCTTTAACCTGAACCTGCACAGTACCGACAGTTTCACAGATACAACATCTTTCAAGCACATTGTGTTCAGCATTGATACGACAGCTTCTGTGGCGTCGGATCGTGTGAAGGTATTTGTTGATGGTGCTGAGATTTCACTGACCGGGACCTATCCTCCACAGAATGCCACACTGACGATTGGTCAGGATGGAACGGATTACGGTGTCGGGTATTCGTTCTATTCGACGCAGTATTATGACGGTGAGATTGCCGATGTTCACTATGTTGATGGTGTTGCGCTTGGAGCGGATGCTTTTGGTGAGGATCGTGACGGGAGTTGGCAGGCAACCGCGTATGAAGATGCTGCGGGCTATGGTGCCAACGGGTTCCATCTTGATTTTGCGGATAGCAGCAATCTCGGGCTTGATGCCTCGGGCGGGACGGCATTCACGCTGAACAATATCACATCAGTTGATCAGGTAACCGGGACAGGACTTGGTTATGATGTTGTGACCTCTGCCTCTGCGCAGGTTGGTGCTGATCAGGTAACCTTTGAGAGCATTGAGAATGTTACCGGTGGTGCCGGTAATGATGCGATCACCGGTGATGGCTCAGCCAACCGCCTCGAAGGGGGTGACGGTGATGACACCCTGACCGGTGGGGCTGGCAATGACACTCTGGTAGGTGGCTTGGGCATTGATGTTGCGTCTTATGGCGGGAGTGTTGAGGGTTATTCCGTTGTTGAGGTTTTTGAGGAAGATGGCGTTACCTCTGCGGGTTGGGAGGTAACGGATCTGAGCCCTGGTCTTGAGGGTGATGATGGTACTGACCGTCTTGAAGGGATTGAGCAGGTCTCCTTCACAGACCGGACTGTTTATCTGGATGGATCCCAGAACAATGCGCCGATTGCGAAGGCGAGCAAGATCTATGTGCGGGAAGGGTCGAGTGTCTCCTGGCAGTTGACGGGTACCGACTTTGATGTTGCGGACAGTCTTGAGTTTGGCGGTGGCGGCAGTTTTGCGTCTGCCGGGACCAGTGTGACGGTGACGTCCAGTGAAGGTGTGACGGTCACGATTGAGGCTGATGGCAGTTATACCTATGACGCGAGCACGCTCGGTGCCGGTGTTGAGAGCGACAGTTTCACGTTCAGTGTTCGGGACAGCAACGGTGCTGTGCATAGCAGTCAGGTTGATGTGACGGTGTCTGAAGATGTTCCTGTTCCAAGCAATACAGACTTTGCGGTTCTGAGTTCTTCGGATCGCCATTCGAGTGTCTCTGTGAGTTCGGATGGATTGTCCGGCGATGCGAGCAGCTGGTATCAGGCTGTTCGTTCTGACAAGGGTGTCTCTACGGGCAAGTGGTATTACGAATATCGTCAGAACGCGTTTGGGACTTATGCGTTTGGTGGGTTTGCCACCGATGAGGTCGCTCTTACCGCGAAGGCCGCTGGTCCTTCGGACAACTGGACCCAGGGGTATCAGGGTGGTTACTGGGCTGTTACCAGTGGCGGTACGATCTTCATGTCCCCGACGGGTGGTTATGGCGGTCTTGATAATGTCAGCGGGAACGCGTTGACTGATGTCGGCTTTGCACTTGATCTGGACAATAACCGGATGTACGTGCGGTATAATGGTGTCTGGCAGAACGGTGCAGATCCTGAAGCTGGTACCGGGGGCTATGAGATTGCGTCCTCTGATGTTGGTAAGACGTTTTATGCGATCATCTCTGGCGGGGATGCGAGTTATAACCAGCCGTTTTCTGTGAACTTTGGTTCCGGTTCAGCGGGCCCTCTTTATGACACGAGTGCGTTTGTGTTTGACGAGGATGCGGGCGGTCACTTCCTGCATGCGCCACCGAGTGGTTTTGCGGCGATCAATGACGGTAACATCACACGGGCGGAGAGTGCGCTTGATGTTGATGGGACGTCTGGTGCGGATATTATTCTGGGGAGTTCCGGTAATGATGCGCTTCAGGGTCATGCAGGTGATGAGGATCTGACCGGTGGTCTTGGCAGTGACCTTCTTGATGGTGGTGAAGGTGTTGATACGGCGCGTTATGACGGTTCTGGATCTGCTGTGTCGATTGATCTTTCTTCGGGGAGTGCGTCTGGCGGAGATGCGGCCGGCGATGTTCTGATCTCGATCGAGAACCTTGTTGGGTCTGATCATGATGACACGCTTCGTGGTTCGAGTGGCGACAATGTTCTGACAGGGGGATCTGGAGATGACCTTCTGGAAGGTCGTTCCGGTGCGGATACGCTTGAGGGTGGATCCGGTGTTGATACGGCGGACTATTCCGGTTCGACGTCTGGAGTGACGGTTGATCTTGGTGATGGAGCCGTTGAGGTTGGCGGTCATGCGGAAGGAGACACGCTTGGTGGTATCGAGAATATCACGGGGTCTGATTTTGATGATCAGCTGACGGGGGACAGTGGGGCCAACACGCTTGTTGGCGGAGCTGGTGATGACACGTTTGGTCATACCGGTGGTTCTGATCACTTTGAGGGTGGCAGCGGTTCTGACACGATTGATTTTGGGACGGCGAGTGATGATGTCACGGTCTCTTTGACGTCAACTACTGGCACGGTATCGCTTGATGCTGTTTCTCTTGATACGGCGAATGCGCAGTATCTCTCGAAGACGTTTGGTTCTGGTGGCAGTCGCCAACAGGCGACGCTTTCTCTCTGGCTGAAGCAGGATACATTAGGGACAGATCGGGTTTTCTTCGGATCTGATGATGCCGGTGGTCAGCTTGGTCTGCGTTTCACAAATCTGAACAAGCTCCAGATCTGGGATTGGGTTGGCAGCAGCTTTAACCTGAACCTGCACAGTACCGACAGTTTCACAGATACAACATCTTTCAAGCACATTGTGTTCAGCATTGATACGACAGCTTCTGTGGCGTCGGATCGTGTGAAGGTATTTGTTGATGGTGCTGAGATTTCACTGACCGGGACCTATCCTCCACAGAATGCCACACTGACGATTGGTCAGGATGGAACGGATTACGGTGTCGGGTATTCGTTCTATTCGACGCAGTATTATGACGGTGAGATTGCCGATGTTCACTATGTTGATGGTGTTGCGCTTGGAGCGGATGCTTTTGGTGAGGATCGTGACGGGAGTTGGCAGGCAACCGCGTATGAAGATGCTGCGGGCTATGGTGCCAACGGGTTCCATCTTGATTTTGCGGATAGCAGCAATCTCGGGCTTGATGCCTCGGGCGGGACGGCATTCACGCTGAACAATATCACATCAGTTGATCAGGTAACCGGGACAGGACTTGGTTATGATGTTGTGACCTCTGCCTCTGCGCAGGTTGGTGCTGATCAGGTAACCTTTGAGAGCATTGAGAATGTGACAGGCGGTGCCGGTAATGATGCGATCACCGGTGATGGTGCAGCCAACCGCCTCGAAGGGGGTGACGGTGATGACACCCTGACCGGTGGGGCTGGCAATGACACTCTGGTAGGTGGCTTGGGCATTGATGTTGCGTCTTATGGCGGGAGTGTTGAGGGTTATTCCGTTGTTGAGGTTTTTGAGGAAGATGGCGTTACCTCTGCGGGTTGGGAGGTAACGGATCTGAGCCCTGGTCTTGAGGGTGATGATGGTACTGACCGTCTTGAAGGGATTGAGCAGGTCTCCTTCACAGACCGGACTGTTTATCTGGATGGATCCCAGAACAATGCGCCGATTGCGAAGGCGAGCAAGATCTATGTGCGGGAAGGGTCGAGTGTCTCCTGGCAGTTGACGGGTACCGACTTTGATGTTGCGGACAGTCTTGAGTTTGGCGGTGGCGGCAGTTTTGCGTCTGCCGGGACCAGTGTGACGGTGACGTCCAGTGAAGGTGTGACGGTCACGATTGAGGCTGATGGCAGTTATACCTATGACGCGAGCACGCTCGGTGCCGGTGTTGAGAGCGACAGTTTCACGTTCAGTGTTCGGGACAGCAACGGGGCTGTGCATAGCAGCCAGGTTGATGTGACGGTGTCTGAAGATGTTCCTGTTCCAAGCAATACAGACTTTGCGGTTCTGAGTTCTTCGGATCGCCATTCGAGTGTTTCTGTGAGTTCGGATGGATTGTCTGGTGATGCGAGCAGCTATTATCAGGCTGTTCGTTCTGACAAGGGTGTCTCTACGGGCAAGTGGTATTACGAATATCGTCAGAACGCGTTTGGGACTTATGCGTTTGGTGGGTTTGCCACCGATGAGGTCGCTCTTACCGCGAAGGCCGCTGGTCCTTCGGACAACTGGACCCAGGGGTATCAGGGTGGTTACTGGGCTGTTACCAGTGGCGGTACGATCTTCATGTCCCCGACGGGTGGTTATGGCGGTCTTGATAATGTCAGCGGGAACGCGTTGACTGATGTCGGCTTTGCACTTGATCTGGACAATAACCGGATGTACGTGCGGTATAATGGTGTCTGGCAGAACGGTGCAGATCCTGAAGCTGGTACCGGGGGCTATGAGATTGCGTCCTCTGATGTTGGTAAGACGTTTTATGCGATCATCTCTGGCGGGGATGCGAGTTATAACCAGCCGTTTTCTGTGAACTTTGGTTCCGGTTCAGCGGGCCCTCTTTATGACACGAGTGCGTTTGTGTTTGACGAGGATGCGGGCGGTCACTTCCTGCATGCGCCACCGAGTGGTTTTGCGGCGATCAATGACGGTAACATCACACGGGCGGAGAGTGCGCTTGATGTTGATGGGACGTCTGGTGCGGATATTATTCTGGGGAGTTCCGGTAATGATGCGCTTCAGGGTCATGCAGGTGATGAGGATCTGACCGGTGGTCTTGGCAGTGACCTTCTTGATGGTGGTGAAGGTGTTGATACGGCGCGTTATGACGGTTCTGGATCTGCTGTGTCGATTGATCTTTCTTCGGGGAGTGCGTCTGGCGGAGATGCGGCCGGCGATGTTCTGATCTCGATCGAGAACCTTGTTGGGTCTGATCATGATGACACGCTTCGTGGTTCGAGTGGTGACAATGTTCTGACAGGTGGGGCCGGTGATGATCTGCTCGAAGGCCGTTCCGGTGCGGATACGCTTGAGGGTGGATCCGGTGTTGATACGGCGGACTATTCCGGTTCGACGTCTGGAGTGACGGTTGATCTTGGTGATGGAGCCGTTGAGGTTGGCGGTCATGCGGAAGGAGACACGCTTGGTGGTATCGAGAATATCACAGGGTCTGATTTTGATGACCAATTGACGGGTGACAGTGGGGCCAACACGCTTGTTGGCGGAGCTGGTGATGATACGTTTGGTCATACTGGTGGTTCTGATCACTTTGAGGGTGGCATCGGTTCTGACACGATTGATTTTGGGGCGACGAGTGATGATGTCACGGTCTCTTTGACGTCAACTCCTGGCACGGTATCGTTTGATGCTGTTGCTCTTGATACGGCGAATGCGCAGTATCTCTCGAAGACGTTTGGTTCTGGTGGCAGTCGCCAGCAGGCGACGCTTTCCCTCTGGCTGAAACAGGATACATTGGGGACGGACCGCGTGTTCTTCGGTTCGAACACGAGTGGAGAACTGGGTCTCCGGTTTAATAGCTCAAACAAGCTTCAGATCTGGGATTGGGTTGGTGGTAGTTTCAACACGATCCTGACTAGCACAGATACATTTACCGACACGACGTCTTTCCAGCATGTTGTGTTCAGCATTGATACGACGGCTTCTGTGGCGTCGGATCGTGTGAAGGTATTTGTTGATGGTGCAGAGATTGGGCTAACCGGGACGTATCCTCCACAGAATGCCACACTGACGATTGGTCAGGATGGGACGGATTACGGTGTCGGGTATTCGTTCTATTCGACGCAGTATTATGACGGTGAGATTGCCGATGTTCACTATGTTGATGGTGTTGCGCTTGGAGCGGATGCTTTTGGTGAGGATCGTGACGGGAGTTGGCAGGCAACCGCGTATGAAGATGCTGCGGGCTATGGTGCCAACGGGTTCCATCTTGATTTTGCGGATAGCAGCAATCTCGGGCTTGATGCCTCGGGCGGGACGGCATTCACGCTGAACAATATCACATCAGTTGATCAGGTAACCGGGACAGGACTTGGTTATGATGTTGTGACCTCTGCCTCTGCGCAGGTTGGTGCTGACCAGGTAACCTTTGAGAGCATTGAGAATGTGACAGGCGGTGCCGGTAATGATGCGATCACCGGTGATGGTGCAGCCAACCGCCTCGAAGGGGGTGACGGTGATGACACCCTGACCGGTGGGGCTGGTGCCGATGTGCTTATCGGTGGAACCGGGATAGATCAGGCAATCTATGACGGGTCGATTACCGACTACAGGATTACTAAACTCACTGATGGTACTTTGCAGGTCTATGATGGCAGAAGTGGATCGTTCGCAGAAGCGCCAGATAGTGTGTTCACTGATATCGAAAATATCGTCTTTGACGATCGTAACCTGGATCTGACGGCTGCCAATACAGGGCCAGTAGCGGTCGATGGGGTGTTGTCAATCCTTGAGGATGGCCAGGCACATGGTTTGGTTTCTGGATGGGATATTGAGGACGTGTGGGACGACCTCAGCTTTACCCTTGAAAATGGACCAAGTGCTTCTGTAGGGACCGTTCAAGTGGCCTCAGATGGCAGCTTTACCTTTGAAGCCGCTGCTGGCTTTATTGGTGACGGAAGTTTTGATTTTAGAGTTACAGACTCCAGCGGTGCGTTCTCAATAGGCACAGTTTCTCTTGCGGTTCGTGAGGATCTCGATCCGTTAAGTTACGCAAAGCTGCAAACCACCTCTGGCAGTGTCATAACAGGTGGCTCAAACGTTGTTGCGGATGAAGCAGGTCTGTTTGATGGCGTTGACTCACAGAATGGTGCTGGTGTTTGGCAAGGGGCTCAACATACGGCTTCGGCCAACTGGGCTGGATATGACTTTGGGGTGGGCCAGGAAGCAGATGTGCAACGCTTCCGTATCTTGCGAGATGGTGAGCAATACTATGAAAACCTCTATTGGCGGGACGCCGTTCAACTGCAGTTCAGCGACGATGGCTCAGCTTGGTCGGATGCTGGTAGCTCACAGAGTTTGACGGGGGTTGCCGGAGGTGACTTTGCTGAATTTACAGTTTCTCATGAGCACGGAGCCCACCGCTACTGGCGCTTAAGAGCGCCTGATGATGGCGTCTACCATGTTTATGGTTGGGCAATTGACGAGATTGAATTCTACGAAACGGTACAGGGTGAAACGGAGTTCATTGGCGGCAATGGAAATGACATTCTCTTTGGCTCACAGAATGATGACACTATCAATGGTGGTGCTGGGGATGATCAACTGCGGGGTGGCTTGGCTTCAGATATACTGGATGGTGGCGAAGGTGTTGACACCGCGCATTATGACGGGTCTTCAGCCGCTGTTTCGGTCGATCTTTCTTCGGGAAGTGCATCTGGCGGAGATGCGGCCGGCGATGTTCTGATTTCGATCGAGAACCTTGTTGGATCGGATCACAGTGACACGCTTCGGGGTTCGAGTGCGGACAACATCCTGACGGGCGGGGCCGGCGATGATCTTCTCGAAGGTCGGTCCGGTTCGGATACGCTGCAGGGCGGAACTGGTAGCGATATCCTGAATGGTGGTACAGGAGATGATACCTACCAATACAGTGTGGGAGATGGCACTGACTCGCTATCCGACACCGGGGGGGACAACGATGTATTGGAATTTGGCTCTGGTGTGAGTGTCGACAATCTGTGGCTGGATTATTCAGATGCCAATTCGTTTGGCCTCGGCGTTGATGGTAGTCTGACGGAAACACTCTACTCGAATATCTCGGACAAGATAGAACTTGCAGGTGGCGCTGCGGGACATGGTGGCGTCGAAACCATTAGGTTTGACGATGGATCTACCATAGATCTAGCCCAGCTAATTCAGGCTGTCTCCGTCTTTGATACAAATGGTGAAGGGGCGGTCCGCCTGTCCAGAACTGACGTCCGTGACACAGCGCTGAACTTGCTCACCCCTTCGGTCTGACTGAGTAGGCTGTAGAACGTGTTGGACGTACCGGTCGGACCGGACACAGGGCGGGCTCGGAAACAGGCTGAACCGCTGAATGACAGTGGCCTGATGTGTCTGGCTCTAATGCTTCAGTTCAACAAGCTCCCTGCGGACCCGGATCAGATCCGGCGGGAGTTTGCGCCTGTGTCGGGGCCTATGGACACATTGTCGATCCTGCGAGCTGCCAAAGCCCTTGGGTTAAAAGCGCGGTCGGTCACGGTGAAGGCAAGGAACGCTCAGAAGCGACTCGCCAAACTCCCATTACCTGCGATTACCCAGACTAAAGACGGCAACTTTTTTATTTTAGGACGGGTGGTGGATGACGCCGTTCTAATACAGAGGCCGGGGCACCCGCCTGAGAAACTGTCTCTCGACGCTTATCTTGAGCAGGCGAGTGGCGAGGTCATTCTCGCCACGACCAGGGTGGCCGCTGGCGGTGAGGATCGGCATTTCGATATTACCTGGTTCATTCCCGCCATCTATAAATACCGCAAACTTTTTGGTGAGGTCCTCCTCGCCTCTCTGTTTGTGCAACTCTTTGCCCTTGTGACACCGATCTTGTTTCAGGTCGTCATGGATAAGGTGTTGGTGCACCACAGCTTGATGACTTTGCATGTCATCGTCATTGCCATGCTGGCCATCGCGCTCTTTGAGATCCTGATGGGGGCTTTGAGGACCTACATATTCTCTCACACGACAAGTCGCGTGGATGTGGAACTGGGGACACGCTTGTACCGGCATCTGCTTGGCTTGCCGCTCGCCTACTTCGAAAGCAGAGCGGTCGGCCAAACGGTGGCACGCGTTCGTGAGCTTGAGAATATACGCGATTTCATCACGGGTCAGGCCTTGACCGTGGTTCTGGATCTGTTGTTCGTCTTTGTGTTTTTGGGCGTCATGTATCTGTACAGTCCTACCCTGACCTACATTGTGCTGGGCTCTATACCCTTCTATGCGCTTCTATCAGTAACAATCACACCCGGCCTGCGGAGACGTATCGAAGAGAAATTTCAGAGAGGCGCCCGGAATCAGGCTTTTCTGACCGAATCAGTGAGCGCGGTGGAAACCCTGAAGGCCATGGCTGTCGAACCCCAGATGCGGGGTATTTGGGAAGGACAACTGGCGGGATATGTAAAGGCATCCTTCCGCATGGTCGTCCTGGCAACCGTCGGCAGTCAGGGCGTGCAACTTATCAGCAAAATTACGACGGCTCTTCTCTTGCTGTTTGGGGCCCAACTGGTCATTGCTGGCGATTTGACCGTTGGGGAACTGATTGCCTTCAACATGTTGTCGGGCCAGGTAAGCGGGCCGGTCATCCGATTGGCGCAACTCTGGCAAGACTTTCAACAGTTTCGAATATCCCTCGACCGGCTCGGGGATGTCTTAAATATTCCGATGGAGCCCGGGCATAACCCAAACCGGCCCGCCCTTCCAAGAGTTAAGGGAGAGATTACGTTTGATCGTATTAACTTTCGGTATCGCCCGGGCGGTGTGGAAGTCATTCGCGACCTCGACATCAAGATCGAAGCAGGTGAGGTGGTCGGTATTGTCGGTCGTTCAGGCTCTGGTAAGAGCACCCTTACCAAACTTGTACAACGGCTCTATGTCCCTGAGCGCGGAAGAATACTCGTCGACGGTATTGATACAGCTATGGTTGATCCCGCCTGGCTTCGCCGACAGGTAGGCGTTGTGTTGCAGGAAAACATCCTGTTCAACCGATCTGTTCGCGACAATATCGCTCTCGCTGATCCTTCTCTATCGATGGAACGCGTTGTTGCGGTTGCCAAGATTGCGGGTGCCCATGATTTCATTCTTGAACTTCCAGACGCCTATGACACGGTTTTGGAGGAGAGGGGATCGAACCTGTCAGGGGGGCAGCGTCAGCGGATAGCGATTGCCCGGGCTCTGGCAACAGATCCCAGGGTTCTGATCTTTGACGAGGCCACGAGCGCTCTTGATTACGAAAGTGAACGGACAATCCAGCAGAATATGGCGCAGATTACCCAGGATCGTACTGTTTTGATTGTGGCTCATCGCTTGTCCACCGTTCGGCATGCCGACCGAATTATTGTGATGGATAAGGGCGTCGTCATTGAACAGGGAAGCCATGATGCCCTGATCCAGCAAGACGGCATTTATGCCCATCTTTACCGTCAGCAGGCTGGTTAGGAAGAGAGTGTGGAACCATGGCAGGATTGATAGCTAGAATAGTTTCATCATGGCGAGCGGCGAAGGCGGTGGAAGCAAACAACCCAAAGGTTGATCGCGAGCCGGTGGATCGTGAGTTTCTGCCAGCAGCCCTAGAGATACTTGAGACGCCGGCGTCCCCATTCGGTAGGATTCTGGCGCTCTTCATTGCCGGAATTTTTGTGGCGGCTGTTGTCTGGTCTGTCATAGGTCGCATTGATACGGTCGCCACTGCTACGGGGCGCATTGTACCCGATGGCAAGGTAAAGCTGGTGCAACCTATGGAACTTGCTACCGTTCAGGCCATCCATGTGCGCGAAGGGCAGTCGGTAGAGCAGGGGGAATTGCTGGTTGAACTTGATGCGACGGAATCCTCTGCTGATCGCGATCAGGTTGCCCGAGAATTGCTGGAGGCTCGACTGGATGTTGCGCGACTAACGGCAACGGTTTCTGCGATGGAGACCTGGACGCCTGAGTTCAACGACCGTGAACTTAAGGCAGAACTGAGACTGGATTTTAATGCACCGCCGAACCTCATTCGTCTGTCCAGGTCCCAAATGGTTGGTGCCCTTGCGCGATATCAGACCGAACTGGCTTCTCTCTATGGGGAGATTGATCGCCTGGACGCGTTAAGACAGGCAACGAAGGCCGAGATCAACAAACTCACCACGCTGATTCCCTTGATCGCCGAGAGAGAGGAGGGATTGAGTGACCTCGCAGTAAAAGGGTTTGCCGCAAGACCTCAATGGCTCGAGGTGAAGCAGCAGCTAGTAACCTTCCGGGAAGACCTCGTCATAACAAGGCAGCGAATGTTGGAACACGACGCAGAGGAAGGAATGGTCCGTCGTCAAATCGATCAAACACGGGCGGCTTCCATTGAACGCTTGTTAGATGAATTGCTAGACGCCCGGAACAGAGCAGACCAGGCGAGCTTGGCTCTCCAGAAGGCTGAACGCCGGGAAGCGATGATGCATTTGCTCTCGCCTGTCTCGGGCCGTGTTCAGCAACTTGCCACGAACACGGTGGGCGGTGTCGTGTCCCCGGCGGATCCAATAATGGTGATTGTCCCCAAGGATAGTGAGTTGCTGGTTGAGGCACGGGTACTCAACAAAGATGTCGGTTTTGTAACCCCTGGTCAGAAAGCCCGCGTCAAGATCGATAGTTTCCCCTACACAAAATACGGGATCATAGAGGGGGAAGTGAGACGCCTGTCGGCCGATGCAGTCGAAGACGAACTACTGGGCCTCGTCTATACGGCGGAGATCGTGCTCAGTGACGATCGGGTCCTCGTTGGACAGAACTATGTTACTTTGACGCCGGGCATGAGCGCTACAGTTGAAATTCAGACAGGTGACCGGGCCATCATTGAATATTTTCTCTCTCCACTTCAGGAGTATCAGGACGAAACACTGAACGAACGATGAAAACGCTGTTTCAAGTGTAGAAATGATGTAAAACCTTGGTAGCGAATTACGTGGTTGGAACTTCTTAAAGGTTGTTCTTTGTGCTGGGCCGCTGTCCTTGAGCGGATTGACCTGACCTAATGTGTGTCGACGGAACAAATAACTGGATACTTGCAGAGCATTTGATCGACCATTCCTGACTTTTGGATCACTTAATTCTAATTGTGGAGCTGCGAGTGAATATCGGCATTGTTGGATCTCGGAACTACAATTGTTTGGATTTGGTCGCAAGATTTGTTCGGACTCTTCCAAGGGATACAATTGTGTTTTCTGGAGGTGCCAGAGGTGTTGACACTGAAGCGGCTAAGGCTGCAGAAGATTGTGGACTACGAACGAAAGTGTTTGAGGCAGATTGGCTCGTTCACGGAAGAAAAGCGGGTCCAATTAGAAACCAACAAATCATTATAGCATCAGATACCATTGTTGCCTTTTGGGACGGTGAAAGCCGGGGAACACTGAACACGATCTGCCAAGCACTGGACGAATCCAAAGAGGTGGTTTTGTTTGGCCCTGCCTCCCATAACTGAGCCAATTGAGGTATAGATATCTTATTAACTTGGAGTTCACCCCATGTTTGGTCCGTTTGTCATGCGACCTTTCGGGGGCCGGCTCGAAACCTTCCGACACCTCCGGTCCACCGCTATAATTATGAACGTGGTTTTAGTATCTGAGACTGTTGACAGCTTTATTTCGAGCTTCCACCCATGTTTGAATTTGTTCGGTAAAGGTACTTGCGGGTCCCCGCAACCAACAAGACCCTACCGCCGTCAGAAAACCTGACGGCGTTTTGCTTTGGGGCCACGGTCTCTTCCAGAATACGGGCCAACAGTGTCCGTCCGGTGAACCCGCTCTTTTCTGAGCGGAAGGATTGGCGCTAGTGTCCGGCATTGATAGTGGACACCAAGGGTACATCGTGATGGCAGCGAAGCGTCGGTTTTGGTCGACTGAAGAGAAGCGTTCCATTTGTTTACAGGCGTCGGTTCCTGGTGTTTCGGTTGCGCAGGTTGCACAGCGTTATTCGATGAATGCGAACTTGATTTTTAAATGGCTGCGTGACGCGCGGTTTGCCCCGGATGGGGAGGAGCGTCATGATGCGGTGTTTCTGCCGGTGACGGTTTCCGCGCCGGTCCGAGCGGAGATGGAGGTAGCAGCGGATGGGCCACCGACATTTGGGACTGCGGTTCGTATCGAACTGGCTGGTGGTCACCAGGTTGTTGCCGAGGGTGGTTTTGATCCGGATGCTTTGGGGCGTTTGCTGAAGGTGTGGCTGTCATGATCCCGGTGCCGGTGAACACACGGGTATGGCTTGCGGCCGGTGTGACGGACATGCGCAAAGGGTTTGCCGGTCTGTCGGCTCTGGCGGAGCGTGTCCTGGGCCAAGATCCCTATTCGAGCCACCTGTTCGTGTTCCGTGGACGGCGCGGCGATCTGATCAAGATCATCTGGTGGGACGGCCAGGGGGCATGTTTGTTCGCCAAGCGGCTGGAGAAGGGCCGGTTCGTGTGGCCGTCTCCGGCGGACGGCAAGGTCGGCGTGACGGCGGCCCAACTCGCCATGCTGCTGGAAGGAATTGACTGGCGCATGCCGGCTCGGACCTGGCGTCCCCTGACCGTGGGATAGGTCCATTAAACGAAGAACTGGATCGGTTGCGGATTCCCTTTGCAGGGTGTTTCTGCTATACGATGGTCATGTTGAATGATCTTCAAACGCTGCCCGACGATCCCGCCGAACTGAAGGGCTTGGTGGGGCTTCTGGCTGGCGAGTTGAAGTCTCGCGATCTTCTGATTGAGAAGCTCAAGCACCAGTTGGCGGGCCATAACCGCCACCGTTTCGGGTCCAAGTCCGAGAGCCTGGATCAACTGCACCTGACTTTCGCCGAGGACGAAGCCATTGCCGAAGCTGCGGTGGAACAAACCGCGGCCGCCGAAGTGGAGCCGAAGCCCAGGCGCAAGCACAATCGCAAGCCGCTGCCCGCCCATCTGCCCCGCCACGACACACATCTGTCTGCGGGCGAGAGTTGCGGAGAATGCGGTGGCGAACTCAAGCCCCTGTGCGAGGATGTCACGGAAGAGCTGGAATACATCCCGGGGCGTTTTGTGGTGAACCGCATCGTGCGTCCCCGTCTGGCGTGTAGCTGCTGCGAGGCCATCGTCCAGGCTCCCTTACCGTCGCGGCCGATCGAGAAGGGCCGCCCCGGTCCGGGACTGCTGGCCCATGTTCTGGTCTCGAAGTATGCCGACCATCTGCCGCTGTACCGCCAAAGCCAGATCTTTGCACGCGACGGCATTGATCTTGAACGTTCGACGTTGGCGGATTGGGTTGGCCGATCGACGGCACTTCTCGAACCCTTGGCCGAGGCCATTGGTCGTCATGTGCGGGCGGGTCCGGCGCTGTTCGCGGATGACACCCCTGTGAAGATGCAGGCCCCCGGTTCGAAGCAAACCAAAACCGCGCGGGTGTGGGCCTATGTGCGCGACGAAAGGCCATGGGCGGGTGGAGCGCCGCCCGGGGTCTGGTATCGGTTCACCGTCGATCGCAAGGGCGACCATCCCGTCCGGCATCTGTCAGATTATCAAGGCTGGATCCATGCCGACGGCTACGCCGGGTTCAACGGGTTGTTCTCATCCGACACGGCCACGGAGATGGCCTGTGTGGCGCATGTGCGGCGCAAGTTCGTCGATGTCCATCAAGCTCAGGGCGGAGCCATCGCCGAGGAGGCGATCAAGCGCATCGCCGCGCTGTATGCCGTGGAGGAACAGGCGCGTGGCCGATTGCCCGAAGAACGGGTGGCGCTGCGGCGCGAGTACGCTACGCCTATGTTCGATGATCTGGTGACATGGCTGGATACCCAGTTGACGAAGATATCCGGCAAGTCACCGCTTGCTGGCGCGATCCGCTACGCCCTGAACCGGTTGCCGAAGGCGCGGGCCTACCTGGGCCACGGCGTTCTGGAATTGGACAACAACGCCGTCGAGCGGGCTATGAAGCCGGTGGCGCTCGGGCGCAAGAATTGGCTGTTCGCCGGTTCCGAGGGTGGTGGCAAGGCCATGGCCATCGCGTTCACCCTGATCGAAACCGCCAAGCTCAATGACGTTGACCCGCAAGCCTGGCTCACCTGGGTGCTGGACCGCATCGCCGATCACAAAATCAACCGCATCGACGAACTGCTCCCCTGGAACTTCCCCGCTCAAGCCGCCTGACTAACCGCGCGAAATATCAAGAGCCGGTTCACCGGACGGACACGGCCAACAACCCGATCAGCCGGACCCTGTGCCTGCCCTTTGTCGTCTCCGGGATGACCTCGATCCGCTCGATCATGGAGCGGATGGTCTCTGTTGCTTCGGTCTTTGTGTCCTCACCCTCCAATAGGGTCTGCAGTTCATTGACTTTGCGGACATACAGAGAAGCTGCATTGGGGTGAACTTTTATCTTGGTGGCGCCGCTCACGTCTCTGGCGCGGTTCTCAAGTTCGGTCTTTTGCTTCTCCAGTTTTTTGAGTTCAGAGCGGATTACGCCGGGGCTGTCGTCGCTATCAAGAATGAAGGATACGCAACGCTCGATCTTCCGGTTTACAGCCGCAAGGTCTCGTGTGATGGCACGGTCCGTCTCGCCTTGTCTGGTCTGCAAACGGGCGAGCTCTTCGTTGAAACTTTTTGTGAATGCATCAACCAGATCCTGGTTTGCCAGCAGGATGTTCTTTAGGCCGCTCAGGACGCGGTCCTCTAACTCTATGGCCTGGATGCTTGTACGTTGCGCCGACGTTTTTTGTTTGTCTCATGTTCGATCGCGTCCTGGATGCGCGCAACCAGTTCAGCGCCGGCGGCCTCTTTGGATAAGTCGTCATGCGTAGGCAAGAACATGGGAAGCCCTTGGTAAACTAGTTGTACGTTGATTTTTCATTTTACCATTTGGGTTCCTAGTGGCACAGGGGATCCATTGCCTAATTTTTTAGCGTCATTTTAGTTCCAGAAATCGGCCGCATCATTTTTGTGTTTGGCGACATTTTGCCCAACACAGGGCTGCATAAGCTCACATACACCGAATTGACAGAATCAAGAATGAGACCAGCCATGGAGTTGCAGAGAGATAGTGAAGAATCGTATGCAATTTATAGTTAATTTATGAATTATTTACTCTCATTAAAATAAAATTTTACAAAAACCTGTGGATAACTAAAGAGAGAATTCACGTCCTGTGTTTACGTTAGGCTAGCAGCAAGATAAGTTAAAATCGAAATGTAAGGGTAAATTCCATTTTTTGGGGCAGTGTAAGATGGGTCTGGGCCGCGCTGAGCGCGATAGTAATGTAATAAAAGATAACTCTGATAATAGTGTTACAATTCGTTTGGCTCAAAACTCCGATGACTTTGAGTTGCTGACCCCACTCTCTCGATCACTGCATGCCGAAGGACGCTATCGAAACTATCCCTATAATCTTGAGCGCCGAAATGCACTCTTCGCAAAAGTCATCGAACAGCCGGATCGAAACGCATTATTCATTGCTGAAAAACGTGAGAAAGCCATCGGCTTTTTGTTCTGTTCAATTGGTCCTTACATGGTTGGTGATCATCTCATCGCAACGGTGACCTCTTACTACGTCTCGCCGTCTGTTCGGCGCGGATTGAGTGGCGGCGAAGCCGCTCTTCGGCTGTTCAAAGGGTTTGCTGCATGGGCCCTAAAGCGAAATGCGGTAGAGCTGCAAGTCCATGCCGCAACTGGTATCGATCCAGATCGCACTGACAAGTTTTTGAAGCGCATGGGTTTTCAAGAATTTGGCAGGAGCTACGCTATCCGTCCGCTTGAACCGAACGGCAAGGCGGGTGAGGCTAAGCGATGACGAGCAAGACTATGCTTAAAACCCTGGCGAAGGCCAGAAGGGTTGGAGTTGGAGAGATTTCCGGAGCCTGCGTGCAAGACCGGTTTGCAAAAAGAGTAGGTAAGCTGGATGACAAAACTATAACGACCCTGCTGAGATTTCATGGTTCCAATACCGGGCGTAATGACATGGCCTTGACCTGGGCTCAACGCACCGTAGCGGGTTTGACAAGCGGCACCAGGCAGGATCTGTCGCAGGTCTACCAGCAAGTCGACTTGCAGCGGACACGAGATGGCGCCGTGTCAAATGACCCTCAAGACTATTTAGAGGCTCAGCCAGGTTTCGGCCTTCCTGCAGTGGTCAAACAGTTGTGCGAGTGTATTGGAGATGTTCGGCGATTGCGTCTGTCAGAGCTATCTGCTGGCGGGAAGTTGGACTGGCATATCGACCCTCCAGAGCAAAAAAGGTTCGTTTGTTTGATTTCAGGAGAGCAGATCTTCGAATTTAGACGAGGGGCGCAACTTTTCCCAATTGCGATGGAATTAGGCGAGATTTGGCGCGTCAACACATCCTTTCAACACAGAGTAATAAATCCAGGTCGTCAGGTGAGAGTAGCTCTTCTCGGCAATCTTGCGGAGGGAGCCATATGATTGAATATCAAAGTCATGACCTCGAAGACAGTCCGTTTTCCACCTTGGTTGTTGATATCACGCATAGATGCAATATGGCCTGTGCGAATTGTTATCTGCCAAATCGATCCATAGACGATTTGAGCTTGGATCGTGTCGTCGCCGCGTTAGAGAAACTTCCAAGGCGAACAAACATACGTTTGGCGGGAGCTGAACCCACATTGCACCCCGACCTTTTCGAGATGATCCGCAGGATAAGGGCCGCGGGCCATCGGGTGACATTGCTAACAAATGGGTTGCGTCTGTCCCGTCGGACCTATGTCGATGAATTGAAGGCGAGCGGTCTGCGCCACGTGTACATTTCGATGAACGGCGTTGATCGAGATGACTGGTATCTCGCATTGGATAATCTTGAATGTGCTGCTAAGAAAACACGTGCCCTTGAAAATTGCATAAATGCAGGAATGGTCGTCAATACAGGAACCATACTTGTCCCTGGCCTGAACGATGACGCGCCCGGCCGCCTGTTGGCTCTGATTTCTGAACGTAAACCAAAATCAGCTGTCCTGCGGTTCAAAAATGTCGGGGCCATTGGCCGTTACATGAACGGGAGCACGCCGCGGTTCGAATTTAAGGATCTTGTGGTCCAAGTCGCAAGTCAGTTGGGCATCAACCCGGATTTTGCCTGGGAGGCAGACTGGATAGAGGGCAAGCGAGAGCGTCTTACGCGCTTTTTCCCGTTTGTGCGTGGAACACGCCCCGGGTCCGGGATTTGGGTAAAAGTTACCGGCTGGGATAATGCTGGGGGAAGTATCGATGCGGGGTCTACAAGAAGGGGGCGTCTCACGCCTGAGATGAAGGTCGCCCCGTTTTTTGAGCACGTGCTCGCAAATGAAGGGGGGTATTGATGTCTCTTCTGGGTCAACTGATACCGGGTAGTGGGCAAATTGAACTTACTCATTATGAAAAAGGAAGCGTTCAGTGAAAAAAGCACTTTCAGCATTAACTGCCGTTATTCTCCTTGGCGCATGCCAAACTGCCAGTAAGCCGCCGATTGCCAGCCTTACCGGTACGGAAACGGGCAGCGTCTTCTTTCAAAGCTCGACACCCTATGACTTTGTCGATGCCATTGATGGCTCGGCCCCAAGCGCTGTTGTTTCTGGTTCACTGCGGTTCCCAGAGGGCGCCTCAACGGATCAGCCAGTGGCTGCGGTCGTAATTTCCCATGGCAGCGGTGGTGTTGGTCGCCAAACCACCGAGTTTTCCGGAATGCTGCTGAAAGAGGGTTATGCAACCTTTGTCGTGGACAGTTACGGACCGCGCGGTGTTGCGAAAACGGTAAAGGACCAAAGCCGGGTTTCATCCCAATCCATGCTGGCCGATGCCTTTGCCGCTTTACGCCTTTTGTCGTCGAATCCCCGAATTGACGCGGACCGGATTGGCCTTCTTGGCTTCTCGAAGGGCGGCATTGTTGCTCTCTATTCCGGGTTTGAGCAGGTTCGCGGCTGGTACGCAGAGGGGAGTGAGACGTTTGCGGCGCATGCGGCCTATTACCCATTCTGTGGCTCAACCATTCCCGATCTCACATTGACCGGTGCACCCAGCCTGATGCTGTTGGGGGAGCAGGACAATTATACACCGGCTGCACCCTGTCTGACCCTGCAGAAAAAGGCGGATCCGGCCAATGCGACATTGCGCAGCGTCGTATATGAGGGTGCCCAGCACGGGTTTGATACAACATCCCCTGTCGGTGTCTTCAACTATTTTAACCCGTCAGACTGTATCCTTGAGGTCAGTGATGGCGGTGTAACTTCATTGACCGACGGAACACCTGCTTCGACGCTCTCCGAACGCCGCGCTGCGCTCGTGAAATGTGGTCGGACCGGCGTCCGCTATGGCGGCAATCCGAGCGCCCGCGCCCAATCTTCAGAAGAATTGAAGGCGTTCTTCCGTGGAACAATTGGAATTAGGGCGGTCGGCCAAGGGAGTTTGTTCGATCTTCAATTTGTTGAAGCAAATGGGTAACGGGTCTTGTGGTGCGCTCAGTATGTTTGGGTGTTTCTGGGACAAACACGTCAGTGGTTTGTTGTCCGCTGTAGCGTCGTGACTATGGATCGGGATTGATACGGTGATGGCATACTTGACGAAATTGAACGACTATGTCCGAACAACGCAGACGGGGTATTTGGCACCGCGTTTTCGCATGTTGCGTTCGATCGTTCATTCGATCGGACTGGGGTGTTTGATTTGGTATCTGACAGGTATGCAAGCTCTGGCATGCTACGGATTGATATTCGTGGGGTTTTTCGAGATTTATCTGGCCGAATTACAGGTTGACCCGCGCCCGAATACGTTTCGAAGTAAATTGGGAAGGTTTCCTGCCTTTATCCTTCCTGTTCTGTTGTTGTTTCTTTTTCCCATCCCATTGGGATTGTATTTGCCTCAGTCTAATGAAGCCGGGTTCGAAGAGGCTTTTTCCAACTTGGCTGTCTTCAAGACGGTTTTTGAGTTGATTGTCATGGGATGGGCCATTGGCCTCATGGATTGGCATACCGGATATTGGAAGGCTGTTCAGCAGGATCGGTCTTGGGGAAGAGGTGTTGTAGCGCCCGCCATTATGGTCCTTGGTCTTTTCCCTGTGATTTTTTTTGTGGCGGGCGGCTGTCTCAACTTCGATAAAGACTGCGTTAACGGTAGCCCAATGAAGTCTGAGTCTTATCAGCTAGACGGGTCCAACGGCCCTGTCGGCAAAAGTAGGCTGTACTATGCCTTCGCGAAAGCGGCCGCTCAAGGCGATCAAGGGAAATATGAAAAGCTGAACGTTCTCACGGATCGTAGTGTCCTGCTTTTTCTCATCATGTTTGCACTGGTTTGTTTGGTCGCACTGGTTAGTGGGGTTCGATACCAGTTACTCGGAATTCGATACCAGTCGTTATCTTAAGTCTGGAAGTAATTCAATAGGGGGTTCGTTGTGAGTGAGTATAATACAAGGGTTGTGACAGACGCTTTTTTTTCCACGGCTGCTGGAGAGGCTTTTGGTGCAGCGACCAGTCATATTACTGGCTCCGCTCTCACCGCGTCCGCAAACACAGCAACACGCGCAGCAATTTCATCGTATCTTGTTGAGATTGGAAGAGCCTCTCAAGCGGCGCAAGTCGATCAACTTTTATCGCCAATTGATCTTACGCGGTACAATAAGAAGACTACGGATCAAATTCGTGAGCAGTCAGTCCGTGTCGGTAAGCTGGCTGATTTTGGCGCTTCGAGTTTTGTTTCATCGATCTTTGGCTTAGCGGATCTTGAGGATGCGTTTGAAAAACAAGATCCGAGGAAAGCTACTGAGGTCGTCTTCTCGACCGTAGGCTCAATTATTGGCGGCGGCACTGGATCATTTTTATTCAACGCACCGGGCGGTTTTTTGGGCAGTATGGCTGGCGCTGAGGCTGGCTCTTATGTTGCCACGAGCTTACTGTCTGATCAGATTCAATACGATTTTGGCGTAGCGACGCTGGAATTGTACAGCCATATCCGCGAAGAAGGGATTGCTGGTTTTACTGTTGAAGACGTGGCGGATTCTGTAGGCGCTGCGCTGGCCGCGTTGGATTCTACACTTAATGATGGCATAGCCGCCATCGAACGAATTAATGAATTATTCCATAGTTCAGTAGAATATGCTGAAGACGTTATTGATCAATTTACAACCAGCACTGCCGACTTTCTGAGCCAATTTACATCTAGGCCTACTGCTCGAATAGATATTTCCGAACTTGATTTTGCAAATTCAAACTTAACGTCTTCGGTGACTGTAATTGAAAGTGCAGTGGGAATTCATGAATTCACGATTTATGGGGACCTATCTTATGTAATTGAATCCACATTCACTAGCGGTCCTTTAAACGGAGCGGTAGCAACTGCTTGGTCGGACCGAACAGTCGTAACTGAATACGGACTGCCTGTCGACGACGCGCCAGGCATCGGATATGTGCCGGCAGGATCGGTTTCACATGCTGATCCGTCCGGCGGTGTCATTACTTTCTTCGGCGGCTTTGATACTGAAACCGTTCAATACAACAATCCGGATGGCAGCATAACAAGAACAACGAGAGTGGGCGACAGTATCATCGAGATGGATATTGACCCGGCGACAGGCAACATCATCGACAGTCGCTCGGTTGACATACTGGATCACGTACCACCTTCATCGGGATGGTTTGATCAGGTTGTGTCAGACTTGGACATCGTTGAACAGAGGGCCAGCGCTAGGGACGTTATCAACGATACTTTCAACTTGATAGAGCAAGTCCCAGAACTGATTCAAATAGCAGATGCAAGTTCTAATGGCGGTTTTGGCAGGGAAATTCCTCGTTCACTTGAAGCTGCTTCTGAAATATGGGGCAGCATCGGTGGGAGGGCATCCTATACCGCGGATCTGATCGCAGATTGAATTCGTAGTGGTGCCAGGAATGAGGACATTTTTGACACATCGCAAATATCTTCTGTTGAATTGTTTGAAGATACACCTATTTCGGTCCTTTCGAGTACAGCACGCATTGCTGGTTTTGGTGATCAGTCTTTTGAAATAACAGAGTCACCGGTATTGGATGGCAACGGAAACCCCGTGAGGTCAACAAATGGGCTTGTTACGACCGGGAAAACTGTTGACCCCTCAAGTCATACGTATTTTCCAGATGGTAACAATGATGGACCACAGCAATCCGAGGGGCCAGACGGGCACACTTCTTCGGGCGGCAAGCCGATTCTTATCGATCTGGATGGAGACGGCATTGAGATTGTTCCCTTTGATCAAGTCGGTTTTGTTGATCAGTCGGCGACTGACGCGGCCAATTCTTCATTGTCCGCAACCTTCTTTGATGTAGACAACGATTCATATCTTGAGAGGACAAGCTGGCTTTGGGGTGATGATGGTTTTCTGGTCATTGACAAGGATTTTGACGGCCAGATTAGTGGCAATGGAGAGCTCACCTTCGCGTTGGATACTACGGAATTTGATACTGATATGGAGGCGGTGCAGACCCTATATGACACTAATGGTGATTTTTTCCTGAGTGCTGAGGATGCGGCTTTTACAAAGTTCCGGGTTTGGAGAGATCTAAATCAGAACGGGATCAGTGAGGCAGGTGAATTAAAGTCATTATCAGAAATGGGGATTATTTCTGTCGATCTGTTGTCCGATGGCGTCCGAGAAGAGCGAGATGGGGCGATCATTCACGGAAAATCGGCAGTACATCTTGCGGGTGGAACAACGCTGGACGCCTATGATGTTACGATTGAAGCCAGTGAGATTGGGTACAAGGTATCTGGAGAAGAACTGCGTGTTGACATAGAGAATTTTGGAACAGTTGTATCTGCGGACGGTCCTCTTCCGTTGATTGGGGATGCTAGCAAACTCGGCGCGGCCTCTTTGATTGGTGGTTCGCAGTCAGACTACCTTCACACAAGCGGTATCGATGGTGTTGTGTTGGAGGGGCAAGGTGGTAACGACGTGCTCGTTGGAGGTGTCGGTGATGATTGGCTGAGCGGCGGTGCCGGCTCCGATCTCCTTCTGGGCGGCGACGGTAATGATGTCTTGGTCTTTGACTCAGAAGATGCGTCTGCAGGTGTATCAGGAGGCGCAGGCTTTGATATTGGGATTGTTGAAGGCGCCGTTGGAATACACCTGGATCTGAATCAAACGGAACTCGAAGTCGTATTGGGTAGTGATGGGGATGACGTGTTTGATGCGTCAACCATTGACGGTGCGGCACTTGGAGACGTGTCTTTTACCATTTTTGGAGATGATGGCGCGGATACTATCATTGGGGGCGCCGGAAATGATCTGATAAGTGGCGGGGCCGGATCCGACATTTTGTTGGGCGGTGCGGGCTCTGATCGAATTGTAGCTGATGCTGAAGATTTTACTTTAGGTGTGGTTAGCGGTGGCGCCGGGTTTGATACTCTTTTGTTTGAAAGTCAAAGTTCACTCGTTGTTGATTTGGCTGCTATTGAAGTTGAGCAGGTGTTTGCTGGCGTAGGTGACGATGTCATTGTCAATTCCGGTTCTTCAAGTGTTGCCATTTACGGTGATGAAGGGAATGACCAGATTACCGCCGGCAGTGGCAATGACGCTGTTGTTGGTGGCAAAGGTGCTGACACTCTCGATGGCGGTGCTGGGTTCGATTACCTTTCGTATATAGGTTCACTTAATGGTGTGTCTGTAGACCTAGGTGCAAATATCGTCGACGGTGGCGATGCAACGGGAGATCAAATCACTCGGTTTGAAGCAGTGATAGGGTCTTCGAACTCTGATTTCCTAAAAGGCAGTGGTGAGTATAATGCCCTCTTTGGTGAGGGGGGTGACGATACGCTAGAGGGGTTAGGCGGGGCCGAAGGCGACTACCTGGATGGTGGATTGGGTGCAGACACCGTTGGATATGGCCTTTCGTCGGCAGGGGTCACCGTTGACCTAAGCGCTCATGAGGGTGGTGCATCCGGTGGTGATGCCGAGGGGGATCGGCTTTTCAATATCGAAAGTATCGTTGGTTCCGACCATGTCGATAATTTGACAGGTGATGACGGCGACAATGTGATTGAGGGGGGTGCCGGGGCGGATACACTAACCGGCGGCGAGGGGGCTGACACACTTTCCTATTCCGGATCTGATGCAGGTGTCAGCGTTAATTTGTCTGATGGTTCTACCTCCGGCGGAGACGCCGCTGGTGACACCATTTCAGGGTTTGAGAGTCTTACTGGATCTGCGTTTGATGATAGTCTGACGGGCAATGACACAGATAATATCCTTAATGGTGGAGATGGTGTCGATACCCTATCTTCTAGTGACGGTTCCGACACACTCGTTGGTGGGGCCGGTGCGGATGTGATTGATGGCGGCGCTGGTTTCGATTACGCGTCGTACGACGGAGCTCTATCTGGCGTGTCAGCCTCGCTTCTGGACGGTACAGGTACTATTGGGGATGCCGATGGGGACATTCTAACCGATATCGAAGGGTTGGTCGGGTCTGACCATGCTGATGTTCTGATTGGCGATGACTCTGACAATATTCTTGAAGGCGGGTTCCAAGTCTTTGGTGGGGAAGGGGATACTCTGATCGGTGGCACGGGTCAGGATACACTTTCCTACGCCGGATCTTCACGCGGCGTTGGCGTTGATCTCACTCGCGGTGTGGGCACACAGGTGTTTATGGCTCGGGCGGGCTTTGATGCGGCAAATGCGGCTGGTGTGCTGACGCTCAGCGATCACACGGAGTGTCCGTCCGGTGAACCCGCTCTTTTCTGAGCGGAAGGATTGGCGCTAGTGTCCGGCATTGATAGTGGACACCAAGGGTACATCGTGATGGCAGCGAAGCGTCGGTTTTGGTCGACTGAAGAGAAGCGTTCCATTTGTTTACAGGCGTCGGTTCCTGGTGTTTCGGTTGCGCAGGTTGCACAGCGTTATTCGATGAATGCGAACTTGATTTTTAAATGGCTGCGTGACGCGCGGTTTGCCCCGGATGGGGAGGAGCGTCATGATTCGGTGTTTCTGCCGATGATGGTTTCCGCGCCGGTCCGAGCGGAGATGGAGGTAGCAGCGGATGGGCCACCGACATTTGGGGCTGCGGTTCGTATCGAACTGGCTGGTGGTCACCAGGTTGTTGCCGAGGGTGGTTTTGATCCGGATGCTTTGGGGCGTTTGCTGAAGGTGTGGCTGTCATGATCCCGGTGCCGGTGAACACACGGGTATGGCTTGCGGCCGGTGTGACGGACATGCGCAAAGGGTTTGCCGGTCTGTCGGCTCTGGCGGAGCGTGTCCTAGGCCAAGATCCCTATTCGAGCCACCTGTTCGTGTTCCGTGGACGGCGCGGCGATCTGATCAAGATCATCTGGTGGGACGGCCAGGGGGCATGTTTGTTCGCCAAGCGGCTGGAGAAGGGCCGGTTCGTGTGGCCGTCTCCGGCGGACGGCAAGGTCGGCGTGACGGCGGCCCAACTCGCCATGCTGCTGGAAGGAATTGACTGGCGCATGCCGGCTCGGACCTGGCGTCCCCTGACCGTGGGATAGGTCCATTAAACGAAGAACTGGATCGGTTGCGGATTCCCTTTGCAGGGTGTTTCTGCTATACGATGGTCATGTTGAATGATCTTCAAACGCTGCCCGACGATCCCGCCGAACTGAAGGGCTTGGTGGGGCTTCTGGCTGGCGAGTTGAAGTCTCGCGATCTTCTGATTGAGAAGCTCAAGCACCAGTTGGCGGGCCATAACCGCCACCGTTTCGGGTCCAAGTCCGAGAGCCTGGATCAACTGCACCTGACTTTCGCCGAGGACGAAGCCATTGCCGAAGCTGCGGTGGAACAAACCGCGGCCGCCGAAGTGGAGCCGAAGCCCAGGCGCAAGCACAATCGCAAGCCGCTGCCCGCCCATCTGCCCCGCCACGACACACATCTGTCTGCGGGCGAGAGTTGCGGAGAATGCGGTGGCGAACTCAAGCCCCTGTGCGAGGATGTCACGGAAGAGCTGGAATACATCCCGGGGCGTTTTGTGGTGAACCGCATCGTGCGTCCCCGTCTGGCGTGTAGCTGCTGCGAGGCCATCGTCCAGGCTCCCTTACCGTCGCGGCCGATCGAGAAGGGCCGCCCCGGTCCGGGACTGCTGGCCCATGTTCTGGTCTCGAAGTATGCCGACCATCTGCCGCTGTACCGGCAAAGCCAGATCTTTGCACGCGACGGCATTGATCTTGAACGTTCGACGTTGGCGGATTGGGTTGGCCGATCGACGGCACTTCTCGAACCCTTGGCCGAGGCCATTGGTCGTCATGTGCGGGCGGGTCCGGCGCTGTTCGCGGATGACACCCCTGTGAAGATGCAGGCCCCCGGTTCGAAGCAAACCAAAACCGCGCGGGTGTGGGCCTATGTGCGCGACGAAAGGCCATGGGCGGGTGGAGCGCCGCCCGGGGTCTGGTATCGGTTCACCGTCGATCGCAAGGGCGACCATCCCGTCCGGCATCTGTCAGATTATCAAGGCTGGATCCATGCCGACGGCTACGCCGGGTTCAACGGGTTGTTCTCATCCGACACGGCCACGGAGATGGCCTGTGTGGCGCATGTGCGGCGCAAGTTCGTCGATGTCCATCAAGCTCAGGGCGGAGCCATCGCCGAGGAGGCGATCAAGCGCATCGCCGCGCTGTATGCCGTGGAGGAACAGGCGCGTGGCCGATTGCCCGAAGAACGGGTGGCGCTGCGGCGCGAGTACGCTACGCCTATGTTCGATGATCTGGTGACATGGCTGGATACCCAGTTGACGAAGATATCCGGCAAGTCACCGCTTGCTGGCGCGATCCGCTACGCCCTGAACCGGTTGCCGAAGGCGCGGGCCTACCTGGGCCACGGCGTTCTGGAATTGGACAACAACGCCGTCGAGCGGGCTATGAAGCCGGTGGCGCTCGGGCGCAAGAATTGGCTGTTCGCCGGTTCCGAGGGTGGTGGCAAGGCCATGGCCATCGCGTTCACCCTGATCGAAACCGCCAAGCTCAACGACGTTGACCCGCAAGCCTGGCTCACCTGGGTGCTGGACCGCATCGCCGATCACAAAATCAACCGCATCGACGAACTGCTCCCCTGGAACTTCCCCGCTCAAGCCGCCTGACTAACCGCGCGAAATATCAAGAGCCGGTTCACCGGACGGACACCAACCATGAACCCTTTAAAGTTGAATACCTTAGCCGCGTTATACTGTGGAGAAGCGACTTGGTTGATGAAGGATCCAATTGAAGACGATCTGTTTTTGGAGAAACAAATTGGCGATCTTTAGAACATTTTATTGGAGATTGTTGACTTCGTTAAGCGGCAGCTTGTCAGCCTACGTGACATTGGTCAGCTGAGCTTTGCCACTCCCTATGGTTTGGATCGTAAAACAAAACTAGAGCCTTCGATCGAAATGTTTGAGGCGGTGAGGCGCGCTACGACGGGTGCCTGCCGGGGGTCGCTTTGCTCACTGCCCTGTGGGGTCACGCCAACATTTGTGAGAAACGGAGGGTTTTCAATGAAAGCTAAAAGTCTATTCGGTGTCGCAGTCCTTTGGTTTCTCGTTGCCCATAGTTCAACCTTGGCCGCGGAGGTGGAGGTTGATGAACCGTCGGTGGTTGAAAGCCAATACATCTCTCGTTTGTATTTGTTGAACACTTTGTTGCTTTATTGTGCGTTCGAAAACATGACAGAAGACAAGGCGTCGTATAAGGCGTTTGGTGACATTCGGCAAACAGCCGCAGAGACTTTGATCGTCGAACTGGAGCGTCATAACACGAGTATCCATCGGATCATAGATCGTCATTATCAATAGGCACTTATTGCTGCGCAGCTCAGTGCGAAGATTCAACTGATAGATAAGCCGAAATGGAACCGAGTCTGTTCTGAAGTCTTGGCAGCCTTTTCTGATGGAACCTTGATGAAGGCGGAGTCACATCAGAATTTTCTGGAAATCATGGGTGCAATTTATGGTACCCTTTTCGAGGTCAAATAGGGCTTTGTTATTCGTGACTGGTGTCTCTTCGGATTCCTCTCATTGCGAGATACAGCGTCTGGTCAAGATGGGGATGCTTCCAGAGGCTGACGCAGCGCTGTTAAAGAGTGTGTTCAAGAAACTCAAAAAATCGGGTCGCAACGCAAAGGGTTAAACGGGTGCTGAATGCTCAATCCATGAAGTTTCGCCTCTTTCGCAACATCGCGATTGTTGCTGTTTTGCTGATCGCAGCCAGTTTCATTTCCTTTATCGTATTTGTTTTGGTGTACTTGTACTTCTTGATTCGACCGTTTGATGGTGTGGGGCTTGGGAACACGCTCTCTCAACAAAGGCTAGAGATTTGTCTTAGATGGGGGGTGACTTCGTCATTTGTTGGTTTGCCACTCTTGTGGTTCTTTGCATCAGAGCTGTATTTGGTTCCTGCGGTTCACTATGTCATGCCTAATAGCTCAATTTTGGTGAGCATGTTTGACGTCGAACGGTACGCCCTAGGGTTTCAAGAATCGATCTGGATGATGGTTATATCCAAGCTTTCATTGGTCCCGATTGCAGTGATGTATATCATATTTATTGGAGAACTACGTCAGACTTTTCGAGAAGGCGATCATAGCTCGAATGCGCGTTTGGCGCGTACTGTTCCCGGGCCTTTTTTCAGCCGTAAATGGGGCAATATTCGCAGGGCAGTATTTACCGTCTTTGTTTTCTTTCCGGTTAGTGAAGTTGCTGCGTTTATCGTTCTCCCAAGAATAACAGAGCTTGATTTCAAAGTTCTCTGCTTTCTTATGATACCGTTTTGCAATCTTTGCCCGGTCATGAGCATGTTTGATGCCATGGCGCATCGCTATGTGTTCTGGGAAGATTGGAAAGGGAAGATTTGATGGGGAACCCAGCGGATGGCGATTGGACGGCTGATATTATGATTGATGAGACGGGTGGCGATCCGTGCAATGAGGGGAAGAAGGTTGCCCATGCCTGTAGCCTGAAAAATTTTGCTCTCTTGATATCCTTGTGCCTCCTGTGGTTCTTGGGTGGGATTGGTGTCAAAGACGTAAAAGCGCAAAATGTGGAAAGAGAAGGTTCTTATGTTCATGTAATTCATGAATGCATTCTCGGTTATGACAACGCGACGGTTATTGAGAAGTGGGACAAAGACCCGATCAGGGTCTTCGCGAATGTTGAGGGGGACGCGCTGGAAGTGCTGCAAGAGGCAGTGGACTTCTATACGACGGAGTTAGGTGGCCCGAAGATTGTGTTTTCAACCCAACGTGTGAACGTGGTGCTTTTGATGGTTTCAGATATTGAGAGCGCGCTCGTCAAGCATGCTGGTGATCTGGTAGAACCAAAGTACAAGGATCCATTCGTAGCGCAGGAACTTGCGAGACAAGTAATAGAAGCTTCGGAGAGATCAGGGCAATCGGCGAGTTTTACGCATTTGAAAGCCACTAACAGAGTCTTGGAACGTGCTGTAGCCATCTTAGAGATGGGCAATTCGAGTCGAGACGACGGTCGTGTAGTTGCCGGTATATTGGCAGGTCTACTATTTCCCCGAGTTAGGCCTGATGGGAATCGTTTCTGTGAACTGCTTGATCCTACGATGCCAAAGGGGCTGGTTGAAGAGCTGCGGTTATTCAATCTGGAAGTCAAACCTGGACAAACTGTCGCTGAAACCCGCTATGCCCATTAAGTCTTTGCCGGATTATCCGTGGCTGTGAGTCAGGAAAAAGAGGGACGTTGAGAATGCTGTCCTTGCATCCCTTGACTATCCGATGGGGATGAAAGCATAACCACTATGCTGGTCAAACCCGGTGGTCCTGCCGGGTTCGTTTCTTTGAGTGACATTCGACAGGGGAAGGTCCGATGACGCAGGAAAAACCACCATCCACAGCGATAGAGCCGCCCCGCCTGGGGGAGCCTTATTTGCTGACGCCCGGTCCGCTGACAACGTCCTACGCCGTGAAGGCCGCGATGCTGAAGGATTGGGGCAGCTGGGATTCGGATTTCCGCGCCATGACGGCCTCACTGCGCCAGCAGCTTTTGGCTCTGCTGGGTCCGAAATCCGGTGAGTATGACTGCGTTCCCCTGCAGGGAAGCGGTACCTATCTGGTGGAGGCGATGCTGTCCACCCTCGTGCCCCGCGACGGCAAGGTGCTGGTGCTGAGCAATGGTGCCTATGGCAAACGCGCGGCGGAGACGCTGCGCTATCTGGGGCGCGCGCATGCGGTGATCGACAAGGGTGACTATCTGCCGCCACGGGGGGACGAGGTCGCCGCCGCGCTCACCGCCGACCCTGAAATCGGCTATGTCCTGGTCATTCATTGTGAGACCAGCTCCGGCATCCTCAACCCGCTTGAAGAGATATCAAAGGCGGTCGAAGCGGCAGGGCGGGAGTTGCTGGTTGATTCCATGTCGGCCTTTGGTGCCGTGCCGCTGGACCCGGTCACCACGCCGTTCCTGGCGATGGTCAGCTCCGCCAATAAATGCATTGAAGGCGTGCCCGGTTTTGGGTTCGTCCTGGCGCGCAAGGATGCGCTCGAACAGGCCGAGGGCAATTGCCATTCGCTCAGCCTCGATCTCTATGCCCAGTGGAAGACCATGGAAAGCACGGGGCAGTGGCGGTTTACCCCGCCCACCCACGCTGTCGCCGCCTTTCTGGAGGCGCTTAGGGGACATGCGGCAGAGGGCGGTGTTGCCGGACGGGGTGGCCGTTACCGCGCCAATCGAGACACCCTGGTTCAGGAAATGCGGCGCAACGGCTTTCAGACATTGCTGGATGACCAATGGTTGTCGCCCATCATCGTGACCTTCCTGTGCCCGGGCGACCCCGGGTTTTCGTTCCCCGCGTTTTATGACGCGATGAAGGCACGCGGCTTTATCATCTATCCGGGCAAACTGACAGAGGCGGAGAGCTTTCGTATTGGCTGCATCGGTCAGGTTGATGCAGAGATCATGCGGAACGTCGCCAGTGCCGCGGCTGACGCATTGACGGAAATGGGTGTGTCCAGCGCGGCGCCATCCGACGCGGCGATGCAGGCCCGCGCGGCCCTCTAGACCCTGTCCCGATCCTTTATTCTTGTGAAGTGGAAATGAACCTATGAGCCGATTTAAAGCTGTCATCTTCGATTGGGCAGGCACCACCGTGGATTTCGGGTCCTTTGCTCCGATGGGGGTTTTTGTGAAGGCATTTTCCAAATTTGGGATTGAGGTGACGATCGAACAGGCCCGCGCCCCGATGGGTGCACCGAAATGGGACCACATCCGTGCCATGCTCGACAATCCCGATATTGCGGATCAATGGCGCTCCACCCATGGGGCCGCGCCGGGTGATGCGGATGTCGACAAGATCTATGCGGTCTTCGTTCCCATGAATGAAGAGGTCGCCGCCGAATATGCCACCCTGGTGCCCGGCTGCCGTGAGGCGGTAGAGGAACTCCGTTCCATGGGGCTGAAGATCGGGTCGACCACTGGCTACACCCGCTCCATCATGGAACGCGTCCTGCCTGTCGCGGCAGAGCAGGGCTACGCGCCGGATAACCTCGTCTGCTCCGATGACCTGTCTGAGGGGCGACCGGGACCGCTTGGCATGTATCAGTGTTTTGTTGATCTCGCCGTCTATCCGCCACCGGCCACTATCAAGGTGGACGACACGACACCGGGCATTCTGGAAGGTGTCGCGGCGGGCTGCGTCACGGTCGGCGTGGCGCTCTCCGGCAATGCGGTCGGTATGTTGCCGGAAGATCTCGCCAAACTGCCCGAAGAAGAGGTGATGACCCTTCGCGAACACGCGACGAAGATCCTGAAAGACGCCGGGGCCGACCATGTCATCGACACAGTCGCAGATTTACCAGCCCTCGTTAAACAGCTCAGCGTGTGATCTCTAGGGTGCCGGTCTGAATAAGAGGCAGAGCTCTGTCAGTCGCATGAAGACCCAGAAGGACCCCGAATTTACATAGCATTTCCCGCAGTTACTGACCCATTCCCCCCTGCCCTGCGTAAAAGAGAGGCGGGTGTTTCTGCGGCGGGATGGTATGGGTAGTCTTCATAAACGATCGGTCAGCATCGTCTGGTTCAAGCGGGATCTGCGCGCCGCGATGAACCGTGCCCTGCTGCAAGGGGTGGCCTCTGACTGGCCGGTCCTGCCGCTCTATATCGTTGAACCCGATTACTGGGCAGAGCCCGACGCATCCCATCGTCATTATCAGTTCGTCTCAGACTGTCTGTCCGAATTGCGGGATGATCTGGCCAGAGCCGGGCAGCCCTTGATCATCCGCACGGGCAGGGTGCTGGACGTGCTGGAGGAACTCTCGGGGCAGGTTGAGATCCGCCAGATTTTCAGTCATGAGGAAACCGGCAATGCCTGGACCTTTGCACGCGACAAGGCGGTGCAGGCCTGGTGTCGGGAGAAGGGTATCCCCTGGACAGAGATCTGGCAGAACGGTGTGGTGCGCCGCCTGAAAGACCGCAATGGCTGGGCGGGAAACTGGTCCCGTCGCATGCGCATGCCGCTCAATACGGGAAAGCTTTCACTTGAGCCACTGACAGAGATCGCGCCGGGGCAGATCCCGCCCGCCCGGGATTTGGGCATGATCGAGGATGAATGTTATGCCCGGCAATTGGGTGGCCGCCGGGCCGGCCTTGAAACCCTGCAGAGCTTCCTGACGGAGCGGGGTGAGCAGTATCGCAGCGCCATGTCCAGCCCGGTGACGGGGTTTGAGGCATGCTCCCGCATCTCCCCCTATCTGGCCTTTGGGGCGCTTTCCCTTCAGGAAGTGACGCAGGCGGTGGCAAAGCAACGCCTGGTGATAAAGGAGAGGGCCAAGCGCGGTGATCCCTGGAAGGGCGCCCTTTCTTCTTTCGAGGGGCGGCTGCACTGGCATTGCCACTTTATGCAAAAGTTGGAAAGCGAACCCTCGCTGGAATTCAAGGCGCTTCACCCTGCCTATCAGGATATCCGGGCGGAACAGGCGAATAACGCCCCGCAACTCCTCTCTGCATGGCAGGTGGGGGAAACCGGGCTGCCCTTTGTTGATGCCTGTATGCGCTGTCTCAGGGCAACCGGTTGGATGAACTTTCGAATGCGGGCCATGCTGGTTGCGGTGGCGAGCTATCACCTCTGGCTGGACTGGCGGCAAACAGGCATGCATCTGGCCCGCCTTTTCACGGATTATGAGCCTGGCATTCACTGGTCGCAGATGCAGATGCAATCGGGTACGACGGGCATCAATACGGTGCGCATCTATAACCCCGTGAAACAGGGAATGGATCAGGATCCAGACGGGGCCTTCATCCGCCTCTGGGTGCCGGAACTGGCCTCTGTGCCGGTAGAATTCCTGCATCAGCCCTGGCTTTGGGAAAGCGCCGGGACCGTCCTGGGCAAGACCTATCCCCATCCTGTCGTCGATCATCTGGAGGCCGCGAAAACCGCCCGGCAGAAGATTTGGGCGGTCCGGGGGCAAGCGGGCTATCGCGATACGGCGAATGCCATCCAGGTCAAGCATGGCAGTCGGCGCAGCGGCATCAAGATGACCGGCACCCGGCCCAAGGCAAAACCGGCGGCCAAAACACAACAGTTGAGTCTGGACCTTTGAATACCGAGAGGTCTCTCTCGGTAGCACATCAAAACAGTTTATGCGGAAAAACGTATGACAGATCTTCACTGGACACCAACACGGAACGCGGCTCTCGAGCGCCTTACTGAATTCGTGCCCCGCGCCGGTCGGCATTATGCGTCGAACCGGAACTATGATCTGGGGCCGGAGGACCGCTCCAATGTATCGGCGCTCTCCCCCTGGATCCGGTACCGTGCCCTGACGGAAGAGCATGTGGCGGCAACCACTTTGCAGCGGCACAGCCTGCACCAGGCAGAGAAATTCGTGCAGGAAGTCGTCTGGCGCACGTATTGGAAAGGATGGCTGGAACACAGGCCTGCGGTCTGGCACGCCTATCTAGATGATCTTGCGCATCTCCGCCGGGCGATGGCAGAAGACGAGGCGCTCTCCCAACGGTATGAGGATGCGGTTGCGGGGCATACCGGCATCGCGTGTTTCGACTTCTGGGCCGGGGAGTTGCGGGACTATGGCTGGCTGCACAACCACGCGCGGATGTGGTTTGCCAGCATCTGGATTTTCACACTGCAACTGCCCTGGCAATTGGGCGCGTCATTCTTTTACGATCACCTGCTGGATGGTGACCCGGCGTCAAACACATTGTCCTGGCGTTGGGTGGCCGGGCTGCAGACATTGGGAAAAACCTATACGGCGCGGGCCGACAATATCGCGCGCTATACCAACGGGCGGTTTGACCCGCGGGGTCAGCTGGCGGAAGAGGCCGTACCCCTGCATTCCAACGGACACCCTGACCTTCAGCCCTTGCGACAGGCAGACCGACTGACCGCAAGCGATGACTTGTTCAATCAACCCGATACCCTTGCCGGCAGGATCGGCTTTTTAACACATGCTGAGGATTTGAGCCCGATGGATCATCCGGATTGTGCCTCCGCCCTGGCCCAGGCGTTTTTGGCACCCCATCACGACCCTTCGTCCTCCCCCCTCAAGCGGGCTTTTGTGGAGGGGCTGGTGGACGATGCGGTGCAGCGTCTGAGCAGACAAACAGGGCAGAAAGTCACCCGCCTGTCATCGCCGGAAGCAGTGTTGAACTGGGCGCAGGCGAATGCACTGACCCATGTCGTGACGGCCTTCGCCCCGATTGGGGGAACCGCCGGACAGATTGATCAAATCCGCCAATGCCTGACCGGCAATGGCATTAAATTTCTGATCAGCCAGCGACAATGGGACCACCTTTTCTACCCCCATGCCAAAAAAGGCTTCTTCCAGATGAAGTCAAAAATCCCCCAGACACTGGAGATGCTCCACCTTACACAGGGATAGTTTGCGCATCGTCACGGGAACACTCTGCCCTATGGGTAGAGAATGTGAGTCACCTTAATTTAGGGTTGCATCAAGTGGCGCTGATCGGTTGAATCAGGGTCGATACATCTTGCTGACAGGTTGGCCATAAGACATGGATGTTCCTGGTGCTTTCTTCCTGTCTAAACGGAGGTCGTGATTGTATCAACGGCAGTCCCTTAGAAACACAGGTATACCAGCTTTCCGAAGATGATGGGCCATCGGGCATGAGACAGATGTTTGCTTTTGCGCTCAGACCGGCGGCGATGGGTGACCAGGTTCGCTATGAAAAACTGCAGGCCCTGCACGGAAGAAACGAGGTAACGCTATATTACGTCTTTGGTCTTTTCGTTTCCGTCTGGTTGGCCTGTGGCATCGGGACGAAGACTTCCGGGAAGCAAAGGAAAGTCAGGTCCGGCAGGGCTGAAAATGGCTGAGGGACAGGCATGATGGCCCGGTTTGCCGCCCTGAACGACTATATCCGGACAACACAAACGGGGTACTCGGAGTTCGATACCAGTCGTTACCCTGATTTTAGAAATGATCCTGTATGGGGTTCGTTGGGAGTGCTGGTAGAAAAACTTGTAACCATTCAGGCCGCTACTCTCGCAGGTCAGTTTCAGCCCTCGGCGCGTTTCATTTTCTGGTGCTCATCCTCGACCAGGCCGATCTTCCAATAGCCTGAGATATAGGTGTCGGCGCGGGGCAGTTGCTTTTCCTGGTGCAGGAAGGCACGGAGCGCGCGGATGACGCCGCTCTCCCCCGCGATGCAGGTTTGAACCCGACCTTCGGGCCAGTCCAGCGACCGGATCAGGGTCTCTTGCGCGGTGGACGGCGTGGCGGGATCGGGGTGGACCAGCCAGTGGACCTCAACCCCGTCGGGGGCGTCGATATCCTGCTTGTCCTCCAGGGCGGTGATCTCAAAGATCGCGACACCTTTTGCATCGCGGGGCATCGCCTCCAGCGTGGCGGCGGCAAGCGGCAGGGCAGAGGGATCGGCCGCGACCAGGTACCAGTCCGCGTCAAAGCGGGTCACTTTCGGCGCGCTCGGCCCGGCAAAGCCGATGAAATCCCCGGACCTTGCATGGCTTGCCCAGCGCAAGGCGGGGCCACTGTCCCCATGGGCGACGAAATCGATGCTCAGCACCTGGGCGACCGGGTCAAAATCCCGCACCGTATAGGTACGGCGCACGGGGGCCGGACCGTCGGTCAGCCGCTGTGTGAATGCCACCCGGTCTTCGCCCGGTTCCGGGATCATGAGTTTGCAATTGCCCCCGATGCCGCTCGTCGGAAAGCCGTTCAGCTCATCCCCGGAAAAGGTCACGCGGATCATATTCGGGGTCAGGTGCCAGGCATCCTGTACGGTCAAAACACGCGGTCCCGGCTTGCCAGTAACCTTGCGCGCCATCGTCTTGATATCTGAAATCACACTCATCGAAACCACACCTCTCCAAAGCCTAAATCGCTTCCATTATGAGCAGTAAATGAGAATCATTCTTAACAATGTCAAGGCAGGGGTCGTGATTTTTCTATCTCGCGTGCCAAAACTTGGTAATGGGGAAAAGTGGTCAAAGGCAGCACACGGGCCTTGTCCCACCTGATTTATCCCGCGATAATTCAATCTATGGATGAAAAAGTAAAGAGTGTCACTCGTCGGTCGTCATTATGCCGTTTGCCCAAGGGTAATACGGTGCATGGCCGATTGTTCATTGGCACCTTTTAATGACCGAGCCCAAGGATTTGATGGTTAAGACCCCAGCCAACACGAATCGGTTTTATCGCAACGTTGCGATCGTGGCGGCGCTACTGCTAGCAGCCAGTTTTGTGTCGATTTATGCGTTCGCAGCAATCTACCTTTTTCTGCTCTGGCGGCCATTCAATGGATATAAGTATGATGAACTTTTTCTAAAGCAGGAACCACGTTTCTTCCTGCGAAGGGCATTGCTATTGACCATCCTGATATCCGTTTTGTTTGCTATGCTTTTAGTTGATCTGCACCATCTGAGGGTCGTTGATGCGGTTACTCATATTACGTGGTTTTTTTCGCCTTTGAGTTCCCTTCCAGGGGTATCGGAAGAGGTTCGCATGGTTCTGTGGAAATCTGTGTTGGCAAAGATTTGTATCATTCCATTGGCTGTAGCATGCGTCGTAATTTTTGGAACTTCACATCAGGCTTATAAAGCCAACGATCTCGACAACAGTTTTCGTCTTGTCGGCGGCTTGGGCCTAATCTTTATAATGCATCGTAAAACATTACTAACTATAGGGGTTATTGGTTTTCTGTTGACGCTTTTCGCTGATCGACCGGTTGGCCTGTCTTCACCCCAGAACACCATTGAGGTGATGAAAGGTGTTCCTTTTCTCAGCTTTGTGGTGTTTGAGTTTGCATTTATCGTTGGTGCATGTTTTTTTACTTTGCACCGTGTAGTTTTCTGGAACGAACTTCCTTATACACCGCCGCAGCCAAAACATGACTTGGAAACGGGGAAATAGTCTGATGCGGAGTCCGCAACCATACTTTACCGTCATGAACTCACCAAGTTGTTGCTGGTTTTCGACACGGAATGCCAAGGCACGAACATTGACTTATGTGATCTGATTGATGGGGAGCTCATCCACAACTTTTCGGTTTTATCGCAACATTGCGATTACAGCGGCGCTGTTGATCGCAGCCAGCTTTTTGTCGACTGTTGTGTTCTTGGTGACCTTTTTTTTGTTGCTTCGACGACCATTGTGCGGCTACGACACGTCAAAAATCTTCCCTCAACGTGTCGCGTATTTCTGTTTCCGCGAGATACAGGAAAGCATTGAAGTAGGTAGCTAATATGAGAATGCTGAAGAGATTGAGGAGCGGAGGGGTTGCGGCCGTCTTTGTCGCCGCGATTGTCATGTTCGGGGGCCTTGGGTCCGGGTCTGGCACTGCTGCCGATCTCGACGACGAGCAGCTTGTTGCCCTTTTTGAAGAGCTGATCAAACGTCCTGTAACGGGTAATCGGTTGAATACACGATCCTGGAAAGGCCCCATCAAAGTTGAGTTGCTGAATGCACCTGATTGGGCTCAAACCTACTTTCAGTATCTATTCAACCAGTTTTCTGATACCGAGCCTCCCGTCTTTGGGTGGAGTTCGAAACCCTCAAATTTGCGTGTTGTTTTCACGGATTCAATTGAGAGTGTTTTTGATACTGATCTGGCAAGTGTCAGGCATCTGTTGGAAAGCGATGTCGAGCTTTCAAATGACAATACTTGCCAGTCATTTGCAAAACAGACCAACCGCAGAATTTTTGTATCGATAATTGTTGTCAACCTGACGCATGATGCGGTCCCACAGATCAACTGCATCATTGAAATTTTGCCCATGGCTCTGGGCTTTGCGAACTTCAGATGGGATGCACACAATGAGCAGTTTTACAAATTTTTGCCCAGAGGTACTCCTGTTTTCAGCGAAACCGGCAAGAAACTGATCGAAATGAAAACACAATGAATTGTAAGCCGAGTAGTCTCGCTTCACGATTCAGCGGCGGCGCCGGATGTGAGGAGTGTTTCGATTTCTTCGGGATTGAAGCCGAATTCCTGCAGGACCTCTGTTGTGTGCTCTCCGACCAGAGGGGCCGGGCGGGCGATCTCTGCCGGGGTTTCGGAGAAGCTGACGGCTGGCGCGATTGTCTTCACCTCGCCCGCGCGTGGATGCTGGTACGATGTTACGGCACCCAGATGTTTGACCTGAGGGTCATCTGCCGCTTCGCGATGCGTTCGTACCTCCCCACACCAGATATCGACCGCCAGCATACGCTCCATCAACTGAGCTGTTTTGTACTTCGCCGTCTCCCGGGCGATCTCCCCCCAGATGTGATCGCGCTGATCATAGAGGATCGCGGGGTCGTCAAAACTGGCGAGATCTGGGGCTTCCAATGCTTCAACCAGCCTTGCAAAGGGGCTCATCGCGATGGTCACCCAACCGTCTGATGTCGGATAGGTGCCGAAGGGGGCATCCATGCCGGGATGGCCAATCCCCGATTTTGGTCTTTCAAAATCACGATTGAAATTGAGCGCGGCCACATATTCCTGCATTTGATGTGCCATCATACCGGCCATCAGGTTGATCTTGATCTGCTGGCCTTTCCCCGACCTCTCCCGCCACAGCAGGGCAGACAGGATGCCATAGACCATGTTCATCGCGCCGACCTGGTCTGAAAACCCGGCACCGGCCGGAACCGGCGGGCCATCGGCGGGGCCCGTTGCGGCCATCAGGCCGGTTAGCCCCTGGATCAGCATGTCCTGGCCCGGTCGATTGACATAGGGTCCATCCTCCCCATAGCCGGAACCGGAGCAATAGACGATCCTGGGGTTCACCGCCTTAAAGTCCTCATAGCCATAGCCCAGGCGTTCCATCACGCCCGGCCGAAAGTTTTGCACAACGACATCGGCGGTTTCCGCCATGCGCAGTATTGCCGCCTTCGCGTCCGGATTTTTCAGATCAAGGGCGAGGGAACGCTTGTTGCGGTTCCAGGCCAGAAAATTCGGGCTTTCCCCGTCAACGTCAGAGGGTTGCCCTGGCCCGCGCGATTGTCCGCACACCACGTCTGTTCCTGATGGATGAACCGCTTTCCAACCTGGACGCAAAACTGCGCACCGTCATGCGAGCCGAATTGAAGCACCTGCAGAGGGAGTTGGAGACAACCACAATTTACGTCACCCATGACCAGGTTGAGGCGATGACGCTTGCCGACCGGATTGTGATTTTGAACGATGCCAGAATTCAGCAGATCGGAACCCCGGCTGAAATATATGCAAAGCCCGCGAATGATTTCGTGGCCTCCTTCATTGGCTCCCCCCCAATGAACCTGATCGAAGGGGAAATACGGGGCGGTGTCTTTACCCATTCCGGTGGGACGGTGCCCTGTGAAGGAGAGGCGGATGGTGCCGTAAAGCTCGGCATTCGACCGGAAGATATCATGATCGCCACGGGTGAGGATCAGCATTTGACGGGTCGCGTCTATTCCTCGGAGCTTCTTGGCGATTCAACCCTGTTGAACCTGCGTTCAGGTGACAAATTGATCGTGATGAAGGCTGGACCTGAAGAAGGCCGTGAGATGGATAGCACGCTATCGCTGCAATTCGACCTCGCGAAAATCGCGTTCTTTGACCGGACGACCGGGGAGCGCCGCTAATGTCAACCGTCGAAGCCGGTTACTGGGTGAAGTCGCGACCATGACCTTCAAGGGACTGACATGGGATCACCCAAGGGGATATGACGCACTGGCCGAAGCCGCCCGCCGGGTGAAACAGGGGCGGGACAGCGCGCTGATCCATTGGGACAAACAACCCCTCGAAGGGTTTGAGACACGCACCCTTTCTTCCCGTTCCGGGCGGGAGACCTTTTTGATCTTCAATGGATAGCCGATATTTTCGCCCACGGTCATATGGGGATAAAGCGCGTAGTTCTGAAAGACCATGGCGAGGTCGCGATCGCGGGCGGCGATATCGTTCACATATTCACCATCAATCAGGATGTCGCCGGAGGTTGGCTCCTCCAATCCTGCGACAAGCCGCATGGTCGTCGATTTGCCGCATCCTGAAGGACCCAGCAGGACCAGAAACTCGCCATCCGCAATTGTCAGGTTCAGATTTTCCAAGGCGGTATAGGAACCGAAGGACTTGTGCAGGTTCGATAGCTCAACGGTCGCCATTTCAGGTATCCTTGTGCAAAAAATCTGTTTAAAAAGGTAGCGCGATTGTCTCTCCGGACTGGCTGGTCAGGATTAGGGACCCCTCCCCAGTTTCAATTGACGTGATGCGGACCCATCCCGAAGGGTGGGGGATTGCGCCAATGACGTGAGGGATGCGAATTCTAGTCCCAAGATTGAAATATGTCGGTACCCCATAAGCCGAGACCGGATTTGGTTTTGCCGCAGCGTTGAGCCCTGATGTGCCTGCGGCGCGCGCATCTTCAATTCCAAGTACACCGCGATGCCGGCTGTCCCAGGGTTGGTAGTCGCGCCCGCCATTTGAATGCCACAGCATGGTTACAGGTAGAATGGCGGGGTTTTTGAGGACAAAGACAATATCCTCCTCTTCACGTCGAACCACAGCAGACCATCCCAGATCCGAATTTGCAGCTTCAACAAGGACGACAAAATCCTCATGGCGATCTCCGATGGGAAGATCTGTCAGGTCTACCAAACCGCCATCCGAGGACGGAAAGGATCCTAAGTCTTCTACTATCGCGCCAACAGCCAATCTGTTTCGCCCTGTTTCCAGTGGGTTGGGTTCGGTCAGGGCAATTTGTTTTTTGGAGACGGAAAGAGTGCCACCCGCCTTCATTCCAATCATCGGGTGATGAGAGGCAGTAAGGGCGCCTTCGCCGCTTTCCACAATATGTTCCTGGTACAGAAGTGGCGCTGTCTCGGAGAGTCTGAGATGTTTGAAGACCGTCGCACCCATTACTTTCTGTTTCAGGGCCAGTTTCAATGACCCCTCGTCTGAGGGATGCGGGTCCCAGGCACTGTTCGCCGTCCAGCCATGTGCCGGACCATTCAGACCGTCATCCGCACCGAAAGGGGCACAGAAGAAATCACCGGCCAGGTTTCGCTCCACGGGCGACATGGTCGAGGTGGCGCCGGCCGACACGTGTTACCGTCTGTCACCCAATGCGCCGTATGGAGGGGGTCGAGGGTGCGGGTGTCGGCAGTAAAGGACAGCCGGCGGATGTTGCCGATGGATGGATCGACTGAAACCAGGCCAGAGTCCGTGCGCGCTGTTACCCAATCTGTCATCACTCGCCCTTGATGGCCAAACCACCATCTACCCGCAGGATTTCACCGGTGACAAAACTTGCGGCGTCGGAGGCGAGGAAGACAACGGCGTCGGAAACCTCTGATGGATATCCGAAACGACCGATGGGATGCGCCTTGTTCCAGGTTTCGCGCAGGGCGGCACCGCCATCTTCGAGCTCGGCGAAAATTTTCTCATTCATCGGGGTCAGGATTGTACCGGGTGCTACCGCGTTAACGCGAATGCTGGCCGGTGCCAGATCGACGGCGGTTTGGACCGTCAGGGCATTGACCGCCCCTTTGGCGGCTGCATAGGCGGGCCAGCCCTTAAATCCGCGAAGACCCTGCACGGATGAAATATTGATAACCGCACCACCGCCCCGCCGGCGCATTTCGGGCACTGCTGCCCGCATGGCACGCCAATAGCCGGTGAGGTTGATGTCGATGACAGTGTTCCAGGTTTCTTCATCAATCTCATCGACAACGCCGTTAATCGCCCGGGCCGCATTGTTGACCAGAATATCGACACCGCCAAAGTGATCGACCGCCGTCTTCACCATCATGTTTATGTCATCCATTTCGCGGACATCGGTCCTGACAAAGAGGGCCTGGTCACCGATATTGGTAGCGCAGGCTTCGCCCCCGTCCTGATCGACATCGCCGAGGACGACGGATGCGCCAGACTTGACCAGTGCCTCAACGCATGCCCGGCCAATACCGGTTGCACCACCGGTCACAAGAGCGACCTTACCATCAAGCGACATGTTCATTTCCCCTTGAACTCCGGTTCGCGTTTTTCAAGAAAGGCGTCGATGCCTTCCTGTCCGTCCCGCGTTGAATAGAGACGGAACAGAACCTCCTGCTCATAGCTTTTTGCGGTGGCGATTGGCGCATCGAACCCTTCGCGCATGAGACGCTTCATCTCTGCCTGGGCAAGGGGGGCAATCTTCAAACAGGCTCGCGCCCGCTTCAGGATCGCTGTATCGAGATTGTCAGCAATCTCGGTGGCCAACCCCAATTCATAGGCCCGTTGTCCGGACATCCGCCAGCCAGCCAGCATCAAATCAGATGCCGCGTATTTGCCTATGGCCCGAACCAACCGCTGGGTTCCCCCACCACCGGGCGAAAGACCCAGTCGTCCCTCTGGTAAGCCAAGCTGGGCCTGTGGTGTGACCAGCAAAATGTCACAGCAGAGCGCGATTTCGAAACCGCCCCCCAGCGCGAAACCGTCGATCGCGCCGATAACGGGTTTGGGAAGCGCTTCAAGCTTGTCGAACACGCGCCTCGAATTCATCTGATATGCGATGAACTCTGCCCGACGGTCGCCTTGATATTCGGCAATGTCAGCACCGGCGACAAAAGCCTTGCCCCCTGCACCCCGCAGGACGAGAACCCGGACAGCCGGATCGGCAGCCGCATCATCAAGTGCTGCGTCGAATTCTTCCATCAGTGGGCTCGATAACGCGTTCATCTTGTCCGGGCGGTTGAAAAGAAACTGCCGAACACCTTCGTGAAGTTCCGATAACTCTATTAAAGCCATGGAATTATCCCTTAACCGCACCGGCTGTAAGACCGGCCACAAAATATCTTTGAAGGAAAAAGAAGACGACAACGACAGGGATCGACACCATCACTGATGAGGCCATCAACTCGCCATATCGAATGCCGTATTGTCCGATGAAGTCATTCAGTCCGACCGGCAGGGTGCGAAGCTCTTTGGTTGAGGTGAAGGAGAGCGCAAACAGAAACTCCTGCCAGGTGACAATCAGAACATAAACCGCCGTCGCGATGATGCCGGGCCGCGCGAGGGGAACCACGATGCCAAAGAAGATGCGGATCGGCCCCGCCCCGTCGACGGCGGCGGCCTCTTCCAGTGCGATAGGCAGTTTCAGAAGGAACCCCCGCAACATCCATATCGCCACGGGCAAGGTTACCGACACATAGGCAATGATCAGGGATAGATGGGTGTTCAGCAGATCGGCACCCCGCATCATCTTATAGATGGGTATGATGATCGCGGAATGGGGAAACATCTGTGCCAGGACGACGCCGCCCATTAACACAGTCAGTATCATCAGGGTTCCCCGCGCAAAACTGTAGGCTGCCAATAGGGCAAGGGTGACCGTGATGATGACTGAGGCACCGCTCACAATCAGCGAATTCACAAAATAGTTTCGGAATTCGGGGCGAAAGGCGGTGATGTAATTCTCGACGGTCGGCGCGTCGGGCCAGAGTTCCGCCGGGATGGAGAATGGCTCGCTGGCCTGTTTCAGACTGACAGAGAACATCCAGAATAAGGGCAGCAGCACAAATACCGCCAGCAGGATCTGCAGCGCCATCAGCAAGACCCGATGGGATGTTTTTTGCTTCATGCGGTGGGCCTCCGCTTTTTGGCGCCATGCTGAACGATCACATACAGCGCGACCAAAACCGCGAGAATCAGGATCGAGAACACGCCATAGACCGCCGCATCGCCGAAACGGAATTGCCCAAATCCGGTCTCAAATATCTTGGTTGGAAAGATATGCGTTTCGTGCTGTGGACCGCCCCGGGTCAATACCCAGGTAATATCGAAATAGTTGAAGGTCAGTATGAGGGTCAGAACGACATTCACAATGATAACGTCCTTGATTGCAGGCAGCGTCACATCGATCAAACGCCGCCAGGCACCGGCCCCGTCTAGGGTGGCGGCCCCAGTTGGGATTTATCGACATTCTGGAGTGCGGCTAGAAATATCAACATGGAGAAGGGGAAACCCTTCCAAACAGCAACAAAGATAACAGCGGCCATCGCCGTATCGGGGGAAGCCAGGAAAGCAACATTGCTGTCCACAAAACCCAATTGCAGTAAAATGGAATTGATCAGTCCCAACTGAGGGTCATACATGAAGCGCCAGAGGATCGCGATCACAACACCCGGCAGGACAAAGGGCAGCAGCACGACCGCACGCATAAACCCCTGGCCAGGCAGATTCTGGTTGAGCAGAACGGCTGTGAAGAATCCAAGGACATTCTGAAGAAGCACGACCCCCAGGGTCCAGATGATAGAATTCCAGACCACCTCGGAGAAATGCCGGGAATTCATGACCTTCTCATAAACCGCCAGGCCGACAAACCGGGGATCCGGGTTGATGAAGGAGGTGTCATAGAAGCTGTCGATGACCGTCCCGATCATCGGGTAATACAGCATCACCCCCATAAGGGTAAGCGTCGGGATCAGAAACACCCAAGTGAGCCATTTGTCTCTGGAAGTCATTTCACACCCCGAGGAAAAAACGGCGTGGACCGGGGCCCACGCCGCAAGTACGAGAGGTCAATTAATTCAGCGCATTGATGTCAGAACAGGCCTGATTGGCAGCGTCCTGAACATTGGTCCCTGAGAAGACGTCCTGATATAGAGTCATCTGAATCTCGGCAATTTCCAGATAGCGGGCGGATAGGGGGCGCGGCTTTGCGTTGCCAAGATGCGCCATAATTTCCGCAGGACCCTGCCGGTTTTCAGCCAGGAAGGCTTCAGCGGCTTTCTTATTGGCAGGGATCAGGTCAACCACATCGCCGTTCACATCTTCACGAACCATGAATTCAATGAATTTCCATGCGGCTTCCTTGTGTTCCGAGCTTTCATAGACAGCCAGGTTCCAGCCACCATAGGTACCGATTGCCGTGCCGGATTTTCCAGCGGTGCCGTTTACAAAGCCCCAGTTAATCTCTGAGGATTGTAGCGTTGGCTGCTCCAGCGCCGGCCAGAATTCGATCGCCAGTGAACCGTTCAGGAACAGTTCCCGCATGTTGCCGGAATTCGCGTTCAAAATGCCTTGGGGTGCAAATTGCGCAAGATCCTGGAGGTATTCCATCGCTTCAACAGCGGGGGCTTTGTCCAGCGCACAGGCCCCTGCACTATCCAGAATCTCGCCACCGTTTGAGAAGATGAAAGAGTTGACAACAACGACCGTATCTTCACCGCGATGTCCGAAGAGGCCAACGCCGAATTGACCATCGGAGGTCAACTTCTCAGCGGCACTGCGAAGGCCTTCAAAACTCTTGAGGTCGTCGGGTGATACCCCAGCAGCATCGAGCAGATCCTGGTTGTAGAAACTGAACTGCCAGACATCGACGTTGAAGGGAATGCCATAGAGCCCGTCGTTAAAGACGGCTGAATCCCATGCGCCCTGAAAGAAGTTATCCGCGCCAAGGCCACTTGCCTCGGCATTCTCTGTAAGATCGACGACGGCTCCCGCCGCAGCAAATGCGCCGACCCAAATCTGGTCGAGAGTGGAAATATCAGGTGCATTGCCGCCCTGCACTGCGGTCAACAGGCGTTGTTGATATTCAGGATAGGGAATGGTTGTTACCTCGATCTTGATGCCGGGGTTCTCTTCCATGAAACGGTCAACGGCTGCCTGCTGAAACTGTGACAACCCGCTTTCCGTCTGCTGGTTATCCCAGAACTGCAAAGTGATGTCCTGCGCCAAAGCCGGCGTTGCGACCATTGCGGAAAGAGCGATGCTGGCGAGTATCTTTTTCATAAAGTTCCTCCTGTGACTGAATATCGTTTGGGTTCAATGTCGAGTATTTGAAAACTCTAAATCCTGGTTTGATCGGTCAATTCAGATGGCCGTCCTCTTGATCTCCCGAAATTCGAACCACTAGGCCTGCGGACCGCAAAGACTGTCGGTCCTGTGGGACCGTTCCATCGTCGGTGATTACTTCCGTGACATCTTCAATACGGGCGATGCGGTGGTTTGCGTCGGTGCCGACAATTGTGTGATCGGCAAGGACGATGGTTTGTCTCGCTGCTGAACTGAACCGGGACCCAGCGAGGGAGAGGCGCTCATCGACAGAAGATGGGCCGAAGCGCGCGGATATCCCGCTAACAGAAAGGAAAGCCTTGTCCGCCCGGATACGTTCGAACACGGCACCAAGGCTTGGCCCGACGAGACATCTGTCCGAGGATTGATATTCACCGCTGGTCAGAATGGTCTTTACACCAGGTGTGTTTTCCAACTTGAAAAGCACGTCGATGGAGTTGGTAACGACGGAAACGCCCTGGTATCGGGTGTTTTGCCTGAATGCATGGGCGCGCATTTCCTCGGCCATCATCAGGCATGTTTCGCCTTCGCCAATGATAACTGTCTGGCCAGGCTCGATCGTACTGCAAGCGGTGCGGGCGATGTCACGACGCAGCCGTTTTGTTTCCTCAGCAAGCCCTTTATGTGGAGGTGTCACAATGACGTCCAGACCCACATTTTCGGCACGTTTCTTAACGGCCTGAATCAAGGCCCGGTACCAATCATGGCCTGGATAATGAGGGATTAGGCCGATTTTCGGTTTGCGCGCAGCCGCGCGTGTGAAGGATGCGAGTAGATCAGGATCATAGAGCGAATGGTCGGCACGCCAGCCGTTTTCATCCTGGGTAAAGAATTCACCAAGGTTTCCAGAATGGATGATCGCGTGTGGTGTGATCTCCTCCACCGGCAATAGCTGACCTGCCATCACCCGGCAAATCAGGTTGACCGCAACTTCGCCAACGGTCTCGGGAAAGAATGCGGCGACGGCTTCAAGGCACCCGGAATCTGCGACCTTCGCGACGAAATTGGGATTTTCACCACCCGTTGCATAAACGGCAATTTCCTTGCTACCCCGCGACGCTGCCTCGAGGAGGGCCAATGCTGATTGGTCGTTGACACCGAAGCCGATGTCAAATTCCTCGCCGGAGGCAAAAGCGTCCAATACCACACGAAGTGAGGATTTGTAGGTTCCCTGACCGTTGACCGATGCACGGTCAAAGTTCTTTCCAAATACGTCTTCAAACCCGGCCAAAAATCCGGCAGCCCTCGAACGGGTGTTCTCAAGTTCGGGTTGCCCTACGATCAAAATTTTGGGGTTCTCAGTATTTTGGGCTTTTTGTGCCGCGAGCTGTCCCAGCTCAAAAGAGGCCTGAAAATTGTCCGGGCCAAGATAACATCCGCCTTCTTGCGGCGCGCTTTCCGCCAGTATCGGGATGCCGCGCAGCCTGAAGAACCGACGCAGTGTCTTTCCCCCGGTACCCGGCAGCGGGGGCAGAATGACCGCATCCAGTTTATCGAGTTCCCCGTCCGACCCCCCAAGCAGTCGCTGATCGTTCTGCGCTTTCAGCATTTTGCGATCCGGCAGCATGGCGCCGCCATGGGTGCGTTTCAACGCGCCTGCCTCGGCAAGCTCCACAATATCGCGCCGCAGGGTTACCGTGGAAACTTCCGGCAACACAGTGGTTAGGGAGGAAACCTCGACGGTGCCTTCAGCCTCGAGTATTTCCAGGATCCGTTTGTGACGTTGTTGTTTGATCATTTCACCTCTCGCTGCACATAAGTGATCAACAGTTATGACGGTTCCAGATAAAATTGACCAATTCTGCTAAAAATCAAACATAAACGATCATTTTTGATCAATTATTGATCTGAATTCCACTGAGATGAGTGGAAAATTGAACATTGGCGTATGTTGCTACCCATTTCGGCAGCTCGGTCGCTCCTTGAACCGCGCTGGAAAAATCCGCGAATATTGAAACGTGGTTTGGCTTCTGCAATGGATGGGGGGTCGAAATGGTTGGTGGTGGAAGATGAGCTTGAGGCCTGAAACACGTGCGGCGATTTCCCTCTGGGATGGGTCAGCGGAGGAGTCTGATCATCAGGCGGCGTTTGAAGAAAGCGCTGATCTGGTGGATCTGGCGATTGTCGGGGGCGGGTTTACCGGCCTTTCAACCGCGCTGCATGCGGCAGAAGCCGGGCTCAACGCCCATGTTCTGGAGGCACGGCATCTGGGCTATGGCGGGTCGGGCCGCAATGCGGGACTGGTGAATGCGGGGGTCTGGCACCCGCCCGCAAAGGTGCGCGCCCATCTGGGTGAAACCTATGGTCCGCGTTTTCTGGAGACATTCGGGAACGGTCCGAAGCTGGTCTTTGACCTGATCGAAAAGCATCAGATCCGTTGTGAGGTGACGCGGACGGGCACGATTCACGCAGCCCACGCTCCTGACGGGTTCAAGGATCTGCAGGACCGACATGCGGAATGGCGACGGCTTGAGCAGCCGGTTGATCTTCTGAACCGGGAGGAGGTTTCCGAACTGATCGGGACAAATGCCTTTCACGGCGGGTTGTTGGACCATCGCGCCGGAACGATCAACCCAATGGGTTACTGTCGCGGGCTGGCCCGGGCCGCGCGGGGGGCGGGTGCTAAGATCAGTACCGGGGTGCATGTCACCGCCCTCAACCGACGGGGTGATGTCTGGCATGTCGCAACGGATCGGGGTGTGTTGCGCGCGCACAATGTGGTGCTGGGCACCAATGCCTATACCGATGATTTGTGGCCGGGCCTGAAATCGGTCTTTACCAAGATCAATTACTTTCAACTGGCGACCGCACCGCTTGACGGGCGCGGGTCCCATATCCTGCCCCAACGACAGGGATTGTGGGATACTGGACAGATCATGTTTTCCCTGCGCCGGGATGCGTTTGACCGGTTGATTATCGGATCAATGGGAACGGTCCTCGGGGACAAGGATGGCGGTCTTTCCCACCGATGGGCAAAAAAGCAGATCGCTCGGCTGTTTCCGGAATTGGGTGAAGTTACATTTGAAGAGGCCTGGCATGGCCAGATTGCGATGACACCCGACCATCTGCCCCGCGTCTGTGTTCTGGACGAGGGTCTTTATACGGCCATTGGTTACAACGGGCGGGGGATCACGACCGGGACCATCTTCGGCAAAGCTATGGCGGGTCTGTTGAGCGGGATGCCGAAGGAAGAATTGCCGATGCCCGTTGCAACGGTTCAGTCGGTGCCAAGCGCGCCTGTCATGTCCAGGCTCTACCAACTGGCCTTTTCTGCCAATCAGCTGTTCAAGAGCCTGTAATCAATGGCGTTAGCAGGGGTCTTAATAGAAATCCGGTTCTGGCGAACCTATATGATTTTGGTATGCAGTGAATTTGTTGGAGTGATTTTCCATGCTGGAAGAGGATATAGCGTTGCAAGATATTTTGGGTTTGGTTTCGGCGTCGGCAATTATAACCGGTCTGATTGTCATACTGGCGCTTCTGTTGGTCTTCAAAGGGGTGAAAGTTGTCCCTCAGTCGCAGGTCTTCGTGATTGAACGGTTCGGCAAATATACCCAGACCCTGAAAGCCGGCCTGAACTTTATCGTGCCCTTCCTGGATGCTGTTGCCCATCGGATCTCAATTCTGGAAAGACAACTCCCTGAATTTGAGATCTCGGTTATTTCCCGGGACAATGTGGAGGTGCGCCTGGAAGCAACTGTGTTCTATCGCATTGTTGATGCGGCGGCATCGGTCTATCGCATTCGTAACATCGACAGCGCGATCCACACCGCTGCCACGTCGATCGTACGCTCCGCAGCGGGTAAGCTGGAACTGGATGAGCTACAATCTTCTCGCGAATCGATGAACCAGGAGATTGCGACGAACCTGCAGGAGGCGGCCACCCTCTGGGGGATTGAGATTACCAGAACCGAGATCACAGATATCATCGTCGATGAAGAAACCAAATCCGCCCAGCGGCAACAGTTGAATGCAGAGCGGGAAAGACGGGCCGCGATTGCCCGGGCCGAAGGGGAAAAGCGATCGGTGGAACTGGCGGCGGAGGCAAAACTGTTCGAAGCCCAGAAAGAGGCTGAAGCGGTTCGCATCACCGCGGAGGCGCAGGCCTATGCCATCGAGGTTGAGGCCAAGGCAAACGCCGAACAGACCCGGCTTGTGGCAGCGGCCATCGCCGAAGATGGACAACCGGCGATTAACTTCGAGATTCTGAAACGCCAGGTCGATGCGCTGGGCGCCGTAGCAAGCAGCCCCAGTGCCAAAACCATAATCGTCCCGACGGATGTGACCGGCGCAATTGGATCACTGGAAACCTTGTTGGCGCAATTCAAAGGGAACAACTGATGGATCTGTCGATCGACTTCACCTATTGGGTTTTTCAATTGAAGGTCTGGCTGATCCTTGGGTTTGGTCTGATCATAATTGATATTGTCCTGGCGACGTTCTTTCTGCTCCCGATCGGAATTGCAGCGTTTCTGGTTGGTGGATTGATCCTGGTTCAGAACCAGTTGTGGTTTGGTGATGTCGTGTTCTTTGAAACATGGCACGACATCATGATTTACTTTGCCGTTTTATCTGTTGTGTCGATCGGATTTATACGCGTGATATTTCAAAAGCGTCGCAAGAACACGGCTGATATCAACGAATACTGACGGCGCCTTTGTTTTTTGGTTTACGCTGGCACTAGCCGGGATCCTGGTTGGATTTTAGCGCCATATCGATACTTTGGCGTCGTTGCCAGACCCATAACCAGATGCAGAGACCCAAAACGGCGGCAATGGCAATCGGTGATCGCAGACCCGTCGCCTCTGCAATCAAACCCAGGATGAAGGCCCCCAGTCCGGCACCGCCAATATGGATGATGCCATAGAGGCTGAGCACGCGTCCTCGCATTGCGCCGGGTGAAATGACCTGCAGACTGGATTGCATCCCGATGCCGGAGACGACCATCGAGAACCCGGCGAGTAGTGTGACCGGCAAAGCAAAATAGTAGGATTGCGTGGCGACAAGACCCAATCCCGCAATACCGGATCCGGCGACACCCAAAAGCGCAAGCAGGGCGAGCTGCTCTATGTCACCGCGCCGTGCCATCCAGAACCCGCCCAAAACCGCACCTATTCCAAAGCTGGCGGTCAGAATGGCAAATTCGTCAGCACCCTTGCCAAATACGTCCGAGGTCAGTCCGGGCATCAGGTCAACCACCGGGCGGAGGCACAGGGCCGCCATCGTCATAACGATCATAATCAGGCGGATGGGCCTGTTCGTTATGATGAAGGAAAACCCTTCTTGAAAATCTTCCAGGATGGAAGAGGCGCCAGGGCCGGTCCCTCGTTTGGATCGTCGCTCAATTCTGAGGGAGAGAAGAGAGATGATCAGGGCGGTGTAGGAAAGCGCATTGATCAGGAAGGAGGCCTCAATCGTCCAGAGGCTGATGATGGCGGTTGAGATCATCGGGCCGACAAACCGCGCCCCGTTGAATACCATGGAATTGATGGCTATGGCGGTCGTCAGCAACTCGCGCGGGACAAGGCTGGGTGCCAGGGCCAGCCTTGAGGCCTGATTTAGTCCAAGCGCCATGCCTGCCAGAAATGTAAAGGCGGCCAAATGCCATTCGTTCAGAACACCCCAGACTGCCAGTCCAAACATGGAGAGCGCACAGGCGGCTGCGATGACCTGAGACCAGATCATGACCGCAATTCTGCTGTATCGGTCGGCAAGAACACCGCCAAGCGGCCCCATGATGACAACCGGAAAGAAGTCCGCCATGGCGATGATGCCAAGCCAGGTCGGCGATTCCGTCAGCTCCCAGGTTAACCAGGCAACGGCGATCCGTTGCATCCAGGTCCCGATCAGGGATGCGCCGTTTCCAAGGATATAGCGATGGTAATTGGGCTGACGCAGAGTCGCCCAAATCGCGCCGGAACTTCTTTTGTTCGTCATTCTATTCCCGAATGGGGTCTTTCACACGAGAGATCACAAGATCATGAATCCAGGCGAACCGTCTTCAGTGATTTGGAAAGTTCGTTACATAACAGATGTGTAATGGGGGCAATATTGACCTTCGATGATACTAACAAGCCTAATTTTAGACTCCCGAGAGAATCCAGATCAATCGGTACAAATTCCAGTTGTCCATCGTCAATTTCCTGCAAGAACCCCAGTTTTGTATAAAGGCCAATGCCACTTCCGCGAAGGATCAGGCGCCTTGCCAGTGGAAGGGAATTTGTAAAGGTTCGGGCGTCGAGGCGGGCGGTAAGATCTGTCAGTGTTTGATCAATGATGGACTGCCCGCTTCTGGCATCAATCGATCGGATCAGGTGGTGGCCTTCCAGATCCTGCAGATCAAGTTTTCCTCGCTGGGCAAGCGGGTGATTTGCGGGAAGGACTGCGCCAATCGGTGACGACTTCTCCGCCAGAATTCGCACCGACGGATGGGGATCCAAACAGAAGGATAATCCGATATCCGCCTCGCCGTTTCCGACGGCGGCCATAATTTCATCGGGCTGTGCCGTCACAACGGAGCACGTAATTTCGGGATAGGTAGAAGAGAAGCGGTACAGCGCGTCTGGCAGGATTCCGACCGCAACGGAATCCAGTGCCATGACTGTTACATGTCCCGAACGCATATCACGAATCTGATCGACCAGAACCTGAACGCGGTCATAATCAAACAGAGTTTGTCGGCAATGATCCAAAACCACCGAACCGGCATGGGTGAGCGTCACTCCTTCGGAGGTTCTGTTAAACAGTTGGACGCCAAGGCTTTTTTCCGTGCTGATGATTTTCCGGTTAACGGATGTGGATGACACGTTCAAATGTGTGGCTGCTTTTCTGATCGATCCCTGTCGGGCGACCTCATCGAAATACTTCAGGAAATTGCTGTGCATAGATGCCTCAAATGTCTGTCCAAAATGTGCCAAATCTCAAAAAGTAGGGTGGTGCGAAAAATGCACCATGGTGGGTAATTATTGATGCTATCTGCACCGCGTTCAAGGCAATAGCCTGAGCGATGGATCATTTGAGATTTTCGAAACACTTTTGGGGACAGGGTATTATGACCAAAACAATTCCAGAAATGGACCGCCGTCAGTTTCTTCAGGGCATGGGGGCTGCAGCAGGCCTGGCTGCTACCGGCACGTTTTTGACGGTCGCGCCGGCCAAGGCCGATACATTTACAATCCGCCTTCAGCTGGGCTGGCTCGCCTCCAACGGCATTATGGGCGAGGTTGCCGCTGACAAACTCGGCTATTTCGCTGAAGAAGGTCTGGCGCTGGAAATTGTCCCGGGCGGGCCGAATATTGACGGCGTTGCCTCTGTCGCGTCGGGCGCGAATAACTTCGGGTCGATTTCGTCCAGCCCTTCGCTGATGCTGGCGCGTTCGGCTGGCATTCCGATCAAATGCGTGGCGGCCGGCTATCAGCAGCATCCGTTCACCTATTTCTCATTGGCCGATAAAGGCAATGTCCGGACACCGCAGGATCTGATCGGCAAAAAGGTCGCCACCCAGGGGACAGCCCGCATTCTGTTGAGAGCGCTATTGGCAAAGAACGGTATTTCCGAGGACCAGGTTGAGGTCTCCGTCATGGGGGGCGATATGGGACCACTGCTGACCGGGCAGGTCGATGTTGCCACGGGTTGGAAAACAAATGTCGGGGCCCTTTCGGTTCTTGGCGAAGGCCGTGTCGATATGACCCTGTGGGACAGCGGCATTCAACTTTACGCCAACCCCTATTACACAACCGATGAGATGCTGGCGGAACATGGTGACAAGATCGCCGGCGCAATCCGGGCGATCTCGCGCGGTTGGGGATGGGTGCATGGAAACCCTGAGGGCGGCGTCGACGCGCTGGTTGAACGCTATCCGAACCTGGATCGCGATAGCGAGATGAAGGCCGTTGACCTGGTACTTGGCTATTCCTTCAACGAAAAGACGGTTGCCGGTGGCTGGGGTGTTATGGCGACCGAAAACTGGCAGGCGCAAATTGATACCTATGATCAGCTGGGGCAGTTCAAGAGCGCGGCACCGAAGCTTGAGGATATCATGACACTCGATATCCTGAACGCGACTGCTGATGCCCGTCCGAAACTGGGTTGATCCTGGTGAACGAGATCTCCAGAAACGCGGCGGATAGGCGTGTGGAACACGCCGCGGTGGGGATATCGGTCCCCGCCGCCTCCCTGCGTGATGCCTCCGTCCGGTTCGGGGATTTCACAGCCCTTGACGGGATATCACTTGATATAGAGGCGGGCGATTTCTGGACAATTCTGGGCCCGTCCGGTTGCGGCAAATCAACGATGTTGCGCTTGGTCTCGGATTTGATTCCGCCTGCCTCCGGTGATGTCATCATTCTGGATAAGACCACTGAGGAAGCCCGCCTTGCTCGGGAATTCGCCTTCGTCTTTCAGGAGGCGACCTTGCTGCCGTGGCGGACGGCCTTGCAAAATGTCGAACTGCCCCTTGAGGTTGGTCGAAAACGGGGCGTGTCCGTCACATTTGCTGATAAGTCGCCGCGTGAACTCCTTAAGCTCGTCGGGCTTGAAGGGCGGGAGGATGCGCTTCCCCATGAATTATCCGGCGGCATGCGGCAGCGTGTGGCAATTGCCCGGGCGCTGGTTTGTCAGCCGAAACTTCTGTTGATGGATGAACCTTTCGGCGCGCTGGATGAAATGACCCGGGACCGTCTGAACCTTCAGCTTTTGCAGATCTGGCAGGAAACCGGGACAACCATTCTCTTTGTGACCCATTCTATACCGGAGGCTGTCTTTCTGGGTCAGAAGGTTCTTATGTTGCAAGCCAATCCGGGGCGGGTGAAGCAGGTCCTGCCCATTGACCTGCCGCGAGACCGCGATATCGCGATGCGCGATACGCCGGAATTCAATCAGTACTGTTCCCGCTTGCGCGCGCTTCTGGAGGAATGCTGATGTCCGATACGCAGGCCCTTGGAGGTAAGGCTTATGCGCCGAAGGGGTTGACCTTTTCCCCCGATTTTCTGGCGCGTGCAAAAAGCGTGGGTATTCCTGTTTGTACCGCTTTAGCCTTGATCGCGATTTGGCAATTGGGGGTTCGCGCGTTTGGTGTGCCGATCTATATCGCCCCGGCCCCCAGCGACATTGGGCTTGTTTTCTATGAAGAACACGCGCTGCTGCTGCGGAATTTCTGGCCGACATTCATTGAGTCAATCCTGGGATTTGTGGTTGGCAATGTGCTGGCCATCCTGATTGCGATTGCCTTTGTGCACAGTCGGATGATCGAAACGGCGTTCTTCCCGATTGCGGTTTTCATCAACACGATCCCGATCCTCGCAATTGCGCCAATCCTGGTCTTGATCTTTGGGGCGGGGATGACGGCCAAGATTGTCATTGCGGCGCTGATCTGTTTTTTCCCGACTTTGGTGAATATGGTGCGTGGCCTGCAGGCGGTGAGCCCGCAGACCCTTGAACTGATGCGGATCTTGTCAGCGTCAAAGTCCGAGATCTTCTGGAAAATCCGGCTGCCCGCGTCACTCCCCTATCTGTTTTCGGCACTCAGGATTGCCGCCACAACCTGTGTGATTGGTGCCATTGTGGGTGAATGGATCGGGGCCGATGTCGGGCTGGGGGCCTTGATCATCGACAGTACCTTTAATTTTCGCTCACCCCTGCTCTACGCAACAATTTTCGTTTCATCGGGATTGTCAGTGCTGCTGTTTGCCGCTGTCGCCCTGGCAGAAAAACTGACCGTGCGCTGGTAGAAACCACGCCTTGTCCGGATATCTGCACCTGGATTTTTAGGAGGATAAAATGTCAGAACACCATACGACCACGGTCTCGGTCGAAGGAAGTCAGGTTCCGGTTGTAGCCGATTGCGATGTGGTTGTTGTCGGCGCAGGGCCGGCCGGGCATGCGGCGGCCGTCTCTGCAGCGCGCAACGGATGTTCGGTCACCCTGCTGGAGCGGTATCACCATTTGGGCGGTATGGCCTCCGGCGGCATGGTCCTTGTCCTGGATGATATGGTGAATGAGGGGAATGAGATCGTCACCACGGGCATTGTCAGCGAATTTGTTGAGCGGTTGGAAAGACAGGAAGCAGCGGTCTATCCACCCGCTGAGGATTGTCAGACCAATTGGGAGATGTGGCAGAAATGGTCCCGCTGGGGATGCATTGACTTTCATAAAGCCATGATGCCCCAACCGATTATCCATGCGGTCGCCTTCGATCCTGATGGCTGGAAGCGGGTCAGCCTGGATATGGTTCGGGACTCCGGTGTGAATTTGCGGACCCATTCCTGGTTCTCAAGCGTGCTGATGGAAGGCGGGAAAATCACCGGTGTCATCGCGCAGACCAAATTGGGGCTGCAGGCGATCCGCGCAAAGATTGTGGTCGATGCGACGGGCGATCTGGATGTTGGTGTCTCCGCCGGTGCCGAATACACGACCGGCCAATATATCGTGACAACGGTGTTTCGCCTGGCCGATGTGGATACGGATCGCGCCGAGGCCTTTGAGTATGAAAACCCGGAAGAATACAAACGGATCGACCGGGAGGCGCGCCGCGTGATCGGCGGGGCCTGGGGGATGTGGTGGTTGAAGACGCCCTTGCCGGGCATTGTCTGGTGCAACTGCCCTCATATGCCAGGTTATGACGGCCTGTCGGTTGAGGATATGGTGGCCTCGGAATATGAGGGTCGCCAGCGGATGATGAACCTGCTGGATTTCGCGCGCAAGAATGTCGTCGGTTTTGAGAATGCCAAAATGCTGGGCGCCGCCGAACAAATGGGCATCCGCCAGACCCGCCTGTTGCAGGGTGAATATGTGGTGACCAAGGATGATGTGAAGTCGCGGCGCTATTTCAAGGACACGGTTTGTCGGGGCCGCGACTATTACACCCCCTATCGGGCTTTGCTGCCAAAAGGGATCGACAATCTGATCGTCGCCGGTCGGCATTATTCCGTGGACAGCGATGCCCAGAAATTGTCCCGCGAAATTCCGCCCTGTATGGCACAGGGTGAGGCGTCGGGCATTGCCGCCGGGCTTGCGGTTGAAGGGGATCTCGCCCTGCGCGACGTTGACTATCAGCAGATCCAAAAGAGGATGCGTGCCCAGGGTGCGGATCCAGGGGATCAACCCTCGCCCAACGCGAACCTGGACCCCGTCCTGGCGGCTGAATAACGAGAATAAAATACAGGGATCATGGAAATGTCTGAGGCAGTTATGCCGCTCAGCGGCGTCCGCGTCGTCGATTTCACACAAGTGATGCTGGGCCCCTGTGCGACCCAGATGTTGGGTGATTTCGGTGCCGATGTGATCAAGATTGAACGCCCGGGATCAGGGGACTTGACCCGGAACTTTTTCGGCGTGCGGACGGAGGAGGCGATGAATAACGCGGTCTTCGCTTCCCTCAATCGAAACAAGCGATCGGTCGTGTTTGACACCAAGACCGGTGACGGTCTTGAGGCGGCGATGAAGCTGATTGAGACGGCCGATGTTGTTGTCGATAATTTCCGCGCTGGTGTGATGGACCGTCTGGGTTTCGGGTATGAGGCGCTTTCCAAACGGAACCCGCGGATCATATGCGCATCCGGCACCGGGTTTGGATCCACCGGGCCTTATGCCCATAAGGGCGGGCAGGATGTTCTGGCCCAGGCCATGTCGGGCGTCATGGAAAAGACACAGGACCCGTCGATCCCGATGTCGATCTATCCAACGACGCTGTGTGATTATTCGGCCGGCATGCATTTGGTACAGGGCATCATGGCAGCCCTTCTGATGCGGGAAAAAACCGGGCGTGGCCAAAAGGTTGAGGTCTCCCTCTATGACAGCATGATTGCCATGCAGATGCAGGAGGCCGCCCAATGGTCCCATCATAAAGAGGTGTTGAACTGGGCCGCCATGCCCCTGACCGGCGTCTTTGAAACAACAGACGGGGCAATTGTCATTGTTGGCGCATTCAAGGCCAACCCGTTGCAGGACATATGCATCGCCCTGGAGATTGAGGACCTCTCCCCCCTCTATCCCGACCTGCCGTCCCAAAGGGCCAATAAATCCTTCCTGCAGGATACGTTCAAACAGGCGATCGCCAAAAACACAAATGAGTATTGGTTGAACCGTTTAGAGGCCCAGGATCTGCTTTGTGCCCCCGTGCGCTCTTTGGGCGAGGCGCTGGATGACCCGCAGACCGAGATCAACAACATGTTGACGCGGATTGACCATCCGGTTCTGGGCGATATTACCTTGACCGGGTCGCCCGTTCATTTGAGTGACGCCCCGCTAGACGTCCGGCACGCGCCGCCGCGCCTGGGTGAGCATACGGACGAGGTTCTGCAGGAACTCGGCCTGCCGATTGTTCAGAAAATCGCTTCATGAGTGTCGATTTTGAGGTCTCCGGTCCCGTTGGCCGTATCACGATAGATCGTCAGGACAGGATGAACGCGCTCGATAGCGCGGCTCGCCGCCGTCTTGAGGGCATTCTTGATGAGGTGGAACAGAACCCTGAGATACGGGTTGTGGTATTGACCGGTGCCGGGGAAAAGGCATTCTGTGCCGGCGCGGATCTGAAGGAAGACAACGGTCAGACGGGTCTGGAGTATTGGGCAAATTACCCGATGCGGGGAATGTCGTTACGACCGACACTGACGACGCCCGTGATCGCGCGGGTCAACGGCTTGGCGCTGGGGGGCGGGCTGGAGCTTGTCCTTGGTTGCGATATCGTCATAGCGGCGGAGACGGCCCGCTTCGCGCTGCCCGAAGCAAAGGTCGGACGACTGCCCCTTGATGGCGGGATGAGCCTTTTGCCCCGCCTTATCCCTCGAAATGTAGCGAACGCGATGATGATGACGGGGCGTATGATGCCAGCGGACGAGATGGTGCGTTACGGCTTGGTCAATGCGGTTGTCCCGCTGGATCAATTGGATACGGAAACCGATCAATGGGTTGAAGATCTCCTGTCCTGCGCGCCGCTTTCCCTGCGGGCTATTAAAGCGACAGTGCGGGAAACAGCCCATCTTTTGCCGCAGGACGCCTATCGGATGCGGTCGGATGCGCTGGTTGCAGCCTTGGTGTCTGAGGATTCAGAGGAAGGCGTTCGGGCCTTTCGTGAGAAGCGTAAACCGGTCTGGAAAGGGCGGTGAAATGAGTGTGTTGCGGTGACCCTTGTCATTACCAGCGCCTGCATTGATGTGAAAGACGGGATCTGTACAACGAGCTGCCCTGTCGATTGTATCTATGAAGGGGAACGGATGTTCTATATCCACCCTGTCGAGTGTATTGAGTGCGGCATGTGTGAGAGCATCTGTCCCGTTGATGCCATTCATTACGATGATGAAGTGCCGATGTTGGAACAGCCCTTCATAGCCCTGAATGAGGACGCCTTTCGGCGGCAGGATGGTGAAATCGATTGTCCCGACGGTTGGAAGAAAGGGGATCCACCGATCCAGGACCCGGCCGCTGTCGCTGAATGGCGAGGGTCGGAATAGTGGCTGGAACGATGGATGAAAAATGGGTTCGCCGTTTCCTGGGGCTTTGTGATCATATCGCCGCCTGGTCAGAGGATCGGGATTTCCATGTCGGCTGTGTCATTGTGGGGCCGGCGCATGAGATCCGGGCGACCGGTTATAACGGTCTGCCGCGCGGGGTCAAAGATGGCGATGAGGCAAGGTTTGACCGCAAAAGCGGGGAAAAATTTTTCTGGTTTGAACATGCGGAGCGGAATGCGCTTTATAACGCGGTGCGCGCCGGAACGAGTGTTGCCGGATGTACACTGTTGGTGAACCGCTTTCCCTGTGCAGATTGTGGGCGGGCCATCATTCAATCGGGCATCACCCATATCATCTGTCCATCTATCCCGAAGGCCGACGGTGCCCTTGATCACAGTTTCCAGGTATCCTTTACAATGCTGAAAGAGGCAGGCATCACGGTAACCCTGGTGCCGCGTTAAGGTGTGCCTAGGTTGGGCCGTTGAGGCGCAGAGATAACCGAAAACTTGTAAATCCCAGAATGCCAACCCCCAGAATGACGAGGATGGCCAGGTCGTAGCCGCCGATAAACCAGAGCAGGGAGCCGACGAACGGGGCGAGGGCGGAGGTGATTTGAACCGGCAGCGCGACGGCACCGCTGATGGCGCCAAAGTCCTTTTCACCCAGGATTTCCCGGGTTGAGACCGGGCGCATGATGCTCATCACCCCATAACAGCTGCCGTGCAGGATGACGAAAGGGACCAGCAGGGCGGGGGATAAATCGGAGAAGTACAGACAAATGGCCGCTGCGAAAGTGCCGACAAACCCGGCGCTGGTGATGGTGAAGGCGGAGACATGTTTCTCTGCCGCCATCATGGCCAAACGTCCCGCAACCTGCATCGGACCAATCATTGAGGCGGCGAAAACGGCAACATCCTTGTGTATCTCGCGATCCTCAATAATTGGCAGAATATGACTGACCACCATGGAGTGGTTCAGCCAGAGCAACGAGAATGAACCGGCGAGGAACAAAAAGACAGGCTGGCGTACCAATATGGAGAGGGTCTCCATCGTTTTTTTGGAACCTTGCAGATGGTGCGGTTCACCTGCGGTGAGGGCGACGGCCCTGTATTCTTTTTCGAGATGCTGGCCACCAATCCAGAGAAGTGGCGCGCCAAGACAGGCAACCAGACCGGCGAAGGTCAGGACCGCCGCTTCCCATCCAAAAGCCTCCGCAATGGCGTGGTTAATCGGAAAAGAGACTGTCCCTGCCAGACCGGCAACCAGCGTGACAATGGTAATTGCGCGACGGGCCTCTCGCCCCCTTGTTCGTGTGATCAAGGCAAAACAAGGCTCATAGAGATTGCAGGCCATCACAACCCCGATAACCAGCCAAATCCCTGCGAAGACCCATATCGAGTTTGCCAGCGGTAGCAGCGCCAGAAACGCAGCGCCCACGATTGTCGCGATGCTCATCAACTGCGCGCCATAGCCCCGGTCGATGATCCGACCAGCGAGCGGCGCAAAAACACCTGACATGACAAGCGCGCCCGCGAAGGAGGCGGTCAGTAGTGTCTTTGACCAGTCACCGCCCTCTTCCCAGCGCAGCAGAAGGGCCGGGAAAAGATAGTAGAGACCCGCCCAGACGATGGTCTGGCCAAAGGCAAGGCATACCACGGCAATTCGTGTGTTCATGGGATCTTACCGGTTTCCCCGGGTCCCCCTTTTAGAATGTGACTTGGCCCGGGATCGGGTCAGTCGTCGGCAATGGCCAGACGAACCGCTGTCTGCCCCTTCCACTTTCGTTTCGTTGGCATGACCAGCATGCAATTGTCATAGGGTGAGGTGACGGGCTTATCGCCATCGGTGCCAATCAGGGTGCCGGCCTTTGGCAGGATCTCCCCCCCTGTGAAGGGTTCGGCGAACTCGAAGGAATCGGTTTCAATCGTTACCGCCTCTGTTACACGGTAAAAACTCTGTTCAACCGGCTCGCCCAGCCCCTCGAGGAGGCTTCCATTCGCAACGCCCAGTCCCGTCAGAAAACGGGCAGAGGCAAGCTTCGCAAGCGGGACGGTGTCGGCTTCCCAATGCTGACCGCATTCGATCAGGACTGCTGCCTTGTTTGAGGCGGGATCGTCAAAGCCCGCATAGTCGCGCATGCGTTTCCCGGCTGCATGGCCCTGATCGGCAACAACGCGTTCCGGCAAGCCAATCATGGCGGCCAGATCCCGGCCTTTCCTGTGTCGCCCGCTCATCATCAGGGCAGGGGCCGGATGCTGCATGGAATGGATATCCAGCAGGTAATCAACGGTATCCATGAAGGGGCGGACGGTTCTGGCCCGGCGCAGTTCGGACGAATCTCGGTCACCATCCAATACAGCCTCTGCCCAGACGCGGTTAAAATCCTCTTCATCCCAGCGTGACGCATTGGGGTTTTCGGGATCAAAAGCCTCATAGGCCGCAATGTTCATAAAGCCAAAGCTGACCTTGCCTGCATTGGGGCGAAACTCTGTGGAGAGCAGCCAGTCCAGGGCGATGGCGCCGCAAAGCTCGTTGCCATGCACTACGGCGGAGATACAGGCATGCGGACCATCTCGACCGGAGTCGAAGGTCCAGATATAGTCGATCCCGGTGTTGCTGTTTTTGTATCCTGAAATGTCAGGCGGTGTCAGCTGCACCCGGTAATCGTTTGGAATTTCGATTGTCGACATGAGACTCACCTCGCGCGTAAACAGAAAAATGACCGGAGTTTTTGAAATGGCCCCACGGATTGCACTGGCCGGAATGATCCTAGAATCCAATCGATTTGCCAAGCCCGCGGAGCGAGAGGAGTTCTCTGGTTTCGTCTGGGAACAAGGCCAGGCTCTGTTGGCAGAAGCGCGTGCAGAAACCTCTGCCATAGCGCAGGAGTTTGGCAGCTTCGTCAAAGCAATGGACGCAACCGGGCCATGGCAGCCGGTACCCTGCCTCCTCGCAGCCAGCCATCCGTCAGGACCCGTGCGGGAAGCCGTTTTTGAAGAAGTAGCCGAGAATATCATCGACTCTTTGAACAGTGCCGGTCCCCTCGACGCAGTCTACTTGTGCAATCACGGGGCTATGGTTGCAGAGCACCTGCACGATCCAGACGGAGAACTGGTGCGCCGGGTAAGAGAGGCGGTTGGTCCAACACCCCTGATCTTTGTCACTTTGGACCTGCACGGTAACATTTCGCCGGGCATGGTTGAGGATGCGGACCTGATCGTCGGGTATCGAACCAATCCCCATGTGGATATGATCGAGCGCGGGGAAGAGGCGGCCTTTACCCTTAGGCGTTGTCTGGCCAGCGGGACGCGCCCGCAAATGGTTATGGTCAAGCCGCCGATTGCGCCCGCCTCTGTAACCTTGCTTACCGCGGCAGGACCCTATGCCGATCTGATCGATTATGGACAGCGCCGACAGGCGGAGATGAGCGGGGCTATCCTGAATGTTTCTGTTTTTGGGAACTTCATATTTTCCGATACGCCCGATAATGGGCTCTCCATCATTGTGACCGCGCGAAAAGACCGCACCGCAGCCGTTGCCCTGGCAGACGAAATTGCGCAAAAAGCCTGGCGGGAGAGAGAACGGTTTCAGAGAGTGCTGAAATCGATTGATGAGGGTGTCGAATTGGCCCTGCAAGCGGATCGCGACCCGATTATCTTTTCAGAGGCCGGGGATAATCCCGGCGGCGGTGGCAGCGGTCGAACCACCGCACTCCTCGCGGCCTTGCACGCGGCGGGGGCCGATGGCGTTCTGTATGGCTCCTATTATGATGCGATGCTTGCGGAAGATGCACATAATCATGGCATCGGCACTGGGTTTACGGCCCGTTTTAATCAGGCCCGTGCGGCCAAGGACAATCCGGAAACCTGGGAACAATGGGATGAACCTTTTCAGGCTGAGGCAGAGGTCCTGGCCCTTGGCGATGGATTTGTGACCGGGGAAGGAGGGTTGTTCAAGGATAGAAAACTGAAATTGGGGAAAACAGCTGCGCTGCGTATCGGCGGCATTACAGTGGTGGTGATATCAGACAGGTCGCAGACCGCCGACCCCGTTTTCTTCCACATGCTGGGCCTTGATATTGCAAAGGCCAGAACAGTTGTCGTCAAATCCCGCGGCCATTTCCGCGCCGGGTTTGCACCCTGGTTCCCGCCGGAGCAGGTTTATGAAATCGACACGGGCGGGTTGACCAACCCGGTCCTCAGCCGTTGGCCGTTTCAGCATGTTCCAAGGCCCAGTTTCCCGCTGGACCCGGACACGGTCTGGGAAGATGCAAAAGCCTGACTATGCCCGGCAATGGTTGATCAGGGCGGAGAGGAAAGCCGAACAGCTTTCAAGTTGATCGATATCGACAAACTCGTCCGGTTTATGCGCCTGCTCAATGGATCCGGGCCCCATCACAATAGTCGGTATCCCGATTTCGGCGATCAACCCGCTTTCCGTACCAAAAGCCACTTTCTGATGGCTGTTTCGGTTGCTGAGATGTTTGGCAAGCGTGACGATCTCTGCATCGGCGTCGGTGGTAAGACCCGGGATCATGGAAATCTGCTCAAAATCGATGCCGCATGACGCGACCACTGACTGCATATCCGGTTCCAGCACAGTGCGGGCATAGTCAATGACTTCGTCCAACAACGCGTCCGGGTCATCTTCGGCAATGGCGCGAAACTCGAAATCCAGATGGGCGCTCTCCGGCACAATGTTCAACTGCGTCCCGCCGGTTAGAACCCCCACATGGGCTGTTGTATGGGGGATGTCGTAGAGAGCGTCTCTGGGGCCGCTATCCCGCAAACGTCGCCCGATATCAGATATAAAGACGGCAAGGCGGGCTGCATATTCGGCAGCGTTGACGGCCTCTGGTGCCAGGGAGGAATGACCCGCACGCCCTCGAACAATCGCCCGCATGGACCGCTTCGCCTTATGACCGATGATCACCTGCATGCTGGTCGGTTCCCCGACGAAACAGCCCAGTGGTTTCGTGTCCCAGTTGTTCATCACCTCAAGGGCCGATCGAACGCCTATACATCCCACCTCTTCGTCATGGGAAAACAGGAGATGCAGGGGCCGTTTCAGGGGGGAAGCCACCATGTCTGGAACCGCGGCCAGGGAACAGGCGAGGAAGCCTTTCATGTCAGACGCGCCGCGTCCCAATACCCTGCCTTCACGGACCAATCCCTCAAAGGGCGGCAGCGACCAATCCTGACCTTCAACCGGGACGACATCAGTATGCCCTGACAGGACAAAGCCAGGTGTTGAGCGATTTCCGATTGTTGCGACAAGGTTCGCCTTCATCCCGGTCGGGTCGTACACCCGTTCGCTTTTGATGCCGTAACCGGTCAGATATTCCTCAACCCAGTCGAGGAGATCTAGGTTGGATTTGTGGCTTGTCGTATCAAAGGCGATGAGGCGCGAGAGTATTTCCGCGGCTGATTTTTCTGGCATATCCGGGTTCCGTAACGGGCTGAAGATCCTGATACCATTCGTATTAGTCGTGTAAAGGCAGGGTAGAGCAAACCAAACCGCTTCGTCGAGGCAGAAAACGACGCAGGTCGGACGCTGCTTCAATCTATGCAAATAAGTTTGCATTCTCACAGAATTGCCCTCTACACTTGTTGCTCGGTTCGGCAAATCTGTCGAAGACCACACAACAACCCCCGAACAAGGGGGCTTTTGAATGGAGCAGGGTATGACACTCAAAAACGCACTCTTCGGGGCGGCGGCTGTTGCTGTTTTGGCAGCGGTACCGGTTGCCCACGCGGAAAAACTGACCATTGGCTTGGCGTCAGAGCCAACAGCGATGGATCCGCATTTCCACAATCTGGGACCGAACAACGCGGTCTCTCGGCACATCTTCGACCGCCTGATCAACCAGGACGAAAAACAGCGGTTGAAACCCGGCCTCGCCGTTTCCTGGAAGCCGATTGATGACCTGACCTGGGAATTCAAACTGCGCGAAGGCGTAAAATTCCATGACGGTTCCGACTTCACCGCCGATGATGTGGTTTGCACATTCGACCGCGCGCCGAATGTTCCAAATTCACCCTCCAGTTTTGGCACCTATACCAAGGGCAAGACGGTTGTGAAGATCGACGACATGACGGTCCACTTCAAAACTGAAGAGCCGTATCCGTTGATGGGGAATGATGTCTCGACCATTCCGATTGTTTCCGACTCCGTCGGGTGTGGTGCAACCACCGAGGACTTTAACACCGGTAAGGCCGCGATCGGGACAGGCCCGTTTCTGTTCGGATCCTACAAGCCCGGTGAGTCCATCAGCTTTACCCGCAACGACGGGTATTGGGGTGACAAGCCGGTCTGGTCCGAGGTTGAAATGCGTCCGATCAAATCCGGTCCGTCCCGTGTGGCGGCTCTTCTGGCTGGTGATGTCGACATGATTGCCGGTGTCCCGACAACGGATATCCAGACCCTTTCTTCCAATGACGAGTTGCAGCTCTCCCAGGGTGTTTCCAACCGTGTGATTTATCTGCATCTGGACCAGTTCCGTGAGGACAGCCCGCATGTTCGTGCTATCGGTGGTGGTCCGATCAAGAACCCGCTGCTGGATGTTCGGGTTCGCAAGGCAATTTCCATGGCAATCAACCGTGATGCGATCGTTGAGCGTGTGATGGAAAATGTTGCTATCAAGGCTGGTCAGTTGCTGCCTGAAGGATTCTTCGGTGTTTCACCAAACCTACAGCCGGTCGAATATGACCCGAATGGTGCGAAAGCCCTGTTGGCGGAAGCCGGCTATGGCGACGGGTTTGAGATGACCATTCACGGCCCGAATGACCGCTATATCAACGACGCGAAAATTGCTGAAGCAATCGGTCAGATGCTGACCCGCATCGGCATTAAGACCGCTGTTGAGACAATGCCGCGTTCGGTTTACTTCTCCCGCGCGTCCAAGGGTGGTGAAGGCGGTCAGCCTGAATTCAGCTTCATCCTGGTTGGATGGGGTGCCGGTTCTGGTGAAGCGTCCTCGCCGTTGAAGTCGCTGATCCACACGCATAACCCGGACAAGGGTTTTGGCTCTTCAAACCGTGGCCGTCACTCCGACGCTCAAATCGATGCAACCATCGAAGAAGCTTTGCGGACAGTTGACGATGCGAAGCGTCAGGACCTTTTGGCCAAGGCAACGGAAATGGCGATTGAAAATGTCGCGATTATCCCGACCCACTTCCAGGTGAACACCTGGGCTGCGAAGAAGGGCCTGCGTTATATCGCACGCACCGACGAGTACACACTCGCCATCGGTGTCGTGAAAGAATAAGGCCAATAGCCGGGGAGCTTGAAAAAGTTCCCCGGTTTTTTTCTTCAATTCACCCTTAGGGGTATTTGAGACGGGGTAAATCCGCGTATGTCGGTCTTCGTAATTCGCCGCCTGATGCAGGCGATCCTGGTTGTCTTTGTGATGTCGGTGATCGTCTTTTTTGGCGTCAACGTGGTTGGCGATCCGGTCTATATGCTGGTCAGCCCGGACGCGGATCAGGCAGAAATTCAGGCCGCTATCGAGCGTCTTGGCCTCAACCTGCCGATCCACGAACAATATATAAGGTTCCTGGATGGGGCGCGGCAGGGGGACCTGGGCAACTCGTTCATTTTCGGCCAGCCCGCCCTTCAGCTCATTCTGCACCATATGCCTGCAACACTTGAACTGGCGTTCACCGCGCTGGCGCTGGCGATCATTCTTGGCATCCCGCTTGGGCTTTATTCCGGACTCTATCCGGAACGGCGCATCTCCAAAGGAATCATGGCCGGTTCAATTTTGGGATTTTCGCTGCCGACCTTCTGGGTTGGTCTGATGTTCATCATGTTTTTTGCCGTCATCCTGGGCTGGTTGCCATCGACCGGACGGGGTGACACGGCTATATTCCTGGGGATTGAGTCCAGTCTTTTTACGCTTGACGGTCTCTCCCACATTATTTTGCCGGCCCTCAACCTGGCGCTTCTTAAGATCTCACTGGCCATTCGATTGACGCGATCCGGGGTGCGCGAAGCGATGGGTCAGGATTATGTGAAGTTCGCCCGGGCCAAGGGCGTATCGACCCGCCGGATTATTCTGGTCCATGTGATGAAAAACATCATGATCCCGGTCGTGACTGTGATGGGGCTGGAATTTGGCAGTCTGGTTGCGTTCTCGGTCGTGACGGAATCGATCTTTGCCTGGCCCGGCATGGGCAAGCTTCTGATTGACGCGATCCTGCAGCTCGATCGGCCTATCGTTGTCGCCTATCTGATGATCATCGTGCTCTTCTTTGTCGTGATCAATCTGATCGTTGACATCATCTATTCCATTCTCGACCCGCGGGTTCGACTTCAGGATCAAGGCTCATGAGTGATACGACGCAGGATGCCCTGCCAGCGGAACCAGCCGCTCCGGTCGATGCCGAAACGCCGTTCCAGAGATTTGTTTCCGAATTTCGGGACAGCAAGACAGCGACCATTGCGTTTGTTGTCTTAATGATCATCATCCTGTTGGCGGTGATCGCGCCCTGGATCACACCGCAGAACCCTTATGATCTGGCGCAGGTTGATGTGCTGGATGGCCGTCTTGCCCCCGGGTCAGAGGCGTTCGCGGGATATACGATGTGGTTGGGCTCGGATGGCGCGGGCCGCGATCTTTATTCCGGTATTCTCTACGGGCTGCGCATCTCGCTATCGGTCGGTGTCACCTCTGGTTTCATCGCTCTGTTGATTGGCATGGCCGTTGGTTTGCTTGCGGCCTATGCCGGGGGCAGAACCGAGAACGTGATCATGCGGATTGTCGATCTGCAGCTTTCGTTTCCAGCCGCACTGGTTGCCCTGATGCTGATCGCGATCCTGGGCAAGGGGGTTGATAAGATCATCCTGGCCCTGGTTGTCGCGCAATGGGCCTATTACGCGCGAACGGTGCGGGGTTCGGCGCTGGTTGAACGTCACAAGGAATATGTTGAGGCCGCCGCCTGCCTGGGCATCAGCCATGCGCGGATCGTGTTCCGGCATATCCTGCCCAATTGTCTGGCCCCGCTCATCGTTGTCGGGACGGTGCAAACAGCCCATGCGATTTCTCTGGAGGCCACATTGAGCTTCCTTGGCGTCGGCATGCCGCAAACCAGTCCCAGTCTCGGGGTGCTGATCGCGAACGGGTTTGAATACATGCTATCCGGTCGGTACTGGATCTCGGTCTTTCCGGGGATCGCCTTGTTGGTGACCGTGGTGACGATCAATCTGGTTGGCGACCATCTGCGTGATGTTCTGAACCCGCGGATCAGTACGGGCGGGACAAAGGGATCGTCATGACGAAGACGTTGGAAGTCAGCGGTCTGAAGACCCATTTCTTTATGCGTGCCGGTGTCGCCAAGGCGGTGGATGGGGTTGATTTCAGCATCGCCAAGGGCGAGGTGATGGGACTGGTTGGCGAGTCCGGGTCCGGCAAATCCATCACCGGTTTCTCCATCATCGGGCTGATCGATCCCCCGGGCCGGATTGTTGAGGGATCCATCCGTTTTAATGGCGAAGAGATTGCCAACGCGCCGGAAGAACGCCTGCGTAAATTGCGTGGCAACCGGATTGCGATGATTTTCCAGGATCCAATGATGACGCTAAACCCGGTGTTGCGGGTCGATACGCAGATGATTGAAGCGCTGGAGGCACATCAGACAATCTCCAAGAAAGATGCCTGGGTAAAGGCGCGCGACACGCTGGGTATGGTGGGTATCCCGTCCCCGGATGAACGCATGCGGGCCTATCCCCATCAATTGTCTGGCGGCATGCGTCAACGTGTGGCCATTGCCATCGCCTTTCTGAACGAACCCGACCTGATCATCGCCGATGAGCCGACCACGGCACTTGATGTCACCATTCAGGGCCAGATCATTCACGAGGCCCAGAATCTCTGCAAGCGGACCGGGGCATCGCTGATCTGGATTACCCATGACCTGGCAGTCGTCGCGGGAATTGCAGACCACATATCGGTCATGTATGCGGGCAAGGTGGTTGAGCAGGGCGGTATTGATGACGTGATTGATAACCCCGCACACCCATATACGGTTGGCCTGCTCGGATCTGTTCCAACCGCAAACAATCGCGGACAACGACTTTACCAGATTTCAGGTATGACGCCCAATATTCTGGCACTGCCGACGGGATGCTCCTTTAAGGACCGTTGTCCGAAGCGCAGTCCGGCCTGTGAGACGGCGCCCGAAATCCAGCTTAGAAATGAAAAGGCCTTTCGGTGCCATCATCCGCATATTGAAGGAGCGGACGCATGACGGCCCCTCTTCTCGAAATTCGAAATGTCACAAAGCAGTTCGTAAAACGTCTGGATGTGGCCGGGAAGATTGCCTCGCGATTGGGGGCTGATATTGATGACGAGACGGTTCATGCGGTTGATAATGTCTCACTGACCATCAACAAGGGTGAGGTCGTCGGGCTGGTTGGCGAATCCGGTTGTGGGAAATCCACGCTTGGTCGGGTCGTGGCCGGCATTCATAAGGCGACAGCGGGTCAGGTTTTTTTTGATGGAAAAGATATAGCGACGCTCACCGGCGCGGAAAAGCGCGAGGCGACGCTCGCCATTCAGATGATCTTTCAGGACCCGTTTGCCAGCCTGAACCCGCGCATGCGGGTTGAGGATATAATCGGCGAGGCGCCTTTATATCACGGGCTGACGACGCGGGCCGGCCAACCGGATTATGTTGACGAGATCATGAGCAAGGTGGGGCTGGATCCAAGTTTGAAGAAGCGCTATCCGCACCAATTTTCTGGCGGTCAAAGACAGCGGATCGGAATCGCGCGGGCACTGGCGGTCAAACCAAAATTCCTCGTTTGTGATGAGGCGATTGCCGCTCTGGATGTGTCGATCCAGGCCCAGGTCATCAACCTTTTTATGGATCTGCGTGAAGAGTTTGATCTGACCTATCTCTTCATCAGTCATGATCTGAGCGTTGTGGAACATATCGCGGACCGCGTGGTGATCATGTATCTCGGCCGCGTTGTCGAGAGTGCGATGACGGAAGATATCTTCGACAGACCAGTGCATCCTTATACGAGCGCCCTTCTTGCAGAAGCACCTCGCCTTGATCAGCGCAAACGGGCATTCGCGCCGATCAAGGGAGAAATTCCCTCACCACTTGACCCGCCGCCTGGGTGCCATTTCCATCCACGGTGCAAGCATGCGGTTGCAGAATGCTCTCAACAGATTCCGGGCCTTGAAACAGTCAGGGACAATCAAATCGCCGCCTGTCATCTGCGCGACAGGTTTCTGTAGTATGCAGGCGCTACCGGGTGAAGGGAGTGCATTCAGGGTTGATCGCCCAAGGGACCAGACGGCCCCATTGGTTTTTGATTCACCCCATAGCGGGACGGTTTATCCGGTGGATTTCGAGGTCTTGGTTCCCCATGCTCAACTGCGGCAGGCAGAAGACATGTATATCGACGAGCTCTTTGCCGGCGTGACGGCGCAGGGAAGTCCGCTTTTATCTGCACTTTTCCCGCGCAGCTATATCGATCCGAACAGGGGGTTACATGAATTTGACCCGGCGGTGATCGACGGGATCTGGCCTGGGCCGGTCGAAGAAAGCAAGAAAACCGATCTTGGCCTGGGCCTGATCTGGCGAAAATGTCGTCCTGATGATGACCTGTATGACCGGAAACTCAGTATTGCAGAGGCGCAGGCCCGGATTGACAAGTACTGGCAGCCTTACCACAGCGCGCTGAAGACATTGCTGGACGAGACCCGGGAAAAATTCGGCGTCGTATGGCATCTGGATTGTCATTCCATGCCGGAGATTGCGGGTGTTTTGTCCAATGAAGATCCGGGAAACCGCCGTCCAGAGATATGTCTCGGCGACCGGCACGGTACAACCTGTTCCCCTCGTTTTACAGAGCTTGTTCGGACCATTTTTGCGGATCTGGGTTACGAGGTGACGGTGAACGATCCTTATGCCGGTGTCGAACTCGTCCGGGCCTATTCAGATCCCCTGCAAAATCGTCACTCCTTGCAGATCGAAATCCGTCGTGACCTCTATATGGATGAAGAGAATTTCGAAAAGACGGAAAAGTTCCCCAAAATTGTTCGGGACCTGGAACTGCTGGCACACCATCTCTCGCAGGAAACAAGGCAATGGCTGCCTGGGTAGAGGCGCTGGATCAAGCGGTTGTCGTTACGCAAACCCATGCGAAACCTGTCCCGATTCTCTTTGCATCTCCGCATTCGGGACGTCTTTACCCTAATGATTTTGGGTCCTGTCAGCCGCTTTCCATCTTGCGCCAGGCTGAAGATGCCTATGTTGACGAGTTGATTGGCGGCGCGGCAGATCTTGGGGTGACTTTGGTACAGGCACTTTTTCCACGTGCCTATCTGGATGTGAACCGCGATGAAGATGATCTGGACCCCAGAATTGTTGAAGGCCTGGAAGGCACGGATCTCGGCCCGAAATCCAAGATGGGCATCGGCTTGATCCGCCGTGTCATCACCCCGGACCAGCCCATTTATGATCGCAAGCTTGATCTGGCGGAAGTGCGGGCGCGCATGAATAAATGCTATTATCCCTATCACGCAGCCCTGACGGAGGCTTTGTCGGGTCTGGCCCGGTTGGGCACGCCCAAGGTCTTTGTTGACTGGCATTCCATGAAATCCATCGGGAATGCCTCAACACCGGATGGTCCCGGCGCGGTCCGGCCGGATGTTGTCCTCGGGGATCGCCACGGGAAGAGTTGCGCTGCCAGCCTGACGTCCTGTGTTGCCGAGCATTTTAGGAATGCGGGGTACAGTGTTTCCATCAATGATCCCTACGCCGGTCGCGCGACGCTGGATCGCTATGGTGATCCCGAGGCTGGCACGCATGGGCTGCAGATCGAACTCAACCGGGCTCTCTATCTTGATGAGGTGACGGTTGAGGCGACCGGATATATGCAGGTTCTCAAGAAGGATATACAGAATCTGGTATCGGTTCTGACGGATTGGCAGCAATCCGGGCCTTGTGAATAGCGGCTTCCACAAGGCCCTCTCGCAGCATAGGGGCTGCCTTAGCCCAGTAGTAAGATGTCCGATCCCCCGGCACCACGGCGAAGAGCATGCACATCTTGAAGTTCTGGATCCTTTGCCCAGGCAAGGGCAGCATCGCGGTCCGGAAAGCTCAATATCGCCGCCACGTTCGGTGCGTCCGGTGCGCCATCAAGAACAGTGAATTCCTTGCTCGCACTTTCGACTTTACCGCCATGTTTGGCAAGTGCTTCACCGGCAACATCGCGGTATTGCTCAAGGGATTCCGGGTTAGTGACAGTGAGCTTGGCATAGGCATAGATCATGGTGATTTCCTTTGGGTAAGTTTAACAAGTGGAAGTTAGGAACCAATCTGACGTGCGAAAACGCGTGATATTGCAAATTAGACATGCGAAAATGCATGTATGGATTTGGCATGGGATGATCTTAGAACTGTCTTGATGATGGTGCGTCACGGGACACTGGCGGGCGCCGCAGCGGAGCTTTCGGTGAACTACACAACGGTCGCACGCAGGATCCGGCGTGCCGAAGACGCGATGGGTACGCGGCTGTTTGAACGGTTGCCGGACGGTTACCAGCCTACGCAAACCGCTCGGGTTGTCGCAGAGCATGCTGCCGAAATGGAAGAGGCTGAGCTGGGGCTGCGGCGTCATCTGACCGGCACTGATCCGGCGATAAAGGGCCCACTCACCATTACCGCCCCGCAATTGTTGATTGCCAGTTTCCTGGGACCCGTTCTTGACCAGTTCGACAGAGAATATCCAGAAATAGAGCTTCGTGTTCTGGCGACAAATGATCTCCTTGATCTCAGCCGTCTTGAGGCGGATCTGGGCATTCGCATCAGTCGCAATCCGGGCGATACGTTAACTGGAATACGTCTGCTGAAACAGGAGAATGCCAGTTTTGCCAGCCCTGAACTGGCTGCCCATATCAAGGCAAACCCGACGGATACGATTGACTGGATCGTCTATGATATGTTGCCCTCTGTGCCCAAGGGAATTCGTCCGGAATACCCGAATAACCGCGTGCGTTTTCGCTTTGACGATATGGTCGCGATGATTGGTGCCGCGCAGGCAGGCCTCGGTGTGGTTCGGACACCAATTTTTTTGGGGAACCACACAGCCGGGCTGGAACTGGTTCCGGTTCTAACACCGCAATCCTATGCAGATATCTGGGTTGTCAGCCATCCGGATGTCTGGCCGTCCAAGAAACTGGATGCGTTCCGAAAAATCCTGATCCCCTACTGCAAAAGCAACAGCCATAAGTTTGTTATGTAGGGTTGCGCCCGAGTAAACTATCCCGAGCCACCGATCGGAGGTATGGGGGAGGAAAGATCAAGCAGGTATTTTCGGATGGCGGGCGATACGGATGACGAGGTTTCAGGCACGGCTTCACTGGTTCTAAGCAGTTCTTTTGCGGTCCAGGTAGCCGGGATACGCCGCCAGACAGTGCGCGACGATGACGGGTAACGCCAGGGGTGGGATGCCAGGAAGATCATCTCTCCAAAAATCAGGGAATTCCGATATCGGTGCGGCGGAATCAGAATTGTTGTCGTGAAAGATCCAAATGCGCCGCGTTCAAAGTCCACGATGAAGAGGCGGTCACTGTGATAGGCCACCTTGCCGTCACAACGTGTCCACTGACGACGTCCATCCTCCTTTCCGAACGGCGCTTCGAAGGTTCTGCTGATGACAATGTCATCGACGAGATCGAGAAATGCCGCTGCAATGACAATTTGTTCCGGGGCGGCCGGGGACCGGTAGTATACCTGATAGGCCCCCAAAAAAAGGCGTGCTGCCCTGCTATCTCCGGGGAATGCCTCAACCAAAGGGTCGCTCCGTCTGGTGCGTCCGGCCTTTGAAATCCAGTCGCGATACCAAGGTACAAATCGCGCATGATCCTGATACAAATCATCATCCATTATATTGAAATATATAGATATTTTTCGAAGACTCCGGGCTGCCGGTTGCGCGCGGCCTGACAGATATTTGCTGAATTGTTGTTGGTTAATCTCAAGGTCGCGGCAAACTTTGGCGACCGTACCGCGTTCCGCACATAAAAATTTTAGATTGTTTCGAAAATCTTCGGTCATCTCACAAGAAAGCTTAATTTCACTTATTAAAGCTTATAATCGCGCAATTGTTTTCGCAACTGATTAGCCCCAGCGTTTGCTCAGAAAAATGAGGTGCGGACCGTTTTGCCCAGTTTGTGCTGCGTTAGCGGAATTTGGGTTTCTGGTTCTGTAACACTGCGAACAAGGAGCAAAATGACGATGGAAAATTCAGAAAAGACTAAATTACTGAATTTGAGATTTGCTGCGGGCCAGATGTCGCGTCGCGACTTTATCCAGGGCAGCATGGCGGCAGGTCTGGGCCTGACCGCTGCGATGACGATGGCCAAAACGGTTCAGGCTCAAACGGCGAAGCGCGGCGGCTCTCTTCGTGTTGGACTGGCCGCTGGTGCCACAACAGATACGTTGGATCCAGGCCTGTACGAGGCTGGTTTCATGATCCCGCTGGGAATGGCGATCAATGGCTATCTCACCGATATCGATACCACCAGTACGGTCCGACCCTCCGTCGCGGAAAGCTGGGAGTCATCGCCGGATGCCAAGACATGGCGTTTTAAAATTCGCTCAGGCGTGACGTTCCACAACGGGAAAGCTGTAACCCCGCAGGATGTCATTGCTTCAATCAATCATCACCGCGGTGACGAGTCGACATCTGCTGCGAAACCCCTCGTTGCGGCCGTAACCGGCTTGGCTGCTGAGGGCGGGGACACGGTTACCTTTGAGTTGGAAGCAGGCAACGCGGATTTTCCCGCCGCTCTTGCCGACTATCACATCGCAATTCTGCCGGTTGCCGGGGACAGCATCGACTGGCAGTCCGGTGTCGGTTGCGGTGCCTATATTCTGGAGAGTTTCGAAGCGGGTGTTTCCGCAAAGCTTCGCCGCAACCCGAACCATTGGACCGACCAGGCCGGATTTGTGGATGAATGGGAAATGCTGGCGATTATTGATGGTAATGCGCGCACTACGGCGTTGCTGTCGGGCAATGTCGACATCATCGACAGGGTCGACCCGCGTACATCGAATTTGCTAAGCCGTGACCCTACGATCTCGGTTCATTCCGTTGCTGGCAACCAGCATTATTCCTTCCCGATGCTCACCAATGCGTCGCCGTTTGACGATAATAATGTGCGGCAGGCCATTAAATGGGCTATTGACCGTGAGGCCCTGGTGGAGCGCGTTCTCTTTGGATATGGGTCCGTCGGGAACGACCATCCGATCGGTGCCGGTCAACGTTACTTCAATACCGAACTGGAACAAAAGACCTTCGATCCGGATCGGGCCAAGAGCATCCTGAAATCGGCCGGTATTGATGGCCTCAGTGTTGAACTATCCGCCTCGGATGCGGCCTTTGCAGGTGCGGTCGATGCCGCCCTTATCATTCGTGATTCCTGCGCACAGGCCGGCATCAATGTAGAGGTCGTCCGGGAACCGAATGATGGTTATTGGTCAAATGTCTGGCGCAATAAACCCTGGTCCGCCAGCTATTGGGCCGGTCGCCCTGTCGAAGATCTCATGTTCTCCCTTGCATTCCAGTCGGGGGTTTCCTGGAACGAAGCGTTCTGGTCAAACGAAAGGTTTGACTCTCTTCTGCTTGAAGCGCGCGCGGAGCTGGATGATGCGCGCCGCCGGGAAATGTATTTCGAGATGCAGGACCTTGTCGCAAATCAGGGAGGCGTACCCATCCCGATGTTTGCCTCATATGTCTTTGCCACCCGGGGCAGCGTCGGCCATGCGGAGACATTCGGCTCCAACCTTGATATGGACGGCTCGCGGTTCCTGGAACGGTGGTGGGCTGTTTGATTGATCGACCCCTGGTCGGGCGTGACCTGACCAGGGGTCATTGATCTTTCAAGGATCCGTATCTTGCATTTATTTATGGCCACACTGTCTACTGAGACAAACACGTTCTCGCCTGTTCCGACCGAACTGGCGGATTACGAGGCGTATTATCTGCGTCACGGAACCGCTACCAATGACACGCCAAACCTGATGACAGAGGCACTTCATGTTTGGCGGCAAAAGGCGGAAGCTCTGGGCGGAAATGTGACAGAGTCTATTGCTGCCATTGCGGAGCCTGCAGGTGTGACAACGCGATCCGCCTATTCAGCCCTCAAAGCAGAATTGTTGGACGATCTTCGTGCGGCCGACCCTGTTGATATCGTCCTGTTGCAACTGCATGGGGCGATGGTTGCCGAAGGCTGCGACGATTGTGAGGCGGATATTGTGAGCGAGGTTCGCCGTATCTGTCCGGACGGAGTCATCGGGATCGCACTCGACTGTCACTGTCATCTGACCGGTGACCTTCTTTCGGTGGCGGATCTGGTTCTTTGCTTCAAGGAATATCCTCACGATGATGCGTCCGAACGCGCGGTGGAGTTGTTTGACCTCGCAGTTCAATCAATGCGCGGCGAGATTCAGCCGGTCATGGCGCTTTTCGATTGTCGGATGATCGCGCTCTATCAGACCAAGACCGGCGCGATGCGCGATTTTGTGGATGAGATGACGGCGACGGAAGGTCAACCCGGCATACTCTCGGTTTCGCTTGGTCACGGCTTTCCCTGGGCCGACCTTCCGGAGAATGGGGCCAGGATGCTGGTGGTCGCCGATGGTGACTTGGAACTGGCCAGATCCACGGCAGAGCAATTGGGCAGAAAATTCTATAGCATCCGTCATCACATCGTGCCTGATTATCCTGATCTCGACACGGGTTTGACGGCGGCTTTGGCGGCCAAAATGCCTCCGGCTGTCCTTGCCGATATGTCGGACAATACTGGTGCTGGTGCACCGGGCGACTCGACCCGTGTTTTGCGGGAAGTGCTGGACCGAAACCTCACCGATGTCGCCTCCGGATTCTATTTTGACCCGGTAGCTGTTGAGTTGTGTGAGGATGCAGGTGAAGGCAGCCAGGTTAAATTACAACTGGGTGGTAAAGTTGAACCGGAATCCGGTCCGCCGCTCGACCTGACCGGCCGGATCATGCGCATCGCGAAGGGGTTGGAGCAGAGATTGGGGACGGGGCTGGAGCCATTGGGAACGATGGTCTGGCTAAAACTGCCCGGCAATATTGATGTTTTGATCAATAATCTGCGCATTCAGGTTTATCATCCAGATGCATTTGAGCAGATGGGAATTCGACTGGCGGACAAGAAGCTGGTCGTCGTCAAATCCCTGTTTCATTTTTTCAGTGCGTTCTCGCAAATCTCAGAGACCATCATTTTTTGTGCGACCCCAGGGCGCGTAAATCCCAGGACATCTTCCATTCCTTTCACCCGCCTGACGACAAGTTTCTGGCCCCAGGTTGAAGATCCCTTCACGACACATATGACAGCGCATTTGCGCCCACAGGAGCACCCGTAAAATGCATCCGGTTCTGCGCACGATAACCCAACGCTTGTTGCTGGGACTGCTAACACTCTTCCTTGTGTCGGTTGTTATTTTCATTGGTATCCAGTTCTTGCCCGGTGATTTCGCCCAGGCAATTCTCGGACAGGCGGCAACGGAAGAGACGGTAAGGGCTCTACGCGCTGAACTGGGCTTGGATCAGACACCGCTTGTTCGATATTTCGATTGGATTGGCGGATTGCTACAGGGTGATCTCGGGAACTCTTTCACCGGTCGTAATGCCGGGGGGAATGACCTGTCGCGTCCGGTTGTGGAACTGATCGGGCCTCGTCTTGCCAACACCCTGTTTCTGGCCTCGGTGACGGCCGCGATTGCAGTGCCGCTCGCCTTGATCCTTGGCATTGCGGCCGCACTCACCCGCAACAGTCTGTTCGACAGGGTGGTGAACACGGTCACCCTGATTACGATTTCATTCCCAGAGTTTTTTCTGGCCTATATCCTCATCCTGTTGCTGGGCGTTATCTGGCCGATATTTCCGACCCTGGCGGATGTCAGTATCGGCATGGAGTTTGGCGAACGCCTGTACCGAACGACATTGCCGGCCCTCACGCTCACCCTGGTGATCATTGCGCATATGATGCGGATGACCCGCGCCGCCATCATCAATCTGATGGCAAGCCCCTATATCGAGATGGCACGATTGATGGGCGAAAACCCGCTTCGTGTCATTGTGCGCCACGCTTTGCCCAACGCCTGGGCCCCTATCGCCGCGGTTATCGCCTTTAACCTGGCCTATCTGATTGTCGGCGTGGTGGTGGTCGAGGTGGTCTTTGTGTATCCGGGCATTGGCCAGTTGATGGTTGACGCTGTGAGCGCCCGCGACATTCCCGTTGTTCAGGCCTGTGCGCTGATTTTTGCGGCGACCTATGTGCTGTTTAACCTCGTGGCGGACATTGTCGGTATCGTCACCAATCCAAGGCTCTTGCACCCACGATGACTGAAACCCTGACGCCCCCATCACCGAAGGACGAGGTCGCCTTTGTCCGTCGTCGCCTTACCCGGTCCGAACGGATCGCAAAGACGCTGTCCGGTGCGCCGTTCACGGCAAAACTTGGATTGCTGATCATTGCGTTCTATTTGCTGGCAGCCTTGTTTGCGCCGTTGCTCAGCCCGTTTGGTGAAGCCGAGATTGTCGGGCCACCTTATGCGCCCTGGGGCGGTGAAAACCTGTTGGGTACCGATCAGATTGGTCGTGATATATACAGTCGTCTGTTGTATGGCGCCCGAAACACGATTGGTATTGCTCTGGCGGCAACACTTCTGGCCTTTGTCATTGGCGTTGGATTGGGGCTTGTGGCCGCAATTGACCGTGGCTGGATCGATCAGATTTTGAGCCGTGGCATCGACGTTATCATGTCGATCCCGTCGCTGATTTTTGCACTGATGCTGTTGACGATCTCGGGGTCGTCGGTCTGGGCTTTGATTATCATCATTGCAGTTCTGGACTCGACGCGGGTGTTCCGCCTGACACGGGCAGTGGCGGTCGGTGTTGCTGTCATGGACTATGTTGAAGCGGCACGCCTGAGGGGTGAAGGCCTGGGTTGGACCATCCGGCGAGAGGTTTTACCAAACATAATGCCGCCCCTTGTTGCGGAATTCGGCCTGCGTTTCTGCTTCGTCTTCTTGACCATCGCCGCACTGTCCTTCCTTGGCGTGGGGATTCAACCCCCGAATGCGGATTGGGGCACGATGGTTCGGGAGACGGCCAACCTGCTGCAGTTTGCGCGCTTTGACCTGACCGCCGGTCTGACGCCGATGTTGCCGGCGGCCTGTATCGCCCTGCTGACCGTGGCGGTCAATTTTGTTGTGGACTGGTTTCTGAACAAGACAAGTGGATTGCGCGATGACAAATAATGCCCCGTCAGACCTTTTACTCAACATGCGAAATGTTGAGGTGGAGGGATTTTCGGACCGCGGCTGGCAGCCCATCGTCAAAGGCGTCGACCTGACCTTGCGGCGGGGCGAAGTCTTGGGCCTGATTGGTGAATCCGGGGCGGGTAAGTCTACCCTTGGTAAAGCCGCTATGGGATACGTTCAGCCGGGTTGCCGGATTTCCGGTGGCGAAATTCTTTTTGATGGTATGGATCTGGCCAAACTGTCCGATGCGGAAAAGCGGAAGATCTGGGGTCGCCGAATGACCTATGTCGCGCAATCGGCGGCGGCATCGTTTAATCCGGCCCATCGGTTGATCGAGCAGACAGTCCGATCCACGGTCCGGGAAAGTGTTATGCCGGGTGGAGAGGCGCGGGATGATGCAAGGGGTTTGTATAAGGCTTTATCCCTGCCGGACCCGGATAATATCGGTGATCGCTTTCCCCACCAGGTTTCAGGCGGACAGTTGCAGCGGGTCATGACGGCAATGGCGATGTCGCCCCGACCTGATGTCATTATCTTTGACGAGCCGACAACCGCTCTCGATGTGACGACCCAGGTAGAGGTTCTCTCAGCGATCCGTAAAATCGTCCGCGAAACCGGAACAGCCGCAATTTACATTACCCATGATCTCGCGGTCGTCGCCCAGATGGCGGACAAGATCAAGGTGATGCGCTATGGCAATGAAGTTGAAGAGGCACCCGCCCGCGAAATGCTGAACGCCCCGAAAGAGGCCTATACCAAGACGCTTTGGTCGGTCCGTTCGTTACGTGCCCCCGAAAAGCCCTCGGCTGAAACCCTGCTATCCGTTGAAGGCGTCGATGCCGGCTATGGCGGCGGTACGAAGGTGCTGCACGATGTTACTATCAAGCTTCCAAGGGGCCGAACTGTCGCAGTGGTTGGGGAATCCGGGTCGGGTAAATCGACGACCGCGCGGGTTATCACCGGGTTGCTGCCGCCGAGCAAAGGATCCGTTCAATTTGAGGGGCAAGCCCTGCCAGCCCGGATGGACCAGCGAAGTCGCGATCAGCTGCGCCGCATCCAGATGATTTACCAGATGGCTGATACCGCGATGAATCCCCGCCAAACCGTGGGGGAAATCATTGGTCGTCCTCTGGAGTTTTATCACGGCTTGCGCGGGCGCGAACAGGAAACCCGTGTGATAGAGCTGCTTGAAGACATCGAACTGGACGACACCTTCTATGATCGCTTTCCCTCGGAGCTCTCAGGTGGTCAGAAACAACGCATCTGTATTGCACGGGCGCTGGCCGCTGACCCTGAAATTGTGCTCTGCGATGAGGTTACATCAGCCTTGGATCAGATCGTCCAGGAGGGGATTCTGAGATTGCTGATGCGACTGCAGGAGGAACGCAATATTTCGTATCTCTTCATAACCCATGACATTGCAACGGTTGAGGCGATAGCCGATGAGATCGTTGTGATGCATCAGGGGAAGGTGGTCGAACAGGGTGACAAGCAGAGCATTCTGACGCCCCCCCATCCGGACTACACTCAGTTGCTGCTATCCTCTGTCCCGGATATGGATCCTGATTGGCTGAACCGGCGGCTGGCAGAGAGTTAAGCCCACCCGCGTTTGAGACAACGGGTGGGATCTGTCTGCTTATAACCGGACTGCCTATGATCTCATATGCGATCCGTTTGAGTCGTAAATAGGACCGCCCAGGACCTCGGCCGCAAAGAATTCACCCAGAATCTCGACATCCAACCGGGTGCCGGGGACCGCATAATCCGTCTCGACATAGCCCATCGCCATGGATTTTTCCACGCGATGAGCAAAACCGCCCGAACTGACATAGCCGACCGCTGTTCCGTCATGCAGGATGGCTTCATCACCCGAGACATCGATGCCTTCAACGTCGAGGGTCATGGTGATCAGCTTTCGGCTGGCCCCGTTGTTGCGGGCTTCCAACGCTTTATCCTTGCCGACAAAATCCTTCTTCCAATTGATGAAGGCATCCATGCCACTCTCAATCGCGTCAAAGTCCGGCCGGAATTCCATGGTCCAGACACCCCAACCCTTCTCGAGCCGCATAGACATCAGGGCACGGGCACCATACCAGGTGTAACCCAGATCGGCCCCGGCCTCTTCAATGCTCTGGGCGAGGCGCATCAGATAGTGGGGGCGGCAATAGATTTCATACCCCAACTCGCCCGAGAAACTGATTCGGTTCAGGATAACCGGTACACCGGCCACGAAGGTCTGACGCAGATCCCGGAATTTGAGGGCATCTGCACTGACATCGTCCCTGCTCAATCGCTGAAGCAATTCGCGTGAATTCGGACCGGAGAGCGCAATACCATGCCAGTCATCGCTCACATTGGCATAGGTCACGTCATCGGGCAGGTTAGTTTCAAACCACCGGCGATGCGCCTCCTGCATGGCGCCGGATCCGAACAGCATGAAATGATCCTCCGACAGACAGGCGACCGTCAGATCCCCATAGAGCCTTCCTGCCTCTGTCAGCATGGGTGTCAGGGTCAGACGCCCGGGCTTTGGAATGAACCCGGCCAGAACCCGATCGAGATAGGCCCGTGCCCCGTCGCCTTTGAATTCATGCTTGGCGAAGTTGGCAATTTCGATGCCGCCAACCGCCTCTTGCACGGCCTTAACCTCGCGCGCGACATAGTCATGGCTGCGATTGCGCTGAAAACTTGGTTCCTCATGCGCATCCTCCGGACCATCGGCGAACCACAGCGCGTGTTCCAGGCCAAAACCCTGATCCATCAAGGCCCCTTTTGAGACCAGACGATCATAGAGCGCTGTTGTCTTTTGCAATCGACCTTTCGGCAAAGTTTCGTTGGGGAAGGTCATAACGAAGCGACGCTCGTAATTCTCCGAAGATTTGATTGTGCCCCAATCCGGTGTCGCAAATTCCCCGAACCGCGCGACATCCATGGCCCAGACGTCAATTGATGGTTCCCCATCGATCATCCATTCCGCCATGGAAAGGCCGACGCCACCCCCCTGACAGAAACCGGCCATGACACCGACCGCGACCCAGTAGTTTTTCATGCCGGGCACCGGCCCGATCATCGGGTTGCCGTCCGGCCCGAAAGTGAAGGGTCCATTGATCATGTTCTTGATCCCAGAACTGCCCATGGCCGGGATCCTCTCAAACGACATCTCCAGCCGCTCTGCCACCCGGTCTATATCCGGCTGCAGCAATTCATGGCCAAAATTCCAGGGCGTGCCCTCTACCTTCCAGGGGGTGGATTTCGGCTCATAGGTACCCAGCAACATGCCCTGACGTTCCTGCCGGAAATAGATATTGGCTTCATAATCAATGCCAGCGGGCAAACGACCCGCGCCCCCAGGTGACATTCTTTCCACGATTTCCGGGATATCCTCTGTGATGAGGTAATGGTGTTCCATGGGCTGAACCGGCAAGTGTATTCCAGCCATGTGACCGACTTCCCTCGCCCAGAGGCCGCCGCAATTGACAATATGTTCCGCGTTGATCTGCCCTTGTGGTGTTGTTACGTCCCAACTGCCATCCGGGCGTTGTTGAACGGCGGTCACCGGTGTGTGGGTGTAATATTGGGCACCATGCACCCGCGCGGCCTTGGCAAAGGCATAGGTTGCACCGGACGGATCGAGATCCCCATCCTGGTCATCCCACAGGGCGGCGTAATAGTGCTTTGGGTCAATCAAGGGGTGCCGCTCTGCAAGCTCGCTGGGCGAAATGAATTCCTGATGCAGGCCCATATAGCGCGCCTTGGAACGTTCCCGTTTCAGATAGTCATACCATTCCCGGGTTGAGGCGGCGTAGAAACCCCCGGTGATATGAAGACCGACGGAGTGCCCCGACAGTTCTTCAATCTCTTTGTAGAGGTCGATCGTGTAGCTTTGCAGGCGGCTGATATTCGGATCGGAACTGATTGTGTGGATCTGTCCCGCCGCATGCCAGCTGGACCCGGATGTCAGTTCATCTCTTTCCAGCAGGATGACATCCTTCCAGCCGAATTTGGCAAGATGAAACAGGATTGAGCAACCGACCACGCCCCCGCCGACGATGGCGACTTTCGTGTGGCTTGGCAGGGGTTTACCCGGCGTTGTTTCGTCCTTCTGTATCTCAGGCATGATGAATATCCTCAGTTAAGGGGCAGGCGACGGAACCGTCCTGGCGCTGCCGGGTCATAAAAGTGATCGAGCGGACCATTGTCGATCAGATGGTTGTGCCAATAGGCGAGGGCGTCGCGGTCCAGCGTGACACCAAGACCGGGCCCCTCGGGAACCGCGATCACATTGTTCTTCTGTCGGAAGGGGCCCCCTTCGACCACGTCCCCGATCTGCCAACGGAAAAGGGACTGGCTGGGTTCGGTGATCCAGGGCATGGCCGCACTCATATGCAGATAGGCCGAGGTCGCAATCCCGGCATCGCCGGAATAGCACCAGAACCCGACCCCCATGGCTTCACAGGCGCCGATGAACCGGACGGCGCGCCCGATGCCGCCCAGGACAGCGAAATTCGTCACGATAAAGTCCGGTGCCCCCAACTGAACTGCGCGCCGCAGATCGGGAACATGGGTCGAAAACGGGATCGACGAATGTCGGCGGAGCGCGGCCATTTCTTCGAAGGTTGCAACCGGATCCTCATAATTGCGGATGTCATAGGGTTCAATTTCCCGCAAGACCCGAATGGCCGTGTTCAGCGACCATTGCATATTGCTGTCGAGACGGATCATGTCATGGGGACCAAGGGCCGCGCGCAATTGTTTGACGGTTTCTATTTCCGCAACGGGATCGCCCAAAATCAGTTTGCCTTCAAACATGGTTGACCCGTGGGCCTCCTTCATGGCGAGGCAATAGTCGGTGACTGCTTCCGGGGTCATTTTCGCATCGACGCGAAAACCAAAATACTCAGTAAAAGGAATTTCTTTTCGCGCCGCCCCACCAAGAAGCCTGTAGAGCGGTTCACCGGTTACTTTGCCCCGCAAATCCCAAAGCGCGATCTCAATCGCACCAAAGGCCTTTACCACGCTGGAATCATCGGTGTTCTGGACGATTTGCCAGGGTGGCACACACAGGCTTTCGCAACCCGCGATATCCAGCGGGTCAGCGCCAATCAGTCTTTCCCCCATGGCCTCGATGGATGAGACAACATCGATGGACGGGGCCTCGCCCAGGCCGATCAGCCCTTGATCGGTCTCAACCTCAATGATCGCCTTGGAGGTTCCGGGATAGTAGCCACCTGTCCACCAGACCGGTTTTTCGAGCGGTATGTTGACAGGTGTGACGCGTAGGCCGGTTATCTTCATCTGTGACAAATCCAAACACTGTATTCGTGAAATTTTGCATGCATGGCGTCAGTACCAGGCATCGGGCAGTTCGCTCTTGCGACGCGCGACATAGTCGTTAAGTGCTTTGGCGGTTCCTTCGTCGAGGGTCGGTGCCTCATACTGATCGAGAAGCTGGTTCCAGCGTTCATAGGCGCGCCGTGCCGCGTCTTTGGATCCCTGCTCCTCCCATTGCTCGACACTGTCGGAGTGTGACAGGGCGACCTCATAGAACGCATCGGTGTAGTTCGCCATGGTGTGGGCCGAACCCAGGAAATGACCGCCGGGCTCTACATCGTCATAGGCATCCCAACCCATGGCATTGTCATCTGTCTTGATACCGTTCAGCGCGACGCCATAGGCCCCTAATCGATCGGCATCCAGAACCAGTTTTTCATACCCGGTCGACAATCCGCCTTCCAGCCAGCCCGCCGCATGAAGTACGAAATTTGCACCCCCCAACATGGTGGACAGCATGGAATCCGCGCTTTCAGCGGCTGCCTGGAAGTCTGGTATTTTCGAGGCGGTCAGGGCACCACCGCATCGCAAGGGCAGTTTCAAACGCCGGGCCAGTTGTGCGATCACAAAGTTCGACATCATCGGTTCCGGCATGCCAAAGGTTGGTGCACCGGAACGCAGGTTCATTGAAGAGAGGAAGTTGCCCAGAACATAGGGCGCGCCTTTGCGGACCAACTGGACATAGGCCCCGACCATCATCGCCTCTGCCAGGGCCTGTGCAATTGCCGCGGCCGTGGTCACCGGCCCCATTGCACCGCCCAGAATGAAGGGGACGGCGATCAGACCCTGTCCGGCTCCCGAATAAACCTCAACCGCCTCGGTCACGACCCTGTCCACCAGAAGGGGGGAGTTCGTATTGACATTGGCCATGATCACGCAGTTCGCATCGACAAAGTCATCGCCGTGGAGGATGCGCGCCATGGCCAGACTGTCCTCTGCCCGGGTTTTTTCGGTGATGGCACCCAGATGAGGCTTATCGGTCAGGGTCATATGCGCCAGCACCATATCGAGATGGCGTTTGCTGACGGGAACGTCGCAGGGTTCGCAGGTAACAAAGCCGGAGTGATGCAATGGGTCCAACATATGAGTGAGCTTCACCAGGCGATGGAAATCCTCCAGCGTTCCGTATCGCCTGCCGCCTTCCAGGTCCCGAACAAAGGGTGACCCATAAACAGGTGCAAAAACCTGATGACGGCCACCTATCCGAACCGTACGTTCGGAGTTCCGGGCGACCTGCGTGAATTCTTCAGGGGCGTTGGATAAAAGGTTCCGGATCAGTTCCGGTGCAGCACGTACCCGCGTTTCGGTCACCTCCGCGCCCGCTGCACGCCAGCGTACCAGTGCGGCGGGGTCTTCGCGAAATTCAATACCGACCTTTTCTATCAGGGCGAAAGCGCGTGCCTCAATCCTGTCTAAAGCTTCTTCATCGGCCATGGCATACCAGGGAAGGTTTCTGGTCACATAAGCCGGAGCACGTTTTACAGGCGCTGGTTTCGAATTACGCCTGCGTCGCCCTCTTGTTTCCATTTCAGCCAAGATCGTTCCATCTCTTTGGTTCTGGTGTGAAGAAAAGGCATTTTACTTATGGAAGAAGACCCTGTGACCCTTGCAAATTCTTGGCCCATAGATAACTTGAATTTATGTCAAATATTGAGCGTCAATTGGGGTCTGCCCATAATCTTGTCGTGTTTGAGGCCGCTGCGAGACATTTGTCCTTCTCGCGGGCGGCCAAGGAGCTGTCTGTCACCCAGCCGGCGGTCAGTCAGGCATTGCGACGGCTCGAAACGGCGATTGGCGCCCGCTTGTTTGTTCGGGGGCATCGTCAGATCGCGCTGACCGATGCCGGCGAACGCCTCTATCTTGATGTCAGCGACGGGTTCACCCGGATCCTCGCGACGGCCAGGCAAATCGGAAGGGCGACGGGTTCTGATCAAGTCACTTTGCTGGTTTCAACGGCCTTTGCGACCTGGTGGATGGTGCCGCAACTGCAGGAATTTCACGCCCGAAATCCCGGTATTGACCTGCGCCTTGAAACCGTGACCCGGGACATTGAAATTGCATCCGAGTCGACCACGCTTGCGGTGCGCAGGGGCAATGGCCAATGGCCCGGTTATCACGCGGCCCTGATTGCGCCGGAACGGTTGCGGGCCGTGTCCAGCCCGTCCCTTCTGGCGCGTCTGTCCGAGGTGACCGATCTTGAGGCGCTGCGTGAACAGGTCCTCGTTCATCTGGAAGAACCCTATCGTTATCGCCCGACCTGGGAAGCGTTTTTTGCTGAATTCGGTGTCACATTCCATGACCGGGATGACGGATTGCGGATGAATGACTATGCCCTTGTCCTGCAGGCGGCGATGGCCGGGGAAGGCATTGTCCTGGGGTGGGAGCATGTCTGTCGATTGCCGCAGTCCCAAGGGTTGATCGCACCGGTCGGGCCCTGGGTTTGGGAAACCGGGGCCGGGTTCTATCTGGTCTGGTCGGATCGCGAGGTTTTGTCCGATCAAGCCGTGCTGACCCGCGACTGGATCCTCTCCAAGGCTGATGGGCTATCCGAATAGCTGCTCTCATTCTTGTTTTTGATGCCAAGACCGCTGTTGCCTAATTGGCTGAGCAAGCCTTCAGCAGTCAGGCCGTAAAGGCGTCGCGAAGAGGTTTGTTCGCGGGATCGGAAACTGGATGAACCAGCCAGAATCCTGTCTCGTCATGGACTGGCAGTTGCAGCAATTCCACTAGCCTACCGCTGACCAGTTCGTTTCGCGCCAATAGACGGGGCACCACGGCAAGGCCTTGACCATTGGCGGCCGCTTCGATTGCTAAGGCTGTCTGATTGAACTGCATCACAACGCCCGGGTTGCACCCTCTCGTGAAACTCATCAAACCTTCCCAATGACGGTGGCCTTCCTGAATCAACGGATGCGGCCTTAAGGCTTCAAATTCCGGAGATGTCCCGATTTGGGAGGCAAGTGCTGACCCGGCAACGATGCATAAATCTTCTTCAGCCAGTTTCGCAACGCGCAGCGACTTGTCAGACGGTCTGGGTCCAATCCGGATCGCCAGGTCGACATCGTCGGATTGAAAGTCCGTGACCACTTCGCTGGCGATCGTCCGGATCTCAACGCCAGGATTTAGTTCGAAAAAGTGCGGCAGGTTGGGCACCAGCCATTTTGACGCAAAAGAGGGTGTCACACTCACCGTGAGTTGCCGGGCCCCCGCCTGCAGTTTTCGGGTTGCCTGGTCAATCAGGCTGAGGCCCGACGCGATATCGGTGTGATACAGCTTGCCCCGCTCGGTCAGTGCCAGCCCTCGGGCAAGCCGTCGGAACAATTTGACCCCCAGATCTTCTTCAAGTCCACGAACGGACTGGGCGACCGCGCCTTGCGTAATATGTAGCTCTTCTGCAGCCTTTCTGAAATTCAGATGACGCGCAGAGGCATCAAAGGCCTTTAAATGGTTGAGTCTGGGGTTTCGCATATGATTGGTCAATTGGGCCGTTCAACCATAGCTTCACCCTGTTCAATAACGCATGGAGCGAGGGCAATGTCTGATCAAAAGGTTGCGGTGATTACAGCAGGCGGCAGCGGCATGGGGGCTGACTCAGCCCGAAAACTGGCGGCTGATGGCTACAAGGTTTCCATCCTGTCTTCTTCCGGCAAAGGGGCAGCCCTGGCCGAAGAATTGGGCGGTATCGGTGTGACCGGATCCAACCAGTCCAATAGTGATCTTGAAACCCTGGTTCAACGAACGATGCATGAATGGGGCCGGATTGATGTTCTGGTGAATAGCGCGGGTCATGGCCCCCGTGCCCCGGTGCTGGAAGTCAGCGATGAAGACTGGCATTTGGGAATGGAGGTATACTTCCTGAATGTTGTACGCCCGACCCGTCTGGTCACGCCGATCATGCAGAGGCAAGGGGGCGGGGCGATTGTGAATATTTCAACGGCCTTTGCGGTCGAACCCGACCCGGTCTTTCCGACATCCGGCGTGTTCAGGGCCGGGCTTGCCGCCTAAGCAAAGCTTTATGCGCATAAATATGCCGCCGACAATATCCGGATGAATAATGTGCTGCCCGGCTTTATCGACAGCCTGCCTGAAACCGAAGAACGCCGTGCCCGGATTCCTTTGGGCCGATATGGTAAATCGCTGCAAGAAATCGCATCTGTCGTCGCGTTTCTGGCATCAGACGGGGGCGGATACATTACCGGTCAAAATCTGCGCGTCGACGGTGGCATCACGCGATCCGTTTGATCGGGTTACCCGCCACGATGTTTGAAGCTGTCCCGACGGAAGGAATAGAGGGCCGCAGGATCAACCTGTATATCGACCACGGCCGGTTTTCCGCATGAGAGGGCATCTTCGACCGCTTCGGAAACCTGGGCAAGCGTGTCTGCCCTGTATCCCCTGGCCCCGTATAGCTCGGCCAGTTTGTCAAAGGGTGGGCTGGAAACATCAGCGCCGATGTAGCGCCCGTTAAAGAAGTCACGCTGATAGGCTTTTTCAGCCCCCCAACAGCCATTGTTCATCACCAGCGTCACAGTGTTTATGTTGTTATCCACTGCGGTGCTGAGTTCCGAGGTTGTCATGCCAAAGCCACCATCACCCATCAGGCTGACGACCGGCCGCTCCGGCATGGCCAGTTTGACACCAAGTCCGGCGGTAAACGAGAAACCGACCAGGCCAAAATCAAGTGGGGTGAAAAGGCTTTTGGGTAGGTAATAGTTCATTGCATCTGTCGCCTGCAGACACAGTGTTCCCGCATCCATTGTCAGCGCTGTGTCCTTTGGCAGGATATCACGAAAGGTCTTGAACAGGCCGGAAGGCTGAATGGGAAGTGTTGTCAGGTCCGCCGCCTTATCCCTTTCGTTGAGAAACTGCTGACGTTCTGCCTGATACGCTTTGGTCCAGGCCTCCGCCCGATTGCGCTGTGATTTTTCTGAGACTGCCTGGGTCAATTGATCGGCGATAGCCGGGGCGTCGCCCCAAATGCCTATTTCAACCGGAAAGTACCGCCCGATCGCCGTTGGCTCCTGTTCCACATGGATGATCTGAGCGTCGCGGTTGATATTGTCATAGGAATAGAATGTTGAGTTAAAGCCAATCCGTGTTCCCAGCGCCAGGATCACATCTGCTTCCTTCATCAGACGGGATGCGACCGCATTGCCACGGGGGCCCATCTGACCAGCGTTTAGAGGATGCCCAAAGGGAAGCGCATCACCATGTCCTGGTGACGTGACCATTGGCGCATTTAACGCCTCAGCGAGGGCGATCGCCCTTTCCCCACTCGCTGTATTTTTGATGCCGCCGCCCACAAGGATCACGGGTTTTTCGGCCTTCATCAAAAGATCAGTGGCCTGCTGGAGTACTTCCGGTGGTGCCTGAATAGGGGTCGTTGGACGATAGGAACCCGGCGCTGGCATGGGGTCGAATTCTGCCTGGCCGGACAATACATCACGAGGAAGGTTTATGTGGACGGGCCCTTTCCGGGGCGCGTTGGCGGTACGAAAAGCCTCCCGCATCAATTCAGGGATGCGGTCAGTGCTGGGAACGGTCCATGTCTTTTTTGTTATGGGCTGAAAAAGCGCTTGCTGGTCAACCTCCTGAAAGGCGTCGCGATAGACATGGCCAGTTGCAAGGGCACCTGCGATGGACACGATGGGTGTATAGGCGGCCTTGGCCTGCGCCAGTCCGGTGACAAGATTGGTTGTGCCAGGTCCATTCTGACCGGCGAGCACAACACCTGTCTTCCCGGATGCCCTGGCGTACCCATCGGCCATATGAGTGCCTGTGCGTTCGTCGTGAACGCCAATAAAGGAGATATCTGTTGCGTCATACAGGGCGTCGAAAATCTCCATCGTGGCGGAACCGATCAGACCAAAGACATGCGTGGTCCCTTCGGCCTGAAGGCTATCTACGACGGCCTTTCCCCCTGACTGTTTCGTCACCTTTGCGCACTCCTCCAAATATCTTCAACGATCGCGTCACACGCCTGCAGGGTTGTCCAGATCCCGACCCATTTCCGCCAGATCTTCATACCTGTTACCGATCCGGTGGTTGGGGTGGCCGCCAACCGACGCGCCAAGGGCGATTATGATCTCGTCTTCGGCCGGTGCGTCAGCGACGCTGGTCTGGATTGTCTGGTAATGGGAACGGCGTCCGGCATCATCCTTGTCCATCAGGGGGATTGTCAGAGGGCAATTCGCAGTCCCTCTGGTGTTTGAGAACACGAGATAGGATTTGGCGTTGATCGCCTCTCTGAATTGATTTCCGAAATGCAACGTATGGGTCAGGGCCTGTGCGTGTTCCACTTCGCCGCCCATGCCAACAATGCTCGCCTTGCCGCACCCTTCCAGCGCGTCGCCTGTCACGCCAAGCAACAGGTCGGATAGGAGCTTGCCCAGTTCCGGCCCATGCTCCCGAATCTCGGGGCGCAAATCCTCAACATGGCCACGGCCAAACCACGGGTTCTTGATGATTGCCATGGAGGCGGCAAGAAGCGTTGGTGTCTCAACGCTTTTCCAGCCCTCAATATAAGTGGTCTGTTGCCAGACCAGTGTGCGCCTGATTTCAATTGGCATTGGCGGCTTCCTTCACGGGGTTGAAACGCGGCATTACTTTGTCGATGAAAAGCTCCAGCGATCTTTTTTGGCGTTCCATATCCAATCCCATGCTGGCGTAATAAATGAAGGCATCAACACCCATACCCTCATACTGGTGCAGTTTGGCGGTCACCTGATCCGGGTTGCCCATCATCAGGTTTTCTTCCAGCATTGCCGGATCCACGCGGAAATTCCCGTCCAGTGTTTCAAGCGGCACGGCATCGGGATAACCGTTTACGACATCCCCTGACTTTGTCATCAGATTGCCGAACCGGGCGAGAATCTGGCGAACCGCTGCAAGGGTCGCGTCTCGATCCTCTTCGGTCTCATAAACACCCGCATGCCGCATCATGGCAAAGGTTCCGTTGAAACCGGGGTTCAGCCGCTGAATGCTGTCATCCATCATACCCTTGTATTTTTCTGCTTCTGAAAAAGGCAGGGTGAGGGGCCAGCTCATGATGTTGGCGTTATTCTTGACTGCATAATCAAAGGTGATGGGCGAGCGTGCCGCGACCCAGAGTGGAACCTGCGCCTGGAGTGGCTTTGGGCAGGATGTGGCGCGCGGGAATTGCCAGAAGCGGCCGTTATGCTCGACATCGCCCTGCCAGAGTTGCTGCACGACCGGCAACATTTCCTGCATGTATTGCCAACTGTCTTTCTGTTCGAGACCGGGGAACATGCGATCAAATTCACGCTGATAGGCGCCGGATCCGATACCAAATTCCAACCGACCTTCGCTCAAAAGATCGCAGAGCGCCGCCTCACCGGCCAGGCGGATCGGGTGCCAATAGGCGGCGTTCACGACCGCCGCGCCGACCCGGATGTTGCGGGTGTGATCGGCCCACCAGGTCATCAGCTGAAATGGGTTGGGCGCGATCGTCATTTCCAGGGCATGATGCTCAGCCGCCCAAGCGATCTCAAACCCGGCATCGTCAGCCATTTTTACCATCTCAAGCGTATGGTTACGGACAGCCCGCATGTCGGTCTGATCATCGATCCGTTCCATGTTGATCGCGAGGTGGAATTTCATCGTCGTTCTCCTGATTTCTGGGTCTTGTCCGCCGCGTCAGTTTAGCACAGGTGCTGTGCGGGGGGTGTATTCAAGACAACGCGCTGATAGGCCCCATCCCGATAGGCAAGCGGTTTGTGGGGGGCGGCAACGACGTCCCGGACCCGGCCGATAATAATCAAATGGCTTCCTGATGGTACAACCTGATCGAGATCGCAGTCGAAACTTGTTGCCCCCTCCAGCACAGGACCCCGTTCTGAGGTGCCGGCCGTTGAAATACCACAGAAGCGATCTTCAATCTGGTCGTCGTGGCGTCCGGCAAACCGGTCTGCGATGTGCTGGGCGTCCTCCGGCAGGATGTTGACACAGAACCGCTTGTTTCGGGTGACGGTCTTTGCAATTCGGCTTTCGGCAAATAGGCAGATGAGGACGGTTGGTGGATCAGCGGAAACAGAGGAAAAGGCGCTTACGGTAGCCCCCGCGCATCCTGCAGGCCCATCGGTTGTGACGACACTGACCGAAGCCGCAACATTGCGCATGGCAGAGATGAAGGTTTCTCGCGGGACCGTTGGTTTGAGGTCGTCGTTCATGGCCGGAATTCCTCTCATTGTCTGAGCTGGCCTATAAGGTCTCACACTGTATCAATTCTTGATATCAAATTATTTTAATGGATATATTCAAAAAAATCGAATTGAGGTGAGAGATGAATATCGTCGCCCTTCAAACTTTTTTGGCTATTATCGAGACTGGCAGTCTCGTTCGCGCGTCGGAGAAGATGAATGTCACCCAGTCAACAGTAACCGCGCGTTTGAAGACGCTTGAGGAGGAGTTGGGGCAGGTTCTGCTGAACAGGCAGAAATCCGGAATCAGCTTGACGCCGGCTGGCACCAAACTGTTGCGGTATGCCCGCATCATGACGGGGTTATGGCGACAGGCGAAATATGAAACGAGCCTGCCCGCCGGGTTGGAGGCCGTCTGCAATTTCGGATGTGATCGTGAATTGTGGCATGGGGCAGGGCGCAGGTTCTTTAACGGCGTAAATGCCGATCATCCTGAAATCGCGATCTCCGTTCAGCAGGGCCAGAGTAGCCAGCTGCAGGACTGGCTGAGCGCTGGGACGGTGGATGTGATCCTGACCTTTGAGGCGATCGCCAAGGGATCGCAGACCATTTATGAACTGCCCCCGGAGGCGTTGATCCTGTATTCGGATCGATCTGATTCCCCGGTAACGGGGGACCCGGAATATACCTTTGTCGATCATGGTGCGGAATATCGCCAGATGCATGCAGAGGCCTTTCACGCAGCCGTTATCGCCCGGGTCAATTTTGACAGTTCCTGGTGGGCACTGACCTATATTTTGGACAATTCCGGCTCGGCCTATTTGCCGGAGGTTCTGGCCAGGCCTTACCTGGAAGACGGGCGCTTGTTTAAAGTCAAGGATGCACCGGTCTTTCACCGAAAGAATTGCCTTGTTGTGAATGACACGGTTGCCCGCAACTGGTCCTGGTTTCCGGGGCTTATTGAACGATTGATGGGTCGAGAACATCTGGCTTGATCACGCCGGTCTTGAACTGGCCCCCATGCATGACGCAGACTGGTGGTGATCGAGCAAGGCAGGTTGTGTTGTCCAACTCAGAAAAGACGGGTCCGTCGGTTACCATGCGGGATGTTGCGCGCGTCGTTGGTGTGTCGCGTATGACCGTGTCTCGTGCCTTGAAGAAAGACAGCCCCGTTTCGAAGGAAACACGGGAACGCATTCTGCGTGTTGTGCGCGAGATGAACTATGTTCCGGACCAGATGGCCGGCAGTTTGACGACCAAAAAATCTGGTTTCGTCGGCCTTTTGGTACCGTCGCTCAACAACCTGCATTTTGCCGAGACCGTTCAGTCCTTGACCCAAGAGCTGGAAAAGATTGGTCAGCAAATCCTTCTTGGGCACACGGACTACTCCGCCGAACGCGAAGAACAACTTGTTGAGGCGATGCTCAGGCGAAGGCCCGAAGCGATTATCCTATCCTATGACGGGCACTCCGACCGCACGATCCGATTGTTAAGCGAGGCCCAAATTCCGGTTGTTGAACTTTGGGAACGGCCGGACGATCCGATCGGTCATACCATCGGCTTTTCCAACAAGGAGGCCGCGTTCGCGATGACCGAAACGCTGCTTGGTCTGGGGTATCGGCATATTACTTTCTTGGGTGAGGCGGGTGATGACTGGACCCGCGGTGCTGCAAGACGGGCAGGCTTTGCTGCGGCCATGCGGGCGGCCGGCCTTCCTGAAGACCGGATGATATGGGCTGGCAAACCGCCGCTCTCTATTGAGGATGGGGCGGCCTCTGTTCCAGCGCTGCTGGAGAAATTTCCCGATACAGATTGCATTTTCTGTGTTTCTGATGCGCCCGCATTTGGCGTGCTTTCCGCCCTGAAGGCGCGAGGCATCGATGTGCCGAACGATATGGGTGTGGCCGGTTTCGGAAATTTTGAAGTGTCCCGCTTTTCTTCACCTTCAATTACGACGGTCATGGTGGATCCTGAACGAATTGGTCAGGAAGCAGGTCGCTTGATTGGGCAATTGCTGGACAAGGGAACCGATATGCCCTTGCATGGTCAGGTCGATGTCAGTGCCGTGCCCGAACTGCGCGAGAGCACCAAGAACACACCCTGAAATCGCATAGTGGTTCTGTTGAGACAACATATGTAAAAAAATTTCTTGTGTTACCGGTCACAGTGTAGCATTGTTACCGGTAACAAGAAATATACAGGCAGGGGCGGGATGCCAAAAATCCAATTGGACAAGCTGGTCAAGCGATACGGCGATGTAGAGGTTCTGCATGGTATTGAGCTTGAGATGGCCGATAATGAGTTCACGGTGCTGGTTGGGCCGTCTGGATGTGGCAAATCAACAACATTGCGGATGATTGCTGGACTGGAAGATGTTTCTGACGGCGAAATCTATGTTGATGGCCGTCCTGTCAGCCAGCTGGAACCCAAAGACCGCGACCTCGCGATGGTGTTTCAGGACTATGCGCTCTACCCCCATATGAATGTCGCGAAGAACATGTCCTTCGCACTGCGTCTGGAAAAGCGTCCGAAGGATGAGATTGATCAAAAGGTACGCGAAGTGGCCGCGACGCTCGGCCTGACCGACTATCTGCACCGTAAGCCGGGGGAGCTGTCCGGCGGGCAGCGTCAGCGTGTCGCCATGGGTCGGGCCTTAACCCGCGATGCCTCAACCTTTCTGTTCGATGAGCCGCTCTCAAATCTGGACGCAAAGCTGCGCGGACAGATGCGGGCCGAGCTGGCCCTGATGCGCCAGCGGGTTCAGAAGAACATGATCTATGTGACCCATGACCAGATTGAGGCGATGACCCTCGCCGACAGAATCGTCGTCATGCATGGCGGCTATATCCAGCAGCAGGGAACGCCGGAAGAGCTGTTCAAGCGCCCCGTAAACAAGTTTGTCGCCGGCTTCCTGGGGATGCCGCCAATGAACTTTCTGGATGGCGAGATCATCCAGAAGAACGACGCGGTATTCGTCACCGGGGACGGATATGAAATCAAGCTGGAAGGGGAGAGAGCGGTAGCGGCCCTCGCCCATCCATCCCGCAATATCACGATGGGCGTGCGCCCGTCGGATCTCGTTTCTGATGCCACCGCACCCGCGGAACAGGCGCTCTCGCTGGACGTGCTTGTATCGGAATATATCGGCGCGCAGTCGGTGCTTCTGTGCACCTGCGGTTCGGCGAAAGTCATGGTTGAGCTCGGGTCTGATACGCCCATTGCCCTTGGGCAAAAGCTGACCTTCAAGGTTAACCCGACAGGCGTTCATCTTTTTGATCGGGAAACGGAAACTGCCCTCAAGGCGGCCTGAAACTATTTCACAGGGAGGAAAGTGAAGTGTTGAATATCTTGAAATCCACAATGATTGCAGGTGCTGCTGCAACGCTGCTCGCGGGAACGGCGCTCGCCAACCCCTATGCAGAATATGAAGGCACGACGCTTGTCGTGAACTTCCCGGCCCATCCGCATTATGACGCGGTTATGAAAATTTTGCCGGAATTCACCAAAGAGACCGGGATCGAGGTTGAGGTTGATCAACTTCCCTATCTCAAAATGCGTGAGCGCCAGACACTGGAACTCGCACAGGAAGACGGCGAATACGATCTGATCGCGTATGTGGTTTTCTCAAAGGCAGATTATGTCTATGCCGATCAGCTGGAAAATCTGGCGAAGTATTTCATGAACCCGAAATTGGCCAACCCGGCTTATGATGCGGGTGATCTGATCGATGGTTATGTTTACAACATCGGTTTCGCCGGTGGCGACAAGGGCTATCTCGAAGGGAAAACCGGTTCACTTTTCGGTATTCCTTACGGTTCAGAAACCTCGATCCTCGGGTATCGCAAAGACATTTTCGACAAGCATGGTCTGAAAGTTCCAGAAACCTATAACGAGATGCTGGAAATTGCGTGCAAGATCCCGCAGTTGGAGCCTGGCATGGGTGGTGTCGCCTCTCGCGCAGCTTCCGGACATCATGCGTCTCACGCGTTCCTGCTGCACCTGGCCCCACTCGGCGGTCGAGTGTTTGATGATCAGTGGAACCCCATCGTCAATAACGAGGCCGGTGTAAAAGCTGCCCAGGCATTGAAAACCATCGTCGACTGTGGTCCTGAAGGGGCAAAGAATTTTGGCTTTGGTGAGGCCCTTGGTTCTTTCCTGAATGGCGACACCGCCATGTTCCTGGACACCACCGTTGTTGCAGGTCAGATCAACAATCCTTCCAAATCCCAAGTTGTCGGTAAAGTTGGCTGGGCCCTGCACCCAATGGGTACCCGTCGCGGTTCGCAGACCGGTGGTTTTGGTATCGGTATTCCGGCCAATGCGGAAAACAAGGAAGCGGCCTTCCTGCTGATGCAGTGGCTGACCTCCAAGAAGGGTGATCAACTGGTGGCTCTTGCCGGTGGAAACCCGTCGCGTTTCTCGACCCATGCTGATCCGGCTGTGAACGAGAAATTCCCGCATATGGCTACATTCGGGGAGGCCCTGAAGCATGCTGATCCTGACTGGCGTCCGATTATCCCGGTCTGGGGCAAGATCAATGCTGACCTCGGTACCACTCTGTCCAAGGTTCTGACAGAGGATCTGGACATCAAAGAAGCGCTGGATGGTGTTGCTGAACGCACCAAGGGCGTGATGGAAGAAGCCGGGTATTACACCTGGAACTGATCCGGTCCGACCAGTGAAGTCCCGGGGCGATGGGACCCCCCGCCCCGGGATCTTTCTCTCTTCTCCGTCTCATCTGAACATTAGGTGACCCCATGCAACGCGCGATGGCCAACCGACTGACGCCCTATATGTTTATGGCCCCTGCCGGGATCATCATGGCGCTGGCCCTTATGTATCCGCTTGGTTACATGGTCTGGGGGTCTTTTCGGGACTGGGATCCCAGTCAGACGATCGGGGAAGCGGAATTTGTAGGGTTGAAAAACTACATAACCCTGCTGGGTGACCCGAATTTCCGTGAAAGTCTAAGTGTAACCCTGCGTTTTGCCGTTGTCGTGGTCACGGCTGAAATGCTGATCGGTGTTGGTCTGGCCCTGCTGCTGGATCGCAACATTCGCGGCATGTCGATCCTGCGCACGCTTTTCATTCTGCCGATGATGATTGCGCCTGTGGTTGTTGGTCTGATGTGGCGCTACATGTACCACCCCACTGTTGGCACCTTTAACCGCTTTCTGGATAGTGTCGGCCTGCCGAAAGTGGACTGGTTGGGTGAATATGCGCTGACCAGCGTGATTATTGCCGATATCTGGCAATGGACACCGTTCATTTTCATCCTGGCGCTTGCCGCGCTGCAGTCTCTGCCCCGTTCCGCGTTGGAGGCGGCACGTATTGATGGCGCGACGCCGTGGCAACAGATCTGGCATATTAAATTGCCGCTGATGATGCCGGTGCTGATTGTCACCGGGCTGCTGCGCCTGATCGATGCGTTCAAGGTTCTCGAAGTGATCCTGGTGATGACAGAGGGCGGCCCGGGCCTTTCGACAGAAATTCTGGCCCTTCGCATATCCCGGACAGCGACCGAGTTCCGCGAACTTGGCGTCGCGGCGGCTATGTCGAACTACCTGCTTTTGCTGCTCCTCACCCTGACCCTGGCGATGTTTGCCTTCACCAGATGGCAGGAAATGCGGGCCGCAAAGATCAAGGCAAAAGTTGAAGAGGAGGAAGGCTGATGGCGACGACCCATGAAAGGCAGCATCCGGGTTTCTATGCACTGATCGCTGCCCTTGTGGTAATGTCAGTGGGACCCGTCCTCCTGATGTTCGTGAATTCCTTCAAACTGGATGTTGATATTATTTCTGGCGCGTCCGGCCTCATCTTCCTGCCGACGATCCAGAATTACGAGACCGCACTGTGTGATCTTCTCTGGTATGAGTTGGAGCATCTCGACTTTTGTTCACTGAAATTCGGTGGGGCCTTTATCAACTCGCTTGTGATCGCCCTGATCTCAACCGTCTTGACGCTCGTTATTGGCTGTATGGCGGCATACGCGCTGGTGAGGTTCCGTTTCATGGGCCGGGATACGGTATCGCTCAGCACCTTGATGGTGCGGATGGTTCCGCCGGCCGTGCTTCTCGTTCCCGTATTCGGCCTGTGGAACAACGAGTTCTGCATCGACAAGGAAACCATGGTGGGGGAGCTGATCCGCGACGTCTTTGGGGGACGCGGTGATGTCTGTCTGGCCGGGACCCATTCGGGGATCATCCTGATTTACGTGGCCATGAACCTGCCCTTTGTGATCTGGATCCTGCAGAGCTTTATTGTGCAGGTCCCACGTTCGCTTGAAGAGGCGGCGAGGGTGGATGGTGCCGGGCCGTTTCAGGTCTTCTTCCTGGTTGTCCTCCCCCTTATCAAACCGGGGCTGGCAGCGGCTGCGATCTTTACCTTCCGGATTGCCTGGAACGAATACCTGCTGGCCTCCGCGCTTTCTGATCGTGACACCAAGACCGTACCGATTCTGATCGTGAACAACATGTCTGAGTTCAATGTTGAATGGGGTGTGATTATGGCAACGGGCATGTTGCTGGCGATCCCGCCCATCATCTTCACGTTGCTCGCCAGTCGCCAGATTATCACCGGCATGACGGCCGGTGCGGTAAAGGGCTGATGTGGGAGTGGCTGCTCACCCCCATCGATCCTGACCGCGTCCACGAAGTCGGATTTGCGGTGTCCTGGCATGCGCGTTCGATGACCCTGGCCTGGGGTGTTCTGGCGCCTTTGGCGATACTGATTGCCCGGTTTTTTAAAGTCATGCCGGGGCAGGAATTTCCGAACGAACTGGACAATCAGGTTTGGTGGCGCAGTCACTGGATCGGAGCCAGTCTGGTGCTGATGTTCACGATTTTCGGGATTGGTTTGATACTGCCCGAGGCAGGAGAAATCGGCTGGCACGGCATTCTTGGATACTGTGTGTTGGGGTTGGTTCTGGGGCAGGTGACACTCGGTCTGTTCAGGGGATCAAAGGGCGGGCCGACATCGCCTGCCAGTGACGGAAGTTTGCACGGCGATCACTACGACATGACGCCGCGGCGTAAAACGTTTGAGGCCCTGCACAAATCCATGGGCTATATGCTGTTGCTCCTGGCGGCCATGGTTTTGGTCCAGGGATTGTGGCAGGCGAATGCCCCGAACTGGATGTGGCTCTCCATAGCTCTCTGGTGGTCCGCCCTTTGTTGGGCCTTTGTGGTTCTGCAGCAAAGTGGCAAGGCGATCGATACGTATCAGGCGATCTGGGGTCCGGACCCGCGGCACCCCGGAAACCAGCAAGAGCAGAAGGGCTGGGGCATGCAAAGAATCTACACTGATGGAGGCGAACATCTTCGGCATGATTGAAGGTACAGGGTTTGAGGTTCTCGATCCTGAATTTGAGGAATGTTTTATTGGTCATGTCCGGGTCGAACGGCTTTGGACCGGTGCCAGATGGACGGAAGGGCCCGCCTGGTTTGCGGCGGGGCGGTATCTCTTATGGTCGGATATTCCCAATAACCGGATCCTGCGCTGGGATGAAACAGATGGCAGTGTCTCCGTCTTTCGCCAGCCATCCAACAATGCCAACGGGCATAGCGTGGACGCTCAAGGTCGCCTGATCTCTTGCGAGCATCTGACACGCCGCGTTACCCGGACCGAACATAACGGCACGATCAGCGTGATTGCAGACTCCTACAACGGAAAACGTCTGAATTCCCCGAACGATGTCGTGGTGAAATCCGATGGTTCTATCTGGTTCACAGATCCAAGCTACGGCATATTGATGGATTACGAGGGCGACAGAGCGGAAAGCGAGATCGGTGCCTGCCACGTCTATGCCGTGTCCCCGGACGGCCAGATCCGTATTGTTGCGGATGACTACCACAAGCCCAATGGCCTCGCCTTCTCGCCCGATGAAGCGTTCCTCTATATCGCTGATACTGGCGTAACCCATCTGAAGGATGGTCCAAAACATATCCGAAGGCACAAGATTGAGGCGGATGGAAGCCTTTCGGGTGGTGACGTCTTTGCTGAATGCACCGAGGGGCTTTTTGACGGCTTCCGGTTTGATCGGGCTGGCAAAATATGGAGTTCGGCCGCGGACGGCGTTCACTGCCTTTCCGCCGATGGCAGGTTGATTGGCAAGGTGCGTATCCCCGAACTGGTTTCCAATGTCTGTTTTGGCGGCCTAAAGCTGGACCGGCTTTTTATCTGTGGCACCAGCTCGCTCTACAGTGTTTATCTCAACGTGAATGGCGTTTCGCCGTACCGTTGATCACCATTTATTGGGAATATCTATATGGCTTTTACAATTGAGACCCGAAGCCTGACCCATCGCGCTGTCATGACCATGTTGGTGGCCGCCGTGGCAAAGGCGGAAGAATTGGGTCAACCACAATGCATCGTGATTGTGGATGCCAGTGGTGAGACCCTGGGGGAAATACGGATGACGGGGTCAAAATATCTCAGCCGGAAAAGCGCCAGGGCGAAGGCCCGGACAGCGGCGTCGATTGGTGGCCCAACAACCGCTATTCCCGAACAAGTGAGAGTGCCGGTCGCCATGGCAACCGAGGGGAATGTGACCGGGCTGGGAGGTGGTTTTCCGATCCGGATGGATGGCTTGGTTCTGGGCGGTATTGGCGTTGGGTCGGGCAGTCCGGACCAGGATGAGGCGGTTTGTCTGGCCGCACTTGAAGCAATCGGGGCAGAGACCTGACCCTGTTTCAGGCGATATAAACATAAGGAGTTTTCAAATGACTGAGCGCATTGCGCTGATCGGTGCGGGGGCTATGGGTGGCGCCATTGGCACCCGCCTCCTGGAGACGGGCAACAGCCTGACCGTCTTTGATCTGGATAAAGCGAAGGTTGATGCCCTCGTGGAGAACGGGGGTGTTTCTGCTGTGAGTGCTGCAGCTGCAAGTGCTGAGGCGGATTTTGTGATTACCAGTCTGAACGCCGCCCGCATTGTCGAAATCGCGGCCTTTGGAAAAGACGGGATTGCAGAGGGTGCACGACCTGGCACTTTGATTATCGATATGTCCTCAATCGATCCGGATTCCACACGCCGGTTTGCGGAGATGGCCGAAGAGAAGGGGTTGGCCTGGGTGGACAGTCCTTTGTCCGGCGGCGCGCCCAAGGCCTTGATTGGCGAATTAACCCTTATGGCTGGTGGCCGTGTCGAAGATGTTGAGCGGGCCCGCCGTGCCCTGCGCCATGTTGCCAGCAACTATACCCATATGGGGCCGGCGGGGGCCGGGCAAACGACAAAACTGATCAATCAGGTCCTGTGTGGTTTGGGCTTTTTGGCGGTTGCAGAGGCAGCGCAATTGGCGATAGATGCCGGGATAGATGCGATCAAAATCCCGGAAGCCCTCAAAGGCGGGCGCGCCGACAGCGCCCTGTTGCAGGAATATCTGCCACGCTATGTGACCAAGGATTATCGGCGTACGGGGCGCATCGACAATATGGTTAAGGACCTGAACGCGGTGAATGACGTTGCGCGTCAGACCGGCACGTCGATGCCGATGACATCGCTTTGTGCCGAAATCCACAGAATGCTGACAGCCGCCGGTTACGGTGGTGAGGATCAGGCGGCGGTGATGGAGTTCTTTTCCGGCGCAAATACACCGGTCACAGACCAAGTTTAGTGCAACTTCGGCTCTCTACTTGACTGCAAACTTATAGATCGAGGCAAGTTTCTGAGCGGCCTCGTTCTCTGGATCACTTCTGTTCAGGATGAGGCCAAGATCCCGCATCATGGCTGCCCATAGTCTTTGATCTTTTTGTGCCATGATATCCAGGACACAGAAATTCGTTCCCACCGAGTGATTGTTGTACTCATCTCACATGACAAGGCGAAGGGAATCCAGCCCGGCGTTGTTTTTCCGATACCCCAAAGGTTTGCAGCCCGTGTAATCAGCGTCTCGGCTTTCCTTTTGCTTCAGATGATTTTGATTGAGGACGAAACGAAGGAGCCTGAGATTGTCGTTTGTTTTTCCGCCTTCGTGATAGTCCGCATAGATCGCAAAATACGGGAACCGTGTCGATGTACCGTCGATCTGTGTATCCCCCAGAAAGATCCTGAAATTGATATGATTGTCGTCTTCATAAACATTCTGAATATGAGCTGATCGGAAGGTTAAATCACCGCCATACTTGTGGCCCGGTATTGTGTTTTGTCTGAACGAAAAGGATGGCTGCTTGGAAGAAGGCGGCAGGGCCGCAATCTGTGTTTGGCCGGATGCGGGAGCGGGTTCGCCAGCGAAATAGAAATCTCCGATCAGCGAAGACGATTCCCAGGGAACCTGACGGGCATTCGTTTTTTCAACGACATTGATGCGCACGCGCTTCAGCGCCTGTTCAACGGTCAGACCGGGTTGTTTTATCGCGCGGGCGAGCGCACTTGTGTAGGGGCTATTACGACCGGTGCCATCCAGGGCGACGGCACCTGGCGCTGTCGAATAGGAAATCAGTGTGCCAAATGGCGCATCGATCCGGGCCAACCCACCACCGGTCGAACGGGAAAGCGCCTTGAACGGATTGTTCCGGCAGGCATCAAGAAACACCAGGTTCAGGCGGTTTGATGCTGTTGAGATGCTTTTCATGACCAGGTCCATCGAAACAGCCTTTACCGACAGATCCAGTTCGTCCTGAATATCCACATCAACCGGTATGAGATAGTTCTCACCGTTGGCCTGAACGGCGTGCCCGGCGTAATAGAAGAGGCCAACCGCATCTTCCCCGGCTGCTTCAAGGCTGCGCCCGAAATTCGCGACGACGCGGCCAAACTCAAAATAGGTCAGGTCTTCACGAAGCAGCACCTCAAATCCGAGATCTTCCAGTGTTGCTGCCATAAGCTTCGCGTCATTGCGCGGGTTGACCAGCGGGGCAACCTGATAATCGCTATTCCCGATGATCAGGGCCAGTTTCGACGGTGCCGCAAAGGATTGCGTTGAAAAACACATCAGAAAAAGGATACCGACCGATATCAAATATCGACGAAGTTCCCTTGCCATCTCCTGCCTCCTAGTTACCGCCTTCCGCAACCTTCACTCTTGCAACGTCAGCGAACAGCCCGTTTGGAAAGCGATCCAGATAAGACTGAAAAAGGACCGGATTTTTTGATCCCTGGATCGAGGACCAAAAGGCAAGTTCGCCAGCCTTTGGTTGTCCAGAGGTGGTTTCAGTCTGCTGCTTGAAAAAGAAATTACCGGTTAGGGAAGAACTCTCCCAAGGGATCTGCCTTTCGGCCGTGCGCTCCAGAACTTCAAGCCGCACCTGCTTCAATGCCTGCTCGATGGGTTGGTTCGGTTTGCGCATTGCACGTGACAGGGCAGCGCTGTAGGGACTGTTCCGCCCCGTACCGTCGGTCGCAACTGCGCCTGGAGCCGTTGAATAGGAAATCAGGGTTCCGAACGGGGCATCGATGCGTGCAAGCCCTCTGTTGACCGACCGTGACAAAGAACGGAATGGATTGTTTCGACAGGCATCCAGGAAAACCATGTTCAGTTTGTTGCCGGCCGCTTCCAGACTGCGCATCAGGAAGGTTGTACTGACCGTCTTGATTGGCAGATCCAACTCGTCATTCAGTTCCACATCAACGGGGATCAGGTAGTTTTCACCCTGGCTTTGAACAGCGTGGCCCGCGTAAAAGAAGAGGCCAACGGCATCTTCGCCAGCTTTTTTTAATTCGCGGCCAAAATCAGCGACCACACGGCCGAACTCAAAGAAATCGAGATCTTCGTGGGTTTGCACCTTGAAGCCGACAGCTTTTAGAGATTTTGCGATCAAACGCGCGTCATTTACCGGGTTGAGGAGTGGCCCCACTTTGTATTCGTTGTTTCCGATCACAAGGGCCAGTCTCGGTCGGGTGGGTGCGATAACTTGCGCCGTCTCAGCGCCGGATGCCTGTGGCAAGGGGGTCGCCAGGACATCGATCAAGGCGACGGCTGACAAACCGGTCTCCCGCGCGAGATCCCTTATCGCGGCCTGCGACTTGGGACCAAATGCGCCATCAGCCGAACCGTCCAGATATCCAAACTTGATCAAGGCTTTTTGGACAAGAATGGCATCCTGCCGGGGTAAGGTCTTCGCCTTTTCCGCAAGAGCGTTCTCATTCTGAACGGGTGCTGGTGTCGCAGCAGGTGTCGGCACAGATGCCTGTTCGACAGGGTCGGTTGTTGCGGCTGGCGCGTTTGGAAGGGGGCCAGCCTGTGCAACGGCATTCGAGATCTTGTCCAGTATATCGGCATGGGTGCCGCTGGTTGGTGCTATCCCTTTCAGCATGGCCAGAATTCCCGGTCGTCCGTCCGCACCAATCGGGCCTGCTTTACGGGCGTCAGCACCCTTTGACAACAACAGATCCACAACTGGGCCGGCGCCGGTCTGTGCAGCTGCATAAAGCGCTGTTGTGCCGTTCGGCAATTGGTGATCGATATCAATATCGGTATTGGCCAAAAGCGCGACCGCGCCATAATGACCAGCACCTGCCGCCGCTATAAGTGCGGTTGATCCTCCAAATTGTGTATCCGCCGCGATCCCGTTCGAGAGGAACCCCCGAATAGCCTGTGTTTTTCCGGCCCGCGCCGCATCGACAATCGTTCTGTAATCAGTTTTTTGAGGCTTTTTGTCCGCGATGAGAGATACTTCGCGCTCCATTTCCATCCGGCAACTCTCAGACCATCCTGTGCGGCTGTAACTGCCCGTGATGACGATCTTTTCGGCGTCTTTCCACTCGCCACTGAAACGAATGTTGCCGCCGCGCCGATATGTTCCATTGATGTCGATGTCACCGACACTGGTAAAAAAACCATCTTCAAGGGCAACCTCGCCCTTAATATCCCGACTGCCGCGACCCATATTGCCAAGTCCGGTTAACGCACCATTCTTGATGCGAACATGCATGACAGTGTTTCCGGACGGGCAATTGAGATAGGCCGTCCACTTGCCGTCGAAACGACTTGCATCTGTGTTTTGGGCGTTTGCGACCCCAATTGTTGTCAGGCCAGCAAGACCGACCGCCACCAGACTCAGAAAGATCGGACGCCTCGTCGCAGATTGATAGCTCATCTTGTGATCCCGTTGCCGTATGATTGACCACCAAAAATTCTAATAAAGATAAAGAAAATCCAAAAGAGAAAACCGTCGGCCATTCTGATCGCGCAGAAATTAAATTAGGTAAATAGGACTAAAAATTCTGATTGACGTACCTCAAAAAAAACAGCGACACTACAGGGGAGGAAAGCCGAATGGTAAAGCCCACTGTTCATGATATCGCGAGTGAAGCCGGGGTAAGTCTGGCAACTGTCGACCGTGTGTTGAACAGCCGTTCCGGCGTTCGGGCGAAAACGGTCGAACGGGTTCAGGCGGCTGTCGAAAAGCTGGGATATGTACGGGACACCTATGCCGCAAACCTCGCGCGACAGAAACAATACCGCTTCGCCTTTCTATTGCCGGACAGCGCCAGTCAGTTTGTCGGAACCCTCAAAGCAGCGCTTTTGGAGGCTTCGGACACGCATCTTATGGAACGGATCAATGTAAAGGTTGTTCCGGTCCCGGCTCAGGACCCTCATGGTGTGGTTCGGGCGTTGCACGGTCTGAATACGACAAAACTGGACGGATTGGCGATTATGGCGCCGGAAACACCCCAGGTGCGTGATGCCCTGGCCCGTATCAAACGGGAAGGGATCGCTATTGTTGCCTTGCTGTCGGACCTGCCGAACGCCGCCAGGGACCATTTTGTTGGCATCAACAGCTATGCGGCCGGGCGTACTGCGGCTTTTCTGATGGGGCGTTTCGTCCATAAAAACCGGGGCAAAGTGCTGACGATAACCAATTCGATGCTGGCCCGGGACAGTATTGACCGGCGTTTAGGGTTTGATGCGGTTTTACTGCAGGAGTTTCCGCATTTAATGACGCTTCCTTCGGTTGAGTTTCGAGACGACGCGGACCGAATGGCTATGATTATTAAAGAGGTGTGTGCCACCCATCCCGATTTGGTTGGTATTTATTCCATGGGGTCCGGAAACCAGGCTATGATTGAGGGGTTTCGGGCCCTGGCGCGGCTCGACGACCTTGTTGTGATTGCCCATGAGCTAACCCCGTTTACGCGCAAAGCCCTGCTAGGGAAAGAGATCGACGCGGTCATTGCCCAGAATGTCGGGCATCTGGCGCGCAGTGCGCTTCGTATTCTGCGCGCGAAATGTGATGGCGTCGCGATATTTGAAGCGCAGGAGCGCATTCGAATAGATGTCGTGACGCGCGAAAATATCCCTTGATATCGTCTATTCTGGATTTTCTGAGGGACGTACCTCAAAATCTTCTTGAATGAGGAACGTACCTCATTTATACAGATATTTGTACTTAGCAAGAAAAGCCGTTTTTCAAGCGGCGGTGAATGACGAACAACCGAGGAGGATGCGTCTGATGAGGACCAAACATGTTTTGGCGGCTTCTGCCATCGTCGCTGTATCAGGTATGGCGGCAACAACTTCTGCACAGGCAGAGGATCTGACCCTGTGTTGGGCAGCCTGGGACCCGGCGAATGCGCTGGTGGAGCTTTCGAAAGAGTTCGAGGCCCAGTCTGGTCACAAAATGAACTTCGAATTTGTGCCCTGGCCCAATTTTGCGGATCGTATGCTGAACGAGCTGAATTCCGGCGGCAAGCTCTGTGATCTGTTGATCGGGGACAGTCAGTGGATTGGTGGTGGCGCAGAAAACGGTCACTATGTGAAACTGAACGAATTCTTCGACAAAGAAGGCATCAGCATGGACGATTTTGCGCCCGCAACCGTCTATGCCTATTCGACATGGCCAAAAGGCACACCAAACTATTACGCGCTTCCCGCAATGGGGGATGCGAATGGCTGGTTCTATCGCCGTGACTGGTTCGAGAACGCAGACATAAAGGCAGCTTATAAAGCGGCAACCGGTAATGACCTGCGGGAGCCGCGGTCCCAGAAAGAACTTCTGGCAATCGCCCAGTTCTTCCAGGGGCGCGAAATTGACGGACAGACCCGTTATGGTGCTGCCATCTTCACAGAACGCGGATCCGAAGGGATTACCATGGGTGCAACCAGTGCGCTCTATCCGTTTGGTTTCAAGTATGAAAACACCGCCGGTAAATATGATATGGACGGTGCCATGAACTCTGCCGCAGCCATTGAAGGGCTGGAATTCTACAAAGAGTTCTATAAGACAGCGACCCCTCCGGGCTACACCGACAGCTATATGGAGCAGTCCCTCGACGCGTTCAAATCAGGTCAGGTGGCGATGGCCATGAACTGGTTCGCGTTCTTCCCAGGCCTCTATGCTGATCCGGATGTTGGCGGTGACAAGATCGGTTTCTTTGTGAACCCCGGTCAGAACATTGAAGCTTCCACATTGGGTGGACAGGGTATTTCTGTTGTTGCCTATTCTGACAAGCAGGACGCAGCGCTGGAATACATCAAATGGTTTGCGCAGCCTGATGTTCAGGCCAAATGGTGGGCCCTTGGCGGATATTCCTGCCATAACTCGGTCCTGAATGACCCGGGCTTCAAAGACAGTCAGCCCTTTGCCGCAGACTTCCTCGATGCCATGGCCGGTGTACAGGATTTCTGGCAGGAACCAGCCTATGCAGAACTGCTGCTCGCCATGCAAAAGCGCCTCCATGACTATGTTGTGGCTGATGTCGGTACAGCAGAAGAAGCTTTGAACAAGCTGATGGAAGATTGGACTGAAACCTTCGAAGACGAAGGCAAGCTCTGATCCTGGTGCGGCTGTCCGGACTTCGGTCAGCCGCACAGTATCCTTGTTGGTAACGGGGGAGCTGTCGCAAGATCGACCCTCCCCCGACCATCCAAACACCACCCCCGCCTGGAGGAACGTCCGATGTCGGACACACCTGTTGATCGCGTCGCCAGAGCTACGCCACCGAAGCTTGCGCGCCGCATTAAGGGATTTTCGGACAAGACGATTGCCTGGATTTTCGTCGCGCCGACCATCTTCCTGCTCCTGGCGGTGAATATTTTTCCGCTGATCTGGACGATCAATCTCAGCTTTACAAATTTTCGGGCAAACCGACCCAACCGGGAAGTGGACTATATCGGCCTGCGCAATTACGAGCGCATCCTGGGGGATAGCGACATATGGCTGACCATGCAGGCGACCGCTCATTTTCTGGTCTGGACGATTGTCCTGCAGGTTCTGATTGGTTTCGCCCTCGCCTGGCTGATCAACCGAAAATTCAAGGGCAATGACCTCTGGACCACGATCATCGTGCTCCCAATGATGCTGTCGCCTGCCGTTGTCGGGAATTTCTGGACCTTCCTGTATCAACCGCAGATCGGCCTTTTCAACTATGTTGTCTCGTTCTTCACCGGTGCCGACCCTTCTTCTTTCCAGATGATCGGAGATGTCGTTCTGGCGCCCTGGGCGATTGTGATTGTCGATACCTGGATGTGGACGCCCTTTGTGATGTTGATATGCCTCGCGGGTTTGCGGTCCATACCAGACTATATCTATGAGGCCGCCGAAATCGACCGCGCCAGCAAATGGCGACAGTTCTGGACGATCACCGTGCCGATGGTTCTGCCCTTCCTGATGCTGGCGGTTCTTTTCAGAGGCATTGAGAATTTCAAGATGTTCGACCTGGTGGTTCAGCTGACCGGTGGCGGACCGGGCTCAGTGACCGAGCTGACCTCTATCAATCTGAAGCGCGAAGCGTTTGAGAAATGGCGGACGGGTTATGCTTCCGCCTATGCCATCATTCTGTTTGTGACCGTTTTTGGTCTCGCATCAATCTATGTAAAGGCGCTGAATAAGGTGAAGGAACGATGAGCAGTTATTCCATTACCGAGCCGTCCAAGGGTCAAAAGTGGTTTGCCGGTATTCTGGTCATCGGATACGCGATTGTGACCATCATGCCCCTGATCTGGATCCTGACCACGGGATTCAAGTCCCCGGTGGATGCCATTTCCTACCCTCCGAAGGTTTTCTTTGAACCGTCGCTAGAAGGCTATGTGAATCTGTTCACGACGCGGACCCGCGTGTCCCCTGAGCAGTTGGAGGCCTTGCCGGAACCCGAAAGCTGGTACGAGGAAATCGTGCGCAACCGCGACATGGTGATCGCCGGGCCCTCCCGCTATGGTGAGCGCTTCTTGAACTCAATCATCATCGGATTTGGGTCGACCTTCCTGTCGGTTTTTCTGGGGACATTGGCGGCTTACGCTTTTTCGCGGTTCCGCGTGCCCCTAAAAGACGACTTGCTGTTCTTTATCCTCTCAACGCGCATGATGCCGCCAATCGCGGTCGCCATCCCGATCTTTCTGATGTTCCGAACTTTGGGGCTCAGCGACACCCATCTCGGTATGATCCTGTTGTATACGGCGGTGAATATATCGCTGGCGGTCTGGCTGCTGAAAGGGTTCATCGACGAGATCCCGCGCGAATATGAAGAAGCGGCCTTGATCGATGGCTACACAAGGTTTCAGGCCTTCTACAAGGTTGTGTTGCCGCAGGCGGCGACGGGTATAGCATCAACGGCAATCTTCTGTCTGATCTTTGCCTGGAACGAATATGCCTTTGCGGTTCTTCTTACATCCGGGACGGCGCAGACGGCCCCGCCCTTCATTCCGACAATCATCGGTGTAGGCGGTCAGGACTGGCCAGCGGTCGCGGCCGGGGCCTCTCTCTTCCTGGTGCCGGTCATGGTGTTCACAATCCTTCTTCGCAAGCATCTGCTGCGGGGCATTACATTCGGGGCGGTACGCAAATGAGTGAGTTCTTCGAAGGCTTGGTTAAGTTCAAGCGCGGCCCTTGGGAGATGGTGGCCTCCATCCTTATTGCTCTGGGTGTCATCATGCTGATGCAACCCTATGTGCTCTGGGCCTTCACCTATTCCTTCATTGTAACGCTGATTGGCACGGTGATGTTTATCGTTGTCAGTCATTTTCCGGAATAAGAGGCGGAACCAGACGGCTCATGGCTGAAATAGTAATCAAGAATTTGCGTAAAGAGTTCGGGGATTTCACTGCCGTGCAATCGTCATCCTTCAAGATTGAGGATAGGGAGTTTTTTATGCTGCTCGGCCCGTCGGGTTGCGGGAAAACGACGACCCTGCGAATGATTGCCGGTCTGGAGCTGCCGACGTCCGGTGAGATCTATATTGACGGGGAAGAGGTTGGACAGAAACCGGCCAGCCAGCGGGACATCGCCTTCGTGTTTCAGATGTTCGCGCTCTATCCTCATATGAATGTTCGAAAGAACATTTCCTATCCGCTGATCTCTCAGGGAATGCCCCGCGCGCAGGTGCGCCAGAAGGTTGCGGAAGTAGCGTCCATTCTGGGCATAGAAAATATTCTGGAAAGACCGGTCGGCGGCCTGTCTGGCGGTGATCGCCAGCGGGTTGCGTTGGGCCGTGCCATTGTCCGCAATCCAAAGGCGTTCATGATGGACGAGCCACTAGGTGCACTAGATGCCGAATTCCGTGAACATATGTCGGAGGAATTGCGTGCCCTGCATGACCGCATGGGGGCGACGACCGTCTATGTGACCCATGATCAGCTGGAAGCCATGCAGATGGGTGACAAGATCGTCGTCATGAACCATGGGGTTATTGAACAGTTTGGTGCACCTCAAGACATATACGACAAGCCGGCAACGCTTTTTGTGGCGAACTTTATTGGGTCCCCATCGATGAATTTCCTGCGTTTCAACGGAAATCTCGAAACGGGCGGCGGTCAGATCATGATGAACCATACCGCCTTCGGCGTTCCCGAGGCGCGGGAGGCGTTTACCGGGGATATGGTCTTTGGCGTCCGGCCGGAACATGTGCATTTGTCCGATGCGTCGGAATACCGATGTGAAATTCGGGCAACTGAATATCTGGGAACAACCCAGATTGTGACCCTCTCAACAATGAATGGTGAGGTCAAAGCACGGATCCCCTCAGATGCGACGGCAAAGGTCGGGGAGACGGTCGGCCTGGAATTCAATGCGGATACGATCACACTGTTTGACAATCAGACGGGGCGCGCCTTGCGATCTTCCCTGAATGAGGGGGTGCTGTCCCATGTCTGAAGTAACTCTGCAGGGCCTGACCAAGAAATTTGGATCAACGGTTGCCGTTGAAGGTGTTTCCATGACCATACCCGATGGTTCTTTTGTGGTGCTGCTTGGGCCCACGGGTGCGGGAAAGACGACAACGCTGCGCCTGATTTCAGGTCTGGAACGGCCCGATGAGGGGGATGTTCTGATCGACGGTGCATCTGTCATTGACGACACACCGGCGCAGCGGAACGTTGCGATGGTGTTTCAACAGTATTCCCTCTATCCCCATATGACAGTTCGCGAGAACCTGGCCTTTCCGCTGCGGTCCCCGATATTGCGTACGCCAGAAGACGAGATCGCCCGCAAGGTCGGTGAGGTCGCCGAGGTGCTTCAGATCTCTCACAAGCTGGATAACAAAGCCACGGCACTTTCCGGGGGTGAGATGCAACGGGTGTCCATTGGCCGGGCCCTGGTCCGCAATCCATCTGTCTATCTGATGGATGAACCTTTGAGTTCTCTGGATGCGAAATTGCGGGCGGATTTGCGGATTGAGTTGAAACGCATTCAGGCGAACCTTGGGGCCACTCTGCTTTATGTGACCCATGACCAGATTGAGGCCATGACCATGGCGACACATGTTGGTGTGTTGGATGAAGGGCGTCTGGTGCAATTCGGGTCCCCCAGAGAAATCTATGAGAATCCGGTCAGCCTTTATGTTGCCGGTCGATTGGGCCTGCCGCGGATCAACGCCTTGCCTGCCGACTTGTTCGGATCCGCGCCTGGCGGGGCAAAGACAATTGGTCTGCGACCCGAAAATATCGAACAGGGTCAGGGCCAGGATGCCAAGGTTGTCAGGGTTGAACGTCTGGGCGACCAGACTCGCCTGCATCTGGATCTCAAAGGGCATGAAATTGTAACACTGACCGATGTTCATACCGATCTTGGACCGGGTGACAATATCGCCGTCCAACCCCGAAACCCGCTGTATTTCGACGCCAGCGGTTCCCGCATTGTCTGAGGAGACTGATCATGAAGCAGTTTATCAACAGCAAGGAAACACTCGTTACCGAGGCCATTGATGGTGCGTTAAGGACGGCGGGCGGTCGTCTCGCCCGGCTGGATGGTTATCCCCATATCAAGGTGGTTGTCCGAACGGACTGGGACAAATCAAAGGTGGCGCTGGTCTCTGGCGGCGGGTCAGGCCACGAGCCGAGCCATGCGGGATTCGTCGGGCAGGGGATGTTGACGGCCGCGGTCTGTGGGGAGGTTTTTGCCTCGCCATCCGTTGATGCGGTGCTGGCGGGTATCCTGGCGGTGACCGGAAAGGCCGGCTGCCTGCTTATCGTCAAGAACTATACCGGGGATCGTTTGAATTTCGGCCTGGCCGCCGAACGGGCCCGGGCGTTCGGCCTGAAAGTGAATATGGTCATCGTCGATGATGATGTTGCCCTACCCGACCTGCCGCAAGCACGCGGCGTGGCTGGGACCCTCTTTGTTCATAAAATTGCGGGTGCACTGGCCGATCAGGGCAGTGATCTGGACGCCGTGACCCAGGCTGCGCAAAATGTGATCGACGGTGTTGTTTCCATCGGGATGTCGCTCGACACCTGCACCATTCCAGGCTCCCCAAAAGAAGATCGTATTTCAGAAGGTAAGGCCGAACTTGGCCTCGGGATCCATGGAGAGCCGGGTATTGAGCAGGTGGAGTTTTCATCTGCGCGCGACGCGGTCGAAATGGTTATCGATCGGCTGGCACCAAATATTGGACCGGGACCTCACGCGGCGTTGCTGAATAACCTGGGCGGGGCGACCCCGCTGGAAATGTCTGTCCTGGCCGAAGAGCTGGTGCGTTCGCGCATCGGGGACCAGGTGCGATGGATGATTGGTCCGGCACCGATGATGACCTCTCTGGACATGCAGGGTTTCTCGGTTTCCCTTTTGCCGCTTGGCAAAGTGGAGGAAGCTGCCCTTCTCTCTCCGGTAGCGCCCTGGGCCTGGCCCGGATGTCTATCGGTCAGCGATGTTTCTGTTCTGCCTCTGCCCGATGGGTTGGCCCCCATCAAGCCAATCCCGTCGAGCAATGATGCGACCCGTGCATTCGTTGAAAATTGTTGCCAGATTATGATCTCTGCAGAAGACGTGCTGAACGCGCTGGACGCAAAATCGGGCGACGGTGATACAGGTAGCACGCTTGCAACAGCGGCCAGGGCATTGAGCGGTGCGATGGATCGCCTACCCCTCGCTGATCAAACGCAACTTTACAGGGCTCTTGGATTGGAATTGAGCCAGACCATGGGTGGTTCGTCGGGTGTGTTGCTGGCGATCTTTTTTGCAGCCGCCGGGGATGCATCGGCCAGCGGAAAAGATCTGGTCGGGGCGTTGAAAGCAGGCCTTGATCGCATACAACAGGTTGGCGGCGCCGTGCCCGGGGACCGCACGATGATTGATGCGTTGCACCCGGCCCTGGAGGCGCTACCGGGTGGCGTGGCCATGGCGGCTGCGGCAGCCCGCAAAGGGGCGGATGAGACGGCCAATATCACGCGGGCGCGGGCGGGACGAGCCAGTTACATCTCTGCCGAAAACCTGAAAGGTCACAATGACCCTGGCGCGGAAGCGGTGGCGATCCTGTTCGAACAGCTGTCCAAAGACTGATCAGAGGTGAGTGACCCAGACGGTTTCATAAAGGGCGCCATTGCGGCGCGGTTTGGTGGGGCGGATCGGGACATGTCGCGGCTTGGTCTGGGATTGGCTGCGGTTGGCAGGCCCGCCTACATCAATCTTGGGCGGGATACCTGTTTCGAAGATCGCAGTATTGAGGCCATGCAGGCCCGGACCCATGCGCTTCTGGATGCGGCAATGGCATCTGGCATGCGCTATGTCGATACGGCCCGTTCCTATGGTTATGCCGAAAGGTTTTTGGGTGATTGGTTGCGGGCGCGACGGTTAGACCTGCCCGATAATCTCTTCGTTGCGTCAAAATGGGGTTATGCCTATACCGGCGATTGGCGCATGGATGCGGAAATCCACGAGAAGAAAGATCATTCGGTTGACCAGCTCGAAAGGCAATGGCCAGAGAGCCAGACATCCCTTGGGCAAATGCCCGATCTTTATCAGATCCATTCCGCGACATTCGAGACAGGCGTTCTGGAAGACACGGCCGTCATTACCGCACTGGGGGGCTTGAAAGAAATAGGGGTTGGGATCGGCCTGTCAGTCAGTGGCCCCAAGCAGGCGGATATTGTCGACAGGGCACTGGAGGTAAACCTGGATGGGGTGCCTTTGTTTGATGCGGTACAGGCCAGCTGGAACCTGTTGGAACAATCATGCGGCCCCGCACTTGCCCGCGCCCATGAAAGTGGTCTTCGTGTGATCGTGAAGGAAGGGGTGGCGAACGGTCTGCTTACACCTGCAAATACGGAAGGACCGTCTTCGGATCGTTTGGGTCGTTTATGGGTTTTGGCAGAACGCCATGACGTGAGTGTAGATGCCGTCGCGCTGGCTGGTGTTCTGATAAATCCGTGGGCTGACATTGTTTTGAGCGGTGCGTCAAACCTGGCGCAGCTGGAAAGCAATCAGCGGGCCGTTGCCTTGGTAGAGGCCCTTGACTCAAGGGATTGTATCGAACCACTCAACCCCGAGAATTATTGGGCCGAAAGAGGAAAGCGGGCATGGCAATAGACCCCAAAACTTCCGAAAGCGGGGTCCGAAAGAGTTAACGGGGTCAAATCCCTGTGGTACAGTTTACTAGAATGCTTGAAGTCAGCGTAGACTGGCGAATTGCTTGAATCATTAAACGACAGATTTCGTTGGACAGAGGGAGAAAGAGAATGGGCCAGACATTGTTTACCAATGTGCAGGTGCTGGATGCGACGGGTGAGGAGCCCTATGGCGCAGAAGTTCTGGTAACAGATAACCGTATATCCAAAATCGCCAGGGACGGTACGTCCATCGCGGCGCCCGATGCAGAGGTGGTTGACGGCAACGGTGGCACCCTGATGCCGGGCCTGATTGAAAGCCATGCCCATGTGTCTTTCCTGGACACAGACAATCTTGAGGGGCTGGGCGAGGTCCCGCCAGAAGAACACACATTGCGGACGATGAAGAATGCGGAGACTTTCCTGAATCAAGGATTTACCAGCCTCAATTCAGCGGCTGCCGCCAAGCCCCGGCTTGATGTGGTCATTCGCAATGCCATCAATGACGGGACGATCAAGGGCCCCCGCATGTTGGCAGCCTCGCCGGAACTGACTGTGACAGGGGGGCTTGGCGACGTGCGCCTGATGCATATGCACCGCGATACGTTTGCCATTGTCTGTGATGGGGCTGATGAATTTCGCCGTGTGGCGCGTGAGATGGTTCGTGAAGGTGTCGACACCCTGAAAATCAATCCGTCGGGAGATGAATTTGTCCCGGTCGCCCGTGCGCATCAAACCGTGATGAATGAGGCGGAAATCGCCGCTGTTTGCGAAGTTGCGCAGTCCAGGGACAAACGTGTGGCGGGCCATTGCCGCAGCGCTGAATCCGTAAAGCTCTGTGTGAAGCATGGCGTGGAAATCATCTATCACGCGACGCTATGCGATGAAGAGGCCTTGGACGCGCTCGAAGCCGCGAAGGACCGCGTTTTTGTCGCGCCGACGATCGGCATCACCTATGCCACAATGCATGAAGCATCCGGTTGGGGAATTACTTACGAGGTTGCTGAAAGCCTCGGGATGCCGGTTGAATGGGAACATGCCCTGGTCAATATGAAAGAGTTGAAGAAGCGCGGCGTACGCATCCTGCCCGGCGGCGATTATGGTTTTGCCTGGAACCCGATCGGCACCAATGCCCGCGACATGGAGCATTTTTGTGAACACCTGGATTTCACACCGATGGAATCCATCATGGCGGCCACAAAGCTGGGCGGTGAAATCATGATGCAGGGTGACGAGCTGGGTCAGATTCGCGAAGGTTATCTGGCTGATCTGCTTGTCGTCGATGGCGACCCTCTCAAGGATATCAAAATTCTGCAGGATGCGGATCGGTTGAACGTCATCATGAAGGACGGTGAATTCCACAAAAGGGCATTGGTCCCGCATGCCGCTCAACGCGCTGCGGAATAGGCGGCTGTAAAACCCGGGATGCTAATCGTCCCGGGTTGACCCGTCACCCGCCCCCCTTTGGCGCGATTCCTCTGTTGCCGGCGCATAGGTGCGGGCCGCAAAACTCTGAAGGATGTCCCATTCGTTTTGAGTGGGTGTGGCGCGGGTGTGAGTTTCCTGCATCAGCCCCATTGAGCCACCTTTTGAAACGACGAGGTCATCCCCACCCGCGGGGAGAGCGCCGGTCAGCGTAAACGATGTGCCGTCCATCACGGATGAGCCGTCAGACCAGGTAATCTGAACGGTCTGTTCCGACGCCCTCGAAATCAGATGGCCAAAAGGCAGAAGAAGAGTAGGGACTGCAACAGCCTGTAAGCTGATGGACTGCGCTTGCTGAAGGAGATGCGCATGGTCTGCCAGCGATGCCCCTGCGGTTATCGGGCAAAGCTGCCCATGCTGTGCGGACCAATTATTTGGGTCCAGCACAGGGGGTGAGAGTAAGAGCAGATGCTGATCGACCTGCGTTAACAGATCTGCAAGATACGCACATCCGTGATGGCCGAAGGAACAGAGCCAGCGTGCCGCCTTTGCCGCTTCTTCAGACAGCCCCCAGGAATAGCCGGCACCGCGCGCGGCTTTTTTCGCCAGACCCTCTACCTCATTCAGCGAGAGGTTCACGCCGATGCTTCCGGGTAAACCCAGAAATCTGCATTGCCTGTGTTGAGATCCTCTGGATAGGGCGCGCCTGCATACATGCAGATCCGAACCCACCGATCGGAACGCGGGTCAAAATGCGTCGCGCCAAAGAAAGAGAGTTTTGCCCGCAACATGTCGATCGGTAAGACATCATTTGAGATCGTATTATCCCGGATCTCGCCATAGGGCGCGAACCGCGCCATCTGCGCCCGGCGTATTGTGTGGCGATGGGTATGATGCTGCATCAGGAATTGGGCGATAGGCGCGTCATTCTCGTAACCTGTCAGGGCTTTCAACGCGGCGATGGCATCTCGTGCCGGGGCGAGTGGCTGTTCATATTCGGCAACCGGTTCCTCAAAACGCTCGCCCAGTCTGGGTTCCAGTTTCTCTTCTGAAACATACCAGGCGCGCGCTATGTTTTCAGGGGCGTTCCAGTCTATCTCTTCCGCCCAACCGAATTGCTGTTTCAAGAGGGTGCGAACTTGGCCCACCGACATTGCCCCATCGATCCGGAAGGCATCACTGTTGCTGTCGGCCATGCAGCTGGTCAATCCATCGACCAAAGCGCCATAGGGTTCCAGGATGAGGGAGGCCAGCCATTCCTGACCTTCCTCGCCAAGGTTATTTTCGGCCCATGTCACCAGGTGGTCCCAAGGGCGTTCTGCGGACAGGTCAAAATCTTCCAGATACCGGAAGGCCGCCTTAACATCCCGGTTCAATTGCGCAAGTTTCTCTTGCTGAATTGGATGAGATGAGTGCCAGTTCCCGATAGAGGTTCTGGACCTTTTGATCAGCGATAGAAAAAGGGAGCGTTCTTTTTCGATTGCATGTTTGACAGAGCGGACACGGGCAATGGCTTCTTCCCGGACTATGATCCAGTTGTTGAACAGGACCGGGTGGTTGACGATAAAGGGCGCCATTCCAAGACCAGTGGAATTTCCGATTCCCAGCTGCTGCGCAATCTCTGGTGCAAGCGACACTGCATCTGCGGACCGGTTCTTCGCCATATGGTTTGTCAAATCGCGGGTAAAAGTCCGGATCAGGTAGACGGTTAGCATTTCTGCCTGAAACGGTGCCTGCAGTTCTGCCCTGTCCGCAAGTGTTTCTCTGTCAGCGGCACCGAATTTACCCGATCCGTAAACCGCCGTTGTCCGCATCAGATACCCGGTCTGTCGTATCAGGTCGGGGTCGGGTTGGTGACCGCTGGCCAGCCGGTCAATCGTATGTTCCCAAAGCCGGACGGAACGGTTTGCCCTGGACAGAGTCAATTCGCGCTCTGTGACGCGGCCCGCTTCCTGAACCGGAACATTGCCCGAGAGCCGTTTAATGTCGGTCTGAGTTGGAACACCGTCGAATAGCGCAAAGGTCGCGTCCCAGGCTTCCGCGATCACACGGTCCGAGCGATCCTCGTCTGGCAGATCATGGGAAAACGCGACGAGTGAGTAGGTGCGGTCCGGACCTTGCGCGGTATAGACTGCATGGCCGACACCATCCGGACCGATATTGAAAACAGGTCGGGAGAAGACCCAGTTCTCATTGGCCATACGCCGGGTCAACTGCCGCATAAAACTCAATCGGGATTGGTGAAACGATCCCAGTCGTTTCAGACGCATGACCTGATCAGGGCTTCGTCGGGTTATGTTGTCTTCGACCGGTATCATGGGTTCTGCGGTCCAAAGTTTTGTTCGAAGAAGCGATACCAGTTGCCGCCCATCAAGGCTGCGACTTCCTCACGGTTCATTCCAAGGTCGCCCAGGCCCTTTTCGATTGTCTTGAAATCCAGGTTTGACTGAAACCAGTCGGGCATTGGGGGAAATCCGGGCAGGTCCTTTGACCCCTCGCCATAGTCCATTTCTTTGCTCCACCGACCGACCCGCATCCACTCAACAACACTGTCTGGTTGGTCCTGGCACAGGTCAGATCCCATACCGAAATGCGCGATGCCGTATGTTTCGACCGCCCGGGCGACCATCTCACAAAAACTGGTAAGAGAGCAGTCGCTCTTCCCTTTCATATGATGGGGGTAGAGAGAGAAGCCGAACATGCCGCCCTTTTCAGTCACAGCTTTGATGACATCGTGCCGCTTGTTTCGCAGGGCCGGTTCCCATTCACGGGGATTGGCATGGGTGATCGCAATGGGACGTTCCGAAACCTCTGCCGCTTCAATTGTGGACCGATCTGCGGAATGGCTCATATCAACAACAAGGCCGACGCGGTTCATCTCGGCAATGACCTGCCGTCCCATGCGGGTAATGCCGGTATCTTCTGCCTCATAACATCCCGTCGCCAACAGCGATTGATTATTATAGGTCAACTGCATGAACCGCGCACCCAGAGTGTGCAATACTTCTACCAGGCCAATGTCATCCTCCATCGGGCTCGGATTCTGAAACCCGAAGAATATCGCGGTTCGGTTGGTCTCCCTTGCGAGATCGATATCGCTTGCCCATTGACCCTTCATGATCAAGTCGGAATAGCGCTCAAAATACCGATTCCAGGCCTCTATGTTCAGGACGGTTTCCCGAAAGTTTTCGTGATAGGCAATGGTGACATGCACGGCATCCACGCCGCCATCCCGCATTTCACGAAAGATCTTCTCAGACCAGTTCGCATATTGAAGCCCGTCTATCCGCATACCCGTACCCTGTTCAGCGGCTAATCCATTGTTTGCCGCTTTTGTTTCATTTGAAAACCATAGGTCTCGCCCTCATCAAACTCAACCGCGAACCCGTGCCGTGCCGCTGAACTGTTTGGCATTGCGGTTGCAAATTGACGCATCAGAAAGGCGCATCAACCGCAAATGACCGATTGATGCTTCAAAATGAAACAGGAGACTGAAAATGATCAAAAAGACCGCTGCAATTTGGGACCACGCCGCACCGGACACATTCCTCGCCTCGATGACCGATGATTATTATGAGGCGTTTCTGCAGGAATTGATGGTTCCGCCGAGCAGAAAGACAGAAGAACAGAGCGACGAAGGATAACCCGGTTCAGATTTGATTTGCTGCCATTTTGCGGTCTGCCGGGTGCAGAGATTTGCCCAGAATGTGATCGGAGTGATGGATAACGTGATCCGCCACGCCGACAATCAGCGGGTCTGGCGCACGGACCAGGCGGGTATCCTTTCCGGGATAGTCGAGACCGTTCAGGAAATGCATCATGCAGTTGAGGCGTGCCCGTTTCTTATCGTCGGATTTTATGACGGTCCAGGGCGCGTCAGCCGTATCCGTGTAGAAGAACATCGCTTCTTTTGCTTCGGTATAGTCATCCCATTTGTTGAGGCTTGCCTTGTCAATCGGGCTTAACTTCCACCGTTTCAAGGGATCTGTTTCCCGGCTCTTGAAACGCAGTTTCTGTTCGTCCTGGGTTACTGAGAACCAGTATTTGTGAAGCTGAATGCCGGAGCGCACCAGCATTTGCTCAAACAGGGGCGTTTGGCGCATAAATTCAAGGTATTCTTGAGGTTTACAGAAACCCATGACCCGCTCAACGCCGGCTCGATTATACCAGGACCTGTCATAGAGGACGATTTCCCCGCTCGTCGGCAGGTGCTCAACATAGCGCTGGAAATACCACTGTCCCTTTTCCTGCTCGTCGGTTTGTTCAGAGCAACCACCCGGGCGGCGCGTGGGTTTAGATGTTCCGTGAACCGTTTGATTGTGCCGCCTTTGCCGGCCGCGTCCCGGCCTTCGAAAAGCAAGACGAACTTCTGTCCCGTTTCTTGCGCCCAGAGTTGAACCTTCAGCAACTCGGCTTGTAGTTTTGCCTTTTGGTTTTCATAGCTCCGCCGGGACATTTTCTTGTCATAGCGATAGGTCCCGTCGCCGAAAACAGCACGCACCGTCTCGGCCGTTGGCAATACCCTCTCCGGTTTGCGCGGCGCGGGTTTTTCAAACTCATCTATTGTGTTTGCTTCGACCATCATTTTCCCCTCAATTTGGAAGGAAAGACTATGCAGGTTTCGGGCGTCCTGCATTGATCTGGCGCAAAGAAGTGACGCGAAAATCTGAAATCAGGTTCGCTCGAGCAGAGACAGGATTTCTGAGCAATTCTCGACGCGTCCCCCACAACAGTCAGACAACATGAACTCCACGAGATCGAGCATCGCTTGCATATTGGCTGAGTAGTGAATTTCTCGCTGGTTGCGGGTTGCTGTCAGCAGGCCGGCTCTCTTCAGGACCGAGAGATGCCCTGACAATGTGGAAGGAACAATTTCCAATGTCTCCGAGATCTGGCCGACAATAAGGCCGTCCGGTCCCTTTCGAACCAATAAGCGATAGATCGCCATTCGGGTCGGCTGGGCAAAAGCCGAAAAGGCTTCAATTGCGGCATTCTGATCCATAATTCGTTAATGCCCGAAATACCGAATCTTGACAAGAGCAAATGGTTTGTGTCTAGTAGCCCAATATTTCGTAAATTGCCGAATTAACGAAATATTGGGCTATTGTTTGGGAGATTACCGTGACTGGACCGGCCTATACACCGGGAATGGATGACTTTCGCGCCGCGCAAACCCGTCTTAAAGACGTGGTAAGCCCGACACCGCTTCTGGAAAGTCATGTCGTGAACGAGCGCTTAGGCGGGCGCTTGTTCCTGAAAGCCGAGAATATGCAGCGGTCAGGGGCTTTCAAGATCCGTGGGGCCTATAATCGTATTGCCCAAATGTCTGAAGTGGAAAAGCAACGGGGCGTGATCACTTATTCATCCGGCAATCATGCTCAGGGCGTGGCAATGGCTGGTCAACTGTTGGGGACCTCGGCGATCATCGTCATGCCAGAAGACGCACCAGAGGCGAAAAAGGCGATTACAAGAGCGCTTGGAGCGGAGGTCGTCACCTTTGATCGGGACACCGAAGATAGTGATGAGGTGGTCGCCAAGCTCAGCGCCGAAACCGGCCGTATTATCGTTCCGCCCAGTGCTGACCCTCGCGTGCTCGCTGGTGCAGGTACCGCCGCACTTGAGGTCTTTGATCAGTTGTCGGGGCTTGGCCTGGTGCCAGATGACATTCTGGTTCCATGTGGTGGCGGAGGGCTCACCGCTGCTACAGCATTGGTCGCCGAAGCGGTTTCGCCGAGGACGAACACTTTCGCCATGGAACCGGAGGCCTTTGATGACACGCGACGATCCTTGGTGGCGGGAAAACGCCTGCCAAACCCAAAAGGCATACGCACCATTTGCGATTCAATCATGACGCCTGTTCCAAACGAGGTAACCTTTCCTATCAATTTCCGGCTGTTGAACGGGGGACTCGTGGCCAGTGATCAGGCGGTATGCGATGCCATGCATGTTGTTTATGACATATTCAAGATGGTCGCTGAACCCGGCGCAGTCGTCGGATTGGCAGCGATTCTGAACGGTGAGCTGGATATAAAAGGAAGAACCGTTGTGACCTATTTGACGGGCGGGAATATTGATCCGGACAGATTTCACGATCTTCTTGGCCGGGTAAGTGGTTATGGGGGGTGATCCAATGATACGACGTTTGATGGCTGAATGGCTGGGAACCTTTTCGTTGCTCGCAACTGTGATTGGGTCCGGCATCATGGCGGAACGTCTTGCCGATGGAAATGTCGCGATCGCATTGCTCGGCAACACGATACCGACGGGGGCCATACTTGTTGTGCTGATAACAGTCTTTGGGCCCATTTCCGGCGCCCATTTCAATCCGGCCGTTACCCTTTGCTTTGCGTTGCGCGGGGAAATCGAAAAGAGGGCTGGGGCACTCTATGTCGTTGCACAGATCCTGGGCGGTATATGCGGCGTTCTGGTGGCCCATGTCATGTTTGACAACCCGATCATCGATCCATCGACGAAGGTCCGGACCGGTCTTGGTCAATGGGTCGGCGAATTCGTTGCGACCTTTGGGTTGATCGGCACCATTCTTGGATGCCTGAAAGCCCGTGCTGAAATGATTGCCGTCGCGGTGGGGTTATACATTACAGCGGCCTATTGGTTTACCTCATCAACCTCGTTTGCCAATCCGGCGGTCACCATAGCCCGTGGATTTTCAAATACTTTTGCAGGCATCAACCCTGTCGACATTGCGGCCTTCATTGGGGTGCAGGTCGTGGCCGCGATCCTGGCGACATATTTCTTTCGGTGGCTGCTGGATGAAATGAAGGATAGTGAGGCCTGATATGACCGAGACACCAAACCTGAATGAAAACACCTTTAAGACAATTGATGAGGCGGCTTTGTTTCCGTCCGAAAGAGTGGACCATCCACCCCGCATATTGTTGCTTTACGGGTCGTTGAGAGAGCGCTCTTTCAGTCGCCTGACAACAGAGGAGGCCGCGCGCATTTTGAGGCGCTTTGGTGCCGAGACCCGAAGCTTTGATCCGTCTGGACTGCCTCTGCCCGATGACGCAGATGCATCGCATCCAAAGGTTCAGGAATTGCGGGATCTGGTCACCTGGTCGGAAGGTATGGTGTGGTGTTCGCCGGAACGTCATGGCGCCATGACGGGCATCATGAAGACCCAGATTGACTGGATCCCGCTTTCGCTGGGCGCCGTAAGGCCAAGTCAGGGAAAGACATTGGCGGTAATGCAGGTCAGCGGCGGATCGCAGAGTTTCAATGCGGTAAATCAGCTGAGAATACTGGGGCGGTGGATGCGGTTAATTACGATTCCAAACCAGTCCTCGACACCAAAGGCCTTTATGGAATTTGACGAGAACGATCGCATGAAACCTTCGTCGTTTTACGACAGAATCGTCGATGTGATGGAGGAGCTGGTCAAATTTACCCTGCTTACCCGGGGATCAGCGGGTTATCTCGTAGATCGCTATAGCGAACGACAGGAATCGGCTGATCAACTCTCGGCACGGGTTAATCAGCGGGCTATCTAAGCCGTTCAAAATATGAAAACCCGGATGTCGTTCAGCGCCCGAGACCGTCAATTTGTCTTGTGTCTTTTTGCGTGTTCACTCTATCTTGCGAAAAACTTCTGGCGGAAAGACGCGAATGCCCAAGAAGAAACAAGGGTCAAATCAGCCCCCCATTCCCCTTGAGATGCCAGCCGATAATACACGGCTGCACACATTTGATGATGCGCGGAAAATCGCCCGGCGCGTCTTGCCACGGGTAATTTTCGACTATCAGGACGGGGCGGCTGGAACAGAAACAGGTGAGGGTCTGAACCGGCAATTGATCCGTGAGATGCGCCTTCAATCACGGGTGTTGCGGAATGTGACGGAACGCCGGGTTGATGTCGAAATACTGAACCAGCATTCGGCCCTGCCCTTTGGTATTGCCCCGATGGGTATGTGCAATCTGGCGCGGCCTGAGACGGATCTGAGTTTTGCCAGGCTTTCGGCAAAATATGGAATGCCGACCTGTGTTTCCACGGCTGCATCAACCTCCCTGGAAAAGATGGCCGAAACGTCTGAAGGCAACGCCTGGTTTCAGCTCTATTCGGCCGGGGATCACGAAACAGATATGATCCTGGTGGAACGCGCACGGATGGCAGGTTACAAGACGCTTATGCTGACTGTTGATGTGCCGCAAGTGGCGCGGCGACCCAGGGAATTGCGGCACGGTTTCAAGACGCCCTTCCGGATTGGACCCAAGTTATTCTTTGATTTTGCGACGCATCCGGTCTGGTCCCTCTCCACGCTGGCAAAAGGGGCACCGGTCCTCGCCAATTTTGAGGGGAGCGGCATGAGCTTCAGTCGTCATGGCAGTCGTGCTGGTGCGGATTGGGGGTTCCTAAAAGGGTTGCGGGATACCTGGAAAGGCAACTTGGTCGTAAAAGGTGTTCTATCGGTTGAAGATGCGATCGAGATCAAAAAAATGGGTATTGATGCGATCCAGATTTCAAGCCATGGCGGGCGACAACTGGATAGCGTCGTTCCACCGATCCAGGTTCTGCCGCAGATGCGGGCCGCCTTGGGGCCTGATTATCCCCTGCTCTACGACAGCGGCATGCGGTCTGGCGAAGATATTGTAAAAGCTTACGCATCCGGGGCCAGTTTTGTAATGCTGGGACGGTGTTTTCTGTTTGCTTCTGCTGCGGAAGGTGAGGCGGGCGTCCACAATATGGCATTGTCGCTCGCCGCTGAAGTCAGCATAACCCTGGCGCAGGTCGGTCTTTTGTCGGTATCGGATATTGATGAAAATATTATTGTTCCGATGCACTAAGCGGCGGGTACAATGGCAGACTATTTTCGGTTTGCCTTAGGTGGCGGGCCCAGCGACCCTCTTTCCACAATATGGGTTTGAAACTCAATGCTCTTTGGCGGCGTATCCGTATCACGCAACTGCAGCAACAGCTGAGCCGCCGTCTGACCCATGCGACGATGCGGGACGTGCACTGTGGTCAGGTTTGGTTCTACAACGGTTGAAAGTTCAATATTGTCAAAGCCGACAATCGAAATGTCATCGGGAACGCGCAGACCCGAATTGTGGGCCTCCTGAATGGCACCGGCGGCCAGAACATCGTTCCCACAGATGATCGCCGTTGTTTCCGGGGCAAGCGCCATCACGTGCTTAAAAGAGTCACGTGCATCTTCAATGCTGTAGGCGGTTTCGATCACACGAAGGTCGCTGGCCGCAATTCCTGCCTCGGTGATCGCCTCACGGCACCCGGTCACCCGGTCTGCGGCGCGATCATTGTCCCTGGTCAGGCCCGCAATCATGGCTATGTGTCGGTGTCCCTTTTCCAGAACGTGTTGTGCCAGTTCCTTTGCGGCCTTTCGATTGTTGAAGCCGACATAGAGGTTTTTTTTGTCATTGCGATAATTCCACGCAATGACAAATGGAACCTTGCGCTGCCGCAAATAGTCAAATGTCTTGGCGGAGCGCGCGCGACCGATCAGCAGCAATCCATCCGCGCCCCGCTCCACCAGGGTACGAATCTGTTCTGCTTCCTGTTCAGTGTCATAACCAGAACTGGCGACCAGCATGGTGACACCGGCGGCTGAGAGTTCTTCCTGAAATGCCTGCAATCCCCTTGCAAAGATGGAATTGTCCATTGTCGGAATAATCGCACCGATTGTGTTTGTCCTGTTAGACGCAAGGGCGCGAGCGCCAAAATGTGGCGTGTATCCAAGGGTTTCGATCGCAGTTTCAACCCTGGTTCGTGTTGCAGGTTGCACCAGCCCAGGGTCATTCAGGCAACGAGACACAGTCGCCGTTGAAACGCCGGCGGTTCTCGCGACGTCGAGCAGGGTGGGTGATCTTTCACTGGTGATACGCATCGCGATTAGTCTATGCCAAAAGATGCCGCAAAATCTATGAAGAAACGCAAAAAATGTAAGCGCTTGCGTCATTTCATGAAAGCGCTTACATTAATGTATCGAGAGCACCTTCATGGAGAACGCTCACATGGCAAAAGACGGTATTCTAGCAGCCGCCGCGACCCTGCTAACCTTCGCCATTTACGTGGCAAATGTTGTCAGTGGTGCGGTTACCGGACAGGCATTTCTCTCGGATATATGGGAAATGTTGATGCTGTTTTTCAGCAGTGTCTGTTTTGTCGCCTTTGTGCTCCAACGAGAGCATAAACTAAACAAGGAACAAACGAACCAATAATCACAAAACTGGGAGGACTAAAATGTCTGAAGACAAAGATCAAAAAGAAATCAAACAAGTAGAACGTCGCAACTTTCTGAAGCTCACCGCGGCCGGCTCGTTTACAGCGGCTATGGTCGCCGGTGCAGCCGGTATGCTCGGTTCAGATAAAGCAGTGGCGCAGACCGCAAACGAAGAACGCCAGCGTGAAAAAGCAGCGGATCATACAATGATCGTCGCAACGGCCTATGTGCTTGGTGCGTCCCGCAGCTATCCGATCATGCAGCTGGACTTGAAAGAAAACATCCAAAACGCCACCAACGGCAAGGTTTATGTAAAGCTTTCTCCAGGTGGTCAGCTTGGTGCCGGTGGTGCATTGGTGCAGAAGGTACAGGGCGGTACTATCCAAGCAGCACAGCATTCTCTCTCGAACTTTGCCCCCTTTGCACCGACAATCGATCTGATCAACATGCCCTATTTCTGTGGTGCGAATCAGCGGTTTGTGAACCTCGTCAATTCTGATGTCTGGAAATCCGAAGTCCATCCCAAGGTTGAGGCAAAGGGCTTCAAACCGCTGTTCTATGTCGTCATTGACCCGCGTGTTGTCGCTGTCCGGAAGGGTGGTGCTGGGGCCGTTCTCAGCCCGTCAGACCTGGGTGGCGTGAAATTCCGTGTTCCTGGTTCCAAAATGCTGCAGCAGTACTACCGGATGGTTGGCGCGAACCCGACACCGGTTGCCTGGGGTGAGACACCGTCTGCGATTAAACAGGGCGTTGCAGATGCGCTTGATCCATCGGTCGGTGCACTTTTCGTCTTCGGCTTCAAGGATATCTTGAGCCACGTTACCTTCACCCAGGCTGTGCCGGACAGTCAGGTCTACTCCTGTAACCTGGAATGGTTCAACAGCATGCCAAGCGATGTCAAAGACGGCATTGAGTTCGCCTCAGAAATCACGGCCCAGCAGAACCTCGCAAAGGTTCCGGCGGCAAGGGCGTATGCAATGGCTGAGCTCGCTAAGTCGGGTGTTGAATTCCACAGCCTGTCTGAAAGCCAGTTGGGCGCCTGGCAGGAAGCCGGTGGCTATCAGCGCAGTGAGTGGGACACGTTCAAGACCGAGTTGGCGGGGTCCATGGACACCTTCAATAAGCTTGAAGAAGCGGCAAGCACTCAGGGCCGTTACTACGTCCACGACGCATAAGTATCCTGAACTGTCTTAGGTGACGTCCGGCCGTCGGTATGATCCGGCGGCCGGGACACCCGAATTGTATCCGGACGCGCTCACCGCCTTCTGCGGAACGGTCGCCACTTGTAGGATTTTCGCTTCACGGGGGTAGGGTCATGAGCATTTTTAAAGCAGTTGATAAAAATCTGGAACGGTGGGCCTTACTGGTCTTTTACACGGTTCTTGTTGCGACGATGGCGATTGAGGTCATTCGTCGTGAGGCGTTCTCTTATTCCTCCATTTGGGGGGAGGAAATCGTCCGCTATTCGTTTATCTATCTCGCCTGGATCGGCGCAGCATCCGCTGTCAAAGACCGTGCGCATATCCGTATTGATGTCCTGTTTCATTATGTCCGGCCACGGATCAAGTCACTGCTCTACATTCTGGGCGACGTGACCATGATGGCGATCGCTGTATTGGCGTTCTACTGGTCGATGGAAACAGTTTCCGTTTCCTGGAAATTTGGATCGGTCAGTCATGGTCTCCGCATTTCGATGGTCTGGTTTCTGATGGCAGTCCCGATCGGGTTCGGCCTGATGATCTATCGTTTGATCCAATCCCTGCTCCGCGACGTTCGCGACTTCGTAGCCGGTCGACCGGTCTATGAAGGTGAACGTATGTTCGATTGAGGTGAGTTATGCTTTGGCAACAATTACAACAACAAACCGTCGAGCTGGGTTGGGAATTCTATGGCCCGGTCATTCTCTTCGTTATCTTCATCGCGCTTGGTGTGCCTGTTTGGGCAACGATCGGGGTTGCAGCGGTCACGATGTTGGTCTGGTCCGACGCTCTACCGCTATCGCTTCTTGGCGAGTCGCTCTTTGACGGCATTGACGCCTTCGCGTTGACCGCCGTTCCACTGTTCATCCTGACGGGTGACGTTCTGGTCAGGACCGGACTCAGCCGCAAATTCCTGGACATCGCGGATGCCCTGACCTGCTGGACCAAGGGCGGTTTCGGCTCTGCAACGGTTCTCGTTTGCGGCATGTTTGCCGCTATCTCCGGATCGGATGCGGCGGGCGCCGCTGCGGTGGGACGTATGACCATCAACCGGCTCGTCGAATCCGGTTATCCGAGGCCCTATGCCTGTGCGCTCGTCGCGGCGGGTGCCTGTACCGGTATCCTGATTCCGCCTTCCATCGCGTATATCGTCATCGGTCTTGTGCTGGGTATATCAGCATCAACACTGTTCCAGGCGGCCCTCATTCCAGGTGTAATCATCCTGCTGTCGATCATGATCACCAACATCGTGGTGAACCGGGTCTATCGCTATGAGAATAGCGGGAACATCAGTGGCGGTGAATGGTTTTCGAATCTGGTTACGTCTCTCAAAAGCGGATGGTATGCATTCCTTGTGCCCGGGATTATTTTCTATGGGATCTTTTCCGGACGCCTGACCCCGACGGAGGCCGGTGCCACTGCGGTGGTTGTCACGATCATTCTGGGGTTCATTCTCGGCACACTGAAATGGTCGGATTTTCCGTCTATGCTTGTCAGTTCGGCCAAGGTGAATGGTGTTATTCTGCCAATCATTGCGATGTCGTTGCCGCTGGCCCAGACGCTGGCTGCACTCGGTGTGCCCCAAGGGTTTGTTTATGCGGTAACTTCACTGACCGAGAATCCCTATCTGCTGATCCTGCTGATGATCGGGATCCTGATCGCGGCGGGCTGTGTTATGGAGACGACGCCGAATATCGTGATCCTGGCACCAATCCTCAAGCCCCTTGCTGATGATATCGGCATGAATGAGATCCAGTTCTGCATCATGATGATCACGGCGCTGGGTGTCGGGTTTATTACACCACCCTTGGGATTGAACCTGTTTGTTGTTGCGGGATTGACCGGAGAGTCAATTCTGAGGATTGCCTGGCGGGCGGTTCCCTTTGTTCTGTTCATGTCGGTTGTTGTTCTGATGATTGCGTATATCCCGGAAGTATCGACCTACATGCTGCCCGACATGTTGAAATAGGAGAGTATTATGGCCATTGAATATCTGAAGAAAGCCGAGAAAACGGCGCAGGGTGACGGTGCGGATATTCGCCCGATCGTCCAGGAGATTCTTGACGAAATCGAAAGCGAAGGGGATGAGGCTGCAAAACGCTATGCCGCCAAATTCGATGGCTATGACGGCAACCTTATTCTGACAAAGGATGAGATCGCCGCTGCTGCGGAACAGGTGCCGCAGAAGCTGAAAGATGACATCCGTTTTGCCCATGACAATGTCAGTCGGTTTGCGGCCGCTCAGCGAGATACGATCAGTGAGTTTCAAATGGAGGTTCAGCCCGGCCTGATCGCGGGCCAGAAGAGCATTCCGATTGAAACAGCTGGTTGCTATGCCCCTGGTGGTCGCTACAGCCATATTGCGTCGGCCATGATGACAGTGACAACAGCCAAAGTGGCCGGGTGCAAGAACATCATCGCGTGCTCACCACCGCGTCCGGAAATCGGGATTAACCCGGCGATCATCTACACGGCGGATATCTGTGGTGCCGATACCATTCTGGCGATGGGCGGTGTTCAGGGGATTGCTGCCATGGCATTCGGCCTCTTCGGTCTGCCCCAGGCTGATATTCTGGTCGGCCCCGGCAACCAGTTTGTGGCAGAGGCAAAACGGATCCTGTTTGGGCGGGTTGGAATCGACATGTTTGCGGGTCCAACGGACAGTCTGATCCTGGCCGATGAAACAGCTGATCCGGAGATCGTTGCAAGCGACCTCGTTGGTCAGGCGGAGCATGGATACAATTCACCTGTCTGGTTGGTCACAAATGATCGTGCGCTTGCGGAACGTGTGATGGAACGGGTGCCCGAGGTGATTGATGCCCTTCCCGGTCTGAACTGCGAGAACGCAACAGCGGCATGGCGCGACTATGCCGAGGTGATCCTGTGTGGTGATCGCGTCGAAATGGCGGAAACCGCCAATCGCTATGCGCCGGAACATCTGACAGTTCAGGCCCAGGATCTGGACTGGTGGCTTCATAATCTGAAATGTTACGGGTCGCTCTTCCTTGGTGAAGAAACCACGGTTGCCTATGGCGATAAAGCATCGGGAACTAACCATGTGCTGCCGACATCCGGTGCCGCCCGGTATACCGGTGGCCTTTCGGTCCACAAATTCATGAAGGTGGTCACCTGGCAGCGATCCACAAAAGATGGTGCGAAGCAGGTGGCAGAGGCAACAGCGCGTATTTCCAGGCTTGAAGGAATGGAGGGGCATGCTCGCACGGCTGATATCCGGCTCGCGAAATATTACCCGACCGAGAATTTTGACCTTTCGGCAAGTGATTAAGGTTTATGGCAATGTCCGACGCATCTCTGTTTGATGTCAGCGGCAAGGTCGCCTGCGTCACAGGGGCCAGCAGTGGGCTTGGCCGTGTCGCGGCAATGGCCCTGGCGAGGGCCGGGGCCAAGGTCGTGGGTCTTGCCCGCCGGGAGGCGGAGTTGACGGCGTGGCAATTGGAGGCCGGCAAGAATACAGCCTCGGTCGTCGCGGATCTGAGCAATAGAGATATATTGGATGATATTCTCTTGGGTGTGGTCGCCCCTTTCGGACCCCCCGATATTCTGGTCAATGCGGCCGGCATCAATACGAGGCAGGTTGCTGATGACGTCACCACGGATGGATGGGACATCACCATCTTGTTGAACCTGACGGTGCCCTTTTTTCTGGCCCAGGGGATGGCCCCTGCCATGCAGGAGAAGGGATGGGGACGCATTGTCAATTTCGCGTCGTTACAGTCCAGACGGGCCTTTACGGGCGGTATTGCCTATGGCGCTTCGAAGGGCGGTGTTGAACAAATGACCCGCGCGATGGCCGAGGCCTGGTCGGCCAAAGGGATAACGGCCAACGCCTTGGCACCGGGTTTTTTCCCAACCGAATTGACCGCGCCTGTTTTCTCCGACCAGGCCTTGTCGGAAAAGCATGCGTCCCAAACATGCATCGGCCGGAATGGGGCGCCAGAGGACCTGATCGGTCCGTTATTGTTTCTGTGCTCGGATGCATCATCCTATGTCACTGGACAGGTCTTATTTGTTGATGGGGGGTATACCGCAAAATGAAAGCGCTCGTTTACACTGGTCCAGGCCAGATGGAATATCGGGATGTTCCCGATCCAGAGGCCGGCGCGGGTGAATCATTGGTCCGCGTTGAAGCGGTTGGTGTTTGCGGATCGGACATGCATGCGTTTTTGGGGCATGATCAGCGCCGCCTTGCGCCCCTCATTTTGGGGCATGAGGTTTCTGGCACAGTGCTGGACGGACCGATCGCGGGCAAACGGGTGACGATCAACCCGCTGGTCACATGTGGCAAATGCGAGGCCTGCTTGAGCGGACGTGACAACTTATGCCCGCATCGGCAGATCATCTCCATGCAACCCCGGGAAGGGGCCTTCGCCGAAAAACTGGCGATGCCAGACAATAACATGATTGTTGTTCCGGACCACATCAGTTCCGAAGATGCTGCCCTATGTGAACCAATTGCATGCGGTTGGCACGCGGTCCGATTGGCCAGTGAAGCCATGCATAAACCGATTGAAGAGGCGCGCTGCCTTGTGCTGGGTGGGGGGGCGGTTGGCCTTGGCGCCGCCCTGGTTCTGCAATCACGTGGCGCTGGCGAATTGCTGTTGGGGGAGACGAACCCTATCCGACGCGCAACCGTTGAAAGGGCAGGGTCGTTCCAGGTCTTCGACCCACTGGAAACCTCAGGTGTGGAAGATGGTTCGGCGGATCTCGTGATCGATGCGGTTGGATTCTCCGCAACCAGGGAGGCCGCCTGTCGCGCCGTGAAACCGGGTGGTGTTATCATGCATATCGGTTTGGGCGGGTCTGAAGGCGGTATGGATATCCGCCGTATGACCCTGCAGGAGATCACGTTTATCGGGACCTATACCTATAATGCCGCAGATTTTCGGGCGACGGCTGAGGCCATGTTTGAGGGTAAACTCGGGGAGCTGGGCTGGGCGGAATCCCGGTCGATGACCGATGGTTTGACCGCGTTTACCGACATTCGAGACAGTCGTGCAGCGGCACCAAAGATCATTTTGCGACCCTGAACGGGTCGCGGCCCTTAAGAGGGGTCTACACTGTTTGCCTGAATTGGGGGGCTGAAATGTACAAAAAAATCGTTGTTTCCATGGCTCTGGATCACGGTATCGGGGCGCGGGCTATCGACATCGCCCGCAGTCTTCTGGCGGAAGGCGGCGAGATTATCGCCGTCCATATTCTGGAGGCAGTCCCCTCTTTCGTTAACTACTACGTCACCGACGAGCATGCGGACGATATCCGGAAATCAGCGGAAGAAGGCATTGCAGAGCGCATTGGCGACGCGAAGGATGCGGAAATCGTCGTGATGACCGGACATCCCGGCCAGACGATCACAGATTATGCCCGGAGCATCCAGGCGGATTGCATTATCGTTGGCTCTCATAAACCGGGTTTGAAAGATTTCTTTCTGGGCTCAACGGCTGCGCGGGTCGTCCGCCATGCCCCCTGTTCGGTGCATGTCATACGATAAGCAAGGCCATTTGTTCCGCACATAAGTGATTCGTTCGATAAGTATTTCTTATTGTTTTGATCAGAACATAATATTTCCGCCGATAGATCTCTCTTGTTATAACACCTCCAGTAGTCATCGCCGATATCGATGGCAAAACAAGTTCATGGTGGATTTATCCACCGGAAACGCTGGAAAACCTGAAAAGGGTGTTGGAGAGAAAGATGGACGGAAATATGACAACCGGGGGCAAATGCCCCGTAATACACGGCGCACCAAAAAATGCCAGTTTTGAGCTGCGCTCAAACAAGGATTGGTGGCCGAACCAGCTGAACCTGAAGATCCTGCATCAGAATACAGCCTTGTCGAACCCGATGGGGCCCGATTTCGATTATGCAGAACAATTCAAGACTCTGGACCTGAAGGCCCTCAAACAGGACCTTTTTGACCTGATGACCACGTCACAGGATTGGTGGCCTGCAGATTACGGCCATTATGGCCCGCTGTTCATTCGCATGGCCTGGCACAGCGCCGGAACATACCGGACAGGTGATGGCCGTGGTGGTGCCGGATCAGGCAGTCAGCGTTTTGCGCCGCTCAACTCCTGGCCCGATAACGGCAACCTGGATAAGGCACGTCGTCTGCTTTGGCCAATCAAACAGAAATATGGTGATGCAATTTCCTGGGCCGATCTGATGATCTATGCCGGGAACGCAGCGCTCGAATCCATGGGCTTCAAAACCTTCGGTTTTGGTGGCGGTCGCGTCGACATCTGGGAACCTGAAGAAGACATCTATTGGGGTGTTGAGGATACCTGGTTGGGCGACAGCCGCTATACAGGCGAGCGTGAACTTGAAAACCCGCTTGCTGCGGTTCAGATGGGCCTGATTTATGTGAACCCGGAAGGGCCGAACGGGAAGCCGGATCCGCAGGCTTCTGCCTTTGACATCCGTGATACTTTCGCCCGTATGGCAATGGATGACGAGGAAACGGTCGCTCTCGTTGCTGGTGGGCACACCTTTGGTAAGGCCCATGGTGCTGGCGATGCCGGTCTCGTCGGTGCTGAGCCGGAAGGGGCAAGCATCGAGGAACAGGGGCTTGGCTGGAAGAACGCTTTCGGATCCGGTCGTGGCGTTGACACGATCACCAGTGGTATCGAAGGCGCCTGGACGCCGACGCCGATCCAATGGGACAACAGCTATTTCGACACGCTGCTCGGCTATGAATGGGAATTGAACAAAAGCCCGGCTGGTGCATGGCAGTGGGTTCCGACCGACAAGGCCGCAGGCACAACGGTTCCCGATGCCCATGAAGCATCAAGAACCCACGCACCGATGATGACGACAGCCGATATGGCGCTGAAGGTTGACCCGACCTATGCAGAGATTTCGAAGAAGTTCCATCAGGATATTGATGCCTTCGCCGATGCCTTTGCCCGCGCCTGGTACAAGCTGACCCACCGCGATATGGGGCCGCGTGACCTGTATCTGGGTGAGGAAGTCCCAGCTGAAGAACTGATCTGGCAGGACCCGATCCCGGCAGTTGACCATGAATTGGTTGACGCCGCTGATATCGCGGCCCTCAAGGAACAGATCCTGGCGTCCGGTATCTCTGTCTCTCGTCTGGTCTCAACGGCATGGGCGTCGGCCTCCACCTTCCGTGGTTCCGACAAACGTGGTGGTGCCAATGGTGCCCGCATCCGTCTGGCCCCGCAGAAGGACTGGGATGTGAACGAGCCGGATGAACTGGCCAAGGTCATCACCGCACTGGAAGGCATTCAGGCTTCCTTCAACGCGGCCCAGTCCGGGGCCAAGAAAGTGTCCCTGGCGGATCTGATTGTTCTGGGTGGCAGTGCTGCGATTGAACAGGCTGCAAAGGATGCAGGTCACGACGTCACGGTTGATTTCACACCGGGTCGTATGGATGCCTCTGCAGAGCAGACAGATGACGAGTCCTTCGGTGTACTGGAGCCGACAGCAGACGGTTTCCGTAACTACCTGAAATCGGCCTATTCCGTGTCGTCAGAAGAACTGCTGGTGGACCGCGCACAATTGCTGACCTTGACCGCGCCGGAAATGACGGCCCTGGTTGGTGGTATGCGCGCCCTGGATACCAATGCGGATCAGTCTGCAAACGGTATTCTGACCAGCCGTCCGGGCGCATTGACGAATGACTTCTTCGTCAATCTGCTGGATATGTCGACCGAATGGAAACCGGTCTCTGATGAAGCGGAGGTCTTTGAAGGTCGGGACCGCGCAACCGGTGCTGTCAAATGGACGGGTACACGGGCGGATCTGGTCTTCGGGTCAAATTCTCAGCTTCGTGCCCTGGCAGAGGTCTATGCCACAAGCGGATCAGAAGCCAAGTTCGTCAATGACTTCGTGGCCGCTTGGACCAAGGTCATGAACGCGGATCGCTTTGATCTTGCTTAATAATAGTCCCGCCCCTCGCGGGAGTTTATAGACGGATGGAACGGCGCTTTGACCAAGGTTGAAGCGCCGTTTCTCTTTTGTGCTGCTATGTGGTGACCGCGTCCCGTGTTTGGCGTGATTCTTTTCTGGAGAAACGGGGCCGCCAGATGGCAAGGACAATATTGGCAACAGACAGGACAAGCATGGTCCAAAGCAACAGATCCTCGTAGGGGAGTGCGCCTGCAAGATCCGTCGCGGGGATGACCTCACCTGCTTCCAGGCGGGATGCGAGCTGATCGGCATAATGGCTATGGGCGCCGACAACATGCAGACCACCCTTGAACATGATGATCCCGAAGAACGCCTTGGCCAGGGCCCAACCCTTGTTGATATAAGCAGGTGTCGCGGCGATCGCGAGAACGCCGGATACAAGCACAAGGCCCAAAGAGGGCAGCAGCATATAATCGCCAAGGATAGCGAGGGAGCGCCGCATATCTGCATAGGATTGTGGTGTTTCTTGCGGCACGAATTCCAGCAGGATGATTGCACCGACCAGTGCACCAACCATGCCGCATGATCCGAGCGAATGAAGTATTTTTATCAGGCGTCGCATCGATTTCCGCTGTTTTGATTGCCGTATTGCTGAGAACTAGGGCAATGACCGGGCAAGTCCAGCGGCAGCATGACGCGTCATTGCGAATCCCCATAAACGCAACAGGGCCCCGGCAGCCTATTTCCAGTGGGAAGTAGGTGCCGGGGCCCTGCTCATTCAGGGTTAAACCCTGTGCGTTCCGATCAGAATGCTGGAACGGTCTGTCGACGACGCTGCAGCATGACGATCACGACCAGCAAAGCCAGAGCGGGGATGTAGAAGATCTCCTTGATCGGGCGTTCCGTTGCGACCCGAACGATGGAAATCCGAACCGGATCATCGCCGTAGAAGTCGAACTGGCGGCCCAGTTCTTCGAAGGTGGACCCGAACATCGGCTCTTCAATCTGGCCGTTGCCATCAGGGCCAAACATCAAGCCATGAGCGGCCATGCGAGCTTCGCCATCGCCGTCCTGATCAACCGGGATAACAATTTCGGTTGCCTGAATGGCGTCAGGATTGTCGTAATCCGGCCCTTCAACGAGAACGCGTAGATCCGTCCCGGTTTCCGCCGCACCCAGTATCTGGGCGATTTCAGAACCAGGCCGCTCGTCATAGGGCAGATAAATCTGATCCAGCCAGTATCCCGGTCGGAACAGGGTGAAGGCCACCAGCAACAGCATGACGGTTTCATAGATTTTGTTCCGGGCCAGGAAATAGCCCTGGGTGGCAGCCGCGAATAACATCATCGCCACCACTGCGACGCAGAAGACAAAGATCGCTTTCGCCGGTCCCACATCGATCAACAGCAATTCCGTGTTGAAGATGAAGAGGAAGGGCAACAGGGCGGTGCGAATGTCATACATAAACCCTTGGACACCGGTCTTGATCGGGTCCCCGCCACTGATCGCCGCGGCCGCGAAGGCTGCAAGACCCACCGGTGGCGTATCATCCGCCAAGATCCCGAAATAGAAGACGAAGAGATGGGCCGCCACCAGGGGCACAACCAATCCGGACTTCGCCGCCAGGATTACGATGACCGGGGCCATCAGAGATGATACTACAATGTAGTTGGCGGTGGTTGGCAGGCCCATGCCCAGAATCAGGCTCATCACCGCGACCAGCACCAACAGGATCATTAGGTTCCCGCCGGACAGGAACTCAATGAAGTCTGCGATTACCTGATGCATGCCGGTCAGAGACACGGTTCCGACGATGACACCGGTAGCACCGGTTGCGACCGCGATCCCGATCATATTGCGGCTGCCGGAAATCATGCCATCGACCCATTCGGAAACGCCCCGTTTTGTGGCGGCGGCGATATCACCGCTGCCGCGCATCATGGCTTTCAGCGGGTGTTGGGTGACGGCGACCGTGATCATCGCGATGGTTGCCCAGAACGCGGATAATCCCGGTGAAAGACGTTCTACAACGATACACCAGATCAGAATGACAATCGGCAACAGATAGTAATAACCGGTCTTTGCCGTCTCACCCGCATGGGGCAATTCGGTGATCGGGGCCTTTGGATCATCAATTGTCAGATCCGGCCGCTTGGCTGCGATCCACAGGAGGATCAGATAGGCAATCAGGCTGCCGATGAGAACAATGGTGAACGCGGCATCCGGTGCCACCACCTTGATCCAGCCAATCCCGAAATAGACAAGACCACCCAGCACCACCATAAAGAGGAAGCCACTCAAAACCCCGATCAGTTTTCTGGAAATCGAAATCCCCAAAGAATCCGGATGTTTTGGAAGGCCCTTCAGGCCCAGTTTCAAGGCCTCCAGATGAACGATATACACCAGCGCGATATAGCTGACGAGGGCTGGTACAAGCGCGTGTTTGATGATTTCTGTATATTGAACCCCGGTAAACTCGGCGATCAGGAAGGCCGCCGCCCCCATGACCGGCGGGGTCAACTGACCGTTGGTTGAGGATGCGACCTCAACGGCGCCCGCCTTTTCCGGGGAAAAGCCGGTGCGTTTCATCAACGGGATCGTAAAGGTTCCCGTCGTCACCGTATTGGCGATTGAGGAGCCGGAGTAAAGACCACTCATCGCAGACGCCAGAACGGCGGCCTTGGCCGGGCCGCCCCGCAGATGACCAAGAAGGGCGAAAGCGATCTTGATGAAGTAGTTACCGGCCCCGGCTTTCTCCAGGATGGATCCGAACATCACAAACAGATAGATGAGAGAGGCGGAAACACCCAAAGCGACGCCAAAGACGCCCTCGTTCTGCATCCAGTAGTGCCACATGGCCTTGCCGGTGGAAGCACCTTTCCACTGGATCGCCTCAGGCAGCCAACGCGCATCCCCATGGAAGACGTAGAGGACGAAGACGGACGCAACGATCAGCAGCGGCAGGCCCAGGGACCGATAAACGGCGACCGCGAGGACGAGCATACCGGTGATCGAAATGACCAGATCGGCGGTTGTTGGAAGACCGGCCCGGACCGAGATTTCATCGCGAAACACGACAGTGTAAAGACAGACCACAATCCCGAGCGCCGCCAGGATCCAGTCGTACCAGGGAATGGACGTCTTCGACGCATTCTTGGTGAGGGGATAGGCGAATGCCGCCAGCACAAGACCAAAGGCCAGATGCATCAACCGCGCATCCGAGTTTGTGACCACCAGTCGCAGCCCTGTAACCTCGGTCAGCCAGAACGGCAGGTTTGACGAGATGTAGAGTTGAAACAGGGCCCAACAGAAGGCGATCGTCAGGATCATTCTGTTCTGCCAGCCGATTGGTACACGGGGCCCCGTATCTACGGCAGCGACCATGTCGTCGACATTTGTCTGCGACGCTGATTTATCACTCATGTCATGTCCCCCAACATTACCCGCTGTCACACGGGATGGTACCCTCAATCAATTGGCACGAATTAGTGCCGAAAACACAGCTTCTTAAAGTGCTGGTTCCAGTGCATTCGCGTAAGCGAACAAAGCCGGCGATCCGCCGGTATGAATAAACAATACATTCTGATCTGCCGGTAGCTTGGCAGCGATGTGAATGGCACCGGCCATGCACTTCCCGGAATAGACAGGATCTAGCATCAATGCCTCTGTCCGCGCGCCATCGCGAATGGCGGCCTCTGTCGGCGAATTTAACTGGCCATAACCTGGGGCCAGGAACCGATCATCGACAACGATATCTGCATCAGCGACCGGGTTTTCCATCTCCAGCAGTTTCGCAATCTCTGTCATCCGGTTTTGCAGTCTTGGCATTTGCTGATCCGCGTTTCTGCGAACACAGAACCCTGTCACTGGCATTGTCGCGCCCAGTGCGCGAAGGCCAAAGAGCAGCCCGGCATGGGTGGCACCACTGCCGGATGGAACAGCGACATGATCGATCCGCAATCCGTCGCGTGCCGCCTGATCCAGTATTTCCCGGGCGCAATCGATATAACCCAATGCCCCATAGGGGGCGTGCCCAGGGGCCAGATGAATGACGTAGGGTGTCTTGCCTTCATCCCGCAATCGGTCGGCGATCTCTTCCAGGGCGGTATCGGCCCCCGCCTCATCCTCACCGGACGGGAAGGAGTGTAGAACCGCGCCCAGCAGTTTTTCGATCAGGACATTGCCCGAACGGCGATAGAGCGGGTCATCCTTGGCAACGCGTTCTTCCTGCTGGATATGGCATGTCATGCCAAGCTTGGCCGCGAAGGCGGCGGCAAGCCGACAGAAGTTTGACTGAACCGCACCGGTGATCAAGACGGTATCCGCACCCAGATCCAGGGCCTGGCCGAAATAATATTCGAGTTGTCTGGCTTTGTTGCCCCCAAAGGCAATCCCCTGCATATCGTCGCGTTTCGCATAGAGCGCCGCGCCGCCCGTTTGTTTTGTCAGGTTCGCCAAGGACTCAATCGGGGCCTCCGCCTGAACCAGGTGGGCGCATGGCAAATCTGCAAGGCGACCGATTGTTTTCATGATCAATGGACTTGTTTGGTAATGCGTTACTTGGAAGGACGAGTGGGGGCCGAAACGACCCCCACTCAAACCCAGAATTACAAATGGTGGTCGTGAATTACATCCAGCCACGTTCTTTGTAATATTTCACAGCACCTGCATGCAGTGGCGCAGAAAGAGAGTCGCTGATCATTTCTTCCTCTTTCAGGTTTTTGAAAGCAGGGTGCAGGTTTTTGAACTGATCGAAGTTCTCAAAAACTGCTTTAACGATCGTGTAAACGACTTTCTCCGGAACCTTTGCAGAAGATACGAAGGTTGCACCAACACCGAATGTGGTTACATCGGGGTTGTCGCCATACATGCCAGCTGGGATTGTGGCTGTACGATAGAAGGAGTTGTCGGCAACCAGTTTCTCGATGGCAGGACCCGTTGCGTTGACGAGTTTGGCATCACAGGTTGCAAGGCTTTCCTGGGTCAGAGCCGAAGGATGGCCAACCAGCCAGAAATAGGCATCGATCTTGTTATCGCAAACAGCCTGACCGGTTTCAGAAGATTTCATCTCTGCAGCCAGTTTCAGGTCACTGCGTTCCCAACCAAGGGCGCCTTCCAGCACTTCCCATGTACCGCGTGTACCGGAACCGGGGTTACCGATGTTCAGGCGCTTGCCTTTCAGGTCGGTGATGTTGCTGATGCCGGCGTCAGCACGTGCGATGATGGTCACAGGCTCCGGATGGACAGAGAAGACAGCGCGAAGATCTTCGAACTTGCCCTGATCTTCAAACTTCGATGTGCCGTGATAGGCGTGATACTGCCAATCGGACTGCGCAACGCCAAACTCCAGCTCGCCAGCGCGAATGGTGTTGATGTTGTAGATCGACCCACCGGTGGATTCAGCCGAGCAGCGGATGCCGTGCTCTTTGCGGTCCTTGTTGACGAGGCGGCAGATCGCGCCGCCGGTCGGATAGTAGACACCGGTCACACCGCCCGTACCGATTGATACGAACTGCTGCTATGCCAGTGCTGGTGCTGTCGACATCAATGCGGCGATGGTTGCACCAAAGATGACTTTTTTCATTGAATGACTCCCCATTCCTTTGGAATACCGAAACGCTCCGGCTTTTTGTTTTGCGGTGAATCCGCCACCGGAGACTGAGCTCAGCATGGCATAATAGTATTGTATGACAAGGAGTCATTTGGTTTTTTTTGCTACCGTTATGTTCTCTACAGGGGCGATTGCGGCCACGTCATGCCTCCGGCGCATTGCTGCGTTGCAGCATTTTCGTTTGTTAATTTACTCCCGAATTTCGATTTTGGAGTCGAGGCGCGCTTATCCCCCTCACAATCCAAATTACTGATCAGGAGAAGATCAATGCACACGGCAATGGCAGTATCTATGCTGGTGGCCTCTTTCATGTTGGCGAACCTTTCGGTTCTCACATCCCTCTGATTTAAAGAGCCAGTTCCAGCTCTTTCATAACCGATACCCAATCGAGGTATCGGTATTACCGACCCGCCGTAAATGGTGTGTTTTTTGACTTCGGCTTGTTTCAAGCGGTGCGGGGACGATACTCCTGCACCTAATTCAGAAACATGTGGAAGGCAAATCATGGCTGATTCACCGTATTTTCCCTACCTCGATCAGGATTGGGAGAGTATTGAACCGGATGCTGCGGGTTTTGATACCGATGCTTTGGCTGCAGCTCTGCGATTTGCGGAATCCCATGAAAGTACCTGGCCGCGGGATCTGGAAAACGCGCATTTTCTGCCCAGCCTGACAGCGGATGAGCCGGAACCCTGGAACAAGATTATCGGGCCGATGGCCCCGCGTGGTGGTCCTGCGGGTCTGTTGCTGAAAGGTGGTCGATTGGTTGCCCAATGGGGTGATATCGACCGGGCCGACATGACATTTTCAATCGCGAAGAGTTATCTTTCGATCCTGGCAGGGTTGGCGATGTCGAAAGGCCTGATCGGCTCGCTTGACGCGCGCGTCGGCGACGCTGTCCTGCCGGATTTGTTTCAATCCCCGCAAAATAGACAAATCACATGGCGGCATCTGCTAACCCAAACCAGTGAATGGCAGGGTGAGTTGTTCAGCAAACCGGATCAGGTCGATCATTTTCGGGAGCTCGGCCCCGATTCAACCAATTCTAGAAAAGGGCAGAAGCGGGATCTTTCCGCTCCGGGTGCTTATTGGGAATATAATGATGTGCGGGTGAACCTGCTGTCATTGAGCCTGCTGCATCTGTTTAAGCAGCCTTTACCCGATGTCTTGCGGCAGGAAATCATGGACCCGATCGGGGCATCCGATGCCTGGGAGTGGTGGGGCTATGAGAACTCGGAGGTAGAGGTCGACGGCAAATCGATGATTTCCGTGTCCGGTGGATCCCATTGGGGCGGTGGCATGCGCATATCGGCCAGGGATCACGCCCGGTTCGGCCTTTTGGTTCAGCGCGGTGGTGCCTGGCGCAATAAACAGATCCTGCCAGAACAGTGGATCTATGATCTAAGGCAACCGATTGACCTTAATCCGCAATACGGGTTTTTGTGGTGGCTCAATACTGATCGGGGGCAATATCCCTCTGCGCCAGCATCCAGTTTCTTTGCCATGGGGGCCGGGACCAACCTGATCTGGATCGATCAGACCCTCGACATCACCATGGTCGCCCGCTGGGTCGATCAGGCGGCAGTAGATCCGCTTCTGGGTGCCTTCATGTCTGCATTGAAAGGGTAAGACATGCTGGATCGGGATGCAGCAGCGCAATCGCGCGCCACTTGGACGGCCTATGCCCTGCTCACGGCAACAGCTGTGTTCTGGGGCATGAATGCTGTTCTCGGCAAAGTGGCGGTGGGCAATATTTCGCCGATGATGCTGGTTTCTGCGCGCTGGCTGTCGGTCCTGTTGCTGATTCTGGTGTTTCTGCGGCGGGATCTGATCAAGGATTGGCCCATCCTGAAGAACCATCTGGTTCGTCTCAGCTTGATGGGGGCGGCGGGGTTCACCTGCTTCAACGCTTTGTTTTATCTGGCGGCGCATGGCACGACCGCGATCAATATTGGCATTCTACAGGGCTCAATCCCGGTCTTTGTCATGTTGGGGGCCTACTTTATCTATCACGACCGTATCACGGCGCTGCAATTCCTGGGTGTTCTGGCAACGGTCCTGGGGGTTGTGGTCGCGGCATCGGGCGGTAGCTTTGCCCTGCTCATGACCTTGGCGTTCAACCATGGGGATATTCTGATGATGGGGGCGTGCCTTTTGTATTCCAGTTATGCGATTGCGTTGCGGAAACGGCCAAAGGCATCGCCCATCGGGATCTTCGCAGTGATGGCCAGTGCGGCCTTCATCCTGTCCCTGCCGTTTCTGTATCTGGAAAGCATCTACGGCACGATCCAGTGGCCGACGCCGACAGGCTGGTTGGTCATCGCTCTGGTCGCCGTCTTTCCCAGCTTCCTCTCGCAGATCTTCTTTATCAAAGGGGTGGACGAACTCGGTCCCGGACGGGCCGGTGTCTTCGCCAATATGGTGCCGATCTTCGCATCCCTGTTTGCCGTGATCTTTCTGGGAGAGGTCTTCGCCCTACACCATTTCCTGGCCCTCAGTCTGGTGCTCGCCGGGATCTGGATTTCGGAGCGCTTCAAAAGCAGCTGAGCGGGTCAGGTAAATTCAGATGAATGGGCGAATTTCTTGACTGGAACACCTTCCCCGGCGGGGATGGGGCCAACCGGGTTCAGGTGCAGACGGTCCGTGCCGCGCGCCTGATAGGCTTCGAAAGTCGGCCAGACGGTGAGGTCACATTTCACCTCATTCGGGCAGAAGCGCATGGTCAGGCCACACCGGATGCGGTCCGAGTTGTTGGGGCCCGACCCGTGGAGTAACCCGTCATCGTGAAGCGAGATTTCGCCGGCCTTCAGGTCGAGGGTCACAATCTTGTCCTCGTCAATCTGGTCCGCATCTGCGACCTGCTCCAGAACGAGATGGGGTGACGGGTCGTTGTGATGCCTGAAACGTCCCTGTGTGTGACTGCCGCGAACGACCTGCATGGCGGCATTCTCGTCATCTGTATCAAAGATGGCGAGCCAGACCGTCACCGTGCGTTGGGGTGAAAGCGGCCAATACTGGGCGTCCTGATGCCAGGGAACGACCGAGCCGTCGCCCGGGTATTTGCAAAAGAACTGCCCGCCCCATTGATAGAAGTCAGGTCCAATCAGGTCTTCGACATAATCCAGAATGGCCGGTGTGCGGCAAAGATCATGGAACAACCTGCTGGCCTTATGCCACATATTGACCTTGTTGATGTCGATGCCATCGGGCATGCGACCCGAAAGTTCTTTGAACAGGTCTTGAAGTTCCGCAACACCCTGGGACGAGAAGACGGGAAGATTTTTCACATATCCGTCGGTTTGAAATTGATCCTGTTCCGCTTCGGTCAGGCGGCGAACGCGGTCTGAGGTGGAGAGTGCGGAGGCGTCGGTAATTGTTGTCATGTCAGCTGCCTCTAAACCAGGTTTTCATAGCCGGATGTGTCAGGACATCGGGGTTAACAATAAACGCGGGCGGCCGGCGGGCATGGAAATCAACAATGCTCGTCAATCCGTCGCGGGCAATCATGTTGAAACACTCATCTGTCCAGCATAGGGAATGGGGTGTCACAATCACGTTTTCCATTTGCAGAAGCGGGTTGTCCGGCGCGACCGGCTCCTGCTCGAAAACGTCAAGAGCTGCACCAGCAATGCTATCCGCATGAAGTGCCGCGATCAGGTCCGTCTCTTTGACCAGCGGGCCGCGGGCAACATTGATCAGATACGCACTCTTCTTCATAAGGGCGAGTGTTTCTGCGTTCACGATGTGCTGCGTTTCGGGTGTCAGCAGCGCGGCAACAACAACAAAATCCGACCGTGCCAGCATCTCGTCCAGTGGAACAAGTTTCCCGCCTGCAGCGGCGACAGTTTCAGCAGAGGCATAGGGGTCCGCCGCGAGGCAATTCATCTCAAACGGCGCGATCATACGCAGGATCTCGCACCCGATGCTGCCGGCGCCGATGATACCGAGTGTCTTGCCCGTCAGCCCCTGGCCCATATGGTTCGTGCGTTCATGCCATCGATTGTCTCGGGTGATCTGGTGCTTGATCATCAGTTTCTGGGCAAGGGACAGAATGAGGGTCACCGCCATGGTGGCCACCGGGCGTCGCACCGCATTGGGTGTGTTGGTCACCAGGACGCCGTTTTCGGTCATTGCGTCGATATCAATACTGTCGAAACCAACCCCGTGACGCGCCACCAGTTTCAGCCTTTTATCCGGGACCTCCGCTGTGCTGCGCCGGACAGGCTCTGCCCCCAGATACAGAACATCATACAGGTTTGCCGCCTCATCGGGGATTTCTGCGCAGTCCTTTGGCAGGAAAACCACCTCCATTTCATCATTATTGTAAAGAGGGTCAAGATATTGTCTGTCGAAGGTCGGTTCCCCACTCCCATCCAGCAGCGCGGGGGACAGCCCAATTTTGAAAATGGTCATGCGCCCCTCCCGTTTACGTTATATTCCCTAATCTCCTTAATCCCCTCAGAAAGGGCTGATTGAAGCAGCATGTGATCAAGCCCATAGGCCAGAACGCTGAACCCCTTTTCCCAATAGGCGCTGGCCCAGGTTATGTCACCAGCCATGAAGCCGGCTGGTTTTCCGTTTGATTTTGCAGCGGTGACAATTCGGTCGACGGCGGCCAGATAATCCGGGTGATCGAATTGTCCTGGAATGCCCATTGAGTTCGTCAGATCAAAATGGCCGAGCCATAGAATGTCGACCCCGTCGATGGCGGCGATCTCCTCGACATTGGCCAATCCTTCTTTCGTTTCGATCAGTGTGATCAGGGTCGCGCGGTGATTGGCCGCTTTGATCTTTTCCGCCGGTGAGCCTGGCTGATAGGCATCATGGGCGATGCCAAAGGCAGCGCCCCGAACACCGACTGGCGGGTAACGCATTGCGGCCGCAGCAGCCCGCGCCTGGTCGGCGGTTTCAACCATCGGGACCATGATGCCATGGGCACCGACATCAAGGGCGCGGGCGATATAGGTATAATCATGGGCTGGCACGCGAACCATCGGGCAAACGGACAGGCCCCGACATCCGGCGACCTGTTGTTTCAGCGTCTCATACCCCATCCCGGTATGTTCCATGTCGTAGAGCAGGAAATCAGCACCTGCCGCCTCGGCGATGGAGGGCATGCCCGGCGAAAAGAACTCAAACACCATCATGCCAACGGCCCGGCCATTCTCTCCCCAAAGCTCAATCAGATTCCTCTCCATGGTGTCGACCTCTTAACGGTTCTTTGGTTTACGGGCTAATATACCCTTCTTTCCTGTCTTCCGCGATTGCGGTTGGATCGCGCTGCGATGCGTCACCATGCCCGCCGCCGCCCGCTGTCTCCAGACGGATGCAATCACCCTGTTGGATGCGGAGATTGGCGACCTTGGAGGCAAGGTTTCGAACCTGACCTGTACTGGCCTCGCGCAGCAGGAGTTGGCCCGTTTTGCCCGGTTCACCGCCGTTCAACCCGTAGGGCGGGTGGGTAAACCGGTCCAGATTGGCGGCCAGTGTCCCTTTTGGAGAATCAACCCGAAATTCCCGCGCCAGGCCCAGCCCGCCCCTGGTTTTCCCGGCCCCGCCTGAATCTGGGACAAGGCCATATTCCTGAAAGGTCAGGGGCAAAGTGCTTTCCAGCATTTCCACTGGTGCATTGGCGATATTATGAAAACCACAGGAAAACGCGCTGGCCCCATCCTCTTCCGGATGGGCGCCCCAGCCGCCGCATTCCAGGTCGAAATAGACTTTGCGGCTTCCGTCAGCCAGTTCGCAGTTGACCGCATAGGCATAGCTAACACCGTAATAGGCCGCCGGGATTTGATCCGGGACGGCCTTTGCAAGGGCGCCCAGCACGGTTGTGACGATCCTATGTCCTGTTGCCATCCGGTTCGCGACGGGGGCAGGGGATCGCGCATTGACGATTGTACCCAAAGGCGCGGACTGGCTGATCGGCCGGTAGCATCCGTCATTTGCCGGAACATCGCTGCCCAATGCCATCATCACGCCGCACATCACGGCGGATCGCGTCATATTCATGGTGCAATTGACCGGCCCCAGTGCCTGTTCATCAGACCCCGCAAAATCAAGATGGATTGAATCGCCTGAGACCTCTGCTGTTACCGTAATCCGAATTGGTTTCTCGCATTCGATCCCGTCGTCATCGACAAAATCCGTGAATTCGTACCTCCCATCCGGCACAAGGCTGATCATTTGGCGAAGGGCGGATTCCGACTGTTCCTGAATCCGTTTTGATGCGGCGCGAAGTTTCTCGGACCCGTATCGTTTTCCAATCCGAAGCACACCGTTTACCCCGGTATCCAGGGCGGCCAGCTGGGATGCAAAATCTCCACCGACATTGTCCGGTTCCCGGGAATTGCGAAGGAAGAGTTTCACAACAGCCTCGTTTCGGACGCCCCGAACATCCAGTTTGAGCGGCGGAATGCAGAACCCTTCCTGATAGACATCTGTCGCACCTGGATCATAAGAACCGGCCGCGCCCCCGCCCACATCCAGATGGTGTACAAGGATGCCGACGATTGCGATCCGTTCCCCGTTCAGAAAGACAGGCTTGAAGGTCTGCACATCGGGCAGGTGCTGTCCGCCGGAATAGGGATCATTTGTAATGATCAGATCACCTTCTTCCCATTCCGAGAGGGGGATATGGTGGGCCAGAATTTCTTCAAGGCAGGCGGGCATCGAGTTTAGATGAACCGGCATGCATTTGGCCTGGGCAACCGTCTTGCCATCTGCATCAAAAACGCAGGTGGAGTAGTCAAGGATCTCACGGACAACGGCACTGCGGCTGGTTCGCCAGATGGTAACACTCATTTCCTCTGCGGCGGAGGTGAGCGCGCTGCGGATTACTTCGACCTGGACCGGGTCCAGGGTTTCAGCCGGGTTTGTCATCTGCCACCTCCTTCATGATCCGCGATTAGAGCCCCAGAAGGATGTGTTCTTAAGACCCAGTTCTTGGGAATGAAATGCGTTGAGTGGTCTTCTTCGATGATCAGTGGCCCGTTTAAGACTGCTTTAGCATCAAGAATGCGTCGTTCGTAGATCGGTATTTCTGCGCCAGACGGGTCGTGAATCACTTTGCGTGGCTTTGCATGCGCCTGTTCACTGTCTTGTCCGGTGTTCATCAGTGGTGTGCTCAATTGCCCGGTCGCAGCGAGGCGCAGCACCACGATTTCAGGCGTGACACCGGCGTCAGAGTGATTGAAGAGTGCGTTGTGCTTCGCGTGGAATTCAGCGACGGTATGTTCTATCCCTGCCATCGGATCGAATGGAATGCCAATTTCATAGGCCTGCCCTGGATAGCGTAGATCCAGGCTGAAAGGGAAGGCGCGTTGGTCCGTGCCTACGCCGTCCCGTTCGAGCAGCACTTCCCCTTCAGACTGAAGTTGTTCGCATAATTCGGTTAATCGGGCTGCGCTTGTTTCATCCGCCGGCATCAATTCGGTCTGGGCAAGGTCATGGACAATGTCACCAAACAACATGCCCCAGGCGCTGAGTGTGCCCGGATCCAGCGGAAAAACGACACGATTTGACCCGATCTCGGCGGCAGTCTCGCAAGCATGTAAACCGCTGGCCCCACCGAAGGAGATCAAGGCGAAATCTTCCGGGTCTAACCCTTTTTCGAAAAGACTGAGACGGATGGCGCCTGCCATCTTACTGACGGCGATATTGAGGATCCCCTCTGCCGCGTGGTCAGGCGCCAATGACAGGGGGGCTGCCACCCCGGTTTCAATGGCTGTCTTTGCCGCATGGAGATCCAGCTGCATTACCCCGCCCAGAAAGTGATCGGGATCCAGCCTGCCGAGCACAGCATTGGCATCTGTTACCGTCGGTTCCTTTCCGCCATGGCCGTAACAGGCTGGCCCTGGCCGGGCCCCGGCGCTGTCCGGACCCACGAGCAAGCGACCCGATCCGTCTGAACTGGCGATTGACCCGCCACCCGCGCCGATGGTGCGGATTTCGATCATCGGCAGGCGCACCGGCAGACCGTCGACCTCTCCCTGGGTAACCTGTTTCACCAGACCTTCGGCGACGACGGAAACATCATAGGATGTGCCCCCCATATCGACAGCGACCAGGTTTGGTTCTTCCAGGGTATCTGATAAAATCTCTGCTGCTCTTGCACCACCAGCCGGTCCAGAAAGAAGAAGGCGGGCGGGCTGTTCCGCAGCGACGACGGGGGTGGTTACGCCCCCGTTTGACTGCACCAGAAAGACCGGCGCGCTGATTCCGACCTGACCCAACCGATCCTTCAAGACAGACAAGTAAGTTTTGACGACGGGCATCAGCAGGGCATTGAGCACTGTTGTCGATGTCCGCTCGAATTCCCGTATCTCAGGGCTCACCTGATGGGAACAACTGATAAAAGCATCGGGGAGGAGTTCCTGAACAATCTCCGCCGCGCGCTTTTCGTGCGAGGGATCAAGATAGGAATGCAGGAAACAGATTGCGATCGCCTGTGCGCCGGTCTCTGTGGCCGCCAAAGCTGCCTTCTCGACGGAAGCCTCATTGAGGTCTGCCTCAACCACGCCATTTGCCAATACCCGCTCATCCACCTCGAAACGTCTGGACCGTGGAATTAACAAAGCGCGTTTTTCGGCTGTGCTGGCATAGATGTCGCGGCGCAGGTGCCTGCCGATTTCAAGAACGTCTCGAAACCCCCTGGTTGTCAGAAGCGCGCCGGTCGGCAGTCGCCGCTGCAGGACGGCGTTGGTTGCGATTGTCGTGCCATGCATGATCAGACTGATATCGGACAAGGTAAACTGAAAGCGTGACGCGGCGTCTGAAATGCCGGTCACCAAGCCCTTTGAAGGGTCGTCCGGTGTGGTTGGTACTTTGTGGGCAAAGGTGGTGCCCGTGTGTTCGTTCAGAAATTGTAGATCGGTAAAAGTTCCCCCGATATCAACTGCAATCCTGATCTGCGCCACGCCCTGTTTCCCCATCCGCCATTGCTGAAAAAACACTAACCCGGCCTTCCGGATCAGGACAATTCGTTTTCAGTCAGAGGATTTGTGACGCATGGATCCTCACCTTTGCAGTATCGGGTGATTGCATTAGGCTGCGAAGGACGAACGGAGCAGGGGTATTGAAATGGTTGATAAAGATACGGGTTTGAACGTCTGGCAAATGACCAGCAACCACAACCGGATGATCGATCTGCAGGAAGCCAATGTGCAGCTCGGTGATGGGCCGGTCGAGATTGCCTATTTCGGCAGCTCCGCGTTTCGGATTACGTCACCCATGGGGGTCTCTGTGATGATCGATCCCTGGCGAAATCATCCATCCCGGAAATGGGACTGGTATTTTCACGATTTCCCCGTAACACCGGTTGATATCGGCACCTCAACCCATGCGCATTTTGATCACGATGCCTTACACCGTCTGGATGCCCATGTGTTGCTGGATCGTCTGATTGGAAAATACACATTTGGGGATATGAATATTTACGGTCTGGCGGACAAGCATGCCACCGATTCCAGCTGTGCCATTTATGACTTCAAGATGATCCATAAGCTATTCGGTGGCGTTGATGTTGAGCCGCCGGATAACCCACGGTCCTGGGACCATTGCTTGATTGTTGTTGAAACGGGCGGCCTACGGATCGTGCATTGGGGTGATAACCGCCATAACCCGCCAGAGAATATCTGGAAGGCACTGGGCCATATTGATATCGCCCTATTGCCTGTCGATGCGTCGCAACATGTGATGGGACATATTCACACCGCGCATATCATAGAAACCCTGCAGCCCCATATTGTAATCCCCCACCATTATTACATCTGGGATGTGGTTCAGCGGCAAAGCACCCTTCAAACCGCAGATGCCTGGGTTCAGGCCTATCCGGACTCGGAATCCATTTTGACCCCGACTCGGATCTATAACCGGCGCGATGTCGAGAAGCTGGACAAGGTCGTCCACTTTTTCGGGAATAATGTTGCCTTCGACAAGGAAGCATGGCTAAAGCAGGCGGATCCCTGAGATAGAGAACCTTTTCACAAAATTCTGATCAGGCTGCAGAGAAAAGATCCCGATCCACCAATGGGGGTACATCTTCCGGTACATCGGTGACCAGCATGCGCCCCGGTGTATGGGTAATACACAGCGGTGGTTTTGATGCCTGAAGGACATTCTGTGGTGTGACGCCACAGGCCCAGAATACGGGCACATCGCCATCGTCAAATTCCGTTGGTTCACCCCAGTCAACTGCGTTCAAGTCTGATATGCCAATTGCCGCTCCGTCACCGATATGGACGGGTTTGCCATGGGCATGGGGAAAGCCGTCGGTAATCTCAACCGCTTTGTCAACAAGGTCTTTCGGGACTGCCCTCATCGAGACAACCATTGTGCCCGAGAATGCGCCAACCGGTTCAAGATCAATGCTGGTGCTGTACATCGGCACAGTTTTGTTGGCTTTGATGTGTTTCATGGGAATGCCAGCATTCGCAAGGGCCCGCTCAAACGTGAAGGAACAGCCGAGCGCGAAGGCGACCATCTGATCATTCCAGAGGTCGCTTATATCATGCACCGTATCGGTCAGGACACCATGACGATAGATATTGTAGCTGGGGATGTCGGTGCGAATGTCGATGTCACCCAGCCCCGGCATCAAAGGGTTGCCACGACCGGACACGCCGACCAGCGGGCAGGGCTGACTGTTCCGGTCACAGAATTCCAGAAATTCATCGGCCAATGACCCTTCGAGGATTGCGAGATTTGCCTGCAGATTGCCTTTTGCAAATCCTGCGGTTTGACCCGTATAGGCACTGCTGCGAATTTGGGCCCGCATTTCTGCAGGTGTCATGTTCAGGATATCTTCATATTGCGGGGACCGTGTCATCAATTCGCTCGCTTTCCGTGCTTCAACACTGGGTGATCCCGCGTTGAAAGTACTGTGAAGAAATTAAACGCTTTCTCATCACAGGTTAATGGGGCTAAGCTCTTGGAACAAGGTGATACGCAAATCGCCGTTTTTTGAACAGAAGAGAGGTTTTTCATGAAACGCATGCTGGGAGCGGCCCTTGCAGCCGCATTGTCAACTGCAGGCTGGGCAGGTGCAGGTCACGCCGCCGACATTGACGATAAAGAATTTGCCGTGGTTGGCACCTGGGGGAATCTCATCAATTGGAAAGACCATGAGAGCCGCCTGTGGCAGAGTGTTCTGCCGGACGCTTCGGCGGGCAAACTCACGGCGAACGCCAAACCCTACACAGAGCTGGGTCTTTCGGGTTATGAGGTGGTCAAGCTGCTGAAACTCGGTACCTATGACGCGGTGCATGCCCTGACAACTTATACCAGTCAGGACAGTCCCGCCCTTGAAGGCATCGATCTGGCCGGCGTATTCCAGGACTTTGACACCTATCGTAAAGCGCTGAACGCTTATGAACCGATCATCCGTCGCGAGTTGCGCGCAAAATACAATGCCGAACTTGTCATGCTCTACACATTCCCCAGCCAGCAGCTCTGGTGCAAACTGGGTGATGGTGAGAGCGGCAGTCTGGCCAGCCTTGAAGGCAAGAAGATCCGGGCCTATTCAACGTCTCTCGGTGATTTCATCGAAGGTCTGAATGCATCACCTGTGACGCTCGCCTTTGCCGAGGTTGTTCCAGCCCTGCAGAAAGGAGTTGCTGACTGTGGCATCACAGGTACTGGCCCGGCTTACAATGCCAAATGGTGGCAGGTTGTGACCCACAACATTCAGGTTCGTCTGGGTTACGCTGCAACCTTCATGGCTGTGAACGGTGACACCTGGGATTCGCTTTCTGCCGATACACAGGCGCTGATCCGTGAGAATGCATCCAAGGTCGAAAACGAGATCTGGGATTCCATCAAGGAAACCGATGCGATGGCGCTGAAATGCAATGCTGCTGGTCCCTGTGAATGGGGTGAGCCAGGTGGCATGACAGCGATTGAGCCGTCTGCGGAAGATCAGGCGAAGCTGAACTCCATCGTTGAGAATTTTGTTCTGAAGCGGTTTGCCGAGCGTTGTGGCAAGGCCTGCGCCGAAGAATGGAATGCAACAATGGGTGAAATCACGGGTCTGAAAGCACCTCTGTGATAAGCCTCTAGTGTTGAACCGAGTGGGCGTCGTCTGAACTGACGACGTCCACAGGTTTGAAGAATACCCTGCCTAGGGGATTGAAGGACCGGTCCACTGCAACTTTTTGAGAAAATTCACCACCTGCTGGAACGCTTGTCGCTTTGGGCTGTTTGGGCCGGTGGCGCGGCACTGCTGGCCTCAGCATTTATGGTGACCATCGATGTGTTCTCGCGAAAATACATGGGCATAACAATGTCCGGTTCTGACGAGATCACGGGCTATGTCTTCGCCGGGGCAACAACCTGGGCCTATGCCTATTGCCTTCTGCATCGATCAAACATCCGAATTGACGCGCTGTACAACTTCTTGCCGGGCGCTGTGCGCGCGGTCCTCGATATTGTCGGGCTGGTGCTTCTGCTGATCTATATGGGCTACCTGACTTACAAGGGACTTGGGGTTTTCGGCGATTCCTGGGCGAACGATTCTGTCTCGGTGACAACCTTGCTGACACCGCTCTGGATTCCGCAGTTGGTCTGGCTGACAGGTCTGCTGTTCTTCAATCTCACTTTAATATTCTTGATCCTCTACACCGTGTTTTCATTTTTCGTGGGGGGCCCGGTTGCGGTCCAGAAACTCGCCGGCACGAAATCTGTTGATGAAGAAGTTGCCGAGGAAACAACCGGTATACAGGAAATGGGTCGTTAGATGGTCGGTTGGATTGTCATCGCAATGATGGTGTTGGTCGTCGCAGCTGTACCTGTGGCGGCCGTTCTCGGCATCCTGTCAATGGGCCTGGATGAAGTGTTCATGGGCGGACGTTTGTCCCGGGCCATGGGCGAATTCGTCTGGGACAAGCAGAAAGAATTCATCCTCGTCGCCATTCCGATGTTCATCCTGCTGGGTGAAATCATGCTGCGCGCCGGTGTTGCGCGCGCGATGTATAACGCTGTCGCGCAATGGTTGAGCTGGCTGCCCGGCGGATTGATGCATGCCAATATTGGTTCCTGTGCGATCTTTGCGGCCTCGTCAGGCTCTTCGGTGGCAACCGCTGCGACGGTTGGGACCGTCGCCTATCCGGAGATCGAGAAGTATAAATACAACGAGGGTCTGTTCCTGGGGTCGCTCGCTGCGGGCGGTACGCTTGGAATCCTTATACCTCCATCAATCAACCTGATTATTTATGGCTTGATCACGGATACCTCGGTCCCCGAACTCTACATGGCGGGTATTCTGCCAGGATTGATCCTGTCAGGGCTTTTCCTGGTGATCATTGTGGTTGCCTGTTTACTGAAGCCGAAATGGGCAGGAACCAAGCCGACAACGACCTGGGCCGCCCGCATCCGCTGTTTGCCGGACTTGTTGCCGCCGATCCTTCTGTTCGGGGTTGTGGTCGGCTCAATTTATGCCGGGATCGCGACGCCGACTGAGGCGGCCTCTGTCGGCGTGGTGTTTGCCATCGCACTGGCTGCCTGGAAAAAATCGCTCTCTCTGAAAATGCTGAAAGAGGCTTTTGAAGGCACGATGCGGACGACGGCCATGATCATGCTGATCATTCTGGCCGCCGTTTTTCTGAACTTCATTCTGGGCTTCATTGGCGTGACCCAGGCCTTGATCCAGTTCATTTCGGATCTGGGCTGGACACCTTTACAGACCATGATTGCGCTGGTGATCTTTTATCTCATCCTCGGCATGTTCATGGAGACATTGTCTATGCTGCTAACCACAGTACCGGTCGTGTTCCCGCTGATCATGTCACTTGGTTATGACCCGGTCTGGTTTGGCATCCTCATTACGGTGCTGATGGAAACCGCGTTGATTACACCGCCAATTGGTGTGAACCTCTATGTCGTGCATGGTATTCGCTCGCGCGGCGGCAAGTTCAATGATGTTGCCTGGGGGGCCTTGCCTTTCGTCTTGATGATGATTGCCATGGTGGCACTCCTGATTGCCTATCCGCAGATCGCCCTTTATCTGCCGCAACTCGTATACTGATTTCTCGGGAGGGGATGAAGAGATGCCTCGTGTACCGGTCGTTCCAGCCAGTGAGGTAAGTGGCAAGGCGCGTGAGGTCTATGACGCGTCCGGCCGGTATGGTCCGTTTGCAGGGTTGGTCGGCGTTATGGCGAACCGCCCGCCGGTATTGCAACATACGTTTGGCCTCTTGCTGGACCTGAAGGAAGAAGGTGTGTTGCCAGCCCGTTATCTGGAGCTGTCGCTCGTTGCTGTTTCTAAGCTGAATGAGTGCACCTTTTGTGTGTCCAGCCATACGCCGCGCCTTAACAATTCCGGGATCAGCCTGGACGCGGCGATCAACATTCTGGATTATGAGACAATTGAAGAGTTCGATGACGTGGATAAGCTGGTTGTCGAATATGCAATTGCCGTTACCCAGGATTTTCATCGCGTTCGCGACAGTATGTTTGACCGCTTGCATGAGCATTTTGACGATGCCCAGATTGTTGAACTCACTTGGCGGATCGCTTTGTGTGGTGCGTTCAACAGGTTCAACGATGTCTTGCAAACCGAAGTTGCAGACGAGATTGAGATACTTGAACAACGCCCTGACACCGCGGCTTGATTGAACGGTCGCCACCATGACACTTCTCTGTCTTCCAGCGGACCCCGCACGGGAAGCACCGCGTTTCCAGATGCCGGCCGGGGCAACGGATTCACATGCTCATGTCATTGGACTGCCACCTGATTATCCATTTGTGGATGACAGATCCTATACACCGCCCGAAGCCAGCCTGGCTGATTATGAGGCTTTGCACCGGGCGCTCGGGATCGAGCGTGCTGTGATTGTTACGCCGTCGATCTGTGGCACGGACAATCGGATGACACTGAAAGCCATTGCCGACTATGCCGGTCAGGCAAGGGGTGTGTCGGTTCTCGACGAAACGGTCGGGGATTCAAAATTAGAGGCATTGCACGAGGCTGGAATTCGCGGCGTGCGTCTAAACATCCTCTTCGCCGGTGGTGTCGGGCTGCAGGCGTTCAAGCCGCTCGCGGACCGCATTCGTGATCTTGGCTGGCATGTACAGTTGCTGATCAATATTGCGGAAACACTGAATGATCTGGCGCCGCAAATGCCGTCACTCGGCCTGCCGATCGTGATTGATCACATGGGCCATATGCCTGTGACACGCGGTGTGGATGACCCGGCCTTTCAGACCCTGGTAGGGTTGCTGAAGGACGGTATCTGTTGGTCAAAACTGTCCGGTAATTATCGTATCTCGACAGATTTTCCGCATTATCCCGATGCCATCCCCTTCGCCAAAGCGTTGATTGATGCAGCGGAAGACTGCGTTGTCTGGGGCACGGATTGGCCCCATGTCGCGCAGAAAGAGAAGATGCCGAACGACACGGATCTGTTAAATGCGCTGGATGACTATGCGCCGACTGCCGCATTGAAACAGAAAATTCTGGTTGATAATCCGGCGCGACTTTACGGCTTTGAATAAGTCCGGCGACCGGCGCTAGTTTGTCTTTGGCACAAACGGTGTGAACGCATCGGTGCCGCAGATCGGCAGAATATCGGAAACGGTTTGACTGGTTTCAATCTTTGTATGGAACGAGAGAACATGGGTGACTTCAGATCCCGTGGAAAGCGGGAAATCGAGGCTCATGACCTTTATGAAGGACCGTTCGTGCAGGGTCAGTAAACCGGACGCAATTCTGATACAGGGTTCACGATGCATGGCCGCAAAGTACTGCAACTCGTCGCTCCATGAATTGGGGTCTGAAGATCCTTCGCCCAAATGTTTGTTTGTGTAATCGAACCCCCACCAGTCCGACAAGGTCGTTCCCCACAGAGAGAAGCGCAGATTAAAGGGATCGTGTTCTAACTCCGCAATGAAGATCCGGCCCAACCACTCCGTCACGTCATAAAAGTCGATATCCGACCTGGACGGCAGCGGCTTGCCTGGACTGATCTTGCTTTGCCACATCGCCACGACGGCATCGTAGTGCCCGAATCCCTCCGGAGCAGCGCCAACAGGACACCCGCCGAACTGCCAATTAACTTCGGGATTGGGAAATGGAAGTTGAGAGGTGGTTTCCAGCGCTTCCAACCTTCTTAAGCCGAAATCTACTCACAACAGTACTTTGAAAAAGGACTATTCCACAACTGTCTGAATAATTGATGAATGCGGGAGCAAGCGCAATTCCCTCATCGGTGGAATGATGATGTCTTACACAGCTTGTTCAAGAGTCGGCGCGCTGTCCGAAACTGTGGTCCTGTGAAGGTCTCGTGTTTGACTGCCATCATATCGCGTTGCGCGATGCATGACGGCTCTGTTGTCCCATATGACGACGTCAAAGGGCTGCCATTCATGGCTATAGACGAATTTACGTTGGGTGGCGTGTTCGGTGAGATCACGCAGGAAAATCCGGGCTGTTGGCATTGGCAATCCGTGAATGGCTCCCGCATGGGCAGACAGAAACAGGGATAGCCGACCGGAACCTGGATGACGGCGGACAAGACGTTGAAGAACCGGCTTGTTGAATTCCAGTTCTTCTTCTGTCCAATCCGAAAAACCCAGAACCCCTCTCGAATAAAGCTGAGAATGCTCGCAGATCTTCCCCATACATTCTGCCTGCAGCTCGGGTTCCAATTCGTCCCAGGCGGCCCGCATATCGGCGAATTCTGTGTTCCCGCCCTGACCCGGAATCACACGGGCAGACAGGATAGAAAATTTGGCCGGTGTGGGTTTAAAGGAGCTGTCAGAATGCCAGAGCCTGTTGCCCAGCGAAAAAAGACGCCGACGGTCATCCATCGCCATCACGGCCCCGTTTTCATCGAGATTGGAGATGTCGTTAACTTTGAGGGACAGCCGTCGTTTGCTGGATTGGTCGATATCGCCGGTTGCCTGCTCCATCGGCCCGAAATGTTCCGAGAACCGGTATTGCTGATCATCGTCGATCTTTTGGTTCCGGATCACGAGAACGGCATAATGGTCCATCGCTTCTTCGATTTTTGCCGCGTCTTCGGGACTGACGCCAGCGGCGATATCGACCCCGAGTGCCTCCCCCGCGAAGCTGTCATTGTCTGAACGCATAGGTCGAAATGTGACCGGCATCTCAAGATCTCCCTGAATTTTTCACGAAGAATACCGCGGAATATGAGGGCTTCAAAGTCATTAAGGCGGCGAGCTGCTTGGATCTGTGTCGTCGCGCACAATTTTTTATTGAAAGCTATGAATGAACGCAGCAAAGGAACGATCATGTCGAAAAAGACTTATTCCAGACGGTTGTTTTTAGGGGCGGTCGGCGCAGTCGCGCTCATGGGGCCGGCGCTTGCTCATCACGGGTGGCGTTGGACCGACAGCGGTGACTTTGAGCTGACCGGGATCATCGTTACGGCCAAACTCGGCAATCCCCACGGGGTATTAACCGTAGATGCGGATGGCGAGATTTGGACGGCGGAGGTTGGTCAACCCTATCGGAATGAGCGCGCCGGTCTGAAGGATGAGATGTTTGCACCGGGAACAGAGGTAAAGCTGCTGGGCCAACGCTCTGCTGATGAGGATCAGCTTCTCATGAAGGTCGAGCGCGTTACGATTGCCGGCAAGAATTACGACCTCTATCCGAACCGGCTTTGATTGAATTCGCCGCTGCGATAGAGGGGACGGATCTCGCCCAGTTTATGAAGGCGACACGCTGGGTCTACCCTTTCGTGAATGCCGGACATATTCTGGGCATAGCCATGTTGGTCGGTGCGATCCTGCCCATGGACCTGGCGCTTGCCGGTATCGTCAGACGTATCGCGCCTGAAAAGGCCGTCGCATCTCTACGGCCCTTTGCGGTCGCTGGATTGGTGCTCGCGACATGCTGCGGTGCTTTGCTTTTTGTTACGCAAGCTAGCGATTACGTCGGAAACCAGTTTTTCGTCATCAAGATGGGGCTTGTTGTTTTGGCCAGCCTTAATGCGGTGACCTATCCGCGTCAGCTTCAAAGAGGGGGAAGTGGCATTCGCCTGCGCGCGCTCCTGTCGCTTGTGATCTGGATTGCGGTTCTGATCCTTGGTCGTCTGGTCGGATACACGTTTTAGAAGACAGACCACCCCATCCGGTTCGCCAGCAACTCAAGGGCAATTGTTCCAGCATGGGAGTTGCCTGATTTGTTTAGAGCCGGGGACCAGACTGCTACGGCGCTCGCCCGGAACGATACAGAGGATCCCGCCGCCGACACCACTCTTCCCTGGTAAACCCACTTGAAACGCGAAATCCCCCGATGCATCATAATGGCCACAGGTCAGCATGAGGGCGTTGATCCTGCGCGCTCGCTGTGGATTGATGATTTTGATGTCCCGGATTGGGTCCCGTCCGGCGGATGCCAGGAACAGACCGGCACGCGCCAATTGATTGCAATTCATCGCAATCGCGCATTGCTGATAGTAGACACCTAGGGCGTCATCGACGCTGTTCTTCAGATTGCCGAAACTCTTCATAAAAGCGGCCAGGCTCTCGTTCCTGTATCCCGTTGCTTTCTCGGACGCGGCCACTTCTTCATCAATGCTGATCGATGGGTCGTCTGCCAGATGCTGCAGAAAGGTAAGGATCTCTTCCCGTGTTGTCTGCATGTCACAATTGCTGAGCAGGATATCCGTCACAACGATCGCACCCGCTTTGATCAATGGGTTTCGCGGGATACCGTTTTCCTGTTCCAACTGGACAATGGAATTGAAACTGTTACCGGATGGTTCGCGTCCGACGCTGGACCAAAGCGTGTTTCCAACTTTTCCCAGGGCAAGCGCGAGGGTGAAAATCTTTGAAACGGACTGAATTGAAAACAGTTCTGTGGCATCCCCGGTTGAGGCCATACGCCCGTCGCAGGTGATCACGCTCATGCCGAAGCGGTCCGGCGCGACGCGGGCAAGCGCCGGTATGTAATCTGCAACTTTTCCCTCACCCAATCGGGGTTGAATGTCGCGCGCAACAGAATCCAATACGGATTGAAGCTCGTCACCGTCAGCTTTCATTAATAATACTCCCGGGTACCACCGCCTTACTCTCGCGAAATATCATTCACATAGTATAATGACGCAACGTATCAGGTGCGAAGAGGTCTGACAGCATGACATATTGTTTGGGTGTATTGATCCAGGATGGATTGGTCCTGGCGTCTGACTCGCGGACGAATGCCGGGATTGACCAGATTGCCATGGTGCGCAAACAGGTCAGTTTCGTCCTGCCTGGCGAACGCACGATCACGGTTTTGTCGGCGGGTAATCTGGCGACAACACAGGCGGTTGTGACCTCCCTGAAACAGTCCTGGAGCGAGGGAGATGAAACTGATCTCACCAGAGCCCCCACCATGTTCGATGTGGCCACAATCCTGTGTTCCGTCTATCGCCGCATTCTTGATCGGGATGGCGATTATGTCCGGCCGTTTGGGGACGTGACCGGCAGCTTTATCATCGGTGGCCAGATTAAGGGGGAGGAACCGCGCCTGTTCCAGGTTTATCCGGCTGGAAACTTTATTGAGGCGGGGCCGCGTACCCAGTTCCTCCAGATCGGTGAGACGAAATATGGCAAACCCATTCTGGATCGGGCGCTGAATTTCGAGACCTCGATTGGGATGACAGCAAAACTGGCTTTGCTTTCCTTCGATGCAACGATCCATTCCAACCTGTCGGTTGGACCGCCGAATGACCTCCTCCCGTATCGACGGGACAGCTACAGCGTTGAGAACCTGCGGAAATACAGCGCAACGAATGCAGAATGGTCACGCATCCGCGACGCCTATTCGGAGGGATTAATAGACCTGCTGTCCCGCGTTCCCGATCCGGCCATCGACCCGCCATAGATCTCTGATTTCAGTGCACGTTTCCTTTGTTTCGGGCAGGACTGTTTTGATCCGGTTTTGCGAGCCTTTTCAAATTGCTTTGCCTTGCGTTACCGTTTGATCAACGAATGAACAAAATTGTTTGGGGGTGAACGTGTTAAAATGTAAGGCAGCCATTTTGAGGACGGTCGGTGCGCCGCTTCCCTATGCGGAATCCAAACCGATCTCCATTGAGGAGATACAACTGGCACCGCCCAGGGCTGGTGAGGTGCTGGTCAAGATTGCCGGTGCCGGCCTCTGTCACTCTGATCTCTCGGTGATGAATGGGACGAGGCCGCGTGCGGTTCCGATCGTTCTGGGCCATGAAGGGTCGGGTGAAGTCGTGGAACTTGGGCCCGGTGTCAAAGATCTTTCCGTTGGTGACCCGGTTGTCTTTCAATTTGCGCCCTCCTGTGGCCGCTGTGAGCGTTGCCTGGAAGGGCGTCCGCAAATCTGTCTGACAGCCGGTGCGGCCGGCGCGAAGAACGAGTTGATGGGCGGTGGCAAGCGGATCTGGGATATGGATGGCAACCAGATTGGCCATCACACCGGCGTTTCCTGCATGGCTGAATATGCGGTCGTGGATCGCGGCAGTATCGTGGTCGTGAACCGTGAGATTGCGCTTTCTGATGCGGCGCTGTTTGGTTGCGCGGTGATGACCGGCGTCGGTGCAGTGGTAAACACGGCCCGGGTTCGTGTCGGCGACAGTGTGGCTGTAATTGGTCTGGGCGGTGTTGGTTTGAACGGCGTGATCGGGGCCAAAATGGCGGGTGCCAACCCGATCATCGCCATCGATATCGATCCACGGAAGCTCGAGCTGGCCAAGACCCTGGGCGCAACCCATACCTATGTTGCGGACAATCCCGACATGGTGGCTGAGGTCAAGCAGCTGACGGGTGGCGGTGTCGACTTTGCCGTTGATCTTGCAGGGGTCATCCCTGCGATGGATACCGCCTATGCCATTACAGGTCGGGGTGGCGCCGTAGTCTCTGCCGGTTTAACACCCGCCGGGTCAAAATTCTCATACGAACATGCAGATCTGGTTGCCCATGAGAAATCAATCCTGGGCAGCTATATGGGATCCTGCGTGCCTGTGCGCGATGTCCCTCGTTATGTCTCCCAATTTCAGCAGGGCAACCTGCCGGTAGACCGACTTATAGACGACAAGGTCGGCTTTGAGGGGCTGAACGAAGGGTTCGACCGCTTGCATAACGGGGATGTCATTCGGCAGATCTTTGAACCCGGTCTTTAGACAAGGCGAATTCAAGGTTCGGTGATGTTATTCAGGTTTGAGGGGCAGATCTTTTTCGACGGAATCCACCTCTGCTTTCATGCGCAGTAAGCCGATATCCCTGTTCCGGAAAAGTTCTGTCGGGCTCATATCGCCATAGTCGAAATAGCCTGACCCGTTCATGACACCCTGCTTCCCCTCTGCGATCATCGCATCCAGCGTTGGGGAATTTGGTTTCGGTTCAGGCGGGTAATAGGTCATATTGGCCATTGCCCGCTGGGTCATGTCGAGGCCAGTGAAATCCGCCTTCATCAAAGCACCCATTGTGGCCATCCTCAGTGCCAACCCGTATTTGATCGAGGTGTCGATGTCGTCGGCTGTTGCCCATCCATCATCGATCAGATGACTGATTTCCAGCGCCATGGCGGATTGCAGGCGGTTCGCGACATAGCCTGGAATGAAGCGTTTAAAGAGGACGGGCTTTTTGCCCATATTCTGGTAGAGCGTGTTCAGTGCTTCGGGAATGGACGGGTCCGTTTCTGGACCGGGCGCGATATCGACAAGGTCAATGATATAGGGCGGCGTATACCAATGCGTGATCGCGCTGCGCTTTTGAAGGCCTGCCGGGATCAGCGGGAAGACATCCAGATAGGATGTATTGCTGACCATGATGGCATCAGGCTTGGCGGCGGCCTCAATCTGCTGATAGACCTGTGTCTTGACCTCAACATTTTCCACCACGACCTCAATGACCATATCGGCCTCTTCGACCGCCTCCTCGAGGGTGGGGGCGGTGTGTATCCGGCCCATGATCGGGTCAATATCACCGGGGCTCATGTGGCCGGTGTCGGCCATGGTCTGCATCGCATTGCGGATCAGGTCCAGTGCGAGGGTTAACTGGGTTGCGCTGATATCCTGCAGGGTGACCTGATGACCGGCCTGTGCGTGGACCAGGGCCAGCCCGTGTCCCATAAGGCCTGCCCCGATGATGCTGATCCTGGTGTTACTATCCATCCCGATTTCCTTTCGCCATCTTCTCTGCAACACTGCAGAAAAATTCACGACATGAAAAGAATGGACAGGTCGTTTGGCCGGGCCTTTTGGTAAGAGGAAACTGTTATGATCGGTGGTGCGGAATGCTGGGATATACGGACGGATCTGTCGGGTCGTCGGGTTCTCATCACGGGGGCCTCTTCGGGTATTGGTCGCGCGGCGGCTGAGGTTTTTGCGTCTTGCGGTGCCGTTGTTGCTGTCAATCATCTGGAGGATGACCCGCGCGGGATGGAGGTGGTTGGGGCACTGAATGATGCCGGCCATCAGGCTCTCTCCGCGCCGGGCGATGTGTCTGACCCGACCTCCTGCGATGCCATGGTGCGCAAGGCAATTGTCGCGCTCGGCGGGTTGGATATTCTCATCAACAACGCAGGCACCCCGGTCAGCGCAGACCCGGTGCCATTTGAGGATTTGGATGCGTTGGACGAGGCCTTCTGGGATCAGATACTCTCGACCAATCTTGTCGGTCCGTTTCGCTGTGTGAAGGCGGCTGCTCCTTCACTGGCGGAGGGGGATGGAGGCGTCATCATCAATACGGCATCCATTGCGAGCTTCGGCGGGATCGGCAGTTCCCTTGCCTATGCCAGCTCGAAAGCGGGCCTGATGAACCTGACCCAGAACCTCGCCCGTGCACTGGCACCGAAAGTTCGGGTCAATGCGGTTGCCCCTGGTCTGGTCAATTCCCCCTGGACCCAGAACTGGCCTGAAGAACGCAAGGAAAAATCGATTGCCAATTCCGGTCTGGGCCGGATGGCGGAACCGGTGGAGATCGCCCGCACCATGCTCTTCCTTGCGGTCAATGCGGCGATGACCGGCCAGACAATTCTGGTTGATTGCGGACGGCGCGCCTGAAGAGTGGGTTTAATTGGCGATCTAGTTTGTTGGCACAGGAATATTTTTACTTACAACAGCATGTGTATGTCCTTGGGACATACACATGCTGTTGTAGTTTGTCAAGAATCTCCGTTGAATATGTAGTGATAAAGCCAACGCCTACTTGACAATGCTCAAAACCACACCTATATGTCCTCAGGACATATAGGTGTGGTTTTGAAGTGAATTTTATTGCGGGACTAGAAAAAACTATATTAAACAAAGACCTACCTGTTTTGACGATGTTTGATTTCTTTGTCTTAGGGTGGAATTTGTTTAATGCGAAAAACTGGAACGGGGAACCATTGAAGCGTCTGCCAGCCCATTGGGATTATACACGGGCAAAGAATGCTATTAAACGACTAGAACAAAAAAGGTTTCTCGTACTCGATACTGATTTCTACTCAAATGTATGGCGTGTCAGTCAGTCTACACGTGCAGGTACAGCTGCGGAAGTTGCATGTATTGTAGATCCATTTGCATATGTATCTCATATGTCCGCCATGCAGCGATATGGCCTAACGGATCGAAGTCCTAAAGCACTGCACATAACGACCCCCAAACCGCAAATTTGGAAAATAAATATAGAGGAGCATGCCCAGCAACGCATCCGAGGTGCAAAAAATATCGAGAAAAGAGTGCTGTTTAAACCTGGCTTTCGGGGAGCACTGCGTCGCCATCCACTCGATATTCACACAACAAGTCATCCTTGGTATCCAGTCCAAATAGGCGGCGAAGAAACCCGCATCACGTCAATTGGTCAAACTTTTGCAGATTCGCTCAAAGAACCACATTTGTGCGGCGGCATGCCACATGTCTTGCAAATTTGGCAAGAAGAAGCAGAGCATTGGTTGCCAGAAATAATTGAAGCTATCGATAATTTGGAAAGTAAAATTGCCAAGGTGAGAGCCGGATATATCTTTTCGGAATTGCTCAACTTAGAATTTCCCAATCTATTAGACTGGGAAAGACATGCTCAAAGAGGGGGATCCAGGAAACTAGATCCCGATACTGAATATGCACCGAAGTTCTCTGAGAGATGGATGTTATCGATAAATGTCTGAGCCGGAGCTAAACCCTGAAGCTAACGCCGTTGAGATCGTTGATGTTGATATTAGAGCATGGGTAGCAGAAGCGCGTTCTGATCCAACCTTATACCAAAATCGACAAGTTACCGAAATCGTATTGTCCGCGATCGGATTGTCGTCGTCTTTAGCCGATAATTTGGTTCTGAAGGGCGGCGCGGTCATGGCTTTAGCATTCAAGAGTAAAAGAGTTACGGGTGATGTCGATTTTACATCGCTGGCGGAACCGGACGACCTAGCTGAAAAAATTGTCGATGAGTTGAACAAGGCGCTGCCCCGCACCGCAATACGGCTGGGATATCCTGATTTGCTGTGTAAAGTGCAATCCGTAAAAAAGCACCCACGTCCAGAAAACTTTGAAGACTACGATTTTCCCGCGCTTGAACTGCGGGTTGGTTTTGCAAGTCGGGGAACAACCGAGGAAAAGAGACTGGAGCAGAACAAATCAACCCGCGTTGTGGTTCTGGAAGTCAGTTTTCGAGATCAGGTATATGCGTTCCAGGAACTGAACCTCAGCGGTGCAAATGCAGCGGTGCGAGCTTTTACAATTCACGAGTTAGTTGCCGAAAAGTTCCGTGCATTGCTTCAGCAAGCGTCACGCAACCGTAACCGACGCCAAGATATATTCGACATTGCATTTCTAATCGAGAGATTCAAATTTACCCGCAACGACCGATCAATCATTTTGGCAACACTTATTGAAAAGTGTCGTACTAGAAGAATTGAACCTTCTCCATCCTCAATGCGCGATCCGGAGTTGAAGGCAAGAGCGGAAGCCGAATGGCAGTCTCTTGACTTGGAGATTGGTGAACTACCACCCTTTGAAGATAGGTTTGCCCTGGTTCTTGATTTATACGAGTCATTACCGTGGGCGAGTGATTGACATTGCCGTCTTGAGTTTAACGACTGAGTAAAGTCTAAGAGCAACCCAGCTCGTTCAGTAGGCTCTGGGGTCCTGTTTCCAGTTTTTGCTGATCGGCAGGGGACAGGGCATGAAACAGGTTGAGGCCGGATCGCTCTTCAATTTCGCGCAGGGAGTGGTGAAACTTTCCGTCGCAGAGATCGGCCTTTCTGGGTGTTGCCTGATCAAAGATGAAGCCGGCCCATTTGATGTCCTTGCCGTCCTGCAGCGCAACCACCTTCCAATAGGCGCTGGGGATTAGATGGGCTTCGTCTGCCTGGGGCAAGGGCGCGGCGGCACCTTCATAGAGCGGACCACTCATCACAAACACGGCGTCTACCCCGGGCGCTTTGGCAAGATTGCGCTCTGCCGTTTCAAGCTTCACCCAGACGCCTTGGTTTAAGGCACCTTGTTGCGGGGTGATGTTCGACAGGAAGTTCGTCATCTTCCAATAGGGCGTGTTGGTAAAACTGGCGAGCGGAACCTGATGGCCGCGGTCGGTCCCGAGTTTCGCGTTTGCGGCCTTATAGTCGGCGGGTTCCAGCGTCTCATTGGTGGCAAGGGCCGGGTCCGGCTTCCAATTGCGACTCGACGTGCCGCCGATTGTGTCCCGCGTCACCCGATATGCGACCCAATCTGCAAATTTTGTCTGATCATTGGAACTAAGAACATAGATTTCCCGGAAGATCAGGTCGTTGGAGACCGGCGACCCCGACGGACATCCGTAGAGACAATGAGGGGCATGAATCTCCTGTGCAGGGGCAGCCGAGACCTGGAAAAACAGGGCCAGACAAAATCCGGCCAGGGTTTTGAGATTGTTGCGTCTGGTCATGGATGGACCGTGCGTTTGAAGTTCACATCTATAAAGTGAAATCTAATGCAACTTGAAAAGCATGTAAATTAATAATTGTTTCATTGAAATTATTCATCTTATAGGTGTGTTTTTCGAGTGCGGTTGCGGGCCTTAGGAACGTGGTGTCCTCGCGGTTTCGTGAGTGAAATGGTGACGTCGGTCACAGTTGCCTACTGGTTCACTCCCTATAGATTAGAGAATATTAATTTAAATGTGGTTCTCAGACTGCACGGGATTTAAAAGGCAGGTTTGCTGTGAAAAGACTCGGACTCATTTTCATCCTCCTCTCGGGGCTTATGGCGCCTATGGCAGCAACGGCTTCTACGGAACAGGTCGCAGGAGCGGTAATGCGGCTCAAAGGGGAAGCGACACGGGATGCCGGGTCCGGGGTAGAGGCCCTGTCCCCATCCTCTGTGATTTACAGCGGCGACATCATCCGGACCGGTGCCGGGGCGCGGATTTTGATTGTGTTTGAGGATAATTCGGAACTGACCCTGAGCGAAAATGCGGTGGTGACGATTGACCGCTTTGTGCACGACGCAAGCGCTGAGGCGAGCCCCGGGCGACAGGCAATCGATTTTGCCAAAGGCATTTTCCGGTTCACCACCGGCAGGATTGGCAAATTGGCGCCGCAGGAGGTCGCTTTGAACACGCCTGTCGCCACGATCGGCATTCGCGGGACCGATTTCGTGGGTGGTGAGCTTACCGTTGGAATGCCCGTTGGCAGGTCCCATTATGGGTTCCAGATTCGGGAAGGCGCGATTGAGGTTCTTAACCCCGAGGGTTCTGTGATATTGGATGACGTGGGTGAGGGAACATTCCTGCCGCTCAATGCGCCAGCCGCACCGCAGTCGCCACGGCAATGGAGCGAGGCTGAACAGGCGGAAGCGGATCAGGCGCTCGCATTCTAGAGAGAAGAGTGGTTTTTGGCGCGGAACCGCGTCGGGATCTCAGCGAAAACTGTGCCGTTTTTGCCGGGGTCTGCCGATAATTGCCAACAGACCGCCCAGCACCATCAGGACGATGAACAGCCACAAAATGGCTTCCCATGTCGGTTTGAGCAGCAGATAGGGGATAACAACCTCATCCCAAAGCGCCGGTAGGCGCAAATGGCGCTGGATGATCACCTGGGTGAAATTCAGACTGGCCACATGGGCCTCGTACCACAGGCGTCCCGCCTGTTCAGTAACGTCACGCCCGCTGATCCAGAGATACACCCCCAGGCCCAGCAGGGCGAGCGCCAACAGAATCAGCAACCGCCCGATATACAAAAACACTCTCATCAGTGCGTCAAAACCCCAATCTTTGACCCAAATATGATCGATTTCACAGGGCTTCCATGGTCCTGGGTGTCGGGGCCCCAACCCGTCGCTCAGCTGTATCTGAACGCTAAAATGCCCGACGGGACCGGGGAAACCCCGATCCACATCCGGAACCGTGTAAGCTGTTGAATCGTAACACGGAATGGCGTCAGGTCAAATTCATCTGTTCCGCGATGCCGGTTTTTTGCCTAATCAAGCCTCAAGTTATTGAATAAGAGTGTTTTCCGGGCTTGATCCGACCGACCCGCTCCGTTACTTATCCGCCGTCGCATTCTCGAAAATGCCGACCCGCGGGAGAGATGGCCGAGCGGTTTAAGGCGCACGCCTGGAAAGCGTGTTGGGGTGGAAGCCCCTCAGGGGTTCGAATCCCCTTCTCTCCGCCATTATTTTTGGTCTCCGCGAACCCTTTGAGGTTTTCGCGAAGTGACCACGCAAAGGCCCGCGAACTGCGGGCTTTTTCACGTCTAGATTTCTGACTGCGAACCACAGAGAACGGCTGTTAGGGCTCTTTGGACCATTCAGGCCCATGTGTCTCTTATAGCTTTTTCGGGGGTTCGCTTCAGCGCTTTGGGAAGCCGAGAAGGGTCTCTTGCTCAGTCCAATCAAGTGGGAGCTGACCAATATGTGCAAGCTTCTTGGCGGTAAGGTCCACGGGCTGCGCACCGATCATGATGGCTTGCTGGATGCGGGGACTGAGGAAGGCAAAGGGTAAAGCCTTACTGATATAGCGACCACTCAGGCCTTCCTTTTCTGCGATGTCTTTTACGGATTTGGCTTTGCCGGATGTCAGCAATTCAAGCCAGGCAATGCCGCGGACCAGAAGCTTGACGAGCGCCGGATCTGGCTTTCGTGTTTCGCCTGCAAGGACCAGTCGCTGTTCTAGCCCCCGCCGCTGCATATGGAGCGCCTTCTTGATCTGAAGTGTTGGCGCCTTTTCCTCCGCTGATATGGCTAGCGTGATGGTGATCTCCCCGACAGCAAGGTCAACGCGCTTGACCAGATCAAAGGGTGATAGTTCTCCTAGCTCAATGCCTCCATGTAGGCGGGTCCACACGTCGGACGGATGCCCAGCGACTTTGGCGGCTTCAATGAGAAGTGGCGGATTGACGATGGCTTCGCGGACGATCCTCTCAACCCGACCTTCTATCTCCTGCTTGGGCAGGCGCCATGCATTGGTATCGCGCTGTCCACGCATCACCCGGCTGGTGATATAATAGTGATAGCGCTTGCCGTGGTTCTGTACATGGCTCACCACCATCTTGTCGCCTTCGGGATCAAACATCTTGTCTTTAAGAAGCGCATTCTTTTGCAGATGGTGGGATGCTTTATGGCCTTGGCGGTTATCCTCGATCTGCTTTTGAACCGCGTCCCACAAATCCTGATCCAGGATTGCCTCATGCAGCCCTTCATAGACATTTTTCTTGTGGCGGATCTTGCCGAGATAAATTGGATTGGCCAGAAGCTTGTAGAGACCGCCTTGTGCAAACTTATGGCCGCCACGCCAATTGCCTGTTTTGGTTTTAAAGCGCTTTGAGCGTATCTTGCGCCGGTCCAGCTCTTCCGCCAGCTTTGAGACTGATTTCACCTCGAGATATAGCTGGTAGATGGTGCGAACGGTCTCCGCCTCGTCCGGGATGATTTTGAGGGAGCGGCCGTTGGGGGCATAACCAAGCGGCGCTGTGCCGCCCATCCACATGCCCTTTGCCATGGAGGCCGCCAGCTTGTCCCGGATGCGCTCGCCTGTGACCTCGCGCTCAAACTGCGCAAAGCTGAGAAGCATATTGAGTGTGAGCCGCCCCATGGAGGACGTGGTGTTAAACTGCTGGGTCACCGATACAAAGGACACCGCATGCTCATCAAAGACATCTACCAGTTTGGCAAAATCGGATAAGGACCGAGTTAGCCGATCAACCTTATAGACAACGACCACATCCACCTGACCGCGTTTGATGTCTGCGATCAGCGCGTCCAGTCCGGGCCGATTGAGGGTATGCTGCCTTTCACCTACGACACAGGTTCGGGCCAAGTGCTTGAGATTAACAAAGCCGGCGCCTTTGAGGGGATGCGAGAAGCATCCGTTCCGATGTCACGTGAAGCCGCCTTGATCACCGGAATTACTGACGATGATTTGGTGGGTAAGAAAATAGACGCGGACATAGTCGGTGAGATCGTGGCGAGTGCCGACATTGTAATTGCGCACAATGCAAGTTTTGACAGACCAATGGTTGAGAAGCATTGGCCGTGCTTCGAGTCCAAGCCATGGGCTTGCACTCTCTCGGATATTGCTTGGCTCGAAGAGGGGTTTGCTGCCGGCAAATTAGACTATCTTGGAATGCAGTTTGGCTGGTTCTTTGATGGCCATGATGCGCTTAATGACTGTGAAGCGTGTCTCGCTTTGCTAACACGCACCTTACCGCGTTCTGGCGAGCTAGCCATGAATGCTCTCCGCCAAAATGCCCAGAAGCCTGCACTTCTGGTTCGCGCGCTGGGTGCTCCATTTGACAAAAAGGATGAGTTGAAGCGCCGCGGGTACAGGTGGCGGGCCGACGATGCTCGGTTTGGAAAATTCTGGTGGACGATCACGGATGAACTCGATGCTGAGACGGAGTGGCTTTAGCCACGATGTTCCGCGCATCTTCAAGCGTACTCTCGTATAGTTCCCAAACTGTCCAAGGATTACGCGTGCCTTGCGGCTCTGAAAGGTCATAAGTCATCTCTTCGCCATGCACATCCCATACAAATGGGCGGCGGCCGGCAGATAGGCCTTTGCGTTCCAGGATATCGGTGTAAAGGGCCAACTGAACGCCATAGTGTTTCTTCAGCTTGGCTGCATCTTCGAAACCTTCCTCTCCGCCGCCAGACTTAATGTCACCCGCGATGTAGCTTTCACCCTCCAGTCGAAGGAGATCAGGGTCACCAAGAAGATCGTCAGCAGAGATCCTTCCGCTGTAAATCAGCGGGACTCTCTCTGCCATGGCTTCCAGGGTACGCGCTTCCTTTTCGTCACCGGCATAGCCAGAAAGATCCAGCATCGGAACGCCGACGCCGGTTACGACTTCTCGCTCAAAAGCGTTGCCTTTTTCCCATAGCAATTGGACGAACGGATTGATCTCATCCCGCTTTGCCGGGTCTCCAAAGAGGTCCATGGTCGGCCTGTGAGGGCACTGCACTAAATCATAGAGCATTACCGCGGTAATGCGTGGAGTAGCGACCATTACTGAAGCTCCCAAACCCGGTCTGAGAACCGGACTCTTCGCGGTACCTGTGTGGCGTTTATCAGTCGCTGATCACCATAGATCTCTTTCTGAAGCCGTTCACACCAAACCCGCTTATGGCGGTACGTGTAAATTATGCCACTGGTATTCTGCATGCATGAAAACACTTCAAAGCAAACATGATCTCACCCTTCTCCCAGAACTAGGCCGTGCCAAGCGTGACGTTCTCTTTGATCAATTTGAAACCATCTCAGACCTGGCTGATGCAAATGTCGAGGGCTTCATAAGAGGCAATCCTGCTCAGGTCGTGCGCGTTGAAGCAATACAGTCGACCATCTCCGATTGGCTCAATGCAAAGGCCAAACCGGCCAAACAGTTGCGTGCAGAAGTAACAACCGGAATATCCCCCAGCGGTGATATCGCTGCTTTCGTCAGCGAGAATCGTGGAAGGGCCCTAATCGACCAGGTTCGACGGCTGATTGCTGACTTTAAGGAAACGGAGAGCCGTCTTCTCGACCAGCGTCAGAGTGAGTCGACGAACGCGAAAGCCACGGCAGAGGCCAACTTCACCTTTCAAACCGAATCTGAAGCGACTCGAAAATTGTCGCAACAGCTACTGATTGAACTTGCTGAAATCCGCATCAATGCACTTGATATGGAAACCGGAATGCGGGGCTATCTCCTGGCGGGCAAGTCTCCTTTTCTGGCACCTTATGAGTCGGGGCGCGTACGTTTTGATCAATCTGTAGCGCGAGCCTTGGAACTCGCAGAAGACGATGAGGCCCTAACGGCGTTTTTGCTTGCTGCGCACAGCACTATTCGTGAATGGACCGATCAAGTCGTTTCGCCCTCTATCGCACTAAGAGGTGACATCGAAGGTGCGTCGAGCATGGAGGATCTGGCCGCACTGATTGCCCAAGCTCAGGGTAAACAGTTTTTTGACCAGTTCCGGGATGCCATGTCGATGTTCGAGCAAGCCGCTGGAAAGCGAATCCAGTCTGCGAAGCATCAAAGCGCCCAAATTCGACATGATACGTTTTGTGGGTTTCTGTGTGTTTGGTGGTCTCGCTGCTTGTGAGCGTGGGAACACTATTGTCCGTAGGTCGGTTGATTTCTGCGCCTCTTGTTGCAACCACCGATGCCATAGGAAAACTCGCAGCCGGTGATTTGGATGTTGTCGTCTCGGGTGGAGGGCGTAGAGACGAAGTCGGAAAACTTGCCGCAGCTTTCAATCTTCTCGCCAAGGAGCTGGGTGAGGCCCGTCGAAAACTGCAGGGATATACGGAAAATCTAGAGGCCGAAATTGCGAAGCGGACTGAAGAGTTGCGCACCAAGGAATCGCAACTTCGCATCGCGCTCGAGAATATGCCAAGTGGTATTATGGTAATAAATAAAGATATGAATATAGAGCTGTTCAATGATAAATATGTTGATCTCTATGAACTGCCCAATGGCGTAATCAAAGTAGGTGGATCCTTGCATGACATGATAAGGGTCCGGGCGGAGCGTGGAGACTATGGCGCTGGAGATCCAGAGGTACTTTATCTGGATCGGTTGGATGGTTATGGGCAGTCGGGTCAGGAGCGTGTGGAAAACACCTTCCCGAGTGGCCGAACATTGGAGACGATAAGAAACCGGATGGAAAACGGGACACTCGTCGCGACCTGCACCGATATTACGGAACGCAAGCAGGCAGAAACGACCCTTCAGAGAACTTATCATCAAATCTCTTCGTCCATCGACTATGCAAGCAGAATTCAGAGGTCGATTCTTCCTGGCAGTGATTCTGTGGAGGAGGCAATTGGCGACAATTTTGTGATATGGGAGCCACGTGATGTGGTCGGAGGGGATGTCTATTGGTGCCATGAATGGGGACACGGTTCCCTGATCATTTTGGGCGATTGTACAGGGCATGGCGTACCCGGCGCGTTCATGACTTTGATCTCAACGGGTGCCCTGGAACGCAGCATGGCGGAGGTCGAACCCGGTAATCTCTCGGGATTGGTTTCCCGGATGCATTCTTTCCTCCGCAGATCACTGGGACAGGAAAGCGAGAATGATGAATTTGTAGACGATGGCTTGGAACTTGCTGCATGCTTCGTTGAGGCAGACAGAGGGCAAATGACATTTGTCGGAGCCCATTTGGATCTACTTGTTATTGAACAAGGGGAAGTTAGACAGATTAAGGGCGGTCGAAAGGGAATCGGGTATCGCGAAGTCGGGCATGACCATGTTTTTGAGGAAACGGTTATTGAAGTCTCCGGTGTTTCGCGCTTTTACATGGTGACAGACGGAATTGTTGATCAGATTTCCGAGGAAACCGGAAAGAGATTTAGGAAGACAAAATTGAAGGAACTGCTCTTGGCCGTGCATGATCAACCTTTTGATCAACAGCCTGACTTGATAATGAACGCCGTAAAATCGCATCAGGGTGATGCACCACGATTGGACGATGTCGCGGTCGTTGGTTTTGCTTTAGGGCGGGTTTGATGAGTGCGATCGATCCGTTGGATCAAATTCAAAGTGCATTGATTGATCAGAACATAGTCTTTTGTTATTCGGGATATTTATCTTAAGAAGCACTTTTGAGTTTCGGGAAAACGATCCGTCAGTCCCTTGAGCTAGTTCAGGTCGACAAGAAGACCGCTCGTTCGGTCTTTGCCATTTTTGTAGAAGAGACTCAAAATATCGTTCGATACTCAAAGGCGATACTACCTGAAGACGCCGATGATTCAGAAGCCGTTCTTCGTCACGGGTTCATTGCTGTTGGCAGCCCTGAAAAAGACGTGTACTTCGTTTGTTGCGGCAACTTAATTCTCAAAGACGATGTGCAGAGGCTGAGTCGCCATTTGAAACATATAGCAACTCTGGATTCCGACGGTTTGAAGGCTTTGTACAAGGAGATTTTGAAAGATGCGGTGCCAGAAGGTAGCAAGGGCGCTGGTGTCGGCTTCGTTGATATTGCCCGTCGTGCAAATGGCGCCTTTGAATATGACTTTAAGGATGTTGATGATAAACACGCCTATTTTTATCTGAAAGCTTATGCCTAGAGGTCCGGAAAGCTGAAATGGAAGCCATCAAACTCGCCCGCACTGACTCCACACCTGAAGTGAACTTCGACTTCATTGAAATGACGTTCAGTCTGCAAGGAATGTCATTTATGGAAGACGTGACCAGCTTTTACGGACCCTTACGTGAGAAATTGTCTTCCTTTCTTCAGTCGACTTCTGACGAAGAAATTCAATTCAGTTTTGTGTTGAGCTATTTCAACAGCAGTTCGACGCGGGCCCTTCTGCAACTTCTTCAGGTTTTGGATGAGGCGGGTGAGAGAAATTCGGTAACAGTCGTCTGGGATTGCGGTGGTGACGAAGACATCGCCGAGGAAGCCGAAGAGCTCTGCGAAGATCTGGAGAACGCAAAGTTCGAATTAACTGGATTGGACGATTGACCTGTCATTGCTCGCTTCAGCATGATAACGCTCGCTGTTCAAAGCAACGTCACCGAACCCCATATCGAATTGGCAGGCGTAATTGGCGCCGGATAAGCTGACGGAATGAATAAAGTCTAGGCTATGGGTTTTGTCTTAGTCTGATTGTCGATTGAATATCTCCATTGCATTTCTGAAAACTTGTACTAAAGAGGACGCAACAGCACATTCCGTGCAAGGGATTATGAACAGCGTGTTTCCAGATGTGGGAACTAAATCAGGAACTATCCTTGTAAGAAAAATTTAATGAATCAATTATTTAGTAGTTCAACAGGATAATCCCTTTCTCTCCGCCAACCTTTCCCTTTATGCGTCTGATACAAACGCGATTTTTTGGCGTGAAGGCTTTGATTCCAAACTCTGCAGGAATTTGGAATCACGGCCTGGTAGCACTTTTCCGCACCACGGGCATGACGGACAGGAGAACACGCTTTTACGACAAGTCAGTTGCAACCGGACGGCAGAGTCGTACTGATCGGGTTTTTGTCACGCCCGAGATAGTCGGACTAGCATATTGCTCAATCTTTTTGAGTGGCGATAACAGAAACGCCTCTGGGTCCAACTTAGTGTCAATTTTTGACCCTAAGCGGATGTAGTTAAGGGAAGGTGAAACAAGCGCTTCATAACGCGTTTCAGAAAGCATAGTCAATCGGTTACGGGGGCCACCGGCGATCGCTGGCCGCATGGGCTCTCTTGCCTCTGAACGTGACTACGTCTGCTCAATCATTTCCAAGGCTGCACGTCCGAGCAAACCGTATGGATTGGCAAGCGTTTCCAGTACCTCGAAGTGATTGCAGTTTTCCGCAATAAGCGATTTTTGTAAAAAGCCGCGCTTTTCCAGCGCCTCCGCAAATTCAAGCGTTTGCCGTTTGAATTCGGGGGTTTCATAAGTGCCATGCGCAACAATGACGGGCATGCTCAGTTTGTCCAAATGCCGCATCGGACTGAGAAGCTGCACAACTTCATCTGTGAAAGCGACATACTTGCTGCGCGCTGACAATCGCACCGGTTCCAGGTCATACATTCCACTGGAGAGCAGAGCAGCTTTGATGCTGTGGTCATCCAACCCATCAATGCGACCCTTCAGCCCCAAGAGTGCTGATGCAGCGAGGTGTGATCCCGAAGAATGCGCGCAAACAAATACGGATTGCTTTTCAATATTTAACGCGGTGGCTGAATTACAAATATAGGCTATTGCCCGACCCACTTGATCAGCCAAAGGCATTAAATCTCCGCCTCTGTCCTGAACCCAGTCAAAATCAGGCAGGGCGCAATGGATACCGGCCTCAACAAAAATTTCGGCCAGGAACGCGTAATTTGCTGCGACCCCAGAGCGCCAGGCGCCGCCATGAACCATAATAACACAGGGTGCAGGTCCAGATTGACTTTGAAAGAAATCAATCTCCTCTTTTACGCCATTGCCGTATCTTAGTCGTTTCGGTGACCCGATACGCTCACGGGCAATCACACTGTTGGAAGCAAACCGTGCGAGAATCTGCTCCCTGTTTGGCGCATATTCGGCTTGGTTATATGCCCGGTCTAGTTCTTCTTGATTCAAATCGCGCCATACAAAACTCATCAAATATGTACCTTTCCGCGTGGTGGCCCGCTCCTTTAGCAATCGATCCCGTGTCATTACATGCAAGATCCGGAGCATTGCTTAAAATTTTCCCAATGCCAGAGTAACCATGTCACTTTGCTCTGGCCATATCGGGTTTTGGCACGATCCAGACCGCGAGAAACCAGCCAACGGGTCCGCTCCTGGTTATGCACTGGGCAAAATGCCAGAATGCCCAGGTTAGGTGTTTGCCATCTCTCTGCGATTGCGCCGAAGACACCATATTGACAAACGAAAGTGAACTGTCGTAGTGGAGCACACGCAGCGAGAGAGCACTCGAAGTTAGGAGTGCGCCGAAGGAGCAACCGCCCCGGAAACTCTCAGGCACCCGTATCGCTGCAATTGGGAAAACACTCTGGAAAGTGGAGCTGCAAGCTCCCGCCGACGGTGTAAGCGTGAAAGCGCGAAACTCTCAGGCTAATGACAGAGGGGGCATCAACTCCGAGAGGATGCGGAAGGAGGATGCCAATGAACACGTCACAAAACAAAGTCGCTGTTATCGGGGCCGGTATCACCGGCACAACCACCGCATACAACCTGGTTCGTCGTGGCTACGACGTTACGCTTTACGACAAAAACCCGTACCCGGCGATGGAAACGAGTTTCGCCAATGGTGGTCAGCTTTCGGCCTCCAATGCCGAGGTGTGGACTAACTGGTCGACCATCTTCAAGGGCCTGAAATGGATGTTCAAGCCGGGCGCTCCATTGCTCGTACGGCCGCAGCCGAGCTGGCATAAACTCTCTTGGATGGCCCAGTTCATGGCCTCCATTCCCGAGTATGAAAATAACACGGTCGCGACCGTCCGGATGGCGATCGAGGCGCGTGCACATCTTCGGCAGATGGCCGCTGACGAGGGCATCGAATTCGACCGCGAAGATCGCGGTATCCTGCATTTTTATACCAACAAGAAGGACTTTGAGTGGGCGAGTAATGTCACCGAAATTCTCAAGAAGGGCGGCCTCGAACGCCAGGCTGTAACGGCAGAGGAAGTCCGGACGTTAGAACCGGCGCTCAAGGGCGAAATCTATGGCGGCTATTATACCAACACGGACTTCACCGGGGACATTCACAAGTTCACCAACGAGCTTGGCAAAGCGTGCGAGCGGCGGGGCGCAACCATGCGGCTTCGCACGGAGGTCACCGATGTTCGTAATACGGACGATGGGGTCCTTATCATCAGCCGTCCGACGGGTGTCGACGAAACAGGCGCGCCGGGCGAGATTGAGCACCACTGCTACGACAAGATCGTGGTGTGTGCAGGCGTCCTCTCCAAACCGCTGGCAACGAAGTTTGGTGACCGCGTGAATGTCTATCCAGTGAAGGGTTACTCGATCACCGTTAATCTACAGACGGAAGAAGATCGCGCCGCAGCGCCCTGGATGAGCTTGCTGGACGACAATGCAAAGATCGTGACAAGCCGCCTTGGTGAAGACCGCTTTCGTGTTGCGGGCACCGCTGAGTTTGCTGGTGTCAATCGCGACATATCCTGGTCACGGATCGAGCCGATGGTCGAATGGTGCCGTGTGCACTTCCCGGGTATGAGCACGCGCCAATGTGTGCCCTGGGCGGGACTGAGACCGATGATGCCGAACATGATGCCTCATATCGGGCGTGGGAAAAATCCACGCGTGTTCTACAACACCGGCCACGGGCATTTGGGTTGGACCCTTTCAGCGGCGACGGCTGATGCCGTCTCGGCGCTGGTATCCGCAAATCTAAACCACGCGTGAGGCGTGGTTGTCTGCCCGGCCAGGTGATCTCCCGAATGAAGTCCAGGGCAAGACGCGCGATCACAAAGGAACATCCCTCTTCCAGCAAGGGCGCATCGGGATTGTAGAGGAAACCGACACGACCTGACTCCAGAAAGGTCGAGAAGACGGCGTTGTTGACATGGCCCTGCCGGTCGGTATCGGCATAGCGCAATTTGTCATAGGTCTGAAAAGGGAAGGAGTCGATGGTCGTCTCGGTTTCCTGTGTCACAATAAGCTCCAGCGTTACCCAAGTTTCGGTGTGCGGCTCGATACTATCCTTTTGCAGAGCATTGCCAATTCCCGAATTTCGATGGGTATCACTGAATTCTCAGCACGTGTTCGTGGGTGTTTGCAACCAGGCTGAAGGCGGCCTCTCCGCGGGGTTGTTAACGTTGTTCTGGGTGGCAACCCTATGAATGACCAGTCACGGTTTTACGTGGCTGCGTGTCTTCACTCTTTTGAACCAGACCCAGAAACTTGTTGCGATGGCACTGGCCGAGATCAGGGTCATCAGTGTGCCCGGGAAAAAGTTTACAAAGCCCGGCATATCGACGAAGAGGAAATAACCCACATCGGCAAGTCCACCGACAAGTGCGGTCACCCAAATTGCGGTCATGGCGCCGCGCCAAATAAACATGGCCCCTACAGTTGTCGTCAGGCCGATCCACAGCAGGTTAAAACCGTGTTGGTTTAGAATTGCCGCTACCGCTGGGTGATAGTCTGCGCTCAGGAGCGAGGGCTCAACAGCGTCCGCAATCGCTGCGAAAGCCTGTGACGCGGGCTGGATGATGGTCATGATACCTGCAAGCATATGGACAAGGCCCCAGATGACCCATAGGACTGAGGCAAGCTTCAAAAGACTGGTTTGGCTTTGGGTCATGATATGCTGAACCTGTCGCTGGTAAGGAGGAACTGATTTTGTTGACTATATCAACTATTTAGAAAGGTGATTGATTTTGTCAACTAAATTGCCTGTTACTCTTGATACCGATACGGCCCGTCTTGTTGATCGGTTATTGCGCCGCCTTCATGCTGGCCTGAACGCGACGGCGTGCGAGTTCGACAGGCATAGAGTTGGACCAGTTGGCGGCATGGTCCTGTTGACCCTTGCCGAGATTGAGCCGGCCCGAATTCAGGATCTGGTTGTCGCGACCGCACGGGACAAATCCCAGATGACCAGGCTCGTTCAGACGCTGGAGGGAAAGGGTTTAATTGAGCGCCAGGAAGACCCCGCTGATGCCAGATCAAGCATCCTCGGATTAACGTCGGCGGGACGCAACACGGTTACGGAGCTTGAGCAAGCGGTAGCCCGAGTTCTTGACGAGGTTCTGTCACCCCTTACCGAAGCTGAGGGTGCGACCCTCAAAGAGATCCTGCGCAAAATTTAGAACGGGTACGCAGCAATAGTCAGGGCGCGTGGCGCTAGAGTTGTTTTCATTTAATCGTACGCATAGTTAGCGCCTGCGAAGAAGTTCCAGCACTCCGTTTCGGTGAAGAGATCGCATATTGACCCTGTTGCGTTTGTAAGGTCATCGAATGTTCTGGCCTCGGCCTTTCTGAGATGGGCTTTTAATTTTGAGAAGGCTTGTTCGATTGGGTTCAGGTCTGGCGAATAGGGTGGCAGGAACAGGAACCATGCACCGATGTCGTGCAAGGTTTCAGCGGCACGGTCACTTTTATGGGCGGCGAGATTATCGAGGATAACGACATCGCCTCGGCTCAGCGTTGGGGCGAGCTGTGTCTCGACATAGGTCTCAAAGGCGACCTTGGTCATGGGGGCGTTGAGGATCCATGGTGCGGTGAGGCCGCCGCAGCGCAATCCCGCGATAAAGGTTTGCGTGCGCCAATGACCGAACGGCGTATGCATGACAAGGCGTTGGCCTTTGGGCGCGCGGCCTCTAAGCCGGGTCATCTTGGTTGTGGTCGCCGTTTCATCAATAAAAACAAGCCGATGTGGGTCGAGCCGCATGAGAGGTTGTCGCCGGATGATCCAGTGATGACGCGCGCGGCGCACATCAGCGCGCTCTTGTTCCCGTGCCCGCAGCGTTTTTTTTATAGCGGTATCCCGCCTTAATCAGAAACCGGCATAGCGTCGCCTTGCTGGTCTTAACCCCCAGCGTCGCACTCAATTCGTCCGCCAATTCCCTGAGCGTGATATCGGGCTGTGCATCGACAAGGTCAATGACAAACGCTCTATAGGGTTCGAGCGTCCCGGTGCCGACAGGACGACGACGACCAGGGCCGCACAATCCGCGACCTTGACGGAACCGCTGCATCAACTTGATCGCAAAGCTTGGGCTGACACCGTAAAGGCGTGCCGCTGATCGGCACGAGTGACCGGCAATAACGTAAGAAAAAATACGCTCCCGCAAATCCATCGAAATGACTGATGACATAATCCCGGTCTCCAAAATAAAAACAGGGAATCATGCTTCGTAGAAATCTCAAAACCGATTCCGACTAAACGGAACCCGCTCTAGTTCGCTGAAGCGGTCTGGCTTTCCGTGCACGCCGTGCACAAACCGCGGAGTTCTATGACCGATTTATTCGGGGAAAAGCCGATATCTGTCGCCAGGGCATCGATCGCACCCGCGAGGCGGAGGCTTGCCTGTTCCTGCACTTTTTTGCAGCGCTCGCAGATTGTAAAGACAATCATCTCCTGCTTTGCGCCGTCGCAGGATGATAGTTGGCAGGCAACAAAGGCGTTCAGACTTTCGATCCGGTGGACAAGGCCAAACTCCATAAGCTTTTCCAGTGCCCGATAAACCTGTGGCGGGGCCCTAAACCCGTCTTCACGCAGAACGTCCAGAATAGCATAGGCGGTAAGCGGGCCGCGCGCCTCTGACAGTGCGTTCATAACCATGGACTGGTTCTTGGTCAGGTCGATCTCAGCATGTGCATGTGGTGTCATTGACGCGCACCTTCCGCTTGTTTGTTGCTGTTCTCTGTCGCCTCGTTCCCCCTTCGTGATCGGGGTAACCGGACGGGTAACACAGACAGTATAAACAATCCCAGCGCTGCGACCACAATACTTGGTCCGGCTGGTGTATCCCATTCCAGAGATCCGAACAGGCCGCCCAGAACGGCGCCCATGCCAAGTAAAGCTGCTAGGATGGCCATCTGTTCCGGTCCGGTCGCAAATCGTCTCGCAGCGGCAGTTGGTATGATTAAGAGAGCGGTTATCAATAACACACCAACAATCTTCATTGATATGGCGATAACAACGGCCATCAACAGCATGAATATCACATTTGCACGTTCAGGACTTAAGCCTTCTGCTTGGGCGAGTTCAACATTCACGGTTGCCGCGAACAAAGAGCGCCAGATCAGGGCCAGAACCACCAAAACGCTGAGTCCACCTATCCACACTATGGCCACGTCCAATGGCGTGACAGCCAGAATATCACCGAAAAGAAAACCCATCAGATCGACACGGACCCATGTCATAAATGCCAGTGCAACCAACCCGACTGCAAGTGCTGAATGAGAGAGAAGGCCCAACAGGGCGTCAGAAGACAAGGTCGCCTGACGCTGCAGAAGCAGCAGAGCAAGTGACACGCAGACGGACACACCGAATACGGCCAGTGTGATGTTCACCTCAAACAACAGGGCAAGGGCCACACCCAGCAGTGCCGCATGGCTGAGCGTATCGCCGAAATAGGCCAACCGCCGCCAGACAATAAAACAACCAAGGGGGCCGGCTGCAACGGCGACACCGATCCCGGCCAGGATTGCGCGGCTAAAGAAATCATCCAGCATCTTGCTTGACCCTGATCTCTTCTTGTTGCGCCCCATCGTCTGGTGACGCTTGTGGGTGGTGATGACCGTCATCTGGGTGGCAATGATCTGTAACGCTGCCATCTGAGTGGAGAACGCGGCCATCGGGCAGGTGTTCGTGGTCGTGCTTGTGTTCGTACACGGCCAGGCCCGACATGGCGCGCACCCCGAAAAGGGCCTTGTACTCGGGGCTGGACGCCACAGCGGTCGGCGTGCCACAGCAGCAGACATGCCCGTTCAGACAGACAACCCGGTCTGTCGCTGCCATCACGACGTGGAGGTCATGCGATATCAGCAAGACCCCGCATTTGAGGTCATCCCGGATCGCTTTGATCAGATCATACAGTGCGATCTCCCCGTTGAAATCGACCCCTTGCACCGGTTCATCGAGGACCAGCAGGTCGGGAGACCGGGCAATCGCGCGGGCCAGCAACACCCGTTGAAATTCCCCGCCGGAAAGTGTTCTGACCTCGGACTTGCCCAGATGCTGGCTTTCCGTCGCGGCCAGCGCGGCTTGTGCCGCGTCCCGGTCAATCCGGCCGGTCAGGCTCATAAAGCGATCAACGGTGAGCGGCAGGGTCCAGTCGATGCTCAGTTTTTGCGGGACATACCCGATCCGCAGGTTCGATCTCTGTTGCGCCAGGCCTTCATCCGGCTTGGCGATGCCCAAAGCCATTTTCGCCGTTGTCGATTTTCCGGACCCGTTCGGACCGATCAGGGTGACAATCTCACCCGGCGCCACGGTCATTGAGACCCCGCGAACAAGCCAACGCCCGGCCCGGTTCAGGCCAGCATTCTCCAGTGTTACAAGGCTTTCGGTATTTTCAGGCATAGTAGATCTAGTTCAATGACTTCACATGTTTGACGCCGTGAATCCATGTTGCTTATTGCATACGTTATATGATAACACAACGTCACGAAGTCCCCGTAATTCCTATGTTTCATGGAGCCTGCAATGCGTCTTGCCAAGTCCGTTCTTCTTTCAACCACCCTGCTTTCTGTCTCAGCATTCTCTGCCCAGGCAGATGTTAATGTGGTTGCTTCCATCAAGCCGGTCCATTCGCTGGTCTCAGCTGTGATGAAAGGGGTGGGGGAACCGGATTTGATTGTTGAGGGCGCTGGCTCGCCTCACAACTACGCGCTTAAACCGTCGCAGGCCCGGGAACTGGAAAATGCCGATGTTGTATTCTGGATTGGCCATAATCTGGAGGCATTTCTCGAGAAGCCGCTGGAGGCTATTGCAACCAAGGCAAAGGTGGTTGAGCTGCTCGATGCTCATGGCCTGAACAAGCTGTCTTTCCGGGAAGGCGGCGCTTTCGACGCTCATGATCATGACCATGGAGAGCACGGTCACGATGAGCATGCCCATGATGAACATGACGATCATGCCCATGATGAGCACAAGCACGAAGAACATGCGCATAAGGACGAAAAGCATGATGACCATGCGCATGACGAGCACAAACATGACGACCACGCCCATGATGACCATGCGCATGACGAGCACAAACATGACGACCATGCGCATGATGATCATGCCCATGATGAGCACAAACATGACGACCATGCGCATGATGATCATGCCCATGATGAGCACAAACATGACGACCATGCACACGACGACCATGGCCATGAAGAACACGCCCATGGCGAAGGGGAATTTGATCCCCATGTCTGGCTGGACCCTGTGAACGCGAAGGCGCTGGTGCATGAAATTGAAGAGGCCCTCGTCGCCGCCGATCCGGACCATGCTGCAACCTATGAGGCAAATGCAGCGGCGGTTACCAAACAATTGGACGCCTTGCTGGGTGAACTCTCTTCAGATCTTGCCTCTGTTCAGGGCAAGCCCTTTGTGGTCTTCCACGATGCTTATCAGAATTTTGAAAACCGGTTCGGTCTGACCGCCGTTGGATCGATTACAGTCTCTCCCGAAGTGATGCCGGGTGCAGAACGCATTTCCGAACTGCGCGAGAAGGTCCAGGGGTTGAGTGCTGCCTGCGTCTTTTCTGAGCCACAGTTTGAACCGAAACTGGTTACTACGGTGACAGAGGGCACAGATGCAAAGACCGGCGTTCTAGACCCGCTTGGGGCGGATATTGCCGATGGACCGGACCTCTACTTCACCCTCATCCGCAACATGGCAGGCTCATTTAAGAGTTGCCTGTCCGAGACCAGCTGAACCCCGCATTCACGTGCGATACTAAAGTACGGTGCCCGGGAGACCGGGCCCCGTCCCGCAGATGGCCATAACCTTGTTTGCGGTTTCTGTGTTTGGTACAAAGAGCGTTCGGGCTGTTAGCTCAGTTGGTAGAGCAGCTGACTCTTAATCAGCGGGTCACAGGTTCGAGCCCTGTACAGCCCACCATCCTCTTCGCGACTCTTCTTGACGTGCCCTCCTACCTTTAGCTTCGTCTCTTTGACGCGGAGCGGCGGGTTTTGATCAGGCCTGCGCCGATGACGATGAAAGCACCCAGAACCCCGATGCCTGGACCGGGAGCGCCATGAACGGGTCCGGTCTGGACGGCGGAAGCGACAGCTTCTTCAGGGATATAGCCACTTTCAATTTCGGCTGTGAGCTTGGTGGTCAGAGCAGAGCTGAAATCCCGAAAGCTGGCAGGCAGGACATGGCAAGCACGTGGTTATCAGTTTACAACAACATGAGGAACGAAGCGAGATATATCCTGTGTGACGATATTTGTATCTTCGCGGATGCCAATGCCGACGGCTTCATCACCGACGATCCATGATCCGACAACCGCATAATCATCGACATATTTTGGCGTAGGCGAGAACGCCTGTATCACAAAGCCTTCTTCACCGTAACCGCCAGGCATCCGGAAAGTCTCAGTGCCTTTTTGGTGGACTTCCACGTTTTCACCTTCGCGGCTGAACAACGGTTTCTTGACATAGGATCCGATGATGGTGTCAGCATCAACTTCAGTCTCGAAGAACGATGGCAGGAGGTTTGGATGACCTGGATACATTTGCCAAAGAAGGGGTAATAACCCCTTGTTGGAAAGGATCGCTTTCCAAGGCGGCTCCAGCATCTCGACACCTGAATTCGGTAAAAATTTTCCGAAATCCTCACGAAACATATGCTCAAGCGGATATAGTTTAAACAGATAGTCTATTACGTGATCGTTCTGGTCGGCGAACCTTCCCTCCGTATCGACACCAATGTCATCGATAAAGACGAAATGATTTACGAGGCCAGCTTGTATGGCACAGTCTTCGATGTATTCGACCGTGCCCCGGTCGTCTTGGGCGTCCCTGCAGCAGGAAAAATGGACATTTGCTCCTTGCTCAAACAATTCGCGAAATCTGGCGATTAGCTTGTCCTGGATGACGTTAAACTGGTCTGCCTCATCGCTAATCACGCCCCGCGCCCTCTGTTCTTCAAACCAGTGCAATTGAAAGAAACCAGCTTCATACAAGCAGGTTGGCGTGTCTGCGTTGTACTCCAGCATTTTTGCAGGGCCGGTGCCGTCGTAAAATAGATCAAACCTGCCGTATAGCGAGGGTTCCCGTGCCCGCCACGAATTTGCAATCCAATCCCAATAAGGCGCGGGTATGGCCAAGCGGTCGAGGATTCTCTCGTTCTGTACGGCAACATCCACTGCTTCTATGCACATTTGATGAAGCTCATTTGTCACGCTTTTCAAATCAAAATCGACCTGCTCAGCAGTCAACACATAAGCTTTTGATTCGTCCCAAGAGGGGATGGCATCTTGGTTCAGAAACGAATACCCGAGTAGGTCGGCCTGAGCCCGCCAGTCAGGGCGCTCTTCAAGACTAATCCTCTGCATTGTTTCACACTGCTGTTATAGGTTGGCCAATCTGTCGTCGACACTTGAACCGGCGGGATTGTCAAATTGAGCCAGTTTCTTTTCCAACTCGTCGCCGGCAAGCTCACTTGCAAATTCATCGTTGGCCTCAAGAAGGGCCGCTTGTTCGGCCTGACGCTGTTCCAGGCGATTCAAGCTGTCTACGGCTCCCGCCAGTTTTCCGTTTGTCGCACGGGACGAGGTTGAGGCCGCTCTTTGGGCCGCAAGCAGCGCTTCATTTGCCTTGGCGCTTTCAACCTTGCGCTTTAGTGCTTCAAGCTTGTTTTCTGTTTGTTTTATTGAAATCTCCATCTGATCGGCACCGGATTTGAATTGGTCAAGCAAGGCCTGATGGTCGCTCAATTCCCCTTCTAGCTTAATGACCCTTTCCATTGCTTCCTTCGCTAAAGCCATGTCGCCAGAGTCTTTTGCTTTCTTTGCACCGCTCATGAGTCGAGTGATTTCCGCATTGGTGTCATCGATGGTTTTCTGCTTTAGATTGCGCTTTGCTACCATTTTTGCGCGTTCGTCTTTTGCCGATGCGAGAGCGGTGTTCGCTTCGCGAATTTGCTGATCAAGTATTGTTAGGATTTGCCCGTCTTCGATGCTCTCAGCCGTTGTGTTTACGTGACCTTTTACTGCGGTGAACAAGTTTTTCCAGACACTCATATTCCGTCTCCTGCGCTCTAGGCTGCAAAGTCTTTGTTGTTGGGGCCAAGCTCTTTGGCAAGTTCCAGAGCGTTATTTGCTATGGTTCTGATTTCAGTCACGACGCTCGAAAGAGCCGATCGTGCAGACATTGCACCGAATAACTCGTAGTATTCTTCGCCATCAACAGTGTCTATTCCAAGTGCGCATAAAGGCATGAGTACTTTATGTGACCGGAGCATCATTGCCTCAAACGAGTTCGGATCTTCTTGATCCGCTCGAGGCCATAGAATTGTTGTGGTGATGATCTGTTCGCCCTCGACCGCCAGAAAAACTATTAGTCCACCAGCGCCGTTGACTTCAACCTCAAGCACCTTGCCAGCTCCTTCGCTGATGGCTGTCGCAAATTCGCCAGGTGCCAATAAATCGGTTTCTTCCAGGGCTGCCTTCAAAGCCTCGACTGTCCAAGGTGTTGATACAACTTGCATAGGGTTTTCCCTTTCGATTTTTAAATAAGCGCTCGTGCTCGCTGGTGGTCCTACACTTATAAAAGACCCGTTCCGAATGGCCGAAGCCAGCATTTGGAGTAATGGTACCTTGTCCGCAGGGACGACAGCCTCGACACGTTTAAGGCCTTGTTGCGCCAATCTTTTCCTGTGATCGGCGAGCCTGCTTTTCGGATCCTTTGGTCTGCCGCGGCTTGGCATTCAATACCCCTGTCAAGAAAAGGCGATATCAACCACACGGAATGATCGCCGCCTTATAACTATAACTAGTATGGGGATTGCATTGTTGGAGTACAACAAAAAGTTTCCGGTAACGTAAATTTACGTTACCGGAAATATTGACTGCCACTAAATACTACGTCATGTTGTTACACTAGCAGAAAATCTCTTTAGGTAAATGGGCTTTGTCGTGCCGAATTTTTCCCGAATTTTGACACGTTTTTATCAAGATCTACTTGTTCTCAAAGTATGGGTGATTCTTGCTCTGGTAGTTTGTTATCTCGTGATTTCATGGGGGTTGTTTGCGCTTGCAGGGGAAGATGATCTTACAACGGATCTTGTTGCTTTCCTGTATTTTGCTGCAACCACAGCGTCTACGGTCGGATACGGGGATTTGTCACCTTCCACGGACGCAGGCCGCTTGATTGCATCGGTGTTTTTCTTTCCGGCTGCGGTCACAATTTTCACCGTAATGTTATCAAAACTAACAGTTACGGTCGTTGAAGGAGTTAGAAAAATGGCAGACGGCCGAGGCAATTATTCTGGCAAGGAAGGGGCAACCGTTCTTGTCGGTTATCATCCAGAACGCACAGAGCGTATGATTGAAGATCTAATTGCCGGACAGGACAATGATCATACGATCGTTTTGTTGTCGCGATACTCAGATTCAAAAGTTCCTGACGGCGTGCTGTTCGTTTTTGCTGAAAAGCTCGACGCACTACAATCATTGAGGCGGGCGGCTGTTGAGAATGCTGCGAAAGTTCTGGTCTACGCTGAAGGTGATGGTGAGACGTTCAACTGTTGTCTTGCGGTCAGGGAATTGAATGCCGATGTACATATTGCGGCATATTTCAATGATCGTGAAACCGCGGCACGGGCAAAACGATATGCGGATGTAGAAACCGTGGTATCGATCTCAACCGAATCCCTTGTTCGGGCTGCGCAGGACCCTGGTGCCAGCGCGGTTATTCAGGCCTTGGCAACCAGCACAACTAGCGCGACGATCTATTCTGGCGTGGTTAAGGGGCAAGCCATATCCAGTGACGCATTGCTCGGCACATGCCGGAAGACATCGGTGACGCCTATCGCATTGTCATCCGGGGCTGGGGCACCTATCCAGTTCGTTCCCTTTCCCGAGACGATTGAGCCTGGTTCGACACTTTTCTATGTAGCGGAAGCTCGCCTCACTGAAAAGGAATGGGATGCGATTCAGAAAGGTTCCGGTTAATGCTGAATTTTTTGAAGAAATTCGGAAAGCAAGAAGATCAGAAACCGTCGCCAGTGGTTGAAGTCATGGGATTGACGATCGGTCGAACGGTGGAAATTGACCCGCTTGCCTTTAAGTTTTGGCCAAATGATTGCCTGGTAGATGTGGAAAGAGACAGTTGGCTGGTTGTCGCACAAGGGATCGTTGATCTCGGTGAAGGCTCGTTCCTTCACCGGTTTTATCCGGCCGATGACAACTCAATGGTCCAAATTCAGGGCGGTGACGGCATCGAGCAGGAATACATAAGCGAAATTATGATCTGGACATATTTCGGGAACACATACCCCAGAGACGATGATGCATGGAAAGATTTTGCTAACCAATTGAAGCAGCCTTCTTTTGAATTGGGACCCGACAAGACTGTTTATACCCGCGTATGGTTTGACGATGAGCAGGGGGAAACGGATCCCGTAAGTTTGTGGGAAACGGTTTATGACAATCGGTCCGGTACAAAGAGCCGAAAGATCTTCCAGACATGCATGCTGTTTGGCCGCCAATTGAGCGACGGTAGCGATGAGATGCTTCTTGTGAATATGGAAGAGCCAGATGATGGCGACAGATCGGTATGTTTCATGCTTGGCAAAGCTCTAAATTCACAGAACTTTAACTAACAGACGTTGGCAGACAAGGGGGCCGAATTAGTCATGGTTGAAATCCAAGAATCGTTAGCTGGGGTAATGCCATTTTTTCTGTATTTTGTGCCAGCAATCGCCATTGTCATGGTGTTTATGTATGTCTTCACAAAGATGACATCTTATGACGAAGTCGCGCTGGTCAAAGAAAACAATGCTGCCGCGTCAATTGTGTATGTTGGTTCTATGCTTGGTTTTGCGCTTCCTATTGCCAGCGCTGCAGCAAACGCGGTCAGCTTGCTTGACTTTGCGGTGTGGGTCGTGATTGCCGCAGTCGTGCAACTCGTTACCTATCAGGTTTTCAAACGGTTTTACCCAAAAATTGATGAGCGGGTTGAGAAAGGTGAAATAGCCGCAAGCCTGAAACTCGCGGGCGTCGCGGTTATGGTTGGCATGCTCAATGCGGCATCTATGACCTATTGAATGTTCGATACGGGAGATCTGATATGAGGCGTTCCACTTCACTTAAGTTGGTATTGATGGCATCGGGTGCAGTCGTCGTTAACGGCTGCGACTGGTTCGATCCACAGACCGAAGGAAAAGTGTATCGCACGGTTGAGCAATGTATCAATGAGGGTTTGTTTAACCTGTCTGAATGTGATGAGAGCTTCCGAGAAGCATCCAGAACCCACCAGATGTCGGCCCCCCGATATGATTCCGCGACGCTTTGTCAGAACCAGCACGGTGTTGGAAATTGTGAAGCACGCGAGTCGTACTGGCGTCCTTTTATGACGGCGTTTTTCATTTCCAGCCTGATAGATACAGCGTCGCGACGCGATGATCGGACACGGCCGCTTTACACCAGCGCTGTTGGAGGACTCTATACGTCCGACGGATACGGCCTGCGCCGCGATCCTGGTACGGGAAATCACAAAGTGTCCACAAGTACCTATAAATCAGCGCCCAAGGTAGCAAAGGTTCAAACCCGAACTACAGTGGCAGCGCGCGGCGGATTTGGGTCAAGGGCTTCGGTTGGCGGCAGCTGAGTTTTACAAACAACAAGGAATGACAGTTCGAGATACAATGCAATTGCGGCTGTCAAATTCTAAGCCCCTTTGTCGCGCTAGTTGTTGTGTTTTGTTCACCACAGCCATTCTGAAGCTGGTCTTTGTGAAACCGCTGTTGCAGTTTTCGATTTTGATTATGAATAGCGTGCTTGCTAAGTTTATGGACCAATTTAGGGGCCAAGCCCGGTAGGATGAATTAACTGAGCCATTCGAATAGACTGCATTGATCGCCGTCCCGTGCCTCTCTGGGCGCTTAAAGCGCGCCCTCCTTGTTTCAGCTTCGTCTCTTTGGCACGGAGCGACGGGCTTTGATTAAGCCTGCGCCGATGACGATGAAAGCACCCAGTACCCCGATGCCTGGACCGGGGGCGCCGTGAACGGGTCCGGTCTGAACGGCGGAAGCGACAGCTTCTTCAGGGATATAGCCACCTTCAATTTCGGCCGTGAGTTTGGTCGTCAAGGCAGAGCTGAAATCCTGAAAGCTGGCCGCTTCGATCACAAAGGAATCGACACCGCCGGCCACGTCATTTGTATACCATTCCGTCAGGCTTTGGTCGCCAACTGCCCGGTAGTCATGGGTGATTGTGATGCCGTTGATCGTATCAATCCCGGCGGCAAGCGCATTGTCCCGCATGGTGGACGTGCTTTCACCCGAAAACCAGCTGTAATTCCCGTACATATAGTCATAACCATACCCGTCGCCGGAAATGTCGATCACCTGACGGGTCCCGTCGAAACTGTTGTTGTCGAATTCGGTAATGCCGAATTGCAGTGCCTCGGCGGTGTAAGTTGTCCCACCAAAGGGCCGGGTCATGTTTTCCAGTGTATCTGCGTAGTCGTTGATGCTGCTGGTGCTGTCCAACAGGGTCCAGTCAGTTCCGATGCTTTGCTGGCTGGGTCCGGACCACATGATCGTCTGGACGGCAATTGAGCCAAAACTGCTACCGCTTTGATCCAGAATGGCATCCTGGACTGACTGATCGCGGAAAGAAAAAGCATAGCCGTCCATCTGGAGATTGTATTCGCTGTTCGAGATACTGCCGGAGACATCCAGCAGCAACTGAAGCTCCACATCGACCTGGGTGTCCTGCGCTTGGGCGCCTTGGGCGAATGTTGCCAGCCCGGCGGCCAGTGAGACCGCGCTCAACGGCTTGACCATACGTTTGAAGGGTGTGGATTGTAAGTTTGTCATTTGAAAACTCCTTCGTCGTGCTAGGGAGCACAGCGCATGCCAGCGCGCCTTTAATGACCCAAGTCTATGAAACAATTAAATTTTTTATCACGTTATGAACCTGAGCCATTCAATCTTTGTGAAAGTCCGTCAAATTGCGACAGACATAGAGAGATTGAACCAAAATGAAGCTTCAACATGCGACACCCGTGTCTGGACAGTTGCCGTGCGCCGCCGAGTTTCCATCACGGCCCGCTTTTTCTTTTCCAAAAAGTTGAAAAACACTTTGTGGTTAAATCTATGCGATTGCTGGCTTTTTTGTAATCGTTCACAGAAGAAAAGATCGAAGAATCGCTGACGCCTGATATACTGGGTAGACGGACTATGCTGTTTCTTTTGCGCAGAATTTGGGGCTTTTATGCCTTGCAGCGGTGGCTGTGTTTCTCGTCGTTGATCGGTACGGCCTTCCGCAGGCCAGCTTTCGACGAAACCTGTTCACCGGTTTTGTGTTTGGGTTGGTGACGGTTCTGGTCATTGAGCTTCCCGTCAAGGCGCCATTGGGGACCACATTTGATACCCGGGCGGCACCCGTGTTGATTGTCGGCTATGTTGCCGGGCCTGTGGCAGGCATGATAACGGCGGTCTTTGGCGCTGCAGCGCGTCTGCATGTCGGGGGACCGTTTGCCCTTGGCGGGGCGCTCAGTCCATTTCTCTATCTGACTGCTGCCTTGATCTACCGACGGTTCCGGGGTGAGGGGGATCCAGATCTGCGGCAGTTTTTGGGCCTCGCCCTGTTGGGGACAATCCTGGTCACGCCCAGTTACTTCGTTGATCGACCCTTTGATGGCGCATTGGAGGCCGTGTTGATGAGCTGGCTTCCGGTCCTTGTCGGAAACCTGATTGGCGTGGCACTTCTTGGTGTGATTTTTCAGCAAATGCTGCGGCAGGTTGAGCGGAAAAAACAACTTGAATTGTTGATGGGGCAGCTTTCCGACCAGCTTCACCTCACAATACAGGTGAACCGCAGCAAGGATCTTTTTCTCGCGAATATGAGCCATGAGCTGCGGACGCCGCTGAACGCGATCATTGGCTTTGCCAGTATGATTGAAGATCCGCCTGACAGAAATTTTTCGGAGGATAGGGCCCGCCGTTATGCGGGAAATATTCGAAAGAGCGGTGGTGATCTTGCAGAGATGATCAATGATGTTTTGGACCTGACAAAAATGGAGGCAGGGGAAACCAGCCTGACGGCCAAATCCATTGAACCGGCCCGTCTCGTCAATGAAGTATGCGAGCATCTTGCGCCGCTCGCTCAGAAAAAACAGATGGATCTCAAAGCGGAGCTTGGGGCGGATGATAAAGTTGTGGTCGACCCAGTGGCGTTGAAACAGTGCATTACCAACGTGGTGGGCAACTCCATCAAGTATTGTCCGCCCGGGCGGGCGGTAACCATATCAGGGTTTGAACGGGATGATCAGTATGTCATCCGGGTCAAAGACCAGGGTCAGGGCATTCCAGAAGATTTGATAAAACGCATCGGCGAACCTTTCCTGCGCGGGGGTGACCCCTATACGAGAAGCATTGAAGGCACCGGATTAGGGCTGGCCATAACTAAGAGGCTTCTGGAAAGGCAGAACGGACAGTTGGATATATCCAGCAAACCATCTGAAGGCACCGAGGTTCAAATGATTTTGAAACGATAATCAACGGCGCCTTCGGAAAATTAGCCTATAAAAATATTACTTTTACGATTACTGTTCCCAATTCTTCTTATGGTTTGGGGGCTTAGATCGGTGTTACAAATTCGGGTTCCTTGCTTGATATGTGCCGTTGCGGTTGTTGCATTGACGGGTTGTCAGACGAGCCTGCCGCAGACGGCATCACCCAGCGTGCTAACCACTACGCAGCTTGAGGATATTGAAGTTAATTTTTCCAGCTATCGACCTCCTCCACCCAAGCGCACCATCAATGAAGAGAAGGGCATTCTAGAAGCACTAGGAATGGAGCACCCTACCGCATGCAGCGGGGATAGTTTCTACAAAACGGAAGTTTCGAATTTCGAAGATCTTGAATCTAACTACAGCCGTGTCCAAGCTCTTAAAGCACAAGCCCGCAAAGCATTCAAATACGGCGACATGCCTGCTGTGTTTGAAAACCTTAACGATGCTGCGTCCTTTACGGGCGACGACTCGAACGCGGCGGGTGGCGTCAGGTTTATGAACGCAATTTATAGTTCTATGCTGGGTGATACAGAAGCGGCATCATTTTCCTATTCACTGGGGGTCGGAGATTACGACAGTGCGGGCCTCTATTCATTTAATGTAGCCCAATCGGCGTTTCACAAGAGAGAGGTGTCAGCCGTTCTGGTGTATGGAGAAGGGCGATACCGTGAAGCAGAAATTCGCCTGAGAGAGATCAAAGAGATCCTTAGTCTAGGCCAAGGCCAATTCGCCGGAAGTTCCTATGCAACATCTGATGAAGAGATGGATGACCTCATTGCATCATCGCCAGCATTGTTCTCCAGGTTTCTGTTTCCACATCTTGATACCTATTTGGTGAATTACCTCATCGCTCTTTCGATATCGAACCAGGGGCGCGAGGCCGAGGCCGAGGCATATCTCTGGACGTCGATGTGGGGTGTTGAGGATTCTATTGATCTCGCATGGATATTGGACGCATTGGCGTCCGTTCTGATGCAACAAGGCCGATATGATGATGCAGAATGGATCTCTCGACGTGCGGCAGAGTTCTTTCATTCCAGATGCGCACCGGGTCAGTATTTCATTGTATCCCGCGCCTATCTTACCCACGCCTATGCTCTCTCTGCTCAAGGGAATTGGGAGGAAGCCCTGAAATGGTTCGAACGGGTATCGCAAGACGGTTTTTCAAACGGTGGGTCGGTCAATCAGCATCTGACTTTGACCAGAGGCCTTGCTCTCTCCCGGATGTTAACCGGTCGCTATGAAGAGGCGCGGGGTGATTTTGCGATCGCGATCAGTGGCCTGTCGAACGCGACCTCCGTCGAAAGCGAAGATTTGGCGGAATTGAGGGCATTCTCTGCGGTTAATGAATTGTTGGCTGTTGGTGACGCCGCGTCGCGGCGTGCGGCCGAAGCGGCAATGGTGGCTTATTTGTCTCTTGGTCTGTCGCCGGATGCAGCCGGTGCGGAACAGCTTCGCCAGCAACGTCTCGAGATATTGTCACAGCTCTTCTTCACAAGAGATTTTGATCAGACGCCTGCAGAGACATCGTTCTTGTTTGCTCAAATAGGACAAACAGGTGCTGTTCAATCTGCTTTGTTCGCCGGCGCTCAACGCAGTGAGGAACTAGATCCTGAACTCAATGTGCTCATCCGCAAGTACCAGGATGTTTCCGCCAGGCTGAACGAGCTTTCTCGTGTCTATTCGACCCAAGCCAGCTTCACGAATACACGTGCTCAATTGCCTGCCTCGTTTGAGGTTGATCGGGAAATACAGGAATTGTCAGTGGCAAAGACCACGGCCTTTGCCGAGATACAGGCAAGATTTCCTGATTTCGCCAATGCTACGAAACTTAGACTGATTGATGCAAAGGAGGTTTCAGAGAACCTTGGATCTGACGAGGCACTTGTGGTTGTCCGCTCCTTCTCGGATGCCGCGCTGGTCTGGGTTGTAACACCGAACGGAGAGGTTCTTTCGCATCAGGCAAAGATAGGGGAAAAACAGGTCGCCATACTGGTGGAACGCCTGCGACGGTCTGTGGATCCGGGGCACATATCGTCTTTGTCGGATATTCCGGACTTTGATTTGGCCACATCATACCGACTTTATAGTCAGTTGTTTGCACCGCTCCAGGACACAATGAGCCAGTATGCGCGCTTAGGGTTTGTTCTCGAAGGCGGTCTGGCGCGGTTGCCTCTTTCTCTGCTGGTTTTACGCCCACCTGCTGACCTGCAAGATGACAGCCTTCTCTTCGATCGGTATCGGGAAGTTCAGTGGTTTGGTGCGGATCACGCGATTTCGATCTTGCCGTCAGTGGCCTCTTATCTTGACCTAAAGACGCGTTCAGATGCTGCTAGCGCGGCCCAACAGCCATTCCTGGGCATCGGCGACCCGTTCTTCAGCACCGATCAGGCACGGGCACATGCTGAAGACTCCAATATCGCCAGTCGAGGGTTTCGTGCCGTCAGTTTCCGAGCCCTCTCAAAAACCAGAGATATCGATTCAGCTGTTTTGAGTACCTTGCCCAGATTGGCGGACACACGTCTAGAGCTACGATCAATTGCTGATTCTTTGAGTGTTGATCCCGACCAAGTCCTTTACCTCGGTGAAAAAGCCTCGGAAAGAACAGTGAAATCCCTCGATCTCACCCAGGCCAGCATCATATCCTTTGCGACCCATGGTCTCGCTGCGGGTGATCTGAATGGTTTGACCGAACCTGCGCTTGCTTTGAGTTCGCCCTATGTCACGGGGGATAAAGACAGTGACGGCTTGCTGGGCTTGGGAGAGATTCTTGGCCTCAAATTGAACGCAGACTGGGTTGTGCTTTCTGCATGCAACACGGCGGCCGATGATGGCAGTGGGTCGGAAGCAGTGTCTGGATTGGGCCGGGCGTTCTTTTATGCAGGGGCGAAATCGATCCTTGTATCTCACTGGCCGGTGCATTCCCTTGCTACCACAGAGCTTATGAGCCGGTTGTTTGCCACCTATTCAACTCGGGATCAGATTTATCGTTCGGTAGCACTGCAAGACGCGCGACTTCATTTGTTGAGGAACGCTGTTTTCGAAGAATCAGACGGAACACCATTATATTCTTACGCCCATCCAATTTTTTGGGCACCCTTTATTTTGGTCGGAAATGGTTAGCGACGCAGTTGCCCGTTATCGGGGGTCAGCCATTTTCAAAAAACCGTAAGGCCCCCGTCATAAAACCATCTTGTTGTCTGCATAACCGCTCTGGCGTAGGCTGATACTTGGTCAAATTGACCAAAATCGGTGCAGGTGCAATTCGCAGTTCTACAATTAGCATCGTTTTAATGAAACGGGAGAAAAACAATGAAAAAGATGTTCGCTGGTCTGATCATGGCGACCACGGTGATGAGCCCGGTGGCCGCCATGGCGCAGACAGAAATTGAGTTTTGGCATGCGTTCACCGGCCGCCTGGGTGAACTGGTTGCCGCCCAGGTCGATACCTTCAATGCCAGTCAGAGCGACTATAAGGTTGTGCAAAGCCATAAGGGTAATTATTCTGAAACACTGAATGCGGGGATCGCGGCCTTTCGCGCGGGTGAACAACCCCATGTCTTGATGGTGTTTGAGGTGGGTACAGCCACCATGATGGCCGCCGGCGGCGCCATCCGCCCGGTGCATGAGGTCATGGCTGAAAGCGGTGCCACATTTGATCCAAACGCCTATATCGGGTCGGTAAAAGGGTATTATACGACGACAGACGGTAAAATGCTGTCATTGCCGTTTAACTCTTCCACGCCTGTTCTTTGGGTAAACCGTGACGCCATGCAGGCCGCCGGTGTCGACCCCGACACCGACCTTTCCACCTGGCAGAAAGTTGATGCCGTGCTGGGTCAGTTGAAGGCCGGTGGTTCGGCATGCCCGCTTGTTACCGCATGGCAGAGCTGGATCCACCTGGAAAACTTCTCGGCCTATCATGACGTTCCATTTGCAACCAAAGACAATGGCTTTGCTGGCGCAGATACGGAACTGGCGCTCAATGGACCGGCGCAGATCGCGCATCTGTCCAAAATGGGTGAATGGGCGAAGGACGGTAAATTCATCTATACCGGCCGTCGGAATGAGGGGGGTGCCAATTTCCGGGCCGGGGAATGTGCGCTCTTTACCGAAAGCTCCGCTGGCTATGCCGGTATCAAGTCGGAAGCCAAGTTCGATTTTGATGTGCGTCCGCTGCCCTATTGGGACGGGGTTGGCAACGCGCCACAGAACACCATCATCGGCGGTGCCTCGCTCTGGATTCTGGCCGGTCATGAGTCGGATGAATACAAGGGTGTGGGTGAGTTCATGAGCTTCCTGTCCTCCACCCCGGTACAGGCACAGTGGCATCAGGACACCGGCTATCTGCCCATCACGGCGGCTGCTGGTGATGCGACCCGCGATGCCGGTTTCTACAAGGAAAACCCCGGAACGGATATCGCTGTTATTCAGATGACCGCGAAACAGCCGACGGCTAATTCCAAAGGTCTGCGTCTTGGCAGTTTTGACCAGATCCGCGGGATCATTGACGAAGAGCTGGAAGCGATCTGGGCCGGTGACAAATCCGCCCAGGAAGCCATGGACAGCGCCAAGGAACGCGGTGACAAACTGCTCCGTCGTTTCGAACAGGCAAACCGTTAAGGTTTAGGATCTCAGGGGTGGGCCGCGTTGACCCACCCCTGCGAATTCTCCACATCCTGTTTCTGGTGCGCTGAATGGAAAAACGCGTCTTCTTTCGCGGTTGGTTACTGCCGGTTTTGTTGATTGCCCCACAGGTGATCATCTCGGCGGTGTTTTTCTTTTATCCCGCGGGTCAGGCGATCTGGCAGTCGCTTTTCATCCCGGACCCGTTCGGTCTGTCGATGCAATTTGTCGGTCTCGGAAATTTTGAATTCCTGCTGACGGACAAGTTTTATCGGGCGTCCTTTTTGACAACCGCAATATTCTCTATCCTGGTCACGCTGTGCTCAATGGTCCCGGCCCTGTTCCTGGCGGTTCTCGCGGATCGATTGATCAAGGGGGCAGGCACCTATCGGACCATGCTGATCTGGCCCTATGCGGTTGCCCCTGCAGTTGCCGGTGTCTTGTGGCTCTTCATGTTTAACACAAGGGTCGGTATCATTTCCTGGTATCTCGGCCAGTTAGGTTACGACTGGAATCATGTATTGAATGACGGGGAGGCGATGGGGCTGGTCGTCGTTGCCTCTGCCTGGGGGCGGATCAGCTACAACTTCCTCTTCTTCTTTGCCGCACTTCAGGCGGTGCCCCGTTCGGTGATTGAGGCGGCGGCGATAGACGGCGCGCGCTTCTGGCGGCGCTTTTTCACGATTGTTCTGCCGCTCCTCTCGCCGACGACATTCTTTCTGTTGGTTGTGAATGTCGTCTATTCCTTTTTTGAGACCTTCGGGGTTATCCACACGATCACGGCGGGTGGCCCGCAACAGGCGACGACCATACTTGTTTACAAGGTCTTCTCAGATGGGTTTGTCGGCCAGGACCTGGGTTCCTCTGCGGCGCAGTCGGTTATCCTGCTGATCGTGGTCGGCTTGCTCACCGTCTTTCAGTTTAAATTCATCGAGAAGCGGGTGCATTACTGATGGCGGGCGAGACACATGGCATGGTGGAAAAGCGTGGCAGCGGCCTCTGGCTGACCCATGTCTTGATGATCCTCGGCGTGCTGGTCATTTTCTTTCCGATCTGGCTGGCCTTTGTCGCCTCAACCGTGACACAGCCGGAAATCGTCACCCCGCCCATGCCGCTTTTGCCGGGTGACCAGTTTATTGAAAACTACACAGCCGCCCTTTTTTCAGGCGTCAATGTACCTGTCCTGACAATGCTGATGAACAGCCTGATCATGGCGGTCGGGATCGCGGTCGGAAAGATCATCATCTCACTGTTGTCGGCCTTCGCCATCGTGTATTTCCGGTTTCCGGGGCGCTCGATGTTTTTCTGGTTGATTTTTCTGACCCTGATGCTGCCGGTCGAAGTGCGTATCGTGCCAACCTATGAGGTGGTGGCCGGGTTCGGCATGTTGAACAGCTATTCCGGTCTGATCTTTCCACTGATCGCGTCGGCCACGGCGACTTTCCTGTTCCGTCAGTTCTTTCTGACGATCCCTGATGAACTGGCAGAGGCGGCCCGTGTCGATGGCGCGCGCCCGATGCGGTTCTTCATTGATATTGTGGTGCCGATGAGCCGGACGAATGTCGCCGCACTCTTCGTTATCCTCTTCATCTATGGCTGGAACCAGTATCTCTGGCCACTACTCATCACCACGGATCCGGAGATGAACACCATTGTCATGGGGATCAAGCAGATGTTCCCCAGCGGCGATGATGTGGCCGATTGGCCCGTCATTATGGCGACCTCCATCCTCGCAATGATCCCGCCGGTCATTGTGGTCATATCCATGCAAAAGCTGTTTATCCGCGGCCTTGTCGATAGCGAGAAATAAGAATGGCAACCGTCACCCTCAATTCCATCAAGAAGAGTTTTGGCAGCGTCGATGTGATCCACGGCATCGATATGGAGATCGCCGATGGGGAGTTCATCGTCATCGTGGGGCCATCCGGATGCGGCAAGTCGACCCTGTTGCGCATGGTCGCCGGCCTTGAAACGGTCAGCGATGGCGAGGTGATGATTGGTGGCAATCGGGTGAATGAGAAAGAGCCGATGGACCGAGACATCGCCATGGTGTTTCAGAACTACGCCCTCTATCCCCATATGTCGGTGCGCCAGAATATGGGCTATGGCCTGAAGATTGCCAGAATGTCGAAACCCATGATTGAAGAGAAAGTGCAGGAGGCCGCCCGTCTCCTCCAACTCGAACCCTTGATGGATCGCAAGCCGAAACAGCTTTCCGGCGGGCAGCGGCAGCGCGTGGCCATGGGGCGCGCCATCGTTCGCGAACCTTCGGTCTTTCTGTTTGATGAGCCCCTGTCAAACCTCGACGCAAAACTTCGGGTGCAGATGCGGCTGGAGATCAAGGAACTGCAATCCAAGCTGGGCATCACCGCCCTCTATGTGACCCATGATCAGGTAGAGGCGATGACCATGGCGGACCGGATGATCGTAATGAATGGCGGCATTGCGGAACAGATCGGCACCCCGCTGGAGGTCTATGAAACCCCCCGCACCCTGTTTGCGGCGCAGTTCATCGGCAGCCCGGCAATGAATATTCTGGACGCGGTCGTTGATGCGGGTTCCGTCATGCTGGACGGCGCAAAGGTTGCCGACACAATCCGGCGGGACGGTCCCGTCAAACTTGGCGTACGCCCCGAACACCTCTCGAAAGATGCGAATGGCCCGATCACAATCGAGACCCAGATGATGGAACCTTTGGGTGCAAACACATTGATTCATGGCCGGATCGGCCCGGACCGCGAGGCCTTTACCGCAAGCCTTCCCGGCGTTCACACAACGGAGCAATCCGGATCAGAAATGCGATTCTCCATCCAACCCGGTCAGGCCCATCTCTTCGACCCCGAAAGTGGCCATCGGATCTGAGACAATCTCTGGAATCAGGCTTGTGCGGCACGAAGCACGCCGCCGCCTATGTGACTGCTGGCTTAGCTAGGTCACTTTCAAAGGTTCAAGACCGTATAATTCAATCCAATGCTGGATAGAGGTGTCCGTCCGGTGAACCCGCTCTTTTCTGAGCGGAAGGATTGGCGCTAGTGTCCGGCATTGATAGTGGACACCAAGGGTACATCGTGATGGCAGCGAAGCGTCGGTTTTGGTCGACTGAAGAGAAGCGTTCCATTTGTTTACAGGCGTCGGTTCCTGGTGTTTCGGTTGCGCAGGTTGCACAGCGTTATTCGATGAATGCGAACTTGATTTTTAAATGGCTGCGTGACGCGCGGTTTGCCCCGGATGGGGAGGAGCGTCATGATTCGGTGTTTCTGCCGATGATGGTTTCCGCGCCGGTCCGAGCGGAGATGGAGGTAGCAGCGGATGGGCCACCGACATTTGGGGCTGCGGTTCGTATCGAACTGGCTGGTGGTCACCAGGTTGTTGCCGAGGGTGGTTTTGATCCGGATGCTTTGGGGCGTTTGCTGAAGGTGTGGCTGTCATGATCCCGGTGCCGGTGAACACACGGGTATGGCTTGCGGCCGGTGTGACGGACATGCGCAAAGGGTTTGCCGGTCTGTCGGCTCTGGCGGAGCGTGTCCTGGGCCAAGATCCCTATTCGAGCCACCTGTTCGTGTTCCGTGGACGGCGCGGCGATCTGATCAAGATCATCTGGTGGGACGGCCAGGGGGCATGTTTGTTCGCCAAGCGGCTGGAGAAGGGCCGGTTCGTGTGGCCGTCTCCGGCGGACGGCAAGGTCGGCGTGACGGCGGCCCAACTCGCCATGCTGCTGGAAGGAATTGACTGGCGCATGCCGGCTCGGACCTGGCGTCCCCTGACCGTGGGATAGGTCCATTAAACGAAGAACTGGATCGGTTGCGGATTCCCTTTGCAGGGTGTTTCTGCTATACGATGGTCATGTTGAATGATCTTCAAACGCTGCCCGACGATCCCGCCGAACTGAAGGGCTTGGTGGGGCTTCTGGCTGGCGAGTTGAAGTCTCGCGATCTTCTGATTGAGAAGCTCAAGCACCAGTTGGCGGGCCATAACCGCCACCGTTTCGGGTCCAAGTCCGAGAGCCTGGATCAACTGCACCTGACTTTCGCCGAGGACGAAGCCATTGCCGAAGCTGCGGTGGAACAAACCGCGGCCGCCGAAGTGGAGCCGAAGCCCAGGCGCAAGCACAATCGCAAGCCGCTGCCCGCCCATCTGCCCCGCCACGACACACATCTGTCTGCGGGCGAGAGTTGCGGAGAATGCGGTGGCGAACTCAAGCCCCTGTGCGAGGATGTCACGGAAGAGCTGGAATACATCCCGGGGCGTTTTGTGGTGAACCGCATCGTGCGTCCCCGTCTGGCGTGTAGCTGCTGCGAGGCCATCGTCCAGGCTCCCTTACCGTCGCGGCCGATCGAGAAGGGCCGCCCCGGTCCGGGACTGCTGGCCCATGTTCTGGTCTCGAAGTATGCCGACCATCTGCCGCTGTACCGGCAAAGCCAGATCTTTGCACGCGACGGCATTGATCTTGAACGTTCGACGTTGGCGGATTGGGTTGGCCGATCGACGGCACTTCTCGAACCCTTGGCCGAGGCCATTGGTCGTCATGTGCGGGCGGGTCCGGCGCTGTTCGCGGATGACACCCCTGTGAAGATGCAGGCCCCCGGTTCGAAGCAAACCAAAACCGCGCGGGTGTGGGCCTATGTGCGCGACGAAAGGCCATGGGCGGGTGGAGCGCCGCCCGGGGTCTGGTATCGGTTCACCGTCGATCGCAAGGGCGACCATCCCGTCCGGCATCTGTCAGATTATCAAGGCTGGATCCATGCCGACGGCTACGCCGGGTTCAACGGGTTGTTCTCATCCGACACGGCCACGGAGATGGCCTGTGTGGCGCATGTGCGGCGCAAGTTCGTCGATGTCCATCAAGCTCAGGGCGGAGCCATCGCCGAGGAGGCGATCAAGCGCATCGCCGCGCTGTATGCCGTGGAGGAACAGGCGCGTGGCCGATTGCCCGAAGAACGGGTGGCGCTGCGGCGCGAGTACGCTACGCCTATGTTCGATGATCTGGTGACATGGCTGGATACCCAGTTGACGAAGATATCCGGCAAGTCACCGCTTGCTGGCGCGATCCGCTACGCCCTGAACCGGTTGCCGAAGGCGCGGGCCTACCTGGGCCACGGCGTTCTGGAATTGGACAACAACGCCGTCGAGCGGGCTATGAAGCCGGTGGCGCTCGGGCGCAAGAATTGGCTGTTCGCCGGTTCCGAGGGTGGTGGCAAGGCCATGGCCATCGCGTTCACCCTGATCGAAACCGCCAAGCTCAATGACGTTGACCCGCAAGCCTGGCTCACCTGGGTGCTGGACCGCATCGCCGATCACAAAATCAACCGCATCGACGAACTGCTCCCCTGGAACTTCCCCGCTCAAGCCGCCTGACTAACCGCGCGAAATATCAAGAGCCGGTTCACCGGACGGACACGGATAGAGGCCTGTTCATCCCAAATAAGCTCATCCGGAAGGTTCTTTGGCTTAGAATTTTTCCTAAAGGGTTCCTGACAGGCTAAGTCAAGTTGCGCCTGTACGAGCCCACTGACTGAATCTAGATTAGCTCCCGATAGGTCCGTGCTTGTTAAGATTGTTCCGTCAAGATTAGCTTCTGTTAAATCACTATGCTCCAAAACTGCGCCTGTTAGGTCAGCCCGAGTCAAATTCGCACCCGTTAGGTTTGCCTCCGTAAGATCACATTCCGTCAGGTCGGTCCAAGTTAGTTCCGCAGTTGTAAGATCTGTCTCTATAAGGTTAGCATATTTTAGACTGGTTCTTCTCAGAGAGGCGCCTGTCAAGTCGGCCTCCGAAAGATCAGCTGCTGCTAGGTCGCTGTGTGAAAGATCGGCTCTTATCAGCTTGGCTTCTGCCAAATTGGCCGCCGTGAGGTCGGCTTCTGTCAAATCAGCCCCAGTTAGATCGCAATGCCTTAGATCCAGACGCAGGCTGTCATCTAGCGGTGTTTGGCAAAGAGTTTTTATTGCCAGTTCCGCCAATGGGTTGACCCACGTAGGTGGGAACACGGCTTCGATTCTAAGTGGTTCCAACCCTTTAATGAAAGCGCTGAGCATATCGAGTACGTCTTGGCGGTCGGGCATCTCGGGATCGTGGACGAGGCGGGCGAGTGTCATGATGCCGCCCCGTTTTACGATCTCATCATCGTCTTTCAAATGGTCGACGGCACGGGTGAATCGCTCCTGCGCTTGGTTGGCGCGGTGCTGAGCATCGGATTGGGCAGTTGCGGCCTGTTGGGCGGTAAGTTGGGCTTGGTTGGTGCCGTGTTGTTCCTGAGCCAGCCAGCTTCGCCAGATTGCGAGAGGTAGCCCGACAGCGCCCAGAATGAACAGGCCGATGTTTCGGATTAATTCGCCAATCCGATGCCAGCGGTCGAGGGCGTTTTGAAAATGCGTGGTCTGTCCGCTCGTCTGATCCAGCCAGAGAGCGGAGAGCGCAGCCAAACTCAGAATTGCGACAGAACTCACCACGATCCAAAGGATCGGTGATCTGTACCAGTGTTTGATGGGTACCTTATCTGCTTCACTCAAGGCTTTGATCGCCGCGTTTATACTCGCCAAACGAGATGTCGATTCGCTGGATAACACAACGCTAGAACACTGCTCTGTGCCGATCCAATGGCATAATTAGAGTCAGAGCCCAGATTATGGGATCGCAGTCCTGTTCTAGCGGGAAGCTTTTAATGCTTCTGAACGATTTTGGCTCAGGCCTGTGCGGTGGCGTGGGGCCAGGGTTTGCGTTTGTTGAGGGCGAAGATCACGACGAAGACGGCGAGGGCGGCGAGGTTTACATAGAGTTCTGCAGGCCACATCAGGGCAAAGCCGACCACGGCGACGATCACCCGCTCGATGATGTTCAGCTTGTTTTCCCAATGCCCGTCCATTGCCGCGCAGATCGACCAGAAGCCGAAGACGGCAAAGGCAAATACCTCCAGCATCTCGGCCCAGTCGCCACTCAATAAGGGTGTGTAGGCGATCAGGAAGGGTACGAAATACAGCCCTTTTGCCACTTTCCAGGAATAGAACCCGGTCAGCATCGGTGGCGATTTGGCAATCGCGGCAGCGGTGAAGGAGGCCAGGCAAACGGGCGGTGTCACGTTACTGTCCTGCGAAAGCCAAAAGACGATCATATGGGCCGACAGCAGGGCCGTTGCCAGAACCGGTGCAGAGAAGGCCGTATCGTAAAGCAAGGACAGGCTTTCAAACGGCATGCCTTTGACAAGCTCATAGGCCTGATCATAGGGCATAGGACCGGCAAGTGCGGCCAGTGCCTCCGGCGCGGCAATCATGAAGACAGCCTTTGCGGTTTCCGGCAGGGTTCCCGCAACCAGTTGCTCGATCAGCTGGTCCTGCAGGATCAATTGATTGAGCGCCGGTGCCGAGAGGGTTCCAAGAACGATATAGGCGGCTGTCACGGGCAGGCCCATGCCAAGAACGAGGGAGGCGAGGGCCACCAGGATGATCGCGATGGCAAGTGACCCACCGGCCCAATCGGTGATCATCAGCGAGAAGGTGTTGCCGATCCCCGTCGTGGCGATAACGTTCACAACCAGACCGACGGAGCACAGAAGAACCGCTGTCATGATCATGTTGCGCGCGCCCAATTCCAGTGCAGCGATGATCTTTTTGAAGCCCATCCGGTTCGGGGTCAGCCAGGAGGCCGCAATACAGGTCAGTATGGCAAAACCGGCGGCATAAGTCGGCGTGTATCCGATCACAAGCAAGGTGATCAACAACGCGACGGGAATGACGAAGGGCGGGCCGCCATCCTTGAAAACCTGCCAGGCGGTCGGGGCCGTCTCATCGGGGGGCAGGACGGCGTTCACCTTACGCGCCTCAATCCGGACGAAGAAAGCAACGGTCAGGAAGTAAAGAATGGCGGGCAGAATGCTGACCACCACAATGGTCGTGTAGGGAATCTGGGTGATGGAGGCCATGACGAATGCACCAGCCCCCATGATCGGCGGCATCAACTGTCCACCGGTGGAGGAGGCCGCCTCAACACCGCCGGCAAATTGCGGTTTGAACCCGGCTTTCTTCATCAGGGGAATGGTGATGACACCTGTTGACGCCGTGTTGGCCACCGCAGAACCTGAAATAGTGCCGGTCAGACCGCTGGCGATGACGGCGACCAGGCCGGGCCCGCCGACGAATTTCCCGGCTATCGTGCGGGCAATGTTGACGATGAAATCCCCGGCACCTGATTTCAGCAGGAAGGCCCCGAACAGGATGAACATGAAGACAAATGTGGAGGAGATGGCAGCAATATTGCCGAACAGCGCATCATCCCCATACATGGATCGGAACATCAGGGTTTCTAGCTTCAACCCCTCAAACTGGAAAACGCCCGGGATATAAGCCCCGAACCAGGAGATATAGGCCAAGGCTGTTACAATCAGGATCGGAATGATGATGCCCGTCGTCCGGCGTGTGAATTCAATCGCGCCCAGGATACAGATTGTCCCCATGGCCCAGTCTAGCGGGATCAGGCGGACGCCACGGTCGTAGACGGCATTTTCCGCGTTGACGATATAGAGGGCGGCGATCGCCACCAGAATGCCAAAACAGATATCCATCGCGCGCACTGCGGGGTGCTGCGCCCAGGGTTTTTTGGAGATCGGAATGACCAGGCCGCAGAGCAATGCAAATCCGGCAAAGTGGAACCCGTTCTGAAACAGGGTGGGCAGGGTGCCCATCGTGTTCATCCAGATGTGAAACAGGGCGATGCCAACCGCCAGAACCAGGATGACCTTCTCGGTCGTACTGCGCTGGTTCAATGCCATGTCTTCAGCGTTTTCTATGCTCATCTGGATACCTGATTTGAATGGGAATTAAGAGTAAAGGGATGGCAGGTCTGAAAACCGGGGGCCGCGCTATACGACCCCCGGCTTAACAGTTTTACCGATTAATGCAGGTGCGTGACCAGCATTACTTGGCGATCAGGCTGTCTGGAATGTCGATGCCGACTTCCTTGTAGTAGCGTGCTGCTCCGGGATGCAGGGGCACTGGAAGACCCGCGATCGCCTTATCGATACCCATGGCTTTGGTGGCCGCATGAATGGCGTTCAGGAAGCCCAGGTTCTCATAGATCGTCTTAGTGATCTGATAGACATCTTCTTCTGGCAGATCAGATGTGGTTGCCAGGAAGTTCGGCTGAGCCACGGTCTGTACATCTTCGGTCTGACCGGGATAGGTGCCCGCAGCAATGGTGTATGGTGTCCAGAGGTTACGACCGTTATCCGCCTTGACCATTTCTTCTTCGGTCATGCTGAGCATTGAAACGCGGTCACCTGCGGTGGACATCAACTGAACCAGCGCACCAACCGGCACACCACCGGGGGCACCGATACCAACGACTTTGCCATCCTGCAGGGCTGCTGCAGAAGGACCATAGCCGCCATACATCAGTTCAAAGTCGTTATCCATGTCGAGGCCGAAACCACCCATGATTGTGCGGTTGGAACCGATCGTGCCAGAGTTGCGGGCACCCATGGCAACGGCCTGACCCTTCAGGGCAACGAAATCGGACATGGTGCCCGAATTCACTTTGTCAGAGGCGACAATGTAGTGCTCAACATTCTGCCAGAGCATGCTGATCGAACGCAGTTTGGTCTGCGGACCGTCTGCTTCAACAGGACCCGTGCCGGTCGCGGCATAATAACCGAACAGACCCTGCAGAATTGCGAACTGTGCTTCGCCATCGCGGAGCAATTTTACGTTTTCACCGGATCCTGCCGATGAAATAGCGGACATGCCGATTTTCTGTTTCGGCTGCAGTTTTACCTTGGTCAGGGTCGAAATCGCCACGCCAACTGGATAGTAGGTGCCACCGGTCGAAGCCGTGGAAAGGATGTAGTTGCGGGCGTCCTGGGCGGTCGCCAGGCCACCACCCATGGAAATACCAAGCGCCAATGCGACGGCAGCAACAATGCGAGAAGGACGAAGATTCATGTTTTTACTCCCTGTTTGGATGAATCCGAGGACGTCGACATAGAGCAATTTAAGCCTAAAACAAGGTGGTTTGCACGGCTTCTTCGTTCTTTTTACAGGCGAGCATGTTAACAGTGACTACTTTTTAATCAGATGTTTTGGTTGTTGACTTTTTAACCACATTCACTGAACGTGACGAAAGTCGCTTTGTTTTAGGTCTCAATAAAAAAACAAGCTTAAGCTAAAATTGAACAGGAGTAGTCATGAGAGCAGTTGTAAAAGGTGCTGTGATCGCTGCCGCTATGGTACTTGGCAGTGTTTCCGCACAAGCACAGAAATCAGGCGGTACTTTCGTCTATCTGGTTCAGCCCGAACCCCCTTCACTGGCGTCCTATGTGTCGACATCCGGTCCGATCGGGCTGGTTGCACCAAAGATCTATGACGGGTTGTTCGACTACGACAATGATCTGAACATCATCCCGGCCCTGGCTGAGGGGTACTCGATCAGCGAAGACGGCAAGACCGTTACGTTCAACCTGCGCAAGGGTGTTGAATGGCATGACGGGAAACCGTTTACGTCTGCCGATGTGCAGTTCACGGTGATGGAGATTTTGAAAAAATTCCATCCGCGCGGGCCGAACTCTTTTAAAGAGGTCAGCTCCATCGATACGCCGGATGATCACACAGCGGTCTTCAATCTCGAAAACCCGGCCCCTTACATGCTGCGCGCATTGTCAGGGTATGAATCCCCGATCGTGCCGAAGCATCTGCTGGAAGGCACCGATGTGAAGAGCGCCGATCTGGCGAACAACCCGGTTGGTACGGGCGCCTTCAAATTTGTTGAATGGAAAAAGGGTCAGTATATCCGCCTCGACAAGAACGAGAATTACTGGCGTGAAGGCCAGCCCTATCTTGATCGTATCGTCGGGCGCTTCATTCCCGATGCGTCAACCCGCACGGCCGCCATGGAAAATGGTGAGGTTCTTTTCGGTGCCTATGGTGCCATTCCAAACATCGATGCCGTTCGCCTGAAGGAACGGGATGATATCTCTGTCACGACCGACGGGTATTCCATGATCAACCCGATGGCCCTGATTGAGTTTAACACCCAGGACGGCCCCTTTGTGAACCCGGCGGTGCGCAAGGCGATCTCTCTCGCCATCAACCGTCAGTTCCTGATCGACAACATCTGGTTCGGTTATGGCAAGCCTGCGACAAGCGCGCTTTCCAGTAACTTTGCGCCGACAGGTCTCTATGCCCCGATGCCGAACTTCCCGGCCGCGGGTGACATTGCAGCTGCAAATGCCGTTCTCGATGAGGCTGGTCTTGCCCCGGATGGTGATGGCGTTCGTTTGACCGCCGTTCTGGATCTGATCCCCTATGGCGAAGATTGGCGTCGGGCCGGTGAATATCTGAAGCAGGCTTTGGGCGACATCGGTATCAAACTGGATCTGCGCTATGAAGATGTGCCGACATGGTTGAAGCGCATTTACGCGAATTATGATTTCGTGATGAATGTGAACTACTTCTATCAGCTGCCAGATCCTGTGCTCGGTGTGCACCGTCATTATGGATCCGATCAGATCCGTCAGGGCACACATTTCGTGAACTCATCGCGCTACAGCAACCCGGAACTGGATTCCCTTCTGGCGGCCGGTACGGTTGAGGCCAATGCCGAGAAGCGGAACGAGATCTACAAGGGCGTTCAGGAAATCCTGTCCACGGATATGCCGGTCGTGAACCTCTTCGAGCTGCAGTTCCTGACCGTTTATAACACCAAGCTGAAGGGTGCCAATGGCTCAGCCCTTGGTGCTTACGGTCCGTTCAACGAAGCCTGGTTGGACGAGTAAATTACAGACCGACCGGGCACCATCTTTATCGTAAAGGGTGTCCGGTCGAATCTGTCTAGTATTTGAATTTCATCTTAATTGACGATCCGGCTGGTAGTGCTTCATGAACAGAACAACAAAAAGCCTGCGCTATGTGCTGAAAAGACTGGCCCAGGGCGTCCCGATCATCATTGCCATTATTGTCCTCAACTTCTTTCTGCTACATATGGCAGAGGGGGATGCGGTTGATGTTCTGGCGGGTGAGGCAGGGTCGGCCACGCCTGAATATATGGCAGAGCTTCGGGCCAAGTTTGGCCTCGACCAACCGTTGCCGGTCCAGCTGGCAGTTTACCTGAAGAACGTTGCTGTCTTCGATCTGGGGTATTCCTTCCGCCATGATATGCCGGTCTCACAACTGGTTCTTGACCGGTTCTGGCCGACGGCATTGTTGATGGTATCAACGATCATTCTGGCGATCGGTTTTGGCATCCTGCTTGGATTGATCGCGGCAACGCGCCTGAATACATGGAAAGACTCGGTCATCTCGGTCTTTGCGCTGATTACCTATGCGACCCCGCTCTTCTGGGTGGGCCTGATGATGATTGTGGTCTTTTCCATCCATCTGCGCTGGTTCCCGACCAGTGGCATGGAAAACATTGCGGCCTTTCATGAAGGGTGGGACAGGGTTGTCGACATTGCCCATCATTTGGTTCTGCCGACAATCACGCTCTCACTATTCTACCTGGCGCTCTACACCCGGTTAATGCGCGCGTCGATGCTGGAACAATACGGCCAGGATTACGTTGTCACCGCGCGGGCAAAGGGCCTGACCGACCGCCGCATTACCTATGTTCATGTCCTGCGTAATGCCTTGCTGCCGGTGGTCACCATGGCCGGGGTTCAGGTAGGCGCGCTGATTGGCGGGTCCGTGATTGTTGAGTCGGTTTTTGCATGGCCCGGTCTGGGCATGCTGGCATTCGAGTCACTCTTTGCCCGCGACCTCAATCTCTTGCTGGGCATTTTCCTTCTCTCATCTATTCTGGTGGTTGTGGTGAACCTGATCGTTGATGTGATCTATTCTCTGCTCGATCCCCGCATTGAGGTGTCCTGACCATGCTTGATTTCTGGCGCCTCTACGCAAAAAGCCCGTCCGCTGTTTTTGGGCTGGTTGTTCTCATCATCGTCATCATTCTGGCTGCAGTTGCCAGCCTGATTTTTCCGGAAGACCCATTCCGCCTTGCGGGGACACCGATGTCCGGCCCTGGTGAGAACGGGTTCCTTTTGGGCAGTGATACGCTGGGTCGCGATGTCGCCGCCGGCATCCTGCACGGGGCCAAGACCTCGTTGATGATCGGCCTGATAGCGACGCTGGCAGCGGTCTTTATCGGCATCTTCATGGGGGCCTTGGCCGGATATTACGGCGGGTTGATCGATGACATGTTGATGCGGGTGACCGAGATCTTTCAGACCATCCCGTCTTTTGTGTTTGCGATCTTGCTTGTCGCGATCATGAAACCGTCGATTGAGAGCATCGTGATCGCGATTACGGTTGTTTCCTGGCCGGGCGTTGCACGCCTTGTGCGGGGCGAGTTCCTGTCGCTCAAGAACCGTGAGTTCGTTCAGGCCTGTCATACGCTGGGCATGGGGGACTTCCAGATCATGATGCGGGAAATTCTGCCAAACTGCCTCAGCCCTATTATCGTGATCGGCTCTCTCATGGTCGCAACAGCCATTCTGATTGAGAGCGGGCTGGCCTTTTTGGGCCTTGGCGACCCGAACATTATGAGCTGGGGTTTTCAGATCGGGGCGGGTCGCACCATGCTGCGCTCTGCCTGGTGGGTCTGTACCTTCCCCGGTCTGGCCATTCTGGCAACAGTTCTTGCCATTAACCTGGTTGGGGAAGGCTTGAACGATGCCCTGAACCCAAGATTGAGGGACCGGAATTGACCCAGGAATTGCTCAGAATCTCCAATCTTGATATCGCCCTACCGGCAGGCGCAGATCGTGACCTTGCGGTTCAGGGGCTGGACCTGACCTTGTCACCGGGTGAGACCGTCTGTGTCGTGGGCGAGAGTGGGTCTGGCAAATCACTGACCGCTCGTGCGGTTATGGGCTTACTCCCTGCACCGCATGTTCGGGTTTCGGGCGGGTCGATTGATTTCCTGGGAGAGGACCTGACGAAGGTCACAGATGCACGCCTGCGGGAAATTCGCGGCAGCGAAATCTCGATGGTGTTTCAGGAACCGATGACGGCCCTGAACCCAGTCATGTCGATTGGCAAACAGATTGATGAGGTGTTTCGGTTCCACGGCACAATGTCGAGCAAGGAACGCTACGAGAATTCGCTGAAGCTGCTGACGGACGTGAATTTGCCCGATCCGGCGCAGATCATGAACGCCTATCCCCATGAACTGTCTGGCGGTCAGCGGCAGCGTGCCATGATCGCCATGGCTCTGGCATTAAGCCCCAAGATTGTTATTGCAGATGAACCAACGACAGCCCTGGATGTGACGACCCAGGCCCAGATCCTGAAACTCATCAAGGATATGCAGGGTGTCTACAACACCGGCGTTTTGTTTATAACCCATGATTTCGGCGTTGTGGCGGATATCGCGGATCGTGTTGTCGTCATGCAATACGGCAAGGTGGTTGAAACCGGAAGCGTCGACAAGGTGCTGAACAACCCGGAACATCCCTATACCCAGGCTTTGATTGCCGCCGTGCCCAGCCTTCAACCCAGAACCGCGCGTCAGGCGTCCGACAAGGTCGTGCTGGATGTGCGCGGTCTGAAAAAGAACTTTGGCGGGGGTAAGAGCTTCTTCGGCCTCGGCAAACCAACACGGTCTGTGGCCGCTGTCCGGGGTGTCGATCTTCAACTTCACCGGGGTGAGACACTTGGCATCGTTGGGGAAAGTGGTTCCGGCAAGTCGACTTTGGCCAGATGTATCATCCGCCTGATGGACAACAATGGCGGTGATATTCTGCTCGAAGGGGTGGATCTGGCAAAGCTGGGACGCGCGGCGATGCGGGAATGGCGTCCGAAAATTCAGATGGTTTTCCAAGACCCGTTCGCATCCCTTAATCCGCGCATCAAGGTGGGTGAGATTATTTCAAAGGGGCCCATCCTGCAGGGCGTAGCCGCTGAAGAGGCGGAAACCAGAACCCGTGAATTGCTGTCGATCGTCGGGTTGGATGAGCGCGCCTTTGATCGATACCCCCATGAATTTTCAGGGGGACAAAGACAACGTATCGGTATCGCCCGTTCGCTCGCCCTCAAGCCAGAGGTGCTCATAGCGGATGAACCCGTGTCGGCACTGGATGTTTCTATTCAGGCCCAGGTTCTGGAACTGCTGGAAGAGATCCGGGAATCCATGAACCTGTCGATGATCTTCATTACCCATGATCTGCGGGTCGCGGCCCAGGTTTGTGATCGCCTGGCGGTGATGCGTTACGGGGACATTGTCGAGACTGGTTTGACTGCCGATGTGTTTGCGAACCCGACCCATGAATATACAAAAGCGTTGCTGGACGCAGTGCCTGGTAAAGGTTGGAAACAGGCCGCCGACGCGGCATAGTCTTAATCCCTTCAAGACTTACTGAAAGACGGACAATGGCGATTGCACCGGACGGCCCATTTTACTCTCTAGATGCTTTATCCGACGCATTTCGGGACGGCAGCGCAAAACCGTCGCAGGTGATGCGTGCGCATCTGGACCGGATTGCGAAATATGACGGGAAACTTGGGGCGTTCGAGACCGTCTTTGAAGAAGAGGCCATGGAGGCTGCTGAAGCGGCGGAAAAAGCCATTGCGACCGGGCATCGGATTGGACCCTTGCATGGGATGCCCTTTGCACTGAAAGACATCTGTGAATTTGAGGGGCGCCGGACGACCTGGGGGTCCATGGCATTCAAGGATCGTATTTCGGATCACACCGGAACCCTGGCACGTCGTCTGACCGCGGCGGGCGGCATCGTGATTGGCAAAACCAAAACAGTGGAATGCGCCTTCGGCGGTTGGGGCACCAATCAGGTGATGGGTACACCGCGCAACCCCTGGGATATGCAGGACCATCGGATTCCGGGCGGCTCCTCTTCCGGTTCGGGGGTATCGCTTGCAGCAGGGTTTGCGGTTTGTGCTGTCGGGACAGATACCGGTGGGTCGGTCAGACTGCCAGCGGCCTTTTGCGGGATCACAGGGCTGAAGGTTACCGAAGGTCGTTTGCCAACGGACGGGATCATGCCTCTGTCTCACACGCTGGATACGCCGGGACCTATGGCACGCTCAATCCGCGATGCTTTGATCATGTATCTTGTGATGGAGGGCTGGGCCGGATGCGACATTGATCGCGATCGGGATAATGGCAAGGGCTTTTACAGTGAGATCGATAAGGGTGTTGCCGGATTGCGCTTGGGGCAGTTGGACGAAAGCGAACGGGCGAATTGCACGGCGGAAATTCTGGACGGTTATGATGAGGCGATTGAGCACTTGGCGAGGCTTGGCGCACAGATAGAAATCTTCTCCGCTCCCGATAGCTACCGCGAAATGACTGAGGTTAATGGAAACGTCATCGCGGTCGAGGGTTATTTTCATCACGGCGCACGATACGAAGATGATTCATTGCCGCTTGATGGCGATGTCCGGGCCCGTATGCGGGGCGGGCGCGATATCACCGCCCAGCAATATGTCACGGCCTTGCAGAACCGGGCTGTGTTAAAGTCGCGGTTTGATCAGGCCATGGGCGGGTTGGACGCGGTCCTTACCCCGTCAACAACTATGATCGCCCCGAAATTGGCCGAGACAGATCAGGCCATCGCGCCCAGTCATTTCTCCCGGCCGTTCAACTATATGGGAATGTGCGCGCTATCGGTGCCCGGCAGTTTGACACCCGCCGGCATGCCAACCGCGCTGCAGGTGGTCGGGAGGCCCCATACAGAGGCGATGATCCTGCGGATCGGGGAGGCGCTGGAAGGCGCCCAGCCGAGTGTTCCCGGACCTTCTCTGGATTAGAGGGGACCGACCTGCCGGTTCAGCAGGTTAAACAGCAGTTGCGAGACGTTGTTGTCAAAGTTGTTCCAGGGCAGGCTGCCACAGAAGGTGATTGACCCGACGGAGAAGACACTGCCCCCGCCCGGAACCGTGAAATAGACCATGTCGGCCCGTCTGGCGTCGTCTTCAGGCCCGCCTGACAGGTTCGTTAAATGGGTCAACTGCTCTTCCGGCACCAACATGAAGGCTTTTTCCCTGTCATAAGATTGGGCCAGAATCGTCGGATTCCAGCCCCCGTCCAAATGAGGGTCAATGCGGTCCAGTTCGAACCCGGCAGCGCCGTTCCCGCTGAATCCAAAATCACCGAAAGTGTCACCTTCAATCCCCTCGAAGAGCCAGGCGAACTCCTCTGAGTGATTTACCCGCTTATACGGCATGCCGGTGAAGGTCCCTTGAGCCGTGAAACCGATCCCGACCAATTGCTGGGGTGGTCGGTTGTTGCGACGCCAAAGTCCGCCATAGGACCCGTCAAACGCGCTGTAGTATTCCCCGGGTTCTGAGGCCCAGGCCCGCAAGCCGTCTTCGGCGCGGCGGATCTCCAGCAGGGATGGCGTTTCAGGGTGACGGGTGATCCGCCAATAGAACCCGTTTCCACCAAGATAGTTGAGTGCCCCACCTTGATCCCGGAAATCCGTGAGTGCGTCCAGCGTCTCCTTGGTGTGGTATTCGGGGTGAGAGCCGGTGCACAGCGTGGTATATCCGCTTATGGCTGCGACACCTTCATTATGCAGTTCTTCGTCTGTTACGATATCGTAGGGGATGCCCTTTGCGTGCAGCCAGGAGATCAGATGGCTATCGGCCTGAAAATGACGAAGTCCGGAACAGGTTGCACTGCCAAAGGTGAAATAGCCGGGCCGCAGATTAAAAAGAGGCCGACGGTGTGACGCATGACAGATCCCCGCCCCATCCCGGTGATAGTTGTAGGTAGATAATCCGTACTCTGTGTATTCCGCCGGGTTGTAGGGATAGGCGGACCAATCCCGGATCCGGTCCTGCCAGGCCGGCACATAGTCCGGGCGGGCGTGATTGCCGTAGATTGCGTAAGTGAAGGTAGAGACCAGCACGCAGAGCTTTGCCTTTGGCTCTCCCTTTGGGGCGCAAACGAAGAAAGGCATGGCGTCTTCGTACCCCTGGCAGGAAAGCCGCATCACATAGACACCAGACGGCATGCCATCGGGAATGGTCATGCTGAAATTGCTGTCCCAGCTGAAGTCATAGATGTCATCACTGTGAAAATGGATCGCCGCATAATGATCCGGGCGGTGTTGCCAGTTCATCTCGCTGGCATCCCATTTTGATCCGGTCATGGCGCGGGCCGGCTGGTTCACCAGCGTCAGGTCCGGTCCCGACAGGGCCGGCACAATGTGCGACGGAATCTCCGCCGCAAAATCCCAGGCGGCAACAAGCTCCCCATCCGCTTTCAGGATTGGGGCTTCAATCTTGCCTTCGAAATGCGTGCCCTTCACCCCCGATTGATCAGCAGCAGCAATGAGCAGCGTTCCGTTTATCTCAATCTCACCTTCCATCTGCCCCGTTGCAGACAATTCCTGACCAGACTGGAGATGACACAGCGTCAGGTTGACAACGCCTGTCGCCTCTATCCTTGCGGTGGCCTCATACCAGTGCCGGGCCTTCACCGGTCCATCCAGCGTGGTGACCGTGTCATTACAGGTAAAGCTGACATGCCCGTTTTCATTCAATCCGAGTGCCAAACCGTCGGCAGAGATAATGGTCTGTGCCTTGCTACCCGGCAGTGTCGGAAAAAACCTGGCGGAGATCTCCAGTTCCTGTTCAGCTGTCACTGACAGCGGTGCTGACGTTTCAGCGTAGGATCCCGGATAGAAGGGTTGTTCCCGCGCGGGAAACGTGATTGGCGGGCAGATATTATCGCAATTCTCTTCTACAACGCCCTGCCCGGCGGGATTCGGATCCGCACTGATGGAACGAAATACCCGTGCCGTTACGGTTTCCCCTTTTGGAATTTCCGAATTGGCCGAAACCATAAAATTCAGGACATCGCCCGGGCGACCGGAAAGGCGGTCGCTGTAACCACAAAGGGGCACTGTTTTCATATCTCTAATTCCGTCTTGCTGCGCGGGATCCGACCGAAACCGGGGCCGGATTTGGTTGGAATAAGGCTAACCTTCGCAACACGCCAAGCCAAGCGAAGAGACGCCATAAACTTAACGGCAAAGCGATGAAATCAGGGACCTGCGGTCATTGCTCTCTGATCGCGATGATGGCCATGATGCTGGTCACCCTCTTTCCATCATCTGAGAAGGGCAATAGGAGGGTGATGATGCTGTCTATGTCCGGTTCCGGTCCGGTATAGGCGATTTCGCCATAGCGCGGTATTCCGGTTTCGGCGACGGTTTGGTGGATGTTCCATATGGGACTATCTGGCCCTCTACCGGGTAATTCACTGAACCGCGCACCGACTTTACCGGAGGGTAGTATACCCTTCGCAATTTCCCCGATGATCCTGTGCTCAAAATCCAGCGGATCACAATGCACATCTGTCAGCATGACCTGTGGCAACAGGCGGTGAATGTCCAAAGGATCAAGGTCGGAACGCAAGGGGACAAGCGTATCTGATCGTTTGTCCTGCCAATAGAGAAAGGCTTCGTCAAATGGCTGATAGTCGTCCACCGGCAAGTTGCTGGAGCTCAACCCGCTATACAAGGATTGGGAACTCTGAGGTGTTGGCGACCTGATAATCATTACCGAGAGAAGGTGGGAGACTTTGCCCTCTTCATTATGAAGTGGCACCGTCCCAATTGCATAATTGTTGAAGCGGTTTGGTCCCCAGGTGATCTTGCCACTGGCGGCGTATGGCAGGTTGAAATCAACACAGAATTCCGCCCGCTTCTGGGTCGACTCGGCGCCCTCGATTTCGTGAATGAAGCGACCTGTCGTGTTTAACCCGCCCTGGGTGATGACATGTTGCCCGACGATACGCACCTCAAATGTGCGGGCGTCATGGTGGACTTTGATCAGGTTGATATGGGGTAACAGAGCACGGGGAAGGTTCAGAACGTCAAAGTCCCGTGCCGGAAACCAGCCTTCCTCATCCCGGCCTTCAAGCCAGAACTTGTACAGAGTCAGAATTTCGGGGTCTTGGGACTCCGACGGATCAAAAATCCCAAGCGCTTCCATTTCTGAAAACATCAGACCTCTGCGGGTTTCAGGTGGGTTAAAGATGTTGGAATACCATGATACTCACATCTTATTAGTGCCGAAGGGGTTAACCGGGTGTTAACGCCGCGCTTTTGTTGCCCGTTATTTTCTGTGAAGTTACCCATCACATTTAAAGACGTTCATTCGTACGGAAGGGCTAGTTGAGATGTCTGGATCTGAGAATCCCCGTTTGTTTACACCCCTGGAACTACGGTCGGTTACAAGTCGAAATCGTCTGGTTCTGTCCCCGATGTGCCAATATTCGGCCCATGAAGGTGTGCTGAGTGATTGGCATCTGGTCCATCTTGGCCGCTTCGCGACGGGCGGTATGGGGGTTGTGTTCACCGAGGCGACGGCGATTCAAAAATCCGGGCGGATTACCCATGGAGATGCGGGATTATGGGATGATGAGCAGATAAGTTCTCATGCGAAGGTAACACAGTTTCTCACCCGGCACGGGGCAATACCCGCGATTCAATTAGGCCATGCCGGACGGAAGGCCAGCATGCAACGGCCTTGGTTCGGGAATGGTCCCCTGAACGAAGATGACATGGCGCGCGGTGATATCCCGTGGCCGATTGTCGGTCCCAGTGCCGAGCCGGTTGATGAAGGCTGGTTGGTGCCAAGACCGATGAGCCATGCCGAGATAGCCGATCTGATTGATGACTTTGTCGCGGCAACACGGCGTGCCTATCAGGCCGGATATCGGATTGTTGAGGTCCACGGCGCCCATGGATATCTGATCCAGTCGTTCCTGTCGCCCATCGCGAACACCCGGAATGACGCCTATGGGGGTGATCTGAAAGGCCGTATGAGGCTGGCCCTGGAAGTGACCGAGGCGGTCAGGGGCGCCTGGCCGGATGACTTGCCGCTGTTCTTCCGTTTGTCTGCGGTAGATGGGGTTTCGGACGGTTGGCAGCTTGAAGATACGGTTGAACTTGCGAGGCAATTAGTGGCACTGGGTGTCGATGTCATTGATTGTTCATCGGGTGGTATCGCCGGTTCAGCCACGGCAGCACGCGGGCGACGTCAGCCAGGATTCCAGGTTCCCTATTCTGAGCGCGTTCGACAGGAGGCAGGGGCAATGACGCAGGCGGTTGGCCTGATCACGCATCCGCGTCAGGCGGAGGAGATCCTGCAAAACAATCAAGCCGATCTGATTGCGATTGGCCGCGAGGCATTGGACGATCCTGCCTTCGCGTTACATGCCGCCCAGATGTTGGGGGCCGATCCGGACTATATCGACTGGCCACAACAATATGGCTGGTGGCTGGTGCGTCGTGCCCAGACCAGTGACTTTTATGACCCGGATGCTTGAGGAGGATGGTTATTGACCGGCGACCTTCAATTTGTCTGCGACACCGTATTTATCCAATAGGGAGCTCACCAGACCTGATTGGATAGAGTCTTGGACGAAATCCTCAATGAAAGCCTGCAAGCTGGTATTTTCGGGCTTGGTCCCGATCGCCTGACGCACGCTGGTATAACGTCCAGGCAGCATGCGGGACCCCGGCACATCTTCGATATTCCGCTTTAGTGCAGGCTTTAGACCGGCAAGAGCATCGAGTTTATCTGAAACATACAGATCATGGGCGCCCTGGAGCCCTACCGCCCGGTGAAGCGTCGCGTTTTGCAGGGTTCTGGTCAGATAGAGGTCATAGGCCGCTCGATTTGCAACCGCGATGCGAATCCCCGACTGATCAACCTCTTCCACTGTTTGAATTGGCGAGTCCTCCGGGACGATATAGGTGGCTTCGATCTCGACATAGGGGTTGCTGAACGCAATCTGTTCCGCCCGCTTCGGTTCTATGGCAATCAGGGCAACGTCCCAGGAATCGGATGGCATGGCGTCTGCGATTTCGCCCGGAAACGGAAAGGGAATGAGCCGGACATCAACACCCAGTTTGCTGGCAAGTCGTGTTGCCATTTCGGGCGCGGTGCCGCTCGGCGTTCCGTCATCTTCCTGGCCCGTCACCAACAGCATGTTGCCCATATTGATTGCGACCCTGAGCACGGATGGTTCAGTCAGTTCTGATCGGGCGGCATCGGTCATTTTCTTGTTCCTTGTATGATGCGTGATGGTGAGTTTTCCCAGTTTAGGCCTGGACCGCGTCATTGAACAGGTCCACAAACCGGTCCGGATCCTCATACATGATCCAATGGCCGGCGCCTGGCTCGATGATGACCCTGACATCGAGGCAGACCTCATTCAGAATGTCGATTCGTTCCGGGCCATACGGTCCGATTGTCACGTCCCTGTCGCCCCAGATCAATCGGGTGGGGGCCGCGACGCGTTTCAGGGCACGGGCCAACGTGTCGGTGGACGAAATTGGGCGGCTCTTTACCCTGTAATGATCTGTGTTGCGGGTCTGAATATAGACCGCTAATGCGTCGATCTTGGCCGGATCGGCGAACATCAGAATTTCAAGATTGCGGCAATGGGCGGCGGCTTTTTCATCCTCACTCATGGAACGACTGCGGGGAATCAGATCCTCCATCGGGCCGCGCGGCGCGCCCAGGCCGCCCGGTGCGACCAGGACGAGCCGGTCGCATTGATCGCCCAAGAGAGCGGCCATATGCCCTGCAATGACACCCCCGAAGGAGAAACCACAGATTATCGGCTTTCCAGATGAGTCACCCTGATCTTGTAGCAGCTCAAGAACGTTGAGGCGGAGGCGGTCAGCCATGGTTTCGGGCGCGTCAGGTTTTGGCGCGTCGTCAGATTCCCCAAAACCCGGCATGTCGGGCACCATAACCCGATGAGTTACACTGAGCGGTTCGATCACCCGTGACCAGTGGGCCCAGCTGCCGTAGCCGCCGTGCAGCAGCACGAGAGAGGGGCCGTCGCCCCAGCAGCGCCACATGACATTGCCGTCAAGGGCGCTCACAGATCGCTTTGCAGCCGTGGCCTCAAGCGCCGAGAGGGCTTGGGCCGGATCTTTGTGTTGGTCCAAAATTGACGTCATCATGGTGTGATCCAGCCATATTCCAGCGGTCCAGACCATCAAAAACATTATGGTGGAGCGATAAATCCCGTTTGATAAACCGGTGCTGTCCCCTATAGCCTGTAGGCAGGGATAACGCACCATAACGGAACGAAAAAAAGCATCGACGGAGGATCCTGTGCCCCATATTCCAGCTTCTTCAGCATTGTCGCACATTCGCGTACTCGATCTGACCCGGGTTCGATCCGGTCCAACGGCAGTGCGGCAATTGTCGGATTGGGGTGCGGATGTGATCAAGATCGAAGCACCGGAATCCCTTGAACCAGATGGATCATTAGGGGCAGGTCGGCACACCTCTGACTTTCAGAACCTGCAACGGAACAAGCGCAGTATTACCCTGAACCTTAAAGAGGCCAAAGGTGTCGAGCTTTTTCTGAAACTGGTGGAAAAGGCCGATGTGGTGATCGAGAACTTCAGACCGGATGTCAAAGAACGCCTCGGGATTGGCTACGACGTCCTCAAAGAAATCAACCCGGGGATCATTATGGCCAGCATCTCGGGCTTTGGGCAGGATGGCCCTTATGCCAAAAGGCCGGGTTTTGACCAGATTGCACAGGGGATGGGCGGATTGATGTCGATCACCGGTGAGCCTGGCCGGGGGCCCATGCGGGTTGGAATACCGATCGCGGATTTAACAACCGGGATCTTCTGCGCCTATGGCATTATGGTCGCGCTGGTTGAGCGGCAGAAATCGGGCCAGGGCCAGTGGCTTCATACGTCACTTCTCCAGTCCCAGATTTTCATGCTCGACTTCCAGGCAGCGCGCTGGTTGGCCGAAGGAAAAGTGCCGGGCCAGGCTGGCAACAATCATCCGACATCCATACCAACCGGTGTTTTCAAAACCAGCGACGGATCGATCAATATCGCGGTGGCTGGTGAAACAACATGGCAGCGCTTTGCCAACGGCATCGACCGTCCGGACTGGATTGAAAATGAGGATTACAAGGATAATGCCGCGCGGCTTGCCAATCGTGATCAGTTGAACGCTGAAATCGAAGCCATCACCAAAACCCGGAGCAGCGTTGAGTGGGTGGAAATTCTGACCGGGAAAGGCGTGCCCTGCGGTGAGATCAACCGTATTGATCAGGTTTTCGAGGATCCACAGGTTCAACATCTGGGCATTGCGACACCGGCACCGACTGTCCCCTTTGGGGATACCCACTTGGTTGGGCAGCCGGTCACCCTAACGCGGACGCCAAGTGAAATCGTCCAGGCCCCACCCGAACGCGGTGAACATACCGAAGAAATTCTCCTCGAACTTGGTATTGACGCAGACGAGGTCGAGCGTTTACGCGGCAGCAATATTCTGTAGTGATAACTTTTACATCCGAAGGCAATGACATGAACCTGAAGACAGACAAGATGATCGGCCGCAAAGAAGGTCGGATCGGACATATCATTTTTAACAATCCAGAAAAGCATAACGCGGTTTCGCTGGAGATGTGGGATGCCACGGACGAAATTCTGGATGCCTTTGAGCAGGACGACGACATCCGCGTTGTTGTCTTGTCCGGTGCCGGTGGCAAATCCTTTGTGTCCGGTGCGGATATTTCAAAATTTGATAAGGAGCGCGGGTCAGAAGAGGCGGTTCGCCATTACAACGAACGGATCACCGTTGTGTATGAACGCATTCAAAACCTGTCGGTGCCCACAATTGCGATGATCAATGGGTATTGCATTGGCGGTGGCCTCAATCTCGCCGTTGTTTGCGACTTCCGGTTTTGCTCTGACAAGTCAAAATTTGCCATGCCCGCTGCACGATTGGCGCTTGGCTATCCATACCCGGCTATCAAGCGTTTGATCGATCAGATTGGGCCTGCCGCCGCGAAGGACCTGATGTTCACGGCCCGACGAATTGATGCGGATGACGCGTTCCGGATCGGCTTTGTCCAGCAGGTGGTTGCGGAAGATGCACTGGCAGAATTTGTCCAGGACTATGCCGGCAAGATTTCTGCCAACGCGCCTCTGACCGTAAAGGCGATGAAATTGATCTCAAATCAGGTCTTCAAACCTGAAGAGGAACGCGATATGGCCCTCTGCGATGAGTTGGTGAAGGCCTGTTTCGCGAGCGAGGATTACAAGGAAGGCCGTAAAGCCTTCATGGAAAAACGCGATCCTGAATTCAGAGGACGTTGAGCCGTCAAGCCCGGTTTTTTTCGGTGCTGTGAAGTCAAAAAAAACGGGCGCCGATTTGGCGCCCGTTTCTGTCACGTATGTAACGCAGTTTCGCCTTAGGCCATCCACCAGCGTTCGATCAGGCGGGAGCCGTCGAGCTGGAAGTTGTTGCCGATCTGCTCGCCAAACTTGACCTTGGTGCTGTGCGCATCAACGTAGTTTGCATACATCGGTACGATGGTGCCGCCTTCAGTTGACATCAGCATCTGCATTTCCGTGTACATGTCACGGCGCTTGTTGCTGTCGAGCTCTGCACGGGCTTCCAGCAGCAGGGACTGGAAGCGGTCATTTGCCCAGAAGTTGTCGTTCCATGGAACACCGGTTTCATAGGCGGTGGAGAACATCCAGTCTTCCGTCGCACGGCCTGACCAGTAACAGGCACACCAGGCCTTCTTCAGCCAGACGTTAGACCAGTAACCGTCATCCGGTTCCTGAACGACGTTGATGTTGATGCCTGCACCCTTGGCAGAGGCCTGATACAGCTGTGCTGCGTCGATCGCGCCCGCGAAAGCCGCATTGGCGGCGGACAGGTCGAGATCAAGGCTGGAAAGCCCTGCTTCTTTGAGGTGGAACTTCGCCTTGTCCAGATCATAGGAATTCTGCGGCAGGTCGGATGCGAAATACTGGTTCGCAGGTCCGATCGGATGATCATTGGCGACCGCGCCATGACCCAGCAGAATCTTGTCGACCATTTCCTGACGGTTAATGGAGAAGCGTAGCGCCTTACGAACATTGATGTCGTCGAAAGGTGCAACATTTGTCAGCATCGGGAAGGTGTAATGCTGGTTACCTGTTACTTCGAAGATCTCAACATTCGGGTTCAGCTTGATGAGTTTTTCGGTCTTGAAGTCAACGCGGTTAATAACGTCGACCTGGCCGGTCATCAACGCATTGGTACGGGCCGATGCGTCGTTGATGGCGATAACTTCGATCTCGTCAAAGAAGCCTGCGCTGTCACCCTTATAGTGGCTGGCGGTACGCTTACCGACAAACCGGACACCTGGGTCAAAGCTGACAACTTCGTAAAGGCCGGTACCGATACCTTTCGCGATTGCTTCGTCGATCTGACCAGCCGGGTACATCAGAATGTGATAATCCGACAGCAGGAACGGGAAGTCGGCGTTGCCGGCCGCCAGTGTCATCTGAACCTGATGGTCCGTGATTTTCTTCATTTCAGAGATTGCAGATACGATCGGTTTCGCAGCGGACTTTGCGCCTTCGGCTGTATGCATCTGCAGCGAGGCGATAACGTCATCGGCACCGAATGCCTTGCCGTTGTGGAAGGTAACGCCCTGACGCAGGTTGAAGGTCCAGGTCTTCGCATCCGGTGAGGCTTCCCAGCTCTCTGCCAACTCACCTTTGAGCGTGCCGTCGGCTGCGATTTCCGTCAGACAGTCGAAAACACCGCCGTGACCGCAGGTGATCATGAAGCTGTCGGAATGGGTTCTGCCATCCCAGCTGTCAGAGGTGTTGGCGCCGGCCATGCCGATGCGCAGGCGTCCGCCTTTTTTCGGTGCGGCGAGTGCCGGGAAGGTTCCCAGTGCCGTCGCAGCAATACCGGCAGCACCCGCTTTCAGGACACCGCGTCTGTTGAATTGATAGGCCATTTTAGTCTCCTTGTTCTACTGTTCTTCAGGCCGGTTATTCCGGCTTGTTTTGGATCTTGAAATTCAAGACATTTTTGCTGTTGCGGCATCGCCGATATTATCGACCCCCCGTTCATCCAGCAGGTTGGTAAGCCAGTCAGGATCCATTTCTGGAACGGAACTGAGCAAAAGGTCTGTATAAGCGTGATGGGGTGGTTCGAACATCTGGTCCTTTGGACCGGACTCCACCACAACACCCTCTTTCATTACCACGACTTCATCGGCAATTGATTTCACAGTTGCGAGATCATGGGTAATGAACATGTAGGCGAGGTTCAGATTATCCTGCAGATTGGCAAGCAAACGCAGGATCCCCTCGGCGACCAGCTGGTCGAGCGCAGAGGTAACCTCGTCACAAATGATAAATTTGGGTTCTGCCGCAAGGGCCCTGGCAATGCCGATACGCTGCTTCTGACCACCAGACAGTTCGGATGGCAGCCGGTCGTAATAGGTCGACGGCTCCAGTTCGATCTGGTCCAGCAGCTCTTCAACCCGGCGCCGTTTTTCACCGCCCGTCAGTCCCATATAGAATTCCACCGGGCGACCAATGATGTCGCCAATTTTGAGGCGTGGATTCAACGCCGTATCGGCCATCTGATAAATCATTTGGGCCTGGCGCAACTGGTCCTTGGTCCGGGACTTGTAACTGGGAGGAAGCGGTTTCCCGTCAAACTCAATCGATCCCTTGCGGGGTGGCAGAAGTCCGGTTATGCAGCGTGCCGTCGTTGATTTGCCCGAACCGGACTCACCCACAACCGCCACCGTGCGGCCTGCATGAATGTCAAAACTGACATCGCGCAGGACTGTCACCTCTCCATAGGCAGCGGTCACATTTTTGATGCTGACGACAGGGGTTTCACTGGCCGGGGCCAATGGTTTTTGCGGGCGTTGGAAACTGCGCACTGCCCAGAGTGACTTTGTATACTCTTGCGTCGGCGAAGACAGCATGGTCCTGGTGTCCGCTTCCTCAACCTCATCGCCCTTCAGCAGGACTTTGATCTTGTCCGCCATCTGGGCGACCACCGCCAGGTCATGGGTGATATAGATTGCTGCAGTGTTAAACTGTTCGACAATATCGCGAACAGCGGCCAGCACCTCAATCTGCGTGGTCACGTCCAATGCCGTTGTCGGTTCGTCGAAGATGATCAGATCGGGACGACACGACATGGCCATTGCGGTCATTGCGCGCTGCAACTGTCCGCCCGACACCTGATGGGGATAGCGAAATCCGATCTCATCCGGGTTTGGCAAGCGCAGACGCCGGTATAGTTCGATTGCGTCCGCTTCACTGTCCGAACGGCTATATACCTTGTGCTGAACGGGTGCTTCGGTGTGCTGATCAATGATCTTGTGGGCTGGATTAAAACTGGCCGCTGCAGATTGCGCGACATAGGCGATCCGTCTTCCCAGGAGGTCCCGTTTGTCTGTCAGCGAAGCAGACACCAGGTCAATACCGTCAAACTCAACTGTACCGCCAGATATTCTGCAGCCATCCCGGGTAAAACCCATAGAGGCAAGACCGATGGTCGATTTGCCAGCACCGGATTCACCAATGAGGCCCAGAACCTCACCACGGTTCAAGTCCAGGTCGATGCCATTGACAATCTGTGTCCAGGTTTCGTCGGACCGGCCTTCAATCTTCAGGCCACGGATTTTGACGAGGGGGGATGCATCTGTCATCGCTCTATTCCTTCAACCCGGAGGACCGGTGCAACATCCAGTCGACAACAAAGTTCACAGCCACGGTCAGCAATGCAATTGCACCAGCTGCCATGATCGGCAGCGCTGCGGTAAGCGGGCTGAATGCAGCAAAGTTAATGAACTGCGCGAGGTCTTTCACCATGGTGCCCCAATCCGCCAGCGGAGGCTGAATCCCGATGCCGAGGAATGAGAGAGCAGCAATCGTCAGGAAGACGAAGCAGAACCTTAGACCGAATTCGGCGAGGAGTGGCGCAACCGCGTTGGGCAGGATCTCGCGGAAAATAAGGTAGGGGAAGCTTTCCCCACGCAGTTTCGCCGCTTCGATGTAATCCATCACAACGATGTTGAGGCCGACCGCACGGGCCAGACGAAACACGCGGGTACTGTCGAGAAAGGCGATGATCACGATCATATAGACGGTGAGCAGCCATTTTTCAGATCCGGCCCAGGCCGACGCGATTGTCATCAGCAGGAGGGCGAAGATCAATTGTGGGATGGCCATCAGGACATCGACAATGCGCGACAGCAACTGGTCGGTCCAGCCCTGCATGGTGGCCGCCAGGAAACCGAAGCTGGCCCCGATCAGAAACGCCAGACAGGTTGTGGCAAAGGCGATGCCCACAGTGTTTTGTGCGCCGTAAATCAACCGGGAAAGAATGTCGCGACCGATTTGATCCGTGCCCAATGGATAGGCCGGGTTGCCGCCGGTTGCTTCATCACCGCCGGGCAAAATGTTCGCCGCACCCAGAACCTCTTCCTGTCCATACGGGGCAATCAGATCGGCAAAGACCGCTACAAACACATAGACAAGGATCATGAAGATCCCAAAGGCGGCCGTTAACGGCATCTGCCGGAAAAGCTTGCGGGATGCATCGGTGCCAACCGTTCGACCAAGGAGGCGAAACAGGAAAGCGATCAACGTGAAGAGAATGAAACCTTGAACCGCCCAGGTCAGAAATACCATCTGTCTTCTCCCCCTTACTTCGGATGCCGCAAACGCGGGTTGGAGAGGATCGACATGATATCTGCTGTCAGGTTCAACAGGATATAGGCCGAGGCGAAGATCAGGCAGCATGCCTGAACAAGGGGAATGTCCCTGATTTTCACACTGTCGACAAAGAGCTGTCCGATACCGGGATACACAAACACCACTTCAACCACCACAACGCCAGTGACGAGATAGGCAAGGTTGAGCGCAATCACGTTGATGATGGGTGCCAGGGCATTCGGCAGCGCATGGCGCACTACGACCCGCAGTGGACTGACGCCCTTTAGGCGCGCCATTTCAATATAGGGTGAGGCCATCAGGTTGATAATGGCTGCCCGTGTCATGCGCATCATATGGGCGGTTACAACAAGCGTCAGTGTAAGGGCCGGCAGCAGTGTTTTTTCCAGGCGCTCGCCGAATGACATCTCAGGATAGATGTTTGAGAGCGATGGCAGGATTGGATTGAGCGAGGCAAGGAACAGGATCAAGACATAAGCCAGGAAGAATTCCGGGCTGGAGATCGATGTCAGCGTGGTGATGTTGATGCCGCGGTCGAAGATGGAGTTGCGATAAAGCGCTGCGAGCACACCCAGGATCAGTGAGACCGGAACCGCGATGGCCGCGGAAACCAGAGCCAGGAACAATGTGTTCTGAAAGCGTGGCGCTAATTGGGCCGCGACCGATCCAATACCGCCGCGCCCCGTGTCTGATCCGACAAATGCAGAGAAGTTGGCTTGGGCAAAACTGGTCCCGAAATCACCCTGGAGAACACCCGTGAACCAGTCGAAATATCGAATAACCGGTGTCTTGTTGAGACCGAGATCTTCACGAATGGCGGCAACAGCCTCTGGCGTTGCACCTTGTCCAAGGATCGCTTCGGCAAAATCACCTGGAAGCATGTTTACGGCTGCAAAAATAACAACCGAGACCACGAAAAGGGTTAGTAAACCCAAACCTAGTCGTTGAAGGATAATACCTCCGACTGATTTCAATTTTTTTCTCCCATGCAACCGCCCGTTTTGTTTCTTGTGGTCCGGTTACATTACTTTCCCTGTTCAGCAAAAGTTTTCTGTCTGCGTCTTATGTTGTCAAATTCTGTCAAGAGTTTGGAGGGTCTTTAAGAATTCATCAACCATTTGATCGATTTTCACCGTGGAATCTGCGCGATTGGATGATGGCATGCGCCTGGTATCTCGTGAAACAAGTTAATAAGCTTCTGAAAAAATTAAGAAAAATATCCGATTTGAAAGTTTCATTTTTTTTGAAACTGGATGCGGTAGAATGCAGGATAAGTCGAATTAAGTCCTTGGGTATGTTCCCTATGCGTGTTTATCCGGTACACCCTAGTTTCAACGGCAACATGCGACGACAATTTTTGCGTCTCCTGACGGGCATCTGTGTTTTCTACGGCGTCAGTGTATCAATGGCGTTTGCGCAAAACGGCGATGTCGGCTTCCGAGGTGAGGGCTTCCTCGAAGGGATGGTTTTCACACCTGTTGGCACGACGCGCACGATTGCTGCCACAGACGTAAGCGAGACCCGTTCAGGCTTGAGGAATGCAGAAGATGAAAAGGATTCTGTCGCCTTTCAGTCCCGGATAAACCAACAGGGTCGGCGAACGGGCCTTGGCATTGGGACGACAAAGGACGGCGTGATCGGCGCTGCGCAAGATCGACGGAATCTGGCGAAATCAGAGGAAAAGCGGTTATCGGCAAAACGCGACAATCGAACGGCCGAAGCTACCCTAAGAAAAGCGACTCGCCGTGCAGACGGCCGCGGGACCCGCAATTGGTATCGCAAGTAAGAATGTGTTTTTTTTTGCTGTTTTTTGCAGATGTGGCGGATGAGTAGATCAAAATTGCTCTGAAAAACTACTATAACGAAAAATATACTTACATTAATACAAATAATAGTTATCCAAATCCAGTATATGGTTTGATTGTCGCAATTCCTTCACAGATTTAACGGCTGTATTATATCAGTATACTATTGTATTACATGTGCTGGGGAGGAATAGGGGCAGGTATGCTTGCCTGGCAAATTCGAGTACTTGGGTGAACCTGGTGTCTTTGACAGTTGATGAACTGTTCGCAATCGCGCGCCGGAAATCGGTCCAAGGCAGAGTGCACCTCGCAGAGGTTGTCACTGACCTGTTTTTGGACGAAGGCGCATTGAGCGACGTCGAGCGCGCGATGATGTTCGACATCCTCCAGTCTCTGGTGAGAGACATGGAAGTGCCTTTGCGTCGCAAAATTGCCCGTCATCTTGCAGATGTTGATGATGCACCGCGCGATCTCTTCATCGCCTTCGCCAATGACGAAATTGAAATTGCTTATCCGATTCTGCTCAAGAGCAATCTGCTCGAAGATCACGAACTGATCGAGATTGTTCACCACCGGACCCTTGAACATTCCCTGACCATTTCCACGCGGGAGACGGTGAGTGAGAGCGTCTCTGAAGCGCTGGTTGCCACCGGCGAAGAGCGCGTGATCAAGAGCCTGCTTGAAAATAAAAATGCCCGCTTGTCCAGACAGGTGCTTGAATTCCTGGTTGAGGAATCGAAACGGGTAAATTCTTTCCAAGAGCCATTGGTTAACCGGTCTGATTTGCCGGAGGATCTGGCCAAACGTCTTTGGCTTTGGGTTTCTGCTGCACTGCGCACGCATATTGTCGAGAAATATGAAATTGATGCGGCTGAACTGGACCGCCTTATGGAGGCTGCAACCCGGGAAACCCTCTCCGACCTTGCGCATTGGGATGAAGAGCGCCCGGACCGTAAGAAGGAGTTGATCGACACGCTGGAGCAGCAGGGCCGGTTGACGCCGGATTTGCTCATTGCGCTTCTCGAAGATGGTCTCGTTTCCCTGTTTGTCTCTGTATTTGCTAGGATGGCAAGCCTCACTGAGACTTTGTCCCGCCGGTTGATTTACGAACAAGGCGGAGAAGGATTGGCGATCGCCTGTCGGGCTATCGGTATGATTGAAGCGGATTTCATACGGCTCTTTGCGCTGACGCGCCGGTCTCGCGCCATGTCCCGAAAGATGCTGAAACGCGAGGTTCGTTTGATGACCGAGCTGTTTCATCGCATTGGTCTCGATGGCGCTGGCAAGGTCCTGCGTCGCTGGCAACAGGGTGCCGACTATCTTTCAGCGGTTCGGGATGTGACAGGTGTATCCGATGCCGTTGATTAAATTTGGCAAAGATAATGGCGCCGAGGCACCGGACCCGATCAAGTTAGCGGATGCAGGGGCGGGTACCCTTCAGTCGGAAACCGCGCGGCGGTTCCATGACATTGCCCGTTTGGTATCCGACTGGATTTGGGAAACGGATGACAGATTTGCTCTTAATTTTGTGTCTCAGCGGGTGTTTGACACGTTGGGGTATCATCCGCTTGAACTTAAATCCCGTCGTTTGATTGATCTGGGCGTCTTTGTTGACGAGCACTCCAAGCAGATCCGGATCGATTGGAAGAGACCGTTCCGGAACGTTCGATATCTCATAGAGGATTCCCGTGGGTTTCAGCGTTTGCATCTGATTAGTGCGGTGCCTGTTTACGATCCCGAGACAGGCGCGTTTTCGGGCGTAAGGGGGACCGCGCGCGATGTCACGGAACAAGTGGCGATCGAAGAGGAATTAAAGGAGAGCGAGGAACGTTATCGGTTGTTGTATAACAAGAGCCCGGTAATGGCGTGCTCCACAACACCCGATGGTGTTATTACGAGCGTCAGCGATTTTTGGCTGATGACCCTTGGGTATTCGAAGCTTGAAGTTCTCGGGTTTCCGATTGATCAGTTTATCGTTCTCGATAATCCCGATGCCAGTTTGAACCCCGATCCGGAATATGGGCGGGCGCTTGATCTGGAAGATCCAATCGCACCAGAGACCGCCTGTCGTCTTGTTAAACGAAGCGGCGAAAAACTCGACGCCCTGCTATCGTCTGTCGCAATTGCGGACAGTGCAGGTGATCCGTCCCAGGTTTTTCATGTCATGATGGATAACAGTGAGCGGAAGAGATACGAGGCCAATCTCCTCCGGCAGGCGAATTTTGACATTTTGACCGGGCTTCCTAATCGCGGTCTGGCGATGGACAGACTGGGGCAGGCGATTTCCCGTGCCAGACGGGAGCAAACCATGGTCGCCCTGATGTTTGTCGATCTCGATAATTTTAAGCGGATCAACGACACGCTTGGACATGCGGAAGGTGACGAACTCTTACAGCGGGCCGGTGAACATCTGAAATACTGCGTCCGGGAAACTGATACCGTTGCGCGGCTGGGCGGCGACGAGTTCCTGATTATTCTGTCTGATCTAAAGAATGCCAGTCCCTGTGAAATCGTCGCACAAAAGGTACTCGATCGTTGTGCGCGGCCTTTCACGCTTGGTGAACATGAGGTTGTCGTAACCGCCAGCATCGGCATCAGCCTGTTTCCGGGCGATGGCGATACGGCGGCTTCACTTATGCGTAATGCAGATGCGGCCATGTATCGATCGAAGGCCAAGGGCAAAAATAATTTTCATTTCTTTGCGCCGGAACTGGATGGCATCGCCAGAGAGCATCTGTTGCTCGAACATCAATTACGCAAGGCTCTTGGCCGCCAGGAACTGGAACTCTTCTACCAACCCGTCGTTCGCGCCAGTGACGGTCAACTGGTCGGGGTTGAGGCGCTTCTCCGGTGGCAGCATCCGACACTCGGGTTGATCCCCCCTGATCAATTTATTCCACTAGCTGAGGAATCAGGTGTTATTGGCATGATTGGGCAATGGATCGCCAGAACCGCCTGTCGTGATCTGGTCGATCTACGTGCGGCGCTGGGACTGGATCTATTTGTGGCGGTCAACGTCTCGGCCCGTCAGTTTACGGTGAAACATCCGCGACTGGTCGATGTGATCCAGGAGACGCTGGTGGAAACTGGACTTCCGCCATCCGCCCTGGAACTTGAAATTACCGAAACAGTTATCCTGGGTGATATACCCGAAAACATCAGTGTTCTGAATGCCCTGATTGAGCTCGGCGTGCATATATCCATTGACGATTTCGGGACTGGCTATTCCTCACTCAGTTACTTGAAGAAATTCTCGTTTGATACGCTCAAGATCGATAAGATGTTTGTGCAGGATATCGATCAGGACAGCCCAGATAGCGTGCTGGCCGACGCGATTATCGCGATGGCCCACGCTTTGGATCTGCGCGTTGTCGGTGAAGGCGTTGAAACAGAGGCGCAGCGTGACTTCCTGAAGCACAGGAATTGCGATCTGCTTCAGGGTTATCTCTATTCGAAACCTCTTCCCCTTGTGGAATTCAAACAATTGGCGCGTGGCAGAGGCTGGACAGCTGATCCGTCAGACTGACTTATTCTGGATTACTGAGTGTCATCAGAAATGCGACGAGGTCATCGATGTCGGTGTCGCTCAACGCCAATGGCTGCAGCAGAGATTCTGTTTCGATATGTAATCTGGACACGTCCAATTCTGAGTAGTGCCGCACCACATTACGCAGACCGGTCACTGATCCATTGTGCATATAGGGACCTGTATTGCCGACATTACGCAGTGACGGCACCTTGAATTCCCCCCAATTGGCAGGGTTCAGTTTTACATAGTGTTGGTGCCTGTTTCGCTTCTTCGGCCGGTTCGTCGCTATAGGGGCCCGCCCGGTTCAGATCACTTTTGAAGAAGGCCTGTATGCCACCAAAGCGCCCCGGGTCAACGGTCTTGTCATCTCGAAAATGGGGAACAGCGACATTGTCAAACTCCCCATTTATAAAGTTTGGGCCGAAGTGGCAGACCGAACACTTCCCCTTTCCGGCAAAGATCAAGAGACCTCGTTTTGCCGCAAGGGGGTATTGCGCCATCGCTGGTTTGTCGTCGCGTTCCAGCGCATCCCTAAAATCGTCAAACGCTGTTCTTGGCGTTGTAAGAGTCCCCTGAAACGCCGCCAGGGCTTTACCGGTAGTTACCAGGACGTCTTTCGCGGGCTGTTCGGATGGATCAAGGCCGACCAGTTTGGTATATTGGTTCCGCAATAGGGGATCAGACAGTATTCGGTCTTTCACCAGATCCGCGCTGGCCCCCATTTCCTGCGGGTTCAGGATCGGGTGAATGCTCTGCGCCCATAAGGTGTCCGATTGTCCGTCCCAACCGAACCAGCGGTTCCAGGATTGATTGACGATCGCCAAAGTGTTTCGGTCCACCGTGTCCAGCCCGATGGCGGTGACCCGCCCGTCGGTGAAACCGTGATCTGCAAAATGGCACGACGCGCAGGAAACCGATCCATCAACGGACAGGGCGGTCTCTTGAAAGAGATACTCGCCAAAACCTATCGCGTCTTGGTTGCCTGAGAACCGGTTGGAGGCATCGGGTTTTGGCACGCCGTCCCATGGCCCGTGGGACAGAATGACCGCGCGAATGTCTTCTGAGAAATCCGGCTCGCCCGCGAAGGCCGTCTGCCCCAGTCCGAGGGGCAGTATGAGGGTTAACAGGAAACCCGCGCAAAGCCGGATTATGTCGGTTTTTTCTTCAAGGGGTCAGGGTGTAGTCCGCCATAAGGCGCTCGGACTCGGTGCCCTTGCCGACATCCACCATAAACTGCCACCGCCCTGGCATGTGAAAGACCATATTATCCGACGCATAGGTGCCATCGCCCGTCACACTCAGTTCGGGCGAGTAGTTCATACCATGCCCATGGGCCGGCATCGTTGCATCGATGCGCTGGACAACGAACCCGTCGGGTCCATCGCAAATTTCCACTTTCAGGCTGAATGGTTCCGACACCCTGACCTTGGCCGGCTCGGTTGCAGCCTTCAGTGTGATGCCGTCCTTGGCGAAGGTCAGCGCCGACCCGTCATCGCAGAGAGAGGCAGCAGAAGACGCAGTTGTTGCGACAGCAAGAGACAATGCGGTTCCTAAAAAGATGGCGAAGTTTTTTGTCATCGGCGTTTTGCTTCGAGTAGTAGTTCGGCGTTACGATACGCAATATTGCTCGCCAGCGGTTCCGGCAGGGTTTGGATCCATTCGCGACTGTAATTCGCATGCGGCCCTACAAAAGACCAGCGTTCTGGTGCGAAAGTATCAGTTCCCACCATAAAGCGATCTGGAAAATCCGTAAACAGCTGACGCCATTGTGGGTCAACCTGGCCATTCGTGGCCTGATCGGATCTGAAGGCCAGATCCGCCCAGAGATTGTCATGTTTCTCAAGCATCCCGCGAACCTCGCGGGGGGACGCAAATCCTGAATGGGCCCATAGCACAACTGCATCTGGATCGCTTTCAAAGATCAGGTCAACTGCCTCTGCGTCAGAATGGGCGTGGAGGAAAATGTCATATTCAGACGCGAAGGAAATCACCGCCTGCATGACCGGTTTCTTTACGTCATCTCCAAAGGCATGAAACTCTCCAATCCCGGCATAGGTATTCTTCGACAGTTTTTCCCGCAGCAGATCAATCACCGTTTCATCGTCAATCCAGGTGCCGATTTCGCCGCGCTTGCGATAGGGCCGCAAGACGGGAACGATCAGATCCGGCGCTTCCTTATAGAGCAACTGCGTCCCGTCATCGCTGGAAGAACTGACAAAGGCTTTGCGGACATTGGCGCTGCGCAACAATCCAACCGCTTCGGCCGGGGGATATACATCCCAGGCATCATGACTGTAATGGATATGGGTGTCTGTGATCTAAAGGTCGGCGGCCTGTGCGGGGCCGAACATCAAGATCCCAATACCAAAGGCAAAAAGACGGGTTAGGTTCTGCATTATGTCATGTCCACGATCTCTGTTTCATTCTGACGTCACACTAGCACAGGCTGTATAATCAATAAAATCGATTTTTATGTACATATATCGATAAAATCGCCAATGCCCGACGGAGGGGTACTGGACGCTCTGCAGGCCATTCAGTACCATTTCAACATAGGGTCAAAAAGGACAGGGAAATACGATGGCATCACAAATGTGGAAAGGGCAGGCGTTTGCCGTCTCCCATGTGGATCAAGCCCCTTTTGAAACACAGGGGTTGCGGGATTTCTTTGAATACCGGGATCTCGGTATCAAGGCCGCGACGGGCGGCAAGTTTGGGGCGCATGTTATCCGGGCCGTTCCGGGCAAGGAATCCGAGGCGATCTGGCACACCCATGATCTGGACTTTCAGATGACCTATATCCTGAAAGGATGGGTCGTGTTCGAGTATGAAGGCCAAGGCGAAGTCATCATGCGGGAAGGGTCCAGCGTTCTGCAGCCGCCGGGCATCCGCCATCGCGAGGTGCGCCATTCCGAGGATCTTGAGTTGATAGAGATCATTTCGCCCGCTGACTTCCCGACGCAGGAGGTCGACGCACCGGAGTGACGTGTTTTAGTTCCGGCAATCATAAACCTTCTTGCCGGCGACGAAACAGGCAACAAGCCTGGGTGACGCCGCATCGCTGTCATCGACCAGAATAAAGTCGGCGCGTTTCCCGGCGTCCAGTGTTCCCCTGTCATTGAGGTTGACGGATTCTGCCGCGTTCTTTGAGACCAATGCCCAGGCTTGTGGCAGGGTCATCTGACCGGAATTCGCCAGAATAAAGGCGGCGTGCAGGGGGGCTGGGTAGTAGTAATCGGACGCCAGAACGGAACACAGACCCTTTGCGGCGGCAGGGGCGGCACTCATGGCGCCGGTATGGCTCCCTCCGCGCACAACATTCGGTGCCCCTAGTATCGTATGTTCACCGGCATCGCGCGCGGTTTGAGCTGTTTCTTCCGTCATCGGAAACTCGGACGTCACCGCCCCCAGTTCCCGGAAGCGTAAACGTTCTTCAGGGGTTCTCTCGTCATGGGCAAACAGAACCGCCCCATGTTTGCTAGCAATGCCCGCAGCGCGATCAATTTCCGCCGGGACATCGTCCCGCCTGTTCCAGATTTCGGACATCAGACCCTTGAACTCATCTTCAGTCATCCCGGACCTTGATGCCATCGTGGCGATCTTTGACGCCATGGAAGAGCCCAGCATAAAACCCGTTGTGTGATCGTTGAAGGCAAAGACGGGGTCTTCCTCTTCGGGAATCCAGGACAGAACCCTGTCAACGACATCGAGAGCAAATGTTTCCCAACGAATGTGTAATTTCGTGTCACAGGAGAGTTGTGAACGGGTGGATCGAAGTTGCTCAACAAAGACCTGCCCGTTTTCAAAACTGCGCAGGCCGGGTTCCCAGGAAACGGTTAAACCGTGAAAAGCGGTCGTGATACCATTGGATACCATTTGACGGTCGGTTTCACGCAGGGCCAGGTCAATCGGGAAGGTGACCTTTGGGCGTGGTTGAACCTGCCGTTCAAAACCATCTCCATGCACGTCGACAATCCCCGGTAAGACCAGCAAACCGGACGCATTTATTTCCCGGGCAGCCGGGCTGGTCTCGTCGACGAGAATACCGTCTTCGAACGACAATGGAATTTCCAGCACTGCGTTATTTTTAACAACACGACCGCCGCTGACTGTAACCTGCATTAAACTCTCCTGTAATGAACGAGCCTGAAGATAGTCTCTTTCAATGTCATATTTGTTTCATTTTTACTGTCATCTTTGTGTCATTCAGCACCGCTACATTTGCGCCCTCGAATTTACGTCGTCTTTGTTTTCCATTCCATCAGGAGGTTTGAATGTTTGGTGCTTCTGCTTTTCGCCCTGCGGTCATCCGCTCGGCGATCGCTGCCGCTGTCTTGGCTGTTGCGACACCTGCGTTGGCTGATTCTCTCAAAATGGCCGTTACCGATATCGAAGGTCTTGAAACTCTGCAACAGGAGTTTGGCCCCTTCGAGTCAGCGCTTGAGAAATCCACAGGTCTTGAAATCGACCTGTTCCCAGTCAGCTCCAGAACAGCGGCTGTTGAGGCCATGAAATCGGGTCAGGTTGATCTGGTGCTCACAGGTCCAGCCGAATATGTGGTCATGAAAGAGTTGAATGACCCCGATATCGTCGTCGCCTGGCAGCGTCCGAACTACTATGCGCAGATTGTGGTTCTGGCGGGTGGCGAGATCGATCAGCTCTCTGACCTCAAGGGCAAGACGGTAACATTCGGTTCTGTCGGTTCAACGTCCCAGCATCTTGGCCCGGCTCAGGTGCTGGCTGATTTCGGTCTGGCCTATGGCGTTGATTACTCACCGCAGATCATTTCCCGGAATGTGGCGGTAGAGGCCTTGATCCGTGGCGATGTTCACGCTGTTGGGATGAATGAAGGGCATCTGCGTCGCATCCGTGCTGCTTTCCCGGACACTGCCTTCACCGTTGTTGCCCGTGGTCGCGATCTGCCAAATGATATCCTTGTTGCAAGCAAGACAGCCGACCCGGCGGCGATCGCAAAGGTCCGTGACGCGTTCCTGAATGATGGTGAGGCGCTTATGGCCGAAGTCATCAAGGGGGAAGATAACAAGAAGTATGAAGGTGGATTCTTCCTGACATCGATCACGGACAAGAATTATGACTATGTCCGCTCCATGTATAAAACCATCGGCGTTGATTTTAACGCCTTTGTTGGCAACTGATCCTTGAAGTTGCAGCAGGCAGGTGCCGTCGGTGAGTTATCGGCGGCACCACCCCCGCATTTGAAAGAGGCGGTTGCCCCTTCAAGTGTTGAAGGGGTGATTGTCGTTCGGGGTTTGGAAAAGTCATATGTGCCGGGTCAACCGATCCTGCGCCATCTGAATCTTGAAATAGTCCGGGGTGATCGCGTCGCCCTTGTCGGGGCCAACGGATCTGGAAAGTCGACCCTGCTGAAATGCATGATCGGCCTGCACCCGAATAGCGGCGGTTCAGTTCGTGTCTTCGGGGAAGAGTTCGCGGCGAAACCAAGCGCGCAGCAACGCGTCGTCATACGACGTCAAACGGGGTTTGTGTTGCAGCGTCCCTGTCTGGTCGCGCGGCGTTCTGTCCTCTCCAACGTCATTCATGGCATGCTCGGTGATCCGGGCAGTTGGCGCGGCTTTACCCATCAATTTGGGAAAGCTGAGTGGCGGGAGCGTGCCATGGCCGCATTGGAAGATGTGAATCTCGCAGATAAGGCATTGCAGCGGGCCGACAGCCTGTCGGGCGGGCAACAGCAGCGGGTCGCAATTGCACGCGCCCTGGTCCGCAAACCGCAGCTGCTGATCGCTGATGAGCCGGCCGCCAGTTTGGATCCCGCCGCAGGCAAGGATGTCATGGGTCTGTTTAATGAACTTTGTGAGCGCCACGGTATTACGCTTCTGTTCACGTCCCACGACATGGAACATGCAGTCAGTTTTTCCAGCAGATTAATTGTTCTGAAAGGGGGAAGGCTTACCCATGACCTCCCCAGTCTTGATGTTACTGAAGATATTTTGAGTGAGGCGTTCCGCTGATGACTACACGTCAGTTCCTTGTGCCACCGCGTCTGACAATGGGGTCACCTTTGACCTTTATGGCCTGGGTCATCCTGATCGCGGTCATTGTCACCTCAATGAATGATGTTGCGCCATCACCAGAGCAGATCGCGCGTGGCGTGCCAAACATGATATCCCTGCTGGATCGAATGACGCCGCCAAACCTGGAAACGGCCTTTATGGTCAGGGTGTCGTGGCTGATTGTTGAAACGTTTCAGATCGCCCTGGTTGGTGCTGCGATCGGCATTATCGTCAGCATCCCGATTGGCTGGCTAGCCGCGCGGGGAAGTTCGCCCCTTGGTCCGGGTGCCTATCTGGTAAAGGCATTTGTATCCCTTTTGCGAACCGTGCCGGATCTGGTCTGGGCGTTACTATTCGTTGCAGCCGTTGGGTTAGGGGCGGTTGCCGGGACCCTGACGATCATTGTGGATACAATCGGTTTCTGTGGCCGCTTTTTTGCCGAGGCAATTGAGGATTCTGACAAGGATCCCGAACAGGCACTGACCGCCATCGGTGCGAATAAACTGTCGATTTTTACGGGCGCGACATTGCCGGACGTCGCACCCAGCATGATTAATGCATCGCTCTTTGCGCTGGAAATGGCGGTTCGTTCTTCGGTTATCCTCGGCCTTGTCGGGGCTGGCGGGATTGGACAGGAACTGAAAGTTGCCTTTGACTTGTTTCAGTATCAGAACGCCATGACAATCATTCTGGTCATCTTTGCTATTGTTCTGGTCATGGAGGTTTTAACCGATTATCTGCGCCGCCGTTTCAGTTGATTTTTTATGCGCCGTCTAGCGATGATGCCTTTGTTCATGGGCGTGGCGCACGAGCGCTGTGAAGCGATAGATGCCGTGAACGAACTTGCCGTATGGAAAGGCGAGGAAGAGCGCGAATACCGTTCCAAGGTGTATTGCCAATAAGATATTCATTACCGATGTTTCGCGAAGGATCAACAGGCCCATCCCGGTAACGCTGACCGCAAACAGCATCCACAGAAATGCCAGGCCCATTCCACCGTCAGACTCGGACTTCAAGGCGGGTGCCTTTTTCTTGCGTTCTTTTAAAAGCCCAAGTGGCCCGATGATCAATCCAATGCCACCAAGTGTCCCCATGATTACGGTTGGTGACCAGATCGGGTAGGGGGCAATCCAGTCGAATGCATAGTGGAAGAGCGTGCCGGACGCGGTTGAGGCAAGACACAGCATGAGTCCATAGAATGTGAAATGGTGATAGAGGCGGCGCTTGTCGGAGGGACGCTCACTCTCTGTCATACAGCCCATGCCGCCGCCATCCAGATAGCGTAACCGACTTGCATCCATGACCGACTGCCAAAGGTCCCCGATGCTGAGCGGACCTGTTGGGCCACCCGCCCGCCAGAAATTCCGGATGCTCATGATGCAGGCAAGGATAGAGAAGAGGAAAACCGATCCAAATATCGCCACCATCCAGTTATGGGGCATGATGGCGTAAAAGGCGCCGGGACTGGCATCGGCGGCAAACAGGACTTCCGGGTCGGACCAGGCGGCAAACGCGATGATGAAGAGGGCGACAGCAAGCGCGGACAGGACCGACATCTTTACACCGTTGCGCTGAAACAGACCGGCGGCGACTCCCGGCCAGGCATAGCGGGCATAGCTTTCTTCCCGCAATTCCGCCATGGCGACTGGTACGTTAATCGCAAATTCATGGGACGGTGCATACTGGCAATCGAAATAGCAGGCCCCGCAATTGTGACACAGGTTGGAGAGGTAATCGACATCGCCGCTGCCAAAGGTTCTGCGTAACTCCATCGCCGGGAAGACGGCACAAAGCCCCTCGCAATACCGACACGCATTGCAGACGCCCATTTGCCTGGCGACTTCTTCCTGTGACTGGCTGGCCAAATCAACGAGGTTAATTGCGGACATAGCGGGCTGCCTCCTCTCCGGCGATGCGACCAAAAACAGATCCGATGGTCATGCCGATTCCGGCCAGATACCCTTCCCCCAGAACATTGCCAGCCATGATTTCGCCGGCGGCAAAAAGGTTTGCACTGGCGGTGCCATCCGTCATGACCATCCTGGCGTCGCTGTTCACTTTGACGCCCAGATAAGTGAAGGTGATGCCGGGGCGCAAAGTATAGGCGTAGAAGGGCGGTTCCGTTATTGGCCTTGCCCAGTGTGACTTGGGGGGTGTCAGCCCTTCGGTGTGGCAATCATCGTGGATGGAGGCATCGAATGTACCGGGGCGACAAGCCCCGTTGAAGGTGTCAATTGTTGCTTTCATTGCACCCGGATCCAGCCCGATTTTGCCTGCGAGTTCATCCAGCGTATCCGCCTTTTCGGGTGGGAAAACGGAGGGCATGAAATCATTGATTGCCTTGGAATCGATAATGACATGGCCGACTTGATCAGGTTGGGCTGCGACCAGCCGTCCCCAGATTGCATAGCGTTTCGGCCAGAAGTCTTCGCCTTCGTCGTAGAAGCGCTCACCCTTGGTGTTAAGCACCACACCAAATGGGACGCAGTCCAGCCGGGTCACAATGCCGCCGTCGAATTTTGGTGCACGCCCGTCAATTGCAACGGCGTGGCACTGTTTTGGGTCGCCCACGGCCTGAACACCGGCGTCCAGAAGGGTGCGCAGGACATGGCCTTTGTTATAGGGCGTGCCCCGAATGAGGAAGTTCTCAGCAGCCGGGCCCCAGGCCTCTTTCAGCCATTCGATATTGGCCTCAAATCCCCCGGCGGCGGCCACGAAACTTCTGGCGGATATTTCACGTTTAACGGCTGGTTCCGTTGCATCATCCTGCCAATGGCTTTCAATTTCAGCGGAAACAAAAAAGCCGTCCTCAATTTTGAGGCTGTTCAGCCTTGTATCATACAGGATGGTCACACCAGCATCTTCAGCGGCGCGATAAAGCGCGTTCAGCATGGAACGGCCACCCCCAAGGAAAAACGCATTTGTCCGTCCCAGAGAAAGTGTGCCGCCGAGTGAGGGTTGAAACCGCACTCCCTGGCCATACAGAAAGTCCCAAAGCTCCTTCGATTTTTCCAGTGTCAGGTTGGCAAGGTCAGAATCCGTATTGCCCTTGGTGACCCGCATCAGGTCATCCATGAATTCATCCTTTGGATAAGGTCCGGTCAGAATGCCGTTCCCTTCATCATGCGCGACCCGCATGTTGCGCGTGTGGCGCGTGTTGCCGCCGCGCCAGGCCTTGGGTGCGGCCTCGACAACAAGGACTTTTGCGCCCCCTTTAGTTGCCGCAAGCGCAGCGCAGAGGGCGGCGTTCCCACCACCGGCGACAAGGACGTCAAACGTCAGTTTTTCTGTCATTTCATGAACTGCTTCGTCTGGATATTTGCATATTGCATGCAATTGGATACAATAAATGAGTTTGTTTGGCAAGACTCATGCTATGGATGGTATATGACCAAAGCATCGCTCACTGCGGAACAGGCCTATGCCACCCTCCGAAACAGGATTGTCGAGGGCGGAATCCGTCCCGGCGAAAGGGTGCGTGAAGCCGCCGTTGCGGATGAATTCGGTCTCTCTCGAACGCCGGTGCGCGAGGCTCTGCGGCGTTTGGAAAGTGACGGCCTTCTGGTTCACAGGCCGCATAAAGGTATGGTGGTTCGTCAGCTCGAACCGCAGGCGGTCACGGAGCTCTATCTGATGCGTGAAGTGCTGGAAGGGACGGCGGCAGGTTTGTCGGCGCGGCACGCATCGGATGCGGAAATTGCCATGCTTTACGACATGCTGGACGCCCAGGAACGTGCGAAATCTGACCAGGTAGAAGCGGCGGCACTAAATAAACAGTTTCACCGTGCACTCTATCGCGGTGCCAGAAACAGGTTTCTTTTGGACATGCTGGATGGACTGGCGACATCGATGGCGTTACTGGGGCGGACGACGTTGGGACTGCAAGAACGGCAGAGCGCCTCTATTGTAGAGCATAAAGCGATCCTGGACGGGATGGCCGCCCATGATCCGAAACTGGCGGAAGAGGCAGCGCGGGCCCATATTCACGAGGCGCATAAAGCCCGCTTGAAAATCATCATGCTGGATGAACGCGAAGGTCTTGAAGGGGAGGGGCTGACCGGATGAGGGTAGTGAAAGTGATTGTTCTGATCTTACTTCTGTTTGTCGGGGCGGCGATTGCTTTTTTCGCAATTGGGCCGGAACGGGTCTGGAACGCTTTCGGAGATGCCGATCTGGGACCGGTTGAGTTTGAAACTCTGACCCGTTGTAGTTCACCGAATGATTCTTTGGCCTGTCCGCAAGACATTTGCACGGTGGAAAGCGATGTCAGCGCACCCCGTTTCGCGGTGCCGGTTAACCGTCTGATCGAGGCATTTGAGGTGATGGTTTCGGGCGAATCTGATCTGGAACGGGTTGATGGTGATGATGACCCGATGATGCGGCGTTATGTTCAGCGCACGAAATTGATGCGCTATCCGGACACGATCAATGTGCGGTTCGTGGCACTTGACGGTGAAAGTTCAACAATTGCGCTGTATTCCCGATCTCAGCTCGGGAAAAGTGATCTTGGCGCAAATGCCGCCAGGTTGCAGCGCTGGCTGACTAATTTGAACCCCTGATCAGAACTGTTTTGCTGTTCCCTTCCGGTCTTGTGCCGTTCCGTGGGCTATACCCTTTATAGGTCAGGGTTGAAACACAAAGACAGGAAGCATCATGGCCAGCAATAGATACAGGATCGCGGTAATCGCAGGGGATGGCATTGGCAAGGAAGTCGTGCCTGAAGGTCTGCGTGTGTTGGAGAAGGCCGCAGCGAAATTCGATCTGGGGCTGGATTTTGATCATTACGATTTCGCGTCCTGGGATTACTACAAGGCCCATGGCCAGATGATGCCCGATGACTGGCAGGATCAGATCGGATCGCACGACGCGATCTATTTTGGTGCGGTCGGGTGGCCGCAGGAAATTCCCGATCACGTCTCGCTTTGGGGATCGCTGCTAAAGTTCAGGCGGGTGTTTGATCAATATGTAAACCTGCGTCCTGTTCGATTGATGCCGGGGGTGCCGTCGCCGCTGGCGGGACGTGAGCCGGGTGACATTGATTTCTATGTTGTTCGTGAGAACACAGAGGGTGAATACTCGTCCATCGGTGGGCGTATGTTTGAAGGAACCGATCGCGAAGTGGTCGTCCAGGAGACTGTCATGAGCCGCCAGGGCGTCGATCGTATTCTGCGCTATGCGTTTGACCTGGCCCAAACGAGACCCCGAAAACACCTGACGTCTGCTACAAAATCAAACGGCATATCTATATCCATGCCGTATTGGGACGAGCGGGTTGAGGAAATGGCAAAATCCTATCCGGATGTCAGTTGGGACAAGTATCATATCGATATTCTGACCGCGAATTTTGTGCTTCACCCCGATTGGTTTGATGTTGTCGTCGCCTCCAATCTGTTTGGCGATATTCTGTCGGATCTGGGCCCCGCCTGTACTGGGACCATTGGCATCGCCCCTTCTGGTAACATCAACCCGGATGGGGAATTTCCCTCTCTTTTCGAACCGGTTCACGGATCAGCACCGGATATCGCTGGTCAGGGCATCGCTAACCCGGTCGGACAAATTTGGGCAGGGGCCATGATGCTCGATCATCTGGGCCATAAAGAGGCGTCAGAAGCGATTGTAACCGCGGTTGAGCAGACGCTTTCTGAAGAAAAGCTGCGCACCGGTGATCTTGGTGGCAAGGCCAATACAGTCGAGGCCGGAAAGGCTATCGCAGAACATCTTTAAAGTGGCCAGCGCCTCTGTAAGGCCAATTGCTTCTTGCATTAATTGAACACTGTTCAGTTTTTATCTTGATTACCGGCGCGCATACAACTAGATTAAATAAACAATGTTCAATTAATGGAGTTTGATATGGCCCGGCGTTCTGACCACAAGCGTGAAGAATTGTATGAAATGGCGGTATCGGCGGCAGCGCAAATTGCGGCCCGCGACGGTTTTCGCGCGATTACAGCACGCAATGTTGCTGATGCAATGGGCTATTCTCCGGGCACAATTTATAATCTTTTCGACAATCTGGATGACCTTTTTCTTCATGTGACCGGGCGTACGCTCGATGCCTTGTTTGATGAGTTAAGCGGTTTTAGCCCAAATGGCGATGCAGAGGCCGATCTGGAAAGACTGGCCGGGATCTACCTTAGTTTTATTTCTTCCAATCCCGACCTCTGGCGCATGGTCTTTGAGTTTTCACTGGCCAAGGAACAGGCACCGCCCGAGTGGTTTTCGCTCAAGATCCAGCGGGTGATGGCATTGCTGGAAAACTGCATCGCGCCACTTTTCCCTGAGGATGCGTCGAACGAAAGACGGGACTGCGCACGGGTTCTCTGGGCGAGTTTGCACGGGATCACCACGCTCGCCCAGGTCGGCAAACTTTCAAACATCACGGCACTTGACGTACCTGACATGGCGGAAATTCTGATCCAGAACTTTCTGGCCGGTATCGCCGCGCGTAGAGATGGGGTCGCCTGATGATCACGGTGCCGTTTCCAACAATGGGCGGTCAACAGGTCTGGCGCGATGTGGCGTTCCGGAATGGCTGGAAGGTTCAGCAGAACATTCTGACGAAACACCATCGTTTGCTGGATCCCCGGAATATTCGTCGGGATTGGGGGTCCCTTGCAGCGATGCTGGCGCGTTTGGATGAATGCGCTGGCACCAATGCCACCGGCGCTACAGAGATGCCTTACATCTTTTTGGTTCATGGTATCGCGGCTCAGCCAGGTGTGTTCCGCCGGTTGAAACCGGCGCTGGAAAGTGCTGGTTATTCCGTAACGATCATTCGATATCCCAGCACGTTTGATACCATAGAAGCGCATGCCGATGGTGTCGCCCAGGCCATCCGTCGCATGAAAGGCGCGGGGCCTGCCTGCTTCGTAACCCACTCAATGGGGGGGCTGGTCGCACGCGTTTTGTTTGATCGATACGGCTATCAATTCGGCGGGGTCACCATTGAGCGGATGATCCAGATTGCCCCGCCCAATCAGGGGTCGGGCATTGCCTGTCGCCTTGCGGGTCGGTCCGCCTATCGCGTCGTCTTCGGAAAATCAGGCCAGCAACTGACGCCGGAAAGTGTCTCGGCATTGCCCGTCCCTGCCATTCCAACAGGTATCATTGCGGGTGGTCGCGGCAAGGAAATTGGATTTAACCCGTTCCTGTCCGGCGATAATGATGGAACGGTCCTTGTATCAGAAACAAGTTTGCCGGGCGTGACGGAATTCATGCGCGTACCGGCGTTGCATTCAAACCTGCCTGACAATTCAACCGCAATTAAATCGGTGCTCCAATTCCTGAAGACCGGAAAATTCCAAGATTAAATGATTGAGTAAGGAGACCCGGGATGTCCGACTCGCAATTTTCCCTTTTGGGGACAAGACGTTTCTTGCCCCTGTTTTTGACCCAGGCCCTAGGTGCCTTGAATGACAATGTATTCAAGAACGCGCTGGGTGTTCTGATCATTTTTCAGATCGCAGAGCGGGACGGCCTCAACGGTACGCTTTTGATAACACTCGCCGCAGGTATTTTTATTCTTCCGTTCTTTCTGTTTTCTGCGCTGGCGGGCGAAATGGCGGACAAGTTCTCCAAGCCCCGAATGATCCGCTGGATAAAGCTGGCAGAAATACTGATCATGGGGTTTGGTGCCTATAGTCTGCATATGGGCGATGTCACGACCATGATGGTTGTGCTGTTTTTCATGGGTGCGCAGTCGTCCTTCTTCGGACCCTCCAAATACAGCATTCTGCCGGAATTACTGTCACCGCGAGAGTTGATCGGCGGGAATGCGCTTGTCGAAGCGGGAACCTTTATCGCCATCCTTGCCGGAACAATCATGGGTGCCCTCCTGATTCTGGATGAAAACGGCCCGTTCATTGTCGCCTGCACCGTTGTTGGGTTGGCGACACTGGGTTGGGTTGCAAGTTTCGCGATTCCGGCCAGAGACGCCGCCAATCCCGACCTACCATTAACTGGAAATTTTCTCGCCTCCAGTTTGAAAGTGCTGGGTCAGGCGAAACAGGACCGTGCCATCTTCCTGTCGATCCTGGGCATCTCCTGGTTCTGGCTGTTGGGCGCCATTTTCATTGCACAGTTTCCCGCGATCGCGAAAGAGATTGTCGGCGGCGATGAGATGGTTGTCACGACCTTCCTGACGATCTTCTCCGTCGGGATTGCCGTGGGTTCCCTGATCTGTAATCGGATATTGAAGGGTGAGGTATCGGCCCGCTATGTGCCGATCGGGGCGATTGGCATGACCCTTTTCCTTTTTGACTTTTTCTTTGTATTGAACGGTGTCGATCAGGCCCCGGAAACTCTGGGCGGGTTTGTTCAGTTTTTTCAGGACGGATTGAACTGGCGTATTCTGGCCGATCTTGCGGGTATTGCTGTGTTCGGGGGCCTGTTCATTGTTCCGCTTTACGCGATCCTGCAACACAAGAGCGCCGGGGCCGAACGCGCCCGTATGATCTCTGCCAATAACATCATGAATGCGCTTTTCATCGTGGCGGGAACCGCGGCCGCCAGCGGTATTCTGGCAGCTGATTTCTCCATCGCGCATATCTTTCTGGTTTTGGGTGTCGGGAGCGTCATTGTCACATTCTATGTCATCGGCCTGCTTCCGGACGTCGTAATCAAATCGATCTTGAAGGCCATGCTTGGCCTGATCTACAGGGTCGAGGTGAAGGGAATGGAAAACTACAAGGCAGCCGGCAAACGGGCGATTGTCATCGTCAATCATGTGTCCTTCCTGGACGCGGTTTTGCTGGCGACGTACCTGCCGGTCAAACCGATGTTCGCGGTGAACACCCATATTGCAGAAGCCTGGTGGGTGAAGCCTTTCCTGGGGCTGGTTGATGCCTTCCCGATGGATCCAACCAACCCGATGGCCACAAAGTCGCTGATCCGCGAAATGCAGCAGGACCGTCACTGTGTGATTTTCCCCGAAGGACGGATCACGGTGACAGGCACCCTGATGAAAGTCTATGAAGGGCCGGGTATGGTTGCCGAAAAGGCGGATGCCATGATCGTTCCCGTTCGCATCGACGGCGCCCAATACACCCTGTTTTCCCGGTTGAAAGGCAAGTTGCGTCGTCGCTGGTTCCCGAAGATCAGCATTTCTATCCTGCCGCCGCAACGTTTCGATATTCCTGAAGAAGTTCAGGGACGCCAACGTCGTCAGGCGGCCGGCAACAAGCTCTATGACGTGATGAGCAAGATGCTTTTCGAGACCGCCAACAGCGAACGCACCCTATTTGAGGCCATTCTGGATGCCCGCACCATCCATGGTGGGGCCTGCAAAATTGGGGAGGATATGGAACGCAAGCCGGTGACCTACAATGATCTGGTCTTGCGGGCGATGATCCTTGGCCGGATTCTGGACCGCAGAACGAAGCCAGGCGAAAACATCGGTGTCATGTTGCCAAACTCCGTAGCGACACTGTCCACCTTTGTGGCAATGCAGGCCACCGGGCGCGTCCCGGCGATGTTCAACTTCGCCAGCGGTGCCTCAAACATGAAGGCTGGTATCAAGGCGGCCGCAATTAATCTGGTTGTGACATCCCGGCGGTTTGTGGAGATGGCAGAGCTGCAATCTGTTGTTGACGCCCTCTCGAACGAAACCGCGATACTGTATCTTGAGGATTTGCGGGATGAGGTTGGCCTTGGTGCCAAACTTCTTGGGCTGGTGCAGCGTCCGTTTGCCAGAATCCTGTATGCCAACCGCAAAATTCAGTCTCATGATCCGGCGGTCATCCTGTTTACATCTGGCTCTGAAGGCGTGCCGAAAGGGGTTGTTCTGTCCCATGCCAATCTGCTGGCGAATTGGGCGCAGCTGTCTTCGCGGATCGACTTCAACCCGACAGATACAGTCTTCAACGCTTTGCCGATGTTCCACTCGTTCGGGCTGACAGGGGGGACTCTGTTGCCGGTCCTGTCTGGCATTCGCACTTTCCTGTATCCATCCCCGCTGCACTACCGGATCGTGCCGCCCATGGTGTATGACACTAACGCGACGATCCTATTCGGAACGGACACGTTTCTTTCCGGATATGCCCGGGTCAGCCACCCCTATGATTTCTATTCCGTGCGCTATGTGTTTGCCGGTGCGGAAAAGGTGAAGGATGAGACCCGCAGAACCTGGTCTGAAAAATTCGGACTGCGTATCTTGGAAGGATACGGCGCGACGGAGACGGCCCCGGTCATCGCGGTCAACACGCCCATGCATTACAAAGCTGGCACGGTCGGACGGATCTTGCCGTCGCTTGACCATCGTCTTGAGGCCGTTCCCGGTATTGATACCGGCGGGCGCCTGATTGTTTCCGGTCCGAATGTGATGCTGGGGTATCTCCGCGTTGAAAACCCCGGCGTGCTGGAACGCACAGAAGATCAGACCTATGACACGGGTGACATTGTCTCAATTGACGAAGATGGATTCGTCTCGATTGAAGGCAGGGCTAAACGGTTTGCCAAGCTTGCGGGCGAAATGGTCAGCCTGACGGCGGTCGAAAAATGGCTGGCGGATGCCTGGCCGTCGAACAATCATGCTGTTGTGGCTGTGCCGGATCAACGAAAAGGCGAGCAGATGGTTCTGGTCACTGACAAAGCGGATGCAGAACGAACAGCTCTCTTGGACTACGCGCGGGCAAATGGCATAACCGAGCTGATGATTCCAAAGGAAATCAGGGTTGTTTCGGAACTCCCTGTTCTGGGTACCGGCAAAACAGATTATGTCTCACTCAACGAAATGGTATTGGCAGATGTTTGATGATCAGACAGCGGTTGCATGCGAATGACCAGCCGTATTGATCTTGTGATTTTCGATTGTGACGGTGTTCTGGTCGACAGCGAGTTGATCTCCGCCCGGATTTTGACAGAAGCCTTACGTGCCGCAGACATCAGGATCGAGTTTGACTATCTGCTGGACAATTTTATCGGTCGCAGTTTTCCAAAGGTGGCAGACATCATCCGGCATAGGTTTGACAGAACCCTGCCGGAGGATTTTGAAAAGGCGTATCGCGCATCCTTGCTGGCGGCCTTCGAAGATGAGCTGCAGACAACGGACGGAATACACCATGTTCTGGCCAACCTTGATCGACCATATTGTTTGGCGACCAGTTCGTCACCGGCCCGGGTTGGGCGATCGCTCGAACTGGTGGGGCTAAGTGAGGCCTTCGGAGAACGGGTATATACAGCGTCGCAAGTCTTGCACGGTAAACCTGCCCCGGACCTCTTTCTGTTTGCCGCCGAATCGCTTGGCGCTCGGGCTGAGAATTGTGTTGTGATCGAAGACAGCGTGCCTGGTATCGAAGCGGGAATTGCTGCTGGCATGCGAACTTATCGCTATACGGGTGGCGGCCATCTCAAAGACGGGAAGCGGGGATTACCGGATCATCTGCGAAGTGTTCAAACCTTTGACAATTGGCAGAATTTCTTTGAAATGCATCCTGAGCTCTATAAGCGCAGTAGCGAGACCGGATAATAGATGGCCAGTAAGTCAGAAAATGAGGCAAGCAGGCTGGACGATGCCGCCCGGGCGGGTTGGTTGTACTATGTTGCCGGTAATACCCAGGACGAGATTGCCCGCAAACTGGGCGTCTCCCGGCAATCTGCACAACGTCTTGTATCGCTGGCGGTGAGTGAGCGGTTGATCAAAGTCCGGTTGGACCATCCAATTGCCAATTGTATGGAATTAAGTGCGCGCCTGAAAGACAAGTTCGACCTCAAGATTTGTGAGATCGCACCCTCTGATCCAGATGCGCCGACATCTCTTGTTGGCGTTTCTCAGGCCGGTGCGTCCGTCATGGAGCGTTACTTGAAATCCAGCCACCCGCAAATCGTCGCAATTGGAACCGGTCGCGCGTTGCGCGCCAGTGTCGGGCAATTGCCGCCGATGGATTGCCCGCAACATCGTATCGTTTCGTTGCTTGGTAATATGATGTCCGACGGTTCGGCGACTGCCTATAACGTGATTATCCGGATGGCGGAGCGGGTTAAGGCAAGACATTACCCCATGCCGTTGCCTGTCTTTGCCCGCTCGATGGAGGAGTTGCAGGTTCTGCACTCACAAGAACCCGTCCGCAATATCCTTGATCTGGTGAACCAGGCTGATGTCACCTTTGTGGGTGTCGGAAACATGGGGGATACAGCCCCGCTGATCCTGGATGGTGTGGTGACAAGGGATGATATGCGCGCGCTGGACAAGTCGGGCGCAATCGGGGAAATCATCAGCTGGGTCTATAACCGGGATGGCCAGTTGATTGAAGGCCTGGTCAACGACCGCGTGGCCAGTGCCCCTTTAACACCGGACGCCAGAAATCCGGTTGTGGGTATCGCGATCGGAGAGGTCAAAGTTCCCGCGATTTTGAGCGCTTTAAAGGGTCGATTGATCAATTCCCTGATCACGGATGAAGCGACCGCTGAGCGATTACTCTGAATATGGGTTTTTGCTCAAGTATCTAACCTCCTGTAACGAATAGCAAAATCTGACGAAACAAGACTTATTTTATGTCTGGTTTTTGTCATCTATTGACATTTTCTACCTTTTAAATGAATAATTGCCCTACTGTTTAGCAAATGCCCAATCAATGGGGCTCTGGGAGGAAATGATGAAGTCTATTGTTCGCGCGCTTTTGGGCGCGTCTGCACTGTCGCTCACCATGGCGGCTGCTCAAGCTGAAACACTGACGATCGCCACCGTTAACAACGGTGACATGATCCGTATGCAAGGTTACACCGACGACTTTACGGCCAAAACCGGTCATACAGTTGAATGGGTTACCCTGGAAGAAAACGTGCTGCGTCAGCGCGTAACCACCGATATCACGACCAAGGGCGGTCAGTTCGATATCATGACGATTGGTATGTATGAGACACCGATCTGGGGTGCAAATGGCTGGCTCGTCGCACTTGACGATCTCTCGGCCGAGTATGACGTGAATGACATTCTGCCCGCAATGCGCGGTGGCCTCAGCCATGACGGTACGCTCTATGCAGCGCCATTCTATGGTGAAAGCTCGATGGTGATGTATCGCACCGATCTGATGGAAAAGGCCGGCCTGGAAATGCCGAAAGCACCGACCTGGGATTTCATCCGCAAGGCGGCTGCTGCCATGACCGATCGTGCAAATGACATCAACGGTGTTTGCCTGCGTGGTAAGGCCGGTTGGGGTGAGGGCGGCGCCTTCATCACTGTAACAGCCAACTCTTTCGGCGCACGCTGGTTCGATGAAGAGTGGAACGCGCAGTTCGATCAGCCTGAATGGGCAAACGCGCTTAACTTCTTTGTCGGCATGATGAGCGAGTCCGGTCCTCCGGGCTATGCCACAAACGGCTTTAACGAAAACCTGTCTCTGTTCCAACAGGGCAAGTGCGGCATGTGGATTGATGCGACCGTGGCTGCGTCCTTCGTCACAAACCCGAACGACTCCACTGTCGCAGACAGCGTTGGTTTTGCACTGGCACCGGATACAGGTCTTGGCAAACGGTCGAACTGGCTGTGGGCATGGGCGCTTGCTGTGCCAGCCGGTACCCAGAAAGAAGCTGCTGCCAAGCAGTTCATCGAATGGGCCACCTCGAAAGACTATATTGAGCTCGTAGCCTCTAAAGAAGGTTGGGCGAATGTTCCTCCTGGTGCTCGTACGTCTCTCTATGCAAACCCGGAATACCAGAAAGTGCCGTTTGCACAGATGACGCTCGACTCAATCGATGCGGCTGATCCGACCAACCCGACCGTCAAGCCGGTACCTTACGTAGGTGTCCAGTTTGTCGCGATCCCTGAATTTGCTGGTATTGCGACGGAAGTCAGCCAGGAATTCTCGGCTGCCTATGCAGGCCAGCAATCTGTTGAGGAAGCTCTTGAGAAAGCTCAGGCGCTGACCAACGATGCAATGGAAGCTGTAGGTTACCGTTAATACCCTCCCTGCACTTAAACCGGGGGACTTAGGTCCGCCTTTGTCCCCCGGTTCCTACTATTACAATTTGAACATCGTCCGCGGTTGATCAATTCTGCCTACAGAGGAGATGTATCTATGGCTACCCAGCATTCGCGTTCAGCGGCAAGAATAATGATGGCTCCCGCCGTGTTTCTTCTTCTAGGTTGGATGCTCGTTCCCCTGACAATGACCCTGTATTTCTCGTTCAAGAAATATCTGCCCCTTCGTGGTGATTCCCTTGAACGTGGACTGGACTGGGTTGGGTTCGACAATTACATCCGCTTCCTGAGTTCCAGCTCTTTCTGGCCCAGCGTTCAGGCAACACTGGTTATCGTCGGTGGTGTTCTGATCATCACGGTCGTCCTGGGTGTGCTGCTTGCCATCCTTCTTGATCAACCCTTCTGGGGCCAGGGCGTTGTTCGTATCCTCGTTATCGCACCTTTCTTTGTGATGCCCACCGTGACCGCACTGGTGTGGAAGAACATGTTCATGGATCCGGTAAACGGCATGTTTGCGCATCTCTGGCGGTTCTTTGGGGCTGAACCGGTTTCCTGGCTATCCGATGCGTCGGTGGAATCGATTATCATGATTGTGTCATGGCAGTGGTTGCCGTTTGCGACGCTGATCCTGTTGACCGCGATCCAGTCGCTCGACAGTGAACAGATTGAGGCCGCCGAAATGGACGGTGCCTCCGTTCTGTCGCGTTTCTATCATATCGTTCTGCCGCATCTTAGCCGCGCGATTACGATTGTGGTTCTGATCCAGACAATCTTCCTGCTGTCGATCTTTGCCGAGATCTTTGTGACGACAGGGGGCTCCTTCGGAACCCGAACCCTGACTTATCTGATCTTCCAGCGTGTTATCGACAGCCAGAATATCGGACTGGGTTCCGCAGGCGGTGTCTACGCAATCATTCTCGCCAATATCGTTGCGATCTTCCTGATGCGCATCGTTGGCAAGAATCTGGACAAATAGGGGGAAGACAATGGCACGCGCAGTTACAACCCGTCGCAAGGTCATCACAACCGGCGCCGCATGGGCGGTTGGTCTTCTGATCTTCTTTCCAATCTATTGGACAATCCTGACCAGCTTCAAAACCGAAGCCCAGGCAATTGCAAACCCGCCCCTGTTCTTCAGCTTCGACTGGACATTAGAGAACTATGGGGTGGTGCAAGAGCGGTCCGACTATATGCGGTTCTTGTGGAACTCCATTTTCATCGCGGGCGGATCCACCTTGCTTGGGATCATCATCGCCGTTCCAGCGGCCTGGTCGATGGCATTTGTTCCTTCCAAACGGACCAAAGATATCCTGTTGTGGATGCTCTCCACCAAGATGTTGCCGGCGGTCGGTGTGCTTTATCCGATCTCGCTCTTGTTCGTGAAGTATAACTTGCTTGATACACATGGCGGATTGATCGTTGTTCTGATGTTGATCAACCTGCCGATCATTGTCTGGATGCTTTATACATATTTCCGGGAAATTCCGGGCGAGATTCTGGAAGCAGCCCGGATGGACGGGGCCGGACTGAAGGAAGAAATCCTCTACGTCCTCACCCCAATGGCGATCCCGGGCATTGCGTCAACTGTGCTGTTGAACGTGATCCTGGCCTGGAATGAAGCCTTTTGGACATTGAACCTAACAGCGGCAAAAGCCGCCCCACTGACAGCCTTTATCGCGAGTTATTCCAGCCCTGAAGGCCTGTTTTACGCAAAACTCTCTGCCGCTTCGACGATGGCGATTGCACCGATCCTGATCCTTGGCTGGTTCAGCCAGAAACAGCTGGTGCGTGGCCTGACCTTCGGCGCAGTCAAATAGAGGACCGATCTCATGGGACAAATTACACTGCAACAAGTGACCAAGAGTTTTGGCGATGTTGACGTCATTCAACCCCTGGACCTGACGATTGAAGATGGTGAGTTTGCAGTCTTCGTCGGCCCCTCTGGTTGTGGTAAATCCACGCTACTGCGTTTGATCGCAGGATTGGAAGACATCACATCCGGGACCATCAAGATCGATGGTAATGATGCAACCGACATTCCACCTGCCAAGCGTGGTCTGGCCATGGTGTTTCAGTCATATGCCCTTTACCCGCATATGAGTGTTCGCAAAAACATCGCCTTTCCGATGCGGATGGCAAAGGTGCCTGCGGATGAACAGGAACGTCGTATTGAATCAGCGGCCAAGGCCCTAAACCTGACCGACTATCTTGACCGTCGACCAGGCCAACTGTCCGGTGGTCAGCGCCAGCGTGTTGCCATTGGTCGTGCCATTGTTCGGGAACCCTCGGCGTTCCTGTTCGACGAGCCGCTTTCCAACCTTGATGCCGCGCTCCGCGTTGGGATGCGTATGGAAATCAGTGAACTTCACAAGAAACTTGAAACCACGATGATCTATGTGACCCATGATCAGGTAGAGGCTATGACTATGGCGGACAAGATTGTGGTCCTGCGTCTTGGGAATATCGAACAGGTGGGTTCGCCGCTTGAACTGTATCAGCGTCCCCGCAACACTTTCGTTGCCGGATTCATTGGTTCGCCGAAAATGAACCAGATCCAGGGTGCGGAAGCAGACAAGCACAATGCCCATACGATCGGCATCCGGCCTGAACATATCGACTTGTCCGAGACAGACGGAACCTGGAAGGGCACGGTCGGCGTTTCTGAACATTTGGGCTCTGATACGTTCTTCCATGTGCAGTGCGATTTCGCGGCCGAACCAATCACCGTTCGCGCAACCGGTGAACGGGCACTTTCCTACGGTTCTGATGTGTATCTGACACCGCGTGCCGAACATTTGCATCGATTTGATGCCCAGGGGTTAAGGATCGAATGACGCGACTGGACGGCAAAAACGCCCTTATTACCGGTGCGGCTCGCGGGATCGGCCTGGCTTTTGCCGAGGCTTACATCCGTGAGGGAGCCCGGGTCGCGATTGCAGATATTGACCTTGAAAGGGCACAAGCATCTGCTGCGCAGTTGGGGAATTCTGCCATTGCCGTCGAGATGGACGTAACCCAACAGGCGAGCATTGATGCAGCGGTTGCGGAGACAATAGGACAGTTCGGTTGTATCGATATTTTGGTGAACAACGCCGCGCTCTTTACAGCGGCACCAATTGTCGAGATTTCCCGAGCTGACTACGACAAGGTGTTTTCCATTAATGTCGCTGGCACGCTCTTTACTTTGCAGGCGGTGGCTCGCCATATGATCGATAGAGGCCAGGGTGGCAAGATCATCAACATGGCCAGTCAGGCCGGTCGGCGGGGTGAGGCGCTGGTCGCGGTCTATTGTGCGACCAAGGCGGCCGTGATCAGTCTCACGCAATCCAGCGGTTTGGGATTGATTGAGCATGGCATTAACGTCAACGCGATTGCACCCGGTGTTGTTGACGGCGAGCACTGGGACGGTGTCGATGCCTTTTTTGCAAAATATGAAGGCCTGGAACCTGGTGAAAAGAAGCGCATGGTAGGGGATGCTGTCCCTTATGGTCGTATGGGTACCGCAGCGGATTTGACGGGAATGGCGATTTTCCTGGCCAGCCCTGAAAGCGACTACGTTGTTGCCCAGACGTATAACGTCGATGGCGGAAATTGGATGAGTTGATCATGATACCTAAAGCCGCAACCATCCCTCTATCTCAGTCGGCGCTTGCAGTGCTGCAGAGCAATGGATTGGCCGTCCCGCAATACGATCGGTCTTCCATCACACCCGGAATTCTCCACATTGGCCTGGGGAACTTTCACAGGGCTCATCAAGCGGCATATTTGGATAAACTGTTTGCTTCAGGCGCTGGACATGATTGGGGCATCCTGGGTGCCGGTGTGCGACCGGGTGATGTGCGCATGCGCGATGTACTCTCTAAACAGGATTGGTTAACGACGCTTGTTGAAATGGATCCCTCTGGACTGAAAGCCTGGGTCTGCGGCTCTATGGTCGATTACGTGGAACCCGGTGCCGCAAAACTCGTCGCCGCATTGGCGGAGCCAAATATCCGAATTGTATCTCTAACTATTACCGAAGGCGGGTATTATCTGGATGCGATAACCGGCGGGTTTGATTTAGGACATCCCGAGATTCAGTATGACATCTTGCATCCGGATGCTCCTGAGACGGTTTTTGGTATTCTAATCGCCGGGCTTCTGAAACGCAAAAAAGCAAGGGTAGAGCCATTCACTATTATGTCTTGCGACAATATTCCTGGGAACGGGCATGTCACCCAGCATGTAATGGTTGGTTTGGCGCGGGCCATGTCCCCGGAACTTGGGGATTGGATCGAGAGTTCTGTGGCCTTCCCAAACGGCATGGTTGATTGCATAACGCCGGCTACTACGGATCGCGAACGACAGATGGTGGCAGAACAGTTTGCAGTCGAAGATGCCTCCCCCGTGTTTTGTGAGCCTTTCCGGCAATGGGTCTTGGAAGACAATTTTCCTGCGGGTCGTCCTGCGCTGGAAAAAGTGGGTGTTCAGTTTGTCGAAGATGTTGCGCCCTATGAGCTAATGAAACTGCGTATACTGAATGGCGGGCATGCGAGTATTGCCTATGCCGGTGCGCTTCTGGGCCTGAATTTCAGTCATGAGGCAATGGAACATCCCTTGATTTCGGGTTTCCTGAAAAAGGTGGAAAGCGAAGAGATCATCCCGACTGTGCCACCACCGCCGGGGATTGACCTTAACGAGTATCTCGATCAGGTGTCCGAACGGTTTGCCAATTCTGCCTTGGGCGATGGCATACCCAGGCTTTGTCTGGACGGATCAAACCGACAGCCAAAGTTTATTTTTCCAACCATTTCCGACCGAATCAAAGAGGGCGCGTCTATCGAGGGCCTCGCTCTCGAGGTAGCGCTCTGGGCGCGGTATTGTGCGGGGCAGGATGAAATGGGACGTGAAATCGAACTGGTCGACGATGCCCGCGACTCTCTACGGTCAAGCGCGCTGGCGGCCAAAACGGATCCTATCCGGTTCTTGGGCCAAAGTGACATTTTCGGTCCACTGGGGGACGACCCGATTTTCCAGAAGGCGTTTTCTGCGGCACTAAATACTCTCTGGTCCAAGGGTGTTGCAAAAACCCTTGAAGACTACATCAGCTAATCCGGCCCGCAGTTATTTTTCACCCTGTGACATGTTTATGTTCCCGCTCGGTAGATTTTTAATTTATCCGTTCTAGTTTAACACTCCCGCCACATTTGACGCAGACCATTCTATAATCTGCTGATCTAGTAAGCGAAGCTGGAGCCAAGATGACCAAAATCAACATTCAGTTCACGCTGTTTTCAGCCTTCTATTCGCCGCTGATTACGACCATGTCTGGCGGTTTTTTGCGCGACGAAGGGCTCGAGCCAGACTGGAGTGTCTCGCCGCCCGGTGTTTCGGCCCTACAGGCACTTTCGGACGGGACCGCCCATGTGGTTCAGTCCACGCTGAGTCAGGGTTTTACCACCCTGAACAATGGGGACACGCCAGATGCCCTGCACTTTGCCCAGGTCAACGAGATGGATGGCTTCTTTTTGACGGGTCGTGAAGCCGATCCCGATTTTTCTTGGGATAAGCTAGAGGGAGCTGAGGTCGTGCTCTTCAAAGGGGGACAGCCGCTGGCGATGTTCAAATATGCCTGTCACAAGGCAGGGATTGATTTTGAAAAACTGAAGGTGATCAATGTTGGTGGCGCCGCGGATATGGATGCCGCGTTTCGCGCCGGGACCGGGGCTTATGTGCAACAGCAGGGACCATTCCCGCAGCAGTTGGAAGCTGACGGTGTTGGGCATGTCGTTGCACAAGTTGGCCCCATGGTTGGTCCTTGCGGATTTTCCAGCCTTGCCGCGACGCCGGAATGGCTGGAAACAGATATGGCCGAGGCATTTATGCGGGCCTATCGAAAAACCCGAATTTACATGAACGAAGCACCTGCCAGCGAGATTGCCGCCGCGCAAAAGCCGTATTTTCCCGATATCGACAAAGAAGTTTTGATCGCCTGTGTCGCCACCTATCAAAAACTTGGGTGCTGGACACCATATGTGGAAATAACCCAATCTGCCTATGAAGCCATGTTGGATATTTTTGAATATGACGGAAGTTTGAAAACGCGTTACGCCTATGACCAGGTTTGCTCACAACCTCCAGGCTGATTCATCTTCCCCTGGACCAAAGACAGGGGAGGATTGGATCACAGGCCGTATGACATTGTTGATCGGCTGCGTCATCCTTTGCCTCGCGAGCCTTGTTGCCGTGTATGACCTCAACAGGGTTACCCTGGAAGCGGAGCGAGCGTTTGAAAAGGATGCCTCGGTGCCGTCAATGCTGGCCGGTGGGCTCTGCGGAAATCTGGGGTCTGAGCTGGCCCTATTTTCGCCTCTGTCAACCGATGAGGCGTCGATGACGGTTGTTTCCCGACAGGATCAGATCCGCGCGTTGCAAATCCAGCCGCTTACCGCCGTGCCCCTTTTGACACACATAGGGGATACAGTACAGGCGGATGCGTTTGTCGGAAAACCGTTGGCGGTTTTCTTTGGTTTTACCCATTGCCCGGATGCTTGTCCTGTAACCATGGCCGAACTGGATGGCTACATCCGTGAACTCGGTGCGGTGGCAGATCAGATGAATTTTGCCTTTGTCACAGTTGATCCGGTGCGAGATACACCGGATGCCCTTGCTGCCTATGTTGAGAGCTTTGACCCGCGCATTATTGGGCTAACCGGAACACAGGATGCGATTGATGCGTTGGTTGAGCGATTCGGGGTTTATGCCAAGAAAGTTGACCTGGGCGGTGGGGAATATTCGATGGACCATTCCGCTGGCCTCTATCTGGTGGATGCAAGTGGTGTACTGAACGGTATCGTGAATTACGGGGAGCATCCCGGCGTCGCTTTGGGCCAGATTCGCGCGCTTTTGAAATCCGGCTGATTTTCGACACCCTTATCTCTTGGGCCGCACTGTTGCGGGTGATAATAAACAAGGAACAAGCTGTAAGGTGAGGTAAAACAAGGCATGACAATTACGTACTTGAAGCGCGGCAAGTCCGACGCAGAGCGTTCCGATGATGACAAACAGGTTCGGGAAACCGTAGAAACCGTCCTCGCCGATATTGAACAGAATGGAGATGAGGCCGTTCGGCGCCTGTCCAAACAGTTCGATGGTTATGATCGACCATCATATCGTCTGAGCCCGTCCGAAATTGAAGCGCTGGTCAATCGTGTTTCGACCCGAGATATGGATGACATCAAGTTCGCTCAAAAGCAGATCCGGAACTTTGCCGAGGCGCAAAAGGCCTCAATGACGGATATAGAGGTTGAGACAATGCCCGGCGTCATTCTGGGGCATCGAAACATTCCGGTCCAATCTGTCGGTTGCTATGTACCTGCTGGAAAGTTTCCTATGGTTGCGGCGGCACATATGTCGGTACTGACCGCGAATGTCGCAGGTGTTCCCCGTATCGTGGCGGCGACCCCTCCATTTCAGGGGGAGCCGAACCCAGCGGTGATCGCGGCCATTCATATGGCAGGCGCCCATGAAATCTATGCGCTCGGCGGCATTCAAGGCGTTGGTGCCATGGCAATTGGGACGGAGAGCATTGACCCGGTTCACATGCTGGTAGGGCCGGGCAATGCCTATGTGGCTGAAGCCAAGCGGCAACTGTTCGGCCGTGTTGGTATCGATCTTTTTGCTGGGCCGACGGAGACAATGGTGATTGCTGATACCACTGTCGACGCTGAAATCTGCGCAACGGACCTCTTGGGACAAGCGGAACACGGTTATAACTCCCCTGCATTCCTGATCACGAATTCCCGTAAACTGGCGGAGGATACGATAACGGAAGTTGAGCGCCTGCTGACGATCTTGCCCACGGCGGACACGGCCTCGGTCTCTTGGCGTGACTATGGAGAAGTGATTCTTTGCGACAGTTACGAAGAGATGCTGGAAGCATCAGAATCCATCGCCTCGGAGCATGTTCAGGTCATGACCGATCGTGATGATTGGTTCCTGGAAAACATGACGTGTTACGGCGCGTTGTTCCTCGGGCCACGGACGAATGTCGCCAATGGGGATAAGGTGATCGGAACCAACCACACGCTGCCAACACGCAAGGCGGGGCGATACACCGGCGGTCTATGGGTCGGTAAATATCTGAAAACCCATTCCTATCAGCGTATTGTCACAGACGAGGCAGCAGCTCAAATGGGTGAATATTGCTCCAGGCTGTGCATGCTGGAGGGGTTTGTCGGACACGCCGAACAGGCCAATGTAAGGGTACGCCGATACGGTGGTCGGAACATCCCTTATGGCGAGGCAGCAGAATGAGCAATCTTCCCAGAACACCATCCATGCAACTGACGGGGAAACGGGCATTGGTCGCGGGTGCGTCGAGCGGTATTGGTTTGGCCGCCGCCGTGGCATTGGCTGAGGCGGGGGCCCATGTCACACTGGCGGCGCGATCCCTCGATACGTTGAATGACCTTGTTGAACAATTTCGTGCAAACGGCTGGGCGGCTGAAGCTGTGAAGATGGATGTCGCTGATATTGATGCGACTGAAGCATTCGTTGAAAAGGCTGGACCTTTCGACATTCTCGTAAACTCCGCCGGGCTGGCCATACATTCACCCGCGCTTGAGACAAAGGCGGAGGATTACGACACCGTCATGGGGATTAACGTGCGCGGGGCCTACTTCCTGGCCCGTGCCGTTGCGGCGGGGTTGGTGAAGGCTGGAAAGCCGGGGTCCATTATGACTATTTCCAGCCAGATGGGGACCGTGGGTGGTATCGACAGGGCTGTTTATTGTGCGTCCAAATTTGCTGTCGAAGGATTCACAAAGGCAATGGCCATTGAGTGGGGAAAACAGGGCATTCGAGTGAACACGATTTGTCCGACATTCATCAGGACACCCCTTACCAAGGTGACCTTTGACAATCCTGATCGGGTCAAATGGGTTATGGAAAAGATCAAGTTGGACCGAGTCGGCGAAGTTGAAGATCTGATGGGACCGGTGCTCTATCTGGCGTCTGATGCCTCTGCCATGGTGACCGGTACATCCTTGCTCGTTGATGGCGGTTGGACCGCAGATTAGTGCTATTCAGCGGCGCTCGATTTCTTTGAGTAAGATGCCATCAGGTCGTTGAACTTTTCACCCTGAATCGCGACGTGATCCCGAAGGGCGCCCATCACCCGACCCTCATCACCGGCGATGACTGCATCGACAATTTCACGGTGTTCTTCCATAGACTGGGACATGCGTCCCCGGACACGCAATTGCATGCGCCGGAAGGGTTGCAGGCGACGGTGCAGGCGTGTTGCTTCTTTTGTCAGGAAACTGTTCCCGCTTGCCTGATAAAGTATGTGATGAAACCGTTCATTTTCGCGGTAGTATTCATCATGTTCCCCGCGTGCCAGCGCCTCTTCACATTTCAGGGCCGCGTCCTTCAAGGCGGTCTGATCCGCCTCTGAAATACGGCGGGCCGCAAGGCGACCGCACATGGCCTCCAGCTCTGCCATAACCTCAAACATTTCAATCATTTCTAGAAAGCCTGGATGGCGGACAAAGGCACCGCGATGGGGGATCAGTTCCACAAGGCCAGACGCCGCCAATCCCTGAAAGGCTTCGCGAAGTGGTGTTCTGGAAACATCAAACTGTTTGGCAAGACTGGTCTCGTCCAGGCGTTCCCCATCGGCGATGTCGCCGGTGACGATCAGCTGTTCAATTTCTTCCTTAATCTTGTCTGCAGTACGGCTGGTCATTCTTCATGATAACAGAATACCAAAATACGACAATCGCAAAATTGTATACAAGATAGTTGACTTGGAATGCAATAAGTGCATCCTAAAAGGAGCCTGCCATACCGCAGTAGCTTAAAAACGAAATCATTCGGGAGGAAATTATGAAATTGAAACTTAGCGCCACGGCTCTGGCGACTACTTTGGCTCTTGGCCTTGCCAGTGCCGCATCTGCGACCGAGCTGCGTCTGTCCCATCAATGGTCGACCAAAGATGTGCGTCACAAAGTGGCCCAGATCGTGGCAGACGAAGTTGCGGCCGCCAATGTTGACCTGGAAATCAAGATTTTCCCGTCGAAATCCCTCTTCAAGCCCCGTGAACAGTATAAGCCGCTGTCCCGTGGTCAGCTCGACATGACAGTGTTTCCGCTTTCCTATGCGGGTGGACAGCGCCCGGAATTCAACCTGACCCTGATGCCGGGCCTCGTGAAAAACCACGACCATGCTGCACGGCTGAATGATTCAGCTTTCATGGGTGAGTTGGAAAAGCTGATGGCTGAAGATGACGTGCGTGTCGTCGTACACGGTTACTTGGCCGGCGGATTTGTAGGCAAGGACCGTTGCATCACATCGCCAGATCATGTGAAGGGCCTGCAGACCCGTGCTGCCGGTAAGGCGTTTGAGCAGATGCTGGCTGCCGCCGGTGCGTCCATCGCGTCCATGGCTTCTTCCGAGATCTACAACGCCATGCAAACAGGAGTTCTTCAGGCCGCGAACACATCATCGTCATCCTTCGTTTCCTACCGGATTTACGAGCAGGTGAAGTGCTATACACCGGCCTCTGACGTGGCTCTTTGGTTCATGTATCAGCCCCTCTTGATGAACAAGACGACCTATGACGAGTTGACCGATGCACAACGTGCAGCGATTGATGCGGGCGCTGCAAAGGCACAGGCCTATTATCTGGCGGAAGCCAAGAAGCAGGATGCTGCCTCCGTCGAAGCCTACAAAAAAGCAGGCGTTGAGATTGCCAATATGACCACGGAAGAGTTCAACCAATGGCGCGAAATCGCCAAGCAATCCTCGTACAAGGATTTCGTTGAGTCTGTTCCAACAGGTCAGAAACTTCTCGATATGGCGCTGTCGGTCGAGTAATCCAAATTCGGGCGGATTGTGAGAATCAATCCGCCCGTTTTGTATTAACTCCAGGACAGTTGGGTCGGGAGGGGAGAAAATGAACATCTACAGACAGATTGTCGGTATGATTTCCACGCTCTGTGGTTGGGTTGCCGCTGGCATGATTGTGGTTTCGGTGGCGATTACCTGCCAGATGATTTTCGTGCGTGCCATTTTGAATGAATCAACCATTTGGCAGACCGAAGCGGTGGTTTATCTCATGATTTCGGCCACGCTGCTCGGCTTGCCTTATGTGCAGAAACTGCGCGGGCATGTGAATGTTGATCTGCTGCCCATGATTCTGCCCCCCTCTGCGCGCAAGTCCCTCGTCTTGTTCACGCTGTTCGCCAGCATTGTCGTGATCGGTGTCATGGTATTCTACGGCTATGAACAATGGTATGAGGCGTTCCGGCGCAACTGGAAATCCGACACCGTTTGGGGCGTGCGCCTTTGGATTCCCTATGCAGCCCTGCCCATCGGATTTGGCCTGTTTCTTCTACAATTGAGCGCGGATTTTCTGGCGGTTGCGACCGACCATGAAGACGCTGCCAGCCTGGGGGCGAGTGAATAATGGATCCGCTGCTTCTCGGCGCTATTGTCGCCATTCTCACCATCCTTGTCCTGTTTTCAGGCGTCTCCGTTGCGACGGGCCTGTTGATCATCGCTGCCGGATTTCTGGTTGTGTTCGACGGCTTGCGTTCCCTGGAACTGATGCCGGAAATTCTGTTCGGAAAACTGGATAATTTTGCTCTGCTTTCCATTCCGATGTTTATCATCATGGGCGCATCCATCGCGTCGACACGGGCGGGCGCTGATCTTTACGAGGCGCTGGATCGTTGGTTGACCAGGGTGCCGGGTGGCCTCGTCATCTCCAATCTTGGGGCCTGCGCGCTTTTTGCGGCCATGTCAGGTTCCTCGCCGGCGACCTGTGCCGCCATTGGTAAAATGGGCATTCCGGAGATGCGCAAGCGCGGTTATCCCGATGGTGTGGCCGCCGGGTCGATTGCGGCGGGTGGCACACTCGGAATTCTGATCCCCCCCTCCGTCACCATGATCGTTTATGGTATTGCGACCGAGACATCGATCGGCCGTCTGTTCCTTGCCGGTGTGGTACCGGGCTTCCTGCTTGTTGCGCTTTTCATGGCCTGGTCGCTTTATGATACATGGCGAAACGGGTCGGAGATGACCCTGCGATCCCGCAGCTTCTCCCTGCGTGAGCGGCTGGAAGTTCTGCCGCGGGTTGTCCCCTTCCTTCTGATCATCCTGGGTGTTCTGGTCGCGATGTATGGCGGCTATGCGACGCCGTCGGAAACGGCGGCTGTTGGGGCACTGCTCTGCCTGGGTGTTGCGATCATCACCTACAAGCTGTGGAACCCGCAATTGCTCTGGGTTGTCTTGCGGGACTCAACCCGAGAAAGCGTAATGATTCTGTTCATTATCGCGGCTGCCGGTGTCTTCTCTTATATGCTGTCGAGCCTGTTTATCACCCAGTCGATAGCCGAGTGGATCGGAACGCTGGATGTCAACCGTTGGGTGCTGATGGGGTTCATCAACCTGTTTCTGTTGATCGCCGGTTTCTTCCTGCCACCGGTCGCTGTCATTCTGATGGCCGCACCGATCCTGCTTCCGATTGTTGTTTCTGCAGGGTTCGACCCATACTGGTTTGCGGTGATCCTGACGATCAATATGGAAATCGGACTGATTTCCCCACCGGTCGGTCTGAACCTCTATGTGATCAACGGTATTGCGCCGGACATTCCCCTGAAGACCATTCTGAAAGGATCGCTGCCTTTCGTGGCCTGCATGGTGATTGCGATTGTGATCCTGTGCATTTTCCCGGGACTGGTTACTGGCCTGCCTAACCTGCTGATGGGACCTGCTGTCTGATGCGCTCGCACCTCTTCCACGACTTGATAACGACCATTTTTGATCGCCGTCTTGTGCTGGGCGGCGTTAAGGATGATCGCCCGATTGAGGAACTCTGTCGGGAATTGCTTTCAAGCCGGGGGGAGGTGTCGAGCAACAGGATTGGCACGGCCATACTGGAAAACTATCAAGCCCTGAAACCGGAAGAGCGGATAACCTTCTTTTCTTTTCTGGCCCATCAACTGGACCTTGACGTTTCCCAGGTCGAAGACTGCATCAAAGCCTATCGGGATGATCCGTCCGCCCGGACGCTGGGGCAATTCATCCAGGCGGCGGAACCCCCCAGGCAGGAATTGTTGCGGCGCTTGAATCACGTGCCAGGTGCCACCGGTCTGCTGGTCGCGATGCGGAATGATCTTCTTGGCCTCTTAAAAACAGAACCGGATCTGGCGCGGGCGGACCTTGATTTTGTCCATTTGTTTTCATCCTGGTTCAATCGCGGGTTTCTGGTTTTACGGCAAATCTCTTGGGAGACACCGGCCCATATTCTGGAAAAGATCATCGCCTATGAGGCGGTTCATGCAATCAATGACTGGGATGATTTGCGGCGTCGTCTGCAACCGGTTGATCGTCGCTGCTTCGCCTTTTTCCACCCTTCCATGCCCGATGAACCGCTTGTGTTCGTTGAAGTGGCTTTAACCCAGGGAATACCCGGTTCGATCAAATCGGTGCTGCTTGAAGGGCGCGACCCCTTGCCGGCGGATAAGGCGGATACAGCGGTCTTTTACTCTATCTCGACCTGTCAGGATGGTTTGCGCGGCATTTCTTTTGGGAATTCGCTTATCAAACAGGTCGTTTCTGAACTGTCGATTGCATTGCCCCACCTGAAGACCTTTGTGACTCTGTCGCCGGTACCGGGCTTCAATCGCTGGCTTCAGGATCAGGGGCTGGACACGGATGAGTTTGGATTTCCCGAACGGGATGACGAGCTGAAATCCTGGGTTTCCCAATATTTGACTACGGCCAAACGTGGAGACGGTTTGCCTAAGGATCCGGTCGCAAGGTTTCACTTGGGCAACGGTGCCATATTGCACGACGTGCATGCGGGTGCGGATCTATCTTCGAATGGATTAAGCCGCTCTTCCGGTGTAATGGTAAATTACTTATATGATCTGAAGAAGGTTGAGAAGAACCACGAGGAGTTCGCAAAAAACGGAACGGTATCGGCCACCCGACAAGTTCAGTCGCTTGCCCGCGAAAATCCTCTGCCCAGCCCAGTCCGGAGTGACGCATAATGACCAATACCCTCTATGATGCCCTGTTCAAACCATATCAGGGCAGTGACGCCACATTCCTGTATTTTGCCGACGGCACTACGCTGAGCTTCGGTGGCTTTGTAGAGCGCGCGGCGCAGATGGCGCATGTTTTGGCAGAGGCTGGTTTGCAGCCGGGCGATCGCCTCGCGGCACAGGTTCACAAAACATCAGAGGCGATCGCGCTCTACGCGGCTTGCGTTCAGGCAGGTGTGATTTTTCTGCCCCTGAACACGGCCTATACCGCAACGGAGGTCGCCTATTTCGTCGGGGATGCCACGCCGAAGATCGTTGTCTGTGACGGCGCCGCCCAGGAGGCGCTGGATCCGATCGCCGAGGAAAACGGCGCGATCACCCTGACCCTCAACGCAGATGGCAGCGGGTCGCTCACCGATCGTGCCAATGCCATGGCGAAGGCGTTCGACACGGCGGTACTGGGACCCGATGACCTGGCCGCATTCCTGTACACCTCAGGCACGACGGGCCGGTCGAAGGGCGCGATGTTAAGCCATGAGAACCTGCTTTCCAATGCGGAGGTCCTGCTGGATTATTGGCGCTTCAGTAAGGAGGATACCCTGCTCCACGCCCTGCCGATTTTCCACACCCATGGATTGTTCGTTGGCACCAACACCTGTTTGCTGGCGGGGTCTTCGATGATCTTCCTGCCAGGGTTCAAGGTTGATGACATGATTGCCAATATGCCCAAGGCGACGGCGATGATGGGGGTCCCGACTTTCTATACCAGACTGCTGGATGATCCCCGATTTGACCGGGATCTTGTCTCCCATATGCGGGTCTTTATCTCCGGCAGTGCGCCTTTGCTGGCAGAAACCCATGTCGCGTTTCAACAGAGGACCGGCCATCGAATTCTGGAACGCTATGGCATGACCGAAACCAATATGAACACCTCGAACCCCTACGAAGGCGACCGTAAGGCCGGAACCGTTGGTTTCCCGCTACCCGGGATTGATCTGCGGATTGTTGATCCGAGCAGTAATGAAGAGGTTGCTCAGGGACAGATTGGCATTATCGAAGTGCGCGGCCCCAATGTTTTCAAGGGCTATTGGCAAATGCCGGAGAAAACCGCGCAGGAATTCCGGGAAGATGGGTTTTTCATTACCGGCGATATGGGAATGATCGACGGGGATGGTTACGTCCATATCGTAGGGCGGGAAAAAGACCTTATTATTTCCGGCGGCTACAATATCTATCCCAAGGAAGTTGAATTGCTGCTGGATGAGCAGGATGGTGTGCTGGAATCCGCTGTTGTTGGCATCAAACACCCGGATTTTGGCGAAGGTGTGGTCGGTGTGTTGGTCTCTGACGGCAGTCGTGAAATCGACCGTGATGTGATCATGGCCTCCATCGCGCCGAAGATTGCCAAGTTTAAACACCCCAAGGCGCTTTATGTGGTTGATGCCCTGCCGCGCAACACAATGGGAAAGGTTCAAAAGAATATCCTGCGCGATACTTATAAAGATACGTTTGCCTGAACTTCTCTGCGTTTAGACGCCAGCGGCGGGATCCGGCCAGTTTGACATAGCCAAGACGGTATTCCTTTAGGTACTGTTGATATGTCGTTTTTCTGGTTGAGGTTCCCCATGCTGTTTTCGCCCGTGATGTACCGGGTCATCCTGACCTTTTCGTTTCTTTTCATGCTCGTCGCGGGTCCCATGTCAGGCGCGGCCTTTGCACAGGCGCGATTGGCATTGGTGATCGGCAATGGTGACTATCCGACAGCACCCTTGAAAAACCCGCCCAATGATGCCCGTGCCGTAGAGGCTGCTTTGCTGGAAACCGGGTTCACAGTCACCCGGCTGCTAAACGGTTCCGAGCAGGAAATGAAAGAGGCCGTCCGCCAATTCGGCCGTGATCTCCGTCGAGCCGGTGAGGACGCGGTCGCAGTCTTTTATTTCGCAGGCCACGGCGTTCAGTTGAATGGCAGCAATTATCTGATCCCGGCCAATGCCAATATTGATTCTGCAGCTGATGTTGAGTTTGGCGCGGTCGAGGCTCAGTGGATCCTGGATCTTTTGGGGGAAAGCAAGACGGCGCTCAGTATCATTATTCTGGACGCATGCCGGAATAATCCTTTCCGAAGTATTGCCCGATCGACTGATCGCGGATTGGCCCGAATGGATGCGCCACGTGGATCAATCCTCGCTTACTCGACGGCACCGGGCGATGTCGCCCTCGACGGGACGGGTACAAACAGCCCTTACACCGAGGCGCTGGCAGCGGCCATTCGAAAACCCGGCCTGAAGGTTGAGGAGATGTTTAAGGAGGTTCGCCGGCAGGTGCTTGTCACAACGGGCGACCGTCAGGTGCCCTGGGAGTCTTCTTCTCTGGTCGGTGATTTTTATTTCGCTGGATTGGGCGACACATCTGCGCAGCCGGTTCCGGTCTATCCAGCGCCACCGGCAATTGAGGTGAAACTGCCGGGTACCAAGTTCCGCGACTGTCCCGATTGCCCCGAAATGGTGGTGGTGCCGTCGGGTACATTGAAAATGGGATCGCGCCGGGATGAGGATCCCCACGAATCCGTGGAACTGCCGGAAACCGAAATCCCCATCGACAGCTATGCCCTGGGTGTAACGGAGGTGACAAAAGACGCGTTTGAGCAGTTTATCAATGAGACGGGATATAACGCCTGGGACGGGTGTTGGTATTGGTCGATAGTCTGGATACCGGATACCAGCATCGACTGGCGCGATCCGGGTTATGAGCAGACAGGCTCCCACCCGGTGGTCTGTGCGAATTTCGACGATATGCGTGCCTATGTGGATTGGTTGTCACGCAAGGCTGGAAAGCTGTATCGATTGCCGAGTGAGGCGGAATGGGAATTCGCGGCGGAGGCAGGGGAGCCGGGGCTGCCTTGGGCAGGAGACGAGGACCAGATCTGCGCCCATGGCAATATGCATGACGTGGCCGGGCGCGCTGCCTTTACATCTGTTCTCTCTTCATTTGATTGTGATGACAAGGCGGGACAGACCGCCCCGGTTAAATCCTATCAGCCCAACGCCTATGGCCTTTATGACATGATCGGCAATGTGAATGAGTTGGTGGACGATTGCTGGAACTCCGACCATGAAGACCGCCCGGATACGGCCCGTGCGAGGCGCGATGGCGATTGTTCCAAGCGTGTTCTGAAAGGTACGAACTTTGCCAATTATAAAGAAACAGCAAGGCCCGCCTGGCGAATGGATATGGTCGGTATCTGGCCGAACATCTATACCGGTTTTCGTGTCGCCCGGGATCTCGACTAAACACTCTTACTCACAGTTAGGGGTCACGCTGCCCTTTGATAGGCGTTGATCAGGTCGAGAAAGCGGGTTCCGTAGTCGGCCAGTTTCTTCGGGCCGATGCCATTGACCAATTGCATCTGATCCAGATTTTCGGGACGCATACGACACAGGTCGATCAGGGTCGCGTCGGAGAAGACAATATAGGCGGGAACCCGTTTTGCGCTGGCCAGTTCCCGGCGCAGATTCTTCAACTGGCTGAGCAGTTCCGTGTCGACGCCATCCATGGACAGCGCAGCGGCGCGCGATTTCTTTGAAGGCGTACTGGGTGGCAGTTTTGCGATTTCCCGGTACTCAAAAGGTGCACCTCTCTTCAGAACTCCCCACCCTTTTTCGGTCAGGCGAAGGGCACCAAACCGTTCAATATCGATCATAAGATATCCACCGGCCACGGCTTGCCGAATGAAACTCTGCCAGAAGGGTTTGGTTTTGCTACGACCGGTGCCATAGGTGCTCAATGCATCATGATTGCGAGAGAGGAGTTTTTCCGTCTCAGCGCCACGCAAGACATCGATGATATGGGCGGCGCCAAAGCTTTGGCCCGTATCACAGATTGTGCCCAAAAGATTACACGCCAGGTCGCGGCCATCGACCATCACGGGCGGGATTAGGCAGATATCGCAATTGCCGCAGGGTTCAGCCTCTTGCCCGAAATAGCTGAGCAGGGAAATCCGCCTGCATTGTGTCGCCTCGCAATAGGCCAGCAATGTGTCCAGACGTTTGTGTTCGCGGCGTTTTCGGTCTCCATCGGCCCCGTCCTCTTCGATGAACTGGCGGCGCAACCTTATGTCATCCAGACCAAAGAGCATCTGAACCTCTGCCGGTTTACCGTCACGTCCCGCACGGCCAATTTCTTGATAATAGGCCTCCATCGAACCGGGCAGGTTGATGTGAAAGACGAACCGGATGTCCGGCTTGTCGATCCCCATGCCAAAGGCGATTGTGGCGACCATGATGGCCCCGTCCTCGGCCATGAAGGCTTCCTGATTTTCACGGCGTGCCTCTGGACTGAGGCCGGCGTGATAGGGAAGCGCGCGATAGCCGTTTTCGTTCAGAAAGGCCGTTGCCTCATCGGTCAGGCGACGGGACAGGCAATAGACAATGCCACTCTCCCCCGCATGCTGATCCAGGAAGTCCGTCAGCTGTTTCTTCCAGTTTGTGCGCGGCGTGACACCCAGTTGCAGGTTTGGCCGGTCAAAATCACTGACAACGATATCGCCGTTGCCATCAAACAGTTTGTTGGCGATATCCTGACGCGTTGCGGCATCCGCCGTCGCTGTGAAGGCAGCCATTGTTGCCAGGGGGAACCGCTCCCGAAGGGCTGACAGGGCTTCATATTCCGGGCGGAAACTGGCCCCCCATTTTGAGATGCAATGCGCCTCATCCACCACAAAAAGCGTCGGGTTCAGGGGGCGAAGCGCGGCCAGCATCCGATCGGTCATCAGGCGTTCGGGCGACATATACAGGATCTTTGCCTCACCCGACTGAACCCGCCGCCAGTCGATAATGTTCTCATCGCGGCTGCGACCGGAATGGATGCCGGAAACGGCCACACCATTGGCCCGCAGCGCCGCCACCTGATCATCAATCAGGGAAACAAGCGGCGAGATCACAATGGTTAGCCCGTCGCGTAAAAGAGCGGGCACCTGGTAGCAAAGAGATTTTCCTGCCCCCGTCGGCATGACGGCGAGCGCATGAGTGCCGCAGATCAGTCGCTCAACGATCTCGGCCTGACCGGGGCGAAAGGCCTGAAACCCGAAAACACGACTGATGATCTCTTCTGGTGATGCCTGCGACAACGACTGATCCGACGGTTAACTCTCTTCCGTCACTCTATGAAAGGATTCGAGCGGTTGCAAAAGTCCCCGCGACGTCAGGAAAAAGAAAAGATGGATGCCCCTTCGGTTGCCTTTGATACTGAGCCTCGAAAAGCCCCGAAAAGGTCCCGGCCCATCCCGAACTGATGGGCGCTCAGATCTGCATCCAGTGGGGTGCGGGCCGCAAATTCGTCCTTATCCATCAGCACATCCAACTGACCCGTTTCGGCATCCAGGCGCAGCATGTCGCCGTCGCGAAGCCGGGCGATCGGGCCGCCATCTGCGGCTTCCGGTGTCACGTGAATGGCCGCGGGTACCTTACCGGACGCGCCGGACATCCGGCCATCAGTGACAAGGGCGACCTTGAAGCCCCGATCCTGCAAGACGCCGAGGGTGGGCGTCAGGCGATGAAGTTCCGGCATGCCAATGGCCTTGGGCCCCTGATAGAGCAGGACGGCGATAAAGTCCTGCTCCAGTTCACCTGCTTTAAAAGCGGTCACGAGATCGGCCTGATCAAAGAACAGGCGGGCCGGTGCCTCAATCACCCGGTGGTCAGGATGAACCGCGGAAATCTTGATGACGGCTTCCCCGAGCGATCCATCCAGGACGCGCAGCCCGCCATTGCTGCTGAAAGGTTCAGAGACCGGGCGCAGGATCGCCGGGTCGATGCTTTTCTTGGTCGCGTCTTTCCAGATCAACTCATCGCCCTCCAGGAAGGGTTCCTTGGTGTAATCATCCAACCCATCGCCCGCGACGGTTTTTACATCATCGTGGAGAAGCCCAGCGTCGCGCAATTCGCGGATTAGGAAACCCATGCCGCCCGCGGCGGTGAAGTGATTGATATCGGCCTGACCGTTTGGATAGATCTTTGTCAGGGACGGGATGACCCCTGAAAGATCAGAGAAATCCTCCCACGTAATACGATGGCCGGCCGCCGCTGCGATCGCGACCAGATGCAGGGTGTGATTGGTCGATCCGCCGGTGGCCAGGAGACCAACGATGCCGTTGACCACGGCGCGTTCATCCATCACCGATCCAACAGGACGATAGTTGTTTCCAAGCGCTGTCAGCTCGGCAAGGCGTTTGGTCGCGGCCTTTGTCAGCGCGTCGCGCAGCTGTGTGCCCGGATTAACGAAGGACGCGCCGGGCAAATGCAAACCCATAATTTCCATCAACATCTGATTGGAATTGGCGGTCCCATAGAAGGTGCAGGTGCCTGGCCCGTGATAGGATTGGCTTTCCGCCTCCAGCAGGTCTTCACGACCCACTTTCCCTTCGGCGAATAATTGCCGGATGCGGGATTTTTCGGGATTCGGCAGACCGCTTGTCATCGGACCGGCGGGTATGAAGACGGCCGGTAGATGGCCAAAACTCAATGCACCGATGGCCAGTCCCGGTACAATCTTGTCGCAAACCCCCAAATAAGCGGCTGCATCAAACATGTTGTGTGAAAGGGCGACGGCGGTTGCCATGGCGATGACATCGCGGCTGAAAAGCGAGAGCTCCATACCCGGTTCGCCCTGGGTCACCCCATCACACATGGCAGGCACCCCACCGGCAAACTGGGCGATGGCCCCGGCCTCTCTCGCGGCTGATTTGATGATTGCAGGAAACTCTGCCAGAGGCTGATGGGCGGAGAGCATGTCGTTATACGCTGATACAATAGCGATATTCGCGCGAGAGGCCTGACGCAGCGCCAGCTTGTCGCCCGGTGAAGCGGCCGCAAAACCATGGGCAAGGTTCCCGCAAGAAAGACCGGCCCGATGGGGCCCTTTGCCCGCGGCATCATTCATGCGGTCCAGATAGCGTCCCCGGCCGTCTTCGCTGCGGTTTCGAATGCGCTCAGTTACAGTCTTCACGGTTTGATGAAGGGCCATTTCAAATACTCCTGAAATATAATTTTCGGGCGGCTCTAGGCGGCCCAGTGAATTTCCAAAGGTACAATTGTCTGTCGCAAAACACCCCGGATCGGCATGGCCTCTGTCGGGCCGTCTGCCATTGCTTGTTTCAGAACCTGTTTCTTGCCTTCCCCCGCGATCAACAGGAACAGGCGCTTGCAGTTCATCAATGCCGGCAAAGTCAGGGTGATACGGGTTTGCGATTGAGAGGGGGGTGTCATAGCAAGGCAGACCTCGCCCCTGATCGCCCGCATCGCTTTTGGCAGTTCCGGCGCGTCCGGGAACAGCGAAGCCGTGTGCCCGTCATCACCCATTCCCAGGATCACGCAATCAAAGGGCCGTTGCATGCTGCTGAGCCCTGCACCGAGCGCGGTTTCTGACTCCTGCGCAGACCGGTCAAAAACATAGAGCGGAATGAAATGGGCCGCGGCCGCGTTATTGATCAGCAGGGATTGGCGAACCAGGGCGGCATTGCTGGCCGGATCATCCTCCGGCACCCAGCGTTCGTCGGCCAGTGTGATCGTCACTTTTGACCAGTCGATATCTTTCTTTGACAGCTCATCGAACATCGGTTTGGGCGTGCGGCCCCCACTCACCACCAAAGAAGCCCGACCATTTTCGGAAATCCCGGTGGCAAGACAGATGGCAATGCGTTCTGCCAGCCCTGCCATCAACGCTGCCCGGTTTGTATGATCAATATGGTCGATCATTGTCGCATCCCTATTCGTGCCAGGTCCGGCCGTCCCGCTCGATCAGGGCGATAGCGGAGGAGGGACCCCAGGTTCCCGCGATATAGGGTTTGGGCTGGTCGGCGTTTTCTTCCCAGGTGGTCAGGATGGACTGGCTCCATTTCCAGGCGGCCTCGACCTCATCCCGGCGCATGAAGAGGGTCGGGTTGCCGCGAACCACATCCATCAACAATCGCTCATAGGCATCCGGAAAACGTTCGTCAAAGGCATCGGCGAAACTGAGATTGAGGGATGCTTCCCGCAAACGCAGGCCGCCGGGACCGGGATCCTTGGTCATCAGGTGCATCCGAATACCCTCATCCGGTTGCAATCTGACGACCAGCCGGTTCTTGACCAGTTCACCGGCATTTCCAGCAAAAATGGAATGCGGGATCGCGTGGAAGTGAATAACAATTTCTGAGATCTTCGCAGGCAGGCGTTTACCGGTACGCAGATAGAATGGAACACCGGCCCAACGCCAATTGTCGATTTCGACTTTCAGGGCCACAAAAGTCTCTGTCTTGCTGTCTTCTGGGACGCCGGGTTCGTCCTTGTAGGACGGGACAGTGCTGGCATCCACGGCTCCTGCCTCGTATCGGCCTCGTACGGTTTTGGATGCGATTTCTGAAGGTTCTATCGGGCGCAGTGATCGCAAGACCTTCAGTTTTTCGTCGCGCACGGAATCCGCATCAATCCGGGCTGGTGGTTCCATTGCGACCAGGCAAAGCAGTTGAAGGAGATGGTTCTGGACCATGTCCCGCATGGCCCCAAATGCATCGTAGTAACTGCCGCGCCCTTCCAACCCGACGGTTTCCGCAACCGTGATCTGAACATGATCGATATGGGCAGCGTTCCACAAGGGTTCGAACATGGAGTTTGCAAACCGCAAGGCGAGAAGGTTTTGAACAGTTTCTTTTCCAAGATAATGGTCGATACGATAGACGCGGCTCTCATCGAAAACGGCGGCTATTTCGGCGTTCAGCGCTGTCGCACTTTCAAGGTCGCGTCCCAACGGCTTTTCAACAACAAGACGGCATAATTCACCCGACAGATCGACCGATTTCAGGCGCTGACAGATTGGTCCGAAAAACTGTGGTCCAACGGCGAGGTAGAAAACACAAACTGTTTTTTGTGCGTGGTCCAACCGCTCGGCCAGGTCTGGCCAGCCATCTTCCGCGTTCGCGTCGAGAGACATATAGTCGAGGCGGTTGAGAAAGGCAGCGAGCCTTTCAGGATCCCGATGGGTTTCATCGACAAAGGTCTCGATTGCCTCCTTCGCCTGTTGGCGAAAACCGTCCTGGCCCAAATCTGTTCTGGCCACGCCGATGATAGACGCGTCACCCGGCATTTGCCCTGCCAGATCGCGAAGATACAGGGCAGGCAGAAGTTTTCGGCGGGTAAGGTCACCGGTGGCGCCAAAAATGACGAGATTAAAGTTTTGAACGGGGATCGTTTCCATATCTTAATCCTGATGAACGATGGGATCGAATTAGTCGGTGGGGAAGCCCTTGATTTCAGCGCGTCTTGGCATGTCCGCGCCGCGCCGTGAACAGGTGATTGCCGAGGCCTGACCCGCAAAACCCAGAAGGTCTTCAAGTTCCGCCACTTCGAGAGTTGAAAGTTTTGATCTGTTGTTCCAGCCATTCTCGACAACACGGGCTAGAAGCGCTGCCTGGAACGTGTCCCCGGCACCAACGCTGTCGACCATGGTGATTGGCGTTGCCGGAACTGTTGCGACACCCGTGTTTGACCAGGCGCGGGACCCTTCACCCCCATTTGTCACGATGGTCAGGGAAACACCCTTTCCCTGACAAAGTTCTGCAAATCCCTCCGCGGTGATGCCTGGCATCAAAAGTTCTAGGTCCTCTTGAGAGATCTTGATGATGGCCACATGGGGCAAAATCACATCAAACGCGTTTCGCCACATATCCACCGATGGTTCGACATTCAGGCGGATATTCGGGTCGTAACTTACTAAGCGGCGATCCCCCTCTCGGGCGACCAGATGCTGCAGGGTTGGTCCAACCGGGGACACAATTGTTGAAAAAGAGCCGATGTGGATGATGCCAATATCCGCGCCCAATTCAGGGATATCCTGCCGGTCGAAGGTTCGATCCGCTGCGCCCTCGCCATAGAAGGAATAGGCCGGCCCCCCTACGGCGTCGAGGCCCACAAGCGATAATGTGGTCCGGCCTGTCTTGCGGGCGGTATAGGCCCTGCCGACGCCTTCCTTGGCGATAACATCCATCAGTTTGCTGCCCATGAAATCGGTCGATACGCCGCTCATGAACTCAACCCGTTGCCCTAGGCGCGCCAGACCAACCGCTACGTTAAACGGAGAGCCGCCCGGAACGGCGTCGAGTTTCATGGTAGCCCCGTCTTGTCCGGCAACGAATATGTCGAACAGGGCCTCTCCACAGATCAGGAACATGGCAATGGACCCGGATGCGTTATTGATTAGAGATGTCCTATTGATGATGGCAAATCATGATGCTGTCAATAAATTCATTCAATTGACTTATTATTGAAATGGGGAAAAAGTGTCGTAAATGGGCGCGGATGCCTAAAGAATGGAAATATCGGGATGGAAAAGCAGGTGAAACCTGTCAGAGCGGGTCGACCACCCAGTGGCCTTGAAGCACTGTTGCAGCAAGCAGGGCCAGGGACAAATAAAGACGGTATGCGCCTCGCGAACGAGCGGTTGATCCTGTCTCTACTCCGATCTCACCGTGAACTTCCCAAGGCCGAGATCGCCCGGATAACCGGTCTTTCCGCCCAGACGATCACTGTTATCATGAAGCGGTTGGACAAAGCCGGCTTGACCCGGAAACTGGCCCCCGTCCGTGGCAAGGTGGGGCAGCCCTCCGTGCCGATGGCCCTCAATCCAGACGGGGCGTTTACAATCGGTATGAAGATCGGACGGCGCAGCGCCAATCTGTTGCTGGTAGATTTTACCGGTCGGATTCGGGCGAAGGAAAGATTGGGATATACATATCCCGATCCCAAAAGAATTCTGAAGTTTGCGAAGGATAAATTACCTAGATTGGTCGATGCCCTGCAAAAGCGGCGACGGTCCCGCCTGATCGGAATGGGTGTTGCCTATCCATTTGAGATCTGGAACTGGCACCGGGAAGTAGGGGCCGGTGAGGCTGAGTTACAGGCCTGGCGCGATTTTGATCTGAAGGCAGCGCTGGAAGAAATCGCACCCTGTCCCGTGATGATCTGCAACGATGGAACCGCCGCCTGTTCGGCGGAGTTGGTGCTCGGGGACGGGTCAGGCTATGACGGGTTTCTTCATATCTTCATCGGGTATTTTATCGGTGGCGGAATGGTGCTGGATGGCGTTCTCCTCAACGGGCGAAACGGAAATGTCGGCGCGGTCGGGTCCATGCCAATTGGTCGGGCGGGTTCTGATCCGCAGGGAACGCAACTCATTCAGCATGCATCTTTGCATTGCCTGGAAACGGCCTTTGCCGGCGATCAGAAGCGGCTGGACCTGTTAAAACGCCCGGATGAGGATTGGCAGGCCATGGGGCATGATCTGTCCAAATGGATAGCGCGCGCGGCGATTGTTCTTGCCCCGGCGATTGTATCCGCCGCCTCACTTCTGGATCTGGAGGCAGTGTTTATCGACGGGGCCTTCCCTGATGAAATTCGCACGGAATTATGCAAGGCGGTTCGGGCTGAGACGGAAACGCTGGATCTGCGCGGCGTCAGCCCTTTTGGAATTCGTGAAGGGACGATCGGGTTTGAAGGGCGAGCGCTGGGCGGAGCATGTTTGCCCTTCCTCTCCACATTCGGCCACGCATGACCAAAATCAAGAGAGGACTGGAACCAGTGAGCGATAGCGCGCCAGGCGATCCTGATAATATGATCGGTTGACCGCATTTGGCGTAATCTCGTCGCGGGTCTTGACTGGCTGACAGATTTCGGACGGGTCCGCCCGTTCTGAGGCCGCAAGCCCAAGACGTGCTGCCCCAAAGGCGGCCCCCTGTTCCATGTTTTCGGGCCGCTGCAATATCAGTCCGGTGGCGTCTGAGATAATCTGGAGCCACAGGTCGGACTGCGCCCCACCGCCAATGACATAGAGTTTCGTGTTGCTGATCCCAGTCAGTCCCAGGGCTTTTGCGCAATCGGCCATTCCAAAAGCCACGCCTTCCAGAACCGCGCGGGCCAGATCTTCGCGTTCATGGGACATGCTAAGGCCGCTGAACCCACCCGCAGCATGGGCCAGATTATGTGGGGTGCGCTCACCGGACAGATAGGGATGAAAAATCGGTGCTTCCGTTCCAGCGTGTGGAAGTTGGCTCTGGATCTGGTCCACCATGACGGATGATTTCATGTTCAGCAGACGGGCAAGCCAGTTCACACTGTCGCCCGCCGCCAGCATGACGCCCATCTGATGCCAGGTATCGGGCACGGCGTGACAGAATGAATGAACAGCTTCACTGGTGTTCGGCGTGTAACTTGATTGAGACAGGAAAAGAACACCGGACGTGCCCAGGGATAGAAACCCTGTTCCGGGCACGACCGCCCCGACGCCGCAGGCAGACGCCGCATTGTCGCCGGCACCGCCCGCGACGACAGGCGTGCCCGTCATCCCCCATCTCTCGCAGAGCGGCTTGCGCAATTTGCCGCCAGGCTCACTACCCTCGACCAGTTGGGGCACGGCTGCACTATCCAGGCCTGTTGCACTCAACAGTGATGCAGACCAGTCCCTGCCACCAACGTCCAGCCAGAGTGTTCCCGCACTGTCAGACATGTCCGAAATATACTCACCGGTCAGTTGAAGGCGGATATAGTCTTTCGGCAGAAGAACCTTTGCCACTGCTTCAAACAGGTCGGGCTCGTTCTCACGAACCCATTCCAGTTTGGGTGCGGTGAAACCCGGCATGACAATGTTGCCACCAATCCCGCGGAAGGGGGCACGCTTTTCCAAAACCTCGCATTGGGCATGAGACCGTGTATCGTTCCACAGGATACAGGGCCTCAAAACCTGATCGGACTTGTCCAGCAAAGTTGCGCCATGCATCTGGCCGGACAGACCGATACCTCGAACAGCGGCCATATCCTGTGGTCTGTCATTTGCCAAGTCGTCCAGCGTCTGGAGGACGGCATTCCACCAATCTTCAGGGTTCTGTTCCGACCAACCGGGATAGGGGCGCTGAACGTCAAGCGCAGCGTGCGCAGTTGCTGTAATCGTCTGGTCGCGATCCATCAGGACGGTCTTGACCCCTGACGTTCCGATATCGATACCAATCCACATAGTTGGTGTGTCCCCGAATGCGCAAACCATGCCGCCGGGGTATGCGGGCAAGACTGCGCTATAACAGTTCCATCGCGACTGCGCCGGTCTCTGCCATTACATTGATGCCAAGGCCGATGGCCAGGGCAGCGGCCCCAAGCGACAGACCATTGTGAATCCATTTGGCCCGGCGTTCAATGGCGTGGAGCGGCGAGGCCGCCACAAAGGAGAGCGCGGCCATCCCCAGAACAGAGCCGAGACCAAAGAGCGCTATGTAGGAAAGCGCGACCATGGCATCTTGAGTTGCAGCAACCGCAAGTGCCAGCAGTCCGGCTGAACCGGCGGCGCCATGAATCAACCCGATAACCAATGCCCGCAAAGGAAATGGTTTATGGGTGTGTTGATGGGCGTCCTGATCATGCGGGATCTTTGATCCCTGTTCGTGACTATGCGCGTGAAGATGGGGTCGCCCTTCGCCATGATCATGCAGATGAAAATGGACCCGCTTCTTTCGCATGCGGTAGAGGACATCGGCACCCAACAAGACCAGCATGATGCCGACCCCAAATTCAAGTGCAGCGGCCCTTTCCTCGGTCAGGCTGAACCCCAGCAGGATAACGGTGACACCAATCGCAAATAGGGTGATTGTATGACCCAATCCCCAGACGGCCCCACGCAGGACAAGACCACGTTTAGTTGTGCCTTTTTCCGCCATCATGGTCCCGACAGCGGCGATGTGGTCGGCCTCCAGCGCGTGATGCATACCGATCAGAAATCCGAGCGCCAGAAACCCTTCCATGTCTTTCCCCAATTGGTAATGCAATGTGAAACCAGGCGACACCAATGGGTCGTTTCAAGGCGTGTTGCAACCGGAAAGACGAGACTATTTCGGGGCGGTTTCCCGCCATAACCCACGCGCTGTTTCGGCAATGGAAAGGGCCTCATCCCAGCGGCTTGAGAGTTCCTTTCCATCCGCGCCTGTCATGGCGTATTCGGGTGGTCCCAACTCACACAGAAAGACCAGGTCGCCCTCGCTGTTCCGGGCCCGCCAGTCTTCAAAGCCGCTGCGCCAGAACCCGTGGAAGAGTTCGACCCATTTTTGGTGTTGCGGAAAATCGATCTGCAACTGGATCTGCTGTCGGCTTGCGACCCGCCCCTGAAAGCTGTCACAGCGTGCGATGCAGCGTTGGATCAGGCCGCGCTCCGTCGGGCTAAGGGGCAGCTTGAACTCGCGATCCACGATGTAATGCGAGAAATCCCCGGCGAGACGCATTTCGGGAACGGCATCCAAAAGACCAAGCGTGAAGAAGAGGTCATTGGTGATGCAGTTTCGGTGGGTCTCAAAATGGACAGGCATTTCCTCTTCGAGGCTCATCTCAATCCAGCGCCTAATGACGGGAATTGCACCCTCGACGGTCAGGGGGAACACCTGACCCACCACATTCACATAAGGCGAGCCGAAGTCCCGCGCCATGATCAGCGTTTCGCGGAGATGCTCAACGGTTTTCGGAAAGGCGACGATTAAAGGGGTCAGACCTTCGCGCTCCATATGGGGACGGACCTCGAACGCGGTCTCAACATCTGCCGCCCCCAGATCAATGGCCAGCCCGTCATAACCGGCATCCGCCACCATGCCGCAAACCCGGTCATAGGGCAGGATTTCCCCGCTCTGGTCGTGCGGTTGCATGGCCCAAAGGGACTGGAAGACCTTCAGGGATGGCCCCTGTGTCTCGCTGCTCATGCGTTTTCCAGGCGATGCACGCCGCCGCCCTGTCTGGGAACGATCCAGACTTCGTTATAGGGATATTGATCTTCGGATTTTCGGGCGAGCATTCTGATCACTTCAATCTGAAACTCGATCCATCCCATCGCGTATGGTTCTGATCCACCGGCGCGCATTTCGGCATCCAGCTCTTTCAACCGCCAGAACGGAACACCCGGATAGGTGTGGTGCGCGGTGTGATAGGGCATCTGCCAGCACAGCCAGCGCATGACAGCATTGGTCTTTGTGCTGCGCGTGTTTTCCAGAATGGTGTCGCCATGGGTGAGGCCAAGATGCTCAATCGTATTCTGTAACTGGTGCACGGGCTTCATGATCACCATGGGGGCCAGCCACATGATCACGGCGGCCCAGGACTGTGTTGCGATTGAGACAAGCGCGATGGCCGTATAGCCCGCCATATGCCAGCGCCCTTCCCGAATGATCTCTGCATGTTTGCCAGGCCGGATATAAGGCTCGATAACCTGACCTCTGCAAAACCGGATAATGCGGGCGACTCTTGTCACCCAATAGGTCGGTCCCCAAAACCACAAAAGATAACTGGTCAGCGTGTAGGGTTCGCGCGCCAGTTCACCGTCTTTTTCCCAATTCTGTGTGTATGAATGGTGGGCAGCGTGCTGGTTCTTGTCAAAGTCCCTTGGAAAGATCATCAGAAACCCGAAGAGGCGACCGAAAAACTCATTGGCGGGTTTACTGGCAAACACAGTCCAATGGGACAATTCATGCTGTCCGGCGTAGAGGAAGTTCAGGAGAATGCCGTGGATCATGAAAACCGGAACGGCCCACCAGGTGCCCCAGGTCATCCAGAGTGCTGTGCCGGAGACACCAATCGCGCCAAGATGAGACCCGACCTGCAGCGCACCACGCCAGTTTGACCGTTTCATCAATTCGCGCAGACGCTTGGCCTCAATCACCGGTTTTTTGTCGTAAGACTCCGCCAGTTCGCCATCCATGACCCACTCCTTATCAAATTCTGACGGGACAAAGTATCACAAGAAAAATAACTGGAAAGCGACAAGATTTCAGGTTTAAGGTGAATTAAATTCATCTAAGGAGTCTCTTGTGCGAATTGGCACCAAGGATGTCTCGCTGAAGAGTATTGCGACCTTCGAGGCTGTTGGCCGACATCTTTCTATGCGTCGCGCGGCGGAGGACCTCTCCGTGACGCCAAGTGCGGTCAGTCATCAGATAAGAGCATTGGAACAGTCTCTCGGTCTGACCCTGTTTGACCGCCGTTCGCGAAAACTGAGCCTGAGTGATGATGGCAGGCGGCTGTTTGAGACGGTACGTCACGCTTTGGAGGGAATTGCTGCGACAACGCTTCAGCTCGGCAATGATGCTTTTACCGGGTCGATTTCAATTGCGGCACCGCCCAGTTTTTCCACCCAATGGCTTTTGCCGAGGTTGGTCGGTTTTCTGGAGGCGTTTCCTGACCTTTCAGTGACCTGTTCAACCTTGCCTTCGATAAACCCGCCGGTGGCGCCGGACGCGGATGTGGCCATTGTGTTTGGTCAACACGCCTTTCCGGGGCGCGTTGTGGACCGGCTGGTCGAGTTGGATATGTTTCCGGTTTGCGCGCCGGGTCATATGGGGGATCAGCCTGTCCTTTCGCCAGACGACCTGCGCGATCATACCCTGATCCATGAAGATCAGGGTGCCTTGTGGGCTGCCTGGTTTGAGGCGACAGGGACCGAGCAGTTCAAGCCAAAGCGCTCGATATTTGTTGCCAGCGCTCATGACGCTTTGGCACTGGCCGGCGCAGGCGGTGGCATCGCCATAAATGACAGTTTTATGGGCTCAACCCTGTTGCAAAGAGGGGCGCTCATCCGTCCGTTTGGCGCAGAGAGTTTCCGGTTTGGCAGTTACAGTATGGTGACCAGCACAGCCGCTTCTTCACGTCCGCCTGTACAGGCGTTCAAGCGCTGGCTGGTGGATGAGGTTTCCCAGGTTTAGATGGATCTGTCAGACCTCCTGCCATCTGCCGTCAGCCTTCATGGCTTCAACATCAAGTGGGCTGGCAAAACCGTTTTTCACTTTTGCTTCGAGATCGGTCTCCAAGGTTTTGACCTCCTTAAGGGCGGCCCGGACATTGGGGATATCCGCTTGGGGAACAACTACAATGCCGTCTTCATCACCGATCACCAGGTCACCGGATTCGATGGAGACATCGCCGATTACGATCGGCAGGCCCACGGACCCCAAACCCCCACCGGTGGGTGAATTGGGGGAAATCCCACGGGCAAAAACGGGTGTCGGAATGCCCCGCAAACCGACCAGGTCCCTTACCAGCCCATCGGTCACAACGCCCGTTACGCCCTTATTGGCCATCATGCCGACCACAAGATCGCCAATAACGGCGGTTCCCAGAAACGCATCCGTCGCGATAACCACGACATCGCCGGGTTGGGCCAGATCAAGGGCAGCGAGCGCCGCCAGATTATCGCCTGGGGCGGCCTTGACTGTCAGGGCAGCGCCGCAGATCGCGTGTTTTTCCGCCTCGATCGGTTTGATGCGATAGTCGAGTGCACCCCGTCCATATTGCGCGTCGACGATATGACCTGTCATTGATCCTTTCAGGGCGTCAATGATTGCACTATCCGGTCGCTGGAAGTTGCGGTTAATCGTGAGAAGGGGGGGCTCTTTAATCATCTTGTACCGTGTCCTTGGACTTGTTTCCTGATCCTGTCGTTCTCTCAGTATGACACCGGTGGGCGATAAGAAAAACGCTCGTCACGTTCTTTTTATAGAACAAAAATCGTTTTATTGTTACAAATGGGGTCGTCAATGCCGGTGGTTTCCCTTAAAACACCGGTCCCCTGCTGTTTATTCTGGAATATAGCGACTATGAGCGACCACAGTACAGAAGCGGCCTATCATCCGTCGACGGGTTTGATCCGCGACGGCTTGAACCGCAGTCAGTTTCGCGAAACGAGTGAAGCCCTCTATCTGAATTCGGGGTTTGTTTATTCCTGTGCGGAAGATGCCGAGGCCGCGTTTAAGGGTGAGCTGGAAACATACATCTATTCCCGTTACGGCAATCCGACGGTCTCTGTCTTTGAAGAGCGCCTGGCCGCTTATGAAGGGGCGGAAATGTGCCGTGCGACCGCGACCGGCATGGCAGCTGTCTTTTCAGCCCTGGCCTGTCACCTGAATAAAGGGGATCGGCTGGTGGCGTCCAACGCGCTTTTTGGGTCCTGCCACTTCATCGTAAGCCAAATTATGCCGCGTTACGGTGTTGAGACCGTGTTTGTTGAAGGGGGTGACGAGGCGGCCTGGGCAGAAGCACTCTCGGTGCCGACTAAGGCTGTTTTCATTGAAAGCCCTTCCAACCCGATGTTGCAGGTGCTCGACATTGCAATGATCGCGGACCTTGCCCACAAGGCTGGCGCGCGCCTGGTGGTCGACAATGTTTTTGCAACCCCGATGTATCAAAAGCCCCTCGCACTGGGCGCAGACACGGTTGTCTATTCCGCCACCAAACATATCGATGGGCAGGGGCGTTGCCTTGGTGGTGCCGTCTTGGCCGACAAGGCCTTTATGGAGGAATTCTACATTCCGTTTTACCGTCACACGGGCCCGTCGATGAGCCCGTTTAACGCCTGGGTTATGGCAAAGTCGCTGGAAACGATGGAATTGCGGGTAGAGCGTCAGTCCAGCACGGCAATGGCTTTGGCCACGTATTTCGAATCCGATGAACGGGTGAAGGCCGTTTCCTATCCAGGCTTGGCGTCGCATCCCCAACATGCTCTGGCGCGCCGTCAGATGAGCGGCTTCGGGAACATTCTGACACTTGAGCTACCGGGTCGAAAAGAAGCAGCGTTCCGGTTTTTGAACACACTTTCCATGATTGATATCTCTAACAATCTGGGTGACACCAAAACCCTTTCCTGTCATCCGGCAACCACGACCCATTCCAAGCTTAGCCCTGAGGAAAGAACCGCTTTGGGTATTTCCGATGGTGTGCTCCGCTTCTCAATCGGGTTGGAGCATGTGGAAGATCTGAAGCGCGATATGATGACGGCGCTTGCAGCCGCATAGGGCAGCTTTGAGGCCAACAGCTTCTAACAGTCGTCTGTGACCCAGGGGGGCTTGGGTATATTTTGCTGCGCTTCCCGCAGTGACTTGGCCCAAAGCTGAGAGATATTGGCGAAATACTGGTCGTCCGGTTCAATACGGCGCTGCAGTTCCGTTTTTAGAATGTCGCGGCGATAGACCATCAGATCCAGCGGCATGCCGACGGAAATGTTACTGCGCAGGGTCGAATCCATCGACACCAAGGCCAGCTTCACCGCCGTTCCAAGATCCGTCTGAAAATTAAAGGCCCGATCCAGAATCGGTTTGCCGTATTTGTTCTCTCCAATCTGGAGGAAAGGGGTATCTTCCGTTGCCTCAATAAAATTCCCCGCGCTGTAAATCTGAAAAAGCCGCATGCGCCGACCTTTGATTTGCCCGCCCAGGATCATCGAAACATCAAAGCCTGCCGACTGCTCTTCCAGTGCTTCGCCGTCGGTGCGGTATACCCGGCGGATGGCTGCCCCGACCAGTTGGGCTGCCTGAAACATCGACGGGATCGTGTTCAGCGTATGCATGACCGGTTCTGAGTCTTCGGTCTCGCGAAACTCAAGCCCTTCGGTCAACAGGTTTACGACCGCTTGAGACACCGCCAGATTGCCAGCTGTCATCAGGGAGATAACCCGCTCCCCCGGTTCTTCCCAAAGGGTGAGTTTGCGAAAGACGGAAATATTGTCGACGCCCGCATTGGTGCGGGTATCGGCCAGCATGACAAGGCCGGGCTTGGTATAGAGACCAATACAATACGTCATCCCAAATCCCCTTTCAGTGATCTTATTCGCGCTCAATGGCTGCGATGGATCACTGATTTTCGGCCTGACTGACCTTTACGCTGACGGTCAGTTCTTCGCCTCCACCACCGAGACGAAGACCGCGGACCGGGGCAGCTCCCCTGTAATCCAGCCCGACGGCAACGCGGATGTAAGATTCACCGGGACAGACACGATTGGCAACATCAAAACCGACCCAGCCCAGATCGGGCAGAAATGCTTCTGTCCAGGCATGGGCCGCTTCATAAACCTCGTCACTGTCGGCACTGGCCTGAAGATAGCCGCTGACATAGCGTGCAGGGATTCCGAGCGACCGGGCCGCGCCAATAAAAATATGGGCATGATCCTGACAGACGCCGTAGCCATTTGAAAAAGCTTCGATGGCCGATGTCTCAACATGGGTGGTTCCGGTCTTGTATTCGACCTGATCGCGAATCGCATTCATCAGATTATGCGCAGTTTTAACCTTGTCGCGTTCCTCATGGAGCCTGCGCGCAAAGGCGGTGATGGCAGGATCGGGTCGGGTAAGGTCGGTTTCCCGCAGATAGGCGGCGATCGGAAACGGGTCTTTGTCCGCATCGATCATACCGGCACCGTCAAAGGTCTCGACCAGCCCGCGAACACGAATGTTGACCTGATCATGATCGCCATTGATGACGAGCGTATGGGTGAGGTTGCCAAAGGAATCTTCGAAACTCGCCGGTTCGGTCTTTGCTGAAGTTTCGACGGACCATTCGACGACCCGCTGACTGCTGGAATCAGCAGGCGTCACTTTCAGGCTCTGAATGGTGTACGAAACCGGCGCATCATAGTGATAGACGGTCTCGTGATCGACAGCGATCAGCACGGTCTTTCCAGTTCCGAAGAGGCGGATTGAGAGATCAATCAGCCTGTAAACATGTAGCTCTTAGTGATCTCTTCACCGAGTCGGTTATTCCGCGCAATGAATTCTGAAAGGAATTCATGCAGACCTTCCCGGAAGATTTCATTGGCATCTGCGAATTTCAGCTCCGATGTCATCTTCCCGACAAGCCGGTGACAGGTGTGTTTGCGTCCATATGAATCCCCTAGCCGTTCGAGATGTTCGGAAACGGACAGCAGGCAGGACAACATGGATCGCGGCATCTCCGGACGCAGGATCAACAGTTCTGCAATTTTCCAGGGCTGAGGGTCTTCGCGATATAAATAGTGATAACTCCCCAGTGCCGAGACAGCGCGTAAGACCGTTGTCCATTGATAATAGTCAACGCCACCGCCGATATTCTCGCCCTCCGGCAGGAGGACGTGGTATTTCACGTCCAGAATACGCGCTGTGTTGTCCAATCGTTCGATATAGGTTCCGATCCGCGCGAAATCGAAGGCATCATCGCGCAGCATTGTGCCATACATCGCCCCTCGGAACAGCGCGGAGCGTTCCTTTACCCAATCCAGGAAAGAGCGGATCTCCCCATAGCGGCGGGCATCCGACCACCGGCTGTCAAAGGAAAGCCAGGTGTCGTTCAGCACCTCCCACATATCACTGGTAAGTGTCGTGCGAACAGACCGCCCGTTTTCCCGGGCACTTTTCAGACAATTGTAAATGCTGGATGGATTGTCTTCATCGCGCCCGATGAATTCGATAACGGCATCGGCATCGACCAATTGGCCCGTCTCTGTAAAATGTGGTTCGCATCCTGAAATGATCAGTGCGGATGACCACTCACTCTGGTTTCCATCGCCGCTGGCATTCGGCAGCATGCTCATCCGGTTGGCGACTTCCAGGACACGGGCCAGGTTCTCGGCGCGTTCCATATAACGGGAAAGCCAGTAGAGGTTATTGGCGGTCCGGCTCAGCATGTGGCACCTCCCGCTTGCGTCTCAATATTCATCATTTGCCCAGCACCCATGTGTCTTTGGTACCGCCGCCCTGACTGGAGTTTACGACGAGTGACCCTTCGCGAAGGGCGACCCTGGTCAATCCACCTTTTACCATCCGGACCTTTTTGCCAGACAGAACGAAGGGGCGGAAATCCACATGCCGGGGTGCAACACCGTTTTCGACATAGGTTGGGCAGGTGCTGAGCGCGAGTGTTGGCTGGGCGATGAAGTCACCAGGATCATTCTTGATCCGCTCTGCATAGGCCGTACGTTCTTCCACAGTTGAATGCGGGCCGACCAGCATGCCGTAGCCACCTGATCCATGTACTTCCTTGACCACGAGTTCTGCAAGGTTATCCATGACATAGGCCAGATCATCTGCATCAGAACAGCGGTAGGTCGGGACATTCTTCAGGATTGGTTCCTCGCCCGTGTAGAATTTGATCATATCGGGCACATAGGTATAGACCGCCTTGTCATCCGCTATACCCCCGCCAACCGCATTGGTCAGGGTTACATTTCCTGCGCGATAGGCGTTCATCAGCCCTGGCACGCCAAGGGTCGATTCCGGATTGAATGTCAGTGGATCCAGAAACGCGTCATCGATGCGCCGATAGATGACATCAACACGCTGGGGACCCTGGGTCGTTCGCATAAAGACCACGTTGCCATCAACAAACAGGTCCTGCCCCTCAACCAGTTCAACACCCATCTGATCGGCCAGATAGGAGTGTTCGAAATAAGCTGAGTTGAAAATACCGGGTGTCAGGACCACGACTGTTGGCTCAGGCCCTGTCCCTTCGGGTGCGCATTCAATCAATGTCGTGCGCAGCAGATCTGCATAATTATCGACGGGCGCGACGCGATGCTTGGCGAACAGATCCGGGAAAAGGCGCATCATCACTTCGCGGTTCTGCAACATGTAGGACACACCGGAAGGGGTCCGACAATTATCTTCCAGAACATAGAATTCATTCTCGCCGCAGCGAACCATATCGATGCCGGCAATATGGCTGTAGATGTTGCGGGCAACATTCACACCCTGCATTTCCGGCAAATAGGAACTGTTATTCAGGATCAGGTGTTCCGGGATGATACCGGCCTTCAGGATTTCCTGATCATGATAGATGTCGTGGATAAACTGGTTCAGAACAGAGGTGCGTTGGATCAGTCCCGCTTCCATGGTCGTCCATTCGCTGTTGGACAAAACGCGGGGGATGATATCGAACGGGATCAGCCGTTCCGGGTCACCCCCTTCTCCATAAACCGCAAAGGTAATCCCCATGCGGCGAAACAGAATATCAGCCTCTTTTCTTTTAACCCTCAGATGCTCATCGGCGGTCTCGTCGACCCATTTGGAAATTCCATTATAGGCGTCGCGGATGTCACCATTTTCCAGGTTCATCTCGTCAAAGAAGTTTTGTGCCATGTACCCTCAAGACCGTTTGTTTTGATCTTTTTCACCCAAAATACAGAGTGACATCTGGGGCGGGCGTGTCAACTCTTGCTCAAAAAGCAAGCATGAATGAAAAACGGGCAACAGTGGCCCGCAAAGAGGGAATGTCAGGCCTCTGTCGTGCTGAGCGTTGCAGCCACAGCGCGTTTCCAGGCCGCATAATTTTCTTCCCGTTTTGCCGCATTGCTGCCCGGATTAAATCGGGTTTCCAGGGCCCAGCTTTCCGCAAAGGCCTCCAGGTCCGGGTAAAGGCCGATCTGTAGACCCGCAAGATACGCCGCACCAAGTGCCGTCGTTTCCAGAATATCGGGTCGATCGACCGGTGCATCCAGAATGTCTGCGAGGCGCTGCATGGTCCAGTCGGATGCGACCATGCCGCCATCCACCCGCAGGACGGTTTCGCCCTGATCCGTGCTTTGCCAGTCCCCATGCATTGCCTCTATCAAATCGCGGGTCTGGTAACAGACGCTTTCCAAAGCGGCCCTGGCGAATTCATTGGGGCCTGTCGCGCGGGTAATGCCAAACATCGCACCACGGCACTCTGCGTTCCAGTAGGGCGCGCCAAGGCCGGTAAAAGCGGGCACCAGAATAACGTTTTGATTGGGGTCGGCCTGATCTGCGAGTTCGCCCGATTGTGGGGCAGCGTCAATCAAACCCAACCCGTCGCGCAACCACTGCACCGCGGCCCCGGCAATAAAAATTGACCCTTCCAATGCATAAGTGGGAACCCCGTTCAGACGATAGGCGATTGTGGTGAGCAGACGGTTCTTGGAGGTGACGGCCTCCGCGCCCGTATTCAAAAGCGCAAAGCACCCCGTGCCATAGGTCGACTTCATCATGCCGGGCTTGAAACAGGCCTGACCAACGGTTGCTGCCTGTTGATCGCCCGCCACGCCGGCAATCGGAATTTCCGCTCCGAGGAAAGATGCATCGGCTGTCCCGAAATCCGCGGCACTGTCCAGAACCTCTGGCAGCATTGATCGCGGGATGTTTAGCAGCTCCAGTATGTCATCATCCCAGTCATTTTCATGAATGTTGAACAACAGGGTGCGGCTGGCATTTGTGGCATCTGTCACGTGACGCTTTCCACCAGTCATCCGCCAGATCAGGAAAGTGTCGACCGTCCCGAACGCCAGTTCGCCGCGTTCCGCTGCCTCTCTTGCCCCGTCTACATTATCCAGAATCCAGGCCAGTTTGGTGCCTGAGAAATAGGGGTCCAGCAGCAGGCCGGTCTTGCCGGTGATCATGGGTTCCAGGTCCTTGTCCCGCAGGGCGGCACAGGTGTCTGAGGTGCGGCGGTCCTGCCAGACGATGGCGCGATAGATGGCTTTGCCGGTTTCGCGGTTCCAGACTAATGTGGTTTCCCGCTGGTTCGTGATGCCGAACGCGGCGATGTCACCGGCACCAAGGCCAGAGGCGGCGAGCGCCTTTCGACAGGTAGATACCGTTGTGTTCCAGATGTCTTCTACATCATGCTCGACCCAGCCGGAATCCGGGAAATGCTGTTCAAACTCTTCCTGGGCGGATGCGTGGGATTTTAGGTTCTGATCAAAAACCAGGGCCCGGCTGGATGTTGTTCCCTGATCGATTGCGATGATGTGTTTCGCCATTTCTCGCCGCCCTGCTGCTGTCGTTTCCCACATTTATATGCCCGTTCTTTGACGGGCTGAACTTATTCTGCATCAGTCTGGGATCGCTGGTGGGGCGCTCAGCCCCTGGCTGCCTTCAGGGGGCGCGCCTTGGATCCCTCATAATCCTGATCCATCACTGTGCCACGCAGATGTTTTTCCATCCAGTCTGCCAAGGCCGATTTTTCAGCTTTGCTTAAACGAATGCCAAGCTTCGACCGGCGCCACAGAATGTCATCTGCGGCCCTGCACCATTCATAGGAAATGAGATGGCGCACCTCCCGCTCTGTCAGGGAACCGCCGAAATCCTGACCCAGGTCTGACCAGTCTTTTGCGTCGGCGAAGATTTCAGCCGCCTTCGTGCCATAGGCGTGGCAGACACGCTCTGCCCAGTTCTGATCGCCGACGCTGATCTCGCTGCGGAAATCCGCAACCAGCTTGTCAAAACCCATGATCGGAAAATCGCCACCAGGCAAAGTCGCGCCGCGTGTCCATTCAGGTCCCATAGTGTCCAAATAGGGCTTCAGATTTTTCAGAGTTTCCTCGGCCAGATGTCGATAGGTTGTGATTTTTCCGCCGAACACGTTGAGAAGAGGCGGCTCGCCCGCAGGCGCATTTAGGTCCAGAACAAAGTCGCGGGTGGCTTTTTGCGCGTCCTCTGATCCGTCATCATAGAGCGGACGAATTCCGGAATAGGTCCAGACCACGTCATCCGGTTTTACATCGGTCTCGAAATAGGCACTGACCGCGTCACAAAGATAGGATGTCTCATCGTCCGAGATGGCGACAGCGGACGGGTCGCCTTCAAAATCCACATCCGTGGTACCGATCAGCGTGAAATCCTGTTCATAGGGAATGGCGAAAACGATGCGCGCATCGCTGTTCTGGAAAATATAAGCGCGTTGATGGTCAAAGATTTTTGGCACCACAATATGGCTGCCTTTGACCAGGCGAACGGATGCTCGGGAATTGACGCCCAATCGCTGACCCAGAATGTCCGCAACCCAGGGACCGCCTGCATTGACAAGCGCCTTGGCCTGAACGGTCTCGGTTTTCCCGGTTTCAGTGTTGCGGATATCAATCTGCCAGGCACCGTCGACCCGGCGGGCGGCTGTAACCTCGGTACGTGTACGCACCTCGGCGCCACGATCAGCAGCATCTCTCGCGTTGAGGAATACGAGTCGCGCGTCATCAACCCAGCAATCTGAATATTCAAAGCCGCGGACAAAATGATCCTGTAGTGCCGCGCCAGCAGGATCTTTTCGCAAATTGAGCGATTTGCAGGCGGGCAGGATCTTGCGACCGCCCAGATTATCGTACAGGAACAGGCCGAGCCTGATAAGCCAGGCCGGTCTCAACCCACTATGGTGAGGCAGCACAAACCGCATCGGCCAGGCGATATGCGGCGCCATGTTGAGCAGAACCTCCCGTTCCTTCAGCGATTCACGGACCAGCATGAACTCGTAGTGTTCAAGATAACGCAGGCCACCATGGATCAGCTTGGTCGATGCGGAGGACGTCCCGATGGCAATATCCGCCCGTTCCGCCAGAAATACAGACAGATTGCGCCCGATTGCATCGCGGGCAATGCCGCAGCCATTGACGCCCCCGCCTATCACGAACAGGTCAAAGGTTTTCTTGTTCTTGGTGGCCATACTGCCGTTCCCTGTATCCCGATATGTGTTCAGGCGTCACGCGATGTTGACGCAGCCCTCCCCCGAGGCGAGGTCCCAGACCATCTTTACGTGAAGATCCTGACACTTGGATTTGTCATTTCGGTTTATGTTCGGATTAATTTAAACGAAAGTCAAACGAACTATTCTGAATTTCCGAAAACAGAGGGTAAGAGCAGATCTTGCTCAGCCAGTCACACCATTTTGGTCGTGCGGTTCCGATTCACTATTGTCGTCCGTGCTATGGGAATCGGGCAACGTAAACACTTCAATGCCGTTTTCCTGGCAAATCTGCCGGATCGGGGCGGGTGGATCGGCTTCGGTAACGAGCATGTCGATCGCCGAGAGATGTCCGATCCGAACTGGTGCTCGCCGTTCGAATTTCATGGCATCAGCGACCAGGATTGTTTTCCGGGCGTTGGCGATGATCGCCTGGGAAACACGAACCTCGCGATAATCATAATCAAGCAGGGAGCCATCGGGGTCGATGGCCGATGCGCCGATGATCGCGTAATCAACTTTAAACTGACCGATGAAATCCACAGCTGCTTCGCCCACGACCCCTCCGTCGGAGTGCCGGACAACACCGCCTGATACAATGATTTCAAAATCCGGCTTTACGTTTAAAATATTGACAACATTGATATTATTCGTGATCACCATGAGGCCGTTATGGGTGAGAAGGTGGCGGGCAACCTGCTCTGTCGTGGTGCCGATATTGATCAGGATCGTACAATGGCTGGGGATCAGTTTGGCGGCGACCTCTCCGATCCGGCGCTTTTCATCAACGGCCAGAAGGCGCCTAGCTTCATAGTCGAAATTGGTAACACCCATCGCCAGAACCGCACCGCCATGCACTCTGTTCAGGACATTGCGCAGACAAAGATCGTTGAGATCCTTTCGAATAGTCTGCGGCGTTACATCGAATCGTCCGACCAGATCATCGACCATCACGCGGCCCTGAAGCTGAGCGATTTCTAGGATTTCTTTTTGTCTTGGCGTCAGTAAGTCCATTTTTCGTTTTCTGAATTGCTCTGGAAGACTTGGTGCACGGGAAATTTTTCGGTTGGAACACGCCCCGTTTTAACAGAAATTTTCGGATAAGGTCAAAAATTTGAAATTTTCGTTTGACCTTCGTTTTTATTCGAACGAAGATGAACGCGTAAAAACTAAACCAATAGATTTCAGGGGAGGTGTCTTACATGAGAAGACATTTACTGGCCGCCGTCGCTGCGGTCGCCTTCGCTGCCTACGGATCCGCCAGTTTCGCGGGGATGGAAGAGGCAGAGAAGTGGATCAACGATGAATTCCAGCCTTCAGCTCTTTCAAAAGACGAGCAGATGAAGGAAATGGAATGGTTCGTTAATGCTGCCAAACCGTATGTCGGTATGGAGATCAACGTTCTTTCGGAAACCATTCCGACCCATACCTATGAAAGCCAGACGCTGACCAAAGCGTTTGAGGAAATCACAGGCATCAAGGTAAACCATCAGTTGCTCGGTGAGGGTGAGGTCGTTCAGGCGGTCCAGACCCAGATGCAGACCAACCGGAACCTCTATGATGCCTATATCAATGATTCCGATCTGATCGGGACGCATTCCCGTCTGCAACTGGCGGTCAACCTGACCGACTGGATGGCTGGCGAAGGGGCATCCGTCACGAACCCGGGTCTTGATATTGACGATTTCATGGGCGCGTCTTTCACGACGGGACCAGATGGAAAGCTCTATCAGCTTCCTGATCAGCAGTTCGCGAACTTGTACTGGTTCCGCAAGGACTGGTTCGACCGGGCTGATCTGAAAGCCAAGTTTAAAGAGATGTACGGTTATGATCTGGGTGTGCCTGTAAACTGGTCCGCCTATGAAGACATTGCCGAGTTCTTCTCTGTCCATGTGAAGGAAATCGACGGTGTAACCGTTTATGGTCACATGGATTACGGCAAGCGTGCACCCGATCTGGGCTGGCGTATGACCGATGCCTGGCTGTCTATGGCTGGTGCTGGTTCTCAGGGCAAGCCGAACGGCGTGCCGGTTGATGAATGGGGCATCCGTATGGAAGCCGGTTCCTGTAACCCGGTTGGTGCGTCTGTAACCCGCGGTGGTGCTGCAAACGGCCCGGCGGCTGTTTACGCGATCCGCAAATGGGATGAATGGCTACGCAATTATGCCCCTCCCGGCGCTGCAAGCTATGACTTCTATCAGTCGCTCCCGGCTCTGAGCCAGGGTAACGTTGCCCAGCAGATCTTCTGGTACACTGCTTTCACAGCATCCATGGTGGCCCCGAAATCCGAAGGCAACAACACGGTGGATGACGAGGGTAACCCCTTGTGGCGGATGGCACCTTCACCCCATGGTCCATATTGGGAAGAAGGTCAGAAACTCGGCTATCAGGATGCCGGTTCCTGGACACTGTTCAAATCAACCCCGGTTGATCGCCGTCAGGCAGCCTGGTTGTACGCTCAGTTCGTGACTTCCAAAACTGTTGACGTGAAGAAGAGCCATGTTGGTCTCACCTTCATCCGGGACAGCACGGTTCGCCACGAAAGCTTTACCGAGCGTGCCCCGAAACTGGGTGGTCTGATCGAATTCTATCGTTCGCCTGACCGTGTTCTGTGGACACCGACCGGTGTTAACGTTCCGGATTATCCGAAGCTGGCCCAGATCTGGTGGCAGCAGATCGGTGACGTGAACTCCGGTGCGTTCACCCCGCAGGAAGCCATGGATCGCCTGGCTGAAGAAATGGACATCACCATGGCCCGTATGCAGGCCGCGGATGAAGGCGCCAGTGTCTATGGCGGCTGTGGTCCACGTCTGAACGAAGAGCGTGATGCAAGCTACTGGCTGGATCAGCCGGGCTCGCCAAAAGCGAAGCTTGCCAATGAAAAGCCGCAGGGTGAGACCATCGAATATGATGAACTCATCAAGCGCTGGCAGGAAGGTTAATCCCTTCACCTGATTGGTTACCCGCCCTCTCTGACATGTGTCGGGAGGGCGGGGATCCTCTCAACCCATTCGGCACATCTGGAAAATTTCGATCCGGCAAAGTGCGCATAGTTTACCTTTTAATTTGCCCTGACTGTATTTTCGGTGCCCGATAGATTGGCGCGCAAGCGGTCTTGTGTGTGACAACAGAGGGTCCCTGACCCCGCCCCAAGTAACAGGGCGCAAGTGAGTGAGCGTGGAAGTACAATGACCCTCGAACTCAAATCTGTAGAAAAGAAAGTCGGGAGTGAGACCTGGATCTATCCGACCGATCTTGTCCTGCAGGAAGGCGCGTTCAACATCCTGCTTGGCACCACACGCGCTGGCAAAACAACCCTGATGCAATTGATGGCCGGACTGGAAAAGCCGACCGCTGGCGAGATCTGGTTCAATGGCGAGAATGTCACCGGGCGCCGGGTTCAGGACCGCAACGTTGCCATGGTCTATCAACAATTCATCAACTACCCGAACCTTAGCGTTTACGACAATATTGCCTCACCCCTGAATGTTCTCCGCCTCAGCGCGTCCGAGATTAAGCAGAGGGTGGATTCCGTTGCCGCATTGCTGAAACTTGAACCCTATTTGAAACGCCGCCCGGCTGAATTGTCAGGTGGCCAGCAACAGCGTTGCGCCCTGGCCCGCGCGCTGGTGAAGGATGCCGACCTGATCCTGTTGGATGAGCCGTTGGCCAACCTTGATTACAAGCTGCGCGAAGAGCTGCGTGAAGAATTGCCCAAACTCTTTGAAGACCGGAAATGCACGGTCGTTTACGCCACCAGTGAGCCGATGGAAGCGTTGCTTCTCGGCGGATATACCGCCACACTGGCCGAAGGGCGCGTGACCCAATATGGGGAAACGGCAACCGCCTATCGCAACCCGGTGGACCTGACCTCAGCCAAGGTCTTCTCGGACCCGCCGATCAATTCGGCTCAGGTTCAGAAACAGGGTGGTGAGTTTATTCTGGGCGGCAAGGTACGCTGGCCGATCGCGGAAAAACATGCGGCACTCGGCGACGGGGCCTATGTCATGGCGATCCGCCCGCATCATATCAGCCCGACCCCCCAACACGATCAGGCGGTCAGCATTGATGGACATGTCGTTGTCACAGAGCTGGCCGGATCTGAAAGTATTGTCCATTTCCACCTCGCAGATGGGGAGCCATGGGTATCCCAGGCCCATGGCATCCATGACCTGGAGGTGGGAATGGACACCACGCTTCACATGGATACGGCGCATTGCCTGTATTTTGATACGAACGGTGCGCTGGTCGCGACATAGGATAGATCCATGGCCGAAATAACCCTGAAAGACATCAAGCATACCTATGATCCCAATCCGGGACCGGGGTCGGAATATGCGTTGAAGGATCTCAGCATCACCTGGTCCGATGGCGGTGCCTATGCGCTGCTGGGCCCGTCCGGGTGTGGCAAGACCACGTTGTTGAACATCATTTCCGGCCTGGTCAGACCCAGTCATGGCCAGATCTTTTTTGACGATCAGAACATCACCAATCTGGCGCCTGACGCCCGCAACATCGCCCAGGTTTTTCAGTTCCCGGTCATCTATGACACGATGACGGTTTATGAGAACCTCGCCTTTCCTTTGAAGAACCGGGGGGTGGAGCCGAGCGCGATTGACGCCAAGGTGCGTGAGATCGCGGGCATGCTGGAACTGGAAGACCGGCTGAACACCCGGGCCTCCGGCCTGACCGCCGACAGCAAGCAGAAGATTTCGCTGGGCCGTGGCCTCGTCCGCTCCGACGTGAATGTCATCATGTTTGATGAGCCGCTGACGGTGATTGACCCGCATCTGAAATGGGTCCTGCGGTCAAAGCTGAAAGAACTGCATCAGCGGGTGCGCTCCACAATGATCTATGTTACCCATGACCAGACAGAGGCGCTGACCTTTGCGGACAAGGTGGTCGTCCTGCATGACGGTATGGTGGTTCAGATGGGAACACCCGTTGAGCTGTTTGAAAAGCCGCAGCATACCTTTGTTGGCCACTTTATCGGGTCGCCCGGAATGAACCTGATCCGCGCCGATGTCTCCGGCGGTGTCGCCAAGGCGCAGGATGTGCAACTGCCCGTTCGGGTGAAACAGCATTTCGCCGGCGCGTCGACCAGTACAGAGGTCGGCATCCGGCCCGAGTTCATCAAATTCACCGATGAGGGATTGCCGGTCACCGTCAGTGGCGTTGTCGATGCCGGGCGCTATCGCATCGTCACCACACAGTTCCAGGGTAGTGAGATCAAACTGCTGCTGAACGAAGGCGAAGAAATCCCGAGTGGGGCAGCGCAGATCGCGTTTAACCCGGAACGGGCCTATGTCTATGCCGATGGCTGGCTTGTAGAGTGAGGACCGACAGATGACACGCAAGACCCTCAATCAGAAAGCCTGGCTTTTCGTCGTTCCCGTCGTGGTGCTGGTCGCGTTCAACGCGGTCATCCCCTTGATGACGGTGGTGAATTATTCGGTTCAGGAAACCTTCGGCAATAACGCGTTCTTCTTTGAAGGGGTGCGCTGGTTTGAACAGGTCCTGCATTCCGAGCGGTTCCACGCCTCTCTCGGTCGACAGGCGCTTTTCACCGCGATCATTCTGACGATTGAAATTCCGCTGGGGATTGCGATTGCGCTTTCCATGCCGCGCAAGGGACCTTGGGTTTCGGTCTGTCTCGTGTTGATGGCCCTGCCTTTGCTTATTCCGTGGAATGTGGTTGGCGCCATGTGGAATATCTTCGCGCTGCCCGATATCGGCCTGCTCGGTCGCATGGTGAACGGCATGGGGATCGACTATAACTTTACGCAGGATCCGTTTGCCGCCTGGTTCACCGTCATCCTGATGGATGTCTGGCACTGGACCTCGCTGGTGGTGCTGCTCTGCTATGCCGGGCTGATCTCCATCCCCGATGCCTATTATCAGGCGGCCCGCATTGATGGCGCGTCCAACTGGTCGATCTTCCGCTTCATTCAGCTGCCCAAGATGAAGCGGGTGCTGACCATTGCCGTGCTGCTGCGCTTTATGGACAGTTTCATGATCTACACGGAACCCTTCGTTCTGACCGGCGGCGGGCCCGGCAACTCAACCACCTTCCTGTCGATTGATCTGGTGAAGATCGCGCTGGGTCAGTTTGACCTCGGACCGGCGGCGGCCATGTCACTCATCTACTTCCTGATCGTGCTGCTGGTCAGCTGGGTCTTCTACACTTTGATGATGAAGAATGAGGATCAATAAGATGCGCCTCTCCAAAACACTGGTGCCGACCCTCTATATCATTTTCCTGATGCTGCCGATCTATTGGCTGGTCAACATGTCGTTCAAAACCACGAACGAGATTCTGGGCGGCTTCTCCCTCTGGCCACAGGAATTCACGCTGGAGAACTACATCACGATCTTTACCGATCCGACCTGGTACAATGGCTATATCAACTCGCTGATCTATGTCTCGATCAATACGGTGATCTCCGTGACGGTCGCCCTGCCAGCCGCCTATGCGTTCTCCCGCTATCGCTTTCTGGGGGACAAGCATCTGTTCTTCTGGCTGCTGACCAACCGGATGGCACCGCCCGCTGTCTTCGCGCTTCCCTTCTTTCAGCTCTATTCAGCGGTGAACCTGTTTGACACCCATGTAGCGGTCGCATTGGCCCATTGCCTGTTCAACATCCCGCTCGCCGTCTGGATCTTGGAAGGGTTCATGTCGGGCGTGCCGAAAGAGCTGGATGAGACGGCCTATGTCGATGGCTATTCCTTCCCCCGCTTCTTTGTGAAGATCTTTATCCCGACGATCACCGCCGGGATCGGGGTCGCGGCCTTCTTCTGCTTCATGTTCTCCTGGGTGGAATTGCTGCTGGCCAAGACATTGACATCGGTGGATGCGAAACCGATTGCGGCCACCATGACCCGAACGGCGAGTACGTCGGGCTATGAGCTTGGCCTGCTGGCGGCGGCGGGAACGCTGACCATCGTGCCCGGTGCCTTTGTCATCTATTTCGTGCGCAACTACATCGCCAAGGGCTTTGCCCTGGGCCGCGTGTAAAGAGAGAAGGGGAGGAGAGGACCATGTTCGATCTAAGCTGGATGGCCTGGACCTGGCAGACCGCCCTTTTCTTCGGGACGATTGCCATGATGCTGGCCGGGATCTCGTTCTGGGAATACAAGCGCCCGGGCGGTGGGGAACGGCAGGGTGTGCTCACGCTCACCACGACGCGGGGCGACCGGTTGTTCATCACGCTTTTGGGGTCGGCCTTTATCCATATGGGCTGGCTCGGCCTGATCGGTGGCCCGCTCTGGATCGCGACAATCCTTTGCGTTGTCTATGGAATTCTCGTCTTCCGCTACGTCTGACTGACCTAGCCTGATTTATTGCCAGCGGCGGCCAGGCGTTCGCGATAGAGGGTGTAGATCCCGGTCGCCACGACGATCCCGCTGCCCAGCATCATCCAGTAATCCGGCACTTCATCAAAGATGAAGAAACCGATCAGGATGGCCCAGACCAAGATCGTATAGCGAAAGGGGGAGACGAACCCGATTTCGCCCACCCGCATCGCGGTCACCCCGAAATAGTACCCGGCGATCAAAAAGACGGAGGCCAGCGCCAGCCAGGCAACATCCGGTGCCGCCACCGCCTCCGGCCAGTCGGAGAAGATTGAGGCCACCCCCGCAATCGCTGTGATCGCGACCGACGTGCAGAGCGTCACAAAAAGCGACGGGATGCCGGGCGACAGCCGCCTTGTCTGCAAATCCCTGAGCGTCGCGAAACAGACCGCCGCCAGCACATAGAGGGAATAGATGTTAAAGCCCTCGGCCCCCGGTTGAACAATGATCATCACGCCCAGAAAGCCGACAATGATCGCGGAATAACGCCGCCAGCCGACCTGTTCCCCCATAAAGACGGCGGCCGCCAGGGTCACGACCAGCGGCATCGCCTGCAGGATCGCCTGCGCATTGGCCAGCGGCATGTTGAAAAGGGCTGTCAGAAAGCAAAAGGTCGTCGCCACCTCGCCCAGCACCCGAATACTGATGATCGGCCGGTCCCGCTTTGTCAGGGTGAAACGCAGGGCGCCACTGAAATGCGCCATGCCCAGGATCAGCAGCGTGGCAAAGATACCGCGGATAAAGACAACCTGTTCCAGCGCCAGAGAGCCCGCAATCCCCTTCATGATCGCGTCATTGGTCACGAACCCGGCCATGCTGAGCGACATAAACAGCGCCCCTTTGATATTGTCGGATAGCACGCGCAAAGGCTTCGTCCCGGAACTCTTGTTATTCTTCTCCTCCCCTCATACGGCTTTCCCCGCCCCCAAACAATGCCCCCGCACGAAACCCAGCCCTGCAAAAGGGTGGGGTGGGGGAGGAACCGATTGTCGTGAGGAAAGGGTTCAGACCAGCGCGGCCAGCAGCATGATCACGGTCGCAAAGAACCCGATGCTCCAGACCAGCGACCGCAAATAGGGCACCCCGAACGCATAAAGCGGGACATACACGACCCGCGCCGTCAGATAGGTCCAGGCACAAGCGACGGTAACCGTGCTCGACCGCTCCCCCAGTACCACCACAACCACGGCAATGGTGAACAGGATCAACCCTTCAAAATGATTTCCCATCGCCCGATGCAACCGACCCGCCACACCCGACAAAGTCCGTCCCTCATCCCGCGGCGACGCCGTATACTGCACCCCCAATTGCTTGTTCGCAGGCACAGCCATCACCAACAACTGCAGAACCTGCAAAAGAGCGGCGAGGGCGAGGACGGTAAGTTCGGCAGAGAGGGCGACGTTCATTGTGTTTTGTTTGGCGGGTTTCAACGTGGTGAACAGCGTTGTCTCAGCTTAGCACCGTTTCACCTTCCGGGATATCGACCCATTCCGCCTTGTCTGTGACATAGACATGTGCTTGCGGGGTAAGGGCATCGGTATCGCCTTCAATGATGCCAAGGGGCAGCACGACATGACCGGGAAAATGCTTGCCATTATTCAGGAAAACAGTCGTCCCGCATTTCTGACAGAAGGACCGGCTGGATATTCCATCCTGGTATTGAGAGAGAAACGCCTGCCCCTGTATAACTTGAAACGCCTCTTCAGGAACGACAACATAGGTGCTGTAGTCCGCCCCACTGAGTTGCCGACAATTGCCGCAATGGCAACGAATGCTTGAAACTGCAGGCGGAACTGCACTCCACCGCACATTCTTGCAATGACACGCCTCTTTAATGTCTGTCATGATACACCTGCTATAATTTATTGCTGTTAAAATTTAGTCCGGCAATAATCCAATGAAGGACCCACCGCGATCTGCCCTGAATTCTGCTAAAATCGTCTACGTCACCGTCATTCAAAACCGTATTGAAAAGCAGATCATTCCATTCCGTCGTGTTCTAAAACGACAGAAAATAAAACCTGTGACCGGGAAAATACTGATTGGGGGCGTCAACGGCTCATGAATCAGATCTCGATTGTGCACACAGCACAATCATTGTGATTTGAAGAAGGACGAATCCGGCAAAGTGACTGCACATCGCCCGTTAAATTTAGACAAGAGTCTCCGATAATTTTTCTACGATGACTTGGTTGCCCTCCGGGTCGATCAAATGAGCCAACGTCTTAGTGTCATTTTGGCTACCGGGTTCGGACAAGCCAGCAGCCTTCAATCTCTCTATCACACCCTCCGCATCATTAACCGTCACGCCGATCGTTAGCCCCAACGTTTTCGGTTTGTCCTTCGTTGCCTGAAAGAGTTCGAGGACGGTGTTGCCGATGGGGGTGGAGTAGTGGACCGGGCCGTCGCCGTGTTGTTCGCGGGTGAGGGGGAGGTCGAGGGTGCGATAGAAATCGGCGGTTGCCTCAAGGTCTTCCGCGTAGGGGGCGATGAAACTGATGGATGCGGTCATAGCTTCATCGCCTCCCGTTATTTTTGGGTCGGGTTGTCGGCTGCAGTCAGGCCACCCTGCTTTCGGGGAGGCCGCCCTGGTGGATGATGAAATCCGCAATGGTGGTCAGGCCGTCGCCTTTCTTCAGGTTGGTGAAGACATAGGGGCGGTCTTTGCGCATGCGTTTAGTGTCGCTGTCCATCACTTCCAAGCTGGCACCGACCAGCGGGGCGAGATCTGTCTTATTGATGACGAGCAGGTCTGACCGCGTGATACCGGGGCCGCCCTTGCGCGGGATTTTTTCGCCTGCCGAGACATCAATTACATAAATCGTGATATCAGCCAGTTCGGGGGAGAAGGTCGCGGCCAGATTGTCGCCGCCGGACTCAATCAGGATCAGGTCCAGTTCCGGGAAATGCCCGCTCATCGTGTCAACGGCGGCGAGGTTGATGGAGGCATCTTCGCGAATGGCGGTGTGCGGACAGCCGCCCGTTTCCACCCCCATGATCCGTTCGGGGGGGAGCGCGCCGGTGCGGGTCAGGATTTCTGCATCCTCCTTGGTATAGATGTCATTGGTGATCGCGCAGAGGTCATAGCGGCCAAAGAGGGCGCGGCTCAACGCCTCCATCAAGGCGGTCTTGCCGGACCCGACCGGGCCGCCAATGCCGACGCGAAGGGGGCCGTTGCGCAGATTGCTGGTGCTGTCACTCATGATCTAAATAACCTCGTATACAGGGTTTCATGGTTCATGCTGGCAATGTCGACCAAGGGCGCGAACCCGCCGATATCGTCCAGCGTGCTTGTCTTGGCGCGGGCGGCCAGTGTCACCAGAAGGTCTTCCAGCGCCGCCAGTACCCGCACCCCGTCACTTTGGCCAAGCGGCACCAGGCGCACACCGGCGGAAACCAGATTGGCCGCAACCCCGTGCAAAAAGGCGGGGAGCGTGACCGAGAGGTCCAGGCCGGAGGCAGCGGCCACCGCGCCCACCGCACAAGGATAGGGCATGCCGTTAAAATCCTGCTCCTTCAGAACCCCGTCTTCAAAGGCGTGCGCCCATCCGGCCTTCGCGGCGCGGCCAAAGGCCCCGCCCTGAGCCGAGGATTCAAGCAGGCGCTCACGGCTGGGGTTCAGTGCCCGGCCAAGATCAATCACGTCTTTCAGGCCCGTGCCATCGCCGTCCTTGACCGCCCGCCAGGCTGCCGCGCAGAGCACGGCGTCGGACCAGCCCGCCCCGTGGATCAGCACATCTTCCAGCCAGTTTTTCAGCGTGTCCTGGTCATGGACGGTTCCGGCCTCAACCTCCGTCTCCAATCCATGGGAATAGGAAAAAGCGCCGACCGGAAAGCTGGGGGACATCCAGGTCATCAGCCGCATCAGGGCGGCGGCGTTTTCTGCCGCGGAGGTTTCAGCCATGATGGTGTCCGTGACTATGCGTGTCTTCATGGTTGTGATCGTGGTCATGTGCGTGGCCGTTGGAATGGCCATGGGCGTGGGAATGACCGTGCCCGCCGGTGTCATAGGCCCCGCCCTCTGGCTGAAAACCGCGCGTGACTTCCTTCACCGTTGCGCCCAGCCCGACCAGCATATCGGCGATCACGTGGTCATAGCGGATATAGAGGCAATCGGCCTCAATCTCTGTCGGCAGGTGGCGGTTACCCAGATGCCAGGCAACCCGCATCAACGCATGGGGATTGTCACAGGTGATCTGCAACAGGGGTTCCGGTGCGGCGGCAACCAGGACCAATCCGCCATCCCCTTCGAGCCGCAGGGCGTCGCCCGCAACCAGTGCCTCAACCCGTGGCAGGTCGAGGAGGAAGGCAAACCCGCCCTCCGCCGTCATGGCAAAGCGGCGGCGATGCCGGTCATCAAAATCCAGCCGTACGGTGTCCCGCACCGGGCCTTGCCAGGTGCCGGCCTTTTCAACGCGAATGGCCCTTGGTTGCATCTAACTCTTCCGCTCTGGCTTGCCCTAGAACAACCTTCACTTAGTCGGAATCGCCTAAGCGAAGACAAGTTGCTCTAATGATTTAATTTAGATCATCTTATTTGCGTATGACCATACGCAAGATGATCTAGAACATGAAATAGCGCTGGGCCATGGGCAGGACCTCTGCCGGTTCACAGGTCAGCAACTCCCCATCTGCCCGCACCTCATAAGTCTCCGGGTCGACCTCAATCTTGGGCATCAGCGCGTTGTGGACCATGGCCGCTTTGCCAATGCCGCCGCGCGTGTTCTCAACCGCCAGAACCTGTTTCTGCAGACCAAGCTGGTCGCCGATCCCGTTTTCCTGTGCCGCCTTGGAGACGAAGGTTGCCCCCGTCGCCATTTTGGCAGAGCCGAAGGCCCCGAACATCGGGCGGTAATGAACCGGCTGCGGTGTCGGGATGGAGGCATTCGGGTCGCCCATCGGGGCGGCGGCGATCATGCCCCCAATCAGCAGCAGGTCCGGTTTCACGCCGAAAAAGGCGGGGTTCCACAGGACTAGGTCCGCCCGCTTGCCAACCTCAATCGATCCGATCTCTTTCGACATGCCATGGGCAATCGCCGGATTGATCGTGTATTTCGCGATATAGCGGCGCACGCGCATATTGTCATTGTCGCCGGTCTCTTCGGGCAGGCGGCCGCGCTGTTTCTTCATCTTGTCGGCGGTCTGCCAGGTGCGGATCGCAACCTCGCCCACCCGGCCCATGGCCTGACTGTCCGACGCGATGATGGAAAACGCACCCATATCGTGCAGGATGTCTTCCGCTGCAATCGTTTCCCGGCGGATGCGGGATTCGGCAAAGGCGACGTCTTCGGGAATTCCGGCATCCAGATGGTGACAGACCATCAGCATGTCCAGATGTTCTTCCAGTGTGTTTACCGTGTAGGGCCGCGTCGGGTTGGTGGAGGACGGGATGACATTCGCCTCCCCCGCGACTTTGATGATGTCGGGCGCATGGCCACCGCCGGCCCCCTCTGTATGGAAGGCGTGGATGGTCCGGCCCTTCATGGCGGCGACGGTGTTCTCGACAAAGCCGCTCTCGTTAAGGGTGTCCGTATGGATCATCACCTGAATGTCGTATTCATCGGCGACCGAGAGACAGCAATCGATTGTGGCCGGTGTCGTCCCCCAGTCCTCATGCAGTTTCAGGGCGCAGGCCCCGCCCAGAATTTGCTCGGCCAATGCGGCTGGTTGTGCAGCATTCCCCTTGCCGGAGAAGGCCAGGTTCACAGGGAAGGAATCGGCGGCCTGCAACATCCGCCCGATATGCCAGGGACCCGGCGTACAGGTCGTGGCATTGGTACCGGTTGCCGGGCCGGTCCCGCCGCCCAGCATGGTCGTCATGCCTGACATCAGGGCGTCATCAATCTGCTGCGGACAGATCATGTGAATATGGCTGTCGAAACCACCGGCGGTCAGGATCTTGCCTTCCCCGGCAATCGCCTCTGTCGCCGGGCCGATCACGATATCGACGCCGGGTTGTACATCGGGGTTTCCGGCCTTGCCGATCCCGACAATGCGCCCGTCCTTCAGGCCGACATCGGCCTTTACAATGCCCCAGTGATCGACGATCAGCGCATTGGTGATAACGGTATCGACCGCCCCCTCGGCCCGTGTGACCTGGGACTGGCCCATGCCGTCGCGGATGACCTTGCCCCCGCCGAACTTGACCTCTTCCCCGTAAATCGTGTGGTCCTTTTCAACCTCGATGATCAGGTCCGTATCGGCGAGGCGCATTTTGTCCCCGGTCGTGGGACCATACATATCGGCATAGGCGGCATGACTGATTTTTGCTGGCATGATCTTGTCTCCCTACGCGTCGAGCGCGCCCATGATTTTCTGATTGAACCCATAGACCTGTCGGCCTCCGACATAGGGGACGAGGGTCACCTCGCGGCTCTGCCCCGGTTCAAAACGTACGGCGGTGCCGGATGCAATGTCCAGGCGCATGCCACGCGCCTGTTCACGGTCAAAATCCAGTGCCCCATTTGTCTCATAGAAATGATAGTGGGAGCCGACCTGAACCGGGCGATCCCCGGTGTTTGAGACGGTCAGTGTGACGCTGGGCTGACCGGCGTTTAATTCTATTTCCCCGGATTGCGGAAAAACCTCGCCGGGGATCATCTTTTCCTCTGACATGGTGTTCCTCCTCAGCGGATCGGGTTGTGGACGGTGACCAGCTTGGTGCCGTCGGGGAAGGTGGCTTCGACCTGAACATCATGGATCATTTCGGCAATGCCGCTCATGACCTGATCGCGGGTGATGACATGGGCGCCGGCCTCCATCAGGTCGGCGACGGATCGTCCGTCCCGCGCGCCCTCAACCACAAAGTCAGAGATGAGGGCAATCGCCTCCGGATGGTTCAGCTTGACGCCGCGTTCCAACCGTCGTCTGGCAACCATGGCCGCTGTTGCAATTAACAGCTTGTCTTTTTCCCTTGGTGTCAGGTTCATGGATGTCTCCCCTGTTCAGCAATTCCGTCGTTTAACAGTTCCATCATTTAACAATTCCAGGTCCGGGGCAGGCCCAGACCCGTGATACATTTCAACACTTGGGCACCCCAGAGCTTCAGCAGCGCCCCATCCCTGGCTACCGCGCGCAGTATGATATGGCTCTCCGACAATGAGGCACCGGCCTGAACGCCGTCCGGCCACTCCAGCGTTTTCAAACTCTCGATAATCTGCTCTGCATCTTCCCCGATATAGACGCCACTCGCAACGGCAAGGGCACCATCGGCAATGCCGGTTTTCGACAGAATTTCAGATATCTTGCCGCCAAGACGGGTTTCATCCGCAAAGACCAGTTTGCCATCCAGTTTGACGCGCCAGGAATCCCGCCAGGTCCCTTCTTCTACCGTTTCGCCCATGGCCTGACGGCCGAACATCATCGGCTCCATCGCCAAGAGGCGCGCCCCGGATTCAAGTGAAAAACCGAGTTTTCGGTTCAGGGCAGCGCGGTTGAAGAAGATGGTCTCCTGCGGCATCCAGATGAGGGAGGCATCGCCCTCCAGAATAACGGTATTCGTGACCGATGCAGCGCCATAGATGCTGCGATAGATCTTTTCACTGGCCTGTGTTGTATAGACCGTGTTCGTGCCCGGCCCCAACCGCATATCCAGCGTGATGTCATCCCCGCCGGTCAGGCCACCCGCGGTGTTGATCGCCACCAGTTCCAGCCCGTTATGGTCATAAATCCGGGGCATCCGGATCTTCGCGGCCCCGGACTGATAAAGCTCTGTAACCCGGCTGCGACCCGGTCTGGATGGATCTGCTTCGACCGCAACCCTGGCCTGCCCTCTGGTGCGCTGTAGGGTGGGTGATGAGATTTCGGCGGGCGCTGCCCCGCTAAACGGTGAGGTGCCGTCGAACATCGGACTGTGCCAATTCTTCCCCGCTTCCGGCAACGATCACTTCCCCCCGATCCATCACGACGAAACTGTCGGCCAGCTCTTGGGCAAAGTCAAAATATTGTTCAACCAGGACGATGGCCATATCCCCTTTGGACCGGAGATATGAGATGGCCCGACCGATATCCTTGATGATCGAAGGCTGGATCCCCTCTGTCGGTTCGTCGAGGAGGAGCAGGCGCGGCCGCGTTACAAGCGCCCGCCCAATTGCCAGTTGCTGTTGCTGGCCACCGGACAGATCGCCGCCGCGCCGATGCAGCATGTCCTTCAGAACGGGGAAGAGCTCGAAAACGTCTTCCGGGATGGAGCGTTCGGATCGTGCGATGGGGGCGTAACCGGTTTCCAGATTCTCGCGAACGGTCAGCAGGGGAAAAATCTCTCGCCCCTGGGGCACATAGGCGACACCACGCCTAGCCCGCTCAAAAGGTTTCAACCCGGCAATATCGGCCCCATCCAGGGTCAGGCTTCCGCTCTGAATGCCTTGCTGTCCGGCAATGGCACGCAACAGGCTCGTCTTGCCGACGCCGTTACGACCGAGGACACAGGTGACGGCCCCTGGCTCTGCCGACATGGAAACACTTTTCAGCGCCTGTGCCGCGCCGTAATAGAGATCGATATTGCCTACATTCAACATGCTCTAGCGTCCCAGATAGACTTCAATAACCCGTGGGTCCGCACTGACATGATCCAGTGATCCCTCGGCCAGTACTGATCCTTCATGCAGGACGGTGACATGCACGCCGAGGTCGCGGACGAAATCCATGTCATGCTCCACCACAACCACGGTGTGTGACTGGGCGATCTCGCGGAGCAATTGTGCGGTGAGCGCCGTTTCGGCGTCTGTCATACCGGCGGCGGGCTCATCCACCAGAAGAAGCTGCGGGTCCTGGGCCAGCAACATGCCGATCTCCAGCCATTGTTTCTGACCATGGCTGAGATTGGCGGCATCATCATCGCGCGCGGCACTCAGGCGTGTGAGGTCGAGCAACTCATTGATCCGCGCCTTCTCGGTCTCCGTCAGGCGGGCAAAGAGGGTACCGAAGGGCCCACGTTTCTGGCGCAGGGCAAGCACGATATTATCCTCAACCGTGTGGCTCTCAAAAACAGTGGGCTTTTGAAACTTGCGCCCGATGCCCAGTGTCGCAATCGCCGCCTCGTCATGCTGGGTCAGGTCAACCGCGCCATCAAACAGAAGCGTTCCGGTATCGGGCCGCGTTTTGCCGGTGATGACATCCATCATCGTCGTCTTGCCGGCACCGTTCGGCCCAATGATCGCCCGCATCTCGCGTGGGGCCACATTGAGGGAGAGGTTGTTGAGCGCCTTGAACCCGTCAAAACTGACCGAGACGCCGTCCAGATAGAGCATTGAATCCCGCGCCAGAACAGGCTCCCCATGGGACGCAACGGGTCCGGACCCGACTGCCTTAACCTCACTCATCGGACCCTCCCGTTTTGGGAGACAGCGCCTCTCTCATTCGTTGGCCGGGTTTCTTGAACCCGCCCATCAATTCCCGGCCGGAGCGCTTGAAATCGAGCAGGCCGACAACACCTCGTGGCAGGAAGACGGTCACGAAGACAAACAGCGCGCCCAGGAAGAACAGCCAGATTTCCGGGAAGGCAACGGTGAAATAACTCTTGGCGATATTGACGCCGATCGCCCCAAAGATCGCACCGAAGAGCGTGCCGCGCCCGCCGACTGCAACCCAGATCACCATCTCGATGGAATTGATCGGCGCGAATTCACCGGGATTGATGATCCCGATTTGTGGCACGTAAAGCGCACCGGCGATCCCAGCCAGGACAGCGGAAATTGTGAAGACGAAGAGTTTGTAGTACTCGACCCGATACCCGATGAAACGGGCCCGGCTTTCCGCATCCCGGATCGCGATCAGGACCTTTCCAAGGCGCGACTTGGTCAGCGCGAGGCAGAGGATAAAGCCCAGCATAAGGGCGATGCCGGACGCGATGAACAATACCATCCGCACCCCATCGGAACGCAGGTCGAACCCCAGAATATCCTTGAAGTCTGTGAGGCCGTTATTGCCGCCAAAGCCCATATCGTTACGGAAGAAGGCCAGCATCATCGCGTAGGTCATCGCCTGGGTGATGATCGAGAAGTAGACGCCCGTCACCCGTGAGCGGAAAGCAAACCAACCAAATACAAAGGCGAGAAGACCGGGCACAAGGGCTACCATGAACATGGCGAAAAAGAAGTTATCAAACCCCAACCAGTACCAGGGCAGTTCGGGCCAGTTCAGGAAGACCATGAAATCGGGCAGATCCGGATTGCCATAGACACCGCGATCACCGATCTGGCGCATCAGATACATGCCCATCGCATAGCCACCAAGCGCGAAGAAGGTCCCGTGACCAAGGCTGAGGATTCCGCAATAGCCCCAGATCAGATCGATCGAGAGGGCCAGCAACGCGTAGCATAGATATTTACCCAGCAGGCTGACCATATAGGTGGGTACATGGAAGGCGGAGCTTTCCGGCAACGTGTTCAGGACCGGCACCAGAATTGTAAACGCCAGCAATAGACCGAGGGTCCACCGCGCGCCCCTGTCTGACAGGATCAGGGTGGTGAGTGGGCCAAGGCGTTTACCGCTCTGACCGGGAAGGGTTGTTGCCTCTGCCATCCTAGTTCTCCACCGCGCGGCCCTTCAACGCGAAGAGGCCCCTTGGTCTGCGCTGAATGAAGAGGATGATGAAGACCAGCACCAGGATCTTGGCGACCACGGCACCGGTGAACGGCTCCATAAATTTGTTCGCGACGCCCAGTGTCAGGGCGCCGACAAAAGTTCCCCAGAGGTTTCCGACACCGCCGAAGACGACCACCATGAAACTGTCGATGATATAGGCCTGCCCCAGATTGGGCCCGACATTGGTCAACTGACTGAGCGCGACACCGCCAATGCCTGCAATGCCGGAACCCAGACCAAATGTCAGGGCGTCCACCCAGCCGGTGCGAATGCCCATGGACCCGGCCATGGCCCGGTTCTGGGTGACCGCACGCATGTGAAGCCCAAGCGAGGTTTTGCGCAGGACCAGTTGCAGGGCGAAGAAGACGAGGATGCAGAACAGAATGATGTAGAGCCGGTTATAGGTCAGGGTGAGGGCACCATTGACCTCATAGAACCCGCTCATCCAGTCTGGTGTAATGACCGGCTGGTTGAGAGGGGTGAAGATGGTTCGCACCAATTGCTGCAGGAACAGGCTGATTCCGAATGTTGCGAGAAGGGTTTCCAGCGGACGGCCATAAAGCACACGGATAACAGAACGCTCAATCAGAATGCCGATCAGGCCGGTTACAACGAAGGCGACGGGGATCGCAACAAAGAGAGAGTATTCAATGCCGCCTGGCATCAATTGCTGAACCACGAATGTTGTGTAGGCCCCGATCATCAGCATTTCGCCATGGGCCATGTTGATGACACCCATCACACCAAAGGTGATGGCCAGCCCAACGGCGGCCAACAACAGGACGGCACCCAGACTTACACCAAAGAAGATTGTCTCTAGCAGTGAGTAAAACTGTTTCTTCGTCTCAATCGTTTCCAGGGCTTCGGTGGCCGCATTCGCAACGGCGGTGTCAATCTCATCCGCGCCATCGCCGCCCTTGCCAACCAGTTGACCCAGAATCTGCCAGACATCGGGATTCATGGAACCGGAAAGTGCCGCCACTGCCTCCAGCCGGGCTTCAACGGGCCCGGTCTGGGTCTTGAGTGCTGCAGAGGCCAGTTCCAGCATGGCCAGAACGCGGGGTTCTTCTTCCCGTGTCAGCGCCGCTTTCAGAATAGGCAGAGCATCGGGAGTTGGATTTGAGAGAAGGGCGCGGGCCGCGATCACACGCTGGTCCGGGTCTGGCGCACTCAACTGCAGACTGCCCATCGCCCCTTTCAGGGTAGATCGCAGATTGTTGTTAATGCTGACTTTACGCACCTTGCGTTTGCCTGTATTGCCCAGGTCCTCGCCGGTAAACGCGTCGGTCATGTCGACGCCTTTTTCCGCCTTCGTCGTATAGACCAGCCGCTTGTCAGACTTGCGGAAGAACAGTTGGCCGTCGGTCAGGGCGGTCAGGAGGTCGATGGCACGCGGGTCACCGCTGCTGGCCATACCGTCAATGGCCTGTGCCTTTTCCGCGAAAGACCCGGAGGCGAGGACGGCGGCATGATCTTCAAAACTCTGCGACCAGGCCGATGTAAGTGTGGTGAGGCTGAAAATCGAGAGGGATATAAGCAGGAACAGGACACGGGCAAAGCCGGGTGTATCCGAGAAATGGACTAAAGAACGATCTTTGTTGGCGGATCTATTTTGGGACATTGTGAAAGCGTATCCCGCTTGGCCGATGGGCCGGGTTGATCCCCGATCCCGTTTGTTAACTCTGAGAGAATTTCGGGCTCTTGTCCGGAGAAGGTCCCGACCCCCAAAGAGGAAGACGGGACCCCATAACCGAAATCAGATTAGTAGTTCTGACCCGAGCAGGTGCTTGTGGTAACGTTGAAGTTCCCGCAGAAGATCGGAGCGGTCCAGTCCGCAACGATGTTCTTGGATTCGGGAAGGAAGTCGGTCCAGGCGTCGCCGATAACACCTTTAGGCGTCTGCCAGACGGTTTCGAACTGGCCATCAGCCTGAATTTCACCGATCAGAACCGGCTTGGTCAGGTGATGGTTCGTGTTCATAACAGCGATACCACCGGTCAGGTTCGGATAGGTGATGCCGTACATGGCCTGACGAACGGTGTCGATCTCAGTTGTGCCAACAGACTCAACTGCTTTCACCCACATGTTGAAGCCGATGTAGTGTGCTTCCATCGGGTCGTTGGTGACGCGGTCTTCGCTGCCGATGAATTCATGCCATTTGGTGATGAATTCGTCGTTGATGTCGGATTCTGCGCTCATGAAGTAGTTCCATGCAGCGAGGTGACCAACAAGCGGACCGGTGTCCAGACCGGACAGTTCTTCTTCACCAACGGAGAAGGCGATGACCGGGATATCACCGGCGGTTACACCCTGGTTGCCGAGCTCTTTATAGAAAGGAACGTTGGCGTCACCGTTAATGGTGGAAACCACGGCGGTTTTCTTGCCAGCGGCACCGAAGGATTTGATGTCAGACACGATCGTCTGCCAGTCGGAATGACCGAACGGCGTATAGTTGATCATGATGTCTTCCTTCGGAATACCTTTGTCGATCAGGTACTGCTCAAGAATTTTGTTGGTGGTACGTGGATAGACATAGTCGGTACCAGCCAGAACGAAGCGCTTCACAGAGCCACCTTCTTCGCTCATCAGATAATCAACAGCCGGGATTGCCTGCTGGTTCGGGGCTGCACCGGTGTAGAAAACGTTCTTCGATGATTCTTCACCTTCATACTGAACCGGATAGAACAGCATGCCGTTCAGTTCCTCGATCACAGGCAGGACTGATTTGCGGGAAACCGAAGTCCAGTTGCCGAAAATCACGTCAACTTCGTGCACTTCCAACAGCTCGCGGGCTTTTTCAGCGAAAAGCGGCCAGTCAGAAGCCGGGTCAACAACAACAGCTTCGAGCTGCTTGCCCAGAAGGCCGCCTGCTTTGTTCTGTTCTTCGACCAGCATCAGGATGGTGTCCTTCAGCGTGGTTTCGGAGATGGCCATTGTGCCGGACAAGGAATGCAGGACGCCGACTTTAATGGTTTCGGCGGCGGTTGAGATGGAGGTCGACAGGCCAAGGGCCACCACAGAAGCGGCAGCAACCGTCGACATACGTGTTACAAGGTTTTTCATTATGACTCCCCTTAAGTTTGGAACTGGGGGAGTTTGCAAGTATGTTGCCAGAATGTTGCAGCGCGGCAGATATTTTATTTTCAATAAATTCAGATAGTTAAGAAGCGTTGTCTTTTCCGATGCAAATTTTCACAGGTTCTGAATATGGTTAATTTTTGTGCATTTCCTCAAATTCGCATATTTTTTAATCAGAAGAACGGTCAAATAATACCGCGATAGGGCCATTGGTTTACGAGGTCACGGTTTTCTGGTGAAATCGACTTGAAATTCAGCAAAAAAGAACAGGCTATCCGCGATTGGGATGTTTTGTTAGGGACTCTCTCCCTTGTATCGGGTCTGTTCTACAATCTTAAGTATACGTTCAGGTATACAGCGTTGTTTCACAGTCCCAGTTGTACTCGATCCAGTCGCGTCGACGGATCTTGTCCGCGTATTGACCGCGTTCTATAGCGGCGGCGAATTCGCATCGCGCTTCTGACACAAAGCTGTGGTCTCTTTCGAACCGCTGGCAATGTGTTTCTCCGCTAAAGGTCATGCACGCGACGAGCACAAGCATGTACATCGCGTTTCCTTCCCACAGATTGGTTCCCGCCCGGTTGGGCAATGAAACACTGCAGAGTCTTGCAGATTTGCCTGAGGCTGTCCTCAAAAAAATAGGGGGGTCTCACTGCGCTGTGATATAATCAAAAGGTTATGGCTAAATTTCTGTAAGTTATTTGTTTCGCCGGATTTTACTGACCATTATGGTTTTTTAATGCAGTGAAATTGTCTTGCTGTGAGGATAAAGGTTATGTCGGTTCGCAGGGTACAGGTTGTCATTATCGGCGCGGGGCCATCTGGCTTGTTGCTGGGACAATTGCTGCATGGGGCCGGGATTGAGGCCGTGATACTGGAACGCCAATCCGCCGAATATGTGCTGGGCCGCATTCGCGCCGGGGTACTGGAACAAGGTACCGTTGGCCTGCTGGAAGAGATCGGTGCGGCGGATCGCCTGCATCGAGAAGGGCTCGTTCACGACGGGGTGGCCCTGTCCTTTGATAACGAACTACATCGGATTGACCTGGCCAGACATACCAGCGGCAAGCATGTCACCGTTTATGGGCAGACGGAGGTTACCCGGGACCTGATGGATCATCGTGCCAAGACCGGCGCAGAAACAATTTATGAGGCCGACGCGGTCAACCCCTGCGACTTTCAAACAGATCATCCTTTCGTCACCTATGAAAAAGACGGCACAACCCACCGGATCGATTGCGACTTCATCGCAGGATGCGACGGGTATCACGGGGTCAGCCGGAAATCAGTCCCAAGCGATGCGGTCAAACAGTTTGAGCGGGTTTATCCGTTCGGCTGGCTGGGAATACTGGCAGATGTGCCACCCTGTGATGACGAGCTGATCTATGCCAACCACCCGCGTGGTTTTGCTCTATGCTCCATGCGGTCAAAGACGCGCAGCCGATACTACATCCAGTGCGCCGTTGATGAAGAATTGGACGCGTGGAGTGATGATGCCTTTTGGGATGAGTTGCGCAGGCGCCTGCCAGCAGAGGCGGCTGATGCTGTTACCACCGGCCCCTCGATTGAAAAATCAATTGCGCCCCTTCGCAGTTTTGTGGCTGAGCCGCTGACCTTCGGGCGCTTGTTCCTGTGTGGTGATGCCGGGCATATCGTTCCACCAACCGGGGCCAAGGGCCTGAACCTTGCTGCCAGCGACGTCCATTATCTCTTTGAGGCTTTCCGGGACTTCTACGACGAGAATTCATCTGCCGGGGTAAATGCTTATTCCGGTCGGGCATTGCGCCGCGTCTGGAAATCTGTGCGGTTTTCCTGGTGGTTTACAACCATGATGCACAGATTTCCCGATACAGGGGGTTTCGGGCAAAAGATCCAGGAAGCCGAACTGGACTATCTGGTGCACAGCGATGCGGCCAGTGCCTCTATGGCTGAAAACTATGTTGGCTTGCCCTATTAGGGGGACGTTTGATCATTCCGCATAACAACCCTGTAGGATTTCCGTGCGCAGATCCGGCGCGTCGGGTTTCCAGTCCAGTTCTGTGCGCGCTCGTTTTGCCCGAACACGACTGTTTGACGCCATTGTGTCATTGGCGGGTCCTTCGCCCCATTCATCGGCAGCCTCATCCAGGCTGATCGCGCGTGTCTCTTCCCCGAATCCAAGCATCAGACCAATCGCGCTTGCCGCATCGCGCATCGACATTTCACCATTTTCGGCGAAGTAAAAGGCACCTGATGGGGCTTTCTCCAGCGCAAGCAGGTAAAGGGCGACCAGATCGTCGATATGAACATTCGACCATGTGTTCTGACCAGGGCCAATATGACACCCGATCTGGCGCTTCCGGGCGAGCGCGATGAGCCAGGGGATCTGCATACTATGTGGCTTGGGGCCGTCGCTCTTTCCGTAGATGAGGCTGGGGCAGATAATTATACTGCGCAGACCGTGTTCAGAAGCGGCGATTACATCCGCGTTAAGGGCGACGCGGGCCTGTCTGGCGGGTGAGGGTGTAAAGGGTGTTTGTTCGTCAAAAATATCCGCGGTTAACTTGCCTTCTGTCCTTGTCCCCACAATGCTCGACCCGCTTGTGTGGATCAGGGTCTTGCCGGTGCCGTTCAGTCCGTCAATCAAGGCCTCCGCCGCCCCACGATGATCTGCATGGGCGGCGTTCACCACTGTATCGGCCTGTGCGGCCGCGTCGCTTAAGAGTGCTGTATCATCCAATGAGCCCAAAAGGGGCGTAATTCCAAAACTCTGTAAAGATTCAGCGCCAGCTTCTGTTCGAACAAGGCTTTGGACTTTATGCCCGGCCCAAATGAGGCCCAGTGCTACTGAACCTCCGATATAGCCGCTTGCCCCTGTCATAAAGATATTCATCGAAATCTTATCCCTAGAAAATTGCTCTATACTCTGCGGTCCGGGTTTGACAGGCGTAATTGACTGCCGGCTTTCCGGATCGCCTCCATCAAGGCGAGGGCGACCGGGGTCGGGGGATCCGCAACCCGTGTGGTGAGCCCGACCGGCCCCAATGTTGCCCGTGCGTCAACAGGCAGTTCAACAAGCGTGCCCGCCAGAATATCATGGGCGACGACACCATTTGAAATGATCCAGACGGCGTCCCCCTCTTCGGTGAAGCGACGACCGAACGCAGTTGATATCGTTTCTACCCTGTTGGGCAGGACCGGCACCTCGTTCAACAGGAAGAGGCGATCGACCCAGGGGCGGATGATCGCATAGTCCGGTGGTGTCAGTACCGTGTAATCGGCGATCATGGACAGTTTGAAATTGGGCTTCTTGGTCAAGGGGTGGTCTTTGCGAACCACCAGCGACACATGCTCTGAATAAAGATGCTCGAATGTCAGGCCAAGCATGCCGTCGGGGTCACCGAGGCGACCAACGACGATATCCAATTCACCCAAACGCAGTTGGTCGATCAGGACCTTATTCTCGCCCGTGGTGACCCTCACCACATCGCGTTCATTGGCGGTTTTGAACTGCCGGATCGCGTCGGGGATGAGGCGCGCCGAAACCGTTGGCAAAGCGCCCATCCGGACCAGTTGCGCGCCATCTGTGCTGTTGCTGGAAACGCTCTCTACGCCCTGACGAAGTGCAGTCAGGCTTGCTTCTGTATACCGCAGAAAGGTTTTGCCATGAACCGTCAGGTCGACGCCTTTTCGGGTGCGGTCGAACAAGGGGACATTGAGGGTTTCCTCCAATTCCCGCAAGGTCTTGGAAATGGCTGGTTGGGTAACAGACAGGCTGTCGGCCGCCTTGCCAACAGAACCGATCCGGGCAACTTCAGCGAAGACGCGCAAATGGCGGAGTTTCAAGCGATCCAGCATGGATTTATCATAACCAAAAGGTAATGAATTTTCCACTAAAAATCATTTCACATAACCAAACTTAACAGTCACAATACGCGCATAATAATTCGGGTATCTGGCTCGGCAACAACGCGGTCTTCAGGGCAAATTCATGCAGGCATTACGATTTCTTCCTCGATTGGACGGTGTGATTCATTACCGCGACACAGTGGGGTTTGAGCGGCCGGCACTGGTTTTTGCGAATTCCCTCGGCACCGATATGCGGGTCTGGTCATCCGTGGTTGATCATTTTGCCGGTGAGCACCGGATTGTGCAGTATGACAAGCGCGGTCATGGATTGAGTACGGGCCCTGTTACCGATCTGACGATTGCGGATCTGGCGTCCGACCTGGCTTTTCTGCTGGATCATCTTGAGATCACAAATGCCGTCATTCTTGGATTGTCTGTCGGCGGGATGATTGCGCAGGAATTGGCCTCCACCCGCCCCGATCTGGTGCGCGGTCTCGTTCTATCCAATACGGGTCACAAGATCGGAACGCCGGATATGTGGCAGACCCGTATCGACGCGATTGAGGCAGGGGGCATTGAGCCTATGGCAGATGCCGTCATGGAACGCTGGTTTTCGGAAGAATTTAGAAGCACGCGCACTGCGGAGTTGAATGGCTGGCGCGCCATGCTGACAAGGACACCGGCGGCCGGCTATGCGGCTGTGTGCGGCGCTATCGCAAAAGCCGATCTGACAAGCATGACGGCAGATCTGACCGTTCCCACGCTGTGCATTGCCGGTGGGTCTGACGGGGCGACGCCGCCCGCATTGGTGCGTGAATTGGCGGGTTTGATTGCGGAGTCCAGATATCGAGAAATCCCGGGCGCGGGTCACTTGCCCTGTGTTGAAGATCCGACGGCGGTGATCGCAGCGATTACCGAGTTCTTCAAGGAGGCTGGCCTTGAGCACTGATGACGACACCCGGCATGGGCTGGGAATGCAGACCCGCCGTCAGGTTCTGGGGGATCAGCATGTTGATCGTGCCGTTGCCGCGACAAGCGACTTCGACGCGCCGTTTCAGTCCTTTATTACCGAAGGGGCCTGGGGTTCGGTCTGGTCGCGTCCCGATCTGACACCGCGGGAACGCAGCATGATTACTATCGCCTTGCTCGCCGCGCTGGGCCAGGAGGATGAATTGGCCATGCATATACGGGCTACAAAGCGCACCGGTGCCAGTGTGACCGACATTCGGGAAGCGCTTCTGCATGTGGCTGTCTATGCCGGTGTCCCCGCCGCGAATTCCGCAATCAAGACAGCAAAAGCCGTGCTGGCAGAGATGGAAGAAGAGGAAACAGGCGCATGAGCGATGAGACCCAGCTTTTCACCCGCCGGGACTTCGACAGCCATCCGGGATTCATCGACAAAGGGTATAAGTCGACGGCGCTGCGCGGCCCGACCAAACCGCTGATCCCTTTGCCCAACACCTTGTCTGAAGTGACCGGTCCAGGTTTCGGTGCTGAAAAGGTTGTTGGTCTGGATGCCGATCTGACCCGCAACGGCGAGGTAAATGGTGAGCCACAAGGTGAGCGGATCATCGTTACCGGTCGGGTGCGGGATGAATTGGGGCGCCCTGTCCGCAACGCGCTTGTCGAAATCTGGCAGGCCAATGCCGCCGGGCGTTACGTGCATAAGGTTGATCAGCATGATGCGCCGCTTGATCCGAACTTTTTTGGGGGTGGACGCTGTGCGACAGATGAAAACGGGATCTATACTTTCAAGACAATAAAACCAGGTGCCTATCCCTGGCCGAACCACGCGAATGCCTGGCGGCCGAACCATATCCACTTTTCCCTGTTTGGGGCGGGCATAGCCAGTCGCCTGATCACGCAGATGTATTTTCCGGGAGACCCGCTGATCCCGCTAGACCCGATTTTGCAGGGGACCCCCGCCCATGCGGTTGATCGATTGGTCGCAGATTTCTCGCTCGATGTGACGCAGCCTGATTACGCGCTTGGCTATGTTTTTGATATCGTCCTGCGCGGTCCCAACGAAACACCGATGGAGGGGTGAGATGAGTGACAAGAAGACCCTGCCCCAGACACCCTCCCAGACGATCGGCCCGTATTTCGCCTATGGCCTCACATCCGATCAATACGGGTACAGTCAACTCGCCGCAATAGCTGGGCCGGTTATGGTGGATGACGCGCTAGCCGGAACGCGTATAGAGGTGACCGGTCAGGTGTTTGATGGGGCGGGTAATCCCGTTTCTGACGCGATGCTGGAGATCTGGCAGGCCGATGACCAGGGACGCTATGCGCATCCGGCGGATCCAAGATCCAGCAACGCTGCCTTCACGGGTTTCGGGCGCTGTGGCACCGGGACCGATGCCGAGAACCGGTTCCACTTTCAAACAATCCTGCCGGGATCCCCGCAAGAGGGCGCCGCACCACATTTGAATGTTATCCTCTTCATGAGGGGACTGCTTCTGCATTGTTATACACGGATCTATTTCAGTGATTTTGAGGCTGAAAACGCGACGGATCTGGTTCTGCTCTCAGTTCCAACAGAACGCCGGGGGACGTTAATCGCGAAACGCGAAGACGGACCCAATGGTATTCGATACCGATTTGATATCCACATGCAGGGGGATCAGGAGACCGTCTTTTTTGACGTATAGCCCGACGCCGCTGCAAAGAAATACAGGAAAACAAGAATGGCAAAATTCCAATCCCTCTCAGAGGCGATGGCCGAGAATCTGCATGATAGTGACAGTGTCGCCTTTGAAGGTTTTACCCATCTCATTCCTCATGCCGCTGCGCATGAGGCCATTCGGCAAGGCCGCCGTGATCTGACACTGATCCGCATGACCCCGGATCTGGTTTATGACCAGATGATTGGAATGGGTTGCGCGAGGAAGCTGATCTTCTCCTTCGCCGGTAACCCCGGCGTTGGATTGCTGCGCCGTCTGCGCGATGCGGTAGAGAATGAATGGCCGCATAAAATCGAGATCGAGGAGCACTCCCATGCTGCGATGGCGAATGCCTATGAGGCGGGCGCTGCTGGCCTGCCCTGTGCCGTGTTTCGCGGCTATATCGGGGCGGAACTGAAACGCGTGAACCCGAATATTAGGTCCGTCACCTGCCCGTTCACGGGGGAGGAGCTTGCCGCGGTCCCTGCGCTGCGACCGGATGTCGGTGTTGTCCATGCGCAAAAGGCCGACCGGAAAGGCAATGTATTGATCGAGGGGATTTTGGGTGCCCAGAAAGAGGTCATACTGGCCTCGTCCCGGTCGATTGTGACGGTTGAAGAGATTGTCGATGATCTGGATCCCCATCCCAATGCATGCGTGCTGCCCTCCTGGACGGTGACAAGTGTTGTTGAAGTGAAGGGGGGTGCCCATCCGAGCTATGCCCAGGGGTATTATCCACGCGACAACAAAACCTATATCGACTGGGATCCGATTTCGGCGGACCGTGATTTGTTCCTGAAATGGATGGATGAAAATGTTCTGTCCGTCGGGCCTGATGTTTATGCCAACCGGGTAAAGGATCTGTAAGATGGATTTTACGCCAGATGAAATGATGACTGTTGTTGCCGCCCGGGCCTTGCGCAATGAGGATGTCTGCTTTGTCGGTATTGGTGCGCCTTCAGCCGCCTGTAACCTGGCGCGCCTGACCCATGCCCCGGACATTACCCTGATTTATGAAAGTGGTACGATTGAAACGAAACCCAACGTGTTGCCGCTTTCCATCGGGGACGGCGAACTTTGCGAAACCGCCCTGACAACCGTCTCCGTGCCCGAGATGTTCCGCTACTGGCTGCAAGGCGGTCGGATTACCGTCGGTTTCCTGGGGGCGGCCCAACTGGACAAGTTTGGCAATATCAATACGACGGTTGCTGGCGACTATGATGCGCCAAAGGTTCGATTGCCGGGCGGTGGTGGTGCGCCTGAAATTGCCGTTTCCTGTGGCGAGATTTTCATCACGATGAAACAGTCCAGGCGCGGTTTTGTTGAAAAGATCGATTTCATGACCTCTCTGGGACATGGCACTGGTGGCAATGACCGCTTGGCCCAGGGGGCAAAGACAAAAGGTCCGACCCGTTTGATGACCAATCTGGCTGTCTGGGAACCGGACCCGGAAACGAAGGAATTTATGGTGAAAACATTGCATCCCGGTGTCACCAAGGATCAGGTTATCGAGACCGTTGGATGGGATGTCCGGTTTGATGATGCCGTTTCGGAAACACCACCCCCGACTGAGGAAGAGCTGGATGTGCTGCGGGCCCTGAAGGCCAGAACAGCTGCGGCCCATAGCGGGAAATAGAGAACCATCAGGTTTAAAGGAAAGACAATGAGTGAAGCCTATATCTGTGATTATATCCGCACCCCGATCGGCCGTTTCGGCGGCACGCTGTCCAGTGTGCGGGCGGATGATCTTGGGGCCATCCCCATCAATGCATTGATGGATCGCAACCCGTCTGTCGACTGGGAAGCGGTTGACGAAGTTCTCTATGGCTGTGCCAATCAGGCGGGTGAGGACAACCGTAATGTGGCGCGCATGTCTCTGCTCCTGGCCGGTATTCCGAACGCGGTGCCTGGCGGGACGATCAACCGGCTCTGCGGGTCTGGGATGGATGCGATCATCACGGCTGCCCGCGCCATCAAAGCAGGCGAAGCCAACCTGATCATTGCCGGCGGTGTGGAAAGCATGTCCAGGGCCCCCTTCGTCATGCCAAAGGCGGAACAGGCGTTTAGCCGCTCAAATGCCATCTATGACACGACAATTGGCTGGCGGTTTGTAAACCCGCTGATGGAAAAGGCCCATGGCGTCGATTCCATGCCAGAAACGGCGGAGAATGTCGCTGAGGATTTTCAGGTCAGCCGCGCCGATCAGGACGCTTTCGCCCTGCGTTCCCAGCAAAAGGCGGCGGCATCACAGGCTTCCGGCCGGTTGGCGAAGGAAATCACGCCTGTTTCAATCCCGCGCCGGAAACAGGATCCGCTCATCTTTGATGCCGATGAGCACCCACGTGAAACAACGCTCGAGGTGCTTGCAAAGCTGAAAGCACCATTCCGGGAGGGGGGATCTGTGACAGCTGGTAATGCGTCCGGTGTAAACGATGGGGCCGCCGCCCTGATCATTGCCTCGGCAGAAGCTGTAAAGGCTTATGATCTGACCCCAATTGCACGTGTTACGGCAGGGGCAACGGCTGGTATCGCACCCCGTATCATGGGCTTTGGACCGGCACCGGCGACCCGCAAACTGTGTGAGCGTCTGGGTATCACACCGCAGGATTTCGACGTGATTGAACTGAACGAGGCCTTTGCATCCCAAGGTCTGGCCGTGTTGCGGGACCTGGGCATCGCGGATGACGCGGATCATGTGAATCCGAATGGTGGCGCCATTGCACTGGGCCACCCGCTGGGGGCGTCAGGGGCCCGGATTACGGGGACAGCAGCGCTTGAGATGCAGCAGCGTGGTGGTCAACGGGCGCTCGCCACAATGTGCATCGGTGTCGGACAGGGTATTGCCATTGCGCTGGAAGCGGCCTAAGCCGATGGCATGAGTATTACACCTTTCGATTCCGCCCTCTACGGTCAGCTTCTGTCAGATGCTGGCATGGCCGATATCTTTTCGGATAAGGCCCAGCTGACGGCGATGGTGACGTTTGAGCGCGCCCTGGCACGGGTTCAGGGCCGCCTTGACGTTATTCCGGCTGAGGCAGCGGAAGAGATTGATCGTGTCCTGTTGGGGTTTGACCCCGATCCCGCAGCGCTGGCCGAGACGACCGAGGCCAACGGGGTGCCGGTCCCTGGCCTGGTTCAGGTGTTGCGCAGCTTTATCGGCGGCGACAGCGCGGCCTTTTTGCATTGGGGTGCCACCAGTCAGGACGTTATGGACACCGCAATCGTCCTGCAGATTTCCAAGGCTCTCACCCATCTGGATGGCGGATTGACCAGTCTGATCACCCTGTTGCTCGATCTGGCCGAAGATCATCGAACAACGGTGGTATCCGGGCGGACGCGCTGGCAGCCCGCCGTGCCCACATCCTTCGGGTTGAAGGTTGCCGGATGGGCCGACCCGTTATTGCGGCATCGGCAGCGGCTGGATGAGTTTCGCGACGAGGTCCTGCTGCTCTCCTTCGGCGGGGCGGCTGGTAATCTGTCAGCGCTGGGGGATGACGGGATGGAGGTTGCCAAGGCGCTCAGCCGGGAGCTGGACCTGACCCTTCTGGCGCTGCCCTGGCATAACCGGCGCGATGGCCTGGCCCTTTTGGTGGCGCATGTGACGACCCTGACAATGTCGCTCGGCAAGATGGCTCAGGATGTCATTCTGATGTCTCAGGGGGAGGTTGGGGAATTGCGTGAAGGGGGTGTTGGCCGGGGTGGTTCTTCGACAATGCCCAACAAAACAAACCCGGTCCGGAGTGAGGCGATCATTGCCCTGGCCCGATATTCCGCAAACCTGACGGCGTCAATGCAGGCAGCCGTCCTGCATGCCCATGAACGCGACGGGGCCGCCTGGCAAACGGAATGGTTTACGCTCGCCCAGGCCTTTACCGCTTGCGGTGCCGCACTCGGCCATGCGGATGCCCTGATCGCGGATATTGATGTCGATCCGGAACGCATGCGTGAAAATATAGAGGCGACAAATGGCATGATGCTGGCGGAGGCCGCGTCTTTTGCGCTGAGTGATCATATGACCCGGGTGGAGGCACAGGCGCTTGTCAAGAAAGCTTGCAAACAGGTTGTGGAGGAGGGTCGCCACCTTTTCGACATTCTCGAAGACCTGACAGATGTGCCGGTGAACTGGTCCGATATTCGGGATCCTGGAACCCATATGGGCGAGGCCCTCACGATGCTCGACCTTTTCCTGACCGATGAGGATGGTGCGGTCTGATCAATCGGACCCGGATCAGAAGGTTGAGAAATACTCCCTCTGCTCCCAGTCGGATACCGTGCTGAGATAACGATCCCATTCGGCCTGTTTGATGGTCACGAGGTAATCCACAAACCCGGCTGGAAAGGCTTCACGATAAAATGTGCTCTTAGAAAACGCCTCAATCGCCGCGCCAAGGTTACGGGGCAGGGCCACGGCCTCACCCTCATAGGGGGATGTGGACGGGGCGGGCGGGGTGAGAGCACGATCAATACCGTCAAGCCCGCTCAAGACCTGGCTGGCGAGATAGAGATAGGGGTTGGCCGCGGGCTCCCCAACCCGATTTTCGATCCGTGATGCCGGATCCCCCGTCGCTGTGATGGCGCGGATCATCGCCCCTTTATTGTCGACACCCCATTGAACCCGGTCCGGGGCGAGGGCAAAGGCCTGATATCGCTTGTATCCGTTCACGGTCGGAGTGGAGAGAAGACAGCTGGCCTGCGCGTGATCCAGCAGGCCGGCAACCCAGTTCAATCCGACGGGTGAGAGAACCTCGCCCTTATCAGGCGTCATTCTGTTTTGTCCGTCCTTATGGCCGATCAGGGATTGGTGGAGATGCCAGCCGCTGGCCATACCGTTTTCGATTTGCGGCCGGCTCATAAAGGTTGCGTGCAGGCCGGCCCGCCGACAGATCTGTTTCACCGCGGCGCGGAAATAAACCATGGTCTGCGCATGCGCCGCGCCGGGCCGTGGGGTGAAGGTTACCTCGAACTGACTGGGCCCGAATTCCACCTCCATCGATCGCACAGGCAGGTCGAGGGCCTGGGCCCCACGTCGAATGTCATCCATGACGTCTTCGATCTGGTCATAGCGGTCTTCGGTCAGGTATTGATAGCCGTGATGCAGAACTTGAGTGTCCGGGGCCTTTGCCGGCATGCCGCCATCGCCATGCGCCAGTTTCGGGTCAATAACGTCAAAGACAGAGAACTCGACCTCCAGCCCTGTCATCAGATCCAGGTCATGGGCGTGCAGCCGGGCAAGGGCGCTGTTGAGGATATTGCGACTGTCCAGGGAAAGGGCCTGTCCGTCCGGTAGGTACAGAGTCGACAGCATCCAGGCGGAATGGGGCGACCAGGGCAAGCGGCGAAAGCTGGCAGGATCAGGCACCATGATAACATCTGACGCGCCGGTCAGAACCTTGTTCCCAAACCCGGCGTCTTCACCCCAAACCGGAAAGACCGTCTTATGGGACGTATCTTTCAAAAGCAGGGTTGAGGTCATGGCAAGACCAGCGTCAAATGCTGATTTCAGGGCGTCTGCCGGTATTGCCTTTCCCCGCATAAGACCGTGTTGATCAACGAAGTTGATGCGGATTGTCTCGATTCCATCGGCCTCTACCTGCGCGATGACTGCTTCCGCCCGACGACGGTCATCATCAGACCACAACCCGTGCTGATTGATAAAACCGCTTCTGCCGAACCCTGCTTCTTGATCTGTCATGGAATAATCCATTCAATACTTATAGGTTGGATAGCCATGATGCCTGATCTCGCCGCTCGCTTTCGATGCTGCGCCACGCGGTTTCCCAACCGGGTTCCGGGGTGACCGTATCGACGCTGGCCGGCCTTTCCCACGCCACATTACTCTGCGTTGTCGGTCGGCATGGTAGTTGGTCCGGTTCTCCGGCCTCCATCGACTTTATGGCGGCGCGCAGCATACGGCGGTATTTGACGATGCCGATATCCGTGCTCGCCAGATGTTCCTGGCGTCGATCCTGAATCCTGCCCAGCGACTCGCAGGCCCATTGGTCATGAACATTAATGTCGAACCCCATGCCGGTATAGGTCTGATCGCGCTGTTCGTCCGGGTCATAGCCGTAATTGTTGTGCCGTCCTTTTAGCGGGCGGTAGTCAGGCAATTGATGTTCCGCCAGTCGTTGTTCCCGCATCAGAGCCTTGTCCACTGGCGCTCCATAAGAAGTGAACATCGAATACCAATAGCAATTCACATCATCGACAGGGACATGCCATTGGGTGATTGTCATTTCGTTGGACATCGGAATGACAATGGCCTGCGGGAAAACATGGTTGGTGACGCGGACATGTTTCTTGCCATCACCAATATTGCGTAATGCGATAAGGCGTAAGCCAAAATCTGTCTGCTCAACTTGAATTTCAGGATTGGGAAATCTTCGCAGGACCTCGGTCATGGTCATCTCGCTGCCGGTTGACCGGTCGCGAAACTGTTTCCCATAGGCGGCATCTGGGTCTTCGTCTTCGAGGAAACGGTGCAGGAAGGACGCGTGGGCCGGGTCGATTCCTACTTCCAGGGCCTGCAACCAGTTGCATTCCCATAGTCCCTTGAAAGCAAAGACATGGCTGTCAGGTGCGGTGAAGCAGTCGAGGTCGGGAAACGGCGGCGGGTCGCCCTCTCCCATATAGGCGAATATAACGCCGTTGCGTTCAACAACCGGATAGGACGTGGCCTGGATGTTTTTGTACATCTGACTGCCTTCCGGCTCTGCCGGTTGTTCCGTGCATTGACCTGACGCGTCGAAATGCCAGCCATGGAACGGACACCGTATCCCGTTATTTTCCATGCGTCCGAAACAGAGATCGGCCCCACGATGGGGGCAGTGACGCCCGATAAGGCCCAGCGTGTCGTCCGGGTTACGGAACAGGACAAGCCTTTCCCCCATCAGGGTAACCGGTACGACCGGGCGGGCGCCCAGCAACTCATCGCTGAGGGCAGCCGGCTGCCAATACTGGCGCAGAACCTTGCCGGCGGGCCTGTCCGGGCCGATCAGCGTGATCTCGTCATTGCGTTCCTGGCTGAGCATTTTGCGTTTCTTCCTTGTCTGTCAGATCAGGCCTTGCCGAAGGCGTATAGAGTCTCGGCATAATAGGGGCGTTCTGGCGTGAACCAGGGATCCGGGAACCCGGGCTTGTTGGGACTGTCCGGCCAGTTCTGTGCCTCAAGACAAAAGCCGGCCCGATTGTCATACGGACCGCCGTGGTGACCGGTCGGTGTGTTCCGCATATTGTCCGCTGTATAGACCTGCACGCCGGGTTCCGTCGTTGCAAAGGTCAAGGCTGTTTTCGCGCCACGGACAATTGCCGCTTCCTCCGGCTCGGTTCTGGGCGCATCTGCCAGGCACATATTGTCATCAAGGGCACGGCCTTTGAGCGAGAAGGCTTTTCCAGGTCTGATACCCATATCCTCCAACGGAAAGCGTCGCCCGGTTGGCATCAGGTCAGTGTCGGTCTCTGTGAAGTTATAGGCGAAGAGCTGAAGCTCATGATCATCGATGGTGCCGGTGCCCGACAGGTTGAAATAGGCATGGTTGGCAAGGCTAAGCGGTGTGGGTCGGTCGGGAACAACTTTGAAATTCAGGGTCAGTTGCGCGCCTTCAAGTAGATAGGCTGCTTCAACGCGAAGCTCGCCCGGAAACCCGCCGGTTGGGTCGGTCCAATCGAGGGTCATTTGCACAAACCCGTCGCCGGATTGGGTGATTTTCCAGTTCCGCTTCTGAAAGCCAATCGCCCCACTATGCAGGCTGAAACCTGGTTGGCGCAGGGGTAATTGCCAGATCGCGCCATCCTTTGCGATGCGCCCTTCAGAGATCCGGTTTGCGATTGGACCGATGCTGCAGCCCATCGAGGCATTGTCGTTCAGATAGCCATCCAGATCCTGATATCCAAGGACCAGGCTTTCCTCCATTCCGGCCAGATAAAAGCTCTGCCAGGTCGCACCCAAAGTAATAACGCTGCAGCGTGCCTCGTTCGAACTGAGTTCGATACGCTGGACAATCTCGCCATTCGGGGTGGTGCCCCAATCCTCTATCTGGGTTTGCCCCGTCATTTGATACCCCCAGATCAGCCATCATAATTTCAGTATTGTTCAACTTATAAGAAATAAGTTGAGTGATTGTGGATTTAAGCACATGATACTCGCGCAAATACTGACCATACACAAACATCATAGAATGTTCAGGAAAGGTGCAACAGCCAAGATGTCGAATGGCGAGTTGACGGTAAAAATTTGGCGCGGTGATGAGAATGGTTCCTTCGCCGATTATTCGGCCCCTTTACGGGAAAACCAGACGGTACTGGATGTCGTAACCCATGTTCAGCGGACCCAGGAACCGGCGCTTGCCTATCGGTTTGCCTGTCGCGTCGGGGTGTGCGGTTCCTGTGCGATGACGGTAAACGGCGTGCCGCGCTGGACCTGCCGAACGCATGTGAACAAGGTCGCTGAGGGTGGCGAGATTACAATTGAGCCACTCCGCAACCTGCCCCGGATCAAAGACTTGGTGACCGATATGACACCCTTCTTCGAGAAGTGGGAGAAGGCGGGCGGCAGGTTCAAGGGCAGCAAGACGCGGGCCGATGAACCAGCGCGCATTGATGTTGAAAGCCGCAAACGCCGTAACGCCGACGCGGCAATCGAATGCATCAATTGCGCTGTCTGTTATGCCGCCTGTGATGTTGTTGCCTGGAACAAGGACTATCTGGGTCCGGCGGCGCTAAACAGGGCCTGGTCGCTGGTCAATGATGAGCGCCATGCCGATCAGGCCGGGTTGCGCCAGGCTGTTTCGCAGGAGGGTGGCTGCACATCCTGTCATTCCCAGGGCAATTGCATGACCCATTGTCCGGTCGGCCTCAGTCCAACCCAATCCATTGCCGGGCTGAAACGCCAGAGCCTGCTCGATTTCTTCGGAAAGGGTTAGGGGGCGATAATGGAAAACAGGTTGTTCGTGCTGCAACGTCTGACAGCGATGATACTGGCCCCGTTGGTTCTGATCCATCTGGCACTCATCCTTTATGCCATTCGGGGCGGGTTGAGCGCGGATGAAATCCTCAGCCGCACAGAGGGCAGTGTCGGTTGGGCCCTTTTCTATGGCCTTTTTGTTCTGGCGGCGGGTATTCACGCACCAATCGGGGTGCGGGCCATACTGATTGAGTGGACCGGAACCAGCCGCGCAATGGCGGGCTGGATTTCAGCCAGCCTTGGTCTTTTGTTGATCTGGATGGGTTTTCGCGCAGTTTATGCGGTGGTTGGAGGGGCCATATGAAAGGTCGAATTGACGCCCCGCATCGCCGCAATGCGCATTATGGTGCCTCTATTGCGCATCGCCTTTCAGGTCTGGTGCTGGCCCTTTTCCTACCGGTTCATTTTCTGCTGTTGGGGTTGGCCCTCGAAGGGCGCGACGCGATGGACCGCGCGCTTGCCCTGACAGAGTTTCCGGGCGTCAAGATCGCCGAATGGGGGCTTGTCGTGTTTCTGGCATTGCACCTTCTTTTGGGATTGCGTGTGCTGTCGCTGGAATTTTTGCCCTGGGCCGCCACACCCTCATTGCGCAAGGGCTGGATCTTGACCGGTGTCGCCGGGGCCCTTGGGGTTGGTTTTATCTTTATAGCAGGGGTCATCTGAAATGCAGATTGAACGCCATACGACGGACATATTGATCCTGGGAACCGGCGGTGCGGGCCTGTTTGCCGCCCTCCATGCGAAGAAGGCCAATCCGGATCTGGACGTGACGCTTGCGGTGAAAGGCCTGGTGGGTAAATGCGGCTGCACGCGCATGGTACAGGGCGGGTACAATGTCGCACTGGCCCCTGGTGACAGTATTGAGCGGCATTTCATGGATACGATTGCGGGGGGTAAATGGTTGCCCCGCCAGGACCTTGCGTGGCGTCTCTGCACCGGCGCTGTTGAACGGATTCAGGAGCTGGAAAACGAAATCGGCTGTTTTTTTGACCGTAACAAAGACGGCACATTGCACCAGAAGGCCTTCGCGGGGCAAAGCTTTGACCGGACCGTGCATAAATCTGACCTGACGGGGATCGAGATCATCAATCGACTGATGGAACAGGTCTGGGCCCTCAATGTGAATCGGCTGGAAGAACATCGCGCGATTGAATTGATCCCCGCCGCCGATGGATCGGGCCTTGCCGGTGCCCTTCTGATCGACATGCGCAGCGGGGTCTATCGGTTTGTTCATGCAAGAGCTGTCCTGTTGGCAACCGGTGCCGGGCCGACGATGTATCTGTATCACACCCCAAGCGGCGACAAGACCTGCGATGGTCTGGATATGGTCCTGAATCTGGGTCTAAACCTGCGTGACATGGAGATGGTTCAGTTCCACCCCACAGGTCTTCTGGGTGGGCCCGATACACGCATGACCGGCACTGTTCTGGAAGAGGGGCTGCGCGGGGCGGGCGGTCATTTGCTGAACGGTGCGGGGGAACGGTTCATGCTGGATTACGATCCGGCCGGTGAACGGGCAACCCGTGATATTGTCAGTCGCGGTATTTATGCCGAGATGCGCGAAGGCAGAACCAGTCCGATGGGTGGCGTTTATATTTCCATGGGCCATCTTGGTCCTGAGAGCGTCGCCCAACGTTTCCCGGGCATGGTGAAACGCTGCGCCGATTGCGGCTTTGATCTGGCTGGTGGAAAAGTGGAGGTCGTTCCAACCGCGCATTACCTTATGGGCGGTTTGGAGTTTGAAATTGACTGCTCAACCGCGATGCCGGGGCTGTTTGCGGCAGGCGAAGATTGTGGGGGCGTCCACGGGGCCAACCGCCTTGGCGGCAATGGCGTGGCCAATTCGACGGTGTTTGGCGGGATCGCCGGTGACAGCATGGCCGACTTTGTCGCAAGTGGTGCGCCTCTAAGAGACCCGGATGAGGGTATTATCGATGCGGGTATCGCGCGGGCTGAAATTCCCTTCTCCCGAAAGCCCGGAAACCTCTTTGCGCTGCGTGATGAACTTTCCCAGATCATGTGGGACGATGTCGGCGTCATGCGCACGGCCGAAGGCATTGCGCGCGGTGCTGCAAAGGTTGAGGAACTAAAATTCGAACTGGACCAGATCGGTGTTCAGGATGGTGAGCGCGCCTTTAACCTGACCTGGCATGAATGGCTGAACCTTCGCTCACTATTCTCGATTTCAGGTGTGATCGCCGCGGCCTCTGCGGGTCGCGAGGATAGTCGCGGTGCCCATTTCCGGGAAGACTTCCCGGAAACCGGTGATCTGAACTCAACCGCTTACACCCGGGTTTCAAAGAAAGACGGCCAGTTAAAGTTGGAGATGGTGCCCGTCGAATTCGACCACGTAAAACCGGGCGAGTCCCTGATTGATGACGATATTGGCGCGCCGGTCGCCGCGGCTTGAGGAGGGATAAGATGATCCAGAACGAACTGATAGAAAAGGCCGCCTATGACGTGATGTGCAAGGCGGCGATTGATATTCCCGATGACTATCTAAACGGCATCGAGGGTATGGTGGATGAGGAGAAGGGGGACCTTTCGGCCTTCGTCTTGAAAGCCATGCTGGAGAATTATGAAGCAGCGACCGAGGATCGACGCCCGATGTGTGCCGATACCGGATTGCCCCGCTACTACGTGAAGGTCGGCAATGACGCCCGGATGGAGGGCGGCTTTGTCGGGATCGAACGCGCATTGCGGACCGCTACCGCCCAGGCAACATATGATGTTCCCTTGCGCCCGAACCGGGTTCATCCATTGTGGCGCACCGAACATAACAACAATGTCGGCATTAACGCGCCCGAGATTGAGTGGAGTTTTGAACCGGACGCAGACTGGATCGATGTGACAACGGTTCATAAGGGCGGGTTGTTCGGAACAGATTATCGGATGCTTTTTCCTGGCGACGGCATTGATGGCATCAAGCGGTTCCTGCTCGACACATTGATTGCTTTTGGAAAACGCGGTCTTGCCTGTCAGCCCGCCATTGTCGGGGTCGGCGTTGGCGGGTCCAAAGATACTTGTATGCAGCTGGGTAAGCAGGCGGCTTGTCTGCGCGTCGTCGGCGACCGCAACCCGGACCCGGAAATCGCAAAGCTGGAACTGGAACTTCAGGAACTAGGCAACTCAATCGGGATGGGCGCGATGGGTTTTGTGGGATCTTCCATGGTCGTCGATTGCCATATTGAGGTTGGCCATACCCATACAGGTGGCATGCCGGTCAGCGTGCATACATTCTGTCTCAGTTCCCGTCGGGCGACGGCCAGAATTCATGCCGATGGAAAGATCACCTATCGGACCGATCCGAATTGGTTCACCCCTTATATGCGAAGAGAGACTGTCTCATGGGAAACACAGACGGAAAGCTTAAACAGCATCGCTTAAGCCTACCCGCAACGCCGGAAGATGTTGCGAAATTGTCGCCAGGCGATGTCGTCTATCTTGATGGCCTCGTCTACACCGCGCGGGAAGGCGTGTACAAGAAGGTCCTGGATCGGGGTGAGGGGCTGCCGGTTGCCGATCTGGCATCGATCAGCAATGTGAACTTTCATTGCTCCCCGGCAGCCGCGCCGGGCGAGGACGGCAGCTACCGGATTGGCGGTGTGACAGCGACAGCCTCTTTCCGGTTTTCGCGCTGGATGGGGGATTGGCTGGACATGACCGGCACGCGGATTGTGATCGGCAAGGGCGGCATGCCGCGCGAGGATTATAAATCAGTACTGGCACCGCGCGGCGCGGTCTATTTGACCACTGTCGGATACGGGACTGGGGCGCTTTTAGGGCGCGGGGTTAAATCTGTCGACGCCGTTCACTGGCTGGACGAATTGGGAATTGCCCAGGCGATGTGGATGTTCCGGGTTGAGAATTTCGGCCCTTTCATTGTCGACAGTGATTTGGCCGGGAATTCGCTTTTCGCGCAACAGGGGGATGAGGTGAATGCCGGAATTGCCCGCCTGTATGACGGGCTGAAGCAACCGGCCCTCCACCGTTATGGCGAAACCGATGACCGCAAAAACGAGTTGATGTAAGCCGGTTCGAGCTGGCCGATGGACATCAAGTCGCTCCAAACAGTGGTGAGTGTTGCCGATCATGGCGGGTTCGCAGCGGCGGCTGGCGCCTTGGGTTTGTCTGTTTCCGGCGTGAGCGTTCATATCAAACTGGTTGAAGAGGAGTTTGGCCTGGCTTTGTTTGACCGAAGCCGTAGACCCATGCGCTTGACCGAAGACGGCAAGGCTTTTGTCGAGCGTGCCCGCGACCTGATCCTGGATTGGGAACGACTGGGCGGCGAGTTCAAACCGGGCGCAACACGAGGGGCCCTTAAGGTTGGATCCGTTCACACCGCTGTATCCGGTATCCTCCCCGTAGCCCTCTTGAAGATGCAGGAGACGGCGCCCGGTATTCAATTGCGCCTGACAACAGCTCTGACCCATATTCTGGAAGCGGGCGTCAGGGATGGTACGCTGGACGCTGCGATTGTTACGCGCCCCGATCCTTTACCCGCTGATCTCTCGTTTTCGCCCTTTTGCGAGGAAGAAATGGCGGTGATCGCCCGCGGGGTCCAACCAGACATCTCCTACAGGGAATTGCTTCAACAAAATGCCTATGTGCGTTTCAACCGGAATGGTCGCGTTGGAGCCCTGATTGAGAGTGGCCTTTTCTCTGAGGGGATACAGGTCAAATCCTTCATGGAAATTGATACGCTTGAAGGGGTGCTGTCGTTGGTTCAGTCAGGGCTTGGGGTTTCCATCATTCCGGTGCGCAATGCGGGCGTTGGAATGCCGGATGGATTGACCATTCTGCCGTTTGGTAACCCGCCTTTGAAGCGGGAACTGGGCCTTTTGACGCCAGAACGAAATGCCCGACGAAATCTCACTGACCCTTTGTTGCAGGCGCTTTACGAGTCGTCCCAATAACGGCGCATTTTCTCGCCAATCATACAATCGGTTTCCTGGACCAGTTGAGGCGCTGCTGCCCCGGTGTCGTTTGGGAGGGGACCGCCAGGATAGGAGATTTCCAGGACAAGTTTGCGGCGGATCGCCTCTACCACGGCGGAACGGTCTTGAACCGGATAAACAAATGCGCCGATCCCACCAATAACACAGTCGCGGTAATAATCATCCAGTCGGACATTGTTTGAGAATGACGGGCGAAGAAGGAGTGGTAATCCGTTAATTGTGATCCCCCGGGCAAGGACTGCATCGCGGCTTGGTACAACTGGTGGTCCCATATTGTTGGCCCCATCCCCTGAAATGTCGATCACACGTCGGAACCCGTCAAACCCATTGCCATCGATCATTTCGGCGGCAAATTGCAGAGCCTCAGAAATCGATGTTCCCCGGATATAGGAAATCTCAGTGGCTTCCAGCCGGTCAGCGAAATTATCAAGCGCGGCACGACTGTCGATCAGCGTCCAGGGCATAATCACCTGCTGCCCGACGGGGCCGGCCCATTCCATATAGGAGAGCGCGATCCGCTGATAGGCGCCGGTCTCAATCGCCGACCACAGGCTTGGATGGCGTAAGGCAGCGACGTAACCGGCACGTTGCAACTGATGTTCTTCCGCATCCATGGATCCCGACACATCAACCGCCAGCACCAGTTCCAGGTCCACTTCGATGGATTGCGCCCGAACCGGGTTTGTCGCAGTCGCAAACAGACACAGAAGGGTCAAACAAACAACGGCAATTTGCCGGTGGATCGTGTAAGTCATGGTGCCTCTTCTTCGCCGGTTAGGTGTATTGGAGATCATGTTCTCACGGGTTTCAACGGGAATTTTCCCGTTTTGTTCATAGCTGTATTGGAAGGCGGTTGATCGCTTGAACCGGGCGCGGCAGTTGATAAACTTCGGCGCTCATAAAAAGTTCAGGGTTTGGAATGCAAGGAAATGCCCATACCGATGGCAAGGTCCTCGATGGATCCTATGCCTGGTACCGCCTTTTCCTGTCGGTCGTTTTGGGAACGATCGGCAGTGTCGGAATGTGGGCGGTTGTGATTGTCCTGCCAGAGGTCGAAACTGAATTCGCAATTGAACGCGCTGACGCCTCGCTGCCCTATACTGCACGATGATTGGCTTTGCGGCGGGCAATTACCTGTTAGGGCGGTTTGTCGACAAGATGGGTGTGGTCCGGCCGATCATCGCAGCCGCCCTCATGTTGGGTTCGGGCTCTGTTCTGGCGGCGTATACCAATGATGTTTACACATTTTCCATGATCCAGGGTGTGTTGATCGGCATCGGGACCTCGGCCACATTTGGCCCACTTATGTCCGATATTTCTCATTGGTTCAAAAAGCATCGGGGCATTGCCGTTGCGGTCACGGCAAGTGGAAATTACCTTGCAGGCGCGATCTGGTCGCCGCTGATTCAAATCTCTTTGGAGGCGGAAGGCTGGCGGTTTACCTATATCGCAATTGGAGTTTTGACGGTTTCTACGATTGTGCCGCTCAGCCTGTTGTTGCGCCGGAAGGCGAATTTGACCGAGGTGGATAGCCCAACCAAGGCGCCGATTGTACAGGCTTCCGACACGCTGGTGACCGGGATCCCGAACCGCTTGCTCATCCTTTTTCTGATGCTGGCCGGCCTGGGGTGCTGCGTGGCCATGTCGATGCCGCAGGTCCATATCGTCGCCTACTGTATCGACTTGGGTTACAGCGGGACCGCAGGGGCGACCATGCTGTCCCTGATGCTGGCGACAGGGGTTGTCAGTCGGTTGATCTCGGGCGCGTTAGCCGATCGCATAGGGTCTGTTCAGACCGTGTTATTGGGCTCTGCGCTTCAATGCACGGCACTCTTCCTCTACCTGCCCTTCGATGGACTGGTTTCGCTCTATATTGTGTCGGCTATTTTCGGTTTATCTCAGGGGGGGATTGTTCCCGGTTATGCGATGATCGTCCGCGATTACCTGCCTGCCAAGGAAGCTGGTGAGAAAGTCGGTCTCGTTTTGATGATGACCATTTTGGGAATGGCCCTGGGTGGCTGGTTGTCTGGATGGATTTATGACCTGACGCAGAGTTATGAGGCCGCGTTCATCCACGGCATCGCCTGGAACATGGCCAATATTTTGATCCTTTTGATGATTCTGCTGCGCACACGGCGGTCGGGTCCTATCACCGCCTGATATGTAAAAAGACTCTCAAAAAGGCCAAAATCCAGAAAACCCGCAATTTTCATGGGGTTGAAATCTTAAAGTTTCCTAAATTTCCTCGGTATTTTCGTATGGTTAACGGCTATTTTGGACCTTTCTTGCTCACACTTCGGCTCGATCTGGGTTAGGCTAGTGTCAGAAAGAGAGGGCGCAATGGTGTCACCCGCAAATGACAACTTGGAAATGTCGCTGGATGTCGCGCTGGCCTTGTCTGTCACGCAAAGCAAAGAATTCTGTGCCACACTGAACGATACCTGTTCAGTGGTTCAGAAACGGCTGGACACGGTGTCAGAGGCTTTCAAAGCGTTCGACAAGCGGCTCAGAGAGTTGAAGAAGACCGCTGAGAATCAGAGCAAACGCCATGCTGCAATCGCTGAATTGCTGAGGCAATTGCCGGAAGGTCCAGAGGGGCTGGAAATGGCGTGCGAAATCAGGGCCCGGTTTTATCCAGAGCACGGATAGTTATTGATCTGCGAGCAGGTCTTTTACAGCGCGACGCAGGGCTTCCTGGTCTGGCGGATGACTTGTTGGATTCCCGGCGCGATGCCCCCAAATCGATTTTATGGGTCGGAATTCCGCGTTCGGCATTTTTTCGGTCTCTAAGCGGCTGTCTTCCTCGGTAAAATACAGGTCGGTCTCGGATGGCATGATGATGGACCGCGCGGTGATAGCGCCAAGCGCCTGATCCAGATCCCCGTTATAGACCGGGTTGTCGCTGATATCCGACATATCCCAGGTATCCAGACTGCCGAGAAGATCCTCGCCTGCGCGCCTGATAAAGTTCGCTTCCCAAAAACGGATGTACCAGTCCTCGAGAGAAGAAAAGCCGATAGTTTCGTATAGACGTTCGCGATAAAATGCCTGGCTCATCGCCCAGCCTGCGTAAACGCGTCCCATGGCGCGCAAGCCGGTTTCCGGTTTTTCGGCAAAATATCCATCCCTCCACGCAGGATCAGCCGTCAGGGTAGCACGGACACCCGCTATAAAGACTTTGTTGTGAAGGGATGTCCGGGCGGAGGTGCAGGTTGCCAGGATACGATCCACCTGATCGGGAAACAGGGCCGCCCAATGAAGCGCTTGTTGCCCGCCCATTGACCAACCGTAAATCAGCGCCGGTTTCTCAACGTTAAACACCTCGCGCAACAGGCGGCGCTGGGCATGGACATTGTCCCAATGGGTGAAAACCGGCAAATGACCGTTGCCGAATGGCGCCCCGACATTGCTGGGCGAAGAGGACAAACCATTTGAAAACATGTTTGGTATGACGATGAAATATTTCGACGGGTCCAGGATACCATCGGGATGGATCAGCCAGTCGATGTCACTATGTTGCGCACCATAGGATGTAGGGTACAGGATGAGGTTCGATCGGTCAGGTGCAAGCGTCCCATATGTGCTGTAGACGAGTTTCAGATTTGGCACCGTCAGACCTTTTTGCAGGGTGGTCAGACCAAGATCGAATTCTGCCGGATTTGCCATGATTTGTTCCCGAAAAAAGGCTGCACTGATTTCTCATCATTTGACGATCATCCAGGCATTACGGCCTTCTCCAATCCTGGATCATCGTCTAGATAATATATATGAGCAATTTCGATGACGCCGACGACAAATTCGCGGAACAAGCCGACGTAACGGTGATCCTGCGGTGCTACAATCGCGCCGCGACAGTCAGTGACGCGATTGACTCTGTCCTGGCCCAGAGCTTGCCCGCAAAGGAAATTCTGGTGGTTGACGATGGATCCAGCGACGGAACGGCTGATCTGGTACTTCAACGCTATGAGGGGCACGTCACCCTGTTAACGCATAAGGAAAACCATGGGACAGGGGCCGCCGCAAATACGGCGATCGCTGCGGTTACCACACCTTTCTTCGCTTTCCTCGACAGTGATGATACCTGGCATCCTGACTTTCTTTGGGATGTGCTGGCAGCGCTGAAGTCGAGAGCCGGGGCAACTCTTGCGTTCACTGATTTCAGGGTCGTTTATGGCGATTACCATCTTGACCGTGCCGTGTCGGTTCATGCTGACGAGGAAGAAAAACACGTTCTGGCACCTGCGCCCTTTACGTTGAGTACTGTTATGGTGCGGACCCGTGCGGCCCGTGCCGTCGGGGCCCTGAATGAAGAGGTACTCATTGGCGAAGACTTTGATTTTTTTAATCGGCTCTGGTTGCGCGCTCAAAACAGCTTTGTCCATGTGAAGCGGCCTTTGGTGAATCACCGACTGTGGGCCGGGAATACCACCAGTGACTTTGATCGTCTGATCAATGATATGAGCGCACTGGTGCAAAAATACGCTGATCACCCATTCTATCGTAGGGCCGGATTTCTTCATGCCGACTATATGAAGCGGCATGCACTGGGGGTGATTGGTCGCAGGCAGGTACAAAAGTGGCTGGCCGCCGCACCGTCTCGTCCAACCAGTCTGATTGTCTTTGGGGCCTCGAACACCGATGCCGTACTGGCTTCGCTGGAAAGTGCCCGGGCGCAAAGGCTTCCGCCACTCGATGCGGTGGTTTCTTATGACCCAGACACCCTCGATCAGGATGACCTGCGCAGGATACAAGAGGGGGACTGGCCGTTTCATGTTTGGGCATTCCCGACTGGAGGTGCAGTAAGTAACAGTTTGGGAAGCACGATCCTGAAGGCCTTGGCCATGGTGACGGGCAAGATGATCGTCTTCCTGCGGGCGGGTGACACATTCAGGGAGACTGCGCTGGATGATTATCGCCGCGCATTTTCAAGTGCCAGTCGTCCTGTCGGGTTTAGTTATGGCGGATATAACGAGACGTCGCCGCGACCCCTGTCGAGTTATGCCCTGGAGCGCGCCGCTGAGGCCGTCCTGTTCGGTAGCCCGGGCGCATTGTCCAGTATGGCGGTTTCCCGGTCGGCACTCTTGAAGTGTACCGGATTGGGTACCTTGCCAGTTGCAACAGACTGGGTCGGGCTGTTCCTTACCTTTGCATGCAGGGACGAGACACTGGTCCGCATTTCGCGCCCGGTGGTTGATCTGGTCCGGCCGCCAGAAGACAGTCTGGAACAGCGCTTTTTGGATCTTGAAGCCATTGCCGAGACCGATGATGGGCGCGTTCTGAATGGTGTGGTGGACCAGATTGCCGGAATCCTGGAGAGTGGTTCAGATCAGAAATTATCGGGTGGCCGAGATGGATGATGAGTATCTCGACAATCTCTCGCGTCCGGTAATCATTACGGCACCAACGGGGCGTTGCGGTACCAATCATATCCGGCAGATCCTGTCGGAACATCCTGATCTCTACGCCTCAATCACGTCGGAGGATTTCCTGTTTCATCACGCAGACCGGCTGGCCGATTATACAGATGAACTGTTCGCGCATTGGGAACGCCAGAATATGGTGAAAGGAATGCCCAGCAGTCACAACTCGTCCGACAAACTCCTGGCGGAAATGGCTGAATCGCTTTTGCGGGTGATAGGCCGGCGGGAGGATCGCACGGACGGGCGGTTTGTGATCAAGACTTCAAATTTTGGACAACTGGATATTGGTTTGCGTATGTTTCCCTGCAGTCAGATGATTGTGATGATCAGGGATCCCAGATCCAGTGCGGCCAGTTACCTTCGTGCGCAGGCAAATTGGGGATCCAATATCGGGTTGGAGGAGTATGCGACCCGCTGGGCGAAATCCATGCGCTATCTTAATGGATTCCTGACACGCAATCAGGAGCACGTCCGGTCCGGAAAGATTATTATTCAGCGTTTCGAACCTTTGGTGGAGGATCCTGTCGGATCTTATACAAAATTGCTGGAAAAGCTTGATCTGGAACCGGATGCGGAACTCTTGGCGCGTGTTGCCTCTGCCCCGGTGGTTGGCTCCAGTTATTTGCCGAGGAACAGCAAAGGTCGTGTCAGTTTCAAAAGAGTTGAGAAACCAGAAGGCTTCGACCCTCGTAACAGATGGTCTGACTGGTCACCGGAAAGGCATGCGAAGTTTTATTCGATATGCGGGACACTGATGAAACGGTGGGGGTATGAACCTGTAATCCCACAAAATCAGACTTAGTCTAACCCGCCGGAGCCACCGCCGCCGATTTCCTCGCTCTGTTCTTCAAAGATATCTTGAATGGCCTGTTCGTCGAGAACGTCGACACCAAGGATGGTTTCGAGCTCGTTCACGCTCACCGGCTCATTTACACCCAAGTCTTCCAGCAGGCCGGTTTCGGGGTCAACCGGCTGCGCCTGCTCCAAACGGTCCTGCAGGTTTGCCAGGACAGCATCGGAAACCTCTACGCGCACAGCTGTTGGTGCCGGTGTTTCCAACTCATTCATGGTCGCGCCCAACTCATCGGGGGAGATTTCCTGCGGTGCCCCGATCTCACCGTCTGACGCGATGTTCACTGAAAATCCGATATCCGTCAGAACAGCGGTATCGCCGTTTACGCTGGTGATGGATATTTCATCTCCGAAGATGAAGAAGATCTGGACAGATCCACCTTCTTGGACATTGATCAGGGCAATGCCGCCCCGAACCCCGATCGTGCCAACTACTGTGTTGATCTGGACGTTGCCAGCCTTACTGATCTGGCCGCCGATAAACCGCATGATGCCCTGTGTCTGGTTCATCACAATTTCGCCGGTCCCGGTGGCAGGGCTATAGACAAAATCATCAATAGTCAGTTTTGCATTAGGGCCAAGGGTCATATTCGATTCATCACGGAACAGGACGTGCAGGAATCCCTCTGGTCCCGTCGTGATTTCTTCGTTACGGAAAATGTCGTTGCCGACCGCAATGGACCGTGGCGCTGAACCCGCCAATACCGCCTGGATCGAGGGAATCGCTGTCAACGCCGCCCCGGCAATCTCCGGCGACTGGGCCTGGGAGGCATTCGGCCCTACCAGGAAGGTCATGATACTGGCAGATGCCAGAAGTTGATAACGGTTCATTCTCTGTACCCTATGGCCGCTCAGTCCGTCTAAAACGACAGTGTAAGACCGAGAGAGGCCGACGTATTGTCGGTTTCAAAATTGTCCAGGTTGCTGCGGCGTTCACTGTGACTTAGGGAAAAATCCATCGTCAGATCTTCGCGCAATGCCAGGGAGTTCGTGACGTCAAACCGCCATTCATTGTCCCGGCGGACAGTGTTGGCTGACACCACTGGATCTGCATTTTCGAAATTCGTTTTTGTATAGGCAATCGACCCTCTCACCCGGGAGGCCTCGTCGCTCAGTCCGAATGGGGTTGCGTAGCGATAGGATGCCGTCCCCCGAAGACGGTGCTGTTGCCGGTCCTGCGTCAACGTAACCGTATCGCGATCCGTTCCCAGGTAGTCTGCACCAAGAACCCAGTTTTCGCCGAGCAACTTTGTAACCCCGGCAATGAAGCGCATTTCATGGCCATCCAGTTCGGTGAGAGACTCGCGGCCTGGGATGGCGCTGTAGTCGACCGAGCGGTATTCAAAACCCTGGTTCAGCAACATTGTCTGGCTGACAATTTCCCGGAGTGTTGCGCCAAATCCGACGCTGCTTTGGGCGTAGTGATCGTCAAGATCAGTAAAGCCGAGGATACCGTATGGCTTTATGTCGACAACATATTGCTGGTTTTGCAAAACACGGAAACTGGCACCGGGTGTCACCTCACCGACAATGATGTCATTATTTGTGAAGCGAAACTGTCTGCGGATCAAAAGGAACCCGTCCATTGTAAGGTTTGTGGCCGGGTCAAGTTCGTAAGAGGTTCGGAAAGACCCATTCAGGAACCAGTCCGTATCTTCATCTGCCTGGGCGTTGTTGCCGGCATTTACCACCTGATCATTGATCAGAATACTGTCGCTGGTGGTCCCGCCGGTCGCGTTACTGCGGTATCGCAACCCTGTCGAAACGTTCGCGCTGTAGCGGAACGGATCCCGGGCCTGTGGCTGGCCCCCTGTGGTCAGGGCAAGCAGGATTTCCGCTTCTTGCGTTTGATCCGCGTTTAGCTGGCCGGATTTCAATGCATCCTGAACATAGATCTGCGCCTGGGCAAAACTGCCCATCCGGGAGTACAAATCCCCCATCAGCAGTTTCAACTGTGCATTGTCTGGATCGCCTAGCAGCAGGCCGGACAAGATCCCGACGGCCTGCTCGAACCGTCCTTCGTCAATTGCCTGTTGCGCAAGTGCAACGGCATCTTCCACAGAGGCTGATTCCAGCGTTTTTTCGAGTTGATTGGTAACCGGGTCGGTCTGGGCCAGCGCCCCCCCTAAGGGCAAGGCCAATACAGCCGCGCATGTCAAGCATGCGACGAGATCGCAGATTTGTTCTACGGTGCCCTTGATATTGAAACGCCCAAACATCTTAAACCCGACTGCAATTGCTACTGTATTCACGTATGCAGTTTAAGGCGAGATTATCATCACTTGCTGTGTTTGGGTCCAGTGATTCCTAATAAAAAAATTGTTAAATTAATATATTTTTAACTGATTTAGTGATTTTGCGCGGAATTCACTGACCGATCTTGGTCAGCAACGTCCCCATATCTATAAAATATTGCCGCAGGATCGTACCATCATGCTGCCAGATTCCATGTTTTTGGCCACGATTCCATAGTTCTAACTGCGAATCAGTACGATTAGCGACAAATCTGGCAAACGCGGCGTCCCTCGGGTTTGCCGCAGAAGCCACGATCACGCGGCGTTTGGCCGGACTGGTTTTTGCAGGCTTGCAGGCACATATCCAGTCATAGGCGATGCCGGTATTTCTGAAATTTTTGCGGTGTCGTTCTCTCGTAGCCCGGATCTGGATTGGGGAAATGGCCGCCGCCGAACTTTTTGGATAGATGGACTGAAACTCGAGGGCTGCCAAAGCGCCTCCTGAGTGACCGGTCGCGATCGTATTAGGGTACTCTGAGGCCAGATCAATCAGTTCGTTGTATAATTTGGGCCGCATGTCACCTCGAATACCTTCGACCCGAAATCCTGATTTTGTGAAGTCGAAGGCAAAGGCAAAATCGGTGTTCTTACGGGGAAACATGCTGACAACAGTGTTCACCGGAATGCCAAGGCGCTTGTTTGCACCCGTAAAGCCAATCACCAGATTTCGTGCCTGTCGCGCATTTTGGTGAAAGGAAACGCCCCAGGGATAGGTGCGGGTGTACCAGGGACGAAGATCCCGAAACAGAGGCTTGTAAATCGGCAGAGCCATGAAAATCTCACCCCAATGATCCGGCAGTGACTTGCAGTAATGCCGAAATTCCAGGGGTGTAAGGCGTTCGGCAATGCGTGCGCCAACCCTCATCCGCTTTACAAGGCGGGGGTCGAAAGTCGCAAGATGGGGTAAGGCGTCATTCATCTTGCCCGTTTTAAACCGAACGCGCGGAAAGTCTAATTGATAAACCGCAATCTTGTTTGGGGTTACGATTGCGAAACAGTCTGATAAGGTTTTGGTGATTGTCTTCTAGGTCCAATTCAACATGAAGTCTGGTTTCCGTTATGATCTGCAACGCCTGCGGCAGTGAAGTTCCTGATCAAAGTAAGTTCTGTATGGAATGCGGCGCGCCTCTGGTCGTTACGCCAGCCAAAATGCCGGGTGTCGATGACGCCAGTTCTGAGTTGGACCAAATCGGTGCGGAAGGTGAGTACCGGCACATTACGGTCATGTTCGTTGATCTGGTTGGATCTACCCGGCTGTCTGAACAATTGTCGCCAGAGGCATATCGCCATCTGATCCTGCGCTATTTTCAGATCGCGGTGGAACCGATCGGACGCTATGGCGGTTTTGTCGCCCGGTATCTTGGTGACGGAATCCTGGTCTATTTCGGATATCCGAATTCTTATGAGGACAATGCCATGCGTGCCTGTCACGCGGCTATCGAAATACACGAGGGCCTGGCGACAAAGGGTGGGGAGGTGTTCCGCGAGTCCGGTGTGCGGATCGGTATCCACTCTGACCGTGTTTTGATCAGTGGCGTCGGTAAACACTCCTTGCAGGAAGACCACACGATCTTTGGTCGTGCCCCCAATCTTGCAGCCCGTTTGCAGGCTGAGGCAGATGTCCATCAAACCCTCATCAGCCAGGAAACGTTTCAACTGATCGATAACAGTTTTGAAACGACCGCGCTTGGCCAACGATTACTGAAGGGTATAGGTAGTGAAGTTGCCATCCACGCGCTCGACGGTCGACAGGTCCGTCGTGCCGCCCCCTCAACCGAGGGCCCCGTCCCGCTTATCGAACGGGAAGCAGAGCAAGACCGGCTGATGCAGATCTGGAATGGTCTTGAGCGTTTCAGCGTGGTCGCCGTAACGGAGCAAATTGGCATCGGTAAGACCGCGTTGATCGAATGGTTCCTGGCGATGATGCCGGAAGAAAACAAGTCAACTATGGTCATGACGTGTTCGCCTTATGAGGAAAGAAGTCCCTTTGCTGCGATTGCCCGGGCGCTGGATCAAATTACCGGTGCCGATCTTTTGCAGGATCCTGCCGATCGCCCAGCAAGTTACGATGCGTATTTTGACGAGATCGGTCTTGCCAGTGACGATGCCCGGTCTGGTCTGAAATTCATCGCTGGTATAGAGGACAGTCGGATCAGCCAGACCTATGCTGAAGATCCGGAAGGGTTGCGGTCTTATATGTCCCGAGGTCTGCAGTTGCTGTTGAAGGTTTTGTCCAGCAAGGGTCCGTTGCTCATTCTTCTTGAAAATGGACAATGGGCGGATCCTTCGACCATTGATACGCTCCACCGGCTGACAATTTCGTTGCGCGACGCCCCGATCATGCTGGTGATTGTGGCGCGTGGTAATGCATCTGCCTTGACGCTCGGGCGGGACGTCCCGCTCGTTTCACTGGATCTCAACCCGCTTTCATCGGACGGCATCAGGGCGGCGATCCGGGAACTCGACACCAATCAGACACTGAGCCCGTCGGAGATCGAGCAGATTGCCCTGCGGTCAGACGGTATTCCGCTTTTTGTTCGGGAACTGACCCGCGCCACCTTGGACCCGCGCGACGCGATAATGCCGGACGGAAGCAGGGGGCAAACTGATCAGGTGGACCCGACACCCTCCACACTTGCGGATGCCCTGACCTCCAGGATGGAAAACCTCGGTTCGGGCTGGAGTCTTGCTCAGGCCGCCTCCGTTATTGGCCGCCGTTTCACCTTTGATGGCTTGAACGCTCTGGTCCGGCGTCCGACCGATTCGATCACAGCAGACTTAAACAAGATGATTGCCGCAGATGTGATCACGCCCGAAGTGAACGCCCTCGAAGTTGCCTATCAATTCCGTCTCACCCTCTTTCAGTCGATTGCGTATGAAAGCCTTTTGTCGGGCAAGCGGCGCGAGCTGCATGATCGGTATTTGGGATATGTCGAAGGTCTGGATGACCCGTTCCAGGCCGAAAAGCCGGAACGTCTGGCGGAACATGCGCGCCTTGCCGACCGCATACTGGATGCCGTGCGCTATCTGAAATTGTCGGGGGAAAGGGCGGCTGCCCGTTCCTCTCTCTCTGAAGCTGTGGGCTATTTCAAGGAAGCGCTGGATGTTCTCGAGGAATATCCCGGTAATTTAAAGCGTGACCATAGCGAGCTTTCCATTCTGGTGCGTCTTGGCGGGTGTCTGGTCAATCTGGAAGGTGCCGGGGCACCGGAAACAGTTGCCATATACAAGCGCGCCGTTGCCCTTTGCGATGAGTTGGAAGTTACCCCCGATCATCTGGCGGCATATTGGGGCTGGTGGTTTACCGCAGAGCGCCTGGACGAAATGGAAGAGCGATCGAACCGTGTGATCGCCGTTGCCCGATCCACCGATGTCGAAGCCTTTCACCTGCAGGCCCATCATTGTGCCTGGGGAACGACATTCCAATTGGGTCATCATGAGCAATGTCTGGGGCATATCGAAGAGGGGCTAAAGCTCTATGAGTCCGTCGGTCGAGAGGATCAGGCCAGATTGTTCGGCGGCCATGACACGGCTGTGTGCGGGTTGGGAGAGGCTGGTCTCGCGAACTGGCTGACCGGTAAGGTGGCCAAATCGGCGATTTCCATCCAGCAGGCTTTGGACCGTGCTGACCGATTGCAGCATATTGGCAGTTGCGCCCATGCGCTGGACTATGCCCTGACGCGTTCCTACTACGCCCGGGACGTGTCCGGTCTCGACCGTCATGTGAACCGGTTTGCGGATCTGGCGGAACGATATCAATTGCCCGATGTTTCCGCGAAGCTGCAGATATTCAACGGCTGGGCCAATGTGGAGAGGGGACAGGCCGGTGTCGGCCTGACCATGATACGCGACGGGATGGAGGTCATGCGGGATCTCGGCGGGTTTGAGGACTTTCCCATCTACATATCGATGGAGGCGGAAGCGCTTTTGGCCTTGGGGCATGGACCGGAAATGCGACGCGTTCTGACCGAAGGGGACGAGGTTGAGGCGGCCCTTGCCTATAAGTATTGGGCGGGTGAACTCTACCGATTGAGGGCGCTCTCTGAGACGCTGGCGGGAACGCCGGCCGGGGCGGAAGCCAGCTTTGATCAAGCATTGGATCTGACAAAATCCCAGGGTGCCCATCTTCTCTCGCTCCGGATTCTGACGACACGGCTTGAGAAAACGGGGGATTCGGGTGCGGGAGCAGAGCATATCCGGAACTTGGAAGAGGCCTTGAACGCGATTGAGGAAACCAGGTTAAGCCCGGATGTCGCTCGCGCGCGCAAAGTTCTCGAAGCGCTGTCCAAGTGAATGAGGGGTGCTGCCGCCCGCATGGCTGAAGAGGGGATAAAGTCCTATCGGCGGGGAACACATCGTCTTGTTGACCCTTCCGTCACGCTGCGCCGCCTTCGACCCCTGATGCCTGTATTTGGTATTACCCGTGTTGCGGATTTAACCAGGCTAGATCGCGTTGGTATTCCGGTGGCACAGGCGATACGCCCCAATTCCAGATCTCTGGCCGTCTCTCAGGGTAAGGGGTTGGACCTTCCTTCAGCCCAGGTTTCGGCCCTGATGGAATCGATTGAGACCTTTCACGGTGAAAATATTGACGTGCCAATGCGCTATGGCTCTTTCGAGGATCTGTGTCGTCGTGAAGCAACGGCAGATGTAGCGTCAATGGCCCATGCGGAAGACGGCTTCGATCCCGATGAGCGTACCTTCTGGCTCAGGGCTGAGAACCTGCTCACTTCTGAACCGTTACTCGCACCTGTAGAGGCGTTCCATTGCGATTTTACCCTGCCAGCCCTGCCGGGATCCGGCATGTTTCAATGCGATACCAATGGTCTTGCATCTGGCAATACACCCTCTGAAGCGTTGATTCACGGCCTGTGTGAAGTCATCGAGCGGGATGCTGAAACACTTTGGAATCTGCGCCAGAAGCGAGATCAATCGGCCCGTGCGATAGATCTTGAACAGGGATTGTCGCCGGACTGCCAATGGCTCGTTGACCAATTTCATGCAGCATCCCTTGAATTGTGTGTTTGGGATCTGACCACTGATATCGGCCTGCCGGTTTTTCAGTGTTTGCTATTGGCCCCGGATCGTGACGGTGTTGATCCTGAGTTCGGGTTCGGATGCCATCCGAGCCGTGATGTCGCGCTGGCCCGCGCATTGACCGAGGCGGCCCAGGTTCGCCTTACAATGATTGCCGGAAGTCGGGATGATTTACTAACCAGTGACTACGACCGTGCCAACCGGGAGGATCGCCAGCAGGCCGCGCGAGGTCTGGCGCGGCAGGCGCTGCAAGCGACCCGATCTTTTTCTGAGTCCGTGAATTTCGAAAATGAAACGCTGGATGAGGATCTTGATCTGATCCTCGATAGGCTCTCGACAGCAGGGTTCATGGAGGTGCTTTCCCTGGACCTCACCCGACCGGAATTTCGAATCCCGGTCATGCGCTGTGTGGTGCCTGGATTGGAACCCGCATGGGAGGGGTTTGATCCAGCAGCCCCACTGTCCGATCGTGCCCTGCGTGCTCAGGCCGGTGCATTATGAGTATCGCCGTGTTTCTTGGCCCAACTCTGTCGAAAGAAGATGCTTTGGCAATTGGTACTTTCGACATTTTACCCCCGGTTCGACAGGGCGACGTCTACCGCGCTGTCCTGACGAATGATTATGAAGCCCTTGTTATCGTTGATGGTTTCTTTGAGAACACGGCATCAGTCTGGCACAAGGAAATCCTCTGTGCTCTGGCCGAAGGCATTCCTGTTTACGGTGCCTCCAGCATGGGCGCGTTGAGGGCGGCGGAGCTGTCTTCCTTCGGGATGATCGGCTGGGGCAAGATCTTCGAAGCCTATGAGCAAGAGCGTTATGATCCGTTTGAGGATCCGTTCAACGGAGATGATGAGGTGGCGATCGTTCATGGCCCTGAAGGTGCTGCGCATTTGACCAGCCTTGCCTTGGTCGATTTGCGGGAAACACTGGCCAGGGCCGTGTCGTCCGAAATTCTGTCTCTTGATACCGCTGAACAGCTACTCGAACGGAGCCGGTCCGTGTTTTATAAGTCGCGAACATGGGATGGTGTGACCACTTTTGCCCGATCTCTGGGACCGGAGGGCGAAGCTTTTGCAGACTGGCTGCGCGACGGACGGGTTTCACAGAAGAGATTGGATGCCGTTTCGCTTTTATCCCATTTGTCCAGGAACAAACCGGCATCACCGGATGCCCGGTTTCGTTTTGAATGGACGGCAAGTTGGCAAAGACTGGTGGATGAAATTGAGAACCCAAAGACGGGGTGAGCAGGTGTCTGTCTAATTTTGAATGGAAATATTCAAATTCTCTATGCAAGATGCAGACATGATGATCGATCTGAACGCGCTTTATAAGGATACCGGAACCCGGTTCAGTCTTTTGACACAGCCGCGCTTTCTTTGCGGTTTCGAATATCCTGAAACAGTCTGGGTCAGTACACCCCCGTCGCAGATCACCTCCGGGCCCGGGGACGCGCGTCTCTCAGTGATCGATGTCATGGGCAAATCCTATACTAAGGGCGTGGAATTTGAGCCGCATGATGGGGCCGTGATCCCCCCGGCGCGACCTGGTCCTGACGGGCATTACGATCACTTGGGGGTTGCCGACACAGGATATCGGGCGGTCAATGTCTATGGTTCCATTCGCCGCGTCCTTGATATTTGGGAAGCCTATCTTGGTCATGGAACTATGTGGCATTTTTCTGAAACCAGTACGACCCTGCAGGTGACCCCTTTTGTGGATTGGAACAACGCGCAATTTGCCTGGGGATTTACAGAGTTTGGGTGGGAAGATCCGGCGGCACCAAAAAAGAAGCAAACCGGCAAGATTGTTACCGCCGACAAGGTCAATCCGGACCATCAGTTTGCCTACAACTTTGATATTATTGCCCATGAGTTGGGCCATGGATTGATATTCGCATTGGCCGGCATTCCGTTTGAAGATGCCTGGACAGCGGATTATCGAGGGTTTCAGGAATCCGGCAGCGACCTGGTCGCGCTTTTGTCCAGCATGCATTTTGATACTGTACTCGACCATTTGCTCTCATCTACATCCGGTAATCTTTACGCAGAAAACGAGATCAACCGGATTGCCGAGACATCCGAGAACCAGCAATTCAGAATTGCTTCCAACACCTTGACGCTGGCCGACGTGCCCTTCCGGGATATCCCGGTGGATGACATGACATCCAAACAGATACATCGGTTGGGCGAGCCGATGACGGGGGCATTTTTTGACATCCTCGTCGCCTCTTATCAGAAAAATCTGATTGAATCGGGCACTATTCCAAAAAAGCTGGCGGTGTTGGACGACGATCCGGATGTCATTGAAAAACGTATGCCGGAGTTGAAAAAGGGATATGATTCAGCCTATCGGCGAAAGCCGGAGGCGTTTAAAGCTGCATTGTGTGAGGCGCGTGACAGTTTGGGTGTGCGCCTGGCAAAAACGTGGGATGTTCTGGGGCCGGATTTTCTGAGTTTTGAACAGATTGCCAGAACGTTCTTGACGGTGGACCGCCATTACAGCGGTTGGGAAAATCAGTCAGAAATTGCCCGCTGCTTTAGATGGCGTGGTATCGGTACAAAGTAACGGGGGGAATTGGGATGGCGAGAAATCCGACGGTGCGGAAAGCATCAAAGACGGCGAGTAGAAAATCAGCGCGAAAAGTGCCGCCCAAGGCGATCAGCATGGACGCCCTGGTGCAGGCCGAACCTCTCAGTCTTTTCGGTCGCTCGGTGCGGGGGATAGAAATCTCCGACAAATCAGCGCTGGGCGCATCGCTTGCGGCCCATCTGGGGCGGGGTGGTGCTGTTGTGGCGGCAATCCGTGGATACCAGACCAGATCCGAGTTGGTGATGTTTGACAGTCCTGTTCTTCTTGTTTTGCCCAGTTCCGGTCGCACAGTTAAAGATCCGGTTGAGTGGTTGGACGAGGGCGAAGAGGGTGACATCTACGAGTGGAGATTAACGGGTGATGATCCGTCTCTGCGTCTTGACTGGGCGCAGGGAGACCTGGAGAGCCTGCTGGCCGATGTTGAGGATGACGGTCTGGAGGATGAGGACGATTTCTTCCTGGATCCGGATGTCATGATGGATTCGCTCGACGATCTGTCCTTTGATGAAGATGACGGCGGCACCGTGATCAGGGCACCTGACGGGCGGCTTTATCATGTGCCCGGTGACCTTGGCCTTTACGAAGTGACCGATGAGGATATCAAATCCGCGATTGTGTTGGAGGAGGAAGCGATGCCCCTGACCGGGGCGAGTGTCCAGATCCTGCTGGATGACGACGGCGATACCCCCCCCACAGGCTCAGGGGTTGCGGCCCGGGGCAAGCTCTCGGCGCGCGGAAAACTGGCAGCAAGAGGGAAACTGGCGGCGCGTGGCAAGCTCTCGGCCAGGGGAAAGCTTGCGGCCCGTGGAAAACTGGCCGCACGTGGAAAGCTCTCAGCCCGCGGGAAACTGTCGGCGCGTGGTAAACTCGCGGCCCGTGGCAAGCTGGCTGCACGAGGAAAGCTCTCTGCACGCGGGAAACTTGCGGCAAGGGGGAAGCTCTCTGCCAGGGGCAAAATGTCGGCCAGGGGCAAACTCGCGGCGAGAGGGCTATTGAATTATTCCCATTAACGGGCTGGGCTACGGCGTTTTATTCTTGCCCTTCAACCATCCTTTACGCAGGGCCAGCCAGTAGAGGAGTGACAGGACACAGGCGACGATCAAGCCGGAGAGTGTCAATTCAGTCATGCTGTAATAACGCATCTGCTCGCCCATATAGGCCATCAGGAAAGTCAGGGGTAGAATGCCGATCGCCGTGGTCCAGACAAAGGTCCAGACCCCTATCTTGGACAGCCCTGCCGCGTAGTTGATCAGATTGAAGGCGAGGATGGGAACAAACCGGCTGATCAAAAGCGCGAAGGCCCCCTGATCGGCGGTCCAGGTGTCGAGCCGGCTTCTGTGGCGTTCAGGTAACAGGGTCTCAACCGCGCCGCGACCCAGGCGTCGAGCCAGCCAGAAGGACAGCAAAGCCCCTATCATTGCGCCGACCCAGATCAGCACTGTGCCATAAACAGCCCCGAAAAGTGCCCCCGCCGAAATGGCCAGGATCTCAGCCGGGAAGGGGACGAAGCAATGCACCACCATAAGGCCGATCACGGCGAAAGGTGCCCAGTGCTGTAACCCGGTGAGGAAGGTATTCAGATTTTCTGGAACGAGCAGGGAGCCCTCATAATTCAGCGCCAGAACAAAGCCCAGAATGATGATAATGGCCAAGACGGCCAGTGCGATTGAGTGGCTTGTTTGCACGTCTGTTTCCTGCCTGTGATGCCGGAATTTCCGACCTCTCCATCACTGTGACAGGTCGGGCACGGCGTTCAATAAAAACCTTTGTGAATGCCGCACCCTCAAAACTGTGTCAGGCTGATCAGCCGCCGTTGGTGACCGCCCGGTTTACGGCCGTGCAGATCGCCCGCAGCGAGGCGGTCACGATATTGACGTCCTTGCCAACCCCGAAGATGCGACGTCCGTCGCCGGTTTCCGTTTCCACATAGGATATGGCGCTGGCGTCGGAACCCGTGCCAACTGCATGTTCGGTGTAATCGACAACCTTGATATCAATACCCGCTTCTTGCTTGAGCGCATTGACGAAGGCGTCAATCGGGCCATTGCCCTTTCCTTTAACCTCAATGACCTCGCCATCCTTGGTCACCTTCGCGGTGATCGCACGCATTTCGGACGCATGGGTATCGGGCACCGTTGTATGTTCGATGAAGCCATAGGGCGCGCTGTTGGAGAGATACTCGCTGTCGAATGTCTCGTAAATCATCGTGGAGCTGAGTTCCTGACCAGACCCATCGGCGATTTGCTGCACATTCTTGGAGAATTCCATCTGAAGCCTACGGGGCAATTTCAGGCCATAATCCGCCTCCATCAGATAGGCGACCCCGCCTTTGCCGGACTGGCTGTTGATGCGGATCACGGCCTCATAGGTTGCGCCGACATCGGCTGGATCAATCGGCAGATAGGGAACTTCCCACAGGTTGCTGTTGGATTGTTCCATCGCCTTCAGGCCTTTGTTGATAGCGTCCTGATGAGAGCCGGAGAAGGCGGTAAAGACCAGATCGCCTGCATAGGGGTGACGTGGATGAACCGGCAACTGATTGCAATATTCAGCAACGCCGATCAGATCCCGCATTTTGGAGAAGTCCAGGGTCGGGTCGATGCCCTGGCTGAACATATTCATGCCCAGTGTGACGATGTCGACATTGCCGGTGCGTTCGCCATTGCCGAACAGCGTTCCCTCAATCCGGTCTGCACCGGCCATGACGGCAAATTCTGCGGCCGCCACACCTGTTCCGCGGTCGTTATGGGGATGGACGGAAAGGATAACCCGTTCGCGATTGGTAAAGTTCCGCGCCATCCATTCAATCTGGTCCGCGAAAATATTGGCCGTTGCCACCTCTACCGTAGCTGGCAGGTTCAGAATGACCGGGTTCTCCGGGCTCGCTTCCCAGATGTCCAACACGGATTCACAGACCTCCAGTGCATAATCCAGTTCGGTCTGGGTGAAACTTTCAGGCGAGTATTGGAACACCCATTCGGTTTCCGGGTTCTTCCTGGCGTGTTGGATCACCAGTTTTGCGCCTTCTTCGGCGATCTGGCGCACACCTTCGCGGTCCTGCTGAAAGACGACACGACGTTGCAGGGTAGAGGTCGAATTGTAGAGATGGACAATGGCGCGTTTTGCACCCTTCAGGCTCTCGAAAGTGCGTTCGATCAGATGATCGCGGGCCTGGGTCAAGACCTGAATGGTCACGTCATCCGGGATCATATTTTCTTCGATCAGTTGACGCACGAAGTCGAAATCGGTTTGGGAAGCACTGGGAAAGCCCACCTCGATTTCCTTGAACCCCATTTCGACCAAGGTTTCGAACATGCGCTTTTTGCGCTCAGGTCCCATTGGTTCAATCAGGGCCTGGTTCCCGTCGCGCAAATCAACGCTGCACCAGACCGGTGCTTCCGTGATGACGCGGGATGGCCATTGGCGATCCGGCAGGTCGATTGGGGGAAAAGCTTTGTATTTTTCGAATGGCATCTTGTTGGCCATGGTCTGTCTCCTCGCGGGCGCCTGCGACCCTTATTGGGCGTTGCACAGGCGTTTATCTGGTGTGTCCCGATCTGTCAAAAGCCGTAACGGTTTCGACCTGATTACTCAGGTGAGGCAGATCGGATGGTGTTGTGAAGTGGTCCCTGCATCGCGCAAGGCATGGCCATACGGCCCCCGACGTTATTGCGCCGGGCCGCTAAGTCGTAGAAGTGCGAGAAGCACCTGTGAGGATGTGATCGACTTGTCCATGGGCCGAAAGCTACCCAGCGCCTTGCGCTGGGTCAAGCAACAATCGAAAGTTTCTGAAACCAGTACCAATCAGGCGACGATCGGGATCACCTCGACCGTGCTTTCGGGATGCGCCATGGTGAGGCGGCAAACTGCAACCTGATCGGTAACCAGCTTGTGCTGTCCATTGAAATTCACACGGAAAACCAGCTTGGGTTCCGGTTCATGGGACTGCATGCGGTCTGTCGCGTGCGAGTCATAGATCTGTGCCTCGCGGGCCAGGGCCAGTTCGCCGTCATAGGCGGCCTTGTCCAGGACAAAGAGATTATGTGCCATTTCTACGCTCCTCAATCGCGCCGACTGCCCCACTCAACGCTTTATTGGTTGTTTCTGTAAAATGAACATAAGCGCACCCTGTGCGCATATCAAGAAAAAAGCGCACGGGGTGCGTATTTTTATCCTTGAAAACTACTACCGAGTATAAGAAGGGTATATCGGTAATGGGGGAACGCAGATGATCTTCTGGGGGATGTTTTGACACCAGCTGGTTTTAAAAAATGGCGGAAACATCTAAAACTATCGCAGAAGGATGCGGCTCACGCATTGGGTCTGCGCCGTCGCGTCGTTCAATATTATGAGAAGGGCGAGCGTGACGGCAAAGAGATTGAGATCCCTTTGACAGTGCGTTTGGCCTGTTATGCCCTGGAAAACGGCATTGCGGACTTCGATGGTGCGAAGCCAAGCATGGTCAACGGCAAGAGCGACCCCGCCGCCAGCAAGAACGCCTGACAGAGTATCCCGCTAAATTCAGTTTTTATTCAGCAGCGCTGGCCGTCGCACTGGGCATTGGACAGGAAATCCCCGTCCCACCCAAGCCGCAATAACCCGCCGGGTTCTTGGCAAGATACTGCTGGTGATAGCCTTCCGCGTAATAGAATTCCGGTGCCCTCAGGATCTCTGTGGTGATGTCTGCCATCCCCTGCGCTTTAAGAGCCGCGCCATAATCCTTGGCGGACTGTTCGGCGAGTTCTTTCTGCTCATCGGTCGTGACATAGATGCCGGACCGGTATTGCGTACCAACGTCATTGCCCTGGCGCATGCCTTGGGTCGGATCATGGGCCTCCCAGAAATGCTTCAGGATTTCGGCGAATGAAATCATACTGGGATCGTATTGGACCAGAACCACTTCATTATGGCCTGTACGCCCGGAACAGACTTCCTCATAGGTCGGGTTCGGGGTGTGGCCTGCGGCATAACCGACAGCTGTGGTGATCACACCGGGCAGTTTCCAGAAAATCCGCTCAGCACCCCAGAAACAGCCAAGACCGAACAGGACCTGCTCAGACCCGGCGGGGAAGGGGGGTTTAATGCTGGCGCCGTTCACAAAATGCGTGTCCGGCGTGTTAAGGGCATCCGCCCGACCGGCCAAAACGTCAGCCGCGCTCGGCATTTCTGTTTTCTTGCTCGACATAAACCACATGTTTCCAAGCCTCCATCCCGTTTCATCTGATATGGGGAGAAACTCCGCTGGAGTCCAGCCCGTCTCTATAAAGTGTCAGTTACCAGATCGACTTGCCACTGCCCGGCAGGCCCAGTTTCGACCAGAGCGAATCGACCCTATCAATAACGTCCTGCTGCATCACCAGTTTTTCACCCCATTCCCGTTTGGTCTCCGGCGGCCATTTATTGGTTGCATCCAGCCCAACCTTTGATCCAAGGCCGCTTTCAGGCGAGGCAAAGTCCAGATAGTCGATTGGGGTGTGTTCGATAATGGTCATGTCGCGGGCCGGGTCCATGCGGGTCGACATCGCCCACATAACGTCTTTCCAGTCCCGCGCGTTGATGTCATCGTCCACCACGATCACCCATTTCGTGTACATAAACTGCCGTAGATAGGACCAGGCCCCCATCATCACGCGCTTGGCGTGACCGGGATAGGCCTTTTTCATGGAGATCACGGCAATCCGGTAACTGCAGCCTTCCGGCGGCAGCCAGAAATCCAGAATTTCCGGGAATTGTTGCTGCAGTAGCGGGATGAAAACCTCGTTGAGGGCCTCACCCAGAACCGAGGGCTCATCCGGCGGCCGGCCGGTAAAGGTCGACAGAAAGATCGGTTTACGCCGCATGGTGATGGCGGAAACTTTGAATACGGGGAATTGCTCGACCGAGTTGTAATAGCCGGTATGGTCGCCATAGGGGCCTTCATCGCCATACTCATCCAGCATGACATGGCCTTCCAAAACGATTTCCGCCTCTGCCGGAACTTTTAGCGGGACCGTTTTGCAATCGACCAATTCAACCTTTTTGCCCCTCAGCAATCCAGCGAATTGATACTCGCTCAGTGTATCAGGGACCGGGGTGACAGCGGCCAGAATGGTGCCGGGATCCGCCCCCAACACAACAGCGGCGGGCAGGGGTTCTGTCTTGCCTGCTTTCCATCGCTGATAGTGTTGCGCACCGCCACGATGTTTCAGCCAGCGCATCAGCGTCGTGTCCTTGCCCGTCACCTGCATGCGATAGATGCCGAGATTGAAGGCATCTGTTTTGTCGCCCTTGGGGTTGGGGCCCTGTGTCACTACCAGCGGCCAGGTAATCAGCGGGGCTGGCTCACCTGGCCAGCAGGACTGGATCGGCAGCTTGGAGAGGTCGATCTCATCCCCTTGCAGGACGATGTCGTGAACAGGCGCTGAACCGATGGTTTTGGGCTTCATGGCCAGCACTGTCTTAACCAAAGGCAGCATGCCAAGTGCCTCTTTGAAGCCGCCCGGCGGTTCCGGCTGGCGCAGGAAGGCCAGGGTTTCACCCACTTCCCGCAATTGACCGGGTTCGCGGTCCATGCCCCAGGCCACCCGTTCGACCGTTCCAAACAAGTTCACCAGAACTGGGATGTCGCTGACATTGCCATCCTTGTCGACCGGTTTTTCGAACAGTACCGCCGGACCACCCTCGGCCAGAAGGCGGGTCTGGATCTCGGTCATCTCCAGCACTGTTGAAACCGGCTCTGTGGCGCGCACCAGGCGGTTTTCCTGTTCCAGATGCTGAATAAAGTCCCTTAAAGAGGCGTAAGGCATTCCGATTTCCTGTCAGGTTGGGTCTGGCGTATCGCCCGAACGTCTGAAATGATGATGAAACGGTCGAACACGGTCCCGTCAAGCCCTGTCATCGAAACAGGTTTGGCGATCTGGTGGGTTCAGCCGGGGATATAGACTGGGGTACGCAGGCAATCAGTGGCTGGATGGCGACAAATTGCCCTGCTGGACTGTTTGCATTGAAGGAGCGTCAAATTGTCTGAGCAATACTGGATTGTTGGCGGGGTCTATACCGACACGAGTTTTGCAAACCTGGCGGACGGGCAGGAATTGACCCGCTTGGGGCCGTTTGACGTCTATGCGGAGGCCAAGGCCGTCTGGCGCGCCAAGTCGATGGAAAATGTCGATGATGCCTTCGCCCGCTTTCATATTGAGAAAGAGGCCCATGATGAGTGGTGGGTTGTTGGGGGTGCCTACACCGACACCGATTTCAAAACCATCGCGCGCGGTGTGGAAGAGCGGATCGGTCCCTTCATGAGTTATGAAGAGGCCCGCAAGGTCTGGTGGGAAAAGTCCTCGTCCAATGTTGATGACGCCTATGTCCGCTACCGGATAGATCAGGAATAGGGGTCGACCCTGTCCGAGAGACTGACCCATGAAGGATGAGCCGCCGCTAACCTTGTTGGAACGGGCGCGGCTCTATCCCTATCCGTTTCCACGCAAGAGTTTCACCTATCACGATGGCCGGACCCGCGCATTTGACCCGGACACACGCGTGGGCCGCATACCGGTCCTCGCCTTTGGGTCCAATCAGGCACCGGTCCGGCTCTGGCAGAAATACGGGCATCTGATGGATCAGGTAATCCCGGTTGAACGCGGCCAACTTGACGGGTTCGATGTTGTCTTTTCGGCCCATATCACATCCTACGGTGCCATTCCCGCGATGTTGCAGGCGGTGGAGGCGGCGTCCGTCGAGCTTGCGGTCACCTGGCTGACACCCGGCCAACTGGAAATCATGCATGAAACCGAAATTGCCGCCGCCAACTATTCCTTTGCGGGATTGGAAGATGTCTCGCTGCACCTGGCAGATGGAAGCACCAGCGACACAGCCTATGCCTATATCGGCGAGCGCGGACATATGACCCAGACGGGCAATCATCCCGTCCCTTTGTCCGCGATTGCCTGCGAGGGACGAAAAGTCCCTGCCAAGACAACCGCAGAGGCGCTTTCCGACCTTTATAAGCGATGCCCGATTGCCGAAACCGAATTGGATGAAACGAGCTTCATCACCCGTCTCGTCGATGACGCCACCTATCGCAAATCCATCTCAGACTGGCTGGCAAAAGACGCCATCCCCTTCCAAGCCCGCTTCACCCGGCTTGCATAGAGTTTGCCGAACACTGATCGATTGGCTCGTGAAAAGTTAGATACTTCCTCGCTGCTGTTCAGCTGATAGCGAAACGCAGGACTTGGTCCCACAAGCGCCAAATTGCAAAACATCTTAAAATAGCATAAAATTTGTACATAATTTCTATATATAAGAGTATTTTTTATTTCTGTTTTTGTTGATCGATCGACATTTATTTCTGACACGGAGATTTAAGTTGCTGCCAAGTTATTTGAGTTCGGGCGAAGTGGCGAGGCTGTTTCCAGTCATTGCTGAGACAGGGAAAGAGCAACGTGCGACGAGTATCTTGCTTTCCGTGTTTTCAATGGTTCCGGAATTTTCGAAGCGAGTTCTGACTAGAATTGGTCAAGCGGTGGGGACTCGAACGAGTGTTGTTGCTTATACCGAAATCGTCTTTAAATCGGAGGATCGTGCAGTAAAGGGCGACCGACCAGACGGTCTTTTGGTCCTAAAAAGCGGCAAAAAGACATGGTCTGCTTTACTCGAAGTAAAAATTGGCCGTAACGAGTTACGAACCGAGCAGATTGAACGCTATCTTAGGCTGGCGCGAGACCATGACATTGACTGTGTCATGACGATTTCAAATGACTTCGCTGCCGTACCAGAACATACGCCCTATACGGTTCCAAAAAACCTAACGAAAAAGGTTCAACTCTTTCATTTTTCATGGATGGGAATTTTGACCGATGCCGTCCTTATGCATGATCAAGCCGCATTATCAGATCCAGAGCGCGCGTTCTTGATTCGCGAATTTGTCAGGTTCTTATCTCATCCGTCAGCCGGTCTGACTGGGTTTACGAAGATGCCGCATCTTTGGTCTGATACAGTTGGGAAAATTCAGGCTGGAGGCCAGGCTGACAAACCGGAAGCCTTGGAAATTGTGAATGGATGGCATCAGGAGGTTCGTGATCTCAGTCTACGATTGAGCCGCGTCGTCTCGTGTAAAGTCGACGTTAAACTGCCGCGCTCTCACAGACTAGATCGGAACGTCAGGTCATCTGACGATATAGAAACCCTCATTCGCAGTAATTGTTTGACTACAGTTTTTTCAATCCCCGATGCAGCTGGGGATCTATCAGTCGTTGCTGATCTCAACAGCAGAGTAATCAGGGTCTCTATGACAATAGCTGCGCCGAAAGATCGCAAAACGACTAAGGCGAGGCTGAATTGGGTTCTCAGACAAATAAATGATGTTGAGAAAACTGACTGTTTTCTGGGCGTGATATGGTCATCGCGCGCTTCGAAAACGACTTTTTTGTTAACTGATTTGGTCACAAACCCGGATCAAATTCGAGATAGCAAATCAAACGCTGAAATAAAGGCATTTGAACTAACAATGACAACAAAGAATGTTCGGCGCTTTGGAGGTCAAAGAACATTTATAGAAGAGCTTGAGACAATCGTGCCCAAGCTTTATGAGGATTTGGGGCAACATCTTGTTGCGTGGAAACCTCCTCCGCCAAAAACAAAGCATTCAGGTAAAATCGGATTAGACGAGGACAATTTGGAGGTGCCTGACTCGCCTCCAACGGAGAAGCCGCCGCTTGTCGAAACTGATGGCTCTACTGAACCGATGTTGGAAATCCCTAATTTCCTGAAGCGTTTTCGACCAACTCTCTAACAACAGTAAGGCAAAGCAGAGTTCTTGGTCTGTCTTAGCGATTTTCGTCCATAAAGATTTTCAGGCGGTCGAGGGTTTGGAAGAGGTCGGTCATCTCTTCTGTGTCCCAACCAGCGAAGGCGGCGTCGATCATCGGGAGGAGGAGGGCGATGGCGTCTTGACGCGCGGTCAGACCCTTTTCCGTGACATAGTGGATCTTGGCCCGGCCGTCTGCGTCATCGCGATCAATCCGCAGCAGTCCGGATTTTACCATCGCGGCCATGGTCTTTGTGACACCGGGTTGTTGCTGCTGCATCGCGCGGGCGACATCGATGACGCGCTTGCCCTCCTGCGGGCGATGACTGAAATGGTTCAGCAGGATAAACTGCGGCCAGGGCAGGCCAGTCTCGCCAATCGCCTTGTTTGCGCGATTGCGCGAGAGCTGTTCGATGATGCCGATCCAGTTCAGGATGCGGAACCCCTGCTGCGCCTTTTCAGTATCCACGCCGTTTTCTCAACTTCGTTGACCTATACCACTGAAGGCAGGTTACAAGCAGACCGTTGAGTTACAAGCAGACTTTCCAGATCGCGGCGGGGCGAAGGCGGAACGCGCTCTGCATATCCCAACCGGAACAGCATCTGAACAGTGTCACCCTCCGGTTTTGAAATGGCTTTGTAAAACGCCTTCTGCAGCTCGGCCATCTCTGTATATTCCTGCAAAAGCTGGCTGACCGGGTGGATCGCAAACCCGTTTGCGCTGGCGGTCAGGTCGATGCGGATGTAATCGCGTCCGGCCTTGACCTGGTCGATACGTGAATTGCCTTGTGTCGAAATCCAGCCGAAGGAAGGGGAGGCATTGGCCCAGCCCATGGCATAGTCCATCCCGCCTTGATGAGCGGCCGTTCCAGGTGTCATCGCGGCCTCTTTCGTCATGAAACCCAGAGCTTTCAGCCACCAGAACATCGGTCCATGCAGGTCGATGCCATCGCGGTGTTTGGCGATTTCATCCGCACCAATCCGGCTGAGGTCGATGCTTTCCTCCAGTTTGGCCGGTGTGTTCATTTCCAGCATTGTCGCCTGACCGGTCAAAACCCGTAGCGGCGCCGCCGAGATTTCATCGAGGGCAAGGTCCAACCGGCTGTGTTCTTTCCGAACGGCGGTTACTAAAGCGCTGGCATGGTTGTTTTGCAACGGGCGGGCAGGGTCATAGGGTTCCTTGGTGGAGCGCCGCGTCGGGATTGCCTGAAACAGCGGGTCAGGCCGAACCGAATTGTCTTTGGTGACCGCGATACGTGCAACCGGGTACCGAGAGATTTCAGAGGCCGGGGCATCGGCCGGGGCCTCACCATCCGGGAAGTAGGTAATGTCGAGGCGAAAGCCCTTTTCCCGGGCTGCGATATCCAGCAATTCCAGGAAGGTGCCATGACCAATCAGGATCTGACGACCATAGGGGTCTGTCTCTGGCAACAAGCGGTTCGGATCAACATTGAGGGTTATCTCACCCGGCACCGTGAGATCGGCAATCCAGGGCTGGATGTTATGCGGGTTGGGGGCGAGTAAGGCCCAGGAAAGCGCCCAGACGCGAATGTCCCCCTCGCTGGCGGCGTTCGGTCCGTTCCAGGCGGCAATCGCCTCGCCCGGCATCCGGTCACATTGTTGCAATCCTACAGTGCCGGCGGCCAGCATAATGCCGGTTCCACCCAGTGTTCTGATGAATTTCCGTCTGCTCATGACCATGTCACACCTCCATCTATATTCTAAAGAATGTTTCTGGAGGTTGATATAAACATTCCATGGAATGTTTCAAGTGAAAAATTGAATTTTCTGATTCAGTGCGCGGGGCTAGGGGCTAAGGCTGGGAGCTAGGGGCAGGTTCAGGGTTGGTCAAACACCCAGACACGGGCGTTGCGCAGATCGCTGTCTTCCATAATACCGGTCGTGATGGCGGTGTAGCCGGCGATGGGCCGCAACCCGAAGTTCTGCAGGTAGAACCGTCCGGGATCACCGAACAGGATCTTGCAACCGCGCGCCTGTTCCGCCCGCAACCACGGCATCATCATATCAGCCAGTTCCTTGTCGTAGCAGACATCACCGACCAGCAAGACCTCCCAGTCGCCGGCCTGCCCGACAATGTTTTCGGTCACGATATCGATCCAGACATCATTGACCCGTGCGTTCATGGCCATCGCCTCTGCAGCGACCGGGTCGATATCATTTGCCTGCACATCAAAGGCACCAGCCTTTGCCGCTGCAATCGCGACAAGGCCGGACCCGGCCCCGAAATCCATGACCTTGCGTCCGGCAACCTCGGCCGGATTGTCAATCAGATAACGGGCCAGCGCCTGACCGCCCGCCCAGGCAAAGGCCCAATAGGGTGTCTCCAGACCGAGGTCTGCAAGTTCGTTCTCTCCTGCCCGATACAGCGCACGGTCTTCGTCCGCGAGGTAGAGCTCAATCTCCGGGACCAGTCTTGGGGCCGTGAGGGCGGTGTTTTCCTCAATCAGTTGAACGGGGTCAAAGAAACCGTGCATCAGACCTGGGTCCAGCCACCGATGATAAATCCAGCGAAAATGATGAGCGCAAAGTCACGGTTGCTCTTGAAATGATGCAGGCAGTTCTGTGGGTCGTCGATCTGAACCTTCATGATCTGGCGAACCAGATGCGCTGCCCCGATCGCCAGAACCGGCCAGAAACCCCAGCCGGTATTGACCAGCCAACCGGCAGCACCCAACAGGATGATGGTGAGCGTATAAAAGGCAACCAGCCAGGGGCCGGTTGCATCGCCAAATCGCAGGGCCGTTGATTTCACCCCGATCAGCGCATCGTCTTCTTTATCTTGATGGGCATAGATGGTGTCATAGCCTAGCGTCCAGAAAAAACCGGCGGCATAGAGCGCTATCGCGGGCCAGGCAATGCCAGGCTGCATTGACGACCACCCGACAAGGGCGCCCCAATTGAAGGTCAGACCCAGCCAGGCCTGCGGCCAATAGGTGACCCGCTTCATGAAGGGATAGGCCGCGACCAGCAGAAGGGAGGCGACGCCGACCAGTATGGTCTCAAAGTTAAACTGGATCAGGATGACAAAGCCGATCAGGCATTGGGCGACAGCAAAGGCGATCGCCTGTTTTACGGAAACCTCGCCAGCCGGGATCGGGCGCAGGGCCGTTCGCGCAACCTTTCCGTCATAGTCGCGGTCGGTAATATCGTTCCAGGTGCACCCGGCCCCCCGCATCACCAACGCGCCCAGCCCAAAGAGGATGATATACCAACCCGATGGCAGGGGCAGGGCCGGATGCCCGGTCCAGGCGAGCGCCAACCCCCACCAGCAGGGGATCAGCAACAGCCAGGTGCCAATCGGACGGTCCAGGCGGGCCAGACGTGCATAGGGCCTGAAAGACTGCGGCAATTGCCGCAGGATCGGGCTGTCCTCGCGGATGTCGCTGGCGTCCTTGCCATTTGCGCTATCGGACTGGTTCGAAAGATTGGTCATATGGGTGCGAACAGGTTTAGGGTTTCGTATCTGTGCCGGTCTGGCAGTTTCTTTAGCACGGTCTTTGGCAATGAACGAGAGTGTAAAAACCCGCCTTTATGTCGAACAGGATCTGGGCTCTGGTGTGGAGATCGCCCTTAATCCGGCGCATGCACATTTTTTGCGCTCTGTTTTGCGTTTGGCGGAGGGCGATTGTGTTGCCCTATTCAATGGTCGTGACGGCGAATGGCGGGGACGGCTTACACGCATTGCCAAGAATGCCGCTTATACCGTGCTTCAAGACCAATTGCGGCCACAGACCGGCAGTCCGGATATCTGGCTGGCATTTGCACCGATCAAGCGTTCCGGGCTGGATTTTCTGGTGCAGAAATCAACGGAGTTGGGGGTGAGTGCGCTTTTGCCGGTCATCACACGGCGCACAAATGTAGAGAGGGTCAAAGAAGATCGCTTGACCGCGAATGCGGTAGAGGCGGCGGAGCAGAGTCAACGACTGGATGCCCCCCGGGTGAGCGCCCCGGTCAAACTGGACCGGTTCCTCAATGACTGGCCGCGTGACCGGGTTTTGCTTGTCTGTGCAGAACGCGGAATTGCAACGCCGATAACGGATTATCTGGCGAACTCAAGCGGGGAGAGCGCTGCCGGCATCCTGATCGGGCCGGAGGGGGGATTCGACGATTCTGAATTCCAACGTCTTAAAGATCAGTCCTTTACGCGCCTGATCAGTCTGGGACCGCGTGTATTGCGGGCTGAAACAGCGGCGCTTGCGGCGTTGTCCGTGTGGCTGTCTGCAAAGGCAGATTGGGACGAACGACCGGCGTTTAAGGGATAGAGCCTTGCTTTCACGATCTGGCCGCATATCTGTGACCTCGGAGAGAGGGGTTTTTTCTGAATGGTGTACTTGCGCTTTGGCGGCATTCTCCGCTAATCCCTCAATTTACGGTTGGTCAGAAATTTTAGGGTAGTATTTCATGGGTTCTTCCGCTTCCACCTCGCCTCTGGTTGAGAGCAAAGATCAGCTGATTGGTTATATCGCCAGTGGCTGCAAACCCGAGAGCGAATGGCGCATTGGGACGGAACACGAGAAGTTCGTCTATGACCGCGCGACACACCGTCGTCTTCCCTATGACGGTACGCCCGGCATCCGCGTGTTGTTGGAAGGGTTGCAGGACTTCGGCTGGCAGCCGGTCACAGAGCGCGGTAATGTCATTGCCCTGACTGATGGGCATGGGGGCTCAATCAGCCTGGAACCGGGTGGGCAGTTCGAACTGTCCGGCGCGCCCCTGGAAAACATCCATCAAACCTGTTCAGAGGTGCATACCCATCTTGATCAGGTGAAAACCGTTTGCGCCCGGATTGGGGCGGATACAGTCGGCCTTGGCTTTGATCCGCAATGGCGTCGCGACGATGTCAGCTGGATGCCCAAGGGCCGTTACAAAATCATGCGGGACTATATGCCGAAGAAGGGCAATCACGGGATCGATATGATGATCCGGACCTGCACTGTTCAGGTGAATCTGGATTACTCCTCAGAGCAGGACATGATCCGCAAAATGCGCCTTTCCGTCGCGTTTCAGCCGCTGGCGACAGCGCTTTTCGCAAATTCCCCATTCACCGAAGGCAAGCCAAATGGTTTCCTGAGCATGCGCAGCCAGGTCTGGGCCGATACGGACCCGGATCGTTGCGGCATGCTGCCGTTTGTTTTCGACGAGGATTTCGGGTTTGAGCGTTGGGTCGACTACATGCTGGATGTGCCGATGTATTTCGTGCATCGCGGCGATGACTATATCGACGTTTCCGGCAAGAGTTTCCGGGATTTCATGGCGGGACGCCTCGAAGGATTCGAAGGCGAATTGCCGACGATGGAGGACTGGTCCGATCATATGACCACCGCCTTCCCGGAAGTGCGTTTGAAGAAGTTCATTGAAATGCGCGGTGCCGATGGTGGGCCCTGGGGCAATCTCTGTGCCTTGCCCGCGTTTTGGGTTGGGTTGCTGTACGATTCAGAAGCGATGGCCGAGGCGGAAGAGTTGATCAAGGACTGGACCGTTGAGGAAATGGCCATCCTGCGCGAAAGCGTGCCGAAAGACGCGCTGAACGTGCCGTTCCGAAACGGCACCTTGCGCGATGTCGCAAAACAGGTGGTCGCAATCTCGAAATCCGGTTTGAAACGCCGCAATCGCATCAGCATCAATTCCGGCCTGGATGAGCAGCAATATATCGAGCCGCTGGAATCGATCATCGCGTCGGGAACGACCTTTGCCGAGGATCTTTTGCGGGATTATCAGAGTGAATGGGGCGAACGGATCACCCCGATTTACGAGGCTTGCCGGTACTGACCGTTTATTGCGCGGGCAGGGCCAGCGTTAATTCCTCGCTGACTTCGAACGAATTGCCATTGTCATCCACACCCCAATACTGGACGGAGGCCTGGGTCGGCACCACGGGCGTTGCAATATAGTGGTTTTGCAGGACCAGTTCGGTGCCCGCGTCAATCCGGCGGCTGATCTGCCCCTCAACGCATTCTTCACCGCCGCGCACGCAGATCCGGCCTTTCACCAATGTGACCCCAATGCCGGAATGCTCGGTAAAGGTTCTGGTCTGGGTAAAGCGATGGCGCCCTTCGGTGAAGAGATACCCAACGGGTTCGATATCCATCGTGACAAACGCCGAGGGCCTTTCATCATCGGTGACTGCATCGCCGCTTGCCAGTTGCAACTCTTCACCGCTCTCTTCGGCTGCCAGCATCATTTCGGTTTCAGGAGTGGTCGCCGTTTCTCCCTCATTGCAGGCGGTCAGGCCTGTCATCAAGGTCAGACCAAGGCCCGCCACTAAAACACGTCTTAATGTCTGGCGCTTTCCTGTCACGCAGCGGTTCCCCCAATTGTCAGGCCTTCGAGCTTCATGGTCGGCTGTCCAACACCAACCGGCACGCCCTGGCCATCTTTTCCGCAAGTTCCGATACCCGGATCCAGCTTCATATCATTACCGATCATTGATACTTTAGTCAGAGAATCCGGTCCATTACCAATTAATGTTGCACCTTTTACCGGCGCACCGATCTTTCCATCCTCGATCATATACGCTTCGGTGCAGGAAAAAACGAATTTGCCGTTAGTGATATCGACCTGGCCACCACCAAAATTAACGGCGTAGAGGCCGTTCTTGACGGAAGAAATGATCTCGTCTGGCTCTTTATCGCCGCCAAGCATATAGGTGTTGGTCATGCGCGGCATCGGCGAATGGGCAAAGCTTTGCCGCCGCCCGTTTCCGGTGGGGGTCATCCCCATGAGCCGTGCATTCATGCGGTCCTGAATGTAACCAACCAGAATGCCATCTTCGATAAGGGTTGTGCAGGATGTCGGCGTTCCCTCGTCATCAACGGTGAGGGACCCGCGGCGATCCGCCAATGTCCCGTCGTCAACCACTGTGACACCAGGCGAGGCGACCCGTTCGCCCATCAGTCCGGAAAAGGCGGAGGTTTTCTTGCGATTGAAGTCCCCCTCCAATCCGTGTCCAACAGCTTCATGCAGCAGGATACCGGGCCAGCCGGATCCAAGGACCACTTCCATTTCGCCGGCGGGTGCGGGGACGGCCTCCAGATTTATGACGGCCTGTCGTAAAGCCTCATCAACCTGGGATTTCCAGGCCTCGGGCGTCACGAAACTGGCGTAATCCAGACGGCCACCGGTTCCGTGACTGCCGCTTTCCATGCGACCGTCCTGTTCCACAACGACGCTGACATTAAGGCGAACCAGCGGGCGGATATCGGCCGACCGCATGCCGCCAGCACGCAAAATCTGAACAGCCTGCCACTCACCCCCGATGGAGGCGGTGACCTGTTTCACCCGGGGGTCTTTTGAACGGGCATAGGCGTTGATTTCTTCGAGCAGCGCGATCTTGGCGTCAAACGGCATGGAGGCGAGCGGGTTATTGTCCCCGTAAAGATCGATATTCGTGCCGCGCGGCGCCTCTGCCAGGGTGCCACCATGACCGGCATGAACCGCCCGCACGGTTGAAGCAGCCCGTTTGATTGCGGCCTCGTTGAGTTCCGAGGCATGGGCATAACCGCTGACATCACCAGCGACGGATCGCAGGCCAAATCCCTGCGCTGTATCGAAACTTGCGTTACGCACCCGCCCGTCATCATAGGTGATTGCCTCTGACTGGCGGTATTCAAGAAACAGTTCGCCGTCATCGGCCCCGTTAAGCGCGTCATTCACCAGCGCTTCGGTTCTGGCCAGGTCCATGCCGGCGCGGTTGAAGAAAAGGTCATCTGTTTCGGCAAGTTTAGACATGAGTAAATACTAAATCCTTTGGTTGAAGAATGCTACCATATATCCTTAAATTACGGCGGTAATCTTGTTGCCACGTGTTGTCAATGTGACGCAGGCGCTGCATCAATTAAACGCTGCAGGTTTCGCTGCGACTATGATACCCATTCCCTTAATTTTGAATGTCGGCCAAATCGGTCTACAAAAGATAACGGCCCATCCGTCCCTGTATAGATGTTTGTTTTAGGATCCGGGATCAAGGGTTTGCTTTGATTATCCCGTTTGTCAGTGAAGAGACCCATGATCGATCAAACCGCCCGATATGATCTTGTAAACGAGTTGCACGCCAGACCTTTCGCAAAATGTGACGGGCCTCACCGGATTTCACACTATGCGTTTACGCATTCAACCGGTGACCCAGAAAAGGATCGCGACCACATAAACGAATTGTGTCGACGGTTCGGGGCAACACCGCCAGCACCGGGGGCGATCCATCATCTGGCAGATCTGGGCCAGTTCCGCCTTAAATGGGAATTGCACACAGAGTTTTCGACCTACACGTTTTTTCGCGCCGGGGTGTTTGAAGATCCGTTCGAAGGCAAGGCGAGTGACTTGATTCCCGATGACTGGCTGCAGGATACGCCGGGTGAACTGGTTGTGGCCCTCGATATAGCGCTGGCTACCCCGGAAATCCCCGAACCCTCCCACGCCCAGCTGGAAGAGTATTTCGTCGATCAAGGGTTGGTGGTCAGCACGATTGCGAACGGGCGCGGACGCTTATGGACCGATTTCCGCCTCCACAAGGACGGGCACGGGCGCATGCTGGTCCGCAATGATGAAATGAGCGGGTTTCAGGCCGGACGTCTTGTTCAGCGTCTGATCGAGATTGAAACATATTACATCCTGGCCCTCCTTGCCCTTCCGATTGCGCGCGACGCCGCTGCGAAACTGCCGCGTATCGATGCGGATCTTGCTCATTTGACCCTTGGTCTTGGGCCTCAGGCGGCGGCTGCCTCAAGGGAGGAGAGTTCGGATGCGGCTGACGACAAGGCAACAGATCTGAGGCGATTAACCCGTCTTTCTGCGGAAATTGAGACACTGGCAACGACGACCGCGTTCAGGTTTGGGGCGTCTGATGCCTATTATGCAATCGTCCGCACGAGGGTTTCCGAACTGAGGGAGGAGCGCGTCGAAGGCTATCAAACGCTCTCGGAATTCCTGGAAAGGCGCCTGGCCCCGGCGATGAGAACCTGTGTCTCTGTTGCCCGTCGGATCGACGACCTGTCGCGCCGTGCCGGGCGGACGTCGGATTTGATGAGGACACAGGTCGATGTCTCAATCCAGGCGCAAAACATGCACCTGCTCGAATCGATGAACCATCGTGCGCAGTTGCAACTGCGTTTGCAGCAAACGGTTGAGGGCCTCTCTGTCGCTGCGATCAGCTATTACGCTGTCGGATTGATTGGCTATTTTGCCAAAGGACTGACCGTTTTGGGCCTGTCTGTGAAGCCTGAAATTGTCCAGGGCATTGCCGCGCCGCTGGTTATTCTGGCGGCATGGCTTCTTCTGAGGCGGTTTCGCAAATATCTTGAACGTCCGGGCGATTGACCCTACAACCCGGGCGGTCGATTTTTGCGCCTGCGAATGACCCGCAAGTGTATGGTTTTGCTTGACGGATGCGACAGTAAAGCGCATTGGCTGTACTTGATCAAGAAACGCGATCCGGTAAGATGGAGATACAGGATTGTCCTGAGAAAATTTTAGTTTTGGTGGGGGGACCGAGCGGCATTCGCCGTGAGATACCATCAAGTTAACGACCGTTAGCGCTGTGACGGTGCAGGGACGTAGTTTCTGTGCTGTATGGTGCAGGTCACAACATCAGGAGACGGAGGTTGACGGTGGCTACCCGACTTCTCGCGATTGCAGCTTCATTTTTAGCTGTTTTTACTGGCGTAGCGAACGCCGCTGAACCGCAGCCATGGCAGATGAACCTGCCGGCCCCGGTCAGCCCGATTGCCCAGCAGGCTTATGATTTTCACACATATTGGCTGATGCCTGTGATCACAGTGATCACGCTCTTCGTGTTGACCCTTCTTCTCTACACCTGCTACCGCTTCCGGGCGTCAGCAAACCCAACACCGTCCAAGACGACGCATAACGCGCCCCTGGAAGTGATCTGGACCGTTGTACCGACCCTGATCCTTGCGGTTTTGGTCTGGCCGTCGATGAAGCTGCTTTATGCCTCTGACGAAACACAGGACGCCGATATGACGATCAAGATTATCGGCAATCAGTGGTACTGGTCGTATGAATATCCTGATCATGGCAATTTCATTTTTGACGCGCTGCTGGTTGCCCGAACAACGGAAGAGGCCGAGGCTGAGAACGCAGCCCGGCTGATGGACACGGATAATGTCGTTGTCATGCCAATTGACACCAAGATCCGCCTGCTGATGACCTCGAATGATGTCCTGCACAACTGGTCGGTTTCCGACTTTGGGGTGCGGATGGACACTGTTCCGGGCCGGTTGAACGAAAGCTGGGTCCTGATCGAGAAGCCTGGAACCTATTACGGGTTCTGCTCGGAACTCTGTGGCACCGACCATGCCTATATGCCCATCACCGTCAAAGCCGTTCCAATTGACGAGTTTGAGACCTGGGTGACCTGGGCACAGGGAGAATTTGACACCGTTGCCGGTTCGCCGGTCCAAGAAAACGTCCGCGTTGCGGACAGCACAGCCCGCTGATCGGGCGCTGACTAGGAGAGACGAACCATGGGATATGGAGCATCTGCCGCCGACGCGCATCATGACGATCACGATGTGCCAAAAGGCTACAAGCGCTGGCTTTACTCGACCAACCACAAAGACATCGGAACGATGTACATGATCTTCGCGGTTATCGCGGGTTTGATCGGTGGTGCTTTCTCAATTTACATGCGTATGGAACTTCATGAGCCGGGCGTCCAGTTCATGGGAGATGGCCATGAATGGAACGTTGTGATCACCGCACACGGTCTGATCATGGTGTTCTTTGTGGTCATGCCCGCTCTGATCGGTGGGTTCGGCAACTGGTTTGCCCCTCTGATGATCGGGGCGCCGGATATGGCCTTCCCGCGTATGAATAACATTTCGTTCTGGCTGTTGATCCCGGCCTTTCTGCTGCTTCTGCTGTCGGCCATCATCGGCGGTGGGGCAGGAACAGGCTGGACGATCTATCCGCCGCTCAGTTCGTCGCTGGGTCATAGTGGCGCTGCGGTGGATATGGCGATCTTCTCGCTCCATCTGGCCGGTGCGTCCTCTATTTTGGGTGCAATCAACTTCATCACGACCATCTTCAATATGCGTGCGCCGGGAATGACCCTGCATAAGATGCCGCTGTTTGCCTGGTCGATGCTGATTACGGCGTTCCTGCTGGTTCTCTCGCTGCCGGTTTTGGGTGGTGCGATCACGATGCTGCTGACCGACCGTAACTTCGGAACCTCCTTCTTTATTCCAGAAGGCGGCGGTGACCCGATTCTGTTCCAGCATCTGTTCTGGTTCTTCGGCCATCCGGAAGTGTACATCATGATCCTGCCCGCCTTTGGTATGATCAGCCACATTGTATCGACCTTCTCGAACAAGCCTGTCTTTGGCTATCTCGGCATGGCCTATGCCATGGTTTCCATTGGTTTCGTCGGCTTCATCGTTTGGGCGCACCACATGTATGCGGTTGGTCTGGACGTCGACACACGGGCCTACTTCACAGTGGCCACGATGGTGATCGCGGTGCCAACCGGCATCAAGATCTTCAGCTGGATCGCAACCATGTGGGGTGGATCCATCCGCTTTGAAGTCCCGATGCTCTGGGCGATCGGTTTCATCTTCCTCTTCACACTGGGCGGTGTGACCGGGGTGGTTCTGGCCAATGCCGGTATGGATCTGCAGCTGCATGACACATACTACGTTGTCGCTCACTTCCACTATGTCCTGTCGCTGGGAGCGGTCTTCGCCATCTTCGCCGGTATCTATTACTGGATTGGCAAGATGAGCGGGCGTCAGTTCCCGTCCTGGGCTGGCAAGCTGCATTTCTGGACAACGTTCATCGGAGTAAACCTGACGTTCTTCCCGCAGCACTTCCTGGGTCTTGCCGGTATGCCCCGTCGTTACATTGACTACGCAGACGGTTTTGCTCAGTGGAATGCGATCAGCTCCTGGGGTGCGTATATCGCGTTCGCGTCCACGCTCTTCTTCGTGGCGATGCTGATCTACACGCTGATGAAGGGTGAGCGGGTTGGCAACAACTACTGGGGCGAAGGGGCGAACACCCTTGAATGGGAACTGACCTCGCCGCCACCGTTCCACACATTCAACGATCTGCCACAGATCCGTTGATCCAAAACTGACCAGGTTATGTCCGGGCCGGTATCCTAGAAAGGGTACGGCCCGGATACTGGTATAAAAGTTGAGTAAGAAGTGAGAGTGCTGTGTCAGAAACCAGCGTAGAAACATTGAACATGGATGGTCGCGTGACTGCATATGCGCCAGCCGCTACCGGTGACGTGCGTGATTACATTGCGCTGTTGAAGCCGCGTGTCATGTCGTTGGTTGTTTATTCAGGTTTTGCCGGTTTGCTTCTGGCGCCGGGGACGCTGCATCCGGTTCTGGCAGCGGTCGCTGTGTTTTGTATCGCGGTCGCTGCAGGTGCGTCCGGCGCGATAAATATGTGGTTTGACCGCGATATCGACGCCATCATGTCCCGCACAAAGGGTCGTCCTATCCCGAGGGGGCGGGTTCCAGCCGCTGAGGCCCTGTCGTTTGGCATCATTCTGGCCGCCTTCTCCGTTGCCTTGATGGGGCTGGCCGTGAATTGGGTGGCCGCCAGCCTTCTTGCAGCAGCGATGCTGTTTTACGTATTTGTATACACAATCTGGCTGAAGCGCCGGACGCCGCAGAATATTGTGATCGGCGGTGCTGCGGGTGCTTTCCCGCCAATGATCGGCTGGGCCTGTGTGACGGGCAGTGTCTCCGTTGAATCGATCTTGCTGTTCGCGCTGATCTTCTTCTGGACGCCGCCACATTTCTGGGCCCTGGCGCTGTATCGCACAGGGGACTACGGCAAGGCGGGTGTGCCCATGTTGCCGGTCGTTGCAGGGGCGGACGAAACACGCCGCCAAATGCTGATCTACACAATTGGCCTTTTCCCACTGGCGATCGCACCTTGGTATCTGGGCATGACCGGATGGTTTTACGGAGCGGTAGCAGCCGTCTTGGGTGGTATCTTCCTGTGGCATGCGATACGGGTCTGGCGGGAGAAAACCGACAAGGCAGCCCGGAAGATGTTCCGGTTCTCTATCCTTTATCTCTTTGGCCTGTTCGGTGCGATGGTGGCCGATTCCACCGCCGTCTGGGCTGCGATCCATCGGATCATTGGTTAATTTATGACGCAAGAGAAGACATCTGTGAAAGACACCACTGTATCAGAGATCACACCGGGCCCTGTCTCACCGGAAAAGGCGCAGCAGCAAAAGCGTAAAAATTACGCGATGGCGGTGGCCATCCTGCTGTTCTGTGCGCTGATCTATGTGGTCAGCATCATCAAGATGAGCGGGGGTGCGGCGTGATGCAGGATATGCAGGCGAAAAACCGCAAAACCATGATGGTCGTCCTGGGCATGGTGACCGGGATGTTGGTTCTTTCCTATGCGTCGGTGCCGCTTTACGACCTTTTTTGTCGGGTGACCGGCTATGGCGGAACGACGCAAACATCGGATGCGGCCAGTGACACGGTCATCGACCGGGAAATGGTCATCTGGTTTGACGCGACGACGGCGCGGGACCTGCCCTGGTCCTTCCAGCCGCTTGAGCGCGAAATGACGGTGAAGGTCGGGGAAAACGGCCTCGCCTTTTACCGTGCGACCAACAATTCTGATGTACCCGTCGCCGGAACTGCATCGTTTAACGTGACACCCCTGAAGGCGGGGATGTATTTTGCGAAGGTTGAATGTTTCTGCTTCACCGAGCAGGTCCTTCAACCAGGTGAATCGATCGATATGCCGGTCGCCTTCTTTGTAGAGCCGGATATTGATCAGGATATTAATCTGGATGAAGTCAAAACGATCACCTTGTCCTATACTTTCTTCCCGCTTGACGAGTCGGAAGTAGAAGACCAGGTGGCGTTAGGGAATTGATCCGGGGGGACCTTTAACCCGTTCCAGTAACGGGGAGAGTAATGATCATCCCGCCTGTTTGTTGGGCGGAAAACCTGAAGGGGAATGTGGCATGAGCGCATCTGAGCATCACGCACCAAACCACGACTATCATCTGGTTGACCCAAGCCCGTGGCCGGCTTTGGGCGCTTTGTCAGGCTTTGTTCTGGCATTCGGCCTGATTGTATATATGCATCCGGACATGATTGGGGCCGATGCCGTTAGCCTCTGGATCATCTCCCCGGGTATCCTGCTGGTGCTGGCGACCATGTTCTATTGGTGGCGGGACGTGGTTCGTGAATCCCACGCAGGTGACCACAAGCCGGTTGTCCAGCTCGGCCTGCGCTATGGCATGTCGCTCTTCATCGCCTCCGAGGTCATGTTCTTCGCGGCATTTTTCTGGGCTTTCTTCGATGCCAGCCTGTATCCCGATCAGGCCAATATGTTTGCCCGCGTGGAACATACTGGCGGTGTCTGGCCACCCGCTGGGACGGAAACATTCCCGGCCTTTGGCCTGCCGTTCATGAACACACTCATCCTGCTTCTGTCGGGTTGTACGGTGACATGGGCGCATCATGCGCTGCGCGAAGGCAAGCGGGAACAGCTGGTGCAGGGCCTGGCGCTTACGGTTGCCCTTGGCGTCGCCTTTACCGCGCTGCAGATCTACGAATATGGGCACGCGGCGTTTGGTTTCACCGACGGCATCTATTCCTCGACCTTCTACATGGCGACCGGTTTCCATGGCTTCCATGTGTTCGTCGGAACAGTCTTCCTGGCAGTTTGCCTGTATCGCGCTGTTAAAGGTGATTTCACCCCGACCCGTCATTTCGGGTTTGAGGCCGCCGCCTGGTACTGGCACTTCGTTGATGTTGTCTGGCTGTTCCTCTTTGTCTGTGTTTACTGGTGGGGCGGCTGATAACGCCTTAACCCAACCCAATTTCTGATTGGAAAAATTGGTGGATACCGATCAAGGCTATCCACCCCTTTCCGCTTGGCAGACAGACTTTCGTGGCCTCTGCCCGCGGTGCGGGGCGGCGCCTCTCTATGATACATTCCTGCATATCCGGGAAGAATGCCCGTCCTGTGGCCTGGACCTGACCAAGGAAGATGCGGGTGACGGCGCGGTTCCCTTCATCATCATCCTGATATCGACGGTCGGTGTGGGTCTCGGCGTCTTCGTGATGTTCGCGTTCAACACGCCGGTCTGGACACCGATCGTGGTGGCCTGCCCCGTTGTTGCGGGTCTGGGTCTTTACCTGCTGCCAAAGGTGAAGGGTTTGCTGGTCGCATTGCAGTATCTTAACCGTGCAGGCGATATCCCTGAAAACACGTTTGACCGCTAGTCTCCTCGCTGTTCTTCGCGGGACGAAACGACGCGGAAAGCGCCGCTTTCGTGCGACCGGGATTGACGGTTGGGTTCATGCGATGCAGAACCCGTGGCAGAAAATGATCTGCCACAGAATACTGGAATGGACACGGTGATGGCCTTTCGCCCGAAATTGATTCCGACGCTTTTTACGATTCCCGCATTGATCACATTGGTCGCGCTGGGAACCTGGCAGATGCAGCGGCTTGCCTGGAAAGAGGGATTGATCGATCGTCTTAATGAGCGTGCAACACAGGCGGCAATTGAGCTGCCGGTCAGCGCGTTGAACGAAGAGGATCACGAGTTCACGCCCGTCAAGACACGCGGTGTGTTCGATCATGAAAACGAATTTCACCTCGTCAATCGGGCCCTGAACGGCAAGGCCGGTATCAATGTCGTCACCCCCTTTACGACAGAGGACGGGCGCAAGATCCTGGTGAACCGGGGCTGGGTCCCGTTCGAAGAGAGAGACCCCAGTTTCCGCCCGCAGGCCCAGGTCACCGGCGTTCAGGAGGTTTCCGGCCTTTTGCGGTTCGTTAAGCCGCGATCCTGGATTCAGGAAAAGGTCGTCCCCCCAAATGAGCCTGCCAAGAACGCCTGGTTCTATGTCGACCCTGCCAAAATGGCCGTGGTCGCGGGTGTTGAGGCCTATCCTCAATGGTTCATCCTGTCCGATGACCGTGATGTGCCCGGTGGCTATCCGGTCGGCCGACAATGGCGCCTCGACATTCGCAATGATCATCTTCATTACGCGATCACCTGGTACAGTTTGGCGCTGGGTCTTCTGGTCATCTATATCCTGTTCCATCGAAAGGGTAAGGCGGATCCGGAATGAGCGATCTTACCCCCTATCAAGCGCTGGAGAGCCGTTTTCACCGCATGTCCGTTTTGGGTGAGGCGCTCGGTGTTCTGCATTGGGACGCAGCCGTCAATATGCCGCCCGGTGGCGCGGACTCCCGCTCTGAACAGGTCGCGACGTTACGGGTCATTCTGCATGAAATGATGAGCGATCCTGGCCTGGGCGACTTGATCAGTGAGGCAGAGAGCGCTGATCTGGACGCGTACCAAAGCGCAAATCTGCACGAAATGGGACGCAGTTGGCGCAAGGCCAATGCGCTGCCAGAAGATCTGGTTGCCGCTCTCTCAAAGGCCTGTTCGCGGTGTGAAAATATCTGGCGGGACGCGAAGCAAAATGGCAGTTTTTCCAATGTCCAACCGCATCTGGAAGAGGTTCTGTCGCTTACCCGTGATCGGGCTGCGATCCTTGGTGAATTGCTGGACCGCGCGCCCTATGACGCCTTGATAGATGATTTTGAACCCGGTGTTCTGTCGAGTGAGATCGCCGGGATCTTTGATATCTATTCCGCCTTCCTGCCTGACTTCCTCGCCGCAGTCCTCGAGAAGCAGGCATCTGAGGGCCCAAAACCAGAGGCCATTGGCCCGTTCTCGGTCAGTACTCAAGAGAGCCTGATCAAAGGGCTGGCAGAGACCGTCGGTTTTGATTTTCAGGCTGGACGCATGGATGTCAGCGCGCATCCGTTCTCAACCGGATATCCGGGAGATCAGAGGATTACTGTCAGCTATAGCGAAGATGATGTGGCGCTCGCCATCATGGCCGCCCTGCATGAGTCCGGTCATGCAATGTATGAACAGAACCTGCCCGCCGATTGGCGGCATCAGCCTGTCGGCACCGCGCGGGGTATGGCCCTGCATGAGAGCCAGTCATTGCTGATAGAAATGCAGGCCTGCCGGTCACCGGAGTTCCTGTCCTTTCTGGCCCCGAAACTGCGTGACGCTTTTGGAGCCCAGCCCGCTTTTGAAGAGGATCAGTTGATCCGCCTCTATCACTGGGTACAGCCCGATTTTATCCGCGTTGAGGCGGATGAGGTTACCTATCCGGCCCATGTCATTCTGCGGTTCCGCCTGGAACAGGCCCTGCTGTCCGGGGATCTTCCCTTGAGCGACCTGCCGCAAGCCTGGGATGACGGGATGGAGGCGTTGTTGGGTGTCAGACCGCCAGATCAGGCACGGGGCGTGTTGCAGGATATTCACTGGTATGACGGGGCGTTCGGGTATTTCCCGACCTACAAAATGGGCGCGATGACCGCTGCGCAACTGTTTCAGTCAGCCCGTCAGGCGATTCCAGAACTGGGCGACAATCTGGCGCGTGGAGATTTTTCTGCCCTCAGGAAGTGGCTGACCCAGAACGTGCATAGCAAGGGATCCTCGCTGTCCAGCGCCGAAATCGTGACGGAAGCGACCGGGCGTGCCCTGGACCCCTCGGCGTTTACGGCGCATCTCCAGCACAGATATTTGGGGACTTAGATCCCATAAAATTGGAAACCGGCATTCCAGCCACGGTATCGTGATCAGAGTTTTAGGGATTCTGTCACCTTACTGCATTATTGTAATCGGCACATGAACTCATAAAAACGAAAATCGATCGGGCGGAGTGCTGAATCTTGTTAAAATCCCAGGTCAAAAAACGCGATCAACATGTCCTTACTGTCTTGCTGACGGCGCTTGTCGGTGCCGCGCTTTTCCTTATGGCGAGCTTTTCGTCCGGGCACGCGCAAACAGTTGAGGAATTGCCGCCCAGCGAGGGTATGTCCAAGGTCCTCGATGTGATCGACAGGGATCCTTATAAATCTGTGGCCGCCCTTGAAGTGATTGCGGAACGGGGCAAGCCCGATGTTTCCCATGCCCTGATCGAGTTGATGCGGTTTTTTCCGTTTCTGCAGGAAGAATTGATCGCAGCCCTGGTCGCTATAACCGGCGACAATCCGGGAGAGGAATTGAGCGATTGGGTTTTGTGGAGCCAGAAGAATGGCGACATAGAATCCTTCCCGGATTATGACCGGTTTAAGGGTGACCTCTATGCCAATATTGATCAGGACTTTCGCCTTTTCCTGAACCCTGGTGTCAAACACACGATCCGTCTTGAAGATGTAACCTGGGGCGGCGTTGCAAAAGACGGGATTCCATCCCTCGACAATCCGACCCATGTGACACCGGCAGAGGCCACCTATATCACACCGGACGAGCTGGTGTTTGGTGTGGAAATTAATGGGGATGCCAGGGCCTATCCTTTGCGCATTATGGATTGGCACGAGATGTTCAATGATGTTGTCGGCGATGTTCCCGTTGCCCTCGCATACTGCACCCTGTGTGCATCGGGCATTCTGTTCGAGACAGATGTCGAAGGTCAGCCGGAGCCGTTCAGTTTTGGATCGAGCGGTTTCCTCTATCAGTCAAACAAGCTGATGTATGACCGCCAGACCCTGACCATGTGGAATCAATTCACGGGCAAGCCGGTGGTCGGCGACCTGGTCGGCAGTGATGTCCGTTTGAAGGCCCGCCCTGTTGCGATCACACGCTGGGCGGACTGGTTTGCGGCCCATCCCGACACCAAGGTCCTGTCGATTGAGACAGGGTTCGACCGGGAATACACGCCGGGCAAACCCTATGGTGACTACTTCAATTCTCCGGATCTGATGTTCCCCGTCAATTTCGAAGATGCCAGCCGCCCGCCCAAATCCTACGTCTATGCCGTTCGTCTGCTGGATGACCAAAAGGCCTGGCCGCTGGATGCTTTCACGGATATGCCGGTCATCAATGATGAGATGGGCGGTGAGGCGGTGGTGCTGATCGGTGAGGTTCAGAGCCGTACCGTGCGCGCCTATCGTCGGGGCGACAACACGTTTGACAAGCCGTCTGGCACGTCTGAGGCACCCCGGCTGCTTGATACATCCGGCGCTGCCTGGACAGTGACAGAGGATGCTCTTGAAGGGCCGGACGGGGCCGTCCTTGAGCGCTTGCCGGGGCATATCGGCTATTGGTTTGCTTTCCGTCAGTATTATCCTGATGCGGCCGTTTATGGCGGTTGAATCGGTTCCACCACCGGTCAAAACAGGATTCCAGACGCAATCCGGCGGTTGTACGCCTTCTCAAGTCTTGCTCTCTGTGTTCACCCTACTTAAGACAAGGGGTCAGAATTGCTGGTCTTTTGCAGATCAAAGAAGGGGCAGAAAGAATGGACTATATCAGCACGCGCGGGGCATCGCCGGTTCTGGACTTTGAAGATGTCCTGTTGACCGGGCTGGCGCCGGATGGCGGGCTCTATGTTCCTGCCCATTGGCCGAAATTCACGGCCGAGCAGTTACGCGATATGCGCAGCCTTTCCTATGCCGAATTGGCGGTCGAAGTGATGATGGCCTATATCGGCGAGAGCATCAGCCGCGCCGATGTGGAGCAGATGGTGGGCGAGGCCTATGGCAATTTTGACCATGACGCGGTCGCCCCGCTGAAACAGTTGGACCACAACACCTGGGTCATGGAGCTGTTCCATGGTCCAACCATCGCTTTCAAGGATTATGCGCTGCAACTGGTTGGACGCCTGTTTGATCATGTCCTAAAAAAGCGTGGTGAGCGGATGACGATTGTTGGCGCGACATCAGGCGATACCGGGTCCGCCGCGCTTGAAGCCTGTCGGGATCGGGACGCGATCGATATCTTCATTCTGCATCCGGAAGGCCGGGTCTCCCCCGTTCAACAGCGGCAAATGACAACCATTCCTGCCTCCAATGTCTACAACATTGCCCTGCAGGGGAATTTTGACGATTGCCAGGATCTCGTGAAGGCGATGTTTGGGGATGTGCCCTTCCGACAAGACATGCGGCTTGGGGCCGTAAACTCCATCAACTGGGCGCGGGTGATGGCGCAGATCGTCTATTACTTTCACGCTGCCCTGTCGCTGGGGGGGCCGGATCGTCCCGTGTCCTTCTCTGTCCCGACCGGGAATTTTGGCAATATATTTGCGGCCTACGCGGCGAAGAAGATGGGACTGCCCATTGAGCAACTCATCATTGGGTCGAACAGCAATGATATCCTGACCCGTTTCTTTGAAACCGGCGTGCTTGGGATGGAAGAGGTAACACCCACCCTGTCCCCCAGCATGGATATTCAGAACTCCAGCAATTTTGAACGCTATCTCTTTGATCTCTACGACCGTGATGGTGCGGCAACCGCTGCTGCAATGGAAACCTTCAAGACAAAAGGCTTCCTGACACCGGGGTCGGAACGCTGGACACTTGCCTGCGCTGATTTCGATGCGCGTCGTCTGGATGATCAGGGGACCCTTGCGGCGATCGGGGCCTTGCATAAATCAACGGGCGAAATGATTGATCCGCACACGGCAGTGGGCCTGATGGCCGGCTGGAGTGCGCGACAAGGGGATACACCGCTGGTCACACTCGCCTGTGCCCATCCGGCGAAGTTCCCGGACGCGGTGGAAAAGGCGACCGGTATCAGACCGGGTCTGCCTGACTTTATGAGTGACCTTTTTGATCGCGAGGAACGGTTCGATGTCCTGGGCAATGGATTGCAGGTGGTCGAGGCCTATGTCCGGGAAAGATCACGGGCGGGGCAATCCTGATGGTTCAGCTCAGCCGGTTGGATAATGGCCTGACGGTCGTCACCGACCCTGTGGATACGGTTGAAACGGCCTCCATTGGTGTATGGGTCGGGACCGGGACCCGCGCTGAAATAGATCAGAATAACGGCGTCGCCCATTTCCTGGAACATATGGCCTTTAAGGGAACTGCCCGACGCTCCGCCCTCGACATTGCAGAAGAAATTGAAGCGGTCGGTGGCCATATGAATGCCTATACCAGCCGTGAATCTACTGCCTATTACATGAAGTTGATGAAGGAAGATATCGGGCTGGGTGTCGATATGCTGGCCGATATTCTTCAAAATCCGAGCTTTGATCCCGAAGAGCTGGAGCGGGAACGCTCGGTCATTCTGCAGGAAATCGGACAGGTTGAAGACACGCCTGATGATGTCATCTATGACCGGTTTCAGTCTTCCGCTTTCCCTGGCCAATCCATGGGTTTTGCGACATTGGGAACGCCTGGGACGGTCCGCGGCATGTCGCGTTCCGCCCTGATGGGTTTCATGGAAGAGGGGTATTGCGCGGAAAATATGATCCTGGTGGGATCGGGAAAGATTGCGCCCGGCCAGCTGGAAGATCTGGCACAGGATCTGTTTGGCAACCTGCCACGCGGAACCCGGTCCAGACCCCAACCATCCCTGTATCAAGGCGGGACGTCGATTGAAAACCGGGACAGTGAACAGGTTCACTTTGTCATGGGTTTTCCCGGCTTCGGCTATGATACCAAACGCCACTATGCAGCCACTTTGTTAAGTGCGGTTCTCGGCGGTGGCATGTCATCGCGGTTGTTTCAGGAAATTCGCGAAAAGCGAGGGCTTGTTTATTCCATCTATTCCTTTGCTTCGGCTTTTTCTGATACCGGTATCTTCGGTCTTTACGCAGGGACCGGACCTGAACAGATTGCAAAGCTGGTGCCGGTGGTTTGTGATGTTCTGATGGACAGTACAGAGACCCTGACCGAGGCTGAAATCACCCGGGCAAAAGCCCAGTTGAAGAGTTCGACCGTGATGGCGCTGGAAAGTACCTCGGCGCGGGCGGAGCAATTGGGAAGCCAAATGCTTGTAATGGGGCGTCCAGTTCCGATTGAAGAGCAGATCGCGCAGATTGAAGGCCTTGAAGCATCAGACCTGGTGAATGCAGCGCGGGATATCTTCGCTGGAAAACCGACCATAGCGGCAATCGGGCCAGTTGATGCCCTGGAGGACTATGACGCTATTGCACGCCGGTTGCAGGCTGCATAGGGGGTATTCATGCTCTTCGGTTGGTTTGGCGATACTCTTCCCCGGATCAAAGTCGAAGGTCCCAGGGTCTATTTGCGCCCGCCGAGGAGGTCCGATCAGAAGGAATGGTTGGCCCTGCGCCGTGTCAGTCGAACCTTTTTGCAACCGTTTGAACCTGCTTGGGCGGCCGACGCCCTCACACCAATCGCGTATCGCCGGCGGCTGCGTCGGGTTCAGGATGAATGGCAGACCGAAATCGGCTATGGTTTTCTGATTTTTGCCGTTGATGATGACCGGATGCTGGGCGGCATCACCATCTCTAACGTCCGCCGCGGCGTCGTTCAGGGGGCCAGTATCGGGTACTGGATTGGCGAACCCCATCGCCGACAGGGCTTTATGTTCGAGGCAGTCCAGCTCGCCCTGGATTACTGTTTTCGCAACCTGGATCTGCACCGGGTCGAGGCCGCCTGCCTTCTGGATAATGACGCCAGCCGGAATCTTTTGGAGAAATCGGGTTTCAAACTCGAAGGGATCGCCCGGGAATACCTGCATATCGACAGCAAATGGCAGGATCACAGGATTTTTGGCCTGTTAAGAACGGATACACGCCCGATTCTGGGCGGTATCAAATCAGGCGTGGCCGGCCTCGCCCGAAAGAAGGGTTAGATCGATCCCGATCTTGGCAAGCGCCCTTTCCCATTTGGTGGCAACATCGGTGTCAAAGACCAGCGTATCGTCGGCCTGAACATTCAGCCAGGCGTTCTGCTGGATCTCTGCGTCCAATTGTCCGGGGCCCCAACCGGCGTATCCCAGTGCCAAAAGGTGGTCTTGCGGACCAGTCCCGCCCGCGATATCGCGCAGGATGTCGATTGTCGCGGTCAGGCCGACCCCATTTTCCATGACCACCGTGCCTTCCTTGGTGTAGTCCCCAGAGTGCAGGACAAAGCCCCGACCGGTTTCCACCGGACCACCAAAATGGATCTGGATCGCGTCATCAACTGGTCCAGCCGTGATGTCGAGCTGGTCCAGCAACTCGTCAAAAGTCAATGAATCCATGAGCTTATTCAGAACAAGGCCCATCGCGCCATCTTCATTATGGACGCATAGATAGATCACCGAGCGCTCAAACCGCGGGTCTGACATGGCCGGCATTGCAATCAGCAACTGACCGGTCAAATAGCCGGAAATGCTGCGTTCTGTTGTGGGTTTAGACGGTCCGAATTTTTCATCCATACCCTGATCCTATCAGCAAGTTGCACTACAAGGCCAGACGACACGCACAGAGAAGTGAGCTATATTGACGGTAGATTCAGTGGTGCAGTACTGTTTTTGTGGGGGAAAGCGCGTAAATAGAGTGAGCATTGGTTTTTGTGAAAAGTTGCGATGTTGTCGACCCTTAAATCTGCGGTAATTACGTTTGCGTTGATCCTTGGCACTGCCGCCGCCGCGCAGGCTGCATCAGGCCCCTGGTCTGATTCCGATCAGGCCTCCGTGCGCCTGGTATCTGCCGTCGAAGGTACTGGGGATAAAGGCGAGTTGCTGCTGGGGTTGGAGTTTCAGCTGCAACCCGGCTGGAAGGTCTATTGGCGCTCACCCGGGGATGCCGGTTTTCCACCCCGTCCGGATTGGGCGGGTTCTGACAATATCAAATCGGTGGACATGCGCTGGCCGGTGCCAAAGCGTTTTGCAATCCTGGGGTTGGAAAGTTTCGGCTATGAGGATCAGGTAATCTTTCCGCTGCGGGTAGAGCCCGAAAACGCGGGTGCGCCCATTGCCTTGAACGGCACGATCGACTTTCTGGTCTGTAGCGACATCTGTGTTCCGGGTCTGGCCGAAGTGTCCCTCGATCTGCCCGCTGGCCCGGCTGAGCCCGGACGGAACCTCTTTGACATCAGCAAGTTCAACTCGCTGGTTCCCCCCGTTGGCGGGACGCCTGATCTGACTGTGACGCGCGCCGCTGTCATGGATGCGGGCGACAAGAATGTCGAGCTTCAGATCGCCGTTGCCGCGACGTCCGGCATACCGGCCACAGATATTTTTGTCGAAGGGCCCGAAGGGATTTTCTTTGGAAAGCCCGATTTGGTTTCACAAGCCAATGGTGAGGCAATTTACAGATTGATAGGAGGCGGGGTTGAACTCGCCGCCCTGCAGGAAGAAGCGCTCACCCTGACGGTTGTGGATGGACCCCGGGCGCTGGAAATGTCGGTTATCCCCATAGCGGGCAGTCTTGCCGAGGATGGTACGGATTCCAGTCTGACGGCGCTTCTCGGAATTCTGGGGATTGCGGTGCTGGGCGGTCTGATTTTGAACCTGATGCCCTGTGTCCTCCCGGTTCTGTCGTTGAAACTTCTCTCGGTTGTCAGTCATGGCGGCGGCAACAAACGGGATGTCCGGTTTGGCTTTGTTGCGTCTGCGGCGGGGATCATTGCGGCCTTCATGGTCATGGCAGCGGCGTTAATCGCGCTCAAAATGGCCGGCAGTGCTGTTGGCTGGGGCTTGCAGTTCCAGCAACCCGTTTTTTTGAGTTTTATGATTGTCGTGGTTGTGTTGTTCGCGGCGAACCTCTTCGGCCTTTTTGAAATTCGCTTGCCGCAATTTGTCTCTGACTTCGCCTTGAAAGCCTCCGGGGATTCAAAAGGACAATCGGGCCGTCCGTCGTTCAGCGGCAATTTCCTGACCGGTGCTTTTGCCGCGCTTTTGGCGACACCCTGCTCCGCCCCATTCCTTGGAACGGCGTTGGGATTCGCGCTAAGCCGGGGGCCGCTTGAGATTTCTGTTGTATTTGCCGCACTGGGTTTCGGGCTGGCATTGCCCTATCTGGTGGTGGCGTTGTTCCCCGGCCTTGCCACAGCTTTACCAAAGCCTGGCGCCTGGATGGTCAAATTGCGCATCGCGTTGGGTGTATTGCTGCTGGCAACGGCGGTTTGGTTAGTCAGTGTGTTGCACACGGCGGCTGGTACCGACATGGCCATATCGGTTGCTGCCCTGGCTCTTCTGGCGGGTGCCGTAGCCGGGATCGGCAGAGTTCCCGGATCTCGTCTAGGGTGTCATGCGGGTTTGGTTTCCGCTGGATTGGCGGTTGCGGCGCTTGTTGTCCCGCTTGTTAAACCGGTTGCGGTTACGACCCCGGTTGCGAGTGCGGAGGACGAGCATTGGGAAGACTTTGATGCAGCAGCCTTGCAAGCCCATCTTGATGCGGGGCGCGTGGTGTTTGTGGATGTGACGGCGGACTGGTGTATTACCTGCCAGTTCAACAAAGCCCGTGTCTTCACCGACACGGCCTTTGGGGCACTGGTCGAACAACAGGATTTCGTCACCATGCGCTGGGACTGGACCCGTCCCAATCCGGACATTGCCAAATATCTGGCCAGTTATGGGCGCTATGGCATTCCTTTTAACGTGGTCTATGGACCGGGCGCCGAGCAGGGTATTCCGCTACCGGAATTGTTGGATATCGGGGACGTTCTCGCCGCTGTATCCACGGCGGACAGCAACAGGCTTTTGGCCCGTCAATAGCGTTCGAAGGCCTGCCCTCCATACACCTCTGCATGTTTCCCGGATATGCCCCTCATTTTAGGGTGGAATTACGCCCAAGACGGTATACATAAGTGACAGCAATATGGCTGCGTTGGCGGGTCTGCCCGCAGCTTTTCACGAATTTCAAAGTTAAACACCGGAAGGGGATCAGGAATATGATCAAAGTTGGAGACAAATTGCCGACCTCAGGTCTTAAGACAATGGGTGAAAACGGCCCGGAAGAGGTGGATCTGAACGCCATGTTCTCAGGCAAAAAAGTGGTTCTGTTTTCGGTTCCCGGTGCGTTCACACCGACATGTTCCGCGAAACACCTGCCAGGCTTTGTTGAGAATGCCGATGCCTTCAAGGCGAAGGGTGTTGATCATGTGGCCTGCCTTTCCGTGAACGATGCTTTCGTCATGGGTGCCTGGGGCAAGGACCAGAATGTTGGTGATTCCGTCGCCATGCTGGCCGATGGCAGCGCTACTTATAATACCGAACTGGGCCTTGAGCTGGACCTCGTTGCCGCCGGTCTTGGTATGCGCGGTCAGCGTTACGCGATCATTGCGGACGATGGTGTCGTAACCCATCTCGCCGTTGAAGAGCCGGGCGCGTTCGAAGTTTCTTCGGCTGAGGCGATCCTCGCAAAACTCTGATCCGGAGTCAGCGGATCTGATGGTTCCAACCCCCGATGCAGATGTGTCGGGGGTTGTTTCGTTTTGAGACCAGCTATCGGCCTTCGGCTTCCAGCCCCTGTCTAGCAAGTTCGTCGGCGCGCTCATTTTCCGCGTGTCCGGCATGCCCCTTTACCCAGTGCCAGGTCACATTATGCCGCTCAGCCGCGGTTTCCAGGCGTTGCCAAAGGTCAGCATTTTTCACCGGTTTTTTTGCAGCGGTTTTCCAACCGTTACGACGCCAGCCGTGGATCCATTTTGTAATTCCGTCCCGGACATAAACACTGTCTGTTGTGATGGAAACATCCATGGGTCGCTTTAGCACTTCCAAAGCCTGTATTGCGGCCATGAGCTCCATCCGGTTGTTGGTGGTTTCCGGCTCACCCCCGGACAATTCCCGCTCCTCGCCGCGCCAGCGCATAAGGGCACCCCAACCCCCTGGACCAGGATTGCCGCTGCAGGCCCCGTCTGTGAAAATTTCGACCAGCGACTTTTCACTCATGGGGCAGTGTTGGACCCGTTGGTCAGAATGTCACCTTCTGTCAGGCCATAAGCCCCGATCCCCTCAACACCCTGATGGAAATTCAGGATTGTTGCGTATTCCAGCGGATCCTTGGGTTTCACAAAGGCCCCTTCGGGATGGTTGAGCCAGTCAAACAAGCGGGTCAGCAAAAAGCGAATCGCCGCACCGCGGGCAAGGATGGGCACCGCCTTTATTTCAGCCTCGTTCAAGGGGCGCACTTTTATATAGGCTTTCAGTAACAGGCGGGCCTTGGTCACATTGAAACTGCCATCCCGTTCAAAACACCAGGCATTCATGCAAACGACAAGATCGTAGATATAGAAATCATTGCAGGCGAAGTAGAAATCGATCAACCCGCTCAGTTTCTCACCCCGAAAGAAGACATTATCCGGGAAAAGATCCGCGTGACAGACGCCGCTCGGCAGGTCAGTCGGCCAGTTCGCCTCAAGGAAAGAAAGCTCGCGCTCAATCATTGCCGGTAATCCGGGCCGTACTGTATCGGCGTGATCCTGACATTGCTCAAACAGGGGGCGCCAACTTTCGATCGACAGGTTGTTTTTGCGTGTCTGGTCAAAATCGGCCCCGGCCATATGCAGCCTGGCCAGTGCGGATCCCAGTTCTTCGCAGTGGAAGGGCTGGATGCGGCGCGGCCACATGCCTTCCAGAAAACTTGTCAGTGCGGCAGGGCGACCACAGAGGCGGCCCAGGGAAAGGCCAACCCGATTGACGATGGGCTGGGGGCAGGGAATCCCTCTGCTTTCCAGATGCTGCATCAGGTTTAGGAAAAAAGGCAGATCTTCTGGATGCACACGTTTTTCGTAGAGAGTGAGGATGAAGAATCCTTCGGTGGTTCGCAGCAGATAGTTGGTGTTCTCAACACCCTCTGCGATCCCTTTGCAGGAAACGACCTCGCCCAGCCCGTATCCTATAAGGAATGCAACCAGATCTTCATCGGTAACTTCGGTGTAAACAGCCATGGTCTCTGTTGTATCCGTTCAGGACACGAGAATGCGTGGCAGTTTGAAGGTGATGTCTTCCGTCGTTGAAATCACTTCTTCTACGGTAAGGTCGAAACGCTCTCTGCATGCGGCAATAACCTCATCAACCAGGACTTCCGGCGCAGAGGCACCAGCGGTAATGCCGAGTGTCTTAACACCGTCAAAATCGTCCCAATCAATATCATGAGCGCGTTGAATGAGCTTGGCTTTAGGACAGCCTTCGGTCAGGGCAACATCAACCAACCGTTTGGAATTGGACGAGTTTGGCGCGCCGATCACAAGGACCATGTCGGATTTCTTTGCGATCTCCCGGGCGGCGGCCTGTCTGTTGGTTGTCGCGTAACAGATGTCCTCCTGTTTTGGCGCGTGTATGGAGGGGTATTTCTCCTTCAACGCGTTCAAGATATCGACGGTCTCATCCACCGATAATGTGGTCTGGGTGGCGTGCGCCAAGACCTGGTCGGCTGGAAAATCGAGTTTTGCAACATCTTCAAGGGTTTCAACCAGGGTAATCGCACCGGGCGGAAGTTGACCCATTGTGCCCACGACCTCCGGATGGCCATCATGACCGATCAGCACCACATGACGTCCTTCACGATGATGGCGCTCAGCCTCTCTATGAACCTTTGAGACCAGCGGGCAGGTCGCATCGACATAGATCATGTTCCGGCGTTCCGCCTCTGCTGGCACGGCCTTGGGCACTCCATGGGCGGAAAACACAACCGGGCGGTCATCCGGAACTTCATCGAGTTCCTCGACAAAGACAGCACCCTTAGCCTGGAGGGATTCCACGACAAACCGGTTGTGGACAATTTCGTGGCGGACAAATACCGGTGCGCCATATTTCTCCAAAGCGGTTTCGACAATTAGGATGGCCCGATCGACACCCGCACAAAACCCGCGGGGGCCTGCCAGAACAATGTCCAGAGACCGCTTGCCATCCGATGCGGACACCCGTTCATTTACGGCTTGGGTTTGATCTGTCTCTGTCACGTTGTCATCCGTCTCTGGCGCTTAGGATCCCTGACCAACCATAGGTTATATCATGCCCCTAGTGTAGTGTTAGCCGGTTCTTTGTCCAGATGATTGTCCGGGTAACAGGGGGGTGATTGTCTTCATTGATGAAACGCCGCTATAACTGGACCGGTACAAGAAATACTAGATGCTGATTGCGAGTTATTCATGTCTGAACCTGTTATTGTTCAAAAGGCCCCGTTCAAAACCGATGTTGTTGAGGGCAAAACCTATTTCTGGTGCTCTTGCGGTAAATCATCGACGCAACCGTTTTGTGACGGCAGTCATTCCGGGACCGAATTTGCGCCAACTCCCTATAAGGCGGAGAAAACCGGAAAAGTATATTTCTGCGGTTGTAAGAAGACAGCCGATTCACCGCTATGCGATGGTGCCCATAACGACCTTTAACGGATTCTTGGATGTGTCCGTGCTTTGGGCTCCAGGGCAAAATTGGGAACGAATCAGAATGGCGATTTTGCTGCGTTTTGTTGGGCTTGGTTTGCTCATCTTTCTCACCGCATGTGAGGCATTTGCGCCTCAGACGGTACCTACATGTCCAAGGGTCAGGGTTCCGGCAGATGTCGGGACAATGACCCGGTTCGTCCCTCAGACGGATCTGGATATCACTGATGTTACGGCAGAGGTTGAGTATGTCTCGGTACGGGGTGAATGCAGTGTGTCCGACGAGGAAGTCGAAGTTGCCGCATTGGTTGAGGTCGCGGCGAAACGCGGACCTGCTGCGACCCAGGACTTCGTAGAGTTTGAGATTTTTGTTGCGATTACGGACCTGGACCGAAACGTTCTGGTGCGACGCAGCTTACCGTTTCGCGTTGAATTTAGCGGGAATCGCTCGGCGGTACGCGGCATCCAACGCCTGGTGATCACCATTCCCAAGACACCGGATCTTGACGGAAATTCATTTTTCATCTTCTCGGGCTTTGTTCTGACGGAAGAGGAATTGCGCTATAACCGCGCCATCAACTGATCGGTTGCAAAGCTCTCATTAGAGAGAGCTGAGGGATCTGTATTGACAGCTGACGCAGATTGGCTAGCCTATAACACGCTTATTGAAACCCGTGGGAGAGGTCAGACCCATGAGCCATGTGTCAAAGACACAGGCTTTGCAAGGATCTGGCGCCGAAGGAGCAACGGCCTCGTAATCTCTCAGGCAAAAGGACCGCGGGTGAAGGGCACTCTGGAAAGCAGGCTTTTGACACTGTCATTGGCCTCACCCAAGGGGTAAGCCCGGCGAGAGACAGAATTGCCCGACCCGGTGTCGTTCAATTGTTTTCTTTCCGCGCCACACTCTCAGGTCCAAAGACAGAGGGGGCAAACGCGACGTCCAATACTGGATGAGGCGAATGTTCTGATGTCGGGAAAGAGAGTCGTGCCGTGACCAACAATCAAAAAAATGAAACAGTTCAGGACGAAACTGCTGACGCGCCAGAGCCGAAGACCACACCACTGACCGACTTGCACAGCGACATGGGCGCGAAGCTTGTCGAGTTTGCCGGCTATCAGATGCCGGTTCAGTTTCCCCTTGGTGTTTTGAAAGAACATCTGGCAACGCGGGAAGACGCGGGCCTGTTTGATGTTTCGCATATGGGGCAGGCCTGGTTGACCGGTGCAAATGCCGCCCTGGCGCTTGAGGCGCTGGTGCCCGGCGAATTGCAGGGGCTGGAACCAGGCCAGCAACGTTACACCCAACTGCTGAATGATGAGGGTGGTATACTTGACGACCTCATGGTGACCAGGAGCGATGGTATCTTTGGACCGGAAGGCCTCTTCCTGGTGGTTAACGCGGCTTGCAAGGAACAGGATTTTGCCCATATCGCCGCGCATATGCCAGATGATGTAACTCTTGAACCGATTGAAGACCGCGCGTTGATCGCGTTTCAGGGACCAAAGGCTGCGTCCCTGCTGGCAGGTCTTGTCCCTGACATTGATACAATGCCGTTCATGAGTATGCGCCATGGCATCATAAGTGGCGTTTCCTGCCTGATCAGCCGTTCCGGCTATACCGGTGAAGACGGTTACGAAATCTCTCTGCCAGAGGGGGATGCGACTTCCATCACCTCGCAATTGTTAACCCTCTCCGGGGTTGAAGCTGTGGGGCTTGGCGCGCGGGACTCCTTGCGGCTGGAGGCGGGCCTGTGCCTTTACGGTCATGACATCGATACCACCACATCCCCGATTGAAGCGGGCCTGCTGTGGTCAATCGGAAAACGTCGGCGCATCGAAGGCGGTTTTCCGGGCGCCGAACGCGTCCAGCGGGAGATTGCAGAGGGGCCGTCGCGCCGCCGGGTTGGGCTGCGCCCTGATGGTCGGGCACCTGCCCGTGAAGGCACAAAGATTCTTGATATGGATGGAAACCCGATTGGCGTGATTACGTCCGGCGGGTTTTCACCAACACTGGGAGGGCCCATTGCAATGGGCTATGTCGAAACCGGCTTTCATACGGCCGGCACAAAAATACAACTCTTCCTGCGGGGCAAAACGCTGCCGGCGGAAATCTGCAAAATGCCCTTTGTCCCGCAACGGTATTATCGCGGCTGAGGGAAACATCGATCACGCCGCAAGGTGTACGGACTGAATGACCAATTTGGGGGACTAAATTATGAGCACAACAAAATACAGTGTAGAGCACGAATGGGTAGCACTTGATGGTGATATCGCGACCGTCGGCATTACCAAATTTGCGCAAGAGCAATTGGGTGATGTGGTGTTCGTCGAATTGCCAGAGGTCGGCGCGCAGGTTGCCCAGGGTGGCGATGCTGGCGTGGTTGAATCCGTGAAGGCCGCCAGCGAGGTTTATTCCCCGCTGACCGGTGAGGTCGTCGAGATAAATGAGGACCTCGAAACCGCACCAGAACTCGTTAACTCAGACCCGGATGGTGAGGGCTGGTTCTTTAAAATCCGTGTGGAAGATATGTCGGAATATGAAGACCTGATGTCCGCTGACGATTACGCGAAGTTCTGCAAAGAGCAGGACTGATCCAGCCCCGATAGCCACGCCGTTTAAAATGAAAAACAGGACCTGAAAATGTCACTATCTTCCCTGGAACAGAAAACCGATTTTGTCCGTCGCCATGTTGGCCCGGGTGAAGGCGAGCAGCAGACCATGTTGAAGGAACTGGGCCTGGCGTCGCTTGATGAATTGATGGCCAAGGTCGTTCCAGGGGCGATCAAGGTTGATGACCCGATCGGGGTGGGCGAGGGATCAACCGAAGTCGCCATGTTGTCTGAGCTGCGCGAAATTGCCTCGCGCAATGTGGTGATGAAGTCTTTCATCGGGGCTGGCTACTACGGCACGCAATTGCCCGCCGTCATACTACGGAACATCCTTGAAAATCCGGGTTGGTACACGGCCTATACACCCTATCAGCCGGAGGTTTCTCAAGGCCGGTTGGAAGCGCTGATCAATTTTCAGACCATGGTTTCGGATCTGACCGGGATGGATTTTGCCAATGCCTCTCTATTGGATGAGGCGACGGCTGCTGCAGAGGCAATGACCTTTGCCAAACGTGCTGGCAAGTCCAAGAGCATGAAGTTCCTGGTATCCGATGATTGCCATCCCCAGACAATCGATGTCATGCGGACACGCGCCGTGCCGCTTGGGTATGAGATTGTGGTTGCTGATCCGGCAACTGCGCTGGCGGGGGACGAATTCTTCGGTGTGCTTCTGTCCTATCCTGGCACAAATGGTGAGGTTCGCGACCTTACAGAGACCATCGCGACGGCGAAGGGGTCTGGTGCGATGGTCGGGGTGGCCAGTGATCTTCTTGCATTGTGTCTTTTGAAATCACCCGGCGAAATGGGTGCGGATCTGGTGGTCGGGTCCAGTCAGCGGTTCGGCGTGCCAATGGGATTCGGGGGGCCGCATGCCGGTTTCTTTGCGACGACTGACAAGCATAAGCGCGCGATCCCGGGGCGGCTGGTCGGGGTCTCCGTCGACCGGCGCGGGGGTGCTGCCTATCGTCTGGCTCTGCAGACACGAGAGCAGCATATCCGGCGGGAAAAGGCGACGAGTAATATTTGTACGGCCCAGGTTCTGCTGGCGGTCATCGCCGGGATGTATGCGGTCTATCACGGTCCGGACGGTCTGCGCACGATTGCGCGGCGGGTCCATCGTCTGACCGGGATTTTGCGGGCAGGCCTGATCGAAATGGGTGTATCCGTTCGCAATGACAGTTTCTTTGACACGCTGGTTGTCGAGGCGCCGGATGGTTTGATCGAGCGGGCGGAGAATGCCGGCATGAACCTGCGCGTCCTGGGCGACGATCTGGTCGGAATCTCCCTGGATGAGACAACGAGCCGGGCGGATTTGACCGCACTTTGGTCTCTGTTTGGGGATGCGTCGCCCGATCTCGAAGTCTTGGATGGCAGTGTTGAACCCGGATTCGCCGCAGACCTTTCCCGCAGTTCGGAGTTCATGACCCATCCTGTGTTTCATTCCTATCACTCGGAAACCGAGATGCTGCGGTATCTTCGCCGTTTGATGGACAAGGATCTGGCGCTGGACAAATCGATGATCCCGCTCGGCTCTTGCACCATGAAGCTGAACGCGACCTCTGAGATGATCCCGATCACCTGGCCGGAATTCTCGAACATTCATCCATTTGCACCGGCGGCTCAGACCCGGGGGTATCAGGACCTGATCACGGCGCTGGAAGGGATGCTGGTGAAAATCACCGGCTATGACGCGGTTTCCTTGCAGCCAAATGCAGGATCTCAGGGGGAATATGCGGGCCTGCTGGCCATTCGCGATTACCACCTCGCAAGGGGTGACGAGAACCGGACCATCTGCCTGATCCCCAGTTCCGCCCATGGTACCAACCCGGCCTCGGCCCAGATGGCCGGAATGCAGGTGGTCGTTGTCGGCTGTGACCAGGACGGCAATATTGATATTGAGGATTTAAAGGCGAAGGCTGAAAAACACTCGGAAAACCTTGCGGCCCTGATGGTGACGTATCCGTCGACACATGGCGTCTTTGAGACCGAGATACAGCAGATCTGCGCGATCACCCATGATCATGGCGGACAGGTCTATCTGGACGGGGCTAACTTGAACGCCATGGTCGGTGTCTGTTACCCGGGACGGTTCGGGGCGGATGTTTCCCATCTGAACCTGCACAAGACGTTTTGTATTCCCCATGGGGGTGGCGGTCCGGGTGTCGGACCGATCGGCGTTGGCGCCCATCTGGCACCCTATCTTCCGGGTCACCGATATATGGAAGGCGAGCTCGCCCAGAATGGGCCGGTCAGTGCAGCGCCCTATGGAAGTGCGTCCATCCTGCCGATTAGTTGGGCCTATATCCGTATGATGGGGGATGCCGGTCTGCGGCATGCCACAGATGTTGCAATATTGAATGCAAACTATATCGCCCATCGCTTGCGGTCCCATTTCCCGGTTCTGTATACCGGTCCAAACGGCATGGTGGCCCATGAGTGTATTGTTGACATTCGCCCCTATACCGAACGCACAGGCGTTTCGAATGAAGATGTTGCCAAGCGGCTGATCGATTATGGCTTCCACGCGCCGACCATGTCCTGGCCTGTTGCGGGAACCTTGATGATTGAGCCAACCGAGAGTGAATCTCTTCTTGAACTGGACCGGTTCTGTGATGCCATGATCACGATTGCGGAAGAGATTGGGGAGGTCGAAAAGGGCACCTGGCCTCGCGACGACAATCCGTTGGTGAATGCACCGCATACCGCGGACGATCTGGCCAGTGATGAGTGGCCACACCCTTATTCGCGCGAAGTGGCGGTCTTTCCAACACCCGGATTGCGACAGCAGAAATTCTGGCCACCGGTCAATCGGGTGGATAATGCCTGGGGTGACCGCAACCTCGCCTGTTCCTGCCCGCCGCTGACGGCCTATCAGGAAGCCGCTGAATAAGACTTTTCAGGATTAAAGTTCAGACCCGAAGGGGAAACCTTCGGGTCTGTTTCTTTATACGCTGAGATCAAGACCCATTTGCCAGAATGCACTTTCGAGCCTGGTTGCTTCGCCGAAGGTCTTTGCATGCAGTGCAATTTCCGCCTCAGACATGTCCTGTCCGGCGGTGTTCAGCCAGTCTTTGGCCGCATTGGCGACTTCCTTATATTCATCGCTGGAATACATAACGATCCAGCTTTGATACGGATTGCCATCTACCTTGCGGCTGGGCAGGTCCAGCATCCATTGGGCAACCTCGGCATATCCGACAATACAGGGTGCCAGGGCAACATGCAGATCCACCAGCGATCCCGCCAGCCCCCGTTCCAGTACATAGCGCGTATAGGCCATGGTTGCTGTTGCCTCTGGCAGGTTCTCAAGATCCGCCTCGGTTAAACCCCAATCCTGGCAATACGTGATATGCAGGCTGAGTTCCTGATCCAGAATGGCGCTCAACCCCTCCTTGGCGGCCTTCATATCGGCGAGGGTCTGAGACTTGAACACCGCCAACCCGTAAGCGCGGGCAAAATGGATCAGGAAGATGTAATCCTGTTTCAGGTAATGCTGGAAACAGGCCTCTGGTAGGGTTCCTTCGGCCATCTGTCGGACGAAGGAATGGGTCGTGTAGTCGGCCCATTCCTGTTCGTTGGCGGCGCGCATTTTGTCGAACATGGTCACTCCAGTGCCTCCAGTTCAACGGCATACGTTTCAAGTGCTGGCGCATTGGCGGCCAGGCCGCTCTCCACCATAAAGCGGGCGAATTTCTGGTACCTGGCTTTGTCGAGTGCGCCTGGACGCAGGGCGAAACGAGGCAGGGTGTCGACCCAGGCCCGTTTGTTCAACTCGTCATCCAGCGAGTCGCCGGTCGCCTTGAAGATATCCCAGGTTTCTTGCGGATGGTTGATGATATAGCTTGTCGCCTCTTCAACCGCATCGATGAAGGCGCGGAAGCGGGGGTCGTTTTCTGTCCCTGACTGGGCAACGACGATCAGCTCGTCATAGGTGGGCACGCCATATTCCTCAACAAAGAAGGCACGACCCGGACGGCCGACAATATCCATCTGGTTCAGCTCGAAATTGCGGAAGGCCCCGATGACCGCGTCAACCTGCCCGGAGATGAGGGAGGGGGAGAGCGAAAAATTCACATTGATCAGTTCTACATCATCAAGGCTGAGACCAGCGGTTTTCAACATGGCCCCCAGAATAACGTCTTCAAACCCGCCAACGGAAAAGCCGACTTTGCGCCCTTTCAGGTCAGCCAGGCTCTGGATCGGTCCATCTTCGAGCACGACAAGAGTGTTCAGCGGGGTCGCAACCAGCGTTGCAATCCGGCTGAGCGGCAGACCCTCTGACACCTGAATATGAAGCTGCGGTTGATAGGAAACCGCCAGGTCCGCTTCACCGGCCGCAACCAGCTTTGGCGGCAGGGACGGGTCGGCGGGTTCCACCATCTCAACCTCCAGCCCATATTTGGCGAAGATACCTTTCTCTTCCGCGATGATCAGCGGGCCATGATCCGGATTGATGAACCAGTCCAGCAGGACGGTCAGCTTTGCCGGTTCGCCGGCTTGCGATTGGGCTTGCGCACCAGATGGGACGGACGCGACGGCGACAAGGGCTATCGCCATTGCAAGGGTTAATGCCTTACACAGCCGACGCGGCTGCAGTCGTTTCGTCAATTCTCTAAACCTTGGCATCATTCGATTACTCCATCTGGTGTTTAAGTCTCAAAAGGGTTAGTTTCGGTTTGCCACCGGGTCAGACGCCTCAAAAGAGCGTCCACGGTGAAATAGAGGGTCACGCCAAACAGCGCGAGAACGGCGAGGGCCGCGAACATATAATCAATCTGCATTCGGGCATTCGCGTGCAGCATCAAATAGCCTAGCCCTGCACTGGACCCGACCCATTCACCGACGACTGCACCGATTGGGGCGACGGCGGTACCGACGCGTACCCCACTGGCGAAGGCAGGGAGCGCGGCTGGTAGACGCATATACTGCAATGTGCTGATCCGGCTGCCCCCCATGGTCTGGGCTAGGTCCAGCCAGCCAGGATCTGTGCGCCGCAACCCGTCATAGAAGGCGGCTGTTATCGGGAAGTAGATGATCAGCACCGTCATGGTGATCTTTGACACCATGCCATACCCCATCCAAAGAACGAGGACGGGGGCCAATGCAAAAACGGGAAGGGCTTGCGAGATGACAAGCAACGGCATCAACCAGCGCTGCGCCGGCCGATAGGTCGCGCTCAACAGGGCGGTGATTGAGCCCAGGATGATCCCAAGGAAAAGGCCGACCAGTATTTCAACAATTGTGACCCAGGCATTGCTTAACAGAACTTGGGGACGATCCAGAATGGATTCCAGGACGAGCGCGGGTCCCGGCAGGATAAAGACCGGTGCGCCACTGATGGTGACGATTGCCTGCCACAGGGCGATCAGACCCAAAGCCGTTATTAGTGCGCGGATAACACTGTTCATTGGCGCGTTACCCGGGTGCTGGACAACCGGTCTAAAAGGTCCTGATACAGGTTCCAGATCCCATCTGACCACTCGTGACGGGGGGGCGCGCCATCCGGTATGATTTTCTTGCTCAACTGTGCCGGGGTTCCCGTGAGAACATAGATCTCGTGGCCCACGCGCAGCGCCTCCATCGGATCATGGGTAACCAGCAGGACTGTTTTACCAGCCAGGTGGGTTACAGTTTCCTGTTGCAGGTTCCGGCGGGTGATCGCATCGAGCGCAGAAAAAGGCTCATCCATTAAAATAACAGGCCGGTCTTCAAACAATGTACGGGCGAGCGCCACACGCTGTCGCATTCCGCCAGACAGCGCCGCTGGTAATTCGGTTGCAACATCGCGCAAGCCAACTTGATTGAGGATCTGTAACGCCTTTTCCCGATCTGCGGTCAAGATTTGTTCCCGTCTCAGTTTTCGCCCGATCATGACGTTGTCCAGTACCTTCGCCCAAGGCAGCAAGAGGTCGGTCTGTGCCATATAGACGACGGCGTCTTCGAGAGGGGGGGGTGCACTCCCCGAGATGGCTTGCCTTTGTCCGGTGATTTCTCCGCCCATGGGTGACAGTCCTGCGAGCAGGCGCAACAGGCTGGATTTTCCAACCCCGCTGGGCCCCAGAAGGCAGGTGATCTTTCCGGGCTCCAAGGTCAGGTTCAGGTCCTGGAAGACAACCTGCTTTCCAAACCGCAATCCGGCGCGATCCAGTGATATGCCATAGGGCGTGTCGGTCATTCTCTGCGAGACCACAGGGCGTGAAAATGATGGACGGGCCCGTGGCCTGAACCGACCGTCAGTTGATCTGCCGCGTCGATCGCCGCCATCAGATAGGTCCGGGCATTTCTGACCGCATCCACCAGATTATGCCCAAGCGCCAATTGTGCGGCGATCGAAGAAGACAAAGTGCATCCGGTTCCGTGTGTGTTTTGGGTCTCAATCCGTTTCGACTCAAACCGTTGAACCGTTTCCTTCGTAATCAGGATATCCACGAGGGTGTCGCCGGGCAGATGCCCGCCCTTCATCAGAACGGCTTTTGGCCCCAGCGCTAGAATACGGTGGCCAAGTTCTTCCATCTGATCCGGTGTTTCTGGTGGATCCTCTTCCAAGAGTACGGCTGCTTCCGGCAGGTTGGGTGTGACGAGAGTCGCGATGGGAATGAGATTTTCCCGCAAGGTCGAGATGGCGTCATCGCCCAAAAGCTTGTCTCCACTTTTGGCGACCATGACAGGGTCCAGAACGATATGGGTTGGCTTATGCCGGGCCAGACTATCCGAAATTTTGGTGATCACATCCGGGCGGCTCAGCATGCCGATCTTGACGGCGTCGATGGTCATATCATCAAACACAGCATCCATCTGTGCCTTGATGAAATCTGGTTCCAGATCCGCGATCGCGGTAACCGCACGGGTGTTCTGTGCTGTAAGCGCGGTGATGACAGATGCCCCGTACACCCCGTTGGCGGAAAAGGCCTTCAGATCGGCCTGAATACCGGCCCCACCGCCGGAATCGGATCCCGCAACGGTCAGGGCGTTTGGAATTCTCTGTTGATTTACCATGATCAAGACACCTTCGCTTTTGCCGTGATGGTTGGTTTGTCGAGCGTGTAGAGCGCGTCCAGCAAGGCAGGTTCAAAACTGCCAGGGCCAGACGCGTTGCTACCGGCAATTTCACCGGCGATTCCAAAAGCCAGGGTCGCGGCAGCGGCGCCAAGAAACAGATCCTCGGCAACAGAAAGGAACGCGGCGACCAGGGCCGACTCCGCACAGCCCATTGCGGTGACCCGGTCCATCAACGCGTGGCCGTTTTCGATGCTGACCTCGCGGTCGCCTTGCCGGATGGTGTCGATGGTACCGGTTGATACGATGATCGTCTCATCCGTATTCGCAGCAGCGGCTGAAAGAGCATTTATTTCTGCAGCATTCCCCCTGATCACTGTCGGGGCTTGCGCAGCGATCTCTAACGCTGTCTTCATCCGCTCTTCCGAGGCAGTCGCCATGACCGGATCCAGCACCCAGGGTTTGGCCGTTTGTTTGGCGGCCGCAATTGCGAGCGGGATTGCAGCCCTTCTGGTGGCGTCCAGCGTTCCGATATTGATCGAGAGCGCGGCCGCCCGACCGGTGAAGGAGACGACCTCGGTCGGATCAAAGGTCATGGACGGGTGAGCGCCCGCGGAGAGCAGGACGTTGGCGGTAAACGGCATTGCGACATTGTTGGTGATGCAATGAACGAACGGGCGTTGCTCTGCCAGCTGTGCCAGGCAATCACTGCAATAGTCAGTCAGGACCGCAAAATCGGACATATCACACCATTCACTCTAATTTCGATCCGGTGGCGGTATGGAATTGGGGTGTCGGGAAGGGTGGTTGTCTGGTCCCGTGCATCTCAATTTCCTACGCCGGTTCTAACCGGATCAGGTTCGACGGGTCGGCATGTCGCCTCTCAGCCCAAAAGAGCACCCCGTTGAGAATTGCCTAAAGTGTTACGCCTCTAACCGCTGACTGGCAAGTCCAGGCGGGTCCTGGACCGGATTTTGGGCCTATAAGATGTCGTCGGCGTCGGAGACGAGGTTGGAAAGCGCGGACAGATTGCGGCGCAATTTTTGGCGCGCGACCAGTTTTTCCTGGGCCTGAATGGGCAGGTCTGTGAAGTTGATGATATTGCGGGCGATCAGGACGTCGATCAAATCCTCGGTGATACGCGCCATCTCGTTATCCGTGACATCCAGGCGCTGACGCATCGTGTCGGGTGAGGCACCCTTTATGAAGGCCTGTACCTCCGGATTGTTCGGATGCAGCAATTCGGTTGCCGTCTCTGTCTGGCGATCATTGATGCCGGTGATCCGGCCGCTCTCGTCACGGGTTACATAGGGCATTCTGTTTCTCGCTGATCAACGTCACAGCCATAGTGTATCAGTATTCGGCAATTTAGTTCCAAAACAAAACAGGCCGGGAAGACCCGACCTGATTGGCTTGTCTCGCAAATTTTGGAGATCAGTGAAGTTTATCGCCAAGTTCACCGATGGACTTTTCCACGAGTGCATCACCCGCGTCGCCTTCGGCGCGTTCCGCAATCAGTTTTGCGGTTGCGGCAATGGCCATTTCTGTAACAGCAGTGCGGACTTCCTGAACGGCGCGTTCCTCGGCCAGTTCAATCCGTTCCATGGCCAGGGCCTCCTGACGCTTCAAGGCGTCTTTAAGGTCGGCTTGTGCCCGCTTTTTCATCTCGTCTGCGTCATGCTTTGCGGCAGCCAGCATTTCTTCAGCATGCTGGGCTGACTGCTGCTGCTTACGCTCGTATTCGGCGAGAAGGGATTGCGCCTCATCACGAAGCTTTGCGGCCTCTTCAACCTGGTTCTTGATCTCTTCAATCTTTGAATCCAGCGAGGACAGCATCGCTGCTTTTGCCGGCTTATAGGCGATTGCCAGAAAGACGAAGAAAGAAACGCCGACCCAGAAGCTGGGGTTTGAGAGCATTGCGTCCATCACTTGGCCCCTCCAACCTGATCGAGTGCGCCTTTGGCAGACTTCTCATCAACCGATCCGCCAATCAGACGCTCAGTTGCGGCCTGAACAACTTCAACCGCGGTCGACTGCAATTCAGCCAGGGCCGTTTGCTTGGTCTCGGCAATGCGTGCATCGGCTTCCTCGGCCTGCTTGGCCAGTTTGTCCATCAGCTTTGCCGTATCCTTTTCGGCTTTCTTGGCCATATCCTCAGCAACAGAGCGATGGATCGCCCGCGCATCTTCTGCGGATTTGGCAAGGGTTGCCTCATAGGTTTCTTTGGCGGCTGCGGCCTGCGCCTGAAGGGCTTCAGCCTTGCCCAGATCGTCATCGATCTTTTTCTGGCGGTTGGTGACAACATCACCAATGCGGGGCAGGACGACCCGCGACAACAGAATGTACAGGATTGTAAACGTTACCAGCAGCCAGAAAATCTGACTTGGAAACGTATCTATCTGTGCAAATTGAGGCATTTGCTCGTCCCTTATCCGCGTATGTTTTTGCGCTTATGAGGCTGGCCCTGTACCGATACCGGTCCAACAAACTGCCAAATGGCTGTCTGACAGGGTAGGCCCATAAAACCGGCTGTAAACACGGGTTTCCAACAACAACATGGCAAACGCCGTTATTGCCTGAGCACCGCTGGCTGAGCCGGTCCAAGATCAAACCGGAAACGGGGCGGCGTGCGTCAATGAATGAGGCCGCACCCGTTACCGGAAAAAGATCTTAGCTGAACAGAGCCATCAGCGCGATGATCAGAGCGAACAGCGCGATAGCTTCTGTGACGGCGAACCCGATCCAGATATTCGCACCGATTTCGGCTTTAGAAGCCGGGTTGCGCGAAATGGCCTGAATGTAGCTGGCCCAAACGTTACCCACACCGATACCGGCACCGATCATCCCGATCGCTGCAAGACCTGCACCTATAAGCTTGGCTGCATCCGCTTCCATGGCTTGCTATCCTTTTTTACTTTAGAACTAACGTTAACCCACCGACTGTATGAGCACCTTGCCCTCAGCCGAAACTCACTAAACTACTCAACCCAAACCCGAGCACCCTAGAGGATGCCGGCGCTTTCCTTGACCGACGATCAGTGAAGGTGCAGCGAGTCATGCAGGTAAATGCATGACAGAATGGCGAAGACATAAGCCTGAATAACCGCAATCATGAACTCAAGAGCCGTGATGGCGACCAGACCGACCAAAGGCAGGATCCCGAAGATACCGAGCGCGACTACAAAGCCACCCATAACTTTCAGGATTACGTGACCAACGGTCATATTCGCAAACAGACGAACCGACAGGCTGACCGGACGAGACAGGTAGGACACCAGCTCAATCGGGATCAGAATGACAGCGGTCCAGAGCGGCGCACCATGCGGGAAGAAGAGCGACAGGAAGCGAAACCCGTGCTTGAAAATCCCGATGATTGTGACCGCCACAAAGATAATTGAGGCCATCGCAAAGGTCACAGCGATATGCGATGTGAAGGTAAAGCTGCCCGGTACCATGCCCAGAAGATTTCCGAACAGGACGAACATGAACAGCGTGAAAATGAACGGGAAATAGGGCTTTCCGCCGGAGCCGACATTGTCGCGGACCATATTGGCTACCGCGCCATACATCATTTCCGCCACCATCTGGCCCCGTGTCGGAATTGTTCCCCGGTTCCGCATGGTGAGGGACAGAAACACGGTTGCAACAACAACAGTAATAACCATCCACAATGCGGAATTGGTGAAATCGATGTTTATCCCACCGACTTCGATCGGCACGATGGGCGTTACCTGAAACTGTGCAAGCGGATCAGAAGCCACCTATTCAAACCCCTGTCTGTCGATCCTGCTGGATACTGTTCCAGGCTCGGATCCGTCCAAAACTCTGCCGTTTCCGGCGCTCAGTCCCCACGCCATTACTGGCGGTCAGTCCATTTTGGCCGATTTGGCTGCGTTCGCATCCTGATCGACCGTAGTCGTATTCTCTTTGGCAGCTTCTTCATATGCTGCCTTTTCTTTTGCCAGCAGTTCCATCTGTTTTGCGGTTCGAACCACATTCAACAGACCGGCACAAAACCCGATAATCGTGAACACTAGAAGGAACCAGGGTTTGGTTTCCAGCCAGTTGTCCAGATACCAGCCAATGCCGACACCGACGACAACACCGGCAACAAGATCAACGGCTATCCGCAACCCTGTGCCAACTCCGGAAGCATCGCGTCGCGATGGTTCCACCTTGTCCCAACCATCGCCCTTGCCCCGTGCCGTTTTCAGGCGTTTGCCGAGGTCTTCCAAAGGCGATTCAGGTTCCGGGGTATTCATTGCAACGCCCCTTTCCGAAGCCGCGGCGAAAATAGGGGTGCGGGCTGGTAGCGTCAAGCTGATATCGGGCAATATTGGCCAGAAAATCCACTCAAATGCCGGTTCTGAAGATCATTTCAGTGGAATCACTGATGATCAGGCAGGTTCCTTAAGGCGTGCGGCCTCTCGCAGGTCGACCGAGACCAGCTGAGACACGCCGCGTTCTGCCATTGTGACCCCGAAAAGGCGGTCGACCCGTGCCATTGTCAGGCGGTGGTGGGTTACGACCAGGAAGCGTGTTGTGCCTTGCTGGGCGATTTCGTCCAGAAGGGTGCAAAAACGATCGACATTGCTGTCATCGAGGGGCGCATCAACCTCATCCAGCACGCAAATTGGTGCGGGATTCGTCAAAAACACACCGAACAGCAAAGCAAGGGCGGTAAGTGCCTGCTCCCCGCCTGAGAGAAGCGACATGATCTGCATCCGCTTGCCCGGCGGTGAGGCCATGATTTCCAGGCCTGCCTGCAGCGGATCCTCGGCCTCGGTCAGGGCAAGCCTGGCTTCGCCGCCGCCAAACAGACGGGTAAACAATTCGCTGAAATGGGTATTTACCTGTTCAAAGGCCGCCAAAAGGCGCTCTCTGCCTTCACGGTTGAGCGCGTTAATCCCCTGACGCAGGCGGGCAATTGCGGCCAGAAGATCCTCGCGCTCCGTCTGCATTGAGGTGATCTGCTCTTCCAACTCGCGGGCTTCTTGTTCGGCACGCAGATTGACCGCCCCCATATTGCCGCGTTCGCGCTGCAGACGTTCCAGCCTGTGTTCAACATCGGCACGGGGAGGCAGTTCTTCGTCTTCCTCAATGCCGCCGGCTTCCAGCACTTTTTCCGGCTCGCATTCCAGGGTCTCGGCGATGCGTTCCCGCACGGTATTTGCGGTCTGGGTGGCCTGTTCGACATCCGATTCCCGTCGCACCCGGTCTTCACGGGCGCTGGCGACGGCCGCTTCGGCCTCTCGCAAGGCTTTATCAGCCTCCGCCTGTTCCTTTTCCCCTTCGGCCAGCGCATCGGCAGCTGTATTCCGGGTTGCCTCGGCAAACGCGATCTTGTCGTTCAGGGCGGCACGCTGTTCGTTGATTTCAGCCGGGCGGTTTACGAGTTCGGCCCGCGTGGCCTCCGCCATTGCGGCGCGCTCTTCCAAATCGCGAACCCTTTGGTCGGCCCCGCCAATTCGTCCGCTCCAGGATGCTTTCTCCTGATCGATTGTCTCTAATCGCTGCTGGCGATTCGCGGCATCGCGCTCCAGCGATTCCTTTAGACCGCGGCGGTCAATCAATGCTGACCGCAGCTCGGCAACACTCGCGCGCAGGCGATTGACCCGCTCCCTGGCACTGACCGGGTCTTCGAGAACCGCCATTGCGGCCTCGGCACTGCTGACCTGATCCGTTGCTTCGGAGAGGTCCGCCTCTGACCCCAATCGGTTTTCCGCAATGCCTTCCAGTCTGGAGCGCAGGTCAGCAGCTTTGCCGGCCATCGATGCCTGGGTCTGTCGCGCCTGATTAACGGCGTTGAAACTCTGCTGCACGGTTTGGGCAAGCTGACGGGAAATCGCCGCTGCCTGCTCTGCACTGTCGCTTGCCTCTTCAGACTTCTGTTTTGCATCGGCAAGCGCCTGATCCATCGCGTTACGGGCCTGTTGCCCTGCTGCTTCGGCATCTGCTTTTGCCGCGTTGATCCGGGCCTCGGTGCTGGCTTTGGTGTCGTTCAGGCGTGTTTCGAGGGCAGCATGCTCAACCTCAATTTCGGCCAGACGGTTTTTCTGTTCGAGGCGACGCGCCGCCGCTGTCGGGGTACCGGCTGCGATTGTGAACCCATCCCACCGCCACAGACCGCCCTCTTTTGAGACCAGTCTTTGTCCTGGACCGAGCGCGCCTTGCAGGGCTTCACCCTCAGCTGCATCAGCCACTACACCGATTTGGGATAAGCGGCGTGACAGCGCTGATGGCCCATCGACGAATTTTGTCATGACCTCGGCACCGCCCGGAAGCCCCATTGCTCCCGCCAGAGGTGGCAGGTCGGTCCAGTGGATTGGTGAACCGGTATCGGTGGAGGCGTCGAGTTCTTCCCCAAATGCGGCACCAAGTGCGGCCTCATAGCCCGGTTTCACCTTCAACGCATCAATCAAGGGCTGATAGGCCGCATCCAGCTCTTCTTCAGGCCCGGCCAGCATCGCTTTCAGCGCGCGCATTTCACCATCCAAGGCGCGATAAGCGGTTTCGATCTCGTTGATTTCTGTCCGGGCGGCTTCTTCAAGCGCTGCCACAGTCTCGCGACCGTTGCGGAGGGTCTCTTCCAGCCCGTTTCTCAGTTCAGCTTCCAGCTCTGAGAAGGCATTGCGCGCTTCGGCCTCCGCCTGACGCATTTCCGCTAGGCTTGCTTCCCCGGATTCTGCCCGGGTCCGTGCTTCACTTAAAGCGGCTTCGGCTTGGGCAACGCGTTCTTCGGCCGCTTCAATTTCGCCCAAAGCGTCATTTTCCTGGCGCAGGCGGGCCTCGTTCTCATTCAACTGGTTCAGGCGCGCTTCAATCTGGGTGATCCGCGCCTGTGATTCGGAAATGCGTCTGCGCAGGGCGTTGCGTTGGGCCTCAACACCCGCGACTTCTTCAGTCAGTTGCGAAAGATCATTCTCGGCTTTCTCGACTGCTTCGCTAGCTGTTTCTGCTTCGGCTTCCGCCTCGGCCAGTTTTTCGGCCTCGGCCTCTCTTGCAGATTCAATTTCTGCCTTCTCATGGTCCAGGCGTTCCAATGCGCCCTTCGCATCATCAAACAGGGCCTTCTCGCGCTCCCCATCATCGGCAACCTGTTGCAACTGGCTGGTCAGTGCTTCGATGGCTTCAACGATTCTTGCCTCTTCATTGTCGAGGTCGCGCATCGCGAGGCGGAGTGTCTGAAGGGCTGCTGCTGCTTTTGCGTCTGCATCGCGCAACTGAGGCAGGTTGGCCGCGGCATTCGCCTGCCTGCTGGCAGCGGACGCTGCCTCTTCCGCCCGGGCACGGACGAAATCTTCGCCTTGAGAGAGTTTTTCACGAGCGGATGCGAGGGCGGCATTGGCCTCCATCCAGCGCAGATGCAGCAGGATGGCCTCATGCCTTCGGATATGATCGGACAGCCGTCGATAGCGATTCGCCTGTCTGGATTGGCGCTGCAGGCCTTGATGCTGGCTTTCCAACGCGCCGATTACATCGTCGAGGCGTTCCAGATTGGTCTCTGCCCCGCGAAGTCGCAATTCTGCTTCATGGCGTCTGGAATGCAGGCCACGAATGCCTGCTGCTTCTTCCAGGAGCGTCCGCTGTTCGGTCGGTTTGGCCCCGATTATGGCCCCGATACGGCCCTGACTGACGATCGCAGTGGAGTTTGCGCCGGTCGCCATATCGGCAAACAGCAATTGCACATCGCGGGCGCGCATTTCCTTGCCATTGATGCGATAATTCGATCCGGCCCCGCGTTCGATCCGGCGGGTGATTTCAAGCTCGCTGGCGGTATCAAAGGGGGAGGGCGCGCCCCCTTCCGCGTTGTCCAGGAAAACGGAAACCTCTGCGATGTTGCGCGCCGGGCGGTTTGACGAGCCGCCAAAGATCACGTCATCCATTTCGCCGCCGCGCATACGCTTGGCGGATGTCTCCCCCATGGCCCAGCGCAATGCTTCAATCACATTGGATTTTCCGCATCCGTTGGGACCGACGATCCCGGTGATACCCTGATCAATGATCAGTTCCACCGGGTCGACAAACGACTTGAAGCCGCTGAGTTTGACTTTCGAAAAATGCAAGTCAGGCTTTTCCTAAACGGTTCGGGGAGAATTCCGCTGCCCGGATTCAGAAGCCCGTTAGGCCCTTAATCCAGTTGATCTTCGATTGCTGTTTCAAACACTTCCAAAGGCTGATTGCCAGTAATCTTTTCACCATTCACGAAGAAAGTTGGTGTCGAGTTCACTTTGTAGGTTTCAACCGCTTCAACACGGGATGCCAGCATGCCGCTGAGCAATTCTTCATTAGACATGCAGGCGTCAAAATCGGCCTGGGACAGACCGCCGAGCTTGCCGATTTTCGCCAAGGCACCGACAGGGTCCTGCGAACGGCTCCAGCTTGCCTGCTGTTTAAACAGGAAGTCGATGAACTGGAAATAGCGATCAGGGTTTGCGCAGCGTGCCATCATGGCCGCCATGGCGCCCAGGCGATCGAACGGGAAATCGCGCATCACCAGCTTTGCCTTGCCGGTATCAATATATTTCTTCTTGATTTCGCCCATTGTGTCGTTGTGAAAGGCCGCGCAGTGGGGGCAGGTCATAGAGGCATATTCGATGATCTCGACAGGCGCGTTCGGGTCACCCAGAACCCGTTCTGCCAGTGCTTCTTCTGTCGTAATCGGCTCTGCCTGCGCTGTGCCGGGGTGCCCCCCCGTCAAAGCGGTGACGCCGACGAACAAGGCAAAAACCAATGTCCCGGCCATAGTGGAAAACCGCATTCCCAACTCCTTCCATCTCTCGAATAGTAGATACCGACGATTCTTTTCGGTATTTCAAGCGCTGCACTGAAAAGGAAATCCCGACACCGTTCAATCGCCTGAACTGATATAGGGCTTTTTCGTCGCAGGCCCGAATTTTGGTCTAGTCACCCTTTGTGGCGGGATTACGGCTTAAAACCTCGGTTCCGAGCCGTTTGAGCCTGTCCTTCAATTCTCCGTCATCAAGAGTTGATATGGCGTGATCGAGGCTCTTGAGCTCGTCTGTGCTGGGTTTTCGGGGAGCCGCGCGGCGAGGCTTCTTTTCCAGTTCGGGCAGGCCGGTCTGCAGCAGTTTGATGCGGGCAACCGCAGCATAGCCGAAATGTGTGTTCACCCGATCGATCAAGAGGGGGGTGAGATGCTGCAGTTGCAGGGCCATCGCACTGGTGGTTCGGATGTGAAGGGTGCCGTCGCGACGCTGACCCTTTGGAAAGGTCAGACGGTCCGGGCGCGCCAGTTTTGAGAGGTCCTCGCCAATAATCTGAGCCCAATCGGTTATGACTGAAGCATGGGCAAACCCGTGCTTGCTCATTGCCTTTTTTGTGAGTTTCCCGACGAGCGAGCCCGCCTGCCGCAATTGGCCGCGTCGCTTAGTGGGTTTTTCCCCGTCTGGGTTCTTGTCCGATCCTGCACTCACGATATTGTCCATGTTCCGGCATTTGCCAGCATGTTGATGAGTATAAGGGGCCCGATAGGCCGGAAACTGTTGTTATGACCCAGCCGAAAGATGAATCCAAGTCACGAACCGGGCAGGACGGCGCCACTGATCCGAATGATCTGCCGTCGATGTCCGTCCTGATGTTGGATTGGTACGATTCCCATCGCCGTCGACTGCCCTGGCGATCCGACCCTGGGGTTGCGGCTGATCCTTACCATGTCTGGCTGTCCGAAATTATGTTGCAACAGACAACTGTCGCGACTGTCGGTCCCTATTTCAGAGATTTTCTGGAAAAATGGCCGAGTGTTATGGATATGGCGGCAGCCGACCTGGATGACATTCTGCATGCCTGGGCCGGCCTTGGCTATTACGCGCGGGCTCGGAACCTGCATAAATGTGCAAGGGTGGTTGCCGAAGAACATGACGGCGTTTTTCCGGATACCGAAGAAGGGTTGATCGCGCTTCCGGGGATCGGGCGGTATACGGCCTCAGCGGTGGCGGCGATCGCGTTTGGACGTCGTGCTGTCGTGGTTGACGGGAATGTCGAACGGGTTATGGCCCGTCTTTTTGATATCGATGTTCCCTTGCCTGTCTCGAAACCCGAACTGACTGACCTGGCAGATTCGTGCACACCTGACGAGCGGGCAGGTGACTATGCCCAGTCGGTCATGGATCTGGGGGCGACAATCTGTACGCCGCGTTCACCGAAATGCACGATCTGTCCGGTGATCTCGCTTTGCAAGGGGCGCGACCGTGCCGCAGACCTGCCGCGAAAGATGCCCAAGAAAGTGAAGCCGACACGGATCGGAACGGCTTTCTGGGTCGAGCGGCCGGACGGGGCCATTCTGTTTCGCAGGCGTCCGGAAAAGGGGCTCTTGGGCGGGATGATGGAGGTGCCATCGACCGAGTGGAAGGACCGGGCCACTTTGGCAACGGATGAAAACGGGGCCCCGGATCCACCCGTGCCGCTCAAATCTGAGAAAAATATGCCCGGAATTGTCAGACATACTTTCACACATTTTCATCTCGAACTGACTTTGGTGAAAGGACTGGTCGCAGGCATGCCGGATCCAGGTCCTTCGGGTCGTTGGGTGATGCCGGACCAAATGGGGGATCTCGCGCTGCCGACGGTTATGAAGAAGGTGGTGGAACTGGCCTTGTCATCGGTAGGGCGTTGAAGGAAGGGAAGCAGCCTGTGGAGTTAATATCAGCGGACGGCGTAGAGGTTGTGAACTGTCACGCTGCGGGTGAGGTCGGTGATGTCATCATCGGCGGGGTTGCGCCACCGCCCGGGGATAGTCTGGCAGAACAATCCAGATCGATCGCCCGGGACCAGAGGTTACGAAATTTCGTGCTGAACGAGCCGCGGGGCGGGGTTTTTCGCCACGTGAACCTTTTGATCCCGCCAAAATCGCCTGAAGCGGTAATCGGCTACATTATTATGGAGCCGATCCACACCCCTCTGATGTCCGGCTCCAACACAATCTGTGTGGCAACTGTGGTACTTCAAACCGGGCTTGTTCACATGCTGGAACCTGTAACGGAATTCGTGATGGAAGCACCGGGGGGGTTGGTCCGGATCCGGGCAGAATGCCAGGGGGGCAAGGTAACCGCGGTCACGCTTCAGAATATGCCAAGTTTTGCACAGCATCTGGATGCGGCTCTGGAGGTGGAGGGGCTTGGCACGCTGACGGTTGATACCGCCTTTGGTGGGGACAGTTTTGTGATGGTTGATGCTGGTGCACTCGGGTTCAGCCTCGACCCTTCTGAAGCGGCGGACCTGGCACAGATGGGCGCGCGCCTGACAGCGGCGGCAACAGAGCAGATCGGTTTTGATCATCCCTTGCATCCGGAATGGTCGCATATTTCCTTCTGTCAGTTTATGGGCCCGGTGGTTAGCGGTGAAAACGGGCCAGAAGCGCGCAATACGGTCGCCATTGAACCGGGCAAACTCGACAGGTCGCCGACTGGAACCGGTTTGTCCGCCCGAATGGCCCTGCGTTATGCCAAGGGGGAAATGCAGGTTGGCGATCGTTTCACGGCGATTTCCATCATAGGCTCCCGCTTTACCGGCGAAATCCTGGGCGAAACTGAAATCGGCAGGATCACCGCCATTCAACCCGCGGTCACCGGTCGCGGTTACATCACAGGGCGCGCAACCCTCACCCTCGACCCCGATGACCCATGGCCGCAAGGATACCGGTTGAGCGACACCTGGCCCGGTGCATAAGCGGTTGGCGGTCGACTGGTGATGGCCTAGAGTCCTATCAGTTTTCATGTCGCGTTTAATTGGGGGATTGCGTGTCGAAAAATTCTTATGATTCAGGTCGCCTGAACCTGCCCTTCGTTGGTCACTGCACCTTTGGAAAACAACAGGCCTGTCTCGACTGGGACGCGATTGAGGCGGATGTCGCCATTCTGGGCGCACCTTTTGATATGGGAACGCAGTATCGATCCGGCGCACGGTTTGGCCCGCGTTCCATCCGGGAGGCATCGACGCTTTTCTCCTTCGGGCATGGCGGCGCCTATGATTTTGAAGATGACGTCACCTATATGCCAGCCGACAAAGTAACGGTGGTCGATATTGGGGACGCCGACATGATCCATACGGACACGATCAAGAGCCACGCCAATATTGAGTTTGGTGTGCGCAAGATCCTGAAATCGGGTGCCATTCCCGTTGTGCTGGGCGGCGATCACTCCGTCCATATTCCCTGTATTCAGGCCTTTGATGATCAGGAGCCGGTCCATATCATCCATGTGGACGCGCATCTGGATTTTGTGGATGAACGCCATGGTGTCAGATACGGACATGGCAATCCGTTGCGGCGAGCGTCCGAGATGACCCATGTGACCGGGTTCACTCAATTGGGGATCCGCAATGTGTCCTCTTCAAACCGCGATGACTACAACGCCGCACGGGCGGCCGGCTCTACCATCCTGTCTGTCCGGGACGTTCGGCGGCTGGGCCGCGATGGTGTCGTGGATCTGGTCCCGGAAGGGGCGCGCTATTACCTGACCATCGATATCGACGGTTTCGACCCTTCCATTGCGCCCGGGACCGGTACGCCGAGCCATGGCGGGTTCCTCTATTATGAGGTGCTGGAGATCATGCAGGGCCTGTCCAAACGTGGCGAAATCGTCGGGATGGACCTGGTGGAGGTCGCCCCCGACTATGACCATACCGGCTCAACCGCCTTTCTGGCCGCTCAATTGCTGATGAACATCCTGGGCTTTGTCTTTCACGAAAAAGGCATGAGTGACTGACCACGCTGATTTCCCGTTTTGAGAACGGAGGTAAATTTGGTATCCTCGTAAGCATTGTAGAATCCGCGTCCAAGCGGATCACATTCAGGAGGGGCTATTATGTGTCAGATTTTTGCGGGCCAGTATCCGCAGCGTTATACATCGGAAACACGTCGTTTGCGTCTGAATGGTCAAAGCACCAGCATTCGGCTTGAGCAGGCTTTCTGGGCCATTTTGGACGATATTGCGGCGGGGGAAGGGCTCTCAACACCGGCGTTTATTTCCAAGCTGCATACTGAGGTTTTGACCCTGCGGGGCGAAGCAAAGAATTTCACGTCACTTCTCAGATGTGCCTGTTTGATCCGGACGGAGCAGATCGCCAAACAGCCGGATTTGGTGGCCGCTGAATAAAACGCATGTAGTACACATCTACTACCCGACCCTGTGATTACCCTGCGATCCTGTTCGACCAACGGACAGCAAGGGAAGGTGCAGGGATGGCGAAACTCATACATTCCATGATCCGTGTCCTAGATGAGGCGCGATCAGTGGAATTCTACAACGAAGCCTTCGGGATGGAGGTTTCCAGTCGCCTGGATTTTGACAGTTTCACGCTGGTTTACTTGCGTGGCGAAGGGTCAGACCAGGAAATTGAACTGACTATTAATAAAGACCAAACGGAAGACTACACCCATGGCAGCGGCTATGGGCATGTGGCCTTTGTCGTGGATGATATCGATTCCGAACACAAGCGGTTTGAAGCGGCCGGCTATGCCCCCCGAAAATTGGTTGAATTTGAGGATGAAGGCGCACTGATCGCCAAGTTCTTTTTTGTCCAGGACCCGGATGGCTATCAGATTGAGGTCCTGCAAAGGCACGGCCACTACCAATAAAAACAACAAAAATGAAAAAACAAAACAGGAGGAAATGAAAATGTCAGAAAAACTGGATCGCACAGTTCTGACTCGCAGGGCTTTGTTAAAACGCAGCGCTGCGGTTGGGGCGAGTTTCGTTATTGGTGGGTCATTCGTGGCAGCCAGTGACGCCGTCTGGGCCATGGAAGTTGTCCATCTGAAGCCAACGACCATGGCGACCCTGATTCAAATGGCGCGGGATATCTATCCACATGATCACGTCGCGGACTCATTTTATGCTGCCGCCGTCAAGGGTTATGACACCGCTGACAATGCCGCCATGGTCGAGGTGGGTATCTCGGCACTTGATGCTGCTGCGCAAGGAAAGGGACATGCCAGTTATCTGGACGTGGGTTGGGAACGCGACCGGGTCGATATCCTGCGCGGTATGGAACAAAGCGGTTTCTTTCAAACTGTCCGCGGTGGCCTTGTGACGGGCCTCTATAACCAGAAGGCCGTGTGGCCACTGTTTGGCTATGAGGGTGAGAGCTTCTCGAAAGGTGGCTACATCAATCATGGCTTTGACGACATCAACTGGATTTAAGGGGACAGATCATGAGTGCACCATTTGACCTTAGTGATGACGGTGTCGTTGTCGTAATCGGAACTGGCGCTGGCGGCGGTGTCCTAGCCAACGAATTGGCACAAAAGGGCGTCAGCGTTGTGGCCCTGGAAGCGGGCGGTCGGTACTTGCCTGAAGACTATATCAATGATGAGTGGGAGAGCTTTGGCCAGCTTGCCTGGCTGGACCCGAGATCCACCAGCGGTGACTGGCGGGTGTCGAAGGACTTCTCAGGCTTACCAGCCTGGATCGTGAAAGCAGTCGGAGGCACGACCACTCACTGGGCAGGGGCATCGCTTCGTTTTCAGGACCATGAATGGAAGGCAAAGACGACCTATGGCAACGTTGGTGGTGCCAACTTGTTGGATTGGCCGATCGACGGCGCCGAAATGGCGCCCTGGTATGAAAAAGCCGAAAACAAGCTGGGCGTAACGCGCACAGGCGGGCGTGCTGGCTTACCGGGTAACAACAATTACAAGGTTTTTGAGGCTGGCGCCAAAAAGCTCGGCTATACCGACGTTCATACAGGTCGAATGGCGATAAACTCTGCAGAGGGCGATGACAGGCTCGCGTGCCAACAGACAGGCTTTTGTTTTCAGGGATGTAAATGGGGGGCCAAATGGTCTGCCGCCTATACCGATATCCCTCGGGGCGAGGCGACCGGCAACCTGGAGGTTCGTGAACGCTGTCACGTCTTGCGCATAGAGCATGACGCGACTGGGAAGGTTACCGGCGTCGTCTATTCAGATGCTGATGGCAAGGAGCAGCGTCAAAGTGCCCGGCTGGTCTGCGTTGCGGGCAATTCCATTGAGAGCCCGCGAATGCTTCTGAACTCTGCCTCTTCCATGTTCCCGGACGGCCTTGCCAATTCATCTGGTCAGGTCGGCCGAAACTACATGCGCCATATGACGGGTTCGGTTTACGCCGTCTTTGATAAGCCCGTAAAGATGTGGCGCGGCACGACCATGGCAGGGATTATTACCGACGAGTCCCGGCACGATCCTTCCCGCGGTTTTGTGGGTGGTTACGAGCTGGAAACTCTGGCCCTTGGATTGCCGTTCATGGCCGCCTTCCTGGATCCGGGTGGTTGGGGGCGGGAGTTTACAACCGCGCTGGACAGTTATGAGAACATGGCTGGCATGTGGATCGTGGGTGAGGACATGCCTCAGGAAACCAACCGCATCACCTTGAACCACGACGTAAAGGACCAGTTTGGCCTGGCAACACCCAATGTTCATTTCGATGATCATCCCAATGACATTGCCATGCGCAATCATGCCTATAAACAAGGCATGGCGGTTTATGAAGCGGTTGGTGCGACACGGGTCTTCCCGACGCCACCTTACCCGTCGACCCATAACCTGGGCACAAACCGGATGTCAGAAAGTCCGAGGGATGGTGTGGTGAACAAATGGGGCCAAACCCATGACATCAACAATCTGTTCATTTCGGATGGAAGCCAGTTTACGACCGGTGCGGCTGAGAATCCGACATTAACCATTGTCGCTCTGGCTATCCGTCAGGCCGATCATATTGCTCGTGAGATGGGCAAAGGGACCTTGTAGAAGAACAGTGTATCCCTAAAACAAGCTGACCCGCAGGCAGTCGCCTGCGGGTCTTTCTCTTTCCAATCTGTGTAGCGTTAAGCGCCGAGACCCTGGGAGCCTTCGCCTTCGGCACGCAGTTTCTGGCGGAGCACGTCTAGCGGCACTTTCTTGCGGCTTTGGGTTTTGAGCTGCCAATAGGTCCAGCCGTTGCAGCTGGGGGCGCCTTGAACAGCGGCGCCGACCTGATGGATCGATCCCCGGTGGTCGGAGGATATGATCGTGCCATCGGCGCGGACCTTTGCGGTAAAACGCTTGCAGGGGCTTTCCAGAACCTCACCCGGGTTCAGCAATCCGCGTTCGACCAGCACGCCAAAGGGGATGCGGGGTTCCTTGCGCTTCGAAGGTGTCGGCGAAATCACATCGGTGTCCCCAGCCTCTGGTGTCTGGGCGAGACGCTTTCGGGAGACTTTCAGATAGCTTTGTTCCCGCTCAATACCGATATAACGGCGCCCCAGTTTCTTCGCCACGGCGGCAGTTGTGCCTGTGCCGGAGAACGGATCAAGGACAACATCGCCGGCATTGCTGGATGCCATGATGACACGGTGTAACAGCGCCTCCGGTTTCTGGGTCGGGTGGGCCTTGTTGCCTTCAGCGTCTTTCAGTCGTTCCCCGCCACTGCAAATCGGCATGGTCCAGTCTGAGCGCATCTGAAGGTCATCATTCAGGGCCTTCATTGTATCGTAGTTGAATGTGTATTTGCTGTTTTCGGATTTTGAGCACCAGATCATGGTTTCATGAGCGTTGGTGAACCGCATGCCGCGAAAATTCGGCATCGGGTTCGTCTTTACCCAGACCACATCATTTAAGATCCAGTAACCGATATCCTGAAGCGATTTTCCAACCCGGAAAATGTTGTGATAGCTGCCGATCACCCAGAGCGTGCCGTTGGGTTTCAGGAGGCGTCGCGCCGCGCTCAACCAGTCGAAGGTAAATCGGTCATAGGTCGCAAAATCATCGAACCGGTCCCATTCTTCCTCGACACCATTAACGCGGGAGTTGTTGGGACGGTGCAAGTCGCCACCGAGCTGCAGGTTATAGGGGGGGTCGGCAAAGATTAGATCGACCGAGGCTTCAGGCCAGGACCGCATCAATTCGATGCAATCGCCTTCGACAAATGAATTCAAGGGCAGTTTTGACATAGTATCCTCAATAAAAAACAATAATACATCTGTACTATTTGCCTGAATCATGATTCAGCGCGGATTCTACGTCAATAAAAGAAAATAAATAATCAGATTTACTCTAAATATAGAGTCTTTTACTTGCAGATTCCCCAGATATGGTTTGGGTTTTCTTCCAGAATTTTGGCGATGGGTTTAAAACTACGCCGATGGTGTGGCGTTATCCCAAATTCTTTGATGCCGGATTGGTGCTGGGCTGTTCCATATCCGGCGTTCTTCTCCCACCCATATCCCGGAAATTCCCGGGCGAGATCTGCCATCATTCTATCCCGGGTCACCTTGGCGATGACGGAGGCAGCGGCAATGCTCAAAGAGCGACTGTCGCCTTTGACGACAAGCTCTGTTGGAATACCGAGGTCCGGATCGCGATTACCGTCGACCAGGGCGGCACGGGGTTTTGTTGGCAAAGCGGCAACGGCCCGTCGCATCGCCAGCAGACTGGCTTGCAGGATGTTCAGGGCGTCCACCTCTTCAACAGATGCAATGCCGATTGAGTGGTCTACCGATTTGGTAAGGGGCTCAAAAATAATGTCACGCTCTTTTGCCGTTAGTTTCTTTGAATCGTCCAACCCTTCGAGTAAGTCTTCCGGCAAACTGCTTTGATCGAGAATCACGGCGCAGGCCAGAACCGGTCCGGCCCAGGGTCCGCGCCCGACCTCGTCAATACCGGCGACCCCGGCACCCCATTTCTGCTCAAGTTGAAAGTCAGGCATGGATCAGGTGTCTGTTTTCTTTTTGTCTGGCCTCAGGCCTTTGAACCGGGGTGGCTGTTTCATACTGCCGCCACCCGACGGGCTCTCATCCATCAAAGCATCCGTCTGGACCGGTTTCTCGTCTGTGGTTTTTGGTTGATCACTGGTCAAACCCTCATTCGCCCGTGCCTTTGCCCGTTCCGAAGCGTCTCTGGCGAGCTTCAGGGCTTCCCGACGCCCTTGAAGCGAGAGGCTCCAGTTCCGGGTGAAATGTGCAGTCTTTCGGAAACCGTCGCGCGAGAGGACCCACAGCCAGAGGCTGGTTGCCTGGGTTAAGCGCCATTCCTTGCGGTAAAGAAGGCCGAAGATCCGGCTGATCGACATGTCGTCCCGCAGGTTCCGGCTGGCCAGTCGCCTCGCGAGATCGACCAGGATCGGGCTGGTCATCAGGGAGAGCACGGCCACCGAGATGATCAATCGGCTGACATCGCTGTTTATCACCTCTGCACTGGAGGCAGCACCTGCCAGAACGAAGGAGAACTCGCCCAACTGACCGATCACAACACTGGCCAGGAAGGCGTTCTGAAAATCAACACCCTGAAGGCGTAACACGGTTATGTTCAGGACGGTTTTGAAGATCGTGACGAAGGCCAGGATAATCAGGACGATGCCCAGATTGTCGAACAGGAAGCCGATATCGATCAAGAGGCCGACCGAGAGGAAGAAAACCATCAGCAAAACCGCCTGAACCGGTTCCGCATTCTCGTGCAGCGCCTGTCGCTGTGCCGAGTTGCCGACGATCAAACCAGCCAGAAATGCACCAAAGGCTGGCGACATGCCCAGCAATCCAGCCAGTGTCGCCGCCCCGAAGCAGAGCGCGATGGACCCCATCGTGCTGATTTCACGCCTGGATTCCAGGATGCCGTGAAAGGGCAGGTTGATGCGCTGACGCCGGGTCATAAAGAGGATCACACCCAGGAGCAGGCCGATGGAGGCGGCGACCTCAATGAAGACAAAATACGAGAAACCGTCGCCTGCGAATGAGGTCACAAAGATCAGCATCGGTGCAACGGCCAAGTCCTGGGCGATCAGAATACCAACGGCAATCCGGCCCGCTTTCTGACGCAGGGCACCGATGTCGTCCAGGACTTTGACCGCGACGGCGGTGGAGCTGAGCGCAAGGCAGAACCCGAACAAGACCGCGTGGGATGTTGGCCAATGAAAGAAATGGGCCACGGAAAAGGTGACGCCCAGGCTAAGTGCGATTTGCGCCACCGTCGTTACCACGGCAACCCGCCAGATGTGCCGGAAGCTGCGCAAAGACAGTTCCATCCCGATGAAATAGAGCAGCAGGATGACGCCCAATTCCGCCAGGAAGGCAACGGCCTCTCTGTTTTGAACCAGCTCCAAACCGGAGGGCCCCAGGATAACCCCGGCCACGATATACCCGACAATGGCCGGTTGTCGCAGCCGCACGAGCAATATCCCGCAAAGGGTTGCGGCAACGGCAACGATGGCGATGCCAGTCAGGTCTGCGGCGTGTTCCATTGGGCCTCAGTCACCTTGTCACGGGGGATCGAAGTAGAGACTCCTGATTACCCTAAGGTGATCCGCGCGCCAGTGCAAAGCGGCGCCAGACCGGTGTTCAGAACAGGTTCAATCGAAAAGACCCATTTGTGACGCCGCGCCCGGAACCGAGAATAAATCCGTGTTCAAAACAGATCGCGGTTGATCCAGCCCGAGTTTCTTTCGGGTGAGTTTGAACCGCTGGGCGATCATATCGGCGACGGGCCCGGATCCGACCATCCGAGATCCAAATCGGGGGTCATTGCGCCTGCCGCCGCGTGTCTGCTGAACCAGGGAAAGAACGCGACCGGCGCGGTCCGGTTTGTGATGGGCCAGCCATTCGGTGAAAAGATCGGCGGTTTCACCTGGCAGGCGCAACAGGATATAGCCCGCCCGCCTTGCCCCCGCTTTGGCGGCGGCGGTCATGATCCTTTCCATTTCCATATCCGTCAGACCGGGGATGACCGGTGCCAGATTGACACCTGTTGGTATGCCTGCAGCGCTGAGAATGCGGATGGCATCCAGCCGTCGTTTGAGTGTGGATGCCCGCGGCTCCAATGTGTTTGACAGTCGATGATCAAGGCTGGTCACCGAGACACTGACAGCGGCAAGGCCCTTTGCGGCCATGGGGGCCAGAATGTCCAGATCCCGTGTAATCCCGGCCCCTTTGGTCACTATCGTGACCGGATGATTGTGTTTTGAGAGCACCTCCAGAATGGCGCGCGTGATGCGCAGTTTGCGCTCCACCGGTTGATACGGGTCGGTGTTCGTCCCCATCGCGATGGGGGCTACTTTGTAGGAAGGTTTTGCCAGTTCATGACGCAGAATTTCCGCCGCGTCCGGCTTGTAGAGAAGCTTGGTCTCGAAATCAACACCGGCGGAATATCCCAGATAGGCATGCGTCGGTCGTGCGAAGCAATAAACGCAGCCGTGTTCGCAACCACGATAGGGATTGATGGAGCGGTCAAACGGCACGTCGGGAGAGGTGTTTCGCGCAATGACGGATCTGGACGTGTCGCGGATCAGCTCCGTACCAACCCTCGCCGGTTCCGGGGCGTCGCCCATCTCCCTGCCTGTCTTGGGAAGGGACCAGCCGTCATCCGTCCTTTCCCGGTCAAACGCTTCAAACCGCCCGACGCGATTGGTTGTGGCCCCACGTCCACGATGAACACGATCATTCAAATCGGGGTTGGATAATTGAACAGATGGCATCGCTCGTCTCCTTTAAGAGACAAAGTGCCAGACAGGGACAGAGTTTACCAGGTAAAAGAACAAAAATAGAACAATTTATTCTTCGTGTTCTCTTAGACGCGGCATCAGTTCGACAAAATTACAGGGACGAAACCGGCTGTCCAATTGGGTAAGCAGGATCTCATCCCAGCCATCTTTGCAGGCCCCGGTCGATCCTGGCAGGGCGAACAGATAGGTGCCGCGTGCAACGCCTGCGGTCGCGCGGCTCTGGATCGTGGATGTGCCGATTTTCTGAAAACTGATCCAGCGGAACAACTCGCCAAAGCCTGGTATTTCTTTCTCACAGACCTGATCAAACGCCTCCGGTGTCACATCCCGGCCGGTGACCCCGGTGCCGCCGGTTGTGATGATGCAGTCAATATCCGGACGGTCGATCCAGGTGTTGAGCGTGTTGACCAATGTCGGGACATCATCTTTGACGATTGTGCGCTCTGCCAGTTTGTGGCCAGCCGCCTCCAGCCGTGACACCAGTGTGTCGCCAGATCGGTCATCGGCAAGCGTGCGTGTGTCAGACACGGTCAGAACGGCAATCTGGACAGGCAGGAATTCACGGGTTTCATCAATAGGCATATCAGCGTCCTGAAAAGGTCAGAGCGGTTTAGTGCTGATCCAGGCTGATATAGACGGGCCAGTTCCCGGCCAGCAATGCATGCAAAGTGGGTGCACGCTGCTGCATCCGATGTCGATAGACCCAAAGGTTGGACAGCACATGTTCAACATAGTTGCGTGTCTCTCGAGATGGGATTGATTCAATGAACAGCAAGGGGTCACCTTTGTAATCCACCTTTTTACGCCATTTTGAAAGATTGCCAGGACCGCCATTATAGGCCGCCAATGTGTAGAACAGGTTCTGGCCGACAGTTTTGTCATCCATCAGCATTTGAACGTATTTTTGCCCGACATGCATATTGTAGGATGGATCGAGCAGAGCGTCCCGTCCGCGGCCCCGGAACCGTTTCTTTTCAACAAATCCGGCTGTGGCGGGCATTACCTGCATCAGGCCGCGTGCACCGGCACGGCTTTTAGCTGTGGGCCTGAAGCGGGATTCCTGGCGGATCAGGGCGAAAATCAGGGCCCGGTCGATGGTGAAACCGCCGCGCGGCTCAAAACCCGGTGTCGGGTAGAGTGCTGCGTCCAGCGTCAGGTCAAACCGTCTTTCCAGCGACGCACCAACGCGATAGGCAAGATCGGCGAGCCCTGCCTGATCCGCCATTGCCAACAGAATTTCAGCCAGTTCCAGGGGCAGCGCCTCAACAAGGCGTTTCAGTTCCGCTTCAGCGGCGGTGGTGTTGCCCGACTGGATCAGGGCCATGGCACGTGTCGCTGCCGGGATGCGGCGCAGGATATCGGTCTGATCTTCCGAAAGGGGGCGAAGGTCCCAGTCAAAACCCGGGGTTTGTCCCAGCGCACCAATCGCGAGAAGGCCATAGAAGCTGCGCTGGGCCACAGCCGCTTTTTGCAGCATCGGATTGACCTTGGCTGGCTGACCTCCGATCAAGTAAGAGCGTGATGCCCAGAAAGCACCGGCGGCCCGGTCCCCGTCTTCTGCATATGGCATGTCGGCCAGGGCTGAAAAGAGAGAGGCTGCCGTTTCGAGATTTCCCATCCTGAATGCGGCCAACCCGCCCCACCAGGCCGCATTTGAGGCACCTTCGGGGTGCGCCGCAACGGCCTTGCGGGCCATTTCGATGGCTTCCTGGTCTTTGTGATATCGGAAATAACCCCGGGCAATGACACCCATGCTCTGGCTGTAACTGACCGGATCGAAGAGCCGTTTCAGGGATTTTGAGTGCAGGTAATCCAGCGATTTCGTCACCGACCCGCGCTGCACCCAGCGTTTTATTTGCCTCTGATGCTTGCGGATCTGCGCCCGCTGCGCGGAAGAACGGTTGATTTTGGCCTTTGGTTTCTTGGTGGCAGCGCGCCCCGTGTCTGAATACACCAGTTCAGAGGGGACCGCCGGGCGAACCTTGGCCGGGTATTTGTAATTTGCCGGTCGCCTTTTCAACGCCAGTTTGTAGACACGGGTTGCATCCGGATGGTCAGCATATTGGTCCATCCAGTTCTTCAACTCGGTGTATTTGGACCGATATTTGGTCGGATGCATTAGGCGCTGGTACGTGACATGTCCCATCAGCATCCGGTTATCCAGCTGCTCAATCAGTTTGGCCGACGCTTTCCAGTCGCCATCCTTCTGTATTTCAAAGATCTGGCGGTAGAGATCCGCATCTGCTTCGCTCAAGGGTTGAGGCAATGCAGTGCGGGCATTTTCTGTGCGTTCAGGACCCCAGCTGGGCTCCGGGATGCCGGGATACAGGGATGCGGTTTCCGTCGGGCGGGCTTCGACGCCCGTCACTTGTCCCGCTGCAACGCCATCGGTGACGGTTTGCGCATGACTGAAAGACGTGGCCAAAAGACCCGTCAGGCCAAGGCCAAACGCCAGAAAAGCCGCGCTTTTTTGGAATTTAATCATCCCGCCCCTTAAGAACCAGAACCTGGTGCGACAGCAGTTCTGCCCACAATCGCGCCCCGAAACTCCCCAAACAGGGGACTTAATATAGTCGAGATTCCTGAAAGGTCGAGACATGACAGCGAACTTGACCTTGTTTTGGGAATAATGGGGGAGGTTTTCAGGTTTTGAGTCCCAATTCCGCGCATTTGCGTTTCAGGGTCAAAAGATCTTTCCAGGCGTTTTGCTTCTGATCCGGGTTTCGACGAAGATATCCTGGATGCAGGAAGGGCATGGCGTGGATTTCCAAACCCGCGTCGGTCAGGGACAGGGTTTCCCAGCGTCCCCGCAGTTTTCCGAGGCTCTCTGGCTTTGCGAGCAATGCCTTGGTCGGACGCGCCCCGACAAGCAGGATGATTTTCGGTGCCACCAGCTGAATCTGCCGTTGAAGGAACGGCATGCAGATCGCGACCTCACCTTCTGTCGCGCTCCGGTTCCCGGGCGGCCGCCAATAAATCATATTGGTGGCGTAGAGGGAATCACGGCTAAGGTCGATTGCCGCGAGCATCTTGTCGAGCAAGGCGCCATTCGGCCCCATGAAGGGTTTTCCACCCTGATCCTCTTCTGCCCCCGGAACATCGCCAATCAGCATCAGCTTCGCCTGACGATTGCCATCTTCGAAAACCAGGTTTTCTGCTGTTTTCGTCAAACTGCATCCGTCGAAACTTTCCAGCGCAGTCTTTAATGCATCGAGATCCAGCGCCGCACTTGCCAGTGCTTTGGCTTGCTTGACCGCCTCGTCCGTGCCCAACGGCGCCTGTGCTGCGCGCGGGTCGGTGGACGGTCGTTGTCGCGGTGTGTCTGTTGTCGGTGCCGCGACAGTGCGGGAGGCGGTGTCCCCCGCGTTCGAAGGGTCTGCGGCGAGCTTTTTGGCAAGCCGATCAATCGTGGTTTCGGTGATCGCTTCATCGGCGCCAAATGCAATCTGCAAGGTAAGCGCCGCCTGCAACTCGTCGTGCGTCAAATCTGCGCCTGCCGCAGGGCCAGAAGGTGAATTATCATGCGATGTCATGGTATTGTCATCTTGCAAGAATGCTAAGGAATGTCTAGCACTTTGCCGTGGGGGCGACAGGTGAACTGAATTGGTGTGACAGTTGGCATTAGCCGGGTTGAAAAGGGTTGTGGGTCAAGGAGAAAAGACGTGACCGAGGCTGTTGAACGGGAATCGATGGAATATGACGTGTTGGTCGTGGGTGGCGGTCCTTCGGGCCTGTCAGCGGCCATACGTGTGAAGCAACTGGGTGCGGAAAGTGGCCAGGATCTCAGCGTCTGTGTCATCGAAAAAGGGGCCGAAATCGGGGCGCATATCCTCTCGGGTGCTGTCCTTGAAACCCGTGCGCTGGATGAGTTGCTGCCAAACTGGAAAGATCTTGGCGCACCTCTGGATACACCGGCCCGCGAAGACACGTTCATGTATCTGACACCGGTCAATCATATCAGCCTGCCCACGCCGCCGCAGATGCATAATGAGGGCAATTATATCATTAGCCTGGGCAACTTCGCCCGCTGGCTCGGCGAACAGGCCGAGGCTATGGGCGTTGAAATTTACCCCGGTTTTGCCGCCGCAGAGGTTCTTTTTCATGAAGATGGTTCGGTCAAAGGCATTGCGACCGGGGATATGGGCATTCAGAAAGACGGCAAGCCCGGCCCCAACCATCAGGTCGGAATGGAGCTGCATGCCCGGCAAACCATTTTTGCAGAGGGCTGTCGGGGCTCGCTCGGCAAGGAATTGATGGAGCGTTTTGGACTGCGCGAAAATTCCGATGTCCAGACCTATGCCATCGGGATCAAGGAACTTTGGGATATCGACCCGGAAAAGTCAGAGCCGGGCCGTATTATCCATACAACCGGGTGGCCGCTTGATCACAAGACATATGGTGGTTCGTTCCTGTACCACCTGAGTGGCAATCAGGTCGCGGTCGGTTTTGTTGTCGGCCTTGACTATCAGAACCCCTATTTCTCGCCCTATCAGGAGTTTCAGCGCTTTAAACACCACCCCTCGATTGCGTCGGTGTTCGAAGGTGGTCGACGCGTGTCCTATGGCGCGCGTGCGTTGAACGAAGGCGGTTTTCAGTCGATCCCGAAACTGACCTTCCCGGGCGGCATGCTGGTCGGTTGTGAAGCCGGTTTCCTGAATGTGCCAAAGATCAAGGGCACCCATCTTGCGATGAAATCGGGCATGACGGCTGCCGAAGCCGTTTTCGATGCATTGACCGGGGAGGGTGAGGAAGCCCGTGAAATCACCGGCTATACCGAGCGCCTGCAGGACACATGGCTGTGGCAGGAGCTTTATAAGGTTCGCAATATCCGGCCATCTTTCAAGCATGGGTTCCTGGCCGGGCTTATTTATTCGGCGATCGATACTTATGTGTTTCAGGGCAGTGCGCCATGGACGTTCAAGCATCACGGACCGGATCATGAGTCGCTGAAGCCGAAAGGTCAGTGCAAGCCGATAGAGTATCCCAAACCTGATGGCGTGATCAGCTTTGACCGCCTGACCAATGTCGCCTTCTCCAACACCTATCATGAGGAAGATCAGCCGGCCCATCTGACGCTGAAAGATCAGAACATCCCGATTTCGATCAATCTGGAACATTATGACGCACCGGAACAGCGGTATTGCCCGGCAGGTGTTTACGAGATCGTTGCCGAGGAGGACGGGTCAGAGCCACGCCTGCAGATCAACGCCCAAAACTGCGTGCATTGTAAAACCTGCGATATCAAGGACCCGACCCAAAACATTAAATGGGTTACCCCTGAGGGCGGTGGCGGGCCCAGTTATCCGAATATGTAGCGGGTATACGAACCGATCCGGAATGGTCAGCAGGCGTAATTTGCGCGCGCAAATTCGACGCATGCGATGACACGGCCTCAATACCCCCTATATATAAACCTCAATACCCCCTATATATAAAAATGTGTCAATAGTCGCTCTTTTGTTGTGGAGGGTGATTTCTTCTGCCTATGCTTCACGGTATGAATTGGGAATTGAGGGTCTGTGGAATTGATGTTTGGATCGGAAACGTTACGGAATTCTTTGATTGGCAGCGCGGTTATCGCAGCACTTCTGGCCGGTATGGCGGGCGGACCAGCCGCTGCGGCGACTGAAGAGTTTGAGACAACCGGGCGTTATGGGTCGTATCTGGCGGGTCGGTTCGCCGAGCGTGAGAGCGACTTTGCAAGTGCCGCTGACCTGCTGGATAGGGTGATAGAAGAACGTCCCGACGATCCGGTTCTGCGCCAGCACGCCTTCTTTGCGCATTTGCGGGCGGGAAACCTGGACCGTGCGGTGGCGCTCTCCAGGGGGGAGGATGGCCGCCCTATTTCCATCGCGCTGATGACCCTGGCGATTGATGCCATCAACAAAGAGGATTGGCAGGAAGCGGTCCGGCTGGGCAGCCAGATCGATATCTCCGGTCTTTTCCGGTATTCCGTCCCCTTGACCCTTGCCTGGTCCGAGGCGGGGCGCGGTGATGTGGATGCGGCAATCACCAGTCTGTCGGCATTGAGTGATGTCGGGGGCTTTGCCCGGCTACGTTCGCTCCATGAGGCGCTGATCTATGCCAGTGCAGACCGCTTTGACGAGGCGATCCTGGCCATTAACCCTGACGGCGGTGACATGGCAGAGGCGCCGATTACAACGGTGCGGACCCTGGCCAGCCTTCATATGCGAAAAGGGGACCCGGCCTCTGCGATTGCCCTTTTACAAGGATATCTGGCGGTGAATGCAGGCATTACGCAAGTGGAGAGCGATCTTGCCAAAATTGAGGCGGGTGAAACCCCGCTGGAGCTCTTGACGCCAGGCGAGGGGATTGCCGAAGGGTTTTATCATCTGGCATCCGGCGTGCGGCAGCAGGCGGATGATCTGGCGTTGATTTATGCGCGCCTGTCGACCTTCCTGGACCCGGACTTTGACTTGCCCAATATTTTACTGGCCTCGATCCTTGAGGGTCGCAAACGTCATGCCGAAGCGATTGATACATTGCAGAGAATCACTCCGGACAGCGACTACCACTGGGAAGCGCGCCTCAGTATTGCAGACAATCTGGAAGAGCTTGCCCGTATCGATGAGGCAATCACCCTGCTGGAAGAGATGAGTGCGGAACGGGAAGAACTGACCGACCCTCTGATCAAGCTTGGTTATATCTATCGTGCTGACAAAAGATATCTAGACGAAGTCGAAGTCTATAACCGCGCCATCGGGCGCGTGGGCGAAGAACTGGAACAACGGCATTGGTTGCTGTTCTACAATCGTGGCATCGCTTACGAACGGTCCAAGCAATGGCCGAAGGCCGAGGTTGATTTCCTGAAAGCCCTTGAACTGAAACCCGATGATCCATTTGTCCTGAATTACCTCGGGTATTCCTGGGTCGAGCAGGGTGTCAATATCGGCGAAGCCAAGGAAATGATCCGCACGGCGGTCAAGCAGAGACAGAGCGACGGATATATCGTCGATAGTCTGGGATGGGTTCTGTACCGCATTGGCGAGTTTGAGGAGGCGGTCGCCTATCTCGAGCGCGCTGTTCAGTTGCGGCCGGAAGATCCGATCATCAATGATCATCTGGGTGACGCCTATTGGCGTGTCGGACGAAAAGTAGAAGCCCGGTTCCAGTGGGACCGCGCTCTGAACCTGGATCCCGAAGACAACATTGTAGAAACAATCCGCGAAAAACTGCGTGAAGGTTTAGGCGAACCGGAGATCATATCGATCGAGAATTGACGGGCAGACGGCGTCAATAACCTTGGGGGGAGGGGTTATGGAAAGTCTGAAACTCTTGGCACCTGTAAAGGTTAACCTCTACCTGCACGTGACCGGTCGGAGGGATGACGGCTATCATCTGGTGGATACACTGATTGCGTTTGGCGGGTTCGGCGATGAAGTCACCGTTGAACCGTCGGATGGTATTTCGTTGACAATTGACGGGCCGTTCTCAGAGGATTTACCCGTTGATGATGCCAATCTGGTTGTTCGCGCGCTGACACGGCTGCGTCACGAGACCGGTGTTCTGCAAGGCGCAAAGGTGCATCTGCACAAACAGATTCCCCTGGCATCCGGCATGGGGGGAGGTTCGTCTGATGCTGGTGCGGCTTTGTTGGGGGCCGCCCGGTTGTGGAAACTGCCGGACGGGCCGGAGACAGACCAGACAGTCATGGAGGTCGCAAAATCACTCGGGGCTGATGTGCCAGCCTGTGTGTACCGGCGGCCGTGTTATGCATCCGGCATCGGTCAGGATTTGCTGGCAGCACCCATCATGCCGCGTGCAGGGATGGTTTTGATCAATCCCGGTATCAAATTGTCCACGCCCTCCGTTTTTCGCGAGCGCCGAAGTGGCTTTACCCCTGATATGGCCGATGCCAATGCGACGTTTGACGATGTTGGTGCTTTGATTCAGTTTCTTGAGGAACGTGACAACAACCTGACCAATGCGGCGATCCGGCTGGCCCCGGCAGTGGAAGATGTTCTCTACGCACTCAACGAGCTGCCAGGGTGTCGATTGGCGCGGATGTCGGGCAGCGGGGCCACCTGCTTTGCCCTTTTCGATGATCTTGCTGCGGCAGAGCATGCAGCCGCGCAACTGGACCACCCGTTCTGGTGGGTTTGTGCGACCGAAATCAAGATACCGGTCCTGATTTGACGAAAACGTGAAGGCTGTCTCCGGTACGGAAAACGGAATGCCAAACCGCGCCAATTTGACCCTTGTCAAAAGCGGCGAAATCCATACATTGCGCTGACACGGATGGGGCGTGGCCAAGCGGTAAGGCATCGGTTTTTGGTATCGTGATCCCTGGTTCGAATCCAGGCGCCCCAGCCACATTTTCGGATCGATCTTCCCAACTTATATCCTTCAAATCGTTGTTTTGGCGCGCTTTAATCAGCAATGCGACGAATGTTTTGTGCAACAAGGGTTGCTTAAACGCTATCGCGACCAAATAATGACTTCTAACAAGTGATAAGCAGTTCACGCGACCGCAGGGTCCAAAGGGCTGCACCAGGATATGAACACCCTGACAAGGGTATATGGGAGGAGAACAACCATATGATCTCTAAGTTTATGACCTCACTCCGTGGTCTCACGGGCAAGCGTTTGGCAATGCTGGGCGGGGCGATGGCCACTGCCGGCGCAATAATGGTATCGGCCGCACAGGCTGAAGTGACCATTCGTTTGGCATCCGATACGGCAGGTCTTCCGCATCCAGCCGCGATTGCGATGGAAAAATTGAAAGAGCGCGTTGAAGCAGAAATTCCGGGCAGTTCTGTTCGGATCTTTGTGTCTTCGTCGCTCTACAAGATCCCTGAAGCCATGGAAGCCATGACCGAAGGCAACCTGGAAATGGCATGGGGCCAGTTCGGTAAAACCGCGCAGGTTGATCCCTATGCAAACGTGGTTGTCGGCCCGATGCTGCTGACCACGCCAGGTGCGATCAACCAGATGGATTCATTCGACACCTACAAAATGTTGACCAAGCGTTTCGACGACATCCATGATGTGAAACTGTTCGGTACAGCGCATATGTCCTTCTACATGGGCATTGGTGCGAAACAGGCCCGCCTGATCGGCCCGTCCGATTTCGACAACAAGAAAATGCGTTCCATGGGTCCTGCTGAAAACGCAATGCTCAGCGCCTTTGGCTCCAACCCGACCACCATGGCATTTGGCGACGTACCGCCAGCTCTGGAAACAGGTGTTATCGACGGGCTGATCACCAGCCTTGGCGGTTGGAACCGTGTTAAAGAGCAGGCACCGTATTTCTCGGTTGCCGGTGTGAACGGTATCGTTGGTGACTACTACTACCTCGCTGCCTCCAACAAATGGTGGGATACGCTGAAGCCTGAGCATCAGACAATCATTGCCAAGATTATTCAGGAAGACGTTCTTCCGCTCGCGAAAGAAGGCAACTTCTGCAACGACAAGCAGCTGATCGATCGCTTCGGTACCACAGATCCTACCAAGCCTGGTATCTATGTGATGAACACGGATCAGGCCGGTGCCCTTGCCACGCAGCTTGGCAATGCGACATCCGACTGGATCAAGGCCAACACACCGGGCGGTGCTGATGAGTGGGTCGACAAGTTCGCTGAAGAAGCCAAGGCAGCTGTTGCAGCCAATCCGCTGGGTTCAAGCGATCTTGAGAAGACAGATTGCACCGATATGAACGCGCTGTTTGCTAAGTATCGCAAAGGCTAAGCGTTCCTGAAGTATTGAAAGCGGCCAGGCCCTAAGACGCAGGTGTCTAGGGTCTGGCTGTTTTCTTTTTTCCCCTTTCAGCGTCGACGCAGGTTGGTTGGCGAAATCCGTTAAGCGAGGTTGGGAAATGGACAAGATTTTTGATCGGGCCTATCGAGTGGTCCGTTTCCTTTTGGACGATTTGATCGGTAACCTCGCTATCCTGGCGATGTTCCTCGGGACCTCACTCGCAATTGTTGAAGTGTTTCGGCGCTACATGTTCGGCGTTGTTTATGACTGGGGTCAGGATGCCGTTACCTATGGCATTGTTACCTCGGTATTCCTGTATTTTGCCGTTACCCAGGCCCGACGGTCGCATCTGCGCGTCTCCTTTGTGATGGATGCGTTTGAAGTCAGAGACAAAATTCTCCCCGTAATGATCGTGCGCGCGTTGTTGACGGCGATGTGTCTGGCGCTTTATTCGGCGCTCGCCGTATGGGGCATTCCGACAGTGGAACGATCCATGATGATGGAACGGACCACCCTTTCGATGGTACTGGTGATCTGGCCTTTCCAATTGTCGCTGGTGGTGACATTCGTCCTTATGGCCGTCGTCTCCTTCTTTCAGCTCTACCAGGATGTCCGGGCATTGTTCGGTAAGACAGTGTACGAATGGGCACCCGTTGAAGAAGGTATTGAGATCTAGTCATGGGTTTTATCGGACCGGCACTACTCACCCTCCTGGCACTTGGGGCGCCCATCGCGGTGGCCCTTATTGCGGTTACCGTTGCATTCATCCTGTATGACCCATTGCTGAGTGAAAGCGCGATCTTCCGGTCGTTCTTCAGCTTTGTGAACAAATACACGTTGATGGCTATCCCGTTCTTCGTTTACGCCGGCTTCCTCATGGAACGGACGGGCCTTATCAAAAAGCTGTTTCGGTTTGCCGATGCGCTGATTGGCTGGCTGCCGGGTGGCTTTGCCTATGCGACCATTCTGGCAGCCGTGATGTTCGGGGCCATCTCCGGGTCCAGTACGGCGATGGCGGCGGCCATGGGTGTTGTTGCCTATCCAGAAATGCTGAAGCGCGGCTATCCGAAATGGATGGCGGCGGGTGTGATTGCGACGGGTGGCGGTATCGCCATACTGATCCCGCCCAGTATCACACTGATCCTGTACGGCGTGCTGACTGAACAATCGATTGTAAAATTGTTCTTTGCCGGTGTGACACCGGGCCTGATGCTGGCGATCAGTGACGCCGTCATTGTTTTGACCATGGCTGCCATTCTGGGCCTGCCTGCCAGCAAGTTCTCGCTGAAAGAATGCTGGTCGGCTTTTATTGATGCGGCCCCAGCCCTGATCATGCCGGTCATTGTTCTGGGTGGTCTTTATGGTGGGGTTCTGACCCCGACGGAATCCGGGGCGGCTGCCTGTGCATATGCACTGCTCTACGGCGCATTCGCCCTGCACGGCGATTTCTTCAAGGAAGCTTATGTTGCAACCCAGAGGGCGGTGAACCTGACAGCGATCCTGTTCTTCGTCCTGGGCGGCGTTGGTATCTTCCAGTTCTTGCTGGCAAACCAGGGATGGCCACAGGATATCGCACTCTGGGTAACTGAAATGGGGTTGAGTCCGCTTTGGTTCCTGGCGCTTCTGATGGTCGTCCTCCTGATCCTCTCTATGTTCCTGACCGGTGTTGCGATCCTGGTGCTGGTGGTGCCGGTGATCTATCCGGTGTCCATCACGCTTGGTATTGATCCGATCCATCTGGGAATCCTGTTCGCGCTTTGTATCGAGATGGGGGCGGTTATCCCGCCAGTAGGACTGAACCTGTTTGCAGTCAGTGGCACGACAGGTGTTCCGGTGACGACCGTGATGAAAGGGTCTTTCCCCTTCCTCATTACTGATGGCTGCGTGCTGGTGCTTTGCCTGCTTATACCGGCGCTTGTCCTGTGGTTGCCAAATCTGGTGGTGCAGTCGGTGTTCGGTTAGACGCGGCGATCACCATATTCACTGTCGAACAGGGCTCTGGTTCGGCTCTGCCAAGTGTAAGTATTATGATATTCGAAACCAATGATGTTTCCCTTCGAGCCTAAAATGTGCTTAAGCTCGCTGCATGAGCTTGGAAATCTCTGAAAGCGTCCTGATCCAGTCGATAGAGCACAGCAATCTGGCTCATACCATTTCGCGTCTGGATGGCGATATGGAACTGATTTATGTGAATCAGGCGTTTCTGGACACAACTGGATATGAGCGCGACGAGGTGATTGGCCGGAACTGTCGTTTCCTCCAGGGGGAGGGAACCAGTGCGCGCACGGTCGACGAAATTCGAAAGTCTCTTTCAGGGTTGCAGGCCCTGGATGTCGAAATCCTGAATTTCAAGAAAGATGGAACACCGTTCTGGAATCGACTGCGAATGGCCCCGGTGTTTGACGGTGATCGCAACCCGATCGCCTATATGGGTGTGCAGTCGGATGTGACCCATTTGCGCGAGGCCCAGCGGTTTGAGCAAGAACGCCAGAAGCTGGAAGCGCTGGGCCGGATGACGGGAAATATCAGCCATGAAATAAAAAATGCACTGCAGCCGATAAAACTGATGAGTGAGGTTCTTCGAAGTTGGTCCGACCTTGAGCCTGACAGAATACAACGATGCATCGACATACTATCTGAAAATGTCGCGGTCGCTGATCGCATTACACAAGATGTGCTTCGCTTTTCCAGAAGGTCTGGAAGCGAAATTGAACACATTAACACTGTGGGTTTGGGGAATGACATTTCCAGTTTCGTACAGAACCTGGTTCATGGTCAGATCGACTTTATTGAACGACTGGAACAACCCCCGAAAGGCAGCGATCCTGTCGTCAGTATTCGTTTGAATCATCTCTACCAAATCATGATGAACCTTGCGAATAACGCGATTTACGCGATGCAAGAGAAAGGTGTTCTGACCCTGGAGGTATCCTATCGGGTCATTGGATCTGCAGAGGCGGTCACGTTGGGGATGAAACGGGGGATTTATTTCTGTATCAGTCTTCAAGACACTGGCGTGGGAATGGACGAGAAAACCATGCGTTCCGTCTTTGACCCGTTCTTTTCTACAAAACCACCGGGTGAGGGTACAGGGCTGGGTTTGTCGATATCGCAAAGACTGGTTAAAGAATGGGGTGGTGCGATAAGTGTTGAAAGTAAAGCAAACAAAGGTAGCAAATTTTTGCTCTATATCCCTACGGTATTATAGTATAAATTAGAACCATAATAAGTTCACGGTCACAATTTTCCGTGAATAGGGAGAGGTTGGCGATGTCCAAGAAGATACTTCTGATAGAAGACATGAAGGGGGTTCGCGACTCTCTCGATGTTATTCTCACCATCCAGGGCTACTATGTCGAGTTTGCGGTTAACGGTTCGGAAGGGTTGGAAAAGGCCCAATCCACAAATTACGACTTGATCGTGACAGACATTTTGATGCCCGAGTTGGATGGCACTGAAGTCATCATCAAACTCCGCGAACTTGGAAATGACACACCCGTCCTGGCTATTTCGGCTGGCGGCGACGGTGTTTCAGCATCCCAGGCTCTGACGCTTGCCATGCAAAAGGCAAACGCGGTGTTGGAAAAACCCTTCTCCAAGGAAGAATTACTCAATCAGATAAAACAACTGATTGGCTAGGCTAGGGATTACAGTAAATGTCAAACGGTTCGGTTCTTTACAGGCTCAAAATTGGCCAGCGCATATATATCCTGGTCGGCCTGTTGTTGCTCTTCATTCTGACCATCGGTGGTGTTGGCGTTTACAAGATGAATGTCATCGGGCAGGAGATGGAGGATATCGCACTGCGCGATATTCCGCTCACAAAAATGCTTGAGAAAATAACCGTACACCAGCTTGAGCAGGCAATCTTGATGGAGCGTGCGCTACGGTTCCAGGGTGTTAAAGCCCATGCCGAAGGTGAGACCTTTGAATCGGTTGCCGCGCATTTTGAAGAACTGGCAAAAAAGACGGATGAAGAAATTCTGCAGGCTGAAACCATGGCCGCAGGCATGATCGAAAATGCGCATAGCGAAGAGGCACGTGAAGAATTCAAACATGTTCTGGAAGAACTGAAAAAGATTGAGACCGAACACAAAGACTATGAGCACCATGTCTTTGAGATCTTTAAGGTAATCAAGGATGATGGTGCCGCCGCTGCACTGCAGTCAGAAGAACTGTCGGAAAAGGTGATCACCGTCGAGCATGAACAGGAAGATCTGGATAAACATATCGAAGGCCTTCAGGATGAGGTTTCCAGTTTTACCCAATTTTCCATGAATAAAGCGTTGGCAGATGAGCAACGGGGGCAAAACCTGATTCTCATCCTCTCGATAATCATTCTGGTACTTGGTTCTGCCCTTGCTTTTGTTTTGACCCGCAGTGTGACGGGCCCGCTCTCAAACCTGACGAAATCAATGACCAAACTGGCAGATGGCGATATGGAGGCAGAAATTCCATCTGTCCGGTATCAAGACGAAGTCAACGACATGTCGCAGGCTATGACCGTATTCCAGGCGAACATGCGGAGAGCCAATACTCTGGAAGCGGAGCAGGCTGTTCTTAAGAAAAAGCAGCAGCAGCGCCAAAATGAGCTCAATCAGCTGGTTGGTATCTTTGGATCTACCATTGGCGCCGTTTTTTCCCAAATTCTGGATTCTTCGAGAAACATGGTGGGTCAGGCTGGCAATATGCTTCAGCAAAGTAACAGCTCTGAGGAAATGGCGTCGGAGGTTGCCGCCGAAGCAGAGAAGTCTGCTGTCAATGCGCAGGGCTTGAGCGCCGCCACCGAAGAAATGGTCGCATCCATTCAGGAAATTACCAAACAGGTGACCCGCTCTTCCGAGGTTACAAAAGAAGCAGTTGAATTCTCGCTCGCATCGCAAAAGGAAGTTCAGCAGCTTCAGGATATCTCCGAAGAAATCGGCGCGGTGGTTCAATTGATCACCGATATTGCCGAACAAACCAACTTGCTTGCATTGAACGCGACGATTGAAGCTGCACGGGCTGGCGAAGCGGGCAAAGGGTTCGCCGTTGTTGCGAATGAGGTGAAATCACTGGCGTCACAAACCAGTCGGGCCACTGAAGAGATCTCTCTGAAAATTCAGTCCATTCAGGCGGCCTCCGACCAATCCGCCGATTCCATCGGGCGTATTGGAAAGGTCATCTCTGACATCGATCAATACATCACGGCGATTGTTGCGGCGGTTGAAGAACAGAATGCGGTGACGAAAGAGATTGCCCGCAATGTTGACTTCGTCTCGCAAAGTTCCGAACGGGTCTCCGAAAGCGTGCAAAAGATCAAAACGCAATCGGTCGAGGTGGGGCAGAGTTCCCAGGATGTAAATACCAATGCAGATCGCATGGCCACTGAGGCCGACACGATCAGCAAGGAGGTCAGTACCTTCTTGGGGGCGATGCAGAACTCCGACGCTGATGACGATATGTATGAACCGCGCAAGATATCGGTTCGGGTCAGCGCTCAGGTGAATGGCGGTAACTGGTCCGGCCAGGCGTCTGAAATCACGGCGGCTCATGTGGTTGTTTCGCCTGCCATCGCCGCAGATGCAGGACAGAAACTGGAATTGAGTTTCGATGGCCTGGATGAAGTCATTTCGGCCCGGATCGCGAAAAATGAGGGAGGAAACACTATTGTTCAATTCCCTCTCGACTTCGATCATATGGAAAAGATGAAGCGCCACATTGTGAAGTTCGGCTGATTCCCGAATTTTCACCCTCTCACAGAATGTCCGGTTGTGTCTGGCGGGCGGCGTCTGTATCAAAGGGCATCCGTCGCATCTTCTGCACTTAACCCCCCTTTGTTGGACGGGATTGGTTGGGGATGTAATGGTCCACAGACAGATATGCCCTTCACACAAGCGCGTTGTGACCTAAATTACCTCTGATGCAGCAAGAACGGTGCTTGCTGTGTTTCTTTGGGTTTGATTCGCGCCCCGGTTTCAGAGGTAGAAGTTCACCAACATGCAATTGCGTAATTGGCAGCAAAAAATCATTGATGATTTCCCGACGATTCTGGAGACGTATAAGCGGTTTATCCTGAAAGCACCGACCGGGGCCGGAAAAACCGTTCTGGCTCAACAGATCATCGACCAGTTCTATACAAATAAGAAAGTCGTAATCCTCTGTCACCGTCTGGTTCTGCTTGATCAGTTACAGCGTGCGCTTGGCGACTCGCGCCGCGTCAAAACGCTGGCTGTGTCTGACAAGGGCGAAGCATTTGTTGATTACGATATTTTGTTGTCGACCAGCATGCGGGCGAAGGATGTGCTGGATGATGCCATTCCGAAAGCAGATCTGATCATTGTCGATGAAGCGCATCGCGTATCGCCGAATGGCAGTGGGTACCGCCGGATTATTGACAAGTTTCAGACTGAGGGGAAACCGGACGCCCATTTCATGGGTCTTACCGCGTCACCTGAACGCCGAACCGGTGACAAGCGTGACCAGCTCGGGCTTGCTTTTGATACGATCATTGATTGCGCCGATATTGTCGAGCTGATCGACGAGGGCATTCTGGTCAGACCCGAATACAGACCGCACTTCGTGCATGACCTGAACCTTGGTGACCTGGATGTCTGCGCGGGTGAGTTCCCGGTCTCTCAACTGACCGATGAGATCATCAAGTCCTCGATGCTGGATTATGCGACGCAGGCGTATATGGATGAGCGTGCCAAGGTCACGCCATTGCCAATCTCGGCCTGGTTCTGTCCAGACGTGCGTCTTGCGGAAATCACCCGGGATCGGCTGGAGAGCATTGGCATCACGGCGGCCATCATCACAGCTGGCACGCCGGTCAAGGAGCGACGGCGCATTCTGACCGATCATGATTCCGGCGATATTGAAGCGCTCGTTTCCGTTGGGGTCCTGACCGAGGGTTGGGACAACCCCGCCTGCAACATTATCGTCCATATGCGACCGACCCTCTCGAAGGTGCTTTGGGGGCAGTCGGTCGGACGTGGATTGCGGTCTGCGCCTGGCAAGGACAAATGTGTTGTCATCGATGTTAGCTCAAACTGGACGACCTTTGGCCCCGTCGAGAAACTGACCTGGACGCTGAATACCGAACCCCGTTCCCATGTCCAGTATCAGGATCGGTTCAACTGGATTGCTCAGCAAAAACATGTTGAGGAACACTCTGATCACTACTTGCTGTGCAAGAATGACCGGTCCGCGGGCATGCCCTGTTCCTACATCTACAAGAAGCATGTTTCAGACAGTGATGCCTGTCGGGTGTGCGGCACATACTCTGCTGTTGATATTTTCAAGGAAGGTGGCTTGAACTTCACCTTGAATGACAGCCGTCTCCACAAGATTTTCTTTACCAAATGTGCCGAGATCTATGAGAGCCTGGATGTATCCATCTGGACCAGCCTGGGGGACAGTGCCTGGAGGTCGGCGAGCGATAAGGAGGTCGGATTCCTTCTATTCTGTGAGGCCTTCGTGCGGGCCTCGTCGGAGAAGGTCGACACAGAGGCGGCCTATGACAAGATCGTGGTTGAAACGGAAACCGACCTGCGCGACGACCTTATGGAACGGGGTTACACGCTGAAGAAAAAGATGCGGGTCAACCTGAACTGGATCGTCGATGGGTTGGAAACCAGACGGGAGGTCAGGACCCTACAGGCGAATTATGGTGTTTCCATCGTAGGTCCTGTACTCGACGAACTGTCTGCCAGCGAATGCGAAACCAAGTACCAGCGCGCCCTCAAGATTATTGAACGTCTGGCGCTTTGATCGGTGATAGGTGCCGTGAGGCTTATTTGGACGGTGCCTGATCTGAAACCGGAATGGTGATCGTCACTTTGGAGCCGACGCCTTTCTCACTCTGAATTCCGAATGTACCTTCGTTGGCGCGAACAAGCGCGGCGACGATTACCAGCCCCAGACCGCTGCCCGTATGGGAAACATGCGCGTGGGATCGTGCTTGCTGAAACGGTTGCGTGATGGTGGGCAGGTACTTTTTGTCTATGCCGATGCCGGTATCTTCAACGGAGATAACCCAGTCTTTTCCTTGAATTGAGGCCTTTGCATCAATCTTGTCACCGCGTTCCGTAAATTTCGTCGCGTTGGATAGTAGATTGAGCAGGATCTGAAACATCGCCCGCTTGTCCGCGATGAGCGGTGTATCCGTTGCCATGACGTCGAACGACATGGTCAGATCTTTTTGAGCAATTACCTTCTCCAGGTTGCGGCGGCAATCCTCCAGTACCTGATTGAGATCGACTTCCTCCGGGATAGTGTCCCTCTTACCGGCTTCGATCGCTGAGATATCGAGAATGTCGTTGATCAGTTCGAGGAGGTGGGTTCCGCTGACATGGATGTCTTCCGCATAATCCTTGTAAGCATTATTGCCAATCGGGCCGAACTGTTCCAATCGGATCAATTCGCTGAACCCGATGATTGCGTTCAGTGGGGTTCGCAATTCGTGACTCATCATCGCCAGAAACTCTGACTTCGCCTGGTTGGCTCTTTGTGCGTCGAGAAGTGCTTTGTCCCGCAATGCTTCTATGCGTCGCTGTTCGGTAATATCTGAGGCCGTCCCGCGATAACCCAGAAATCGACCGGCCTCATCATGGATTGGGATACCGTTGGTCCGGATCCAGACCGGATCCCCGTCGGGCCCGGGTCTGCTATACACAAAACCTCTAACCGGCTTGTGAGCTTTCAGGTCCTGCAGATGTTGTTTCCAGTCCTGACTGATCAAATCTTCCGAGGTCAGCTCTTCACGCCGTTTTCCGATTATCTCTGACTCATCCAGTCCAGTAATCGATCTGTACTGACCCGAAATAGACTGGATGCGCAGCTGATCGTCCATTTCCCAGAACCAGTCTGATGAAGACCGCGCAAAATCCCTGAACTTCTGTTCCGTGGCCCGGAGTGTCTGTTCGGTTTTTTTGTGCCGATTGTGCGTCTTTACCAGCAAAATGACCGCGACGGACTGCAGAATCAGCAGTGCGATGACTGATGAAACCAGGATTGGATGCTGGTGGAACAAGTCCAGATTTGCAGTAAATGAATCATCAGAATGGGTATGGTCGCTGCTGTTTCCATTGGCCAGCGCCGGGTTCAAGGAAGCCCAAACAGCAGCTAGACCAAAAAGCAATCGAAGTCCATGGCATACCCCGTGTAATTTGGGACCCTGAAGGCAATTTGACCGCAAGGTTGAATATTTCTTAACAGAAACCGGCACCAATCCATTCCACAACCCGTCGATCAGGTATCTCGAAAAAGAGGCGAGTATATAGCAAGCGATTAGTAAGAACAATATTTTGTTTTTGTTTTACCTGCTGCGCCACGACCAATCGCGGGTGTTCGCCAGCAATCTGGAGTTTAGGTCTTGGGAGGATAGTCCGGGTTGCCACCGAATGGGTGAGGCCCGTCGAAGGTGCCGATATAGGCCTGGTGCGAGATGATGCCCACCCCGTCTTCGTACAGGTGAAGATGAAAGGCAGGTGGTTCCATAATAAACTTTGAATGTTCGTCCGTTTCGGTGAGGTCCAGTTGGACCTGATGGGCGGAAGATGGTGCGACTGAGCCGATCGTGCCTGCCCATCTGATTTGTATCGGGCGGTGGTGATGGCCGACGAGAACGCGCTCAACATTGGGATACCGGCGCACTATGTCCGCCATGGCCGGCCCATTGTTGCAGTTAATCCGGTCCATGCCAGTGATGCCGGTTGGAAAGGGTGGGTGATGCATGAAGATCACGACCGGTTTGTCGCTGTGACGGGCAAGTTGCTGATCGAGCCAAGCCAGTCGGTCGGGGCACATATCCCCATATCCGTGTCCCTGAACCACGGTGTCGAGGCCGATCAGTGTGACCGGATAATCGTCGATGACATAGTGTAGGAACCCGTCGCCGGAGGGTAGGTAGCTATGATCTGGAAAACACTTTCGCATATTGGTGCGACTGTCGTGATTGCCCGGAATTAAATAGACCGGCATTTCCAGCGGTTCCAGCAACTCCCGCAGCATCTCGTACTCGCTGACCAGACCGGCATCGGTCAGGTCGCCTGTCGCAAGAACCACATCCGGGTGGCGGTTGAGCTGCTGAATGGCCTCAACACAGTCTTTCAGCATCGCATTCGTGTTTACGAGAAAATTGGCATTTTCACCGCGCGGTCTGATATGGAGATCGGTTATTTGTGCGATTAACATTGCCAAGTACCCTATCTGTCTGAAATCTTGCGACGGCAAGATTATTCCATGGTCACTTCATATCGAAAATGACGATAGTGGGTTGGACCGCAGGTCGCAACTTGGCCAATGCCCCGGGCCACACACCCCCCGTGAATAAGGGGCGAGAGGTGTCTACCTCGCTTGGCGGGAAAGGGCGATGATCAGATCTTCGATGCGTGCGCGAACATCGGGGTCCGTGATACCTTCGATGGATCTGGCGGCGATCAGGCCCTCGTTGTTCAGATCCGGCACAACCAATGCAGCATCGGTATCCAGTCCGTCAAAGAAATCAGCGATGGGAACCTGAAGCAAATCGGCCATATCCCACAACCTGCTGGCGCTGATACGGTTTGTGCCTTTTTCGTATTTTTGAACCTGTTGGAACGAGATGTTCAACGCTAAAGCAACATCTGTCTGTGTCATGTCTCGTGCGATTCTGGCCGCACGGATCCTGCTACCAACATGACTGTCGATCGAATTTGTCATATGTTTCGATGCCTACCCGCATACAAAAAACAGAAGCAACGATAGGTTGATATTCCTAACTGGAACATTTGGCAACGCCAAAATGGCGAAAAACCGTTTGATTTAAGAGGTTGCAACGATATGGGGAAAATATCGCTCTGTTTTAGCAGGCGGAATTTTGCGCGTTGAACGTTTTTGATGATTGGGTTTTGTACTTTCCCGTCCTTTGCAGTGCATCTGTCTCAAGCAGGGCTTGGTGCTGACGGGGTTCTGAAAAGAAACGGTGCTTTAGCGGTTTTGAAGGGCTGAGAGGGGGCGGCCCGCGCCCTGCAGGTCGCATATCATGATGGCACGGGCGGGACGGGTGCCGGTATTGCGGATGGTATGCGTGCCCTCTTCAGTCGCATAGCGAAGTGTGTCCCCGGCTTCTCCGGATTTTTCAACGCCATTTGCAACAACGGTAAAGCTGCCTTCCTGAATGGTGAGGTGTTCCGATGTGCCTTCACCATGGGGTTCGGAGGTGAGGGCACCCCCCGGTTCCGCTTCCAGGACATACCATTGCACAACGTTCACCAAGTCGATTGCACCCAGGATACGCAGGCTGCACAAGTTGTCATCGCTTCTGATTTCGGGTGTGGCGTTCCTTGCCAGAAAGTCTATTCCCGCGCTTTTTCTGTCTGCTTCCTGGAACAGGCGTTCGGGTGCAAAATCCAGCGCGGAACAAATTCGCCAAATCGTTGCAACTGTCGGGTTTGTGCCATCCCGCTCAATCTGGGAAAGGATCGATTTCGATACACCCGACCGTCGCGCCAGCTCATCAAGCGTCAGGCCCGCCTGTTTCCGGGCCCGCATCAGCTCGCCCCCAAAGGCGGGGACATCGTTGAAGGGCCGTTTGTCCTCTGCCGGTGATTTTTCTGTCTGATCGGTCAAATTGATGTTCCAGTCTGCCAGTTTGCTCATCTTGTTTAGCGAAACGGTCATAAACCGGCAAGCGATCAGGCCGAGTGGGATTTGTGCCGTCAGGGCCGTTCAGTCTTGAACGGTCTGTCGTGCATTGTGTCAGCTTCTTAAACAGACTAAGCCTAGCCTCAGAAAAATAGTCAAAAAAGAGTTCTTCTATGAGCACGTCGGGGGTACAGGAAACGGCAAATCCGGGGGTGGCAAGCCTTTCGGTGGTGCGGGCCGTTCTGACGGTTTTTATGCCATTTTCAGGCGGGTATTTCCTGTCCTACCTGTTTCGCTCGACCAATGCTGTTATCGCCCCTCAACTGGTGGATGAAATTGGTTTAACGGCGGGGCATCTCGGGCTTTTGACAGCAATATATTTCGTGACATTCTCAGCGTTTCAGTTGCCGTTGGGTCTTTTACTGGATCGGTTCGGCCCACGGCGGGTGCAGGCTGTTGTGCTCTTGGGCGCGGCGCTGGGGGCCTTTGTGTTCTCGATTGGTGAGAGCCTGTCCGAACTGGTGATCGGTCGTGCCCTGATCGGGTTCGGTGTCGCGGGTGGGCTGATGGCGTCTTTTAAGGCGATCACCCTATGGTTCGACAAGAAACACTGGCCGCTGGTAAACGGTTGGTTTATGGCAATTGGTGGTTTGGGGGCGGCGGCCGCGACATCGCCGCTCGAAGCCGCCCTGCAGCTGACGGATTGGCGGGGTATCTTTGCAGCGCTCGCAATTGCTACTGTCTGTGTGTCAGCACTGATTATTCTGGTCGTGCCCGAAAAGGTTTCAGGCGACAAACCGGCAGGATTTGCAGAACAAATACGTGGCCTTGCGGGTATATACAGGGATCGCCTCTTCTGGCGGCTGGCGCCAGTGACTTTTACCGGGCTTGGGGCAAACCTTGCCATTCAGGGGCTCTGGGCCGGCCCCTGGATGCGCGATGTTGCCGGATATGACCGACAGGGGGTTGCAGACGGGTTGTTCGGTCTTGCAGCCATGATGACGATCGGTTTCGTGGTGATCGGTGCTGCCCCAGGGTTCTTCGCAAAGCGTGGCTACTCAATAACGGCGGTGATGGGGGTTGGAACGGTGATGTTCATCGCTGTTCAGGCTGGGATTGCGCTGGACTTGATGTCGGGTTCACTTCTGCCCTGGCTCGCCTTTGGTCTGATCTGCAATGTGGCGGTGCTCAGTTACGCCCAGATTTCCAGTCACTTTCCCATCACCCATGTGGGCCGTGCCATTACAGCGATGAATGTACTGGCCTTCGGGTTTGTATTTCTGGTGCAATACGGGATCGGCGCTGTGATTGATCTGTTCCCTCTCGCAGAGGATGGCGGTTACCGGTTTGAGGCCTATCGTGCGTCCTTTGGCGTCTTTATAGGGGTGCAGATACTGGCATTCCTCTGGTATGTCCTGTCCCGCAACTGGGCGCGAACCCATGACGCTGGCTGACGGCGCGTCGCTGTTTTTCGATCTGGGCTGGAAGGCTGGCGTAACAGCGCTGGTTCTGATCTGCATCAGTGTTATCGGACGTCGGTTGGGACCTTTTATGGCCAGTATCCTGATGGCCATGCCGATGAATGCCGGGCCGGGATACTTCTTTCTTGCCTTGACAGAGGAACCGGCTTTTCTGGCTCATGGTGCGTTGATCAGCTTTATCGGCGGCGGCGCTGTTTATCTTTATATCGCGCTGTACGTGCAGACCGCTGTCAGACTTGGTGGTCTGGTCCTGCCCCTGATCCTCGGGGTTTCGGGTTGGGCAGCGGGTGCGGCGATCCTTGAACTGGACATGTTTGAGGTCAACGTGATTTCGGCCCTGGTGTTCGTTGTGGTCTGTGTCGTTCTGACAAGACCCTTTGTGATGAAACTGGATGCTTTTTCGGCCCCGACCGGCGGCGACAGATCCTGGCGATTGACAGTCTTGCGGGCCGCGATTGGAGGGGGCTTCGTTGCCCTTGCCGCGGTTGCATCCCTCCATCTTGGACCGACTTTCGCGGGGTTTGTCTTTGCTTTTCCGACAACCATCCTAGCAACTACATGGATGCTGACGCGCAGTTTTGATGCGCGTTTTGCCGCCGCGACGATCCAGTCTGCCAGGGTGACTTTGCTGAATTATCTGGCCTTTTGCCTCGTTCTTTATCTGGCAGCCTTGCAGCTTTCGAGTTCAATTCAGGCATGGTTGTTGGCTGTCGTGGCGGCGATCCTCTCCGCCCTTGTGCTTGCGGTTATTGCCAACCGCAAACGCGCAGCGGCGCGCGCCTCCGGTGAGGCAACGGCAACGAACGAGCCGGTTTGACTTTTCGGTCCGTTGGTTAGATCTGCGCGAGCGCGTGATCCAGCTCGTCAATCAGATCTTCGAGGTTTTCGACCCCGACTGACAGACGGACCAGACTGTCGCTGATGCCCAGCTCGGCCCGGATTTCCGGTGGAATTGACGCATGAGTCATGATGGCCGGATGCTCGATCAGACTTTCGACACCGCCCAGACTTTCCGCCAGCGCAAAGAGATGGGTGTTTTCCAGAAAACGTCTGGATTTATCCAACCCGCCCTTCAGGATTGCGGTCACGATGCCGCCGTAACCGTTCATCTGGCGTTTGGCAATTTCATGCTGTGGGTGGCTCTCAAGACCTGGATAGATGACTTGATCCACTTTTGGATGGGCCTCCAGATGGCGTGCGATTGCAAGCGCACTTTCGCAGTGCCGTTCTATCCGCAGGGCGAGCGTCTTCATGCCGCGCAAGGCCAGGAAACTGTCGAAGGGGCCAAGAATGCTGCCAACCGCGTTGTGCAGATAGGCCATACGGCTTTCCAGATCACTGTTTTCCGCAAGCACAACGACACCACCGACCATGTCTGAATGGCCGTTCAGGTATTTGGTGGCGGAATGCAGAACCATATCAAAACCATGGTCCAGCGGGTTCTGAACAATGGGTGACGCGAAGGTATTGTCGCAAACAGCCAGCAGGCCATGCTCTTTCGCGATTTTGGCAACGCCGCTCAAATCCACCAGTTTCAGCATCGGGTTGGTCGGGCTTTCTACCCAGATCATCTTGGTTTCCGGTGTGATGGCCGCCTCAAGTTTTGACAGGTCACTGATGTCGGTGAATGTGAATTTCAGGCCGGATGACCGTTTACGGACATTTTCAAACAGGCGATAGCTGCCGCCATACAGGTCATCCATCGCAATCACGTGGTCGCCGGTATCAAGAAGTTCCAGGATCGTTCCCATTGCGGCCAGGCCGGAGGCAAAAGCATACCCGCTGGATCCGTTTTCCAAATCCGCGACATTACGTTCAAAGGCCATCCGCGTCGGGTTCTGACTGCGCGAATATTCATAGCCTTTGTGGACGCCCGGGCTTTCCTGAACATAGGTCGAGGTCGCATAGATCGGCGGCATGATTGCGCCGGTTGTCGGATCAGGTTCCTGACCGGCATGGATGGCGCGGGTTGAGAGGCCGTGGCGGTTGCGTGCCATTTATGTCTTCCTTTTATTGTGTCTTTGTTTTCGCCGATGGCGTGGTCAGGCCGTGGCGGGTGCCGCGTGGCGCCGTTGATGGTTAATAAGGTCGATCTTGGTAATCAGGCCATAGAATGTATGGTCGTCGCCGATCAATGCAACACGGTCCCGTTCAAGAATATCCACAAGGTCTGCCTGACTGGCGTCGGGCTTCAACACTTCCAGGTCCTTCGTCATGATGGAAGAAACCGGGCGTTTGAACGTGTCGGGATTGCGGTTGGCGGCCATCATGATGTCGCTCTCGTCGACGATTCCACAGATCTCCCCACCATTGCCCAAAACCGGGACTTGGGAGACGTCGAACATGCGCATCCGACCATAGACAACGGTCAACGGGTCATCTTCAAGAACCGATACTGTTTCGCCATGGTCCGCACGACGCGGGATCAGGTCACGCAGGTCGCCATGGCTCGGACGTTCGACCAAGCCATTATCGCTGAGCCATGCATCGTTGAAGGCCTTTGCCAGATATTTGTTTCCGGTGTCACAAACAAAAGTCACAACCCGCTTCGGCGTTGTTTGCTTGCGACACCATTCAAGAGCACCTGCAAGCAGGGTTCCGGTCGAAGAACCACCCAACAACCCCTCTTTCAACAGTAATTCCCGAACCGCGGCAAAAGCGTCCTTGTCTGAAACGGTGACGCCGTCGCCGATCAGGGAGAGGTCGCAATTCGGCGGGATGAAATCTTCCCCAATGCCTTCGACCAGCCAGGAACCGACATCGTCCGATACGATTCCGGTTTTTGCCGCCTCGGCCACAACAGAGCCTTCAGGATCAGCCACAACCATGGTCAGATCAGGCTGAACGTCCTTGAAGTAGCTTCCAAGACCGGTGATTGTGCCACCAGAACCGACGCCACAGACAATCGCATCCACGTCATGGCCCATCTGTTCCCAGATTTCCGGACCTGTTGTTGTTACATGGGCAACCGGGTTGGCCGGGTTGGCAAACTGGTTCACCCAGAAAGCACCCGGGATTTCACGGGTCAGACGCTCTGCCATGTCCTGATAATATTCAGGGTGACCCTTTCCGACATCGGACCGCGTCATGTGGATTTCGACGCCCAGTGCTTTGAGATGATGGATTTTGTCCAGGCTCATCTTGTCGGGGATCACCAGGATCAGGCGGTAGCCTTTTTGTGCCGCAACGAGCGCCAGCCCCAAACCGGTGTTGCCAGCGGTTGCCTCAATCAGGGTTCCGCCTGGTTTCAGGTCGCCGTTCTTCTCAGCAGCTTCGATCATCGACAGCGCGATGCGATCCTTGATGGAGCCACCGGGGTTCTGGCTTTCCAGTTTCAGGAATAATTCGCAGGGACCTGTATCAAGATGGCGGACGCGCACCATCGGTGTGTTCCCGATCATTGAAAGAACCGTGTTGAATGGCTGCATGATGTTTTTCCTGACAGGACAGTGTAACGATGAGCGGAGTGTACCTATCTGTAAGGTCAGTGAACAGATCGCAATAGGAAAGGGCGTTTTTTTATGAGCGAAACAAAAGAAGCGGATGCAATAGAGGCCGCGCGATCCGAACCCATCAGCAAGATTGAGGGCTGGCATGCCCATGTCTATTTCGATGAAAGCACGAAAGAAACGGCACTGGCGCTTCGCGCCGATATTGAAGCAGAATTCGGGTCAAAAATTGAGATGGGCCGGTTTCATGAGCGTCTTGTCGGGCCGCATCCGCGCAATTCCTATCAGGTGGCTTTCAACCCCGCTGTCTTTGCCGAGATAATTCCCTGGCTTGGCCTGAACCGGCGGGGCCTGACCGTCTTCACCCACCCGGAAAGCGGGGACGTGGTGGCCGATCACGAGGTGCATGCTTTGTGGATGGGTGAAATGCTGGAGCTGAATATGGACGCACTGCGCCGCTTTGCTGCCAAATCCGCTTCCGTGGAATGACGATCAAAATTACCCTAAATCCTTGTAGACAGGCGCGAACGTTCTAGATCTAGCAATTCTCCGCATTGCATGTCGCGATGTGGCCTTTGGTGAGAGTTTGCATGGCAAAGGTATTGATCCTCTTCGCGCATCCCAGACTGGACAGGTCGGTGGCCAACGCTGCTCTGGCCGAGGCTGCGGAAGGCATTGAAGGGGTCACCTTCATAGACCTCTACGCAAAATACCCGGATGGTGAAATCGACGTTGACCGCGAGCAGAACAGGTTGGTGGAAAACGACGTCATCATCTTTCAGCATCCCCTATATTGGTATTCCAGCCCGGCAATGCTGAAGGAATGGCAGGATCTGGTGCTGGAATACGGGTTTGCTTACGGCACCGGCGGCGACGCCTTAACCGGCAAAGTATTTTTTAACGCGACGACCTGTGGCGGCGGGCGAGAGGCCTATTCTAAAGACGGTATTCACGGCGTCGAAATACCGGAATTGCTTGTGCCCTTTCGGCGCAGTTTCCTGCTCTGTCACATGCGGGTCCTGGCCCCATTCGTGTGCTTTGCGGCGGGACGCGGGGCAACTGGCGGTGATCTGGCCGGGCATGCCAGGAAATACAGGTATCTGCTGGAAGCGCTGGTCGATGAAAGGGTGGATTTCGATCAGGCCGAGACTGTAGCACTTCTCTCAGAAGCGCTCGATACCGTCATCTCCGCTCCCTAGAGGCTGTATTATGGATCTCTTACAAGACGCCTTTTTGTATCTGCTGGCAGCGGTCATTGCAGTTCCAATCGCAAACCGGTTGGGTCTGGGGTCCGTCCTCGGGTATCTGATTGCAGGGATTTTCATTGGTCCTGTCCTGGGCCTGGTCGGGTCTGAAACCGAAGATGTGAAGCATTTCGCCGAGTTTGGCGTTGTCATGATGCTGTTTCTGGTCGGCCTTGAATTGCAGCCCGCGATGCTGTGGCGCATGCGGAACCGGTTGATCGGTCTGGGCGGTTTGCAGGTCGTGGTTACAACCGCGATCTTCTCCGGGATTGCCCTGGCGTTTGGCCTCAATTGGCAGACAGGTGTTGCACTGGGCATGATACTGGCCCTCTCATCAACCGCGATTGTGCTGCAGACCCTGAATGAAAAGGGTTGGATGAAAAGCACGGGTGGTCAGGCCTCGTTCTCCGTTTTGCTAGCCCAGGATATTGCGGTTATCCCGATGCTGGCACTGCTGCCCTTGCTGGTCATCGGCGGTGTTGCATCAGGCAGTGAGGATGCCGGCCATCACGGCGGCGCCGCCATTGCGAGCCTGCCGGGCTGGCTGCAGACGATTGTGGTTCTGGGGGCGATTGCCGGAATTGTACTGGCGGGCCGAACGCTGATCAGACCGGTTTTTCGGTTTATCGCCGCATCAAAACTGCGGGAGATTTTCACCGCCGCCGCCCTGACCCTGGTGATTGGCATCGCCCTGTTGATGGATCTGGTTGGATTGTCATCCGCGCTGGGAACATTCCTCGCGGGCGTCGTCCTGTCGGATAGTGAGTATCGCCACGAGCTGGAAAGTGACATTGATCCGTTCAAGGGTTTGTTGCTGGGTCTGTTCTTTATCGCGGTCGGGGCCGGGATCGACTTTGATCTTCTTTTCGGTGAGCCGCTGATGATCCTGGGGCTCGCAGCGGGCATCCTTTTTATCAAGGCAGGGGTCCTGCTTGCGCTGGGCAAGCTCTTCCGATTGCCACAATCCGACCAATGGCTGTTTGCACTGGGGCTGGCCCAGGCGGGTGAATTTGCCTTTGTCCTGTTCGGGTTCGCAGGCGGTTTTGGCGTTCTGGATCAGGACCTCTTGAAGATCATGACCCTTGTTGTTGCGATCACCATGCTGCTGACGCCCTTGATGTTCATCATCTATGAAAAGGGCATTGCTCCCCGCAGTAAATCCGGCTCAACCCGTGATGCCGATGAAATTGATGATACGGGTACCGTTGTCGTCGCCGGTATGGGGCGGTTTGGCCAGGTGGTGGCGCGCTTCCTGATGACCAACGGGCACAGCGTTGTCATTCTGGACCATGATACAAAGGTTATCGACAATCTGGCCCGCGTCGGCGTGAAAACCTATTACGGGGATGCCACGCGCCCCGACCTATTGGCCGCAGCCGGCCTCGGTGAGGCAAAGCTCTTTGTTGCGGCGCTGGATGAGCGGGAAAAGCAGACGGAGCTGGTCGCCCATGTGGCACGCACCTATCCGGATTGTCGAATTCTGGCCCGTGCCTTTGACCGTCATCATGTCTACGAGTTGAGAGAAGCTGGCGCTCACAGAACAAGGCGGGAGGTTTTTGAGGCCTCCCTTGCCATGGCAAGAGATGCGCTGGTCGAATTGGGCGCGCATCCGTTCCGGGCGGAGAAACAGGCCCGCATGTTCCGCCGTCACGATTTCTATACATTGAATGCCCTGCAGGAAAAATGGAGCGGCCATACGGTGGACGAGACCTATGTGGATGCGATGCGGGCGCATAGCGACGATCTCTACGAGGTCATGAAGTCTGATCGCGCCGATCGATATGAAGATGAAGACCGGGGATGGACGCCACCCCCGAACCGGAAAAAACTGGGCTGATTATCCGCCGAAGAATCAGATCAGCGCTTTGACCCGGTTCGCGATTTCCTGCATCACGCCTGTCCAATCTTCGTCGTTTCGGCGTTGTACCAGCGTTACATTCGGATACCAGGGATGGTGGTCCGTGCCCAGCGTCACCCATTGATGTTCCGGTAGGGTGACCAGGCTGGGCGTGCCGGTGGCGCCCGCCAAATCGCCCAGCGAATTTGCGATTGTTGCGACCTGATCCAGACAGCTGATCAAGGCGACGAGGTCATTCAGATCGTCCCGCAGGTCCAGGTCATCCCAAAAATGCAGATGGCATCCATACCGTGTTTCGGCCGCCTCACGTTCCTGATCTGTGTCACCATATTGCAGGGCGATCAGCTGAATACCCTGTGTCTCCAGCAGTGGTCTCCAATCTTCGATTGTTGTGACGCGTGTCGAACGCCTCGTGTTTACCAGGCCACTGCGCCAGCCGAACCCGATGCGCGGTCCGGGGGGAAGGGCCGCAAGACGGTCCTGCCATTTCTTCACCAATTCTGGATCGGGTTTCAGGTAGGCGGCGCTGCGGTCAAAGTGGGCAATTTCCCGGCGCACCAGATCATGGGCTTGTCCCATGGATCGTTGCAGGGTGCGGTTTGTGATCTCTGTCTCACCCTCAGCCGCGACGGTTATATCCGGGAATGAACGCTGAAACAGCGCCACCAGTCGCGGGTCACACTCAAGCGTGACTGCAGCACCGCTCAACGGCCCGTCCAGCAGATCGGGCAGGGCGGAAATGAAGCGTAATTCATCGCCCAATCCCTGTTCCGGCCAGATCAGAACGGGGCGATCGCCCGGCGGGGACCCGTCCCAGGTTTTCGCAATTTTGCGGCGATCCGGACGTCGCTCGGCGCAATCGAAACCGGCCTCGTGAAAGGGCAGGGCCTCTTCCAGCCGCCCCAATCCCATCAGGCTTAGGGACAAGCCAAACCTGTGCCGTGGATTATCCGGGGAGAAAGTAATGGCTTGTTGGTACAGTGCCGCCGCGTCACCAATTCGACCCACCTGCTTATAAAGATGGGCGAGGTTACTGACAGCCTCAGCATCCTTCGGGGCCAGTTTGATCGCTTTCTTGAAGGCGGCCTCCGCCTCGTCGAACCGGTCCAGCGACCCCAGGAGATTGCCCAGATTATTATGGGCGGCTGGATGATCGGGAAACAGTTCCACGCCGCGCTCGGCAAAGCGTAATCCGTCTTCCATCTTTTCCATTCGGAAATAAAGGGAGGCCATATTGATATGGGCTGCCGGGTTGTCCGGCTCGTTATTCAAAATGGTCTGGAATTTTTGTTCGGCGGCTTCAAATTGACCCTGCCTTTGCAGGACGATACCGAGATCCATCAAACTGTCCGGGTTGTCCGGTGCAACTTCCAATGCACGATAGAAGGTATTTGCGGCCTCCTCCAATCGCCCGGTTTCAAGCAGCATTGCCCCCAAATTGCCAAGGGCGGGCAGGAACTCAGGGCCGGTCTCAATCGCTTTGGCAAACTGTACTTCGGCGGCGTCCCATTCACCAAGGTTCCGCAGGAAGGCGCCAAAATTGTTTCGCGCTTCCTTATTTTCAGGCGCTAGCGAGAGCGCTCGCTGATATTGCGTGCGGGCTGCCTTTGCATTGCCGGCGGCATCTTCGATCAGGGCAAGCGTTGCGCGGATTTTCCCGTCGCGTTTTGCGATATCGGTCGCGCGGGTCACCAACTCGCGCGCAACAGGAAGGTTCCCGACCTGATAGGCCAGAATGCCGCGGAAATGCAGGGCATCTATATTGCCGGGATAGGTGTCCAGCACGCGCTTATACATCCGGTCGGCATCGGCATATTCGCCCTTTGTCTGATGGGCGAGGGCGGCTTCAAGAACGGTCTGTATTTCCGGCGTGGTTGCCGAATTTTGGGCGGCTTTTGCCTGCTGTTCCTTTTCCCGTTTTTCGCGTGCCCGTCGCTGCTGTCGGTTCTCCCGCTGTTGCGGAGGTTGTGCCAAACGATCAGCCCTCTTCAGCGTCTGTGTTGAGGGATAGCGAGGCGGAATTCATGCAATAGCGAAGGCCGGTCGGGCGCGGACCGTCGGGAAAAACATGGCCAAGATGAGCATCACACTTGCTGCACAGGACTTCGACACGGCGCATGAAGAGCGAGTTGTCCTCAACCTCGGTCACCGCATCAGGCGTGATGGGTTCAAAGAAACTGGGCCAACCCGTGCCGCTGTCGAATTTGCTGCCCGATTTGAACAGGGGCTGATCGCAGCAGATGCAGTTATAAACGCCAGGTCTTTTTTCATCGTTATAGATGCCGGTAAAGGCACGCTCCGTCCCATGTTTGCGAGTCACGTAATACTGCTCGTCGGTCAGCTGTTCGCGCCACTCGGCATCTGATTTCACCACTTTATCTGCGCGCTCCGGTGTAGCGGAGCCGGGTTGGGAGCGGGATTTAAAGAGTTTATCGAGCATGATGCCCTCCAGTCTTTAGGTGGTGGCCGAGCCGTTCGCGGCCTGAACTTCATGAACGCGTTTCAGGATCTTCTTTAGCTTATGGTCGTGCAAGCCCAGTTTTTCCAGTGCGACAACCGTGTTTTCCAGATATTCAGCTGAGCTGCCTAAAAAGCCGCTTGCGGTCGCAATGGATTGCGCCGCACGTTCAACCGACAATTTGCAGGCATAGCGGGGTTGGTTCGGATCAATGACAAAAGCGATTGCATTGACCGGCCCGTCTTCCGTGGTTACTTTAACCCAAGTGGGGACATAGGACCCGGTCGGCATTTCACGGGTCCAGACAACGTCCAGTTCTTCCTCCACCTTGTCCCGGTGCAGTTTGAAAACCATGCCGTTACAACTGCCGCCCTTTTCCAGACCCAGGATGAGACCGGGATTCTCGGGGCTGCCACGGCCCAGAGGTGTCCAGAGGCAAAAGGCCCTGTGATACCCATACAGACGACAGATTTTTGAGGTTTCAAAATGGAAAGCCGGGTTCCAGATCAGGGATCCATAGGCGAAAACCCAGACATCGTCCGAGGGTTTTTCAGCCAATACCTGCTTGCGCGATTCCAGGCGTTGCTCATCGGTCCAGGGTTCCAGCAAGCCCAGCTCGCGGGCCTGATCCATCATTTTCTGGACCAGTCCGCTTTTTATCGAATCCCGACTGAGAACCACCAACACACCTTTTGCTCAGAAATACTGTTCAGCAAGATATGCATAGACTGACACGTCAAAAGGTCAAGGGACGGGATCCCTCTCAATGGGAATCCCGCCTCTCAACACTTCTTTACCAGATCGTGCCCTGCGTTATTGCAGCTCACCCCCTGGCAGGTCTGCCAACAGGACCTCTGTTTCCTCACTCGCTTCGAGGGTCAGTTCCGTGACGTCGCGTATGACGAGACCATCGCGGGCTGATAACTCTGTCCCGTTCACCTTCAGGCTGCCTCTGGCCGGAACCAGATAGGCCTGACGACCGGGTTTGAGGACCTGGGTCAGATTTGTTCCCGCTGCCATCACACCGGCATAGAGGGTCGCGTCCTGATCAATCCACATCGCCCCCTCGACATGTTCCTCACCAGAGGCGAGTGGTGTCAGGGCCCCGTCCTTCAGCGACTTGGGAAATTCACGGCTTTCCCAACGCGGCGGGCGACCCGTCGTCCGGGGGATGATCCAGATCTGAAAAATCCGCGTCAGATCATCTTCACGGTTGAATTCGGAATGGGTGATCCCGGTTCCAGCCGACATAACCTGAACATCACCTGCTTCGGTACGGCCTTCATTTCCAAGGCTGTCTTTGTGGGTGATGGCGCCCTGGCGGACATAGGTGATGATCTCCATGTCGCGATGCGGGTGGGGATCAAATCCACGGCCCGGCTGAATTTCGTCATCGTTCCAGACCCGCAGCGGTCCGACGGAGGTCCGCTCGCGGTCGAAATAGTGACCGAAACTGAAATGATGGCGGGCGTTCAGCCAGTCGATCTGGAAATGGCCCAATGTGTCAAATTTTCTGAGATCAAGCATGATTTTATACTCCTTTCTTACGCTGCGTAGGTTTGTGTATCCCGGCCATGAGGTTCCATGTGATCCAGTGCCGGGCCGACAGGGACAATCCGGGTCGGGTTCACACTTTCATGGCTGGCATAATAATGGGTTCGTATCTGATCCATGTTCACCGTCTCGGCGACACCCGGATGCTGATACAATTCCCGCGTATACGCCCAGAGGTTCGGGTAATCTACAATCCGCCGGATGTTGCATTTAAAGTGACCGACATAGACCGGATCGAATCGGATCAGCGTCGTAAACAGACGCCAATCGGCCTCTGTGATCTGATCGCCGACCAGATAGCGTTGACGGCCCAGCCGCGCTTCCAATTCATCCAGCAGGTCGAAGAGTGGTTTCACCGCCTCCTCATATGCCTGCTGGGTCGTTGCAAAGCCCGACTTATAGACACCATTGTTGATGCGGTCATAGATCGGTGCATTGATGGCGTCGATCTTATCGCGCAGTTCCGACGGGTAAAAATCGCCCTCCAGCGCGCCAACACCATCGAAAGCCGAGTTGAACATCCGAATGATCTCGGAAGATTCATTGCTGACGATCGTGCCCTGTTTCTTGTCCCAAAGGACCGGAACCGTAACCCGACCTGTAAAGTCGGACTGGGCAGCAGTGTATATCTGATGCATATGGGTCGCGTTGTGGATCGGGTCCGGGATAGTGCCCGTAAACTCGCCTTCGAAACTCCACCCCTTGTCCAGCATATAGGGGCTGACACTGGAAATCGTGATCATGTCCTCCAGGCCTTTCAGTTTCCTGAAAATCAGGGCCCGATGCGCCCAGGGACAGGCCAGTGATACATAGAGATGATAGCGATCCGGTTCCGCTTTGAACCCGCCAACACCAGAGGGACCCGCAGAGCCATCAGCCGTGATCCAGTTTCTGAAGCTGGATTCCTTGCGCTCGAACTTTCCGCCGGTTTTCTTGGTGTCGTACCATTGGTCAACCCATTTTCCGTCAACAAGAAGTCCCATCACTCTGTCCTTTCCAATGTCGTTCGGGCCTTCGCCCGTGTCTGATGGGATAGAGATAAGCTTGCGTCCAAAAAGAACAATATATATCAAATGAACAATATTGTTTCTGTATGAGGACAATAGAATGGAAGATGTAAACGCCTTTCTGGTCTTTGCGCGGGTTGTGGATCTGAACGGGTTTACGGCTGCGGCCCAGGATCTGAACCTGTCAAAATCCTACGTCAGTAAACAGGTGGCCGCCCTTGAAGAGGATCTCGGTGTTCGCCTGTTAAACCGGACGACCCGACAGCTCAGCACGACGGAGGCCGGGCAGGCGTTTTACGAGAAATGCCGTCGCATTGCTGATGAGGTGGCGGAGGCACGGGCCATTGCAGGCAGCTTGCAGGCGTTGCCCCATGGTGTCTTGCGGGTTAATGCGCCCCTTAGTTTCGGTGTGGATCATATCGGTCCCCTGATGCCGGAATTCATGCGGCTTTATCCGGAAATTCGCCTGGATCTGAGTCTGACGGATCAGCGGATTGATCTGGTTGAAACCGGGTTTGATGTCGCCATCCGGATTGGCCGGCTGGAGGACAGTGGCATGATTGCCCGCAAATTGCTGGATTATCGGCGGGTGGTCGTAGCCTCTTCGGAATACTGGGACCAACATGGAAAGCCGCGCCGACCGGACGATTTGAAGGATCACAACTGTCTGACCTATGCCTATGCGGATCAGGGGCGTCGATGGCGGTTTCGAGGCCCGGAAGGACGGGAGTTTGATGTGCCGGTGTCGGGGTCGTTACGCGCCAATAATGGCGATGTCCTGATCCGGGCGGCGGCAGCCGGGCTTGGTGTTTGCGCCGTGCCCGCCTTTTTGTGTGCTGAGCGGATCAATGAAGGGGATCTGACACTCGCGCTGGAAGCGTTTGAGCCGGACCCGTTGGGCGTTCATGTGGTCTATCCCCAGACCCGCCACGTGCCTTCAAAGCTGCGCGTCTTTATCGACTTTCTCGTCGCTTCCCTGGTCCGTCCCAAAGCGACACTGATCTAATGTCGTCAGGTATTTTTTCGCCACCGATTGCCGCGTAATTTGAAACCAGCGGCGACAATGGCACCGCTGGCGGCGATGACAAGCAGCAATCCATTAGGCCCGACAATCTCCATTGCAAAACCGGAAAGCGGGGCACCTGATAAGGCACCAAATTCAAAAGACATGACAAAAAACGCGTTCGCAGCCCCCATTTCCGCCCCCTGAAAACGGTCGCCGACGATGCCCAGTGCAATCGCGTAAAGGCCAATGATCGGGATGCCGATCAGCCCAAACAGGAACCAGGTGATCCAGGGATTGGGCAGGGCGAAAGGCAACAGGGCTGCGATTGCGATGCTGCCCAGGGCAAGCGCGGTGCCGATTGAGCGTCGGTCATATTTATCTGCCAGCCAGCCCATGGGATACTGAAAGGCGATGCCGCCAACAAGGAAGGCCGTCAGACAGGTGATCGCCGCCTCCTGGCTGAGGCCCGACAGAACACCAAAGAGGGCCGTCAGGGAAAATGCCGAACCGTCTGCCACCCCCATGACAAACCCAAGGGACATCAGGACAGGTGCCACATAGAATATCCCGAAGATCCGTTTTTCTTCAGATGCCGGGAAATCGGGCGCAGCGGCAATGGCGGCCATAACCGGAATGACTGTGATAACCGACAGCCCGGCAATGACCAGAAACGGTAAATCCCCCTCAACGCCGATAACGGTCAGAAGCGGCGTGCCAAGTGCCATGCCGCCGATGAATGTTGTCACGTAAAAGGAAAGAACGCGGCTGCGCATATGGGAGGGCGCGGCCTGATTGATCCAGGCCTCTGTCCCGACCCACCCGATCGCCGCCCCACAAGCCCAAAGAAACCGCAAAACAAACCAGGGCCAATATCCTTCAAAGGCGATCATGCCCAGTGTCGCGGCAGCGATGATCAGGGCGGAGGCAATCAAGAGGCGTGGTGCGCCAAACCGCGTCAGCAACCGTCCCATGAAAGGGGCCATCATGACGATGGGGAGTGAAGACGAGACCGCATGCAGACCAATTGCGCCGGACCCTTCGCCCATCATGTCGAGCCGCAAGGGTACAAGGGGCAGGATTAACCCGATTGCAATACCGAAGAGGAGGTTGCTGACCAAGGCGCAGGCAACGCCATATCTGGGCGAGCGTCGGCCGCCCGCCCAGAAGTCGCGCTCGGTTGACTCACTCATGGTCGAACGCTCTCACATGCTCATCCTTTAAGAATGCCGCGTACTGTCGAGGAGGTTGTCACGAAACCGTCCCTGGCAAAGCGCTCATGATTTCGTTCGATGTCACTCAAACTGTAGAGATAATTGACCATGATGGTCGCAGATTCTCGAAGACCCTTGCCGGATGTGTTGCCCATCCAGCAAAGGCGCTCGACCTGAGCCCCGTTCGACAGATGGAACCGAGCGACAGGGTCTGCAGGCGCGTTGCGTGACTTCTCCTGAACCAGGTATCGCGCGCAGAGACGCATCAGTGGCTGCCTCAAGCCTTCTACCTGGGCCGGGTCGTTTATCCATTCCCCGTCTTTTAGAATGCGTGCCAGGTCGCCCTTGTTGATGCTCTCGCCGGTTTGCTTTTTGAAATGCTTGCGGTCCTCGGGTGCTAGAATTCCCGGGCTGCCATCCTGGATCTGGCGGTCCAGCCAACGCCGGAAACCGGGGATGGGCGAGAGTGTCGAGAATGTTTTCAGATTCGGGAACTCGCCGCGCAATTCCTCAACCACCCGTTTGATCAGGAAGTTACCAAAGCTGATCCCCCGCAATCCTTCCTGCGTGTTCGAGATGGAATAGAAGATTGCGGTATCGCTTTTCGCTGGTTCGTTGATCGGGGCGTCTTCATCCAATAGAGCCTGCACCGAACTGGCGATGCCATTGACAAGGGCCACTTCCACGAAGATGAGCGGTTCCATTGGCATGCGGGGATGGAAAAAGGCAAAAAGCCGTCGGTCGGAATCCAACCGGTTGCGCAGGTCGGTCCAACTTCTGATCTCATGAACCGCTTCATAGGCCATGAGCTTTTCCAGAAGGGCGGCGGGACTGTTCCAGGTGATGGTCTGAAGTTCCAGAAAGCCGATATCGAACCAGTCGGCTAACAGGGCCTGTAACTCTGCATCAAGGGCTTTCAGGTTGGTGGTCTTCTTTATATGGGGGAGGAGGTCCGCCCGCAGGTCGACCAGAAATTTAACGCCCTGCGGGATCGCGTTGAATTGGCGAAGAAGGGCCGTGCGTGGTGCAATTAGCGCCCTGGACAGGGCAGGTAAACCCTGGTCCCGCTCTTCTGGGGGAAGCGACAGATATTCAGCGGTTGCCTGTTCTACGGCGTGGGGATCGGGCCCGAAATGGTCCGCCAGCAGGTTCAGGAAATTCTCCTTGCCGGTTTCGCTTAACCCCAGATAGCTCTCGCCCAATTGTGCCGCCCTTGCCCGGGCTGAAACCTCACCGCCTTCGGCATCAATGCAGGCTTGCATCTGTTTTAGAAGCAGGTCGGCGGATTTGGCATCCACATCGGGGTGAATAACGGGGCTTTCCAGGCTTGCGGCCAGATCAACCCAGATCGATCGCACTGAGCGCAGGGTTCTGTCCCAGAGACTGCCTTCTATATTTTGCGGTGTCGGGTCCATACTCAGCCTCAAACAAGGGGATTGCCGTGTGAAAGCAATCATATACCCTCCGACGCGGCGACCAAATGCAAAAACGACGAAAACATTTATGAAGATTGTGAGAAACCATGCCGCGGGACAGATTGCCGAGTAATATTTGGGTGACCGCCACCCTGCGTCAGATTTCAGCGCAAGGAGGGTTCGCAGCGGTGATCGCAAAGGGCGAGCCTGACAGCGGTTCGCTGACAGTGCGGGTCAATTGTCTGAACGGCACAAGCTATCTGCAAACCGAGAGTCGCGATCTGGACGGCAATCTGATCTGGATGGATCCGCTGGGGCCGGACCCTGTCCCCGATGAAAAGGCAGACGCCTATGTCGTGCGGTCCAAGGAAAGCGATCCGGATATCTGGATCATTGAAGTCGAGGATCGCGACGGCAAGAACCCGTTCCTGTTTTCTGGCGGGTAGCGGCGTTAGCCACCATCCTTTTGTGTGGCATAAAACATTTTTGCGGATGCCAGACAGAACAGGAAATTGTCCCGTCCCTCAATCGGCGCATCCTCCCGCATCAAGGCTTCAACCTTGTCCCGATGAACCAGGTCGAAGACGGGGCTTTCCATCATCATGAATTCGCGGACGTCCGGGTCGCTGCGGTCCAGTAGAGAGGTAATCGGTGCGTTAAAACCAAATTTCTGTTTTGAAAAAAGGATTTTGGAAGGCACATAACCTCTGGCCGCTTGCCGCAATAGATATTTGGAGTATCCCTGCTGGATCAGCAGATTGCTGGGAATGGAATAAACGAAGTCGACCAGATCGCGGTCCAGAAAGGCGGTCCGGTTTTCGATCGAGTAGTTCATCCAGTTCAGGTCACCGCAGAACAGGGTAACTGGCACGGACTCCGCTGTAAGTTCATTCAGCATCCTGTTTCGCAGGACCGCATCCGTATGGGCAATCTCGCTAAAGCCAGGGTCAATGGGGTCCTTCATGAAGGCCTCGACATCAGGCGCATTCAGATGCAGGTGCCGCCGCTCGTTCGGGGTCTTCACAAAGCGTGCAGGATCTTTAAAGAGCGGGTTGCGCACGAATTGTCCCATGGAGTGTTGCCAGCGTTCAACCTCCGGCTCCCAATCAGATGTTCCGTGGAGGGAGGCCAACCAATAAAGATAGTGGTCGTAATAACCCGCAAAAATCTCGTCTGATCCATTGCCGTTGATAGAGAGCTTGAAGTTCTTTTCCGCGACAGTTTCCGCAAGAAACCCCTCAAGGAACATGCCGACGGTCAGCACCGGTGCTTCATAATGATGGGCCATTCGGCCGAGGCGTTCGAGAAATCCGCTTTTCTCGACGGGGCACTCGTAGTGCGGGGTGCCAAGGCTCTCGACCGCGGCGTGAATGAAGCTGCGTTCGTCGTAATCCGCATCATCTTCCAGCATGGAGAATGTATGCAGCGGCTGGCCAAAATGTTTTACCGCGATGCCGGCGATGACATTTGAATCGATCCCGCCACTGAGGGTCAGGGCGAGGGGCACATCGGCACGCAACCGTATTTTGATTGCATCGAACAACCGGTCCCGTACGCCGCTTACAGCCTCATCGGACGTCATGTTACGGGGTTCGAACCGGGGTTGCCAGTATCGCCGAACCGGTCCGCGGCCGTCGGCCGTCAAGACTTGCTGACCGGCGGCTGGAACGGCTTGAATACCATGAAAGAAACTGTCGCTATTCTTGTACACATCACGATAGCCATAAGCGAGATACCGCCTGACCTTGTCATGATTGATGGCAGGAAAGTCCCCGCTCAATGCCTTGATGAATTTAACCTCTGATCCAAAATAGAGACCATCTTTCGTCTCCCAAGTATAGAGCGGCTTCTCGCCAAACGGATCGCGGCTGAGGATGAGTTTCTGCCGCCGGGAGTCGAACAGGGCAAGGGCCCACATGCCCTGCAGGTGATCCACCAGGTCCTCACCCCATTCCAGATAGGCTTTGATGATCACCTCGGTATCGCTGTCGGTCGTGAATTGATGACCCTTTTGCTTCAGGATGTCCGCCAGTTCGAGATAGTTGTATATCTCGCCGTTAAAGATCAGGGCGCAGTGGTCACTGACGAAGGGCTGATCTGACCGGGTGTTCAAATCGATGATGGCCAATCGTGAATGCAGCAATAACAACCGGTTCTCGCCGAGACTGTTTTCAAACCGTCCGAGCCCGTCGGGACCCCGCTGGCGCATAAGGGAGAGGGTCTGTTTCACCCGGCCCTCGTCCGGTGGTTGCAGACCAAGAAAACCCGCAATGCCGCACATTAATTGTTGGCCCCTCGGTTCGTCACACCGCTTGTCATGAGGCCTGCCTCAGCAATTAATCTGGATGCCTGTGCCGCGCCCTCGTCCCGAATTCTTGTCACGCAATAGGTCAATGCATCACAGAAAAGGTGCATAAAGGCGGGTCGGTCCTGATCCGGCAAACGGCGGTAGAGAAAATGTCCGAATTGCAGGACGGTCAGGATTGATCCTGTCCCAAGCCCCCTGGCCGCGCTTTCCACTGTGAAGCGGGCAGCAAATGCGCCCGGTGCCAGGTCTGGTATGACGCTTGAAATCAAGGTCTGGATCGTGCCTTCGCGGTTGCTGTCTATGTTCGAAAGCAGCCTGTCACAACACTCCATCAGTGTCGAATGATACTCTATCAATCGGGGCAGGGCCGGGTGCCCACCAGCCTCATAGTGCGGCAATTCAGAGAGACATAGTTCGACCATTTCACTGGGGGTTAGATCGGGCTGCTCGGCGACAAGTGAGGCCGCGACTATCGGCGTTACGCCATCGAACTTCACGCCGTCCGAGGCGTTGAAGAAGTGACAGGCCGAGAAGGTTTTAAAGAGCTTGTCGAAAAATACTTTGGTTAACAGAAAGGGGCGGTTGGTGAAGACTGTGCGGCCGAGATTGCCTTCGACTTCAATCGTGAAAGGCTCCATATTGGCGCCCGATTTCCAATAGGCGTCATCTTCTGTGTCATAAATGGATCCCGACGCATGATGCTGGTCCGCCACCCTGGACCCCAGATCAACACCAAAGAGGTAATATTCATAGAACCCCATCGAAAGGGCCGCCCTGACACCAAGATTGGTGACGGTCGGTCCAGCCAGACTGAGATGTTCGCCAATCTCGGAAAACAGCCGTGTCGGAACCACAACGTCTCGCCAGTACAGGATCACCTCATCAAAGAAAGTCGGTATTTTCGGCTTTATGGTACTGGTGCCGATCAGCGTTATGCCTGACAAATCATACTGTTCGGCAATCCCGGTGATAATGTCTTCGATGTCCTGGGTATTCTCGACTTCGACATGGAAGTCGGGCTTCAGTCCAGCGGCCAGCAACGGGCCAAGGCCAGTGCCGCAAGAAATCAGCAGCATATTCCTCCGAACACGCTTGATATCTTCGATCGTGTCGTTCAGGGACGGACCCGACCCCACGATGAGCACCGGCATCTGTTTGAGCGGACGCTGCGGATCGTCCTTCAAAATGTGGAAATTGTTCCGGATCAAATTGCCGACACTGTTCTCCAGCATCAGTATTTCATCTTCAAAGAACCCGTCATTACCTTCCACCACGGGCATCAGGGCGCTCAGACGTTGAACGGTTTCGGCCAGTACATCCGTATTGTGATGGTGAAAGACATAGGTGCCGTCCAGACACGGAAACTGGGGTCCCCGCAAGGCATGCAATAGCTGATCCGTAAGCCCCTGCGGATCATCGCCAATCAGAATTTCCAACCCGCCGCCCCGCTCGGTCAAAGTGTCAATCACGGGTTTCCAGTCAAGATGGGACAGGCTGAGGGCAAGACCGTCCAACTGATCATCGACAACAATCAGTGTGCTTATTGGATATTCATCAATCAATGCTGGCAAATGCAGTCCAAGGCCCAGTCCAAAACAGATCAGGTATCCAGAGTCCGGATCAGGCAGAGCTTCGAGTGTTTTTCCCTGCAGACCCGTCATTATCCGCCGCATGCTTTCAACAGCAATTTGTTCAGAAATCGGATCAATTCTTCTTATAGACGTAAAAAAACGTGTGGGCCGTTGAGAAAAAAGTTGAAGCCTTTGAACGGAAAACTGGTGGTGTGACGGTTTGAATACCGGTTTACCATCCAACATAAGGTCTGGGATTTTTTCAACCTCAGATTGAATGACAGAATATCTGTCGGATAGGTTCTTTATCGCAGAATGCGCAAGGCCCTCTAAACCGCAGTTTTTAAACGCGTTGATATTCGTAGTGAGTTGATCTGTCACGTTTTTCTGAGCCTGAATAATTTTCAACCGGTGGATATGCTAAACCGACTCGCCAGTCCAGCAAAGCAAGCACAGCATACTGTTATAAAAAAGCCTGATAATAGGAAAAAATCCTTATAAATGAATGGCTTGCAAGACCTCAAAACTAATTCTAGTTTAACGCTAAAGGGGGATTTGCAGCATGCTTAAGCATGGAGACATTTGGTTCGCGATCGATACGCTTGCACAGCGCAATAATCTGTCTGTGTCGGCCCTGGCCAGACTGTCAGGGTTAGATCCGACAACCTTTAATCGCAGCAAGAGAATCAACGCGTCTGGAAAGGAGCGTTGGCCAACAACCGAGAGCATATCAAAAATTCTGGATGCAACCGGGTGCAGCCTGATGGATTTCATAGGCCTCATTCCAGGCATCATTGTGCCGGATGGCACGATAGATTTGCCTTGCCTGCAGCAGATGATGGATTTGCAACCGGACACCTTTAGCAGGTCGGGTACACCGTTTGGCCGTGCATGGGAATCAATATCCATTTCCCTGGCGTCACATAGGGGTGATTTTGGCATCAAAGTAAGTGACCCGAAGGCGTTCCCTGGCATAGCCCCGGGTTCGACGGTTCTGGTCTCGACAGCTGCGGAAATTCGACCCGGTGACAAGATTGTTGTGCAGAATCTGGACTTCAGCCTGTCGATGTATGTGCTGCAATCCGAAAAGCGTCATTCGATTGAAGTTACGAGGGAAGACGATGTTACGTCCATTCGGCGGGAATCGAGACGCAATATACGCTGGATGTCGCGTGTCGTTGGTGTGCTGTACTAGAAAGCAGGGTTACCAGACCTTGCGGGCCTTTGCACCACAGTGATGAACACTGGTGTCGCGGCCTGTCTACGACCGTCCTGTGCTTGACAAGGCAAGGGTGCCGCGTAACCGTGCCCGTCTCTTTGAAAACTGATTTGGATGGAGGGTCAGATGGCGGGCATAACCTGGATTGATGGTCAGTGGGTCGATGCGGATGCACCCATGATCAGCGTGAACTCGCAGGGTGTATGGCTGTCCTCCTTTATCTTCGATGGTGCGCGGGCATTTGAAAATGTTGCGCCGGATCTTGATCTGCATATGCACCGCGCAACGGTCTCTGCAGAGCGACTGGGATTGCGGGCGACCATGACATCCGAACAGATTCAGGAAATCGCCTGGGAGGGGATTGCCCAGTTTGAGCCTGGCACAGCACTTTATGTGCGGCCTATGTTTTGGGCTGATGACGGCTGGATTGCGCCTAACCCGGACACCACGCGATTCGCCATCACGGTGGTCGAAAATCCGATGCCCGGTGAAGGTGGGTTTTCCGCCTGCCTTTCGGATATCAGACGACCGGCACCGGATCAGGCCCCGACCGATGCAAAGGCCGCCTGCCTTTATCCGAACGCCGGCCGCGCATTGAATGAGGTGCGGGCCAAAGGTTTCGACAACGCCGTCGTGCGCGATCCTGTTGGTAATATTGCCGAGTTTGCGACCGCTAATCTGTTTATGGCGAAGGACGGCGTCATTCGTACACCGGCCGTCAATGGCACTTTCCTGAACGGGATCACCCGTCAGCGTGTGATCAAGCTGTTGCGGGATGCGGGCCAAGAGGTTGTTGAGGGGCGCGTTACCCCGCAGGACCTAGAAGAGGCGGATGAGATCTTCAATACCGGCAATTGGGGCAAGGTAATGTATGTAAACCGCTATGAGGGGCGGGACTTGCAGCCCGGACCCGCCTATCAACGGGCCCGTGATCTTTATTGGGACTATGCGCATAAGCATGGCGGCATATAGGGGCGCGACGTCCTGTCCTGCAGAATACTCTTGAACCTGACTCTAATCGGTGTAGTCTTTATGTCAGGTTTAACAACGAAAGGAGGTGATCCAGTGTCTAATCACATACGGAATTGTACGGTCGCAGTAGCGTTCGTCTTTGGGATCAGTGTTAGCGGAGCAGCCATGGCGGAATGTTCCGGGGGGTATCATACCACCGCTGAGAAACCTTCATCGACGTTGATTGCGGATACCGGGTCACAGACCAAAATTGTGAAATCCGGTAGCTAAAACCGACAGTTTCCAGAATGAAGAGAGGGCCGCCCCAGGATCATTCCGCCGGGGCGGCCCTTTTTCGTGTAAATGATAGGTCCACGACCAGCCTTCTAAACCGCTCATGTCCTTTTTGATCGATGATTTCCAATCCCGCGACGGTGTCTCGGCCCTTGGGACGCAATGGGAGGCCGTCAGCGATCAGGTCATGGGAGGTGTGTCTGTACCCAACCTCCGATTTGGCGCTTTTGACGGGCGTCAAGCGGGGCGACTGACTGGTGATGTCCGTCTTGATACTAACGGTGGTTTCTTACAAATGGCCTTATCGCTTGCGAAATCGGGTGACACCCTGGATGCGTCGGCATATCGGGCCTTGCAGATAACCGTTAAGGGTAATGGCGAGGAATATGGCCTTCACCTTCGTACCACTGCCATAACCCGCCCCTGGCAGTCTTATCGCAATGTATTTCTGGCACCTCCATTCTGGACGGTGATCGATCTTCCATTTGCGCGGTTCCAGCCTCACCGTCTCTCAACTCCGTTTGACCCTTCACGCCTGACGCGCCTCGGAATCGTCGCAATCGGGCGGGCCTTTTCCAGCGACATCGCTGTGTCCCGGATTGAACTGGTTTAACGGGTCGACGCAGTCGGCATCGCCGTTTCGACGCGAAATATACCAAGATGCATGTCTTCGCGGTTGGTCCGACGATACAGCGTTAATGCGGTCAGGCACAGGACCAGAATCTCTGAGAGCGGCCACGCATACCACAGGCCGGGCTCGCCAAGATAGACTGGCAGAATATAGGACAGCGGGATTGAAAAGAGATATGCCCGGCTGAGACCAATTATGGCGGCGGGCCGCGCCTCTCCGGTTGCCTGGAAATATGCAGAAATCATCGTTTGAGGTCCAAACAGGAACAACATAGCCGTTACAAAGGGCAGGATGCGGCCAATCTCGTCTGCAATACAGGCGTCGTTTACAAAAAGGAAACCGATGTCGTTGCGGAAAATGTAGAAGAGGAACTGCACCGTGCCGCAATATACCAGTGCCAGTGTTGCGGCGATCTTCAGCGAACGGTTTGACCGGTGCCAGGCCCGCGCACCAAAATTGTTTCCGGCGATGGTCTGGAACGCGATGCTGATCCCCAGAAGTGGCATAAAGGTGAACGTCATGAGCCGGGTGACGATGCCATAGGCGCCGGCGATCACCTCATATTCCGCATTTGCCCATAGCTGAAGGTTGATGAGGATGCTGGCGGCGGAGAGCGAGATCCCGACATAGTTGAGGCTGGTCGGTGCGCCAAGGGCGAGAAAACCTGGCCAACGCGAAACGCCGGTTCGAATCTGGCTTCGTTGAAGAATCATTTTTGATCCCGCCATCCTCCGATACAGCAACCAGATCCCGAGAGTAACGAACTTCGCCGTGACGGATCCGATTGCAGAACCTGCGACGCCCAAACCCATTTCCACAATGAAGAGATAGTCAAATGCGATATCCAAGAATGCCAGGATCAGCGTTATGCATGCCATGACCGCAAGGCGACCTTCACATCGCAGCCCGTCAATCGCCAGGGCCAGCAGGAATGCCAGCGGCGATGCGAAAATCAAAATGGACAGATAAGTGTATCCCATTCGCGCCAGTTCTTCTGACCCGTTGGTGGCCGCCAGGATTACGATATCTCCACCAATAAGAAACAGGCAGATCAGAAAGATGCAGACCACGATGGAAAGCGTTATCGCGCCGGTAAATGCCTCACCAGCCTGCAATCGGTCATCGGCGCCAAGAAGGCGTGCGAGCACGCTGGAATATCCGTTGGATACAAGTGTCGTCAGTGCGATCAGGACCATGTAGATCGGGAACATCAATGTCACCGCGGTCAGCGCATCGGCCCCGACATAGGCCCCTAGAAAATACGCATCGATCAAGGTAAAGGCACCGTTGATCACCATCACCAGAATGATTGGTGTCGCTGTCTTCACGAAGAGCAGGGTGAGAGGGCCTTCGAGGAAAATGTTCTGGCCAGGTCTTTGGGCTTGGCTCATTGCTGGCTCCTCACATTTGAACGCAGGTAAACAGTATTGGTCAGGGTGGAAAACGTCTCTGTTCGACGTGTGGAGATTGCATCGCCAACAAGGCAAGCGCAGCGTGCCCCCATGTAATGAGGATCATCGTTGCCGTTACGCAGTATCCAGAATAGCATTTGAACTCTCTATTTTACTATATTTGTGTATAAAAATTATAAGGTTGTGCGGGCGCGTTGGTAGTCGAACTGGATGGTTAGAAGCCGCCTCCGAGAACATGGCTAGATTAATCGGATAACGTGTATTTATTTAAAAACTTCTCTCAACTATTTCGAGTATATTTGTAAGAAATAATATTTGTGTTTTTTAGAAAGGGTTTGTGTTAAAAATGCGGCAAGGTTGTGTTGCTTGCGAAATATTGGCAATCAGAAAATGGAATGGTTCTATTAAAGCCTGGAAGTATCGGGATTCACAGAAACTCGAAAAATGCCATACCGCATATCATCCCGACCCGACCTTATGTAAAGGGTGGTGACGGTGAGGCACAGAACCAGTAACTCCGCAAATGGCCCGGCATACCACAGGCCCGGTTCCCCAAAAAAATGGGGTAGGATGTAGGAAAGCGGTATCGAGAACAGATATGCCCGGCTGAGGCTGATAATCGCGGCAGGTCGTGCCTCGCCAATTGCCTGAAAGTAGCAGGAAACCATCAGTTGCGGACCAAACAGAAACAACATGGCTGTAATGAAGGGCAGTATCCGTCCGATCTCCGCCGCGATGCTGGTGTCGTCAACAAAGACAAAACCGATCTCGTTCCGGAAAATGTAAAAGAGCAGTTGAATTGTGGCACAGTACAGAAATGCCAGGAGCAAGGCGATCTGTAAGGAACGGTTCGATCGCACCCAGATTTTTGCGCCGAAGTTGTTTCCGGTGATCGTCTGAAAAGCAATGCTGATTCCGAGAAGGGGCAAAAAGGTAAAGGTCATCAACCGGGTGACGATCCCATAGGCACCGGCAATCACCTCATATTGGCCATCTGCCCAGAGTTGGAGATTGAAGAGAATACTGGCCGCTGAAAGTGAAATTCCGACATAGCTGAGGCTGGTGGGCGCGCCAAGCGCCAGGAAGCGAAACCAGCGGCTTACGCCTGTACGCAATTGGCTCTGGCGCAGAACCAGCCTTGATCCGGCACGTGCCCGATACAGGAACCAGATGGCAAGCGAAACCGTTTGCGCCATCGCGGTTGCGATGGCTGATCCCGCGACACCCCAGCCAAACTCAACAATGAGAAGATAGTCAAAGACAATATTCAGAATAGCAGAGGTTAGCGTGATGGCGGTCATGACCGCCAGGCGGCCTTCGCAGCGCAGGCCGTCTATGGCCAGCGAGAGGAAGAAGGCGAGAGGTGAGGTGAAGATCAGAATTGAAAGATAGGTATACCCCATCTCGGCCAGAGCAACGGATCCATTGGTCGCGGCCAGGGTGACGGTGTCCCCGCCAATCCAGAAGAGACCAATCAAGACAAGACAGACCACCACGGATAAAGTGATCGCACCGATGAAGGCCTCGCCGGCCTGTTCTAGCTCATCAGCGCCCAGAAGGCGTGCAAGTACGCTGGAATATCCGTTCGACACGAGAGTCGAGAGCGCGATCAGGATCATGTAAATGGGAAACAACAGGGTGACCGCTGTCAGGGCATCAGCCCCGACATAGGCGCCAAGAAAATAGGCGTCGACCAGACTGAACGCCCCATTGACCGCCATCACGAATATTATGGGGGCGGCGGTCTTTACGAAGAGCAGGCCGAGCGAACCTGTCAGGAAGATGTTTTCCCGGTTGTTTTCGGACGCGCTCATGATAAATGACGCAAAACCATCTGCGGCTCGCCGGTTGAGATGCTTGCCGGACTTCTTCCGGTCCGGATGATGATGCTCGCAGATACATTCCGCCGAAAGACATCAAACCGGTCAAATCTTGAAACATTGACCGTGTCGTCGAAGTGAACTCTGACCCGCTGAAGGGCCGGGCTGGTTTCGCTCGATGCACTTCGAACCGTGCCGGTAAACGGGCAACCCAGATAAGTTCCGGCGACGCGGTCACCGACCGCAAATTGCCTGGTGTCGTCTTGTGACCCCTGTGGTGTGTTGCGCAACGCCGCCGAACAGGTGTTCCAGTCGCGATAGCCAAAATGCCTGGCAATCTTCTCCAACGCCTGGCTATGGCTTATCAGGATGCCGCGCGCGGCAAAGTCAGCGCGCAGGGCCTTTGCTAATTCCTTTAATTCGGTAATATCGGGTGTGCGATTTTTGATCATTGTACTGCTCCGTCATGGATGCTTGCGGTACTTGAAGGGGCTCGCGTTACCTACAATCCACAAGCTTCAATCGGGAAGCGGTTGATCATCTGAAGACTTCACCATGGCATGAACCAGCGAGCGGCAGGCGTCTTAGACCCTGCCGCGTAAATATGACGGGTTTACTTTGGTGTCAAGCTGGTCTGTTTTTGATGGCTATTTTGCCAATCCCGGCAAGGCCGCAACCAAGTGAACACGGAAATGTTCACCGCCATTCAGGGCGGTGTGATACCCTCTCGTATCAGTGAATTGGACCAAACCGTCCGCGGGCAGATGAGTGACATGGTGATTGACGATGAACAGAGCGCCGGGATTGGTGATGATCGGGATATGCAATCTAGGTTCCGGGTCGCGATGCCATGAATTGCAGTTGTAAAGACCTTTGGACAGAACGCGCATGCGGCCAATTGTGAACCTTTCGGTCAACTCCCGATACACGTCTTCAAAATAGGTTCCGGCAAACTTTGGAACGAATTGCGAAAATGCGGCTTCATCCACCAACTCTTCCCGGGGTTCTTCGACATAGCGGTCGTCGGGGCGCAACCAGTAGCGACCTGAAAGGTCGTTTTCTGTCCATTCGGTCTGACCGGGTCTTTGTGTCAGGGGAAGGCCCGCAAAACCGGCATCCTGCATGTTGCCCTTGAAGGAGTCGCGGGCGAGGCACTCGTCCAACGCCGCGCGAAGGGCACCGATGTCAAATGTCAGGTTCAGTTTTTGGATACCCGGCCCCGGCACGAACTCAGCCACAGATTTTGTGTCGGGCGGCGTCGCCAGCCAATCCCGCATCAGTGCAACATCCGGATCCGTCACTGCTTTCCCCTTTCCGCTTAGAGAGGGGACAGTATGAACCGGTTTGTGTCGCGCGTCAGTCGGAATAGGGAGCCGCGTGATCAGGCGCTCGCCAGATCGTCCCCGGCCAAGGCACGCTCAATTAGGGTGACACCGTCCGAGACGCCATAAAGGGCAATAAAGGACCCCATACGCGGTCCCTGTTCCTGTCCCAGCAGCACCTCATAGAGGGCTTTGAACCAGTCGCGTAGATTGGCGAATTCATGCTCTTTCCCAATCGCATAAATCGCGTTCTGGATATCCTCGGCACCTGCGCCTGTGGGCATGTCTTTTAACGCGGCCAGCAGATCTTCGAGAGCCTTGCGTTCCTGATCCGTGGGCGCGCGATACTTCTTATATGGTTTCACAAAATTAGTGTAATATGCGAGCGCCCGGCCGACCAACTGATTGAGAACGGGTTCGCCCTCCGGCGTGGCGTCGGGTGCATAACGCGTGATGAAACCCCAGAGAACGTCCGGGTCATCGGTATTGCAGACGCCTGCCAGGTTCAGCAAAAGAGAGAAACTGAGCGGTGATCCTTTTGTTGGCGGGTTCCCCTGATGAATGTGGAAGGCCGGGTTCTCCAATTGTTGCGCAGTCCCCATCCCTTCGTATTTTTCAACAAAGTTCAGATATTCATCGACCGCTTTCGGGATCACGTCGAAATACAGGCGCTTTGCCGTCTTCGGCTTCTGGAACATGTAAAGCGACAGGCTTTCAGGCGTGGCAAAGCTTAGCCACTCTTCAACACTCAATCCGTTCCCTTTGGACTTCGATATCTTTTCGCCGTTTTCGTCAAGGAAGAGTTCGTAATTGAAGCCTTCCGGTGGGCGGCCGCCCAATGCGCGGGTTATCTTGCCGCTTTGTTTGATCGACTCAATCAGGTCTTTGCCCGCCATTTCATAATCGACTTCAAGCGCAAACCACCGCATGGCCCAATCCGGTTTCCACTGCAATTTGCAACGACCGCCAGTTACCGGGGTTTCAACCTCTTTCCCGTCCTCGCGGCGATAGATAATGGTCCCCGCTTCGGCGTCGGTCGAGATTACGGGAACCTGCAGGACATGGCCGGTTTCCTCGCAGATCGGCAGGAATGGTGAGTAGGTTGCCTGACGCTCCGCCCCAAGGGTCGGCAGCATAATCCCCTGTATCGCGTCATAGTTACGCAGAACGGTCAGGAGGGCATCGTCAAAGCGTCCCGATTTGTAGCACTCGGTTGAGCTGACAAACTCATAATCAAACCCGAACTGGTCCAGAAAGGCTTGAAGCCTTGCATTGTTATGGGCCCCGAAACTGTCATGGGTTCCAAACGGATCAGGCACTTCAGTTAAGGGCTTGTTGAGGTGCTTCTCCAGCAAATCCTGGTTTGGAACATTGCCCGGCACCTTGCGTAACCCGTCCATATCATCAGAAAAGGCAAATAGCTTTGTCGGGATGTCGGACATCTGCTCGAAAGCGTGCCGGACCATGGTGGTACGGACCACCTCACCAAATGTGCCAATATGCGGCAGGCCGGACGGGCCATAACCGGTTTCGAAAAGGGCATAGCCCTTTTTGGGCGGGCTTGCCTCAAACCGTTTGAGCAGCTTGCGGGCCTCTTCAAAGGGCCATGCCTTGGCATTGGTCGCAAGCGCGCGCATATCGGTCATTGTAACTCATCCTTGAAACGAAAATCCTGGCGGGGTTATGCCCCGCGAAACGGGCGTGAAACTAGGCCCAAGCCCGTCTAACGTCAACTCCGGCTACCCATCGCTTGATGAATGATGGAAACGCGTTTTCCGGGCTGGGAGTTTGGCGAATCCCAATTTATGATCTGGCTCATGGTAGTTGAGTCCACCCCACCGGTTTCATCCCGCGCCGTCCGTTTGCCCCGCGCCCCTTTTCTGGTTGCCGGTCCGGTTCATTTCGCCTGTTTGACAGAGGACGGCGTGGTGGAGTCCGGTACGGTTAAGGATTCCAGGGCGCGACGGGAGATTCTGGACCTGTGTCGCCAGTCGCCCCCTGTGATTTGTCATGGGCCGACCTGCATTCGTCGTTTTGGGGGTGAGGTATTCCGCACCTTTGATGCGCTTGAACTGTTTGCCTTTGTGCGTCCAGCCAGGTTCTGTGTACCAACAGTCGATGGCCTATGCGACGCGCTGGACCTGCCCAGAGCCAGGGATCTAGAGGATCAACCGGGTGCTTTGCGCCGCGCTGTGACGGCGCTGCTGCGAGAGCTGGCGGGTGCGATGCACAAGCCGGAAACGGGACGCATGGCCATGAGTATGGCGCGGGGTGGTTGGTCATGGGGACCATCTGTTCTGGCGGCTCTTGGAACGGAAGACACGGGCACGCGGGCTGATACCAGTGGTCTTGATGTCTGGCGGCGTCTGCCGGAATGGCAGGAAACCGCCCCGCCGCCCCCACCGGGGGACCTGGCCGTCGACCCGATGGAGGCACGACACCGCCTGTCGCAATTGCTTGGTGGCAATGCAGAAAGCAGGCCGGGCCAGGCGGATTACGCGTCAGCGGTCACACAGGTTTTCGCGCCGCGCGACGAAGAAGGCGTTCCGAATTTTGTAATGGCTGAGGCGGGGACCGGGGTTGGCAAGACGCTCGGTTATATCGCGCCAGCAAGCATCTGGGCGGAAAAGAACGAAGGGCCCGTCTGGCTCTCAACCTATACACGGAACCTGCAGCATCAGATTGATGATGAACTGGTTCGCCTGTATCCCGATGAGCGCGAAAAAAACAAACTGGTGACGCTTCGAAAGGGACGGGAGAATTATCTCTGTCTTTTGAATTACGAAGAAGCTATGGGCATGGTTCGGGTCAACCGCGAGGAAGCGGTTCCCATGGGGCTGATGGCGCGCTGGATAGATGCAACGCGCGACGGGGATTTGACAGGCGGTGATTTTCCAAGCTGGCTGAGTGATATTCTGGGCCCGCGTCGTACCCTCGGGCTGTCGGATCGGCGGGGCGAATGCATTTACGCGTCCTGCAATCATTACAGCCGCTGTTTTGTAGAGCGCAGCGTCAAGAAATCGAGGCAGGCCAATATTGTTGTGGCCAATCATGCGTTGGTCATGTTTCAGGCGGCACGCGGCAGCATGGACCTTGGCGGGCGCACCACACGTCTGGTGTTTGACGAGGGTCACCATGTGTTTGACGCGGCCGATGGTGCGTTTTCTGCGCATTTGTCGGGCATGGAAACTGCTGAGCTGCGGCGCTGGCTGCGGGGTGCGGAAACAAGGGGTGGCGGGCGCGCCCGCGGCCTGAAAGCGCGTGTTGAAGATATTGCCGTGGGTGAAACCGCCGCTCAGGCGCTGGACGCGTTGATCCAGGGGGCGGCAGGTCTGCCTGCTGAGGGGTGGCGGCAACGGGTTGCGGATGGCAGGGCCAATGGATCTGCAGAGACGTTTCTGGCCGCGGTTCGTCAGCAGGTATATGCCCGATCAAGCGGTGTCAGTGGCCCCTATGATATGGAAGTTGGCTGCGCCGATCCGGTTCCCGGATTGCAGGAGGCTGCGAAGGATCTGCATGACGCGCTGGGCCGTCTTATCGAACCGGCAAAGACACTCGCGAAGGCCCTGATCGCGCGCCTCGATGAAGAGGCTGATACATTGGAGCCAGCGACCCGCATCAGGCTTGATGCCGCGTCCCGATCCCTTGATTTCAGGTGTATCCAGACGGTCGAGGCGTGGCGGGATATGCTGACCGCGCTGAGCACCGGTACACCGGGGGCCTTCGTGGACTGGTTTGCTGTTGAGCGCCATGACGGTCATGACCGGGACGTCGCCATGTCGCGACACTGGGTGGATCCGATGGTGCCCTTTACCCAGGTCGTCGCCAGGCCTGCCCATGGTGTGCTGGTGACATCCGCCACACTAACCGACGGGTCCGGCGATAGTGAGGCGGATTGGCAGAGTGCCGAGGCGCGAACCGGGGCCATCCATCTTGAAGATCCGGCTTTTCGGGTACGGGTGGCCTCGCCATTTGATTATCCCAACCAGACACGGGTTCTCATTGTGACCGATGTGCGCAAAGATGACCTGGGTCAGGTGGCGTCGGCGTATCGCGAGCTCTTCAAGGCATCCGGGGGCGGCGCGCTCGGGCTTTTCACGGCGATTTCGAGACTGCGCGCGGTCTACGAACGAATTGTAGAACCGTTGGAGGTAACGGACCTGCCTTTGCATGCCCAGCATGTCGACAATCTGAACCTGGCCAGCCTGATTGATATCTTTCGCTCTGAACGGGACTCCTGCTTGCTGGGTACGGATGCCTTGCGGGACGGGGTGGATGTGCCGGGTGATGCGCTGCGGATGATCGTCTTTGACCGTGTGCCCTGGCCGCGTCCGACCCTGTTGCATAAGGCGAGGCGCAGCGCTTTTTCCGGACGAAAATACGATGAGGCGGTGACCCGTCTGCGGCTTAAGCAAGCTTTCGGGCGTCTGGTCCGCAAGGCGGATGATCGCGGCGTCTTTGTTATGCTGGACCCCATGACGCCCACCCGTCTTTTGGGGGCCTTTCCGGAAGGGGTGGTTGTGGAATGGGTTGGCCTGGCGGAAGCTGCTTCGACGATTGGGGGTTTCTTCGCTGATTTAAGGGGTGCTGAGAAAGAGGCCCAACAAGATTGAAACGCTGACAACGGAAACAAGTGTTGTCACCAGAACGACAGCAACGGACTCAACAAGAAAGATCCGGTGTTTTTCGCCCAGTACGAAGACCAAACTGCCGGTTGGCAGGGCTGCCATCAAGACCGCCACGGCCAGTTCAAGGTCGCCTAATGGGATGACAAACAGGGCGATAATCCAGGTAACAAGCGGCAGCAAAACAATCTTCAAAAAGCTGACCCAGGCGATTTCACCAAACGGGCGCGGCATCCGTTTGCCGACAAGAAACAGACCTATGGCAAAAAGAGCGCAGGGACCCGCTGTTTCTCCCAACATCGAGATCGGGGTGAAGATTGGCGAGGGCAACCCAAGTTCGGTCAGGGCCAGGAAAAGTCCGATGATTGCGCCCAATACGAGCGGGCTGGTGAAGACACTGCGCAAAACACCCTTCAGAACATTGCCGGGCGAGCCGTCTTGATTTCCATGGATGGAAAGCAGGACGGATCCGAGGCTCAGGAAAAGAACGCCGTTTACCAGCGTTGCAAGGATCGCCAACAGGGCTGCCTGATCGCCAAAGGCGAGTTGCATCAGGGGAATGCCCATATAACCGCTATTCGTCAGTACTGCGGCAAGACTGTGTTGGGACAATCGGCCTAGGGATGCGGGAAACAGGATCGTGGCCATCAAAAGGGCCAAGCCAAACAGCGATAACTGGCCGGCAATCACGACCGACAGAAATGGCAAATTTGCGGTGGCGCTGATCGGATTTGAGGTCAGGATCATAATGAAGAGAGCCGGCATGGATATGTAATAGACAAGCCCATTGATCACAGCTGGCCCGGTGTCGCCCAACAGACGGAAACGACCGACAAGGTAACCGGCGGCAATAATAGCGAATACGGGAATGGCAACATTCAGGACGGCGTACATGGCAGGAGCCTAAGCGGGGCTGGATTGCTTGTCGAGTTGAATTCTGATGATCGGGATCAGCTGTCCAAAAGACGGTGAAACCATGGCGGTAAACTGGCAAAATCGCGTGTTGTCGATGAGTAGACTGGAGGACGGGAAATATTTATTGGGAATAATGAAGCCGACGGTGATTGTTTGCGCCCGCCTACATCTTGATATTCAAGCGGGAGAGGGGCATATCCTGCGATGTCGGGCGTGACTGGATCGTCTGACATGCACAATCGGCCGACACGTGTCGGGCATATGACAGGAGAGGATTTGGGATGATTGGACAGCACGAAGCTTTGATTTATGCAATGGTGCTGACATCTGCGGCAGACAGCGAGATGACGGATTCAGAAATGCAGGCCATGGGCCTTGTCGTCCGCACCATGCCGGCCTTTCGGGAATTCGATCAGAACACTCTGCCTGGTATTGCTGCCGAATGCGCAGAAAAACTCTCAGCAGAGGGTGGCTTGGACCTTGTTCTCGACCAGATGAGTGGCGCTCTTTCGCCGAATCTCTGCGAAACGGCCTATGCTTTGGCCCTGGAAATTGCTGCGGCTGATCTTCATGCAGCGCCAGAAGAGCTGCGCGTTCTTGAACTTTTGCGGCACCGTCTGGACATTGATCGCCTGGCAGCCGCCGCTATGGAAAGAGGTGCTCGGGCCCGTCACCGCCTGGTCTAGCCTGTAAAACTGAACAATTTCATACTCTTATACCACCCGGCCTTCGATCCTGGGTGGCTAAACACATTTGTTTCCATAAAGCAAAGGTGAATCTGGCAAGGCTTTTACCGCTAGCCATGCACAAATTGCATATCAGCCGTGCTGAACCGGTGCTGGAAAACCACATCTTTTGTTTCTATATGTCATGTGCTTCAGTTGTTGCACTGCAACAATGTCCGGCCCGGGGCTCCCCGCCCAGTGCTGAAACGTCTCCCAGACGTGAAGCCTCCCTGTTCAACTTGCCGGTAGGGCTTAGCCTTACCGGCGGTTTTTTTTCAAGGGATTCAGGGGCTTAGTATATTTGCTGATTTTGGGTGACTAAGGCGAAATCATTTTCGCTCACTCTGCTGAATAGCGTTGCCAATGTCCAAGCCTGTCGGTTTGGTCAAACGGTCCCGTATGTTCGAGAGTGTATCAAACAGACAGAAAGGTCTGATTGGGTGGGACATGCACATCGAAGAGGCAAAGTTCTCATTGTAGAGGACAATGCGTCTAATCGCAGTTTTATGACAGAAATCTGTGGCGCGTTCGGGTGGAACTGCGACGCGGTGGATGGCGGGATCGCCTGTGTTGACGCGGTATCTCGTGAAACCGAGACCTATGAGGTCATCCTGATGGATATCCATATGCCCGATATGAGTGGTATCGAAGCAGCCACCAAGATCCGTGAGATGCAAAAGGACCCGTCCCGCAAATTACCCATCATTGCCGTGAGTTCAGATCAAAGTTCCGAGATGATCAATGCCTGTCGTGATGTCGGTATGGATGACTTTCTGGCGAAACCAATCAACATCCATGAGTTGCGAGAGCGGGTAGAACGTTTTCTGCCCAAGTGCTGATCAGCCGATTCCTTCTGCTGGCCTTGAAGCCTGAAAATCTGCACAATACATTCAAGATGCAGAATAGGTTGGGAGGAACAGTATGTCGGTCATTGTAGAAACTGTCTTTGACGAGAGTACAAATACGGCGAGCCATCTGGCTTGGGACAGCGATACAAGAAAAGCAATGATCCTGGATTCGGTGCTGGATTTTGATCACAAGTCCGGGCGGACCTCCTGCGAGAGTGCTGATCATCTGCTCCAGCTGGTTCGGAAACATGACCTGACGGTGGAGTGGATTCTGGAAACCCACGCCCATGCAGATCATTTGACGGCTGCCCCCTATCTCAAATCAAAACTGGATGGTGCCCGAACGGCGATTGGATCGCGCATTTGCGAAGTCCAGCATGCCTTTGAAGACGTGTTCAATCTTGGCGCTGAATTCAGGACCAATGGCGATCAGTTCGATCATCTGTTTGAAGATGGGGAGCGGTTTATGCTGGGTTCAGTGAGCTGTGAGGTCATGAATACGCCTGGGCACACACCGGCCTGCACGACCTATGTCGTGGGGGACGCTGCCTTTGTTGGTGACACCCTTTTTATGCCAGATTTCGGAACGGCCCGTTGCGACTTTCCCGGCGGGGACGCCAGAGAGCTCTATCAGTCAATACATCGAATTCTGAGCCTGCCGGATGAAACCCGTCTTTTCCTGTGTCATGACTATGCACCGGGTGGGCGTGAGTTTGCCTGGGAAACCACGGTTGCCCGACAAAAGGCCGATAACATCCATATTGGCGGGGGGACCACCGAGGACGCGTTCGTCGAGATGAGGGAAACCCGGGACAAGACACTTTCGATGCCGGCCCTGATAATCCCATCAGTACAGGTCAATATTCGAGCCGGTGATTTCCCGTCCCCCGAAGGGAACGGGATATCGTATCTGAAAGTTCCGCTAAACGCGCTGTAACGCGCCCTGGTCCGTAAGACCTACATAAAGAGGCGTTCGTTCCCGAGATCCTTATAAAGATCTGCCACCTGTTCTGCGTAGCCGTTATACAGCAGTGTTGGAACGCGATCATTGGTTCCCAGGACACGCTCGGTTGCCTGGCTCCATCTTGGGTGGTCGACTTCCGGGTTCACATTTGCCCAGAAACCATATTCCTGTCCCTGGACTTCTTCCCAGAAGCTTACAGGCCGTTTATCGGTGAAGGTGATGCGCACCAGTGATTTGATGCATTTGAACCCGTATTTCCAGGGCGCAACCAAACGCAGCGGCGCGCCGCCCTGTTTCGGCATTGGTTTCCCGTAAAGGCCTGTACCAATGAAGGCGAGCTCATTCATCGCTTCTTCAATCGTCAGACCTTCGGTATAGGGCCATGGATACCATGCAGCCCGCAGACCGGGCATGGTCTCGGGATTGGCGGCGGTTTCCATCACCACGTATTTGGCACCACTCAACGGTTTGGCGTATTTGACCAGCTCTGACATCTGAAAGCCCGACCAGGGAACTGTCATGGACCAGGCCTCGACACAGCGATGGCGATAGACACGTTCTTCAATCGGCATGGCACGGATCAGGGTGTCGAAATCAACAACACGCTCTTCTTCGACCATCCCGTCGATCTTCACCTGCCAGGGGCGCAGTTCCATTTTCTGGGCAAGTTTGTAGATCCCTTTATGCGTCCCGAACTCGTAAAAGTTATTATATGTCAGGGCGTCTTCTTCCTCGGTAAGAGGGCGGTCGATCGTGAATTTTGTGTTGCGTTCCGCAGGATAAAGGTCAGCGGTCGGATCAACCCATCTGGCTTCAGCCTTTGCAAAGCGTGTCAGTCCGGCACCCGCCATCAGGATCGACCCTGCGGCGATCATTTTGCCGAGCTCGCGCCGGTTCATATAGGTTGATTCCGGTGTTACTGCATTCTCGGACAAAACCCAGCTCGGTTTGTTCTTAATTAGCATAAAACACGCCTTTCCTATCCTCTGATATTAGTTCTTTCCCCCATACTACACATGATACGCCGGAAAACAGCGCGACAATTAGGCTTTCACGGGCATTTGAATGAACGCGAGCGTGAAGATCCGTCCGGACGGTTCAGCCAAGCAGGCTGCGCAGCATCCAGGCATTTTTTTCATGCAGATGCATGCGTTGGGTTAAAAGGTCAGCCGTTGGCTCGTCGTTTGCGGCCTCCGCTGCAGGAAAGACAGAGCGCGCGGTGCGGGCAATGGTTTCCTGACCTTCGACCAGCTGACGGATCATGTCTTCGGCTGATGGCGTGCCTTCGGCCTCCTTCACCTCGGTCAGTTTGGCAAACGCGGCATAGCTGCCGGGGGCCGGCTCGCCAAGGGCGCGGATCCGTTCGGCAATCTCGTCTACTGCGGTTGCCATTTCCGTATACTGGGTTTCGAACATCAGATGGAGCGTGTTGAACATCGGCCCCGTGACGTTCCAGTGAAAGTTGTGGGTCTTGAGATAAAGCGTATAGGTGTCTGCCAGCAATCTGGACAGGCCTGCTGCAATCTCTTTGCGATCCTCACTGGAGATACCGATATTGGGTTCCATCTGAAAACTCCTTCATAGATACACGACTGCCTTCAAGATAGGGCAGCTACCGCTCTCTTAAAGAAACGCTAGACCAGCTTCAGGGTAACGTTGCCAAGCTGCCCGAAATCGGCAATGACCTCGTCCCCGATCGCCGTTGAGAAGACCGGGGTTGTCAGGCCGGTGCTAACCCAATCACCTGCTTTCAACCCGATCCCGCGGTTCGACAGATGCGTCGCAAGCCATGCCAGTACCATAACCGGGCTGCCCATGACATTTGCGGCGGATCCTTCGGCGCGATGGGTGCCATTCACCTGAACCCGAACGGTGTGGGAAGACAAATCAACCGATGCAAGATCCTTTGTTCCCTTGCCATAAACGAAAGCGTGGTTTGCCCCGCCATCGGCGATTACCCAGTTGATGGCTTCAGAGGCTGGCGGCAAAAGGCGCTTGTTGACGATCTCGACCGCCGGGTGGACGCTCTCAATCGCCCTTGATACTTCGTCCATACCATAGGCCGCACCGCGCGGTGGGAGATCGGTTCCCAGGCGAAACGCAAACTCCGCCTCTGTGACGCGCAATGCATCCGTCGGCGACGGGACATCGCAGGGGCTTTCCGAGCAGAGATCTTCAAAGATAGGGCCGACAAAGGGTTCCTTGGCACCAAGGGCAAGTTGCGCGGCAGGGTTGGTCGCCCCGACCTTCCAACCGACGACCTTCTTACCCACGGCTTCAATCATCGCCATCTGCAGCTCGTAGGCCTGATCGGTATTCCCCGGTTCAGGCCGCAGCGGCTCGTGAATCTTGGTATCCGACAGACGGGCATCCGCAAGTTTCTGCGCGGTCTCGGTCCAGTCTATTGCCGGTACTTCTGCTTCGGGATCATGCTCGCTCATGGGCCGTTAACTCAAATCACCGCAAGCCGCCTGAATCCGGGTGCAGGCATCTTCCAGAAGCTCTGTCGATGTTGCGTAAGAGATCCGGAAATGCGGGGAAAGACCGAAAGCCTCGCCATGGACGGTGGCAACCCCTTTGTCTTCCAGCAAGTAGGTTACGAAGTCCTCATCATTGGAGATGGTCTTGCCGGACGGTGTCGTCTTGCCGATCAATCCCTGGATAGAGGGATAGACGTAGAATGCCCCTTCCGGGGTCAGGCAATCGATCCCGTTGGCCTGGTTCAACATACCGACAACCAGGTCACGGCGTTCCTTGAACACCTTATTGTTTCGCTCGATAAAGGAATGATCACCGCGCAGCGCATCGACACTGGCCCATTGGCTGATGGTCGAGGTCGAGGTTGTCGACTGGGACTGCAGCTTGTTCATCGCCTTGATCAGGTCCTTGTCGCCGGCGGCATAGCCGACGCGCCATCCCGTCATGCAATAAGCCTTGGACAGCCCGTTCATGGTCAGTGTTCGTTCATAAAGGGCTGGCTCTACCTGCGCGATGGTTGCGAATTTGAAACCGTCATAGAGGATGAATTCATACATATCATCCGTCATGATCCAGACATGGGGATGTTTCAGGAGAACATCGGCAAGCGCGCGAAGGTCATCATGGGTATAGGCCGCCCCCGTCGGGTTGGATGGCGAGTTCAGCATCAGCCATTTTGTCTTGGGCGTGATCGCGGCTTCCAGTTGTTCGGCGGTCAGCTTGAAACCGTTTGCCTGGCTGCAGTTCACCAGAACCGGCTTGCCCTCGCACAGCATGGTGATGTCCAGATAGCTGACCCAGTAAGGGGCCGGTATAATCACCTCGTCGCCCGGGTTCACAGAGGCCATCATGGCGTTATAGATCGACTGCTTCGCACCGCAGGCAACCTGGACCTGATCGGGTGTGTAGGTCAGGTCGTTGTCGCGCGCAAATTTTTCGCAAACGGCTTCGCGCAATTCGGGGATCCCGGCAGGGGGGGCGTATTTTGTTTTGCCGTCAGCCAGTGCCTTATTCGCGGCTGCCTTGATGTGATCGGGCGTATCGAAATCAGGTTCGCCTGCACCAAGACCGATGACGTCTTTGCCAGCGGCTTTGAGCTCGCCCGCCTTGGTCGATACAGCAACAGTGGCAGATGGTTTGATCAGGTTCAGACGGTCCGCAAGAAAGGCCATAATACTGCACTCCGGCATAAATGGTGTGAACGGGTTGTTATGCAGTCCTTATGACACGTCGCCAGACCACAAAAAACCCAAATACTCTAAAATTGAGCGTCAGAACGGGTAAAATCGACGGTTTTTCCGCTGGCGTTCGCGAAATGCTACTCTGCGCCGGGTGTCTGATCAATTCGCTTTCGCGATGTTTGTGACTGGACATTCCACTACCCTGGGCCAATCTCTTGACGGTATGATCGGAAATCCCATCGTAAGGCCTGCTTGATCGCTGACGGGTGTGGCGGCTTTGCTCTTGAGACAGTTCCAGGAAAATCCGCAGAAAACAGGCGCAGACATGGCATCAGGTAACAGTGTAAAGAATAAAAAACCCGCCTCCAAGAAAGCGGCAAATTCGGCAAAACCCGGCACCGACTCACCTGAAAAAATAGCGCTCGCTGCCCATCCGCTTGCCAAAGGGGACCTGCCACAGCCCCGTCATTATGAACGTCCCCTGACAGAAGGTGGCAGGAGATTTGAGATCGCTTCCGATTTTGAACCCTCGGGCGACCAACCAGAAGCCATCACCGCCCTGGTGGAGGCAATAAATGAGGGCGACCGGGATCAGGTCCTGCTGGGGGTTACGGGATCGGGTAAGACATTCACGGTCGCCCATACAATTCAGACCGTACAGCGCCCGGCCCTTATCCTGGCCCCGAACAAGACACTGGCGGCACAGCTTTATGCGGAGATGAAAAGTTTCTTCCCGAACAATGCTGTCGAATATTTTGTCTCTTATTATGATTACTATCAGCCAGAGGCCTATGTTCCACGATCCGACACTTATGTTGAAAAGGAATCTTCGCGGAACGAGCAGATTGACCGGATGCGCCATGCCGCAACCCGCGCCCTGCTGGAACGTGACGACGTCATCATCGTGGCTTCCGTTTCCTGTATCTATGGTATCGGGTCGGTGGAATCCTACAGCGCCATGGTCGCCGGTGTGGAGGTTGGCCAGCGGCTGGACATGCGCGATCTGACCCGCCGTCTGGTTGAGCTGCAATACAGACGCAACGACAACAATTTTCAGCGCGGGACCTTCCGGGTTCGGGGGGACAATTTTGAGATCTTCCCCGTCCATCAGGAAGATCGTGCCTGGCGGTTGAGTTTCTTCGGGGATGAGGTGGAAGGAATTGCTGAATTTGACCCATTGACCGGCGAGAAGACAGGCATGCTGGAACAGGTCCGTATTTACGCCAATTCCCACTATGTGACGCCGCGCCCGACACTCAATCAGGCGATCAAACATATCAAGGAAGAGCTGAAAGTTCAGCTCGATGTCTTTAACAAGGCCGGGCGCCTTTTGGAGGCGCAGCGGCTGGAACAGCGGACGACCTTCGATATTGAAATGATGGAGGCGACCGGCGCCTGCAACGGGATTGAGAATTATTCACGCTATTTGACCGGTCGAAATCCGGGGGAACCCCCGCCGACCCTGTTTGAATATCTGCCCGACAACGCCCTGCTCTTTGTGGATGAAAGCCATGTGACGGTGCCGCAGATCGGCGGGATGTTCCGGGGGGACTACGCGCGGAAATCGACACTGGCTGAATATGGTTTTCGCCTTCCCAGCTGTGTGGATAACCGCCCGTTGCGGTTTGAAGAGTGGGAGGCGATGCGCCCACAGTCGACTTTTGTGTCCGCCACGCCCGGCCCGTGGGAGCTGGAACGGACCGCCGGTGTCATCGTCGAACAGGTCGTCCGACCAACAGGCTTGATAGACCCGGTCTGTATTGTGCGTCCGATTGAAAATCAGGTTGATGACCTGTTGGCTGAATGCCGCATTTGTGCAGAAAACGCGCAGCGGGTTCTGGTGACAACGCTGACCAAGCGCATGGCCGAAGACCTGACAGATTTCATGACCGAGGCCGGGTTGCGGGTGCGCTATCTACACAGCGATGTCGACACGCTGGAACGGATCGAAATCATCCGGGACCTGCGTCTTGGCGCCTTTGACATTCTGATCGGGATCAACCTGTTGCGCGAGGGGCTGGACATTCCGGAATGCGGATTGGTGGCCATTCTTGACGCTGATAAGGAGGGCTTTTTGCGGTCACGGACCTCTCTGGTTCAGACGATTGGCCGGGCTGCGCGCAATGTGGACGGCCGGGTGATCCTGTATGCAGATACGATGACAGACTCACTGACCTATGCGCTGGATGAGACCAATCGACGCCGCCAAAAACAGCAAGCCTATAATGACGCCCATGGCATCACCCCTGAATCCGTCAAAAAAGGTATTTCGGATATTCTGGATTCGGTCTTTGAGCGCGGCGACCGCGTCACGGTTGACACCGGTGATGAGGAGACCGGCAATCTTGTTGGTGTCGATCTGAAAACCTATCTTGCCGAGCTTGAAAACCGGATGCGGGCGGCGGCGGCCGACCTGGAGTTTGAAACCGCGGCCCGGTTCCGGGACGAGTTGAAACGCCTCGAAGCCTATGATCTGGAAATGCCAGCCCATGCAGCACCCCTTAATGCAGAGATCAGCCAACAGGTAGCCGATGGTGTTGGGGCATCCAAAGCACGCAAGGCGTCCAAGCCGAAATCCCGTGGCCGGCGTCGAGGGCGCGGCCGATGACAGATCACGAGGCATCAGGAACGGTCCCTCTTGCGCTGGTGACAGGGGCTGCGCGTCGGATTGGGCGGGCACTCGCCATTTCCCTTGCAGAAGCAGGCTTTGATATTGCCGTTCACTACGGTCGGTCAGAAGATGAAGCACGCGACACGGTGAGTGAGATCAGGCAATTGGGCAGAAACGCCGAAGCCTTTCCCGCTGACCTGGAAAAGGTGGACGAGGCCGCACAACTGATGCAAGCGGTTCAGGACAAAATGGGGTCACCCTCTATCCTGATTAATTCGGCGTCTCTCTATGAGTATGATACCGCTCAGACATTCACTCCGCTGGATTTCGATCGCCATATGGCCGTCAATGCGCGCTCACCCCTGCAGCTCATCCAGTTGATGATTGCCGGGTTGGAAGAAGGTGTGGAAGGGGCTGTCATTAACATCCTTGATCAAAAGCTGTTCAACGATAATCCGGACTTCTTTTCCTACACGATGAGTAAGCGGGTATTGCACGAAGCAACGATCATGATGGCCCGCAGTCCGGATGTGCCGTGCCGGATCAATGCGATTGCGCCGGGCCTGACCCTGATCAGCGGTGACCAGACGCAGGAGCATTTTGAGAAAGTCCATAAAATGACCCCGCTGAACCGGGGCGCAACACCAGAGGATCTGGCCCGCACCGTCCTGTTTCTCATCAATTCGCCCGCCATTACCGGTGAGGTCATTTCTGTCGATTGTGGCATGCGTTTTGTGCCGGGGACCGGGGAAGTGATGTTTTTTGATACAAGCGGGCGTGATATGACAAGTAAAGGGAAAGGATCCGGGTAATCTCGGCCCTCACGCGCGGTATTTTGAGCAAGGGGACCGGTTAGATGCCTGACGATCTGGATTTTGTGCATCGCTCTGTCAGTGAGCATCTGGGGGATACCGGATCCATCCGTCGCCTGTTCTTTCGCGATCTGATGGTTGATGCGCGGATCGGGGTTTATGATTCAGAGAAGCAGGGCACCCAAAGGGTAAAGATCGATGTCGATCTTTTCCTCAGAACGCCCATCCATCAAATCGAGGATCATATCGACAATGTCCTGGACTATAATTACGTGTGGAACGGAATCCATGACATTCTGGCCGAGGGGCATGTGAACCTTCAGGAAACCCTGGTGGAACGAATCCTGACCCATTGTTTGCAGCCTGATCTGGTGATGGCGGCAAGGGTTTCGACCACGAAGCTGGAAGCCTATGGCGATTGTGGTGTCGGATACGAGTTGGCCCGGGTCAAACAGCCGGGCTTCTGAACAGGACGGACCGTCCGAACAACTTTCAGTGCCAATCTACTCATTCTATTCTCGGAAATCGCGTTTTGCGTCTTTCTGTTGCAAAATACATCAAATCAGAAAATCGACATTTTCGAAGAAAAAATGCGATTTCAGGTAAAGACAGCAGTGAAAATACTGAATAATTGAGCCCTATGTTTGGGCATCACTCGTTTGTTTTGAAGTTCTTTATGAGTGAATACGGGCAATGCTAATTTATTTATTTAGCAACTTATTTTTTGAACAATTTCAGCTTTTTTTGCCTTGACAGCGATCCTTTGTGCACAGGCAGCAACATAACGATTCTTTTCGGCTTAAATCAGGGATTGTCACAAAAAAGAAATGGTCTCGTCACAAGAACCAATATGAAAAATTAATAAAATCAATTGGTTAAGTGTAAGTGCTCATTTTTTATGCAATGGGTTGTAACCCTAGGGTTTTTGGGGGAGATAGCCGGTCATCTCGATATTATCGACAGACTTATCCACAGGTCTCGTGGATAGACTGAACGCGGTAACAGAAGCGTGAAAAATCAGGTGTTTAGCATATTTCTCGCATATGTGATCCGCCGTCTTGACCGGTTAGTGCAAGACCATAATGTAGGGAATGATGAGCGACCAAACAGACATATCAAACTCGGGCAATTCTTCTGAAGATCCGGATCAGAGTGTCACGGCAACCCGTCCCAGCCTGCGTCAAGGGGCTGCGATTATTGCTGGTTACTTGCCTCAACTTGGGTTTGGCCCGGGTGTCTATCGCATGCTTAACCAAAAGGGCGATGTCCTTTATGTCGGCAAGGCCAGGAGCTTGCGGAAACGGGTGACGACCTATGCTCATCCGGCACGATTGCCCATACGACTACAGCGGATGATTTCCGAAACAGCGACGATGGAATTCGTCACCACGCATACCGAGGTTGAGGCCCTGCTGCTTGAATCCAACCTGATCAAGCAGCTCACGCCGCGCTACAATATCCTGCTGCGGGATGACAAAAGCTTTCCCGATATTCTGATCCGGACCAGCCATGACTTTCCTCAGATCGTCAAACATCGCGGGGCGCGAAAGGAAAAAGGTGACTATTTCGGTCCCTTTGCCTCGGCGGGGTCGGTCAACCGGACTTTGACAGCGCTGCAGAAGGCTTTTCTGTTGCGGAACTGTTCCGACAGTATTTTTGCCAGCCGAACCCGGCCCTGTCTGCAGTATCAGATCAAACGCTGCTCTGCCCCTTGTGTAGACCGGATATCGGCAGAGGCATATCGCGACTCTGTTGAACAGGCGAAGAGCTTTTTGACCGGCAACAGCCAGGGTGTTCAACGCAAACTGGCGGAAGAAATGCAAGCGGCGTCAGAGTCCCTGGATTTCGAACACGCGGCCTCCCTGCGCGACAGGATCCGCGCAATGACCGCTGTACAGACCCATCAGGATATCAATTCTGAAGGGGTAGTCGACGCCGACGTCATTGCCCTGCATGCCGAGGGCGCTCAAACCTGCGTCCAGGTTTTCTTTTTCAGGGCCGGGCGTAATAACGGGAACCGGGCCTATTTTCCAAGCCATGACCGTGATCAGGAAGCGCCCGAGATTCTGGCCGCTTTTCTGGGGCAGTTTTATGATACACGACCACCGCCCGGCACGATCCTGGTCAGTGTCACCCCGGCAGAAAGTGATCTGCTGGAGCAGGCGTTTGCGACCCGGGCGGACCGTGTTGTCCGTATTCGTGCGCCGCAACGGGGGGCGAAACGAAAATTGCTGGATCACGCGCTTTCCAATGCCCGCGATGCCCTGGGCAGGCGGATGTCCGAAAGTGCGACCCAGCGGAAATTGCTGGACGGTCTTGCCGAAACACTGGATCTGGATATGCGCCTGGACCGGGTTGAGGTCTATGACAACAGCCATATCGCCGGGACCAATGCGATCGGGGCGATGATCGTCGCTGGACCGGACGGCTTTATGAAAAATGCCTATCGCAAGTTCAACATCAAGGAGGCGGGAAAGGTCGAAGGTGTCAGTGCGGGTGATGATTACGCGATGATGCGAGAAGTTCTGACCCGGCGTTTCAAACGAGCGCTGAAAGAGGACCCGGATCGCAATGAAGGGCACTGGCCGGATCTTGTCATTGTTGATGGTGGCAAGGGTCAGTTGGGTGTCGCGCAGGATGTCTTTGCCGATCTCGGTATCGACGATGTCGCCTTATTGGGCGTTGCCAAGGGGCCGGAGCGGGAAGGCGGACGCGAGCGTTTGCATCTGGGGGACCGACCGGCAATCCTGTTGAAGCGCCGCGACCCGGTTCTGTATTTCATTCAGCGATTGCGAGACGAGGCACATCGTTTTGCCATCTGCACACATCGGCAAAAGCGGGCCAAGGATATTGGTGCGTCGCCGCTCGACGAAATCCCGGGCATCGGGGCCAAGCGGAAGAAGGCGCTGCTCCTGCGTTTTGGATCGGCGCGGGCAGTCGGTCGCGCGGGCCTCAAAGACCTGGAGCAGGTGGACGGTGTGTCAAAAGCCGTTGCGCAAAAAATCTACGACCACTTCAACCAGAGCTGACCCGGGTCCTAACAGACCACCAGATCCTGACTGTGTCGGCTCAATCTTTCGCAGCCGGTCTCGGTCACCAGCACTGAATGCCCCCAGCACATGGCAAGGCCAGCATCTGAATCCATCAGGATCATATGCAGGAAGAAGACATTGCCTGCCTCCATGACCAATGGGTTGCCTTCATAGAACATCGGAAAGTCGACCCAGATCGGGTTATAGATCGCCCCCATTCCATAGCCGCAGGCATTCAGCCTTGCATGAGATTTTCCGTGGGCATCAAAAACCCTTGCATGAGCGTCAAAGACGGACCCCATAGTGTTGCCGGGTTTTATTTGTGCCTCACAGGCTTCCAGCGCCTCGACGGTTTGGGCATGCATATCCCGTTGCATTTGGGACGGGGTCCCGATGATCAGGGTGCGCATCATCGCCGCGTGGTAGCGCGCCCAGGTGCCAGACCATTCCAGGGTCAACTGGTCCTGCGGGTCGAGATGCCGTCGTCCGGAGAAGTATCTGCAGAGCAAAGCGGCCTCGCCTGAGCCGATGATAAACTCATTTCCGGCGTAGTCGCCGCCGCCTCGAAACACGGCACCTTGCATGTCTGCCAGAATGTCCCCTTCAAATGCGCCAGCCCGGGTAGAGCGGAGGGCCGCGTCGAGAGCATCGTCGGACAAGGCAGCGGCCTTGCGGTGGCACTCGATCTCAGCCTGGCTCTTTTGACGCCGCAAGCCGGGGAAGAGGTCGCTGGCCTCGACGAGTGTCTCGTCTGTCAGGGCGCTGCGCACAAGATCGCCATTCCAGGCGGTCAAACCGGGCGTGCGTGTCTCTATACCGATCCGCCCTTTTGACGCACCGATCTGGTCGATCAGATGTTTCAGGTTTTGCGCCGGATTAACGCCCTCGACATCTTTCCAGATATGGATCGCTTCATCGCCCAGTATGGATGTCTGTTGTGCCTGTCGCAGGTCGGGCGCCCTGGTCAACAGATGAATATCGCCATCCGCTGTCAGCACCATGCATTGAAACAGGGCAAACCCGAAAGTGTCATAACCGGTCAACCAGTACTGACTGTCAGGCGCAAACAATAGAATGGCATCAAGACTTTCTGCCCTCAGGGCCTGCTTGGCACGGCTTACGCGGTTATCATATTCGGCACGGTTGAAATGGAAGGGCATCTGTCTCTTTCGGGTGTTGATTTTGCTCTGACCGGGTCAACGGAACAATAATCCGCCCTTTACCGCAAGGGCGGAGCAATCCTGCTTGTTCCGGTCGCATAGCTCTTGTACATCTTGTCGCGTCTGGAATTCTCGGAAAGACCAGCGTCGCGGCCCCTTTGAACCCCATGAACGGTCGGAAGACATGTTGCTTAGCCTGCCAAATGTGCTGACGATGTCACGGATCTTTGTGATTCCGGCGATTGTCGTTCTGATGCTGTATGACGGGTATTACACCCGCTGGATTGCGTTCGGGCTCTATGCCGCTGCCTGTGTCACAGATTTCTTTGACGGCTATATTGCCCGACAAATGGGACAGGTCTCGAAACTTGGCCGCTTTCTGGATCCGATTGCCGATAAATTGCTGGTTGCGACCGTCATCGTCATGTTGGTCGGTCGTGGGGATCTGACCGGCATCCATATCCTGCCCGGTTTGATCATCGTCACCCGCGAGATGACGGTGTCCGGCCTACGGGAATTTCTGGCAGAGTTGCGTGTCAGCGTTCCAGTTAGTGCGCTTGCCAAGTGGAAAACCACAATACAACTGCTTGCTCTCGGCTTTCTGCTGGTCGGGCAGTCCAGTCCGCAGGCGATACCTTCTGAAATGATTGGTCTGTCGCTGGTTTGGGTGGCGGCGGGTCTGACGTTGATCACCGGATTTGATTATCTGCGTGCCGGTCTGCGTCATATGGTGGATGAGTGACCCCGTCCCGGCACCGATGACCTGATGATTGGCAGGGCGAGAATGAAGATTTTTGGCATTGCAGGATGGTCCGGGTCAGGAAAGACCACGCTAATCCAGATCCTGATTCCGGAACTGGTGTCGCTGGGCCTTAAAGTGTCAACCATCAAGCATGCTCATCACCGGTTTGACATCGACAAACCCGGCAAGGACTCGTTTCAACATCGGGAAGCAGGAGCAACAGAAGTGCTTATCGGATCGCGTAACAGATGGGCCCTGATGCATGAGTTGCGCGACGAGGAAGAGCCGGACCTGCCGGAACTGATTCAGCGGATGTCTCCGGTCGATCTATTATTGATTGAAGGGTTCAAGCGCGGCGATCACCCAAAGCTTGAAGTATATCGCGAGAGTTTGGGGAAACCGATGCTGTGGCCCGAAGATGATATGGTTCGCGCGGTCGCCAGTGATGGACCGGTTGAGGGGTTGGATCGGCCTTTGCTGGATTTGAATAATGTGGTGGCCCTCGCGGATTTCGTGATTGCCAATGCGGTCGCTCCGCCCGCGTCTGCGTAACCTGCTTGGAAATGGAGATCCATGGCGCAGCTAAGTGATGATTGCTTTGCTTTTGATGGTCCGCTTCTGGGATTGGATGCGGCCGTGCAATTGTTGCGGGAACGCCTGACACCGGTTGTTGGTATCGAAACAGTACCTCTGTCAGAGGCTGTGGATCGTGTTCTGCCGGCGGATTGTCATGCGGTTCGACCTGTTCCGCCCTATGACAATGCGGCGGTAGATGGTTATGCGGTCTATCACCAGGATCTAAACCCCGATGCGGAGACTGTGTTGCCGGTTCAGGGACGGGTTGCAGCGGGGCATCCTCTTGATGGGAATGCGATGCCTGGAAAAGCGGTCCGGATATTTACCGGGGCGCCGATGCCGCCGGGTCCCGATACGATCATGATGCAGGAAGACTGCGAATTGCGGGGAACCGATGTTGCCATACGCCCCGGCATCAAGATCGGGTCAAACTTGCGCAGGGCTGGCGAAGATGTGGACAAAGGTGATCTGCTGGTTCCGGCGGGCAGGGTTCTCCGTGCTGCTGATATCGGGCTTTTGGCGGGGCAGGGGATCGCTGAGATCGATGTCTTTAAGCGATTGCGCGTTGCGGTGTTTTCGACGGGGGATGAGGTTGGCGATCCGGGTCAGACCATACCCGACGGTACCCTGTATGACAGCAATCGCTTTATGATCAAAGCCTGCCTGAAAGGCATGGGGGTGGAGGTCACTGATCTGGGAATTCAGAAAGATGACCGTGATGCCTTGCAGTCTGCGCTGGAAGGTGCGGCGAGGGATCACGACGCCATTATCACCTCTGGCGGCATGTCCATGGGTGAAGAGGATCATATGAAACCTGCAATTGAAGCGCTGGGATCCCTGAACTTCTGGCGTCTTGCAATAAAGCCCGGGCGACCGGTCGGTCTTGGTCAAATCAACCAGATGGGACGTAGCGTGCCTGTTGTCGGTCTACCGGGTAACACGGTGGCAGCCTTTACAACATTCGTGATTTTAGGCCGCCCTTTGCTGTCTCTTTTGTCTGGGGCGCATTTCTCACCACCAGCTCACTATCCCGCCCGGGCGGATTTTGACTACAAGAAGAAAAAAGGACGGCTTGAGTTTGTCCGTGTCAGGATTGCCGGTCGTGATGAGCAGGGGTTGCCTGTCCTGGAGAAATTCGGACGCAGTGGGGCTGGAATTTTGTCGTCGATTGCTGGTGCGGATGGTTTTGCAGTTGTCGATGAAGATCTGACGGGACTGGCAAAAGGAGATCGGGTTTCCTATCTCCCCTTCACGGAGGTGATGGAATGAAAATACTGTATTTTGCCTGGCTCAGACAAAAGATAGGCATTGGGGAAGAACAGATTGATGTGCCGGGCGACGTGACGACGCCGCAGGCGCTCGTCGAGTATTTGCGCAACCGCGGCGAAAACTACGCCCTGGCTTTCACGGATGTCAGTGCGATCAAAGTGGCGGTCAATCAGGAGTTTGCCGATTACGAGACGCTTCTAAAGCCAGGCGATGAGGTGGCTTTTTTTCCGCCCGTTACCGGAGGCTAGAGAATGGCTGTCCGGGTTCAGCAAGAAGACTTTGATATCGGCCTGGAACTGGCTCAACTGACGAAAGGCAATCCGTCGGTCGGTGGGTTATGCTCTTTCGTTGGTCTGGTGCGGGATCTCAATGATGGTAATTCGGTAGCGACGCTGACGCTTGAACACTATCCCGGCATGACGGAGAAACAGCTAGAACGGATTGAAGCAGAGGCCCATGACCGTTGGCCATTGGAAGCCAGCCTGATTATTCACCGTTTCGGGACAATGCATCCTGAAGAGAATATCGTCCTTGTTGCCACCGCATCGGCGCATCGCGGCGCGGCCTTTGATGCGTGCCATTTCATTATGGATTATCTGAAAACCGAGGCGCCTTTCTGGAAGGTGGAAGCCACAGACGCCGGAGAACGCTGGGTCTCAGAGCGGGACAGCGACGGAGAGGCCCGGGATCGCTGGAAAGACTGAAAAATAGATCCACGCAATGACAAAGGGCGGAGGCACCAAGCCATCCGCCCTTTGTCATATTCAAATTGCTGAACCGAGGCGTTACGCAGCGCTGGTGCTGACAAGGGCGGCGCGATTGTGGGTCCTGCGGACCTCGGCATCATAGGCGCCCATCAGGGTCTGACTGATCTGACCCGGCGTGAATTTGTAGGGGCCAATCTCCGAAATCGGGGTGACCTCAACAGCGGTGCCAGTCAGGAATGCCTCGGTGGCATTTGCCATTTCTTCGGGCTGGATGTGGCGCTCGATCACTTCAAGCCCTTCGCGCTGGGCAAGGTCAATAACAGTGCGGCGGGTGATCCCGTCCAGGAAGCAATCCGGTGTTGGCGTGTGCAGTTTGCCATCCATCAGGAAGAAGATGTTCGCGCCCGTGGCTTCAGCCACCAGACCGCGATAGTCCATCATCAAAGCGTCGTTATAGCCCTGTCCCTCGGCCTTGTGCTTTGAAAGCGTGCAGATCATGTAAAGTCCGGCTGCCTTACTGGCGGTCGGTGCTGTGTCCGGGGCCGGGCGACGCCAGTCAGCAACCTGCATGCGCAGGCCTTTCATTCTGGCCTCTGGTGAGAAATAGCTGGGCCATTCCCAAGCGGCGATGGCGACATTGATCCTGGCTTGCTGGGCGGAAACACCCATCATCTCTGATCCGCGCCACGCGATAGGACGAACATAACCGTCGACGATATTGTTCGCGGCAACAACCTGGCGGCAGGCCTCATCAATCTCTTCGACCGTGTAGGGTATCTGGAAATCGAGGAGGACACCGGAGTTAATCAGGCGCTCTGTATGTTCTGTCAGTTTGAAGATGTTGCCGCCATAGACGCGCTCCCCCTCAAACACGGCCGAGGCATAGTGCAGGGCGTGAGAAAGCACATGCACCGTGCTGTCCCGCCAAGGCTGCAAAGAGCCGTTGAACCAGATCATTCCGTCGCGATCGTCAAAGGATAAAAGTGCCATAGCCTTCTCGTTTCCATTCCTGAACCGGTGCCTTGCGGGTCAAACCGGCCTGTTCGGTTGTCAATTTGGGCGATTTTCGCCCGGTTTCATAATCCGTCAAAAACGTAAGGTTTGCGCGCATATCAGCGTTTACGCGTAACAACCTTTCGTTCATTCCCCCAAGAAAGATAGAATGTATCAATCGAAGAGGTTGCGTCGAATATCAGCCTGAGGCATATATGTCAACATGGCTGACATAAATTCTTCAAAATCACAGACACAATCGACCGGTTCGGCATCCAGCACTGGGCCAGCTGCCGGGCAGGCTGCGAAACTTGCGGCCAATCCCCTTTTCCTGCGCGAGGAAGAATTGCGGCAAGGCATAGAAATGCTGTTCTTTGCCTATCGCGACTTCATCGCGGAACCGGACCAGTTCCTGGGGGAAAAAGGATTGGGTCGCGCGCATCACCGCGTCATCTATTTCGTCGGACGCTATCCGGGCGCCACGGTTTCTGCATTGCTCGGTATTCTTCAGATTACCAAACAGAGCCTGAGCCGGGTTCTGGGGGATCTCGTTCGCGATGGATATATTGTCCAGCGCCAGGGCAGCGTTGACCGCCGTCAACGTCTGCTCGAACTGACCGAGAAGGGCCGTGAGCTGGAGGAACAATTGACGGAAAATCAGCGCAGGCGTATTGCGCGGGCCTATCGCGAAGCGGGCGCGGAAGCCGTTGAGGGGTTTCGCAAGGTGATGCTGGGTATTCTGTCGTCAGATGAAGACCGGGCGCGGTTCGACAATCCGTCCCGCAAACGCTAGATTCAGGGTAAGCGCCACACGTCTGAAAGGACAATACAATGGCTGATCAGGCCCATATCCTTGTCATTGACGATGATACGCGCCTGCGCGACCTGCTTCAGCGCTACCTTACCGAGGAAGGGTTCCGCGTCACAACGGCAGCGGACGCAGCCGAGGCGCGCAAGAAGATTCAGGCGATGCAGTTCGACCTGCTGATCGTGGATATCATGATGCCGGGTGAAAGCGGTCTCGACCTGACCCGGGATATTCGCCAGACGGGAAGCGTGCCCATTCTGATGCTGACGGCCATGGGCGAGACCCAGGCCCGGATCGACGGGTTGGAGGCAGGTGCCGATGACTATCTCGGGAAACCATTTGAACCTCGGGAACTGGTGCTGCGCATTCAGTCTATCTTGCGCCGGACACCGGCTGAGGCAGAGGTAGAAACACCATCTCAGGTCTCTCTCGGTGATGCGATGTTCGACCTTAATCGACAAACGCTGTACCGAGGGTCAAAAGCGGTTCGCTTGACCAGCACCGAGGTCTTGCTGTTGACCAGTCTGGCCAGTGAGGCGGGTCGTATTATGAGCCGTCGTGAATTGGCGGTGAAATGCGACCTGTCCGGCGGGGATCGCAACATTGATGTTCAGGTGACCCGTCTGCGCCGTAAAATAGAACCCGACAGTCGGGTGCCGCAATATCTTCACACCGTTAGGGGACGGGGCTATGTTCTTCGTCCTGACTGAATCGACCTTGTGCACAGTTAAAGGGTTATGACGCCGCTCCGCGTTTATGTGAAATACCTGTTGCCCCGAACGCTTTACGGGCGGGCCCTGCTGATTATCATCATGCCGTTGATCCTGTTGCAGGTCGTCTCCACCTGGATTTTTTATGACCGTCACTGGAATACGGTGACCTGGCGGCTGGCAACCTCTATCGCTGGCGATATCGCGATGGTCGTTGACCAGATTCAGCGCAATCCGGAAAACACGACGGACCTTTTCAACTCTGCGGCGGCGACGATGGAATTGGTCATGATCCTGCGACCGGACGAGATTTTGCCCAATGTCACGCAAGCCAAAGATTCCGGCCTGGTCGGGCGGCTGCTTGGCGCCGCCATGGATGAGCGTGTTCGCCGTCCCTATCGTCTGGACACAAGTTCGTTTGTTCAGGAAGTGATCGTCGATGTGCAATTGGCAAACGGTGTCCTGACGGTTGTTATACCGGGAAGCCGTGTCTTCAGCTCCACCACCTATATCTTCATCATGTGGATGGTGGGCACCTCGCTTGTGCTGTTTGCGGTCGCGTCAATCTTTATGCGCAATCAGGTTCGTCCCATCAGGCGACTTGCCGGTGCGGTGGACAGCTTTGGCAAGGGGCGGGAACCCGATGAGGGTGAGGATATAAAGCCCGAAGGGGCGCAGGAAGTGCGTCAGGCCACCCATGCCTTTAACCTGATGGCGGAACGCGTCCGCCGGCAGATCCGACAGCGTACCGACATGCTGTCCGGCGTCAGTCACGATCTGCGCACGCCATTGACGCGTATGCGTTTGCAACTGGCCATGTTGGGTCGGGGGCCGGAAATCGAAGAGCTGAAAGAAAACATCTCTGAGATGGAAAAGATGGTGGAAGGGTATCTGACCTTTGCGAAAGGCGAGGGCGGGGAACCTTCTGTGGAGACGGACCTGACCGAGCTGGTGTTTGAGATCGGGGATCAGTGGCGGCGTGACGGCATGTCGATTGACACCCATATCGAAGGCAGTATCGCAACCTGGATCAAGCCCGATGCTTTTCGCCGTTGCGTTAACAATCTGATCGGAAATGCCAGCCGTCACGCAAAGAATATCTGGGTCCGCGCGGGGCGTCGCGGTGACGCCATCGAGCTGACGGTTGAGGATGATGGTCCAGGCATTCCGGAAGATAAGAGGGAGGAGGCATTCCGTCCTTTCGTCAGGCTGGATCGCAGCCGCAATCTGGACCAAGGCGGGACGGGTCTTGGCCTCTCTATCGCGCGTGATATTGCGCGGGTGCACGGCGGCGAGCTTTACCTTGAAGATTCACCCCATGGTGGGCTGCGCGCCCGGATCCGCCTGCCGGTCTAGCCTAGTGCAGGCGTGATCCGTTTGGGACAGGGCCGCTGGGCTGAACCAGAACAATGGCGCCATCCTCGTCTGAAAAACCCAGGACCAGACATTCTGACATAAACTTGCCAATCTGTTTGGGCGGAAAGTTCACAACTGCTGCAACCTGACGACCGGGCAGCGTCTCGGGGGTGTAGTGCACGGTGATCTGGGCAGAGCTTTTCCGTTCCCCGATTTCCGGGCCAAAATCGATCCAAAGTTTGATCGCCGGACGGCGCGCTTCCGGATAGGGTTCTGCGCGGGTAACGGTGCCAACCCGGATATCAACGTTCAGAAACTCATCGTAAGTAAGGTCGCTCATTTAACTTGCCCTGCTTCATCAAAAAGGTGGCAACACAGATACAAAAAAACCGCCTGACCCGGCAAGCCGGGCGGCGGTTTTTCAGAACAGGGGTACATTCAGGTCTCGTACAAGACCCGGGGTCTCACGGGTTATTTCTTGGCGTTCTCAACAGCCTTTTTAACTTCTTCAAGGCTTTCCGTCAGACGACCGTTCAAAATTTCAAAAGCTTCACTCTGGGATTTTGCCATCATTTCCGACAGTTCTTTCATGTTGGAAACGGCTTCTTCGATCGCCATTTTCACGGTATCGAGATTTTTGGCGACATTGGCGTCAGGCGTCCCGCCAGCGGAAGCTTCCTGGGTCAGGGCAGAGGCCTCATCAACGATTTCCTTGAAGATCTCGCCCTGGCGCTTCATCACAGCCTGAATACCTTCAACAGCGGTTTTGTTTGCGCTGGCGATGGCTTCAAAGTTTTTGCGCTGGGAAGCGGCAATCTCGGACATGTCGATCATCGGTGTCTGCATCTTGGAAAAAACACCGGCCATGTCTGAATTCAGGAACGGGTTTTTGGAAGCATCAAGAAACGGGTTGTTCTGTGGATCCAAGAACGGGTTGTTCTTGAAATCGAAAAAGCTGGTCTGGCTCATTGTTTTCTCCTGACCCCTGAATGGAGTGCTATTATCTCTTTAGATTATTGTGCGCTGCACAATACGCTTTGATAGCCTTAGGAATAGCGTGCCGTCAAGCAATATTGTGCAACGCACAATAAATTACGATGAAAATTGTGGCTTATTGTCCGCCGGTGCCAAATCGATCCGGTATTGAATTGGCGAAGCTCTCTGCACGCCCCAGATTTTTGTCCAGTGCAGCCATGGTCTGGCTGAGATCTGACGTCTCGTCCTTCAGCCAGACACGAGCGGTGGCAAGCCAGACCGCGGACAATCCCTTCACATTCAGAATGCCTCTGATCCCGTCTGAGGGCAGACGTGCTGCGGCCAACATCCAGGCCATTGAACGACTGAGTGATTTTGCCAATGCAAGTGACGTTACGGGATCTCGGATTAAATCCACGCTCAGGCGTTCGATGCCGGGCTTGAACGGTTCCAGAGCATCAAACCGCCGCATCAGAATATCAAACAGAAGGTCGCGGGCGGTCTCCTCGCCCATTGCATCCTCCGGGTCCGTCCCGTCGAGGACGTCCAGATCAACTTGGCGCTGGAAAGCGATCAACAGGCCCTGCCGGGAACCATATTCGCGGGTCAGATCGCCCAATGAATGCCCGGACGCTTCGGCGAGGCCGGCCATATCGAAACCGGCCCATCCATGTTCGGCGATCAGGTCAAAAGCCACGGCAATCGGATCAGTGACTGGCGGTGGGGTCGTGTCAGCCTTCGCCTTTTGCGCCTCCGCCGATTTGGAGGCGGCTTTCTTCGCCGCCGCCTTCTTTGCGGTTCCCTTTTTCGCCGATGATTTCTTTGCGGCAGCTTTTTTGGCGCCGGCTTTCTTGGACGGTTCGTTTCTCATACCAAAGACATGGTATCGATTGACGTCAAAGCAAGGGGTTATCCGGCCAGTTCGCGCCCGCGCTGGGTGGCGGCTGCGATAGCCCTGGTCATCAAAGGCTGCAAGGCGTCGTCTGCCATCAGGACTTGCAGGGCTTCGTATGTTGTACCGGCAGGTGAGGTTACATTCTGCCGCAGGGTGGCTGGGGCTTCGTCACTGTTGAGTGCGAGTTGGCCTGCACCCGCGACTGTCACCAACGATAACTGGGCTGCGAGTTCAGCCGGTAATCCAGCCTCTATTCCAGCCTGAGTCATGCATTCGATCATCAGGAAGACATAGGCAGGGCCGCCACCGGAAAGGGCGGTGACCGCGTCCATCAACCCTTCATCGTTGACGGCATGGGCCTCCCCCACCGCGCGCAGCAGGGCGAGGGACAAATCCATTTGTCCAGAACTTGTTCGACCATTGGGGTAGAGCACGGTGATCCCCTGGCCAATCGCGGCGGGCGTGTTTGGCATCGCACGCACGATTGCTGCCTCCGGTCCCAGGGCGCGTTCAAAAACTGCCATGCTGGTGCCAGCCGCGATGGAGATGAAGACACTGTCAGGACCGGCGAAACCGGCATAGTGACCGAGGACCGCATCCATCTGTTGCGGCTTCACAGCCAGAACCACAACCTCCGGGTCGAAGCCGTCGGGCAGTTCCGATGGATCCGCGAGAACGGTGACCCCATCGCGCCCTGCAAAATCTGCGGCACCTGTCGGTTCAATGATTGTTACGCCAGCCGCGGCAATGCTGCTTTCCAGCCAGCCGTTTAGCAACGCGCCGCCCATCTTGCCGCACCCTATCAGCAAGAGTGGTCTTGTCAATTTTTCGGACATGTCAGTCTCCCCAATACCTTGTCTGTCTGTGACAGGGTCACAGTCAACAAATTCGATCTTGTGTTCGGGAGTTTACGCTTCGCCCTGGCAATCCAGCAATGCCGCAGATACGGCTTCGTCCGGTGTATAGCCGCCCCAGATCAAAAACTGGAAGGCCGGGAAGAAGCGTTCGCATTCAGCGAGCGCGATATCCATCATGTCTTCCAGTGTTTCGACTGAAACATGGCTGAGACCCCGTGTGGGGATCGTTTGCCGGTAGGTTGGCGTGCCTTGCTCACTGCTCAGGTCAAAGTGACCCATCCACATGCGTTGGTTTACAAGGGCCAGCAGATGATTGACCCGCGCCCTCGTGTCTTCCGGAATTTTCATGTCGAAGGAACAGGTGAAGTAGAGCGCATGCATATCTTCGCGCCAAACGAAGAAGAGACGGTAGTCGCACCAACCCCCGGTCGTTTCGACCAGAATCTCATGCTCGTCAGGGCGTTCAAACGGCCATTCGTTCTCGGTGAACATCGCTTCCAGAACATCCAAAGGATTCGGGAATCCGGCCTCGCCGTAGATATACGCCGTGTCCATTTCTATGTCCCCTTCAACGGATGCTTTCGCATCGACCGCCCAACAGAAAACCGCGTCAGACTGTTCATCTATATATGGTTGAGACATCGATATGTTGTGATGTCCAACCACCCCTCTACAAGGATTAGACTGCCATACGCGAATCGAGCGCCGCAAGCGCGTGAAAAACGCCATGGCTAACCCTGTGTAATTAAACGGGTTTTGATTCCTGTTGACTCAAGTTTGGGAATCGCTTGGACGCGAAAATCGACAAAGTGATTTGCGCGGTATCTGAATACGTAAATCCGAGCGTTGTTTTGGGACTCATTAGACAGCGGTTTTTGGCAACCATTCCGATTCCGCGCGATGCAGTTTTCGCGCCGGGCCAGGCCATTGGATTTCTCGACCGTCAAGCTGCAGGGGGAACCGCATCCTTCGACCGAGACCCCAGTCACTTTCCTCAATTTTGTCCATGAAGTCTTCGTCCCGTATTTCCGGCAGACCTTCTCCCGAAACTTCGGACGCGGTGCCAGTCAAAAGATTGGCGACCCGGGCCAATGATACCCGAGCCGACCAGATGTCACCCGTCGCCTGTTTCTGGCGCAAGGCCTGAAGCGTGCAAGCGGCCATCAGATAACCGGTTGCATGATCCAGCGCCTGGGCCGTCAGCGGGCGGGGTTTGCCGATCCCGGAACATGCCATGCCATAGTCAGCAATGCCGCTGCTCATTTGAACCAGACTGTCAAAGCCGCGTCTTGAAGACCAGGGGCCGGTCCAGCCATAGGCGTTCAGGGCGATATCGACAATGCCAGGGCTGAGCTTTTGGATTGCCGTGTCGTCATAACCAAGCTTGTCCAGCGCATCTCGACGCAACCCGTGAACAAATATATCCGCGCTGGCGATCAACCGTTCGAAATCGTCCCGCCCCTTATTCGTCTTGAGATCGAGTGTCGCGCTGCGTTTGCCCAGCATGATTTCCTGGATCGTGCCCTGTTCGTCCCAGCCGGGCGGGTCAATACGCAGGACGTCGGCGCCATATCCTGCAAGAAAACGTGTTGCGACAGGTCCTGCCAGGATCCGCGTCATATCCAGGACCCGCAGACCAGCAAGTGGTTTGGCGTCATTGACCTCATGGTCTTTGGTTGACGCATTTTCATCGATTTTAGTCCAGTGGACCAAAGGTTCGGATGCAACAGCGCGGCCTTGTGGATGGTTTGCCCAATCCGTGGAACTGCGCATCTCAGCGGCGCAACCGCCCTCTTGCACCACAGCGTTCTCAACGTCGAGTGAGGACATGGTTGAGATCTTCGCGGTCAGACCCTGCTTGTCCTGTTCTGGATTGTCGCTCAGCGCTTTGCCAAGAATCCCTTTCATGGCGGCAATGCGATGGGCATAGAGATTGGTGTGCAAACGGACCCAGCCGTCTTTTGTCTGATAGTTTCCCGCGAACGCATCCCAGATGCTGGGAAGTTGCCAGTCAATTGGCCGCAGTGTCGTGCTGAACCAACGGGTTGCCAGGGTTCGATCGACCCTGATTTCAGGTCGACTTCCGGATGCATCATGCTGAAATCCGGCCAGGGCATTTCCGGCCGCCGCGATGGAACTGCTGGCAAGTCCGGTCAGGTCAAAATAGTCGTTTGAGCTATGATCCCCGTGAAAGGTGATGGTGCCGCGATCCTCCTCTAAACCGGTTGGATTGGTCGCGGTGAGGATTTCATCCAGAAAAGCGTGTGACACGGGTTTTAATCCGCGGGGTCAGCCTTGGGTTTGCGGGCGCGTGGTGTTTTTGCCGATTTTGCGGCACCGGCGTTTTTCAGGGCTTCTTCAAGGGCAGCAACGCGTGCTTCGAGTTTTTCCTGTTCTTCACGGGCTTTAACGGCGACCGCTTTAATCGCGTCAAACTCGTCGCGGGGGACGACATCCATATCAGCCAGGACGCGTTCCAACCGGCTTTTTACAAGGGTTTCGACCTCGTCCCGGATGCCGGAAAAGGCACCGGCGGCACCACCTGCCACACGGGCGAAATCATCAAATATCTTTCCGGTCGTCTGCATCTGCTCTCTCCAACCAAATTGTTCTCCCTATATATAAGGATGATGGCGGAGATTGCACGTGATTGATCTCACGACAAAGTGCCCGACCCGATTGATTGCGATGACGGGCAACGGTGCTTATAAAGCGAGGCAGGCGAGACTGGCGGAAAGTAAAGGCGGGTTCTGATGTATCTGGTGACAGGTGGTGCAGGATTTATCGGATCGAACCTTGTTGCGGGTCTGGCCGAACAGGGGCTGGGTCCCATTGTGGTATGCGACATGCTGGGCACGGACCAGAAATGGCGCAATCTTGCCCGGCATCCGGTTCATCAGATTGTGGAGCCGGAAGACCTTCTCGATTTTGTAGACGCGTTTTCGGACGATCTCACAGCAATATTCCATATGGGTGCAATCTCGACGACGACAGAAACCGATGTCGATCTGATCATGCGTACAAATCTGACGCTCAGCCAGGCTCTATGGCAATTAGCGCTCGATGCGGAATTGCCTTTTATCTATGCCTCATCCGCCGCGACTTATGGCGACGGGGCGCTGGGCTTTGTGGATGACAACGACCCAGCCGCGCTTGCCGGGTTGCGCCCTTTGAACCCCTATGGCTGGTCAAAGCAGTTGTTTGACAATTATGCGATTGCGGAGGCTGAGGCAGGCTCTGCACCACCCTTCTGGGCCGGGTTAAAATTTTTCAACGTTTACGGCCCCAACGAATATCACAAAGGGGGGCAACGCTCCGTCGCGCATCAGTTGTTTGAGCAAATTGAGGCCAACGGGTCAGTAAAGCTCTTTAAATCGCATTATCCGGACTATGAAGATGGCGGACAGTTGCGCGACTTTGTCTGGGTGGAAGACTGCGTGCAACTGATGTTGTGGTTGTTGCATCAGAGACCTGAAAGCGGGGTTTATAACTGCGGGACGGGCCAGGCGCGCTCTTTCAAGGATCTGGCTCTTGCCTGCTTTGCGGCGATGGGGCGCAACCCGGAGATCGACTATATTGATACCCCCCAGGCAATCAGACAGCACTACCAGTATTTTACAGAGGCCGATATGAGCCGGGTCAGAGCAGCCGGATTTAACGGCGGTTTCACCAGTCTCGAAGAGGGTGTGGCAAGCTATATCAAAGACTACCTCTCCGGCACCAATCCTTATCGCTGAGGCAGGATCCGATGAACGGCATTCCCTTTCCCGATATTGATCCCATCGCCTTTTCCATAGGGCCCGTGGATGTTGCCTGGTACGGGATTGCGTATCTGGCCGGTCTGATGATCGGCTGGCGCTACACCATGGCGATGGCCCCAAAGTCACCGGGCGGTTTAAAGCCCGCCGATTACGATGATTTTCTGGTCTGGGCGGTTGTCGGGGTGATCCTTGGGGGGCGCCTTGGTCAAGTGATCTTCTATCATCCGGGTTACTACTTTTCGAACCCTGTTGAGATCTTCAAGGTTTGGGAAGGGGGTATGGCCTTTCACGGTGGCCTTCTCGGTGTCATCGTTGCGATGCTGATATTCACCCGCAAGCGGGGTCTGCCCCTATTGGCCCATACCGATATCATCGCTTTGGTCGCGCCGATCGGGATCTGTTTCGGACGAATTGCGAATTTCATAAACCAGGAACATTGGGGCCGGGTCAGTGATGCACCCTGGGCGATTATCTTTGATACCTCCCCTCTGGGCTTTCCAAGACATCCTAGCCAGTTGTATGAGGCCTTTCTGGAAGGGGCCCTGCTTTATGCCGTTCTGGCCGTTGTCGTGCATGGATTTGGTGGCTTGAAAAGACCGGGCCTTGTTACCGGACTGTTCCTGGCCGGGTATTCCATCGCGCGCATTATAGCCGAGTTTTTCCGCGAGCCGGAGGTCCTGACCGAAATCCTGCCCTTTGCCACAACATGGGGTCAGTGGCTGTCGGTGCCGATGCTGTTGCTGGGTATCTTTTTCATCACCCGCGCCAAAGCGGCGAAAACCGCCTGACCGGTGTCCGCGCTCTTGGACCATCTCGCCAGACGTATGGCGCTGGAAGGGCCGATGAGCATTGCCGATTTTATGGCTGAGGCGCTGGGGCATCCGACCCAGGGCTATTACATGACACGGGACCCGTTGGGTGTTCAGGGGGATTTCACCACTGCGCCGGAAATCTCGCAGGTATTCGGTGAAGTCATCTGCGCGTGGTTTGCCCTGATTTGGCAGATGGGCGGCCGCCCTGATCCTTTTCGACTTATTGAACTCGGACCGGGTCGCGGCACACTGACGGCCGATATCCTGCGTGTTGGAAAGCGGTTGCCATCAGCACCCGGGTTTTCGGATGCCTTGCAGGTCCATTTGGTGGAGATGAGCCCGACCCTGAAGGCGGTTCAGGCTGAGACCCTGAAGGGGCACGAGGTTACCTGGCATGCCCGTCTGGAAGATATACCAGACGGCCCGGCCTTCATCCTGGCAAACGAGTTTTTTGACGCGTTGCCCATTCACCAATTGGTGCGGATAGAGCGGGGGTGGCGGGAAAGACTGATCACCACAACCGCTGACGGGAAGAACCCGGATGGCGGGTTGGCCTTCACGCTGTCGCCGGGCGGTACACCGGTTGACGTATTCCTGGATGAAGGGGTTCGGGACAGTGCGGGCACAGGTGCCATTGCCGAAGTATCCCCCGTCTCACTATCCGTTATGGACCAGATTTCGAACCGGGTGGCACAGGGCGGGGCCGCCCTGATTATTGACTATGGCCATGTTCAAAGCGCGGCAGGCGACACGCTGCAGGCGATGCGGGATCACGCCTTTGTTGATCCACTGAGCGATCCGGGCATGGCTGATCTGACCGCCCATGTTGATTTTGCCGCACTTGCGCGGGTCGCACTGGACAAAAACTGCACGGTCATGGGACCGATAGAGCAGGGTGATTTCCTGACCCGTCTTGGGGCGGAAAAACGGGCAACTGCCCTGATCGCCCGTGCACAGGACGAGAATCAGGCGCAAGCTATAAGAGCGGGTGTTGATCGCCTGGTGTCGAGGGAAGAGATGGGCAGTTTGTTCAAGGTTATGGGCGTTTTGCCGGGTGGGGTGCCGCCATTGCCCGGCTTTGAAGAGTGAGGGAAAGGGCGACACGCTATGTCTGACGCCAATGACATTGATCCGGTTCTGGCATCTTCCCTGTCAGGTTCAGGTCGCGCCGAGCATGCTTTTTTTTCTCGCGAAGGGGGGGTAAGCGGCGGCATCTACGGCTCGCTGAACACGGGACTGGGGTCCGATGACATCCGCGCCGACGTTGTCGAGAACCGACGTCGTGCCATGGCCTATCTTCAGTTGGGGGAGGATCGCCTGACAAGTGTGCATCAAATCCACAGCAATATCGTTGCGCGGGTTGAAGAGCCTTGGGAGCACGGCAATGCGCCGAGAGCGGACGGGCTTGTCACCAATCGTCCCGGTATCGCACTTGGGATCGCGACGGCTGATTGTGCGCCTGTTTTGTTTGTTGACGAGAAAAGCGGTGTCATCGGGGCCTGTCATGCCGGCTGGAAGGGCGCGATCACGGGGATCGTTGAGGCAACGGTTGCGGAGATGCAGGCGCTTGGCGCGAAACTCGCAGATATTCGCGCCGCAGTCGGTCCCTGCATCGCACAAGCATCATACGAGGTGGGTGCCGATTATCGCGAACGCTTTATAGAGACTGATCCCGACTATGCCCGGTTTTTTGTGCCCGGTGTCTCAGCGGACAAATTTCAGTTCGATCTGCCAGGCTTTGTTTGCCATCGTTTATCCCTTTCCGGTGTCGGACAATACGAGTGGACAGGACATGATACACGGTCAGACCCGCAACGCTTTTTCAGCTATCGCCGGACCACTCTGAACGGAGAGGCCGATTACGGGCGACTGCTTTCCAGCGTTGTATTACGAGACCCGATCTAAGCGCTCTTTACGCGCGGCGCCCATGATCTCTGGAATAGCCGCTGCGCTCCGCTGGTTGCCACCCCTCGAGCGTACCCTCAGCGGGCTTGAAATTTTCGACATGAAGGGGATAGCAGGCGGCCTCGTCATCGGAATGCCCCGAACTGCAATCCCCACCGGGACAGGCTGACAGTGCTGCCAGTAAATCAATCTCGGCAAACAGTTCCAGATAATCGCCGGGGCGGACCGGGCTGGCCTTCATGAAGTACTGATGCGTGTCACGGGTGAAACCCGTGCACATAAAGACGTTGAGGACGTCATGCACCATGGTTTCAACCTGATCGAGGGGCTGACCCGTCGCGTCCAGCATGGCCCGCGTCAGATTGGAATGGCAGCAATGGTGATAGTCGACGCCATTCAACACAAAATTGGTATAGGGATCACATCGGGTCCTGATAACGTCGTGAATGCCCCCGCCATATTCATCGAACCCGTACCAGTCGAGCGTGTCATGTGTAATGGTCGCCATCGGGCGCATACCGGGAAGCGAACTCCACAACCGATCACCTGTCGAAACATGCGTTGCGTGCAATTGTCTTGTTTTGCCGCTGAAAAACTTTTCGTTCAGATCATGTTGATTCCAGAGGTTCAGGTCGCCGACCTGGGGTCCTTCAACACTGTTGATGCGAAAGAAATGCCCCGCTGGCACAGTGAAGGCGCGGCCATCCCGGGCGGGTACGGTAATCTCGTCGATCTTGGTCAGGTTTTCCCGCGCCTCTGTCAGCATATCCATATCAACCGGCGGCAGTCTGTCCAATGAATAGCAGATGACGGGTGGTATGGCCTTGCGGGCTTCGGCGTCGGCGGGAGGGTTCATTTCAGAAATCCTGTGCGCGTTTATTGAGTGGTCTCTTAACGTTCATCACTATAGCCGGGCCGAAGTATCAGAAAAGCGCAACTTGCGCCTGGATATGGCTTGGCGGTAGGATTCGAAACCTGTTCGAACGGAATCATGGAAGAATTGTCGGGTATGCCTTGGGTTTTTCAGCTGTTTTTTCTGTGCTTTCTGGCGATGCTCGCCGGATGTTTCATGTTGTGACTGGCACTGGCTCGATGGAAATTAATTGATGCGTGGATCCTTGCACCGCATCATCCTGGCTCTTGTAGCCTCCTGTCTGTTCTTGGTGGCTTGCGGGCCTGTGCCGGCACCCTTCAGGCGAACACTCTCGGAAAAACAACAGGCGCCGCTTGTTGCCCTCAATATTGATCGCGGTCTGAAGGTCTTGCGTGTTGAAGGGTTGGATCCTGATGCTGCGCAGAGGCTCGTCCAAGGCCTTGTTCGTAATTTGCAGGCCCGCGGTATTGTTGCCACCGGTAATCCGGCCCTGGAACGGTCCCGCACGGTTGCAGGCTGGGTCGTCTATCAAGGAAGCCAACAATCAATTTACTGGGAAATGACGGACGCGACTGGACAACTGGAAAACAGTTTCGCAACACCCGTTCCTGATTTCAGGGCTGGCGGTACAACACTTGATGACGTTTCGGAGCAGGCGGCCACGTCCCTGCAGGGTTTCCTGCAAGTTCCCGAAGTCGTTGTTCAGCAGGCACCCACAGCATTGCCGGAACAAAGGCTCTATATCAGCACTGTAACTGGCGCCCCCGGGGATGGAGATACGATCCTGCCGCGAGCGGCCCGTCTTGTGTTTGCTGAGCGCGGCATTCCTTTAACCGATGACATCTCTAAAGCGACGCTTGTTCTGGCGGCAGAGGTGGCGGTCGCACCATTGCAAAACAACAGGGAACTTGTTGCCATTAATTGGTCGATCACCGAGCCAGACGGCACGATGATCGGTACCCTTAATCAGGAAGTGCCGGTGCAAAAAGGGGCGCTGGACGGGGAATGGCGGGAAATGGCGATAGAAGCGCCCGCTGCAATATCGGACACGATTCGCGACGTCATGCGGATTCACGCGGAAAAACAACTCGAAGAGGCAGGCGGTAGAATTCCCGGATGAGGCTGTATTTCAAGGGGTTCGACAGGATTATTCAAAAAATCGCAAGTATGGGTCGTTTACACCTTCTGGCGTCCTTGTTATAGACAAGCCATCCTGATCGGATGCTCGAGAAAACGGTCGCGTGCGTTGTAAAACGGGGGAGTGGATGGTGATGTTTTCAGTCTTTCGAGACGATGGGCGAACCCCGTCAATTGAAACGAAGCAACCTTTCCCCTTCCAAAGCAGAGCGTATCAGGCATGAAGATTCTATCGGGTAATTCCAATCGTCCTCTGGCCGAAGCGATTTCGGCCTATCTCAGCACACCACTTACCAAAGCTGCGATCCGACGGTTCTCGGATATGGAGATTTTCGTCGAGATTCAGGAAAATGTTCGTGGCGAGGACGTGTTCGTCGTTCAGTCGACCAATTATCCGGCAAATGACAACCTGATGGAACTTTTGATCATGATCGATGCGTTGCGGCGTGGATCCGCGCGACGCATCACGGCGGTCATTCCCTATTTTGGCTATGCCCGTCAGGATCGAAAGACCGGCCCCAGAACACCGATCTCTGCGAAGCTTGTGGCCAATCTGATCGAAAAGGCAGGCGCGAACCGTGTGCTGACAATCGATCTGCATGCCGGTCAGATTCAGGGTTTCTTTGAGGTTCCGACCGATAACCTCTTTGCCCTGCCGGTTCTGCGGGAGGATCTGGTGAGCCGTTTGCCGAAAGGTGAGCCGGTTGTGGTCGTATCGCCCGATGTTGGTGGTGTGGTCCGTGCCCGCGGGCTGGCCAAGCGCATGGATGCAGATCTTGCAATCATCGATAAACGCCGGGAGCGTGCGGGCGTTTCCGAGGTTATGAACATCATCGGGGATCCGAAAGACAAGCACTGTATCCTGATCGACGACATCGTCGACAGTGCGGGTACATTGTGCAACGCGGCCCAGGCGCTGAGTGATGCGGGTGCCAAATCGGTCCGCGCTGTCGTGACCCATGGTGTCCTGTCTGGCGGCGCGGTTGCGCGCGTTTCTGCATCTCCGCTTTCATCCTTGATCGTCACAGATTCCATTATGGCGACAGAGGCCGTTCGGGTGAGTGAATCGGTGCGTCAGATCACGATTGCGCCGCTGTTGGCAGAGGCAATTCGTCGGATCTCGGAAGAGCAATCGGTATCCAGCCTGTTCGACTGACGGAAATCGCGCCGAAAACGCGGGGAATGTTTGACAGGACTGGCTTCGCGTCTTAAGACACGCCGCTTTCACATGAAATTGTGAGACACCAGCACCCCCGGCACCCCTGGAGGCCGGAGGGTTTATCCGCATGGATAGCCAACGCTTTAAAGGAGTTTCATTATGGCTGATGCGTTTACCATTTCCGCACAAATGCGGGATCGGGCCGGTAAGGGGGCAGCCCGCGCCGTTCGTCGTATGGGGATGATCCCCAGCGTCGTATATGGCGAGAACAAGGCTCCCATTTCTATTGCTGTTCCGCCACGGGCGGTACAAAAGGGTCTGGAAGACGGAATTTTCTTCAACTCGGTTTACACGATCGAAATTGAAGGGGGCTCGTCTGAACGGGTTCTGCCCCGTGATGTCCAGTTCCACCCGGTCAGCGATGCTGCGCTGCATGTTGACTTTCTTCGCGTCGGTCGTCGGACCCGCGTGAACGTCGCTGTTCCTGTGAACTTCATCAACGAAGACGCCTCAGAGGGCCTCAGCATGGGTGGTACCCTGGCGGTTATCCGTCATGAGGTTGAACTGAGTTGTCGTGCTGACGAAATCCCGTCTGAACTGACTGTTGACCTGAGTGGTCTGGCCATCGGGGATGCTATCCGTATGTCGAGTATCGAACTCGCAGACGGCATTACCCCGGTCATTACCGATCGTGACTTCATGATTGCCAATATCGAGGCGCCGAAAGTTGCTTCCGAAACGGAAGAGGAAGAAGGCGACGAAGAAGAGGCAGCAACAGAAGAAGCGGCGGAAGCTCAGGAAGAGAGCGAGTAAGCCAGCGCCATGTTTCTTCTCGTCGGATTGGGAAATCCCGGACCGAAATACGAGCGAAACCGGCACAATATCGGGTTTATGGCGGTGGACGAACTGGTCCGCCGCCATTCCTTTTCATCCTGGAAAGCCCGGTTCAATGCCCAGGTCGCGACCGTTGATATTGGCGGCGAAAAGGTCATGGTGATGAAGCCCATGACCTTCATGAATGATTCCGGAAAAGCGGTGGGTGAAGCCGCCCGGTTTTACAAAATACCGCCGTCTCAGATTGCCGTATTTTATGACGAGCTTGATTTGGCGGCCGCTAAGCTTCGGGTGAAGACGGGCGGCGGCAATGCCGGGCATAACGGCTTGCGCAGTATTGACCAGCATCTGGGTCGAGAGATCGGTACTGATTACGTGAAAATTCGGATTGGCATTGGCCATCCCGGTGACAAATCCCGCGTACTGGGACATGTGCTTGGTGATTTTGCAAAAGTAGAATGGCCAGCCTTTGAAGATCTGTTGTCAGCCATGGCTCAGGCGGTGCCGGAATTGGTGACACGGGGCGGGCCGGACTTTACGACCAAAGTCGCCTTGATACAGCGACCACCGGCAAAGAAGACAAAACAGGTTGGCGAACCCGTGGCACGGGCCGAAAAACCAAAACGGCCAGGGCCCGCTGATATGGATTCAGCGCTTGCCAGCGCAATGAAGAAGGTCGGGCTGGTCCCGCCAAACCGTGACAAGGAGTAAGTCTGATGGGATTTAACTGTGGCATCGTCGGGCTGCCCAATGTCGGGAAATCAACCCTGTTCAACGCGTTGACCGCAACCCAGGCGGCGGAATCGGCAAATTATCCTTTTTGCACAATCGAACCGAATGTAGGGCGCGTCGCGGTCCCGGACTCGCGCCTGGATCGCCTGGCCAGCTTGGCCAAATCTCAAAAGGTGATCCCGACACAGCTTGAATTCGTCGATATCGCAGGACTGGTAAAAGGCGCGTCGAAGGGTGAGGGGTTGGGGAACCAGTTCCTGGGGAACATTCGCGCGGTCGACGCGGTCGTTCATGTTCTGCGGTGCTTTGCCTCTGACGACATTACCCATGTTGAAGGCAGTGTTGACCCGGTCCGGGATGCCGAGATCGTCGAGACAGAGTTGATGATCGCCGATATGGAGGCGCTGGAACGCCGGTCATCCGACCGTGAAAAACGCGCCAAGGGTGGTGACAAGGATGCGAAGGCGGAATTTGAGGTGATCTCGAAAGCCCTTGCGGTCCTGCGCGACGGTCGACCGGCCCGCGTCACAGAAATTGACAAAGAAGAAATCGGGATCTTTCGATCCCTCCAGTTGCTGACAGCAAAACCTGTGCTCTATGTCTGCAATGTGGATGAGGACTCAGCGGCCGATGGCAATGAGTTTTCTGCTGTCGTTGCGGAAAAAGCAGCGGCGGAAGGCGCGCAGACAGTTGTGATTTCGGCGGCGATCGAAAGTGAAATTGCCCAATTGGCAACGGCCGAAGAGAAACAGGAATTCCTCGAAAGTCTGGGCCTTGAAGAAACCGGTCTCGCCCGGGTCATTCGTGCCGGCTATGCCCTGCTCGAACAACTTACTTTCTTTACAGTCGGTCCAAAGGAAGCCCGTGCCTGGACCGTGTCGGATGGATCCTCAGCGCCACAGGCGGCTGGTGTGATCCACACTGATTTTGAACGGGGGTTTATCGCGGCGGAAACAATCGCCTATGACGATTATGATTCCTGCGGTAGCGAGGCCGCAGCCAAAGAAATCGGGAAAATGCGACTTGAAGGTCGGGACTATCGCGTCAAAGATGGCGATGTATTTCATTTTCGTTTCAATGTCTGAGTAATCTGCGCGATCCGCGACGAAGAAGGGGATGTATCATGGGTGAAACTATCAGCCTGACCGCTCAAGACGGGCATCAACTGGCCGCTTACCGGGCGGTACCCGAGGGTGCGTCAAAGGGTAACCTGGTGGTTATTCAGGAAATCTTTGGCGTGAATGCCCATATTCGCGCGGTCTGCGATCAATATGCGGCGGATGGATATACGGTCATCGCGCCCGCTTTGTTTGATCGCCACGAACGGGATGTTGAACTTGGCTATACCAGCGACGATGTTGCGGCTGGACGGGATTTCAAAATGAAGTCAGGCGATGATGAAGCCTTGATGGATGTTGCCGCAGCGCTCGCGGCCCTGCCAGAGGGTAGAAAAGGTGTCGTTGGATATTGCTGGGGCGGTTATTTGACCTGGCTGTCTGCGACCAGACTGGACGGTGTGGATGCCGCGTCCAGCTATTACGGTGGCGGCGTTGCCGATAAAGCAACCGAACAACCGAAATGCCCGGTCATAATGCATTTTGGCGAGAAAGACGCTCATATCCCGATGGATCATGTAGAGACGATGAAGAGCAATCATCCGGACATGCCGGTTTATGTCTATGATGCAGATCATGGTTTCAACTGCGACCATCGCGGTAGTTTTGATGCACCGAATGCGGAACTTGCATTGTCACGGACCCGGGCATTTTTTGAAGAGACGCTGGCCTAATTGCCAGTATTCTGGAAAGCGTAAGTAAACCATGTCCTCTATTTTTGCTGCGTCGCCCATCGCTGTCAGGCAGGCGACCGAGGAAGATTACGGATTTATCCGTTCTCAATCCGGGCGTTTGTCCGGCGTAGCCGATATGGTTTGGCATGATGACGCGTCAATCTCTCGCTTTCAGGACGCCTATATTGAAGCGGTTATCACAAAACAGGGTGACACTTCACAGGCCTGTTTGCTTGTTGCTGAGGACGGCAATAAGGAGCTTCTCGGCTTTGCCGGTGTGGAGCGCGCTGTCGATAATGTGACAAATGAGGAATGTGGTTACCTGAATCTGCTCTGCGTCGTGGAAGAGGCAGAGGGTAAGGGCATCGGTCATGAACTTCTGAATACAGCAGAAAGTTGGGTTCGCGACGCGGGGCTTCGCCTGTTCGTGCTGGATGTTTTTGCGGCAAATTCGCGGGGTCGGGCGTTTTACGAAGCTAGGGGGTTTGCGGAGGAAAGCCTCAGGCTGGTCAAAGCTGTTGCGGCAGATGGTGTCGAAGAGGAAACAGTATGAACTTGACGGGCCACCGGGCAGGTCGCGGGATTGATCATCTTGTCATTTGCGTGCGGGATCTGGAAAAGGCGGCGGCGCGTTACAAGGCGCTTGGCTTCACCGTGACACCGCGCGCCCAGCATGACTGGGGGACGGCCAATCAACTGGTTCAGATGGCTGGCAGTTTTTTGGAGATTATTGAGGTCGCAAAACCCGATTTATTATTGCCGGAGCAGGACGGGCATTTCAGTTTTGGCGGCTATATCGACGACATGCTGAAAGATCGTGAAGGCTGCGGCATGTTGGTTTTTGAATCCTCCGATGCGAGGGCAGATCGCGACGAATTCGCGGAAAAAGGCCTGTCGGACTTTGCACCATTTGATTTTGAGCGACTGGCAACCCTGCCGGATGGCGAAAAGGTAACCGTCGGATTCTCCCTTTCCTTCATTGCACCGCCAGAGCTGCCGAATGCCGCCATGTTCGTTTGCCAGCAACATGCACCTCAGCATTTCTGGAAGCCAAACTATCAGATCCATGCGAATGGCGTTCGGAGTGTTGGAGAGGTTGTGATGATTGCGCCGGACCCGGCCCGTCTTGCCGACATCTTCACCGGACTTCAGGGGGAGAAGGCTGCAACCCTGAGGGACGGCACTTTACATGTCTCGACCGCCCGCGGTGGTATTGCCGTCATGACACGGGACGGGTTTGCAGGCTTGTTTGGAGAGGATGCAGTTCCGAAGGCCCTGCCGGATGGACCTTTCTATGCGGGTATGAGACTGCTTGTCGACGACCTGGGTGCCACCGAATCATGGCTCATCGAGAACGGAGTTTCGGCCAATTGGAACCGGGCTGGCCTGGTGGTTCCAGCACAGGATTTGTTTAATCTTGCGCTGGCTTTTGTCCAGGGCGTTAAGAATGAACCCGGGGAGGAACCAATTGCAGTTCTATCCCCGCCAAATGGCTGAAAACTGTAAAAAAACCGTTATTTTTCGCGGTATTCTGAGTCCCTATTTGAGCCCTCAGGGCTTCATTTGTCCCGGAAAAACTTGTACATTAGGAACACGTTTTAAACAAAGCGGGATAAATCCCGTTTGATTTTTCATGAACCGCCTCGGCAGAAGCCGTACCGTCGGACAAGATAACGTATTGAACCAGTCGGTTAGCTTTGGGAGGGGCGGGCCTGCGGGCCGTCCAGCATTGTATGACGTCACCCTATCTTTCCAGGCCAAAGCGCTCGTTGCCGCAAGCATTGCAGGACACGGGTCGGGCCCCTGAAGATATCGGTATTGGTCCGGCCAAGGGTCGGGCCAGGGTTGCTTACGCTGCCACACCGGTTGGACGGCAGGCCGTGGTTTTTTTCGCTTTTATTCTTCTGATGGTCCTGGGATCTGTTTATGTTCTTGAGCAACGGCAGGATCAGATCGCAGGAGATGTGATTATGGATATCATCCCCGCGTCTGGCGGCGGAAGTGCCGTTGGTACAATTGATGTACCCCAGGGTGGCGACCTGCAACCTGTCGTGATGCCTGACGCGCCGGTTCTGACCGTTCCGTCCAAGTAAAGGTCAGTCTCGCTGCCCCGACCGGGTTTTACCTAAAGTCTCAATCCGTCTCAGATTCGCACCCGTAATTTGCGCGGATCGCCTATCCTGAAGATCCCTATGCTGAGATGAAAACCGCCGGCCTGTTTTGCAACAGGACCGGCGATGATCAATGTAATGTTCTGACTTCAGAACTGTCTGGCAATCATCAGTTTCTTGATCTCTGCGATTGCTTTCGCCGGGTTCAAGCCCTTGGGACAGGTCTTGGAACAGTTCATGATTGTATGGCAGCGATAGAGCCGGAAGGGGTCTTCCAACGCATCGAGGCGATCGCCTGTATATTCGTCACGGCTGTCCGCAATCCAGCGATAGGCCTGCAGCAGCACAGCCGGTCCCAGATAACGTTCCCCGTTCCACCAATAAGACGGGCAGCTGGTTGAACAGCAGAAACAGAGTATGCACTCGTAAAGGCCATCCAGCTTGCGCCGGTCTTCCGGTGACTGCAGGCGCTCTTTGTCCGGCGGTGGCGGCGACTGCGTCTTCATCCAGGGTTCGATCGACGACAATTGCGCATATACAGTATTCAAGTCGGGGATGAGATCCTTAACCACCTTCATATGCGGCAGGGGATAGATGTTTACGTCCCCTTTGACGTCGCTGATAAACTTGGTGCAGGCCAGCGTGTTGGTTCCGTCGATATTCATCGCGCAGGAGCCACAAATCCCTTCGCGGCAAGAGCGCCTGAATGTTAGCGTCTGATCAACCTCATTCTTGATCTTGATAATCGCATCCAGAACCATCGGGCCGCATGCGTCGAGATCAATCTCGTATTTGTCGACGCGGGGATTCTGGCCGTCATCAGGATTCCAACGATAGACGTTGAATGTCTTGACGTTTGATCCTGCCCCTTCCGGTTTCGGCCAGGTCTTGCCAGTGCCGATTTTTGAATTCGCTGGAAGTGTGAATTCCGCCATATCCTTGGTACTCCCCTATAGGGCCGCCACCGTAACACTACCCGGCGGTCTGCGGCCCTGTTTACAACATTACAATAGACTCAGTATACGCGCGCTTTAGGCGGGAAGGACTGAACCTCATTCGTCATCGGCTGCATGATCACCTCGCGGGTATCGGTCTTGACTTCACCCTTCTGGTTGATCCAACCCAAAGAATGGTGCATCCAGTTCTCGTCATCCCGGTCGGGATAGTCGTCTCTGGCCTGCGCACCGCGCGATTCCTGACGCTCCTCCGCACAGACGATGGTCAGCATCGCTTGTTCAATCAGGTTTTCGAATTCAAGTGCTTCAACAAGATCCGAGTTCCAGATCATTGAACTGTCAGAGACCCGCAGATCATCCTTGCCGGACCAGACCTTGCGCATTTTACCGATGCCTTCGTCGAGCGAATCCTGTGTGCGGAATACAGCACAATGGGATTGCATTGCGCGTTGCATGTCATTGCGCAGTTCCGCTGTTGGTGTTCCACCGGTTGCGTGACGTGCCTTGTCCAGGCGCGCCAGTGATTCTTCGCCCGCATCGCTTGGCAGCGGTGCGTGATTGGCTTCTTTGTTGACAATATCGGCACAACGCAGAGCCGTCGCACGACCGAATACCACCAGATCCAACAGTGAGTTTGATCCAAGACGGTTCGCACCATGTACGGAGACGCAAGCTGCTTCGCCAGCCGCCATCAGGCCTGGTACCACAGTGTTGGCATCGCCGTTTACCTTGGTCAGCACTTCACCATGATAGTTGGTCGGAATACCGCCCATATTGTAATGGCATGTCGGCACGACCGGGATCGGTTCTTTTGAAACGTCAACACCGGCGAAGATTTTGGCCGACTCCGCAATACCAGGCAGGCGTTCTTCAATGATCGCCGGATCGAGATGTTCAATATGCAGGTGGATATGGTCGCTCTCTGCGCCGACGCCGCGGCCTTCAAGAATTTCCATCGTCATCGAACGGCTGACCACATCGCGTGAGGCCAGGTCCTTCGCCGAGGGTGCATAACGCTCCATAAAGCGCTCACCCTCAGAGTTGGTGAGGTAGCCGCCTTCACCACGAACACCCTCGGTGATCAGACAGCCGGCGCCATAGATGCCGGTCGGGTGGAATTGTACGAATTCCATATCCTGTAGCGGCAATCCGGCGCGGGCCACCATGCCACCGCCATCACCTGTACAGGTATGGGCAGAAGTGGCTGAGAAATAGACGCGTCCATACCCGCCGGTGGCCAGGATCACCATTTTCGCGCGGAAGCGATGGATGGTGCCGTCATCCAGGTTCCAGGCCATGACGCCGCGACAGGCGCCTTCCTCGTCCATGATCAGATCCATCGCGAAATATTCGATGAAGAATTCCGCCTGATGTTTCAGGGACTGCTGGTAAAGCGTGTGCAGAATGGCATGGCCGGTGCGGTCGGCGGCTGCACAGGTGCGCTGAGCCGGTGGACCTTCGCCATATTCGGTGGTCATGCCGCCGAACGGCCGCTGATAGATCTTTCCGGCCTCTGTACGGCTGAAAGGAACACCGTAATGCTCCAACTCGATAATCGCCGGGCCCGCTTCGCGAACCATATATTCGATCGCGTCCTGATCACCCAGCCAGTCCGACCCTTTCACGGTGTCGTACATATGCCAGCGCCAGTCATCCGGCCCCATATTTCCCAGTGAGGCAGAGATACCGCCCTGGGCAGCTACCGTGTGACTGCGGGTCGGGAAGACCTTTGTCAGACAGGCTGTTTTCAGACCCTGCTCGGCCAAACCAAAGGTGGCGCGCAAACCGGCACCACCGGCGCCAACGACGACCACGTCATAACTATGATCTGTAATCGGATAAGCTTCGGGCATAGTCTTCAACCTCCAAACGCGACGCGCAGAACGGCATAGGCACAGGCCACACCGAGAAGGGCGCTCGCAAATTTAAAAAGCAGCAGCATAGCAATTTTGCTGCCTTCGCCACGTATGTAATCTTCTACGACCACCTGAACACCCAGTTGCAGGTGGTGGAATGTCGCAGCAATCAACAAAATCAGAAGGATAGTGTTCAGCGGTGCGGCGACCCAGGCGGCAACAGCAGCATAATCGGACCCGGCCAACATCGCGACACTGATCGCGAACCAAAGGGTGAGGGGCAATAAGGCGATCGCCGTCAGGCGTTGGGCCCACCAATGATGGGTGCCGTCTTTTGCCGATCCAAGGCCACGAACGCGGGAAAGCGGTGTGTTCAAGCTCATAACGCGCTCCTCTTACATTGCGGTGTAGGCGATCGCCCACACCACCACTGTTGCGACAACGGCAAAACCGATCACTGTGTGGCCGGATTTTGCGGCGGCTTCCAGCTCAAATCCCTTGCCAGCGTCCCAGAAAAGATGACGGACACCATTGCCGAAATGATAGAACAGGGCACCAGTCCATCCGAACAGGATCAAACGACCGATGATTGTGCCGGAAAAATCCTGAACAACGGCAAAACTCTCAGGGCCCATGGCGAGCGCCACCAGCCACCAGGTCATGTAGAGCGTGCCGACCGACAGCGCGATGCCGGTGGCGCGATGGAGAATCGAATACGCCATCGTCCATTCCCAGCGATAAACCTGTAAATGGGGTGATAGGGGTCTGTTATCGGTACTCATCTTCGTTATCTCCCGCCGCTAACGCGCCAAATGCCCCCCGTAGGGCCGGGGGCAGAAACCGATCCAGTTCTAACGCTGCGCAATATATGACCAAATACGCATAGGATGTGTCTATTTTTAAGACTTTATCCTGTTTCTGTACAGTAGTGGACCTCAGCATTTAGTCAAAAAATGATTCCCGGCGTTTGATCCAGTTCTGTGTAAAAGCTGTTTTTCGAATAAGCGACTGCGATAAACGGGTTGTCGGTGGTGTCTTCATTCAAAACGCTGGAACGGTTTGGGGTTTGGCCGTTTTGTGAATAAATCTGTGGATTATCTGTTCATCAATTGTGAAGTAAATCATTGATTATGCACAGATTTTTTCGATTTTTGATGTGCTTTTAGTAGACAGAATGGGCCCTTCGGTCAACACTTGAATGGCGCACTGCACATCTGAATTGAGGCTTCGACCGGGCGGTATGTACCCCATCGGCTCCGAGGGTCTCTTGGAGGGATGGGGATTACCGTCAGGCTCGGGCGCTTGCCAGGGTGGCCAGGACACTGTCGGTGGTTTGTTGGGAATCACTTCCCAGGCATGCGCGGACCGCCAGCCTTGATCGGCCGGGTCTTGTGGCAAAACGTCGCTGAGATTGCAGGTCGGGTTGAGGCGAAACGGATAGAGGACGTGTCGGGTGTTTTCCTGCGTCTCCCGCAGGATCGCTGGGATTTTCGGGTCGCTCCCTTTTCTGGGGGTGGGTTTGATGGCCCAGACCCCGGCACGCCTTCATTTTTCCCGGATAATATGCCATTCGATTGATTCAGGTCAGAGCGTCGGGTCTGCAATTCGGCCAGATTTTGCCTATGATACTGCTTCTGATCACTGGCTGTCTTGTGGCGTTTATCCTGTTTCGGCCCGGTTTCGCCGCACGCAGCAGCATTTGTGCATGTGGTTGTGGGGGACGGGCCCTTTTGGACGATGAGGAACGGATTTAAGCCCTGCTGACCCCGCTACCTTTTGCGAGATGCGGCGAGGCGTTCCCGCCAGCCGAGGATCAAGGCGCCTGCGACAATAAGGATACCGCCAATGCTGGAGAGCAGGTCCGGTATTTCGTCGAACAGGATAGCCCCGTAAAGGGTCGCATAGAGCAGTGTTGTGTAGATGAAGGGCGCAATGAAATTTGCCTCACCCATCCGCATGCCGTTGAGAAAGAGCACCTGACCGGAAACCATTATCACACCGATGGATGCCATCAGGACAAGTTGCGTCGCGTCGGGTGGTGTCCAGACAAAGAACATCGCGATGCCGGAGATGACGGCCCCCATACCGTTATTGATAAAGAGGATCCGCAAAAGGGGTTCGGTCCCGGTTAGGCGTTTTATAAAGATCAGTTCTGCCCCCATCATAACAGCGGCAAGCATGGCAATCAGGGCGGCGGGCTGAAACGCCTCTGTCCCTGGTTGGGTCAACACAATTACACCGAAGAATGAAACCCCAGCGGCCCCCCAACGCCAGGGTCCAACCTTCTCGCCCAGAAAGAGGATTGCCAGAACCATGGTGAAAATCGGGTTCAGAAAGCTGATGGCTGTGGCCTCCGCCAGCGGCATCAGCGTCACGGCGGCAAACATGGCTGAAACGCCGGACCAGCCGGTAAAGCTTCTCCCGAAATGCAGGCCCCATTGGCTGCCCTTAAAGCATGGGCGCAAAAATAGAACGAACGGTATCAAGACCACAAAGGCGAAGAAGAATCGCCCAAAGGAGATTTGCAGCGGATGCAACAATATAGTCCCGGTTTCGCCCGTGGATGTGTCGCTGCCTAGCATTTTGGCAATGACCCCTGTCGCGGCAAAGAACGCACAGGATACGATGATGATCAGGGCGCCGCGAAGGTTTTGATTGTTCACCGCACTAGCTTTCAAGCGCGCTGATCATATCCGCCAGGGCCAGGACCCGCCGCGCGTTTTCAACATGCAGGTTCTCAACCAGTTTCCCGTTGAGCACGATGACTCCCTTGCCTTGCTCCGCAGCATCTTCAAAAGCGGCGATAATCGCACGGGATTGGTCCAGCTCGTCGGCACTCGGGGCGAAGATCGTGTTGGCAGTCTCGATTGTCTTTGGATGGATAAGGGTCTTGCCGTCAAACCCCAGTTCAAGACCCTGCTGGCAGGACTCCGCGAAGCCTTCACTGTCAGAGAGATCAAGATAGACGCCATCCAGAATGGCGAGGCCATAGGCCCGCGCGGCCAGAACCGACAGGTTCAGACTGCTCATAAAGGGCAATCTTGATGGTGTGTGCAGGCAATGCAGATCTTTGGCCAGGTCCGAGGTGCCCATTACAAACCCGGCCAGACGTGGGGTTGAGGCCGCAATGTCTTTAATGTGCAGAATAGCCATTGGGGTTTCGATCATGCACCAGAGGGTGAGCTCTTCAGGTGCACCATTGGCGTCGAGAATTTCCTGCGCGGCTTTGACATCTGCACCAGAGTCGACTTTCGGCAGAAGAATGCCATGCGCCCCAGTATTGGCCATCTCGACCAAGTCCTGCTTCCCCCAATCCGTCTCGTGATGGTTCACCCTAATAAGGATTTCCCGATTGCCGTAACCGCCTTCACTTAACGCCTCTTGGATGTTCTTGCGGGCCAATTCCTTTGCTTCCGGTGCTACGGCGTCTTCAAGGTCGAGGATCAGGACATCTGCGGGTAAGCTGCGGCCCTTGTCCAAAGCCCGTTCGTTGGAACCAGGCATATAAAGGACGGAACGGCGGGGGCGAACTGGTGCGGTCATTTTACCCTCTTTTGGCTTTCAGAGCGGTGGCCGTCGTGGCCCCGGGCGGCTGACTATACGCCTCGCATCAGCCTTGCCAAGCTTTGGCGCGAGATGCTACGGGGATTCATGAATATCCTCTCTATACAAAGCCAGGTCACCTTTGGTCATGTCGGCAATGCCGCTGCTGTGTTTCCTTTGCAGCGTTTGGGTATGACCGTATGGCCGGTTCACACAGTGCTGTTTTCAAATCATACGGGCTATCCGGATTGGGAAGGTATGGTGACGCCGCCGGAAACCGTTGCCCAGATCCTGAACGGGTTGGAACGACGGGGCGCCTTCGACAAATGTGACGCGGTTTTGACCGGCTATATCGGGGATCCGGCGCTTGGTGCGGTGGTGGCAGATGCCGTTCGTCGCATTCGTTCGGTCAATCCGGGCATGATCTATTGCTGTGACCCGGTAATGGGCGATGTCGGGCGCGGTCTTTATGTTCGCGAAGGCGTGCCGGATTTCATGCGGGATGACGCGCTGGCCCTGGCGCGTATTATTACGCCAAATCAGTTTGAGCTTGAATATTTGACGGGCACCAGCGTCGAGGATGTTGAGGATGCGCTGGCCGCAGCGCGCGCGTTGTTGGCCAAAGGGCCGGAACAGGTTCTGATAACCAGTTTCCAGCGGAAGTCCGCGCCACCTGATGTGATAGAAATGTTGCTGGTGACCCGGGACACCGCCTGGCTGACCCAGACGCCACGATTGAGTTTTCCGGTGCCGCCGAACGGGTCTGGCGATGCGGTAGCGGCGCTTTATCTGGCCCATTATCTGCGTGATGGGGATGCTCGCCTGGCGTTGGAGCACGCAACTGCGGCAATCTTTGCCCTTATGACAGAGACGGCAAAAAAGGCGGAACGTGAACTGGCGCTGGTTGAGGCGCAGGATAGCTTTGCCGAACCTTCGCTTCAGTTTGAAGCGATTGCCCTTACCTGACCTCTTATTGGTCGCTCTGCTGTCTTTCCTGGAGCTTTTTGATCAGGGCCAAACGGACCCGCTGGAATACATCACTCCAGTCACCAGGGCTGGTTTGCCTAAACAGGGTCATTTCCGGGTACCAGGGCGTATCGCTGCGCCACAGCTGCCAGCGCCAATCCGGCGCAAATGGCAGTAACAGCCAGACGGGACGACCCATAGCCCCTGCGAGATGGGCAAGCGACGTATCGACAGTGATGACGAGATCCATCTGGTTTAGCCAGGCAGCCGTATCAGAGAAATCCGAAAGGTGAGGCGTGAGGTCAGTCAGAACAACATCCAGGCTTAGCTCACTGATCTGCGCGGCTGCGTCGCCCAATTGAAAGCTGTGAATTCTGGTTCCGGGGAAATCCAGAATCTTGTCAAAGTTCTTCAGGTGAATTGACCTGTTTCGATCGTTCTTATGCTTGGGTTTACCGGCCCAGGCGACGCCGAGTGCGAATTCTTCGGTGGTTGGCGCGTCTGGCAAGGCCCGCTCACTGGTGATGTAGGTGTTGGTTTCCCGAAGGCTGATCTCATCAACCGGAAAATACTGTGGAAGACTGAGCAGCGGGATCTGAAAATCGACCTCCGGCAACGGGGTGTCGCGGGCGATGAACGTGATCCCGTCAAAATGCGGCGACTCGTTGAGCAGGCGGATCAGAGGTTCCTGAACCTCGAATGTAACCTGACCCACCTTTTCGGCCAGCTGTGGCAAGTAACGGGCAAATTGTATCGTGTCGCCAAAACCCTGTTCAGCATGGACGAGAACGCGGCATTCCGGGTCGTCTTCGCCCTGCCATCTGGGTAAGCCGCTGTGTTGTTCAGGATTACCAGCCAGTTTGAACCGCGCCTCGTAGGCCGGGAATCCCGCCTCCAGGTCTCCGGACAAGAGCGTATTCAACGCCGTGTCCCAACCCAGGTCCGGCGACTGATAGTTGAGATCGTCTGCTGTCTGAAACGCTTTGGCGGCGCTATCCAGATCGCCTAGATCCCGTGCAACCAGGGCCAGATTGTAATGCGTTTGAGGCGAAGAGGGGGACAGTTCCACCGCGCGACGATGCGCACGGCTGGCTTCGTCCAACCGGTTTGCACTGCGCAGGGCGTTCCCCAGATTTGACCACGCATGGCCGTCATCGGGGGAAAGCATGACCCCGCGGCGTAGATAGATGATGGCCGACTCCAGGTATCCCGTCTGTCGAAGCAAAACGCCAAGATTGAGCCAGGCGGCAGAAAGGTTCGGATGCGTTTTCAGAAGTTCCTCATAATGACCGCGGGCCGAGACCAAATTGCCAGCCTGTTGATCCCGCACGGCCATGCGCAGCCGTTCCGTCGCCGATATCTCTGCTTCGGCCGCTGGTTCGATGGCGGCGTCCGTCTCACCAACCAGTCTCGCGCGCGAGGCCGCATTTGAGGGCGCGCGTTTTGCCATTGCTTTGATCGGTTTTGCAACCAGCCGCATTGTCGGTTTCGGTGGTGCGGCAATTTCGGGTTCGAGGGTGTCGGGGTCTGTGATTTCCGCGTCTGTAATTGCAGTATCTGTAATTGCAGTATCTGGCGCGTCTTCGTCGCCGTCATCTTCAAGAACCAGGTCGTCCAGAATCAGCGGTTCTTCTTCTTCCAAAACTTCGTCTTTTGCACCTTCTTCTTCGGCACGGCTTTCTTCAACGAAATCATCCGTTTCCGCAGTTTCAAGATCCTCGATCTCATCGTCAGTGGTGGATGTTGAGGGATCGGGGCTATTCGTCAGGTTCTGAAGGATCTCGGACAGGATTTCGGTTTCTTCTTCATCAGAAACAGCGTCTGAACCGGTCTCCTCTTCGGCCTCAACATCTTGCTCGTCATTGCCGACGGCGTACTCAATCTGGGGGTCGGCTGTTTCCTCCAGATCTTCGTCGAGAATTGTGACATCGACCGCGTCGTCTTCCCGAAGGGCGTATTCAATCGCCTCTTCCCAAAGGTCTTCAGCTCCAAGTTCGCCCTCTTCGATGCCATCCTGACCCGACATTTCTTTCAGAAACATGTCGACGGAAGGATCGGTAAGAGGGGGGCCGAGGTCTTGCCCCGCCATAGGACTGGTGTCCGGGTCACTGTTAAGGTGATTGCCGGAAGGCAGGGGAAGTTCGCCATCATCTTCCAGAAAGCGGGTCAGGGTTGGCGCATTGCGAAGATACGCCTCCATATCCATATCGTCGGGGAGTGGCGTTTCTCCCGGAGCTGGCATGCCTGATTTATCATCGTCCGCGTTCATAAGAAAACCTTAACGGGTAGCAGGTCCAAGGTCTATGCCTCGTTAAGCCTGCTGCGCTGGTGGCGATGAAAGACACCGGGCCAGTTTTAACCGGCCCGGTGACCATGATCAGGCTGCTTTTTCGTTCAGATACCCGCCGGCGATCAGGGCCTCTGCAATCTGAACGGTGTTGAGTGCCGCACCTTTACGCAAATTGTCGGAGACCACCCAAAGGTTCAGGCCATTTTCAACGGTGATATCCTCACGAATACGGCTGACATAGACATTGTCTTCACCAGCGGCTTCTTCCTGGGTGACATACCCGCCATCAACGCGACGATCAAAGACGCTGACACCGGGCGCTTTTTCCAGCACAGCACGGGCGGCATCGGCCGTGATTTCTTTCGTGCACTCAATGTTGATGGATTCGGCGTGACCGATGAAGACAGGCACCCGTACGCAGGTGGCTGTCAGTTTGATTTTGGGGTCGAGAATTTTCTTGGTCTCAACCACCATTTTCCACTCTTCCTTGGTCTGGCCATCATCCATGAAGACATCGATATGCGGGATGCAGTTAAAGGCGATTTGCTTCGTAAAGATTTCATTGGTGACCGGGTCGTTCACATAGATCGCGCGGGTCTGATTGAACAGCTCGTCCATGGCTTCGCGACCGCTGCCGGAAACTGACTGATAGGTTGAAACGACAACCCGCTCAATTCCGAACGCGTCATGAAGGGGTTTCAGCGCCGTCAGCATCTGGATCGTCGAACAGTTCGGGTTGGCGATGATGTTTTTCTTGGAAAATCCTGCAAGCGCATGGGCATTAACCTCTGGCACGATCAGGGGCACGTCAGGGTCCATGCGAAAGTGCGAGGTGTTGTCGATCACAACGGCCCCAGCCTTCGCGGCCTTCGGTGAATAGATGGCGGAGACCTTTGCACCGGGCGAAGAGAGGACAATATCAACCCCGTTGAAATCAAATTCTTCGAGGTTCTGACAGATCACTTCTTTCTCGTCGCCATAGGCCATGGCCCGTCCGACGGAACGTGACGACGCAAGGGCAATGACCTTGTCAGCCGGAAACTCGCGCTCGGCCATTGTGTTCAGGACCTCGCGACCGACATTTCCCGACGCACCGACAACTGCAACTGTGTAACCCATTTTACTTTTCCTTACCGTTTTCCCGCAGCTTTTAGCCTTTGCGGGGTGTTTAGACCCCTAGAGGGTCAATTTCCAGATCAAAAAGAAAAAGGCCACCCAAAGGGCGGCCCGCTCTAGCATCCGACTGTGTGGTTTTTGTTAACCGCCAGTCTTTGGCATCGGCGTCGCGCCCTCCGTGATTGCCACGGTGGTCGGTTTGGTGGTCTTAGTTGTCTTCTCAATGCCCGGGCACATAGCAGCAGCCGTGGTAGCAAAGCCTACCAACGCCAAAACTGTCATCGCACCTGTCAAAATCTTGCGCATGGAAACCCCAAACTTCGCGAACTCACCCGGATATAGTCGAGGTAGAGGGGCTTTGTCCAATGTTTTCTGTTTATGTCGCTGGAACCCGGCCTAAACCAGTTTGACGCCAGCCTCTTTCATAGCGGCTTTGGCATTTGCCAGCGACCCGTCCATATCGATTGCCCGGCACCCTGCCTCAACAACAGTCACGTCGAAACCCGCCTTCACACCATCGATTGCAGACCACGCCACGCAGAAATCCGTGGCCAGGCCGACCATGGTCAGTTTTTTGAAACCGCGTTCTTTCAGATAGCTCGCCAGGCCTGTGCTGGTCTTCTGATCGTTCTCATAAAAGGCGGAATAACTGTCGATCCCGGCGCGGAACCCTTTACGGATGACCAGCTCTGCCGTGTTTTGATGAAGATCCTTGTGAAACTCCGCCCCTGCGCTGCCCTGCACGCAATGGGTTGGCCAGAGAACCTGTGTGCCATAGTCCAGTTCGGTCGTTGTAAAAGGCTCGCCACCCTCATGATTGGCCACGAAAGAGGAATGATCTGTCGGGTGCCAGTCCTGGGTCAGAATAACATGGGATGCCTCGGCAATCAGCCCGTTGATGGTCTGAATGCATTGATCACCCTCCGGGACAGCAAGTGCGCCACCGGGGCAGAAATCATTCTGTACATCTATGACGATCAGGGCGCTTTCCGCATCCATGTCAGGCTCCTCATTGCTCAGGTGCCTGTACCAACGGGATCAGGCAGCGCGTTTGTCCAGTTCCTCAACCACAGCATCACCCATCTGGGCGGTCGAAACCTGATCACAGCCATCGGCCATGATGTCGCCGGTCCGGATGCCCCGTTTCAGGACACCCTGTGCAGCGGCTTCAATCAGGTCTGCATCTTCCTGCAGGTCGAAAGAGTAACGCAGGGTCATGGCAAAGGACAACAGCATCGCCAGTGGATTGGCGAGGCCCTTACCGGCAATATCAGGGGCGGACCCATGGACCGGCTCGTAAAGGGCCTTGCGACGCCCGAATTCATCCACCGCACCGAGAGAGGCTGAAGGCAGCATACCCAAAGATCCGGTCAGCATGGCGGCTACGTCGGACAGCATGTCGCCAAACAGGTTGTCCGTGACGATGACGTCAAATTGCTTCGGCGCACGGACCAGCTGCATGGCGCAATTGTCGGCATACATGTGGTTCAACTCGATATCATCATTATCGCCAGCAGCGTGGAGATCGGTGACGGTCTTGCGCCAGAAAACACCGGTCTTCATGACATTGGCCTTTTCGACCGAATGCAGTTTTCCATTCCGCTTGCGCGCGAGATCCAGGGCAACTTCGGCTACGCGCTCAATTTCACCCTTTGTATAGGACTGGGTGTCAATGCAGCGCTCTGTGCCGTCTGCCTTTGTTTCCATGCCACGCGGCTCACCGAAATAGACGCCAGCGGTCAGTTCGCGAACGATCATGATATCGAGGCCCTGAATGACCTCCGGTTTGAGCGACGAGGCATCGAGCAACGCATCAAAGGTGACGGCCGGACGCAGGTTTGCGAACAGATCCATTTCCTTGCGCAGACGCAGCAGACCGGCTTCCGGGCGCGCTTCCCATGGCAGGTTGTCATATTGCGGGCCACCGACAGCACCGAAGAGGACAGCGTCGGAATCCATCGCGTCCTGCATCGTCTCATCAGTTACCGCGACTTTGTGTGCATCATAGGCCGCGCCACCGACAAGGCCATCCTTGATGTCAAAGCTGACAGCACGGCGATGATCCATCCAATCAATCACTTTGCGCACTTCATCGCTGACTTCCGGGCCGATGCCGTCACCGGGAAGCATAAGAAGTGTTTTGTTGGATGCCATGTCAGGACCCTCTCTGTCGTCGGTTACTGTTATTGGGTGGAAGGCTGGGCAGTATCAGCCAGCGTCGCGATACAGCCAGGGCTGTGACGCGGATTGTGAGCCTTCGAATGTGTCGATCTTTTCGCCCTGTTGCAATGTGAGGCCGATATCATCCAGGCCGTTCATCAGGCAGTGCTTGCGGAACGCGTCGAGTTCGAAAGAAATCTCTTCGCCATCCGGATCTGTAATTGTCTGATTTTCAAGGTCGATGCTAAAAGTCGCGTTTGAACCGCGCTCTGCCTTTTCCATCAGGGCGTCAACAACTTCACGGGGCAGCTTGATCGGAAGGATGCCATTCTTGAAGCAGTTGTTGTAAAAGATATCGGCATAGCTTGGTGCAATCACGCAGCGAATGCCAAAATCCAGCAAAGCCCAGGGCGCGTGTTCACGGCTGGAACCGCAGCCGAAATTGTCGCCCGCGATCAGAACTTCAGAACCACGATAGGCATCCTTGTTCAGAACGAAATCCGGGATTTCCTTGCCGGTTTCGGGGTGATAACGCATTTCATCAAACAGATTCTTGCCAAGCCCGGTCCGCTCAATGGTTTTGAGGAACTGCTTTGGAATGATCATATCGGTATCGACATTGATCATGTTCAACGGTGCGGCAATCCCTGTCAGAACGGTAAACTTTTGCATCTGTTTGATCCTCTTTCCTGTTTTCAACGCGCTTGCGTTGCGTCCGTGCCATCGCACGGATGCGGGGTTTTATCCCCGGCGTTTGGCTTTCATGCTGTGCCAGAAGGCGGCGAAACTCTCATCTTCGCTGCCGTCCCAGTCGTCTTCATCCTCGTCACTCAGTAGGGAGTCTAACGACACAAGGTCATTGTCGTTCGCGGACGGATCCATGAATTCGACGAACCAGGATCCGGTATCGAGATCCTTTTTGAAAATGCGGCTGACGAAGCTTTCCCATTCGTCCAGAGCAATCGCGCTCATACCCTTAATCCTTTGCAATCAGAACAGTTGTTTCAGATGTAGTCCCGAACGTCGGCGAGTGTGCCTTTGATGGCAGCAGCGGCGGCCATGCCGGGCGAGACCAAATGGGTGCGTCCACCGCGCCCCTGACGGCCTTCGAAGTTCCGGTTCGACGTGCTTGCGCAACGCTCGCCCGGTGCCAGTTTGTCGGCATTCATGGCAAGACACATGGAACATCCCGGCTCGCGCCAGTCGAAACCGGCTTCCAGCAGGATCTTGTCGATGCCTTCCTGTTCGGCCTGTTCTTTCACCAGACCGGATCCCGGAACGATCAGGGCGTGAACATTCGGCGCGACCTTGCGGCCCTTGGCGACGGCGGCAACCTGGCGCAGATCTTCGATCCGGCCGTTTGTGCAGGACCCGACAAAGACTTTGTCGATCTTCACATCGGTCAGTTTTTCACCGGCTGTCAGGCCCATGTAATCCAGAGAGCGCTGCATTGCTGTTGCCTTGTTCTGGTCCGCCGCCTGGGACGGATCAGGAACATTGCCGGTGATCGGTGCAACATCTTCCGGGCTGGTACCCCAGGTGATCTGCGGCGGGATATCGGCCACGTTGAGCGTGGTTTCGGACTCGTAAGTCGCACCCGGATCACTGGGCAGGGTTTTCCAGAAATTGACCGCTGCTTCCCACTGACCGCCCTTTGGCGACATCGGACGACCCATGAGATAGTCGAAGGTCTTTTCATCCGGTGCGATCAGACCGGCGCGGGCACCACCCTCAATCGTCATGTTGCAGACGGTCATGCGCCCTTCCATCGAAAGACCACGGATCGCTTCACCGGCATATTCGATGACATGACCCGTACCACCAGCAGTTCCGATCTGACCGATCAGGGCCAGCACCAGATCCTTGGCGGTCACGCCGACCGGCAGGTCACCTTCGACGGTGACGCGCATATTTTTGAGTGGTTTCTGCAGCAGGGTCTGGGTGGCCAGGACATGTTCCACTTCAGACGTGCCGATGCCGAAAGCCAGCGCGCCGAACGCGCCATGGGTTGCCGTATGACTGTCACCGCAAACGATGGTAGTGCCGGGCAGGGTGAAGCCCTGCTCCGGGCCGATGATGTGAACCACACCCTGGCGCACATCCATTGTGTCGAAATAGGGAACGCCAAACGCCTTTACGTTAGCTTCCAGGGTTTCGACCTGAAGGCGGCTCTCAGGGTCAGCAATCCCAGCCGAGCGATCACTGGTCGGCACGTTATGGTCGGCAACAGCCAAGGTTGCGTCAGGGCGGCGAACCTTGCGTCCCGACATGCGTAGACCTTCAAAGGCCTGCGGGCTCGTCACTTCATGGACAAGGTGACGATCAATATAAATGAGACAGGTTCCATCATCCTGAACATTGACCAGGTGGTTTTCCCAGATCTTGTCAAACAGGGTTTTTGGTGCCGTCATTTCCCGCATTCCTCTCTTTTAGTCTTCTGCGAACCTCCGGATCTTTGATGCCCGGAGGTTTCCGTAAAGCCGTGGTTCTTGAACCAGGCTCTTAATCTTCGCTGCTTGCTGTTTCTGCTGCAGCGGCGATTGCCTTCTTGCCGCGGACGACACCGCGTGTGCGCTCTGCAATACGCGCGCTCTTACCGGTACGGCCACGCAGGTAGTACAGCTTGGCACGACGGACTTTACCGCGACGCACCAGATCGATGGAATCGATCCGCGGTGTGTAAAGCGGGAAGACACGCTCAACGCCTTCGCCATAGGACAGTTTGCGGACGGTGAAAGAGCTGTTCAGGCCAGCGTTCCTGCGTGCAATGCAGACACCTTCGTAAGCCTGGATACGCTCGCGGTTACCTTCAACAACCTTCACGTTGACCCGCACAGTGTCGCCTGGCTGAAACGCGGGGATTTCTTTTCCCTCTGTCAGTTTGGCGACCTGTTCGCTTTCCAACTGCTCGATAATGTTCATGGTTCTAGTCCTTTCGTAAAAACCTGTATCCGATCAGGATGACTGATCGGCGTTGTTCCTGTGTTCGCAATAGCGGTCCCACAGATCCGGTCTGCGGTCGCGCGTGATGTTTTCTCTCTGTTGGTGCCGCCATTCCGCGATCCGACCGTGATGGCCGGAAACCAGAACATCAGGCACCGTCATGCCGTCCCAATTGGCCGGCCGTGTAAAATGCGGATACTCCAGAAGCCCGTCTTCAAAGCTTTCCTCGTCAAGCGATGCATCGCTTCCCATAACGCCCGGCAGCAGGCGCAAACAGGAATCCAGCATAACCATCGCGGCCAGTTCGCCACCGGACAGGACAAAGTCGCCAAGGCTGACCTCCTGCACATTGCGACGGTCCAGAACGCGCTGATCAATCCCCTCGAACCGTCCGCAGAGCAGGGTGACACCGGGTCCTTCTGCCAGGTCACGGGCCATTGCCTGATCAAAAACACGACCCCGCGGGCTCATGTAAAAGACCGGGCCTGGTGCGTCCTCGACAGAGGCGAGCGCGGCATCAACCACATCCGGGCGCATCACCATGCCAGCACCACCACCGAACGGTGTGTCATCGACATTCCTGTGCTTGTCCGTGGCAAAATCACGGATATCGACCGGGTTGATCGACCAGATGCCATCTTCCAGCGCCTTGCCCGACAGGGAATGACCGAGTGTTCCCGGAAACATTTCCGGAAACAGGGTCAGCACGGTGGCTGACCAGGGGGTCGTTTGATCAGGACGCATGTTCTGTGCCCTCCTGATCGTCGTTCGACTTGGCTTCGACGGATGCCGGTGGATCAATGACCACTTTGCCGCCAGCGATATCGACGCTCGGCACCACTCCAAGGGTGAAAGGGTACAGCTCCGTTCCGCCGTCTTCCAGATCCACTTCCAGCAGGTCACCGGCACCGAAATTCTGGACATGCCGCACCGTTCCCAATGGGGTCTGGTCCGGCAGGACGGCTTTCAGGCCGAGCAGATCGGCGTGATAGAACTCGTCCTCGTCCGTTTCGGGCAGGGCATCTCGGGAAATGAACAATTGCAGACCGCGGGCGGCCTCTGCAGTGTTCCGGTCATTCACACCAGACAGTTTTGCCAGGAACTGACCCTTGCTCTCACCAGTGATGATCATTGAGAAGGTTTTCGTTCCGGTCGCATCCGTCAGCGGACCATAGGCAACAAGCTGATCCGGGTCCTGGGTGAAGCTTTTCACCCGGACCTGACCGCGCACACCATGCGGGCCGGTGACTGCACCGACCAGCAACAACTGTGCTGTCTTGTTCGCATCCTGGGTCATGACCATACCGTCTGGCATCTGGATATCCGCCTGTTAAGCAGCCTTAAGCTTCTGCCTGCTCTTCAGCAGCTTCTTCCGCGGGTGCTTCCTCTTCAGCAGGCGTATTTGCAGCTTCTTCAGCAGCAGCAGCCTTTTCAGCCTTGGCTTCAGCGCGTTCTTTCGCCTTTTCACCAGGGGCAGATTTCTTGGGCTGCTCATTGTAAGTGCGGTTCCACTCACCAGCGTCGCTCAAGAAGCGAGCAACACGATCGGACGGCTTGGCGCCATTGGCGATCCAGTGTTTCGCGCGCTCCATGTCGATCACGACACGCTCAGGGTGGCCTTTTTCAACCATCGGGTTGTGATAGCCGATCTTCTCGATGAAACGGCCATCGCGGGGCATACGGCTATCCGCAACCACAATGCGGTAAAACGGACGCTTTTTGGCCCCGCCACGGGACATACGAATTTTTAGTGACATGTGTCTGTTACTCCAGTTGCACTGTTAATCGTCTAATTTCTCTTCGCCGCTCCATTCCTGTTTTCCAGGGAAGGAACGACACTCAACCATTCCCTCTAGCGCTTACCGCCAGGGGGCATAAAACCTGGGGGCAATCCACCACCGGGACCGCCCATTGGGCCACCGAGGCCGCCCATTGCACCGCCGCCGCCCAGCATGCCGCCCAGCGAGCGCATCATGCCTTTCTGGCCTATCTTGCCCATTTTCTTCATCATCTTTGCCATGGTCTGATACTGGCTCAGCAGTTTGTTGACATCCTGAACCGACGTTCCCGACCCGTTGGCAATACGAATCTTGCGCTTTGCATGAATGATCTTGGGCGTTTTGCGTTCCTGCGGGGTCATGGAAGAGATGATCGCTTCCTGCCGTTTCAGGATATTTTCATCCAGCTTGGCGGATTTCATCTGATCCTTGATCTTGCCCATGCCCGGCAGCATGCCCATCAGACCTTCCATGCCGCCCATTTTGCGCATCTGCTTTAACTGACTTGCCATATCATCGAGGTCGAACTGACCTTTCTGAATTTTCTTGGCGAGTTTTTCTGCGTCTTCTTCTTCAATTGTCTCGCGGGCGCGTTCGACCAGACTGACAACATCACCCATGCCCAGAATCCGGCTGGCAATCCGACTGGCGTGGAAATCTTCCAATTGGTCGGTTTTTTCACCGGTACCCAGCAGCTTGATCGGGCAATTTGTAACGGCGCGCATTGAGAGGGCGGCACCACCGCGGGCATCACCATCAACCCTTGTCAACATGATGCCAGTCAGGCCGACCCGCTTGTTAAAACTGTCCGCAACATTGACCGCGTCCTGACCGGTCATTGCATCGGCGACCAGCATGACCTCAGACGGGGTGGAGACGGATTTGACGGCTGCAACCTCATCCATCAGGGCTTCGTCGACATGCAGGCGACCGGCGGTATCCAGCATGACCACATCATAGCCGCCAAATTTTCCGGCCTGAAGGGCACGTTTGGCGATATCGACGGGCTGCTGGCCCTCAACGATTGGCAGGGTGGCGACCGAGACCTGCTCACCCAGAATTTTGAGCTGTTCCTGCGCGGCAGGACGGTAAACGTCGAGAGAGGCCATCAAGACCTTCTTCTTGTCCCGGTTAGCGAGGCGCATTGCAATCTTGGCGGTCGAAGTCGTCTTACCGGAACCCTGAAGGCCGACCATCAGGACAACAGCGGGCGGTTCGCCGGCCAGTGTAATGCCGGCTGGCTCGGCACCTTCATCCATCGGGCCGCCATTCAGCATATCGACCAGCGCGTCATTGACGATCTTGACGACCATCTGACCTGGTGTGACCGATTTCAGAACCTCGGAACCGATCGCCTTTTCTTTAACCTGGGCGATGAAGTCTTTAACAACGGGAAGGGCGACATCGGCCTCCAGCAGGGCAAGACGCACATCGCGCATGGCCTGATCGACGTCGGATTCTTTCAACGCACCACGGCGTTTCAACCCGTCGAGGACCGATCCAAGTTTGCTGCTTAACCCGTCAAACATCCGCTTTCCCGTTTGGCAAAACCGCACTCAAAATCCAAAACGATCACACAAAGCAAAACGCGCCAGTGCGCGAAACTCGCGGACTGGCGGAACCCCTGCCTTTCGGCGCTCAGGGGCCTGTCGTTCCATTCGACATGACCTGAAGGCGCATCTTTTATGGTTTCCGCCCGTTTGGGTCAAGTGGAAAGCGCATGGCCTGTTGCGGGGGGCTTTGATTTTTGATGGATCATGTTGAGACCGGAAGCCGCCAACTTGAAAAACCCGACAGCAAGCGGCGATATTCTATCCAGGGATAAATGATTTAAGGAATTTTTCTTTTAGGTTGAATAAAGAGGAAGATCAGGGGGTTGTTCCAATAGTTTCCAGACGTGTCGGGGTGGGGCGGATGCGTCAGTCAGATTTTTTAAGTTCAAGGGAATTTGCGATGACAAACAAGCCTCAATTTCTGCACGACAAAGGGCCACAAGCCCAAAAGCCGTTTTTTGATCCTTTTGTGTATCCATATGTGAACGTGGACGCCGCAGCCCTCACCCGGGACAACGGGAAACGTCCTGGCAAGCCGGAAAAGACCGCTGCGAAAACCAGTGAATGATGTGCAGGTCCGTATCCACGATTCTATAGGGTCGCGCTGAAACCCGATTAGACCGCGTCAACGAAGATGATTCTGGGTGCCCTCCAGCCCCCATGCATTGCCAATAGACCGCCATAGACCTTATATATCGCCCTCATTGAAGAAATGGGCGGGATATCCCGCCCTCGGGACGAGCGCGATGCGGGATTTCATCAAGATGCATGGATTGGGCAATGACTTTGTCATTGTCGACCGACGGCACGGGGCACAGGCCCTCGGGCTGGAAGAACGGCGTCTGATGGCCAATCGGCGTTGGGGCATTGGATGCGACCAGTTGCTGGTGTTGGAAACACCGGAACTGGAAGGCGCTGATGTGTTTATGCGGATCTTTAATCCGGATGGGAGTGAGGCCGAGGCTTGCGGCAACGGAACACGCTGTGTCGCCGCTCTTGTGATGGATGAAATGGGACGTGACGCGATTGGGGTGGAAACGGTTGCCGGTCTGCTTTTGGCCAACCGTGCTCAGGATGGGTTGGTGACAATTGATATGGGGCCAGCGGGCCTCGACTGGCAGACCATTCCGCTCGCCCGGGAAATGGATACGGCGGCACTGGAGCTGGATGTCGCCGGTTACACGACGCCGGTCGCGGTGAATATGGGTAATCCCCATGTCATCTTCGTGGTTGACGATGCAGATGCGGTGCCACTTGAAACAGTCGGCCCGCAAATTGAGAACGACCCTCTGTTTCCTGAACGGACCAATGTTGAGTTCATCTCGAAGAAAGCGGATGGCGGTCTGCGCATGCGGGTCTGGGAACGCAGTGCGGGTATCACGCAGGCCTGCGGGTCCGGGGCCTGTGCATCCCTCGTGGCGGCTGTCCGTCGGGGGCTCATCGACGGGCGTCGTGCGCCGATCACACTGGATGGCGGGGATTTGATTCTGGAATGGCGGGAAAGCGACGGGCATGTCTTGATGACGGGACCGGTTTCCATGGCGTTTCACGGGGTCTGGCAGTCATGACCGCCCAGCGCAGCGCAACAGAGGTTGTCACATTTGGATGCCGCCTGAACGCGTATGAGTCAGAGGTGATCCGTCAAAACGCGGCAAAAGATGGTGTTTCCAATACGCTTGTCTTCAATACCTGCGCGGTGACGGCGGAGGCTGAGCGCCAGGCCCGCCAGGCAATCCGCCGGGCGCGCCGGGAAAACCCGGATGCCCGGATTGTCGTCACAGGTTGCGCCGCCCAGATTGACCCGGCGTCTTACGGGGCAATGGATGAAGTTGATCTTGTTTTGGGCAATGAAGAAAAACTGAAGCCCGGGGCGCTGGATACCAGCAATTCAGAAAGGGTGCGGGTCAACGATATCATGTCTGTGCGCGAAACCGCACAACACATGGTGGCCGGATTGGAAGATCGCGCGCGTGCCTTTGTTCAGGTGCAAAGTGGATGCGACCATAGATGCACCTTCTGCATCATCCCCTTCGGACGCGGCAACAGTCGATCTGTTCCGATGGGTGAGGTTGTTGCCCAGGTCAGGACCCTGGTCGAAAATGGTTTTCGGGAAGTGGTGCTGACAGGGGTCGATATTACGTCCTATGGCCAAGACTTGCCCGGTGATCCGACCCTGGGTCAGATGGTTCGGCGTTTGCTGGCACTGGTGCCGGACCTGCCAAGGCTTCGGATCTCATCAATCGATTGTATTGAAATTGATGAAGACCTGATGGGGTTGATTGAAACGGAACCACGGCTGATGCCGCATCTGCATCTTTCCCTGCAGGCAGGGGATACGATGATCCTGAAGCGGATGAAGCGCCGCCATTCCCGAGAAGAGGCGATCGACCTTGCCCGACGGCTGCGTGCGATGCGTCCGGACATTGTCCTTGGCGCTGACCTGATCACCGGTTTCCCGACAGAGACGGACGAGATGTTTCAGAACACTCTCGACATCGTTGATGAGTGTGGTCTGACCTGGTTGCATGTCTTTCCATATTCCGAAAGGGAAGGCACACCGGCGGCGCGTATCCCTGATCAAGTTCCAAAGGCAGAAAGACGGGCCCGCGCAAAAACCCTGCGCGCTAAAGGGCAGGCGCGGGTGCAGGCCTATTTGACCTCGCGCATCGGATGCGTGGAACAGGTCTTGATTGAAAAGCCCGGTCTTGGTCGGAATGAAGGCTTTGCCATGGTCACTTTCCCGGAAGATCTCGGCACACCCGGTCAGATCATCGCGGTCCGGATAACCGGTGTGACCGGCGACCGGTTGACCGGTGAAAGTGCCATCGAATTGAAGGACGCTGTTTAGACCCATGTCTTGGTTTCAACGTATAAAAGAAGGTCTTCGCAAGACCTCGTCCCGCCTGGCCGGCGGGATCACCGACATCTTCACCAAACGCAAACTGGATGCGGAGGCGGTTTCTGACCTGGAAGACCTTTTGGTCATCGCAGATCTGGGACCGACGGTTGCGACCAAAATCGCCTCCAGTATTGCCGAGACCCGATTTGACAAGGAAGTTGAGGCGGAAGAAATCCGCGCGGCGCTTGCTGACGAAGTCGAAGCCCTGCTCGAACCTGTTGCCAAACCCTTGGTCATTCAGTCGGGCAAGAAACCACACATTATCCTGGTTGCCGGCGTGAACGGGTCCGGCAAGACAACAACGATCGGCAAGCTCGCTAATCAGTTCCGCTCAGAAGGCAAGTCCGTTCTGCTGGCGGCCGGTGACACGTTTCGCGCTGCCGCCATTGAACAGCTGAAGGTTTGGGGCGAACGCACAGGCGCTGGCGTCGTGTCAAAAGATCATGGCGCGGACGCCGCTGGTCTGGCCTTTGATGCGATTGAACGCGCGGAGCGGGAGGGGATAGACGTCCTCCTCATTGATACGGCCGGTCGCCTACATAACAAATCCGACTTGATGGATGAGTTGAAGAAGGTTGTCCGTGTGATCGGGCGCAAAGATGCTGGCGCGCCTCATGACACGTTGCTCGTACTTGACGCCACCACCGGTCAGAATGCCATGCAGCAGGTAGAGATTTTCGGGTCGGTGATCGATGTCAGTGGCCTTGTTGTGACCAAGCTGGATGGCACTGCAAAGGGTGGTGTTCTGATTGCGCTGGCAGAAAAGTTCGCCCTGCCGGTCCATGCCATTGGTGTCGGGGAGGCGGTTGACGATCTGCGTCCGTTTGAGGCCCGTGACTTTGCGCGAGGGTTGGTCGGGCTGGATTGATCCCGGATCAGTTTAGTCGGTTGAGGTTCCGAATTTCTTCTTGGCCTCGATCAGGCTCTTCAAAAGTTCCTTACCTGTGTCACCCCCATCACCTGAAATCTTCTGGGTGATCACGACCTTGACCAGATCAATATGACTGTCGATCAGATCCATCAGGGAAGGGCGTATTTCTGCGTCCTGTCCGGTAATGTCGTAGAGGGATTTGCCGAACTGTGTGATCAGTGGATAGCCGAAAATGCCACCCTGACCCCGCAGTTCCAGGGCGACCCTGTTCATGGTTTCGAAATGGGCAAGCGCTTTTTCCGGGTCTTCGATCGCGCGGTGATGGGCCTGTTGCAACTCGTCGACGGATTCCTTCACCCAGTCGGCATAGTCGGTTTCCATGTTGGCGATTTTGTCTTCTGCCGCCTTGATCATATCGGGATCAAATGCGGGTTCTGACGGATCGGCCCCGTGGTTTGCCAGTTTCTGTTTCAATGTCTTGGGCAGTTTGAAGATCCAGACCCGCTTCTTGCTGGTCTTGATGCGCGCCATATCCTTGCCGGAATAGACGGTTTCGATGTCGTCCTTTTTTGTCTTGCGAAGGTCCGTTTCAACCGATTTTTCCTGGCGTCGCCGGTCGGGACCGAAATAGTTCGGGCAATAGATGTAGGGACGCGGGTTCTCAATGGCGGCGATCAGGCGCTTTGCAATACTGTCGGCGGAAAACGGCTTTGCCAGAAATTCGTCCACCCCGGCATCGCGGCAGTCGTAAATAACCTCTCGATCGGCAGCGGCGGATATCATGATGAAGGACAGGAAGCGATCGGGTGATTTTGCGGCAAGACGGATCCAGCGCAGCAACATGGCGCCATCGACAACGGGCATGACATAATCACTGAGGATCATATCCACACCGGTCTTGCCGACCATGGATTCCCCCATATCGACTGCAGGTGTCATCAGTTGGATGGCTTCTTCGCCATTTTCGGCGGCGAGAACCCTCTCCACACCAAGCGCATGCAGTGTCGTTATCAGCAAACCGCGCATGAACTTGGAATCCTCTACAACAAGGATCGACAGTCTCGAAAAATCATACCGCGCCATGGAACCACTTTCTTAAGCATCGCTGACAATCTGGCCCGACCATCCGTAGATACCGCATTATTAACCTTTGACGTTAAATATTCGTCACCCGTTTGTTAAATAAAATCAAATATAAATTGCAATTTTGGTGTGGAATTAAAGGAAAAAGCAGTATTTTCCGGGATTTTGATGCTCTTCCCTCAAACAAGGATATTGAGGTAAAAGCCCCTTTGCGGCACGTCGCGACGGGGTCCGGTATCCCTTTCCATGGCGAGAAGCTTTTTTAGCCGTCCGAATGCGACGCCCAAATCAAACGGATCGCGTGTGCCTGGATTGCGGGCGGCCTGTTCTGCACCGGCCAGACGTCGTGCATAGTCGAAACGCGAACCTGGACGCGGTGTAGCACCCGGAAGACGCTGGATATCAAAGCCGTTCCGGCGTGATGAAATCTGGTTTGGATCTAAAGCCATAGGTGCAAGATAATAAGATTTGGATCAGCGGGCAATAATGGAAGGATTCACATGGGATTAAGGAGACACGGGTCCACGCGATATTCCTTTTGACCTCTGGGCCTGCCGCTCTATAACCCATGTCATGACAAATTCTGAAGAGACCGCGCGTCCCGCGCCGAAATGGCTGAACCCGGCTTGTGAATATGGCCCGCTCGGGGTGTTTTTTGTTGCTTATCTGCTGAGCGACCTGTTCGTAGCAACCGCTGCAGTCATGATCGCAACTGTTGTGGCCCTCGCCATTTCCTATGCAATGGTGCGAAAGCTGCCAAAACTGCCCCTTGTTACAGCGCCTATTCTGTTGGTGATGGGGGGACTGACGCTGTATCTCGAAGATGCAACCTTCATCAAAATTCGCCCGACAATCGTTAATTCCCTGCTCGGGCTGGTGCTGCTCGCAAGTTATGTTCTGAAGAAGCAGCCGCTGAAATTTATGATGGGCCAGGCCCTGGATCTCACCGACAACGGATGGCGCGTTCTAACACTTCGGTTCGGCTTCTTTTTCTTCTTTCTCGCAGCCATGAATGAACTTGTCTGGCGCACACAAAGCGAGGATTTCTGGGTCACGTACAAAGTGTTCGGGACGATGGGAATGACATTTGCTTTCGTCATGACCCAAACCCCGTTCATCAACCGGAACATGCGAAAGAATGATGACGAGACCGATGAACAGACTCCTGACGAGGTCAGTTAACCTGTTTCCGGGTCAATAGTTCCCGATTTCACCGGGCGGGTTCGTGAATGGTGTAGATGCGCCACCGGACTTCAATTCCCGATGATGGCCAAGGGCCCAGTGGACGGACGGGAAGGCAAGCTCATCCCAGGGTATATCCGACCAGTCAAATAGTGATGTGTCCTGACTTTCCTCACCCGGTGCGTGGCGGCCATCGATCAGGGTTCCGTGATAGAGAACCTGAACCTGTGAGATCCGTGGAATATTATAAATCGCCAGTACACCGTCGAGGTTGAGGTTTACGCAGGCCTCTTCCATTGCCTCGCGCTTTGCGCCTTCCTCGGTCGTCTCGTTCAGTTCCATATAGCCAGCCGGAATTGTCCAATAACCCTTTCGCGGATGAATATCCCGGCGACATAAAAGAAATTTGCCCTCCCATGTCGCAACGACACCTACGACAATTTTTGGGTTGTCGTAGTGGATAAAGCCGCAATCCGGACAGACAAGCCGTTCTCGATTATCACCGTCCGGGACCTTACGCTCCCGTGGCCCCGCATTCGGTGTTTGACCGTCCTGCGTCGTGTTTTCGCCGTCGCTGCTCACAAGCTTTTCCCCTGCATTTCCCAAGTATTCTGCTATTGCTTTGCTTAATCGGCAACCACCCTGAAACGCCCTCTTGCCGCACCATTGTGTGATCCGCTAAGACGGGGCATGGCAAAGTCGATTGATACACTTTATGAAGAAGCCGATCATCACTACTACGATGGTGCATTGGACAAGGCGGCGGATTTGTACAAGCAGATTCTGAAGCGCGAACCCCGTCATCAGGCTGCCCTGCATTCGATGGGCATCATACATTACGACCAGGACGATTATCGACCGGCCATCGATTATATGCTGCAGGCGCTGGTGGAAGATCCGTCGGATACCTACGTCCATTCCAATCTTGGGAAATCGCTCTATGGGCTGCACCATATGGGCGAGAAGCAGCGGGCTGCGGAGATTGCCCAGCACTGGATGAAACAGTTTCCTGATAACGAGATTGCGCAGCATATGGGGGCTGCTGTCACCGGCCTGTCGACACCGGGCCGTGCGTCCAACGCCTATGTCACACAGACCTTTGACGAATTTGCAGATACGTTTGACGACAAACTGGAAGAGCTTAGGTATCAGGCGCCGGCCCTGATCGCCGCCGCGCTGACCGAGTATCTGCCGAAGGGAACACCGGGCCTGCGCATTATGGATGCAGGATGTGGAACGGGCCTGTGCGCCGAACATCTGCAGCCCATTGCGCGCCGTATTGATGGCATCGACCTTTCGGCGGAGATGCTGGCCAAGGCGCGGGAACGCAACGCCTATGCCCGCCTCGACCAAGGCGATCTGGGAGCCCTGCTTTCTAAACGTGCCGGGCGCTATGATTGCGTCGTTGCCGCCGACGTTTTGTGTTATTTCGGCGATCTGGAGGCGATTCTGGACAGTTTTTACCGCTGTCTAAGACAACCGGGCTGGCTGGCTTTTTCACTGGAAACCGGAAAGACGCCCCGGAAAAGCGAAGGGGCAAAGAAACCGCAGCGCCGCATCCCGAATTTTAAGCTCGAAATCAGTGGTCGTTATGTCCATAGCCGCCATTATATCGAACAGGCCGTGTCCGATGCCGGTTTCACCCTGATGTCCCTGCAATCCAAAACCCTGCGCACAGAGTATGGCAAGCCTGTCAAAGGTGTCGTCGTGATTGCGGTCAACGGGGATGAGGACGAGGCGTAAACCGCCTGGATCCGATATATGTGACAGCAGATTTCACGCCAGGATATTTACCAGACTGCCCCGGGCAATATCCCGTGACCCCTGAGCTGACGGGTTTATAACCGCGTTCTGCTGTGGAATTTGAACATCATCTTTAAGCCGACGCGGTGTGTTGCGGTCGCCAGAGAGCGCCGTCGCCGCTTTTTGTGCGGGGATGCGCCCGATATTCAGTCCTGAAAGGTCCATTACTCTCTCCAGCTCTCCGAGCTTTCTGACAATAAACAACAACTATTAATAAAATGTAAATAAAATTTTAGATAATTTTACAATAAAGTCACGGTCAGGGCTACTCAGTCCTCGGAAGTGTTCAGCCCTGGGTCAGTGCCTTGATTCCAGGAAGTTCACGCCCCTCCATCCATTCAAGGAAAGCGCCGCCGGCCGTTGAGACATAGGTGAATTGAGTGCCGACACCTGCATGGTTGAGTGCCGCGACCGTATCGCCGCCCCCAGCGATGGAAGCGACCTTACCCTGATCGGTCAACGCAGCGGCCGCCTGGGCAACGGCAACGGTTCCTTGGTCAAAAGGGGAAATCTCGAACGCGCCGAGCGGCCCGTTCCAGACAAGCGTCAGACATTCAGACAGGGCGTTAGCAAGCGCAACTGCAGAATCCGGCCCGATGTCCAGGATCATCTGATCCTCAGGCACGGCATCGATGGGAACAATATCCGCGTTTTCTGTTGGTCCGAACTCTGCGGCAATGCTCGCATCGGTTGGGAGCAAGATGTCGCAACCGGACGCTTCCGCCTTCGCCATGATGCGCCGCGCCGTGTCGGCCAGATCATATTCACACAGGCTCTTCCCGACAGAAACGCCATTGGCCGCCAGGAATGTATTGGCCATGCCGCCCCCAATGATCAGCTTGTCCACCTGGCCCACCAGATGCTCCAGGACTTTCAGTTTTGAAGAAACCTTTGCGCCACCCACGATGGCTGCGAGCGGGCGTTTGGGATTACCCAGCGCGGCATTTAGGGCGACCAGTTCGGCTTCCATATTCCGCCCGGCAATCGGGGGGAGGAGGCCTGCAATAGCATGGGTTGAGGCATGGGCGCGATGGGCGGCGGAAAATGCGTCATTGACGTAGATATCGCCGAGATCAGCCAGTGCCGCGGCCAAATCCGCGTCATCCGCTTCTTCGCCGGGATGGAAGCGCAGATTTTCGAGCAGCGTGACGCCGCCAGCCCCTGCCTCGGCAATTGCGTTGCGGGCTGGAGAACCGATGCAATCACTGGCAAAAACCACCTTGTGTCCCAGGGCCGCTTCGAGGGCCAATGTCAACGGGGCCAGAGACATCTCTGGAACCCGTTTTCCCTTTGGTCTGCTAAAATGCGATAAGACAACAACATTCCCGCCACGATCCAATATGTCTTTCAAGGTCGGAACCAGACGATCTATGCGGGTCGTATCTGTGACTTTTCCGTTTTCCATCGGCACGTTGAGGTCGCCCCGGACAAGCGCTGTCTTCTGATCAAAGGAAACGTCATCGATGGTCTTGAACTTCATCTCTTGGTACTCTCGAAAGATAATGGTTTCATAGATTTATAACGGTTGGGCTGGGTTTTCACCACCCCCGGCCGTTATATTCGTATTGCCGGATGGACCTTAGCGACCCTTGCTAAACGCGGCGTTTATATCATCCCAGAAAACCTCAACCGCGACGCAGCCGGTGACGAGGGCGATGGCCAGGATCTGCGCGAGGGTTATTGCCTCTTCCAGAATAAAGACGGCCAGCAAAGCCGCGATAACCGGTTTCAGGAAGAACATGTAGTTGGCCCGCCCGGTATCAGGAACAAGGGCCAGGCCCCCCAGCCAGAAGCAAAAGCCAATCGTCGTGTTCCAGACACCGATGGTGATGATGGCCCAGGCATTGTTTGTCGGGCGATCGAACAGGGTCGTAGGATCAACCCAGGTCCCCCAGACAAAGCCGATCAACGGCCAGAGGGCACAGAAGCCCAGCGCAAATGTGTAGGTCGTCATGCGGATGGCACCGTATTTTCCGAAATACGGTTTTGCCAGAACGATATAGACGGCCCCGGTAATGGCGCAGCCCAAGGCCAGCAAGACGCCTTCGAGCGTGCTTTGTTCGGCAATTGCGCCGATGTAACCGTCGCTGATCAAAAATGCGACGCCGCCGAAGGCGCCCAGTCCCGAAACAATCTTGGGGGTTGAGATCGGAACCCTATTCACAACGCGATTAAACAGCACAACAAAGATCGGCATGGTGGTGACCAGGGTCGCAACCTGGATAACCGTCGCATAGTCCAGTGCCCAGTGGAACATCAGTTGGGCCAGGGTCATGCCAAAGATCGAGAGCGCGATGATCGGCAAACCATCTTTCTTAAGCGGTCCCAATAGATCTCTGGAGCTTGGCCAGATCAGCGAGACAGTGATCAGTCCCAGTCCGCCGATAAAAAAGCGCCAAACGGTCAGTTCCGGTCCGACAACACCGGTCAGCTTGGCAACAAATTCACTGGACGCGTGACCGCACACCCCGATGAGGACCATAAGATAGGCACCATAAAGTGCGCCGCGGGATGGGCCAGATGTTGCTGGTTCTGCCATGGTTGAACTATTTCGGTACCGTTTACGAGCCGCGTTACAATAGGGATGTCGCCCCGAAATTAACAGTGAAGATCGCGTTTCATACAGACCCTCAGGGATCAATAGCGATGACGATTTTTCCAAAGTGACCCGCCGCTTTCATCGCGTGATAGGCCCCGGGCGCTTCGTCAAAGCTGAATACCTGATCAATCACCGGATTTAATCCGGAAAGGGCAATTGCGGCATTCATGTCCGCAAACATGCGTTTTGACCCAACGTAAATCCCGCTGATCTTTACCGATTTTCTCATGATAGCGGTTGCGTCGATCTTGTCCTGGGAGAGGATGCCGATGAGGGCGATATGGCCGCCGACCCGCACCGCGTCGAGGGATCGCGCCAAAGTTCCGCTGCCGCCAACCTCAACGACGTGATCGACACCACGACCGTCCGTGTGTTTCAGCGCCTCTTGCTGCCATTCCGGATGTGTTCTGTAATTTATCGCAACGTCAGCGCCCATTGCCTTGGCCCTTGCCAGTTTCTCGTCACTGCTGGAAGTGATGATGACCCGCGCGCCGTGCATCTTGGCAAATTGCAGCGCGAAGAGGGAAACCCCACCCGTACCAAGCAACACAACGGTTTCCCCAGCTTTGAGTTTGCCCTCCTCAATCAGCGCCCGCCACGCCGTCAATCCAGCGCAGGGAAGGGTGGCAGCCTCTTCATATGTCAGGTGATCTGGTATCCGGACGACACCGCTTTCCGGCAACACGACCTGCTCCGCCAGCATACCATCGACGGCACCACCCATCGCGGTTCCCATAATTTCTGCCGTGATCCCGCCATCTACCCAGTTTGTGAAAAAACAGCCTGCGACGCGATCACCGGGTTTGACGCTAGTGACCTTTGGTCCGACAGCCAGCACCTCGCCGGCCCCATCCGAGTTTGGAATTCTTGGATAGGGGATGCGTCTGGGTTCCGGATCCAGAATTGTCGACAGGTCCCGAAAATTAATGCTGTTCGCACGGACGCGCACCAGTACCTGATCGGCTTCAGGGAGTGGATCTGCGCGCTTATTCATTGCAAGGGCGTCAATTCCATCCGGTCCGACAATTTCATATGCGCGCATTTAAGCCTCCGTTTCGATTTTTTTGAATTAACCGGCTCAAATTGATCCGTGTCAACGCGGGAAGGGCAGATCACTGATATTCATATTCTGGAATACTTAGTAACCAAGGGTGTCTATGCCCCGGTTCCCACATGTTGGCATGACCCCTTTCACAAAGGAGGATACGATGACAACCAATACATCCCTGCCGACCATTCTGGTTCATGTTGATACGACAAAGCGATCGAAACGGGCTTTGGACGCGGCTCTCAAACTTGCAGATCAGCATGATGCCCATCTCATCGGCCTTGGTGTGCGTCAGCCCGTTGCCATGCCAAACTATGCGGCTGCGGAAATTCCGAGCGAGGTATGGGCCGCTATGGAGAATGAACAGGAAAACCTCGTTAGTCAGGCAAGGACCATTTTCGAAGACGCTGTCTCGCTTTCTGGCCGACAGGCCCGCAGCGAATGGCATGTGGAACATCGTGATATTGCGGCGGCCATATCGGCGCGTGGCAAAAGCGCGGATCTCATTGTCTTGGGACAGGAGGAGCCAAACGACATCGCCCCCTATGAGAGTGTCCCGGATCACGTGGTTCTGTCCGCCGGGCGTCCCGTCCTTGTGATTCCCTATATCGGTGAGATTGATACGATTGGGGAGCGGGTCTTGATCGCCTGGAACAATTCCCGCGAGGCCGCCAGGGCACTTGGCGACTCCCTGCCACTGCTGTCCAAAGCTTCTGACGTTGATATTGTGTCTGTAGAAGATCATGACAGCAGCGTCCCACCAGGGTCTGATGCAGCGCGCTATCTTTCCGGATATGGTGTAAAGGCCAAGATTTCCAATGTGAAACCCGGTTCAATCAGTACCGACAACATATTGCTTAATCATGTTGCGGACAGAGCCTGTGATCTGATTGTCATGGGGGCTTACGGACATTCCAGAATTCGCGAAATGGTGCTTGGCGGTGTCACACGCCACATGCTGAGGCATATGACGGCACCTGTTCTTCTGTCTCACTGATCCTACAGGACGCGCCGGACGGGATCCTGTGTTATTGAGCGACGATTTTGATCAACCCGCTGTTGGGCAGGGCGTCGCCGCTATCCATATCATTCAGGACCCGGAAGGCGCGTTCGTTGAATTCATCGAAGGGCATTGTGCGTGACAGGGCTTCGATTGTGTCACCGGGTACGACCGGCGCGACAATGACCCGTTTGGCCCTGATCGCATTGGCCTCTTCAGGTGTTAGTCGGCGAAAGCTGTATGTCGTGCGACGGAAATCCACATTGTATTTGTCGCCCTGTCCTGCTGCCGTGATGAAGCGCAAATGAAAAATATTCTGTCCGTCGCCCCGGATTGCGATCATCCGCAGATCAAGGATGGTGTTGCCAGACTTGATCTGCGTTTTGGCGGTCGCGGCTTCCAGTCCATTGATATCCAGCGTCTGTAAGCTGGTGAGGCGCGCATTTTTGGCCCAGACGTCCCGAATATAACTGGTCAGCGCTGTTCCCTCGGCCGCCCGACTCATATCAAAGACGATAACGGATCTGTCCTTATGCTGGGCGACAACCCGTGTCGGTGAGTTGCGCAGGGTAAAACCGTCTGGAACAGTGTATTCGAACTTCAGGACACGGTGCACAAAAGTGTTGCCGAGAATCAGGCCTTCATCGGGGTCATCGCCATAGAGAACACCGTTAATTGCCTCCAGATGTGGATCGCGGCCGACAATTGGCTGGTCGACGGTCGTGACCGCGGCCAGTTGCCTTGCCAGATTCACCCGTTCAATGGTGCGCGGGTGTGTCGCCTGGATGTTGTATTCGTCGACAACATCGGCAGACAGGCCGCGCATCTCAGCCTCAAGAATTGAGTTTTCGCGGAGCGTTGCCAGAAAGTCGACGGAACCCTGTGGGTCGTAACCTGCCTGCGCCATGTAGCGGATGCCAAGTTTGTCGGCCTCAAGTTCCTGATCTCTTGAATAGCTCTGAATGGCCAGACCGGCTGCCTGCCCGGCTGCATTTGCGGCCGCTGCACTGCCGGTGGCGATTCCCAAAATGCCGATTCCAAGCTGCGCCAATTGAGACTGGCTGATCCGCTCTGCGGAATGGCGGGCGTTTACGTGGCCCAATTCGTGGGCCAGGACGCTTGCAACCTCTGCCTCTGTGGAAGCCAGGGTCAGCAAACCACGCGAGATATAGACGAATCCGCCTGGCAGGGCGAAAGCATTCACGATCGGTGAGTTCACAATCGTGAACTTGTACGGAAATTTGTACTCACAGAATTCTGCGGCCTTGAAGCCGATTCGATCAACATAGGACTGCAACTGGCGATCTTCATATTCCCCGCCGAACTGGGCGACGAGTTTGGGGTGTTCCTGTTGACCCAGTTTGATGTCGTCCTCAATGGAATAAAGGCCGGTGAAGCTGTTTCGACCGGTGGCGGCGTTCTTGGAGATGCAGCCAGTGGCAGCGAGAGCGCAGCCGCAGCCGAGGCCGTGCAGCACGGCGCGCCGGCTAAGAGCGCTTTTGTGTCCCTCTGTTTTCTCGTCGACAGGCAGCCAGGAAGTGTCTCGGTCGGTCATAGAGTTGAGTTCGCTTTTCTGTCAAAAATCATGTCGTTTTGATGCAGCACGTAACTTTCCATTATAGTTGGGCGAAATTTCGACACAGACAAGGATTTCACGGAGAGATGATGGGAAACCGGGATTCCCGGAAATTACGGAGAAACCTCAAAAATTTTGTCAAGTCACGGAGGATTATGACATGAAAATTCTTGAATTTAGGGGTTTGCACCGTGCTATAGTTGTAATGTGATGTTGTAGTTTCAGGGAAGGCAGCGGAATGTCCGGCTGTTTTTGATCCCCTATGAACGCCGTTAGACAGGGAAATAAGATGACTAATAAAATTAGATCTTTCACTACTCTGGCCGCTGCCAGCGTTGTGCTTGCAGGTTGTGCTGCAGGCAATCTCGAAAGTGTTAAGAGCAAAAGTCCTGAGGGAACCGCCTTCGATAAGATTCTTTTCACGGAATATGTGGCTCTGGCTGATCTGGAATATGGTGAATACGATTGGGAAGATGCAGGTGCATTTACCAACCGCGCACAAGCCATTGTCGATGGCAATACGCCAGCACCAGAGGAAATTTCAGCCCGCGAACTGCCGGAAGATTCCGTGCGCGTTCTAACCGCTTCCCGTGAGCGTCTGATGAATGCGTTGAATGCAGGCGGCCGTGGTGCCGCTCCTGTGCATGCCGCAGGCGCACAGGGTGCTTTCGATTGCTGGATGCAGGAACAGGAAGAAAACCTTCAGCCTGCTGACATTGAAGCCTGTAAAAAGGACTTCATCATGCATATGGAGCGCCTGGAAGCTGCTCTGAAACCTGCTGTTGTTGCCAAGGCTCCGGCCCCGGCTCCTCAGCCTGAAGAGCCGGCTCTTCCGCCGCTGCCAGATCCGATCGAAATTCTCTTCGATTTCGACAGTGCCGCAATCACACCGGCTGCCGCCCGTGAGATCGCTGACGCTGTAACCCAGTTCACATTGTCCAAATCGACCGCTCTGCGCGTTGTTGGTCATACCGATACGTCGGGTTCCAGCGAGTATAACGCAGCGCTCGCAAATGAGCGTGCAACGGCCGTTGCCCGTTCCTTGCGCTCTCGCGGTGTGTCGAACTCCAAAGTTGCTGAAACAGGTGTTGGTGAAGCAGACCTTGCGGTTCCGACCGGCGACAACACCAAGAACGCTGCTAACCGTCGCGTTGTGATCACGTTCATCCGGTAATTTGTTTCCGGGTGAATAGTCCGGCCTTCGGGTTGGCAATCAGGGAATTCGGGTCCCGGTGCACTGTACCGGGGCCCTTTTCTTAAATTAAAATTGAAAAATAAATTTAAAGGAGGGTCGAGATGGTCCGTTTACTCATTGCACTGCTTTTGCCTTGGCTGACATTTTTCACCATTGGAAAACCGTTTCAGGGGATTTTGTGCATCATTCTTCAGTTGACGCTGATTGGTTGGGTGCCGGCGGCGATCTGGGCGGTCTATGCGTTGAGCCAGTACAACACCGACAAGAAAATCCGTGAGGCCGGAATGGGTGGCGTCGACCTGTAACCCGGGTTGGGCCTTAAACTGTTCGGCGGGATTTGAAAAAAGACTTCAAGATGTCTGCGCATTTTGTTTCGTCGACGCCGCCAATGACTTCCGGGCGGTGGTGACATGTCTCGCGATCAAACACCCGGGCACCGTGTTCAATCCCGCCGCCTTTCGGGTCATAGGCCCCAAAGATCACGCGGCGAATCCTGGCGTGAGAGATGGCAGAGGCGCACATGGCGCAGGGTTCCAGCGTGACATAAAGATCCAGGCCTTCTAATCGGGGGGAACCGCGCTCACCGGCCGCCTCGCGCAGAACCATAATTTCTGCATGGGCGGTCGGATCGTTCAGGGTTTCGACCTGGTTGCCACTTTCTGCCAGTATTTTACCGGTTTCAGGGTCAATCAGAACTGCGCCAACGGGGACCTCACCGTTTTCGGCCGCTTTTGTGGCGATTTCCAGCGCCCGCAACATGATTGTGTTCTGTCTTTTCTGCATGACAAGGAAAGCGTATGGTGCGCGCGGCTTCGCGGCAAGCAAGCGTTGACGACCTGAAAGGCAGACAGCCTCGTGATAAAGACCAATAGTGATCAAAATCCGGATAAGCAGGGCTCAGAACCCCAGCGCATTGCGAAAGTTATGGCCAGGGCCGGTCTTTGCTCTCGGCGGGAGGCCGAGCGCTGGATCGCGGATCGACGCGTGACAATTGATGGCGAGGTCATTACCTCACCCGCTGTCACCGTAACCGATGCCAATCAGGTTGTTGTCGACGGAAAACCCCTTGCGGCACCGGAACGGGCGCGCCTGTGGCGCTATAACAAGCCGGTCGGCGTCATGACGACATCGCACGACCCACAGGGGCGACCGACCGTTTTCGATGCGATGCCTCATGATATGCCACGGGTCATTGCTGTCGGGCGTCTCGATCTGAATTCCGAGGGATTGTTATTGCTGACCAATGACGGGGCACTGGCCCGGATCCTGGAGAGGCCGCAAACCGGGATGCGGCGTTCCTATCGAGTTCGCGTGCACGGGGTGATGAAGCAGTCCAAACTGGACAGCATCGCCAAGGGGATCACCGTCGAAGGTGTTCATTACGGACCGATTGACGCGACGCTGGAGCGGCAGCAAGGCAGCAATGCCTGGCTCAACGTGGTGCTTCGGGAAGGTAAGAACCGGGAAATCCGCAGGGTCTTTGAGCATCTCGGCTATCCGGTGAATCGATTGATTCGCACAGCCTATGGGCCTGTATCGCTTGGTGACCTGCCGAGAGGTGCTGTTGATGAAGTAACAATCGGCGTTGTTAAGAAGTTGATGGGTGAGACCCATAAAGGGGTCAAGGCCAAGCCGAAGCCGGTGAAGCCGGGTTATAAGAAGGCGGGTTCAAGGCGCGCACGCGCCGCCGCGAAAGAGGCGGAACGCCAGTCCACAGGTGGCGGTAAGCCTGGTCCCAAATCAGTTGCAAAGAGCACGCCTGGATCCGATGCCTCCTAGACGGTCAAAGGGACAGAAGAAGCCAGCCGCGGGTGGTGGATCGATCCGCATCATTGCCGGTGAATGCCGGGGTATGAAACTGGAAATGCCGGACCCTGCGATTACCCGTCCGACCTCCGCGCGGGCCAGGGAAAGTCTGTTCAATATTCTTGGAAACGGTTCGACGCTGGATATCTTGCGAGGGGGTGTCTTTGTCGACCTCTTTGCCGGAAGCGGCGCGATTGGACTGGAGGCGCTGAGCCGGGGTGCGCCCGATGCCCTCTTTGTTGAGCGTGATCCCCAAGCACTCGCGGTTGCCAGGGCGAATATAGAGGCCTGCCGAATGGTGAAACGGGCACGGCTGGTCAAGGGAGATGGCTTTAATCCGCCTGCCCGAACGGAGCCTGCCGGGATTGTGTTTATCGATCCCCCCTACGAAAAGGGTGCCGTTGAACGCAGCCTGACCGGGGCGGGCAAGGCGGGCTATTTCGGGCCCGAGACCCTGATCATCCTGCAACTCGATCCGAAGACGGCTTTGACCCTCGATCCCGTTTTCACGGTGATCGATGACCGTCGTTACGGGGCTGCCCGGTTTGTTTTCGTAAAACAGGAATAGGTCAAACAGGTGCCCTGCGTTGTGCAGAATAAACCAACGCGATCAAGACCAGTGGGGGCACAAGGACCAGGGCGCCGATCCACAATGGTGCTGTAATAGAGACATGCTCAAAGGCGAGACCGGCAAGTGCAGGTCCGGCGATCCGCGCCAGGCTGCCACAGGATTGTGCGGCCCCCAAAACGCCGCCCTTGAAGTTTTCCGGGGCACGCTGGCTCATCAGGCTTTGCATGGCCGGGTTGTGGAACCCCATCCCAATGGCCAGGAAGAACATCGACAACAAAACCATTTCCGTGCTGTTTGCCAGTGCTAGCGTGATGGCTGAAAGCGCCAGCGTCACGATGCCAAGACCGACGACACGAACCTCGCCAATTCGGGCGCTGATCCGACCAACCAAACCGCCCTGAACAATCGCGTTGATGATCCCGGAAAATGCCAGGAAATACCCGACTTCCTTGGGGCCAATCCCCAACACCGCCGCACCCCAGAGCGCAAACACCCCTTCGATTGCAGTGAACACGAAAATCACAAGGAAGAACGGGACGAAAAGTTGCCTCAGCGCTGGCATCATCAGGACCTTGCCCAATCCACCCAGCAAGGCGTTTTCGCTGTCTTTCAACCGTTCGGGTTCCTGCACTTTGACGAATGTGATGAGGAAGCCGAGTGCCGCGCATCCAGCAGAGATATAGGCAGGCAGGATGAAGCCAGCATCGCCTTCCCCGACCGAGAGCGCCCCAATGGCGGGACCGATCGTAAAGCCGATACCGAAGGCCGCACCCAAAAGGCCCATGCCCCGGGCCCGTTTCTTTTCGTCCGTGACATCGGCGACATAGGCCTGTGACGTAGCAAGCCAGCCCGCAGTGAGACCGGCGAGGGCGCGGCTGGCAAACAGTTCCCAGAGCGTGCTGGCATGGGCCAGCCAGATATAGGCGATGATCGTAGCACCGACGGAAAGCAGCATCACCGGGCGTCGACCAATTCTGTCCGAAAGACGTCCCCAATAGGGCGCACTTAAAAACGAAAAGGCAGAGAAGACAGAAAAGATGGCGGCCGCTTCAAACTCACCACCACCCAGTACTTTTACGTGAAAGGGCAGAAGCGGGATCACTGTGCCGAGGGCCACAATGTTCACGCAGGTCGCAAGCGCGAGGGGTATAAGCTGCTTTAAAGAGGTATTTTTTTCGGTCACATTATTGCTGTAGCGAAGCGCTGCAGAACGGTCAACGACGACCGAAGAGTTTTTCTATATCAGCAAGCTTTAATTCGACATAGGTCGGTCGTCCGTGATTGCATTGACCTGAATGCGGCGTTGCTTCCATTTGGCGGAGTAAGGCGTTCATCTCTTCCGCGTTCAACCGACGACCGGATCGAACCGAACCGTGGCAGGCCATGGTGCCGCAGACTTCCTCTAGTTTTTCCTTCAGCGAGAATGTACCGCCGAGATCGCGCAATTCATCGGCCAGATCCAGGATCAGACCACCGACATCCACCTGGCCCAGAAGGGCGGGTGTTTCCCGGACCGCGATGGCACCTGGACCGAAACCCTCAATAACCAGCCCCAGTTCTGCCAGTTCCGGCGCGCGTTTGATAAGCGCATCGCATTCATCTTCGTCCAGTTCGACAATTTCGGGGATCAGCAGGCCCTGCCGTGTGACGCCCCCGGTATTCATGGCCGCTTTCATCCGCTCATAGACCAGGCGTTCATGGGCGGCATGCTGGTCGACAATGATGATACCGTCGGCTGTCTGCGCAACGACATAGGTTTCGTGCAACTGGGCTCTTGCCGCCCCTAAAGGATACAGTTCCGCATCGCCTGCAATGTCACCTTCGGTCCGACTGGCCGGATCAAAACCGGTCTCAGAGCCGCTTTGGGTGATCTCGCCCGTTTGCGGGTCAAAGGGTGCCATGAAGGCCCGCGCGGTTTCCGCCATTCCGGCGGACGGGTGTTGAACCGCGCCTGCTGGTAAAGGCGGCATAGCGCCGTATCCGGAATGGGCGCGCCCCTGAAAACTCATTTGACTGGACCCCTGCGGCCACACCGCGCCAAGGGCTGCGAGCGAGACAGTTGTCGAGGCCCTGTGGCCGGCCTCCGCCAGGGCATGTTTCAGCGCGGAAACAATGAGCCCGCGAACCAGGCCAGGGTCTCGAAACCGCACCTCTGTTTTGGCGGGATGGACATTGACATCAACCAGTTTCGGCGGAGCAGTCAGAAAGAGCGCCAGCATCGGGTGCCGGTCGCGCGCCAGAAAATCCGCATAGGCCCCGCGGACCGCACCAATCAACTGTTTGTCCCGAACCGGGCGTCCATTAACAAACAGATACTGGGCGCTGGCCGTGCCGCGGTTGAGGGTCGGCAGGCCTGCAAAACCGGTCAGGCGAATGCCTTCGCGTTCTGCATCAATGGCAAGGGCATTATCCATGAATTCCCGGCCCATAATGGCCCCGAGGCGGGAAAGGCGTCCGTCTAGCAATTCCCCCTGCTCGCCGTTCAATCTGATCCGGTCCCGATTACCGTCGTTCAAGGTAAACGATACGGTTGGATGCGCCATTGCCAGGCGCTGGATCGTGTCAACGACCGCGCTGGTCTCAGCCCGTTCGGTGCGCAAGAACTTCAACCGCGCAGGTGTCGCGTAAAAAAGATCGCGCACGTCCACCCGCGTTCCCGTCGGGCCTGACGCCGGGTTCGGTCCGCTTACTGCGCCACCATCAATCGCTATTTGCCAGGCGTTCTCTGACCCCTCCGTTCGGCTGGTGATTTTCATCCGGCTGACCGATCCGATAGAGGGCAATGCCTCCCCCCTGAAACCAAGGGTCGCTATATTCGACAGATCATCATCAGGCAGTTTGGATGTTGCATGGCGCTGGATCGCCAGTGTCAGCTCATCCGACGACATGCCGCATCCATTATCGCTGACAGAAATCAGGCTGCGCCCGCCTTCTCGAATGGAAACTTCGATCCGGTTTGAACCGGCATCCAGCGCGTTCTCGACCAGTTCTTTGACGGCAGAAGCCGGACGTTCAACAACTTCGCCAGCCGCAATGCGGTTAATGGTGGTTTGCGAGAGTTGGCGAAGGGGCATCAGGCATCCGGTTCAACAAGGAATTTCCGTGTCAGATGCTTGCCGTCTTCAACGGCGGGCTGGTCAAACGCGTCAACACCGATCAGATCGGCGGCCAGGATCGTTTCCAGCATGAAATGCATCATCACTGCACCCATACTCGATTCGCCAGTATCCTGCATATCGATGGTCCGCACCGGCTTACCACGGCCGATCAGGGCCCCCGTTGTGCCGCGACGGCTGGCCGTCATCAGGTCACCCAGATCGCGGTTCTTGATATAGTCGGCATCGACCAGATCCGCCAATGCCGGATGGATGCCCGGAAAGCGGAAAGCGGAATCGAGACCGTGTTCGGGGGGTGCGCCGATAATTGTGAACATTTTGTCATTGGGGCCGTCGAGCCAGAGTTGGACCTGACTGTGTTGGTCGACCGGGCCCATCCCGTCAATCGGTGTCGTTCCTTTGCCCTCTTTACCGAGACTTTCGGCCCAGAGCTGCCGATACCAGCGGGTGAGTGATCCCAACCGGTCGGCATAGGCCAGCAGGACGGAGGCGTTGATGTTTTTCTTTGCGTTCAGCGTCATGCCGACAGCGGCACCCAGGGCCGGCGGCGCATTCAGGGGGTCCGAGGCGGCATTCAGCAAGGTATCCAAGACCGATCCGGCACCCGCGCGAACGGCTGATGCATCCAGGCCACACAGCATGGCAGGCAGCAGCCCCACCACGGATAAAACCGAGAAACGGCCGCCAACCAAGGGATCGTGATCCAGGATCGGCAAATTAAAGCGTTGCGCCAGACGCCGCAGCGCGCCTTCGCCGGGTTCCGTGATGACGGTGATGTGTTTTGGCAGCGCATCATCCGACATCGCGTTGCGCACCATGGGCAGGATGGTGAGGAACTGCATCAGCGTCTCTGCCGTGCCGCCCGATTTTGAGACGATGATCCAGCCGGTCTTGGCAAGGTCCAGGCCCGAGATCACGCGCCCGAAGATGAAGGGATCAATGCTGGACACGATGTGGACACGGGGCAGGCTTCCGCGCTGGTCCGGGTTCGTCAGTGCCTGCAGGGATTCCGCACCCAGACTGGATCCACCGGTCCCGAACACCACAACATCGTCGAACCGGTCGGCATAGTCGTCGGCAACGACCCTCATTTCTGCAAGGTCGTCCTGGCGTTCCGGCAGCCGCAGAAGAGGCAGGGTATTGTTGTCGTAATGGGCCTGGAGTTTGGCGATCCCCGCGCTCAGCGTATCGGAATGTGCTTCGACATCGGCCCGGGATACACCAAGATCACCGATTTTGTCGTCAAAGCAGGCATCAACATTTTGCGTATAGGACATAACCATCCCCCGTCTCTTAACCGCGAAAATCTGAAGTCCGGCACGTTCAGGCAGGATAAAGCCTGCACCGGAGCACATGTAATTGGCGCCAAGTAAAAGTGAAATACCTGCGCTCTGCAAGCAATCAGCCCAATAACTTGGGCAATTCCAGCATTTTTATGAGCAGGTCCTCTTAACCGCCGGTCACGGGGGCCGGGCCGGTGGGGGTGACCCCTTCGGGTTTGCCAACAATCACCACGGTCAGTGCATCGGGATCCAGCAGGGTTTTGGCCAATCGATTAACGTCTTCAAGCGTCACAGCCTCGATAAAGCTGTTGCGTTGATCAATGTAATCGATGCCCAGGCCCTGATACTGAATAGCGGCCAGTGTTCGGGCGATCTGTGAGGTGGTGGTGAAACGCAATGGGTAGGACCCTGTCAAATAGGTCTTTGCGTCATTTACCTCTTCCGCGGTCGCACCTTCCGTCGCCATATTGGTCCAGACCTCCCGAATGACGTCCAGCGATGTGGCAATCGCGTCATTTCGGGTTGAAACCCCACCGATCAACAGGTCGGCGGCGTCATACCCCGCCAGGTAGGAATAGGTGGAATAGGCCAGACCCCGTTTTTCACGAACCTCTTCGGTTAACCGCGAAGAGAAACCGCCGCCCCCCAAGATATGTGTCATGACATAGGCGGCGTAGAAATCAGGATCGTCCCGGTCGATGCCGGGCTGGGCGAAAAGGGCGACACTTTGGGGAATATCCTGATCGAGAACGATCAATTCACCACCAGCAATGTTCTCGACAGCCGGGATTTCAAACGGTTTTCCACTTTCTGGCAGGCTGGCAAATGCTTTATCAAGCAAGGGGGCAAGGGCCTCTGCCGTGATTTTTCCGACAACGCCGACATAGAGCCGATCGCGTGTCAGGTTCTCAGCCACGAACTGGCGAAGATCATCCCGTGTGATGGCTTTCACGCTCTCTTCTGTGCCACCCGCTGGTCGACTGTAGGTGTGATTGTCAAACAGGGTTTTGAACAGGGCTTTGCCGCCCTGTGCGTTCGGATTGGTTTTATCCCGGCTTAACCCGATCAGGATCTGGCCGCGCACGCGTTCAAAAGGTTCTTCGTCGAACCGTGGGCTGTTCAGGGCGAGCGACAAAAGATCGATGCCCTCATCCAGATATCGGTTCAGGCTTTTGAAACTACCCGAAAAATTGTCTCTGCCATTTGAAAAGCTGATTGAAATGGACTGGTCTTCGAGACGGCGGCGAAAACTTTCACTGTCGACATCGCCAGCCCCTTCATCAAGGGTTGACGCGACAAGATCAGCCAGACCTTCTTTACCGATCGGGTCCAGGGCTGAACCGCCACGAAATGAAAATGACATGGATACAAGGTCGGCGGTGTCATCTTCGACCAGCCAGGCCTTGATGCCGCCCGGGCTGGTCACCTCCTGAATATCGACCGCCCTTGCATTCGAAACGGTTGCCATGAGGACTGCAAGAGAGACGACGACCAGACCGGCCATCGCCAAAGCATTGGAGGGGCCGTTGCTAAGAGCGTGTGTTCTCATGACTTTTCCTCCGGGTTGGCGGGCTCTTCGACCTCGGCGCTTTCGAGCGGCAACAGGCGGTTCACCATGGCGATATCCGTATCCAGAACAAGGCGCAGAGCCTCGTTAACCTGATCGACGGTGACCGCGCCGATCCGTTCCGGCCATTGTTCAATATCGTCGATTGTCTGCCCGGATGTGATAGCGGACCCAAAGATGCGCGCTATCCCTGAGAAGCTGTCCTTTGCGAATTCGGCGCTGTCCTGGAGCCTGATAATCGCGCGGGCGACGTCATCTTCGCTGACACCTTCGGTAATCAGGCGCTCAATTTCAGCCTCCATTGCCTCGCTGGCTGTGTCCAGCGATTGGCCCGGCGCCGGTGCAACGTAGAGACCAAAAGAACCCGGACCACGGCCGTCACCCCAATACCAGGCGCCGGCCGAGCTGGCGACTTTCTGATCAACGACGAGGGCGCTGTACAGGATACTTGTAGACCCCCCGCTCAGGATTTCGGAGAGGACTTCCAGCGGATAAGCGTGTTCGGATTTGTCATAGATATGAGAGGGTGCACGATATCGCTTTGACCATGACGGCTCGCGGACATTGGCGTCGCGCAACTCCACCGTCTGACTGACAAGGCGGGTCGGCTCTATCCATTTAACGGGTTCGGGCAGGGGCCGTGCGACGATAACGCCATAGTATTTCTCCGCTAATGGCAGGACCTCTGCCAGGGTAACGTCTCCCGCAATGACGAGGGTCGCATTATTGGGGGCGTACCAGGTGTCGTAAAATGCCTTGAGGTCCTCAACCGTGATGTCGCGAATCTCATGTTCCCAACCGATGATGGGACGACCATAGGGATGGTTCATATAGAATGAGGCCATTGCCTGTTCGCGCAGGCGCGAGCCGGGCGAGTTGTCGGTTCTGGTCCGACGTTCTTCCAGAACGACGTTGCGTTCGGTCTCGGTTTCGGCCTCCTCAATGATCAGATTGCGCATCCGGTCAGATTCCAGCTCCATAACCAGGTCCAGGCGATCCTTCGCAATGCTCTGGAAATAGCCGGTGTAGTCCAGGGAGGTGAAGGCATTCTCCTGGCCGCCGTTGCGGGCAACAATCTCTGAAAACTGGCCGTTTGGATATTTGGGTGTGCCTTTGAACATCAGATGTTCAAGGAAATGTGCGATTCCAGATTTACCCTGGGGTTCGTCAACCGACCCGACCTTGTACCAAACCATGTGTGTCACAACCGGCGCGCTGTGTTTGGGGATGACGATGACCTTCATGCCATTATCGAGCGTTGCCGTTTCCGGGTTGAAAATGCCGGCGATTGCGGGCGACCCGACAAACAAGAAGGCAACAGCGGCAAAGATCAATCGATGCAATTTCAAGATCATAACAGTCCCTTATATCCCAATATTTCGTGCCGGCGCTGGTGCACCCACGCGCTGTATAAATATAGCGCTCTCTATGGCGAGTTTAAGGCACTGACACAGAGAATTTGTCTGAACTTTACGTGACATGGGGTCACAGTGCCGCGCAACAGGGCGGTCCGTTCAATCCTGCCGTGGGTCGTATCTGAAAACCGGACTAGAAGGGCCACTCAAAAAGCGGTTGTTCCTGTTCTGTCGCGATGGTGGGGGTTTCGCCCTCAGTTACGGGGATGCCGAGGCTGGCATTTTCCTGCAACCGCCGGGCCTCTTCCCTGGCATCGACAATGGCACCCGGTTCCGGCTCATCCCGCCAGAAGACAAGATCATCCACAAAGCCCTGGGATTCCTCGGCCAGTGCGGCACTTTCGTCATTCACGATCGTGCGGATATTGGGATTGGCATTCAGGGCTTTCGCCTGTGTCAGCAGCGCAACCTCGCTGGGGGATTGACCAGCGGCAATTTTCTGCTGCGCGACGCGTTCTGTCTGGCGCGGCGTCAGGTTCTGGCCGATCAACGCGTCTTTCGCAGTGTTTCGGGGCGTGACCCGGTTCAACTGGTTCTCACCCGGTTTCGGGGGGCGCAGTGCAAAATTGGGGGGCAAAGACAAAGGGGCACGTTTGACGACGGTGAATTCATCCGGCCCTTCTTTTTCAAAGCCCAGCACTTCACCGACGCCGCCACTGCATCCAGCCAGCGCAGCCCCTGCCAGGATGAGAAATCCAAATTTTGTTGCCGTACGTTTCATGGCCCAATTCCTTCTGCCCGAAACAAAGGTAAACATCTAATGTTCAACAGTGTTTTTGACTTTTCTTTCAGTTTACCCCGGTTCGTCCGATTTGTGAAACATCCCTTCAAACAGGATCATGCCGACGCCAATCACAATCGCCGCATCGGCGATATTGAATGCCGGCCAGTGATAGCCTATCACGTGAAAATCCAGAAAATCGGCGACGGCACCGAATCGGACCCGGTCGATCACATTGGCCAGTGCCCCGCCAATCACAACCCCAAGGGAAAGGGCCAGATACGGTGTCTCTGCCCGCCGCATCCAGACGAACAAACCAATCGAGATGGCAACTGCCAATGCCGAGAGCAGCCAGGGTCCATAAGGACTGTCATTGCTCAGAAGCCCGAAGCTGACCCCGCGGTTCCAGACCATAACCAGATTGAAGAACCCGGTCACTTCGATCACCTGTGGCGGGTTCATCACATATTCCAGAACAACCCATTTTGAGAGCTGATCAGCAATGAAAATGGCCGCCGCCAGGAAAAGCCCGTTTCTGACCACCCGGCTGTCTGCCCGAACCATGACCGCTCCCGTATGTTGATCTGACATCGCAGGTAAGCGCCTGTCTGCCCGAATTCAAGCAGCGTTAGGAATTTGAGCCTTCACCGCATCGGCGCACCGACCGCAGGTACCGGGCACATCCGGGTCCAGACCGACATCGGGAAGGACCTTCCAACAGCGTTCACATTTATTGCCCTCGGCCATGCCGACTGTCACCGCGACATCGGCAATGGCCTGGATGCGGAATGCCTCTTCCGGTGCGGCGTCAGTGACGAGTTTAGCGTCAGATGTGATGCAGATCTCTGCCAGATCCGCCCCTTTCAGGGTTTCAGCGATACTTGGTGAGACGTGGATGGTCGGGTTGGCCTGCAGGCTGGCCCCGATCCGCTTTTCTTTGCGTTCAATTTCCAATGCGCCGAGTACGACGGTACGGACATCACGAATGGTGTCCCATTTGGCTGCCAGTTCCGGGGCGGTCCAGCTTTCAGGCACATCCGGGAATTGCCGCAGATGGACAGAGTTGTCTGGTGCGGTTCCGGTTCTGGCCAGCCAGGCTTCTTCAGTGGTGAAGCTGAGGATCGGGGCCAGCCATGCCGTCAGACAAGAGAACAGATGATCCAGCACTGTCAGGCAGGCCCGGCGTTCCAGACTGTCTTCCCGGTCGCAATAGATGCTGTCTTTACGGATATCAAAATACAGCGCCGAAAGGTCCAGTGTGCAGAAATCATGCAATTCCCGGAAAACTTTGTGGAAGTCGTAGTTTTGCATGCATTTGCGAACAGTGACGTCCAGTTCCTGGATCCGGTGCAACATCAGGCGTTCCAGTTCTGGCATATCGGCGGCGTCGACCCGTTGGTTCGGGTCAAAGTAATGCAGACTGCCCAACAACCAGCGCAATGTGTTGCGGAAACGGCGGTAATAATCGGTGATCTGTTTCAGGGTGGCTTCACCGACACGAAGGTCGTTGTAGTAATCTTCGAACACGACCCAAAGCCGCAGGATTTCTGCGCCGTATTTGTCGTTCACTTCCTGTGGAACAACCTGATTGCCCTTGGACTTGGACATCTTGGTTCCGTCCTGGGCCATGATGAAGCCGTGGGTCAAAACAGCGTCATAGGGCGCTCGGCACCGTGTTCCCGATCCTTCCAGAAGCGAAGAATGGAACCAGCCACGATGCTGGTCGGTCCCTTCCAGATAGAGGGAGGCCGGCCATTGCAAATCATCGCGCGCTTCCAGCACGAAGGCGTGTGTTGAGCCACTGTCGAACCAGACATCGACCACGTCGCGCACCTGTTCAAAGTCATCGGCGTCATAATCATTGCCGAGGAAACGCTGCGGCGGAGATGAGAACCAGGCATCTGCCCCTTCAAGACGGAACGCCTCAACAATCCGGTCGACAACACTTTGATCCCGCAGCGGTTCACCCGTTGTTTTATTGACGAAGACAGGGATCGGCACACCCCAGCTGCGCTGGCGGGAGATACACCAGTCCGGGCGCCCCTCGATCATGGAATAGAGGCGGTTCTTGCCCTGTGGCGGGTAGAAGGCCGTCTGATCGATGGCATCCAGCGCTGTTTTCCGCAGGCCGGTCGACTCCATGGAGATAAACCACTGGGCTGTGTTGCGGAAGATCAGCGGGGCCTTGGATCGCCAGGAATGCGGATAGGAATGGCGCAAGGTCCCTTTGGCCAAGAGGCCACCAGCGATGGCCAGCTCGCGAAGGACAGACCCGTTTGCGTCACCTTCTTTACCTTCAGGGGTCAGCACGCATTTCCCGGCGAAGACCGGAACATGGTCATAGAAAACCCCGTCTTCCCCGACGGTTCTGGGAACCTCGATCCCGTTTGCCATGCCAAGCTGCCAGTCATCGGCACCGTGACCCGGGGCGATATGGACAAAGCCCGTACCGGCATCATCGGTCACGAATTCGGCACTGAGCACCGGGACATCGTAATCATATCCGCCATCGGCCTCCGCATGGCCGCGCCAGGGATGCGAGCACAGCGTGCCAACGATATCCGCACCTTTTAGGTTGGATAGGATGGTATGGCCGTCGATCTTCGCCGTTTCACAGACAGCATCGACCAGAGCCTTGGCCAGGACCAGTTTTTCGCCGATTTCCGCGCGGCTGCCCTCTGCAACAGAGGTAACTTCAACAACGCAATAGTCGAAATCTTCATGGGCGGCGACGGCGCGGTTGCCGGGCATGGTCCAGGGGGTTGTTGTCCAGATGACGACCTTTGCGCCTTCGAGGGCCGGATTCTTTGCCGAGATGACCGGGAACTTAACCCAGATCATGGTCGACTTATGCTCCATATACTCGACTTCGGCCTCGGCCAGTGCGGTCTTCTCCACAATTGACCACATAACCGGTTTCGCGCCTTTAAACAGCGACCCGTTCATCAGGAACTTGCCGATTTCCTTGGCGATCTGCGCCTCGGCCGGATAGGCCATGGTGGTATAGGGGTTCTCCCAATCACCCAATACGCCCAGACGTTTGAACTCCTCCCGCTGGATGTTGATCCAGTGATCGGCAAATTCGCGGCATTCCTTGCGGAACTCGTCGATGGCAACCTCGTCCTTGTTCAGACCCTTGGCGCGATACTGTTCCTCGATCTTCCACTCGATCGGCAGGCCGTGACAATCCCAGCCCGGCACGTAGTTCGCGTCTTTGCCCATCATCTGTTGGGACCGGTTGATGATGTCTTTCAGGATTTTGTTAAGCGCATGGCCGATATGCAGATGGCCGTTCGCATAGGGAGGGCCGTCATGCAGGATGAATTTCTCGCGGCCTTTAGAGCTTTCGCGCAACTGTTTCCAGAGGTCGATCTTGGCCCATCTTTCCAGGATTTCCGGTTCCTTGGTGGGCAGGCCACCGCGCATCGGAAACTCCGTCTGCGGCAGATTGATCGTCGGTCGATAGTCGGGCAGGTCTGATGTCTGTTCGGTCATTGTATTTCCATTTTGGCGTCCTCCCAAAATGGGGACGCTGGTACGGTCTAAATCTAGGATATCGTCTGGTCGCTGGACGTCGCGTTCCAGCATCGCTCGGGGTCGCTTGCACGCCTTTCATCAGGGCTCAGCAGACCCGTCCCGGCACCCGCATCAAAGCAGGGCCGGGCCCATAATTCGATGGTGCCGCGCTATCATCGTGTCGCGTCGTATTTCAAGCATGGTCAGAGCTCTTCTAAATTTGGCGCGATCCTAGTTTTGTGGCGGGTCGCGGTCAAGGTTTCCTTGGCAGTATGCGATGCTGTATCGCCCTTCGCTTACCCGCCTGCCGCGCGGGTCTGAAGAATGCGTCTTGCGACCAGACAGTCATGGGCGATCTGGTCCTTCATCGCGTCGATATCGGGAAACTTTTTGTCAGCCCGCACAAACTCGATCAGGGCGACGCGCAAATACTTGCCGTATAGATCGCCGTCGAAATCGAAGACAAAGGTTTCAAACAACTCGCTGTCGCCATTGACGGTCGGGCGGCGGCCGAAATAGCCCGCCCCGTCATGCCAGCTCGTCCCTTCGCCGGGTGATGCCTCAAACCCCGCACGGACGGCGTATATTCCGTCGGCGGGTCGTACAAGGTCACCCAGATCGAGGTTTGCCGTGGGAAAGCCGATGGTTCGGCCCAGCTGTTGGCCCTTTTCAACGGTTCCTTCCACCTCAAACGGACGACCAAGCAGGGCGGCGGCCTGGCCGGGGTTGCCGCGCCGCAAATAGTCGCGAATGCGGGTTGAGGAGTAGATGATCCCGTCATGGGATGCTTCCGGATCGATTGTCGTGACCGGAATATTGCCATGACTTCTGATCAGGTCCGGTGTTCCGGTCCGGCCTTTTCCAAAACAGAAATCATAGCCGACGACCACATGCTGGGCACCAAGGTCTTCGCGCAAAATCCGGTCAATGAAATCCTCTGCTGTCATGGCGGCGAGATCGGCGTTGAACGCCATCACAACCAGGCCATCGACGGCCAAGGCCTCAATATAATGGGCTTTGTTGCGCAGATCTGTCAGGCGAAACGGTCCGCCCTCGTTGCGGCCAAAGAAACTGCGGGGATGGGGTTCGAAGGTGAGGACAAGAAGCGGTGCCTTGAGCGAGTCGGCCAGTTCCCGTGCCTGCCCGATGACGGCTTGATGCCCCCGATGCACACCATCAAAATTGCCCAGCACGACGACCCCGTTCTTCAGATCAGGGTCCAGTTTAATCGGGCTGTGATGGATCTGCATGAAACCGGCTCATTCTCATGGATGAATCGGCACCGCCAAAGCAGCAGCGGCGCCGTTGCCGGAGTTTATATATCGTCGCGGGACCTTACCATCATTTTGGCAATACCGTCACAGACAAGGTTGCCACCAACTGAGGCGGTCGTCTTGCAGATCAGACGCTTCTTCTCGGGGATCAACTCGATGATCGTCGCGCGTGCCTCCACCGTATCACCGGCGCGAACCGGGGCCAGAAACTTGAGATCCTGTGACAGATAGATACAGCCGGGACCGGGCATCTTTGTCCCAAGGACGGTCGAAATCAGACTGGCGGTCAACATGCCGTGCGCGATGCGGCCCTTGAAGATCGTGTCCTTCGCAAATTCCTGGTTCACGTGAACCGGGTTCATATCGCCAGTCACACCGGAAAACAGCACGATGTCAGCCTCGGTGATGGTCTTGGCAAAAACCGCCGACATGCCGACGCTGAGATCTTCGAAAAAGTAGCCGCTGATTTCTTCATGCAGCAATGAGTTATCCATTATCTTTCCTTCCCCCAAAGGTCGTTCGCGTGATTTTCACGCAATGCAACATAGATTTGTTGCAGCGCAAGATAGCGAGATGACAACCCCTGTGCAAGCCAACGGCCAAGTCGTAGGGGTTTACCATCCGTTATTGGGGTGATTTCGGGTCAATCGGGTCTGTTGAAATGCCGGTCGCTTTCTGGAAATGATGCGCAAAACCAAGCAATTGGCCGTCGCCGCGGGGCCTTGCAACAATTTGCAGGCCGACCGGGAGGCCGCTTTTGGTAAAGCCGCAGGGAACAGAGATGCTGGGGCAGGATGTGCAGGTGATGGCATAGGCGATTCCCAGCCAATCGATGTAATTGTCGAATTTGTGGCCGTTTACCTCATCAATATATCGGATATCCACGTCGAAGGGCGGCACCAGGGCAGTTGGACATACCAACAGATCATACCCGCCGAAAAATGCAGCGGTATCGGACACCAATTGGGCCCGGTCGCGATGGGCCTGTCCCAGATCGTCCAGGTTCATCGCCATGCCTTTTTCGATGTTCCAGATCACATCGGGTTTCAGCTGATCACGATGGTCGCGCAATTTGGTGGCATGGCTGGTTACAAAGATCTCGGCGCGTAGGGCCTGAAAGATATCGCGGGTGCCCGAAAAATCCGGGCAGTCAGCCTCAACCTCGGCACCCATGTCCCGAAAATGGACAAGGGCCGCCTCACAAATATCGCGTACTTCCTGATCGACCGGTAGGAAACCCAGATCGGGTGACCAGGCGACGCGTTTTGGCGGGGCGGAATTCTGAACTTGGTCAAAATACGAAACCGATGGCTCGGGCCGGGAAATCGGGTCCTCAATATGAACGCCTGTCATCGCGTCCAGCAGAAGGGCAATATCTTCGACCGTGCGGGCCATCGGTCCGTCGACCGACATCGTGTCATAGGGGTTGCTCAGTGATTTACGGGCAACGGTTCCGGGGCTGGACCTCATGCCCACAACATTACAGAAACTGGCTGGCGTTCTAAGTGAGCCGCCGAGGTCGGAACCACTGGCAAGCCAGGTCATTCCGGTCGCAAGCGCGACAGCCGAACCGCCGCTGGACCCGGCACAGGTCTTGTCAGTGTTCCAGGGATTGCGCGTTTTGCCAAACACCTCGTTGAACGTGTTCGCGCCGGCACCGAATTCGGGGGTGTTCGATTTGGAGGTAACGATTGCCCCGCGTTCTTCCAATCTTTCAACCAGAATGTCGGATCGTTCGGGGACCAGATTAGCAAAGAGCGGGGATCCATAGGTGCTGCGAACACCCGCGACCTCTGTCAGGTCCTTGATTGCAGTGGGGATGCCGCCCAGCATTGTGCCGTCAACATCCACCTTGGCGGCATGTTCGCGGGCGCGTTCCGGGCAAAGGGTGGGAAGCGCATTGACTGGCCCATCGACAGCCTCAATACGGTCGAAGGCGGCGTCGACGAGTTCCAGCGGCGTGACCTCCCGCTTTTTGAGAAGCGCCCGAACAGCGGTTGCGGTCATTGAGGTCAGTTCGCTCATCATACTCTCCTGCTATAAAAACCCGTTGCATCAGATTTCGTTTTTGCCTTTCTGATCGCAAGCGCCTATCTCTTTTGGGCGATTTGAGCAAGCGGAGGGTTCAGTAAATGAGTGATGACGGTCAAGAAAAAGCGGGTGTTGACGTCCCGACGGAACGCCTGCCGGTGTCGGTTCTGACCGGTTTTCTGGGGAGCGGTAAGACGACGCTGCTGAAGAACCTGCTGCGCCATCCCGATATGGGTGAGGTGGCGGTTGTCATCAATGAATTCGGTGAAGTCGGCCTTGACCATGTGCTGGTTGAGCAGAGTTCCGACGATACAATTGTCATGGATTCCGGTTGTCTTTGCTGCACCATCCGGGGCGATCTTGTGAACACGTTGCGGGACTTGATCCGCCGACGCTGGAGCGGCGAAGTACCGGCCTTCAACCGCCTTGTCATCGAAACCACGGGTCTGGCCGATCCGGCCCCGATCATCCACACGTTGATGACGGACCCTGTGCTGTCTTCGCGGTATCGTCTGGACGGGATTGTCACGACGGTTGATGCGGTGAACGGGGGCCTGCAATTGGACAACAACCCGGAATCCGTGAAGCAGGCCGCCGTCGCAGACCGGATCGTTATGACGAAGACCGACATGAAGTCTGAAGTAAAACCAGATCGACTGGATGAGCGAATTCGCGTGATCAATCCTGCAGCGAAGCTGATTACAGCCAGTTTTGGGGAAGTTGAACCGGCGTCACTCTTCGATGCCGGTCTCTATAATCCGGAAACCAAGACCGCCGATGTTCGGCGCTGGCTGTCGGAAGAGGCTTACGCAGAGGCCTCTGGTCACGATCATCACCACCATCACCATGATCATGGTCACCATCATCATGATCACGATGACAATCACGACCATCACCACCACGATCATGGCCATCACCACGACATCAACCGGCATGATGACCGGATAAGATCGTTCAGCATGCGGTATGAAGAGCCGATTGTCTGGGACGCTTTTGTTGAGTGGGTCGATGCGCTGATCTCTATCCATGGCGATAATATGCTGCGCATGAAAGGGATCCTGAATGTGGAGGAAGTTGACGGTCCAGTTGCCGTACATGGTGTTCAGCATATCTTCCATCCGCCAGCTGTTCTGGATGAATGGCCCGACGAAGAGCGGGTTTCTAAGATTGTGATCATTGCCCGCGATCTGAACCGGGAACCGATTGAAGAAATGCTGAATGCATTTTTAAAGACAGGTGCGGAAACCCGCCACAAGGGCCTCGGTTAAGTCTGGGTTTTAATTCGCTCTATTCGGCGGCGTCTCTTCGGTTTCGCCTTGCCCGTCGACGCGGCCGCTGATCAGCGGGGCTTGTGATTCCCGCGGCGCGACGGCGTTCTTTCAATTGCTGCACAATATCGAAGCGTTCCTGGTTTGATGCGCGTGGCCAGCCGGCGATTTCATCCGCCGTGCGCAGGCATCCGACGCAAAGGCCCGTTGCGGGGCTCATCACACAAACCGACACACAGGGTGAGGGGATATCAGGTAGATCGCTTTTTGACATGAGGGTCAAAATGAGTGTGTGTATGGCGAAAATCAAGGGTTAAAACACATTCAAATTCAACAAATTGAACTATTATTTCTATATTTCTAGAAATACAGTTGAAAGAAGAGTTATAAGGCGCTATATCAGACTCATGACTGATATCGACACGATTGCAGACCGCCTTAACGCCATCGGGAATCCGACCCGGTTGCGTATCTTTAGATTTCTTGTCCGTGCCGGTGACAATGGTGTTCCGGTTGGTCGCATTCAGGAAGAACTGGGCATACCCGGTTCAACCTTGAGCCATCACTTGAAGCTGCTGGATTCGGTGGATCTGGTCCGGCGGGAGAGGAAAGGCACGAGCCTGATTTACCGGGCCCAGTTTGATGGCATGAGGGCCTTGGTCGGATCCTTGGTCGATGAATGTTGCGCCGATATGCCCGCCAACTCGAATGTTGCGCAAGCTAGGCGTCAGAGCGATTAAGCGTCAAGTGGAGTAGAGAAGATGGCTGATAAGACACTCGACAATCCCTCACCCGCACCAAACGGGTTTGAGCATTTCCTGCATGCCGGTCTGGCGCGCCTGCGCCGGTTTGACCGGGTGGCCATGGCGAGTGTCGCGATCGTCGCCGTGATTGCCGTGATTGATGCGGCCCGCCTTAGGGAAATTCTGGCGTTTACCGGAACGAGTCTCGCCGAAATTGCGCCGGTCCTGCTTCTGTCTGTTGGTCTTGCAGCCTATTTGAAGGCAAGCGGTGCGGATGGATTGATCGCGCATGCCTTTAGCGGCGGACTGTATAAGGCGACATTCCTGGCCGCGGTTATTGGCGCATTCTCTCCATTCTGTTCCTGCGGTGTCGTGCCCCTTGTGGCCGCGCTTCTGGCGTCTGGCGTTCCCCTCGCACCCGTGATGGCGTTCTGGCTGGCCTCCCCGGTGATGGATCCGCAAATGTTTGTGGTCACCGCTGGTGTGTTGGGCGCTGAGTTCGCGATCGCCAAATCCCTGGCTGCTGTTGGTCTTGGGTTGCTGGGAGGCGGTGTCATGCTGGCCCTGCAAAACTCGCGATTTCTGGCAGATCCGCTGATCGGGGCCGCGGCGTGTTGCTCGGCGAAATCAACAGCGAAGGGGCAGGCGGTCACCTGGAAATTCTGGGGACAGGCTGAAAAGCGCAAAGCCTTCACCCAGGAACTGGGCGCGACAGGCTGGTTCCTGACAAAGTGGATGGCAATCGCCTTTCTGCTTGAAGCGATCATGGTGGCCTATGTGCCGATGCAGGAACTGGGTGGCTGGATCGCATCTGCCGGGTCGCTGATGGTGCCAACGGCGGCGATCATCGGGGTGCCTGCCTATCTGAACGGCTATGCCGCCATTCCTTTGACCGACGCGTTGATGGATGTGGGTTTGACCGCCTCTGCCGCGATGACCTTTATGGTTGCCGGTGCGGTGACCTCTATCCCGGCGGCGGTCGCGGTGAAGGCGCTGGTCCGTTTCCCGATCTTCCTGCTGTATATCGTCCTGGCGCTGGTTGGTTCCACGGCGGCTGGTTTCGTCTACGCCGCGTATCAATTTGTGATGTGATTATGCATCCGCCGAAAGTTTGAATGGAAGGTCAGCTTCCCAGGGCGGCACACCGGAATAACGATCAGCCAGAAAGTCGATGAAGGCCCTGACGCGGGGTGATAGATGCCGGGTTGGGGCGTAGATAGCGTGGAGGCTAAGTCGCGGCCATTTGTATTCAATCAAGGCCGCTTCGAGAGTTCCATTCTGCAGGGCTTTGTGAATGATAAAACTGGGCTCTATAACAACACCGATACCCCGTTCCGCCATTTGCATCAGGACTTCACCATTATTGGCCCGCAAGTTCGGTCTGGGCGCGACACGGCCGCTTGTGCCGTCGGGACGTGTAAAGGGCCAGGAGTCCCGAACTTCACCGAATTTATAGAACAGCCCGTCATAGTCGCTCAGGTCCTCTGGCCGTTCCGGGCGGCCGTGTTTATCCCAAAACCCCGGGGCTGCGGCCAGGATGAGAGAGGTGGAGGCAAGCCTTCGTGCAATGAGGTCACTGTCTTTCAGAAAACCGATCCGCAGGCCCAGATCCGCGTTTACGGCAACCAGATCAACAAGGCTGTCCGACAGTTCCACCTCAAACCGTATCGCCGGATAGAGTTCCGTGAAATCGGCCAATGCCGATGTCAGATGGCGGGTGCCGAAAGAGAGCGGTGCGGCAAGCCGTATCAAACCCGCGAGGTTCCCGCGCTCGTCCCGGGCAACCGCCTCCGCCTCTGCAACATCTGCCAGAATGCGTAACGCACTGTCGTAGAACCGCTCACCGGCATCGGTCATCTGGATGCGTCTTGTTGACCGCAATAAAAGATCGACACCCAGATGGCGCTCCAGTTCCCGAACCCGTCGACTGAGTGCGGATTTCGCGATGCGCATCTGATCGGCGGCGGCGCTGAAACTGCCGCTTTCTACCGTTCGTACAAAAGCGCGGAGGTTTCCCATTTCGTCCATCAAGCATCTTTCTTTTGTACAAATTTTTAGAACAGTGATGTCGAAAAGATATAATAGAAACTATTTTTTAGGCAATTATATCTTTTCCAACAGGTCTTTGGACCGCCCTTTTCAAACTGGATGGAGAATGATTATGAGCAACACAGAAACCCGCCCTGTTGGCAGTATTCTTCGCATTGACGCCAGCATGCGGAAGACAGGGTCGGTCAGCCGTGAGCTGACGGACCGCCTGATCGCCGGATTGGCAAATGCAGAAACGTCAATTGTGACACGTGACCTGGCAGACAGCGCACCCGGTTACATCGATGAGACCTGGATTGGGTCCAACTTCACCCCGGCCGATGATCGCAGTCCTGAACAGAAAGCCCGCCTGGCGGAGAGTGATGCTTTGGTCGCGGAAATTCAGGCCGCAGATACCATTGTGATCGGCGCGCCGATTTATAACTTTAGCGTGCCGGCCGCATTGAAAGGCTGGATTGATCACGTGGCCCGCGCCGGTCTGACTTTCAAATACACAGAAAATGGCCCGGTTGGCCTGCTGGAAGGCAAGAAAGCCTATGTCCTGATGGCGTCCGGCGGAACGGAAGTTGCCTCCGAAATTGATTTTGCCAGCGGCTATCTGCGTCACGTCCTGGGCTTTATCGGCATTCAGGATGTCGAGATTGTTGCCGCTGATCGCCTGATGATGGACCCAGCTCGCAAAGACAGCGCCGAGAAGAAACTCGACGCAATGAAAGACGCAGCATAAGCCGTACCCTTTTTGATTATCCGGTTTGAGTTAAGGCGCGTCGCCCTGTGCGGCGCGCCATACCCTTTCCGGCAAGGCCGGCATTTCCAGCCGGTCATGTCCAAGCGCATTGCAGATTGCACATATGATCGGGGCGAGGCCGCCGTTAGTGGACAGTTCCCCGACACCTTTCATGCCCAGATGATTGGCCTCTGTGTCTACACTGGCATCAATCAACTCCAGTGGTGCAAAATCGTCAGCCCGCGGTAGCGCGTAATCCATGAAGGAGCCGGACAGCAATTGTCCACTGTCGGTATCATAGACCGCGTGTTCAATCATCGCCTGTCCCAACGCCTGAACCAGACCACCATGGATCTGTCCGTCGACAATCGGCGGGTTGAGTTTGAGGCCAATATCATCGGCAGAGATGTAGCGTTCGATGGTGACGCGCCCGGTTTCCGGGTCAACCTCAACCTCGCAGGCATGGGCCCCGTGGGGAACCGTTTGATGATCGCCCTCAAAATCTGCATTTCCCGCGCAGCCCGGCAGCCCCTTATCAGCCTGAACCTTTGCCAGTTCAAAGAGGCCGATCTTGCGATCCGTTCCAATGACGGTGAAGGCGCCATCCGCATAGGTGATGTCACCCGGCGCTGTTTCCAAACGGTCCGCTGCCTGTTGCTTGGCCGTCTCAATCATATTGACGGTCGCCTGGTCAATTGTCGTGCCGGCAATCGGAAGAGAGGATGATCCACCCGTTCCGCCGCCATTCGGGATAAGGTCGCTGTCGCCTTCTATCACCTCAATCCGGTCCATCGGGATCTGAAGCCTTGTGGCGGCGATCTGGGCAAAGGCTGTTTGATGTCCCTGACCGGACGCCTGAACCCCGGTGCGGATCTGGACCATGCCTTCTGGCGTCACCATAACCGCACTCTGTTCCGTCGCACTGCCCCCGGTTGCGTGCAGATACGGGCAAATTGCCAGGCCCAGCAACATGCCCCGTTCCTCTGCAACGGCTTTGCGGGCAGGGAATCCGGGCAGGTCGGCGGCACCAACTGCGGCATCGAATGTCGCGCTGAAATCACCGCTGTCATAGATCAGGCCGTTGGCATGGGAAAATGGCATCGCATTGGCGGGAACGAGGTTTTTCCGTCGCAGTTCGACCGGGTTCATTTTTAATTCTCTGGCCGCCTTTTCGATCAGGCGTTCTACCAGATAGGTCACCTCCGGCTTGCCGGCACCGCGATAGGCGTCGGTTGGCGATGTGTTCGTGTACACGCCGATAACGCGACAGGTCAGGGCGGGGAATGCGTAGTTGTGTCCGACGATTTTGGCAAAGCCCTTGCCGCTGATGCCCGGTGCAACGGCGGATGCATAGGCTCCCAAAGATGCTTTACTGACAATACGTAATCCAAGGAAATTCCCTTTGGCGTCGAGTGCCAGTTCAGCGTCACTGACATGGTCACGGCCATGGGCATCACTGAGAAAAGCCTCGTCCCTGCCGGATATCCAGCGAACCTCCTTGCCCGTTTGTTTTGCCGCATACAGAACAAGGGTCTGCTCTGGATAGTTCATAAGTTTGGTTGCGAAACTGCCCCCGACATCCTCGGTGACCACATGAAGATCCGCCTGATCGATATCCAGTGTCTGGGCAACTGTTTTCCGAATGAAATGCACACCCTGGCTCTGTGTTAACAGGGCATATCGACCAGTTGATGGATCATATCGGCCAATGGCGGAACGCGTTTCGACCGGGGACACGATGACCCGATTGTTGACGACACCGTCGATTGAAACGACATGCGTCGCTTTCTCAAAACCTGCATCTGTGCCGGCCTCATTCCCCATGATCCAGTCAAAGGCCTGCTCTGTTGCCGCTGCTGTATCAACATTTACCGGAAGTTCGTCATAGTCGATGTCAACAAGTTCGGCGGCGTCTTGCGCCTGTAGTCGTGTCTCGGCGACGATCATAACCACCGCCTCGCCTACGAACCGAACAGTTGTCTCCGGCAGGGCCATCCGATCCGGCATATAAAAAGCGGTGCCGTCACTGGAATCCTGGGGGGAGGCACAGGGAAGGGGGTTGAGGCCTGCGGCCTTGAGGTCGGCGCCGGTATAGATCGCGTGGATGCCCGGCATGTCCCGGGCAGCGCTGATGTCGATGCTCTTGATCGTTGCATGGGCAACCGGCGCTCGAACAAACACAGCGTCCAGACCGCCTTTGAAATCACGGTTCTCTACGAACAACCCTTTGCCGGTCAGCAGGCGTTCATCCTCGAATCTGGGGACGGCTTTTCCAATGAACGAGCGTGGCGTATCCGGCAACTTTTCCACAAGCGGACTCCTGTCGGGGTGGTTGGCATTTTTGGGGCTTGGTGAATAGGCGCGGCTTAAACCGCTTAATATCAGATTAAGAGGGACAACAATTTAACGCAAATTGTTCTGAATTTTTCATGAATTATCAAACGGTTATTCTGGCGCTCATGATGTATTGGACGTATGGAAGCCAAGGGGGGTGAAACAGCGTTGAGGTTTTTGTGTCTGCATTTATGGGCAAAATCGGATCGTTCCTGACCGCCTTTTTAAAAGATAGACGGGGCGGCATCATGTACATGTTTGCCTTCTCATTGCTGCCGATCACGGCAGCGGCGGGTCTTGCCGTGGATTCCGCCCGGCTGTTTCTGACCAAGGACGGTCTGCAGCGGTCCCTTGATGCCGCTGGACTTGCTGCCGGACATGCGCTTGAGCTTGATCAGATGATACCCGATGCCGAGCAGTTCTTTGACGCCAATTTCACAGCGATCGATGGCATCGCGACACTGACCGACTTTCAGGTTGATATCAGTGAGGACAACAACGTCATCTCCCTGTCGGCAACCGCAACCGTAGACACGACCTTCATGCGCCTTTTCGGCCACGAGACCGTATCGGTCACCCAGACGACGGAGATCACCAGAGAGACACGGGGTATGGAATTGGTTCTGGTCATGGACAACACGGGGTCCATGGCCGGATCCAAAATGACCACTATGAAAGCGGCGGCCCAGGATCTGGTGAACATCGTCTATGGCGATAATGAACTCAGTCCGAACCTTTGGGTCGGTCTGGTTCCCTACGCCGCCAATGTGAATATGGGCGCGAACAATGCGTCCTGGTTAACCCTCGACGATCAAACCCTTGTCGCGACTGGTGGATACGATCCAAGCACGTGGAAAGGCTGTGTTTCGGCGCGTGCCGGGGGCCTGGACGAGACCGATGACACGCCGGACATCGCGGCGTTCAATGCCTTTCTCTATGTCGATGAGGTCGATAACGACTGGATCCTGACCGATGAAGACGGGGACGTGACGGGCTTTGATATTCGTGATTCCCATACCGATGGAAACAATGCACGGGGCCCAAATCTGGGATGTGGTCCGGCCATCACGCCGCTGACAGCACAGAAGTCGACGGTTCAGGGTGCGATTGCAGAGATGGAGGCCTGGAGCAGGGGGGGGACAACAAGCAACCTTGGCCTGATCTGGGGGTGGCGCGCCATCTCGCCGCGCTGGCAGGGGCTGTGGACCGAGGCGGCTGAGGCGACATTGCCACTCCCTTACGACGAGCCCTTTATGGATAAAGTCGTTGTTATCCTCACCGATGGCCAGAACCAGTTTTTCGATTTCAGGGGGCATGAACCGGATAACGGTGTTGGTCCGGCTGGGTCGGACTTCACAGCTTATGGTCGGCTTGAAGAATTCGGCTTTGCAACACTGGGGCAAGCGCGCGACGAGGTTGACGACCGGTTTGCCCGGATCTGCACATCGATGAAAAACGAGGGGATTGTCATTTACACAATCACCTTTGGAAGCACGCCCAACGGGTCTACCCAAAACCTGTATCGTCAATGTGCGTCCAAAGACAGCTTCTATTTTCACGCCCCGAACAACAGTCAACTGTCCGGTGTGTTCGAAACAATCGGTCGGCAGCTTAGCAATCTGAGGCTATCCAGATGACATCATTGGCGCGTCTGTTCATCCGGAACCGCAAGGGTTCTGCCATGATGGAGTTTGGCCTCCTGACCCCGGTGGTTGTCAGTTTCATTATTGGCGCGATTGAACTGGGCATGGTCTATCTGGTCAGCAACAGTCTGGAAAATGCCGTTCTGACAGCTTCACGCTATGGCATCACGGGGAATACCGACGACGGTTCCACACGCGAGGAACAGATCCTCGAGATCGTGTCAGATAACACATTCGGACTGGTGGATATGGAAGAGGTCGCGGTCGACACGATCATCTATGACAGTTTTTCTGATATCGGCACGGCGGAACCCTTCGCTGATGAAAACGGAAACGGAGATTACGATACGGGCGAAGCTTTTACCGACGTAAATGGCAATGGTCAGTGGGATCTGGATGTGGGGGTCGTCGGCCTGGGGGGAGCGGGAGATATCGTGCTCTATCGCATCGATTATACGATTCAAAGCATGACAGGGTTGTTCGAACCGATCTTCGGGCGGATCAATCACTCTGCTGCCGTTGCTGTCCGGAACGAGCCTTTCTGATGAGACGGTTTCTGCGCGATACAAAAGGCTCTGTCCTTGTCGAGTTTTCTTTCACGATCCCGATCCTGGCAACCCTCGTGCTTTCAATACTTGAGGTCGGGAATTACCTGCTTCTGCATACCAAATTGCAGCACGCTGCCGTTACGATGGCTGATCTCGCTACCCGGGAAGAGAATATTTCCGAACAGGTTGTCGACGATCTGTTTTCTGCTGTACCGCAAATTCTGGCACCCTTTGAAATGGGCGATGACGGTGTCGTCATTCTTTCAGCGGTAGGGCGAGAAGGAACCGATCCGCCTGAGGTCCTCTGGCAACGGCGCGGAGCGGGGCCCTTGAATGATGTCAGTTTTCTAGGCGTAACCGGCAGCGCGGCGGCGACGCCCGCCGGTATCGCGGTTGCACCAGATGAGACGGTCGTCATTGCGGAACTCATTTACGATTATGAACCGATCGCCTTCGATCTTTTCTCCGCTGAGAGGATCATCAAGACCTCCTTCTTCCGACCCCGTCTTGGGTCACTGCAAGTGGTTGACCCTTAAGCACCCAGGCTTCACCCAATCCGGTTGACCGCTTTTTCTTCGTATTCAGCTCCAACACAATTCCGAAATGCTTCTCCGCCGGTTGGTATGCTTACCAATGGTTGATATGCATTAACTTTCGTCCAGATTTTCTTAACTAAATTGTGCAACGTTAAGGAATTAATGCGCTAGCGATGGCGGTAAGTGATCGATTTTATTCGATAATATCAAATTTTGGTTTAGTTTAAATTATTATTTAGAGTGATTTTAGTTTTAAGAACCTGATTTACGACAAGAAATTTTTTTGGACCGTTTTTTCTCATGCATCGTGTTTCACGCCAAACGAATGCTGTTCGGGTCGGCGCGGTTTTAATCGCGCTAAGCTCTGTTCTCTGTGTTGAGCCAGCGGTCGGGCAGGTATTGACCCTGAACGGCGGCGCTACATCATTGACCGCGAGCGATGGAGTTTTCGGACCAATTGATCTGTCCCCGGGAAATGCCGATCCGGAGAGGGACACCGACACGATCACCGTCCTTAATTTGTCAGCGGCGGATAGCGTGTCAATCTTCGACACGACTGTTACGGGTGATGTGATTTCATTTGTCAGCAACCAGGGAATTCAGATCATTGCGAATGACGGTCTTGGATCCGGCCCCCTGATCAGCAATGCAGCGACTGCGTCAACTGCGGGAGGGATCTTTGCACAGATTTCAAACAGCGCTTCGACAGGTAACCTGTCAATTGATGTTGGTGGCACCATCACCAGCGCCGGCGGCGATGGGGTCAGTGTCACCAATCGGGGTTTGGGCCAAACGGATGTCAATGTTGTTGACGTGCGCACGACCGGGACCAGTAGTTTCGCCTCCGGTGTCTCCGTTGTGATAGCAAACCCGGCTACGGTCGCAAACACGAATATCTTCGCCACGGGTGAAATTCACTCCCAAACCGGCACTGGTGTCAAACTTCTCACAATCGGGCAGGGACAGATTGATATCCGTGTCGAGGATGTTACGGGGGGCAATTTCGGAATCGATGCCGGAATGATCTTCCCCTCTTCACAACCGTTGATCGTCACGGCCAACGGGACCGTTACCGGTGTCTTTGGGGACGGTATTCGCCTTTCCAACGCGGGATCGGGTGTAACGATTGCGACCGTCGCGGATGCGGTCACAGGCGGTGATGACGGCATTGAGATCAGCGGCGCTGCTGCCGATGCGGCCGTTGTCTTGACCGGTAATGCAACAGTTCAAACCACCGGGACCGATCCCGACGATTTCGCGATTCAATTCGGCGATGCGGATGACAGTCTGATCTTCAGGGGGGGTGTTGACCGTCTGAAGGGGATCGCCAGCGGCGGGATCGGAACCGATACTGTGGTGCTGAACGATAGCGGTGTCGAAGATGCAGACCAACTCATCGATTTTGAGATACTCCGCATGGGCAGTACGGCGGTCGATTGGGTCTTGAACGGCGATCAGACCTTCAGCCAAATAGAGGTGACTGCGGGTCGTTTGAATGTCGGCGGGACCTTGTCGGGGGATACAAGCGTGGCATCCGGCGCTACACTGTCGGTGGCGACGGGCGGACGGATAGAGGCGGGCACCCTTACCCTTTCAGACGGTGCGACCCTGGCATTCAACGGTAGTTCACCTGGTGACGCAGAGCTGGTTGTAGACACAATTGTAACACCGATCGGGGGCACGGCGGGGATATCCTTAGCCGCGATTAACACGCTTTCCAGCAAGCCGGGAACATTCGCTTTAATCGCGGACAGTGTCGCAACAGATGACATCAGCGCCGCTTTGTCCGGACTGTCGCTGACCTCAGACTCCAATAACGGCCTGCTGAAATATGAGCTGGCATCCGGCGCCAGCAATAGTGAGATCATCGCGGTTCGGACTTTCAAGACAGCGCCCGAGATTGCGCGCGACCTGGGGGTGAGCCTGGATACCGCAGAAGGTCTTTTAAACGGGGCGCAAGCGATGACCGGTGGCGGGGCGATTGATCTGGCCCTGACAGCCGCGTTGAACGCCGGTGGTGCCACGGCGGCAAGGGCCGTGGACCAGATGGCGGTTCAGGAAGAGATGCTGGGGGCCGGCAGTCTGGCCGCTGTACAAAGCGGCGAACGTGTCACAGCGATAACGGGACAGCGTCTTGCGGATCTGCGGCTTGGCAGTCCTGTTCAATATGCCTCTATCGGCCCGGATGTACCAATAAGTGTTGGTGGGGCCAGTCATTCGACCTGGATGCGTTCCTTCTTTGTGGATGCGGATCAGGATGATGACGGTGACTTTGCCGGTTTTACGGCAGAGACAGGCGGGATTGCTTTTGGCGCGGACACGAAAGCAACGCGGAACATGCGGCTCGGGCTGGCGGGGGCGTGGTCCGAGACTATGACGCAGGGTAAAGGCGCGGGCCGGGCAACACTGGATACGGACAGTTACCAGGTCACTTTATATGGTGATTACTCAGAAAATGCAGACGGAAGCGGTTTTTTTGTGGAAGGCTATGCCGGCTATGCGGTCAATAGCAACGAGGGCAGCCGGGACGTGTTGGGTGTCACATCCGCAACTTCCAGCTATGACAGCGATCAGGTAATGCTTGGTATCTCTGCTGGAAATTCATACAGCGTCGCGACCCGGTCGGGTGCGTGGAGGCTGACGCCGGAACTGGGTCTCGCCTGGACACAGCTATCAACGGATGCCTATACTGAGACGGGTGCGGCCGGTCAAAACCAGACGATTGCGCTGGATGACACAGACATTCTGATCGTCAGTTTTGACGCGCGTCTGGATCGGGTTTTTGACATGTCGGGCGGGATCCTGGTGCCGAAAATTCGCGTTGGCTTCGGATATGATCTCATCGATGATGATGTCACCGCAACGGCCCGGTTTGCCGGTGGCGGCGCGGCGTTCAATGTCAGCGGTCTGGACCAGCCGGCCCTTAGCCAGACATTTGGGCTCGGAGTTGGCTGGCACAGTGAGATGCTGAGCTTTGAGCTGGATTACGATGCCGAGATCAAGTCCGGATATCTGGCGCATGCCGCGCAACTGGAACTCAAGCTGAGGTTTTGATGGCAGGTTTTGCGGCCTGCACCGCAGAGAAATGGAACGGGGCAGTGCAGCTCGCTAAAGATTGTCGCGGTATTCCCTGGTAATGCGCGATAGTTCCTTGACCAATTGCTGGCCGATGCGGCCACCTTCGCCGCGGACATTTTCCCGCAGGACCGCGCGCAATGTATCGGTGTGTTTTCCAATCAGCTCAATGCAATTATCACTCGGGTCGGCGCGGCCCAACGTCAGTTCCAGGAGCGACTTGCCAATAACAGCGACAAGTGGATAGCCAAAGGTTCCACCCATATTTGCCAGTTCCTCTGCCTGACCGCGTATCTCCTCCAGAATGGGAAAGCGTTTCATATACGCTGCCTCTGATGCGGCTTTCCTGCTCTCGACAATCCGGGCAATCTGGTTCTTTGTCCAGTCCAGAAACTGTTGCGACCAGTCCTCTATATCGCGATCAGCTTCTTCGAGTTTCTCATCTGAAAACTCAAAATCCGCGCCAATCTTTTCGCGGATCTTTTTGGGCGGCGGATGGTATTTTAGACCCTTGTCTTCGTAAGATGCTTCGGCATCGCGAAACTCTTCGGGCACATCTTCCTTTTTGCGCCGTCGATCTGGTCCAAAGTAACCGTCCAGTGCCACATAGTGCCGGTCATCGGTCATGGCATCCAACAGATAGGTTGCAAGCCCGTGTCCTGAAAACGGTTTTGCCAGAAACCCGTTCGCACCCAGATCTCTGGATTCTTCAACCCGGGCGGCGTCGGAGTAGGAACTCATCATCAAGAATGGCATGTAATTGTCAGGGCAGTCGTTGCTTTGCCGGATCCAACGCAACAATTCTGCCCCGTCCACCCCCGGCATTACCCATTCCGAGTTGACAGCGTCAATATCGTAGACGCCGATGCGTTCCGGGCGCGTCTTTACGGTTTTGAGTATCTCAATCGCCTCGGCCCCGCTCTCGGCGGCTACCACTTTCTCGCATCCCAGATTACGCAAGATCGAGATCAGGAGTGACCTTAATTCCTCATGATCATCCACAACCAGAACTGTTGAACGATTTAGACCAGACATACGCCACCCCACCAGATACCCGGCGAAGAGTGTTCTGTATTTGACCCAACTGCAAGTAGAATGCTTATGGTTTCCGTTTCCCGAAAACAAAAAAGAGGGCGGCGCCTTTTTGGCACCGCACCCTCTGTGTATCCGGTACTGGATCGGCGTGATTACATCATGCCGCCCATACCGCCCATGCCGCCCATGTCAGGCATTGCAGGGGCTGCTGCCTTGTCTTCAGGACTGTCAGCAACCATGGCTTCGGTCGTGATCAAGAGACCTGCAACTGAGGCTGCATCCTGCAGGGCAGAGCGAACGACCTTGGCCGGGTCAACAACACCCGCTTTGATCAGGTTCTCGTAGACACCGGTCTGGGCGTTGAAGCCGATATTGGCATCTTTGCTTTCCAGCAGTTTACCCGCAACAACGGCACCGTCGGTACCGGCGTTTTCGGCAATCTGACGGACCGGGGCCTGGATGGCCTTGGCAACAATGCTGATCCCGACATTCTGGTCAGCGTTTTCGCCTTCCAGCTTGGCAAGGGCCTTGGTTGCGTAAAGCAGGGCTGTACCACCACCGGGGACAACGCCTTCCTGAACGGCAGCGCGGGTTGCGTGCATGGCATCGTCAACACGGTCTTTGCGTTCTTTCACTTCAACCTCGGTTGCACCACCGACGCGGATAACGGCAACACCGCCAGCCAGTTTGGCCAGACGTTCCTGCAGTTTCTCCCGGTCGTAATCGGACGAGGTTTCTTCGGCCTGACGACGGATCTGGTCACAGCGTGCTGCGATATCCTTTTTCTTGCCGACGCCATCGATGACGATGGTTTCGTCCTTGGTGATGTCAACACGCTTGGCGGAACCCAGCATGTCCATCGTGACGCTTTCCAGCTTGATGCCAAGATCTTCGGAAACAACGGTGCCGTTGGTGAGGATCGCGATATCTTCCAGCATGGCCTTGCGACGGTCACCAAAACCAGGTGCTTTGACAGCAGCCAGTTTCAGGCCACCACGCAGCTTGTTCACAACCAGGGTTGCGAGTGCTTCGCCTTCAACATCTTCTGCGATGATCAGCAGCGGACGGTTGGCCTGTACGACCTGCTCCAGGATCGGCAGCATCGGCTGCAGGTTGGAGAGTTTCTTCTCGTGCAGCAGGATGAAGGGGTTTTCCAGCTCAGAACGCATTTTGTCAGAATTGGTGACGAAATACGGGGAGAGGTAACCGCGGTCGAACTGCATGCCTTCAACGACTTCCAGTTCGGTGTGAAGCGATTTTGCTTCCTCAACGGTGATAACACCTTCATTGCCAACGCGCTGCATGGCTTCGGCAATCATGTTACCAACTTCAGCATCGCCATTCGCAGAGATCGTGCCGACCTGTGCAACTTCTTCGCTGTTGTTGACTTTTTTCGAACGCTTCTGGATGTCGGCGACAATGGCTGTCACGGCCAGGTCGATACCGCGCTTCAGATCCATCGGGTTCATACCCGCGGCAACCGCTTTGGAGCCTTCGCGAACGATGGCCTGTGCCAATACGGTCGCGGTGGTGGTGCCGTCACCGGCATTGTCGTTGGTTTTGCTGGCGACAGCGCGAACCATCTGTGCGCCCATGTTTTCGAACTTGTCAGACAGTTCGATTTCTTTTGCAACAGAAACACCATCCTTGGTGATGCGCGGTGCGCCAAAGGATTTGTCGATAACAACGTTACGACCTTTGGGGCCGAGCGTGACCTTAACCGCATTGGCCAGGACGTCGACACCGGTCAGCATTTTCTGACGCGCTTCGGTCGAGAATTTTACATCTTTAGCAGCCATTAAGCTGTCTCCTCTTTACTGAATTTTCCGAAAAGCCGGTGATTGGATCAGGCAGCTTTCTTTTTGGATGCTTTGACTTCGAGAACGCCCATGATGTCGCTCTCTTTCATGATCAGCAGCTCTTCACCGTCGATCTTGATTTCGGTGCCGGACCATGTGCCGAACAGAACCATGTCCCCTGCGGCAACGTCGAGGGGGGTTACATCACCCTTGTCGTTGCGTGCGCCACTGCCGACGGCAACAACTTCGCCCTGCATGGGCTTTTCCTGGGCAGCGTCGGGAATGATGATACCGCCCGCTGTTTTTGTTTCTTCTTCGAGGCGGCGAACCAGAACACGATCGTGTAACGGTCTGAATTTCATTGTTTGCTCTCCTGATAGGCGTTGAAATCCGTGAAAATCATATTTGGGAAACCGTATTAGCACTCCCGTTTAGTGAGTGCTAATCGCTTTCACGCGCTGCATGTAAGAGAGCGCGGGGGGCAATTCAAGCTGAATCGCGCTTTAAATGACGGATTTTTTGAGGGCAGGTGCAAGCGAGGCTGCGGTTGACGGGAGCAGGGCGGCACCGCATATCATGAAACATGGCAAAATCGACCGATAAAGACGCTTCAATTGCTGTCACCGTCCCCGATGATGAGGACACACTGGCGCTCTATACAGAGCGGCTGTTGACCCTTTGTGCGGATGTTGAGCAGCCGGATCGCCTGTCTTCTCCCATGGCCAGTGTCTCCAAACGGTCGCGGGTTTGCGGATCCAAAGTGACAATCGATCTGAACCTTGATCAGGCGGGAAATGTCAGCGAGGTGGGTTATGTGGTGGAGGCATGTTCCCTGGGATCGGCGGCGACAGCGATTGTGGCCCGAAATGCAATTGGCGGCAGGCCGGAAACCTTGTTCGCGGCACGCGACGCGGTTCAGGCTCTGCTTTCCGGGGCGGATGCCATCCATCCCCCCAAGGGTTGGGAAGATATCAGGATTCTGGCACCAGCCCGCGATCTTAGATCCCGGCACTCCGCAATCATGATTGTCTTCGACGCGTTGAACGAAGCGGTGGAGCGTGCAGCGGGTCCTGCAAATCCCTAAACAAGCACGAAGACCGGATAACCCAGCCAATGGTGAATGCCGACAACAACGGCATAAATCACACAGGCAATCCCGAGGACCTTCAGATCACTCGACCAGCGGCCTGCTTCCGGCGGTGTCCAGGGGCCTTCTGCACGGTTGATCACCAGAATTTCCGCAATCGCCCAAAGGCCCAGGCCGCCGAACAGGATCAGGGAGGGCGTGTCGCCATTGACCAGCAGATGGGCTGCGGCCCAGATGATCACCCCTGTCAGCATCGGGTGCCGGATTTTCGTTCGCACCATCCCCTTGGCGCGGCCCGCATCCATCAGGAAGATCGCAAAGATCATGGCGATGTTGTTCAGATACCATACATTAAAAGGCAATGCGTAAAGAAACTCACCCTCCGCACTTCGATAGCCGAAGATCATCAGCAGGACGCTGGCCAGCACCGCAACGGCAACCAATCCCTTGCCGGCGTTTCCAAGCGCCGCCCGTGGTCCTGGCAACAGGCGTTTGAAGAAATGCGCCAGAGTCCAAAGCAGGACACCGGCAATCAACATCGTCATTCCAGTTTACCCCCGATTGAATGGCGTTACGGATGCTGTGCTTCGGTCAAGCATCCCCTTAACGGGGCCACGTTTCAACATGCGTGTTCAGACCAGTTCATAAATCATCTCGAAATCGCCCTGGCCACCATGGACAGATCCGGGCCGGATCATTACATCAGTGATGTCGAATTCGCATAATTCTCGGAGCGGACAATGAAAAAACTGATTATTTTTGTGGTCTGCCTTCTGGCCGTGAAGATGCTTTTGTTTTCTTTCGCTTTGGAATGAAGCGAAGCGGCCAGATAATCTGGCTTTCTTTCAAAACCCGAAAAGAATGACGAATTGTCAACAGACAGCAAGGCGCTGGTACCACTGTTGACGGAAGACCGTGGGCATGCGGTTACCTGGCGGCGGGCAGGAAAGTAAACTTTCGACTGATTTTGATTGTGTTAAGGGAGGTCGTTGTATCGCGATCGCTCAAATGCCCGTCACTTGCCGCTGTTTTTTGTGCGGCATCTCTTTCCGGTGCGCATGCAGCGTCCTGGGGAACTGGATTCGGAAGACATCCTGTCTTTCGGTCTGACCACAAACCCTGTCGGTCCGATTGATATCGCGAGCCTTGACGGCACTGACAGCGGGCCTCATGTGACGGTTACGGCGCCCGGTAGCCTGTCGTTTTCAACAAAGCGCATCCCCAATCTTGATTCCATACTGACCGGTCAGACGGATGGTGTCACGATCAACGACGTCATAGGCACGAGCGCCTCACCACGGGGTGAAACCAATAAGGAAGGCATTACCTTCGATTTTTCGGAGACAGTTTTCCTTAATTCTTTGACCGTTGCCCATCTCTATCCGGCCGGTGAGCATAACGACCCGATTGGCGAAATTGGGGTGTTTGAGGTAACGCGCGAAGATGCCACCACGGACTTCTTTTATCTTCAGCCAACCAGTGAAACGAATGCGCAGTTTTTGACGTCCGGATCGGTGTTTGACTTTGCCCTGGCCCAGGTTTTGGTTTCAGCCACGGTCGAGAACCTGCAGCCCGCAACGGATGGCAAGAATTCTTCCCATGACCAGGCTAATGACAATGCGTCGAATGGTGATGTGTTGAATGAAACATCCAATCAGGGCGGCGTCTGGCGCATAACCTCAGAGTTAGGCTCTTTGTTTGGTGATTTCACCTCGCTTGTTCTGCGGGGCCTGGACCAGGCCGGTGTGACGAATACGAAGGACTCTGACTTCTCCTTTGTTGCCGCAACTGGTGCGGTGTCGCCGGTTCCGGTCCCGGCAGCGCTGCCGCTATTGGCAGCCGCGATCGGCGGTCTCGGGCTCGTCTCATGGCGCCGGAAGCGTAAACTGGCTGCTTAAGCGCCAGCGGTAATGAAATCTGTCAAAGGCCTCACCACGGTGGGGCCTTTTTGCTGCTCGATCATCGACCGCCCCTAAAAATCCGAACGACAACGGTCTAGAGAAACTTCATCACTGGAAAAGTGGCCCGTGCCTGACGTTCGACACAGATAATCGTCGGGATCTATGGCTGGATTAGAGATTTGGCTATCAGGCGCTGGAGCGGGTGAAGGGAATCGAACCCTCGTATGCAGCTTGGAGACCGAAGGAGTGATAAGTGTGTATAATAAAATAGCAATGCGTTACAAACTCCATTGCATCCAATAAATGGTTTTGCAAACCGGTTACAGCTTTTAAGGTTGCTTACTAGGGTTCGATTCCGCAGCTTGCCAACTGGCGGCTAAGTTGTTGATTTGAAGAAATACATACTCACACAGCTACCAGCACACTTTATGAGTGTGTACGCCATATAGAATCGTTTCAAGGTGTAGCGCAATTTTTTGCAATCAATGAAGCTGTCTGAGCTCAGTATTGGATGGTTCCGGTTCGTGGTGTTGAGGGGAAGAAAATGTCCGACGAAGATCAGAAGCAGCCAAACATTGCAGTCGCGACGACGGAAGACGCGGAGGTTTCGCAGGTGTCGGAAATGCTGGAGGAAGAAGTTCCAGTGAGAATACCGCTTTATTGCCGGACAATGTTTCCAACTAATTTAGTTTTGTCAGCGGAGGACATTCGTGAGTTCTCGGAGCTTCTTAAGCAAGTAAATGAACGAGCAAAAGAGTTCGAGTTTCAGAATTTGGACTTGAGCAAGTTTGAAAGCGCAGAACATGCAAAGGCACGAGTTAACGAATTGATCCGTTTGGAATACAGTTATATAGCCAAAAATGGCGACCGCGTTCAGGGGTTAGATATACCAAAGACAAATGAAAGAATATTTCCTGAAAGCTTGCAGACTTTTTTCATCTCCAATTCAGAATTTACAAAAAGAGCAATTGATACTGAACCAATGAATAAATCACCTGCGTTTGTACATCTTTGGGTTTACCATTTTGATTAAGACAGATCGCAGACCAATGCCTGATCCATTCCGCAACAATAAAATGGAAGGGGATAAACCGCTGCTAATTGGTGTTAGGCAGTTTAAGGGCGGACCAGAACACCGCCTCATGCTAAAAATGGCGCGTCGCGCAGAAAGGTGAAAGGGCTGAATACGCAGGTATTATGGGCGATGACCGTGCGTATCTAGTGTCATTGGCAAGCTTCCCGTCATCCCTGCCATATTTATTTTTATCGTGCCTGAATGGTCGCTCTTTGACTGGAACGGCATTAGAGCCGATTGGGAAATCAACCAAAGGAGACCTGATATGGCTGATGCTATCCTTAAATCACTGAACATTGAAGCGCGTGAAGAGCGTGGCGCTGTAGACCCATTCACACGCACGAAACAGAAGCTCATCGCAAACCTGCGCCAGCAGCAAAAAGCGGCTGAAGCAATGGTTGATGGAAAGCCATTTATGGTGCCACGCACCATCACCGTTGAAGAAGACGGTGTTCGTGTTCGTAAGCAGGTTAATAAGCCAATCAAAACTTGGTACTGGCGTGATGGCGCTGGGCAAGTACGCTTTGCGGTGCGCATCGCCAACAAGACGGTTGAGATCGATAAAGACAAGACGGACATCATCGTTGGCGATGACGCGAAGCTGCCAGAGATTGTTGGGTTGGTGCTGAAAGCTGTGGAGGCTGGTGAGTTGGACAAGACAATCACAGCCAACCTGCGTGCTAAGAAAACTGCGTAGTTAAATCGTTAGAATGGAGCAGCGCCCATTGTGGCGCTGTTTTCTTCTTAGATACTTCGTTACCACCCAGCGAGCGTCAATTAGGGTAGTTATGCGTCAATCTGCTAACTGTTTAGCACTCGTACGCGAAAGCAATAGCAGGGCTTCTTTGGGGCTCTTGTTGCTCAAATATTTGAAGGAAAGGTTCAAATTAAAATACTACATTCGGGTAAAACGCTGATGTCTGTTCAAATATTTGAAGGTTTTTATTGTGATATTTCTTGTTTAAGTCCTTGAAAATAAACTGAACACATCAAGCTACCATTGAACTACACCCGCGACTCGAGACGCGATTATTAACTGCTCCGTGTTGAGGTAGGATATCCCGACTTTTGCGTCAAGCAGGATCGGGTGTTCCGGGTCAGATTGATGTGTTGGTCGGCGGCAGGGACGCGGCGCCTTTTGGGAGATGGGTTTCGCTGACAGGGGCGATGATTACCATCATGGCATCAAAACTGTTGTCGTTTGACAGGAAAGGGAAGACACCCCTGAAAACCTCGATATATTCCTTTCCATCCACCGGCAGCATGTTGCGGGAATAGAGGGGGGCCTGCCTCTCGATCGCGATGCTGAATTCTGCTTTTCGGTCCGCGACGGCATCAGGCGGCAAACCCTCGCCAAACATCTTGCCCTGATAGATGAAGCCGAAAATGTCGTCACAGCGTGTTCCACTGACCGCGTAATAGAGATGACCCTCTGCATTGGGTTTGAGCAGCAAGACATAGGGAAGCAGTTTTTTGCAGTCGGCTGCATCAAACTGGGACCAGAATGGGGTTGCCCTTTCGCCGCGCAAATTTTCCCAATAACTGGCAAAATGGGCAACCGGATGGCGCTCAACAACGGCACTGCGCTCTATGTGAGAGAGGTTCATACGGTTCCCGTTCCCGACCAGGTTTTTTTAATGAGCAAAAGTCAAAGCCGCTAACACTACCATGGGATGCATCAATAAAGAAGAAGTTTCTAATGTTTAGGCCAGAAGAGGTCCCGTTCATGCCAATTGCTAAAGAGGAAGCACAGCCCCTTTTTGCTGTGTCAATTCGCCGGGCACCAGTTCCAGTCCCATAAAGGTTAAGGGTGTGACCGGTCCCGGCAGGGTCAGGTTTGCGACATGCTCTGCCCTGAATCCAAAGGGGGCGTAATATCCGGGGTCCCCGACGATCAGGACACTCCTGTGGTTGAGTAATTTCGCCCTTTCCAAGCCGTGCGTAACGAGGGCATGACCAATGCCCTTGCCCCTCAGTTCCGGTAAGACGGCCAGCGGACCGAGCAGGGCCGTCGCGGTGCCATTGGGCATCTGCACCGGCCAAAAACGGATGGAGCCCAGCATGGCCGATGTTTCGTCGGTCGCGACATAGCGTAGACCGTCTATTGGTGCGGTCTTCTGCCTGAACTGGTGGACGACCCGCTTTGTCCGTTCCGGGCCAAAGGCGAATTCCATAAGGTCATGGATAGAGTCTTGATGGTTGGGGGCTTCCTGAACGATGGAAAACTGCATGATGGCGACCATTTCCGAACCTGACGCGCTTCACGCCCAGATCCTGATTAGTTTCGGGGTAAGATATTAGAGGGGGAGAAATGGCGACCGAGCCATGCCTCTCCATTCGGTCAGAACGCGGTTTTCGCGTCCGCCTTTGCCATCATCGTCGTCGGAGAGAGAGTTGTGGTTTTCCAGACATAAGTGCCTGCCCACCCGTCAAAAGACAGGGTGCCTTGCAGGATGAGAAGTGTTCCCTTGAATATGTCATTCTCAAAACCATACCGTTTTTTAGGGGCAAGAACCTGATTTGTTAAGCAAAAAATCCACGGGGGGCGGATTATTGCTGTGAGCGGTTCTGACACTTCATCATATTTTCGTTAAAGGTATGGCATCACGCTCTGATTAACGTATCCTACAGGAATAGTACCAACCGGGTTCTTCCCTTCAACCAAGCAGGATTAGGCATGACCAGACTGACATATTCCACCAGACGCCCTAGCAGAACAGTTTTATCGCGATCACGCGTTGTGGCCGATGCTCAGACAGAGGCGACAAACAGGCTGGTTTGGGCTCTGACCCTCGTCGTGGCCATGGCGGTTTTCCTCGGAGGATTGACTTTCTTTGCCGGTCCCGGTCGTGCCCAAAGTGATGAAGCTGCCTGGCAGAGCATTCTGAAGAGGGCGGATGGTCAGGAAGTGTTCTGGAATGCCTGGGGCGGCAGTGACACCTATAACAGCTATATTGCCTGGGTCGGTGACCGTGTGAAGGAAGAGTATGGCGTCACCCTGACCCATGTGAAGCTGAGCGACACGGCGGACGCCGTCCGGCGGGTCCTGGCAGAGCGCACGGCAGGACGCGTGACCGATGGCACAATCGACCTTATCTGGATCAATGGTGAAAACTTCAAGACGATGAAGGATAATGCCCTGCTTTATGGTCCCTTTGTTGAGCGTTTGCCTAATTTCAGTCTCGTTGATCAGCAGGAAAAACCCACAACGGTGCTGGATTTCACAGTTCCTACCGACGGGCTTGAATCGCCCTGGGGCATGGCGCAGATGGTCGTGGTCTATGACAGTGCCACACTGGCTGAGCCACCGCGCAGCATGAAAGCCCTGCTGGCCCATGCAAAGGCCAATCCAGGACGTGTCACCTATCCGGCGCCGCCCGATTTCACCGGTTCCACCTTTTTGAAGCAGGCGCTCTATGAGCTGACGGACGCGCCCGGCGTGCTGCTGCAGCCTGCCGGTGACAATTTTGACGACGTCACCGCCCCGCTATGGGCCTATCTGGATGAGCTGTCCCCCCATCTGTGGCGCGATGGTGCCGATTATCCCAAAACCGGTACGGCGCAGCGCCAATTGGTGGATGATGGTGCCGTCGATCTGCATTTCTCCTTCAATGTGGGGGAGGCGGCATCCGCCATCTCTGAGGGCTTGCTCCCCGAAACTGCGCGGTCTTATGTCTTTGAGGGGGGCAGTATCGGGAATACCCATTTCGTGGCCATCCCATTCAACGCCAGTCATGCGGAAGGGGCGATGGTGGTTGCCAATTTCCTGCTGTCACCTGAAGCGCAGGCGCGGAAAACCGACCCCCGCTACTGGGGTGAGCCCACCGTTCTGTCCATGGGACTTTTGACCGAGGAACAGCAGCAACTCTTCAGTTCCGTTCCTTCCAGCCCGGCAACCCTGACCCCGGCTGAACTGGGCGTCACATTGCCAGAACCGCATCCCAGCTGGATGACGCGGATTGAAGAGACCTGGTTGACGCGTTACGGCAGCTAGAGGACCGGTCTTGAACGGCACGTTTGCCCCTGATAGCGGCGCTTGCTGTCGATATTCGGGCGATGGCGCGCAATGAGGTCGGGAGAAATCGGTAATACCTGGCTGCGGATCGCCCCTGCCTTGACGCTGCTGGCATTTATGGGGCCGGTTCTGGCGGGACTAACGGGAACACTGTTGCCGGCATTCGGGTATTTGCCCGGTTTGGGTGGCACTTCTTTATCAATCGCTTTCTGGGGTGATTTTGGCGACTATCCGGGCGTCGGTTCGGCGGTCTGGCGCAGTTTCTGGACAGGAATGCTGGCGACCGTGCTGTCCCTGGCAATTGTCGTCATCTTTGCCGCCTCCTGGCGGGGGCAAAGGGTCTTTGTCTGGCTGCACAGGGGGCTTGCCCCCATTCTGTCTGTTCCCCATTCAGCTGTGGCCCTGGGGCTGTTATTCCTGCTGGCCCCCAGCGGGTGGATCATGCGTCTTGTCTCTCCCTGGGCGACCGGTTTTGAGCGGCCACCGGATCTGGCGCTGGCACCAGACCCTTATGGGCTCGTATTCGTTTTGGGCCTGGTTGTAAAGGAAATCCCGTTTCTGCTGTTGATGATGCTTTCTGGATTGAACCAGATCCCAGAGAGACAGTCCGTCACGCTTTCCCGCAGCCTGGGCTATTCGGCGATGATTGGCTGGATCAAAATTGTGCTGCCCCAGCTTTACCCCGTTATGCGCCTGCCGATCTATGCGGTTCTGGCCTATTCGGTATCAGTGGTGGACATGGCCGTGGTCCTGTTGCCAGCGACATCGCCCACATTGGGCCTTTTGGTGATGCGTTGGTTCAATGACCCTGACCTGACCTATCAGTTCCTGGCAGCGGTCGGGGCGACGGTGCAGTTGGGTCTGGTGGTGGGGGCCATTGTGATCTGGTGGGGGGCTGAGCGGGTTGTCGCGGCCTTTGCACGCCCCTGGTTGTCGGCGGGGGGGCGCGGCAAACTCTCCCGGGTGTTGGCCTTGCCTGGTTTGGGACTGGCAACACTTGCCTGGGGCCTCGGGGCGGCGTCCGTGGCCGGGATGATCATATGGTCTTTTGCGCATCGGTGGCGCTTTCCCGACGCACTTCCCCGGGCATACTCCCTTGGAAACTGGGTGAACAAAACGGATGGCCTTTTGGACCCGGCACTTGTTACGCTGGTGACAGGGGGTGTGGCTGCCTGTATCGCGCTGTTTCTTGTCGTCTCATGCCTTGAGAACGAGCAGCGCAATCGGCTAAACCCCGGCCGCCACCTTCTATGGTTGCTGTATCTGCCGCTCTTGATCCCGCAAGTCGCATTTCTGTTCGGTGCGCAGGCACTGTTGGTTGCCTTTCGGCTGGATGGATCCTGGATGGCAATAATCTGGGCCCATCTCTTGTTTGTGCTTCCCTATCTCTTTCTGTCGCTCAGTGACCCGTATCGGCGTCTGGATCCGCGATACCGCGTCACCGCACTGTCACTGGGCCAAAGCCAGTCACGCGTGTTCTGGACGATCACACTGCCCCTCCTGCTTCGACCGATTCTGATCGCGCTAGCCGTGGGTTTTGCCGTCAGTGTCGGACAGTATCTGCCCACGATCTTTGCCGGTGGCGGGCGTTTCGCAACCCTGACAACCGAGGCTGTGACACTGGCCGGTAATGGTGACCGACGGCTCATCGGTCTTTATGTTTTCGCCCAGTCATTTCTGCCCTTTCTTGGATTTGGCATTGCGGCGCTCTGGCCACTCTGGCGTTTTCGGAACCGGCGTGGCATGCGTGGACTGGTATGACAGTTGAACCGAACAATTCCGGTCCCGGCAGTGCGCTGGTTTTGACCGATATCAGCCTGGCCCTGCCGGACCGTATGATCATGCAGGGGTTCAGCCTGACTGTTGCGCCGGGTGAAGTGGCCACCGTCATGGGACCAAGTGGCTGCGGAAAATCCACGCTTCTCTCGGCAATTGCCGGAACCTTGAGCCCATCCTTCGTCCTTGGCGGTGCCATCTCTCTGTTAGGGCGAGACCTGACCACATTGCCGACGGAGGAGCGGCGGGTCGGCATGTTGTTTCAGGACGCGCTGCTTTTTCCCCATCTGAACCTGGGGGAAAATCTCGCTTTTGGTGTTCCAGCCGGTCTGACAAGGACAGAACGACGCGAGAGGGTTGATGCCGCGCTGGATCGCGCCGGGTTGGCTGGTATGTGGGACAGGGACCCGGATACTTTGTCGGGCGGACAGAGAGCCCGGGCCGCGTTGATGCGCACCCTGTTGTCTGAACCGGCTGCACTTTTGCTGGATGAGCCGTTTTCAAGGCTGGACGCTGCGTTGCAGGAACGGTTTCGGGATTTCGTCTTTGGTCATGTTACCGAGCGGCAATTGCCCACGTTGCTTGTGACCCATGACCCGAGAGATGCGGAGGCGGCACCCGGGCCGGTGATTGCCTTTGAGGATTTTGCCGGGGCATAACCCCAATCATGCCGCTGGACTCAGCCCTTCGAGAGGTTTAAGCCCTATCGCAGAGTAAAATCGGGTGGTAGCATGGCCGCAGCCTGATCATCGGAGGGCCAGATGTACGAAGAAGTTACTGACGACATCAAAGTGAGTGTTAAACCGATCTATCTGGAAGATCAGTCCTCTCCCAGCGAGAACCACTATGTCTGGGCGTATCAGGTGACGATCCAGAATATGGGGTTGCGCACGGTACAGCTCAAGAACCGTCATTGGCGGATTACCGATGCTTTGGGCCGCATGGAAGAGGTCAAGGGGGCCGGTGTCGTCGGAGAGCAGCCTGTCCTGGAACCGGGCGGCAGTTTTGAATATACCAGCGGCACACCATTAACGACGCCGTCGGGCATCATGTTCGGTACCTATGAGATGGAAACCGAAGATGGAAATGCCTTTGATGTCACGATCCCGGCATTTTCGCTGGATTCACCCCATCAACCGATTCAGCTGAACTAGATCGTCCGGGCCCGGGCCCTTCGCATCGTGATAGACCTTCGTCCCATCCTATTCGTTCTCGGTGTTCTTGTGGCAACGCTGGCGATTGCCATGATCTTGCCAGCCCTGGTGGATCTGGCGGTCGGCAATCAGGATTGGGAGGTTTTTGCCGTCTCCAGCGGCGTGACCTTCTTCTTCGGAATTATGCTGGTGCTGGCCTGCCGGATTTCGGCCCGGAACCTTGATATGCGACAGGCGTTTATTCTGACTACCCTGGTCTGGATTGCCCTGCCAGCTTTTGCGGCCATTCCCTTTGCCTTTGCAAATCTCAACCTCAGCTATACGGACGCCTTCTTTGAGGCAATGTCGGGCCTGACAACAACTGGGTCCACGGTCATTGTAGGGCTTGATGGTGCACCACCGGGCATTCTCGTCTGGCGGTCCCTGCTTCAGTGGTTGGGCGGTGTCGGGATCATCTTGATGGCGGTCTCTGTTCTGCCGCTGCTGCAGGTTGGTGGTATGCAGTTGTTCCGCATGGAATTTACGGACCGGATGGAAAAGACCCTGCCCCGCGCGGCCCAGATCGCCGCCTGGATCGGGGGCATTTACCTTGCGCTCACAGTGACCTGTGCGGCGCTTTACTTCGCGGTCGGGATGGAGGGTTTTGAAGCTGTTAACCATGCCATGACGACGGTTTCGACGGGAGGGTTCTCTACCCGGGATGGCTCCATCGGATTTTACGATGATGTCTGGATTGATACGATCGCCTGGATTTTCATGATCCTGGGTTCCCTGCCGTTTCTGCTCTATTTTCAGGCCCTCCGGGGGCAGCCGGGTGATCTTCTGCGGGATCAGCAGGTTCGTGGGTTTCTGACCATACTTGGTTTTGCCATTCTGCTGATGGTCGCCAACCTGACCATTGAGCATAACTGGAATGTGCTGGAAGCCTTACGCTACGTCGCCTTCAATGTGACCTCCATTATGACGGGGACCGGGTATGCCAGCGATGACTTTGGTCTGTGGGGGGCGTTTGCAATGCCTCTCTTCTTTGTCCTGACCTTTATCGGCGGTTGCGCCGGGTCTACGACATGCGGCATCAAGGTCTTCCGTGTACAGGTTCTGTTTCAGACCTCGCTGATCCAGTTTCGCCGCTTGTTGCAGCCGCATGGCGTGTTCATTGCCTATTACAACCGCAAGGCCATCCCCGAGGAAGTTTCTGAGTCGGTAATGAGCTTTTTCTTCCTGTTCGTGGTTCTGTTCTGTTTGTTGGCCATGGCGCTTGGCATGCTCGGCCTTGATTTCGTAACAGCGACAAGCGGCGCGGCGACGGCGATCGGGAATGTCGGCCCGGGACTTGGACCGGTGATTGGACCTGCCGGTAACTTTTCGACCTTGCCCGATGCGGCTAAATGGTTGTTGGCAGCTGGCATGTTGCTTGGCCGGCTGGAAATTTTCACGGTGCTTATCCTGCTCGCCCCCCGTTTCTGGCGCGCATGATGCTCATTATCAGTTTTTGAAGGAGTTTTGTTGATGGGAACGCAAACCACACCTCTTGAAATGTTGGAGAAACTGATTTCCTTCGACACAACGTCTGCCTATTCGAATATGGCGCTGATTGAGTTTGTCCGGGACTATCTTGAGGGACATGGCGCAAAGGTTTCCATCCTGCCCAATGCGGACAAAACCAAGGCCAATCTGTTTGCCACATTGGGTCCTGAGCAGGCTGGCGGTGTCGCGCTGTCGGGTCACACGGATGTTGTTCCGGTCGTGGGGCAACCCTGGGACACGGACCCCTTCACACTGGTCCAGAAAGGCAGTCGTCTATACGGGCGCGGGACCTGCGATATGAAGTCGTTTTCCGCGATTGGACTGGCGCTTGTTCCGGAAATGATGGCAAAGCCGCTCAACCGACCGATCCATTTTGCACTGTCCTACGATGAAGAAGTGGGCTGTCTGGGGGCGCCCCAGATGATTGAAAAGATCGGGGATCATTTGCCAAAGCCCGGTGTTGTCATCATCGGTGAACCAACGGATATGGAGGTCGTGTCCGCCCATAAAGGTATGTGGTTCATGAACGTCACCGTCCGTGGCAGGGAGGCCCATTCCAGCCAGACCCAACAGGGGGTAAGTGCCATTATGAATGGCGCTCGCATGATCACCAAGCTGGATGAAATGGGAAAACGCCTGCGGGACAATGCGGACCCGGAGTGTCGCTTTACACCGCCTTATACAACGATCCATGTCGGGGTTGCCTCCGGCGGCACGGCATCGAATATCGTCTCACGGCATTTTGAGTTTGTCTGTGACATCCGGAACCTGCCTGAAGACGATCCTGCGGCCCTTCATCAGGAATTTGTGGATTGGGTCAATAGCGAAATTGTGCCAGAGATGCAGGCCGTCGACCCTGATTGTGGCGTCGATATCGAAGTTGCCAATCATGTGGCAGGCCTTGCCGAAGATCTGAATTCCGAAGCTGAGAGTTTCGTGCGATCCATTACAGGCGACAATGCGGTGAATTACGTGTCCTACGGGACAGAAGCCGGACAGTTCCAGCGCGGTGGTATGGCCTCTATCGTTTGCGGGCCAGGGTCAATCGCGCAGGCACACCAGCCAAACGAATTCATCGAAATTTCACAGATTGAGAAATGTGAAGCCTTTCTTCGGAAGGTTATTGATCGTTGCCAGGAATAAGAGAGCGGGTGTATCAAGCCGCCTGACAAGACGGTCCTCAGGGAGAGAACACAAGATGGGTGATATTGCCTTGCTCGATGGCGGGCTGGGGCAGGAGTTGATCAAGCGCTCTGCCTCTCCGCCACGACAATTGTGGTCTCTTGCCGTGATGATGGATGAACCGCACCTTGTGCGGGATGTTCATCGTGATTTTATCGATGCCGGGGCGCGTGTATTGTGTCTTAACACCTATACTGCGACACCAACCAGGCTTGCCAGATCGTCTCTGGATTACGGATTGGACGAATGCCAGGCGCTGGCCATTCGTCTGGCGAAAGAGGCGGTCGTTGAAGCCGGGGTCGAGGGTGTCCAGATCGCCGGTTGCTTGCCGCCCTTTGTTGCCAGCTATGTCGCGGATGTGGCGCAGAATTATGAGATCTCCCTGAGTGAGTATCGTCAGATCGTCGCCCAGGAAGTCGACCATGTGGATCTGTTCCTTATTGAGACCATGTCGAATATTGCAGAGGCAATGGCGGCCCTCGATGCGGTGGGTGAAACCAATCGCCCGGCTTATGTCTGTTATACGGTTGAAGATGACCAGACCAACCGCCTGCGGTCCGGGGAACGGCTTGAAGAGGCTGTTGAGCGTGCGCGGGTTAAAAACCCGGCCGGTATACTGGTGAATTGCTCGCAGCCGGAGGCCTTGACGGCGGCCATGCCGATCCTGGCAAAGTCGGATTGTCCTTTTGGTGGTTACGCCAATGGGTTTGTCTCAATCGACGCGCTGCGGCCTGGCGGTACAGTGTCAGGCTTACAGGCCCGTCAGGATATGATACCGGATCAATACGCAGATCACGCAATGGCATGGGTCGATCAGGGTGCGACCATCATCGGGGGTTGTTGTGAGGTTGGTCCAGCTCATATTGCGCATTTGCGTGAACGCTTGATCGGCGCTGGTCATCAACCTGGCGGGTTAGAATTGTGACTGGTATAGCAGCACTGTTGGTCAATCCGACAATTTGATTTCGAAGGCGCGGTACAGGTCTTTAAATCCATAGCGGTGATAGGTCTCAATGGCGGCCTCGTTTTCCGCCAGTGTCGAAATTCGCATGGACGAAAATCCTGCCTGTAGATATCTCTGGCCCGCTGCACCCAACAACAGGTTCGCAACACCCTGGCGCCGGTAATCAGGGTGAATATAGAGATCGCTAATCCAGCCATGCTGTCTGTGGCCGGGCTTGCAGAAAAAGCCGTCTTCTTCCCCGTAAAGGCCGAGTAAGAAACCGATGGGCGTTCCTTCCTTGTCGGCAACCAGAACGAAGCCTTCCTGTTCCTCTACAAGTGACAACAGGTAATCCAAATGGCGTTCCGCCGCCTTGGGTGAGGGGTCTCGGTCATCCCTGATTTCCGCCTCGACCGCGTTCAGACCCTGCACAAAACTGATCAGGGTTTCCCGGTCACTGTCCCGGGCTTCACGGATCTCAAATCCCATTAAGCCGGTTTCCGCAGCGCCATCACCCTGCTGAAGAATGCCCGTTCAATGGCTTCGATTTCAAAACCGGCGGCTTTGAAAACCCCGTCCAGGTCATCGGCAATGTAGTTTTCGTAATAGGGCTCGTGAAAGGCCAGCGGGAACCGATGAAGAAGATCGTCATATTGCGGATGATCCCCGGTCTGAATGGAATCGACAAAGACCATAAGGCCGCCCGGCTTCAAGACGCGATAGGCCTCAGCCGCAACGTCGCGCCTGATCTTCTTCGGTAACTCGTGGAACAGATAGACACAGGTGATCAACTCGAACTGGTCATCGCCAAGGCCCGTTTCCTCGGCTTTGGCCTCTACAAAACTGGTGTCTTTCCAGCGGCGCAGAATATGTTCCGCTTTCTTCAGGTAATTGGCGCTCAAATCCAAAGCTGTGAGCTGAATTTGGGGAAAGGCACGCTTCACATCGCGCAGGAAACGGCCCGTCCCCGTTGCCAGATCCAATACCCTGGGTGCCATACCGTTTGTGGAGAGCCTTGTCACCTCTTTATGAAGATAGGGTAAGGCCTGTCGGCGCATGGCATCCGCCCCGCCTGTGAACAGCACCTCTACCTGGTGATCATAGGCCTCCGCAGACTCGTCAGAAAGCCAGCCATCTCGCTGATAATGGAAATTCTGAAGGTAGTATCGCGGGTAATTTTGTTTGCGATCCTCGGTGAACACTTCGCTGTTCAACCTGTGTCGCCTGCGCTGTGTGACCCCGGGTAACTCCCGAAAAAACCGTTGTGACTGTCGCAGCATACGCGCCGGGCGGGGAACCATGTCTTGTGGTAATTTGTACAACCCGGCCTCAATATTGGCGAGATCCCTGGCATAGAGGTCCTGCAGATCGGCAAGGATTGCACCCCAACCCGGAATGCCCTGTGCCGGCGGCCCGTCCAAAGGCGGGGAGAGACGTTGAGCTGCAATATAGTGCCCGGCATACCACGCCGTGCGCGCGACATGAGAGAGGGCATAGGCGGCCCGCAGAGGCCCGCGTTTCAGTTCATTTCGGACCCTCTGCTGTCTGCTTTGCCTGTCTTCGAAAATGTCTGTCATTTATCCAACCTCGTACCCGGCAATCCAATCCAGATTACACCGCGTATTAAACTTTACCTAACTCAGTCTATAGTATACGAGCGAATGCAGGCAAAAAGCGTGCGATGCGCCAAGATGACGCGACCCCCGAAAGGACAGCAAGGGTAATGAGTGACCGGACACAAGACACAATCGAGTCGGTTTGGGACTATCCCCGACCGCCGCTCGTCGTGCGGGATGATCGTGCTATCCTTGTTGAGCATCAGGGCAATATTATGGCCAAGGCACCCTATTCAATCGCTGTAAAAGAGACGTCACACCCACCCTGTTTTTACATCGATCCGCGATTTGTCCGCCTCGATCTTCTGACAAAGAAGGCCCATGGTTCCTTTTGCGAGTTTAAGGGGCGGGCGGTTTACTGGTCTTTTGGATCCGGTCAGCCCATTGCATGGTCCTATCCCGATCCGGAATACGGGTTTGCATCGATCGGGGATCATTTCTGTTTCTATGCATCACGGGTGGATGCCTGCTGGGTGGGGGGCCAACGTGCCAAACCGCAGGAAGGGGACTTTTATGGCGGCTGGATCACGCCTGATGTTTCTGGCCCCTTTAAAGGCGGGCCCGGCACCCGGGGTTGGTAACGCGCGGTTTCGAAGAGAAACGCCGGTCAGTCCTTCTCGCCCGGCAACTCAATGCCGGTCAGATCGCGATAGGCCTTGATAACAGCGCTGTCGTCTTCCCGGCCATACCCCGCGGCACTTGCAGCAAGAAACTGTTGATGGGCTGTTGCGGCAATCGGCAGGGGGAATTTCTCGGCCCGTCCGGTGTCCAATACAAGGCCCAGGTCCTTGACGAAAATATCAACGGCGCTCAGTGGTGTGTAGTCGCCGTCGACGACATGTTTCATACGGTTTTCAAACATCCAGGAATTTCCGGCGCAGGATGTGACCACATCATAGAGGGTTTCAGGGTCCGCACCGGCCTTAATACCAAGGGCCATCGCTTCAGCGGCAGCTGCGATATGCACGCCAGCCAGCAGTTGATGGATGATTTTAATGGTTGACCCCTGACCAATCTCGTCCCCCAGACGAAAGACCCTCTCGCCCATAACGTTCAGCGCTGCATCAGCCTTGTCAAAAGCATCAGCGGGTCCTGATGCCATGAAAGTCAGTTTTCCGGCGCGCGCGCCGCCAGCCCCCCCACTCATCGGGGCATCCAGCATCAATATGTCTTTTTCGGCCAGTTTCACGGACAGGTCCCGCGCCCGTTCCGCCGGAATGGTGCAGCAGGAAATCACGACGGATCCGGCAGCCATGGTTTCTGTCGCGCCAGACGGGCCAAACAGGACCTGTTCGGCCTGATCGGCGTTGACGACAAAAAGGGCGACAATGGAACAGGCTGTGCCGAGCTCTGCCGGTGTTTTAGCCGGATGGCCGCCAGCATCCGCCAATTCCTTTAGGGCGCTCTCTCGAATGTCGCAGGCATGAACCATATGACCCTGGTTGATACCAGCCAGGGCGGCGCCCATGCCCATGGCACCAAGCCCGATGATTCCGAATTCGATTTGCGCGTCGGCCATTCTTTCTCTCCTGAAATGATGGCCGGATTATTCAGGAAGCCAGCGCTTTTAGAAAGTCCTTAACTGTCTGATCGAACCCTTTCCAAAGGGCATCCGCGATAACGGCATGACCGATAGAAACCTCATCGAGCTGCGGGAGCCTGGATTTGAACAAGGGAAGGTTCTCTGTTGTCAGATCATGCCCGGCATTCACGCCTAACCCGGCATCCAGCGCTGCCTGGGCGGATCTGGCATAGAGGTCGGCCATCGCTTCGCCATTGCCCTCTGTAAACCCGTCCGAATAGGGGCCAGTATAGAGTTCGATACGATCAGCACCGACTTCGGCAACCTTTGCCATCGCTTCCGGCAGAGGGTTCATGAACAGAACAACCCGACAGCCAAGGTCCTTCAGTTCCTTAATCACCGGACGTAGACGTTCTTCGTCGGCAAACACATCCCAACCAGTATCTGAAGTTGCGACACCTGGCGCGTCGGGCACCAGGGTCGCCTGATGCGGCCGTGTGTCACGACAGAATTTCATGAAGTTCTGAAATGGGTTGCCCTCGATATTGTATTCGATCGTCGGATGGTGTTTCAGCATTTCGGCCAGATCATAAACATCATGGGCACGGATATGGCGCTCGTCCGGCCTGGGGTGAACCGTGATGCCGTGGGCACCTGCCGCAATCACCGACTCCGACGCCTTTACCACGTCGGGATAGCCGACATGGCGCTGGTTCCGTAACAGGGCGACCTTGTTTACGTTGATGCTGAGTTTTGTCATTTGATCGACCAAGTGTTTTTTCAATTGGCCCGTTAAATAGACAGAAAAACACCATAATGACAGGGCCAATATTGAATAAATTCATCGAACCAATTGGCCCGGTCGGGCCCGAAGGACTGTCGTGTCGAGGTGGCTAGTCTTCCAGAATGCTTGGCAGCAAAAAAATCAACACCCAAAGACCAAGACCATCCGGACTCTTCACAGGGACGCTCAATCGATGCAAAAATTCATCTATTAGGAAGAAGTGTGGCGTATCGATGTCGAGGATCGGCTGACGGGACGTGCAGCATTCTGATAAAAGGCGATCCAGACCACCTTCAATGGCGAGTGGAATTTCGCTGATCAAAGTGTTTTGCCATTTCGCGCCGGTCAGCTGCAAAAGTCCGCTGCCTTCCGAGATTATTTGAAAGTCATCAATGCCGGCGGGTACGTAAACTGACATCCATTCAGTGTGATCGGCGTCCAGCGATTTGATGAATTCAGTGTAAGACGGCAAGGCTTGTCTTCGGTCACGTGTCTCAGTCCAGCGACCAAGGATGGTTTGTAGATCCAGGCTCGGCTTGGTTTCGGTGGATGATACCTCGTTCCGTTTCGGGCGGCCCGATACCAAATTTTCAGCAATTGCGCCTGGCGACAGGTCTGCAACCGGGTTCGGTTCCTCAGGTGCCTTACTGTAGACATCGCTGTTTGCGGGCAATCGAACCCAGATGGTCGTTCCCCGATCCGGAATGCTGTTCAGATAAATTTTGCCGCGATGCAGAGCGACCAGATGTTTAACCAATGTCAGGCCGAGCCCTGTTCCCCCTGCGGCCTGGACATAAGAGTTATCCAGCCGCTCAAAAGGCTGCCAGATCAGCTTTTGTTTCTCGACAGGAATGCCGGACCCGGTATCTTCCACGACAAGCGAGCTAAAAGAGGTGTTGCTTCCTTGCGCAAGTTTGACGGTGATGACGTCACCGCGCGCTGTAAATTTGATGGCATTGGAAAGCAGGTTAACCAGAATCTGACGCAATGCGCGTTCGTCCGCAAAGACAGGGACCTTGTCGGTCGGATTCTCAACATGGATCGTCACGCCCTGTTCTTTGGCATAGGCCGACATCGTCTTCAGGATGGGTTCGAGCTGTGCCCCCAATTCGGTTTCGACCAGCGTGACCGACATCCGGCCAGCCTCAATTTTCGAAATGTCCAGGATGTCCGTCAACAGATCCAGCAGATGGCGGCCAGCATCCGCTATATCCTGTGCGTATTCCGCATATTTCATGCTGGCATCAGAGCCTAGTGTCTGTTTTGCAATGATATCCCCGAAACCGATGATGGCATTAAGAGGTGTTCTGAGTTCGTGACTCATTTGCGCCAGGAATTCAGATTTTGAATTGTTGGCCCGATTGGCGGCATCAATCGCTTCGGCCATCCGACTGTTTTGCTGTTCAGTATGGTCGAGAGTCCATGTGAGCACATCAAGACCGGTGCCGACGCCCGAATAACCGTCGTCATCGACGACGATGTAGCCCTCCAGCAAAGCTGCCGGGTTCTCGTCAACAATGCGTTGCCCGACCTCTTCAACAGACTGGATTGCGTCGACCACCAAAGGGGGCGTCTTAAACAGCGCTGTTATAGGTTTCAGCGAATAAAGGGCGCGACCATACGGGGCACCAAAATTCAGAAGGAATGTGTGTCTGGAGATTAACGAGACAGGTTTCTGTCCATCCAGTACAGGGATGGCCAACAGACTTGGTTCATCCGAGAACCGATTGAACGCATCCTGGCAAGACGCGGTAATTGACAGCGGTTATACAAACTCGACGATATCCTTGATGCTGAGTGACTTTTCAGTCCCGATCTCAACAGGGTTCGATTGACCGAAATTGCCCGTTTTTTGTTGGAAATCAGCCGGGTGACTCAACGCATCGCCCAAAACACTGTGGTCGAACATTCGCCAATTGCTGACCGCATCGTCCACGTGCTGACGCTCCAAATAAGTTAACAATCGGATTTAATAATGTTAGATGTGTTAACACGGTGTTGATATAAATCCCCTGTTTTATGAAAGTTTTGTGACAATTCCGTGAGAAAATGGAGTGTAATGAGGGTTTCGGAGCAATCTAAGTACTCCCTATCGCCTCTGAGGGCAGGTCTTGGTGCTTTATTTGCGCTCTAGCACAACCATCAGCCTGAAGGCGATCATCGGGCCGATGAATGGCATCAAGATGTCTTCAAGACCGATCAGGGTTTCCGCCATTGGTTTGTTGACCAGGGACCAGCTCTTGAAACCGCCGGAAAGGGGATAGGCGAAAAGACTTAACCAATCGCGTGATACAAGGCGGAATTCCGGGCAGGCCTCTGCAAAAGCGATCCTGTGCTCCTGCCGTTTGAACAGAAGCGTCGGGATAGCCTGATTTGAGTGAAACGGGTCCTTGTTCGGATCCGGTTCCGCTTCAAGAGAACCCAACGGGTCGCCCTTCATATCAACCGGTTCTTCATGCAGATAGGTGTAGAAAAGACCGCTGAGTGGCGTAATTCCTGGTTCCATCATGGCAAGACGGCCACCCGGCTTCAGGACGCGGGCGGCTTCTTTGAAAAAGCGGACGGGATGTTCGATATGATGAAGCACATCCAGCATCACAGCACCCTCAAAGCTGTTGTCCCTGAAGGGCATTATTTGGGCGTCACAGCAGACATCCACCCAGGGGGAGGGCAGGATATCAATTGTTGTTACGTCCCGTTTCCCCGCCACCTCATCGAGATGGCCAGAACCGGCACCGACCTCGAGTATTGATCCGTCAGGCGGAAGCGATCTCAACAAGCGCTTGTGATAATCCTTATAGACCGTCCGTAAACCGGATTTGCGTTCCCACACCGCCCGATGCTGGGCCAGTCTGTCATCCACCTCTATCACGGGTCAGAAGGCTTTCAATTTACGCCAGGCGAAAACCACCATCTGCAGCAGCAGCCAGCCATCCCGGAAGCGCGAGATCTGCGGCGACCCATAGGTGCGGTCGGCGTAACGCACCGGAATTTCGACGATCTTAAGGTTCAGTTTCGCGGCCCCGAAGATCAGATCAAAATCACCGAAGGGATCAAACTCGCCGAAGTAATCGCGGTTGGCGATCAGGGTCAGGTAATCGTTGCGGGTTATGACCTTTGTGCCGCACAGCGTATCTGTGAAGCGTTGGTTCAGCAGATAAGAAAAGATGAGAGCAAATGTCCGGTTCGCCCAATAATTCAGAAAGCGCATTGCGCCCCGCTCCATCGGATAAACCAACCGCGTCCCGTTAATGAACTCGCCCTTCCCGTTGACGATCGCGTCGTAATATTTCGGCAGTTCCTCCGGTGGCATGGTCAGGTCGGCATCCAGGATCATCAGGATATCCCCGCGCGCCTCGTCAAAACCTTTGCGAACCGCGTCGCCTTTCCCTTTACCTTCCTGTTTGTACACCTTGATGTCCCAGGTTCCGGCATAGGCATCGCGGACGCGTTCGCATTCCTCAAAGGTGCCGTCGGAGGAATTCCCCTCGACATAGATGATCTCGATATCTTTTGCGAAGCGGGGCAGGCGGGTAACCGCGTTTTCAATATTGCCCTTTTCATTCCGGCAGGGGACGAGCACGGTGGCGCTCAAATCCTTGCGCTTTGCGACCCTGGTTGAACGGGCAACCAGATAATGGCGCAGACAGAGTTTCCGGATGAGCGGCAAGGGCGCGATATATTTATTGATGAGGCTGCCCAGTCCAAACAGCTTTTGGGGCAACAACTGTCGCCAGTCCGTGCGGATCACCTCAAAATCGGCGAGGTCAAGGATATTGCCGATATCCTGGGGGCCGAGATAGTTCACTTCCGGTTGCGGCAGACGCAGCCCCAGTGCCTCGGTCACCTTCAGTAGCGGTTCCCACAGATGCGAATAGTAGGATACAACAACGCGGGTATTCACATCACAGTATTTCTGGAGCGCTTTCAGCGTTTTCTCGCAATCGTCGACAAAGCCAATCGTGTCCGACAGGACGATGAAGTCGAACGGGCCCTTGATCTTGCGATAGCTTGCTAGCTCTTCCGCATCCGCCACATGGTATTCGTGGTCAGGGTGCAGACCCTTGGCCTGTTTAATCATCTCTTCAGAGAAATCCACGCCAACGCCATAGGATGGTTTCAGGCCATCCAGCACATGACCGGTCCCGCATCCGATATCCAGAACCCGGGCGCCTTCGGGTATCACAAATTTCAAATAGCGCAGATCTTCATCATGGAATGAGCGGTTCCTTTTGATCCAGTCTTCGCGCAGTGCGGCGATGTCATCTGCATAGGCCTGGATAGCCTGTTTGCGCGGTGACAGCGATGCCTCTTTTGCGGAGGGTTTGGTTTTGGCTTTACTGCTCATTTAGACGGCTCGTTAGATTCATTTGATTCCGGGCGGGATTGCCGGGTGATAAGCCAGAAAACACCGCCGGGCAACCCGGCAACGATTTGGGTCAAACCAAAAAGGATCGAAAGGGCAAGGGCCTGGGCCTCGTTGACGCCAACTTGGCCAAGGGCGAGGACCATTGCGCCCTCGCGTAGTCCCCATCCGGCGATCGTCACGGGGATGGTGGTAATCAGAATTACGACTGGGATCACCGCCATACAAACGGCGTAGCTGATGTCTATTTGCAGGGCCAGGGCCAGCACGTAAAAGGATGACAGGGCCATCATCTGTCCCAACAGTGTTATCGGGCCAATCCTTAAAAGCACACTCGGCGTAGTCAGAACCCTGCGCGCCAGTCTGGAAATATTCAGAAACTCGGAAACGGCCTTCCAGCGACGCAGACTGTCGGGGAACAGGTCCAACGCCAGAAATACTGCAAAGACGCCAAGTGCCGCGGCGATGATAAGCAGCCCGCCGTTACGCATAGCGGGATCATCGATGAGGCTAATGAAATTCGGGGCAAAGGTGGCTGAAATCAGAACAAGGCCCAGCAATCCGAGGGCCCGGTCCAGAATGACGCTGGAGATTGCCCTGGATGTCCGCACCCCGGTTTTGACCAGCCGGTATATGCGGATCGCATCACCCCCCACACTGGACGGCAGGGCCTGATTGAAAAACATCCCCTCAAGTGTCAATCGCATCAACAGTGGAAGTGATGAAGGCGGTCCGGTCAGGGGTAAAATCTGGCTCCAGCGAATGGCAATTGTGCCCAGTTGCAACAGGATCAGTACACAGGCGGCCGCGAATAGAACCAGATCAGCGCGGGCCATATAGGACGCGGTTTGTGCAAGATCGATATTGGATACCAGAAACCAGACAAGGCCGACGGTAACACCGATTTTGAGTGCCAGTTTCACAAAGGCCATACTTGTAGATACCCCAGGCTGTTGTCACCGCAAATAACAGCGGTCGATACCTGCTTGTCAGCCAAAACCTGTTAGAAGACAGCAGACCGCTTTCGATGCCGATTTTGCAGGTGCTTGGTAAACTGCCTTGCGACCGACTGCAACGGGTCAGCCTGTGTTATTCGTCTTTGCGGCCCGCAAATTACAAACAGAAACGGCCTGCGCACTTTCGTGGCAGGTCCGTAAGAGCTGAAATCCAGTGGTCGCTAACGACCGAAAATCAGGTCAGAACGTTAACATTGCTGCCGCGGCCAGAGGCGTTTAGCGGCTGTGATCCCGTTGTTTGTGCAATCAAATTCACGATAGCCCGCTCAGCCTGAACGGACTGTTTCAGCGCGGCAATCGAGAAATTCTGGCGGGATTGTAAAGTGGTTGAGGCAAGAGCGATGTCAGCACTCATTTTGTCTCACTCCTCTATCGGACTTCTGTCCATTAGGGGGGCTTTTTGGCCGCCTGATTGCGGTGTGTCGCACACCGAAACGTCGCCGGGTTTCTCCCAACAACTATTAATATAGTTAGTTCTGAACAAAAAATCCAGTCTCCGCGCCAGTTTTCTTGCTGGCGCGGAGACAAGTACCTTATTGTGCGTCTGCGGCAACCTGCATTTTCACGATTGAATCGGGATCATCCACCTGACCGGAACGCGGTGCGCCCTTTTTGATCATATCAACATATTCCATGCCTTCGACCACCTGGCCCCAGACCGTGTATTGGCCGTTCAACCAATCGGAATCTTCAAATACCAGGAAGAACTGGCTGTCGGCGCTGTTCGGGCTTTGCGACCGGGCCATGGAAACCGTTCCGCGAACATGGGGTTCCAGGCTGAATTCCGCGTCCAGTTTTTGACCCGATCCGCCGGTTCCCGTGCCCGTCGGGTCGCCGGTCTGCGCCATGAAACCTTTGATCACCCGGTGAAAGACGATGCCGTCGTAGAAACCCTGACGTGCCAGTTCTTTAATTCGGGCAACGTGATTCGGGGCCAGATCGGGGCGCATTTCAATGACAACGCGGCCATATTCAAGATCGAGATAAAGCGTGTTTTCCAAGTCCAGTGACTGCGCTGAGCTGCCATTGGCCGACAGGAACAGACCGCAAGAGAGGGTCACACTGGCCAGTAGGCGCTTCGCAAAGGATTTATTGGGGTTGGTCTTCATTTTTGGGTTCACTCCCTCTCGTCACAGGTATCAGTGTCTCATTGGTTTCGCACAATACCGCCTCGTCACAGAGCGTCAATCACCATGGACAAATCACTGTGAACCACCCTTACTGAGGGTTTGTTTGACTTGCCCTTGCATACAGGATGCGGTCATTTTGAAGATGTGTTGGCATTGAAAGCAATCAAGGGAGAGGTCGTGGGCCGTGGACTGAAATTTTTGCTGATGGTTGGACTGTTTCTCTTACCCCTTGGCGCCGCCCAGGCGGAACTGAAGCAATTCAGCGGGCGGGACAAGAAGGATAACAGCAGAATGGTTGGCCTGCGCCTTCAGGCCGAAGGGGCACCTGCCTATCTGTTTTTTCTTTGTGACAGTGACAAGACGATACCGCAAATTCTGATCTCGCATCCCCAGGCCTTCGGTGGCGATGCTGACCCATTCCGGTTCTATTACACACCGGAAGGTGGAAGTGAGCAGGCGAACTGGTTTCTGGTGCAGGGGTCCGGAAAGACGGCTTATTTCTTTGTCCGCTATCCGATTGATTATTATGAGCGTTTCGGCAACCAGCCGGATGCATTTCGCGCCGGTCAGAATGCGTTGAGTGACGATTATCTGGCCTGGGACAGGAACATTTATCTGACGGTCGTGCATGATTTTGCGACGGCCAAATCCGTCGACGTCCGCATTGTCGACAAATATGACATTACCCATCTCTATACCTTCAAGACCGAGGGGATGGATTTTCAGCTGGAGGTCCTGAAGGAATGTTACGAAACACCGTCTTTACCCTGATCGCCCTGTTGCCGGGGATTGCGCCTGCATTTGCTGGCTCCATTGATGCGCCAACACAAGCCAGCCCGGAACAGGTCTCGGCCTATAACGCGATGCTGGAAAGTCTGGATCAGCGATCATCGAAGAAGGCAGGGATCATCCCCCATGGACGTCTGGCTGAGGGTGACGGGCTTTCGTCCTGGTTTGCAGGGGCGACGGACCGCTATGCCCATGGTGTGCTTGGGGATAGCTTGGAAGCGGGCGAACTTGTTGTCGAGAGTGATGGTGCCACCCATCGGTTCACCCTGCCGCGCCGTCAGGTATTCGAGGATCTTGAACCCCGCATCGTAGATCTGGATCAGGATGGTTTGCCGGAAATCCTCGCGATCCGCGCTGATTTTGCGGAGGGTGCAGCGCCGGTTCTATACGGTGTTCGCGATGGCGAATTGATCCGATTGGCTGAGGGCGCGGCGATCGGGCGGTCCAACCGATGGCTGAACCCTGCAGGGGTTGCGGATTTTGACGGGGATGGGGATCTGGAAATTGCGGTGATCAGAACACCTCATATTGGCGGTATTTTGATCCATTATGGTTGGGGTGGTGGCGCGACACTGGTCGAAGAAAGATGGGTACGAGGGTTTTCGACCCATCGGATTGGATCCACTGTGCTGGACCTTTCGTTCATATCGGATTGGGACGGCGATGGCGTCGCCGATCTGATCCTGCCGTTGCAACCCCGCAATCAGTTGATGGTGGTTACGGCCGAGGGTGGCAGTTTTGTCGAACTTGCGCGCGGGTTTGCCCATTCCTCAGAGATCATCGGGCCATTGCGTCAAATAGAGGGCGAGCTCGTTTATCAGACCGGTGATGGTCAGCACTGGTCCGTGACGCTGCCAGAAACGGGAAGCTGACGACATGGCGATCAGCAGCAACGATGGATCCGACCGTATTGCCTTGCCGGAAAGCGGCAAGATGAAGGATTTCTTCCTGCCCGCTGTTGTCGAGGACCTGGCGGAACGTGTTGCGGCAACAGGAATTGCTTTCGACAAAGCCGGGTTTTTGGCCCATGTCCTACCAGATCTCGAAACGCTGGAATATTCCGGACGGCTGAACCTGATTGTCGACGGTTTTGATGCAACCATCGATGCCGATTTTGAGGTACTTGTCGAAGCACTTCAGAAGGCCCTGGGCCCGGAACCGGAAACCGAGTTTGGGGAGTTTATGTTTCTGCCCTTTCTGAACCTGATCCCTGTTCGGGGTCTGGGCGACCCGGTCAAAGGCCTGCAGGCCCTGATGGTGATGACCAGATGGTTTTCGGCCGAGTTTTCGGTGCGGCCATTTCTGGACGCTGACCCCATGGGGGCGCTAAAGACCCTCTCTGAGGCGGTGCATCATCCAAGCCCAAAGGTGAGGCGCCTGGCGTCCGAAGGAACGCGGCCCAGACTGCCCTGGGGGTTGCGCCTGAAAGCATTTGTGAACGACCCGACGCCGCTCCTCCCGGTCCTGTCCGCCCTCTATGCAGACCCGGATGCAGCGGTAAGGCGTTCGGTCGCGAATAGTTTGAACGACATCACAAAGGATCATCCAGGTAAGGTACTGGATCTTCTGGGGGAATGGCGGGATCAAGGAAAATTGGGCGAGGAGTTCGACGGGTTTGCCCGCCATGCCATGCGTGGGCTTATCAAAGACGGGGATGAACGCGCTCTCCTGGTGCTTGGCTATCGACGGGATCTGTCTTTGGCCTCAGCGACGATTGAATTATCCGCAAATACGGCGAGCCTGGGGGATAGTCTGACAATTACGGTCGACGTTACGCTGGCAGGGTCTGAACCGGCACCGGCGATCATTGACTATGTTGTCCATCATCAACGCGCGGACGGCACACTGTCCCCTAAAGTATTCAAACTGACGGATCGGCGATTGGAACCGGGCGTCCCTTTGACGCTTTCCAAGAAACACTCATTAAAGCCGGTGACCACACGGAAATACTATGCCGGTCTCCATGAGATAGAGTTGCAGGTCAATGGTGTGCGGGTCGCAAAACAGGAATTTACACTGAACGTGTAATAAATTTCCTACCCTTGGCTCCAGGGCAGGCCAGCCGCTTTCCATCCACCTGTCTTGCCGCGATGACCGGCGGCATCCTTGTCGCCCTCAAACCCGTCAGAGACGTTAAAGACGTTGGAGTAACCCTGCTCGGCAAGAAGGTTTCCCGCCGCCGCCGAGCGGGCACCAGACCGGCACAGCATGTAAATCGGCTGATCTTTTGACAGTCCCAACTCATCGACCGCAGCGGCAAAATCGCCGTTCACGGCCATGGTCGGATAAACCTGCCAGGAGATAAAATGGGCGTTCTCGATTGCGGGCACACCGACGAATTGCCACTCGGGCTGTGTCCGCACATCAATCACGACGGCATCTGATTGTGATGCCATCTGTTCTGCTGCTTCTGCTGAAGTCAGATCACCCTTGTAAGCCATGTATCGCCCCCTCCAATATCATTGCAATTATCAATGGCGCGGGTGCTGGCCTGGCAGGATTACCCCCATTCCTTGGCTGCAACCACCAGGTTCTGCCAGAGGTAATCGGCATGGGACCAACGCACCTGAATATCATAACTGGGGGCGTCGTCCCGTTGAATCAACCGAATTGTGGACTTGATATAAAGGGTTCCGGCGCAATCGCCCGGTCCGAAGGAAACCGGGTCAAGATCCAGCGGGCACCCTTTTGCCATTGTGGCCCGGGCCTTGGCACCGGTTACCCGGATCAGTGTGTAATAGTCGCTGACATCGACAACGGCTGAATGCTGCCCTTCAAGGGCTTTGCGCAGGTCGGCAACAAGCGTGCTTTGGCTGTCCGCCTCTGCATAGATCATCCATTCATCGGGGCCGACCCAGGCGATATCCATCGTTTTGGAAAGTACCGTTGTATTGGGTGCAACGGGCAAGGCGTGACCAAGCACACCTTCGACAGCCTTTAGGAATGCCACATCATCGGGATTGCCGCGCAGGGTCAGTTTAGCGATGAAAGGACGCTCGCTGATCTGTACCTTGCTGCCCAGATAGGGGGGGCGGTCAATCAGCGGCGAGATGGTTTTAATGGCGAGATCAACCACGGCTGCGCTCCCCTTCCTTATCAAAGAATACCGGCTCGGTGATGGTTACGCGTTCTACAGCGCCCGACATCAGCGGCACCTCGAAACTCTCTCCCATCCTGTTCAGGCCATCTTTGACCAGTCCCATGGCAAAGGAACGGCCAAGATTGGGGGAGTAATAGCTGGACGTGATATGGCCGACCGTGTCCATCGGAGGTTTCGGCAAGGCCTTGGCAACCAGATGCGACCCTTCGGGCAGGACGACATTCTCGTTCTCTGGCAAAAGGCCAACCAGCTGCTTGCGACCGGGCATCGCGGTGTGCGACCGGGTGAAAGACCGTTTGCCCAGAAAGTCTGGCTTTTTCTTGGAGACGATCCAGTTCATCCCCAGATCCAGTGGTGTTACCGTGCCGTCGGTATCCTGGCCGACGATGATAAAGCCTTTTTCGGCGCGCAGGACATGCATCGTTTCCGTGCCATAGGGGACCATGTCAAACGCCTTGCCTGCTTCGGTAAGCGCTTCCCACATGGCCAGGCCATGGCGGGCCGGCACATTGATCTCATAGGAAAGATCCCCGGTGAAACTGATACGGAAGACACGGGCGTCAATGCCGGCTACCTTGCCTTCCTGCATCGCCATGAAAGGGAAGGTTTGCGGGTCGAGGGCGAGTGTCGGGGCAACAGCCTCTAAAACATCGCGGGCCTTCGGACCTGAAAGCGTGGCAACGGCCCATTGTTCGGTGACAGAGGTGCAATAGACCTCCCATTCCGGCCATTCGGTCTGCAGCCATTCTTCCAGCCAGTTCAGAACACGGGCTGCACCACCTGTCGTCGTCGTCATGTGATAGTGGTTTTCACCCAGACAGGTTGTGACCCCGTCATCAAACACCATGCCATGCTCGTTCAGCATCAAACCATAGCGCGCGCGCCCCGGTTTCAGGCTGTCCCAGGCATTGGTATAGACCATGTTCAAAAGGCGTGTGGCATCTTTACCCTGAATGTCGATCTTGCCGAGCGTCGAGGCATCCATAATGCCGACGGTCTCGCGGGCCTGCAGGCATTCGCGGCGAACCGCCTGATCCATCGTCTCCTCCGGCGTGACCGGATAGTAACGGGCGCGTTTCCAGTCGCCGACATCTTCAAAAACCGCGCCCGCCTCAACATGCCAGGAATGCATCGGAGTTCCGCGTTCCGGTTCAAAGAGATCTTTGACGCCTTGACCGGCAATCGTACCCAGACCAACCGGTGTGTAGGGCGGGCGGAAGGTTGTTGTTCCTACAGCCGGAATATCGGCTGCGCGAATTTCAGACATGATGGCAAGTGCGTTGATGTTTGATGTCTTGCCTTGATCCGTGCCCATTCCCGTTGTTGTGTAACGCTTCAGATGTTCGACCGAAAGATATCCTTCACGGGCTGCCAGATGAACATCGGCGGCGGTCACATCGTTCTGATGATCGATGAAGTGTTTCCGTTTCCCCTGGCCCAGCGGATGCGTTGTCGGCACCGTCCAGAGCAGGCGCATCTCACCAGCGGGGTGTTCCGTTATACTTGGTGTTGCCAAGGTGTCACCGGCTTCAAAACCGGCGGCTGTCGCTGCATCAGCACCCGCTGCAAATCCCTCTTCCAGACAATCTGCCAGTGCGTAACTGCCATTACAGGCCCCGGCGGAGCGGGCATTTTGAGGTGTGTGATCCGGGACGAAACTGGCCAGATCTTCACGGTACTTCAGTTTGCCGCGCGACTGGCTGAACAGATGAACCGTCGGGTTCCAGCCACTCGACATCGCAACCAATCCGCTGGAAAGGACCAGCGGTGTTTCTGTCAGGGATTTTCCGTCCTCACTCAATTTGGCAATCTCAACCCCATGGATCGATTTCGATCCGTGGATGCCTGCAATGCCGCTTCCCTTGTAAATGGTGATGCCCGCTTCTTCAGCGGTGGTTACAAGCGAGCTCTTCGGATCAGGGCGCAGGTCGACAATCGTGACAATCGCGCCTGCCGCATGCGCATCCAGCGCTGTTTGATAGGCCGTGTCATTGTTCGTGGAGACCGTGATTTCCCGCGCGGGCAACACGCCATAGCGGCGCAGATAGGTGCGAAGCGCGCTGGCCAGCATGACGCCAGGACGATCATTGTCAGCGAAGACCAGTGGCCGTTCGATGGACCCTTGTGCCAAGACAACCTGTTTTGCACGGATCTTCCAGAACCGCTGGCGTGGAACATCACTGTCCACCTGCGGGCCCAGATGATCGGTCACGCGTTCGCAGGCGGTGATGAAGTTGTGGTCGAAGTACCCGGTGATGGTTGTGCGCGGCAGTTGGGTCACGTTGTCCATCGCGGCCAATGCTTCCAGCGTTTCGGCAACCCAATTCATTGGATCGGCGCCGTTGATCGCGCTGTCATCGGTCAACAACCAACCGCCAAACTCATTCTGTTCATCCGCCAGGATAACCCTTGCACCGGACTTGCCAGCACTCAGCGCGGCGGCCAGTCCGGCAGGCCCGCCACCGGCGATCAGGACATCACAATGCTGATGGTGCTGGGCGTAGAGATCGGGATCGTTTTCTACAGGTGCCTTTCCCAGACCGGCGGCTTTGCGGATCGCATGTTCATAGGTCATCCAGAGGGAGGCTGGCCACATGAAGGTTTTGTAGTAGAAACCGGCTGGCAGATACTTCGAAACGACCGAATTGATCGCGCCTACATCGAACCTGACGCTGGGCCAGCAGTTCTGGCTTTCGGCGACAAGGCCGTCGAACAGTTCAACCTGGGTGGCGCGGATATTCGGTTCGGTGCGGGCCCCTTCGCCCAGCTGTATCAATGCGTTTGGTTCCTCGGAACCGGCGGTCATGATGCCGCGCGGGCGGTGGTATTTGAAACTTCGTCCAACAAGGGAAATGCCATTGGCCAACAGGGCGGAGGCAAGCGTGTCGCCTTCATAGCCTGTGAGCCATTTACCGTTGAAGCGGAAGGAAATCTCGGCACCGCGATTGACGCGGCCCCCTTGGGAAAGGCGGTTGTTCTGAGCCATGGTTATGATTTTCCTTGTTTCACAGCATCGGAAACATCGGGGATCGGATCACCCGGTTTATAGGTCGCGAGGAACTCGTCAGTGACGGTGTTCCGAACGGCATTAAACCACCGCCGACATCCGGCATCATGCGTCCAGCGTTCGTAATGCACGCCTTTGGGGTTCTTGCGGAAGAAGATGTAATCACCCCATTCTTCATCACTCAGCGATGCCGGATCTTCCGGGCGCGCGATATGCGCCTCTCCATGGCAATGGAACTCGATCGATTCCCGTTCACCACACCAGGGACATTTTATTAGCAGCATTTAAGAGTTCTCCTGCAGGTCTGGTCGTGGATCAGTGGGCGACGGCGGCGGCGGCCGCTTCGTCGATCAGGGCACCGGAATGGAAACGGTCGATGGAAAATGGCGCGGCGACCGGGTGCATTTCCCCATTGGCGATGGAATGGGCAAAGACGTGACCGGATCCCGGTGTGCATTTAAAGCCGCCGGTGCCCCAGCCGCAGTTGAAATACAGATTATCCACCGGTGTCTTAGACAGGATGGGCGACCGGTCGATGGTCACATCGACGATGCCGCCCCATTGCCGCAGCATGCGCAGTCTGGAGACGAACGGGAACAGTTCGACCAGCGGGCTCATAATATGTTCCATCATATCGAACCCACCGCGCTGCGCGTAAGAGATATAGGCATCCGAACCGGCACCAACGACAAGCTCGCCCTTGTCAGACTGGCTGACATATACATGGACCGCGTTGGACATGATGACGGTGTCGATGCAGGGTTTCACCGGCTCTGACACCATGGCCTGAAGCGGCACGGATTCAAGCGGCATACGGAAACCGGCCATTTCGGCCATAACGCTGGAATGACCCGCAGTAACGACGCCGACCTTCTTGGCACCGATAAAGCCTTTAGAGGTCTCGACGCCCAGAACCTTGCCGCCTTCAATCTTGAAGCCTTTGACCTCGCAATTCTGGATGATATCGACCCCGTGTGAGTCTGCGGCACGGGCATAACCCCAGGCGACCGCATCATGGCGGGCCGTCCCGCCGCGCCGCTGCAGAAGCGCCCCCAAAACAGGATAGCGGCAATTGATGTTGATCAGCGGCACCATCTCTTTCACCTGATCAGGGTTCAGAAACTCACTGTCGATGCCGTTCAGCCAGATGGCATGACCGCGGCGACCGATTTCCTGCATGTCGTGGACGTTATGGGCCAGATGTAACAGGCCGCGTTGAGAGAACATCACGTTAAAGTTCAGTTCCTGGCTCAACCCTTCCCAGAGTTTGACGGAGTGCTCATAGATACCCGCACTTTCGTCCAGCAGATAGTTGGAGCGTACGATGGTTGTGTTTCGGCCGGTGTTGCCACCGCCAATCCAGCCCTTTTCAATCACAGCAACGCGCGAGACGCCGCATTCCTTGGCCAGATAATACGCGGTCGCCAGCCCATGGCCGCCACCGCCTACGATAATGACATCGTATTCCGGTTGCGGTTCCGGACTACGCCAGGCGCGCTGCCAGTCCTGATGATAGGTGCCAGCATTCCGCATCAGGCTGAAGATCGAATATTTCTTCATCACTTACTCCACAAACCGCCGAACTGGGGGTAAAAACCGCCATCTTCCTGCATGACAGACAGCCACGGATCAAGCGGGACATTCGGTCCCGATCCATAACCAGTTCACGCCGATAATTTGACGGGAAAGCACGCCCCGCATCCTGCATAGAAAATTGCGACCCGTTTCCCTGCCAATCCAGCGACAGGAATGTGTGAGGCGGCGACATGAGCGGATGACGCGAGATCGCTGTTTTTTGACTGTCAATCAGGTGTTTGGAGGGTATCATAATGTCGAGCGCGGTATGATGGCCGATTTCTGTCCTGAATCTGGGCAGAGAATGGAAACAATCGCTTGACAGTCGGTGCCGCGGAAAGCATTGGACAGAACGCCCCAAAATCAGTTCCTGGGTGCGGCAATTTGCGACGGCAGCCCGCGCAGATGGGCGGTGAAAAAGAGGCTCTTTGTGCTGGATCTGCGTCCGGTGTTAAAGGTCAGGGCGAGGGTAAACCGCAGATGGTTTCGGAGAGTTTCAGCAAGCCGGTATTCAAACGGTCAGGTATGGATGAACCCATCCGGGTAAAGCTGTTGCTGATCCCCAATTTCTCAATGATTGCCTTTACCAGCGTGCTGGAGCCGATGAGGCTCGCCAACTGGTTAACGGGCAAGACCCTGTTTGAGTGGGAAACGATCAGTCGCGATGGCCAGTCTGTCATTTCGTCAAACGGTATTTCGGTTGGCGTGTCCGCCGCCATGGCCGATCTTGTGCGACCGTCTAATGTCATTGTGTGCTCCGGATTGGACGCACATCTCTTTAATGACAGTCCGACGCTCGGCTGGTTGCGGCGCTGGGCGCGGGAAGGTGCGCATCTGGGCGCGATCTGTACGGCCTCTCATATTCTGGCGCGGGCCGGTCTCTTGGGCGGCCATCGCTGCACCATTCACTGGCACAGCCTGGACAGTTTTGCAGAGGAATTTCCCGATCTGGATGTTCGCGCAGAACTTTATGAGATTGATCGAGACCGCTTCACCTGCGCTGGTGGTGTTGCAGGTCTCGACATGATGCTGCGCGAGATCAGCCATCTGGTGGGCGGTGATGTCGCGGCCTCCGTCTCCGAACAGTTTATGCATGAACGGATCCGGGAAGGGCATGACGATCAGCGCCTGCCGCTTCAGGCGCGGTTGCGGATCTCGCATCCAAAACTGATCCGGGCCATCAGTGAGATGGAAAAACATACGGAAGAGGCCCTGACCCGTGACGAGATTGCCGATCGTGTCGGCCTCAGCCGTCGTCAGCTGGAGCGCTTGTTCCGGCGCTATCTGAATACCAGCCCGGCGCGTTACTATCTGAAACTGCGGCTCAACCGGGCGCGCACGCTGCTCACCCAGACGACCATGCCGGTCACCGAGGTCGCCTTTGCCAGCGGCTTTACCTCTGCCTCACATTTCTCCAAATGCTATCGCGACATGTTTGGCCGCACCCCCCGGGCCGAACGCCGCAATGCCGGTGTCTCCGTTCCTGCCGACGGCTTTGAAGACCAGGATCTGGCCGATATCGAAGACGAAGCCGCCCTCGACGACACGTATTGAGCAATTTGCACTCATAAAGACCTATCCTGTGACGCTTCTGACGCGGGCGACTTCAACGCATCTGTTCAGCGCAATGCCTGTCTGTATTTCCAATGAACTTGGGCCAGTTGAGAGTTTGCCGTTGTTACCGATTCTCCAATATGGAATTTAATTCTTGACAAATCTGTAATTTGGGGGTATAGTGGTTTTTATTTCTATATTCATAGTGCCGTCAATTTATCACATTTGATTTTAAAAGGATTAATTCGTGTCAATTTCTGCCATTAGGGACCCGAATAGGGCCCGAAACTGACGTAGGTATTACCGCACGCCACTGATCCCGATTTCGGAGTTCGACGATACGATCACAAACCGGGAACCTGGGACGCAATCAAGCCCTGGACGGATTGCCAGCCATAATCAAAGGTCAACAGCGACCACTTCCCCCCTGGATCCCAACCCTGAAGCGACCAGACGTGCAAGGGTTCTATATGGAGAAACAACACCACAATGGGGTGGGCTTCATGCCTGGAAAAATGAACTCTCTGCTGAACCGACTGTGGCGCAGAAGAAGGGTTCTGTTCAACCGTCTTTGAAAGACTCATCAACGGGACCTTTGGGTGGTGAGACTCTGTGGAATCCAACCAGTGTCCAGGTTGCAGCGGCAAGCAGGCGTCCGGGCTGGAACGCGCCCTTGCCCGGCCAATTGCCATTGCCGGGCGAAGGTTTTGGTGTTGGGGGAGGCGGCGGTTCTGTCTCAAGAAAGCCGGACGCACCGATTGTGCCGGACCACGATTTACACGAAGAAACCGGGGAGGATGAGAGGGGTCCCAACCCCGGAATAGGTCATAACAGCAAGGTCGCGCCGGATCCGTCAGAAATTCAGAGCGATGGCGAAAGATTTAAAAAGAACGACCCGCCCAGCGATGAGCCTTTGGGACCGGCTGAGGAAAAACCGGTACAGGATGAAGACCAAAATGAAGATCCTGAGAAACCAGAAGAAGACAACAATCAACCACCGTCAACGGGCGACAGGGACTTTCGCCAAACGCCGCCAGACAATTATGGTTCCATTCTGGGGGAGCTGCCTTCCTTTTCCGCGCATGGGAAGAAATCGCGGAACAAGCCTCCCGGACCGCATCCTGATGCTGCGGGAAAACCGCACAAGATCATTGAGAAGCCCGGTCGGGATGGTCAATACACGGTGCATTGGGGCGACGGTTCCGGGTTCCAGTATAGAGGCTCCGGCAAACCACACGGAAATACTCCGCGCCCAAATGTGAAAGTTTTTGGTAGCAGGTCGCGGGAAGGTGTACTCCATTCCTACAAAAAGATTCGTGAACCGTTTGAAGATGAAATTCCCAAGGAGTAAGAAGCAATGTCAAAGTTAGCCAGTAGTTCTTTTTCTGATTACCTCAAGAATTCAGAGGGTCCAGATCTGAATTTTCTGCTTTATTTGAAGGACAAGACGGATGACGCAGAACTCCATGAGGATTTTTGCCTAAAATTTTTGGAGTTATTTTCGCCGACGTTTCGAATTGTGGAAGGCCATGTCTATCTGGCCGCGACCTTTGATCAGGCAGAATATGATGCGAAGTTTCAACGGCTGAGATCCTTTAGTGAGGTTCAGTACTGGCTCAACCTGTACGAAATTACCTATATTTTCGAGAATATGAGCGTTCAGAATGCCATGCAATTTGCAAACCGTCTTGCCACGTTGTGGAACCTTAGAATTGAAGCAGAATATCCGGACGCTTTGGGGCGTGCATCCGTCTTGTATGATGAGGAGCAACAAGAAGTATTCGTGTGTATCAAGACTGAAGAAATGTGAAGAGCAAGATTTTCGGCAGTTTGGGCTTTTTCTCAAAAGTCGTAACTCCGGCCTTCTTCTTGGACGAGGATGAGTGCCTGATCCCAGTCGAATGGTAGGGCATCAGTGCTTATCACAGTCTGCGCAAAGCTGGCGGTTTCGAGGACCTGGGGTGCCTCACCCATGGCCAAAGCGTGGGGGCTGGCAAATTTGAACTGTTCCATGTCGGACCGTGTTTCCCAGATAGTATAGGTCCAGGCGCGATTGCTGAACAGGTCGCGGCGTATGGAATAACCATGCACCTTTGTATCTGCCTCAAGGGAGGCTCTCACCTCGCCGACGAGGTCTGCAAATCGGGAGTCCGCGCCGTCTTCGGTCTGGTATTCGGCATAGGTGACAACAACAAGATATTCATCCGCCGCTGTTGAGGATGTGATCTGTTTATACGGCGTTGAAATGATCAGATCGCTGAAGGCCGTCAAAAAGACGAAAACGCTGATCAGGACACTATACGCTGCCAGTTTTCGATAGCTCGAGTTTCTCATGCTTCTGCCTTTCTTTTGATCTGGAGCAGCCATTCGTCATGCAGGTCCCTCAGTTTGTCTTTCTGGAAGATGCTTTGCAGATGGGCGAAGAAGCCGGTCTGGGATTCATCGGTGACGAGCAGGGTGGCGCCATTTTCCCCCGGAATGATTAGCCAGGCATGGTAGCCCTTGATGAAGCTGCGCTCGCTGACCCAGCTGAGGCGATAGGGCGCGTCGAACTCTGTAATTACGGAGGTGAAGTCGAGGCCCATCGTGTTCCAGGTGAAGACGCTGTCGGACAAGAGGACCGGTGAGGGGCTGTTCGTAATGGCGACATCGAAAGCGCCCCGATACCAGTCCGGCCAGTTTTCCGCATTGATCAGAATTTGCCAGATCACCTCTGGCTCGGCGTCGATTTCGATTTTGTTATGGACGTAAAAATCGGCGTCTTCCGGCAGGTACTCGTCGGGCCAATTTATCATGTCTGAATATGGTTGGGCATCGGCAATCCGTTCGGACACAGACGCGCAGGCAGAGAGCGTGAACAGAGCGATCGCGGCCAAGACTGATTTCATTCGAAGTTCCTCTCGAGTTTCAAAACTTGCAATTTGCAAGCAAAATATATTTCTGCTATTTTGATATGGACAAAGGAGGGGGATGAAATGGCTGGACACCGAGAGAAATCAACATGTCCCGTATCAAACTCGCTCGATCTGATCGGGGACAAATGGTCCTTGCTGATTGTGCGGGATATGTTTGCCGGAAAGACGCTTTACCGCGAATTCATGGCTTCGCCCGAGGGGATCGCCACCAATATTCTGGCGTCCCGCCTGCGCGACCTGGAACAGGCGGGCATTATTGAGAAGAATCTGGAGAAGGGGAGCGCGCGCCGTCCGGCCTATCAATTGACGGAAAAGGGACGGGCACTCTACCCGGTGCTCAATGCGATTGCCGATTGGGGGTTATCCCAGATACCGGGGACCGAGATCCGTGTCGGTGTCGTTGAGACAAAGGGTGAGGGCAGTCTATAGATCCTTGAGCGTATAGACTTTCACCGCCTGTTTTTTACCCCGGACCGTGAGTTCGCCGATCTCATTGAGTGACCAGGTCGCTTTGAGCTGATCTGCGGTGCTGCCAGAGAACAGGATCCTTGTATCATGATCCTTGTTCATTGCCTCAAGGCGGGACGCAAGGTTGATCGGATCTCCATGGACTGTATAGGTCTGACGCCCTGTGCCGCCTACCGTGCCGGCGGCGACCTCTCCCGTACTGATGCCGACCCTGATTTCCAGATGCTCGCCCTCAAAAGTTTCTGTTCGAAGGGCCTGGACAAGTTCACGGGCAGCGGTGAGTGCCGCATCCGCGTGGTCCGGTCGATCCACCGGCAGGTTGAAAGCCGCCACGACGGCATCGCCATTCAGGTTAATAACGGTGCCACCGTGGCTTGAGAATATCCGGGATACCAGATCAAAGAAGCCGCTTAAAATATCGACGACATCTTCCGGCGTACGTCTTTCGGTGAGCGAGGTGAATTGTTCGACATCGAGATAAAGCAGGGTTGCCTCACGCCGGACCGGACGCACCGCACCGTCGCCGTCCAGCATGCCGGAAACAATCTCGGCTGGAACATACTGACCGAAGATACCTTCGATCCGGTTTTTCGCCCGTTCCACGCGCGCCCTATCCAGTACAATGCGTCGCGCCCGTGAAACCGCAAAAGAAAGCAGCAGGGCCGACAGCATTATCCCGGAGGCTTCGACCCAGCGATTGCCGGTCGCCACAAAGTCCGGGTTCAGGATCAGGGCCATGTAGTCAGCCGTTGTCGCATCTAGTGGCAGGTCACCCCACGTTAGTGTCTGTTCCATCTCACTCGATATAATCAGGAAAAGGCCCAGCCAGCTGAGGGCCCCCGCCAAACCTGTGGCCAACACCAGACGGGGCGACAGCGCAAGAGCCGCCGTTCCGACCAGCATGTAGTAAATTTCCGGCCCATAGGCGCGAAACACCATGATTTTTGGCGGTGAATATGACTGGATGGATTGCGAGAAATAGAGCGCAACCATGACTGCGATACAGTCGAGCGTGAAGAAAGCGTATTTGTGCCAGCGCCGTTCCCACGGCTTACCTATCGAATAGAAATAGAACAAGCCTTCGACAACAAAGAACAGCGTGATGAAAGCCCAGATGGTGCTGGCCGGGGGGCGTCCAACGATAGCGATGATCAAAACGATCGGGACCAGCACGGCTGTTCGTCCCATCAAGGCAATTTTCAGTCCACGCACCTCTGCATCGTGCAGGGCGGCCAGCGTTCCTGAGTCATCGTCATCTTGTTGGGACGGTGCGGCAACTCCGGCGGATTGTGTCATGGGCTATGCGGCCTCTCGCTTAGTTCAGTGCGGAACGGCGTGGCTGTTTGACTCCAGACAGAAACCGCGTTCGGATACTAACGTGATTTTTCAGCCAACTAAAACCGGTATCTATGGGGAGAATAAGGCAATGCAATATCAGACAATAACTCTGGAAATTCAGGCAGGTATTGCGACAGTTACCCTGAACCGGCCCGAGGCTGCAAATGCCCTCGACCTGCTTATGACCCAGGAAATGATGCAGGTCTCAATCGACCTCGATCATGACCCTGATGTGCGCTGCGTTATATTGCGCGCCGCCGGGGATCGCTTCTTTTGCGCCGGGGGTGATTTGCAGGCGTTCAAGGAAGCGGGCGACCGCGGCCCGCAACTGGTCAAGGCGATGACCACCAACCTGCATGCGGCCGTCTCCCGACTGGCCAGGGGCAATGCGCCGGTTATCGCTGAAGTCGCCGGTGTTGCCGCCGGTGGCGGGTTCAGCATGGTTTGTGGTTGCGATCTGGTTATCGCGTCTGAAAAAGCCAGCTTCACCATGGCCTATACCCGGGCGGGGCTGTCCCCGGATGGGAGCTCATCTTTCTTTCTCTCCCGCATGGTCGGGTTACGCCGGGCAATGGACCTGGCGTTGACGAACCGGGTTTTGACAGCGGCGGAAGCGGAAGAATGGGGGTTGATCAATCGCGTGGTTCCTGCGGAACAACTGAGCGAGACCGTCAACACGATGGCGGCTGAAATCGCACAGGGCGCGACCGCTGCCTATGGTCGTGCGAAACGTCTTATTCTCGAGGGCACCTGGAACTCCTTGGAAACCCAGATGGAAAACGAAAGCCGTGCGATCGCCGATAGTCTGGGCAGTCCCGATGGCAAGGAAGGCCTGGACGCATTCCTCAACAAGCGCCGGCCAAATTTTCAGGGAATCTAGGGGGCCGCAACGTTCACATGGGAAGGCGGATGGTGACGCAGAGGCCGCCGCTTTCCCGATTGGCCAGAGTGATTTCGCCGCCATGGGCGTTGATGATGGATCGGGTGATTGAAAGCCCTAATCCTGTGCCACCGGTTGTCCGGTTGCGGGAGTCTTCGAGGCGAATGAAGGGGTCAAAGGCCCGTTTCATATCCTCCGGTTTCATCCCCGGTCCTGTGTCCAGAACAGTAATGATCACGGCGTCATCTTCTCGCACGATCCGAACTTCGGCTGATGAGCCGTATTGCAGAGCATTGTCGACGATGTTGCACAGGGCGCGTTTCAAAGCGGTAGGGCGGCACCGGAAGGGCAGGCGGTCCGGCAGGTCTGCGGCGACCTGCGCACCCTGATCCTCAAAATCACCGACTACCGCATCGATCATGCTGCTCAAGTCGATCTCGCGCGTCTCTTCAGATTGAGCCTCCGATCGCATAAAGGCCAGGACCTCTTCAGACATTTGCTGCAACTCATCAAGGGTCTCGAGGATCCGGTCCCTCGCGTCCAGATCATCCAGCATCTCGGCCCTCAGGCGTAAGCTGGTGATCGGTGTCCGAAGGTCATGGGACATCATTGCCAGCATCTGCGACCGGTCGCGCACAAACCGGTCCAGCCTTTCCTGCATCTGGTTGAAGCTGCGGATCAATTGGGCAATGTCGTCGGGGCCATCGGGCCTGATCTCCTGTATCACTTCGCCCCTGCCCAGGGCATCGGCGGCGGCAGTCAATTGTTTGAGCGGGCGCATGGATCGACGCACCAGCCAGATCACAATCAATACCACCAGACTGCCGGATACGATTAAGGACGCCAGGGCAGGCAGGCCCCACGGGCGATCACGATCGCGGATAACGGATGCTGCTTCCAGCCACCCCCCTTGCCGCAATTGTATGCTGGCCCTCAAGCCGATGGATTGCCCCTTGGCAAACCGGCGATCGTCATCCCAGTGATGTCGATCATCATCGTCGTCATCGTCGTCGTCCTCCTCATCGTGCCACCAGGGCAGATCTTCGCGTTTGGGAGATGGTTGAACCGGGTTGGGGTCCAGCCAGTCGCGACTGAGCCAGGCCCGCTCATGTTGCCAATTCCCCCGGAACGCCAGCAGGACGGCGTCTTCCGGCTTGCCAAGCCGTTGGGCAAGGCCGGATCTGAAGTACCGCTCCAGACGAGAGTCTATCTCTCTTTGTTCAATGGAAGGGACAGGGGCCATCCGGAACCGTAAAGTAGGCGAGGATGCGGCGCGTAAAATGTTGCGGTGAAGCCCTGGCGGTGACTGCTCTATCAGGCGCATGACAGCGGCGATCTGATCCACCGCCCTTGCCCGCGCCTCAGCTCGAAAGGCAACCCGTCTTTCATCGAAGGCGATGAACAGGCTGAAAAGATGCGAGATCAACAAAGCGAGCAAAATCAGAGCGACGAGCCGGCCGCTGAGACTGCGGGGCATCGCTATTTTACCGATCAGTCGCTTGCAGACCCCGAGCAGCTTCATGCCGGGTTTTCGAGCTTGGCGGAGAACACATAACCCCCGCCCCAGACCGTTTTGATCAAGGTCGGGTTTTTAGGATCCTCTTCGATCTTGCGGCGCAGGCGACTGACCTGATTGTCGATGGCGCGGTCAAAGGGCGCCGCGTCACGCCCCTGCGTCAGGTCCAACAGGCGATCGCGGCTAAGCACGGCACCCGGATGGGCAAGGAAGACTTGCAGCATTTTATACTCACCGCTGCTGAGTGAAAGGGCGATCCCATCGGCGCCGGTCAATTCCCGACGCACCGGGTCAAAGGTCCAGTCGCCGAAACGGATGGTGCCCTCGCTATGCTGTGGCTGGGTATCGGGCGGCAGAGCGTTTGTCCGTCGCAACACCGCTTTGACCCGGGCCAGCAATTCACGGGGATTGAATGGTTTCGCAACATAATCATCTGCGCCGACCTCCAGACCGATAATCCGGTCGGTATCTTCGCCAAGCGCCGTTACCAGAATTACAGGAATGTTCCGTGTCTCCCGGATATGTCGACAGAGTGAGAGCCCGTCTTCGCCTGGCATCATGATGTCCAGAAGGACGAGATCGACCGTTTCCGTACCCAGTGTTTTGCGGGCCTCCGCGGCGCTCGAGGCCAGAGCGCAACGATATCCATTGCGGGTAAGATATTTGCCCGTCAATTCCCGAATGTCGCTGGTGTCATCGACGACCAGAATGCGGGGGCTTTGATTTGGCTCTGCCATGGCGTGTGTTCCAAACGGTATGAACAGCGTGTTGGATAGCATCATAAAAGGACGATTGCACCCAGGCGACGAGATAAATGTAACAAAGTGTATCAGGCCCTGAAACCGCGACAAACGGTGACACTTTTCCCGTTTTGTAGACAAACCTTGGTTACATCTTTGCTGTTAAGTGCCTGTGTGACCGGTTGATGAAGATCCTTCACCGCCGGTTAGACAGATACAAACGAAGCTAGACAAAGGATGAAATCATGACTGACAACAACACCAACAACGACAGCTCGAACAGCGCTCAAGGCAAGACCGTGTTTCCAGGTAAACGCCGGGGCCGTAAAGGCATGTTCTGGGCGATGCTGGTTGTCGGCGGTGCGGTCGGGATCGGCTCTGCAGTCCTGATCGGTGGCGCGCATGCGGACGGCTGGGAAAAGGCGAAGTATTTCGAGGGTGGCAAACATGGTCGACGTGCCCAGGCCGAAATGCTGCTGAAGACCTTTGATGCCGACAAGGATGGCTCAATTACGCGCGCGGAAATTGATCAGGTTACCGGCCAGAAACTGGCGGCGGCGGATGTTGATTCCGACAAGGCGGTTAACCTCTCCGAGTTTGAGTCGGTCTGGATGGATATGACACGTACCCGCATGGTGGACGCGTTCCAGCGTCTGGATGATGATGGCGATGGTCAGGTCACCCAGGTCGAGCTGGACGAAATGGTCTCAAAAATGATGTCACGCATGGATCGCAATGATGATGGCGTAATCAACAAGGACGACCGCCGTCGGAAGTTCTTTGATCGTGACGACGATGACGATGATGACGATCGCAGCTAAGGGGATCTGGATCTCTGGTTTTAGATAAAGCGGTCGGGATAGTCGGTAAAAAGACTGCCAACCCCCCAGTCGAATAGCCGCTTCCCGATCTCTGGATCATTAACCGTAAAACATCTAAGAGGCGTGCCTGTGTCGATCACCTGGCGCGCCTTTTCCTTATCCAGATGATCTGCGTCGCAGTGAATGGCCGTTGCGCCGAGCGTAGCCAGTTCCTCTTCCCAATCGTCTGGAATGAAGTCCCACAGCATCGCGCGCTGGATATCTGGCCGGTCGGTGAGCAGCGGGGCAATCACTTCCATCGCTTCTCTGGAAAAACTAGAGATCACCGGTGCCGCAACATCGTTTGGCCAGTGGCACAGAATATCGGTGATGACAGCTCTTGCCGTCTCCGCGTCCTGTCCCTTGGCTGGTTTGATTTCGACATTCGCGCCCAGTTGCAGCTCCCCCAATGCTTTCATGGCTGTCTGAAATGTCGGGATGGTTTCAAAGGCAAATTTCGGGCTGAACCAGGATCCAACGTCGAGATGCAGGAGGTCCCCCAAATCCAGGTCCGCCGCCCTTGAGTCCACACCAGCGGTGCGTTTCAGGGTCTCGTCGTGGTTCAGGATGACCCGCTTTTCCAGGCTTAACATACAGTCGAATTCGACCCATCCAGCGCCCAGCTCTTTTGCCGCTTTAAACGCCGCGATGGTGTTTTCAGGGGCATGTCCACTGGCACCGCGATGGGCAATGATGCGGGGAACGTCGGGTCGGGCGGAACTCATTTCAGTCCTAGATCACACCAAGACGGGCGGCGATAAACACCATATAGGCGATATACCCTAAGAGCAGGATGGCGGATTCGATCCTGCGGAGGCATTGGCTGCGCCACAACATGACAACCAAAACAGCTGTTGCCCCCAACATCACCCAGATGTCGATCCGCTGAATTTCGGGTGCAATGGTCAAAGGCACGACCATTGCGGTGATACCCAGGATCGAAAGGATATTGAAAAGGCAGGATCCAAGCACATTCCCGATCGCGACGTCTGAGTGCCCGCGAACAGCGGCGACGATCGTTGCCGCCAGTTCCGGCAGGGATGTGCCGATCGCGACCAGTGTCAGACCGATGATGGCTTCCGGCACGCCAAAGGCGCGGGCAATATTGGTCGCACCGTCGACCAGAAGATGCGCACCGCCGACAAGGCCGATCAGGCCCAGCAACAAGGCGATCCCGATGGCAAATGTGGTTTCAGGGACGTTTTCGGTCTCTTCGGCTTCCCGTTCATGCAACTCGGCCGAGGCCATGTCTTTCTTGTCCATATCATAGGACCAAAAGATATAGGCGATCAGCGCCGCCAGCATCAGCGCACCATGCCAGCGTTCTATTGTTCCATAAAGGGAAAGCCCGACCAGCAGGATAATCGCGACCAGGGTCGCTGTGACATCACGCTTCACCACACCGGCTGAGCAGGTCATCGTGGTGATGATACCGCCGACACCAAGGATCAGCAGGATATTGGCGATATTGCTGCCAACCACATTACCGATGGCAAGGTCCGGACGGTCAGTGAGGGCGGCACTCAGGGTCACCATCAATTCCGGGGCAGAGGTTCCGAAGCCCACGACCGTCAGGCCGATCATTGCCGTCGACACGTTCAGTTTTTTGGCCAGACCGACGGCACCCCGCAGGGCGAAATCACCGCCAAATGTCAGGACAAGCAGTCCTGCAACCAAAAACGCTATATCGGTCAGCAATTTCTTGTTCTTTCCTTGTGTGCCTGAGGACCCTCATGTAGCGCTGTTTGCCGGGAATGCAATTGCCCGTTGCCCCCTGTGGCGCCGAATATCTCTATAGCTGCCTTTGTGGTCACGAATTCTTTTCCGCGGTCGGTGTTGTAATCGGATTGAAGGGACGGAACTGTATGCTGGATGGCAGTTTAAACCAACACTTATAAAATAGGAATGCGGTCTGAATTTTTGTTTGATTCCGGATCGTTAGTGTTTCAGCAGCAAGGGAATCACGTGGGATGGCAAAATCACTAAAGGGCACATGGGGGTTTCCGACGCGGGTCCTGTCCGGCCCAGGACGTTTGTCGGATATTGGTCGGGCCTTGAAGTCGGTCAACGGCCGGTTTCCCCTGATTGTGACGGATGCGGGTCTTAAGGATCACGAAATGATCACAGTCTTGCAGGGCCATCTAAAGGAAGCGGGATTCCAGAGCACGGTTTTTGCGGCGGTAAAGGGCAATCCGGTTGGTCAGAATGTCGATGATGGTGTGGCGGTTTATCGCTCTGACGATCATAACAGTGTGATTGCGCTGGGCGGCGGATCGGCCCTGGATGCGGGCAAGGCAATTGCCCTTCTTTGCGGTCAAACCCGTCCCTTGTGGGATTTTGAAGAAAAGCCGGGGAACTGGAAACGCGCGGATTCCGAGGCGATTCCACCGATCATTGCTGTTCCAACAACAGCGGGTACGGGTTCCGAGGTCGGTCGGTCCGCCGTTATTGTTGATGAGGCGCATGACCGCAAGGTGATACTCTATCATCCGAAATTGATGCCGGAGACAGTGATCGCAGACCCGGAACTGACCCTGGGATTGCCCCCCGCCATGACGGCCGCCACAGGTCTGGATGCCTTCACCCATTGTCTTGAGGCCTATTGTGTCCCGAGTTTCCATCCGATGGCCGACGGTATCGCGCTCAACGGTATGGCGATGATACAGCGGGCCTTACCCGCGGCCTATGACGACGGATCAAATCTAGAGGCCAGGGCAGAAATGCTGGCGGCGGCCAGTATGGGGGCAGTTGCCTTTCAGAAAGGGTTGGGGGGTTTGCACGCAATCGCCCATTCTGTCGGCGCACTTTATGACACCCATCACGGGCTGACGAACGCTGTCTTGCTGCCCTATGTCTTCAAAAGGAACGAGGCGGCGATTGCCGACAAGATGGAACCGCTGGGACGCCTGCTTGGCCTGCCAAGGCCGGATTATAGCGGTGTTTTGGATTTTATCCTCGGTTTCCGGGAACGGCTTGGTATTCCTGATACCCTTGCGGATCTTTCCGTGCCCGCGGATCAGTCGGAGAGGATCGGCGATATGGCGATCAGTGATAATTGCGCTCTGGGGAACCCTGTCCGGCTCGAAGCCTTGGACTATGCAGAGATTTTCGTACAGGCTGTAGAGGGACGATACTAAACCGGCAAAACGACAGGGTTTAGTGCATATCGGCGATTACGGTGTCATTTGATGGGACTGGTGTCCGGGTGCCGGCAGGGGCGGTCTCGGTCAGGTCTTCGGTCGCAATTCGGATGTGGTGCAGATCGCTCTTGAAAGTCTTCAGCAGGGTCGGGTTGAACATATGCGCGTTCTTGTCCATCAGCGCGACTGTATCGGCGATAGACAATCCCTTGCGGTAAGGGCGGTCAAAATGACAGGCATCGAAGAAGTCACAGATCTTCGCGATCTGGACCACTTCTGAAACCTCCGCCCCTGACAAACCATCCGGATAACCGCTGCCGTCAAAGTTTTCGTGATGGTGACGGATCAAATCCCGCGTCAATTCGTCGTCGGTGTAGTCGAGACCGTTGAAGCATTGGCCACCTGTTGTGACATGGTCTGCGACCACCGCCCGTTCCTCTCTGCTCAGAGCGCTGTTCTTGTTCAGAAGTTGAACCGGTACCGAGAGTTTTCCGATGTCATGCAGGCACGCTGCCAGTCCAAATCCTGCGGCATCATCCTCCGCATGGCCCAGAACACGTGAGAAACGGGTGACGCAGACGCCGACGCGAATGGAATGTTCAGCACTCCATTCCGAATAGAGCCGAAAGGCGTTATGCAGGGTTTTTGAGATTTCACGTTTCGAACGGGATGTGCGGCTTTTGTCGGACAAACTGTCGATGATTTCATGACAGCGTGTTGGGCCCAGGATCCTGCCTGTTTGTACGACCGGGTTGGCACAGGGCATATAACCGTTCATCAAATCATCCGCATTCATATTTATGAATATATTATCCTCTTTTACACTGTGCACAATCACAGGTTAACACTTCATTTAAGAAACAGTTTTTGGTGCAGAGGCATGCAGAACCGCACAAATATTCAAGACGGCTGGCCGTATAGGTCGTAAATTTGCTAGCTGTGTGCGATCTGTGAGGCATGAATGAGTGAAGCGACAAAAGAGATTCCGGTATTGGCGGGCTCCACGGGTCTTTCCGATGGGGAGCGGACGCAGTTCTGGCGCGAACCGGGTTACGACAATCTGGAATGCCTTCACGCGCGGTTTCTCAACCACACCTTCACGCCACATGTACACGAGACTTATGTGTTCGGCGTTATTGAGCAGGGGTTAGAGGTATTCAACATTCGCGGTGAAACCAGCTATGGAACGCCCGGCACGGTTCTGGTCCTGAACCCCGATGTGCTTCACGACGGCGTACCGGGGGAAGACGGTTATGTTTATCGGATGATTTACCCCTCTACACGGTTGATGCAGGATCTGGCGGCTGATGTGATTGGGCCCGGGTCCGATCTGCCATTCTTTACGAATGCCGGTTTTGACGACCCTCAAATGGCATCTGAATTCGTGGCTTTGCATGAAAACCTGAAGCGGGGCACCGATCGACTCTCTTCGGAAGAGGCGATGGTCGGGCTGGTCTCCAATCTCGTCCTGCGTCAGGCGGATCATACAGCGACACTGCGTCCGATCGGTCGTGAAGGCGGCTTGGTGCGCAAGGTGGTCGAAAGGCTGGAGGAGGACCTTGTCGCCGACGTAACCTTGAACGAATTGGCCGATCAAGCCTCTGTCAGTCGTTTTCACTTGTTACGCGCGTTCAAACGGGAACTTGGCGTGACCCCCAACACGTTCCGGCTTTGCCGACGGGTTGGCCGGGCCCGTCAATTGCTGGCGGGCGCTGGTAAGGGGTCACGTTCACTCGCTGAAGTTGCCGTAGAATGTGGCTTTGCCGATCAGGCGCATTTCACCCGTGCGTTTAAATCTGTGGTGGGTGTACCACCTGGCCAATACCGGGATTCCCTGGCTGCATGATCTGGCTTTGATTTGCGCACAAATCTTCAAGACCTTTCCAAACGGTTCTGACATAACCGCATCATGACACAGAAATCTCCTTCGGCCGACATTCGCGCGGCGCTGACCGATATTTCCCCGATGATCGCGGGGGCGATCCCCTTTGCCATGGTCTTCGGATCCATCGCCGCGCAAAAGGGGTTAAGCCCGTTGGAGGCGGTCCTGATGTCTGCCACAGTCTATGCCGGGGCGGCTCAGTTTATTGCGGTGGACATCTGGTCCAACCCCGTGCCGGTTCTGACCATCGTTCTGACCACATTGCTGGTGAACTTGCGCCATGTTCTGATGGGGGCGGCCCTGGTGCCCCATCTGGAACCCTTGCGCCCGTGGCAGCGATACTATTTCGTTTCAATCCATACGGATGAAAGCTGGGCCGTCGCCCTGAAGCGGGCCCAGACCAAGGGCCTGTCACCCACCTATATTATGGCAATGACCCTGCCTTTCTATGTTCAATGGCCCCTTGCGACATTGGTCGGGGCCGTGATCGGTAATCAGGTCGGCGACCCGGCCCGGTTCGGTTTTGACTTTGTATTTACCGCTGTCTTCATCGCGCTGGTCACCGGGTTTTGGAAGGCGCAACGACAAACCGCTGTCATCGCTGTCAGTGTTATTGCCGCCCTGATCACCCGCGAGTTTATCCCCGGTGTCTGGTACATCTTTATCGGGGGTGTTGCGGGTACCGTGACCGGTGCCCTTCTCTGGAAACCATCGGTCGATGATGCGGGGGAGGCGACATAATGAGCCTTGATCCCATCACGCTCGTTGCCAACCTCGGCATGGCACTCGTCACCTGGCTGACCCGGATTACCGGTTATACGGTGATGCGACGCTTCAACCCCGGCGGTCGCCTGCGCGCCGCGATGGAGGCATTGCCGCCCGCCATCCTGACCGCAATCATTGCCCCCTACGCGCTGACCACCGGCCCGGCAGAGGTCATCGCCTCAGCCCTGACAATCCTCACCGCGCTCCGCTTCCCCGTCCTCGCCGCGATCGTGGTCGGTACGGGTAGTGTGGTTGTATTGAGGATGTTCCTGGGGTGACGGGCATGCAGTTTAGAAATACTTGATGCTGACAAAGCAGTCTTTGCCGATCTGGGTCCTGTCGGACTTCCATCCATCGTCATCAAAGATAGCAGCCAGAATAACGGTATCTTCCTCGGGCGCCCTACCAGAAGGAGGGTTATCCATCAAAATACCAAACGCAGGGGCGTGGTGGATCAGGCCCAGAGTTTCGTTATCAGCTATCCCATAGAATGCGATTGTGCCGGTTGTGTGAATTTCAAAAGCGGAGTTGCGATGTGTAATGGTGTAAAGACCGGAGGAATGGATGCAGCTTGAACCTGAGAACTCTATATCGGCGCTGTTAGGGAGCGGACGTCGATCATCTGACACGGAAACTCGATTTACATAGCTCAGCATCCTGTCTCTAGCGGTGCAAAGTGCGTCTGTTGTCGGCATTGAGGCGCTTCCAACACCAGGTATCATAAGTGTGTACCTGTCTTTAGAAAGGAGATCGAGGTTTGGTGTTCTCTCGTTGAGAAGGGACAGAAACTGCAGTCTCGTGGCGATATCCTTTTGTTTTGCCCAAAAGTTCACGGCCCCAATCGCCGGTGGATTTCGGTCCGGTTTAAAACCAGGCAGCAGTTTCGAAATTTCATCGTTTGCCAGCATGGAGTTCGAGTTTGTGCCCTGACACTGCAATGGGTGAGTACCTGCCGCAATTGCGTCGAATTCCGCGATCAGTTTGCCAGGAGGGGCTACCGATAAGTCCCGCAATTCCACGCGTTCTGTGATGTGTTGATTTTGGTCTGTTGCGGAATCTGTTGATTCACAGGCTCCGAGCAGCAGGACGATAAAGAGGGTCAAAGAACTGTTAATCAATGTCTTGGAACGAAACATTTTTGAAGCCTTGGTGCGTTGAGAATAATTTCTCGGATAAACACATCAAGGATTCGGTTTATTCAAATGTGGTTTCACACGATGGATCTTTAGACAACGGCTGCTGACCTGGCGGCCTGATCGTAGAGGCCGGATAGGGCGCGGAGGAGGTCGGCGAGGCGGTCTGCCTCTTCCAGGTCGACACCCAGCGTGTTGACCGTTTCGATCAGGCAGGTTTCGCGAACGGCACGATAATCCTTACATGCGGTAATGCCTTGCGCTGTCGTGCGGAAGAAGTTCTCTTTCCCGGATTTCTCGCTGGTGACGAGGCCCAGTCGTGCGAGTTTTTTCAGTGAGTAGGTTGCCACATGGGTGTCCTCAATATTGAGAACGAGGCAGATATCGCCGATGCGTTTCGGCCTGGCGTGGTGGTTGACGGAATGCAGGATCAGCACATCCATCGCGCCCAGATCCGGGTAACCGGCCGCCGCCATGCAGCGCACGATCCAGCGCTCAAAGGCGCTGTTGGCGATGATCAGGCCGAATTCGAAAGAACTCAAGGCCTCCGACCCCTCCGATACAAGATGGGAGGAGGAGACGATGCGGCTGGATTTCTTCTTTGATCGGGTCATGCTTTTTCCTTCGATTTACTGATAATTTATCAATAAATCGTTTGTTTGAAAACCCTGATGTGATATAAGAAACACCGAAATTTTGGGCTGAGCAGGAGAAATTTTCCGCAAGGTCGCTGCCGAACAGGAGAGAATGATGAGTGATCAGGTCCCGGTGAATGGTGATGGCTGGCAGTTCTGGGTCGACCGTGGTGGCACGTTTACCGATATCGTTGCCCGCACACCCGAAGGCGATTTGATCACCCATAAACTGCTCTCTGAAAACCCGGAGGCGTATAAGGACGCGGCTGTTCAAGGCATCCGCGAGTTGCTGGATCTGAAACCCGGTGAGCCGATCCCGAGCCACCGTGTCGATGCGGTGAAGATGGGGACAACCGTTGCCACCAATGCGCTGCTGGAACGCAAGGGCGACCGCACCCTGTTGCTGATCACAAAGGGTTTCCGGGATGCATTGCGCATCGGCTATCAGGCGCGGCCCAACCTTTTTGATCGGCATATCGTTCTGCCCGAACTGCTTTACGAGCGGGTGGAGGAAGTGACCGAGCGCGTCGATTTTCAGGGCAATACCCTGATCCCGCTGGATGAGGGTGAAGCACGGGCGAAACTGCAGGCCGCCTATGATGACGGTGTTCGCGCGGTCGCGATTGTTTGTGTCCATGGGTATCGTTACACCGACAACGAAAAGCGGATGGCGGATATTGCCCGCGAGATCGGCTTTACCCAGATTTCGACAAGTCATGAGACAAGCCCCTTGATGCGCCTTGTTGGTCGTGGCGACACCACGGTTGTCGATGCCTATCTGTCGCCGATCCTGCTGCGCTATGTGGATCAGGTGGCAAGCGAGCTGGGTGATGTGCGCCTGCAATTCATGCAGTCGAATGGCGGTTTGACCGATAGCTCAAAGTTTCAGGGTAAGGACGCGATCCTGTCTGGCCCGGCGGGCGGCATTGTCGGCGCGGTTCAGACCAGTGAGCGCGCCGGTTTCACAAAGCTGATCACCTTCGATATGGGCGGCACCTCAACTGATGTTGCCCATTACGACGGGGTGATGGAGCGGGCCTTTGAAACCCAGGTTGCCGGTGTGCGGATGCGCGCACCGATGATGCTGATCCACACGGTGGCTGCTGGTGGCGGTTCGATCTGTCACTTTGATGGCGCGCGTTATCGCGTCGGTCCGGACAGTGCCGGGGCCAATCCGGGGCCAGCCTCTTACCGTCGCGGCGGGCCGCTCTGCGTGACCGATTGCAATGTCATGCTGGGCAAGCTGCAACCGGAATTCTTCCCGCCGGTCTTTGGTCCGGACCAGAATGAACCGCTCGACCGTGACGTTGTGGTCAAGAAATTTGAGGCCCTTGCGAAAGAGATCAGCCACGCGACCGGCGACGACCGCAGCCCGGTTGAGGTCGCCGACGGTTTCCTGAAGGTCGCCGTCGAAAACATGGCGAATGCGATCAAGAAGATCTCGGTCCAGCGCGGCTATGATGTGACCGATTATACCCTGGTCAGCTTTGGCGGGGCTGGCGGGCAGCATGCCTGCCTCATCGCCGATACGCTGGGCATGAAATCTGTCCTCCTCCACCCCTTTGCCGGGGTGCTCTCTGCCTATGGTATGGGGTTGGCCGATGTGCGGGCCTTGCGGGAACGTTCCGTCGAAGATGATTACACGGTAGAGATCCTGCCCCGGCTTGAAATGATGCTAGACGAACTGGCGCTTGCGGCCGAGGCGGAGATCCGGGAACAGGATGTTGCCCCCGAACGCATCTCAACCCTGCGCCGGGTGCATCTGCGCTACAAAGGGTCTGACAACGCGCTGGAAGTACCGTTTGGTGATATGGCGGCCATGAAGACTGATTTCGAGGCGGCTTATCGTGCAAGATTCGGATTCTTGATGGCGGACAAGCCGCTGATTGTTGAGGCGGTCGCGGTTGAGACCATCGGTACGCAGCCCAAGAGTAATGAACCGGTCGGTGGCAAGGCTGGTGCACGCCCCGAACCTCTGGCTGAGGTAGAGATTTATGCCGCTGGCGCCATGCATATGGCCCCCGTCTTTGACCGTGAAACCCTGCTGCCCGGAAACCAGATTATGGGCCCCGCTATCATCCGCGAACCGGTTGGCACGACCGTCTTGGAACCGGGATGGGAGGCAACCTATACCGACACAGGCAATCTGGTGCTGGAACGCGTGGTTGCCCTGCAGCGGGATGTGGCCATCGGCACTGACAGCGACCCGGTGATGCTGGAGGTTTTCAACAACCTCTTCATGTCGATTGCCGAGCAGATGGGATTCCGTCTGCAGAACACGTCCTATTCCGTCAATATCAAGGAGAGGCTCGACTTCTCCTGCGCGATTTTTGACGAGACGGGCAGCCTGATCGCCAATGCGCCGCATATGCCGGTGCATCTGGGTTCCATGGGGGAAAGCATCCGCGCCGTCGTGCGCAGCAATGATGGCTCAACCCCGGAAAAGACCATCCGCAAGGGCGACAGTTTCGTGCTGAACAATCCCTATAATGGCGGCACCCATCTGCCCGATGTGACGGTGGTAACCCCGGTCTTTGACGAGGCGGGGGAAAGCATCCGTTTCTTCGTCGCAAGTCGCGGCCATCATGAGGATATCGGCGGGCGCACGCCGGGTTCTGCGCCGCCCGACGCCTCCCATATCGATGAGGAAGGTGTTCTCATCGACAATGTGAAGCTGATGGATCAGGGCATCTGGAAGGAAGAAGCCATCCGGTCCGTCCTGGAAGGGGCGAAATACCCGGCCCGCGATGTCGACAAAAACATTGCCGACATGATTGCCCAACAGGCGGCAAACGAAAAAGGCATCCAGGAATTGGACAAGATGATTGCCCATTTCGGCTGGGATGTCGTCCATGCCTATATGGGTCATGTTCAGGACAATGCCGAGGAATCAGTGCGCCGCGTGATCAGCGCGTTGAGCGATGGGGAATTTTCCTATGACCTCGACAACGGTGGCGTGATCAAGGTGAAGATCACCGTCAACCATGCTGAACGCTCCGCTGTGCTGGACTTCTCCGGCACATCCGGCGCGATGGCCAATAACTTCAATGCACCCTCGTCGGTTTGTCGTGCGGCGGTCCTCTATGTCTTCCGCACATTGGTGGACGACAATATTCCAATGAATGAGGGATGCCTGAAACCTTTCGACATTATCCTGCCGGATGACTGCCTGCTCTGTGCTCAATACCCCTCTGCTGTATTGGCTGGGAATGTCGAGACCTCTCAGGCAACCACCGATACGCTTTATGGCGCGCTCGGCGTGTTGGCCGCCTCTCAGGGGACGATGAACAATTTCATCTACGGCAATGAGACGCATCAATGCTACGAGACGATTTGTGGTGGTTCCGGTGCGGGGCCGACCTTTGACGGGACGGATGCCGTACACACCCATATGACGAACTCACGGTTGACCGACCCGGAGGTTCTGGAATTCCGCTATCCCGTTATCCTGGAGGCGTTCGAGATCCGACAGGGATCCGGCGGCAAAGGCCGTCACACAGGCGGCAATGGCACGAGACGGCGTATCCGCTTCCTGGAAGATATGGACCTGACCATCGTTTCCAACCACCGAATCGTCCCGCCCTATGGCGTAGACGGGGGTGAGGCGGGCGCGCCCGGCCGCACCTGGGTCGAGCGTCAGGACGGTACCGTCGAAATCATGGGGTCCTCCGACATCCGCCACCTCAAAGCCGGCGATATCGGCGTTGTCGAAACCCCTGGCGGCGGCGGTTATGGTCAAGCAGAGGTTTCAGAAGCCGCGGAATAGGGGCTTAGTCCTTGCCGGTTCGGTTCGGGGGCTCTATGTCCTGTGCCTGTGATGCAGAGAGCGGGTGAAGATTGATGAGCATGACCGTCGATGAGTTGGTGGAGAATTTTGAGTTCTTCGATGATTGGGAGGACCGCTATGCCTATGTGATCGACATGGGCAAGAAGCTGGCCCCGATGGCCGATGATGAGATGGTTGAAGCGAATAAAGTCCGGGGCTGCATGTCGCAAGTCTGGTTGGTGAGTGAGACGGGTGTTGGTGACGATGGCGCGCCCAGTCTTTACCTGCGGGCCAATTCCGACGCGTTCATCGTCAAGGGCCTAATCGCCATCCTGCTGGAACTGTTTGACGGGCAACCGGCCCGCTACGTGCTGGAAACCGACGCGATTGCGGTGATGGGGCGGATCGGCCTGGACCAGCACCTCTCCCCCAACCGGCGGAACGGCCTGGTTGCCATGGTGGAACGGATCAAGGCCCATGCGGCGGCCGCCCTCGAAGAGGGCACCTCGGGGGCCAGTTCGGGACAGGCCCATTGAGCCGCTTTATGGAACAGGGCACCGCGCCCGATGACTGGCTGAAAACCGCGCCGGAAGATTTGGCGAAACAGCTGGATTTTCTGGTGGAAATTGATGCCCTGAAAACCGTGATCCGGGCCAATCCGATCTCCACCTCCAAGCGCCTTGAAAACTCGGCGGAGCATTCCTGGCATCTGGCCATGTTCGCTCTCATCCTGGCCGACCATTCGGACCGTCCGGTGGATATAGCCAGGGTGATCAAAATGCTGCTCCTCCACGATATTATTGAGATTGATGTCGGCGACGTGCCGATCCACGCAAGTGATACGGACCAAGCTGATATAGCGGCACAGGAAGATCAGGCGGCGCAACGCATCTTTGGTCTGTTACCGGATGAGCAGGGACAAGAGCTGCTTGCTCTCTGGCGGGAATTCGAGGCGGCGGAAACAGACGATGCGCGGTTCGCAAAATCCGTGGACCGCTTTCAACCGGTCGTCCTCAACCATGTTTCTAAAGGCGGCACCTGGGCGGACTATAACGTCACCCGCGACAAGGCCCGCGCCGTCTGCTACCAGGTCGAAAAAGGCTCGAAAGCCCTGTGGGAACGCCTCAACGTCATCCTCGACGACGCCGTCAAGGGCGGCTGGCTGCGCAAGGATTAAGACGCTGGTTCCTTATGTCACAACAGGTTGTTTCGACAAATTCCAGGTGGTGCTGTAAACTATTAACATCCGCATTGAAGTGACTGGAGAGTGTCATGGCTGTTGTGCCCCTTGATCCGCAGAAAAAGAGCGAAACCCGCGAGGGACAGGATTTGCAGCCCGCGATTGCGACGCTGAAACGGCTGTTCGGGGATAGAGCCTCGACGGCTGAGGCCGTGCGTGATCATCACGGTCATGGGGAAGGGTGGTTTCCAACCCAGCCGCCGGATCTGGTGATTTTTCCCCACAGCACGGAAGAAGTGGCCGATGCGGTTAAGGTCTGCGCCATGCATAATGTCCCCATCGTTCCCTTCGGGACCGGCACGTCGCTGGAGGGGCATGTGGCCGCTGTCGAGGGGGGCGTTTGTATCGACCTCTCCCAAATGTCCGAGATCCTCTCCGTCAATCCGGAGGATCTCGATTGCCGCGTTCAGGCGGGTGTGACCCGTGTCCAGTTGAACGAGCATCTGCGGGATACAGGCCTGTTCTTTCCGATTGATCCGGGCGCCAATGCATCCTTGGGTGGCATGACGGCGACCAGGGCATCTGGCACGAATGCCGTGCGTTACGGCACGATGCGGGAAAATGTGTTGGGCCTGACGGTGGTGACGGCCGATGGCCGGATTATCCAGACGGGCGGCAGGGCGCGTAAATCCTCAGCAGGGTACGACTTGACCCGGCTTTTTGTTGGATCCGAGGGGACGCTCGGCATCATTACGGAGGTGCAGTTGCGCCTTTATGGCATGCCGGAGGCAATGACCTCTGCCATCTGCCAGTATGACGATCTGGAATCCGCGGTGAACACGGTCATTCTGACGATCCAGATGGGCATTCCGGTTGCCCGGATCGAATTGCTGGATGATGTCCAGATGGCGGCCTGTGTCGACTATTCCAAACTGGAAGGGCTGGAAGGCAAGCACACGCTGTTCTTTGAATTCCATGGGACGGAGGCTGGTGCCGCTGAACAGGCGGAACTTGTCCGCGCGATTTCCGACGATTTTGGGGGATCGGCCTTTCAATGGACGGCGAAGGCAGAAGAGCGCAACAAGCTCTGGCAGGCGCGCCATGATGCGTTTTACGCGGCACTTGCGCTGGCGCCCGGCAAAAAAGGGATCGCGACGGATGTTTGTGTGCCAATCTCCCGCCTTGCGGAATCCATTCTGGAAACACAGGAAGATATCCGGACCTCCGGCCTTACAGCGCCGATTGTCGGGCATGTCGGCGACGGGAATTTCCATCTCGTTCTGCTCTATGATCCGGACGACGCGGTGGAATTCAAAGCCTGCAAGGATTTGGTGGAGCGCTTGAACCAGCGGGCCATCGCCGTGGGCGGCACCTGTACCGGGGAACACGGAATTGGCGCCGGCAAGATGCATTTCCTGGTTGCCGAGCATGGCGACGCGGTCGCCTATATGCGGATGGTGAAGAAGGCATTTGATCCGGACAACATCATGAATCCGGGTAAAATGTTCAGCGTCTGATCAGGCGTCTTTCGGCGGTGGACTGAACGGCGTGACCGTGGATGTCAGATCCCGCTTGTGGCCGTCCAACTGACGGGTTTCCTTCTCTGTCCTGGCAGAGGTCTGGAGACGTTCCTGTTTCGACCTCCCATGGGCCAAACGGTTGGCCTCCGCCTGTTTTTCGCGATCCTCACGGGCTTTGCGACGCTTTTCCCGCCTCAGATTTATGATATTGGCCATTTCGGATCCTGATTTTGCATGGAAAGCCGATGGTAATGCCATGAAGGCTGACTGTCACGGATTGCAATATCATGTGCTTATCGCGAAAATGTGGCAGACGGTGCCATTGCACTTATCGCTGAACTGAAGACAGGGTTTTTCGTCCATGAAATGGCTTTTTGCGGGATTGACCGCCCTGTTGGCCCTGTTCCTTTTGGCTATCGCCGTTGTGCCGTCCTTTATTGACTGGAACAACTATCGCGACGCGATAGCTGCTGAGCTGCGCAAAGTCACAGGGGTGCCCGTTGCGATTTCGGGCAATATTGACGTCACCTTGCTGCCGGTGCCCGAAATCAGCATTGGGGCAATTGAGGCCGGCCAACCCATCGCAGGCGTCGAGGCGCTGAACATACGATGGCTCAGGGCTCGGTTGAAATTGGCCGATCTGCTGACGGGCAGGGCAACGATTACCCGTCTTACCTTGATCGAACCAGATCTGGCCGTGGCGCCTGACGGGTTTTCAGATCTTATCCGATCCCTTGAATCAGGGGCCGCCAGTCTTGCGAACAGTGACAGTGCCACAGCGCCGAAGGAAGCTGGATTTCGGTCGCGGGTTCAAACCCAAAATCTGGAGGTGCGAGGGGCACGCGTCCTGATTTTGGCTGATGGTGAACAGACGGGACCGGCCCTGACAGAGATAACGGGCACGATTGAGATTCCCAGAATTGGCCGTCGTGTTGCCGGGGATGTCAGCATCCAGGTTGATGGTGTTCCCATGGCGCTGGATTTTCGTACCGTTCGATTTTGGCAGGGCGAAAGCGGGGCGATCAGTTTCCGGTTGGTTGAAGAGCAACAGAAGGCCCGTCTGGCGTTCAGTGGCTCTGTCAATTTGGATGGGGAAGAAACCGGTCCAGCGGCGCTGACGGGTTCGATCGACCTTTCTGTGCGAAACCCGATGGGGGCCGATGGCTGGTTTAAACCGGAATGGCTGGGCGGGTTTTCAGCGGCGGATAGCGTTACCCTGACATCTGACCTCATTGCCCAATTGGATGGATCAGATGTCACATTTGAAAACCTGTTGGTCGATGGCAGTGGCGGGTCTGCGCAGGGCGGGTTGCGGATTACAAAACTGTCCGCCGGTGATCGTCGATCAGCGGAACTTTTGCTTCGTTTTAACAGGCTCAATTTGGATGCGGTTCTGGACCCTTCCCTTGATCCAGCGACTAACCCCGATGAAACAACACAGAACGATGTAAATTCATCACCAGGCGACACCGCGTCGGATCAAATCGAGACAGAACCATCGACCGACTGGCGCCAGGCATTAAGGGATCTGGATTGGGATCTTTCCCTGGGGCTGACGGGGTCCGGGGTTCGTTACAGGGGGGCCTTGATGCGCAGCGTGGAATTACGCGCTGCCCTGGAAGGCGGTTCTTTGACCGTGGAGGAACTCTCGCTTCTTCTGCCCGGATCCACTGATTTTTCACTGGCCGGTTTTGGAAATATCCTCGCCGATGAGCCGTTCATGGAGGGTAATATTACCCTGCGCGCAGACGATCTTCGTCGATTGATGACCTGGCTGGACCTGCCTGTACCTGATGTTGCGGGGGATCGGTTGCGCCGGTTTTCAATGGTCAGCGGCATCACATTTGCCGGCAATCGGTTGGATGTAATTGATGCCGCACTGGAACTGGATGGCGTGACAGGATCGGCATCCATTGCGGTCATACCGGCAGCCCGGCCCGGCGTTGGACTGCGTCTGACAATTGATCGCATCAATCTGGACGCGTACCGGCCAATTGCGGTGTCTCCGGAACGGACGAGCCTTTCAAACCCTGCTCGTGGGTCTGTTGTCGGTGATGCGGTCGCCGAAACTGAAACACAGGATGGCACAGGCGATAGATCCGACAGGTTCTGGCGCAGTTTTGATGCCTCGCTCCTGATACAGGCCAGGACCGTAACAGCCTATGGCTTGCCCTTTCAACAGGTTGAGATTGGTGCCAGTTTGGAGCAAGGGATATTGCAGATCAGGTCCGGCCAGTTTTCCGATACCGGTGGCGTTTCCGGCGTTGCTTCGGGTGAAATTGATCTTGGTGGGCAGGCCCAAAGGCAGGGAGAATTGTCGTTCCAGGGGGAAAGTGAAGATCTGGGCACATTGTCCGCCAGTCTGGACCTGCCTGACAGCGTCACGGCCTATTTGCGCGCGCTTGGAAGCAGCACTGTGGAGGCACGCTTAAGCCTTGGTGATCTGCCGGTTTTCAGCCTGTCCGCATCCGGTGAAAATGCGGCCCAAACCGGGTTTCGAATGACGCGGCTTCCCGATGTGGGGGGATGGCTGATCGATCAGGCGCGCTACAACGCAGATGAGGTCGACTTGATCGGTGGCCAGGCCACGCTGATTTTTGACCAAGCGGGTGCTTCCTTGCGCGACGCAAAGGCGCGTTTGAACGGCGGTGTGCTTAATCTGAATGGCGATTTCAAAAGAAATGCGGGGCAAGATAACCAGTTGGCCGGCACGCTCTCGCTTACCGGTTTTTCTACAGGTTTTGAGCTGGGTGATCTCGGCGGCGGAATAGGGTCCGGGTCGGTTCTCGACATTACTGGCGAATTTTCGGCGTCAGGGCCAAACTGGCGGGCGATGAAAATTGCAAACCAGGGACGTTTTGAGGTTGCGGGCGAGATGCAGCTGCTGCTTGGAAGTGATCGCGCTGGCTTGTTTCGCCTGGCCCAGATTGTCCGCCTTAGAGAGGATCTAAGACGGGATTTTGGAATTGAGAAAGGCCAGATTACGGGCGTTGTGACTTTGGAAAACGGGCGCTTTCAAACCGATGGTTTTTCGGTCACCGGTGGGTTGGGCCGTCTGACCGTGTCTAGCGCTGTCGATTGGCAGCTGAATTCGATTGCCGGCGTGGTTGAGTATGAAAGACGGGGTCCTGCCCCATTAAACCAGGTGTTAACCGATCAACTGGAAATTTCCGGGCGAATTGATCTGCCCAATCTAAAGCTCAGCGGATCTACGCTGCGGAGGCAGTGAGGTCGCCGGATTTAACCCTGTCTGTGAATGGTTTAGCCCGGGTTTTGTGCCAGATTAAACTGCAACACGAATGTGCGAATTGCGCTGGAAAGGTTGCCGGAGCGGTCCTTGTCAATTCTGGAAACCAGCTGATTGACCGACTGACGGCGCTGATCTGCGATAATGCGCAGCTGATCCCAGAAGATATTCTCGAGGGAAACACTGGTCCGATGACCGGAAATCACCACAGAGCGCTTCTTGATTTCTGACGGATCAGATGCTTGGTCGATTGCGACGCTTTCATCAGTTTGCGCCAGATCCCTAACAGTTCCTTCCATGGTACTCTTTCCTCTGGGTAATTCTCAACTCTCAGTTGGACCGTGTATCAAAACATGACCATTCTCTAAACTACTCGTATCCCAGTAATCGTTAAATAATCGTTACCGAATTTCAATTTTCGGTAGTTGCTGACAAATCGTTGTTTTCGTGGGTAAGCAGAGTTTTGCGTTTCTGTCTCTGAATTTTATTTTTTAACGGATATGTAAATCCTCCGTTAACCTTTGACATATTATGATGTATTGGTATTTGAGTAGTAACCGCTGGGCGATTGTTGGATAAGCAATGGGGCAGCGCGGTAACAATTGGAGGAATGCCTGATGTCAGATCTGGTCGCGGCGGAAAGTCACGAACTTACAACTATGGGCGAGGAACAACTCGTCACCATGTTGGTCGACGACCAATTATTCGGCATACCCATCCTGAAGGTACAGGACATTGTCGAGCCACAGCAGATTACCCCTGTTCCGCTCGCACCCAGCGCAATAGCTGGCGTTTTGAACCTTCGCGGTCGGATTGTGACGGTCATCGACCTGCGGGAATTGCTGGGGGCCACGGCACCGGAGCCCGAAAAACAGATGAGTGTTACCGTTGAGCATCGTGGCGATCTTTATACATTGCTGGTCGATTCAATTGGCGATGTGCGGTCCATGCCCAGACGGGAGTTGGACAAGCCCCCTTCGACCCTTAACGAGAATATGCGCCGTCTCTGCTCGGGGATCATCCGTATGGAAGATACCCTTCTGGTTGTCCTCGATGTGGAACGCATTCTTGACGAAGAAACAATCATGAAAACCCCGCGGAGAACCCGCAAGAGACGGGTTAGTCCGAAGGAAGAACAAAAGCGGAAGTCAAAAACGGTTCCAGCGCCGGAAACGGTTGAGACGGATGACGCTGACGCCGCAGGAGACACTCCAGCATCTGGCGGCAGCAATGTAACGCGCCTGAAAACCGCTGCGAATGAAGCGAAACCGGCGGCAAAACCAAAGCCGGAAGCCAAGAAGCCTGATCCGGAACCGGCTTCATCCGCTCCGGCGGTTGAACCTGAAGCGCCCTCTGTTGCGACCGGTACTTTGTCGGCACTCGGTGGCGCCGCAGAGGTCAAGAAGCTGGCCGCTGAAGTCTTTGAACTTGCCATGAGCGATCCGACAGTCAGCCATTTTGTTGAAGATGAAGACAAGGCGATTGTGAAAACCGGCTTCTGTGAATTTGCGACCACCCTGCTCGGTGACAGTTCACGGGATCAGGAAGATCTTGTGGTGATCCTTGAATTGCTGGTGCGGGAACAAGGTCTGGATGACGACCATTTTATCGCGATTGCAAAGCACGCCCATCAAGTGCTTTCGGCACAGAACAAGCCAGCGGAAGCTGTCCATGCGGTTTTGGAAGCAATCGACACCATGCGCAACCGGGTCGTGAAGCACTAATCTGTTTCAAGCACCAGTTTATTCGCTTTTAGGAGCTCCAGAAACCGGCGAACGGTGGGATTTCTGTTGTCCTGGGCCCAGACAAGGTCAAGGTCGATGGGAACCGACAGGTCGGTAATGGGCAAAAGTCGCAATGTCTCGGGCTTATGCCACTTCACCTCTGAATTCACGAAAGCGACGCCCATGCCGGTCGATACCAGAGACAGTATCTCGGGCATGCTGGTTGCGGATTGAATCAGGTTCGGCTTTATGCGCTTTTCGTTAAGGGCGGCCAATAGGCGATCTTGAAATATGGGTTGTGCTGATCTGGGAAAGAAAATCAGGTCCGTGCCGTGCAGATTTTTTGACGAAACCTGGTCCTTATCGGCAAAAGGATGGTCTTCATGGACAGCCAGCACAATTTCGTGCTGCGCCACCAGGCATTTATTCAGATTGGTCAAGGTCAGGGGCCGGTTATAGATAAAAGCAACATCTATAACCCCTGCTGTCGCCTCCTCCAGAAGGTTCAGGGATGTGTCGATCCGGACCGAGACGTTGACATGGGGGAAAGCCTTGCGAAAGGCAGCGATGCCATCGGGTACGGAGCCGTGCCAGGCAACAGATCCCACAAACCCGACGGTAAGTGAGCCATATCGCCCCTCTGCGGATTTTCGGCTGTTCTGAACAATCACGTCGAGTGAGTTAAGAAGCTCTCTGATCTCAGCGGCAAATATTTTGCCAGCCGGTGTCAGGCGAACCCCCCTCGGCAGGCGTTCGAACAACAGGAAGCCCAGTTCCACTTCCAGTGCAGCAATTTGTCGCGACAGGGCCGATTGCGCAATGTGCAGATTGCGGGCTGCCTCACCAAAGTTCTCAGTCTCGGCAATCCCTATAAAATAGCGCAGTTGACCCAGTTCCATCGCTTTATCCGACCCGAACCGATGCCAAATCCGCATCGGTCCCATAGCCATTTTCTATTGGAGGTATGGGCAATTTAATTGGAAAAACAAGCATGCCGTTACCAGTTCAAGTTTATACATTGACAGAGCGGTTGAGGTTTCAACCCCTAAAGAGCTAATTGGGAGACAGTTTCTGATGACAACTTTTACACTTAACGGAACCGAGCGGACGGTGGAGGTCGATGACGACATGCCGCTGCTTTGGGCGATCCGTGATGAGATTGGCCTGACCGGGACCAAGTTTGGATGCGGTATTGGCATGTGCGGTGCCTGCACGGTTCATGTTGACGGTGAGGCCGTGCGGTCATGCCAGACATTGGCGAGCGATCTTGAAGGCGCGACGGTTACCACCATTGAGGGACTTGAAGACAAAACCGCGACAACGGTCCAGGCCGTTTGGGACGAGATGAATGTGGTCCAGTGCGGTTTCTGCCAGTCCGGTCAGATTATGCAGGCCGTAGCCCTTCTGACCGAGAATACCAAGCCGACGGACGAAGATATCGATTTGGCGATGGAAGGCAATGTGTGCCGGTGTGCGACCTATGTCCGCATTCGAGCCGCCATTCATGAAGCCGCTGACCGGTTGGAGGCTTAATCATGTTGGGATATTTGAAACAAGCAGCTGAACAAGCAGCATCCCGTCCGGCACCCGAAGGTGTTTCACGCCGGACATTCTTGCGTATCGGGGCCGCTTCAGGTGGTGCCTTGATGCTGGGTCTGTCCTTACCGGATGCAACGCGCGCTGCGGGTTCTGCAGCCGCCGAATTTATGCCGAACGCCTTTGCCCGTTTCGCAAAGGATGGCACGGTCACCGTGATTTCCAAGCATATCGAGTTCGGACAGGGGACCTTTACAGGTCTTGCCACCATTCTGGCTGAAGAGCTGGACGCGGGCTGGGCGCAGATCCGTATTGAACACGCCCCGGCCGATGGATCGCGTTACAATAACCTGCAGTGGGGCCCCTATCAGGGAACCGGCGGCAGCAGTGCCATGCCGAACTCCTATGACCAGATGCGCCGGGCCGGTGCGGTTGCCAGGGCGTTGTTTGTTGACGCTGCCGCCCAGGAATGGGGCGTTCCGGCGTCGGAGATTACCGTTTCTGACGGTGTTATCTCTCACGCAGGGTCCGGTCGGACGACCGGGTTTGCAGAGCTGATCGACACGGCGTCCAAATTGACACCGATGGCACCGGATCAGGTCACCTTGAAGGATCCGAAGGACTTCAAACTGATTGGCAAGCATGGGGATCGCTGGGATTCCAGAATGAAAACCAGGGGTGAGGCGCAGTATACGATTGATGTCAAACTTCCGGGCATGTTGATCGCTGTCCTGGCGCGTCCACCACATTTCGGCGCGAAACTGGGATCGTTTGATGCCAGCGGTGCCATGGCGGTTAACGGCGTTGTGGCGGTCGAACCCGTCAGTCGCGGTGTTGCGGTGGTTGCCAAGAACACCTGGGCTGCCATCAAGGGGCGTGAAGCGCTGGAAGTGAACTGGGATTTGAGTGAAGCCGAACGGCGGAGTTCTGACCAGATCATTTCTGAATACCGTCAGCAGTTGGACAGTCCTGGTCTGGAAGCCCATAAGCATGGCGACCCGGATGGCGCGCTCGCAAGTGCGGAGACCGTGGTTCAACAGGATTTCGAGTTCCCCTATCTCGCCCATGCGGCGATGGAGCCGATGTCCGCTATGGCCCGCAAGACCGGTGATATTCTTGAGATCTGGACCGGGTCGCAGCTGCAATCCGTTGATCAGTATGTGGCCTCTCTTGTGGCAGGTGTTGAACCCAGCCAGGTGCAGATCCACACCCAGATGGCGGGCGGCAGTTTCGGTCGTCTGGCAACACCGGATGCCGACAAGGTGGTAGAAGCAGTCGAGGTTGCGAAAGCCCTCAACTGGACCGCACCGGTCAAGGTACAATGGACCCGTGAAGATGACATTCAGGGAGGGCGCTATCGTCCGATCTATGTGCATCGTTTGCGCGCCGGTCTTGATGCCGATGGTAAGGTAACGGGATGGAGCCATCGCATCGTCGGTCAGTCGATCATCAAAGGCACGCCGTTTGAAGGCGGATACGTCAAAGATGGTGTCGATCTGACTTCCGTCGAAGGGGCTCTGCACCTCCCATATGAATTCAAGAATATGGGTGTCGACCTCCACACGACAGAAGCAGGGCCGTCGGTTCTGTGGTGGCGTGCTGTGGGGTCAACGCATACGGCGTATTCGACCGAGGTGTTCGTCGACAAACTGGCTGCGACCGCTGGTGTGGATCCGATGGAATATCGCCTCAGCATGCTGGGCCATGACGAACGTCATCGTGCGGTTCTTGAACTGGTTGCCGAGAAGGCAGAATGGGACAAGCCGCTGGGTCCAAACCGGGGTCGTGGTGTCGCCGTGCATAAGAGCTTTGGTTCCTATGTAGCCCAGGTTGCAGAGATCACCCTTGATGGTTCCGGCGGGTTCAGCGTTGACCGTGTTGTCTGCGCTGTGGATTGTGGCCAGCCCATCAACCCAGACATCATCAAAGCCCAGATAGAAGGTGGTATCGGGTTTGGTCTTGGTGCTGTTCTGCGGAACGAGGTCACACTTGAAGAAGGTGGCGCCGTCTCACAGTCTAACTTCCATGACTATGAGCCGATCCGGATCACGGATATGCCACAGATTGATGTGCATGTGGTTCCCTCCGAAATCTCGCCAACCGGGATTGGTGAGCCGGGCCTACCCCCGGTAGGACCTGCGGTTGCCAACGCTGTTTTGGCGGCAACGGGCAAGGAAATGTCAGTTCTGCCATTTTCCAAAACTGACCTGACCGGGGCCTGACCACCCTTTTCAGGCAAGAAAAAAGCTGGCGATCCGAGGGGGTCGCCGGCTTTGTCTTTGTTCGAGTGAGAAACTATTCGGGCATCAGATCCTTGAAGAAGTCATTACCCTTGTCATCGACAACGATGAAGGCGGGGAAGTCTTCCACTTCGATCTTCCAGATCGCTTCCATCCCCAGTTCCGGGTATTCTATGCATTCAACTTTCTTGATGCAGTCGAGGGCAAGACGCGCTGCCGGGCCGCCGATCGATCCCAGATAAAATCCACCATGGGCCTGACAGGCTTTTCGGACCTGAGGTGATCTGTTGCCCTTGGCCAGCATGATCATCGAGCCGCCCTTGGCCTGAAACTCATCCACAAAACCGTCCATACGGCCAGCGGTTGTCGGCCCGAAAGAACCGGAGGCATATCCCTCCGGCGTTTTTGCAGGGCCTGCGTAATAGATCGGATGGTTCTTGAAGTAGTCTGGCAGATCTTCACCACGGTCCAACCGTTCGCGCAGTTTACGATGTGCGGAATCCCGTGCCACGATGATCGGCCCGGTGAGTGACAGGCGGGTTTTGACACCGTGCTTGGTAAGCGTGCCGAGCATCTCGCTCATCGGCTTGTTCAGGTCAATTTTGACGACATCCCCTTCGAATGCGTCGTCTGACATTTCCGGCAGATATTGTGCTGGGTCCGTCTCCAGCTGTTCGAGATAGACGCCGTCCTTCGTAATCTTGCCCTTTGCCTGACGGTCCGCAGAACAGGAGACACCGAGACCGATGGGCAGTGACGCGCCATGTCTGGGCAGGCGTATGACGCGGACATCGTGGCAGAAATACTTTCCGCCAAACTGTGCCCCGATACCCATATGCCTGGTCAGTTCATGGATGGTCTGCTCCATCTCCAGGTCCCGGAAAGCATGACCCTGGTCACCGCCCTCGGTGGGCAGCTCGTCAAGATAGCGGCAAGACGCAAGTTTGACCGTCTTCAGGTTCAATTCAGCCGATGTGCCGCCAATCACGATGGCAAGGTGATAGGGCGGACAGGCAGCGGTGCCCAGTGTGACGATCTTCTCTTTCAGGAAGTTGATCAGGCGTTCCCGCTCCAGCAGGGAAGGTGTCCCCTGAAACAGGAATGTCTTGTTGGCAGAACCGCCACCCTTGGCAACGAAAAGAAATTTGTACGCATCTTCGCCTTCGGCATAGATATCGACCTGTGCCGGCAGGTTGTTGCGGGTGTTGACCTCTTCAAACATGCTGACCGGGGAAACCTGGCTGTACCGCAGGTTGTTTCGGTCATAGGCGTCGAGTACACCATGGCCCAAAGCGTCCGCATCACTGCCATCCGTCCAGATGTTGCGACCCTTTTTGCCCATCACGATGGCGGTGCCGGTATCCTGGCACATGGGTAAAACACCACCAGCGGAGATATTTGCGTTCTTAAGCAGATCAAAGGCGACGAACCGGTCGTTTGGTGAGGCTTCCGGGTCGTCTAGGATTTTGCGCAACTGCTCAAGATGGCCCGGTCGCAGCAAGTGGTTGATGTCATGGAATGCTTCTTCGGAGAGAAGGCGTAAGGCCTCGGTACCGACCTTCAGGATTTCCTGACCTTCGAACTCTGCGGTGGTTACAAAATCACCCTCCAGCTTGCGATAAGGTGTCTTGTCCTCACCCAGCGGAAACATCTCGTGGAAACTCGTATCGCTCATAGACTTCCCCCAGAAGCATAATCGTTTGAAATTCAGTCATTGCTGGAAATTTTAGACCCTTGACCCCGCAAACCCAAGCCAAATGCATCTGGCTCAAGCCAATACATTAATGTGATCTAATTGATTACCTTGGAAAGGGCGGTGGTTTGACGGCGTTACTTTTTCCGGAACGTGTCCAGGGTGACGACATTGTCGCTGTTATCGTCTTCCGCATCATCATCGGTTTGATCATCTGCAACGGTGGCTGGCGCCGCCGCTTTCTCACCAGATGATGTGTCATCCCCCGCGGCTTCGACAGTCGCGTCGTTATTTTCGCCTTCATCATTGTCAACGCCAATCGGTTGAAACTGCAGGCCAAAATTGACGGACGGATCGGCAAATGTGATTAGCGCGTCGAGCGGAATATGAAGCCGTTCCAGCTTCTGATTGAAGCTCAAATCCACTTCAAGTGCGTCTTCTGTCACGGCCAGGTTCCAGAACTGATGTTGCAGAACGATGGTCATTTCGCGGGGATAGCGTTTGTGCAGGTGATCGGGAATCGAAACGGCTTCCTGATCGGTACGGAACGTCACGTAAAAGTGGTGCTCGCCCGGAAGACCGTCCTTGGCCGCGATCTCAAGCGATTGGCGCACGACGCTTCGCATCGCACCCTCAACCATCGCGTTGTAGCCCATTTGATCTTCAACCATTACAACCCCAAAAAACACTCTCGTTTTCACGCATAACGAACTATGGACGGATGGCCCTGATCTGTCGAGTACCCGCGACGATGTCTCACAGTTCATAATTCCTATTCGAGAAGAATAGGGCGCTAAGGTTAAATTTTCACAAACGTAAAAGCGGGGGGTTCTGTTGCTAGGTCCCCCAAGCCCCACCTGAACGGTTATGAGCCGAACAGGAATTCACGAAAGTGTTGCTTTGACAGCGTTACGCTGCGACGGCAACCATATCTTCGTTATCATTGGCATTTATAGCCGTGGCCCGATAACGGCGGTACCATGCCGGGTACAGAAATTGCCTTTACTACACGCGTCGATCCTATTTCGCCCCCATCATCAAAGCCCGTACAAAGGTAAACATCCCCTTTGAACAGGCCCTCATGGTGGAGGCGCCGGGTACCGCCCCCGGGTCCGCTGCGCTTATTCCGCAAAACCCTTTAGCACCATAACCGGCAAAGCCGGTATCCAATATATAGGGCATAGGGGCAGTGAATTAAAGCCGCCAAATTGCTTTGCCCTATTCCCGCGCGACGAAATCCAGTGCCTGGCGCAGGCTGCGCACGGGATGGTGTCGGCGGATCGGGTTTTGGAGCATCCGGTTCAGGGCGGCGGTCATGGTGGAGGTCAGAGCGGGCCTGCGCCCGGCCGGTGCACCTTCAATTTCCCGGGCAATCGCCGTGGTCAGTTTCACATAATGTGCCGATACGATGTATTCCGGCTCATCATGGTTCAAAAGCCCGGCCCTTGTCTGGTGCAGCCAGTCATCTGGTTCTTCTACTGTCCAGTCAGCGCGGGATATTGTGTCATCCTGAAACCCCGAATTTCGACCCAGGAAGCATCCCATTTGCAGCAGGGCGGACGGCCAGAGTTCGGGATCCTGGTTCGCGGCCCACCGTGCCGCATTGGCAAAAGTGATGGCATGGGTGAAATCCAGCCATCCCACATTGTCGCTGACCGAACTATCCGTTCGCTGCTGCATCTGAACGCGGTACCGCAGGAATTGGAGGCTGGCTGCCTCAAGAAGCACTGAATAGAGGGTTTCAGGGTCTTTCCCCGTTTGCGCGACCAGGCCGAGTGTCTTGGGTACTGAAAGATGGGTATAGGCTTCAGGTTCTTCGGGGGTCCGGCTCGCCTCCAACTGCCAATTTTCGAGGGCACCAGCATAGGACCGGAATTCAGGGATCAGATCTTCGCGGCTGGTATTGATCAGATACCGTGTGAGCGCCCTCGCGACCGGATGCAGGACGGGCATGCCCAATCTCTCGATCAAGGCATGGGCCTTGTAGGTATAGATCATGGCATGGCCAAAGCCCTGATAATGGGCGAGGGCCGCCCGGCGCAGGGATTTGAAGAGATCCTGAACGGGCCTGGCGTGGATTGAGTTCACCCCCTGCAGCGCGGCATTCACCTGCTGGATGGCAAGCGCCTCATTCTGATCTTCAATGGCGGCTGCCAAGGCCGCGCTGTCGAATTCGGGTGCCGTCTCATCGGTGAAGGGGAACCTGTCTTCCCGTAGACTGTCCCAGGCCATATAGGCCGCGGCCTCTAAAAACGGGACCAGCTTCCTGGCCTCGACCTCCGACCCTTCGGTACCGGCCAGCTCAGCCAGCGCCAGCCAGTCGGCCGCCGCACCATAGGCATGGGTCATGCCGTATTCATAGCGATCATGACTGATCTCAATCGCCCGGATTAAGGCGTCTTCAGCCGTGCCACCCGCCGCCAAAAGGCGCGCCAACTCCCGTGCCAGCCGGTCATAATCGTGATCCAGAAAAGCATCCTCAAAATTTCCAAGCGCTCTCGCTTGCCGTTCTTCGGCAGGTGGATCGGTCAAGTCCAGATAGATCGATCCGTCCGCAACAGTGACGGGGTAGAGCCGCAACGGATCACCGCCGCCCACAACAGCACCATCATCCAGATCGAATTTCCAATTATGCCAGTTGCATGTCAGCAGGCAGGTTTTTGGTTCCGGTTCGCTCAGTGTCCCCTCAATCAGCGGGTATCCTTCATGGGGGCAGCGATTGTTGCATGCCCGAAGATCCGGCATGTCAGCCGACCCGACATTAAACAGGGCAATCTGCCGCCCTTGCAGTTTGACGACCTTGCGTCCCTTGTTGATGACTTCGGCCAGATCAGCAGCCTTAATCCATTGCGGATCCATTGAACCATCCTTTATAAAGGTTTTTCTTTATAAAATATTGTTTGTCCCATTCTATTTGTAAAGAATTTTCTTTATAAATTGCCGAACAGGGTCTATAGGGACGATAGTCTAGAGTGTTTTTGGAGTTTTGGCATTTTGACTGAGGCTGAACAGACTGTTGATCTGCGTTGGGGCGCGCTGTGGCGCGACGGCCATTTGCAGAAATTCATGGTCCTCGCCTTTGGTATCTGGCTTCACGCCGCAAATTCGACCCTGACAGCCACGCTGATTCCGTCCGCTGTTATGGAAATTGGCGGGATCGCTTTTCTAAGCTGGACTATGGTGTTGTATCAGGTTGGGTCTATTGTCGCGGCGGCGGGTATTGGTCTGCTTGCCATGCGGTTTGGCCTGCGTTCCTCCATGATGGTGGCGGCCGGTCTTTACGGCGTTGGATGTGCGGTGGCGGCAGCTGCGCCGGAAATGTGGATACTGCTAATCGGACGGCTGGCGCAGGGCGCTGGCGGTGGCGCACTGGTGGCGCTCACCCATGTCGCCGTGGCCCGAATATTCCCCTCGGCCATGATGCCGCGCATGATGGCCTTGATGTCTGCCTTGTGGGGGGTATCGGCGTTTTGTGGACCGGCTGTGGGCGGGTTTTTCGCAGAGGTCTACACTTGGCGTGCCGGGTTCTGGGCTTTTGCGGTTCAAGCATTTCTTTATCTGCTGGCTTTGATTTTTCTGGTGCCAAAGGGGGCCCGGCCGGAAATTGAAGAGGGCGCGAGGTTACCGCGCATTCGTCTGGCTATTCTGGCGGCGGCAATTTTGTCCGTTGCCTCTGGCGGTGTGCTGGGGTTCTCTTGGATTGGTCTCGGATTGGGCGTTTTAGGCATGGCTCTTCTCTGGGCTTTCTTTGACCGGGACCGTCGATCTGCAAAGGATCGACTCTTTCCGTATTCCGCTTATCAGCGTGGCTCTGCGACACAATCCGGCATGTTGATGATGGCGCTGTTGTTTTTCGGAAGCATTGCATTTTCAGTTTATGGTCCATTGCTGGCCCAGCTGATTTACGGAATTGGCCCTCTGCAAAGTGGTTTTCTGATCGCGCTTGAATCCGTTTCCTGGAGTGTCAGCGCCGTGCTTTTCTCAGGGCTTGCGCCGAAACACCACAACCGGGTTATCAGGTTAGGGGCCGTTCTGGTCGTCATTTTTGTCCTGGGCATGGCGTTTGCGATTGGACAGGGACCAATATGGTGGCTCTTCCCGTTCCTGATTGTGGGCGGGGCCGGTTTCGGTATTTCCTATGGTTATGTCATTCAGAGGATCGTGGCCGGGGCCGCTGAGGAGGACCGGTCACGGGCCTCATCATCCGTCCCAACCTCTCAAATGATGTCTTACGCATTAGGGGCGGCAAGCTGTGGCTTTCTGGCCAACGGTCTGGGGTTGAGCGATTTCAGCACGGCGGAGGAGGCAACCCGGATCGCCTTTTGGTTGGTAATCGGGTTCCTGCCGGTTGCCCTTCTTGGGACGATTGCGGCCTTTGCCATGACAAGGCGGAACCCGCAGGCGCAGATTGAACCTTCGTGAGAGTGGAGAAGAATGGTTAAGCAACAAATCGAAACAGCGTCACAGGGTCATGGATCGCTTCTGACTGGTACAACAAGACACAGCTTGCTGAACCTTTTGAAATTGCAGGGGCCAATGGATGCCCAGGCACTTGCCCAAAGCCTCGAGGTCTCTGCGATGGCGGTCCGTCAGCACCTTTACGCGCTGATGGAGGAAGGGTTTGTTGCGTTTTCGGAAGTCCCTCGACCTGTCGGACGGCCGGCGAAACACTGGGCCCTAACTGATGCGGCAAACAGGTTTTTTCCCGATGCCCATGGGGAATTGACCAGTTCGCTACTTGGCGCGATGCGGGATGTTTTTGGGGCGGATGGCCTCGACAAACTGATACAGGCCAGAACAAGCGGTCAGATTGCCGAATATGCGGCCAAACTTGATCAGCATAACTCGCTTGTCGAGAAACTCTCTGCACTTGCCCAGATTCGGACGTCTGAAGGCTATATGGCCCATGTAGAAGAGATACCGGGTTCACAGGGTGATTTCCTGTTGATTGAGAACCACTGTCCAATCTGTGTTGCCGCCCAAGCCTGTTCCGGGCTCTGCGCCAGTGAGTTAACGGTTTTTCGGGCCGCACTTGGACCGAATTTCTCGGTTGAAAGAACAGATCACCTGCTGTCCGGCGCGCGGCGATGTGCCTATCGGGTGTCGCCACGGTAGGTGAATTGCATCTGGTGCCGACTCCGGGATTGAATTCGTGGTTCGATCATGTCCGTATGCTGAAAAAAAGGTGTCACAGTTCGAATCGCAATATTGTCACGCCGCGCCATCATTTAATGATCGGGAACCGCGGGAACTGGCGTCACCCAGGCTTTAGTATCCAGATTTGTTAAGGGTAGGGAATGCAGCCGTATCTAGACCTGTTGCGCCTTGTGAGAGAGACCGGCGCGATGAAGGAAGACCGTACCGGGACCGGAACACGCAGTGTTTTCGGCCATCAGATGCGTTTTGATCTCAGCGAAGGTTTTCCGGTTCTGACAACCAAGAAGCTGCATTTGCGTTCGATCATTATTGAGTTGCTGTGGTTCCTTAAGGGCGACACGAATATCGGTTGGCTGAATGAGAACGGCGTTTCCATTTGGGATGAATGGGCCGATGAAAACGGTGACCTTGGCCCCGTATACGGGCACCAATGGCGGTCCTGGCCGGCAGCAGATGGCGGCACGATTGACCAGATCATCCGATTGCTGGATCAGATCCGCAATAATCCGGATTCAAGGCGTCATATCGTGACGGCCTGGAACCCTGCTGAAATAGAGAATATGGCCTTGCCGCCCTGCCACTGCCTGTTCCAGTTCTATGTGGCCGATGGTGCTTTGTCCTGTCAGCTTTATCAGCGCAGTGCGGATATCTTTTTGGGCGTTCCCTTCAATATTGCAAGTTATGCCCTGTTGACCATGATGATTGCACAGGTGACGGGGTTGAAAGCCGGAGACTTTGTGCACACGTTGGGGGACGCGCATCTCTACAACAATCATGTCGAGCAGGCCGATCTCCAGCTTCAGCGAACCCCTCGGGCTTTGCCGCGAATGGAAATAAACCCGGCTGTGACTGACTTGTTTGCGTTTGAATATGATGATTTCAAACTGGTCGGCTATGATCCCGACCCGCATATTTCAGCGCCCGTTGCGGTATAAAGCGACGGCGCGCGAATAAGGAGTTTTGGTTTGGTTCAGGTGGTTATGATCCTTGCGGTTGCTGACAACGGCGTCATCGGTGTCGACGCGGGTCTGCCATGGCATTTGCCCGAGGATCTCAAGCGATTCAAGGCGTTAACAACCGGACGGCCTGTTGTCATGGGCCGTCGCACGTGGGATTCCCTGCCTCGAAAACCGTTGCCCGGACGGGATAATCTGGTTGTCACCCGGGAACCAGGGTTCGCGGCCGAAGGGGCGGTTGCTGTGCCCTCTCTCGAAGATGGTTTCGCCCGGGCGCGAATCCTGGCTGAGACCGAAGGACATGATGAGATCTTTTTGATCGGTGGGGCCTCGCTCTATCTACAGGCGCTGGACCAGGAAGGTGCCCATCGCGTGGACCGGATCGAGATGACCGCCGTTCATCTGGAACCCGAAGGCGACGTTTCTATGCCGCCTTTCGACATGGAAGAGTGGCATGAGACCGCGCGAGAGGCCGGAACGCCGTATGACGGAATCACCTATGATTTTATAACCCTGGTTCGATCACGAGAAGTCGAGAAGGACGAACCAGATCTAAACGACGAACAGGAATAGAGAGCAGTAAGCAAATGGCCGAGCATCACGTCAAAACCCTAATCATCGGTTCCGGTCCTGCCGGGTATACAGCAGCAATTTATGCGGCCCGTGCCAATCTGGAACCGACCATGGTTGCCGGTCTGCAGCCGGGCGGGCAGTTGACGATCACAACGGATGTCGAGAATTACCCGGGTTTCGCAGATGTCATCCAGGGGCCCTGGTTGATGGAACAGATGCGGGGTCAGGCCGAACATGTCGGGACCAATATCGTTTATGACATCATAACCCATGTCGATTTTACCGTACGGCCGTTTTGGGCCCAGTCTGATGGCGGTGATACGTATTTTGCCGATGCCGTCATCATCACGACGGGTGCTCAGGCCCGATGGCTGGGCCTGCCGTCTGAGCAGGCTTTTCAGGGACATGGCGTGTCGGCCTGCGCGACTTGCGACGGTTTTTTCTTCCGTGGGAAAGAGGTCATTGTGGTCGGCGGCGGCAATACCGCAGTTGAAGAGGCACTCTATCTGACAAACCATGCGTCAAAGGTCACCCTCGTCCATCGGCGCGATAGTTTGCGCTCCGAAAAAATCCTGCAGGACCGCTTACTGAAGCACCCGAAAATCGAAATCGTCTGGGACAGTGTTGTTGATGAGATCCTGGGGGATCAAAACGCGGCCAGCGTAACCTCGGTCAGGGTGCGCAACGTGAAGAATGACGCGCTGCAGGAAATTCCAGCCGACGGTATCTTCATTGCCATCGGCCATGACCCGGCGACTTCCGTCTTTAAAGGCAAGGTGGACATGGATGAGGAGGGGTATATCCTGACCCAGCCTGACAGCACGATCACGAATATCCCGGGCGTATTCGCTGCCGGGGATGTCGTCGACAAAATATACCGTCAGGCGGTTACAGCAGCTGGTATGGGATGTATGGCGGCCCTTGACGCAGAGAAGTATCTGGCCGCCCAAGAGTCTGAACTGGAAGCTGCCGAGTAAATTTCAGATAGATTTGATGCTGTGGTTTTTGCTGCTGAATTGATTTTCTGAGTCGCATTCCGCGCCCCGATAAACTACTGTCGTGCGTCTGATTGATGAGGCGCATGCAACTTGTTGCGGGCTTGTCCTTTTTTGATCAGATTAAGATGTTGTTTTTATTAGATATTGCGTGTGGTATCTAGGTCCGCGCGTAGTGTTATGGTCAAATGCGGTGCGGGTGCGACGGTCATCTTCCAGAGGAGGATACCCGAGCAACCGGATCAGGAGTAGTTTTATGGGTGTATTTCAGAGCAAACCGGAACCAAGGCCCGTGTCAAAATCCAATAGTTCTGAGAATGCGAGTAATGGTGGTGAAACCCTGATTGCCGCGGGTGTTGTTTTTACCGGCGACCTTGAAGGGGCAGGCAATGTGACCCTTGAAGGTAAAATCATCGGCAATGTTCATTGTAAACGGTTGCGGATTGGGCCGTCGGGGACATTGGAAGGCAAGGCCGTTGTCGAGTCCCTGGTGGTTGATGGCGCGATTGAAGGGTCCATCAGTGCGAAATCCGTGCTGTTTGGTAAAAACGCCCAGGTATCCGGCGATGTGCATCACGAGGTTCTTGAGGTCGAAGCAGGGGCGCGTGTTGAAGGCCACTATGTTCGTGAGAAGGCCAATATCGGCGCCGATCTTAAGGAAAAGAAAGAACGGGCCGCTCCAACCAATGGCAGCGGCATGATTGCAGCTGCACCGGCGGCCCCATCAAAAGATCTATGAACGCCTGAAACCGGGTGAAACGATACGGCGCTGCAGGCGCCGTTTTGTTTTTGTGACAGCGACCGGCTGCCCAAGCATCCGTCGTGTTAAGGGTGGGTGGTGAATATGTGGTCGATCCTCATGACCTCTCTCGGCCAATGCGGAATGGGCCAGCGCGATTACTGTTGGGCCGTCAGGCCGTTGCAGATCTAATCTCAATCGCTGTCCATTAGACGCGGCCGAAACTTCTGCCAGGACTTCGCCGGTTGCCCTGTTCAGAATGGCAAGATCCGAAGGTTTCATGCCTTGCGGTAGAAAAATTGTCAGACGAACAGGGTCTTCCACCGGCCCGGTTTGATCGATGGAATAGCGAATAGCGTTGTCCGGTTCACCTTGGTCTTTATCTTCATTCGGCCCCGTGCTGGATTGCCCCGATGCGGGATCGGAGGTAATCGGGCGAAATTTGATTGGCAGCGGGTCCATCAGCATGGGGCCGACCGGACCGCGGCTTTTAGTTTTGGGTATCAGTATTTTTTCCGGGGACCCGGGGGGCGGCTTTTGCGTCCGCATCAAGCGGCGCATCGTCATAACGAGTTCCGAGGCGACGGGCAGTCGGTGCAATTGTGGTGTTTCGCGCCAGATTGTCAGCGCTTCTTGCGTCCAGGCAAAGGTCAATGCCGTCTCCAGGGCATAGAGGCGGGCTTGAACGGGCGCGGCAAAATTGGCCTCGGCAAGGAGGTGCCAGAGCATATTCTGCATGTCGGGGATAGGACGATCGATGTTGATCGAGAGTGGTGCAAGTATCTGGTCAACCTGAGCCATCCATGCGGTCTGCCAGGTTTTGGATCGCAGTGTTTCTGGTGAGATTGCCGCGCTTCTCAAGGACGGCCAGTCGGTAAAGCTGAGGAGATGGGCCTTATGCAGGACCAGCCCGCCTGTTTTGAACGCGGTGACCATCAGCCCGTCGCGGTTTAACCCGTTGATCAATCCAAGGATCTGCGACCCCAGGCTAATGCGATCAAGATCGGTCAAGGCGTTCTGCGCCAGCGCGCTGTGTAGAGTTTGCCCGGTTGGTTGGACTGGCACCAAAAACCCGGCAATCGCGCCCTCAGTATCGAGTATAAAATCAATCGGGAAGTGAACGCTTCGATGGTCGGGCCGCAAGGAAGCGTCTATCGGTTGGCCGGGGCAGATTTTCCGCACAGCCTTCTGAAGTTTCCGGGCGTCCAATGCGGTTGGGTCATTCAGCATCCACGCCTGAAAACCCGGCAAATCAGTCGCGTAAAGGTGCATCGCGCCCGCCGTCTGCGCCTTGCCTGACAGAACAACAATGCCGCTTTCCGCGGTCATGAATTCTTGTTCAGCCCCGTGAAACGATCGACTTTTCACCGTCATCCGAAGGCCTGATTTCTTGCCCGGATTGCGCCCATGGCGTTACACCCCCAAAGTCGCGTTGGTCACATTCCCCAACACGATTCCCCCAGTTCAAAATTTTACAAGACTTTGATAAATCCATTATTACAGTAAAAATCAAAAACTCCGAAAAATTGATGCAGTATTCATGCTAAGTAATCAAGCAAATTACTTGAGATTTATTTGAAGATATACTTGACGCTTATTTCGGTCAAATAGGGTGACGAGTTTACGGCTGATGGCTACAGTTTTGTAAGAAAAGACATGGGCGGGGGGACTCTTATGACTGATGAACTGGCACCGGATACGCTGTCACTGTTGAAGGATGTATCGACGGCAACAATAACACTGCAGTTGTTGAGACGGGGATTGCGGGGCTGTTCGATGACCGGGCCAAAACCGTTTTCCGGGTCAAGCGAACGCCTGGTCGGGCCCGCCTACACCCTGCGATATGTCCCTTTGCGGGAGGATCTGTCGACGATTGAGGTTCTGGGGCACCCGGACAACCCGCAACGGATTGCGATCGAAGAGGTGCCGCCCGGACATGTGCTGGTGATCGATGGCTGTGGGGAAACGCGTTGCGGTGTTCTGGGCGATATTCTGGTTGGTCGGTTAAAGGTCCGGGGTGTTGCTGGTGTGGTAAGCGACGCTTCCATGCGGGATGCCGCCGGAATTTTGCCGATAGATTTGCCGATCTATTGCCCGGGTGCCACAGCGCCACCGAATATCGGTGCGCTGTCTCTTGGGGATCGGCAAACCCGCATTGGATGCGGTGGTGTGGCGGTCGATCCCGGCGATATCATCGTTGCGGATGGCGATGGGGCGGTGGTGATCCCGCGCGGTCTGGCCGACGAGATCGCGGTCGATGGCACAGAGCAGGAACGTTTTGAGCGGTTCGTGCAGGAAAAGGTGATGGAGGGACGGTCAACGCACGGCCTCTATCCCCCCAATGATGAAACGCGCGCTGAATATGAGGCCTGGTTGAAGGTCGGGGGCAAATAGGCATGCGCCTGCTCGTGGTGGAAGGCAATACACCGGTCATCGATCAGGAAATGAAGGCATTGGGCGGTACTGGCATGGCGGGTGGCTATGCAGGCGTGCTGCGCCAGTTAAGGCCGGACGCAGGTGTTGATATCGCGCAACCTGCCTTTCCCGATTTCACCCCTGATAAGGCATTGGACAAAGATCTGGACGGTGTTGTTCTCACCGGCTCATTTGTGGATTATTCGGCCCATGATGAACGGGCTGCCCCGGCCCGCTCGTTCCTGGAAAAGGTCTTTGATGACGCTTTGCCTGTTTTTGGATCCTGCTGGGGTCTTCATATCGGCGCTGTTGTGCTGGGGGGAAGTGTTGGTCCCGGACCAAACGGGTTTGAATTTGGCATTGCCCGAGAGGTCACGGTTACGGCGGAGGGGAGGGATCACCCACTCCACCACAATAAACCAGCCAGCTATGACACTCTTTGCACCCATTATCACGAAGTGACTGAAGTTCCGACTGGCGCGAAGGTGACCGCAAGTAACCGTCACAGCCGGGTTCAGGCCATGGTGTTTGAGACGGGCGGCGTCGCTTTCTGGGGGGTGCAGTATCACCCTGAATTCAGTCTGGAAGATCTGTCGATTGTCATGGGTATGGGGTGGGCACCCCTGAAGCGGCCGTCATCGCTTTTCCCGAATGGTGCTGAATTGCGCGAGGTCAGAGCGGCATTCCAGCAACTGTCCGACAATCTCGAAGTTGGTTCCACTCTTTTTGATGCCTATAGTCTAGAGCGGGTTCCGTTTAGTCGGAATCGGTTTTGAGATTTCTACGAAGCATGATTCCCTGTTTTTATTTTGGAGACCGGGATTATGTCATCAGTCATTTCGATGGATTTGCGGGAGCGTATTTTTTCTTACGTTATTGCCGGTCACTCGTGCCGATCAGCGGCACGCCTTTACGGTGTCAGCCCAAGCTTTGCGATCAAGTTGATGCAGCGGTTCCGTCAAGGTCGCGGATTGTGCGGCCCTGGTCGTCGTCGTCCTGTCGGCACCGGGACGCTCGAACCCTATAGAGCGTTTGTCATTGACCTTGTCGATGCACAGCCCGATATCACGCTCAGGGAATTGGCGGACGAATTGAGTGCGACGCTGGGGGTTAAGACCAGCAAGGCGACGCTATGCCGGTTTCTGATTAAGGCGGGATACCGCTATAAAAAAAACGCTGCGGGCACGGGAACAAGAGCACGCTGATGTGCGCCGCGCGCGTCATCACTGGATCATCCGGCGACAACCTCTCATGCGGCTCGACCCACATCGGCTTGTTTTTATTGATGAAACGGCGACCACAACCAAGATGACCCGGCTTAGAGGCCGCGCGCCCAAAGGCCAACGCCTTGTCATGCACACGCCGTTCGGTCATTGGCGCACGCAAACCTTTATCGCGGGATTGCGCTGCGGCGGCCTCACCGCACCATGGATCCTCAACGCCCCCATGACCAAGGTCGCCTTTGAGACCTATGTCGAGACACAGCTCGCCCCAACGCTGAGCCGAGGCGATGTCGTTATCCTCGATAATCTCGCCGCCCATAAAAGTGACCGTGCCGCTGAAACCTTGCACGACATCGGTGCATGGTTCCTGTTCCTGCCACCCTATTCGCCAGACCTGAACCCAATCGAACAAGCCTTCTCAAAATTAAAAGCCCATCTCAGAAAGGCCGAGGCCAGAACATTCGATGACCTTACAAACGCAACAGGGTCAATATGCGATCTCTTCACCGAAACGGAGTGCTGGAACTTCTTCGCAGGCGCTAACTATGCGTACGATTAAATGAAAACAACTCTAGACCCTGCCATGATCCGGTTCAGGGCCAGAACGCAGGAACTTTCAAACTGGCTGGACCATATCGGCGCCGAACCTTCTGAATGAACCCGGTACCCTCACGCCTCCCAGGCGTTGATCGCGGCGAACAGGGATTTGTGCAATGCCTGCCAGTCCTTCAGATGCAAACGGTCGAACGTAAACTCCACCTGAATGTTGTTGCCGAGATAGGATATTGAGGTGCATTTCGACTGGCCCACGTCGAGCGTGACAGTCTCCGCACCCTCGCTGCCCTGGTAGAGCTTGCCACAGTCAATCTGCGTCACCTGCTTGCTATTCGGTACAAAGCGATCAATCGTTTCGCCTGTTCCCAAATGCAGGCGCAAGTCGGAAATCCAGTCGACTTCAACAGATTGACTGGCCAATTGATACTGCACCTGCGCAACGGTCATGGTGCTGTGCTTGTACCAGAGGCGGGCCCGCGCGTGATAATCAACACCCGGGGACACCGGTTCCCCCGTTTCCAGCAAACCCATTCGGGGAAGAGCAAAGTGGAACTCCAACTCGCTCACCTGACCGGGGCCGCCCCTTTGCTGCAGGGCGTGAAGACCGTCCATCGGAACGATCAAGGGTGTTTTGCCCAATATGACCCTGACATGGTCGTCAAACATCACGTCAAAACCCGCCTGGCGGTACTCTTTTGCCGACCAGTTGGCGGGTGCCTGATAACCGCGAATGAACCCAAGGCCCGCCAACATAAAAACAGCGCCGGTGATTGCCAGCAACAGGACCACAACCCGCAGGCCGCGGATGAATTCGCCGAGTCTGGTTGAAAGCCCGGCTGTCAGCTCTGTTTGCATCGCCTTAAACCCGTTTTGGTGCGTCGTTATTTGGGGAACGATTATACAGAATTTCATGCGTCTGGGCTATAGCACGTGATGAATGGGCAACCTTCAGCATGAGCTATATTTGACGGTATAACTGTAAATGAAGTTAAAAATCGAATATATAGAGTAAAAAATCCAAGTAATACTACATATTCATTTAAAAAATTCGTTATTATTTGCTTCTTTGTTGGCGTTGTTTACTTGCGAATGGTAGTATTCCGCAACTTGCAGAAGCTTGCACAGGTGCGCCATGAATGAAGAAGACATCAAACAGACTGTTGAGGCCCGGGACGACGGTCAGAATGAGGTGGTGGAAAACGCCCCTTCTGACGCGGCGTGGGTAGAGCCGGTTGCGCTGGAAGAGATTGCCCCGGATCAGATCCTGCTGGATTTGGCAGACCCGTCCGAGGATGACGGTGAGAGTGCCGCAGAACCAGCAGAACCAACAGATGAGGGTTCTGAAGCAGATATTGAGGAAGAGCCCCACTCTGACGTGAACCTGGATCATATTGACCTCAGCATCATGGCCCAGCGCTGGCAGTCGGTTCGCCATGACGAAAACCTCGTTCAACTGCGCGCGCTCGATGCGAGCTTGAAAGCCTCTCATATTGAGGAAGAGGCACAGCTTCGCGCTGGCGACATTGCCGTAGCGCGGCGTTTTCACAACAGTATTTTGTACCGGTCCCGGGGCGTCGCCCTTGGTATTTTGGTCTTTGGCGTGTCGACCTGGGTTGGCGCGGTGACGTTCGGCGATCGAAGCAGCCCGGAGGTCGCCCAGAAAGATCCGATTTTAGAAGAAACGACGACGGCACCAGAGCCATTGGTCGCCGCAGTGCCGCCGCAGGTTGAGGTTATTCCGCACGAGCCGCTTCAGATGATTGGGGAAGGTATTTCCACCGCTGCTGTTGTCGCGGATGAGACGGAATTGCCGGAAGTGCCGGGATTGCAGGCTGTATCAGAAGAGGCTTTGACGCTCTCCGAGCCGGCAAAGCCCTTTGCGCCGCCGTCTGTCGCCTCAGCAACCCCGCCGGTTGTAGAGGCGCCAAAGGTAGATTTGCCATCTGTTGCGGCACCGGTTGCAGAGATTAAAGAACAGAAGCCGGAGACTGTTGACGTCGCCAAGGTTGAGAAACCGGTCACCGTGGGTATGAAAACTGAAGCTGCGAAGGACGTCGTCGCGCCGAAGGCCGACATTGTTGAGGCACTGGAACCGGCACCTGCCTCACCCCCTAAATCGAAGGTCTCAGTCCCGTCCGAGGCGGTAAAAACGGCGACGGTTGAAACGTCGAGCGACCCGGCCTATGTGCTGCAGTTCGGTGCCTTTGGAAGTAAATCCAACGCAGAAAAGTTAGTCGCCAAGTTAAAGGGCAGGGTGCCCGGGATGCGGATCGATCAGCGGGAAGTGGCCAGCGGCAAGAAATTGTACATTGTTTCGGGCGGCGCGTTCAGGGATGCTGACGCTGCTCAAAAAATGGCAAAACGCCTAAAGACCAGTGATCGGATCGACTCCTTTGTCAGACCGCAAACCCAGTTGGCTCGAAGCTAGACGGCAACAAACGTTTTTCACCGCTTTTCTTTTCCTGCTGGTGGTTCTGCAGGCTGGTTCAGCCTTTGCTGATGGCTCATTCAGGGACTGTGAAATCTGCCCAGAAATGGTTCCGCTTGAACCAGCACCATTTGTCATGGGTTATGATGACGGGAAGAAGGCCGAGCGTCCGTCGCATCGGGTTACACTGTCCCGGTCCTTCTCGATCTCCCGCACTGAGGTCACACAAGGGCAGTGGAAGACCTGCGTTGATGACGGGGCCTGTACGCCGCCGCGGTTTGATCGTGGCTGGAAGGGCGATGACCGTCCAGTTATCTATGTCACCTTTGATGATATTGCGATCTATCTGACTTGGTTGAGCGAAGCGACAGGTCGCACCTATCGCTTGCCGACCGAAGAAGAGTGGGAATTTGCCGCCCATGGCGGGGCTAATGGGTCTGACCGACCGCGTGTTACGGGAAAGGGTATTGCCAATTGTCACGCCTGTGACTCACCCTTTCATCACAAGACCGGACCGGTCGGGTCATTTCCGCCCAATGGGTACGGGCTCTACGACATGTTGGGCAATGTGATGGAATGGACGTCCAGTTGCTGGGTGCAGAATTATGAGCCGGGGCAGGAGATCGATTGCACAAGACGGGTGCGACGGGGCGGGTCGTGGTATTTTAACCAGCAGGTGTCGACACCGACCTATCGGTTCGGGGCAAGGCTGGATGAATATTCTTATGATGTCGGCTTCAGGGTTGCCAGCGACTCAACCGTAAAGTGATTTGAAGGCAGCCCTCGTCGCGTAAATGTGAATTCACATATCCTAAAGTCGCGTTGAAGAGGCAAACATGCTTCCCCATATCCCCTACACAGGGAAGGGGTAGTAACCATGGCAGAGATACGATCGAGACAGTTTGAACCGGTCGCGGCGACCGCAATGCAATCGCCCGGATCGACAGGCATAACTGTTGTTCCCTATGACGGCACGGTCGAAGTCCTGGTCGGCGAGACGGTCGTAGCCTGCAGCACGCGTGGCCGCAGTGTTCGGGAAGATGACGGCTGTCCTTTACTGTACCTGCCGCTCGAAGACATTGATGATTCCGTTCTGCGACGTTCCCCGAAAGCGTCCTATTGTCCGATAAAGGGTGCCGCCAGCTTTTGGACCGTAAAAGTTGGACAAACCGAGCTGTCAGATGCGCTTTGGGGCTATCTTGACCCGGCGACCACGATCGACTCTCTGCGGGACTATGTGGCCTTCTATGTGCCCTATTTCACTGTCCGAATTGACGGGGAGGTGGTCGATCTGACGCGTCCTGACTGGAATGACCGCGACTTTCAAGAAGTCTGACAGCTAGCTGACGGCGATATAGGTCAGGGGCAGTTCTGTCGAATTCTTGATCTCTTCCATCGCAAAACTCGATGAGACATCGCTGAGATCGATCCGTTTTATAAGGCGCTGGTAGAAGGCGTCATAGGCGGCGATATCCGGTACAACGACCTTCATCATGTAGTCGACATCGCCACTCATCCGGTAAAACTCGGTGACCTCGGTCATTTCCGAGACGACATTGGTAAATCTGGAGAACCAGTCAACATCATGGCTGGAGGTTTTGATGGACACAAATACCGTCACCCCGACATTCATTTTGTCGCGATCCAGCAAGGCGACCTGTCCCCGGATATAGCCGCGATCCTGCAACTGCCTGACCCGGCGCCAGCAAGGCGTTGTCGAAAGACCAACCCGTTCGGCCAGTTCCGCGCTTGAAACGCCGCTATCTCGCTGCAATTCCCGCAGGATGCGAAGATCTGTTGCATCTAATTCCATGCCAAAGAGTAGAAAATATTTTTAATAATGTCGACAAAACTAGAACAGAATTAAGAAAATTTGGCGAATTCTTCGAAAGAAAAGAATAATTTTTAGTGCGAAGCAAAATACGATGAGGATAGTTCAGGAATTCAGAGACAGGTCACCCTGACCCGGGCAGGAGACAGCAGATGAAAAAACTCTTCACAGACCATCCCGAAAGCGTTGGCGAGTCCTATGGAGAGCATTTCGGGCAGGCCATGAGCTTTGCCGGCCCCCTGTTCGTTGCTTCGCTCTGCGCGCTGGTCCATGCGTTTCTGCCGTTCCTGTTCGAAAAGACAGGAAGCAAGATAATCACCAATTTGCATGACCGGATGGTTTTGAACCGGGTGAACCATAAACTGCGTGATACAAACCTCGCGGCCCACCCGGCTGAATAGGGCTTACGCCCCGCTTTGCAGGCCTGGTCTCGCCTTCATTTCCTGAAACCAGCGGTCAACATTCGGATATTCACCTGCGATATCGATCTCTAACGGGCCAGCCGCCGCGCCGATCGTGATATAACCGGTTATATCAGCCACGCTGAACGCGTCGCCCGCAATGAACTGATTCTCAGACAATTGCGGTTCCAGCTGTTTCAGAAACAGATGCAGTGTTGCAATGCCGCGTTCAACAATTGTCGGTGACTGTTCCAGGTCCGTCCTGGTCCCGGCCACGACGCGCCCCGCAAACATTGGAACCTTGTTTCGGATTGCCTGCACCGCTGGCACCATCCCGTCCAGCTCAACGCGGCGGTTCCACATTTCAATGACCGCCCGTTCCTGCGGAGTACTGCCCATCAGCGAGGGTTCCGGGTGAAGCTCTTCCAGGTAGCGGCAAATGGCCATGGATTCTGAAATCACCGTGCCATCATCAAGCGTCATGAAGGGCACACATTTGAACGGGTTCATTGAGGCCAGCGGTTCCTTGAACAGGGCCCCTTCGCGCACAAGCACTTCTTCGGTTGGAATGTCGAGGCCCTTTTCCGCCAGATAATAAGCGACGCGGCGTCCATTTGCGGCCAGTCCGAAATTGTAAAGCGTGAGTGCCATGATCATTCCTTCCTGATTACTGCTGAAGTTCGGCGAGCGGCCTTTTTGGATTGCCACTGCGCTGGCGTGTTTCCCATTCCGGATCAATCCAGACAGGCGCATTTGAGGCGGGCAACGGGTCGTTGCCCAGGATCAGGTCCGACGCCCGTTCCGCCACCATGATCGTCGGGGCGTTCAGGTTACCGTTGGTGATGGTCGGGAAAATGGAACTGTCGACGACGCGCAGCCCGTCAAAACCAATGACCCGGCATTCCGGGTCCAGAACCGCCATCGGGTCATCTACGGACCCCATCTTGCAGGTGCACGACGGGTGATAGGCGCTCTCCGCATTTTCCCGGACCCAAGCGTCTATTTCCGCGTCCTCTGTCAGATGGGCACCCGGCTGAATTTCTTCATCCCTGAATGCGTCAAAGGCCGGTTGATTGATAATCTCGCGCGTCAGGCGGATACAGGCGCGAAAGGCCTCAATATCCTCATCCGTTGTCATGTAGTTGAACAGGATCTCTGGCTTCACCGTCGGGTCGGAAGAAGTGATGCGAACGTGACCGCGGCTGGTCGGCTTGTTTGGCCCGACATGAACCTGAAACCCGTGCCCATCGAAGGCGGCATTGCCATCATAGCGCATGGCACCTGGCAGGAAGTGATACTGAATATCCGGCCATTTCAGCCCGGCTTTGGAACGGATAAAGGCGCAACTTTCGAAATGGTTGGTTGCGCCCAACCCGTCCTTTGTCAGGACCCAGCGCGCACCAATCAGAAAGCGATGGAACCAGTCGAGCTGACCGTTAAGCGTTATGGGTTGTTTGCAGCGGAACTGGAAATAGACCTCCAGGTGATCCTGAAGGTTTGCACCAACACCAGGCAGATCTTTCAAGACCTCAACACCCGCGGCCCTCAGGGTCTCCGCCGGACCAATACCGCTGCGCTGAAGGATCTCCGGCGAACCAATCGACCCGGATGAAAGAATGACTTCGCGCTTGGCCTTTGCCTCAACCTGTTTGCCATTCTGTGAATAGCGGATGCCGACGGCCCGGTTCCCCTCAAACAGGACTTTCTCGATCAGGGCATTGGTTTCGACATGCAGGTTCGGGCGGGATCGCGCCGGTTTCAGATAGGCATTCGCCGTGGACCAGCGACGGCCATCCTTAACCGTCATATGCATCGGGCCGAAGCCCTCTTGCTGGTACCCGTTGTAATCATCGGTGGCGAGATAGCCTGCTTCGACACCCGCCTCTACAAAGGCAGTGTAAAGCGGGTTCTTCATCCGGTTTCCGTTGTTCGTACCAAGCGGGCCATTTGCACCGCGATAGGCATCATCGCCGTTTTGATCCTTTCCGTCCCGCCAGGTTTCGGCGCGCTTGAAATACGGCAGGCAATGGCGATAGCCCCAATTATCGGCGCCGTCCTCTTCCCAGGAATCAAAGTCACAGGCATGCCCGCGGACATAAACCATCCCGTTGATAGAGGATGATCCGCCCAGAACCTTGCCCCGTGGGCAATGCATCTCGCGATTGTTCATGCCGGGTTCAGGCTGGCTTTCGAAGAACCAGTTGAATTTTGGCATGTTCATCGGGATGGAAAGGGCGGTCGGCATCTGGATGAAGATGGAACTGTCACTGCCACCGGCCTCCAGCAGCAGAACAGTGGTTTTGCGGTCGGCACTCAGACGGCTGGCCAACACGCATCCGGCGGACCCGGCACCTGCGATGATGTAGTCATAGGACATGAGAAGATCCGTCCTTACGCATAGGGGTCTTCAACATCGCCCAGCTCAACATAGACGCTTTTTAACTGGGTGTAATGTTCAATGGCGGCCATTGAGTTTTCGCGGCCCATACCCGATTGTTTATAGCCGCCAAAGGGCATTTCGATGGGCGTAATGTTGTAATTGTTGATCCAGATTGTCCCCGCTTGCAGGTTTCCAACCACGCGATGCCCGCGCTGAATATCCTTTGTGAAGACACCGGCAGCCAGACCGAACTCTGTGTCATTGGCGCGCGCCACGACTTCATCTTCCGACCCGAAGGAGAGGACGGACATAACAGGTCCAAAGATCTCTTCGCGAACAATCGACATTTCGTCTTTGCATTCCGCAAAAACTGTTGGCTCCACAAAGTTCCCATGGTCCAGGTTAAGACCGCCAAAGCCTTGACCTGTCGCGCGGTTGCCGCCGGTCACCACATGGGCGCCTTCGGTCTTTCCGGCATCGATATAGGAGAGGACCTTTTCCAGATGGGGTTCGGAAATCAGGGCACCGACCTGCGTGTCAGGATGCATCGGGTCGCCAATGGTCAGTGCCTTTGTTTTGCGGGCGAGCTTCTCCAGAAACGCACCGCGTACCCGTTCCTGAACGAAAACCCGTGTTCCGTTGGAACAGATTTCACCCTGGGTGTAGAAGTTTGCCATCATTGCGGCGGCAACCGCGTTATCGAGATCTGCATCTTCGAAAACGATCAGCGGTGATTTACCACCTAATTCCAGGGTTACCTTTTTCAGGGTCGCGGCAGAAGCCTCCATCACTTTACGACCGGTGCCGACTTCGCCCGTCAGGGAAATCTTTGAGATTTCCGGATGGCTGGTCAGCATTTGACCGACCCGGCGATCCCCCTGAACAACCTGAAAGACGCCAGGCGGTACACCCGCTTCAATATATATTTCCGCCAGCTTATGCGCGGTCAACGGGGTCAGTTCCGCGGGCTTAAAGATCATCGCATTTCCGCAGGCAAGGGCAGGGGCGGATTTCCAGCAGGCAATCTGGATCGGATAGTTCCAGGCCCCGATCCCCGCCGTGATGCCAAGAGGCTCGCGCCTTGTATAGGCAAAGGCGCTTGGGCCCAGATCGTAATGATCCCCATGCAGGGTGGCGGCGGCACCGGCATAATATTCAATTGCGTCCGCACCGGAGGCCACATCAACAACGACCGCTTCCTGCCAGGGTTTGCCGGTATCCAGAACCTCGAGGGTTGCCAGTTCGTCATTGCGATCGCGGAGGATCTGAACCGCTTTATTCAAAATGCGTCCTCGTTCCGCGCCGGTCATGTCTGCCCAGATTTTCTGGCCGATGCGGGCGGCCGCGATGGCATCTTCCAGATCGGCGTCAGAGGCCTGATGCACTGTGCATAGCGTCTCCCCATTTGCAGGGTTTATGCAGGGAAAGCTTTCTCCCGAACGGGCCTGTACAGTTTTGCCATTGATGAAGAGGTGTAGATCTTGGGGCACAATCGGGGTCGGCGGCATGGGTTGTCTCGTTTCTGGATGTCGTGCAGTTGTTTGTCTGCGCAACCTATCTTGCAGAGGGCCTTGGGACAATCTCGATCCGCGACTGGAAACGTGTTTCAGTTAAGCCGTGTACCGCGCTGAAACAGATACATGGCAAGTGCAATCAACCCGCCAGCAATCGCGATATTCGGCGGCAGGCTCTCGGCGAAGATAGCGACCCCCATGATCGGACCTGCTATGGCCGCGACCGACCCGATCTGACTGAGATAGACGGGTCCCGCCAGTTTCTGGAGGACGAAATAGGCGATGTAGAGCGCACTAAAGACCAGGATCTGGCCGATCAGAAGGCCCAAAACGCTGTTACCTTGGAACACGGAAAACAGGGCGCTGAAGCCGTCGGCCAATGCGAAGGGCAGAATAAACAGAGCGGAACCGAACAGCATGAAGGAGGCCAGAACGATGGGGGAGACACCGACCGGCCAGCGCAAGGTCCGATAGATGTTGCCAACGGCAATAACGATGGGTGCAGCAAGGGCAAGGGCCACCCAAATGAAGGGGGCATCGCCCACCGAGGCTTTTGAAAATCCCAGGATAACCCCACCCGCCAGACCGGTGAGCACGCCGAGCGCCCTGAGCATGACCATACCCTCCATGCGCAGACAAAGTGCGATGATATAGGTCACAAGGATCGGGAATGCATAGGTCAATGAGATGAAACCGGCCCCGACATGGTTGACCGCCAGAAAGCCAATCGCATTGGGCAGGGCGAATAGAAATCCGGCTGCCAGACCGTATTCAAGGGTCCGCCGGTTTAGAGCGGTATCTTCCCGCCTGAAGCGCGCAATCAAGAAAAGTGTAATCGATGCGCCGAGCATGGCAAAAAACAGAAAGGGCATGGCCTGCGCCCCTTCTATTATTGCCGCCTTACCAACGATGAGTGAGAAGGCCAACAGAGTCCCGACAAAGGTCAGGAGACCCAGAGCGGCCAGGTTGGAAACCGGTTTGGTCGTTGTTGTTCCTGTCATCATTCTATCCGTTGTTTTTACCGCCGACCGGAATGTTCTTGGCATTTGACTGCGTCGATGTAGAATGTATCTAGGTATTAAGTATCTTAACGTCAAGATAAATTAAGATGATGGAAGATTTTCAGGATCGGGCGGCACTGGCCCTGCGCCAATGGAGAGCTGAACTGCCGGGACAAGATTTGCTGCCCATGGCCGTTCTTGGTCGGTTGAGCGAAGCGACTCAATTAATTGCCCGTGGTCATACAGACCCTGTCTTTGCGGGCTTTGGACTGCAAGCGGGTGAGTTTGATGTTTTGGCAACGCTGCGCAGGTCGGGCGCGCCCTATACATTGTCACCGACGGAACTTTATGGCGCGACCATGATTTCCTCTGGCGGGATGACAAATCGGTTGGACCGTCTGGAGAAAGCGGGCCTGATTGAGAGGAAGCCAAACCCGGATGACCGCCGATCCATGCTGGTGGCGCTCACAGAAGCGGGGTGGCGGCTTATCAATGATGCGGTTCTGGCCCATATTGTGAACCAGCATCGGATCCTGTCTGGACTGACACGGCAGGAGCAGGAGGATTTGGCCAGGCTTCTTGGTAAGGTAATCGAAAGTGTCCAGGACCCAGTTGAGGATCTGGACGAGGGGAAAGGATAGATCATGTGCAGCGACTCTAAATCCGGGGCGGCTATTCCGACCATCTTTATCGAAAATGAAAGGACCCGGGTCACGGAATGGCGCTTTAAGGAAAAGGGCGACAACACGGGCTGGCATCGTCACGAATACGACTATGTCGTCGTACCCCTGTTCGACGGGGTTTTAGAAATCGCTGACGCAGAGGGTAATATCACGAAAGCGCAACTAACCAACGGTGTTCCCTATTTCCGGGATCTCGGCGTTGAGCACGACGTGATCAATGGGAACGACTTTGAATGCGCGTTTATTGAGGTCGAATTCCTGAAATAAGTCAGGATCAGAAAAGGCTGGCCTGGAAACCTGCCGCCCCCTCATGTTCCAGCAGATAGCGCTTCGTCTCCACACCACCGCCGAAGCCGGTGAGAGAGTTGTCCGACCCGATCACCCGGTGACACGGAACAACAATCGGGATCGGGTTTGTTCCATTGGCCAGACCGACCGCACGGCTGGCACCGGGATTGTTTAGCTTTCGGGCAATGTCACCGTAAGAGCAGGTTTCGCCAAATGGAATTTCCAGCAAGGAATTCCAGACAGAATTCTGAAAATCACTTCCGGAAAAAATGATGGGCAGGTCAAAGACCGTCAACTCGCCTGCGAAATAGGCGTTCAGCTGTTTCGATGTTTCCGGAAAAAAACCAGGCCGCTTGACCCAGTTTTCAAAGGGTTTGACGGTGGTCTTGCCGGTCGGAAAACTGATGACGTGAAGATGGGTGTCATCCCCGGCAACCAACAGCGGGCCAACCGGACTGTCGAGATAGTCATAGCAGAGATCGATCGGGGGAATGTGTTTCACGCGTTCGGCCCGACCGGTTCCAGCGCCCTTTCATGTACGCGGTGACCCTTTCCCCGGCAGGCGGTGGGTGGCCTGCCGTATAGCTCTCGAAAGACGGCATTGAAGCGGCGCAGGCTGCCAAAGCCGGCTTTTTCAGCAATCTCTGCCATTGAGAGCTCGGTGTCGTCCAAAAGCCGCTTGGCACGATGAAGACGCGCGGTTTTCGCGGCTTGGACAGGGCTGGCTCCCAGGTGTTTGTGAAACAGGCGGGAGAGTTGACGCGGACCCATGCCAAGCCGCCCGGCCAGATCAGTGACAGTCCCGCCGTTGTCCAGTGCACCATCGTTGATCAGGCGCATGGCCCGATCCACGCTGGTCTTTGTACCGTTCCAGGCTGGACTGAAGGGTGCGGTTTCAGGGCGGCAGCGCAGGCAGGGGCGATAGCCTGCCTGTTCAGCCGCGGCGGCGGTCGGGTAATAAGTTACGTTACGGCTTAGCGGCTGTTTTACCGGACAGACGCTGCGGCAATAGATACGCGTTGTTTTCACAGCCGTGAAGAACTTGCCATCATAGGCGGGGTCGCGACGATAGCGGGCCGCCTCACAGGTTTCAAAATCAAGCATGAGACAAGTGTAACCGTGGTTGGGTTTGTGGTCGAGGCCACATGGGGGTATCACGTCCGAAAATGACGGGGAATGAGATGCTGGTTCGAGAAATGCAGGCCGATGACGCGGACCTTCTTGAGAGGGTCATGTATGATGCCGTGCATATCGGTGCAGCTGGTGCCTACAGTAGTGAACAACGGGCCGCCTGGTTGCCGGCGCCGCCAACCGGCCCGGCCTGGCGTGATCGATTGTTCGGGCAAACCTGCTTAGTTGCGGAAGTAGAAGGCGTGGTCCTGGGGTTTATGACGCTGTCGGGTGACGGATTGATCGATCTCGCCTTTGTTCATCCAGACCATATTGGTCGGGGGGTCGCATACGCCCTTTATCAAGCGGTTCTGGAGCAGGCGAAAGCGTTCAAGATTCCCTGTTTGAGGACAGAGGCCAGCTTAATGGCAAAACCCTTCTTTACCCGGCAGGGCTGGCATGTTGTGAAACAGCAGAAAGTGGATTGTCATGGTGTTCAGCTGACAAACTTCCTGATGGAATTCTGGTTAGGCGCCGATTAACCCGCCAGGGATCGGGTCATGAAAAGGCTGTGGGGATCCAGCTGGTAAGACCCGAACGGCCCGCATTCTGTGAACCCGTTGCGGCTGTAGAGCGTCTGCGCCGCCGTGAAGTGATGGGTGCTTCCCGTTTCCAGACTGAGGTGGTTGTAACCCCGTGTCCGGGCCGTTTCCACAACATGCTTCAACAGGGTCGCCGCCACGCCGCGTCCGCGATAGGCGGCGGCCGTGTGCATGGATTTGATCTCACCATGGTCGGCTTCAATTTCCTTTAAAGCCCCACAACCGGCCAGTGTCTCACCGTCCCAAACCGTCCAGAACGTGATCTCGGGCACCCGCAAGGCGTCCAGGTCGAGGGCGTGGACAGATTCCGGCGGTGAGATTGCCCGCATATGGTCGAGATGGGTTTCCAACAAGGCCTGGATTTCGGGTCCTCGAAGGTCATCAATCCGGATCTGCATGGGGGCTCCTTTCGCCACTGACTGTCCTGAAATGTGATTTAGCGGTATTCTGAAACAGATGAAAACCGGAACCAAGACCAATGCGCTATGAAATTCGAAAAGCCCGGCCGGAAGATCGAGACGCTTTGGCGGAAATTCGCGTTGCCGCAATGCGGCCCAGTCTGGAGGATGCGGGTCGATATGACCCCGTGGAGGTGAAGCAACGCCTTATACGCAGCTTTGTTCCAGACGAAACGGTTGTTTTCGAAAAGGACGGAACAATCCTGGGATTTTATGTTCTGAATGATGAAGGCGACCACCTGTATCTCAACCATATCTATGTTGATCCCACCTTTCAGGGCGAAGGGATCGGCTCTGAGATGTTGGGACATGCGATTGAACTCAGTAACAAGCGCGCCATTCCCATTCGTCTGCAAGCGCTGAAGGGCAGCCCGGCCAACCAGTTTAATAAGACCAATGGTTTCGTTGAGACGGGAGAGGAGCTCTACAATATTCATTATGAGCGCCCGCCGGATGACATTGGCTGATCTTCCACTTCTGCAGTGTATGGCCTTAATTACTGAATTGGGGAATACTGCATCCAGATACCGTAATTCAGTTGGTTCTGATGTCGAAAGGACGCTGATGGGGCATGCGAATAAAGTGATGAAGTCGATCAATAATCCTCAACAGGACCGTTGCGTCGATATTTTTATGTCACCGGATGGGACGTTTGGATTTGGGGAATTCCGCCGTGACGTGGAAACGGGGGAAGGGTGGTTCCCTGTGGGTATGCATGCAGCCCCTGTTTATCCCGATTTTGACGCGGCGATGGCAGAAGCCTTGGCAAATGTGTCCTGGTTATTTGAAAGTCTTACCAAAGAATTAAAGAAAAATTAGGAAAATTAACCGAAAAGACTGGTTCAACTAAAGAGCCGAAACCGGTCACAACAGGCAGGGTCACAATGGACAGTGAAGAATTTCGAAAACAGGCGCATATCATGGTCGACTGGATGGCCGACTATATGGCCAATGTCGGGGATTATCCGGTGCGCGCTCAGGTGAAGCCAGGGGAAATCGCCGCACTGTTGCCGGAGGAACCACCGAAGGCCGGTGAGCCGATGGAAGAAATCTTTGAGGATTTCAAGCGCGACATCGTACCTGGCATGACCCATTGGCAGCATCCGAATTTCTTTGCCTATTTCTCTGCAAATTCCAGCCCACCGTCTGTGCTTGCTGAAATGCTGACGGCAACGATGGGCGCCCAATGCATGTTGTGGCAGACATCGCCCGCTGCGACCGAGATGGAAACCCGGGTCCTCGACTGGTTGCGCCAGATGACCGGCTTGCCTGAGGGACTGACCGGGGTTATTCAGGATTCCGCTTCCGGGGCGATTTTATGCGCCATTCTGACGGCGCGCGAAAGGGTGACCGGTTGGGCGGTCAATGAAAAAGGGTTGGAAGGGCAGGACCTGCTGACCGCTTACACCTCTGTTGAGACGCATTCAGCGACGGAGAAAGGCATCAAGATTGCCGGAATGGGTGCGGAAAACCTGCGTAAGGTTCCGGTCGACGAGAAGTTCAAAATGCGCGCAGACGCGCTTGAGGACATGATCAAGGCTGATATTGATGCGGGGATGAAACCGACCATCGTGATCGTTTCATTGGGGGCAACCGGTGTCGGCGCGATTGATCCACTCCGCGCGATTGGTGAGATCTGCGACAAATATGGTATTTTCCTGCATGTGGATGCGGCTTGGGCCGGCAGTGCCTGGATCCTGAAGGAAACCCGCTGGATGCTCGACGGCATTGAATATGCCGACAGTGTTGTCTTCAATCCGCATAAATGGATGTTCACGAATTTCGACTGTTCCGCCCATTATGTTAAGGAGCCGGATGACTTGATCCGTACCCTGACCATTTTGCCTGAATTCCTCAAATCAAGAGAACAGGGAGAAGTGATCGACTATCGTGATTGGTCCGTTCCGCTGGGCCGCCGGTTCCGGGCGCTGAAGCTTTGGTTTGTGATCCGTTACTACGGGGTCAAGGGCCTCGGCGAGATGATCGATTATCACATCGAGATGGCCGAGGAACTGGAACATCGGGTCATCATGCATCGCGACTTTGAGCTGGTTGCCCCGCGCTCTCTGGCGCTCGTGGTGTTTCGGGCCCATCCCGCAAAAATCACTGACGAAGCGGAACTCGACGCCTTGAACGCGAAACTTCTGACCACGTTGAACGACAGCGGCAAGGTGTATCTGACCCAAACCCGCGTGAACGGGAAATTTGCGATCCGGTTCAATATTGGCCAGACCAACACCCAGGAAGACCACGTGCGGGACGCCTGGACCTTCGTGATGGAAACCCTGGAGGCGATCAAGAAAGAGGCGGCATAACCTTCCTCTTTCGGGGTCAGTTCATACCCGTGTTTGAGCCACCCATTTCCGAGCCGCCAGTCTGGCGACGCATTTCCTGTTGTCGCATCGGCATGGCATCAATCAGGGTATAAAGGTCGGTTTGCAAAGGTACAGGCGTTGTGCTGCGCATTTTGACGCCGCCATCCTTTCCAACCAGAGCGACGGCAAACCCGGTTGCAGGCAGGCCCAGATGATTGCGCAACGTGCGCGGGCTCAGTCTGGTGCCAAGAATATCTACACGTTTCCTGGCTTCTCCGACGAACACTTCAAGATCCCGTTCTTTCAGGCCTGCAGGGTCGCGGGACAGCCGGGCCAGTTGCTCGTTCAGTTCAAACCGGGAGGTCTGGTCCCCAAACACGAAGAACAGCCTTTTCTTCCATAGATACGCGTCAAGAATTTCCGCTGTCTCGGCTGTTGCTGCCGGGCTTATGGCAAGGCTAGCCAACAAAATGGCCAAACCAAGGGCTGTTTTCCCGATCATTATATCATGTCCCGTTGTGTCATACGGCGGTCAGGGGTGGATGCCCGTCCAGGATATCCATGACATAGCGTACCACAGTTTCGCCGCTTCGGCGGGCGGAATCGTGGGTTGCCGCCCCGATATGCGGTGTCGCCAGGAAATTTGGCAAGGTCAGCAGCGGATGATCGATCGCCGGGGGTTCGGTCACAAACACGTCGGTTGCCGCAGCAAAGATATGGCCAGAGGTAAGAGCCGTGAACAGGGCCTCCTCATCAACGACACCACCGCGCGCCGCATTGATGATGACAGCGCCTTTGGGCATTCGTGCCATGGTTGCCGCATCAATCATGCCCCGTGTTTCCTCGTTCAGGGGCACATGGGTGACCAGAATGTCGCTGCTTGCGGTCAGGACCTCCAGTGAGCTTGCCCGATCAATATCAAGCTGCTGGAACGGTGCGTCCGTGATGTAGGGATCATAGGCCGTGACGTGACAGTTGAACCCGTGTTTGAAAATCGGGGCGGTTCGGCGACCGACATTGCCCAGCCCGACAATGCCCACCCGTCGACCGCTGATCTCAAACCCGCGCCACTGGAACGTGTCGCCCGGCTCACCTTTTCGCATTTCTGCCTCCGCGGCGCGGGTGTTGCGTGCAGATGCAATCGCCATCATGACGGTCAGTTCAGATACGGATTGTGCATTTGTTCCCGGTGTATTGATCACCGGTATGCCTTTGGCCTTTGCCGCCGCGAGGTCGACGTGATCTACACCAATCCCGTGTTTTGCGATCACTTTCAGATGCTGCGACCGGGCGATTTTTTCGGCTGTTATAGGGGTTGTACGGGTGATGATCGCGTGTGCTTGTTCCGGCCAGTTCACAATCTCCGGATCATCGAACCGCACAACCCTGTGCTTCTTTTCAAGCATCTCCATCGCGTGCTCAGCAATAGAGTCGATTACGTAAACACTGAGGCTATCTTCAGTCATTATTGCTCTGTCCCAATTGGGTCTTTTCTTACAGGTTCAATTGCCGGGCTAGGTCTTCCATGTTTTCCGCGCTATAGGTCCAGTCTTCTTTCGGTTCCAGATCGATTGTCTGTCCCGGGCCGTGTTCCGTCCGCCGTGCGACAAAGGCTGTTTTCAGACCAAGGGGGCGGGCGGCTTTCAGGTCGTAATTATGGGCGGCGACCATCATGCATTCGTCCGGTTTCAGGTCGAGCGCCTCTGCCGACTTGAGGTACACATCGGGCGTCGGTTTGAAGTTCTGGGCGGTTTCCGCGCCCAGGATCGTATCCCAGGGCAGGTTTCCGTTTCTGGCCAGGTTCACCATCAGTGATACATTGCCGTTTGACACGGGTGCGATGATGAAACCCTGCTTCAGGCGCGCAAGACCGGGCGGTGAGTCCGGCCAGGGCCGCAACCGATGCCACAGCAGGGTGAGGGCCTGTCGTTCGGTCTCGGACACGTCGGTCATCTCAAACTCGGTCAGGAGCTGGTCGAGGTTCTCCCGGTGTAGAATGTCGAGTTTTACATAGGCCCGCTGACCGTTTCGCACCGCATCCATGGCAGGCTGATACATCGATCGCCAGCGCACGGCCATGGCCGTCCAGTCCCGCTCCAGACCCTTGGCGATCCCGAATTGGGCGAGGTCTTCGGCAACCGAACTGCGCCAATCCACAACTGTTCCGAACACATCAAAAAACAGGGCTTTAATCATGCCAATACTCCTGAAGCCTATTGACGACAGGGTATGTGGTTTGACGCCGATCTAAAAGCGGTGAGTTGGGGCCGGTCAAACGCCGGTGATCTTGCGCAAATAACGGGTCAACTGCTCCGGATCGAGATCGGGCAGTGCTTCATTGCTGAGCCTTTTTCCGATTTCGAGACTGAGGGGTTTGTCCAGCTTGTTGCGGGCTTCATTCAGGTAAAGGGCATAACGCAGCACCTGAGAATGGCGGCTGGCCAGCTGAAAAGCGCGGGAGTTGCGACCGTGGAACCGGATTGGCAAAACATCGCATCCCGATGCCCGGATCAGCTTGCCTGTCAGTGGTTTCCAGGTGTCGTCACGAACCGGTTGACCGTATTTATGCAGACGGGATACGCCGCCCGCCGGAAAGATTCCGACCACACCGCCCTGCTTCAGGGTCTCGATGGCCGCACGTTTTGTCTGCACATTGGCACGACCGGCCTCTGGCGTTCCGCTGAAATCAATTGGTAGCAGATTTTTGGCAAGTGTTGGTTCCGCCAGCAGCGCGTCGATCGAAATGACTTTGAAGTCAGGGTCCAGCCGCGATGCAAGCCAGGAAAGGATAATCCCGTCAACAACGCCGAAAGGGTGGTTGGCGATCATCAAGAGGCCTTTGGAGGGGCGTTTCTGCAGGTTCTGGTCGGAATAGCTGAGCGTCACCCCGAGTTTGTCCAGAGCCAGATCCCAGGCATATGGCCCGACCCTGCCGGCACCTTCTGTCCGATATTCCTGATAGCGGCGGGATAACTGCCCTTTGCCGGTGAGCCTTTCCAGAGTCTGGATGATGGCCCGGTGCAAAACAGGCATGTCCGGTGAGGCATAGCTGATTTGAGCTGGCGCCTGCGCTGCCATGGGATTGGGCATGATGTTTCCCCTGTCCTCAACACGATCCGAATCGTGTTTGACCGGATTTGTTGCGGCGTTCAAGGGCAACCAGCGGGTGGCAATCGAAACTTCACGAAGCTGTAAAGAGACTGAAACCTTTGAGGGGGGAGCGATGGTTCTGGCGGCTTAAAACCGCAGCTTTGCCCCCGCGATAATGGAATGGCGCGTGATGTCACTGCCAAACTCGCCGCTATATCCAATGTTGAACGACGCGCCATAATCCATCCGACTTCCTTCCAGGTTTAAGGAAATCAGGCCGGACAGATTTTCGGTTGGGGCCAGCTCGGGGTTGGCGATGAACCCGTTTCGGCTGATGGAACGTACAGTTCCCTCATCCCCGTCCTGGACAATCACGGCGCCCAGTCCGGCGGTCGGCGTGATCACCCATTCTTCTTCAACAATATTCCGGCTGACCTGAATTTTGGGTTCAATGCTGAAGATAGTCTCATCATCGCCATAGTATATGTTCGGATCGTCGCCATACTCGTTGAAGTTATCGAAGGATGTGTGGGTCGCAGCAAGCGATAGGGACGGGGTGATCAGATACTGGCCCTGCGATACTTCATGCGACAGGGTTGCGCTGGCAGAAACCGCATAGCCGTTGGTATTGCTGAAGGCCAGGCCGTCATTGTCAGTTTCCCGGGTCGTATCGAATTGTGACCTTGTGTATGACAGGATCCCGTCGAGCACCGTATTCGGTGCAATCACTGTGTCGCCAAACAGGCTCAGCGAATAGCCGTCAACATCGACCTCGTCCCGTCTTTCATGGGCCTCAAGTTCAAATACCTGATAAGCGGCGGCGGCGCCGACAGTCACGCCGGGTTGTACTTCATAGTTCATTCCCATAAGGGCAATGCCGCCAGTTGAGTCATAACTGTCAAATCGTTGGTCCAGATCATAGGTTGCGTCACTTGCCTCGAAGAGGGCAAAGGCCGATATGGAACCAATCTTGACGCGAAGCGGCTCGTCATTCGCGCCTTCTTGCAGGGCCGCAAAGATCGCTTGTATCCCGGATTCAGCGATGTTTTCAGCGGAACCGGTGTCAGCACTGAAACTGAACTGAATCGGGGAATTGCGTGATTGACTCGCCAATTCACCGCTGGCATTGGCGGTAGAGACTGACAGTGTTTCTGGGTCAGGTGCAAAGGCTGAAACCACTGTCCTGTGCCCCCTCAACAGGTCGTGGGATCGTCTGACAAGCAAACGTATCTGGTCGCGGGATCCATAAATAATGAAGCTCCGCGTCCTGAGCGAGCCCGGCGGCACTGTGGCAGGAACGACGACGGGTTGTCCGTTGATGATAAACGTGCCGGGCGGTAAGGGGGCCGAAGGCGATGCAAGCTCTCGTGCCGCAAGCGCCTCGATGCTGCAATCAACCAAGGCTTCGGAAAACCGGTCAAGAATGCCCGAATTTCCCACATTATCGTCAATTCGTTGCAGATCAGCGACACAACCATTGGCCGTGCCCAAGGCCGTGTTCGTGTAGTCTTCCGTCGTACCATCAGAGGTAGGATCGATAACGAGGTTTACTGTGTTGATGGAGGAACTGGGACCCAAAACCGGGTCGTCTACAATGACATAGTATTGATCATTATTGGCTACATAGATCTCGGTTGAGACAGGGGACCTCAGACGCTGGTCGACAACAGAAATAAGCGTAATGCCCTGATCGTTGAGCCGCGTTCTCGTAGCGTTTCGAGATTGTGCCTTCAGACCATTAAATTCTGCCAAAGGATCTGCCATGCCTTCTTCGAAAGGCATGGTCGGAGTTGAAATTGCAGCAGCGCCTGCCGCAGTCAATGGGATGTCCGAGTCTTCGTCCGTGACCATGATGATGAGCCTTTGAGGGCCATCGGTGCCTCTTGGACTGCCAAAGTATTCGTCGATTGCACGGTTGATGGCGGCGAACCCGTGCTCAAACGCACCAAAATTTCGCAAATCTTGTGCGGCTGTAGCGTAGTCCTCAGATGTGCCGTATAGGCCGTTCGGATTACCGGGAAGAGCGTCTTCAAAAATATTGCGAACAATACCAAAGGTCTCATCTCCATTGCTATCTGTCACCTGACTGCCAAACCCAATGAAACCGTAGCGCCGGTCTTCTTTAGCGTAATTTGCATCTTCTAAAGCCTGGTCAAGACTTGGGACGAAAAGGTCTTGAACAAATCTATGCTCATCCTCCATAGAGCCGCTTTCGTCTATGACAAAAACAATATCCACCGAATTTGCGAGGGCGAAAGGAGAACTGAACAGCAGAGGCAGCGCAAAGGCGCTAGCCTTTAATCGGGCTCTGAAAGACATTCAAAAATAACCTGAAATATTCGGTTTCAAATAACGGGATTGCGGATCAAATCAGAATGTAAAAACAAAGTTTATTTTTAAAAATTTACTTAATAAGTAGTAATAATATAGGATTGAAGGCCAATTTCAACTGTTCTGTCAATGGGAAGTCCACGACCTTCCAGTGTCTCAAACGTTTTAGCGCGAGTAAAAATTCTTAAAGTTCTGCCCTGCTTTATGGACAGGTAAGGCTCTTGCAATGCGGCTGCCACTGCATCTTGGAAAACTTCAGAAAAGAAGAAGGGGGCTCAGACCAGTCTGGCGAAACCGAGGAGCGCCATGATCAGTTCCTGGGGGCGCTCCGCCGGGATCATGTGACCGGCATGAGGCATGTCGAGGCGGTACCCCTGGGGCAGGGTGTCGAAGAGCTGATCCACATCGGCGGGATTATAGAAGACCCTGTCCTGATAGCCGGTGGTGACCAGAACCGGCAGGTTGAGACCTGAATAGTCCATCTCCCAACTGGTCTGACCCATATGGGTGACGAGGTTCATGAAGCCGGCATCCTCGTCCAGCGGCTCATAGGCCGGGGGGTTGTCAAAAATGTCTTCGATCATGGCGGCCTGCACGGTCTGGCCGACCACGACATGAGAGATGCAATCCCGCAGCAGGGTCATGCCGCCCTGCTGCATCAGGCGCAGGCACAACCGGTTCATCCAGTCGATGCGTGGTGACATCACACGCAGGGTGTTGATCAGGACGAGACCGTTGAGGGAAAGGCCCCGTTCCACGGCGCGGGCACCGTAAAGCCCGCCAATTGAAAGGCCGACCACGACGGGACGCACCGGGTTTTCCGCCTCGATGAGCGCGATCAGATCATCCACAATCAAACTGTCATCCAGATCGATATCGGCAGAGAAGGGGCTGTTCGCCTGACCCCTGAAATTATAGATCAGGGTGCCATGGCCCGCCTCACGCAGGGCAGGGGCAATCATGGAGTCCCAAAGAGAACAATCCCCGGTAATCGGGTTCACGAATATAAAGGTTTTGCCGTCCGGATCTGTGGGTGCCTTATGGTCGAAATACAGCCCGTCATTGGGGCCAAGCTCAAGCATCGACATGGTCCAAACTCCCTGGGATAAAACTGTTCTTATCTGTTGCGGATTTGCTCTGCGACCTGCGGGGATTTTTCCGGGGCAAAGGGCACGCAGTCAAAGCGTTTTTTGCGCAGATCCTTGCAAGCATCCTGAGCCGCTTTCTTTGTGAAACCGCCCAGTCGTGCACGATAGAGCGGCGAAGCGCTGGCGCTGGTGGGTTTGATGCTGATGGCGGCGGTCTGACCCAATGTGCCGAGCCGGATCCGGGCCTGATGGGCCGCAATTCGTGCCCGCTGTTGAGAGCGGAAGGCCCCGACCTGAATACTCCAGCTGTCCCGCAGCAGGATAGAGGGCCGTTCCTGGGGTTTGGGCGTCGCGCGCACCAGCTTTATATCAGACGATGTCTCCTGGCCGCGATCGAGGGCGGTATTGACCTGATCCAGGAACGGGTTTTCAGACCCGGACAGGTCGTTCCCGTTCGCGCGCTCGGTCTGGCGCGCCCGCTCTTCTTCCAGGCGTTGCAGGGCTGCCAGCTGGGAGGGCGGCTCCGTAATGATCGGCATGGCCTGTTGCGTGCGTTTGACGGGGTTTTCGCTGCGGGTCAGCACCGGGGCTGTCTTGGCCGCTTCAATCCGCAGCGCAACCGCGTTCGGATCCGGCTTGCGAAGGGGCCGGATGGCGACGAGCGCGATGCTGGAATAGGCCTCATCCAACAGCTTTATCATGTGCCGGTCACGGGATTTTGATGAGCGCCCCCCAAAGACCACCCCGATCAGGCGTTTGTTGAACCGCTCGACAGAGGCAACAAGGTTGAACCCGGCCGCATTGATATAGCCGGTCTTGATCCCATCGGTCCCTTTGTAAGAGGCCAGCAGTTTGTTGTGGTTCTTATAGGTGCGGCCCTTATAGGTGAATTTCTGCGCGGAAAACATGTCGAAATATTCGGGAAAATCTGCCCGGATGCGGTTGCCCAGAACGGCCATATCCCGCGCTGTCGAGAGCTGGCGCTTGTTATAGAGCCCGGACGCATTGCGGAATGTGGTCTTTTTCATTCCGATCTCTTTGCCCTTTGCTGTCATTTTCTTGGCAAAGTCAATCTCGGTCCCGCCCAGATGTTCGGCAACGACAACCGCGGCATCATTGGCGGATTTTGTGACCAGCGCCATGATCGCATCGCGCACCGTTATGGTGGTGCCGCGGCGCAGGCCCAGCTTGCTGGGGGCCATCCCCTCGGCCCGGCGCGAAACTTTCAGCGGGGTATCCATGGTGATTGACCCTGTTTTTAGCGCATCGAACACCATATAGAGGGTCATGATCTTTGTAAGAGAGGCCGGATGGCGCCTTGTGTCGGCGTGACGTTCGTGGAGGACGGCGCCGGTATCCTGATCAACAATGATCGAGGCATATTTTGCCTCGGCGGACGAGGAGGCAAACGCCCCAAATAAAAGGGAAACAGACAGGCAAATAATGCTCAAGTAATGAGAGGTATTTTTACTGTCGAAACGCATCGACTAACCTTTAGTTTCATTTCTGGGCGCGCAATAATGATGTATTAGCATCAATAACGGCAATATATAGACCACCTTGAGTCAACAGTCCATGGAAAGTGGAAGAAAAGATGTCAGTATTTCGAACAATAAAGGCCCGGATCCACAGCAGGACAATGACAAGGTCCGGCGTGATTGCCGGTTTGCTTCTGGCTGTTGCTGGTTGCACCCAGGTCACGGATGGCGAAATCTCGGATTCGATATCCCAGCGCTGGACATGGGGCAGCTTTATTTCGGGCGAAGACATCGCATCGGCCTGCACCGCTGAGAGCCGGGGGCGGTATCGATTTACCTATTTCGGGGACCAGTCGAAGCAGGTCCGGGTCTATGATCTGGACGTGAATGCCGGCACGTTGAGAAAGCGTATTATAACGTCCAAACTGACCGTTGGTATTGTGCCACTGGGCGCGGGTTTTACGGATGTTTTCCGCCCCAGGGATGAAACGATCCCGTTGACCAGCCCGCAGATTGCCGCGATTGAAACCGCGCTCGTCAATGACGGTTTCGGGTCGAGACCGGCCCAGGATAAACAGATGCTGCTGTCCGAGTGGTATTTCTGGCTCGTCCGCGGATGTCGGGATGGTGAGACACGCCTGCGCGTCTGGGTCCACCCGGATGACGACTTCAAGGCCCTGACATTTCCGGAAACCCTGTTCAGCATCGATCCAACAGAGGTCGCTGTGCAGCAACCGCGTTTTGATTATCGCTCTGGACCGGTGCCCTTTAATCCGAACCGGGATGACAGCTTCGCCCATTATATGATGTGGGCTTACCCGGAAAAGGTTGAAATCGGAACGGAATATAGCCGGTCCCGGTTCACGCTTGATCGTTGATTCAAATCAAAAACGGGGACTAAAACCAATTTTTTGTGCAGCGCACAAAAATTCTCCTTGACGTTGATAGCGATCCACTCCATATACCATGTATAACAATGGTGCAGTGCAACAACGCAATTGCGAAACGCACGGCAGGATTGGAAATTTACCGGAAGACGCGCTGAGTGTTGCGGCTTCCCTTGTGAAGCGGAAGGGCCGAACCGGCAATATCGAAGCCCTTTCCAGAGCGTCTGAACCGATTGGCCCCCGGGCCCGATAAATTAGGAGAAGTGTTATGTCTGCAAAGAAAGCAGCTGCTGCAAAGATCGATACCAAACAGGTTGAAGAAGTCATCGCTGTTGGCAAAGAAACCGTTGAAAAGGCTGTTGCCGCAACCAAAGACCAGGTTGAGCAGGCTGTTGCCGCAACCAAGGAACAGGTTGAGAAGGCTTCTGAAGCTGTGACCAAGGGTTATGAAGAAATGAACTCCATCAACAAAGATACGATGGCTGTTGTTTCCAAATTCGGTGACGTGATGATGAAGGGTTCCGAAGAAATGGGTAAAGCCTATTTCACCTACCTGAAATCTGCCAGCGAAGGTCAGGCCGAAGTTGCCAAAGCCCTTCTGGCTGCAAAGACCGTCAACGAAGTTGTTGAAATCCAGACCGACTATGCCCGCACCAGCTTTGACAGCTTCGTTGTCGAATCCGGCAAAATCAGCGAGTTGGGCGTCAAAGTGGCCACCGATGCTTTCGAGCCGGTCCAGGCCCACCTGAACGCCACTGTTGAGCGCATGGTCAAGCCGCTGGCTGCCTGAGCCAGGGTGCTGATCCAGACGATCAGTCCATAAAGGGCACGCGACCAGAATAACGGGTACGCCGTAGCCCGGCCAAAGTTTAAACGGCCCTGCCTGATGATTTATGGATCATCCGGCGGGGCCGTTTTGCGTTTGGTCACACCCAGCCCTCAGGATGCAGGGCCCGACCGTCGTCCCTGAAGCGCCAGTGCCGCCATGTCGACCACGCACCGGATTTTGAAATTCCGCTGCGGTACCTGTGTCCGAATTGTCACAGCTACAATCTTTATCTGTGCTCAAAACGCGACTCTGCCGGAACGGGTGTTGAAGGATGCAGTGATTCATGAAATCAATTACAAAGTATGAATAAAAATATTTTTAATGACGTTTTCAGGTTGAATTTGTGAGTTTCCTGATTTGCGGGTCGGGAATTCCGGTCTTTGCCGTAAGTACCCGAATTTTTTCAAGCAACGGATTTTTTTGAGTAACGGATTTTTGTAACGCCATTTTTCAGGGATTTGTCAGATGAAATTGTCGCGCCGTCAACGCCTCCTTATGGGGTCCTCCGTCATCGCCATCACCGCCGCCATAGGAGCCGGTATCATGGCCACACCGAAACAGGCGTTCGCGCAAGACGTGGTGTTTGATATGGATGGCGCGGTGAATGCCGACCTGTCTCTGGACACTCTCACCGTCCGATCATTCAATGGGACCACAGATACGACCTATCAATTCGACGGTGATCTAACCGTAACGGACGGTCTTTTGGTGCGCAGCGGTAATTTCGATGGAATGGGCTCGGGCAATACGGCGCAGGTGCAGATCACGGTTACAGGCGATCTTACGAGGACGGGTGATGGCTCTGGGACGTCGGACCCGGACTTGAAAACTATTTTTATTGATGCACGCGGAACGGGTGACGCAATCCTCACTGTCGGCCGCGATATCGCTGGTGGATATGGCGAAAACGGCGGAGCGGCAATCGAATTTTCCGACTCGACAGGTGTCGGCAATGCCGTTCTTGTCCTGAACGGTTCGCTCGACCAGTTAGTCTACGGGTCCATTGACAGCCGAGCATCCGATGATAGCGGCGAAATCCGCGTTGAGAACGATACCAACACGGCCATTTTCTACGACGACATTGGTTCTTATAACGACATTCGCCAGATTACGATCGGGCAATCAGGAGGTGCATCCGGAAATGCGAAATTCGGGTCCTATGTCGGCGCGGAAAAGATCACGATTTCAAACGGCACTGCAAGTTTTGAAGCTGATGTCGCCACGACGACAATTGATGTAGAGGCGGGTCAGACCGCAACATTTGATGGTTTTGGCTATGTCTCTGGCAGTATCACGGGGTCCGGTACCGTCGATATCGAGAGTGGTTCCGACGATCGAAGCTTTGACCGTGATCTTGGAACCAACTCGGAAGCGCTTGCCGCAGTGAATATCGGTACGGCGGATGATGACGGAAATGCTGATTTTGGCGGCTCTATCTATGCAACTGCCATTACGGTTGGCGGTGGCAATGCCGGGACCGCTGTTTTTGACAGTTACGTCAATGCGGATATCATCACCATCACCAGTGGTTCTGCAAGCTTTGCAGATAATGTCAACACGACGACGCTTGATGTAAAGGCGGGTCAGACCGCGACATTTGATGGGACGAACGGCGTGCAGGAGGTGAACGGCGCTGTGACCGGTGACGGAACCGTTCATGTGCAAAACGACACCACGTTCAAAGCGGGCGTTTCGGTAGGTGTTGCAGAGATAGACCCAGGTAAACGAGCGAGATTCCAGGCGGGTTCCGGCGCAATTCAGTTTACGGGCCAGGGATCTGGCCCGGATGGCAGGGCCATTTTTGAGAATGCCGGCGTAGCCGCCGACCAAACCATCACCGGTGCAATCACGACCGCGGTTGAGGGCGAAGGATTCGTTGATATTAACACATCGGGGCAAACGGTGACCTTCAACCAGGACATCGGTGCGATCGATACTGGAAATGCGATTGAGCGGGTCCTCATTTCAGAGGGGGACGCCATATTTCAGGGAAGTGTCGCAGGCACCAGAGGTATTCTCCTCGATGGCAATACCGCAACTTTTTCAGGAAATGCGGACGCAACTGTTGAAGGGGCTATCACCTCCAACAACCGAACTGGAAGAGGCAATGCCGTCATTGTCGACAAAGGTACGGGCACTATCACGTTTAAAGATGACATTGGCACCAGCGCTCAAAATGTCAGCGCTGTGACGATCACGAGTGGTACGGGCGACTTTGACGGGGACGTGTTCGCGTCCACGGTTGATCTGGATGCGTCCTCGAATTTCGCGGGTGATGTGACGGCGACGACGCTTGATATCGCCTCGGGTCAGACCGCAACATTTGACGAGATTGGTACGGTGAACGGGGCCGTAACGGGAACCGGCAGTGTAGACGTGGATGGCGAACATAATTTCCAGGGCACTCTGGGCGATGCAAGTGGCCAGACGCTCTCCGCCTTGAATATCGGCACGAATTCACCCGGTGCCGAAGCCGCTTTTGCCGAACGTGTGGATGTGGACGCAATTTTGGTTGGCGATGCCGGTGCCAGTGACGGTGCGGAGGTCTTGTTTGAAAACATCGTGGATGCCGATACGATCACGGTTGAAAATGGCCTTACGGGTTTTCAGGGGGCTGTCACCGCCAACTCCCTGACCGTTAAGCAAAAGGGTGGCATCGCTTTTCTGGGCAGTGGGACACAGACTATTGATACCGCGATTGATGGCGGCAGCAATGATGCGGGTGATATTGCCGTATTTAACGGTGGCACGGATGTGGTGGTGTTCAATCAGGAAATTGGCGCTGGTGAACGGGTCGGTGTGATCCAAATCGGGCTGGATGATACAGGTGTCACGGGGATCAGTGGGGCGAACGGAAACGCCCAATTCACTCAGAACGTTAAAGCGACCCAAATTGTCGTCGGTGACACAAGCAACGCGTCATCGCCGCGAGTTGGTACCGCTGATTTTGACGGCCTTGTCGATGCGGGTACCATCACCATCACCAATGGTTCGGCAAATTTTGCAGGTAATGTGAACACGCAAAACGGGTTTGAGATTACTTTTCAGCAAATGGTAACTTTTGACGGAACATCGCCTCAAGAGGTTTCTGGTCCCGTTACTGGTAATGGTACTGCCATAATTGCCAGCGACACGATGTTCAAAGGCGAAGCGTCGGTGCAACTCATGCAAATACAGACGGGCAAAACCGCCACATTTTTTGAATCCGGTACGCGTGTAGTTGAGTTTGTTGGTGGCGGCACTGCTGTTTTCACAAACAGCACTCAGAATGTGCGAGAAACGATGACGACGACCGCGTTGGGGACAGGAACGGTTAAGGTGGAAGGGACTACCGTGACCTTCGACAAGGACGTAGGTGCCACAGGTATGGGGTTGAATACGGTTTCTGTAGCCTCCGGCGAGGGTATTTTTGATGGCGATGTGTTTGCCACGATGGTCGAATTACAGAGTAAAGGCGATTTCAACGGCAATATTGAGGCAATGGAAATTGATCTTAATGCCTCCTCGAATTTCGCAGGCAATGTGACGACTGCGAGCGGCCTTGATGTGGCTGCCGGTCGGACCGCGACATTCGACGGGACCAACGTCGCGCAGGCTGTGTCCGGTGCGGTTATCGGTGCAGGTTCGATTGTTGTGGACAACAGCAATGGGGTTACGTTCGGCGGTGCCATAGGGACGAGTGTGACAAGTCTCAATGCTGTTACGATCACGAGCGGTATGGGCGACTTTGACGGGGATGTGTTTGCGTCCACGGTTGACCTTGACGCCTCTTTAAGCTTTGCGGGCAATGTGTCCACGACGATGCTTGATATAGCCTCGGGTCAGACCGCGACGTTTGACGGGACCAACGCCGCGCAGGAGGTTTCCGGAGCTGTTACCGGTGAAGGTTCGGTTGTTGTGAACAACAGCATTGGTGTTACGTTCGGCGGTGGCGTCGGGACGAGCGGGACAAGTCTGAATGCTGTAACGATCACGAGCGGTACGGGTGACTTTGACGGGAACGTGTTTGCGGACACGGTTGACCTTAACGCCTCTTCAAGCTTTGCAGGCAATGTGACCACGACAACGCTTGATATAGACTCGGGTGAAACCGCGACATTTGATGGTACGGTAAGTTCTCAGACGGTTGTGGGTACCGTGACTGGAGACGGGACCGTCACAGTTACCAATGACAAGGGCGTAACGTTCCAGCAGGATGTAGCGGTTGCGACAACCGCTACAGGGGGCACTGTCACTTTTGAAGGCAATGCAGCTGCAGTCACGGTAACAGGGACTGGTGATAGTGCGCGTTTTGACGCGGCCGGTGCTCAGAGCGTGTCCGGAAACATAACTGGCGACGGTGGCGTCGTTGTGACTTCCAGAAGCACGACGGTTTTCAACGGTGATGTAACTGTCAGCAATGAAGTCCTGTTGGATGGTTCGGCGTCTTTTTCCGGTAATCTGTCAGCTCAAGAACTTGATATCGGCAGTGGGCGGACGGCGACCTTTAATGGCACCGGGGGTACAAAGAGTGTATCGGGTACGGTGAATGGCGAGGGATCGGTCATCGTTACTGTCGGGGACAATGACAGGGTGGTATTTGAAAGTAACGTTGGGCGACCTGGATCCACTTCAAAGCTTGATACGGTCACTGTGACGTCTGGCACAGCGGAATTTAAAGGCAATGTGGAATCTGTAAACGGTCTAGTGATAGGTGCCAACACCGTTGCGTTTGCCAACACCAATGGCGGTTCAGTTTCGGCTGCAATTACCGGCACTGGAACACTTCAAATCCTAGAAAATACCACCTTCAACCGGAGCGTCGCTTCATCAACCACCGCGGAAGTAGAAGCAGATAAGATCGGCAGTTTTGAGAGTGGTGCTGGTGCGATTGAATTCATCGGTGACGGGACTGTATCTTTCACAACCAATACACAGACCGTATCGGGTGCTGTGACGACGACGGCTGGTGCCGGCACCGGCACTGTTGACGTAGACGCCTCAGGCCAGGTTGTGACCTTTAATGAAACGCTGGGTGTGTTCGGGACAGGGTTGAAGGAAATCTCCGTGTCGGCTGGTGAGGGTGTGTTCAAAAAGGACGTGTTTGCGGATAGGGTTGATATAGCCTTGGGTCAGACCGCGACGTTCGACGGGACGAACGCCGCGCAGGCTGTGTCCGGTGCGGTTACCGGTGCAGGTTCGGTTGTTGTGGACAACAGCAATGGGGTTACGTTCGGCGGTGCCGTTGGGACGAGCGTTACAAGCCTTGATGCTGTGACGATCACGAGCGGCACGGGTGAGTTTACGGGTGACGTGTTTGCAACGACCACGACCCTGGATAGCACCGGTGACTTTAACGGTGCGATCAGTTCCGGGACTATTGACCTTAATGCCTCCTCGAGTTTCGCGGGTGATGTGACGGCGACGACGCTTGATATAGACTCTGGTGAAACCGCGACATTCGACGGGATCAACGCCGCGCAGGAGGTTTCCGGAACGGTTACCGGTGAAGGTTCAGTTTTTGTGAATAACAGCAATGGGGTTACCTTTAACAATGACATCGGTGCCAGCGGGTCCAGCCTGAACGCGGTCACTGTTGGCGATGGCACGGGGGCGAGCAGTGCCAGCTTCCTGGGCGGCGTATTTGCAAAGACGATTGAGGTTGCCCAAAACGCGGTTGCCGTTTTCTCCCAGGCGTTTTCTGCTGACACAACGAAACTCGCCAACGAGGTCACTGTAAACGGGCTCGACAACGAGGGTGGTGCTTTTTCCACCGCCGCGAATTCGAAACTGAAACTGGGTCATCTGGTGGATGATGGTGTCACGGTCTTCACGGTCGACAGTCTGGACCTGGGTGCCAATACCCAGGTTGAACTGGATTTCAGTGCCGGTTCGCTTACCGGAACGGGCGATGTCTTTACCCTTTTTGATGGCGGCACTGCCAATATTTCCTCAGAGGAAAGCGACCTCAGCTTCGTCTCTCCCGACGGTTTGCTGGTACAGCTCGGACCGTCCAATACGGATGTCAGCAAGATTGTTGTCGGCGTCTTTACCATCAATTCCGACACTTTCAACACGGCACTGGGGCTGAATGACGAGGATTCCGCGCTCAATGATGCGGTCTTTGGCGCGATGACAAGCGGGGGTGAGCTTGAAGGTGTCCTCGTGCCGATCCTGAATGCCAACAACGCCGGATCGCGGGAGGCGCTGGAGCAATTGGGCGCGCAAAAGGACACGATGACCGCCACGTCCAAAGTAAGTGTTCAGACGGTGCAGACGAACCTGGATCTTGCCAGTAACCGGTTGACCAGTCAGCGCGGCGGGGTTCGGGCAATTGCCGCTGCGCAGTCTGAGAAAACGGGCAGCATTGTCGGGACAGATGATGGCGCGTTGGCGGGTTCCGCCTGGATCAAACCCTTCTACAACACGATGGACCAGGACGAGCGTAACGGGGTTGACGGTTTTGGGGCGGATACCGCGGGGGTTGCCTTTGGAGCTGATGTTGAAGTCAGTGATGAAAGCCGGGTTGGGATTGCCGGGTCATGGGCGGCGAGCGACGTGGATGGTGATGGAGCCGGAGAGTCCCAGCTGGATATCGACAGCTATCAGGTCACACTGTATGGCGATTATGACTTTGGTGTCGCCTATGTTGAAGGCTTCGCCGGCTATGCAATTAACCAGGTCGACAGCCAGCGTGTGATCGATTTCGGGACCCTGAACCCACGCACCGCAAGAGCATCCTTTGACAGTCAGCAATCTGTCTTGGGCGCGTTGGTCGGGACCAATCTTTCGCTTTCTGAAAACCTTGTTGTCTCGCCCGAGACCAGCCTGACCTGGACCCGTGTGAAGACGGACGATTACACGGAAACTGGTGCCGGAGGTGTCAGCCAAATCGTTTCTGTTGATGATGTGGATGTGGTGCAGGCTTCGCTTGGTGCAACATTGAGTGCGATCTTGCCGATGGAGAGCGGGACGCTCGTCCCCCAGGGCTTCCTTGGCGTTGGCTATGATCTGGCCGGAGATGAGGCGGTTGCGACCGCGCGGTTTACTGGTGGTGGCGCGGCTTTTGAACAGACCGGTGCCGAAGTGGAGCAGTTCAGTGTTAATGCCGGCCTCGGCCTCACCTGGGAAGCCAACGCATTTTCGATTGGCGCCAATTATGATGCGGAATATCGGGAAGATTTCCTCTCCCATACCGGTCAGGTGAAACTGAAGATTGAGTTCTGATTACCGGGGTGCCGATGGGACCCTGTTTGTAGCAGTGTATCTGGCGCAGCGAAGCTGTCACGAGAACGCCCGATTGGCCACTCAAGACGTCCGGGCCTTAACGGGGCGGGGTGCCATCTGCTGTTACAGAGGGGCGTCGTGTTCGTGACGGGTGCTTTCGGATTCCGTCCGATTCTTTGCGCTTTCCTCTTTCACGGCAGGGTTGGCGGTGCTATACGCGGAGTCTTCCTGATCATAATTGGCGCGGTTCCGACGGTCTGGGGGTCTGGGCTTGGCTCAGGGCACCTGTTGTAGCGCGCGTGGTTCATGGCGGGATAGGGTCACACCATGGCCAATATGAATTCACAACGCCCGTCTGAGGTCCGCCGAAAGGCAGACAATCCGGCGCGAAGAGGAGGTATCGAAAGTGTCAAAGCTGCTTATGCCCAAAGCCACTGCTGTCTGGTTGATTGAAAATACAACACTCAGCTTTACCCAGATTTCGAACTTCACCGGATTGCACGGCCTCGAAGTTCAGGCCATCGCCGATGGTGAGGTTGCGGGCGGGATGCAGGGCCTCGACCCCGTCCAGAATGGTCAGCTTTCCGCCGCCGAGATTGAACGCTGCGAGGGTGACATTTCAGCCAATTTGCAGATGCTGATAAACGACCTGCCCGAGCCGGTGATCCGCCAAAAGGGTCCGCGCTACACGCCTGTTTCCAAACGCGCCGACAAGCCGGATGCCATTTCCTGGTTGTTGCGGCATCACCCGGAGCTCAGCGATGCCCAGGTCGGTCGCCTGATTGGCACCACAAAACCGACGATCGCGGCCATTCGGGACCGGACGCACTGGAATTCATCCAACCTGAAAGCCCGTTCCCCGGTGGAGCTGGGTCTGTGCCGTCAGGAAGAGCTGTCGATTGAAATTCAGAAAGCCCTGAAAGCCGGTCGCAAGCCGCTTGAACAACCGATCCCGGAAGTCTTCGACGAAGAGCCGGAACAGGCAGGTTGGGAAGGTCTGGAATAAGAGCGGGGCATTCTTCTGCTTTCCCCCCTTCCCTTTTTGGAAAAAGACCCGATATCATCACTGGGTTCAACTTCGGGACCGTAAGACTGTTGGAACAGACTGGCGTCATCATGACCGTGGACTATAGCGAGACAGATCCGGTAAATGGCCGACCCGATGCCTTGGGCGGCGGGCTCGGCACGCCTGCGGCCGCAGCGCTTGATACCGGGCATAAGCACTATCTGTCAGAGCGGGCAAATGATGATGACGAGGACGGTGGTGATAACGGCGGCGAAAAACCGGGATCCGGCCTGTTAACCAAGACCCGGCCAAAAACCAAAAAACCGTCGATGTATAAAGTCCTGATGCTGAATGACGATTATACGCCGATGGAATTCGTGGTTTTTGTTCTTGAACAATTCTTCAGTAAAAACCGTGAAGAAGCGACCCAGATCATGCTGCATGTGCATCGTCGCGGTGTCGGCATTTGCGGTGTATTCACTTATGATGTGGCGGAAACAAAGGTGAACCAGGTGATGGACCTGGCGCGCAAGGAACAACACCCGCTTCAATGCACGCTGGAAAAAGAATAATACGGCAAAATGTGCCTGAATTGCTTGTCTTTTTCTGCGTTTCTTGACCAATTTCCGCCACAGATTTTTCGGTAAAAATTTTTTCCGGTAAAATCGACGAGAATCGATCAGGATAATTGTGCCAGATCGAAAGTCATGTGATCATCTGTCTCAATTTCAAGGTCTGGAAATGACGGGCGATTGAACCCACAATAATAGGGAGAAAGGAAGGACTTTAAGATTCAGCGTGACCTCTCCATATCCTTACAGGAACGGTCGTTCCGGTATTGATCAGATCGGTCCGGAATTGACAGGTCTGTTATTGTAACGCGTTAGCGATAAGGAATCGATTTTCATGTTGTCCAAAAATCTTGAAGAAACCCTGCATCGCGCATTGGCCCACGCCCGCACCCGTCGCCATGAATATTCGACGTTGGAGCATCTCCTTCTGGCGCTGACCGATGATCAGGACGCGATTGCCGTATTACGGGCTTGCGGCGTTGAATTGGACAAACTGCGCGGTGACGTCATCGATTATCTCGACAATGATCTGTCATCGCTGATTGCAGCGTCCGAAGACGACCCAAAACCGACGGCAGGTTTCCAGCGCGTACTCCAGCGCGCTGCCATTCATGTCCAGAGCTCCGGCCGGGAAGAAGTGACCGGGGCGAATGTACTGGTCGCCATTTTCTCCGAACGCGAAAGCCATGCTGTCTACTTCCTGCAATTGCAGGACATGACGCGGTTTGATGCGGTCAATTATATCAGTCACGGCATTGCCAAAGTGCCAGGCGAGCAGGGTCCCGCCAGACCCGCAAGCGGCACAGAAGAAGAGTCCAAGGCTGAAGAGGTTAACAAGGACGGGTCTGAAGCGCTCGACGCCTATTGTGTTGACCTGAATGACAAGGCGCGGGACGGAAAGATCGATCCCCTGATCGGTCGCACGGCCGAGGTTGAGCGGACGATCCAGATCCTGTGCCGGCGGACCAAGAACAACCCGCTGCTGGTCGGTGACCCGGGTGTCGGCAAGACCGCCATTGCGGAAGGCCTCGCAAAACGGATTGTTGAAGGTGAAGTGCCGAACGTGCTGCTCGACTGCACGATCTTCCAGCTGGATATGGGCACGCTTTTGGCCGGAACCCGCTATCGCGGTGATTTTGAAGAACGCCTGAAAGCGGTGATGAAAGAGTTGGAGGAAACCGACGGGGCCATCCTCTTCATTGATGAGATCCATACGATCATCGGCGCGGGTGCGACGACCGGCGGCGCGATGGATGCGTCAAACCTGTTGAAACCCGCCCTGGCCAGCGGTTCGCTGCGTTGCATCGGTTCGACCACCTATAAGGAATTCCGCGGTTACTTTGAAAAGGATCGTGCGCTGGCTCGCCGATTCCAGAAAATCGATGTGACCGAGCCGACGCTGGATGACACGGTGAAAATCCTGATGGGTCTGAAACCGTATTATGAAGAGCATCACAAAATCCGCTACACGAGTGATGCCATCAAAACGGCGGTTGATCTCTCGGCCCGCTATATCAATGACCGGAAACTGCCGGACAAAGCGATCGATGTGATTGACGAGGTCGGTGCTGCCCAGATGCTGGTCGCGGAATCAAAGCGCAAAAAGACCATCGGGGTGAAAGATGTTGAAGCGGTTGTGGCAAAGATTGCCCGGATCCCGCCAAAACAGGTTTCCCGTGACGACCGAGCGGCTCTAAAGACACTGGAAAGCGATCTGCAGATGGTGGTCTACGGTCAGGACCGGGCGATTACGGCACTGTCGTCAGCGATCAAACTGTCTCGTGCCGGTCTGCGCGACGCCGAGAAACCAATTGGTTCCTATCTCTTCTCCGGGCCGACCGGGGTTGGTAAGACCGAGGTGGCGAAGCAACTGGCCAAGACCATGGGTGTTGAGCTGAAGCGTTTCGACATGTCGGAATACATGGAACGTCATACCGTATCGCGTTTGATCGGTGCGCCTCCCGGCTATGTCGGTTTCGACCAGGGTGGTTTGCTGACCGATGCGATCGATCAGAACCCGCATTGCGTCCTGTTGCTGGATGAAATTGAAAAGGCCCATCCGGATCTCTTCAACATCCTGCTGCAGGTGATGGACTACGGGAAGCTGACCGACAATAACGGCAAGACGGTCGATTTCCGGAATGTTGTCTTGATCATGACCACCAATGCCGGTGCAGTTGACATGGCCAAGCCCGCCATCGGGTTTGGTCGGGAAGCCCGGGTTGGGGACGATCAGGAAGCGGTTGAGCGCATGTTCACGCCGGAATTCCGGAACCGTCTGGATGCCATCATTCCGTTTGATTATCTCTCTGAAGAGGTGATCGGGAAAGTGGTTGAAAAGTTCGTTATCGAACTGGAAGGCCAGCTTGGCGACCGGAATGTTGCGATTGAATTGACTGATGCTGCCCGGAAATGGCTTGGACATAAAGGCTATGACCGTCTGTATGGGGCGCGGCCGCTGGCCCGAGTCATTCAGGAAAACATCAAACAGCCGCTGGCTGAAGAGATGTTGTTCGGCAAGCTTGCAAGCGGCGGCCTCGTCATCGTCGACAAGGACAAGAAGGCAGACAAACTTGCCTTCCGTGTCGAAGATGACAAACCGGCCGGCAAGCCCAAGAAAGCGCCGAAGAAACGCGGTGGCGGCGGCACCCCCAGCAAGGAGCCGGAATACGTCAAATAGACCGACCGACCAGAGCACACAAAAAGAGCGGCGCAAGGAGTTTTCTTTGCGCCGTTTGCTTTTGGTCAGTTTTTGGTTTCAGTCTGGGAGGTCAGAAGGGCGCGCTGATGGACGCAACCGCGAGGCCGCCAAGGGCACCGATGGATACCAGAAGAAACGCGCCGAGATTAAACGCCAGACGGCGCATATCGGATTTGCGGCCGCGGGGATAGCGGCGTCTTTCCATACCAAACGATCCCTCACGCAGTTCCCGCTGCACTTCGCTCTGTAAATCTTCCTGACGCATGATCTGGTCCTGACTGCAACTGATACTATCCCGCCATAGTCACCGGGGATTGTGGTCCCCGGATGGCAGGGCTTTGTCCTTCTAAAGGTAAAGCGTTAATGACCGTTTAATTAGGGGGTTGGACGGGGGCCGTCTGTGACCGCAGTCACGCGTTTACGGTTTCTTAGGGTGTTTTCGTTATTTGTTAAGGTCTTGGTGGGGAAGACCTTGGGAAATGTGATGATTAAAGCGGAAAAAACGGATCCCTATATACCGTTAAAAGCGCGGTTTATGGCCTGGTGGGAAGGCGTTGAGCCGGACGCCATGGTCGAAAGCGATGCGTTACAGAGTGCGGCAGATGGTGTGGTGCCGCTCGTCGCACCGGAACAAGCCGCATCGGACCCGTCCCAGATTGAGGTTGATGTGCCGGTGGGGCCTGCACCTGTCTGGTCCGAAGAGCGGATAGCCTTTTATCGTCGTCTATGGGGCAATGACGATCAGGATGACGCGATTGTGCCCGGCGGCATTGATCTGCCTCTTCGACTGGTAAAACCCATGGCGCTGACCAATCACATGCAAATGCTTGATGTCGGCTGCGGCATCGGTGGGGCCGCGCGCGCGGTTGCGGAACATATCGGACCGCGTATCACCGGCGTTGTTGACCATCAGGAACTTATCGATCTGGGCAATGAATTGACGGCGGCGGCGCGGTTGCAAAAACAGGTCAGTCTGGAACTTACTGATTATTCTGAACTGGACTTCGGGAAGTCAAAGTATGAAGGCGCCCTGGTACGCGAGATCGCCTATCGTCAACCGGACCGTCTGGATTTTCTGCGGGCGGTGAAGAATGCCATCAAGCCGCAAGGCCATATTGTATTGACCGACCTTGTCCTTGCCACATCAGATGCGCGTGACGCAAAACCCATTCGACGCTGGCTTGAAAAAGAATCTGCCGGTGCCGAACCAGGTGTGTTGGCCGATTACTAGGACGATCTGGCCAATTTGGGGTTTGATGTTCGTGTGGCCGAAGATCTTAGCGGCAGTTATCAGCGATATGTTCTGAGCGCCTGGGCAAAACTGGTCGACGGGCTCGATCGCGAGGATCTCACCCGTGACTTCGTCAATATCATGATGGTGGAAGCCGATTTCTGGCTGCGCCGAATGCGTGCTTTGGAAAGTGGGAAACTGCGCCTGATCCGGTATCACGGCATCAAGATAATCGGCTGATTGTACGACCCGACGCGGTCAGCTTCCTTGGTTATGGTTGTGTTTGTGGCCGCCGTGGTTATGGCCGACATGGTCCGAACCCGCCGGGCCGCGGGCGCGGGCCGACAGAATCGGAACCATGACATTCACGTCACCCGCTTTCTCGAAGGTCAGGGTGAGGGCCAGCATTTCGCCTTCTTTGAGAGGTGCCTTTAGCCCCATTAGCATAACGTGCGGGCCACCCGGTTTCAGAACGGTCGGCGTGCCGGGCGCGACCTCAATCCCATCGACCTGACGCATTTTCATGACGTTGTTTTCCATCATATGCGTGTGCAGTTCCGGCCGTTTTGCGGCGTCGGTTTTCACCGCGATCAGGCGATCCACGGCCTCCCCATTATTAACAAGCTCAAAATACGCTGCACCTGCCTTTGCTTTACCAATCGACGCTTTGGACCAAGGATCCACAATCATGAGATCCCCATGCTTTATCCCGTCGGCCAGGGTTAAGCTGAACGATGCGGAAAGAGCGACGAATGTGAGAAGGGCGACACGCATGGCGCGAAACAGATACATTTTTAAAGTCCTTGGTTTGAGTGTCAGATAAAGCAAAACGTTGGCAGATAATACGCTGCCAGCATTTCCCATTCACCAGAAAACTTAGGGACAAATGGCCGCAATTGCTGTGCGGTTATCGTGTCACCTTCAGGCGGCACGGGCCTGTCACTTTTTGCCGGGAATTCGCCACTCGCCGGTCTTGACAGTATAGGCGTCGAACCCTATGTTCCACGCGCTTTCACTTATTTGCCGCGTTGGATATCGGCCTCCGGTTGGGGACGCGCTTGATTTTGCCGATGGAGAATTAACATGCGTGTTGCTAGCTCGCTGAAGACATTGAAGAAACGCCACAAGGATTGCCGCGTTATCCGCCGCAAGGGTCGCGTCTATGTCATCAACAAAACCAATCCCCGTTTCAAGGCTCGCCAGGGCTAAGATGACGGCGCTGGCTTGACCGGCCAGCTTCAGGAAATGGCAAGGCTGCACGATTGTGCGGCCTTTTGCTTTATGGGCGGCCCGGTCTGGACCGCCTTTTTGCTTTTCCCATCCAAAAAATGCTGATATGGAAATTGGTATTACCAATTCTGCCAAAGTCAGAGTGCGCTAGGGTTCGCAAAGGGGAACTTCAGCGTCAGATCAGGAGAAAACAGATGGAAATGCCGGCACCGGATCAGGATGTCATCAATCGACGGGAGTCGATTGCTGATGATCTCAAGGCACTCGTTCCAGGGCCGGGAGGCGTCATCGTCGATGAGGATGAGCGTCGACCCTGGGAGAGCGACGGTCTGACAGCCTATCGGATCCAGCCGCTGGTCGTTGTGCTGCCTGAAACGGTGGCTGAGGTTGCGGCGGTTCTGCGGTACTGCCATGACAACGGGATCAAGGTCGTGCCGCGCGGGGCAGGGACGTCCCTGTCGGGTGGTGCCTTGCCGCTGCAGGATGGTATTCTGCTGGGTCTCGGCAAGTTTAACCGGATCTTGGAAGTCGATTACGACAACCGTTGCGCGCGCGTGCAGCCTGGCGTCACCAATCTGGCGATTACCAAGGCGGTTGAGGCGGACGGCTATTACTATGCACCTGATCCGTCGAGCCAGATTGCCTGCTCCATCGGCGGCAATGTTGCCGAGAATTCCGGCGGGGTTCACTGTCTCAAATACGGACTGACGACGAACAACCTTCTGGGGCTGGAAATTGTCACCCTGGATGGGGAGGTGATCCGCATCGGCGGAAAGCATCTGGATGCTGAGGGGTATGACCTGATGGGGATCCTGACCGGGTCCGAAGGGTTGCTCGGTGTCGTGACAGAGGTCACCGTCCGCATTCTGCGCTCACCTGAAACGGCCCGTGCGTTGTTGATCGGCTTTGACAGCAGTGAAGCGGCTGGCGATTGCGTGGCAAAGGTCATCGGGGCGGGGATCATTCCAGGCGGCATGGAGATGATGGACAAATACGCGATCCATGCGGCTGAAGATTTTGTGCAGGCTGGTTATCCGCTGGATGTTGATGCGTTGCTGATCGTCGAACTGGACGGTCCCGCGCAAGAGGTCGACTATCTGATTGATCGGGTGAAGGTGATTGCCGATGACTGTGGGGCGCGATCCGTCCGGATCTCCGAGAGTGAACAGGAACGCCTCAGTTTCTGGGCCGGGCGCAAGGCCGCTTTCCCGGCCGTTGGACGCATTTCACCGGACTATTACTGCATGGATGGAACGATCCCGCGCAACCAGTTGCCAACGGTTCTGACACGTATGGCGAAACTGTCGGATCAATATGGGCTGCGCGTCGCCAATGTATTCCATGCGGGGGACGGCAATCTGCATCCGCTGATCCTGTATGATGCGAATATCCCGGGTGAGTTGGAAAAGGCAGAGGATTTCGGGTCGGACATTCTGCGCCTCTGCGTTGAGGTTGGCGGGGTGCTGACGGGTGAGCATGGTGTTGGTGTTGAGAAGCGCGACCTGATGCCCGAAATGTTCAACGAAACCGATCTCGACCATCAGATGCGCCTCAAATGCGCCTTTGATCCGGATGGTTTGCTGAACCCGGGCAAGGTCTTCCCGCAGCTGCGGCGCTGTGCAGAGCTGGGCCGCATGCATATCCATAAAGGCAAAATGCCATTTCCGGATATTCCCCGGTTCTGATGGGGTGAGGGGATAGAGATGAGCAATTTTGCACCTGAAAATGCACAACAGGTTTTGGATGCGGTCGCCTGGGCCGTATCGGAAGGCGCACCCCTGCAGGTCCGGGGCAGCAATTCCAAATCCGCGATCGGCAGGCCGGTGAATACGGAGCATGAGATCAACACCTCGAACCTGACAGGCATTCGCCTCTACGAACCGGAAGAACTGATTCTTCAGGCGGAAGCGGGCACCACAATGGCCGAGATTGAAGCCGCGCTGGATGAAAAGAATCAGCAACTGGCTTTTGAGCCAATGGATCTGGGACCGTTGCTGCAGGGCGAATCCGGTACCGGAACGCTGGGCGGTGTAATCGCCGGAAACCTGTCCGGGCCAAGACGCATTCGCGTTGGTGCGGCACGGGATCACCTGCTGGGTTTTGATGCTGTCTCCGGTCGGGGGGAGGCGTTCAAGTCCGGCGGTCGTGTCATGAAAAACGTCACGGGCTACGACCTGTGTAAATTGATGTGCGGCTCTTGGGGCACGCTCGGCGTGATGACCCGGTTGACGGTCAAGGTTCTGCCGAGGGCTGAGAAAGAACGCACGGTTCTGGTCCATACCGATGATCGTCAACAGGCGGTTGCTATCATGCGGGACGGGCTGAACGCGCCCTATGATGTGACCGGCGCGTGCTGGGTGCCAAGGAGCGTGACCGCGCGCATAGATGTTGAACATGTGACAGGGACCGATACGGGGCTGGTTGCCCTGCGTCTTGAAGGGCCTGATGTTTCCGTATCCTACCGGGCGGCGCAGATGCGTGAACTCTTGAAGGATTACGGCAAGACAGATGAATTGCATACCAGCAATGGTCGGAAATTCTGGCCCGCCATCCGGGATGTTCAACCTTTTGCGAAGCCAGGGGATGAGCGTGTCGTCTGGCGCATTTCTGTTGCACCGTCGGAGGCACCATCGATCCTGGAAAAGCTCAACGGGTTGAGCGGGGCAGAGGCTTTCATGGATTGGGGTGGCGGCCTGGTCTGGCTGGCGCTTGATATGCCGTCAGACGGTGGTGCCGATGACGTCCGCGCGGCGGTGGCAGGTTTTGGTGGTCATGCAACACTGATCCGCGGGTCCCAAGCCCTGCGTGGCGCCGTTCCTGTTTTTCAGCCGCTGAGCCCTGGCGTGAAAAAACTGACCGAACGCATCAAAGCAAGTTTTGACCCCGATCGGGTATTGAACCCCGGGCGCATGTATGACGGCCTTTAAGGGTTTGGAGTTGATCTGAAATGCAAACCAATTTCTCTCTCGCACAACTGGCCGATCCCGACATTCAGGAAGCGGACAAGATCCTGCGCAATTGCGTGCATTGCGGGTTTTGCACGGCGACCTGTCCGACATTTGTCACACTGGGGGACGAACTCGACTCCCCGCGCGGCCGGATCTATCAGATCAAGGATATGCTGGAGACGAGCAAACCGGCACCCGCCAGTGTTGTGAAACATATTGACCGGTGTTTGTCCTGTCTCAGCTGTATGACGACCTGTCCGTCGGGCGTGCATTACATGCATCTGGTAGATCAGGCGCGTTCCTATATCCGCAAGACGTTCACACGGGACCCGGTAGACCGTTTCATGCGGGCTGTCCTCTCCAAAGTTTTGCCGAACCCGACGCTTTTCCGTTTTGCGCTTTTGGGTGCCTGGGTTGCGCGGCCCCTGGCCGGGCTGGCCGGCGCGATCAATCCTCGGTTTGGCGCGATGCTGCGCCTTGCCCCCACGCGGATTGAAAAACCATCCCTCGTCGATATCCCGCAGGTGTTCCCGGCGGAGGGTACCCGGCGTGGACGCGTTGCCGTGCTCTCCGGTTGTGCCCAACCTGTTTTGAAACCCGGCATCAATGAGGCAACCATTCGCCTGCTCAACCGGATCGGGGTCGAGGTCGTCGTTGCAGAGGGCGCTGGCTGCTGCGGTGCGCTGGTCCATCATATGGGGGATGAAGATCTCAGCCATAGCCAGGCGGCGGCGAACATCCGTGCCTGGATCAAGGCCCATCGTGAAGACCCTCTGGATGCGGTTGTGATCAATGCGTCTGGCTGTGGCACGACGGTTAAAGACTATGGGTATATGTTCCGCAACTCAGCGGATATGGCCGGGGACGCGGCTGAGATTTCTGCGCTGACTAAAGACGTGACCGAGTTCCTGACGGACTTTGGCCTTCCGGAGGCACCGAGTGCTGAGGGCGCAACCAAGCCGATCCGGGTTGCCTATCACTCCGCCTGTTCCATGCAGCATGGCCAGAAGATTACGACTCTGCCCAAGAAACTGCTCAAACAGGCCGGTTTTGAGGTTGTGGACCCGCTGGAAGGGCATCTGTGCTGCGGCTCTGCCGGTACCTATAACATTATGCAGCCGGAACTGGCGGGTAAACTCCGCGATCGCAAGGTCGCCAATATTGAACGCACCCAGCCGGACATTATCGCAACCGGCAATATTGGCTGCATGACGCAAATTGCAGGCGGTACCGATATCCCGATCCTGCACACAATCGAATTGCTGGACTGGCGCTATGGCGGCCCCAGGACCCGCGCGATCGAGGACCTGCCAGGCGTCTAAAGCGGGTGAGGCTTTTGGGTCAGACCTTCCAGGTTTGTTGAACTTTGTGATTGCTTATTGAGCAAAGGTCTAGGGCCCGCTCAATCCAACAGTTGTCGTCCATCAAGATGCAGTGAAGGGCGCCGGACTCGTAGGGCCATAGTCTTCGGCCAAAAAAAATTTCAACTATTACACAATACCGGCTAAGAAGTTAGCGCGGTATCATAAACTTCAAAAAGAGTGTCAATCCAATCAGAAAGGCAAACCCTGAAATCGCGCACGCCCATCTCATAGCGACCAAAGGTGTGGGCAACCATGTGCGCAATGGCAAGTGATGGCGGCTGAAAGCGGCGATCATCGCGACTACTGGCAAGTGCAAGAAGAACAGGCTATCGAGCCAATGCTCAAGCATAGGCTCGATAGAAATATCGTCACGCCAATGGTAAAAAGGATAAATGGTAATGAAGAAAAATACTGCCAGAAACTGGCCGCGCCATGCATACTTAATGAACAATAGAACAGACAAGACACAGGTAAGTGTCAGTAGAGCCGCAGGATAAGTGCTCCTTGACCATAAGAAGGATACAAATGATGGAATGAAGAATGCCACTGATAAAGTCAGCAAATATGCGGACGCAAGCTTCCCTACTAGATGTTGTATTCCGTTGTCTCTTTTTTTTCATGTGATAGCAATGGCCGGTCATGTTTCATTTTCGCGAGGTAATTTGAAAATATCAAAAGTTGCGTCAGTTCGGACCTTCCTGAAGCACAGACGAATCTTCAACGTCTTGCCAGTCGGAATCCTCGAGAATTAGGCGGTTACCTTCGCGCCGGTAATTTAAGGTCATCTTTTGTCGCCACTCGCTTTTCATGGTGTAGACGTGAGCCTCACCATCTGCGATAGCTTGGTTTGCTAGGTCACTGCCTACGCCATCTTCAAAGTCGTATACATCGTGTCCGTCCGGTGAACCCGCTCTTTTCTGAGCGGAAGGATTGGCGCTAGTGTCCGGCATTGATAGTGGACACCAAGGGTACATCGTGATGGCAGCGAAGCGTCGGTTTTGGTCGACTGAAGAGAAGCGTTCCATTTGTTTACAGGCGTCGGTTCCTGGTGTTTCGGTTGCGCAGGTTGCACAGCGTTATTCGATGAATGCGAACTTGATTTTTAAATGGCTGCGTGACGCGCGGTTTGCCCCGGATGGGGAGGAGCGTCATGATGCGGTGTTTCTGCCGATGATGGTTTCCGCGCCGGTCCGAGCGGAGATGGAGGTAGCAGCGGATGGGCCACCGACATTTGGGACTGCGGTTCGTATCGAACTGGCTGGTGGTCACCAGGTTGTTGCCGAGGGTGGTTTTGATCCGGATGCTTTGGGGCGTTTGCTGAAGGTGTGGCTGTCATGATCCCGGTGCCGGTGAACACACGGGTATGGCTTGCGGCCGGTGTGACGGACATGCGCAAAGGGTTTGCCGGTCTGTCGGCTCTGGCGGAGCGTGTCCTGGGCCAAGATCCCTATTCGAGCCACCTGTTCGTGTTCCGTGGACGGCGCGGCGATCTGATCAAGATCATCTGGTGGGACGGCCAGGGGGCATGTTTGTTCGCCAAGCGGCTGGAGAAGGGCCGGTTCGTGTGGCCGTCTCCGGCGGACGGCAAGGTCGGCGTGACGGCGGCCCAACTCGCCATGCTGCTGGAAGGAATTGACTGGCGCATGCCGGCTCGGACCTGGCGTCCCCTGACCGTGGGATAGGTCCATTAAACGAAGAACTGGATCGGTTGCGGATTCCCTTTGCAGGGTGTTTCTGCTATACGATGGTCATGTTGAATGATCTTCAAACGCTGCCCGACGATCCCGCCGAACTGAAGGGCTTGGTGGGGCTTCTGGCTGGCGAGTTGAAGTCTCGCGATCTTCTGATTGAGAAGCTCAAGCACCAGTTGGCGGGCCATAACCGCCACCGTTTCGGGTCCAAGTCCGAGAGCCTGGATCAACTGCACCTGACTTTCGCCGAGGACGAAGCCATTGCCGAAGCTGCGGTGGAACAAACCGCGGCCGCCGAAGTGGAGCCGAAGCCCAGGCGCAAGCACAATCGCAAGCCGCTGCCCGCCCATCTGCCCCGCCACGACACACATCTGTCTGCGGGCGAGAGTTGCGGAGAATGCGGTGGCGAACTCAAGCCCCTGTGCGAGGATGTCACGGAAGAGCTGGAATACATCCCGGGGCGTTTTGTGGTGAACCGCATCGTGCGTCCCCGTCTGGCGTGTAGCTGCTGCGAGGCCATCGTCCAGGCTCCCTTACCGTCGCGGCCGATCGAGAAGGGCCGCCCCGGTCCGGGACTGCTGGCCCATGTTCTGGTCTCGAAGTATGCCGACCATCTGCCGCTGTACCGGCAAAGCCAGATCTTTGCACGCGACGGCATTGATCTTGAACGTTCGACGTTGGCGGATTGGGTTGGCCGATCGACGGCACTTCTCGAACCCTTGGCCGAGGCCATTGGTCGTCATGTGCGGGCGGGTCCGGCGCTGTTCGCGGATGACACCCCTGTGAAGATGCAGGCCCCCGGTTCGAAGCAAACCAAAACCGCGCGGGTGTGGGCCTATGTGCGCGACGAAAGGCCATGGGCGGGTGGAGCGCCGCCCGGGGTCTGGTATCGGTTCACCGTCGATCGCAAGGGCGACCATCCCGTCCGGCATCTGTCAGATTATCAAGGCTGGATCCATGCCGACGGCTACGCCGGGTTCAACGGGTTGTTCTCATCCGACACGGCCACGGAGATGGCCTGTGTGGCGCATGTGCGGCGCAAGTTCGTCGATGTCCATCAAGCTCAGGGCGGAGCCATCGCCGAGGAGGCGATCAAGCGCATCGCCGCGCTGTATGCCGTGGAGGAACAGGCGCGTGGCCGATTGCCCGAAGAACGGGTGGCGCTGCGGCGCGAGTACGCTACGCCTATGTTCGATGATCTGGTGACATGGCTGGATACCCAGTTGACGAAGATATCCGGCAAGTCACCGCTTGCTGGCGCGATCCGCTACGCCCTGAACCGGTTGCCGAAGGCGCGGGCCTACCTGGGCCACGGCGTTCTGGAATTGGACAACAACGCCGTCGAGCGGGCTATGAAGCCGGTGGCGCTCGGGCGCAAGAATTGGCTGTTCGCCGGTTCCGAGGGTGGTGGCAAGGCCATGGCCATCGCGTTCACCCTGATCGAAACCGCCAAGCTCAATGACGTTGACCCGCAAGCCTGGCTCACCTGGGTGCTGGACCGCATCGCCGATCACAAAATCAACCGCATCGACGAACTGCTCCCCTGGAACTTCCCCGCTCAAGCCGCCTGACTAACCGCGCGAAATATCAAGAGCCGGTTCACCGGACGGACACTATACATCACTCCATTCATGACTTACGACACCCTTAATTGTGAGTCGGTCACCGTCCCTTTGAGCTGTTAGACCGTTCCAAACAGTTGAAGTCACTGTGCTGTTACCAGTAGCAAAGTATTCGTCGACACCGCCACCACCAAACCGTTGCAGTCGAAATCCGTGATTAGAATTATAGTAATCGGCTTGCGGTGTTGGATTGTCTTTGGTGGGTTTACCTAACAAATGGATTGTGTCTCCATCTTTCAGATTTATAAGATCTGGATAGTAGTTATAAGGCGATGGCCCACCGTCTTGGTCACCGGTGCTGTTGGAGCGATCCAGAACTATTTTCTCTTCGAAATGCTTTTGGTTTATTTCTTTACCCTTGCGGGCCGGTGCGCGTTCCCTCGCCTTCTTAGGGGTCAGTACAAGATCTTCGCCTTTGCCGTTTAGAAAGTGCTCCAGCGCAGCGGGTGAATGTTCGAATCCTATCAGACGTCCATTCTCTGCTAGATTTCGCAATCGATCTGCAGCTGACATCCGACCACGGCTACGCGCTTTTTGTCGCGTTTCATCTGTATCGGTTCGAGTGCTGCTCTTTGTCTCTTCCTCCTCCTCGATTTGCGCAGATGGCGGTTGGTTTGTGTTTTGATCCTCGGTCGCGGTTTGGACCATGCGGGTTGGGTTTTGGTCGTCGACACCTGGTGTTGCTGTACCGTCGTTTGTCTGGTTGGAGCTGAAGAGCTGGTTGTCCGGATCGGATCCCGGATTGTTACCGCGGAGGACATTTGGCCTGATTTCAGTCCTATCTTTTTCCGGATGATAGGGCAGGGGTATCGCGCGGCTGGTGTCCCGATCCGGGTGATTCGGCATGAGAGGGTGCTTTGGCTGCTGTTCATCCGGTTGTGTGTTTTCGGGCGAACTGGGTTGGGGCTGGTTTGGAGGCATGCCCAAAAAGCCGTTGCCCAACATGCCGGGACTGGAGAACGGGTCCGGATCAATACCGGGATTATTCTTTGTAACGGCCCCGTCCAGGTTGAAACTTGCAATCTTTATGGGGTCGAACCCCTCTGGCCGCTTACGCGGGATGCTGCCCGGGGGCAATTTTGCAAAATGGTCCTGCACCGCATCCGGCTCTTCATTCAGCCAGGTATAGCGGCCGCCCCAGCGCGGCGTTGTTTTGCCAAACAGCACGCGGGCCCGGCGGCTGTTCTTTTTGTTTTCCTCAGAACGTGATGGTTCAAACAACATATCGAAAATCCCCTTCTTTCAAAATCTGCTTCAAATAAGTTATCCGGTTGCCCTGGGGCCATGCGGACCCTCCCGCGTAAACCCTGCAAAAGAGCGGCCTGATCTGCCCTGAAATGCGGGCGTCATGGCCCCTCAACTCGAAACTCAAAATACAAGAAATCCACGGAACCCTGTCCCGGCGGGTCCGACCTGCAAAAGGCAACAGATGGTGAATTTCCGACATTATACAAGAACAAAAATAGAACAAATTTCCAATCAGCGGCAAATTCTGTTGATTTGCACCCGCTAAAGAGGAGCGATTATGGCAAATTATCGAAAATTGTGTGTTGATTGCAGCGTGCTGATAAAGTGCCGGGTTAATGAGAACGCAGCATCTGGGCCATTTCCTCGGCCCCTTTGATGGCGTCCTGCATCAGGGTGCGGGCGGCGTCTTTCACGGTACTCCGCCAGGCTTTGTCCTGGGGATAGGTGGAGGCACGGGCATGCCGCGCATCCACCGCATCCAGAAGGCCGGGATCACTGAAAGTGCCGAATTCGATGATCAGGCTTGTATGGTCAATATCCGGTACCAGTTCGGCGAGACCGCCCGATGGCAGTGTTTCGATATGGGCGGTCGTCTCTTCTTCCAGCAAGGTCGGGAACCAGCGCCGGATCCGCTGCCTGGTATGGCCGGTAACCGGGTTCAGGCCAGCCAGCACCGGCACGCCGGAGGGACCCGGCCCGGTGCGGAAATCAACGCAGAGCAGGTGCCGATCTCGGCCCCGGTCCTGTCCTCGTCCCCCTCCGCTTTCCACCATGGCCTCACTGCGCAGGAAATCATCGGCAATCTGGCTGAGCACGCTGAGCGACCAGGCGGCACCATTGCTGCCGGTGGAGGCGACAAACGGGTCCTCCATCGTGTCGCGCAGATAGGCGCTGTAGCGTGTGTCGGCCGCTTTCAGCAATTGATCCGTCCAGCTTGCCTGACCGGCTGCGGCCTCATCCCCGTCGATCATTGTCGGGCCGGCCTGTCGCGTTCTGGGGGGCCAGACGGGACCGCCGGGATTGACCGCATGGATCAGCAGAACGGCGACATCGCGCCCAATAAGACGCTGCATCCTCTCCCCCAGAAAGCTGCTGCACAGGGCGGCGTTCAAGAGCCCGGCAGAGCCGCCGGCCCCGGTGCAGAACGCCACAATCGAAGAGGCTGAGGGCGCGCCCAAACGCACCACATCACAGGAAAGAGGGATACCGCCTTCTTGCTGGTTGGCCGGATAGGCGGTGACAGGCAGCCCGGATCGCAGACATTGCGACAGGAAGATGTCCCGCGCCGATATGGGGCCGTCACTGAAAAAGTCGAGATCTTCATCCATGGTTTTGACAGATTGCGCAGCTGAACAGTTTTCCGCATACTTGGGTCATGAGTAGCTTCTCGATTATGAAACGCGGGTCGGTCATGCGGACAGCACTTGCGGGTTTGGCGGGGTTCCGCCGGTTAGGTCTCTGCCTGGTCGTCTTGTCATTCCTGTTTGCCACCGGATTTCCGGGTCCCCTCAAAGCGGATCAGAATGATGAGCGGCTCACCGCCTTGTTTGAACAGTTAAAGGCCGTCCAGTCACCAGAGGGCAGTCAACTGCTCGAAAACATGATCTGGACCATATGGCTTCAGTCCGGGAAGAACAGCATAAATATTATGGTCCGCCAAGGCATGGAAGACATGCAGAGTGGGGCCTATCAATCTGCCCTGGATACGTTTTCCGCGGTGGTAGAGCTGGAACCAGAATTTGCCGAGGGTTGGAACAAGCGCGCGACGGTTCTCTATCTCATGGGGGATCTGGCAGGCTCGGTCGAAGACATCAAACAGACGCTCAGCCTGGAACCCCGCCATTTCGGGGCACTTTCCGGCCTCGGCCTGATTTACGATTCCCTGGAGCAGGAAGAAGCCGCGCTCAATGCCTATGAGGCAGCCCTCGAGATTCACCCCTGGCTGGGCACGCCGAAACAACGGGTGGAAGACCTGAAGAAAGCCCTTGAGGACCGCAGGATTTAGGGGCTGGATTCCAGTTTAGAAGGCCAGTTTCCACTCACCGGATTCAACCTGACAGAAGGGGGCGCGGTAAGACCGGCCACCACCCTTTGTGAAGGAATGCACCAGTTCGATACAGGGCATGGTTCCCCGGCTGAAAAGATCGACGGTTTCGACCACACCGGCGCGGGTGCCGGCCTCATTTTCCCAAGGGTATTGGCCGCCACTTTTGTATTCTTCGAGGGCTGATTTCAGCGCCTGGTTGATCAGGTTATTGTCCTGTTCCGTCAAACCAACGGCATCCCGGCCAAACAGGCGTCCTTGGGCGTCAGCCGGTGTCGCCATCGGCAGGGTCACAGCGAAGGCTGCAATTGCGAGTGTTCCAGCAGCGAGAGATTTTGAGAACAGTTTCATAACTCACCTTTAAAGCAATGCGATCAAAAATAGTCTTTCAGATTTCTGTCGCGAATAACAGTTTTTTTGCTGACAAATCAGGTATTGCCGACACGCACGATCCGAAGAAGGTTTGTCTTCCCGGGCGTTCCAAAAGGCACACCGGCGGTGATGATCACGCGGTCATTCGGTTCCGCAAAGCCGTCGATGCGGGCTTGGTGGGTGGCGATTTCCACCATATCATCCAGATTGTAGGCGTCCGGTGTGCGCGATGAATGGATGCCCCAGACGATGGTCTGACGGCGTGAGGTCGCTTCCCGCGGGGTCAGGCTGATGATCGGATAGCGGGGGCGCTCTCTTGCCATGCGATAGGCGGTTGAGCCGGACGATGTATAGGTCACGATCGCCTTTGCGTTGATGGTGTCAGCGGCGAGGCGCACGGCGGCGGTAATGGCATCCGGCGTTGTGTCTTCTGGCGGTTGCCGCTGAGAATCAAGGCCTTCCCAATAATGGTCATCTTCCTGAACCCGCTCGATGATACGGTTCATCATGGTGACAGATTCCAGGGGATAATCCCCGGCGGCAGTCTCGCCAGAGAGCATGACCGCATCAGATCCCTCATAAACGGCAGTGGCCACGTCGGAGGCTTCGGCGCGGGTCGGGACGGGTCGGTCCATCATGCTGTCCAGCATCTGTGTTGCGACGACGACGGGCTTTCCGGCGGCACGGCAGGCGGTGATGATGCGGCGTTGTTGGACCGGCACATCCTCGGCTGGCATTTCAACACCCAGGTCGCCACGGGCAACCATGATTGCATCGGCCAGCGCCACGATCTCATAAAGCTTGTCGATGGCCGCCGGTTTTTCGAGTTTCGCCAGAATGCCGGCGCGGTCGCCGACAAGCTCGCGCGCCTCGGTGATATCCTCCGGCCTCTGAACGAAGGAAAGCGCGCACCAGTCAACACCCAGCGACAGGCCGAATTCCAGATCTTTTTTGTCCTTGGCGGTCAGGGGTGACAGCGGCAGGACGACGCCCGGCACGTTGACACCTTTGCGTTCAGACAGGGGGCCACCGACGATCACCTCGGTATCGGCGAAGCGTGGACCGCAACTCTTCACTTCCAGCCGGACTTTGCCGTCATCCAGCAGCAATTCAAGGCCGGGTTCCAGGGCGGCGAAGATTTCAGGGTGCGGCATGAGGGCGCGGTTCTGGTCACCGGCCTCTTTTTCCAGATCCAGGCGGAATTTGTCGCCCGGTTTAAGTTCAATCTTGCCGTTGGAAAATTTGCCAATGCGCAGTTTCGGGCCCTGCAGATCCATCATGATGCCAACAGGGCGACCGGTGACCTGCTCCAGACGGCGGATTGCGGCGTGGCGTTCGCGATGTTCTTCATGTTCACCGTGAGAGAAGTTCATCCGGAATACATCGACGCCGGCCATAAATAGCGCTTCGATCTGCTCAGCGGTTGAACTGGACGGGCCAATAGTTGCGACAATTTTTGTGCGATGTTTTCTCTTCATTCCGCGGGTCCACTCAAAGTAAAATTTTTAATCCTGTTCGCGCCATCTTTTGACCGAGCCGGTATCGATGTCGAACAGGTCAAGAACCCGGCCAACTGTATGCTCAACAATATCATTCAGATCTTGCGGTTTTGTGTAAAATGCCGGAACCGGCGGCGCGATAATACCGCCCATATCGGTCACGGTCATCATGTTTTGCAGATGGACCTTTGTCAGTGGTGTTTCCCGGGTCAGAAGAACAAGCCTCCGGCGCTCTTTCAGGACGACATCCGCCGATCGTGAGAGAAGGGTGCTTGTGACACCGGTGGCAATCTCCGCCAGTGTCTTCATGGAACAGGGCGCGACAATCATGCCGTCCGTCGCAAAGCTGCCGCTGGAACAGGAGGCACCCAGATCGCCGATTGGGTGTGCCTTTGTTGCCATGGCGCGAATGTCGGCTGCTTTCAAGTCTGTCTCATAAGCCAGCGTCATTTCAGCGGCCTTCGACATGACCAGATGGGTTTCCGCACCGGCCTCACCCAGACGCTCTAACAGGCGAATTCCATAGATAATGCCGGATGCGCCGGAAATTCCGATAATGATTCTTTTCGGATGTGACATCTTTTCTCGACTTTTGTTACAGATGCGCTACCATAGTCAGCATGCAAGCAAACGCTACAAAATAGTGCAGCGGAGCCGTTTCGGCTTCCGCTGTATTTTTTTGCCTGACGTCTCCTTGTTCGTCGCTCAGGCATTGTGACGCAAGCTTGCGTGATTGTGGATTGGATGTTGAGCTTTATTTGGGGAGTAGCCTGATACAAGTGGTTGTCGTTTAGACCATCTTGTTCGGACATTGGCAAAATGCCGGGGTGCCCTGGTAAGCGAAGACGCCGATCTGCCTTGGAAACCAAAGCGCAGGAGGTAAACGCATATGAGTATTGAAGCCCGTGTTGAAACATTAAAAACAAAACACGCCAAACTCGAAGACATGCTGGCACATGAGACCAGCCGCCCCTTGCCGGATCCGGCCCGGATCCACTCCCTGAAAAAAGAAAAACTCGTTGTGAAGGATGAAATGCGCCGTATGCAGAGCTAGCCGCTCCCAAATACGAATTCAGGACGCATCCTGCGGTGAAAATTGCAGGATGCGTCGTCATTTTGGCCCTCTGACAGACAACAAACCGCTAAACTCAGGATCTTCAACGTGAACCCTAATGAAATGACGGCGACAACTGCCGCGAAGTTGATCAGATCAGGTGAATTGGCGTCCCGTGCCTTGATCGAGTCTTGCCTCGCCCGGATTGACGCGCGAGAGGTCGAGATTTCGGCCTGGGCTTTTCTGGACCCGGAACTCGCCCTTAGCCAGGCCGATGCCGCCGATAGGGTGATATCGGAAGGGGGTAATCCAGGTCCGCTGCATGGCGTGCCGGTTGGCATCAAGGACATCATCGATACCGCAGATATGCCGACAGAACATGGATCTGCCCTGTTTGTCGGTCGACGGCCGAGGGAAGATGCCGCCGCCGTTGCGGCCCTCCGTGCGGCTGGTGCGGTCATCCTTGGTAAAACGGTGACGACGGAACTTGCCAATACAAACCCGGCGGCTACCAAGAACCCGCATAATCTGGAACATACGCCTGGCGGCTCCTCTGCAGGGTCTGCGGCGGGGGTTGCCGATTTCCACATGCCATTGGCACTTGGCACACAGACCGGCGGGTCGGTTATCCGCCCGGCATCTTTTAACGGGATCTACGGGTTGAAACCGACACGGGGTCTTATCCCCCGGCGCGGCACCCTGCTGCAATCGCACACGCTGGATACGATTGGCGTCTATGGCCGGTGTATTGAGGACCTGGCGTTGGTTACGGATCCTCTTTCCATACCGGACCCGACCGATGCAGAAGGTTTTGAAGGCGTCAGGCCGGGATTGATCGAGGCACTGGAAAAAACCGACGATGCGTCACCGCGATTTGCTTTTTTGAAAACACCCGCATGGGATGCGGCAACTCACGAAGCGCAGGTTGCCATACAGGGTTTTGCAAAAGGGTTAGAAGATGCCTGCATATCCATCGATCTGGATCCGCCATTCGACAGGGTTTGTACCTATCAAGAAGTCGTCATGGCGGCAGAGAATGACCATTTCTATGGCTCTTGGCTGAGGGAGCAGCCGGATAAGTTCAGCCCGATGTTGAGCGCCAGGCTGGAGGCGAGCCGGTCTGTTCGGACCAGCGACTATATTGAGGCGCTGCGGGCAAGAGATACCCTGTATGATCAAGTGAATGACGTGCTCGGCAGGGTCGATGCCATCCTGTGTCTGAGCGCGCCGGGCCCCGCACCGCAGGGCTTTGCGACGACCGGCAACGCAATCTTCAACGGGCTGTGGACCTATCTGGGCGTTCCCTGCCTGTCCCTGCCACTGCTTGAGGTCGGCGGCATGCCGCTTGGTGTTCAACTGATCGGTGCAAGGGGTGGCGAGGCCGCCCTGTTACAGGCGGGCGTCAAGCTGGAACGCTTGATCAATTCTGCCTGAGCGACCCTCTAACGAACCCTTAGAGTTGTTTTCATTTAATCGTACGCATAGTTAGCGCCTGCGAAGAAGTTCCAGCACTCCGTTTCGGTGAAGAGATCGCATATTGACCCTGTTGCGTTTGTAAGGTCATCGAATGTTCTGGCCTCGGCCTTTCTGAGATGGGCTTTTAATTTTGAGAAGGCTTGTTCGATTGGGTTCAGGTCTGGCGAATAGGGTGGCAGGAACAGGAACCATGCACCGATGTCGTGCAAGGTTTCAGCGGCACGGTCACTTTTATGGGCGGCGAGATTATCGAGGATAACGACATCGCCTCGGCTCAGCGTTGGGGCGAGCTGTGTCTCGACATAGGTCTCAAAGGCGACCTTGGTCATGGGGGCGTTGAGGATCCATGGTGCGGTGAGGCCGCCGCAGCGCAATCCCGCGATAAAGGTTTGCGTGCGCCAATGACCGAACGGCGTATGCATGACAAGGCGTTGGCCTTTGGGCGCGCGGCCTCTAAGCCGGGTCATCTTGGTTGTGGTCGCCGTTTCATCAATAAAAACAAGCCGATGTGGGTCGAGCCGCATGAGAGGTTGTCGCCGGATGATCCAGTGATGACGCGCGCGGCGCACATCAGCGCGCTCTTGTTCCCGTGCCCGCAGCGTTTTTTTTATAGCGGTATCCCGCCTTAATCAGAAACCGGCATAGCGTCGCCTTGCTGGTCTTAACCCCCAGCGTCGCACTCAATTCGTCCGCCAATTCCCTGAGCGTGATATCGGGCTGTGCATCGACAAGGTCAATGACAAACGCTCTATAGGGTTCGAGCGTCCCGGTGCCGACAGGACGACGACGACCAGGGCCGCACAATCCGCGACCTTGACGGAACCGCTGCATCAACTTGATCGCAAAGCTTGGGCTGACACCGTAAAGGCGTGCCGCTGATCGGCACGAGTGACCGGCAATAACGTAAGAAAAAATACGCTCCCGCAAATCCATCGAAATGACTGATGACATAATCCCGGTCTCCAAAATAAAAACAGGGAATCATGCTTCGTAGAAATCTCAAAACCGATTCCGACTAAACGGAACCCGCTCTAGATACCCGTGCCGACCACACCATCGGTCAGGTTGTTCAGGTATTGCTGGACATAGTCCATACCGACCATCTCACTAAACGCGGACATCAGTTCTTTCGTCACTGGTCCTGGATTGCCTGGAAAGGCTTTGCCGTTCAGAGACCCCAGAGGGCAGATGCAGAGACTGGTGGAGGTGAAGAACGCTTCATCCGCATTGGCGGCCTGCTGCGGGTTGATGGGGCGCTCTTCCAGGGTAAAGCCGCATTTTTCGGCCAACTCAATCGTAACGCGACGGGTGACACCGTCTAGAATATATTCCGTGGTCGGGGTGGATATGACACCATCTTTTATAATGAAGACGTTGCACCCGGCCCCCTCACAGAGATTGCCCCGTTCATCCAGCAGCAGGGCCCAGGATCCGGGGCTGACCGCGCTGACCTCTTTTTGGGCCAGTTTCATGTTCATGTAATTGTTTGTCTTGGCATTCGGGCTGAGCGCGCTGGGCGGTGTCCGCCGGATCGCGGATGTGACCGCAGAAATCCCGTCCCGGAACATTGCGGCCCGGGTCTGAAGTGGCAGCGGCGTGCATTCGACCACCACTGTCGGTCCGGTATCTTCGCCGCCCATCCCATCGACGGGAATCGCACCGCTGGAGATCCTCTGGCTCACCCAATAGTCGCTATCCTTGTCTAGAAGAGGTGCGTTTTGTCTCACCACTTCTTCGGTGATCGAGATCATCTCTTCCTTTGAAAGGCATGGATCGATCCGCACGTAAGAAAGGGTATCGTAGAGACGGTCGATATGTTCTTTCAGGCGGAACGGCACCCCATGAAAAGTACGCGCAGTGTCAAAGACAGCGTCTCCATAGATGAACCCCGCATCGCGAAACGTGATCATGGCACGGCTTTCCGGCAGGATTTCGCCATTCAACCAGGCGACGCGTTCATTCCTCATGGGACAGGTTTCCTTATGGTCTTGATGATGGGACTACAGCGCCTTCGCCTGATCCCTTAGGATGAATTTCTGGACTTTGCCGGTTGAGGTCTTGGGCAACGGTCCAAAGATCACGGTTTTCGGGATTTTGTAGGACGCCATATTCTCGCGGCAAAAGGCGATGATATCCGTGTCAGAGACAGTTGCACCTTCGCGCAGGGAAACAAAGGCGCAGGGCGTTTCACCCCATTTTTCGTCAGGGCGCCCAACGACGGCGACCTCAATCACATCGGGATGGGTGTAGAGCGCGTTTTCCACCTCGATCGTCGAGATGTTTTCGCCACCGGAAATGATGATGTCCTTGGAGCGGTCTTTCAGCTCGATATAACTGTCCTCATGCCAGACACCCAGATCACCGGAATGGAACCATCCACCGGCAAAGGCCTCTTCCGTTGCGGTCGGGTTTTTAAGATACCCGCGCATAACGATATTGCCACGGAACATAATCTCGCCCATGGTTTTGCCGTCCTTTGGAACGGGTTGCATGGTTTGCGGATCCATGACCGAGAGATCTTCCAGTGTGGTATAGCCGACACCCTGCCGCGCTTTTTTGGCTGCCCGCTCGTCCGGGTCCAGCTCTGACCATTCTTCATGCCAGGCGCAGACGACGGCGGGTCCATAGACCTCGGTCAATCCATAGACATGGGTGATATGGAAACCCTCTTCCTCCATCCGTTTCAGAACGGCGGGGGGTGGGGGTGCCGCCGCGGTCATGACCTCAACCACTCTCGGAAGGGGGCGTTTTTCGGTCTCGGTGGCGTTGATCATCATGCCCAGCACAATCGGTGCGCCGCACATATGGCTGACAGTTTCATCGGCGATGGCATTATATATATTGGTCGCGCTCACCTGTCGCAGACAGACGGATGTTCCTGCAATGGCGGCCAGCGTCCAGGGAAAGCACCAGCCGTTGCAATGAAACATCGGAAGGGTCCAGAGATATCGCGCCTCAACCCCGATGCCCCAGGTCACCACATTGTCCAGGGCCAAAAGATAAGCCCCGCGATGATGATAGACGACCCCTTTCGGATTGCCCGTCGTGCCTGAGGTATAGTTTAGCGCAATGGCATCCCATTCGTCCCCGGGCGGTGCCCAATTGAAATCGGCATCCCCGGTTGCCAGAAAATCCTCATACTCGATCTCACCCAGTTTCTCACCGCCGGGGCCCTCGCTGTCGTCGCTGTCTACGACGATCAGGTCCTTGCGTTCGATCTTTTCCAGGACTTGGCGAACCGTTGGGGCATATTCCGTATCGGTGATCAGGACCTTGGCCTCCCCGTGGTCCAGGATGAAAGCAATGGTCGCTGCATCAAGCCGGGTGTTCAGCGCGTTGAGGACAGCGCCTGCCATCGGTACGCCGTAATGCGCCTCATACAGTGCCGGGATATTCGGGCTCATAATTGCAACGGTATCCCCTTTGCCGATGCCGCGTTTTTGAAGGGCGCTCGCCAATTGCCGGCAGCGGTCATAGGTCTTGGACCAGCTGCGCTCGATGCGTTTGTGAACAATCGCGGTCTTGTTGGGATAAACGGTTGCTGCACGCCGCAGAAAGGACAGGGGTGTCAGCGCAGCGAAATTGGCGTCATTCTGATCCAGACCCTGTTCAAAAATACTTGTCATCCGCGTTTCCCCTGAGAGCTTTTTGATCTTTTGCGATGGTTTTTCACCGTAGGTCCGGGATTGATCCTGATCAAGGTGGTGAACGGGGTTTTCAACCATAACAATCCCCTTCAGGATGCAATCCAGGAAAGATGCAGACCGGAATACCGGTTTTACAGGTGGGAGGCGATTTATGGGCAAGCTGGACGAGCTGCAGGAATGGGCGATATCGGATCCGGAAGGGTACTGGGCGGATGCTGCAAAAGCGATCGACTGGATCAAGCCCTGGGACAAGGTCCTAGATGACAGTCGGGCACCGCATTTCTATCGCTGGTTTTCAGGTGCGGAATGCAACACCTGTTACAATGCCGTCGATCGCCATGTAGAAGCTGGCCTGGGCGACCGGGACGCCATCATCTATGACAGTCCGATCACCGGTGCGAAGCGCACGATCACTTACGCCGTCTTGCAGGACAAGGTTGCCAGATGCGCTGGAATGCTCAAAGCGCGCGGGGTTACCAAGGGTGATCGCGTCATCATCTATATGCCGATGATCCCTCAGGCCGCTGTCGCGATGCTGGCCTGTGCGCGGTTGGGGGCGGTTCATTCTGTTGTCTTCGGTGGCTTCGCGGCTGCTGAATTGGCCACCCGCGTAAAGGATTGCGCGCCGAAAGCCATCATTACGGCCTCTTGTGGTATTGAGCCGGGACGCGTTGTTGCTTATCAGCCGATGATTGAAGGGGCGCTGGAGCTGCAGCCCGGAATCGTCGAGAGCATCTTTGTCGTGCAGCGGGAACAGGCTGACTGGACGCTGGTCGAGGGCCGGGACACGGACTGGCGTGACGGGATGGAAAGTGCCACTCCCGCCGATTGTGTTCCGGTGGCGGCGACTGACCCGCTTTACATTCTCTACACATCTGGCACCACCGGGCAGCCCAAAGGCGTTGTCCGGGATAATGGCGGCCATATGGTCGCGCTGAAATGGTCGATGAAAAACATCTACAATATCGATCCGGGTGAGGTGTATTGGGCGGCGTCTGACGTCGGTTGGGTGGTTGGCCATTCCTATATCGTTTACGCACCGCTGCTTCATGCCTGCACAACGGTCCTGTTTGAAGGAAAGCCTGTCGGCACGCCTGATGCCGGAACGTTCTGGCGGGTGATTGAGGAACATGGGGTTGTCACGCTCTTCACGGCACCAACCGCGTTTCGGGCGATCCGGAAGGAGGATCCGGATGCCGATCTCATGGCGAAATATGACTTGTCGAAATTTCGGGCGCTCTTCCTTGCTGGCGAGCGGTGCGACCCGGACACCCTGCATTGGGCAGAGGATAAGTTGAAAGTGCCGGTGATTGATCATTGGTGGCAGACGGAGTCCGGCTGGCCAATGGTGTCCAACTGCCTCGGGATTGAGCCGCTGCCGGTCAAGGCCGGGTCACCAACCCGTGCTGTTCCAGGATTTAATGTACAGGTGCTTGATGATGCCTGCCAGGAGGTCCCAGCCGGGGAGATGGGCGCGATCAGCATCAAATTGCCTCTACCGCCATCCTGCCTGCCAACCCTGTGGAATGCGGATGAGCGCTGGATCGAGAGCTACCTGACCGACTACCCCGGCTTCTATAAGACGGGTGATGCAGGGTATATGGATGAAAACGGCTATCTCTATGTGATGTCGCGGACCGACGATATCATCAATGTCGCAGGCCATCGTCTGTCGACCGGTGCTATGGAAGAGGTGCTGGCCACCCATCCGGCCGTTGCGGAATGTGCCGTTATTGGGGTCAGCGACACACTGAAAGGGCAATTGCCGCTGGGCTTTCTGGTTCTGAAATCCGGTTCCGACAGTGATGCGGATGCGATCACCGGCGAGGTCGTCAAGCTGGTTCGGGAGAAGATTGGGCCCGTCGCCGCGTTCAAGACAGCTGTCGTCGTTCCGCGGCTGCCAAAGACGCGCTCTGGTAAAATCCTTCGGGCCACCATGGTGAAGATTGCCGATAATGCAGAGTTCAAGATGCCGGCCACGATTGATGACCCGGCCATTCTGGATGAGATCAGAGCCGCGCTGCAGCCTGTGGGCTATGGCGGTTAGGGCTGATCTAGCGCCGATCAAATTAACGTTCCACGGCCAGCATGATCTTGCCGATATGGGTGCTGGTTTCCATCAGCGCGTGGGCATCAGCGGCATGATCCAGCGGGAAGGTTCGGAAAAGAACCGGGGCAACTTTCTCGGCGCTCAGTAAAGGCCAGATATGCGATTCCAGCTCACGGGCGATCGTGGCCTTGCGATCATCGCTTTGCGGACGCAAAGTCGCGCCGGTGATGACCAGGCGTTTCAGCATGACTTTCCGCATGTCGATATCACCCTTTGATCCCTGCAAAAAGGCGATGAAGACGTAACGGCCTTCCGTGGCCAGCAAATTGATATTGGGTTGGATGTAATCCCCACCAACCATGTCGATGATAACATCGACACCTTTGCCGCCAGTGGCTTCTTTTGCAGCCGCCGCCCAGTCATCGGTCTTGTAGTTCAGAACCAGATCGGCACCCAGCGTTCGACAGGCGTCCGCTTTCTCTGCGGACCCGACCGTTGTGATGACCTGCGCCCCGAATGCCTTGGCCAGTTGGATCGCGGTTGTGCCAATGCCGCTGGAACCGCCATGGATCAGCAGCCATTCGCCGGCTGTCAGACCAGCCCGCATGAAGACATTGCTGTAGACCGTAAAGAATGTTTCGGGCAGCGCGGCGGCGCGGACCATATCGTAATTGGCCGGGACGGGCAGACAGTGATCCGCTTGTGTTACACAGTATTCCGCATAACCACCACCCGGGGTCAGCGCGCAAACCGCGTCACCCACTTGCCAGCGTGTCACGCCCTCGCCAAGACCAACAACATAGCCGGAAACTTCCAGTCCGGGCAGATCACTGGCCCCCGGAGGTGGCGGGTATAGTCCTGCCCGCTGCATGACGTCAGGGCGGTTCACCCCGGCGGCCTCAACCCGGATCAGAACCTCCCCTGGAGCAGGCGTTGGCAGGGGGCGCTTGGTCGGTTTTAAAACCTCGGCGCCGCCGGGTTCGCTGATCTCAATCGCCGTCATCTTTTCGGGGAGGGGATCTGTGACTTTGAACGGGGGCATCGCGGTCTCCAACCTTGTGAAATTTCGTCGCCTCTGATTTTCCAAGCCTGTCATGGTCAGGGGTTGGCCTCTGTCTGCCGTACAGTCCATAGTTGCGCAAGAGGGAAGATGAACAGGATAACGCGTCATGGCCTATGAAGATGATGAAGAGGGTAAACCAAAAACCCTGGAACAGGTTGATCTTAAACCTTTATCCATTGAAGCGCTGGAGCTGTATATCGAAGAGAGAAAAGCCGAAATCGAGCGCGCAAAAGCGATGATTGACTCAAAGAAAGCGGCCCGCGGCGCTGCTGCGTCTTTCTTTAAGAATTGACCCAACCCGGACCCAATTTGTGAACAAGCCGTTTGTGCGGCATTCAGGGAGTATCGATATGGCTGAAAACAGAGGCTGGATCCTCAATTCCTATCCAACCGGTATGCCGGTCAAGGATAATTGGACCTTCGAGACATTGGAGATGCCAAAGCCCGGCCCGGGTGAAGTTCTGATCAAGACCATCTACCTCTCCGTTGATCCCTATATGCGAGGCCGGATCAGTGCGGCTGCCAACTATGCGGCCGGTGTTCAGATTGGCGAGGTGATGCATGGTGGCGGTGTTGGGATTGTTGTTGAGAGCAATGATGCAAGCCTGAAAGTCGGGGATGTCGTCGAGAGCTTTCATTTCGGATGGCAGGAATACAACGTGCAGGCGGCAGACGCCCTGAACCGCGTTGATCCCTCCTTGGGGCCTATCCATTCTGCTTTGAGTTATCTCGGCATGCCAGGTCTGACCGCGTATTTTGCCCTGCTGCATAACGGCGAATTGAAAGAAGGGGACGACGTCATCATCTCTGCCGCCAGCGGGGCTGTTGGGCAAATTGCCGGTCAGATTGCCACAATAAAGGGCGCGCGACCGGTCGCGATTGCCAGTTCGGATGAAAAGCTCGCCTGGTGCCGGGAATTGGGATACGCGGATACGATCAATTACCGAACGGTTGATGATCTTGAGGCGGCGATAAAAAAGGCCTGTCCGGACGGGGTCGACGTGTTTTTTGATAATACAGCGGGCCCGATCCATGACGCTGTGATGAAAAACCTGGCGCTTTATGCCCGAATTATCATCTGTGGGACCGTTGCCTTGGCCGCAAAATTTGATGAAAAAGACATCGGTGAACGATTCCTGCGCGCCATTCTGGTGTCTCGCGCGAAAATGCAGGGTTTTCTTCTTTGGGACTATACCGATCACTTTGAAACGGCGAAAAATGAGCTTTCCGGCTGGGTTAAAGAGGGCAAGTTGCGCCATCGCGAGGACTGGATGGAGGGGATAGACTCCATGCCCGACGCCTTTCTGCGACTGTTGAGAAGCGAGAATTTCGGCAAACAGTTGATCAAAATTGCGGATGATCCATTTGAGAAGTGATGGTCGATTTACTGTCGAACCATGAAAAGATTGGCTTTTTCAACGAATCACCGTAATATTTATGTGTGTTAACCTCTTGTTAGTAAGTATATGGCAAAGTTAATACATCCCAGCCATTAACTCCCGATGGTTCTGGTACTCTTAGACCCCCTGTTCAACTTGGGCCGCCCTTGGCGGCTCAATTTTTTTATTTGTTCATTATTGCGGGTTCTTTTGCAGATATTTGATCTTCGATAATTATGGAATAAACCCTGAATGCCGCGCGTAGGCTGGTTTATAGACCTATGGTTTAGTCAGTGTTCGCCAGCACAATTGACCAATGCAATTCTCTTTTGACAAATAGTATAAGCCTGATATCGTCCCTTCAAATGCAAGTTGAACAGGGGTCCCATTTATAAGGGGTTACACTTGCTTTGGGTCGCTTCGGCGACCCTTTTTTTTGGCCGTGCGGTTGATTTGGGCGTGAGATCAAGAGCTGGTTTCTGAATTGAAGCCTGTTCTTTTCCCGTGAATTTCGGGTCATGTTTCTATAAGTTGGCGGAAATAATATCTGGAGGGCTGCGCGATGATTGATCCTGATTTCCTGAAATTCGACACATTGACGGTACATGGTGGCCAGCAACCAGATCCGGTCTATGGCGCCCGTGCGGTGCCGATCTATCAAACAACATCCTATGTGTTTGAAAATACGGATCATGCCGCAGCACTTTTTAATCTTGAAGCGGCCGGTCATATCTATTCGCGCATTTCAAACCCGACGGTCGCGGTGCTGGAGGAACGCATGGCGGCCCTTGATGGCGGCGTCGCTGCTGTTGCCTGTTCAAGCGGTCACGCGGCTTTGCATCTGATCGTTGCCACATTGATGGGGCAGGGTGCCCATATCGTTGCGTCGAAGTCGCTCTATGGCGGATCTATCAATATGTTCGCCCATACACTGCCGCGTTTCGGGATCGAGACGACCCTGGTGGACCCCCGTGACCCGGAAGCGTTCCGTGCGGCCATCCAGCCCAATACGCGGATGGTGTTTGCCGAGGTTCTAGGAAATCCAGGGCTTGAGGTTCTTGACATAGAGGCGATTGCCGATGTCGCCCATGATGCCGGATTGCCCCTTGTACTGGACGCGACATTCTCCACCCCGCATCTTTGTCGCCCGATTGATCATGGTGCCGATATCGTCATGCATTCCGCAACCAAATGGCTAGGCGGGCATGGCATTGCCATGGGCGGTATCATTGTTGACGCGGGCCGGTTTGACTGGGCCGCCAGCGTTGATGCAGACGGGAATGACCGTTTTCCGACCCTGACCGAACCCTATGCCGCCTATCACGGCATTGTCTTTGCCGAAGAATACGGACCGGCGGCCTTCATCATGCGCGTGCGTGCCGAAGGATTGCGGGATTTTGGGCCGGCCCTTTCACCCACCAACGCGTTTTACCTGTTGCAAGGGATTGAGACCCTCCCTCTTCGTATGTCGAAACATGTGGAAAACGCGGCCAAAGTTGCCGAATTTCTGGAAGGACATCCGGCTGTTGACTGGGTCACCTATCCAGGTCTTGAAAGCCACCCGGATAATGCGTTGGTCAAGAAGTATTTCCCGAAAGGGCCCGGTTCCATGCTGTCCTTTGGCGTGAAGGGCGGGCGTCTTGCCGGTGGTAAGTTTATTGAAACCGTTCAGGTCTTCAGTCATCTGGCCAATGTTGGGGATGCCAAATCCCTGGTCCTGCACCCGGCCACAACGACCCATCGTCAATTGAGCGCGGAACAGCTTGTTGCCGCTGGTATTGGTGAGGATCTGATCCGTCTTTCGATCGGTCTGGAAGACCCCGATGATCTGATCGCCGACCTGGACCGTGCGTTGCGGGCCTCTCAAAAGGTGCTGGCCCAAGCCGCTGAATAAGACAGCGTCCGATATTCATTTCTGAACAAAAACCCATTGTGGAGCTGTGAACCCAAATGATTGTAACTGTTGAGGGTGTGTCGATTTTTGCCTCTGACGGTGGCGTGGCATTTGATGCCGCAAAGCCTTCGGTCGTAATGGTTCACGGGGTCGGTATGGACCATACATTCTGGGGGCAGCAGACGCGTTATCTTGCCCATCACGGGTTCAATGTTCTGGCCATCGATCTGCCGGGTCATGGCAAGAGTGGAGGGGACGCTCTGACCACGGTCGAAGAGATGGCGGGCTTTCTGAACAGCTTTATAGAGGCCGCGGGTGCAGGTCCGGCTATCGTCGCGGGTCACTCAATGGGCTCACTGATCGCCTTGGAAGCGGCTGCACAGCGGCCTGTTCTGACGCGCGCGCTTGCACTTTGCGGTGTCTCTTCAAAAATGGGTGTCCATCCCGACCTGTTGCAGGCGGCTGAAGAGAACAGAATCCTTGCCCCGGAACTCATGTCTGCCTGGGGGCATGGTCCTCGCGCCCATAAGGGCGGGAACATCGCCAGCGGGATCTGGCTGACCGGCGGCGCCATCCGGTTGCTGGAACGGGCAAAGCCCGGTCTGATTGCGTCGGGCCTGAAGGCATGTGTCGCCTATAAAGGCGCGGTCACAGCGGCGGAAGGTATCGCACAGCCTGTGCTGATTCTGGGCGGTCGTTATGACAAGATGACACCGATGAAGACCTCTGCCCCACTGAGCGCTGTTCTGGAAGATAGCCGCACCGTAACGCTGGAGCAGGCGGGCCATATGATGATGCTGGAGGACCCGGGCGGCGCTCGATCGACACTTTATGATTTCTGCAAATCGGTGGCAGCATAATGAAGCGCGACGAGGCACCGGGACGCGATGGCTTTCCCTATTTTTCCGAGATCCCGACCCGCTGGATGGATCAGGACGCCTATGGTCATGTGAATAACGTTGAGTATTACTCCTTCTTCGATACGGCGGTGAACCATCATCTGATTTCGCAAGCCGGCCTGAACCCGCGAAGCACGGAAGTGGTTGGCATGGTCGTCGAAACACAATGCCGTTTCTATCGCGAGCTCACCTTTCCCGAAACGGTCGACGTAGGTGTCCGTGTCGCCAAGCTGGGCCGGTCCGCCATCACGTATGAGATCGGGATTTTCAAGAAAGAGGACCCGCAGCCAGCCGCTTTCGGTCACTTTGTCCATGTCTATGTTGAGCGGCAAAGCATGACCCCGACACCCGTTCCGGATCATGTTCGGGCAGCGGTAGAGCCTTTATTGGTGGCGGACAGTTAAGAGGCCCTGACAGGCAATCCCGTTCGGCATCTCCCTGAAACCAAATTGCGATAGTACCTTTCGGTTCGGCGCTCCAAGTGGTGTCGAATGCTTACCTATGTGATTTTTCAAGAGAAACTGAATAAAATTAGTTTTAAAGTGTTATTTTTTTGATAATTAATACGTATTTTCATTGCGGATAACTGGTTTTACTCAAAAATTATTGAATCACTGAAGAGTTCAACCTTTCATGGTCGCTCTGGCTTGCCAAAGTATTTCTCGGTCTTTGAAATATACTGCTTTCAAAGGGGTTTCTGCCACTTTTCTTGGCGGGCGCTTCATTGCGACCTGCACAAGAGTCTTTCCTTTCTGGTTAACGCTCTTCCTGTTGCTAGGTGATGCGACGGCAAACCCCATCAATATACCTACGGGCAACACGCTAACTTTGTTTGGCGAGTCTCCGTCCAGTGTGACAGGCGTTTTCATCAACCTACAATCCGGTGCCGAAACAGTATTTGGGCCGGTGACAGGTGAAGGGCGTCTCGAGATCCTCAATGCATCGAGGACGTCGCCGACTGGCCCCCTTAAAGGCGTCGCGTTCCTTGAGGATGTCGGGATCGCGACGCAGCAATTGCTGGAAATTTCGATAGGCAAAAGCCCTGATAGCTCGCAGAGCGGTATAGAATCCAGGGGGTGGTTCAGGCGGTCGGTGTTTGCGGAGAATTTAACAATCGCGGAAGGGGCAAGGGGGAATTTTCGAGGGAATGTCTATATCAGCGGGACGACTGCTGTGAAGTCCGGCGGTACTTTGCGTCAGGGGTCCGCTTGTTCGTTATCAAGTGGTCAAGATGTGATAACTCGCGCCGAGTGCAACAGATATGGGAACCTTCAGCTGCAAGATGGTGCACGGATTTTGCTGGACAGTGCACAGGCACCACTTGTTCCGGAGAGGACCGGCTTTGAGGTTGATACCCTGATGGTGGAGGGGAATGTTGAAATTGTTGTGTCCACCCCATTGGTGCATGGCGAGGCGCTTACCCTTTTCAAAAACAATTCTGGAGAAGTTCTGGGCGGCAGTGCCAGCCAATTCACGGTGACCAATACAAGCAGTTCGGATGGCAGTCTTCTGCTTCAAACGATTGAGCTGGCGGCGACCCCGGGCAGTTTGCAAATCGGGGCCTATACCAGAGATTCGCAGGTCTATATCGAGGATCTGGGTTTGCAGGGGGAAGATGCCAATGTGGTAAATGGCGTTTTCGATGCGATGGATGTCGGCGGTGCATTGGAAAGTGCCTTATTGCCCATTCTGTTGCAGGGGGGGACAGCCGCGGAGCAAGCGCGTGGACAACTGGGTGTTCAGAAAGATGTCCTGAATGCTGCATCAACAACCTCAGCTGAATTTGGTCGCAAGAACCTCTCAATTCTGCAAGAGCGTCTGGCGGTCAAGCGCGGCAGCACAGATCAAACCACGGTCACCGGAGCGGATAATGGTTTGTCAGCGGCGGAGGCCTGGTTCCAGGGCTTTGCGAGCGACATGGAACAGGGAGAACGTGACGGGATTGAGGGGTTTGACGCGACGACCTATGGCGCGCTGTTCGGCATGGATATGGAAGTTCAGACCGGCACCCGGATCGGTATATCCGGATCTTATACAAACAATAATGTTGAGGGTGATGGCGTCGGTGCCAGCCAACTGGATATCAGCAGTTACCAGATCACCCTCTATGGCGATCAGGACTTAGGGCCGTTTTTTGTAGAGGCCTATGCAGGCTATGCGAGGAACCGGATCAAGAGTGCCAGACAGATCAACTTCGGCACACTGGCGCCAAGAACTGCTGAAGCGGAATATGACAGCAGGCAGTACATCCTTGGTGCGAATGGTGGCATTGATATTGATCTGTCCGGGGATCTGACGCTGACGCCGGAAGTCGGCTTAACCTGGACCCGTGTCATCACGGATGACTATACCGAGACCGGTGCCGGCGGTATCAGTCAACAGGTGTCAATCGATGATATTGATATTCTGCAAGGTGATGTTAGCGCTACATTGAGCAAGACCATTGCATTCGGGGATGGTGAGTTGATCCCGGAAGCAAGCCTGGGGGTAGGGTACGACTTCGCGGGCGATCAGGCGGTTGCGACGGCACGCTTCGTTGGCGGGGGCGCGGCCTTTGAATCAATCGGGGCGGAGGTCGACCGTTTCAGTGTGAATGGCGGGATCGGCCTGACATGGGATACGGAATCCTATTCAGTGGGCGCAAACTACGATGCTGAAGCACGCAGTGCTTTCAGGTCCCAAACCGGAAAACTCGAGGCGAAGTTTCGGTTCTGATCAGCTCTGTCACGGGATTACAAAATGCTCTGCGTTGAGGGGCCGAAAATCAATTGGTTGATAGCCTTCTAGTGCTTCGATCCGTTTCAGCCATGCCTTGATCCCGTTATACGGGGCAAGATCAAACCCGCCTTCATGGGCGACGTGGGTATAGGCATAGAGGGCGAGATCGGCCAGGGTCGGCCCGTTCCCTACCAGCCATTCTGTGTAGGATAGTTGCATATTCATGATTTCCAGCGCCGCTATACCCTGGGCCTTTTTTTCAGCCTCTTGGGCCCGATGGTCGTCTGTCATTTCGATGAAATGGTGCCAATAGCGCAACACAGCGATATTCGGTTCGTGGCTGTATTGTTCCCAGAACATCCAGCTCAACATCTGGGCGTGCTGGAATGGATCCTCGGGAATCCAGCCCGGTCCATGTTCCATCGCCAGGTAATTCAGGATGGCATTGCTTTCGATCAGACGGCGCCCGTCGGGACAATCCAGAACCGGTATCTTGCCGACCGGATTGATGGCCTTGAATTCCGGGGTGCCAGCAGCACCAGACGGAATATCAAGCTCTACATAGTCATACTCAATGCCAAGAAGGTTCAGGAACAGCCAGACCTTATACCCGTTGCCACTGCCGCCACCGTCATAAACTTTATATCTTTCGGTCATGACTTTACCCTCGTTCTAAATTGCTTGGCGGCAACTCTGGGCAATTTTAATGGGTCGGACAAACTGAAAATTCTAATCCGGTGATCAGAGTTTTTGATGTGTTGTCGCATGGCCTGAATCAAAAAAGGACAACCCGGATTGGATCGCCCTTCTTTCGATTGGCCCGCTTTAGAGTGGGGGAGGAGGGCAGCGGGCCTTCAGGGTTTGGGTTGTTATTCGGCGGCCAGTTTCTTGCCCTTTGAGGCGGCTGCGTTTGAAATTGCAATGGTGCGGGGTTTCAACGCTTCCGGCACTTCACGGGTCAGTTTGACATGCAACAGGCCGTTTTCCAGCAGGGCCCCTTCGACCTTTATATGGTCTGCCAGGTTGAAGCGGCGCTCAAAGGCGCGTTCTGCAATCCCGCGATAGAGATAGACACGGGCCTCTTCTGCCTCCGCGTCCACTTCCTTGCGCCCGGTGATCTTCAGAACATTTTCGGTCACTTCAATATCCAGTTCAGCATCGCTGAAACCGGCAACCGCCATGCTTACCTGATAAGAATCTTCATCCAGCTTTTCGATGTTATAGGGCGGGTAGCCATTGGACTGTTCGGTCGACAAAGTGTCGATTAATCTGGCCATACGGTCAAAGCCAACAGTCGTCCGGAAAAGCGGGGAGAGGTCGTAACTGCGCATTCTCATATCCTCCTTCGAAGCGATATAAAGTCTATGTGGTCGGTTCACCATCATGGTCGAACCTGGTCGGCCGCGGGATTGTCAGACCCGTAAGCGGCGTCTGTCCCTTCGACACACTTCATGTGGGATGTCGAATTTCCGGTTTCAAGGGTTCTGTGAAATCGGTATGCGCAAAAAAGAAGAGCGCCGAAGAGGCGCTCATCCAAAACAATAATCCACCTGGCCCTGGGGCCGGTCCGGATCTTATTTTTTCATGTTGAAACCGGCAAAACGCTTGTTGAAGCGGTCGGCACGGCCGCCTTCCAGCGTGCGCTGAGGGCCACCGGTCCAGGCCGGGTGTGACGAGGGATCAATTTCCAGGCGCAGTACGTCGCCTTCTTTGCCCCAGGTCGAACGGGTTTGATAAGACTGACCATCGGTCGTCTGGACCGTGATCATGTGGTAATCTGGGTGGGTATCGGCTTTCATTGACCGTCTCCATAAAAAGTCAGAGGGCGCCAATGCGCCCGAACGTGGGGGTTCTACGTGGGACGCGTCGAAAAGGCAAGGGGCCAGAACCCCAGTTTTGCATTTTTCTGTCCGGCCATGGAACAGACGGGGGCGTCGTCGATTATCGCTCTGTGAGTTTCAACTCAATGCGACGGTTTTTGCGATAGGCCGCCTGATTTTCGGCTGGATCAAGGGGTTGGTATTCGCCAAATCCGGTTGCCGCCAGACGCTGTTCCGGAATTCCCTGCGCTGAGAGGAATTTGACAACGGAGATTGCCCTCGCCGCGGAAAGTTCCCAGTTCGAGGGGAAGCGACTGGTGGAAATGGGGATGGAATCGGTGTGCCCATCAACACGCAGGACCCAGTTTATTTCGTCGGGGATATTACTGGAGATGGTGATCAGGGTTTCGGCGAGCTGGCCCAATTGTGTGCGGCCTTCTTCGCCCAATTCATCAGAACCCTGCGAGAAGAGTACCTCAGACTGGAAGACAAAGCGGTCGCCAACAATCTGCACGTCGCTGCGATTGCCCAGGATTTCGCGAAGGCGTCCAAAGAACTCCGACCTGTATCGGGCCAGTTCCTGAACCTTGCTTGCCAGTGCGACGTTCAGCCTGCGCCCCAGATCCACGATCTGGGCCTGTTGCTCCGCATCCTTGGCTTCAGATTCTTCAAGCAGACGGTTGAGCCGCCCCATCTGTTCTTTCAGGGCCTCAACCTCCTGCGCCAGTCGCGCTGCCTCGGCGCGCGCAAGGAGTGCAGCCTCGGTGCTTTCATCCAGGGCCTGCAGGTTGGTTTGAAGCGTCTCTTCTGTAATCTCGAGCTCTTCATCCTTTGCCAGGTTTGCGGCCTCCAGATCAGAAACAGTTTGCAACAGATCGTTCCGCAGTGCTTGCAGGGCAACGATATCCCGGCTTAGACGATCAAGATCGGTGAGTTGCGCCTCAATCGTTTTCTTATTTGCGTCGATCGTCGCATAGGCGTCTTCAAGATCCCGCCGGCTTTGAGACAGAACGATTTCCTGATCCGCAGCTGCTTTCTGGGTGATTTCCAACTCCTGCTGGGTCGCAGCCAGATTTGCTGCGGATGCATCAAGTGCAGCTTGTGTTTCGTTCAATGATGCCTGGTTCTGCGCCAGTGCAGCCTGACTCTCATCGAGGGCAGCCTGACTCGCCGCAAGCGCGGCCTGAGACTCGCTGAGCGCAACCCGATTTGCGGCCAGGGCCTGCTCGTTGCGTTGAAGGCGCTGTCGATTGTCGTTGAGCTCATTTCGGGTTGCGGCGGCCCGGACTTCCAGATCGGCCAGACGTCCTTCTGCGTCGGCAAGGGCGGAAAGCAGACGATCCCTGTCCGTGACCGCCGCGTCCAGTTGTGAAAGGATGGCATTGCGCTGACCGCGTAGCGTGCTGAGTTCAGATTCCAGATCATCCCGACGGCTCAGGCTTGTGCGCAGTTGCTGGGATACGCTGTCGATATTGGCGCGCAGATCCTCATTGGCGGCGCGTTCCAGGCCCAGTTGCTCTGCCATATCTGCAATTTGCCGGTTCAATCGATCCAGTGCGGCATCACGTCCGACGAGTGCATCATTCAGGTAGAGCTGAGAGATGACAAAGATCATCAGCAAGAAGATGATCACCATTAGCAGGGTGGCCAGCGCGTCTACAAAGCCTGGCCAAATATCGAGGGCCTGCCGATTTCGCCGACTGAGTGCCATCGTCAGGCATCGCCCCCTTCAGCGAGGTTTGCGATGGTCCGGGCCAAAAGCCTGATTTCGCTGCGGATTTCCTGAACACTTTCAGCCCTGCCGGCATTCGTCTGTTCGGCCAGCCGGGTCAGGATGGCTTCAATATTCTGCAGGTGTTGTTTTAAATTTCCATCCCCGCCTGTACGCGCGCTCCGCTCAAGGGCAGTCTGTAACTTCTCCTGCCCCTCTGCGAGACGGGCAAGCAGGTCCTGCTCGGACCGCATGGATTCTGTCAGGGCACCCAAATTGTCTGACAGCGCGGCAATACTGGCATGGGATGCCGCGCGGGAATCCTCCGCCCTCGCAATCGTGCGCTGAAGACCTTCGAGGCTGTCTGCAGTTTGCTCCAGCAGGGCCTGAATATAGGCGGGCACCGATTGTTCCCCGTCGCCGACGGGGCCGGATCCACCGCCCAAACGGGTCAGGCCACTCAGCCATTCTTCAAGATCGTTGTAAAAGCGGTTCTGAGCCTGACCAGCCTGTAGCCCCAGAAAACCCAGGATCAGGGAACCGGCCAGACCAAACAGGGAGGAACTGAAGGCCGTCCCCATACCGGCCAATGGCGCTTCCAGCCCGGCGTTCAGTTCTTCGAAGGCCGCCCCGATATCGGCACCGCCCACCTCCACACCCGCGATGACGGAGCTGACGCTTTCGACTGTCAGCAGCAAACCCCAAAACGTGCCGAGAAGTCCCAGAAAGACCAGCAGGCCCACCATATAGCGCCCTGTTTCCCGCGCTTCATCCAGGCGAACGGCAACCCCGTCAACCAAGGTCTGCATCGCGGTGGTGGAAAGGCTTAACCGGGCGCTGCGATCACTGCGCTCGGACAACATGACGGCTGCCGGGGCAAGAAGCCGTGGTGCCGGGATGGATCCCTGCGCCCCGTGGGAACCACGCTGAAAGTTCTCAACCCAGTCGATTTCACGGTTGAGGCGGATAACCGTCCAGAAATCCAGAATGATACCGATGGCAAGCGCCAGAAGTATAACGCCGTTCAGAAACACATTCGCGGAGAAGGCCTGATACAGAGGCTCAAAGATAAGAAATGTACCCGCCAGAATGACCACCAGAAATGCACCCATTCTGATCAAGAAACCATATGGTTTTGTCACGCTTTATCCTCTTCAATCCGTGTCAGATCAAGCTTCTTTCAAACCAAATTGCCGTAGCAGGGTGATGTTTCTGCGTCATCCCTGCGGCACAATGATGTCAACGCGATTGGCGTTTCCGGCCTCTGACTTGTTTCCAAGTGCCCGGACATCCATCCGCGTGCTACGAACGCCTTTCTTGATCAGATAAGTGCGCACGGAAAGTGCCCTGAACAGGGAAAGGCGCCGTGACTGACTGGCGGTTTCACCTGGATTGTCAGCGTAACCAAGGAGCTGAATTCGAACGCTTTCGTCCTTGGCCATATCTGCCGCCAGACGGTCCAGGGCAATGGCTGTACCCGCCGGCAACTCCGACCCCGTTGGATCAAACAGTATGGAGAGCTGACCCGGCGTTTCGATCACCGCATCAGGATTGAGCGCAGCGACCTGGGTTTCCTCTGCTTCCTCAACGGCGGCCGGTGTTTCGTCTGAACTGCTGTCCGCAGGATCTGTCGGTTCATCGGTCTGGGGGGCTGCGGGGGGCACCGCTGCAATCGCGGGTGCTGCAGGCGGTGGTTGGATGGTTGTTGGTGCAGGTGGGGCGGGTGGTTCAATTTCCACTGTTTCTGTGCTTGGTGGCTCAGCCGGTGTACTTGCCGCCGGTGGCTCAGATAGATCGATTGAGAGAGACGGCGGTGCAGGCGCTGCGGCTGCTGGCGCTGCCGGTGCAGGTTTGGGCGGATCTATCTCCACCTTTGGAGCCGGCGGGGCAGGGGCTGGCGTTGCTGCCGGAACGGCCGCGATAACAGGGGCCGCCGGAACATTGGAACTGGGGCGGTCAGCCTGCAAATCAGCAGCGCTCGTCGGCGCGTTTGTCAGGCCCGAGCGTGGAATGGTTGGCGGCGGCGCGGCTGCACCTGGCTGTGGTGCCGCAGCCGTTGTGGTGGTTGTGCCAGTCGTCCCGACCAGACCGGATTGTGGCGCAGAACTTGGCGCTGGTGCCGGTGCTGTCGCGGTCAATGGCGGTGGTGTCAGAACGGTTGCGCTGCGCTGGGTAGCAGGACTGCCAGCACCAACAGGGCTGGGGCTCTGTCGGAGTAACTGTGGCAAGTTGGGCGGCGGGCCCAGTCGGTCGAGCACACCAAGATCAACGATCACCGGATCGCCGATTGTAGCCACCCCGGAGTAATAGCTGGTTGCCTGACGGGCCTGGGCATATGCCGACACGGAAAGTGTCAGAGAGGCAAGCGGCAGTGCTACACCCGCCACACAACCCAGCAAAATCGATTTAAACGTCATTCCATCCACCTTAAACCCATTCTTCGCACATTCGGGTCACACCATGATCATTCATTTCATGGCAGATTCCACGGCAGTTCGAAAGAGTCTATCGGTATCACGCCCAACCCTCAACCGAATGGGAGGGTGATAGCGGGATTATTGCCCTTTATCGGCGTCTTTGAGCGTTTTGACGAAACTTTGATGGATGGTATTGGTCGCTGCCATCAGTTCCGTACGCTGGAAGTTATAATCCCGTCCTGCGATATCGGTTACAAAACCGCCGGCTTCGCGCACAATGATGATACCAGCCGCAATGTCCCAGGGGCTGAGACCCCGTTCCCAGAAACCGTCATAGCGACCGGCAGCGACATAGGCCATGTCCAGCGCAGCGGCACCGAACCGACGTATCCCCGCGCTGACGCCCATCATTTTTTGCAGGCGCTTGCTAAATTCTGCATGCCCTTCGGGACCGCCGCCGATACCGAGATGGGGAATACCGGTCGCGAAGACACAATCTTCTATCTTGTTGCGTGCGGACACGCGCAGGCGCTTGTCCAGAAGATAGGCCCCCATGCCCTTTTCGGCCCAAAACATTTCATCCTTGATCGGGTCGTAAATGACCCCGGCGGTGATCTCGCCGCGTTGTTCAAGTCCGATGCTGACAGCCCAGTGCGGCAGCCCGTGGATGAAGTTCGTCGTCCCGTCCAGCGGATCAATGATGAACTTGTTGTCGGTGTCCTCGCCTTTGACCGTGCCGCTTTCTTCCATAACAAGCGTATAGTCAGGCCGCGCTTTCTGAAGTTCGCGTCGGATGATGCCCTCGGCCTTTTTATCCGCGCCGCTGACAAAGTCGGCCGGCCCCTTGCGAGAGACCTGCAACTGTTCAACTTCGCCGAAATCACGGACAAGCGCCCGCCCGGCCTTTTCGGCCGCGCGCATCATGACATTCATATTGGCAGAGCGGATCGCCATGTCTTTACTCCGGACTAAGATCCAATCGGATCAAAAAAAGATAGTGGTGGGCCCTGGATCAGTGCCTGTAGGCATCAATCCTTGGCGCGTTCCACATAGGCCCCTTCGGCCACGTTGACCACGACACGGGTACCAGTTTCGATATGCGGTGGCACCAGAATACGCTCACCGTTTTCGAGCATGGCAGGCTTGTAGGAAGAGGATTGCGTCTGACCTTTGACAACCGGGTCCGCTTCGACGATTTCCATGATCACGGATTTCGGCAGGGTAACAGAAATCGGCGTGCCCTCATGGGTCTGGACCGCACAGATCATGCCTTCCTGAAGATAGGCTTTTGGATTACCGATCAATTCTCCGGAGACTTCCACCTGTTCAAAACTCTCGGTGTTCATGAAAGTATAGGTATCATCGGCCTCAAACAGATACTGGTGATCGCTCTCGAAAAGATCTGCGCGCTCAATTGTTTCCTGGGTTCTGAACCGCAGGTTGGTTTTGTTGCCGGTCAGCGGGTCGCGGGCTTCAATTTGGGCAACCGATGCGCCTTTGCCCGGCTGGTTGATCTCGTTCTTGATTACGACAAGCAGTTTGCCGTCGCTCATGAAAGCGTTGCCGGCGCGCAGGTTGATTGCTGTATCTTTCATCGGGTCTCTGTCCTGTTCCAGGCGGTTGGTGTCGCGCAGCATCAGCCTGTTTTCCAGGGATGGCGCTGAATTTAGTGTCGGGCAGACCGAAATGCTGCCCGAGAGGCGTGTTCCTAACACCAGAGCGCGTGACAGGCAACCGTTGCGCCGCGTATACAGCGATGCACAGAGTAATTCCAGTTGCGACGAAAGACCAAAGGCCGGTCCCTATGCAAAACAGTGACAGAACACCCTGGTGGGATCGGAAAGTCTTTGCCGCGCGACGGGAAAATCTTCAGATGAGATCCGAAGTCAAAAAGCGCCTGCGCAACTTCTTTGAAGAGGCCGGTTTTGTTGAGGTCGAAACCCCGGCTTTGCAGGTCAGTCCAGGCCTGGAACCGCATCTGGCCGCGTTTGAAACAGTCTTGTTGCCGCCGGGCCGTGGCGGCGACACCTCCCGCCCGCGCTATCTTCATACCAGTCCCGAATTTGCCATGAAAAAGATCCTGGCCGCTGGAGAGCCGATGATCTGGCAGCTTTGCCCGGTTTTTCGCAACGCAGAGGCGGCCGGTCTGCATGCGCCTGAGTTCCAGATGCTGGAATGGTATCGCGCCGATGCGGATCTGGAGGTGCTGCACGGCGATTGTATCGATCTTTTGCGGGCGACCGTGCCGGAAGGGCAGATGTACAGACGTGGCACCCGTATCAGTGACCCACATGCAGAATGGCAGATCCTTGGTGTCGAAGAGGCTTTCAAACAGTATTGCGGGATTGATATTGGCCCCAGCTTTCGAACAGATGATTTTGTTCCCGACACGGCGATGCTGCACGGGATGGCGAAGGATCTGGGCGTGCGAACCGATGAGGGAGATGGATGGGAAGATATCTTCTTTCGGATCTTTGCCGAGCGGATTGAGCCATCTCTCGGGCACCCTGTCCCAACCCTGTTGACCGATTACCCGATCCAGATGGCAGCTCTTTCGAGACCCAATCCGGACGATCCGTTTCTGGCAGAACGGTTTGAGCTTTATGTTTGTGGCCTTGAACTGGCCAATGCCTTTGGTGAGTTGACCGATGTGGTTGAGCAGCGTCGCCGCTTTGAATCCGACCTTGCCCTGAAAAAGGAACTCTATGGCGATACCTACCCGATCGATGAAGATTTCATGGCGGCGCTGGAACAGATGCCCCCGGCAAGCGGTATTGCGCTGGGTTTTGATCGTCTGGTCATGCTGACCTGCGGGGCGGACGACATTAATGAGGTGCTCTGGGCCCCTGTCGACAGGATCAGCTAAGTGCCTCTGCTATCGCCTGGTTCAAGGCACGTACGCCGCCATCGGGCCCCAAAGGGTGATCCCATACCGCTGAAACGACCGCCAGAAAATCGGCCCCGGCCTGCACCAGTGGGGCGCAGTTTTCCGCCGTGATACCCCCGATCGCAACGCAGGGCACCTCCATCATCTCAGTCCACCAGGCCAATGTCTCGACCTCGGCCTTGTGTTTTGCGTCTTTGGTGCTGGTCGGAAAAAACGCGCCGAAGGCGACGTAATCCGCGCCTGCCTCCGCATCCTCAAGGGCGAGGTGACGGGAGTAGTGACAGGTCACGCCAACAATCTGATCACCGCCGACGATGCGCCGTGCCTCTTCGTACGAGCTGTCATCGCGGCCTATATGGACGCCATCACAGCTGTTCTCAATCGCCAGATCCGGCCGGTCGTTCAGGATGAAGGCAATGTCCCGCGCGTGAACGACGGGCATCAGTGTTTCGATCGCCCGCCGGATCATGTCGTCGTCGCAGTCCTTTAGACGAAGTTGGACAGAGCCGACATCACCCGCATCCAGCGCGCGGGCAAGATCATCTGAAAACGCCGCCAGATCCGGAAGGGACGGCGGCGTGATCAGATAAAGACGCGGGGCAAAATCCTCTGACAAGAGGGTCAGGCCTTGCCCTGGTAGATCTTGATGATCGTGTCCAGCATCTTCAGTGCATCAGCACGCGGACGCTGGAAGGTGTTGCGGCCGATGATGGACCCATTGGCACCACCGTCGCGAAGCGAACGGATTTCGTCATAAAGCTCATCCAGACCTTTCGCGGCACCGCCCGAGAAAACGACAAGGCGACGGCCATTGAAGGACGCCTGCATGACATGCTCGATCCGTTTGCTGAGCGTCGAGATGTCGATCTTTTCAGCTTCATAGACTTTTTTAGCTTCCGGCTGTTCAAGATGCGCCGTCGGTGGCTTCACCTTGATGATATGCGCGCCCAGTTGGGCTGCGATATGGGCGGCGTAGGCGCAGACATCCATCGCGGTTTCTCCGCCTTTGGAGATGTTGCCACCGCGGGGATAGGACCAGATCACGGTGGCGATGCCATAGGCCTTCGCCTCTTCAGACATTTCGCGGATCTCTTCCATCAACTCGAAGCAGTAGTCCGAACCGGGATAGATTGTGAAACCGATCGCAGCACAGCCAAGACGCAGCGCGTCGCCAACGGAACCGGTGATGGCCTGATCCTTTGTGACCGCCCAGGAGTTTGAGCTGTTTACCTTCAGGATCGTCGGGATCGCGCCGGCAAACGTATCGGCACCGGCTTCCAACTGGCCCAGAGGTGCTGCATAGGCGTTCAAACCGGCATCAACTGCCAGCTGATAGTGGTAATGGGGGTCATAGGCATCCGGGTTTGGCGCAAAGCTGCGGGCCGGACCATGTTCATAGCCCTGATCCACCGGCAGGATGACCATCCGGCCCGTGCCGCCCAGCCGACCATGCATCAGGATGCTGGCGATGTTGCGCTTTGTGCCGGGATTGTCGCTCTCATAATTGGCAAGGATTTTCCGGACTTTTTGGGTGATCTTCATCGTGTCTCTATCCTGTGTTTTCTGGCCTGTATTTTCCGGCCGACATGTCGCCGGGCCGCTGAATGTGCCTATCTGTCCGAAAACGGTGAGGCCGGGTTCGGACAGCTCCCCGAAATGATGCCCTGCTCTACACGGCGAAGGCCATTTTTTCAATCGCTCTTGGTCAAAAACCATGCAGATTGCGCCGTGTAAACCTGGATTCGGTGATATTTTTTCGCCGGGCGCGCTTGCGACATAAGGGCGTGTTGAGCTTTGGTTCCCAAACATCTAAACCCATGCGCGCTGAACACGACGAAAGATTGAACCGCATGTCCGCAAGCGACGACACTGAGATGTCTGACAAAGACCGGCTTATGAAACGCCTGCGCCCCTGGCATTGGGTGCTGACCGTGGTGTTTTCCCTGATCTTTCTGCTGTCCCTGCCCTTTGCGATGCGCTCCCTTCTTGTGGGACCGGCTGAGGGTGTGGGTCAGACGATGTTCATGTTCATGAACCTGTCCGTGGCGGCGTTTCCCTTCACGGTTCTGCTGACCATGGTGGCGGGTTGGATGTATCATCGAGGCGGTGCGCAGAAGACCGGATTTGGGGTCTACATCATCCCGTTTGTCAATATCGCGATCATCTTCCTGCTGAGGGCCGGTCTGCAATAGGCGATCATTCGCCTCTGAAATCGATATGCAGGCGGTTGCCGTCCTCATCATGGATATTGACCTGGGTGATGCCAAAATCCTCAACATGCCCCAGTCGATAGGGAACGCCCATTTTCTCCAGCTTTGCCGTAAAGGCCGCCATGTTCCTGGCGGCAAAGGCGAAATGTTCCAACTGTATTGCCGGTTCCGGCTTGACCGTTTCGGGATCGACCGCGATCAGATGAACCACCGCCTGATCCCCGGCATAGAGCCAGGCACCCGGAAAGGGAAAATTCGGCCGCGGACCGGGCGATAAACCCAACACCTCATCATAGAAACTGATCATGCCCTCCAGATTGTTGGTGCGGATATTCACATGGTCCAGGATTGTGATCGACATAATGGGTCCTTGGTTGTGCTGGTCGACCTGCAGAAGAGCAGGTGTCGCGGATTATAGGGCAAGTGGTTCCACCATGACACCTTCTTCCGCCGTGCAGGTCAGGAAGGTGCCCGGCGCCAGCATACGCCAGGCCTCCGCCCGGTCATCCAGCGGTTCGGAGACAACAATCACATTATTGCCCGTCTGCTGGTAATAAAGGGAGGGCGGTTTCGGGTCGCTGGAAAACCGCGCGGCATAGAGGTTCTCCCCGTCTGAGAGGGAGACTGTCATTCGAAACGCCTCTTCAATGCCCGTCTCTTTCATCAACTCACAGATCGAGTGAATGGTCTTTTCAAGCGCGACCTTCGGACCATTGCCCGGCAAATGCGAGAGGAAATGCAGAAAAATCGCCTCACTATCGGTGTTTCCGGCCCGATGGGCGTAGAGATCGTCGGAGAGGGTATTGTCGAAATCCCGCCGGATCCTCTCATAGGATCCGATCTGTCCATTATGCATGAACATCCAGTTTCCCACGGCAAAAGGGTGGCAATTGGCGCGCATTGTCTCCGTCCCGGTGGAGGCACGGACATGGGCAAAAAAGAGGGGTGCCTGGATATGGTGGGCCAGCGTCTTGAGGTTATTGTCGTTCCAGGCGGGCAGGACCTCTCTGAACAGGCCCGGTTCGTCGCGCGTTCCATACCAGCCGACCCCGAACCCGTCGCCATTGGTTGTGGTGACAGAGTTGCGTGCCCGCAAGGACTGCTCAATCAGGGAAAACTCCTGATCAAACAGATAGTGTTCCAGATAAACCGGATCCCCCCGATAACTCAGCCAACGGCACATCCCAGCCTCCCAACTATATCACCGCATCAGAATGCTCTGCTTTTTGGAAAACGAGAAGGGGGTGTTTTGTTGCTACCTAAAATAAATATTTGGTTTAATTTTTCAGGTCTTTAATGGTATGAAAATCCATGGTCACACTGAGGTTGATAGTTTTGGTTTTGTTCAGTTGGTGTCTTCTGTCCGGTGCTGCACTGGCCGATGGTGCCGCGGATGACAAGGATGCTAAAGATCTCCGCACCTGGCAGCGGATACAACAGCCGGGCAATCATGACTGGGTTGCGCAGATAGACCCGGTCGTTACACAGCATTTTGTTGAAAACCCGCCAACCAGTTTCGCGGATGTAGAAGAGTACTATGTCAATCTCGCCATGGCTGGAAACATTGAGGGCCGCCACGCCGTTGGTCTGATGTACAATTTTGGACTGGGATCATTTCCACGAGATTCCTGTCTTGCTCTGCTCTGGCACTACAATGCGGCGGTCTCTCACTATGCCAGCTCTATAAATGTAGGTTTGTCATATCTGAGAGGCATTGGTGTTCGTCCGGATTTGGAGACAGCTTATATCTGGATTGCTTGGGCAACTGAGTTCTCGGAGGAACCTTTTGTCGTGCCGGAATGGGAACACATAACCTCTACTATCTCACGGGACCGACGAATTGAACTGGAGATTGAGAGTATCTCGAGTGACGAGGATTTCTATTTTGATTTCGATCCAATCATTTTGCCGGATCTTTTACGGGATCCCGCAGCCTATCCTGAAGCTGCGAAACTTTTGGCAGATGAAGGGCTGGCGCGCTGTGATTTTTAATGTCGAACAAAAAACAACTTGAGTAATCAGTTTGGACTTAGTGTTTTAATGATGAAATCCGTTCTCATCAGTCTTGTCTTTGTTTTGATGGTTACACCTGTCTTGGCGCAAGGAGGGGTGGTGGTTCAGAACGCGCCGCCGGTTCTGCGCCCGCAACTGATTTTTAACTCGGCGGAGGAGGAGGCCGCCTGGCGGGATCTTCGGGCGGGGGATGAAAATTCGGCGATCCGGTACTTTCTGCCCCGTGCGCTGGAAGGGGATGGTTTGGCGCAATTCGCGATTGCCCAATTGTATCGTGGTGTTCGGGCGGATGTGGGGGGGACGATGCGGTTTCCAATCAACCGCGCCTTGGGTGAAGTCTGGTTGATTAGGGCAGCACGCAGCGGCCACGGAGAAAGTGCCTCTCAACTCTTAGACGCCTTGGCATTTCCCAGAAACGGAAGCATTGTGAATCCCTATTTGGCCTATTACTGGTTGGACAGGGCGGTTGACAACGGTCATATCCTTAGCAGAGAAGCAATCGAGCTTGGTTTTGGATCTGATGAGTCTAGGCAGCAGACGCTGCAGCAATTAGAACAGCGTTTCGGCGTAAGGCCCCCGTTTATATCTGCTATGCCGTTGCCCGATGTATTCCGAAATCCCGACCATCGTTTGTTCGAGCCTAAATTTCATGCCGTGCCACTGGGCAGCAATGAACGCCCCCTTCTTCTATTCCCGCCAGCAGGGTACGAAGAACTGTTTGCTTTCTTCGATCATGGACGCGCCGTAGAGGCTTTACCAGAAGCGACTCGACTTGCCTTGCAAGGTGACGCTTTTGCGCAGTTTCTTTTGGGATACGCATATTTGTATGGTTTTGGTATTGAACCAAATCCAGCGGTCGCAGCTCTGTGGTTCTTCAAGGCCCAAAGGCAAAATGAGCCGAACGCCCAGTTCTTTTATGCCCATGCAAGGCATTTCGGCAACGGGGTAATTCGCAACAGATCAGAAGCCTATTTTCTGCTGCACCGATCATTAGTGGCCGGGTCGATGTTTGCTCATCAAAACTATAACTTGATTGCACCTGATAAAGAGACAGCCGAAACTGAGGGTATTGATGTCGACTGCCTGATGAATTTGCGTTTGGGTATTGAAATTCCCTGGTCTTTGGGATCAACACAATCCTTCAGGCCTTTTCCTGAAACCGGCCCGAAAATTCCCGATGAATTATGGAGCCGGGACCTTCGACATAATCACTCTATCTATTGCTCTGATAAATAGTGTTGTTGGAGAGGCGCTCGAAGTTGCACCAAACTAAACGCTTGGTGCAACAAATGAGATCGTTTTTGGTTTAAGGAGGGGTGTCTTTCAAAGCATCTAATTGATCTCTCATTTCTTGTCTTTTCTTTAGCTCATCGCGTCCTTGTTCAGCCTCCATCTCTAGACCTGACTCTGTTATTTTCTTGATGATGTTGATGCCCTGGAGTGCTGGGTTTGCGCCTGGTACTGGGATATTTTGAATTGTTTGAATAACTGCTTCCTTAACTTTTGCGTCTTCTGCGATTTCCCTGTCGCTCTTGTCCATGTTGCTAATGCCGATCCCTGCTCTTTTCATTCCGAAGAAATTCCGCAGTTTTTCGTACAGTTCATTGTTCCTTGCTTTTAGCTTGTGGAAATTTGCCTGGGCTTCTCTTTCTTTTACTGTCTTGTCGCGGTTGATCCGATATCCAAAGGCGCTTTTCATGGCGTTGCGGGTGATTTCATAGTCTTGTTTCGTTTCAATTTTGATCAGACTTGGATCAATCCCCATTTTTTGGCCATTTTGTTCAGGTCTTCTTCCCAGTAAACGTCGTTATCATCCGGGAATTTTGAGGGGTCGAGATAGGGTTTTACGGGGTCGGTCTGTCGGGGTTTCGGCATGTCGAAATCGTATTCCGGGTAATCCTTTTCCGCCTCGGGTTGTTCCTGGTTCGCGTCGTCCAGTTGTTGTCGTATCTCATCGGCATCTGCGGCCCTTTGGCTGGCTTCCGAGGCCGGGTTCAACCTGTTTTCCCGCTGTTTCTGTTCCTGTTGCTGTTTTGGCGGTGTCGGTGTTTTGGGTTTTTGGGCGGTCGCGCCACCGGTCGGGATGCCCCCTGGTCCCTTCTGGGCCAGTCGGACAGGTTCCGGGTCAGGCTTTGGGTGATTGTCAAAACCCGGTTGCACCAGACCGCCGGACAGCAAGCCGTTCCGAAGCTGGTTCAGCCCCTCTTCAGCACGGGAAATCCTTTTCTGGTCCTGGCTCCGTTTGGCAAGGATCAGTTCCGATTCTGCCCGTTCTTCCGCCGTCTCATTGCGCCCGACACCGACACCATGGCGTCGCCAGCTTTCCCAATATTCAGCTGGCAGCGACCCGGTCCCTCTGTAATCCCGGTCGAACTGTGCTTGATCCAGATCGTTCAGGCGACGCCTTCTAATTCGAAGGCCAGATTGATTGGTTAATGCCATAAAAAATCTCCCTTAAAAAGAACAAAAATAGAACATATGAACCATTCTGATCGTTTCAAGAGGAATTTACTTAATTGGTTCGGTTTATTGATCCTTAAGAATGGCGCGTTGCGATTTTTGAGGGTGAAAGAAAAACGCGGGCGACTTGGGGCCGCCCGCGTTTAACAAAAGAAATTTTTTCTGAGCTTAGTCTAGATTGCCGATCGCAACCGCCGTGTCGGACATGCGGTTGGAAAAGCCCCATTCATTGTCGTACCAGCTCAACACCCGTACCAGCGTGCCGTCGATCACTTGGGTCTGTGTCAGGTCAAAGGTTGAGCTGCTGGGGTTGTGGTTGAAATCGATGGAAACGAGCGGCGCGTCATTGGTGGTCAGAATGCCTTTGAGGGCATTGGTTTCTGACGCCTTGATGACAGCAGCATTGACCTCTTCCACGGTGGTTGCGCGCTTCGCGTCAAATTTCAGGTCGATCATCGAGACATTCGGTGTTGGCACGCGAATGGCCGTCCCGTCCAGTTTGCCCTTCAGTTCCGGCAGGACCAGACCAACCGCACGGGCTGCCCCGGTTGAGGTCGGGATCATCGACTGGCTGGCGGCACGGGCGCGACGCGGGTCGCTGTGCAATGTATCAACCGTGCGCTGGTCGCCGGTGAAGGCGTGGATTGTGGTCATAAAGCCACGCTCAATCCCGAATTCCTTGTTCATGACATCGGCGACCGGTGCCAGACAGTTGGTCGTGCAGGACGCGTTTGAGATTACGGTGTGCGCCGCATCCAATTCCCCGTCATTGACGCCATAGACAACGGTCAGGTCCGCATTGGAACAGGGGGCGGAGACCAGAACCCGCTTGGCGCCGGCGGTCAAATGCGCGCTGGCGCTTTCCTTGCTGGTGAAGATCCCGGTGCATTCGAGCGCGACATCAACATTCAATTCGGCCCAGGGCAGCTTTGCGGGGTCGCGTTCAGCGGTGACCCGCATCTTGCCACGTCCGACATCCATCCAGTCCTCGCCGGTTGTGACCTCATGCGGGAAACGGCCATGCACCGTGTCATATTGCAAGAGATGGGCATTGGCCTCTACAGAACCCAGGTCGTTGATCGCTACAAATTCAATATCGTCGCGTCCTGACTCAATCGCGGCACGCAGAACAAGGCGACCAATTCGGCCAAAGCCGTTAATGGCAACACGTACAGTCATGATTTCCCATCCTCTCTTAATATAAACTTGGTCATAAACCTGAAACGGGTGGCAGTCCTAATTCTGTTTCATGAGCGCCTTTGCACGTGTGACAACAGCGTCGGACGTTATGCCGAAATGCTTGTAAAGATCGGCAATTGGTGCGGATGCGCCAAAACCGGTCATGCCGACAAAGCCACCGCGCGGGCCGAGCCAGCGTTCCCAGCCCTGCTGGATGCCTGCCTCAACGGCGACACGCACCGTGTTTTCGCCCAACACCTTTTTCTGATAGGCGGGGGACTGTGCCGCAAACAGATCCAGCGACGGGGCAGAGACAACGGCCGTCCCGACCCCAGATTTTTCCAGGGCCTCTCTCGCTGCCATGGCAATCTCAACCTCTGATCCGGTGGCAAGCAGGGTTACGGCGCGGTCGCCTTTGCTGGCCTCTGCCAGGATATAGGCGCCGCGACCGGACAGGTTGCGCGCAACATGGCGTGTCCGCAGGGTCGGCAGGCCCTGACGGGTCAAGGCCAGAACCGTTGGCCCCTTGTCGTTTTCAAGGGCGAGTGCCCAAGCCTCTGCCGTTTCGACGGTGTCACAGGGACGCAGAACCGTCAGGTTCGGGATTGCCCGCAAGCTGGCCAGATGCTCGACCGGCTGGTGCGTCGGGCCATCTTCGCCGAGACCTATACTGTCATGGGTCATGACATAAACGACCCGCTGCTCCATCAGGGCTGAAAGGCGAATGGAACCCCGACAATAATCGGTGAACACAAGGAAGGTGCCGCCATATGGGATCATGCCGCCGTGAAGGGCCATCCCGTTCATTGCCGCTGCCATCCCGTGTTCCCGAACACCGTAATAGACATACCGACCGGAACGGTCCTCCGGCGTGATCGGGGCCAGAGCGCCGGTCTTGGTGTTGTTGGAACCGGTGAGGTCAGCAGACCCGCCAATCATTTCCGGGACGACATCCCCAAGGGCTTCCAGCACTTTTTGCGAGGAAACACGGGTCGCAACTTTTGGCGCTGCTTTGGAGGTTGCCTTTTTGAAGGCGACAACCGCCTCGTCGAAATCCTTTGGAAGGGTGCCGTCGATCCGGCGTTTGAACTCTGCCCGCTTGGCGGCAGGCAGTTTCTTCAATTTTGCTTCCCAGGCCTTACGGGCTTTTTCACCCCGGGACCCTGCCTTGCGCCAGGCGGCCAGAACATCTTTTGGGATGACAAAGGGCTTGTGTGGCCAGTCGAGGGCGGCCCGAACACCGGCAATCTCTTCTGCACCGAGCGGGGCACCATGGGTGGCGGACGTTCCCTGTTTCTTCGGCGCACCATACCCGATGATGGTCTTGCAAGCGATCAGAACCGGCTTGTCCGATTTCTTGGCCTTGGTCAGTGCCGCTTCAAGAGCAGCATGATCGTGGCCGTCGACCGACATGACGTTCCAGCCTGATGCGGCGAAACGGGCCTTCTGATCATCGGACACCGTCAGGTCAGTTGGTCCATCGATGGAAATACCATTGTCATCGAACAGAACGATCAGTTTGTTGAGTTTCAGGTGACCGGCCAAAGAGATCGCCTCATGGCTGATCCCTTCCATCAGGCAGCCATCGCCGGCGATCACATAGGTATAGTGGTCAACAAGGGTTTTTCCGAACTGGGCGGCCATGATCTGTTCACCCAGTGCAAAACCAACAGAGTTTGCCAGACCCTGGCCCAGCGGTCCGGTTGTGGTTTCGATGCCCTTGGCGTGGCCATATTCAGGGTGACCGGCGGTAATCGCGCCCATCTGGCGGAAATTCTTGATCTGCGCCATGGTCATGTCGCGATAACCGGTCAGATGTAGCAACGCATAGAGCAGCATGGATCCGTGACCGGCGCTCAAAATGAAGCGGTCCCGGTCCGGCCAGTTGGGCCGGGACGGATCAAATTTCAGGAATTTTGAAAACAGCACGGTTGCGGCGTCCGCCATGCCCATTGGCATGCCCGGATGACCGGAATTGGCGGCTTGAACGGCGTCCATGGCGAGTGCGCGAATGGCGTTGGCCATAGCGATTTGTGTCTGAGCGGTCATTTTATCTCGATTGCTGATCAATTTATAAATGCGACCCGGGATCCGGTTGCAGAATTAAGCGCACCGGTTTGGCGGCAAACCATGTCGAACCCCGTTAAACTGGCGGCAAAATGCCGCTAGACAGGGTTTAGATCAACCCACTTTGCCTCTATATCGCCAAAAAGAGAGGATATTGATGGAAATCAGAGCGTCCCGTTGGCTCAAGCCTGCTTATGTGGATTGAAATCATGCGTTCAAGGGCGAATATAGCCGCCATGTTCAGCATTTTCATCTGTGTTGACGGGTTTCCGCGGCAAGGGATAGTTTGTTTAAGCAATCGTTCTTGCAGATGTGTTTTCAGAACGGCTACAGGGGTTTGGGCAGATGAGTGACAGAGAAACCGCGTTGCGCCACCTGGCATCTGCGGTATCCAGGCTTGAGAGTGCAATGATCAAACGCGAGGCATCCGGCTCTGGCGAGGCAGATGCGCACGCTCTGGCGGCGGACCGCGCCGCGCTGGACGAAGAACGGCGGTTGTTCAATGATCAGAAGTCCCAGATATCCGGACAGCTTGACGATGCCATTGTCAGGCTGAGTGCGGTACTGGAGAAGAATTGAGTAAACAGTGCCGGGCAGGGTTCGTCCTATGTCTGAACCGGTGTTTCAAAGAAGGCATTCATCTCGAAGAGAGTTTTTATGACGCAGCTTTCCCTCAGTATTAATAACCGTACCTATCAGGTCGCTTGCGATGATGGTCAGGAAGAGCATGTAACGCGGCTTGCGAGTTTTCTGGAGTCCCGGGTGTCCGAACTGGCGGGTTCCATGGGACAGATTGGGGATGCGCGGCTGCTGGTCATGGCCGGTTTATTGGTTTCCGACGAATTGTCTGAGGTTATGGAAGAGCTGGAACAGGCACGCGCGGAAATAGCCCGCCTTTCTGAGGCTGTACCCGCCGCAGACGCGTCGAATGCCGATGTAGCGATGATAGACGAAGTGACCCGGCGGATTGAGGCTATTGCCGAGAAGCTCGAGGGCGCCTAAATATCCAGCGTGGGAATGCGCTGCGCGGTTCGCAACATCATTGTTGTTCCGGGGGCTATAATCACCTCTAGGGAGCTGTCCCTGTCCGGATCCTGGTCCGGTTATCACGGCGCCCACCTGCTTAGCAGGCTCCAGGGGTACACTCGATGAACGGCCGAGGTGGGCATTCCCGCACCTCATCTGGTCATTTGGACTGAATATATGGAACAGGCCCCTTCAACTCCTGCCGATCAGAAAGCGCTGGCCCGAAAAGAAGCCTCTCGAATTCGCAAAAATGCCGCGTCTGCGGCCCCGCCCGATAGCGCGGAACAACTGGCCCAGACCCTGTCACAGGTTGTGGACTCACTGAGGTTCAACACGGTGTCAGGGTTTCTACCCATAGGCAGTGAAATTGACGTTCGTCCGGCCCTCGATCTGTGTCGCGGGCGCGGCAAACAGGTTGCTCTGCCGGTCGTAACAGGTGTGGGAGAACCGCTGCTCTTTCGTCTCTGGCGACCGGGTGATCCCCTGATCAAGGAAGGGTTCGGAACAATGGCCCCTGCACCGGAGGCGGAAATTGCCCTGCCGGATTTGATGCTTGTTCCGCTGCTGGCCTTTGATCGCGACGGCTACCGCCTCGGCTATGGTGGCGGTTTCTATGACAGAACCATTGAAAAAGCCCGATCCGAGGGCCGCCCCGTTACGACCATTGGTGTGGCCTATGCAGCGCAAGAGGTAAAGGCCGTGCCGCGCGACACTTTCGATCAACCTCTGGACTGGATCATCACGCCTGAAAATGCCATACCCATCAAAAAGCGCGCTGGTCTTGATGGCGCGGGTCGATAGTCAGGAAGATCATTAATGCGTTTACTTTTTTGCGGCGACATTGTCGGTCGCGCAGGCCGTCGGGCCGTGACAGAAAACATTCCCCGATTGCGGGACCAACTGGCTCTGGATTTTGTTGTCGTCAATGGCGAGAACGCCGCCCATGGTTTTGGCATTACGCCCAAGATCTGTGACGAGTTATATGAGTGCGGTGTCGACGCGATTACCGGCGGCAATCATTCCTGGGACAATCCCGAGATTCTCAGTCGGTCGGACGATCCAAATTTACTCCGCCCGGATAATTTTCAGGCAGGTACGCCGGGCCATGGGAACGGCGTCTTTGAAACCGTGAAGGGTTACCGTGTCCTGGTGGTGAACGTGCTCTGTCGCCTGTTCATGGATATGTATGACAACCCGTTTGACAGTCTGGAGCGGCTGGTGCCGGCGCACGGGCCATCGGAATCCGGATTTGATGCTGTCATTGTCGATGTTCATGGAGAGGCGACGAGCGAGAAAACAGCTATCGGTCACTTGCTGGATGGTCGCGCCAGCCTGGTGGTCGGGACGCATACACATATCCCCACTGCCGATGCGCGGGTGCTGCCGGGCGGAACCGGATATCAGACCGATGCCGGCATGTGTGGCGACTATGATTCGGTGATTGGCATGGATAAGGACGCCGCCCTTGGTCGTTTTCTGGGAACGTTGCCCAAGCCCCGGATGAGCCCTGCCGACGGGATTGGAACCCTGTGTGGCGTCATGGTCGACACTGATCGGGCAACCGGTCTGGCCAGCCGCATCCAGCAGGTCCGCGTCGGCGGACAATTGTCGGGGGCCTGGCCGTCCCTTTCCTGAAGATACAGCCACGGTTTCGCCCACCGAATATCCGTCACTGTCTGCAAATGTGACAAAATCTTGCCATAAATCGCCGCTATCCCTGTTCCGGTCAAAAGTAATTGTAGGGATTGAAGAAACAGGTCGAATCAAGGCGCTGTATCCAAAGGTTTTTCGGGCGTTCCCTTGGTGATCGCACCGGATTAAGGGTCGACTTTCTGATGTGTGTGGCTAAAACCCTGTCCAGAAGACGGGGTTGTGCTGTGTTTTGCGGATAAAATGACACAAACGGGCAAAACTCGGGTGAAAGCAGATCAGAAGAAGCAGGATTAAGAGAGATGGCAGGCCATTCCAAATTCAAGAACATCATGCATCGCAAAGGGGCGCAGGACAAAAAACGTGCGCAACTCTTCGCGAAACTTGCCAAGGAAATCATTGTGGCGGCCAAGGCCGGTGGCGGAGACCCCGACGGGAACGCCCGGTTGCGCGCTGCAATCGCCGCTGCAAAGTCAAATTCGGTGCCGAAAGACAATATTGAACGGGCCATTCAGAAAGGTGCCGGTGGCGGTGAGGGCACCGATTATGACGAAATCCGGTATGAGGGATTTGGTCCCGCCGGTATCGCCATTATTGTTGATGTCCTGACAGATAACAGGAACCGCTCAGCGTCTGAGGTCCGGTCAATCTTCAGCAAATCCGGCGGCAACCTGGGGGAAACCGGTTCCGTCTCTTTCATGTTCGATCAGGTTGGCGAGATTCTGTATGGGGCCGATGTGACGGATGCCGACTCGATGTTTGAAGCGGCACTGGAAGCAGGGGCGGATGATGTCTCATCAGCGGAAGACGGGCATGAGGTCATTTGCGCCAGTGACGCCCTGCATGTGGTGGCGGGCGCGCTCGAAGAAACGTTCGGGGAACCCGAATCCGCCAAACTGATCTGGAAGCCGCAAACCCTGATAGAGGTTGATTCCGACAAAGCGGAAACCGTCCTTAAACTGATCGACAATCTGGAAGACAACGACGACGTCCAGACAGTTTACTCAAACTTCGATATGTCTGACGAAATCATGGAACAGCTTGCCAATGGCTGAGGGGTTGTAATGCGGATTTTGGGTCTCGATCCCGGACTGCGACACACCGGTTGGGGTGTTATTGATGCTGAAGGCAGTCGTCTTTCTTTCATTGCTTGCGGCATTGTGCATCCAAGAACCGAAGGCAGCATGGCCGGTCGGCTGAAGGATCTGCACGACAGCTTAACCGAGGTCGTTGACATGTATCGCCCGGAAGAGGCCGCGGTTGAGGAGACGTTTCTCAACAAGAACCCGGGGTCTACCCTGAAACTTGGTCATGCGCGCGGTGTTGTGCTGCTGGTACCGGCCCTCTTTGGCCTGGAGGTTGCGGAATATTCCGCGAAGAGCGTGAAGCAATCGGTGGTTGGAACAGGGGCCGCATCAAAGGACCAGATTGAAATGATGGTCCGGACCCTTTTGCCGGGGTGCAACCCATCCGGGTCCGATGCATCTGATGCTCTGGCTGTTGCCATCTGCCATGGTCACAGGGCAGGCACCAAACGCATTTGGGAAGCACCTGCTATCGCGGGGGCGCGTCGATGATCGCGCGGTTAAAGGGTCTTGTGGATGCGCTGGGGGATGACTGGGTGATACTGGATGTCGGCGGTGTCGGGTATCTGGCATTTTGTTCAGCCCGCACATTGGCGAAACTACCGGGGCAGGGGCTTGCGGTCCAGTTGGAGATCGAAACCCATGTTCGCGAAGATCATATCCACCTTTATGGCTTTGCCGACCTCGCCGAACGGGACTGGTTCCGTCTGTTGACCTCTGTCCAGGGGGTCGGGGCCAAGGTGGGGTTGGCCATTCTTTCCGTTTTGCCGCCGGACCAGCTGGTTCAAGCGATCGCATCTGGCGACAAGGTGGCGATCGCCCGGGCAAATGGGGTTGGCCCCAAGCTTGCCGGTCGGATCGCGAGCGAGTTGAAAGACAAGGTCGGCAGTCTGTCGCTGGGTGCTGCTGCGCTGGCAGAGAAAGGCGTTGTTGCAAATGACGCGGTGAAATCTGCGAATGATGCTGCGCCACCTGCCGCAGAGGATGCAATTTCGGCCCTGGTAAATCTTGGATATGGGCGCAGTGAGGCGTTTACCGCCGTGGCCAGTGTGTTGAAGGAGCAGGCCGACGCACCCTTGTCAGATCTTGTCCGGCTTGGCCTGAAGGAGCTGACCCAATGACCGGGTTTGATGGGATGGGTGACGCCGAACGTCTGGTCGACACAGAACGTCGACCCGAAGATCAGGCGGATGCGCATTTCCGGCCCCAAACCCTGGATGACTTCACGGGTCAAAAGGCTGTTCGGGAAAACCTGGCTGTATTCATTCAGGCGGCGAGAGAGCGTGGTGAGGCGATGGACCACACCCTCTTTTACGGCCCACCCGGATTGGGCAAAACAACCCTTGCGAACATCATGTCCAAGGAGTTGGGGGTCAATTTTCGCTCAACATCCGGCCCGGTGATCGCGAAGGCGGGTGATCTTGCCGCTCTGCTAACCAATCTTGAACCCCGCGATGTGCTGTTCATTGACGAGATCCATCGGATGAGCCCCGCGGTTGAGGAATTTCTGTACCCCGCCATGGAAGATTACCAAATGGACCTGATCATCGGGGAAGGGCCCGCCGCCCGTTCGGTCCGGATCGATCTGGCACCTTTTACCCTTGTTGCCGCGACGACCCGCGCCGGTTTGATTACGCGGCCGCTTCGGGAACGGTTCGGTATTCCACTGCATCTCAGTTTCTATACCGAAGACGAACTGACGCTGATTGTTGAGCGCGGCGGACGCGTTCTGAATATGAACCTGTTGCCCGACGGGGCGAGAGAGGTCGCACGACGGTCACGGGGGACACCCCGCGTGGCTGGCCGTCTTCTTCGAAGAGTTCGCGATTTTGCCTCGGTAGAGGGCGCAGCAGAGGTGGATGCGGAAGCAGCCGATCGTGCGTTGCGCCGTCTCGATGTGGATGATCGCGGGCTTGATGCCATGGACCGTCGATATATGGCCTGCATGGCTGAGAATTATGGCGGCGGTCCGGTTGGTGTCGAAACCCTGGCAGCCGCGCTTGCGAATGAGCGCGATGTTCTGGAAGAGGTGGTTGAGCCATTCCTCATTCAACAGGGGCTGGTTCAGCGCACACCGCGCGGACGTATGCTGACCCGGCAGGGCTGGCAGTATATCGGATTGGAAGCGCCTGGACATGTTGAGGCGCAACTGACCTTGCTGGATGCCGAGCCACGCAATCAGGGCGGGGCTTCCTGATGGGGACGGCAGAGACACAGCGCAAGGATGTGACCGATATCCGCATCTATTACGAGGATACGGATGCGGCCGGGATTGTTTACTACGCAAACTATTTGAAACTGGCGGAGCGGGGGCGGACAGAATTGCTGCGGCGCTGCGGGTTCGATCATCGTGCGATTAAAGAGGCCCATGGCGTGGTCTTCGCCGTGCGTCATTGTGCCGTTGATTATCAGCGACCTGCACATCTGGATGACCTGGTTCAGGTGACGACCCGCATTTCCAGGATCGGCGGCGCAAGTGTCGAGATGGAGCAGGGTGTGACGCGGGGGGACGAAGAACTCGCAAAAGTGCAGGTTCGCCTCGCCTGCATCGATGATGCTGGGGGCGTTCGTCGTCTGCCGAAAGAAATCCGACAGGCAATGGAAGAATGGCAAAAATCGGCCGAGAGCTTACCAGACCTCTGAAAGGTCGGGTTTGAAACGCATGAAGCCTGAACGGCTGGAACGAGAACGGGAACATTTACGGCATGGAAAACGAAATTGTTGATCTGGTGAATCTCGGCGGGTCCGCCGAAGCAGCGAACATGACAATGTGGGCGCTGTTCGAACGGGCGGATTGGGTGGTCAAAGCGGTCATGATCGTGCTCGTACTGGCATCGATCTGGTCCTGGGCAATCATTTTCGACAAAATGCGCCGCATTGGAAAGCTGCACCGGATGGCGGCGAAATTTGAAGATGCGTTCTGGTCCGGTGGCTCACTAGACGATTTGTACGACAAGGTGGGCAATCAGCCGACCCATCCGATGGCGGCTGTCTTTGCCTCCGCCATGCGGGAATGGCGGCGGTCCGCAACCCAGATCAGCGGCGGCGGGGCGGCCATCAGCCTTGAACAGCGCATCGACAGGGTCATGCAGGTCACGCTCAGTCGCGAGATGGATCGGTTGGAACGCTATCTTCCTTTCCTGGCAACCGTCGGGTCAGCGGCCCCGTTTATCGGCCTTTTTGGAACGGTCTGGGGCATTATGAACAGTTTTACGGCAATCGCGGCCACCAAGCAGACCAGTTTGGCCGTTGTGGCACCGGGGATCGCCGAGGCGCTTTTCGCAACAGCGCTCGGTCTGATCGCTGCTATTCCGGCGACTGTCGCTTACAACAAGATCGCTAACGATCTCGGCCGGTATGGCGGGCGCCTGGACGCGTTTTCAGGCGAGTTTGGCGCGATTATATCCCGTCAGCTCGAAGCAGGGCGCTGATCATGGCCGGTGGTGTGCAAAATGGATACAGCCGGGGCAAGAGGGCCGGTCGGTATCAACCGATTTCTGAGATCAATGTTACCCCATTGGTCGACGTAATGCTGGTGTTGTTAATTGTTTTTATGGTGACAGCCCCGCTGCTGACAGTTGGTGTGCCAGTGGACCTGCCAAAGACAAAGGCGGCCTCAATCAATGACAGCGTCGAGCCAATTGTGTTGACCGTTCGAGGGGACGGATCGGTGTATCTTCAGGAGACCGAGATTGAATTGGCGTCGGTTGATGCGCGGCTGAACGCAATCCGGGACGCTAGAGGGGTTTCCGCCGACCAGATGAAGATCTTTGTTCGTGGGGACCAGGCCATCAATTATGGTCGGGTGATGGAAGTCATGGGAACGATCAGTGTGGCCGGCTTTAGGAAAGTCGCCTTGCTGGCGCGGTTGCCTGATTCCGAAGCCAGCAACTAGCGCGAGCGAGACGGTCAGGTTTTCATGCGTGGTTCGCTCTTCTTCTCGGTAATTGCCCATATTGCGATCTTTGTCGCCGCATGGGTTGGTTTGCCCGAGCGGGATATCGAACCCTTTGTTGCCCAGGTGGTGATGGAGGCTGAAGTTCTAACCGAGGCAGACCTTGCATCCGCGAATACTGAGGAGCCCGAACCAGAACCCGAGCCTGAACCCGAGCCAGAGCCTGAACCCGAGCCAGAGCCCGAACCCGAGCCGGAGCCGCCACCGCCGCCACCTCCGCCACCTCCGCCGCCTCCGCCACCTCCGCCACCTCCGCCTGAACCCGAGCCAGAGCCTGAACCAGAGCCTGAGCCTGAGCCGGAGCCTGAACCGGAGCCTGAACCTGAACCGGAGCCTGAACCAGAGCCAGAGCCTGAACCGGAGCCTGAACCCGAGCCGGAGCCTGAACCCGAGCCTGAACCCGAGCCGGAGCCTGAACCAGAGCCAGAGCCTGAACCGGAGCCTGAACCCGAGCCGGAGCCTGAACCAGAACCCGAGCCGGAGCCTGAACCTGAACCGGAGCCTGAACCCGAAGTGGTGCAGGCCGGTCCTCGCGCGCCGCAACGTCCGCAAACCGAACCGAAACGGCTGGACTTTGCGAGTGTGTTGAACAATTTGCAGGACGACCTGAAAGAGCCACCCCCGCCACCGCCCCCGGAAGAGGAAAAGACCTCGCTGGCTGACGCGGTGAAGCAAGCGCTGAACACGACGCAGCCAAAGCCTGCCCCGACTGTTTCACGCGCCGCGACCCAATTGTCCTCTGGTGAACTGGACGCAGTGCGTCGTCAGATTGCGGGATGCTGGAACGTGCCGGCTGGTGCGCGGGAAGCGAGAGATCTGGTGATCGAAGTTCGGATCATTGTCGGCCCGGATCGCCGTGTCATTCGGGCAGAACTGGTCGATGACAGCCGGATGCTGGAACCATTTTACAGGACTGCTGCGGATAGTGCGATCCGGGCCGTCTTGAATCCGCGATGCTCACCGTTAAATCTACCACCAGACAAATATGATGTCTGGAATCAGATAATCTTTACCTTTAACCCAAGGGAGATGCTTGGCTGATGAAGACTGCTCAATTCAAGAGGCATTTTGAAGGATGGGCTCTTGCGCTTTGCGCCATTGTCGTTGCCTTGACTATTGTCCCGGTCTCGCCCCGTGCAGAGGTCAGGATTGATATCACCCAGGGGAATGTCGAACCCCTTCCGGTCGCAATCACTGACTTCTTTGGAAACAGCGAGTCGGAACAAGCATTGGGCCGGGATATTTCGGCGGTAATCACGGAAAACCTGGAACGTTCCGGACTGTTTCGCCCGATTGATAAAAAGGCCTTTATTCAGTCGGCGGCTGACGTTTCGACCCGGCCACGCTTTGCCGATTTTCGGGTCATCGGTTCCCAGGCGATGGTGAACGGATCCATTCAGGTGCAGGATGATGGCAGGGTCCGGGTTGAGTTCCGTCTATGGGATGTGTTTTCGGAAAGCCAGATGGTGGGGCTGGCCTACCAGACAGAGGCGGATAACTGGCGCCGGATCGCTCATATCGTTTCTGATGCGATTTACAAGCGCCTGACGGGTGAGACCGGATATTTTGACACGCGCATCGTTTTTATTGCGGAAAGCGGTGCCAAGGACAAGCGCGTAAAGCGTCTGGCGATCATGGATCAGGACGGTGCGAACCATCGCTATTTGACCGATGGCAGGGCGCTTGTCTTAACACCGCGTTTTTCGCCGACCCAGCAGGAAATCACCTATCTCAGCTATTTTAACGGCAGGCCGCGGGTCTATCTGTTTAATATTCAGTCTGGACGTCAGGAACTGCTTGGCGAGTTCCCGGGAATGACTTTTGCGCCGAGATTCTCCGCCGATGGAAACTCGGTGCTGATGAGCCATGCCCGTGAGGGAAACACCGATCTCTATCTGATGGATCTGCGCACCCGGCGACCGGTTCGCCTGACGGATAATCCGGGGATCGATACGGCTGCGACATTCTCTCCGGACGGGACGCAGATTACATTCGAATCGGACCGCGGCGGTTCCCAACAGATTTATGTAATGAACTCAGACGGCAGTAATCAAAAACGCATCAGCTTTGGCAAAGGGCGCTATGCAACGCCTGTCTGGTCTCCACGCGGCGACCTTATCGCTTTTACCAAACAACGTCAGGGACGGTTTCACATAGGTGTGATGAGACCGGATGGATCTGGCGAGCGATTGCTGACAGAGAGCTATCTTGATGAAGGGCCGACATGGTCCCCGAATGGACGCGTAATAATGTTTTTCCGTGAGGAACGCGGCGAAACAGGCAGTGTCGGGCTCTATAGTATTGATCTGACAGGGTACAATCTGCGCAAGGTGGTAACGCCGGGTGATGCGTCAGACCCTGCCTGGTCCCCCCTGAATCCTTGATTTGAGGGGAATGAGTGTGACCGTTTGGCGTCAGTTCCGGTAGAAAAGCGACCGTCGACCGGAAGATATGCTGCAATATTGTGGGAAAACTACTTCAAATTCATGCTTTTGACTTTGGTGCATGGTTGAATTTCTTAAAAGTCCGTGCTTTATATGGCGCTGAATGGGCTACTGGCCTCATGTGTTTGAGATAACACGGCTTAAACTCCAGCGCTGCAGCAAACAGTGATCGGGTCGCCGAATTGATTTAAGGGGGTGCTATAAATGCGCTTTAAAATGCTAAGTATGATTGCGGCTTTGGTTTTTGTGTCCGCATGCGCGACCGAGCCGGAAGAAACAACGGCTGCAACCGATTCAGGTACGCAGACAACTGCGGCTCCTGCACCGGCACCGGCCGCCACAACCCGTGAAGTTCCTGGCTTCGCTGCCGGTAGCGTCAAAGATTTCCTGGTCAACGTTGGCGATCGCGTCTTCTTCGGCTTCGACAGTGCTGACATCCAGAGCAGCCAGGTCGCCACGATCGAAAAGCAGGCAGCATGGCTGCGTCGCTTCCCTGGCGTGACCATCGTTGTTGAAGGCCATGCTGATGAGCGCGGCACCCGCGAATACAACTTGGCGCTGGGTGAGCGTCGTGCGAACGCACATAAAGATTACCTGATCAGCTTGGGCGTTTCTGCTGGCCGCATCGAAACCGTGTCCTTCGGTAAAGAGCGTCCTGCAGTTCTCGGTTCGAACGAATCCGCATGGGCTCAGAACCGTCGCGGCGTTATCGTTCTGAAGAACGCACCAGCCAGCTAAGGTTAAAGCTTTCTGATCGCGCGCTGCTGAAAGCGGTCGCACGGAAACGAGATTTATGGGCGGGAAAGCTTGGTTAAGCAGGCTTTCCCGCCCAAATCTTTTTGGGGCGGTTTTGTTTAGACCTTGGACGGTCAAATCGCCTTATTTTCGACGGAAAGTTTGTGTCGAATGCTGGGGCGCTCAACGGATCTCGCTGGTAATAGATGGCGAACCAGTTGATAAATGTTGGGGATCGGTTGCCGTCTCTAGGACATGCGATCGAATTGCCGACGGAAGAATGACAGGTGAACTATGAAACGTGTTCTGGAATCTGGGGCCAGCAGGGCCCGCCTTTTGGTATTCGCAACCGGGATGGCAGTTGCCATGACGATCGGTGGCACTGTACAGGCACAGGATGCGTCACTCATACAACAGTTGGAGCGATTGCAGCGGGACATGCGCGATTTGCAACGCACCGTTTACGCGGGGGCCGCCCCGCCCGCTAACGCAACCAACCTGACCGAAGATCCGCAAGCTGGTCAGGCAACGGCGAGACTGCGGTTGCAGCTTCAAGAGATTGAAGGCGAGATGCGCCGTCTAACCGGGCGGGTCGAGGAACTTGGTTTCCAGATGAATGAGGTGAACACCAGGGTCGATAAACTGATCTCGGATGTGGATTACCGATTGGCAGCCCTGGAAGGGCGCGCTCCTTCGGGCGCACAGCCAGGTGGGGCCCCCACGGCCTCAGCTCAGGGGGTTGCGCCCGGCACTGGGGTTGGTGACACCACGGTGATTACGTCGAATGGTGCGACGGGGCCGGCGGCGCCGGGCCAGCAGGTTCTGGGTCAATTGACCAGTGCCGAATTGGCCGCCGGGGGACAGCCCGTTTCCGGGACACGTGGTGTTCAGTCCACGATTGCTGCCCAGCCGGTTTCAAATCAGCCGCCGCCGGCACCGCCCAGCGCTGCGCCAGCCCCGGCAAGTGTTTCCGCAGCACCCAGCCAAGTTGCATCAATTTCCCTGCCGGAAGGGGATGAAAAGACGCAATATCAATATGCATACGGCCTTCTTCGCCAGGATCTCGGTCAGGCTGAACAGGCGTTCACACAATTCCTTGCGGCCAATGAAAGCGGCCCCTATTCGGGCAATGCGATGTATTGGTTGGGCGAAACCCATTACGCCCGCAGCGATTTCCGTCAGGCAGCCTCGGTCTTTGTGGATGCCTACACAAAATACCCGGAAAGCCCGAAAGCATCTGCCAGCCTTTTGAAACTGGGGATGTCCCTGGGCGCGCTTGGTAAGACAGAAGCGGCATGTGCCTCTTTCGGGGAACTGCAGACAAAATTTGCGGAATCAGACCCACGCGTTCTGCAACGCGCGGTCTCGGAAGCCGCAAAAATTGGTTGTCCGCAGTCATAGTGAACGTCTGAACCGGCTTTGCAGGATACTGATCTGTCGATAGAACAGGTCATGTCCGACGGAACCCCCAAATACAAAGCGAGGGAGATCGAGCAGATCTTCCCTGATTTGATGCAGAGCTGTCTGGCTGAAGATCAACCTTCAGCCGTTGCAGTCGCATGTTCAGGTGGTCCTGACAGCATGGCTGTTACCGCCATGCTGAATGACTGGGCGCGTGCGCGGTCCATCGAAATGACAGCTTTAATCGTTGATCACGGGCTGCGCGAGAACTCCTCTGATGAGGCGGTTCAAGTCAGGCAATGGCTGATTGAGCGCGGCATTAGAGCCGAGATCCTCGATCAACAGCGCGACAAATCCGATGCTGTTGCGCCCACCAGCAATATTCAGGCGAGGGCAAGGGCACTGCGGTTTGATTTGTTGATTGGCTGGTGTGAGGCGCATGGTGTGGATCATCTGGTTCTGGGCCATCATCTTGACGATCAGGCAGAAACCTTTCTGCTGCGCCTTGCGCGGGGTAGCGGCGTTGATGGTCTGGGCGCCATGCGACCCCGGCAAGCGAATACTGATCTGTACACAGGTCATTCTCTGGTGTTACTGCGACCGCTACTGGATCTCTCAAAATCGGACTTGGCTGGTGTCTTGAAGGACAGGAACTGGCCGTCCGTCGGCGACCCAAGCAACATGGACCCCAGGTTCAACCGGGTTCGATGGCGGCAAATGGCCCCGGCATTGGCTGAATTGGGTCTGGATGCAGAGAGATTGGCCAAAACGGCCCGTCTGATGGCCAGGGCATCCGATACGCTGGAACGGCTCACGGACATCGTCTGTGCGGAAAATTTGCGCATAGATGATGCCGGGGGATGGGCAGAGGTTACCCTGTCGGCCTTTGTTGAGTTGGAAGAGGAGGTTGCCCTGCGACTGTTGAGCCGCGTTTTATGTTTGGTGAGTGGTCAACCCTACAGGCCGAGACTGACAAGCCTGGAATCAGCCCTGGAAACCCTTCGTAGCGCGGATGCAGTGAACGGACTTACCCTGCATGGGTGCCAAATTCGTTTGAAACGCGACCGGGTTCAGGTTTTTAGGGAACTGGCCGCAATTGACCCAGGAAAGCCGGTGACATCACGTTTTGTTTGGGATGGGCGATATCGCCTTCGGGTGAGCGGACAACTGGACGGGCTGACCATTGATCGGCTTGGCCAATCGGGTTGGCAGCGCCTCCGTCAAGCTTTTGATGACGGGTCCTTCGCGTGCGAGATGTTTTCTCAGATAGAAAAAATTCCGGCTTTGGCGCGTGAAGGCGCTCCAGCCCTGTGGTTGGGTGATATTTTGGTCGCCGCGCCAAGTTTTGGATTTTTTCATCCCGAAAGAGATTCTAAGGAGGATGTACCCTTACAGATTGAGGAATGTCATTTCCTTGGGGCGTCCGAATTGCACCGTTCTTTTTGACAAATTGAGACATGTTGGCGCATTTGTGCCAAACTTATAGGGGATTCTATAGGAAATCCGGGCGAGGCCCTTTCATTGAGCGGCTTTAGGCACTATTTAGCTATTAGGAATCCACAGGGGAGATCTGAAGGGACATCCTCTGTGACGTTGGTATTTAGACAAACGAATGCATGACGGGCGTAGAGCCTGATATTCAGGCGTCGCCGTTACGATTGAGGATTTGGCACTGTGAATTTGTTCGGAAAACACATCGGGCTCTGGATTGTTATCGCGGTACTGTTGATCTTGCTGTTCAACATGTTCCAGGGATCAAACCAGCGCGTCCAGCAAGAGGGTATCCCCTATTCTGAATTCGTTGTGAGTGTTGAATCCGGGAATGTGTCGGACGTTGTCATTCGCGGTCCGAATATCACGGGCCATTTCAAGAGCGGCGGTGCCTTTTCGACCTATGCGCCCGATGATCCCAATCTGGTCCCGAACCTGACTGAAAACGGGGTTGCTGTTACGGCGGCACCGCTTGATGAGGGACTTCCGACCATTGTTTCTGTCCTGATCAGCTGGTTCCCGATGCTGCTGCTGATCGGTGTCTGGATTTTCTTCATGCGTCAGATGCAGGGCGGCGGCGGAAAAGCCATGGGCTTTGGCAAGTCAAAGGCCAAGCTGCTGACGGAGAAAGCCGGTCGGGTAACATTCGAGGATGTTGCTGGTATCGATGAGGCCAAACTGGAGCTGCAGGAGGTCGTTGAGTTCCTCAAGGATCCGCAGAAATTCCAGCGTTTGGGCGGTAAAATTCCGAAGGGCTGTTTGCTGGTTGGCCCCCCGGGTACTGGTAAGACGCTTACCGCGCGCGCCGTTGCCGGTGAAGCAAATGTGCCGTTCTTCACCATCTCCGGTTCGGATTTCGTCGAAATGTTCGTCGGTGTCGGTGCCAGCCGTGTGCGCGACATGTTTGAACAGGGCAAGAAAAATGCCCCTTGTATCATCTTTATCGATGAGATCGACGCCGTTGGCCGCCATCGTGGCGCTGGCCTGGGTGGTGGCAATGACGAGCGTGAACAGACGCTCAACCAGTTGCTGGTTGAAATGGATGGTTTCGAGGCGAATGAGGGCGTGATCATTATCGCGGCAACCAACCGCCCCGACGTTCTGGACCCGGCCTTGCTGCGTCCCGGTCGCTTTGACCGTCAGGTGGTTATTCCAAACCCGGATGTTGTGGGCCGTGAACGCATCCTGCGTGTGCATCTGCGCAAGGTACCTTCTGCCCCCGATGTGGATGCAAAGGTTATTGCACGCGGAACGCCTGGTTTCTCTGGCGCGGACCTTGCGAACCTCGTGAATGAGGGTGCGCTGCTGGCCGCCCGTCGTAACCGGCGTGTTGTTTCCATGAAGGAAATGGAAGACGCGAAGGACAAGGTTCTGATGGGGACCGAGCGCCGTTCCATGGTGATGACCGAGGAAGAGAAAAAACTGACCGCCTATCATGAGGCTGGCCATGCCCTAGTTGGTATCCATGTGGACGGGAATGACCCACTTCATAAGGTAACGATCATCCCGCGCGGTCGTGCGCTGGGTGTTACGATGAACCTACCGGAGCGGGACCGCCTTGGATACAAGAAATCGGAAATGCATGCGCGTTTGGCCATGATGTATGGCGGTCGTATTGCCGAGGAACTGATCTTCGGGAAAGAACACGTTACGACCGGCGCCGGAAATGATATTCAGCAGGCAACCGGCATGGCGCGTCGCATGGTGACCGAGTTCGGGATGAGTGAGAAGCTTGGCCCGCTCAGGTACAATGAGAACCAGGAAGAGGTCTTCCTGGGCCATTCTGTCGCGCGTCAGCAGAACATCTCTGAGCATACCGCGCAGCAGATTGACGACGAAGTGAAGATCTTCTGTGTTGATGCAGAAAACCTTGCCCGGGATGTTCTGAAAGAGCATATGGATCAGTTGCACACTGTTGCAAACGCGTTGCTCGAGTTTGAGACACTGTCCGGTGATGAGATCCACGGCTTGATCCGTGGTGAGGCCGTCAACCGTCCAGAAGACAATGATAATGAGGATATTGGCGGATCCCGGTCCTCCGTCCCGTCGTCGGGCGGACCGCTGGGTGGAACACCTGATCCGGAACCTGGTCCCGCATAAGCCTGGTTCCAGCGAATGCGAAAGAGGCCCCGCTTGGGGCCTTTTTCAATTTCGGCCTTCTGAATAAGGATCCAGCACGACGGCCCAGACCTCGCTTGGGTCCAAAAGCTTGTCTGGATCGCGGGAAAGCATTATCCAGAAATAATGAAAAGAAAGTTCTTTGGGACCGATGGCGTGCGGGGCACGGCAAACCGTCCACCAATTACGCCCGATACCGTATTGCGTCTTGCCATGGCGGCAGGACAGAGATTTCGCCGGGGCGACCATCTGCACCGTGTCGTGATTGGTAAGGATACGCGCCTTTCCGGTTATATGCTGGAACCGGCCATGACGGCTGGTTTCATCAGCATGGGGATGGATGTTGTTTTGGTCGGCCCGATGCCGACGCCAGCCATTGGCATGCTGACAACTTCGCTCAGGGCGGATTTGGGCGTGATGATATCGGCCTCTCACAACCCTTATCAGGATAACGGCATCAAACTGTTTGGGCCGGACGGGTTCAAGCTTTCGGATTCGGAAGAGCACGCGATTGAAGCGCTGATGACCGGTGATGAACTGGAACTGGCGGATCCCGCTGCGCTTGGGCGGGCGCGACGACTGGATGATGCGGCTGGTCGTTATATCGAGGCGGTGAAGCGGACTTTCCCGTCAGATCTGCGTCTGGACGGCGTGCGCATTGTCGTCGATTGCGCAAACGGGGCGGCTTATAAGGTGGCACCGACCGTGCTGTATGAATTGGGCGCAACGGTTATTCCGATCGCGGTCCAGCCGGACGGACGTAATATCAACCGGGATTGCGGGGCGACTGCCACCCGAACCATGCAGGAGCAGGTCGTAGCGCATGGAGCAGACATTGGTATCGCTCTGGATGGTGATGCGGACCGGGTGATCATCTCCGACCAAAACGGGCATGTCATAGACGGGGATCAGGTTATGGCCCTGATCGCCACGACCTGGGCAAAGACAGGCCGTCTGCGTGGAAATCTTGTTGCGACCATCATGTCCAATCTGGGACTTGAGCGACATCTGAATTCCCTCGACATTGGCCTTACGCGCACAGGTGTCGGTGATCGCTATGTGGTGGATGCCATGCGGCGCGACGGGTGTAATGTGGGGGGTGAACAGTCGGGGCATATCATCCTGACAGACTACGCGACGACCGGTGACGGCGTTGTCGCGGCACTTCAGGTGCTGGCGGCCCTTGTCTCTGGCGATAAGCCAATGAACGAAATCGGCCATGTTTTTGACCGGGTGCCACAAATCCTCAAAAACGTCCGGTTTACCGGTCAGAATCCGCTGGAACTGCAAAGCGTCAAGGATGTAATCGCAGAGGTTGAGGCCGCCCTTGCCGATACCGGGCGTCTTGTGATCAGGCCGTCAGGGACTGAACCCTTGATCCGGGTGATGGGGGAGGGGGATGACGGTGATCTGGTTGAAAAGACAGTTGACCAAATCATCGATCATATTTCGGAAACGGTTGCTGAGTGACCGGCTAAAAAACGGAAATGGCATCGATATCTGTCGACCCGGACAGGATGCCCTGAAGGATATTCAAACCGCGCTGTAAAGTGTCGCGCCGGACAGGCTGACAGAACGACAGGCGTATTGCCCGCGGTGTCGGACCATGCCCCATAACAAATGCTTCGGTTGAAGGCAGGATCACATCCTGGCGTTGGGCAGCGTTCACAACCTCAGCCGCGCTTAGCAGCTCTGGCACCTGGACCCAGGCGTGAAGCGCACCGGAAGGACAGTTCATTTCCACGCCTTCCAGGGTGGTCTTGACCATCTTGATGCGTTCAATGACCTCCTGTCGGTGGGCGGACACAACCCTTTGCGCCGCACCGCTTTCTATCCATTGGGATGCGATCTCGGTGGTGAAGGGGGAGGCCATCCAGCTGCAGGACCGGATCGCACTCGCCACCTGGCCGATCGTTGTCCCGCTGCTGGCAACATAGCCGACGCGCAGCCCGGGGGACAGATGCTTTGAGACACTGTTCACATAAATGCCCAACCCCTTGGGCAGGTAGGTATAAAGTGCGGGCGGGTCATCTTCCGGCATCATGCCAAAGACGTCATCTTCAATAATTTTCAGGTTGTGTCGCGCCGCAACCGTGGCAATGGCCTTGCGTCGTTCGGTCGACATCGTGACATTGACCGGGTTCTGCAGGGTCGGGATGCAATACAATGCCTTTACGTTTTGCGCCTTGCAGACTTTTTCCAGAGCGTCCGGGTCCAGCCCTTCCTCATCCATGGCAACCGGCGTGATCTTCAGGTTCAACATGCCTGCAATTGCCTTGATACCGGGATAGGTCAATTCCTCCACCGCAATAACGTCGTCGGCGCGGGTTATCGCCGCGAGGGCTGACAGCACACCGTTATGGGCCCCGCTCGTCACAACAACATCCTTTGCTGTGACATCCAGCCCGCGTTCCTGAAGCCATTTCGCACCGGTAACCCGATGACGTTCCATCCCGGCATGGGGTTGGTAGGCCAGCATTTCGGCCAGAAGATTGGGATTCTTTATCTCTGCCATTGTGCGCGCCGCTTCAACAACTTCCGCGCCTGTCGGCGGATAGTCATGGCGTAACATGGCCGGCCCCTCATCGGGCCCTTCATCCTGAAATCGCGCGTCCTGTAGGGGACCAAGAAAGGGCGGTTGTTCAGGGACGCTGGAAATAGTCGGTGTGTGCCAGATCATGTCTATTTCACGGGGCCTGTACGCGCCCTTGGCCGGATCCGTGATGAAAGTTCCCCGGCCAACCTCGCCCTTTGCCAGACCGCGCTTTTCCAGTTCTGCATAAGCACGGGTGATTGTTCCGATGGTACAGCCCAGCTTCCAAGCCAGATCCCGCTGAGGGGGGAGGCGGTCACCAATATTGATCGCGCCGCTTTGCGCCGCACGGGCAATTGCATCAGCCACCAGGACGTATTTTGTGCCCGTTGTCAGGTCGAGCCCTTCAACCCAACTGAGCGTGTCATCTGCCAATATTGTCATGGTGACAATACTATCATTGACGGTGACAATTAGTCAAAATAATTAGATATGTATGGGTACAATATGGTTTTGTACCTGTTGGAACTTCAAACTTCTGGGTAGATGGAGAAATTGTATGCGTACAATAAGACTTTTGCCCGGATGGCTCGGTCCGATTTTTGGATCGCCCCGTTCGGGTTCTTTGATGAGCACCCTGGTTGTCTGGCATGATCGCTATTTCCAGCGGCGTCAATTTGCCAGGCTTGATGACCGTATGCTCAAGGATGTCGGGGCGACCGAGAAGGTGCGTGACGAAGAGATCGCAAAACCTTTCTGGCAGGAATAACGTTTCGACAAGAGAGAACGGACAATGAAACAACCCACAGCTTCGACACCAAGAGAGCGTCTGGAAGAGGCCTATGATCTTGTACATAGCGTCTTTGGCGGTACCCCTCAGTACAACTGGCCGCTTCTGTCGCAGCATCTTGGTGTCGAGCTGTGGGTTAAACACGAAAACCATACGCCCACCGGCGCCTTCAAAGTGCGCGGTGGGCTGGTCTTTATGAGAGACTTTGTCGGATCGGGAGAAACGCGCGGGGTTATCACGGCAACCCGTGGCAATCACGGCCAATCGATTGCGTTTGCGGCGGCAAGACAGGATGTCGATGCCACAATTGTCGTGCCGGAAGGAAATTCGGTTGAGAAGAATGCGGCGATGAAGGCCTTTGGCGGGTCCCTTATTGTCCATGGCCATGACTTTCAGGCTGCTGCGGAATTTGCACAGGGTTATGCCGAGGATGCGGGTCTGGTGATGCTGCCGTCATTTGACCAGCGGCTCGTCACTGGTGTCGCAACCTATGCGATGGAGTTGTTTTCGGAGGCGCCGGATCTGGAGAGGGTTTATGTCCCTATCGGCCTGGGCTCTGGAATTTGCGGCGTTATTGCGGCCCGGGATGCGTTGGGCCTGAAAACAAAGGTGTATGGCGTGGTCGCAGAAGGGGCGCCTGCCTATGGCCTTTCATTCAAGGCTGGAGAGGCAATTTCCACCAATGCTGCTGAAACCATGGCCGATGGTGTCGCCTGCCGCGTGCCTGTGGCAGAGGCGGTCGAGATCATCGTCAAAGGGGCAGAAGATGTCGTGATGGTCAGCGAGGCGGAGATCCGGCACGCCATGCGGCTATACTATACCCATACCCACAATATTGCCGAGGGCGCGGGCGCCGTACCACTGGCGGGCCTGATAAAGCACAAAGACAGCCTTCAAGGTAAGAAGGTGGGTGTTATCCTGACTGGCGGCAACATCGATCTCGACCTTTTCAAATCTGTATTAGATGAGCCGGATGAGGCAGCGAAGCCCGCGCAATAGGGTGTTCGAGGAAGGATAAATCCCATGTCAGGGTCGGACAGGATCACACAGGACTACCAGAATCTCTCAATGCTGATGGATGAGGTTGTCGGGATCGCAACACAATTCCACCGTAAATTGCCGGAACATCCGGTTGGAACGCCGGACACGACAATGGCCAAGCAGCCATTGGCCGATGACGGGATTGGCGGGGCGGCGGCCCTGGAAAGGTTTGAAGCGGAAATCGCCCCCTATCTTTCCGGCAGTATTGGCCCCCGCTATTTGGGATATGTTACCGGCGGGGCGACCCCGGCGGCCATGATGGGGGATTGGTTGGCCGCAGCCGTCGATCAGAACACGGCCAGCCCGGGTGATTCTATTGCGGCGGCGCTGACACACCGAACCATTGCAATGTTGTGTGCCTTATTTGATTTGCCCGATTCAGGTGCGGAAAACGGATTCGACGGGACCTTTACTACAGGTGCACAGGGCGCAAATACACTGGCCAGTCTGTGCTTTAGACAATGGGCTGGACGCCGGCAGGGCGTAAATCCAGATCGAGAGGGTATTGCCGCGTTGAACGGGGTTGAGATCTTCGCCGCGTCACCCCATTCCACAATGCTGAAATCCCTCGGGTTAACGGGATTTGGACGCAATGCCTATCGGCAGGTTGCAACGCTGGAGGGGCGCGAGGCAATGGATGTTGTCGATTTGCAGCGCTGTCTTGAGCAGAGTGAGGCGGCCCATAAAATTGTCATCGCAAGTGCCGGGATCGTCTCAACCGGGGACAGTGAAAACCTTTCTGCCATTGCGGATCTTTGCGATCGGTATGACTGCTGGCTGCATGTGGATGGTGCCTTTGGCCTTTACGCCAGGTTGTTGCCGGACTATCGGGACCAAGTTGCGGGCGTCGAACGGGCGGATTCAATTACAACCGATTGCCATAAATGGCTGAACGTTCCCTATGACAGTGGATTGTTCCTGACGCGGCATCTGGACCTGCTGGAAGAGGCCCTGGGTCTGACGGCTGCTTATCTCAAGACGGACGATCCGGCCCCTTCCTATATCAATCGCTCGCTCGAAAGCTCCCAACGGTTTCGCGCCCTGCCGGTCTGGATGAGCCTTGTTGCCTATGGCCGGAACGGTATTGCCGCGATGATCGAAAACTCCTGTAAACGCGCCAAGGCGCTTGGGGAGCGGATTGATCAAATGGATGGTTTTGAATGCCTGGCACCCGTGCGGTTGAACATTGTGCTGTTCCGGGCCGTAAGCGGGGATATCGAAACGTCAAACCGCGATCAGAAAGCGATTATGGAGGCCATCAATCGCACCGGTAAGGTCTTTGTCACCCCCGGATTGTTCGAGGGAAAGAGCGGAATGCGCGCCGCCTTCAGCAACTGGATGACCGACGAAGCGGATGTCGAGACAATCTCAGACGGTCTGAAGGCTGGGTTAGAGGCTTTTCGAGCGGGCGAAATTTAAGAGGATTGGAATAATGCAGGAACTGGATCTTTATCAGGTCGACGCTTTCACGGACCGTCCCTTCGCAGGTAATCCAGCGGCTGTGGTCCCCTTGGTGAGTTGGCTCGACACCGCGGTCATGCAGGCGATTGCCCTTGAAAACAACCTTTCAGAGACCGTGTTCTTCATTCCGCTTCGCGACGATCCTGACTATGACTTTCACATTCGCTGGTTTACCCCAGCGGTCGAGGTGGATCTCTGTGGGCATGCGACCTTGGCGGCGGCATGGATTCTGTTCAACAAACTGGCGTATGACCAAGATGAGATCCGGTTCAAGTCGAGGTCCGGTCTTCTGACAGTGTCGAGAAACGGGAACCAGGTTGTTCTGGATTTCCCGACGCTGGCTGGTCAGGATCTGCCCGTCCCGGAAGGGCTGGAGGACGCCATCGGGCAAAGGATTATCGGGTTCCGTCGGGCGCGCAAGAATATGGCGATCCTGAAGGATGAGGCCGCGGTATTGGCGGTCGATCCCGACCTGAAATTCGTTGCCGGCCTGGAAGGTGACGGTCTGATCGTTACCGCAGCGGGGGAAAACAGTGATTGCGCATCCCGATATTTTGCGCCGCATGCCGGTATTGATGAGGACCCGGTCACCGGCTCGGCCCATTGCACGATTATTCCGTATTGGGCGGAGCAATTGGGGCGTACAGAGATTTTTGCGAAACAGGTTTCGGGCCGGGTTGGAGATTTGTATTGCACGATGGCCGGCGACAGGGTTCGGATTGCTGGCGAAGGTGTCCTGTTTCTGACCGGCACGATCCGCATATAGGGACTATACGCGGCGAGAGGATCAGGTCACAGTAGAGACATCGGGCACACGTTCATCCAAACGGAGGGGCCATGCTGCACCAAGCTGCATCTGATCAGGACCAACACGACCCGCTCTCGATTGAGATCGTCTCGGATGGTGACGCGCTTGCGTTCGTAAAAACGCTTTTTGTGGAATATGCCGAGGCATTTGATCACGCTTTGTGCTTTGAGGGCTTTGACCGGGAGTTGGAACTGCTGCCCGCGCCTTATTCCGCGCCGAAGGGCGCTCTGCTGCTTGCAAGAATTGACGGCCGCCCAGCCGGTTGTGTTGCGTTGACGCCGGTGAAACCAAAGACAGTGGAGATCAAGCGCCTTTTCGTGCGCCCTGCCTATCGTGGGCATGGATTGGGTCGTCGTTTGACAAAGGCAGCCATGGATCAGGCCAGGCGTATGCAGTACCGAAAACTGACCCTCGAAACCGTACCCGCGACGATGGCGGTCGCAGAGGTTGTCTATCGCGAACTCGGCTTTACGCGCGATGAAGATGAGCGCTCGGAGATCGGCGGGGATATTGTCCGGTACCATCTTGCATTAAAGTAAACTCTTCGGCGTGACTTGACCGAAAGCGCAAGAAGCGGGTGGGGCGGCTCGGTTTGGCAGGCTAGTCTTACAACCGTCGAAACAGATTGAATGCAGGATGCTTTGCCATGTTAACCTCTGAAATCAAAAGCGCCGATACGCAGGACGGGATAAATACCAGCCATGGCGATTATGGGCGGGTTGCGCGTGCACTTGAATATGTAGTTGAGCATTTTGAGACCCAGCCGAGCCTGGAAGATATCGCGGCCCATGCGGGGGTCAGTCCTCATCACTTCCAGCGTCTGTTCACGCGTTGGGTCGGGTTGAGCCCGAAAAAATTCATGCAGGCGCTCTCACTGGAACAGGCCAAAGCCAGGCTGACCGAGAATGAATCCGTTTTGGAAGCCGCATTTGATGCAGGGTTGAGTGGTCCAGGTCGGCTGCACGATCTTTTTGTCACCCATGAGGCGCTGACACCGGGTGACTATAAGGCGATGGGGCGGGATCTTATTATCCGGTACGGCTTTCATGAGGGACCGTTTGGCACAACAATCCTGTTTGTGTCTCCACGTGGATTATGTGGCCTCGCCTTTGTTGATGCCCGCGGGCAGGAGGCTTGTTTCCAGGACATGGCCGATCGTTTCGCCCTGTCGACCCTGGTGCAGGATCAAGACGCGACTGCTGCTTTGATGGGGCAGATTTTTCACATGCCAGGGGCCGCAGGTGAGACAGACCATCCGCCCCTTCGTCTGGTCCTGAAAGGGACAGCCTTTCAGATAAAGGTCTGGCAGGCCCTAATGGCAATTCCCCCCGGTGGACTGACCACCTATGGCACAGTCGCAAATGCGATGGGGATGGGCGGGGCGGCGTCCCGCGCGGTGGGGACGGCCGTCGGGGCGAACCCGATTTCATGGCTCATACCCTGTCACCGGGTGATCAGGAATTCTGGGATGCTTGGCGGCTATCGCTGGGGGCTTCCGCGAAAACTGGCCATGATGGGTTGGGAAGAAAACGGCCTTCCGGCCCCCAATGGCGGCCAGCTGCAAAACGTCGCTTAGAACTGAACCTCATCCGGCAGTATATTGCCAGGGTCAAGTCACTGATCAGTTTGTTCAGCCTGGCGAATGAAAACGCCAAGGTCGTCCTTTAGACGATGAACATCGTCAATACTGCTGGAGTCTTTGAGGCGACTGCGGATGCTGCGCACATTGTCAATGATGGCGCTATCGCCTGTCAAAAGAAACGCCCTTTGAGCCCTCTCAAAAGCGATGGCACAATCCATACGTTCAGCCTCTAACGAAGTTCCAAGTTTTATTGCTTCAAACTTCGTAGTCTCGTTTATTGCTCGAAAGGCTTGGCGAAGACTGCGGCGAAACCCCTTTTCATTGTCAGGGCTAAATTCGATCCAGTCAGTTCTTGTGAGATCGGATGGCGGTTTCGCACCCTGAGATTTGACGATGATAAGTGGTTTTCCGCACATAACAGCAAAGCCAAGTTCCATCGCAATGTTGGCGAATGTTTCTGGACGTGTTTGCTCTGTGAATATAGCGATTGTAAAGCCAGTGCCACGGATCAATTCTAGGATTCGGTGCAGAAAATCACCCCCGCCGGTTGTCGAAGTGGCGTCCAGAATATTGTACTCTGCTCGGAATTTACGATTTCAAAGATAAGAGTGTCTAGATTTGGTGGTGCTCCGATTTGACGCATTATGAATGCGCTTTTTGGATAAAGGCTCGTTGGCGCGTTGTCGAGAATGTCTTCTGATATTGGCGAGAAGATTAGTGCCAAAACTACCTCTTCTTTTTCTCCCGTATGCCCTTGTAAGGACCCGGCGTTTTCTTGTGTTCCAAAATTCGGCCGGTAGAGGAATCAATTTTGACGTAGCGGTTGGTTACAGGGTTTTTAACCTGTACCCGTGCCTTGACTGCCCCGGTTCTGTGGTTGGTCCCCGTGTTGGTTGCCATAAAGAAACACTCCTATTCGCGACTTTATAGAACAGTTTCACATGTTCAACAATAAATGGCTATTCGACGCCGCCCCAGGCGATGAAATGCGGGTTTTCGAAGATGTCATTCTTGGCGTAGCGGAAGGGGGAACCGTCTTCGGTTGTGACCCGACCGCCGGCTGCATTCAGGACGGCATGACCTGCCGCTGTGTCCCATTCCATTGTCCGGCCAAAACGTGGATAAAGGTCAGCCTCGCCACTGGCAACGAGGCAGAATTTCAGGGAGCTGCCGGCATTTCTGGTTTCAGCCAGGGTGCGACCGGCGAGGAATTTCTCCAACACCTCTGGGTCGCCGTGACGACGGCTGGCAACAATGGTCAGCCCTGCTTCTGGCTCTTCCCGGACATGGATCGGCTGACGTGTTCCCGTTTCGTCAATCTTGAAAGCGCCGAGCCCGTCCGCGCCAGCATAGAGTACACCAAGGGCAGGGGCAAAGACGACGCCAAGAATAGCCTCTCGGTCGTCGATCAGGCCAATATTCACGGTGAACTCACCATTACGGTTCAGGAATTCCTTAGTGCCGTCCAACGGATCCACAAGCCAAAACGGACCATCACCGATATCAGGCAAGGACCCTGCGCTTGCTGCCTCTTCGGCCACCACGGGGATGTCCGGCGTAATCTCCCTTAACGCCGGGACGATGATTGCCTCTGCCTTCACGTCTGCCTGTGTTACGGGGGAATCGTCTGCCTTAAATTCCGCCTGAAAGTCAGTTGCGTATACGGCCATGATCTCTGCGGCCGCCCGCCGGGCGAGATCGCATATGGCATCCACCAGTGCTTCGTCAGGTACAACGCTGCGATGTGACTGCATTACTCAGCCCTTCCTGCACCGTTTATGATTTGCCACAGCGACTGAGGGGTCGCTGGCATATCAATATGCGTGACGCCGTAATCCGATAATGCATCAACCAATGCGTTAATGATCGCCGGTGGGGCCCCGATGGCGCCTGCCTCGCCAGCACCTTTTACACCCAGCGGGATAGCGGTGCAGGGGGCGTCTTCAAAATAGGTGAAGTCGACCTGCGCCATGTCGTCGGCACGAGGCATTGTGTAATCCATGAACGAGCCGGACAGCAATTGACCGCTTTCTTCGTCATAAACGGTGCTTTCCAGCAATGCCTGACCCAAACCCTGGCCGATGCCGCCATGTACCTGACCGGCTAGTGTTAGCGGATTGATGACCGTTCCGAAATCATCGACAACGGTGTAGCGCTTGATTTCGACCGATCCGGTGTCCTTGTCGATTTCGAGTTCGCAAACATGGCACCCGTTCGGATATGTCTTGGCCGGGCCCTTAAAGAACTCGGCTGCTTTCAGGCCCGGTTCCATTCCCTCTGGCAGGTTTGCGGCATCCATGGCAGCTTTCGCGATCTCGCCAAGTGACATAGAGCGATCGGTCCCTGCAACTGTGTAAACACCGTCTTCATACTCAATATCGCCATCGGCTGTTTCCATCGCGTGACCCGCAATACGGCGGCCTTTTTCGAGGACAGACTCGCTGGCCATTGAGGTGGCAGTGCCGCCCTCTGATGTCGCGCGGGAACCACCGGTGCCAGATCCGGTCAAGACAATGTCCGAGTCACCCTGCACAATGGTGACATCATTGATATGGATGCCAAGGCGAGCCGCAACGATCTGTTTATAAGTCGTCTCGTGACCCTGCCCGTTGTTCTGAGAACCGATCAAGACTGTCACATGACCGCTGTTATCGACATCAAGCGTGGCTGTCTCGCCGCCGCCAGCCCCACAGGCTTCGATATAATAGGCAAGACCCAGACCGCGTAACTTGCCATCATTGGCGCTGCTCGTGCGTCGTTCCGCAAACCCGTCCCGATCAGCGCGCTCAATCGCAACTTCCATATTGCGCTGGAATTTACCACTGTCATAGGTGGCCTCCAGCGCTGTTGTGTAGGGCATCTGATCTTCGGGAATAAAGTTACGGCGACGAATCTCTGCCACGTCTACGCCAAGTTCGCGCGCGGCCTTGTCGATCGTGCGTTCCACCAAATAGGCGGCTTCGGGGCGGCCGGCGCCGCGATAGGCATCAACCGGGACGGTATTGGTAAAGACGCCTTTAACCTCAACATGGATATGAGGGGTCGTGTAGACCGCAGCCAGCATCTGTGAACCGGCAAATGTTGGAATAAAGGGGGCAAAGTTGGAAAGATAGGCCCCCAGATTGGCGGTTGTGTGCACCTTCAGACCAAGGAAACGATACTCAGAATCCATGGCCAGTTTGATCTTGCTGACATGGTCCCGGCCTTGATCGTCCGACACAAAGCCGTCCGCTGACCGTTCTGCGTTCCATTTTACCGGGCGACCCAGTTCTTTGGCCGCAAAACAGACAAGGGGTTGTTCCGGATAGAGGAAGATTTTCATCCCAAACCCGCCGCCAACATCCGGAGTGACAACCCGAACCTGCGCCGGATCTACATTAAAGATGTTTTCCGCCAGCTGGTTTTTCAGGTTATGCGGTCCCTGACTGGTGGTGTAGAGCACATAGCGACCATCCTCGAAGGCACCGATCGCGTTACGCGGTTCCATGGAATTCACGATGATCCGGTTGTTGATGAGGGTCAGATCAACAACATGGGCGGCCTTGGCAATGGCGTCATCTACCGCCGCGCGGTCGCCCATTTCCCAGTCAAAACAGGTATTGTTCGGGGCCTGATCCCAGACCTGGGGCTGTCCCGGGTCGGCTGCGTTGGCGGTAGATGTCACGGCTGCGTGCTCATCATAATCAACATAGACAAGGCCCGCGGCATCCTGGGCCTGGGCCAGCGTCTCGGCAATCACCATACAGACGGGGTCGCCAACATGACGCACGACGCCCTGGGCCAGAACGGAGCGAGGGGGCTCAACCAGCGGCGACCCATTGGCCTGTTTCAGTGGGAACTTGTTGGGCATGGTGCCCAGACCGGCGGCCTTGATATCGTCGCCCGTGATGATTTTAAGGACACCCGGTGACTGCAGAGCGTCTTCAAGGTCGATGCTGTTGATTGTGCCGCTAGCGATGGGGGAGCGCACGAAACAGGCATGGGCCTGGCCAGCCAGGTTGATGTCGTCTGTGAATTTACCGGTGCCGGTCAGAAAACGCTGGTCTTCCGTTCTCAAAATCGATTGCCCAAGTCCAAACTGACCCATCGGTCTTTCTCCTGTCGTATGAAGCGTGAACGTGAAGAATGCCCCGTCCATAAACGCGCTGACGTTTCGCGGCATACCCAATCATAAACCCGCCAGTGTGCCGGTCAATCGGTGAAACGACGCAGTAAAGAATTTCTGCTGTTCCAGAAAGGTCAGGAAGCCTCTGAGATGGCGGGCGGTTCGTCGCCTGTATCAACGACGGGGGTTGCAACCTCCCTCGCAGCGGCCTCTGCCTTTTTCTTGGCCAGATCGCGGCGGATACCAAGTGGTGGCACTCTTTGCACCGTAAAACGCCAGGTTTTGATGCTGTCCGACCAATAATCCTCCGGCAGACCGGCTTTCAGCTTAAGCTGGGCAACAAAGTCGCTTGTTTGTTGCAGCTGCTGCCATACCTGGGGCAGGAACACAGCGCGGTTGCTGCCTTCCTGGATCAGCAATCCATCTAGGCCCGGTCTGATCTGCCGGGCAAAACTGGCTTCATCGGTGAACGAGACCGGCGACATGGGTGTCAGCACCGAGATTGAGAGGCCGAGGCCTTTCCGCTCGTTCTTTTCCAGCTTTGGATAGCGTGGATCGCGAAAGGCCGCCCGAAACGCGTTGTCGACGACATCTTCCACCAGGGATTTTGAGGCGACGAGGGACCCGATGCAGCCGCGTAAACTGCCCTCGCGTTCCAGCGTGACGAAGGTTGCCCGTGGCATTTGCAGCTCTTTGGCAAAGGTATGCAGGGCAATGCTGGGCGGCTTGTCCTTTGCCAGGCCAAATTGGACTGTGCGCACAACCAGCTTCATCAGATCAGTCCCGTACCGTTCCAGAATCATCCGGTCGATGCTGGTCACTTGGGCAAGCGTAAGCGGTTGTTTTACGCCCCGCGTGGCTTGGGCCGGAGGTGTTGAAGTATTGTTGTCGGGCACTGGGTCACCAAATCAATAAAACATCTCTGATTTAGTGTATAATCGATTTAATTATTATGCCATGCGTGATTTTACATCTGTTTCATTACACCTGAATACAGTTGTGTGCGGGGCCATATGGAAAGCCGGTAATGTTATCCGCCCCCTCATCGGTGACCACCAGAATGTCATGCTCGCGATAGCCGCCGGCGCCGGGCATGCTTTCAGGAATCCAGAGCATGGGTTCCATGGAAACCACCATGCCGGGTTCAAGGACCGTGTCGATGTCTTCTCGCAGTTCCAAACCGGCTTCCCGACCATAATAATGGCTGAGGATGCCGAAAGAGTGGCCATAGCCAAAGGACCGATACTCAAGCAATCCTTCATCCCGGAAAAATTCGTTGATGACTTCGCAAATGGTGGAACACTGAACACCGGGTTTGATAAGGTCCAAACCCAATTCATGGGCCTTCACATTTGCCTCCCAGTATTTACGTGTGGCAGTGTCGGGTTCACCCAAATGAAGGGTTCTTTCCAGTGCGGTGTAATAGCCTGAAATCATCGGGAAGGTATTGAGGCTGAGCAGGTCACCGGGTGTGACCTTTCTGGACGTCACCGGATTATGGGCGCCATCCGTGTTAAGTCCGGATTGAAACCAGACCCAGGTGTCGCGGTATTCTGCATTCGGATGGGCCTCAGCGATTACCCTTTCCATTGCGTCGCGCCCCGCCATTGCGATTTCCAGTTCGGAAACACCGGTTTGTATCGCTTCGTAAATTGCGGTGCCGCCGATATCGGCGATGCGTGCGCCGGACCGGATCAATTCTATCTCTTCTGCAGATTTGATCATTCGGTTGCGCATGACTTCCGGGCTGATATCGATCAGGTCGATCGGGCTGAGCATGGCCAGGCAGGTTCTCTGACTTGCCAGGGTCATATGGTCTGCTTCGATCCCGAGCCGCGGGGTTCGGGGCAGTACCGACAGAACCGCGCGCCAGTAGTTGTCGCGCGTCCAATCGGTATAAATGACGTTCTCACCAAAACCTCGGCGGCCTGGTTGTCCACCGTCGATATTGGCCGAGATGGTGACGCATTTATCCTGTGTAACAACGCAGCCATAAGGTCGACCAAAGGCACAATACAGAAAGCCGGTATAATACGAGATGTTGTGCATGGAAGTGAACAGTACCGCCTCTAAGTCCTGGTCGGCCATAATGCTGCGCAAACGATCCAAACGTCTTTGGTATTCGGGCGTGCTGAAAGGCAAGGGTGCGGGAGCGCCGTTCGCGCAGGAAAAAAATTCGGGACGGGTTGCGCTAATCATATTGAGTGCTTCCTGTTAACGCAGCATCCGGGCGTTCAGGACGGTTACTCTTGAATTGAAGCCAAACATTTTCCGAAAGAGATTTGTTCAGCTTCTAACACGGAAAACGACGCCATCGCTTCCATGATCAACGCGATAAGTGTGCCACAGGTTTTTCCATGGTCAAGGGCCATAGCCTGGAGTTTTCTGATTCAAGAACAAATTATTTAAAATTAATCTAATATTATTACTTTCAATTTATCACCTTGGTTAACAGTCGATCAGAACGAGAATTTTCGAATTTTATTACACAAAATTATCATTATACCACATTTTCTAAGTCTTTCTTAACGTATTTGGTAGAATAATAACCCTGAAAACTATGGGGTTAATTTTAATCGAAGGGGTTTTTGCTATGTTTAATATGTCAAATTTTTCTGTCAGAACAAAAATCTTGGGCGCGGTTGGTTTTCTGCAACTGGCCATGATCCTTGTCGGTGGTCTTTCCATTTTCATAGTGACTCAGATCGAGCACCAGTTTGACGAAGTTGTTGAAATCGGTCTCGAGACCCAGGAAATCAAAAAACTTGAAATGGATCTAGTGGAACTGTCCTACGTAACTCGAATTGCTTTTAATCATAGTAATGGTTTGGATGAAAAGGCCATCGTTCAATCGAAACTGGCCAAGCTGGAAGAGGAGCTGACTTTCATCGGTTCACACTTACCTGAAGGTGCGGAAGCAAGCTTTGACGCCGTGCGATCTGAACTGACTGTCATGCAGGACATTGCAGAAAATTTGTTTTTGGCGAACGGCACAGTAGCGGGCAATCGAATGGAACAGGTTGAACGGTTCCTGCAAGCAAGCGCGGCCATCGTTGTCGATGCCGAGAACATTCTGGCGATTGCGATGGAACACGAAGAGAAACTGATTGGTACGGTGCATCAGGAAGTTATCGTTCTGGATGTTACGATTGGGATCGCCCTGGCGATTGGCGTGTGTTTTGGCTTGTTTTGGGCCGTGGCGCTGGGCCGAAATATCTCAAATCCGATACTCGAAATCACTAGCAAGCTGGAACAGCTGATTGGGGGCAAGCGCGACCTGTCTATCCCCTACACGGAACGCAAGGATGAGGTTGGCCGAATTGCTGGCGGTCTTGAAGAGTTTCGGAAAACGCTCGTCAATTTGGACAAGTTGGAAGAAGAGCGTCGGATCGCGGAACAACAGGCTGAGGAAGAGCGTCACAAAGCCCGTTTGGAAATGGCCGACGAGTTTGAGAGCAGTGTCGGTAATGTTGTTGAAGCTGTTGCCTCTGCCGCAACAGAGTTGGAAGCTACGGCGACATCTATGTCCTCGATTGCCGAACAGGCACAGGGGCAATCCACAAGTGTTGCAAAATCTTCCGAGGAATGTGCATCGAACCTTGAGAATGTTGCATCCGCGACAACCCAGATGTCTCACTCAATCGAAGAGATCGCGCAACAGATTGAAAGGGCTAACCAGATTTGCGATGCCGCTGTAGCCGCCGCCGCCAGAACAGACGCGACAGTTGACCGTTTACGTCAGGGTGCTGATCAAATCGGTATGGTTGTTCAAACAATCGGTGAGATCGCGGGTCAGACCAATCTTCTTGCCCTGAATGCGTCGATTGAATCGGCACGCGCCGGTGAGGCGGGCAAAGGGTTTGCGGTTGTGGCAAATGAGGTGAAGCAGCTCGCCCAGGAAAGTTCCGACGCAACCAGTGATGTAGAGCAACAGGTTGCATCAATGGCTCAAGCGGTCAGGGACGCTGTTGCTGATGTGAGTGCTATTGGTGGTTCGATCAAAGAGATTTCGCAGATGACAGTCACAATATCTGGTGCTGTGCAGGAACAGGACGCTGCCACGAAGGAGATTGTTAGAAATATTACGGAAGTGTCCCGAAGCACGCAGAGTGTTAGTGACAATATTGAGGGTGTGAAAAAAGCATCACAGGAAACAGGAGAAGCCTCCGAAGAGGTTGTGTCCGCGACAAGTTTGCTTAACCAGAATTCGGTTGGATTGCAAAAGTCAGTTCAGGACTTCCTGCAAACCGTTCGCGCCGCGTAAACCATACAATGGCAACAGAAAAGCCCCGGATCAATTCCGGGGCTTTTTTCTGGCTATACCCGTACTGAATCAGTTAAACGCGTCGGACCATTCACCTTGTGTGGATGCGCGGGAATATTCGGTCGCCCGGTTCTCGAAGAAGTTGGTGTGTTCGACACCATTCAACATTTCATCCATCCAGCGGAGTGGGTTCTTCTCGATCCCATACATGGGGTTCAGACCAAGTTGGGTGAGACGACGGTCCGCGATGTAGCGGATATAGGTTTTAACGTCTTCACCGGTTAGGCCTTCAACGGCACCGAACTCAAAAGCCAGATCGATGAAGGCATCTTCGTGATCGACGATCGTGTTACACGCCAGATACAGTTCCTTTTCAAATTCGTCATCCCAGACTTCCGGGTTCTCGCTGACAAAGGTACGGAACAGTTTAATGATGGACGCGGTATGCAGGCTCTCGTCGCGAACGGACCAGCTGACAATCTGACCCATGCCCTTCATTTTGTTGAAGCGCGGGAAGTTCATCAGAATGGCGAAGCTGGCAAAGAGCTGCAGGCCTTCAGTAAACGCACCGAAGACGGCCATCGTCTTCGCAATATCGGACTTGGTTTCGATGCCCCATTTCTGCATGTAATCGTATTTGTCCATCATCTCCTTATACTTGAAGAAGGCCTGATACTCAGTCTCCGGCATTCCAATTGTATCGAGAAGATGGCTATAGGCGGCAATATGAACGGTTTCCATATTGGAAAATGCCGCCAGCATCATCTGAATTTCGGTCGGTTGAAACACGCGGCTGTAGTGTTTCATGTAGCAGTTATTCACCTCGACATCAGCCTGGGTGAAGAAGCGGAAGATCTGGGTCAGGAGGTTTCTTTCACCATCGGTCAGTGTCTTGTGCCAGTCCTTTACATCATCGGCCAGAGGCACTTCTTCCGGCAGCCAATGAATGCGCTGCTGCGTCAACCACGCCTCGTATGCCCATGGATAGTTGAACGGCTTGTAAACCGAACTCGCCTGCATCAGCGACATTTCAAATACTCCTAACCCCGATACTCTTGTTCTGTTCTCAGTGTCTTCCGGTGCCGGCTACTGACAGGCCAGGCACTCTTCATAATCATTCTGATTGCCGCCGGCTGGCTGGTCTCCGGAATTGACCCGCCCCATCATTGGAACGGTCGCCACACCGGCGCTGGCCGCCGCATTGTGTTCGGCCCCGGCCTCTGCGCGCTGGATTGATTTCGATCGGCAGTAATAGAGGCTCTTCACACCTTTCTTCCAGGCCTGCAGGTGAATTTGGTGCAGGTCGCGTTTATGGACATCCGCCGGCAAGAAGATGTTGATGGATTGCGCCTGACAGACCAGAGGCGCGCGGTCAGCGGCGTGTTCCACCACCCAGCGCTGATCCAGCTCAAATGCTGTCTTGAAGACATCCTTCTCATCGTCGGTGAGGAAATCCAGATGTTGCACAGAGCCTTCATTCACCGAAATCGATGACCAGGTGTCGTCATCGTCATGGCCTTTTGAGGCGAGAAGGGCCTTCAAATACTTGTTCCGCACATTAAAGGAGCCAGAGAGCGTCTTGTGGGTGTAAGAGTTTGCCGCGATTGGCTCTACCCCCGGGCTTGCGCCGCCACAGATGATGGAAATCGACGCTGTCGGTGCAATCGCCAGCTTGTTGGAGAACCGCTCCATAATCCCGTAATCGGCGGCGTCGGGGCAGGGTCCCCGTTCTTCCGCCAGTTTGATACTGGCCGCATCCGCCCGCTCGCGGATAACCTTGTGAACGCGCTTGTTCCAGACCTTTGCCATAACGCCTTCAAAGGGCAGATTCTTTGATTGCAGGAATGAATGGAAACCCATTACGCCCAGGCCAACCGAGCGTTCGCGCATCGCCGCATAGGTCGCACGGTCGAAATCGGCAGGCGCATTGTCGATGAAGTCCTGCAATACATTGTCGAGGAAGCGCATCACATCTTCGATGAACATTTCCTCGCCTTCCCAGGCATCGAAATTCTCAACATTGAGAGAGGAGAGACAGCAAACGGCGGTTCTGTCCTTGCCGAACCGGTCAATGCCCGTCGGCAGCGTAATCTCCGCGCACAGGTTTGAGGTCCGGACCTGCAAACCCTGCAGCTTCTGGTGTTCCGGCAAGGCGCGGTTCACGTGATCAATATTGATGATATAGGGCTCACCCGTTTCGATCCGCGCTGTCAGAATGCGAATCCAGAGATCGCGGGCCTTTACCTTGCGGACAACGGCCCGGTCCTTGGGTGAGGTGAGGGCCCATTCATCGTCTTCTTCCACCGCCCGCATGAATTCATCCGGAATAAGAATGCCGTGATGAAGGTTCATGGCCTTGCGGTTTGGATCACCCCCGGTCGGGCGGCGAATCTCGATGAATTCCTCGATCTCCGGATGCCAAACGGGCAGGTAGACCGCTGCGGACCCCCGGCGCAAGGACCCCTGACTGATTGCAAGGGTGAGGCTGTCCATCACGCGGATAAAGGGAACCACGCCAGATGTCTTGCCATTGGCGCCGACTTTTTCACCGATGGATCGCAAATTGCCCCAATAGGAACCGATGCCACCACCGCGGGCTGCCAGCCAGACATTTTCGGTCCACAGGCCAACAATGCCGTCCAGACTGTCTTCGGTCTCGTTGAGGAAGCACGAAATCGGGAGGCCGCGCCTTGTCCCGCCATTCGACAGAACAGGCGTCGCCGGCATGAACCATAGCTTGGAGATGTAATCGTAAAGACGCTGGGCATGGGCACTGTCATCGGCATAGTGCATAGCAACGCGGGCAAAGAGGTCCTGGTAGCTTTCACCCGGCATCAGATAGCGGTCGGTCAGGGTCTCTTTCCCGAAACTCGTCAGCAGGGAATCACGCTTGCGATCGATATGAACCCGGATGCCGCGTTCGTTTTGCTTGAGTTCCCGCGTTTCACCGGGAAGTTCCGCGTCATCGTTCGGATTCTGTTCCGCTTCCTGCGCCAGGTCCTCTGTCGCAATCAGCTCTTCCTGAACCGCGTGCTCGCCGTCGGATGCTGTGTCAACGTCCGGTGCATCCGTTGCCTTGTCCAACTCTTGCTGAAACTGCTCTGCAACCCCATCAGGCACAACCATTCCCCTTTGCCTTATTCAACCGGTTATCCACAATAGGCAACCGTGCCAACGACTGATAACTGTCTGTTTTCTTTGGTTATCCCCGGATTTCACAGGGGATAAACAAGACCATATGTGCACAATCACACAACATCCTGTATCTGTCCGGGCAATCGCATCAAGATATAGCCATGACAGAATTGTGTCAAAGTACAAAGATTGTCGCAGGCAGTTTTTTTCGAAACCCTGAGGATTGGCTTTGAAGAGGGCCCGGAAAACCGCCATTATCGGAATCATGTGCGGTCGCTATTCTCTCACGACGCCGGTTGACGGCATTCGAAAACTGTTCGGATTCGATCAGATCCCGAACCTTCCAGCCCGATACAACATTGCCCCAACCCAGGCGGTGTTGATTGTTCGTCCGACCTCTGCGCGTGTGGATTTTCAGGCAGGTCGCGTTCCCGAACCCGGTGGACCTCGTTCTGCGGTGCTGGTGCGATGGGGGTTGATCCCCTCCTGGGCGAAAGAGGCATCGATTGGATCCCGGATGATTAATGCCCGTGCCGATACGGTTGCGGAAAAGCCGTCATTTCGCACTCCCTTTCGCCGCCGCCGATGCTTGATTCCTGCCGATTCCTTTTATGAATGGAAAACCCTTAACAGTAAAAAACAGGCCCATCGGATCAGCTTTCAGGATCAGGATGTGTTTGCCTTCGCCGGGCTTTGGGAAGACTGGCAGGGCCCCGATGGCAGTGAGGTTGAAACCTGCACGATTATAACGACGGATGCGGCGCCCCAAATCTCGCAAATCCATCATCGCATGCCGGTGATTCTCGACCCGCAGAATTTTGAAACCTGGATCACAGGAACACCGGATGCGGCGCAGGATCTATTGCAACCCTATCAAGGGGAACGGCGGCTGGTGACAGTGCCAATCTCTTCTCAAGTGAACAATGTCAGGAACGACGGTCCCGAACTTTGGGAACCTGTCGAGACAGATGATGCGGCGAGCATAGATACGGACAGTAAGGACAGAGGTGAGACAGCGTCTGGTAAGGGGCCTGATTCCCAACTATCTCTATTCTAGCGCTGCGGCCAGCCGGGCCCGATCCGCATCCGACAATTCAAGCGCGGTGCCGTTTTCTTCGTAAAAGGCGCGGGCCCCGTTGTGAAGCGGGATACCGCCTGTCTTGATCGCCTCGGTAGGTTCGACAAACTCTGCTCGCGGATTGTTGCGCAGATAGATTTCCCGAACATTGCTGCGCCAGAAGGCACGGGTTATCTGTTCCACCAGCGTGTGAGACTGGCTGACCAGGGTAACCCATTTGACGCTGAGATTGATGCTGCTGACATCGTTTTCAAATCCATAATCGCCGGCCGGAATGGTGACGTTTGAGATGAATGGATAGAGCGAATGCATCTGTTGCAGGGCATATCCCTCCAACGGCAAAAGCTTTATATTCATTTTCGATTTCAAGTCAGCGACCACGCTGTCCGGGCTGGTGCCGAGCAGGAAGAAGGCATCTATGTCGCCGGAAAGCATGGCGTCCGCCGATGGGCCCGGCCTCAGTTCCTTCTGGGTCAGCTGGTCCTTTTTGAGCCCGTGAACCCGCAGAATGTTTCGCGCCAGGGCCTGTGTGCTGGACCCTTCCGGACCAACAGAAATGCGTCTGCCGCGCAAATCGCCAATCGTTTCGATCCCACTATTGGCGTTGACCACAATATGCATTGTGACGCCCATAAGGTTTGCGATGACGCGCAGATTGTCCATCTTGTCGCGGCCCTGAAAAGGTCCGGTGCCGTGATACAGCCAATAGGTAATGTCACCCGGCACAAGGGCCGATTCCAGCTCGCCTGACTGAATCGATTCCAGACTTTCCAGAACACTTTCCTGGGTCTGTGCAACGGCAATCAGGCCCGGAACGCCGCACAAGCCGCCAACGTCACAGGCCCGGCTGCCCGGTGGTTTGCTGATCCCGGCAGAGATTGCTGTACCCAAAGCATAAGAGGTGGTGGCGGTTGGACCGGTGCCGATCCTGAAAAAAGTTAAACCTGTCTCTTCTGCATGCGCGGATACAACCGGCATGACGCCAAAAAGCATCAGAAGGCATAGCAAAAGCGAGCGCAACGCACCGACCTGCAATTTTAGAGGTTTGAAGGCGCGCACAATGCGCCTCATTGTGCAGTGCGTCAACCACCCGCCGCCATTCTCAATAAAACTTGTATTCAAGAACGCGAATTATTGGGGTGGAAAATAGCATCCCGTGAGATCCGTCCTGCGCCGGACAAGGGCATAGAGGATATCCACCGAGGGTGTTGGCACATCAAGTTTCCGCCCGAGTTCCGAGATCACACCCAGAATTGCATCCAGCTCAATGGCCTGTCCCTTGTCGAAATCCTGTAACATGGAGGTCCTGAATGCGCCGAGCTTCATGCCCTCTTCCAGCCGGTAGTCGATGCTCATCGGGAAATGAACGTCGAACCTGCCCGCGACCTCCCGGGTCTCTTCCATGATTTTTCGGCTGACATCGGCGATAAGAGGGTCGCCCAGCATTTCTGTCATCGTGCCCTGAATCAGGACTGACATCGGGTTGGAATGGACATTGCCCCAGAGCTTGATGAAGGCGGCGGCCCGGATGTCCTCCGTCACGGTGACGTCAAATCCGGCGGTGGTAAGGGCGGCATTAAACGCGGATAGCCGGGGAGAGGGAACCCCCAGAGCTTCTCCAATGATTAGTGATTTGGGGCCGACAGATTTGACGTGTCCAGGCGTCGGGATGGAGGTTGCCAGATAGACAACGGTGCCAATGACCCGTTCCACACCAATCACGGCGGCAATACGTCCGGACGGGTCGCAACTGGCAAGATTTGATCCGCCCAGGGGATGATCCAGCCCTTTGCAATACCACCAGGGAATACCGTTGATCGCGGGCGCCACGGCGGTGTCCGGACCCAACATGGGTTCCAGCGTGTCGAGCGCGCCGACAATTTGATGCGCCTTGGTGGCGAGGATCACCAAGTCCTGTTCGCCGATATCAGAAGGGGTGTCGGTCACCCGGATCGGCGTATGCGCCAGTTCCCCGTCCATCTCGATCGTCAGGCCGTTCGCGGCAACCGCTTCCTTCGTTGCGCCCCGTGCGATCAGGACCGGGTCATATCCGGCACGGGCCAATTGACCGGCAACGAAACTGCCGATAGCACCGGCACCTAATACGGCGATTTTCATAACGACCCCTCCAACACAACGACTGTTTCTTTGTTGAGCCAGCACGGCTTCTTGTCAATGCCACGGGGCGTGCCGAGCATACGCAAAGCAAAGGGCGCGGCCCCGTTTGAGACCGCGCCCTGAAAAGACGTTTTTGAGCGAAGTTCTTAGTGAGAAAGAATCTGGCTCAGGAACATCTGTGTCCGCTCTGATTGCGGGTTGTTGAAGAACTCTTCCGGTTCGTTCTGCTCGATGATCTCCCCACCATCCATGAAGATAACGCGGTTCGCCACTTTACGGGCAAAGCCCATTTCGTGAGTCACACACAACATGGTCATGCCGGTTTCAGCCAGATCGATCATCGTATCCAGAACCTCTGAAATCATCTCAGGGTCGAGGGCCGATGTCGGCTCATCGAACAGCATGATGGCCGGGTTCATGCAGAGCGAACGGGCAATCGCCACACGCTGCTGCTGACCACCGGAAAGCTGACCCGGGTATTTCATGGCCTGATCGGGGATCTTCACCCGCTCCAGGAAATGCATTGCACGCTCTTCAGCCTCTGCACGGGGTGTCTTGCGGACCCAGATCGGGGCCAATGTGCAGTTTTCCAGAACGGTCAGGTGCGGGAAAAGGTTGAAGTGCTGAAAGCACATGCCAACCTCGCGGCGGATAGCGTCAATGTTCTTGAGGTCGTTGGTCAGCTCGATGCCATCGACGATGATGTCACCCTGCTGATGTTCCTCAAGACGGTTGATGCAACGGATCATGGTAGATTTACCAGAGCCGGACGGCCCGCAGATCACGATACGCTCGCCTTTGTGGACGGTCAGGTTGATGTCTTTCAACACATGAAAGTCACCGTACCATTTATGCATTCCAACAACCTGGATTGCGACTTCGGTTGAGATTTTCATTGAACTTGCTTGTGCGTCAGCCATTGCTAATGCCTCCAATTTATCGCTTGTGACCGGTATGTAATTTGTCTTCGAGATACAATGAGTATCGCGACATACCGAAACAGAAGACGAAGTATATTAATCCGACAAAGATGTAGCCTGTAGTCTCCATACCCAGCCATTGGGTAGAGGTTACCGACTGTTTCATTGTCAAAAGCAGATCCAGTAGACCGATGATCGACACCAGTGTCGTATCCTTGAACAAACCGATGAAGGTCGAAACGATGTTCGGGATCACGATCTTGAGCGCCTGTGGCAGAACGATGAACCGCATCGACATGCCGTAGTTGAGCCCAAGGGCGTCGGCCGCTTCGAACTGTCCTTTTGGAATGGCTTGCAGACCGCCACGAACCACCTCGGCCATATAAGCCGCGGAGAAGAGCGACAGACCGACAAGCGCCCGGACGAGGTTGTCGAAATCCATGCCGGATGGCAGGAACAACGGCAGCATGAACTGGGCCATGAACAGAACGGTGATCAGTGGAACCGCACGGATCAATTCGATGAAACCGATACAGATGACCTGAATAAGCGGCATCGTATTCGCCCGCCGACCAAGGGCCAGCGCGATCCCGAGTGGCAGCGAAACACCAATCGCCACAGTCGAAAGGATCAGGGTCAACATGAAACCGCCGAACTTGTTGGTCGGGACAACGTCCAGACCAAGTCCGAAGTTCAGGAAGGCCACAACCAGTACGACATAGGCCAAGAAGAACCCTAGAAGGGACAGGTTGGGGTTGCGTACCTTTCGGCCATAAAAGCCGAGTGCGACACCGCCAACCAGAACAATGGCATAAATCGCGATGCCCAGGCCGGACTGCATTGTGGTCATTTCAATCGGACCATGCAGCAGAGACGTTGCCAACCAAGGGAAGACAAGGAGCATCAGGGGGGCAGCAATTTTCCGGCCAGGGATTTTTTCGAACATGATCGGCAACAGGCCAATCACCAAAAGGATACCGACCAGATTGGGCCGCCAGTAGAGATCCGAATCATACGGTCCATACATGAACTGATTGAAACGGGCGTCAACAAAGCCCCAGCAGGCACCGACAGGTTCGCCGACATAGCGTTCCAGGCAGTCCTGGAAATCTTCGGCACCCCAAACGGCTTTCAGCAAGCCCCAATCAATTATACTCCAGACCAGCCAAACGATGAGTCCACCAGCGATTACAGAGCCGATGGAATCATACCAGGTGGCAAAGAGATTGGTTTTTGCCCATTTCATCACACCCTTTTCACCAGCGGGAGGTGGAAGAGAGGGATGAAGCTCTTTTTTCACATATGCAAAATCAGTCATCGGGATCACCTCTCCACCAGCGCGATGCGCTTGTTATACCAGTTCATAAACAGCGAGATCATCAGCGATATCGTGAGATAGACCAACATGGTCAGGGCGATGATTTCGACCGCGTTACCGGTTTGGTTGAGAGAGACACCGGTGAAGATATTCACCAGATCGGGATAGCCGATGGCAACCGCGAGCGACGAGTTCTTGGTCAGGTTCAGATACTGACTTGTCATCGGCGGCACGATCACCCGCATGGCCTGCGGAATGATGACCTTGTTCATGGTGACCGATGGTTTCAGGCCAAGGGCAAAGGCCGCTTCCGTCTGACCATGGCTGACCGCCTGAATACCAGAGCGAACGTTTTCTGCAATGAACGCCCCGGTGTAGAGTACCAGTGCGAGCAGAAGACCGATCATGGCGCCGGGTAAGTTCGCCCCCCCGCGCAGGTTAAACCGACCTGCAACAGGCATATCCCAGTCAATGGGCGACCCAGCAGCATAGTAAGCAATGACAGGGAAGACGATCAGCATGCCCAGTGAAGACCAGAAAACCGGGAAGGTTTGACCGGTGGCATCCTGACGTTTCTTTGCCCATTTGCTGAGGACGACAATACCGATGATGGCCAGACCAAAGGCGATCGGGATCGCCTGCCAGCCGGCATTCAGAATGGCAGAGGGATAGTTCAATCCGCGCTGGCTAAGATAGAACATATCCAGCCCGAAAATATTAAATGCGGTCAGCTGCCGTTTGCCTTCAACGGCCGAGATCAGTTCCGGCAGGCTCAAAACAACGGCGAAATAGAAGATAAAGATGTGAAGCAGAAGCGGGATGTTCCGCATCACCTCGATATAAGTCGTCGACAGAAACCGGATCAGCAGGTTCTGCGACATGCGCAGTACCCCGAAGACGAACCCAACGATGGTCGCGAGGACAACACCGATGGCCGATATCAGTAACGTGTTGACGAGACCCAGAACAAAGACGTCCCCGTGGGTCGAGGAGTTAACGTCAAAATCCGTTAGGTTGAATGTTGGACTTGTCGGCATAAAGCCGGCGATCTGTCCCATAAACTCATAGCCTGGTTTCAGGCCACTCGTTTCCATATTTGTTAGAGTGTTATCGACAATGCTGTAAGCGAACCAAATAAACAGAGATACGAAGAGTACCTGTATTATGATTGCCCTAGTGCGCTTGTCGTACCACCAGTTAATGCCTCCCCCGGCATCCTGGGATTCAACTGCCATGGTCTAGTACCTCACCTTTGCGTAAAACCTGAAACCTGTTCGAGTTTCCCGCCCCCCGCCGACATGATGCTCTTTTGTCATCCTTACCGGTTTGTCCGGCATGTCGGTATTGGGCCTTGATTGAAGAAAGCAACCTGGTGTTCCGATTGACTGCTTCCTGTTTTGTTATGGGCCCTTTGAAATGAGAAAGGCGGGGTGTCAGCACATTGTGCCGCAACCCCGCCCTCTCAGCTCGTCAAATGATCACTACCCGATCGGGCAATAGATCTTAACGGAACGGCGGTGTGTAAAGAATACCGCCCTGTGTCCAGAGTGCGTTTACACCGCGATCCAGAGCCAGTGGTGTGTTAGGACCAACGTTACGCTCATAGATTTCGGAGTAGTTACCGCCGGTGGCGATCGCACGATAAGCCCATTCGTTATCCAGGCCGATCATGCCGCCCAGATCCCCTTCAGTGCCGAGCAGACGACGGATTTCAGGGTTGTTGGAGTTTTTCATCTCGTCGATGTTTGCAGCGGTGACACCCAGCTCTTCAGCAGTGATCAGAGCGTTCAGGGTCCAGCGAGCAATATCACCCCACTGGTTGTCGCCATGGCGAACAAGCGGGCCAAGTGGCTCTTTGGAGATGATTTCAGGCAAAACAACGTGCTCAGCCGGGTTGGACAGAACAGCACGGGTTGCGGCCAGGCCGGAACGGTCCGTGGTGTAAACGTCACAAGCGCCTGATTCATAGTTCTGACGTGCTTCGGCGTTATCTTCGATAACGATCGGTGTGAACGACATGTTGTTCGCACGGAAATAGTCAGCAAGGTTCAGCTCGGTTGTTGTACCGGTCTGGATGCAGACAGAAGCGCCGTCGAGTTCCAGAGCAGACTTAACGCCGAGGTCAGCTTTAACCATGAAGCCCTGACCATCGTAATAGTTAACACCGACGAACTCGAAGCCGAGGTCAGCGTCACGGCTGAAGGTCCAGGTGGTGTTACGAGCGAGAACGTCGACTTCACCGGATGCCAGAGCCGGGAAACGTGTTTTACCGGTCGTAGGCGTGTATTTGACCTTTTCCGCGTCGCCGAGAACAGCCGCAGCCAGTGCCCGACAGAAATCGACGTCGAAGCCAGTCCATTTACCTGAGTCATCCGGAGATGCGAAGCCGGCCAAACCGGTCGACACACCACAATCGATAACACCCTTTGCTTTGACGTCGTCGAGTGTTCCAGCACTCGCAACTGCCGAACCCAGCACCATTGCTGCGCCAGCTGTCAGGAGGGTTTTTAAGGTCATATTTGGGTACCCCTATTAAGTGTTGATGTCCTAAGCGGCTTCACCAACCAAAAGTCCAGCCAGACACGCGGAAAATTCTTCCCCGCATCAGCCCGGCCTCCCAGCCAGTTATAGAAGCCTCCTGTTTTCGATTGGTTGATATTCATTAAGACCATTAAGGCGTCTGATTTCACAGATGTTATGCCCGAATAGCGCTTCAACCTATCGTCATAATTAACTGTGGCATCGCAAAACCACTTTGACCAGCCGTAATTTCCGATTTTTTGAGTCTTGATTGTCGCTGGCGACCCCCGCAAAACCGCCGATTTGACCCTTTCAAGGGGATATAACGCGATTCTGCCCGGTAATCTTTACCATTGATACGTTGCTCAAGTATCTCGGACATCATTTTTTTTATTATTTTTCAATAATTTATATAGTTGGCACGTGTTGTGCATGTTCACCGCTGCGGAAACGAGCCGCAGGAGGAGTTAGCTATGTTAATTAGGAGAGAAGCTGCGAATGCGATGGATCCTGCCATCGGTTTTTCGTATAGCGACGACACGGAAACCCTGATCGATGATCTGGCGAAGCCGTTTCTGGATCTGGCTGAAAAGCTGGAAGCGACGCGGTTGAACGATTTCGATGATCACACAAGAAATGCCGTTCTGGACGCAAATGCCTATGTCTGGCGGTTTGTTGCGAATTTCCTGCCACGCCAGTTGAGCAAGGATGTTTCGCCTGAAATGGCCGATTTGATCGTCCGGATCAGCGACTTCATGCAACAAGCCGGTATCCAGTTGCGTAAGCAAAACGATGAAGGTCTAATTAAGAGACTTGTTGAATTAAACCTCAACATGTGCAACCAGATCCTATCATTACGCAAGGAAATGCTCGGTCCTGATGCCTGAGTTGACCCGGTCCGGATACGGTTTTGACGGGCGGCCCAGGTCTCACGTTAAACCGGATCGCGATCGATTGACCTTCGATTGATCTGATATCGCACCTTGCTTGGCTCGGTCGTGGGTAAGGTGATTTCTTGACCTTTGGTTTGGCATGAACATGGAGGCCGCCGCAGCGCATCACAGCGCGCCGGAGGCGTCCCCTGTGAGTCCACTCGGTTCGAGCGGGCCCATTCTGCATGTCATAACCGATCTTGACGTCGGCGGCGCGGAACGAATGCTCGCCAATTACTTGTCCCGGCAACGTCCTCAAAAACGACCCCATGTGGTTCTCTCGCTAAAGCAACCGGGTAGCATGGCTGCGTCAATCGCGTCTGATGGGTTCTCGGTCCATTCTGCAAAATTGCCGGAACCTGGTGGGGTGAATTCCCTGGGTCTGCTTCTCCGACTTCCGGGGGGCCTGATTTCCACCGCGCAAATGATCCGTCACATAAGACCCTCAGCAATCGTCGGGTGGATGTATCATGCCAATGTCTTCGCCGAGGCTGCCCTGCGCCTGTCCGGTCGAAGGGCTGCGACCCGTTTGATCGCCGGAATAAGATGCTCTGCGATGGATCCTTCGCGTTACGGGGCGGTTCATGGTCTCGTCGTCGGGCGATCCCGCAGCATAAGTGGTAAGGTTGATATACTGGCTTATAACAGCGAGACCGGCCGGCGGGAGCATGAAGCAATCGGTTTTGCGCCGGAAAAGGCGGCTGTCATCTCCAATGGCGTTGATACCGCTCGTTTTGCGCCAGACCCGGAGGCGAGGTACAGGGTCAGGGCCGAACTTGGTCTCGATCCTGAAATGCCGGTTTTTATCTGTGCAGCGCGTGTCGATCCGATGAAAAATCACTCCGGATTGATTGAGGCGTTCGAAACTCTCAATGGCAGGGCTGCTTTGGTCCTGGTCGGTAAGGACACGGATACGGCGCTGCCAAGAACACATAATATATATGGTCTGGGCATACGCAGTGATATGCCGGAACTTTATGCCGCGGCTGATTTTGTGGTGATGGGGTCTGCTTTTGGTGAGGGGTTTCCCAATGCGGTGGCCGAAGGGATGGCGTCGGGCCTTTCGCCGATTGTGACCAATGTTGGGGACGCGTCTCGGATCCTCGGCGATGTCGGTCGGGTTGTTGAACCAGGCCAGCCACAAATGCTGGCCGCCGCACTTGTCATGGCACTGGACGACGGGGTGGAAAAATCGGCGCGCGATGGCCTTTTGGCACGGCAGAGAATTGTAGATCACTTTTCCCTGGACCGCGCCGTCGCACAGATTGATGCCCTGATTGATGGTGACCTGAAACAGGGTTGAACCTCAGTGGCAAGCTTGGTCATATGCTGGCCAGCAAAAACAATCCATATTGGGAAGGAGCACAGGAGCCATGAAAGTTGTCATCACGGGCGGGACCGGATTTATCGGGCAACGGCTGGCCCAACGTATCTTTGACAAAGGAACGATTGCCGGCCCGGATGGCGCCCAACACCCGATTGATGAGATGGTTCTCTACGATGTGGTTTTGCCGGATGCCCCAAACGAAGGTCTTCGGGGGCGGGTTGAAATGGTGCAGGGGGAGATAGCGGATCGTGATTCCGTGTTTTCCTTGATTGATCGCCCGGATATTGCCGTCTTCCATTTAGCGTCCGTCGTCAGTGGCGGCGGCGAGAAGGACTTCGATCTGGCGATGCGGGTGAACCTTGACGGGGGGCGCTGGGTGCTGGAGGCCTGTCGGGCCCTTGGCTCAAGCCCCAGGGTTCTTTTCACCAGTTCGATTGCGACCTTCGGGGGCGCGGTCATGCCGGATGTTGTCGGTGATACCGTCAAGCAGACCCCGCAGACAACCTATGGGATGACAAAGGCCGTCCTCGAACTGATGGTGAATGACTACACCAGAAAGGGCTTTCTCAACGGGCGCTCGGCACGATTGCCAACCGTTATTGTCCGCCCCGGTAAACCGAATGCGGCGGCGTCGGGCTTCTTCAGCGGGTTGTTTCGCGAGCCGCTGAACGGCATCGATTTTACAATTCCGGTGCCTGTTGAAACCCGGCATCCAGTTATCGGTTACCGGACAGTTGTGGATGGTATTCTTGCTCTCTATGAGGCCGATGGCGATGCCATTGGGGATGACCGGGCCGTCACACTGCCCAGCACCAGCGCAACAGTGGAACAGTTGATGGCGGCATTGCAAAATGTCGCGGGCGACCGTGCCCTTGGCGAAACAAGCGTCTCACCGGATCCTTTTACAATGGAGATTGTGAAGACCTGGCCACGGGCAGCCAGCGGTGACCGCGCGTTGGCGCTTGGTCTGCCTCATGACAATTCACTGGAAGACATTGTAAATGCCTTCATTGAAGATTACGTGGATTGATAGAAATTTGAGACTGTAATCCGTTATCTGGAAGGGGTGGGGTATGTCGCGCAAGGCGGTAATTGTTGGTGCACTGGGTGTAATTGGTCGCAATCTAATGGATCATCTTTCTGCCCAGGGCGGGTGGAAGATTGTTGGCCTGTCCCGACGCGCGCCGGATTTTGACGCGCCAGCCGAATTCATTTCGGTCGATTTACTGGATCGTGCTGATGCGGAGGCAAAATTATCCGGTCTGACCGACGTGACGGACATCTTTTACACCGCGTTCCAGGCACGCCCGGTCTGGGCTGATCATGGGCCGCCCAACCTTGCCATGCTGGTAAACTCCGTAGAACCGATTGCGGCGGCCTCGCCAAATCTCTCGCATGTCCATCTGGTTCAGGGAAACAAAATTTACGGGTCCCATCTGGGGCCTTTCAAGAATCCGGCTAAAGAGACTGACCCGCCCCATATGCTGCCCAATTTCTATTGGGATCAGGAAAACTGGTTGCGGAATGCCCAAAAGGGTAAAGCCTGGACATGGTCGGCGACGCGCCCTCAAACCGTTTGTGGCTTTGCCTTGGGCAACCCGATGAACATCACGACCTGCATTGCGGTTTACGCGGCCATTTCCAAGGAACTTGGCTTGCCGCTTCGCTTCCCCGGAAAACGCGGGGCGTATGAGGCGGTGTATCAGGTCACAGATTCGATGCTGCTGGCGAAATCGATGGAGTGGTGTGCGTTGAATGCCCATGGCACAGCAGCAAATGAGGTTTTCAACATTACCAACACCGACTTCTTCCGGTGGAAAAATGTCTGGCCGAAATTCGCCGAGTTCTTTGACATGCCGATGGATGATGTACAGACGATTTCTTTGACCGATTTTATGGCTGACAAGGAACTGGTATGGAACGCGATTGTTGAAAAACAGGGCCTTGAACCGATTCCCTATAAGGACATCGCCGCCTGGCCATTTGCGGATTACGTCTTTGGCACGGATTGGGATGTCATGACTTCGACGATCAAGATCCGTCAGGCGGGGTTCCATGATTGCCTGGACAGTGAAGACATGTTCTTCCAGATCTTCCGCGAGTTTCAGGACCGGAATGTGATTCCTAAATCCTGAGAGCAGGACACTCAATAAGGTCAATTAGCGTCGGGTTGGCTGGTTGGCGCGAAGCGCTATTTCATCAAGCTCCTGCTGCTCGCGTTTGTCGGCTTCGCGCTGTTCTTCTTCCCGCTGGCGTTCCAGGGTGATCTCGTATTTCTTCTGTTCTTCGAAACACTCCGCTAGTTTTTCGCGGGCTTGGGCGATCATCGGTTGCAGGCCGTCGCGTTGTTCCTGAAGAAGCGCTTTTTTGTCCGCCATACGCCGGGAATAGGCGGCAAAATTACGGTTGATGTCGGGGTTGTTGGCGGCGAACGCGGCTTCGTTCTGGACTTCGTCTGCCAGGTCTATCAGGGCCTGATCGATCGTTTCTTCAATCTTTAACAGGTCAGATAGTGCCCGTTGCGCGGCATCGACTTCGGACTTTGCAAGACGAATGAGGGTATCGACGGCCTTCATCTAAATGACCTAGAACGCGCCCGGCTCTGGTGGCACGGGTTGATCCGGTTTTGGATCGTCAGGTGTTGCTGGTGCCGCGTTGCCGTCTTCTACCTGCCCTGGGTCGAGAACAGCGGCAAGTTGTTGATAGCCAGATTCCAGGGTCGCGTGCTCATCCCTTGTTTGCGAAATGAAACTCTCAAGCGCCGGGTAATAGTGAATGGCTCTATCCACCTGGGGGTCCGACCCGGTCCGATAGGCACCCAGCCGGATCAGTTCGGCCATATCGTCATAGGCAGCCATAAGGCCGCGGGCATTGTTAACGATCTCGTTTTCCAGATCGGTATTGCAGTTTGGCATCGCGCGGGAAACCGACCGCAGGATGTTTACAGCCGGATAACGGTTTCTGTGTGCGATGGTGCGATCAAGGACAATGTGCCCGTCGAGAATGCCGCGTACTGCGTCCGATATCGGTTCGTTATGGTCGTCCCCTTCAACCAGAACGGTGAACAATCCGGTGATGCTGCCCTGGCCGCTGCCCGGTCCGGCCCTTTCCAGCAGGCGGGGAAGTTCCGAGAAAACCGTAGGTGTGTAGCCTTTACTCGCCGGCGGCTCTCCCGCGCTGAGCCCGATCTCACGCTGGGCCATGGCAAAACGGGTTACCGAATCCATCAGGCAGAGAACATCATGCCCGAGATCCCGCCAATATTCCGCAACAGCAAGGGTCATGTATGCCGCTTCGCGGCGCATAAGGGCAGATTCGTCGGAGGTAGCGACGATGACGACACTGCGGGCCAGACCCTCCGGCCCCAACTCGTCCTGAATGAATTCCTGAACCTCTCGCCCGCGTTCCCCGACCAGCCCGATCACGATCACCTCGGCATTGGTGAAGCGCGCCATCATGGCCATTAGAATAGATTTGCCGACACCGGACCCCGCAAAAATGCCCATCCGCTGTCCCCGGCAGCAGGTGGTGAAAGTGTTCAGGCACCGGACCCCAAGATCGATCTTGTCGCCCAGACGGTTTCGCGTATGCGCGGGTGGGGGCTTGGCCCGGATCGCACAGGGGCGGTCCCCCTGGGTCAGGGGAGGGCCGCCATCTATGGGTTCCCCAAATGCATTGATAACACGGCCTAACCAAGAGGCATGAGGGCGGATCACCGGTTGCGAATTGATGATTTCAGCGCGGGACCCCAAACCGACGCCTTCCAGAGCACCGTAGGGCATAGCCAGCGCGCCGCCATCGCGAAACCCGATAATCTCGCACCGGACACGATGCCCGCCGCGACCGATCAGTTCGCACCGATCGCCGATTGAGAGGTAATTGGAGACCCCGCCGATTTCCACCAGCATTCCCTGAATGGCAATAACTTTGCCATGAATACGAATGTCTGAGAGGCGCTCCAGCTCTGCATATACGTGTTTTAGACCGTCAGTCATTGGACACTGGTGCTTTTTTCAGGGCGCGGAGTGATAGATCCATAAGACATATTAACGAGTATAATATAGCTAAAACCCTCAATTCGCTACGTAAATTAGTAATTTGATGATTTTTTTGAAAGCATAAAATTTTTAGTTGTTTATCGAAATCCCAAGGCTGGTAAGGTTTTGGACAACGCGTTAACCTTTTGGATAGGGTTGGTAAATTAGGATGCTGTTATTCAAGTTCGGCTATGTGTCGCGGGCTGCCTATTTGCAGCGGGTAATGGAGGATTGAAACAATGCGTATTTTGATTGTCGAGGATGATGCATCCACGGCGAGTAGCATCGAAATGATGCTGCAGAGCGAAGGTTATGTAATTGATTGTACCGAGTATGGTGAAGACGGACTCGAAATTGGCAGAATTTATGAGTATGACCTGATTATTCTGGACATTATGTTGCCCGATATTGACGGGTATGAAGTTTTGCGGCGTCTGCGGGACAGCCGCGTAGAAACACCGATCCTGATCCTGTCTGGCTTGTCCGAGTTAGATCACAAGCTGAAAGGTCTGGGATTTGGCGCGGATGATTATCTGACCAAGCCGTTTGACCGGCGTGAATTGCTGGCCCGTGTGCAGGCTGTTATCCGGCGCTCAAAGGGTCATTCAAAATCCAACATTCAATGTGGACCACTGACGGTGCATCTCGATGCGAAATCAGCAGACGTGGATGGTGCGCCGATCCATCTGACGGGTAAAGAGTATGGCATACTTGAATTGCTCGCGCTTCGCAAAGGGACCACGCTGACGAAAGAGATGTTCCTGAACCATCTGTATGGCGGGATGGACGAGCCGGAAGCGAAGATCATCGATGTGTTCGTCTGCAAACTGCGCAAAAAATTGTCCAACGCAACTGGCGGTCACAATTTCATCGAGACTGTCTGGGGGCGTGGATATGTCCTGCGCGAGCCGGTAGAGGCCAAAATGACCGGTTGATCGGGGTATAAAGCTGAAATTCAAATAATGGCGCGGCGTTGATCGCGCCGTTTTTTTATGCGGGAACGATAGCGGGTGTCCCACCCTTTATCTGATACATCCCGCGATACCCGGAAACCGGCACAAAACGGTCTGTTATGCCAAGCACCGTCTCCGCCCCGCCAAGATACAGGATCCCGTCATCAGGCATTTGATCGGCAATGGCGTTAAGGACCTTGCCCTTGGTTTCCTGATCAAAATAGATCAGGACGTTTCGACAATAAACGATGTCGAATTTGCCAAGGCTGGCAGGGGACTCCAGCAGGTTGAAGGTGCTGTATTGAACCATGGACCGGATTTCCGGCGTCAACTGCCATTTGTCGCCTTCCTGGCGGAAATACTTGATAAGCAGGGTGATCGGCAATCCGCGCTGGACTTCGAACTGGGTATAGACACCAGCCTTTGCCTTGTTCACCATTTCCGGTGAGATGTCGGTGCCAATGATTTCAAATTTAAAATCTCGGACCTTGGCAGCTTCTTCCTTAACGATCATGCCAAGGGAATAGGCCTCTTGCCCGCTGGAACAGGCCGCGCTCCAGATCCGTACTTTGTTCTGTGCACCACGGGCAGCCATCATGCCTGGAATGACGGCTGATTTGAATTGATCGAACGGTTTGGTATCTCGGAAAAACAAAGACTCATTCGTCGTCATCGCCTCTGTGATGTCGTCGATAACGGCCTTGTTCTGTTTTCTGACGCTGTCCGAGAGTTCTTCGAGGCCTTTAAAACCATGGCGCCGGGCAACAGGCATCAACCGGGTTTCCAGCAAATACGACTTGTCCTTTGACAATATCAGACCGGACCGATCCTTTACGGTCTTGGCCAAGAGATCGAAATCTTCGACCCTCATAGCGCACCCCCTGATGCTACTCTGGCAATTTCTGGCCCTATCGCGTCAACAGGCATGACTGCAGAACAGACACCTGCCTTTGCGGCGGCACCGGGCATGCCCCAAACAACCGACGTTTGTTCGTCTTGTACCAAAACAATTCCACCGGCCGCGACAACGCCTTCACAACCATTTTTGCCGTCGGATCCCATGCCGGTCAGAATGACAGCCAGGACGTTTTTTCCATAACTCTGTACGACGCTGCGCATCATTGGATCGACAGCCGGTCTGCAAAAATTTTCTGGCGGGTCCTGATTGAGTCTTAGAACCTTCGAGACCGCCTTGCTTTCCACCTGCATGTGAAAATCACCTGGCGCCACATAGATCTTGCCCGGCTCTATCACCATACCGTCCGTTGCCTCGGATGTCGGACGGCCACAGGCCTTCTCGATATGTTCGGCAAGGATCGTGGTGAAGGTCGGTGGCATATGCTGTGTAATGATGATCGGCTGTTTGGCGTCTGCCCCGATCCCTTTCAGAACTTTGAAGAGGGCCTGTGGTCCACCGGTTGAACTGCCGATTGCGATAATGTCCGGTTTGATCCGGGCCATTGGCCGCAGCGAAAAACCACCGCCGGAGGCTGAGCTCGCAGGGCTTGGCGCAGATGCGGTGCGACTGCCGCCGCTGGCTCGAAAACCGGAGGCTGCGGCGGGTGCCCCAGATTTTTCGCGCGCTTTGATGCGCTTCTGGCGTCGCGCCGTGCGACCCAGTGTCTGAACCTTACGGATCAAGTCCTGACGGAAGTCATCAGCGTTCCGCAACTCACCACTTGAAGAGGGTTTAGGAATATAGTCTGACGCGCCGAGACTCATCGCCTTCATGGAAATTTCGGCATTGCGTAAGGTGAGGGTAGAGGCCATGAGGACCTGGATCCCCGGCGTAGCCTCAATGATCTTGGGCAAGGCTGTAAGACCGTCCATGCGGGGCATTTCAATGTCCAGAATGACGACATCAACATCATGCCGCTCGAGGGAGCGTAGAGCCCTTTCCCCATCACCGACGGAGGCTACAACCTCCATGCCGTCGGTTTGTTCGACCATCTTGCTCAGCATCCCGCGGATGACGAGCGCGTCGTCGACAACCATGACCCGGATCGGGTCACCCGCGGCGTCTGTCCCAAAAGCGGGTCTTCTTGTTTCCGAACGCTGGTTTATCAAAGCAGGCCGACCTGCAGAAACTTTCCCTGGATGATCTCGCTGTCAAAGGGCTTCATGATATACTCATCCGCACCCGACGATATGGCTTCCTGGATGTGCTTCATATCGTTTTCGGTTGTGCAGAACACGACCTTGACTGCTTCGTTGCCGGGCAACTGACGCAAAGCTTTCAGGAACTCCAAACCATCCATAACAGGCATGTTCCAGTCCAGAAGCACCGCGTCTGGCAGCTTGCGTTCGCATTCGTCCAGGGCAACCTTGCCGTCTTCAGCTTCAATGACCTGAAAATTCAGCTCTTCCAGGATCTTTCGGGCGACCATCCGGATTACACGCGAATCATCGACTACCAGGCAGGATTTCATAGCCCCTCACTCCCGAGGTTTGGACAGGTGAATGTCTGATACTCAAAACTATGGCGGCGCAGGTAACTTCGCAAGAGTAGAAGACACTAATCGAGAAATTGCTGCTCAACCAAATATCCCCCGGTTTTTGAAAACCGGGGGAATAGGATTAAAGGCGTCCAAACGTCTCGTTCAGGGTCTGCAACAGACCGTCGCGGTCATGTTTTGCAACATAATCCGTGAAGCCTACCTCATGGCCGCGTTCGAGTGCAGCCGGCGTTGTGTGAGACGACATGGCGATGATGGGAAGATTTGCCCATTTTGACCCGTCGCGGACAGTTTCCACGAACTCGAAACCGTTCATTTCCGGCATTTCGATATCGCTGACAATCCCGTCGAACTGATCGCCCCTGGTCATCATTGACAAAGCCTCCGTCGCGCTGTCCACCGCAGTGACGGAATAGCCGGCAACGGACAGGATCGGGGTCAGGAGATTGCGGAAAAAAGCGCTGTCATCAACCAGCAGCAACCGACGTCTTGCCGACCCTGTATTGGTGATTTCGCCTTCGTCTTCGACACCAAACCAGTCGCTGAACGCCTGGGTCAGGTAATAGCCGGTATCGATAATCTCGGTTGCTTTTTCTGCGATGATGGCGCTGCCGATCATACCCTCTCTGGCACTGCTGTGCTCGACCGACAGACGATCTTCGACAATGTCCAGAATTTCATCGACCACCAAACCCATTGTCCGTTCGCGGTCGGAGAAGACGAGGGTCGGTTTCTTGCCGGTCTCGGGGAAGGTGAACTGATCATTGATGGGTACCAGTGGCATCAATGTGCCGCGATACTGCACCATCGCCTGGCCATTCGTGTATTCGACCTTGTCGAAATCGATCTCTTCCAGACGGGCCACCAAGCCAAGTGGAACCGCTTTCGGTGCCTGGTCGCCGGCGCGGAACAGAAGCAGTGCCACACGATCCTCCTCAGATTTGAACTGCAACTGGGCCTGATCCTGTTGGGCCTGATCGCCAGACGCGATTTCACTGGTTGTCTGGGCGATGCCGTTCGGATCTAGGATCATGATGACACTACCGTCACCCAGGATCGTGTTGCCAGAGAAGATCGAGATGTTTCGAAGCAGAGTAGATGTCGGTTTGACGACGATTTCCTCTGCGTCATAGATCTTGTCGACGATAATTCCGAAGGAATATGTACCGACCTGCGCAACCACGATGAAGTTTTCGTCGGAAATGGTCTCGGTGACGACTTCATTTGCATTAAGCAGGCGGCGCATGGACACCAGCGGCAACAGACGATCGCGGAGACGAAGAACCGGAGTTTCGTGGATTTCTTCAATCTTGTGCTCTGAGTTGTTGGAAGCCCGAACCAGCTCAACAACCGAGATTTGCGGAATGGCAAACCGTTCTTCGGCACATTCGACAATCAGCGCCGAAACGATGGCCAGGGTCAGCGGGATCTTGATCAGGAAGGTCGTGCCCTTGCTTTCAATCGATTTCAGTTCGACGGTGCCGCCGATCTTGTCGATATTTGTCTTGACCACATCCATGCCAACGCCACGACCGGAAACACTGGTCACAGCGGCCGCTGTTGAGAAGCCGGGCGCAAAGATCAACTGCTGGATCTGGTGATCCGTCATGGAGTCCAGATCCGCTTCGCTCATCAGGTTGTTCTGGATCGCCTTTTCGCGGATACGCTCCATATTCAGGCCTTTACCATCATCCTGAATAACAATGTGGATATGGCCGCCCTCATGATAGGCGTTCAGCGTAATGGTACCCGTCTCTGATTTCCCAGCTGCGAGCCGGTCTTCGGGCTCTTCAACACCGTGGTCGGCAGAGTTTCTGACCATATGGGTCAGTGGGTCTTTGATGATATCCAGAACCTGACGATCAAGTTCGGTATCCGCACCGATCATCTGCAGGTCGATTTTCTTGTTCAATTCAATGGACAGGTCGCGAATGATCCGAGGCAGCTTTGCCCAGGCGTTGCCGATGGGCTGCATGCGGGTCTTCATAACCCCTTCCTGCAGTTCGGTCGTCACATGGGACAGACGCTGCAATGGCGCGCCGAAATCGCTGTCACCCTGGTTGCGCAGGATTTGCAGCAACTGGTTTCTGGTCAGAACCAGTTCGGAGACCATGGTCATCAGGTTTTCAAGCAGGTCAACGTTGACGCGGATTGTCTGCGCAACGCCGCCACCCCCGCCGCCTTCGTTCTTGGCAACCGCTTTTCCATCGCCATCACCGCCCGCTTTCTTCGCTGGTGCGGTCTCTTTTGCTTTGGCGGGAACTGAGGCCGCCGCGGCTGGCGGTGCGGCTTCTTCAGGGGCGGGTTCCTCTGCCGGTGTTTCTGCAGCTTGTTTGGATTTGTCGCCGGCAACACCGAACGGATTGCCCGGGCCTTCGTAAACAGCCTCGTCAAAAGCGCGCTGCAACTCATCAGAATCGCGTGCGACCTCGTCGCTGTCATTCATTGCATCAAGGGCAGCGGCGCCTACCAATTTGGCCGGGGCGGCGGCAGGTTCTTCCTCCACCATTTCCGACATCATTGCTTCGACGGCTTCAAGGTCTTCAGCGTCTTTGGTCGCAGGGGGCGCATCATCGGCGGCGGGGCTGGCACCCGGAACCTCACCCGTGTCAGCCAAATGGTTGAGGCGGGAAATAAGGTCGCTATCGTCGCCATCCGGTTCGGCTTCGGTCGCTTCCAGTTCACCCAGGATCAGCTTGATACGATCGAGAGATTCCAGCACCAGGGAAACGGTGTCTTCGGTGACGACCAGTTCACTATCACGAACCTTGCCCAGAACGTTTTCAGAGGCATGAGCGACAGATTCCAGTCTGGGCAGCCCGAGGAAGCCACAGGTTCCTTTAATCGTGTGCACCAACCGGAATATATTGGACAAGATGGCCTGATCATTGGGGTTTTGTTCAAGCTTCACCAATTCGACATCGAGCGTGTCCATGCTTTCAGTCGTTTCAGTGAGAAATTCGCTTAAGAGATCATCCATCCCGTTAACTCCCGTTGGGCGGCGTATTGTGCCGGTTTCCCTATCATTTACGAACCACGGTCCTATTAGACCGCCAATTTGCGTCGCATATTACCGTTTCATCTATTAACAAACTCCTAAATAAAGCGGCCTGAAATTTAAGGAATCTTCAGAGCCACCATATCTGGATACCGAATTTGTATTGGAAAGTTCTAAATAAATAAAGCTCTTACGTCATTTTACGGATTTGCGGCGCCGAATGCGTGCTTGTGCTTGGATCAACGCAGAACCAGATCGAGTTGGTCATCCTTTTCATTGAGCGTCAGGTTCAATCCGGCGTCCTCTATCAGAACCATTAAATATTTGCAGTGAACGGTGTGTGCGTTGATCTCTGTGCCGGCATCTGGCGAAACCAGCACATCCCTCGCTTCGCCTTGAAGGTTCATCCGCTCACCCACCGCCTGGAATACGGTTTCATCGCGGCCGATCTCAATGGTGAGCGTGCCACCGCGGGACAGACCGCGGGCCAGAATTTCGATCGCGATCAGCGCAATCTTGCCACCCGCCGGTTTCGTCAGGAGACCGCCATTCAAGGGTTCGGACCAATCCAGTGTGACCCGTGTCTCTTTTAAGAAGTCGGTTGCAGCCTCGTGAAAGGCAACGAAACTTTCCGTAACCCGACCGGCATTTCCATAGGCGAGGCGATAGAATTGCAAGCGGCTGGCCGCTCGGGTCGCGCTGTCAGACACCAGCTGAACCGCGTCACCTGTGTCGCCTTCGTCTTCTTCCATTTCGATCATGAATTCGATGCCATTCGCGACGGCACCGACAGGGCCGACCAACTCGTGGCACAGCCTTGACATCAGAACTTCAGTTATCTGTGTGGTCATTGCCATTGTCGCACCCTTTACCCATGATATTAAACACAAAGAACCCGCGATTGGATCATCTTCGCAAGATACGGTGCAGGTTATTAATAAAGTATTTTCATAAGGGTCGAATTCAAATGGCAGATGATTTTGGTGGTTTCGGCGGGGACCGATCAGCGACCTCCCGGATGGAAGCAGGGTTCAGCCTGTCACCCGGCAGTTTCGTGACCAACCCTGCCCAGCCAGATTGGGGGTTGGGTCAGGTACAATCGGTCGTCGGGTCCAGGGTGACCGTCAATTTTGAAGATGCCGGAAAACTCACGATTGACGTTTCTGTGGTGCCGCTGGTCGCAAGTCCGGCATAACATGACGTTGAGGGCAGAGCCTGTATCGGAGAATATGGGAATTTAGCCGGGATTTTGGTGTATCGTGTCTGCGCGATCTCCATCCATCTGATCTGACTTTTTTGGGAATGGTTGATTATGAGTGAGACACGCGCCGACGCCGGGGATCAAAAAGCTCCCTTGCGCTTCAGAAATCCGGGATTTGGACGGCGCAATGCGACGCCCCATTCAAAGGGCCGTCAGATCGATGAAACAGCGGTTACAGAGATCCGGAACCTGCTGGGCGATATGCCTGTTCAGAGGGACCTTTTGATCGAGTACCTGCATCTGGTTCAGGATCAGTACGGGCATTTGGCCGCCCGGCATCTGCACGCCCTGGCAACAATTATGAACATTCCCCAGGCAGAGATCTTTGAGGTGGCAACATTCTATGCCCATTTCGATCTCGTCATGGAAGGGGAGGTCGCACCGCCCCCCGTTACCGTGCGGGTCTGCGATTCCTTGAGCTGCGCCCTTAATGGGGCGGAAGACATTTTGCGGGATGCGCCAGCTGCCCTTGGTTCGGATGTCCGCGTGTTGCGCGCGCCATGTATGGGACGGTGTCATCAGGCGCCGGTTGCCGAGGTTGGACATCGCCACGTGACCGAGCTGACCCTGCCAGAGCTGGTATCCGCAGTCCAATCGGACGATCATCATCCTGTTATGCCCGCCTATCAGACATTCGATGAATATGTGCAAACAGGTGGCTACAACATCCTTAAGGACTGCCTTGCCGGAAAGAGTCAGCCGCTTGATATTGCCAAACAGGTGGAAGATTCCGGTCTGCGCGGTCTTGGCGGCGCCGGGTTCAAAACCGGGCTGAAATGGGCGCTGGTCCGCAAAGAGGAAGGCCCCCGGCTTATGGCCGTAAACGGGGATGAGGGCGAGCCGGGTACGATCAAGGATCATCATTACCTGACCCGCGAACCCCATAAATTCCTTGAAGGCATGCTGATTGCGGCCTGGGTGGTTGAGGCGACAGACGTCTATCTCTACATGCGCGATGAATACCCGGACGTGATCGCGCTGTTGAAGACAGAGATTGCGGCTGTTGAGAAGGCGGGTCTTTCCGATCACACGCGCATTCATCTGCGTCGCGGTGCCGGTGCCTATATCTGTGGTGAAGAATCCGCGATGATCGGGTCGATCGAAGGAAAACGCGGTTTGCCGCGTCATCGACCGCCTTTCGTGGCGCAAGTGGGACTTTTCGGTCGCCCGACACTGGTCAACAATGTTGAAACCCTGCACTGGATTCCTGAAATCCTGAAAAACGGTCCCGACTGGTTCAAGGGCCATGGTCGCAATGACCGTCAGGGCTTGCGGTCTTTTTCTGTCTCAGGTCGGGTCAAGGAACCGGGTGTGAAACTGGCCCCCGCGGGTATTACCCTCGATGAGTTGATTGAGGAATATTGTGGTGGCATGGAAGAAGGTCACGTGTTGAAAGCCTATCTTCCGGGCGGCGCTTCCGGCGGGATCCTGCCGGCCAGCATGGCGAATATCCCGCTCGATTTCGACACGTTGCAACCCTATGGCTGTTTCATCGGTTCAGCTGCCATTGTGATCATGTCCGACAAGGATGATATCCCCGAGGCCGCGCTGAACCTGATGAAGTTCTTTGAAGATGAAAGCTGTGGGCAATGCACGCCTTGCCGGGCGGGCACAGAAAAGGCCGTCAAACTGATGAGCGAGCCACAATGGGACGTGGCGTTGCTGGAGGAATTGTCCACCACAATGCTGGACGCCTCAATCTGCGGGCTTGGGCAAGCGGCACCAAACCCGCTGATCAGCCTTTTCAAATATTTCCCGGATGACGTGCCGCGAAAGAACTGAACCGGGGGCGCTGCCCTTAAATCAGATAGTCCGGTTCTTCCTTGGTCAGGATATCGCGCAGCACTTTCCAGTGGCTGGTTGCGTATTCTTCCTGTTGGCGAAGAATTGACTGGCATGTTTTCTTCGCAACCTCATCGCTGACCGTCTTCAGCGGCTTACCCATCTGGCTTGCCAGCACCTGATTCTTGGCGGCGCGTTCCAGATAATAGAGATCGTCGAAGGCGATCCCGATGGTCGGGCCAGAGCAGACGATCCCATGATTGGCCATCATCAGGGTAGAGTTGTTGCCGAGTTTTGAGGCCATTCGCATGCCCTCATCTTCAGTATCACCGAGCCCGTTATAGTCGTCGTCATAAGCGATCCTGTCATAATAACGCAGCGCGTTCTGATTGATCATCTCCAACCGTCCGCCCTCGAGCGATGTGATCGCTGTGGCATAGGGCATATGGGTGTGGAGGATCGCCGTTGCATGCGGGCAGGTCCGATGCATGGCCCTGTGAATATAAAATGCTGTGTCCTCGACCGTGCGCGTCCCCTCCAGAACGTCACCGGCGCCGTTGATCAGCAGAAGGTCGCTTGCTTTCATCTGCGACCAATGCACTTCCCAGGGATTGATCAGATAGAGATCATCGCCGACCTGCAGGCTGAAATGATTGCAGATGCCCTCATGCAACTCGTAACGGGCCGCCCAGCGTAACGCCGCTGCAAGGTCACGTCGCTCTTCAATAAATTGCAATTCCATGGTCTGAACTCCCGATCTCCGGATTTGTCACGGTTGGATGATTACCGGTTTTGCCAATTCACCGCAATAGTGGCATAACCCGCGCTCTCGAAACTGGTGAACTGATTTATAAGGTATTCGCACATGATCCCGCGCTATTCCCGCCCCGAAATGACCGAAATCTGGGATCCCGCAAACAAATTCCGGCTCTGGTTCCTGATAGAGGCCCATGCCTGTGATGCGCAGGCGAAACTGGGGGTGATTCCCGAGGAAGCAGCAAAAGCCGTCTGGAATGGCGGGGACAAGCCCTACACGCCGGAAAGGATTGAGCGGATCGATGCAATCGAACGGGAAACCCGCCATGACGTGATCGCTTTTACAACGGAGCTGGCCGAACATGTTGGCGAGATGTCACGCTTCGTTCACCAGGGTATGACGTCCTCGGATGTACTGGACACCTGCTTTAACCTGCAGTTGGTTCAGGCAACCGATCTATTGTTGAAAGGCATGGATCGGGTCCTCGCGGCTTTGAAGCAACAGGCGATGACCCATAAGTTTACGGTTACAATCGGGCGCAGCCACGGGATCCACGCGGAACCTGTGACATTCGGCTTGAAACTGGCCAAGCATTTCGCTGAATTCGACCGCGGCCGGCAACGCTTGTTGGCCGCCCGGGAAGAGATCGCGACCTGCGCGATTTCCGGCGCTGTCGGGACGTTCGCCAATATCGATCCAGAGGTTGAGGTTCACGTAGCGAACCAGCTTGGGCTCAGACCGGAACCACTCTCGACGCAGGTTATCCCGCGCGACCGCCACGCCATGTTCTTTGCGACACTTGGTGTTATTGCGTCCTCAATCGAAAATATCGCGACCGAGGTCCGACACCTGCAGCGGACAGAATTGCGGGAAGGGGAGGAGTTCTTTGCCAAAGGGCAAAAAGGGTCCAGCGCGATGCCGCATAAACGCAATCCCGTGCTCAGCGAAAATCTGACGGGTCTGGCCAGGATCGTCAGAAGCGCTGTCATTCCCGCAATGGAAAACGTCACACTATGGCATGAACGGGATATCTCCCACTCCTCCGTTGAGCGGATGATTGGTCCGGATGCGACCGTGACGCTCGATTTTGCCCTTCATCGTCTGGCCGGAATGGTCGAAAATATGATGGTGTATCCAGAACGGATGATGGAGAACATGGAAAGCCTGGGCGGTTTGCATAATTCCCAACGGGTTCTCCTCGCCTTGACCCAGGCAGGCGCATCACGTGAAGATGCGTATAAGCTTGTTCAGCGCAATGCGATGGAAAGTTGGTCGAAAGGCATGCCTTTTGCTAAGCTGTTGCTTGAAGACGAAGACATTCTGCGGCATTTGAGCAAAGATGAGATTCATGGATTGTTTGATCTCGATTATCACACCAAGCGTGTTGACGCGATCTTTGCCCGGGTTTTCGGGTCTTAAGAGGGTCGTTTCCAGATCAGCCTGGTGGGGTCACCTCCGAGGTGTCTTCACAGCCGTGGTCCTTGGCGGTGCCGTTGCCTTGCCGTCAATTGGTTACGCACAATCTGATGCAGGGGGTGCACCTCAAACACTCGCCAACGAAGTTGACGAAGTCACCCGCCGTGTCCTGAGTGACCCGTTCATCACCCTGCGCTTTGTGGCGCTTGCGCTGGAAACACCAGACGAACAGGGACAGGCGTTGAATGGCATTGTTCGTGCTTTGCTGGCGCGTGGTGATTTGCCCGGCGCCTTGAACGAAGTACGTCGGATCGAAGACAATCTGTGGAATGGCCGCTCCCTCGCGGCACTGGGTGACTATCAAAACGATCAGGGCGACAAGGATTCGGCACTGGACTATTACGCCCAGGCGGTCGCCCGTGTAGCCCGAGAGGATATCAGTATTGGCGGGGCTGACCTGTTGCGGCGTCTCGCGATCAAGCAGGCTGGCTTAAACCAGCTGGACACCGCCATTGAAACCGCGCGATTGATCCCGATCGCGACGGGTCGGGTGGCCGCCTTGCAGCAGGCCGCTTCCGCGTCTTTTGAGAGTGGAAATGGCAACAGGGCATCCGTTGAAGCAGCGAAGACCGTTCTGCGGGCGGCCTTTGAAGAGGCCAAGACAATCACCGATACCTCACAGGAAACCGCGCGTCTGATCATCGCGCTGGGGGACGCCCAGGCGGAATTAGAGGACCAGCCAGGTGCGCAGGAAAGCTTTCGACATGCCCGGAAACTGATAAGCGATGGTGCCCGTGATGGGCGGAACGAGAGTTATGCTGTCCTTTCGGCCTCAATGATCGGGGCGAACCAATTGGAAGAAGCGATGGAGGTCGTCCGGCTGGTCGAGCGGGGTACCCATCAGGTTCGGGCGCTCAGCTCTGTTGCACGTGCCCTTGGTGATCGGGGAAACCTGGATACAGCGGTTCCCCTTTTCACCCTTGCCCGCGAGGCGACACCGGGGATCGATGATGATGTCGAGCGCGCCCGCGCCATAGCCTATATGATCCGTGAGCAGGTTCGGGTGGAACGCTATGCCGATGCGTTCAATGCGGCGGGCGCTATTTCAGACAGGCGCTTGCAGAGCGAGGCCCTTCTCGGCATGGCGGACGAGCTGTTGAAACAGGGTAAAGCCGATGCCGCGCTGGTCCTGGTGGATTACATCCCGTTCATTGGCATGCGTGCCCAGATCTTTGGCCGGGTGGCAGAGGTCGTGGCTCGTGCCGGAAACAAGCCAGAGGCCGAGGCCCTGATCGCCAGGGCATTTGAAGAAACCGGTTTTGACCCCTTTCCAGATTATGTACCGGATGCATCCCGGATCATTCTTGCCACGCAAATGGCTTATGGTGACCGACAGAACGATCCCTTTGTGTTTTCCGAGATTCGCAAGCTCGCGGATCTGATTGAAGATGAGCTAACGCGTGTTGATGTGATGGCGCGACTGGCGACAGCTGAAGCGCTGCGCGGCGAGACCGAACGGGCAAACCGGACATTGAGCAGTGCCTGGCGAAATGCCTGGCTCAACAGGCGGGCCGCGAAATTTCCGAAAATTCTGGAAAGTATTGTTGAGGCCCAGATCGCGATCGGGGATGTTCTCTCTGCGTTTGATACCGCCGCCCGGATACCTGAACCGGACGAGGACATGTTAAACGCCCGCACGCCAGCGGGGGATTTTACCGCCCCAAGGTTCCGGTCTTTGAAACGGGTTGCTGTTGCAGCTTCCAGGATTGGTGAGACTGATCTGGCCATTCGGGCTGCCCGGGAAATCGAACATCCCCCGGCGCGTGCCGCTGGTTTGGCAGCGATCGCGGTTTCCATTGCCGTGGAACAGAATGCATTGGAGGCAGGGGAGGAAGAGCTACCCAGCCTCGCTGACGTGCCCCAAGAACCAAGCTGATCCAGAATTACCACCCGCCCTGAATTATTGATCGATCAGGGCTCGCTCTATTTCAAGAAACTCGGATTCATCAATACGCTGGGAAATGGCTTCTTCAGGGCCTGTCTTGCCATGGTCAAAATCCTGGCAGACGAGAACCATGGACGGCTCTGTCTCAGAAACTTCGGTATTGATGAAAGGAACCATCAACCTGGTTGTGTCGACGGCGCGCCCCAAATCCCATTGAAATCGACTATGGGAATAAACAGGCAGACGGGTTTCGACGCATTCATGCTGAAGTCCGGCGATGTAATCCCGGTATTCGCCCTTCATCACGAAATCTATCGTCTGGCCTGTAAAATCATATCCCCAGGCTTCCACCATCTGGGTGCCGACCAGTCGAAACCGGATTTGTTTTTCAGGGCCGATAATGTCCGTAACGATCAGCGCAGAGGCTTGGGGCAGGATGTCAAGAATGTCAAAATCCTGCCAGCGTGGGACGGGGCGTGATGCAGGATCTACTGGCCGTCCATCACGCATAACACGACGGTCCGGAAGCAAAGAGATCCAGTAATCATAGATGCGGGCCTGATTTTCGCTGAACTGAACCGTCATGTAAGCGCTCTCAATCCCCCAGACTGTTGCTCGGTGTCTTAACCTGAACACTCTGCCAGGAGGGTACCTGAAACGCTAATATGCGGTAAAGGGCAACGCAGACAAGTTAGGTCTGGAAATTACGATTCCAGCTGCTCGCGGGCCGTTGCCATGAGTTTGTCCATCTCAGTGCGCAGCAAATGCTCTGAAATATCCACACCCCGGCTCTCGATATCGCCCATGACTTTGCGCACCACGTCTTCGTGACCGGCCTCTTCAAAATCGGACTTCACAACTTCGACCGCGTATTCGGCGGCTTCGTCGCCGCTCATGCCGAATTTTTCCGCCAGCCAGAGGCCAAGCAGTTTGTTGCGGCGGGCGGTCACTTTGAACTCGAATTCCTGGTCGCGGCTGAACTTGGTTTCAAATCCTTTTTCGCGTTCGTCGAAACCACTGCTCATCGTCGTCTCCTTTCGAGTTTGGTGACTGCGTCACCGGTGTTACATGGCTGTTTCCGGGCCAATTTCACTTTGTATGGGTTAGATAGCGTGCGGGTGTCGTGACTTCAATCGGAAGCGCGGTGGAAATACGCATATTTCTTGCGTTTTGTGCTTCGCAGAATGTGACAGACGCCTTTTGTTGGTATATGACAGCGCATCGGTTTGGACCGATGAACCTGCGAAATCCCCCACGGTCGAAGAGGACCCAATGGCCAGAGGCAGAAAGCTCTATGAGGGCAAGGCAAAGATCCTGTTTGCCGGCACAGAACCCGGAACGGTTATCCAGTATTTCAAGGATGACGCGACTGCGTTCAACAACGAGAAAAAAGGACAGATCACCGGCAAAGGGGTCCTGAACAACAGGATTTCCGAGTTCCTGATGCTGAGGATCATGGATCTGGGTATCCCGACGCATTTTATCCGCCGTATCAATATGCGCGAGCAACTGGTCCGGGAGGTGGAGATCATCCCGGTCGAGATCATTGTTCGCAATGTGGCAGCTGGATCGATGTCAAAGCGTTTGGGAATCCCGGAAGGAACGGCGCTTCCAAGATCGATTGTGGAGTATTGCTACAAGTCGGATGAGTTGGGCGACCCCATCATTGCCGAAGAGCATATCACCGCCTTCGGCTGGGCAAGTCCGCAGGATATCGATGATATTCTTGCCATGTCGCTGCGTATTAATGACTTCCTTTCCGGCTTGTTCATTGCAATCGGGTTGAAACTGATCGATTTCAAGCTGGAATTCGGGCGGGTTTATGACGAGAACGGCGAAATGCGTCTGGTTCTGGCCGACGAAATCAGCCCGGATAATTGCCGCCTCTGGGACGTGAACACGAACGAGAAGATGGACAAGGACCGGTTCCGCCGGGACCTCGGCAACGTGGCCGAAGCCTATCAGGAAGTTGCACGTCGCCTGGGTATTCTGCCCGAGGGCGATCTCACCGAGTTACAGACACCATCAGACAGTCCCGAAGCGGGCGCAGAAGGCGCGAATGCCTCGCCCGGAGACGGCGAATCGGCACAATAAGACACGGGCGGCGGGGCTGAGCCCGATGCACCTTGTCAGAATTTCACATGATTTCGCCGTTTCGGCGACGTCACTCTAGCTATCCAGGAGATGATCCGGCGATGAAGGCAAATGTCACCATCACCCTCAAAAAAGGTGTCCTAGACCCACAGGGAAAGGCCATTGAGCATGCTTTGGGCGGCCTTGGCTTTGATGGCGTGAATGAGGTGCGTCAGGGCAAGCTGATCGAAATCGATCTCGAAGGCGATGATGTGGATGCGGCACAGGCGCAGATTGAGGCGATGTGCGCTAAGCTGCTCGCCAATCCGGTGATCGAAGACTACGCCATTTCCATTATCGAGTGATCCCTTGCTGGCCAGACCGCCAATTCCCGGCATCTGGCTAAAATTGGGATCTTTCATGCAAGGAATATTGCTGATGCGTGCTGCAATAATCGTATTTCCAGGAACGAATCGTGAGAAGGACATCGCGGATGCTCTGGAGAGGGCATCGGGCGTTAGGCCGTCCTTTGTCTGGCATCGTGATACAGAGTTGCCAGACCTGGATTTGATTGTCGTTCCGGGTGGCTTTTCATATGGGGATTATCTGCGCTGCGGGGCGATGGCTGGCAACTCGCCGGTCATGCGTGTTGTCGCAGAACGGGCGGCCAAAGGCGTTCGCATATTGGGGGTCTGTAACGGGTTTCAGGTTCTGACGGAAACCGGATTGCTGCCCGGTGCCCTGATGCAGAATGCAGGGCTGAAATTCCTTTGCAAACAGGTTGGTTTGCGGGTGGAGCGGGATGACACTCTTTTCTCCAGCGCGATGACGAAGGGCGATGTAATCCACGTCCCTGTTGCCCATAATGAGGGCAACTATTTTGCAGATGACGACACGCTGGCCCGCCTGGAAGACACAGGGCGGGTTCTGTTCCGGTATGCAGAGGCAGACGGATCTGTCACGGAGACTGCCAATATCAACGGTTCACGGAATAATATAGCCGGTATCCTGAATGACGCGGGTACCGTCCTTGGCATGATGCCGCATCCAGAAAACGCGACGGACCCTTCCCAGAGGCGGATCGATGGAACAGGCCTGTTCAAGAGTGTAGTGGAGAGCCTCCAATGAGTGGCGGGATAACGACCGAAACCATTGTTACGCCAGAGATTGTTGCCGAACATGGTTTGACCGAGGGCGAATACGAAACAGTCCTGGACATTATGGGGCGCGCCCCGAATATCACGGAACTCGGCATCTTCTCGGTCATGTGGTCCGAGCATTGCTCTTACAAATCATCGCGTGTTTGGCTGAAGACCTTGCCGACGACCGGTGCGCAGGTCATTCAGGGGCCCGGCGAAAACGCGGGCGTTGTTGATATCGGTGATGGTCAGGCCGCAGTTTTCAAAATAGAGAGCCACAACCATCCAAGTTACATTGAGCCCTATCAAGGGGCGGCAACCGGTGTTGGCGGCATTATGCGTGATGTGTTCACCATGGGGGCGCGGCCCATCGCCAATCTCAATGCCTTGCGCTTTGGTGAACCGTCGAATGCCAAGACCCGTCATCTTGTCGACGGCGTTGTGTCCGGGATCGGTGGCTATGGCAATTGCATGGGCGTGCCCACCGTAGGGGGCGAGGTGAATTTCCATCCGTCCTACAATGGCAATTGTCTGGTCAATGCGATGACCGTGGGATTGGCCGATGCTGATCGTATTTTCCTGTCGAAGGCGTCCGGCATTGGTAACCCGGTTGTCTATGTCGGTTCAAAGACCGGTCGCGATGGTATTCACGGTGCCACGATGGCTTCAGCCGAGTTTTCGGAAGCGACAGAGGAAAAGCGACCAACGGTTCAGGTTGGTGACCCGTTCACGGAAAAGCTATTGCTGGAAGCCTGTCTGGAATTGATGGCAACGGACGCGATTGTTTCCATTCAGGATATGGGGGCAGCGGGCCTGACCTCCTCGTCTGTCGAGATGGCTGACAAGGGCGGTGTTGGAATTCGGCTTGATCTGGAACAGGTGCCAATGCGGGAAACCGGCATGATTCCTTATGAATTGATGCTGTCGGAGTCCCAGGAAAGAATGCTGATGGTCCTGAAACCGGGTCATGAAGACCAGGCAAGGGCGATCTTTGACAAATGGGAACTGGATTTTGCCGTGATTGGCGAGGTCACGGATAGTGGCAGTCTGCATCTGACCTGGCATGGCAGCACGGTTGCCGAAATTCCTGTGTCGCCGCTGGTTGAAGCCAGTCCGATGTATGAGCGCCCCTGGGAAGAGACGCCGGCGCAGCCAGCGCTTGACCCAGCGACAGTGCCGGAAACGGGCACAATCTCGGAGGTGCTTTCCCGACTTTTGGCGACGCCGGATTTGAGTTCCCGCCGTTGGATCTGGGAACAGTATGATCATTATGTGCGCGGAGAGACGATGCAGATCCCGGGCGGTGATGCGGCCGTGGTTCGGGTACCCGGCACAAACAAAGCGCTCGCCATGACGGTTGATTGCTCACCACGCTATGTCTTTGCTGATCCGGAAACCGGTGGGGCGCAGGCGGTCGTCGAATGCTGGCGCAATATGGTTGCGACCGGGGCAAAACCCCTTGCTCTTACGAATAATATGAACTTTGGGAATCCGGAAAGACCCCGGATCATGGGACAGTTCGTTGGCGCGGTGAAAGGGATGACCAAAGCGTCCAGGGCACTCGATTTTCCCGTCGTTTCCGGCAATGTCTCGCTCTATAATGAGACTGCGGGCACAGCAATTCTGCCAACGCCGGTGATTGGCGGTGTGGGCTTGCTACAAGACAGCACCAGGATGGCGGCACTGGGGTTCAAGGGCGCGGGTCAATCAATTTATGTGCTTGGTGAAACCACGGGTTGGCTGGGGCAAAGCCTTTACCTGCGGGAAATTCACGATCGCGAGGAGGGAACGCCGCCCCCGGTCGATGTCGAACTGGAAGCAAAACACGGTGCCTTCATTTTGGGGCAAATCGCGTCTGGTCAGCTTGATACCTGTCATGACGTCTCGGACGGGGGACTGGCTGTGGCATTGGCCGAGATGGCAATGGCGGGCTCGATCGGTGCCACAATTTCTCTGCCAGACGATGCGTCCCCTCTCGGTTTTGCCTTTGGAGAAGACCAGGCACGGTATATTCTCGTGGTCACGGATGGTGAAGCGCTGGAAGCGGCGGCGAATGAGGCTGGCGTTACCCTGTCTTTGATTGGGAAAACCGGTGGGGAAATGTTGATCTTCGGGGATGAGAGCCCCATATCAATAGAAGAGTTGAAGACGGGATATGAGGGGTGGTTGCCGACATTTATGTCTGGCAGTTAGACCTGTATCCAGGATGGATTAAACAGGTAAGGGGTATAGTCGATGCCAATGAATGCCGGGGATATCGAAAAGTTCATCAAGGATGCATTGCCCGACGCCGAGGTACAGATCAACGATCTGCGCGGGGACGGCGACCACTATGCCGCTTTTGTGAAGTCCAGCAGTTTCAAGGGAAAAACCCGGGTTCAGCAGCACCAGATGGTTTATAATGCCTTGCAGGGACGCATGGGGAATGAACTTCATGCCCTGGCGCTGCAAACAGCTGTGCCTGAAGAGGTCTAGACTTTCAGCTGCAATCTGGGCCATAACGAGCCCAATATCGAATTTACGGGTTCGTGGATGATGCCCGGACCCTTTGAGAAAGGATAAGCGCGATGAGCGATAATGCCGCAATTGAAATGATTGATGGTGAAGTGAAGGCAAATGATGTGGTCCTGTTTATGAAAGGCACACCAGTCTTCCCGCAATGTGGATTTTCTGCAGCTGTTGTACAGGTGCTCAACCACCTCGGTGTAAAATACAAAGGCGTCAATGTGCTGGAAGATGACGGCCTGCGTCAGGGTATCAAGGAATTCTCAAACTGGCCGACCATCCCACAGCTCTATGTGAAGGGTGAATTCGTTGGCGGCTGCGACATCATCCGCGAAATGTTTGAAACCGGTGAGTTGATGGAAATGCTGTCGACCCACGGGATTGATGTTCAGATTAACGCCTGATCGACATCGAAAAGACCAGGTTTTGCAGGCCTCCACCCTCTGGGTTGGGGGCCTGTTTATTTTTTGGTGATGCAGAACAAATCCAGGCGCTTGGGTTTGCCCGTATTAACCTTTTAGTATTTAATCATTCACAATGATACACGGATAAGGTGGTTTTGGTGCGTCTTAGCCTTTTGGTGATGCGGCTGCTATTACTGGGCACGACGGCACTATCGTTGTTGCTCTATACCCTGTTCTTCTTGTGGGTTTACCGCGACCTTCAATACGTCCTCGTGCGCGATGTTGAGCTTCAGACTCTCCGCATCCAAAGTATTCTTGAAGCAAAACTCGATCGCGCTGAACAATCCGTTGTCGATATCACCGCCTTGTTCTCCACAAGCGACAGCGTGTCAGAGAACATGTTTGCCAATTTTGTGCAGGAAAGTTCCCTTTTTGAGAGGTCGGACCATTTTCGCGCGGTTGCGATCATGCCCATGCTCTCGGAAGATGATCTTGCCCCTGTCAACGCGGCACTGCAGGCTCGAGAATCGGACCGCACGGCGCTGGGGTATAAGGAAATAGTTCTTGAACCAGCCGAGGGGCGAACAATTTATGCCCTGGTCATCTATGCAGAGTCGCCTCAGGGAAGAGGGGGTATTGTCGGCTATGACCTGGCGACCAGTCCGGTTCGCCTCAAAACCGCAGAGGCAGCAAGGGACGGGGACCGTGTTCTGGTGACGCCACCCCTGACCCTGTCGCAGGATGACCCCACTGCATATCTGAGCCTGCTCCTCATTGGTGCAGTGGACAGCGCCGATCTTGGCTTGTGTACGCACCAGCCGGAAGAGGCGGACAAGCCCTTGCTTGTCGCGTTAAGCTATACGCCCGGCGCCGAGATTCAGGCGACGCTGGAGGGCATGGGAAAGCGTCTTGCAGAGTTGAACGTTGTCGATGTGACGGACGCTGAACCAGCGGTCATCTACACGGATAATCCAGAGACGCTCTCACGAGTGCCCTTGCTCACAAGTTCAATTTCCTTTGCCGGACGAACCTGGTCCCTGAATTATTATCCGCTTGAAAAGGTTGATGGCGGGGTTCAGCCCTATTGGTTGATCGGGATTTATGCATTTGGCGTGGTCTTGCTGCTGGGGTTGGCAATCGCGGTTTTTGTATTGATCAAGAACGCGGATTCCTTGGCGGTGAATGTTCAGATGCGAACCCGCGATCTGGACAATGCAAACGCTGACCTTCGAAAATTGGCGGATGAGGCGCGGGCCGCGAACCGGGCAAAGACGGACTTTCTGGCCAATATGAGCCATGAATTGCGAACGCCGTTGAACGCGATCATCGGCTATTCCGAAGTGATGACCTCACAACTATTTGGCAAGATCGGGAACCCCAAATATCAGGAATACGCCAATGATATTCTTTCCAGCGGGAAAATCCTCGACCGGCTTTTGAGTGACATCCTCGATGTGACACGCATAGAAAGCCGGAGCCTGGACCTGGCGGAAGAAGAGTTTGATGTCGGTCGCGAACTCGAAACATGTGTGAAATTGGTGTCCAACATGGCTGGTGGAAAAGGCATCACCATTCAAACCACAATTCCCAGTCCCGACCTCAGACTGTTTGCCGATGCGCAGCGGTTTCGCCAGATTGTTCTCAACCTCCTGTCCAATGCTGTGAAGTTCAGCCCGGACAATAACGAGGTAAAGCTCTTCGCCGTCGTTCAGCCAGACAATTGCGTCATGATTTCGGTCAAAGATGACGGGCCCGGTATGGCACCTGAGGACATTGAGAAGGTTCAGGAACCCTTTGAACAAGGTGGGGATATCCTGACCCGTTCACAGGATGGATCAGGGTTGGGATTGGCAATCTGCAAGATGCTAATTGAACTTCATGGGGGAACGCTGCGATTGGAGAGCACTTTGGGCGTTGGAACAACTGTCTTTGTTCGTTTCCCAGCAAGCCGAACCCGCGTGAATTTGTAGTCTATGAAGGCCCCTCAACAGATATTAGGGGTGTCTGTTTCCCGGAACAACGGTCTCTGTTTCCAAACTATCCGAAATAGATGCCCTTCCAAGGGTATCGCTCGCTGCACTTGAGGCGTAAGAAGAACGGACCGACCCCTTTCTGAACGAAAACACAATGCATTCTTTCTTAGCAGTAGGTACGGTTATCCTCGGAGCAGTTTTACTGCAAGCCGGTAATGGAATTCTCATGATTTTGTTACCGCTTCGTATGAATGCTGAAGGGTTGCCAACAACCAGTATCGGTATTGTTGCGACCTGCCACGCCGTCGGGTTTCTGTTGGGCTGCCTCTATACGCCAAAATTGATCCGTGGTGTCGGGCATATCCGGACATTTGCCGTGCTCGCCGCCGGGATGGCGATTTGTACGCTCATCCTGACCTTCGCTGTTGATGCTATACTGTGGGGTGCGGTCCGCGTTGTTATGGGTTTTTGTTTTGCCGGCTTGATCACAGTTTCGGAAAGCTGGATCAGCGAGAGGACACCGCAGGAACAGCGAGGGTCGGTTCTTTCAACCTACATGTTGCTGTATAAATTCGGAACCGCGGGCGGTCCTCTTCTGCTGTCATATGGTGACATAACCGATATCAGGTTCCTTCTTGCGATCAGTATTATGTTTTCCTTTGCGCTTGTGCCGGTTTCGCTGACCCGGGGGCGAAGCCCAGAGATTTCGAACGCGGAACGGTTGGGCTTCAAGGCGATTTATTCACTGGCGCCCGTCAGTGTGGTCGGCTGTATCGTGATTGGCCTGATGAATTCGTCGATCATGAATCTGGGGTCGCCTTATATGGCGACGATTGGCCTGTCGGTTGGGGAGGTTGCATTTGCGATGGCCGCTGTTCAGGCCGGCGGCCTTGCGTCGCAATGGCCGCTTGGCTGGCTCTCTGACCATATGGACCGACGCTATATCATTCTTGGTGCTTCCCTCTTTGTGGCCGCTGTCGCAGGTCTCTTGCTGGTGCTGCCCGACGCGCCAATCTGGGTCACGATCGTTTTGTTTGGCTGTCTCGGTGCGGGATCGCTTTCTATCTACGCGGTCTGCCTGGCCCATGCCACCGATCTGATTCCAAGCGACCAGATGGTGGCCGCCTGTTCGACGCTTCTATTTTCCTGGGCGGTTGGCAGCATCGTCGGGCCCCTGGTTACGGGATATGTTATGTCCTGGATTGGGCCGTTCGGCCTGTTCATCCTGATTGGTTTGATTGCCCTGATGCTGACAGGTTTTGTGATCTACAGGCTGCGCGTTCGTGTGACCAACCTGCCCGAAGATCGAGACGGATTTGTTGGCGTTCCTGCAACAAGCCCCGCGGTGGTTAAACTTGATCCGCGTTTTACGAAGGACAAGCAACCCGATCTGCAACCCGGCACTGAGACAAAAGATCCTCAGTAGATCTTGGTCCGTGCCAGCTATTCATCAAGACTGTAAAACCAGTCCGCGATGCGACGGCGGCGCGGGTCTGGCGCATCGAACCAGGTGTTGATTGCAGGACGTTCACCCCCCTTGTTCTGGCTGAGTTTTTTGTTCACCAAAAATGATGTAGGCGTGACGCGGATTGCCGCGATCATGCGCATCATCTTTGCCAGATAGTCATCCGGTGCGTCTTCCAGTTTCCATTCCGATCCGACCATTTGTTCATAATCAATGACCTGTTTGCCCAAATGGGTCTTCATCTCTTCCTCCGGGATGATAGACAATTCCCCGGTAATTTGGGCGGCGACGTAGTTCCAGGTTGGCACGACCTTGCCGCTTACAGGTTTCTCCGCATAGACCGATGGCGTGAGGTAACCATCGGCAACGTTGAAAATCAGTCTCACGGGTACGGCACCTTCCAACGCTTTGAGGTAAAGCGGGTTGGTCCGCAGAAGATGACCGATCAACTCAGGCTGGTTCTGGTCGTTCTGTTGCAGGCTGAAGGGCGCGAAGATCACATCTGGCACAGGGTCGCCAGCAAAAGCGACGGTAGCAAACCGGATTTCGGCGGCCAGCTGAAGGGCGGTTGCTTCATCCGTGCTTTGGAACAGGGCGGGTGGATAGGATGGCATCGTGTTTCTGCTTCTCTGAATGGTCGGTTTGTCTATCGGAAGGGAAGACGATCGAACAAGGGCCAATTTCTGAAATGTTCAGGGATCAATCCCAGGAATTGCACGCGTCAGGTTTTCGCCATGTTTCGAACATCGAGAACCGCCTTCGCCCATTCAACTGGTCGTTCCTGGGGGAGGTTGTGTCCGGTCCGCGAAAGAATTCGATGCTCATGGGGTCCGGTGAAGGCGCTGGCATGAGACTCGGTTAGACCGCTCACACCATCATCGGCGCCGTCAATTGATATTGTCGGGACAGGGATTGGCGGTTGCGCCGCCAATCTGGCTTCGATCTCTGCATAGGCAGGGTCACCCGGAACCAAACCAAACCGATGGCGGTATGAATGGATGACGGTGCGCACAAAATCCGGGTTATCGAAAGATGCTGCACTCTCTTCAAACTCCTGATCGGTAAACGCCCAGGGCGGCGACCACATTTCCCAAAGAAGCCGCGTGATCCCCCGACGGTTTTGGGTGAGGCCGCGTTCCCCGCGTTCGCTGTGGAAGTAGTATTGATACCAATAGGACGCTTCCTCTGCAGCGCTACCAGGTGTCATGGATATGGCTATGTTCTGAATGTTATAGGATGCGCCACTGACCAGCCCTGAAACCCGTTCCGGCCATAGGGCTGCGACGATACAGGCCGCGCGCCCACCCCAGTCATATCCACCGAGAACCGCCGTCTCCAATTCCAGCGCATCCATAAGCGCCAGCATGTCCGCACCAAGGGCGGCCTGTTCGCCAGACCTTAAGGTATCGTCCGACAAATAGCGTGTCGGCCCATATCCTCTCAAGTAGGGAACGTTGACCCGTGCCCCTTTTTCGGCCAGAATTTCGGCTGTCACCCGGTAGCAAAGGGGATCATAGGGAAACCCGTGCCCCATGATACAGGGCCAGCCCTGAGTATCGCCGTATTCGTGATACGTGACATGCAATACGTCGGTGCTGACCGATTGCGTTTCCATGGCCGGACCTTCTCAATTCAAACATAAGGAGTTCCGATCAGCCTATCACGATCTGTCCCCGAAGCGACGGGAAAGTGTTCGGCACAGTCTGATAATTTTTCCGCGAGATTGACGCGATGGCGTTTCAGCTTAATTCACTGATTTACGTTGTGAACCATTCGGTGGGAAACCGCCGGTTCGGTCGTAAAGCGCGTTAACAGAGTTTTATCAGTTTCTTGTCATAGTCCGCGCACTTTACGTTGATAGATCAAATTATTGGATCGTTGTACGGCGGATTACAACAGTGTTGATTTGAGAGGGTTTTTGCATCATGGCGCGGCTGGTTTGTAAGAAAACGGTTGAATTCACGGCGTTTCGATTTGTTCAGGTTTGCGGTGTACGGGCTGTTATTATGTTGGTGCTGCTGGTTGTTGGCTCCGTTGAACCGACCAGGGCCGCGTCAAATTTACCTTCGCCAGAAGGGCCGGTCGTGCTGTCGATAACTGGCAGCATCAGTAAGACCAACAACGCGAAGAGTGCGGAATTTGACATGGCGGTGCTGGAGGCTTTGCCAGTCAGTACGATGGAAACAGAGACGCCTTTCTCGAAGGGTGAATATGTTTTTACCGGCGTTCAGTTCTCGGATTTCATGAGTCATATCGGCGCTTCGGGAACACAGGTCGAACTGATCGCCCTGAATGACTACCGCGTTAATGCTGATCTGGATCAGTTAATCGAACATGGTGCCATGATCGCGTATAAGCGCGACGATGCGTATATGTCGATCCGCGACAAGGGACCATTGTGGATTGTCTTCCCCTGGAGCGACGACCCCGGCCGCAATTGGGAAAGCCTGAACGTGCTTTCAGTCTGGCTTCTTCACGAGGCGCATTTCAAATGATTGACAGAGCCCGCGCAAAATTCTCACTGATAGCCCTGTTGGTAATTGCCGCAGGGGCCTTTCTGGGCGCGGTCGTAGTCTATCATATAAATGTCGTGCGCGACTATAGCGCTGTTCCCCAAGCGGGATGGGCGGTGCATCAGATCAATCAGGTGACCCGGAAAACGGAGATGGCCCTGATTGAGTTTCAGGCGGATCCGTCTGCGGAAAAACTGGGACAGGTGCGGTTTGGTGTCGATCTGCTATGGAGCCGGTTTGCTGATGAACAAAGCATGTTTTTCGGTGATCTGGGCAAGGATTCGGCGGTCCTGTCGGCATACATAGTCCGTTATGAAACCCTGTTGCAGCGTCTGGATCGCGAGACCGTTGATTTGACGCCGGATATGGCGGGCCTGTTGATAGACGATCTTCGCGCGTTCTACGACGACACCCATGGTGTTATGCTGGAGGTTTCGGAACGATACCATCGTAATCTCCATGACCTCCACGAAACCACGCAACGGCAATTGAATATTGCGGTCATATTCTTCGCACTGTTTTTTCTCAGCGTCGCGGGCAGCTTTGTATTCCTGTTGCGCATGCTTCGAAAGTCAGATGTGCTTGCTAAGGAAATCGATCAAAGTAGAAACCGGATTAAGAATCTCGCGTCGATCGGTTCAGACTGGTACTGGGAAACGGGGCCTGATCATCGATTGTTGTTGACCAGTCCGTCCTTATCTCGTGACAAACGAAAACGCCGAACCTTCTCTACAATTCAGGTTGGAGCGTTGCATGATGATATTACGGACGAGGATACGAGCAGTCCCAAATGGCAAGACCACCTTCAAAAGCTGGCAGCACGCGAACCGTTTGAAGATTTCCAATATACGATGAGTGACGGGGACGGGGGGCAATTGGTGATGTGCAGTTCGGGGGTGCCATACTTCGATGCCAACGGCGATTTCTCCGGTTACTATGGTACGACTCGTGATGAAACTGCATTCATAGATTTGCAAAAGCAGCTTCAGGTCTCTCAGCGGATCGAAGCATTGGGACAGCTTTCCAGCGGTATTGCCCATGACTTTAACAATTTGCTTACCGTATTTGTCAGCAATGTTGAATTCTTGCGGGCTGATTATAACAAGGGATTGGGAATTGATCGCCATGTTGAGGGCCTGCTGGACACTGTACGTAAGGGGCAGATTGTTACCAGCCGTTTGCTCGCTTTTAGAAATAGCGGAAATTCGCGCCATGAGATTGTCAATCTGGAAGATCTACTAAACGATTTTGCAGAGGTTGCGTCTCGTATGATGCCAAGCACCGTCAGCATAGAGCTGGCTGTGGGTAAGGGGCCAATAGAGGCAAGAATTGACTCTGTGGAATTAGAGCATGCTCTGCTTAACCTCATTTTGAACGCCCGGGATTCTATGCCGGACGGGGGCACAGTTACAATCACGGCGCGACGCGCGCGTGCGGAATGCTCATCAACCAACCTGTTGAAAGAGGGCGAATTGACCGGTTGTATTGAACTGTGCGTAAAGGACGAGGGATATGGCATGTCGGAGCTTGTTCTGGAACAGTGTATGGTGCCTCTTTACACAACGAAGCCCAAAGGTGAGGGAACAGGGCTTGGCCTTTCATTAGTCTATTCCCTCGCGAGAGCAAATGGTGGCGATGTCCAAATTTCGAGCGCGCCGGGACAGGGCACCGAGGTCAAACTTATTTTGCAATCGTCATCAGTTGAGAGTGCCGCTATTGTGTCGGAGGAGTTGTTCGCTTCCACCGGCACGTAATGTGAGAGTAAATCGTGAAACGCGCATTGATCGTCGATGATAGTGAGGAAATTGCCGGCTTGGTTGCTTTGATCGCAGCCGAACAGGGATTTGAGCCTCTTCAAGCGGTTACTCCCGCCGAATTTATGGCCCTCATGAGTTCAGAAGAGATAGATCTTGTCATACTTGATTTGGGATTGCCGGAGGCGGACGGAATCGAGTTGATGGCTTGGATGGCGTCTCAATCCTACACTGCGTCCGTAATCCTGATTAGTGGTATGGATGAAAACATGTTGGTTGCCGCCAAGGAGATCGGCCTTGCGCGTGGCGTGAACGTCATCCGAACCATACCAAAGCCTCTTTTTCGGGAAAATCTGATCGACGCATTCCAGGCTTTTCTGGATCAGGGCTAAAACACCTAACAGGAAACAAAAAACCCGGCCACGCTTTGGGGGCCGGGTTTTTGGAACGACGGCCGCCATCGACGGCCAAACGTAACGCTTAGCGCGAATAAAACTCGATGACGAGGTTTGGTTCCATCTGTGTTGGATATGGAACGTCTTCCAGCTTTGGTGTCCGGTTGATCGTTGCCGCCAGTTTATTGTGGTCGACTTCGATGTAATCCGGGATCTCACGCTCGGTGCTAGCGGTTGCTTCCAGAACGATGCCGAGGTTGCGGCTCTTCTCGCGGATGGTGATCAGATCGCCCACCTTGACGTGGTAGGACGAGATGTTCACGCGGATGCCGTTGACCTGGATATGGCCGTGGTTGATGAACTGGCGCGCGGCGAAAACGGTCGGCACGAATTTGGCGCGATAGATGATCGCGTCCAGGCGGTGTTCCAGCAGACCAATCAGGTTTTCACCTGTATCACCCTTCACACGCTGTGCTTCGGCATAGTAACGGCGGAACTTCTTCTCACCGATATTGCCGTAATAGCCTTTCAGTTTTTGCTTGGCCATCAGCTGGGTGCCGAAATCGGAAGGCTTGCGACGGCGCTGGCCGTGCTGTCCCGGTCCGTATTCGCGATTGTTGAATGGGCTTTTGGGGCGACCCCAAAGGTTGACGCCGAGGCGGCGGTCAATCTTGTACTTGGCAGCAATTCTGCGACTCATAATCTATATCCCGTCTTTATCCGGTTGGTGTTTTTACGTTTCAGCTTTTATTCCGGTAGTCCGTACCCGTTTTCAGCAAGGCTGAACCCGGCGGCGGGCGTGGAACCCAGGTCCGGCCTTTTCGGCCATATCTCCTGTTTCCATCCACTTTCCCAGAAAGCTGGCGCACTATAGGGATCGCGCCCTGAATGTCAAACCGGTTTTATCACCCGCAAAATGCAGGAAAACAGCCGGTTTTCAGCCCTCTCGTGGTGGCAGGTTCGGGCTGCGATTGCGCTGCAGGGCGACGATCATCCCCTGCAGTGTTCGAACCTCCTGGTCCGTCAGGTTGGCGCGCTGGAAAATGTTGTGGATATTGCGGATCATGATGGTGCGAAGACCCGGTGCGCGAAAGAACCCACCGCGCTCCAAACCGTCTTCCAGACGGCCCAGGAAGTTGAACAATTCCTCTTTGGTAACAGCTTCTGAAGACCCTAGCGCCATGCGTTCCTGCGGTGCTTCGATCCGTGCTTGATACCACTCGTAGGAGACAAGAAGCACAGCTTGCGCGAGATTGAGGGATTTGAAGGCGGGATTTAAGGGCGCTTCAATAATTTTATCCGCAAGCGAGACATCATCATTATCAAGGCCCGCCCGCTCGCCACCGAACAGAATGCCGCAACGATTACCCTCTGCGGTAACTGTGATCAGATCATCTGCGGCCTTTCGCGGCGTCAGGACCCGTCCGACCATATCGCGGGGGCGTGCCGTCGTGGCGTAGACACGGTTCAGGTCGGAGATCGCGTCCTGTGTCGTCTCAAACAGTTTCGCGCCATCAATCACGATATCCGCACCGGAAGCGGCGGCTGTCGCCTCGGCGTTCGGGAATGGGTCGCGGGGTTGAACAAGGCGCAGTTCAGTCAAACCGTTGTTCAGCATGGCGCGGGCCACCATGCCGATATTCTGGGACAATTGCGGTTTTACCAGAATGATGACGGGGCCGTCCTTGGGCAGATCCTCTGTCATCTTATGGTCGGTTCCAGCCAAAATGGCCTCCTGTGGTTTTTCTGCCGGTCAAAGCTGGACGGGGTATGGAAATGATCCGCGTGTTTGTCAATTAGAGAACGGGTCCTTTCAAACCCATCCGGCACAATCCTGCTTGACCGGACGGGCGCGATGGCGGCAATGATATCGCCATCGGACAGTGTTCAAGGGAAAGGGGTGGCATGATGGGCGACAAGGTTCTGGGCGTCTTTGGTGGTAGCGGGCTTTACGCGATCGACGGGCTTGAAAACGCCGAGTGGCGTCGGGTCGACTCACCCTGGGGCACCCCCAGTGATGAGGTGCTGGAAGGGGAAATCGCCGGGACCAAGGTGGTCTTCCTTCCCCGTCACGGGCGTGGCCATGTGCATTCCCCGTCCACAATCAATTACCGAGCCAACATTGATGTAATGAAGCGATGTGGTGTGACCGACATTGTTTCTCTGTCTGCCGTCGGTTCCCTGCGGGAAGAACTGCCGCCCGGTACCTTCGTTGTGATCGATCAATTCATTGATCGCACCTTTGCACGGGAGAAGAGCTTTTTCGGTGAGGGTTTTGTCGCCCATGTCCCCATGGCCCACCCGGTCAGCAGTTGGCTGGGCGATATCTGCATGAAGGGGCTGGAGACGCTGGACATTCCCCATTCCAGAGGGGGAACCTATGTCGTCATGGAAGGCCCCCAATTCTCAACCCTGGCTGAGTCTGAACTTTATCGCAGTTGGGGGGCGTCAGTGATCGGCATGACTAATATGCCAGAGGTCAAACTGGCCCGCGAGGCAGAGATGCGGTACGCGACAGTTGCGATGGTGACGGATTTTGATTGTTGGCACCCGGATCACGACAGCGTCGACGTGGATCTGGTAATCAAAACGCTGCTGGAAAACGCAGACAAGGCGCGGGCACTCACCAAGTTCCTGATCGAAAATCTGAATACGGCGGATAGTGAGCCGACCTGTGGCACAGATACGATCCTGGATGCGGCCTTGATTACGGCACCGGAAAAAAGAGACCCGACCGTGGCGGCTAAGCTTGATGCCGTTGCGGGTCGGGTACTCAACAAATAATCGGTTTCTTGGCGGATCAGGAACGCACGCCGGTGTAACCGGGCAGGGCCTTCACCCGAACTGCCTCAACATCGACGGGCGGGGCCGTGCCATGCTTGCGGTCATACATGGTCTTGTCCGCTTTCTGCAGAACAGAGGCGGGATCGTCGGTCGGGCCAAATGTAGAAAGCCCCATGCTGGCGCGAACCTTGATGCCGTATTCTTCCCAGGGCACGACGAGGTTGTTCACCATCGTATCCAGCTGTCTGGCCTTTTGATGTCCAAGCATGGGGTCGGTGTCGTTAAGGATGATGGCAAACTCGTCACCTCCAACCCGCGCAACATCGTCCACTTCGCGCACGTTTAAGCGGAGCAAGGTTGCGACCGTTGCCAGGACCATGTCACCGGCTACATGCCCGTATTGGTCATTGATCAGTTTGAACCCGTCCAGATCGATGAAAAGCAAGAGCCCGTGGGTGCAGGACCGCCGCGCCCGGCCTACCGCCTTATCAAGCGCCCGATCAAAACCACGACGGTTCAGAACCTTGGTCAACTCGTCGGTGATCGTGAGTTTTCGCAGCACTTTCAATTCGGATTCCGTGCGGGCCAATTCCCGCTGGGCGTCGGCCGCAACCATCATCGCTTTGTGAAGCAACCGGCGATAGGAATCCGTCGGCACGTGATTGGGGTCTATTCCGGCAATCAGCGCGTCGGCGACGGCGTCAATCCGTGTGGCCACGCTCCGCTTGTCATCGGCTGGATAGGCTGGTGACTGCAGAGACAGGTCACTCTGTGGCAGTTTGTTCTGGAACTCGGTCATAAGGGCTCTCCCGTCCTCTCGCTTACAGTGCTCAAGCTCCTCTCAAGGCTTGAACACCAGTACCAGCGCAACGGGCGTGCCAAAAATGCCTAAACTGCATATGTTAATCGTGTAGAGGGTTGATTCCAGTAATAAATCCGGAAGCGAAACAAGATGCGACTGCTGCCCTCACGATGTCGGAAAAGGACGGCAATCGGAATCCTTTGCCGGGCGAATTCCTGTCAGACCGGAATCCGATTCCGGGTGAGGGGGATCAGAAACTCTCGACCCAGGGGCGGAGTTCCACTTCCCAGGTCCAGGCACTGCGATGCTGACGGTGAATATGCAGATATGTTTCCGCTATTGAGTCCGGATGCAGGCGGCTATCCTCCGGCTTGTCTGCTGGCCAGGGTCGGTCCGGGTTTTCGATGGCCCCGTCGATAATGAAATGCGCCACATGGATATTCTTGGGCTGCAACTCGCGCGCCATGCTTTGTGCAAGCCCTCGAAGACCGAATTTGCCCATTGCAAAGGCCGCTGATTGCGGAACGCCTTTGACGCTGGCGGTTGCGCCGGTGAAAAGGATGCTGCCAGATCCGCGTTCGGTCATTCGTTTGGCGGCCTCTTGAGCGACCAGGAAACCGCCATAGCACGTCACCATGATTGCGTCGCGCACGACCAGTGGGTCAATTTCGGTGAAAGGCCCGCGAACCCGCGCGCTGGGATTAAAGACGACAACGTTTGGGGACCCCAGACTGGTATCCAGACCCTTGAATAGTTTGGCGACATCGTCAGGCGAAGAGGTGTCGCAGGCAAACAGCTTTGCATTTGTTTCGGCAGCCAGTCCGTCCAGTTTGTCGGGGTTCCGCGCCGCCATTGCGACCTGCATCCCTTCAGCGTGAAACAGACGGGCAAGACTGGCACTCAAGCCCTGTCCTGCACCAACGATCAAGGCAATCTCAGACATTTTCGCATCCCCTTTTAGCGGTGGCTCTCCGCTTTGACGAAATCGCCGTCAGGCAATCCGTGCTGGGAGGGGCCGTTCATCAAACCAGGCATCAAGATTATCCAGACACATATTGCCCATCGCATTCCGTGTTTCCACGGTGGCGGAACCGACATGCGGCAACAGAAACGCATTGGGCAGATCCAGATAGTCTTTGTTAAAGTTTGGTTCGCCATCGAAAACATCAAGACCGACGGCGGCAATCCGCCCGGATTTTAGCGCCGCGATAAGCGCTGCATCATCGATGATGCCGCCGCGCGCTGTATTGACCACCACGGCATTCTGAGGCAACAGCGCAATCCTGGCCTCGTTCAGGAATTTTCGGGTTTGATCCGTCAGGGGACAATTGAAACTGAGGAAATCGCAGACAGGCAGCATCTCTTCAGGGCTCTCGTGGAAAACCGCGCCCGCTTCCTGATCTTCAGGCAGACGTGACCGGTTGTAGTAATGGATCTCCATTTCGAAACCCTTTGCACGCCGGGCCAGGGCCTGACCGATCCTGCCCATCCCGATGATGCCCAGGCGTTTGCCCGTGACATGTACACCCAGCATTCCGGTCGGTTCCCATTTCTGCCAGCCCCCTGTCCGCAGCACTGTGCTCGCCAGATGCGCCTGACGCGCCGCACCAAGAAGGCAGAGGAAGGTCAGGTCGGCCGTGGCATCTGTCAGAACATCAGGCGTGTTGGAGACGACCAATCCGCGGTCCTTTGCGGCATCGAGATCTATGTGGTCATAACCGACAGAGAATGTAGCGACCATTTTCACAGAGGTCGGTAAAGCGTTGATTTCCGCAGCGCCCATGGCTTCGGTCGGTGTCAGAAGGATAGCCTCACAGCCTTCGGCCCTGCTTAGCAGCGTTTCCGTACTAAGAAGCTCATCGGTCGGGTTTGTGATCGCATCGTAATCGCGGGCAAGACGCGCTTCTATATCGGGCGGCAACAGGCGGGTGACCAGAAGTCGAGGCTTTGTTGGCATGTTTCGTTCCTTGTCTGATTGATCACCGCGCGATGTGCGGCACTGTGTTTGATTGTGGAACGGGCAGCCCGGTTTAAAGAGAGCGCCCGCGTTTGACTGAGCTGTCGCCGAGTTTTTCCCGTATTTCGTCCATTACCTTTTCCAGCCTTGCCGCCTTGTCCCGGCCCGGATCCGCCAGATCCGGAATGTCGGCCATATCCGGTGATCCGAGATCAGCACCACCAATGCCTAAAAGGCGATATTCGGTGCCATCCGCCTCCCTTTCGAGCAATTGCAGCCCGGTTTGAAACAGGATCTCCGCCATCTGTGTCGGGGTGGAGAGTTTGCGGCTTCTGGAAATGATCCTGAAATCGGCAGCGCGCAGCTTTAATTGAACAGTTCCGGCGGCAAAATCCCCTTTCTTCAAGCGCTTGGACACTGACTCGCAAAGCGGCCAAAGGATAGTGGCCAGGGCATTCAGGTCTGATATGTCCTTGTCGAACGTTGTTTCTGAAGAGATGCTCTTTGTTTCAGAATTGGGGTCCACCTTGCGATCATCCCGGCCCCAGGCGAAATCGTACAAGCGTCCCCCGATGCTGCCATAGCGACGCATCAAATCGATCTGACTGCTCTCTCTGATCTGACCGATCGTGGCGATCCCGTTTTGATGCAGTTTCTTCTCAAGGGCCTTTCCAACACCAAAGATCATGGAGACGGGCTTGTCTGACAGAAAATCGACGGCTTCCGCCTGTCCGATGATGGCAAATCCCCGGGGCTTGTCGAGATCGCTTGCGATTTTTGCCAGGGATTTGTTGTAACTCAGCCCGATTGACGCCCGAATGCCTATTTCGTGCTCAATCCGTTTAACCAGATCTGCGAGTGTTCTGGCCGGACTGCCGCCATGAACCTCACTGGTGCCAGAGAGGTCCAGAAACGCCTCGTCAATGGAAAGCGGTTGGACCAGCGGTGTGATATCCAGCATCATCTTGCGGACCTGTCGACCGACCTGACTGTACTTTTCCATGTTTGGACGTATGACCACGGCGTCCGGGCAGGCCTTGAGCGCCTTGAACATCGGCATTGCCGAACGAACGCCATACATTCTTGCGACATAACAAGCCGCCGAGACGACGCCGCGCTGCCCGCCACCGATGATCACCGGCTTGTCGTGAAGATCCGGATTATCCCGCTTTTCAACCGAGGCGTAAAAGGCATCGCAATCGATATGGGCGATGGAAAGCTGATGCAATTCTGGGTGGATTATGGTTCTGGTGCTGCCGCAATTGGGGCAGATCGTGTTCGATTTTTCAACGTCGGCCGTCCACTGGTGAAGGCAATCCCGACACAATGCGGGCAATGTCACCGATTTGTCCGTGGTTTCTTTCGGCATATCTAGGTTCAGCGGGTTCATGTGCTAAGTGTTTGACGGATAGAGATAAAGCAAAAATGCCCGCTCGTAAAATTCAGTAAAATAGCAGGTTGCGAAATTCTGATTAAAAATTATACATGATTGTTTACCAATAAATGTCAGGATTACTGGAAAAGCCTGCAAAATCCTTATATTGATATGATAGAATGGAAGTGTTGATCGTGATCAACATGGTATCGGGCAGTACTCCTTATCGTCCGGTTCAATTTTTGAGGGTGAATTGATGGCACAGAAGGTAATGATCGTGGAAGATAACGAGCTCAACATGAAGCTCTTTCACGACCTTTTGGAATCCCGGGGATACGACATCATTGAAACGCGGGATGGTATGGAAGCCCTGAAAATGGCGCGGTCAGAGAGGCCGGATTTGATATTGATGGATATTCAACTTCCTGAAGTGTCCGGTTTGGAGGTAACCAAATGGATCAAGGAGGATGATGACCTCAAATCCATCCCAATTATTGCCGTGACAGCGTTTGCCATGAAGGGTGATGAAGAGAAGATCCGGGAAGGCGGGTGCGAAGCCTATATTGCCAAACCGATTTCCGTTAGCAATTTTCTCGATACTGTGGCCAAGTTTTTAGATTGATCACGGTCTTTTGTCTCTTTTTGACAAATGAGCTGAGAGTGATCTTGAACACAGTCAGGTTGACAAGGATCAATTAAACTATTCATTTCTGTGATATGGTCGAATAACAAATCTGAGAATAGCGGGTACAGAAATAATCCATGACGGCGCGCGTACTTGTTGTTGATGATCTTTTGCCCAATGTGAAATTGCTTGAGGCCAAGCTTTCCAGTGAGTATTTCGATGTTGTTACCGCGAATGACGGGCCCGGTACGCTTGAGGCGCTCGAAGAACACAAGCCTGATATCGTTCTGCTTGATGTTATGATGCCAGGCATGGACGGTTTTGAGGTTTGCCAGCGCATCAAAACCAATCCAAAAACAACGCATATTCCGGTCGTCATGGTGACCGCGCTTTCGGACAGCTCTGATCGGGTGCGCGGACTGGAGGCTGGCGCCGACGATTTTCTGACCAAACCTTTGGATGATACTGCCTTGTTCGCCCGCGTACGTTCACTCGTAAGGCTGAAAATGTTGACCGATGAATGGCGCCTGAGAGAACAGACATCCGGTCAGCTTGGTGTGCTGCAAAATGATTCTGCCCTGATTGATGTGGGCACTGCGAATGCGCGAATACTTGTGATCGAAGAAGGTAATATCGACTGGATCAAGATCAGCGAAACCCTGTCGGTTGAATCGCCCCATATGGTGCACGCGAGAAACCGGGAAGAAGCGCTGGGATATGCGAAAGGCGACGAGGGTTTCGATCTGGTCATCCTGAACATGAACATCCAGTTCCAGGACGCATTGCGTCTGACATCGCAGCTGCGTGCATCGGACAAAACCCGTTATACCGCGATCCTCATGGTCTCTGAAGAACACGATATGGACAAGATCGCCAAGGGGCTGGATCTTGGGATCAATGATTATCTGATCAAACCCATTGACCGGAATGAGTTGCTGGCCCGTGTCCGGACCCAGATCAAACGTCAGCGCTATCAAGAGCGCCTGCGTGACAATTACGAGCGCAGCCTTGTCATGGCGCTGACCGACTCCCTGACGGGCCTTTACAACCGACGCTATGTTACGGCGCATCTGGATGGAATGGTCAACCGGCACTTGCAGACCGGCAAGGAATTAGCGGTTTTGATGATCGATATCGATCACTTCAAGGCAGTGAATGACACATTGGGTCATGCGGCCGGCGATGATGTGCTGGTTGAGATGTCGAGGCGCATGCTCAAGAGTGTGCGAAGCGTTGATACACTGGCCCGTCTTGGTGGCGAGGAATTCATTGCGGTGCTGCCCGATACGCCTGAAGAGATCGCCTGCACGGTTGCTGAACGCCTGCGCGGCATAATCAGTGACGAGATATTCGATCTGCCGGTGGTAAACACGCAACAGGAAATCACAATTTCCGTTGGCGTCACCCTGATGCAGGAGGGGGATAACCGTCAAACCCTGATTAACAGGGCAGATTCCGCGCTTTATGAAGCAAAAGGGCGTGGCAGGAACCAGGCTGTTCTCGCGAAGAATGGCGGTTTCTCAACCATTCCAAAGGCAGAGAAACAACTGGCTGAAGAAGGCTGATAGCCACAGCCGTTTACCACCTCTTAGTGTTGGCGTTCCAGAACCCGCAGACGACTCCACGCCTGATCGCAATCAACGTAACAGCCCTGCAAGTGACGGGCACCTGAACCGGCGTCAAACGCTTCGCGCCCATGCATCACACGGCGGTTGTGAAATGTCATGATCTCGCCCGGGTTTAAACGGAACCGAAGTTCCTGTTCAGAGCGACGCAAGATCCTTGTATAAGCCTGGCGTGCCCGAAAATACGGGACGATTTCCTCTTCTGAGAGATCCAACGGGGCTTCAAGTTGACGGTTATACCGGATTTCGGAAAAGTCCCCTACGTCATCGAGTGTGATCACGGGTGATCTGAAGCTGATGTCCCAGTCGTGGTCGTGAAAACGGCTTGGAATTGACGTCCGGGTCAGGATGTCAAACGCGTCTGGGTCTTCTGCACGCAGTTTTTCAGCCACGGCAAACCCATCAACCAGAACCGATTGTCCGCCTTTTGCCTCAAACTTGATGCAGTGTAGCATCTGAATGCCCGGTGGCATTTCACAGTTTGAGAGATCGGTGTGACTGGCAACCTTGATCGGTGTGTAAGCAACATTGTCTGGATTGTCTTTAGCGATGACAGAGTAATCGACGCCGAAATGCGTCTGGCGCAGAAAACCGATCCGCTCTGCTGTTTTCGTAACCTGATCGGTCTCGCATGGCGTGCCGGTCACGATTGAAAAACCGAATTCCCGCAACTGGGACAGCCATTGACGCAGACCTTCATCAGTCGTCATAACCGCGGTGTGATCGACGCGTGGAATTTGGTTTGAGATCTCTGCGCCCCAGGTTGTCAGTTTGGGTCGGCGTTCTGCCCGTGCCCAATCAGCATAGCAAAAACGCCGTAACCATTCCGACGTGAACCGGCTGCGATGGCCATCTGGGGCCCAAGAGATTGCAAGAACGCCGTCAGCGATTTCGCAGGTTTCCGCTTTGATATCAGGATCAATGTCCAGAATATCATGCATTTTTTCCCAGGCTTGGGGGTGATAACAGAGCTCACACAGGCAATTGTCGCGAAGCCAGAGATACAGGAAATGGGCAGACCGGCCATCGGACCAGTGGATCTGGATCCCGGTCTCGGTCAGGTCACATTGTGTGATCACAGGGCCATTCGTGATCGACATCTGATCTGGATCCCGGTTCAAACGGTCAATGGCCGCCATTGTCATGATCTTCCCCCTGTCCAAGTTGTTTGGTCCATCCCGCCTGCTGGCGACCATCATACATTGCTGTCCGGTACAGCATCCTTACGTTGTTTGATAAGCGCATTGAGCGCTTCATCGACGCCGGCGTCAATCTCCGGCGGTTGATACTCATTGAGCATCGCGTCGACCCTGGTGGCCGCGCGCTGGGCCAGATCCAGGGATCCGTCCGACAACCATTGTTCAAAGGAATTGTTGTCCGCAATTGGCGAGCGATAGAACGCGTTTTCGAAGTTGGCCTGGGTGTGCGTACAGCCCAGAAAGTGGCTGCCGGGTCCAACTTCACGAAGGGCGTCGAGGCCCTGGCCATTTTCGGAAAGGTCCGGGCCAGCCAAAAGACGTTCAATCATAGCGCATTGATCGGCATCCATGACGAACTTCTCGTACCCCATAGCGAGGCCACCTTCCAGCCAGCCGGCTGCGTGTAGCATGAAGTTCACACCGGCCAAGGCGGCGGTCTGCAGAGTGTTTGCTGCTTCGTAAGCCGCCTGTGCGTCCGGAATTTTGGAGCCGCAGAGTCCGCCGCCAGATCGGAAAGGTACGCCAAGACGGCGCGCAAGCTGAGCCGCCCCATAGAGAACAAGACTGGGTTCGGGCGTGCCAAAGGTTGGCGCACCTGATTGCATCGAAATTGATGAGGCGAAGGTCCCGAAAACGACGGGTGCGCCCGGCCGAACCAATTGGGTGAGCGCAATACCGCTTGTTGCCTCTGCCAGGATTTGGGCGAGCGTGCCTGCCACGGTAACCGGGCTCATCGCGCCTGCCAGAATGAAGGGAGAAATCACCGTTGCCTGGTTGTTGCGCGCGTAAACCTTTAGCGCGCCCAGCATTGTATCATCCCAGACCATGGGCGAATTCGCATTGATCAGGTTGATGACCACACAGTTGTTGTCGACAAAATCTTCGCCAAAGACGATTTTGCACATCTCGACAGTGTCTTCCGCGCGGGAAGGGGCAGTGACGGATCCCATGAAGGGTTTATCCGACAGCCGAATATGGCTGTACACCATGTCCAGATGACGTTTGTTCACAGGCAGATCGACTGGTTCGCAAACCGTACCGCCGGAATGGTGGATGCCGGGTGATGCATAGGCGAGTTTTACGAAATTCTGAAAATCCTCGATTGTCGCATAGCGGCGGCCTTCTTTGAGGGATCGGATGAATGGTGGGCCATAGGCCGGGACAAGGACGGTATTCTTGCCGCCAATCTCGACCGAATTGGCCGGATTGCGTGCGTGTTGCGTGAATTGAGCGGGCGCGGATTTCTGAATGATTTCGCGCAGCATTCCTTTCTCGAATCTTACGCGTTCACCATCGATACTGGCCCCGGCCTGACGCCAGATGTCGAGCGTTTCCGGGTCGTCACGGAAATCTATGCCGATCTCGGCCAGAATCGTTTCTGCATTGGCCTCAATTGTTTCAAGCTGTTCTTCGCTAAAGGGATCAAAGGTTGGAATTTTGCGCTGGATATAGGGCATGCGGACGCTGCCGCTGGATGCCCGCGCGGCCTGCCTTGCGCTGCGTCCGCCACCAGATCTGCGTGACCGTCTTGCCCCTTCAACTGCTTCGCTCATCGACCCATCCTCTTGAGACGCTATCCTGTTGATAAAATGCAGGATTGTTGACCTTGTCCGGTGCGGCCAAAGCGTCGGAACGATCACCACCGCACGGTCTGCGGACTATGGCGAAGGTTGGGTGGGTACGCGTGCTTATTCGCGACGCGGTTTCGCTAAACCCGCGTCATCGATGCTTGTGTTTCCGGTTTTGGCTCTCAGCTTTTATTCTTAGACGGTAACAGAACAGCGGCCACCGCAATCACCACGAGGACCAGGGCTGACACCTCATAAATCGTGATCTGCTCATTCAGAAGCAGCATGCCGGAGCCGACACCGATCACCGGCACGAAAAGTGATGAAACCGTCGATACCACGACCGGGACAAGGACCACGATGCGGTACCAGGCGTAAAAGCAGAAAACCCCGGCAATCGTGCAGTTATAGAGAAGCGCAAGGCCGGACGGCCATCCGACAAGGCCCCAATTCATGCTGTCATATATAAGGGCGAGCACAATGATTGGCACGACGCCAATACCCTGCAGCCAGGCTGTCATCGCGCTGGTAGCCAGACTGAATCCGTAATGCCGCACAAAGACTGTGCCGATGCCCCAGCACAGAGCCGCCATGATGCAACTGGCTGTGCCCAGCGGGTTTTGACCGATAACGCGAAGATCCTGAAACAGAAGCAGCAGCATGCCGGCCATTCCGGCGGTGATGCCCATAACCTGCCGAAAAGTCAGCCGCTCTTTGACGACGATAACCGTAATAATGCTGGCCCAGACAGGCATCGTATAGCCCAGGATTGCCGCCCGACCCGACGCCATATCCGCGATCCCCAAGAGGATGAAGATATTCCATCCGGTAATGTTCAATAGGGCGCAGGGTATCAAACCTTTGAAGTCGCGGCCTGTTGGCCGGATTTTTCGCTTGTTTATGAGCGCGATCATCAGGAACCCGAGCGCACTCATCGATACATTGACGGCGCGGAAGCTGAGTACCTCAATATCCTCCAGGCCGATCTTCATGATTGGCCAGTTGACGCCCCAGAAAAGGGTCAATAACGGGAGCAGTATGATCGCTTCCTTTGGGATACGAGGCTTGGGGGTGCCGGTCGGGGCGCTCGGATCGCTCATATCTGTTTTCCGTTGCGGGCTGGAATGAGAACAAGCAGCACAGCCAGCGCCACAAGACCCAGTGCTACAATATCGCCGGAACGGACCTGTTCGCCCAAGACTATCATTCCCGAGAATACGCCGAGAACCGGGACCATCAGTGTTGAGACGGCAGAGACAACCACCGGCGCGTAGGATGCAATTCTGAACCAGATCCAGTAGCAGACAAATGACGCAATCACACCATTATATATAAGCGCAAGTGTCGGCCACAAACTCACTGTACGATAGTCCATATCATCGAACAGGACGGTAATGATCAGAATTGGAATGATGCCGATTGCGTGCTGCCAGGCGGTAATCACCGTCAGGTCGGTCCGAAAATCCGCGTGCCGCATGACAACCGTACCCGCACCCCAGCAAATGGCGGCCGCGATCATGATCAAAGCACCCCAGGGCGTTGTGTTGAGGGATGCAAAATCTTGATACAGCAGGATCGCAATTGCCGTCATGCCCGCGGCGAGACCAGCGATTTGACGGTTCGTTAATTTGGCCTTTACCGCGATTACCGCGATCAGGACGGCCCAGGCCGGCATCGTGAATCCAAGGATCGCTGCCCGTCCTGATGTCATGAAAGACAATCCCAGCAGCATAAGCGAATTCCAGCCAAGGATGTTTAGGGCAGAGGCGATCAGGAGCATCTTTAAATCCGCCCCTTCCGGCAAAATCTTCTTGCGTTGGAGCAATACGAGCCCAAACAGGCAGGAAGCGCCGATGATTGTGGCGAGTGATCGAAAGGAAAGGACAGTATACTCACCCAGCCCAATCTTCATGATAGGCCAGTTCACGCCCCAAAGCACGGTCAGCAGGATGATCATCAACCACAGGAATCGAATTGGGGCAGAATTTGTCAGTTTTAAAGTTCCTGTGGGCCGGCAAGAATTAGGATGAAGGCAAAGGCTTGGAGAGGATGTCGCCAGAATTTCCGCCTTGATTTAGGACTTCTCACCAAAGCTTGTCCAGCTTCAAGCGGTTAGCCGTATGACAAAGCGCATCCATATCTTATAATACCGCAGAAAATTGATGGCTGCGGATGATGGACACCGCCCAGTAATGCAACCAGAATTCAGGGATGGCAGGGAGTAAAGGTTGAATAGCGACGTCCTGAAAGAGAAAAACCGTGTACGCTCTACCGAATATTGGCGACTGGCTGCAGGCGCGCTGCCGCAAGGCAACCCCGTGTCCGTCTTTTATGATGTATTTCAAAACCTGAAAGATGACACAGGCCGGCTTCCCCGTGACCGGTTCCATCCCATGGAGCACACGAGATTACTGCCCTGGGTGCAGATGTATCTTGAGACAGAACCCCTGCAGTTTAAATGCATCCTGATGGGAACTGGTGTTCGGGACATTATTGGCCGTGACGTAACAGGACTGCATTTGACCGAGTCCGTTCCCGGCCTGTTTCAGGAAAATCGCGTGAGGGAGTTTGTCGAGTGCCACGAGACGGGCAATCCCGTGCTTTCAGAATCCCTTCTTCCATTCGAGGATAAGGAGCACGTCCTTGTTCTTCGCGGCGCGTTTCCGGGGATGAAAGACGGTCGGCGATTGATCTACCTGCCGCTCGCGATGCATGCAACCCGGATTTCCTGAAATCTTGTAAGGCTGGACAGCCCCCTCCTGACCCACGATGATCGGCCATTGGGTCGCTACAGGGTAAGACATTTGGCAATCGAATCGAAAAACGGTCGGGCGGATCAGGCACAATCGGGTAGGGCAATTGTGCTTGGCGCTGGCATGGTGGGTATTTCCAGTGCGCTGCATCTGCAGCAACGAGGATGGGATGTCGTTCTGGTCGACAGGGTCGGCCCCGGGGCTGAAACATCATTCGGCAATGCCGGTGTGATCAGCCGCGGATCGATCATGCCGGTCAGCTATCCGGGCATGCTGAAGGACATCCCGATGATCCTGGCCGGGAAAACCGATGCGGTCCGTATAACACCGGGCGGCTTGTTCAGCTCACTCGGCTGGGCCCCCGCGTTTATGCGGAACGCCACGACACAGCGAAACAGAGAGATCGCGAGGGATCTGAACGCTCTCCTGGAACATTGCGTCCCTGAACATCGTGCCTTGATGGAGCAGGCCAATGCCCTGTCGCATATCCGGGACGGTGGGTGGCTGAAACTCTATCGCAGTGAAAAGGGCGCGCGCAAAACGGTCCTGGAGAAGGAATTGTTAACGGAGCTGGGCGTTCCCTTTGAAACCCTTGTACCCGAAGACATTGCGGAACTCGAACCCCATTTGAACCCGATTTACCACTCCGGCATACACATAACGGGGACGGCCAGTGTCGATGATCCTGGTACGGTTTGCAGGCTTTATGCGGCGGAATTTGAGCGCGCAGGTGGCACCATCAGGATCAGCACTGTCGCCCGCCTTGAAGAGAGATCGGACAGCGTGGCGGTACATTTTGCCGATGGTGACCCGCTGGTCGCAGAGCATGTTGTTGTCGCCATGGGGGCCTGGTCGGACCAGTTGCTAAAACCGCTCGGCATCCGTGTTCCCCTGTTTCAGGAACGCGGATATCATCGACATTACAAACCGTCTGGAAATGCGTTCCTGACCCGTCCCATCTATGACGCGGGGGGTGCTTTTGTTGTGACACCCATGGTCAAGGGGATCCGTGTCAGCTGCGGTGTAGAGATTGCCGCGCCGAACGCCCCGCCATCGCCTGTTCAGATAGAGGCCATCATGCCGGCGGTTCGTGCGGCCTTCCCGCTGGCGGAGACGGTGGATGATGAACCGTGGTTCGGGCGGCGTCCCAGCTTGCCCGACGGCATACCGGCGATTGGTCCCGCCCGTGCCGGATCGCGCATCTGGACCAATTTTGGCCATCAGCATATCGGCTTCACCCTTGGCCCGATCAGCGGTCGACTGATCGCCGAAATGATCACTGGGGAATCGCCCATCATAGACCCAACCCCGTATCGTCTGTCACGGTTTTGAGCCTCCAGGGTCTGTCGCCTCAACCGCTGTGTCGCACCCTGAGGGCGCGAAATTGCGGTTTCCGGGTCGCGCGTGTGCAAGCGGTCTCGCGGGAAAATTAGGACAAGAGGGACATCAATAGTGAACTACGCGATCCACAGGATTCGCTAACCGGGGGTAAATTCTTATGAAGTCACAGGCACAGGTGGTCGTCATCGGAGGCGGTGCAGTCGGGGTTTCCACGCTGTATCATCTGGCCAAGAAGGGTTGGTCAGACGTCGTTCTGATTGAGCGTAAAGAGCTGACATCCGGGTCGACCTGGCATGCCGCCGGTCTCTTGCCCCTGTTCAATATGAGCTATTCGGTTGGCCAAATTCACAAATATTCGGTCAATCTTTACGGCAAGTTGGAAGAGGAAACCGGTCAGCATGTCGGGCTGCGCACCGTGTCCAACATCCGCCTTGCGACAAATCAGGACCGGATGGACGAATATCGTCAATATGCCGGTGTTGCCCAGACGATTGGCGTCAATGTGAACTTCCTGACACCGGAAGAAGTCCGCGATGTCTGGCCCATGGTGAATACAGACGGTCTGGTTGGCGCGATCCAGCATCCAGATGACGGATATGTGCAGCCGGCGGACCTGACCCAGGCCTTTGCAATCGGTGCGCGGGCGAATGGTGCAGAGATTTATCGCAACACCACGGTCACCGGTATCAAGCGGACGGCGTCCGGCGAATGGATGGTCAGCACCGACAAGGGTGACATCACCTGCGAACATGTGGTTTCGGCCAGTGGTAACTTTGCGCGCCAGACGGGTCGTATGATCGGGCTGGATATTCCGGTCATCCCCGTCGAACATCAGTATATCGTGACTGAACCGCATCCAGAAATTCAGGAGCGCCAGAAAAAGGGGCTGCCCGAAATGGGAGTACTGCGTGAATCCGACGGGTCGTGGTATATGCGTGAAGAGAATGGCGGACTGATTCTGGGCCCGTATGAGGTTGGTGCGCCGGCCTGTTACGTCGATGGTCCGCGTGCCGACAGCGAGTATGAGCTGTTCCAGGAAGACCTTGAGCGTCTGGAACCCCATATTGAATCCGCGATGCACCGCGTCCCTGCCTTCGGTGAGGTCGGGGTGAAGCGCGTTTATAATGGCGCGATCGCCTATACACCTGATGGCAGCCCGATTGTCGGTCCGGCCTGGGATGTGCCCAATTTCTGGCTGAACGAAGGGCACAGCTTTGGCATCACGGCGGCCGGCGGTGCCGGGTGGCAGCTGGCGGAATGGATCGTTGAGGGCGAGCCCACCATCGATATGCTGGGTGTGGATCCTCGCCGTTATGGTGACTATGCGACCAAATCCTATCTGATTGAGAAGAACGAGGAGGCTTATGCCCATGTCTTTATCGTTCACTATCCGGATGAAGAGCGTGAAGCTGCTCGTCCGTTGCGTCAGGCCCCCTGTTACGACCGTTTGAAGGATCTGGGCGCGGTGTTCGGTCAGAAATCCGGTTGGGAGCGGGCGAACTGGTTTGCACCAGAAGGTGTGGCAGCCAAAGACGACTGGTCGTTCCGTCGGTCGGCCTGGTTTGAACCCGCCGTGAATGAGGCCCGCAACGTGGCTGAAAATGTTGGCATCCTGGATATGACTGCCTTTGCCAAATGCCGCATCTCCGGCCCGGGTGCTGAAGAGTTCCTGGACGGGTTTGTCGCCAACAAACTGCCAAAAGCAATCGGACGTATCGGCCTCTGCCACGCTCTCAACACCAGGGGCGGGGTTCACAGCGAATTCACCATCATGCGTGAAGCACCGACCCGCGAGGGCCATTCCAGCTTTTACATTGTCTCGGCCGGGGCCCTGCACCGTCTCGACCACGATTACCTGAAAAAACATATGCCTGATGACGGTTCAGTTCGCTTTGATGATCTGACCAATTCCATGGGTGTGCTGGTGATCGCGGGTCCGAAGTCCAGAACACTTCTGGAGCGGGTCAGTCGCGATGATGTCTCGAATGAAGGTTTCAAATGGCTGACGTCCAAGTGGATTGATGTGGGGCTTGCCCCCGCACTTGCCGCCCGCGTCAACTTTGTCGGCGAGCTGGGTTGGGAACTGCATCACCCGATCGAGTATCAGAACCATATCTTTGACCGCCTGATGGCCGCCGGTGAAGATCTGGGGATCAAGCCGTTTGGGATCCGGGCGATGGACATGCTGCGGATCGAGAAATCCTATCGTATGGTCGGGACGGAGCTATCCATCGAATACTCCGCCTATGAATCGGGGCTGGATCGCTTTGTTCATCCAAACAAGGGTGAATTCCTGGGACGCGACGCGCTGACCCAGTGGAGGGAGCGGGGCTTTGATAATGCGATGGTCACGCTTGAGGTCCATGATGTTGTTGATGCAGATGCGCTGGGCAACAATCCGGTCTATTCCGAGGGCTCATTGGTCGGGCGCGCAACCTCTGGCAATTATGGTCCCAGGATCGAAAAGTCTCTGGCAATGGCGATGGTGCGGCCGGAATTTTCGACCCCTGGTACAAAGCTGACCATGACCATTCTGGATCGGGAACATCCGGTAACCGTGCTTGAAGAAAGCCCGTATGACCCGGAAAACGTCAAGCTGCGGTCGTGATCCCGCGGTGGGTTCTCAGCCCGCCTGATCACTGTCTTTCCTGTGGCCCGCAAGGGCTGCACTGACGAGGGCGGATCCCGATCCGTCCTCGTTCTGCCGTCTGCGCCTGGAGCCTTTATCCTGCTTTGATATTCGCGACGGCTCCGCCGCATGCCCGGGCATGACCAAAAGGGCTATTACGGGTATCAGGCCCACGACCGGCACCAGGGTGAGCAGGCTGAACCATCCTGACCAGCCGCAATCCCGGCATCGCTGAGCGGAAATTCCCAGATAAAGGACGACGCCCGCGACCGAAATCGCGATCGCCAGTACCGCACCGAAGGCCGTTTGCGACCCCAGAAAGGTCGCGATACCGAAATAAGCTCCGATCAGCATGAGCGACTGGACGATAACAGCCTTTACATAAGGCCAGCGTTTCCTGCGTCCGGGTCCAATTGAAAATGGACCGGTAATCAGAACATCAGACATGTGACATCGCCGTTTCCGGCGCCCCCGGGTCGATTCGCCTCAGCCCGTCGAGCGTGCATCTTCCACGCGGTATCGCGTTCTGCACAGGAAAATTACATCAATTGTTGTCAGTATTTTTCAAAAAATGAACTCGAAAGGTGGCGGGTGGTCTGGCCGCAATGATTCTTTAACATGTCTGTAACATGAAGGTCACTTCAGACCGATACCGGAGTCCCCATCAACTGCATTGCGGGGATCCAGATGCTCTCCCCAGTGCCAGAACACATTGGTCGAGTTGGGGCGTATGTCGAAAGTCATTGAAATCTCGAATCTGAACAAATCCTTCGTCAAGGGTAATCGGGTTCTGAAAGATGTTTCCATTTCGGTGGGAAAGGGTGAAATGGTCGCGCTGATCGGGGCGTCCGGTTCCGGAAAATCGACACTGATCCGCCTGATATGCGGCCTTGAAGTCAGTGACGTGGGCAACGGCAAGATCTCGCTCTTCGACAAGATTGTTCAGGCGGATGGCAAGCGGACGCAGGAGCAATGGGCCGTTCGCCACGATGTTGGTGTTATCTTCCAGCAGTTCAATCTGGTCTCGCGCCTGCGCCTTTTGACAAATGTTCTCGCCGGACGTCTGTCACGCATACCGGCCTGGCGGGGATGGCTCGGTTTATTCCCCAGAACCGATAAAATTACAGCGCTGAAAGCTCTGGAACGGGTGGGTATGGCACAATATGCCAGACAGCGTGCCTCCACCCTGTCCGGTGGACAGCAACAGCGCGGGGCAATCGCCCGTGCGCTTGCTCAACAGGCCCGTTTGATCCTGGCCGATGAACCGATTGCCTCGCTGGACCCGGCCTCTGCCGAAACGGTCATGGCGATACTTGCTGAAATCAACGAGGCCGATGGTGTCACAGTTATCGTGTCCCTTCATCAAATTGACCATGCGTTCCGCCATTGTCGGCGCATCATCGCCCTGAAAGAGGGCGAGGTTGTCTATGACGGGCCGACCGACGGGATCCGTCCGGAAGAAATTTCCAAACTTTACGGTGTTGAGGGATCAGACCTGATGCTTGGACAACGTGAGGAAATGGAAGAAATGCCACCGGCACCGGTTCTTCAACCGGTCGCGGCGGCATCTTGAGTTCACCCTGCCTCTCTCGAGGCAAGACCTGTTGATCTTTTAGTTCTAACCAAGGGAGTACCCAAACTATGATCAAGAAAGCCCTTATGGCTGCAACCGTGGCTGTGGCTGCGATGGCCGGTTTTCAGGCCAAGGCAGAAATGCCTGACACACTGAACTTCGGCATTATTTCAACTGAATCCTCGTCCGTGCTGGAAGCCAGCTTCTCGCCGTTTCTGAACGCGATGGGCGAGAGCCTGGGTGTTGAGGTGAAACCTTTCTTCGCCAGCGACTATGCAGGTGTCATCGAAGGCATGCGCTTTGGTAAGGTTGACGTTGCCTGGTTCGGTAACAAGTCCGCCATCCAGGCTGTCGATCGCGCTGGCGGCGAAGTGTTTGCCCAGACCATCAAAGATGACGGTGCACGCGGATATTACTCACTGCTGATCACCCATAAAGACAGCCCGTTGAACAGCCTTGAAGACGTTCTTGCCTGCGGCAAGACCGCGACCTTCGGCAATGGTGACCCGAACTCCACATCCGGTTTCGCAATTCCCGGTTACTATGTCTGGGCATTGAACAATCAGACACCGGAAGATTGCTTCTCTCGGGTTGTGACATCCAACCATGAAGGTAATGCGCTGGCCATTGCCAACCAGAAAGTCGACGTTGCGACAAACAACACAGAGTCCATGGGTCGTCTGCAGAAGAACAACCCTGAGGCCTTTGCAAATATCAAGGAAATCTGGCGCTCCCCGATTATCCCGTCCGATCCGATCGTATGGCGGAAAGAGTTGAGCCAGGAAACAAAAGAGAAGATCTACTACTTCTTCATGCAGTATGGCCGCTTTGGTGACGCTGAAAAGGTCAAGCGTGAGCGCGATGTTCTGGCCCAGGTTTCTGATGGTTGGGGTCCTTTCCTGGCATCCTCCAACGCCCAGCTGCTGGACGTTCGTCAGATCGAGGCTTTCAAAGGCAAGATCAAGGCCGAGAACAACACCAAGCTTTCCGCTGAAGAAAAGCAGGCGGCAATTGCTGCTGCTGAAGCTGAGCTGGAAAGCCTTCAGAAAATGGCCGATATCGTCGGTAAAGCCGGCTACTAAACGCCACGGGAATGAGGGGCGGGGCTGCGCTTTGTGGCCCCGTCTTTCCGTCTGAAAAAACACTAAGCGTCGATACACCGGGATCAGATCATGACCATCGCCACCGAAACCCTGAGCCGTTCTGCACCCGCAGATAACCTGTCTGCGGTCATCCAGGACCAGTTAAAGCCTGACTATAAGGGTTTCCTGACAAAGATGCTGGTTGTGGCCATTATCGCGGCCCTGCTCGGTGTGAGCTATTATCCCGTTGAGGTCAACAACTGGACCTATCTGATCACTGACGCGGGTAACATGGCGGTTTTTATCGCTGATTTCCTGCAACCCAATTTCGAAGATATAGATCTCTATCTCTGGAAAATGCTGGAGACTGTCCAGATTGCGTTCTGGGGTACATTCCTGTCGATTGTCTTTGGCATTCCCTGCGCATTGCTGAGTTCGAGCAACATCGCACCTGCCTGGATCGTTCAGCCCATGCGACGTTTGATGGATGCCTGTCGTGCCATTAATGAGCTTGTGTTTGCCATTCTCTTCGTTGCTGCTGTCGGGCTTGGCCCCTTTGCCGGTGTTCTGGCCCTTTTCATCCATAATCTGGGTATTATCGCGAAGCTGTTTTCTGAAGCTGTCGAGGCGATTGATCCGCGTCCCGTCGAAGGTATTCGGTCGACCGGCGCAGGCCGCATCCATGAAATCCTCTATGGTGTGGTGCCCCAGGTTATGCCGCTCTGGTCCAGCTTCTCCCTCTACCGGTTTGAAACCCTTGTCCGTTCTGCAACGGTTCTCGGCATTGTTGGCGCGGGGGGTATCGGGTTTCAGTTCTACGAGGCATTTCGCAGTTTTCAGTATGACCGCGCCGGTGCGATCATCCTGGTGGTTGTGATCGTGGTCTCCCTGATTGACATCGCATCCTCTCGTCTGCGTCGTCATCTCGTCTGATATTCGACACCACGCTTTCTTCCAAAGCGCAACCGCATGGCTTGAGATCAGTTAACTCTGATTTAACTAATCGCTGATATGCGGTATTACTGGAGTAAGGCGTGCCGGAAGCCGGCTGCGTCCTTACCTTGAACGGATGGTTTGGCGAGGGCTGATGGTGTGAAATTTCAAATTCGGGACAACGATAGTGATCGCTTGGTCATCATGGCCGGGAGCTTTGATTTTTCCGATAGTGCGGCTGTCAAAACGGTCGTAGATCAAATGTCTGATCTAAATGGGAAAGGATGTGTCCTGGATCTGGAAAACCTGGATACGATCGATTCCGCCGGATTGGGTATGATCATTCTCATGAATGATGCTGCTGTTGATAACGATTCTGTGTTGCGCGTTCGCGGCGCAACGGGACAGGTGCGGCGAATGCTGGATGTGTCCAATTTTGGCGAAATCGTTGAAATCGAATAGAGCGCCAAACCGGCAAATGACTGATTTACCTGAGCAAACAGTCAAGGTTCCGTTGGTTGTCGTGGGAAACGGTACGGACGACCTGTTAGATCGCCCCATGCCCCCGGATCTTGTTTCCTGGGCTGATCGAGAGGGGTTTTCGATTTCCGTCGCTGATCCGGATGTGGACTCTGTGCTCGATAAACCGATGGTGCGGATTATCAAAGTGCCATTGGAGCAGGATTTAACAGAGTATTTCCGACCCGGAATTTTTGGGGTCGTCGATCTGGCATCCAACGATGGGCAAAGCGACACCAGTCTATGGTCTATGCTGCCAGATGCACGAGACTGGTTCGGCATTTTGACCTCTCAACACGTTTTGGATTGGCCCTGGGTCGACAATATCTCTGCTTATTTGCGCGATTTTCATGGTGTTGCCGATGTGCTCTTGATCGATATTGCAACCGTCTTGAGAGAGCTTCTGAGCAACGCGGTTATCCACGGAAACTATGGGTTAAGCGGAAATGAATTGGGCGGGATGGAGTATTTCGTAGAACGCGCTGATGAAATTCGTCGTATGTCAGAGGATCCGGTTCTCGGGAAAAAACTGGTCAGCATTGGTGTAACCGTGACCCGCGACGAGATATGCTTGTCCGTGCGGGATCAGGGCGCTGGATTCGAACATAACCCAAGGGACGAGGCGATAGAGCCCGGATCGCCGGCACGCGGCCTGACTGCGGGTCGGGGACTGGCAATTGCGGAGCGCCTCAGCGATTCATTCGAAGTTCACAACGACAATCAGTCTGTGGTTGTTCGTTTCAACAGGCATCTTTCAGGTCCTGGCAGGCATGAGAATGAGCTGAGCTTTCAGCAATTGCAGGAGTCGGTTCTTCTCGACGTGAAGAAACGGTCAATTCTGCTTTGGGATGGCGATGAGTCTCAGTGTTCGATGGTGCTTGACGTATTACGCGATAATGGATTCGAAACGATCAGTACCACGGGTGACGAGAATGTCTTCTGGAACCATATCGGAACGTTTGGCCCAGACGCCATCGTACTGACAGGGGGGAGCAACACGGCGCGCACACTTCATTTTGCGCAGCGTCTGCGCAAGGACACTCGGTACCGGAACATTCCTCTTCTCATCATAACAGAAGGGGATGAACGACCGGTTTACAGCCAGCTTCAACACAGGCGCTTATTCGCAGTTATTCGACGGGTCTTTATTTCGGAAGACCTTGTGTCTCATCTAATAGCCTATCTGGAGCGGGACCTGATCATATCGGAGCTGCATGGTTTTCGGCAGCGTATCAGTGATGAACTCGATCTTGCCCGGAACATGCAACTGGATTTGTTGCCAACACCAGCCGAGATCAGGGGCCTGTCAAACTCTTTCGATGTGCGCATTTCATCGTTTTACAAACCCTCATCGGAACTGGGCGGCGACATCTGGGGCCTTGTGGATCTTGCGAATCAGGGTTTTGCGGTATTTTTAATCGATTTTTCCGGTCACGGTGTCGGTGCTGCGATGAATACATTCCGCCTCAACACGTTGATCAATGGTAGTAAGCAAACGCTTAACAACCCGGCCCTTCTGTTGGGGCTGCTCAACAGAAATCTTGTCGCTCTTTTGCCGCGCGGCCAGTTTGCAACAATGTTTTACGCGATCATTGATAAGAATGAAGGCGTCATTCGGTACGCATCCTCGGGGGCAACACCGCCGATTTTCATCGAAAAAGGCGGCGATGAGGTCGTGATCACCCCGGGGGACCCTACTGGTCTTCCGCTTGGTATTGTGGAAACGACAACATATGCAGAACACGTGATTCCCATTCCCAAAGACGGACATTTATTCTTGTATAGCGATGTAATGCTCGAGCAGAGGGGCGAGAAGGGGGGTCACCCGCTGGCGATCAGCGGTCTGGTGGATCTCGTCCAGGAAACTGTTTCCGATGAATCGCAGCCGGACGCCTTGAACGGGATACTCGCGCGCTTTCAGGCTTTTGCAGGCACCACATATGATGATGATCTAAGCGCGGTCTGGATCGACTTCGATACCGTTTGAAGACACAGGAATCCGGATTGTAATTACCCTCGATATCGCGATAGGCTCTGCCCGTACCGCAAACGCGGTCCATTGCTATGCCTCTAAACGCACAGGATTCTTCCCATGGCTTTTAATCCTCCTTATCTGATGTTTCTGGGTGATGCCCCGGACCAACTTGCAGCAAAAGTCGCCAATGGTGTGCGCATGTGGCGCCCGGACTGGTGTGTCGGTCAATTCCGCATGCCGGGATGTCAGGCTGATCTGGGTCTGAAAGACATCACAATCGAAGAGGCGGCAGCACTAGGGTGTAAAACTGTTGTTGTCGGTGTTGCAAATCGTGGCGGCTTCATCCCTGAGAGTTGGGTTGAATCGCTCTTGAAAGCCATAGAGCTGGGCATGGATGTCGCCAGCGGGTTGCACAACAAAGTGGCCGAGATACCGGCCTTGGCCGCGGCGGCGGAAAAACATGGTCGCGGTCTCTTCGATGTGCGCCATCCGTCCCGCGAATTTGAAGTGGCCAACGGCGTCCCGCGTCCCGGGAAACGTCTGCTGACTGTCGGAACAGACTGTTCTGTGGGAAAGATGTTTACGTCTCTCGCTGTTGAGAAAGAGATGAAGGCCCGGAACATGAACGTGGATTTCCGCGCAACCGGACAGACCGGGATCTTCATTGCCGGTGACGGCGTATCCGTCGATGCGGTTGTTGCGGATTTCATCGCTGGCGCGACGGAGTGGTTGTGTCCGGCAAACAGTGACGATCATTGGGATGTGGTTGAAGGACAGGGTAGTCTTTTTCACGCGTCCTATGCAGGCGTCAGTCTGGGACTGCTGCACGGATCACAGGCCGATGCACTGGTTGTTTGTCATGAGCCAACCCGTCCGCATATGCGGGGCCTGCCCGATCATAAATTGCCGTCATTCGCTGATTGCATTGCCATGAACGAAGCATGTGGCAAGGTCACCAATCCGAATTGCCGTGTCATTGGTGTCTCGGTCAATACACAGTCTATGGAGAAAGAGGCGGCAAAGGAATATCTCGAAGGTATCGCCAAAGAAACTGGCCTGCCGAGCGTCGATGCCTTTCGGTTCGGTGCTGGTCCGCTGGTCGATAACCTTTAATCGCTCTCGTTACGACATCCTCTGCAGGGTACACAATGGATTTTACTATTCATCACACGACCTGGCCCCTGGCCAAGCCGTTCTCCATATCCCGTGGCACACGGACGGTTGCCGAAGTGCTCGTCGCGGAAATCCGTGATGGTGATGTCGTCGGCCACGGTGAGTGTGTTCCCTATGCGCGGTATGGCGAAAGTCTCGACAGTGTCACGGCCCAGATGGAAAGTGTGCGGCCCGCAATTCTGGCGGGTCTGGATACGGATGGTCTGCAGTCGGCGCTTCCCGCCGGTGCCGCCCGCAACGCGCTGGATTGCGCGCTTTGGGATCTCGCGGCGAAACGGGCAGGAAAGCGGATCTGGGAATTGATGGGCCTGGACGCACCGCAACCGGTTACAACGGCTTATACGATCAGTCTGGATACGCCGGACGCGATGCAGGCAAATGCAGCCAGCAACAGGGACCGCCCGCTCATGAAGCTGAAACTGACGGGGGAGGGTGATCTGGACCGCGTCGCCGCTGTCCGCGAGGCGGCACCTGAATCAGACCTCATCGTCGACGCGAATGAAGGCTGGACGCCAGAGATGGTTGAGCCCTTCTCGCAGAAACTGGCTGAGCTTGGTGTTAAAATGATTGAACAGCCTTTACCGGCCGGAAATGATTCCGCGTTGGCAGATCTGGCCCATCCGGTGCCGATTTGTGCTGACGAAGCAGCGCATACAAGGGACGGCTTGTCGGATCTGGTCGGGCGTTATGACATTGTGAATATCAAGCTCGACAAAACCGGTGGTGTGACAGAGGCACTGGCCCTTCGCGCGGCGATCAAAGATGCCGGACTGGATGCAATGGTCGGCTGTATGATAGGATCCTCACTTTCTATGGCCCCCGCAACACTGGTTGCCCAGGGATGCCGTTTCGTGGATCTGGATGGGCCTCTCCTTTTGAAGCAGGACCATCAACCCGGTCTGAATTATCAGGGCAGCATCGTTCATCCGCCTGAACGCGCCCTTTGGGGATAGACTTGCAGGCTGATCACACTTGTGAAACGGGTTGATCTAAAAATTTTCGAGCCTGTTCAGCAGCAGGTCAACCTCGTCTTCAGTATTGAAGTAATGCACAGAGGCCCTGATCATGACAGAGACACCTGCATCGGCTAGATCTTTTCTGGTCAACTGAGCGTCCGAAGCAGAACAGTTTAATCCACCGTCTCTAAGAGTTTTTACAACGTCTCGGGAATTTAGGCCATCGAGGTTGAAAAGGACGAGGCCTGATCTGTTCGTGCCGGTATCCCATTGTCTGGCTTTTTGGATATTGTCCAAACCGTCACGAAGACGCGCCGACAATGCCGAAATTCGGTCCCAGGTCGCTTCAGCCCCCAACTTGTTTCCATAGTCAAGGGCGACGCCCAGTCCGAGCTTTCCCGCGTAGTAGGCTTCCCAGTTTTCGAAGCGCCGTGCATCTTCCCGAATTTCATAACTTGAGACGCCGGTCCATCTTGCGGCGTGGTTGTCCAGGAAAGGGGGTTCCAGTATTTCGACCCACTCTTTCTTCATCCAGAGAAAACCTGTGCCGCGCGGGCCCCTGATGTATTTGCGCCCCGTCGTGGTCAGAATATCACAGCCGATGCTGGTGACATCGATCGGCATTTGTCCGACAGATTGGCAGGCGTCGAGAAGGAACGGTATCCCATGGCTCTGGGTAATGCGGCCAATCTCTTCAACCGGGGCTATGAGGCCGTTATTTGTCGGGATATGGGAAATTGAGATCAGGCGTGTCTTTGGCGTGATCCGCCCTTCGAGTGCTGTCGGGTCGATGCCGCCCGTCTCATCATCGGGAACAATGACCAGTTCCACACCGTATTTCGTCGCAACCTGAAGATAGGCGATCATATTGCTGTTATAGTCAGCCGCCGAGGTCAGGATCTCGTCACCCGCTTTCCAGTCGAATGCGTAAAAAGCCATGTCCCAGGCCCTGGTTGCGTTTTCTATAAATGCAATCTCCGCCGCATTACCGCCGACCGATTTCGCGGCGGCCTCATAGAAGAATTCGATTTTGTCTAGGTTCTGGTCTTTGGCCTCATAGCCACCAATTTCTGCTTCCAGACGAAGGTGATCTGTGACCGCGTTCAAGACCGGATCGGGCGGCAACGAGGACCCGGCATTGTTCAGATGAACCAGCCCTTTTCGGCAGCCAAGGGTTTCTTCTCTGAGGGCGGAAATGTCTAGGGTCATAGTGATACCTGTTAGTGCAAAGGAGGATGGAATTGGTCGAACCGACACCCGTAGTCTTCGTATTTTATTGATTGCCCGTTGCAGATCAAACGGTCAATGAGGGCTCAGGCTGTCCCGGCCAATCCCTCGTCTTGGCTGGTCCCGGTCTCGGTCGCGCTGCCTTCGGGAAAATCCAGATGGACTGCTGTGCCGACGCCTACAGCGCTTTCCAGTTCAAGGTCGCCATGGTGCAGTATCATGATGCTCTTCACCAGGGGAAGACCGAGACCGGTTCCTTCGAAGTTTCTGGATAGCGCCGTATCAACCTGTTCGAATGGGGTCAAAGCTTTGGGGATATCCTCCGGTGCAATGCCGATGCCGGTGTCGCGGACTGTCAGCCGCATGGAATTGTTGGGGCCAACGGAGCCTTCGACCCGAATGGTGCCGTTGGGATCTGTGAACTTTAATGCATTGGACAACAGATTGATCAACATTTGCCTCAATAATCGGTCTTCACTCATCACTGGTGGCAGGTCAGGGGGAACCGCATCAATGATCTGAATTTCACCTGAATCCGCGCGCTGCCGGACAAGTCGAATGGTTGCGTCGACCGCTTGATGTACGGATACCGGTTCCGGCGACAGGCTGGAATGGCCCGATTCCGCCTTGGCGATGTCCAGGATATCATTGATGATCGCCAAAAGATGACGGCCGGAATCGCTGATATCCTTTGAAAATTCCTTGTATTGGGGAACGGTCATCGGCCCGTAAAGTTCGTCATGGAGAATTTCTGAAAAGCCGATGATTGAGTTGAGGGGCGTTCTGAGTTCGTGGCTCATCTGGGCCAGGAAATGTGTCTTTGTCCGGTTTGCTCTTTCCGCTTCATCTTTTGCGGATTGCAGCTCCCCTTCACGTTCCGCCTGCGCGGTAACATCGATCTCAAAAACGATGAACCCGCCTTCTTTCGTTGCATTTGATCGCCGTTCGAACAGCCGCCCGTCATGAGCAGATTGGCCGGGACTGCCATCCTGTTTGTCTATTTTGGCAACGATATCGTCGACCCAGGCCGCTTCGCTTTCCATCTCGTCCTCAATTAGGCCAGATGCGGCGATGGCGGTGAACACCTGCTCTATTGAGTTTCCAATGACAAGGGCGCCGGGCGCTTTTCGATACATATCCCGTATTGCGGAATTGGTAATAACCAACCGACGGTCCTTATCGAAGAGCATCATTCCGGCCTGCAGCGAGTTTACGGCATCGACCAAACGTTCATGGGCCAGCGACTCGCAGCGCTCAATCATAAGTTCCTGGGAGACATCCCGTGCAACACCGCGATAGCCCTGAAAAACGCCATTCTTGGAAAAGATTGGAATGCCGCTGACGGCGACAGAGAGTGGACGACTGTTATCGATTGTTGCTTCATACCGAAAGTCATAGAAAGGCAGGTGGACGTCGAGCAGGGCCAAATGTGCGCGGGCCGCCGCTGTGTCCAACCGTTCCATAACCTCCCGGCGTGACTTTCCAAGCACGCTCTCAGGGGCTTGTCCGGTGCGTGCGTGAAACCCTTCGGACAGATAGGTAAAGTTGTGTTTTTCGTCGGTCTCCCAGAACCATTCCGAGGCCGCCTTTGCGTAGTCAGAAAGTCGCGACTCACGGTCTGCCAGGTCCTGTTCCCGGCGCAGTTGTTCGTCAACGTCAATGAACAGGCCGACAGTCCAACCGTCTTTCATTTTGACTTCGCTGTACCGGGCCCATTTCCCGTCTGGCGATTTGAAGAAGAGGGGGCGATCCGGATTGGCATGCCACTCCATATGGGAGTCCAGTCGCTCCGCGTCGCTCATCGTGCCTCTTGTGGCGCTGCCTTCACTGATCAAAAAATGGATCAGATCGCGATAGGCCATACCGGTAATCTGTTCTGTATCGAGGCCGCGGATCACATTGCTCAGCGTTCTGTTGATCTCAACGACCCGGTCATCCGGATCGATGATCGTGAACCCGAAGTCGGTTTCATCCTCCTGCGTCAGGGCCGTTATCAGTCTGTGTGTATCCTGCTTTGGGGCCGCAGATCGCAGTTCGACCTGCAGCAGGATTATGAGCGGGCAAAAGACGGTTGCAACAAGACCTGCGACCAGAATCTGTGTCTCGTTGGCCGGGTTGGCTAGTGCCAGTAAAAAAGATGCGACGGCGGGCACAGCCAGGGCGAGCACGATCTGAAGATGTTTTGATGTGAGTTTTACCGACATTCTCTCGGGTCGCCCCCAAACGACCAATGAAGAAGACTGCGCCTGCTGTGCAGCGCAGGCACGCATTATACAATTATAATTATATGATAATAAAGGTGGTAAAGATCCGAGATCGCGTAAGCGTTACCGTGCCGGCGACATGGCGATCGCCCGGGCGGTGGCCTCGGCCCGCAATTGGGCTTTATAGCCGTTGCTGTGCCAGGCTGTTCCCGCGCTGCCGTTGGGGCGGTTCGATGACGTGGACGCGATGCTGGTACCTGATGCACTGGCTGGGATTCCTTCACCCGTTGCCTCAGGCAGACCGTTCCGTTTCAACCCGTTCCAGTGTTTTACAACCTTGCTATGATAGCGAACATGGTGAACGGCATTTGCGGAATAATAATGGCGGATCGCATTGTGCCAGGAACCCAGGCGACCCTTCAGATCGATCAGAAAACTAGTGGCATAGGCCATGTTGGTCACAGGATCAAAGGCTTCCTGCAGGGTTTTGAAGGCGGTTGCATGGTATTGCAGGTTCACCTGCATGCATCCGACATCAATGCTGGTGATGCCGCGACGAAGAAGCCCACGGACATGGGAAACCGCCTGCTGCTTGGTCTCGAAGTAATGGCTTTTGCCCGCGGCATTAACCGTCCAGGGCCAGGCGCTGGCGGCAGAAACTGCCGGGTTCTGGCGACCTGACTCGGTTAGCGCGATTGCGTGCAGGATATATTGCGGGAGTTGGGCCAGACCCTCCGCCGCAACGGCCGCCTGGTGGCAGACAAGACCGGCCGGGATCGGGGATGTTAGTGCGGGAATGGACGCAAGCTGTTGATTTTCCGAGGCTTTAACCGGCGTCGTCATGCTGAAGGCGCTCAAAATTACCGCTGGCACCAGTTGGATACAAAGGTGTTTCAGCTGCCGAAAAGGACGGCGGCGACCGGCAATCGCGACGTCTTTGATAAATGGTGACATATCTCGGTTCTCATATTCTCTCAACTCACCCATCTATTGAGCAAGCCGCATGCCATATCCGGGAACAATTGATTGATGTTGAGGCTTGTCAGCCTGTTTTTGGAATGCTACATCGCGCTTCGCTGAAAGGGCGCGTAGCTCAGCGGGAGAGCACTTCGTTGACATCGAAGGGGTCACTGGTTCAATCCCAGTCGTGCCCACCATGAAAAACCCAAGGGAAACCTTGGGTTTTTCTGATTCCGGCTTCTGTTTGCTAGCATCTCCCCAGAGCGCCGGATGTGTACATTCCCAAAAATTAGAGAATCCTTAACATTTTTAGGGGATACTCCGCGAACCTGCAGTCGAATTTGATGCAACTGGTACGCAATTCTTCATCGCGGGAGAGGGGGACGCATGGCGTCAGCTTTATCGGTTTATTCAGAACGGGTATCCCCGGTCAATCCGGCCTTGTCTGGAAGTTACAACTATCTCCAGGGCATGCTGGACGCCCTTTCTGGTTCCTGCGCATTGTTGAACCCCGAGGGTCAGATCCTGGCGGTAAACCAGGACTGGATGAGTTTCGCCAAGGCCAACGACTATCGTAATCCGTCTGGCAAACTGGCATTTGGCGTTGGCACGAACTACCTGCAGGTTTGTGACGGGGCGTCCGGTGATTGTGAAGACGGTGCCGCCCGAGTCTCGGAGGGAATAAGAGAGGTTGCCAGGGGAAGCCTGGAAACGCTTGAGCATGAATATCCGTGCCATTCGCCAACCATCCGGCGCTGGTTCAAATGCATTGCACGGCGGATGTTCCTGAACCAGGAAGGTGATTTTGTCGTTCTGGTTCAGCATGTTGATATATCTGAAAACGTTCTGGCGCGCGAAGACCTGTCAAAGTGGTCTTCACGGTTTTCGACGCTTGTCGACGCATTGGGCATTCAATTCTGGCGGCTGGAACCGGATCGCGACCTGATCTGGATGCCGGACAGTATCGAAACCGAAAAATCCTTCGAGCTGTCGAAATCCATTCGCTTCTCTCAATGGATTGAGCGGGTTGACGTTGAGGATCGGCCACAAGTGCTATTTGCGCTCAGACAGGCGGCGAACGGTACGGCCCAGGCGAATACGTTCAGCTTTCGTCTGCATATGCCAAACGGGTCTCGCCGCCGGTATCTTTGTGTTGGCGGATTGGGGATTGATCTTTCTCTGGGCGAAAAAGCCACAGACGGATGCGAGACCGATGATCCGGCAGGATTTGAGGCGCCCATCACCGGTAAAATCGTTGAAGGGCTGGTGATTGATATCACGCATCAATGGCGCGCCGATATCAGGGAACGCGGGTTTGATGACCGCCTGCGCCGTGTTTTCGAAGATATGCCAGTCCGTCTCGCCAATCTCGACAGGCAGTGCCGCTATCGTTTCGTAAACTCCACCTTTGCGTCTGGCGTTGAGTTAACCAAGGAAGAAATTGAGGGGCAGACCGCCGAAGCTGTTTTGGGTGCTGAAGCCTGGAAGGTTGTGCAACCCTATGCAGAGCGGGCCTTGGCTGGTGAACAGGTGACCTTTAACACCGATCTGGAGAAGAAGGATGGCGAGGTGACGTCGGTTGAAGTCACTTATGTACCTGACACGGTCGCTTCTGGCCGGGTAGACGGATTCTTTGCCGTGGTGTTTGACATAACCAAGCATCGCCGCAGGGAGCAGGAACTGACCGACGCCAAACTGGCCGCGGAGACGGCGAATAATTACAAGACGAATTTCCCTGCCTGTACCAGCCACGATCTTCGAACGCCTTTGAACGCGATCCTGGGCTTTTCAAGCATTATCAAGGACCACCAGTTTGGCCCGCCTGGACAGGGCCTTTACCGGCAATATGCGTCCTACATCCATGAGAGCGGCAGCAACCTGTTGGGGATCGTCGATAAATTGCTGGATCTGGCCGCCATCGAGAGCGGAAAACGGCGTCTTGATCTGAAAACGGTCGATCTGGTTCAGGTGCTGTACAAAAGTGCGGCCTCCCTTCAGGCAGAGATAGAGGCGAAATCAATATCGATTACCCTGCCGGACCACGATTCAATCATAACAACCTTTACGGATGAACTGGCAACGTTGCAGATCTTTGACAATCTTCTCACCAATGCGGTGAAGTTTAATGAGCCAGGCGGTTCTATAACAGTATCCGTGCGGCGAACCGGCCAACACTGCGAAGTTGAGATTGCAGACACTGGCAGCGGTATGACCGAAGAAGAGATCGAACGGGTGACAGACCCTTTTGCCCGCGCAAGCAAGGATCCGCGCCATGCGCAAGCCGGCTGGGGCCTGGGATTGGCCATCTGTTAATCACTGATTGAGGATCTGGGCGGTGCCCTGAAAATTAAGAGCGCACCGGGTGAGGGAACGCAGGTTCTTGTAACCCTGAACCATGTCCCGGCACTTTCAGATACGATCGACGCAAAAGTGTAACACCTCAACGCTGGATCGCAGCACCGCGTTTCAGTAATCTTGCCCCATGATCCGGAACCTTACTTTTTTGCGATATGCGGTTTTTGCTGTCGGTATATTGCTGATGGCCCCGTCATATGCCGACACACTCTCTCTGAAAGACGAGAGTGTTTTGATACGTATTGCGTTCGGATCGTGTATCCGAGGTGATCTGGGGCAGGATTTCTGGGACCCGATCCTGACGGCTGATCCGGACCTCTTCCTGTTTCTGGGCGACAATGTCTATGGCGATGACGAAGATCCCTCCCTCTCTGTTCTGCAAGGTGCCTATGATACTTTGGCAGCGATGCCTGGCTATCAGCGTCTGCGGCAATCGACGCCCGTCATGGCGACCTGGGATGATCATGACTTTGGTCGCAATGATGGGGGTCGTGATTACCCGCACCGGGAAAAGGCAGAGCAGATCTTTGAGGCATTCTGGGGGTTTGACCGGAAAAGTGAAGCCGCAAACCGACCGGGCATTTATCATGCCCGCATGGTCGGACCACCCGGTCAGAGGGTCCAGATCATCATGCTGGATACACGATATTTTCGCTCGCCCCTGAAACGGAAGGAACGCAATGCCGGTGGGTTGGGCCGGTATCAGCCAAACCTGGATCCCGGTGCTGACATGCTGGGGGATACGCAATGGGCCTGGCTGGAAGAGCGTCTGAGAGAACCGGCGGATCTACGGCTGATCGCATCCTCTATTCAGGTGATTGCCGAAGGTCATGGATGGGAGAGATGGGGCAACCTGCCCAGCGAGCGTGACCGGCTGTATTCCCTGATCAATGAGACCGGTGCCGAGGGTGTCATCCTTCTGTCCGGCGATCGTCACAGGGCCGCCTTCTATCGGTTGGATCAGCAATTGTCCTATCCCCTCTATGAGGTAACATCCAGTTCGTTGAACGCCGGTTTCGCTGGCGTCGAACCGGGGCCCAATCGTTTGGGCGACGAGATGATGGGTGAAGAGAATTTCGGATTGCTTGTCATCGATTGGTCAAACCGAGAGGTGAGGGCGTCGTTAAATAAGATGACCGGCGAAGAAGACCGCCATGTCGAGATTGATTTTTGATGTCTGACCTCTGCATCAAATCCGGATCGAATTGAGAGAGCGTATAGTGACAATCGGCTTTATTGGATTAGGTCAAATGGGGCATCCAATCGCCCTGAATCTACAAAAGGCAGGGCACGACGTCCTTTGCTTTGATTCAGGAAAACCGGACGGTATTGGGTCTGAGGGCCAGGGGCTTGCGCTGGCTGCATCACTGGCGGAACTGGCCGGGTGTGACACGGTTTTCCTCTGTCTGCCAAACGGTGCAATTGTCGAAGATGTGCTGTTCGGCACAGACGGGTTTGCAACACGTCTTACCAAGGGCAGCACCATAATTGACCTCAGTACGATTGATCATGCCGTAGCTGTTTCCATTCACGAGCGGCTGAAGGCGATGGCGCTGAATTTTCTGGACGCGCCAATTTCCGGGATGGAGGCACGGGCAATTGAGGGAACACTCACCGTCATGGCCGGTGGTTCTGAACCGGTTTTCGAGCGGGTGCAGGCGTTGTTTTCTGCCTTTGCCACTGTTGTCCTTTTCATGGGTGGGCCTGGCGCCGGACAATTGACCAAGCTGATCAATCAGTTGCTGCTCGACATCAATGCTGCGGCGATTGCAGAGGTGCTACCCATGTCGGTGAAACTGGGATTGGATCCGGAAAAAATCGAACAGGTTATCAACAGTGGAACTGGCCGCAGCTTTGCCAGCAGCTTCTTCGCGCCAAGAGCGCTCGACCGGGAGTTTGTGGAGGGCTACCCGCTGCAAGCTGCCTATAAGGATCTTGTCAGTGCGGCTTCTCTGACCGCGAAAGAGGGCATTCCCATGCCTGTTCTGGCCGCTGCAACAGCGACTTATCAACAAGCGCTGTTAAAAGGGCTGGGTGAACTGGACAAGGGTGCGATGATCCAGGTTTATGAAGATCTGTTGAATGTGCGGTTCGAGCGGCAAAGGGGCTGAAATCCCGCTGGAATACCAATAAGGCAAGTATGGGAAATAGACCGTTGACGGTGGTCTTCAAGACTGGTTCTTGGGCGAATTTTCCGGCATGTAATGCGCCGAATGCCTCGTGCCCCAAAAACGGTAAATCGGTATGACGCATATCAGAAAAAAGGAAAAACAATGCGCGATCTTGAACTTCCCGGCCGGTCCCCGGCGCATTCCCGCAACGGGATGGCCAGTACTTCTCACACATTGTCGACGGCAACGGCCCTGAAGGTTCTTCAGGATGGCGGAAACGCCCTGGACGCAGCGGTCGCGGCCTGCGCCGTGCAATGTGTTGTGGAACCGGAATCAACTGGCATTGGCGGCGACTGCTTCTGTCTTTACTCCAAGGAGGGATCCACCGAGATCATCGGGTATAACGGATCGGGTCGCGCGCCAGGTGCAGCGACGGCGCAATGGTATGCTGAAAACGGGATCACCAGTATTGAGCGGCAATCCCCCCATTCTGTGACAATTCCAGGGGCGATTGATGCCTGGGATCGATTGATCGCGGATCATGGCACGAAACCCCTTGCAGAGCTTTTGCAGCCCGCTATTGATCTGGCCCGAAACGGTTATCCGGTCTCATCCCGGGTGAGTGTCGATTTCGCAGCTCAAACCGGCAACCTGAAGAATGACGAGAATGCAGCAGCCGTTTTCCTGAAAGATGGTAAAACACCGGCCCGTGGTAGCATGCATCATCAACCGGCTCTCGCCGATACGCTGGAAAAAATCGCAAGGGAAGGCCGCGACGGTTTTTACAAAGGGGCTGTTGCCGAAGATATTGTTGGCTATCTGCAGGAAAAAGGCGGTCTCCACACATTGGAAGATTTCGCGAATATGCAGGGCGATTACGTAACCCCGATTTCGGCCAATTTCCGCGGCTATGATGTTTTCCAGTGCCCACCCAACGGTCAGGGCGTTATCGCGTTGCAATTGCTCAACATCATGAGCGGTGCTGAGATACAGGAAGGGGGCCCTATCACGGTTGCTCGCATCCATCAGGAAATAGAGGCGGGACGCCTGGCCTATCAGGATCGCACCCTTTATCTGGCCGATGAAGCGCAGGTTGAGGTCCCGGTTGACTACATGCTCGATCCTGCTCATGCGGCGGAAATGCTGGCGTCAATCAACCCGGAGCACGCGTTGAATCCGCTGCCCCAATTTACCGGTCCGAAGCACAACAGCACCGTTTACATCACGGTCGTCGACAAGGACCGGAACGCCTGCAGTTTCATAAACACGTTGTTTGACAATTTCGGGTCCGTTCAGATGGCACCCCGTTCCGGTGTGATGTTGCAGAACCGTGGCCAGGGTTTTGTCCTGGACCCGAACCATCCCAATTGTATTGCGCCTGGCAAACGCCCCTTGCACACAATCATTCCGGCTATGGTGGCCAAAGATGACAAAGTGGTTATGTCCTATGGCGTCATGGGGGGGCAGTATCAGGCCTATGGCCATATGCAGTTCCTGACCCGGATGTTCGATTACGGCATGGATATCCAGGAAGCCCAGGATGCACCGCGTCATTTCCCGGATCCTTTCTCCGGCGAGGTACAGGTTGAAGGAACAGTGCCCGCTCATATCGTGGATGCCCTTCGTGCGAAAGGGCACAACGTCGTCAAGCCTGCAAAGCCAATTGGTGGATCCCAGGCAATCTGGATCGACTGGGAAGAGGGTGTTCTGACCGGTGGCTCTGACCCCCGCAAGGACGGTTGCGCCGTTGGCTATTAACGAAGGACTGTTGGTTTGACGAAAGTTGATCCGTCATGATCGCCTTTGCGCTTGCGGTATTCTTTTTGCTGATCACCCCTGGCCCAGGCGTTCTTTCAACCGCCGGGGTTGGTTCTGCCTATGGGTACAGGGCAGGCGCGATCTATTTGACGGGGCTATTGGTCGGTACAAACCTGGTGGCCCTGGCGGTGGTCTCCGGCCTGTGGGGTGTTGTCTCAGCAGTGCCCACATTGCGGACAATTTTGGTTTATGGCTCAGCGGCCTATCTGTTGTATCTGGCCCTGAAGATTGCGCTTTCCGGATCGAAGATTGCCTTTATTCACGCGGAAAAGCCGCCTGGCTTTATGAACGGCGTTATCATGCAGTTCATCAATCCAAAGGCATACGCTGTCAACACCGCGCTTTTTTCCGGATTCGCGTTTTTTCCGGAAAGCCTTCTGAGTGAGAACATCATCAAGTTCGTTATTATCAATGCGATCTGGATCCCGATCCACATCCTGTGGCTGGCCGCCGGCGTAACGGTAAGGCGCATGGATCTGCCCCGCCGGGTTCAGATTACAATCAATGTCGTAATGGCGGTGTCGATGCTGCTGGTCGTTGGATTGACCGCGTTCTCCACCGCGTGACGATCAGCTGGCGCCGAAGACTTTCTTCAACAATTCTGTCGAACGTGCTGCCGGGTTCTGGCGAATGGCAGCTTCCTCGATTGCGAGATAGTGGAAAATGCCGTCCATTGCCTTGGTAACAGTGTGGTTGATCAGATCGGCTTTTACGTCAGGGACAAAGGGGATGCTCTTGTATTGTCCCATCATCGCGTCATAGGCCTGAATGGCCCCGACATCCGCCAGACTTTCATCCACAATTGGTGTGAACCGCTGCACCAGATCCGGTGTCATCTTCTCCTGAAAAAAGCGGGTTGCCGCATCATCCGGCCCATCAAAGATCGCCTGGACGTCTTCCATCTGCATGGCTTTGATGGTGTTCAGGAAACTGTCCAGCGCCTCCGGTGCAGCTTTTTCGCCCGCACGGTTGAGGCGTGTTTCAACATCATCCGCCAGCCCGGACATGCCGAGTTTTGAGAGTGTTTTCTGAACCGTTTGCAAATTGTCGGGCAGGGGGATGTGTATATCAGGGTCGGCGTTGAAGCCGTCAACGGCACCCACCTGAGCGACGACCCGGCGGAACCCGACCTCCAGTGCTTCGCGTAATCCAGCTTCAATTTCCTGATTGCCAAGCAGTGTTGAGGTCACACCCCCGCTGGAAGAGCCACCACCCAAACTGCCGCCCAGTGAATTGAGCAGGTTTTGGCCCTGTTTCAACAGGTCTGACTGGGCCATTGCCGGAAAGGTGATCGTGACGAATAAGCCGGTGACAATAGCGGCGCGGATCTGATGGAGCATGAGGGCTTCCTCTCAAAACAGGTGACGAAAATTAACCAGATGGTCATATGAAGGTGTTAACTTGTCTAGTGTCAGTTTTATTTAAACAAATTCAATGGGTTCGGCTGCTTTCGTTACGATAAACTACTATGCGATCATTTTCTTGATGAATCACGAATGTCGTGGGACGATACCGCTGTTCGGTGTCGCAATGCGCCCGGTCTGAAACTTGGCCAGAACAAATGAAGAGTGTGATTTTGTCGTTTCTGAAATTGAATGGTCGCGGGCTTTTCGCGATCGCGTGCATTGCGGGTATCACGCTTGGCGGTATCGTTGGCTGCGTTGGCGGTCGAACACCAACGCCGGAGGCGCGGGCCGCAACCTCTGAGCTGACAGAGGTGCTTGAACAGATTTACGTCGACGGGTTGAGCGAGAATGCCCAGGCCGATCTCTATCAGTTCTCCCGGATTTTTGAGCGTGTAAAGCAGGAATACGTCCATGAGATTGAAGACGGCCCGCTGATCCAGACGGCGGTCGACGCGGTTCAGGACACCCATGCCGAAGATGCGAGCATTTCGGATGTGGATCTTATTGAGGCCGCGACCCACGCGATGCTGCTGTCTCTTGATCCCTATAGTGATTATCTGAATGGCACGGCTTACAAAGCGCTCAAAGAAGATACGGATGGTAAATTCGGCGGGTTGGGGATTGAAATTACGAAACGCGACGGTCTTCTGCGGGTTGTCAGCCCGATTGAGGGGACGCCGGCCTCTCGGGCGGGAATGCTGCCGGGCGATATCATCACCCATGCGGACGGTACTTTGCTGGAGCCGCTGAGCCTGCGTGAGACGGTCAACCTGCTTCGGGGGGAGCCGGGCACGTCCGTCCGACTGGACGTGGAACGCAATGGCGAGTCTGGTTTGGTTTTGACAATTACCCGTGAATTTATCCGTGTTGTCTCTGTTCGCGCGCGACTGGAAGGGGATATCGGGTATATCCGGTTGAGCGCTTTCACCACGAATGCCGGTGAGCAGATAATCGATGCCTACGAGAATCTGACCGATGAAAACGGGTCTGGCCTTCGCGGTGTTATTCTCGATCTGCGAAACAATCCGGGCGGGTTGCTAGACCAGTCGGTAGAGGTCGCCGATATTTTCCTTGATCCTGGCATGATCGTGTACACCAAGAGCCGGCGCAGCGGACAGGAATTCTTTGCGAAACGCGATGACATGACCGATGGAGTGCCCATCATCGTCTTGATTAACGGGGGCAGTGCCTCTGCGTCCGAGATTGTGGCGGGCGCTTTGAAGGACAGAGGGCGCGCAACCCTTCTGGGCGAAAAGAGCTTTGGAAAAGGTTCTGTTCAAACCATTTTCCCGCTGGATGGTGCGCGGGGTATGAAGCTGACAACCGCGCTTTATTACACGCCTGGCCATAAGTCGGTCGAGGGGGGAATCCTGCCTGATGTCGTTCTGGCCGATGATCCGGATACAGAGGAAGACGAACAGCTGGATCGTGCCCTGGAATTGATTGTTGAACTGGCGGCCACTGGCGTCCGAGACGCCGTCGTTCCCAATTGACGCCAGTTTCTCGGCGACCCGAACCGCTGGGTGAGAGTATTTATGTCTGAACCCTCATCCGTTCGTGATTTATCAGTCCGTGCTTTGGCCGCCGACGATATGGTGGCATTCGCCAGACTTTGCGCCGAACTGACGGCCTATCATAACAGACCGGAACCTATGGAACATGGGGACTGGGTGGACGCCCTGCGCGTGGCTGGCCCCCAAGGCGAGGGGCATTTCCAGGCACTTGTCGTCCCCGACGGTGAGGTATTGGCCGGATGCGCCATCTTCAGTCTGACTTACTCTGTCGCGATCATGGCGGAGTGCGTTTATCTGCGCGATCTGTTTGTCTGCGCCGATTATCGGCAAAAAGGCATCGGGAAAATGCTGTTTCAGGGGCTTGCGCGGGAATGTGTGGCAAACGGGTGGCCACGCGTCGACTGGACCGCGTCCCGCCTCGATTTTGATGCGCGCACCTTCTATGAAATGCAGGCCCCGGAGAGCTTTAAACTGGACCGCCTTTTTCACCGCATAGAGGGCGATGAAATCCACCGCCTGGCGCGTTTAAAACCCTAGTCTGATTACGGTTAAAGGCTCGGAATTACTCTTATTCCGGCACAGTTTGTGTTTCCGATTTGACAGCGCTTGAATTCGAATGTGGCCCGTGTAGTGTGGGGCATATGCCGCCGTTCCGGGCGAACGAGACGGCTTAACAATTTAACGGCAACCCCTTGTGACGAAGGGGTCATTGCGTGATGGGGGTTTGGGTTATGAGTGATCTTGGCAATTCACCGGCAAGTCGGGACATCAACTATGTGATGCACCCCTATACCAATATGGAAAAGCACAAAGAAACCGGTCCGATGATCATCGAACGCGGGCAGGGCGTGCATGTCTATGACGATTCCGGAAAAGAATATATTGAGGCGATGGCGGGTCTTTGGTGCACAGCGCTTGGCTTTAATGAAGAGCGGTTGATTGAGGCCGCTTCCAAGCAAATGCGGGAACTGCCCTATTACCACGTCTTTGCCAGCAAGAGCACGATGCCGGTGATCGATCTGGCTGAAATGCTGGTCGAAATGGCACCGGTTGAGATGTCAAAGGCCTTCTTCTGCAACTCGGGATCAGAAGCCAATGATACGGTTGTGAAGCTGATCTGGTATTACAACAACGCGTTGGGTCGCCCGGAAAAGAAGAAGATCATTTCGCGGATTAAGGGCTATCACGGCGTGACGGTTGCCTCGGCCAGTCTGACAGGGCTGCCTTATAACCACATGGATTTTGATCTGCCGATCGCGAATGTCCTGCACACCGAATGCCCGCATTACTGGATGTTCGGCGAAGAGGGAGAGAGCGAGGCTGACTTTGCGACCCGCATGGCAGCGAGCCTCGAGAAACTGATCCTGGATGAAGGGCCGGAAACCATCGCCGCCTTTATCGCGGAGCCGATTATGGGGGCTGGCGGGGTTATCGTGCCGCCCGAGACCTATTTCGAGAAGGTGCAGGCGGTCCTCAAGAAATACGACATTCTTATGGTGGCTGATGAAGTCATCTGTGGCTTTGGTCGCACTGGTGCTGCATGGGGATGTGATACATTCGGGATCCAACCCGATATCCTGAGTTGCGCAAAAGCCCTGTCATCGGCCTATTTGCCGATTTCAGCCGTGCTGGTGAACGAAAAGGTCGCCAGCGTCGTCAGCAAGAATTCCGGCAAACTGGGCGTGTTCGGCCATGGCTATACCTATTCCGGTCATCCGGTTGCAGCCGCCGTCGCCCTTGAGACACTGAAGATCTACGAAGAGCGTAATCTTTTTGCCCATGCGGCAAGCGTTCAGCATCATCTGCAGGATGGGTTGCGCAAATATAGTGACCATCCGATTGTCGGTGAGGTGCGGGGGCGCGGTCTTGTCGCAGCGGTCCATCTTGCAAAAGACCGCGCTAATCGCGAAATGTTTGATCCATCGCTTGCTGTGGCACCCCATGTTTATGCGAGGGCACAGGAACATGGCGTGATTGTTCGTGCCATCGGCATGGATGTTTTGGCCTTTTCGCCACCGCTGATCATCACGGGTGAACAGCTCGATCAGGTTGTTGAGCGGTTTGGAAAAGCATTGGATGAGACACATGCCTGGTTGCAAGACCAAGGGGTGATGTAATAGGTCCTACATTAAATCGGAATGTATGGATTATTGCGGCGCTTTAGCGTCGAACGTGACAGGCTTTGCTATGGCAGACGACAAGACATTTGGCGGCGACTATAACGCTTTCTTCAGGGAACGGCTTGAAGGGCTGAAAGAAGCGGGAAATTACCGCAACTTCGCCAATCTGGAGCGTCAGGCCAACGCATTTCCGACTGCGCGTCGCCATGCGGGCGGCCAGCCGCAGCAGGTCACTGTCTGGTGCTCCAATGACTATCTGGGCATGGGACAAAACGCAGAAGTGCGCCAAGCGATGGTGGACGCGATTGAGGCCCAGGGTGCGGGTGCGGGCGGTACCCGCAATATTTCCGGCACAAACAAGCTGCATGGTGCCCTGGAACGGAGTCTGGCGGACCTGCACGGTAAAGAAGCCGCGCTTTTGTTCACGTCCGGTTATGTTGCGAATATGACCGCACTTTCGACGCTGGCATCCAAACTGCCGGGTTGCATCGTCTATTCGGATGGTCTGAACCACAACTCAATGATTGAGGGCATCCGTCACAGCCGTGCCGAGCGCCGGATCTTTCGGCATAATGATCCTGCACATCTTGAAGAGCTGATGGCGGCGGATGATCCCTCAGCCCCAAAACTGGTCGCTTTTGAATCGGTCTATTCGATGGACGGTGATATTGGTCCGATTGAAGAAATCCTTGATGTGGTTGAGAAGTTTAACGGTATTTCATTCCTGGACGAGGTGCATGCCGTCGGCATGTATGGTGAACGTGGCGCTGGCGTTGCGGAACGTGACGGGGTTATGGACCGTGTTGATATCATTCAGGGGACGCTTGGAAAGGCGTTTGGCGTCATTGGCGGCTATATCGCCGCCAAGGCTGAGCTGATAGATTTTGTTCGGTCCTTCGGAAATGGCTTCATCTTTACCACCGCTTTACCACCGGCAATTGCGGCGGGTGCCCTAAAGTCGATCGAGATCCTCAAAGGGGCGCAGGATATGCGGGTGCGCCATCAGGAAAGGGCGGCAACGCTGAAACAGAGGCTGTCTGATGCCGGTATCCCGATGCTGCCCTCTGTTTGTCACATTGTCCCCGTGCTGGTTGGGGATGCGGTCAAATGCCGCGCCGCCAGCGATATGCTGCTGGACGAGTTCTCGATCTATGTCCAGCCGATCAATTATCCGACGGTTCCCAAGGGAACGGAACGGCTTCGCCTGACCCCGACCCCCTTGCATGATGATGCGGCTATGGACCGCCTTATGATCGCGCTGGAAGCGGTCTGGAGCCGTCTGGACCTTGCGCGTGTCGAGGACGGTCAGGATGGAAATGCGGCCCTTTTTGCGGCTCAGTAGGCCCTGAGCGCGTAACTCCCGACAGCGAATTCGCGCTTAAGCGGCGCTATGTCGTTTTTTTGCAATAAAAGTGCCTCCTCCCCCTTGCTTCTTTCGAATTTGTATTCGACCCTTTCATCAGTCGTGAATATATCGTGGTGTTTCCATCCTCCACCAAGAGAGGATTGAGATAAAAGGTCCAAAGCGGCCATGAACAGGGTTCGAACAATAGGCTGGGGAGGCCTGTTCGACAGAACACGAAGGGTACGTGCAGGGGTATGACATCTGATCATATAGTCAATTTTGACAATGTGCAGAAGAGCTATGATGGCGAAATCCTCGTCGTAAAGAACTTCAATATCGATATCGAACGCGGTGAATTCCTGACAATGCTTGGCCCTTCCGGGTCCGGAAAAACGACCTGCCTGATGATGCTGGCGGGTTTTGAGGTTCCGACCCATGGGGAAATTCGCCTGAACGGGACCCCGATCAATAATGTCCCGCCGCATAAACGCGGTATCGGCATGGTGTTCCAGAACTACGCCCTTTTCCCTCATATGACGGTTGCAGAGAACCTGGCCTTTCCGTTGAGCGTGCGCGGCATGTCCAAGGTGGAACAGGAAACCGAGGTCCAGCGCGCGCTTGATATGGTGCGCCTGAATGATTTTGGCGGCCGTCGCCCGGCCCAGCTTTCCGGTGGCCAGCAGCAGCGTGTTGCCGTGGCCCGTGCGCTGGTCTTTGAGCCTGAGCTCGTCCTGATGGATGAACCGCTTGGCGCGCTGGACAAGAACCTGCGCGAGGAAATGCAGTTCGAAATCAAACATATTCATGAAAGCCTGGGTGTATCGGTTGTCTACGTGACCCATGACCAATCCGAAGCACTGACCATGTCGAACCGGATTGCTGTTTTCAATGATGGCGTGGTTCAGCAACTTGCCGCCCCGGATGTGCTTTATGAGCAACCGGAAAATGCCTTCGTCGCCCAGTTTATCGGTGAGAATAACAAACTGGTAGGCACAATCACTGAGGCAGAGGCTGGCAATGTCACCGTAACGCTGGATGGCGGTGGCGAGGTTGTCTCGGCCCTGGCCGTGAATTGTGAAGGGGTTGGCACCAAGACCCAGCTTTCGATCCGGCCGGAGCGCGTAATCATTGGTGATGACAGTGTCAGCAATAGGCTGACCGGTCGCGTGGTCGAACTGATCTATCTCGGCGATCACATTCGCTGTCGGATGGAGGTTGCCGCCAGCAGCGAATTCGTTGTGAAGGTCCCCAATAGCCATGCACATGCCGCGTTGCGGGTCGGTGAAGAGACCCACATCGGATGGGTGACGGAGGATTGCCGCGCCCTGGATGTCGGCTGACCACGAAGTTTTTCAGTTAAGGGTACCGTCCAGCCCGAAACGGTATCCGGCAATGTAATCGGGTAATTTTTCAAGTTGAACTCTGGGAGTTTAGAATGAGACATCTTAAAACTGTTACGACTGCGGCAGCAGCCGTGATGTTTGCATCGGCGGCCTATGCCCAGGACATGACGATTGTGTCATGGGGTGGCGCTTATTCAGCATCACAGAATAATGCCTATCACAAACCTTACATGGCCGCTAATCCGGGCGTGAACATCATCAATGACGAAAGCTCCGCCGAAGCGGTTGCTAAACTGCGCGCGATGAGCGAAGCAGGCAACGTTACCTGGGATGTTGTTGACGTGGTTGCCGCTGACGCCATCCGTCTTTGTGACGAAGGTCTGGCACTGGAAATCGATCCGGCAACACAGCTGGCACCGGCGCCGGACGGCACCTCTGCTTCTGCTGATTTCGGCGACCTGCTGGTTTCCGAGTGCTTCATTCCGCAGATCGTTTATTCAACCACATTCGGTTTCCGCACCGATGTTGCTGCCTGGAATGGTAAAGAGCCGACAGATGTTTGTGCTGTCTTCGACACCGCAACATTCCCTGGCAAGCGCAGCCTCGAAAAGCGTCCGATCAACAATGTTGAATGGGCCCTGCTTTGTGACGGCGTTCCGGCCGATCAGGTCTATGACGTGCTTTCCACACCGGAAGGTGTTGATCGTGCGCTGGCCAAACTCGACACGATAAAAGACGACGTGATCTGGTGGTCTGCTGGTGCTGAAACACCGCAGCGTCTGGCTGACGGTGAAATCGTTATTGGCTCCACCTATAATGGTCGTCTGTTCGCTGTTATCGAAGAGCAGAAGCAGCCCGTTAAAATGCTGTGGGACTGGCAGGTCTTTGACCTCGATGGCTGGATCATTCCGGCTGGTCTGAGCCCTGAGCGTCAACAGGCCGCTCTGGACTACATCTATTTCGCAACCGACACCCAGCGTCTCGCTGATCAGGCGAAATACATCTCCTATGGTCCGGCTCGTGCCTCTTCTGCACCGCTGGTCGGCAAGCATGCTTCGCTCGGCATCGACATGGCACCTCATATGCCAACCGATCCGAACAACTCCAAAAACACCCTTCTGTACAACTACGAATGGTGGGCTGATAACCGCGATGATCTGGATGCAAAATTCCAGGCTTGGTTGGCTAAATAAGACTTGTGAATGGGGCTGGGCAGCGAACTGCTCAGCCCCTTTCATTTCAAAATGTTATTTTGATTCAGTTTAAGCGGGGCAGAGTGGAATGAGTGATGTACAGGCCCAGTCCGGGCAGATGCTCGCAGCGGATGGAACGCCACTGAAGGCTAGCCTCGCGCGCGCATTGCGACGCCAGAAACTCCGCGCGCTGATGTTGATCGCACCGCTTCTTTTGTTTGTCGTTATTACCTTCATTGCCCCTATTGCCGATATGCTTTTCCGCTCGGTGGAAAACTCCATCGTGCCCGAAACACTTCCGAAAACCGTGATTGCCCTGGCCGACTGGTCGCCTGAGTCTGGCGAAGCGCCGGGTGAAGAGGTTTTCGCCGCCCTCCATGCCGATATGCTGGTTGCTGCAGCCGCCAAGGTTCACACCAAGGTTGGCCAGCGTCTGAACTATGAAACGCCGGGTATTTCCAGCCTGTTCCGGAAAAGTGGCCGTCGCGTAAAACGGATGGAAGAGGGGAACTATAAAGAACAATTCATCAAGATCGATGATGGTTGGGGTGAGCTCGCCGTCTGGGAGACCATTCAGCGCTACTCCGGAAATTATACGTCAGGATACTTCCTGGCCTCTGTAGATGCCGAACTTGGATCCGACGGCGTTCAGATGAAACCGGAGGATGAACAGATTTATCTCTTCCTGCTGGGAAGAACGCTGTTCCTGTCGGTGGTCATTACAGTGTCCTGCATCCTGCTTGGATATCCTATTGGCTTCCTCTTGGCGAACCTGCCATTGCGAACGTCGAACCTCTTACTGATTCTGGTTCTGCTACCTTTCTGGACGTCTCTATTGGTTCGAACGTCGTCCTGGATTGTGTTGCTACAGCAACAGGGGGTGGTGAACGACGTGCTCGTAACCATTGGTATACTGTCGGACGATAATCGACTGGAACTGATGTATAATCAGGCGGGCACGATCATCGCGATGACCCATATTCTGTTGCCCTTCATGATATTGCCGCTCTATTCGGTGATGAAGACGATACCGCCAAGCTATGTTCGGGCAGCCAAATCCCTGGGTGCGACCGACTGGACCGCGTTCTGGCGGGTCTATTTCCCGAACACAATCCCCGGGATCGGGGCGGGGGCTGTGCTTACCTTCATTCTGTCGATCGGGTACTACATCACGCCTGAATTGGTCGGGGGTACATCCGGGATCTTCATCTCCAACCGGATTGCCTATCACATTTCCTCATCCCTGAACTGGGGATTGGCGGCGGCGCTTGGTGTTGGCCTGCTCGCGCTCATCCTGGTGTTCTATTGGCTTTATGACCGCATTGTCGGCATTGATAACGTGAAACTGGGGTAACGGCATGTCAGCACTTCCACCATACGCGTCCGCTGGCCAGAAAGCCTGGTACTACGGTTTCCGGACAATCTGTGCCTTGATCTTCGTGTTCCTGATCCTGCCAATCCTGGTGATTATTCCGCTCAGTTTTAATGCCAGCGATTTCTTCACCTTTACCAAGGAGATGCTGGCATTAGATCCGTCCGGGTATTCGCTGAAGCACTACAATGACTTCTTCACGAACTCTGACTGGCAGGGGGCGCTGGCCAATTCCCTTCGTATCGCGCCGGCAGCAACGCTGTTGTCAACGATGCTGGGGACGCTGGCGGCAATCGGACTGTCGCAGAGCCACGTTCCTTTCCGGGGCGCAATTATGGCGGTGTTGATTTCACCGATGATTGTGCCGCTGATTATTTCAGCCGCTGGCATGTATTTCTTCTATTCCCGTATTGGCATGCAGGGGACTTACCTCGGCGTTGTTATGGCCCATGCCGTTCTTGGCACACCCTTCGTCATTATCACGGTGACGGCAACACTGGTCGGCTTTGATAAAAGCCTTGTCCGCGCTGCGGCCAGCATGGGAGCAAACCCGGTAACAACCTTCTTCCGGGTTCAGATGCCCCTTATCCTGCCGGGCGTTATTTCCGGTGGATTGTTCGCCTTTATCACCTCTTTTGACGAGGTGGTTGTCGTTCTGTTTGTGGGGTCGGCATCGCAGAAAACACTGCCCTGGCAGATGTTTACGGGCTTGAGGGAACAGATCTCACCCACCATTCTGGCGGTTGCAACGGTCTTGGTGACGATCTCGATTCTGCTGCTGACCACGCTGGAATTGCTGCGGCGGCGCAGTGAGCGGTTGAGAGGGCTCTCACCGGGCTAATCGCTGTAAAACTTCAGCAAATCTGGTTTTCCTGGAAAACCATTCTTGAAAAGTGACTATTCGGCGTTATCTGGATGTAGTGAGAACGTTTCTCATCTTCCGAACCTGTCCAGGACACAGCAATGTATAGCGACAAATCCCTGACACCTGCCGAAACCATGCGTCTGGCGGTTTTGGGTGGCCTGACGGAGGGACCCGTTCCCTATAGTGATCTGGCGTCAAATGTACGGCGGTTTATCGAACGTATGGTTGGCCCGTCTCTGGACTTGCTTGGGTCATCTCTCGAGGTTCTGCGTCTCGAAGGATTGATTGAACCGGTCGGCGGCAAGTCTGGCGATAATGTTCCTATGGCACTCACTGATGCGGGCCGCGCGTCTTTTGAAGACTTGATGCAATCAACCATCCGGGCGCCGTTGAATGATGTCCAACGCCTCGTCCTGGCCCTGAAACTGCGTTATCTGGATCAATTGGCGGCGGAGGATCGGATTGATCAGCTGGATATGCTGATCCAACTGACGGAAACCGATCTTGCCCGATTGCGGGATTTGTATACTGCCCAAGGCAAGGCTTTGTTCGGTGACTGGTTGAGTGCGGAGATTGCCCATGCCGAGCGTCGTCTGGAATGGCTGGAAGCTGCCGTCGAATCCGCTGAAGAAACTGTCTGACCTGGCCAACCAGCTCAATACATGTGCTGGCCACCCGTCACGAAGACTTCTGTGCCGGTCACGTAGGAAAAATCACTATTGCACAGTTGAAACACTGTTCCCGCGACCTCAGCCGTCTTACCCATACGTTGTAACGGGATCCGGGTGATCAAAGGCTCGTATTCGGGCCCGATCATCTCAGTTTCGATCTCGCCAGGTGCCACGGCATTTACGCGAACACCCAACTGGGCAAACTCCACCGCCATTTCACGTGTCAGCGCTGACAGGGCTGCCTTGGATGTGGAATAGGCAGAGCCAGCAAACGGATGGATGGCGTGACCGGCGATCGAGGTGATGTTGACGATTGCCGCACCTTTGTCCCTTGCCCCTTTGCCAAGAGCACTGGCAAAACCCCGGCTCAGCGTCAGGGGGGCAAACAGGTTCAATTCATAAACCTTGCGCCATATGTCGATATCGCCGTTCAAGACGCCTAACCGTTCCTTGAATTCAGTCTTGGGGCTGACGGCGGCATTGTTGACGAGGGCATGCAGCGGCTCTCCTTTAAGCGCTGCATTCGCTTCCTCAATAAAAGCGCTTACAGATGCAGGATCGCTTAAATCGGTAGGAATATGGGCCGTCCAATTTGGATCGTACTGGCAGGCGTCTGGAATTTCGTCGCGGGAACAGGTGATGATCCGCCAGCCCTCTCCGGAAAAGCGTCGGACCGTTGCGTGGCCGATCCCCCGGCTCGCCCCGGTCAGAATAACGCTTCTGGAAACTTGTTCATGATTTGTCATTGCGCAGTCTTAGCGTGAATTGTGATGGCCCGTCCAGTCGGTCCCTCAGTCGTTCGCGGCTGGGTCATCGTCCTTGGGATAGCGGGGTGTTCCTGGATCCTGGTGAACCATGACCTCGCAGAGCGGAAACTCATCCATCACCTGCATTTCAATGGCTTCTGCGACGGTATGGGCGCGATTCAGGGTCAGTTGACCGTTGAATTCCACATGCATCTGAACAAACCGATAGGGGCCGGAACGGCGCGTTCTAAGGTCATGAACATCCAAAACATCCTTGTAGGACCGTGCGATCTCGATCATGCGGTTGCGTTCCTCTTCCGGTAATTCCCGGTCCATCAGCATGACGAGCGCCTCTGCGGCAACCTCTCGAGAGTTCCAAAGGATAAACAGGGCAATGGCGACACCCAGTATCGGGTCGGCATAATGCCATCCGGCATAGTGTGAAATCAGCAACGCAGCGATGACCGCAAGGTTGGCCAGCAAATCCCCTTTGTAATGCAGGGAATCCGCGGCAATTGCGACCGAATCGGCCCGCTTCAGGACCCAGGCCTGATACGATACCAGCCCAAGCGTGGCAACGATGGAAATGACCATGACGATGAGACCGATTTCAGTCTCTACCAGTTCCTGCGGCTTGAAGAGGCGATCCCCTGCCTGAATGAGGAGAAGGACAGCCGACCCGGCGATAAACGCGGCCTGCGAGAGCGCAGCCAGCGGCTCTGCCTTTCCATGGCCATACCGATATTTGCTGGTGGCCGGTGCCATGGCCCGGTGCACGGCGATCAGGGTCACGACGGAGGCAAAAGCATCCATCATGGAATCCAGCAGGCTTGCCAGAATTGAAACGGAGCCCGTTATTGACCAGGCAGCCACCTTCAGGATGATCAGAAAGCTCGCGACTGTGACCGAGGCGTAGGTCGCATAGCGGGCATATTTCTGGTTCTGCTCCCCCCCAAAAGGCGCTATGGATTTGACGTCATCGGTTTCGGTCATGACCTCACGGATATAGTTGTTCGATCGCCCAGTCTTCGCCTTCAGCGCTCCTTGTATAGACATAGCGGTCATGCAGGCGAAACGCGCCATCCTTCCAGAATTCGATTCGATTCGGGATGAGCCTGAATCCTGACCAGTGATCCGGGCGTGGAATCGTCCCCAGTCCGAACTTGGCCGTATAGGTGGCCACTGCCTTTTCAAGCTCAAACCTGCCTTCAAGCGGACGTGATTGCTGGCTCGCCCACGCGCCTATCTGACTACCGCGCGCTCGGCTGGCGTAATAGGCATCCGCTTCCTCATCGGTCACAGATGTGATCGGTCCTTCGACGCGCACCTGACGGCGCAGGCTCTTCCAGTGGAACAGCATTGCGGCCTTGGGATTCTCTTTCAAATCCCGCCCTTTGTTGCTTTCCAGGTTGGTGTAGAAGACGAAACCGGTTTCATCATGCCCCTTTAACAGCACCATCCTGACAGCCGGTTGTCCGTCTGAACCCGTGGTCGCAAGCGCTAATGCATTGGGATCATTAGGTTCTGTCTTCTCCGCTTCGGCCAACCAAGTTGTGAACAGGGAAAAAGGGTCTTGCTCTTCAAATTTCGCCATCGTGACGCCATATTCTCTTTCATAGTATAAGTATGGTCCATAGATAATGGAAAACACAGGTCAGGGAAACCGCCTTTACCTGTGACATCTGGACCAATTCTTGCTTGCTGATCAGGTGTCCAGCCCGATGCAGTAAGGTCTAAAACGAAATTACGTATTAATGGCTGTCTTAGTTCAGACGGTCGAGGAGATAGAGAAACAATGATCATGTCGAAACACATGCGGATTTTGGCCGCTGGCGCCTTGTCTTTGACGCTGCTTGCCGGCTGTCAGACAACAGACGCTGGAACAAAACAAACCGTGGGCGCCATTGGTGGTGCTGTTCTGGGTGGTTTCCTTGGATCAAAAGTCGGTGGCGGTTCGGGTCAGCTGATCGCGACCGGTGCGGGCGCTGTATTGGGGGGCCTGTTAGGGTCCTCAGTTGGCAAATCGCTTGATGATGTTGATCGCGTGATGATGGAACGGACATCGCAGGCATCGCTTGAACATACCAAGGCGGGCTCAACCTCTACCTGGTCCAACCCGGATACCGGCAATAGCGGTTCTGTTACACCGACCAAGACGTATCAGGCGAGTTCCGGTGAATATTGCCGTGAATACCGTCAGACCATTGTGGTCGGTGGCAAGGAAGAAGAGGCCTTTGGTACGGCCTGTCGCCAGCCAGATGGCACCTGGAAGATCACCTAAGACGCGTCTCACTGGACCGTCAGGTCAGCCCCTGATGCCGAGAGGTCTTTCAGGGGCTGTCTTTTTGCTGGTCCGGTGAAAACAGATATGCGCGTCTTGGGCTTGTAAGCGTATAACGGCAAAGGGTATCTAGTATCGTATGAAAGATCCGTATTCCATTCTGGATGTACCGAAATCCGCCAGTGCGGCGGAGATCAAGTCTGCCTACCGCTCGCTTGCAAAGGAACTTCATCCTGACGTCAATCCGGATGATGCAATTGTTGAGCAGCGGTTCAAGGAAGTGACGGCGGCTTATCATCTTTTATCGGATTCCCAAAAGCGGGCGCAGTATGATCGCGGTGAGATCAAGGCCGATGGCACACCCAATCACAATTTCGGTTTTCGGCAGCGAGCGGGTGCTGGCGGTTTCGGCGGATTTGGGGGGCATGACGCGGAAGATATTTTTGCCGATCTCTTTGGCCGTCAACGGGGCCCGCGCCGTCCAGCCAGCATGCGCGGCAAGGATGTTACTTATAACATTCGGGTTTCCTTTGAAGAGGCAGCACTCGGTATCAAACGTCTTTTGAAGCTTTATGACGGATCATCTGTGAATGTAGATGTGCCGCCTGGGACGACAGACGGACAGAGCCTGCGCCTGAAGGGCAAGGGGATGGAAGGTATGGGCGGCGGCGCGCCAGGCGATGCTTTCGTTGAGATTCAGGTCGATACACACAAGTTTTTTGAGCGCGACGGCAAGGATATCTTCCTGCAATTGCCGATTACGCTGCCTGAAGCCATTCTGGGCGCAAAAGTAACGGTCCCAACCATTCATGGTCCGGTTTCTGTCGGCGTTCCAAAAGGGTCAAACAGTGGCACGTCGTTGCGCCTGACGGGTAAGGGCATCCGCCCGCGCAAGGGTGGTGACGGCGACCAATATGTGCAGTTGAAGATCATGTTGCCGGATCATATCGATGATGAACTCAGCTCGTTCATCGCTGATTGGCGTGAACAGCATAACTACGATATCCGCAAGAAAATGGGTCTTTAAACGTCCTGGTCACCGACGTCTAACTGGCACCTGTTATCGTTCCCAGTCCTAGAAGCGCGGCGATACGAGCCCTCATCTGGTTTCTTTCCCGATCCAATTCTTCTTCTTCGATTTTTTCAAATCGGTCATCGACTTCATTGCTGGCAAATTCGCCGGGCTTTGAAGGGGAAAGCAGTTCGTCAAGGGTCATCGACATCTTGTCCTGAAGGATCTCCGAGAGGGAGCCGCGCATTGTGTGAAACCGTCTTGCCCAGGCTTTCGAAAGATGGCGGCCGGGCAGGGGAGCATCTACTGAAAGCCCCAAATGTCCATACAGATCATAGAGCGTAACATGGGCAAGATCCCGGCTGAGCAACCATTCCTGTCGATCACCTCGCGTGATATAGCGGTTCTTTTCAAGTTCATCCTGCACAGATCCGAGAGCCGCCGGGTCAACTGCCGCCGCCCGCAACAGGCGACGTTCGGTCAGGCCACCGCCCTCAACCTGCGCCTGTCGTAATGCGGCAAGACTGGCGAGCGCGACGATCAGGCGTTCAAACGGGGCCATGTCCCCTTTTCGCCAGCGACGCGCGCCTGCCCGCCATTCCGGCAAGGCTGCGGTCACCTGGGCGGCGAGCAACACAACGATCCAGCTGAGATAGACCCAGACCAGAAAGATTGGAATGGTGGCCAGCGCACCATAGATCGTCTGATAGGTTGGAAAAGTCGTGATGTAGAGGCCAAACCCCTTTTTCAGGAGTTCGAACAGGCCGGATGCAAATAATCCGCCGATAATCGCGTCTGTCCTGTGCACCTTCGCATTCGGCATGATCAGAAATAGAAGAGCAAATCCAATAGTTTGCATGGCAAATGGTGCGATCAGGGCCAGGTTGGAAACGCTGGTGTCATCCACACCAACGAGGCGGGCCTGGGTGAAAAGATAACTGCTGAGCGACAGGCTCGCGCCAAAAACCAGTGGGGCAAGCGTGATCATCGCCCAGAACACCAGCATCTGCGCTACGACATTGCGGCGTTTCGGGGCGCGCCAGATTACATTCATGGTGTTTGAAACGCTGACCATCAGCATGACGGCGCTGAAGATAAGGAACAGGATACCAACCGCGGTTAGCTGGCCGGTTTGTTGCGTAAATGTGTCCAGATGTCCTTTGAGTGACGTTCCCACCTGGGGAATGAAATTGTCGAAGATGAAAGACTGAACCTCTTCCTTCAACCGGCTATACGCCGGGAAAGCCGCGAAAATTGCGAAGCTGACCGCAAGCAAAGGGACAAGCGCGATGAGTGAGGTAAAGGTCAGTTGAGCGGCCCGTTGCTGGCATAGATCCGCGTTAAACCGCGACCCCACATAGGTCATGAACCGCCAGGGGCTGGCCTTTGCTCTTATTGCTGTGGACATGGGGGCAGGGTTCGACACCGTCTTTTCGGGTGTCTTTACATCCGATTTTGTAGCGGCGGGAAGGGGATCGCGCTCTGCCATTGTGAATCCTGATTCTTGATCGCTGGCAGAAGTCTAGACCAAAAGCCGGAAAATCCAAATCTTTGGCAGCTGATCAGGCAAGAAACCCCGGTTTTTAGAGTTTTTGCGGCGCATCCCAACAGCAGGATTGGCGCATCCGATGCCATGGTATAAACCAGTGTACCGGTCCGGATTGAAAACCTTCCGTGCCAACGTGAATTTCAAAACCGTTACCAAAAAATGGGGAGTGGCAATGTCTGACCAGGGATCATTGATGGCGGGTAAACGCGGGTTGATCATGGGTGTTGCCAATGATCGCTCTATCGCCTGGGGTATTGCAAAGGCGGCTGCCGATCAGGGTGCGGAACTGGCCTTTACCTTTCAGGGTGAAGCGCTTGAAAAGCGGGTGCGGCCCCTCGCGACATCGGTTGGTTCCTCCATGGTTCTGAATTGTGATGTTACTGATCCGGACAGTATGGACGCGCTCTTCAAGGCAATTGAAGATGAATGGGGTCAGTTGGATTTTCTGGTCCACGCCATTGCCTTCTCTGACAAGGAAGAACTGAAAGGCCAGTATCTGGCGACATCGCGGGATAACTTTCTGCGGACGATGGACATTTCCTGTTACTCCCTGACGGCCCTCTCCCAACGGGCGGTGCCGCTGATGAAAGAGGGTGGATCAATCGTGACCCTGACCTATTACGGTGCGGAAAGGGTCATGCCGCATTACAATGTGATGGGTGTTGCCAAGGCGGCGCTGGAGGCCAGCGTGCGCTATCTGGCTGTTGATCTGGGACCGAAAAACATTCGCGTTAACGCCATCTCAGCCGGGCCCATCAAGACGCTGGCCGCAAGCGGTATCGGCGACTTCCGCTATATTCTGAAATGGAATGAGTTGAACTCTCCGCTGAAGCGCAACGTAACAATTGATGAGGTCGGCGGGGCCGGCCTTTATCTGGTCAGTGATCTCAGCGCCGGCGTATCTGGCGAAGTGCATCACGTTGACGCTGGCTATCACACGGTTGGTATGGTGGCCGTTGATGCGGCTGATGAGGTGAGTGAGTTGTTGGCCAGCCTGAAGGGCGCAAAGGGCTGAACCAGGCCCGTTTGGAACATGTAGGTCGAAATGGCATCCAATTCCTTTGGACAAATGTTCAGGTTCACAACCTGGGGTGAAAGCCACGGGCCGGCGATCGGCTGTGTCATCGATGGTGTTCCCCCGATGATCCCGCTGAGTGAGGCGGATATTCAGATCTGGCTGGACCGCAGAAAACCGGGACAGTCCAAATACGTGACGCAACGCAAAGAGCCGGATGAGGTTCAGATCCTGTCGGGCGTCTTCGAAGGGGTGACCACCGGAACCCCGATCAGTCTGATGATACAGAACATGGATCAGCGATCAAAAGATTATGGTGAGATCAAGAACCAGTTTCGACCTGGCCATGCCGATTATACTTATTGGAAGAAATACGGCGTGCGGGACTATCGCGGCGGCGGCCGCTCTTCGGCACGGGAAACCGCCAGCCGGGTTGCAGCAGGTGCGGTTGCGCGAAAAGTCCTGACCCATTTGCTTGGAAATCAGATCTCGGTACGCGGTGCACTGGTTCAGGTTGGTCCCCATCGTATCGATCGGGACAATTGGGACTGGGCACAGGTGGAAGAAAACCCTTTCTGGTGCCCGGATCCGAAGGCGGCAAGCGACTGGGCGGATTATCTGGATGGCGTTCGCAAAAGCGGGTCCTCCGTTGGTGCGGTGATAGAGGTGGTTGCCGAGGGCGTGCCGGTTGGCATTGGTTCTCCGCTTTACGACAAGCTGGATTCCGAACTTGCCCGCGCGATGATGTCGATTAACGCTGTCAAAGGGGTTGAAATTGGTGCCGGTTTCGAAGCGGCCGCGCTGACCGGTGAAGAGAACGCTGATGAAATGCGGATAGGCCCTGATGGGGAACCGGAATTCCTCAGCAACAAGGCCGGTGGTGTCTTGGGCGGGATCTCTACGGGGCAACCTGTTGTGTGCCGCTTCGCCGTAAAGCCGACCAGTTCAATTCTGACCCCGCGTCGCAGCGTCGATATTGATATGCAAGAAGCGGAAGTCAGGACAAAAGGTCGCCATGACCCCTGTGTCGGCATCCGCGGCGTGCCAGTCGGTGAAGCCATGATGGCCCTTGTTCTTGCAGATCAATTGCTTAGCCATCGTGCACAAGTCGGTTTCTGAGGCTTTCCTTTCAGCCCAACACCTCTGCCGATATCATTGCGAAATGACACTGATTACAGCACTCTGTCCTCATGACTGATATTAGCGCGTTGCCTGTACCCTCGGTGGAGTCCCTGGAGCCTGATCTGCAAAAATATTTTGCGATTTGCGAGGAAAAATTGGGTCTGGTCCCCAATGTCCTTAGGGCCTATGCGTTTCGCCCAAATCGGCTGCGGCGGTTCATCGACACCTATAACGAGATTATGCTGGGCGATGACAGTCCGCTTTCCAAACTGGAACGGGAGATGATCGCCGTTGTCGTTTCCAGTTGTAACCGATGCTATTACTGTCTTGTTGCACATGGACAACAGGTGCGCGCTTTAAGTGGTGATCCCGCGTTTGGAGAGCAGATTACGTTGAACTATCGGGCTGCCGATCTGTCTGACAGGCAAAGAAACATGCTCGACTTTGTCTGGAAACTGACCGAAGACCCGAACAGCATCTCGGAGAGGGACCGCGATAACCTTTCATTTGTCGGGTTCGATCAGACCGCGATCTGGGACATCATCGAAACAGCATCCTTTTTCAACTATACCAACCGCATGGCGCACGGGCTGGAAATGCAGCCGAATGCGGAATACCACGCCATGGACCGATGAGCGGCAAGAAACTGGAGCACCAAGATGGAACGGATAGAAGATTCCTGGGGAAACCGATGGCATGCCGGATCGGTGTCGGCGGTGGCCCATCTGGATGATACGATTGAGGCCTATCTGGGCATGCGGGTGGAAACCGGCGATCACCTGAAACGTGTGTTTGCCGCCGATCCCGATATGCCGATGGCTCATATCCTGAAAGGCTATTTCGGGAAGTTTTTTTCAACGCCGAAGATGGATGCCATGGCTGCTAAGGCGCTTGGGAGTGCAGAGGCCCGTCTTGTCCAGATTGAAGGAACCGCCCAGGAGCAGCATCACCTGAACGCATTACGGCTCTGGGTTGCGGGCGATATGCGGGGTGCAATTGTACAATGGGAAGCGATCCTTCGTGCTGCACCTCATGATGTCATGGCCATAAAGCTGGTGCAGTTCAGTCAGTTTTATCTGGGGGATGGGCCAGAAATGCGGGCCTCACTCGATCGCGTCTTGCCGGCCTGGTCACCCGACGTCAGAGGATACGGATTTATTCGTGGATCCTATGGATTTGCGGCTGAGGAGTCCGGCGATTACCGGACGGGCGAGAGCGCGGCGCGGGAAGCCGTTGCGATCAATCCGGCTGATGTGTGGAGCGCTCATGCCTGCGCCCATGTGATGGAAATGGAAGGGCGCGCGAAAGAAGGTGCCGAATTCCTCGGTGATATTCGGAAGCACTGGGATGGCATCCATAATTTCAGGCATCACGCGGAATGGCATTTGGCCCTTTTGTATCTTGAGCTGGGTGAGATTGAGAAGGTCCTCGACCATTACGACGAAGCGGTGTGGACCGAAATCGCGGGCGACTACCTCGATATTTCGAATGGTGTTGCCCTGCTGTGGCGGTTGCAGGAAATCGGTGTGGATGTTGGTGACCGTTGGCAGGCCCTGGCCGATCTATCTGCCCTTCGTTCTGAGGAGCATTGCCTTTTGTTTGCGGATCTTCACTTTCTGCTGGCTCTGCTCGAAGGGGGGAAGTTCGATCAGGCCCTGCAGATGCGCAATTCGATGCACCAGTTTGCGACAGCACCTGTTACCGCTGACCGGACCCAGGCACAGATGTTAAAGACCGTGGGGTTGGCGATTGCGGACGCGATGATCGCGCTTAAATCCGGCAACGCTTCTTCCGCCCAACAAACCCTGGGTGCGATCCGACATGATATTTTTCAGATTGGCGGGTCCCATGCTCAGCGGGACCTATTCGATCGCATGCTGGTTCGGGCAGCGATGGATGCCGGGGATTATGACGCGACCCGTTCCTTGTTGAACTCTCGGATTTCTGCCAGGCCCCGCATGGGCTGGAATCATCTGCGCCTTGCTGAACTGGAAGACAGGCTTGGCCATCCAGAGGCCGCAGCGGACGCCCGGGCAAGGGCGGATCAGCTTTTGAGTGAACAGTCTTAAGTTGGAGCAATACCAAAAATGGGTTTCCTGAAACGACTATTTACCTGGATTTTTGTCAGTGTTGGCTTTCTGACTGTTCTGGGGCTTGGTGTGGGTGTTTTCATTGCGGTCAATTACGAACCCGATCCACCCAGTATTCCCGAAAAGTCAGTGTTGTGGCTGGACCTGAACACGCCAGTAACGGAACGTCCTGAACCCGGCTTGCTTGGAGAGGGTGAGGGGACCGTATTTCGGGATATGATTCTGGCCATCGACAAAGCAATCGATGATCCACGCATCGAAGGTGTGGCGGCGCAGTTGGGCGGTTCTTCGCTATCCATTGCGCAAGCACAGGAATTGTCCCGTGCGCTGATTGAACTGAAAACTGCGGGTAAATCCAGTGTCGCTTTTGCCGAGGATCTCGGGTCTGGCTGGAACGGAACCGTGGACTATATGCTGGCCGCCAGTTTCGGGGAATTGTGGTTACAGCCATCGGGCGGTGTAGGACTGAGTGGGCTTGCAATTGAAATGCCGTTCTTTCGGGATGCGCTAGATGAATATGGCGTCTCGCCGCAATTTGAGCAGCGCTACGAATTCAAGGGGGGCGTTGATTCCTATGTTGAGACCGGGATGACCCCGGCGATGCGCGCGTCACTTTCACGCCTGTTGGAAAGTTGGACCCGCCAGATCGGTTCGGTGATCGTGGACGCTGGTCGTTTGCAGAGCAACTCTGACTTCCTGCGGGTCCTGAATAATGGACCCTATCTGGCGAAGGACGCCCTGGCGCTGGGTTTGGTCGACAGGCTTGGCTATTGGGACGAGGCCGAAAATGCGATGAACCTGGCCTATCCCGATGTTCCCGAGGAAGACTATCAGGATCCTGTGACCTATCTGTGGGCATTGGGGGCGGAAGAGGAAGAAGCGCCAGGAACAAGCATCGCCCTGATCTACGGTGTTGGCGCAATTCTGCCTGACAGCGGCGACAGCTTTTTTGACGATCCCGGGTTCCAACCCTATTCCGTCGCAGATGCCTTGTCGGACGCCCGTGAGGATGAGTCTATCGCCGCTGTGGTGTTCCGTGTTGACAGTCCGGGTGGCGCTTATGGTCCGTCTGACAGTGTTTGGCGCGAAATGGTGCGGCTCAGGGAAAGCGGGAAGCCGGTCATTGTCTCTATGGGCAGCGCTGCAGCCAGTGGTGGGTATTTCGTTTCCATGAATGCGGATCAGGTTTTTGCCCTGCCTGGAACCCTGACTGGGTCGATCGGCGTTTATTCGGGCAAGTTTGCGACCGCGGATCTTTGGGATCGTTTCGGAATACGGTGGGAACGCCTTCAGGCTGGCACCAATGCGGGGATCTGGAGTTCCGTCACCGAATTTTCCAGCACGGAACGAGACAAATTTCGGGAAGGTGTTGATTTCGTCTATACGGATTTCACAGCCAAAGTGGCAGAAGCACGCGGCTTTTCCGACACCGAACTGGATGCTGCTGCACGCGGTCGGATCTGGACGGGCGAAGATGCGCGGGATGTAGGTCTTGTGGATGAGTTGGGGGGGCTGCTGGATGCAGTTGAGGCCGCGCGGATTGCCGCCGATCTGACAGAGGACGCGTTTTCTTTGCGCTTGCTGCCTGAAGTGCCGTCTGCCTTTGATCGCTTTCTGGAAGTGCTGGAAAGTGGCGACCCCTTTGGTGGGATAACCGCGCTCATCACGAAAGAGATGGTTGGAGTGGTTGTCGGCGCGGAGAATGTAGATCGTCTGGAGATGCTGCATGCGGAAGGACCGTCCGGGATCCTGCATATGCCACCGATGAGACTGGCCCGCTAAGCCGGCTTTCTTGCGACGATCAGAAATTCGACATTGCCCTGAGGACCTGTGATCGGGCTGGTGACAAGACCGTCAACATGCCAGCCCATATCCTGGCTGAGCCAATCATGTACCTCCTGACAGACACGTTCGTGCAAGGCCTCGTCGCGGACCACGCCACCTTTGCCAACTTCGCCTTTGCCGACCTGAAATTGGGGTTTGATTAAGGCCACCAGGACCGCGCCAGGACGGGCAAGGTTAAGCGACGCCGGCAGGACTTTTTCGAGGCCGATGAAGCTTGCGTCGCAAACGACTATGTCGATCCCGTCCGGGATGATCTCTGCATCGAGGGTTCGGGCGTTGGTACTTTCCAGAACAACAACCCGATCATCTTGTCTCAATTTCCAGTGGAGTTGTCCGCGCCCGACATCGACTGCGTAGACCTTTTTTGCACCATGTGTCAGCAGGACGTCGGTAAACCCCCCTGTTGAGGAGCCGACATCAATGCAAATCGCCTCGTCGACCTCAATATCCGTGTAGGTCGAAAGTGCTTTGTCCAGCTTCAATCCACCCCGGCTGACCCAGGGATGATCCTGGCCGCGTATCTCCAGGGCTGTTTCTTCCTGTATTGGCTGGCCCGGTTTTTCAATGCGTTGTTCACCCGCGAAGACCTTGCCCGCCATGATCAAGGCCTGAGCCTTGCTGCGCGTTTCGACGAGACCGCGGTCGACGAGCGCCTGATCCGCCCGGGGTTTCTTGGAGCTTGGCGCCTGCTGGCGATTTTTCGATTGTTTCTTCACAGACTGGGCACCTTATGCCCTTCAAGAACGGGGGTCAAAGGTAACGAACCTTGGCTGCTATGCCCGTGCGGGACGGTCCGATGTGGAATTGTCATGACCAAGCGCCGAGAGGGCCTTTGCAACGATGTGAGGTGCCGTAAGACCCGCCTGTTCGTATTGCAAGTCGGGTTTGTCGTGATCCAGGAAGGTATCAGGCATATACAGGGTTCTGACCTTTACCTGTTGGGTCAGGTCTTCCTGAACAAGTATTTCGAGAACCTGCGCAGAAAAACCGCCGATGGAGCCTTCCTCAATCGTGATCAGAACCTCATGCTTGCGCGCCAGGTCACGGATCATATCCGCATCGACAGGCTTTGCGAACCGGGCGTCGGCAACCGTTGTGGAATAACCGTGGCTGGCAAGTGTATCGGCCGCCTTGAGCGATTCTTCCAGACGCGTGCCGAGGGAAAGAATGGCAACGGATGTTCCCTCGCGCATGATGCGCCCTTTCCCGATTTCCAGGATTTCCGGTGATTCTGGCAAATCCGTGCCAACACCCTCACCGCGGGGATAACGGAATGCGGTCGGGCGATCATCTGTAGCAGCAGCGGTCGCGACCATATGGACAAGTTCCGCCTCATCGGCAGCAGCCATCACAACAAAGTTTGGCAGACAGCACAGATAGGCAAGATCATAGGCGCCGCAATGGGTCTGACCATCGGCGCCGACATATCCGGCCCGGTCTATGGCGAAGCGGACCGGCAGTTCCTGCAAGGCGACGTCATGGACGACCTGGTCATAGCCACGTTGCAGGAATGTGGAGTATAGCGCGCAGAAAGGACGATATCCTTCGGTCGCGAGGCCCGCAGCAAAGGTCACGGCATGTTGTTCGGCGATGCCAACATCAAAGGCGCGATCAGGATGAGCCTGATTGAAAATATCGACACCGGTACCGGATGGCATGGCGGCGGTCACGGCAACAATCCTGTCGTCTTCGCCAGCCAGATTGGTGAGCGTTTCGCCAAAGACCTTCGTATAGCTGGGCGCATTGGGGACGGCCTTGTGCTGAGCCCCTGTCACAATATCGAATTTTGCGACACCATGATATTTATCCGGTGCGGCCTCTGCGGGGGGATAGCCCTTACCCTTTTGGGTCACGACATGGATCAGGACCGGACCAGTGTCATCGGCATCGCGGACATTGCGCAGTACGGGGAGAAGATGATCCAGGTTGTGACCGTCAATTGGCCCGACATAATAAAAGCCAAGTTCTTCAAACAGGGTGCCGCCGGTGACAAACCCCCGGGCAAATTCCTCTGCCCGTTCTGCGGCTTTCTCCAATTGGCGGGGAAATTTCTCGGCGATCTGTTTTCCGATGCTGCGGAGTGACAGATACGGTTTTGAAGACAGCAATCGTGAGAGATAGGCGCTCATCGCGCCTACAGGCGGTGCGATCGACATATCATTGTCGTTAAGGATCACGATGAGGCGGGAATTCATGGATCCGGCATTGTTCAAAGCTTCGAATGCCATGCCGGCGCTCATCGCCCCGTCCCCGATGACCGCAATAACGTTGTTCTGTTTCTCAGACAGATCTCTGGCAACGGCCATGCCAAGACCGGCAGAGATGGATGTTGAGGAATGGGCCGTGCCGAACGGGTCATAGGGACTTTCGGATCTCTTGGTAAATCCACTCAACCCGCCGCCCTGGCGCAGGGTTGGCATCTCCATCCGTCGTTCTGTCAGGATCTTGTGCGGATAGCACTGATGTCCGACATCCCAAATCAGGCGGTCTTCAGGTGTATTGAAGACGTAATGCAAGGCAACGGTTAGCTCAACGACGCCCAGACCGGCACCCAGATGTCCCCCGGTCTGGCTGACAACCTTGATGGTTTCGTTTCGCAGATCCTCAGCCAGAGAGGCAATATCCCGTTCCGGCAATTGCCGCAAATCGGCAGGATTTTTGACCTGGTCCAGAAACGGAGTCTTCATGGTTTAACGACCTGTAATGCTCTATGCCTGCTTTATCAGGCCTTATTCTAGTGACGGCGATCGACGACGAAACGGGCGACTTGCCGCAACAGATCAGCCTTATGGTCGAAAATCGCCAAATGTTCAACTGCCTGCGCCGAAAGCCGCTCTGCCTGATCCCGCGCGCGTTCAGGACCCAGGATGGAAACGAAGGTTGCTTTACCCTGCTCTTCATCCTTGTTCACAGCCTTGCCGGTTTCTTCCTGCGTGCCTTCAATATCCAGCAGATCGTCGGCAATCTGGAACGCCAGCCCCAGATCATGGGCATAGCCGCGCAGAGCGTCGCGTGCTTTTTGAGGGGCGTTGCCAAGCACCGCACCCGCCATGCAGCCAAATTCAATCAGGGCGCCGGTCTTCAGGCGCTGTAGTCGCGTAATCTCGCCAATGTCCAGGTCAACTTCCGCCGCGTTCAGATCGATCATCTGTCCGCCGACCATGCCGTGCCCGCCAGCAGCCTTTGCCAGCCGCACGACCAGATCGGCACGAATGGCAGGGTTTGCATGGGTGTCCGGATTTCCAAGAATACCGAAAGCAAGCGTCAGCAACGCATCCCCGGCCAGAATGGCGGTTCCCTCGTCAAATTGCTTATGCACGGTTGGACGGCCGCGGCGCATGTCATCGTCATCCATGGCAGGCAGGTCGTCGTGAACGAGTGAATAGCAATGGACCAGTTCCAGCGCGGCAGCTGTTCGAAGAATGGGTGTTTCAGCAACCGAAAAAAGACCAGCACTCTGCATGACAAGGAAAGGGCGCAATCGCTTGCCGCCGCCAAGCACCCCATGACGCATGGCCTCCACGAGTTTTTGCTCAGGCGCTTCATCCGTTGTCAGGAGTTCGTCGAGTTTCTGCTCAATTGCCTGCGCCGCTTGAGCCATTTCGGCTTCGAGGTTGGGTCCTGAAACGACAGTTGGTCTGGTCATAAATCTGTTCTTTACACTTTAGAGGAAAGGATTTCAGTGCCGGACAAACGTCCTTGGTAAATACGAAAATCTGTATCGATGCTTTGCAAACTAGTCGAAACTGGCCGGCTCGGCACTGGCGGTGCCACTGGCATCCAGTGTGATTTTATCAACCCGCATTTGGGCCTGTTTCAGCTTTGCTTCACAATGGGCTTTCAAGCTGGCCCCCCTTGCATAGGCTTCGATCGCGTCATCCAGTTCAACATCCCCTTCTTCGAGGCGCCGGACAATTGTTTCCAGTTCGGACATGGCAGCTTCGAAACTGAGGTTTTCGATATCTTTGTTCTCGTCTTTTGTTGCAGAGTCTGCGGCCATGAAAGACTGTCCTTGTCTGTATTTGTTTCAGTTTGAAAAACCGTTAATAATTTCTGGGTTTTGCACCGGAAAGAACCCGTTGTTTATAATCCGTCGGACGGAGCGGGTGCAATGCCGAGCCCGTTTTATCGCGCGCTTGCCCCGATTTTCACGCTTCTGGACCGATAATACGACATAACAATGGTAACATCTTGCGAGAATCGAGGCGTAGCAATGCAAGAACGCTTGCCCGAATGACCTGTTTGGGGTGAGACTTTCGGTTATGACGAGCCAAGCAAGAACAGCACTGATTACGCATCCGGCATGTACCGAACATGACATGGGCATCGGCCATCCTGAACAACCAGCGCGCCTGACATCAGTTCTTGATGCGTTATCCGTAGATGATTTTAGGGATCTCGTTCGGATTGAGGCCCCGCGCGCCAGTATCGAAGAGATCGCAAGGTCGCATCCAAAATCCCATATCGAAGGAATTTTGAACGCTGTACCCGAGCATGGTGTGCGACAGGTCGATCCTGACACCGCCTTGTCTCCGGGATCTGGTGAAGCGGCGTTGCGCGCGGCTGGTGCAGGTATCGAGGCGGTGGATCGTGTTATGAGGGGCGAGATTCGAAATGTATTCTGTGCCGTTCGTCCACCGGGGCATCATGCTGAACCAGAACAGGCGATGGGGTTTTGTCTGTTCAACAATGTTGCGATAGCAGCAGAGCATGCGATTGCCACGCATGGGGCGGCAAAAGTGGCGGTTGTGGATTTTGATGTCCATCACGGCAATGGCACGCAGGCTATGTTCATCAACAAACCCCATATGTTTTTCGCGTCAACGCATCAAATGCCCCTCTATCCCGGAACCGGCCATGAGGCAGAACGCGGTATTGGGGGAAATATTGTAAATGCGGCCCTGCCACCCAACGCATCGGGTGATGAATTCCGGATAGCGTTTCGTTTGCGCGTTCTACCCGCTCTTCTCGATTTCGACCCGGACCTGATCATCATTTCGGCTGGTTTCGACGCCCATGCGGATGACCCTCTGGCCAATGTTAACCTGGTTGAACACGATTATATCTGGGCAACCCGTGAATTGATGCAGGTCGCTGACAAAACCTGTCAGGGGCGGGTGATATCAATGCTGGAAGGGGGGTATGATCTTGATGCGCTTGGTCGATCTTCCGCCGCGCATGTCACAACCCTGATGGAATAAGTCAATTCTGGGCCTGTCGCCGCCCGAATATGATGGAAACTGGCCAGGAAAAAGCTTGCCGCAGCGCAACAAGGTCCTAAATCAGTACTGCAAACACACAGTGTTAGAAAGACACGCGACTTTCGGGCGTCGAAATTCGCTATTCGACCTCCGGCTGTTGTATTGTTGCAAACTGCAGCACAGTTTAGTCACCGGTTCGGTTAACTGTTTTTGACGGGAAATTGTCATGAGACGGATATTGGGAATTGCTATATTGGCTGTTGGCACGGCTGTTTTACCGGTCCTGTCCGGGGCCGCGCTTGCCCAAGGACGGGCAGCACCTGTACAGGTTGATGAGGTAATATCGGGCCCGCTGTCCCAGACAGTGCCAGTGTTAGGCCGCCTGGTTCCCAAGCAAAGAGGCGTTGTCGCAGCGTTGACCGGGGGTCCCGTTCGGGAAATCACCGTTGATGTCGGTGACAGAGTGACCCGGGGTGATGTCATCCTGCGAATTGATACTGATCGGATGGAGCAGCGCCGCAAGCTTGAGGCCGCCCGTGTGACAGAGGCGCGCGCGCGGGTCCGTACCGCGCGGGCCAATCTGGAACAGGCGCGTCTTGAACTGGATCGGTTTGAGAAACTCCGCAACTCAGCCGCGTTTTCTCAGGCGCGCTATGAGGATCAGGTCAGTGCCGTTGCCTCGCGCGAGAGTGAAGTTGCCGAGGCTCTGGCCGTCGTTAACAGCGCGCAGGCCGATCTCGAACTGATGGAGATTGACGTGCGCCTCTCCGATGTGCTGGCGCCCTATGATGGTGTTGTAGTGACCCGGCATGCCGAGGCAGGGTCCTATCTGGCGATTGGCGATCCCGTTGTGACGATTGTGAATGACAAGGATCTGGAGATTGAGGCAGATGTTCCCACGTTGCGGGTGCGCGGTTTGCGCGAAGGGCGTGCTGTGGAGGCTGAACTCTCTCAACAGGGAAAACTGGATGCCTTCGTCAGGGCTGTGGTGCCGGAAGAAAATGCGCTGACCAGAACGCGTATTGTCCGGTTCAGTCTGGCGCTGGACCAGGTCAACAATCAGCCGGGTATCGGTTTGGCGGCCAATCAGACAATCACCGTTTTCATCCCGGTTGGGGAAGCGAAATCAGTCGTCTCCGTTCATAAGGATGCTGTCATTGCGCGCGGCAATGGCTTTTCTGTCTTCACGGTTTCAGACGGTAAGGCGGCACCCAGGCCCGTTACATTGGGCGAGGCGATCGGCGGCCGGTTTGAGGTAATTGACGGGCTGGCCCCGGGTGAGCTGGTTGTCGTTCGCGGGAATGAACGTTTGCGTCCAGGCCAGGCTGTCACCTTTCCCGGTATGGCGCCTCCGCCAGAAACTTCCGGCGCTAAACCCGACCAGCCGGCGGCGGGCGCATCTAAACCAAGTGCCGAAAAAGCCAGCTGACGGCCATTCGGCGGACAGGCTGCGATCATAGTGACGAACAGGAATTGAGACGGTTATGGATCTAATTCGCATATCTATCGAGCGGCCTGTCGCTGTTGTTTCGGCCGTTCTGATGGTGATTATGTTTGGCATTGTCGCCGCCAGCTCAATTCCCATCCAGCTGGCACCTGATGTTCGAAAGCCGGTAATCACGGTCAATACGAACTGGTTTGGTGCCTCACCGGTGGAAGTTGAACGCGAAATCGTCAACAAGCAGGAAGAAGTTCTGCAAGGTCTCGAAGGGCTAGAGCGTATTACCAGTCGGGCGCAAAGCGGGCGGGCCGTCGTAACCCTGGAATTCGGCGTGGCCACCGATATGAGCCGGGCTTTGTTGCTGACCTCTAAAAGGCTTGACCGGGTCAATGGTTACCCTGATGAGGCAGATGAACCCAGCCTCGGTACATCGGGCAGCGAAGATAACCCAATTGCCTGGTTCCGGATTATTGCCGCACCCGGCAATGACAGATCGATCCATGAGTTTGGCGACTTCGTTGAAGATGTCGTGAAAGAACGTCTTGAGCGGGTTGAGGGCGTTGCCGACGTGAACGTCTTTGGTGGTGGTCCGCGCGAAGTTCATATCACCGTCGACCCTGAGTTGATGGCCCAATACGGTTTGACCGTGACAGATGTCGCAAACACGCTGCGCCGGGCGAATGCTTCTGTTTCCGGCGGCGATGTGGACGAGGGGAAGCGACGCTACATCGTTCGCACCGAAAACGATCTGATTGAACCGGGCCAGATTGCGTCCGTCGTGTTGCGCTCCTGGAGCGATGAGACAACCGGGCGGGTCAGCCGTGTGACCCTTGGGGATCTTGCAACGGTGGACTTCGGATACCGCAGTCCAACCGCCACCATCCGTGCAAACGGCAATTACGCGATCGCTTTGAATGCGACGCGGGAAACCGGTGCGAATGTTATTGAAACGATGAAAGGCATTCGGGTCGCCGTTGAAGAACTTAACGAGTTCGGGCTGCCTCAGGCGCAATTGCGGATGGTCCAGGTCTATGACGAGACGACCTATATCAACAGCGCCATCGATCTTGTAACCCAGAATATCTGGACCGGCGGTGTACTCGCCGCGGCGGTATTGATGATCTTCCTCAGGTCCGTTCGGGCGACCGCCGTGATTGCCTTGGCAATTCCGGTTTCCGTCATCGCCTCCTTCGTTGCAATGGCAGCGCTAGGGCGGTCCCTGAATGTGGTCAGTCTGGCCGGGATTGCTTTTGCGGTTGGTATGGTTGTCGACGCGGCTATCGTGGTGCTGGAGAATATTTATCGGCTTCGACAAGAGGGGCTGTCGACACGGGAGGCGGCCTATAAAGGGGCAAAACAGGTCTGGGGCGCGATTTTTGTTTCCGCCCTGACGACGGTGATGGTGTTCATACCGATCCTGACGATGGAACAGGAAATCGGACAATTGTTCCGCGATATCGCGGTTGCGATTTCGGTTTCTGTGCTCTTGTCTCTGGTGGTGTCGATCACCCTTATTCCGGCCTTGTCCAATCGCCTGCTCGGGAACCAGATGGGCGATGAGGGCGGTAAGAAATTTGCGGATTACTTCCCGTTCAACCTGATTGCCTGGATCTATAACCACAGCATCGGGCCGATCCTGAACGGAATAGGACGGGGTTTTGGCGCCTTGATCATGGGGATGACGCGGGTGGTTACGGCAAACCGTTTCCTGGCCCTTGTCTTTGTATCCTTTGTAACCGCCGGGGCCGGGGCAACCGCCTATACCCTTTTGCCGGATACGGATTACCTGCCGTCGGGTAACCGGAACCTAATGTTCGGCGTCGTCTTCCCGCCGCCTGGCTATAACCTGAAAACAATGGAAGAAATTGCGCTGAAGGTAGAGAACACCGTCAGTCCATCATTCTCTTGGGAGACGGGCGCAGAATCTGCGCCGGGCGAACCTCCCAAAATGGAAAATTTTTTCTTTGTTGCCACACAGGCACGGACATTTGTGGGCGCCAGCGCGGTTGATCCCTTGCGCGCGTCTGAATTGCAACCCTTGCTCCAGCGCGGCATTGCGGGTGAACCTGGAACTTTTGGTTTCTTCCGCCAGACTTCTCTGTTCGGCCGCGGCATCGGCGGGGCCGGCTCCGTGGATCTGGATATTTCCGGGCCTGAGCTGGAAGTGGTCATGGGTTATGCACAGGAGGCGTTTGGCCGGATTGGCCAGATTTTCCCGAGACAGGAGGGTTATCAGGTCAGACCTTTGCCAGCACTCACGCTCGGCGCGCCGGAAGTGCGCGTTTTGCCCGATGCAGTGGCGCTGTCTGACAACGGTATTTCTGCGCTGGATCTGGGCAATACGGTCGATGCTTTCAACGATGGATTGCGGGTTGATGAGCTGACCGTTGGTGGTGAGTTGATCGATCTGATGCTTAAGGGGCCTGATTTCAACGTTCTTGAAACGCAGGGGATTGGCGCCCTGCCGGTCGTCACGCGGTCGGGAACGATTATTCCGGTGGATTCCGTTGCGCGGGTGCGGGTGACGTCAGGTCCGACCCAAATCCGTCATGTCGAACGCCGCCGGACTGTCACACTGCAGATCAGCAAACCAAAAGACGCGGCGTTGGGTACGGTGCTGCAGCGCCTGGAAGCAGAGGTCCTGGAACCGATGCAGGAAAATGGCCTGGCACCTGGTGTTCAGATGCGTTTGTCGGGCAGTGCGGACAAGCTGTCTGAAGCCGTTGAGATCATGCAACTGGACCTGCTATTTGCGCTTGTCATCGTTTTTCTGGTTATGGCGGTTCTCTTTGAGAGTTTCCTGTATCCGCTGATCATTGTGTTTTCAGTACCCCTTGCGATGGCAGGTGGTGTTATAGGTCTGCGGGTTCTGAACATCTGGGAAATTCAGCAACTGGACACCTTGACCATGCTGGGCTTCGTGATTCTGGTCGGCATTGTCGTCAACAACGCGATCCTCGTCGTCCATCAGACCCTGTACAATGTCCGGCAGGAAGCAATGGCCGCGCGTGACGCCATTTTGGCGGCGACACAAAACCGATTGCGGCCGATCTTTATGTCGACCCTGACCAGCGTCTTTGGGATGCTGCCTCTGGTTCTGTTCCCGGGCGCCGGCTCCGAAATCTATAAAGGGTTGGGTTCTGTTGTGGTCGGTGGCCTGTCACTGTCCGCCGTTCTCACGTTGGCGATTGTGCCACCGCTCCTTGCCCTGTTTTCAGGTGTGATGGACAAGGAACAGACCAAACGCGGTGCGGATAAGCCAACGGGCGTTGAGCAACCGGCCGAATAAGAGGCTTTCAAACAGAGCTTTTACGAATGTGCCGCTCCTCGCGGTTTCACATGCGATTTTGGTTGTCTGATGCCAAGAATCTATCACAATGAATAATTATGCTAATTATTTATAACTATTTATTAAACCCGTCTACCCTTTTATTCTGAACTAATGGCATTTTTTCGTTATTTTTAATGAATAAATTCAATATGTGATGCATTGTAATTTTAGCGAATACAGAAGGTTCGTCGAAATTTTTAAACAAGTGTAATGCAGTAATTATTGAAAGTCGTTTTTGAAAAATTGATTGTACGTAGAGGAGATTGGTTATGGCTAAAGGCACATTGGAAGAATGCTTGAATGATGTTGTCACGCTGTTGAAAGCGGTTGGCAATGATCGCCGCTTCGAGATTGTTTATTTTCTTGCAGAGGGGGAAAGAGCGGTTGGTGAGCTTGAAGAAATGGTCGGGCTCTCGCAAAGCGCTCTGTCCCAGCATCTTGCCCGGCTCCGGAGGGATGGCCTGGTAACAACGCGGCGTGATGCGCAACGTATTTATTACTCCATTAAGGATTCACGGGTGACGGATTTAATCCATTCTCTTGCGGAAATTCACAACATGCTGCTTCCCGGGCGCAGCAACCGCAAATCATCCCGTATGGCCCGCTCAGCGTAATTGGTTGGGTGTGTTCTCCCTTTGCGGGAGGGCACCCCAATTCTCTGTCAGTGTTTTCCGAACCGCTTGACCCAATTGTAAAATCGAAGTTTTGCGTCCTGCGCTGAAAGCATATATCCTATTTCTAGTGTAGAAACTTACAGTGTGGAAACGCATAGCGAGGCAGGGAGTCTTGAGGCCATGGTTGGCAATCTCAGCAAGGATGATGTTGTTCGCCTAATGAAGGATCCGTCCGCCGAGAACCGGTCGGTTACGGCGGAAAAGATTGCGACCCAGTTCAGTGAAGGGGCGCTGAATGATTCTGAAAGCAAGCTGGCTGAGGAGATTTTTTCCATCATGGTGCGGGATGCGGAAACCCGTGTCCGTGAAGCTCTCGCGCAGAATTTGCGATATGCCAGCCATCTTCCCCATGATACCGCGGTTAAACTTGCCAATGATTTGAGCGATTCCGTTGCTATTCCAATGATCGAGTCTTCGTCTGTACTCTCGGACGAGGACCTTATCGAGATTGTTCGGACCCAGAGCGCGGACCGGCAAATAGCGATTGCTGAACGCCCGGTTGTCAGCGAGAACGTGTCTGATGCGATTGTGGATTACGGAAACGGGGATGCGGTTGTGTCCCTGGTCTCAAACCCCGGTGCCCAGATTTCTGGCGCGACCCTGGTCAAGGTTGTCGACAAACACGGCGATGACGAACGCATTCACGAACCGCTGGTCCATCGTGAAAACCTGCCGGTGCTTGTTGCTGAAAAACTGGTCGCCAAGATTTCCGACGATCTGCAGGCCTATCTTGTAGCAAATCACGATTTGCCGGAAGAGGTGGCAACAGATCTTATCCTGCAAAGCCGGGAACGCGCGACGGTTGGCCTGTTGTCAACAACATCGAGTGAAGCGGAACTGGATTCCCTCATTCGACAATTGCACCGCAGTAACCGCCTGACACCCTCAATTATCCTGCGCGCGCTCTGCGTCGGCGATCTGGCGTTCTTTGAAGCGTCGATTGCATTCCTATCAGAGATACCCGTTACCAACGCGCGCATCCTGATTTATGATGAGGGAGCGCTCGGCTTTAAATCGCTCTTTGCAAAGGCGGGGCTACCGAAAAAATTGTTCCCTGCTTTCCGGTCCGCGCTGGATCTGAATATGGATACAGAGCGTGAAAGAACGGATGACGACCCAGAGCAACTTGTGCGCCGGATGCTTGAGCATGTTCTGACATCGCCTGAAAATGCCGACGATGAGTATGGCGTGGAGAATGTTGATTATCTGTTGGCCAAGTTCAACAGGATCGAAAAGCCCCGCGACGAAGCGGCATTCTGACCTCTAAACTCAATGAAGACGTGTTAGGACAGGCCGATTGCTTCGGCAAGATGCCGCATGTCTGAAATGATCGTGGTGCCGTCCGGGAAGAAATGCTTAACACCATCTGGTGCGATCCCGACAAACGGTACATTGGTGACCTTTGCCGCGTCATGGTCGGTGATCGCGTCCCCCACCATGACGGTTCGCGGCGGTTGGAAAGGGCCAACTGACAAAAAATGCCGAATGGCATCGTCCTTGCTGATCGGTGATCCCCTGACCTCTGAAAAATGCGCCGTGATGTTGCGGCGGTTTGTGATCCGCTGTAGCTCAGGCTCAGGCGTTCCCGAAATGATGAAGAATGGTATTTCTGACGAATAGGCCTCTAGAAACTCCAGGGCGCCCGGGAGATAGGCGGTGTTTACAACCTTTTCCTCAACGAGATCCGAATAGGTCTGACACAGTTTTTCAATCGACGCGTCATCCCTTTTCCTGCCAAGAATCTCTTCTTCAAAATGGATAAATTTGTACCGGCGCGCCATGCCACCATGATAACGTTGATAGGCCTCTACGGCGTCAACAACATCCGGCCCATAGTCCTTATACATATCGCGGAAAGCCTCGACTTTGAGTTCTACAGAATCGACAATCACACCATCAAAGTCGAAAAAAATGGCATCAACCGGCTTGTTGTGAGGTTCCAACACGTTCCTTGACCTGCTATCTACTACTGCCCTTGCGCTGGGGGACGGTATTACATCCGCCCCTTGATTGAAATCGCTGAAAGTTCGGGTCCTGCCCCGAAAAGACCTTATCTGGCGCTAATTTGGTTTTTTTGCCGCTGGGACAGAACGGAAAAGGACACAATGCCTCGCGTAGAAACGATTGCGGTTGTCGCCCATGATGCGAAGAAAAACGCACTTGTCGACTGGATCCAACTGCATCATGCCCGATTTGCCGGCCGTCGTATTGTGGCGACGGGAACAACCGGACGCATGATCAAGGATGCCTGTCCCGATCTGGCGGTTGTGGCGCTGAAAAGTGGCCCGCTCGGCGGGGATCAGCAATTGGGCTCTATGATCGCAAATGGGGAGCTGGATATCCTTGTGTTCTTCACCGACCCGATGACACCGATGCCCCATGTTGTTGATGTAAAAGCGCTCACCCGATTGGCGGTATTGTACGATGTTGCGACCGCATGCAATCAATCAACGGCGGACTTCATCATTCATTCACCGCTCTTTGAAGAGGGTTATCAGAAGCAACCACCCGATGTTTCGGCCTATGTGAACCGCGCCATACCATAGGGCGTATCGATTAATGCGTATCAGTTAAAGGTAAAGACAATGACGATGACGACCCATGAGGTCATGACGACCGCGCCGGTGATTCCGGTTGTTACCCTGAATTCCGTGGAAGAAGCAGTGCCGCTCGCAAGGGCGCTGGCTCTCGGCGGGTTGTCTGTCATTGAAGTCACCCTCCGGACAGAAGCAGGCTTGCCGGGAATTGCAGCGATCGCGCGGGAACTGCCCGAAGTTATTGTTGGCGCCGGCACAGTGCTGACCCCTGAACAGGCCAATGAGTGTCGCGACGCGGGGTCACAATTTCTGGTGTCACCGGGGACGACCGAAACGCTTATGGCGCATTTCATGTCAATGGATATCGGGATACTGCCGGGTGCCGCTACCTCCAGCGAGGTGATGCGCCTTCGCGAATGCGGGTTTTACCGACAGAAATTTTTCCCTGCTGGTGCTGCTGGCGGGGCATCGATGCTGAAATCCTGGTCAGCCCCGATTGCGGATGTTGCCTTCTGTCCAACAGGCGGCATCAGTCTGGAAAACGCGAAAACCTATCTAGACCTGCCCAATGTATTGTGTGTCGGTGGTTCCTGGGTCACGCCGTCTGATGCGGTAAAGGAGGGCGACTGGGCACAGATTGAGCGTCTGGCCAGAGATGCCCGGGAGGCCCTGACATGAAAGCACTCTTGAACCGAACTCTTTTGATGTTTTCGCTCGCGCTTGCGGCCCTGGCCGCGGGAACAGCGCAAGGGCAGGATACATCCTGGCAGGATAAACCATGGGAAAACTGGGAAACCAAAGCGCAGGCCGACAACCCGCTTGTAGGACTGGTTTGGTCTGTACGGGCGCGTGGTTTCATCCGGCCCGAGGATCTGATCAGCGATATATCCGGTGTTCGTCACGTCCTGATCGGGGAAAAACACGACAATCCTGATCATCACCGCCTACAAGCCTGGATTCTTTCGCAGAGCGCCAATGCGGGGGATCAGGTTGCTTTTGAGATGGTGCCAGAGTCTTTTGAGGAGGACATGCTGGCCAGTTGGTCTGATGAGGCGGATCTAAACGCATTTGCAAAGACGCTGAAATGGGAAGAACGTGGCTGGTATCAGTTCGAGATTTATCGCCCCATCTTTGAAGCCATGCAGCAGAAGTCAGCCTTACCAGCCGCAGGCGCGACAGATCGCGAGATTGAGCGTAAAGCATCCCAAACGAGTTTTGATGATCTGGTCGGCGCACCCCGTGCCCTTGAGATGGCGCTCAGTCAGCCGATACCCGGTCGCTTCATGAAAGAACTTCGAAAGTCCATTGTCGAAGGTCATTGCAACATGATGGAGGCCAAAGACACTGACCCGATCGTTAATGTACAGCGCGTTCGGGACGCGTTTCTAGCAAACGGGCTGATGTCACCGGGACCGCAGCGGCGGTTTCTGATTACGGGCAACGGTCATATTCGACGCGATTATGGGGTTCCCTTCTATCTGCGCCTGCGCGGTGAATCCGCGGGAGATGTGGTCAGCATCGGCATCGTCGAAGTGGCTGAAGGGGAGGAGTCGCCGCGTCAGTATTTCAGCTTTACCGGAATGGGATCTCCGACGCTGGACTATGTCTGGTTCACGCCGCGCGTGGATGATCTTGATCCTTGCGAAAAATTCGCTGAGCAACTCAAGAAGATCAAGAAGTCGAATTGAGCGGACGCGCGGTTCATTCTGCGGTGACGGGATAGCTTGAAGTTGGCCGCAGAACAGGTATCCTGATATAAATCTATGTTCTTGTTGCGTTTTTGGCGCGACATAACCGTGTTTTATTGGGGTTCTACCATGGCTGAACAGCGGCATATCGTTCTGACGTCTCATCCACCCAAATCGGGTGCACGACCGCCTTCTGTTACGTGGGGTGCTGCCACTTCGGCGGAACGCGGACCGGTTATCGGGTCGCTTTATCAACCTGAACAGCGCAATGTGATCGGGGTGCATTCCGGGGCATATGGTGTGTATAGGGCTCTGGCGATTGCGTCGGGTAAACTTGACCCTGTTCATCGTCCGGACCTTACCAATACCAGCCCGGCGACAGAGATCGGGCCTTTCCCGCAATGGCATGACCCTGACAAAATCGTTTCGATAGACCCCTGGGGACACATGGTTGCAGACGCCTTTGCAGACCAGCTTGAGGCGGGTTTTGACATTCGCCCGACCATTGCGATCACTCGCGCCCGCCTTTCAATGCCCGAAACCCGCGAAGCAATGGATGCCGGGCGGCTTACACCGGATGGCTCGATTCTTCACGAAAATGGTGAGGCAAGCGTTGTAAAAGCCGCGCTGGAACCGGTCTGGTACTTGCCTGGAATGGCAAAGCGTCTGGGTATTACAGAGGCAGACTTACGCCGAGATCTTTTCGAGTATACCGGCGGTATGTTCCCTGAACTGGTAACGCGCGGGGATTTGAAAGTCTTTTTACCGCCGATCGGGGGGATGACCCTCTACATCTTTGGCGATATCACCGCGCTTTGGGATGGCAGCGATCGCGAGATTGCCTGTCGTGTCCATGACGAATGCAATGGATCGGACGTGTTCAGTTCAGATATCTGCACCTGTCGGCCCTATCTGACCCACGGGATTGAGGAATGCATTCTGTCGGCACAGCGCGGCGGCGTTGGTCTGGTTGTTTATAACCGGAAAGAGGGTCGGGCACTGGGCGAGGTGGTGAAATTCCTGGTCTACAATGCACGCAAACGTAACCCTGAGGGGGACAGCGCGGCTGCTTATTTCGAACGCACGGAATGTGTCGCCGGTGTTGAGGATATGCGCTTTCAGGATATGATGCCCGACGTTTTCCACTGGTTGGGGGTCACCAAGATCCATCGCTGGATTTCGATGTCGAATATGAAGCGCGATGCCATGACCAGTCAGGGTATTGAGATCGTCAAACAGATCGAAATTCCAGATGAATTGATCCCGGAAGACGCGCAGGTCGAAATGGAAGCCAAGAAAGCAGCCGGGTATTTCGTCGAAACAGAGGACCGCATCTCTGATGATTTGACCAAAACCAAAGGGCGTGGTCTTGGACAATTCTGATCTGGAGGATCCGTCGGCTGCGGTCACCTATCTTCTGTCCCCCGAAGCGGTTCGATCCCAGTGCGGATCGGTTTTTGAGCTTGCGGAACAGGGCAAGCTGGAGCATTTCGACCTTGATTTAGGCGCGTTGGAGCGTGCAGCCGATCATGTCACTGAGGTTATAAAGGACAACTATCCGGATCTGCAGGTCCCTTTTCATGCCCGTTGGCGACATTTCGTCTTCAACGGGGAAGATCGCTATCAGTCCTTGATGGGAAAACCCACAAGGACCGGCAAGCTGGACGACATCGACCGCGCAAGGATGCGGTTTGACCTGGCCATCACATCGGTATTGCTGGATGCGGGGGCGGGGCCCCAATGGGCCTATGACGACAAGGTGAGCGGGGACAGGTTTACCAGATCTGAGGGCCTGGCCCTGGCCAGTCTAGATATGTTTGCGGGTGGGGGGTTCTCTTCAGATCTGCTCTTTCCCTTGCAGGCGGATGGGTATGGCCTGATGGCGGTCAGTACCCAATCCCTCGCCAAGGGATTTCAGGTGTCGGACGAGAACCCGCTTTCCGGGCTCGAGGGGCGCGCCGCGCTGATCAATGCATTGGGTCGAAGGGTTATGGAGGATACGCCTTTTTTCAAAGGTACTATTCGACGACCTGGCAATTTGGTTGATTATTTGCTGGACCAATCGGGCGGCGGGGCGGTGCCAGCCCGCGAAATCCTGATCGCAATCTTGCATGCATTGGGGCCAATCTGGTCGGGACGACTGGAATTAAACGGCGTTGGATTGGGGGATACCTGGCCGTATACGGCGGCTGGCCCGTCCAGTCCGGCACCGGGTTATCTGTGTTTCCATAAATTGTCCCAGTGGCTGAGTTATTCACTGATAGAGCCGTTACAGGAAATGGGTGTTGAAGTGTTCGGCATCAACGACCTGACCGGACTTGCTGAATATCGCAATGGCGGGCTGTTCATTGATCATGGGGTCTTAAGGCCCAAGCCGGGGTTTGATCCCGACCGCACCTATTCCGTTGGCGACGCTTTGATCCTGGAGTGGCGGGCGATGACGGTTGCCCTGCTGGACCGGATCGCACCATTGGTGCGGGAGCGATTGGGCAAGACTGCTGACGAGATGCCGCTGGCGGCAATTCTGGAAGGGGGAACATGGGCCGCCGGGCGCCGTGTTGCCGCTCAGTTGAGGGCCGGTGGCGGTCCACCGATCAACATACAATCCGATGGATCTGTATTCTAAGATACGCAAAGGAAATGAAATGACAGAGGTAACCGTAATCGATCACCCGCTGGTTTCCCACAAACTGACCCTTATGCGGGACAAGAGCACGTCTTCAGCCGGCTTCCGCCAATTGCTGCGTGAGATAAGCCTGCTGTTGGGTTATGAGGTTTTGCGGGACTTGCCCACGACCACGAAGAGCATTGAGACGCCCCTACAAGAGATGGAAGCACCGATCCTGAAGGGGAAGAAGCTCGTCCTCGTCTCAATCCTGCGGGCGGGAAACGGTTTGCTGGACGGGATGCTTGATCTGGTTCCCTCTGCCAGGGTTGGCCATGTCGGGTTGTACCGCGACCCTGAAACCCTGATTGCTGTCGAGTATTACCTGAAACTGCCGGATGACATCGGAAACCGTCCAATTGTTTTGGTGGATCCGATGTTGGCGACCGGAAACTCGGCTATTGCCGCGGCTCAGCGCCTGAAAGAGGTTGGCGCCCGTGACATCCGGTTCATGTGTCTACTGGCGGCGCCCGAAGGGGTCGATGCGTTTAACAAGGCCCACCCCGATGTCCCGGTCTTCACAGCAGCCCTTGACGAGAAACTGAACGATCACGGCTACATCGTGCCTGGACTAGGCGACGCCGGCGACCGCATGTTTGGCACCAAATAGGGTTGGCCGCAGGATCAGTCTTAGTCGGGCAACAGAGAAACCAAACCGTCTTTCGCCGTCTCAAAGTTCAATTGCTGGATGGCGGCGTCGATGTCCTGGATGGTTTGGTGATCCGCGTCGGTCATGCTGTGGAATATATCGTCCCGCATGGCCTGCCATCTCTCTTCGGCGTCAAACGAACCCTCATCGAGCAGGTCTATCACCGACTGCAGATGCGCCTTTATTTCACTGCTGCCCAAAGTTGCCGATGGCTTTGGTGCAGCGTTGGGCTCCGCCGGGCTGGACGCTTCAGAAAGTGTTTCTTCCAGCTCCTGAATTTCCGAAAGGGTTAGCACCAACTCGCGCTGAATCTCCGATACCTGTTTGACGACGTTTTCTTCGCCTGCCTTTAACGCGTTCTCCAATGAAACGCAGGCCTTGTAGACCATCGAAATCCTGAGGTTCCCCGCAACCCCTTTCAATTGATGAACCAGAGCTTTCAGGTCGTCCCGGCGTCCGTCATCATGATGCCCCGCAATAGCAGACCCAATGGACGCGTTCTCTCTCGCGAATTGTCGCAACAACACGCAGGCAAGCTCAGCATTCTGCAGAGTGGAAAGCAGGGCTTCGCCATCGATCTGTGACATCGATCTGATTGCGTCAACTGTTCGATTGTCGTCCCTGGCCGGCAGGGATGACCAGTCAGGACTGCCGGCCGACCCGTTGGTAGGTTTGTCGTCACCATTCCGCCGTTTCAGATGTGGTGTTAACGCGTCAATCAGTCGATCCCGTTCAATCGGTTTGGTCAAATGAGCGCACATACCCGCATCGAAACTCTTTTGGCGCTCGGCGTCACTGGCGTGGGCTGTCATTGCGATCACCGGAAGATCTTCAAATCCCGTGGTGGCCTTGATTTGTTTGGTGGCGCTCAGCCCATCCAGTTCGGGCATCTGGATATCCATCAAAACAGCGTCATAGTAATCGGTTGGTTTCGATGTGATCTTCTGGCAGGCAATTAAACCGTTCTCTGCGGTTTCGACATCGACGCCCACCGTTTCCAACAAACTGACCGCAACCAATCTGTTGATTTCGTTGTCGTCGACCAGAAGCGTCCTCATGCCTGTGAGCATGACTTCTGACGAGGTTGCGTCGGGGCGTTTCGGTCCGGTTTCGTTCGGGTTCTTGATCGCGGCTTCCAGAGCGGCTTTAACCTTGGCTTTGGTCAGCGGTTTAGACAGTACAGCGGTATAACCCAGTGCTGCTGCCTCGCCATAAAGCTCTGGCTGGGCCAGTTTTGTCGTCAGCAGCCAAAAAGTATGGGTTTCACCCGGTGCGTCTTTGATGAATTTCGAAATAGTCGAATTGGCATCCGCCTCCGCGATGGAACGACTGGCCAGCACGACCGATGGTTTCTGCGCCGTCAGATGGTTTCGCGCGGTTTCCAAATCGGTCGCAGATGCAACCTCAACGCCCAGACTTTCGAGTATTTGCGTTGTTGCGGTTAGGGCAAGCGGGTTGTCTTCGATAACCAAAGCATCAGACTGTTGTGGCAGGACCGGTTCTGCATCTCTGAAGGTCGCGATATTTCCATCCAGGGCGAAGTTTACGTCAAAGCTGAAACGACTGCCCTTGCGGGGCGCGCTCGTAACCTTAATCTCGCTTTGCATTTTTTTGACGAAGTCTTGCGAAATTGTCAGGCCCAGTCCTGTCCCACCAAATCGTCTGGTTGTAGAGGTGTCTGCCTGTGAGAATGGGGTGAAAATACGGGCCAGCTGGTTTGATGTCATTCCGATGCCGGTGTCGGCCACATAGAAATGCAGTGTCGCCGTGTCCGCCGTAACAGATATTGGTTCCACGCCGATCGTGATTGTCCCGGTCTCTGTAAATTTGATGGAGTTGCTGGTGAAATTCATCAGAACTTGGCTGAGGCGCAGCGGATCGCCCATCAATTTCACTGGGGTGTCAGGATCGATACTGATGATCAGTTCAACCCCTTTCGAATGCGCGCGACCACCCAGCATGGCGCCCAGATTGTCGACCACGGTGGTCAGGTCAAAGGCGATCTCTTCAAACTCGATCTCGCCCGCTTCGATCTTGGAGAAGTCCAGAATATCATTGATGACGCCTAGAAGGTTTTCTGAAGACAGCGCGATATTGCCGACATAATCCTGTTGGGCCTGGGTGAGGGCGGTGGTCTGTAAAATCTGGCTGAACCCGATGATGCCGTTGAGCGGGGTTCGGATCTCATGGCTCATATTGGCGAGGAAAGCTGATTTTGCCTTGCTGGCCGCTTCAGCCTCCTTGCGCGCATTGTTCAGATCAAACAGCGTCTGGTTTCGGGTGATCTCGCTTCCCATCCACTGGCTGATCAGGTTTACAAGCGCTAACTCGCTCTCTGAATAGGGCAGGTCCTTGCCTTTGGATGTGGTAAAGTTGACTGTTCCAAACGGCTCCCCGTTGACGGTTAGGGGGGCACCCAGATAGCCTCCAAGCGGTTTTTCCTGATAGCATGGATGGTTGTTCTCGGAAGTGGTGGGAACCGCCCATGTTTCGCCGACTGCTGTGCCGCTTTGCAGGGCTTTGGCGCATAGACAAGAGGTCGCGTCAAAGTTTTGCGCGACGTTTGGGCGGGATACTTTTGAGAAGATGTTGACCACGGAATAGCTGGACGCATCAATCTGGCTCAGGATTCCGATCTCGCATTGAAAGACTTCGCATCCAAGTGACAGAACATCTTCCAGTTTGCTCCGGAAACTGGCCTCCGACGTCGTGATGGCGTTCAGCCGTGTCAGCGCCTGGCTGTGTCGTTTGTTGTCGGTTATGTCGACCCTAAACCCGACAATCGCGTTTGAGGGGGTGCGCATTTCCGCGATTTTGAGCCAGCGCCCGTCTTCCAGCTGCTGTTCTATGGTATTTGACGCAGCGCCATGGGCGGCAACGCGTTCCTGGATCCAGCTCTCACCACCATCGGGCATGTTGTTTGCTGCGGCATACTGACCGGCGGAAACACCAAAACGGATAACATCTTCGAATGTGTTGCCGGGCACTATGGCAGGGGCGCTGAGATGATAGATGTCGCGATACGCCTGATTGGAAATTACCAAACGATCGTTTTTGTCATAGATAACGATCCCGTCGGGTATGGCCTCAATCGCTTCGACGAGGGCGTGATTGCTGATCTTGAGTTTCTCCAACTCCTTCAGCATCAACAGTTGATGTGTCAGGGCCGCGGTCATGGATTGCAGTGTGAGGTCTTCTGCGTCTGTTAGCGGTCGTTTTTCAGTAAACAACAGTGAAACAACGCCCAGAACTTTGTCATCGCGCCCGGTTAGCGGAATGTTGGCGCAGGTATGCAGGCGCTCACCATTCGGGGTTGAATGATCCTCGGCGTCTGTTTTGGTTTCGCCAAAACCGTCTGGTGTCAAAAGATAAGCCCGACCGGACTCGTAATGCAGAATGTGAACACCCTCGGCACCAAGGACACGATGGATCAGAGAAGCAGCGTCCCTTATGAACGCCTCAGTGCTAATCTGGGTTTCCTGTTGTGTCTCAAATTCCATTGCGGCACAGCCCTTGGTCACTGATCGCAAATTTCAGCAAATCCGTACCCCATCAGGGTGAGAGAGGCTGAATTCGCGTATTTTTATAGTCCGGGAAGCCAACATACACCCAGGAGAGATTAATAATTAACGCTAAACTATAAAGCGTCATATTGTCATGTAGCGAGATCACGTTATCGGGATATCGGTAAAAATTTTAATAATTGGACTTCGAATATCATGAAGATGTGCTATTAACAGGCCTGCTGGGGAGTTGGCGTAAACGACCCAAGGCTGAAGGAAGGCAGGAAACCTGCTGCTCTGTCATGGTCTGGCGGGGGTTTTTCAAAGGCTTTGGATCAATACTGATCAACTGAGGATGGTTTTTCATGAAAACAGCATCTTACAAGAAAACTGATAAATTTGGCGGATCCATCGCTCGCATTGGCCTGTCAATTGCGGCGTTGGGCCTATTGGCGGCCTGCGCCAGCCCGGAGGTATTGTCTGCAAGAGAGGCCGAAAGGCAAAAATTCGCGCAGTATCCCTTTGTGGGCCTGTCTTACTGCCAAAATGAACTGATTAGTAATCTGGACACGCTGGGTATTACAGCGGACAAGGTTGAATCCATACATTATGTGCCGATTTACCGCCGTCCGATCAGAACGGACGTTCTGGTGAACGACTGGCAGACATGGGTCCGCCTCGAAGATCAGCCGGGCGCCCTGATCGTAGAACTGGAAGACCGCTCCTGCTTCACCGGTCAGGTCTACACCTATGCCGGCCTAAGCCTGGACGGCGTCGCTGCTTTTTAGGCAATCGCAGCACAAAGAATGATCAACCTGCTGATCCCTGGCGGGTTGGTTATTCTACTTGTTTTTCCGAAATAGTGTCCTTCCTGAGAGATAGCTGACATTTCATTCCGGGGACATGGTTTACACAATTAGGCATTTTGGGGAGAGCCCGGATGCCTTGGAAGGAGTGTAAACCGATGGATGAACGCGTGCGTTTTGTCGCCCGCCTGTTGGAGGGTGAGCAGATGGCGTCACTGTGCCGGGAGTTCGGTATCTCGCGGGTGACGGGGTATAAAATTTTCGAGCGGTATAAGGAATGTGGCGTTGACGGTCTGCATGACCGCAGCCGTCGACCGTATCGGCATGCCAACAAGCTGCCCTATCAGATTGAGCGCTGTATTCTCGGGATCAAGCGGGAGTATCCAACCTGGGGCGCGCCAAAAATCCGCGACAAACTGCTGCGTGCTTTCCCGATCACTAAGCCACCCGCGATCTCAACAGTGCACGCTGTGCTCGACCGCCACGGGTTGGTGGCCCGTCGCAAGCGGCGACGCCACAAAGCCGAAGGCACACCGCTTAGCGCCGCGACGGAAGCAAACGGGTTATGGTGCGCGGATTACAAAGGGGAGTTCCGGCTGGGCAACAGACAGTATTGCTACCCCCTCACGATCACAGATTACCGGACGCGCTATGTGCTGGCCTGCGAGGGACTGGAATCAACCAAATCAGACTTCGCCTTTTCCGTCTTTGAGCGGGTTTTCAAGGAGTTCGGCCTGCCCAAGGCGATCCGTACCGACAATGGCGTGCCCTTTGCCAGCCCACATGCGCTGTTCGGCCTGTCGAAACTGTCGGTCTGGTGGCTCCAGCTCGGGATCGATATCGAACGCATCAAACCCGGCAACCCGCAACAAAACGGACGTCATGAGCGGATGCACCTAACCCTCAAGCAGGAAACAACAAAACCAGCCGCCTTCAACTTCCTGCAGCAACAGGAACGCTTCGACAGTTTCGTCGAGGTTTACAACAATGACCGACCGCATCAGGCACTCGCTGGTGCCTATCCGGGCGAACTCTATACACCCTCGGTCAGGCCTTACGCACCACCTGCAGAGCCAGACTACCCCTTCCATGACAGAACCGTAACCGTCACACGCTGCGGACGTATCTGTATCGGGAAGCGAAAGATCAATCTGAGCCAGGTATTCGCAGGGCAGAAACTCGGCATTCGGGAGGTCGATGACCAGATCTGGCTGGTCTCGTTCATGCACTATGATTTAGGGTTCTTCGATGCCAACGAGAACAGAGTAGAGCCCACTCAAAACCCATTCGCGCCGGACAAGGTGTAAACCATGTCTCCGGTATAATCTGTAAACCATGTCTCCGGTATGGACCTAGAGAATTTGGTCGGAGAGGCAGGATTTGAACCTGCGACCTCCTCGTCCCGAACGAGGCGCGCTACCAAACTGCGCCACACTCCGCCAAAATTCTGATGGCCTGAAATCAGTCCCCAAAAAGGACGATCACCAAGCTCTGGCGTGTATAGCCAAAGCACCCGAACCGTGCAAGCCTGATGGCCGTGCGAAAGCTGTCAAAATGTCAGTATCCGGGAGGTGTAAAATGAGCGATATCGGACCCGAAGATGTTCTGAAATTCTGGTTTGAAGAATGTTCCAGCAGTGACTGGTTCTCCAGAAGCGACGCTTTTGACGCCGGGTTACAAGCCCGTTTCGGCGCGACCTTGGAGGCCGCCGCCGCCGGGGAGCTTGATTCCTGGATGCAGACCGATCGTGGTGCCCTGGCGCTGCTGATTGTGCTGGATCAGTTCTCCCGCAACCTCTTTCGTGGGTCGCCTCGCAGTTTTGCCCAGGATGCCAAAGCCCTCGATATTGCGCGGCAACTCGTTGATGCGGGAAAAGACCGTCAATTTGGCGAGTTTGAAAAACTTTTTCTCTATATGCCGTTTGAGCACAGTGAAGACCTGCCTGATCAGGAAAGATGCGTCGAACTTGTCGGCAACCTGGCGGACAAATCCTATCTGGAATACGCAATTGCCCACCGGGATGTGATTGCGGAATTTGGCCGTTTCCCGCACCGAAACGGCGTTCTTGGGCGTGAAATGACCTCGGCTGAACAGGATTATCTGGATGGTGGCGGCCGGTATTTCAGTAAATAATTTAGGGTTTTTCTATGGAAACAGGTTTGCGGGCGATTGGAAATTGCGCAATACTTTCGATAGAAAACACAAATACAGCGTTTCGGCAGTCGATCTGGCCGACAGTATAGCGGTCACCGCCGGGTGCCAAACGTCCTGAAGGGGGGGGTGCTATGACTGTTGCGTCGATACTGAAAAACAAACCAACCGAAGTTTTTTCCCTAACACCTAAACAGACCGTGGCCGAAGCCGTTGCCATGTTGTCGGCCAAGAAAATTGGTGCTGCCATCGTGTCTGACGCCGGTGGAAGCCTGGTCGGGATTCTGTCTGAGCGCGATGTTGTGCGCGGTTTGGGTGAGCAGGGCCCGGAAGTCCTGCAAAGCCTGGTCTCAGACCTGATGACACGCAATGTCCAGACCTGCTCGGTCTCTGAAACGAGTGACGGTCTGATGCGGCGTATGACCGACGGCCGTTTTCGCCATCTGCCCGTTGTTGAGGACGGCAATGTGATTGGGGTCGTCTCCATAGGCGATATCGTGAAGAGCCGGATCAGCCAGCTTGAGTCTGAAACAGAGGCGATGCGGGAGTATATTGCCGGGCACGGTTGACCTTCGCGCTTCTTTCGTCCTTTCTGAATAAATGGTGTCTTGAAACACTGGACGGTGTCCAGATTGGTCCCTTGTCACCCATAATCCGTGTTTGTTTTGGACCGGTTCGCCGTCGGATCGGTCCTGATTTTTTGGAGAGTTATCGGTCATGAATGGTGCGCAATCACTGGTGAAAACCCTTTTGGCCGGGGGGGTCGATGTCTGTTTTGCCAATCCAGGAACGTCAGAGATGCATTTCGTCGCTGCGTTGGATGAACACCCCGAAATGCGGTGCATTCTGGGCCTTCATGAGACGGTTGTGACTGGTGCGGCCGATGGATATGCCCGGATGGCCGACAAGCCAGCGGCAACACTGCTGCATCTGGGGCCGGGGCTGGGGAACGGTCTGGCCAATTTACACAATGCCCGTCGTGCAAGATCGCCCATGGTGAATGTGGTTGGCGAGCATGCGCTGGAGCATTTGGTTTATAACGCGCCGCTAACCTCCGACATCGAGGGGATTGCAAAGCCGGTATCGGATTGGGTGCGGACCTCGGTCAGTGCAGAAACGGTTGCGCGGGATGCGGCAGACGCGATAATGGCGGCCCGCAAGTGTCCCGGCCAGATTGCGACATTGATCCTGCCAGCGGACACCGCCTGGAATGAAGCAAGCCAGATTGGCAAGATTGCAGAGCCCGCAGCGCCGGGCGTTCCATCTGATGCAGCAATTGATGCTGCTGCGAAGGCGATGAAATCCGGTGTGCCCACCATGCTGTTTCTGGGGGACGCAGCCCTGCGTGAAGACGCTTTGCTCTCGGCCGGGAAAATTGCGGAGGGAACAGGATGCGCCCTCTTTGCCCCGATTTCGAACAAACGGATAGAGCGCGGTGCCGGTCGGTATCCGATCAATCGGATACCCTATCCAATTTTGGATTCTCGTAATCTCGTCAGTGAATATGGCAATGCCATAATGATCGGTGCCCGTGACCCTGCTGCATTCTTCAAATATCCGGACAGGCCAAGTCGTGTGTTTCCGGACGAGATGAATGTGATTGAACTCGCAGATCCTTCTATGGATCTGGCCGTGGTTCTGGAAATGCTGGCGGACGCGGTTGGCGCGTCATCGGTCCAGCCAAAGCTTAACTCACTTGAACGGCCGGACGTCCCGGGCGGGCGGATATCGCCAGACAAGATAGCGGTTCTTCTGGCGGCTCTGATGCCGGACCAGGCCATCATTTCCGATGAGACGATCACAACCGGCCGTCAATTCTTTCCCGGAACCCATAATACAGCTGCCCATGACTGGTTGCAGATTACCGGCGGGGCGATCGGGGTGGGGATACCCTTGGCGACAGGCGCGGCCATCGCATCGCCGGGACGTCGGGTGATCAACCTTCAGGCGGATGGATCAGGTCTGTATTCCGTTCAGGGGCTGTGGACGCAGGCGCGGGAAAGGCTCGACGTTACGACCCTTATCTTTGCCAATCACAGCTATGCCATTCTGCAGGGTGAGATGACGAATGTCGGTGTTCAGAATCCGGGGCGGAGCGCGATGGATATGCTCAGCCTGGATCGGCCCCGGATTGACTGGATCCATCTGGCAAATGGCTTTGGGGTGACGGGTGGCCGTGCCGATACGATGGAAGAGCTGTGTGACCTCTTCGTGGCCAGTTTGAAAGAGCCTGGCCCCTTTGTGATCGAAGTTCAGGTCTGACAAAAAGGGTGGGATGGTTTGGCCGGTTCAGTAAGCCCGCTCAATACTGAAATCAACGATTTCGATCAGCGCTGATTTCACTGGTGAGTTTGGAAAGACACCAAGCGCATCGCGTGCAATCGCACCATAGTGGCGGGCGCGGTCTACACTGTCGGTCAGGGCATTGTGCTTATCCATGATGGCGATCGCTTTTTCCAAGTCGCCGTCTTCCTGCTCCAGATCTGCAATGGTTCTCCGCCAGAAGGCACGCTCATCCTCGTCACCCCGACGCCAGGCCAGAATGATGGGCAGGGTCACTTTCCCTTCCCGGAAGTCATCGCCAATGGTTTTACCAAGTTCTGCCTGCTTTGCCGAGAAATCGAGCACATCGTCGATAAGCTGGAAGGCGACACCAAGATTCATGCCAAAGCTTTCCAGCGCTTCTTCTTCAACCCGTGGCCGGTCGGCAACAACCGCACCAACCTGGCACGCCGCTGCGAACAGCGTTGCAGTCTTTGACCGGATCACCTCCAGATAGGCCTCTTCAGACGCCTGAGGGTCATTGGCCGTCATCAATTGCAGGACTTCACCCTGTGCGATGATGGCGGACGCATCGGAGAGGATCTTCAGGACCTGAAGGGAACCGTCGGCGACCATCAGCTGAAACGCGCGGGAAAACAGGAAATCGCCAACAAGAACCGACGCCTGATTTCCCCAGACGGCATTCGCCGTATCCTGACCGCGGCGCATATCACTCTCATCCACCACATCGTCATGCAGCAGGGTTGCGGTGTGAATGAACTCTACACAGGCGGCGAGACCAATATGGCGCTCGCCTTCATAGCCGCACATATCGGCTGCGGCCAGTGTCAGCATGGGGCGCAGGCGTTTACCGCCCGCTGCAATGATATGCCCTGCCAATTGCGGGATCAGTGCGACAGGGCTTTGCATATTGTCGATGATATGCTGATTGACCGCCTTGATGTCGTCTTCAACAAGCCGAAGCAACGGATCGAATGACGGTTTGCCGCCGTCATCCTTGTTTTGCTTCATATCAACTACTACACCCATTCTCTGATCCAAATCTCTTTATTTTGCGCGCGACGGACTAGAATTAGCCGGCGCGCACCATGTTTGCAAATTCAGACTAAGCTAGTGTGTGGTATGGTCAAGGAAGTGCGACAGTATGCGCTGGATTCCGGGCCCGGTTTTAACCCATTATCCCGTCTGTGAACGGTTTTAGGGCGTTGAGAGTATGCGTGAACTGTTGAGAACGACAAATCCGGTGCGGGTTTCCTTTCTGCGGGCGTTGCTTGCCGCCGAGGATATAGAGTTGGTGGAACTGGACGCCTATATCAGCGCCGTTGAAGGATCGATAGGGGCCTTTCCCCGCCGCCTGGTGGTTGAGGACGAGGATTATGATCGCGCTGTCCGCGTTCTTAAGGAAGCGGGCGAACATTGGTAGACGCTGCGGACCTCAGAAACTCAGTGGAAACGACCGAAGATGCGTTTCTTGGCGGGCGCATCATGGCCCGGCAATTGAAGGACGGGTATCGGGCAGCTGTGGACACGGTCATGCTTGCCGCGGCCACACCGAAACTGAATAAGGGCGGGTCTCTGCTGGAACTGGGCTGTGGTGTCGGTGTGGCCAGCCTGTGTTATGCCGCGCGAAACCCGGTCGGGACGATCACCGGCGTTGAACTGGCCCCGGTGCCCGTTGAACTGGCGCTGGAAAACAGCCGCCGCAACGGTTATGCGGAGCGATTTTTGCCGGTTCAGGGGAATATTCTGGACCTTCATGCTCTGGGGTTGACTGGACAATTCGATCAAGTGATGGCTAACCCCCCTTACTTGGCTGAAGGGCATGCCTATCTGTCACCGAACGCGGACCGCCGACGCAGCAATGTGGAGGCTGAGGGGGCACTCTCTGACTGGTTGCACGCGATGATACAGGCGCTAAAGCCCAAGGGTGGCCTGACCCTGGTACAGCGGGCGGACCGGTTGGCTGAGATTATCGATCTCTTGGACGGGCGCGTCGGGGAAATCGAGATCATCCCGCTTTGGCCGCGGGCAGGAATTGCCGCCAAACGTGTCATTGTAAGGGCCAGAAAAGGGGTGCAAGGGGGAAGCAAACTTCATCCAGGCCTTGTCCTGCATGGCGAGGGCAATGATTTCACACCGATGGCGGCCGGTATTCTGCGCCGTGGCGAGGCTTTAATTTAGAGCAAACTTATGGTACTCTGCCGCGCTCAGAAATGCTTTCCAGAAGGTCCAGCGTTTCTGGAACGGGTTTTGCATCGCTTTAACCCAGCGATATCTGAGCCAGAAAGGCACGTTAGATGGTTGATTCTATTGCCCGAAGTCAGGGTAACGTCGTGGTGGCCGCGACGCTGAACCGTGCGTTGAAACCGGCCGGATTTGAGCGGATCGGCCGGAACGAGCCCATCGTTATCAAGGGTTTCTCCACCGATACAGCTACCCAATTGTTTCAGCCGATCACAAATGTGATCGATGCCCAGAATGCGCTTCTGGAACAACGGATATTCAACCGCCTGCAAGAGGAACCGGAACGGGTCGACGCCAGGACCGTTGCGGCCCGGTTCAGAACACGGGAACGCAACGAAAACCCGGCGTTAAGGCGCACCCCGGATCAGGTTCTCGAAGATCTGCGGATACGGTTCGGGATAACCAGCGAGGGTCCGCGCACCGATTTTGCCTCCGTTTCGAACCGCCCCAGTCTTAGCGAGCTTTTCGGGGCCAGCTCTGGCGAAACTGGTAGCAACAATCTCAGCAGTGGATTCACCTCAGACACCGGGCTCAGTCCGCTCCAGAGTTCGCGCGTTGCGATCGCCAAAGAGGCAACGCTGGATATTTCCGACTTGTCTCTGGGGACATCATCTTCAACGCCGGAACGCATCCTTGTGCGCCTCGACAGCAGTGAGCGGGGCAGTGAGGATGAACTTGGCGTTGCCCAAGGCAAACTTCTCTTGAACGGTACCGAACTGCAGAACGGGGTGGTTCATAGCCTGACCGTGGCTGAATATAACTCCCTGCAATACGTGGCCCGCGATATTGAGGCGCTTGATTATCTGAGTGTCATTGGTGTTGACGATACCAATCAAACCCGCGGCGAGGCGGTTACCACGGCAATCTCTACCAGTGCCAGTGGCGTGGAGCGCTTCCTGAGAGATGGTCTGGAGCGGTTTGAATTCATTGCGAAGACAGAGGCTGGAATTCCGGTGCCCCGCGTTTCCATCGATTTCGAAGGCACATTCGTGAACGGTGACATTCTGAGTGACATCAACGCTGGCCTGATTGAGGTCAGTGTCAACCAATTCGGCAATCTCGACAACGGAGGAACCAACCTCCTGCTGCAGTCCAGCGGCAACACGCTGGACGTGACCTTCGGGTCATCCCCCCCGCTTGACGGTGTCGTGGTGAATATCAAGGCCCTGGATGACAGCGTCGATATTTCTGACATCCAGGTAAAACTGGGTTAGCGAACATCCCCTTGGAACAAAAAAAGAGGTCCGCGAGGGACCTCTTTTTCGTTCGTTCAAACAGCATCAGGCCTGACGTGCGGGCTCCAGACCAAGATTTGGTGCCTGCCAGCCCATGAGGGCTTTCACGTCACCCTTGATCCGGTTGAGCAATTGGCGGCGCACCAGACGGTCGCGCTCTTTCTTTTCTTCCCGGCGGACCTGCTCGCGGGTATAGGCCGCAAAGCGCTCATCCATAGCCGGGTCTTCCTGACGGGTGGTTACCATCATTGTGTCGTAATACGGGTTCATCATCGTTCTTACTCCGTCAAACAGGGGTCCAAAGGGATGCGGCCTGACCTTGTTGCTTCAATTTGCCTGTCCGGTCCGCTCTTGGATGTTTATATGCGCCCATCAGCGACGGAATTCCAGTCAGAGATTCTTGACTATTCGTTAGTTCAGCTTAACTATTGAGCATGCATCGATCACTTCCCCCTTTGACAGCCTTACGGGCGTTTGAGGCCGCAGCCCGGTACATGGCGGTCGGCAAGGCGGCTGATGAGCTGAACGTCACGCATGCTGCGGTAAGCCAGCAGATCCGGTCGCTTGAAAACTGGGTCGGTGTTCCACTCGTGCGCCGCGCGGGAAGGTCTCTTGCCCTGACGGAAACAGGCCATATTTATGCTGCGGAATTGCGGGAATCCTTTGAACAAATGGTAAGTGCCACCCAGGCCCTGAAACGGCGTGACTCCAAGCGCCCTGTCAAAATCACTTTGACCACCAGTTTTGCGTCCAGGTGGTTGATGCCGCGCCTGCACGGGTTTCGGTCCGTGCATCCAGATATCTCGATCCAGTTTGAGCCTGAAACGCGTGTGGTGGACCTGCTGCAAAGCGATTATGACTTTGCGATCCGATACGGGGCTGGCCGATGGCCACGTCTGAAGTCCACGCGGCTTGCGAACGGGGCTTTGATCCCGGTGTGTTCGCCCCTCTATCTGAAAAACGCGCCGCCCCTGGAAAAGGCTGAAGATCTCTTGAACCAACAGCTGTTGCATGAGCATGAGGTGGAGGAATGGACCCAGTGGCTTCGCCATAAAAAGGTTGATGACTTTGATCTCAGTGGTAAGACATCCCTTTTGGTCGGGCATCTGGCCCATCAGGCCGCCCTCCAGGGGGAGGGGATCTTTCTTTCTGCCTTGTCGTTGGTAGAGGATGACTTGAGGGAAGGTCGGCTGGTTCTTCCGCTTGGCCTTCGGGAAGATCGCTCGGCGGGATATTATCTGGTGACCCGGGAAGATGTGGCCCTTCGACCAATTGCCAAAATTCTGCATGACTGGATCCTGACCCAGGCGGAGGTCGATCAGGAGACAACCAATATCGATATCGACGATGCGTCTGTGGATATCGAAGCGGGGTAGATTTATCTGGTTTCCGGGCTTGTCGGTTCGGGGTAATGACGCCAAATAGGGTCCATGACTGAAGAAAACACTGATAAATCCGTCGGCAACGACAGTTCCGCCACAGAGAAACACAGGCTTCTGCGCAAAGTGCCCTTCATAGGGAAGAGAATTGCGGAGAAGCTGGATAAGGCCCCAGTGGTCCCCGTTCTGCGCCTGACCGGCGTGATAGGCGAGGGGGGACGCCTGCGTAAGGGTGGCCTGACATTGGCGGATATGGCGGCCTCCATCGATCAGGCGTTTGAAACACCGAATGCAAAGGCGGTCGCGCTGGTGATCAATTCGCCGGGGGGCTCGCCGGTGCAGTCTGATCTGATCGCACAGCGGATCCGTTTGCTGGCGGAGGAAAAAGAACTGCCCGTTCTGGCCTTTTGTGAAGATGCCGCTGCGTCCGGCGGTTACTGGCTTGCCTGCGCTGCAGACGAGATCTATGCGGCCGACGCGTCGGTTGTGGGGTCAATCGGTGTCATTTCGGCCGGGTTCGGCTTTACAGAGCTGATTGCCAAGATCGGCGTTGATCGCAGGGTCTACACGGCAGGCGAGTCCAAATCCCAACTGGATCCGTTTCAGCCTGAGAACGAAGATGACATCAAACGCCTCCTCGTCCTGCAGAAAGACATCCATGGCCAGTTCAAGGAATGGATCAAATCCCGTCGGGGTGACAGGCTGAAAGCATCCGACAAGAAGCTGTTCTCAGGCGAGTTCTGGACCGGTCGTGCAGCCCTGCAACTGGGGTTGGTGGATGGTTTGGGTGAGATTCGGGGCCTGTGCCGTGAAAAATACGGTGAAAAGGTAAAATTGCCGGTCGTAACACCACCGAAGAGTTGGCTGCAAAGACGTCTCGGCCTGAAGAGCGATTATGCGGGGCCGTCTCTGGCTGCTGACCTTGTTGGTGTGGCAGAGGATAAAGCCCTTTGGTCGAGGCTGGGTCTTTAGAAGGCAGGCGCAGTCTCGAGGGTTGAATTGATTGACCCCACTGCATCTGAGCCGTAAACAAACGCTATGTTCGGTTTTTCACTTAGCAAACTTCTGGTCCTGGGGATCGCCATTGCGGTCGTCTGGTACGGTTTCAAATACATCTCGCGGATGCAACGCATCAACGAGGGCGAACGCCGTCCGGGCGAGCGGTCGATGGGTGAACGCCTGCGCCGATCCATGAAGGGTAAGGATGCGCCGACCTCCGCCGGTGGTGTTGAGGATACCGAGCAATGTCCGACCTGTGGTTCCTTTGTGCCGGTCGAAGGTGGATCATCCTGCGGTAAGGCGCGTTGTCCATACTGATGTATGCCGGGTGTCGTCACACCGGTCTTTTGCCCTAAATCACTGAAATTGATGAATGTAAAAACCGATATTTTGTAGGGGTACGCGCGACCTGACCTTTGTCGCAGATTCCCTGTATGGCGCGTTGATTCCAGCCGACTCCATGGGTATGTTGCGCCGCAAAGTCTGAATGCAAACTCCAAGCGTGAAGATATCGGCAGACCGGAACCCTCAAAGTTCAGTTCTTCGCCGGGTTTTCCGTAAGCCAGGAATACGGTCGGTCGTCGTGAGTACCTTTCAAAACATGATCCTGTCTCTGCACCAATATTGGTCGGAGCATGGCTGCGTTATCCTTCAACCCTATGATATGGAGGTCGGGGCCGGGACGTTCCATTGGGCGACCACTTTGCGCAGTCTGGGGCCGGAACAATGGAAGGCGGCCTATGTGCAGCCATCCCGTCGTCCAACGGACGGGCGATATGGGGAAAACCCCAATCGTCTGCAGCACTATTATCAGTATCAGGTGTTGTTAAAGCCATCGCCAAGCGACAGTCAGGAACTGTATCTGGGCTCGCTCAAAGCGATTGGTATCGATCCGGACAATCATGACATCCGTTTTGTCGAAGATGACTGGGAAAGTCCGACACTGGGCGCCTGGGGGTTGGGCTGGGAGGTCTGGTGCGACGGTATGGAAGTCAGCCAGTTTACCTATTTCCAACAGGTCGGCGGCTTTGATTGTAATCCCGTTTCTACCGAGCTGACCTATGGTCTGGAACGCCTTGCCATGTATGTCCAGGGCGTCGAGAACATCTATGACCTGAAATTCAGCGATGATATGAGCTATGGTGATGTCTATCATCAGGCTGAGGTTGAATATTCCAAGCATAACTTCGAACTGGCCGATACGGATATGATCCTGCGCCATTTTGAGGATGCCGAGCGTGAATGCGCCTCGCTCATCGAAGGTGGGGTGGCACTCCCCGCTTATGATCAATGCCTGAAAGCAAGCCATCTCTTTAACCTGCTTGACGCCCGTGGCGTGATTTCAGTTACAGAACGTCAGGCCTATATTGGCCGGGTCCGCGCGCTCTCCAAAGCATGTGCGGAGGCCTATCTCAAAGGCCGGGGGCATTTGTGATGGCTGAATTTCTTCTAGAACTCTTTTCCGAAGAAATCCCCGCCCGGATGCAGGGCAGGGCTGCGGGCGATCTTGAGCGTCTGATCGGTGATGGATTGAAAGCCGCAAATCTCAGTTTCTCCTCCCTGGAGGTATTCGCAACGCCGCGTCGGTTGGCGCTGGTTGCCCGCGACTTGCCAGTTTCTCAGCCAGATCTGGCGGAGGAGCGAAAAGGGCCAAAGGTTGGTGCCCCGGAGAAAGCGGTTGAGGGGTTTCTAAAAAGCACTGGGCTGGCCAGTCTCGACGATTGTGAGCAGCGCGATACCCCGAAAGGGGCGGTCTGGTTTGCTGTTATTCAGCACAAGGGACGTCCGACCCGCGATGTTCTGCCCGGCATTATTGCTGACGCCGTGAAGGCGCTTCCCTGGCAGAAATCGATGCGATTTGCGGATGCCGGGTTCAGATGGGTCAGACCTCTGCGCTCGGTCCTGGCGGTGTTTGACGGTCAGGTTTTGGAAGGCTCTATCGATCTCAATCCCGGCGACTTGCCGTTCGCGGCGCGAACCGAAGGACACAGATTTCTGGCACCAGCCCCTTTCGACGTGACTGATTTTGAAGGATATCGGGACGGTCTGCGCGACGGGTTTGTGATCCTTTCCGCTGATGAGCGATCATCGGCAATTGCCGAGCAGTTGGCAGTCGCCGCCGAGGCGGAGGGGATGAGCGTCAAAGATGATCCGGGGCTCTTGACGGAGGTTGCCGGGCTGGTCGAATGGCCGGTTACCCTGATCGGAAAGATCGATGATAAGTTCATGAGTGTCCCGCCTGAAGTTCTGACCACCTCTATGCGGACGCATCAGAAATATTTCGCCCTCAACACCGCCGATGGCGAGATGGCGGCACGATTTGCTGTCGTCTCGAACATGGTGGCCAAGGACGGAGGAGCGGCAATTGTCGCCGGGAATGAACGTGTCCTGAGAGCCCGTCTTTCTGATGCGAAATTCTTTTGGGATCAGGACCGAAAGGTCCTGTTGGAAGACCGCCTTGAGAGCCTGACCAAGATTATCTTTCACGCAAAGCTTGGGTCAGTTGCAGAACGGGTTGACCGGATTGCCGCGCTGGCCGAAGCCCTCGCAAACCATATCCCCGATTGTGAGCCGGAGCTCGCCCGCCGGGCAGCCCAATTGTGCAAGGCTGACCTTGTATCTGAAATGGTTGGTGAATTCCCCGAATTGCAGGGAATTATGGGGCGGTATTATGCCCTCGATCAGGATGAGGAACCCGAGGTTGCCGAGGCGATCGCCGAACACTATTCCCCGGCCGGGCCTAACGATGCCTGTCCAACGGCGCCCGTCTCTGTTGCGGTGGCGCTGGCGGAAAAAATCGACACGCTTTCCGGGTTTTGGCTGATCGATGAAAAGCCGACCGGCTCGAAGGATCCATTCGCCCTACGCCGGGCGGCATTGGGTATTATCCGGTTGATCCTTGAAAACCGAATCCGTTTGCCACTCGGGCATGTATTTGGCGAAGCATCGGGCCTGTTCGCAGAGCAGGGAATTGTCGATGTCAGCGCCGAGAAAGCAGCGGAGGTAGCGCTTGACCTGATGGCGTTCTGTGCTGATCGCCTGAAAGTACATCTGCGCGACGAAGGGATCAGTCATGATCTGATTTCCGCGCTGTTTGCGCTGGGGGATGAGGATGATCTTGTCCGGCTGGTAACGCGGGTCGAGGCGCTGCGCGCGTTTCTGGACAGTGAAGATGGATCAAACCTGCTGACCGCGTATCGCCGGGGCGCAAACATCCTCCGGATTGAGGAGAAGAGGGACGAGACCACCTATCTTGGCCCGGCTACCACTGCCGTCTTTGTGTTGGATGAAGAGAAAACACTGGGCGCAGCGCTGGCTACGGCGGCTGAGGTGACCATCGCGCACAGAGAAGCTGAAGAGTTCTCTGAAGCGATGTTGGGATTGGCCGCATTGCGAAAACCGGTGGACGACTTCTTTGATAAGGTGACCGTTAATGATGAAAATCAGGATTTTCGGATAAATCGCCTCAAACTGCTTTCCCAAATCCGTTCGGTCATGGAAAATGTGGCGGATTTCTCGAAGATTGGCGGGGATCGTTAAGCCCGGAAAAGTACAGGTAACGATGACCGCCATTGCAGAACAATAACGTAAACCCGACTGAAGGAACGTAAAGCAATGACACAATGGGTGTACAGCTTCGGAGATGGCAGGGCTGATGGCCGCGCCGATATGCGCAACCTGCTGGGCGGCAAGGGCGCCAACCTGGCGGAAATGTCAAATATTGGCCTGCCTGTCCCACCTGGATTGACGATTACCACCGAAGTTTGCACCTATTTTTACGACAATGACCTGACCTATCCTGAAACACTGAAATCCCAGCTTGCCGACGCCTTGAAGCAGGTTGAAAGCATCGTCGGTAAAACCTTCGGCGACCCGGATGATCCCCTTTTGGTTTCCGTGCGTTCCGGTGCCCGTGTTTCCATGCCGGGTATGATGGATACGGTGCTGAACCTCGGCCTGAATGATAAAACGGTAGAGGGTTTGGCAAAGGCCAGCGGCGATCCCCGTTTCGCATTCGACAGCTACCGCCGGTTCATTCAGATGTATTCTGATGTTGTGCTTGGCGTTGACCACCATGAATTTGAGGACCTGCTCGACCTGAAGAAGGATGATTGCGGTGTCTCTCAGGATACGGATCTGACGGCTGATGATCTTCGCTCGCTGATTACTGAATATAACGCATTGGTGGAACGTTCCCTCGGACACCCATTCCCACAGGATGTGAATGAGCAACTTTGGGGCGCTATCGGTGCTGTGTTTGAATCGTGGCAGACCCAGCGCGCGGTTGTCTATCGCAAGTTGAACGACATTCCTGAAAGCTGGGGAACGGCTGTAAACGTGCAGGCAATGGTGTTCGGTAATATGGGCGAGGATTGCGCGACCGGTGTTGCCTTTACCCGCGATCCGTCGAATGGAGAGAACCTGTTCTACGGCGAATACCTTGTAAATGCTCAGGGGGAAGATGTTGTCGCCGGGATCCGTACCCCGCAGAACCTGACAATTGCCGGGCGGGAGAAGCAGAACTCCACCCTACCGTCGATGGAAGAGGTGATGCCGGACGTCTTTGCGCAACTGGATGAAGTGCGCACGAAGCTGGAGGCGCATTACAAGGATATGCAGGATATTGAGTTCACGGTTCAGAACCTGAAACTCTACATGTTGCAAACCCGCTCTGGAAAACGAACCGGTAAGGCGGCGATGAAAATTGCCTGCGATATGGTGGATGAAGGACTCATTGATCAGGATACCGCCGTCCTTCGCATTGAACCGCAGTCCCTCGACCAAATCCTGCATCCAATGCTTGATCCCGATGCACCGCGTCAGGTGATCGGCGAAGGCCTGCCAGCAAGTCCGGGGGCGGCGTCTGGTACAGTCGTGTTCAGCGCCGATGAAGCAGAGAAGAAGTCCAATGCGGGCGACAAGGTCATGCTGTGCCGGATCGAAACATCACCCGAAGATATTCACGGTATGCATGCTGCGGAAGGGATCCTTACAACCCGTGGCGGGATGACGTCGCATGCTGCTGTTGTCGCGCGCGGTATGGGGCGCCCCTGTGTTGCTGGTGCCGGGGATATCGATATCGATTATGCCACTGGGAGCTTTTCCGTGCGCGGTGTGGAGGTCAAAGAGGGCGACTGGATCACCATTGACGGCACCACCGGGGAGATCATTCTGGGCAGGGTGCCAACCGTTAAGCCTGAATTGAGTGGTGATTTCGGACGCATCATGGGCTGGGCGGATGGTACGCGGCGGCTCGGTGTTCGGGCGAACGCGGAAACCCCTGAGGATGCGAAAACCGCCCGCGACTTCGGTGCAGAGGGGATCGGGCTTTGCCGCACAGAGCACATGTTCTTTGAAGGTGACAGGATTGTCGCTATGCGTCAGATGATCCTGGCAGAGGAAGAAGAAGGTCGCCGGAATGCCCTGGACAAGATCCTGCCGATGCAAAAGGCGGATTTCGTTGATCTTTTCAAGATTATGCAGGGTCTGCCCATTACTGTTCGGCTATTGGACCCGCCATTGCACGAGTTCTTGCCGCGGGAGACATCTGAATTTGATGAAGTGGCTGTCGCGCTGGGTCTGGATATCGACTATGTCCGGCGTCGCGCTGCGATGCTGCATGAATCGAACCCGATGCTGGGCCATCGCGGCTGTCGCCTGCTGAATTCCTATCCTGAAATTTGCGAAATGCAGGCAAGGGCGATCTTTGAGGCCGCGCTCGAGGCAGGCGAGGCCACCGGTGCACCGGTCGAGGTAGAGGTTATGATACCGCTGGTGAGCGTCCGCAAAGAGTTCGAACTTCTGAAGGATATTGTTGATCGCGTGGCCGGTGAAGTGTCCAGCGAGAAGGGTGGTCAGCCAAATTACAAGGTCGGCACAATGATTGAATTGCCCCGTGCCGCGTTACGGGCCGCAGAAATCGCAGAGACAGCTGAATTCTTCAGTTTCGGGACCAATGACCTGACACAAACTACGCTTGGCATTTCCCGTGACGATGCCAGTGCATTTCTTGTTCCCTACGAATCACGCGGCATTATTGAGAACGATCCTTTCCAGACCCTCGATATTGATGGCGTAGGTGAATTGGTCGCGATTGGCAGTGAACGGGGACGAAGAGTGCGTCCTGACCTGAAGGTTGGCATTTGCGGCGAACATGGCGGAGACCCGAAATCCATCGCTTTTTGTGAGGAAACCGGGCTTGATTACGTGTCCTGTTCGCCATTCCGGGTGCCAATCGCACGCTTGTCGGCGGCACAGAGTGCGATCAGAAGCCGCGGCTGATCGCGTTTGTGATTGTTCGTGTACATCAGAAAATCCTGTTATCAATCCGTTGGTTGTGCTGAACTAACGGTTCACAGGCTGGATGTTGTATGGGGCGGCATCGGGTCGTGTTGTGAACCTTTGACAGATTGGTGGCATGTCAGATTCACTGAAGCGCTCTGACGGGCGGAAGCTTGTTGAAATTCTCTATGCAGAGCCTGAACGTAATTTACGGACTCAGTTCCGTATTGCGTTGAAGAATGAGCAGTTCGACGGGCTGGTCGACGTGGAGGGGACGGTGCAGGTGCGCCAATATCTGGCGGCACGTGTCCCAGACCTCCTCGTACTGGATAGTGAAATCAAGGGCGGTGGCCTCGGCGATATCATTCATGACATTCGCCACGGCACCCTGGGCAAAAACCCTTTCGTTCCGATTATCGTAACCTTGTGGGAGCCGACGGCCCAAATCGTCCAGGAACTCTCGGTGGCTGGCCCTGATGACATGCTTGTTAAACCGATATCACCGCAATTGCTGCTTGATCGGATTAGGGCGCTTACGGACAATCGAAAGCCTTTTGTCGTAACATCGGAATATATCGGTCCCGATCGTCGAAAGGACCCGACAAGGCAATCCAGTATCCCGCTGATCCGGGTGCCGAACACACTTGAAGCCAAAATGCGCGGCGAAAAAATTGATCCGACGAAGCTGAACGCGATGGTTGCCCGGGTTCAGAACACGATCAACGATCAGCGTCTGAAAAGGAATGCGTTTCAGATTGCGTTCCTGGTTGGTCTGATCTTGCCGGAAGTCGAGGCAAAAAACTTTGGCTCGTCGGAATTGAAGGGCCATTACAAGAGAATTTTTGATATTTGCACGGATACGGCGGATCGGATGCTCGGGACCGAATACGACCATGTCAGCCACCTTTGTGAAAATATGCAAGATGTGTCCGGGCGGCTTCTCGATACGAAGGGAGAGCCGACGAAGAAGGATATCGAGTTGCTTAAGCCGTTATCCGACGCGATCCTGTTGGGTTTCCACCCAACCAGTGATGCTGCCAGCATGGCCGGCGAGATCACGTCCGCCCTAAGCGGCTATTCCAAACGACGGGCCGGGGCAGCAGCCAGACGATAAGGCGCTGGTTTTGTTTGGCTAGGCATTCAGTGCCTCATAAATTGTGGCGTCTCGAATGGAAAAGCCTTCGACGTGATGCTTGTGCCAGAGCGCATAAAACAAGAGGACCCAGGCGGCGAAACCCGCTCTCTTTGACCCATCGGAGAACACGCCTGAAATTCGGTCGGTGTGGCAAATTTCCTGTAATGCTTCCTGTCGGGCAACCATGGGCGCCAGTTTATCGGCGCTTCCCTGTATCCACGCTGCAACTGGAACGGAGAATCCCCGCTTTTTGGAAAAGGCGTCTGCTTCCGGCAATATGCCGTCCAGCCATTTTCTGAGGATCCATTTCCCGTGACCGGATCTGATCTTCAGGTTGTCCGGTAGCCGGAAAACAGTGTCTACCACAACCGGGTCAAGAAAGGGCGTGCGCCCTTCCAGTCCATGGGCCATCAAGCACCGGTCGAGTTTGGTCAAGAGATCGTTGCTGAGCCAGTCCATCGCATCGACGGCCTGAGCACCCTGAAGGCGGGTGCGACCCTCACTTTGGGAGAGGGCCTCACTCGCGGCAATGCCATCACGCCATGATGTGTCATCGCGTTTCAATATACCCAGACCCTGAAAGATGCCGCGATGGCGAATGGTGCGGCCGCCCAGAAACCAGGGTCTCAGCAGCGACCTGTAGCGGCCATATCCAGCAAAGACTTCGTCCCCACCCTCGCCAGACAAGACGACTTTCAGGTTTTGCGCTGCTTCTTTGGCGAGTTTCCAGGTTGGCAGAACTGCATAATCCGCCGCTGGATCGTCAAGGGATGCGACCACGGACGGTAGGAGTGACCAGAAATCTTCTTCTGAGAAATCGATGCGGTGATGGTCAGCTCGTACTCTCTTTGCCAGGAATGCGGCATGATCCCGTTCATCATGAACATGGCCACCGGAAAACCCTGCGGTAAAGGCGACGACCGGGTTTGTGTTTAATTCCGCCATCAGGGCCAGGATTGCGGTCGAATCGATGCCGCCGGACAGGAATAAACCAAAAGGCACGTCCGAGCGCTGATGAACCATCACGCTGTCCCGCATGGCATGGTCGAGTTGGTCGATCGCTTCCTTTTCGGTGATCTTCTTCGGAGCTCCCTTTGGCAAAGCAGCCCGCAATTTCCGTTCGATGATACGACCGCCGCTGACAACGATTGTTTCGCCTGGAAGAACCCTGTTCAGACCCGGCATCAGGCTTTGTTGCCCGCAGGGGAATTGCAGTTGAAGGAATTCATCGCGGCGATTGGCATCAACCGCCGGTGTTAAAAGGCCTGCTGCGATCAGCGCTTGTGGTTCCTGTGCAAAGGCGAAGTATTCCGGGGTTTCGACATAATATAGTGGCTTGATGCCAAATGGGTCACGGGACAGGACAAGTCGCGACCGTGCCGGATCGTGGATGGCGATTGCATACATGCCTCTGAGTGCATTGGCGTAATCAATGCCCTGATCGGCATAAACCCAGAGAGGCACTTCGCAATCGGAAGCGGTCCGAAACGGTGTTTCGGTCATTTCGCCCCGCAATTCTACGTAGTTATAGATTTCCCCGTTGGCGACAAGCGCGGCACCGGACGGTTCATAGAAGGGCTGGTCGCCGGTCTGAAGATCAATAATGGCAAGGCGCGTCTGGATCAGCCCGACATTCCCGGCAATGTGGCGCGCCTCACCATCGGGTCCGCGATGGCGCAAGGCCTTTGCAAGCGTGTCCAGAACCTTTGGGTCTACAACGGCGCCGTCGCGCAGCATGATCCCGGCGATGCCGCACATCAGCCTGGGTCCTTTCCGGTCACGCGTTGAAAGAAGTCGAGATAGTGCTGCACGACTGGACCTTCTGAATAGGTTGACTTGAACTCTGCCGCTGCTTCGCCCGCCAGATCAACACCCAGTGTTGGATCCGCAAGCAGTCTGTTGATCTGACTGGCAAGACCAGAAGGATCATCGATAGCACTCAGCAGGCCGGTACGGCCATCCTCAATCAATTGGGTCGGACCTTGTGACGCGCAGGCGGCAACGGGCAGTCCATGGGCCCAGGCCTCTATAACGATATTACCCAGGGGTTCGTGGCGGGAAGAACAAACAAAGACATCGGCACTGGCCATCATAGCTGCCATATCCCGTCGCCAACCTAGAAAACGAACCCGCTCAGTAATTTTTAGCTGGTTCGCCAGTGCTTTCAGGGCGTGTTCTTCGGGACCGGAACCCGCGATCCAGAGATGGGCTGCCGGAATATCGACCAGGGCGTGCAACGCGGTGTCGAATCCCTTGTTGACATGAAGGCGTCCGAGACACAGCAGCAAAGGTACATCCTCTGGTGTATCAAATTCCGCCCTGCTCAGTGGCGGCGCGATCCGGTCATCAACAAAGTTTGGCAGGTACCATGCGCGTTCCGGGGAAACGCCGGACTTGACGAGGTAGTCCCGAAGATCGGGGGTGTTTCCGATCAAATGATCGCAGTTCCTGTAGTATTTAAGGTCATAATACCCACCGAGACGCCCCGCCGTAATCGTATCGCATTCGGGTAGGCTGTCGGCACCCCGGTTCATCCAGGCAAGAACCAGGTCGGGCTTTTCTTGGTCAATCGCCTGCTTGACCTGTCGCTTGCTGATCAGATCAAGAGGGCCGCCAAATCGAACTTCCGTAGTCGGAATGCCCGCCGCCGTCAGCTCAGCGCCGCGATAGGGGTGTTTGCGAATGATTGCCGTCTGATCAATACCCGCACGAAATAGTGCGGGGACGAGGCGCTCAAAAAAACCCTCGGCACCGCCCTGTGCAGCACCGGCCATGACTTGCAGAACCTTCATGCTGTTCCTGCGTTTTTCATTGCGTAGGGGGCCTCCTGAATGATGGTTCGAATTACACGGTGCCCCTTTGGAAAGCAAGGTTTCGGGACCTCGCCAAACTTCATTCACCCCGGTTTTCCGGGCGGGCTTGCCCGGGCGAGTTCCGGGAGATAGGTTGCCGCCATGACGCAAACTGACATCAAACTCTCCGCCCTTGTCGTGGCCCAAAATGAAGAGGAACTTTTGGGTGACTGCCTGAAGAGCCTTTCCTTCGCGGATGAGTTGATTGTTGTTCTGGACCGATCAACTGATCGATCAGCGGAGATCGCGCGGGAGCATGATGCACAGGTTCTGGAAGGCGCGTGGGAGATAGAGGGAGAGCGGCGCAACACGGGTATTTCGGCCTGTGGCGGCAGATGGATTCTTGAACTCGACGCCGATGAGAGGGTGACGGATGCCCTGCGCGAGGAAATCATCAGCCATATCGAAACAGCGCCGGTCGGGCACTACCTGATCCCTGTTCGCAATTTTGTGGGCGGACGCGAGGTGCGGTACGGTTGGGGGGCCTATATCGGGGTCAACGCAACAGTGCGCCTGTTCACCAAAGGGTCAAAGCAATGGGGCGCCCAGCGGGTTCATCCGTCGCTTGAGATGACGGGCCATAAAGGGCAGTTGAAAAACGGCCTTGTCCATCTGGTGGACCGGGACCTTGCGGATATGTTTGACCGGGTCAACCGGTACACGACCCTTGCCGCGCGTGACGCGGTCGCGCAGCAGACTGTGCCCAGCTTTTGGACATCTTTTCGGCGGATTTTCTCGCGGGGCTGGAAATCCTATGTGGCCCGCAAAGGATATAAGGAAGGCTTTTACGGCATCGCGCTCGGCTTCCTGGCCGGGTTTTACACAATGATGATCTATCTGAAATGTCAGGAACTGCTGCTTAACCGGGATGATCCGCCATCCGCCTGAGGAGCGTTTCACAAGCGTCTAAGGCAGCCTCGACAGTTATCCCTGTCATCAGACTTGGTGTCGTGTGGCGATCGTAATCCGGTGCCGAAATCAGTTCATCGAAGCTTTGCGGGGTTCGGATATGGATGCATTTTTGCCCCCAAGGGGCATAGAACTCATCCTTTGACGGGCCAAAAAGACCGACGGTTGGTGTTCCAGCAGCAGCTGACATATGCATCAAACCGCTATCGTTTCCGACATAGAGCGCAGATCTCTCGAAGATTGCCCCAGCAACACCAAGGGAAACGCCAACCATATCGATGACCTGGTTCTTGGGCAGGCCTTTCAGGATCAATTCGGCCTGTTCCTCTTCGCCCGGTGCGCCAATGATGCCGATCCTTGCATCCTCAAGAATGCCGCCTTTTGCGGTAAGACGTTTTGCCAGCTCCAGAAAGCGATCCGCCGGCCAGATTTTACCCTGCCAGTTCGCGGTTGGCCCGATGCAAAGGAGCGGTCTGGCATCGTCTTTCAGGATTGCGTCCGCCTCGTCATGGTCTGCTTGAGAGATCCATAACTCCGGCGAGGGCGGATTCCCTTCCATGCCCAATAATCTGGCGGCCTCTATCACTTTGTGTTCGACGCGGTTTGACTTTTCCCCGCGATATAACTTTCCCCTCGGAACAGCCCAGCCAATGACGGATCTACGCATATCAACGACGATATCCCACCACCCCAGAACAACCTGCTGCCACAAGGCAAACCAGTGCAGACCGCGCGTAGTCCTCTTTTGAAAATGAACGATCCTGTCCAGATTGGGCACACCTTTGAACAGGCCGGCATTGACCGATCCGGTCGCAACTGTGACCCGGGCGTCCGGATGACGACGCATCAGTTCGGCCAGAACACCAGAGGATAAAACCGCATCGCCGACGCGATTGGAGGTGATGTATAGAATGCGCATCAGGGGGGAGAATGCCTTAGTTCGTCTGTGTCACACAGCGTATATAGGTGTTGGCCGACCTTGCCAATTGCAGGTCTGCTGCCTACCTGTGTTTAATTCAACACTCCACAGGCTTCAGGGTGACCAGATGGCAACCATCAATGATACAGATCCTGTTTTGGTTCCGCTTCCGGGGCGGGGCCTGATCACGATTGCCGGGACGGACCGGGTTTCCTATCTGCAAGGCCTTGTCAGCAATGATGTAACGCGGGTGGACGAGCGGCACGGCGTCTGGACGGCATTGCTAAGTCCCCAGGGCAAATATCTCCACGACTTTCTGATTGTCGCTTCCGGTGAGGTCCTGTTGCTGGATTGTGAAGGTGGCGACCGGATGATGGATTTGGGGCGCACACTTCATCGGTTCAAACTGCACAGCGATGTAGCCCTTGGCATGGCTCGGGACTGGTCCTGTTATCATATTGTGAATGCAGGGATGACATCCCCGTTGGGAGAGGCCCTGACTGGCCTGACGGACACTGTCGCCTTTGATGACCCAAGGCATGATCAGGCAGGAATCAGGATAATTTCAAAACTCGGTGCTGACGCGCTGGCAGAAAAGCTGGGGATCGGTTTGGGGGCGGAGGGCGATTACGCATCAACCCGGATCGCCCTTGGTATCCCGGAAGGGCAGCAGGATATGGAGCCCGGGAAAGCCATCTTGTTGGAGAATGGATTTGACGAATTGGGCGGGATTGACTGGTCGAAGGGCTGTTATATGGGGCAGGAACTGACCGCGCGCACCAAATACAGAGGTCTCGTCAAGAAACGCCTTGTCCCCATTACGGGGTTGGAGGAAAGCGATCTGCCCCTGAAATCCGGAGATGTGATTACGTTCCAGGGCAAGAGTGTCGGCGACATCAAGTCTTCAACCGGCAGCACCGCCCTGGCCCTCGTGCGTCTCGACGCGTTGAATGCCGCCGAAACCGGTGACGCGTCGTTGTTATGCGGTGAGCGGGCTGTCGCAGCACAATTGCCGGACTGGATCAATCTGGACCAGAACGCCCAGAAACATAAAGGTGTCTAGGCCTTCGAGGTTTTGCCCCTACATGCTCTCTTTCTGAATTCTGTTCACAACGTTTTCGACCTGCTTGTGGACGACGGTCACGCGCTCGGCGATCTCATCCGTCGCGTTCTTCTGTTCGCCTGTTGCCTGGCTGTTCTCTTCCAACAGGCTGAGCATATCCACGACTGAATCGGCGACCTGTACAAACGTCGTTTCCACCATATTCAGGCTTTGTTCCAGACGGCTTGTATTGGCACCGATCTTTTCTGCGGATTGTTTAGAATCATTGGCCAGGGATTTGACCTCCTTCGCCACCACGGCGAAACCCCGGCCTGCCTCGCCAGCCCTGGCGGCCTCAATGGTCGCGTTCAGTGCCAGTAGATTTGTCTGTCCCGCAATGTCGGTAATGCTGCTCAGAAGACCATGATTGCCCTGAATCGCTTTTCTCAGATCTTCCATCTGGCTGCGCACTTCGTCTGTCGTTCCCGCAATTTCCTTTGCCTGCGAGGCATTTCTGGAAATATTGCCGGAGATCAGCGTCATTGTGTCGGAGAGCTTTTCTGTCGCGGAGGCGATCCCTGAAATGTTTTCCCCAACTTCACCATGGAGGTCGCTGGTCAGCTGATTGATGGTAGCGGCGGTTTCGGTCCGCATTGCGTGATAATAGGATGTAAAGGCAATCGTTGTTTCCAGATTGGCCAGCGCATTGACCGCCAGCAGTGCAGACCGGCATTTGTCGGTCAGCTCGTCGCGGGTTAGGATGTGGTTAAAGCATATTGAGGAAAACGTGCTGAAGAACAGGCCGTAGACGGCAGGATCCATGCCTTCCTTCAGATCGCCTTCGGCAAACCCCCGCACGCGCTCGATATGCTCATCATCGATCCCGTTGTGAAAAACGGCTGCCCATCGTTCCCGTTGCGCCTGAACCCAGTCCGGTCGCGAGGCACCCCACAGAAAGGCGCGCAATTCCGTTGAGTTGTTGCAGATTTCGTAGAGCTTGCCGAGCAGGTCTTCGGATGCGGGTTCAAGCAAGGCATCCCAGGCAAATTTCAGGCTTTCCCGCATTTCGGGTTTGTTGAGGCCCACTATTGATATGAGTGTGTTGTTTTCCACGCTTTCAAACCTTTGGTGTCAGGAAACAAAATTACTGCATATCATTATATACAGTAATATCGATTTTATATTGGGCGGCGGAGGAACAGGTTCTAGTCTCAAAACATCACAGTTGAGTGAAGCCTTTGAAAACCTGTAATTCAGTGCCGGTCAGTTCACATTCAACAGGTTTCAAGCAGACGGCCCAAACCAGGCAGTTGAGTGGTGTTCCCTGCCAATCGTAATGCGTGCCATGCCATTGCTACATTGCTTGAAAGAACCGGTTTTCCAAGCTCTGCTTCCAAAGGCGCAATGACCCTGGCCACGCGTAGGTTCGTGCAGGCGACGAACACGCCCTCGACTCCCGCATCCTGTCCGAGCGAACGCGCCGCATTCTTGATTGAATGTTCGGAGATGCGTGCAACGCGGTTGTCATCCGGTTCAAAAAAGCTGCTCGTTCTGACGATCTGCATTCCTGCACCCTCGAGATAGCTGCGCATCCTGTTTGTAACCTCACGACTATAGGGGGTGAGCAGGGCGATTTTCTTGCATCCGAGTGCTTCAAAGCCCGCCAGCATGGCTGTTATGGGGGTTGTGATCGGTGTGTCTGGTTTGGAAAGATTGATCTGTGCGGCAACTTCATCCGGACCAATGACCGTACTTGCCGAGGTGCAGCCATAGGCTATGGCGTCCAGTTTTTCACCTGGCATCAAACGCGCAGAGGTATCCATCAGGCCATCTTTCATGGCGGACAGGGTTTCGGGCGTGATTTCAGGCGAGTTGGTAATACGGGTATGATAGACAGCCACGTGATCCCTCGGCAGAATCTGATGCCATTCCTGCTCAATCGTATGGTCCGAAGACAGGATGATCAGGCCAATTCGTGTCAGCGTTTCATACCCGTTGTCCAGTTCTGCGGCCAGTTCCTGAATATCGTCGAGCGTCGTCTCTGTCATGGGCTTGGCCTGCTGTGTCAGTCCGTGTCGGGAAGGGGTAATGTTGGACCACGATACGCCATTGTCAGCTCGTCGGGAACCTCTGTACCGTCTTTGAGGAAAGGCAGAATGCCCCGCCGCATCGAGCGGCCGCGCATCGCCTTGATATCATCGTCGGATCTTGTGACCCGCTGGGAAAGGCGACGGCCCCATTCAGCCAGATATCCGTAGAGGCGGTTGATCTCTGCCTCGCTACCTCCAGATTTGCAGAGATCCCGAAACTCATCTGGATCATTCGCCAGATCAAACAGCATCGGTCGAAACCCGCCTTCCGCATGGATCAGCTTATAGCGTCCGTCAAATACCATAAACAGACGCGCATCTTTGGGTTCCAGTCCCAATTTCGCGCATTGAGGGGTTACAGAATAATCGTATTCGCTGATGATATAAGACCGGTCGTCAGTCGCCCCGTTGTGTAAATACGGCTCAAGGTTTCTCCCTTCCAGAATGTGGCTGGCAATTTTGCCTCCAGCAGCGCTGACGAAGGTCGGGGCCAGATCAATGGATTCGATTAGGGCATCGCAAATGGTCCCGCGTGTTGCATCGGCTTCTGGCCGGGGATCGTAGATGATCATCGGGACTTTGACGGATTGTTGGTGAAACATGTCTTTTTCGCCAAGCCAGTGATCGCCCAAATAGTCCCCATGGTCTGAGGTCAGGACAATCATCGTGTTTTCGATCTCTCCCGTTTTGTCCAGATGGGCAAGGATACGGCCCAATTGATCGTTACATTGTTTGATGAGACCCATATAGGCCGGGATCACCTTCTCTCGGACCTCGTCCTGTTGAAATGCGGTGGCCACTCGGTTCTCCATATAGGCCCCATAGACGGGATGCGGGGCTTCCCGTTCGACTGGGTGCCTGACGGCAGGAAGAATATGATCCGGTCCGTACATATTGTGATAGGGTGCTGGCACGATATAAGGCCAGTGCGGTTTTATATAGCTTAGATGGGCACACCAGGGCCCTTGTTGGTTCTCCAGAAAGTCCAGCGCCCGATCAGTCAGCCAAGGGGTTTCACTGTCCCTCTCATGAATATGGGCGGCTTGGTCTGCGTTTTTGAACATCCAGCCACTGGCTTTGCCGGTTTCGTCAGCGCCGGCATTGGCATAATCCGCCCAAGGGTTTTCGCCCTGGTATCCGCGGGATTTGAGATATTCGTTATAGGGTGAGCGCTTCTGGTCGTAGAAACCGTCTGGCCCGGCACCCCATAAGCCATCGTCACGAACCCAAACGTCAAAGCCACATTCGGCCTGCCGCGCCCCGATAATGCTGTCCGGGTCCAGCCCCAATCGTTCCATACCCTCAACATCTGCTTTCATATGGGTCTTGCCAATCAGCCAACAGGACATACCGGTAGCCCTCAGGTGGTCGCCCATGGTCATTTCGCCGACACGCAAGGGGAAACCATTCCATTGTGCACCATGTGAAGAGGCGTAACGCCCGGTATAGGTGCTCATCCGACTTGAACCGCAAATTGGGGATTGGATATAGGCGTTAGTAAAGCGCAGACCTGCCTCGGCCAGACGGTCAAAATTTGGGGTTTGCAGATGGGGGTGACCCGCACAGCTCATGTAATCAAACCGCAATTGGTCATACATTATGAACAGAATGTTCACGTTCCGCTCCCCGGACAGTGCTTTCATTTTTCTGGGTTCAGTAGGGCACCACTGTGTTTCTTTTGCAATATTGACCTGGAATGGATGGGCAACGAACCCGATTTTGTACTTTCTGGTTGTCTCGAATACCTGCAATTCAATTAGAAAAATATTAACTATTAACCTATTCCATTATACAGCTTCCTCATAAGTTTTTCGTTATTTGAGCACGGACAGCTTTTAACTATGAGCGGCCCAAAAGAGCTATCTTACGAAGTCTACTACTTGCAGTCCGGGCAATGGCGCATCCATGCCCGGTTTGCGGCCAATAAACGCGACGAAGCGGAAGAAGAGGCAAAGCGGCTCGATACAAGCGGTTTTGAGGCGAGCTGCGTTGTACGCGAGAGTTTTGATCCGGAAACCGCGACCTCTAATGAAACCGTTGTTTACCACACCCCAACTCTAAACACCCGGCCACCGGTCAGCAGCATCACGTCCAGCGCTGGCAAGAGCGGGGATGGCTGGCAAAACGGGGAGCTACCGCCGGAAGGATCCGCAGCGGCCAATGCTCTGATAGATGCACGGGTCAGAGAGTCGGAGTTTCAGCAGCAACAGGCCGAAGAGGCAGCTGAGCGCGAACGGGAAGAGGCGGAAAGACGGGCGGAAAAGGAACTTGATTTCAGCCGCAGGCGCGCCGCGAAACAAGCTGAACAGAAAGGTGCTGCTGAAGTTATCTACAGGTTCATCATTGTAAGCCTGGTTTCCGTTCCAGTTGCCGCACTCGGCGCGCTTTGTGTCATCCTCGGTCTGGATCAATTGGCCGGGTTTGATATCTCGCCCGGGCCTCAACTGGCGCAGTTGCTGGTGATCTCAAGCTTCATACTGACTTACATGCTGACATTTCTCGCACTCCTGCGGAAATACGTTCTGGTTGGGCGGCGCAGTCCTGCACCTGTTGAAAGTGATGTGTTCCAGCAACCGCAAAAACCCAGGAAAGCCGATGAAAATCCGCAGCCATTGGTGGATCTGGATTTCAGCGATATTTTGGGTGAAGACGCCGAATTAATCACAGAACTGGACCCGCCTGTCGATCTGGACGCTGCCCATCTGGAGGCTGACGCCGCCCAACTGACAGAATTGGAGGCGATGGAGGCGGCCAAACGGCCTAAATTTGAAGGTTTAACGCCGGAAGAGGCCGAGGTGGCGGATGAACTCACCCAATTGCCTGTGCACGCAAACGAAGATTCTGATCCAAAATCCATGTCCGATGAGCTTGAACGGATTGAGATTGAGGCCTGGCGGATCGTTGGAAAGAACACTGATGATTATACACGGTTCGGCCTGACCCTCTTTATGGCGGGTGCGGGCGAGGCGCTGGCCCGAAAATACAAGATCGGGTCGGAAGAGGCGCTGTCCATTCTGATCGATTATGTCGTGCGCCTCGGCAATACGGAAAATCTCGCCAGAGGGTTCCTGCAGAATATTGAGGAATACCTGCTGGAGACGCGGTATTTCACGATTTACAATCAGGGCAGGGCGGCCGCCTATCGCCGGATCACCAGCGATGATGCGCAGATTGGTCTGGACAATGCACTGGTTGAATGGCGTGCGCCGGCCCCGCAGATGAGCGAAGAAATCGACACCTCTGCAGAGAATTTTGTTGCGATCCTGTTCACCGATATTGTCGACAGCACGGCTCAACAGCAGGCCAATGGAGATGACTGGATGATGGAAATCATCCGTGCCCATAACGAGTTGGTGCGAAATTCTGTTCGCAACCACAATGGACGGGAAATCAAACATATGGGTGACGGTATTCTGGCGACCTTCAAAAAGCCCAATGACGCGATCGATGCCGCGGTTGCCATGCAACAGGATTTCAAAACGTTTTCTGATACGATGCCGAAACGCGCGTTTGCGGTTCGGATCGGCGTCCATGCAGGCGAGGCCATCCATGAGGGTGGTGACGTCTTTGGAACACCCGTGAACCTCTCCGCCCGGATCCTGTCCAAGGCCAATGCCGGGCAAATTTTCACTTCAGCCAGTGTTGTTGAATATTGCGAACCTCTGGGCACGGATTTTGACCTTGTTGGCGATTTTGAGTTGAAAGGCTTCAAATCGGCCCAGACGCTTTACAAAGTCCGGATGCCCATTTCCGCCTGATCGGCCTTGTGCCCTGGTTTCATGGGTGTACTGCGCCGCAAACCCTTTTTTCTTTGGTCTCTGATTGCTATGTATCCATGGCTCGACAACATGGTTTGCTTAGGTAAAATGCCCCGCATAGAGCATTGAGAATTCAAAACGGAGAGGATTGTTTCGATGACCGCATGCATGATCGGTTGGCACCATTCGAAATTTGGCAAGCTGGAAGGTGACGACGTCGAGAGCCTCGTCGTCGATGTCGCCACAAAGGCCCTGAAGGATGCTGAGATGGATCCGCGCGATATCGATGCAATCTATCTGGGTTTCTACAATGGTGGGTTTTCCGCTCAGGATTTCGGGTCTTCTCTGGTCATGAACGGGGTTGAAGGCCTGCGCTGGAAACCGGCTACAAGGGTCGAGAATGCCTGCGCAACGGGGTCGGCTGCCATTCACCAGGGGATCAATTTCATTGAGGCCAAACAGGGCCGTAACGTGCTGGTCATCGGTGTTGAGAAGATGACTGATACGCCGGGACCAAAGATTGGCGAGATCCTTTTGTCAGCTTCCTACGTGAAAGAAGAAGCTGAAACCGAAGGTGGTTTTGCCGGTGTCTTTGGTCAGATCGCCAGCAACTATTTCCAGAAATTCGGCGATCAGTCCGATGCGCTGGCGACCATTGCGGCGAAGAACCACAAGAACGGTGTCAGCAACCCATTGGCACAAATGCAAAAAGATCTGGGGTATGACTTCTGCCGGAATGTCTCTGACAAGAACCCGGTTGTTGCAGGGCCCCTGAAACGGACCGATTGCTCGCTGGTATCCGATGGTGCCGCCGCCGTTGTTTTGAGTGATATTGAAACCGGCCTCACCAAGAAGAAGGCTGTTGTCTTCCGCGCCCGCAATCAGGTGAACGATCTGTTGCCAATGTCAAAACGGGATATGAGCTTCCTGAGCGGGTGTCAGCAGGCCTGGAACGGTGCCTTTGAACAGGCCGGGATGAGTGTTGATGATCTGGATCTTGTTGAGACCCATGATTGTTTCACCATCGCTGAATTGATGCAGTATGAGGCTATGGGCCTGGCAAAGCCGGGCGAGGGCGGTGCCGCTGCCATGGACGGCATCACGCAGACGGATGGAAAACTGCCTGTGAACGCGTCCGGCGGTCTGAAGGCCAAGGGCCATCCAATTGGTGCGACGGGTGTCTCGATGCATATCCTGACTGCACAGCAGGTTCGTGGTGAAGCGGGTGGCATTCAGGTTGAGGGCGCCCAGGTTGGCGGCATCTTCAATATGGGCGGTGCGGCGGTTGCCAATTACTGCTCCATCGTTGAAGCGGTCCGCTAAGGACCTGGCATTCGATCAGTATTCTGAATTTTACCGGGGTGGTCTGATGGCCGCCCCGTTCCTTTGAGAGTGTGGTGACATGGAAAATCGGGGTGTTATGAATTTTGGGCGTCTGGCAACCCAGGCGGCCCTGGCCTTCCCCGATCAAACTGCCCTGATCTGGCGGGACCAGAGCTGGACCTGGTCCGCCCTTAACCATCGGGTCGACGCGATGGTGTCGGCCCTGCGCCAATTGGGGTTGAAGAAGGGCGACCGCGTTCTGGTCCAGGCCCGAAATTCGAACCAGCTGATGGAAAGCAGCTTTGCTGTTTTCAAGGCGGGTGGCGTCTGGGTCCCGGTCAATTTTCGCCTCACCCCGGCGGAAGTGGCAGGCCTCGCCGAGACAGCCAAGCCAACAATCATCATCTATGACGACATCTTCGCAGACCATATCGATGCGGTTCTGGACAGTGTCCGGACCGTGAAGTCCGTCATTGCCATCGGTCAGATCCGGGAAGGTGAACAAGGCTATGACGACCTGGTAGGAACCCATTTCGGGGCTGAACCGTTTGAAGAAGATATGGAGCATGACGACCCGATGTGGTTCTTCTTCACCTCCGGAACGACGGGCCGGCCCAAGGCCTCTGTCCTGACCCATGGACAGATGGGATTCGTCGTCGTCAACCATGTGGCGGATCTGATGCCGGGCCTTAGCCATGAGAGTGGATCCCTGGTTGTCGCCCCGCTTAGCCATGGGGCGGGCATGCATATGTTCGTCAATGCGGCGCGAGCTGCGAAATCAGTGCTGCTATCCGGCGAACGACTGGATGTGGAAGAGGCGTGGCGGCTGGTCGAGGAACATCGCCTGGACAATATGTTCACGGTGCCGACCATCGTGAAAATGATGACAGAACATCCGGCGGTGGATCAATTCGACCATACATCCCTGCGCTGGATTATCTATGCCGGAGCCCCGATGTATCGCGAGGATCAGAAATTCGCCCTCGAAAAACTCGGACCCGTGCTGGTGCAGTATTTCGGATTGGGTGAGGTGACGGGCTGTATCACGGTTCTACCCCCGCATTTCCATGCTGTTGATGATGACAAGATGAAGGTTGGCAGTTGCGGTATGCCGCGCACCGGTATGGAAGTGGCGATCAAGGACGCTGAGGGCAACCGTCTTGGGCCAGACACGCAAGGGGAGATCTGCACCAGAGGCCCCGCGGTTTTCGCTGGTTACTTCGAAAACCCGGAGGCAAATGCCAAGTCGCTCAAGGGTGGATGGTTCCATACTGGTGACCTGGGATATCTGGACAAGGACGGTTTTCTCTATATTACGGGACGCGCCTCTGACATGTATATTTCCGGCGGGTCAAACATCTATCCAAGAGAGGCCGAAGAGGTTTTGCTCGCGCATCCGGCCGTGAGTGAAGTTGCCATTCTTGGTGTCCCGGACCGCAAATGGGGTGAGGCCGGCGTCGGTGTGGTGGTTCTCAAACCCGGCTCCGAGGCAGATGAGGCAGAGCTGATCGGTTATCTGGACGGCAAGCTTTCGAAGTATAAATGGCCGCGCCGCCTTTTCTTCTGGGACGAGATGCCGAAATCCGGTTATGGCAAGGTGCCGAAGCACTTGATCAAGAACACCCTGTTCGAACGCGGCGATCTGGTCGAGGGCGAACCAGTCTAAACGGTCCTATAAAAGGCCGGCCGCGGTAGCACTGCGCCAGATCAGATAGAAGCCTAGCGCGAGAAGCGCCATAAAGAAAACCTTGCGGAACAGGTCTTCCGGCAGGCGTTTTCGGATGCGACTGCCGAGATACATCCCGACAAAAGCGGGAATGATGGCGATGATGGATGTCAGTCCCATATCGACCCGAAACAGTCCGTGATAGGCAAGCGCCAGGCCCATCTCAATCGCCAGCAGGGAGAAGCAGATCCCCATGGCCTGCACGAAATGGTCCCGCTTCAATCCCAACGCTTGCAAATAAAGAATGCCGGGTACGACAAAAGACCCGGTCAAGCCGCTTAAAATACCACTAAAGAACCCGAAGACAGGCGTCATCCATAGCTCATTCTTGCCCGGCGGCGGCAATTGCGGCCTCATCAGGCTATAGCTGGAATAACAGATGAGGACGACGCCCAATAGCATGGTGAGCCATGCGGCGTCGCCGACAGCCAGCACTCCAATTGCCGGGAAAATGCCGAGCCCCGCCATCGCCATCATCGGCCAAAGCCGCTTGAGGAGGCCTAGCAGGTCTGGACCGGCCCATGCCTGATAGAGATTTGTGGCCAGCGCCGGGATGATCATCAGGACGATGGCGTCTTTCAAACCGGAAACGGTGACCAGTATGGCCAGTGAAACGGTGGGTAATCCAAGGCCGATCACCCCTTTCACACTGCCAGCCACAAAAAACGCGATCAGCACCAACAGAGTTTGTGCATAGAGTTCCATGACCGGACGATAAAGCGCGCCGGGCGTCGGGACAAATCTGTTTTACCACCCGGACCGCAGGGCGCATACTGTCCCCCACAGTCTAAGGGAGGCAGTGACAATGAGGGAATTGGCGCAACCAGGCCCAAAGCAGTATCCGCGTATACTGGTGCAGCAGGCGACACCGGCTGGTGATCTGCGAATCACCCTGCAGTCAGGACAGGATCTGCTGAACGGTTTGCGTGATGCAGTGATAGGGCGGGGTGTAAGGGCCGCGGGTTTCACACTGTTGGGCGGTTCTCTCGCAAAACTGCATTATTTTACCGGGATGCCCGATCCAACGGGACAACGCCTTGCGACCTATGGAGACCCTACGCCTCTGGAGGGACCGGTTACCATTCTGTCCGGCAATGCGATATTGGGACAGGACCCGGAAGGGGAACCCCTGATGCATTGCCACGCTGTCATGACCGACCGTGAAGGGCGGGTCCATGGGGGGCATTTGCCGCCCGGTGAATGCGTTGTCGGGGCGGGTGGCGTTGTTGCCATTGCCACGCTGCATGACGCTACGGGTTTCGTCGTCGCAGAGGATGTTGAGACGAATTACAGCATTTTTCACCCGGCCGGCCTTAAAACGGCTAGGGAGGCCGCAGAATGAGTGGAAAACAAGCGGGAGCTGTCGCAGAAGTCACCTCAGGCAGTCTGGGGCGTGTCGCCATTATCCGCCTTCGCCCGAATATTGATCTGGTGACCGGCGTGGAAGAGGCCTGCGTAGAGGCCGGTTTCACTCACGGCATCATCCGCTCCGCCGTTGGCAGCCTTGTTGATGCCCAGCTTCAATTCGGCGAGAACACCGTCGACCATCAAGGGCCGGGTATCGAGATTTTATCTCTGACCGGCGAGGTGACAGCCGAGGGGGCTGAACTGAGGGGAACGATTTCAAAGCCGGATCAATCCGTCCATGGCGGTTTGTTTGTCAAAGGCGGAAATCCTATCTGTATCACGCTGGAACTTGTGCTACAGGAATGGAATGCAGCCTGATCGTGCCGGGCAGGTACTTAACGAAAACGAATTTCTAACCATCTGGAGAAGGCGATGACCGACCGCTTCAATGCCCTGTTGATGACCGAAACAGAAAGTGGACCTGTGGCGGCCGTGACCGAATTGGGATCGTCCGATTTGCCAGATCGGGACGTGGTGGTATCTGTTGAGTATTCGACGCTAAACTATAAGGACGGGCTTGTTGTCCATGGCAATCAGGGTCGCCTCGTCCGTGATTTTCCTCATGTGCCAGGAATCGACTTTGCGGGAACGGTCGAAAGCTCCAAAGATGACCGTTATAAGCTGGGCGACAAGGTTGTCCTGACAGGGAGGCGGGTCGGCGAAATCTATTGGGGTGGCTATGCGCAGAAAGCCTGCGTGAAAGCCGATTGGCTGGTGCCACTGCCAGATGGATTGACCGCCCGTCAGGCGATGGCGGTCGGAACGGCCGGATTGACATCGATGCTCTGCGTGCAGGCGCTGGAAGATCACGGACTGACCCCGGATAAAGGACCGGTTCTGGTGACGGGGGCTGCAGGTGGTGTCGGCTCTGTTGCCGTCTCTATTCTGGCCTCCCTGGGATACGAGGTTGCGGCCAGTACCGGACGCGCAGAGCAATCTGATTATCTTAAATCACTGGGTGCCAGCAGCATCGTCATGCGGGACGAACTGGCCGAACCCACCAAGCGACCGCTCGAATCTGAAACCTGGGCCGGTTGCGTTGATACGGTTGCGGGCAAGATCCTGGGCCGTGCGCTGGGACAAATGAAATATGGTGCATCGGTTGCCTGTTGTGGTCTTGCTGCGGGCCCCAAACTGGATGCCACGGTTTTGCCCTTTTTATTGCGCGGTGTGAACATTCTTGGGATTGATTCTGTGATGCAGCCATTTGAAAACCGGCAGCGCGCCTGGGCAAGACTGGTTGACTGCCTGGACTTGGAAAAATTGGATGCCATGGCGGAAACGTGTGCGTTGAGCGATGTTCCGGCCAATGCAGAGGCGATTTTGAATGGTCAGATACGCGGACGGTTGGTTGTCGACGTCAATGCCTAAGGTCGGTCTGAAGCACGTTCATTTGGCACTGTCCCTTGGTGTTTTCTGCGTGCTGTCTGGGCAGGCCGCCGCGGATACGGCCGATGAGCGTGGTACGTTCAGTTTCACCCTGGAAAACGACCTCTTCGCGGGGACGGACCGCGATTACACCAATGGTGCCTTGCTGCAGTATATCAGCCCGGCAACCGAACTCGCCAGCTGGGCAGAGGCGGTGAGGGAACCGCTGGCCTGGGTCACGCCGGCGCAGAAGTTTCATATCAGCTATGGTCTGGGGCAGAACATGTACACGCCCCAGGACATTACATTGAGTGATCCGCCTCTTGATGACCGGCCCTATGCAGGGTTTCTCTATGGTTCCATAGGTTTCATAGGGGATGCAGGCGACCAACTGGATACGGTGCAACTGGATATCGGGGTTGTCGGGGAATATTCACTGGCCGAACAGGCCCAGAAATTTGTGCATTCTGTGATTGGCAGCCCCAATCCCGAAGTTTGGGACACGCAGCTGGAAAATGAGATCGCATTCCGTTTGCTGTATGAACGGGCCTGGAAGATGGTGGATCGGGTACCGACCTCTCTCTTCAACCTGTCCTATGATGTCTCGCCGCATCTTGGTGGCGCCCTTGGGACTGTTGAAACCTATCTTTCAACGGGGATTGGGGTCAGGCTGGGTCAGGATCTTTCTGATGATTACGGGCCGCCCCGTGTGCGCCCCGCCCTCGGCGGGCCGGGGTTCTTTGAGGATCGCGACGGGTTCTCCTGGTATCTCTTCGGCGGGCTGCAGGCCCGCGCCGTGGCCCGGGACCTGTTTGTTGAGGGTAACACATTCCAGGATAGCCGGGGGCTTGATCTTGAGCATTTCCAGGGTGACCTGCAGACCGGTATCGCGGTTCAGATTTACCGCACGGAAGTGGCCTTCACCTATGTCGTCCGTTCCCCGCAATATGTCGGCCAGGAACACTACGCAAAGTTTGGCTCTGTAAATCTGCGCTATCGTTTTTGACCTCTGTCGTGGTAGCGATAGGATGTGTCGCGATGGCAAGAGTGAAATCACCACAAAGAAACCAATGATTTGCGGATAATTCCGCGTCAGGTCTGTCGACCTGCAAACCCGTACAGGAACTGAACCATGGCCGATGATGATCTTGTCTTGAGTGAACTGGATGACCAGGAACTGGTCGAACAGATGTGGGACGACCTGTATGACGGGTTGGCGGACGAGATTACAGAGGGGACACAGATCCTCCTCGATCGCGGCTGGACACCTTACAAGGTTCTGACCGAAGCTCTGGTTGAAGGCATGCGCATCGTCGGCATTGATTTCCGCGACGGTATCCTGTTCGTGCCGGAAGTTCTGATGGCGGCCAACTCCATGAAGGCTGGTATGAACATACTGCGCCCCCTCCTGGCTGAAACCGGTGCCCCTCCGCAGGGTAAAATGGTGATCGGCACGGTGAAGGGTGACATTCATGATATCGGCAAGAACCTTGTCGGTATGATGATGGAAGGGGCCGGTTTTGAGGTAATCGATCTGGGGATCAACAACCCGGTCGAAGACTATCTCGCCGCTTTGGAAGAACATCAGCCCGATATTCTCGGCATGTCTGCCCTGCTGACGACGACAATGCCCTACATGAAGGTCGTCATCGACACGCTGAAGGAAAAAGGCCTGCGGGATCAGTATGCCGTTTTCGTTGGCGGTGCGCCGCTGAACGAGGAATTTGCAACTGAGATTGGCGCGGATGCCTATTGCCGTGATGCGGCTGTCGCTGTGGAAACCGCCAAGGAATTCATGGCCCGCAAACATAATCAGCGCGCGGCTGGTTGATCCTGTTCCACCGCGCAGTGTGAGAAGGTTATTCTCGCGTGGTTGACGCTGTTTCAGAAATGTTGAACCCCGATGAAGAAGGGGAATTGCAAGACGCGCGGGGCGGTGTCGCAGTCATAGCCTGTGGTGCGCTGGCGCGTGAGATCCTCGACATCATCGCGCTGAACAGCCTCGATCATGTGAAGGTCACCTGCCTTCCTGCAAAACTGCACAATCGACCGGACCAGATCCCTGAGAGACTAACCCGAAAAATCCGGGAATTGCGCATGGATTTCAGCCGCATTCTGGTTGCCTATGCCGATTGTGGAACGGGCGGTCTGATCGACAAGGTTGTCGCCTCTGAATCGACCGATCATTGTCGCGTGGAGCGCATGGCGGGTCCCCATTGTTATGCCTTCTTTGCCGGTCAGGACCGGTTTGAGGCCTTGGCAGAGCCAGAGCCCGGCACTTTCTATCTGACCGACTATCTGGCCCGGCATTTTGAGACGTTGATCATCAAAGGGATGGGGCTGGATCGCTACCCCGAGATGCGTGATCTGATGTTCGGGAATTATACGCGGGTCGTATACCTGGCCCAAATTGATGATCCGGCTTTGACGGTGATGGCGGAAAAGGCGGCAGAATATCTGAACCTGCGCTTCGAACGCATGCAGACAGGATATGGTGAATTGGAAAGTTTTATGCGACAGGCTGAAACCACAGCACAGGGACAAGAATAGAATGGCACAGTTAATCACGGTCTATTGGCGCGATATTCCGGCCCAGGTCATCGTCAAGAAGGGCCGTCGGGATCAGGTGAAAATCCAGTTGGCAGAACGCTTTGAAAAAGCGATTGACCGTGCCGCCATGCGGGGTGGTGCCCGGTCAACTGACGATTATCTGGCGGAATGGCGCAAAGCGGACCCGGTCGAAGTGGGTGACGATCTTCAGGCTGAGGCTGATAAAGCCGCGGCAGCACTGCATCAGAGTTATGGTGATGCAGAATTGAAAGCCCTTGTCGAAAATCAGGGTTTTGCCGACCCGGCTTAGGAAGGCGCCCCAAAACGACCGCATGCTTGATCGGTCTTGATCCGCGTGACTATGATCATCGGATCATAGACTGAATTTGCGGAAGGACGGTTGTGGGTTCTGACACCATCATCATTGATCATGATCTGGGCCTGAAAGACGATAACCTTCGCCGGTTTCTCATCGCCTCTATTTTTCAGGATCCGGGCTTTCGCAGTTTCCTTGAGGGGCAACTGACCCAGGGCGGTCTTGATATCAAGACCCATGAAGAGTTTCAGGCCGTCTTGCAGCAATTCTTCTCAAATCATCTGGGCGGTGAGGGTGGTGCCGCGACAGAGGAACAGGTCAAGCGCCTGCGCGACTGTGCAGAGGCGATGCGTCAGCATCAGTCAGAAACGCTTGAGAGCATCATGGCCTATTCCAGGCAGGGGCGGGAAAATCCCGACTCGATGTTCTGGCCAAACCCGACAAGGGAAGACGGAAAATCCCTGAAAGACATTCTACCAGTTTCTGAGAAGGTCCCGTTGGTCGATAAATCAACACGGATCGGGTCGGCTGGCAGTTGTTTTGCTTATGAGATCGCGCGTAATTTCCAGCGTCGCGGGTTTTCCTATGTTGTGACGGAACCGGAACATGATGGGTCAAAGGGGGTCCTGGTCGACGCCTATGACCCGAACAACCCCATGCCCCGCTTCAGTGCCACCTGGGGCATCATCTTCAACACGCCCAGCCTGCGCCAACTTGCCGAGAGGGCCTTTGGAACCGGAAGACTGCCCAAGATCATCGTCAGGGAAGGGCGTCCGGACGCACCGCTTTACACCGATCCATTCAGGGAAGGCGTCGGTTTTCAGTCGGAGGCCGCGTTTCGCACCGATTATGAAAATCACACAAACGCCATTCGTCAGGCCTTCACCCAATCAGAGGTCTTTATTGCGACCCTTGGCCTGAATGAATGCTGGTCCTTCAAGTTCGATGGATCGGTTATGTCAAACAACCCGCGCCATAACTGGGTTTATGCACTGTCAAAGCCGCGCATTCTGACGGTCGAAGAAAATGTAGAGGCGGTTGAAGATTTCCTGAAACTGGTGCGTCAGCATAATCCGGATTTCAAACTGATCATCAGCCTGTCACCGATCCCGTTGATGGCAACCCACCGGCGGGACCAGCATGTGGTGACAGCCAATAATCATTCAAAGGCGGTCTTGCGTGTTGCTGCTGAAGAGATCGTCGCCCGCAATGAAGGCGTCTATTACTTCCCCAGCTATGAATATGTCATGCATTGCGCCACCGACCCCTGGGAGGCTGATGAGCGCCATGTCCGCGCAGAAACCGTTGCGCGGATCATGGAGATGTTTGATCTGATGTTCCTGAAGGACTGATCCGGGTCAGGGGGTCGCACTGGCCAGCAATCGCACGCTGTAGCTGAGCGGTAACTCTTGCATGTTTTCCGGAAGGTTACTTGATTCTGTGGTGCCGAAAGTTACGGGTTCGTAAGGTGTCTGCTTGAGCGGTGACACGCCATAGACGACCTGACAAATCAGTCGATCCTTTGATTTCGGAAGTGTTCCCTTATGTATGCCATTCGTGCTGGCCATAAAATTGGTTCCAGCCGGGCCGGTGATATGGATGGGCTCAATACCAAAGAAATGCTGTACCTCTTCGTCCGTTTTCCGCAGTTTTTCAATATACCAGCGGCCGAAATCATCATTGTCGACGGCGCGGTTTGAAGCGTCCAGGATTACGTCGTGGCGGTGGGTTGTCGGAACAAAGGCATGGGGCCCGCTCGTCTCGTCCACATCTGTTAAATAGATGAAGAACTTCACGAATTTATAATCGTCGACATCGATGTGAAAGAGCTGGGCGGCCTTTGGTTCATTGGGATCCGCAAAACTCCACCAGCCGGTCGCCAGCGCAATTGTTGGCGGTACCCCCAGAAAATGCCGCGCCACACCGAGGCGCAAAGGGTCCAGCGCCGTTTCAAGCAGGCCTGGACAATTGATCATGTCCGGTTCTGAAAATACCGCAACGTTGACGCTTTGCCTGGCTTCAGCGATTGAAATCTCGGTTCCCTTTTCCGCGCGGGAACTTGGATAAATGGGGCGTTCGGCCAGATAATTCCGCATTGCCGAAACAGTCTCCGGCGCGATCGGCGGCAGATACAGGGTTCCCGATTTTTTTAACTCAGCAACCGCTGCCAGAATCTCATCGGACGGGTCGGGTGAGGGATCGGGTACTTTCCGGTCTTCCAGCGTGTAGGCGTTCAGCGCTTGCAAGATCATGTCCTGAAATGCCTCGGCGGCCAGAGCCTTGATCCAGGTTTTTTTGTGCTTGCCGACGATCAGGTCAAAGTCCCGCAATTCGCGCGGTCTGACGGTCACCTCTTTGGCAAAAGGCGCAAATTCAGGGCGGCGGTTCAGGAAAGTCTGGAAACCGATAAGCCACTTATGAACGTCTTGTTTTGTGCTCATATGTTTATAGTGCGCCGACTCGTCGGTGTGGGGAAAGGGATAGCGCAAAAAAACAAACGGGCCGATCCTTCGACCGGCCCGCTGTGTTTGGACTGTATCGTCGCTGTTTAGAAGAGACCCTGTACCAGACCGCCTTCGTCCAGATGGATCGAATTGGCCGCCGGAACGCGGGGCAGACCAGGCATGGTCATGACCTCGCCACAGATGGCGACAACGAATTCGGCACCTGCAGACAGTCTGACCTCACGGATCGGAACCACGTGGTTGCTTGGTGCGCCTTTCAGGTTCGCATCGGTTGAGAAACTGTACTGTGTTTTCGCCATGCAGACCGGCAGGTTCCCGTAACCGGCCGCTTCCCAGCTGCGCAGTTGGTCCCGGATTTTCTTGTCTGCGATCGCTTCGTCTGCACCATAGATTGAGGTGCAGATCGTGTTGATCTTCTCAAACAGCGGCATTTCATCATCGTAGAGCGTGTGGAAATCAGCGGTACCACTTTCACACAGCTCAACCACTTTGTTGGCCAGCTCTTCGGTTCCCTTCGATCCGTCCGCCCAATGGTTACATTCGATGGCAGAGACGCCGAGGTTAGAGACATATTCCTGCACCGCGACCAGTTCGGCATCGGTGTCCAGTGTAAAGCGGTTGATGCCGACGACAGCCGGAACGCCAAACTTGCTGACATTGCTGATGTGACGACCCAGGTTCTCGAGGCCGCGTTTGACCGCATCAACATCTTCTTCGCCGAGTTTGTCCTTGGCCACACCGCCATGCATTTTCAGCGCACGGATGGTGGCAACAATGACAACCGCATCCGGACGCAGGCCCGCTTTGCGGCATTTGATGTCAAAGAACTTCTCAGCACCCAGATCGGCACCAAATCCGGCTTCGGTAACGGTGTAGTCTGCCAGTTTAAGCGCGGCTTTTGTGGCCATTGCGGTGTTACAGCCATGGGCAATATTCGCAAACGGTCCGCCATGGATGAAGGCCGGGTTGTTTTCCAGGGTCTGCACCAGATTCGGCATCAACGCGTCTTTCAGAAGGACTGTCATCGGGCCATCCGCCTTGAGGTCCTTGGCATAGATCGGTTCGCGATCACGGGTGTAGCCGACAACAATCGCGCCGAGGCGGCGTTCCAGGTCTTTCAGGCCGGTCGCGAGACAGAAGATCGCCATGACTTCTGAGGCGACCGTGATGTCAAAACCGGTCTGACGCGGGAAACCATTGGCAACACCACCGAGTGAGACAACCGTGTCGCGCAGGGCGCGGTCGTTCATATCAAGGACGCGACGCCAGGCAACACGACGCTCGTCAAAGCCCAGGCTGTTACCCCAGTAGATATGGTTGTCGATCAGGGCTGAAAGCAGGTTATGGGCAGAGGTAATGGCGTGGAAGTCGCCCGTGAAGTGAAGGTTGATATCCTCCATCGGGACCACCTGGGCGTAACCGCCGCCAGCGGCGCCGCCTTTGACGCCAAAGCAAGGGCCAAGAGATGGTTCGCGCAGGCAGATCATCGCCTTTTTGCCGATCGCGTTCAGGCCGTCGCCCAGACCAACTGTCGTTGTCGTTTTACCCTCACCGGCCGGCGTCGGGGTGATGGCCGTGACCAGAACCAGCTTGCCGTCCTGTTTGTCCTGCAGACTGTCGAGGAAGTCGAAACTGACCTTTGCCTTGGTCGGGCCAAATTGCAAAAGCGCGGATTCGGGAATGCTCAACTTCTCGCCGATCTCAGTCACCGGTTTGGTGCTGGCTGCGCGTGCAATATCGATATCGGAATTGGCCATGTGTTCCCCCTTTTAGCCGAACCTGAATGAAGCTTCCGTCTGGCATGAGCGCCGCTGGATGTTATCGCACGCTATCGCGCATGGTCCGCCCACAGAGTGCACGACCGCGACTTGTTTTAACCTCAACACGACCTTCCTGACGGGTCGGGGTGAAAAACCCCAATTCCGGTGCGGTTGAGCACAGGGTCAAAGAATATCGAGAACGGATTCAGGGGGACGTCCCAGTGCGGCCTTGCCGCCTGTGATAACGATGGGGCGTTCAATCAGGATCGGGTTCTCGGCCATGGCGTTGACCAATGCATCGTCATCATCATCTTTGATCGAAGACAGTTCGAGCGACTTGTATACCGCCTCACCCCGTCGCATCAATTTTCGGGCGGGCAGGTCCAGCATGGTCAGAATGTCGCGAATTGCGGTGGCATCGGGCGGCGTCTTCAGATATTCGACAATCTGCGGCTCCACACCCTTTTCCTGCAGCAGGGCAAGGGTTTGTCGCGATTTGGAACAGCGGGGGTTGTGAAATATCTGTACGGTCATGTCAGTTTGCTTCCGGGTTACGTGAGGGATTCTTCTTCAGAATTACAGCATCGGTTTGCTTCTGTCCGATTACAAGCTTTTCAGTCACGTGATCGGTGAACAGTGTTTTCTCGCCAATTTTGAATTAGCGGATTATGCATAAGGGTGTCCTCTTGCATTGGAAGGTTCCCTGTGGCTTTCATCGCCATGCTCTCAGGTGAAAAACGGGCTGCGTTGCTTATGCTGGTTTCGACCGTTGCGTTTGCCAGCATGCACGGGCTCGTCCGCAATATCGGGCAGGAACTACACCCTTTCGAGGTTGCCTTCTTTCGCAACCTCTTCGGTTTATTCGCGCTGACGCCGCTGTTTATCCGCTATGGATTTGCGCCTCTCAAAACGCAGCGCTTTGGTCTGCTCACACTACGCGCACTTGTGAACACAGTGGCGATGCTTTGCTTTTTCATGGCTTTGTCGCTTTCACCACTTGCCACTGTGTCGGCACTTGGCTTCAGCGCGCCTTTGTTTGCGACATTGCTGGCGGTTCTTTTCCTTGGTGAGGTTGTGCGTGTCCGGCGCTGGATTGCCATCATGGTCGGGTTTTCAGGTACGATTGTGATATTGCGGCCAGGCATAATTGAACTGGATCTCGGCATGGTCCTGACTTTGATCTCTTCTGTTGTCTGGGCCGGCGCGCTTCTGATCATTAAGATTTTGAGCCGGACTGAATCCAGCCTGACCATCACCGCTTATATGAGCATTTTGATGATGCCGCTATCCTTGATACCGGCACTCTTCTATTGGCAGTGGCCAACGGTGGAGCAGTTGGGATGGCTGGTCGGAATCGGTATTATCGGGGCCTTTGCGCAGTTAACCATGACCGAAGCCCTGCGCCTCGGCGACACCAGTACAGTCATTCCACTGGATTTCTTTAAATTGATTTGGGCCTCGATCATTGGTTACTTCGCGTTTGCCGAGGTTCCAGACCTTCTGACCTGGGTTGGCGGCCTGATGATCTTTGCTGGTGCGACCTATATCGTGGTGCGCGAGTCTGAATTGAAGAAAGCAAAGGCTGAACCGAAATAGCCATTCTGTCTTGGTGTTCTGTCGCTTTCTGTATTTTGTGTCGTTTTTGGAATGCTCGTTCGATCGGCCAGAACGCAAGCTATAATCTCGGTTAAATATCAACAATTGGATCGGATGGTATGGCCATTACGACAGATGATGCTGAACGCCCCACAGCTGCAAAGCGCGGGCGGACAGGGCGCAGACGCGCTTCTCCGGACAGAAATGTATCTTCAATTCCACAATTGCCCTGGCAAAAGGTCGATAATCCCTATCCGCCCTTGGGCCCGCTCAGCGAGGATCAGGTAGAGGCCATTGACAATGCGTCACTGACGGTTCTGGAAGAACTCGGCATTGAAGTGATGGGCGATGATGTGCTCGCGCGGTTCAAGGCGGCGGGTGCGGATGTCAATTTTGACACTGGGATCGTGCGTATGGACCGCGCGCTTGTCGAAGAACTTGTGGCCAAGGCCCCGTCGAAATTCACCCTTACCCCGCGCAACCCGGAACGTCAGATCGAAGTCGGTGGGAACCGTATCAATTTCGGTTTCGTTTCCGGCGCGCCCAATGTTCATGACAATATCCGCGGGCGTCGGGCAGGTAATATGCCTGATTTCAAGAACATGATGCGGTTCGCGCAGAGTTTTAATGCCATCCACTTCATGGGGAACCAGGTCGCCCCGCCGATCGAGATGCCCCCCAATAACCGACATCTGGACACATACAAGGTTGCGCTGACACTGACGGACAAGGTGGTTAGCGGAATACCCATCGGCGGTGGCCGCGTGCGTGATTTGATCAACATGGTCGCAATCGCAAGGGGACTGACTGTTGAAGAACTGGCGGAGGATCGCTCGGTTGTCGCCAACATCAATATCAACTCACCCCGCAAGCTGGATGTTGAAATGGCCCATGGGGCGATCGCGCTGGCAGAGGCCAATCAGGCGACCATCGTGACGCCGTTTACATTGATGGGTGCGATGACGCCGGTCACCATGGCGGCCGCCCTTACCCAGCAGAATGCCGAGGCGTTGCTCGGGATCTGTTTGACCCAAATCGCACGCCCTGGTGCGCCGGTGATCTATGGCGGGTTTACGTCGAATGTTGATATGCGATCCGGCGCCCCAACTTTTGGTACCCCTGAAAACGCAAAGGCCAATCTGGCCGGTGGACAATTGGCCCGTCGGTATAATCTGCCCTATCGGACCAGCGGCTGTAATGCGTCAAACGCGGTAGATGCGCAGGCCGCTTATGAGACCCATATGGCCATGATCGGGGCGACCTTTGGATATGGTAACCTGATCTATCATGCGAGCGGTTGGCTCGAAGGCGGGCTTGTTGCTTCGTTCGAAAAGATCGTTCTTGATGTTGAGATTATTCAGCACATGATGGGGCTCCTTCAGCCGATTGATACCTCACCCGACGAAATTGCCATTTCGGCGATCGACAGTGTCAGTCCGGGGGGGCATTTTTTTGGTGCTGACCACACGATGCAGCGCTATCAGGATGCGTTCTATCAGCCGATGTTGTCAGATTGGCAGAATAACGAAAACTGGCTTCAGGCCGGTGGCAAAACCGCAACAGAACGTGCGACCGATATCTGGCAACAGGTTCTCAAAGAATATGAAGAACCGGCATTGGATCCGGCCCGACTGGAGCAGATGGATGCGTTTATTGCTGAGCGGCGGGCCGAGATCGGGGATGGGGATCCTTAGGGCACTTCGGGATTGGTTTGAATCTACAAGACCAGTAAAATTGCGCGCCATCGTCTAGTTTGCGCGCATTTCGCAACTCTGTGATCCTGTCAGATCGGCCAAAGCAAATTTTTGGCTTGTGTGCTGAGATTACTCCGGCAAAAGTTGCCGGATTACACGCTTTTGGATTCTCAGCGACAATGTCTATTTTCGACGAAAAGCCGGACCGGCTGCCACAGAACTTCGGTTTCATTATGACCGAGGATTTTTCGCTTATGGCGTTCGCTTCGGTCATTGAACCGATGCGCGCCGCAAACAGTATCGCCAACAAAACCCTCTTCACCTGGACCCTACTGACCCTGGATGGGGAACCGGTTCGAAGCAGCAGTGGCATGCAAATCGTGCCAGATGGGAAACTGGATGAAACGCGGTTTGACGCGATCTTTCTGATTGGCGGGATCAACACGGAACGGATTGATGATGTCCGATTGCTGAACGGATTGCGACGGGCCTTGCGCATGGGCGCGTCTCTGGTCGGGGTGTCGACCGGGTCGTTCGTTTTTGGCAAAGCCGGAATTCTCAACAACAGGCGTTGCACGGTGCATTGGGACTACCGCAGCAGCTTTGAAGAGGCCTTTCCGCATCTCGATGTCAGTGATGAGTTGTATGAAATCGATGGTCCCGTGATTACCTGCGCTGGCGGGGCCGCTGCAATGGATCTGATGCTGTATCTGCTGGGCCGGCAATTTGGTCATGAATTGGCGACCCTTGTCGGGGACTGGTTCGTTCAATCGCGGATGCGTGACAAGCACGAACATCAACGAACCGATCTGCGCTTTCGAACGGGTATAAGCCATCCGAAACTTCTGGCTGCTGTTGCGATGATGGAAGAGAACCTCGAAATTCCCCTAAACAGGGAAGAGATCGCAGACAGTGTCGACTTGTCGACGCGTCAGATGGAACGGTTGTTTCGCAAGTATCTGCGCTCTACTCCGAAACGCTACTATTTCACGCTTCGAATGCACAAGGCGCAGTCACTTCTGAGACAGACAACCATGCCCATCCTGGATGTGGCCATTGCGTGCGGCTTTGTCTCCGCCTCTCATTTCGCGAAATGCTATCGCGAATATTTTGGACTGACCCCGCGGGATGACCGAGGGCCCAGCCATTGATCACCGAAAGCCCTGTCCGGAACTATTTCGGTAGAGCGCTATTTCTGACATGAATGCGCAGGTTACGGCTATTGTGTTGACCGTGCTTGGCGTCAGCTTTCTGGGGGCGATGGACGGCGTCACGAAACTGATCCTGGGTGAGCTGCCGCTTGCGGTACTCATTGGCTTGCGGTCTATCGCCTCTTTTACCTTGGTCGGCCTGTATGTCGGGCGAACCGTGTGGTGGGAGGCGCTAGGTGCTAAAAGCAAACCGCTGCTCATCTTGCGGGGCCTTCTGCCCGTCATTGCCAGCTTTGCGGTTACCGCCGCATTGGCGGTCATGCCCTTGGCTGATGTCACGGCGGTTCTCTTCGCAGCACCCCTTGTGGCAACCGCTCTTTCCATTCCGCTTTTGAAGGAGAAGGTGGGGTTCCATCGCTGGATGGCTGTAGCTATCGGATTTGGCGGTGTTATTCTGGTGTTGCGACCCAGTGGGGAGATGTCGCTGATCACGCTTCTGCCACTGGTGACGGCCACCATCTTTGCCATTTATCAGATGATGACCCGTCTGTTGCGGTTTGGCAGCGGACCACTCGTTATGCTGCTTTTCATGATGGGGACCGGCGTGGTCGCGACATTCCCTCTTCTGGTGTGGTTCTGGGAGGTGCCGGATTTGAGACAATTGGGGGTGATCGGGTTGGCCGGTCTTCTCTACGCGTTGGCACATCTATGTCTGACCCGCGCGTTCAGCGGCGGTGCCGATGCTTCAAGCTTAACACCTTTTCTATACAGCCAGATTATCGCCGCAGCAGTCCTTGGGTATCTTTTGTTTGGAGAACTGCCTGATTTAATGGCCTGGTTGGGGACTGTGGTCATTATCTCCAGCGGTTTGTATGTCTGGTACCGGGAAACCAAAAGAGTGAGCAAGAGCGGGGAAACATGAAAATCACCAAAATCGAGAGCCGGGTTTATGGCCATGACATGCCTGAACAGGGGTATAGCCAGGCATGGTTTACCCGACGGTCCTGTCACCTTGTCCGAGTTGAAACTGATGAGGGGCTCGTCGGTGTTGGAGAGTGCTTTGGCGCAGGGAACGTGGCGCTCGGCAATAAGGCCATCGTTGAGCAGGTGATCGCGCCGATGCTGATCGGAGAGGACCCGTTGGCCCGCCAATACCTTTGGCACAAGGTCTATAATTCGTTGCGAGACCATGGGCAAAAAGGGATGCCGCTTCAGGCCCAATCTGCGATCGATATCGCGCTCTGGGATATTGCGGGCAAGGTGACCAACCTGCCGCTTAGCCGCTTGCTGGGGGGCATGTGCCGTGAGAGCGTTCCTGTTTATGGCTACGGGATGATGTTGCGGAAGGAGGATGATCTCGAAGCCTCCTTCGCAGATGAGGTACAGAAAATTGCCGATATGGGATATCTGGCAACAAAAATGAAAATTGGCATGGGGCCCAAACGGGATGTCAGCCTTATTGAAGCGGTCCGAAATGCCATGCCTGCGGATATGTTGCTCGGTGCGGATGCCAATCACGCCTACAACCTGAAAAACGCGATGTATGTCGGCCACGCCATGGATGAGATGGATATCGCCTGGTTTGAGGAGCCGGTCTCGAACGAAGACCATCAGGGATATCGCGATCTCTGTCAGGCCTTGAAAACCCCGATATCCGGTGGGGAGGCCGAATTCACGCGGTATGGATTCCGGGACCTGCTAGCAGGTCGCTGTGTTGATATCGTCCAGCCGGAGGTCTGCGGTCTTGGCGGCATAACAGAGTATTTAAACGTGTTGGCCCTGGCGCATTCTTACTTCACCCCCTGCATGAACCATTGCTGGGGGTCGGATGTGACTGTTGCGATGACCCTGCACCTGCTTTGCGCGCAACAGGACTTGCCGGGCGGGCTTCTCCCCGAGGCGCCGATGCTGGAATTTGACACAACGATCAGCCATTTCCGCGATGACATGCTGGAAGAGCCGCTGGACATCGTGGGGCAGGTTGGCCGCAACAATGGATATGCGTCACCGCCGATGAAGCCCGGCATCGGGGTCTCTGTGAAGTGGGACTATCTGGAGCAGTTCCGGGTGGCGTGATCCGCCTTACCGTTCCAGACCCAGGCGCTCATGCCAGGCGGCAAGCGATTCTTCGGGGTAGGCCTCAAATTTCTTGTCGGTATCCGGGCCGTCTACCGGCACCCATCCCGCTTTGAACTCCATCATTAGGTGGACATGTTCAGGCGCCTGCGGCAGCTCTGTATCAATTGCCGATGCGTGGGGATGAACAAGATCAGGCCATCGTGGATCCCAGGCATAAAGGTGTGATCCACAATGTTTGCAAAAATGCCGGCGTAGCGGGCTTTCGCCTGTGATGTTCCCGTCCTCGTCTTTGATTGCCGCCTGATAGACCGAAAGATGTTCCTCGCCCTGGACTTTCAGGGTTTCAAAACTGCCGCCAATATTGATCGCGAACCCGCCAGCCCCGGCGGTTTTGCGACAGATCGTGCAGTAACAGCGATTGAAAGGGGTGGGGTGTTTGCTCTCAAGAGAAAAGGTGACTTTTCCACAGTGACAGGATCCATCCAATTGCATGTCTTTTTCCTTCTCTCATTAGCGGTTAGTCTCTGGCCATCAGTGAAACACAATCCATGCTATGGAGGAAGAAATGCTTCTCGATGTCAGAACCTATCGTGTCAAACCGGGAACCATGGCCGAGCATCTGGCCTTGTATGAACAGTTTGGCAAACCGCCTCAGTTCAAACATCTCGGAACACCGCTTGCCTATATGACGACGGAGACCGGCGATCCCAATGAATATGTCCATATCTGGGTCTACGAGAATGCTGGTGATCGCGAGGCGAAGCGCGGTGCCCTGTGGTCCGACCCGGACTGGTTGGCCTATACCAAGAAAAGCCGTGAGCTTGGGGCCCTGGTCGAGCAGTCCAATAAACTGATGAAGCCTGTCAGCTTCGTCGATATGGGCCAAAGCTGACGGCTCGTCTTTCTAAGGCGGGTGGTGGATCAGCCAATCTCGACCGTGACGTCGAACCCGCCTTTTGATTTCAGGTTGAATTCACCCTGCTGAACAGCCCGTGTCCATTGGGCGGTCTTTTTGAGGCCGCCCAGCGGATACATGTGGACCATGTCGATGCCGCATGCAGGATCGGTCGCTTTGTAATCCGCCAGATCGCGGACAAGCTTGTCCGGGGCGTTCACGGTCATCAGCTTTGTGATATTCATCGCCTGTTTCTTCAGGAAATCCATAGAGTTCCCGATGCCGCACGCCATGGCGTGTTTCAGCAGGGTCTTGACGGTGGCCAGGCCCGGAACACCGATATGGATCGGCAATTCGTTGCCTGCTTCCCGAATTCGACGATCCCATTCGATGATGGGTGCGGCCTCAAAACAGAACTGGGTCGTGATATACATATCCAGGTCCTGTTCCTTGGCGAGGCTGTTTTTGGCCTGCAAGGCCTCGGCAATTGCCTGATCCGAGATGTCCGGTGATCCTTCTGGATGTCCTGCAACGCCCAGGCGTTTGATTCCGAATTCCGGCAAAAGGCCGGTGCGCAAAATCTGCATCGTCTCATGAAACTCACCGACCGGGTTATCGACCCCGCCACCAATCAGAAGGGCTTCGCTGACGGCGGCTTCACCCTGCAACCGGGTGAGCGCCTCTTTCAGGAATGCCTCGGACGGGACTGAGCGTGCGGCGATATGGGGGACGGGGTTCATATCCTGACTGCGCAGTTTGGCGACTGTCCGGATTGTGTCTTCAAAATCGGATCCTGGCAGGAACGTCACGAAAACGGTGGTGTCGGGCACCAGAAGATCGCGAAAATCGTCAACCTTTGCGGCCTGATTAGGGGTCACCTCTACGGTGGCACCCGCCATGAAATCCATGATCTTACGAGTATCAATTTCTTGTGGTTCAGACATTTTGCGGGTCCTTTGTATTCAAGCGTTTCCGCGGATTGTTGCGTGTGTATTTTATGTGTTGAGGCCGTGTCGTCCCGTTTGTTTATTCCCGGCGTCGGCGTTTGCGCCGGCCATCCGATCCCCTTGCCCCGACATCTTCCACCGGATCCGGCAGGGTCACGCTGCTTTTCAGATTGGGGAAGGGGTCTGTTTTATGCGGGATGCCCATTGCGCCGACGAAATGCTCTTGAAAGCGTGGCTCAACGGCGGTTTCGATTTTCTCAATCCGCGCCACCGTGTTGCGGATCTTGTCCCGCGATTTCGCGTTGAGGAGCGCGATGCGCGCCCCGGTCCCGGCTGCATTGCCGGCTGAAACCACATTTGTCAGGTCACAATCCGGGATCAGGCCCAGCAGCATGGCGTATTTCGTGTCGATGTGACTACCAAAGGCACCGGCAAGCACGATCCGCTCTGGCGGTTTGCCAAGCTTGTCGATCAGCAGTTGAGCCCCGGCATACAAGGCCGCCTTGGCCAGTTGAACGGCCCGAACATCAGCCTGGGTAATTCTGATTTCCGGCTCGCCGCGATGCAGGATGTAACTGAATGTGCGGCCATCCTCCACAATCCGATCCGTCTCGGCAGCTTTCGCGCCATTGATGACGCCGTCCATTGTGATTACACCACTCAGATAGAGCTCACCCAGAACCTCCAGAATGCCGGAGCCACAAATACCGGTCACGCCGGATTTTGCCACGCGGAGTTCAAAGCCGTCTTCATCGGACCACAGGTCGCACCCGATGACCCGGAAACGGGGTTCCAGTGTTTTTGGATCGATGCGAACCCGCTCTATGGCCCCGTTGGCGGCGCGCTGACCCGATGAAATCTGCGCACCTTCCAGGGCTGGACCGGTCGGACTGGAACAGGCCAGCAGACGGTCCTTGTTGCCATAGATGATTTCGGCATTGGTGCCGACATCGACAATCAGGGTGAGCGGGTCCAGCTGATCCGGTGCTTCTGAGAGAACGACGGCGGCGGCATCTGCGCCGACATGCCCCGCGACACAGGGCAGGAAATAGGCCCGCGCCCCCGGGTTTGTTTTACCCTTGAGGTCCAGTTCCGAGGCCCGCAACCGTACGGGGGAGTTCGTTGTTAACGCAAACGGTGCCCAGCCCAGTTCCGTCGGATCGATGCCCAGCATCAGATGATGCATAATCGGATTGCCGACCAGGACAACTTCCAGAATGTCAGTGGCATCAACCTCGGCCTCAAGACTTGCCTGGGTGAGGAGATAGCCAAGTGTTTCCCGCACCACATTGGTCAGTTCAACATCGCCACCCGGGTTCATCATGACATAGGAAACACGGCTCATCAGATCTTCGCCGAACCGGATCTGCGGGTTCATTGCACCAACCGATGAGACAACCTCGCCGGTCTGCAAATCGGTCAGATGCACGGACATCGTGGTTGATCCGATATCAACCGCAGCGCCATAGGCCCTGTCGTAGAAACCCGGCCAGACATGCACCATGGCGTCGTCTGCACGAACGGCGACGGTGACCTTCCACTCGCCTTCCCGAAGCGCTTTTTGCAGGTTTTGCAGAAGCGGCAGATCAGCGCGCTCCAATCCCTTGATGCCCCACTGTTTGTCCAGCGCCTCTACAACACGTTCCAAGTCACCCGTCGGCTTGTGCATATCGGGTTCTTCAACCTCGATATAGTGCAGGCGAACAACAGGATCGATTTCGATATTCAGAAGCTCCGCACGCTTGCGCACGACCTGCTTGTAGACCTGACTCTCCGCCGGGATATCGATGATAACATCGGACTGGATTTTCGCCTGACAGCCAAGACGCCGCTTTTCGGCCAAATCCCGTTTCTTTGCATACCGCGTTTCGACGGCATTTACGTCTGAAACGCTTTCGATGCGGCTCTTTACATGGAATTTTGAAAAGTCGCCGACGCTGATCTCGCATTGGCAACGACCACAGATACCACGGCCGCCGCAAACCGAATCCAAATCAACGCCAAGTGAGCGGGCAGCCGACAGGATCGTTGTACCCTTGTCGAAATCCCCTCGCTTGCCGGACGGGGTAAAGACAATATGGGCCTTGTCAGGCGACGCATCCGACAGGCTGTTCTGCCCGTCGGATGCTGAGGCTTCATGACCGATATCTGTCTCTTCCATCATTAGTCCTTACCGCACCGATCCTGTTCAGATAGGGTCTGTCAACAATCGATCAGGCAACAGCGCGGCGACGACGGCGTTCGCCGCGGGCGCCTTCACCACCGGTGGACGGATCACGGTATTTCTTGATCCAGCGCCCGCAATCCTTGTCGACACCATTGATCACATCCGCACCCATGAGGGACACCATTTCCGGTTCATGCAGAGGGTTCAGGATGGCAGATGTCATGCCGGCACCTGCCGCCATGCACAGGAAGGCCCCGTTGAGGTTATGTCGGTTCGGCAAACCAAAGCTGACATTGGAGGCACCGCAGGTGGTGTTGACCTTCAGCTCTTCACGCAAACGCCGGATGAGGGAGAGGGCACCGCGTCCCGCACTGCCCAGCGCGCCGATTGGCATAACCAGCGGATCGATGACAATGTCGCTCGACGGGATGCCATAGTCCGCAGCCCGGTTCACAATCTTCTTGGCAACCTCAAACCGGACGTCGGGATCTTCGGAAATACCGGTCTCGTCATTTGAGATACCAACCACGGCACATCCGTATTTCTTGACCATCGGCAGGATAACCTCAAGGCGATCCTCCTCACCGGTGACAGAGTTCAGAAGAGGCTTACCAACATAGGCCTCCAAACCGGCTTCAAGCGCCTCAACGATCGAGCTGTCGATTGCGAGGGGGACGTCGACGAGGCTTTGGACCAGTTTGATGGTATCGGCCAGGATCTTCGGCTCGTCTGCCAACGGAATGCCCGCATTGACGTCAAGCATGGTCGCACCAGCTGCAACCTGGGCGACCGCGTCCGCTTCAACGGTTGAGAAATCACCGGCTTTCATTTCGGCGGCCAGTTTTTTCCGGCCGGTTGGGTTGATGCGCTCCCCAATAATGCAGAACGGGCGATCAAACCCGATGACGACTTCCTTGGTGGCAGAGCTGATTACGGTGTCGGTCATATGAAGCGGCCTTTTCTTTGACGGTTGTGTCCCTGTGACGCGTGTAGTTGGCGTGTACTCTGTATTGGTGCTCCACCATTCCCTCGCAGCCGTTGAAAAACCTGTTGCGGAAGAAGAGTGAAGCTGCGTCCGTTATGGGCGGTTTATGCAGTGCAGGATTGCGGAGATGCGCCTCAATCCTGTTTGCAAGCGTCATCAAACCGTCAAACATTGGATTTCTGGCACGAATTCATAAAACTCAATCTAAATATTTAAAAATATCTGTTGAGGGAAAATGAATATTCGAATATACACTGTGTCTAAGCTAAATTTTTGACACTTACATATGTATCTTTCCGGTAAGAGTAGCACTTTATGCCAGTTTTTGCCGAAAGATATAGACCAAAGCTGGAGGCCCCATGATCGTTGCTATTCAATCTCCCTATACGCTTGAGCGGGCAGGTATCGTTGCCATCATCTCTCAGGTATGGCCGGAAGCAGAGATCCTTGAAGGGGGGATGGCCTCTGAGCTGTCGAAGGACGTCAAAGCGTTAGGGAAGGGTGATTTGCTTGTTGTTGACTGGCGCACAGAGGCCGAGGCAGCAGAGTTGATTTCCCAAACCAAGGGCAGCAAACATAAGGTGCCTGTGATTGCGCTGAGTGAAAAAGACGATATTGACCATGTAAGGCGTGTCGTCGGCTACGGTGCTCAGGCCGTGTTGCCGCTAACTGCACCGCCCGCCGTTTTTGCTGCGATGCTGCCCTTTGTTATGGCCGGTGGATCCTATGTTCCGGTTTCTGTTCTGGGTAATGTCGCCAATGATGCGCCGCGACCAATGACGGCCCCCGCCGCCCATCGCGCGCCCCTCATGAATGAAGATCCGGTGTTCCGCAACCTGACCCGACGCCAGCGCGAGGTTCTGCGTCTTGTATCGATGGGCTTGTCGAACGAGGAAATTGCCGAGGAAATGGACGTGACGCTCAATACTGTTAAATCCCATGTCAGCAGCATGTTACGGGCATTGGGCGTAAAACGTCGCACCCAGGCGATGAAGATGCTGGGCGATTCCGCGGGCGATTAATCCCGAAGCGAAAAGTTTCAGAGCCACCGTCGATTTTGCGTTGACGGTGGTTTTCTTTGACTGGATGAAAACGCGTCCGGATCAGCGCCTTGAATTGAGTTCCGCTGTCGTCCTCAACAAGCGCATGCCGAGATCTCGGGTCATTTCGAACGAGAAGTAGGGATCCTGGCGCGCCAATTCGACGAAGACGTCCCGGTTCAGACGAAGTGCGGTCATGCTGGATCGTGCACGGACAGTGGCCGATCGCGGCGTGTCACACAGCATGGCAAGTTCCCCCATCACCTGACCACGGCTCATGACGTATAGGGTAGTCTCTGTGCCATCCTCACCCTCGAGAATAACCTCTGCTTCCCCGTCGAGAACCACGAAGGCGGCATCACCCTGGTCACCCTGTTTCACGATCAACTCGCCAATTTCATAGGTCATCCGGTCACTGGTAAAGGCCAGCAGCCGCAGCTTACTCATATCCAGATTGGCAAAGAGGGGCAGTTCCCTCAGAAGTTTTGTTTCCGAACCAATCGCCTGATCATCTGTCTCAACCTCTTCGACGACTTCCTCTGCGGGTGGCTCTTCCTCGCTGGGCGCCATTTCGGCCGTTTCGTCGTGCATCGCGGCTAGACGACCATTGGTCAGTTCGTAACAAAGGTCAAAATCGATACCGGGTGCCACTGCACTGCCCACCCAGATCAGCGTCGTGTCTGGCAGATACCTTGCCAATTGCCGCAGCAGGCGTTCCTGACCCTGGGCGTCAATTGCGCTCAGACCATCGTTGATGATGAGCAGTTCCGGGCGTTTGAGGGTTACACGGACCAGGGCGATTTTCTGTCTTTGTGTGTTTGAAAGCCTTGATCCGCCAATCCCGGTCTGGAATTCGAACGCGGCGTTGATGATCCCGTCCCACAGGTCGAGCTCTTCCACAACGCCTGTTACCGCTTCGGTGATCCTGTCAGACGCGTCAGAGCGACCATGCACCACCCGACCGAAAAGGATATTGTCCATAATCGACAGGCCCGGGTTGAACCCTTCAGAATCGAAGGGCTGCACCGCACCTTCGAAAATTTCAGGGTGATTGTCGCGCAGCTTGTGGCGCATTTCGATAATCAATTCCTGAAACTCTTCGGTCACGAGGCCAAGACGATGGCGTTGCTGGATCAGTTTGAACGGCAGTCCCATGACGAGATCACGTTCTTCCTGGGGCAGTGCTTCGCGGCCGTCCTGTTCTGCGTGACGGATAATCAGTTTGAATTCGGGAAGCAGATCTTCTTCAACGAAGGAATATTGCTCGAAGAAAGGATGGCCGGACGGGAGGTCCTGGAAGAGTTCCACCATGATCTCCGCACAGCGCAGGCCCATTTCCAGGAATTGTTCGCGCAGGCCGACTTCGTTCAGAATTTCGAGAATTACAGGGTTCGTCCCCAGATTTTCCGCCTTGAAGGCATCATCGACAGGCTCACCGAACAGCAGGTTTTCACCGACGGAGGCGTAGGTGTTGAAGGTCGCGATATCATAACCGCGGACCAAATCCTCAATCCCGCGCTCCATCAGAAGTTCGCGGATACGCACCCGCGCCCGCAGGATTTTTTCGGTCAGGTCTGGATGTTTTTCCGGATCAATAACCTGGCGCAATCCAAGTGTGTACATCTCTTCGTCAAGTTCATAGGCACCAAGCAATCTGTTCGTATGCTGGAACAGTGCGTTTTGATCCTCGAACCCTGCCAGTTTGTAGTCCGTCCAGTCATCATGGAAGGAGTAAGGCGAGTTGCCACTGGCCAGCGCCTCCATCACACGGTTTTCTTCCTCTGCGTCGTTTTTGTGTATTTCGGGTTTGTTGTGGTGCAGACCCAGGAAGATGTTGTCGGTCAGGGAGGCGTTGAAGAAAACGGAATTGGCCGTCAGCATGCCGATGCGGCGGCCCGTTACGGCCTCGTGCAGGCCAGTTACATCTTGCTGGTTGATCAACAATTTGCCGGATGTCGGGTTCAACAACCGCCCCATCAAAAGGGTCAGGGTTTCCTTTGCAGTCCCGTTATTGCTGATAAACGCGCTCTTTGAGCCAGCTGGCAGCTTGAAGTTCGCCGGTTCTATGATCCGAACGCCCTCTTCATCCGTGTAAGAGACCCCTTTGGCTTCAATCGTACCGGCCAGCGAGATTTCTTCTTCGGGCTGCCCCATTTGCAGCTCTTCAGGCAGCATGCCCGGCGGTTCAAACTGGCTGACCACAGCGTCATATTTGATCCTGGCATCTGCGAGCCGCTGGTAATAGCTCAGCAACTCCTTCCAGGGGGCGGCCAGGTCTTTATAAGCGGCAAGTGCTGCCACAAGGGCCCCGGCGGAAAGATCGCCCTGAATCACCAGATAACCGCCGATTGAGAAGAAGAAAAATGGGGTAAGCTGGTTCAGGAAGTTGTTCACGAATTTCATGAAGAACTTGCGCTGATAGATTTCGAATCGAATGATAAAGATCTTGCCCAGACGTCCGGCCACATCCGACATCAGATAGGCTGATGCATCATTGGCGTGGATATCCTGAATGCCGCCGACAACTTCACTGATCCGACCGGAGAGAGAGCGGACTTCGCGCACCCGTTGCTTGCCCAATTGGTTTACACGTTTCTGCAGTTTTGGAATGACGTAACCCTGAACCGGGATCATCGCAAAGGCGGCCAACCCGATCCGCCAGTCCTGCACAAACATGAAAGTCATGATCGTGGCAAAGATACCGCCCTGGAAGGCCACGAGAACAAACGCATCTCCAAAGAACCCGCCCAGGGGTTCCACCTCCTGGGTGACCATGCTGACGACTTCACCCTGAGAGGTGCGCTGAAACTCCGGCAGGGGAAACCGCAGCGTACGATGCAAAAGGACATAGCGCAGTCGGCGCAACAACCGTTCCGCCATGACGCCCTTATAGGTATTGATGCGCAGCTTGAAGCCACCATTGACGAATACCAGTATCAGGAAGAACCCACACAGCGTGAAAAGATAGGGCAGTTGTTCCATCTCGATGCCGGCATAAGACAATTGAAACCCGAAAAGGTTCATGTCCATGGCAAGGAATTGAACTGGAAATGCCCCCTCTGTGGTTTCCAGTGCTTTGTCGATTATGGTTTTGGGGATGTCGAGGGAGACGTAGAGAAAAGGAAAGGAGATTAGAGTCAGTATAAGTGCAGTGATCTGTTGGCCACTACTATAGCGCCAAATGAACCTGAAAATACTGCGATCCATTATGATCCCCCAATCACTCAAAGCCGTTGATCACGGTTGGACGTGATCCGGCGGTACTCCCCAAGAACAACACTCACTACGCATTAGATCGAAGATTACTTTTCGACCAGTTCCACGACACCGTCCCAGTCTTCATTCGGCGCCATTGCGGCATATTCCCTCGACCGTTTTGCCGCAATAATGGCCGCCGGATCCCCAGACTGGCCCAGTTTTTCAAACATATCGGCAGACGCCCCAAACGCGCCCGACTGTCTAAGACTAAGAGCTTCCTCATAAATGTCACGGTTATCAAGCTTCTCTTTGGCAACGCTGCCCTTTGGCCCAAGGGGTTCGCGCAGCACAACCGGCTGATTTCGGCCCACAACGCGGGCTGTATCGATTTTCCGCCATTCGAAATCATCCGCACATAATTCCCAGGTTCTGTCCCCACAGACCAGCGTCGTCCCGAATTGCTTATTACCGGATTCGAGGCGGGCTGAAAGGTTAACTGCGTCCCCGATTACCGTATACCCGAACCGTCGCTCCGCACCGACATTACCGACCGTCATAACGCCGGAATTGATCCCGATGCGGGTCACAACCTCCATATCGCCCGGCACATTGAAGAGATCCTGACTTTCGGTCAGCCGCTTTTGAATGGCCAGACAGCAGGCGACACAGTTTTTGGCGTGGTCGGGGTCGTCAACCGGTGCGCCGAACAGGGCGAGGACAGCATCCCCGACAAACCGCTCGATTATTCCGCCATGGTTCTCAATCTCTTCGCCCATTATGACGAAGTATTTGTTCAGAAAGCTGACCAGCTCGTCAGGACCCAAACCCTCGGAAATGCGCGAGAAAGAGGCGATGTCCGAAAAGAACACGGTCAGTTCTTTACTTTCGCCCCCCAAGCTGGGTGTCTCACCCCGTTCGATCATATCGTCGATCACCTTTGGATCGAGGTAGTGTTTGAAGGTTTCGTGGATCAGCGCACGTTCTTTGTCCGTGGTCAAAAAGCGATAGGCAATAGAGACTCCGAGGCAGAGGAGGGCGGCCAGTCCCGCTTCGGTTAACGGCAGAACCAGTGCATCTCTGAAAGCGACTGTCGCAATGACAACCCACACGACAAGCACAGCGGCGGAAATTCCAACGGCCGGTCGCAAACGGTAATAGAGCGCGGCGCCTGTTATCATGCCGGCAATTGCCAGAACGGCTATTGCCATGGCTGGACCCGGCGGGAAGACGAGTGTGTTTCCAAGGATGAGGTTATTCACCGCTGTTGCGTGGGAATACACACCGGGAACGGAACTGGTGCCACCCCGTGTCTGATAGGTGTAGCCCGGCGTACAGGGATCGAAGGCCCCGCCCATATCGGAAGGCCTTATCAGTCTGGTCGGCATCACTTTGCGGTCGTTCAGATCGTCCACAAGGCCAAGCAGGACGGCACGACCCTTAAAGTGTTCTTCGAAATAGGCGGCATTGCCGGATGCTGCACAGGCCAGCAGATCTGCGAAGGCAAAAGTCGGAACCGCATTGGGTTGGCCTGAGAAATTCAGACGAATTTCTCCATCCTGGCCCAATTTCAACTTATGGCCGGCGATCAGCAGGTCATTGTCACCGGTGACCTCAGGCATGGTGTCGGAGTGACGGGCGGCGAGCTCGAGGGCCATTGATGTGACCTTCTCGTCGACCCCGAGAAGTGCGGGAATTGCCCGGATTGTGCCATCTTCGTCGAAATAGGCCTGGAGATTTCGAATGTTCTTGTCGCTGCCAACCGCTCTCTGGAATGCAACGAACGGACGCAGGCTTTCCTCTCCAAAAGAGACTTCTCCAAGCACGACTTTGCCACTGCGTTTTCCATTTCTCGCAAGGCTGACAAGCAGAGGTTTGTCATAGCGCCGATCTGCGAGATAGGAATTTGCGCTGGTGGGCAGGACAATATCCCAACCAAATACCGTGGCCCCGGCGGCCAGGACCGCGTCTTGCACGGCGGCGATCTGGGGTGTCCACATCACCCGAGGGAGTCCCTTTAGCGCATCATCCCGATAGGTGGATTCATCAATCGCAACAACGACCGTTGGTGACTGGTCCGGGATGGTTTTTTCCAATCCCGCTGTAAACCGGAGCCAGTGTAAAAGGTCGACGTTAAGGCCGGCCAGGCGATCTTTCCCCGCAAGGCAAACCAGCGCGGTAATCAGAACGGCAATGCAGACCCCTGCCCACAGCGTTGGGCGTGACCACAACGCAATTTCCTTGGTTCCCGGGTTTTCTAACGCCTGTTCAACCAAATCGAATTCCCTGAATCGGGGGATGCTGAGGGCGGGACGCTCTAGAGCGGGAGAAGCCGCGCGTTCTTGGACGAGACGTCGGCCTCAGCGAGGCGAGAGACCTTGAAGACAATTGCCTTGGACCCTGCCAAGACCCGATAAACGCCGCCGGGTTCCAGAACAACACCACTCTGCGCGGTATCAACCACCCGTCCGTTTGACGGGATCACAACTTCTGCCATGTCGGCATCCAGGCGCTCAATTTTCACCGAACTTGCCTGTTCACTCAGCCTGATAATCGGACTGAGGCCAAAGATCAGACGATCAGGCGTGGGATATGATTTTCCGCTTCCGGCCCGAAAGGCTGCCGCGCCGGCACCTTCTTCGGCACCGGCCTGCGCTATAACAGGACCACCATCACAATCGAACTGGTCGGTTTGGACAGAACCGCCGCTAACAGTGCTTTCGTCTTCGCCAATGGTCACAGTGCCACCGGTAATTGTTTCTTGAATACAGGATGTAAAGTAACCAAGCACCAAGGTATCGGTTGGCCCCAATTCAACAGTTTGCCCGGGCTCAAGGTAGTCCATCAATTGAACATCGTCCCGATCAACCGAGATGTCTTCTACCAGCGCGCTTGGTTCGGCCCATGCTGCTCCGGAAAGAAAAAGGGTCGCAACGCCCGCCATTCTTACGGATGCCCGAAAGCGATTTGTTGTATTCATTCCTGCCATTTTTCCCACCATCAATTCTGTCACGCCGAAACAGACATTCGAGACATGTCGTTCCAGCATTATCGTAATGTCATAAGACCAAACGCGCTACCCTGCGGTGATGTATATCACAAATTACTAATTAAAATTAACGTGTGGACATCTGTAAAATGGCGGATAAGAGAGGAATGCACGCATAGCGGTCAGGATGAGAACTGTTCTTTCAGTATTCGCTCTTCCAGATCGTGCTCCGGGTCGAACAGAATTGTTGCATGCTGACTGCGGTCTTCCATGACAAGGACGCGATTAACGCCGCGAATTTCGGTTGCATCCGCAACAGCGCTGACCGGGCGTTTTTCTGATTCGAGCACATCCAGTTCGACCTTGGCGTGACTGGGCAGCAGCGCGCCACGCCAGCGCCTTGGCCGGAACGGGCTGATCGGCGTGAGAGCCAGAATTTGGCCACTGATCGGAACGATGGGGCCATGGGCTGACAGATTATATGCCGTACTGCCGGATGACGTTGCCACGATGATGCCGTCGCAGGTCAGGCTTTCCATACGTTCTTTTCCATCGATCGTGATGCGAATTTTTGCGGCCTGGCGTGTCTCGCGGAAAAGGGACACTTCATTGAAGGCAATTGACTCGTGATCCTCACCGGCTGTGGTGGTCGCGATCATCTTCACGGGATGCAGTGCAATGGCCTCTGTGTTTCCGAGGCGCTCGATCAATCCGTCGGGGTCATAATTGTTCATCAAAAAGCCGACAGTGCCCCGGTTCATGCCAAAGACCGGTTTCTGCTCTGACATTGAGGCATGCATGGCCTGCAGCATATAGCCGTCACCACCAAGCGCCACGATGATGTCCGCTTCCTGGGCCGGGACATTCTCGTACCGACCAGCCAGCTCAGACCTGGCGGCTTGCGCCATTGGTGTGTTGGCGGCGAGAAAAGCGATCTTGATCGATGACATACTGTTTGAAAGCTCCAGATGGAGAAGGTTTTGTCTCACCCCCTCGTTGAATGCTCCACTCTAAGGCTATCTGCCTCAATGTGCCAAGGTCCAGCCCGTCATTGTTTAATACGGGGTGGTACAAGCAATCCGGTTAGGGCATCCTTTTCGGATGTGTTGTTTGGCGTGGGAATATTAGCAAGGTGCTTTGATGGCTAGATCGATGTTTCGCGAGGTTTTCAATAAGGTTTCGAAGCCGCCTTCAATTCTGATGGTGGCGGGGATGGTTGCGATGATGGCTGCAATGGCCGGGCCGGCCGTGGCGCAGGTCACAACGGACCGTCATGCCGGATATTATTATCCCTCACCACAATCCAGTGAAGAATATATCGCCCGTGTGGATACCGTGCCAGGCTCCGACCGGCGCACAAGAATTGCTTTCGTGACAGGGCTGGCGGCACAGCAGGCCAGAAATCCGTTTCCACCGGATTTTCACCTGTTTGCCAAAGGTGATGGCGCCCAGAAATTCATTCTGGTTTCGGTAAACAACCAGAAATACAGAACGCTGTATCAGATGCGGGCTCTTTTGGCGGGGCTCACAGCGCTCAGTCGGAATACGCCAGTCTTTCAGGACCACGCGATGCCGGAGAACCTGACCTTTCTGGACCTGTGCAAATTAATGGGTGTTGAGCAACTGACCATATCGGATGGCGATGTCATGGCCCATCAAATCACCATCAAATGAGGTCAGAGGTGACCCTGACCCAAAGGGACAGTGAGGCGGTTCTGTTCGCGAATGAGGCGTTTTATCTGGCCTTTGCGGCGGGTGACTACGATCAGATGGACGGACTTTGGGCGGAAACCACCCCGGTGGCCTGTCTGCATCCAGGTTGGGGGCCGATATATGGGCGGGATGACGTCATGACGGCGTGGCGGTCCCTTTTGCAAGGCCCACCGCCTGTCCAGTGCCGCGAAGCGACGGTTATTGGCCTGTCGCCGGTTGCGACGGTGATCTGTTTTGAAGAAATTCAGGGTCAGTATCTGATCGCGACCAACATCTTCGTCCGGGAAGGTGACGGGAATAGCTGGCGGATGATCCACCATCACGCCTCTCCGACCCAGGGCGCGCCGCAAGAGGCAGCCCAAATGGCTCCCAGCGTGAACTGATTGTAGGGGCGAAAGCCTGGATTAACCGCCTGTCACGCTCATATGACGTGAAGTGCTTTTGGTGCCGCGGCGGCGGTCGATAATGAAATCATGGCCTTTTGGCTTGCGGTCAATGGCTTCTGCGATGGCCTGCTTCACCAATTCGTCTGCTTCGCTGGCGCGCAAGGGCGCGCGTAGATCCGCCGAATCTTCCTGGCCGAGGCACATATAGAGCATACCGGTGCAGGTCAGCCGAACCCGGTTACAGCTCTCACAGAAATTATGGGTCATCGGTGTAATGAAACCAATTTTGCGACCGGTTTCCTTGACCTCAACATAGCGTGCGGGGCCGCCGGTGACATAATCGATTTCATTCAGGGTCCATTGTTTTGCCAGCTCCGCTCGTACCATTGAGAGGGGCCAGTATTGGTCCAGCCTTGCAACGTCGCCCATTTCCCCCATTGGCATGACTTCGATGAAGGTCAGGTCGTATCCTTCGCGACCGGCCCATTCAACAAGCTGGTGCAGTTCGCCGTCGTTGACACCCTTCAGCGCGACACAGTTGATCTTGATCGCCAACCCTGCCTCTTTCGCAGCTTCCAGGCCATCCAGCACCTTCTCGAGTTTACCCCAACGCGTGATCGCATTGAATTTCTCGGGATCAATTGTATCAAGGGAGACATTGACCCGTTTGACGCCGGCAGCTGCTAGGTCCTTCGCATAACGGCGCAGCTGACTGCCATTCGTTGTGAGGGTCAGTTCCTCAAGTTTGCCGGATTCCAGATGGCGTCCAAGGCGTTCAATCAACCACATGATGTTGCGGCGGACCAGAGGCTCTCCGCCGGTAAGGCGCAGTTTTCGGACACCCATATCGACAAAGGCGGAACAGAGCCTGTCCAATTCCTCAAGGCTCAGCACCTCGTTCTTTGGCAGAAAGGTCATGTTCTCGGACATGCAGTAAACGCAGCGGAAATCGCAGCGATCTGTGACTGAAATCCTGAGATAATTAATGGAGCGTCCGAATGGGTCTATCATGCGCTAGATGTTTGCCGTAACAGCCGTTTTTTCAAGAGCAAAATGCAAAAATCTCTCTGTGTCTGGACGTTTTTTGCTCTTTGAACAGGGCGTGTTGATCGGGTTTGCCAGGTTGAACACAGGTGTTGAAATCTTCATATTCACACGCACGGACAAAAACGGGATGACTCGGATGAAACATATTGCGGATGAAGGGGCGTCAAGAGACCGGTCGCTTATCATGCCCGACCCAAAAGCCGCTGGCTTGACCGAGGCCGTGCCCGGAACCGATCAGGACGGCAATCGGATCGAGACGCGCGTGGTGATGGAGCGCCCGCTTACTCTGTACCTGAACAGCCAGGAAATTGTGACCAATATGACGATTGGCGATCATCCAGACTATCTGGCGGTCGGTTATTTGCTGAACCAAAACATGCTGCGCGCCGATGATGTTGTGACGGCGATCGATTATGATGAAGATCTGGAAACCATCATTGTCCGGACAGAACGGCAGACTGACTATGAGGAAAAGCTGAAGAAGAAGGTCCGGACCTCAGGCTGCGCGCAAGGCACCATTTTTGGGGATTTGATGGAGAAATTTGACGAAGTTGTTCTTGATCCCGATGCGCGATTGAAAACGTCTTCCCTGTATCACCTGACCCACAGCATCAATACGGCACCAAGCCTGTATCTCGAAGCCGGCGCCATTCATGGCTGTGTTATGGCAGAGGGGTCGGATATATTGGTGTATATGGAGGATGTCGGGCGTCACAACGCGGTCGACAAGATTGCCGGCTACATGTTCATGCATGGAATTTCGCCGAGAGGTAAAATGTTCTATACGACGGGCCGTTTGACCTCTGAAATGGTGATAAAGACCGTGCAGATGCAAATTCCGATACTGGTTTCCCGGTCCGGTTTCACGGCGTGGGGTGTGGATCTGGCGCGCCAGGCCGGGCTGACATTGATCGGGCGGGCGCGGGGTAAGCGTTTCATAGCGCTTTCCGGGGCCGAGCGATTGGAATTCGACATGGATCCGGCGCTGGTTCCGGAGGAGGCCAAAAAATCTCGCCGCAAAGGGGCGATGTAAATGTCCGGATCCCAAACCCATAATGGCGAAGACAGGAGAGGTGTCGGGCGTCCCACCTCTGGTGATGAGATATCTGACTCGCCGAACCAAATGCTCGATCTTGTTGAACAGGCTGAAGAAGACATGCAGCACTTCATGCAGGTCTGGCATCGGGCCATCGTTTGTGGAAAGACATCTGATCAACGCCTGTTCACAAATGATTCCCATGAGCGCTCAGTCATTGGCCGGATCTTGGGTCGCAAAAGTGACGGCGGGTTGGTTGATCAGCCAGCCTTTCAGGATCTGGAGCAGCGCAACCAGCAGGTACACGACCGTGCTCGCCTGCTGGCCGTGCGTGCTGCGTCCGGCGAAACAATTTCTACTCAGGAGTATGACAGCCTGATTAATCAGGTGAACCGGTTTTACGATCAGGCGGGCCGCATTGCAGATGCGTTTCGCAAGCTTGTCTCCCAGATTGATCCGCTGACCGGGTTACACAACCGGCAAACCATGCTGCAGGAACTGGATATAGAATTTGATCGCGGGCGTCGCAGTGGCAGCAAAGTATGCGTGGCGCTCACTGATATCGATCATTTCAAATCGGTGAACGATACCTATGGGCATGGTGTGGGTGACCTAGTGCTTGCCAGTGTGGCAGGGCGGTTCCAGTCGCATCTGCGCCCCTATGATACGATCTACCGGTATGGCGGTGAGGAGTTTCTGATCTGTCTGCCAAATGCGGATGCAGGATCGGCGGCGATCGTTCTCAACCGTTTGCGCCTGGCGCTTTGTGACGAGCCGATCGCGCTTGGAGATGGTAAGGTTCTAACAGTCACATCCTCGTTTGGAATTGCCGAGTTCGATTACAATCAACCCGTAAAATCGACCATCGAACTTGCGGACCAGGCGCTCTATGCCGCAAAGGAAGGCGGGCGCAACGCCATTCATATCTGGGATTATGAGAGAGACGGTCCGGTTCCGGGTGCTGTCGCGTGAGTATCGACCATGATCAGATAGTTGGCGTTCTGTTGGCCGGCGGGCAGTCCCGAAGGATGGGCGGCGGGGACAAATGTCTCATTGAAATTGACGGCAAATCGGTGCTTCAGCGGGTGATTGACCGTATTCAACCGGCTGTCGGAACCATTGTGTTAAATGCCAACGGGAACACATCACGTTTTGACAGTTACGGCATGACGGTCATCCCGGACAGTGTCGGAGGGTTTGCCGGTCCGCTGGCTGGCGTGTTGACCGGGATGGAATGGGCGGCGGCACACCATCCCGCTTGTACCCATATCGCAACGATACCGACCGATGGACCTTTCTTGCCTAAAGACCTCATCGAGCGGCTCTGGGCCCCGATCGCACGAGACGAGGCAGATCTGACCTGTGCAGAATCCGGTGGGCGACGTCACCCGGTGATTGGAATCTGGCCCTGTGCCCTGCACGAGAACCTGCGTCACGCGCTGGAGGTGGAAGACATCCGAAAGGTCGATCGCTGGACGGCGCGGTTCCGGGTTGCATCGGTATCGTTTTCGACCGATCCTTTCGATCCATTCTTCAATATGAACCACCCCGATGATATCGAGACTGCTGAGGCCATGGCGAGGCGGAACGGTCTATAGAGTTGGGTCCACAAACAGGCGAACCCGAGCATGAGCGATACTGTCAGCTATCAGGATATTGAGGCTGCTGCCGAGGTCCTGCAGGGGCAAATCAAACTGACCCAGGCGCGTCCTTCTCCGAAGCTGTCCCAGCTGACGGGCTGTACGATTTCGCTTAAGTTTGAAAATCGCCAGCATACCGCATCCTTCAAGGAACGGGGGGCGCTTAACAAACTATCCCATTTGACAGAGGCGGAGCGCAAAGCCGGTGTGATTGCGATGTCTGCCGGGAATCACGCCCAAGGTGTTGCTTATCACGCCGGGCGTCTTGGTATACCGGCCACAATCGTGATGCCTCGAACCACGCCTGTTATTAAAGCGGAAACAACCAGATCCCATGGTGCAACGGTCGTCCTTGAGGGGGAGAGTCTAACGGAATCGAGGGAACACGCGCTTTCTTTAGCCGATGAAACGGGGGCTCATTTCGTGCATCCCTATGACGACCCGCATGTGATTGCGGGCCAGGGAACCGTTGCGCTGGAGTTTCTTGCGTCCTGTCCCGACATCGACACATTGGTTGTCCCGATCGGCGGGGGCGGCCTGATTTCCGGAATTGCTATCGCTGCACGGCATATCAACCCGAATATTCGCATCGTGGGCGTTCAAACAGAAATGTTTCCGTCCATGCGACAGGTCCTTCAGCAGCAGACGATCAAGGGGCAGGGGTCAACCATTGCAGAGGGGATTGCGGTCAAAGAACCTGGCATGATGACCCGCGAAATCGTCGGTCGATTGGTCGATACAATTTTGCTGGTGTCTGAAACCCGAATAGAGCAGGCGATTTCGATGCTGGTGGCCCAGGAAAAGTCGGTTGTCGAGGGGGCCGGTGCCGCTGGACTGGCGGCGATTCTGCAGCATCCGGGTCAGTTCAAGGATCAGCATGTGGGGCTCGTCCTCTGTGGCGGCAATATTGATCAGCGCCTATTGGCCCAGGTGTTGATGCGGGATCTCGTCCGGCAGGGCCGACTTGTTCGACTGCGCATCGCCCTGTTGGATCAGGTGGGCGAATTGGCCCGTCTCACAGCCCTTGTGGCTGAAGCCGGCGGCAATGTTGTTGAGGTCCAGCATCAACGGGTTTTCTCGCTGGAACCGGCAAAAGATGCTGTTGTCCACTTCTCTATTGAAACCCGCGACGATGAGCAGTTGAACGCCATGATCGAAAACCTGAAGAATGCAGGCTACACGGTGTCCCGGTCTTATACGGATTGAGCGAACACAATCACTCCAAAAAAAGGGCCCCGTTGAATTCAACGAGGCCCAGACGGGTTAGGAAATGGTATCTGACCAAGGGAGGGGTGGTTCAGATAGTGATGAATGACCCTTCATCGGGGGGGTGTTCCGGCCGAGGTGACGGGTTTCATCAGGGAGGAAACTGAAACCCGCCACTTTTGGGCCGAACGATCAGGAAAGAGCGGCGCGGCCCGTTGCCGGGATATCGCGTGCTTCGTGACTTGCAAATGCGTTGCGGAAGAAGGTAGCGACCGCTTTCAGACCTGCGTGGAATGCTTCGCTGCGCTCAACGCGGCCCGCACGCATTGCGGCGTCGATCTGTTCGTGGGTGTAACCGTCGATGATGTTTGCTTCGTTTGACATGGTACTGGCTCCTTTCAAAGCGAACCGGCTTCTGCTTTAGCCGATTAAGTTAACTCGGTGGTGACATATGGTGGTGTTTTGTTGAGGATGAATGTAAGTCAGTGTCGTTTGATTGAGAATGACCTAAAAAATAACATTACTTGTGAAATTTTGGAATTAATAGAGTTTGAAATAGCTCGTTTACTGCCCATGAAAGAAAAATTTAATATTTCCGGTATTTAGATACCATAATTAGCTTTAGTGCCCTTGAAGTTCGGAATTGATTTTGTTTTTGGCTTTATTGTGCTAAAAATTCAAAAAACGAAGAACTGAGCGTGCTGCCCCCGTATTTTGATGTTCGTTGATCTGGGGTGCTGCAATTGGGTTGGAACCGCAAACAGTCGCAAGAAACCGAACCTGGATCGCCAGAAGGAATCTTCCTTCAAGCCCTTATGTCATCAAGAACAAAGGGAGCAGCGTCGGGTTCTTGCGATAAAGAGGCAGGCTATAGGCCATGGACAATATTAATGAGATGCAGGTTTTTGCCCGCGTGGTTGATGCCGGTGGATTTTCCTCAGCGGCCCGCAGCCTGAACCTGAGCCCCTCTGCCGTGAGTAAACAAATTACCCGGTTGGAAGACCGTCTGGGCGTTCGCCTTCTTACCAGAACAACACGGCGCCTAAACCTGACCGAAGAGGGGGACGCCTTTTATCACCGGGTAAAACGCATTTTGGCAGAGATCGACGAGGCGGAGCAGGCGGTTTCCCTTTCCAAAACCACGCCGCGAGGTCACTTGAGGGTGACATGTGGGGTGGCATTTGGCGAAACACAATTGACCCCGATTTTGCCAGAATTCCTCGATCGTTTTCCGGAAGTCACCCTGGAAGTCATGCTGTCAGACGGTATCGTTGACCTGGTCGAAGAGGGTGTTGATGTTGCCATCCGGCAGGGGAAGCTCAGCAATTCGGCAATGGTCGCAAGGAAGCTGGCGGAAAACAGGCGCCGGATTTGCGCGGCACCCTCGTTTATCGAGAAGTTTGGCATGCCTGAAGTTCCGGATGATCTGCATCATTTCAACTGCCTCGGTTTCGCTGGTCATCCCTATCTAAATGAATGGCCGTTCCGCATGCCGGATGGGCGCAAGACCAATATCAGGATCTCCGGCAACCTTCTGGCGAATAACGGGGAGACCATTTATGACCTTCTTCTCGCGGGTCTTGGTATCGCCCGCGCGGCGGAATTCCTGGTCGGTGAGGATCTGAAGGCCGGGCGCCTGGTTGAGGTGCTGCCGGATTTCCTTGAGGACGAACTGTCACCTGTCCACGCGGTCTATCCCGATCCGAGGCATCTTTCGCCAAAGACCCGGGCATTTATTGACTATCTGGTGGAGAAATTTACACCAATCCCGCCTTGGGAGAGATGAGGTCAGCCAGCTTTGGCCGCTGTGAAGACAACGACCCGCATCTCTCCCCGTTCCAGATTGCTGCGTAAATTGCGGGTCATCCTGCCAAAGTCGGGACCCATAACGAGTGACAGGTTGAGCGGCTGTGGCGGTTTGGTCGCCATCTCCGTAAACCACTCCAGCGTTAATGCGGTCCAGTCGATCGTCTGATCCACAATGAAGCCAGCCTCTTGCAGGGCATCAATCATTGTCCGGGTTTGAACCAAATGGGATTGACCGGATGCCGTGGCCCAGGGTGTCGGGTAAAGAGGGGTCTTTGGCGTTCCCTCAACCACATCATAAAACAGCAGCCGGCCGCCAGGACGTAGCACGCGATGGGCCTCGCGGAACATAGCAGCCTTGTCCGCGATATTCATCGAGACATGGATCGAATAGGCCGCGTCAAAAGAGCCATCATCAAACGGTAGTTTTGTTGCGTCGGCGCAGAGGAAACGGGTGCGATCCTGTAAACCGGTCCAGTCTGACATTGCCTGGGCCGCCGCCACGAAAGAGGGGGTGAAGTCGATCCCGGTGACCCTGCAACCGGTTCGCTCTGCAAAATGGCGTGCGGGCCCACCTAACCCGGATCCGATATCCAATACCGCGTCATGAGCCTGTCGGTTCAGGAGGTCGATCAGTGTCTCGGTCGCTGGCGGTCCCCGCAGATGAAATTCGTCCACGCCAGAAAGTTGGCGTGTGGTCGGTGAAAAGGGACCATCTGATTGATCCTCAATCGCCTGCCGTAGCCGATCCGTCAGGTTTGAAATGGCGCTGTAATGATCACTCATTCCAACTTGCTTCCTATACGAACAGCCGCGCGAAAATTACAAGAACACCGCCGGTGATCAGGCCTAGACGCAGCAATGGATTGGTTTTTGCAATCAAACCGTAGGACAGCATGGCCAGTCCAATCGCCATTTGACCGAAGGCAAGGAGGGCCAGGTCCGGTTGGCTGGCAAGCGTCAAAAGGTCCGGATTGGCGATCATACCAAGCGGGATGAAGTAGAGGCCGACCCCCAGCATCATCGCCGCCACGGCGACTTTCAGCCAGTTTTCCCCGATCATGCCTGATGAGATGAACACGGCCCCGCAGACCGGCGGGGTAATCGTGGAAAGCAGCGCATACCAAAAGACAAACATATGCGCCTGCAGGGGTTCCAGTCCCAGTTTCATCAGCGCTGGCCCCGCCACCGAAACGCAGATCACGTAAGCGGCGGTTGTTGGCACCTCCATACCCAGCACGAGGCAGGCAAAGGCCGTTAGCAACAAGGATGGCCATAGAAGGCCACCCGACCCGCTGAGGATGAGCGATGTGATTTTCACGCCCAGCCCGGTGATCGACAGAACCCCGATGATGATAGAGGCGCAAAGGATGATGGAGGCGATCATCGCGACCTGTCGGCCCGCATTGATGAAGGCATTTTCAAACCGGGCCAGCGTCTGTTTCAGATCAAAGCCGAGATCCCGTGTGATAAAGAGGAGGGCTGCGCCGGCGATGATCGCCATGCAGGCGGCATATTGGGGTGTAACCGAAACCGCGAACATGAACCATAGAAGGACAGTGAAAGGGATCATGAAAAAGCTGGCGGTGATCAACAGGTCCCGTCGCGCCGGGCGCTCATCCGCACCCAGTGCCCTCAGGTCATGGTTCTTGGCAAAAGCATTGATGCCAAACCAGACCGCCATGAAGAAAAGCAGGGCGGGCAGAATTGCCGCTGCCATAATCCCCGTATAGGGAACGCCTGTCAGCTCAACCATGACAAAGGCCCCGGCCCCCATCAGGGGGGGCATGATCTGACCACCGGATGAGGCAACCGCCTCCACCGCTGCCGCCAGCCTTTTGGGGTAGCCGAGCCGTGTCATCGCGGGCAGGGTGATTGCGCCGGTCGACGCGACATTGGCCGATGCTGACCCTGAAATGGAGCCGAACAGGGCGGAAGACAGGACCGATACTTTTGCCGCGCCGCCCTTCAGGTGACCGGCGGCCGCTGAAGCGACATTCATAAATCCCTGACCGGCTTCGCCTGCGTTCAGGACCGCACCGAAGATAACGAAGATTGCAACGATGCCGACGGATACCCCGGTCAGGCTGCCCCAGAGGCCGCCTTCCGCGATGGTGAGTGTGCCCAGAAAACTGGCCAGCGGTGTGCCGGAATGGCCAAATTCGCCGGGAATGTGCTGACCGAAGAGCCCGTAGAGCAGGGCACAGGCGGCAACCAGGGGCAGCGGCCAGCCGATGGCGCGGCGCGCGGCCTCCAGCGTCACCAGCAGGAGGGTGGCGGCAATGACGACCTGAAACTCCTCTTCCAGGAAGCCATACTGATCCGATAGGATGTCATGGGAAAATGCGATCCATATACAGGAACCTGCACCCGCCAGCGTCAGGACCAGCCCCGAAATACGCTGAAAACCCGTTGTCGCTGCAAAGACGAGGATCCAGGGTAGGGCAAGCGCCATATGCAGGGGGCGGCTGATCAGGTTTGGAACGAGCCCCTGAAAGATCAGGCCCAGATGGAAGGCAACGGTGACAGCGGCCAGAACAAACCAGAGCAGGCGCAGACCGGGATGTCGGGAAGAAAAATCGCTTTGCATAAAAACTCTGCCTGAAAAAGAGATGCCGGGCCATTGCTGAACCCGGCATCGTCTCTATGGCGTAGTGAGGGGCATTACAACTGTGCGTCGGTCAGCGCGATGCCAGCCTCTTTGTAATAGCGTGCGGCGCCGGGATGGATTTTTGTCGTGATGTTTGCCATCAGGCCAGCATCAACACCGTTCCACCATGCAGCCCCTTTGCCCATTTCTGCTTTTTCTTCCCAATAGGTTTTGGTCAGCGCATAAGCGGCGTCATCGCTCATCGCTGTTGTCGTGAAAGCGGCAACGGGAAGGGAGGTTGTCGTGATATCGCCCTGCTGGCCTGCATAGGTTCCGGCCGGGATAACCAGCTTGGTGCGTTTGGTCTTTTTGATCTGCTCGTCATTAAGTGAAAGAACAGTCACGCCAGTGGAGGCTGCGGCCTCAATCACGTTGGGGGCGGGCCAGGAACCGGCGGTCACAAATCCGTCGATCTGGCCGTTCTTCAGCGCTGCAACAGCGTTGGAAAGCTCAACATTTGCGAGCTCGACCTTGCCTTCAAGACCAAACAGGCCGAGATATTTTTCGCCTTCACGCGCGCCGAAGGAGCCCTTGCCGATCAGCAGCTTCTTGCCCTCCAGGCCGGCGAAGTCAGAAACGCCGCTGTCGGATGACATCACGAAATGCATGGTGAGTGACGGGATCGGGAAAAGCGCGCGGATTTCGTCGAATTTCGGATCGCTCTTGCCTTCGAACATCGCTTTACCGCCTTGGGCGAGGCGAACCAGAACCGGTGGGGTGGTGAAAACATAATCGCCACCGCGTGCCTTGACTTCCATCACGTTCTGGACGGAGCCCTGGCTTTCCTCCACCGTGACGATGATCTCGCCATTCGATCCGGCCTTCATCGCTTCGGAAATCTGAACCCCCATCTGATAGTAGGAAGATGTGGATTTGGCCGACTTATAGGTAATGCGTGTTTCGGCCATCGCGCCAGCACCAAGCAGGCCTGTCGCGATCATCGCGATACCGGCTGTCTTCGCCAAGCGGGTAAAATGGGTCATGTTGTTTCCTTCCTCTGTTCCTGATTGTGCCGCCCTGTTCTCGGAACCGAAGTCCGGGCCATGCGGCTTTGGTTTTGCTGATCAAAACTGAAATCCGTCTTGGCACGCCAGTCAACAGATGAATGCCTTCTTCGCGGCTCGGGACAATGTTTTAATGATTTACACCAAATGCGTGCCCAATTTTGCAGTTGACGTTTACGTAAACGTAAATATCATGGCCAAACATCGGTAAACCTAGGGACAGCTTCCAGGCCAGGATATGGAAACCTACAGCATTCGGGATCTTGCAGACGCGTTTGGTGTGACGACCAGGACGATCCGCTTTTATGAGGATGAGGGCCTGTTGCACCCGACACGGGAGGGGACGACCCGCCTGTACAGCCGTCGCAGCCGTACGCGGTTAAAGCTGATCCTCAGGGGCAAGCGATTGGGTTTTACTCTGGCCGAAATCCGCGAAATTGTAGACATGTATGACGCCGATCCGGGTGAGGCGGGCCAGTTGCGCCTTTTCCTGACCCGGATTGAGGAACGCCGGGCGGAGTTGGAACTGAAGCGTCGGGACCTGGAAGAGACACTGGCAGAACTGGATCAATTGCGCCGGACCAGTCAGGAACGTCTTGCCGAGCTTCAGGAAAACGAGAGTCCTGAAAATGTCTGACGCAACGACAGTTGAACAGGTGTTTGAAGCGCCAGATCCAAATTTTGAGGACCGCATCCGGGACAGTTTCGCTCGCCAGCCGTTTATGGCCCATTGTTTTGTTGAGATGGTTGAGGTCGGGCCGGGATATGTGTCGCTCGAGGTGCCGGTGCGGCCAGAGCTTACCCAGCAGCATGGCTTTATCCATGGTGGCCTGATCGGAACATTGGCGGATAACGGCTGCGGCTACGCGGCATTCACACTGATGAAGGCGGAAGACTCTGTTCTAACCGTTGAATACAAGATAAACATCTTAGCACCGGGTCGCGGCGACCGTCTGATTTGCCGGGCGCGTGTAGTAAAGCCGGGACGTCGCCTGATGATCTGTCAGGCAGATGTCTTCGCTATATCAGCACTTGGCGAAAAGCAAACCGAGGTCCATTGTGCGACAGCACTGGGTACATTGATGGTGCTTGCTGACACCCCGGACCATCCACAACCCAATCATTCAAAGGGATAGAAAATGATCGCGAATGATTTCCCCAGTTTGAACTTCAATCTCGGTGAAACAGCCGACATGATCCGCGATGCGGTGCGCAGTTTTGCGGCGGATGAAATCGCACCGCGGGCCGCAGACATTGATCGCGACGATCAGTTTCCGATGGACCTTTGGGAAAAAATGGGCGCGATCGGTGTGCTTGGTGTAACCGTCGAAGAAGAATATGGCGGGGCGGGAATGGGTTATCTCGAACACGTGGTCGCGATGGAAGAGATCAGTCGGGCCAGCGCCTCTGTCGGGTTGAGTTACGGGGCTCATTCCAACCTTTGTGTGAACCAGATCAGACGCAATGGGACAGAGGAACAGAAACACCGGTATCTGCCCAAACTGATCAGTGGGGAACATGTGGGTGCCCTGGCAATGTCGGAACCCGGTGCGGGATCTGATGTTGTCAGCATGCGCTTGCGGGCGGACAAAAAGGGCGATCGCTATGTCCTGAACGGCAGCAAGTTCTGGATCACCAACGGACCCGACGCAGATACCATGGTAATCTATGCCAAGACGGATCCTGACGCCGGTTCAAAAGGCATTACGGCCTTTCTGGTGGAGAAGGACTTCCCGGGTTTCTCGGTCGCCCAGAAACTCGACAAGATGGGGATGCGTGGCAGTCACACGGGCGAGCTGGTGTTTGAAGATTGCGAAGTGCCGGAAGAAAACGTGCTGGGTGGCGTCGGGCGCGGCGTGAATGTTCTGATGTCCGGGCTGGATTATGAGCGTGCGGTGCTGGCGGCAGGTCCGACCGGCATGATGCAGGCCTGCATGGATGTGGTGGTGCCCTATCTTCATGAGCGCACCCAGTTTGGAAAGCCGATCGGAACTTTCCAGCTGATGCAGGGAAAACTGGCCGACATGTATACGACGATGAATGCCTGTAAGTCATATGTCTACATGGTGGCACAGGCCTGCGATCGCGGTGAAACAACCCGCAAGGATGCCGCCGGTGTCATTCTTTATGCGGCGGAAAAGGCGACCTGGATGGCGCTGGAGGCGATCCAGTGCCTGGGTGGCAACGGCTATATCAACGACTATCCGGCGGGCCGACTGCTGCGGGATGCAAAGCTTTATGAAATCGGGGCAGGCACATCAGAAATTCGCCGGATGCTGATTGGTCGTGAGCTGTTTGCCGAAACGGCCTGATTACTGGACTTGGATAGAAAGGTTTGAACAACGATGGGTGAATTACAGCTGGTACCGGCCCGGGGCGGCAACGCGGTTCGTGTGAATAAGGGACAGGCTATTCGCATGATAAACACCCATGGGCATCAGGTTGTCGATACCTGGATTTTCAACGCAGAAAATCTGGATGAATACATGTCGATGGAACATCTGCGCCAAAAACTGAGCAGCATATTTCCCAAACTTGGGGAACCTTTGTTTTCCAACTTGCGCAACCCGATGATGATCTTTGAAGAAGATACCTCGCCGGGTATCCACGATACCTTGATGGCCGCCTGTGACATCATCCGGTATCGGCAGTTGGGGGTCGAGGACTATCACGAGAATTGCCATGACAATCTGCATGCGGCGATGGCCGCTCTGGGTTTGAAGATTCCACGTACACCGGCCCCTTTGAACATGTGGATGAATATACCGGTTGGTGCTGACAATGAGTGCGGTTGGCTGCCCCCTGTCTCGAAACCCGGTGATTATGTAACTCTGCGGGCCGAGATGGACTGCATCGTCGCAATGTCGGCCTGCCCGCAGGATATGGTGCCGGTGAATGCCGGCAATCCGGTTGAAACCCATTTTGAAATCATTGACTGAGGAAACTGAAATCATGTCCACAATTTTGATCACTGGTGGTACGCGCGGCATCGGACGCGAGCTGGCCAATCAATACAAGAATGACGGCTGGACAGTACTGGTAACGGGTCGCAATCCAGATGGTGCTGATGTCAACGCGGATCGTGTGCTGGCCCTTGATGTCGCCAGCCAGTCGAGTATCGATGCATTGAAAGCCGAATTGGGTGACATGCCGATTGATCTGTTGTGGAACAATGCCGGTGTCTATCTCGACAAAGGACTGTCGCTTTCTGAAATGACCTTCGAGAACTGGGGTGAGACCTTTTTGATCAACTCGGTTGCGCCGATGCTGATCGCCTCTGCATTTGCGTCCAACGTTGCGGCATCCGAGCATCGCAAAATGGCCTTCACCACCTCGCGGATGGGGTCCATTGATGAGTTGGGTGAAGCAGCCGACAACGCCTATGCCTATCGCTCGTCCAAGACGGCGCTGAACATGGCGGTCTCCATCTTTACCAATCGGGTGCGTCCTCAGGGCATCAGGACCGCAATGCTGCATCCGGGATGGGTCCGAACTGATATGGGTGGTCCAACGGCTGCGATTGATGTGCTGGAAAGTGCAACCGGCATGAAGGCGGTTATGGATGGGTTGGATGACGCTACCTCCGGCACCTTCTTTAATTATGACGGTGGTACGTTCAACTGGTGAGGCGGTAGAAAAAGCAACGCCTGCCCCTGGGAGGGAACCATGCTTCTGAATGAAGAACAGGAAATGATCGTCGCGATGGCAAGGGATTTTGCAGCCAATGAGCTGCGCCCGAACAGTGCCACGTGGGACAGGGAAAGTGCGTTCCCGAAAGATGCTGTTCGTCAAATGGGTGAATTGGGCCTGATGGGCATGTTGGCCCCGGTGGAATATGACGGCGCAGGGTCCGACAATGTTTCCTACGCCGCTGCGCTGGAGCAGATTGCCTGGGGCGATGGGTCCTGTTCGACGATCATGTCGGTGCATAATTCCGTCGGGTATATGCCGATCCTGAAATACGGGACCGATGCGCAAAAGGATCGCTTCGTCCGCCCTCTTGCGCGGGGGGAAATGCTGGGCGCTTTCTGTCTGACGGAACCTCACGCCGGGTCGGATGCGTCGGCCCTCAAAACCACGGCGCGTAAATCCGGCAATAAATGGGTCCTGAAAGGCACCAAGCAATACATCACATCCGGCAGTCAGGCTGACACCGCAATCGTTTTTGCCGTGACGGATCCGGATGCTGGTAAAAAGGGGATATCAGCATTCGTCGTTCCGACGGATTTGCCGGGCTATACAGTTGCGTCGGTCGAGAAGAAGCTGGGTCAGAAAGCGTCCGACACCTGCCAGATCATCTTTGAGGAAATGGAACTCACCCCTGATCTTCTGCTTGGGGAAGAAGGGCAGGGATATCGGATCGCGCTCAGCAATCTCGAAGGGGGGCGCATCGGGATCGCGGCCCAGGCTGTTGGCATGGCACAGGCGGCGGTCGACCACGCAATTGGATTCGCAAAGGATCGCACCTCCATGGGACAGCCGATCATGGATCATCAGGCTGTTGGCTTTCGGTTGGCGGATGCGGCGACCAGGGTTCATGTGGCCCGACAAGGCGTAATGCATGCTGCGGCCCTTCGGGACAGCGGGGCACCCTGCCTTAAAGAGGCCAGTATGGCAAAACTGTTTGCCAGCGAGATGGCGGAGCAGGTGTGCTCGGATGCGTTGCAAACTTTCGGTGGCGCCGGATATCTCAGTGACTATCCCGTTGAACAGATCTGCCGTGATGTCCGTGTGACCAAAATCTATGAGGGAACGAGTGACATCCAGAAACTCGTGATTGCCCGCGCCCTTGCAGCCTAGAAAAGCTGATTGGCACAGAAAGGCCCCGTCTGTTCGGGCGATCAACCAAGAGGATAAAAATGACAAAAAAACCGATTGAGTTCTATTTTGAATACTCGTCTCCCTATGGGTATCTGGCCTCTGAGCTGATTGAGGATTTCGCACGGGATCATGATGTTGAAATCGTCTGGAAGCCTTTCTTGATGGGGGCGGTTTTCAAACGTGCCGGGACACAGCCTCTGTTGTCAGTCCCCTTGAAAGGTGAATACGCGAAACGCGATGTCCTGCGTGCTGCACGCCTACATAACATCCCGTTCAAGATGCCGCCGGGTTTTCCTTTGATGCCGATTTCCGCATGCCGGGCAACCTTCTGGGCTGAAGAGCACCAACCCGAAAAACGGGTTGAGTTGATCCATGCCCTGTATCGTGAGGCCTTTGCGAAGGGTGGCGATTTCGGGAAACCACAAATGGTGGCGGATATCGCGGCGGGTATCGGAATGGATGGCGATGCCGTTCTGGCAGGGATGAAGGAAGACACGATCAAGACACGTCTTCGGGAAGAGGTCGATGCGGCACTGGATCGGGGCGTGTTTGGGTCACCTTACTTCGTTTACGGTGATGAGCCGTTCTGGGGCATGGATCACATGGATCAGCTTAGTCAATGGATCAAAACTGGTGGATGGTAGGGCGTAGCGGTGACAATACTGAAATCTGGTTTTAATGCTAGAAGTGAAGACGCGCGAGAGAACGCGAAAGCGTATTCAGCTTTGCTCGATGATCTAGCAGCCCGAATTGCCGAAGTAAAACTTGGTGGTGGCGAGATTGCCCGCGAACGGCATGTTGGTCGTGGAAAATTGCTGCCTCGCGATAGGGTCCGCACGCTGCTGGACCCCGGTTCTCCATTCTTGGAATTTTCCCAGCTCGCCGCGCAGGATGTTTATGATGACTTTGTGCCCTCTGCAGGGATCATTACGGGCATTGGGCAGGTACGTGGGCGCGAATGTGTTGTGATTGCCAATGATGCAACGGTAAAAGGCGGCACATATTACCCGTTGACGGTAAAAAAACATCTAAGGGCGCAGGAAATCGCAGAGCAAAACAATCTCCCCTGCATCTATCTGGTGGATTCGGGCGGGGCGAACTTGCCTAATCAGGATGAGGTCTTTCCCGACCGGGATCACTTTGGGCGTATCTTCTTTAATCAGGCAAATATGTCCGCCAAGGCGATTCCACAGATCGCCGCAGTGATGGGGTCTTGCACGGCGGGTGGGGCCTATGTCCCGGCCATGTCTGATGAAAGCATTATTGTTCGCAATCAGGGAACGATCTTTCTGGCGGGGCCACCCCTTGTGAAGGCGGCGACAGGTGAAGTCGTCAGCGCTGAGGATCTGGGCGGCGCCGACACGCATTCACGGATTTCTGGCGTCACCGATCATATGGCTGACAGTGATGCCCATGCGCTTTCCATTGCAAGGAACATTGTTGGCAACCTCAATCGCCGCAAACCTGACGGGCCAGTGACGAGGCCGGTCCAGGCACCGGTTCTGGACTCGGAAGACCTGCTGGGCATTGTCCCGCGTGATGCAAGAAAACCCTATGATGTCCGCGAGGTTATTGGACGAATTGTCGATGGTTCGGAATTCGACGAATTCAAGCAGCTTTACGGGACCAGTCTCGTCTGCGGCTTTGCCCATATCTGGGGTTACCCGGTTGGAATTATCGCGAATAACGGCATCTTGTTTTCTGAGTCGTCACTGAAAGGCGCGCATTTCGTTGAACTGTGTTCCCAGCGAAAGATCCCATTGGTCTTCCTGCAGAATATTACCGGTTTCATGGTTGGCCAGAAATATGAGGCCGGCGGTATTGCCAAGGATGGGGCGAAATTGGTGACAGCCGTTGCGACGACAAAGGTGCCTAAATTCACTGTCATCATTGGTGGATCTTTCGGCGCTGGAAATTATGGGATGTGCGGTCGTGCCTTCGCGCCGAGAATGATGTTCATGTGGCCGAATGCACGTATCTCTGTGATGGGCGGGGAACAGGCTGCCAATGTTCTGGCGACCGTTCGCGAAGACGGTCTGGCCAGAAAGGGGCAGAGCTGGAGCGAGGAGGAAAGAGAGGCCTTTATGGCCCCGGTCCGTGAACAATATGAAACAGGAGGTCATCCGTACTATGCGTCCGCCCGTTTGTGGGATGATGGCGTTATCGATCCACGCGAAACGCGAAATGTTCTGGGCCTGTCGATTTCCGCCAGTTTGAACCAACCGATAGAAGACACGCAGTTTGGCGTGTTCCGTATGTAGAGGATTTATCCATGTCAGAAGATCAGGCAGAGAGAAAGTACCGTGTTCGCAAGGCCGATTATGGCGGTGGTGCAGTTTCTGAAGTCATCCTCAGCAACCCGGCCAAACATAACGTTTTTGATGACGAACTTATCCGCGGCCTGACCGGGGCTTTCATGCTGTTGAGCGGAGACGCATCGACGCGCGTGGTGGTTCTGAGATCGGAGGGAAAGAGTTTTTCAGCCGGTGCCGATCTCAACTGGATGAAGCGGATGGCGGCCAATTCCAAGGAAGAGAACCTGTCCGATGCAGAGGCGCTGGCCAATCTGATGCAAGTGATGAACACCTGCTCCAAGCCCGTTATCGCCCTTATACAGGGGGCAACCTTCGGCGGTGGTGTTGGCCTGGCATCTTGCTGCGACATTGTAGTGTCGGTTGATGCCGCGACATTTTCCCTTTCCGAAGTAAAACTGGGGATTATCCCGTCCGCCATTTCGCCCTATGTCGTCGCCGCAATCGGTGCACGGTCGGCACGGCGCTATTTCGTGACCGCGGAGCGCTTTGACGCGCAGGAGGCCCATCGGATCGGCCTCGTCCACGAACTGGTGAAGTCGGTTGAAGATCTGGAATCCATGGCTGAGAAGATCTGCACGTCGATTTTGGGTAACGGGCCGAATGCCGTCACCGAGGCGAAGGAGCTGGTTTTTGCCGTGGATCGTCCCTGGACCTGGGACGTTCTGAAGGACACCGCACAGCGGATCGCCCGTGTTCGTGCGACGGATGAAGGGAAGGAAGGCGTCGCCGCTTTCCTTGAAAAACGGAAACCAGCCTGGATTCAGGAATAGCCTGTCCGATGTTCGACACGATACTGATTGCAAACCGTGGTGAGATTGCCTGCCGCGTCATACGAACGGCACGGAAATTGGGTATCCGAACTGTTGCCGTGTTTTCAGAGGCCGACCGTCACGCGCAGCATGTCAAACTGGCCGATGAAGCCGTCCTGATCGGGGAAGCAGCGGCCAAGGACAGTTATCTTCGTGCCGATCGCATTATTGAAGCGGCGAAGAGCACCGGGGCAGAGGCGATCCATCCCGGTTATGGCTTTCTGTCTGAAAACGCTCATTTCGCCGATGCCTGCCAGTCCAATGACATTGTCTTCATCGGGCCACCCGGTGACGCGATCCGGTCGATGGGGTCAAAGTCGGGTGCCAAGGCAATCATGGGCAAGGCGGGTGTCCCGCTTGTTCCCGGTTATCACGGCGATGAACAGGACCCGGAACATTTGGCGGCGCAGGCAGACGCAGTCGGCTATCCCGTCCTGATCAAGGCGTCGAGTGGTGGTGGCGGCAAGGGGATGCGCCTTGTTCATGAGCCAGCCGAGTTTGCCGCTGCATTACAATCCTGCAAGCGGGAAGCATTGAACAGTTTCGGTGATGACCACGTCCTGATTGAGCGGTTCGTGACCCGTCCGCGTCATATTGAAATTCAGGTCTTTGCCGACAGCCAAGGGAATGCTGTTCATCTCTACGAACGGGATTGTTCCCTTCAGCGACGCCATCAAAAAGTGATTGAAGAAAGCCCTGCCCCTTTATTCCCGATCGAGATGCGGGAGGCGATGGGTAAAGCGGCGATCGCTGCGGCAAAGGCGATCGGCTATGTCGGTGCCGGAACAGTAGAGTTCATTGCCTCGTCTGATCCTGATGGGTCACCGGGCGATTTCTTCTTTATGGAAATGAACACGCGCCTGCAGGTGGAACATCCGGTCACAGAAATGGTGACGGGTCAGGATCTGGTTGAATGGCAGTTAAGGGTCGCCTCGGGTCAGCCGCTTCCCATGGGGCAGGCGGACATCCCTTTGAAGGGACACGCGTTTGAGGCGCGGCTTTATGCCGAGGAACCAGCCAACGGTTTTCTGCCATCAACGGGGCAATTGCTGCGGTATCGAACTCCGACACCGTCCGAGGCTGTCCGGATCGATTCCGGGATTATCGAAGGGGATGAGGTCACGGTTCATTACGACCCGATGATCGCAAAACTGATCGTGCATGGACCTACGCGGGCGCTTGCCCTGACCCAATTGAGACGGGTTCTGGAACAGACGGAATTGGCTGGATTGGCCAGCAATCGGGACTTTCTTCATGCGCTTTGCCGCGACCCGGATTTTGCTGCCGGCATAGTGGATACCGGCCTGATTGAGCGTCGGGGGGAAGACCTGCTCGCTCCAGATGGGCCCGTGGATGCGACCATTATCCTTCTGGCCGCCATTGCCGAACTGCAGGGTTGGGAGGCGGCTCGGCACGAACAGGCGGCGGCCTCTGGTGATGCATCCTCTCCCTGGTTTGCATTGCAAGGCTGGCGGTTGAACGATCGATCCTACAGCATGGTGGGCTTTCGGGCAGAGGGTGAAGACATAACCATCCGTTGTCAGTATACAGATTTCGGTTATGACCTCACGTTGCGGGATCAGTTGTATCAAGTCCGGTCAGTTGATGTTGAAGATGGTCGGGTCCGCGCGGAGGTGGACGGAAGACGGGCGCAGGGCGTGGTGGTCTCGGATGGTGGCAAGCGATCTGTTATTACGCCGACCAGAACGCTCGTCATTGATCATGTTGATCTTCTGGCAGGGTCAGAGGCCAGCGAGGATCAATCGGGCCGAACTCTCTCCCCGATGCCGGGCAAAGTAACCCAGGTATTTGTTAAGGCGGGACAGCAGGTGGAAAAGGGGGCGAGCCTGCTTGTTCTCGAGGCTATGAAGATGGAACATACCATCACGGCCCCGATGGATGGTGTTGTGTCGGAAGTCTTCTTTAATAAAGGGGATCAAGTTGATGAAGGCGTCGATCTGATCGCCATTGAAGACGCCGACTAAGATAGAGATGTTTGAGGAGCGGTTTTGGAATGGCCCTGCCTGACTATGTGAAGATTGTGGAAGTTGGCCCCCGTGACGGGTTGCAAAACGAAAAGGCGTTGGTCACCACGGATGATAAAATCGCCTTGATCGACATGCTGTCAAATAGCGGCCTGCCCTCGGTTGAGGCGGGCAGTTTCGTTTCCCCCAAATGGGTGCCGCAGATGGCCGACTCCGCTGAGGTGATGACCGGCATACAGCGCGTGGATGGCGTTTCCTATCCGGTGTTGACCCCCAACATGAGGGGTCTGGACGGGGCCCTGGCCGCCGGGGCGGAAGAAGTGGCGATTTTCGGCGCCGCGTCCGAGAGTTTTTCCAAACGGAACATCAACAAGACGATCGCAGAAAGCCTGGACGTGTTTCGACCCGTTGTTGACCGTGCCCTTGATGAAGGGGTCAAAGTTCGGGGCTACATTTCCTGTGTCTTGGGCTGTCCTTATGAAGGGGATGTAGATCCGGTCGCTGTGGCGGAGATTGCACGGGAACTGAAATCAATGGGCTGTTACGAGGTCTCGCTGGGGGACACGATTGGCGTTGGTACGCCGGAGGCGGCCCGCAAGATGATTGAGGCCGTGGCGGTCTATATCCCGATTGAAGAGATCGGTGTCCATTATCACGACACCTATGGACAGGCCCTGGCCAATCTTTATGCCTCCCTTGATATGGGGGTGGCGGCCCTGGACTCATCGGTCGCCGGTCTGGGCGGCTGTCCTTATGCGAAAGGGGCTACTGGCAATGTGGCAACAGAGGAGGTCCTCTTCATGCTGCGTGGATCAGGTGTTGAAACCGGTGTTGATTTTGACAAGGTTCTGGCGGCCGGGCGGTTCATATCGACTGTGATTGGCAGGCCGCCTGCCTCTCGTGTGTCCCGCGCGCTGGCGGCCAAAGACGCCGCTTGACCCTGGGATATGAATTTGATGCCGGCCCCTTGTATTGCCCCCGAATCCAACCCCATGTTGGTTCATGGCCCTGCATATTAGAAAGCTCTGTGTTGGCGCGGAAAGCGTCGAAAACCTGCAAGTCTGGCAGGATCAACGCCTGCGTCAGCGTGGCAGCATAGGTCATGTGACACGAATGTGGCCCCGCCGTATGGATGAAGTACTGGATGGCGGTTCGCTCTACTGGATCATCAAAGGCGTGATGCGGGTTCGGCAAAAAATTCTGGCCTTTGAAGAATGGCCAGGGGAGGAGCCCGGTTCAAAGCCGAAATGTCGTCTTGTTCTGGAACCGCAATTGATCCTGACCGATCCCTGGCCGCATCGCCCGTTTCAGGGTTGGCGATACCTGAAGCCTGACGAGGCCCCACCGGATCTGGGTGACGACACGAAAGACGGTCAAATGCCTTCAAGCCTTGCAGCCGAGCTGCGGCAGTTGGGTGTTTGGTGATCCCGCAATAGAGTGGCACATTCAACATGATTTCACTGAACTGAGAGAGTCAGCCAATGACCGACGCCTTCCCGAGCCTTGCTGAGATTGAAGATGCCCATAAACGGCTGACAGGGCGGATTGTCGAAACGCCGGTTGTCGCGCTGTCACATGACCGGTTGAACCGTCTTTTCCCGGCGGGCACATCGGTTCACGCAAAGCTGGAACTCTTTCAGAATGCCGGTTCGTTTAAGGCGAGAGGCGCTCTGCTCAATGTAGATGCCTTGGATCCTGAACAGCGCAAGGCTGGCGTGACGGCTGTCAGTGCCGGCAATCATGCGCTGGCAACGGCTTGGGCGGCGCGGCAAAGCGGGGTCCATGCCAAGGTTGTCATGATGCAATCTGCCGATCCCGTCCGGGTTCAGGGGTGCCTGGATCTGGGCGCAGAGGTTGTGCAGGAACCGGATGTGCATGCCGCGTTTGAGACGGTGGATCGCATTCGGCAGGAAGAAGGCCGGGTGATGATCCATCCATTTGAGGGCTATCTGACGGCTCTGGGGACGGCGACATGCGGGTTGGAATTCATGCGGGCTGTGCCCGATCTTGAAGCGGTCATCATACCGATTGGCGGCGGCGGCTTGATTGCCGGAATGGCACAGGCGATCAAACTGATAAACCCGGATTGTCTTGTGATTGGCGTTGAACCGACAGGCGCAACCTCAATGACCGACAGTTTTAAGGCTGGGGAGCCGGTCACGCTTGATCGCGTCAACACGATTGCCGATTCTCTGGGGGCGCCAATGGCCTTGCCCTATTCCTTTAGCCTGGCACGAAAGAACGTAGATGAAATTGTCCTGATTGAAGATGACGAGATGCTGAAGGCAATGGCCCTTCTTTATGATACCCTGAAACTTGCGGCGGAACCCGCCGCCGCCGCCGCCACGGCCGCTGCGATGGGGCCTGCAGCCCCTCTGATCGCCGGTCGGAAGACCGGTGTTATTCTCTGTGGCAGCACGATTGGATTGGAAAAATTCAGGGACTACTACAAACGGGGCAGTACATTGTGTCAGGAAAGCACAGTTTCTTTGGCCTGAGGCTGGATGCCTTTAAGGACATCGTCCCATACAGTCTCAAAACTATCAGCGGTGACCACAACGGGCGGCCAGTTCCCTTTCCTGTCTTCAAGTGTATGACATGATACAATGAGACATGCTGACACAGAATCTGAGATGCCATCTAAAAAAGGGGTAAAGACCCGTCGTCCCCGCACCATCAAATCCGCATTGTCGTGAAGTCGGCTTTCTGAATATACCGGCTTTTTCACGTCATTCATCAACTCGATATGCCGGAATAGATATTCAAGATAGGCGGGCGGGTGGAATTCACTGGCGTTCAATCCGATTGGGTTTTTCTGAAATCTGGAGCGCGGCTTGGCGCCGACGAGATCAAACCGGTAATCCCTTTTGTCCCAAAATACCGTGATCAACTGAATATACGGAATTATTGGTCTTGGCAGCTCAACAGGATCTATCTGCTTTCTGACAGGTAAGGTGCGGGTTTTCGGCAAACCCTCCTAATAGCTAAGGGTCGACTTCATAGGTCTCTGGCGTTGTTTTGGCTGCGAATTGATCTTTCCATGAGGCCTGCCGTGGAGCCGTAAGAGGTGATCGGGAAGAGCTACTGAATGACATATATTGCTAATTTTCATTATCAAGTCTGACCCGATAAAACGGGCATTTCTGTTTGAAGTTCGGAGCGCTCATAGCCATTCTGGATCGATCAATGCCGGGTCAAGTAGATAAGGTTTGAGGGCTGCATGAGAGAGTTTCAGAACGCGATCATCATCGCCGGCGGCGGGATTGGGGGACTGGCAGCGGCGCTGGCCCTGGCGCAAAAACAGATACCCGTTCTGGTCCTGGAGCAAGCGTCCAAGTTCGGGGAAATCGGGGCTGGCATCCAGATCGCGCCAAACGCGTTTAAATGCTTCGATCAATTGGGTGTCGGTGATGCGGCGCGAAGCACGGCTGTCTATATTGATCAGTTGAGGCTCATGGATGCGGTTCAGGGAACGGAAATTTGCCATATTCCCCTGGATGACCCGTTTCGATCGCATTTCGGCAATCCCTATGCGGTGGTGCACCGGGCTGATCTGCACGGGATTCTGTTGAAAGAGTGTGAGGAAAACCCGCTGGTTGAGCTTAGAACCCGGCACCGGGCTATTGCCTATAAAAACGAAGGTTCCGGGGTTCGCGTAGAACTGGAAGATGGAACCTGGCTCTTCGGTGTGGCGCTGATTGCGGCGGATGGTCTGAATTCCGCCCTGCGTCAGCATATGATT
>OY829843.1:3217500-5099113 GCA_963691885.1 Alphaproteobacteria bacterium
AAGAAAGCGTAATAGCTCACTGGTCTAATTAAGCCGTCCTGCGCCGAAGATGTACCGGGGCTCAAGCCGTACACCGAAGCTGCGGATTCCAGTTTACTGGAGTGGTAGCGGAGCGTTCCGTAGGCCTGTGAAGGGATACCCGTGAGGGGTCCTGGAGGTATCGGAAGTGAGAATGCTGACATGAGTAGCGATAAAGAGTGTGAGAAACACTCTCGCCGAAATCCCAAGGGTTCCTGCGTAAAGCTAATCTGCGCAGGGTAAGCCGGCCCCTAAGCCGAGGACGAAAGTCGTAGGCGATGGGAACCAGGTTAATATTCCTGGGCCTCTCTGGAGTTGACGAATGGTGGTGATTGTCTCCCCTTATTGGATTGGGGGGGCAGTGAAGCTGTTCCAGGAAATAGCCCAGAGGCAAGACCGTACCCCAAACCGACACAGGTGGGATGGTAGAGCATACCAAGGCGCTTGAGAGAACTGCGTTGAAGGAACTCGGCAAAATACTCCCGTAAGTTCGCGAGAAGGGAGACCTCTCTTTGGGCAACCAGAGGGGGGTGGCACAGACCAGGGGGTGGCGACTGTTTACTAAAAACATAGGGCTCTGCGAAGCCGTAAGGCGACGTATAGGGTCTGACGCCTGCCCGGTGCCGGAAGGTTAAAAGGAGGTGTGAGAGCGCCGAATTGAAGCCCCGGTAAACGGCGGCCGTAACTATAACGGTCCTAAGGTAGCGAAATTCCTTGTCGGGTAAGTTCCGACCTGCACGAATGGCGTAACGACTGCCCCACTGTCTCCAACGCAGACTCAGCGAAATTGAATTCTCCGTGAAGATGCGGAGTACCCGCGGTTAGACGGAAAGACCCCGTGAACCTTTACTATAGCTTCGCAGTGGCAATAGAACCAGCATGTGTAGGATAGGCGGGAGGCTTTGAAGTAGGGACGCCAGTCTTTATGGAGCCATCCTTGAAATACCGCCCTTGATGCTTTTGTTGTCTAACCGCGGCCCGTGAAACCGGGTCCGGGACCCTGCGTGGTGGGTAGTTTGACTGGGGCGGTCGCCTCCCAAAGAGTAACGGAGGCGCGCGATGGTGGGCTCAGAACGGTCGGAAATCGTTCGACGAGTGCAATGGCATAAGCCCGCCTGACTGTGAGGCCGACAGGCCGAGCAGAGACGAAAGTCGGTCATAGTGATCCGGTGGTCCCGCGTGGAAGGGCCATCGCTCAACGGATAAAAGGTACTCCGGGGATAACAGGCTGATACCCCCCAAGAGTCCACATCGACGGGGGTGTTTGGCACCTCGATGTCGGCTCATCTCATCCTGGGGCTGGAGCAGGTCCCAAGGGTATGGCTGTTCGCCATTTAAAGAGGTACGTGAGCTGGGTTTAGAACGTCGTGAGACAGTTCGGTCCCTATCTGCCGTGGGTGTACGAGACTTGAGAGGAGCTGTCCCTAGTACGAGAGGACCGGGATGGACATACCTCTGGTGGACCTGTTGTCACGCCAGTGGCACAGCAGGGTAGCTATGTATGGACAGGATAACCGCTGAAGGCATCTAAGCGGGAAGCCCCCCTCAAAACCAGGTCTCGCTGAGAACCGTGGAAGACCACCACGTCGATAGGCTGCATGTGGAAGCGCGGTAACGTGCGAAGCTGAGCAGTACTAATCGTTCGATTGGCTTCCAATCCTTGCCGCATCCAGCGGTAAGAACCAATGCTGCGCGTTGTATAACGAACAGCACCAAAAAAGTTCTTGGTCCTGTACACAAACAACATCTCCTGAAACTATTCAGGGTGATCCGGAGAGAGTGAAAACTCCCTCCCATGCTGAGACTGGCTTGAACAAAGCCACGCTCATCAGCAAATAAACCTGATATTTAAAACCAAAATCACGCCGCAGCCCTCCTCAACGAAGGCTGCACACAAAACGCGCTTCAATCTGATCCGGCTGTTCATCGACGGCCTGGTGGCTATGGCGGGGGAAGATCCACCCGATCCCATCCCGAACTCGGAAGTGAAAGCCCCCAGCGCCAATGGTACTTCGGCTTAAGCCGCGGGAGAGTAGGTCGCTGCCAGGCCTTCGATGAACAGTCATCCCAAAATCACAAACTCAAATCAGATACCGGAACACAAACCAGGTTACGCCAAACACACACTCTGACTAACAACCCACCCAATTACCGCGGGGTGGAGCAGCCCGGTAGCTCGTCAGGCTCATAACCTGAAGGTCGTAGGTTCAAATCCTACTCCCGCAACCAAATAAAAGCCCTTAACTCAATGAGTTAGGGGCTTTTTTGATTCTTGGGGTGCGTGCTAAAATGGGCCACTGGAATCACTATGGAATCATGCGGGAGCGAAAAACTGCGTATTCAGATAGACGGTGTGATGTCGTGGTTTTAAAGAAACACGCCAGGAGCATTTGGCCACAGTGTGCGCAGAACCGCAAAAGACGTGTGTGCCATAGCATCTGCTATTTCAGACTTATTTGAGGACATGATGGAGCAAACTGCATCAATCCGGTCTTGCACTGCCGGATGAGTTTCTGATTCTTCCCACTTATCCTTAGCCAAGATCGTGAGGGCAAATAGGGCAAAATATATCCCTAGAGCGGGTTCCGTTTAGTCGGAATCGGTTTTGAGATTTCTACGAAGCATGATTCCCTGTTTTTATTTTGGAGACCGGGATTATGTCATCAGTCATTTCGATGGATTTGCGGGAGCGTATTTTTTCTTACGTTATTGCCGGTCACTCGTGCCGATCAGCGGCACGCCTTTACGGTGTCAGCCCAAGCTTTGCGATCAAGTTGATGCAGCGGTTCCGTCAAGGTCGCGGATTGTGCGGCCCTGGTCGTCGTCGTCCTGTCGGCACCGGGACGCTCGAACCCTATAGAGCGTTTGTCATTGACCTTGTCGATGCACAGCCCGATATCACGCTCAGGGAATTGGCGGACGAATTGAGTGCGACGCTGGGGGTTAAGACCAGCAAGGCGACGCTATGCCGGTTTCTGATTAAGGCGGGATACCGCTATAAAAAAAACGCTGCGGGCACGGGAACAAGAGCGCGCTGATGTGCGCCGCGCGCGTCATCACTGGATCATCCGGCGACAACCTCTCATGCGGCTCGACCCACATCGGCTTGTTTTTATTGATGAAACGGCGACCACAACCAAGATGACCCGGCTTAGAGGCCGCGCGCCCAAAGGCCAACGCCTTGTCATGCATACGCCGTTCGGTCATTGGCGCACGCAAACCTTTATCGCGGGATTGCGCTGCGGCGGCCTCACCGCACCATGGATCCTCAACGCCCCCATGACCAAGGTCGCCTTTGAGACCTATGTCGAGACACAGCTCGCCCCAACGCTGAGCCGAGGCGATGTCGTTATCCTCGATAATCTCGCCGCCCATAAAAGTGACCGTGCCGCTGAAACCTTGCACGACATCGGTGCATGGTTCCTGTTCCTGCCACCCTATTCGCCAGACCTGAACCCAATCGAACAAGCCTTCTCAAAATTAAAAGCCCATCTCAGAAAGGCCGAGGCCAGAACATTCGATGACCTTACAAACGCAACAGGGTCAATATGCGATCTCTTCACCGAAACGGAGTGCTGGAACTTCTTCGCAGGCGCTAACTATGCGTACGATTAAATGAAAACAACTCTAGTCGGCGTTTCTGGTTTACGAGAGCGACATCTACCTTTTGGCTTTTTGCATATGTTTCCGCACCTTCCAGCAGAAATTCGGTGTGTCCGTCCGGTGAACCGGCTCTTGATATTTCGCGCGGTTAGTCAGGCGGCTTGAGCGGGGAAGTTCCAGGGGAGCAGTTCGTCGATGCGGTTGATTTTGTGATCGGCGATGCGGTCCAGCACCCAGGTGAGCCAGGCTTGCGGGTCAACGTCATTGAGCTTGGCGGTTTCGATCAGGGTGAACGCTATGGCCATGGCCTTGCCACCACCCTCGGAACCGGCGAACAGCCAATTCTTGCGCCCGAGCGCCACCGGCTTCATAGCCCGCTCGACGGCGTTGTTGTCCAATTCCAGAACGCCGTGGCCCAGGTAGGCCCGCGCCTTCGGCAACCGGTTCAGGGCGTAGCGGATCGCGCCAGCAAGCGGTGACTTGCCGGATATCTTCGTCAACTGGGTATCCAGCCATGTCACCAGATCATCGAACATAGGCGTAGCGTACTCGCGCCGCAGCGCCACCCGTTCTTCGGGCAATCGGCCACGCGCCTGTTCCTCCACGGCATACAGCGCGGCGATGCGCTTGATCGCCTCCTCGGCGATGGCTCCGCCCTGAGCTTGATGGACATCGACGAACTTGCGCCGCACATGCGCCACACAGGCCATCTCCGTGGCCGTGTCGGATGAGAACAACCCGTTGAACCCGGCGTAGCCGTCGGCATGGATCCAGCCTTGATAATCTGACAGATGCCGGACGGGATGGTCGCCCTTGCGATCGACGGTGAACCGATACCAGACCCCGGGCGGCGCTCCACCCGCCCATGGCCTTTCGTCGCGCACATAGGCCCACACCCGCGCGGTTTTGGTTTGCTTCGAACCGGGGGCCTGCATCTTCACAGGGGTGTCATCCGCGAACAGCGCCGGACCCGCCCGCACATGACGACCAATGGCCTCGGCCAAGGGTTCGAGAAGTGCCGTCGATCGGCCAACCCAATCCGCCAACGTCGAACGTTCAAGATCAATGCCGTCGCGTGCAAAGATCTGGCTTTGCCGGTACAGCGGCAGATGGTCGGCATACTTCGAGACCAGAACATGGGCCAGCAGTCCCGGACCGGGGCGGCCCTTCTCGATCGGCCGCGACGGTAAGGGAGCCTGGACGATGGCCTCGCAGCAGCTACACGCCAGACGGGGACGCACGATGCGGTTCACCACAAAACGCCCCGGGATGTATTCCAGCTCTTCCGTGACATCCTCGCACAGGGGCTTGAGTTCGCCACCGCATTCTCCGCAACTCTCGCCCGCAGACAGATGTGTGTCGTGGCGGGGCAGATGGGCGGGCAGCGGCTTGCGATTGTGCTTGCGCCTGGGCTTCGGCTCCACTTCGGCGGCCGCGGTTTGTTCCACCGCAGCTTCGGCAATGGCTTCGTCCTCGGCGAAAGTCAGGTGCAGTTGATCCAGGCTCTCGGACTTGGACCCGAAACGGTGGCGGTTATGGCCCGCCAACTGGTGCTTGAGCTTCTCAATCAGAAGATCGCGAGACTTCAACTCGCCAGCCAGAAGCCCCACCAAGCCCTTCAGTTCGGCGGGATCGTCGGGCAGCGTTTGAAGATCATTCAACATGACCATCGTATAGCAGAAACACCCTGCAAAGGGAATCCGCAACCGATCCAGTTCTTCGTTTAATGGACCTATCCCACGGTCAGGGGACGCCAGGTCCGAGCCGGCATGCGCCAGTCAATTCCTTCCAGCAGCATGGCGAGTTGGGCCGCCGTCACGCCGACCTTGCCGTCCGCCGGAGACGGCCACACGAACCGGCCCTTCTCCAGCCGCTTGGCGAACAAACATGCCCCCTGGCCGTCCCACCAGATGATCTTGATCAGATCGCCGCGCCGTCCACGGAACACGAACAGGTGGCTCGAATAGGGATCTTGGCCCAGGACACGCTCCGCCAGAGCCGACAGACCGGCAAACCCTTTGCGCATGTCCGTCACACCGGCCGCAAGCCATACCCGTGTGTTCACCGGCACCGGGATCATGACAGCCACACCTTCAGCAAACGCCCCAAAGCATCCGGATCAAAACCACCCTCGGCAACAACCTGGTGACCACCAGCCAGTTCGATACGAACCGCAGCCCCAAATGTCGGTGGCCCATCCGCTGCTACCTCCATCTCCGCTCGGACCGGCGCGGAAACCATCATCGGCAGAAACACCGAATCATGACGCTCCTCCCCATCCGGGGCAAACCGCGCGTCACGCAGCCATTTAAAAATCAAGTTCGCATTCATCGAATAACGCTGTGCAACCTGCGCAACCGAAACACCAGGAACCGACGCCTGTAAACAAATGGAACGCTTCTCTTCAGTCGACCAAAACCGACGCTTCGCTGCCATCACGATGTACCCTTGGTGTCCACTATCAATGCCGGACACTAGCGCCAATCCTTCCGCTCAGAAAAGAGCGGGTTCACCGGACGGACACAATTCGGTAGCGAATTTGTCGCAACTAAATTCTTCGAGACGCTGTTGTGTTGGGTCGGATTGATTTGCTCCGGTTCCGGATTGCTGATGCTTTATATGCTGCACCTCGTGAAGTAGTGCCCACGCAGTAGAAATAGTTGCGATTTCACCGGCAGCCCGGCTTTGCGGATTAATATTTCGATCTGCATAATTTCCTGGTTCTGCCACACCAAACGGCAACGGTTCTAATTCCGGATTGTCGCTTGTGATTATGGCATCAAATGATGCGAGCATTTTTTGAAACTGATCAAGGTGGTCTAGTTCCACAACAGGATTTTCCGCGACAAGCCGATAACCTTCCCATGCTATATAACCGGAGAACCAAAAAGCTCGCATGGCTCTATGGTTAAAACGTATGTATCTAAAAGCCCCAGCATCCATGATGAAACGTCCATCGGGATGGTTGTCATCGACAAGTTGGAATGAGGGGGCCAATAATTTCCATAGATCTTCAAATTCTCCATATTTTTCAGGCGCACTGCCGACGAAAAGGTTTTTGACTGCCGTTTGGACATCTACGTCGTCTCGGTGATGTTTTTGTCCTATCACCATGCTATTTCGCCGCTTCAATAATTTTATCGGTCACATCAACCACGCCTTCGTATGACCAAATGTCGTCCGTAAGCAGGAAGCGCCAACTGTTTGTTGCTTTGACGTATGATGCCTTTTCAGCCGCAAGGGCATGAGGGATCAATGCCGCCCGCATGACAGAAAAATCCTCCGTGAATAAAACGGCTGCAAGGATATCGAAGTTTTTATGGGGAAGCCTGCGGAGAGCTCCGAGCTGACGAGAAGCATTGTGCTGGGTCAGGCGGCGAGCTTTGATTTGGTACCTCGTGCCATCGGAACCAATCGCGTCGGCATCCTTTTCTGAATTTGGGGCTTGCTCCCACCCAAATGCACGGCAAAACAAGGTTTCCGCATAATCGCCGACCGGATTGTTGGATGTGCGGATCGTGTCCCTTCGCCGAAGTTCTTTCAACGCATCGGCATGTTGTCGAAGGAGGTCAAGGTCTGAGGCTGTCTCAAGCTCGTGTTGCTGATCTGCCCCAGGTGTTTCATATTCCTTGAATATTACCCGGCCTTCTTTAAGTGCTTGGTTGTATTCTTTGGCCTCTTTTTCGGCCTTTTCTTCGTCGATGAGGGGAGTGTCTTTTTTCCCGCGTTGGCCATATGCAAATCTCACTTCTGCGCCCGGAATAACTCCGTCGAATGCTTCCGTTTCTCGTCGAGGGTTATCAAAAGGGAGCACCTTTGCTTTAGCGTCAGCGTCCGCTTCTTCTTTGGTTGAGAACGGCCCGGCAAACCACATGCCGACACGGGGCCGATTGAACGTGAGCCAATACCAACCTTCTTCTCGGTCGGTGTTTGGATATTTAGCCTTTGTATGCTCATGCAACTCGTAGCCGTAGTTGAAATAAGTGTCCAAGCATTCATTCGCAGCCGATTTGTATTCATCAGAGTTTCGGACGTGCTCTGGATGTTGATAGACAGTGTAAATTTTCTTCTTTTTAAAAGGCCACATAAAGTCCCCCCGAATTCGCGAGTGTTTCCTAGCGAGATTTCCTTCGCCATTCGGACGGCATTTCAAAAGACCCCGCCCAGATGCCAATCCTGTCCTTATGCGCAAGATTTTCATCTCTTACATAATCTATAGAGTAACGACGGTAGGCGACGGCCCAGCCAGTCCTGACCATCCAGCGGTTTAAATCCTCATCGCCAGAGAAACAGATGCCGATTATACGTTTGTAACGGTCGGTGCCGCGTTTATCGCAACGGACTACGGATCTTCCAATTTTATCCGCAAGCGCCAGAGAAGCCCTCTGACCACACCTATATTTTTGCCCACCTTGTTCGCAAAGCTGCCTGCTTTCGGGCGCGTCGATTCCATGAAGTCGGATCCTCTGACCATGGATTTCGATGGTATCGCCATCAATGACGGATGCTTGGCCAGTGATTTCGTCGGCATGAACTGGAGCCGAGATTATCAGGGCGATAGCCGACGTTATGGCGAAGAGGGGGGACCTCATACCTGGCCCCCGGCTACAAATTGGTCATAAGTGTCCCAATCCCGTGGATCGTCATCTAATAGGTCGGGAGGAGCAGCATCGAACAACAATATTGAAATCGACTGCCCAAGCCTGTTGGAAAATACGGTCAATTCCTCCACGGGTTCGTTCACGCGTGGAAAACGCCATATGCCGTTTGGCAGCTGAATCGCTTTGTTGGTTTCGCCATTCTGAGCTTCCGGCCCTTGGCCTGCAATGGACCCATTAGGGATCGACATCCCTGATTTGATGAAGACCCCCGTTTTGAGGGCAGCTTGGCTGGCACGTCCCCACAGGGCATAGCCATCTCTGGCTACCACCATGGCAGCCCTCATATGGGTGAAGTCGATCCACTTTCGAATGGCTGCGGTCAAAGATACGCCATACCGGTCAGTTATATGACCGAGTAATTCAATCGTAATCTCCTCGCCATCGACCTGTTGGCGATAGTCGTTCATAGGCATCAAAAGATAAGAAGCGAAAGTATCCGCTTCCTCTTCCTGAATTTGATGACTTTTACCCCAGAGATTTCTTTCCAAGGGTGTGCAGGAAAATTCTTGCTGCGCTTCAGGGGAGATGACTTTGTCCGCAAAGTCAGATGCAGATAGTGGCTTACGGTGAAGAAGGTAGTGCCCAAATTCGTGGGCTAATGTAAAGCGTTCACGACCTGGGTATTCTGTATTCGTATTGTGGATGATGTGCCATTCGGCTTTTTTCTTATGGTGCCGCAACATGCCCTCGAAGCCTTCCAAGTCACCGCCGACAACCTTGGTGATGGGGTCTTCGTGGTTTTTGGATCGCTCCATAGCCAATTCTCTGACATTCACTGGGAATCGGTCTTGGCCCAAAACCATGTCGAGCATGTTGGATAAATCGTTGGCGACCTTCGCGGGGGATTTTCCGATGGTATCGGTCATTCATCCTCGTCTTCATCTAGGAGCTCCAGCATGCGCTTGAGCTTTAGTTTTGTCTTGTCCGGCATTCCTCTGTATTTGCGGAAAAACTCCTGATCAGACGCATCAATTTCCGACACATTTTCTGAGGCCAGAAGGTATTCCATAGTGGTGTCTAAGGCCTGTGCGATGGCTTGTAATTTTTCTGCCGACGGGCGAGCAGAGTCTTTGTTTTCAAGCTCCCACATATAACTTTTGCCAGATCCAATCGCTCCAGCAAGCTGTTCAAGAGTCAGCCCCTTTTTCAGGCGTTGTTCTCGAATCCTTTCTCCGAGTGGCGTAGGCATTATTCCTCCCTTTATTGGCCAAAACCGCATGTTCGGTATAGCGTTATTTCTAGTCCTTGACAAGCGTCACTGACCGACATAGATTCGCCATAGTTCGCTATAGCATCACGTTAGTTGATGTGGTGGCGAAATTTTGTGAAACAAGATTGTTCAGTGAAAGGAACAGACATGGCTCGAAAAGAACGAGTAACCCGCGTGATTGATGGTGACACTTTTGAAACCGCCAGCCGTAAACGCCCTATCCGCCTTGCTAATGTGGATGCTCCGGAGAAGGGAACCCGTGGCGGTGCTGCTGCGACCAAGGCATTGAAGTCGATGATTCAGGGGGAAACCGTTTCCGTTGATACGGTCGCTCGCGACGTCTATGGCCGTTCGGTTGCTAAGGTCAAATTGGGTCGCCGTTCGGTCAACAAGGCGGTCAAAGATCGCCTGAAGTAATCTTAGAGGGGCCGATTCTCTTGGAATTGGGCTCAGCAACATCAAAGGCTAAGGAGAATAAGCATGGCCTCAGTGACGACCTTCATTCGCAACACGCCTGCCTCGTCGCTGCAGGCATATTTTGAACACACGGGCATCGCACTTTCGAACCCGATTAATTGGGATGGCCCAGAGCCCGAAGTGGTTAAAGGAACACTCCGGGCTGTCGATGACATGACAGACGACGAACGCGCCCGTGTCCTCAATGATGCTGAGCGTGTTAGCGCCTTGGCCGACGACGCTGGGCAGACTGCTCTTTACAGCGTTGCGGAAGACCGAACAGTTCTGGATGATCTGGTCAACGGTCATGCGCGATCGCTTTGGATGTTCCTGAATGCACCGACATTGTTTCGCTTCGCCGAAGAGGTGCGTTTCACGGACGAGCGTCGGCGTGGACGTAGCTGGGATGGCTTCATGGCTCCCGCCAACCTTGATCTGAACCGTGATGCCGTGGCTCTTGAGGCATTTAAATCAGCTCTGCGGGAGCGGTTCTCCTCCAATAACATTCACATCGATATTTTCAGCCGTCATCGCCCGACATTTGATGGTGAAGACTGTGAATTGGTGCAGATCGTCATTTACCGGGAGGGGCTTCCCGATGCCTTTTTGGCGTTCGATGATGAAGGTGAATTGGTGCGCCGTGCGCGTCGTCCTGTCTTTGAAGCGGCGATGACCTATGAACCGGAAACAGGAGTGATCGAGGTTGTGGCCAATGACCGAGAAAGCCGTGAAGAAATGGCGCGTTACATGGCGCGTGACCTGCTCGGCGTGGAATTTCAGAGCGAGAAGGTTCCACTCCGGAACTATGACTTTTCGGTTCTTTTGGCCCCTCATCCGTTCCAGACGGATCCAGACGACGGAATTGAGTCTGTCGAGGTGAAGCAATTGCGTTTGATGCCGTTCGATAACAATGGCGAGCGCGTCACCCTTGAATGCCTGCGCAAAGCGGATCGGACCATCTGGAGAATGTCGGCAGACCGGTTCGGCGCAAACGACCCTCTGGCTGGTGGCTGGGTCGCAACCCAGGCCAAATTGACCATCAAATTCCATCCGAAGGGTTCGTCAAAACGTGGACGCACTTTGCCGCTGACGATCACCATGCCGCACGGGTGTAACTTGAAGGATCAAACGGAAGAGGAGCAGTTGATCGGTGAGAAGTACCTGCGCCGTTGGGGCATCTTGAATGACGTTGACTGATGTGGTTCCGCTTTCCAGGTCAGATGTCCAACTGGTGCAGTCAATCCTGCAGACGCCTGATGCGTTGATCACCGGTGCGGCTTTGGATGGATTTCATAGCCGTTCGGCAGAAGCGCTGAAGGTATCAGGTGTCTTGCAACCGGACGGGCATCAGCTTGCGGCGGTTTCGCACTCTGACCATGACGATGAAGCCGTCACCCTAACTTGGTCGCCGGAGGAGAGTGGCTACGGCTATTTCAATCCTGAGAAGGGCTGGGTTTCCGTTTCTTCCCAGTCGCTCCAGACATATGCCGTCGATATGGAGGCTGTTTTGGGGAGGCTTTTTTGCCGTCTTGATCTACCTTCCAACAGCCGCCCGGTAGAAAGGGTCCCTGGCTTGTTATGGGAAATCGGTGATGTCCGTCTCCCTGGGCGAAGTGGCCGTTCCCCCGTCTGGTTTGCTCGGCGGCTTTCAGACCGTGATTCGTGGGATCAGATTGGTCGCTATCTTTCTGGTCGCCCGCCCGCTGATTTCAGGGTGGTTGTTTCAGCTTCCCCGATCCCTCAATTTTCCCAAGCCGACATCAATCGGCATGACTTTATCCATTTCCAAAATATTGAGGCCTACGACGTGGGGCTCGTGATTGATCCGAGCAGTCTTGCTGCGCAAATCACGATTGGCGCATCGTCAAACTGGGATGAACCAGTTCGTCATGCGTCTGGGTTTCGCCATTTTTGGGTTGGTGGCCGGGAATTCCGATTCAATGGCGATAAACAGCGCCAGGTGGTTGAGTACCTATTTCATGTCTGGGACGGAGGAGAGGCGTCTGTCAGTTCGGCTCGGTTGTTTTCCGATCTTGAGTTTGAGACCAGTAGTCGTCTGCGGGATCTGTTTAAGGGGCACAAGGACTGGAAGGACCTGATTGAGACCCAGAAAGGGTCTTGCCGTTTGAAAGTTGAAGAGTTGCTTGAGGCGCAGAGGGCTAACGCCGGTTGATCATATCCTCGGCAATCCGAAGCTGATCTATGACCCAGTCAAATTTTGGTGCTTCACCCAGCATCATTCCCTGCATGGCGTCATAGTCCTTTTCAAGAACCGAAAGCAGGTCATCTTGCGGGGCAACGCATACCGAGCCAGGTACGGCCTCGTCGAATTTCTTCCAGGCTTGTTTGAAGGCAATCAAATTGTGCTCACGAACGGCGTTCAACAAGGCTTCGTTCGCCAATGCTGCTTTGCCGGTATCTGTCCCTGTGATCATAGCCGCATCATAATAATGCCGTGAAATTCGGTCCTTATCTGTCGGGACGCGCTTTTCGTCTCGGTACCCGCAGTGTGCCCCGTGCAAAATCAAGAGCTTTTCCAGATAGGTACGGGTCGGTTCAATGACGTGAAGGTTGGGGACGGTGAAGGACCAACCATCGCTGAGCTCTTCTGAAATGTAAGCCTCAACAGTAGCCGTGGTATTGGGATCCAGAGCGGAGCGGGCTCCGGCTTCCAGTTTTACCCTTGGCTGAACATATGAGGTGTCAGCGCTCGGATATAGCGTCGGATATTCGATGAGCAGGGTTTGCTGGTCGGGGTCTTGGTCATCAGGCTTGATTTGGCATTGTTCGCCGATCAGGTTGGTAAGGGCCTCGGCCAGATCCTGATGAATGTATTTGCCGCAGGCTTCTTTTAGCTCTTTGAAGAGTGCCTTACGCTGTTTGCCCGAAGGGCCCTCAGGCGCTGTCGGGTCCCGATCGTCGCCGAAGCCCAGGTCATCACGATAGACCACGAGATCAATGTCCTCGGAAAACCGCTGGATGAGATCAAAGGCTTTTGAAAGAGATGTCCCGCCCTTGAACAGCAACTGGGGATGTCCGGCGGGAAGCTTGTTGAAGAGCGTATCCAACACGAGGCAGACCCAGAAGTCTTTTTCGACATAGCTGGGGAGGGTGTCGAGGCGTTCAGCTGCCGCCTCGAACACATCTTTTCGATCTTGTTCTGGTAGCGATAAAAAACGCTCGAAATCTGTGCTCATACGGCCTCTGCATGTTGGTCTGCGACATCATGAACGATAGATGCAGCCCAGCCAGGCAGATGCGCACTATTTCGAATGAGGTCTTTTTTGACGTTATCAGGCAATTTCTGTTTCAGCATTATGGTGACGCGGTCATCTGTTGCCGCTTGCGGGCCAAGCCAACGCAACGCCTGTGCGACAGGGGCGGACATTTTTCCAGCCCAGGACATAACGTTCGGGCCCGCATGGCGCAGGCGGATTGTCCGGCCACCGATCTTGACGTTGCGAGTGGCTCCATCCGTTACATAAGTGGTTTTTGCCGGAACGGCATTTGTCAGCCCTAGTTGGTTGGCGGAAGCGATGCCATCGTTCATGATTCGGACGCTGTCTCGCCGAGCAACGGCGGCGACGGCGGAATCGATGTTCACAGGCGCAGGACGCTTTAACACACCGCTGATACGCGGCAGATCGTAAAGACCATGCCCAACGCGGCGCAAATCGCCGCTTTTGACCAGACGTGACAAAGCCTGATCGACAGCCGCACGGCTGCCAATGTCCAGGAAATCCTTCGGGGTGCATACCCACTTGCCGCGACCCTTGGCCCTTACGCGGCGAATGATTTTATCAGCTATACCAGTCATTTCACGTACCTTTATGGCTTATATCCTGTCAGAAATATAGCGTATTTTTCTGACAACATCAATTCCTCCTTTCTCCCCTCCCTTTGGCCTCCCCGGCTCCTCCCCCCACAACCGCCATTCTCCTCCCAGGTTTTCGAACAGCCCCCAAGGAGGACTCCATGGCTATTAAACATCTCAATCAGATCGAATTGGCCGATCGCTGGAATATCAGTGAGCGCACGCTTGAGCGCTGGCGGTGGACCGGTGAAGGCCCCGCCTATCTCAAAATCGGTGGACGGGTCGTCTACCGGCTCGAAGACGTGGAAGCTTTTGAAGCAGACAACCTCTGCAAAAGCACCACCGAAACCCCGAACGATCTCTATGCGTAAGGGGGCCGCTATGAATATCCCCAACCGCATTCAAATTGATGACCTGAGCGCCATGGAGGTGGCGGACATTGCCTCTCTGCCGGTCGAACAGCTGATCGCATTGCAAGGTGAAATTGCCGAACGCCTCACCATCACAAAGCTGATCAAGGACCGGTTCGACAGTGCTCTTGAGTGCCGTTTTTCCCTTCAGGCGAGAGAAGCCCGCGCAGCCCTGGGCAAAGACACGGGCACGGTTCGCTTCCATGAAGGCCTGGCGCAGGTCGTTGCTGATCTACCCAAAAAGGTCTCCTGGGACCAATCCCAGCTGTCTCAGCTTGTCGAGCGGATGAAGGCCGAGGGCGATGACCCGGCTGAATACGTCGACATCACCATCAAGGTTTCCGAACGCAAATACGCCGCATGGCCGAGCCACATCCGCTCGGCGTTTGAGGGCGCAAGGACTGTGCGTGTCGGCAAAGCCTCCTACCAACTTTCCCTGAACGATGAGGTGCAATCATGACCGCCAAGACCAAACTCGAACGCCTGCGTGAAGACAACAGCTATCTCGCGGATCTTCCCGATACCATCCGGATCCCGCCTTTGGGCGATCGCCAGGAAGAGGTGATCAAACCCATTGAGGCAGCGTCCATTGATGACATCGCTTTTGCCCAGCTGGCCCTACAGGCCAAATCCTCTGCGCTTTACGGAGAAATCGATGCGCTGCGGCGGGTCTACGACATGGCCCGAAAGAACGGATCCTTGGGGGCAGACAATGCCCTGGATGCGCTGACTTCGAAGAAGGGGGGCAAGTGATGACGCTTCCCATCATTTCCGCCGACGAACGGTTGTCTGAGCAGCGCGGCATTAAAGGCTGCATCTTCGGCAAATCCGGTATCGGCAAAACCTCACTGCTTTGGACGTTGGATGCCCAGTCCACCTTGTTCTTTGATTTGGAGGCAGGGGATCTGGCGATCGAAGGTTGGTCAGGAGATACTATTCGCCCGCGCACCTGGATTGAATGCCGTGATTTCGCGGTCTTCATCGGCGGCCCAAACCCGGCCTTGCGTGACGATCAGGTCTATAGCCAGGCCCACTATGACGCGGTTTGTGAGCAGTTTGGCGATCCGGCAGCGCTGGATAAGTACCAGACTGTCTTTATCGACAGCATCACGGTTGCGGGACGTCTGTGTTTCCAATGGGCCAAAGGCCAACCGCAGGCCGTTTCTGAGCGCACCGGCAAGCCTGACATGCGAGGCGCTTACGGCCTGCATGGTCAGGAGATGGTCGCCTGGCTCACGCACCTTCAGCACACCCGTGGCAAGAACGTCTGGTTCGTTGGGATCCTCGACGAGAAGCTTGATGATTTCAATCGCAAGACCTTCGTTCCCCAAATCGACGGCTCCAAGACTGGTAACGAACTTCCCGGCATCGTCGATGAAGTCATCGCCATGGCCGAAGTCAGCCCGGATGGCACGGATCCCTACAGAGCTTTTGTTTGCCATACGCTGAACCCGTTTGGCTTTCCCGCAAAGGATCGCAGCGGTCGGCTCGATCAAATCGAAGAACCCCACCTTGGCCGTCTGATGGAAAAGATCGGCGGCCCCGCAAAACCGGCAGGTGAAAGGCTGACCTTTAGTCGCCCCGTACCACCAGCCGAGACCCCCAACCCTGAAGACGACAAAGGAGCACAGTAATTATGACTGGTGCATGGAACGACTATAACGACGCGGAATCCCAAACATCCTACGACCTGATCCCAAAGGGCACCATTGTGCCGGTGCGGATGACCATCAAGCCGGGTGGTTATGACGATCCGGCTCAGGGCTGGACGGGTGGATACGCAACCCACAACGATACGACCGGCTCGGTCTATCTGAACGCCGAGTTTGTCATCCTCGAAGGTCCGTTTGCCAAGCGTAAGGTCTGGAGCCTGATTGGGCTTCGCAGCCTCAAGGGGCCTGAGTGGGGCAACATGGGCCGGTCTTTTGTGCGCGGTATCCTGAACTCGTCACGAGGCCTTTCCGACAAAGACAATTCCCCGCAGGCGCAGGCTGCTCGCCGTATCAACGGTTTTACGGATCTGGATGGCATTGAGTTTCTGGCCAAGATTGATGTCGGCAAGGATGCCAATGGCGACCCGAAAAACGATATTCGGTTTGCGGTGGCTCCCAACCATAAGGACTGGGATACGTTTAAGTCTGGCGGTGGTCTCTGGATGCCGAGCCAATCGGCTCCTGCCGCAACGGCCCAGCCGATGGCCAATGCCAGCACAGAGGCGCAACCTGCAGCAAACCCCAATCGCCCGTCCTGGGCTCAATAGGGGAGGCTGGTCATGTTGCTCCGTCCCCGCCAGAAAACCTTCGTCGAGCGCAGTGTTCAAGCGCTCGGCGAACACGGCAACACACTGGCTGTTGCCTCCACCGGATTTGGGAAAACAATCGCGCTGGCCGGTGTCACCGGTCAGTTACTGAAAGGCAATGATGCCAAGGCCTGCGTGCTTGCCCATCGTGATGAGCTGACAAGCCAAAACGAGGCAAAGTTCAATCGGGTCAATCCGGGCCTTAGCACCTCGGTCGTCGATGCCAAGACCAAATCCTGGCAGGGGCGGACAACGTTCGCCATGGTTCCGACCTTGGCGCGTAAATCCAACCTTGCTGCCATGCCCGCTCTTGAGCTTCTGGTGATTGACGAAGCCCATCATGCAGCAGCCGACAGTTACCGCCGCATTATCGATCAGGCCCGGGACAAAAATCCTGACGTTAAGATCTTCGGTGTGACGGCCACTCCCAACCGGGGAGACAAGAAGGGTTTGCGTCCGATCTTTTCCAATGTTGCCGATCAAGTCTTCATTGGAGAATTGGTTGCTTCCGGGCATTTGGTGCCGCCGCGCACTTTCGTGATTGATGTGGGCGCACAGGAAGCGCTCAAGTCGGTTCGTAAAACCGTTGATGATTTCGACATGATGGCCGTTGACGCCATCATGAACAAAGCGCCGATCACCGATGCTGTGATCCAGCACTGGCGAGATAAGGCGGGTGATCGCCAAACGGTCGTCTTTTGTTCAACGGTCGATCACGCCCGCAATGTGCGTGACGCTTTTTGCACCCAAGGTATCCAGGCCGCCATGGTTTATGGCGACATGGGCGCTGTGGACCGGCGCGATGTCCTAAAGGCCTATGAGCGGGGGGAAACCCAGGTTCTGGTCAATGTCGCGGTGCTGACCGAAGGTTGGGATCATCCGCCGACCAGTTGTGTCGTTCTGTTGAGGCCGTCTTCTTACAAATCCACCATGATCCAGATGGTTGGGCGTGGTCTGCGTACCGTTGATCCTAGCGAACATCCAGGCGTGGTCAAAAGCGACTGCATTGTGCTGGATTTTGGCACTTCCAGTCTTCTGCATGGCAGCCTTGAGCAGGATGTGAATCTTGATGGCAAGGTGGGCTCCGGCCCCGCACTGACCAAGGAATGCCCTGAGTGCGCCGCCAATGTGCCGCTGGCCGTCATGGAATGTCCGTTGTGCGGCTTCCACTTCCAATCGGAGGGCAAGGAGGGCCAGCAGCCGATCTCTGACTTTGTCATGTCGGAAGTGGATCTGCTCAAGCGTTCCAGTTTCCAATGGTGTGATCTCTTTGGCGATGATGCGGCACTGGTCGCAAATGGCTTCAATGCCTGGAGCGGAATTTTCTTTCATCAAGGCTGCTGGCATGCCGTCGGCGGTGGCAAGGGCCTCAAGTCGCATTTGTTGGCCATGGGTGAGCGCACCATTTGCCTGGCCGCAGCCGATGATTGGCTGAATGAAAACGAAACCGACGAAAGCGCCCATAAATCCCGCTCCTGGCTCAATCAGTCGGTCACCACCCGTCAGCTTCAGTTCTTGCCACCTGAATACCGTCAGGATTTTGGCCTGACCCGGTATCACGCATCGGCTCTGCTGACATTTCAGTTCAACAAGGCTGCAATTACCAATCTGGTGTTGAACGCCCCTGAAGATAGCCGGAGGGCGGCATGACCCATGGTGACTTCAGGAAACGCTGCCATCCGTTTGAGGTTATGGCATCCGCGCGGGGAGCTCTGTGCCGTCTGTCGGCGACCAACCCGTGGTTTTGGCTGGTTCGACCGCCATTCATCGAAGCGTCCGCGTATTCAGCGGTGGTTCTGCTCCATGGACTGCCAGGGTTTTTGGTCGCGCTTGGCGAAGGAGGGCTTGGGCATGGTTGATTTGACCGAACAAGAAAAGGCCGCCCTGCGCCATGCCGTCAAAATGCTGGCCGAAGTGATGGAAGAGATCGGTTGGGAAACCCGGCTGATTGATCTCACAGAAGCCCAGGTTCTCACTCTCGCTGAAGTCTGCGTTGGCGGGTTTCAGGACGCCATGCTGTCGATTGCCAAAGGCGAAGATACGGAGGTCCCCTTTTGATGTTGGACTACAATTCCTCCCAAACAATCGCCGATCAGGTGAATGCCCATATTGATGAGGCTTTGGTTGCCGAAAACCAACGCCAAACACCGCGCCAATATCTCGGTGGCTCCCGTCTTGGTGTCGCCTGTGAACGGGCTCTGCAATTCGAATACGCCCGGGCCCCGAAGGACGATGGTCGGGATTTCGATGGTCAAACCCTGCGGATCTTCGCTGCCGGTCACGTTTTTGAAGACCTGGCCATTGATTGGCTGCGCAAGGCTGGCTTCGAGCTCTATACGACCAAAGGCAACAAGCCTGGCGGAGAGCAATTCGGGTTCAGTGTCGCGGGTGGCCGTATTCGTGGCCATGTGGACGGCATAATCAACGCAGCTCCGGTAATGGATGGCTTTCCAGCCCTTTGGGAATGCAAATCACTCAACAATAAATCCTGGAACGACACCGTTAAACGCGGGGTCACGGTTTCCAAGCCGATTTATGCCGCGCAGATCGCCACGTACCAGGCGTATATGGAATCCTCGGTTCCGGGCATTTCTCAAAATCCGGCGTTGTTCACCGCCATCAACAAGGACACGGCGGAGCTTCACCATGAGCTGGTTCCGTTTGATGGCGGGCTCGCCCAACGCATGAGCGATAAAGCGGTGCGCGTCATTCAGGCGACGGAAGCCGGTGAGTTGCTGCCCCGTATCGCGCAATCGGCTGATTTCTTCGAGTGCAAATTCTGCGACTGGTCTGATCGGTGCTGGAGAACCGGCGGATGAGCAATGAGGTTGTAAACATTAATGACTGGCGCGACTTCAATTCAGCAGCACCTCAGCGCCAAGACGATGCTCGCCAAACAGGGCTCACAGTTGATGAGATCAAGGCGCGGCTCAATGCCAATTTGCGTGGCCTTCTGTCCTACCTCTATCCCGCAGGTGTTTTTCGTCATGGCAAATTCTTGGTTGGTGATGTCCGAGGCAATAAGGGCGAAAGCCTGAGTGTGGAGCTATCCGGGCCCAAAGCCGGGATGTGGCATGACTTTGCGACAGGTGAGGGCGGTGACGTGCTCGCACTTTGGGCTGCGGCAACAGGGCGCAACACCCAATCGGATTTCCTTTCGTTATTGGATGACGTTCGCCAGTGGCTGGGCGAGCCGCGACCGGAAAGTATGCCCGTTGAGCCGGAGCGTACCGTGCCGATGGACGAGTTGGGGCCGGTTACAGCCAAGTGGGACTATGTGGATGGCGAAGGCGCTTTATTGGCCTGTGTCTATCGCTATGACCCGCCCAGCGGAAAGCAGTTTAGGCCCTGGGACGTTTCATGCCGGAAGATGAAGGCTCCGGATCCGCGACCACTTTATAACCAGCCCGCCATGAAATCCGCCATGGATGTGGTGGTGGTTGAAGGCGAGAAGGCGGCAGATGCCTTAATCGGTCAGGGCGTTTGTGCCACCACAGCTATGAATGGGGCCAAGGCACCGGTTGAGAAAACTGACTGGTCACCGCTTTGTGGCAAACGGGTCTTGATCTGGCCCGACAAGGATGCAGCAGGTTGGCAGTACGCGGAATCTGCTGCCGAGGCCGCTCTTGGTAGTGGTGCCCTTTCCGTCGCTATTCTTATGCCGCCACTGGATAAACCAGAAAAGTGGGATGCGGCGGACGCTGTCGATGACGGCATGGATATTGATGCCTTCATTGCCAATGCAGCGCGTCAATCCATCGTAAGCCCGAGGCCCAACGCGGAAGCATTCAGTCTGAAGCAGTTGCTGGGTGATCGCTCGCCCATGCCGGACGACATCATTGCGCCCCGCGTTTTGACGCCAGCAGGCCTGCTGGTTTTTGGCGGTGCGCCCAAGGTCGGTAAAAGCGATTTTTTGCTCTGCTGGTTGGTTCACATGGCTGCAGGCATTGGGTTTCTGTCCTTCACGCCACCGCGTCCTTTGCGCGTTTTCTATCTGCAGGCCGAAATCCAGTATCACTACCTCCGGGAACGTCTTCAGGACATCTCGTTGCAGCCTGAAGTGATCAGCCAAGCCCATGACAATCTCGTCATCACACCGCAGCTCAAGCTCATTTTGAATGACGCGGGCGTTGAGACGGTTGGTGCTTTAATCCGAAAGCACTTCCCCGATGGATTGGACATCATCGTCATAGATCCGATCCGAAACGTCTTCGATGGCGGTGAAGCGGGACCCAGTGAGAACGACAACAACGCCATGCTGTTTTTCTTGCGCGATCGCGTTGAGAAACTCCGTGACACCGTGGATCCGGACGCAGGCATCATTCTGGTCCATCACACCCGTAAGCTTTCAAAGAAACAGGTTGATGAGGATCCATTCCAGGCGCTTTCCGGCGCAGGGGCGCTTCGGGGTTACTACAGCTCAGGCATGATCCTGTTTCGCCCTGATGAAACGCGCTCTGAACGCAAGCTCATCACGGAACTTCGCAATGGCCCTGCGCTGGCGGCAAAGATCGTTGATAAGGACGCTGGGCAATGGATCGAAATTGATCCGTCGTCGGAGAGGCTGATTCGTCAGGAATATGGTGAGAAGCTCGATGCCGAACGTCTGCGTAAACGCGATGTCATTCTTCAGGTTCTCTTCGAAGAAGCGCTGGGCGGACGGGTTTACACCGCGACCCAATTTGCCGAGCGGTTTGAAAATCGGGCTGGTTTGGGTGGCCGGAGCACCATTGCTGAACGCGTCAGTGTTCTGACCACGAAAGGCTACATCAAATACTTCCGCAATCCTGAAGATCACGACCTGCGGCCTCTGCCGCGCACCCGTTACGGCTATCTCTGCGTTGAAGGCATGCAGCTGGGTGAGGCTGAAGACGTTGTGGATGAGGAAACCGGTGAAGTTTTCCAAAGCGTCCACCAGCTTCTTCCTACCCATTACAAATGCCACCAGTCAGGGGCCGTTCTGGAGGTCGAGAGCCCGCAAAACTGGGTCTATCACGATGAGGAGATGGACCATGAATAGGGGGGAAATTCTCGGCTGTGATTTCTGGAGTCCATGGAGTCCAGACATGTTCTGGGTTCAAAGTTTCAATGAAAACAGTCGGCTAGGATCAATTCAGAAATCCAGCCGGATTCCTGTCTGGATTTCTGGATTCCTGAAAAAACGTCAGGATTTCTGCGGCTTTCAGACCCTAATCAGAAATCCAAGTGAATACCTCCCCCTAAAGGGGGAGAGGGCTACGCCAGCGCTGACGCTTGGCGAACCCTCTTCGCCATGGTCGTCGATCCTGTCCGGCCATTTCTCCCATCAGCATTGTTCAATCAACATGGAGGCAACTATGCCAGCACCAACCTCTGTCAAAATTTCACCTGATCCGTGTGACGGTTCTCTCAAAATTCTGGCCCTGGATCTCGGCACCAAAACCGGATGGGCTGTCTGTTTGCCTGACCGGACCATTGCCAGCGGCATTGCCGAATTTAAGAATGATCGCTGGCAAGGCGGCGGCATGCGCTTTCTTCGGTTCAAGCAGTGGCTCACCGAGGTCAAACAAATGGCCGGTGGTCTGGATGCGGTCTTCATTGAGGAGGTCCGTCGTCATGCCGGTGTGGATGCCGCCCATGTCTATGGCGGATTTCTGGCGCATGTCACCGCCTGGTGTGAACACCACGCCATTCCTTACGAAGCTGTTCCGGTCGGCACGATCAAACGTCACGCAACCTGCAAAGGGAACGCCAACAAGGACGCCATGATTGAGGCCGCTCGCCAGCGCGGGTTTGACCCTGCTGATGACAACGAAGCTGATGCTTTGGCAATCCTTGATTGGGCGATGGTCAATCGTGGTGGAGGGGCGGATCAATGAACGGCGAGATGATGCTCAAACAGGCCACTGCCATTGTCGGCAATCGACGGGAGACTTATGGCGAACCATTCGCATCCATGTCTGCCATCGCCAAACGCTGGACGATTACCTTGGGTCAGCCAATCACGCCTTCACAGGTGGCCTTGTGCCTGATTGACCTGAAACTGGCGCGACTGGCTCATGATCCCCGGCATCTCGACAGCATGATTGATATTGCGGGCTATGCCGCCGTGTTGAAGGAGGTAAGCCGATGAGATGGCATCCTCCCGGATACGGCGGCACGCGCCGCGATGCCGATCAGGTCAAGCGCGATGGTTGGCAGGAGCAGGGCATGTTGGCGGTTTCCATTGAGGATGATCGCCTGACCTGGCCTGAGAAGGAACTCGTTCGCCAATTGGGCGACAGGCTCTATGGCAAACGAAAGGAAGAAGCACATGAGCAATGATCCTTGGACAGCCTCCCTTGTGGAGGAGCGGTTGGCGGAAGCCGCAGGGGTGTTGAAGCGCCTGCCTGAAGAAAAGGTGCAAGGCTATTTCTCAGCCTGGCCCGACGTCGTTCATAACATCCATGAATCCTTTGGTTGGCATGACCCGGTGCTGCGCAGGCCCTGGCCGTCTCCGGGATCCATTGACCGGATGGATGAGGCGATGCAATGGCTGCAGTGGCTTGAAGGGGACGTTGCCAAGATTTGCTGGTTTCGTGCAGCGGGCGAGCGCTGGAAAACCATCTGCGGACGGATCGGTCTACAGCGCACGGCAGTCCATCAACGTTACCTTTTTGGCCATTGTGTCATTGCTTGGAAGCTTAACGGTCATAGAGTGCCGCGTAACTGTTCGCGCCGCAAAGTGATTGAGATGGTTCAATCGGCGAAGGCATGAGTAGGGGATAGAAAGGTGTTCGGCGAACACTTTTCGCGCGGACAAAAACGGCGGTTTAGGGTACATTTTTTGCCAAGCTTGCGAGAGGCGCGTCCGGGACGGGATGCCCACAAAGCAACGAAATTCCATCGAATTTGAGCGAAGTCACGGGTCCTTCCTGGCCGATATCCTATGCGGGCGGGCTCAGCGCGGGATTTTCCTAGTGACGCCCTGAAAAAAGCCATTTCGTTTCGTTTGGCACAGAGCCCTGATGGCAGTCTGTCCGGCGGAACCGTTGGCGATGCGGCTATCGCTCACACGATTGATAAAACGAAACCGGGGTCGTGGTCATTTCGTTTCAAAGCGAAATGCCGCCGGTCTTTACCATCCATTTAACGAGGTCATTTTGAGCGCACAGATCATCAATGTTGGTGACAAGGTTGAGATGGTCGCAGTCGGCGACCTGGCTTGCCATCCGGATAACCCGCGTCGGGGGAACCTTGATGAGATCCGCTCAAGCATCCGCGTCAACGGATTTTATGGCGCGTTGGTCGTTCAACGCTCCACCGGTCATATCCTTGCGGGTAATCACCGCTTCATGGCCGCAGAGGCCGAAGGTCTGGACCGGGTTCCGGTGATCTTTGTGGATGCCGATGATGAGGATGCAAAAGCCATTCTGGTTGGCGACAATCGCCTATCTGACTTGGCTGAAAATGATCCGGAATTACTGGCAGCCTTGTTGCAAGCAATCCAATCCCGTGAAGAAGGCTTGACGGGCACGGGCTATTTAGATGACGACCTCGCCCAGATGCTGGCGCAAGCCGCCGGTGACATGGGGGCCGAGCTCGAAGGCGAAGATGATATTCCAGATACCCCGGCACTGCCGGTTACACAGCCCGGAGATCTATGGGTGCTTGGCAACCATCGTTTAATTTGTGGTGACGCGACCGTTGCCACCGATGTGGAGAGGTTGCTGGGCTCGGTCAAGCCGTTGCTCATGGTGACCGATCCGCCCTATGGGGTTGAGTACGACCCGAATTGGCGGAACAAGGCTGGGGCCGCAACGACCAAACGTACAGGCAAAGTGCTCAATGACGATCGCGCCGACTGGTACGATGCCTGGGTCTTGTTTCCTGGTGATGTCGCCTATGTCTGGCATGGCGCTTTGCATGCAACGACGGTCGCTGACAGTTTGGAACGTGCTCAGTTCAACGTTCGCTCCCAGATCATTTGGGCCAAGGAGCGCTTGGTTCTAAGCCGGGGTGATTATCACTGGCAGCACGAGCCTTGTTGGTATGCGGTCAAAAAGACCGGCAAGGGACACTGGGCCGGGGATCGCAAGCAAACGACCCTATGGCAGATCTCCAGCCGCGACCAGGACGCAGAAACCGTTCATGGCACTCAGAAGCCCGTCGAATGTATGCGTCGTCCAATTCTGAATAACTCGAGCTCGGGTCAGGCTGTCTATGAGCCTTTCATGGGATCGGGAACGACCTTGATCGCAGCGGAAAGCACGGGTCGAGTCTGCTATGGTGTGGAGTTGAATCCGGCTTATGTGGATGTCGCCATTACGCGCTGGCAAAACGTCACCGGTCAGAAAGCTATTTTGGATGGCGACAGCCGTTCGTTTGAAGAGATTAAAAACGAGAGGTCGGAAACGTGAGACAGTCCAGACGTATGTCCTTTTTGGAATCGCTAACCAATGTTGCTGTTGGTTACGGTGTGGCGGTCACAGCGCAAATTGCGGTGTTTCCGCTGTTCGGTTTGGAAGTGTCCCTCTCTGATAATCTGGTGATCGGCGCGATCTTCACTGGCATCTCGATTTTACGCAGCTATACCCTGCGCCGGATCTTCGAAGAAATCCGGGTGCGGAAGGTCTGGGGCTGACTTATGCCTCGTCGTAGATCCGATAGACCTGCTTGCCGCTGAATGACTGCTCGTTAACCACGTTGAGGCTGAGTTTTTTGCGCAGCACATTGCTGATCGCCCCGCGCACAGTGTGGGGTTGCCAGCCGGTGGCTTTCGTCAACTCTTCGATGGAAGCGCCCGAGCCGGTTTGAAGCATATCAATCAGGATGGACTGTTTGGTGATCCGCTTGGGTTTGGCCGTTTTAACCTTTGTGGGCGCGGTGGCCTTTGGCGTTTCGATCCTGGTCAAACCAGCGGCCTGAAGGATTTGTTCGTGGGTTAGCTTGTGTTCGTTCATCAACTCCATGACTCGATCAACGGCCTTCGATTTGTAATTGAACGATTTGGCTGTGGTTGGCGTTCCGGTGATGGTTTCGATCGCACGGGCCAATTGGCTGACTTTGAGTTTCTTGATTTCCATGGGCTTATCCTTTCTTGGAATTCTGTTGACCGAGTTCAAAGGCTTCGATGAGAGCTGCTTTGATGGACCAGACGGCGATGTCGTGAAAATCAAGCCTGTCACTATTTCGGGTCTCCAGTGTTTCGATCTGAAGATGGTTTGTGGCGATGGCTGAGAGGGCCTGTTCTACGTCTTTGTTCATCGGCTGGCTCTCCGCTCAGTAGTTTTCATTGAAGGCGTAAAAGCGGACGGTATTGCCGCCCGGCATGTTGACCCGGGCAATCGGCGCATCAAGGTCAATTCGGCTGGTGTCGATCATATTGATCGCTTGGCTTTCGGTCTTGCCTGTGTGGTAGCCGATAAAGTGGGCGACCATTTCAATGAGCTCGTCCTGACTTGAGGCCCGGTTCCAAGGACGGGGCAATTCGGTGCTGCCGTCGTTCATCATGATGGCAATGCTGGTCATGGATTTTCCTTTCGTTTCAAGCGTTTGGCTGAATTCAGTAACGCTCTTAATCGAAAGGGCATCAAGTCTAATAGACTGTAATTAATCACTTTTTGGCGGTCATGTCGGATAATACCCAGCCCATTTCTGTGATCTCGAGCCTGCTCGACATCTCCGAGCGGCGGGTCCAGCAGTTATCGAAAGCCGGTGTCATCCCGAAGGCGGCAAGGGGTCGGTACGAGCTTATTGGTTCGGTACGCGGCTATATCCGCCATCTGCGTGATCTCAATCTGAAGGGAGAGGCGGGGAACGCCGATTATGGAACGGAACGAGCCCGTTTGGTGAAGGCCAAGGCGGATCTTGCAGAGATGGAAGCCTCACAGATGCGAGGGGACTTGCTCTCTGCTCCTGACGTGAAAGTGGCCTGGACGGAAATCGTGGCGCTGATGCGGGCACGGCTGCTGGTGCTGCCTGACAAAATCGCACCGGTGGTTCATGAAACGACAAGCCTCAACCAAGCAAGGGACGTTATCAAAAAGGCGATCCACGAAGTGCTCACGGAAATTGCCGAAACCGACGTTGAAATCGTCCATCACATTGATGGGGACGAGAGTGCTGCAACAGGTGGCGAAACAAACGCTGGAAGCGGCAGCACCGCCTCCAGATCTGACCGTAAGTCAGTGGGCGGACAAAAATAGACGGTTGAGCTCAGAAGCGAGCTCCGAACCCGGACAATGGGTAACGGAACGGGCTGAGTATCAGCGAGGCATCATGAATGCCATTTCCGATGCCTCGGTAGAAACCGTGGTTGTGAAGACCTCGGCTCAGGTCGGCAAGACGGAATGCATCCTGAACACGGTTGGCTATCACGTTGATCAGGATCCATCACCCATCATGGTGGTAATGCCGACAGAACGTGATGCCGAGACCTGGTCGAAGGACCGCTTTGCACCCATGGCACGGGATACACCGTGCCTTTATGGCAAGTTGTCGGATCCGAAGTCTCGGGATGGATCGAACAAGATCCTGCACAAGAAGTTTGTCGGGGGTCATTTGACGATCGTTGGCGCGAACGCACCTTCGGGTTTGGCCATGCGTCCAATCCGGATCCTTCTGTGTGATGAAGTCGATCGTTACCCGCCCAGTGCGGGAGCGGAAGGTGACCCGGTTAATCTGGCGCGAAAGCGGACAGTGACGTTCTGGAACCGCAAGATCGTTCTGGTATCAACGCCGACGATCAAAGGCGTGAGCCGGATTGATGCGGCCTGGGAGGAAAGTGATAAACGACGGTTTTGGGTTGCTTGCCCGGATTGCGGAACCCATCAGGTCTTGCGATGGGAACAGGTCCATTGGGAAAAGGACGCTGCTGGTGCCCACCTGCCGGAAACGGCTCACTACGTTTGTGAGGATTGTGGCTCCATTTGGTCGGATGCTCTGCGGTGGTCTGTGATTCGACATGGTGAATGGCGAGCAGAAAACCCTTTCGCCGGGATCGCAGGGTTCCATCTGAATGAAATTTATTCGCCATGGGTTCGATTAGAAAACATGGTGCGGGCATTTCTGTCTGCCAAAGGCCAAGGGGCCGAGGGTATGAAGACCTTCGTGAACACCTCTCTGGGTGAGACTTGGGTCGAGACCGGCGAAGCCCCGGACTGGGAGCGTTTGTACGATCAGCGTCAACAATGGTCACCGGGAACGGTCCCTGAAGGCGGTCTGTTTTTGACGGCGGGAGCCGATATTCAGAAAGACCGGATCGAAGTGGATGTCTGGGCCTGGGGACGTGGACTGGAAAGCTGGTTGGTGGATCACATCGTCATTGATGGTGGTCCGCAGAATCCAGATCCCTGGCTGAAACTTGAAGCTCTTTTGGACCAATCCTGGCCCCATGCAAGTGGAGCACATCTTCGTATTGCCAAACTGGCGGTCGATACCGGCTATGAAGCTTCGGCTGTCTACGCCTGGGCACGGCGGTTCGGTTTTGGTCAGGTTGCCCCCATCAAGGGCGTTGAAGGGTTCAATCGGTCCAGTCCTGTATCGGGGCCAACATTTGTTGATGCGACCGATGGCGGTAAGAAACTCAAACGTGGTGCCCGTCTTTGGACGGTTTCGGTCTCGACCTTCAAGTCTGAGACCTACCGTTTTCTCAGAGCGTCCCGCCCAACGGATGAGGAGAGAGCCGAGGGTGCCGAGTATTTGCCGGGCACGGTTCATTTGCCGACATGGGTGGAGACGGAATGGCTGAAACAGCTGGTCGCCGAGCAGCTTGTCACCGTCAAGAACAAGCGCGGCTTCACACGCCTTGAATGGCAAAAACTGCGCGAACGCAATGAAGCTTTGGATTGCCGGGTCTATGCTCGGGCTGCGGCCTGGATTGCTGGGGCTGATCGATGGTCTGATGAAAAGTGGTCAGACCTGGAAGATCAGCTTGGCGTTCCGGCTGGAGATGCCGAAGCAGCGGGCATGATCAACCGCCCGTCCAACCCGCCAACGGAAAAACGCCGTTCGGAATGGTTGGGGCGGCGCGAAAACTGGTTTTAAGGAAAAACTCTGATGACGTCTTGGTCAGGTACAGAACTGGCGGCGCTGAAACGCGCCTATGCCAGCGGGACGTTGCGCGTCAGCTATGACGGTAAATCCGTCGAATATGGATCGGCGGACGATCTGCTCAGCCGGATCAGAACCATTGAGCGGGAGATTGCTGGAAGCAAGAAGCCTCTACCAGTTGCCGGGTTTGCTGGCTTTCGCCGAGGCAATTCCTGATGACGGTTAGCTGGTTGGATAGAGCCGTTGCGGTATTTGCACCCGTCACTGCCACAAAAAGAGCGTTGGCCCGTCAGGCGTTTGACGGTCTTGCTCGCGGTTACGATGGCGCGTCCAAGGGGCGCAGAACCGATGGCTGGCGAACTACTGGAACGTCTGCCGACACGGAAGTCGGTATGGCTAGTGCCCTGTTGCGCGATCGCATGCGTGATCTTGTCCGCAACAATCCGCATGCGGCCAAGGCTGTATCCGTTCTGGTCAACAACATCATCGGCGCGGGCATCATGCCTCGAGCCGTTTCGGGGAATGAAGAACTCGATAAGGCCGTCAACAAACTCTGGGGCCAATGGTCTCGCCAGTGTGATTCTGATGGTCAATTGGATTTCTACGGTCTTCAAACCCTGATTTGTCGGGAAATGGTCGAAGCCGGAGAGGTGCTGGTTCGTCGTCGACTGCGAAAGACCTCTGATGGCCTGAACGTTCCGATGCAACTCCAGATCCTCGAAGCGGATTTCTTGGATGCGACACGAAACGGCGAGACTGCCGGGAAAGACCGTCTTGTCCAGGGTGTGCAGTTCGATGGCATTGGCCGGAGAAAGGCCTACTGGATCCATGAGAGCCATCCCGGTGATGCCTTTGGTGCATTCCAAGGAGGCTTTCAAAGCAAGGCGATTTCTGCCGCCGATATCGTTCATGTTTATGAGAAACAGCGTGTTCAGGTGCGCGGCGTTCCTTGGGGAGCGCCGGTCATCCGGTCTTTGCGGGATCTTGATGACTATGAGGTGGCTGAGATTGTCCGCAAGAAAACGGAAGCCTGTGTCACGGCGATTGTTTTTGGCGATGACGAAACCCAGCAGGGCGTTGCTCCGGCGGTGACCGATGCCGATGGTAAACGGGTCGAACAGTTTGAGCCTGGGCTTATTGCCTATGCCCGTGGTGGCAAGGATATCAAGTTTAACCAGCCTGCCGCGACGGGAGGCTATGCGGAATATAAACGAGCCAGCCTTCACACCGTATCGGCGGGGTTTCGGGTTCCTTATGAATTGCTCACCGGTGACTTGAGCCAAGTGAATTACTCGTCAATCCGTGCCGGTCTCGTCGAGTTCAGGCTCATGATTGATGCTGTCCAATGGCAGTTGTTCATTCCCATGCTTTGCCAACCAGTTTGGAACTGGTTTACCGAGGCGGCATGGGTGGCGGGGCACATCCCTGAGCCAGTGGTGCCGGTTGAGTGGTCGCCACCGAAATTTGAAGCGGTCGATCCCATGAAAGATGCCATGGCGGATCTACTTTCCATTCGCTCCGGCACCATGACATTGGCGGAAGCCATCGCACGGCAAGGCCGCAATCCTGATGCCGTTCTGGCGGAGATCGCCAGTATGAACACAAAACTGGATGCAGCCGGGATCGTTTTGGACTCAGACCCAAGACGGGTCACCAAAACCGGGAGCGCGCAAACGACGGACGCTTTTGCCGCCACCGACACTACAGACTGAAATCGAGGATCAAATGGATAAAACCATTGAACTCCCGGCCATGCGCCGGGCGGCGGAGCTTGCGCCGAATTCAGCGGACCAGGAGGCCCGAACCATTGACGTGGTCTGGTCAACGGGAGCTCGGGTTCGACGCCAGCCTTTTTTGGGTGACCCTTACGATGAGGACCTGAGCCTTGAACCGGATCACGTTCGCCTTGAAAGGCTAAACGGTGGTGCGCCGTTTTTGAAGGTGCATGAAACCGGTGAGCTTAACGCTGTCATCGGTTCTGTTCTTCCAGACAGCGCGCGCCTTGAGAACGGTCAGGGTATCGCGACGATCCGGTTCTCTGAGCGAGACGAGGTCGAGCCGATTTGGCGCGACATAGTGGCAGGTCACATCCGGGCCGTTTCCATTGGCTATCAGGTTCACCGCTACGAGGTGAGCAAGTCGGAAGCAGGCAGGGAACTTTGGCGGGCTGTCGATTGGACCCCCTTTGAAATTTCTGCCGTGCCTGTTGGGGCAGACCCTGCCGCAGGTTTTCGATCCAACCACACCACCCAAACACATGAGTGCGTCGTGCAACGTGGCGACGCTGAAGATTGCAGCAAAAGGAATTCCACCATGCATGACGACGATACCCCCACCACCGAGGAAACTGAGATGACCGAAGATGCTGTGAGCACAGAGGATGCTCCCAAGGTTCAGGAGCCGCAGGAAAAGCGTGCCCTTGAGCAACGAAACAAGACGCCTGAGGTCCAGAAGCCCGATGCTGACGCATTGGTGACAAAGGCCCGTGATCTTGAGCGGGAACGTGTTTCGACCATCTTTGATCTGGCAGGCAAACTTGATCTGGAACGCAGCTTTGCCGACGATCTGGTAAAACGCGGCGTTTCGCTTGAGGAGGCACGTAAGGTCATTCTTGATCAGGTCGCCACCAAATCCGAAGAAACCCGAACCTTCTCGCAGGTTTCCGTTCCTCTTGGTGGTCAGGATGAACGTGTCACCCGCCGTCAGGCAGTGACCAGTGCATTGTTGCATCGCTACAGCCCGACCCTATTCCCGTTGGAAGATGCGGCCCGTGAATATCGTGGCATGACCCTGATGGAATTGGCACGGGAAAGCCTTGCCAATGCAGGCGAGAACACCCGAGGTCTGTCCCGAGACGAGGTTGCGACCCGCGCACTCCATTCCACGTCGGATTTTCCGGAGATCCTGGCCGCTGTCACCAACAAGACGCTTCGTCAGGCTTACGATGCTTATCCCCGGACCTTCACGCGTTTCTGTCGACAGGTTCTGGCCACGGATTTCAAGGCCATGCACCGGGTCCAGTTGGGCGAAGCGCCCCAGCTCTTGAAGGTCAACGAAAGTGGCGAATTCAAACGGGGAACGCTTGGCGAGTCCAAGGAAAGCTACCGTATCGAAACCTATGGGCGGGTCGTTGCAATTACCCGTCAGGTTTTGATCAATGACGATCTGGATGCCTTTACCCGGATCCCCGCCATGTACGGCAATTCCATCGCTCAGCTTGAAAGTGATGTTGTATGGGGCATCATTACCTCCAACCCGGCAATGGCCGACAACAAGGCACTCTTCCACGGCGACCATAAGAACCTGGCCGGGACCGGCGCTGCGCTGTCTGTGGATGCTGTTGGTGCGGCTCGTGCCTCCATGGCCAAACAAACTGGTCTGGATAAGAAGACGGTTTTGAACATCCGTCCGTCTTTCCTCATCGTCCCTGCCGCTTTGGAATTGAAGGCCGAGCAGATGGTGGCACAGAACATTGTACCCGCCGACACTGCCAATGTGGTGCCTCAGTCCATTCGCACGTTGTCGCCGATTTCTGAACCGCGTCTGGATGCGGTGAGTGAAACGGCTTGGTACTTGGCGGCAAACCCGAACCAGATCGACACCATCGAATATGCCTATCTGGAGGGCCAGCAAGGAGCCTATATCGAAACCAGAAACGGCTTCGATGTGGACGGCGTTGAGATTAAGTGCCGATTGGATTTTGGAGCCAAAGCCATTGACTGGCGTGGACTGTTCAAGAACCCCGGCGCGTAACACGGGCTTTTCATAATCATTTCTGACGTGACGGGCGGCCAATTGGTCGCCCTTCGTCTTTTGGAAAAGGAAACCTTCCATGAAAAACTACATTCAACCCGGTAATACCCTCACGCTTGCAGTTCCCTACGATGTCGTTTCCGGCGGGGGCTTTCTGCTTGGCGGTATTTTCGGTGTCTCCAACATCAATGCGATTGCTGGCGAAGAGGTCGAGGCAAGCCTTGTTGGCGTCTTTCATTTGACCAAAGCTGCGTCTCAAGCCTGGAGCGCTGGTGACAAGGTTTATTGGGATGACACCAATAAAGTCGTGACCAAAACGGCAACTGGCAACACCCTTATTGGTGTGGCCGTCGAAGCCGTTGGTGGCACGGCCAGTGAGACCATTGGGCGTGTTCGCCTGAACGGCAGTTTCTGATGACTGCTGTGGGCACGGCTATGGATGTGCTTTTTGCCGATCCGAATATCGCATCTGACGGTCTTTACATTCCGTCCGGTGAAGATGCCGTGCCTGTACGTCTTATTTCTCGTCGCCCAGATGAAATTATTGGTTCTGTTGAAACCCGGGTTCTTTCAGAGACAACTCTGTTTGATGTCAGGGTTTCTGAAGTGCCTGAGCCAAGACCTGGCGACCGAGTGAGTTTCAATGAAAGGAACTATGTCGTGCAGGGGGAACCTGAACGCAAAGATCCTGATCGATTGGTTTGGACACTGGATGTGAGGCCCGCATGAAGCTTGCGTCCTCCATTGTCGGTTCCATGAAAGCCGATCTCAAAGCAGAGCTACGCCGGATTGAGAAAGCGGTTACTGGTGGGATTAAAGATGCCGGTGACGGGCTCAAGGGCAGTCTTCGACGGCAGGTGATTTCTGCTGGTCTGGGAACACGGTTGGCTCGCACCTGGCGAAGCCGGTCATATCCCAATAAGGGCTACGATGCAGCGAGCCTTGTTTGGTCAAAAGCACCGCAGATTGTCCGAACCTTTGACAAGGGAACCGTCATCAAAAGCAAGTCAGGCTTTTGGTTGGCAATTCCCACGGCTGCGGCTCCGAAACGAGGTGTTGGGGGAAAACGGGTAACACCCTCCAATTTTCCGGAGCACCGGTTTGGGCCGCTGAGGTTTGTGTATCGACGCGGTCAGCCTTCACTGTTGGTCGTCGATGGCGTTCGTGTGAGCGGTAAGACTGGTCGCGTTGGTCGTCGTGCCAAAGGTGGCTCGTTCACCAAAACGGGTCGCATCAAATCGGGGATCACCACGGTGGTGATGTTTGTGATGGTGCCGCAGGTGAAAATGCCCAAGCGTCTGGATGTGCGCCGCGCAGCGGAAACCTGGTCTCGCCGAACACCGAACCTCATTGATCGCCACATGCCATCGGAGTAGGCCGTGCCTTCAAAAACCGAGCTAATTTTGATCGACCTGAAGTCGGTGTTGGAAACCATTTCAGACGCCACTGTTGAACGGAATTCAGCTGTTCCAGAGAAAATTCCATCGGGTGGATTAATCATCCTTCGCGATGGAACGGCAGACGAGCCGGAACAGCCTTTAGGTGGATTTGGTGGGGTCTACTGCCGACAGGACGTAGAGATAGAGATCTACGTCGAAAACGGTGATGCTGCAGCCCGCGACGCTGCTTTTGACAGCCTACTGCAGGAGGTAGGGGGCATCCTTGATTCCGATCCTACGCTAGGTGGTTTGGCCTTCGGCCTGACCTACAGCCGACCAGAAATCGACACGGAGGCTGTGATCGGCGGTCCGGCCATTAAGGCTGGCACACTGATCGTCGCCATTGAGTTTGAAGCCGACACCAGCCTCGGCTGATCTTTTTACAATCTAGGAGAATACCGATGGCCCGAGCCTATGGTTCGAGCGCCACGCTGCTGCTCAAGCGGGAAACCGCTTATGGGCAAGCGGCCAGTGGCGACTATATCCGCATGCCTTTTAATCGCTGCACATTGGGTTCCGAACAAGGGCTCATTGATGATCCTGTTCTGGGCCAGGGCCGTGATCCGTTGGCTCCCTTGCAGGACGTCATCAATGACGAGGGCGAGGTGGTGGTACCCATGGACCCTCGCTACCTCGGGATCTGGCTCACTGGCTTGTTTGGTGACCCGGTCACCACGGATAATGGAGATGGCACCTTTGACCATGTGTTTGCTTCGGGGAAGGACGCTTTGCCCAGTTACACGGTCGAGGTCGGCATGCCTCAGGTCCCAGCATTTTTCCAACATACTGGCGTTGTGCTGGGATCCATCGCGCTGGAGTTTCAAAGATCGGGCGCTGCGGCGGCAACGCTTGGGGTCATCGCGCAAGGCGAGGTCCGTAACGATACGTCCCAAGGCGGAACACCGGCTTCAATTGCCTTCACACGGATCAGCCAGTTTCAGGGCTCTATTACCCGGGGCGGCAATCCCATCGGCAATCTGACTGGCGGATCGCTCAATTACTCAAACAATCTCGAGAAGATCGAAACCATCCGATCAGACGGGAAGATTGATGGGGCTGATCCCACGGTGGCAGCCTTGACGGGCCGCATTGATGTGCGGTTTTCAGACACCACCCTGATTGACCTGGCCGCCAATGGAACGCCAGTGGATCTGACCTTCGGTTACACGGTTGGCAATGCCAGCGTCATGTTTGCCGCTCACGAGTTGTACCTGCCGAAACCAAAGCTGGCCGTTGATGGTCCTGGCGGCGTTCAGGCCAGTTTCGATTTTCAAGGCGCACGCAATGAAACAGCGGGACGCATGCTGGATGTCACCCTCACAAACGATCTGGATGGGAGCGATTACGCATGATCTCCCTAAAACAACCCAATGAGCCGTTTGATATTGCACTTCCTTATGGGGTCACGGTCACCGTCAAACCGCTGACCACTGCTGGCATGGCGGCTGCTCAGGCTTCTGCTCGTCGGCGGGTCGACGCTTTGGAATTCCAGCACAAAGAAATGACTGAAGCTGGATTGCCTGTAGATGGACTTCCAGACTTTGCCGATAAGGCGGAACACGACGGTGTTTTCCAGGACCTGTTGATTAAGGAATTAGCGCTTCGCCATATCACGGCCTGGTCTGGCATTGAGGATGACCCAGACGTGACGCCAGAAAACGTCGCGGCTGTTATGTCTCTCTATCCCGTTGGCGAACGGTTCTTTCAGGAATTTACCCTGAAGCAGGTGTTGCTCACCGCTGCAAAAAACGGATCCGGGCTCTCTGCCGCTGGCACTTCCAGCCAGGCGGAGGGCCCCAATACTGCGAAGGGTGCGAAACGGACTGCGGACAAGCCTGTCCAAGGCGTCGATACGCCCTGATCACCGATGAAGAACATGAAGCCTGGGACGTGCTGCAAGCCTGTCTTGGTCAGATGCGTGTGACGACGTCCGGCCATGTGCTCGGGATTGATCTGGGCGTGGCTCTTCGGATCGCTGAGGCCCGAAGGGCAGACCTTTCGATCACCTCTGAACTGTTGCATGCGGCAGAGGCCGGATTGGTCGAGGCCATGAACACACGAGAAGAAACCTGATGGCCAAAGCCAAACATACATATGCCGTTCGCTTGGCGGTGGAGGGTGGCAATAAGGTCAAGGCTGAGCTCGCCAATGTGGGCGAGAGCGGAGAGCGGTCCCTTAAAAAGATTGAACGGGCTGGCGGCAAAGCCTCTCTCGGCCTGAACTCTCTTAGCGAGCGGGCTCGCATGCTGACCGCAGGTATGCGAACACTTGGCGGCGCTTTGGTTGGTGCGGCTGCCGTGGGTGGTCTGGCGACACTGATTGATCGATCTATCTCTGCCGCCGATGCCATTGGCAAAACGGCGGATAAGCTCGGCGTTGGCATTGAGGCCCTGCAAGAATTGCGATTTGCGGCCCAGTTGGCGGGCGTCCAGCAACAAACCCTCGATATGGGATTGCAGCGTTTTACCCGGCGAGTGGCCGAAGCAGCAAAGGGCACAGGGGAAGCCAAACAGGCGTTGACCGAAATGGGTATCGCCCTTCGTGATCAGCATGGGAATATCCGTCGCTCCGAAGATTTGCTGAACGATGTCGCTGAGGCCTTCAAGCGCACAGAAGACCCTGCCGAGCGGCTGCGTCTCGCCTTCAAGCTGTTCGACAGTGAAGGTGTGGCCATGGTGAATATGCTGGTTGGTGGTGCGGACGCGCTGGAAGCGACCCGCCGTCATGCCCGCGACCTTGGGATCGTTCTGGAAGAGGACCTGGTCCGCAATGCCGAGAAGGCTCGCGACCAGTTGGACACGCTGGGTCGTGTGGTTTCTACCAACCTGACCCGAGCGATGTTGGATTTGGCTCCAGCCATTGCTGACATCTCTTCGGGCCTTGCCGATCTTGCGGCTGATGCAGCGACCGCCTATGAGCAGATTAAGCTCGCCTTGTCCGGTGATTTCAATTTCGAGGGCCTGTCGGAACGCTCGACGCGGCGCATCGTCGAAGAACGCCGCCAAGAACTCCAAGAGATCGCTCGGGAGCTCAATGAAATCGGCGACATCGGCTTTCTGGATGCCCCCATTGCCTGGGGGCGCAAGGTTGCGTTGGAACGTCGCCTGCAGGAGCGGGTCGAACAATACCGCCAATGGGCCGCCAAACTTGCCTGGATGCAAAGGGATGATGGCGATAACGCGCCAGCACCCGATAGCACCACGACACCTGATGCTATTGAGGCTGATATTCGTTCGGCTCAGGATAGGTCGCGGCGCATTGCTCAGATTGAAACTGATCTTCAACGTCAGCTCTTCGAGGCTACCCATCAAGGTGCAGGCCGCATTCGGGCTGAATATGAACGCCTCGTTTCTGAAATGCAGGGTTTGATTGAGCCGGGCGGCGGCAATCTGGATCAGGTAGGCGAAATCATGGCCCGGGCGGCAGCTGTTCGTGATGCCAAACTATCCCGTCTGGCTGAACAGGAAGCCGAAGCCGAGCGCAGAAAACAGGCTGCCAATACACGGCTCATTGAAGGGCTGAGGGCCGAGCGTGACGAGTTGGCATTGGCCGATCGGCAGCGATTTATTTCTCAAGCGCTACGCCGATTGTCTGCCGAGGCGACAGACGCCGAACGGGCTCAGGTCCGAGACTTGGCCGGAGCTCTCTTTGATGAGAAACAGGCTATTGAGGCCAGAACAAAGGCCGAAGAGGACGCAGCCCGTATTCGCGAACAGGGTAAAGCCCTGACAGAAGAGCTTCGAACGGCAGAAGAAGCCTATGCTGCCGAGGTCAGAAAACTGAATGAACTATTCGCCGCAGGAGCCATTAATCAGGAAACCTTCGCCCGAGCTTCAGAGCAGGCCTATGACCAAATGCTCAGTGCCAGCCAAGACTGGTCCGCTGGCGTTGTTCGGGCTTTGCGAGACTATGCCAGGGAATCATCCGATGCTGCCCAGCAGTTTGAGCAGGCAACCTCCAGGGCGTTAAAAGCCAGCGAGGATGCGTTTGTTCAATGGGCGACCACTGGCAAGGTGAGCGCGTCCGATCTGTTTAATTCCATCGCGGAGGAAGCCTTGCGGGCTGCTTACCGCATGGCTGTCATCAAGCCCTTCGGGGCCTTGTTTGAGGGCATCCTTGGTTCCATCGCTGGAAGTCTGTTCGGTGGCTCTTCAGGGATGCTTGGAGATTTCCCGGCACCGGGACCAGTGCAAGTGGCTCATGTCGGTGGCGTCATTGGCTCGGATCCTTTGCCGAGCCGATCTGTCCACCCGACAGTTTTTGACAATGCGCCCCGTTTTCATAGCGGTGGTGTGGTTGGCAACGAAGTGCCGATCATCGCTCAGCGTGGCGAAACTGTTTTTACGCCGGGACAAATGCGAGCTCTTGGTTCTGAACTGGGGCAAAAGCCGGAAGTAAAGGTCAACGTCCATGTCGACAACCGGGCTCCGGGCACCGAGGCCAGAGCGCAGTGGCGCTCCGATGGCGGTGGCGGGCTCAGGCTGGACATCATTGTGGAGCAGATCGAAGGACAAATTGCCCGCAACATCGGGCGTGGAGAAGGCTTGGCTCCGACCATGGAACGACGCTACGGGCTCAATCCGGCAGCAGGGGCGTATCGATAATCAGAAGGGCCTAAGCAAATGACGATCACCTGGCCCAAGACCCTTCCGCTTCCAACGGTTGATGGGTATGGCGTCCATCCTGGCGAAGCGATCCTTCGCACTGATATGGAGGCTGGCCCCGCTCGCCAACGTCGGCGCTTTACACAGGTGCCAAGCCGCATTTCTGTGCGTTGGCTGTTTCGCCGCGAGCAATTTGCGCTCTTTGAAGCCTGGTATCGCTGGCATGCCAAAGAAGGCGGTGAGTGGTTTGAGATTGATCTCATGGGTGGGCTTGGTCTTGTCGGCCATGAAGCCCGATTTACGCGCCAGTTTGAAGCCCGCCTGAAAAACGGGGTTCTCTGGGAAGTCACTTCCGATCTGGAAATCCGGGAGCGGCCTACACTGGATGGGGATGCTCTCGACATCTTCCTTGAAAACGATCCGGCTCTCTTGCTGGCGACCATCGCTGACTTGAACACTCTTGTTCACCAAAAACTGCCGGGTCCAATGGCCTGGTAGGGAAAATCTTTCATGTCTCTGCAAACTGATCTTGCCGCTGCCGTTGCGCAAACAATGGCGGACGGGCAACTGCTGCACCAAATCGTTCATGGTGATGACCAATCCGTCGTTCAAACGGAAGGTGGGTCCGTCAAAACCGTGGCGAAGGCCATGGCTGACGTGGATGCCCAATTGCAGGGTAGCCTCACGACGCTTGATGAGATGGTGGCCTCGGCAACCGAAAGCGAAGCGCAGGCAGCCACCAGTGCAGCTAATGCTCAGTCTTACGAGCAAAGTGTCTCCAATTCGGAAGTTAATGCCGAGGCCAGTGCCCAGTCAGCGGCGGAGAGTGCCGACGCGGCAGCATTGAGTGCAACAAACGCTCAAACTTCTGAAAACGGAGCCGCTTCTTCAGCGGCGACTTCTGGCCAAGCGCAGGTGGCGGCTGAACAAGCAGCGGCCAATGCCGAGGTATCGGCGCAAGCTGCAGAAGTCTCTTCTCAAGCAGGGGAAACAGCACTTCAATCAGCGACTAATTGCCAGGGCGTTGCCCAAGGTCAAGCGGAAGCGGCGGCCCTTTCTGCGCAGAACGCTGGCATCTCTGAAACAAACGCAGCTAGTTCTGAAACCAATGCTGTTCAATCGGCTGGACAGGCCGAAGCCTCTTCTCTTGCAGCAAGCTCGTCCGCAGCAGAGGCACAAACGGCGGAAACCAACACTACCTTCTGGGCCGGTGAGGCGGAAAGTGCAGCTGTTGCTGCGGAAGCAGCGGCGGTCATCGTCGCCAATGCCACCGGTCTTGATCTGCAAACCCTGATCGTATCGGCCAGGCGTGGATCGGATTATCGCGCCCTTGGCATTGAACTGTTTTGAGGGAACCTGAGATGACGATCCTTGCCCACTATCAAACACTCAAAACGGCTGAAGCCAAAGCGCTCTCGGCCATTAGCGCCAAGCTGGATCAGCCCAATCTGCGCATGGATGACTTTGCCCTCATGGTGAAGGCCGTGGAGCTCATGGAAAACATCCAGGACCCGGTGACTTATGAGGCCTTGAAGCAAAAGATCGCTCAGAAATCCGTCGGGTTCTATTCCCCGGATTTGAGCGGAGAGGGTCTGCTCATGCTGACCCGGGCCACCCGTATCGGCGACGTGCCTTTTGGTGGCGAAGAGCGCTGGAAGCTGATGAACCGGGATGAATGCAATTTGGACCTCGCCGGTGACGTCATGGTCGGTGAGCGCTCTCTCGAAGCCTTTGGCGAAAGCGTCCTTGAAAATCTGTAATTGGAGAAACATCCATGCCCTTAAGCATCCCACCCATTCCTGACACATCGCCTTTCGCGACCTTTGATGAAGATATCGACATCTTCAGCAATTCGAAGGCCAAGGACATTCCGGCCAAGTTGAAAGCCATCACAGAAGCGTTGAAGGCGCATATCAATACCCTCTGGCTGGCAACGGCAACCGGGTTTGTGAACGACACGGTTATTGCTGACCTGAATGCGGCGCTCGCCAATATCGAAGCCTTCAACAATGCCCTGGAAACCCAGATCAACGACCAATTGGCCGAGTTTGAGGTCAATCTAGGGAACTACTTAGGCGTTGGGGCCGGGTATTCAGTGGACGCAGCCAACGCGGCCTTGTTCACCGGCTCCATCGTTGCGGGCGATCTGACCTACGACAATCTGGGTCGCGTCGTCTCTATCCAACAGGGCCCACGCCTGGTCGAGAACATCACCTACGACGATCAAAGCCGGATGATGGGCTATGACGAGACGCTGAGCATTGGCGGCATCGACTATGCCCGCAGTTTCACTTTCACCTATATGCCCGATGGGCAAATTAATGCCATCACGGAGGTCTGACGATGGATATTCTGACGTTTAACGCTGTCAAACAGCAGCAGCATCACCTAAATACGGATCTCCTAGATCCGTGGAAGCGTTCTGCCTTTGCCGTGGTGACAATGAACAGCTCCTCGCAATGGGGAACCATGCTGTACAACCACTATCTCCAGGAGATTGGTCGCCAGAACTATTACGACACGACCAACATGCAAGGAACCGTCTCGAACACGGGTACTGAGTTTTTCAACAACTGGTACTCATATGGTCGAACGGATTCCAATATCAGTTCTACAGACTCTAACTATGGCGACAACACCGCCCGTTGTGGCCACTTGGGACATATCGCTCTCGCCGTCGCACCTGATGGGGCGATGATTGGCCGAGCAGCACCTCATGCGGCAACAGCGCTCCGCAATGTCGGTGTTTGGGTCAACAACAAGACCAACAAGAACCTGGCCCTGTTCATGGAGAATCAATACGCAGGGATCGCACCGCGTGCCATCGCGCCAGGCCGGTTGTCCGGGACTGAGGGCTGGCACCTGGCTTGGACGGCGAACAAATTCTACGCCCAGAACGATTTTGGCACCTATAACAAGTACGGGATGATCGGTTACAACGAGAAAACCCGCACCCTGGTCATCAACGAAAACACCAATGGCGGAACCGGCATGCGGTTGCATGTCTACTCAAACGTTGCTCCCTTCGATATCTATGCTTCTGATCGCAAGACCTGGTTTGATGCATTGGACGAGGCCAACCACACCTTCTTTGACTGGACGGCAAACTCGGCTGGCTACAGTGAAAGCCAATATCGTGGTGTCGTAATTCCATGCGATGACGGCAAGGTACTCGTTGTGCGTATGGAACCACACAATTATTGCATGCTGGATCGGTTCACGCCGGATGGTGCTGGTGGCTTTACGCAAGAAACGACCCATACGCTGAGCACTACCACGTCCTATGGGATGGAACAGGGGGATCGCAACGGCATCCGCTTCCAGATCTCAAACGACGGCAAGTACGTCATCTGCTACCAGCCCTATTACTACTACGGGGCCGGGGCCGAGGTGTTCCTGATCCGGGTGTCCGACGGCAAGTATGTTTTCTTGCAACATCAGGACAGCAGTTACGGGCGCTCGTTTGCACCGATCCGGGACAATGACTTCATGGTCTCCTATAGCCCGAATTCCGATAGCGGCTATGGCATCTACATGTCGCATATCGACACCAGAAGCATTTTCGAGGCGATCGCCGACAAGGGCGATATGAGTTCTAAGGTGCCGGGATTCAATGTCTACATCTTCGACAGCGCCTATCACTCCACCAACTATCCCTACATCGTGCCGATCATCGGAGGTAACTAATCATGATCGATAAAATCAGCTTCCCTCATAGCGACGATTGGGGCGTGATCAGTCCCGACGGAGACTACAAGCTGCCTGTAAAATCTACCCTGGGCCATCGGTTCCAACTGATCGATGGCAAGGTTGTCGATCGTTATGACGGCATCACCGATGACAAGGTCAAAGAGCAAGATGCCGATGATGTGGCGAAACAGCGTGAAGCGGAACTTGAAGCAGCACGCTCGGCGCTCGTTGGTCAGGTCAAAGCTGAAGCCGGTGATCGGATTGCGGCGACCGACTGGAAGGTTCAACGTGCCCAAGAACGGGATACCCTGAACGGCACGACCACCTTGCAAGATGTCTATGCCGAGCGTGAGGCCATCCGATCAGCCAGTGATGAGGCGGAAACGGCCATTGCTGCCCTTGCTACGATGGAAGAGATCCAGGCCTTCACCTGGTAAGGCCCGCTTTCCCGACCGAACCCCACCCACCGGCCATGAGCCGGTTTTTTATATCTGCGTTTTGACTCATGCCTGATCCAACCCTCAGCCAGGCCATCCGTGAGGCCTATGCAGCCGCTCCTTCAGATGTGGTGATCCTGCATACACTCGAATTACGCCATCCCGCTTTCATCGATGATGACGGAAGCCCAACGGCCATTCGAGTGGTGCGTGATCACCGCGATCTGGACGCTCGCCTAGAGGCCTCTGCTCCCGTAAACGGTGGTGAGATGGTCAGCTTTGTTGCTTTGGCTTTTGATTTGTCTTTGCCGCCCATCGACACGGCCCCCGTGCCTGAAATCACGGTGACGCTGGACAACGTCAGCCGTGAGATCGTTCGCCATCTGGATGCGGCAGCCGTTTCCCAAGACAAGATCGAAACCACCTATCGGCCTTATCTCTCAACTGACCTAGAGGGGCCGCAGATGGACCCGCCAATCACGCTGGTGCTGACGGAAGTCGAGGCCAATGCCCTGCAGGTGACCGGTCGGGCCCGAATGCTGGATATCGGCAACAAGGCCTTTCCAGGCGAATCCTATACGGCCAAGCGGTTTCCGGGGCTCACGCGATGACACATTGGGCTGAGAGTTATATCGGCCTGCCGTGGTCCGCCACGGGGGAGGGACCGGACTCGTTCCATTGCTGGGCCTTCGTTTGCTGGGTTCAGGAGCGGCATTTAGGGCGGCGCTTGCCCGCAATCGCTAATCCCGAGGACCTGCTCGGCATCGCCCGAGACTTCCGCGATCACCCGGAGCGCAAACGCTGGGATCTTGTTGAATTCCCAAATGAAGGTGACTGCGTCCTGATGCGCCAGGCCCGTTATCCGATCCATGTCGGTGTCTGGCTCGATGTGGATGGCGGCGGGGTGCTGCATTGCGCTCAGGAAGCCGGTGTTTCCTTTCAGAACCTTGCGTCCTTGTCTGCCAATGGTTGGCGGGTTGAGGGCTTCTACCATTTTATTGGAAGTCACTGATGCTCGCTGCCGTCACCGTTGTCAGAAACCCGTTCTATCCGGAGCGGGACCGGGAGGTGTGTCCGGTCTTTCGCCCAGTCACGGTACGCGGGTGGCTCGATGGTCAGGGCATCAATGAATTCGATCGCCCGACAATCTGCCTCTTTAACGGCCAGGCTGTTTTGAGAGCTGATTGGGAAACCTCAGTCATCAATGACAATGACGTGGTAGCCTTCGTGTCTCTGCCCCAAGGGGGCGGCGGTGGTGGCGGTGGGGGAAAGAACCCGCTGCGCACCGTCTTATCTATTGCGGTCATGGTGGCCTCTTTTGCTCTTGGCGGTCCTCTGGGCGCAGCCATGGGCATTTCGGCCAATGCTGGGGCAGCTCTTGGCATCGGCGCAGGCGTCCTCCAACAAGCGATCGGCGGGGCGATTATCTCGCTGGCAGGCATGGCGTTGATGAATGCCGTCGTGTCTGCGCCCAAGCCATCCGTGCCGTCGTTGAGTTTTGGATCCGTTGGTGCGCCACCAGCACCCAGTCCCACTTACTCGCTGTCGGCCCAGGGCAATGAAGCCCGTCTCGGCCAGCCAATCCCCGTCCTTTATGGCCGACATTTGATTTATCCCGATCTTGCGACCCAGCCCTATCAAGAGTTTGTGAACAACGAGCAGTACCTGTTTCAACTTCATGTCATAGGCCAGGGTGAGTTTGATCTTGAACAGGTTCGGATTGAAGACACGCCCATTGCGTCTTTCGAGGAAGTTGAGACGGAGATCGTAGACCCCGGCGGCAGCGTCACCCTGTTTGAAACCGATGTGGTCACCGCACCTGAGGTCGCGGGCCAGGAATTGCGCAGTACAACTGATGGCGGGGACTGGGTTGGACCATTTACGGCCAATCCCGCCGAGACCAAAGCCGGTCATATAGGCATCGATGTGGTCTTCGCTAGGGGCCTCTATTACGCCAATGACAGCGGCGGTCTTGATACCCGCAGTGCCCAATGGGAGGTTCAGGCCCGCGCCATTGATGATGAAGGTCTGCCGATTGGCGATTGGGTAACGCTGGGCACAGAGAGCTATACAGCCTCAACCAATTCGGCTCTCAGGCTCAGCTTTAAATACGCTGTTCCGTCTGGGCGCTATGAAGTGCGGATGATCCGCCTTGATACGATTGATACGTCATCGCGTGCTGGACATGAGCTGCGCTGGGGTGCTGTTCGCTCCTATCTGGAAGGATCGCCCGACTTCGGCAATGTAACACTATTGGCCGTCAAAATGCGGGCGACCGATAACCTCTCTCAAAGATCATCGCGCATGATCAACTGTGTGGTCACCCGGAAGCTATCGATCTGGACCCCTGAAACCGGGTGGTCATCGCCTGAACCGACACGCTCCATTGCCTGGGCCTTTGCTGATGCCTGTCGTGCTTCTTACGGCGCTGGCTTGGCTGAGGCACGAATGGATCTTCAGGCCCTGACCCAATTGGATCAAACCTGGTCGGCAAGAGGCGATACCTTCGATGGGGTCTTCGACAGCACCATGACGGTTTGGGAAGCCTTGATCCGCATCGCTCGATGCGGTCGGGCCGTTCCCGTGTTGCAGGGTGGTGTGGTGCGGTTGTTTCGAGATGCAGTACAGACCTTGCCCGTGGCCATGTTCAGTCCTCGCAATATCGTCAAAGGCTCATTCAAGATTCAATACATCATGCCGGGTGATGATACGGCAGATGCTGTGACCGTGGAGTTTTTCAATTCCCGGACATGGAACCCCGACGAGGTCACATCCAGTCTTCCGGATAGTGCTGCCGAGAAGCCTGCCAAGGTGATGCTGTTTGGTTGCACCAATGAACCCCAAGCCAAGCGTGAAGGGCACTACATGGCGGCGGACAATCGCTATCGCCGAAAACTGGTTTCTTGGCAGACCGAGCTGGATGGCTTGATTCCAACCTATGGAGATTTGGTGGCGGTTACCCACGATATGCCCCAATGGGGGCAGGGCGGCGAGGTTGTTACATGGGATCCAGAGACCTCAGTCCTGACGGTTTCAGAGCCGATGGTATGGTCGGATGATGTTGACCACTACATTGCGCTGCGCCGTCGTGATGGCAGTCCGGCTGGGCCGTTTAAAGTTCAAGCCAATGGCGACGATTCGAGATCACTGAGGGTCTTGGATGAATTGGATTTCGTGCCTTACACAGGGACCGCAGAAGAGCGTAGCCACTTTGCCTTCGGACCAGGAGAAGCGTGGAGCGCCAAGGCGCGTGTGATTGCGGTCAGGCCCCGTGGGGAGCAGGTCGAGATTACTGCAGTTGGTGAAGACATTCGTGTCCATGAGGCCGATCTAGCCGCCTAAAATTTAATTCAAGGAGAAAGCTTATGAACTGTCCTTCAACGAAGGACGGGCATGTCGTCATGCCTGAGGAAGAATTTGAGCAGTTGCTCGAGTTGGCAGCCGAACGTGGTGCGAAACGGGCGCTGGCGGATGTCGGTCTGGTTGATGAAGAAGCGGCTGGCGACATCCGTGATCTTCGCTCCCTGCTCGGCGCTTTGCGTGTGGCCAAGCATACCGCCTGGTCAACCATTGTTCGTCTCGTCACCACAGGGGTGTTGATCGCCCTGATGGCGGGGTTGGCCATCAAACTTAAGCTGTTTGGAGGAGGTCACTGATGCCTGCATTCTCTGAAAAATCCACCGCCAAGCTTTCAACCTGTCACCCGCTCTTGCAGCGGGTTTTTCATGAGGTAGTGCGGGAGTTTGATTGCACTATCCTTGAAGGGCATCGTGACAAGGACCGCCAGAACCAGATGGTTGCTGAAGGAAAAAGTCAGGTTCGATGGCCAGACGGAAAGCACAATACGGTTCCATCCCTTGCGGTTGATGTGACGCCGTATCCCATTCAATGGGATGACCGGGAGCGACAGACGTTGTTCGCGGGCTATGCCCTGGCTACCGCCAAGGCTATGGGCGTCACCCTGCGCTGGGGCGGCGACTGGGATCGGGACACAGAGATCCTCGACAACAGTTTTGATGATCTCGTTCATTTTGAGATCGTGGAGGGCTGAGCCATGTTGGACAAATTGATCGGCGGAGGTCTTGTCACTGCTGCAGAAGGCGTTGCCAACATCATCGACCGTTTTGTTGAGACCGACGAGGAAAAACAGGCCGCCGAGATCATCAAGGCCAGGTTGATGATGAAGCCGAGCTTGGCCCAGATTGAGCTCAATAAGGTTGAGGCCGGGCACCGCTCTATCTTTGTTGCGGGCTGGCGTCCCTTTATCGGTTGGGTCTGTGGCTTCGCGCTTCTTTGGCACTTTATTTTGTTTGACCTGCTCTCTTGGGTGACGGTGAACTTCTTCCCCCATGTATCTGAGTTGCCGGAGCTCACGGGGACGGAGACGCTGGTCACTGTGCTGTTGTCCCTATTGGGGCTTGGAGCCATGCGAACGGTCGAGAAGTTCGGGGGGAAGGCAAAGTGATTTAAGAACGTATTCCAGGCCTCCAAAACTGAAGGCCCGTGATTTCTGAAGCTATTTGGTCAATGAACTGGCTGGACGCATGTTCGATGAACTCAGTTAAAAGCCAGTTTGCCGTGCCACAAAGATGCCGGTCCAGGCCCTTTGGATCATAGCGTGACAGTTCACTTAAGCGATGCATCGCAGCAAATATGACAGCTAATCCATGTCGTTCGGAAACAGGATTATGGGCAAGAGATTTCTTCAAATACCACAGGTCCCGATTCCCGCTGATTGTTACGATCACCCTACGAGTTGTGGAGTGATAATTTGAAAGTCGCTTAAGTGCGCGCTGCTTGTCTTGATTGTTCGACCTACCACGTAACCATCGAAAACGCTTTGAGCGACGAATGAAGTGCTGACCTTCATTCTCGAATGCCTCAAATGAAGTTGGAATATGCCGAAGAATTCTATTGTCTGCATAACGTGGAACAACACGCGCTTGGAACCAAGCCTCGCTAGTATCATCACGGCTCACATAGCACGCATCTTCGAGTGGAATGAATAATTCTCCAGAAGACATAAAGGTATGGCGGAACGCCCGATGCACGAAAGGCAAATTCCACAGCATATTCTTTAAATCATACTCTTGCGACGATGTACTATCGCCCAGGTACGAACATAGGGCAGGAAGAACCCCTCCGGACTTAAACCGAACCTTTTCATTGCTAAGAGAGGCTTTTGCATTCTCGGGACGGTCTCCACTCACACCATGATTATTGCCGTGGCTTGCAGAGCGAACCTCCAGCAACGTTTTTGCAGCATTCAGGAAGGAGTAGTACAGAAGCAACGGAGCTGCTTCTACACTCATATCGGCAGCCGCCTCGGAAAACCTTCTTGCTTGAAGCCAGTATGAGAGAGCTTCTGATTTCTTCTCGCGTTTCAGCCATAATTCGACAAACAACCACGGGTCATTACTCAAGACACTCTCCGCCGTAAAGTCGGAGTGCTTTATTGCCTTGTGCATCCAGACTTTTCTGGTGCTAACCTTGATTTGTTTACCAATCAATTGAAGCTCTGCCGCTTATGATTTGACACAATAGGGTTGAAAAGTTTGCGCTGCATTACTTGAGTTCCTTGTCGATAAACCCAAGCGTATTTGCATTTTCCAAGATCGTTCGGGCCTTGCTCTTATCGATGCCACTCGGTGCGTCTGCATCAATTTCCAGCTTTAACTCTACGGTTGCTCCCGGAATTGTTGATAGGTGCTCAATGACAGCCTCGACGATCTGATGCATGTCGCGGGAAGGCCTATCTGAAGAGAGCATGACCGTACCCTGAAACCGGGTGGGAAGAACTTCCCCTGTAGGTGTGTCTGTGGGGGCTGGTGTCGGGACTTCTCCTGGTCCAGCTGTATCGTCATCTGAAACCCCACCTTTGCCCGCGTCATCATTAGGCTGAGTTGGTGCGGGGCGGTTTTGATCAGCCACATCGGGGAGGACAATGACGCTTCGCGCATCTATGACGACAGATACGCTTTGTCCGAGTTCTATGATCAAGCCCTCATAGGTTTTTGCATCTGAATCGTATCCTTCAGCGTAAGCGAATGGCCCTGCCGTAATTTGTGAAATTGCGCTGGAGACAGATTTGGCTAATACGCTTCGGTCTTTTAGTCGGGGAAGGTAAACAAACTTGTTGTGGTATTCCCAGAGATCGGAAAGCTTCAGATGCTGATTGTCTTGCCAAATGTATTTTTCAAGATCTCTGTTTAATCGGATTGGGCCGATTTCAGGGAACAATGCTTCCTCAGTGACAAGTTTCTTGGTCGCCCTGACCAAAAGGTTGTCCTGGGCCGTCAGCTTGCCCTGAACGAACTGTATGTCTTCGTGTGCGCTCGATTGCGCAGGGTATATGAGCCAGCACCATGCCTCACGCAGGCGGGTTGCCAGCGTATCCCTGGCTTCATCAAGCTTGGCTTTAGCACGAGCGGCATCGCTTTGGGTTAGATCAAGGCGTTCCGTTTCTGCGACGATCCCTTCCCAGGAGAGAGCCATGCGCACGGCCTGTCTTAGGTTATCTAACTGCTTAGTGTCTGAAGCGATGAAAACAAGCGTGTTTCGGTAAACGCGCGGTGCGCTTCCCCGATTCATCAAGATATCTTTAGCCTCGGTATAGGCAGATGAATTCGATTTGCCGCTTTCATGTGAGCTTTGAACCCCCAAGACGACGGCTCGAACGCCACCAGCTTCATCTGCAATATCTGCAGAAGAACCTGGAGCGCAATGAACGGTATCGAAACCACCCCTGTCAGCAATGCCGTTAATATATTTTGAAAGATGGTTGTCGATGGTGACAGAAACCATTTCCTCTTCAATTTGGGCAGCCTTCTCAGCTGCCAAACGATTGAGTCCTGGTTTAATTGAGTACCAATAGCGCCCAAGGTCACTGTGCATGAACTTGGCGACATTTGAGAGGCGACGGAGGGCATCGCCAAACGTTGCAGGTTTTTCGCCCGGCTGCACGACACCCAAATTGATTTGCTTGTCGTCAAGCCCTGGATTATTTGAACCGGTTTCCGGTGCAGAACCAAGGAACAAGGTTCTGGCAACACGCCGAGTGGCGGATACCTTGTTCAGGTTTGGTGATTTTTGATCAATCTGAAATGGCGTAGATTGCGTACCATCAATGTCGCTGGAAATAATCGCCCGCCAATTCTGTGAGAGGTAGTCAACCAATTCCGGTTCCACACGCGGGGAACTGACAGGCACACTTGCGGGCATGATCATGATCGATTTGTCATTGTCCATCCAAAGCTGATGGATGACCTGCGCCATGAGGCGGAGGACGCCACGCGTGCGCTGGAATTTCTCAATAGCCCCCCATGTTTCATACAGCTGATCAAAAAGCTCTGGATGAATTGGATAGGCTTTCTCTAGCTTCCGTCTGTATTCCTCGCCATCGCATCCTGTTGGGAACGTGTCGGTGTTTTCACGGTACAGCTTGTTGAACTGTTTGAGCGTGTTGTCCTTGTGTGGAGCCATGTCGCTTGTCACTTCTTTAAACAAGCGACGGCGTACAATCTCATAGCTCTCCTCCAACGTGGCTGGTTGCCATGAAGATTCAACGCGGCTGAACGTTTGTTTCAAGCGGGCGAGCGCTTCTTGACCCCCGTCGCCACCGACTTCAATTTGAGATGCGGGGAGCGAAGCCATTAACAGGGCATCAGGACAAGCTTTTACGGCCTCTGTCAGGGCCTGAACGAAACTCAGGTTTGCGTCGAACGAGCCGGAGGGCAACCCATCGGCCTTATAAATCGGACGCAGATAAGCGACCCATTCGTCAACGAGAATTAGACAAGGGCTGTATGTCTTAAAAAGTTTTTCCAGAAGGTTAGAGCCTGGCGCGATCCCACTTTTGTCGCAATCCGCTACGAGGTCAAAACCAGCTTTCCCACCCAACTGCCACGCCATCTCCCCCCAGGTGGTGCGAATTTCCAGTCCGTCATCCGTGACGATCACGTCATGCGGACCTCTAGATGTACCTACCAGGACAGCACGATTAATATCCTTTGGGATGGTTAAGCCTTCATCCTCAAGAAGTTGATCTACGCCGGGCAGATCCTTTGCATTTGTGGCTCCAGCGATATGGTAAAGGGCCAGCATGGAGTGGGTCTTGCCGCCGCCGAAGTTGGTTTGCAGTTCGACAACTGGGTCTCCACCGTTGCCTGACAATCGCTTTGCAGCTCGCTGTAACAAAGTGCGCAAGCCGTCGGTCAAATAGGTGCGGGCGAAAAACTCTTTCGGATCACGATATTCACTCGGTGCGCTGCCGTTGTATACCTTGGCAAGATCGGCGGCGAATTCGGCCTGTTGGAACTCGCCCGTGGCAACGTCATCATGGGGTGTAATCACTTCACGCCACGGCTTTAAGCCTGCAACGGTTTCAACGGAAATATCAAATTTATGAGACTTCTTGCGTTCCTCGTTTCGAGCCAGTTCCCGGAATTTGATACGAAGAACTTCTTCGCGCATTCCCGCAACAGTGTCGGCCACATCAGAGGCGCAAACAGCAGTGAGTAATCGCCGCATGCTGTCCAGAGCGCGTTCAGAATCGTCGTAGGAAAACTTCTCGTCATGAGCCAGCTTGTTTCTAGCCGCAGTCAGCTCTTTGACGTATGACCGGTCTTCTGGGCCGAGGACTGACCGAAAGGCCTCGTTCCAGACACGATCCATCGTTTTGAGAAGACGATAGTTGTCCCAGTCCAAATTTCCTTGGGCATTGGCACGCCAATCCGGAAAGCGAGAGAAAATTTCTGCGGGCCAAGAATCCCCAAAAGCATTTTGAAGGCGTTGCTCCACGAAGGGACCAAGGCCAACAATGAGCTGCTCCATCCCTTCGAATACATACTGTCGTGTCGATTTTGCCATTGGTTTTTTCCTAAATGCTTTAAAGCATGCTCATCTGGGAATCGCCCAGCTGTGCATCTGTAATGGTTGCCGCTTGGGCCGTTAGGTCCGACCAAATAGCGATTAGTGAGTTGTACGCGCCGGCCTCTTTAGCTTGTCCCTTTTTGTCGCAGATATCATAAAGACGATATGCAAGGTCTCTTGCTGCATCAGCATTTTCGGGTCCCATCTGTCTGAGCAGGCTTGCTGCCGCGTATTCGCCTTCATCTTGCAATGCCCGAATAAGATACTGAGTGCATTCCCAAATTGTGAGGTGTGTATCTTTGGCAGGTGTCCAATCGTCGTCCAGTTCATCTCTTGCCAAGAGCCGCACCTTACCTGCTGCAGATTCAACAATACCAGCGTGTTTGACGCTATCGACAGATAGGCCGCGAGCACGGGCTAAATTATCCGCATCTCCAAAGTGACCTGAAGCCATTCCATTTTGTTCAAACCATGTGACAGCAAACCGAGTATCAGCATCAAACTCGCCTTCTTGTTCAGTCAAAAACGCGTCAAGTTCACGATTGATAATTTGGAGAGCAGCCTTAACCGTCATAGGAGAATCATCACTTTCTAAAACGGATTTATGACGGCTAAAAATCCCTATCCCAGGCCCTATTGATGCCTGAGGCATATCAACGGGTGTGATATTGGCTCTCTGAAGTCCAAGAAGGGCTTTTGGAAGATCTTGCTTTAGCTCTCGAATGAACTCAGCGCGCGTAATTGTTTGAGCCTTATTCGTTCGTTTTCTACATACTAAAACAACTGACGTTGCTAATGCATTTGATCCGATACTTCTTGTTCTTGCCGAACGTTCAGTTCTTACAGGCCAAGTTCCAACTATTGTATAGCCTGCGGCGATAACCGCTTGTAGGAATGTTGCCCATCCTGTCGATGAGAGACCTTCCTGCTCAATTTCGCTTTGTTTAAAAGCGTAGTAGATTGTTGTTGGAAACTCACTTGACGATTGTTTCGCGAGCTCAGAAATCGCCCCTGTCATTCCAGTTAAAAAAAAGTTTTCGGCTTGTGTCCTTCCCCCATGCCGGTAAGGAGTCGCAACAAGTTCTTCAGTTTTGGGAACCGCAATCGTTCCCATTAAGTCAGGCAGGACCTCTTTCAGGTTTCGTCGCATCCACACGTAAAAAAAGTCTGAAAGATCGGCATAACCAATGTTGTCGTAATAAGGTGGATCCGTTGAGATCACAGCGCCTTTCGGTAGGGTCACTGTTTGAGCGCTTTGTTGTTGAACGCTTCCCGAGTTGCGTGGCTGAAGTCCAATGATTGCTTTGGCAACCCAATCGATAGCCCCGGAAAAATTCCCCGTGCTATTGCTTAAAAAATTACATTCCGCAAAATCCCAGGTCATTGGCAATGCCTGACGTGCAAACGTAAAGCGCACAAACCCACCTGTCGCCCAGGTTGAAATTGTACTGCCCGCGTCAGCCAACCGATCAATCGCAAATGCTAAATATATGCTTACAGCTTCTGCATAAGCCTTCGCACTTGTTCCGCCATTTAGAAGAGTTGTTGGTTTGGAGCTTAGGCCAGCGTCAATTGCGTCTGCCTCAATCTTCGCCCGAGCGTCATGCACTAAATCAGAAAATGTGTTTAACGCCACGAGTTGTCGATCTGTAAATAAATCGCCAATTACCTCCATACCATAATCAGGTGGAGTAAATGCGCGCCTATCTGGGGACAATTTCGTTTCGGGTTTCCACTTTGGGGTGGCTGACTGAGCAATTTCTTCATGGCTCACATCAGGAGAAATATAGATTCTGCCTTTTTTACCTTCGGCAATGATAGCTATTAGAGTTTCTTTAAGTTCACCTGACTTTGCAGCAGATCTAACGTGCTCCATGGTGATCGCTGCGTTTGTAAAAATACAGCGGAAATTGGCTCCACGGCCCGCCTTTGTGCCCGACTTTGCATTGGCGAGCTCATCCTTTGTTCCGCCGTTTCGAATTTTGTAAGAAATTGTTTTCTCACTCTTATCGATGATAGGCTCGATCCAGACTTCCTTTCCTGCTTTGGAGCTAAGTAGGAAGCTGGAGGTAATTGGTACGTGCATGTCGGCAAAAGCCGGGTCGGGGCTTGGAACCGTTCGTGACCAAATCCAAGCGACAACGGTCGCATCACCATCACCATACTCATCTGGCAATTGTACCTTTGGGTAGAGCCCCCCAATTTTCTTTATTGCTTCCTCACGCATCCACGCACCATAGTGCTTTACATCTTCGGCCAATCCCTCGGCATTTGCATAGTGCAGTTGTTCAGGGCCGCCTGGATGTACCGGCTTTTCATCTTTAAATAATGGCGGAAGTTCAATCATCGCTTTGCCGATCGTAACTGCCACCGGATTGAGATCACTAGCGTAAGCGGGAAGGCCAAGCCGTTGTGCTTCTAGTGGAATAGAGCACCCACCAGAAAATGGGTCATAAACCGGAGGCAGATCACCATCGCAACTCAGGCGAATCTCATGCCGCGCTCGCTCTAGGACCTCTTCATTGGTGCTATTTTCCCATATCACTAAATCCTCAATGATCTTAAAAAGCCTCCTACGTTCCTGCTCTTGAGCCTCTTCGGATGGGAATTTGTCTGGGTGACTGGAAGGATCGTCTACTAATTGAGCAAACAGCACCGCACGACATGCGGCAAGAGGACGTCGGGCCCACCACAAATGCATCGTACTTGGATGTCCATGTCTTATGGATTTCTCTCGTGCCGACGCCTTGTTGATTGCCTCAAGCGGTATCGCAACCTCGATGAGTTTCTTTTTATAGTTGAGTTGCGTCATCGTGGTGACTCCGATTTTCCGAGCAAATGTTTAAGCTCAAATTGTTGAGACGGTACGCCGAACTCGGGTTCTTTAGTAAAGGGCTGCCACACATATCGCGGCTGGTGAACGAACTCCGCATTCACCTGGACAATGGCCAGGATGTAATCATCGGGTTTGTGTAGTGAGGTGATGATTTCATTGCGCGTCACCGTAATGGTGTCGGCGTCGTCTATGCGCCCCTTGACCTCGATGAATCGCAAACGCCTGTTCGCTGGATCGAATGATTCGATATCGTAGCCAACCTTTTGCGCCGAGACGTCTTTTGGCTCGTTCCCCAAAGCGCGTTCCGTTTCCATGATGGCATTCATGGCTTTGAGTTCTATCTCGCGGCGGCTGGCGGCATTTTCTGCAAAGCCCTTCGGGGCACCGGTCCCTGGACCAACAGCCATATGTTTGTCTAGTAGGCCTTGAGGAATGACCACAAGACCTCCGCGCACGGCGGGACTTGTTGAAGTGATGAATTCTTCGGCTTGAAGCTGGTCCATACGTCGCTGCAGTCGGTCCGCTAGATCTTCAGCGCGCCTTTGAGCGTTTTCCCAGTTCAGTCGCGTTTTCTTTCCAGATTTCGCCTGTTCCCTGAGCTCACCGGCGCGACCATCCCAGTAGTTTATTTCCTTTTGAAGGCGTACTTGGACTTCTTGTCGCGTTTTTTCGATTTCCGGCAATCGACGGGATTTGACCTCGTTCAGGTGGTCTCTCGCCAGTTCAATTGTCGCAAAGCTTTTAACCTTCGTTTCAAGGTCATCGGCCAGCCAGTCGGCAGAAATGTGATCCTGCATGGCAGCCATTTCGTCGGCAGTTGCCGCTCGCAAATTTAGGTGGGGTGCGATCCCGGAATTTGTGACGGTTCCATCTTCTGACACGCTGGCGAATTGCAGCCGTTGTGAGATGGTTTGGGGCATTCCAGTATTGGTTTTTCTGCCATCCTCAATGCTGTGCTCCATGAGAAACACAGCCTGGATGCTATCGTTTAGATCCGTTTCATCGACCATGACCGCACCTTGTTTCATCAGGTGCCCATATTGCTCACGGACAATGCTAATGACGGAATCAAGTAGGGGATGGCCGGGGCAGACAAATTCCGCAACCGGCTGTCGGTTAATGTTCTCTTTGTCAAAGCATATGCGCTCAAAGCGTTTCTGAACGGGAGTTCCTGTGCCGATCAGGCGATCGCGTTCACGTATCTTGACGGGGACATGGGTGATCTCAAAGCGGCCTTCTTCGCGCATTTTGATGCGACCGCCCAAATGCTGAAACGCCTCAACGAAGAAACTCTGAATATGATGAGGCTGTAGGCGCTGCGCTTCCGCTCTTTCCATCTCAAGCCTGATTTCCTCGACGGCAGACTCAGGCATCATATCGTTGGTAAGTTTGCGTTTCTTTAGCAGTCCTTCGATGTGCTTGTAATCAACGGCACCGTCAATTTTCTTAAAGAGATTGGCCTTGATGTCCTCGCGCTCGCCGTATTGGATAGCATCCCACAGAAGATCTTTTAGGGACGTGCCTTCAAAGAGATCGCCAAGGACATCGTACACGCGCCCCTTCAGAGCGGCACGGGCTGTTTCCAGTTTCTCAAGCAAGCGCCCGTAGACTTCACCTTCGCGGGTCTCTGCCGCAACCAGGTTCCAGAGATGACAGACTTCTGTCTGTCCGATCCGGTGGATACGGCCAAACCGTTGCTCGATTTTGTTGGGGTTCCATGGCAAGTCATAGTTGACCATCAGATGACCGCGCTGGAGGTTTACACCTTCGCCTGCAGCATCATTGGCGACCAGGACCATCAGGCTTTTTTCTTGCATAAACCGATGGATAGTTTTGCGACGATCTTCACGCGTGACGCCACCATGGATGACATCGACGGCCTCAGGCTTTCCTAACCTGGTGCTGATTTTATCGGCAAGGTAAGTGAGTGTGTCTTTGGCCTCGGTGAAGATGATGAGTTTTCTGCGATTTCCATCGCTATCGATCATGAGTTCATCATCAAGGATTTTATTGAGCTGCTGCCATTTTGTGTCTTTGCCCGAACGAAGAACGGCCAGCGCCTGGCGTTCCAATTGGGCCAGCGTTTCGACTTCAATCTCAAGCTGCTCAATGCTTTCAGCTGTGGTTGCTGTCGTTGAGATGGAATCTTCAAACTCTTCGACTTCTTCTTCGCCGTATTCGTCAATGTTGCGAAGCACTTCATTGCTTAGCAACGATGAGCTCGACGAGAAGTCGAATTTTTGCCCGCGAACGATAAGCCGTGCTTCGGCAAGCTCATTTTCCAGGCGCTCCCGGCGGCGCTTCAGAGATTGGTGTATAGCCGCAGGAGAAGAGGCCAAACGACGTTGAAGGATCTGCAAAGCGAAGCCGACGTTGTTTTTCTTTTTCCCATCTGTTTCAGCGAAACGCAGAACACGATTCATTTCAGTCCGAACATACTCAGTGACAGCAGCATATAGAGATGCTTCTTCGTCAGATAATTCGTATTTGACCGTATAAGCCCGGCGCTCAGGGAAAAGTGGCGTTCCGTCAAATTTCAGAAGCTCCTCTTTGGTCAGCCTGCGCATCATGTCTTCGGTATCGGCATAGTGGACGCCGTCGCGAAAACGCCCCTCAAAGCGATCGCCATCGAGCAAAGCCATGAACAACTGAAAATCTGCTTCTTTTCCGTTGTGGGGAGTAGCCGACATAAGCAAGAAGTGACGACAGGCCTGCCCGAGTTTTTGGCCCAGTTGATAGCGCTTGGTGTATTTGACCTCCTGCCCGAAGTAACTGGCCGACATGCGATGGGCCTCGTCGCAGATGATGAGGTCCCACTCCTGAGAGCGGGTCAGTTTTTCTTGGAGCTCCTCGTTACGGGCGAGCACGTCTAGACGACAAATCAGATGATTGCGGTCGTTGAAAGGATTTCCAGACCGAGAATTTTCGATCATATCTCGGCTGAGGATGTCGAATTCCAGATTGAATTTTTCACCCAGTTCGTCCTGCCATTGCTCAACCAGACTGCCAGGAGCCACAACCAAACATCGCTCGATGTCGCCTCGAGCTATGAGCTCTTTAATCAATAGGCCTGCCATAATCGTTTTGCCCGAGCCAGGATCATCCGCCAGCAAGAACCGTAAAGGCTGGCGGGGCAGCATTTCGCCATATACGGCGGTGATTTGGTGAGGCAGCGGCTGAACGAGGCTGGTGTGGATCGCCAAGTACGGATCAAAATGGTGGGCCAGCTTGATACGGTTTGCCTCGGTTACGAGGCGAAGTAGCCCGCCATCTGCGTCAAAGGTCCACATTTGACCAGCAGACGTAATTTCGAGGGAATGCTCTTCATCGCGGTAGATGATGCGATCTTGAACGGCACCGTTAGCATCCTCAAAGATGACTTTTACGGCCTGATCGCCAAACCATTCAACGCTTACGACCTTTGCTGTACCTGAAGGCGTCAAACCAAGGACGGATGCATTTGGCTTTAAGTCTTCCAGTTTTGTGGTTACGGCTCCACTCATCCTGCTCTCCTTTGTTGGGAGACAGCGAGGGCATCATCGATTTCATTGCGGTTCAGAAGTACGATGTGCTGGTCCTTAGCGGAGCGTGTGCCCTCAGGCAGGTCGAGGCCAAGTCTTTTTAACACGTAGTAGAGAAACGCTTTTCTCGTCGTGATGCCAAGCGAGGCCTCTTTCATCCCATAGTCCAGCTCGACCACCTTTTTTTGGTTTTCACTTAAATCAGGGTGAGGTCCAACCCTGAGCGTGATTTTTGAGTGCCATGCTTCGTCTGATTTTGACTGAATTTCACTTTCTTTGCTGCCCCGGACCCCTTGGATTCTGGGCAAAAGAAAATCTTTAAAGATATTGTCGATATGGCAATAAGCGCGGGCGTGCCAACGGAACCCATCGAAGCCCAATGCATGAGGAGAAATCCATCTCCACATGGGATCAGGCCGGGAGAGGGATTGGTAATGAATTGAGATTGTGGCTTGTTCTCGTATAGCCTTCAGAATGGCGCGCAGTCGATTTGCGTTAATCGTGCGTTTCGGCGTTGGGACAACATCATATTCCGTGCCGCGAACGATCCAGCTCTCTCCAGCAGTGACGACCGAATCTGAAATCGAGCGAAGCTGCATTAGATAACGATCCGCATCCGGCTTCACAGTCACGGCTTTGAATTTGGGCGTCGCCAAGTAGCATTTTATGCTTTTGTCATACTCGATATTATCAGGAGCCATCTCTTGATATCGGCTGAGATCCCCAGAGGCTTGGGGTTCAGATATCCCAAACTTATCCATGATATCGCTGCGATTGATGCGGCCTTCCCAAAACAAGCAAAACTCAATGAACTTGAGGCGCCTCTCCACGCTCCTGCGGAGAGTTTGCTCACTTTTCAACGGTTTGACCTGCTTAGAGCGTGCCATGTTGCCCATTACCTCTTTCTGCGCATGTTTGCGAAGAATCAATCGCGTATACTTTCTTAATCCATTAAGATAGTTTGGTCAATGGAGTCCGTGCATATCAGGATCCATGAGCCTTAACGGACCACGGGGAAAGAGCACCACCTTCTGTCGGTCAAAATGTAATTCAGAGGTCGTATTTTGGGCGCGCCGGGGTGTGAAAAGGCTAAGCCCTGGCCCCTGGCGCGCCCACATCATCAAGCCAACCACAGCGTGACCAGCCTTGCAGTCAGCTATATGTCGGCTGACTTTAGTGGGCTCCGAACGGGATCGCCGCCATCCCCACCACCGCCCTTGATCCGTCCCTCACGACGGCGTCTCCGACGGTCCCCGCGCTTACCGGGTCCGGGTCCCCTTAGTTACGTCACTCGCGCTCAAGGTCACGGGTGTCAGCACCTACTGCATCCATTACTGATCGAAGTTCGCCGAGCATTGACCCATGATGGCGATCCAGATAATCGGCGATGGTTTCATTTTTCAGAAGTTTGGAGAGGTATCCCTTGGCGACGACCAATGTAAACATCGTGTCTCCAAGCGTGTCTTCGATATTTCGGTATTCTTGTTGCAGGCGTTCCATCTCCCGCTCCATCCGCGCAATATCCTCAGGCGAAACGCCTTTGAGCATATTTTTCTTTTCTGGTTTCACGAGCTTGTCCGGGGGCATTCCGGCCAGAAGCACCTTGGCATATGTGACTGTGTATCGGTTTGCGGACATCATCATTTCGCAAGCTTCAATCTGGGCCATTGGCTTCATTTTTCGGAGAATGCCGAACACCTGTACACCCACCATTTTTTCCTTCAGAAGTTCGACGGCCTCTGGCGCGATGTTTCGGAGCATGTTTTGGCGCTCACGAATGCGCTTTACGTCCACGTCCAAAGCTTCCGCTATTCTTTCTTGAGAAACGCCACGCTCAATCGCCTTGACGATCATATTGTGCTCCTGCACAGCACTAAGGCGGTTCACACGCCGATTGTATGTAAAGCTCTCATCGTCCGTTGAGACCAGGCAGATGGCTTCTGTTTCTCCAAGCTGCTTCAGGGCTTCTAAGCGAAGGTGTCCATCCAGAAGGATATAGTTTTTCTGTTTTCCTGATCCTGAGTCGGGAAATACCGCCAATGGTTCAATGATCCCCACGTCTTTAACGGAAGCTAGGATCGTTCGATATTTGCGTGTCCGGTGAAGCCCCTGTGAGAGAGGTCTTGTTCGTGCGATACGGTCAAGAGGGACCTGAATGGTGTCATCCAGAAATCCCTTGGTAATGGCGGTCATGGATGTAACCTTTCCGCAAGAGGCTGCGGCATGTCGCTGTAACCTTCTGCTCGAAGGAGCGTTCTAAAATGCTCATCCGCCAAGAGACGACGTAGTGCCGAGATCAGAAACAACAGGCGCTGCTCATTTACGTCGGCCTTCTTGATCAACAATTTCTGTCGGTTGACCTCGTCTTGATAGGTTTGAACCAGCTTGCGGGTTGAAAACGGTTTGTCTGTTCTTCTGGCATGGGTGCGATAGCGTTTGCCCATGAAGCGACGGCGCTCGATTATGCGGCGCACTTTGATGAGTTGGTCTCCACGCAAGGCCCCGCTTTCATATGCTTCGGTCAGCCCCTTCTGTAACTCGTTTTCGCTGCTGCGTGATATTTCGACGGCCATGCTAAGCGGAATTACGTTCTTTTCTACGGCAGCAATGAGCCGCTCTTCTCCTTCTTTCAGTAGGTGAGAGATGCCACGAACGTAGGTCACGTCCAAGTCAGTTTTCTTGGCGATTTCCCAGGCGTTATAGCCACGTTCTTCGAGATCCTTTATCCCATGGAGAAGATCCATATTGGTGTGTTGGCGACGAGCTATGTTTTCAACCAGGCTCATCAGGTAGCAGTCTTGTTCTGACGCCTTGATGACCATCGCAGGAATTTCCGTCTCGCCGAGTGCCTGGTATGCCTCAACGCGGCCTTGTCCGCATACCAAGTCATACCCATTCCGTGATGGGGTGACGGTAATAGGCCTTTTCAGTCCAATCGAAGCGATATTATCGACAATGCCTGCGAAGACTTTCTTATTTCGCACACGCGGATTGATCACCCGTATTTGGTCAATCGGGATCATTTGAATAGAGGGTGAAACCGGTTGGTTTTGCACTATGCGACCTCCTTCAAATTGACACGGCGAGCGAGGCGATAGAGGTAGTCCAAGCTGTCAAACCGATAGATGTCGAGGTTTAGCCCGTTCTCCTCTGCAAGTCGCAGTTTTGGCAAAGCCATATCGATTGAAGGCAGAAGGTAATAATCAAGCGGCTGTTCGTTGCCATGGGCCATTCGAACGGCAATGGTGATGTCGGGTCTAAGCCCGGTATCAAAGCGGATATTCCATCGAAGGGATCCCGCGTTTGTTTCCTGGCAGCGGCTTAGGACCAATGAAACGGTGAATTCTCTATTGATCCATAGGAGGCCAGTTTCAGGGTTTGTCTCGACTGTGCTGCCGAGGGCTTCAATGTTTTGTATGGTTGAGGCAACGATGTCCGGGTGCATTTCCCGAAGATGGCGATTGATTTCGATATATCGATAGTCTCGGTCTGGCTTATAGCCAATTTTGTGATAGGCGCGGATGAGGCTGCCAAACCGATGTCGATAGGCCCCTGACGACGGCATTCCTTCTGTTTCGTCGATAATGATGCCGGATAGAGCGCCATGTTTTTGTAGCAGCGTTGATAGGTGTTCAAGCATTTCGTCATCAGAAAAGCGGTGGTTCCGCTCTTCGATGATTGCTTGTGCCGCTTGGAAAATTTCTGGATCGACAATTCCTTCAAAAGCACCTTCGTTTCGAACCCACATCTCTGGGGGATTGTCGACACGTTTATTTTTAAGCTTGCAAGAGGATCGGTTGTAGAGGTTGTTGCCGATGTATTTTTCGTTGGTCAGTATTTGATGAACGGAGGCTCGGGTCCAAGGCCTGTTCAGATCCGTAAAGATCCCGCGCTCATTTAGTTGCGCGGCTATCTGGGTCTCATTTTGGCCGTCTTCAACGAAAGCCCGATACATCCAGCCTACGGTTTCAACTTCTTCGTCAGGGCCGGGGATTAGAATGACACGATCTGTCTGAAGGCTTTTCCGGTCGCCACGGTATAGAATGCCTTTAGGAGAGCCCGTTTCGTCAACCATCATTCGGCGGAGACCATAACCGGCGGGGCCACCTTGTCGATAACCTAGTTCAATCAGACGGCACTGTCCGGCAAAGACCTTGACGGAGAGCTCTCGACTGTACTCGCCAGCCATAGCTCTTTTCACCGTTTTCACGATGGTGGAGCTAATGCTTCCGTCATTCTCAAACTGCTCGGCACAGTATTCGACGCGGATGCCTGCTCGTTTGCACAGGTACTCGTAGAAAGCGCTTTCGTCAGAGTCCTGGAAACGTCCCCAGCGACTGACGTCGTAAACCAGAATAACTGAAAAATCAGCTTGTCCCGCTTCTACATCGTTGATGAGCTGCAGCAAGCCATCTCGCCCATCTATGTTAAGGCCGCTGCGTCCTTCGTCGGCATAGGTTTTGATGATCTGATAGCCCTTGCGGGCGGCATATTGGTGAATCGTGTCACCTTGGTTTTCCGTAGAGTATTTTTGGTGCTCTGTGGACATCCGAACGTATTCAGCCGCCCGGATGAGCGTCGCGTTATTTTCGGGAGATTTATCCGGGGCTGAATCCTGTTTTTCTGTCACCAAGGCAATCCTTATTTTGTGCCGTTACACCGACATTTGCATGTAGGCGAGTTCGGCCTTCTTCGAGACTGCATGGAACCCTACGTGCCCTATGGGAAGTCACGAGACTCTAAAAAATCAACAGAATGTACCGTATTTGTCAATGATTAAATATACAAAATGTTGGAAGAATAAAGGATGGGGTGGCCATCAACTCCCGGTAAATACGCAATTTCTATAGGATGAAAGGACAGTGCTTCTAATGGAAGATACACAAAATGTTGTTGTTAATGTGGTTGAAATGTTGGATTATGAAGTATGGACAATAGAATTAGTGAACTTCGTAAGGCAAAAGGCCTGACCATAAAAAGGCTGGCTGAGCTTGTCGGGACGAGCAATCAACAAATCAGCCACTTGGAGAAGGGGCATCGCCGACTAACACTCGAGTGGATGGAGCGAATCGCGGAAGCCTTGGAATGCCACCCATCTGACTTGTTAAGTGGTGGAACGCGCCTCGAAAACGATCGAGAACGAGCGATGATTGAGCTGTTCCGTGGCCTTTCGGAGGAGCAGCAGGAAGCATTTTTACAAGCGACTGCTGCGTTGGCGAAACCGATAGAGAAAGAAGAAAAGAATATCAAAGCAGGTTAAATAGGAAAGGCCGCACCGGTATTGGCTGCGGCCTCCGACTTAGTTCAGATGCTTCCGCTATTCAGGCTGTCAAGAATGTTGGAAGAAACAGAGCTGGCGGCTGCCTTGACGGGATCTGCGGCTAGATGCGCATAACGAGCCGTTGTCTGCACCTGGGTGTGGCCCAAAAGCTTACCAATCATAGGCAGGCTCATTCCCTGAGCGACGGCGTTGGAGGCAAATGAATGTCGCAGATCGTGGATGCGAACATCTTCAATACCAGCGCGTTTGCGGATCCGTTGCCAGAATTTCTGGATTTCTTTGCGGTTGGTTCCTGGGATTTTTCCGCAGATAACCCATGGGTTCTTTGGCTGCCGTTTGAGGCTTTTTAGAAGATCAAGGGCAGGGGGGCCGAGGTGGACAACACGTGCACCAGTCTTTGAGTCTGATAACCGTAGGCAGCTGTTGGCGAAATCAACCTCTGTCCATTTGAGTGACATGATTTCGTTGAGGCGGCAGCCTGTAAAAATGAGGAGGCGGATAGCAGATATAGCGTAGATATCATCGATACCCATTTCTTCGGCATCGTTCAGCACTGAACCTAGGTCGCTCAACTCTTTCTGACAGAGGTAGCGTTCGCGTTTTTCTTCTGGGTATTTTTTGATGTGCAGTCGAGGATTGGATCCGTCAGGGCGCATTCCCCACATCTCTGCCATCGAAAACATCTTGGAGATGACTTCAAGGTTCCGGTTTGCTTGGTATGGGATGTGGCGTAAATCATGATGGAATTTGGCGACGTCGGCCCGTGTCACATCAGCGACCTTCAATCGTCCAAGGGCAGGCAATATGAAGCGGCGGAGGTTGCGTCGGTATTCTGTGGCGGTGCCTTGTTTGAGGCGGACAGAAATATGTTCTTGATCGAAACGCTCTGCCAGCTCTTTCACCGTGCAGGCTTTTCGGGCTCGGGAACGTTCGCCAGCAGGATCTTCTCCGTCCTTGACGGCTGCCAAAACCTTGAATGCCATGCGGCGGGCTTTTTCGGGAGTGAGAACACCATGGGCTCCAAGGCTCATGCGTCTGTATCGATTGCCGATGCGGTATTGAACGATAAAGGAACGACGGCCACTTGGTAAAATGCGAACAGCAAACCCGGCAAGGTCGTCATCGCAGATGATATAATCTTTGTCTTGCGGCTTGGCAGCCTCGACAAGGCGTTTGGTGATTTTAGGCATAGGGCACCTCTTTGCGGCTGATTAACTTCGGGTGATTGCTGCGCCGTTTTTAATCCCTGGAATCATAGTGGAATCATGAGGGCTGGTTTCGGCGAGCAACCGATCGAATGACAGCGTAAATCGACGCTTAAATTAGTCCAGTAATATCAACTAGTTAGCGTGTTTCTGAGAAATCTTTAGAAATGCTGAGAAATGGCCATATCACGGCTCATAATCTGAGAGCAGTAGAGCGAAATCCTGCGCACCATCCTGCTATTAGAGCGAAAACGTGAGTAGTTCGGACATACAGGTTGGTTTTCGCTGTATCCCGCAGCCTACCGCGAGTTTTTGCGTTTTTTCGAGGTCTCTTGATTCCAGCTAGGGGGATGGAATCGAGCAATCTAAGGCCTGTTGGGAGGGGCGGGTGCCTCGACCCTCAGGTTATAGAATTATGGGTTCGAAGCGCATGTATAAGTAGACCGAATTCGCACTTTGATTTATTCCTGAATAGGAGGTCTATTTTGCGAATTCTACCATGTGTCAAAACAGTATGTTGCGATTGTAAAGCAGTTGAGTATCCGTCAGCTGGCATTGTCGCGCGTCAGCTCGGTATGCCGCTTACTGATTGGGCCGCGCCTCAAATATCTCAGGGGGTGGGGTGCTTAGCATGTGGATCGAAGCGAGTAGATGTCTATTACGCTCATCAAAAAAGGTTGATTTCAGCGGCTGATACAGGCCGTTCCTGCAGGGTATGTGATAACCCGATCTCCGAACCGTTTTTATCTGTTTTTAGCAATGCGGACTTCTGCCTCCGATGCGTGGTTGATGGAAAAATTACAGATAGTGAAGTCGTTGGCGCAAAGGGGACCCTTTTCGCTGGAGAGGCTTATCGCGCGATGGCAATTCAGTTGCGGGAAGATGATCAGCTTAGAATTGGTTGGTTGCGAAAAGCAGTGAACGAAGGAGACATTTCCGCTTGTTCTACTTTAGGCGATCTCTTGTCCCGTTCAGAGGAGCAGAGCGACCTTGCGGAAGCCGCGAGCGCCTACAGGAAGGCTGCGGAACAAAATGCAGAAGAATCCGTTGTTCGCTATGCTCAGCATAGGCTTGCATTGATGCTATTGAATGGTCGAGGGGTGCCAGTCGATACCGAAGCGGCCGTTGATCTTTTATACTCTTCCGCAGACAAGGGTGCCTCCTATGCGTTGTCTGACCTAGCCAAGTTTATTCTCAATGAAGAGTTTAATTTTGGTCCTGATGATCGCCGGGCATTCGAGCTTTATTCGCGTGCCCATGAGATGAATCCAAAAGGCATGATGGATAGTGCGTCAGTCGCACTGATGCTTCTTCAGGGGATTGGGGTTGATCAAAATTTAGAAAAAGGCATGGAGCAGCTTAAGGTCGCTATCACCAATTATGCAGAGAACAAACCGACGTTCGATGCTGATATGTGCTTTGAGCAAGTCATGACGGCTTTATCAGCATCTGATGGAGTGGTGTTGGATCTTCCTGTGGCACGTACCTACCTCGATTGGATGGGGCGATTTAAAGTTCCTGGCGCACCTCGACTTTTGGGTGTTTGCGGAGGTCCTCTTCCGCCACGCGAGCCCAAGCAAGAGTTATCCCTGTCTAAAGTTCTCCCAGATAAGGTCCAAGGAAGTATCTGGTGGGTAAAGTCACCTGTCCGCGACCGGCTGGGGCAGCCCAGCATTTTGGGCCAGATAGAGCGGCTGCCGAACAGGCAGTGGATTGCGACAACCGATTATGGGGTGCCCGTTGGGGAAACATTCAGTTCAGACAAGCTTGCAATTAAGGCGCTCGCCGAAGTCCATAATTGCGATATTCCATATGTTGATTTTGCGACGAAAATGCGACGTATGAATGCTACGCCATAGCCTATTTAGGCCATGCCTCCGATTAAAAACGGGTATGCACAGAGATAATCAATGGAATCACTATGGAATCATGAGGGCACGAAATGTTGAGAAATGCTGCGAAGTCGTGAGGTGTTGCCATTTCCGGTAAGGCTTTGATATGTTGTGTTATATCGAAAATGTGCGAAAAGTAGAGCGCATAAGAGCATGCTATATGTTGTGGCTCATAACCTGAAGGTCACAGGTTCAAATCCTGTCCCCGCAACCAACAAGACCCTACCGCCGTCAGAAAACCTGACGGCGTTTTGCTTTGGGGCCACGGTCTCTTCCAGAATACGGGCCAACAGTCCAACAAGCCGGACCCTGTGCTTGCCCTTTGTCGTCTCCGGGATGACCTCGATCCGCTCGATCATGGAGCGGATGGTCTCTGTTGCTTCGGTCTTTGTGTCCTCAAGTTAAGACAGGTGCGGACTGCGCGTCTAAATTGGCTAGAGTTGTTTTCATTTAATCGTACGCATAGTTAGCGCCTGCGAAGAAGTTCCAGCACTCCGTTTCGGTGAAGAGATCGCATATTGACCCTGTTGCGTTTGTAAGGTCATCGAATGTTCTGGCCTCGGCCTTTCTGAGATGGGCTTTTAATTTTGAGAAGGCTTGTTCGATTGGGTTCAGGTCTGGCGAATAGGGTGGCAGGAACAGGAACCATGCACCGATGTCGTGCAAGGTTTCAGCGGCACGGTCACTTTTATGGGCGGCGAGATTATCGAGGATAACGACATCGCCTCGGCTCAGCGTTGGGGCGAGCTGTGTCTCGACATAGGTCTCAAAGGCGACCTTGGTCATGGGGGCGTTGAGGATCCATGGTGCGGTGAGGCCGCCGCAGCGCAATCCCGCGATAAAGGTTTGCGTGCGCCAATGACCGAACGGCGTATGCATGACAAGGCGTTGGCCTTTGGGCGCGCGGCCTCTAAGCCGGGTCATCTTGGTTGTGGTCGCCGTTTCATCAATAAAAACAAGCCGATGTGGGTCGAGCCGCATGAGAGGTTGTCGCCGGATGATCCAGTGATGACGCGCGCGGCGCACATCAGCGCGCTCTTGTTCCCGTGCCCGCAGCGTTTTTTTTATAGCGGTATCCCGCCTTAATCAGAAACCGGCATAGCGTCGCCTTGCTGGTCTTAACCCCCAGCGTCGCACTCAATTCGTCCGCCAATTCCCTGAGCGTGATATCGGGCTGTGCATCGACAAGGTCAATGACAAACGCTCTATAGGGTTCGAGCGTCCCGGTGCCGACAGGACGACGACGACCAGGGCCGCACAATCCGCGACCTTGACGGAACCGCTGCATCAACTTGATCGCAAAGCTTGGGCTGACACCGTAAAGGCGTGCCGCTGATCGGCACGAGTGACCGGCAATAACGTAAGAAAAAATACGCTCCCGCAAATCCATCGAAATGACTGATGACATAATCCCGGTCTCCAAAATAAAAACAGGGAATCATGCTTCGTAGAAATCTCAAAACCGATTCCGACTAAACGGAACCCGCTCTAGAGTTCGTTTTTTGGGTGTCCGTCCGGTGAACCGGCTCTTGATATTTCGCGCGGTTAGTCAGGCGGCTTGAGCGGGGAAGTTCCAGGGGAGCAGTTCGTCGATGCGGTTGATTTTGTGATCGGCGATGCGGTCCAGCACCCAGGTGAGCCAGGCTTGCGGGTCAACGTCATTGAGCTTGGCGGTTTCGATCAGGGTGAACGCGATGGCCATGGCCTTGCCACCACCCTCGGAACCGGCGAACAGCCAATTCTTGCGCCCGAGCGCCACCGGCTTCATAGCCCGCTCGACGGCGTTGTTGTCCAATTCCAGAACGCCGTGGCCCAGGTAGGCCCGCGCCTTCGGCAACCGGTTCAGGGCGTAGCGGATCGCGCCAGCAAGCGGTGACTTGCCGGATATCTTCGTCAACTGGGTATCCAGCCATGTCACCAGATCATCGAACATAGGCGTAGCGTACTCGCGCCGCAGCGCCACCCGTTCTTCGGGCAATCGGCCACGCGCCTGTTCCTCCACGGCATACAGCGCGGCGATGCGCTTGATCGCCTCCTCGGCGATGGCTCCGCCCTGAGCTTGATGGACATCGACGAACTTGCGCCGCACATGCGCCACACAGGCCATCTCCGTGGCCGTGTCGGATGAGAACAACCCGTTGAACCCGGCGTAGCCGTCGGCATGGATCCAGCCTTGATAATCTGACAGATGCCGGACGGGATGGTCGCCCTTGCGATCGACGGTGAACCGATACCAGACCCCGGGCGGCGCTCCACCCGCCCATGGCCTTTCGTCGCGCACATAGGCCCACACCCGCGCGGTTTTGGTTTGCTTCGAACCGGGGGCCTGCATCTTCACAGGGGTGTCATCCGCGAACAGCGCCGGACCCGCCCGCACATGACGACCAATGGCCTCGGCCAAGGGTTCGAGAAGTGCCGTCGATCGGCCAACCCAATCCGCCAACGTCGAACGTTCAAGATCAATGCCGTCGCGTGCAAAGATCTGGCTTTGGCGGTACAGCGGCAGATGGTCGGCATACTTCGAGACCAGAACATGGGCCAGCAGTCCCGGACCGGGGCGGCCCTTCTCGATCGGCCGCGACGGTAAGGGAGCCTGGACGATGGCCTCGCAGCAGCTACACGCCAGACGGGGACGCACGATGCGGTTCACCACAAAACGCCCCGGGATGTATTCCAGCTCTTCCGTGACATCCTCGCACAGGGGCTTGAGTTCGCCACCGCATTCTCCGCAACTCTCGCCCGCAGACAGATGTGTGTCGTGGCGGGGCAGATGGGCGGGCAGCGGCTTGCGATTGTGCTTGCGCCTGGGCTTCGGCTCCACTTCGGCGGCCGCGGTTTGTTCCACCGCAGCTTCGGCAATGGCTTCGTCCTCGGCGAAAGTCAGGTGCAGTTGATCCAGGCTCTCGGACTTGGACCCGAAACGGTGGCGGTTATGGCCCGCCAACTGGTGCTTGAGCTTCTCAATCAGAAGATCGCGAGACTTCAACTCGCCAGCCAGAAGCCCCACCAAGCCCTTCAGTTCGGCGGGATCGTCGGGCAGCGTTTGAAGATCATTCAACATGACCATCGTATAGCAGAAACACCCTGCAAAGGGAATCCGCAACCGATCCAGTTCTTCGTTTAATGGACCTATCCCACGGTCAGGGGACGCCAGGTCCGAGCCGGCATGCGCCAGTCAATTCCTTCCAGCAGCATGGCGAGTTGGGCCGCCGTCACGCCGACCTTGCCGTCCGCCGGAGACGGCCACACGAACCGGCCCTTCTCCAGCCGCTTGGCGAACAAACATGCCCCCTGGCCGTCCCACCAGATGATCTTGATCAGATCGCCGCGCCGTCCACGGAACACGAACAGGTGGCTCGAATAGGGATCTTGGCCCAGGACACGCTCCGCCAGAGCCGACAGACCGGCAAACCCTTTGCGCATGTCCGTCACACCGGCCGCAAGCCATACCCGTGTGTTCACCGGCACCGGAATCATGACAGCCACACCTTCAGCAAACGCCCCAAAGCATCCGGATCAAAACCACCCTCGGCAACAACCTGGTGACCACCAGCCAGTTCGATACGAACCGCAGCCCCAAATGTCGGTGGCCCATCCGCTGCTACCTCCATCTCCGCTCGGACCGGCGCGGAAACCATCATCGGCAGAAACACCGAATCATGACGCTCCTCCCCATCCGGGGCAAACCGCGCGTCACGCAGCCATTTAAAAATCAAGTTCGCATTCATCGAATAACGCTGTGCAACCTGCGCAACCGAAACACCAGGAACCGACGCCTGTAAACAAATGGAACGCTTCTCTTCAGTCGACCAAAACCGACGCTTCGCTGCCATCACGATGTACCCTTGGTGTCCACTATCAATGCCGGACACTAGCGCCAATCCTTCCGCTCAGAAAAGAGCGGGTTCACCGGACGGACACTTTTTTGGCGGGGTGGCTAGCGGTACGATATTGGAGGCGCTAGTCGCGCTCTCCAGCCAGATCCCGAAACAGTGTCTGCAAAGGGTTGTTCTGATTTAGCTGTTCTGCGGCCGGACTGGATGGCAAGAAGTTCTCTACAACGGCCAAGACAAAATCGAAAAACGGGCTCTGCTGTTCACCATTGTCGACGTTAACGCTGTAGGTAACCGGGTAGCCGGTATAGGCTTCATACAAACAAGATAGCTTTGTTATCATCGCTGCCAAGGCTGGGTCACCGCCGGGTAGGTCGTTGTGCAGTCTCTCGCCCTCCTCCACAAGTTGCTTTGCACCGCGTTGGTCTAGTTCTTCTTGCCGCCTGCATTGCGCAATCCGTTCTCGGAGCTGTTCTGGCTGTTTGATCAGGTGCAGGATCTGGTCGCTGTCTTCGCAGTCAAGATACGCCCAGGTCCAGGGTGGAAGATCGTCCAGTTGCAAAGGGATCTTTTTGCTTTTTGTCTGCAGCCTCCGAAACAGGCGCATCCGTTGCGTGCGGCCTGGGTCATGGGTACCCTCTCGATTGCATGTAGCAACAACGTTACGGACATCTTGGTATATGCGTAGAGGGGTTAAAGGGCGGGTGTCGTCGCTACGTACGTTGCGCCGACGTTTTTTGTTTGTCTCATGTTCGATCGCGTCCTGGATGCGCGCAACCAGTTCAGCGCCGGCGGCCTCTTTGGATAAGTCGTCATGCGTAGGCAAGAACATGGGAAGCCCTTGGTAAACTAGTTGTACGTTGATTTTTCATTTTACCATTTGGGTTCCTAGTGGCACAGGGGATCCATTGCCTAATTTTTTAGCGTCATTTTAGTTCCAGAAATCGGCCGCATCATTTTTGTGTTTGGCGACATTTTGCCCAACACAGGGCTGCATAAGCTCACATACACCGAATTGACAGAATCAAGAATGAGACCAGCCATGGAGTTGCAGAGAGATAGTGAAGAATCGTATGCAATTTATAGTTAATTTATGAATTATTTACTCTCATTAAAATAAAATTTTACAAAAACCTGTGGATAACTAAAGAGAGAATTCACGTCCTGTGTTTACGTTAGGCTAGCAGCAAGATAAGTTAAAATCGAAATGTAAGGGTAAATTCCATTTTTTGGGGCAGTGTAAGATGGGTCTGGGCCGCGCTGAGCGCGATAGTAATGTAATAAAAGATAACTCTGATAATAGTGTTACAATTCGTTTGGCTCAAAACTCCGATGACTTTGAGTTGCTGACCCCACTCTCTCGATCACTGCATGCCGAAGGACGCTATCGAAACTATCCCTATAATCTTGAGCGCCGAAATGCACTCTTCGCAAAAGTCATCGAACAGCCGGATCGAAACGCATTATTCATTGCTGAAAAACGTGAGAAAGCCATCGGCTTTTTGTTCTGTTCAATTGGTCCTTACATGGTTGGTGATCATCTCATCGCAACGGTGACCTCTTACTACGTCTCGCCGTCTGTTCGGCGCGGATTGAGTGGCGGCGAAGCCGCTCTTCGGCTGTTCAAAGGGTTTGCTGCATGGGCCCTAAAGCGAAATGCGGTAGAGCTGCAAGTCCATGCCGCAACTGGTATCGATCCAGATCGCACTGACAAGTTTTTGAAGCGCATGGGTTTTCAAGAATTTGGCAGGAGCTACGCTATCCGTCCGCTTGAACCGAACGGCAAGGCGGGTGAGGCTAAGCGATGACGAGCAAGACTATGCTTAAAACCCTGGCGAAGGCCAGAAGGGTTGGAGTTGGAGAGATTTCCGGAGCCTGCGTGCAAGACCGGTTTGCAAAAAGAGTAGGTAAGCTGGATGACAAAACTATAACGACCCTGCTGAGATTTCATGGTTCCAATACCGGGCGTAATGACATGGCCTTGACCTGGGCTCAACGCACCGTAGCGGGTTTGACAAGCGGCACCAGGCAGGATCTGTCGCAGGTCTACCAGCAAGTCGACTTGCAGCGGACACGAGATGGCGCCGTGTCAAATGACCCTCAAGACTATTTAGAGGCTCAGCCAGGTTTCGGCCTTCCTGCAGTGGTCAAACAGTTGTGCGAGTGTATTGGAGATGTTCGGCGATTGCGTCTGTCAGAGCTATCTGCTGGCGGGAAGTTGGACTGGCATATCGACCCTCCAGAGCAAAAAAGGTTCGTTTGTTTGATTTCAGGAGAGCAGATCTTCGAATTTAGACGAGGGGCGCAACTTTTCCCAATTGCGATGGAATTAGGCGAGATTTGGCGCGTCAACACATCCTTTCAACACAGAGTAATAAATCCAGGTCGTCAGGTGAGAGTAGCTCTTCTCGGCAATCTTGCGGAGGGAGCCATATGATTGAATATCAAAGTCATGACCTCGAAGACAGTCCGTTTTCCACCTTGGTTGTTGATATCACGCATAGATGCAATATGGCCTGTGCGAATTGTTATCTGCCAAATCGATCCATAGACGATTTGAGCTTGGATCGTGTCGTCGCCGCGTTAGAGAAACTTCCAAGGCGAACAAACATACGTTTGGCGGGAGCTGAACCCACATTGCACCCCGACCTTTTCGAGATGATCCGCAGGATAAGGGCCGCGGGCCATCGGGTGACATTGCTAACAAATGGGTTGCGTCTGTCCCGTCGGACCTATGTCGATGAATTGAAGGCGAGCGGTCTGCGCCACGTGTACATTTCGATGAACGGCGTTGATCGAGATGACTGGTATCTCGCATTGGATAATCTTGAATGTGCTGCTAAGAAAACACGTGCCCTTGAAAATTGCATAAATGCAGGAATGGTCGTCAATACAGGAACCATACTTGTCCCTGGCCTGAACGATGACGCGCCCGGCCGCCTGTTGGCTCTGATTTCTGAACGTAAACCAAAATCAGCTGTCCTGCGGTTCAAAAATGTCGGGGCCATTGGCCGTTACATGAACGGGAGCACGCCGCGGTTCGAATTTAAGGATCTTGTGGTCCAAGTCGCAAGTCAGTTGGGCATCAACCCGGATTTTGCCTGGGAGGCAGACTGGATAGAGGGCAAGCGAGAGCGTCTTACGCGCTTTTTCCCGTTTGTGCGTGGAACACGCCCCGGGTCCGGGATTTGGGTAAAAGTTACCGGCTGGGATAATGCTGGGGGAAGTATCGATGCGGGGTCTACAAGAAGGGGGCGTCTCACGCCTGAGATGAAGGTCGCCCCGTTTTTTGAGCACGTGCTCGCAAATGAAGGGGGGTATTGATGTCTCTTCTGGGTCAACTGATACCGGGTAGTGGGCAAATTGAACTTACTCATTATGAAAAAGGAAGCGTTCAGTGAAAAAAGCACTTTCAGCATTAACTGCCGTTATTCTCCTTGGCGCATGCCAAACTGCCAGTAAGCCGCCGATTGCCAGCCTTACCGGTACGGAAACGGGCAGCGTCTTCTTTCAAAGCTCGACACCCTATGACTTTGTCGATGCCATTGATGGCTCGGCCCCAAGCGCTGTTGTTTCTGGTTCACTGCGGTTCCCAGAGGGCGCCTCAACGGATCAGCCAGTGGCTGCGGTCGTAATTTCCCATGGCAGCGGTGGTGTTGGTCGCCAAACCACCGAGTTTTCCGGAATGCTGCTGAAAGAGGGTTATGCAACCTTTGTCGTGGACAGTTACGGACCGCGCGGTGTTGCGAAAACGGTAAAGGACCAAAGCCGGGTTTCATCCCAATCCATGCTGGCCGATGCCTTTGCCGCTTTACGCCTTTTGTCGTCGAATCCCCGAATTGACGCGGACCGGATTGGCCTTCTTGGCTTCTCGAAGGGCGGCATTGTTGCTCTCTATTCCGGGTTTGAGCAGGTTCGCGGCTGGTACGCAGAGGGGAGTGAGACGTTTGCGGCGCATGCGGCCTATTACCCATTCTGTGGCTCAACCATTCCCGATCTCACATTGACCGGTGCACCCAGCCTGATGCTGTTGGGGGAGCAGGACAATTATACACCGGCTGCACCCTGTCTGACCCTGCAGAAAAAGGCGGATCCGGCCAATGCGACATTGCGCAGCGTCGTATATGAGGGTGCCCAGCACGGGTTTGATACAACATCCCCTGTCGGTGTTTTCAACTATTTCAATCCGTCAGACTGTATCCTTGAGGTCAGCGATGGCGGTGTAACCTCATTGACCGATGGAACGCCTGCTTCGACGCTCTCCGAACGCCGCGCTGCGCTCGTGAAATGTGGCCGGACCGGCGTCCGCTATGGCGGTAACGCAGATGCACGTAAGCAATCATCGGAAGAATTGTTGGAATTCTTTAGGGCAGCATTAGGTGTGGACGGACATAGCTAAAATTGGGCTCCGCGAGAACGGAAGTGTGGCCATGATTAATGGCTGAGGATTTGTCCCTTTTTTGATGGAACTAAATCGTGATTGGGTTGGGCAACTACGGTTGTGAGGGTTCAGGGACTAGACTGATATGATGTGGAAGATGAACAGGCTGAAAGAGTTTGCGATGGGTCGAAGAGGGCGATACTTGCCATGGGTTATCGTTTTCTTGATTGCGCTCTATGTGACAGAACCCTGGTCGACTAATTACGCAACGTTTGACGCAACTGATGAAGGCTTTCTTGTCGAGGTTTCCGGGTATTACGGGTTTCGGGGCGAGCGCAATGAATTCACTCACATTATTGAATGCCGCAAGGTAATATATGGCGGACTGAATGATTACGGTCGAGAAGAATGGCGCTATAACAACAGGATCTTTACCTCATCGCAGGATGACGGGTCCGTCGTTATGTATGGTGTCTTGGCCCCTGTTGATGGTGATCCGGATGCGAAGTACCGGAATATCGGAACGTGCGGATTGCTTGTAGAGAACCCGGAAGCGATCTTCACCGCAGCAATGGATATGGTTTGGATCGATAGCGCGTATAAGCCAAGGCGAGTATTGCAAAGTAACCTGATTGACAGGCCCTATCCCATGGCGGGTGAGTTAATCAGTCCGGGCCTGGTTCAAGTGAAGCGAATATCGCGGGGCAATCTCGACCCCGTAGACCCAATGGTTCACTGGGCGCACCTGATGATGGCGAATTCAAAAAGAGGGACATTGGCAGGTAGTCATGAAGGCTATTTGGATGGACGTCCATTGTTGGGAGGGTTCCGTGTTTCATGTGTCTCTAAAAGTGAGGTCGATATAGCCATCAATAGCAAAGATGCCTCCTCTACTAAAAAAGCAGCTGTAGTTCCAAGTGTGTTTGTTGATGATCTTTGCGATTACCTTACAAAGAATACTCGTTCGTTTGCGTCGATCCTTCCGAACGAAACTGATGAATTTGTTCTAGAAGTTGATCCAACAAACCCTGATCTCACTTGGTTTTTTGCTGACCCGGAATTGGTAAATGAATATGCACGTGGCGAAAGAAAATTTATCTTTCATTTCAAGGAATGGCGGATAGACATTGAGGATCGCATGGTGAATCGAGGAATGATGTGCTACATAGATAGCCAGCTCTGCATACATTTCGAAAGATATTTTCTGTCGGTACCTAAACCTTTAATTATGCAGATTCAGGAAAGATAAAAAATGCCCAATCTTGAGCAATTTCACGCAATTGCAAATTATACTTACGAGCATCGAAACTCAGCAAATCCAGTTCTTGGTATTCAAGGGTTTACTGATTTAACGAGCTCTTTCTATGCTGAACTCAATGCGGGGAATATCGATCTAATAGAAGATGTAGGTATAAGCGTTGTCGCTGTGCGGGAAGACGTTACTGGGAAAGTCACAATTGGTTTTCGTGGGACAAACACCGAACGGACAGACGATTTACTGAATGATATTTTCAGGGATTTTTATATTGCTACAAACAAATATGGAGTATTCCATCGGGCGGCAGTACTTGAGGTTGCGCGAGTCGCAAATGAAGTTTTCGGTACCCAACTTGAGGCTGTCACAGGTCATTCCATAGGTGGAGTAGATGCCGCGTTATTTGGCTTCGCGTTGGGCTTGCAAACTAGAACTTTTGATGCACCTGGGATCGAAATTGAACTTCAGGATACAGCGGTGAAGGCGTCGATTAAGAATGCGCTTGGAATTAGCGATCTAGAATTGGCGGCTTTATCCGACAAAGCAAAGGCCAATTCCGTTCACGTCGTGATGCAGAACAGTCTCGTGAGTGGCCACAGTGGATTTGACACCAGCATTTGGACAGAGGGGCCCGTAACCCACGCCTTCAACGAGGCAGCGAATGGCTTTCGCACGAATGATCACGTTGGTCACGTTGCGATGATCACGAATAGTAGACCTCTTACAGCGATGGGGGATACTCATAAACACACGAATATTGATGCTTCCGCAGCTCTTTGGGATGCAATTGAGGACAGCATATCTAAGGGTGACTTGGTGACGATTTTCGATGTCAAGACGGGATTGTCTGCGTCACCCTACTCCATAGATGGCCGTACATTTTTGGTTAATGATGGAGGTTTTTTCGTTGATGCGGATGGCAATGAAATTACTTCACTCAATCGACGGGAGTTGTACGATAGAGGTTGGAGAAAACCTGCCACACCATTAGATTACAAAACTTTTGTAGATAGTTTCGAATATGAAGTTTTTGCTCAAAGAAGTACGTCGCGTGGCCAAATGCGGTTTAGTCCTGACTATGAGGTTTCGATTGCGGATTTCGCGGTTCTCGGGAATGTGGACGACGCATTTGAGCTTGATTTGAAGGATCCAAACGGCCCTTTTCAATTGGGCTATCAAAGGGCATTGTTCGGTCTTGGGGCTCTAAGTAACTCGGTGGATCCAAATGTACTTGACCTAAGCGTTAATCCAAATCCTCTTTTTATCGCTGACCCCGGTGCTTCGATATCTTTAACTCCAGGAGCGGTAGAAACCATATCGGGTCAAGTGATATACAGTTCCAATGGATATGTATCTCAAGGCGCTAGACGGGGCCGGTTCAATCCGCAGGTGGATGTCTCATCGCACCTGGATGTGCCGAGTTACTCGTTTAGTGAGTTTTTTGGGTTGGATCGAACCAGCGACCCGGAGCCTGAGCCGACCTCAAACGGCAATACTACGACTGGGCAAAACGATCATGATGCGTCAGGTAATCCTTCTGGTGAGCAACAACAATCTGAAGGGCCAGATGGTCACACATCATCGGGCGGCAAACCGATCCTAATTGATCTGGATGATGATGGGTTGGAGATCGTACCGATTGATCGCCTTGCTGCATCCGATGCAGCGGCATTGAATTTTGCCAATGACCCGTTATCCACGACCTTTTTTGATATTGATAATGATACTTACCTGGAACGCACGAGTTGGTTGTCGGGCGATGATGGGTTCCTAGTCATTGACAAAAACCTGAATGGTCAGGTGGACGCTGGCGGTGAATTGACCTTTGCGTTGGATACGCCAGAGTTGGACACGGATATGGAGGCAGTCCGTGCTCTTTACGATTCAAACGCCGATGGCGTGCTAAGTTCTGCAGATACGGAATTCTCCAAATTTCGAATTTGGCAGGACTTTGACCAGGATGGAGTAAGCGATGCTGGAGAATTAAGAACACTTAACGAGGCGGGCATAGTATCGGTTTCACTGATTTCAGATGGCATAGAGGAAGCGGTGAATGGTGCCCTCATTCATGGTAAATCTGACGTTCAACTTACGAACGGTACCTCTCTTGTTGCCTATGACGCCACGATTGAAGGAAGCGATGCTGGATATCGAGTTTCCGACGATGGTTTAAAATTGGATTTAGAGAATGTTGGCATCTTTGTAGGTGCGCGCGATGGTGACGTTCTGAATGGTGATGCGAGCGCTTTGGGCGCTGACTCTCTCATAGGTGCGGATCTGGCAGACCATCTGTTTACGACGGGTGATGCGAATGTAGTATTTGAAGGACAGGGGGGAAATGACATACTTGCTGGTGGCAGTGGTAACGATTGGCTGAGTGGGGGCGCTGGTAGCGATCAGATATCTGGAGGTGAAGGCAACGATGTGTTGGTCATTGATGCCAATGATATCGTGTCAGGGCTCCAAGGAGGTGCAGGCTTCGATATAGCAATTGTCGAAGGGTCAGGTGGTGTAAACTTGGATTTGTTCGCATCGGGCCTGGAGGGGGCATATGGCGGCAGTGGCGATGATGTATTTGAAGTTTCAGCTGCTTCAATACCGGAGGCCGATTTGTTCGGTGCCCTCCTTTCTGGGTATGGAGGAGATGACACACTCATTGGTGGCGCCGGTGACGACATATTAAATGGTGGATTAGGCGCAGATACTCTAATCGCTGGTGCGGGCAATGACCAGATTGTTGTTGATGCTAAAGATATCTCTGAAGGTTCGATCGCCGGTGGTGATGGCATTGATACGCTCATGTTTGAGGGATTTGAGTCACTTGTCATTGATTTGGATGCTATAGGCGTTGAACAGGCATTCGGCGGCATTGGTGACGACATAATTACCAATTCTGGTTCCGTATCCGTTAATGTGCATGGTGCTATTGGCAACGATCAAATTACAGGCGGTACCGGGGATGATGCCATCCTTGGTGGGATTGGTCAGGACACCCTGGATGGCGGCGCAGGTTTCGACTATGTGTCCTATGTCGGTTCTTCCGAAGCGGTGCTTGTGGATTTGGCAACAGGTCTGGCCACAGGTGGGGATGCAACAGGCGATATAATTTCAAACTTCGAGTCTGTAATTGGCTCTTCGCATGGTGACATCCTTGTCGGTGATAGTGGTGTCAATGCATTGCTCGGTGAAGGCGGCAATGACTTGCTGTTTGGCGGAGCCGGTGACAGCGATTACCTCGACGGTGGTTCCGGTTTAGATAGCGTTTTTTATGAAGACTCTACTTCTGGCGTTACCATTGACTTAGGTGCTTACGAAGGTGGCGCTTCTGGAGGCGATGCTGAGGGAGACCGGCTCTTCAACATTGAAAATGTTATCGGGTCCGACCATGACGATAGCTTGGTCGGCGATGATGGTAGCAATCTTATTGAAGGAGGGGGCGGGGCGGACTCCCTAAGCGGTGGAGAAGGTATAGACACACTCTCCTACGCCGGATCGGATGCTGGTGTCAGCGCTAATTTGTCTGATGGTTCTACCTCTGGCGGAGATGCGGCTGGGGACACTATTACAGGCTTTGAGAACCTCAGTGGGTCTGACTTTGATGATACTCTGGTAGGCGATGATACGGACAATATCCTTAGAGGTGGGGCGGGCGTCGATGCGTTATCCGGCGGCGCCGGGGCGGACACGCTCATTGGCGGGCATGGTGCAGATACTCTAGATGGCGGCGCCGATATGGATATTGCATCCTACCAAGGGGCTGAATCCGGTGTGGCGGTGTCGCTGTTGGATGGCACAGGCACAGCTGGGGAGGCGGATGGGGACATTCTGACCAATATCGAAGGGTTGGTCGGTTCTGATCATGCGGATGTTCTGACCGGGGATGATGCCGACAACATTCTTGAAGGCGGTTCCGAGGCCTTTGGTGTTGAAGGGGATCTTCTTGTTGGTGGTGCGGGTCAGGATACACTCTCCTACTCTGGATCATTACGCGGGGTTGGCGTTGATCTTTCCCGTGGTATGGGGACGCAAGTCTTTATGGCCCAGTCAGGCTTTGATGCCTCAAATGTGTCTGGCCTTCTAACGCTCAGCGATCATGTGGATGCGTTTGGTAACACTACAGCTGCCGCTGTGGTGGCGCATGACGGACCCGCCGGTACAGTCTCTCTTGCTTATGGGGAGGTCCAGTCGAGTGCCGATTGGAATGTGTCAACGATTGAAGCAGGTGACCCGTCGATTAACGCTGTGGCAGACTATGATGCCTGGGTAATCCTTACGGCAAGTCATACCATCACAGCGGCAGGTCTCCCCAATGGTACTGCTCATCTTCGGATTTATACAGGGGATGATGTGAGCCAGCAGGGGTTAGAGGTAGTCGATAGCACGGGTGCTGTCGTAGAGCGTTTTGACTTTACTAGAGAAGGTAACATCGCAGCGCGGTGGACTTTCGCGTATAATGCTGAAACAGGCCAAACACTGATCCTGAAAGACGACGTGCAGGTTGGCTCCGTTAGTTGGGAGGCTGGCCTGTCTGTTATGATTGGCCATCTTGGCGTCTCGGGGTTGACTGCGACACTAACAGAAACCACTGATATATCGGGCCTCCTCGGACTTGATGGCGATGACAGCATCAACGATGTCTTCACAGGTTTTGAGAACCTGACCGGTAGTGCCTTCGGCGATGAGTTGCGCGGCGATGATGGTGACAACACACTGACAGGTGGCGTCGGTGATGATCGACTTATTGGTGGCGCGGGTGTTGACATTGCGTCTTATGGCGGGAGTGTTGAGGGTTATTCTGTTGTCGAGGTTTTTGAGGAAGATGGTGTTACCTCTGCGGGTTGGGAGGTAACGGATCTGAGCCCTGGCCTAGAGGGTGATGATGGTACTGACCGTCTTGAAGGGATTGAGCAGGTCTCCTTCACAGACCGGACTGTTTATCTTGATGGATCCCAGAACAATGCGCCGATTGCGAAGGCGAGCAAGATCTATGTGCGGGAAGGGTCGAGTGTTTCCTGGCAGCTGACGGGTGCCGACTTTGATGTTGCGGACAGTCTTGAGTTTGGCGGTGGCGGCAGTTTTGCGTCTGCCGGGACCAGCGTGACGGTGACGTCCAGTGAAGGTGTGACGGTCACGATTGAGGCTGATGGCAGTTATACCTATGACGCGAGTACGCTCGGTGCTGGTGTTGAGAGCGACAGTTTCACGTTCAGTGTTCGGGACAGCAATGGCGCTGTGCATAGCAGCCAGGTTGATGTGACGGTGTCTGAAGATATCCCTGTCCCAAGCAACACGGACTTTGCGGTTCTGAGTTCTTCGGATCGTCATTCGAGTGTTTCTGTGAGTTCGGATGGATTATCCGGCGATGCGAGCAGCTGGTATCAGGCTGTTCGTTCTGACAAGGGTGTCTCTACGGGCAAGTGGTATTACGAATATCGTCAGAACGTTTATGGGACTTATGCTTTTGGTGGGTTTGCGACTGATGAGGTGCCACTTACCGCAAAGGGCAGTGGCCCGGCTGGCAACTGGTCGCAGGGGTATCAGGGTGGTTACTGGGCTGTTACCAGTGGCGGAACGATCTTTATGTCCCCGACGGGTGGTTATGGCGGCCTTGATCATCTCAGCGGAACCAACGCGATCACTGATGTCGGCTTTGCGCTTGATCTGGACAATAACCGGATGTACGTGCGGTATAATGGTGTCTGGCAGAACGGTGCAGATCCTGAAGCTGGTACCGGGGGCTATGAGATTGCGTCCTCCGATGTCGGCAAGACGTTTTATGCGATCATCTCCGGCGGGGATGCGAGTTATAACCAGCCGTTTTCTGTGAACTTCGGTTCTGGTTCTGCGGGTCCTCTTTATGACACAAGCGCGTTTGTGTTTGATGCGGATGCGGGCGGTCACTTCCTGCATGCCCCACCGAGTGGCTTTGCGGCGATCAATGACGGTAACATCACACGAGCGGAGAGTGCGCTTGATGTTGATGGGACGTCTGGTGCGGATATCATTCTTGGTAGTTCCGGTAATGATGCGCTTCAGGGTCATGCGGGTGATGAGGATCTGACCGGTGGTCTTGGCAGCGACCTTCTTGATGGTGGTGAAGGTGTTGATACGGCGCGTTATGACGGATCTGGATCTGCTGTATCGATTGATCTTTCTTCGGGGAGTGCGTCTGGTGGAGATGCGGCCGGCGATGTTCTGATCTCGATCGAGAACCTTGTTGGGTCTGATCATGATGACACGCTCCGCGGTTCGAGTGGTGACAATGTTCTGACCGGTGGGTCTGGTGATGACCTTCTGGAAGGCCGTTCCGGTGCGGATACGCTTGAGGGTGGATCCGGTGTTGATACGGCGGACTATTCCGGTTCGACGTCTGGAGTGACGGTTGATCTTGGTGATGGTGCCGTTGAGGTTGGCGGTCATGCGGAAGGGGACACGCTTGGTGGTATCGAGAATATCACGGGTTCTGATTTTGATGATCAGCTGACGGGTGACAGTGGGGCCAACACGCTTGTTGGCGGAGCTGGTGATGATACGTTTGGTCATACCGGTGGTTCTGATCACTTTGAGGGTGGCAGTGGTTCTGACACGATTGATTTTGGTGCGGCGAGTGATGATGTAACAATCTCTCTGACGCCCCCCCCTGGCACGGTATCGCTTGATGCTGTTTCTCTTGATACGGCGAGTGCGCAATATCTCTCGAAGACGTTTGGTTCTGGTGGCAGTCGCCAGCAGGCGACGCTTTCCCTCTGGCTGAAGCAGGACACATTGGGGACGGATCGCGTGTTCTTTGGGTCGAACACGAGTGGACAACTGGGGCTCCGTTTTGATAACTACAACAAGCTTCAGATCTGGGATTGGGTTGGTGGTAGTTTCAATCTTAATTTGAAGAGCACAGATACATTTACCGACACGACGTCTTTCCAACATGTTGTGTTCAGCATTGATACGACGGCTTCTGTGGCATCGGACCGTGTGAAGGTATTTGTCGATGGTGCTGAGATAACGCTGACCGGGACCTATCCTCCACAGAATGCCACGCTGACGATTGGTCAGGATGGGACGGATTACGGTGTCGGGTATTCGTTCTACTCAACGCAGTATTATGACGGCGAGATTGCCGATGTTCACTATGTGGATGGTGTTGCTCTTGGAGCGGATGCCTTTGGTGAGGATCGCGACGGGAGTTGGCAGGCAACCGCATATGAAGATGCTGCGGGCTATGGTGCCAACGGGTTCCATCTTGATTTTGCGGATAGCAGCAATCTCGGGCTTGATGCCTCGGGCGGGACGGCATTCACGCTGAACAATATCACATCGGTTGATCAGGTAACCGGGACAGGTCTTGGTTATGATGTTGTGACCTCAGCCTCTGCGCAGGTTGGTGCTGATCAGGTAACGTTTGAGAGCATTGAGAATGTGACAGGCGGTGCCGGCAATGATGCGATCACCGGTGATGGTTCAGCCAACCGCCTCGAAGGGGGTGATGGTGATGACACCCTGACCGGTGGGGCTGGCAATGACACTCTTATTGGCGGTTTGGGTGTTGACGTCGCGTCTTATGGCGGGAGTGTTGAGGGTTATTCTGTTGTTGAGGTCTTTGAGGAAGATGGTGTTACCTCTGCGGGTTGGGAGGTAACGGATCTGAGCCCTGGCCTAGAGGGTGATGATGGTACTGACCGTCTTGAAGGGATTGAGCAGGTCTCCTTCACAGACCGGACTGTTTATCTTGATGGATCCCAGAACAATGCGCCGATTGCGAAGGCGAGCAAGATCTATGTGCGGGAAGGGTCGAGTGTTTCCTGGCAGCTGACGGGTGCCGACTTTGATGTTGCGGACAGTCTTGAGTTTGGCGGTGGCGGCAGTTTTGCGTCTGCCGGGACCAGCGTGACGGTGACGTCCAGTGAAGGTGTGACGGTCACGATTGAGGCTGATGGCAGTTATACCTATGACGCGAGTACGCTCGGTGCTGGTGTTGAGAGCGACAGTTTCACGTTCAGTGTTCGGGACAGCAATGGCGCTGTGCATAGCAGCCAGGTTGATGTGACGGTGTCTGAAGATATCCCTGTCCCAAGCAACACGGACTTTGCGGTTCTGAGTTCTTCGGATCGTCATTCGAGTGTTTCTGTGAGTTCGGATGGATTATCCGGCGATGCGAGCAGCTGGTATCAGGCTGTTCGTTCTGACAAGGGTGTCTCTACGGGCAAGTGGTATTACGAATATCGTCAGAACGTTTATGGGACTTATGCTTTTGGTGGGTTTGCGACTGATGAGGTGCCACTTACCGCAAAGGGCAGTGGCCCGGCTGGCAACTGGTCGCAGGGGTATCAGGGTGGTTACTGGGCTGTTACCAGTGGCGGAACGATCTTTATGTCCCCGACGGGTGGTTATGGCGGCCTTGATCATCTCAGCGGAACCAACGCGATCACTGATGTCGGCTTTGCGCTTGATCTGGACAATAACCGGATGTACGTGCGGTATAATGGTGTCTGGCAGAACGGTGCAGATCCTGAAGCTGGTACCGGGGGCTATGAGATTGCGTCCTCCGATGTCGGCAAGACGTTTTATGCGATCATCTCCGGCGGGGATGCGAGTTATAACCAGCCGTTTTCTGTGAACTTCGGTTCTGGTTCTGCGGGTCCTCTTTATGACACAAGCGCGTTTGTGTTTGACGAGGATGCGGGCGGCCAATTCCTGCATGCGCCACCGAGTGGCTTTGCGGCGATCAATGACGGGAACATCACACGGGCGGAGAGTGCAGTTGATGTTGATGGGACGTCTGGAGCGGATATCATTCTCGGGAGTTCCGGTAATGACGTCCTTCAGGGACACGCGGGTGATGAGGATCTGACCGGTGGTCTTGGCGGTGACCTTCTTGATGGTGGTGAAGGTGTTGATACGGCGCGTTATGACGGATCTGGATCTGCTGTGTCGATTGATCTTTCTTCGGGGAATGCGTCTGGTGGAGATGCGGCAGGCGATGTTCTGATCTCGATCGAGAACCTTGTTGGCTCTGATCATGATGACACGCTTCGTGGTTCGAGTGGCGACAATGTTCTGACAGGTGGGTCCGGTGATGATCTGCTCGAAGGCCGTTCCGGTGCGGATACGCTTGAGGGTGGATCCGGTGTTGATACGGCGGACTATTCCGGTTCGACGTCTGGAGTGACGGTTGATCTTGGTGATGGTGCCGTTGAGGTTGGCGGTCATGCGGAAGGGGACACGCTTGGTGGTATCGAGAATATCACGGGTTCTGATTTTGATGATCAGCTGACGGGTGACAGTGGGGCCAACACGCTTGTTGGCGGAGCTGGTGATGATACGTTTGGTCATACCGGTGGTTCTGATCACTTTGAGGGTGGCAGTGGTTCTGACACGATTGATTTTGGTGCGGCGAGTGATGATGTAACAATCTCTCTGACGCCCCCCCCTGGCACGGTATCGCTTGATGCTGTTTCTCTTGATACGGCGAGTGCGCAATATCTCTCGAAGACGTTTGGTTCTGGTGGCAGTCGCCAGCAGGCGACGCTTTCCCTCTGGCTGAAGCAGGACACATTGGGGACGGATCGCGTGTTCTTTGGGTCGAACACGAGTGGACAACTGGGGCTCCGTTTTGATAACTACAACAAGCTTCAGATCTGGGATTGGGTTGGTGGTAGTTTCAATCTTAATTTGAAGAGCACAGATACATTTACCGACACGACGTCTTTCCAACATGTTGTGTTCAGCATTGATACGACGGCTTCTGTGGCATCGGACCGTGTGAAGGTATTTGTCGATGGTGCTGAGATAACGCTGACCGGGACCTATCCTCCACAGAATGCCACGCTGACGATTGGTCAGGATGGGACGGATTACGGTGTCGGGTATTCGTTCTACTCAACGCAGTATTATGACGGCGAGATTGCCGATGTTCACTATGTGGATGGTGTTGCTCTTGGAGCGGATGCCTTTGGTGAGGATCGCGACGGGAGTTGGCAGGCAACCGCATATGAAGATGCTGCGGGCTATGGTGCCAACGGGTTCCATCTTGATTTTGCGGATAGCAGCAATCTCGGGCTTGATGCCTCGGGCGGGACGGCATTCACGCTGAACAATATCACATCGGTTGATCAGGTAACCGGGACAGGTCTTGGTTATGATGTTGTGACCTCAGCCTCTGCGCAGGTTGGTGCTGATCAGGTAACGTTTGAGAGCATTGAGAATGTGACAGGCGGTGCCGGCAATGATGCGATCACCGGTGATGGTTCAGCCAACCGCCTCGAAGGGGGTGATGGTGATGACACCCTGACCGGTGGGGCTGGCAATGACACTCTTATTGGCGGTTTGGGTGTTGACGTCGCGTCTTATGGCGGGAGTGTTGAGGGTTATTCTGTTGTTGAGGTCTTTGAGGAAGATGGTGTTACCTCTGCGGGTTGGGAGGTAACGGATCTGAGCCCTGGCCTAGAGGGTGATGATGGTACTGACCGTCTTGAAGGGATTGAGCAGGTCTCCTTCACAGACCGGACTGTTTATCTTGATGGATCCCAGAACAATGCGCCGATTGCGAAGGCGAGCAAGATCTATGTGCGGGAAGGGTCGAGTGTTTCCTGGCAGCTGACGGGTGCCGACTTTGATGTTGCGGACAGTCTTGAGTTTGGCGGTGGCGGCAGTTTTGCGTCTGCCGGGACCAGCGTGACGGTGACGTCCAGTGAAGGTGTGACGGTCACGATTGAGGCTGATGGCAGTTATACCTATGACGCGAGTACGCTCGGTGCTGGTGTTGAGAGCGACAGTTTCACGTTCAGTGTTCGGGACAGCAATGGCGCTGTGCATAGCAGCCAGGTTGATGTGACGGTGTCTGAAGATATCCCTGTCCCAAGCAACACGGACTTTGCGGTTCTGAGTTCTTCGGATCGTCATTCGAGTGTTTCTGTGAGTTCGGATGGATTATCCGGCGATGCGAGCAGCTGGTATCAGGCTGTTCGTTCTGACAAGGGTGTCTCTACGGGCAAGTGGTATTACGAATATCGTCAGAACGTTTATGGGACTTATGCTTTTGGTGGGTTTGCGACTGATGAGGTGCCACTTACCGCAAAGGGCAGTGGCCCGGCTGGCAACTGGTCGCAGGGGTATCAGGGTGGTTACTGGGCTGTTACCAGTGGCGGAACGATCTTTATGTCCCCGACGGGTGGTTATGGCGGCCTTGATCATCTCAGCGGAACCAACGCGATCACTGATGTCGGCTTTGCGCTTGATCTGGACAATAACCGGATGTACGTGCGGTATAATGGTGTCTGGCAGAACGGTGCAGATCCTGAAGCTGGTACCGGGGGCTATGAGATTGCGTCCTCCGATGTCGGCAAGACGTTTTATGCGATCATCTCCGGCGGGGATGCGAGTTATAACCAGCCGTTTTCTGTGAACTTCGGTTCTGGTTCTGCGGGTCCTCTTTATGACACAAGCGCGTTTGTGTTTGACGAGGATGCGGGCGGCCAATTCCTGCATGCGCCACCGAGTGGCTTTGCGGCGATCAATGACGGGAACATCACACGGGCGGAGAGTGCAGTTGATGTTGATGGGACGTCTGGAGCGGATATCATTCTCGGGAGTTCCGGTAATGACGTCCTTCAGGGACACGCGGGTGATGAGGATCTGACCGGTGGTCTTGGCGGTGACCTTCTTGATGGTGGTGAAGGTGTTGATACGGCGCGTTATGACGGATCTGGATCTGCTGTGTCGATTGATCTTTCTTCGGGGAATGCGTCTGGTGGAGATGCGGCAGGCGATGTTCTGATCTCGATCGAGAACCTTGTTGGCTCTGATCATGATGACACGCTTCGTGGTTCGAGTGGCGACAATGTTCTGACAGGTGGGTCCGGTGATGATCTGCTCGAAGGCCGTTCCGGTGCGGATACGCTAATTGGTGGGACGGGCGTGGACTTGCTCAATGGCGGATCTGGCAATGATGTTCTTGAGGCTGCAGATGGCGTTGCCGCATCGACAATCCCGACGGGTGTGATTGAAGGCGCAATTAACCTTGCACTGGGTTCGACGGCGTCTTCCTATTCGATTAAAGACGGGACGCATGCTGAGATTATCGATGGAGACACTGACTCTAACTTTCCCGGCGCTGCATCTCTTGGGAATGACACTCTGGGTGCGTCGGCCACAGGTGTTGGATACTGGCAGTTGGATTTTGGTGCAGCCACACAGTTTGACACGATTCGGTTTTTCCAGGGTTCGAGCGATTATCGCTGGGTAAGCTCGGTCAAGGTCCAGACGTCGTCGGATGGAACAGTCTGGGCAGATGTATCCACCGAGGCTGTCGTTTCCGGTGAGAATACTCTCACCTTCGCCAGTCAGGATTCGCGCTATGTGCGGTTGCTGGCAAACTCCCCTATTCAAGATCCGAACGGGAATATCTGGAATGACACATGGCGGATGAATGAACTTGAGGTCTACGATACGCGTGACCTCGGCAACACAGCAGTTCTTGGTTCGACTCTGCTTGGCGGTGATGGCAATGATGTGCTGATCGGCGGTACAGGCGATGATACACTGGATGGTGGCGCAGGTCATGACACCGTGGCCTACGAGGGCTCTTCTGAGGATTACGCTATCTGGGCGAATACGGATGGATCTTTCACTGTTAAGGACGAGCGCGGCGGTAGTCCGGATGGGTCGGATACAATCACGGGTATTGAGACGTTACAGTTCAGCAATGAGACGCTTAACTTCACGGTTGGCAACGTTGCGCCTATTGCAAGGGATACGAAGATTGGATTACCGGACACGACTTCGGCAAGGACGATCACGGGGACCTTGTCCGGATCGGACATTGAAGGCGATGCGGTTTTTACCCTTGAGGGGGCAAACGGTGCCGGCGTGGTCACGCTTTCTGATGGGGTAAGTACGTTCAGCCTCATCGATTCAGCGGCCGGCCATTTTGAACTGAACTTGGCTCAGGGCTCAACACTAACAGAAGCTCAGCTAGCTTATCGTGTGACAGAAGTCGCAGCCCAGCCGAATGAAACGGTCGCGCTGACAGCTTTCGCGAATGTCGATATCAGCATTGGCGCCCCATCTTTGCTGGAAGGTGATGCTGGTACTGCGACGCTTAGTGGCGGATCTGGCAATGATGTTCTTGAGGCTGCAGATGGCGTTGCCGCATCGACAATCCCGACGGGTGTGATTGAAGGCGCAATTAACCTTGCACTGGGTTCGACGGCGTCTTCCTATTCGATTAAAGACGGGACGCATGCTGAGATTATCGATGGAGACACTGACTCTAACTTTCCCGGCGCTGCATCTCTTGGGAATGACACTCTGGGTGCGTCGGCCACAGGTGTTGGATACTGGCAGTTGGATTTTGGTGCAGCCACACAGTTTGACACGATTCGGTTTTTCCAGGGTTCGAGCGATTATCGCTGGGTAAGCTCGGTCAAGGTCCAGACGTCGTCGGATGGAACAGTCTGGGCAGATGTATCCACCGAGGCTGTCGTTTCCGGTGAGAATACTCTCACCTTCGCCAGTCAGGATTCGCGCTATGTGCGGTTGCTGGCAAACTCCCCTATTCAAGATCCGAACGGGAATATCTGGAATGACACATGGCGGATGAATGAACTTGAGGTCTACGATACGCGTGACCTCGGCAACACAGCAGTTCTTGGTTCGACTCTGCTTGGCGGTGATGGCAATGATGTGCTGATCGGCGGTACAGGCGATGATACACTGGATGGTGGCGCAGGTCATGACACCGTGGCCTACGAGGGCTCTTCTGAGGATTACGCTATCTGGGCGAATACGGATGGATCTTTCACTGTTAAGGACGAGCGCGGCGGTAGTCCGGATGGGTCGGATACAATCACGGGTATTGAGACGTTACAGTTCAGCAATGAGACGCTTAACTTCACGGTTGGCAACGTTGCGCCTATTGCAAGGGATACGAAGATTGGATTACCGGACACGACTTCGGCAAGGACGATCACGGGGACCTTGTCCGGATCGGACATTGAAGGCGATGCGGTTTTTACCCTTGAGGGGGCAAACGGTGCCGGCGTGGTCACGCTTTCTGATGGGGTAAGTACGTTCAGCCTCATCGATTCAGCGGCCGGCCATTTTGAACTGAACTTGGCTCAGGGCTCAACACTAACAGAAGCTCAGCTAGCTTATCGTGTGACAGAAGTCGCAGCCCAGCCGAATGAAACGGTCGCGCTGACAGCTTTCGCGAATGTCGATATCAGCATTGGCGCCCCATCTTTGCTGGAAGGTGATGCTGGTACTGCGACGCTTAGTGGCGGATCTGGCAATGATGTTCTTGAGGCTGCAGATGGCGTTGCCGCATCGACAATCCCGACGGGTGTGATTGAAGGCGCAATTAACCTTGCACTGGGTTCGACGGCGTCTTCCTATTCGATTAAAGACGGGACGCATGCTGAGATTATCGATGGAGACACTGACTCTAACTTTCCCGGCGCTGCATCTCTTGGGAATGACACTCTGGGTGCGTTGGCCACAGGTGTTGGATACTGGCAGTTGGATTTTGGTGCAGCCACACAGTTTGATACGATCCGGTTCTTCCAGGGTTCGACTGACTATCGCTGGGTAAGCTCGGTCAAGGTCCAGACGTCAACAGATGGAACTGTTTGGGCGGATGTATCCACCGAGACTGTCGTTTCGGGTGAGAATACTCTCACTTTTGACGGTCAGGATTCACGCTATGTGCGTTTGTTGGCGGATTCTCCTGTTCAGGACCCAAACGGTAATATCTGGAACGACACATGGCAGATGAATGAACTTGAGGTATACGATACGCGTGACCTCGGCAACACAGCAGTTCTTGGTTCGACTCTGCTTGGCGGTGACGGCGATGATGTGCTGATCGGCGGCACGGGCGACGACACACTGAATGGGGGGATCGGTGACGACGACCTTACTGGCGGGACTGGCGATGACACCTACCAATACAGTGTGGGAGATGGATCTGATTCACTATCAGACACCGGGGGTGCCAATGATGTATTGGAATTTGGCTCCGGTGTGAGTGTAGACAATCTGTGGCTGGATTATTCTGATGCCAATTCGTTTGGTCTCGGCGTTGATGGTAGTCTGACGGAAACACTCTATTCGAATATCTCGGACAAAATAGAACTTGCAGGTGGCGCTGTGGGTCACGGTGGCGTCGAAACCATTAGGTTTGACGATGGATCTACCATAGATCTAGCCCAGCTAATTCAGGCTGTCTCCGTCTTTGATACAAATGGTGAAGGGGCGGTCCGCCTGTCCAGAACTGACGTCCGTGACACAGCGCTGAACTTGCTCACCCCTTCGGTCTAACTGAGTAGGCTGTAGATCGTGCTGGACGTACCGGTCGGACCGGATACAGGGCGGGTTCAGAAACAGGCTGAACCGCTTAGTGACAGTGGCCTGATGTGTTTGGCGCTAATGCTTCAGTTCAACAAGCTTCCGGCGGACCCGGATCAGATCCGGCGGGAGTTTGCGCCTGTGTCGGGGTCTATGGACACATTGTCGATCCTGCGAGCTGCCAAAGCCCTGGGGTTAAAAGCGCGGTCGGTCACGGTGAAGGCAAGGAACGCTCAGAAGAGACTCGCCAAACTGCCACTACCTGCGATTGCTCAGACGAAAGACGGCAACTTTCTGATTTTGGGACGTGTGGTGGATGACGCTGTTCTGGTACAGAGGCCGGGGCACCCGCCTGAGAAACTGTCTCTCGACGTTTATCTTGAGCAGGCGGGTGGCGAGGTTATTCTCGCCACGACCAGGGTGGCCGCTGGCGGTGAGGATCGCCATTTTGATATAACCTGGTTCATTCCCGCCATTTACAAATACCGCAAACTTTTTGGTGAGGTGCTTCTCGCCTCTCTGTTTGTGCAACTCTTTGCCCTTGTGACACCGATCTTGTTTCAGGTCGTCATGGATAAGGTGTTGGTGCACCACAGCTTGATGACTTTGCATGTCATCGTCATTGCCATGCTGGCCATTGCGCTCTTTGAGATCCTGATGGGGGCTTTGAGGACCTACATATTCTCTCACACGACAAGTCGCGTGGATGTGGAACTGGGGACACGCTTGTATCGGCATCTGCTTGGCTTGCCGCTCGCCTACTTCGAAAGCAGAGCGGTCGGCCAAACAGTGGCACGCGTTCGTGAGCTTGAGAATATACGCGATTTCATCACGGGTCAGGCCTTGACCGTGGTTTTGGACCTGCTGTTTGTCTTTGTGTTCTTGGGCGTCATGTATCTGTACAGCCCAACACTGACCTATATTGTGCTGGGCTCTATACCCTTCTATGCGCTCCTATCAGTAACAATCACACCCGGCCTGCGGCGCCGTATTGAAGAGAAATTTCAGAGAGGGGCCCGGAATCAGGCTTTTCTGACCGAATCTGTTAGCGCGGTGGAAACCCTGAAGGCCATGGCTGTCGAACCCCAGATGCGGGGCATTTGGGAAGGACAACTGGCGGGATATGTAAAGGCATCCTTCCGCATGGTCGTCCTGGCAACCATCGGCAGTCAGGGCGTGCAGCTTATCAGCAAAATTACGACGGCTCTTCTCTTGCTGTTTGGGGCCCAACTGGTCATTGCTGGCGATTTGACCGTTGGGGAACTGATTGCCTTCAACATGTTGTCGGGCCAGGTAAGCGGGCCGGTCATTCGATTGGCGCAACTCTGGCAAGATTTTCAACAGTTTCGAATATCCCTCGACCGGCTCGGGGATGTCTTAAATATTCCGATGGAGCCCGGGCATAACCCAAACCGGCCTGCCCTTCCAAGGGTTAAGGGGGAGATTACGTTTGATCGCATTAACTTTCGGTACCGCCCGGGCGGTGTGGAAGTCATTCGCGACCTCGACATGAAGATCGAAGCGGGTGAGGTGGTCGGTATTGTCGGTCGTTCAGGCTCTGGTAAGAGCACACTTACCAAACTTGTACAACGGCTCTATGTCCCTGAGCGCGGGAGAATACTTGTCGACGGTATTGATACAGCTATGGTCGACCCCGCCTGGCTTCGCCGACAGGTGGGCGTTGTGTTGCAGGAAAACATCCTGTTCAACCGATCCGTTCGCGACAATATCGCCCTCGCTGATCCTTCTCTATCGATGGACCGCGTTGTTGCAGTTGCCAAGATTGCGGGTGCCCATGATTTCATTCTTGAACTTCCAGATGCCTATGACACGGTTTTGGAGGAGCGAGGATCCAATCTTTCAGGGGGGCAGCGTCAGCGGGTAGCGATTGCCCGGGCTCTGGCGACAGATCCCAGGGTTCTGATCTTTGACGAGGCCACGAGCGCTCTTGATTACGAAAGTGAGCGGACAATCCAGCAGAATATGGCGCAGATTACCCAGGATCGAACCGTTTTGATCGTGGCCCATCGATTGTCCACCGTTAGGCACGCCGACCGGATTATTGTGATGGATAAGGGCGTCGTCATCGAACAGGGAAGCCATGATACCTTGATCCAGCAAGACGGCATTTACGCCCATCTTTACCGTCAGCAGGCTGGTTAGGGAGAGAGTGGAGCCATGGCAGGGTTGATATACAGAATAGTGTCATCGTGGCGGTCGGCGAAGGCGGTGGAGGCGAACCATCCAAAGGTTGATCGCGAACCAGTGGATCGTGAGTTTCTGCCTGCAGCCCTTGAGATACTTGAGACGCCAGCGTCCCCATTTGGCAGGATACTGGCTCTCTTCATTGCCGGAATTTTTGTAACGGCTGTTGTCTGGTCTGTCATAGGCCGCATTGATACGGTCGCCACCGCTACGGGTCGCATTGTTCCCGATGGCAAGGTGAAGCTGGTGCAACCTATGGAACTTGCCACCGTTCAGGCCATCCATGTGCGCGAAGGGCAGTCGGTGGCGCAGGGGGAATTGCTGGTTGAACTTGATGCGACGGAAACCTCTGCTGATCGCGATCAGGTTGCTCGGGAACTGCTGGAGGCCCGACTGGATGTTGCGCGACTAACGGCAACGGTTTCTGCGATGGAGACCTGGACCCCTGAGTTCAACGACCGTGCACTTCAGGCAGAACTGAGACTGGATTTTAATGCGCCGCCGAACCTCATTCGTCTGTCCAGGTCCCAAATGGCTGGCGCCCTTGCGCGATATCAGACCGAGCTGGCTTCCCTCTATGGGGAAATTGATCGCCTGAACGCGTTAAGACAGGCAACGACGGCCGAGATCAACAAACTTACCACGCTGATTCCCTTGATCGCCGAGAGAGAGGAGGGATTGAGTGACCTCGCAGTAAAAGGGTTTGCCGCAAGACCTCAATGGCTCGAGGTGAAGCAGCAGCTAGTAACCTTCCGGGAAGACCTCGTCATAACAAGGCAGCGCATGTTGGAACACGACGCAGAGGAAGGAATGGTCCGTCGTCAAATCGACCAGACACGGGCGGCTTCCATCGAACGCTTGTTAGATGAATTGCTAGACGCGCGGAACCGAGCAGACCAGGCGAGCCTTGCCCTGCAGAAGGCTGAACGTCGGGAAGCGATGATGCATTTGCTCTCGCCTGTCTCGGGCCGTGTCCAGCAACTTGCCACGAACACCGTGGGCGGTGTTGTCTCCCCGGCGGATCCAATCATGGTGATTGTCCCCAAGGATAGTGAGTTGCTGGTTGAGGCAAGGGTGCTCAATAAAGATGTCGGTTTTGTAACCCCTGGTCAGAAAGCCCGCGTCAAGATCGATAGTTTCCCCTATACAAAATATGGGATTATTGAGGGCGAAGTGAGACGCCTATCGGCCGATGCTGTCGAAGATGAACTACTGGGCCTCGTCTATACGGCGGAGATTGTACTCAGTGACGATCGGGTTCTGGTTGGTCAGAATTATGTTACTTTGACGCCGGGAATGAGTGCTACTGTTGAAATTCAAACCGGTGACCGCGCCATTATTGAGTACTTTCTCTCTCCACTTCAGGAGTATCAGGACGAAACCCTGAACGAACGATGAAAAGTGTCCGTCCGGTGAACCGGCTCTTGATATTTCGCGCGGTTAGTCAGGCGGCTTGAGCGGGGAAGTTCCAGGGGAGCAGTTCGTCGATGCGGTTGATTTTGTGATCGGCGATGCGGTCCAGCACCCAGGTGAGCCAGGCTTGCGGGTCAACGTCATTGAGCTTGGCGGTTTCGATCAGGGTGAACGCGATGGCCATGGCCTTGCCACCACCCTCGGAACCGGCGAACAGCCAATTCTTGCGCCCGAGCGCCACCGGCTTCATAGCCCGCTCGACGGCGTTGTTGTCCAATTCCATAACGCCGTGGCCCAGGTAGGCCCGCGCCTTCGGCAACCGGTTCAGGGCGTAGCGGATCGCGCCAGCAAGCGGTGACTTGCCGGATATCTTCGTCAACTGGGTATCCAGCCATGTCACCAGATCATCGAACATAGGCGTAGCGTACTCGCGCCGCAGCGCCACCCGTTCTTCGGGCAATCGGCCACGCGCCTGTTCCTCCACGGCATACAGCGCGGCGATGCGCTTGATCGCCTCCTCGGCGATGGCTCCGCCCTGAGCTTGATGGACATCGACGAACTTGCGCCGCACATGCGCCACACAGGCCATCTCCGTGGCCGTGTCGGATGAGAACAACCCGTTGAACCCGGCGTAGCCGTCGGCATGGATCCAGCCTTGATAATCTGACAGATGCCGGACGGGATGGTCGCCCTTGCGATCGACGGTGAACCGATACCAGACCCCGGGCGGCGCTCCACCCGCCCATGGCCTTTCGTCGCGCACATAGGCCCACACCCGCGCGGTTTTGGTTTGCTTCGAACCGGGGGCCTGCATCTTCACAGGGGTGTCATCCGCGAACAGCGCCGGACCCGCCCGCACATGACGACCAATGGCCTCGGCCAAGGGTTCGAGAAGTGCCGTCGATCGGCCAACCCAATCCGCCAACGTCGAACGTTCAAGATCAATGCCGTCGCGTGCAAAGATCTGGCTTTGGCGGTACAGCGGCAGATGGTCGGCATACTTCGAGACCAGAACATGGGCCAGCAGTCCCGGACCGGGGCGGCCCTTCTCGATCGGCCGCGACGGTAAGGGAGCCTGGACGATGGCCTCGCAGCAGCTACACGCCAGACGGGGACGCACGATGCGGTTCACCACAAAACGCCCCGGGATGTATTCCAGCTCTTCCGTGACATCCTCGCACAGGGGCTTGAGTTCGCCACCGCATTCTCCGCAACTCTCGCCCGCAGACAGATGTGTGTCGTGGCGGGGCAGATGGGCGGGCAGCGGCTTGCGATTGTGCTTGCGCCTGGGCTTCGGCTCCACTTCGGCGGCCGCGGTTTGTTCCACCGCAGCTTCGGCAATGGCTTCGTCCTCGGCGAAAGTCAGGTGCAGTTGATCCAGGCTCTCGGACTTGGACCCGAAACGGTGGCGGTTATGGCCCGCCAACTGGTGCTTGAGCTTCTCAATCAGAAGATCGCGAGACTTCAACTCGCCAGCCAGAAGCCCCACCAAGCCCTTCAGTTCGGCGGGATCGTCGGGCAGCGTTTGAAGATCATTCAACATGACCATCGTATAGCAGAAACACCCTGCAAAGGGAATCCGCAACCGATCCAGTTCTTCGTTTAATGGACCTATCCCACGGTCAGGGGACGCCAGGTCCGAGCCGGCATGCGCCAGTCAATTCCTTCCAGCAGCATGGCGAGTTGGGCCGCCGTCACGCCGACCTTGCCGTCCGCCGGAGACGGCCACACGAACCGGCCCTTCTCCAGCCGCTTGGCGAACAAACATGCCCCCTGGCCGTCCCACCAGATGATCTTGATCAGATCGCCGCGCCGTCCACGGAACACGAACAGGTGGCTCGAATAGGGATCTTGGCCCAGGACACGCTCCGCCAGAGCCGACAGACCGGCAAACCCTTTGCGCATGTCCGTCACACCGGCCGCAAGCCATACCCGTGTGTTCACCGGCACCGGGATCATGACAGCCACACCTTCAGCAAACGCCCCAAAGCATCCGGATCAAAACCACCCTCGGCAACAACCTGGTGACCACCAGCCAGTTCGATACGAACCGCAGCCCCAAATGTCGGTGGCCCATCCGCTGCTACCTCCATCTCCGCTCGGACCGGCGCGGAAACCATCATCGGCAGAAACACCGAATCATGACGCTCCTCCCCATCCGGGGCAAACCGCGCGTCACGCAGCCATTTAAAAATCAAGTTCGCATTCATCGAATAACGCTGTGCAACCTGCGCAACCGAAACACCAGGAACCGACGCCTGTAAACAAATGGAACGCTTCTCTTCAGTCGACCAAAACCGACGCTTCGCTGCCATCACGATGTACCCTTGGTGTCCACTATCAATGCCGGACACTAGCGCCAATCCTTCCGCTCAGAAAAGAGCGGGTTCACCGGACGGACACGGTATTGCCAAGGCTTTAGGTCACGAAAACTACATCCCGCTCGGCTATTCGCGAAAGTTCTGGTATCGGGACTCGCTATCTGTCCCTGTCCGCTCAATAACGAGTCCTAGCAAGGGCAAAGCCCTCTTCATTGATCCGAATATAGTCCCGCGCATCACGGGCAAAAGGATTGTCATCGTCGATGACGCTATTTCGTCCGGAAAAACAATGGCAGCGGCTCTGACTCTGCTCGATCCGTTTGATTGCGCCATCTGCGGCATTGTCACAGCAATGCGTCAGGGCATCGCCTGGCGCGCCGCGCTTGATTCAGTGTCCAGCGGTTCATCCAAATTGGTTGCAAGTCCGCTATCTGCCCCGATATTTGGGAAGGTCGCAGATGGCTGGGTACCAATCGACGGCACTTGGGATAACTAACTTTCCGGCCCAATGAGCCACACCGACTAAATTCCCATATAGGCTTCCCTGATACGGGGATCGTCCCCCAGCACCGATGTTTCACCAGTCATACTAACCCGTCCCGTTTCAATCACAAAGGCACGACTGGCCACTTCGAAAGCTGTCATGACATCCTGCTCGACAAGCAGAATGGTCAGCCCCGCCTTATTGATCTCCAGTAAGGCCTCACTCAGCCGCTCAACCAATCGCGGGGCCAATCCTAGAGACAACTCATCAATCAGCAATAACCTGGGTCGCGACATGATCCCGCGGCCTATCGCACACATTTGTTGTTCTCCTCCAGACAAAGTCGTTGCGTCCTGACGTCTCCTTTCCCTCAGGATTGGAAACAAATTCAAAACAAACTCCATGTCTTCGGCGATCGCCTCCTTGTCGCGTCGGAGATAGGCCCCGAGCAAGAGATTATCTTCGACCGTCAATCCTTTGAACAGCCGCCGCCCCTCTGGCACATGGGCAATACCGCTTGCAAGAATAGTATCGGCGCCAACGCCAGTGATTTGTTGGCCGTCAAATCGGATCGACCCGTCAATGGTGGATAGAATGCCTGATATTGTCCGCAACAACGTCGTTTTGCCGGCACCGTTTGACCCGACAACACAGGCAATTTCGCCTTCATTGATCGACAAGGAAATGTCCCAGAGAACCTGGACATCGCCGTAACCCGCCTGCAGGCCGGAAATTTCTAGTAATGGATCAGACATTTTGTTCAGCCACCTTGTAACGTTCAGCAAACTTGCTGCCCAAATAGGCTTCAATAACGCGTTGGTCTTGCACAACATCCTGGGGCGACCCATCGGCAATCAATTCGCCATGATGCAGAACCAGCAAGCGCTGAGACACAGACAGAACAACTTTCATCAGGTGTTCAATGATCACGATCGTGATGCCGCGCGCTGCAATTTGTTCAATCAATTTCAGCGCATCATCAATTTCGGCTGTATTAAGGCCCGCATTTACTTCGTCCAGCAAAAGGACTTTTGGCTTCATCGCCAAGCTTTTGGCAAGTTCGAGGCGCTTTCGATTAGGAAGAGAAAGCGACGACGCAGGCGCGTCCTTCACATCACCAAGGCCAACAAAATCCAGCTCATCAGCTGCTGAAGCCTCTCCGGACGCAATACCCCCGGCACCGCCGCCAAAGACAGAACCAGCCGCGACATTCTCGAGAACAGTCATTTCAGGAAACGGTTGAACAATTTGAAATGTTCGCGCCAACCCCCGGCGTGCTGCCTGAAACGGTTTTTGCTGACTGACATCCTCGCCATCAAAGAAGACCCGACCCGATGACAAGGCGTGTACCCCTGTAACAAGATTTACCAGGGTTGTTTTGCCGGCACCATTCGGTCCGATTAGGCCAACAATTTCGCCGGTCTTAAGAGTGAAGGACACATCCGTTACAGCGCTTACACCGCCGAAGTTCTTGCCGACATTTTGCAGTTCCAGAATATCAGCCATCAATTGACCTCCTCTCTGTAACGCCATTGATCAAACCGCACCGACAAACGTTGGATAACCCTTCCATATTGGATTTTTAACAAGCCACCTGGCAGGAAAAAGATCAGGAAAACAATGATGATCCCCAAGATCGCCCGGTTCCATTGCAGGAAGTTGGCCCAAAAGAATTCTTCCAACATGACGAAGACGCCCGCGCCGACAATGGGCCCGGCAAGCGTTCCGGCACCGCCAAGAAGCGCCATGACCGGCACCTTGACCGTAAGCAAGATGGAAAAACTGTCCGTAGGGTCAATATAGCCCACCCATGACGCATAGACCGCGCCGACAAGACCGCAAAACAGCGCGGACAGAGTAAAGGACGCAACCTTGTAGCGGGTCGTATCAACGCCAACCATATCCGCTGCGTCTTCATTCTGGTTTATGCAGCGCAGGCCGAAACCAAGACGGCTGCGATCGACCGCAACGCTGGTGAAAAAAGCGGCCAACATGATGAACAACATGATAAAAAGGACCCGGGCGGCAACCACATCGGGGGCGCCCTGCATCAGCGGGACATTTAACCCGTCGCCACCCCCGGTCACGGACCCCCAGGACGACACAATCAAGCGCGTCACTTCAACAATGGCGATAGATCCAATTGCAAAATAGTGCCCTTTGAGACGCAGGATGATCGCCCCGAGAATTGTGGCAAACCCCGCAACACCGATTGTCGCCACAACCCATGCGACTTCCGCTGGCAAGCCGCCGCGCTGCGCCAGCGCCCCGATATAACTGCCCAGGCCGAAGAACGCCGCTGTTGAAAAGGAAGGATAGCCCGTAAAGCCACCGATGAAATTCCAGGACAAAGCAAGCGCTGAAAACATCGCAACCGATATGGCGATGCGCGTTTCATAATTGCCGCCAATCACCGGCACCAGGGCCAGCAGAGCGGCATAAACAGCAACAGACAGAATACAGATTGCAACGGTGCGCGGCATCATTCGTACCCCTTCACCCCGACCAACCCGGTAGGCCGAACAATGAGCAGGAACAGCATCAATAGGAATCCAACCGTGATCGCATTCTGTGGACCAATTGTGTAGCCTGCGACACTCTCAATAATGCCAAGCGCGAGGCCTCCAACCAGAGCGCCCGGTACACTGCCCAACCCCCCAATCACGCAAATCACGAATGCCTTACCAAGAAAGACGCCCGTCAGGTTCGTCGTCACGGGAAACACCATGGCAAAGATCGCGCCGGCGGCGCCCGCCATCAAAGCGCCAATACCAAAGGTAATTGCATAGACCCGATTGACGCGAATGCCCATCAGTTCGGCCGCCTGCCGGTCCATCCGAACCGCAACAATAGCGCGACCAATCCGGGAGCCCCGCATGACGAGATAAAGCAATGCAGTCAAGATCAAGGCCAGGCCCATTCCAAGAAGACGGTCAACAGGGAGGAACACATCTCCCAGGGATATACTGCCCAGATCGAGCGTTACCCGGCGCGGTGTTGCCGTAAAGTAAACGGTCATGAGGTTGTAGAGAATCATATCCAAACCGAATGTCAGCGTCAGCGTTGTCAGAACGGGCGCTGTTACAACCTTGTTGATGAACAAGAACTGCAGAACGTATCCAAGAGCGAACAACAATAGTGCCACGATTGGAAGAACAAGGACCGGGTTGATGCCGGTATAGTGCCAGGCAAAGAAGGTCAGATATCCACCCAGAATGATGAATGATCCATGCAGCATATTAATGATATTCAAGACGCCCCAGACCAGGGAAAACCCAATCGCGATACAGGCATAGAGTGCCCCGAGGACAATTCCATTCAACAGAATTTGTATTATATCCAATGCTCTTTGACCTCTATCCGGAGAAATCGTGCGCCAATGCGTAACGAGACTTTCTTATCAACATGCATGTGACTGGCCGCGACCCGTCCCAGTAATGGGTCGCGGCAGCCAGAATGTTGTTACCATCAGTGTTGTTACTCGATGGAAATCATTTCACCATCTGCAATTGACGCCGGATAGAGCACTTTGATTGCCGCGTCCTGTACCTGAATGATCGGCATTTCACGACCCTGGTTCATACCGTTATCGCCGAAATCAATCGGTCCATAAAACGTCAGGACATCGGTCGCAGCCAAGGCATCGCGAACGGCAACCTTGTCGGTTGACCCGGCCGTTTGAACCGCATTCACAAGAACATCTACTGCCGCCGCACAGGACCCGTGCACGTAATCCGGATCACCGCCATATTTTGCGACAAAATCGCTGTAAAAATCAGCGGTGCTGCTCCAAGGGCCGATTGTGCCCGTGTAAGCCGTCGCATGATGCCACCAGGTCGAACTCGTCACGCCATTGGCAAGATCACCAAGACCTTCGGAAAATTCTGCATAGGCAGGCCCGGTGACCATAGTGATGATGGGGGCATCAATCCCGAGATCGGCCATCTGCTTGCGTCCAAGGATGAGGTCCTGTGTGTAACCGGTCATATAGATCCAGTCTGGCTCAGCCGCGCGGATTGCAGAGATCGCCGCAGAATGATCCATTGTTCCAACTGCATAGAGCTCGTTATAAACAACATCCAACCCACCGCTGCCGGCTGACGCCGCAAGGGCTGTCGCCATCGCCTTGGGAAACACATCATCACGGCCATAGACCGCAACTTTTTTCATATCAGGCGACTTCTCTTTAAAATAAGCAACCATCGACTCGGTCATACCGGTATTGGGTGCGAGCGTCCCAAACAGATACTTAAAGCCCTGATCATAAACCGATACGGAAGAGGCAACACAGGCAAGCAAAGGTGTCTGATAACGCTCAGCAACGGCGGCGACGATTTTTGTATGGCCGGAACCAAATGGGGCCCGAAGCACATCAACACCATCATCCGTAATCAGCTTTTCGGCCAATTGACCGGCACGTTTTCCATCAGTCTGGTAATCGTAATAGACCAGCTCCACAGGTAATTTCTTGCCAGCGATCTCTACACCGCCATTGGCCTCAACCTTCTCTAGCCATAACTGCCATACTGATTCCTGTTTCTTTCCTTCATCAGCCAGTCCCCCTGTGAGGGCCAATGGCGCGCCGATCTTCAGGACGCCATCTTCGTCTGCTAGAGCAACGCCCGCAAAACACAGCGAGCCGAGCATTGCGCCCGTCGCTGCCCGTTTAACATTGTCACATATTGATTTAGGCATGGGTGACCCCTTTCCATGATTGAAGCCCGCCGACCCCGACCCTGTCCCGGGTTGCAAATCGGTATAACCGGGCATGTTCACCAAAATCCGCAAAGTTCATGCCATTTGTCGTAACTACTACTAATTTGCGCCTCTCAAGAGTTTGGACGACGAATGCACCCATATTTCTGTTTCAAAAATAGGCATGTGGTAGCAGGTTATGATTAAATGTTAGGCATTTTAACAATAGGTTTAATGTATCCCGCCAGCTTCATTGAGACATAGAGGCTTAGAGATATTTCTGCTCAACTATCTAGCCCTTTCTTTCTAGGCGAGTGGTTTGGCGTTTTTCTATTAACGTTTCAGGGACTGGTGGCTTCATATTGAGAGCGTGAACTTTGGAAATATGTCCGCTGCGATCCCCATGTGGGCTGAGACCTTGGATTCGTGAACCCTGATATTCGAGATAACCCATTGTGTCCTTCCTGAGAGATAGCTGACATTTCATTCCGGGGACATGGTTTACACAATTAGGCATTTTGGGGAGAGCCCGGATGCCTTGGAAGGAGTGTAAACCGATGGATGAACGCGTGCGTTTTGTCGCCCGCCTGTTGGAGGGTGAGCAGATGGCGTCACTGTGCCGGGAGTTCGGTATCTCGCGGGTGACGGGGTATAAAATTTTCGAGCGGTATAAGGAATGTGGCGTTGACGGTCTGCATGACCGCAGCCGTCGACCGTATCGGCATGCCAACAAGCTGCCCTATCAGATTGAGCGCTGTATTCTCGGGATCAAGCGGGAGTATCCAACCTGGGGCGCGCCAAAAATCCGCGACAAACTGCTGCGTGCTTTCCCGATCACTAAGCCACCCGCGATCTCAACAGTGCACGCTGTGCTCGACCGCCACGGGTTGGTGGCCCGTCGCAAGCGGCGACGCCACAAAGCCGAAGGCACACCGCTTAGCGCCGCGACGGAAGCAAACGGGTTATGGTGCGCGGATTACAAAGGGGAGTTCCGGCTGGGCAACAGACAGTATTGCTACCCCCTCACGATCACAGATTACCGGACGCGCTATGTGCTGGCCTGCGAGGGACTGGAATCAACCAAATCAGACTTCGCCTTTTCCGTCTTTGAGCGGGTTTTCAAGGAGTTCGGCCTGCCCAAGGCGATCCGTACCGACAATGGCGTGCCCTTTGCCAGCCCACATGCGCTGTTCGGCCTGTCGAAACTGTCGGTCTGGTGGCTCCAGCTCGGGATCGATATCGAACGCATCAAACCCGGCAACCCGCAACAAAACGGACGTCATGAGCGGATGCACCTAACCCTCAAGCAGGAAACAACAAAACCAGCCGCCTTCAACTTCCTGCAGCAACAGGAACGCTTCGACAGTTTCGTCGAGGTTTACAACAATGACCGACCGCATCAGGCACTCGCTGGTGCCTATCCGGGCGAACTCTATACACCCTCGGTCAGGCCTTACGCACCACCTGCAGAGCCAGACTACCCCTTCCATGACAGAACCGTAACCGTCACACGCTGCGGACGTATCTGTATCGGGAAGCGAAAGATCAATCTGAGCCAGGTATTCGCAGGGCAGAAACTCGGCATTCGGGAGGTCGATGACCAGATCTGGCTGGTCTCGTTCATGCACTATGATTTAGGGTTCTTCGATGCCAACGAGAACAGAGTAGAGCCCACTCAAAACCCATTCGCGCCGGACAAGGTGTAAACCATGTCTCCGGTATAATCTGTAAACCATGTCTCCGGTATGGACCTGAAAAATATGGTGCCGCAAGAGAGATTTGAACTCCCGACCCTCTGATTACAAACTTTGAGAGCGCTTATTCGATTTTCTTCAGGCGGGTTCCAGTGTCTGGCTCTCGGTTGCGTGTGCCGCAAGCGCGACCATGAGCTGTTGAGCGAATTTTGCAGATGCGACGGGTAGTGTTCGCCCCCGCATTTGTCCCAAATAAAGATGTCCCATTGGGACGTCCTGCTCGGATAGAGGACGGTGCGCGATATTGGTCTGTTGTTCCGCGTTTAACCCGATTGGGATTTGAAAACCAACCGCGTTCTCCTGGGTCACGTAGTGTCGGAGCATTTCGAATGACTCTGTCTGTACCGACGGGTTGAGAACAAGATCACGGCGGTTGGCCGCCGTTTCTAGAAGATGTCGAACCCCATAGGCGACCGAGGGCAAGACGAGTTTTTGGTCGAGGCAGTCCCGCAGCCGCAGGGTTTCCTTCGCACATAATGGACTGTCCTTGCGAAACACCGCATGGACCTTTTGCGGCAAGGCATACAAGACTTCGAATTGCACCATGTGGATCGGTTCAAAAACCAGAGCAAGATCGCTGTTGAACGAAGCAAGTTCGTTTTCTGCCTGCATTCGATCGCGGACATGAACAGAGAATGTAACATTTGGGTGCTGTGCCCGATACAGCGCAACCTGTTCGGGTACGAAATAGGGTAGGAGCGCCTGGGAACAGGCCAGCGACACATGGCCGCGCCTTTGCCCAGAGAGATCAGCGACCTGGGACTGGACCCTGGCGAGGTCGGTTTTTTGTGACCTTATATGGTGCATGAGCAATTCACCGGCGGGGTTCAGACGGACCCCCCTGGGAAGCCGCTCAAAAATTGGCCAGCCAAACTCGTCTTCAAAGCCCTGAATTCTGCGATTCAGGGCGGATGCTGTCAGGTTGGTGTCTTCTGCAGCTTTCCGAAACGAACCAGCTCGGACCACTGCTTCAATCAGATCAAAGGTTTTCAGATACCGCATGGTATTTAACATCCTATTATGCGTTGCAAAAAATGCAACGGATCAGTTCTTTTATAGCAGTAGAAGTTAACGTTTATCCAGCGCACCCTTCGTAGAGAGATTTTAGTCCGCGATGAACGCGGCCGAAGAAACGAAAGGGTGCATGATGACTACGAGTTCGACACGTCGCGATTTTATGAAGATGGGAATGGCGGGGGCGTCAGTTCTTCCTTTTCTAAAGGCAATGCCGGCATCGGCACAGGGCTCTGATACAATGGTGGTCGTGACAGGCCAGACCATCAATTCACTCGATCTGCACCGAACCGGGACGAGCCGTGCCTCTTATCAGGTGGGCGTGAATTGCTATGACCGACTGCTGTCATTTGGCACCAAAGAGGCAATCGGGGGTGGTTACTCCTATGACTACTCGGTTGTCGAACCAGAACTGGCTGAAAGCTGGACTGAGTCAGATGACGGCATGACCCTGACGTTCAAGCTGAAATCAAACGCCACGTTCTGGGATGGCAAAAAGGTAACGGCGAAAGATGTGAAATGGTCGTTTGATCGTGCTGTTTCTGTCGGCGGTTTCCCTTCGGTACAGATGAAAGCGGGTGGTCTGGTTCGTCCTGAGCAGTTCATCGCAGAAGATGACGAGACCTTTGTGATCAAGCTCGATCGCCCGTCTAAATTGACCATTCCGGATCTTGCCGTACCGGTTCCCTATATCATCAACTCTACCGTTGCGCTGGAAAACGCGACGGCGGATGACCCCTGGGCGTTGGAATATCTTCATATGAACCCGGCCGGTTCCGGTGCTTTTAAAGTTGCACGCTGGAATCAGGGTGAGCAATTGGTCTATGAGCGCAATGATGATTGGGTTGGTGGGCCGCTTCCCGCGCTCAAGCGTGTAATTATCCGCGAGGTGCCAAGCCCTGCCACCCGTAGAGCTCTGGTGGAGCGTGGTGACGTCCAGATGGCTTTCGGCATTCCTGACAAGGATGCTGCAGAACTGGCCGACAAGATTGACGTTTTCTCAACGCCAGTGGAGAACTGTATTCACTGTCTTTGCCCGAACTTTGCGTTTGAACCTTTCCAGGACTCAAACGTGCGTAAAGCAATCGCTTATGCGGTACCGTATGATGATATCTTCCAGGCAGCAGCTTATGGTCGTGGTCTTCCGCTTTATGGTGGTGAAGCAGCGATTGATGACATAGCCTGGCCGCGCAAAACCCAATATTACACTGACCTGGAAAAAGCCAAGGAGTTCATGGCGAAATCCAAATATCCGGATGGTTTTGATGTGACCATGTCGATCAGTCTGGACCTTGCGTCCTGGATGGAGCCTACAGCCCTTTTGGTGCAGGAAGCTCTGGGCAAGATCGGGATCAACGTGACCATCGACAAGATTCCTGGTGCAAACTGGCGAACGGCCGTTCTGGTTGAAAAGCGACTCGATCTGCACCTTGAGAACTTCGGTGGCTGGCTGAACACACCGGATTACTATTTCTTCTGGGCCTACAAGGACGGGCATCTCTTCAATTCTTCAAACTATCGTAATGAAGAGATTGAAGCATTGGTGGATTCTGCATTGCACATGCCGATGGATGATCCGGAATATGCGCCCAAGATCAAACGCATGTTTGAGATTGCGCTGGATGAACTTCCTCGAATTCCGCTTTATCAACCTGCTCTTAACGTCGCGGCGAATGGAGCGGAAGGGTACGAGTTCTGGTTCCATAGGCAATTGGATGTTCGCCCGCTCAAGGTCGGGTAAACGATGCTTTCAGACTCACCAAGGCTACGCGCGGTTTTGCTGCGCGTAGCCCAGGCTGTTCCAGTTGTCTTTGGTGTTATCGTTATCAGTTTCGTATTGACCCGTGCCTTGCCCGGTGATCCGGCAGTTTATTTTGCGGGTGTGATGGCTGATGAGAAATCGATTGAAGAAACCAGGGTAGCGCTCGGGCTTGATAAGCCGCTCCCTGAACAATTTGTCATTTATCTCGGAAATCTGGTGCAGGGCGACCTGGGCCAGTCCGTATCGACTGGGCGTCCGGTGGCAACAGATCTCGCCAACCGGTTGCCAGCGTCTCTTGAATTGACGCTTTCTGCTTTGATTTTGGCTATAGCAGTCGCTGTCCCTCTTGGTGTTTTGGCGGCGACACGTCAGGGGACCTGGATCGACCATTTGTGCCGTGTTGTTGTCACAGCCGGGGTCTCGTTACCGACATTCTTCACGGGCATATTGTTGATTTACATATTTTATTACTTGATGGGGGTTGCCCCTTCGCCGCTTGGGCGTCTTGATTTCATTTACCTCGAACCTGACCATATTACTGGCTTTTACCTTATTGATGCGGCTGTTGTCGGAGATTGGGAGACTTGGTGGGGTGCCTTTAAGCAGTTGATACTCCCGGCATCGACGCTTGCGTTGTTTACCTTGGCTCCAATAGCGCGCATGACCAGAGCGGCAATGCTTTCAGCGCTTTCCTCTGAGTTTATTCGAACGGCGAGGGCCGCGGGTTTATCGAACAACAAGGTTTTGTACAGATATGCATTCCGCAATGCTTTGCTCCCAGTGGTGACAACACTGGGCATGGTGTTTTCCTTTGCCCTTGGCGCCAACGTGCTGGTTGAGAAAGTCTTCGCTTGGCCGGGAATTGGGTCCTACGCGGTCGAGGCACTTGTGGTCTCAGACTACGCGGCTGTTCAGGGGTTCGTATTGGCCATGGCATTGCTTTTCGTGGCGCTTAATCTTGTTATTGACCTGCTCTACGCCGTGATCGATCCGCGGATTGGTTTTGTGTCGCAATGACAGATATCGACATCCGATCCGCACCTCAGTCTCAAAGCCGCTTCGACCATATCATCTATGTTTTGCGGTCCAATCCGGTGACGCTCATCGCGTTCGGCATGCTGGGGTTTATCTTGGGCTGTGCACTGGTTGGGCCCTATGTTGTTCCTTTTGATCCGCTTGAAACCAATGCATCAAACGCATTGCAGCCGCCATCACTGGTACATTGGTTTGGTACCGATAATCTGGGTCGGGATGTCTTCAGCAGGGTGATTGTGGCGACGCGCCTCGATCTGGCTATTTCTGTTGCAGCCGTCGCGATATCCTTTGTTGTTGGCTCTATACTTGGCAGCATTGCGGGCTATTGGGGTGGCTGGCTCGACGCGGTTCTGAATCGTTGCCTCGATACTATCATGGCATTTCCGTTGTTCGTTCTGGCGATGGGCATCGTAGCCGCGCTGGGCAACACGATTGAGAACATCATCTATGCAACGGCGATCATCAACATGCCGTTTTACGCAAGATTGGTGCGCGCAGAGGTGAATATCAGACGCAATGCCGGATTTGCCAGGGCTGCAAAGCTCTCAGGAAATAGTGATATCCGCGTTCTTGCCATGCATATATTTCCGAATGCCCTGCCGCCCATGATGGTGCAGGTTTCGCTCAATTTGGGATGGGCGATCCTGAACGCGGCCGGGTTGTCCTTTATTGGTCTAGGCGTTCGGCCACCAACCCCTGAATGGGGGATCATGGTTGCGGAGGGTGCGAACTTCATTGTTTCCGGTGAGTGGTGGTTGGCAGTGTTCCCCGGTCTTTGGTTGATGATGGCGGTGTTTACCTTCAACCTTCTTGGTGATGGCATGCGCGACATTGTCGATCCGCGCAAAAGGACGTGACCCGATGCTAAGCGTAAAAGATCTGGCAGTTTCATTCGGCACCAGGCGCGGTGAGGTCGAAGCTGTGAGAGACGTCAGCTTCGACTTGGCCAAGGGTGAAATCCTCGGGATCGTTGGTGAAAGCGGCTCCGGCAAGTCCGTGACATCCTATGCCTTGATGCGGATTCTGGATGCGGGCGGAACGATCAAGGCAGGTGAGATAACCTATTCCGGCGTTGATCTGCGACGCTCTGCAGAGCGTGAGATGCGGTCTATTCGTGGGCGTGAGATCTCGATGATTTTTCAGAACCCACGGGCGGCCCTCAATCCGATCCGGAAGGTCGGACACCAGATTGAGGATGTGTTGAGACAACATGCAAGGGCAACCCGTCAGAACGCTCGTGAGAAAGCCATTGAAGCGCTTGAAGCAGTCCGGATCAAAGATGCAGAGGCCCGTTTCAATGCCTATCCTTTCGAGCTTTCCGGCGGAATGTGTCAACGCATTGTCTTTGCCATCGCCTTGGCCTGTGATCCGAGATTGTTGATCGCAGATGAACCCACCACCGGTCTTGATATTACGACACAGAAGGCGGTTATGGACCTGGTCCGCGATCTGATACGAGAACGCGAGATGAGCAGCATTCTCATCACCCACGATCTTGGACTGGCGGCGCAGTATTGCGACCGTATCATCGTGATGAAGGACGGGGCGATCGTAGAACAGGGCGACCCTGTTCAATTATTCAGCGACCCGCAACACGCCTATAGCCGCAAACTGGTTGATGCGACACCCCGGGCTGGAGAAAGCATACGGACACTGTTGCCAAAAGAGGAACAACGCCCGTTGCTGGAGCATCACATTGGCGAAAACCCCCTCGTGCAGGTTCGAAATTTGGTCAAGACTTACCGGGGCAAATCGGGGCCTGTGCACGCGGTAAAAGGGATCAGCTTTGACATCCTTCAGGGGCAGAGCATGGGGCTCGTTGGGGAAAGCGGGTGTGGCAAATCGACTACCTCGGAAATTCTGGTTCGTCTTCTTGATCTGACTGAAGGTCAGGTTCTTTTTGACGGCGAGGATATTGGGGCGATTCCATCTCGCGATTTCGTCAAAAATCCGCTTCGTGCCGATATTCAAATGGTGTTTCAGGATGCAACCGATAGCCTGAATCCACGCCATACTGCCCGCCAGACCATATCAGAACCATTGAGACATTTGGGTGGGTTGAAAGGTGAAAAGTTAAACGCCCGTGTTGAGGAACTGGCCGCTCTCGTCGGACTGCCACTGGCTTTACTGGACCGCTTTCCCCATCAATTGTCAGGTGGCCAGAAAGCCCGTGCCGGTATCGCGCGGGCCGTGGCATTGGAGCCGAAATTCCTCATCCTTGATGAGCCGACTGCGGCGCTGGATGTTTCAATCCAGGCCGTCGTGCTGAATTTGCTTGTCGATCTGCGCGCAAAACTGGGTTTGAGTTATCTTTTTGTAAGTCACGATCTGCATGTTGTACGGCTCCTCTGTGATCATGTGATCGTCATGAAGGATGGTGAAATAGTTGAAGAGGGTCCGACACAGCAAGTGATGAACGAACCCAAAGACGATTACACAAAAACCCTTTTGGCGGCTGCGCCTAAACCGCCAAAACGGCGTGACATGATCGTAGATAACAAATCGACTGCCACCGCCGAAGCAAAGTCCAATAAAGTGGCTATGGGCTAACGCATTTCGGAAGGGTAAGCGATGTCCAATATCGAAAAACGCCTTGTAGAACTGGGTTTGGAACTACCGCCGGATTGGCAGCCTCGGGGACAATTCCTGCCATTCCGTGTTGATGGCACCACTGTCTATCTGTCAGGCCAGATCTGTGAATGGGCGGGTGAGGTTACTCATACAGGGCCGGTCCCTGACACTCCCGAAGGGATTGAGATGGGGCGCGACGCCGCGCGGGTCTGCGCGCTGAATCTGCTTTTTCGATTGAAGGAGGCCAGCGGCGGTGATCTTGACCGGGTTGACTGTGTTCTGCGTCTTGGTGGATTTGTAAATTGTCAGTCAGGCTTTGCCAGCAGTCCCGCTGTCATAAACGGCGCGACAGAGATCTTTGCTGCCCTGTTTGGGAAGAACGGCTGGCATGCACGGACGGCCGTAGGCGTATCGGGTCTTCCGGGAAACGCCTCGGTTGAGGTGGACGCCATTGTGAGGCTGCGGAGCTGAGCCTTTTCAGGGCAGTATTGGCTTTGGAATGGGCGGTGCGTTTTCCATCAGTTGTTCCGCAATATCGAGAACGAAAAGATCGGCACCCGGGTGCCCCGCCAGCATGATCGATCTTGGTCGATGCAAGCTGTCCAAGCCCCATGGCAGGCTTATTAAGGGACCGCCGAAAACAGACCAAAGGGTCAGCCAGTGTTGAAAGCCGGTGGTGCCGTCCATCAGGGGAGCCCCCTCCGGTACCGGCAGGGTGAGTACAAGATCAATATCGGCCAAACTGGACCAGAAATCGGATTTCCTCTCCGCCAGAAATTCTCTTGCCTTTGCCACGTCAGACTCTGTTGTATCCACGCCGGATAGCAAAGCGCTTCTAAAATTGGGTTTTAGCTTGTCGTACTGCTCACCGCGTAACAACTCGCCATGGGCCTGTGCGGCTTCGAAATTCATGATCAGACGATGGGCAAGCACGATCTCGTCCACGGCTGCGGGCAGGGTTTGTTTGTTGATTGTTGAGCCAAAACCCCTGAATACTTCAGCGACCAGATCCATCCCCGCCTGATAATCCACCGTCGGCGCAAGTTCCGTGTCAAACAAGCCCTGCGTAACCTTCAGTTTTGTTACCTGGTTCGAGGCGGCAGGTGGTAGGTCAGGTTTCATCGCAATGAAGGCCCGCCTGGCAAGATCAACCGATCGTGCGATTATACCGACCGTGTCGAAGCTTGGTGACAAAGGGGAAACACCGGTGGTGGGAAGCGAACCATAACTCGGCTTGAGACCCACCACACCGCAATAAGCGGCGGGTCGACAAAGGGAACCGGCCGTTTGTGTTCCAAGGGCGATATCGACGAGACCAGCGCCGACAGCGGCACCGGATCCGCTACTGGATCCGCCGGGCGATCTGTTGAAATCATGGGGGTTGCGACAATCCGTAGGGTCTGTAAAGGCGAACTCGGTGGTGACTGTCTTGCCGATTATTGTGCCGCCTGCGGCGCGTAATCTTTCCACAACTTCCGCGTCTTTTTCCGCCGGTTTGGCCTTTGCAAAAACGGCGCTGCCATTTCGTGTCGGTATGCCTTTCACATCAATAATGTCTTTGATGCCAACGGTCAGTCCGGAAAGGGCTCCCTCAGCGCTTGGCGTAGAGTCTGCCTGGTCAGCCAGTTCCACGAATGCCTTTATGTGGTGTTGCCAGGCATCGATACGCCTGTATCTATCGGTAAGGTCGTTCAATATTCATTCCTGGTCAGGCGGCTATGGCGTCAGGGATCAGAACTGGGTCCACTTCATATTTTATTCCGTTACACAGGCAGAATACAGGATGTATTAAACATTTTCTTTCCAGAACTTGTTCAAACGTCGAAACAGTCATTGAGGCTCTTCTTCAGTTATCTTTCAGGTGATGAACTGTTGTTGATCATTTTACTGTTGAATACAGGAGACTGCTTGAAAAAAGTTACGGAAAAAATCAATAGTGAGATACTGCTTCACGAGAATCACGTCGTTTCCGATTTTTGGAGTGGGGGTGAAGATGAGACCGGCGAACATGGGTTGGTTTGGCATGGTATTGCCTCGTGGCCAAAAATGGATTGATCGATCAGTCCGAACCGGGAAGTGATGCGCCGATATTTACGTGTACTATTCCATCTCGTAGTTGGGCAGGATAGTTCGTTAGAGCCGGCAGATCCCACCCCGGACTGCAAGAACCGTCTTCGAGGGAAAATCTAGCCCTGTGATGGGGGCAGTGAACTTGCCCATCAACAACCTGACCTTGACCCAGACGGGCAGCCTGATGAGGACACAAGCCCTGAAACGCCTTGATGTTGCCGTCATGCAAAACCAAAAAAAGAAGGATGTCCCCAACCAACACCTCTAGAGGTTTGCTGTCGTTGAGCTCCAAGAACGGAAGGGTCGGGATCCAGTTGTCGCTTTCGTTCATCTCATCTGCCGCGAATTGTTCAACGAATTCGCCAACAATAAAAGGTGCGGCGATAATGTGAAAGTACGTAGTGGTGGGATGAACTCAGCGCAAGAATAAGAAACATAGATAAACGAGACACAACGGCACACTTCGAGTGATCTTCCCCCACTGAATTGGTCCACCGCGTATGATAGGAAACGGAGGATCAAAGATTTGCAACGAAACGACACAACCCGGAAGAGATTGTCTCAAAGCTACGGCAGGTTGATGTGCTCGCCGGGTTAGATCATCATCCAATTGGTCGATTAAAGGTATTCGTCTGTGCGGCGCTGTAAACTTACTTCGTCGTCGGGCGTAGATGAGCGAACGCCTTTTGCATGTAGGCATTTGTCTCTTTTGCTTCTTGCCGAAGCGATGCTTTCTCGGAGTTCGTCAGCATCACCGTAGTTGGCGAGGTATTGGGCCTCGTCTGCTGTGAGTGCCTCTGTGCGTGTTTCATCGGATCTCCCCTTTATGAGCCTGACATGGTTGCGTCTAGGTTTACACATGCGGTTCCTCCTGTCGTTGACAAGGGCCACAACGCTAACAACCTTGCCGCCATTGACCTGTATCTGGTTTGCCAGATCTGCCAGGGTGCCGACCATAACAGTTACCTGGTCTTAAAGAACATAGGATTTTCCCGTTTCAACGTCACTTTCAAACACCGATCGAGGCATAATTCTCTCAAGTGGTTTTACCCCGGTGTAAAAACCTTTGTTCGATTGGATGATTTCTTGAGTCGTTATCGCTACAAGGGTCCTTGTTTCCAGATACTTAACCTTCATATAAAGGTCGAGCGACATTTGGGAGCCTTCGGTAGTGATCCCTTTAATCTGCCCATGGTTCCCACATAGGACAAAACTCGGAACTTGTGCGACCCATCGACAAAAGGCATGTCAACGCCTGTTTCCTCATACGTAAAAAAACCTGATCAGTTTTAGATTTTGAACTTAAACGATCTTCAAGGCTTTCTATCATGTTTTCAATTTTACGAATAGAGAAACGCTGATCTGGTACTGTCTCAATTTGAATTGTCTTTGTTGCGAGGCCACGCGGACCTGGCTTCGGAGCGCGTTCATCAATCAGCCCAATAATCCTCTTCATGCCATACAGTATCCGAAACGCCAGCCGCCATTGCTGGCGTGTCTAGCTCCCTTTCTATGTACTACAATGATGTAAGGTTTCTTGCTCTGGCGGCCGTTCGGATCGATGCATCAACTGTTTTCCCACCAGCCAGATCCAATTCAACCTGCCGCAAATTGTTCAATATATCTTCTGCTGAAAAGCGCTTCCGTGCCATAAAATCCTCCCTTGATTTAATGAGATATCTATACCTCAACTGGCTCAGTTATAGGGGGGCAGGACACTGTGACGGTTTTAACCATATCAACTTCTTTACTAAGAGGAGCCAAAACCTCCAGGAGCGCCTTCAGTAACGAGTCTCCAAGGTTGCCGGAAGATGAACCACTTTCTCCTGAGTTATTATTTTCTTCAGTCATACCAACAGACTCCGTTTGACAAATTTGAAAGCTCGCTCAGCTTTTTAACACGGTAGTAGTATTGAGCTCCAGACTAACGCCGATATCCAGATACCTGTTTATATACTCTTCTAGAAACATCATTGATGTAAGTACGAAGGCCTTCTCGATCGACGAATTTTCCATTAACCAAGGTGGGTATTTTGATTCAAAATTCTTCGCAAACACGGCGCCAGTTTTCTTTGTCTACCCGATAGAAAACATAGAATATTGAAGCTGGTGAGGCAGCACTACGAATATGAACGGCCGCGATTTCCTCATACGATACTTGGAACTCTTTCAAATCACGAGCGTACAACGATGACACATCCAAGATAATTTTATCAAACTCCGACTTTACCTCAGGGGAAATCGGGTAGCTTAACACTCGACAATCAGTCATAACTGGTATTAAAAGAAGCGCCTCATACAAGTTTGCTTCTTGAGCATTCTTCTTTACCTTGTCAATTGCATCTTCTGTCATCATCTTATTAACTGCATCCTCTGCAGAGAGGAAGTGAGAAAAACACAAAACTAGTAGAACGGCCATGCACAGCGTCTTGAACGCAAAATAGGTTCTACATATTAAGAAACTCAATACTGACGAGAACTGGTGTATAAGGATGGAAGCAAAACAGACTCTTGTTAGGTTTTGTTTCATACCTTGACCTTTAGGGCATCGCAATTCTTGCGTAGGTTTGGGGGCTGAATTCGGTCCGCAAGCGATTCGAGGTCATTTGTTTGAATCAAATTGTCAGGCAAAATGAAAGCCAATAAAACTGATGCACAGGGTGGATGCCTTAACAACAAATGACAATTCGAATCTTTTTGTGTACAACCTATCCCATTCATTATGTATAAGCTCCCCATGTTCAAAAGTTCCGCTCCTTATCATCCGACCTTAAAGGCCGTCTCAAAAAGCACCTTGATGATGCCAAAGACGGACTTCTAGGATCCACCCCCAGTTTCCAACTCGCAGCTTTCTCTAATGCACCGTCAATTTGCAATCTCAACTCTGACCTGACGAAAAACGTCCCCATCTGAATACCGCCCCTGTACTAACAGTACTGTCCTCAAAGTTAACCAAAGAATGGTACAGTTCTAGGGGCCTAGACACGAACGTAAACTCACAAGGGTCTTCACAGTTGCTGAAAATTAGCAATTGACTCTGATCACGATTAGGTAAATAGGCGACGTGTTGGTCTTATTAACCAACCGCGGCGCCAGTGAAAAGGGCGTTTTCGCATATTACCCGCGACATCGGTGATCGTGTCGTCCACGTTAAGGGCGTTTTTCGTAAACTACCGACGATACAGGTAGTCCGAGCCGCCGAGGAAAGGGCGTTTTTCGCGAAGCATTCTGGCGATACATGAATGCACTTTCTCAAGCTTCCTTTGGGAGCTTGTCCAAGTGCGAGCGCCAGAACTATGCCCAAGCATATACGTCACACTATTCAATCTTGTGGTCAGCCAAAGCAGCTGCCGCATTCCCATTCCGAAAAGGCTTTGAAGGATTTGGTCCGGCTTTTAGCCAGGTCAGCCGCAGCCCAATCTCTCTCGCAATCAAGACATGGAGATAGTCATGACGGCTGACCCGGCAAACCTCTTGGCCGTTCAACAGGTATCCAAAGCCCTCAACGTTTCCACGCGCACCGTTCAACGCCTTATCGATCAGGGCGAAATCGCCGTAATCCGTATCGGCCGCACGGTCCGTATCCATCCAAATGACCTTGCCAGCTTCATCAAGCTTCACCGCAGTGGGTCGGTTCGATGACCCTAAAGGAATATCATGATTTCAATAACTTGAGGTCTGTCGGGATAACCCACCCACCTTCCACCCGTAGGATAAAATATGTGTTATATCCCGATAAGTACCTCCTGACCGCCCCTGTCATCCCGAGACACAAACTGTCATGAAAGGCATGTCCCGATGAACGCAATACCAAAGCAAAATCAGATCGATAGCTCCGAAGTTTTCCTCTCGAACTCGCCAAGGACATTCGCCGATCTGAAGTCTGATATTAAAGCCGGGTTGACCTCCGGAACCAAACGCCGCGACCTGCTTTCCGCGCTCAACAGGTTCGAAGCAATAGCCAAAATGCCTCTGGAGAAGTTGCCGGGCAAGACCCGCAAGGTTTTCGCAAACAGCCATCCGGCGTCACTGGGTATCAGCCAGAAGACATTCGCCAATATCAGGGCCCAGATTACACGCCTGGTCAGAGAGCATGGAGATCAGATGCCACACCTTACCCGACGGTTTGCCCTGTCCCCTGAATGGAAGGACCTTTTCGGTCTGATCGATGAACGGCTCTGGCGTAATGGCCTGAACCGGCTGGCCTGCTATTGCTCCGCCATGGAGATCACACCGGCAGAGGTTTCTTCAGGAACCTTGATCGGGTTGAGTACGGCTCTGGAGGCGGAAGAAGTGGTCAAGGATCCACGCAATATCCTGAAGCATACGATCGTCACCTGGAACCGGTGCCGCCGCAGATATCCGGACTGGCCCGACGTTGTGCTTGCCACGCCAAACCGCCGCGAACGGGTCACCTTGCCCATGAGCACCTTTCCGGAGAGTTTTCAGGGTGACGTTGCCGCATGGAAGCAACGGATGTTGCATCCGGACCCGCTCGATCTTACCGCACCGGACAAGTCCCTGAGCCCAAAGACGATCGAGAGCCGCGTATACCTATTTCGGCGATTTGCAACGGCACTGGTCAAGAGTGGCACCCTCCCTCCTGATGAGATCACCTCCCTTACCGTTCTAGTAGAACCCAAAGCATTCAAGTCCGGGTTGTCCGAGATGCTTTCTAGAACAAGCAATAAAAAGACGGCCCGCATTTACAATGACGCCAACAGCCTAAGATACCTGGCCCGTCACTACTGCCGGGTTGACGAGACTGTGTTTCAAGAACTGACGCAGATCTGCAAAAAGCTCGATCCCCATAGGCCCCGACACAGGCGCAAACTCTCGCCGGATCTGATCCGGGTCCGCGGGGAGCTTGTTGAACTGAAGCATTAGCGCCAGACACATCAGGCCACTGTCATTCAGCGGTTCAGCCTGTTTCTGAACCTGCCCTGTACGGTCATTAATTTTCACCTAGCTCGACATCAATGGAAATTGAAAATACTTCCCGCTTTTTTTGCGAAAAGATTAACTTTACTGTGGAATGCTCAATTTGTGGCGGCTTGATAGTGGAGCCCCGGATAGTGCAACCAAAGAACCAGCCTGCTTTGCGAAGCTCTTGCCAAAAATAAGCGTTATCGATGTCAGAGCTGTTGATCGAACTTACGTCTGTGTTATTCTCATTGCGTTCCCAACCTTTGATGAGCGTAGGATCAATTCGATCAAAGTGACTGCAAACGTCATTAAAGAACCCTGTTAACGCCGCGATTTTTTCATCGGTTATTTCTTGATCACCGCGAAACGTCAAATAACCGACCTCTTCGTCCCAAATGTCATAGTACTCTTGAATCAAGCTCCGAGAAAAATCGATAGAACTTGCCCCCATGGGCATACAGAAGGTTTCTTTTCCCTTGTCACGCCAGAATTTTCTCCTGTCTGGGTCACATGCTGAAAGTCGGTGAAATAGTTCTGCCAAGTTTGGCTCGATCGGGCCTTTGTTGTAGAAAAAGAACTTCAACAGCAGCGATGCCTCTCCTCCGGCCCCCAAGTACAAGTAAGAATTCGCGGGTTTTACATGTGCCACTAAAACGAAAACCAGCAAGACAATTGATAATCGTTGTATCTTTTGTCTTATAGTCGACTTAGAAAGCATAGCTTGGTCTTTTCCCCAAATACCTATTTTGTTTAACTAAATCTTAGCTGACGCACAGTAGTTTCCACCAGACAACTGAAAACCCAGGCGACTAAGAAAACGATCTGTTTGAGCAAGCCTGACGCCCGAAGCTATCGGTACGTATAAACGCACCGCACCTTGCACAACCGCCCATCTGCGAAAGGCATGCAGGAGTTTCACTGCGGACAAACCTCCACGGTACCTAGGCTGGACATAGAAAAGCGAACATGTCGCTCCAATCGCATCGCTGAAAAGATGTGGACCAGCCTGACCGACTAAGAACCCTTGCAGATCAGCCTCGCTTTCGATCAACAACAAACAGTATCCAGACCCGTCCAACAGGGCATTAACACCCAATTGACGCAACCGTTCCTCACTGAACGGGATGTCATGTGCAATACTTTCTGCATGCATTGACCGACCGAGCTTGATCATCCTTTCTATGTCATTTGTATCTTTGGCAAACCGCACAACGGGGCCTTGCGTTACGTTCGGTGCACCTATGCGTCGTACACCCTCGCCCTTAACTTGGCTTGGAGTTTCATCTGACTTTTCGGCATTAGAGTTCATAGTCAATTTTTAATCGTCGCTGCCGCCCGATGGCGAGGTCAAAACGCTGAAAGGTCTGGCTGCACTGACAAACCAGGCTCCGGCTCTTGGTCCTGAAACGAACATGCCAGAGCTATTATTTTGCTTTGTAACGCTGCCAAATATAGACGAGATTTCTTGCGCTAGCTCTCGCCACAAACTTCGCACTGCTTTCTGCATAGGCGTCACCCTAAAGCGATACATAAAAAGCATGATCCCATATTCATTTTTATTGGAGTATTTAACCAAACGGCCTGCAACACCAATGAGAGAGTCATTTTTTATTACATTACCATCACGTTTAGCGTGGTCCGTATCCATCTAATTCTGCCCCAAAAAATAGAATTTACCCCTGATGTTCGATTTTAACTTATCTTGCTACTAGCCAAACGTAAACATACGAGATGAATTCTCCTATTAGTTATCCACAGATTTCCGTAAATTTTTATTTTAATAAGAGTAAATGATTTATAAAATAACTATAAATTGCATATGTTTTTCACTATCTCTCTGCAACTCCATGGCTGATCTCATTCTTGATTCTGTCAATTTGGTGTATGTGAGCTGATGCAGCCCCTATGTTGGGAAAGATATCGCCAAACACAAAAAATGATGCGGCCGATTTCTGGGACAAAAACGAAACTAAAATATTTGGCTTGAGTTTTCCTGTGCCACTCAGGGCCAGAATGATAAAATGACGGACTGAAAACCAACTTCGTTTACCAAGGGCTCCCTATGTTCTTGCCTACGCATGACGATCCGTCCAAAGAGACCATCAGCGCTGAACTGGTTGCGCGCATCCAGGACGCGATCAAACATGAGACAAACAAAAAACGTCGGCGCAAGGTACGTAGCGACCACACCCGTCCCTTAACAGGCTGCTGAAAAAGTCGGGGCTGGACGCGACTTCAAGAACATGATTTACCCTTGTTACGGCAGCGGCGGCGAGGGTGACGATGCGTGGGACGGACAAAACAAGCGGTTCGCTGTTCAGCTATGTTGACCTTGAAGAGCGGGTTCCTTCGGTTCATCCGCTTCGCAAGATCAGACAGATCGTGAACGATGCACTGACAAGCCTCGATGCCGATTTCGATGCGCTCTATACTGACTTTGGTCGTCCCTCGATTGCGCCTGAGCGCCTGATCCGGGCGAGTCTTCTCCAGATCCTGTTTTCGATCCGGTCCGAGCGGCAGCTTATGGAGCAGATGGATTACAACCTGCTGTTCCGATGGTTCGTCGGGCTGGGCATTGACGACCCGGTCTGGGTTCCGACGGTGTTCAGCAAGAACCGCGACAGGCTGCTGACAACCGACATGTCGCGCAAGGTCATGGCCGCGATCCTCGCACATCCCAAGGTCAAGCCGCTGCTGTCGGACGAGCACTTCTCGGTCGACGGCACACTGATCAAGGCGTGGGCTTCGATGAAGAGTTTCCAGCCGAAAGAACACGCCCCGCCGCCGCAGGATGGTGATCCTGGTGGGCCTCCGCTACCGTCAACCGACGAGACCACACTGAACGCCGACCAGCCCCAGCCGACAGAGATCCAGCCGATGCCCAACACACCCCGCCAGTCCCGCAACGCTGAAGTGAACTTCCGGGGCGAGAAGCGCTCGAACGCCACCCATGCCTCGGTCACGGACCCGGATGCCCGCCTTTACAAAAAGGCCTCGGGCGCGGCGGCGATGCTTTGCTTCATGGGACATACACTGATGGAGAACCGCAATGGCTTCGTAGTGCAGGCAGAGTTGACCCACGCAGATGGGTATGGTGAGCGCAAGGCGGCACTTGAGATGATCAACCGGCATTCACCGGGCTCGACCAGACGACTGACGCTTGGTGCAGACAAGGGATACGACAGTGCCAATTTCGTTGCTGAACTCAGGCGCATGGTCGTAACACCGCACGTCGCGCAGAAAGCCCGGCGTTCCGCAATAGATGGACGGACCACCGGTCATCCCGGCTACGCCCTGTCTCAGCGGCACCGGAAGAAGATCGAGGAACCGTTTGGCTGGGCAAAGACCGTCGGCGGCATGGCGCAGACCACGCTTCGCGGTGTTGAACGTGTCTGCGCCCGCTTCACGTTAACAATGGCGGCGAATAACTTGGCGCGCCTACCAAAGCTCATCGCTTAGGAACCGAACAATGGAATACAGTTAAAGCGTACTGATCGACAAGAACTCAGGATCATGGACCGCGCGATGTCCAGCGATGGAGGAATTCGGAGCCAAAACCGGCGGAGAAACGAAGGAAGAAGCCCTGACCCATCTCCACAGCATACTTCTGATGATCTTGCTCGATATGGAGCAGAAGGGGCTGGCGATCCCAATCGACGAAATGGTCCACAATGGAATGCCCATAACCATCAATACAGCGCCTGAATGAGTTTTTCAGCAGCCTGTTAATGAATTTGGCATTCTTGTTGCCCCGTGTATTTTGACTTTGGCCCTTTCAATCGTAAGAAAAACAATGATAGTTATCATAAATCCGCGAAAACAAAACGCTGCCGCAATCCTCACTAAACCGGTTTAAGATGGGTGCGTTGATTCATCCCGCCTCGCTCCTCAACGCGTATGGGATGGAAGAACTTATGTGAGTTTCAATATCCTGGATGAGCACAACCATAAATGTCGCTCAAACTCGGCAAAACAGAGGCGCAACTCTATCCAAGTGATCTATGCTTTGACAAACCTCTCCATTCTCACGCGCCCTCCTCGTTACATCATATCTCACTACGCACCTCAGTTTACAGTGGAAACCGTTCGAAATTGGACCGCTACAGTACGGGCAAAGACAACTTTTTCGATCGTTGCATTTCCAAGAAAACTGAACCTTCGAAGACTATGGCGCACGATTCTCAGAGGAATTCCTTAACAAAGAGACATACTACATTAAATGGGTAATAAAATTTGTTCGAAGGTGACTGAGGTCTTTTAGTGCCAAATGACCAGATTCAATTATTAGATGGGAACCACAAACAACTGATGCCCAATTACAATCACCCACTAATTATTAAACGGGTCAGTCAGTCGGGATGAGTCGATTGCATCCGGATCATGTCATCAAATTTGCTCCACTAAATTTAGTAAGTAGCACAACCGATCACAGCTCGGCATGCTTTTTTGGACTATATTCACTACGTTCAAAGGGACTTACATTTGTCTTATCCCGTCGTCAGAGATGGAATCAGAGTATTTTATTGTTACCTTCAGCGCTAGCTTTATTTGAGCCATTCGGATCTGCAGAATAATCTAGAGATTTCCTGTGTCTCCAAGGACCCGAATGGTAAAATGACAAACCAACGACCAACTACGTTTACCAAGGGCTTCCCATGTTCTTGCCTACGCATGACGACTTATCCAAAGAGGCCGCCGGCGCTGAACTGGTTGCGCGCATCCAGGACGCGATCGAACATGAGACAAACAAAAAACGTCGGCGCAACGTACGTAGCCACGACACCCGCCCCTTAACGCCACTACGCATATATCAAGATGTCCGGAACGTTGTTGCTACATGCTATCGAGAGGGTATCCATGAGGACACAAGGACCGAAGCAACAGAGACCATCCGTTCCATGATCGAGCGGATCGAGGTCATCCCGGATACGACAAAGGGCAAGCACAGGGTCCGACTGGTCGGGTTATTGGCCCGTATTCTGGACGAGACGATGTCCCCAAAGCAAAACGCCGTCAGGGGATCTGACGGCGGTAGGGTCTTGTTGGTTGCGGGGACAGGATTGATTGAAGAACCAACGATCGAGATATTTGTTTAACTTGGATCGAAACTAACCATAACAGCGGATAAAAGGGCAACTTCAGCTGATTGATCACGACTCCACTCTGTTTCGGTCAAGAGATGCACGAACGCCATTCTCTCGGGCCCTTTCCAAAGCTACGTCGATGTTCAACTTTTCGCCATCAGGCCCAAACAGAACCACCGCCTTCGATTCATCCAGTGCTTGGCAGATGGTGTTCAGTGTCCCTCGGCTTTCGCCGTCCCAGAAAGCAACAATGGTATCGGATGCTAGAACGATTTGTTAATTTCTGATAGGACCCGCTTTTCTTCCGTGAACGAGCCAATCTGCCTCAAACACTTTGGTTCTTAGTCCACAGGCTTCAGCAGCCTCAGCCGCTTCGGTATCAACACCTCTGGCACCTCCAGAAAGCACAATGGTATCGCTTGGAAGAGTCCGGACAAATCTTGCGACCAAATCCAAACGATTGTAGTTCCGAGATCCAACAATGCCGATTTTCAATTGCAGCTCCACAATTAGAATTAAGTGATCCAAGTGTCAGGAAGGGTCGATCAAATGCTCTGCGAGCATCCAGTTCTTTGTTCAGTCGACAACAGTTGGGTCAGGCCAATCCGCTCAAGAACAGCGGTCCTGCACAAAATACAACCTTTGAGAAGTACCAGCTACCCAATTCGCTACGTAGATTTTACATCATTTCTACACTTGAAACCGCGTTTTCATCGTGTCCGTCCGGTGAACCCGCTCTTTTCTGAGCGGAAGGATTGGCGCTAGTGTCCGGCATTGATAGTGGACACCAAGGGTACATCGTGATGGCAGCGAAGCGTCGGTTTTGGTCGACTGAAGAGAAGCGTTCCATTTGTTTACAGGCGTCGGTTCCTGGTGTTTCGGTTGCGCAGGTTGCACAGCGTTATTCGATGAATGCGAACTTGATTTTTAAATGGCTGCGTGACGCGCGGTTTGCCCCGGATGGGGAGGAGCGTCATGATTCGGTGTTTCTGCCGATGATGGTTTCCGCGCCGGTCCGAGCGGAGATGGAGGTAGCAGCGGATGGGCCACCGACATTTGGGGCTGCGGTTCGTATCGAACTGGCTGGTGGTCACCAGGTTGTTGCCGAGGGTGGTTTTGATCCGGATGCTTTGGGGCGTTTGCTGAAGGTGTGGCTGTCATGATCCCGGTGCCGGTGAACACACGGGTATGGCTTGCGGCCGGTGTGACGGACATGCGCAAAGGGTTTGCCGGTCTGTCGGCTCTGGCGGAGCGTGTCCTGGGCCAAGATCCCTATTCGAGCCACCTGTTCGTGTTCCGTGGACGGCGCGGCGATCTGATCAAGATCATCTGGTGGGACGGCCAGGGGGCATGTTTGTTCGCCAAGCGGCTGGAGAAGGGCCGGTTCGTGTGGCCGTCTCCGGCGGACGGCAAGGTCGGCGTGACGGCGGCCCAACTCGCCATGCTGCTGGAAGGAATTGACTGGCGCATGCCGGCTCGGACCTGGCGTCCCCTGACCGTGGGATAGGTCCATTAAACGAAGAACTGGATCGGTTGCGGATTCCCTTTGCAGGGTGTTTCTGCTATACGATGGTCATGTTGAATGATCTTCAAACGCTGCCCGACGATCCCGCCGAACTGAAGGGCTTGGTGGGGCTTCTGGCTGGCGAGTTGAAGTCTCGCGATCTTCTGATTGAGAAGCTCAAGCACCAGTTGGCGGGCCATAACCGCCACCGTTTCGGGTCCAAGTCCGAGAGCCTGGATCAACTGCACCTGACTTTCGCCGAGGACGAAGCCATTGCCGAAGCTGCGGTGGAACAAACCGCGGCCGCCGAAGTGGAGCCGAAGCCCAGGCGCAAGCACAATCGCAAGCCGCTGCCCGCCCATCTGCCCCGCCACGACACACATCTGTCTGCGGGCGAGAGTTGCGGAGAATGCGGTGGCGAACTCAAGCCCCTGTGCGAGGATGTCACGGAAGAGCTGGAATACATCCCGGGGCGTTTTGTGGTGAACCGCATCGTGCGTCCCCGTCTGGCGTGTAGCTGCTGCGAGGCCATCGTCCAGGCTCCCTTACCGTCGCGGCCGATCGAGAAGGGCCGCCCCGGTCCGGGACTGCTGGCCCATGTTCTGGTCTCGAAGTATGCCGACCATCTGCCGCTGTACCGGCAAAGCCAGATCTTTGCACGCGACGGCATTGATCTTGAACGTTCGACGTTGGCGGATTGGGTTGGCCGATCGACGGCACTTCTCGAACCCTTGGCCGAGGCCATTGGTCGTCATGTGCGGGCGGGTCCGGCGCTGTTCGCGGATGACACCCCTGTGAAGATGCAGGCCCCCGGTTCGAAGCAAACCAAAACCGCGCGGGTGTGGGCCTATGTGCGCGACGAAAGGCCATGGGCGGGTGGAGCGCCGCCCGGGGTCTGGTATCGGTTCACCGTCGATCGCAAGGGCGACCATCCCGTCCGGCATCTGTCAGATTATCAAGGCTGGATCCATGCCGACGGCTACGCCGGGTTCAACGGGTTGTTCTCATCCGACACGGCCACGGAGATGGCCTGTGTGGCGCATGTGCGGCGCAAGTTCGTCGATGTCCATCAAGCTCAGGGCGGAGCCATCGCCGAGGAGGCGATCAAGCGCATCGCCGCGCTGTATGCCGTGGAGGAACAGGCGCGTGGCCGATTGCCCGAAGAACGGGTGGCGCTGCGGCGCGAGTACGCTACGCCTATGTTCGATGATCTGGTGACATGGCTGGATACCCAGTTGACGAAGATATCCGGCAAGTCACCGCTTGCTGGCGCGATCCGCTACGCCCTGAACCGGTTGCCGAAGGCGCGGGCCTACCTGGGCCACGGCGTTCTGGAATTGGACAACAACGCCGTCGAGCGGGCTATGAAGCCGGTGGCGCTCGGGCGCAAGAATTGGCTGTTCGCCGGTTCCGAGGGTGGTGGCAAGGCCATGGCCATAGCGTTCACCCTGATCGAAACCGCCAAGCTCAATGACGTTGACCCGCAAGCCTGGCTCACCTGGGTGCTGGACCGCATCGCCGATCACAAAATCAACCGCATCGACGAACTGCTCCCCTGGAACTTCCCCGCTCAAGCCGCCTGACTAACCGCGCGAAATATCAAGAGCCGGTTCACCGGACGGACACGCAATACCCGGGGCGAATGCAAGACCAAGCGTCGGCAATCCGACGATCAGGTCAGGTCGCATGTTTTCGGCCAGTGAGACCATGGAGGAGATGAGCGTTTCGGTTACCGTAAAGCTGGCCTGGTTTGCGATGAGGGAGGCCACGGCACGGTCACTGTTCGGCACGGCGCGCAAAGGCAGTTCCAGTATGCGACCGTCAGGGAACCGGGCCGGGAAGCAATATCTGTAAGGTGCTGTTCTTTGTCCGCTTGGGTCATCTGCACTCAGAATCTCCTGCCAATATGGGGTCGTTGCATGGGTGAAATGAGTTCTGTTCTCAGTCATTCGGGGTGTCACACAGGTCAGAAGGGGACGAGGTCTGAAATATGTGAAGAGCGATGGTGAGCGACCTTCTGTATTCTGGACCCTGAAGCGTATTTCAATTGTTCGATTTAGACCTCGGGCCAAGGGGCAACCCCCCGCCCGATAAGGCCTTCCTTGCCTGTTTCCTCAACCATGCCCAGCATGATGCCAAGGCATTTTCGTGAACGGTTTAGATCAAGGCCTACTTTTAGACCCGAGAGGTCAAGTGCAGGATGCGATCCAATGAACGGGTCATGTGCCGCATCGCTGCCATAGGCATCCGAAGTGAAGCCGGCCAGGGGTTTTTGCAAGCTGGGGGCAAACCGCAGACAGGCTGCCCCAAAACCGACGGCGTCAATGACGGCGCTGTCACCGATCGCGGGCAGGGAGGATGCCGCTTCTTTTCCTGGTATTTTGGGGCCCTTGGGACGCGACGCCGGCAGTGTGATCCAGTCATTGGGTCGGGCCGACAATTTGTACCCGATCTGCTGACCGTTTCCACCGCAGGCCACCACCATATCGCTTTGGTCGACCCCCTTGCCCGCCTCAAGCATAAGGGCGCAAGTTGCCATTATAACATTTAATGCAAATTGGCCGGCCGCATCAAAATAAGCTTCTGTGTCTTTAGAGAGAGGCGCAGAAAACACCGATCGAATACGGGTGTTTGCGGCGGCAACCTGGCCGTGAAGCTCGTCCCCGTCATGGAGAGCAGCGCGCAGGATGGGCAACATCTCCACCGGACCCTGGAATGCTTCGGATATTTCGGCTCCAATCGATCGGGTCAATGCTGAAAGTAACGTCTTGCCAGCGGCGTCATTAACGCCAAAGCGCAGACAGCCGGTTGGTGGACCATCGTTGAGGGGTGAACATTTGAAAAGGCCAGGTGACGCCTCGTCACGGATAACGACCGCCCAGATCGATGGTCCGGCGATGAAGGCGAGTGGCGTGACGACATTAAAGTTCTGCGCCGGGAAAAGTTTGATGTCGCCTTGTTCAATTGCGTGCCGCGCTGCCTCTTCTGTTTCCGCATACCCCTCGATCATGGCGGCTGCAACGGCGGCATTGATGACGGGTTGCGGCAGAGATCGGGTGGACCTGAAAGGCGGACCGGCATGCAGAAGTCCGCGTTCTGGAAAAGACGGGATCAAATCTCTTAGGCGTGTGATACTGCTGAAAACGGGTTGGGCGGCCACCAGACGCTTGTAGGAAAGGGTGGTTCCTGCGTTGGAGGACATGCTCACGGCCCCCACCTTTGGTCCGGAACTACCTCGCTTGCTTTTTTGAGATCCCCTGAGTCGTCGAGACTTGTTATGGAATATCCTTTTCGGCGGCATCGACAATGGTCATCATCATGCGCATGAAACGAACGCGGTCCTGTGGAGAGAGTGCCGCCAGTGTTTCTCGGTGCGCCTCGCTCGCAAGAGGGTCTGTTCTTTTGAGGATGGCTTCGCCTTTTTTGGTAATTGTTGTTAACCGGACCCGTTTGTCTTGAAGAGAGATCTTGCGGGTAATGAAACCACGCTTCAAAAGGCGCTTGAGCAAATCGGTCATGTTTGTTTTGTCGATGGCAACGCCCTTCGCCAGCGCTGTTTGATCCATCGGACCGTTTTGGGAAAGACAGGACAGTACCGAGTACATGACCGGGGTGATGTTCTCGTCGCCGACTGCGTTCAGGAAGAGGCCGGTGTGAATTTGGTGCATGCGTCGAATCAGAAAACCTGGTCGCAAAGAAACGTCGCTGGCGCGCCATTGTTCGCTGTCGCTTGTCTGCCGTTGTTTTGCGGTCGGTAATTTTGCCGCCATTCCTTTTACCATGGAGAGTATCGCCCAAGTTGTGTCTCGTCCCGCAAACTAAGGGATTCATCGGGACCTCCGCAAGACACGTTTGAGCAAGCCTACTAAGGCAGAAACCAAAAATCGAGAGCCATTGGCGGGGTGGGGTGCCTTGCTGTGGTGTTCAGATATTGCTGTGCCGTTCAGCTTTTCTTCCAACCCACGGGCAATATCCCGCAAGAGAGCATTGGCAATTTCCTCTATCAATGCCGCTCTACCGAATTGACTGAGGGGACCGTTCAACCGGTATCGCATATTTAGATCGAGAATACTGTCGACACCGTCTGGTACGAGAACAAAATCAAGACGCCCTTCCAGTGTACTTCGACTGAAATCATCGCGCCCGCGACCGACAAGCGTGCCACTTTTGGCATCTGTTTGATATACAATGCTGGCGGTGCCCTGGAATTGTGCCTTCATTGGGCCAACTTTTACCTCGCAAAGGCCTTTTGCGATGCCATTGTCGAACGGCGCGGTAAGTGACGCGCCAGGGATAACGGAAACCATGGCCTCTGGGTTCGATATGATCTGCCAAACAGCGTCAGGGGCAGCGGCAACAGTGATGGTTTTTTCGAGGTTAACTGCGGTGTCGAAGGAATCAGCATCCGGCAAATCCGTTGCCTCGGATTCTGTTGTTGGCCCGGCTTCCGGCGACATTGACGAGTCTGAAGAGACGATCTTGTCCAAACCATCAGACCTGCTGCGGGGTTTCGAGCGTGCCATCTCTTGCAGGCTTGCGACGGGCGGATCTTTTAGAACGGCCTCAATGGCATTGACTATCCCTTCGTAACCGGTGCAACGGCACAGATTTCCCGATATCTCCCGCCGTATGATCTGTCGGTCAGCACCGGGCAATCGCCGAATGATGTCGTATGCGGTGACAAGCATGCCCGGTGTGCAATACCCGCATTGCAGACCGTGATGCTGTTTGAAACTCTCGCGGATCGCTTGCATCAGGGGGTCGTCCGCAAACCCTTCAACTGTGCGGATATCGGCATTGTCACAGGCCGCCGCCAGGGTAAGGCAACTTCGCATCGGTTCGCCGTCAATGAAGATCGTGCAGGCCCCGCATACCCCTTGCTCACATCCCAAATGTGTCCCGGTTGCCAGTGCTTCCTCGCGAATGAAATCCGCAAGATGTGTGCGCGGCTCTGCGGCACCGCTAACCGTCTGTCCGTTTAGTTGGATTTCGACTTCAATTTGCATTGTTTTCACTACGATCTGCTTCCAGCTCGGCGCGCTTCTGGGGGGGCGGACAAGGTGATTTGCCGGACTGCCCGGTCAATGGCGATTGCATGCAATCGAAATTTCTGGTGATCAGCTTCACCCAGGACTTCGCGGAGTGCCGCCGCGCCGTTCATTTTACCGGCAAGCACGGCATCGGCCTTTGGAATAAGGACGGGCTTGCTACCGAGCGCGCTGACAATCAGGCGTGTAAGGCCGTTCTCCAGATCGGTTAGGATTGCGGCACTGGCTTTTGAAAACTCCCCGACCTGGCGAACGTATTTCCAGTAACCCCAGCGTGCAGAGGCGGAGGGTGTCGGGACATCGATCCTTGTCAGAACCTCACCTGGCATCAGGGCATTTTGGTATGGGCCTATCACAAAGTCGAGAACAGCCATTTGGCGAGATTGGCCACCAGGACGTGCGAGCGTGACTGTAGCGCCAAGTGCGGGCAGAACCGTCACCCAATCCGCCGCCGGGTCGGCATGGCAAAGGCTGCCGCCAATGGTGCCCCGGTTCCTGACGGCGCGGTGGGCAATATTCCTGGCAACATTTTGCATCCAGCCCCCGGTCGGGTCGGGTGCTTTGCCATCTTCAATGCTTGCATGAGTGACAGCCGCGCCAAAACTGACGCCGCCGGGGGTTTTCTCCGCGCCACACAGCGCGTCCAATCTGGACAAATCGATCAGGGATTCTGGTCGCGATAATCTCAAGTTGATCATCGGGCCAAGGGATTGGTTGCCGGACACAATGGATGCCGAGCCGTCTCGTGAAAGGCCCAAGACCTCTTCAAGACTTTCAGGATGATGATACGCGAAATCAACGGGCTTCATGTCACCCCCTGTGATGTTGCGCGATCTATTGCTGCAAGAACCCGATCCGGTGTTAGTGGTATCTCATCAACTTCGGCGCCGATGTCCGCCAGCGCGTTGTTGACTGCATTTGCGATTGCCGCGGGAGGGCCGATCGCACCGCTCTCCCCGATCCCTTTTTGTCCAAACCGACTAAGGGGGGATGGGGTTTCCATATGAATGATCCGGAAATCGGGAATATCTGCAGCCACAGGGAGGTGGTAGTCCGCCAATGTTGATGCCAGGGGTTGTCCTGTCTCGCCAAAAGGCATTTCCTCAAACAAGGCTGTACCGATCCCCTGAACTGCCCCGCCTATAACCTGGCCGTCAACGATCATTGGATTGATCATTGTTCCTGCATCTTCAACGATTACGTAGTCAACCAGGGAAATATGACCCAGCTCGATATCAACCTTCACTTTCACAGCATGGCAGGCATAAGAAAACGTCCCGGTATCCTGAACGGTTTTGTATCCTTCTGTTGCTTCTAGCCCACGTGGGTCAATACCATCGGGAAGCAGTTGCGGCTTGAGGTACCACGTTCGTGCGACGTCATTGATGGTAACGGAACTCTGTCCCGTTCGGGCATACCCATCTTCCAAGGTTACAGCATCCCCCTGCACCTGCATCAGATGACCGGCGATGTTCTTTATGCGCTCGCCCAGGGCGTCGCATGCTGTTGCGACCGCGCCACCGGCCATGACGATACATCGTGATCCCCATGTTCCAGTGGAGTACGGCGTATAGGCCGTATCACCATGTACAACTTTTACCTTATTGATTGGAATGCCCAGGCGGTCATGGGCAATTTGCGCAAGTGTAGTCTCCAGTCCCTGGCCGTGGCTGTGAACTCCAACCCGCAGTTCAAGTCCGCCATCCGGTGTCAAACGTGCTGTTGCCTGTTCAAAGCCGGGAACCATCGGTATTCCCCAACCGTGGTATACAGAGGTTCCGTGCGCGCCCTGTTCGCAGAAGATGGAAAACCCCACGCCCATCCGTTCGTGTTCGGCAAGCTCCTCGTCTGCCTCCATCGATTTTGGATCGCTGATCGCTTCGGCGGCCTTTATCAGCGCCTCCGGATAGTTGCCACTGTCAAAGTACTTGTTGGTGATGTTTGTAAACGGCATCTCTTCGGGCTGTACAAGATTGCGTGCCCTGATATCGACCGGTGACATGCCGATCTCACGCGCAATACCGTCAAGAAGTAATTCAATCGCAAAACATACACCGGTGCGGGCCACACCCCTGAACGGCAGGATAGGCGGTTTGTTGGTGGTGACCGATGTCGCGGAACAGCGATAGCCTTCCATCTTATAGGGGCCAGGCAGAATGCTGGTCACTTGGGCCGCTTCAAGACAGGCAGAGAAGGGATAACTCGAGTAAGCGCCGGAATCGACAAGGGCGGTGCAGTCGACTGCTAGAAGTTTGCCGTCTTTGGTGGCATATCCGGTTATGTCGTAATGATGTTCTCGACAGTTCGCGCCCCCGGTTAGGTGTTCCCGCCGATCTTCAATCCACCTGATTGGCCGATCGAGTTTCATAGCGAGGAAGCCTGCACAGACCTCTTCTGCCAACAGGATGCCTTTGTACCCAAACCCGCCTCCGACATCAGGTGAAATTATGCGGACTTGACCGTGGTCCAAGCCCAGGCATTCCGCCAGACCAGTGCGGACAATATGCGGCATTTGGGTCGCCGAATGCAGTGTCAGAATTTCAAGAGTTCGGTCCCATACCGCGACCAACCCTCGCCCCTCAATCGGTGCCATGCATTGGCGAGCCGTTCGGAAGGTTTTGTGGATCACGACATCTGCCTTTTCTCGCGCGGTTTCAAAATTTACCTCTGTATGCGTTTCCAAGAAGGCGTTCTTGTCCCAGCTCTCATGTATAAGCGGCATCTGTACGGATTGTGCGGTGGTCATTTCGGACACGGCCGGCAACTCGTCAAAAGAGACATCGACCCGTTCTGCAATGTCTTCAGCAATCGCGCGGCTCTCCGCGAGACAGGCAACGATGGGTTCCCCAACATGACGAACTTTGTCCTCTGCCAATATTGGTTGAACAGAGCTGCGAAAGCCCGGGAGTCCTGAATCAGCTCTGATTCCATTCACAGCTGTAAGATGGCTCGCGCTGAAGACCTGACCGCTATACGCTTCTGGAATGTGGAGGGCAGTGATCCTTGCATGGGCAAGGGGACTTCTTAGAAATGCAAGCTCCAGCATGCCGGCCAATTTGATGTCGCCGACGAAACGCCCCTTACCGTTCAGCAGACGGTCATCTTCTTGGCGTGTCTGACTGGCGCCGATACCTGAAGGGTTTTTGTCTTTGGCCGTAGAGCCACTGCCCATGTTACTTTCCTTCTGAATCATGATTGCGGATCATGATTGTTGTATCTTCGTGACTTGTCAGACATCAGGTTCACGCCGCGCCATATGCATTTATATTGAACCCTGAAAATTTGTCACGGAGATGTTGGTAGTTGCAACTTTTTTCTTTTTCATCGTTGATAACGCAGCTAAATTCAAACGACTTCGGTATTTGAAACGTTTAAGTTATCAACGAATGGATTGATACGTCATGACTGATTCTGCTTTTGAGACGATTATTGAAAACGGTCGGGTGATCGACCCGTTGGCAGGTTTGGACGGGGCATTTGATGTCGGCATACGTGACGGCAAAATTAAGGCGGTTTCACCCAGTCTGAAAAACAGCGCGGCGCTCAATCGGTTTGACGCGAGCGGACATCTTGTCATACCGGGAATGATCGATACCCATGCGCATGTTTATCAACATGTTACAGGAAAATTCGGACTTGAACCCGACCTTGTCGGTGTTCGATCAGGTGTCACCACGCTGATTGATCAGGGCGGGCCGAGTTGCATGACACTGGGCGGCTTTCGACATTTCATTGCAGAGCAAAGCGCATCGCGGGTACTGGCCTATATTTCAAGTTACCTGGTTGGTGGGCTTGAAGGTCATCTCTATCCCGAATTGTATGGGCCGAACGGCGTCAATGCCGAGCATACGATACGGGTCGCGAAGGAAAATCTGGACTTGGTAAGAGGGGTGAAAGCACACGCAGAGATTGGTGGTCAATCGCGTTGGGGCCTTGACGTCATCAAGATTGGTGCTCGGATCGCAAGGGAAACCGACTTGCCACTCTACATCCATCTCGGTCAACTCTGGCCCACCGATGAGTCCGGGCGCATCCCGGATGCGGATGAATTGATCCGGGAGTTGATACCGATTATGAAACCCGGTGATGTTCTGGCTCATCCTTTTACCAGACACCCCGGTGGCTTTGTTTCGTCAACGGGCGAAGTTCATCCTGTCCTGCTTGAAGCGGCCGACAAGAAACAGATCCTGATCGATGTGGGGCATGGATCACATTTCAGTTTTGAGTCTGCCAGACAGGTGCTCGATGCCGGTATTATGCCTTATACCCTTGGCGCGGATATGCATGGCTACAATGTTTCGGTGCCCGACGCCGCATCGGACGCCGTGCGGGAATCAAACCCGTTCTTTGGTGTCGCTCCGTTCAACCTCACCATTGCCATGACAGAATTATTGTATCTCGGACTTTCACTTCGTGAAGTTATTGCGATGGTGACGTCGCATCCTGCAAAACTGTTGCGCATGGAAGATCAGATCGGCTCGCTTCAACCTGGTTTTGATGCGGATGTCAGTGTCTTGACGCTGGAAACCGGCGCATTTCAATTGTCCGACAATACCGGTCTAAAGGTAACCAGCGACACCTTGATACGTCCCGCATTCTGTTTGCGCGCGGGTGTTCGTTATGATGCAGATTCAGTCTTTATCCCGGATGCAATTGCGGCCTGATCGCAAAGAGAGTTTCTGTGTTTGGGGCTTTTGATTGGTCCTCCGCTTCGTGAAGGGTGCCTGATTTTTATGTACACTCTGATCTAAAAAACAGCAATCGAACTTGGATTAGGCAAGCAGGAAGCTCATTACACAAAATTAAGTAGTAATTACGACTATTCTCTTGACAAACTTTTCGCTTTCGGAGGCCCGTTTATGTTATGTACTGCAACATGCACGCGGATACTTGGTGTGGTCCAAGCTCAAAGGCTCGGGATAGCCGATGTCTCCCGATGGGTGACTGCCGAGGTGTTTTAAAGCCTCGAAGTCCTCGTGACTGCGACATCCGCTCCGTCAACTTGCGGTCTGACCATTGTTTTCCAAAAAAGGTGGGCGCTGATCGATGTCTACCGTGAACTTTGACGGCATCTGGAAACGATATGGAACGGTTGAGGCGGTTAAAAACGTTGACCTGACCTGTCCTCAGGGGGAGATGCTGGCCCTGCTTGGGCCGTCCGGTTGTGGCAAGAGTTCAATTCTTAAGATGGTAGCAGGCGTCGAAGAGGTGAGCGAAGGGGAAATTACCTTCGATGGCAAACCAGTGTCTCACCTTGCTCCTGGTGTTCGCAATATTGCAATGGTGTTTGAGGATTATGCGCTCTATCCACACCTGACAGCCGAAGCGAACATCGCCTTTCCGCTCAAGGTTCGGGGCATTCCTGCCAGGGCGGCGCGAGAGCGTGTGGAAGAAGTAATAAATCTGCTCGCTTTGGAAGAGGTTAGGACCCAGAAAGTCAGTGGTTTATCTGGCGGTGCGCAACAGAGAATTTCTATCGGTCGTGCGCTGGTTCGAGATCCTGAGTTGATCTTGTTTGATGAACCGTTGAGCCATCTGGATGGCGATCAAAAAGTTCAACTGCGCTCAGAGATAAAACGTCTGCAACAAACAGCCCACTTGACCTCAATTCTTGTCACTCACGATCAGAGCGAAGCGATTGCCATGGCCGACCGTGTCGCTGTGATGAACGATGGTGAGTTGCAGCAGGTGGGAACTCCACAGGATCTCTACCATACCCCGGCAAATCTTCTTGTCGCGAATTTCATTGGCGAGCCGCCGATGAACCTGTTGTCCATGAACCTACATCAATCGGGACACGGTGCTCAATTCATCATGGATGGATTGACACTTTCATTTTCGAATGACCCCAGGATGGCCGGGTTTGTCAGTTGTTTTGACGCTGCCAGCGTAATCGTGGGGATAAGGCCGGAGGATATTCAGGTTTCTTTTGGACAGCTTGAAGGATCGCAGAAGGGCTCAGTGTCCGAGATCTTTACCGGGCGTGTCGACTATGTGGAGCCGCGCGGCGACAGTGATGTGCTGACAATAGTTTCAGATGGGAATGTTGTCGTCGTCGTAGAAACGGATGGACCAACGGCGTTTTCCAGAGACGACCGTTTGAACCTTACGGTGGCGCCCGAAAGCCTTTATTTCTTCTCATCAACCACTCAATGTGCGCTGGGTCGAATATCATGATCGGCACGTTTGAAAAGGCCGGGCTGTCGGTTCGGAATTTATCAAAGGGATTTGGCGATCTGCAGGCCTTGAGTGATGTCACGCTCAACGTCAAGCCAGGTGAGGTGTTGTCCGTAACCGGGCCATCCGGTGCCGGGAAAACGACCCTGTGTAAATGTATTGCGGGCCTGGTCTCTTCCGACGCCGGGATGTTGCACCTTGGCGGACAGGACCTGGCTTACTTGGCGGCCGGTGAACGTCGTGTTGCGTTTCTGTTTGAGAGCTATGCGCTCTATCCCCACAAGTCGGTTTTTGAGAACGCGGCATCACCCCTTGAAGCACCCGGACAGCAACCGAAATTGTCGACCGACGAAATAGCGGCGCGTGTCCGGAAGGAATTGGAACTTTTGGCGATCGATCATCTTGAGCATCGTTTACCGTCTGAATTGTCTGGCGGGCAGAAGCAACGTGCTGCCCTAGCAAGGGCGCTGGTTCAGCGCGATGCAGGGCTCACAATTCTTGATGAACCGATCTCCCATCTCGATGCGAAGTTGCGTCACCGGTTGAGAGGGGAAATCAAGCGCGAGATGGCAGGCCGAGCCAGCCCTGCAATTTGGGTGACGCGAGACGGGTTGGAGGCGCTCTCCGTCGGAGACCGGGTTGCCATCCTGATAAATGGACGCATCGCCCAGATTGCCACACCTCAGAATGTCTGGGCAGCGCCCGCGAATACGCAGGTCGCTCGACTAATTGGTGATCCGCCGATGAACCTCTTGGACGCAACTCTCCTAAAAGAGGGCGAGACAGCTTTCGGGGTTTTAAACGGGGGGGTGCGCATTTCATTACCCCCCGAATGCTATGCGCGTCTTGATGCGGCAACCAGGGGCACGAACCTTGTCGAGGGTGGGGCGGTGATCCTCGGCATCAAACCCCGCGACGTCGAGTTGCGGCGTCTCAAGAGCGTGGAGGAGATCTCCTTTGAGGTCGCATCGGTTGAGCCTTTCGGAAAGCATGATCTTGTTTCCCTGTTGATCGGGGATACGGCGTTCAAGGTGAAAACCAGAGATGACCATGGTCTGAGAGTTGGCCACAGAGCCGGCTTGCGGATTGTCGGGGACGTAACATTTTTCGAGCGAGCCAGTGGTGATCGGATAAAGACGTTGGAATTGAGTAGTGGTTCAACCGAGGGACGGGCTGTGCCCGCTCTCTAAATGTGGGAGATGATGATGAGTAAAGCCTACAAAAGTACTGGAGTATCTGCAATTCGCAGTGTCGGTCTGGCGGCGATCCTTGCCCTTGTGGCCCAGGCGGGACCTGCATTGGCATGGACGTATAAGGAAGCAGCCGAACCTTACAAGGGAACAACCATTCGGGTGCTCGATGAGATTACACCGCTGCAAGAAATACTGAAGAACATCGTGCCGGAGTTTACCGCTGAAACCGGCATCATTGTTGAGTATGAACTGCTCAACCATTTTGAAGTGATTAACAAAGGTCAGGCCGATATGTTGTCTGGTCGCGGTTACTATGACGCGGTGATGTTGCATGGTTTCCAAATTGGTCCGATGCTGTCGGCGGGCACCCTGCGACCGATAGACGATATGATCGGCAACGCCAACCTTATGAACCCGGAATTCGATGAAGATGATCTTATCGATCCGGCCTATGCGACGACGGCGGCCTATGGTGATGATCGTTATGGTTTCATCAACTGGAACTATAATCAGGTCTATTGGGCTCGTGATGATTTGTTATCGCATCCAGATGAAAAGGCCGCGTTCAAGGCGAAATACGGCTACGATCTTGGACCTGCAAAAACCTTTAAGGAATTGCGGGATGTTGCTGAGTTTTTCACTCGTCCGGCAGGTGAAACACTTGCTGGCGAAACCCTTGAAAGTGATTTTTATGGGATTGTCATGGAAGGGATCAAGGGTGGATCAACCTTTCTCTCCCTTTGGGGCAACTTCATAAAATCATATGGTGGTGATATTGTTGATGCGGACGGTAAGCCAACATTTGATCGTCCGGAGAATATCGAAGCCATTAAGATCTGGGCCGACCTCTGGAAGTTTGCGCCACCGGGTATGGCTGAATACTCGCTGATTGATGTGCCAACAGTCATGGGTAATGGCATTGCGGCCCAGGCTATCGCCTGGTCGGATTTTGTTCTTGGTGTTGACCAGGAAGGCGCCTCACCATACGCGGGTCAATTCACTTATGGGGCGATGCCTTACAAGGAGGGGATGGAAGCGGCCCGCAGCGTAGAAGCCGAACCTTCGGTAACGGTTATCAGCACGCATACCGAAAACCCGGAAGCAACCTTCCTTTTTATTCAATGGATGGCTGAACGCAAGCAACAGGAAAAGCTTTTGGAAGCCGGCCAGGGTGGGGTTCCGATTTGGGAGAGCAGTTGGGCACTGCCAGTCTTACAGGATGGTAGATTGGCAAGCCTGTTCACGGCGATGCAGAGCTCCCTGCAGGTTGGAGTTGGTAAGCCGAAGATGCCTGACTTCTATGAGTTGTATGATGTTCTGACAGGAATCTCCCAGGAAATCGGGCTAGGACGTCTTTCTCCGGAAGAAGGAACTAAGAAGGCGCAGGATGCGATGCTTGAGATTTGTAACCCGTGTCTGCTCTAGAACTAGTATTTCGCGTGCAAGGGGATGCGTCTGTTGCGGACGCATCTCTCTTGGCTGAGAGGTTCGAACCGATGGTCAGTCCGCCATGACAGAACCCACCAGTATCCTCCGAGCTGAACCAAAACGTGCCGACATAGAGCCTTTTTGGTACCCCTACTTGCTCATGGCGCCGGCCATGGTAACCTTGACCATCGCCGCATTGGTCCCATTCTTGTTTGCGGTGTTTATCAATTTTCATGAAATGAAATTTGCCCGCCTCGGTGATTTCGCCGGTTTTGCCAATTATGTTGAATTATTGAGCGATGAGCGGTTCTGGAGTTCGCTTGGCGTCGCGCTGGTTTTTGTCCTGATTGCGGTTCCCCTTGAATTTATGCTGGGCCTTGCCGGGGCTTTGATTTTGAGCCAACCGATCTGGGGGCGCTCTCTCCTGATAGGCACCCCCTCTGTAACCCGCTTTCTTCCATAGCGCCACGCACCGACACAAATGAAACGGTGCCCAAATTGTGCCCAAAAAACTGCCTGTGCTGATCTCCGCTATTCCTCGCGGAACAAGAAACAGTCCGCCCGCCGTCTTCCGGTTCCCTACAGCCCCTGCGGCCCTCGTACAGCTTCCCATTCGGAAGACTGACGGGCCTTGGGGTGCGCCGCCCGCCTGTGTCTCCGCCTGACCGGTCGCCATCGGACGGCCGCGATTGGCGCGGCCTCAAACAGCGAAGGAGACACAGACAATGAAACGCATAAGACCCGATATGGGAACTGATCAGGTTCGCGAGTTGAAGCGTTTGCAGCAGGAGAATGAGCGACTACGTCGTGCAGTCTCGGATCTAACCCTCGATAAGTTGATACTGAAGGAAGCTGCGAAGGGAAACTTTTAAGCCCTTCGCGCCGTCGTGCCTGTATTGATCATCTTCGGAACATGATGCCTGTGTCTGAACGTCGTGTTTGCGCTGTTCTGGGGCAACACCGTTCCACACAACGGCACGTTCCCAAGTGTCGTGATGATGAAGAGCGTCTGATAGCCGATATGGTCGAACTGACCCGTCAGTACGGGCGATATGGCTATCGTCGGATTGCTGCGCTGTTGAGAGACAGTGGCTGGCAAATCAATGACAAGAGGGTCGAGCGGTTATGGCGACGCGAAGGGTTGAAGGTTCCCATGAAGCAACCGAAGAGAAGACGGCTTTGGCTGAATGATGGATCGTGTGTTCGTCTGCGACCTCAGCACACCGATTATGTTTGGTCATACGATTTCGTACATCACCGAACAGAAGATGGAAGAGCATTCAGGATGCTCAATATCCTGGATGAATACAGCCGTGAATGTCTGTCGATCCGTGTCAGACGAAAGCTCAACTCGACTGACGTGATCAATGTTCTGACCGATCTCTTCATCTTACGGGGCATTCCCAGATATATCAGATCTGACAATGGGCCGGAGTTTGTTGCCAAAGCGGTCAGAAAATGGATCAACGCCGTTGGTGCCAGCACAGTCTACATTGAACCAGGGTCTCCCTGGGAAAACGGCTACTGCGAAAGCTTCAATGCCCGGTTCAGAGACGAACTGCTCAACGGGGAAATATTCTACTCACTGAAAGAAGCACAGGTGGTCATCGAAGAATGGAGAAAGCACAATAATACCAAACGACCCCATAGTGCCTTGGGACATCGCCCTCCAGCTCCGGAGGTAGTCGTGCCGATAGACCTAAAACCAACCATGCACTAACATTCAACCCGGACCAATCGGGAGGGGCAGGTCACGGGTTCTGAGTGGGATATCGAAGAAGTGCCTATCGGCATCAACTTGTCTGTGACACCCAAGTTCCTGAAAGACGGAAACATACTTTTCAGCGTTTCTGCTCGGCGGGAGTTCATCGAAAATCGCGCCGCAGAGGCCAATTTCAATAACTTTACGCAAACCTCGAAAACTAAAGTTAGCGCAAATGCTGTTATGCAGTTTGGCCAAACACTTGTATTAAGTGGTCTAAGCGAAAAGGAGACGGAAGAACTGAAGGATGGCGTGCCGATCCTTCAAGATATTCCCGGGATCCAGTACTTTTTTTCCAACGAAACCACGCTGGATTTTACGAAGTCAGTGTTGATCCTACTTACGCCCAGAAAGCCGCAATACACCTTTGCCGATGGCACACCAGTTATCGAAGACGGACAACCTGAAGCACGAGACTCTATATGGTTGGATCAGTTGTCAGAACGCACCGATTGGAAATTCACTCCTGAACCGAATTTATCAGCAGTGATGTATCACTTGAAAGACTCGAGGTTTTTCCGTGAATTTCGAAGCGGTGACGTTGCTTTGGAAAGTTGGGAAGATGTGGATAGCCTGTCTACTCGTATTAAGCGGGTGCTCGAGTTTATTTATTATTAGTAAAGGCGGTGCCAATAGCACTAACTCTGTTTTTACGATTAAAACACTGTCTGCTTGGGGTCAAATGCAGGCTTCATGATGCAGCGGATTGATTGTCCGCTCGGCGCATCCTGACGGACGCTCATGTCGATGATTATTCCCTGTCGGTTGGCGCAAAAACCACCCAAAAACTCATTTGGATTTCCCTGTTACAGAGACTGGGGAAATTCCTTATCAAGTCCGCAAGATCATTAGCCAAACAGCCTTGATCCATTGCCCGGCCGACGAACGGTCCGAAAAACCTCCTGTTCTTCCCTTTTCGTTAGGGAGCTCCACTAGAGACTGGTTCACGTTTGACTGCGATCATCACCGTCCCATCAAATAACCTTGCGAGAGGGGTCTTAATAATCAACCATCTGTATCGACCTATAGATGGTTCGATACAAATTCGTCTTGGTTCACCATTTTTAGTAAACCAACGTGAATTGGTTGTGTGTGCCGGTCATCTAGTCAGGCGCTTGTCCTGTACCAATAGGATCGATGAGTAGACCATTCACATCATATTCATAGCGCGCAGTGTTAAAATGTATCGAGTTGGCAACGACGATACGACCGAAATCCATATCGATAATTATAGCCTGGCCACCGTCCCCCCCTACCAAAGACTGTTTGGTCACGCAGTCTCGGATATTCAAGATGGAATTGACCCCCATAGGAATAAGTTCGATTAAATTTCGGTTCATCCGCCCCTCGCGGACCCTTGGCATGCCTGTTTGCGTAGATCTGCTTTAGGTATTGGCCGACGCAGGTATCGTTTTTCCAATCTCTAAGCATGGCACGGGTTTAATCGAAAGCTTTCGAGCCTATCGCGCACATGTTACGTCGACTAAATCCAGTACGCGACGCAATCGGGTCTTGAGATGCTTGTACTGCTGGTTCTTCTGCGAACGACCGGTTAGGCAGTACAATTAGTTGCGTTCTTTGATATGATACTCAAGCAATGGGGTTGTAATGGGACCCGGTATTTAGCTCTGCGACAGACGGTCGTCCTGGTATTGAAAGCGTGGGGTTATTCTTGTGCCTACGTGAGACAATCTCCCCTTTTGAAACGACGCAAAGGCGTTCAGGACGACGGCGGAGCGCCTCTAACGGAGACTTTGCATTCAAAATAACGAGCGATGCCGTTTTGCCGACTTCGAGGCCGTAGTCGTCCAAATTCATTATTCTGGCATTATCGGTTGTGACCATATCAAAACAACGCGCCATTTCTGCTGGGCTTGTCATCTGAGCAACGTGAAGGCCCATGAAGGCAACATCCAGCATGTCGCCTGTTCCCAATGAATACCAGGGGTCCATGACACAGTCTTGACCAAATCCAACCGTTATTCCATGGCCCTGCATCTCCCTAACACGCGTCATCCCGCGTCGCTTCGGATAGGTATCGCTTCGACCTTGCAGCATAATATTGATGAGCGGGTTCGCAATGGCGTTGACACCTGATTCTGCCATCAACGGCAGCAACTTCGAGACATAGTAGTTGTCCATGGAATGCATCGAAGTCAGATGCGACCCTGTCACACGCCCATGAAGCCCTAATCGATTCGTTTCTGAGGACAGCGTTTCAATGTGCCGGCTCATTGGGTCATCTGATTCATCGCAGTGCATGTCAACCATCAATCCGCGTTGAGCCGCAATCTCACACAGTTCCTTTACCGACCTCTCACCATCATCCATTGTTCTTTCAAAATGCGGAATACCACCGATGACGTCTAGCCCCATATCTAGGGCTTTAAGCATGTTGGTTTTTCCGCTCTGAGACCGGTAGAACCCGTCTTGCGGAAACGCGACCAATTGAAGGTCAATGTACCCCTTGACCTTGGATCGAACCTCCAGCAACGCCTCTACACCAGTGAAATTATCGTCACAAATGTCGACATGAGAGCGTATTGCCAGAAGACCCTGAGCTACCGCCCAATCGCAGTAGGTCAGGGCACGATCAACTAAGTCTTCAACTTGGCAGGTTTTCTTCAGCTCACCCCAGAGTGAGATACCTTCAAGCAAGGTTCCCGAAGCGTTTATGCGAGGAATCCCGTATGACAGCGTGGCGTCCATGTGGAAATGAGGGTCCACAAAAGGCGGGCTCACCAGATTTCCGTCCGCATCAATGACCTCTCCAGATACAACGGGTTCATGCAGAAGCTCGATAGCGGCAAACTTACCATCCTTTATGCCAATATCAGTTCGTGTTCCGTCCTTCAGTACCCCGCCCTTCAAAACGATATCAAACATCTGTCCGCCTCTTCGCAATCAATGAAATGAGTCAGGTTGCCATCGCATAGGCGCATCATGGTTTGGGTTTCACTGCGATGCCTTTGCAGTAGTTTAAATGGGATGAGAGCATTTGATCTATTCTAAATGACGCGTTTTCCAGAACCTCTCCAACACCGGGTTCGGCAATCAATGACTTAGGTTCTATATCATCTTGCGTTTAGTCAAACGCAGGATGATCTAAACTCAATAGTTAGAGTGACTTACCTTCACATAGGCGATTCCGACCGAGTGAAGATGAGTTGCTTTAGGCCCAATTCAGGATCTCCACAAAGACTGCGTTTAAGAAAAGAGCAACCCTAATGGTTGATTGGCGTGAAAGATCACTTACGTGGTACACATGCGCGAATTCAACCCGTCTAACATCCCAGCGATTGTCAACGCCATCGAACAGGTCCTTGGGCTTGGTCACCCAATAGCAAGAACAGTTCATGCTGCAGCACACGATCCCGAACTGGTACGTGAGGCGTGGCATGCGATCGATTCTTTGCCTACTGAACATCGGAGAGCGATTGCAGGCCTCCTAGCCAGCACTCTGATGCCGGGCCTGTGACTACATCTTTGACTAGATAGATATTTACGCCGCCGTCAACAATTCCAGACAAAGACGTTCAATTTCCTCCTGTTCAAAGTCTCGGCAGGTCACCTCAAACATTGGCTGGTTTTCGGGTTTGGCACAGGCAGCAGCCAATCGCGCAACGTCACCGCTGTTCAAACCGTCGTTAGCCAAACTAATCTCCAAACCGACTTCCCGCAAAAACGCGTCATACTCGTCCGACAGACTGGCTGATAGGTTTGCATCGCTTCGTCCTTGACGCGCTATCCCAAAGGCCTCGGCCACCAATGCATGTCGTTCAGCCGCTGCCTCTGCATTCCCGGACAAAGCGACACGAAGAGAGAGCGCAACTGCGCGACCATGATGAATGTGTCCAACCGTTCCCAATGCGTGACCTAGGCCATGTGCCACGGCGCAACCGTTGACGGCAATCGCCGCGCCGGCAAGGCAAGCTGCAATCTGGACGTGCCCACGAGCCTCCAAATCACTGCCATCTGCAACGGCGCGAGGTAACCAGCGTCTGATGAGGCCGATCGCTCGCATCGCGGGGGCATCGTTCAAAGGATGTGCCTTGCGATTGGTCATCGATTCAATAGCGTGTACGAGCGCATCGACGCCAGTAGCAGCGGTGAGAGAGGCAGTTAAACTGAGTGTGATCTCTGGATCTAGAATAGCCAATCGCGGAAATAGCTCAGGTCCCCAAGCCCAAACCTTGGCGCCGTTGGCAAGTGAGAAGACTGAGACCGCAGTCATCTCAGCGCCAGTGCCGGATGTGGTAGGAATCGCGATTACGGGTAGCCCGTTTCCCGGAAATGGTTTGGTAGCAAGTGCATAGTCCGCAGCCCTGCCGTCCGCGTTGCTGATCGCTGCCGCTAGCTTGCCGACGTCCATAGCTGATCCGCCGCCAAGTGCTATTACAGCACTTGCGTCAAATTTCCTCGCGGCTTCAACACAGCTATCTATATGCTCTTCGCGCGGATCGCTGGCCACATCACTGAAAAGGGAGACTTTATGACTCGATGATACAAGGTACTCAATCAACCGCTCGGCCAATCCTGTGCCAACTGCAAAAGGGTCAGAAACAAGTAGAAAGCGCTGTTCGGGGCCAAGCGTCTCTGTCGCAAGTCTGCCTATATCGTTTAGGCGTTTCATACCAAAAGCGACAGGCACAGCCACGGGTAAGTCATAAGATCGCATTACCATTATCCTTGTCTTTACTCAGTCTAAAGTAGTCGGTTAGCAGTCTCTCACGACTTTCGCCTTCAAAACCATTGTCCCTGATGCGATGAGCGTAATACTAGTTCCTACTACGAATCAAAGTAGCAACAACTAAGGCGCTGTGCGGACTAGCTTTTCTCCTCAGACAGGAAGGCTTTGCCGGTGCCGTACCCCTGGTTAAATCGCGTCAGTGCTTCATCCATTTGCTGATCGTCTAAAAGGACGGCACCTCCGGCGACCATTGTACGCCAATAGACGTCGCACAGTGTTTCCACTTCCAAAGCCATGGACAACGCCTGTTTGAGGGATCCGCCAACCGCGATCTGACCATGATTGGCCAGCAGACAGGCCTTGCGGCCCTCCAATGCTTTTACGGCCAGATCAGACAATTCCTGAGTGCCGAACGTTTCATAGGGCGCGCAGCGGATGCTCTTCCCACCCGTCACACCGATCATATAGTGGATTGGCGGCACGTCCTTTTGCAGACAGGCAATAGTCATCACTGCCTTACCATGGGTATGCACGATCGCTTCGACTTCCGGTCTTGCAACCAAGATATCTTCATGGAACCGCCATTCGCTTGACGGTTTGCGCAAACCATTGGGGCTCTCATAACCCCCGCCAATTCGCTTGAAAACTACGTCCTCAGGCTGGATGTTTTCGTAGGCCATTCCAGACGGTGTAATCAGATACCCTGTGTCCAGCCGCACCGCTGCATTGCCAGATGTGCCTTGGTTGATCCCCAACTCGTTCATGTTGAGAACTGTGCGGATCAGGTCGTTTCTGAGATCAAGGTCTTCCATGCGACATCAAGCGTTGTGCTGCGGTCTGGGTTCATTTTCGATAATGGCTTGCGAGAGAGTGTCATTTGCCGCCGAAAGCACATTCCGCATCGGATCCAAGCTGGAGACAGCAACAGATGTGAGGCCGAACACGCCCATCCGATGGAGTAGTCGATGCACAGGCACTCTTGAGATTTCGATTGTTCCCGAACGCGCAGATAGGCGGGGGCCGCGCAGCGAAGACAGGAGAAGTGCGTCAACACCTGCCGGTATCTCTTCAGGCGCTTGGTCTATGACGATCAGCTCCGGCACACCGTAACGCACGCGATGGAAGAAACCTGACATCAACTGTTCCGCCGCGCCCGCTCCGAGGCCAACCAGCACATCCACACCGGCGTTCCGCAGCTTGGCGAAGCCGCCACCATTCACCCGTGGATCGGGATCCTGAATTGCACAAACCACACGGGAAACACCAGCGTCGACGATTGCATCCGCGCAAGGTGGTGTTTTGCCCCAATGGCAGCAGGGCTCCAGCGTCACGTAAAGCGTCGCACCGTCGGCCGCGGCGCCGGCCTGATCCAGCGCCTTGCGCTCTGCATGGGGCCGCCCACCGGAATGCGTTGCGGCCTCAGCGACGGCGACACCGTCCTTTACGATCACGCACCCAACCGGTGGGTTTGGCCAGACAAGGCCGCGCATCCTGTCGGCAAGGCCAAGGGCGCGCTGCATCCATAAACGGTCAGAGCTGTGTCGGGTTGGGGACATCGCCGTAAACCGTCTCGGGGTCGAAGGTTTTTTGGTCCTCCAGGAACGTCAGAGGCTGGCCTGCATCGTCAACGACCGGGATAGCGCGATAGAAGCACGAGCGATACCCGACGTGACAAGATGCGCCACTTCCGCCGACATTGACCCGCAGCCAGATCGCATCCTGATCGTCATCGACCCGTGCCTCGACCACCTTCTGCACAAGGCCGGAGGTGGCTCCCTTACGCCAGAGGGCTTGTCGCGCGCGGCTGAAGTAGTGAACCTCGCCCGTCTCCAACGTTAGCCGCAGCGCCTCGCCATTCATGTATCCCAGCATCAACACTTCGCCCGTTTCGGAATCCGTCGTCACGCAGGGAATCAGTCCGTCGCCGCCGAACTTCGGCGCCAGTGCCAAGCCCTCTTCAACCTGCTCCACGGTCTTTCGCGCGGCAAACAGTTTGGAGGGGGCCATTCTTTCAGTATCAGGTTCCATCTGTTCTTAGCCTTCCAAATTGTTCAGAGGCCATCCGCCCCGTGGTTGGACCGTCTCGTACAGTCCCCAAGGCATCAATCCAGGTCGTAAGTCCTGGCGACCTGTCGCCCCGGTGGTGACGAGGGTTTTAGTGCTTGCATCGCAAAAATGCAACGTTATAACATAACATTTTGCCACGTATGACGGTGCACACAACCATGGTTCTTAAAGCCAACCAGTCCAGAATCTCCGCAAGCTCCGATAGTCGCAACAAGTATCAGCCGGCGGAATGGGTCGCGCTGGCAGCATCCTTCTGCAGCACACGGAAACCAGGGCCGAGAAGCACGTTGCAGAGCAACAGCGACATGAACATGTGCGAGGTGCCGAGATGACGATGTACCTGACCAACACCTTAAAGCGAACGAAAGAGCCGTTTACCCCGGCGAACCCTGATCACGTCACGATGTATGTCTGCGGGCCAACCGTCTACAACTTCGCGCACATCGGGAATGCCCGCCCGGCAGTCGTGTTCGACGTTCTCTATCGCCTTTTGAAGCGGCGCTTCGGTCGGGTGGTCTATGCGCGCAACTTCACGGATGTCGACGACAAGATCAATGCCGCCGCAAAGGAAGCGGGTCAGACGATCTCAGCGATAACCGAACGCTATATCGAGGCATACCATTCCGACATGGCCGCGCTCGGGGTTTTAGCGCCTGACCTTGAACCACGCGTTACGGAGCACATCGCCGAAATCATAGGCATGGTGGAACAGTTGATCGCGCGAGGTCATGCCTATTCGGTCGAGGGACACGTCCTTTTTCACGTGCCTTCATTTGCGGCCTATGGTGCTCTGTCTGGTCGCGACCGTGATGAGATGATCGCCGGAGCGCGGATAGAAGTGGCACCCTTCAAGAAAGATCCGGCCGACTTCGTCCTTTGGAAGCCATCGACGCCGGACCTGCCCGGCTGGGAGAGCCCGTGGGGCCGCGGTCGGCCCGGCTGGCATATCGAGTGCTCGGCCATGATTGAGCGGCGCCTGGGGCGGTCCATCGATATTCATGGCGGCGGCCAAGACCTGATCTTTCCGCACCATGAGAACGAGATCGCTCAAGGCACGTGCGCCCATGACGGAGAGCTTTACTGCCAGTACTGGGTCCACAACGGTTTCGTCACCGTCGAGGGTCGGAAAATGTCGAAGTCGCTCGGCAACGTGCTTCTTGTCCGCGACCTCCTCAACGACGCGCCGGGTGAGGCCATCCGATTCGCGCTACTGGGCGCGCATTATCGCCAACCACTTGACTGGAGCGCCGATGGGCTCTTTCAGGCGAGGCGCGGTCTTGATCGCTTGTACGGAACGCTCCGCGATCTTGGTGATGCCCCCGATGTTGCCTGTCCGCCCGGCTTGGTTGATGAGGTCTTAGCAGCTTTAGAGGACGATCTGAATTTTCCAGCAGCAATCGCGGAACTCTTCCAGATGGCGAAGGAAGCCCGCCGGATAACGAGCGTTGGAGATCGCGCCAACTACAAGGCTGCCTTGCGTGAGGCGGGCGGATTGCTGGGCGTCCTGCAGCAGGATCCAGCCGCATGGTTCGGTCAGTCTTCAGAAGAGGACGGAGATATCGCCAAGATCCAGAAGCTATTGGAAGCGCGCCTGACCGCTCGCTCAGCGCAAGACTACAACACTGCGGATCAGATCCGTGCCGAACTCGCTGCTCTCGGAGTTGCCGTCGAGGATCACGCCGACGGATCTGCTTGGCGAAGGACAGGGTAAATGGCGTTCTCAATAGCGCGTCCGTCAGTCCAAAGGTCAGTCTCCGTAGTTGACCATTACACCTTTAGGTAGTTTGATGATTAAGATAACACTGACTAACGGCGTTCAAAATCACAATGCACCGATCCGGGGCTTCGAGATCGCCGCTCAACTTAGCGATACTATAGCCGACAAGGCGTTTGCCATACGGATCGACGGCGTGTTGGGAGATCTCAGCAATCTCATCGAGCAGGACGCAAGTGTCGAGATCATTACACGCGACCGCCCAGAGGCGCTTGAGTTGCTGCGGCATGGCGCGGCACATGTCATGGCCGAGGCCGTCAAAGAGCTGTATCCCGACACCCAAGTCACCATCGGCCCCACGATCGACAACGGCTTCTACTACGACTTCGCACGGGAAACCCCGTTTACGCCGGGCGATCTCGCGCGGATCGAAAAACGCATGCGGAAAATCGTTGCGCGGAACGAACCCATTGAACGCCAAGTTTGGCAACGCGACGACGCCATCCGCTACTTCAAAGAGAAGGGCGAACACTATAAAGCTGAGATCATCGCGGACCTACCGGCAACCGAGACCCTCAGCGTTTATCGCCAAGGGGATTTCTTGGACCTCTGTCGCGGTCCACATCTGCCATCGACCGGTAAACTCGGCAATGCCTTTAAGCTGCTGAAAGTCTCTGGCGCCTATTGGCGCGGCGATCATCGCAATCCGATGCTGCAGCGTATCTATGGCACTGCATGGCGCGACCAAGCCGAACTGGACGCCTATCTACACCAGCTTGAAGAAGCCGAAAAGCGCGATCACAGAAAGCTTGGCCGGGAAATGAACCTGTTCCATTTTCAGGAGGAGGCTCCGGGCGCCGTGTTCTGGCACCCTAAGGGATGGACGCTATTCCAGACCCTCATCAGTTACATGCGCCAACGTCAAACCCGGGCCGGGTATGTCGAAATCAACACACCGGACATTATGGATCGAAGCCTGTGGGAGCAGTCAGGCCACTGGGAAAAGTTTGGTGAGAACATGTTCACCACGGAACCGCGTGAGCATCGCGTCTACGCTCTAAAACCGATGAACTGCCCAGGTGGGGTCCAGGTCTACAAGCAAGGGATCAAGAGCTATCGCGATCTACCCCAGCGTATCGCCGAATTTGGAAAGGTTCATCGCTTCGAGCCTTCGGGAGCCTTGCACGGTTTGATGCGTGTGCGTGCCTTCACGCAGGATGACGCCCATATCTTCTGCACGGAGGATCAAATCACCGACGAGTGTCGAATCGTCTGTCAGCTAATTCTAAGCATCTATCGGGATCTCGGATTCGAAGATGTGAGGATCAAGTTCTCCGACCGTCCGGAGAACCGCATCGGGACCGATGCCATCTGGGACAAATCGGAGGCGGCTTTGAAAGCCGCTGTCGAGGCGACGGGGCTGTCCTATACGACAAACCCAGGCGAAGGCGCGTTCTACGGGCCGAAGCTAGAGTTTGTACTGCGCGATGCCATCGGCCGCGACTGGCAGTGCGGCACGCTGCAGGTCGACCTCAATCTCCCTGAACGGCTCGGCGCCTCTTACATCGGTGCCGATGGTGAGAAGCGTCGTCCGGTGATGCTGCACCGCGCCCTGTTCGGCTCTCTGGAGCGATTCACCGGCATTCTGCTCGAACACTATGCGGGTAAGCTGCCACTGTGGCTTGCCCCGACTCAGGCTGTGGTCGCCACTATCACTTCTGACTGCAATTCATACGCTAACGAGGTTGCCGCCCAGCTCATGTCTTGCGGCTTAAAAGTCGAGCTCGATTTGAGGAATGAGAAGATTGGTTACAAAATCCGTGAACATAGTGTGGCAAAAACACCGGTGCTACTTTTAGTGGGAAAACAAGAGGCGCAAGATGGTACGGTGTCTTTAAGACGGATCGGCAGCAACGAAAGCGAAACTCTATCGTTGCGCGAAGTCATGGTTCGGCTGGAAACTGAAGCGCTTCGCTCTACAACTCTTCCCGTTGGCCCTCTTCCAAGGGAGAAATGGAGCCAGGAGGGCGAAGGCCTCTCAAACGCTAGTGTAGCGTAGCCATGGCTGGCTCTCTCAATCTCTCCGATATTCGGAAGCATTGCACGATAGTGCTCTACGGCACTCAACTCAAGCTAGAAAACGACAAAGCCTATGCTGCGTTGCACGGGGGCCGTGATCATCGTGTATTCGCTGGAGACTTGGCAGACAAAGGTCGTCGCCTCGAAACAGTTAGAGGCATCAGAACAAGCTGGTCAAGAGGCATGCCCTGAATGGCCGAGACCCAACAGATCGAACGTTTCGTCTGCGGCAGGATTGTCCTGCCCGATACCGTCGTCGATGGCGGCGCGGTCGCCATTGCTGGGGGCCGTGTCGCCGCTGTTGGTGCGGCCAACACACTGATACCGAGCGGTACGCGCGTGCCGGTCGATGACTACGGAACAGCTCTCGTCTTCCCTGGTACGATCGACGGCCAAACCCATGCCTGCAACGTAGCGGGATTTCCGGGTATCGAAGCCTGCACCCGCTCCGCCATAGCCGGTGGTATCACCTGCATCGTCGACATGCCCTATGACGAACCGGAGCCGGTGGCCACTGCCGACCTTGTGCGGGAAAAGGCTGCCAAAGCGAACCAAGTCGCCTACTGCGACGTCGCGCTTTGGGGAACGGTATTGCCCGATGCCGATCTGGGCGTTGTTGCAGAAATGGCGGAAGCAGGCATCGTGGCAATTAAGCTTTCAAGTTTCGAGAGCCATCCGGTCCGGTTTCCGCGGATACCGGTGAACGGACTGGGCGCCGTCCTGGCGGCGGCTAAGCCGCACGATCTGCCGGTCGGACTTCACAACGAGAACCAGGAGATTGTCCGCGCGTCCCTAGCGGAGCATCGCGCACGGGGCGCCACCGGTCCCGGCGACCATGATGCGAGCCGTCCGCTGGCCGCCGAAATCCTGGCAACACGGGAGTTCTATGAACTTGGGCTGATCACCGGCGGCCATGCCCATATCGTCCACCTCTCCACCGATGACGGCTACCGGATGGCAGCCGACTATCGGGCGCAAGGCGCCAACACGACGGCGGAAATGTGCATTCACTATCTTTGGTTCGACCATGACGCCGTGGTCCAGCGTGGGCCGGATCTGAAAGTGAATCCGCCTATCCGTCCGGGGCAACGGGACAAGCTTTGGGCCGCGATCACTGACGGCTTGGTGACCTACGTTTCCTCTGACCACGGCTCTTGGCCTCACGCGGTGAAGGAAGGCAAGGACATGCTCTCGGCCCCCGCGGGCATACCGGGTATGGAAACGTTGGTTCCGGCTTTCTACACCGCCGCCACGCAGCGCGGCGGCGACCCGACCCTGATTGCAGCGCATCTGGCGGAACAACCTGCGAAGTTCTTTGGGTTATGGCCGGTTAAAGGAAGCCTGACCCCTGGAGCGGAGGCCGACATCATGGTTATCGACCCGACCCCTTACATCTATGAGGCAAGCGCGGCGCAGGATGGGTTGTGCTGGAGCCCGTTCGGTGGGGAACGGTTCGATGGACGGGTGACAGCGACATACCTGCGCGGCAAGCCAGTCTTCAAGGCCGGTGAGATTCTAGGTGCCCCAGGCGATGGGCGCTACCAAGCCCGTCACTGATCCAACAAGAGCCGAAACCGGAAGAGTACACACGGCCGACAGACCCAACGCCGAAATGATGATCGACACGGTCCGAAAGGGCGATCTGGATAAACTGGAGCCAATTCTAGCGGCGGGTGCGCGGGTAAACGGCGCCACCCCGGAGGGCAACACGGCCCTGATGTACGCCTGTAGCAAGGGAAAAGAGCCGATCATCAGAAGGCTGATAGCGTTCGGCGCGAACCCTAACCACGTGAACAGCTACGGCAAAACGGCTTCGATTAGGCAAAGTGCGCGCCGGACGCGACGACCGTGAGGTCCATGCTGGCTAACAACTAGCGGGATTCCGTTGAAAACAGTCTGTTGGTGTTTCGCTCCGGGATAGAAGCCGACTATCAGCCCATACCGTCCAAGCGGACGTTCCAAAGTAGCACGTACACAGCCAACCGCTGTGCAAGGACGATTGTCCTCAGTTTTTGCTTTGCGGCGTGCTTTTCGTTGCATTCGATTTGGATTCGCTTGTATTGATTGAGGTGTGGCTTTTGGTTCCCCTGACTGGCAAGAGGCTGGGGGGATTAAAAGGGAACACCGGTAGCATCTGACCGTTGACCGGGGGTGTGATCCGGGGCTGTCCCCGTAACTGTGAGCGGCGAGACGGCGGCCAAATATGGTCACTGACGGGCGTACGCCCCATCGGGAAGACCGGCTGTCCGTCGACAACCCGCGAGCCAGGAGACCTGCCAAAAGCCGCGTCACCTTTGCCGTCGGCCGGGGAATGCCGAAGGCGCGGGCTCTTGTCCGTTCGTGGTGGCGTCTTGCTAGGTGCGTCCGTCGAACGGAGCGCGGCTCGATACCCGGGCCTTGAGCTTCTTCAAGTCGGAGGACGTTTTTGAGAACGCCTTATGAGGATGCCGAGATGTCCGACACAGGTCTTGCAGCCACCGACCAACCCAAGCCGAAAAACAGTGTTCCCAGTCCCTGCATTGGTGTCTGTGACATGGTTGAAAGCATCGACCAATGCGCCGGGTGCGCCCGCACATCAGAGGAAATCGCCAACTGGCGCGATGGTCCCGACGCATGGCGCCAGGCCGTTTGGAAAGAACTGCCAACGCGGCTGAAAGCGCTGGGCGTTACCGTTCAGCGGCTGCAGATGACCCAGACCGACATCCTGGATTTCATCGACGACAGCATTCGCGGCGCCCGCGGGACATGGGTCTTGGGCGTTTACGGCGGCGTCGGAGAATTCAATCGCGATCTGGAAGAGCCGTTCAGCATAGACCGGGGTGACAACGAGATCACCGCTGTCACATCGCGTGCCGCACTAAGGTTCAGCGTGACGCGGGCTGCCCGTCTGTTGGCGATTGGCGATAAGAACTCCGGTAGCATTCCCAGAGCCTACTGCCTGGCGATTCACAAGTCACAGGTCAGCGTTCCCGCTGTTTCCGAACTGACCAACTTGGGGCCCGATGAGGAAGCAATCCGCCCCGGCGACCGGGACGCATCTTTGTTCGACTTCGGTCTTGGTCGCGACAAGGCACGGTTCTGCGTTCGAACCAAAGATCCGGAGATGCTGGTCGCCTTGCACGAGGCCGAAGGGCAGGATGTGGGGAGCATGTTGAGCATCGCTGGAGCAACGATCCTTGCGAAAAGCCCTACCCGCGTTATCGAAACCGGTATGGGGCGGGTTGAGGTTGAAACCGCAATTCCAGCGCCGGATGAACGGTCACCGACAGGACCGCATACGCATTTGCTGCCGGGCCACTTGGCGCAAGGCATCGATAACGCACCGGGGCTAGCGATCCCAGATGCCTACGCGATCGGCGCTTTGTTCTATCCGAAGCGGGACGACGTCGAAGAGGCTGTCTAAGAGAACGATCCGGGATGCCCATGCAGGTCGGTCGCAGCGATGGTCTCAAGGAACAGATTACGCAGTTGAACCAAATTCGGGCAGAGCGGTGCCTTGCGTTCGATGCGAGCGACCTCGCGCCGGGCTGCAGCGGCGATGTCGGTACCGTCAGGCAGCCAGAGGCCCCAAGCGAGAATGATACTCTCTGGCGACGGAAGGTCGGCGACTGTCTTGCAGACCGATGGTCCACGTGAAGTGTCGCGATCCTTATTTGCCCGGCGCCTGCACTCGACGCATTGCATCGGTTCCATAGCTACACCTCGACTTCAATGGCGCCGATTGGGCGTGAACAACAGGCCAGAACGTAGCCCTGGGCAATTTCCCGGTCCGAGATTCCGCCGTTGTGCACCATGTGCACGTCGCCTTCTGTCTTGCGGACCTTGCAGGTGCCGCAGACGCCGAACTGGCAGGCGGACGGGATATTGAGCCCGTTGGCGCGGGCGACCTCCAAGACCGTATCCGTTTCCCTGCAGTCGGCTTCCAGGCCGGATATCGAGAACCGGATGGTCGCGTCGGTTTCCTGATCCGGCACCACATCGTCATGTTCCGGAATCTGTTCTTCATCGCGGATTGGAGCTTGGAAGCTCTCCTCGTGATAATGCGCCATGTCGAAGAACGCCGCATTCAGAACGTTCCGCACGGTCTGCATGAAGGGGGCCGGACCGCAACAGAACACCTCGCGCTCCATGTAGTCCGGGGCCATCAGTTCAAGCATCAGTTGGTTCAGGCGGCCCTTGTATCCGGCCGAGGCAGCGTAGGGATCGTCTTCCTCGACAACGAAGGACAGTTTGATATCAGGCACCCTCTGCGCCATCCGGCGCAGCTCGTTGGCGAACAGAAGCTCGGACGGACGGCGCGCGCAGTTGATCACCGCGATATCCGTGTGTTCGCCATTGTCCAAGAGCCAACGGGTCATCGACATCATCGGGGTGATGCCGGATCCCGCCGCGATGAACAGGAACCGCTCCGCCGGATACTGCATGAAGCTGAAGATCCCGCCCGGCCCAAAAGCTTTCAGCCTGTCGCCGACCTTCAGCGTATCCAACATCCAGCGCGTGCCGATGCTGTCCTTCTGGGCTTTTACCGTCACCGAAATCGACAGTGGCCGAGATGGCGAGGATGACATCGTGTAGGTTCTCAGCAGTTTCTCACCGTTGACCGGAAGCTCCAGCGTAATGAACTGGCCCGGCATATAGCGGAACCAGCTGTCATCGGCCGTCTTGAAGCAAAACGATTTTACATCGGGGGCTTCAGGTACCACCATCACACATTCAAGTTCCTGAGCATCCGTCCAATGGGCGCGTTCGTCCAACGCCCGGAATTTGGTCAACCGCATCGTCATCTCACCCAACTTCCGCGAGCGGTTCGACTTCGCCGAGGCGGTGACTCAGTGCGGCGCAGTACCAATCGACAAATTGGCTGACACCGTTCTCGTGGATCGGGGAATAGGGACCGGGTTCGTAGGCAGGGCAGTTCACACCGAGCTGGTTTTGTTCAACCAGCAGACGGTCCTGATCGTTGGTGGCGTTCCACACCTCGGTTAAGGTTGAGAGGTCGTAATCGACGCCTTCTACGGCATCCTTGTGGACCAGCCATTTCGTCGTGACCCGTGTTTCCTGCGGCCCGATCGGCGTAACCTGGAAGGAAAGTGCGTGGTCTCGTAGCAGGTGATTCCACGTTGTTGGGTAATGGTAAAGCAACATGGAGCCGATCCGGTTTTCACGGATCGCACCCAACGGCTTGGCCGATGCCGGGCGGCCCGACATCGTGAAGCTCTCCGTATCCCGCAGTAGCGGCGTGCGCATGACGCGGTATTGGCCGTTTGGGTCAAGATAAAAGGCGCTGGGCAGTCCCGCCGCTTCGCACCGGTCCCAATGGGTTTGCAGGAGCGAGTCGCTTTCGCTGTTCTCAATGCCGGTTACGGTTGGGGCATCCGTGAAGGTGCGGCAGAGTTCAGGGTGCGAGCCTGAGCAATGATAGCATTCCCGGTTGTTCTGCCAGACGAGCTTCCAGTTCCCTTTCTCGATAATGCTCGACTGCCAGGCGACCTTGGCCTGATCCAGGCGATGCGGCCTCATATAGGGTTCGATCTGTGCGCGAACCGCCGAGAAGTCCGGAGGGTTTTCCGCGTAGCAGACGAAGACATAGCCGCCAACACTCTCGCAACCGACAGGTTTCAGCGGGTAACGCGACGGGTCGAAGTCCGGCCCCATTTCGCGCGCGAACAGAAGCCGCCCGTCCAGATCGTAGGTCCATTGGTGATAGGGGCAAACGAGACGGTTCGCGGTGCCGCGTTCTTCCCTGCAAATTCTCGAACCACGATTTCTGCAAGTATTGTGGAATGCCCGGATTGAGCCACCCTCGCCACGCACAATGATGGATTCGAGGTTGCCGATCCGATGAACCATGAAGTCGCCCGGCTCTGGAATCTCGCAGTCGTGGCCGGCGAACAGCCATTCATTCCCGAACAGGACCTCCATCTCCAGATCGAAGACACTCTGATCGTTGTACAGAGCCTGGGGCAGGGAATGCCCCGGCAGGCGTGCGGAAAGAAATTTTTGAACAAGAAAAGTCGCATTCATACCCGGTCTCCATGGTCCGTTCGGGCGCACGAAGCACCGAACCGCAGTGGCATGGCCGCCGGTGATGTCAGAGGGTAGCGGACGCCGGACGGTCTACGCCACCGACCCACGTCTCACGTTGCCTCATGATCGCCACCCGCGATCCACAAGCAAAACTCTGCCTGGGCTGGTTTCCGGGCTCGAAGGGTGGCTTATGCCGACCGCGGCGCCTTCTCGGGACATTTCCCAATGGCCTGTTGCCGCGACCGTGCCCTTCTTACCGTTGCGGGGGCAGCGCCGGCATCTCACCGGCTTCCCAATTATCCGTCCCACCGGGCAGGCGAAACGGCACCACAAGCGTTCGAAGAGGAGCACTTTGCAGACGCGACGGATAGAAGAATACCGACGTGAAATATTCCGACGACGCCTTCCTCAAATTGGAGATCGGTCCATTCGATACTGGGTCGATCTCGGTATCAAGTCGAATGCGGACACTAAACCGGTCTTGAGAACGGTTCCGCTCCCGAGCGGTTAACGTGACCAATGGAGATTTGTCTATCACTTTCTATGTCAGCATAGTTTTCTGGCCATACGACCAGTTCGAACACTCACTGGTCATTCCAAGCCCGATGATGACATAGTGTTAGCGAAGGATTTCCGGGCATAGTTGTCCTTTCAGTTTTTCACTAGATAAATAGGGGTGAACCGCCATGGCACAGATCGAGTACCGCTTATACTACTGGCCAGAGATCCAGGGGCGTGGCGAGTTTGTTCGCCTCGTTCTTGAAGACGTGGGCGTTCAGTACGAGGACGTGGCCAGGCTCGCAGGTAATGGAGCCGATGGAGCGCATGTTCTTTTGGATCTGTTAGCGCGCGACGATATCGATACACCATCCCTTGCGCCCCCAGTCTTGCAACACGGTTGAGCTATATATCAGCCAGACGGCCACAATCTGTGCGTATATCGGCGAACGGCATGGACTTGCCCCGGACGGGGCGACGCGGTGGCAGGCACAGCACTTACAACTCACGCTCACCGACTTCGTGGTTGAAATTCACGACACCCATCACCCGATTGCAGGATCTCTGTACTACGAGGACCAAATGGCGGAGGCACAGCGGCGCTCAGCGGTGTTTCGAGAAGAACGCCTGCCAAGGTTCTTGGGCTACTTTGAACGAGTGCTTTCTCTCAACGCAGATTCGAAGGGGCATTGGCTTGTCGGCGCGAACTGTTCACATGCGGACCTGTCGCTGTTTCAGGTCGTGACCGGCTTGGAGTATGCATTTCCGAACGCGGTTGGTACTTTTCGGAGTGATTATCCCTATGTGTTCACATTGCGCGATCGTGTTCGTGAACGGCCAAATATAGCGGCCTATCTGGCATCCGACCGACGGATACCTTTCAACGAACTCGGCATATTCCGTCACTATCCTGAGCTTGATGCGCCGGCAATCGACTAAGACTGAGTACCCACTCTTGCGCGTTCCGGGTTTATCATAGACTGACTGGTCTGTCTGAGACCTCTTGTTTTGACGAAACGAACAGGAGGCAGCGAGAGAGAGAATCCAAACCCTAAAGCCCTGTCTTGCATACAGCCTGGATCTTCGTGCCAGCTGGGTCGCGGATATAGGCGGCATAGTAGGGCTGGGTGTAGGCAGGGCGGATGCCCGGCGGTCCGTCATCCCTGGCACCAAGAGCGAGCGCGGTTTCGTAGAAATCGTCGACCATTCCACTCGTCTCCGCCAAGAAGGAGACATGCTGGCCATTTCCACGGGCCACCAGTTTGCCGTCAAAGGGCCGCTGGACAAAGACAACCGGGAGTTCCGCGCCACCGTGGGAAAAAGCGTAATCCTGCCCCGGACTTTCACTGCTATGCAGCCGTTCGAGGCCCAACGTCGCGAAGACAGGTTCACAGAAGGCCAGACCCGCCTTCAAGTCGTCAAAGGGAAGGACCACGTGGGACAGGATCGTCCCGCCCGGTCCCGCCTTCCGGCCGTTCTCATAGAACACGGCTTGAATCTTGTTTCCATCCGGATCGCGAACATAGGCGCCAAAGTAATCCGCGCTGTAGTGGGGGCGGTAACCGGGCAGGCCCTCGTCGCTGCCGCCGTGAGCGAGAGCGGTTGCATGAAAGGCTTCTACCGCTGCCTTATCCGCCGCCACCCACGCAATGTGAAGACCGTTGCCATGGCTTGCCGGTTGGCCGTCATATGGTCGGCATATACACAAGAACGGCGCAATCCGCCCTGTCTTATCGACCTGACCGATGGCGTCTCCGCTGCTCACGCCTGAAATCGGTGCGTAAGCAAGAAAGTTGTCCAGGTTGATCGGCACACGGGCGTGCCGAATGGTCGGCATCACAGCATCGTAGAAAGACGCGGCTTTCTCAAGATCATTACTACCGAGAGTCATGTGCATGATCATGATCGAGTACCTTCCCATTCCGGCGCACGAGCCCAAGAGACCTTTAGAAAAAACAAACTCGTCGGTCAAACGTCAGAATAAACGAACTGGCGCGGTGGTTGGTATAACGATCCTGCATGGCCGACATGCATCGGATGGACGCCACGGCCAAGCGAAAACAACGCCTGTCGCATCGGTGGAGCGCAACAAGCCAAATGCACAGACCTTGAAGCCAGCAATTGCCTCGCGGCACTCCGTAAAGAGGCCAACTGCTTGCGGCACTCGCCTTGGCGGGAAAGGCCTGCTGAGGTTCCTCTTTCCAATCAACTTACGGGGCCACCGCTCAGCTGGCCTAAGGAGTCTCGGAAGGTAAGACACAAAACTCATTGACATAAAGAATTTTTTATATAAAAAAAACTTGATGAATCAGTCAAACACATCATTGGCGATCACGCTAGAAATTCTGCGCGCCATTGCTGAGCATACGCGCCTGCGAATTCTGTTGCTCTGTTCGCATGGAGAGTTATCTGTTGGCGACTTGGTAGACATCCTCGAGCAGAGTCAGCCCCGGGTCTCCCGTCATTTGAGACTGATGCATGAAGCCGGTGTATTGGAGCGGCACCAAGAAGGCCAATCGGTATGGTTTCGTGCGGTCCGAAATGGACCGGTGTCGGGATTCATTCGCGAAGCCGTGGATCAAATCGATCCCTCAGATCCGGTTCACTCGGCTGATCTGACAAGGCTTGCCCGCATCACAAAGACATGGGAAGTCCAAGCGCGAAGCTATTTCCGCAAATACTCCGACCAATGGGATCAGTTGCGCCGGGACCTGATCGATGCGGATACGATCGATACCATGCTTCGCGAGAAGTTGGAGCATATCAACCCAGGCAACCTGCTCGACATCGGCACCGGCACTGGGCATGTGCTGCGTGTCCTTTCCAACTTGATCGATGAAGGCGTGGGCATCGACACATCGCGTGAGATGCTGCTCGCAGCGCGGGCTGCCATTCACAATGAGAAGCTTCCGCATTGCCAAGTCCGCCAAGCAGATATGCGGGAGCTTCCGTTTGAAAGCGGTTCATTCGATTCCGTCTCCGTGCATCTGGCCCTGCACTACGCTGACGACCCGCAAGACGTCATCAAAGAGTGCGGTCGCGTGTTGCGGCCAGGTGGCCATTTGATGCTTGTCGATTTCTTGCCGCACGACCGGCACGACCTCATGCAGTTCCAGGGTCACCGTTGGTTGGGATTCGCGGATGAAGACGTTCGTGGTTGGCTGTCAGAGAACGCATATGTCGACATTGAGACCTCGATCGTTTCAGGTGGCGATCCCCCGGTTGCCTTCTGGTTCGCGCGTTCGATCCCGGAACCTGTACGAAAAGGACACTGACCATGAATAGGCGGTGCCGTGAAACACGATATTCTCTTCAGATCATGACACTCTCGGCGAACGTTGATGCTGCGGCGTCGCCGAGACCTTTGAGAGGTATAAACAAATGACTTCTTTGCTCGAATCGCTCCTCACTAAACGCGACTGGCTCTTGGCCGACGGCGCTACCGGGACCAATCTGTTTGCTATGGGGCTGGCCCATGGTGACGCACCGGAACTCTGGAATTTGGATGAACCTGCCAAGATCCGGGCGCATTACCGCTCATTCATCGACGCTGGCAGTGACATCGTGCTGACGAACACGTTTGGGGCGACGGCCAATCGATTGAAACTGCACGGAGCCGACGACCGTGTCCACGAGATCAACGTCGCCGCGGCGCGCCTTTTGAACGAGGAGATCGCAGCCTTTGGCAGCGGGCGTCCAATCGTTTGTGCTGGATCCGTTGGACCCACCGGGGATTTGATACAGCCGCTAGGCCCATTGTCGATTGAAGGGGCGGTATCCGCTTTTGCGACCCAAATGGAGGGCTTGAAAGAAGGCGGCGTCGATGTGGTTTGGATCGAAACCATGTCCAGCAAGGAAGAGACAGCCGCCGCCTTGACCGCTGCCGATCAGCTGGGGCTGAAAGCAGTGTGTACTCTGTCGTTCGACACCAACGGCCGCACCATGATGGGCATCACCGCCAGCGATCTTGCGGGCCTGGCTCATAGTTCGCACCATGATCCGGTCGCCTATGGTGGCAATTGCGGTACAGGGGCTTCGGATCTGATGGTCAGCTTGTTGAGCCTGGAAGGCGTGTCTAAGCCGGATGATGTGATCATCGCCAAGGCCAATGCGGGCATCCCGGTCTACATCGATGGCGAGATCCGATACAACGGGACACCGGAACTTATGGCCGACTATGCGGTGCTGGCGCGTGATGCCGGGGCCCGGATCATCGGCGGATGCTGCGGAACCACGCCGGAGCATGTACGTGCCATGCGGACGGCCTTGGTAACCCGAGGGCGCAGCGACCGGCCGTCGATTGAAAAGGTGGTCGAGCTACTGGGGCCGCTCACTGGCAATAGTAGTGATCTGCTGAACGCTTCTGAGGAGCGCGAAACGGCTGAACCCGCCCGTGGTCGGAAACGTCGGCGCGCACGGTCTGCGTAGGTTGATCGCAGCGTATATCCGCCTACGACCGATTCCGGTTGAGACGAGATCCAGATGGCGTTTTGTTCTTGTGTGAAACTCGATACCATCTACGCAAGCTCAAGACTGGGGAAGGCGTAGATGGCCTACGCATTGGTGATACATGGCGGCGCGGGTGCAAACCCGGCGAAAGACTATACGGCTCAGCGGCCGCATCTGGCCACACTGATCCGGCGCGGCGCCGTCATGCTGGCCAGCGGTGCAAGCGCGCTCGACACAGTCTGCGCCGTGGTCATGGAAATGGAAGCCTCGGGCCTCTATGTGGCCGGCAAGGGCAGCGCGCCGAACCAGTCGGGTGATGTAGAACTGGATGCCAGCCTGATGGTTGGGGATGGTCAACGGGCCGGTGCAGTTGCCTGTCTCAGCGGCGTTGTCCACCCTATCGCCGCAGCCCGGGCGGTTATGGAAGACGGTAAGCACGTTATGCTAGCGGGCCGGGGCGCAGATGCCTTTGTCCGGCAGCACGGGCTGGAAACGGTGGACGAACCGGCAGTCTATTACCGGGATTATGAGAACCACCTGCCGCCAGACGGCGCAAAGAACAGCAACGGGCACGGCACGGTGGGAGCAGTAGCCCTGGACGAAGGCGGTGGCTTAGCGGCGGCGACCTCGACCGGTGGAATCTTCAATAAGCGTGCAGGCCGGGTTGGGGACACACCGTTGATCGGATCCGGCACTTGGGCGGACGAGAGGGTGGCAGTGTCAGCAACCGGCACGGGCGAGCATTTCATGCGCACCGCCGCCACCCATAGTGTAGCCGCTCGCATGGCCTATGGCGGCGTGAGTCTGGACGCTGCCTGCCGTGCTGTTCTTGGCGAGATCGGCGATCTAGGCGGTGACGGCGGCCTGATCGCGGTCGACCGCGACGGCAACATCGCCATGCCTTTCAATTCCCATGGCATGAAACGGGCCGCCGTTGCGACGAACAGATCACCAATTGTGCGCATTTTTGAGCCGGAGTAGTTGGCGTAGCAGGTATACCTCCAAAATATCTCGGATTGGTTTTCCAAACACAGTATTGCCGCCACTCCGGTTTCAGCGGACCCAAATCCCGTCAATAAAAGCCGCCAAATTTGCGGTATAGCCTTGGCTGTTACCTGAGGCCTTCCGTGTGGCTTCTGTTTACGTCAGACCTCTGCATTGCCTCGGGTCGGCCAAGACGTCCGCTTCTCCGCGCAGAACCGAAGTTGCTGGCATCACGGTTTGAGTCTTCCAAACTCATGACCGATTGAGAAGCATGTCATTAAGGCTATGAGGATCAGGTTGTCATCTCGTTGCCAGATAATGCCAACTTGAACCAAAAACCGACCTCAAACCAACCACATACGTAAGAAAAAAGGTTGATGCAAAAATGCTAAGCAGCTGAAGATAAATGAAATTACAGGTTAGTAATTCTCATCTAGCTACTCTCGGAAGGCAGGGGCCGCAAGTTCGAATCTTTCCACTCCGACCATCTCTTTGACGTAATGAGAGGGTGAAGAATTTGAGCCAGCTGGCTCGTGGATTCGAGCGGAAACAATAATGATTCAACTGGACAGCCTCCGCTCACTGATTCCGTGCTGTCTCTTCGGCTTTTTTTAACCGCTTCCATTTCCAACATCATTTCATCTCGCCAACGATGATGAAGCGACTTTGAATTGATGAACTGAAACCGTGGCCGGCAGCGACCGCCCCGCTGCGAACAAAGGACCGTGTTATCACGAATTCTGTTTGTATGCCGTGAATGGACAACGCCTCCTTGGGAAATGCAGTCAGCGTTTCCGCAGCGAACATTCTTGTCGCCCGAGTTGGGTCAATGCCCGGTCGTTCGTTCAACTACGAGCTTTCCAAAAAGCGATGGGACGGCAACGTCTGCATTGGATCAGACTACGACTTTCCCTGCCTCGACATATCCCGTCTGCTTTTGGGGCATCAGCAGATTGGTTTCGTGCATTACCCGTTTATGAGTCCATGACCTAGGTTTTCTCTATCTAACCTTCGCCCATTTCTAAATTTGTTCGATAAAGGTGCTTGCGTGTCCCCGCAACCAACAAGATCCGACCGCCGTCAGAAAACCTGGCGGCGTTTTGCTTTGGGGACATCGTCTCGTCCAGAATACGGGCCAACAGTCCCATAAAATGGGTCTTCCGCTCGGGTTAAAGGAATAAAAAAATCAGTTCGTGGCCAAAAAGATGACAATGGCCAGTGCCGCTACACCGATACCGATCCATACCATCGGAGATACTCCCTTACTTGACGGTGTTTCAGGGGGAACATCTGGTGTGGAGGGCTGTGTAGCAGGTTGAGCTACAGTCGCTGTATCGATCTCGGCCTCAACCGCGGCATCAGGGTCGGTGGCTTCTGTCTGACGGGCAATGACTTCTTCGGAAAACTTAGTGAAGAATTGTCCAGAGAGGCGTTTGGCCGTTGAATCAATCAGTCGGCTGCCCAATTGTGCGATCTTGCCCCCGACATCGGCTTTGGCGGTGTAGCGCAGAATTGTCTCGTCGCCTTCCTCCAAAAGTTCGACATCAGCGCCGCCCTTAGCAAAACCGGCCGGGCCACCACTACCCTCTCCGGTCAATGAATAGCCCGCAGGCGCGTTAGATGTGTCCAGCGTTACCTTGCCGCCGAATGTTGCTTTTACGGGACCGACTTTCAATTGTACCTTTGCTTCCAGATCCTGATCAGAGTGTTTTATGATCTCCTGGCAGCCTGAAATACAGTTCTTGAGGATTTCTACATCGTTCAGAGCGGCGTACACGACCTCTCTTGGCGCACTTATTCTGATCTCGTCCGTCAGTTCCATGATTTTCTCTATTCCTGTATCTGGGATTTTTGTGTTGTGCCTTCGAGATCCCGCTGATCACGGCGGCGGACCTGGATGATCTGCGCAAGTATGGAAAGGGCGATTTCATCTGGAAGGATTGCCCCGATATCAAGACCGGCTGGAGCGATGATCCTGTCCAGACAATCTGCCTTCATGCCCTTCTCGGTGAGCTTTGCACGCAGACTGTCAGCTTTTCGGCGGCTACCTACAAAGCCGACATAGGCAGCATCGATCTCCAATGCTGCGGTCAAGGCTTTCTCGTCACCATTGCCCTGTGTCGAGACGACGATATAAACCGGCCGTGCCTGAAATTGATCCGGCTCCACAGTATCCATCAAAGCACAGCTGTCCGGAAAACTGCCATGATGTTCCTGTGCTGCGACGACAATGCAGTCAAAATCGTATCTTGAACCCACCTGTGATACGGCGTGGGCAACGGGGCTTGCCCCGAAGATGAGCAGAGCTGGTTTGGGAAGAACCGGTTCAACAAACACGTCCATGGTTCCCTGACTAGGGCACATGTTGCGGGCATACCGGATACCGGCCTTTGTTTCACCAGCCTCAACACCGGCATCCTTCAGTAGATCTTCCGGCTGGATTGAGACCATACGGGGCTCGCCGTCCGAAATTGCCTGGCGCGCCGCGTTCAGGACAGCGGCACGGGCGCAACCGCCGCCAATCCAGCCGCTGGAAATTGTGCCGTCAGAACTGATAATCGCCTTTGCCCCTGCTTTTGCAGCCGTGACGGAAATCGTCCGAATGACGGTGGCCAGGGCAAATGGTTTGCCGCCTGCTTTCAGGTTTGCGACTTCGTCCAGAATATCTGTGTTCGATGACATTGTGGTTCTTCCTAAAGCCGTGCCAGATGAGGTTCCAGGTCCGCAAGATCGCCAAGGGTGGACGCGCTTGCGAATAGATCGACATGCGGAAGAGCCGCGGTCATCGCACCGGCAACGGCCTCGTAACCGCGCCATCCTTTGAGCGGATTAACCCATATCAGGCGGCACCCCCGTTTGCGCAATTTGATCAGTTCGGCCTGGATCAGGGCGGGGGGGTCGGTGTCGTATCCGTCCGAGATGATCAGGACGATGCTGCGTCCATTCACGGATTGAGCGGCGAAGCTCTTGTTGAAATGAGCAAGGCTGGAACCGATCTGCGTACCACCGCCAAACCCGTTGGCAAGCAGTGACAACCGGTTCAGTGCCCGCAAACTGTCCTTATCCCGCAAAGCATCACTGATGCGTACCAGACGGGTGTGGAACAGGAACGCCTCGGTACGCTGCCGTGTCGTCACAAATCCGCGGAGGAATGCCAGGAAGATCTTTGCGTAGAGGGTCATGGATCCGGACGCGTCAAGAAGAATAACAAGCTCTGAGGGGCGACGCGGATTGTGTCGGCGAAACACTTCCATCGGTTCGCCGCCATAGGCCAGACTGCGCCGGATCATCTTGCGCAGATCGAGCCGCGAACCGCTTTTCGACTTTCTCAGACGACGCGACCGACGGTGCCGCATGGCTTTTCCCAATTGTTCCGCGAGTATCTCTGCCTCTCGAAATAACTCAGGCGACGCGAACTGGCGAAGGTCTGTATCCCGCATCTGGCGCTGACGCGAGGCGATCAGTTCTCCCGTGCCGTGGCCGTTTGCGTCTTGTTCTTCGGCCCCATCTTCAGGCTCGTCCGGTTCCCCACTTTCTTCCAGACCGGTCTTGTCCTGCCAGGCGCGTAAAGATGAATGCATGCCCGGCACATCGGGTGTCTGTTTCCTGGGTGGTGTCTGTCTGTCTTTGTTTCGGACACGACCACCATTTTTCCAGAATGCATCGAACAGATCGTCAAACCGTGCGAAGGTATGCGCCGAACCCGTACAGACCGACTTGGTGGCAAGGCGCACATTCCGCATCGTGGGACGCCCGCAATCGGCAATGGCCAGCAACGCCTGCTCGGTTTCCTGCACACCGATGCGGAAACCGTTAAGACGCAGATGTGCCATGAAATCAGCCATCCGGTCGGAAACGCCGGCCGCGCGTGTCGGAAATTTCGTGACTTGCATTATGCCGCCTTCCCGGCGAGACGTTGGGTTACCTCGGATGTAATGGCGGCACTGTCGGCCTCTGTCTTCAGCAGGCAGACCATGGTCGCCTGAAGAGCCGCTGGATTGTCCGTGATATCGTTCACACCAAGACCCGCGATTGCTGTGGCCCAGTCGAGCATTTCTGCAATGCCGGGGGTTTTCTCCAGATCTTCCTTGCGAAGGTCCTGTACGAAGGAAACGATTTGCAATGCCAGATGGTCATCAATATCAGGGCATCGCGCGGCAAGGATGGCCAGCTCCGTCTTGCGGTCCGGATATCCCACAAAGCTATAAAAGCACCGTCTGCGCAGCGCGTCCGACAGATCGCGTGTCCCATTGGCTGTCAAAACAACCAGCGGGCGCGACACGGCGTTGATGGTGCCGAGTTCCGGAATGGAAATCTGAAAGTCAGAGAGGATTTCAAGCAGGTAGGCTTCAAATTCCTCATCCGCGCGGTCGACTTCATCAATCAGCAAAACGGGGGAATCGTTCTGTCGGATTGCTTCCAGCAAGGGCCGTTCAAGGAGGTACTTTTCAGAAAAAATCTCATCTTCGACTTTATCGATTCCCTGACCCGTTTCCGATGTGGCCCGAATGGCCAGCAACTGGCGCTGATAGTTCCATTCGTAAATGGCGGAAGAGGCATCCAGGCCTTCATAGCATTGCAGGCGGATCAGCTTTGCGCCGCGGATACCGGCGATTGTTTTAGCAACCTGGGTCTTGCCAACACCTGCCGCCCCTTCAAGCAAAAGGGGGCGCCCTTGCGAAATCGACAGATGCAGGGCCATTGCCAATTCATCGGATGCAACGTAGCCGGCCGTTGCCATTTGATCTTTTAAGTCTGTCCAGGTCATCTCTTCGTAACCCAGAGGGGATGGGGCGACAGAAAGGCCTGCCGCCCCGTGCCTCATCGATTATCCGTGCAGCCCCAGATCATTGGCTGTCTTCCAGACCCGCCAGTGATCATGCGGCATATGGCTCTGGGTCAGGCCAAAAGCCCTGAAGGCATCATGCACCGCGTTGGAGAAACAGGGGACCCCGCCGACATTCGGGCTTTCGCCCACGCCCTTTGCGCCGATCGGATGATGCGGGCTCGGTGTCGTGGTGTAGTCCGTCTCGTAATTCGGCGTTTCCCATGTGGTCGGGATGAAGAAGTCCATCAAGGTCCCGGTCTTGATATTGCCCATGTCATCATAGGCGATTTCCTGACCCATCGCGATGGCGAGCGCCTCTGTCAAACCGCCATGGACCTGCCCTTCGATGATCATCGGATTGATCCGTGTGCCGCAGTCGTCCAGTGCATAGAAGCGACGGATATCGGTAACACCGGTATCCACTTCGACATCCACGACGCAGATATAGGCCCCGAACGGATAGGTCATGTTCGGCGGGTCGTAATAGGACACAGCCTCCAGACCAGGTTCGATCCCGGGGATCGCCTGATTGTAAGCGGCAAAGGCGATTTCCTTCATGGTCTTGAACCGTTCAGGTGCGCCCTTGACCGCAAACCGATCGACATCGAATTCAACATCGTCGTCATGCACTTCCAGCAGGTAGGCTGCAATCATCTGGGCCTTCGCACGGATTTTACGGCCGGCCATAGCGGTTGCGGCGCCCGCAACCGGTGTTGATCGTGAACCATAGGTGCCGAGTCCATAGGGTGCCGTATCGGTGTCTCCCTCTTCAACGGTGATGTCGTCCGCTGAAATGCCGATCTCTGTCGCCAGGATCTGGGCAAAGGTTGTGGCATGGCCTTGTCCCTGGCTGATTGTTCCCAACCGCGCAATCGCCGAGCCTGTCGGATGGATCCGGATTTCGCAGCTGTCGAACATACCAAGACCAAGAATGTCACAATTCTTGACCGGGCCTGCGCCGACGATTTCCGTGAAATGTGTCAGGCCGACGCCCATCAATTTGCGTGTCTCACCTCGTTTGAAGGCTTCGACCCGCTCGGCTTGTTCCTTGCGAAGCGCGTCATAATCAACCGCTTTCAAAGCTTTGTCCCAGGCGGTGTGATAGTCGCCGCTGTCATATTCCCAGCCGAGCGCCGAGTTGTAGGGGAACTGTTCTTTGCTGATAAAGTTGATCCGTCGCAGTTCCGCGGCGTCCATATCGAGCTTGATGGCGAGGATTTCGATCATCCGTTCAATGAAATACGCCGCCTCGGTAACCCGGAACGAACAGCGATAGGCAACACCACCCGGTGCTTTGTTCGTATAGACACCATCAACGGCCAGATATGCCGTCGGGATATCATAGGATCCGGTGCAGATGTTCATGAACCCAGCAGGGAACTTGGTTGGGTCTGCACAGGCATCGAATCCGCCATGATCAGCAGTCGTGTGGCACCAAAGACCTGTGATCTTGCCTTCCTTGGTCGCCGCGATCTTGCCCTGCATCCAATAGTCCCGGGCAAAAGCCGTCGACATCAGGTTTTCCATCCGGTCCTCGACCCATTTCACAGGTTTGCCGGTGACGATGGACGCCACGATGGCGCAGACATAACCCGGATAAACGCCAACCTTATTGCCGAAACCACCGCCGATGTCCGGCGAGATTACGCGGATATTATGTTCCGCAATGCCGGAAATTAGTGATGCGACAGTCCGCACTGCGTGGGGTGCCTGGAACGTGCCGTGCAGGGTCAGCTTGCCGGTCACCTTGTCCATGGATGCGACGGCACCACATGTTTCCAGCGGGCAGGGATGCGTACGGTGGTAATAAACCATCTCTTCAGCCACAACATCCGCTGACGACAGGACGGCCTCGGTCGCATCCTTATCCCCCTGTTCCCAGGTGAAGATGTGGTTGTGGTGCTTGCGTGGACCATGCGCGCCCTCGGTTTGATCGGCAATGTCTTCCCGCAAAACGGGGGCATCTGCTTCCAGCGCTTTGAACGGATCAACGACGACCGGAAGTTCTTCATATTCCACTTCGATCAGCTCAACCGCGTCGGCTGCGATATAACGGTCTTCAGCAACGACAAAAGCGACTTCCTGACCTTGAAACAGTACCTTGCCGTCAGCGAGTACCATTTGCTTGTCGCCGGCCAGGGTCGGCATCCAGTGCAGACCAAGCGGGGCCAGATCTTCTGCGGTCAGGACGGCCAATACGCCGGGCAGAGCCAGAGCCGCTTCCTTGTCGACGCTGACCACCCGCGCATGAGCATAGGGGGAGCGGACAAAATCGCCGAACAGCATGCCGTCCATCTTGATATCGTCGACATAGTTGCCTTTGCCCTGGGTGAACCGCACGTCTTCGACACGCTTGCGGGACGACCCAAGACCTTTCAGGGCTTTGGCGCGGACTTCCGGTTTTTCGATTGTATCGGTCATTCTGCGGCCTCCTTCTGAGCGTTCAATGTCGCGGCCGCGGCCATGATCGACTTAACAATATTCTGATAACCGGTGCAGCGGCACAGGTTACCCGCCATACCGAAACGAACTTCTTCTTCTGTCGGGTTCGGGATCTCCTGAAGCAGACGATGCGCCCGGGTAATCATGCCCGGGGTGCAGAAACCGCACTGAAGTCCGTGATGTTCGCGGAACATTTCCTGGATCACACCCAGTGACCCGTCCGCATTGACCAGCCCCTCGACAGTGGTGATGTCGGCGCCATCCGCCTGCGCGACAAAGACGGTGCAGGATTTGATGGATTTACCGTCCATATCAACGGTGCACGCCCCGCAATGGGACGTTTCACATCCGATATGCGGACCGGTGATGTTCATTTCCTCCCGCAAATGATGGATCAGCAGCTGACGGGGCTCGGCCAGCGCTTCCACCGCGCGACCATTCACTGTCATTTTGACATGTATTTTGTTGCTCATTGTCTCTTTCCTCAGGCAGCGCGGGTTTGGGCGCGCTCAATCGCACGGCGCAGAATGACGCCGGCCACATGTTTCTTAAACTCAACTGGACCGCGATTGTCTTCGGTCGGGTCGATCGCGGCCAGCGCTGCGGCAACCGCTCCGTCTACATCGCCGGATGCCAGGGCCGAACCTGCTTCTTCCGACCAGATTGGCGTATCGGACAGGTTCGTCATGGCAATAGACGCCCCAGAGGGCCCGACCAGGACTGCAGCCGCCGCGGTGGCATAGTCGCCGATCTTCCGCTTCTGCTTTTCATAGGCATACCCGGTTCCAGCTGCAGGTGCCGGGAAATGGATGTCAGTCAGGATCTCATCATCCTCGCGGGATGTGAAATAGGCGGCCTCGTAATACTCCCGTGCTGCAACTTGCCGGCTTGCATCCGGGCCTGTCAGTGTGAATGTCGCATCCAGGCATTGCATCAGACCGGGCATATCGTTGCCTGGATCACCATTGGCCACGTTACCGCCGACGGTGCCCATGTAGCGAACCTGCGGATCTGCAATTTGAAGGGCGGCTTCATGCAGCAATGGTGCAGCCTGCTTGATGGCCTCACTTGTGAGCAGCTCGTGCTGGGTGGTCATTGCGCCGATGCGCACTGTCCCGTCGACAACTTCGATCCCCTTCATCGCGTCAATGGCCTGAAGGTCGATTATATGGTCGAAATCAGCCATGCGCAGTTTCATCATGGGGACCAGACTATGGCCGCCGGCAATGACGCGGGCTGCGTCTCCATGCTCGGTCAGGATCGCAATTGCAGCTGCAACACTGTCCGGCCGATGATAGTCAAACCTACCTGGTATCACGGTCATCCTCCCTAAAGTTTTGTTGTCAGGTGAATTTCTTGAGTGCACCTGTTTCTGGGGCAAGATGATCAGGGGTCACACTTAGGACGGCCAAACCCATCGCACTGATGGGGGTATGCAATTCATGAAATGCGTCTCTCCTGCACGAAATGCGAAACGGCTGGTTTAGAGTCCTAATGCGTTGCGGACTGCATCCACCCTTGCCCGGCTCACAGGAACAGCATCCAGCGTGGCAATACCGTGAAGCAGGCAGCGCCCGTTATCTTTGAGGCGCTCGAAACCGCTGACCTGATCGATGTTCACCAGATAGGAGCGATGAGTGCGGATAAAGCTCTGACCGTGCAGCCTTTTTTCTGCATCAGAAATAGACCAGGGACAGAAGTGTTTCCCTTCCGGGGCGTAAAGGATTGTGTAGTGACCTTCAGCCCGAATGGCGGCCACGTGGTCCGCCGGTAGGAAGAATGTCTTTCGGTCCTGCTCATAGGGGAGGCGGAGTGCGGTGACAGAGCCATCATCTGAAACCATTGATTCTGAAGGCAACGCTTCGCTGGTTTCGGTATCCGGGCTGTCGTCAGTCTGGTTTTCTGTGGTGTGGTCCTGCGGCACAAGGAATGTGGCGGCAGACAACAGGAAAGCACCGCAAATCATGAAGGCTGCGATGATTACAATCATCGCCAGATCACCACTCTCAATCGATGGGGTCAGTGCGCCTCCTGTGGGCAGTCGGACGAAACCGGTTCCCAGCATGGCGGTAAAATGAACGATAACGACTGAGAAGCCGAGAATAAGCGTGCCCCAAAAAATATTCGTACGCGTACGGGCGCGGTATGCCGCCCAGATGGCCAGAACACCCATGCCGAGCGCCAGCAGAGCCGCCAGAAGGTGTTGAGGGACGGCGAGTGATACCCCGCAACCGCGTATTCCCAGCATTCCGATCATGTGCATGGACAGAATCCCTGTCCCCAAAAGGCCCCCGGCCGCGATCATTGTGATCGTCCCGCGCGGTGCAAAATGCAGGAGCAGTAATGCGCAGCCGGCCAGCAATATGGCAATGAGCACCGAAGCCAGCGTCAGCCTGGGGTCATAGGCGACCGAGATGGGAAACTCCATTGCCAGGATTGCAACGAAATGCATGGACCAAATCCCGCTGCCGATCACAATCGCCCCCATCCCGACAGCGGTCTTACGTTTTGCGACGGAAAGCGCCGATATTCCCTTGGTAATCGTTAAACCGGTGAAACTCGCCATTAAAGAAATGGCGATGGAGGCGATGAGAAGCGGGATATCGTAGGTATAGGTTAGCATGGATCCTTGGCAACACCCTGGTTCGTGCCTCTTCCGGGCAACCCTATATTTTTAGCCCGCCCTCTCCAAACAGCCAACCCAGTTGCCACAATCACGCCAATGGTACTTCGGCTTAAGCCGCGGGAGAATGGGTTGTTGCCAGGCCTTCGATGAACAGTCACACCAAATTCAGACAAAATCAGATCACTCCGGAACACAGATCCGGATGCGCCAAACACTCATCTGCCTTGGGATATCGCTCTCCCCCACTCTGGAGGCAGTCGTGCAGATAGACCTAGAATGAACCATCCTCTAACGTTCAAACTGGACCAATGGGTAAGTGTAGGTCAGTTCTATTGATTTGATTCATCTGGAGTAACCTTCGTTACTATTTGGGGAACAAACCTCTCGGAAAACCCAGCAACAAAAGACCAAAACGCCATTTTGGCCAAGTCCTGGCCGGTCTTTGGATATGTTTCTCGTAAAACTCTAGCAATGCATTCTGTGTCTGCACCAGTGACAGGTGGTTCTGGCATTTCAAATAACCGAAACATATGTCCCGACATAATACCAGCAACAAAAATCGTGTATAAAACTAACACGAAAACACCACCAAAAACTGGTATTAGAGTTAGTTGAAACCAAGACCCACATAGTAGGTTAAGCTCTTCGTCAGATACACGTTTTAAGCGCTGTTGAATGCTTGCAAACCCGCCAATTATCCCGCAAGTAAATGCGAGGTAGGTGATCATCAGACGCTCGGTCCCAGTGAGGAAAGTTATACCAAATATTGCTGCGATTAAAGCCACAACGACGCCAGTCATAATTACAAGGCGCTTTGTAATTATGTGGATTTCCTCCACGCGCTTAGATAATGCTGTTTTCGTCAACGCAAGATACTCAGATCCGAGGTGAAGCCCAACTTGTGCAAATCACGGTAAATTTTTCGAACTAGCTAACGACGATACTGAACTTAGTCTTTTTAAACCTTATGTTGCATCTCATTGTTTATTAGTTTTTTCTGAAACAGAAAAAAGCAAAAGAGTCTCGAACGATACAAAAGTCGCACGTTTTCAAACTGTAGCGATTATTGTAGAGGGCTATATCTAACGGCGTATTGGTATAAAAAGGTTCTCGTGCTCTCAGGTTCTGCAACTCTTTGACACGCCCTCTTGTTGAGATAAGGAAGCCAATTCGATGAAGCAGAGCTCTTTTAACGTATCTATGAGTTGCAGCTGCTTCGCCGTCGTTTTGCTAGGTTTCTTGTTCTTGCGCGGTTACTTTACGTTAGTTGTTCCGCTGGTTGTCTGTTTGGTAATAGCTATCTTCTACAGGTACAACCCGTCCCGCCGTTTTGTTGTGGAAGGAATTAAATCAAAGCCAAGGTTGAGATGGTCGGACACTATTACCATTGGAATTATGGTCTTTGGTTTAGCTGTCAGATGGATCTCGCCAGAACTGTCTTTCCTGGATAATTTTGCAGTTGGAGTGCATTCCAATCAAGACTTCGAAGTCGATCTACAAGACGAGAGACATAGAACGAGTGTGTTCTGGTTGCACCTTCTAGCCTTTTCCCTATTTGCTCCGTTTTCTCACATATGGGCCAATGAATTCCGATCTGTACAAAATGGCGGTCTGCACGCGACCTATGCTGTTGGTATAATGGTGTTTATTTTTACACTAGGTTTAGTAATGCATTTGATCAGAGGCTATGACGATGTTCTTGGAAACCCATCTCCGTTGGATTTGGACAATATGACCTCAAACATCATCTATACCTCCTTTTATCTTGGTGGGCTTACGACCGGGTTTCTTTTGGGTGCCGCCGGCTTGTCCGTCGTGCTTTATCAAAAATAATTAGATATAGAATTCTGGCTCTAATCGAACGGCCCAAAGAGTTCTGCGACCTAAATTTTGTATATGACGGGGGTGCATTTGAAATAGATTTAGATGGTGCGAGGCCTGAATGGCAGATGTTGTACGCAGTCCACCAATTGTTGAATTCGCATTCAGTGTGAAAACCTCATAACGTGAGGGTCAAGGGTTCAATTTTTCTTACCGATGCCAAACGTCCTTAGGATTAACTCAAGTTGACGACTGGACGTTCTGTCTCCGCAGATCCCTAACTTCCACAATACCGAAAGTGATGGATCCTATCGGTCACATCGATTGAAGTTTTTTAACCGCTTTTTTGAACAATTTCTAGAATCGAAGCTGAACACCATTGTTCTTGTTAAGGTAGTGGTGACTCCTGCTATGTTTTACGCTGTGATGGAAGGCTTCGCGGTTACGGTGGTGTTAAATGAAATACTTTAAAAAGAGTTTTGAGCGCCATCAGGCTCTGCAAGCTTTTGACGGTCTTTCTGATTGGGAGCAATTGCCAAGTTCGCAAGGTTTGATTGTTTTCTTTTTAGTGTTTCATGTCTTGTTGCTGGTTTTTCTGGCTTTCTACTCGGATGACCTGCTGAAAACACTAGGTGACTTTCAAGAACTTAGTACTGATCCGCTTCTTCTATTGTGTTTGTCCGTGGTCGCGTTCTCAGGGTCGTTTTTTGGGATTTTGTCGCTGGTGTTGCTAAAAATAAACGGACCTCATGTTCCGAATAACAATGCGCTCAAGACAGTTCAGAAGTTGTTTTTCTTCTTTTCGGTAGCAATTTTATTTTTCTTGCTACAAGACCTTGATGAACCGGAAGCATCGTTTTTTCCGCTGCTTTGCGTCGCGGCGTGCAGCTTCTCCTTAAGCGTATTCCTTTTTGTTCACACAGTCGCATATCGAGGTTCCAAAAATGACTGACAACTCATAATGGGTTGTTATTGCTGGCCAATGCGGCGTTAATTCTTCTGTTTGGGGCGATATTATTTGTTCTGATGGTTCAATTGACATAGGTCTATTCTGGAGAAACAAATTGGCGATCTCGAGGACATTTAACTGGAAAGTGTTGATGTCGTTACTCGGTGTATTGTCAGCCCTTGGCACGCTTAGTCAGCTGAGCTTTGCGACTCCCTATGGCTTGGATGGCGACGCAAAGCTAGAGTCTTCGATCGAAATGCTTGAGGCGGTTAGGCGCGCTACAAAGGGTGCCAGTCCCTCTGTTGCTTTTCTTGTTTACGATGATGGTTGGAAACTCTTGGAAAGGGCAAAAGAGTCGGAAGGCACACTGACTCTTCAAGCGGATGTCACCATGGTTGTTGAAACCTTTGGATTGCCGCCAAAGCTTGCGCACCAATTTTTGGTCGAGCACGGATACTACAAACCGGATTGGGAACAAGATCTTGTTGATGTGGGAATCGAAGCGCAATCCAATAGCGTGTTTCTACCGTCACCGAAAAAATTGAGCGACTCAAAAGGGCGGGAAGACATCCGGCTCATCGTTTACCATAAGCTTTCTAAAGATGAGGTAATTCGGCGGATTGATGGTATCTCCAGCGAAGTTGCGCCTGCTCTCCGAGATTTGTTGGAACGGCATGGGACGCTATCGGTGTACTTTATGAATTCTGATGCGTCGGAGTATTTTGGTGGTTTATCCTTTATGGAGATTGAAGGTTCAGTCTTTGAGTCCAGAGCTAAATTTCTTCGCATAATTATGCAAAGCATTGGGGTAAAAGGACCTGCAACAACTGGAATTGCGAGCAATCTCTCGAAACCTAATGCCCCTGGTTACTGGACTCCGTTTGATCTTTGCGTGACGAAAGTTGCTTACCCCACCGCATCAGACAATATGCTTGTTCAACAAATTCTTTATGGAGAAGATGCCCCGGCACTCAGGTTGCTCACATCATACTGCGAGATCAGGGAGTAATATGTGTCGTGTTGTGTGAGGTTGAGCAGTGCCCATTGGGTTTTTTACTAGCGTCTCTGATCCATGGCTAATGCTGTGTCATGTTTTGGTTTTTCGTTCGTCCCTAAGGCCGCGAGGCGGCCTTTGTGTTGAGGTAGACGGCGAAGAGGGTGGTTGTTGCACAGATGAATAGTCGGTTGCGCTTGATGCCGCCGAACTCGACATTTGCGACCACTTCGCCGGTCAGGATTTTGCCGATGAGATCACCGTCTGCGGTGATGCAATGGACGCCGTCACCGGCCGAGGTCCAGATATTGCCGTCCATGTCGACGCGGAAACCGTCGAACAAGCCGCAATTGCTCGTGGCAAAAATTTCACCGCCCGAAAGGCTGTTATCATCCCCGACGGAAAAGGCCCGGATATGTTGAGGGCCGTTTTCGACATGGGTCGCGCCTGTGTCTGCAACATAGAGCACGCTCTCATCGGGCGAGAAGGCAAGGCCGTTTGGCTTTACCATATCCGAGATGACAAGGGTGATTGCCCCTGTGTCCGGGTCAATTCGATAGACATAGGACCCGTCAATTTCCGGCTCTGCCTTGTCGCCTTCATACTCGCTGTCGATCCCGTAGGTCGGGTCGGTAAACCAGATGGACCCGTCCGACTTCACGACCACATCATTGGGGGAGTTGAGGCGTTTGCCCTCAAAATTGTCGGCCAGAATTTTGGTTGATCCGTCCATCTCAACGCGACTGACACAGCGACCGCGATGTTCGCAGGAAACCAGACGGCCTTCCCTATCGACGGTGTGTCCGTTCTGGTTGCGGCTCGGTTTCATAAATTCCGAAACGACGCCATTCGTTTCATCATATCGCATCAACCGGTCATTGGGGATGTCAGACCAGATCAGGTATTTGCCGGCCGGGAAATAGGCAGGCCCCTCCGCCCAGCGGGTGCCTTTATAAAGCGTCTCAAGATGAACATTCGGGAATGCGTAGCGCAGAAATCTCTTGTCGATTACTTCAAATGCATCTGTCAGCATTTTGACCTCTCCTAACTCGTAACCTTGCGTCCGCGACCATAAACCAGAAGCATAATGATGATGACGCTTCCGTAAATGATCTGGCGCCCTGATTCCGGCATCTGCATGATCGACAGGACGGAATTGAGCAGAACGATCAGGATGACGCCCACAAGAGTGCCAAGATATCGCCCCCTTCCGCCCAGGATATGTGTCCCGCCGATGACGACAGCCGCAATCGCGGGGAGAAGGTAGGCATCCCCCATGCCCTGATAGGCCTTGGTGGAATACCCGGCCAGTAACGTGCCTGACAATCCAGCCAACATTCCGCAGAGACAGAATGCGCTGACGATCACAAGTTTTGTCGGAACGCCGGCCAGATAGGCAGCCGCCTCTTTGTTGCCGATGGCATAGATGCTCTTGCCCACCGCCGTGCGTTGAAGGAGGAGCATCACAAGGATGGAGACAAAGGCCCAGACCAGGAGCGCAACCGGAATACCCAGAATCTTGCCGACCGCCAGATATTGCATCAGGTCTGTTGCCGCCGTCTGTGGCGCAAAACCACCTGTATGGGCCACCATGAGGCCGCGCATGACCGCGTTGACGCCCAGCGTGAAGATCATTGATGGAATGCGCAGATAGGCCACGCCCATGCCGTTGACCAGCCCGACCAGAAGGCCGACCCCCAATCCAACCGGTATCGCCATCGGGCCGCCAACCGTGGTTGCCATCATTGCGCCGGCAGCAATTGTCCAGGGGATGGATAAATCAATATGGCCCAACAGAATGACCAGCATCATCCCCGCCGCTGCTATCCCCAGAAAGGATCCGACCTGCAGTTGCTGCAGCAGGTATTCGGGGGAAAGCAGGGTCGCCGTGCCCTGGGTGTAGAGCGTGTAGACCGTACCAACAGCGAGAATGATCAAGATGATTCCCGCCGAGATAACGATCGGCTTTGTGTCTTCACTCATTTGGAAGCGTGATGACATCTGGTCTTGGGAAGCGGAGGACGTCATCGAAACAGCTCCAATGTGTTTTTGACCCGGAGGACACGGAACGCGCCAAGACTGACAGCGGCCAGAAGAACCGTCCCTTCGAACAGGGGCTGCATCAGGGGATCAATCTCGAAGATGCGGAAGTTGAATGAGATGGTCCGAAGGATTAACGCACCGAATATCGATCCGATTGCCGTTCCGACGCCGCCCAGAAGGGACGTGCCCCCAATGACAACCGCTGCAATGGAATTCAGGGTATAAGCGCCAGCCTGTGGAATATCCGCGTTTCCTGATGAGGTTTGCAGCGTCAGGTACAAGCCGCCAATCCCCGCGAAGAACCCGCCAAGCGTGAAAGCCGCGATCTTTGCGCGGTCAATCGACAGACCGGACATGTAGGCCGCCCCTTCGCCGGATCCCACCGCATAGACTGTACGACCGGTGACAGAACGCGCAAAGGGCAGCCACACCAGAACCGCCACCAGAACAAGCAAGAACAAGGGGACGGGGATCCAGGCAATGGGCTGGAACCAGGCTGCCTCGCCATTCTGCGCATAACCATAAGTGGCCGCGATCTCATAGAGGTCGTTCGTCGCGGCCCATGACAGATCGTCATCCACATTGCCGCCAGGTGTCGGGCGCAGAAAAAGGGCCATACCGAGAAAAATCGCACCGGTCGCCAAAGTCGCGATGATTGGCTGGATGCGGCCGTATACCACAACGCAGCCATTGACGAACCCGCACAGTGCTCCGGCCGCCAGACTGATCACCATGCCGAACATGATCTGCGTCGGGCTGCCGTTTAGCAGGTGGCTGGCGATGGTGTTCACCAGCGTCATGATTGCCCCTACGGACAGGTCCAGACCACCCATCAAAACCGGAACTGTCTGGGCCATCGCCACCATGGCCAGGGTCATCACTTCGTTGGAATTTTGGATCAGTACAGCGATCGAGAATCCACGTGGATGGTTCATGTTGTAGAACACATAGAACAGGATGAAGATTGCGATTGCTGTCAGCAAGGCAGCATTCTGGGAAAGCCGGATTCTCAGGTCACTCATGCTTCCGCCTCATCCATCTTGAGCGCAGAAGCAATAATATTACGCTCGTTTATATCGTCGCCCTGAAGTTCCCGAAAGATTTCACCATCATACATGACGGCAACACGGTCGCAGCAACCGATCAATTCCTCATAATCAGTGGAATAATAGACGATAGACGCCCCTGCCTCTGCCAAGTTGCGCAGGAGGCGGTAGATTTCCTGTTTCGTGCCGACATCGATACCGCGTGTCGGGTCATTCAGAAGTACAATTTTTGGGTCGGTCATAAGCCATTTGGCGATAACCACTTTCTGCTGATTACCACCTGACAATGTCGATACCGGGTCCTGGCTTGATCCGACCTTGATCTGCATGCGTCGAATGCCATCTTCAACCGCCGCCGTCAGGGCACCAGGATCGACAAAAATGCCACGGGATAGTCGATTAAGTGACGCGATGGTCAAATTATCCGCGATCGACATTGGTAGCATCAGACCTTCAGTCTTTCGGTCTTCAGGAATCAATGCCAGATCTATGCCCGCCTTTTTGGCGTCCTATGGTGAGTTAATTTGCACGTCTCGACCCTGTACTGCCACAGTACCGGTTGTGCCTTTCAAAACACCGAACAGGCCCAGCAACAGTTCCTTCTGCCCCTGTCCATCCAGGCCGCCAAGGCCAACGATCTCGCCTTTTCCCACGGTCAGATCGATGGATTTAAGTCTGTCTTCCCAGGAATAACCTTTAAGTTCGAGCATAGGGGCCGTCGCCTCGGGTGGCGGTGGCTTCGGCGGGAAATGGGCCGTAATTTCCCGTCCGATCATCATTTGCACGATCTCCCCTTCAGACCGTGCGCCTTGCTGAAACGTTTCGATATGCTGGCCATTTCGGAAAACGGAACATTTGTCCGCAATGGCCTCAATCTCATGCATCCGGTGAGAGATGGTAAGGATCGAAATGCCTTCTTCCCGCAGACGGCGGAGAATCTCAAAAACTGTATCCACGTCCGCGGCGGTTAACGCCGATGTCGCCTCGTCGAGGATCAGCACACTCGGATCTTTCGCCAGGGCCTTTGCTATTTCTACCATCTGGCGTCGGGACAGCGGGAGATCGCGAACCCTCGACATTGGATTGACATCCTCGCAGCCAATCCGGGCGAGTAGTTCTTCGGCACGCCGTCTTTGTTCTTTGCCGTCGATAAGGCCAAATCTTCTTGGCGGATCCGCGATAGAGATATTATCTGCAACGGAAAGGTCAGGCAGAAGGGATAGTTCCTGAAAGATACAGACAATCCCTTCGGCATTTGCTGCGGCTGGGTGGGAGAAACTGACTGGCCGACCGGCGAGCCGTATTTCACCCTCATCCGGTTGAACCACACCGGACATGATTTTGATAAGGGTCGATTTACCCGCACCATTTTCACCAAGAACGGCATGAACCGATCCCAGCTCGCAGGAAAAGTCGACACTATCAAGTGCTGTTACGCCGCCATAACGCTTAGTGACGCCAAGCAGCTGTACATGCGGTTCTCCCGCATTGCCGGAGTTTTTTGACATTAAGGTTCCGAAACACTCAAAAAATGGAAAGGAATGACGCCGGACACAGAAGTCCGGCGTCGATACTGAAATCCTATTCGAGGTTTTCGGCGTCCTTTGTCATGATCTCCCGTGCGGTAATGTTCACATCGCAAGCCGGGAACTCGTTCACTGTAAAGAAGTTATCGGTCAAATCGGGCCAATAGTTCTTGTCAGCTTCGAGTTGGTCGTACCGGGTTGAGGGAATCGGTATCGAAATCAACTGTGGCATCACCTGCCCATCGAGGGCAGCGAGAGCAGCTTTCATGGCAACTGAGACCATTCCGGGAGACTGCCCGATTGAAATGCCCTTCAGACCATTTGCAGCCTGTTCCGCCAGGATTTTGCGAAAGCCGTTTTCGGCCTCACCGGCCAGCGGTACCATCGGGTGACCGGCGTCAAGCATGGCACGAACAGCACCTGTTGTACCACCCTGGACAACGACGCCGTCAAACTGACTATGGACCGCAATGGCATCCGCCGTCACCTTCTGAGCGGTTCCGTCATCCCAGTTGCCGACCACTTGGACAATGTCCCAATTGCCGCCGGACGCATCCATGATTTCGTGGAAGCCGAGGTTGCGGTCGCGATCAACGGAGTTGCCGGGCAAACCACGGACTTCAAGAATCTTGCCTTCCTTCTTGTCTCCAAACTGTTCCAGCAACCAGCGGCCATACATACGGCCCATCTCAAGCTGGTCCTTATTGACCTGCATCACCTTGTCCGTATCGAGAACGTTGTCGAACGGCACGAGGACCACATCATTGCGGTCTGCAAGACGGATCACCCGATCAAATCCTTCGGGGGAGACGGCGATTGTAACAATCGCATCATAACCCTGGTTGATAAAATCTTCGATGGCTCCCAATTGGGCGGCAACATCCGTGCCTGTGGAAACGACCTTGAATTCCTCAATCTGTGCGGCGATTTCGGGTTGGGCAGCATAGGCTTTTGCTGTCTGGATCATCTGAATGCGCCAGGTGTTGCCGACGAAACCGTTCACGATGGCGATTTTGTGGGGGCCGTCGCGTTTGTCCCATTTGAAATAGCCAATCTCGTCATTTCAGGGCGCGAAGCACCCAGGATCGAAACCGGGGCCTGACACTTTTTCCGGTGCTGCGACAGCTGCACTTGCAAGAATCGCAAGTGACAGAGCGGAAGGCAAAATAGCCCTGCTCAAATTTTTCATGTTCTCTCCTCCACATTTGGTTTCTTGGCGATTTTTTATTCTGTTTTTTGTCGTGCTATCGTGCCAAGGACCGATATCTTTACATAAATCTTTTGAGCGACGATAGCCCCTTTTAATTCTACTTGAAGTGATAGAGGCTTCTTTATCGCGCCACACAAAATCGTTGCCTTCCTCCGAAAGCGCTATCGTAACTTGTGGAGTTGGGTTGGTTTCTGACGTTCGCAAATTCAGCGAGCAGATGAGAGCTGACTTAGAAGAAATCCCAAAAACGCAGGGTTTTTCAACCTGATTTGCCGTTGCCGACCTTCGAAAAAGTTGATGCTTCGGACTTACCTGTCGTGGGACCAAGGGGCGATTTTGCCAGGTTTTAGGGGTCGCGATATTAGAAGGTTTAAGTCAACTGCGAGATGACTTGCTGGAACCATTCCGCCCCCGAATGCGGTCGACGCTCTGCGGTCATTGCGATCATATTTTAATTTGTGTTCTCACAAAGATCGTGCGTTTGGCGTCACCCAATGACAGACAGGTCGTCAGGTAATGCTGGTGTCGGGTGGGATGACGCCTTTGCGTAGCGCGAAACATCCGTAAAAACGCCTCTCATGCGTCTGGATGACGGCATATGCGTTTTTTGATCGCGCGTAAAAGGCATGGCGCTCGATAGGGACCATGGGCCAGGGTTCGGGATGTGCGTCGTCGATCACAGCCTGAACCTCTACCTGTACTTCCGGGATCTCGTCAGGTGCACCGACAATTTCCATGCGCGCAACCGTATCATCAACAAATGTGTCCAACGGGTAAACCGTCAGGATAGCCGCAATGACCTCCGCCGCGCTCCGATCGATCCGGAGCAGCTTTCCATAAGGGGTTTGCCGCGCGATCGAGTCTGACGGGAAGTTGGTATCTGCCACGATCAGATCATCCCCATGCCCCATCGCACGCAGGACATAGAGGATATCAGCGTTAAGAAGGGGGTCGATTCCTTTGAGCATAACAGGGCCTTTCTGGTAGCAAGAGGGGAGTACACCCGGTGACTACACCGTGCTCAGTGATTGACCGCTAGATGGATCAAAAAGATGGATCGATGTCGGGCGCGGGCTAAGCCGGATTGTTTGCCCGGGTTCGAAGCCGTGCCTTTCGTGGAAAACGGCGACCAATTCCTTCTCAGCACTTTTTGCAAACACCATAGTCTCCGACCCGGTCGGTTCGATGACAGTGATCGTGGCTTCCACACCGCCCTCCGAGACAAGATCGAGATGTTCGGGCCGGATCCCGAACGTCAAAGCCGCACGATCCTCCAGCCCGATATTGCCGGATATTGGAATCACAATGGGACCCGGACCGATAAAGCAGTGATCGTTCTTGCGATAATTGCCTTCGATCAGGTTCATTGAGGGGGAGCCGATAAACGTTGCGACGAATAGATTTTGCGGATTATCGTAAAGGTCCAGCGGCGTACCTATCTGGGCAATATTCCCGTCATTCAAAACGACAATTCTGTCTGCCATGGTCATGGCCTCTACCTGATCATGGGTGACAAAAATCGTTGTCGTCTTTAAACGTTGATGCAACTCTTTGATCTCTTTGCGCATTTGCACGCGCAGTTTTGCGTCAAGGTTTGAAAGAGGTTCATCAAATAAAAAAACCTGCGGATCACGGACAATGGCCCGCCCCATAGCGACGCGTTGTCGTTGACCGCCGGACAATTGGCGGGGATATCGGTTTAGATACGGTTCGAGCCCCAATATATCAGCAGCAATCTTCAACCGTTCCGCAACGACACTCGGATCTGTTTTCCTGAGTTTCAGTGCGAAGGCCATGTTATCGGCCACTGTTTTGTGAGGATAGAGTGCGTAACTTTGAAAGACCATTGCTATATCGCGGTCCTTTGGAGGAACGTTATTCACCAAGCGCCCGTCAATACGGATTTCACCCCCGGTAATGCTCTCAAGCCCTGCGGTCATTCGAAGAAGCGTTGACTTTCCGCAGCCAGACGGCCCCACAAGCACGACGAATTCCCCATCGGCTATGTCAACATCTATGCCGTGCAAGACCTCCACATCACCGTAGGCTTTACGTGCTTGGGATATGTTAACCCCTGCCATTTCACCCCTTCACCCTCTGCAAATTATGTTTTAGGCTAACTTAGCGACGTCGCTGCGGGTTGTCCAATTCGATCTGGGAAACTGCGTCCGACGCGCGATATGGTGTCTGCTTGGGAGAGATCAATAAAAACAATAATTGAGTAAAAAAACTGCAAGACGGGGTTTGGCAATCGTGAATTCAATTGAAGGGCTATCAGTCATGCCCTGTTGCATTGTCTTGGGCCCGCTACCAAGAGTGCTTTTCCGGCAAGAAGAAATGTGAAGAAAATATTTTCAGGGAGGAAAACATGAGAACCGATATTTACCGAAAGTTGATGGCCATGCAGGCGACGCGGCGTGGTGTTTTGAAAGGCGGGGCCGCATTGGGGGCGTCGGCAATGGTGGCGGGTGTACCCAGTCTGTCCTCGGCCCATGAACACAGTGCGCTGCGCGCGGAAATTCTGAAAATCCCGGGTGTCGGCGCAGGATCGCCGACGGACTCGGATTGGCAGAAGGTCGGTGAATTGTGTCTTGGCGGCACGAAAGAAACAGTTCAGGCCGGTGAGTTTGAAGGCGTGGAATTGACCTTCATGGGGCTCAACAACCAGAATCTTCACAATTTCCTGTTTCGTGGGTTCCTGAAACCGTGGGAGGCTTATACCGGGGCGAAGATAAACTGGATCGATCTGGCCCAGGCCGACTATAACGCGCGATTGCAACAGTCTATTGCCACTGGCACCGTCGATTTTGACATTATTGAGATGGGTGCTCCGTTCGAAGGGGATGTCTGCGGAAAGGGGCTGGCCTCTGAAATGCCGGCATGGGTCGCTGATCTGATCGATATGGATGATTATGTGGGTTATCTCAAAGCCCCGGTTGGCACCTGGGATGGCAAGACTTATCGCGTTTCAATCGACGGGGATTGCCATACATTTGCCTATCGCACCGACTATTATGACAATGAGGAATTCGCAGAAGCCTGGAAGGCGTCTGGCGGGGCAGGCGATTGGGCACCGCCCAAAACCTGGGCGCAGGTGAACGCCCATGCAAAATTCCTGAAAGGCAAGACGGATCCTTTGACCGGTCTTGATGCCCACGGTTTCCTCGATCCGCTAAAAGGATGGGGCGGCTTCGGCTTCTATTTCCTCGAAGACCGTGCCACCGCTTATGCGAAGCATCCGGACGATCCAGCCTGGTTGTTTGATCCCGATACAATGAAGCCCAGGGTCAACAATCCGGCCTTCGTGCGGGCGATCCAGGACGTCATGGATATCATGGATACCTTCCCCGCCGATCAGATCAACGCGGATCCCGGGACAACGGCGTTCCAGCAGTTCCTCGCTGGAACCGGGTCGGCCCTTACCTGGTGGGGTGATGTCGGTTCAAATGCGCGCACCTCGGACACCTCGGTCGTCGGTGATGTTGTTGGTTTCGACATATTGCCTGGTTCTGATGAGGTCTATAACGCACGCAGCGGCGAATGGGAAAGCAAGCCAAATGAGGCGCCGAACATGGCCTATATCGGTTGGGGCGTTTACGTTATGGCGCGCGTCGATAGCGATTCCAAAAAGCAGAAAGCGGCCTGGTCCGCTGCCGCCCATCTAGGTGGAAAGGATCTCTCGCTATGGGCCTCTGCCTATCCGTCCGGTTTCCAGCCGTATCGGAATTCCCACTTCGATTTCGCAGAATGGGAAGAGGCGGGCTACGACCGTGCGTTTGTTGAGGATTATCTTGGATCGAACGCGGATTCATACAACCATCCGAATGCCGCCATTGAGCCGCGTATTCCTGGTATATTCCAGTATTACTCGGTCGCGGAGGATGAATTGGCCAAAGGATTTGCAGGTCAATATGGCTCTGCCCAGGAAACCGCGGACGCCATTGCAGCTGCGTGGGAAAAAATCACGGATCAGATCGGCCGTGACAGTCAGATCGCACTTTATAAGGCGAGCTTAGGTTTGTAGGAGTGTTTGCCTGCGGAAGGGGGATTGTTTTACCCCTCCCGCAGGTGTTTTTGTGATCGGTATTGGTTGGGCGTTTAGCGATGATATCCTTGGATGGTGATCTGCTGCATACGGTTGAAGATGCACATGAATCAGAGGGGAAGAAGCGCCTTGGCCGCGTTTTATTGTGGGCATCGGTGGCGCTGCTGTTCGTTCTGTTCGCGCTGCAATCCTTGTTTGAACTTGGCGTTATTGGCTGGGGCTTCGATAATTGGCGGCCGGTTCTTTACGCCTATTTCTTTTGGGCCTTCGCCCTCTGTCTCTCGCGTGTTCTGATCTATGGCGAACGGGGCAAGAAAGCGCTTTTTGTGCTGCCAGCGGCACTGTTCGTCATCTCTATGGTGGTGTTTCCGCTGCTCTTCGGGTTGTGGATTGCGTTTTCCGACTGGAACCTTTCTTCCCTCAGCGGTCGGAAATTCAATGGATTGGATAATGTTCACCAGATGATGGGCGATCCGTTTTATTGGAACGCGCTCTATAACATGGTGATCTATACGGCGGTTATACTGGTTGAGTATGCAATCGCATTCGGCCTTGCCCTGTTGCTGAACGCTGATATCAAGGCGCGAAAGTTCTGGCGCGTCGCGTTTTTGATGCCATTGATGTTGTCTCCCGTTGCGGTGAGTTGGATGGTCGGCAAATCAATGCTGGAAATCCGGTTTGGCCCTCTCGCGCGGTTTGCTCGCTGGTTGGGCTGGGACAATCCGTCCTTTTTCGGGTCACCGGAAATGGCCAAATTTGCAATCATGGCGATGGATGCCTGGACCTTCATCCCGTTTATGATGATCATGATCCTGGCCGGACTTCAGGCCATGCCCAAAGATGTTCTCGAAGCGGCAGAGGTTGATGGCGCAACACCCTGGCAGCGCTTTTGGGAGGTTACCTTCCCGCTTATGCTGCCCGTGTCGATAACGGCAATTATGATCCGCATCATCTTTAAGCTGAAGCTGGCGGATATCGTTATCAACGTAACCTCCGGTGGTCCTGGTGGCGCGACAGATACGGTGACAAGTTTCATTTTCCGGGAATATCGTGATCGATCCAATGTTGGTTATGGAACCCTGCTTGCTATCGTATATCTGATTGGGATCGTGATCTTCATGACAATTCTGCTCAAGCTTTCCGAGAGGTTGGTGCGCCGTATGACGGGGGCGGGATGATGGTCATGTCCGGGTTTGAAGATTTTGATCGCGCGCGCCGTATGCGCTGGTGGGCTATGCGTTTGACCCTCTATACGCTGTTGATTGTCTGGGCGGTAATTTGCCTTTTTCCGATTTTCTGGACCTTGACGACTTCCTTCAAACTGGCCCCGGATGTCATGCGGGGGAATATGATCCCCTTTCTTGATTTTATGCCACAGTGGCGCGGCTGGAAGTCGCTGGGTTTGTCGCCGGATACTATTTTTGAAACCTCCACTGTTCGAGAGGAGTTTGTTAAAAGGTTTTTGAACAGTGTGATTATTTCTGTGTCCGCCTCGGCGCTGGCGGTGATTCTGGGTTCGTTTGCTGCCTATGGGCTAAGTCGCTTTTCCTATAAATTTGGATTTATGCGGAATGCAGATATATCGTTCTTTTTTCTTTCGCAGTTGATCCTGCCGCCCGTCGTCCTCGCATTGCCCTTCCTTGTTCTGTACAAGCAGTTGGATATGCTGGACAGTCATATCGGTATGGTGGCGATCTATACATTGATGGTATTGCCTATCGTCATTTGGATCATGCGCGACCAATTCGCGTCAATCCCTGTGGAGTTGGAAGAGGCGGCCTTGGTCGACGGGCTTTCCATCTGGGGGGCTTTTTTCAGGGTCGTTCTGCCCCTGGTTTTGCCGGGTACTGTGGGGGCCTTCATTCTGTCACTTGTATTGTGCTGGAACGAGTATTTCTTTGCCGCCCTGCTGACCAGTACGGATGCGAACACCCTGCCGGTTATGATTGCCAGTCAGACCGGGTCGCAAGGTATCAATTGGTGGTCTATGGCGGCACTTTCCTCTGCCGGGATTTTACCGCTCATTGTCATCGGCATACTGCTTGAAAAATACATCGTGAAAGGTATGACGGCGGGCGCCGTGAAATAGCGCTGTCCAGATCGCATGGTGGTTCCGGCTACCCGATTTCTGCCATCAGGTCTTTCGTCTGTGTATAGAGCCGCTTGAATTGTGAGAGCCGCTCTTTCAAAATTTCCCGAGCATTTGCATCTGGTTCGATCCGGCGGGCAACAGGGTTCCAGAGGTCAATATCTTCCGGGACAACGCGGCCCAGGGCGAGCGCAGCCAGGAATGCATCCCCAAAGGAAGCGCCGATGGTTTTTTGCCGAACCGTTTGCGTTAGTCCCGTTGCGTCAGAGGTCGCCTGAAGCCAGATTGGATTCTGTGTTCCACCGCCCACTGCGAAGAGGGCGTCCGGGTGTGCGCCCGCATCCGCAAATGTCTCAACCGCATGGGCTGTGCCAAGCGCGATACCTTCAAGCATGGCGCGATAGATATCCGCCCGACTATGGGTCAGGTTGAGACCAAACAGTGTACCCTTGGCGGTAGGATCATGAATGGGGGTTCTTTCACCTGAGAAATAGGGCAGAAAGACAAGGCTGTTCGCGCCAACGGGTGATCCTGCCGCCTCTTGAGCGAGGGTTTCAAACGCATCCACCGGGTCGAGGTCCCTGGCAAAATTGTCTCGAAACCAATGCGTTAAAGTTCCACTGGTGGCCAGGCCAGCTTGTGCAGCATGCTGACCTTTAAACAGCCAGGGGGCGTACCAGAGGCGCGGATCAACATGGGGTTCGGAGGTTGGCAATATGATGAAAATGGTTGATCCGTACATCACCATCATCTGGCCGGGGGAAGACACACCGACGCTCACACCCTCTGCCGCCGCATCGATGGTCCCCGTCAGGACAGGGGTGCCGGTTGCCAAACCCGTAATTGCGGCAGCATCCGGGGTGATGGTGCCCGCGATCTCGGTGGACCACAAAATTTCGGGCAAACATTCCGACCTAACGATGTCGGGGGCCAGGTCGGCTGACCAGGACTGGGTGCGGATATCGTAGAGTGGTGAGAAACCGCAAGCGGTGACGTGATCTATGACGGCCCGGTCGGTCAGTTTCTGAACGATGTAGGTTGTGGACGTATGGATCTTCGCCGTTTTTGCAAAGAGGTCAGGTTTGTTGCGCTTCAACCACAGAATCTTTGGCCCGACCGATTGTGACGTCAGGGTGTTGCCGCAATGCCGGATTAGGGTTTCTTCGCCAATCCGATCCATCAGTTCCTCGACTTCAACAGCGGCCCGATTGTCGACTCCATATAGAACGCCGTTCATCAGTGCGTTGCCGTTGTCATCGACCGGCAACATGCAGGGGCCGATCGCACTGCACGCGATTGCATCAATCGCCGCCGGGTTAATCCCGCTTTCGTTTAAGATGCGTTGTGTGACGTAAACAAAATCACCCCACCAGTCCTCATCCGGATTGTGTTCCGCCCAGCCAGGCCGGGGCACCAGCATTTGGTGGCGACGCGCCGCCTGGGCCGCAATTTCTCCACTGGCATTAACCAACACGCCTTTTGTTTCGTATGTGCCGATATCAACGCCTAGTGTGTATGACACGATCCGCGCCCTTTTTTCCTGAGTGACCTTTGTTCATTTTGCAGGATGATGCTAGCATTGAACCCTACGGTTTGGGGAGTCTGCACTCGTGAATTACCGCCATTGGGAAAGACTGTCCGGGAAGGCACTCGCGTTTCCGGAACTGGGTTTCGGTACGGCCCCGCTGGGGAATTTGTATCAGGCAGTCACCGAAGAGGATGCACAACAAGCTCTGGAGGCTGCGTGGCGTTCGGGGTGCCGCTACTTCGACACAGCACCGCTCTATGGTCTCGGCCTTGCAGAAACCCGCCTCAACACCTTTCTGCGCGATAAACCAAGAGATGACTACGTCTTGTCCACAAAGGTGGGTCGTCTACTGGAACCCTGTGAGCCGTCGGAGCGGACCGGCATTGGAAAGTTCTTCAATACCCCTAACCGGCGGGAGGTCTATGACTACAGTCACGACGGTATTCTGCGGTCGGTTGAATTCTCGCTGGAAAGACTGGGTGTCGACCGCATTGATGTGCTCTTCGCTCATGATCTCGACATCTTTACGCATGGAAGTCAGGCGGCTCTCCAAATTCACCTCGACCAATTTATCGGATCTGGCATCGATGCCCTTGTTTCCCTGCGTGACCAGGGGGTGATTTTGGGTTTTGGCGCAGGCATAAATGAATGGCAGCCAGCCCAGTGGATTGCCGAGCGTGGGGATCCGGATCTCTTCCTGCTGGCTGGGCGTTATACATTGCTAGAACAGGAGGCGCTCGATAGTTTTTTACCGCTATGCGAAAAGCGCGGTATCGGTATTGTGCTTGGCGGCCCTTATAATTCCGGGATACTTGCGACAGGTGCGGTTGAAGGGGCCTATTATAACTACGATCCGGCGCCCGCAAACATCATGGAAAAAGTTAACAGGATGGAACAGGTTTGCCTGAGCCATGGGACCAAATTGATTGAAGCAGCCCTACGGTTTCCCCTTCATCATCCCAGTGTCGTTTCCATCATACCCGGTGGGCAATCATCAAAGCAGGTTTTGAGTAATAGAGATGTTCTTGACCGTGGCATTCCGGAATCGCTCTGGCGGGATTTGAAGGAAGAGGGGCTTGTTCGGGCGGATGCACCGACGCCACCCTAAAATAATCTGCAACGGGACTTGGAGCGCGTAATGGTAAAACTCTTGGATACCCATCAGCACCTGCTGTATCGCAGTCATTTCGATTACCTTTGGTCCGATTCTCTTCTTCCCTTGAGCGGTCGGGATTTCACCCTGGCTGATTACAAGGCACTAACGGCGGGGCACGAGATTTTAGGGTCGCTTTTCATGGAAGTGGATGTGGGGGATGCCTATCGAGATGAAACGCGGTTTGTTGCCGGGCTATGCAATGACCCAGACAGCGGTTTGCTCGGCATTATCTCATCCTGTCGACCGGAAGATTCAACCGGTTTCGACACCTGGCTTGAGGAATGCAACGACCTTCCTGTTGTCGGTTTTCGTCGCATCCTGCATGAAGTGTCCGACGATCTGTCGCGAAGCGCGCTGTTCCGTGAAAATATCAGAAAGATAGGCGCGCGTGGTCATGTCTTTGATATGGTGTTTCGGGCCGATCAGCTGACCGTCGCCCGTGAATTGGCGACCGCGTGCGACGATGTGACCCTCGTACTGGATCATTGCGGGGTTCCTGATATTGCAAACGGTGATTTTGAGGCTTGGCGTAGCGGTATAACGGGGCTGTCGAACCTCGCAAATGTGCATTGCAAGATCTCCGGTATCCTGGCCTATTGCCCGCGGGACGCGGCCTCGCTGGAAACGGTTCGTCCCTATATCGAGCATGTCATCGAAAGCTTTGGGTCTGACCGACTTGTCTGGGGCAGCGACTGGCCGGTCGTCGATTTGCGTGCGTCACTGCCAACCTGGATATCTGTTTATGAACAAGCCGTCTTGGGTTTGAGCGTCGATGAACAAGCGGCCATTGGCTATCTCAACGCACAGAAGATTTATGGCCTTGATCGCTAGAAGGGTAGATCCGGACGGCCTCAAATTAGATTTTGTCGGGTTTCTCTGACTAGACCCGTGGTGAAGAGGTTTCTCCTATTTGTACGTGTTTGGTCTTGAGAAAGGCCCGATCACGCAGGATTGGATTTTTTCTGTGTTCTGGGCATAGAATTACGCAAGAATAATACGCGTGAGCGATAAAGCCGAAAGGGCTGCTCACGGACAGGGAGACAGGGAATGACTGAAGTAAGCCTTCAGTTGGCAGAGTTTGCTGCTGACTTGCAGTTTGAAGATTTGCCCGGGGATGTTGTCGAACGGACCAAACTTCTGATTCTGGATACACTGGGAGTGGTCGTTCGGGCCCGAAACGACGCGGAATCAACACCCGCCCTGGTGAAATCGATCGAACGCCTGGGGCTTGCTTCCGGTGACTGCGCGGTTCCGGGCGATACCGCCAGCTACACGCCCTCTGCAGCGGCTCTTTTGAACGGGACGCTGGCCCATTCTCTCGATTTTGATGATACTCATGCTGAGGCATCCTTGCATTCCTCCGCCCCGATCGTTCCGGCAGCTCTGGCAGCGGCGGAAATGACCGGGGCATCCGGGCGGGATTTGATCACGGCCTGTGTCGCCGGGTATGAGATCCAAATCCGCCTTTCCCTGGGCCTTGGCCCGTCAGATCACTATGACCGGGGCTATCACCCGACCGCGACTTGCGGGGTGTTCGGGGCGGCTGCTGCGGCCTGTAAACTTCTAGGCGCCGATGCCGGGGTGATTGAGAGTGCGTTTGGGATCGCGCTCAGCCAGTCCGCCGGTTCGATGCAGTTTCTGGAAGATGGTGCCTGGACAAAGCGGTCCCATGTCGGGCAGGCCGCGCAGAACGGCTTGATCTGCGCGACGATGGCCGTGGAAGGGTTCAGGGGACCCAAGAGAGCTTTTGAGGGAAAATGGGGTTTCTTCCACGCCTATGCGCCCGACCCTGAGCCTGATCGGGCGGTTGCAGGGCTGCGTGAGAATTGGGAGACCCTGCGTCTTGCCGTAAAGCCCTTTCCAAGCTGCCGCTACACCCACGCGGCGATGGACGCGCTGCGGAAGATCCTCGCCGAGAATGAGATCGATCAGAACGATATTGATGCGGTTGAGATTGGATTGCCACAGACGGGGATGAAGATCGTCAGTATCCCGGAAAATGTAAAGAAGGCACCGGTGACGGTCGTTGACGGGCAATTCTCCATGCCGTTTTGTGCTGCTGTCGTGCTGCGCGAAGGGACATTGTTGTGGGATCACTATGCGACCCATCTCGGCAACGCGGAGACACTCGGCCTTGCCGGTAAGGTCACCTGTGTCAACGACCCTGATGTGGAGGCCAAGTTCCCGACCTTCATGGCGGGCAGGGCGACAGTAACGACGTCGCAGGGCAGTTTTACCGCGATGGTGGACACGCCAAAGGGGGAGCCTGAAAACTTCCTGTCCTCAGAGGAATTGAAAGCAAAGTTCACCAGCCTTGCTGAACCCTATCTGGGGTCGGACGGTTGCAAGCGTTTTTCTGAGGCGATCCTGGGGCTGGATCAACAGAATGCCGTCAGTGCTGTATTGGCTGCAGGCCAGCCACAAGGCGTGAGGGTCTGATCATGGTGGCAGATGCAAAAGAGGTCGGGCCGAACCGATATCGTGAATCCTATGGCCGCTATCTCGAAGATTTCAAGGTCGGCGATGTCTACGAACACAGACCCGGTCGCACCATCTCGGAAACGGACAATACCTGGTTCACGCTTATGACGATGAACCAACATCCCCTTCATTTTGATCAGGAATATGCCGCGAAGAGTGAGTTCGGAAAACCATTGGTCAATTCCTGCCTTACACTGTCGGTGATCGCGGGCATGAGCGTTTCCGATGTCAGCCAGAAGACCATTGCCAATCTGGGCTGGGACAAGGTCCGGATGCCAGCCCCTGTCTTCAACGGGGATACCCTTTACGCAGAGAGTGAGGTTCTTGCCATTCGCGAGAGCAAGTCGCGACCGACGCAGGGCATTGTTACGATCCTGACACGCGGCTTTAATCAGGATGATGTGATGGTCATTTCTTTCGAACGCACAATGCTGATCCCCAAACGCGGCCATGCGGTTGACGATAAGGCGAATTACTGATGCCAGACAGTTTGGAAAATCCGCACAGCAACCAGATACTGGACGCGATCGACAAGTTCCTGGAAAGAGACGTCTCACCCCATGTCCGTGAGCTGGAGGCAAGTGACACATACCCCCAAGAGATCGCGGACAAGCTGGCTCAGATGGGCATGTTCGGGGCGACGATCGGTGAGGCCCATGGCGGATTGGGACTGGACATCACAACCTATTGTCAGATTGTGGAACGGGTGTCGCGGGTCTGGATGTCAGTTTCGGGATTGTTCAACTCCCATCTGATTATGGCGGCTGCGGTCGAACGGTTTGGCGGTGATGCGATGAAGGCGGCCTATCTGCCCCGGTTCGCCACTGGCGAGTTGCGCGGCGGTATCGCGCTGACCGAACCGGATGCTGGTACCGACCTTCAATCCATACGGACCCGCGCCCGGAAAGACGGCGATACCTATGTGATTGATGGGACCAAGACCTGGATCACAAACTCGGTCGAAGGGGACGTGTTGGCCGTTCTGGTGAAGACGGATCCGGATGCGACGCCACGTCATCGCGGGATGAGCCTGTTACTGGTGCCGAAAGAGGCGGGATACAAGGCCAGCAAGCTGAAGAAACTTGGCTATAAAGGGATCGATACCGGCGAGGTTCAGTTCGATAATTTGCGGGTTCCAGCCGAGAACCTGATTGGTGTGGAAGAAGGACACGGCCTGCAGCAGATCCTGGCCGGTCTGGAACTCGGACGGATCAATGTTGCTGCTCGTGGGGTGGGTGTTGCCCGCGCGGCACTCGAAGAGGCCTTGGCTTATTCAAAGGAACGCAAAACCTTTGGCAAGCCAATCTGCGAACATCAGGCGATTCAGATCAAGCTGGCGGATATGGCAACCCGTGTCCAGGCGGCCCGGAAACTTGTTGAGGACGCTGCTGAAATATACGACCGTGGGGATCGCTGCGATATGGAAGCCGGGATGGCAAAACTGTTTGCGACCGAGGCGGCACTTGAAAATGCAACAGAGGCCATGCGCATTCACGGGGCCTATGGTTATTCCCCCGAATACAATATCGAACGCTACTATCGCGATGCACCGCTTCTCTGTATCGGGGAAGGCACCAATGAGCTGCAGCGCCTGATTATTGCAAAGCAGCTGATTGCTGAGGGCGAGGGGGGGAGATGACGGCCGATTCGCCTCTGCCTCTTGCAGGTGTACGGGTCCTGGCGGTTGAGCAATATGGGGCCGGTCCCTTTGGCACCATGTTCCTGGCCGATCAGGGGGCGGAGGTCATAAAGATTGAGCCACCTGAGGGTGGCGATTTTGCGAGGGAGATCGGGCCTCACTTTTTCTCGGACGGGTCATCCCAGTTTTTTCACGCCTTCAATCGCAACAAGCGCAGCCTGACACTGGACCTGACCCAGGCTCGCGGGGTGGAGGTCTTTCGCCGCCTTGTGCGCTCGTCCGATGCCGTGGCCTCAAACCTTCGGGGTGATGTGCCAGAGAAACTGGGACTGACATATGATGCTTTGTCTTCTGAAAATAATAAGATTGTCTGTGCCCATCTCTCCGCCTATGGGCGTCAGGGCTCTCGCAAGAACTGGCCCGGCTTTGACTATCTTATGCAGGCAGAGGCTGGCTGGTTCTCGCTGACGGGGGAACCGGAAAACCCGCCGACCCGATTTGGATTGTCAGTAGTCGATCAGATGACCGGACTTGCCCTGGCATATGCGGTTTTGGCAGGGGTCACCGGGGCCCGTTCAACCGGGGTGGGGCGTGACATGGATGTCAGCCTGTTCGACATCGCGCTGACCAATCTTGGCTATCCTGCAATGTGGTATTTGAACACCGGACATGTTCAAACCCGCTTGCCAAGATCGGCCCATCCATCCCTTACGCCCTGTGCGCTCTACACCACAAAAGATGGCTGGATCTATCTGATGTGCAATAAGGAAAAGTTCTGGCCAGCGCTTTGTGACGCATTGGGGCACCCTGAATGGATTGTGGATCCACGGTTTAAAAGCTTTAAGGAACGGTTGGAAAATCGAGCCCTGGTAGAGGATGTGCTGGACAGCGCGCTTTCGGCCAAGACGACGTCACAATGGTTGGAAGAATTCGCCAGTAAAGTACCGGCAGCACCGATTAATGATGTAGGAGAAGCCCTGGAAAATCCTTTTGTGAGGGATGAGGGGCGTATACAGAACCTTGAGATCGAGGGCCATGAAACCTATCGCTATGTCGCGCCGCCGGTTAAGGCCAGCGGTGCGGAGCCACAGGCAAATCCGGCCCCCAACCTGGGTGCGGACACCCGTTCCATCCTGTCCGGTGTCGGACTCAGCGAGGCGGAGATCAACGCCCTAAAGGAGGACGGTGTGATTTGAAAGGGGCGGTAATTATTGTACCGCAGTACCACTGTCGCCCGGCTTTTTGCCAAGGATAATCATGCCCAGAACGTCGTCCTGAGTGACATCTTCCGTTCGCACCGTATCAACCAGTTTGCCATTTTTCATTACGCTCAACCGGTCTGACAGATCGAATACATCATGCAGGTCGTGGCTGATCAGAAAGATGCCAATCCCTTCGGCCTTCAATTGCTGGATCAGTTCCGAAACCTGGGCTGTTTCCTGAACGCCAAGCGCGGCTGTCGGTTCATCCATGATCAGGATTTTTGCATTGAAATAAATGGCCCGCGCGATGGCAACGGATTGGCGTTGCCCCCCGGAGAGCGCCTTTACCGGCGCATAGAATTTTTTAAAGTTGGGGTTGAGGCGATGCATCACCTCACGGGTTGCCGCCTCCATCGATGTGTCATCAAGAAACCCTAATGGTGTCCGAAGTTCCCGACCCAGAAAAAGGTTTGCCGCCGCGTCCAGATTGTCTGCCAATGCAAGGGTTTGGTAAATGGTTTCGATGTTGTAGGATTTTGCGTCATGCGGGTTCTGGATGTCCGCCTTCTGGCCATTGATATAAATTTGGCCCGAGTCGGAGGGATACGCACCCGACAGCATTTTGATGAGTGTCGATTTTCCGGCACCGTTATGGCCGAGCAAGCCAACGACCTCACCGGGGTACAAATCGACCGAGACGTCATCAACGGCTTTGATGCCGCCAAAAGAGATCGACATGTTTCGCATTTCGACGAGCGGAGTTATGGCATTCATCATGAAGCTCCCGACATGGTTTCTCAGTCGCCGCCACGCCGGCTGCGATACAGGTGATCAACCCAGACTGCAAGCACCAGCACAATGCCGATGATGATGCTTTGCAGGGAAGTATTTATGCCAATCAGCGCCATTCCACTTTGCAGGCTTTGCATGACAAGGGCCCCCAACAACGCGCCATAGATGGTGCCGACACCGCCCGCAAGGGAGCACCCGCCGATGACAGCAGCTGCAATGACCCGCAATTCGTCCAGTGTCCCAAGGTCGTTGGCGGCTGACTGCAACCGTGCGGATGCGATTGCCGCCGATATCGCGCAGAGAACACCTACGATCACAAAGGTGACGACCGTCATCATCTTGACGTTAATGCCGGAAAGGCTGGCGGCCTCCGGGTTGCCGCCGATGGCGAAAATATGCCGACCGAACCGTGTCCGTGTCGCCAAAACGGTCATGACAACCGCAACGGCGGCAACGATCAGAACGGAGATCGGAATTCCATGGGCGATCTGCAGGCCGCCCTCTGGAACCGGTATGTTGTTTGCTTCGGCATAGCGCTCTGCCGCCCTCTTTGGCAGATAGTATGCATTAAGCGTTGCTACGAAGCCGAACACCAGGGCGCAGAACACACCGGCTATTGTAATTTCTGCCCATACGGGCTTTAGCGGAAAATCAAAAGCCTTTCGGCGGCGTCTGCTGAGATAGGTGGTGGCGATGATTGCGGCGATTACGAGAGCGGCGACGATCCAGCTCCATGTTTCGCCGATGGTTCCGTGAACGCCGCCCCCCATGAGCTGGAAGGATGAATCAAGCGGTGCAACTGTGCGCCCCTGTGTTACCCACCAGGCAGCGCCCCGCCATACCAGTAACCCGCCAAGTGTAACAATGAATGCTGGCACGCCAAGGAATCCAATGACCGCACCCTGCACACCACCGATAGCCGCACCAATGAGGATGCCGACAGTCAGAGTCAGAACCCAGGTCATCGGGTGATCAAAGCCCAGAAGGGGGGGTAGGATATCAACTTGGAGAACGCCCATCATCATGGCGACAACACCAAGGACTGACCCGACAGAAAGATCGATATGGCGGGTGACGATTACCAGGACCATCCCTGTTGCCATGACAGCGACAGAGGCGGTCTGAACCGAGAGGTTATAGAGGTTCCGTGGGGTGATGAACCGGCCATTGGTGAAGAGGTCAAACCCGATCCAGATAACGATTAAAGCGCCAACCATGCCGAGGAGACGGGTATCAATCTCCATGTCGTCGATTAGTTTTTTTAAGGCAGACATCGTTTTGAACTCGCAAGCAAACTTCGGGTCAGTCAGGTTCGGCTATGCTAGGAAACCGGTCAGAGATGAAGACAAATGTAAATACTAATGACGGTTCTGAGGGCGGTATACCGGAAACTGCGGCAACCACCCTCAATGAACACTGGCAGGGTCAGTTACAAGCAGCAACTTTCCCGGCCGATACACCCTTACAAAGCGCGTCCTTCGAGATCCAGCCCGCGTCGAGAACAACGTTCAAGTTGTCCTTTGTGACAGGAACCGGTTTCAGGAAGATCGCGTTCATCTCAACGCCCTTGGCACCACCCGACCATTTCTGGGCACCGCTGACATCGGCCATTGCCGTCCCCTTGGCCAATTCGACAGCTATGGTAGCAGCCGCTTTGCCCAGTTCCCGAGCGTCTTTCCAGACCGATACGGTTTGGGTGCCAAGCGCCACACGGTTAAGCGCGGCATGGTCGCCATCCTGTCCTGAAACGGGGATGCCTTCCATACCCTGTGCGGTCAGTGCTGCAACAACGCCGCCCGCGGTCCCGTCATTGGAGGCGATGACAGCATCAACATTGTTGTCGTTGGCCGTCAGGAACTGTTCCATGTTGCGTTGTGCGTTGGCCGGCAGCCAGCCATCGGTATAGGCCTCACCCACATTGGTGATGGCCCCGCTGTTCAGCGCGTCGCCCACGATTTCCAACTGTCCGGAATGGAGAAAATCAGCATTGGGATCAGAAGATGATCCTTTGATGAAGACATAATTTCCGGTTGGCTGCGCGGCGAAAACGGCCCGCGCCTGCATTCTGCCAACTTCCTTGTTGTCGAATGTCAGATAAAACGCGTCCCTGTTTTCGATCAGGCGGTCATATCCAACAACGGGAATGCCTTCGGCTGTCGCCTTGGCCACGGCCGGTGTAATGGCATCGGCATCCTGCGCCAAAAGGATCAGTGCTGTTGCACCGCGCGCGATCAGACTTTCGACGTCGCTCAGTTGTTTTGAACTGCTGCTCTGAGCGTCGGTTGAGATATACTCAGCGCCCATAGCGTCGAGTTGCGCTTTTATTGCGGCTTCGTCAGTTTTCCAGCGCTCTTCCTGGAAATTTGACCAACTGACACCGACAATGAGATCAGCCGCAGACACGGCCGATGACGCAGCCCCGACACCAACGGCCAGAACACTTGTCAGCAAGATTTTCGATAATTTCATTTCATCCTCCCTATTTTGCTTTCAACAGACTGAACCTTCCACGGTTCTTATTTAATTCATCCATCGAATTATATCCTCAGATCATACTGGATGGTCAACCCAAATTTTTGGATTTAGCGCGGGGTTTCTGCGTCGTTATCTCCGTTTCAGTGAATATTGTAAGATTCCAATGGCAATATCTTCTTGCCGACGGGATTATTTTTTTCTTTTATGAAAAAAAGGGAGAGCGAGTTTGAAGAAAGCCGATGCTGACATAATGCGATCGACAAATCGTCGGGCGGTCTTGTCGGCATTGCGCAACAATGGGGCGATGGCGCGTGTTGATATTGGCGCGGCGTTGAGCCTTTCGCCGGCGGCTGTCTCTGGCATAACGGCGGATTTTCTTGCCGAAGGTGTTTTGCTTGAACTCGACTCAAAGGCGGAGCCGGCGAAGCTGGCGCGCGGGCGCCCGCGGATACTCCTGAACATCAACCCCAATTCAGCATTGTTTGTAGGCCTGCGTCTGACCTTTGACCGTCTTGATGTTTTTCTGGGCGATGCGCTGAACAATCTGGTTGAACATGCGGTCTATACAACGGACACGCGGGCGCTTACAGCTGAGCAATTGGTCGATTTCATCGTTGCTGGGACCAACAGCCTCCTGGAAAAGAGATCGCGCAATATCAGTGATGTGGCCGGTGTTGGCATTGCTGTTCAGGGCATCGTTAATGAAACACAGGGTCGTATTCGCTGGTCGCCGGTCCTCACCTGCACACCTGTCAATCTGGGGGAGGCGCTGGAACGCCGTTTCTCTGTTCCTGTAACGATGGATAATGATGCAAACACCCTGGCCCTTGCCCATTGTGTCGACCGGCCAGGGGCTCAAACCGGTACAACAATCTCGGTGATGATCGGGTATGGTGTCGGAATGGGCATCGTTATCAATGGCGAAATTTACCGCGGTAATCGGGGCAGCGCCGCAGAATTTGGGCACATGAAGACCGGTCTGTCTGTCACGGGGCCATTGTGTCGGTGTGGCGCAAGAGGGTGTATTGAGGCATCCGTCGGGGACTATGCCATATATAGAGATGCCTGTGAGCTCTTGGGGAAAAGCCCGGAGGGGATCGTCGCCCCGGACGAATCCTCAATGGTTGAAATTGGGGAGATGGGTCGGGGCGGACATACCGGCATTCTTGAACTCTTCGATCATGCCGGGACCGTTCTGGGCATTGGCGTTTCAAATATTGTAAACCTGCTGGCCCCTGACACCGTTTTGATTACGGGGGCGGGAACGAGATCCTTTGATTTGATGCGCAAGAATTTTGAACAGGCGATGGACAGGGCGGTACTCACCTCGGTTCGGGATATTACAAAGATTGAGGTCATGGACTGGAACCTGGATTTTGATGGCAAAGGTACCGTCGCGATGGCCATTCAGCACTGGCTGGAGGAGAGGAGCAACGCATGAAGCGGACTTTCTTGATTACACTGCTTGTCTGTTTTTGTCTGGCAGGAAATGGATTTTCTGCGCCCGGGGAAGAAACTGCAAAACACGACAACGTCGGTACACATCAAGATACAATTGAGATGCCGGTTGAGGATGTTGTGGAATTCGGGCGGGCCCTGTTTGAAGCCCGCTTTACGTCTTTCGACGGTGCAGGGCGACCTGCCTCCACACAAGCTGCTGTCCCGACAAAGCGTCGGGTCGATGCCTCACGGTCTTTCTTTAGAACCTCTGGTCCCGACGCCAATGGGTGCCTCTCCTGTCATAATCAACCAAAGTTGGGAGGTGCAGGGGATTTCGCCCTGAACGCTTTTACGACAGACGGGTTTGTTGACGCCGACTTTGATTCGATGGATCCGCAATTCTCGAACGAACGCGGCACAACCCATTTGTTCGGTATCGGGCTGGTTGAGTTGCTGGCGCGGGAAATGACTGAAGATCTGCACAGGATCCGCGACGGGTTGCGGGAAGAAGCAAGCCGTACGAAAAAAGCCGCAACCGGCAGATTGATAACAAAAGGTGTTTCCTTTGGCAATCTGACGATTTCGCCAGACGGTTTCATCGATACATCTGGAATTGACGGCATTGATCCGGACCTCGTGTTGCGGCCGTTTGGCCAGAAAGGGGCATTCACGTCACTCAGGGAATTTTCAATCAACGCGTCGAACCATCATCACGGAATGCAGGCGGATGAGCGGTTCGGTGCGCGCTGGACCGGAGAGGCAGACCATGATGAAGACGGGTTCGTGAATGAACTGTCCGATGGGGACGTCACCGCCCTTGTTGCTTTTCAGGCGACACTACCGCCTCCATCACGCGATGCGATGCTTGATGAAGAATGGCAACAGGCGGCAAGAGACGGTGAGGAGCTTTTCAATACTCTTGGATGCGCGGCGTGCCATAAAACGAACCTGCCACTGAACTCAACCAGTTTCGCGGAACCTGGTCCCTATAATTTGGCCGGCACATTAAGGGAGAGTGAGGTGGCCAGGCTGGAGATTGATCTGGTCTCTCTGCCCGGGTTTGAAAACCTTAAGCGTGACAGTGAGGGCAATATTCTGGTGCCTTTGTTCAGCGATTTGAAGCGTCATGCGATTTCTGATGCAACCCTGGGCCATTTTGGCAATGAGCTGCTTGGACAGCGGTTCGTCGCCCGTCATGAGTTTTTGACAGCCCGGCTCTGGGGGGTAGGGTCGACGGAACCCTATGGTCATCGCGGTGATTTGACGACCCTCTATGAAACGATAGCTGCCCATGGCGGCGACGCCCGGCCCAGCAGAAATGCCTGGCTGGAATTGCCGATGGAAAAGCGGCGCCAAGTCATCGCATTCCTGCAAACACTGGTCATCGAATGATGCTCCGCGCAACGACACTGATCCTTTCGGTGTGTTCAACGCCCGCGTTCGCGATGCCAGACCTGCCAAACTTTGTGAATGACGCTGGGGTCAGTGGCATTGAACACATCTATGACGGCCCTTGGGAATACTATGTCGGGGGCGGTGCGTCCGCGTTTGATTGCAATGGTGACCTGCATCCTGATCTGTTCCTGAGCGGCGGGGAGAATGCATCGACACTTTATGTAAATGAGTCAAAAACAGTTGGCCCCCTCCGATTCAAGGCGGTCGAGGCTGGCATTGATGCCGAGGATTGGCACAATGTGTTGGGCGCGTATCCCCTTGATATTGATAATGACGGATTGGTCGATCTTGTGACCTTGCGGCTTGGAGAGAACATACTCTTCAAGGGTCTGGGCGATTGTCAGTTTCGCAACGCCAATGATGAATGGTCCTTTGATGGCGGAAATGCCTGGACGACCGCTTTCTCCGCCACCTGGGAAAAGGGATCGACATTCCCAACTCTGGCTTTCGGCAATTATGTGGATCGGGATGCCCCAAATGCACCCTGGGGCACTTGCGCTCCTAACAGTATTGTCAGGGCCGATACGGCGTCCGAGACCCTTCAATACACAGATCGGCACGAATTGCGCCCCGGTTATTGCAGCCTGGGGATGCTGTTCACGGATTGGTCCCGAGAGGGGGTACCGTCTCTGAGAATAACAAATGACCGCCACTACTACCGCGGTGGAGAGGAACAACTCGTCGACTTGAACCCGGGCGAACCACCCCGTCTGAACCGGCGCGGTGATGGCTGGCAGAAGTTGCAGATCTGGGGTATGGGAATCGCCGCTCATGATATTGATGGGGATGGGTATCTTGAATACGGCCTCTCAAGCATGGGGGATACCAAGATACAGCGCCTTGTTCGACCCCGTGACAGAGAACCGGTATATGAGGATGTTGCCTTTGCGCTGAATGCCACGGCACACCGGCCCTATGACGGGGACGACCACCGCCCTTCCACCGGTTGGCATATCGAGTTTCAGGATTTCAACAATGACAGTCTCGCGGATCTCTTTATCGCAAAGGGAAATGTCGAAGCGATGCCGGATTTCGCCGACTATGATCCTGACAACCTGCTGATTGGCCTGCATGGCGGAAAATTTCATGAAGCGGGTCTGGAGGCAGGAATCGCAAAGCCAACAAAGGGGCGGGGTGCCGCGATCGCTGACTTTAATCTGGACGGCCTCCTCGATATTGTTGTGGTCAACCGGGGCGCACCGGCGTCTATCTTTCGGAATAAGGGTCATTTGCAGGAAAATGGTAAAAATGGCCCGATGGGGAACTGGGCGGCAATCCGATTGAGACAGGATGTTTCGAACCTCAACGCGGTGGGCGCGGAAATTCGCGTGCGCGTTGGCACAAAGGACCTGTCCCGCGATGTCACGGTGGGGGGCGGTCATGCGGGCGGCACCTCCGGCTGGACGCATTTCGGGCTTGGTGTTGCAGACAGGGCGCTTGTCCGGGTGCGATGGCCGGACGGCAAGTGGGGACCCTGGCAGCGCCTGTTCGCAAATTCGTTTATTGAGATTGATCGGGATCTCAAACGACCGCGAACCTGGCTTCCAGATCCGGTTCAGTAGCCGGCCTTTCTACCTTCTTCAATTGCATGGGTTTCTGACGATTTGTTCGCGAACAAGCGGCATCGGAGTGAAACCGAAAATCACTTTGCGCTCTTACAAAAGTTCGGTTTACCAATGTTGACATATTTAATTCATGCGTCAAAATAAATAACGCTTTGGGGGAGGAAGCCGCGTATGTCAGCAAAAGTCATTGCATCCTATTCGGATCTGAACGGTAAAAGCGTCTTTGTAACCGGCGGCGCAAGCGGCATTGGCAGCGATATTGTTCGTGCCTTTCATCTGCAAAACTCCAAGGTCTTCTTTATCGATATTAGCGAAGATGAAGGCACCGCACTATGCGACCAACTGCTGAAGGAAACGGGGCGCAGTCCTGTCTTCTGGGTCTGTGATGTCACGGATGGGACACAGACTGGGGACGCCATTGATCGGGTTGTGGCGGAAGGTGGAGCGATCGATATTCTGGTGAACAATGCGGCTAATGACGCCCGTCAGAGCACGATGGCGGTAGATGGTGATGCCTGGGATGCGTCTGTTGCTGTTAACCTGAAGCACCAGTTCTTTGCTGCAACAGCGGCATTCGAGCATATGAAAGACAGGCAATCCGGATCCATCATTAATTTTGGATCGGTTGCCCCAAAGTTGGGCGTAAAGGACTTGGCCGTTTACTCCACTTGCAAGTCGGCGGTTCAGGGGCTGACCCGTTCTTTGGCACTGGAATTCGGGCCTTCGGGCATCCGCGTGAACGGCATTGTTCCGGGGGCGGTCATGACGGAAAAGCAGCGCCGTTTGTGGTACACGCCAGAGAGTGAACGGGAACTGTTGGAAAAGCAGTGTCTTCAGCGGACCCTGGTTGGCGATGACATCGCCCAAATGGCGCTGTTCCTGGGGTCCGATGTCTCAAGCGGATGTACATCCCAAATGTTCGTGGTTGATGCCGGGATCGTCGGCTGAGGCGTCCCGAAGGTTAGGTGCAACCGTTTGCGGGTCCTTCCGGTCCATTCTGGTAACGTAAATCAGACCCTTTCAAGCACGGCGTCTGCCAAAATCTTTGTGTCTTAAGTTGCAAAATGCCCGGCCGCTTTTCCGTTTGAGTTATCTTTTCCTCAAACCTTTGAGAGTATTTTTCCCTTCAATTTCCCTTGAAGTGGCCGCAATATAAGTGAAAACTGTAACTGCACCTGTAATTCAATCATTTGGGGTATTTGAGGATGCGCGGAAGCGATGATGGAAGGTTTCTTCATGTAACCATCCATTACTTATGGCCGGAAGTGCCGTCACATCTTGCCCGAAAGAATGGTGCTTCTGACACGCGACATGTCTCACCGCCACCCGTTGCCGGGTTTGGATATGCCGAACCTGCTTCGCTGTTACCATAATCAACCCAAAACTGAGGGAAGTTATTCGTGAACAAACTCCTTGCCGCTCTGTCTAGTGTTATTCTCCTTGGCGCATGCCAAACGGCCAGTAAGCCGCCGATTGCCAGCCTGACCGGTACAGAATCGGGCAGTGTCTCGTTTCAAAGCTCGACACCCTATGACTTTGTCGATGCAATTGATGGCTCTGCCCCAAGCGCTGTGGTTTCTGGTTCATTGCGGTTTCCAGAGGGCGCGTCAGCGGATCAGCCGGTGGCTGCGGTCGTAATCTCCCATGGCAGCGGTGGTGTTGGTCGCCAAACCACTGAGTTTTCCGGCATGCTGCTGAAAGAGGGTTATGCAACCTTTGTCGTGGACAGTTACGGACCGCGCGGCGTTGCGAAAACGGTAAAGGATCAAAGCCGGGTTTCATCGCAATCCATGCTGGCTGACGCCTTTGCAGCTTTACGCCTTCTGTCGTCGGATCCCCGAATTGACGCGGACCGGATTGGGCTTCTTGGCTTCTCGAAAGGCGGCATTGTTGCTCTCTATTCCGGGTTTGAGCAGATTCGGGGCTGGTACGCAGAGGGGAGTGAGAAATTCGCGGCGCATGCAGCCTATTACCCATTCTGTGGCTCAACCATTCCCGATCTTACATTGACCGGTGCCCCCAGCCTGATGCTGTTGGGGGAGCAGGACAATTACACACCGGCTGCACCCTGTCTGACCCTGCAGGAAAAGGCGGACCCGGCCAATGTGACATTGCGCAGTGTCGTGTACGAAGGCGCCCAGCACGGGTTTGACACAACATCCCCTGTCGGTGTCTTCAACTATTTTAACCCGTCCGACTGTATCCTTGAGGTCAGCGATGGCGGTGTAACCTCATTAAGCGATGGAACGCCGGCTTCGACGCTCTCCGAACGCCGTGCTGCGCTCGTGAAATGCGGCCGGACCGGCGTCCGCTATGGCGGCAATCCGGGCGCCCGCGCCCAATCTTCAGAAGAACTGAAGGCGTTCTTCCGTGGGACAATTGGTATTGAAACCGCAGGTCAGAGTTGAGATTGCAAATTGACGGTGCACTAGAAAAAGCTGCGAGTTGGAAACTGGGGGTGGATCCTAGAAGTCCGTCTTTGGCATCATCAAGGTGCTTTTTGAGACGGCCTTTAAGGTCGGATGATAAGGAGCGGAACTTGTGAACATGGGGAGCTTACACATAATGAATGGGATAGGTTTTACACAAAAAGATTCGAATTGTCATTTGTTGTTAAGGCAGCCACCCTGTGCATCAGTTTTACTGGCTTTCATTTTGCCTGACAGTTTGATTCAAACAAATGACCTCGAATCGCTTGCGGACCGAATTGAGCCCCCCAAACCTACGCAAGAATTGCGATGCCGCAAAGGTCAAGGTATGAAGCAAAACCTAACAAGAGTCTGTTTTGCTTCCATCCTTATACACCAGTTCTCGTTAGTATTAAGTTTCTTAATATCTAGAACCTATTTTGCGTTCAAAACGCTGTGCATGGCCGTTCTACTAGTTTTGTGTTTTTCTCACTTCGTCTCTGCAGAGGATGCAGTTAATAAGATGATGACAGAAGATGCAATTGACAAGGTAAAGAAGAATGCTCAAGAAGCAAACTTGTATGAGGCGCTTCTTTTAATACCAGTTATGACTGATTGTCGAGTGTTAAGATACCCGATTTCCCCTGAGGTAAAGTCGGAGTTTGATAAAATTATCTTGGATGTATCATCGTTGTACGCTCGTGATTTGAAAGAGTTCCAAGTATCGTATGAGGAAATCGCGGCCGTTCATATTCGTAGTGCTGCCTCACCAGCTTCAATATTCTATGTTTTCTATCAGGTTGACAAAGAAAACTGGCACCGTGTTTGCGAAGAACTACGGACCAATCTACCGCCCCTGGTTAGAGGGCAATATGTAGATCGGGAAGGCCTTCGTACTTACATCAAAGATGTTTCCAGAAGAGTATATAAACAGGTTTCTGGATATCGGCGGTGAAGATTGTGCTCGAGCAATCGAAAGGGTTAAAAATTGTGGCGAACAGCCACTCGGTGTTGGGTCCTTTGGCTGGATCTGTTCTTGTTCAACCAAGTGGATGGAGCCGATTTCCCCGTGACGCACACACCGCCTTATTGTTGCGCCAGCTAAAATGTTAGTTGCTTATTTCCGGTCGTTTGTTGGAGCGCTCAAAGACAGTAATCCTTTCGTTAGGAAGGATATTGCAATAACGCTTTTTTGCGCGTTGGCGATATCGGCGATCGCATTCCCCTATTATCAAGTTGCTAAGCTTAGTTCCGCCGATATCCCGGAACATCCCCTTAGTGTTTTGGTGATCGCTATCCTGTTGACGAGCGTTTTATACAATCTGCTGTCCATACAGGTCGAACATCCGAAGGATCTCGGGCGTATAAAAAAACGGTTCATTATGACGTGCTTCATCAATCTCAGAAGCACGCCGTATCTCGCCATAAATCTTGGTATCATGTTGCTCCCGTTTTTTGTCTTTGGTGAGCCGTATATTCAGGGCTTGGTGGATGACGGGGTTCTTGTTGAAGACTCGCTGGAGTTGGCGGTTTTACAGGTGTTTTGGGACACCATCGCTTTTTGTTTGCTCTGCACTCTCTGGTTCTTGTTTCCGATTTGGTTTTTCAACAGCCTACCCTATGCCTATGACAAAAGGGCGTTGTCCGATGACGTTAAGCGTGGGTTGCGAAAACTGGCATTCCCGACATTACTCATGTTGATTTCAATCAACATTGGCGTGGGCGCTTTTTACCATTCGGCCGAATACCTCTTGAGCCATGACAATATTGTAACCGTTATTCTTAGTGGGATTGCCCTGGCCGTCGCCTTTGTCGGTTTCGTCTATCTGCTGGTTGTCGGTTTGACGGTGACGGCCCGTCAATCCGGGCTGGACGCAAATTTTTCCGGATCATTTAAGAGTGAGACAATCAATGAGGATACGATCGGTGATCTGGTCTCCAATTCAAAAAAGCCGTCCGTCTCAAACCTCATTCCATACACGGATGGAGGCTTTGTCTATTACCCTTTCACCAAATGGCATCCGGGCTTTGTTCTGACGCGCAGCGAAGCGGTGGAACTTTTTGGAGAACTCCAGTCAAAGGCCACGTTTTCTACGCGGCACGAGTTCCTCGCAATTTCCTTCTCCATCATTGGTTTGGCCTTCTTTAGGTATGTTGCTTTAGAGCTTGTACTGTTGGGGCTCGTCATAGTGTTGGTTTGGTGGCCTTTGGAGCTCATGTTTGCGGTGAAAAGATTCCGGTTGAAGTTCCCCCATGCACCTGCCTGCGCCCACCCATTCCCCAGTGAGTACATGCATTTGAGGAGACAGATGCTGCCTTCACCTTCACTCTGGTCGCTGTGGTTCATGTTTATTTCGTTCGTCCTGTTTGTCGTCCTGTTTGGTGCAATACTGTTGCGCGGAGACTTTGAAGAGGGCTCCAGTGTTTTGTTGGGCTTTCTTGTTATGCTTTTTGGTATAGGTGCCTGCGCTTGTTTTTGGATGTTGTTCAAACGATTGCTGTCTGCTCATGTGCATGGTCGTAAGCCCATGCCGGACGGATTGAAGCCTATTGATCCTTTGACCGGCAAAATGCCCGAGGATCCGTTTCGGAAAACCGCATAGGCCTGCGCATTTGTGCAGGGCTGGCCCCATCCGATTGGCGGTTGGAGGAATGGACTGGTTGGTTACATTGTAATACTATCCGAAATTGCTAATGTTAACGTGTTGAAAGCATTCACATACTTGATGCGCAAATTGGAAAATTTGTCCTCCGTGGCGTTGATGCAGCTCTGGAAAGGGCTGACAGTTTTAGTCGTATGTCTCTGCCTGAATGGTGTTACCCATGAGAGCAGGGCTGATGCGCTGGGTGACCTGACCTTCATAACCGAAAATTACGCACCGTTTAACTATCAAAAGGATGGGCAGGTTCGCGGGATTTCCGTCGATTTGTTGCTCAAGATTTTTGATCGTGCTGGAACGGACCGTGGGGTGGAAGACATTGAGGTTATGAACTGGGCCCGTGGCTATAAACTGGCCCAGAACAAGTTGAATACCGTCCTGTTTTCGACAACACGTACGGAAAGCCGCGAAGACCTCTTCAAATGGGTGGGGCCAATTTCACCAACCAAGATTGCCATCATTGGCAAGAAGGGGAGCGGTATAACCATCGAAAACAGCATGGATCTCAACAAACACCGGATCGGGGCGATCCGGGACGATATCGGGGAACTCCTTCTACTATCGCGCGGTGTTCACAAGGACCGGATCTACAGAACGAATTCCTCGAAGACGACGGCGAAAATGCTGATTGCCGGACGGATTGACCTCTGGGCTTATGAAAGCAGTGTCGCGTTTTACAATTTGAAGGAACATGGCGCCGATCCAGATGAATTTGAGGTCCTGCACATCCTCGAAGAATCTGAGCTGTATTTTGCCGTACAAAAAGACACCAGCGACGCGTTGGTGAATAAATTGCAGGAAGCGCTGGACGACGTTCGGAAGTCGGAGCAGTAGAACATGGTCGATCCGGGCGCATCGTCCAAGTTTTCGCTGGGCCCGTTCCGGGTGAGAAACTCGATCGCCAGTCAGATGTTCCTGGCTGTCTTTCTGATCTATCTGGCGATATCCCTTTTCGTCACAATTGCACAGGCGATCGAAATTTATACGCGGGCAAAAGATGACCTGACCCGAGAATTACAGATTTTAGGTAGTTCTTTTCAGGGCACTATCGCAAAGGCTTTGTGGGAATTTGATGAAGAAAGCCTAAAGTCATCCATTGATGGCTTACAGGAAATTCCCGATGTGCTGGGTGTGTCCGTTCTGGATCTGAACTCTGGTGAAGTCCATAGGTCTGGCGTCACCGTATCTGAAGGACCATCCGACAACGGGGACGCGCATGTCGACATCCTGGGCGTAGCTGCTGATCAGCCCGGGATGTTCGCTGACCGAATAACGCAAGAATTTGACGTTTCATTTGAAATCGACGGGCGATCCGAATTGGTCGGACGGGCCGTTGTGTATTCTGACAACAGTGTCGTTCTGGACAGGATCACATTGAGCCTTGTTATTGTAGTTGCCAGTGAAGTTTTTGAGATCATGGCGATGTGGGTGATCTTCCTTTGGGTCAGCCAAAGGATGCTGGGCCGTCCCCTTGCTATTCTAACAAATGCAGCCGGACGCCTCTCAGCAGAAGACCTCAGAGATTTCAAAGTTGATATTCAGACCAAGTACCGCAATGAGTTGAAGCTTCTGGAAGAGGCGTTCAATTACTCGGCCGAGCGTCTGTCAGAGGCCAAAGACGAGTTGGAACATCGCATGCGTCTGGCCTTGAGCGCCGGGAAGATTGCAACATGGGTCTGGCGACCCGAGGAGGATGTTCTTGAATTTGACGAGCATCTGCCCAGCATCTTCGGACAGGCAACGGCGGATTTCGGAAACTCCTTCGCGCGTATGCAGCAGTTTATTCATCCGCAAGACCGGCCGGGTTTCGTTGGATTGATGAACAGAACAATCGAGACCCGTGAACCCCTGCAAACGGATTTTCGTGTTCAGAGTGCCGATGGGGATGACCTCTTTATCGAAGTTCAGGCGATTGTCAGTCAGAGCGCCGATGATCCCGATACCCTCTATATGGTCGGGACAGCAATGGATGTGACCGACCGTAAACAAGCGGATATGGAGCTTTATCTTGCAAAGGCCGCCGCTGAGCAGGCGAGCAACGCCAAGTCGCAGTTCCTGGCGTCGATGAGTCACGAGCTACGAACTCCCTTGAACGCTATTCTGGGCTTTTCCGAAGTTCTAAAGGAAGAGTCTTTGGGACCAATCGGGACAACCAAGTATCGCGAATACGCCAATGATATCCACAATAGTGGAAGCTATCTTCTGGAACTGGTTGGCGAGCTTCTGGATCTCTCGGCGATCGAGGCCGGCAAGATTGAGTTTGAAAGGGAGCTCATTCAGACTGGCGACATTATCGAAGATTGCATCCGTACCATCGCAGAGAAGACCAATGCAAAACGGATAGACCTCAGTTTTGAGTCCGAAGCCGACATACCCCCGGTCTTCGCAGATCGACGGTCTGTAAAACAGGTGATGCTCAACGTCCTGTCCAATGCAGTCAAATTTACCGGTATGGATGGCCGGATTACGATCGTAACAAAGGCGCAGGACAAGCATGTGCAAATGGTGGTGACGGATAACGGCGTTGGCATTTCTGAGGATCGTTTGAAAGACATCACGACGCCCTTTACGCGCGGTGAGAAGAGCTCGATCAGCAGTTAAAGAGGATGGGGGTTAGGATTGGCGATCTCAAAGTCCCTGATCGAGTTGCATGATGGCACCCTTCAGATTGATAGCGAGCTTGGAGTCGGCACATCGGTGAAAATTTCTTTGCCCTTAAGAGGCAGCTGAGCCCCGCGTGATGGGACGCAAACGTCTCGCTTTCTGATTTTGACATTAATTTACCCAGAATGACCGATGGATGATCATCCATGGGCCATTGCGTTCCCTCAAGAAACTGAGGATAACGGGTTATTTACGGTAAACAGAAAATTCCAGTTCAAAGGTTAGTATTATGGAACTCATTATAGGTACCTATTCTCATCCTCTTCCTGATCTCGAAACCACGGGTGAGGGGATCTATTCCGTCTCTTTTGATGATGAAACCGGCGCGTTTGGCGTGCCGTCCCTTAGGGTGGCCTGCGCCAATCCATCGGCACTTGTAACCTCGTCGGATAACGCGATGCTGTTTGCAGGGCGCGAGGTGTTTCAAAGCGATAAACCCGGCGTCGCTCTTTTTCAGAGGTCTGCGACGGGGGATTTGACTGAGGGGCCGTTTCTACCAATCGCAGGGGAATTACCGTGTCATCTTGCCTTTGATGCTGTGAACAATCGTCTGGCCTCTGCCCAGTATTGGACAGGGGATGTTGTCATCTCGGCGGTGTCAGATGGTTCCTTTGAAGCACCCTCTGTCCTGGAACGCCAGGGCAGCGGACCCTTTCCGGGCCGTCAGGAAGGGCCCCATGCGCATTTTGTTGCATTCTCCGATGGTGGAGATGTCCTGCATGTTGTCGATCTGGGTGCCGATGAGATTGCAAGTTACCGATTGAATGAAGAGTGCGAACCGGTTGAACAAGCCGTATTGAAATTGCCGCCGGGGTCCGGCCCGCGCCATATGGTGATGGACAGCTCTGAAGCGCGTGCCTGGGCGGTGTGCGAGTTGGATGAGACGTTGGCGGTTCTGTCCCGTAACGGGCTTGGATGGGACCTGGTGTCGGTTGTCCCAGCCTTCGATATCGCGGAGGGTGAAGAGGGGGCCTGCGCGGCCATCCGTCTCTCGCCAGATGAAGCCCATGTGTATCTGTCCGGGCGTCGGCAATCCCAGATTGCGGCGTTTTCACCCGACGGCTCTCCTCTTGGTCGCTATGATTGCGGTGGTGCATTTCCACGTGAATTTATCATTTCGCCGAATGGTCAATGGGTCATTGTCGCCAATCAGAAGGGCAACAGCTTGACCAGTTTGCGCCGCGACCCTGCGACCGGGTCTTTGAGTGATCCTGTTGGTCACTGCGCGGTGGGCAGCCCCATCGCGCTCGTCCTGATTTAGAGGGTCATCTTTTCTAGGTTTCCGGTTTAGAGGAAGGTCAGCATTCGGTCCCGTTCCTCCGCGGCGACGGGATAGAAATGCCGTTCCCATTCGCCCAGCTTGAACTCAAGGAAGATATCCTGGAATTCTGCGCCGAATGCGTCTTCCACGAGCGGATCTGTTTCAAACGCTTGCAGAGCTTCGAGCAGGGTTCTGGGCAGGCGATGAACGGTGCCGCCAGTCACCGTGTGTACACCAGAGGCCGTCGGTTTGCTGAGGGTCTGGTAGAGGTTCTGGTTAAAGGGTCTGCCGGGATCTGCGGCATTCCGAATGCCTTCCAACCCTGCCTGCAACGATAGAGCGGCCGCAAGATAGAAATTCGCCGACATATCCGGTGCCCGGTTCTCAATACAGGGGCGGCTCATCGGAAGGCGCAACATCGCTGAGCGGTTGTTGTCACCATAGCACCGCAAGACCGGGGCCCAACTCATATCCGGCATATCGCCCTGGGCGATCAAGCCTTTATAAGAGTTGAAGGTTGGACAGGTCACAGCCGTGATGGCTTCGGCATGATCCAGAAGACCTGCAACAAAGTGATATCCAAGGTCGGGGAAGGTAATACCATGCTTTTCAGCCAGAGCCCCGGTACCCACCGCCTCTTTATCGAACAGGTTCTTGCCCGTATCGATATCAGCGAGGGACATGTTGAAATGCGCGCCAGACCTGAAATCTGTTGAAAACGGTTTTGGCATGAAGGATGCGATCAGCCCGTGTTGACTGGCGATCGACTTTGCCATCAGTCGAAAGAAAGTCACCCGATCGGCCATTGTCAGGACATCGGCATAGTCGAAATCTGTTTCGAATTGCCCGTGTCCCCCCTCCGCATCAAAGGAATAAACACCCCAACCAAGGTCATTCATGGCGGTCACGAGTGCATCAAGGTAGGTGGATGCCTGTAGTGTTTGATGCACATCATAGGCGGGGCACGTGCCGGTAAAACGCGTGTCCTGAACCTGCTGCAAACCTTCTTCGGATTGACGGTAAACATAGAATTCGGTTTCGACGCCCAAATTCATTTGATACCCCATCTGTTTCGCGTCTTCGACGGCGCGCCGCAGAATGGTGCGAGGGCAGTTTTGATAAGGTTCATCGTGATAGGTCAAGTCAGCCGCAAACCAGGCGAACCTTTTGTCCCATGGCATAATTGTGAGCGTGCTGAGATCGGGCACCGCCGCGCATTCATCCTGCTCTGGCCCGACGAGACCCATGCCGTCCATCGCCCCGACAGTGAACAGTTCGGACCCTTCTGCCATTTTCTCAAATTTTTGGATTGGAACCGTTTTGGCTTTGGGAACACCGTGAATGTCAACATAGGCCGCGAAGCAATATTCGACCCCGGCATCGATCAGTTGCTTTTTTGTGTCGGCAATCAGACTGGCGTCATTCATGATCTGTCCCTTTGGTTTTTGCTCCAAGGCGTCTTTAGGATTTGTTTCAGGGCAGCAAGAAGGGGGCCAATTTGCAGATCTGAATGTGAATTCGCTCCCAGTGACTGTAATTCCTGAGATTTTACAAATTGCCGATGGTCGATCTGTTTTGCATCAACAATGAACATGATGAAAAAATAGGCAGTTCATGTGATAAGCGGTCACATTTTATGCAATAGTCAGCAATTGGAACCGCAATTTTACCCTTAACATTCTGAAAACAAGATGATTTTCGGCTTGGCACATGCCTTGCGACTATTTGATTAACCGCCGAATTGCGCCAGTAAACCGTCGGTTTAGATAAACGCGACAATACAATCCAAGGGAATTGCGCATGCCGCGCTGGGATTTGATGACAAGTACAGAGATTGGTGCCGCTGTGGAACAGCAGTCTCCCCTTGTCATTCTGCCAATTGGCGCAACAGAGCAGCATGGACCGCATCTGGCATCCGGGTGCGATACGATCTCCGCCGACAGCATCGCCCGTCTTGCCGCTGAAAAATCCGGAACACTGGTTCTGCCTGCATTGCCCTATGGTTGCTCTCTCGGGCATACGGATAAATGGCCGGGCACTGTATCCCTTCATCCGATGACGTTGACACAGGTTATTGTGGAGGTTGCCCGCTGGGTGCAGATGAACGGCATCAAGAAGATGTTGTTTCTGTCCGGCCATGCGACAAACGAGCCGCCTATAAAGAGCGCGATCCTGCAATTGCGCTACGAATTTCCGGATTGCCGCTATGCGACGATGGGGCTGTGGGATATTTCCAGTAACACCAAAGCCTTGTATTTGCGCGATGGCGAGGACATTCACGCCAATCGTGGTGAAACCTCTCTTCTGATGCACTTGCACCCGGAGATGGTGAGGGAAACCGCCTTTGAAGACGTCGCCGATGTTACGCCGGGCCGCGTGTTCGCCTATGCAATGCCGGCAACGACGCCCAATGGGGTTGTCGGATCCCCATCAGAAGCCTCTGCCGAAGACGGAAAAATGATGGTCGAGACAATCGTCTCAGACCTTGAAACATGGATCGATCATGCCCTGGCCGAGGATTGGCCGGAAATACCGGACGCATGTGGTCCTGTGCCGGGCCATTAGTTGGCTTGGCCATTCCCAGTTAAATAACAAGGAGAGTGAAAATTATGTCCTTTACGAAAAAGACCCTTGGCAAGGTCGCATCGGTCGCTGTTGTCGCGGCGTCCCTGTTTGCGGGTGCCATCGATGCGGCTGAGGCCCGCACCTACAAAATCGGCTACAACATTTATGTCGGGTTCATGCCTTACGGCTGGATGGCGCAGAATGGTATCCTCGACAAATGGGCCAAGAAATACGGCATTGAGATTGAGGTCATTCAAGTCAACGACTATGTTGGCGGCATCAACCAGTTCACCGCGCGTGAGTTGGACGGCATGGCCGTTGCCTCTATGGACGGATTGACCATCCCGGCCGCCAGTGGCGTCGATACAACAATTATGCTTGCTGGTGACTTTTCGAACGGCAATGACGGTATTGTCTCAAAAGGTGTCACTGACATTGCGAGCCTGAAAGGCGAGACGGTTCACCTTTTTGAATTGACGGTCTCCCATTACCTGCTTTCCCGCGCGCTTGAGTTGAACGGACTGTCCCTGCGCGACGTGAAGACAGTGAACATCACCGATGCGGATATTGCACCGGCCTATCTTGGTTCTTCCGAGATTGCCCATGCAGTTGCCTGGAACCCGATGCTCCTGCAGATGGAAACAAAAGTTGACGGGTCAAAACGTATCTTCGACTCAGCCTCAACGCCGGAGGAAATTGTTGACGTTATGCTGATGCATACCGACACGATTGCCGAGACACCGGAACTTGCAAAAGCCTTTGTTGGTGCCTGGTATGAAACTATGCAGATCATGAGCGGTGGCGATGCTGCGGCTGAATCCATGATTGCCGATCTGGCTGACATGTCTGGCGGTTCCGTTGAGGAATACAAGGCCCAGCTGGACAGTACTAAAATGTACTACAAGCCGGAAGAGGCACTGGACCTGCTGAATTCCAAACGTCACCAGACGACATGGGATTTTGTCCGCACCTTCTCTTTCGATGTCGGGTTGTTTGGTGAGCAGGCAACATCCCCGGATTTCATCGGTATTGAATTCCCCGATGGCACAATTCTGGGCGATGCGAACAATGTTCAACTGCGCATCAATTCCAGCTTCACGGAAATGGCGGTCAAGGGTGAACTCTGATCCCGCGATCTGATAAAATCTGTGCGATCACCGGGGCCCCATCTGGGCTCCGGTGATTAATTCTTAACCCGAGGAAAGTAGAGCGATGCGCCGCGCCATAAACTATGTCCCTGATAAACGGACGGCCCTGTTGTTGGCCGTGGTGCCCTTTGCCCTGCTTTTAGGACTCTATTTCGTCGGCTCTGACATTCGGTTGAGCGCAAATCCGACCGACAAGCTCATGCCTGGTTTGGGGGCCTTTGCGGACGCCATCAATGCGCTGGCATTCACCGAGAACCGTCGTACAGGGGAATACGTCTTCTGGACCGACACGGCGATCAGTTTGCAACGCATTCTAATCGGTCTTTCCATCTCAACTGCGCTTGCAATCATCATTGGTTTGCCGATTGGTTTGCTTCCCTATTTGACCCAGTTGCTGGGCCCGTTCATGGCGGCTTTCTCGCTTATTCCACCCTTGGCGGTGTTGCCGATCCTCTTCATCATCTTCGGACTGGGCGAGCTTTCGAAGATCGTGCTGATTGTGTTCGGAGTTGCACCATTTCTGATCCGAGATATGGCGATTGCGACGCTCGCAATCCCGAAAGAACAGCTGGTCAAGGCACAGACATTGAGTGCGTCGAGCTGGCATATTCTGGTGCATGTTGTCTTCCCGCAAATCCTGCCACGCCTGTTTGACTCCCTGCGCCTTATGCTGGGGGCAACCTGGCTGTTCCTCATTGCGGCTGAGGCGATTGCCTCAGAAGGAGGGCTCGGATATCGGATCTTCCTGGTTCGGCGCTATCTGGCAATGGATGTGATTTTGCCCTATGTCGCCTGGATCACTTTGCTCGCCTTCACAATGGATTATATCCTGATGTTGGCGTCCCGACGTCTCTGTCGATGGCACCATATACGTTGATGATCGCTTTAAGATACTGAAGAAGAATAATGACCGAGATTGTCGTCAATAACGTCTTTAAAGAATATGGTGGGTTTCCCGTTCTGGAGCGGGTCAATGTCACCCTGCCTGATCACGAGTTCTGCGTTGTACTGGGGCCATCCGGTGCCGGCAAGAGTACTTTCCTTCGCATGTTGCTCTCCCAGGAGACGCCGACGCGTGGAGAAATACTAATCGATGGGGAGCCGATTGACGCCGAACCACAAGAAGATCGCGGCGTTGTTTTTCAGCGGTATTCCGTATTCCCCCATAAGACGGTTCTTCACAATGTAATGGCCGGACCAAGTTTCAGAAAATCGCGTTTTCTTGGAACGCTTTTCGGAAGTGAACGCAAGTCGCTGGAATCGATGGCGCGCCTCCTCCTGGAGCAGGTTGGTCTGGCGGATGCGGCGGACAAGTATCCTTCCCAATTGTCAGGTGGGATGCAGCAGCGCCTTGCCATTGCCCAAGCGCTGATTATGGAACCGAAAGTTCTGTTGCTGGATGAACCATTTGGCGCGCTGGATCAAAGCACAAAGAAATCCATGCACAGATTGATCCTTGATTTGTGGAATGAAAACAAGATGACGATCGTTATGGTCACCCATGATATTCAGGAGGCCTTCACCCTGGGAACCCGCGTCTTGATGATCGACAAGCAACGGCGCGACCCGCATGAGCCGGATGCCTATGGGGCAACCATCACCCATGATGTAAGGCTGGATCCGAACCGCAAACCCCCGATTGAACTGGGTGAAGATGGTAGTCCCCAATCCATGGAGGCTTTCTTCCTGAAATGGACCCGCAATATGGCCGATGCCGTTGTGGCCCCTGAGGGCGATGGGTTAAACGCGACGCTTGCGGCACCATCTCCAAAGCGCACTGTGGCCTGAGTTACATCATTAAGGATCGATGGAATGACTGACCCACTCGAGGGGCGTATTGTCGCCGTAACCGGTGCCGCTCGCGGAATAGGGCGTGCCATTGCCGAGGCGCTTGCCGACCGTGGCGCTTTGGTAGCGGGACTGGATCCGGAATTACCTTTGGACCCAAACGGTTCCGGCATTCGCTGGATACAATGTGATGTAACGGATGAAGCCTCCGTTAAGACGGCGTTGTCTGAACTTGTGTCGCAAACCGGTTATCTTGACGCTCTGGTAAACAATGCCGGAATACTGGTTGAAAAACCGATTGAGGAAACAACACTGGATGACTTTGATCGGGTAATGGCGGTCAACTTGCGGGGTGTGTTTCTGACGGCGAAGCTTGCTCTGCCCTATCTTCGGATCAGTGCGACTGAAGGTCGACAACCGACCATTCTTAACATTGCATCGGAACTGGCCCATCTGGGACGGCCGGAATACACCGCTTATTGTGCCAGCAAGGGTGGCGTGATCAGTCTGACCCGGTCGATGGCGCGCGAATTGGCCCCTGATATTACCGTAAATGCGCTGGCACCGGGACCTACGGATACCGACATGCTGAAGTCTGAAAAGAATTACGCGGCATGGTCCGGAACCGGGGAGGGTATCCCCATGGGGCGTGTCGGCACAGTTGATGACATCTCGAAAGTGGCCTGTTTTCTGCTCGGCAATGAGGCCGGGTTTATGACCGGTTCCATTGTTGATGTAAACGGCGGCGCCGCCATGTACTAGAATGAGGCGCCGTTCAGGTCAGCTGGTCTTGTTCTCCATATGGAAACGCCCGAATTGATGGGGGGCCAATGCCCCATCGGGTTGTTCAGCGTCTTTCAGATACCGGAACGCATGGATGGTCTGTGCAACAAGATGCTCGCCAGCATTGATGGGCGGGTAACGCGGTTCCTCACCGGCTGGTATGAGGTCGGGCATGGGCGAGACGATTGTGTGATAGTCGGTCGCGAAAAAAAGCGGGAACGAATAGCGCTCTTCACTGACACGGCCGACACGATGGGACGTCGCGACATAGATGCCGTTTGACCATGTTTCGAGCATATCCCCTATATTCACAATGAAGGCACCGTCGACTGGCGGGGCGTCGATCCAGTCACCTTCTGAGTTCAACACCTGCAGGCCAGGTGCTGTGGGTAGTAGTATCGTGAAGAGTTCAAAATCCGTATGGGCGCCAATGCCCATACGCTCTGCCTGTTTCTGTTCCTCCGGATCAACCACCTTGTCTGTTTCCCAATAATGGATCAGACGCAGTTGACTGGTCGGTTTTTTCACATGTCGCAGGAATTCGTCCTCTGGCACGTTCAGCGCCGTCGCAAAGGCCCCCAGCAGTAACTTGCCGAGGTCTATTGCAGCATCGTAGTAACGGTTCACCCTCTGTCGTTCCGCAGCAATCTCTTCGGGCCAGACATTGGGACCCAACATGCGGTTGCCCGCCAGAAAATCCGGATCATCGTTTGGTAGGTCGAGGGCTGTATCAAACGCTTCCTTCAGATCACCTCCGCCGCCCGCAGCACCATAATATTCCTCCCCCATCGGGACGTAGCCTCGGTGGTTGGTGGATTTGCCGATGTAATAATCCATTTTGGTTTCAAGCGGCAGGTTGAAGAGTGTTTTGGCCGCGCCCATCAGCCCTTCTATGGTTTCCTGGTCGATACCATGGCCGGAAACATAGATGAACCCGACATCCCGTGCTGCTTCGTGTAAAAGCTTGATGACCTTTGCTTTTTCAGACGCGTTGCCGTCTAACAATGGACCGATATCAACGAGCGGAATCTCAGAAAAATTTGGGCGCGGGGCGGACATGGATTTCACCTTTATCTCTGCTCTCCACTTCTCAAGGGCGGATGATTTGAGCGGTTTTGTCTTTCCTTCCTGTTACAAGGATTTGTCCCCGAAGATGAAAGATCAAGCCTTTTGTGATGATGTCTAACATTATATGAACTGTATCAAGAGAGCGATGTGCCGTTTTGCAAGGAACCGAGAATGATAGATCTGACCGACAAAAAAACGCTTGTTACCGGTGCCAGTCAGGGAATTGGCAGGGCAATTGCTGAGGCGATGATTAAAGCAGGCGCAAAGGTTCACATCCTGGCAGATCGCCCGGATATCGTCTCTGTCGCGGAGGAACTCGGGTCGGGTGTTTCGGGCTATGTTTGCGACATCACGGATGCTGGAACACTCGCCGCAACCCTTGAAGAGATCGGTCCCCTCGACATCTTGGTGAATAATGCCGGGCTTGAAAGGCTCACGCCCTTGGACCCGGGTGCCCTTGGTAGTGATGAGAGTTTTTCGGATGTTGAAGATGTATTCCGCCGCATCATGGACATCAACGTAACGGGCACCTTCATGGTCACGCGACATGTTGCGTCGACGATGCCGCGCGGCGGAACGATTATAAACACTGCATCTCTTTGGGCAAAGACAGCCCCAGGCTGGTTCTCTGCCTATGCGGCTTCAAAACATGCGGTTGTCGGACTGACACGGGTGTGGGCCCGTGAATTGGGGGAGAGGGGCATCCGGGTCAACGCTGTCTGTCCAGGATGGGTTGAAACTGAGCCTGCGCTGATGTCGCTGGATCGGCTTTCCGAAGCAACCGGCCAGCCCAAAGATGAGGTGCTGGCGGAGATTGTAGATGCGCAAGACCTGCCTGGCTTGATGCAACCCTCAGACGTGGCAGGTCTTTACGTCTTTCTGGCAAGTGATCTTGCCGCGAGCATCACCGGTCAGGCGATCAACGTCGATCGAGGCGAATATCAAGGCTAGTTCTGTGCCTGAGCAAGCGCGTGGCTGGCGTCGGCGCAGGTTCCGATCCAGCCGAAGAGATGACCCTCGCTCTGGATCATATCGAGGGTTGCTTTGTGCAAGGCCGGGTCAAAGGCGGCACAACCATCAGCAAGGGTCATACAGCGAAACCCGCGATCAACGGCCTCTCGCAAAGTCGACTGAACACAGCATTGGGTTGTGACACCACCGATGATCAGATGGGTGATTTTCCCAATCCGCAATCGTGCTTCTAGGTCGGTCGCATAAAAGGCACCAAAGCCCGGCTTGTCGATGACCCATTCCCCGGCTTGAGGGCGCAGTTCGTCGATGAAATCGTGGCCTCGTTCACCCCGGACCAGATAACGGCCAAGCGGCCCTGTACCGCCGATTTCCGCTCCCGCATCCCGGCTGCGTTCGCGTTTCAGATCGGTCAGGTCCGAGAGGTCGGGATTGTGTCCCTCCCGCGTATGGGCGATGGTCATGGCGCTGTTGCGGGCTGCATGAAGCAGGGGTTGAAGGTTGGGTACGATGGCTTGCAGGGGGCCGAGGTCAAACTCACTGTCGCCACTTGCCCCGTCTGGATGCAGAAAGTCACGCTGCATGTCGATCAGAATCAATGCCGTCGTAGCGGGCTCAAAGGTGAAGGAACGGTTTTCGGTACAGGGTATGGATGGCATGGAGAGGGCGTCCCGTGAGTAAAGTCGAAAATGGTGATGTACCCTGGAAATCAGGTTCGGTACCGGAGGAGTATATCGGTCTGTGGTCCCGTCGTCTTCTGATAACACCGGATGATTTCCACGACCGGGACACAAAGGTTTTGTGGCTTCAAACCAATCAGCACTTCGCCGATATTCGTTTGCCACCAAACAGGCCTGACTTTTCTGTCCATTCTGGTTTCGCCTCATTGGACAAAGATCATTTGGTTTATTTGGCCCGGCAGGAGGGCTTTGCGGGATTGCTTGAACATAAACCAGGGGCGCTGGCTTGGCGGCGGGCGGTGGATTTTCAACCCCCCGGTGGACCACCTGATGAAGGGTGGATGGAACGCAAGACGGATCATCTCTACATCGAAACCGGCATGCATCAGGAATATCTTGAAGAGTGGGAGAAGATTGAAGACGCGACGGATCAATCCCTGCCTGTTATTGCACACTGGCCGGAACAATCGCCCGATGCGCCCCTGATCGTCCGCGTCGGTTCCTCTTTCATGCGTGTTCAAGACCGCAGGTCCCACCCTTTGCCAATGAGCCTTGAAGACGCGGTTCTTCCGCGGCAGGGGGATGGTGCTGGCCTTGCCGAACTTCTGGACTGCGAGATTTCCTATGGTCCTGTTTCAACATCGGGCATGGGCGTGATTGCGGCATCGACCCTGCCCTGGTTCGAAGGGGTTTCGGTGGACCTTTCCTGGCTGGGTGAATAGGCGAAATTGGCTTTGCGACCTTTACAATGATGTAGAATGGTTTAACTTAAGGTCAAAGAGTGCAGCTAGGGTTCCGATGTCCTGAATTTGTTTTTGGGATATGCCTGGACCGAGAGCTGTCGCCAGACCGGTTTCAGGTCGGGTTCACGGCGGGATAAAAGCCCGGGAGGTCATGAAGGTGCAGCGGTGCATCCTGACTTCCTGCCGAAGAAATTTGTACCGCAGTTTCCACCTTGCATGACGATAACTGTTTAGCCCGGAAGCGTGTTGCTTTCGAGGTTTGGGTTGCTGTTAGTGTTGAGGGAGTCTGGCCAATGGCAAAGACAGGGTTTGAAACGGGTACGCCTTCAATGGATGAGTTGAAGGCACGCTACGCGGAATTAAAGGCGAGCGGCCAAAAGGAAGGCGTCTTTGAGGCCAAGGTTGCTGCCGCCCCCCGCGCGTCAGAGACGATATCGTCCAATGCCATATTCGAACGTGAGGAAATTCCCGGTGGCTGGTACTGGACGGCGGTTGTAAAGCGTGGGCAAACATTGCGCCTCGTCAACCCCCATGGGACGCCAGGTGTTGCCTTGCAGATCTGGCATTTGCATGATCATTCCGAAAGGTTCAATTCGGCGGACACAATCAAGGTTCAATGGACCGCGCGGATCAGCAAAGGCCGGGTCCTGCTGTCTGATATGGGACGCGCCATGATGGCGATCACCGAGGATACGGGTGGCTATAACGACTGCGTTGCTGGGCACTCCACCGCAATTACGAACGAAAAGGCCTATGGCCCCGGACCGTTGCGCAACAGTCGCGATAACTTTCTGATTGCGGCGGCCAAGCTGGGGCTTGGCAAGCGTGATTTGCATCAGTCTTTTTCACCTTTCGCCGGTGTTGTTACCGATGAAAACGGCGGTCTTTCGTGGCAGGATGATGCCGTCCAGCGGGGTGCCTTTATCGACCTGCGCGCCGAGATGGATTGCCAGATTTGCCTGTCGAACTGTCCGCACCCGATGGCGACGGGTGGGGTTTACGACCCAAAATCTGTAGAGGCGATCATCTGGGACAACGGTCCCGTCTCCGCCGACGACCTTTGCCGCACCGGTACGGATGAGGCGGCGCGGGCCTATATCAACACAGACCGGTTCTTCGCCTGAACAAACATCTGGAAGGAGTTGAGAGATGACCACATTGAGCACTCTGAAAACGGAACAAGCGGTTGAGCATCATCATGTTCCCGCAAACGCGCCCTTTTCTGTCACGGTAAAGAAAGGCCAAACTCTGCGCATTGTCGACACCGAGGGACAACAGGCGGTCGATACCCTGTTCTACAATGCAGACGACGTAGAGGAACGTTATTCCGCCCATGATACGGTTACCGCCCAGGGTGCCGCCTATATCACGACGGGCTCGCCGGTTATTTCCAGTGAAGGGAACCTGATGTTAACCGTAACCGCAGATACGGTCGGGTATCACGACACCTCCGCCGGGGCCTGTTCCGTCGAATCAAACACGGTGCGGTTTGGACATCACACACGCTTTATGCATGCTTGCCGCGAGAACTTTGTTCTTGAAGGCGGAAAATACGGTTTGAGCAAGAAAGACATCGTCCCGAACATCAATTTTTTCATGAATGTCCCGATAGAGCCCAATGGCGATCTCGCAATTGTCGACGGCCTGTCAGAGCCTGGCAACTATGTTGAATTGAAGGCTGAGATGGATGTGATCTGCCTGATCTCAAACTGTCCCCAGGTGAACAATCCCTGTAACGGGTTCAATCCGACCCCGATCGAAGTATTTATCTGGGATTGATGACGGGTCCATGTTTCGTAAAGTCCTGATTGCCAATCGTGGGGAAATTGCCGTACGCGTTTTACGCAGCCTTACGGCAATGGGCATCAAATCTGTCGCAGTTTACTCTGACGCAGACCGGCATGCGAAACATGTTCAGCTAGCGGATGAGGCCGTGCGCATCGGTCCTGCGCCCGTTGCGGAAAGCTATCTGAATGCCGACGCGATCCTTGCCGCCTGTAAACAGACAGGTGCGGATGCTGTCCATCCTGGCTACGGCTTCCTGTCTGAAAACCCTGACTTTGCGGACCAATTGGAGTCAGCGGGGCTGGCTTTCATCGGTCCCACAGGCGACCAGATGCGGGAGTTCGGCCTGAAACACAGGGCGCGCGAACGGGCGGCCAGCAGTGGCGTTCCCTTGCTTCCGGGGTCCGATCTTGTGACCGATGTGGAAACAGCGCGGCGTGAAGCGGCCCGGATCGGCTATCCTGTTATGTTGAAGAGCACGGCGGGTGGGGGCGGGATTGGATTGCAACTCTGCGAAAGTGCAGATGAATTGCCCGGACTGTTCGAAACAGTAACCCGTCTGGCAGATAGCAACTTTTCCAATTCAGGTGTGTTCATTGAGAAATATGTTGCCCGAGCCCGGCATGTCGAGGTTCAGATTTTTGGCGATGGCGCTGGTAAGGTTATCGCGCTTGGCGAACGGGATTGTTCCTTTCAGCGCCGCAACCAGAAAGTGGTTGAAGAAACACCAGCTCCCAATCTCTCAGAGGCAACCCGGAACAGGTTGATCGATGCCGCCATCGCGCTGGGGCAATCCGTATCTTATCGTTCGGCGGGTACTGTGGAGTTTATTTATGACGACGTCGCCGAAGATTTTTATTTTCTGGAGGTGAACACGCGCCTCCAGGTTGAGCATCCGGTAACGGAACAGGTAACCGGTGTCGACCTTGTAGACTGGATGATCCGGCAGGCAGCGGGCGAACTTGACCTTAGGGATTACGATCGTGCTGTGCCAACGTCTGGCGCGAGTATTGAAGTGCGACTCTACGCTGAAGATCCTGGTAAGGATTTCCTGCCATCATCGGGTACATTGACCCATGTGGAATTCCCCGATGCGGCGCGGGTAGAAACCTGGGTCGAGAGCGGTTCTGACATTTCAATGTATTATGACCCGATGATCGCGAAACTTATTGTGACGGGCAAGGATCGGGCCGATGCAGTTCTGAAACTGCGTGACACCCTAAGCCAGACGCAAATCTATGGCATTGAAACCAACCTGGCCTATCTGCGTGCAATAGCCGGTTCTGATGTCTTCACTTCCGGATCTGTTTTCACAAAGGCACTGGATCAGTTTGAGTTCGCGCCCGATACGATTGATGTCTTGTCACCGGGCACCCAGTCCGCCGTCCAGGATTGGCCGGGTCGCGTCGGGTACTGGCATGTTGGTGTGCCGCCATCGGGTCCGATGGATTCTCTGAATTTTCGCCTGGCCAATCAATTGGTCGGAAATGCTGCAGACGCGGCAGGCCTGGAAATGACGATGTCCGGTCCCGTCCTGCGTTTCAATGATGGGGCTGTGATTGCGCTGACCGGCGCTGATATGGGGGCAACTCTGGATGGGACCCCGGTTCCGATGTATCAATCAGTAACGGCGAAGCCGGGTCAGACCCTGCGTCTTGGCCTGGCATCGGGTGATGGTATCCGTGGCTATCTTGCCGTTGCTGGCGGTTTTGATGTCCCGCATTATCTGGGCAGTCGCGCGACCTTCGACCTTGGGGGATTTGGCGGACATGCAACCGGGAACCTCAAGAGCGGGGACGTCCTGCGCCTTTTTCCTGACCGCAATCAGGTAAACCCGGTCAACACGTTGTCCGAGGAAAATAGACCTGAGACACCGGACGCCTGGGAAATTGGTGTCCTGTATGGTCCTCATGGTGCCCCTGACTTTTTTACTGAGGAGGATATCGAAACACTCTTCAGTCATCCTTACGAGGTGCATTTCAATTCGGCGCGGACCGGAGTTCGGCTGATTGGACCCAAGCCAGGCTGGGCCCGCCCGGATGGCGGGGAGGCTGGTCTCCACCCCTCTAATATTCATGACAACGCTTACGCGGTCGGGGCAATTGATTTCACCGGTGATATGCCAATCATTCTGGGGCCAGACGGACCAAGTCTTGGTGGCTTTACCTGCCCTGCCGTGATTGCCAAAGCAGAACTCTGGAAAGCAGGTCAGCTGAAGCCAGGTGACACAGTGCGGTTTCGCAGACTGTCTTTGGCTGAGGCCGAGGCGCTGGAGGAAGCACAGGAAGTGTTCCTGGCCGACCCCTTGAACCTTCCAGCCCCTGTGATCACGACTGATGGTGCTTCGGCTCTCGAGGATGCTGTTCTCTATCGCGACACTGACCGGGACATACCGGTCTGCTACCGACGGTCAGGTGAGGATTACGTGCTTGTGGAATTTGGACCGCAGGCTCTTGATCTGGACCTTCGGGTGAAATCGCATCTGCTGATGCAGCGTTTGGAAGAGGAACGAGTCGACGCAATACTCGACCTGACCCCAGGCATCCGATCTTTGCAGGTGCATTTCGACAACCGTCGAATGGCGCCAGATCGCATGCTGGACCTGTTAAGGTCGCTGGAAAAAGAGCTTCCGGATCTGGATGATGTGATCCTGCCGAGCCGGATCGTCCATATGCCTTTGGCCTGGGATGATGAGAGCACCCGAATAGCGACCGCCCGCTATCAGGAAACCGTGCGGCCTGACGCGCCCTGGTGCCCCTGGAATATTGAGTTTATCCGCCGGATTAATGGATTGTCCTCTGTCGAGGATGTGCGGCAGGTCGTCTATGACGCTGATTACATGGTTTATGGGTTGGGCGATGTTTACTTGGGCGCTCCGGTGGCGACGCCTGTTGATCCCCGCCATCGTTTGGTAACGACGAAGTATAACCCAGCCCGAACCTGGACCCCTCAGAATGCGGTCGGGATAGGGGGGGCCTATCTCTGTGTCTATGGGATGGAAGGTCCGGGTGGGTATCAATTTGTGGGGCGTACAGTTCAGGTTTGGAATACCCATAATCAAACGGGCAATTTTGTAGACGGTAAACCGTGGTTGTTGCGTTTCTTCGATCGCATACGGTTCCACCCGGTAAGTTCAGAAGAACTGACGGAGATGCGGGATGGTTTCCTGAACGGTTCCTTCGCCCTTGAGATTGAAGAGGATCAGTTTGATCTGGCCGCGTATCATCAGTTCCTCAAGTTCAATGAGACCACGATAGAGGGTTTTCGATCTGGCCGGCAAGCTGCCTTTGAGGCTGAACGCAAGGCCTGGGAAGAACAGGGGATTGCCGCCGTTGTTGATGAGGATTTTAACCTCGGCGAGGAACCGGCGTTGGAACTGGCCGCTGGCACGGTTGCCGTCGATGCGCCAATGAATGGGTCGGTATGGAAAGTGACTGTCGCACCCGGCGATATTGTTGAGGAGGGGCAGACGGTTGCCGTTCTTGAAGCAATGAAAACAGAGATCGCGGTGAACAGCCTATATGCCGGCGTTGTTTCTGAAATCATACGTCAGCCGGGACAGGTTGTTCAGCCCGGCCACCCATTGTTGACGATTGAAACGGAAGGATGAGTGATGGGCATTGGATCGCGTGACCTTGGGATAGAGGTGCTGGCGGCAAAATACGCGGCTGGTGACATAACCCCAACATCGCTGGTTAACGAATTGCTGGCCGCCATGGATGCCTATGAAAAGGTCGACCCAGCGGTCTGGATTTTCCGTCCAAGTGCTGCGGATCTCCTCTCCCGGGCTGGTGAACTGGAAGCGGTTTCGCCAGAGAAACGCGGTCCGCTGTATGGTATTCCCTTTGCGATCAAGGATAATATCGATGTGGCGGGGATGCCCAGCACAATGGGATGTCCAGAGGCGCTCTACACTGCAGAGACAACATCCACCGTTGTTCAGAAACTGCTCGATGCCGGTGCGATCATGATGGGAAAGGCGAATCTCGATCAGTTCGCAACGGGGCTTGTCGGTGTGCGGTCCCCTTTTGGGGCGCCGCGCTGTGTCTTCGACAATGACTACGTATCCGGCGGGTCGAGTTCCGGCTCTGCCGTCGCGGTAGCAGCAAACCTGGTCTCCTTTTCTCTCGGAACAGATACCGCGGGTTCAGGCCGTGTTCCGGCAATGTTTAACAATATTGTTGGATTGAAACCTTCTTGTGGCATTCTCTCAACCAGTGGCGTGTTCCCGGCCAACCGCACGCTTGATTGCGTTAGTATTTTCGCAGGCAGTGTTCACGATGCCCAATCTGTTCGCGAGATAGCAGAGGGGTTCGATCCAACGGATCCATTCAGCAGGCGAAGTGAGCAGGTTGCCCTGCCGTCCGGTAGCCTCCGCATTGGTGTACCCGATCAGGAGCAGCTTGAATTCTTTGGTGATAAGGAAGCGGCAAAACTCTTTGATCATGCGGTTGCGGCCGCTGAAAGTCAGGGTTGGGAAACTGTTCGGTTCAACTACGCACCCTTTAGGGAAACAGCAAAACTGCTTTACGGATCGGCATGGGTTGCAGAACGGTTGGCAGCCGTTAAGCCCTATCTCGACGAGGATCTTCATCCCGTAACGCGTCAGATCATTGGGGGTGCGGGGTCCTACGACGCAGCGGACGCGTTCCAGGCCATCTACACGGTTGAGCATCTGCGATCGCAATGCGCGGAGATTGCGGAAGCTTTTGACATCATCCTGGTGCCGACGACACCGACCCAGTATCGGGTCGCAGATGTTGAGGGCGACCCGATAACCCTGAACTCGAACCTGGGCACTTACACAAATTTCGTGAACTTGCTTGATATGGCGGCTCTTTCTGTCCCTTGTGGTTTTAAGCCTGATGGATTGGCGTTTGGTGTAACGCTGGTCGGCCCCGCGATGACCGATGCTGCACTGGCGGTATTGGGAGATCAGTTGCATCGCGCATTATTGCCGGAGAGTTGTGGGGATCGCAGACCGCTGACCGCAACCAGGGTACCGCCGTTGGCAACAGAGGATCGCATCGAAGTCGCTGTGGTCGGTGCACATTTGACCGGCATGCCGTTGAATGGTCAGTTGACGGAGAGGGGGGCCGAACTGTTGAGGACGACCCGAACAGCTGGTGACTACAAGCTGTACGCCCTGGCGGATACAGTTCCGCCAAAACCCGGCCTCGCACAAACCCCGGGATATGAAGGGGACGGCATTGTGATTGAAATCTGGTCTATGCCCGTCTGCGCATTTGGCAGTTTCGTGGCTCTCATTCCAGCACCTCTGGGAATTGGGACCTTGACCACGGTCGACGGGACCGCTGTCAAAGGGTTTATCTGTGAGCCAGCGGGTATTGAGGCGGCAACTGACATCACCGAGTTTGGTGGCTGGCGTGCCTATCAAGCGAGGCAATAGCGGTGCCCACTGAATTGTGTCTGGATATAAGGCAGTAACATGTTAATCTTTCTAATATGGCCGATGTGACCTGAGAGAGAAAGATGAATCTACCGGAATTCGATCAATCAGCAGTCATCAAGCCCACTCCGGTTCGGAATGTGGACGGCGATGCGGCGCGCCTGGTCGATTTCAGTGAAATTCCCGTCATCGACATTGCACTGGCTGAGAGCGAAGACCATAAGGACAGGGCATCGGTGGCCAAAGCCCTGCGGAAGGCGGCCGAGCATGTCGGGTTCTTCTATATCAAGAACCATGGTGTTGATGCAGCACGGATCGACGCGGCCCAGGCTGCGGCGGCAGAATTCTATGCCCTGCCAGAGGATGTTAAGCGCAAATATGATGTCGCCCTGACCAAACGACACAGGGGCTATGTTCCTGTGGGCGGCCTGTCCGCTGACCCCACACTCAGCGATTTACAGGAGGGGTATGAAGTCGGCTTTGATTTGCCAGCGGACGATCCCGACCATCTGGCTGGAAACCCGCTGATGGGACCAAACATCTGGCCGGCGGAAGTCCCGGCTTTTGAAACTGCAATTTCAGCCTATTTTGATGATTTGATGAGGGTCGGGCGGCTGTTGTATCGGTTGTTTGCGCTGTCAGTCGATATGCCGGAAACCTTCTTTGACGACAAATTGACCAAACCCTGTGCCCAGCTGCGGGTCCTGTATTATCCAGATGCCAAACCGCAGGACGATACGGTCGGTATTGGTGCCCATACCGACTACGAGAGCTTCACCATTCTGTGGCAATCTCAGCCGGGTCTGCAGGTTCAGAACAGGGCAGGGCAGTGGATTGAGGCGCCGCCAATTCCAGGCACTTTCATCGTCAATATCGCTGATATGATGATGCGCTGGACGAACGACCGGTTTGTCTCGACCCCGCACCGCGTTATGAACATATCCGGAAAGGCCCGTTACTCACTGGCGCTGTTCTTTGCAACAGATTACGACACGATTGTTGAATGCCTGCCCAGTTGCCAAAGCCCGGATAACTCGGCCAAATACCCGCCAACCCATTTCGGTCACTGGATCGAAAATATGCACACCTATTCCTATGCCTATCGTTGGGCAGATCGCGGCAAACTGCCAAACCCCGAACAAGGGGTAACGCCGGGTGCCGGGTTTTCGAAGAGTTGAAGAAAGGGTCCTGTTCATGATCAAAAATCCCATTCCCTGGCCGAACGGCGCGAAATGTGCCTGTGCGATCACATTCGATATTGATGCAGACAGTTTGATCCATGTGGCGCGTCCTCATGATTCCCATAACCGGCTCTATCCGATCAGCATGGGCAAATACGGTCCGGAGGTCGCGGTGCCCAGAATTCTGGAGACATACCGTCGTTTGGGCATAAAGCAGAGTTTTTACGCCCCTGCCTGGTGTATTGAACAATATGCGCCTGTTATGGAGGAAATCCTGAAAGACGGTCATGAAATCGGACATCATGGTTTAATCCACGAAGATCCGATCGTGACCATGGGGGATCAGCAGGTTGAGGCCTTTGAGGCCGCTTTGGAAATTCACAAACGGATCTGCGGGGGCAAGCCGACAGGGTATCGCGCGCCAGTTTATAACATCACGCCGCAGGTTGTTGACCTGTTGATCAAACACGATTTTACCTATGATTCATCATTGATGGGTGATGACATTCCCTACCTTCTGGAAAAAGATGGAAATACGATTGCAGAGGTCCCGGTGCACTGGGGCTGTGATGACTGGCCACCTTTTGCCCATTATGAGGAAATAGGCTACATGATGCATGTGCAGCCCCCTTCCGAAGGGCTGAAAGGGTTCTGGGAAGAATTTGAAGCCCAGTACGAAGCGGGTGGTTTCTTTATGCTGATCGTGCATCCGTTTCTTACCGGTCGCCTTGCTCGGTGGCGGGCGGTTGAAAAGTGGCTGGAAAACACGTTGTCAACGCGGGATGTCTGGTTTGCGCCGCTCAGCGAGATTGTTGCCCATATGCGCAAGGTTGAGGCGGAGGGCAGCTATACCCCGCGTTGCGACAGCTTGCCATACTATGATGCGCCGGTGAATGACATGCGTGAGGCCGCTGAGTAACGTGGTTAACCCCCCGTTTCGTCCGTTCTTTCGCGCATTGCGATGCGTGGCTTTTCCCAGGCTAGAGAGGCAACTTCACGATCCAGCGGGGTTCCCGCGATGGAATTGGTGAAGTTGCTCATCGTCTTGACCGCCAAGCCCAAGACAACCTCCAGGGCGTTCTGTTCGGTATAGCCGGCATCCAGAAACTTCTGTAGCGCCGCAGGGGAGAGTTTGCCGCGATTGGCGATCATAAGGCGTGTAAACTCGTGAAGCGCCTGCAATCGCGCGGATGGAAGGTCTGCCCCGGTTCTAAGTGCCGCTAGATCATCCGGCTCCATACCTGCTTCGTTTGCCAGGTAACTATGCCAGGGCACACAATAGTTACACTCGTTTTCATAGTTAGCAGCCTGATAAACGACCTGCCGCTCGATCGGGCTGAGACTTGTTGTGTCGAAGAGGTCCCAACTGGCGCTGTATGATGCCAGTAGGGCAGGCGCGCTTGCCATCACGCGTTCGAGGTTCGGGATCATGCCGAAATTCGCACGGGTGGCTGCGAGGGCCGGTTTCGCTTCTTCAGGTGCGGTTTCTTCGGTGTGCAGAGGGAAATTGGGGGTAGAATCCGGCATTTTTTCAGGCCTTCCGTGTGGCTGGAAAGGTGTGTTCCGGGGTGTAAGTTCTGAAACTTTCCAGATATTGGGCGTTGCACTGGGCTTGCCAGATGCTGCCGGGCTGAACACCCGAGACGCAGCGGTATTTCTGTCGATAGGCCTCTGTTGCGGAGTTGTCTTCAATGGCGATTGCCGCCATGGCAACAACGCTTCCCCCCTGTCTCTCAACGAGGTCAACGGCACCCGCCATGGTGCCACCGGTTTCTACCCATTGGTCAGCCAGAATAACTCTGGTTCCGGATCCGAAGGCGGGTTGGCGCATTTCCATTTCCTGGGTTCGACCCGAATAGTTGGAAAAGGACACCACATCAGTATCTACACAGAGTTTGCCCGCTTTGCGAATGGGCAGAAAGCCGATCCCAAGGCGCGTTGCCAATGCGGCCCCCAAGACAAATCCCATTGCGTCCAGGCCCCCAACGACATCTGCCTCTATGCCGTCGAGGTCAACAACCAGATCGTCAACAAGGTCCTCAAACGCGGCCCCGTTAATGTAGATTGAAGTCGGGTCGAGCCAGGCGAATTTTTCGCCCTTGGTGTTTGGAGACATCAGTTTCAGGTACCAGCGATCGTCCCTTGGACCTCTCTCCGCAGCACCGGGTACAAGTCCTTTGATTGGTTCGCTCAACAGTTCTTCTCCATCAGTAGCTTCGCATGGTTTCAAGCTGGCTCAAAAGACTGTCCAGCCGATGGCGGTCGATATTGTAGAAATCACCTTGCCGGTTGATGCCGGTTGCGACGAGAAAGCAATCAACATCGCCATATTCGGTAACATTGTCAGGCGTGATGCCAGATGCAATTGCCAGTGCGCTTTCCCCGAGACCGCGCCGAAAGGTTGAAATTTTACCAAGATCGGCGGCGTGCCCCGTTGCAACGCCGGAAGTGGTCACAACATCCATATGCTTTGCCGCGATCCGCGCCGATATCTCATAATCCTCCGCAGAGATGGGCCGCTGCTTCTTGAATGCCGTTCCGCCGAAATAGAGGCCATTCCAACCGCTTGCCTTGCGGATCTGGTCCATTTCTGTTGCTTCCGCCTGATGATCCGCCTTTTCGTCAATCCTGGCATCATCGCCCCAATATGCATCGAATCGGTATCCTTCCCGCTGGAGGTGGCCTAGAATAGGGAATGCGTTGGCCCCGGTCACGGCAAGGAAGTTTATCCCCAACCAAAGATCCGGTTGCGCCGAACGAACCTCACGCAGGATGGGCAGAAACTGGTCTACATCAAAGTCATGGTTAATCAGAAAAAAGCCGGAGATTCTGGCGCCGTCGCAGGCATTGATATTGTCTAAAACTTGTTTGAGGTCAATAACATGTATGACTGGAAAAACAAATGGGCCTGGGCCCCCAAAGACTGAATGCAGGTCTGACCGTTGCATCTCTCGAAACGCCCCCCGGAAATCACGCAAACACATTATGACGCGAGTTCCCCAGATTGTTCAAATCGAGATTGGAAAACGCGCCAAGGTGATCTAATGTTTATCCTGAAGAAAAATAATTGCGTTCGGTGAAACCTGCCTGGTGATCTGAGGGCGAAAAATGAACGTCTGCGGTCGGACAAAAGGCCGTCAAATCGGGGATTGCGGTAATGCAGAGTTGGGTCGGCCAAATGCCGGTTCAAGAACCATGGTTGAACGAGGGATAAGACATGTCGAAGAGAGAGAAGAATAACGGAATTGGGGCGGCCACACGGCGTCAGGTATTGAAGGGAGCGGCAGCAGCTGCTTTGGCAACGCCCTTTGTATCGCGGGCCTGGGCACAAACGGTCGAGATCAACATGCTTGCATGGTACGGCCATGGTGAGCCGGATATCGTTGGCGCGTTTGAAGAGGCGAACAACGTCAAATTCAAGCCCAAATACTATGCCGGTGGTGACAATATGTTGGGCTTGATTGCGCAATCGCCCCCAGGCACCTACGACATCATTCTCTCCGACGCCGAGTTCGTACAGCAGCTCAATGCCGCTGGCTATATCGAGCCGCTGGATGCCGGTGATTATCCGATGGACGATATGCTCTATGACGATTTCACCAAATTCCCCGGCCACTGGGATGGTGACACGCTTTTCTCCATGATGGTCCGTTTCGGTCATCTGGGTGTTTCCTACAACACCAATTTCATCTCCGCTGAAGAAGCGATGAGCTATGACTGTTTCTGGAAGCCGGAAATTGCTGGCAAGGTTGGCCATTTCGACTGGCATCTGCCATCGCTCGGGATGATGAGCCTGAAAAACGGCAATGGTGCCGGGCTTTGGGACCTTAGTGATGATCAGTGGGATGCGGTTCAGGAAACCACAATGAGCATGCGTCCGCAGGTCGGTGGTTACTTTGACTATGGCGGTACGTTCAACTCTCTGAAGAATGGTGAGATGGTCGCCATGTGCGGTATCGGTGACTGGATCACCGGTGTTCTGGAAAAAGATGGTGCACCTGTTGCTTCCGTCGTTCCAAAAGAAGGCGGCATTCAGTGGACGGAGTCCTATTGCATCGGCAAAGGCAGTGAGAAGGCCGATATCGTCAAGAAATTCATGCAGTACATGCTGTCGCCGGAAGGCCAGGTTAAATCCGCTCAGATGGCGGCCTATCCCGGCTTCGCCATTACCAAGGGTGGCCGCAAAATGCTGAACGAGGTGGATCCGAAGGAAGCACAGCGGACTGGTCAGGTGGATGGCATGGTCAATGACCCGATCACGTTGGTGAAGGAAGGTCGCATCCATTACCGGAACATTCCGGTTCAGCAGAGCCTCGAAGACTGGAACGATTTCTGGTCTGACTACAAGAACGCCTGATACGGCGGTTTTGATCCTGATGGACCATGCCACGCATCAATTTGATGCGGGCATGGTTCGGGATCGCGTTTTGTTATGGCGGTTTCAAATTTAGACTCTCAAAACGAGGGCGGGCACCGCTGGTTCCCGATCGTTTGGCGTTTACCCCTGATCGGTTGGCAGACGGTGTTCTTTATCGGGCCGTTGCTGTTCATGCTGGCGATGTCGTTCTTTGTAGTCCGCAATTACCGGATGCAGGAAGCGTTCGAGTTTTCCAGTTGGGAACGGATGCTGACCCGCGGCGCCTTCTGGGACGCGTACTGGTTTACACTGACGCTCGCGGTGGCCGCGACGATTCTGGTGAGCGCGATTGCCTTTCCCGCCGCCTACACGCTTGCGTTTAAAGTGGGTGCAACTGCCCGGCGCTGGGCCCTGTTCCTGCTGGTGGTGCCTTTCTTCACCAGTTACATCGTCCGGATCTTTTCCTGGTATGTGGTGCTGGCAGAGGCGGGGCCGGTAAACGCTATCCTTGGCGCCATCGGCCTTGGTCCCTATACCATGCTGAACACCGTTTTCGGCACGATGGTGGGATATCTGACCCTGACGCTGCCCCTTGTGGTCATCCTGCAAACCGTTTCCCTGGCCAGTGTTGATCATCGATTGATTGAGGCGGCGCACAATCTGGGATGCGGTGTGTTTCGAACAATCTGGGCGGTCATCGTCCCGATGGCGCGGACCGGTCTGATCGTGGCGGCATTGTTTTGTTTTATTCTCTCGTTTGGGGATTTTGTTTCACCCTATTATCTGGGTGGATCCAAACCCCCGACATTGTCCATTCTGATCATCGATACAACAAAATCCGGTCAGCAATGGCCGCGGGCAGCGGTTGTTGCGATCATGATGATGGCAACGCTGTTCACTGTCGCTTTCACAACGATCTGGTATGCTTATCGCAAGCGGGGCGGTGCTTCATGAACGCCGCTCAAAAGAAGCTCTCAACCTCGGTACTATCCGGCGCGCTTTATATCTATCTGGCGATTGTGTTCGCTTTCATCTTCCTGCCGATCGCGGCCTCTGTCGTCTTCTCGTTCAATTCGCAACGGTTTCCGACGGTGCCACTGGGGTCATTTTCCACCGAATGGTATGTGACGATCCTGAATGACCCTGACGTCTGGGAAGCGGCGCGGACAAGTGTGATTGTGTCACTCACAACGGCGGTCATCGCCACCTTCATCGGCTTTTGCACCGCCTATGCGGATTACCGGTTCCAATTCCGCCTCAAAGCGGGATTTCTTGCCCTGGCGCTTCTACCGCCAACCATCCCGTTGATCATCATGGCCCTTGCGATGCTGGCCTGGTTTTCGCGGATCGGTGCGTCGGGTGAGGTCTGGTCGATCATTGCCGCCCATACCGTGCTGACCATTCCCTTTGCCATGGCGATCATTCGACTGCGCCTGAACGAAATTGATCCGAACCTTGAGGCGGCGGCCTGGAATCTCGGGGCCAGCGAATGGAGTGCTGTGCGCAATGTTATTCTGCCCTTTGCGAAACCGGCAATCGTCTCCTCATTTTGCCTGACAGCGGCGGTCTCCTTTGATGAATACGCGGTCGCCTGGTTCGTGTCGGGCCTGAACAAAACAATTCCTGTCCTGATCCTTGAGATTGTGACCGGGAATATTGACCCACAGGTAAACGCGATCGGTACCTTCGTCTTTCTGACATCCATGACACTCGTCGTGATTGCCCAGCTCATTTTCCTGTCGAAACGCCTGAAGGGCGGAAAGGCTTAAGCCATGGCGGATCCCGTTGTTTCCTTCAAATCAGTCAGCAAACGGTTTGGTGACTTTACCGCTGTTGAAGGGCTGGACCTGACGATCGGGGCGGGGGAGTTCGTTGCCATTATGGGCCCCAGTGGATGCGGCAAGACCACAACCCTGCGGATGCTGGCCGGATTGGAACAACCCAGTTACGGTGAAATCCGCCTGAATGGCGAACTCATGAACACGGTCCCCCCGCATGAACGGGACACACCGCTCGTCTGGCAATCGCTTGCCCTTTTTCCGTTTTTGAATGCGCGGGAGAATGTGGAGTTTGGTCTGAAAATGAAGGGTGTGCCGGCCGATGAGCGGCGGGAGCGCGCCATGCGCTGGCTGGAGCGGATGGAAATTGAAGAGTTCGCCGAGCGCAATGTGGAAAGCCTGTCGGGCGGGCAGCGGCAACGTGTTGCCCTGGCGCGCGCGCTGGTCACAGAACCGCCGATCCTTTTGCTGGATGAACCGCTTTCCGCCCTTGACCAGCATCTCGTCATTCGCATGCAACAGGTCCTAACCCGACTGCAAAAGGAATTGGGCATTACGTTTGTTTACGTCACCCATTCCCAGTCAGAGGCATTCGCCATGGCCGATCGCGTCGTGATTATGAGCCGCGGGGAAATTGCCCAGGTTGGCGCGCCACGGGACATCTATCGCGCACCCGCGAACCGTTTTGTCGCTGAATTCGTTGGCCGTAATAATATCCTGATGGGCTCCATCGCCTGGGTGAATGGATCAAGAGTTTCCATTGAGACGGGGGCTGGCCATTTTACGGTTGAGACAAAAGAACAGGCAGGCGCGGTTGGGTCCAAGGCAGGTTTCGTCATTGCGGCTGACCTTGTTACATTAACTGTGGACGCACCGGCAGACGCGGAAAATTCCCTGGCTTGTACCCTGATATCAGAAGAGTTCATCGGGTCCGTTGTGACACTGTTTCTGGAAAGCAAAGACGGGACAGAGTTTAAGGTCCAGGTTCAGGAGAGGGAATTGTCACAGATTGATCTGAAGGGAACGGGTCAGCTGCATTTAAGTTGGTCTGCGGCGAATGCACATTTATTGCCGGACGCATCCTGATCGGATCGGGCAGAATAGAATTTGAAGAGGGAAAAAAATGGCAGGCATGACGGACGCGGATCGGAAATTCCTGGACATCGCCTATGAAGAGGCGTTGGCGGGATTTGAGGAGGGTGGTTGTCCGATAGGCAGTGCCCTTGCCGAGGGCGACCGCCTCATCGCGCAGGGGCGCAACCAGCGCGTCCAACAGGGTGATCCCATTGCCCATGGTGAAATGGATTGCCTCCGAAAGGCAGGCCGTCAAAAGTCATATCGGAAAATGACACTCTATACCCCGCTGAGCCCGTGCATGATGTGCTCAGGCACGATCATTCAGTTCGGAATTCCCCGCGTCGTGATCGGTGAGGCGGAGACTTTTGAAGGGAATCCGGAATTCCTTCGTGAACGCGGTGCTGAGGTGATCATTGCGGATGATTCGCGTTGTAAGGATCTGATGACCCGGTTCATCACGGAAAAACCCGAACTCTGGGCCGAAGACATCGCCGAGGACTAATCTTGGCCGTCGCGCTATGATTTACTTGTATTGAGACAGAGGTGTGCAAGTTTTTTGCCCACGCCTACAACCGCCCAGATCGGACGACGAATAGACCTATCGGATATATTAAAGTACTAAATATGTTTGATAATTAAGTTTGGCCGTTTTCTGCGGGGTTTGCGCAATGCTGACAATAGTTATGGTGGAGGATTCACCAACCAATGTCGCACTCTATTCCATGTTTCTGCAACAGGCGGGACATGAGGTCAAGGTTGTGGATACAGGGAAAAAGGCGCTTGCCCTGCTTACCGAAAAAGAACCGGATCTTGTCCTGCTGGACCTTCAACTGCCAGACATGAATGGCTTGGAGGTTGTCGAGAAGCTTAATGAGGAAGGCATAACGCCCCCGATTATCGTTCTGACAGGAAATGGCTCGGTCCGCGCCGCCGCCGACGCGATGCGGTTTGGGGCAATGGATTTCCTGATGAAGCCGTGCAGCGCCGAAAAACTGACCGAAGCCATTGACAGCGGGCTCAGCCGGTTCCGCCGCAGCCCCTCGTCTGATACTCCAAGTCAGCCTGACAATGGTGCAATGGACACCGGGATCGCAGAGAAACAGCCGGACAGTCGCCCAGGCCCGGCCGGTTTTCTGGGGCAATCCTATGCGATGCAGAATGTCTTCACCCTGATTGAGTCGGCTGCGGGGTCATCCGCGTCTGTCTTTATCACAGGTGAGTCCGGAACCGGTAAGGAACTCTGCGCACAGGCCATGCACAAGGCCAGCCCGCGTCACAACGGGCCTTTCATTGCCATGAACTGTGCTGCTATCCCGCCGAGACTTGATTGAATCGGAAATGTTTGGTCATCGGAAAGGGGCGTTTACCGGAGCTTTGCAGGACCGGGAAGGTGCCGCTGCGCTGGCTGATGGCGGGACTTTGTTCCTGGATGAATTGTGTGAGATGGATCTGGATCTGCAGGCAAAACTGTTGCGCTTTATTCAAACCGGGTCCTACCGGCGGGTTGGGGATGGTACCGACCGGCAGGTTGATATCCGGTTTGTTTGTGCGACCAATCGCGATCCTCTAACTGAGGTTGCGGCAGGCCGTTTCCGCGAGGACCTTTACTATCGCCTGCATGTTGTGCCCATCACCATGCCACCTTTGCGGGATCGTGGAACCGATATTTCTTTATTGGCCAATCGCTTCTTGAAGAGTTTCGCCAAAATTGAACGCAAAGACTTCAAACGGTTCGACATGTCGGCCATGGCGGTGGTGGAGGGGTATGCCTGGCCCGGAAATGTGCGCCAGCTCGAAAACTTCGTCCGCAATGTCGTGGTGCTGAACAATGGTGAGGTGGTGACACAGGATATGTTGCCCCCCTGCCAGCCGGATCTGGCGTGGCGATGCCGGTTTCCAACCCAGTTCCACAACCGGCGCCAGCGGGGGGCTATGCACCTCAGGCCGCACCCAATGCTTCTGCGCAAAACAGCATGGCTGGCGGGGGAGGCGCCACTGACGGGCCGCCCGACCGCTGGTTTGTCCGCCCTATGGAAGAGCTGGAGATCCTGGCGATCGACGCGGCGATCCGTCATTTTGATGGTAACGTTTCCAAAGCGTCACGCGCTTTGAATATCTCGACCTCCAGTATCTATCGGAAAAAGAAGGCCTGGGATTCGGGTTCTTCGGAATAATTCGAAGAGCTGTCTGGATCTTATTGGATGTCGTCGGGTGGCCTGCGGTCGCTCCGGGTCGGATTGGGCAGGGATGCGATCCGGTGATCTTTTCTGAACATGGCTAATACTCCTCTTGGTTGGTTAAACATGACCGCCAGAGAGCAAAGGACAGGCCATTCAATTAATCCGCAGAAAACCAGGGGTTTTGTGGCGGTTGCCGGGTGGGGTCTGAGTGGTCATCCGTCAAATTGCAACAGAACCATGTCAATCTGAAGTGGGGCGTGCACGCAGTCACTGCGGCACGGCGCATGAATGCCAAGTAGCGCAAAATAGGGCCGGAAATTGGCTGATTTGACAGCGTAATTGGGTGTTGCAGGACGACCCGATGTGTTCTCTCAATATGCAACAGTTATGTCATTCTGCGCTATTCCTGTTGAAGAGATCCAAAAATAATTCAATAATAACAATGGTTTAATTCAGGTTCTGTTCTTGCATTTCCGTGCTTCGTGAGGAGTAACGGAATGTACGAAACTGGATACCGGACCCGCCCAGGCGCATTGCGCGATGCATCGGTCATGCCGCGTATGGCACCTTCGGTGATCATAGCGGTCGCCATGCTGTCCGTATTGGCGATGGCCTATGCGCCCCATCCGATTGTCGGGCTTGTCGTTGTAATGATCCCCATTGCGGCAATCGTTGCTTTGCCGCGGCCGTTCCTGATGGCGCTGTTTTTCATCGCATTTTCGTTTTTCAGGCTGCATGAGGTTTTTCCCCAGCTCATGCCCTTTCGACTGCCGCTGCTGTTTGCGCTGGGCACGATTGCTTCGCTTTGCTGGGGCCTGGCGTTTAGAGTTGTTTTCATTTAATCGTACGCATAGTTAGCGCCTGCGAAGAAGTTCCAGCACTCCGTTTCGGTGAAGAGATCGCATATTGACCCTGTTGCGTTTGTAAGGTCATCGAATGTTCTGGCCTCGGCCTTTCTGAGATGGGCTTTTAATTTTGAGAAGGCTTGTTCGATTGGGTTCAGGTCTGGCGAATAGGGTGGCAGGAACAGGAACCATGCACCGATGTCGTGCAAGGTTTCAGCGGCACGGTCACTTTTATGGGCGGCGAGATTATCGAGGATAACGACATCGCCTCGGCTCAGCGTTGGGGCGAGCTGTGTCTCGACATAGGTCTCAAAGGCGACCTTGGTCATGGGGGCGTTGAGGATCCATGGTGCGGTGAGGCCGCCGCAGCGCAATCCCGCGATAAAGGTTTGCGTGCGCCAATGACCGAACGGCGTATGCATGACAAGGCGTTGGCCTTTGGGCGCGCGGCCTCTAAGCCGGGTCATCTTGGTTGTGGTCGCCGTTTCATCAATAAAAACAAGCCGATGTGGGTCGAGCCGCATGAGAGGTTGTCGCCGGATGATCCAGTGATGACGCGCGCGGCGCACATCAGCGCGCTCTTGTTCCCGTGCCCGCAGCGTTTTTTTTATAGCGGTATCCCGCCTTAATCAGAAACCGGCATAGCGTCGCCTTGCTGGTCTTAACCCCCAGCGTCGCACTCAATTCGTCCGCCAATTCCCTGAGCGTGATATCGGGCTGTGCATCGACAAGGTCAATGACAAACGCTCTATAGGGTTCGAGCGTCCCGGTGCCGACAGGACGACGACGACCAGGGCCGCACAATCCGCGACCTTGACGGAACCGCTGCATCAACTTGATCGCAAAGCTTGGGCTGACACCGTAAAGGCGTGCCGCTGATCGGCACGAGTGACCGGCAATAACGTAAGAAAAAATACGCTCCCGCAAATCCATCGAAATGACTGATGACATAATCCCGGTCTCCAAAATAAAAACAGGGAATCATGCTTCGTAGAAATCTCAAAACCGATTCCGACTAAACGGAACCCGCTCTAGAACGCTTCGGCCTCACTGGGATCCGATCTATGTGCCGTTTGCCATATTCTTTGTCTTGGCAACGTTGGGCATCAGCATGGCCAGCAATCCGGCCAGTTCGTTTGCCTATTGGAAGGACACATATGTAAAGATCGCCATTATGGTGATTGTCCTTTCCTGGTCGATCAAATCCGAAAAGCAACTGATCTGGATCCAGCGGGCGATCATCTATTGCGGGATCGCGGTAGCTATTGTGACGCTTTACAATAAATCCGCCGGGATCGGCCTGGTTGAAGGCACAAGGGTAACGATCGGGCGCAATATCGGGTCCATGCTGGGCGATCCGAATGATCTCTCGCTGGTTCTGCTATTTGCTGTTGGGTCCTGCCTTGGGGCTGCAACCACCAAGGGTCTTTCCTGGACGGATCGCGGGATTGGCCTCATGGCCTATTGCCTGTTGGTGGTTGCTATTATCGCGACTCAGAGCCGGGGTGGCTTGCTGGGTATTGCGGCGGTCACCGGTGTTTTCGCGGCTCAAAAAATCAAATCGAAAGCGATATTGGGCGGGCTGGGCGCTGTCGCCCTGATTGGCCTCTACGCCGTCGCCGGGATCAGTGACCGGCAGTCCGGTGGGTCCCATGAAGAAGGAATCGACGTCTCTGCGATGGGGCGTATCCACGCGTGGAATGCCGCGTTCAAGATGGCCCTCTACAACCCGATTACCGGCGTCGGTATGGATAACTTCCTGCTCAACTATTTCGATTATAGCGATTATTGGAGTGGCAAACCCCACGCCGTCCATTCGACATGGTTCGGGGTGATGGGGGAAACCGGTTTCCTCGGCTTCATCTTCTTCATGTGGATGGTGATTGCGGTTTTCCGGACAATTTACACAACGCGCAAGCGTCTGGTCGTGATCCCCGACAGCTCCGCCATTTTACGGGCGAGTGCGTCCGGCCTGTTGGGCGGAACAATCGGGTTCTGTGTCAGTGGATCCTTCCTGACCCAGGGCTTCACTTGGCCGATATACATCATCCTCGCCATTACTATCGGGCTGCGACGCATCACTGATGCCCGTTATGCCCCGCCGGATAAAGACGGGCCGCCAGCCCGCAAACCACCATCAATCGCATATCCTGAACATAAGGATTGAAACCATGAACCAGTCAGATTTTACAGATAATTTGGGTCGCATCCGCAGTCTCGACGGACTGCGCGCTGTTTCCATCATTCTTGTTTGCATCGGCCATTTGAAAGGGACGGTCGGTGCGCCGGAAATTCTCGATGGATTTCACAGTCCCGTTAGTCGGTTTTTCTTTATCATCTCAAGCTTCCTGATCACCTGGATGCTGCTTCGTGAGCTGGAGAAGAAGAACAGCATCGACTTCAAACGGTTCTTTCGCGACAGGATTTTTCGGATTTTCCCGGCCTTTTACGCCTATATCGGAATCGGGGCCGTCCTTGCCTGGGCGGGTTGGGTGCAATTGAACCCCGGCGACCTGTTGCACGCGGCGACCTTCACAATGAATTACCATGACGCGCGCGCGTGGCATTTCAATTCAACATGGTCCCTGGGATATCAAGAGCAGTTCTATGTGATCTGGCCCTTTTTGCTGTTTTTCATCGGACGCAAGAACATTTCGCTGGCCCTGATCCTGATTGTGCTTGTCGTCCCCGCCGTCAGGGCGTTGATGTGGTATGAGCTGGATGCCTCACCCGCGGCCATGATGCGGAACTTTCAGGCGGTCGTGGACACGCTGGCGATGGGGTGCCTGCTAGCCTATGCCTGTCGAAACGGGACTGTGAAACGGATCGAGTGCCGGAAGAAACGGACCGCCTTATGGGTTATCGGCACCCTCATGTTTCTGGCGACATTCGGCATCTACCTTATCGATCTGGGTCTTTTCTATGTATTGGGACAGACGGTGGCGAATGTGGCGACGACCCTTATCCTGTATCTTTGCCTCACTTCGAAAGCTGGCATTGTCCACTTCCTGCTCAACAACCGCGTCTCGGTCTATATCGGCATGTTGAGCTATTCTATCTATCTTTGGCAGGCTCCGTTCCTGAACTCGTACGAGACCGGATTGCTTCAATCCTATCCTCTCAACGTTGTGCTTACCGTTGTTGCGGCTATGGGGTCTTATTACTTGATTGAGAAACCCTGTCTGGCGCTCAAGGGCAAGGTAAAGTTTGGTGCAAGGAAACCCGACATGGTGCCGAAGTCAGCCGCGCTCGCAGCCCGCGGGTAAGGTGGTGAGCAAACGGTCTAAATCGATGTCGGGTGAGGGATGGTCGCCGTGGCACTTTGTTCCACGGCGATTTCTTTCTTGAACCAGCGAGCGCGTTCTCCCCTTTCTCCAAAGACGTTCAATACACGATCAAAACAGAAGACTTGGATTTGCAACCTGGTGAGGCCGACTATCTACGGGTGGTTGGCTCCAACACCGCTGAGCACCCGGTGACAATAGTGGTCCGGATCGATGACAGGCATAAGCCCTCCTATCATAACCGGGTAAACTACGAACAACAGGTCCTGCCGGGGTCCTTTACGTTTGACTTGCCAATTGGCGGGTTGCGCACGGTATCTGGCCGAAAGGTCAGGTCGAATGAAATCTTGAAGTTCGTTGTATTTGTAGCTGGCGATGACGACCCGGTTGAGAACCTGGTGGCGGAAATCCAGAAACCTTCAAAATTGCCCGGAGATACTCAAGGCTTTGACTTTGGACCGGAACACGCGGCGATCTTTCCGGGATTTGAGAAAGTAGGCCCTGATGACCCGCGTCTCTCGGGATCTAAATTGACCGCAAAGCAAAGGCCATCGGGCGATGCATTGGTCGCGGACGGAATTCGAGGCTTTAATCGGTTTCAGGCCGAGTTCCGGAACGGTCTTTATCGCGTGACACTCTGGACCGAAGACTACGGCGAATGGCAGTCCCTTCCATATTGGACCGAACGCCGAATCACGCTGAATGGCCAACCTGTCCGCGATCAAGAACACACCGCTGAGGACTGGATGCGCAATTCCTATTTGGTGGGTGGTCAGCTGGAGGCCGTTATTGACGGTGATCCCTGGGCGCTTCATGGGGCGCGACGCGGCGGTCGGGTGACTGCAGATGCGATGGTTGCGGAGGGAAAACTGACCCTCTCCCTCGAGGGTAATATGCCGGCCGCCACATACCTGGCTGGATGCTGGTTGAACCGCTCACCAACACTGTGGGGGAAGCGGCGCAACTGGTACGCGATTATCGAGAGGGATCATTCCGCCAACGCTGGATCGAACCTTCTGCTGATACCGGTATGACCGGGAATGATGAACTGGGTGTGTTTGATCAAAACGGTGTCGCACTGACCGAGCTGGATCTCGTCATCGCGCCAGACGGTGCAGAAGTGGCAGAGATTCAGGTGGCAGCACCGGATGGATCCGGACCAATCGACGCCAATATTTCAGAAACTGAGGATTGGCATATGTCGTTAGGTAAAAAACTGTGGTATGGTCATTGGGAATACCGCCGTGAATCGGCCTCTGGAAACCTGTTGCGGGCCAAACCCTCGCGGCTTGTTCCAGTCAAAGGGTCTGTACCTTCTGCGCGTTCACTCTACTGACCTGCCCCTCCCGATTGGTCCAGGTTGAATGTTAGTGCATGGTTGGTTTTAGGTCTATCGGCACGACTACCTCCGGAGCTGGAGGGCGATGTCCCAAGGCACTATGGGGTCGTTTGGTATTATTGTGCTTTCTCCATTCTTCGATGACCACCTGTGCTTCTTTCAGTGAGTAGAATATTTCCCCGTTGAGCAGTTCGTCTCTGAACCGGGCATTGAAGCTTTCGCAGTAGCCGTTTTCCCAGGGAGACCCTGGTTCAATGTAGACTGTGCTGGCACCAACGGCCTTGATCCATTTTCTGACCGCTTTGGCAACAAACTCCGGCCCATTGTCAGATCTGATATATCTGGGAATGCCCCGTAAGATGAAGAGATCGGTCAGAACATTGATCACGTCAGTCGAGTTGAGCTTTCGTCTGACACGGATCGACAGACATTCACGGCTGTATTCATCCAGGATATTGAGCATCCTGAATGCTCTTCCATCTTCTGTTCGGTGATGGACAAAGTCGTATGACCAAACATGATCGATGTGCTGAGGCCGCAGACGAACACACGATCCATCATTCAGCCAAAGCCGTCTTCTCTTCGGTTGCTTCATGGGAACCTTCAACCCTTCGCGTCGCCATAGCCGTTCGACCCTCTTGTCATTGATTCGCCAGCCACTGTCTCTCAACAGCGCAGCAATCCGACGATAGCCATATCGCCCGTACTGACGGGTCAGTTCGACCATATCGGCTATCAGACGCTCTTCATCATCACGACACTTGGGAACGTGCCGTTGTGTGGAACGGTGTTGCCCCAGAACAGCGCAAACACGACGTTCAGACACAGGCATCATGTTCCGAAGATGATCAATACAGGCACGACGGCGCGAAGGGCTTAAAAGTTTCCCTTCGCAGCTTCCTTCAGTATCAACTTATCGAGGGTTAGATCCGAGACTGCACGACGTAGTCGCTCATTCTCCTGCTGCAAACGCTTCAACTCGCGAACCTGATCAGTTCCCATACCACCATATTGCTTCCGCCAGCGATAATACGTCTGCTCAACAATCCCTATCGACCGTATCGCATCAAGGCGGCTCTGGCCTTGGCCGACCAAAACGTTAACTTGGCGCAACTTCGCTACGATCTCTTCGGGCTTATGCTTGTAACTGGCCATCTATGATCCTCCGTTTTCTTAACTATAGCGGTGGACCAATTCAGTGGGGGAGGGTCACCTATCCATCGATTGATTTGGTGCAAGAGGTCCTAAACCAGGACCTTGCGTTCCGGTTCCTCGACAAAAAGCGGGCCGCTGATGATCTCTGGCATGTGGTTCAGCAGTGCCAGAACGACCACGACGGCAAGCGTCAGGCACAGGCCCATGCCCCGGTCGAGTTTATTGCCCACTGGCTTCGTTCCGTTTTCACGCAGGTGCCGCAAATGGAAGCCCTGGCCGAGCGCTTCTGTCAGGTAACCGACTGGATCAGCCAGGAATCCGATCCAGAAACGCGGCGCAGTGTCCGGCTGGCCGCCCGTTTGTTTCCGGCAGGCATGCTCGGCGTGTCGGTCGACATCATTCGTGACATCCTGCTCGGGCGACCGATCGATGAGACGATGTGGAAGAGTTACAGGCAACATGTAACGCACACCACGGCCCTTGCTAAATTGTCAGCAGAGCTCCAACCCGCAGCAAGTCTGCTCGAACGGGCCCTTTCCGCACCCCTGCGCACACCCCATGATGACATCGGTGATGGGGCCTGCATCCCGCGTGTGGCCCACGATTTCTGCTGGCTGGAGTATCGTCTCGGCAGTGCCTCTGCGATGGCAGTGATCACCAGTGAGACTTCAAAGGGCGAGTGTCGAGCCTGCGCCCAAGCGGCTGAGCAGATATCCGTCAATCTCTGGGATGACCCGCTGGTTGTCGAAAGCACCGATGGCAAGTTTCGAATGGTCGAATTGTGCCGACAGGTTCATCAACTGCTGCCGGGCGACGTCCTTCTGGATGACCTGAAATCGGACAATGGCCGGTTGGTATTTGCGCGGGGGTCCGAATTGACACGCGGTGCAATCAAAACGCTGGTCACCCTGGCGGAGTATCAGGACCTTCCCTGCGATATGCGGATCAGGCGGAAAGTCCTGCTCGATGCGGCATGCGCCTAGAGGCTTTGAGTTCTTCAGCCCGAGCCAGCGTTTCTGATGTGTTGCAATTTGCCACAGAGCCGCATTGGCGGGGCGCTGCATTTTGCAACAGTATGTTCTGAGGGTGGAGATAATTTTGTTTTAAATCAATATCTTAATGTCAGATCAAACCTGGTCCATATGTTGCGACCCTCCATTTCTGTGTGATGGAGAATTGAAATGAAGATGCTGTTATCGCGGATTCCACCAGGCGTTCGAAAAACGGGCATTTATGCCTCTGCCCTGGTTCTAACAAAATTGACGGCGCTTGCCATGCTGCCGGTCTTTACCCACTTTCTGACGCCCGCCGATTATGGTCGGTTGGATATCCTGCAGACGCTGGCAAACCTGTTGAGCATTGTGATTGGGTTTGGGCTGGCGGATACGCTGTTCCGATTTGTGGGCGCGGCTGAAGATGAGGCTGGCGAGCGTGAAACCGCCGCCACCGTCTTTGGGTTGGCAATTGCTGTATCGACGGTCAGTCTGTTTGCGACGCAACTTGCAGCCCCGATGATTGCGGAGGTTCTGCCCGGATCTGTCAGCGAACTGCAGACGCGCCTGATCCTCGCAAGCCTCAGTCTGACAGGCATCATCCTGGTTCCCCTGTCGTGGTTTCGCCTGCGCGACCGAGCGTTCAGATACTTTAATGGCAGCGCCGGTAGAGCCGTCGGGCAGGCCGTGCTTGTCAGCCTGTTCCTGGGGCTTGGTTTTGGTATAGACGGTGTGCTCTTCGCCGGTTTTCTGTGTGCAGCCACACTGGCCCTCATTGTTGGTTTCATTCAATTCAGAGATACCGGTGTGTCCTTCAATTGGGGTCGTATGCTCGCCCAGGGGCGCTTTGGCGGCGTTCTGGTTATTGCCGGTATCGCCAGTTTCGTGCTGGACAGTTGTGATCGCTGGTTCCTGGCTGGAACCATTGGGGTTGAGGCGCTGGCCGAATACGCTTTGGCGGCCAAGATCGGGATCATGGCCGCCTTCCTGACCCAACCATTTGAGATGTGGTGGCTGCCCAAGCGCTTCACGACCCTGCGTGTAGACGGCCCCGTTGCCTGTGCCCGGGCGACCGAAATCGGGCTGGTTGTTGCCATGGTCTCTGCCATTGGCATATCGGGTGGTGGTGCGCTTGCGGTGACTTTGCTCACCCCAAATGCCTATCACGGCGCCGTCGTATATGTGCCCGTGCTGGGCGGTCTGGCCGCACTGAATGCAGCGACGTTGTTGATCAATACCGGTGTTCTCTCGGAACAAAAGACCACGAAACCGATCTGGATTGATGGTACCGCAGCGGGGGTCGCAGTCCTGGGCTATATCACCTTGATCCCGGCAATGGGCGTTTGGGGCGCGATTTGGGCAACAGTCGCAGCACTTGTGCTTCGGTTTTGCCTTTACCTGGTTGTCGGTCAACGCCGACAGGAAATTCCTTACCGCTGGGCGCGCCTTGCCGGACCCCTGTCTATCACCATCGCGTGCATTATTGCGTGTAGCCAGGTTCAGGACATGTGGTTGTCTTTCGGCATTGGTGCAATTGCCGGGTCGGCTGTCCTCGCCTTGTCCGCTTTACTAAAACTTTTGCCGCTCTCTGCAGACGCCGTATTTGGCGGCGCATCCGTGAGCGGTGCCTGAAGATTTTGAAGGAGAAGTCTAATGAATATGATCAATAGGTTGAGGCAGCGCATCAAGGCGCGCGACACCATCGCGACCCGCGTGATCTATGCGACAGCGAAGGCGGTATTGAACGCCAATCTGCCGCCGGTTCGCGTTGTCCATCAGCCACTGCATATGCTGATATCAGGTGTGGCCAGAATCGTGACGGGCTTTGTCCGCGCGACATACTGGAAGCCAGTTTTCCTGTGCCGGATCGCGAACAGCCCGAAGCGGATGGTCTATTTCGGGAATGGTATTCCCTATATGTCCGGTCCTTTGCATATGGAATTTGGGGATGATTGCAGGATTTCTTCTGGCATCGCCATCATCGGTCGCACGGCCAGTCCGAAGACACCGCGCCTGATAGTGGGCGACAATGTCGGGATCGGGTGGCAGCAGGGTATTTATGTCGGTCAGGATATTATCATCGGGAACAATGTGCGGATCGCCGGGCAAGGCTCCCTCTCTGGGTATCCCGGACATCCGCTAGATGCAGCCGCTCGCGCCAGGGGAGAACCCGATCATAACAGTCAGGCCAAATCAATCGTGCTGGAAGATGATGTATGGCTTGGCCGTGGCGTTGTGGTCAATGGCGGCGTCACCATTGGCCGCGGAACGGTTGTTGCGACCGGCAGCGTGGTGACAAAGAACTTTCCAGCCGGTGTTCTGGCCGGTGGTGCGCCGTGTCGTGTTATCCGCAAGTTGGAGGTGTCAGATGGATCAGAACCGCTTAAAGTAATTGAAAAGGCCGCCTGACTTAAAAACGGCCAGAAGAATGTCTGGGTGCACGCGCCAGGTTCGGACATGTGAAGGGGACAGGGAATAATGCAAAAGCGAGCAAAGAGATCGCATGGCTGGTTGAGTTCTGTGTTTGACGGCGTGCCGGAAGGGTTTCTGATTGTCGGGGCAGATGGTGCATTTGTTGATGCCAACGAAGCTGCCCAGGAAATTTTCGGGTTCACCCGTGATGAATTGATTGGCCGCAACATGGCTTAGGCCATCGTGCCGGACCACATGCGCCCGAACCATAATGCAGGGATGAATCGCCTGCAAAAGACGGGTGAAACACGGATCATTGGCCGCGCGATCGAGGTTCCGGCCTTGCGCAAGAGCGGTGAGGAGTTCCTGCTTGGTCTTCGAATTGAACAGGTTTGGGACGAGGGCGAACAATTCTTCATCGGCTATGTCTCAGACCTCTCAGACCGCGACGCAGACGACACTCAAGGAGAGGGGGCAAGTGACGACAATTCCGACATGTCAAAGTCCCGCTTCCTTGCCAATGTCAGCCATGAGTTGAGGACCCCGCTGAACGCGATGCTGGGCATGACCAATCTTCTGCTGGATACGAATCTTTCAAGCCAACAGCGTGAATACCTCAAAACCCTGCATGGATCAGGCAATAGCCTGCTCTTGATGATCAACGATATCCTCGACTTTTCCAGGCTTGAATCAGATGAACTGACCCTTGAGGAAAGTTCATTTTCTCTGCGACGGGTGGTAGAGGAAACAGTCGATCTGTACTGGCCACAAGCGCAGAGGGAAGGGCTGATGTTGGCCGGGTCCACGGCAACCGCCGGGTGCGACCAGGTAATGGGCGATACCGGTCGAATACGTCAGATCCTGAACAACTTCATCTCCAATGCCATTAAATTCACTGAATCCGGTGGCATCCATGTCCATGTATCCTCGGAACGAGATGAAAATGGCAGTGCGGAGGTTGTTATCTCGGTGCGTGATACGGGACCTGGTATCGATCCATCAAAACATGACGCGGTCTTTGAACGGTTTTCCCAGCTCGATACCTTGAACAATCGCGATTATGAAGGCGTTGGACTGGGGCTTTCTATCTGTCGCCAGCTGGCCGCCCTTATGAAAGGCGAGATCACGTTGGACAGCGCGCCGGGTGAGGGTGCGGAATTTTCCTTCCGGGTCACGCTGGGACGAGATTTGACAGATGAAACGCCGCTCAACCCGCTTGAGAATTTTGATTGCCATGTTTGCGTGGGGAATTCAGTTCTATCCGCCAGTATTGAAGCGCAATTGATGGATGCCGGTGCCAATGTCGCTTTATCGGCTGATGTGAAATCAATGTGGCGGAAACAGAATAAGGCGCTGGGCCGACAATTGGGCCGCGATGTTGTGGCCGTTGTCGATCAGTATGTGACATTGCCTCAACCCTGACCGGACGATGTCAGAATTGTTCAGATCGGTCAGGACAGTGATCACACTGTCACCAGCTCCGGTGACAGTATACTGCGCCATCCGATACGGGCGAACACCATGGTGGGTCGGTTGCGCGAACTGGCCGGTCACGCATTTGCCGATGATATTGGCCCGGCTGAATTGGAGAGTGGAACTGTGGAAAGCGGACGGAGCCGCCGTATCCTGCTGGTTGATGATAATCAGACAAACCAGACAGTTGCCCGTCTTATATTGGAGAAAATGGGGCACCGGGTTGATCTATGCAGTGACGGGTATGAAGGGGTGCGGGCTGCAACGACACTGCCCTACGATATCGTCTTTATGGATGTTCATATGCCCGGCATGGACGGGATTGCGGCGACCAAACGCATTCGTGCAGCACCCGGGGACGAGCGCCAAGTTCCGATTTTTGCGCTAACCGCAAATGTATTGCCGGAGACGGAACAGGCCTGCCTGGATGCGGGAATGATCGGGTTTTTACAAAAACCGGTGAATGAAAAACGCCTTGGTGAGGTTTTGGTTAACTTAACCGCTGATCCTGTCGAAAACCCGTCTTCTGAGAACGAGGCCACACCAAATTTTGTGGCCCTGCCCCTTATCGAAGGACGAAAACTTGATGAGCTAAGGTCCAGTTTGGGGGCCGATAAGCTGGACTTGATCCTTGGCGTCTTTACCAATGAATTGAAGGAACTCGGCGCAAAGTTTGATGCGTCCCACGATCTCGAGGAACAGGGGCAGATTGCCCATACCATCAAGGGGGCGTCATCCAATTTCGGGGCAGCGCGGGTTCAACATGCTGCGAGACTGTTTGAAGCAGCCGCCCAGGCGGGAGATGAACAAAGGGCACAAGCCCTGCGGGATGGTTTGAGCGCCGCAATACAGGAAACGATGGAAATTCAGGATAAGGTATAGCCGTACAACAGCGACTTTTCGGTCATTGATTTACCGCCAGCCTTGGTTTCTCAACCAGTGAAATCTGACCGAATGTCTGGCCCTGGATCGCTTCCTTAAAGACTTCACCGATCCCGATCAAAACGGGGTCTTCATATCCGATTTCGTCGATGCCCTGAGGAAGCGTGTCCAGGGATCCGTTCCAGGATTTTTGCCTTTTGCCGGTGACGGAACTAACGATGCTTACAGGATGGTTGCCGTCTAAACCGTTCTCCTTCAGGCGTTCGACGATCTGCCCCGCCGTTCGGCCACCCATATAGAAGACCGTTGTTCCCCCTTGCCGCGCGATTGCCGACCAGTCGATGTCATCCGGGAGTTTACCGTTGCGGGAGTGACCCGTGATGAACTGGACAGACTGGCTGACCCCGCGCTTGGTCAGGGAAACGCCAAGTTCGGATGCCATGGCTGATGCCGCTGTGATGCCCGGGACTACGGAGCAGTGAATTCCTGCCGATTTGAGGCGCTCAATTTCCTCTCCCGCCCGGCCAAAGATCATCGGGTCACCGGCCTTCAGGCGGACGACGTTTTTTCCGGCGCGGGCAAGGGACACCATCATTTCGTTGATATCGTCCTGCTTGCAGCTCTCGCGACCACCGCGTTTGCCAACCAGCATCCGCTTGGCTTCCCGTCGGGCCATCTCCAGGATTTCGTCTGAAACAAGCGCATCAAACAGGATCACATCTGCCCCTTGCAGCGCACGGATTGCCATTACGGTCAAGAGATCAGGATCTCCCGGTCCGGCCCCGACCAGCGTTACAGCACCAGTCTTTGAGTTTGTGGCGTTGGGCTGATTTGCTGGTGCAAATTCCGCGAGTACGGAGTCAATTGATCGGTGGCCGGTTTCTTCCTTGAAGGCGGCCTCTGCAAAGCGCTGCCAGAATGCACGCCGATCCTGTGGATTGGCAAAACGGTTTGTGATCCTGTCCCGAATTTGCTTCGCGAACCCTGCCCAGGACTGCAGTGCAGGTGGAAGCAGGGTTTCAATCCGGCGACGGATTGCCTGCCCCAATACAGGGGCCGCGCCATCAGTCGAGATTCCCACAACGACCGGTGATCGATTGACGATGCTGCCAAACTGGAAACTGCAGAAGTTTGGCTGATCGATCACATTCACAGGAAGACCTGCATTGCGCGCGGCGTCGAAAAACTCTTGAGCTGCATGTTGGGTTTCTGCGTCGGCGATTGCCAGTTCAACGCCTTGCATGTCTTGCGCGGTCCAGTTTCGTGGATGCCAGTCAATCTTTGCTGCGTGTTTGCCTTCGAGGAGGTCCTGCATCGCGGTCTCGCAGTGTTCCGCACAAAGGGTCAGTTGCGCCCCGGCGGCACACAGCAGTTCTGCTTTCCATGCGGCGGCGTCGCTTCCACCTGCCAGAAGGACCCGTTTTCCCCGTAGTTTCCAGAAAACCGGTAAAACGGCCAGATCATCGATCGCAGTTGGCCTGCGTCTGGACGAGGTATTATTCTGCGGCAAGGGGCATATCCTCTTCCAGTATTGCGCTGATTTCAGATCTGCAGGATCCACAATTGGTGCCAGCTGACACGGCTTTTCCGATCGCAGCCAAGGTCCTATTGCCGGATTGGGCGGCCAAGCGAATTTCATTCGCGCCGACCGAGAAGCAAGAGCAGACGATCGGTCCGCGATCCGGTTGATCAAGCCCGGCCCGACCCGCTGCCAGTTTGGATCGTGCAGTGAGATCAAAATGGCTTGCGGTCAATTGGTCTACGGCCCAGATCCGGGAAACAGAGACGGGACGGCGGGCCAGAAAGACGGCGGCCGTCAACCTGTCACCGTGGAACCATAACAGTGTTTGTTGTCCGGTTGCCTTGTCTCGATATTGGATAGAGACGTTTTCAAGATCTTCACCACAGGCCATGGCCGCCGCTGTCGCAAGATTTGCCTCTGACGTTGCGAAGCCAAGCTCCAGCCGCCATCCTCCGTCGCATTTTGCCTTGGCCCAGTAATCGGCTGCGATGTTCGTGGGCAAATCCCGGGTAACGGCAAATCCGTGCCAGTGCAGTGCGGCCCGTTTTACCGCGACCGGCACGTTCTTGGATGCGGGCTGTCCTGAGAAGGGATCAGTTAAGGGGGGGATAAGACGATCAACCCGTCCACTTGACGCAAACTGATCTGTCCAATGGATTGGCACAAAGATATTTCCCGGTTTTTGCCGGGATGAGAGGAGGGCCCGAACGGTAATCATCGCTGTTGCAGCGGTGATGGTCACCAAGTCCGCCGGTTGGATGTCCCGTGCCTCTGCATCGTCCGGGTGTATCTCGCAATAGGGTTCCGCTAAATGACCTGATAGACGGGCTGTCTTGGCCGTCCTTGTCATCGTGTGCCAATGGTCGCGTACCCGACCTGTGTTCAGGGTCAGTTGCTCCGTACTCGCTCGCTCAATTTCTATCGGTGCCTTTACCGGTAAGAATCGGGCGCGTTTATCCGGCGTGAAAAAGCCGCCATCCGCAAAGAATCTCTTTCCTTTGGACGAGGCATGGTCCCGGGCGGGCCAGTAAACAGTTTCCAATGCATCGAACTCTGTTGCATCCAGATCGGCCAATGCCGCCAGGTTCAGATCGCGGACGCCGTCGTTCGACAGGGTGGTCAATGTCGCGTATTCCCGAAAGATGTCTGCGGGACCGGCATACGTGAACGCATCATCGAAACCCATGCGTTTTGCGACTTCGGCCATTTGCCACCAATCGGCACGCGCCTCACCCGGGAAGGGCAGGAAGCCTCGCTGCCTTGAAATGGCCCTTTCGGAATTGGTGACGGTACCATCCTTTTCACCCCAGCCTGCCGAAGGTAGAACGATATCGGCATGCCGCACGGTATCGGTTTCGGCCAGGATGTCTGACACAACAACGAACGGGCAGGCCTTGATTGCCGCCTCGATGGCGTCGCCATCGGGTAAACTGTCCACCGGGTTGGTCGCCATGATCCACAGGGCCTTGATCTTGCCATCGCCAACGGCCTTGAAAAGGTCGACGGCTTTCAAACCGGGTTTTTCCGCGATCGTCGGGGATCGCCAAAACCCCTGAACGAGGTCGCGGTGCTGGGGGTTCTCAATATCCATGTGACTGGCCAGCATATTTGCCAGACCGCCAACCTCACGCCCGCCCATCGCATTGGGCTGACCGGTGGCCGAAAACGGCCCCATCCCCGGTCGACCGATCCGCCCCGTTGCCAGGTGACAGTTGATGATCGCGTTGACCTTGTCCGTGCCAGAGGTCGACTGGTTTACACCTTGGCTGTAAAGGGTAACGGTTTTCTCAGTCCTGATGACGAGGTCGTAGAACTCATTCAATGTTGCCTGACCAAGTCCAGTTGCCTTCAGTATTTCTTCCGAAGTCAGTTTGCATGCTTCTTCAAGCGCCGCTTCGAACCCGTTGGTATGCTTATCAATGTAGTTCTGGTTGATGGTGCCGGCGTCGTTTAGCGCGGCAAGAAGCCCCATAAAGAGATGGCAATCACTGTCCGGGTTAATCGCCAGATGCATGTCAGCAATATCCGCGGTCATGGTTCGTCTGGGATCGATCAGAACGACCTTCATTTCAGGGCGTTCTTGCTTGGCCGCCGCCACGCGTTGATAGAGGACAGGATGACACCAGGCCAGGTTTGATCCCACCAGGATCAAGAGGTCGGTCAGTTCCAGATCTTCGTACAGGCCTGGTACCGTGTCGCTACCAAACGCGCGTTTGTGTCCGGCAACTGATGAAGCCATACATAGTCTGGAATTGGTATCAATGTTGGCAGAGCCGATATAGCCCTTCATCAGTTTGTTCGCTACGTAGTAATCTTCCGTCAGGATTTGTCCGGAAACGTAAAACGCAACAGAGTCCGGTCCGTAATTGTCTATTGTCTCCCTGAACCCGGCCGCGACCATGTCCAATGCATCATCCCAACTAACGGTGTTTTCCCCGATTTTTGGGTAAAGGATCCTGTCTTCCAGATCCATTGTTTCGCCCAGTGCAGACCCTTTGGAACACAGCCGCCCGAAATTCGCCGGATGATCCGGGTCTCCCTTGATGTCGACGCTGCCATCGGGCTGCGGTGTTGCGATTACACCGCACCCGACGCCGCAATAGGGGCAGGTTGTTTTTACAGGTTTGGTCATCCCGAAACAGACCTGATATCGATCAGGATATCATCGCCTTCAAGCTTGATTGAGAAGGATCGAACAGCCCCTTCGTCAGCGCCCTGGGCCTCGCCCGTCGAGAGCGATATGACCCAGTTGTGAAGCGGGCAGGTAACACAATTATCGTGCACGATCCCTTGGCTGAGCGGGCCATTTTTATGCGGGCATTTGTCTTCCAGCGCGAAGACCTCGTCCTTCACCGTGCGGAAAACCGCAATGGTTTTGGTCCCCAGTTTGACACATCTGGCGCCTTTTACCGGGATGTCAGAAATAGTACCGATGCGTGTCCAGTGTCCGGTGATTGCGTTCATTCCGCTGCCTCCAGACCCAGGGTCGCCATCGGGTTGAACTCATGCTTGTCTTTACCGGAAACGCGCTCGGACCAGGGGTCGACCTGTGCAAATTTCTGAGAGAAAACAAACCGGTCATAGAAGTGACGGCGGCGCGAGGGATCGTCCATGATTTGACGCCGTACCTCGTCATAGCCGATCCGTTTGGCCCATTTGTAAATCCGCTCCAGATAGCGGCCCTGTTCCCGGTACATCTGGACGAGGGCAACAATGTGTTCCAGCGCTTCGTCCTCTGCGGCAACAAGGCCCAGAACCTCTGTTCCCTTGATGTCCAGCCCGGCGGCACCGGCAAAGTGGATTTCGAAGCCACTGTCGACGCATATCACACCGACATCCTTGCACGTTGCCTCTGCGCAGTTCCGTGGACATCCAGAGACCGCCATTTTGACCTTTGCCGGTGTCCAGGACCCCCACATGAATTTTTCGATGCGAACACCGAGACCGGTTGAATCCTGCGTGCCAAAGCGGCACCAGTCGGTGCCTACGCAAGTCTTCACGGTTCGCAGTCCCTTGGCATAGGCATGACCCGATACAAAGCCAGCCTTGCCCAGATCTTCCCAGACAGCGGGTAAGTCCTCTTTCTGGATACCCAGCATATCGATCCGCTGACCACCGGTGACCTTGACGGTCGGGATGTTGAACTTGTCGACAACATCGGCAATGGCCCGCAATTCCGTGGAATTGGTGGTGCCACCCCACATGCGGGGCACAACGGAATAGGTTCCGTCTTTTTGAATGTTGGCGTGGACCCGTTCATTGATGAAGCGCGACTGATAGTCATCGGCATATTCATCGGGCCAATCGCAAACCAGATAGTAGTTCAGCGCCGGGCGACATTTTGCACAGCCGCAGGATGTTTTCCATTCCAGCTCGTGCATGACCTCCGGGATTGTTTTTAACCCTTTTACCTGGATCAACCGGCGTACATCGTCATGACCGAAATCCGTGCAGGGGCACATCGGTTGAATGGCGGCAGGATTGTATTTGTCACCCAGGGTGAGGGACATCAGTTGTTCAACAAGGCCCGTGCAGGTCCCGCAGGAGGATGAGGCCTTTGTGTGGGCGCGTACATCATCCAGACTGGTCAAGTTCTTGCCCGTTATGGCATTGGTGATTGTGGATTTACATATGCCGTTACAGCCGCAGATTTCCGCATCATCCGGCAAGGCTGCAACGGCCGCCATAGGGTCCAGCGGGGCACCCCCCTGAAAAGCCTGACCAAAGATCAGTGTCTCCCGCATCTCAGAGATGTCGGTGTTTTTCTTCAGCAGGTCAAAGAACCATGGGCCGTCATTGGTCTCGCCATAGAGGACCGCACCGATGATCCTGTTGTCTTTAAGGACCAAGCGTTTGTAAATCCCGGCCTTTGCGTCACGCAAAACGATCTCTTCGCGATCCTCAGCATCAGCAAAATCACCGGCGGAGTAGAGGTCCACGCCTGTTACCTTCAGTTTGGTTGCCATGACAGAACCGGTGTAAAGCGCGTCGCCCCCACACAGGTTCTCGGCAATCCGTTCCGCCATTTCGTACAGCGGCGCGACCAGGCCATAGACCTCGCCGCGGTGCTCCACGCATTCGCCAAGCGCAAAAATATCCGGGTCGGAAGTCCGCATGTCGTCCTGAACCAGAATGCCGCGCCCGATTTCCAGCCCGCATTGCTTTGCGATCTCGACAGAGGGGCGAATGCCGACTGCCATCACAACGATGCTGGCGTCAATTTCGGTTCCGTCGTCCAGATGAACAGCGGTAACTTTACCGTCCTTCCCAAGGATCTCTTTCGTATTGGCCTTGGTCAGAACGTCGATGCCGCGTTCTTCAAAAGCGCGTTTCAGAAGATATCCGGCGGCGTCATCCAGTTGCCGCTCCATCAGGGTCGGCATCAGATGCAGAACAGTGACATCCATCCCTTGCATTTTGAGACCAGCGGCCGCTTCCAGACCGAGCAGCCCACCACCAATGACAACCGCTCTGCCGCCGGTTTTTGCCGCCGTAAGCATGGCGTCAACATCATCAAGGTCGCGATAGGTCAGGACACCCTCAAGGTCATGTCCCGGCAACGGGATGATGAACGGGTTGGATCCGGTTGCAATGACCAGCTTGTCATAGGGTGCGGTAATCCCGTTCTCTGAGGTCACGGTCTTTGCGTCCCGGTCGATACTGGAAATCCGTGCGGATTTATGCAGCGTTACACCGTTGCTTGCGTACCAGGCATCATCATGAGTGATGATATCCTCGTAGGATTTCTCGCCCGACAAAACCGGTGACAGCATCAGACGGTTATAGTTCACCCGTGGTTCCGCGTTGAAGATCGTAACGTCGAATTTTCCGGGTTCCCTCTCAAAGAGATGTTCCAGCATCCGGCCTGGCGCCATGCCATTGCCAATGATGACGAGTTTTTCTGTCATGACTTTCACTCCGCGGCTTCTGTGGCCGTCGCTGTTTGGCGACCGATGCGGGCAATGCGTTTTTCTTCGATAGAACGCAGTTGCTCCGGGCTTGGGTCTGCACCGCCTTCATACGCTTCTAGGAAGTCCAGAAGCTCTTCGCGATAGGCGTAGTAATGTGGGTGGGAGAGGAGGGCTTTCCGGGACCGGGGTCGCGGCAGGTCCACTTCCATAATATTGCCAATCCGTGCGTTCGGACCGTTTGACATCATGATAACGCGGTCCGCCAACAGGATTGCCTCGTCCACGTCATGGGTGACGCAGATTGTTGTGACCTCGGTGCGCTTCCAGACATCCATCAGGACATCCTGCAACTCCCATCTGGTCAGGCTGTCCAGCATGCCGAATGGCTCATCAAGCAGCAGCAGTTTGGGGGAAAGGGCAAAGGCCCTCGCAATCCCGACACGTTGCTTCATGCCGTTCGAAAGTTCGACGGCCGGTTTGTCCATCGCATCCGCCAGGCCAACTTTGTTGAGATAGTATTCAACAACATCGTTGCGTTCGGCCTTTGTGGCAGTTGGATACACTTTATTCACGCCCAGGCTGACATTCTGGTAGGCGGTCATCCACGGCATCAGGGAAGGCGCCTGAAACACGACGGCGCGTTCCGGACCCGCCGACACGACATGACTGCCATCCAGGATGATGCCGCCGCCAGAGATTTCGTTCAGGCCCGCGACCATGGAGAGAACGGTGGATTTCCCACATCCGGAGTGGCCGATCAGGGTGACGAATTCACCTTTCTTCAATTTCAGGTCGAACCCGTCCACCACAGTGAGCGGACCGCTGGGCGTCGGATAGACTTTCTTCAACTGGCTGAATTCCAGATAGGTCTTGCGATCCGGTGATTTCGCAGCCTCGACAACGGCCTTTGGCGGGCCATCGCTCTCTTTTGAGTCCATCTGTGTGATCGGAACCACATTGGGCAGAATGATTTCAGAGGCGACATCCACGCCGCGCTCGGCCCCCACCGTCATCAGATATTCGGTGATGGTTGCGCGCAAGCGGATGAACTCGTCACTGCTGTTCATCGTGGACCGGTCCCTTGGGCGGGGCAGGTCGACCTTCACCTCTGGCCCAAATCCGGCATTGGGACCGGGGTTGAGGGGAATGATCCGGTCAGCCAGAAGAATGGCCTCATCCACGTCATTTGTGATCAGGATGATGGTCTTTTTTTCCTGCTCACAGATAGCCGCCAGTTCATCCTGCAGTTTCGCGCGGGTTAGCGCGTCGAGCGCGGAAAGCGGCTCATCCAGCAGCAGGAGTTCCGGACGCATGGCGAGTGCCCGTGCAACGGCAACCCTTTGGCGCATACCGCCGGAGAGTTCCGCTGGCTTGCGGGTACGGGCGTGATCAAGACCGACCATCTTGATGTAATGGTCGACAATCTCCATCCGCTCAGACTTGCTTTTGGATTTGAAGACGCTGTCAACAGCAAGCGCGACGTTGCCAGTGACAGAGAGCCAGGGCATCAGGGAATAGGACTGGAACACAACCCCTCTTTCCGGATCCGGCCCAACAACTTCCTTTCCATTGAAGATAATGCCGCCGGTATCGGTTTCCAGAAGGCCTGCAATGGCTGAGATCAGCGTTGTCTTGCCCGATCCCGAGAAGCCGACGATGGCGACGAACTCCCCGGTCTCAACCTTCAGGTCTATGTTGGAGAGAACCTCGGTACGCGTTGTCCCCTCGCCATAACCCTTTGACAGTCCTGAGATTTCAAGAATTGACATGGTCCACTCCTAGCGGTTGGCAGAGAAGGTGAAAGCGCGCTGCAGGGTGAACATCACACGGTCCAGAATGAAGCCGATGATGCCGATGGTGATCACCGCAACCATGATCTTTGCGAGGGATTGGGAGGAACCGTTCTGGAATTCGTCCCAGACGAATTTTCCGAGACCCGGGTTCTGCGCCAGCATTTCAGCTGCGATCAACACCATCCAGCCCACACCAAGCGAAAGACGCAGCCCGGTAAAGATGAGCGGAAGCGAGGACGGCAGGACCAGCTTTGTTACAGTCTGCCAGGTTGGGAGTTGCAGGACCCGACCAACATTCATCAGATCTTTATCCACCGATGACACACCGAGCGCCGTATTGATCAAGGTCGGCCACATCGAACACAGCGTCACTGTAATGGCGGATACCAAGAGAGATTTTGAGACGAGACTGTCGTCGCTTGTATAGGTCGCCGACACAATCATGGTTACGATCGGCAACCAGGCCAGCGGGGAGACAGGTTTGAAGATTTGAACCAGCGGATTAATCGCGCCATTGAAGGATTTTGAAAGACCCGATGCGATCCCAAGGGGAACCGCAATCATGGTTGAGATCAGAAAGCCGAGACCGACCGTAAAGAGTGATGTCCAGATCTGATCGATATAGGTTGGTTTTCCGGTATAGGTGCGGTGCTTGACGCGATCTTCCTTACCGGCGGCGATAAGCTTTGCATTGCGCTCGTCCTGACGCTGATAAAAGGCTTCGGCCTTTTCGCGTCCGCGTACATGATCTTCCCAGAGGTTTTCAGCCTGTTCCCAAACCTCTACAGGTCCAGGCACGGCGCCGAGTGATGTTTCAACCTTCGGTGCAAGGGTGCCCCAAAGCACCAGAAATCCGATGATCCCGATGAGCGGAATAACCAAAACCCGCCGCAACTCACGGAGCTGGGTTCTTGGATTGTCTCCTGCTGCCATACGGAGCAGCGGAACCAGCCAGGAGAACCCCAGCGCGTCCAGCCATCCGCTGGTCCGTGTAATCGCCAGGAATACCTTCTCGCGTTTGTCGCCAGAGCTGCCAAGTGTTGCTTCAGCCATCGGGGCCATCCTTTACTGAATTTGTAGATTTTTGGTGGAGAAGGACGGGCCGGTTCCAAGACCGACCCGTCCCGTCCGTGTATTTGTGTCAGCCGCCAGCGACTTGACCGTCCTGAACGCTCTGCTTGGATTTCAGACCGATCGAAAGACTGTCGATATAGGCGTTAGGCTGTTTGCCGTCATAGGGAATGCCATCGATGATGTCTTCCGCAGGTGTCGGCGGGCGATAGCCATCTGTGTCCCAAGGGAAGTCTTCTTTCGCGACGTGACCCTCTTCAACCAGCATGGTTGCAGCCTGCAGGTAGATGTCCGGCAGATAGACGGAACGTGCGACTTCGTCGTACCAGGCGTCATCCTTATGCTCGGTGATCTGGCCCCAGCGGCGCATCTGCGTCAGGTACCAGACAGCATCTGAATAGAACGGATAGGTGGCATAGTAGCGGTAGAAGACGTTGAAGTCCGGAACATCGCGCTTGTCACCCTTTTCGTATTCAAAGGTTCCGGTCATGGAGTTGGCGATCACCTCTGCATCCGCACCCACATATTCAGAACGTGCGAGGATTTCGACTGCTTCCATACGGTTGGCGTTGTCGTTCTCGTCCAGCCATTTTGCTGCCCGGATGAGCGCCTTGGTGAGGGCCAGGGTCGTATTCGGGTTTTCCTCGGTAAACTCCTTGGTCAGGCCAAAGACTTTCTCCGGGTTGTTCTTCCAGATTTCGTAGTCGGTGATAACCGGAACGCCGATGCCTTTGAAGACGGCCTGCTGGTTCCAGGGCTCACCAACACAATATCCGTGGATTGTACCGGCCTCCATGGTGGCGGGCATTTGTGGCGGCGGCGTTACAGAGAGCAGGGCATCTGCCTGAATCTGACCGGAAACATCCGTTTCTGAATAAAAGCCCGGATGAATGTCACCGGATGCCAGCCAATAGCGCAGCTCGTAGTTATGGGTGGAGACCGGAAAGACCATACCCATTTTGAACTGCTCGCCTTCGGCTTTCAGCTGCTCGACCACTGGTTTCAGGGCTGAGGCCTTGATCGGATGGACCGGCTTGCCGTTTTCCATCGGGACATGGGGTTTCATCATTTCCCAGATTTCGTTGGAAACCGTGATGCCGTTGCCGTTCAGATCCATAGAAAACGGGGTAACGATATGGGCCTTGGTCCCGAAACCGATCGTGGCAGCGAGTGGCTGACCCGCCAGCATATGGGCGCCATCAAGCTCGCCTGTGATGACCCGGTCCAACAGGACTTTCCAGTTGGCTTGCGGTTCCAGCGTGACGAAAAGACCTTCATCCTCGAAATACCCCTTCTCATAGGCAATTGCCAAAGGGGCCATATCGGTCAGTTTGATGAAACCGAATTTCAGTTCATCCTTTTCGACATCAAGCATCTCCGCCTGAGCCGGGCCGAGAAGGGCAAAACCGATAGCGCCAAGCGCCGCCGTCGCAAGCATTGCCCGTCGTGTGATTTTCTCAAATACCATCAATCCGTTCTCCGTTTCACTGTTCCAGTCGAGAGATATCAACCGGGTTGATTTGGGCTGAGCCCAAAAAAAAACCGCCGAACCGGATTCGACCCACCCGACGGTTCGGGGAGATCTTTTCCTGTTCGGCAGCGTTGCCTTTGATGCGCCCTTCGTTGGACGCGAAACTTTTGATCCTCTTTGGATCGTGCGTCCACATCAGCAAAGATCGGGCCAAATCTGACCTTCGGAAAAAAAGAAACGATTTTTCAACGGGGTAGCAGAATACGTCCGAAAATCAGGCTCAATTTCAGTTCGATTTTCGTGCCTAAAATTTGTGCGTTGCACAATAATGCGTCGCGATTCAGCATAAGAATTAGTCAACCGCTTGCGCCTTAATGTAGTTTTCGATCTCGTCTGGATCGAAAATCTGACCGTCAAAGAACCCGTCCGGGCCGAGCAATAATGTGCCTTGAACGGAACCAACCGGGGTGGGTCTTTCAAGGGCACCTTCGACTTTTGAGCTGGCAGCAGGTATTGCCAATCCCATATGTTTTAACGCGCCTCTATATATATCGGGACGGTATGCGGCGCTCACTTTATCAAGACTCGCAGCATTCCATTCCACCTGACCCCAGCGAACCATCTGACTGTAAAACCACAGGGCGTGGCTCTTCCATGGGAAGGTCGCGGCTCGCTCGAAGGGCAGAAAGAAATCTTCGACATGGTGTGGCGTGCCACGCACAACTGGGAACTGCCCGGAGAGGGCCGGGGCGAGGCGCATCTTGTCCAGATTGATATAGTGAGGCTGGCTGAGGAGGGTGGCCAGATCGTCGTGATTCCCGGCGTCGCCGCACCAAATGGCGGCCCGTACCAATGCTCTCAGCAGACCGCCAAGTATTTCCGGGTGGGAGTCTGCAAATTGCGCAGAAACACCAAGAACCTTCTCGGGGCTGCACCGCCAGATTTCGGATTTTGTCGCGATGATCACACCGGCATCCTGGGCAACGGCCACCGAATTCCAGGGTTCTCCCACACAAAAACCGTCAATTGTACCTGCCTTTAAGGCGTCAGACATTAAGGGTGGGGGCACTATCACAAGGTCCAGATCCCGTTCCGGCATAATCCCGTTGGCCGCCAACCAGTAACGCAGCTCGTAATTATGGCCGGAATAGGGGTGAACAACCGCGAAGACGGGTTTGCGCTCTCCCGTTTGTATTCTTTCTTTTAGGGTTTGGTTCAAAGCCGACCCAGCGGCAAGGGGGCTGTCCAGCGGCCCTTGATTGGCGGCAACCATAGCGTTGTGAAGCGATTTGGAGACAGTCACCGCGTTCCCGCCGAGACCAAGGGCCATAGGCGCAATGACGTTCAGCGGTATTTGCGACAAACCGAGGCTTGCCGCAATTGGCATCGGGGCCAACATATGCGCAACATCAAAATGCCCCACTGCCATCCGATCGCGAATATTGGCCCATGAGGTTTCGCGGGCCAGATGCAGGTCGATGCCTTCTTCCCGTGCAAAACCTCTCTCCAGGGCGGTCACCAGAATGGCCGAATCAAGAAGTGGCAGGAAGCCGGCATGAATCGGGAACAGATCGCTGGCTTTCATTGGGTCTCTCCTTCTGAATCCAGCAGGCTGGACGCTGTCACAAGACTTTGTGCAATGTCCGAGATTTTGCGGTTCTGGTTCATGGCGGTGTTGCGCAGCAATCGATAGGCTTCGTCCTCACTCAGCCCCTTGGAGCGCATCAGAATACCCTTGGCCCGATCAACAATCTTTCGATCGGCAAGTTCACTTCTGGCCTCTTCAAGGTCTTGTGCCATACGGGAAAACGCCTTGAAGCGGCTGATGGCCATGTCGACAATGGGTTTGACCCGCTCCTGCTTCAGCCCGTCCACAACATAGGCTGAAACCCCGGCATCGACTGCCGCTTCAATCGCGTATTGATCTGATCGGTCGACGAACATCGCAATCGGGCGCCGAACCGTGCGGGTCAGCGCGAAAATGCTTTCCAGCATGTCACGATTGGGGTTTTCGATATCGATGACGATCACATCGGGGCGCGTCTCTTCAATGGTGCGCGCGATTTCCCGCATATCGTGGAGCAGGCGAACCCGCTTGTATCCCGCATCAAGCAACCCCGCCTCAATGACGGATGCCCGCAAGCGATTTTCGTCAATCACCAGAACCGAGAGAAGGTCTACCATGATGTTATTGTGCGTATGCGAAATAAATTGTGCAATGCAAAAATTTGCGCGCCTAAAAGGTGGGTATTTTCTTATTTAGAGTGCGTCTATCCCTTGCCAGATCAGGCGTGCCGATATGAGAAGCAGGACGATATCCAGGGCCTGTTTGAACCGGTGATCTGTGAGGCGAATGAGAACCCGGTGTCCCAAAAGGGTACCCAGAAAACCGGTAATGATCATCAGAATTATAAACCCGATCCAGGGACCATAGGCGAAACCGAGCATACCAAAGGCGACTACCTTCAGTCCGTGTTGCAGTGTCATCAGCACCGCATGGGTGGCAACGTGGTTTTCCCGCGACAGTCTCAGTGACTTTGTAAAATTGGTAACAAAAACACCGGTCGCGCCAAAGAACATTGTGAGGAAGCTGGATAACAACCCGGTGACAAAGGGAAATCGGGACAGCCATGCCGGCGGCTTTAACAGCACACTCCAGATCACAAAGCTTCCCACCCCGATCAGCACAAAACCGGGCGGAAGGCTGATGGCAATCGACCCGCCAATGACCACACCTGCGCCTGTGCCAATCGCGAAGGCCAGCACCGGAGGCCAATGGGTTTTACGGACCATCAAGACGGCGCGAAGCAGATTGGAACCAACCTGAACAACGCCATGCACCGGGATCAGGGCGGCTGGTGGCATCAGGGCAGCCATTACAGCAAGAAGGAGGGCCCCACCACCAATCCCGAGAGCGACGGTGATGAAGGACCCGATAAAACTGACGCCCAACAGGATCAGGGCAATCAGCGGATCAAACCCGCCAAGGAGCACGGCGAGATCCATATGTCTGACCTAGGCGACGCCCGGATTGATGACGTGGATCGGGGCACCCTCTGCATAGGCATTGATCTGGTCGTAAATGTCAGAGAACTGCAGGTCCAACTCATCTTCTGTGACATAGCCGATATGGGGCGTTGATATAACACTCGGGTGGTTGATGACCGCGTTATCGGGATCGGTCATGGGTTCGACATCGAACACATCCAGCGCAAAGCGACCGGGTCGACCTGCCGCCAAACCGGCCTCCAATGCGCCTGGTGCAACCAAACCAGATCGGGACGTGTTTATGAAACTGGCCCCGGGTTTCATGGCTGTAAGATCGACTTCTGTAACCAGACCACGTGTTTCGGGTTTCAGGCGAATATGAATGCTGACGAAATCGCTTTCCGCAAAGAAGGCCTCTCTTGAAGGGGCGACGGTCTCTCCGGCTGCTGCGGCCCTTTCCCGACCTTCGTCGGATGCCCACCACCATACTTTCATCCCAAAGGCCCTGGCATAGGTTGCGACTTGTCCGGCGATCCGACCATAGCCGTAGAGACCAAGGGTACGGCCCGACAGGGTCTGTCCGGGGGCGAGCTGCCAGTTTCCGGCTTTGAGATTTTCCATTTGCTGTGGAATCTGCCGTGCCGAGGCCAAGATCAATGCGAAGGTCAGTTCCGATGCTGCAATTGAGGTACCGCCGCTCATGTTTGAGCACAGCATGACGTTGTTATCGGTGCAGGCTTCTACATCGACATGGGGATAGACGCTGCGCTGACTGATGAGTTTCAGATTGGGAAGACGTTCCAGCAGGGATCGGGTGATTTGTGTTCGTTCCCGGAACAGGACGACGCATTCCGCCTCCTTCAGGCGCTCGGCCAAAAGGTCTTCATCCTCTGTATGATCGGTCCAGATGGTGACGTCGTGGCCTGCCAGCTTGGCAAAACTTGGAACTGTTTTCAGCGTGTCGAACCAGTCATCCAGAATATGCACCTTCATGTCTTCTAGCCTTTCTTGTGAGACCTGCGAATAACCGGTGAGACAATCTGGTCACTGACGGGAATGTCCAACACGGTAATGCCCTTCGTTTTGGAATATTCCTCTATAAGGATAGGCAGGGTAGAAAGGTCTTCAACCCGTTCGCCACCGGTGCCAAACCCTCGACCGATTGCAGCCAGGTCGGTTCGCCCAAACACTGCGCCTGCATCAGACAGGCCTTCCGCCCTCAGCTTATGGATTTCTGATCCATAGGCCCCATCGTTCAGGACGACGATCAGAATATTCATGCCATGGCGCATCATGGTTTCCAGTTCCTGCACATGCATCAGGAAGCTGCCATCGCCATCAAACAGGACAATCGGAACTTCTGGATGGGCAACTGCGGCCCCCATTGCAAAGGAAATACCGTTACCAATCGCGCCAAATTCCCGGATTGTCAGGAAGTTTTCAAATCGACGACCTGGCATCTGTGCAAAATAGTAAGAGCAATGCCCCGACGAGTTCACCAATTGCCAGTCTTGGGGGATGACTGCGTCTAGGGCGGTTACAACATCACGGGGATCATGCACGCCATCCTCCGCCGGAAATACTACGCGGTCCGCCGGTTCGAGCTGGATGCGTTTTGCCAATTCATCTGTGCGCCATTGCTTTGGTCGTTCTGTGACGGACTGGAGCAATGCTTCAACCCCCAACCTGGCATCTGACAGAAGATGCAGGTCGGCGGCGACCCGACCCTGACTGACGGTTACAGGATTGATATCGATCTGCAGGACCCGGGCTTTGGGCCAGAGTTTGCCAGCATCCGCATTATGGCGGGCAAGGGAACACCCAACAGCGATGACCAGATCCGCCTCGCCAAACATTTCCCGCGCAATATCGCTGGAAAATCCCCCGGCTACATTGAGGTTAAACGGATCATCATGGAACAGGCCGCGGGCTGGCAAAGTTGTTGCCAACAGGGCGTCGCAGCGTTCCGCCAAAGCCCGGCACGGGCCAACTGCCCCAGCGGCCGCCGCGCCAAGCCCTGCCATGACGATGATGCGTCCGGCACTGTTGATGGCGTTTGCCGCTCGTTCAAGGCATCCGCGTTCGGTGGCACAGCTGCAGGATCGGGCATAATTTCATAAGCGGAGGCGGGCAGGGATACATCGCCCTCCCAGGCAAGTTCCTGCAGGTCGAAAGGCACCCCCAGCACCACAGGCCGCTTTTCGGTTCTGGCCTGCAGAAAGGCATCACGAATTGCGGTCGGCATCCGACCGGGCCAATGCAGACTGTGATAAGCAGCCCCAGTGGCGAGGACAAAGGGTGCCTGATCAATCGCCTGATTATACCATCCCGTCTTCAACGGTGCTTCCCCGGCCAGGATGACGAGGGGAATATGGGCCCGCACGGCGGCGGGTAGTGCCGTCATCAACTGGGTCAGGCCCGGACCGCAGGTCACCGTTGCGACCCCGGTCTTTCCGGTCTTCCGGGCATAGGCCATGGCAGCGGCGACCGCACAATGTTCGTGCCGCACATAGATCATGCGACAGTTTTGTTCCGAAAGGCGTGTGGCAAAGGCCATATTGGCGTCGCCCATCAGGGCAAAGCAGGCCTCAGTCTTTTCCTGGGCAAATGCCTGCGCCAGGATATCGAAAACATGCAGGGTCATTCGTTGTCCCAGACGGCCCTTGGCACCATTGCCTCTCCCTTTGCGATCAAACGCGCGGTGCGGGTCACGCCAGCTGAGACGAATTCAAATGGATCGCTGTTATAACGGACGCGAACATCCATCAGACCCATTGGATGTTCGATCTGTATCGTCGCCGGTGATGCGGGCAATTCGGCTGCAACTCCCTCCGCGACGGTGTCCGGGGCCAGCGCGCAGGCCGACAGGCACTGGGACCCTGTGACGGCCACCGTCGGATGGGTCGTCCGGGGCATGAAGTACCGAACAGACAAATGGCCGCCGTTCTGAGGTGCTGAAATCAGACCGATCTTGGGAACAACGGACTTAGTGACGTCCCCGAACCCCATCATTTCCCCGGCCTTGAGACGGATTGCCTCCATCTTCTTAAACAGTTCCGGCATAGCGTCCAGTTCCGCCTGGCTCTCATACCCTGTGACACCAAAATCGGATGCACGGGCGATCATCATTGGCATGGCTACATCGACACAGGATACTTCAATTCCGTCGATGACATCTTTGGAATTTCCGGTCGGGAAAAACGCGCCGGTTCTGGACCCGGTCACCTCCATAAAGTTCAGCGCGACAGGCGCGGCGGTCCCGGGGACCCCGTCAATCGCGGTATCGCCATCATAGGTGACTTCGCCCCCTGGTGTCTGAACCTCCGCCTCGACAAGCGCGCCGGTGTTTACCGCCCTGATCCGGACAGGGGTCACGCCGTCCCGGGCTGGAACCAGGCCCATTTCAATTGCGGCCGGACCGACACCCACCAGAATATTCCCGCAGGTTGGTGAGAAATCGACCTGCTGCTCCTCAACCGCGACCTGGGCAAAGAAATAGTTGATATCCGCAGACGGGTCTTCGGAGCTGGACAGTATGGCGACCTTGGTGGTCACCGCATTCCCGCCGCCGACACCGTCGATGTTGCGGGGGTTACCCGCACCAACGACAGAAATAAGGACGCGGGCCAGATGATCGCGGTCTTCCGGCAAATCAGCGGCGTTAAAATACGGACCGCGAGATGTGCCACCTCTGATAAAGAGGAAAGGGACGCCGTGCTGTTTCATCGGAATGGCCATGGCAGTTCAACATAGGCCTGCAGAAGTCCCGGCGGGAAATCCCGGTTCAGGGTTGAGGCCAGGAAAATCATGAACCCGATACCCGCACCAGACAGAATTGCCGTGCGCGCCCAACTGATTCCTGCCCGCAGACGGAAGAAGGCCACCATGAAGATCCCTAGCGCCAGGATGAAGCCTAAAAGGGACGACAGGACTAGCAGTGCTGCCAACCAGGCCAAGGTTGGCCATAGCCCGTGCGGGGCGGATGCGTCCTCACCGCCGGCCTCCCGGTCTGCGAAAATAGCATCTGATTCTGGCGCACGCATCATCCGGACCAACAGACCGAGCAGGGCGACTATGCCGACACTTGCGACCGTCAGTGGGAAGATCTTGTCGGACAGCAAGCTGATGGACGCCGCGTTGATCCAGGCAATGACCATATATCCCAACATGGCCAGCAGGAAGATCAGCGGCGCGCGTTTGGTGCCAACCTCCACGGACCCCTCTGAAAGAATCTGTTTGGACTGACGAATGCCAACGATCACCGAGATCACTGTGACGGCCAGAATGACAAGAACGATGGGTGACGCTATATAGTCGAAGCCCTGTTCCATGCCGCGCTTGAACCGGAAGGTCGCAATCTGCAATGCGTTGGCTGAGAAGTTCTCAGCCTGCGATGACAGAACGAACCCGATCAGAAAAGCCGGGCGGGACCAATCAAACCGACGCAGGAAAATGCCCACAAGGCCGATTGCGAAGAGCGCTACAAGATCGCCCAGCGACTGCCGCGACTGGAAGGCGGCAAAAGAGATCATCATGAAAAGGAACGGGGCCAGCAGGGCAAAACGGATTGTTGTCAGTTTCGCTATGCCGCCGGAAAGTCCGATACAAAGACCCGCACCAACCACATTGGCGAGAGCCAGCGACCACACGATTGTGTATGTGACATCAAGGTCATTCTGGATCATCTGCGGACCAGCTGTGTAGCCGAGAAGGGCCAGACCACCGATGAAGACCGCCATGGAACCGGAACCCGGAATACCGAAGATTAGGGTGGGCACGAGGCCACCGCCTTCCTTCGCATTGTTCGAGCTCTCAGGTCCGATCACGCCCCGGATTTCGCCAGAGCCAAAGTTTGACTTGTCCTTACTGGACTGCACCGCGTGGCCATAGGCGATCCAGTCAACAACGGAGCCTCCGAGGCCCGGAATGACACCCACGATCACACCGATCGCGGAACAGCGGATGGAGAGCCAGATATTGGCCCACCAGTCCTTGATCCCCTGCATCCAGCCGGCGCCAAGCGTGGCCCCTTTGGCGATGGAGCGATCCTGACGAAGCAGGCTGATGATTTCGGGAATGGCGAAGATCCCCAGACCGACAATGACCATTTTCACCCCGTCCGTTAGATAGGGAATGTCATATGTTGCCATGCGCAGGCTGCCGCCATGGCCTGCCTCACCAATCGTGCCGATCAGCAGCCCAAGACAGGCTGCCGCCACGCCTTTAAGGGGCAGGCGACCAGCGAGGATGGCGACCATTGCGAGGCCAAGAAGTGTTACAGCCAGCATTTCCGGCATGGCAAAGGCCAGAACCAGCGGCCGGGCAATCAGAATAAAGAATGTCAGGATGGTGGCGCCAAACAGACCACCGAAAAGGGACGAAATAAATGCAGCAGCCAGCGCACGGGCCGCTTCGCCTTTGCGGGCCAATGGAAATCCGTCAAGGACGGTTGCCTGACTGGCTGATGATCCGGGTATCCCCATGAGCACTGATGCGAATGTGTCCGAGGTGGGCACCACCGCGACCAGTCCAACCATCAGGGCCAGGCCGGAAACCGGGTCCATGCCAAACATAAAGGGCAGGACGAGGGAAAGACCGGCAATGCCACCCAATCCGGGGAAGACACCGACCGAAAGGCCGAGCAGGACCCCAAGCACCAGAAACATGATCTGTTGGGGCTGAAGGATGAGCGCAAATGCCTCTCCTAGCGCCGGAAGCGCCAGTGCAAAAATATCCATTGGTCTGCTTTCTGTTTAGAAGAGAACCCCCCGCAGAGATCTGCGGGGGGCTGAAGGCGATTACTTCAAAGAAACGCCGTAGTCTTCTTCAAGCCAGTTGACGACGAACGCCTTGGCCTCAGCAGGAACGTTTGTTCCCAATGCCAATGTGGCCGTTGCCATGTCACCGGTCATCTGCGGATAGACACCCAGACGCTTTTTGGAGATTTCTGCGAAATCGCCACGGGCCAGAACGTCGTTGAACGCTTTGGTGAATGTGTCGATAGCGGCTTTATCCGCACCCGCTGGCAGGAACACCATTTTCTGTGCCGGGAAACCTGCAATCATGAAGGCTTTCCAGGCATTCCAGGCGTCGCCGCTGGTTTCACAGCCTGCTGTCGCTTCACAAACTTCCTTGAAGCTTGGCAGGTCCGGGAAGGTTGGATCGCGAACAACGTTACCGTCTGCGTCCAGTGCACCCCATGTCATCCACGGCACGGCGGCGCCGGACTCAACCAGCGGGGTCACATTTGCCAGATAGGCAGAGGATGTCTGGTAATCGATATTGGCTTCACCGCGCTCGAACATCAGGCGACCGTCACCACGACCCTTGATGCCAAAGACAGGCTCAACATTCATGCCCAGCATTTTCCATGCGAGAAGCGGCACGAGGTCAAGGCGGGTTGCGCCCTGGCTGCCCCAGATGAAGTCCTGACCAGCAAGACCAGAGGCATCCAGACCTTTCAGCATGCCAGCTTCTGCAGGGGGAAGATAGGCAACGCCACCGGTACCGGAAGCAAGAACCACGTTCCAGTCGCCATATTCATATTTCACGCGGGGATCGCCCAGCAGATAGGGGAACTGTGTGGAGCCGGATGATCCGAAGATCAGCGTGCCTTTGGAGTCTTCATAGGACTGGCTCTGGAACCAGTTTGCACCCTTGGTGGAACCTGCACCGGGCATATATTTCACAACCACGGTTGGCTTGCCCGGAAGGGCTTCGCTCAACAGAGGCGCATAGAAGTTTGCCCATTTTGCCGAGCCGCCAGACTCAGAAAAAGGAATTACAAATTCGATGGTTTTGCCGGACATGTCCAGACTATGTCCGTCCGCGAATGCGCCGGTAGACGCAACAGTAAAGGCGGCCGCGAGGGCCAGTTTCTTGATACTCATTATTCCTCCCTTGGCGGATTTTCCGCCGTTTCATTAGAGCAACCACGCTTTCTTCGAAATCGACATCTGCGAACAGATTGCTCTCATTCAAAAATTCAGATCGTGTTCTGACCAAGGCGTTTTCACGACTTTAGGGCCAAAAATCTGATGCCTAGTACACTTGATACTACCACCATATCCTGCGAACCTTGCGTGAACCTGACTCGGATCAAGAAAATGCGCATCGCGATAATTGAGGATAATGAGAGTGTCGCCAAAGGCATCGCTTACCGCATGGAGGACCGGGGCCATGCCATTGATGTCATCGCTGACGGGCAGGCGGCGGATGACTTCCTTAAATCCGATGATAACGACATTATAATTCTAGATATTAACCTGCCTGGGCGTGATGGCTTGTCTATTTTGCGATCCATGCGATCGCGGGGGGATGATCGCCCGGTTCTTTTGCTGACGGCGCGCAGCGCAACGCAAGAGCGGGTTATGGGACTGGATGCAGGGGCCGATGACTATCTGGTCAAACCTTTTGAGATGGATGAATTGGAAGCCCGCGTTCGGGCGCTCTCCAGACGGGTTCCGCAATCCATACAATCGGAAATCTGGATGGGTAAACTCTGTTACACGCCTGATCAGCGTCTTGTTGTGATCGATGGTGAGCCACTTGATTTACCGCGGCGAGAGCTGGCCTTGCTGGATGCGCTAATCCGGGCCAGAAGCGGCGTGAGGTCCAAGAATGAACTGATCGAAATGCTCTATGGCACAGGGGCCGACGTAACTGAAGGGGTGATCGAGGCCCATGTTTCACGCTTGCGCAAGAAGGTTGCCACCGCAGGGCTGGAGATAAAAGCACTGCGTAACATTGGTTATGTCCTGCAAGAGAGGTCAACGTGACGCCCGGTTCACTGCGCCTTCGACTGTTTATAATCATCTTGGTCCCATTGACGATCCTGGCCCTTATGATCGGCATCTGGCGGATCGATGTGGCGCAGTCCACCGCGTCTGAACTTTTTGACCGGAACCTAATGTTCACGGCGCTTGCCATCTCGCGGGATGTTGCGCGGGATGATGGCGATGCCCTGTCGCCGGACACCCAAGATCTTCTTAATAAGACCGCAGGCGGGCCGGTTCGCTATCATGTCTATGGGCCTGATGGTGTGTTGGTCACCGGTTATGCAGTGCCCCCGATTCCGCCGGGGCGGTTGGATCGGGATACGGCCTTTGCCTATTACGATGCGACCTATCGGGACAGTATTGTAAGGGTGTTGCGCATCAAGGATGAAGCCAGCATTGACGATTTGTCCGGAATATTCACGATTACGGTCTGGCAGGATTTGAATGCCAGAAATGCCTTTGTCTGGGATTTGGGACTTCGGTCCGCCGGGGTCATGGCGACCCTGCTGATCGCCGTTGCCATTCTGATATGGTTCGGCGTGTCGGTTGGTTTGAAACCTCTAACAGATCTAGAAGATGCGATTTCCCGGCGTTCCCCAGAGGATCTCAGTCCGATCAAACGCCCTGTTCCGGTCGAAGCACTGGGCATCGTCTCACAATTGAACACGCTGTTGGACCGGATCCGCATCACCTTTGATGCCCAAGCCGCCTTTGTTTCAGATGCGGCCCATCAATTGCGCAATCCGCTTGCCGGGATGCGCGCACTGGGGGAATCGATCCAGTCCGCCCCGAACTTGCAGGCAGCCCAGGCCCGTGCAGGTGATCTGGTTACGGCAGCGGCGCGCGCCGCAGATTTGGCCAATCGCTTGCTAACGCTGGAACGCGCACGGGCAGAGACCGGCACGTCGGGTTTCTCGGTCGTAAATCTACGAAGCCTTGTCCATGAAACAGTTTCGGACATGATGGAGGCGGCAAAGGTCCAGCCCGTTGAAATCGTGACCGTGGCTGATGAGATCGGGGACCATCTTGTTGACCCGTTGATGCTGCGGGAGTTGCTGACCAACCTCATTGATAATGCGCTGGTTCACGGAGGGAGCGGTCTCTCGGAAATTACTGTTCGATTGAGCGCTTCAAGAGGTTACTTCACCCTGACTGTGGAAAATGACGGTGCCAGCATCGAGGTCGAGCATATCCCTGTAATTCTGGCGCGCTTTGGTCAGCTGGATATCGGGGCTGGTAGTGGTCTTGGACTGTCCATCGCGGATGCCGTGGCAAAACGGCATGGTGGTGAGCTGACTGTTGACCCTCGTCACACGGGGTTTTCGGTCACGATCTCAATCCCGATGGTCGAGCAACGTAAGGCTGTCTAGCTTGATCTGCAGTTAAGGGAATACGACACCGTCCATCAGTTTTCGGGCGGTGCGAAGGACCCCAGTTTTCATCACTGTGTTCTTTTCATCAAGGGTGGCAACAACTTGGAATGCGCCGCTTGGATGCTCAATCGCCAGAGTTTTTGGATTGCCTTCCGGGATTTTCGCGACCACTGAGGCGGGACCTTTGGGCAATAGCGATGCAGTCCCGACGCTGACAGCACCCAGAACACCGATGGCTTTATGACATTTATGAGGAATGAAGGTTCTGGTGGATAGGGTGCCTCCAGTCTTTGGGGCTGAGACGAGGGTCATTTTAGGAATCGATTTTCCGGCTACATCCTCAATACCCATCATCGGCCCGGCTTTCAGACGGATCGCTTCAACCCGTTCCTTAAACGCGATGTCGGCATCAAGATCCGTTGGGGTTTCATTCCCGGTAAGTCCGAAATCCGAAGCATTCAGAATGACGCATGGCATGCCGTCGTCGATCAGGGTGACTGCAACACCATCGATCTGATCCACCGCGTTGCCTGTGGGCAGGAGGGCACCACATGTAGAACCGGCCGTATCCTGGAAGGTGATGGGAATGGCGCTGGCGGTGCCGGGAACACCGTCGATGCTGGCCTCGCCCTGGTAGGTGACTTTCCCATCAGGGGTTGGAACCTCGGCAATGGCGACTTGTCCGGTGTTTTCCATATAAATCCGGATCTCTGTCACATCGCTTTCCGCTTTTACAAGCCCGCGCTCAATCGCAAACGGGCCCACTCCAGCCAGGATATTTCCACAATTCTGGCCATCAGTGACGATTGGCTGATCCACAAAGACCTGCAGGAACAGATAATCGACATCGATGCCGGGCCTGTCGGACGGACGCACGACCGCAATTTTGGAGGTGAGCGGGTCCGCCCCGCCCATACCGTCAATCTGCCTCGGGTCGGGTGAACCCATAATGCGGAGCAGAAGTTCGTCGCGTTGGTCTGTGTTCTGCGGCAGGTCGCTTTCCAGAAAGTATCCGCCTTTTGACGTGCCGCCCCGCATCCACAGGACGGGGATGCCGTCAGACATATTTCAAACCCTTTTCAGCGAGTCTCTCCCGCATGTCATAGAGGTCGAGGCCGACTTCCCCTTTGGCAAGACGGGCCCGCTTTTCCTCCTCAGCAGAGATCCTGGCCTGCGCCTTTTCCAAAGCCTCCTGACCGGAAAGTCGCGGGACAACACAGACCCCGTCATCATCGGCCAGAACGATGTCCCCGGGATTGAGTGCCGCCCCGGCACAGACGATGGGCACATTAACGGAACCGAGCGTTTCTTTGACCGTTCCCTGGGCGGAGATCGATTTGGACCAGACCGGGAAGTTCATTTCCGTCAGGTCCGCGACATCGCGAACACCTGCCTCTATGATCAGGCCTAACCCGCCCCGTGCCTGAACTGAGGTCGCTAGAAGATCGCCGAAATAGCCGTCGTCGCATGGTGACGTTGGTGCCACCACCAGAATATCTCCCACCTGCATCTGTTCTATCGCGACATGGATCATCCAGTTATCACCTGGCGGAATTGATACCGTGATCGCGGAACCTCCGATCTTTGCGCCCGCGTAAATGGGCCGCATGAAGGGGCGCATCAAACCGGTCCTGCCCTGCGCCTCATGAACGGTCGCGACACCGCATTCAGCTAGTGCACTGATCAGGGCTGGGTCGGCCCGCTCGATATTCTGTACAACAATATTGCTCATCCGAGTGTATCCACCGTTCTTGGGTATACCGATTGAAAGCCCTCTGCATAGCGGGCATTGCGGCCGCCGGACTGTCCGCCCGAGTTTCGCCTGAAATGGTTGCCGCGATTCTCGGCGACATTTGTGTAGTAGTCCCAGAGGTGCTCCTGACCCTGCATGCTTTCGATGGCCGCGCGTTTCTGGTCCCAAACCTCTGTAATGTCGAGGAACACATCCGGCTTCCAGCCCATCTGTTCGGTCTGATGTGGTTCGAAAAGATAGAGTTGTGGGGCCCCCAGAACCTTCTCACCCGGATTATGTCCCCAGGCCTGCGCGATCATGCGGCATTCCATGGTGAGGCGCGTCGCAAAGGCATGATCGGTGTTGTAGGGATCATAGTGGGAATGGCTGAACATGAAATCAGGCTGCACCGACCGGATCAGATCTACCAGTTTGAACTTCGCATCCCGGTCCACTTCGAGGGGATAGTCGCCGAGATCAAAGAACTCAATCGCATGGGCATTGAGGGCTTGCGCGGCGCCTTCAGCCTCCTTCCGACGGGCCACTTTGACCGCGTCCAGTGTCATGCCGTCCTGCTTCCAGAGCTTTGCGCTTTCCCCCCTCTCACCATAGGACAGGCAGACGATCGTCACCTCATACCCCTGTTTTTGGTGAAGGGCGATGGCGCCGCCGCAGCGCCAGACAAAATCCGCTGAATGGGCACTGACGACCAATGCTGTTTTTGACCCGGACATTTCCTGCATCCTGTCTGTTCTGTTCTTGATTGAGGGCCTAGTATGCAGGATCCGTAATGCTGCTGAAAGAGTCACAATGGCAGAGGTAACATTCATCGGCTATGGCGAGGCCGCGGGCGCCTTTGTCAACGGCTGGTCCGGCGCAAACACGTTTCGTGCTTTTGACATCAAGATGACGAGCGGTCGCGACGTCACGGACAAGATTGAAGCGGATGGCGGTGTTGCCTGTGCCACGCGGGAAGCCGCGCTTTCGGGCGCAAACTCTGTCTTCTCAACGGTCACCGCCGATCAGGCCCTTGCCGCTGCCAGGGAATGCGCGCCGCATCTGGGGGCTGGTGCGCTGTGGTTCGACATGAATTCCTGCGCCCCATCCACCAAGAAAAAGGCCGCAGACGTCATCGAAGGGGCGGGTGCGCTGTATGTTGATGTGGCCGTGATGGCCCCGGTCTATCCAAAGAAAAATCTGGTCCCTCTACTGGTGTCTGGTCCCCATAGTAGCCAAGGGGTTGCGCGACTGACGGAACTGTTGATGGCGCCAACATTGGTGGAGGGGCCGGTCGGGGCCGCATCCTCAATCAAGATGGTGCGTTCGATCATGGTCAAAGGTATGGAGGCGCTGACCGCCGAATGTTTCCTGGCGGCCAAACGGGCTGGGGTTGAAGAGGCTGTCATGGCCTCCCTCACGGCCAGTCATCCGCAGATGAACTGGCCCAAACAAAGCGCCTATAACTTTGAACGCATGATGGTGCATGGTGTTCGACGGGCCGCCGAAATGCGGGAGGTCGTCAAAATGCTGGATGACCTCGGGTTGCCTTCCGGCCTGACTTCCGGCGTTGTCGACTGGCAACAAAGCATCGGCGATCTGCAAGCGGGGGACGAGGCCGAGCTAAAGGCGATGGACCATCAGGAAATCGTCTCAACAATTATTGACGGTTTGGATTTCGGCAACCGCGCTGACTGAACGCCGGGCTGCGATTAACCGCCATCTGCGACGAAGCCAGCGCTCTTAATCCCGTGGATCGCGCAGGTTTCATCATTGTCTGACGTGTCGCCGGTAACACCGACAGCGCCCAGGATCTGCCCGTCCTGATCCTTGACCAAGACGCCGCCCGCCACGGGAACGAGGGATCCATCGGCCAGCGCATTCACCGATTGCACGAAGAAAGGCTCATGCTTCGCGCGTTCAAATATGGCCCGCGACCCGATGCCCAGCGAGAGGGCCCCATTGGCCTTACCGGCCGCAATCTTGGGGCGCAGGTTGGACGACCCGTCTTCACGTTCCAGCGCTTTGAGGACACCCCCTTTGTCGAGGACCGCAACGGTCAGCGGTTTCAGGTTCAGTTCCCGGCCCTTCGCCAGAGTGTCGGCGATAATCTGTTTGGCGGTGCTTAACGTGATTTCGGTCATCTCATCCTCAAGGCTCTGTCTGCTTTTTGGATGCAGGCAGCGTTACTCGATCAACTTGTGGGTCGTCAAACCCAAATCCCGTGTTCTACTGCGGTTTCTATTTGTTCTTCTTTTGTTCTTAACAAATGCAAAATTATGCGGTATAGTGTTACTCATGATTACCTGTGGCTGTGCGTTGATTTTTCATTCAGGCTGTTTTGAGAGTCAATTTTGTCATTCGTCGAATACGCCCTATCCGTCATCGGCATCTCTGTGGCGACTATGAAGGGAAGTCCACTGCGTGGGCTTTTCATTGTTTTGGGCTGCATCATTGGTTTGCGGGTGAAGTCCTTGCGGGGGGAACACTTCTTCTCCCTGCGCTTCTTATCATCGCTTGTGCATTCGGCTTTGGCTGTCTCTTGCTGTTGATATCCTCGCTCCACCGTTCGGGAATTCTCACCCCGCTTGGTCCTGTTGAGGCACTACAGGTCAAACGGTTTGCACGTTTTCTGTTGTCGGCTTCCTTCATTGCGGGTGTCGCGTCTGAATATAACACGTCCTGGTCCCTGCATGTGGTTGAGACGCCGCTGACCGGTCCAGGTGCAAAATTAGGTGAAACCGTCCTGATCGACATGCTGACAAAACGGCAACGCGTCGTTGCGGTCACTGCATTGGAACGCGGTGATCAGAACCCGATTCATGCCGGGCGATACGGTGTATTTTGGAAAACTCGAAACTTGTTTTAAGGCCGATCACGAAGGCCGACATTCAGCAGGGAAAACTCCAATCCCTATGGGGTTTGCCAACACGAATTGTCTATACCAGGGAAGCAACGCGATTCTTGAAGGATGTTTCAAAAAAGGAAGATTCGGCAATCCAGACTGGGTCTCATCTAGATTCTTCCATTGTGGTGCTGACTATTCCTTCACCGCCCCCGCTTTTATACGGGGATGCAGCGGAATCATTCTTATGAAATCAGGTTTAAATCTCTTTAGGATTTATTATGTTGGATATACTCCACTTTCTGCTTAATTCGACATCTTTCTTCTTTAAGAAAAATCCGTTTTGGTTGCCACAGAACCTGGTGTTTCTGGCCCTTCTTGGTGTTCTTGTTGCTGTCGGAATCCGGTTGCTGGCCTCCGGCTCACTGTTGTTCTTTATACTTGTGGTGTTTTTGACTTTGCGGACGGCAATTTCTGCAACCGTCCTTCTTGGTTTTACAATCGCCGTTGCTCTGCGGATTAAAAAAACACTTCCGCAGAATTCTGGTTTGTTTGTCTCACTGTTTCTTTTGCTTTGCGTCGCCGCGCAAGGATTTTATGCAACCCATGGTCAGCGATGGATGACCCATACCGTATCGGGCGATGAGGGTGGCCCCGGCATGCCGGATGGAACCATCCTGCTCATCGACTTTCCGTCCCCACGGGAACGCGGCAGAATGGTAACGGATTTTCGCCGGAATGGTTCTGCTGAACTGAGTATTGGCACATTGGCATTGTTTGAGACGGATGGCGTCATCTCAATGCGAAAAGCTACCCCAAGTGATTTCCTGGACACAAAACTAAAAACCCTGAATGGCATTCCAACCAGGACAGTATTTCCGGCATTTTCTCCAAGCATCACGCAATCCCGGTTTCCCGTATTCGAAGGAGTTGAACGTGTTTCTTGAACTGGCGATTTTGGCGACGGTAATTGTCTTGTGGTCTATCGTTAGATTTGGTTTCAAGAAAACCGTCCGACACGTATTTGTTGTAGTCTCTTTGATGGTCTTTCTCACTGCTGTGGTGCAATTCAGCAATGGGTCCAGGCTGTTTTTTGGCCTCGTTCTGTCAGTCGTTCTTTTTCTGGTCTGGACGGTATGCTGCATTTTTGCAGCGAGGGGGGATCGCCCGTCTGTTTCGTGGATGCCGATCCTGTCAAAGAGGTATAGAGGTCCCGCTGTCGTTCTCTCGTTTTTGTTCTTGTTTGGCTTCCTTTCTTCAATTGGTATGGGATGGACCATAATACAGTACCACGGTATTAGTGTCTCAAGCGGCCTTTATCCCGGCGAAGTCGTTATTGCGACCCGTCTAACGCCCGATCATCGGTCGGAATTGCTATCGGCGTTTGAGAATGGGGTCGGTACAGAAGTTCAAGTCGGAGATTTTGGGGTCTTCTGGGCAACAAAAGGAAACGACCTTCGGCGGCTTACCGAGTGGGATTTTGCGGGGAGGCACCTCAGTACGCTTGAATTTCTGCCCACCTTTGTCCTTATACCAAATTCCTGGAACAGATTTTTAAGCGATGTGAATAGCAGATCCACGTCGTCGGAATAATTCGGATAAAATATCCGGGGGGTACAGTCTAAATGTCGGAATTTGGTGCCTAATAGATTGACGATGATACCAGGCGTTTTTTCATCTCAATAAGAACCCAGCCAAAGGGTGTTCGGGAGAACGGCGAGGGATCTTGGTTGATCTGTCTTGGGGCAGGGGGTATGCAAAACCTTGCAAACCCTGTGTGAATGGAGAAGAGAATGTCCGACTATGTGATTGACCAGCCCGCAACCATTGCTTTGCCGGTTGCCGGAACCGACGCCACCTTCCCGGTGCGCCGTGTCTATTGCATCGGTCGGAACTATGCGGCGCATGCGGTTGAGATGGGGCATGACCCAGACCGCGAGCCGCCCTTTTTCTTTCAGAAGAATGGCGACAATCTGGACCCGTCCGGCGAGTTCCCCTATCCGCCGCATTCATCGGATGTGCATCATGAGATGGAAATGGTCGTCGCGCTGAAAACCGGGGGGTCGAACATTCCGCTGGATCAGGCATTGAACCATGTCTTTGGCTATGCCCTGTCGCTGGATATGACCCGGCGGGATCTGCAGGGCGAAGCCAAGAAAATGGGCCGCCCCTGGGAAATCGGCAAGGCGTTTGAGCGCTCTGCCCCGGTCGGGCCGATCCATCCTGTCTCCGCTGTCGGGCATCTGGATCAGGGCCGTGTTGCGCTGACCGTCAATGGTGATCTGCGGCAGGAAGGGGACCTCAACCAGATGATCTGGAAAGTGCCGGAAATGATCTCCTACCTGTCCGAGTATTTTGTGCTGGCACCGGGCGATGTGATCATGTCAGGCACACCAGCTGGCGTCGGCCCCGTCCAGAAAGACGACGTGATGGAGGCCAGCATCGAAGGCCTCGGATCAATGACGGTAACGGTGGTTTAAGCCGGGTCTTTAAGCCGGGATCGGACCGATTGCCTCTCTTGCCCATCTCTGAAGATGGCTGATGGAGTGTTCGGAATTGAGGCCGCCACGCGGATCAATCACCAGCGGGCCCGGTTTGTACCCTCTTGAGTTCAGGCCACGCTGTACCGATTCCACCAGGTGAATATCTTCTTCCACCGTGGTCGCACGGTCCTGCTTTGCCAGGCGACGCACCGTCTCGCTGTCATATCCGTCAACCGTGTACCAACCGCGCCATACCTCCACATGGGAGACATCGATTGGACGCCAGTGATAGGTGTTCAGGATGTTTCCGGGATAGACCTGAAACGAGAACATCGGCCAGAGGAACCAGCTGGAATACCCCTCTGCATTGGGCCGCGTCGTGTCGATTTCATAGGACATGTTTTCCAGGCTCTGGCATTCGGTCGTGTGCCGAAGGCAGTGACCCTGGGGCTGAATGTCATAAGTCTGGGGCGAGATCACCCCGGTCGAAAAGGCCGGATGGTTGATCGAGCAATGATAACACTCACTGTAATTCTCAATCGAGACCTTCCAATTGCAGTTCTCTTGAACATCAACCCATTCCAGCGGTTTCAGCCGGTCAAGATCCGGCACCCATTCTGACAGTTCCTGCTCTGCGCCCGGGAACCAGTCTTCCATCGGGGCTGCATTGGGGTCGAGATTGACGAAGACGAATCCGAGAAACACCTGTGTCCGGACAGAGGTCAGGCAAATATCGCTGGTCTTTAGCCCCTCAACACTGCGCAGATTGGGGCCACGCCGCAGCGCGCCTTTCAGGTCATAAGTCCAGGCATGATAGGGACAGGTGACATAGCGGGTGGTCCCGGCGCCGCTTACCAATTGATGGGCCCTGTGCTGACAGACATTGTAGAAGGTGCGGATCTCACCATCCTGATCCATGATGCAAAACAGGCTGTCGCCCGCGATTTCAAAGGCGATATAATCACCGGGATTGCTGACATCGCTGGCGTGACAGGCAAATTGCCATGTGTTGGAAAGCAGGCCGCGTTTCTCAATCTCGAATACTTCGGGATCGGTGTAGTACCGTGCGGCTTGAGAGCGTGTCAGAACCTCACTCATTTTCCTTCCTCCTGATAAAGGCCAAGCTCATGACGTCGACGGTGAAACCGTTCGACCCTTTCTACAATTTCACTGTCCGCAAGCGCGATCACAAACGACAATAATGTCTCCAAAACCGCGATTGTTGCGACAGAGGACGGGAAAAACTGCGGCGTGTCGGCGGCAACAATGAATTTGTGATCTGCAGCCCGGATAATCGGGCTCGCCGCGCTGTCAGAGATGCCGATGATCGGCACGCCCTGTTCCTTTGCGATATTGACCGCATCAATGACTTCCGTCCGAAACGGTTTGCAGGTCATCGCGATCAGGACATCCTGCTGGCCCGCCCAGGCGAGATCGTCCACTGCAGTGGACCCTGCCTTTGGGATCGCGTGGAACTGGATCATGCCGGTGGAGGCGAGATAAGTGAAGTTGCGCGCGTTCGCGTTATTAACACCGACACCCAGCGTGTAGACATTGCGGCAACCCCAGATAGCCTCTCCCGCGGCACGAAGATCGGCGACCGGAATTCCGGCAAAGGTTTCTTCAATATTGCGGATCGCGGAACCCACAATATCGGCGTAGAGACCGCCCAGGTCATCGCTTTTCCGAATGCTCTGCAACCAACGCGCCCGGTCGGGGAAAGTCGCGGTGCCTTTGCGGATGGCATCGCGGAAGGGGGCTCGGAAATCCTCATACCCTTCAAAACCGACCTGCCTGGCCATGCGCACAAAGGTGTTGGGTTTGACATTGGCCGCCTCTGCGATTTCACGCACAGTTGAAACCCCCACATCATAGGGGTTGTCCAACACGTATCGTGCGGCCTTTTGCGCCTCTGGCGTCAGGCTGTCCCAATCGCTGGAAAGCCTTTCCAGAACTTCTTTTGAAATATTTGTATCATTCATGATTGACGATGGTACATTTGTACGATTACTGTGTCCAGCAGTTTCAGGAGCGTATCCGGTGAAATTTTCAACGCATCATCGTCTTTTGTGAAGAGGACATTCTCGATGGAAAAAGATCTGCCGTCTCAGGCCCGTGTTGTCATCGTCGGGGGAGGGGTCATGGGTTGTGGCCTTGCCTATCATCTGGCCCATGAAGGCTGGACCGATGTGGTTCTTTTGGAAAAGGCAGAGCTGACCAGCGGGTCAACCTGGCATGCTGCCGGTCAGATCACCCATTCGACCTCCAGTTTTGGTCTTGGGAAATGCGTTGATTACAATATTGGCCTTTATGCTGGCGCGCTGGAAGCAGAGACCGGGCAGGCTGTGACATGGCATGGATGCGGATCGTTTCGACTGGCTTATACCGAAGATGAGATGGACTGGCTGCGTCATACATTGAGTGTGGGGCGTTCTCTTGGCTTCAATATCGAACTCGTTGGCCCGGACCGGATCGCCGCCCTGCATCCGTTTTATAACCTCGAAGGGGTGATTGGCGCGTTGCATACACCCGATGACGGCCATGTCGACCCCAGCAATGTGACGATGGCGATGGCGGCGGGTGCGCGGAAACTGGGCGTCCGGATCGTTCGGCAGTGCCGCGCAACAAACATCTCGCAAACGGAAACCGGCGAATGGCTGGTTGAGTCCGAAAAGGGCGATATCCTGTGTGAGCATGTCGTGAACGCTGGCGGCACCTACGCACGTCAGATGGGGGAATGGTCTGGCCTTCAGCTGCCTATGACCTCAATGACCCACCATTATTTTGTGACGGATACTGTTCCGCAATTCGTCGATCTTGAGCGTGAATTGCCGGTAATTCGAGATGACCGCCTTGTTTCCGGCTATATCCGAATGGAGCAGAAGAAGGGCCTGATCGGGATCTACGAGAAAGAAAATCCGAATACCGTCTGGGAAGATCACTGCCCCTGGGAGGCAGAGAATGAATTGTTCGACGCGGATTATGACCGGGTGATGCCCTGGCTTGAGAACGCGATGGACCGGATGCCGATCTTTGCAGAGCTTGGCATTTCGAGAGAGGTGCACGGCGCGATCTCGCACCCGCCGGACGGCAACCCGCTAGTTGGCCCGGCACCGGGCGTTCAGAACTATTGGTGTTGCTGTGGAACACAGATCGGGATCGGCTGGGGGCCGGGTCTGACCCGCGAACTGGCCCGCTGGATGGTTCATGGCGCTGCCGATATCTCGATGCGCGAATATGATCCCCGTCGATTCGGGTCCTACGCGAACAAGGAATGGCAGGTGATCAAGGCGAAAGAAGATTATTGCCTGCGCCATGAAATTCCGTTCCCGCATTTCAACAGGCTCGCCGGACGGCCGATCAAGCCAAGCCCGCTCTTCGAGCGTTTGAAAGCGGAAGGGGCGGTTTATGAAGAGGTCTTCGGGCATGAGCGTCCGCGCTGGTTTGCCCGCGACGGCGTTCCGCAAGAGGATCAATATTCGTTCAAACGCAATGCTGTCCATGACCTGGTTGGCGCCGAATGCCGCGCTGTGCGGGAAAGCGTCGGGATTATGGATATCAGCGCGTTTACAAAAGTAGAGGTGAAAGGCCCGGATGCAGAGGCGCTTCTGGATCGGTTGGTCGCCAACCGCCTGCCCAAAAAAATCGGGGGGATCGGTCTGACCCATATGCTGAACCGCCGTGGCAGAATCGAGTTGGAAACAACCCTGGTTAAGCTGGCTGAGGATCGATTTTATCTTGTCTGTGCTGCCTTCTTTGAACAGCGCCTTCTGGACCATCTGGCACAGAACAAAGGCGACGCGGATGCAGAGATCATTCTGCGTTCCGACGATTGGGCAGCCCTCGCCCTGAACGGTCCGAAGTCCCGCGATGTTCTGGCCCAGTGTACAGATGCCGATTTATCCAATGCCGGTTTCCGTTGGCTGAGTGCCCGGGAAATTCCGGTTGCGGGCCATTCGATCTGGGCCATGCGTCTTTCTTATGCGGGTGAGCTTGGTTGGGAATTCCACATTCCCCGCGAGAGCACGCTTGCCGTTTACGATGCATTGAAAGCGGCTGGTGAGGCATATGGCATCACCGATTACGGCAGTTTCGCCATGAACGCGATGCGCATGGAAAAAGCCTTTAAAGGGGCGGGTGAGTTAACCAATGAAGTCACCTTGCCAGAGGCCGATGTGATGCGGTTTGCCAAACTGGACAAAGAATATCTGGGTGTTGAACCGACCCGGGCCAGTGCGGCGGCGGCCGAGAATGGCGAAATGCCTTGGATCTGTGCGTATCTGGAGATTGAGCCGGACGGTGTTGTTGACGGGCATGGAGGGGAAGCCGTGCTGGTTGATGGAGAGGTCGTCGGATCTACAGCCTCGGTCGCCTTTGGGCATACGATCGGCAAGGTTCTGGCCTTCGCCTATATCCGTCAATCGGCCTATGAACCAGGAAAAGAGGTTGAAGTGGTCATTGCTGGAGAGCCGAGACAGGCCCGTATCCTTGCTGATGCGGCTTATGATCCGGAAAGCTTGAAGCCAAGGGTCGACGCCGCACAGGATCTGGGGGAAGCTGATCCTGTACGGGTTCTGGAAAACTCCTGACCCTGCGTTGGGTTCTGATTGCTGTCTGACAGAGGAAGGGGACGTACGATGAACGTGATACTAAGCCAGGAAGAATGGCGCGCACGGGCGAGGGATGTCTTGCCCGGCGGCGGCTTTGGCAATTTTGATCCCGGCATCTTTATCCGCAATGGCAAGGGCAGCCGTGTTTGGGATCAGGATGGCAATGAATATGTCGATTTCCTGATCGGATCCGGACCGATGTTGCTGGGCCACGGCAATGAGGAAGTGGAAGAAGCCATCCTGGAACAGATCCCAAAGGGTCTGACCTTCTTTGCCAACAATGTGTCAGGTGTCGAACTGGCGGAAAAAATCTGTGAGGCTGTTGCCTGCGCCGAACAGGTCCGCTTTCTGTCTTCGGGGGGAGAGGCGGATATGTATGCAATCCGCCTGGCACGGGCGGCGACCGGCCGCGACAAGATCATCAAGTTCGAAGGTGGGTATCACGGCATGTCGGCCGAGGCCCAGATGAGCCTGGCTCCCGATCGGGAAGTGAACTTCCCTCAGGCGATACCGGATAGCGCCGGTATTCCGGAAGCGGTTCGGGCAGAGATGCTGATCGCACCTTTCAATGATCTGGCCTATCTCGAGAACCTGATGGCCGAATTTGGCGGTGAGGTTGCGGGCCTGATCGTAGAACCTCTGCAGCGAACCATTCCGGCCCAACCGGGGTTTCTCGCCGGGGTTCGCGAGCTGTGTGACCGCTACGGTGTTGTTCTGATCTTTGATGAAATCGTCACCGGTTTCCGTCTGGCCTATGGCGGTGCACAGGAGGCCTATGGGGTCATCCCTGACATTTGTACCTTGGGCAAAATCATTGGTGGTGGCTTCCCGCTGGCTGCGGTTGCCGGTAGCCGTTCGGTCATGCGGCATTTCGATAAAGGGTCAGTGGATCCGGACAAATGGTTGATGATGCTGGGCACCTTGTCCGGCAATCCGGTGGCCGCCGTGGCTGGCATGAAAACAATGGAAATTCTGCAGCGACCCGGTGCCTATGACACATTGCGCGACAGCGGTCGGCGCCTGATGGATATGCTGTCCAACGAATTGGGATCGCGGGATGTTCCCCATCGTCTGGTTGGCGACCCGACACTGTTTGATGTCATGTTCCTGGATCATGATATACGGAACTATCGCGAGGGGGTCAGGGCTGACTCAAAGCGCAATGCCCATTTCAATCAGGTGCTGCGCCAGAACCAGATCCTGAAATCGCCGGGCAAGCTGTACCCGCATATGGCACTGGTTGAGGATGATTTTGATCTGGCGGCTTTGGCCATCAACAAGGCTGCTCAAGCGGTTGCTGAGGCGATCTCCTGAGCCAATTGGATTGCTTTCCGACGGTACAGAACAACAATTTTAACGCGTTCATCCCCTTTCACTGGATTGGGGGTTCGGATAGACATGTAACCCTTATAATTACGACGCGATTGCGAGATCGCAGACGGGGGGAACATGTCCGGGGTAAAGAAAACACTCGCCTATTTTGACCAGTGGATGGATCCGGCCGGTCCGGAGTGGGTTTCGCGTCATTCGCATATTGATCTTGTCCGGATGGACCAGAACGGGCCTGAAGACGCAATATGGTCTGCGCTGGCCGGGGCCCATGGGCACCAGTGCCGCCCCAGCACCGAAACTCAGAAGAAGTATTTTCCGGGCCCGGAATTTCTGGACCGTTGTCCGAACCTTCTTGCCGTCGCCAGCGCGGGCGCCGGCTATGACATGGTGGATGTTGCCGCCTGCACAGAACGCGGCATCCTGGTTTGCAATCAGTCCGGCGCAAATGCCGAATCCGTAGCGCAGCATGCACTGGGTCTAATGTTGCTGTTGTCCAAACGCATGATCCAGGCCGATCACGCGATGCGCAGCAATGACCGCAACTGGACGCGCTGGAATTTTTGCGGGGACGAGCTAACCGAAAAAACAGTCGGCATCATTGGTCTGGGCAATATTGGACGCAGATTGGCTGAGTTTTGTCGCACAATGTTTCGCATTCGGGTCATGGCCTATGATCCCTACCTTAGTGAGGCGGAGATCAATGCAAGGGGGGCGGAGCAATGTTCAGACCTGAACACGCTCTTCGAAGAGGCTGATTTTATCTCGATCAACTGTCCACTAACCGCTGAGACCCGGCATTTTGTGGGTGCTGAACAATTCGGACGGATGAAAAAGACAGCCTATTTCATCAACACCGCGCGGGGCGGTATTCATGATGAGGCGGCCCTCGACGCGGCCCTAAGGGCAGATGAAATAGCAGGGGCAGGCCTGGATGTTTATGAGGTTGAACCGCCGCCCGTAGACCATCCATTGTTGAGGCATGAAAATGTCATCTCGACACCGCATAATGCGGGGATCACCCATGACTGTAATTTCAACATGGCGACTTGGTCGGCTGATCAATGGGGATTGGTTTTGGCAGGAAAACGGCCACCTAGACTGATCAATCCGGACGCATGGGACCTGTTTCAGAAGCGCTACACAGAGATGTTTGGCGACTAGCGGGCTAGTTCCCGCTTGGAGCACAGGATTTTCTCGTCTCCCCTTGCTTTGACACTAATGGCATATCATTATATCAATTGATCGGCGTTCGGTTCTGTTCCGTGACGCTTGGGGCAAGGAAATGGATAAATGCCTGCGACATTGGCTGAAAAAATAATCGCTCGAGCAGCGGGCAAAGACGCGGTCACGCCGGGTGAGATCGTCACCTGCGCCGTAGACTTGGCGATGATGCATGATTCCGGAGGGCCAAGGCGCGTTAAACCTATACTTGAACGCTTGAACGCCAAGGTCTGGGACGTGAACAAAGTTGTCGTGATTTCGGATCATTATGTCCCTGCAGTCGATGCTGAAAGTGCCGCCATCCTTGATTTGACCCGCAAATGGACCGCAGCAAACGGGATCGATAATTTCCATGATATGCAGGGGATCTGCCATGTTGTCCTGCCTGAAAGAGGGCATTTGTCCCCCGGTATGTTTATTGTGGGCGGCGATAGCCATTCGCCGACGGGTGGTGCGTTTGGATGTTTCATGTTCGGTGTGGGCGCGACGGATATGGCTGGCGTCTTGGTGACGGGGGAGACCTGGATCCGTGTCCCGGGCACAATCCGGATTGATATCAATGGCGCGCTTTCGGATGGGTTGTCGGCCAAAGATTTAATTTTGCATCTTTGCGCCCGGTTGGGCATGGGGGGTGGTGACTATCAGGTCATCCAGTATACCGGCGATACGATTTCGGGCATGCCCATGGCGGAACGTATGACAATGTCGAATATGGCGGCTGAACTTGGCGCGCAGGCCGGTTTGATCGCCGCCGACCAGACCACGGCTGATCACATTCTCAATGCCGGTGGGACTGTTGGCGATATTGAGAAATGGCAGGGTGATGAAGATGCAGCCTATATCGCGACCCATCATGTTGACGCCTCGGCGTTAAGCCCCCACATCGCAGCGCCGCATAGCCCGGCCAATTCTGCACCTATTGAAGATCATGATCCTGTCCATATCCATCAGGCCTATATCGGTGCGTGCACCGGGGCTAAACTCGAGGATCTCCATATGGCAGCGCGGGTGTTGAAGGGGCGCAAAATTGCCAAGTCTTCACGCCTGTTGGTCGCCCCGGCCTCAACAAGGATTACCGCAGCCGCTGCCGCAGATGGCACCCTGGCCACATTGACTGAGGCAGGGGCCATCCTTTTGCCGTCTGGATGCGGTGCCTGTGCCGGTTATGGGGCCGGTGTTCTTGCCGAGGACGAGGTTTGTATTTCCTCCACTGCGCGCAACTTCCAGGGCCGTATGGGTGCCTCTTCCTCCAAGGTGTATCTGGGCTCCCCCTATACGGTGGCGGCAAGCGCAGTTGCCGGGCATCTGGCCGATCCGCGGGATCTACTCGACGGAAAGGGATTATGATGAGCCAGACTGAAGCAGGAAAAGTCTGGCGGTTCGGGGATGATGTGGACACTGATGTTCTGGCACCCGGGCTTTATATGAAGGGGCCTTTTTCTGAACTGGCGGCCCATTGTCTGGAAACTGTGGATCCCGAATTTGCACCGAATGTGCAGCCTGGTGATGTGGTCGTTGCGGGACGGAATTTCGGGATTGGGTCCTCACGGGAACAGGCGGCGCAAGCGTTGAAATACCTCGGTGTGAGCAACTTGGTGGCAACATCCATCGGCGGAATTTTTCTGCGAAACGCCCTTAATTTCGGGATGACGGCGGTAACTTCGCCCGATGTTGAGAAGATTAAGGCCGGCGACAGGATTGAGGTGGATGCGTCCCGTGGCGTTATCAGCAACCTGACCAATGGTGAGACCTATTCATGCGATGTCTTGCCACCAAAACTATTGGCGATGGTAGAGGACGGCGGATTGGTCCCGCATCTTGAAAAAACCCGCGCTGGCTCTGCGGATTGAAAGCGATAGATATGTTTGAGTTTCCCACACTGAAAACACAGTTTGAAAGCGGTGAAATCATCATCGCACCGGGTATATCTGATGCCCTTGGCGGAATGCTGGTTGAGCAGACGGGTTTTCAATCGGCCTATCTTTCTGGTGCATCGATCGCTTATACGCGTTTTGGGCGGCCCGATATCGGTCTGGTCAGCATGAGTGAAGTTGCCGAAACTCTCTCGGTCATTACCGATCGTGCCGCAGTGCGGGTGATTGTTGATGCGGATACCGGGTTCGGCAATGCACTGAACGTTATGCGGACGGTCCGCCTTTTCGAAAAGGTCGGTGCAAGCGGTATTCAACTTGAAGATCAGGCCATGCCCAAACGCTGCGGTCACCTTGGTGGCAAGACCCTTGTGTCCGCCAGTGAAATGGTGGGCAAGATCAAGGCGGCACTGGATGCGCGGCGCAGTGACGAAACGTTGATCATTGCGCGGACGGACGGAATTGCCGTCGAAGGGTTTGAACGTGCGCTGGACCGGGCCGAACGCTATGTCGAGGCCGGGGCCGATGTCTTGTTTGTTGAAGCGCCCCAAACCGAAGAGCAGATGCAGGGCATCATTGATCGCTTCGGTGGCCGCATTCCACTGCTGGCGAACATGGTCGAAGGCGGCAAGACCCCTCAGAAAAGTGCGGCTGAATTGCAGGCGATCGGGTATTCGCTGGTGATTTTTCCGGGCGGTATGGTGCGGGCGGTTGCCTATCAGGCCCAGGCCTATCTGGCGAGTTTGAAACTGCACGGGTCAACCAAACCATTCCAGAACAGAATGCTCGATTTTGATGGATTGAACGATTTGATCGGGACACAGCATATGCTGGCCCTGGGCGCTGAATACGACCCCGAGAATTTTGAGGTGGGTGATGATTGATCCCGTAACACTGGCGGTGCTGAAAGGCCGTCTCGAACAAATCGCCGACGAGATGGACGCGACCCTGTTCCGCAGCGCCTTTAACCCCATCATTGCCGAGGCTCATGACGCGTCTCACGGTCTCTATCACCCGGAAACGGGAAAGACCCTTGTTCAGGGCAAATCCGGATTGCCGATTTTTGTCGGCGCCATGTCGTTTGCTGTGAAGGCGGTGATCGACAAGGCGGCCCGGGATGGCAACCTCGCCGATGGCGATGTCTATGTGTTCAACGATCCCTATGACGGGGGCACCCATCTCTCTGACTTCAAATTGGTTCGGCCATTCTTTAGGGATGGAAAGGTCTTCTGCTTCCTCGCCTCAGTTGGGCATTGGCATGATGTTGGGGGCAATGTTCCCGGCAACTACAATCCCGTCGCTACGGAGAGCTTTCAGGAAGGGATGTTGATCCCGCCGGTCAAACTTTTTGCCGCGGGTGAATTGCGTCAGGATGTTGTTGATATCCTGCAGGCCAATTCGCGCCAGCCCGGCAGTCTGTATGGCGATCTAAACGGCCAGATCAACGCATTGGGTCTTGGGGCGCAACGTCTGTCTGCGCTGTTGGACGAATATGGCGATGCGGAAATCGGTGAGGCGCTTGAAGAGTTACAGGCAAGAGCCGCCCAACTGATGGCTGCCAATATATCTGACCTGGCCGACGGGACATACTCCGCCGAGGATTTCCTGGACAATGATGGCATCGTCGACGAACCCCTGAAGATTGCGCTGGACCTGACGGTGAAAGGGGACCGGATGGTCCTTGATTTTTCGCGCACATCCGCGGCCTGTGCCGGGCCCGTGAATATCGCGCTCTCGACCGCAGTTGCCTCAGTCTATGTGGCGATCAAACACGTTTTTACCGATGTCCCCGCGAATGCCGGCGTTTTGGAGCCGGTCGACATCATCATTCCCGATGGTTCGTTGCTGAGCGTGAAGGCGCCGAAACCGGTTGGCGGCTATACAGAAACTATTCTTCGGGTCATCGATGTTGTGTTCAGTGCGATGGCCCATGTAGCACCTGATCGCGTAAACGGCTGTGCTTACGGTACGATTAATGCGCTCTCCCTGGCCGGGCATCGCAAGGATGGCAGCCGTTGGGTGATGTTCAGTTTCTTTGGCGGGGGCCATGGTGGGCATCCTGAAGGCGACGGTCTGAATCATGGCAATGCGCCAATTTCAACCGCGACAATTCCGCCGGCAGAAATCCTGGAGGCGGCCTATCCGATGATGTTTACGCAATGGGCGTTGCGTCCGGATAGTGGTGGGCCGGGCAAGCATCGTGGCGGGCTGGGGGCGATCTACGAAATCGAACTGTTGGAAGAAGCCGCCGATGTCTTTGTCTTTGGCGAACGCGGGCGCTATGCGCCGCCTGGCGTTTTGGGGGGCGGTGATGCCGCGTTGAACTCCTTTGCCTATGAACAGGAAGATGGCATGCATACGCCGCCTCAGGCATCCAAGATGGTCGGGATCAAAATTGTGAAAGGCCAGCGCCTGCATCTGGAAACGCCGGGCGGTGGCGGATACGGCCCTGCCCATGAGCGCGATCCCAAGGCTGTCACCCATGACGTTGCCCGCGGTTACATCTCTGTCGAAGGTGCGAAGAGGGATTATGGTGTCGCGGTTTCCGGTGATGGCATTCTGGACATTGACGGGACCCGAGCATTGAAGGAGGCGTCAGGACAATGAGTGCTTCTTCTTCCCGCTATGTCATCGGTGTTGATGTCGGTGGCACCTTCACCGATGTGTTCTTCCTGGATGAGGCCGCCGGTCGTTGTGAGGTCGCGAAGGTGCCCTCCACCGTGGATGATCAATCGCGCGGCTTTATTGAAGGTATTCGTAAACATGTTGCTGATTTTGCAGAGGCCGCAACAGTTGTTCATGGAACAACTGTTGGCACCAACGCGCTGCTCGAACGAAAGGGCGCAAAGACCGGGATCATCACCACAGCCGGATTTCGGGATGTTCTTGAAATGCGACGACGAGACAGACCGCAAACATGGGGTCTTTGGGGCCAGTTTGAGCCGGTTGTTCTCCGTGACCGCCGTCTGGAAGTGGAAGAACGCACATTGGCCGATGGCACCGTCCACACGCCGGTCGACATAGATGGGGTGAAGGCCGCAGCCCGTCAGTTGATGGAAATGGGCGCGGACTCTGTCTGTGTGGTTTTCGTCAATGCCTATGCCAATTCAGAAAATGAGCAATTGGCGTTGGAGGCTGTGAAGTCCGTCTGGCCTAACGACTATGTAGAGGCGTCGTCGAACATCCTGCCCGAGATAAGAGAATTTGAGCGGACCTCTACCACGACCCTGAACGCCTATCTGCAGCCCCCGGTCGGGAGCTACCTTCTGAAGCTTGAAGACGCGTTGCGCACGAATGGTTTTGAAGGACAGGTTCTGATCGTTCAGTCGAATGGTGGCGTTATGACGGTGGATACCGCGCGACGGCTGCCGGTCCGAACAGCATTGTCAGGTCCTGCCGCTGGTGTGATTGCGAGTGCGTTTATCGCGACGGAGGCAGGTTTTCCGAATGTCATCACCTGCGATATGGGCGGAACAAGTTTTGATGTTTCCCTGATTGCAGATGGGAAGAGCGCTTTGGCGGCGCAAACCAATATCGATTTTGGCATGACGGTCCGTACCCCGATGATCGAAATGACGACGATTGGGGCGGGCGGTGGATCCATTGCCTGGGTGGATCGCGGCGGCTTGCTGCAGATCGGTCCTGAATCGGCGGGCTCCAATCCCGGTCCTGTGTGCTATGGTCAGGGCAATGACAGGCCAACAGTGACCGACGCCAATGTCGTCATGGGACGGATCAATGCGGATCGCCCAATTGGCGGGAAGCTGGATCGTCTGGATGTTGAGGCGTCGAAGGCAGCGATCAAGACACATATTGCGGATCCCCTGGGTCTGGACGTAATGGCGGCGGCGGAGGCGATCATTCGCGTCGCCAATTCCAAGATGGCGGGGGCGATCCGTCTGGTGTCGATAGAGCGCGGTTACGCGCCAAAGGAATTCGCCGCTATGCCGTTTGGCGGTGGAGGGGCGCTCCACACCGGTGCCCTGATCAAGGAAGTCGGGTTGAGCGGGGCGCTGGTCCCCCGCTTTCCGGGGATCAACAGCGCACTCGGTTGCACCATCGCGGACATGCGCCATGACTTTGTCCAGACCGTGAACGGCCTGCTGGACAAGATCGATATCGACGAATTGGATCAGCGCATGTGCACTTTGGCGCAGGATGGCCTGGACCTTCTGGACAATGCCGGGGTCACATTCGGTGGTGTGGAATGCACGTTCGAATTTGATATGAGCTATCTGGGCCAGACACACACCGTCGATGTGCCCTTGAAGGTCACCTATGACGGGAATACAACCGGTATCAATGCCGACAATGTGCGTGAAGCATTTGAAGAACGCTATCGCCAGGTTTATGGCCGGCCCCTTGTTGGCATTGCGATCAGGGTTCTCAATTTGCGTGTGTCTTCTCTTGGATATCGTCCCAAATTCGATCTCACTCTCCTGGCGCCCAAGGGCGAAGCAAGCATGGAAGATGCTTTCACGGGCACGCGGGATGTCTGGTATGACGGGGCCTGGCACGAGACCAGAATTTATGATCGCCTGCCGCTGCCTGTCGGGTCTGTCGTGCCGGGGCCAGCCATTCTGGAACAGCCCGATACGACGATCTTTATTGAGCCTGATTTGACGGGTGAAATTGATCGTTTCGGCAACCTGATCATCACCCGAAAAGAAGAGGGGTGACCGCATGCTGAATGGTGACGCATCAAAACTGGGATTGGTGCTGGTTGATATGCAGAATGATTTTCTACATCCGGAAGGGGCATATGGGCGGGCCAATCAGGCAAGCCCGGCGATTGCCGCGCTCACGCCGCGCCTGAATGCGGTTGCCGAGGCGGTGAGAGGGGCCGGTGGCTGGATCGTCTCAACCCATTTTACACTGGTGCCTGGAAAAGGGGGTGAGCCCTTCATTTCGGACCACCTGAAGAAGCTGCGTCCTTTCCTGAAAAAAGGTGACTTTATGCCCGGTAGCTTTGGGAATGATCTGATTGATGCCTTAAAGCCCGCCGATCTGTCCGTTGAAAAAGTCGCGTTCTCTGCCTTTTATCAGAGCCGTCTGGAATTCGTCTTGAAACGTGCAGGACTGGAAACGCTGATCTTTGGCGGCATCGTCACGAACGGGGGGGTAGCCTCTACCCTGCGCGATGCCCATGTCCGCGACTTTCACAATTACGTTTTGTCAGATGGCTGCGCGGCCTTCAGTGACGTGGCGCATGACAGCACGATTGCCTCGCTTTCTACCATCGCCGAAGTTGTGACCTGTGATGCCGTTGTTGAGGCGTTGAAAGGCTAGAAGAATGCCCGTCTTGTCCGGTGAAGAGATCGAATTTGATATCCATATGCCGGTCGTGATCGTCGGCGGTGGGGCCTGTGGAATGGTCGCTGCACTCGCTGTCAAGGATGCCGGGTTTGATCCCGTTGTTCTGGAACGAGATGAAATCCCGCGGGGCAGTACCGCCCTGTCGTCTGGAATGATCCCGGCCTGTGGTACAGCCCTGCAAAAATCGGCTGGCGTTGATGACAGCGTTGAAATCATGGCTGATGATATCCGGAAAAAAGCGCGAAACCTGACCGATCCAGGGCTGGTGGAGACCGTGTGTCGCGCATCAGGTCCGGCAATCGACTGGTTGACGGAAAAGCATGGTGTGGACCTCAGCCTTGTCGATGGTTTTCTCTACCCTGGCCACAGCAAGCTGCGGATGCATGCACCGAAATCGAGAGCCGGCGCTGATCTGATTGACAGCCTTTCATCAGCTGTTGAGCGAGCCGAGATTGCGGTCATGACCAATACACATGTCGTGGACCTTTATACGGATGGCGATGCGGTGCTGGGAGTTCGTGTGGAGCGTCCGGATGGTACAGGGGAAAAGATTGGATGCGCGGCGCTTATCCTGGCTTGCAACGGTTTTGGGGGCAATCCGGATATGGTCGCCCGCCTGATCCCCGAAATGGCAAATGCCAATTATTTTGGACATGTGGGCAATCAGGGTGATGCGATCAAATGGGGAGAGGCCTTGGGGGCCGCGATGCAAGACCTTGGATCCTACCAGGGGCATGGGTCCGTCGCCCATCCGCACGGCATTCTAATCAGTTGGGCCCTTATGATGCAGGGTGGCATTCAGATCAACACAGAGGGTATGCGGTTTTCAAATGAACATGACGGCTATTCGGAGCAGGGACGGCGGGTTCTGGCCCAGCCGGGCGGTGTCGCCTGGAATATCTTCGATGAACGGCTGCATGAATTCGCCCAGGACTTCACCGATTACAGAGATGCCGAGGCGCTGGGTGCTATTGTGCAGGCAGGTGGTGTTGAGGAACTGGCAGAGACCATAGGAGTGCCGCAAACCGGGCTCGTGGAAACAATGGCGCATGTCGCCCGGCTTGCAACTGGGGAAGGTGCAGATGAATTTGGGCGCGATTTCACAGGGTCGCCCGCTTTGCAGCCCCCGTATCGGGCGATAAAAGTGACCGGTTCGCTTTTCCATACTCAGGGCGGGTTGCAGGTTGATGAAAACGCCCGCGTTCTTCGGCAGGACGGATCATGCCTCCCTAACCTTCTGGCAGGTGGCGGTGCGGCTTGCGGCGTGTCAGGGCCGGAGGATTGGGGATATCTCTCGGGTAACGGTTTGTTGACGGCGGTGGCATTGGGCCGTCTTGCCGGTGCCGAGGCTGCCCGTCTGGCAAAAGCAGGGTAGCGTTTCACGCGTCCCGTTTGTTGAGCGTATTCTCACCGGTCATGTAGACAGCTATCTCGGAAAATCTGTCGCCCCGGACCCGGAAAAAATTGCAATTGGATTTATGAGTAAGGCTGCCGTCATGGTGCGTGTTTACAACAGCGAACCGCGCGGCAACCCGGTCCTCATCAGGGGCCGGAACAAAGATGAAATCCTTGTGACAGACCTCGGCGTGATTTTCCCATAGGCGATCAAACATGGCCTCAATATCCGTCATCCCCTGCAGTCGAACGGAATGGGTTTCGACGGTGAACAAACAGTCATCGGTTATGGTTGACCTTATTTTTGTAAAGTCGGCGTTATCGACACCGTCGAAATATTTGAGAACCAGATCAATCATCTGTTGCTTGGTCATGCTGATCTGTCCTCTTCGATAGTGGCGTTGGCATCATGAATTGCAGATAAGAGACTGATCATGTCCACCTGATTTTGAAGTGCCATGGTGACCTCGTGAACGGTTTCGGCCTGCGTTTTCTGCCATAGTCTGGCGGCGAGAGAGTCGTATTTCTCTTTCAATTCCGCTTCTGAATAGGGATCCCGCCAGTCGCCCCTGTTTGTGTCGGTTTCCGCGAAGAGTTCCTCGCCATTGGTCATCCGTATTTTGATGGATGCGGGTCGGTAATCGGGAAGGTGGGCCGTCATCGTCGGATCTTCTTCTATGTCGACACAGCAGGCGAGGTTGAGGGCATCTTGATTGGCGATGGCGTCTACGGTGAAGCTGCTGACACCGCTTGTTCCATTGATCAGGGTTGTTGCCACCGCAAAGGGCAGGCTGAACTTGCCAGCCAGCGTATTCTTGGGCGACGGGTCATCCAGCTCGACCGCAAGACTATATGTCTTCACGTTGATCCTCTCGATAGAGGGGATGTCGATCGGGGTGGTCTGTGACGCTGTGATCTTGGCCAGTGCGTCGAGCGTCGCATGGTTAAACCGACAACAGGAATGTAGTTTGAAATAGTTGCGCGCGATTTCCCACCTGCTGCCCAGCTCGCAGGTCATTTCGTCCGGTGCGAAACTGTCGGAAACCACCTTTCCAAAGACATGGGCAATGCCGTCTTTCTCACCGCTGAACCCGGCTTCGACCAGTTCTGTTGCCATGATGCCCATCTGATTGCTGAAACCCGTGAACGTGTTCCGGACCGTGCCACCCTCCAGCATGGTGCGGCGGCTGGTAGAGAGGCTGAGATTTGAGGCGACATTGAACAGGGTTTTCATCGCCGCGGCGTCGAAGGCTTTAAGGCGCGCAACTGCAACCGCGGCACAGAGCGTGCCCCAGGTGCCGTGAGGATGCATGGTTAGGCGCAGATTGCAGGCGATCCCGACCCTGGCTCCGATCTCGTATCCAATGACAAGGGCTGCCAGAAACTCTTTGGCCGTAACTGGTTTTCCATGCGCAGCCATCTCTTCAACCGTGGCCAATACTGCCGGAATGGCATGCATGCCAGGATGACCTTTGCAAAACTGATTGCCCTCATCCATTTCAAGGAACGTGCCTGCGGATCCGTTGACGAATGCTGCTTTGGCGGGATCTGCGTTAAAGGGGGTTCCCAGGATGGATGCTGGACCGCCCGATTTACAAATCTCGCGGGCGAGCGCCTGTATCTCAGGCTCTGCCGCACCGCCGACGATGGCCCCGATACTGTCGGCCAGGACGAGTTTTGCCCGGTGGACCACATGGTCAGGTATATCGTCGATTGCGAAACACGCGGCAAAATCCGCAATCTGATCGAGGTAGTCCGTCATTTCTTTACCTGCTCTGTCATGGTCCAGGCTGCCTGTGATCCCTAGAATGGACGTTCATCGCGCCAATAACAGGGAATATCGGCCAGTTTTTGCATTTTGAACTTGATACAAGAATATGCCATTATATCATTATGGTTCAAGCTGGGGATCAGACATGCCGAAAGTTCTGTCAGACGCTGATGTAGCTCACTACGAAACGAACGGTTTTGTTGCGCCGGTGCCTGTTCTGACCAGCGACGAAGTAACCCGGTTCCGCGCTGATCTGGAATCCTTTGAAAACAGTGTCGGCCATCCGTTGGACTTTCCAGAGAAATCGAAATCCTATCTGCTGTTCGATTGGGCTGATCATCTTGTGCATCACCCGCGCATTCTGGACGCGGTCGAAGATCTGATCGGGCCGGACATTCTTGTCTATCATTCGACCACCTGGATAAAGGAACCCGGCACCCCAGCCTATGTCCTTTGGCATCAGGACGGTAAGTATTTCAACCTGCGTTCGCATTTGCATGTCACGGCCTGGGTCGCACTTTCTGACGTCAGTGTTGAGAGCGGATGCGTGCATGTCCTGCCCGGCAGTCATAAATGGGGCGATTTTGATCATGTAGACGATCTTGGCGATTGGAACATGATCAAACGGGGACAGGGAATCCCGGAAAAGTTCGACGATGAGGCAGGTTTCCCTTTGGTTCTGAAAGCTGGGGAGATGTCTCTGCATCATACGAACCTGATCCATTGTTCCAGGGGTAATCAGGGCACAGACCGGCGGATTGGCCTCGGGATCAGCTACATACCGGCCCGGGTAGAGCAGTTTGGCGAACCGCGCGCATCCGCGCTTCTCGTTCGCGGAAATGCACGGCCGGGCGGTTTCGAAGCCGAACAAAGGCTCACCTCCGCGTTGAGTGAAGAGGCGCGGGCGGCCCATTCGCATTCCGTTGCGCTGTTCAGGGCCCGTCAGGATGCTGGATCAGCCCTCGTAGAGGAGCAAAAAACCTGATAAAAAATAGGGATAACTGTTTTGTGGAGGGGTGCAGGTTCAAACCACCCCGGGTTTGGCACCAAATATACCTCAAATGAATGAGTGACAGGGCTGTGTTTTGGTGCATATGATATATTGATATAACAAGTATACGGAGTGAGAGAAGATGACCAAGAAAACCATGAACAAGGCGGTTTCGCGTCGGACCTTTGTGGCCGGTGCAACAGCCGGCGCCGCTGTCGCCGGTTTAGGGTTCCCCCATATTGCAAAAGCGGCTGATACGGTAAAGATCGGTTTGATCCACCCTGCAACAGGCTTCCTTGCCTATCCGGGTGGTCAGCTTCGTTACGGTTGTCAGTTGGCAATCAATGACATCAACGCGGCCGGTGGTGTGAAGTCCATGGGTGGGGCAAAGCTGGAGGCCCTTCTGGGCGATTCCCAGGCCAAACCGCAGATCGGTGCTGCCGAAGTTGAGAAAATGAACGAGGCCGGTGTCGACGCGATCACCGGGTGCTATCAGAGTTCCGTTGGCCTCGCCGCTTCGGAAGCCGCTGCGAAATATAACATTCCTTTCTCGGTCGATGTCGGCGTGTCCGACCGTCTGGTTAACCGGGGTCTGAAGAACGTTTTCCGCATGGCTGACGGATATGGCCGCATCGCATCGGATTCCGTCAAGAACCTTGCCAGCATCAATAAAGCTGCAGGCAACCCGGCAAAGACCGTTGTCATCGTTCATGAGGAATCAGAATTTGGTGCAGGTACGGCACGGCTGATGAACGAGCTGCTGCCGACCGAAGGTTTTGAAGTGCTCGACACGATCGAACACGCTAACCCGACACGGAATTTTGATAATATCGCGCTTCGGATCAAAAGCCTGAAGCCCGACCTCGTTATGCCGATGAACTATCCAGGTGAGTATGTCTTGCTTGCGCGGACCCTGCGTCAGCAACGGGTCGATTTTGCGGCCAGTTATTCGATCCTGGGTGGCGGGTTCAACTTCAAATTCGTCAGTGATCTGCCGGACGTTGCCGAAAACATGATGGATGTAAACCACTGGTATAATCCGAAATCGGAATTCGGTCAGCAGCTTCGCAAGCGCGTTGAGGCAGATGGGCTGTTCTTCACCTTCGAAGTGTATCTGGCCTATAACTCGATCCGTTTCCTGCATGATGGGTTTGAGCGCGCGGGTACCACGGACAAGGAAGCGGTCAACGCTGCGCTGGCATCCAGTACGCTTGATCCGCTGTTCATGCCCTATGGACCGACCAAAATGGTCAATGGCCAGAATATGGGATCGCGCGCCGTCGCCATTCAGGCACAGAAGGGTGACATCGAAGTTGTGTATCCGAGTGAATTTGCCTCCGCCGATGCGGTGTTCCCGCGTCCGAAGGGCTAACTTCACGCATTAGAACTCATCTTGATTGAGGCGGCGCGGCTGTAATCTTTCAGCCGTGCCGTCGAGATCGGGTTTCTTCCAGTTTTTCACGGTTAATCCCCATGTTTTCAGCCAATTTGGAGATCCTGCCAGCTGCTGTTCTGAACGGTGTAATGTTCGGGGCGATCTATGCTTTGGTAGCGCTCGGTCTCACATTGATTTACGGCGTTCTGCACATCATCAATTTTGCGCATGGTGCGATCTTGATGTTGGTCTTGTACGCTGTTTATTTTCTTTTCACGCTATTGGGGATTGATCCGTATCTTGCCCTGGTCATCGTCGTCCCGATCAGTTTTGTTCTGGGATACGGCCTCTACAAATACTGTATTGGCAAGCTGGCCCATGGCAAGGATACAAATATTCTGCTGATCACGCTTGGCCTGGCGATTATTTTTGAGAACGCCGCGTTGTTCTTCTTTTCTGCTGACCAACAGGTCATCGACGTTCCCTATGCTTATGACTCGCTGGATCTAGGCTTCGTCTTCCTGGCGGTGCCGAAGGTGATCTCTTTCTTTGCTTCCCTGGTGATCTGTCTGCTGCTTTGGATCATGATTGCCAAAACGGATATGGGAAAAGCCATTCGGGCGGTCGCCAAGGAACGCCAAGGCGCGCGCCTGGTTGGTATCGATGTTGATCACATTTATGCGGTTACCTATGGCATCGGGATTGCCTGTCTTGGCGCGGCTGGCTGCCTCTTGATGCCATCCTTCTATGTGGACCCGTATACGGGCAATATCTTTGTCATCGTTGCATTTACCATCGTCGTGTTGGGCGGCATGGGCAGTATTGTCGGGGCGCTGATCGGGGGCTTCATCATCGGCATCACTGAGTCCGTTGGGGGGTTGATGTTCGGGGAGAGCCTGGGACAGATCGGCATCTCTCTCATCTTCATACTGATCCTGTTGTTCCGCCCGACCGGGCTCTTTGGGTGGAAGCAGTGATGTCAAAATTCAGCACCACATCACGGGCCACGCTGGCAGGTACACTGTTCACCGCATCATTACCCTTTCTGATCGCCGATCGCTTTGTCATCGATGTTCTGACCCTGATCCTGTTTTCGGCATTCCTGGGTCAATCCTGGAATATCTTGGGCGGTTATGCCGGGCAGTTCTCCTTTGGTGGCGTTGTGTTCTTTGGAACCGGGGCTTATGTGTCGGCCATTTTGCTGAACACGTTTGGCATCGATCCGTGGATCGGTATCTTTGCCGCCATCGCGGCCGGTGTCGTAACAGCGGCCTTTATCGGTTTTGTCAGTTTCAGGTATGGGTTGAGAGGGTCGTATTTCGCCCTGATCACGCTCGCCTTTGCAGAGGTTTTTCGCGTGATTGCAAACTCGGTTGAATTCACAGGCGGTGGTGTGGGGATCTTTATTGCCCACGAACCAAGCCTCGCCCGTTTGCAGTTTGATGACCCGGCGGGTTTTTACTACATCGCGTTTGTGATGGCGTTGATTTCCATCCTGATTGCGATGTGGCTGGAGCGGTCACGGTTTGGTGCGCGTTTGATCGCGATCCGCGAAAATGAAGATGCGGCAGAAGCGCTGGGCGTAAACGCCTTCAAATGCAAAATGTATGCGATCATGATCACCGGTGGTATGGGGGGCGCTGCCGGCACATTCTACGTCCAGAAGTATCTCTATCTCGATCCGCCGATTGCCTATGGTGTCGCATTCTCTGTTGAGATGCTGCTGGTGACCATCGTCGGGGGGCTTGGCACGGTGTTCGGGCCGCTGATCGGGTCCTTTGTGCTGCACGGCGTGAACGAGGTGGCACGGCATTTCATCTCTGAACCCGGCCTCAGCATGATTGTGTATGGGGTGATCCTGGTTGCGATTATCGGTTTCCTGCCAAACGGGTTGATCGGCCTGTTTAAGAAAAGGCGCAAGAAGCAGGGAGGCGATGGCGATGCTTGAGGTAAAGGGTCTCAGCAAGTCCTTTGGCGGACTGGCCGCTGTCAGTGATGTATCGCTGTCTGTGTCCCAGGGTAAGATCGTCGCGCTGATCGGGCCGAATGGCGCTGGCAAAACGACAACCTTTGCCATGGTTGCCGGCTTTATCAAGCCGGATGCCGGATCGGTTACTTTTGAGGGCAAGGCCATAACCGGCATGAAACCACATAAGATCTGCGATGCCGGGATCGTCCGCACCTTTCAGGTAACCCAACCTTTCGCCAGTCTAACGACACTCGAAAACATCATGGTTGGTGCCTACCACCAGACGGCGAACCGCGCTGAGGCAGAAGAGATTGCCCGGGCGGTCGCCGAGCAGGTGGGCATGACGCCAATGCTGGAACAGGCAGCCGAAGGCCTGACCGTTGCCGGTCGCAAACGGCTGGAATTGGCCAGGACCCTTGCAACTGGACCGCGCCTATTGTTGCTGGACGAGGTGATGGCCGGGCTGAATCCGACAGAGATTGATGATATTGTTCGGGTGATCAAAGGCATTCGGGATTCTGGCGTTACCATTCTCCTGATTGAGCATGTGATGAAGGCGGTAATGAACCTGTCCGATTATGCCTATGTCTTGAATGACGGCATCTTGATTGCCGAGGGGGCGCCTGCAGAAATCGCAACGAATGCAAATGTCATCGAGGCCTATCTGGGGCATGGGGCGGCAGAGCGCATGTCGGTGGAGGTCGCCGCCGATGCTTAAGGTCAAATCACTCGACGCCGGTTACGGGCAAGTTCAGATCCTTCGCAATGTGGACATCGACATTTCGGAAGGTGAGATCGTTGCGGTGCTGGGCAGCAACGGTGCAGGGAAGTCCACCCTGAATAACAATATCAGCGGTCTCTATCGCCCCTTTGCCGGTTCGATTGAATTCGATGGAGAGGACATCACGGCGGCAAGCGCAAACGATATCGTCTCAAAAGGATTGATCCAGGTACCCGAGGGGCGTCGCGTCTTTCCCAATCTGACGGTTCTTGAAAATCTGGAGATGGGCAGTTACCGCCGGGGCAAGGCAAACCGTAAAGCCAATATCGACCGGGTTCTGACAACCTTCCCGCGATTGCAGGAAAGATTGAAACAGGCGGCCGGCACCCTGTCCGGCGGTGAACAGCAGATGGTTGCAATTGGCCGGGGCCTGATGGCCGAACCACGTCTCCTGATCCTGGACGAGCCGTCGCTTGGCCTGTCACCTCTGCTGGTGGAACAGATGTTTGAGTTGATCAAGACGATCAACAATGACGGGCTTTCAATCGTGCTGGTTGAGCAGAATGTGATGCAGTCTCTGACCATCGCCGACCGGGCATTCGTTCTAGAAAACGGGCAAGTTACGCTGTCGGGAGAGGCGGCTGTACTGCTGGAAGATCCGGAACTTAAAAAGTCTTATTTGGGGATATAGGGCAACACCAGCTGGTTTCATTGCGCGGTGTAGCCGCCATCGACACTGACGACCTGACCTGTCATGTAGGACGCAGCGTCCGACAGCAGGAAAAGGGTGGGGGCCGCCACCTCCACGGCCTCTCCGAACCGGCCCATGGGTATGCCATTGAGCAGGTAATCCCGCAGCTCTGGAATGGATCTGGTTTCTGCTGTCATGTCTGTAGCAATGGGGCCCGGTGCCACCGCGTTGATGCGAATCCCGGAGGGTGCAAGTTCAACCGCCATGGACCGCACGAGCCCGTTAATGCCCGACTTTGATGCGCCATAGGCGGCAGCTGCGCGGTGACCGGTGAGGCCTATTTGACTGGATACAAGGACAATGGATCCGGTTTTCTGATCTTTCATATGGCGTGCGGCGGCGCGGGCCAGATTGAAACAGCCGGTGAGGTTCACATCGATGACGCGGGCCCAATCCTGGTCAGACGTATCCGTTGAGGAAAGCAGTTTGATGATACCCGCACATCCAAGAGCACCGTCGAGCCCCCCGATATCTGCGATGCTGGACCCCATCGCCTGGTCCAGGGCGCTGCTGTCGGTGACATCAAGATCAAATGTGGCACCAACGCCGATCAGGTTGGACAGGGCGGACTGCTGGTCAACCCCCTGGACCGTTCCAGAGACCTCTGCGCCCAGCTTCAGCGCTTCCTGCACGCTGCACAGGCCGATTCCAGACCCCGCCCCGGTGAAGAAAAGCCTCTTTCCCTTCAAAGAGATCATGGTGAATTTCCTTTCCTCTTGGGTCGTCACTGCTAGATTCAAACGAACGGATAGCTGAAGGACAAAACAATGCCCAAAGTTCTTGTAATTGTACCCTTCCCGATGAGCGAAGAGAACCGCGATCAGCGGCGCGATCAGTTAAAGGCGGTGGAACTGGGGCCGGATATCCAGTTTGACTTCGAATCTGTTCGGGTCGCGCCCAAGAACTATGTCAGTCAGTACGACATGGTACTGGCGGATATCGGGGTGATGGAGGCAGGATTGAACGCCCAGGACAGGGGCTATGACGCGGTCTGTATTGATACGATGAGTGATTCCGGCATGGCGGCCTTGCGTTCCGTTCTGGATATTCCGGTGATTGGCCCCGGGCGCGCCTCTATGCTGACCGCCATGATGCTGGGGAACCGGTTTTCAATCATCGCAATGTGGTCGCACTGGGATCACCTTTATACGAAAACACTGAAGGATCTGAAACTCACGGATCATTGTGCATCGGTTCGGTCGATCGATGCGCAACCGGACAATCAGGGCCTCATGGGTGGCAAGGAAGAGGACCTTTTTCCATTGCTCGAAAGCGCAGCCAGACAATGTGTTGAGGAGGACGGGGCGGATGTGATCCTGTTGGGCTCGACCACCATGCATCAATCGCATCAGTATTTGTCGGAGCGCTTGTCCGTTCCGGTCATCAATCCGGGGCCACTCACCTACAAGCTCGCCGAAACCTGTCTGGGATTGGGCCTGACCCACAGCCGCAAGGCCTATCCCCCGTCTCCGGCTCGCAAGGATGCTGTCCTCACAGCGATGCTGGATAAAGCGTCTGAATTCGAACACTAACGAACCAACTAGGCGGGGGCCTTCACTTCTGCCATGTCATTCCAGACACTCTGATTGGTGAGTTTTCCGTCCGTTACGGTAAAGCGGTCCACAAAGCGAATGCCGCTGAACGCTGAACCGTCCAGCCATTTACCGGACAATGTACCACTGCAGTACACGGTCACCCCCTCAGAGCCAAAACACTCATCGAAATTTTCGTAAGTTTTCTCGACGGATTGATAGCGGTCCTTCGACCAGGTCACCAATTCCTCAAGCTTTGTGAAGCGGGCATCACCCGGGAATGTCATCTGAAAATCATCTGCCAGAAAACCTGATGCTTTTTCCAGGTCTCGCTCCTGCATTGCCTGCAAAAACTGTCGGACCAGTTCTGCGGCGGGGACTGGTGCTTTTGCCGGGATTTTCTCAACCCGTCCGCGCATATAGTTCTGGGAGGGGACCTCGTTGATCATCACGGTAATCGCGTCCCAGACCGCGCCGGTTGTGTGTTTTGCAGCGTCTGTCAGGCGCTCTTCCAGCCGGCGTTTTGTGGCGTCGGAATACCCCTCCATCAGGACGCAGGTGATCACGGGCATCGGGTATTCCTCCTGTATCAGTCGACAAAAACACTGGCTTAAAACATAATGTTATATCAAGGTGTCATTCCTCAAGGAAATTGACTATTATTGCGCATGAATTGATCTGGGAAAGAGTGTCGTAATGTCGGGTGCCGTTGTTGATAAGGATCTGAAATCGCTGGTTAATGACCGGCTGCGAACACCACTTTATCATCAGATCTATCTCGTTTTACGTGACAAGATCCTGAATAAAGAATTCGCAGAGGGGGATCTTCTATTCAGTGAAGATGAGACGTCCCAGATGTTCGGTGTTTCCCGTATCACCGCGAAGCGCGCCCTGAACGAGCTTGCCCAGGAAGGGTTGGTTGTACGGGAACGGGGACGGGGCACCAGGGTGGCAAGTGGCGTCACTGTTGCGCCGGTTCGTGCCAATGTCGAAGGCATGCTTGAAAACCTGATGGCGATGGGCCTGGAAACCGAGGTTACCTTGCTGGAATTTGACTATGTGAAACCGGGGGAACAGGTCGCGGCAGTGCTGGGCGTCGCGCCGGGCGAGATGGTCCAACGTGCCGTGCGTGTCCGACGTCTGGAGGATGAGCCGTTTTCTCATCTTGTGACCTATGTTCCAGAGGCGGTGGGCCGGTCATATGGTCGTGAGGATCTTGCAACCACACCCCTTTTGTCTTTACTGGAGCGATCGGGGGTTGTGATTTCCCGTGCTGAACAGACGATTACAGCGACATTGGCGGGGTCGCAGATCGCACCCGTGTTGGATGTGGAACTGGGGTCACCCCTGCTTTGCATCAACCGTATTGTGTTTGATCAGAATGATCGTGCGGTCGAGTATATAACGGGCCTTTATCGCCCGGACCGATATAATTTCCGCATGAACCTCTCGCGGGTTCAGGTGAAAGACGATAAAAGCTGGTCTCCAACGCTTTGAGGAGTGGCCCTGGGGTCAGGTCTTCTTCGGGCTGCGTTTGAACTTGTTCCCCTTCGGCCGCGCTGGTGGTTTTCCCGAAGATTTCCCGGCAGGTTTGGTTGTAAACTTTTTCCGTCCCTTCGCCTTGGCTTTGGTCTTCGGTTTCTTTGGCTTTGCCTTGCTGCCCTTGTCGGGTCTTTTTCCAGGTGAGGCGGGCCGGGGTTGATTTTGCCTGTCGTCTTGCCTGGTTGGTTCAACGGGTGCCACCACAGGTTCTTCAAAAATTTGCGCGGGGCGGGGTTTTGCAGCACGGGATTTGGCAGCACGAGATCGAGCTGGGGCCGGAGTGCGATCTTTGCGGTCGCTGGGTCTGGACGCCTGTCTTTCGCGCGGCGGGGCGGGCCGTCTGGATTTTGGGGCTGGTGCCTGCGATATGGCCGGAGGTGTATCCAACCGGGTGATACGGATATTCTGCTCAATCACGGCATCAGGCCCTAGTTGCTTGACGAAGGCGTCCACGCAGGCGGGTGTCAGTTCAAAAAAGGTTTCAGTTGCCTGAATCCGGATTGCCCCGATCTCATTTTTGGTAATATGCCCGTTGCGACAGATCAGGGGGAGGAGCCATCGGGGTTCTGCGGATTGATCTCGCCCGACGGACAGAGAAAACCAGACACCATCGGTAAAATCCGCGCGTCTTTGCTTGGGCGCTTGCGGTGGTGCGATGTCGAGGAGCTCTTCGGGCGCGGCCTGCCCCTCAAACCGTTGACGCAAAAAGGCTGCTGCAATCTGTTCCGGTGAATATTTCGCCAGGAGATCACTGGCAAAGGCCTGTTCACTCTCGTCAAGTTCCTGACCAAGGGCGGGATCGGACAGCAGGCGTTCCCGGTCCTTTGTCAGAATGTCATCGACTGAGGGGGCTGGCTGCCAGGTAGCGGTTACATTGGCATTGCTCAACAGACGTTCGGTCCGTTTGCGCCAGTTATGGGGAACGATCAGGGCGCAAACGCCTTTGCGACCGGCCCGGCCTGTTCGCCCGCTGCGATGGAGCAGGGTTTCCTTGGTTTTCGGGATATCCGCGTGGATCACCAGTTCCAGGTTCGGCAGATCGATACCGCGGGCGGCAACATCGGTCGCAATGCACACTTTGGCACGCCCGTCTCGAAGCGCTTGCAGCGCGTGTGTACGTTCGTTCTGGCTGAGTTCCCCGGACAGGGCGACGACGGAGAAGCCGCGATTGTTGAACCGGCTGGTCATATGGTTCACTGCGACCCTCGTCGCGCAGAAAACGAGGGCGTTTTTGGCGTCGTAATACCGCAATACGTTGACAATTGCATTTTCCTGGTCGCTGGGTGCGACGGAAAGCGCGCGATAGTCGATATCCACATGCTGTTTTTGGGCGGAGGCGACGTTGATCCGGGCGGCATTACGCTGATAGCGCTTTGCCAGATGTTCGATGGAGCGCGGCACAGTGGCAGAGAAGAGCAGGGTCCGTCGGTCAGTGGGGGAGGCATCCAGAATAAATTCCAGATCGTCCCGGAACCCGAGATCCAGCATTTCATCGGCCTCGTCCAGAACCACAGCTTTGAGGCCGGAGGGGTCAAAGGAGGCGCGCTCTATATGATCGCGCAACCGGCCGGGCGTGCCGACCACGATATGTGCACCTCTCTCAAGCGCGCGGCGCTCCGTCCGCATATCCATGCCGCCGACGCAGGAAGCGATGATGGCGCCTGTGTCGCTATAGAGCCATTGCAGCTCACGCTTGACCTGCAGCGCCAGTTCGCGGGTCGGCGCAACGGCCAGCGCGAGCGGGGTTTCCGCCCGATCAAGGCGGTCGGACCCGCCCAAAAGGTTCGGTGCCATGGCAATCCCGAAGGCGACTGTTTTGCCAGATCCCGTCTGGGCGGAAACCAGCGCATCCCGGTCGGCCAGATCCGGGTCCAGTACGGCTTCCTGTACCGGCGTCGGTTTGTCATAGCCGCGGCGGGCCAAGGCGTCGGCGAGGACAGGTACCACACCTTCAAAATTGCTCATCATCTGTCTTTCACTGTGCTTAACGAGACGGCCGTCTGGCGGTCGGGATGGCTTGGATGCGAACAGGTTGCTGCCATCACAGTGTCAGGGTGGCCGGGTTGTACGCGCTGGCGACGATGGCGTAAAGGGGCGCTATTGGATTTATGCTGTTTTGCTGGTTTGACGCGTTTACGGCGTCGACGGGATGCCGCGCCCCTGATCAGGGTTCAGGCGATAGACCGCGTAGTTCAGACTGGCCGCGAACGTCACCCAGCCAAGATAGGGCACAAGCAACAGGCCGGACAACGGTTCAACCATCCAGAAGGCCACGATATTGGCCAGGATTGACAGCCAAAGCGCCCCTACATTGATCAGGGCCCAGTCCATACGGCGCATCCCGAAAAAAACGCCGGACCAGATTGCGTTCAGGAATAGCTGCACCCCGAACACCGCGAAGACGGGCGTGATCATAGCGCTGTCCGCCTGTTCCCAGACCCGCCAGCCGGCAATGGCAATCATGACATAGAGGATGGACCACCCAACGGGAAAGGCCCAGTCGGGCGGCGTCCAGCCGGGTTTGGCGAGTGTTTTGTACCATTCCCCCGGCTTGAACAGGGCACCGGAAAGGGAGACAAGAAATACAAGGCCGAAGAATGTCAGCAGTGATATCCAGTTCATCTCATCGGGCATGTGTAAATACTTTCCCAAGTTGGAATGTCGTTTAACCCTATTTCTTGTACGATTGAAATCGCCAAACGGTTGATCCTACAATTTTTGACTTAACATTTGAGGATGCAACAACAGGGGATGATGCGTGTCCAGTGCGCGACAAAGGTTTGATAAGAGGCTGCAATCTCTATCAAGGCGATCGGCCAGGATATCGGATCCGATCTTCACCTGCCTTGCCTTCACGGCCCTTGCTGATCTTGCCGCCGATCTGGAGGGGTCGGATGCGGACCACACCCGCGATCTCTTAACCGTTGCCGGGACCAGATTGATCCGTATTGCCGCACGACGCCCGAAGGTTCAGGACCCGATAAAGGAATGGACTAACGGGATTGACGGGAAAGGGCAGGGAATCTCCCTCATACTCAGAACCCACGCCATTCGCGACGCAGAACGCCGTATGACAAAAGCCATAGAGGGAACATCCCTCTCGCTTCCCTTGGCAGGGTACTGGACCTACTGAGGGTACATTTTTTTGCCCAAGCTCTATCGCGTTTCTAGATCCGGGTCGTCTTCAAGTATGGCGCGAAACGTGATCCAATCCGGAAATTCTGCATTGAGGTCCACCTGATCAAAACCATAGTCCATTCCGAGTGACATCAGGGCCTGACATTTTTCCTCTAGCACCGTTTCGTCGCCAAGCGGACCAAAGGACATCAGATCATCATCTTCGTCCAATGGACCCGCTCCCCCAAACACATCCAGAACTGCCTGCCGGGAAACACCAACCTCAATCAGGCGTGGTTTGCGTATGACCAACCCATGTTGAAATGAGACCTGGACACCTATTCGTCTCTCTTCTGAGGATTTGTTAACTTCAAACCCAAAGAGGCGAAACCATGTCGGGAAATCAACTTCTGTCAGGCAGAAATCTACATTTTTTGCCAAGCCAAATTGTTGTAGACCTGCACCAATTTGCTCCAGCAACTCTCTTCCATAGTTGACTGAATGAACCAAGAAGAACTGATCTTCATCGTAGAACTTTGATGCTTGCAGATGTTCCAACAGAACAGATGTTTTGATTTCTTTTTCTTCGAGTTGTGACTTCCGAAAAATCACACCTTCGCACCATGCGAGTCTCGCCATTTTTAGTCTTCCAATTCCAGTTTCATGTCGCCGGGAAGCCAGTTTCGTATGTTGTGTATCGGAGTTGCTTCAATACCAGCCCCGTAGTGCAGTTTTCGCTCACTTTCTCCGACCCTCGCAAGCATTGACTTTGGAACGGCGAAATCGACTCGGACCGGCCCGAATCCGCCTCGCTCAAACGGTGGCAACCCCGCATAAACGGCTGGCCGAAGGTCGCTTTGTTGGTGTCCAATTCCGGACGGGATCTTTGTGCCGCGTTCTTGTGCCCAGAGTTTGGCTTCCTCCGGACTCATCCACCGTGAAACGTATTCATAGCCATCCGGTAAAGGACCGGTTGCGGCGTGGGTGCCGAGCGGGAATACACCAACATGCCCTTCGGGTGGTGCCGGGCCGTCTTTGAGAATCTCCAGCACTTCGTCTTGGGTTTTTTTTTGGTCAACGATGCTTTTGGTACAATGAGCGGGATGGCCGCTTGTGTAATTCCGACTGACGCGTCGACCAAAGGTCCGAGGAAAAGACCCGCCGCACCGGTTAATTGCTCAGCCGCGCCAACGGCCATGCCGCTGAGATCGCCTTCTTTCATTGCTTCGTTAAAGCGACGTCCACCGTCCTTTATCGCTTCATGATCCTGCCTTGGGTCCAGCAGCTCCGCTGTGCCTTTTACAAAATCGCGGACCGGTTCAAAGCTTGGCCCCATGACACCGCGCGCGACACTTTCAGCGGCATCAAGGCTGTCCGATACAAAATCACCTTCCTGCTGCTGTCCGGTTTTCCGGACTTGTTCCGCCTGACGCTGCATCCCACGTGTTTCCTCAACAGTCAGGTCGCCAAAGGGAGCAATGCGATCCTCTTCGCCGGATTTATTTGTTTGCTCCCCGATCAGGGGTTTGCGGTTCGACGGTTTGGTCGATCTTTCCGCACGCGGCAAAACCTCCGGCTCAGAGGCGAGGTTTCGGATCCAGGAGGGGGCGTTTGGGTCTTCCAGGGCTGGCTTTGCCCCTTTCCGCGTCGGGATCGCACCGGAGGGTTTGTCGGCATAATAATCCTGTACCCTCTGCGGCTCGTCGTTCAGCCAGCGATACGTACCGCCCCATCTGGGTGTGGTCCCCCTGTAGAGAAGGGAGGCCCGGCGTTTGTTCTGTTTCTCCGGAGCGTCGGGTTTTGATGATCGTGCAGACAAAAATGACATCGCGCTGAAATCCCCTTTTGTTCGAAAAAATATGTGACTGAAAACGGTGTCGGCCCTGGCGGTCATGCCCGGGCCGATATGTGCTCCAAAAAAAAGGGCACGCAGCGTAACAGAGTGGTAGCGCTTTGTCAAGAACAAAAAGTGAACTGTAGTCTGTGCGGAACCCGGATCTTTGGAGACCTCCAGTTGGTTTGGCAATGGCCTTTAGTCGAGGGCCTTGATAACGGCGTGAGGGTAATCGATACGGTCAGTGGGCTGATAGCCGTGCTGCTTGAAAAAACCGAGGGCATCGCTCTGAGCTTTTACGATCAGGGCGGGGGCGTGGAGCGCGCGGCTCAACTCTTCCGCCTTTGCGAGTAACTGGGACCCCAGACCTTTGTGTTGATGGGCCGGGTCCACGAAGAGGCCGTGAAGAAGGGCTTCCTCCCGGCGGTGGGCGGCGGGTTCCCTGACCGGGGCTTCGAGTGCCATCAGCGCGATGATCGGGTCGCCTGTGACCCTGATCTCGAGATAGGCGAGCTCATCTTCATCATATTGATAGCTGGGCAGGGCCAGCCGTTTCAGCCTGTCGGATATCGACCATGTCGCAATCGCCCGCTGGATCACGGCATTAAGGGCGGGCAGGTCATCCCGGTTGGCGCGTCTGGTCTCATGCATTGGCGTGGATGCGTCAGTTGGCCAACACGCGGACAAGTTGCCCGCGTCCGCGCGGCACCGCACCGATTCCGGCTGCAATCGCTGCAGCGACGGCGGCGACAATGCCCAGCAGGACCGGCACCATCAGGGCTGCGGCACCTGGTGCCCATTCCACCCGCAAGGCCTCATAGACCAGCCAATAGCCGCCGATATTTCCAAGAATGCCGCCCAGAACAGCGGTGATGACGCCGACAATCACCGTTTCGGTCAGCCGAATACGCGCGACCTCCATCCGGGATACACCGACCAGGGTGAAGGCGAGTGCGTCCCGCCGTCTGGAATCCACATCCCCCGCAACCACAGCCGCCAGGGTCAGAACCCCACCCAGCAGCAAAGCACCTGCAATCGCCAGCGTTCCGGCGACCACGCCATTCACCACGCCGGTCACCTGGTTGATGATCTGACGCACATCAATCGTGGTGATATTTGCAGCCGTCGCGGCAAGATCGCGGATCAAACCGTTGACCACATCCGGCCCGGACCCCTGCAGCGACAGAACCCAACCATGGGGTGCATTCTGGAACGGATTGGGGGAGGCGACGAGCAGGAATTCCGGCCGGAAAGTGCGGTGATATTCCTTGCGAATATTGGCAACGGTCGAGGTAAAGGTCCGGCCAAACACACTGTAGGTAATTGTGTCGCCCACTTTCAGATCGAAGGCCTCATAAACATCTTCTTCGGCGGAGATGAGCGGGGGGCCGTTGTAATCGTTCGGCCACCATTCACCGGCCAGCAACTCTGCCCCCGTTGGTTCAGCAGCCCAGGAGAAACTGCGGTCACCTTCTATCACCCAGGCTTTTTCCGGCAGGACCAGCGCCTCTTCGGCGGGAACACCGTTTACTGCAAGCATGAGGGTCCGCAGATTGGGCATGGATTGCAGGCCAAACAGGTCCGACGTATCGGCGATACGCGCTTCCAGTTCGGCGGCCTGATCCTTTTGCACATCGATAAGGACCAGATCAGGGATCCGTTCCGGCAATTCCATGATGAGTGCGGTCTGGAAAGATGACTGCGCGGTCATGATCGCCGTGATCCCGGCAATACCGATGCCCAGCGCAATGGTGCGAACCGCCAGGGCCCCGGGGGATGACAGGCCGAGGGCGATGACCGTCGCCGCAAAGCTCTTTGACTTTTGTCGTCTTGCAGCACTGGGCAGCAGGACTGCCGCCCCACCCAGAATGCAGGCGGCCCCCACAAGACCCAGAGCGCAGCCAGGGCTGCCAGGTTGGCAAGTGGCAGGTTTAAGACGGCCAGCAGGACCGCCACTGCGATAAGTGCCAGGCCGATTGCGATATGTCTGGCGGTTGGTTTCAGTTCCGCTTCCCCGCTGCGCATCGCGACACCGGGGGGCATCTGATGGGCGGCGGACAGGGCGGCGACACTGGCGCCGGCCAGTCCCAGCAACAGGGTGATAAATACGAGGGCGACAGATCCCGTCATCTGGCCGTAGGACCAGTTGAGGTGCAGTGTCGCCGCCACGATGGAGGTCAGATACCCGGCAATTGTCGCGGCGAATACAAGGCCGGCCACGATCGCCATGACGCCTGTCATCACAAGGATGGCCCCGTGCAACCAGACAACGAGGGCGGGTGAGGCCCCGGACAGGCGATAAAGAGCGATTGTGCGCGCCCGACGTCCGACCCAGACAAGGGCAGCCGACCATGTCCCGGTAAGCCCGATTGCGAGTGCGACAATACCGGCAATCCCGAGGAAAGTTGTCGTGCGTTCGACCGTGCGCAACACGCGGTCGCCCGCATCCTCCGTGACGGTCATGGACCATCCCTGGCTGGGTTCCAGTTCGGCGATTTCTGATTGGGCGGCGGCCTCATTCGTACCGTCTGGATAGGCCACGCGATATCGGTATTCTGAGAGAGAGCCCGGGACCAGCAGACCGGCGCGCTCTACCTCTGACAATTCGACCATTACACGCGGGCCGACCAGGAAGCGGCGAGACGACAGACGGTCCGGTTCGATATTGATAACCGCGCGAATTTCAAACTCGCGTTGCCCAAGGCTGATCGTGTCGCCAAGGCCGAGTCCGAGACGGGACAGTAGGGTTGCTTCGACCACGGCACCGGGAACACCGTCAACAGCTGCCATGGCGGTTTGAAGGTCCGGCATCTCGCCGTTGCTGTCGGGCTGCAGGCTGAGTTTTCCGTAGAGCGGGTAGAGGCCGTCGACGCCCTTGATCTCAACCGGTGCCCGTTGATCGCCGGCTTTTGCGGAACCCCGCAGTTCCACGATTGTGGAGAGGGCACCGAATTCGTCGAGCCGCTCAATGATTGGTGCGTCGAGCGGCGGGCCATTGACCTCTAACGAAATATCGCCGCCCAGTATGGCCCGGCCGTTTTCCTGTATGGCCGATGTCAGGTTGCTTCCCAGAATCCAGACCATGCCGAGCAGCAGAGTAGAAACAAAGGTGCAGGCAATGAATAAGCGCAGTCCGAAGATACCGGACGTCAGTTCTGCCCGAAGCAGTTTCCAGAGTGTTTCGGCCTGCGTATCCGTTGGTTGAGCGTTTGCTGTATCCAGGCTTGCCATCATCCAGCGTCCGAAACCCGACCTCGATCAATGTTCAACATGCGGTCACAGCGATGGGCCAGAGTGCGATCGTGGGTAACCAGCAACATGGTCGAGCCGCTGGCTTTTGACAGTTCGAACATCAAATCGGCGACTTCTGTGCCGGTGTCCTGATCGAGGTTTCCGGTTGGTTCATCGGCCAAAACCAGTCGCGGTTGTGCGACAAAGGCCCTAGCAACGGCAACCCGCTGTTGTTCCCCGCCGGAAAGGGCGGTTGGGCGGTGTTCAATTCGATGGCCAAGGCCGACTTTTTCGAGAAGCGCCTTTGCCCTCTCTTCCGCATCGACCTCTCCCTCCAGCATCAGGGGCAGGGCGACGTCTTGAAGAGCGGTCATAGCCGGAACCAGGTGGTAAGACTGAAAGACGATCCCTATTGCCCTGCGACGCAGCAAGGTGCGCTTTGCCTCACTCAAGGCCGTCATATCCTGGTCGAGGACCCTGACGGTTCCGCCTGTCGGTGGTTCAAGTCCCCCGAGGATTGCGATGAGCGATGACTTGCCAGACCCGGATGGTCCGGTAAGGGAGACGATTTCACCGCTATTAAGATCGAAAGAAACATCGTTCAGAACAGCAACATCGCCCGATGCAGATGGATAGGTGAGGGTCACGCCAGAAACAGATGCCAGTGTTTCGCCTGTAAATGCTGTCGCAACCGGCGTATTCACATGTGCGGAGGATGGGGTTTCATCCATTGTGATGGCCACGGCAGATACTCCTCAATCGTCTGCGCCTCTGATCAGGCAGATAGCGAGTGGAAGCAGAGTTTCAAGCTTTGTTGATGTTGCAGTGCTAATCACGCTGCTGCCCTCATCCGGAAAAGCTGTTTTGCCCGCCCGATCCGCCCTTGATTGGACTGATCAGAGGAATAGGGTTCTGGCGCGGCTTATTTTAGCAATAAATGAACAAGTCCTGAGGGGAGCGCCATGCCCAGAATTACCAAAATCCGGAACACTGTCGTCCCGATCTCTTAAAATATATCAAATGCCTATATCGATTTCTCCAGAATGACAGCGAGCGTGGTGGCTGTGATCACCGATGTCATGCGGGATGGAAAACCGGTCGTTGGGTATGGCTTCAATTCCAACGGACGCTATGCGGCCAAGGGCCTATTGGCCGACCGGTTCATTCCACGCCTGCTGGATGCCGATCCTGACACTCTACAAGATGACAAAAGAGACAATCTCGATCCGCACAAGATCTGGGATTGCCTGATGACGAACGAAAAACCGGGTGGACATGGGGAGCGATCGTTTGCTGTCGGTGTTCTGGATATGGCGGTCTGGGATGCTGCTTCAAAGATTGAGGGCAAGCCGCTCTATCAGGTACTGGCGGACCGGTATCGAGGCGGGGAGACCGATGACAAGGTCTTCGTCTATGCGGCTGGCGGTTATTACTATCCGGGCAAGGATCTGCAGAAATTGAAGGACGAGATGCGGAGCTATCTGGACCGCGGTTATCCCGTGGTGAAGATGAAGATCGGCGGCGCGCCCCTGGAGGATGATTTGCGGCGCATAGAGGCAGTGATATCTGTTACGGGATCCGGGCGGAAACTCGCAGTTGACGCAAATGGCCGCTTTGATCTGGAAACCGCAATCGCCTATGCAGAGGCGATGTCTCAGTATGACCTGTTCTGGTATGAGGAAGCGGGCGATCCGCTGGACTATGCCCTTCAGGCGGAACTGGCCAAACATTATGAAGGTCCGATGGCGACGGGCGAAAACCTGTTCTCGCATCAGGATGGTCGGAACCTGCTTCGCCACGGCGGCATGCGGGCGGACCGGGACTACCTGCAACTTGATTGTGCACTCTCGTATGGTTGTGTGGAATATATGAGGTTTCTGGATCTGCTGCCTGATCACGGATTTACGCCGCGAAATTGCATTCCCCACGGCGGGCATCAGATGTCGCTCAACATTGCGGCCGGTCTTGGTCTTGGTGGGAATGAGTCCTATCCGGATGTCTTTGCCCCGTTTGGCGGCTTCGCTGACGGGAACAGCGTTGAAGACGGCTATGTCGGTTTGCATGAGTGTCCCGGTGTCGGTTTTGAGGCCAAGAAAGCCTTGATCGACTGTATGAGGAACGCGACGGACACCTGAGTTCTTGCGTTGGCTTTCGACCTGACCCATCGTTGTGATGAGTAACACTGGTCCGTCGATACTTGGATCATCACCCACAGCAGGGAGGGGCGCTGCCCTTGGCCCAGGATACGAATGCTGACCCTTTAGCGGGGGACGAAGAGGTGAGGGCTTCACGATCTGGCATTCGCGCTATCGTCCAGCGATCTCTGTCGTTTAGTGACAGGGTCGTTGGCGGGGTCGCGACACTCACGCTGATTGCTCTCATTCTCATCGTGCTGGCCAATGTAATTGGCAGATATGGATTCAATCATACGCTGACTTGGGCAAATGAAGCGGCCCAATGGCTTTTCATTGGCATGATTTTTTTGGCGGTTCCGTTGGCCCATCGGGGGCGACGCCATCTTTCGATTGATTATCTGGTAAAGAAACTGCCTCAGAGAACTCAAACTCTTCTCTTGCTGGTTGTGGATGTCGTGGTGGCCCTGACCACCATCATGTTGCTGTTCGGTGGTCTGACACTGATTGAGATGGTGGGGGGTGTGAATTATGCGCTGGGACTGCCCGGATGGCTCAAATTCGCCCTCATTCCGGTGACAGCGGCACTGGCCCTTGTCTATCTGGTTTTGCAGGGATTTGACGCCGGGGAAGGGTTCTGGCGCGGGCCGCTGGCCCTTATTCTGGGCGCGGTTATTTATTGGTTGATAGAGACGGGGAACGTTCTTTCCCTCTCAGGGGTGAACCCCGCTGCCGCTATGCTGGTCGCTTTCTTTGTGTCGCTGGTGATTGGGACGCCCGTAGCTTTTGCGATGATCTTTTCAGCCTTTGTCGCAAACGCGGCCGGGGGCACGCTTCCGCCGGCCGCCGTCGTTCAAAACATGGTAAACGGTTCTTCCAAATTCCTGCTTCTGGCCATTCCGCTGTTTATTGCAGCGGGGGCTTTGATGAATATCGGTGGATTGACCGCGCGACTGGTGGAATTCGCGCTAAAGCTGGTCGGCCATTTCAGAGGCGGCTTGGCACAGGTAAACATCCTGTCCAGTTCGTTTTATGCGGGCATCAGCGGGTCCAGCTATTCGGAAGCGGCCCTGGGCAGCAAGTTGCTGGTGCCCCAGATGGTCCGTCAGGGATATTCCCCGGGGTTTGCCTGCGCGGTGACGGCGGCCTCGGCAACCCTGCCAAATGTCATACCGCCGTCGATTGCATTACTATTGCTGGCTTCAGTTGGGAATCTTTCCGTCGGCGCGCTGTGGCTGGCGGGCGTTGGGCCGGGTATCCTGATGGCCGTCTGCTTGATGCTTTGCGTCTATGGCATTGCGCGTCGGCGCGGGTATGGTGTTGCGCAGTCGCGGTCCTCGTGGAAAGAGCGGGGACAGGCAGCGGTTAAGGCCCTGCCGGTACTGGGGCTCGGTGTTCTCGTCCTGGTCGGGATCCGGTTTGGTATCGTGACGCCGACGGAGGCTGGTGTCCTTGCCGTCGCCTATGCATTCGTTCTGGGCCTTCTCGTTTACCGCAGTTTTGACCTGCTGGAGCTGTGGAGCGCCTTGCGGTCTGCGGCGATTGATTCCGCAACCGTGGGGTTGTTGATTGGTGCAGCGGCCCCCTTCACATTCATCCTTGCAACACAACAAGTGCCGCAGGAATTGACCGGGCTGGTTACCCAGATCACGGACAACCCCTATCTCGTCCTTATTCTGGTTAATCTCCTTTTGCTGTTCTTTGGTATGTTTCTCGATATCGGCGCTGCGATTCTGATCCTGACGCCGCTTCTGCTTCCGTTGATGGTAGAAATGGGAATGGACCCGATCCATTTCGGATTGGTGGTTGTTGTGAACCTGATGTTGGGCGGTTTGACGCCACCCGTTGGAATGCTGGCCTTTATAACTGCAAGTATCTCCAAAACACCTGTCCATGATGTTTTCCGATCCATGTTTCCCATGCTTGCAGCCTTGATTACCGCGCTCTTGGCAGTCACATTCATCCCCGCGGTATCCTTGGGATTGGTGTCGCTCATCCAGGGGCAGTAGAAGGCGGTATTCACCCGCCCTTAAGTAGAAAATGCAGGAGTACAGGTCATGGGTTCGGTCGGGACTCTCATCAAGCAGTTTTTCACCATCATTGGGTTGATAGCGGGCATTCATCTCGGCGCCGTCGCAACCGCCAATGCAGCCTCAAAAGAGGTTCGGGTCGGCGTGATCTATCCGATTGAAAAACCGCAGGGGCAGGTCTGGGTAAAAATGCAAGAACTGGTGGACCAGAAGATCCCGGGCGCATTGAAATTCAACATCATCCCGGATGGGGTGCTTGGTGGTGAAAAAGAAGAGGTAGAGGGGGTTCGCCTTGGCTCTTTGCAGGCGGGCCTTTCTACCCTCGCCAATATGTCGACCTGGGTTCCGGAAAGTTCGCTGTTTGATATGCCGTTCCTGTTTCGCGATCAGGCCCATATCGATGCCGTGATGGCGGGACCCGTAGGGGACGAGTTCAAGGACCTGTTTGACGCGCAGGGATTTAAGGTTTTCGGGTTTATCACATTTGGCGCCCGTCACGTGATATCAAAAGACCCGATCAAGGGTCCGTCCGATGTTGCGGGTAAGAAAATGCGTGTCATTCAAAGCCCCTTGCATATCGAACTTTGGGAGTCGCTCGGCGCGAACCCGACACCTATCCCCATTACCGATGCTTACACAGCGCTCGAAACAGGTGTTGTTGACTATATGGATATGACGATGTCTGGGTATCAGGCATTAAAGCTCTTCGAAGTCGTGCCCAGTTTTTCAAAGACATCGCATATTTACGCGCTTGGCGTCATGTATATGAGCAAGTCTTTCTGGGATGGGCTGACGCCGGTGGAACAAGGCGCGTTGGACGAAGCTTCCGTGGAGGCCATTGCCTATTTCAATTCACTTGCAGCGGCTGAGCAGGAAGCCTCGTTGGCGGCAACAGTCAGTGCCGGCGCTGCAGTTGTTGAACAGAATGCGACAGATTGGCAAAAGGCCATGGCCCCGTTTTGGGAAAGCTATGCCGACAAGGTTGGCGGTATGGAAAAAATCCAGGCGATCGTAAATACGAAATAGGGGATGTGCTACCAAAGGTCCGGGTTGTTCAACGGACCGGTGCAGTCAAATTCTAACGTCCTTTCGGGTGGCTTCGCGCCTGCCAGCATCATCGCCTGCCAACCGAATTCGTGCTGAAGCGGATAAGGGGGCATGAACAGTTTTCCAAGATCCACCGTGAATCCGAACCGGCCGTAATATTCGGGATCACCATAGACCAGTGCGGCGTGAACACCCTGTTTGATCAGGTCTTGCAAGCCGTGATGCACCAGACCGCTCCCAATGCCGGATCGGTGCAGTTTGGGGGCAACTGCCAAGGGCGCCAAAATACTGACACGCATGCTGGACGATGATCTGAACATAACCGTGCTGAAGGCGATATGACCTGCGATACCGGTTCCATTTTCCCAAACAAGGGCCAGGGGTACTGGGGGTGTTTTTAGCGCCAGTAGATCCGTCGCAAGTTTGCCGACAATCGGGCCTTCATCGTTCTCAAATGCCGCGGCGTAGAGGTCTGTTATTGCCTCTTTATCCGCGGGTATTGCGGGTCGAATGGTCATGACGTCTTAATCGCGTTTATTATTCACTGGTAAAAAACGTAGTAGGTTGACGATGGAAGATCCATCTCCGGTTTTCTTTTTCGCGGACAGGAGCGATCATACCGGATGCCATAAACGAAACGGGGTAGGAAACAGAGATGACAGAGTTGAAGAACGCAGCCCGGGAACGGCTGGACAAAGGCGAATTATCCCTTGGGGTCGGTATCCGCCAGGCCCGCACGGTCGATATCGGTATGGCCATGCAGACAGCGGGTTTCGACTGGCTGTTCATCGATATGGAACATAACAGCATGAGTATCGATATGGCCGCCCAGATTTCTGTGGCGGCTCAGTCCGCCGGGATTGCGCCCCTTGTCCGAGTTCCGGGACATGAGGATTTTCACGCCAGTCGCGCGTTGGATGGTGGTGCCATGGGCATTGTGTTTCCCCATGTCGATGATGCGGAAACCGCCCTTCGGGTGGCCTCTGGCTGTCGGTATCCCCCGACAGGTCGGCGCTCAATGGCAGGCACGATCGCCCAGCTTGGTTTTAAAAAGCATTCGGTCGCGGATGCGGCGTCCCTGGTCAATGACGCAGTTCTGGTTGTGGTGATGATTGAAACTGCGACCGGCCTGGAAAACGCCGATGCGATCGCCGCGACGCCCGGGGTGGATGTTGTGATGATCGGGACGAACGACCTTTGTCTTGATCTAGGCATTCCTGGTGAATTTACCCATGACCGCATCGTGAGTGCGTATGAGACTTTAACAGCCGCTTGCAAGAAACATCAGAAATTCGCTGGCATGGGTGGGGTTTATGATCCGGCACAGATGAAAGCTTATATCGATATGGGGGTACGCTTTATCCTGTCGGGCAGTGACATGGCTTTCATGATGGCCGGGGCCACGGCTCAGGTAAATGCGGCACGGTCAATTCTCTGATAATGACTGAACTCGCCGCGTTTTCTAGGGAAGCAGCCCGCTTGGGCCTGGCCCCTGATCTGGACCTTGTCTTTGTCCGGGATCAGCTGGATCGGCAGGGTAAGGAAACAGGGATCTGGGTCGGCCTGAAGGCGAATATGGCGGTCGAGGGACAAGCCTGGACGGCGGGCATACCGGGGCGTGACGGTGAGAACGCGCCCTTCGATGCTGTCTTTGTTGATCGTCTGCGGCGGGCAGGATGTGTTCTTGTCCCCGGCCTCGCGATGGATGAGGCGGCGTTTGGTGCCACCGGTGTCAATGCATCTCATGGGCGCAGTGCTAACCCCCTCGACAACGAACTTGTTGTCGGCGGCAGTTCCGGCGGGTCGGCGGCAGCGGTTGCGGCGGGACTGTTGCCGCTGGCCTTGGGTTCGGACACGCTGGGGTCAGTACGGATTCCAGCCGCGTACTGCGGTATAATGGGATTGAAACCGACGGCGGGGCTGATCGGTCGCTCGGGCGTCATTCCCCTGTCACCCAGTCTGGATACCGTTGGTATTCTTGGAACCAATCCGGAGGAGTTGCAGGGGCTGTTGCGGATTGTCGCTGGTTTCGACCCGGATGATACAGCCAGCAAACCGGCACCCGATGGCTGGAGTGATGCAGCTAAAATACATGATTTAGGTGATTTGCGTGTCGGGGTGCCCGTCCCGCTTGATGATGTTGAACTGGAAGGTCCCGTACGAGAACAGTTTTACGGTGTGAAAAAGGCATTGAGGAATGCGGGTGTTGAGGTTGTGCCGGTGCCAATGTCCGGATGGTCCCCATCAGCTTGCCGAAAGGCCGCGTTACTGCTGGTAGAGGCGGAGGGCGCGGTTGCCCTCTCGGCCTATCTGGACCGGCCCGGCGGGTTGAGCCAGCCCGTTGCTTCGGCCATGAATTATGGCCGTTCCCTTCCTTCGGCGAAATTGGTTGCTGCGCTTGCAGAAATGAAGGCGGCGTCAAGCGCCTGTGAAACGGCCCTGCAATTCTGCGACGTCCTTATTATGCCGACAACGCCGCAACATGCATTTAAATATACGGAAACTCCGCCGTCGAACCAGGCTGACTTAACCGCGCTGGCAAATGTCAGCGGACTTCCTGCAATCGCAATACCATTTGAGAGCGGTGACAAAACAAAACCGGGATCTGTTCAGTTGATCGGTCCTGCCTGGTCAGATGTCACATTATTGAAACTGGCGGGGCTGTTGAGACACATTCTCCCATGACAGGCGCAATCATTTGAATGTCAAAGAAACCGTCATAGCGAGATTGCCATCTTCGTTTTTCGCCCAGGTGTCCGCACCATCTTCTGTCAATTTCCCTTCAACTCTGAACGGGGTCGGAGAGAAGAGGGGGGACATTGCGCGGATCTGAAATCCGGTCAGGACCCGTCCGGGATTTTGTTTGAGCGTCTCATCAATCAGCAGACTGGCCGTGAGGGGGCCATGTACAACAAGGCCCGGATAGCCTTCAACATCCCTTGTGTAATCGATGTCATAGTGAATTCGATGACCATAAAAGATCAGCGCCGAAAAACGGAACAACGTGACCGGGTCTGGCCGTATTTCTGTTGACCAGTCGTGATCTTCCGGGGCTCGCTTTCCAGTAGCGCTCGGGGTGCCCGGCGCAGGCATCTCGCGGTATACAATGTCCTGAACTTCCGAAAAACGATGGTCGCCATCCACGTTTAAGTCGTGGCGAACAGTGACGAAACACAGTGGTCCCGAACGTCCATCTTTCATTGCCACCGATTCAATCACAGATGTTTTCGTTGCAACGTCGCCAATCAGGATGGGCGTGTTGATTTCGACTTTACCGCCCGCCCACATCCGCCTTGGAAGCGCGACCGGTGGCAAAAACCGTCCCAGTCTTTCATGGCCATCTTCCTTCAGATTGGATGCAGGCGTTTCGGGGTTGAAATACAGATAATGCCAGAAGGGCGGAAGCGGATCATCGTTGGAATATGTAGGGTTCTGGTCGAGGGTAGCCTGCATAAGACGGGCAGAGCGCGGCGCAATCAAATCAGTGGTGACTTCGGTTTTCCCAATCCATTCTTGCAGCACGCTTATATCCAACGTTGTATCTGTCATATTTTTACACCTCTCTTTCAATCCCAATGTTGTGAAAAATAGATCCAGTCGCGGGGTAAACAAGCACCATACCCGGGTATGTAGGGCGCAAAAAACTATAAACCCGCATTTGATTTCCGGTTTCTCCGATCTACATGCCTCATCAGAAAAATCGATAAAACGTTTCAGAGCAATTTGTTGCTTGCAAGGAACAGCGTCGAAACAGCGAGTAAGCCGATGATTAGGTTGCCCTTTGGGACCCCTGATTTCTGCCAAAGACGACATCGTTCGGCACAGTTCGCGCGACTGGTTCAACCTCATACATGGTAAGGAACAAGATGACCCAAAACGAATTTAATCGCCGCCATTTTATGGCTCTCATGGGATCCGCAGCGGCATTGTCTGGTGGGCTTGGTTTTGCAAGCGGTGCAGGTGCTGCTGATGCCCTGAAGCTCTGGGCCCCCGGCATTGCAAAGGTTGGTGCAAAAGACTGGAGTGCGATGCAGGCTCAGGCGGGTGTTCCGATCAATGCAATTGCAAAAAGCGCCCGGGCCGATGAATCGATCCAGAAAATGGTCGTGGGAGACGGTAACAAACTCTATGATGCCATGACGGATAACGGCGGTGGCATGGAAGACGCGCTGGCAAGCCAGGGTGCGATTGCCGAGCTTGATGTGTCAAAAATTCCGAATTGGGCCAACATTGAAGATCGCTACAAGGATGGTGGCGAAGCAGCTGACACAATCCGCCACAATGGTAAGGTTGTTGCTATCCCCTATATCTCGAATGCGGATGCGCTGGCGTTCAATCATACGGTCATTGGTGAAGATCTTTCCTCGTGGGAAGTTCTGTTTGATGATCAGTTCAAAGGCCGGGCTGCAATGCAGAACGACTTTGGACCCACTTTAACCAACACCGCGATTTACCTGAAACAGTCAGGGAAGCAGGATATCGAAAACCCTTCCGATATGTCTGAAGCAGAAGTCAAAGGCGTCTGTCAGTTCCTGATCGACAAGAAGAAAGCAGGGCAATTCCGCACATTCTGGGATGGTTTCCAGAATGGGGTCGATCTCCTGGCATCTGAGGAAGTTCTGGTTTCTTCCTGTTGGGAGCCCATTCAGATTGTTGCGGGCCGCAAGAGTGGCAAGGACATCCGTTACGGGACGATGAAGGAAGGCCATCAGGCCTGGAACAACGTCGTCATGATGACCAAAGGGGGCCAGGAACGCGGCATGGAAGACGCGTTCTACAAACTTGCCAATGTCTACCTTTCGACCTGGTTCGGCGCGCGGACACTTGCCGGTCTTGGCTTCACCCCACAGATGAAGGGTGTGAATGAGTATGTTGAGGCGAACCCGGCGGATTTTGATGCCGATGTCAAAGCAGCGATTGCAGCAAGGTTGACCAAGAAAAGAGAGCGCCTCGCGATTGCCGGTAACTCCTGGCAGAACGTCTTCCCGACCAATATCCGGACCTATCAGGACTGGTGGTCGCGGGTGCAGGCTGCATAACGCCTGTGACTGTTGAAAAGGTATCGGGCACCGCTGGGTCTGTCAGCGGTGCCCGCCCTTCTGTTGCCGGGGCGATCCTCGGACGCTGGGTCTTTCGCCTTCCAATTATCTTCATGATCCTGTTCTTTGCGCTGCCGATGGCGCTGACCTTTGTGTTCAGTGTGTTCGAGCGCACGATGTTCTGGATGGAGCCCGGCTTTACGTTTTTCGCCTATCAGAATTTTGTGACATCCGCGCGGCTAGAGAACTTTCTGTCCTCAATGGGGTATTCCTCAATTGCTGTGCTCGTCAGTTTTGTTCTGGGGTTTCCAATCGCGGTCTTTCTTCGGAAATCTGTGCCACAGGTTGCCCAACATCGCGTCGTCCTTTTATTTATCCTGCCCTTTATGGTGTCAGAGATCATTCGCGTCTTTGCCCTGCGTCCGGTTCTTCAACGCAACGGGTTGGTCAATTCGACCCTGATGGAACTGGGCTTAATCGATGAGCCGATCACGGCACTGATCTATACCCATACCGGTGTTGTGATCGGTGAGGTTATGTCCTTTTTGCCGTTTATCGTTTTCTCCGGATTCCTCGCGATGGAGGCTGTACCGAAATACATCTTCGAGGTTTGCGACGATCTTGGGGCCAATACCTATCGCAGGTTTGTTGACATCATCGTTCCTCTAGCAGCACCCGGAATTTTTGCAGGATGTGTGTTCATCTTCGTCAATGGCATTGGGGTGGCCCTTATTCCGAATATCCTGGGCGGACCCGGCGCGGTTAATGCGGGCCTGATTGCGACGCAAGCCATTACGGCACTGGATTTCCCGCTGGCCATGGCGGTCAGTGCGATCATGATGACGACTCTGATGGTGCTCTTGTATATCGGACATAAGTTATTCGACCTGACAAAAATACTCTCACCCGTGAATCAGTGATCGCAATGCTTGATGAATACGCAAATCCCTGGCTGCACCGGCTGAAATGGTGCTATCTGCTGTTGATCGTGGTCACGTTGATGAGCCCGGTCTTCTACGTGATCTATATTTCGTTCAATGAGAACGGGTTTGGCGCGGCGGAATATGTGTTCACCATCGATTGGTACTTTCTGATTTTTTCAGACAGTCAGATGTTGAACGCACTGAAATGGACGGCGGCGCTCGCGTTCAGCACAATGGTGCTGGCGGTGCCTCTCGCCCTGTTGGCGGCCAAGTTTTACAAGAAAACGGAATACAAGGTGATGACCGTCTTTCTGCTGCTGGCCCCCTTGTTTGTCGCGGCGGACATTCTGGGATCGGCCATGCTGGTGTTCTTCAAGAACCTGAACGGTGTCTTTACCTGGCTTGGTGAAATTCTGGGAACGACGATGATGGATTCCTGGTTCGACCTTGGGTTCTCAACAGCACTGATCGGATTGATCCTCTACACAATTCCGTATTCCTTCGTGGTGATCCTGATCACGATGGGTCGATACCGCGAAGAGCAGACGGAGGCCGCCATGGCCTGCGGAGCAAGTGCCTGGCGGGCCTTCTGGGATGTGGAGTTCCCACAGATCCGGGCCGGGGTGTTCAGCGCCTGTTCCTTCACCGTGATCCTGTGTTTCAACGAATATACGCGAACCAGTCTTTTGAAGGGCGGTTTTGACACCTTCACCACGGTTTTGATCAGCCAGATGCTGAACGAAGGCATGTCGGAGCAGAGTTACGCGATGTCCAGTTTCATGAGCTTTATCGCGATCGCCATTATTGGCGGCATCATCATCTACACCTTGATCCGGGCAGAGAGCCTGGCCCGTATCGCCCGGGCCAAGGCAGAGCCGATCATGTCCACCTGACAGCAGTGAAGTGGGGATTTGAAAAATGAGTGAGACACCGGTCGCAGCGGTGGAGGTTCGAAATCTGGCCAAGCATTATGGGTCCGTGGTGGCGCTGAAAAGTGTCGACCTGATCATTGCCGCGGGCGAGTATTTTGTTCTGCTGGGCCCGTCTGGTGGTGGCAAAACAACACTTTTGCGGACCATTGGTGGGTTCAACAGGCCGACCCACGGACAGGTTCTGTTGCATGGTCAGGATGTCGGGCACCTGCCGCCGAACCATCGATCGACGTCCATGGTGTTTCAGTCCTATGCTCTTTTCCCCCATATGACGGTTATGGGTAATGTTGGTTACGGTTTGAAAATCGCAGGCATGCCCAAATCGGAAATTCGGGACAAGAGCGCGGCTGCCCTTGAACTTGTCGGGTTGAGTGGTCTGGCAGAGCGTAAACCCCATCAGCTTTCCGGCGGTCAACAACAGCGTGTGCAACTGGCCCGCGCGATGGTTCTGGACCGGGATATTCTGTTGCTGGACGAACCATTGGCAGCACTGGATGCACAATTGCGTAAGGATATGTGTCTGGAACTCAAGCATCTTCAGGAAAAGGTCGGTATTACGTTTATTCATGTGACCCATAACCAGGAAGAAGCGATGACGGTCGCTGACCGGATCGCCCTGATCGCCAATGGTGAACTGGTGGAATATGGTGCGGCCCGTGACATCTATCGTGCGCCAAAGCGGGAATTCACCGCCAGCTTCGTCGGCGAAAACAATTTGCTGAAGGGCGTGGTTTCTGCCGCCGGAAATGACAATGTCACGGTTGAGGCGGGTGGCGGTGCCGTTGAGGTGGTGAACGCCGGTACAGACCCGAGCAAGGGGGATGCGGTCGCACTGTCTATTCGCTCTGAGCTTGTTTCCATGGTCGCTGCTGATGCTGCCTTAGAACCTCCCGCTGGCTGTTCTTTGAGCGGAACCTATCTGGAATCGGTGTATCTGGGGCTGACCACATCCCATCGCATCGCCCTGCCCAGCGGGGATGAGGTTGTAGCACGGGTCCTTTCTGACAATGACAGTGCGCCGCCGCAACAGGGCGCAACAGTCACTTTGCATTGGCCGAAGGATGCCATGCGTCTTCACGTGAATTGAGGAGAGAGCCGATGATGTGGTCAAACCCTCGTATCCCCTATGAGCTGCCATCGAGCCGGCCAAAACTGGAGCCGCTGAATGGCAAGCCGATGATGGTTCATCTGGCTATGAATATCGAGTATTGGCCATTTGATCGTCCCATGCCACGCGGGATCATTCCTGCACCCCACGGGGCGCAACCCACGCCACCGGACATTCCCAACTACAGCTGGGTTGAATATGGAATGCGTCGCGGCATGCCGCGTATCATGGATATGCTGGCCCGGCGGGCGCTGCCCTGTTCGGCGCTGATCAACGCCCAAGTGGCCGATGTCTATGGCGATTTGATGGATGCCGTGATTGAGGCTGGCTGGGAACTGGTTGGGCATGGATGGTTCCAGCAATCGTTGAAGCAGGTCGAAGATGAACCTGCAGTCATCCAGAAAAGCCTGGATCGTCTCGAACAGGCATCGGGCAGGAAAACACGGGCCTGGCTTGGTCCGGGACTGGGTGAAAGCGGGGATACGCCTGACTTGTTGAAGGCGGGTGGTATTGAATTTCTGCACGATTGGGTTCTGGACGATATGCCGGTCTGGCTGCGAACAAAACACGGACCCATGGTCGGCCTTCCCTATACCCTTGAACTAAACGATGTGCCGATATACGCGGTTCAGAACAGTTCGTCTGACGAAATGCTGAAACGGTTAGAAGCAACCGTTTCGATATATGAACGTGAACTCGACGAGAACCCAAAGGTGCTGACACTGGCGCTGCACCCTCATATTATTGGTGTGCCCCATATTGCCTATTATTTTGAGAAGGCGCTTGATCTGCTGATGGCCCGCGACGATACAGTCTTTGTCACCTCATCGATTATGGGTGACTGGTTTGTAGATGCTGATGGCACGGGTGGCGCGCATCTTCTGCCGTTCAATGAAGGCCCCGGTGAGTAACGAATGACAGCCCTGGATCACCTAACGGTTCTTGACCTTTCCCGTGTCCGTGCTGGCCCGACATGTTGTCGGATACTGGCTGACTTCGGGGCCAATGTTATCAAGATTGAGGCCCCACCCGGCGTTGATCCCAATGAGGGGATGAGCGGTGCCAGGCATGGCTATGACATGCTGAACCTGCACCGGAACAAGCGTTCCCTGACCTTAAACCTCAAAAAACCAGAAGGGCGGGCAGTCTTCCTCCACATGGTGGAGAAAGCCGATATCGTCGTGGAGAATTTTCGCCCTGACGTGAAGGATCGCCTCGGTATCGGGTATGAAACACTGAGCGCGATCAATCCGCGGATCATCATGGCGTCGATCTCTGGCTTCGGGCAGGATGGCCCCTATGCAAAACGCGCTGGCTTTGATCAGATTGCCCAGGGCGTTGGCGGGTTGATGATGGTAACGGGCGCGCCGGGCGAAGGACCGATGCGCGCGGGAACTGCGGTGGCCGACAGTTCAGCTGGTATTTATGCGGCAAACGGCATTCTGGTTGCCCTGGCGGAGAGGGAGAAATCCGGTAAAGGTCAATGGTTACATACCTCTCTTCTTCAGGCGCAAATTGCGATCATGGACTTTCAGGCCGCCCGCTATCTGGTTGAGGGAGAAGTCCCACCGCAGGCGGGTAATGATCATCCCTATTCGACACCCATGGGCGTAACAAAGACAAAGGACGGCTATATCAATCTGGGCGTCGGTGGCGATGGCCAGTGGCAGGCGCTGGCCAAGGCTTTGGGGCGTCAGGACTGGGCCGATGACCCCAACTATAAAACCGGACCGGACCGTTTTGAGCGTCGTCCTGAAATCTGGGCGATGCTGGCACCGATTTTCGTGGAGAAGACAACAGCGGAATGGATGGAAATCCTGGATGGACATGGGGTGCCCGCCGGACCCATCTATACGATGGATGAGGTCTTCGAAGATCCGCAGGTCAAGCATCTGGGTATAGTCCAGTCGGTTGAACATCATGCGCGGGGGACGACCGGTCTGATTGGGCAACCGGTGGAGCTGAGCCGTACACCCGCCTCGATCAGAACATCATCACCTGATGCCGGGGAACACAGTGATGAAGTTTTGGCCGAGTTTGGATTCTCGGCTGATGAGATCCAGAAATTGAATAACGAGAACACCGTATAAGTGAGGACCTGTTGTGAGTGATTCAGAAACCCTGACGATGCCGCTTGACCCGCAATGGGAAGATATCCGCGATGCAGTGGCGCGCCTGTGTGAGGACTTTCCCAACGAATACTGGTTGAAACTGGATCATGAAGATCGCTATCCGACAGAATTCGTGAAAACCCTGACAGACTCGGGTTTTCTGGGGGCGCTGATCCCGGAGGAATATGGTGGGTCCGGTCTGCCCTTATCTGCGGCCGGTTCTGTGTTGGAGACTATCCATGAACGTGGCTGCAATGCGGCGGCCTGTCATGCACAGATGTACACGATGGGAACCCTGCTGCGCTTTGGGTCGGATGAACAAAAACAGAAATACCTGCCGGGCATCGCCAGTGGCGAGCTGCGTCTGCAGGCCTTTGGCGTGACGGAACCAACAACGGGCAGTGACACAACGCAATTGAAAACAAAAGCCGTTCGTTCCGGCAATGACAAATATCTTGTAAATGGGCAGAAGGTCTGGACCAGCCGGGCCATGGAATCCGATCTGATGCTGCTGCTGGCGCGGACAACACCAGCGGAGGAAGTCAAGAAACGCTCGGACGGAATGTCGGTTTTTCTGGTCGATATGCGTGAAGCCCTGGGTAAGGGGCTAGAACTGCGCAAGATTGATGCGATGATCAATCATAACACCTGCGAGGTCTTTATTGATGATCTCGAAATTCCCGCCGACACATTGATCGGGGAAGAAGGGAAGGGGTTCCGCTATATCGTCGAGAGCATGAATGCAGAGCGGATCCTGATCGCCTATGAATGCATCGGGGACGCAAAATTTTTCATTCGCAAGGCAACTGAATATGCCAATGACCGGGTGGTCTTTGGCAAACCGATTGGCGCCAATCAGGGGGTCCAGTTCCCGATTGCCAAGGCCTATGCCGATACAATGGCTGCTGAATTGATGGTAAACAAAGCCGCAGCAGCTTTTGATTCCGGTCAGACAGCCGCTGAACTGGCGAATATGGCAAAACTGCTCGCCGCAGATGCGTCCTGGCAGGCGGCAGAGGCCTGTATGCAGGTCTTTGGCGGCTTCGCCTTCGCCCGGGAATACGGGATTGAGCGGAAATGGCGCGAAGCCCGCCTGTATCAAACAGCCCCGATCTCAAAAAACATGATCCTGGGATATCTTGGGCAGCATGTGCTGGGCATGCCGCGCAGCTACTAGCCGGTTGCACCCGTTGATTGTTCTGCTAACGCGTGGGCGTTTAGCTGTGCCCTGAGGGCGTCCGGCAGGCGAAGTGCGTCACCCAGTCTTTGCATGTAAGTCTGTTCCTCGGGCGTGTCGGGATCGATTGCCAGCGCGGATGCCAGATAGAGTTCGGCCCCTTGGGCTTCTGTGGACGCCAAATTAGCGATCGTAATCGGATCGCTGGGTCTTTGCATCGCGTCGAAAAGAAAGGCTTTCTCTTCCGCGCCGAGGTCAACCTGCCCCATCTGCTCAAAGACCCGGGCGTTCTCGGCGGTATCGATATGGCCGTCCGCCTTGGCTGCACTGATCATCGCCTGCAACAGGGCAAGGCGCATGTCACTGCCGTCTTGAGCGACCTGTTGTGCCGGGTCGAAACCGGCATCTGCAGGCGGTGGTGCGAGACTTCCGGAAGTTGAGGCGGCGGGGACTGCTGTTTGATTGGATTGGTAATTGCGATAAGCGCTATAGGCGAGCGCGCCGACCGCTGCCATCCCGCCATAGGTCAGTGCTTTCCCGCCGATTTTACGGGCCTTCTTGCTGCCCAGAAGTAATGCAACAACACCACCGGCAGCTGCGCCACCAGCAAGGCCGCCTGGAATATTGTTTGTAATGCCGCTGAGGGCCTGCCCGGCTGTTGACTGTGCCGTACCCGGTGTTGAACCCAAAAAACCATCAACCAGCTTACCAATATCCATGTGTCTTTGCCTCCATTTCGCGACCCATGATGTTGGGTTGATGGATAGAGATTTCAATCCTTTCTCCATATCTGTAGTGATAGGACCTAGGTGTTATTTGAGAGCGCGAGCCGATGACAAAACTGACAGGGCCCAAAGCCGTTTTGGACGCGTTTCAGAGTTATGAATCTGTAAGACATCGCTTGCCACAGATTCCGCGCCGAGGAGCAGGCGAGCGGGCGTCAGGGCTTGTCGAATTGGCGGGGGAGTTTGACGCCTTTCTGTTGGACGGGTTTGGGGTTTTGAATGTTGGTAATCGTTCTATACCCGGGGCTGTTGAGGCTGTCAGTGCCCTACAGGATATGGGTAAAACGGTTCTGGTTTTGACAAACGCAGCCGGGTATCCAAAGCGCCTTCTAAATGAACGTTATTCGGATTTGGGGTTTCACTTCTCGGACGCAGAGGCGGTTTCCAGCCGGCAGGTTTTGTTGTCCAGTGAGAACGGATTGGGCGAGAGCCCCATCGGTTTGATGGCCGACCAGAGTTTTGGTGTCGAAGAGCTAGAGGCATTTGACATCGTCTTTCTGGGCGATGACCCTGTGGCGTATGAAGCCGCGTCTCAGTTCCTGCTGTTGGGCAGTGGTATCTGGACCGATGAACGTCAGGCCATTCTCGAAGCATCCGTAACAGCGCGACCCCGACCAATCCTGGTGGGTAATCCGGATCTGGTCGCCCCGATTGAAACCGGCCTCTCAAGAGAGCCGGGTCTTTTTGCTCATCGTCTTGCCGACAAGTCGGGCGTTGAACCCGTCTTCTATGGAAAGCCGTTTTCAAACGCGTTTGAAGCAGCCCTTGCCCGTGTACCTTCTGGTATTACCAAAGACCGTATCGCAATGGTCGGCGACACACTGCAGACCGATATCCTGGGCGGATTGGCCGCCGGGATCCGCACGGTGCTGGTTACCGATTACGGATTTTTTTCCGGGTCCGATTATGATGCCGGTATTTCCTTGTCAGGAATTGTGCCTGATTTCATTATCCCTGCGCCGTAACGCGTCACCGTTCCGAAAAGGAGTTTTGCAGGGCCAGGTAAACCGGCTTGGTCAGATATTGCAGCAGCGACTGGTCACCGGTTGCGATATCCACCTGAATGGCCATGCCGGGCACAATCGGATAGCGAACATTGTTTTCCTCAATGAAATCCTGGGCCAGGGTCAACCGACCCTTGAAATGCTGTTCACCTGTCTCTGCCTGATAGGTGGTAGGTGAGATCTGATCGAGGGTCGCCTCCAACAGGCCATAGCGGCGCGGATCAAATCCCCCGACAGAAACGCGGGCTTGCTGTCCTGATGTCAGATAACCGATATCGCTGGGCCGAATGCGGGCTTCCAGAACCAGACTTTCGTCAACCGGAACGATTGTCATCAAGACACCGCCGGGCTGCACAACAGCACCCGGTGTGTTCACCGTTGTCTGATGAACGATCCCGCGGACAGGGGACCGCACGGTAAGGCGTGCGACCCGGTCTTCCAGGCGGTTTAGGTTTTCGCGTACTTCACCCAGTTCCGTCAGAACCTCGGTCAATTCCGACATAGCGGCACCACGCTCGGTCAATTCCAGCTCGCTGATCTGACTGCGTGTTTCTTCGACGGAGACGCGGGCTTGCTCAGCGGATACACGCGCATCGCTGACAGAGCCTGAAACGCGGGCCAGTTCAATTTGCGCCTTTAGCAGCTCAATGCGATTACCATAACCGGATTTGAACAATTGTTCGCGCATGCCGGCGGTTTCATTGATGAGCTTTGCCTGACCCTGGAGGCTGCGGGCCTGTTGTTGAAAGATATTGACGGTTTTTTGCTTCTGCTCAATCTGAGCGGTGAGAACAGCCTTCTTTCCTTCAATCCGCTCTTTGAAAGCGGTCAGGTGCAAATAGGCTTCCTCGGTCAGTTCTGGGTAATCCTGCTCAAATTCGGCGAGGTTCAACTCTGTTCCGTTGATCGCCGCCCGCAACCGCCTTTCCCGAATGGTCAGTGCCGCCTCACGCACCCGTACCTGATCCGGCTCTGCCTGACGCAGGGTGGGATCAAAATTGACCAGCAATTGTCCTTGATCGACCAGGTCGCCATCGCGCACCGCCAGCTCCCGCACAATGCCGCCTTCAAGGTGCTGGACCACGCGCTCGGCGCCGCTGGGTACGACCTCTCCCTGCGCGCTGGCGACAGAGGTCAGCTTGATCATATGTGACCAATATCCCCCACTAATCAGCAGGGCGATCGCCAAAATGGCCGAGAGTGCCGCAAAGCGCGAAGGAACAACCTGCTCAAGGGCTTCTTCACGGGTCAGATAAGCAAGATCCTTGTAGTGCTTTACCATGGTCAGCGTAACTCCTTCTGACGAGGTTCGGACTGTTGCGCCTCAAGATGCCGTTGATAACGTTCGGCATTGCGCTTCAAGAGCCATTCAACAACCGGTTCCACAGAGTCCAACATGACCTGTTGGCCATTGTCCAGAACCAGAACGCGATCACAAAGTCGCATGTGCAACGGACGTTGCGTAATCATGATAACGGTGCTGCGTTCACGCAGATATTCAAGCGCTCGCAAGAAAGCCCGTGCATCCTCTTCATCAAGCGCCGCCGAGGGTTCGTCGAGCACATACACCGGACACTCCTTGAGAAATGCCCGCGCGAGGGAAATCTGTCGAACGAAGCTTTGCGGGGCACCACTTTCCATGCCGTCACGGAACTCGGTTTCAAACCCTTGGGGCAGGGCCTCAATCTTGTGCAGGATGCCCGCCATACGACAGGCGTGACGCAGGCGTTCTTCCGACGCTGCCGGGTCGGACATCAGAATGTTTTCCCGTATCGTGCCCGGGAACGTGTGGTTTTCCTGAGGGACATACCCGACGGTTTGTCGCAAAGTGATTGGCAGCAACTGGCGAATGTCCACGCCATCCATCATGATGGAGCCTGCCTGTGGTTCGTAGAGACCAATCGCAAGCTTTGCCAGGGTGGATTTGCCGCTACCGCTTTCACCAACAACGCCAATCAACTCGCCCGGCTTGATGTCCAGCGCCACGCCCAGAAGCGCGGGGTTCGCATCTCGGCTGTACCGCATGCTGATCCTGTTGAGTGTCAGATGTCCGCGAAAAGTCAGCGGTACGGAAGGTCCGTCGCCCGGTTCCTGTTCCCGGCGATAGCCGATCAAATCCGTGAATTGCCGAATGCTCTGTTTCAGTTGTTCAACGCGGTTTGCCAACGAGAAAATAGTCTGAATTGGGGCCAGAACCCGCCAGACCAGCATCATTGTCGCAATCAGCGCCCCCATGGACATGGATCCGGCAATCACCTGACCCACGCCGAAGCCCAAAGTTGCAACGCCTGATCCAAACATCATCGCCTGGGCAACAGAATTGGCGGTGCCGCTTAACTTGTTAACGGCGTAGTTCTCCCAAGTGGCGTCAGCCGACAAGTTGCGGAAGCGACTCTTCCAAAGGCGTTCGCCATTCTGCTCTTTCAGCGACCGCATGGACCAGACGAGCTCAACCAGAAAGCCGTAACGGGCGGAACGCGCTTTTCCGGCCTCGCCTGTGCGGCGGCGGATTTCAGGTAACACTAGGCTGCCAAATATAAAGTACAATCCCATCAAGACGACAGGAACCAGCACCAGGGGCCCCGCGATTATGAAAATGATCACCATAAACAACAGGGTAAAGGGCAGATCGAGGATTAAGGCGGCAATCGGTCCTGAGAAAATTTCCCGGAAGGAATCAAATTCCCGGATACGGGCCATTTGGCCACTTACCGGTGCCCGCTCGGTAAACAGAGGTGGCAGATGCAGGACCTGTTCGAATACCCGACTGGCAATCTGGTAATCCAGTTTTGCGCCAACATAGGCAAGACTGTGCGCCCTCAGGGCCCGGAGCACAATTTCCAGCACGGCGGCCGCGACGACACCGATCAAGAGCGATTGCAGCAGGTCCGAGCTTTCTTTCGCAATCACCTGATCATAGACCATCATGATCGCCAATGGGCCAACCAGTGACAGAAGATTGATCATGAAGGCTGAGAGAATTGCGGAATTCAGGATCGGTCGGAATTCCGAGAACACGCTTCTGACCCATGCCCGCGCGGCGGCCTGGCCGACCGCTGTTTTCCGGTCTTGTTCTTCTGCAACAAAGACCTGCCCGCGAGGAAGGCGTTTGATCGTATCTGTCTCATCCCAGGATTTTCCGGTCATCACCAGATAACCCGCCGCGGACTTTCCAAGCGCGATTGTAATCTTGCCACTCGGTGAAATTACGGCGCAGGGATAGGCGGAAGGGGGTAGGCGACGGCGTTTCACCGGGATTGTGATCAGGCCCAGTCTGGCCCAGCTGTCCCGGATGTCGTTTGATGAAAATGTACCCTGTCTGGCTGGCAGGGCTTCAAGCAGGTCTCTACTCGATCCGACATAGCCAATTGCCTTGAGCAGTCCGTAATAGCTGTGAAGACCATTGCCCAGCGCAAGTTCGTCCCCAAACCGGTTGGTCAAGGCTTGGGTCCAACCGACATGCATTGTGTCCGGCAGCAACGTGTCCTGATATAGCGTTGTATCAGTCACTGCCAGTCACCAATTTGGTTTTTGCCGAACTCAACGTCGGGCGCTTGATCACGCTTTCCAGTGGCACGGCTTTAACAATGCCTTTGTCGACTTTCAAAATTGTATCGGCCAGCCGCAAAATAGAGGGCCTGCTGGTTGTCAGAACAATCGTGCAATCGCCCTTTAGCGCCACCAGCAGTTTTTGGAAGCGTTGGTCTGTCGCGAGATCAAACGCAGAGTTTGCGTCGTCCAGCAGAAGCAGTTTTGGTTTCCGGGCAAGGGCGCGAACAAGAGAAATCTGTTGACGGACGCTGCCTGCAAGCGTGTCAGAGGCTGTGTCTCCAACACGGGTTTCAAGCCCTTGCGGAAGATGTGCAAGCACCTTGTCGAGGCCCAGATCAGCGGCGTACGAGAGTGCCAGGGCCAGCGTCTTTCGATCGCCGTATTGGGAAAGGTTGTCCCGAATGGTTCCTTTGGCCAACAGGGCCTCTTGGCGGACATATCCGATGCTGGCCCTTGAGGCGATGAAGTCGACATACTTTCCGTCAAGGCGGCTGAAGGTGATTTTGCCCTCATCGGCTGGCAGGAAGCCGGCGAGCAAGTCCAGCAGCGTTAATTTGCCGCCGCCTTCGGGACCCGTGAGCGCGGTCAGCGAGCCCTCTTGCAACGTCAAGGAAACGTTGGAAAGAGACGGGAATTCGGGGAAGCCACGGTGAACGGTTACGTTGTCCAGTTCTATCGGCGCGACCTTCGAAATCTTGTTGGGGCCGCTTTCGAGCCGATCGTTTTCCTGGGTAAGATCCATCAGGTCGTTAAGACGTTCCCGGGCCAGTTTGAGGTTTCGCGACTGCACCCACAGGCCGATCATCCGCATGATCGGTTGAATGGCGCGCCCGGCCAGCAGAATGCTTGCCACCAATGCACCGCTTGTCAGATCACCATCAACGACAAGTACGGCACCGATGATCGCCGTCCCGACCATCGCGATATTGCTGAAGGTAAGTGTCAGAGCCTGTCCGATTGATGAAAGATAGGCGACGCGCTCCACCGCTTGCGCGAGGGGGGCGAGGATCGCCTGATAGTTGCGGATGAACTGGGCTTCGAGACCAAGGCCTTTAACCGCATGGATACCGCTCAATACGTGAAACAGGAAACTGTAGCGCTGATCATCCAGAAAGGCCCTTTGCCGGATCGCATGGTCCAGTTTCATTCCCAGAACAACGGCAAAAGCAAAGGCAATTGCGGCCACTGCAAGCGGGGCAAGGGCCAGATTGCCGCCGATCAGCGCGATCAAACCAATAAAGAGGATCGCGAAGGGCAGTTCCGAGAAGGTGATCAGACCGCCACCGGAATGAAAATCGCGCACGGCCTCGATCGCTGCCAGACGATCCAGATGTACACTCGCGGGTGAGCGTTCGAAGGCATTGATGTCCGACATCAGCAGGCGGTCAACGGCGCGACGACCGGCGCCGTGTTCGAAACGCGCGGCAGACCAGTTAACGATATAGTTCCGCACCAGACGCAACAGCAGATCAATGATCATAACGACCCCGATACCAAGCATCAGGAGGCCGAATGTATCCATCGAAGATTCCGGTATGATCCGGTCATAAATCTGCAGAATTACGAGGGGTAAGGCCAGTGTCAGAAGGTTCAAACCGAATGACACAGCCAGAACATCAAGGCGCGCAAAGGCCGTTCGCCACGCAGAGCGCAAGAACGGTTGGACGTCAATCGGTTCACTATTCACAGTTCGTATCCATGCCATGGCCAGACGATGTGCTACCGTCCATGACAAAACTGTTCGAAGTACCGCACTTATTCAGATACTATCGTTATATAAGGCTCTAGTGTGATGAAAGTTACATTAAACTGAATTTTTTTTAGATATTATGACAAAATTAAATAGAATTTTATCTATCTCGGTCGATATAGATAGTGAGCTGGTCTGAAAGGTGAATAAACATGGCGTCTACGGCTGCTGATATCGCGCGTATCGAATTGTTCGAACTGGATCCCGGACAGGATCAGGGTTTGGGCAATGAGGACCCGTCGCTCCTGCCCCTTCTGGAAGTGACGGAGATTGCCGATGTCACCGTCCAGAATATGCATGGCGGCAGCGAAGATACCCGCGATATTTCGGACAGTGCTGCTGGCGCAGACGTCGGTGAACTCGACATCGATGATGCGGGGTTGGAGCAACGCTTTACCCTCAATCTTGACCAGGTTCCGGGGTTCGATCCGGATGCGTCGACCGATGAAGGTGTTCTCCTGCGCCTCGACCTTTCTCAGATTGCGGCAGAGATCCCGGATGGCAGTGGCCTCACCCTGCGTCTGACGACAGGAGAGGGCGGGGTTGGCGAGAGTGTCCAGCTCTCTCTTGAAGATATCGACCCCGGCAATTTGGTCGTACAATTGCCGCCCGGCTCTCTTGATACTGATGGTGTCGTTCAGATCGAAGGCAGTATCGCGCCATTTGTGCCAGTAGGTGATGCAGAGGTTGAGCCGTCTGTGTCCGCTGCGGTCGCGGAAGAGGGTGACGGGGCAGGTGCTGGTGAGGGCGCTGATGACGGTGTTGATGACGCGCCGGAGACGCCCGAGGAAGAAGCAGCACCTACAGACACCACCGCGTCGGACCCCTTGCTGACAGTTGAAGACGTCAACGGCGCCGAAGACGGGACGATTTCTCTGAAAATCAGTTCCAGTCTCACTGATACAGATGGTTCAGAAACCCTCAGTCTAGAAATTTCCGGTATACCTGCAGGTGCCGTTTTACGCAGTGGTGGAAATATCATTGAGGTCACCGGCGGTGCCGCGACGCTGACGCAGGAACAGTTGTCCAACCTGACGCTGACACCGCCTGAAAACAGTTCCGGTAGTTTCGATCTGTCGGTGACGGCAACCGGTGTTGAAACATCCACCGGCGATACCGCGTCCGTCACTGACAGTTTCAGCGTCGATGTCAGCGCAGTCGCTGATACGCCAACTTTGGCGGCACAAGACGTTTCGGGCGATGAAGATACAGCGATCCAACTGGATATCGCGGCCTCTCTTACCGATCTGGATGGTTCGGAAACCCTGGCGATAGAACTGTCGAATATTCCCGATGGCGCGGTTCTTTCCGCCGGCGGTACGCCGATCACGATCAATGCGGGTACTGCCCAGTTAACCCAGGATTAACTGGGTGATCTGACCCTTACACCGCCCGCCGGTTTCTTTGGCCAAATTGATCTTGGTGTCAGTGCGACCGCAACAGATGGCACAAGCGTGGCGACCTCGACACCGGTTGATTTCTCGGTTCAGGTTGCGGATGTCATTGACCGCACGACCATCACCGGAACCCGCAATCAGGACAATTTGCGGGGCACATCCGAGGATGAAGAGATCCTTGGGCTTAACAATCGGGACACAATCCGTGGTGAAGGGGGGGATGACCTCCTCGATGGCGGCGGCGGCGACGATGACCTTCGCGGTGGAACGGGGAATGACACACTGATTGGGGGGCAGGGTACGGACCGTCTCTCCGGTGGTTCCGGCAATGACATATTCGTTCTCGACGGCAATGACGATGCCAATGATCGGCTGTCTGGTGGATCTGGAACGGATCGGATCGTGACGGCAGACGATGGTGACTTCCGTCTCAATTCCTTCGCCGGTAACAACTCCATCGAGGTGGTCGATGGCGGCGAGACGGAAAGCCGGATTGTTGGATCCAACGGGAATAACACACTCGATTTCCGCAATGCCGAGCTGAACAACATCTCAGAAATTGATGCGGGTTCCGGCAACGACCGCGTCTTCGGCAGTGATGGTGATGACACGATCAAAGGTGGATCCGGCCGCGATACACTGCGCGGTGAGCGAGGCGATGACACGCTTGAGGGTGGTCGTGATAATGACGACATTTCCGGGGGTGCCGGGGACGACACACTGATCGGCGGCCAGGGCGTTGACCGGTTGTCCGGCGGGTCCGGTAACGATACCTTTGTGCTCGACGGGACAGATGACGCCAGTGATCGCCTTTCTGGTGGATCGGGTACGGACCGGATCGTGACGGCGGACGATGGTGATTTCCGTCTGAATTCCTTTGCCAGCAATAACTCTGTCGAAGTTGTTGACGGTGGTGAAACGGAAAGCCGTATCGTTGGGTCGAATGGCAACAATACCCTCGATTTCCGGAACGCCAAGCTGAACAACATCTCAGAGATTGATGCGGGTTCCGGCAATGACCGTGTTTTCGGCAGCGATGGCGACGACACGATCAAGGGTGGCTCCGGTCGTGACTCCCTGCGTGGTGAGCGCGGTGATGACACGCTGGAAGGGGGCCGTGATAACGATGTTCTGGACGGTGGCGCAGGCGACGATACGTTGATCGGCGGTCAGGGGACCGATACCCTGCGTGGTGGTTCGGGCAACGATACCTTTGTCCTCGACGGAACAGATGACGCCAGTGATCGCCTCTCTGGTGGGTCGGGTACGGACCGGATCGTGACGGCAGATGATGGCGATTTCCGTCTCAACTCCTTCGCCAGCAACAACTCTGTTGAAGTCGTTGACGGCGGCACCACAGAAAGCCGGATTGTCGGATCGAATAGTGGTAACACGCTGGACTTCCGCAATGCCGAGCTGAACAACATCTCTGAGATTGATGCGGGCTCCGGCAATGACCGTGTTTTCGGCAGTGAGGGCGACGACACGATCAAGGGCAGCTCCGGACGGGATACGCTAACCGGTGAGCGTGGCGATGACACCCTGGAAGGGGGCCGGGACAGCGATGTTCTGGACGGTGGCGCAGGCGCAGATACCCTGATCGGTGGTCAGGGCCGGGATACACTGCGCGGTGGTTCTGGCGATGATACATTTGTCCTGGATGGGTCAGATGATGCCAGCGACGTTCTGGAGGGCGGCTCTGGTACGGACCGTATCATTGCGGCGGATGATGGTGACATTCAGTTAAACAGTTTCAACACCTCGAGCTCCATTGAGACGATTGATGGCGGTGATACCGCAAGCCGAATAGTTGGTTCCAATAGCGGCAATACGCTGGATTTCAGTCAGACAGATCTGAACAATATCAGCGAGATTGACGCAGGAGGTGGCAACGACCGGGTCTTCGGAAGTGACGGCGGTGACACGATCAAAGGCGGTTCTGGCCGAGACACACTTGAGGGCAATGACGGCGACGACATCCTCGACGGGGGTCGTGACCGCGATGTTCTGGATGGTGGCGACGGTGATGACACGCTGATCGGTGGACAAGGCAATGACCAACTGACCGGTGGTGATGGCGATGACCTCTTCGTCTTCGGGCATGGTTCCGGTCGTGACGTGGTTGATGCAGGGCAGGGGTGGATCGATTCCATCCGGTTGGAAGATGCAGATGGCTCGTCCCTGGATCGCAGCGAATGGTCCGTGGAGCTGGATTCAGGCAGTGTTCTTTCTGAATCCGAAAGTTATCTGGAACTCAGCTCCGATTCCTCGGGCAAGATCGTTTTGAATGATGGTTCCGAAATGGTGTTCGATGGCGTAGACCGGATTGAATTTTGACATAAGGGATTGCTCTTATTCGAGTTTTGGATCATTCAGGTTGTCCGTGTCCTAACAGATCAGGTTTGAATTCATGATAAAATGGATGTTTGCCAAGGCGGGTAAACTCTCTGGCAAGGGTGGTGCCGCGCCAGATTACGAAAAGGCAAAGATCCAGGCGGCGAGCGCTGATCCGGCGGAACGGGCCCGCCTTGCATCCATGTCGCAATTGCAGCCTGAATTTCTCTATTACTTTGCATCGGACAAAAGCCCAGAGGTTCGTCGTGAGGTCGCAAAGAATGAGGGGACGCCGATACAGGCGGACATTATTCTGGCCAGGGATCCGGACGAGTTGGTGCGTCAGGAATTGGGGGGCAAGATTGCCCGGTTGATGCCTGATCTCTCGTTCGAAGAGAACGAAAAACTGGCGTCTATGGTTCTCGAAGTTGTCGAGACACTCTCTCAAGATGCAGCACCCGTTGCGCGGTCGGTTGTGGCTGAGTCGATAAAGGCGCGGGATGACATTCCAAAGCGTATTGTTGATCGCCTGGCACAGGATACAGAGGCCGTTGTCTCGGTGCCCGTCATTCAGTTCTCGCCCCTTCTGACTGATGATGATTTGCTTGCCCTGATCGATATCGGGCGTTCGGGTTCGCTCTTGGCCATGGCCCGTCGTGCCTTTCTGGGCGAGGGCGTCAGTCAGAAGATCGCTTAGAACGGCGATGACCGGGCGGTTGAAGCCCTGTTGAAGAACAAGAACGCGAAAATCCCGGAAGCGACCCTCTCTCAAATTGTGGATGAGGCGGAAGAGAAAGAAGCCTGGCAGGAGCCTATTGCGCACAGACCTGATCTGACCCTTTCCATGATCAAACGGTTTGCAGGTTATGTCGGGTCCGGTCTGCTCGATCAATTGATCACAAACAATGTCTTGGTGGAGGAAAACTGGGCAAGGAATTGCGTCAGGATGCGGAGGCCCGTTTTGCAGAAGAAGCGGCGGCTGACGACGCCCAGAAAGAAGACGATATCTTTAAAAACCTCCCTGATGACGAAGGCAAGGTTCGCAAAACTCTGATCAAGGCGATCCGTGATGGTGACCGGAACACCGTTGTTGCCTGTTTTGCCAGGCTTTGTCCGGCCGACATCGCCGATATGCGCAAGGCGATGTTGTTTCAGGACCCCAAGGTTGGTGTGTCTTTGTCCTGGCACTGCAAGCTGACATCCGAACATGCCAGGGATCTTCAGGCGGGCCTGATGGGGATTGCCGAGGCGTCAGTGATGGTCCCTGAGGGCGGAGCGGCAAGCGCCATGTCGGAAGATGACATGGCATGGGTTCTGCAGTTGCAAGGGGTCACGACCTGAGGTCAACTAAGGGCCATTCCTGCAGGGCAGATGAGGCATTGAAGTGACCAGCATTACAGCAAATGGATTGCGTTTTGAAATGGCGCGCACCGGTTCGGGGGCGCCTTTGGTTTTTTTGGGTGGGACTGGTTGGGATCTGCGGCAGGTGCCAAACCCGTTATCCTCGCCACTGGCTGAAAATTTTGACGTCCTCCTGTATGACCAGCGGGGCATGGGGCAAACAGACAAGCCGCCGGGGCCCTATACAATGGCTGACTATGCTGAGGACGCCTTTGCGATCATGCAGGCGATTGGCTGGGAAAATGCGCATGTCATCGGATATTCCTTTGGCGGAATGGTGGCGCAGGAACTGGCGATCAGGTATCCGGAACGCGTGCGCAGCCTTGTCCTTGCGGCAACCACGGCCGGAGGGGCGGGCGGCAGTTCCTATCCCCTTCATGAGTTGGTTGACCTTGACCCGATGGATCGCGCCCGCCGGGGCATAGAGGTGGCTGATCTGCGGTTTAGTCCGCAATGGCAGAAGGCCAATCCGGAAGCGGCCAAAGACAGGATCGACGCACGTATTGCAAAACAGGCTCAATTTGCGGGGGAGCCCGGGGCCCGGGAAGGCATGCTCGCCCAGTTGATGGCCCGCGCGGAACACGACAGCTTTGATCGTCTGGTTGGGATCAAGGCCCCGACCTTGGTCATGGCAGGTTGTTATGATGGGCAGGCCCCGGTTCCGGCCCAAAGGCGCATGGCGGAACAGATTGCAGATTGCCAGTTTGAAGAAATGGACGGCAGCCATACCTTTCTGTTTGAAAATCCTGCGGTCTATGAACGGATGGTTCAATTTTGCCTTGAGCACACTTGAGTGTTTCCTGCCGGTCTACCCGTTGTCGCCTGCTGATCCACGCTTTATGATCTGAAGATATCAGAGGGGGACATCTTGATGGGCGATAAGAAGAAGAGCGCTGAGTCACTGCGGAGCACTCGTTGGTTTGGACCAGACGACCTGCGAAGCTTCGGCCATCGATCCCGTATGATGCAAATGGGCTATGGCCCACAGGATTGGGAAGGCCGCCCCGTCATCGGCATCCTCAACACATGGTCCGACATCAGCCCCTGTCACGCGCATTTCAATCATCGTGTGAATGACATCAAGCGTGGTATCAGCCAGGCGGGCGGCTTCCCGATAGAAATTCCGGTCATGGCTGTGGATGAACAGTTCACAAAGCCGACCTCGATGCTCTATCGCAATATGCTGGCCATGGAAACGGAAGAACAGATCCGGTCGCACCCGATTGATGGGGTCGTGCTTATGGGCGGTTGCGACAAGACGGGGCCGGGGCTTGTCATGGGGGCCATTTCCATGGGGGTCCCGATGATTTTCCTGCCGGCCGGACCTATGCTGCGTGGGAACTATGCCGGTAAGGCGCTGGGGTCTGGATCGGATGCCTGGAAATACTGGGATGAACGCCGCGCGGGCAATGTCACGGATGAACAATGGCTGGGCGTGCAGGGCGGCATTGCGCGTTCTTACGGTACTTGCATGACCATGGGAACGGCGGCGACCATGATGTCCGTCATTGAGGCGATGGGCTTGTCCCTGCCAGGTGCGTCGTCTATTCCGGCACCGGACGCCAACCATATCAGGATGTCTGCCGAATGCGGTCGCCGGATTGTCGAGATGGTCTGGGAAGACCTGACACCGGACAAGATTCTTACCGAGGCGAGCATTCGTAATGCGGCAATTGTCGCGATGGCGACCGGGTGCTCGACAAATGCGATCATCCACATGATTGCCATGGCTGGTCGGGCGAATGTCAAATTGACTTTGGACGATCTGGATGCGCTAGGCCGCACCTCTCCGCTGATCGCGAACATCCGCCCCTCCGGGTCTGAATACCTGATGGAAGATTTCTTTTATGCAGGTGGTCTGCGGGGGCTGATGTCCAGACTGAAGGAAAAACTCGATCTGTCGGTTACCACGGTGACTGGCAAAACACTGGGCGAAACCCTTGAGGGTGCCGAGATTTTCAACGATGACGTCATTCGTCCGCTGTCCAACCCGATTTACGAGGAAGGGTCGCTTGCGGTGTTGCGGGGGAATGTGTGTCCCGACGGGGCGGTCATCAAACCGGCTGCCTGCGATCCGAAGTTTTACAATCATGAGGGGCCGGCGCTGGTTTTTGACAGTTATCCCGATATGAAAGCGGCTATCGACGACGAGGACCTTGACGTTTCACCTGATACTGTCCTCGTTTTGCGGAATGCCGGCCCGAAAGGCGGACCCGGAATGCCGGAATGGGGTATGCTGCCTATTCCAAAGGCCCTGATCAAACAGGGGCATCGCGACATGTTGCGCATTTCCGATGCCAGGATGTCCGGCACATCCTATGGTGCCTGTATTCTGCATGTTGCACCGGAAAGCCATATTGGTGGTCCCCTGGCATTATTGCAGACCGGGGATATTGTGCGGCTTGATCTGGCCAATCGCAGGCTCGACATGCTTGTCAGCGAAGAAGAACTTGACGCGCGTCGTGCCGCCTGGGTTGCGCCGCCACCCCCCTTCGCCAGAGGGTATGGGTGGATGTTCGCGCAACATGTAACACAAGCAGATAAAGGGTGTGACTTTGACTATCTGGAGTCTGGTTTTGGACCCACTGCAGGTGAGCCCGATATTTTTTGATTGCTGAAACCGCTTCGTTCTTGGGGCGCGTTCTTTGGGGGATATTATGAAAAACGAAACCCGTGAAAAGCTGCGGCATGTCTCTGTCGCCACATTGGCGACGGCGCTCTACAAACGTGGCCTCCGCAATCAGACAATACAGGACGTCCGGCCAGTGGGGCGAAAGGGTCGTAACATGGTGGGGCCCGCCTACACACTGCGTTATATCCCCGCGCGGGAAGATCTGAACACATTGGCGGAATTTCGGAACCCGGAACACCCGCAGAGGCTGGGTGTTGAATCCTGCCCAGAGGGATCCGTCTTCGTGATGGACAGCCGCAAAGATCCCCGTGCTGCCAGTGCCGGTGATATTTTGGTCACCCGCTTGCAGATGCGAGGGGTTGAAGGGGTGGTCACGGATGGCGGATTCAGGGACTCGATGGAGATCGCCGAGCTGGATATCCCATGCTATCACAACCGGCCGTCGTCACCAACGAACCTGACTTTGCATCAGGCGCTCGACCTCAATGTGCCGATTGGATGCGGCGATGTCGCCGTATGGCCGGGCGATATCGTTGTCGGCGATGACGACAGTGTCATCGTCATTCCAAGCGGCATTGCCGACGAGATTGCCGATGAGGCGACTGAAATGACAGTGTTTGAGGATTTCGTCCATGAAGAGGTCCTTGCCGGTAAATCCATCATCGGAATTTATCCGGCCACCAAGGATGAGACGCTGGAAAACTTCAAGGCATGGCGCAAGGCGAAGAACCGCTGACGGGTTTGCATATCGCTGAGTGATGCACGTATGACTGCGCCCTGTCCCTGTAAATCCGGTTTGTCATTTGAGGATTGCTGCGGTCCCGCTCTGTCTGGTTTGACGCCGGCAAAAACGGCGCTTGCCCTCATGCGCTCGCGCTTTACCGCGTACAAGACAGGCAATCACGCTTATCTTCGGCAAACAGCGAAGCGGGACCCGCTGGCAGTGCTGGATCCCGGCTATCAAGGCGCTGCGTCCAAACCAGATGTCGAATGGGTTGATCTTGAAATTGTTGAAACCGTTGCCGGTGGCGGAACGGATGAAACAGGGATTGTCTCCTTCACGGCGCATTACCGGCAGAATGGTCAGGTCTTTGCCCTTCGTGAACGGTCGAACTTTGAGCGTCGCAATGGTGCGTGGATCTATACTGATGGCGTCATTGATCCAAACACGAAGCCAGGTTGGGTCCGGCCCATCGGGCGCAATGATCCGTGCCCCTGTACTTCCGGGCGAAAGTTCAAGAAATGCTGCGGCGCTCGTTGAGTTGAGCTCCGTTCCAGTAAAGTCTAGTCCAGGATCAATCTCCGTCGGCGACCCCTTGTGCCCGCAGGCGTGCCCGCCGGGCGCGATAGCTGGGCAGCACGACAAGGATGACTGCCAGCCCAAGCAGGCCCATGGTCATCGGTCGTTCCATGATAAAGCCGATCCCGTCGTAAAGCTGCATGGATCGTGAGAAATTGTCTTCCAGCATGGAACCCAGAATGAACCCGATCAGAAGCGGCGCCAGTGGATAATTCGCGAATCTCAAGACCGTGGCACAGATGCCAAACCCGACCAGTATCAGCAGTTCAGTCGCGTTGTTTTGCCCGATATAGGCGCCCATCAAGGTGAAGAACAGGATGAACGGGATCAGGAAGGTGCGTGGCACAGCCAACACTTTCGCGATATAGGGGATCAGCGGTAGGTTCAGGATCAGCAGGATCACATTGCCGAGATACATCGAGATGATAACCGCCCAGAAAATCTCCGGCTGGTCTATCATCAATCTTGGGCCCGGCGACACGTTGAGAGCGATAAGCGCTCCCAACAGAATGGCCGTCGTCCCGGAGCCCGGAATCCCGAGCGTCAGCAGCGGCACAAATGATCCTGTACACGCGGCATTATTAGCGCTTTCCGGCGCCGCCAGTCCTTTGACCGATCCTTTGCCGAACTGTTCCTGTTCTTCCTTCTTGGCAATATTCCGTTCAACCGCATAACCCAGGAAGGAGGCGATGGTCGCCCCCGCGCCGGGCAAGACCCCGATCAGGAAACCCTGGATCGATTGACGCCCGATAACCGGGGTAATCGCACGGGCTTCTTCCCTGGTGATCCGAAGATCCTTGATTTCCCCGTCGCCGCTATCGGTTTTGGAGCGCGACGGGTCCAACACCAGATAGAGCGCTTCGGGCAGAGCGAACATGGCCATTGCCAGGGTGATGAACCCGAAACCGGATTGCAGATCCATAATCCCCATTGTGAAGCGTGGCATGTTGAACAAGGCCCCCTCACCAACGGTGGCCATGATCAGACCCAGTACCGTCATCAGAAGGGCTTTTATGACCTGCCCCGAACCGGCAAAGGCGGCGATCGCTGAAAGCCCCACCACCATCAGCGCGAAATACTCAGCCGAATGGAACAACAGCGCGACGGTTGCCAGTGCGGGGGCAAAAACCATCAATAAGACGGCCCCGATTGTCCCACCGGAAAAAGACGCGATGGCCGCAACGGTCAGCGCTTTGCCGGCCTTGCCCTGTCGCGCCAGCGGATAGCCATCGAAACTGGTGGCAACGGTGGATGCCACGCCCGGCGCATTAATCAGGATGGAAGAGGTGGAACCGCCGAAGATTGCCCCGTAATAGACACCAGCCAGAAGGATCAGTGCTGCGGAAGGATCGCCGATGGAGATTGCGACCGGTATCATGATCGCAATGATCGACATCGGCCCCAAGCCCGGCAACATGCCGATAAAGGTCCCGATCAGACAACCGCCGATCACCATCAACAGGTTTGTCAGTGAAAAGGCGGTGCCCAGACCAATGAGAATTCCTTCTAGCATATCAGCCTCCACTCGACAGGAAGGTGGGAAGCGGACTAAGGAAAATGCCAAGAACCTGATCAACCAGATACCAGACAATCCCTGCAGCCATTGCGGCCACCACAATCATGATCAGGTATTTTCGTTCGCCCAGCAGATAGGACCCGATCATCAGGAAGCCCATTGTCGAGAGCAGAAAGCCCGCCGGTCGTAGCAAGAGGGCATAGGCGACCATCAGGGCAAGAAGCCCCAAGGCCTGGCCCAATTTGTAATCGGTGAGACGACGATAGTCGATTTCCGACGCTTTTGGCTCGCGGGAACCTTTTTCGAAACCCAGCAAGATCATCAACGAACAGATCACTGCCAGTACACAAAGAATTTTCGGGAAGGTTGAGGGCCATATCGGATTGCGGCGCATGAAAGGGGCAAGCCCCTCATCCATCATAAAGAAAGCTGAATAGCCGTAAGCCAGACTGATCAGCAGTACGATCATCGCGATCCAGCGATCAAGCGCCATGTTCCCCTCCCCAAGCCATATGTATTTTTTATTATTTTTTAGTGCAGCCCCATCGTTTGAGACCATCAGACACGACCGGGCCTGTCATGGCGGCGGGACAATGCCCGCCGCCAATTCAGATCAGATCAGCTTAAAGGAAGCCAAGCTGTTTCATCAGATCGCCGATAACCGTTTCCTGCTTTTCCAGGAAGGCACGGAAATCGTCGCCATTGTTATGAATGTTCACCCAGCCGTTGCGAGCCCGTACTGTTTCCCATTCCGGGGTGCTGTACATTTTGGTGATCGCATCCTGATAGGCCGCCAGTTTGTCATTCGGCAGACCGGGTGCAGCAAAGAAACCGCGCCAGTTGACGAAACTGGTATCAAGTCCCTGCTCTTTCATCGTCATCGCATCGGGGAAGGCATCGACACGGTCGTCAGAGGTCACACCGATGATTTTAACCTCACCCGCATTGGCCAGATCAACGGCTTCCGAGAAACCGGTGGAAAGTGCCGCAATTTCGCCCGACAGAAGGGCTGCCATTGCCTTGCCACCCGCATCATAGGGGATGTATTTGAATGCTGTCGGATCTTCACCGGCTGCCTGCATTGCCATGGCTGCGACCAGGTGGTCCATGCCGCCTGGAACAGAACCACCGCCGATTGCGGTGCCCGATGGGTTGGATTTATAGGCGGCCAGCAGATCTTTCATTGAGTTGATCGGGCTGTCCTTGCTAACAACCATGGCGGCATAATCCCCGATTGTTCCGGCAACCAGTGTCAGGTCGCGGAAGTTTTGCGGGAACACGCCGGTCAGAGACCGGATCACGATCGGTGTGGAGTTGACCATCAGTGTGCCGTGGTTCGACGCGGCGTTCTCGATCAGATAGCCGATGGCCTTACCGCCACCGCCGCCCGACATGTTTTCATAAGATGCGGTGCCGACCAGTCCTGCATTGGTCAGGGCCTCGCCCGTGCCGCGTGCGGTGCCGTCCCAGCCGCCGCCTGCGCCGCCAGGAATCAGGAAGTGGATGCTGTCCACGACCTGTTGTGCATTGGCTATGGTTGGAAAGCTCAACCCAAGGGCCAGGGCCGATGCGGCTATGAATTTTGCGGCTCCTCGCCGGGTTGGTTCTGATCTCGACATGATATCCTCCGTTTCAAGTTCTGTTCTGTTTATTTTTGCAGGCACTTTTTTGCATTGCCTGTCCAGACCTGTATCTTGCAACCATCGTGCACCTGTACGTCAAGCTCTAACAGCAAAATCTCAGGGATGTACTGCCGATCCGTCACGGGGTTGGTCCAAGCCTCGAAACCATGTTCCGTGATGACAGTTCATTTCGGTTGCGAGGGACGCTCGGCAAAAGGGCCCAGGCGCGGCTTTGAAGTCGTTTCCGCCTGGTCCGGGCCTGTATCCGCCACCAATCTGTTACGTCCGAATTAGTGATCGGAACAGAAGGAAGCGTGAGTAAGTGACGCGAAGACAATGAGAATTGGGAAGGGGGTCAGGCCGTCCTGGATTGTGGATTGTCCTGGGAAAGGCGCGCAGCGTATCCTGCAAGGGCTCGATGCAGCGTTGCATGCAGATTGTTTTCAGGACTTGTCATCGTGGCATCACCCTGAGATCCGCCCTCGTCGAAGAGCGACAGGGCCGCGTCAGTATCTGCCAGACCAGCGGTTTTCAGCAGATCGGCCAGGTCTGATTCGACATATGCCATGGTCCATTGCGGGAACATAAGTGTATCGGCCGGACCTTCATAAATCGTATGGACATCCGTGTGGCGCGGATCTTGTTTGATACGATCATATAAAGAAGAAATCGCCTCTTGTTGGCCTTCGAGGGCTTGGGCAAACACACCATCCAGATAGATCAAAATGCCGGTAATGCCTTGTTCCCGATTGCTTTTCTGACTGGCATCAACGATTGACTGAATGTCTGATTTGCTCAGCGACGGTGATGCTTTTGAAAAATATGCCAGTCTGGCAATCGACATGACGGCCTCTATCCGATTTCGATCTGCATCAGTGTACGTTGGGATAGAGCACTTGGATCTGCAAATTGATCAAAAATCTTTAGAAAGTGTTAATTCGCTGTCGAAGAGACGTTGAAGCCAAACCATTTGAGGGCCAATTTTTCCACAGTTCCGTCTTCAAGACGTCTCTGAATGGCACTGGAAAACGCATCGGCAAGGGCTGAGTCCTCATGTCTAACGGCTGCCGCTATGCCCTCACCAAATGGCCCGCCGGAAAATCGTGGGCCAGAAATCTTTAAACCTCGGCCGTCTGGCGACTCTACCATTGGCGCCGCGTAACCCAGCGATACAAGCATAGCGCTTAAGCGCCCCGCTTTCACATCTGCGTCCAGCTCGGTCTGGCGATCATAGGTTCTCAGCAGGGCATAACCCTCCAGGTAACACCGCAGAAAGTTTTCATGGGTGGTACCACCCTGAACTCCGATGGGTTGGTTCAGAAAGGCACGGCGCAGGACATCTACTGTGTCGACTTCGGCCGCGTCCAGCCGCGGAAGGCCAATATGCGGAACGATGTTTGTCGGGATTTCAATATCTGATCGTACAACGAAAACGGCGGGTGTTGCGGCGTAAGGCCTAGTGAACAAGGCACGCTGCTTTCTTTGTGTTGTTATCGACATCCCGGCGAAGATCACGTCATAGCTGTCTTCGTTCAGGTTCTGCAGCATCCCTGACCATGCCTGTGGCTGGATCGGGCATGTGAATTGCAGATCCTCGCAGAGGATGCGAACCAGATCGATCTCAAACCCCACTAAACCGCCATTTTTGTCGCGGAAATTCCATGGTTGATAGGCACCCTCTGTCGCGACCCGGACCACGGCACCAGCTTCCCAGAGTTTGGTCGCCGCATTTGTTTCCGCCGCCCGAACCAGGGTCGAGGAAACTGTTAAAAAACTGAGAAACAGAACACCCGCGTACCGAAACATTCACTAGGCTCCAACAAGTATGCCGCCCCTCCAGGATATATCCCGGCGGGGCGGCATAGACACTAGTACTTAGCGGATACTAATAACAGCGCGACGATTTCGGGCCTCGCGCACATTGTCCCCGGTGTCGACCGCGAGGTCTTCCTCACCGCGGCCTTCTGCCGTCACAACGGTGGGTCTTACACCGGCTTCAAGCAGAGCGTTGGAAATTGTAGCCGCACGGCGTTCCGACAAGGCCTGGTTATAGGCCGCCGCGCCAGAGGTATCCGTATAACCGATGATGCTGGCCCCCGTGTTTAGGGTCTGAAGGGCTTGGATCACCTCGTTCACGACACCCTGACCTTCAGGGGTTAGGCTGTCGGAATCGAAGTCAAAGAACACAATATAGCTCTCCGCAAATGTCGGAGCCGGTGCCGGTGCCGGTGCGGGCGCCGGGGCAGGTGCGGTTGCGACGACTGGTTCGGGTGCCATCGCCAGTCTTAGATCGTTGAGCGCCTGGTTGTAATCGTCGCGACAGAGCGCAATGTCGCCTGGTTGATGGTTTTCCTCCTGTTGCTCAACCCAGCAGTCGAAACTGGACTGCAGACGGGCGGCTTCCCGGGGTGCCTTCTCCTTGGCCCCTTCATCAAAAAGGGAAATGACAGTTGCCCTGGCCTCTGTCAAAGCGGGAATGTGCTCTTCCGGAAGGCGGAAATCTGAGAGCTGAAACGGTTCAACGGAACCGCCATTCTGCACCTCCAGGCTGCGCAATGCGTAGGTTCGGGCGTCGATATAGTCAAACATCTGGTCGTTCTCAAAGACCGCCAGAACTTTGTATTCTCTGGCCAGTGCTTCAGAGAAATTTGCACCTTCGGCGGGTGTTTCAAACACCTGATACCAGTCGCCCCCCGGTGTTGGTGAGTTCTTTACCTCGTCAACCGCGGTTGAGCATGCTGCCAAAGACAATGCCATCGCAATGGCGGCGTATCGTAGGTGGGTGTTCTGTTTGGTCATGGGTCCTGGTCTCCTGTTTCTTTTGCCATGCGTTGTAGCGGGCCCAAAAGATCCGGCGCGCTGGTTCGGGCAGTGATTAACGGTCATATTTATGATTTGCGGTATTATAGTAGATAAAAATGCATCTTTGAAACACTAACATTTGGTCGTCGTAAACACCTATCCTAAATGACGTTGATAACGCTAGTTTTAAACATTTATTAAAAATCGCTATTGAGGATAATTCGCCTCAAATTCGAAGAATGCAGCTGTGAACAGACGTATAAAGTGCCGCGGTTGTTAAAGGTTGCAGGTCAGCTCTGCCGTCGGGATACTCGGCGTTAGAAAACGAGAAAAGAGAAGGGGAGATACCACGTGGCATTTGCGAAAACAGATGACAGTGTTTCGCTGTACTACGAAGAAGCGGGGCAGGGCGAGGCCATCCTCTTCATTCACGAGTTTGCTGATGACTGGCGCATGTGGATCCCGCAGTTCAACTACTTTTCCAAGAGTTATCGTTGCATCGCCTATAATGCCAGGGGGTATCCACCCTCAGATGTCCCGGAAACAGATGATCGTTACGGTCAACTCCGTGCCGTTCAGGATGCCCGTGACGTCCTGCAGCATCTTGGGATTGAGAAAGCGCATATCGTCGGCCTTTCAATGGGGGGATTTGCGTCCCTGCATTTCGGCATCAATTTCCCGGAAATGGCGCTTTCACTGACTGTGGCCGGGTGTGGTTATGGGGCCGGGGCCGACAAGGAATTGTGGAAGCGGGAAACCGCCATACTGGCACAGCGCTTCCTTGATCTTGGCATGGAGGGCGTCAGCGGAACCTATGCCTATGGCCCGACGAGAGTGCAGTTTGAGAACAAGGATCCGATCGGGTTCAAGGCCTTTGTGGATCGCTTTAACCAGCATTCCGCGCTTGGCAGTGCAAACACTTTCCTGGGCGTGCAGGGCCGACGTCCCTCTCTATACGACCTGCAGCAAGAAATGCAGGCCCTGACGGTTCCAACTCTCATCCTGACCGGCGATGAAGACGAGCCGTGCCTGGAACCGAATGTAATGATGAAGCGGATGATTTCGACGTCCAGCCTGGCAATCCTTCCAAAATCGGGCCATGCCATTAATCTTGAGGAACCAGCCCTGTTCAATCAGCTTGTTTCGGATTTCCTGGTCAATGTTTCGTCCGGGAATTTTGACAAGCGGGATCCCAGATCCGTTGGAAAGTCCATTTCCGGGCTTGGCTTGGATGATGATCAAGCTACCTGATGATTGTGTCGACGTGGCGCATAAATCAAAAGCTTGAACTGAAGAGGGGTTAGTCCTGATGGACCTGGAGCTTTCTGGAAAACATGTTGTTGTCACTGGCGGATCCAAAGGAATTGGTTTGGCGACCGCCGCGCATTTCTTGCAGGAGGGGGCCTCTGTCACACTGGTCTCTCGCAGTCAGGCGGGACTGGACCAAGCGCTTGAGACCCTGTCTGAAAACGGCTCTCCTAATGCGGACAGTTTTGTAGCGGACCTCGGAACCGACGCCGGGCGGATCGCTCTCTTCGACGCGCATGGTGATGCAGATATTCTGGTCAACAATGCAGGCGCGATTAAAGGTGGCAGCCTTTCCGATCTGGAGATGGAAGACTGGCGCACCGGTTGGGAACTTAAGGTCTTTGGGTATATCCATCTGTGTAAACTTTTTACGCCGTCCATGACGGTGCGCGGTGCAGGGACGATTATCAATATTATTGGAATGGGCGGGCGCGCGGTCCGACCCAACTATATCATTGGTGCCGCTGGTAATGCTGCCCTCATTGGTTTCACGAATGCGTTGGGTGCGGAAACGCCAAAGAGCAATGTGCGGGTTTTCGGGATAAACCCATCCCCTACGTTAACAGATCGAATGAAGAGCCTGTTTCAGACCCGCGCCGCGAGTGAGCTTGGGGATGCCGGGCGTTGGGAAGAATTACTCGATCCTGATCTCTTCCCCTTCGGGCGACCGAAGGCGCCGGAAGAGGTTGCCGCGCTGGCTGTCATGCTGGCCTCCCCCCGGGTTCATTACCTCTCTGGCACCGTCGTCGATATGGATGGCGGTGGTCAGTGGGCACCATAGGCGAGTGAAGTGACGGGAAGATAAAATGTCTGACACCCAAAAAGGCCGCATAGACAGTTTCGTCGACGAGACTGTTGGACATGTTGTTTTCAACAATTCAGGCAAGATGAATGCCATGAACCTTGCCATGTGGTCATCGCTTCACGAGGCGATGGACAACTTTGAGCGTGATCCGTCAGTCCGGTCAATCGTGCTTTCAGGCGCTGGTGAACGGGCCTTTGTTTCCGGTGCCGATATTGCGGACTTTGAAGAGCATCGTTCTTCGCCAGAAAGTGTTGCGCATTACGACCACACCTATGAAGCGGCGGATCACGCGCTTTATGTGCAACCGAAGCCCACTATTGCAAAAATTCAGGGATATTGCATTGGCGGCGGCATGGGATTGGCTGTTGGATGCGACATCCGGATATGCAGCGAAGATGCCCAATTTGGAATCCCCGCGGCAAAGCTGGGGCTGGGATATGGTTTTGACGGTGTCAAACGCCTCTATGATATTGTCGGCCCGGCCAATGCGGCTGAGATCTTTTTCTCGGCGCGGTTGTTCAATGCGGACGAAGCCCTTCAGATGGGATTGGTGAGCAGGGTTGTGCCGCGTGAAGCGCTTGATGATGCCGTTAGCGCACTGACAGAACGGATTGCGGTTAACGCGCCTATGACTATTGCAGCTGCAAAAACGGCCATTCGAATGTGCGCGCAGCCCGATGGCAAACGCGACTATGCGGCACTGGAAGCCGAGATCAAGGCCTGCTTTGACAGCAAAGATTATGCAGAAGGGCGTTTGGCGTTTACCGAAAAAAGAAAGCCAGAGTTTAAGGGGCGATAAGACGGTAGACAATTTTACACAACAGGGGGAAAGATTGTGAGTGGTGTTGACGACATTCTGATCATGCAGGAGTTGGCCAAGAAGGCGAAGGCCAATCTGCCTATCGAATCCTGGGATTATCTGATGGGTGGGGCCTATACGGAAACGACCCTGAAACGGAACAGGCAAAGTCTGGATCAATACGCATTCCGCCCCCGCGTGTTGAATGACGTCGAACATGTTGATGCATCAACGGAACTTTTCGGCAGTCGGCTGCGGTTGCCGGTCATTTTGGCCCCCATTGGCTCGGTCCAGGATTTCGTAGATGGGGGCGGTGTTGTGCCGACAAGGGCTGCCGCGGAGTTTGGCTGTTACCATATGTTGAGTTCGGTTTGTAAACCCTATCTGGAAGAGGTGGCCGGGGCGGTTGACTATCCAAAGATCTTCCAACTCTATGTGCGCGGTGATGCGGCCTGGGTGGATGATCACATCGATCGTGCGATCGACAAAGGGTATGTTGCCTTCTGTTTTACTGTGGATCTGGATTATTATTCTAAGCGTGAACGGGATGTCGCAAAGCGCTTCAAATCCACCGCAAGACAAACACAGGCGGTCGGCGAGGAATGGCAGCGTCGCTTCAACTGGGCCGATATCCAGCGCATTCGGGACAAATATGATATCCCCCTGATCATTAAAGGTATCGCGACAGCCGAAGATGCTGAACGCTGTGTCCAACATGGCATTGATGCGGTTTATATCTCTAACCATGGGGGGCGTCAGTTGGACCATGGACGAGGGGGCGCCGATGTGATCCCGGAGATCAAGGCGGTTGTTAAGGACCGTGCCAAGATCATTTTTGACGGCGGAATTATGCGCGGCGCCGATCTGGTAAAAGCGATGATTCTGGGGGCTGATTGTGTCGGGGTCGGACGCCTGCAGGGCCTGGCGGCCGCTGCGGCAGGTCAGGCGGGTATGGTCAGGATGTTGGAACTGCTGGAAGAAGAGGCGATCGCAAGCCTGGGCATGCTGGGCGTGACCGGCTGGGATCAATTGGACGAAACCTATCTTCACAAAGCCCCGGACGTTGTGCCGCCCCATGTTATGAGCGCATTCCCACTGCTGGACGAAGGATACTGACCGCACTTAAGATCAGAAAAATACGACGGTTCAGGGGGGCTCACTATGTCAGATGTAGATATCGTTATTCTTGGTGTGTTTGTTGCCGATGCCACTTTCCATGCAGCGCGACCGCCCCAGATGGGGGAGACGGTGCTGGGAACCGCTTTTGCACTAGGCCCGGGTGGAAAGGGATCCAATCAGGCAGTGGCTGCCGGGCGGCTGAACGGTCGGGTGGCCCTGTTGACGCGGTTGGGCGACGATGCCTTTGCCGATATCGCGTACCGAACCTGGCAAGATGCAGGCGTACAACCCGTCGTGGTCAAAGACACCGACAGTTATACGGGTGCCGCCAGCATTTTTATTGAGGCCTCCAGTGGCGACAATGCGATTATCGTCTGCCCGGGCGCGGCATCCCGAATCTCGGTTGCAGATGTCGATGCGTCAAAAACCTTGATTAAGCAGGCGTCAGTTTTCGTCACCCAACTTGAGCAGCCCCTCGACGCAGCACAGCGTGGTCTGGAGATTGCGCGGTCTGCCGGCGTTAGAACAATTTTGAACCCAGCCCCGGCGGCATCCTTGAGCGACGAGATGTTTCAGCTTTGTGATTTCATCACACCGAATGAGACCGAAGCGGCGATCCTGACCGGTGTGCCGGTCGAGAGTGTAGACGACGCCCGAAATGCGGCTGATATCCTGATTGAGAAAGGTGTCGGACATGTGGTCTTGACCCTGGGAGAGAAGGGCGCTTTGCTTCACGGCAGGGGTATTTCGGAAATTGTTCCGGCGAATTCCTTCGGACCTATTGTTGAAACAACTGGTGCTGGCGATGCTTTCAATGGGGCCATGGCTGTGGCGCTTGCCCGTGGAGACGCGCCAATCGATGCCGTTGCATTTGGTTGTGCTGTTGCCGGGATTTCCGTAACGCGGGCTGGTACCGCCTCTTCTATGCCGCTGTTGAGCGAGGTTGAGGCTATTCGACGAGGATAGCGGGTTATTCAACCATGTCTTTGCAGTGATTCCACCATGTGATGGTCTTTTCCGCGCTATGGGTGAGTTCGGCAAAATATCCTTCAATTACGACAAGATCATCGCCCTCTTCTTCAATCTTTTTGGCAATGCTGCATAGTTGAGTTGCAGCCATAGATCCGCAAGATCCGCGTATCGTATGGGCGGCTTTGTGGACATGGGCCACGTCACCGTTGCGGATACCGGTTTGTATTTCCGACAATTGGTTTTCCAGAGCGGCAGGCGCTTTATTCAAAAGAATTTGTGTTGTTTCAGGTCCCATAACCTCAAACAGCTTCTTGAGTTGCGCCGGGTCGCCAATATCTGAAGATTCTGGTTCCAGCGCGCTGGCCGCAATGACCTCCGCCGCGGTTGCGATTTTTGCGGATTCATTTGGCCGTTCATCAACTGCAGACTTCTGCAGAGCCCGCATTAACTGCTGTTCCGTGAAGGGTTTTGTCAAAACACTGTTCATGCCGGCTTCCATGAAAAGCTTATGGCGATCTGAAAAAGCCTCCGCGGTCAGGCCAAGGATTGGGATGTCTTTCCCGTGACCGAGTTTGCGGATCGCCTGCGTTGCTTCTATCCCGTTCATTTCCGGCATATGAACATCCATCAAGATCAGGTCTGTCCACCTTTCTTCCTGATCCCGGGTCATGGCGTCGACCGCAAGCTTTCCGTTTTCAACATGGCGAACCGTATGCCCCAGCTTCGTTAGGAATGAGCACGCAATTGTAGCATTAACCTCGTTGTCCTCTGCCAAGAGGATATTCATGGCGGCAACATCAGATTGCGCCGGGTCAGCGTCGCTCGTTGTCGCCCAGTGTTCGGTGGAGGCAGCTTTCAGGTAAAAAGGGATGTAGACATGGAATGTACTGCCGCGCCCCAGTTCACTCTCTGCAAAAATAACGCCCCCCATCATTTCCGTCAGTTTCCGCACAATAGACAGTCCCAATCCAGTGCCCCCATGTTTCCGGGAGATCGAATTGTCCTCCTGCGCGAAGGCTTCGAAAATAGCCTCCAGGCGATCTTGGGCTATTCCAGGTCCTGTATCTTTGACAGAAAAATGGATCACGCAGTCTCTTTCGTCCGTAATCCCATCTACCTTTGCTGTCGACTGCTCAATTGCCAGCGTGATTGAACCTTCGGCGGTAAACTTTACGGCGTTTGACAACAGGTTCCAGATAACCTGGCGTAGCCGCTCTGGGTCGCCTTCCAGAGCGTGTGCGATTTCGACGCCGTTGGTAACGCGCAAGTCAATTAATTTGTCGTCTGCAAGGGACTGAAAAGGCGAAGCGATTGATGAGATGAAATCCTTCAGCTCAAACGTCATGGTTTCCAGTTCGACGCTTCCGGCCTCAATCCGGCTCATGTCCAACACATCGCTGATGATGGTTAGCAGCGTACGCCCTGATGAAAGAATGGTGTCGACCTTGGCCCTTTGATCGTCGTCGAGATCCGTATCAGTCAACAATTGCGCCAGTCCTAGCACACCGTTCAGAGGGGTGCGGATCTCGTGGCTCATGGTTGCAAGGAAACTTGATTTGGCCGAACTCGCTTTTTCGGCGGCTTCTCTTGCTTCTTCAGCATCGAGGGCCATCAGAACCGCTTTGGATTCACTTTCCTGCAACTGGCTTGTCCGCAGTTGAACCATCTTTTCGAGTTCCAACTGGGTATCCCGCATCGAGTCCTGGGCCTGGATCCGATCAATGGAGATTGTCAGCAGGCGCAGGGTTTCGCGCACGATCTCAGATGTTGATTCTACCGGAACCGATTTGCCGCGACAGAAAAACACAAGAATTCCGTAGATCTCGCTGTCACTGTTCTGCACCGGGCAGATTGAGCAGGAGGTGAGGTTGTGATCGATAAAAGCCTCCTTCAACGGGGCCCAGGCCGGATCGGCTTTTAAGTTTTCACACAGATAATGGTCGCCGCCCAGAATGGCCGGCAGAAACGGTAAAGTGTCTCCCTGGTTAAACTGGCGGAAGTGGTGAAACGGGTCCGGCAGGCTTGGCGCAGCCAGCAGGGACAGGTTCCGGCGGCTTTCGTCAAACACATACACCGCACTGTGAAAACCGGGATGTGCCTCTTCCGTCGTTTTGAGAAGAACTTCTACAACCTCGCTTAGTCTTCTGTTGGCGGCCAGCAGCTCCAGCGCATGACTGCGCCCTCTTTGCAAGGCTTCCACACGTTTCAGGTTTGTGATGTCTGATTGAAGAATGAGTGTGCCGCCGTCTTTCAGGCGTTTGTGCTTGATTTGATAGATCCGGCCGCTGGCGTGCTGTGTTTCCGAGACGTTATCGATGATTTCCCGACGCTGTTCCAGGCGCATTTGAATCCATGCATCGGGGTCGGCGCGGGCGAGCGGATGATCAATCAGTCCAGAGTCGAGACTTCGTCGCATTAGTTGTTCCTGGCTGTAATTAACAATTTCCTGCTTGGGCGGTGAGTTCGGATAAATCTCGTGATATCGATCATTCGTGAAAACGATCTTCTCGTTCTCATCGTAAAGAACCACCATGTCTGACGAACTGTCCATTGCCTCGCGCAAGCGTTCGGCTCGCGTGATGTTTTGCCGGCCCGATTGCTGCAGCCGTGCAATTTCGTCTTTCAGGCGTTCGATCTCGGCTTCAAGTTCTGCGGGTGACACTGTCATTGCCTCCTCTCGCAGCATGAAGCCTTGAATCCGGATACGACTTCATAAGAATAAGAGGCTATCATGGTTTTTCACGAGATGTCACATGGTGGCAAATAAATGTGATCACAGATTTTCCTGCTACATTTCGTCACTATTTATTGTCTCAGAAGATGTAATGGCTTGAATGTCCCGCAACTCCGTGACTATATTAGGGGGCGGTATTTTGGTAAACATCGACTATCGTGCAGAGAAGATTGTCCGGCGACAGGGTTTTATACCGTCGTCTGCTGACGCTCTGCCGGTGAAAGCACATAAAATCAAGGTTCTAGGTCTGAACACGAAACAGGCTAGGAGCAGTTTTAAGCGGGATAACAGGGGCCTCGCTCATTTGGTGACCCCGAAGGATGAGAAACGCATTAACATGACCTCGGATGATCAACCAGGATCGGTGATTTCGACGTCTCAGCTGGTGTCCTTGATGACACTCGCTGAAGACAAGTCGGGTTCTGGCCGCCTGCGATTGACCGAGGAGCTGGGCAAGATCGCGACTTTCAACCTGAACCGCAATGATCATCCCGACCAATGCGACTTGATGAACGGTATTTTCGAAAGTCTTGTGAAGACCACGGAACTGGAAATACGAAAACGGATCGCCCTGGAATTGTGCAGCCTGGACTGGATTAGCAAGGATCTAGTTTTCAGACTGGCCACCGATGAAATTGACGTCGCGCAACCTGTGCTGGAACACAGCCTGTTGCTGGACAATCAAGATCTGGTTCGGATTGTTCGCCAGAAAGCGGTTGACCATCGCCTCACGATATCGGCTCGCCCGGATGTGGGAGAGGCTGTCTCTGATGCTCTCGCCAGTTTCAATGAGCCGCCGGTTCTGGTCAGCCTGCTGCAGAACCAAAAAGCAAAACTGTCCGCAACGACGATCGAATTCCTGACCGAGGCATCTCGGCACAGAAATGAATATCGTGGGCCGTTGCTGCGCCGTGAAGATATTCCGGCGGAAGTGTTTGCGAAGCTGGCCAGTCGCATTGCGGATTTTGTGCGGTCAGACATTGCGCAGAAACATAATGTGCCAATTGATGCATTGGCGGATATTGCCCGGCATGCTGCAGAGGACCTGCTTGTCACACCTGTAGGGCTTGATACAACGGCGCTCGAACGCGCGACCCTTCAGTTCGCGGCTGAATTGGAAGCCGTTGAGGGCGGCCCGGCCATTCCGTTTTGGCAAGGGCATGCGGGGGTTTTTGAAGGCCGGTTGATGACGCGAACCGGTTTGGACCGAAACAGCGTTCATATATTGATCCATGAGTTGGCCCCCTTCGGCATTGCGTTGCTGGCGCGCTATGTTGAGATGACGCCGGAGGATTTCGCAAATGCCTGCCGGGCGCTTTACAGCAACCGTCTGATTGCTGGAAAGACACGTGATCTGTCACTGCGTCCCTTTGAAGGGGCCTATCAGGCCATTAAAAAGGAAGCCGCCACGCGTTTCATAGAACGTCTGCAAGAAGATCCCGGTCTGTTGCGGGATCTGGATGTTTCCGCATTGGTCCGACTACGCTGAGAAGGTAACGGGAAACTCCGGCGCTTCCAGGGGATCCCCGTCTTTCATTGTCAGACCCTGTATCGGTGGGGACCCTTTGCCCTGACGGTCGATATAAATCGCATCATCGCCAACAAACCTCGCTGAAAACACGCGACGGCGCTTCTCTCGTCCCGTATTCGCCGCAGCACCATGGATGGTTCGAAAATTGAACGCAACGGCGTCACCCGGGTTCACCGCCCAACTCTTGATGTTGTATTGATCCCTGTTGGCATCAATATCGGGCATCTCGACGGCTGTGTCGCCTTCGTAAAGGTCGGTTCCATCGAATCTCTTTGGTTTATGCAGGCGCCCCCAGGCATGCGATCCAGCGATACATTGAAGCGATGTTTCCCGTGGGACAGGGTCAAGGGGGATCCAGAAACTGACGGATTGTTGGCCGCCGACGCAGTAATAGGGCTGATCCTGATGCCAGGGTGTCACGATTGAGTTGCCAGGTTCCTTGACCAGCACGTGGTCGTGAAAGAAGCGGCCCGTCGTGGATCGCATGAGGGCTGCGGCAATTTCCCCGGCCGGCGAGGCATGGATAAAATCACGAAACTGTTCGACCCTTTGCCAGTTGCACAGATCCTGAAAGAAGGGTGCCGTTCCGTCATCTGGTTGATAGGACCGTTCCATGGGACTGGGATCTGCCATAATGGTTTCGATCCCCTCTCTCAATGCGGAGACCCAGGGTTCAAAAACACCCCGCAAGACGACAACGCCATCTTCGTCGAACTGATTCACCAATGTCTGGCTAACGATCACGGCTCTTTTCCTGTTCATTTCTCCAGTGGTCGGCGCGGGGCCGTCCACTGAATTTGTTGTGCCATAATTGCATTGTCTCTAGGCTTGGGCCCTGCTGACAAGAGTGCCCAAACAGCACTGTAATTTCAAGGAGTTGATGGATGCAGCCTTTGGACCGTGGGTGGGTGGATATAGCCATCCGACTGACCCTGATCGCCCTGATCGCCTATTGGTCTTTCCTGTTGCTTCAACCCTTTCTGGTGACGTTGATCTGGGCTGCTATTCTGGCGGTTGCGCTGTTTCCCGTTCACCGCAGCCTTGCACGGCTGCTGGGCGGCCGGTCCGGCCCGGCGGCTGCCCTTGTCACAATTCTGGTGCTGGTGGTCATTCTTGGGCCTGTCGTCCTGATTGGCACGACACTCGCCGAGAACCTGGCTACTGTTACGGGGATGGTGCTCAACGACCAGCTTTCTATCCCACCACCCCCCGGTTCCGTTGCAGAACTACCCCTGATCGGGGGACAGCTATCTGCGCTTTGGCTATCGGCATCCGAAAGCCTGACGACGGTGCTGGAGCCCGTGCGCCCCCAGATCAAAGAGGGGGTGGTCAATATTTTGACCCTGTTTGGCAATGTCGGGTTTGGCGTCCTGCAGTTTACGGTAGCAATACTGATCTCCGGTTTCACATATAGCCGCGTAGAGAGCATTCAGTCAGGTCTAAAGACGTTTATGAAACGCGCCGCGCCAGGCATCGGGGAGAGCTTTGTTGCCATGGCAAGCGGGACCGTTCGGGGTGTCGCCCGCGGCGTGATCGGGGTGTCTCTGCTGCAGGCCATCCTGTTTGGTCTGGGAATTCTCGTTGCAGGTGTGCCTTTGGCGGGCCTTTGGACCTTCTTGGCCTTGCTACTGGCAATCATCCAGATCGGACCGGGCTTGATCATCATACCGGTCATTATCTACACTTGGGTGACGATGGATACGGTGTCTGCCGGTTTGCTGACCGCCTATCTCGTCCCCGTGATGCTCGTCGACAATATCCTGAAGCCACTGGTGATGGGACGTGGCCTTCCCGTTCCCATGTTGCTGATCTTTATCGGTGTGATTGGCGGAACGCTTGTTCACGGCCTGATCGGCCTTTTCATTGGTCCGATTGTACTGTCTCTGGCCTATGAGCTGGGGCGCGCCTGGATCACGCTTGGTGAAGCGGAAACACCTTCCACAATTTCCAAGGCCTGACACTTCGTCGCGCCAATGTGATTAGGCGCTGTAAGCGCTTTCAGCTAGGCTTTCACCATATAAGGGAGAAAGCCATGCGATCATTATTACTCAGTCTGGCGTTAACCGTTGGTGCGTTGCCGGCTCTTGCCGCTGAACGGATCACTGTGACCGGTGAGGCCATCGATACCTGGTGCTATTATTCCGGTGTGATGGGGGCGGGCGACGCTGTTCTTGGCTCAGCCCATCATACCTGCGCTCTGTGGTGTTCAGCTGGCGGGATTCCGGTTGCTCTCATCACCGAAGAGGGTGAGGTTTACATGGTGCTGAAGATTGAGGGGGATGATGCCTCAAACGGCGGCGACACACAGCTGAAAATTGCCAGTCATGAGATTACTGCGGACGGCATGCATTATGTGCGGGACGGCGTGAACTATCTGGTCGTGTCAGAGGTTGTGGCTGACGCAGGGATCGTGAACTTGACCCACGAGATCTTCGACGTCACGCCTGGATTTGCCATACCGGACCCGAACAAGAAATGAGTATGACACTAAGAACGATACTGGGTGCGGTCGCGTTTGCGATCCCGTTCAGTTTCACGATTGCTCTTTCCAGTGCCGCTGATTTTTCGGCGAACAGCAAGGCCAAGGAATGGGGGTTGCTGGGTGAAGAAAAGGCCACCTTCGAAGCAAAGGTTGTTGACCTGCTCTGCGAGGTTGCTGGGGATTGCCCCGCAAATTGTGGCGATGGTCGGCGTCAACTGGGCCTGCTTCGAACCAGTGACAATGTCCTTGTTTTGCCGATGAAAAACGGCCAGCCAGCCTTTTCCGGGGCCAGCACCGATCTTCTGCCCTATTGCGGCAAACAGGTTGATGTTGATGGGGTTTTGGTCGGCGATCCGGATCAGACCACTGCAAAATTCTATATGGTCCAATTCATTCGTGAGGCCGGATCCAGTGACTGGGTAAAGGCCAATCGCTGGACCAAGGAATGGGCAAAGCGGCATCCGGAAACCAAGGGTGTCAAAGGACCCTGGTTCCGCAAAGACCCGCGCGTAAAGGCGGAGATTGCGGCGCATGGATATCTTGGTCTTGGCGCTGAAGCGGACAAAGAGTTCATCGAGTACTATTTCGAATGAAGCTTACGAGATTCTTTGCCATAGCAGGCGCTATTGCATCTGCGCTTAGCATCGGTTTGGCGTCTGTGCAGGCCCATGACGGTGTGGTTCATTACACGCCGGAAGAGGCGGCAGCCCATCTCCGGGCGACCAGACCACCGGTTGATGACGGTGCTGTCCTGCCATTCCCTGTCAAGCTGGGTGGTGCGTTTACACTCACCGACCAGCACGGGGATAAGCGCAGTGAGGTGGATCCGGATGGTGCCTATCAGCTGGTGTTCTTTGGCTATGCAAAATGTCAGGCAATTTGCACGGTGGCGCTGCCGCGAATGGCAGAGATCACAGAGCTTTCGGCAAAGGCGGGCGTGGATGTTCAGCCCATCCTGATCACAGTTGACCCGGCCCGGGATACGCCGGACGCCATGAAACCCGTATTGAAAGAGTTGCATCCGGATATGATTGGTCTGACCGGGTCAGAACAGGAACTCGCCGATGTCAGGAAGCTGTTTCAGATAGAGCGGACAAAGGTGATGGACGACCCGGTAGACGGGCCGATCTATGCCCATGGCACCTTCATCTATCTTCTGGATTCGGATGGCGAAATGGTGACCCTGTTTCCACCAATCCTATCGCCGGAGCGGGGCGCGGAAATAGTGGCCAAATACTGGACCGCTGCGAACTGAGCGCCCGTCTTTCCTAGATAAGCGACGGTGCCCGCATGCGTGTGCCAGGGGTAAGGCCGAGCGCTGTCAGAAGTGTCGGTGCCACGCTAAGCTGGCTTTCAACAGTATCTTCGACACCGGGGTTTCCTGAACCCAGATGGTAAAACGGGACGTGGATCACCTCCGGCTTTGTGCCGCCGTGGTTTCCGCCCGCATCCATCCCGTGATCGGCACTGACAAAGACCGTGTAACCCCGTTCCATCCAGCCCGGCACATAGTTTGAGAGGAAGTTGTCGGTCTTGGCCGCTGTGTGGTTATAGGTGACGGAATCGCCGCCATGTTCATGGCCCATATGGTCGCAAGCCATCGGGTGAACCAGGATGTAGTCAGGGTCGTGCCGTTTGATCAGCATGTCTGCATCCCGAAAAATCTCCGCATCGGGGTGGTCGTCCTCGATATAGAAGCGACCGTGCTGGATCATCTTTTCCGGGTTATCAACTTCGCGGTCCATGATCGGGTCGAAGGGCAACCCGTTATAAAGTTCCGCAAACCATGAATATGCGGCGGCGGCCGTTTTCCCGCCCGCCTCGCGCGTCAGGGAAAACACGTTATCCTGCTCGCTTTCCCGAACGTGGTCGTTGCTGGTGACGCCGTGATCCTGTGGGGGCGTGCCTGTATGAACCGTGTGATACAGCGGGCGGGAAAGTGAGGGCAGGGCGCATTTCAGTGTCCAGCGCCTTGCGGTTTGATGATCAACCGTGCTTTCCAGAAAGCCCATCTCGCGCTGCGCCGTATCGGCACGCAAACCATCGATCAGTATGAAAATCACTTTGTTCAAGTCAGACATGTCAGCCCCGGTTTCTGCTCATTCACACTGCAGGTTTATAGCAGTTCTCGCGCGTATACTATCTAACAATTCGCCGTCTTCCGTGAAATTTTCGTAACCAAAAGCGCTTTCGTTATGTTATCGACAGGGTAAAAAATCTGTCATACAGTTAGGTTAGGCTTCCTACTCTAGTAATCGAGAAACGAGAAGCCACACGGGGATAACGCCGGGGGCTACTCGGTTTGATAAGGGGAAGTCATGAAGTACACAGCCTTGGGCGGCGCATCACTGTTTGCGCTCGCAATTTCTATGGGTCTGACCGGTTTGGTCACTCCAGCATCCGCATCCGATTGCCCGGCAATTACCGTTGCTGACGACAAGGGCATCTCGGGCAAATATCCGCAGCAGTTCGAACTGTCAGAGTTTCAGTCTCTGGCGAGTTGTACGCTGTCATTTAATGCCAACCCAGACAGTGCGGCATTGAATGCACAGATTCAGGGCAACCCGGACCTGCCACCCTTGGCAGAGCGTCTACCGGAAGAGCCGCTTGTGGTGATGCCCTATGACATGATCGGACGCTATGGCGGGACGCTGGATGTTTTGTCGAATGCGACAGAGGCCGGGACTTCGGACTTCCTTTCTGTGCGTCACGTCAATTTTGTACGGTTCTCTGATGATCTTTCGACGATCGTTCCGAACGTTGCAAAAGATTGGGAATGGAATGAGGACTTTACGCAACTGACCTTCTTCCTTCGTAAGGGGCACAAATGGTCAGACGGCGTGCCGTTCACCGCGAATGACGTGAAATTCTGGTACGATGATCTGAATTTCGACACCAATGTGATCGAAAAGCCAAAAGATTATCTGATGGTTGCGGGTGAGCGTATGACCGTTGATGTGGTCGATGATCACACGGTCCGCTTTAACCTGCCAGCACCCAAGCCGGGCCTGCTGTCGCATTTCGCGACCCATTTCGCGCAGGGCTTCCAGCCTTTGCATTTTCTGGGTCAATTCCATCCGAAACATAACCCCGATGCCGACAAACTGGCACAGGAAATGGGTTTCGCGAATGGCTATGAGGCTCTGAATTTCTATTACGGGAATTCCGACTGGACGGATACACCGACCCCGATGCTGCGGGATCCGGCAAAGGCGGCCACATTGCCAAAGGCAACACAGCCGACCCTGGAAAGCCATATTTATGTAACCGACACGACCGAAGGTCGCCATCTTGTTGCTAACCCGTATTTCCACTGGGTTGATACAGCGGGTAACCAACTGCCTTATATCAGCGAGCAGGATGAGGTCTATATCAACGAGAATGAGGTGCGTATCCTCAAGCTCATCAACGGCGAAGTCGATTACAAGTCTCAGTCGGTTCAGCTGCCTTCCGCACCGATCCTCTTGGAAAACCAGGAAAAGGGTGACTATACGGTTCACCTGAAGCCGCAGATCGCCATGCCGAACTTTGGCTTCAACGTGACCCATCCTGATCTGGAAAAGCGCAAAGTCTTTGGTGACCTTCGTTTCCGTCAGGCCATGTCCGTTGCCATGAACCGGCCGGAACTGAATGAGGTTATCTTCTTTGGTCTCGGAACGCCTCAGCAATATGTGGCCTTCTCACCGGCCCCATCCTTCGTCTCTGAAGAGATGAAGCAGTATTACACCCAGTTTGATCCTGATCTCGCGAACTCGCTGCTGGACGAAATGGGTGTTGTCGATGCCGATGGTGATGGCAACCGCGATCTTCCCAATGGCGACCGTCTGGTTGTGAACCTGCAATTCTCCACACAGGGGATTGCCGGTGAAGTTGCTGAATTCGTGGCACAGAACTGGACCGATGTTGGCGTTCAGACAACGGTTAAGGAAGTGACGCCGGACGAATATCGTTCTGCTCAGTCTTCCAACCAGCTGGACGTTGTGATGTGGCAGAAGGGTCAGCCGCTTGCCATCATCCTGGGCAACGCTGAATTGTTCCTGCCGCCTTTCGAAAACTACTTTGCGTCCCGGAACGGCATGCTCTGGGCTGAGTATATTGAAAGCAATGGCGCCAAAGGTGTTGAGCCACCGGCCTATGTCTATCAGCTGATCGATGACATCAACGCGTTCCAGTCGCTTCAGCCCGGAACGCCTGAGTCGGACGAAGTTGGTGCACGTCTCGTGAAAAACATGGTCGAGAACCTGTTGTTCATCGGCGCGATGCTGGCACCGGCCCCGATTTACCATCGGAACGCTCTTGAAAACTTCACGGAATTCAAGACCTGGTCCTATGAGTACTATCGCACTTATCCGTATCGTGGACCGCAATGGTTCCTCTCGGACGAGAGCTGATTTCCCCAAGACAAACGGTCGGGCCTGGTTGGCCTGACCGTTCCAGTGACAAGGGCGGTGACTGTCAGAGCAATGACGGTCATCGTCCCTTTCGCCGTTTCAGACAGTGCGGGGAAGGGCCTGTATGAAGTATACCCAGTTTCTGGCGATGCGGGCGTCAATGGCGGTTTTCACGCTGCTGCTTGTCTCCTTCATTGTGTTTTCCTTGATGGAAATGGTGCCCGGCGATTGCGCCGAACGTTATCTCGCTTTTAAGAACACCCAGGGCAGTCAGATATCCGTCGCTGATATTGAGGCAGAACGGGTTCGCCTGGGGCTGGACAAACCCTTTATTCAGCGTTGGGCCAGCTGGGTTGGCAACGTCTTCATTCACGGCGATTTCGGTGACAGCTGCATCTTGCGCGTGCCGATCAATCAATTGCTCAAAGACAAGTTCTGGATCAGCCTGGGTCTTTGCCTGACCAGCCTTATTCTGGCCTACGCAATTGCCGTTCCTGTTGGCATCGTTGCTGCCACCTCCAAGAACGCCGTGTTGAACAACACCCTTCGTTTTGTCAGCTATCTCGGTCTGGCCATGCCGAACTTCCTGCTGGCTCTCATGATCATGCTGGCTTCAACTGTGTTTTTTGGCGACAGCCTGACCGGATTGTTTTCCAAGGAATACCGGGATGCTGAATGGTCCTGGGACCGGGTAATGGATTTCCTCAGCCGGGCCTGGTTGCCAATCTTCATTCTGGGCTGGTCCGCGACGGCCTTTGCCCTGCAAACCGTTCGGGCATTGATGTCGGACGAGATCGGCAAGCTTTATGTGACTGCCGCCGCCGCACGAGGGATATCCGGCGGGAAACTGCTGTGGCGCTATCCGGCAAGACATGCGCTTGCCCCGATCATCAATTCACTGGGCTTTGACCTGAACCGTATTTTTAATGAGTTGCCGGTGGTTGCCCTGATCCTGGTCCTGACAGATTCCGGTGCCTTGCTGATTGAGGCGCTGGCGCGGTCCAATGATCAGCAATTGGCGGGGGCAATCATTTTTCTGCTGACCGCCTCTATCGTTTCCCTGAACTTCGTGACCGATGTTCTGCTTTCAATACTGGATCCCAGGATCCGCAGTTCGGTGATGGGATAGGATTATGACTGACACGACTGCAAACCCGTCATCCGGACCTGAATTGAGTGGTGAGGAAAAAGCCCGGAAAGAGGCGTATTTCACCGCGTCCCAAGGGCAGCTGATCTGGGCACGTTTCAAAAAGAACCGGTCTGCCATGATCGCGGGGACGGTCCTGTTGCTGCTCATCCTGACCGGTATCTTCGCGCCATTCCTCTCGCCCTATGACCCGACGATTGCGGGGGCTGACAAAGATTACCGGAATGGCGCGCCGCAGATCCCGATGTTCTGTGATCACAATGGCTGTTCGATGCGTCCTTTCCTGCATGGGGTTGAGCGCAAGAGGAACCTGAAGACCCTGCGCTTCGAGACCACCATCAACATAGAGGAGCGGCGTTACCTTCAGTTCTTTGTTCAGGGCTGGGAATACAAATACGCAGCCTTCTCTTTTGACCTGCCCGGTGAGAAGAATGAGGTCCGCTTCAATGGATTTTCCTTTACCACGCATCTCTTTGGTATTGATGACGGCGGCATTCACCTGTTCGGAACCGATGGTACGGGCAAGGACATTTTCAGTCGGACATTACACGCGGTCTACACATCCCTTGCGGTGGGCACGATCGGGGTTGTTATTTCGTTTGTGCTTGCACTGTTGATCGGCGGTGTAGCGGGCTATTTCGGTGGGTGGATCGACTCGGTCCTGCAGATGATAACCGATGCCATTCGAACGGTACCTGCCATTCCGTTATTCATGGCACTGGCCGCCTTTGTGCCTGATGAATGGTCGTCTGAGACACGGTTCTTCTTCATTTCCTGCATTCTGGGGTTAATTGGTTGGCCGACCCTGGCGCGGCGTGTCCGCACTCATTTGTTGAGTGAGCGGAACCAGGAATATGTGTTGGCCGCACAGCTCTGCGGTTCGTCATCGGGACATATTATCCGCCGTCACCTGCTGCCGAGCTTCACCTCTTACATCATCGTCGATCTGGTGATCTCCTTTCCCTATATGGTGCTCTCGGAAACAGCGCTCAGCTTCATCGGGCTTGGGTTGAAGGAGCCGGTGAACTCATTGGGTGTGATGCTGCAGTCGGTTTCTGAAGCCGACGTTTTGCTGAACTATAAATGGGAATTCATCCCGGTCATCTTCTTCGTGGCGCTTGTCATGGCCTTTGTGTTTGTGGGCGACGGATTGCGCGATGCAGCCGACCCCTATTCGAGTACCAAGAAATGAGTTTGCTTTCTGTCGATAATCTGACGCTGCAATTTCAGACCGATGAAGGTCTGGTGACAGCCGTTGATAACGTCTCTTTCGGCGTGGAAGCGGGCGAGGTTTTGGGCCTCGTCGGGGAGTCCGGATCAGGGAAATCTGTGACGGCGAAATCCATTATGAAACTGAATCCCGAGAATGCGGTCTATGGCGATGAAAGTCGGATTGCTTTGACGCTGCCCGATGGTCCTGTCGATGTCTTTTCCCTGAAGACCTCCCGCGAGATGGAAATTGTCAGGGGTGGCTCGGTTTCAATGATCTTTCAGGAACCGATGGCCAGTTTCGCGCCTGCCATTACCATTGGAGACCAGATGGTGGAACAACTGGTCCTGCACAAGAAAATCTCCAAGAAAGAGGCGAAGGAATGGTCGATTGAGATGTTGGCCCGGGTTGGTATTTCCGATGCGCGCCGCCGTTTCGATCAATATGCGTTCCAGCTTTCCGGCGGGATGCGGCAGCGGGCGATGATCGCAATGGCCCTTTCGACCAATCCGAAACTGTTGATTGCGGACGAGCCGACAACGGCGCTGGACGTGACGATCCAGGCGCAGGTGATCGATCTGATGAAGGATTTGGTCAGGGAATACGGGATGGGGATTGTTTTCATCACCCATGATCTTGGCGTCATTGCGCAGACCGCCGACAAGGTGGCCGTTATGTATTTGGGTAAACTGGTTGAATATGGTGCGGTGCGCGATGTGATCAGAAATCCGATCCATCCCTATACCCAGGGGCTGTTGAAGGCGCTGCCGCGACTTGATGACCTGGATGCTCCGCTAATACCGGTGCCGGGCGACATCCCAAGCCCGCTGGAACGACCGACCGGCTGTGTTTTTCATACGAGATGTCCGATGGCAGAACCCGCCTGTGCGCAACAGGTTCCAACCCGTCGTAATTTTGGTGCCGGTCATTCTGCCGCCTGTCTTGTCGCTGGGGGAGGGGGCGTCTGATGTCTGATTTTGTAATAGAGGCCGACCAACTCTCGGTCCATTACCCGATCGGGGGATCTCTGTTCGGTCCAAAGCCGGTTGTGCGGGCAGTGGAAAAAGTCTCTCTCAGTATTCCCCGCGGTTCATTCTTCGGGCTGGTGGGTGAGAGCGGTTCGGGCAAGACGACATTTGGTCGTGCGCTACTGCGGGCCGCCCCGATCAGCGATGGCTATGTCGGGTATAAAGATGGTGAAGTTCAATACGATCTGGCCAAGCTGACCAAGACCGAATTGAAAGACTACCGCAAACGCGCGCAATTGATTTTTCAGGATCCTTATGCCGCGCTTAGTCCCCGGATGACAGTTCGCGATATCATTGCAGAACCTTTGGAGGTTATGGGGATAACCACGACACGGGAAGAGACCGATGCCAGAGTGCGGGAGATCGCGGCGAAATGCCGTTTGAACCTGGAACATCTGCGCCGTTTCCCCCATGCCTTTTCAGGCGGTCAGCGCCAGCGCATTTCGATTGCAAGGGCACTCGTTGCAAATCCCAGATTTGTTGTTGCCGATGAAAGCGTGGCCGCGCTGGACGTCTCAATTCAGGCCGATGTTCTGAACCTTCTGAAGTCATTGCAGGCGGAGCTTGGCCTCACCTTTCTGTTCATCAGTCATGATCTCAGCGTTGTTGCGCATACCTGTGACCATGTCGCGGTGATGTATCTGGGACGGCTGGTGGAAACCGCGCCGACACGGTCCCTGTTTACGGCACCACGCCATCCCTATACCAAGGCTCTGCTCTCCGCGATCCCAAGCCTCGACCCTGATGATACGGGCCGTGCCCAACGACTGGAGGGCGAAATACCAAGCCCGACGGATCCGCCGCCGGGTTGCAAGTTTAACACGCGCTGTCCCCATGCGACCGATCAATGCCGTTCTGAGGAACCGCAATTGGCATCGGCCGCGCCGGAGCATCAGGTTGCGTGTCACCGCTGGCAGGAGCTGTTCGAAACGGTCCCGGCCTGATCGATTACTTCCCCTTCCAGACGGGATCGCGCTTTTCTGCGAAGGCCTTGAAACCCTCCAGATTGTCTTCCGATCCATAGAGTATATCAACGGTCGGCAATTGGCGTTTTGTTGTCCGGTTCATTGTATCCTGAAAGCGTTCCCCCTCTGCATCCCGCACAACTTCCTTGATCGCGGCGTAGACCAGGGGCGGGCCAGAGGCGAGCAGACGGGCCATTTCCCAGGCCTTGTCATGAAGGGTATCAAGACTGTGGATTTGGTTCACAAATCCCCATCGATGCGCTTCTTCCACATCCAGCCACCGCCCGGTCAGCAGCATTTCCATTGCGATGTGATAGGGGATACGCTTTGGCAGTTTGATGGAGGCGGCATCGGCCAGTGTCCCGGACCGGATTTCCGGCAAGGCGAAGCTGGCCGTATCGGAGGCGAGGATGATATCCGCTGAAAGCGCGAGTTCTAGTCCACCCCCGCAGCAGATTCCGTTGACCGCCGCGATGACCGGCTTGTTTAGATTGGGCAATTCCTGCAGCCCCCCAAAGCCACCAACACCGTAATCGCCATCTACCGCGTCCCCGTCGGCGGCTGCCTTCAGGTCCCAGCCAGGGCAAAAAAACTTTTCGCCCGATGCCCGGATGATCGCGACGCGCTGCTCTGGATCATCCCGGAATTCCGCGAAGGCATCCCCCATAAGACGGCTGGTCTTCAGATCGATTGCGTTTGCTTTTGGGCGGTTGAGCGTGAGTTCAAAAACACCGCCCTCGCGCTTGATGTGAATTGGTTCGTCCATGACTTATTCCTCCATTCGGATCAGAGCATCCACCGCAACCGCACGATCAGTTGTGCAAACCAGGGGATTTACCTCAACTTCGAGCAGGTGATTGGCATTTTCAACGGTATAGTTCTGCAGGGCCATCACGGCATCAATGACAGCGTCCATGCTTATCCCGGGCTTGCCCCGAAAGCCGTGCAAAACTGGGGCGATCTTTAAACTGTTGAGTGCTTCAAGAATGTCCTCTCGGCGCGAGGGCACAAGAAGCGAGGTGCGATCAGAGAGTATTTCCGTATAAATGCCACCGGCCGCTATGGTCAGCACAAACCCATGGGCTTCGTCACGGACGATCCCGATCAACAGCTCGGCAATGCCGTCAGTGATCATCTCTTCAACCAGAAACCGCTCTGTCGGCATGGCGCTGGCCGCGTCGATGACTGAATTTCTATCGACCAGGTTCAGGGCAACCGCCCCCCTGTCAGATTTACGGGCGATACCTTCGCCTTTAACGACCATGGGGTAGCCGATACAATCTGCTGCCTGTCCGGCCAGTTCAGGTGTGGTGGCCGAAACTCTTTTGGGCGTCGCCAGTGCTTTTTCCGCCAGTGCCTGCTTAGAGGCATCTTCGGATAAGGTACGACCCGTGCTCGAACTTGCACCGGTTTTTAAGACAGGGTCCGGATTTGAGGATTGCCCGAGTGTTCCTGCAATCTGGATCGCCGCGAATGCCTCGTCCAATCCCAGGAAGGGAGTGATCCCCGAATTGACCAGCCGCTTACAGATTGGTTCTGGCAGGTTTTCGGGCATGGAGGCTACAACCGCGAAACGACGCCCCGTCAGCTTGGCTGCATTTTCAATCGCATCGATGGCAATGTCCCATTCGGCGGCATCACATCGGTCCATGCGCGGAAAGTCGAGGACGATCGTGGTCATGGAGACGTGCTCGACAGCCATGGTGCTAAACACCTGTGTCATTGCTGCCTCGTTGCGCCAGATATCAGTGTGATAGTCGAGCGGGTTTGCGCGCGCGACCAACGGTCCCAGCACGCTGGCCAATTGCTGATCCTGTGCATCTGTTAGTGGAGGGAAGGTGATCCCTTTGGCCATGCCGGTATCGGCCGAAAGGCTGGCCTCGCCACCGGAACAGCTAAGACACGAAACCTGGGTATTCTCCAATGGCCCGGTAACATGCAGCAGTTTCAGCGTCTCCAGCAAATCCGGTATGCTCTTGGCCCGGCCAAAACCCAGACGTCTGATCAGGGCATCGGCCCCCGCATCGCTGCCGGCAAGGCTCGCTGTGTGAGAGATCGTTGCGGTTTGTGCCTGGCTGGACTGCCCGACTTTCAGGATTACAACCGGTTTGCCCAAATTCCGTGCCGTTCGGGACAGGCTCTCATAGGCTTCAAGATCACCAAACCCCTCGATATGACACCCTATTGCGGTGACTCTTGGGTCCTCAGCAACCTGTTCTGCGATCTGTGCCAGATCAACGCGCGCCTGATTGCCCGTCGTGATGATATAGGCCAGTGGCAGGCCACGCGCCTGCATCGTCAGGTTTATCGCAATGTTTGAGGATTGGGTGAGGATGGCGACGCCACTCTGGACAATCTCACCGCCATGCTGATCCGGCCATAGCAGGGCTCCGTCCAGATAGTTGAGAAAGCCATAGCAGTTTGGCCCTAATATGGCCATGTCACCAGATGCTTCAATCAACTGGTCGTGCAGGCTGTTGCCATCTTCGCCGCCGGTCTCGCGAAAACCACTGGCAAAGCACACGGCTCCACCGGCGCCTTTTTCCTTCAGGGCCTGGATGATATCAATCGTGGCGAACCGGTTGACGCCAATGAAACTGGCATCCGGTGCTGCGGGTAAGTCACGGACATTCTTGAATGCGGGCAGTCCGGCAATCTGATCCTTTGTTGGATACACGGGCCAGATATTGCCCTTGTAGCCGATTTTCTGACACTGTGCGATCACCGAACGGCACCAGATCCCGCCGCCAATAACAGCGAGAGCTTTGGGACGCAGCAATCGTTCCAGGTTCTCGTTCATACAGGCAGTGCCTAGGCGCCAAGTGGTCGCAAGAGGTCGCGGCTGATGATATGGCGCTGGATTTCCGATGTACCATCCCAGATCCGCTCAACCCTGGCGTCACGCCAGAACCGCTCGACAGGGAAATCATCCATCAACCCCATACCGCCAAAGACCTGCAGCGTTGCATCCGTCACCCGGGCCAGCATCTCTGAGGCATAGAGTTTGGCGCTGGCAATCTCGCGATTGGCGGGCAGATCCTGATCCAGCCGCCAGGCGGCTGCCAGGGTCAGCCAGTCGGCTGCATCGATCTCGGTGATCATATCGGCGATCTGAAAACTGACCCCCTGGAACTTGCCAATGGCCTGACCAAACTGTTTGCGGTCGGCGGCATAATTGAGCGCGAGATCAAAACAGCGGCGGGCCCGCCCGACACACATCGTGGCCACCGTGATTCGCGTCGCATAGAGCCATTCGTTCATCACGGCAAAACCGCCGTCCACCTCACCCAGAACCTGTCCAGCGGGCAGGCGGCAATCGTCAAATTCCAGGATCATGTTCTTGTAGCCGCGATGGGAAACAGACTTGTACCCCTCCCGGATTGTGAAACCGGGCGTCCCCCGATCAACCAGAAAGGTGGTGATCCGCTTCTTGGGTCCGCGCGGCGTCTGGTCTTCGCCAGTTGCCACAAAGACGATCAGAAAATCGGCATGGTCTGCCCCTGAAATAAAGTGCTTGGTTCCGTTCAGGATCCAGTCGTCGCCATCCGGCTTTGCAGAACAGGTCATACCGCGCACATCCGAACCCGCGCCCGGTTCCGTCATGGCAAGCGCGTCCATCTTTTCACCGCGAACGGCTGGCATGAGATAGCGTTCGATCTGGTCACCCTCACAGGCCATCAAAATGTTCTGGGGACGGCCAAAGAAATGGTTCAGGGCCATGCTGCCGCGTCCCAACTCCCGCTCGACAAGCGCGAAGTCGAGATGGCTTAGTCCGGCACAGCCGACAGATTCCGGGAAGTTGCAGGCATAGAAACCCAGATCAATCGTCTTTTGCTTGATATCCTGCGCAATCTCTTGGGGGACTTCGCCCGTGCTTTCGACCAGTGCTTCATGCGGGTAGATCTCGTTTTCGACAAAGCTGCGCACTGTCGAAACGATCATGTCCTGTTCCTGGGTAAGGCCGAATTGCATTTCATACTCCTGTTACACGCCGTCTGGGGTTGGCAGTTGGTCCTGGGCCGCGGCAAGGTCTTCGACAGCGGCCAGCACATCAGGCAGGGGGTCGCACGAGCGACGGGTTTCCAGGCTGACATGGATCAGCATCTGGGTGCAGGTGGAGGCAAGCGTGCCCTCCTGATCAAAAACACGGTGGAACAGACGCAGTTTCTTGCCGCGACCTTCCAGAACCTGGGTTGTGACGCTGACCTGATCCCCGGCGTTTAACTCGCTTAGATACCGGATATGATTGTCGACAGTGAAATAACTATACCCGCTTTCGATATAGTCGGGATCCGCACCGACCAGCACCATAATTGCGTCCGCCGCGTCCGAGAAGAGCTGGCCGTATCGGCTCTCATTCATATGGCCGTTGTAATCCGTCCAGTCGATCGGGATTGATCGCTCTATAACGGTCAGCGGTTGAGAGGTGTCTTCGGCGATGCTGGGCTTTATGCGTGCATCATGCTGGTTCAGGATCTCTCCTGCACCCCAATCCCGGCCTTTCAGGGCACGCATCATGGCCACCAGATTGTCGTCCCTGATGCGTTCCAGTTCGCGAATACTGTGCATGCCCGATTGCGCGTCTGATTGATCGGAAATCTGGCCGATCAACTCCTCCGTCAGGTCAGGCACATCCATCAATTTGGTCCAGGGCCAGGAAAGGCAGGGGCCGAACTGCCGGATGAAATGGGCCATACCCTCTTCGCCACCCGCAATCCGGTAGGTCTCAAACAATCCCATCTGCCCCCAACGCAGCCCGAAACCAAACCGGATGGCGTCGTCGATTTCCTGGGTGGTCGAAATACCGTCTTTGATCAGCCAAAGGCCTTCACGCCAGACCGCCTCCAGGAACCGGTCTGCGATATGCGCGTCAATTTCCTTGCGTACTTTGAGGGGCTTCATACCCAGATCAGTCAGGATCAGAGCGGCCTGGTCCAGGGTGCTTTCATGCCCGACGAGCTCGATCAGGGGCAGCAAATAGACCGGATTAAACGGATGGGCGACACAGATCTGTTTCGGTCGCTTGGCACCCTCTTGCAGTTCCGAGGGTTTGAACCCTGACGTGGAGGAGGCGATGACCGCTTCCTGCAGGCAATGGGTCTGAATATCGGCCATAACCTTGTGCTTGATCGGCAGTTGTTCAGGCACGCTTTCCTGAATCCAGGCGGCATCCGTGACGGCCTCGGCAATTGTGCTGCAAAATTGAAGCATGCCTTCCTCAGGAAGCTTGTGTTCGCTGAGGCCCGGAAGGGATCGCCGCGCATTGGCCATAACTTCGTTGATCTTGCGTTCTGCCTGCGGGTCCGGGTCAAAAACCGAAACGTCCCAGCCGTTTAACAGAAACCGGGCTGCCCAACCGCCGCCGATCACGCCGCCGCCGATGATGGCTGCACGCATCATCGCGGGGCCCTCTTGGTCAGGTTCAGTTTCTTGCGAACTTCATCCGGGCCGATCACCCTGGCACCCATGGACTCAATGATCGTGACCGCCCGCTGGACAAGACTCTCATTTGTCGCAAGGACACCTTTGGAAAGCCAGAGGTTATCTTCCAGACCGACACGAACGTTACCGCCTGCCAGCGTTGCAGCGGCGACATAGGGCATCTCGTTTCGTCCCAGCGAAAAGGCTGACCATGTCCAGTCTTCAGGTATATTGTTGACCATGGCCATGAATGTGTTCATGTCGTCGGGTGCGCCCCAGGGAACCCCCATACAGAGCTGCACCATGGCCGGGCTGTCGAGGATGCCTTCCTTGACCAGTTGTTTCGCAAACCAGAGATGGCCGGTGTCAAAGGCCTCAATCTCTGGCCGCACACCCAGATCGGTCATCATCTGACCCATCGCCCGCAGCATACCGGGCGTATTGGTCATGACATAATCCGCCTCGGCAAAATTCATCGTGCCGCAATCAAGGGTGCAGATCTCCGGGAGGCAGTCTGCGACATGTTCCATGCGTTCTTCGGCACTGGCCATATCGGTACCAGGACCCAGGGGAAGGGGGGCCGAAGTCGGGCCGAACACCATGTCACCGCCCATGCCAGCCGTCAGATTGAGGACGACATCGACCTCTGCATCACGGATCCGGCCGGTCACCTCGCGGAACATTTTCGGGTCCCGACTGGGCGCGCCGGTCTCTGGATCGCGGACATGACAGTGGACGATGGCCGCGCCCGCCTTGGCCGCCTCAATGGCGCTGTTAGCGATCTGTTCCGGGCTGCGGGGGACGTGCGGGCTGCGGTTCTGGGTACCTCCGGAGCCTGTTACGGCACAGGTGATGAAAACCTCTTGGTTCATGGTTAATGGCATTGGTGTCCTCCCGGCGTTTTTTCGGCGCAAAGTGTAAGCCCCTTGTTTTGAGGGGGTATGCAGTGTTAGACAAAATTCATGCAGAAATCGACAAGCGCTCAAGAAAAACCGGCCGAGATTGAGTTTTTGCTGTTTGACCAGTTTTCCAACCATTGTCTGGCCAATGCCTTGGAGCCGTTTCGCGCGGCAAATACCCTGGCCAACCGAGCGCTCTATAAGTGGCGGTTGAGCACGGTTGACGGTGAGGCGGTTTCGTCGAGTAGCGGGCTGACCGTTGTTCCGGATGGACCATTGAGCACGGGCAGTAAGGGGGAGTTTCTGTTCGTCATCTCCAGCTATTCATTCCGACAGTTTGGGTCCGCCAGGATCCGCTCCGCATTGGGGCAGGCCAGTCGACGTTTTCAAAGGGTTGTCGGTCTGGATACGGGAGCCTGGTTGCTGGCGGAGGCAGGCGCCCTCAACGGTCACAAGGCAACAATCCATTGGGATGTGATCGACAGTTTTTCGGAACGGTTTCTGGATGTCGATGTACAACGAGAGCGGTTTGTCATTGATGGCAAACGTATTACCTGCGGCGGCGCGATGACCGCTTTTGATCTGGTGTTGACGCTGATCAGCGAGGCGCATGGGGTTGGCTTACGCCTTGATGTGGCAGCACTCTTCATGGCCGAAGGCCGGGGATCCACGGATACTGCCCCACGCCCCACCGAACTGGTTGGACTGGCCTATACAATGATGCAGGAAAATCTTGAAGAACCGCTGAGCGTCGCCGAGATTGCCCGCAATCTGGATTGGAATGGGAAGGAGATGGAACGGCGGTTCAAGGCTGAATTCGGGGCACCGCCCGCTAGGGTCTATCGTCATTTGCGGCTGGCCCTTGCCCGGCAATTGGCGGAAAATACCAGCCTTCCCGTTTCAGAGATCGCCATCAGATCCGGGTATCAGAATGCGAGTGCTATGACACGGGCCTATCTAAGAGAGTTTGGTATGACGCCCAGTGCCGGTCGGCAAAGGGTCTAAAGTTTGTGAGGAACAATGATGTTTGATGTGCCTGTTCTGGAGACCGAACGCACCCGCCTTCGCGTGCATGGTCCTGATGACTTCCCGAACGTGTTGAAGCTCTGGCAGACTGAGGAGGTTTATCGCTTCATTCACGGAAAACCAGCGACAGAGGAAGAGGCCTGGACCCGATTTCTGCGCTATATCGGCCATTGGCATGTGATGGGCTATGGATATTGGGTTGTTGAAGATCGTGAGACCGGGGCGTTTCTGGGCGAAACCGGCTTTGCGGATTACCACCGGGGAATTGATCCCTTTATGATCGGGACGCCGGAAACGGGCTGGGTTCTGGGGCCTATTGCACAAGGGCGGGGCATCGCGACAGAAGTGGTGAAGGGCATGCTGGACTGGGCGGCGGGAGCCCTATCGGAAAAGGATGTGGTCTGCATCATCGACTCCCGAAACAAGGGCTCACATCGGGTTGCCGACAAGACAGGTTTCACGTTCTTCAAGAGCGGTATCTATCACGGTAAAGAACTGGCGATTTATACCCAGTCACTTGGGTGACCCTGTCCATCGAGCGGTCAGCGGAATGAGCAGGAGGCCTATAACGGTCAGAAGTGAAATCAGCAACCAGGCCTCATTGACCGCCTCTACCAGCCCTGCTTTTTCAAACATTGGCCGGACCATGGCCATCGTCGCCTCGTCGATGGGCGTGCCGGGCGGGGGGACCATGGCAGGCGGTATCCCGACCTGTAGAGCGGCATCTGCGTCCCCAGCCAAAACACGCTTTGCCAGTGCTTCGCCATGATGCGGGGTGCGTTGCCAAAGGACGGTATCCACCAAAGCGATACCAATGGCACCGCCGAGATTTCGCATCAGGTTGAACAAGCCGCTGCCATCGGCGACGCGCTCTTCCGACAGATGTCCCAAGGCAAGCCTGGTGGGCGGCAGCAGGCAGAACATGATGGAGACGCCCCGGACGATCTGCGGCCAGAACATTTCGTCAAACCCTGTCTCTGCCGTCTGAAAGCCACTCATACCCAGGCCGATCGCAAATCCCGCAAATCCAAGGGCCGAAAGCAGCCGGGCGTCGACCCTTAACTCAAGCTGCACGGCGATTGGCGCAGTGATCAATTGGGCGACACCGGTCACCAGCATGATAAGACCGATTTCTAGCGGGTTCATGCCACGGACCAGCCCCAAAAAGACCGGCATCAAATAGACCGAGGCAAACAGGCCGATTCCGAACAGAAAACTCAATGCACAGGCAAGCGCGAAAGACCCTTCACTGAATAACCGAATGTGCACAAGGGGAGGTTTGCGGTTCAAACCCTGACGGATGAACAATATGGCAGCGACCAAACAAATGGCGATCAGGGTCAGGGGGATGGAGGTGAACCAGCCCTGTTTTGGGCCTTCCTTCAGACCGATTTCCAGCGCGGTCAAACTGAGCGCCAGGAACAACACGCCCAGCCAGTCCATCTGTTTGAAAATTGACCGGTCTGCGGGTTGCCGGGCGATGCAGAGGGCCGCGATCAGCAGAGAGAGAATACCGGGCCCGATGTTTACGAGGAAAAGCCAGGACCAGTCATAGGTCTGTGTAATATAGCCACCGATGGTCGGTCCCAGTGTTGGGGCGAGCACTGCAAGGGCCCCGGCGATGGTGGTTGCAGCAGCCTGTTGCCGAACCGGGAACATCAAAAAAACGGCCGAGAATACGAGCGGGATCAGAGATCCGCCGGCAAACCCCTGAACTGTGCGGGCAATGATCAGGCTTTGAAAATCATAGGCCTGGGCGCAGGCAAATGACGCCAGCGTAAAGACCGACAGCGCGATCAGGAACAGACCGCGGAGGCCGAGGGCGCGGGTCATAAAGCCCGTCAGCGGGATCGCGATCACCTCCGCAATCAGATAGGCGGTCTGGACCCAACTCATCTGATCGGCTGGAATATCAAGGGCGGCGCTGATTGCTGGCAGCGAGGTGACAACAATCTGAATGTCCAGAATGGCCATGAACATGCCCAGGCACATGGCGATAAAGCCGATCCAGATCCTGATCAGGGATGTGCTGTCTGGGGAGTTGGTCAAAAGCGTCCCGGTTCATAGGTTGTTTGAGGATGAGACGGCATTTGCCGCCGGGTCCACCTTGTCACAGGATTCGGTTCGGGCGAATATAATTCACCCCTTAACCATGTCACATGGCCGTGTGCCTCTTGCGCACATCCTTGATCGGAAGAGATTTTGTCCGAGACCGTCCGACAACGAACCCTGACAGTTGCAATTGCGGCATTTGGCGCCGGTCTCTTCTATTTGATCAACTTTCCATTGCCGATGTTGTTCGGACCGATGGCGGGGTGTCTCGTGGCGGCGCTCTTTGGATTGAAACTCAAAGGTCTGGGGCAGGTCTCTGTCAGCGCACGGGCCATTCTTGGGGTGGCAATCGGTGCCTCAGTGACGCCGATGGTCCTGGAACGGCTTCCGCAGATGGCAGGGACAGTTGCCCTGGTTCCTGTCTATGTCGCGGTGATCGCGGCGATTGGCGTCCCGTATTTTCGGTATTTCTGCAAATATGACCGCACCACGGCTTATTATGCCGCTATGCCCGGCGGGCTTTCCGATATGTTGATCTTTGGGGAGGCTGCGGGCGCAAATGTTCGAACGCTCTCACTGATCCATGCGACCCGCGTGCTGATCTTCATCACGCTCGCCCCCTTTGTTCTGACGGGTTGGTACGGGGTTGAGCTGACCAATGCGATTGGACAACCGGCGTCAGAGATACCTGTCCATGAACTTGCCATTATGGTGGTGGCTGGACTTGTCGGCTGGAAGGGAGGGGAAAAGATCGGGTTGTTCGGTGCTGCAATCATTGGCCCTCTGATCCTGACAGCGGCTTTATCGCTTGGTGACATCATTCACATGCGGCCACCGGCCGAGGCGCTTTATGTCGCCCAATTTCTGATCGGGATGAGCGTTGGCGTGAAATATGTTGGCGTGACCACTCAGGAACTCCGCCATGATGTACTGTCAGGGACGCTCTTTGTTGCAGTGCTTGCCGCCCTTGCTGCAGCGATAACCGAGTCTGTCACCCGGTTGGGATTAGCTGATCCGGTTGAGTCCTTTCTGGCTTTCGCGCCTGCAGGGCAGGCGGAGATGACTGTGCTGGCAATCGTTGCCGGGGCGGATCTGGGCTTTGTTATCACCCATCATCTGACCCGCATTTTGTTGGTGATTCTGGGTGCGCCAATCGTGGCACGTTTCCTCTTGCGACCGGACTAGATGCGGTTCAGGCACGCATGTTTTCGACGACAGCCTCTGTAAAGGCTTGCGTTCCCAATGGTCCGCCCAGATCTATGGTGCGGGTATCGGGATCATCGAGCGTTGCTGAAACAGCTTTCTCAATCCGCTCAGCAGCTTCCTTCATGTCCAGATGGCGCAGCAGCATTGCGGCAGAGCCGATCAGGGAAACCGGATTGGCAAGGTCCCGTCCCGCAATATCGGGTGCCGATCCATGTTGCGCCTGAGCCAGTGCGTTGACCGGCCCTTGATTGAGGGAAGCGGCAAGGCCCAACCCACCTGCCATTTCTGAGGCCAGGTCGGAGAGAATGTCGCCAAACATATTGGTCGTGACAATCACATCGAACCGGGACGGATCCCGCACCAGAAGGGCGGCTGCCGCATCGACCAGAACCTCCTCATACTCGATCTCGGGATGCAATGCTGCCTGTTCCCGTGTCGCCTCAAGGAATACTCCGTCGGTCAGGCGCATGACATTGGCTTTATGGATGGCGGCTACTTTCTTTGCGGGCCGGGTCTTTGCCAGATCGAAACCGGCCTTAGCAATCCGTGCTGAGCCAGAGGCCGTTATCTTGCGCATGGCCAGCGCGACGCCCGGTTCCGGCATGAATTCACCGCCACCCTGATGCATGTTACGGTCGGCATAGAACCCTTCAAGATTTTCCCGAACGACAATCAGATCGACGGGTGCCGCAATTGGACGGGTCAAGGCCGGGTGACTCTTGGCCGGACGAATATTGGCAAAAAGGTCCAGTTCCTTACGCAACACACCGGACGGATTCCGGCCCCCCTCGGCAACGGGTGGATAGGCATTGTGAGAAACTGGTCCCAAGACCACGCCATCGGTGGCCTTGGCGGCATCGATCACGGATTCCGGAATAGTTGTGCCGTGTTCGTCAAGTGCAGCAAAGCCAATCGCCATTTCTGAAAAGGACAGGCCTAGACCGAGCTGGGTGTTGAGCGCTTCCAGAACGCGTCGCGTTGCAGCCGAGATTTCCGGTCCAATACCATCGCCGGGGAGAAAGAGAAGATTCATTGCAGAGGCCTCACAATTTGTGCCGCTATAATGCCATCCCTTCGCTGTTTGTCAGGTAAATTAGTGGGGCAGGTAGACCTCACCCCAACTTTCACTGACAGCCCCGTTTTCGATCATCACATCAATCTCATCCGCGGAATATCCCATGTCCTTCAGGACCGTACGCGTCGATGCACCATACTTCTCTGCCGATGACAGGGCCGATACCTTGCCGCGCGTCGGGCGAACTGCATAGGGGTCCAGCTGGGTGATCGTATGCCCACTCGGATGGTCTTCATAGATGGAAAAAGAATAACTTCCGCGATCTGTCCCTGGCGTGTTGTCAGCTGGCCGTGCGTTATAGGCGCGCAAAGTTTCGATATTCTCGCAGATCGCCGCACCAATATCGGCGGCCTGCAGGCGCTCGACCCAGTCGCTCGCTCGTGCCTCCATAAACGCTTTCGCCAGAAAGACATTGCGTTCTTCTTCAGGAACCTCACTGAAGCCTTCCAGGCCTTCGACCTGTTCAAAGCGATGCACATCATGCTCATAGGCGCTGAGCAGGATAAAGCGATCGGACGAGGTGTAATAGAAGCGGGTCAACGCGTCATAGCCATTGACCTCTTGCCCGGCGGGTTCATCAAAAAGCGGGCGCCGCTCATAGTCGTAACAGAAAGGCAATTGGGCCAGGCCGCTAAGAGCGGATAGCGAGGTTCTGGGCCGACCGACGCGACCGGTCTTGAGTTTCTGGTAGAGCGCTGTTGCGATGCCAAGGGACCCACCAAATCCGCACATCACGTCAATGGTGCCGACATGGGCGTGTTCTTCTGGTGTGTCCATTGATCCGCCAAAGCGCAACATGATGCCGGTGGTCGCTTGCACCAGATCATCATAACCCAGATAGTTTGTGCGGGGGCCATGCCGCACGCCGCTGAAACAGTCGAGCTTGCAGAAGACAGCATCGGGGTTGAGTTTGCGCAGACCCTCAACATCGAGGCCGACTGCCTTCACTTGGCGATCAGGCGCATTCCATACAATGACATCGACGGATTTCACCAGTTCTTCAAATACCTTGCGTCCATCCGGGGACGAGATATCGGCCAGAATACTCTGCTTTCCGCGCATGTGGGAAAGACCGAAGACGACAGTATTCCATGCATCATAGAATGGTTTGGCGGGATCCAGTTTGATCACCTCCGCCCCAAATCGTGCGAGATAGGCGACGGAATGAGGGCCGGCGATCACGTTGCACATGTCGAGGATGCGCACACCTTCCAGCCAGCCATCCCGGGCATTTTTCTGTCGAACGCGGGGTAGTTTGGTTTCCATGTTGGAAAGTGTCTTCAACGCGGTTTCAAATTCGACCCAGCGGCGGGGCTGCGGCGTCAGCATTTCCTCACCGCTTTCCTCCAACCAGACCATGGGGCCTGGTTGGATCATGGTGCCGAATTCAGGGTCTTCGACCTCAATCATCAGGCCGGTTGTCTCGGCATGGTCGTCATTGATCCATTCCTGCAACCAGCGCTGCGGCGCGCCCGGGAACTTTCCACGGCCAAAGATGCGTTCCCATTCCTTGGCAGTTCTGGTCGCAAAGACCTCTTTCATCTTTGCGGCGATTTTGTCGGCCCAGAATTTTGGCAATGGGTAAACGCCAAGCGACACATCGGATTTCCATTCCGACGTTGGAATATAGGTGTCGTCTTCTTGGGCAAGGCCCTCTTCGACAAGTTCGTCATAGATGCCGAGCGTCTTCAGACAGCGCATGGCGTGATGCTTGTGACTTGGGCAAACCACATAGAACATCCGGCCATCTTTGCATTTGTAGTTCCTGTAGAACGGATCCAGCAATTCCTGAAGATCGTCATAGGGAATGTTCATTGGCAGGCCTTCAATCCGCCGCCGTTCGATTTCCTGTTCACGCTGCGTCATGTAGCGGGTGGGGAAGTCTTCAATCTTGATGGAATTGTAGCACAACCCCTCCATCACGGCGGCGGCAAGCGGCACCTCAATACGGTCGCCCAGCCCGGTGCGTTCGCGCGCTTGCAGGGCCAGAACCGTTGCACTGGCCGCTAGCATCGTGCCATAGGCAGATGCCAGGGGCAGGGGGGAGAAGCTAGGGTTGATCCCCATCAAGACGCGGTTCAGACCCATATCCGTAAAAACGCCCGAACAGGCGGCAACGACGGATTCGTATGCTTTCCATTCCCTGCGCAATTCGTCATTGGATGCAAATCCCGGAATGGAAATTGTGATCAGTTCTGGCCGTTCCTTGCACAGTTCCTCAAGATCCAGTCCCAATCGGCTCATCACGCCGGGACGAAAGCTCTCAACAATAATGTCGGCTTCTTCGATCAGTGCGCGCGCCTGTTCCAACCCTTCATCGGTTTTCAGATCGATTGTGACGATCATCTTGTTCCGATTGAGGGTCGCATTCGCCGGGCTTTCCCATAGCGGGCCGCCAGGGGGATCAATATGAACCGTGGTCGCGCCGAGGTCGGCCAGGATCATGGCAACGGCTGGACCCGCCAGATATTGCCCGAAGTCGATAACCTTGACACCGGCGAGGGGTAACAGGGAATTCGGGGCCATTAATCAGACTCCTTGACGGATCCATTGCGCTGCTTTTTCAGCGATCATCAGGGTAGGGGCATTTGTGTTGCCGCTGGTAATCGTGGGCATGATGCTGGCGTCAACCACACGCAGCCCGTCGACACCCCGAACCCGAAGATGGGGGTCAACAACCGCCATCTCGTCGCCCTCTGTTCCCATTTTGGCGGTACCGACCGGATGGAAAATGGTGGTGGCAATGTCACCAGCCAATTTGGCCAATTCCTCATCCGTCTGGAATTCGATGCCCGGCTTCCATTCCTCCGGCTGGTATTTTGCCAGTGCGGGCTGTGCCGCAATTTCACGGACCTGACGCAGGCTGTCCGCGGCAATCTTGCGATCTTCCTCCGTCGTCAGATAGTTAGGCGCGATTGCCGGGGCATCCTTAAAGTTGCCTGTCTTGATCTTCACTGTACCACGGCTGGTCGGGTTAAGGTTGCAGACCGAGGCTGTGAACGCCGGGAAGTCGTGCAGATCTTCCCCAAAAGCACCCAGACTGAGAGGCTGAATGTGGTATTCGAGGTTTGCGTAGGGCTGGCTCGGATCGGACTTGGTGAAAGCGCCAAGCTGGCTTGGCGACATGCTCATCGGGCCGGACCGTGTCAGGACATATTCCAGACCAATCATCGCCTTACCAAACCAGGAATTGGCAATGGTGTTGAGTGTCTTGGCATTGGAGACCTTGAAGACAGCACGGATCTGCAAATGGTCCTGCAGGTTTTCCCCAACACCTTTCACATCGGCTACTGTCTCAATCCCGTGAGACTTCAGTTCTTCCCTATTGCCGATACCGGACAACTGAAGGATTTGAGGGGAGCCGATGGCGCCAGCCGACAGAACAACTTCACCCGAGGCTTTTGCAACACGGCTGCTTCCGCCCTGACGGATCTGCGCACCGACGCATTTCGGTTTGCCCTCGGAACCGGTTTCGAAGAGCAGTTTTTCGACCTGTGATTCCGTCCAGATGGTCAGGTTTGGCCGGTTTTTGGCCGGGCGCAGAAACGCCTTGGACGAATTCCAGCGCCAGCCATCTCTCTGCGTCACTTCGAAATAGCCGATGCCTTCATTGTCGCCGCTGTTAAAGTCATCGGTTTCCGGAATGCCGGCCTGCACCGCTGCTTCAGCAATGGAATCCAGAACGTCCCACTTCAGGCGCTGTTTCTCAATCCGCAACTCGCCGGAATTGCTGTGCATATCCGAGAAGCGGCTGTTGTCGCCGGTCTTCGGGTCTTCACCATTATCCAGCCGGTAATGGCTTTCATGGGCCTTGAAGTCTTCGATAGAGTTTTCCCAACTCCATGCCTCTTCGCCTGTGACCTTTGCCCAGGCATTATAGTCCCGTGCCTGACCGCGCATATAGATCATGCCGTTGATCGAGGAACAGCCGCCCAGTGTTTTGCCCCGTGGATAAAGGAGGCTGCGTCCGTTAAGGCCGTCTTCCTCTTCAGTTTTGTAGAGCCAGTCTGTTCTGGGGTTTCCGATGCAATAAAGATAGCCAACTGGAATATGGATCCAGTGGTAGTTATCCCGTTTGCCCGCTTCGAGAAGCAGAACCCGTTTGTCCGGGTCCTGACTCAATCGGTTTGCCAGAAGGCACCCCGCCGTTCCCGCACCAACCACAATATAATCAAATGTTTCCTCTGACATGGCGTCGTTCCTGTTCCTGACGTCAAAATGGGTTGGCGCGGGGTACGGTTCTACATCGACCGCTTAGCGCGCGACTGGCATGGTGAATTCAGCACCTTTTGCGATGCTTTCTGGCCAACGCTGCATGATCGACTTCTGCTTGGTGTAGAAGCGAACGCCTTCTTCGCCATAGGCATGCATGTCGCCAAACAGGCTGCGCTTCCAGCCGCCGAAACCGTGCCAGGCCATCGGAACAGGGATTGGAACGTTGATGCCGACCATGCCGACTTCGATCTGACGACCGAATTCGCGGGCGGCGTTGCCGTCGCGGGTGAAGAGGCTGACACCGTTGCCGTATTCATGGGCGTTGATCAGCTCTACACCTTGGGCAAAGTTGTCGACGCGAACACAGGACAGGACCGGACCAAAGATCTCTTCCTTGTAGATCGTCATCTCCGGCGTGACGTGATCGAAGAGTGTACCACCCAGCCAGAAACCGCTGTTGTGCCCGGTGACCTGATGGCCGCGGCCGTCGACAACCAGTTCAGCGCCTTCGGAAACACCACTTTCGATATAGCCGGTGATCCGGTCACGGGCAGCACCGGTAACAATCGGGCCCATTTCGGCATCAAGCTCTACACCGTTTTTGATCTTCAGACCCTGGGCGCGTTCCGCAATCATCGGAACGATGCGGTCACCAACGTCACCCACCAGCGTGGCAACGGAAATGGCCATGCAGCGCTCGCCAGCAGAGCCATAGGCCGCACCAACCAGCGCATCGACCGCTTTTTCGAGATCTGCGTCAGGCATGACCAGCATGTGGTTCTTCGCACCGCCAAGAGCTTGCACGCGCTTACCGTTGCGGGCACCAGTTTCGTAGATGTAGTTGGCGATCGGTGTGGAGCCGACGAAGGAGATTGCTTTCACATCCGGGTTTTCCAGCAGGGCATCGACAGCAACCTTATCCCCCTGAACAACGTTGAAGACACCATCCGGGAAGCCAGCTTCCTTCATAAGTTCTGCATATAGTAGTGAAGCTGAGGGGTCCGTAGGGGACGGCTTCAGGACGAAAGTGTTGCCGGCTGCGATCGCAACAGGGAACATCCACATCGGAACCATGACCGGGAAGTTGAAGGGGGTAATGCCTGCAACGACGCCAAGCGGCTGACGCAGGGTCCAGTTGTCGATCCCGGTGGAAACCTGGTCGGTATAATCGCCCTTCAGCAATTGCGGTATCCCACAGGCGAATTCGATGATGTCGATGCCGCGCTCAACCTCACCTTGGGCATCGGTGAAAACCTTGCCATGTTCTGCGGTGATCGCGTGGGCCAGCTTGTCTTTGTTCTCATTCACAAGGCCGAGGAACTTGTTCAGCATCCGGGCGCGGCGGATGGGCGGCACGGCGGCCCAGGCCGGGAAAGCCTGCTGGGCAGCTGCGACAGCGGCGTCTACTTCTTCGGTTGAAGCCAATGCGACCTGGCCTGTAACAGCGCCGGTTGCGGGGTTGAAGACGTCCTGTGTCCGTCCTGACGTTCCGGCGACAACGCCGCCATTCACATAATGCCCAATATCTGCCACTGACATGTTCCATATCCTCCAAAATAAGTGTTTCCCTGTCATGCGCGGTTTTCGGACAGAAATCCAATGACAAATCCTGCAGACCATTATAAGTAAAATTAATATGCGCTCTATGATCGACCTTCGGACCTTGCAGGCCTTTGTAACCGTTGCCCAGGAAGGCAATGTAACGCGGGCTTCTGACGTGCTGAATTTGACGCAACCGGCCGTCAGCTTGCAGCTAAAGCGATTGTCAGATGAAACCGGTTTGACACTCTTCAACCGGACACCGAGCGGGTTGGAGCTCACCCGGGATGGTGCCGCGCTGGTCGTCAAGGCGGAACAGGTACTGTCAGCTCTGCTGGATTTTGGTCAGACGGCCCGGCATTTGACCGGCTCTATTCGCGGCAAGTTGAGGATTGGGACGATCATTGATCCGGGCTTTACCCGCCTCGGCAGTTTTCTGGGCGCGCTGGTTGAAGAGGCCCCCGAACTTGAAACTGAACTGATGCACGGGATGAGCGGGGACGTCCCGCAACGCCTATTGCGCGGTGAAATTGACGTTGGTTATTTCCTGGGGGAGGTCGAAGGCCAGAACCGCCTTCTGTCTGCGGAAACGTTAGAGAATGAGCCATTGTTCGCCAGTCAGGAATTGGCCCGCTTTTCCTATTGGGTGGTCGGACCACCTGGTTGGGAAGCCCGCATCATCGGGCGTGACTGGCGCGCATTGGCAAGGCTGCCCTGGATTGGCACGCCGGATGCCTCAGTTCATAACCGTCTTCTGGGGCGGATATTTGAAAGCCACGGTGTTACACAAAACCAGGTGGCGCTGGTCGATCAGGAACCCTCGATGCTGGCCATGGTCAGATCCGGGGTTGGCCTGTGTCTGTGCCGAGACTCCATCGCGCTGGCCGAAAAACAGGCCCATGGCCTTGTGGTGAATGATGTTGTTGAGGTGCCGACCAATCTCAGCTTCATCACCCATGCAAAACGCCGGCAAGAGCCTAATATCGATTGCGCCTTTCGGGTTATGAAGGGGCTGTGGTCGTAAAGCCAAGCCTCTATAGAGAAAGGCCAGCCACCTCTCAGTGACCGGCCTGTTCAATGGACGTGTAAACTTCTTGATCAGATTTCGGCGATTGTTTTCCGCAGGCAGTCCACGATCTCGTCGATATGATGGCGCTCTGCGATCATGGAGGGAGCGACAATCGCCGTGTCACCGGTCCATTTCACATGGCAGCCATTCCAGAACAGTTTTTTCTGCATCTCGTTTCCGCGGATGCCCGGTTTGCTATCCTGTGGATGCACCTCAACGCCGGCCATCATGCCAATGCCGCGCAGATCCTTGACGCCCGGCAGGTCCTTCAGGGACCAGATCGCGTCCAGGAAGTAATCGGACATTGCAGCAGATTTCTCAAAGAGCTTTTCGTCTTCATAGATCTGCAGCGTAGCGAGGCCAGCGGCACAGGCGGCCGGATGCCCGGAATAGGTATAGCCGTGGAAAAACTCGATCGCGTTTTCCGCAGCCGCCTCTGTCACTGTCTCATAGATTGAGTCGACGACGGCGACGGCCCCCATCGGGATCGCACCGTTGGTCAGGGCCTTTGCCATGGTGATGATGTCTGGCATCACTTCGAACTTGTCGGCTGCAAACGGGGTTCCCATGCGGCCAAAACCGGTGATGACTTCATCAAAGACCAGTAGTATGCCGTGCTGATCGCAGATTTCCCGCAGGCGCTTCAGATAGCCCTTTGGCGGAACCAGCGTGCCGGTGGACCCCGCGACAGGCTCGACGAAGACCGCGGCGATCGTGCTGCCGCCATAGGTCTCACAATGACGCTGAAGGTCGTTTGCCAGTTCCGCTCCTTTCTCAGACTGACCTCTGACAAAGAGATCTTCCGGGTCCCAGGTGTGGCGCATCATCACCACATTGGGCATCACGCCAGAGAAGGTTTCGCGGTTCCGGACCATACCCGCCAGCGAGATTCCGCCGATATTCACACCGTGATAGGCGCGTTCACGGGACACAAAACGGGTGCGCTGACCGTCGCCTTTTGCCCGATGATAGGCCATGGCAATTTTGAGGGCCGTATCAATCGACTCAGACCCGGAATTTGTGAAGAACACATGGTTGAAGGGTTCTGGCAGAATTTGGGTCAGCTTGGATGCCAGGGCGAAGGATGTGGGCTGTCCAAGCTGGAAGGGGGCGGTGTAGTCGTTCTGTAGCATCTGTGCATAAACTGCTTCAGCAATCTCTGTCCGGCCATGACCGGCGGCCACATTGAACAGGCCAGATGAGCCATCGATCAGACGCTCGCCATTCTGGTTCCAGAGATACATACCCTCACTCTTGGTCACCAGGCGCGGGGCCTGTTTGAAATCCCGGTTGGCGGTGAACGGCATCCATTGCTGTTCGAGCGAGTTGGTGACAAAGGGTTCAAGCGGTTTTGCAACAATGCCCATCAACGTGACCTTTCATAAGAAGACTGGACGCGTCATTAAACGCGTCCATCTGTTCGGCGTGTCTGTAAAATCGGTTCTCCGGTTCTTCATGCCATTAGAAGATTCTTCATCATAGGGGCAGATAGCAGAAAAGAACAAATCTTCCCGGTCATAAATATGCGATTTTACGACAATAAACCGCAGTTCCTTAGGGGAAGCCCTATACCAACCCGACCATCCGGCGACCTTCTTCTGTTTTGAGGGAGAAATCGGTCCCGGCGAAGGACGCGGCTTCGTCCGTTGTCAGCCATGCAATGGCCTCTGCAACCCAATCCGGCGAGATATGTACGGAAGGGTCTAACTGACTGACCGGATTGATGCCGGATGCCTTGATTGCGACCTGCATGTCAGTGGCAACAGTGCCGGGACTGAGGCCCACAACACGAATGCCGCGATCCCGAACCTCCTTGTCCGTGCATTTTGTCAGCGACAGAACCGCAGCCTTGGTCGCACAATAATGGCTCCATCCTTCAAGGGCACCAGTGGCGGCGCCGGAACTGATATTGATGATCGTACCGGACGCCTGTTCTTCCATGACAGGCAAGGCAGCGCGGATGCCGTGGTAGACGCCTTTCAGGTTAATATCGACGACCCTGTCCCACTCTTCCGGAGATGAGTCTGCCAGACGGGCGATCGGGTCGATGACACCTGCATTGTTTACCAAAATGTCGAGGCGACCAAAGGTGCTTCGTGTTGTCTTCACCGCATCGGCAAGGGACGTGTAGTTGGCGACGTCACAAGAGATACTCAGGGCCTTGCCGCCGCTCTCGTTAATTTCCTCGGCAATCCCGTCGATCAGATTTGTGCGGCGGGCAACCAGAACGGTGTTTGCACCATAGTCTGCGAGTTTGCGGGCCGCCGCTGCACCAATGCCTCTGCTGGCACCCGTGATCAGGGCAGTTTTTCCGGTAAGATCGATCATTTCACTCTCCTTGGGATATCTCTGGGCTCGTTGATAACGCGAACACAGAATTATGACAGGTTTACCCTTGGAAACAGCCGTCAGGGCGCATGATATTCCTGCAATAATTGCATGAATTCTTCAGTTTTGATCGAATTGGTGAGGGATTGAATCTCTTTACCCAATGGTCTGTCGTTGCGATCTGCTGGCGACACACTGCGAATAAAGCCATGCAGTTTCTGCAAAAACGGCGCTGAAGAGGGCGCAACAGATGATTTGCCGACGGCCAACTCTACTGCCCGCGCTGCCATTGTCATTTCGATCGCATTCAGCCTTTGCTGGTGGTCTGCGACATTCATGAGGTTCTGTGAGGCCAAGGGCGTGTTGGTCAGACTGTCCTCCACCCCATCTGCATTTACACTTGGCCAAAGTGGAACCGGCTGACTTTTGTGAAGGAGTTCGGCCAGTGTGGCCTCAGCCGTTTTCATAACCGGTGCGAACCCGTTCGACCCGGAGCCCGGTTCCGCCAGAAACAGCGGCAGGCCCGAAAATTTCTCAGAAAGTAATTTTGACAGGCGGGCAATCTGAAGAAGGCTCATTTGCGCAAAAGCACGCGAGACGGTCTCCAGCGCATTGGTCAGATGCGGCGTGTGATAGGCCCCGGCCGAGATGATCTCCTCATCTTTATACAGAGTGACGGGATTGTCGCTTGCACCGTTGATTTCCGGCTCGACCGCCTCACGCAGGAAATCGAGAGCAGCGCGGGCTGCGCCATGGGTTTGCGGGATGTTGCGCAGCGAAAGCGGATCCTGCAGGCGTCTTGCTTTCCCGGGACCCAGAGCAGAACTGCCTTCCAGGAAAGCCAGAATCTGGGCGGCGACCTCTGCTTGACCGGGTTGTGGTCTGAGGTTGAGTACCCTTGGGTCAAAAGCTGTCAGGTTCGCGCGAAACCCCTCAAGCGTCAGTGCTGCCGCCGCCTGGGTTGTTGAGAGGGCGTGCTCAGCCTGGACCAGAGCAAAGGCAGCACTGCCAGCCGACAAACTCGCGTGGTTTGCAAGGGCTAATCCATCTCTGGGACCCAGTTTCGGAGGCTCTAACCCGTGCGCCTGCATCTTCTCGATCGCTGGACCGACCGATCCGGTCCGGTCTCGAATTTCTCCCTCTCCAATCAGGGCAAGGGCACAGGTCGCATTCCAGACCAGATCACCGGCACCGATGGAGCCGGTTTCGCCAACCACTGGTGTCAGCCCCGCATTGAGAAAATCGCCCAGAAAATGAGCCAGATCCGGACTGACTGAGGACGCGCCAAGCGTCATTGAATTTAACCGAACTGCCAGCGCGGCCCGCACGTGCTCTGCAGGCGTCGGCGGGCCGACCGCATGGGCCCGTCCCCGCAATGTCTGATAGGAAAAACCGGACAGGGTCTCTGCATCCAGGGCCTCGGTGGCACGGGCCCCAAGACCCGTCGTCACACCGTAAACCGGGACTCTGTCTTGAACAGCCTGCTCTACACATCGGCGAGCCGCCATGATCCGATCAGTTGCGTCCCGGTCGAGCAAAACTTTGCAATCGCCCAATGCGATCTGGTGCAATTGCTCTGGTGTCAAAGACCGACCGGTGAGGGTAATCTCAGGCATAGGTCAGCCGTTGGACGATGCCGAGATCACGCGCTTTAGACAGAAAGGCAGCTCCCAGGGCTATGTCGCTTGTCGCCAGGCCCCGATGCCAGAACAGGATTGTTTCGTCTTCGGATTCCCGGCCTGGCTTGCGGCCAGCGGCAATTTCCCCGATTTCAGCGTAAAAACTGTCTTCGGTAATTTTCCCGGCATTTATATGCGGCCTTAGGGCTCCCAGATGGCCGCTTCTCATCTGTCCGAGATCGTCCATGACAAACTTGTCGAAACGATCTGTGAAATCCAGGGGCAGAGTACTCATGGTACCATATGGAATGACCAGATTTCCGGGTTTGACCCAACTTGTTTGAAAGAGCGGGGTCGGCTCCGTCAGCCTTGATGCTTCGACCTGTATGTCAGCTCCGCTTAGGCAGTCCTCCCAGTTGTCTGTTACAATGATGTCGCGTCGCAAATCGTTCCGCAGGCGCTCGGCAAAAGCATCCCGGCTTTCCGGCCTGCGGGAGTGAACGCGGATTTCGTCAAAATCGAACAGGTGGTTAAGCAACCGGACATTCCAGTATGCGGTTCCCCGCGCCCCAATATGACCAAGTATCTTGGCCTTTTTGGGACCCAGCCATTTTGCGCCGAGTGCGGTCATGGCACCGGTACGCATGTCTGTGATGCCGGCCGCATCGATAACCGCTTTTGGAACCCCCGTCCGTGGACAGAACAGGTTGAGTAACGCCATTTCCGACGGCAGCCCTTGTTTGTAATTGTCGACGAAATCACCGACGACCTTCACGCCTGCATAGTTCAGGGGGGCAATATAGCCTCGCAAGACATTGAAATGACCGTTAAACGGCGGATCAGGTGCAAGATGTGTACGGGGTTCAATCACCGTCTCGCCATTCCCGGCGGCTTTAAGGCCAAATTCGACTGCATCCAGAATTTCGTCGTCACTTAAGGCCGCTCCCGCAATCTGCGGCCCGCCCAGATATTCAATTTCAAGCTGTGTCATACACTCTCACCAAACAATAGTCCCTCATTTACTCAACTTTGTGAGCGCATTGCGTGACGGTCAAATCAATTGCCTTGGCAGAACGGTGAAAAGATCATTTAATGTGTTAGGGGGTGTAGATATGCCAATGATTTTAATAAGGTTTTCGAGTTTGAATCGAACCGAAATCGGGGGATTTCAAAAATGGTTGGTTTCCGAGCAAGGGTCCTGAACTTGCTTTCCGGGTTGCTTGGCTTCGTGATTTTCGTAAGTCTGTCATCCGGTGCTTATTCACAAAATCTGTTCACTCTCTCGGTCAACAGTGACTGGCCGCCATTCTCGTATAATGAGGGCGACGAGGTCGATGGTATTCTGCCGCGTCTCATCGCTGAAATCGTCGGCAAGCGAATGGGCATTGAGACTCAATCGGTCGGTAACCCCTGGGGGCGGGCGCAAAAGCTGGTTGAAATTGGGGAACTGGATGCTCTGCTGACTGTCCCGACGGATCAGCGGCTGGAATATGCAGACGCATCGAAATCTGTTGTCTACGAGTTTCGGATGCAAGCTGCGACCCGCGACGGTTCGTCGGTCCATGTTGCTCTTGGTGACAAAGCCTCGATCGATGACATCAAGCGCTTTCGTGTTTGTGATATCGCGGGCAATGGTTGGGCTGAAGGATTCTACGCGAAGCACGGAATAACTTACTACGTTGCGCCAACTGTCGCGACCTGTCTGAAAATGATCAGCGCCGATCGGATGGATGTGATTATCCAACCTCAGGCCGTGCTTCTGAGGGAAATGCGGGATGCCAATCTCGAGGGCAAAATCAAGATTCTGGAACCGACTTACCAAACGATGAATTTCACACTTCTTCTGTCGAAAAACTCAACGATTGGAGAGGAGTTCCTTCAACGATTTGATCGTGTTGTGGAAGAAATACGCAGTGATGGTTCCTATGACGCGGTCATGCAGTCCGTTGTCGATGGCGGGTAGTGGAGAACTGTAAGCAGATGAATTCCTCGCCCGATGGGACTGGATCGGGGCATAGGGCGTTTATTTCCAGCCTGTCGCCGGATCAAAAAGCGCGTCTGACCAACCGGTCCAATGGACCGGGACTCTTTCGTTTGTCGTGCCATTTTGGTCTGATCCTCGCTCTGGGTTTTCTTATTCTGATCGAGATCCCGTTTTGGCCGTTTCTCATGGTTCCCCAAGGGATATTGCTGGTTTTTCTCTTTACTTTGTTGCACGAAACCATTCATCGAACGGCTTTTCGGGCTCGCCCTTTTAACGATGGCGTCGCCTGGTTCTGCGGGTTTTTGCTGATCTTGCCCGCTGAATGGTTCCGATTGTTTCATTTCGCGCATCATCGCTACACTCAGGATCCAGAGAAAGATCCGGAACTCGCCACCCCGAAACCAAAGACCAGAACGCTTTTCCTTTGGATGGTGAGCGGCTTGCCACTTTGGGTGTCTTCGCTGTCGCAATTGATAGCGAATGCCCGCGGCTTGGCTAACGCGCACTATATACCGGCGTCTATGCATCGAACCATTGCCCGGGAAGCGCGTATCTTGTGCATCCTGTACGCCTTGGTACTGCTTGCTTCGTTTGCGGGTGGCTGGGATGCTCTTCTGTTTACATGGTTACTACCGTTGCTTCTGGGGCAACCATTTCTAAGGCTTTATTTGTTGGCGGAACATGGTGGCTGTCCTGAAACCAGTTCGGACATGTTCACGAACACGAACACAATTCTGACAACGCCGGTGGTTCGTTTTTTCGCCTGGAACATGCCCTACCATGTTGAACACCACGCGTATCCTGGTATTCCTTTCCACAAGCTGCCCGAATTTCACACTTTAATTAGGGGGCGGATTTCCAACCTGCAGCCCGGATATTGGACATTTGTCGCGCGATATTGGCGTTCACTGGCGTGAAATTCAAATTCTGGTGCTAATTCAGCAGCTTCGATCCGATTCGAAGGCGATTCGAATCTGCTTCAAAAAGTTGCAGGCTTTTAATTTTCGGTCTAAATCATTGCGAGAATTTGAAAATTCGAAAGTTAGTTGGAAACCATACTTTTGTTTAAGGTCGGCGCGCAATTTTGGGCAGTGTTTGTATTGGTATTTGCGGTTGCGGGTACATATGGCATTCCCGCCCAAGCAACCGATCTGCCAGACATGCTGCGCGAGCTTTTGAACGAGCACGACCGGATCGCCGCCAGCCGACAGAACCTTGTCGCTGCAACCGAGCGATTGGAAGAGTCGTTCCGTGTTTATTATCCCGATGTTGCGCTGACAACATTTGTCGGCCGGGAAGACAGACGCAATTCCAATGCCGATGATACCATTCTCACAGGACGTGAGATGAACATCACCATCACCCAGCGATTGCTGGATTTTGGGGTATCTGAATCCACGGTGAATTTGGCAAAATACCGATTGCGACGAGCCGAAGCTTTGGTTGAACAAACTGAAGAGCAGGTCCTTTTGGAGGCTTTGGCGGCCTATATCGATCTCGCCCGCACCGCGCGGGTTGTCGAGTTCTCGATTGAATCTGTCGACAACATAAATCGGCAGGCGAATTTAGAGGACGCCCGCGTGAAACGCGGCGGCGGTTTTTCAACAGATGTGTTGCAGGCCCAAACCCAGTTGGTTGGCGCGCGCGCCAGAAGTGTTCTGGCAGAAGGTGACCTCGAGTTGGCCAAGAACCGATTTATTTCCGTATTCGGCTATGAGGCGGAAACAATTCCAACGGGGGATGAGGTCGTTGTTCCCGCGGACCTGTTGCCGTCCAGTCTGGAAGAGGCGCTGGTGATTGCGCAGGAGAACAACGCCCAAATCATCGTAACCCGCTTGGATGAGGATATCAGCAAGGAGACATCTTCAGGCACCGAGAGCGATGTCTTGTTTCCTGAGATTGATATTATTGGTGAGCAGGTTTGGTCCAACGATGTAAACGGTGTGCAGGATTTGCAAACCGAGAGCATTATTCGCCTGCAGATGACCTATGAATTTGATGTGGGTTTGACCGCACGCAACACAATTCGTGCCGCAGAGGCGGATGCCAAAGCAAGCGGGTTCGGCAGAGCGGACGTTTTGCGTCAAGTTGAAGAGAGTGTGAGGGACGCGTGGGTCCAACTGCGGATCACGCGTCAAAATGCCGAGCTGTTGGAAGAGCAGGCCATATTGGCAGAGCGGTTTCTTGAACTGGCGCGGGAGGAACGCAAAGCTGGACGGCGGTCATTGATCGATGTTCTGGCCGGGGAAACAGCGCTTAACAATGCTCAAAGTGATGCGATTTCAGCGCGTTTAAACGTCAAAGTCGCGGCCCTTGCACTGCTTGCTGCGATGGGCACCATGGATCTTGATACGGTCGCACCCTGAACCGTTTAGGGTAACCTGTTGGCAAAACAATCCGATTCTTCACTGCTCGGCAGTATTGTTAACAACGGTTGATTAACGTTTTACGATATATGCACGAAAATGAGTCTACTTGGTGTCGCAAAGCACTTATACTGCAGCTGATTTAAATTCCTCCGGGCATTGTAAGGATTACGGTTTTGGACGGTACTTTACCCAACGGCTCCAATGGCGCGTTTACATCTTCTGAACCCGCATCACTTCAAGTGGCGCAAGGGACGGATGTTGTCGGGTCGATTACTTTTCTTTCCGGTAGCGCAGTTATAACGCGAACGGATGGCACGCAGATCGATGCCACGCAAGGAACGCCGGTCTTTAAGAACGATATCGTCGAAACCGGTACCTCCAGCCGGATAGAAATTGTTTTCGAGGACGAAAGCAATATTGGTCTTGCGTCTGAAGGACGTTTGGCGATTGACGAGTTTGTCTACAATGCCGGTGACGACAGCGGCTCCATGTCGATCCAGATTGCAAAAGGTTTGTTTTCATTCGTGTCGGGGGCTTTGGCAAAGTCTGGCGATGAAAACATGGAACTCACGACACCGGTCGCAACGATTGGTATTCGCGGGACGTCCGGTATCGGTCTAGCGGCCCCTGAAGGGCAGGTTAACAATTTCGTACTTCTGCCGGATCCTGATGGCACAGTGGGCGAATTCTCGATCCGAAATCTGGCAGGTAATGAGATCCTGTCGGCACCGCTGAGCACCGTCACGGTTACCAGTTCCGTCAGTCCGCCAACGTCGCCGCAGGTGCTGACGCTTGCAGAACTTCAAGAACGATATCCCGGTATCATTGAAATGCTGGGCGCGGTCCTGGATCTGATCGAAACGCAGGAACAGGAAGAAGGCGAAGAGCAGGAAGGCAGTGACGGTGACCAGGGATTTTTGGATGATGGCGCAGAAACCGCCACCGATACGGCAGATGCCGAAGAAGTGCTTGAGGCAGAACTCGAGCTAAACCTTGAGGAGTTAACCGAGGAAGAGATTGCACTTCTTGACGAAGATGTTCTTGCGGAGATCCTAAACGATCTGGAAACAGCGGCCGGCACGGATGCTTTCGATGCCGAAGACGAACTGATACTGGGCGATGCACCGACTTTCGGCGAAGAGGACGATCTTCTGCTGGCGATTGACGGTTTAGACGATCTTTCTCTCTTCCTCAACGATCTTACATCTTCGAATGACGTAGAAATTTTCGGGCCCGGGTTCGATGGTAGTTTTGATGGTGCCGGATTTGGTGCCGGTACAGATCCCGAAGACAAAGCGCGAGATGACGACGCGGTACTATCCGGGGCAGGCGTCGAGGGTGACGGCGGGGCGGCCCTGCCAATTGTTGGCGGTCTAACCGGTATTGCTGCCCCTGTTACCGCGACATTTTTCCGGGAAGGAGTTGGCGAGGTTGTGGTCCGCACGCCAACATCTCTGTTCGGCGGTATCAGCGGAACCGATGCTTTTGAACAGGTTCAGATCAATGTTCCTGGGGAGGGCGGATCAGAGGAAAGCGGTGGTGGCAGCAGTCTTTCGATTGAGCAGGATGCAGACGGAAACCTCGTTATGACCGGTCCCGGAATTAATCTGGCTCTGAATGACATTGAAGAGATGGATATTAATCTGCCGGGCGCGGGTGATGGTATTGATATCGATGCATTGAACCGGGATGAAGAAATGTCGGATTCAATTTTCATCAAGGCTGGTCCTGGCGATGATACCATTACTCTGTCCGATGGCATAGACAGCAATCTCGATCTCTTTGGAAACAGTGGTGATGACACGCTTGGCGGTAGTTCAGGCTCAGATGATATTCTGGGTGATGCTGGTGATGACCAGATCTTTGGCGGCGGCGGTGATGATGAGTTGTTGGGTGGAACCGGTGACGATACGCTTAATGGTGGTATCGGTAATGATACCGTGTTTGGTGGTGGTGGCGAGCTTCTGGCGGGCGATGCCCATGATTGGGGTGTACCGGTAGGCCTGCCGATATTTTCAGAAATCACGCCATTTGATATAACCAACGCGACAGCCGCAGACCAGGCAAACCTGACCTTCGATGGGGAGCAGAAAATCGGGATTCGCTTCCTCTCAGAAGGTGCAGGGTACCGCAATTCTTTCGGTTATTACAAAATTGGCGAAGATGGCTCAATTTTCGATGTTAAGTTCATCTTCGAGAATGCATCGCTCGCCGGTTCCGGCGGAGATCTCTCGAGCGGAGACGAAGTGATGCTGGATATCGGACCTGGCGAACAGATTGGCCTTTTTTTGATTCCCAACGGCTTTGCCCGTAATAACAAATATCAGGATATGGATTTTGAACACGGTGGTCTGGAATTCCGTGAGCAAGGTGGGGACCCTGCGACCGTTGATTCTTACAGACCGCAACTGGTTTATGTTGAAGGTGAAACCGAGACTGTCTTGGTCGGGACTGGAATTCACACGGCATCTTCCAAATTGAACCTTTATGGGTCAACAGGCGCGTTTGTTGGTGTGAATCCCGAAAACAATTCCTTGCGCATCGGTTTCGAGGACATCCCCCGCCCTTCTATTGACGGTTCTGATTTCAATGACACTGTCGTTGAGTTGTTCGTTCAGACGGAGTCGATCGATCCAACCGACAATGATGTGCTTTTCGGCGGTGAGGGTAACGATACAATCTATGGGGAAAGTGGAAACGACATTCTTGATGGCGGCACAGGCATCGACGTTCTATTTGGCGGCAGCGGGAACGACGTCCTGATCGGCGGCGAAGGGTTCGATGTTCTGCATGGCGGCACAGGGGCTGACATCTTTCAGTTTAACAGTGTGCTTGATACGCCAGAGGGTGGCCGCGATGTCATTATGGATTTTGAGGGCCGGTCTGATCAGATTTTCTTGAACGATTTGTTGACCGGAGATTTTGAACTCACGATCAATGCTGTTGAACGGTTCAAGTTTGAAGTGCTGGTGGATGCTGACGGGGATTCGCAGACTGACATGACTATTGAAGTCAATGTCGTCGACGGTCAGGCACTCACAGAAGACCACATCGTTCAGGCCGTCCCGACAAGCTGATAACGTTTTATGAAACAGTCGTCTGAGCCAGGCCCATGCTTGAACTGATCCGACGTCTGGTTGTCGCGCCGTGGACAGGGTCGTTGCTGATCACCTCCTCAGTGATGGCAAATCTGCTGGCACTCGCAACGCCGCTTTTCGTAATTCAGGTTTTGAACCGGTTTTTGAGTGTTGGCGAAGTATCCACGCTTGTCGCGCTGGTGAGCGGAGCGCTCGTCGCCATTTTCTTCGAGGCTATTTTGAGGGCCTCCCGATACCGTCTGGCACGGGCGCAAAGCGCGGTTCAGGACATCAATCTTTACACCTCTGTCGGTTCTCTTTTGTCAGAGGCATCACCGAAGACTCTGCAAACGCAAAACCAATCCCTTCGAGTCGATTGGGTAGAAGTTCTCAGCCGCCTACAAATGGGCCATGGACCACAGCATATCTGCGCACTGCTGGATGTGCCGTTCAGTCTGATCTTCGTCCTAATCATATATCTGATCAATCCAACCCTGGGATATATGGCAGGTGGCGCTGCTATTTTGATGTTGCTGGCGACCCTGTTCGTTGTGAAGCGGGATCAGACAAAGCAAAAGAAACTTGCAGGTGAAAACCAGACCGTTGCCTCCCGCCTTCGGAACGCCACGGTTATCGGGCGCCGGGCGCGATTGTTTACTTCTGCCCCCAATTTGATGGACCAGTGGCGTTTACTGGCGCGCGGCCAGATCGAGATGGGGCGAATCCAGGCCCGCCGCCTTTCATCCCAGGTGACCCTTTCTGTGCTGATACAGGCTGGTCTAACGATCGCGATTATCTCTACCGGCGCAATTCTGACGTTGAATGGTGATCTGGATGTCGGGTCTTTAATTGGTGCGAATATCCTGGCGGCCCGTGCCTTGATGCCGATATCCCGGTTCGCAACATCCTACGAAGCTGCTGAAACGGCAAAAACCGCTCGGCAAACGGTCGGGAAGCTGAAACGGCTTCCAGCAGAGCAGAATTCGAGAACCGCCCTGATCGGAACAGTCACCGGTATTTCTGCGCGCAACGCAACTTTGCGGCCGATTGAAGGGGCAGTTCCCTATTTTGCCCGGGTGGACGTTGCCATGCAGCCGGGCCAGCTAACCGCCGTCTTCAGCGAAGACGACAATGCTGCCTCTGCTTTTCTGGATATGATGGCAGGGCTCGAACAGCCTGATGATGGTGCCGCCCTTATTAATGATGTGAACCTTGAGGCCGTGCCGTTCGAATGGTGGCGTCAGCAGGTGGGGCTTATACCGGCGCGGCCGGAATTTCAGGCGGCCAGCCTTTTTGATAATTTTCAGATGGTACGCGCCGGGACGGAAGAAGAAGTTTTTAATGCATTGCAGGAAGCAGGCGTTCGCAAAGCTGTTGAGGCGCATCCTGACGGTGTGAACCTTTCTCTGACAGCGTCGATGAGTTCTTTCCCGGCCGAGATCAGGTGGCGTCTGGGGCTGGCGCGGGCGCTTTATCTTGGTGCGCCGGTATTGCTGCTTGAAGACCCGGCAAATGTTGTCGGGCAGGATCTGGCAAACCGCCTGGTCGAGTTGGCGCGACGCTGGACAGTGGACGGGCGTATTGTCGTTCTGGCGACGAGCAGTCAGGACCGGGCGCGCAAGAGTGACCAAATTCTTGAATTGCGCCGTGGACAACCGGCCTTGGTGCACCAAGTGCAGGAATTCACGCCGCCGGCCCATGGTGCGATGTTCGCGGGTTCTCACAAACCGATCGATCCGCACAAAAAGGGTTGGATTACCCGTGACATGCAACGTGTCAGATGGGCGTCGCAGGCGCTGGCGGTTGCAGTGATCGGTTTTGTCGGTGCTGTCTCCTTTTGGGCGTATCAGGCGGAGCTGGATCGAGTGACACAGGCGGCTGGTGAGGTCGTGCCTTCTGCCCAGGTCCAGACGATCGAGAGCCTGGAGGGCGGTATCGTTTCGCGCATCCTTATTGCCGAGGGCGACACGGTTACCCGTGAGCAGCCCATCATGGAACTGGCCGCGATCGCTGATGACGCTGATATTGGTGAATTGTCCGTTCGTCTGACGGGTCTGCAATTAACGGCGGAACGTTTGCGGGCAGAGTTGTCCAAGGCAGAGCAGTTTGAACCCCGGGCCAGCCTGGCGGCTGAAAACCCTGAAATGGCGCGTCAGGCACAGGCCTTGTTCAAGTCACGGCAGGATCGTCTGCGCCTTGATCTTGCGACCCAGAATCAGGTGATCCGTCAGCGCGAACAGGCGATTGTCGAAATCGATACGGCGATCAAGACGTCAAAGCGTCAGATCGGAATCGTCGGGGAACAGGTCAAAATATCTGAAGGCCTTTTGGCCGATGAGCTTACCAATCGGATGGTGCATCTGGATTTTGTAAGTGCCCTGGCCGAATTGCAGGCGGGGCTCGCACAGGCGCAAGCCGGTAGACGCACCGCGGAAGCAGCTTTGGAGGAGGCGAAGTCCCAACTCAACGTAATCGTTTCCGCCAGTGAGGAGCAGGCCCATGCGGAGCTTGAGGCGGTGACACTGCAATTGCGGGAATTTGCGAACCGGATGGGCAAGCTGCGCGATACCAAGGATCGGCGGGTTCTGCGTTCGCCAATGGACGGGACTGTCAAAGCCCTTTCAACTTTCTCGGAAGGGGCCGTTGTCGCACCGGGCGAAGTGGTTGCCGAAGTCGTCCCGCAGGATGATGCCTTTGTGATTGAGGCATTGTTGCCGGTCTCGGAAGTGGGGTTCGTTACGGAAGGGATGCCCGTGCGGATACGTCTGGCCACCCAGGATGCGTTTAATTTTGGGGCGATTGAAGGTGAGGTACTGCGTGTCAGTCCGGACACATTCACGGATGATAACAACCAGACTTTCTACAAGATGACGGTTTCGACCACAAAGGACGGCTTTCCGGGAGATGACAGGATCTATAATCTCGTACCAGGACTACAGGTCAGCTGCGCCGTCCTTTTGGGCAAAAGGACGATCGTGGATTACCTGGCCGGGCCGATCCTGCAAAACCTGGGAACGGCTTTCAGAGAACGCTGATCCCCGAACCCGGGCAGATCGGCCACGGGGGGGATAGTGACCGCATTTTGCGCCTTGGTTGACTGGGGCACGACCAGTTTCCGGATTTGGATTGTTGATGGTAAAGGGCAGGTCCTTGGGCACCGGCGCAGCGACGAAGGTATGGCGACCCGTAAACCTGGCGATGACGGTTTCGGACCCGTCCTTGAAGAACACTTGAGAGAGTTAGAGGCCCCCGCGAACCTTCCAGTTCTTATCTGCGGAATGGCCGGTGCAAGGGAAGGGTGGAAAGAGGCCCCCTATATGAATCTGCCTGCGCGCATTGCTGACATTGCAAGTGGTGCAGTGAGACTGGAAGGGCAGGACCGGGACATCCGGATCATTCCCGGCCTGGCCCAGATGCCACCAAGTGCCCCTGATGTCATGCGTGGTGAAGAAACCCAACTTCTTGGGATGATCGCGGATGCTGATGACAGGCAACTCGTCTGTATGCCCGGTACGCATTGCAAATGGGTTGAAATTGCGGAAGGGGCGGTTGTCGGCTTCAGAACGTTTCTGACCGGCGATCTGTATAACGCCATTTCGACCGCGACCATTCTGGCGAAGTCTGTTCCAGATGACGAACCCGCTTTCGACGAGGCGGCGTTCAGGGATGCGGTCTCACGGGTTGCGGCGGGGTCGGACGGTCTTTCTGCAGAACTGTTTTCCATCCGAGCCGGACAATTGGTTGGTGGGGTACCAGCAGCCACCGCGCCTTCAATCCTCTCTGGCCTTTTGATCGGGTCCGAGATAACGGCGTCGCGGAACGTCCTCGCGGCCTATGGCCGGCATGTTACACTTATTGGTTCTGGTGTCCTGGCAGAGCGCTATGCCATGGCGTTTGATGTGTCTGATGTTAAAGTGAGGCTTCACCCGGCCGAAGCCCTGACCCAAAACGGGCTCTTCGCCATTGCCTCTCATCTCTATGCAGGTTCTGTTTCGGAGGATTTGTCATGACCGCGCGGACTGAATGGCCAAACTTCAACCGGCACCTGGTAGCGATATTGCGTGGAATTCGTTCCGACGAGACCGAGGCAATTGTTCACGCTCTTGTGGATGAGGGGTTCGAGGCGATAGAGATCCCGTTAAATTCGCCTGATCCATTTGATGCGATCGAAATTGCCGCCAAAGCAGTGGGGGATCGATGTCTGATCGGTGCTGGAACCGTGCTCAGTGTGGATGATGTGGACAAGCTTTATGAAGTGGGCGGGCGCCTGATGGTCAGTCCGAATATCGATCAGAATGTCGTAAGGCGTGCTTCCTTCCTTGGTATGGTAACCTTGCCCGGTGTGTTCACGGCGACAGAGGCGCATACAGCGCTGCGCGCGGGGTCTTCAGCCTTGAAGTTTTTCCCGGCAAGTGCCCTTGGTCCGTCAGGCATCAATGCGATCAAATCGATCCTGCCCCCAGAAACCGAACTGGCCGCTGTTGGCGGTGTTTCAGAGGTCGATTTTGAAGACTATGCCAAAGTTGGTATTCGCAGCTTCGGCCTTGGTTCCAGCCTCTACAAACCGGGAATGAGCGCTGAAGACGTCGCGAAACGGGCGCAAAAAACAATGGAAACATATGACCGTGTCTTCACAGGCCGGGAACAGGCTTGAATACCGGTACTAGCTTTCTAGGGCTGCCAGTTCCTTTTCCAATTCTTCGATCCTGGCGTCGCGCTTTGCCAGAACCGCGGCGACATCATCGGCCTCAAACATTTGCGGGATGTGCTGAGGGCAGTTGACGTCCCAGGCTTTTATATCAAAAAGAATTGCCTGACTTGCGCGGGCTTTGTAGCCAGCCGGCATCAGGGATTGGATTAGTCCAGGGTCATCCTCAATCACCCGCGCTTCACCCCAGATTTTCACCCTCTGGCGCTGCATGTAGTCCATCAGGAAAAGATAAGCCTTGTTGTTCTCGCGAAGGTTTCCCGTGGTGATGTATTGTCGGTTGCCCTTGAAATCGGCGAAACCCAAAGTGCTGCTGTCGATCACTTTCAGAAAGCCGGCGGGACCACCGCGATGTTGGATGTATGGTTGCCCCTCTGCGCTGGCGGTTGCCATGTAGAAACTGACGCGCGTTTCAATGAATGTCGCCAGGTTTGAATCAATCTGATTGCCCATGACCATTTCGGCATAGCCGTGGCGGGATCCTCTTTCTTCCTGAACCTGTTTGACAGAGTCGGTAAAAGCATAATCGGTCGGCTTCATTACAATTCTCCTTCGCCGTCGAGATCACATGTCGAGGGTCAGTCTGTTGTCACTCACTGCATCACCCTTTGCAGGCATTGAACAACAGATGAAAGCGCTGTCTTCCGACCCGGTCGCGGAGGGTTCATCCTCATAGGCGACTTTTCCGGCATTGATGCGTGTGGCACATGTTCCGCAGGATCCGGTCCTGCAGGAAAATTCCGGTGTCAGACCGACGGCTTCTGCGAGGTCGAGCAGAGATCCGCTGTCTGGCGTCCATTTGGTCTCAATGCCGGATTTCGCAAAAGAGACTTGAACCGGTTTGTCCGCGACTTCTTCTTTTGGTGACATGGTATCAATTGAGGGCACGCGGTTAAGGGCTGCCGGTCCGAAGGCTTCTGCATGGATCCGGTCGTTCGAGATCGAGAGATCCATCAAACCATCATACAATGTCTGCATGAACGAACCCGGACCACAAAGGTAGAAGTCATAATCATCGAAGGGCAGATTGGCGCGGAGGAAGTCCATGTCCAATCTTGCTGGAGGGTGGTCTGCATCCCTGTTGGGATCGCCCTTCAGGATGGGAACGTATTTCAGCAAACCATCTGATTGCTGTACCAGATCCTGCAATTCAGACTCAAACGCGCGCTCTTCGGCATTTCTGGCGGCGTAGAAAATCCAGGTAGGCCGTGTGTAACGGGTCCTGACCCCTTCAAAGAGGATGTCATGGGCCATTGCCAGCAAGGGCGTTATCCCGATACCGGCTGCCAGAAGCACGGCGGGTCGCCGCGCGTTTGTGTCGAGCGTGAAGGATCCGGCAGGTCCCTTTGCTTCGATGATATCCCCTTCCTTTACATCGTCATGTAGATGGTTGGAAAACACCCCCTGCTTGCGAACGGAGATACGATAGGTTTCGCCATCTGGCCTTTTTGACAGTGTATATGTACGCAGGACAGGTGCGGCCCCTTTTGAGAGCGACAGGCGAACGGGCAGGTGTTGCCCGGCCCGGTATGGCAGGGTGCCGTTCCCGTCTGTCGGTTCCAGATAGAAGGACTTAACCGTGCTGCTTTCTTCGATGATTTGGGCCACGCGGAACGGACGCCAGGTGTTCTTCAACGCCTCCGCGGCCTTTGACTTGGCAGCGGTTTCCCAATCACCGGTAATCAGAGAGTTCTTCGACCATTCGCGAAAGGACCATCCGAGGTCGAGGGCCTTCTTTCGCAGCAGAACCTGTTCCGGGTGAGAGCGCCACAGTCTTTCCGCCCCCTGAAAGAATTTGATATCCGGGCTTTCAAGGATCACTTCAGCTATCCCGGTCAGATGCAGGGCGTCCCCGGTTTCGAAATCGACGAATAACAATCCTGCCTTTGGGTTGACCAGAAAGTTACCCAATGTGTTGAAGTGGAGATTGCCCGCAAAGTCAGGGATGGTCATGCTGCCATCGCTGTCCAGTCTGACAAAGCCAGCCTTGCCGCCGCGATGGGAAACATCCACCTGATTGCTGCCGTCTTCGCTCTCAACATAGGACGCAACGAAAAACGTGTCGGCTTTTGTGATGATTTCAATGGCGCGGGCTGTAAGCACATCGCTGTGTTCCCCCTTCACAACGCGGGGTACGGAGGCCTCAGCAACCGGTGCGCTATCATGCAACTGGATGTATTGCGGGCAGTTTCCAAAGGAATGTTGGACATCGACCACCCATTGATTGCTGTTTTCGGTTCGGACGCGACCGTTTAACCGATTGCGCCGTCTGTTCGACAAATCCACCCCGACAAAAGCGATTCCGTCCTGTTTCGCTGCGTTAATGAAAAGCGGGTTTGTTGGATCGTTGCCGTCTTTCTGGATCACAAGGCTGCGCGGGTCGGGTGAGGAGATAAAACCCGGCGCCCCTGTCAACATGGTAGCCCACGGCGCACCTTTTTCATCCACGGTTCCAACGGCGATGTAGGGAAGGTTGGAGAAGAACTCCCGGTGCTGATCCGGCATGTAGTCCCGGATGACCTTTTGTCCGGCCTTTTGCATGCGTTCAACAACACCGAGTTTCTCCTGCATGGTGATTTCACCCGAATGCCAAGGACTGGATGCCGCTGTCAGAGTTTGAGTGGTCATAACAATTTCCTTGCTGTCTTTCGGGTGCATCAAGATCGTTATGCGGCGTCGGCCTTCAGACCGGCCTTGGTTTCGGTAAAGGGGACGAAGCCGGGCAGCGCTTCAATCCGGCGCAGCCAGTTGTTGATTTTGCCGTATGCAGAAAGATCGACATTCCCCTCTGGTGCCTGGTTGATATAGCTGTAAAGCGCAATGTCGGCGATGGTTGGGCCGTTCTCTACGAGCCAGTCTTTGCCATCCAGTGATGCATCAACATGGGCGAGAATTGCATGCGCCTTTTTGATTGTATCTTCTGGATTAAAAGGGGCACCGAACACGGTGATCAGGCGCGCAGCCGCGGGACCACTTGCGATTTGACCCGCTGCGATGGAAAGCCAACGCTGAACTTGGGCCTCTGCCTTTGGTTCGGTCGGAAGCCAATCGGTTCGGTCAAATTTTCGGGCAAGGTAAATCAGGATTGCGTTGGAGTCCGCCAGAACAAAATCGCCATCTTCCAGTACCGGCACTTGGCCCAAGGGGTTCAGTTTCAGATAGGCGTCTGATTTATGCGCGCCGGATGCCAGATCAACATTTTCCAGGTCAAACGGGACATTGAGGAGGGAGAGGAACAGGTGGGCGCGGTGGGCGTGGCCTGAAAGCGGGTGATGGTGCAGTTTCATAAGCTTGGTTCCTTTTGTCTGAATGTGCGGTGTTCGCTTGATGGAAACCAATATCGCTATTTCTAAAAAACATTGAATATAGAAAATTTAAAACTTATTATTTTATAAAATGAAATAATAGGAGGGGCGGAATGGATCGGTTCCAATCCATGCAGGTTTTTGTGGCGGCGGCGGATAGCGGCAGCTTTGCAGCTGCTGGCCGTGAACTGAATATGAGCCCGCCGACCGTCACCCGCGCGATATCCAGCCTGGAAGCCACGCTGAAAACAAAGCTGTTCCTGCGGACCACCCGTTCTATCAATCTGACGGAGGTGGGTACCCGTTATCTGGAGGATTGTCGCCACATCCTCTCCGCGTTGGAGGAGGCTGAGGCGACGGCCGAAGGGGCGCATTCGCGACCCACTGGCAATCTGACGATTACGGCCTCGGTTCTGTTCGGCACCAAATACGTCATGCCAATCCTGACGCGTTATCTTGATCTTCACCCCGATGTGACGGGCCGCGCTCTTTTGGTGGATCGGGTCACAGATATGATTGATGAGGGGTTGGACGTGGCGGTGCGGATCGGTGCGATGGCGGATTCCAGCATGCTTGCAACACGGGTTGGAACTGTCCGACGGGTTGTTTGCGCGTCCCCGGAATATCTTGAGAATAATCCGCCACTCAAGATACTTGATGATTTAAAGAACCATCGCCTGATTGCCGTGACGGGCAACTGGTCGAGCCCGCAATGGCGTTTTGGGGCACGATCGAAACGATCCGTGCCTGTTGTACCGCGCCTCTTTTGCACGTCAAATCAGGCGGCAATCAACGCTGCGATTGAGGGGTGGGGCATCGTTCAGGTCTTGTCCTACCAGGTTGGCGCAGAACTGCAAGATGGACGCTTGCAGAGAGTTCTTGAAGAGTTTGAAGGAGAACCCTTGCCGGTTCAGATTGTGCACCCCCACGGTCGGACACCCGCGGCGCGTATCAGAAGCTTTGTGGACTTTGCCGCCGGGGAACTGCGTCAAAACCCAATGATAAACACGTAGCTCCTTAGTGTTTGTGTACTGGATCAATCGCGAAATCTGGCGCGGGGTGAGAATTATATGAGAGTTGAAGCATAGAGATTTTCACATTTCATCGTTAGGCCCTCCGTGATCAGTCACCATACAAAACCTGTGGATCTCGTCGATCAGACATTAGAAGGGGCAATTGTTACGATTTTTCTTGAACCTGATGACAGCATCCAAAACAGACAGGGCAAACAGACTTATATCGAGTCTCTTGAATTACCGCATTTGATCCTGAATGGAGAGAACGTCTGGGGATTTCAAAGGCATCATTGTGTTCAGCATACGCGCGGCGCGGCATTCGACGGCTTCAGCTACTACGGATACGCTTCTGGCGCGGATTTGTTTGCCAATGTGTCTTACGAGACGCGGTTTTCGGTCCTTAAAGAACGCCGGGTCAATGTACTTCTGATGTCATCGGGTCGCTATCGCGCACTGGAATGGAAAGCCAAGGGTGGTGCCTCTCCGGTGTTTTCCAGCTCTGCCCCTGACAAGTTGGATGACATGATCGCAGCCATACGGGACGGCGCACGATTCGTTATGGCTTTGATGGATGAGGCGGGACTGTGGCACGTTCATCCGGTGCATTATCCATTCTACTATCCCGAAGAGCGACAGCTTCATTTGCAAACGGAGGCTTTGTTTTACCCGGCGATATTCGAAGCCGAAATAACTGCCGTTGCTGCTATGGCAGATCAGGCAGAAGGTGGCATTCTGGACCGGGACAACCCGGCGGGCCGAGAGCGGTCCCTGGCTCTCAGTGTTGAGGCACGATCGACTTACCGAAGTGTTTTTGCCGATCAGGGGTATTACGGCTTGTTTGATCTTTTCACGACGGAAAACAGAAACTATCGGTAAGTCAGGATTTTCGCCCGCTAGAGCGGGTTCCGTTTAGTCGGAATCGGTTTTGAGATTTCTACGAAGCATGATTCCCTGTTTTTATTTTGGAGACCGGGATTATGTCATCAGTCATTTCGATGGATTTGCGGGAGCGTATTTTTTCTTACGTTATTGCCGGTCACTCGTGCCGATCAGCGGCACGCCTTTACGGTGTCAGCCCAAGCTTTGCGATCAAGTTGATGCAGCGGTTCCGTCAAGGTCGCGGATTGTGCGGCCCTGGTCGTCGTCGTCCTGTCGGCACCGGGACGCTCGAACCCTATAGAGCGTTTGTCATTGACCTTGTCGATGCACAGCCCGATATCACGCTCAGGGAATTGGCGGACGAATTGAGTGCGACGCTGGGGGTTAAGACCAGCAAGGCGACGCTATGCCGGTTTCTGATTAAGGCGGGATACCGCTATAAAAAAAACGCTGCGGGCACGGGAACAAGAGCGCGCTGATGTGCGCCGCGCGCGTCATCACTGGATCATCCGGCGACAACCTCTCATGCGGCTCGACCCACATCGGCTTGTTTTTATTGATGAAACGGCGACCACAACCAAGATGACCCGGCTTAGAGGCCGCGCGCCCAAAGGCCAACGCCTTGTCATGCATACGCCGTTCGGTCATTGGCGCACGCAAACCTTTATCGCGGGATTGCGCTGCGGCGGCCTCACCGCACCATGGATCCTCAACGCCCCCATGACCAAGGTCGCCTTTGAGACCTATGTCGAGACACAGCTCGCCCCAACGCTGAGCCGAGGCGATGTCGTTATCCTCGATAATCTCGCCGCCCATAAAAGTGACCGTGCCGCTGAAACCTTGCACGACATCGGTGCATGGTTCCTGTTCCTGCCACCCTATTCGCCAGACCTGAACCCAATCGAACAAGCCTTCTCAAAATTAAAAGCCCATCTCAGAAAGGCCGAGGCCAGAACATTCGATGACCTTACAAACGCAACAGGGTCAATATGCGATCTCTTCACCGAAACGGAGTGCTGGAACTTCTTCGCAGGCGCTAACTATGCGTACGATTAAATGAAAACAACTCTAGTGCGATCGCGGCACATTGTGTTAGGCGACAGCCAGTACCTCGATTTCGACAGTGAATTCAGGCTTTGTGAAGCCGCTGACAATCATCAGGGTCGACGCCGGTGGAACCTCCACTTCAGCCAGGTAAGCATCCCTGGCTTGCATGTATTCGGCCATATGGACCCGGTCCGTTACATAGGCGTTGACCCGTATGATATGGTCCCGCGCCATGTCCGCTGACTTCAGGATCTCGTCGATATTGGCGAAACAGACATCGGCCTGTTCCCGTGTCGTGGCCGGGATAGTGCCGTCTTTCCTCAGGCCCAGCTGTCCGGATGTTGCGACAATTGATCCTGTGGAAGAGGCTTTTATGCCGTGTGAATAGCGGGCGAAAGGGGGCGCAATTGTATCCGGTGTGAGCGATTTTTTCACGTCGATTGGTCCGAATCCTGGCTGGAGAGATATGGTCAGGCTTTGAGTATTGGCGCATTTTTCGCCACATCCTGCTCTGATCATGGTCATTTTGAACGAATTTTGTGCAATCATAAAAACTGTTCAAAAAAAGGACAAGGACAGATTGACGGTCCTCTTTTCGCTTCTATGATTTTCGGTGAACTTTTTGCGCTGGGAGAGATAGCAATGTTGAAGAAATTGGGGGCATTGGCCCTAGGTGTGACCACTGTGATCGCCAGTCATAACGCATTGGCGAACGAGAAAGTCGTTTTTGGCACCAACTGGCTTGCTCAAGCCGAACATGGTGGCTTTTATCAGTCCGTTGCCGACGGCACCTATGCCGCATGTGGTCTGGACGTATCCATCGTACCGGGCGGCCCACAGGTGAATAACCGTGCCCTGATGCTGGCCGGCAAGATCGATTTCCATATGGGTGGTGACCTGCTGCAGGCGTTCTCTGCTGTTGAACAGAATATTCCGGTCGTTGCCGTTGCGGCGATTTTCCAGAAGCATCCGCAGGTGATCCTGGCCCATCCGGGTTCAGCGGACAGCTGGGACGAACTCAAGAACCTAAACCTTCTGATCGGTGATAACGGGTATCAGAGTTATTATCAGTGGATGATTGCAGCACACGGTTTCACCCCTGAGCAGCGTCAGCCCTACACGTTTAACCCGGCCCCCTTCATTGCGGATAAGGGCCTTGGCATGCAGGGTTACCTGTCTTCCGAACCCTATGTTGTGAAGAAAGAAGCGGGTTTTGATCCGAATGTCTTCCTGATCGCGGACGCTGGCTATTCCACCTATGCCACCACGATTGAAACAATGTCCGACACTTTGGCAAACAAGCCGGAAGTGGTAAAGTGTTTCGTCGAAGGGTCGATCAAAGGCTGGTATAATTACCTCTACAATGATCGTTCCGGCGGTGACGCGCTGATCAAAAAAGACAATCCCGAGATGACCGATGACAAGATCGCCTATGCAATTTCTAAGATGAAGGAATTCGGGATTGTTGACAGTGGCGATGCTGAAACCATGGGAATTGGCGTGATTACGGAAGCCAAGGTCGGTGAGTTCTATCAGTCGATGGTTGATGCAGGTGTAACCTCCGCAGGCCTGGATTGGAAATCCACTTTCACCACCGATTATGTTGGCAAAGGTCTTGGCAAAGACCTGAAGTGAACATCCGGTTCAGAGTGTGTTGTGGGGACTGGATGCGTTGAATCCGGTCCCCATACTCTTGTAAAATTGTAGAGATCGAATTTAGGTCATTTCTCCTTCGATCTCGTTTTTGGGACAAATCTTTCCAATGGCTGCTCAGGTATGACTGGATCAAACCCTGCAATCGCACCGCTTAATCAAAGGCCGCCCTTGTTGTCGGTCAACAGGGTGGATAAGGTTTTTGGCGGGTCCGTCGTTGCCCTGAAGGACATGTCCCTGTCTGTTAATTACGGTGATTTTATCAGTCTGCTAGGGCCCAGCGGGTGCGGGAAATCAACGGCGCTGCGTTTGATTGCCGATCTCATTCACCCGACCACGGGTGATATTCGCTGGGCCGAGAAACGGGAAAAAGGCAGCCTGGGTGTCGTTTTCCAGGAACCGACACTCATGCCCTGGGCCACCGTCGCCGACAATGTCTGGTTGCCGATGCGATTGCAGGGTATTTCCAAGCATGCGGTCTGGGATGATATTCTTGAGGCGCTGTGGCTGGTCGGGTTGGAGAAATTCGCGGATGCCTATCCTCGCGAATTGTCGGGCGGTATGAAAATGCGGGTTTCCATTGCCCGGGCGATGGTCACTAAACCCAGCCTGATCCTGATGGACGAGCCCTTTGCCGCTTTGGATGAAATCACCCGCTTCAAGCTGAATAATGACTTGTTGACGATGAAGGAAAAGATCGGGTGCACGGTCATTTTTGTAACCCACTCCGTCTTTGAAAGTGTCTTCCTGTCCGACAGGATTATCGTGATGGCGGCGCGTCCCGGCCGGGTGATCCGTGAGGTGCAGATTGATGAACCCTATCCGCGGGGGGAAGAGTTTCGAACCTCGTCTCATTATGCAGCCCACTGCCGAGATGTTTCGGACGCTTTGCATAATGCTATGGATGATGTTGCCGAGGGTGTGACATGAGTGACAATGCTTTGGAAACAGGCGCAGGTCAGATCCTGGATGAAGAAGAGCGCAGCCGCATTCGCAAGAAGCAGTTTGAAACATATGGCAAATGGCTGCTGCCCGTTCTTGTGATCGCCGTTACCCTGATCGGTTGGCATTACCTCGTCATTCTGAATTCAATCCCGCATTACATTTTGCCCGGACCTGGCCTCGTGGCCGAAACCCTGATCAAGGACTGGCCCATCCTGCTGGATGGATTGCTGGTTACCCTTCAGATCACCATGGCGGCCTTGGCAATTGCCGTTGTTGGCGGCGTAGGGCTGGCAGTACTCTTTACCCAGTCGCGCTTGGTTGAGATGTCTTTCTTTCCCTACGCCGTGATCCTGCAGGTAACGCCGATCGTGTCTATCGCGCCGCTGATCTTCATCTATGTAGACAGCAAGATTGCGGGGCTTTTGATCTGCGCCTGGATCGTGGCGTTCTTTCCGGTTCTGTCGAACACGACACTGGGTCTGAACAGTGCGGACCATAATCTGCGGGATCTCTTCCGCATCTATGGCGCGACACGCTGGCAGCGCCTGCGGTTTCTGCAGCTTCCCTCCGCCTTGCCGTATTTCCTTGGCGGGTTGAGGATTGCCGGTGGTCTGTCCCTGATTGGTGCGGTTGTTGCCGAATATGTGGCCGGCACCGGTGGCATCGGATCCGGGCTCGCCTTCACCATTCTTGAAGCCAGTTATCGCCTGAACATCCCGCGGATGTTCGCGGCGCTTATTCTGATTGCTCTGACCGGTGTTGTGATCTTTGCGGGTCTCAGCTTCATCAGTCATATGTTGCTTCGCAAATGGCATGAAAGTGCCATCAAACGGGAAACCTGATGAGTTTTATGACGCTTCCAAATGCGCCCCGATTGCGCCTGGAAAATGCCACCATGCCTGCCTGTCTGCTGGGCAAAGATGGTGCCTTGGCGCGGGGCGGATTGACGCTGGAAGGCGGCCGTATCGTTGACGGACCGGCCGATCAGGTTCTTGACTTGGCCGGTGCCATGGTGCTGCCCTGCTTCACGGATATGCACACCCATATCGATAAGGGTCATATCTGGGCGCGTGCGCCAAACCCCGATGGCACCTTTATGGGGGCTTTGGAAACGGTCGGAAAGGACCGTGTGGCGAACTGGTCGGCGGATGATTTGCGGGCGCGGATGTCTTTCAGCTTGAAATGCTCTTATGCGCATGGGACGCGGGCATTGCGCACCCATCTCGACAGTCTGGCACCGCAGGATGATATCTCCTGGCCGGTCTTCAGGGAACTGCGTGAGGAATGGGCCGGACGCATCGACATTCAGGCGGCCTGCCTGATGGGGGTCGACGCGCTGGAGAATGATGAGGCATTCCTCTACACCGCTGACCTTGTTGCAGCATCCGGCGGTGTTTTGGGCGTTGTCCTCTATCCCGTGCCTGATATCGACGCGCGCCTGGATCTGTTCTTCAAGGCAGCGCTGGACCGGGATCTGGCCGTCGATTTTCACGTGGACGAAACGCTGGATCCATCGTCTATGACGCTTCGCTCTGTGTCAGAGGCGGTTTTGCGGCACAAGTTCCAGTGCTCTGTTGTGGTCGGGCATTGCTGCTCGTTAAGCGCTCAGGATATGGACACCGCGGATCGCACAATGGATATGGTCGCCGAGGCCGGCCTGTCAGTTGTCTCTTTGCCAATGTGCAATATGTACCTGCAGTCGCGAGAGGCTGAGATGACGCCGCGCATGCGCGGTGTAACGCTTGTTCATGAACTGAAGGCAAGAGGTGTACCGGTCGCCTTTTCGTCAGACAACAGCCGCGATCCGTTCTATGCCTATGGCGATATGGATATGGTTGAGGTCATGCGCGAGGCAACCCGGATTGCCCATCTTGACCACAGCCATGATGACTGGGTGAAATCTTTTACTACCATACCGTCTCAGGCATGCGGTTTTGATGTTCAGACCCTCGAAACCGGTCAACCTGCCGACCTTGTTATTTGCCGTGCGCGGACATGGAACGAACTGTTTTCCAGACCGCAACATGACCGGATTGTTCTGCGCGAGGGTGTTCAGATTGATCGCGCCCTGCCGGACTATTCTGAATTGGATCACTTGATGGAGTTAGCATGAAACCGAATGTCGCCGCTGCCAAAGCCGCCCTCTCTCATCTTGAAATGGATGAGGATGCCGCCACGATTAAACTGAAAAGCCGTGATTTCTTTTGGTACTCGCCAGTACTGAAGTCGCGGATGGATCATGTGGTCGGTGACTTTGTTGTCTGCCCGCGCAATGAGGCAGAGGTGATTGAAGTTCTGAAGGTCTGCTATCAGCATGATTGTCCGGTCACGACCCGCGGTGCCGGTACGGGCAACTATGGCCAAGCAATGCCACTTGCCGGTGGTTGCGTGCTTCACATGAAGAACATGGCGGCCGTCAAGGAAGTGCATCCGGGGCGTGTGATTGTAGAGCCCGGATGTCTTCTGAAAGATCTGGACGCCCATTGCATTGCCCATTCTGGCCAGGAGATCCGCATGTTCTCCTCCACCTGGGCGACGGCGACGATTGGCGGCTTCATTGCCGGTGGTTCGGGCGGGATTGGTTCTGTTCATTGGGGCAGCTTGCGGGATCTTGGCAACATCATCCGCCTGCGGGTTGTCACTATGGAGGAAGAACCCCAGACCTTGGAATTCACGGGTGAGGATCTTGCCCGCATATCCCATGCCTATGGAACAAACGGGATCATCACCGAGTTGGAGATGCCATTGGCACCGGCCTATGACTGGGTCGATATCATGGTGACCTTTGACGATTTCATGGATGCTGCCCGGTATGCCGACGCGCTTGCCAATGAAGACGGCATCCTTCTGAAACTCGCAACGCCCATTGAGGCGCCCATTGCCCATGACTATTTTCAGCGCATTCGGCCCTATATCCGGCGGGATCAGAATGTTGTGATGATCATGGTCGCGCCCCATTCGCTGAATGCGTTTGAGACATTCACAGCCAGGGTATCAAAAGCGGAAATTTTATACCGATCCGATTCAAATACATGGGAACGGTCGCCCGGCCCCGTTTTTGAATACACCTGGAACCATACCACACTTCGTGGATTGAAGGTGGACCGGGGTATCACTTATCTGCAGGTGCGCTATGGTTTTCCGGATCATCTGGAAAAGGTGGCTGAGATTCGGCGTATCTTTGGTGATGAAGTGCCGCAGCATCTGGAGGTGCTTCGCAGTAATGGCAAAGTACATTTTGCGGGTCTTCCGATTGTGCGGTTCACCACGGAAGAGCGTCTGGATGAGATCGTGCGTATTCATGAAGATCTGGGCTGCATGATCTTTAACCCCCATCGCTACACGCTGGAAGAGGGGGGGCGTCAGTCGGTTGATGATGCACAATTGGCCTTCAAGAAAATCGCTGATCCAAAGGGGCTGCTAAACCCTGGTAAAATGATCGCCTGGGATGATCCGAATTGGGAATATAAAGAGATGTATTCCTATCCAGGAATCCAGAAGGCCGGGTAGGCCGAGATGCACGCGCTTGTTTTATTTGCCCATCCGGTTGAGGAGAGTTTTTCGGCTTCGTTGCATCGCTGTGTCGTCGAAACGCTGGAACAGCGTGGATGGACAGTTGATGATTGCGATCTGAATGCAGAGGGGTTCTCACCCGTCCTGACAGCGGAAGAACGACGCGGGTATCATGATGAGCCTGATAATCTGGGGCCGGTTCGACCTTATGTCGAACGCCTGCAGGCGGCAGATGCGCTGATCCTTGTCTTTCCTGTCTGGAACTTTGGGTATCCGGCCATTCTGAAAGGGTTTTTCGATCGGGTGTTTTTGCCCGGTGTATCGTTCAAACTGGTTGACGGCAAGGTTCGCCCAAACCTGCACAATATAAAACGGCTGGCGGCCGTGACGACCTATGGCGGGACCCGCATGCGTGCCTTCTTTGCAGGGGATCCACCTAGAAAGATCGTCACGCGTTCCCTGCGTTACGTCATGAACCCGCAGGCGAAGATGCGCTATATGGCGCTTTATGACATGAACAGGGTTACACAGGACCACCGTGAACGGTATCTTGAGCGTGTTGCGAAAGAAATGCAGGCTCTTTAATGCGCGCGCTCATCGTCTATTGCCACCCCAATCCGGAAAGCTTCACGGCCGCTATTCGTGACTGCGTCATTGGTGAGCTGGAGAAGGCAGGTGCCGCGATTGATGTGATTGATTTGTATGGTGAGAGTTTTTCGCCCGCGTTAACGCTCTCGGAGTGGGAAGGTATCGAGAAAGTCCCCGACAATAGGGCCCCGGTTGAAGAGCATGTTGCGCTGGTCGAGGCCGCCGACACGTTGATCTTTATCTATCCAACCTGGTGGTATGGCCTGCCCGGCATGTTGAGTGGCTGGCTCGATCGCGTGTTGTTGCCGGGTTCAGCCTTTGTGATCAATCAGGGGGGAGACATTCGGCCAGGCCTGACGAACATCAAGCGGCTCGGCGTTTACACGACCTGCGGTGCATCCTGGTGGCTGACCCTGTTTGTTGGTGCACCCGGTAAACGCATTCTGATGCGTGGTGTAAGGCTGCTTTGTAATTCAAAGGTTAAGACCAGCTTTGCGGCACACTACCTGATGGACAGTTCTAGCCAGGAAAGCCGGGAAAAACATCTGGCGACCATTCCGGTGAAAGTCCGGAAACTGATCGGCGCCCGCCCGTGATACCCGTCCTAAACTTCGAAGACTTTCGCAGCGGTGACCGGGCCGGCTTTATGACCGCTTTTGGAGCGGCATGCCGGGATACCGGCTTCTTGGTGCTCGACGGGCATGGATTGGGCACGGACCTGATTGATCAAACCTTCGGTATTTCGCGGGCATTTTTCGCAGCGGCGGAGAGCGAAAAGCAGGCTTTGTCGATTGAGCATTCCCGCCATAACAGGGGGTATGTCGGCTTCGGTGTGGAGCGTCTGGACGAGACAAAGCCACAGCAGGATAGCAAAGAGGCATTCAATATCGGCCTTGATTTGTCGGCTAGTGATCCCCGCGTGATGGCGGGAGAACCGTTTCGGGGCACAAATCTGTGGCCAGAGCTGCCCGGGTTTCGGGATCAGATGCTGGCCTATTTCAATGCGGTATGGCGGCTGGGTCTGGACCTGCACCGGGCTGTTGCGGTTGATTTGGGGCTTGATGAGGATTGGTTTGAAAGCCGGTTTGACGCCCCGATGGCGACGTTACGGCTTCTCCATTACCCAGCACCGGTCGCTGCGGTTTCGCCGGACGATATTGGCGCGGGGGCGCATACGGATTATGGGTCGCTGACCTTATTGGCCACCGATGGTGTGGCAGGTCTTCAAGTCAAACCGCGTGGCGGTGATTGGATGGATGTGCCCCATGTAGAAGGCGCCTTCGTCGTTAATATCGGTGATTGTCTGATGCGTTGGACGAATGATCTTTATGTATCAACCCCACACCGCGTGCGTGTTCCGATGAGGGAAAGATATTCGATAGCCTTTTTCCTGGATCCTAATCCAGATGCGGACATCTCTGTGCTGCCGGGCATGCCGGGGCCTGCGAAATATCCACCGGTTCAAGCTAGCGATTATTTGATGCAGCGATTGACCGCCACTTATGACATAAACAATCCGGACAGTTGAGGAGAAGACAATGCGCAGCCTGCATTGGGCCGATTACAAGACGGCCGATTATCAGAACATCGACCCGATGAAGACCATCGCCATTCTGCCGACCGCGGCGATCGAGCAGCATGGCCCTCACTTGCCAGTTGGTGTCGATACGATGATTAATCAGGGCCTGCTGGATACTGTCAGCGCCATGATGCCCGATGATCTGGATGTGCGTATCTTGCCCCTTCAGGCGGTTGGCAAATCAAACGAGCATTTGCATGCACCAGGCACGCTGACCCTGCCGGCGGAACTCGCGATCAGTGTCTGGGTCGAATTGGGGTTGTCGGCGGCACGGGCCGGGGTTCGAAAGATCGTGCTGGTCAATTCTCATGGCGGAAATCTGGACATTATAGGGATTGTCGCCCGTGAGCTTCGCGTGCGTGCAAAGATGCTGGCGGCAAAGTGCCAATGGGGCAACTTTGGCACGCCAGACGGCATGTATGAGAGAGAAGAGCTGATGTACGGGATCCATGGAGGTGATGTGGAGACATCCCTTATGCTCCATTTCAGACCGGAAACAGTGGATATGCAAAAAGCAGAGAATTTCCGTTCTATCGCGCAAGACATGGGCAACTTTGCCTATCTCCGGCCAACCGGTCCGACGTCGTTCGGATGGATTGCATCCGACATCAACAAAGCAGGTACGGCCGGTGATGCCAGCATCGCGACAGCCGAAAAGGGTGCGGAAACGGCAAAACATCAAGCGACGAACTTCATCCGTTATTTGCGAGACGTTGAAGCCTTCGATCTCAGCCATTTTGATTAGGCCTGATCAAGAGCGAAAGAAGCCTAGAGATGTCAAAGAGACTGCGATCTCTCGCCACTGTTTTGGTCCTGGGGCTTGTTTACGTCATATTGCACTACGTGACTGTCGGTTCTTCAAGCTTCACTTTTGGTGAAGAGGACGAACTCGGCTTTCGTCGTTTGTCGGCTGGTCAAATAACGGCCAATGCATCTCCTCTTTTTGGTTTGCCGACCGGGAGAGAAACGGGCCGAGTTGAGGTCATAGGTCCGGTTTGTCAGGCACTTTACGGTGACGCAGCTATCGAAAACACAACAATTCCAGTCGCCGTATTTTCAGATGTCAACTGTCCGCTTTGTCGGGTTCAGTACTTTGAGCTTATGGAGATGAAACATCGTAAGGCCGACGAGGTAAAACTGGTATTCCACGAATGGCCAATTTTTGGAGAAGGCTCTGTCAAAGCGGCTCAAGCCATACTTGCTGCGGAAGCCATGGGTTCCAAGGAACCAATTCAAAATCGGCTGATGGCGTCGCCTTTCTCTGCAAATGACGCCTATCTCCGGGAACTGTCAGGCGGAGTTGGCCTTGATCCAGATCGATTTCTAGCGATCGCCAGCGGTCACGAAGTTCAGCGACAGTTGGATCGAAGCCGGGCGCTTGCGCAGCACTTTGTGATGATTGGGACACCGGTCGTCATCATCGGTAAGACCGTCGTAGAGGGTTATCTGGACATCACTTCTATCGAACAGTTGATTGAGCTGGAAAAGGATCGGCGGGCTACATTCACCTGTTGAGCCCCCATTTCCTCTGATAATTTTGCGCACTATGTGCGCTTTTTTTCTGTACAAATGAAACGAACCCGATATCATTTCACTATTATGACGCTGTAATAAAAGAGTCATAATTAGAGGATGATCCGGTTTTATGCCGGGAAACGGGGAGGGGTAACTCGTTTCTGGAGGTGCAGATGAATGTAGTTTTAATGGTTCTTATGGTGGGCTTTACCTTGCCCGAACAATCGTTTCAGCCTGTGCATATTTCGACCTTCTATATGCCGCGAGAGGAATGCGCCGCTGAATCCGTGCGTCGGTCGAGTGAGACAGTGCAAGTAACCTGTCAGGAATTGCAGGGTGAGCTGCCGGAAAAATATGCTCATTTGGTGCGCGGTCATTCGTCAATAAAGAACTGACCGACTATTATGACTTTTTAGAGTGTCGGGATAAGAACCTTTATATCCCCTAAAACCAGGAATGACAGTGTTTTGCCATGGCGATCAAGGCCGAGTGATGCATTTACCCCACCCTGTAGAGCGTCCTCCAGCACAAAATTCATGGCGTTCAGATTGGGTAGCACATGCCGCGTCACGCGTTTGACACCCAGATGCCGCGTCACATTAAAGACCCTGTCCTCGGTCACCTGATCAACGAGTGAGTCCCAGTGAAGCGGATTGTAGGGTATTACGGAAATATTGGAAAAATTACCTTTGTCACCGGCCCTTCCATGGGCAACTTCATGAAGAGAAACTTCCAGGATCTTCATGGCGACACCTCTTCGATGTGGATATGAGGAAGGATCTGTTCTTTGTCGACAAGAATTGATGCTGTTGCGACCTGTTCCGTCAGGTGATGCCGAAAGCCACCGCCACCAGCGGGGCCAGAACAGTAAAGCGACTGTACCTCATCGATAATGGATTGTGCCTCATTGCGCGATTGAGAGAGAAGGGCCGCACGGATCCGATAATCGCCGTCGTTGTTTGAGGGTTCCTGGTGGGGGCGTGTCAAATGACCACCGTTGAAAGCCGAGGCATCCCCGATGATATCGAAACGGATCTGACCATTGCCCCCAGCGTGGCGCATGCGCTGCTCGATGACTTCATTGGCCAGACGCGCGCGGGCAAGGGCGTTTGGGCCGGCATAACTCATTTCCGCTTCGCCCATCCAACCATTGGCGACGCAGAGCGTTGCCTTCATCTGATTAGGCGGCGTGTGCCCCAGGACACCGGAAATTGTTACGCGATTGGTATCCGTTTGTGTCAGGCTGCATTGTGTGATGTCCGCTGTAACATCCGGTGTTAAATAGGCGCTTGGGTCGTGCATCTCATAGAGGAGCTGTTCGGTAACCGTTGCTTTTGAAATCAGACCTCCGGTCCCGGCGGGTTTGCCGATGGTGACATTCCCCTGTCCGTCAATTTCCGCGATTGGAAATCCGACATTGGCAAGGTCTGGAACATCCTTGAAACCGGGATCGGCAAAATAGGCACCGCTGACCTGTGCACCACATTCGAGGAGATGACCGGCGATGGTGCCGCGCGCCAGGCGATGCCAGTCGTCCTTTGCCCAATTATAAATATGCAACAAGGGGCCGAGTGCGAGGGCGCTGTCCGTTGTCCGTCCGACCAGAACGATATCTGCCTTACGATTGAGGGCATCCCCGATCGGTCTTGCACCCAAATAGGCATTTGCCGCAATCAAGGGCCGATCGGCAATATCAATGCCTTCGATTATGGGATTGGACGTGATCTCGGCTTCCGACATGTAGGACAGCATGTCGTCACCGGTGACGATGTAAATGCGGGGTGGCGCGATACCAAGTTCCTGCGCAATGGCGTGAATCCGCTCAGCTGCCGCCCTTGGATTGGCGGAACCCATGTTCGAAACAATCCTAATGTTCCCGGCCATGGCGTCCTTCAGGATGGGACGAATATAGCGGTCCAGATAGGGGGAATAGCCCGGATGCTGGCCATCCCTGCGCTGACGTTGGGCAAGGGCAAGGGTGCGTTCGGCCAAAACTTCAAAAAGCAGGAACTTTGGGCCTTCCCTGTTTGCCATATCGGCTACAATCGGGATGGCCGCATCGAAGCGATCGCCGGAAAATCCGGCCGCGCATCCTATATGAACCGCGGCATTGACGATTGTGCTGGTCATTCTCTAATCCGCCACCGGGCTCTTCCGGGTCAGCGTTGGACGAAGAAAATTAAAATCCGCGCCGTCTTCGGCCTGCATGACATGGTCCAGGAATAACCGGCGATACCCCCTTTGTTCTTCAGGTTGCGGGTCGGGTTCAATCCGCGCCTTGCGTCTTTCCTGCAGGATTTCGTCGGACACAAGCAATTCAAGCGTGCGGTTGGCCACATCCAACCGGATCTGGTCACCGGTGCGGACAAGGCTCAAGGCGCCGCCCAACGCGGCCTCTGGTGAGACGTGGAGAACAATTGTGCCAGCTGCGGTGCCGCTCATCCTGCCATCTGAGATCCGGACCATGTCCTTGAGACCGTCGCGGGCCAGCTTTTTCGGGATCGGGATCAGGCCGGCCTCCGGCATGCCCGGTGCGCCCTTTGGGCCAATGTTTTGGAGCACCAGAATATCGTCGGGTGTTATATCAAGATCATCGCTGTCGATACGATTTGCGAGGTCTTCAAGACCATCAAAGACGACAGCCCGACCAGTATGCTGCATCAGGCTCGGGGATGCGGCGGACTGTTTGATGATTGCGCCGTTGGGGGCCAGATTGCCGCGCAAGACTGCAAGACCACCTTCGCCGTAGATCGGATCTGTTCGGGGCCGGACAATTTCCTGCGGCCAGGAAAGACGCGTCTTGTCCAGAACATCGCCCAGGGGATCCCCGGTAACGGTCATGGCATCCAGGTGGAGCAATTCACGGATTTGGTCGAGCACACGGGTGAGGCCGCCGGCGCGATGCAGGTCCTCCATGTAATGTTGACCTGACGGTTTCAGATCGACGAGCACCGGGGTTTCCCGCGCGATCTGATCCAGACGATCAAGATCAACGGCAATGCCCGCCCGACCCGCAATCGCAGTCAAATGGATCAGACCATTCGTAGAGCCGCCAACCGATAACAGGACACGCAAAGCGTTTTCAATCGATTTTGGTGTGATCACTTCAGATGGTTTGATCGGGGCTGTGGCCAATTTGGCGGCCAGAGCACCGGTTTCCTCTGCGATACGCATGCGATCAGCAGAAACTGCGGGCGCGGTTGCCGAATTGGGCAGGGCCATTCCGATGCCTTCTGCGATCAGGGCCATAGTGCTGGCAGTCCCCATGACCGAGCAAGTTCCAACCGTCGGGACCAGTTGTTCGTTCACATCAGCAATTTCATCCGCGTCAATTTCTTCTGCGCGATAGCTGGCCCAATATCGGCGACAATCCGTACAGGCACCAACCCTTGTTCCCCGATGGGAGCCTGTCATCATTGGACCGGTGACGAGTTGGACAGCTGGAACATCCGCACTCATCGCGCCCATCAGCTGTGCCGGGACGGTTTTGTCACAACCACCGATCAGAACGACGCTATCCATTGGCAGGCCCCGGATCATCTCTTCGGTGTCCATCGACATCATGTTGCGCAGATACATTGAGGTTGGATGCGCAAAACTCTCGTGCAGCGAGATTGTCGGGAAATCCACAGGCAACGCGCCTGCCAGCATGACCCCTCGCTTTATGGCTTCCAGAAGCGGCGTTATATTGCCATGACAGGCGTTAAACCCGCTCCCCGTATTGGCGATCGCGACGACTGGTTTTGAAAGCGAGCTTTCAGTGTAGCCCAATCCCTTGATAAAGGCGCGTCGCAAGAAACGTGAAAAGCCGGTATCACCGTAACTGGTCAGGCCGATATCCATTCCTTTTGCGGTATTATCGGTTTTGGGCATTCCTATCCTCAGTATTCGGTCATATATGCTCTAGAGCCGGTTCTTTCCCGTCGGGACTCCAACGTTATCACGATAAGATTATGGAAAGAAAAGGAAAATACAGAACGGTTATTTTAACCACGGGTAACAGATAAAACAGGCATCTTCAGTTGATTGCGACCGGTGCAACCCGGCCGTAGTTTCATTTGGTGTTGGGCCGTATTACAACATGGTTCGCTTTCAAGGCGGTCGGTCTGGGCACTGATTGGCTGTTGGAATCCAGTGTAAGAAAGAGATTCATTTGCGTTTCTTGAACCGAGCTTTGGGACCTTTTTTCCTGACCACAGTGTCACTTGTGGTGACGGTTTTGGTTATGTCTTCAGAGCCATCCGTCGCCCAAACACTCACTGCCCAGCCCGGGTTAACGGAAACTTTTCCCTACCAAGCCCGGATAGAAGGAATTGAAGGCGAAGATGACCTGGTTGAGGCCCTCGAGACCGTCAGTATTTCATTTGGTTCAATTGATGACCCTCCTGGAACCCGTGCGGGACTGAACCGCCGGGCCGAGGCGGACCTTGAACGTTTTCGGCAGGTGCTTTCGTCCCGTGGTTTCTATAACGCGACAGTAAACTACAGGGTAGACGGCGTCGTTGAGGACTCGGTCGAAGGATCTACGTTGCCCGTTCTGGTTTTTGATGTTGATACGGGCGGAGCTTTCGTTTTAGCCGACATATTGATCGTTGAAACCAACAGTCCGGGCGACCCGGAACCAGCGGATGATGAGCTGCTTGCGATTCTGGGGATCGAGATCGGCATGATGACATCCGCCGATCTTGTTTTAGGTGCCGAGGCAAAGCTGGCGCGCCACTATCAGTCGACAGGATATCCGTTTGCAAAGGTTGAAAGCAGGCGGGCCGTCATAAACCGGGAAAATCTGACACAGACGGTTACCTTCACGTTAAAGACCGGTCCCCTGGCATATTTTGACACATTGCAAATCATCGGACTTAACGAGGTTGATGATGCCGTGGTTCAACGCGCAGTCGCATGGGAAACCAATGATTTGTATGATATTCGCGTGGTTGAAAGAACGCAGCGCAGTATTCTTGAAACAGGATTGTTTCGCGTCGTGACGGTCTATCCGACCGGCGAGGAGCAAATGGCCGCTCGTGACTATGTCCCGATGGTCACAGAGGTGAAAGAAGCGGCGCATCGCAGTTTCGGGGCGCAGCTGACCTTTGCGACAGACATCGGTCCGGGCGTTGAGACATATTGGGAACATCGTAACTTTGAGGGCGGGGGTGAAAAAATCAGGCTGTCTGCCGAGGCATCATCCCTGGAGGCGGGTTTCGGGCTGGATTTCCGCAAGCCGGCCTATCCCAATGACAAGACCACGTTGGTTGCGGAAGGGGAATTTAAGCAGACCAATTCCGATGCGTTTGATGAACTCCACCTTTCAAGCTTCGTCGGTCTTGAACATCAATTGTCAAATCGATGGCGTTTGACGGCAGGCCCCACCTTTGAGATCGCCGACCAAGACGATACGGAGACGGAAGGCGGGTTGGTGCTTCTGGCGGGATTGCGGGGGATTGCCCGTCGGGACAACAGTAATGACCCACTGAATCCGAGCAAAGGGTCACGCCTGGAGTTCGTCGTGGAACCCTACCATGACTTTGGCGAGACGGAATCCACCTTTCTGTCGACGAGTGCGTTAGGGTCCGCCTATCTGGCGATTGACTATGACGCCGACTTTATCCTCGCCGGTCGTGTGCAAGTCGGGACCATTCTGGGCGCGGAACGCGACCGCATTCCTGCCTCAAAACGGTTTTACTCTGGCGGCGGAGGGTCCATCCGGGGTTATGGTTTCCAGGAGCTTGGACCGCTGGATACAGACAATGATCCATTGGGCGGGCGATCCATTTTTGAGGTCGGTGTAGAATTGCGCACCAGGATTACTGAAACGATTGGTATTGTCCCCTTCGTTGAAGCAGGCAATGTGTATGAAAGTGAAATACCGTTTGATGATCCCAGTGAAGAAGATGATCTTCGGTACAGTGCAGGTCTTGGTTTTCGCTATTTCACCGGTATTGGGCCCGTGCGGGCGGATATTGCCTTCCCCATCGAAAAAAGACCGGATATCGATGACGATTTTCAATTCTATGTCAGCTTCGGTCAGGCCTTCTAACCATGTCTGAGACAGAAATCGAGAGCCCCCCTGGCAAGGGTCGACGATCATCCCGCAGGCTCTTCTGGTGGATGCCTGTTGTCTTTATATCTGCAGTGCTCTCGATCTTGGCCTATGCGATTGGAACGCAGGATGGGTTGAGACGGATGACCGGGTTTGCCGGGTCTTATCTCTCCGACGCGCATGATGTCTCTCTTCATGTCAGCGGACTGTCCGGCACGTTCTGGAGTGGACCGGAGGCCTCTGAAATCAGCGTGACCTTAGCCGACGGTCTGAAACTGTCTGTTAGTGAGTTCGGTCTTTCCTGGCAGCTTTTGGATATGTTCTCGAATAAGCGGCTCCATGTGACTGACCTGAGTGCATCGAAACTGGAAGTGGATTTCCGGGGACAACAAAGTGTACCGGACCAAGATACTTCGGCGATTACGCCCGGCCCCCTCATCCCTGATTTACCGGTCCAAATCCGTCTTGATGCCATTTTGATTGATCAGCTTGTCTTGATGTTGGCGAATGATGCGCCGGTCTATGCATTTCGGGTCGAGGGCGTCGCTGGTGCTCGAGAGTCGGGGGCTATAGAGGCGGAACTGGACGTCCGGCGTATTGCCAATGCCGAGGCACAAGATCTTGCCTCAACCGAGGTCGAACATGTCACGATTTCAGCTGATTTGGGGCCTGGGGATGACCCGGCGCTTTCTCTTGCTTTAGAAGCTGATGTGCCGGCGTCTGGCCTGTTGTGGGAATTGCTCGATGTTGACCCGTCTGAGGCGACGGATTTGCGCTTTACTTTAAGCGGCAATGGGTTTGCCCGTGACTGGCAGGGTGATTTGACGCTGGACGCAGAGGATCAGCTTGAGGTGGAGGGGAAAATTGGTTTGCAACTTTCCAAAGATACGGTAGCGAAGCTGGATGCAGAAATTGAGCTGCTCGATCTCTCAAGCTTTGGTGTGCCGGCGGCGTTGAACCGTAAATTCTCGTTCGCTGGCGGTATTGCCATTGATGAGCAAGCGACAACGTTGACGCTGAATTCTGCAACCCTGCAGGCCCCCGCGGTCGGTTCTGTGACAGCGTCTGGGCGCCTGGGGCTGATCGATCAGTCTGTTTTGTTGGACGCGGATGTTTCCTTAGACTCCCAATTGGCGGATCTCTTTTCGGAGGATCTATCCTGGGCATCCTTGCAGGCAAAAACGGGTGTGACTGGATCACTGGGCAGCGCGAAGTTCAGCGCAGATGTGGATCTGGCTGGCGTCGGGTTTGCTGAAGAGGCGATTGAACAGTTGAGCGTTGGTCTGAAGGGCGGCTTGTCCACGGCGGATGTTGTTGCCGAGCTGCATATCGACGCCAATGGCCTGGAGTGGAGTGACCCCGTGATATCCGAGTTGATTGGGGGGTGGGCCGAGATCAAGTCGGACCTTCGCTTTGATATGGCGCAGCAACTGCTGACGGTCGATGGGTCTAAATTGCTACCGCTTGGTTTGTCGGTATCAGGGCTGATGGATTTGCATGATACCGGCGCGGTTCGAGGCAGTGCGGATCTTGAACTCGACGATATCGGCGTTTTGAATTCGGTATTGGGCATGGATGTCGAAGGACGCGCTGCAGCCGTACTATCCCGCTATGAAATTCAGGCCGACGGCTTGGTTGACGCTGCTTTTGACCTTAGTTTCGAAGGGCTTGGTTTCTCGGATGCCGCTCTGACGGACGCTATCGGGACTTCAGCCCGCACCCAAGGTTCTGTAATCGTTGCACCCGACAGCACAGTGACGCTGCAGCTTGAGGAGTTGCGCGGCGCGTTCGGCGGTGTTGAAGGCCTGGTTCTTGTCACGGGCGAGTTCTCCAGCCTCGACACGAACGTGAACGGCAGTCTTGACCCTGCTTTTCTGAATACCCTGTTGCCATATGAGGTTTCCGGCAACGCGCTGTCGGTCAGCCTCAACCTGACTGGCCCCATCGATCAACCAGCCGGTCGGATATCTGCCGGGAAAATCGCCGCAACAGTCGAAGGGGTGGATGTGGTGCTTTCCGAGACTCAAGTGGATTTAGACTGGTCCGGGGAGGGGGCAGTCCTGGATAGCTCGGCAAAGGGGCAGATCGCGGGTGCTCCGCTTTCTGTTGATGCGTTAATTGCGGCAAAGCCGGAGTCTTTGAAGATCTCGGCGCTTGATATCAGAGGGGTCGGGACCCGTATCACCGGCGAATTGGAAATGCCTGCGAACCGGTTCCCGGCAGTGGGAAAGATCAATGTTGCATCCAGTGTGTCTGAGATCCCGGAGGCGTTGACTGGTCTGAAGTTCGAACAGGGGCGCGCAGCACTTGAAGTCGGTTTGGAGGTTGTGGAGGGCCAGGGTACGGAAACGCAATTGATCGATATTGTCGGAGGGGGCACCGGGATTTTGGCGAGGATGTCCGATGGTGGGGCGGAGATAGATCTCGGCTCTCTGCAGGTGAAAGGACGCGTTGAACGCGCCATAAGTGATCCAGCGTTCGATCTGGCGTTGGACACGGCGGGTCTACGGTTGGACACAAACAAGATCGATACATTGCGTCTGGTCGCGTCCGGCACTCAAGAGGCCATAGATTTAGATGCTGCCATGACCGTATCAGACCCGGCCACACTTCAACTTCGCACTTTGGGCAGGTTGGAATTTGGCGACGAAGACATGCGCTTTGATCTCTCATCGCTGGCGGGAGAGGTTGAAGGCATCGATTTTGATCTGAGGGATCAAGGGAGACTGCGTCTGCGCGATGGCGGGGCCGTGCAGGTCGAAGGCGGTTTCTTTGTTGATGCCGGACAAGTGAATTTAGACCTTTTGTTAGATCCTTTGTCATCATCGAGGGCGAATATTGAGGTTGCGGGACTTCCCATCGAACCCTTTGCCCTTCTCGTAAACCGGGCGGGTTTAACAGGTACTCTGAATGGGGAGATCGACCTCCTGGATAATGGTGGAGGGGCGCAAGGTGAAGTTGCTCTCCGTCTCAGTAATGTCAGGACCGCGGCTGCCTGGGACCTGCCGCCGTTGAGCGCCAATTCACGGGTCGTTCTGGACAGGGGGCGGCTCAGCGCTGATTTTGAACTCGATGCACCGGGTGTAGAAATCACGGAGTTCTCCATCAATCTCCCTGTTCAAATGGGTCTTGCGCCGGTTCAGTTCGACATAGGCGAAGATACCGCAATTTCTGGAAAGATCGATCTCGACATACAATTGGCGCGGCTCAATCCGTATATACCTCTTCCGGAACATCGCTTTCGCGGTCTTCTGCAACTGGAGTCAACCATTTCAGGCCTTGTTGGTGAACCTGTGCTGGACGGCCAGATGACGTTGAGAGAGTGGCAATACGAACATCTTGAATACGGGACCCGCCTGCGGGACGGCACCGCCGATATCCGGTTTGACGGTGCAAGTATATTTGTTGACCGGTTTACTGCGAGCGATGGTACTGACGGGCGGGTGAGTGTCTCAGGAAACGCTGTTTTGAGAGCAGAGGATTTTGAAGCGAATGGAAAATTGGAGACTTCGGCCTTCCGTTTCCTGGATCGCGATGAAATTGTCGCCTCAGCGGCAAGCCAGCTCGACCTTGTTGCAGACAAACAGGGTGGCTCCCTGACGGGTGAAGTCACCATTATCGGGGCTGAGATTGATCTTGGCGCTGCGCTGCCGCCATCCATTCCCCAGCTTGATGTTATTGAGGAAGGGTCAGAAATTTCGGGGGAGGTTCGGGACGAAACGCCAAGTGAAGATCAGAATGCCTATCCGTTTGACCTCGATGTTACCATTTCCATTCCCGGTCAGGTCTTCGCCAGAGGGCGGGGACTGGATTCCGAATGGGGTGGCACGTTGGCCCTGACCGGTGAGGCCAGTTCGCCACTCATCACGGGGGAAATCACCAACCGACGCGGCCGTCTAGACTTTCTGGGCAAGACCTTCGTTCTCGATAGGTCCAGCATCCGCTTCGCTGGTGCGGCCGGCAATGACCCGTTCTTGGGTGTCAGGGCTGAGAACACGCAGGACGGTTTTACTGGAATTGTAAATGTGACCGGGCCTGCTTCTGATCCGGAAATTCGCCTTGAGTCGCAACCAGCGCTTCCCGAGGAAGAGGTCCTTTCCCGTCTGCTCTTCGGAAAGGCGCGGGGCAGCCTGACCGGTCTTGAGGCCGCCCAGCTCGCGATATCTGCCAACCGTCTATCCGGGGGTGGCGGCGGGTTCGACCTGCTGGGTGACTTGCGGCGGGGCCTTGGGGTCGATGTGCTGGAGGTTGATACCACAGAAACGGGCAGCGCCGAGGTTCGGGCCGGGGCGTATCTGAACGAGAATGTCTATATCGGCGGCAAACAGGGTGCGAAGGCGGGATCCAGCGGTGTCGAAGTAGAGGTTGAAATCACGCCGAACTTTTCGATCAGATCTGAAACCGAGCAATCGGGCGCCAATAATCTGGGGTTTGAGTTCCGTTGGGATTACTGATGATCAGCGACGCGCCGGTTCCACCGTATCCGGTACGATTGCCGCGATCACATCGGCAATCTTCTCTAAAAGGACTTTTCGGGGAAATGTAGAGCGATAGATCAGGCGAACGGTTCTGTGTGCCTTCCTCGAAATATCCTTTCGAAAGCTAATACCGGAATCCGTTGCCCAGGGTCCGGAAATGGCAAGGGCCGGGATCAATGTCACGCCCATTCCCGCAGCAACCAGAGACAATATTGTTGTCAGGCTGGTGTCTTGGGTTGTGAGGTTCGCGGATTTCTGCGTTTCGAGGGAGCAGAATGAAAGCGCCTGTTCCCGGAAACAATGGCCGTCCGACAGCAACAGCAGATCTGCGGGCTTAATATCCTCGATGTCTATTTCATCGCGAGCCGCAAGCGCGTGGCCATTGGGTACAGCAACCCATAGCGGTTCCCGGTAGAGACTTATGCTGGCGAGACCCGGGTGATCCGGTTCGGTGGCGGTGATCGCGGCATCAATTTGCCCGTCCAACAGCATTTCTTCTAAACGTGCTGTCATTGCCTCAGTCAGTGAGAGGTCCAGCCGGGGAAGGGCATGGCGAAGTGAGGGCAGTAAAAGGGGCGTCAGATCCGGGCCAATCGTCATGATCGCGCCAAGCCGGAATTTTCCGGACATTGGATCCTTCGCATTCCGGGCGGTTTCGTTGATCATGGCAACTTCAGCCAGAATGGTGCGCGCATGCCGGACGATGTCCAGGCCGATTTCCGTTGTCCTGACCTGTCGGTTATTCCGCTCGAACAGGGTGACTCCAAGATATTCTTCGAGCTTCCGCACTTGTCCGCTCAGGGCCGGTTGGCTGACATTGCAGGCCTCGGCCGCCTTCCCGAAGTGACCAATCTCGGCCAGGGCCACCAGATACTCTAAATCGCGGAGTTTCATGCGAGATTTGTCCTCTTTGCTTTAGAACCGGAGATACCGTTCGTCCGAAGTTGGTGCTGATCACACCATAAGTAAAAACGATCACAATGATAGAAACAATAGATTTCTCTTTCATTTCAGGATGCGCGATAAAGGGTTATGCCCAGTCATAATCGGGTTTCGACATTTGGAGGAAAGCGGTCATGAACAGTCTTGTTATCAGTGAAACGATTGTGCGGGAAGATGGGCGTGCAGCCCCGTCATCCCTGCGTTTGATCATGCTGCGAAGCCTTGGTGTAACCATGCTGGCGATTGGGGGGCTTGGTATGGTCTTGCCCGTTCTGCCAACGACGGTTTTCTGGATCCTGGCGACGGCCTGTTTCGCGAAAAGCAGCCCTGCACTCTATGCGAAGGTCCGCTCCCATCCCCGTTTTGGAAGGACCATTTCAGACTTCCTCGACCATGGCGTCATCACGCGACCGTCTAAAATGGCAGCCTTTATCGGCATGGCCATCGGCGCTGGATTGCTCATGATATCCCAAGCGCCTCTGTTTGTGGTTCTGGGCGGTCTGGCAGTGATTGTGGCAAGCGCTGTTTATGTGGGCTTACGTCCGGAGGTTCTGACCGTAAAACCTGCCTGACAGAGTTCGCCTGCCTGTTTTTTGTGCACTCTGCCGTTGTTTGGACAATTCGTGGACAGATGCGTGCAAACTGCAGGCCAGTGTCGCGTAAACAAATCAAACAAAATCAATATGCTGCAATCATATTTCTCTCCCGGATTGTCTGGCATGGCAGTTGCTGTACCCTGAACTGATCTGGTACGTCCGCAAGGTTCTGACGTATCGCGTGTTTCGAGATGAGGGCGACCTTTATTGGGTCCCTCATATTTCTTCGGGAGAATGAGAAAAATGAAGATTGGACCCGTATTGCGCACTGCGTTGACAGCATCTGCAGTGTTTCTCGCCGGTCTTGGGGGTGCATCCGCACAGACAGCGGTGAAGTTTGCGTTGGATTGGAAATTTGAGGGCCCCTCTGCCCCCTATTTCGTTGCCATCGATAATGGCTACTACAGCGACGCCGGGCTGGATGTCACAATCGACAGTGGTCCTGGATCTGTACAGGGTATAGCCCGGATCGCGGCTGGAACCTATCCGATCGGCTTTATGGACATCAATTCGCTGGCCAAATTCCTGGATCAAAACCCGGGCTCGCCGGTGACAGCCATTATGATGGTTTACAACAAACCGCCCTTTGCAATCATTTCGACCGCTGAGAAAGGTGTTGTCGCCCCGAAAGATCTGGAAGGACGGATTTTGGGTGCACCTGCCCCTGATGGCGCCTATGCCCAGTGGAACGCTTTCGTTGCTGCCAATGGGATCGATGCATCAACAGTGACCATCGAGAATGTCGGTTTCCCCGTGCGTGAGCCGATGTTGGCCAAGGGCGATGTTGACGCGATCACGGGTTTTTCTTTCTCATCCTATTTCAACCTGATCCGGAACGGCATCGCGCCGGATGATGTGAAGATCATGATGATGGCCGATTATGGTCTGGAGCTTTATGGCAACGCGATCATGGTAAACACAGATTACGCTAAGGCTAACCCGGACGTTGTTAAGGCTTTTGTTGCAGCCACAATCAAAGGCGTTCAGGCGACTGTAAAGGATCCTGAAACCGCCATTAAATCGGTTATGGCGCGCAACGAGATTGCTGACGAGAGTCTGGAACTTCAGCGCCTGAAAATGGCACTGCGGGATAACGTTATGACGCCTTATGTCATGGAAAATGGTTTTGGTGACGTGGATCAGAACCGGTTGGCAAAATCACTTGTCCAGATCGGCCAAACCTACGACTTTAAGGCAGCGCCGGACGCAGCGGATATTTTCGACAGCTCCTTCCTTCCACCTGCAGCAGACCGCAAACTGTAAGGGTCTAGACAGGGGAGCGTCTCAAATCTGAGAGGCCGGGATCGCTATAAGGGTCCCGGTCTCTTTTTCGTGTGAGGGAAAATGGTAATTCTGGATGATGTGACATTGACCTATCGGGGGGCGTCCGAGGATGTCACAGCGCTTAAAGGGGCCTCGATCAGTGTTGAGAAGGGTGAGTTCGTGGCTGTCGTCGGACCGTCGGGCTGCGGGAAATCAACCCTGATGAAATTGACGACCGGATTGGTGAAGCCGACCGAGGGGGCGGTCCTGGTTGACGGGTCGCCGGTGGACGGCCCTGTCAAAATGGCGGGGATGGCTTTTCAGAATCCCAATCTGCTGCCCTGGCGCACAGTGTTGGACAATGTCCTGCTACCGCTCGAAATTGTAGAGCCGCACCGCCAGCGGTTTCGGTCGCAAAAATCCAAATATACGGAGCAGGCGGAAGCTTTGCTCGAAACTGTCGGCTTGAAAGGATTTGGCAGCAAATTTCCCTGGGAACTTTCGGGCGGTATGCAACAGCGCGCCTCGCTTTGTCGGGCGTTGATCCATGAACCGGCACTGTTGATGCTGGATGAGCCTTTTGCGGCGCTCGACGCCTTTACCCGGGAGGAATTGTGGTGTGTGCTGCGTGACCTTTGGCAGCGGATTGGCTTCACCGTTATTCTGGTGACACACGACCTGCGGGAGGCGGCCTTTCTGGCGGATACCGTTCATGTCATGAGCGCACGCCCGGGCCATATTGTAACCAGCCGCAACGTTGACCTGCCCAGACCACGTGATCTGGATGTGTGTTACACGCCTGAATTCACCGATCTGGTGCACGAATTGCGCGGCAATATTGCAGAAATGCGGAAAATGTAGGGGCTGAAGATGACGACAACATCTGAAAAACTGGCCCCTGTCGGCTTTACACTTGGTCTATTCGTGCTCTGGGAACTGATTTGTCAGATCTTTGATGTAAGCCCGATTGTCCTGCCCGCACCCAGCGCGATTTTCGCCGCCATGGTGCAGCACTGGTCGCCAGTGATGAAACATTCCGTGGTGACCCTTTGGACGACACTGGCCGGTTTCGCCATTGCCGTGGTGTTTGGCGTGGTGCTTGGCGTCATGCTGGGCTGGTCCAAGGCGATTTATCGCGGACTCTATCCTGTGATGGTCGGGTTCAACTCAATCCCGAAAGTGGCCGTTGTGCCCATTCTGGTGATCTGGTTCGGTATTGGTGAGATCCCCGCTGTAATCACGGCATTTTTGATTTCGTTTTTTCCGATTGTTGTGAATGTCGCCACCGGCCTGGCCACAACCGAGCCGGAGTTGGAGGATGTGTTGCGGGCTTTGGGTGCCAAAAAACTGGACATCATGCTGAAGGTGGGGATCCCGCGCGCCCAACCCTATTTCTTTGGGTCGCTTAAGGTCGCCATCACGCTCGCCTTTGTCGGTTCGGTCGTGTCTGAAACCGTGGCCGCCAATGCGGGGCTTGGCTATCTCATGGCGTTGGCAGGGTCGAACTTTCAAATGGACCTCGTCTTTGCAGGGCTTGTAGTTCTCGCCGTCGAGGGGATTGCGATGTATGCTTTGTTTGCTTACATCGAAGGGCGTACAACAAAATGGGCGTTCCGGTCTTCAATGGGCGGATAAGGCTGATTTTGAAACGCTTGTGATTGGTTCCAAGGGGGTTTGATGACAAATGCCCGTTTTCTTCTGAACGGAAATCTGGTCGATGTCGGGGATATCCACCCCACGACAACGGTTCTGGATTTCGTCCGATTAGAGACGCAATTGACCGGCACCAAGGAAGGCTGTGCAGAAGGTGACTGTGGTGCCTGCACCGTGATGGTCAGCGATCTGGGCGATGACGGCAGTACCTTAACGCATCGGGCGGTAAATTCTTGTTTGATGACTATTGGTCAGGCCGATGGCCGTGCCATTACGACCGTTGAAGGCGTCGGTGGACCCGATGGCGAACTGCATCCCGTGCAACAGGCCATGGTGGATGGTGACGGGACACAATGCGGATATTGTACGCCGGGATTTGTGATGGCGATGGTCGCCTTTGAAAAAGGTGGCGAAGCACCGGAAGAAGAAACAATTCATGACATGTTGGCCGGCAACCTGTGCCGCTGTACAGGCTATCGACCCATTGTGGAGGCATGCCAGAACGCGCTCGAAGCATCGGAAGACATGAAGGAAGTTTCAGATGATGACCGCCTTTCTGCCGCACTCGAAAAACTCTCGCCAAGTGTTGAGATGGTTGGCGACGAGCAACACTTCTTTGCACCGCAAGAGACGGCAGGCCTCGCAAAACTGCTGGCGGATTATCCGGATGCGTGGATCCTTTCCGGCGGTACGGACATCGGGTTGCGGTTTTCAAAGGGGAGAGAGAAACCGCCTCATGTAATCTCCCTTTCCCGTATCAAATCCATGGGGCAGGTCTCGGTTGAGCCCGATGCAATTCGTCTCGGTGCCGCCTGTCTTTACAGTGATGCATTGCCCGTGCTTGCGGAACATTATCCAAACTTTGCCGATCTGGTCCGGCGGATCGGATCGCGACAAATACGAAACCTCGGCACCGTGGGTGGCAATCTTGTGACAGCGTCGCCGATTGGCGATACCCTGCCATGCCTGATGGCCCTGAGAGCTGAAGTGGTTTTGAATTCCGCCACGGGTGTGCGACGTATGCCGTTGGAGAGCTTTATTACCGGGTATCGGGAAACAGCCCTGCAGACAGGCGAGTTTCTCGAAGAGGTTTCAGTTCCATTGCTTACAGAGGGGCAGGGATTTTATGCCTATAAAATTTCCAAGCGCTTTGATCAGGATATCTCTGCAGTCGTGATGGCCTCGACCGTGAGTTTGTCCGATAGCGTTGTCCAGGATATCAGTCTTGCGGTTGGCGGGGTTGGGCCGCGAACCCTGCGCGCCTCGCAAACGGAGGCTTTCTTGAAGGGGAAAGCCTGGACCGATGAGACACTGGTTGCTGCACAGAAAATTCTGCAAACGGAAATCAGCCCCATGGATGACTTCCGCGCTTCGGCTGAGTATCGACGTGAGGTGACGGTAAACCTGTTGCGGCGGTTGTTTCTGGAGACGGGGGAGGCTGGCGAAGAATGTCGGCTGGAAATGCTGTGACGGTAGCCCCTGATGATGCAAACCCCGTGACGCGGAACGAGATCATTGGCGGCGTCCATAAATCGGTTCGACATGAAAGCGCAAAGGGACATGTGACGGGCTCTGCCGTCTATATTGACGACATGCCAGCACCGGCGGGATGCCTTCACGTTGCGATGGTATTGAGCCCTCACGCCCATGCCCGGATCCTCTCAACATCGGATGAGGCGTGCAGGTCAGTGCCAGGCGTGGTCGGCGCCTATACCGCCAAGGACGTTCTAGGCATCAACGATATCTCGCCAATCGGCAAGGATGAACCGATGCTGGCCGATGGCGTGGTTGAGTTTGTTGGTCATCCGGTAGCACTTGTGGTCGGTAAGACGCTGGAAGCGGCGCGCGCAGGTGTTAAAGCCTTTAGCGTCACCTATGAAGAACTGCCTGCCGTTCTGACGATTGAGGACGCACTCGACGCAGATCTGACCGTTGGGCGGAAGCAATTACTGGAACGTGGTGATGTGCATTCCGCGCTGTCCGGCTCTGAGCATCGCCTGCAGGGTGATGTCCGGTGCGGTGGCCAGGATCACTTCTATCTCGAAGGGCAGATCGCCTATGCGGTCCCGGGTGAAGAGGGGGATATGAATGTCTATTCCTCGACCCAGCACCCGACGGAGGTGCAGCACGGGGTTGCGCATGTATTAGGCCGGCCTTTCAATGCGGTTACAGTGGACGTCCGCCGCATGGGGGGTGCCTTCGGGGGCAAGGAGAGCCAGGCCACAATTTTTGCAGCGATGGCCGCCCTGTGTGCCGCGAAGACCGGTCGCCCGGCCAAGCTGCGGGTCCCGCGCGACGATGACATGGTCGCAAGTGGAAAACGCCATCCGTTCCTGATCCGCTATGATGTCGGTTTTGATGATGCGGGTCGCATAGAGGGGCTTGACCTGCTGCTCGCGGCGAATGCCGGCAACATCGCCGATTTAACGGCGCCCGTTGTAACACGCGCCATCTGTCATGCGGACAATTGTTACTTCATTCCGCATCTTCGTTTTCACGGGATACCGTGCAAAACACATACTGTTTCGAATACGGCATTTCGGGGTTTTGGCGGGCCGCAGGGTATGTTCGCGATTGAAGCGGTGATCGACCATATTGCCGCCTATCTTAAGCAGGACCGCGATATAATTCGAGCCGCCAATTTCTATGATCGAGAGGACCGCAACGTTACGCCATATGGCATGGTGGTCCAGGACAATATTATTGACCGCATCGTGTCGGATATGAAAACCGGCTCAGATCTTGCCACATGGCGGGCGGAGGTTGACACCTTCAACAAAAGCCATTCTGTCATCCGCAAGGGGCTGGCGACGATGCCGATTAAATTTGGCATCTCCTTCAACCTGCCTAGCCTCAATCAGGCCGGTGCCCTGGTCCATGTTTATACCGACGGGTCTGTCCACCTGAACCACGGTGGGACCGAAATGGGGCAGGGCCTCTTCGTCAAGATCGCGCAGGTTGTGGCCGAAGGGTTTCAGATTGATATGGGGCATGTCCGGATTTCAGCGACAAGCACAGGCAAGGTCCCAAACACATCACCGACGGCTGCGTCCAGCGGGTCTGACCTGAACGGTATGGCTGCCCTTAACGCTGTGGAACAGATCAAAGGACGCATGACGCAGGTTGCCGCTGAATTCTTTGAGGTGCCGGAGGCGGAGATTGTTTTTGCGAATAACCGGATCTTTGCTGGCAACAAGAGTTTGAGTTTTCCCGAACTTGCACAGAAATGCTGGGAACAACGTGTCTCACTCTCCAGCACAGGGTTCTACAAGACACCGGATCTCAGTTGGGACTTCGCAACGAATACCGGGTCACCCTTCTATTACTTCACGTACGGAATGGCAGCCTGCGAGGTGGCAATTGATACGCTCAGCGGTGAGATGCGGGTTCTTCGCGCTGATATCCTGCAGGATTGCGGAAGCAGTCTGAACCCGGCCATCGACAAGGGTCAGATTGAAGGGGCCTTTGTTCAGGGCATGGGTTGGCTAACCTCAGAAGAATTGTGGTGGGACAAGGCCGGTCGCCTTCGGACACACGGACCGTCGACATATAAAATTCCGGGCAGTCGTGATGTCCCGCCAAGATTTAGTGTTCGCATCCTGGAAGACTCGCCCAATGCAAAGCCGACGATCTTTCGATCCAAGGCAATTGGAGAGCCGCCCTTGATGTTAGCGATTTCCGTTTGGCTTGCGGCGCGTGATGCAATTGCTTCCCTTGGGAAACCGGGAAACGTGGTTCCCCTCGATGCGCCTGCAACGCCGGAACGGATTTTGGCAGCTGTAAAGGCAGTAAGAGATGACTGATGACAAACGCATGATAACTGAGGAAGACCACGGTTTTATGGAACTTGCCGCAAAACTCTCGCTACAAGGGGTGGAAGGGCGCGCAGGCGGGCCCTTTGGTGCGGTGATTGTCAAGGACGGCCAGGTCATTGCTGAGGGCTGGAACGAGGTGACGTCCGGCAATGACCCGACCGCGCATGCCGAGGTGATGGCCATCCGCAAGGCTTGCCAGGCTTTGGGTACGTTCAACCTGTCGGGTGCCGTGATTTATTCCAGTTGTGAACCCTGTCCGATGTGCCTTGCCGCGTGTTATTGGGCGCGTCTGGACCGCCTTGTCTATGCCAATACCCGTGATCAGGCTGCAAGCATCGGGTTTGATGACGCGTTTCTATACGCCGAGGTACCCAAGGAACCCGAGGAACGCACAATGCCTACGCTGCATCTCGCGAATGACACAGCGACTGAGGCGTTCAGCCGTTGGGACAAGATGGAAGACAAGATCCCCTATTAACCCTGGCTTGCCCCCTGTGCCGTAAACACCTGGTTCCACTGAAGGATCCGGACAGATTTGCGAAGGCCGGTTGGCCAAAATGGATCTGTTTCCACGAGCTTGCGTGCATCTTCGATAGCGTCACATTGAACGAGCCACAACCCGCCCGCGGCTGTTCCGTCTGCCGCGTCCGTGAGTGGGCCTGCTGCCTGGACCTGGTTTTTGTGCTGGTCCAGAAATGCGAGATGTTCCTTCATATGGTGCTGCCGCATATCTGCTTTTTCGTCATTGTCGGTGAACAGGATGGCAAAGATCATCGCGGTTTTCCTTTCGGTTTTCTAAGCTCCATCGACTGTATATCCTGCAAATTTAGGGATATAACGAAGCAATTTTGCAGAAAGTATCGGCAATAATGCAGGATATGGATTGGCAGGATCTGAAATATGTTCTGGCGCTTCAGCGCGTTGAAGGATTTTCGGCTGCCGCCAGAATGCTAGAGGTGAATGAGAGCACGGTGGCGCGACGGATTGCCCGCCTCGAAAAGACGATTGGGGCGAAACTCATAGAGCGTGGCAAAGCGCGCGTCTTCTTGACGGAAACCGGGTGTGATCTGGCGGCGCTGGCCGAACAGATGGAAACGACCATCGATCAAACGACGGCCAGAATTGATGGCCGTGACCGGCAGGTATCGGGGCGGGTACGGCTCACCGCAGTACCGATTTTGATAAATCACGTTATCGGACCCGCAGTGCCGGACTATTTGAGGGGGCATAAGGATCTCTCAGTAGACCTGATTGCTGAGGCAAGCGACATGAGCCTGATGCGTCGGGAGGTGGATCTGGCAATCCGGCTCGTGCGGCCGCAGCAGGAACTTCGTGCGATTGCCCGCAAGATTGGCTCCATTCCCTATGGCATTTTGCATCATCGTAACCACGAGGCCGAGCGGTTGCCCTGGCTGGATTATAGCGACGAGATGCGGTTCCTGCCTCAGGTTACCTGGATGAGTGATGTGATCGGTCAGGATGATCGTTCGCCCGTGCGGGTGAATGATGCGGAGACTTTGGTTCATCTGGTCAGGGCCGGAACCGGGCGGGCCATATTGCCCGTCTTTCTGACCAGAGTTTTTCCCGAGCTTGCTGTTCAAGATGGAATGGTGGTGGATTGGCAGAGGGAGGTCTGGATGTTGACCCATCCAGACATCAAGCAGCTGGCCCGCATAAAGGCGACGGGTGATTGGTTGGCGAATTTGATGACCGAATTAGGAAGCGCGCGGCCTTAACGCCCCTTCCAGAAGATGGATTACCAGACCCGCCACCAACCCCCAAAAAGCTGCCCCGATACCAAAAGCGCTTAACCCCGACGCGGTCACAGTGAAAGTGGCAATTGCGGCAAACCGTGTTTTCTCGTCAGACACTGCAGCACCGAGAGATCCGGCAAACGGACCGGCCAGGGCAATTCCGGCGACTGTCACGATCAAGGCCTCCGGAAAGCTTGCGAATAGTGCAACCATAGAACCCCCGATGAGGGCCAAAATCGCGTATCCGGCGGCATAGAACGGCCCGCAGAGCCAGCGTTTCTCTTTGTCCGGGTGAGCTTCCTCACCGGTACAGAGGGATGCGGTTATGGCCGCAAGGTTTGATGTATGGGCACCGGTTGCAGCGCTGGCGAGGGAGGCCAAACCGGTCACTGCGAGGATGGATCTAGTGGGCGGTTCATACCCCGCCGCGCGCAATACGGCGTAACCGGGCAGGTTCTGGGACGCCATGGTGACGATGTAAAGGGGTATCCCCAACCCGATCAGCGTCGTGACATCGAATACCGGTGTGACGAGGATGAATTCTGTGAGGGCCAGGTCCGGTAGAGGACCGGTCAGACCCATGAACCGGGACAGGACAACACCCAGCGCAAGGGATACCAATACCGCCCAGGCTGGCGAATAGACCCGCAGGACCGCGAAGGCGGCCAGGACCGGCAGGACAAGTCCCGGTAAGGCCTGAACATGGTCGAAGATCGCGACCACAAAACCGAACAGGACACCAGCCAACATGGCAGAGGCGATGGCCTGCGGGATTTTCTCCAGCATTTTCCCAAGAAAGGAGAATGCGCTGGTCAGCAAGACAAGCAGTGCCGCAACGAAAAAGGCGCCCACCGCCATCTCCAGCGAGATACCGGTCGTGGTCGCGATCAGGGCCGCGCCAGGTGTTGACCAGGCCGTCACAATCGGCATGCGATGCCGAAGGCTGAGATACCCGGTCGTGAACATCATCGCGACACAGAGCGTGGCGACCCAGGAAGAGGTTTCAGCCGGGCTGGCCCCAACGGCGGCGGCGGCTGACAAGATGACGGCTACCGATCCGCCAAATCCGACGAGAACCGCCACAAGGGCAGAAATGATAACAGAACTGCGCATTTAAAATTGGATCCAATTTTTATTTTTGGATACAATATTCACTTTTCGTGATTGGGTAAACTGGTTTATTCTCTGATTTCACTGTGGTTCGAATGATTTGACTATGAGCAGTCCTAAGATGGCAAAGCCCCACGGCGATCAGGCCCTTTTCATTCTTGAGGAGCTACGCCGAGACATAATTGAAGGCATGCTGGCCGCCGGTGCAAAACTGGGGCAGGAAGATCTGGCCCGTCGCTTCGGGGTCAGCCGTATTCCCGTTCGCCAGGCACTTTCGCGGTTGGAGACGGAAGGCCTCGTCACCATTGAACCAAATAAGGGCGCACGAATTGCCCCTCTGGCAGTAGAGGATCTGCAGGAAATATACGAGATGCGGATCGCCGCCGAGGTCCTGGCCCTTCGAAAAGCGCTGCCAAACCTGACGAATGCCACGCTGGATCGTGCGGAGGTCGTTCAGCGCAAACTGGAAGACTGTCCGATAGAGATCTTTAGCACCCTGAATGCTGAGTTTCATAATCTGCTCTATGAACCTTGCGGGATGCCCCGACTGCTCAACCACATCGCAGTATTGAGTGATGCGTCCGACCGCTATTTGCGGGTTGTTGCGGGCAGTCTGAAATATGCCGACCGATCCCATGGCGAGCATCATGAACTGCTGGCCGCTTGCCGGGATCGGGATGAAGAGAGGGCTGTCAATTGCCTGACCAGCCATATTCGAGAGGCAGGTGCCTTGCTCTGCGCCCATATGACCTAAAGGCACGTTTGTCTGCTTGACCTTACCTCACCATGCGCTCATGAATTGGACCTTCACGAATTTTGAAAGTCGCAGGATATGCAGCCCGACATCATCTGCTTCGGCGAACCGATGCTTGAATTCAATGAACAGGATAGTGGCATGTATCTGCGTGGGTTTGGCGGCGATACGTCGAACTGTGCGATAGCGGCTGCACGACAGGGCGCAAAGACAGGCGTTATCACAAAACTGGGTGCCGATCCGTTTGGGGATGCGATTGCCGACCTTTGGGATAGCGAAGGAATTGATGCCCGTTTCGTAGATCGCGATCCGGTCGCCCCGACAGGCATCTATTTCGTAACCCATGGTCCAGACGGCCATACATTCAGTTACCGTCGGGCAGGGTCTGCAAGTTCGAGGGTCACGCCGGACTGGATCCCCGATGACTATCTTACCGGCGCCAAGGTTTTGCATGTCTCTGGCATCAGTCAGGCGATTTCCGATACGGCCGCTGATACTGTTTTTGCGGCTATAGAGAAGATGCGTGGCGCAGGCCGCCTTGTATCCTATGACACAAATTTACGGTTGCAGCTTTGGCCGCTGGACCGCGCCAGAGCGATTATTCACGCCGCGGTCGCCCGGTCGCAAATTGCGTTGCCGGGGTTGGACGATGCCGAATTACTGACAGGGCACAGCGATCCGCAGGCGATTGTTGATTTTTATCTGGGTCTAGGATGCGAAACGATTGCGCTGACACTGGGTGCGCAGGGCACGTTGGTCGCAACCCAGGGCGATCGTCAGTTGATCCCGGGCCGAAAGGTCGATCCGGTGGATGCCACCGGCGCAGGCGACACGTTTGACGGGGCGTTCCTGTCACAGATCGTCCTTGGAAAGACACCGTTTGAGGCGGCGGGCTATGCCAATGCCGCAGCGGCCGTCTCGACCCAGGGCTATGGTGCGGTGGCACCCATGCCCACCGCGCAAGAGGTCTCGGCCTTCCTGGGCGGCTAGTTGCACTGACCCTTTAACTGATCAGCGTTTGCTTCTATTTTCGTTCTCGCACAGAGAATGAGGGTGGCATAGTGCGTAAAGCAAAATTCTTTCTGGTTTTTGGTTTCCTGGCTGGTTGTCAGACCGGTGCGCCAACGGTCTCGGTTGAAGAAGCCCGTGATCTGGCCATTTCGTTCGATGCAAGGCCGATTCAGAAACCTGAACGGAGTATCGATGAATATCGGGAAACCTTTACGGAGTTTGCGACCGCCTATCCGCGTGAGTGTGGCAGCATCCGAAGCAAGCGGATTGAGCGGCTCAATCTGCTTTCGGAAGGGACCCGTTCAACCAATGTTCAAGCGCAAAGGGGCTATGCTGCCTCTTTGACCCGTGCGGCGGAAAAAGAGTTTCAGTTTGGAAATTTCGCGGCTGCGATTTCCGCCCTCGATCTGGCTTACTCGAGCCTCGGTCAAAAGAATAGTCAGTCGCGCGGTATCATTCAGACCCAGATTGCGCGGGTAGAGGTCGCGAGAGGGCGAGACCCGGAAGCTCGGACCGCTCTGGCCTTAGCGGAAACCAGAATCCGGGAAATTCAGACCCTGTACGAGCGGGAGCAGATGTTCCTGCTTGCAGGACAAGCGCTTGAAGCGCAGCTGGATCAGAACATTCGCTCCGAAGAGTTCTTCCTGAGAGAGACAATTGAACTACAGAAAGTGTATGGGCGGGATGCGTTTCAGCGTCTGGATGGCGACACGCTTCACGCGCGGCTTGTATCCAACCTGATCCTGCAAAACCGTGTGGTTGAGGCGGAACAGGTGGCGCGCAGTTTTGCAACGCCTATTGCCACGCGTCATGCCCGTCCCGGTTACCTTGGGCCCATTCTGACTTACAGAGTTTTTGCCGAGGCGCTGCTCTCCCAAAAACGTTACGAAGAGGCGGAATTCATCGCAAGGGCAACACTAGATCTGCATTACCGACACTGCTCAATCCCGACCGGTGTGCCGGTGATTGAGGCTTGGCGCACTTTGTTCAAAGCTTTGGCCGGTCAGGGCGAGTGGGACACCCTATTGCTGGAGAATAAGAAACTTGAACGCGACATGGCAGCGGCTCCGCGACGCTATAAGCAGGCCTTTGAGCAGAACATCGATATATTTATGGCGGGACTCGCGGGGGCAACAACGACTGTTCCAAGTGATTTCCTTGACGCGATGATTGACAGTCATGAAAGGGACACCGACGTCGCTTTAGAGGCTGCCGATCTTGATGAAGTCGGCGCGAACCTATCGCCGGATGCCGTGAAATCGATTGAACTGAGGTTGGTTCGCGCCCTGTCTGACAGAAATGCGGGTAACATCAACGCGGCCGTCACCGCTTTTGACAGGTTTCTGACGGTGTATCTGACCTCTGTGTTCACCCAAACTGCCAGCGTCAGTGACTCTGGTACAAGCAGTCGGGCAGAGTTTTTCCGAAACGCCTATATCGATTTGCTGGTGACAGATGCGGGCGCGCAGGCTGCTCAGGCTCTGGGCCTAGATCGGGTACGCGAACTTTATCGGGTGGCAACAACGCTTCCGGCGGGTTCGGTACAACAATCATTCGCCGCTGCCGCAACGCGGGCTTCCATTCCTGATGAAGAATTGGCGTCGCTTATCCGCGAGTCCCAGGACCTTGAAGTAAAGGCTAAAAATCTCTCAGATTCTTTGGCATTCCTGGAAACAGCGGATGATCGGGAGATTAGCCCCGCGAAACTGCGAGAACTTCGGGCGCAGGTTCTGACCTTTACGGAAGCGGCAGAAACACTGAAGCAAGAGGCCAACCAAAAATTCCCGGCCTATGGCGCCTTGATGAATCCCAAAGCGCCTGACCTGAATGAGACAAGACGCCTGCTCAACCCGAATGAAGTTGCACTTGTTACCTTCTCAACCGAGTCCCGAACTTTAGTTTGGGGAATACCGAAAACAGGGAAAGTCGAGTTTGCTGTTGCCGATTTGGGCAAGGAAAGGCTGGAGCATTATGTGAACAGGGTTCGGGCGTCTTTGGACCCGACCAGCGTACAGTTCATTCGGGATATTCCGAAATTCGATACTGGCACAGCTTACAATTTGTATGAGGCAATACTCCAACCAGTGGAAGGGAGCTGGTCGAGTGCGGACAATATTCTGGCTGTAACACCCGGTCCGCTTGCGAACCTGCCACTGTCCTTGTTGCCGAAGTCGAAACCGGATTTGAGCAAACAGATTGATTTACTGTTCGCCAATTATCGCGACATAGACTGGCTGGCGAATGATCATGCGGTCACAATCCTGCCGTCGATTGCGACACTGAAAAACCTGCGGGCGGCGCCGGCGATCGTTGCGACACGCAAACCGTTCATTTGGATTTGGCGATCCTTTCTTTTCTAACAGTCAGCTTGCTGCGGCGGAGGAGGCGGGCGGCACCCGTTCTGTTGCAACAGGTGGTCAACTTCGGATTGCCGCCTGTCGTCGGTTCCGGAAATGCCTCTGCGTCTTCGAAACCGTCCTGATACACGCTCTCTAACATCAGCGACGATGGCTTTGCTGCCGCGGCTTGCGGATACCAGGGACGAGATTGTGGCGGTCGCCGAGTTCCTGGGTGCTGATCTTGATCAGGATGTGTATCTGGGGCTAGAGGCCAATGAGACAGTCGTCAAGAGCATCGATCTGACACAGTGTAGGGTGGTGTCCTTTGCAACCCACGGACTGGTTTCCGGTGATCTGGACGGATTAAACGAGCCGGCCCTTGCCCTGACCAATCCGCTTGTCCTGAATGACAGCCGCGACGACGGCCTGTTAACCATGAGTGAGATTTTGGGTCTGAAGTTCAATGCCGACTGGGTTGTGCTGTCAGCCTGTAACACGGCGTCGCCCGACGGAGAGACCGGTGAGGCGATTTCAGGCCTTGGCCGGGCGTTCTTTTACGCCGGGAGCAAAAGCATACTGGTTTCGAATTGGCCTGTGCATTCCGCCGCAACGACGGCGCTGATGACAAATCTGTTCAAGAATTATGAGGCAAACAACAACCGGAAACGCGCAAATGCCTTGCAATCCGCGCGGCGTCATCTGGTTGAAGAGGCCGTGTTTTCCGATAAAAACGGCGACCCCACTTTCAGCTATGCCCATCCGCTATTCTGGGCACCCTTTGGTTTGGTGGGCGACAGTTGAGGAGCAAGAGGGGGCCACTGTGAGGCAACTTAACGGAGGAAGACATGCCGTCACTTGAGACATTCTCTGCGTTTCTTGTTGCCGCCGCATTGTTTGCCTATATGCCTGGCCCGGCAACGCTTTATACGACGGCCAGAACAATCGCAGAGGGCAGGCGATCGGGATGGCTGGCGGCAGCCGGGATACATTTGGGCGGTTATTTTCAAGTCGTGATCACTGCGTTGGGGCTTGCCGTTCTATTTCAGGCAATCCCTGTTCTGTATCTCGGTTTGAAAACCGTCGGGGCGGCTTACTTGATATGGCTGGGCTTTTCGATGTTTCGAACAAGACTGGATGCGTCCCCGAACACGGCGCGAGCGGCACCAAGTTCACGGAAGATAGCATTCTATGACAGTGCGATTGTTGAAATTCTGAACCCCAAAACGGCCCTGTTTTATCTTGCGTTCCTGCCGCAGTTTACGGATCCGGTCGCGGGTCTTCCGATCTGGGCTCAACTGTTGGTCCTTGGGACGATCGTGAATGTCATGTTTTTAAGCGCGGATGTCTTGTGCGTTGTCCTTGCTGATCGCATGGCGCGTTTCTTGAGGGGTTCAAAGAGAGCCGGAAATCTCGCTCAAAAACTGGGTGGTTCTGTTCTGATAGGTCTCGGCGTTAAAATGGCAGTCTCACAAAACTAGCGAGCCGCTACTTCAGGCACTTCTCATATACCACTCAAAATCATGGGGCGGGATGATGTTGTGGTGCAGGTCCGCTTCCCAGCGCTTGGCCCCGGCGAAGGCCAGGTGATATTGCTCGCCCCAATAGTTGCGCAGAATCTGGCCTTCCTCAAAGGTGTTGAGGGCCGGTTCCCATCGTAAGGGCAATTGCCCCTGCGCCCGTTGATAGGCATCACCTTTTTCGATGGGACCAGGATCGAGCTTGTTTGAAATCCCATGGTGAATGCCGGCCAGAATAGCAGCGGTCGCCAAATATGGATTTGCATCCGCGCCCGAAGCGCGGTGTTCCACCCGGATAGACTTTTCATCGGAATGGGGAATGCGCATCGATACGGTCCTGTTGTTCACACCCCAGGCCCGGTTGATCGGGGCGTAGGAATCGCTTCGGAAACGGCGGTAGGAATTGGCGTTGGGCGCGAGAATGGCCATCGCTTCTGGCATGGTTTCTCTCAATCCACCAATCGCGTATTTAAGCGTCGGGTCCATGTTCAAGCCGGATTCTTCGTCAAACGCCCCGGCAAAGACATTGCGTCCTTCGGCGTCGATCAGGCTGGTATGGATATGCAGTCCTGATCCGGCGAATTCGGCAAAGGGTTTCGCCATGAATGTCGCAATCATGCCGTGGCGTTTGGCAACTGCTTTGACGGCCCTCTTGTAGAGCACTGCCTGATCGCAGGCAGCGACGGCATCAGCGGAATGGATCAGGTTTATCTCAAACTGGCCCGGCGCATATTCGGATGTTGTGACATCCACCGGCAGGCCTTGCGCCTTCGCCTGTGTTTCGATGTCGCTCAATACAGCGCTGAAATCATCCAGCTCCGCCATGGAGAGCACCTGGACATTTGTCGGACGTGTGCCAAGGCCCGGCACCCTTGCGGGTTTAGGCCGACCGTCTCGTCCCAGTTTGGGATCAAGCAGGTAAAATTCCAGCTCGACCGCGCAGACAGCCGTGAGGCCAAGATCGGTGAGGGGTTGCATGGCGCGTTTCAGGACGGCGCGTGGATCTGCAAAAAACTGCGTTCCATCATCGTTGTAAAGTTCGCCCAGAATTTGTGCGGTTGGTGTTTCCGCCCAGGGCACGATGGCCAATGTTTCGGCCACACCAAAACTCGCGACATCGGGATCACCATCGGTAGATCCATAGTCAAAAATCTCACAGTTCTGCCCCAGTGAGTCGAGGATGCAGTGAGAGGCGGGCATGCGGACACCGTCACCGGTCAGTTTCGCGAGCGCCTCAATTTGCAGGCGTTTGCCCCGCAGCATGCCGTTCATATCGGGCACCAGAAGTTCGATCGCGGTCAGATCCGGATGTTGTTTCAGAAAGTCAGAGGCTTGCGTCGGGCCAAGGCGCGTTGTCATGGGGTGCTCTCATCATCAGAAAATTTCGATGCATATCGTGCTGCTTGGCTTTGATGCGTCAAGTCCTTGTGGTAGGTAGAGGCTCGTTTCAACAACATTTGCAGGTTTTTATGAGTGAAATAGCAAAATGGCTTCAGGACAACAGGGTCGATGAGGTCGAATGCCTGGTATCTGACATCACCGGCATTGCCAGAGGAAAGATCGTCCCAACACCGAGGTTTATAGGAGGGTTGGTAGAGCGCGGTCTTCGCATTCCCGAGGCGGTTTTCCTGCAAACCGTGACGGGCGATTTCGTTCAACAAGTGTCTCAGGTCGTCTCGGAATCGAACCGCGACATCTATATGCAGCCCGACCCGTCTACCATGCGGATTGTTCCCTGGTATCCTGATCCGGTGGCGCAGGTTATCTGTGATGCGCATTTCCTGAACGGGGAACCGGTTGATGTCGCGCCCCGGCAATTGCTGAAACGGGTTCTGGCGCAGTATGAGAAACGTGATCTGATCCCGGTCATCGCGCCGGAACTTGAATTCTATCTCGTCAAAAAGAACCTGGATCCGGACATGCCCCTCGAACCGGCAGCCGGCCTGTCCGGGCGCCAGGAAAGCGGGCGTCAGGCCTATGGCATCGAGGCCGCCAACGATTTCGACCCGATCATCGAAGATATCTATGATTATTGCGAGGCGAGCCGGATTGACATTGAAACCATGGCCCATGAGGCCGGTGCCGCACAGATGGAGATCAATTTCAATCATGGCGATCCGATGGAGCTTGCAGATCAGGTCTTCATGTTCAAGCGGACCGTGCGACAGGCTGCGTTAAAACACGATATGTACGCAACCTTTATGGCCCGTCCGCATCAATTCCAGCCCGGCTCTTCAATGCACATACATCAATCGATCCTGGACAAGAAAACCGGTCGGAACATTTTCGCGACGGAGCGGGGTAAGATCTCGAAGAAGCTGCATCACTATATCGGCGGCCTGCAGCGCTATACCCCGGCAGCAATGCCGCTATTTGCGCCCAATGTGAATTCTTACCGGCGTCTGACGCCGTATTCTGACGCCCCGATCAACACCCACTGGGGCGTTGATAACCGAACGGTTGGTCTGCGTGTGCCGGATTCAAAGCCGGATGCCTTTCGAGTAGAGAACAGGGTTGCCGGGGCCGATGCGAACCCGTATCTGGCGATTGCCGGAACCCTGGCCTGCGGGTTGATCGGGCTAAAGGAAAAGCTAGAACCGACCAAACCCATTGACGGCGATGCCTATAGACTGGCTTTCACGCTGCCCAGACATCAACAGGATGCGCTTTACAAGATGAACCATTCCAGGCCGTTGAAGGACATTCTGGGGGATCGGTTTGTAAAACTCATGACCGAGGTCAAAATGCACGAATTCGACCTCTACCAGCAGGTCATATCAAGCTGGGAGCGTGAAAATCTGCTCTTAAACGTCTGATTCTTCCATCCAACAGAATAAAGGGCTAAACTGCGCCTGTGCAATTTTACGGGATAGACATTTGCTGCTGTCACGAAAGTTCAATTTGATGATCCTTTGTGCTCGGATCGGGTATAATCCCTGAACCGGCCTGGTAATCGGTGTCTTCCGCTTGTTTCGGGCGGAATGACCACCTCTTACGCACGTCAGAGCAATTGATTATCAGGACCTTCAGAAATGAGCACATCTTCACAAGACCAATCTGCAGCACCACCCCGCAACTATGATATCCCCGCCTTGAAACGGATGGATGCGGCGCATCATTGGCACCCCTTTACCGATACAAAGGCACTGGAAGAAGAGGGTGGGACCCGCGTCATTACCCGGGCAGAGGGCTGTTACCTTTATGATGGCGACGGCAATAAGATCCTGGACGGGATGGCCGGCCTTTGGTGCGTGAATGTCGGTTACGGGCGCACAGAACTGGCGGAGATCGCCCATCAGCAAATGCTGGAACTGCCGTATTATAACAACTTCTTCAAAACCGCCTCGCCGCCGCCGATCGAACTTGCGGAGAGAATTTCCGGTCTGCTGGGCGACGGTTTTAACAAGGTCTTTTTCTCTAATTCCGGGTCAGAGGCGAACGACACGATCTTCCGGATGGTGCGTCACTACTGGAACCTTATGGGCAAGCCGAAGAAGAAGACCTTTATCAGCCGCTGGAATGCCTATCACGGATCGACGGTTGCGGGTGTCAGCCTTGGTGGCATGAAACCGATGCACAAACAGGCTGATCTGCCGGTGCCAGGCGTCACCCATGTCATGCAGCCCTATTGGTTTGATGAGGCAGGCCCGGATGAGAGTGAGGATGCGTTTGGATTGCGTGCAGCGGCTGCGATTGAGGACCGCATTCTGGAACTCGGTCCAGAAACCATCGCGGCCTTCATTGGCGAGCCGATCCAGGGTGCCGGCGGTGTGATCATTCCGCCCGATACCTATTGGCCAGAGGTTGAGCGGATCTGCCGGAAATACGACATCCTGCTGATCGCGGACGAGGTCATCTGTGGCTTTGGTCGCACAGGTGAGTGGTTTGGCCATCAATCAATGGGATTCCAGCCTGATCTGATCCCGATGGCAAAGGGCATGTCTTCGGGTTACCTGCCGATTTCCGGGGTTGCGGTCCATGACCGGGTTGCCGAGACAGTGATCAATGAAGGCGGTGAATTCTATCACGGCTATACCTATTCCGGGCATCCTGTCGCAGCCGCCGTTGCGCTGCGTAATATTGATATCCTCGAAAGAGAAGGCCTAGTGGAAAAAGTCGCAACCCGCACGGGCCCCTACCTGGCTGAAGCGCTGCACCGTTTGACCGACCATCCACTTGTTGGTCAGGTGCGTTCCAGGGGCTTGATTGCTGGCGTGGAGATTTGCCGGAACAAGGAAACGCGTGAGCGGTTCGAGAAGGTGGGCGAAGTCGGCACCATCTGCAGGGATCACATCTTTGCACGGAACGCGATCGCCAGGGCCTGTGGTGACACGATGGTGATGTCGCCGCCTTTAATCATCGACGAGGTGGAAATTGACGCGCTGATCAGCGCTCTGGAGCAGGCCCTGGATGCCACATATGCTGACGTAAAACACAGATAGGGAAGGGGAAATCACACAGTTTTCCGGTCGTTTTTAGGTCGTTGTCGTTGACAGGCGGGAACCAAAATGGCCAGAGTTGCCTACGGGATTGTTGCAATGCAGAGGATGAACAGATCGCGACGACAAGCGACACAACCCTCTGCCAGAACAGGAGAGTTTTTGATGAGCAAGTTTGGTAAGACAAGACGCTATACGCGACGTGATGCAATGCAGGCGGCAATCGCCGGTGTGGGCGCCAGTGCGGCGGCTCTGACCTTTTCACGCCCTGGTTTTGCGGCCGAAGAGAAGAAGCTGAACTTCTATAACTGGGACACCTATATTGGTGAGACCACGCTGGAAGATTTTCAGGACGTAAGCGGCATTGAAGTCAGCATGTCTCTTTTCGCGGATAATGACGAGCTGTTCGCAAAACTGCGTGAAGGCAATCCTGGCTTTGACCTGATTGTTCCAACCAATGATTTCGTGGAACGTATGGCTCAGGCCGGGATGTTGACCGAGTTGAACCATTCGCTGATCCCGAACTTCAAGAAGAACGTGTCTCCACTTTTCCAGAACGCCGGTTTTGACCAGGGCCGTAAATACTCCATGCCCTATATGTGGGGTACAATGGGGATCGGTTATCGCAAGAGTGCGGTCAAAGGCCCGATCACCAGCTGGAAGGCAATGTTTGAGTCTGACGAATATGCCGGCCGGATTTCCTGGCTCTCTGAGTCCCGGACCATGCTGGGTATCGCCGGCATGTATATCGGCCATGGCATGAACGCGATTGACCCGGTTCTGATTACCAAAGCGGCCGATATGCTCATCGCTCAGAAACCCAATGTGAAGGTGATTGCGGAAGATAATGGACAGGATCTGTTGTTGTCCGGCGAGGTCGACCTGGCCATTGAGTGGAATGGCGATATCCTGCAGGTGATGGATGAGGATGACGATCTGACCTATGTCATTCCCGATGAAGGATCGCTGGTTTGGGAAGATACGCTGTGTATCCCGACCGGGGCACCCCATCCAATGAATGCACATGCCTTCATCAACTATATCCTTGATGCAGAAGCGGGCGCAAAGATCGCCGATTTCATTTATTATGCATCGCCCAACACAGCTGCACGGGCGTTGCTGGATGACGGGTACAACAAAAACCCCGCCATCTTCCCGCCGGATGAAGTGATCGCAAAATGTGAGCCCACCATCTATTTGGGTGAGGAGTTGCAGCGGTCCTATGAAGAAAACTGGACACGCGTCCAGGCAGCCTGATTTAAGCAAGGGCCAGGATACTCTCCTGGCCCTTTCCTTTTTGTGAACCGTGAAGGGGGATAGCACGGTTGGAAAACTGGCGGCAGAACACCAGGGTTTTTTGGTCGGTCTTTAGTGCTCCTACATTCTGGTTGGTGGTGTTCTTCATGATTCCGCTGGCCCTGATCTGGGTCTATAGCTTCGGCGAGAAGCGCGGAATTATTGACATTGAGGTGACCTGGACGCTGGAAAATTACATCCGCGTCTTTGAACCGATTTACCTTCAGATCTTCTCCAAGTCACTTGGGATTGCGGTCGCCGCTACGGCGATCTGTCTTGCTGTCGGTTTTCCGGTCGCGCTTTCGATTGTCTACGCGCCGAAGAAACTGAAACCCGTCCTGCTGCTGCTGGTCATTTTGCCGTTCTGGACGAACCTGTTGATCCGGACCTATGCCCTGATCGCGGTTCTCCGCACGAGAGGCTACGTCAATTTCACGCTGGAATGGTTTCATGATCAATTGTCGTTCCTGTTCCAGGTGGTCGGGCTGGGTGGCGTAGGTGCTGCGCTGCTGGGTGAACGGTTTGTTCCGCTGGAGATGCTCTATAACAACACGGCCGTTGTCATCGGTCTTGTCTATGTTCATCTGCCCTTCATGGTCCTGCCGCTCTATGCCGCGCTGGAAAGACTGGATCGATCCTATCTTGAGGCGAGTCTGGATTTGGGGGCGGGACATATGCGCACCTTCTTCCTGATCATCGTGCCGCTGGCCATGCCGGGGATCGTCTCCGGACTGATCATCACCTTTATTCCAGTACTGGGATCCTTCCTGACCCCAGACTTGCTGGGCGGACCGGACAGCACAATGATCGCCAATATTATTGAGCGACAGTTCAAATCTGCCAATGACTGGCCGTTCGGCGCGGCGCTCAGCTTTATTCTGATGTATATGACCTTTGGGGCGCTGGCGTTGCGGGCCTGGCTGACACGCGGCAAGGGCGGGGGATTAGAGGCATGATCACCCGCGTTCTGAAATGGTACCGTGACAATCCGGCGGGGCCGCTCGATTACGGTCGTAAATGGCCGATGATGCTGACCATGGCAGCAACCTTCGTGTTCCTCTATGCGCCGATTATCATCCTGATCGCGTTCAGCTTTAACGACAGTCGTCGCAATATCGTCTGGCGCGGTTTTACGATGAAGTATTACGAAAAGGCGATGAAGAATGACGGCCTCGTTGAGGCCTTTGTAAATTCTCTCACCATTGCTTTTGTCACCACCATTGTCTCAACCATCCTTGGGGCCATGGTCGCCATTCTTCTCTGGCGGTTTCGTTTTATCGGCAAGTCCGCCTATGAAGGGGCCGCAGCACTGCCCATTGTGATCCCCGAGATCTGTATGGGGGTCGCGATGCTGGCCTTTTTCGCCCGCATTGGATGGCCAACAGATCTCGTCTGGCCGTTCAACCTGGGCAGTATCATGATTGCCCATATCTCCTTTGCATTTCCCTTTGCGGCTGTTGTGATCCGGGCGCGGTTGGCTGGTTTCAACAGAGAGTTGGAAGAGGCGGCCCGCGATCTTGGCGCCAACAACTGGGAAGTTTACCGGGATGTGGTGATACCCTATCTGCGTCCGGGTCTTATCGCCGGTGGCTTGCTGGCTTTCACCCTGTCGCTGGATGATTTTGTCATCACTTTCTTCACCTCGGGCCCGGACACTGTCACCTTTCCGGTCAAGGTCTATTCCATGGTGCGCTTCTCGGTAACGCCAGAGGTGAATGCCGCATCCACTGTTTTGATCCTGATCACCGTCTTTTTGACCGCAATTGCGATGTGGATGCAAAACCGAAATGAGAGCAAGAATGATTGAGGCTTCACGATGACAGGTACCGCTGGTGCAGATCCGATCATCCGCTTCCAGAACGTGACAAAGCGTTTTGGAGGGGTGGTGTTAGCGGTGGACCAGGTGTCGATCGACATCGCGGAGGGGGAGTTCTTTGCCCTGCTTGGCCCCAGTGGATGTGGCAAGACAACACTGTTGCGCATGCTGGCGGGGTTTGAGACGCCGAGCGAGGGAACGATCCTGATTGATGGGGCGGATATGGCGGGTGTTTCGCCGAACAAACGTCCAGTCAATATGGTGTTTCAATTCTATGCCGTCTTTCCGCATATGTCGGTCGCCAAGAATGTGGGTTACGGCCTGCGGCTGGAGGGGATTCCGTCCGGCGAGGTAGAAACACGGGTTCAGGAAGCACTGGATCTGGTTCAATTGGGTGAATATGGCCCGCGTATGCCCGACCAATTGTCTGGCGGGCAGCGGCAACGCGTCGCCCTTGCGCGGGCCCTCGTGAAGAAGCCCAGGGTTCTGTTGTTGGATGAACCCCTCTCCGCCCTGGATGCCAAACTACGGGAAGCCATGCAACTGGAACTCGTCCGGTTGCAGAAAACGGTTGGGATCACCTTTGTGATCGTGACCCATGATCAGAATGAGGCCCTCAGCATGGCCGACAGGATCGCGGTCATGCAAGCCGGTCAGGTGCGCCAACTTGCCCCCCCGCAAGAACTCTATGAGTTCCCGAAATCGCGGTTTGTGGCCGACTTTATTGGCAAGATGAACCTGTTTGACGGAATTGTTGAAAGCGGTGGTGTATCGGTTGAGGGGCTTGGGCAGTTACAAGTCGATGCGATGGCCGAACATGCCGCCGGAAGCAAGATCGGTGTTGCGGTTCGACCTGAAAAGGTCACGCTCAGTCAATCTGAACCGGCCACGGATCCAACCCGTTTTGTGGTATCAGGGACGGTCGATGCCTTTAGTTATCACGGCAATGAAACCTCTGTATTTGCGCGGACATCCAGCGGCGTGGAGATCAGCGCGACAGTCCAGAATACCTCGCGCCAGAAAGATACGGGGTTCCAGCCGGGTGACACGGTTTATATGCACTGGGATCAAGCTGACACATTGATCCTGGGGGAATAAAGATGACAGAAGACGAACGCCTCAGGGGTGATCACGCGTTTCGGGCAAAGAGCAATTATGGACGATCGGAAGAGTCTACCTTTTCCGGTACGAACAGCTTTCTGCGTCGCCGCTATACAAAGGACTTGACCGGCGTGGATGTCGCGGTAACTGGCCTGCCGCTTGATCTCGCGACGACCTATCGGCCTGGTGCCCGGTTTGGACCGGCGGCAGTGCGGTCGGCCTCTGCACAATTGGCGGAACTTGACGCCTTTCCCTGGGGCTTTGATCCATTTGACCATCTGGCGGTTGTTGACTATGGCGATTGCCATCTACGTGTTGGCTTTCCGGATCAAATGCCGGGCGATATCACGGCCCATATCAGAGAAATCCTGGATGCAGGGGTGAAGCCACTGTCGTTGGGCGGGGACCATTTCGTGACGTACCCGGTCCTCGAAGCGATCGCCGAAAAGCATGGTACGGTCGCATTGGTGCATTTTGATGCCCATCCCGATACCTGGAACGATACGGGCGAGCCTTTGAACCATGGGACTATGTTCACCCGGGCGGTTGAAAAGGGATTGGTCGACCCTGCGAGATCCATCCAGGTTGGTATCCGGACCATTACCGACGACACCCGTGGTTTCAAAATTCTCTCGGCTCCGGACGTGCATGACCAGGGTGTAAAAGCGGTCGTTCAACAAATACTGGACCGCGTTGGCGGCGGTTCGGCCTATCTGACCTTTGATATTGATTGCCTTGATCCGGCCTTTGCACCCGGTACCGGGACGCCGGTTGCGGGGGGGTTAAGTTCGGCCCAGGCCCTCGGTATCATACGCGGGCTCGGTGCCGTGGATTGGGTCGGTATGGACGTGGTGGAGGTCGCACCTGCCTATGACCATGCAGACATAACAGCCATCGCCGCAGCAACACTGGCCCATGACTGGCTGTGCCTAGAGGCGTGGAAAAAGTGCTGATTTTCGAAGGGGTCGGCCGGGTTAGCTGACCGCGTTAATCAACTGATTGATTTCAAGCCCGATGCCATAGGTACCAAGACCGATCATCAGCAGGATCAACAGGTTGATGACCATAGGGTTTTTTGGCCATTCATGGTTGGTCGACTTTGCCTTGTAAAAAAGAAATGCTCCGACGGCGATCGCGGCGACAATCAAGAAAAGGCCTTCAATAGCTTCAAGCACCCTAATACTCCCCAGATACACATTTTTTCATCAGGTGAGACTATACATGATTTGACCGACGGGTCCAGTCAATCACGCAGCGCCATTCCATTCGGATGTAAACGCGTCAAAAGCGGGCCTTTTTTTCCGTGCGCCAGTCTCTGACGGTGTCCCCATATAGATAAATGCGATGATCGCGTCTTTCTCTGCGAGGCCGAGTGCTGCCTTCACATTTGGATCATAAGCAACCCAGCCAGTCAGCATGATGGCGCCGAAACCCTTTGCATGCGCCGCATTGAGAATGTTTTGCGCGGCACAGCCCGCGGCGAGAAGTTGCTCTACCGCCGGAACTTTCGGATGATCTTCGGTGATCTCTGCGCAGACTGTGACAATCAGGGGGGAACGCATTGGCTTCTCCCGGATAGCGTCGAGGGCTGCTGCCTCTGCATCGGGTTCGCGGATTTTCAGGGCGTCGGCAAAGGTGTTTCCCAGTGTCTTGCGAGCATCCCCCTGGATCAGCTTGAAACGCCAGGGGCGGATTGCCCCGTGATCGGGGGCTGACATGCCAGCTTGCAGGATTGCGGCCAATTCATCGCCACCGGGTGCCGGCTCATCAAGGGTAATGGCGCGGGCCGATTGCCGTGACATCAGGGTTTCGATAGCATTCATTCTTCTCTCTCCACTCGGGCCGGGCCGACCTTCAATCCATAGCTGTGTATCGCGATGGGGGGGCTTTCCGCAAGTTTTTCAGCGCGTCAGGTGATGGGTCGGATGTGAGACCGTCCAACCCCGTCAAGAAACCGGATCAGCAGGAAGCCTGCAATAAAACCGCCCAGATGTGCTTCCCACGCGATCCGCCCGGGAAGACCAAGGGCTTCTGCCGGTACCAGGCCAATACCAACGCTGGTGATGAACCAGATTATGACGAAGATGATAGAGACACCCAATCTGTTAAACGGTCTTGGGGGCGGTGGTACATTGCGTTGACGGAATAGGGCCAACGACGCAACAGCGCCCACCGTTCCCGATACAGCGCCGGATGCCCCGATGACTGGTGTTACGGCGGTTGGTTCGACGAATTGAACGGTAAAGGCACCAACCAGCGCGGAAATGCCATAAATCGCCAGAAAAGAGACAACGTTCATGCGGCGCGCAATGACAGAGCCAAAAGCCAGAAGAAAGCCCATATTCATAAACAGATGCAGGAAATCTGCGTGCAGTAACGTGTATCCCAGGGGGGAGATGATGCCCGCGACAGGATCCAGATTGAAAAGGGATGCATCCAGATAGCGCGCGGGAATATAGGCCAGCTTATGAAAAAGCCAGAATTCAGCCTGATCCGATAGTAGCAAGCGCATAAAATGGGCGCCGATCGTCAGTCCCATAATCCACATAACAACACTTGGTGCATTGAAAATGGGGGGTGAGGGCGGACGCTGCGAGGGGAATCCCGGGCCGCCGGGCCCTACAGGACCTGGCCCTTGTGGAGCGCGTTCAGGTGTCATGAGGCCTATATGGAACCTGAAAAAGGCGCTGTCCAGTTCAAACCCCGCCAAAGGGCCAGTCTTTCCGGTTTTTGCCTATGATATTGTTTCCCTAATCGCCGTTGGATAGGGTCCCAAGACAGACAATCGGCAATTCAGGGATCGGGAAATTCATGAATATCGCGCATTGGCTGGAACGCGCTGCGATCAGCCATGGTCATCGACCAGCCGTCGGGTACGGCGCAGATGTTTATCAGGACTACGCCGCGCTGGCATCACGGGCTGCCTGTCTGGCCCAGACGTTACGCGGCAAGATGGGGCTGGAAGAGGGTGATCGTGTTGCGCTGTGTTTGAAAAACAGCCCTGAATACCTGGAGGTGTTGCTCGGGGTCTGGTGGGCTGGGTTGGCGGCGGTTCCGGTGAATGCAAAACTCCACGGTCTTGAATTTCAGTACATACTGGAAAATTCGGAGAGCAGGTTTGCATTTGTCAGTCCTGATCTTGCCGCCACAATAGATCAACATCGCCCGGAATCTGTTCAGGAGTTGATCGAGATCGGCAGCCAAGACTACCACAGCATGTTCACAGCGGGCCCCCGTGTCCTGAACCCGGTCGCGCCGGACGATCTTGCATGGCTGTTTTATACATCGGGCACCACCGGTCGGCCCAAAGGGGCGCGGATCAGTCATCGAAATATTGCCGCCATGGCCTATGGCTATCTGATGGATGTGGAACCCGTCAGGCCCGGAGAACAGATATTACATGCCGCACCGCTTTCGCATGGATCCGGCATGTATATGGTGCCGCATTTGATTGGTTGTGGCGTCAATATAGTGCCGGAATCTGCGGGGTTTGATCCCGGTGAAATTGGAGAACTCGCAACCGCATGGGGGGCTGTTTCGATATTCGCAGCCCCCACCATGGTAACCCGACTGACATCTCACCCGGGTGATATTGACCCGACCGGATTTCGGACAATCACCTATGGCGGGGCGCCGATGTATGTCGATGACGCCATCAGGGCGCTGGATCGCTTCGGGCCCTGTTTTGCGCAGATCTTTGGGCAAGGGGAAAGCCCGATGACCGGTACGGTTCTCAGCAAGGTGATGATCGCGGATCGGGATCATCCCGATTGGCGGGCGAGGCTCGCGACGATCGGCATTGCAAACACGACGGTCCGATGCCGGGTTGCCGATCAGGATGGAAATCTGCTGGGACCTGGCGAAATGGGGGAAGTCGTTATTCAGGGCGACAGCGTCATTGATGGCTATTGGCGCAATCCGGAGGCAACCGCAAAGGCCCTCAAAAATGGTTGGCTTTATACGGGCGATGTCGGGTCAATTGATGAGAAAGGTTTCATCACGCTCAAAGATCGCTCCAAGGACATGATCATATCCGGTGGGTCGAACATCTATCCAAGAGAGGTGGAAGAAGTTCTTTTGACGGATCCTGCAGTCAAAGAGGTGTCGGTCATTGGACGCGGTGATCCGGATTGGGGTGAGGTGGTTGTGGCCTATGTGGTGGCTGATGGCGCGGACGCGGCTGATCTTGATCGGCTATGCCTTGATCGGATTGCGCGTTTCAAACGCCCTAAGGACTATGTTTTTGTTGATAGCCTGCCCAAGAACAATTATGGCAAGATCCTGAAAACCGAACTGCGAGGGATTGACAAGAACCGCTAGTCCTTGCGCCGCATGCCGGTCATCTTGAAGAAAAGCGGGGCGGCGATAACGACCGCCATTATCCTGATCACATGGTGGGTTGCAACATAGGCGACGTCCGCCCGCATCGCCAGGGCGACCAGGGCCATTTCGGCCAAGCCACCTGGTGCGAAGGCAAGGACGACCATTTTTGGTTCGAGATCGGTGATATAACCCACCAGAACGGCGAAGATGACGGTAACACCAAGCATCAGCAGTGTTGCGCCCAACCCCAGGCCCAGAACCCGGAAAATCTCGCGAGGCGCGACACCCGCGAAACGGCACCCGATAACCGTGCCCACGATCCATTGGGCAATGTTCAGCACCTCCGTTGGGGGCGGCGCATCGGTCAGACCTGTCAGATGAGCCACAGCGCTTACCAACATCGGACCTACCAGCATACTGGCCGGTAATCGCAGGACCTTCCCCAGGGGATAACCTACGACGGCACAACCGGACAGGATCAGCAGATCGAGCGGGTCAGAGCCTGCAATCGATACGCCTAACGCTGCGCGATCACCCATATCCAGGCCTTCGACAAGTCGAAACCAGATTGGGATCAGGAAGATCGCCAGGACCACACGACTGGCATGGGACAGAACGATTTTGCGCTCGTCACCGCCCATCGACCCGCCGACAATCATCATCTCGTTCAACCCGCCGGGCATGGCGGCGAAATAGGCGGTAACCCGATCATAGCCGCCAAGCTTTCGGAAATAGGGGTAGGCCACAAGGCCGATCACCCCGATATAGACAAACAACAGGGCCATGCTGACGGCCCAATCGCCGATCCGGCTGATCATGTCCGGACTGAAGCCACTGCCCAGCATGACACCAATGATGCAGATCATGACCGGACGGATCCGAACCGGCCCCTTGACGGGTAACTGCAGGGTAGCTGCGATCAGACAGGCCATCATTGGTCCCAGCATCCAGGGCAGCGGAAGCGTGATCAGTTCAGCAACCAAGCCACCAATGGCGCCCAGTCCCATCGCAAAGGCAATCGGACCATAAGCCTGGAGGAAGGAGCGCGGCTTTTCTTCAGGTTCCGCGCCGGTCTTCTCTGTTTTCGGGTCTTCAGACATTGCTGAGATTGAGTGTCCACTCGAAAAGCGGTGCAGGGTCACCGCAGGAAGGTCATCGCATAATCTTATAACAGTTGAAACACCTGCACAAAGAAAAGACCCCGGCGCAAGGCCAGGGTCCCTTCACTTTGTAATCAGCCCATCAATCAGGAGCAGCCGCTGGTGGCACCGCATGTGTTGCACTTCATGCAGGTACCGTTGCGAACCAGTGTGAAGTTACCGCATTCGCCACAAGGGTCACCCTCATAGCCCTTGGCCTTGGCCATTCGGACTTGTTGCAGACGGTCATCGACCTCTTCCCGGATGGCTTCGGTTACTTCAACCGCTGCCGCGACCTGCGTTGCCTCGGCAACCTGAACACCACCGTCTGTTGGGGCCGCCGCTGTTGGATTGGCCGGTGCGGTTGCGTAAGTCTCGATCGTTGACTTCCGCAGGAAACCTCTGGACGTGACCCGCTGGATCGCCTCGATGGCGCGGCCCATTTCTTCGGGCATCTCACCCTGGCTCTCGCCGGAACCAAGTGTGTCGTGGAGCATGTCGTCCGGCTGAACATGGGCCAGATCATCCCGCGCGAGGTAAGAGATGGCGAGTTCACGGAAGATGTAGTCAAGGACAGAGGTCGACATTTTAATCGCCTCGTTCCCTTCAACCATCCCCGATGGCTCAAACCGGGTGAAGGTAAAGGCCTCAACAAACTCATCAAGCGGGACGCCATATTGCAGGCCGATTGAAACCGCGATTGCGAAGTTGTTCATCAGCGAGCGGAAGGCGGCCCCTTCTTTGTGCATATCGATGAAGATTTCACCGATGGCACCATCCTCATATTCGCCGGTGCGGAGATAGACCTTATGCCCACCGACGACCGCTTTTTGGGTATAGCCTTTTCGGCGATGGGGCAAGCGACGGCGTTCTGCCGCGCGCTCAATGATCTTCTCGACGATCTTCTCGGTGACCGCGGGTACTGCAGCAGCGACCGGCGCATCGAGGATTTCTTCCAACTCTTCGGCGTCTTCATCGTCTAGCAGTGCTGCCGAAAGCGGCTGACTGAGTTTGGAACCATCGCGGTAAAGCGCGTTTGCTTTCAATCCTAGACGCCAGGACAAGAGATACGCGTCTTTGCATTCCTCAACAGTTGCCGCGTTTGGCATGTTGATGGTTTTTGAGATCGCGCCAGAGATAAAGGGCTGTGCAGCTGCCATCATCAGGATGTGGGAATCGGCCGACAGGAAGCGCTTGCCGAGCTTACCGCATGGATTCGCACAATCGAAGATCGACAGATGTTCTTCCTTCAGATGCGGTGCGCCCTCAAGGGTCATCGCCCCACAACAGTATATATTGGCTGCATCGATATCCGCCTTGCTGAACCCAAGGGCTGCCAGCATGTCAAAGCTGATATCGTCCAGCTGTTCGGCGGTGAAGCCAAGCCGATCGGTGCACAGCTCTTCGCCCAGTGTCCATTTGTTGAACGCGAATTTGATGTCAAAGGCGCTGGCCAGGGCCTCTTCAAGGCGGGCAAGATCGCCTTCCGCGAACCCGGCGCGCTGCAGCGAGGCGTGGTTGATGCCGGGTGCTGTCTGCAATGTGCCATGACCAACAGCATAACGCACGATTTCGTCAATCTGCGTCTCGTTATAGCCGATGGTTTCAAGCGCATGCGGAACGGTGCGGTTGATGATCTTGAAATAGCCACCACCCGCAAGTTTCTTGAACTTCACCAAGGCGAAGTCAGGCTCGATACCGGTCGTGTCGCAATCCATCACCAGACCGATTGTCCCGGTTGGCGCGATGACGGTTGCCTGGGCGTTACGATATCCGTTGGTCTCGCCAAGTTTTACCGCCTTGTTCCAGGCATTGGCCGCAGCCTTTGTCAGGTCAGCCTGGGGACAATTCGCAATGTCGAGGGGGACGGGCGGTATAGAAAGCCCTTCATATCCTTCACTTTTGCCCATGGCGGCGGTGCGGTGGTTCCGCATGACACGCAACATTGCATCGGCGTTTTCCGGATAACCGGGGAAGGGACCAAGCTCTCCCGCCATTTCGGCGCTGGTCGCATAGGAAACACCGGTCATGACAGCCGTGATGGCCCCGCACAACGCGCGTCCCTCTTCACTGTCATAGCTGAGCCCCTGAGACATCAAAAGACCGCCGATATTGGCGTATCCAAGACCAAGTGTGCGGAACTTATACGAAAGCTCAGCAATTTCTTTCGACGGGAATTGCGCCATCAGAACCGAAATTTCCAGCGCGATCGTCCAAAGGCGGACAGAATGCTCAAATTTCGGGGTATCGAAACTGCCTTTCGCGGTGCGGAAGGTCATCAAGTTGAGAGACGCCAGGTTGCACGCGGTGTCGTCCAGAAACATGTACTCGGAACAGGGATTGGACGCATTGATACGACCGGAATTCGGGCAGGTATGCCAGTCATTGATCGTCGTATCATATTGTGTGCCGGGATCGGCACTCGCCCAGGCGGCATGCGCGATCTTTTCCCAAAGCTCAGCGGCTTTCACGGTCTTGATGATAGAACCGTCTTTGCGGGCACGCAGATGCCAGTCGCGACCTTCCTCTACAGCTGTCAGGAATTCGTTTGTCAGGCGCACTGTGTTGTTGGCGTTCTGACCGGAAACAGAAAGGTATGCATCCGAATCCCAGTCTGTGTCATAGGACGGGAACTCGATATCCTTGTAGCCCTGCGCGGCAAACTGAATGACACGCTGTACATAGTTCTCGGGGATCATCACCTTGCGAGCATCCAGAATGGCGCGGCGGAGGGCCCGGTTCTTTTTCGGCAGGAACGCGTCTTCATCACCTGCCTCATCGGCTGCAACGCAGGCCCCCATGATTTTCTTCAGGTGGAACGCGTGCAACTTGGACCCGGTGACGAGCGAGGCCACTTTCTGCTCTTCAATCACTTTCCAGTCGATGAAGGCCTCAATATCGGGATGGTCGATGTCTACCACAACCATTTTGGCAGCCCGGCGCGTTGTCCCACCGGACTTGATTGCGCCAGCGGCGCGGTCCCCGATCTTCAGGAAAGACATCAGGCCTGAGGACTTGCCGCCACCGGACAGCGCTTCGCCCTCTCCGCGGATGGCGGAGAAGTTGGTGCCTGTGCCGGAACCATATTTGAACAGGCGTGCTTCCCGCACCCAGAGGTCCATAATCCCGTTCTCGTTTACAAGATCGTCCTGAACCGACTGAATGAAACAAGCATGGGGTTGCGGATGCTCATAAGCTGATTTCGAGCGAGTCAGTTTACCGGTCTTGTAGTCGACATAGTGATGTCCCTGGCTGGGACCATCGATTCCATAGGCCCAATGCAAGCCGGTGTTGAACCATTGAGGGCTGTTTGGCGCGGACATCTGGTTCGCCAGCATATAGCGCATTTCGTCGTAATAGGCCTGCGCGTCGGCCTCCGAATCGAAATAGCCGCCTTTCCAGCCCCAATAGGTCCAGGCGCCGGCCAGACGATCGAAAACCTGGGTTGAGGATATTTCGCTGCCGAAGCGGCTTTCGGGGGCCATATCACTCATCGCCGCATCGTCAGGAACACGACGCCAGAGCCAGGAGGGGACGTCCTTTTCACGAACGTTTTTCAGAATGGCGGGGACACCGGCCTTGCGGAAGTACTTTTGGGCCAGGATATCAGCGGCAACCTGACTCCAGCTGTTGGGAACCTGAACATCGTCCAGCTTGAACACAATTGTGCCATCGGGATTGCGAATCTCACTCGTCGTTAATCGGAAATCAATTCCGTCATAGGGTGATTTGCCCTCTTCAGTGAAACGCCGTTCGATCCGCATTGTGCTGCAACTCCCCTGCTGTAGACCGTTTCAAGAACCGGAGATTGGATCTCCGTTACCTGTTGTTCCTGCACCAAGTCAGGAACCGAATCCTCAATTCAACAAATCCTCAATTGGACGCGGTCAGATCGGTGAAACATTTTTGTAAAAAATCACTGATCTGCCCTTTTCCTTTTCGAGCGTGATCTATATCTTGTGCTCGAGGTTGGGAAGCATACACGATGTAGCGAGTCCCGCAAGAATAATTATCGACATTTTTTCGATTTTTACTTGCTGAAGTCTTGCCCAACGCTTCGCTATTACTTCGTTCCTTTAATAAAACAAATACACCTGAAGTAACTTATTAAAAATCACGATTCGGAACCAGTGTGAATGTCGTCCTATTTTGGTGTTGTCGGACCATGTCCGTCTGGCGTGTCTGGACAGCGCGGGGCGGCAATGCCATAGTCTCGACGTCTTTGAGATTTATAGAATTTCAAGGATTCGGGTGGGTTTACAGTTATATGAGGCGTCGGTTGCAATGGCGAATGCGATCACCAGAATGATTACCTGGTTGCAGGGTGAAAAGGTCGGCGAAGACCAGTTCGGCAATGTCTATTATCACGCGCGGAATTCCGCTGACGGTGCCCGTCGCAGACGTTGGGTTGTTTACGCCAATGGTCCTGACGAGGCGAGCCGCGTTCCGGCCGATTTTCATGCCTGGTTGCACTATACCTCTAATGATTTCCCCTCTAAGGACAGCCCCAAAAAATATCCCTGGCTGCGGGATCATCAGGAAAATATGACCGGAACGCCGGATGCCTACAGACCGCCCGGTCATACATTGCAGGGCGGTCGGCGTGATTCGGCGACGGGGGATTACGAATCCTGGTCACCAGAATAAACGCCGGACCAATTTGATCAGGACTACATATTGATGCGCATGGGCCAGGACGTAAAACACAGCGTGATGGGCGCCATTGTCGTGGCGCTTATCGTCCTCTTCATGGGTCAGGGATATACATCCAACCAAGTCGCTGATGATCGCCCCGGCTATGAGTTGATCGCCAAATATCGATCAATCGATGGAATCGCTGTGGGCAGCGCAATCCTGATGGCGGGTATCCAGATTGGAACCGTGACGGCGGAGCGCTTTGACACCAGCACCAATAACGCGATCCTGACTTTTCGCATCGATGATGACATCGTCATCCCTTATGATTCGGTCGCCATGATTGTCAGCGATGGGATTTTGGGCGGTAAATATGTGAAAATTGCGCCAGGTGGCGATTTCGACAATCTTGCAGACGGGGATCAGTTTGAATACGTGCAAGACGCCGTCGTTTTTGAGGAATTGCTGGAAAAAGTTATCACAGCGGCGGAACAGCGTCGTCTCAGCCAAAAAGCTGAGTGAACGGAAAACAGCGGGAAGCAGAAACAATGCAACGCAGCGCTATAGAAACCGTTATGGGGGCAGTCGTCCTGATCGTTGCGATCGGGTTTTTGTCACTGGCCTACGGCTCCATCGATATACGCCCTACCGGCGGTTACAGCCTGACTGGCAAGTTTTATGCTGTTGATGGTCTGACCGTAGGGTCCGATGTACGGATTGGCGGCGTGAAAGTTGGTGCCGTGACCGACCAAAGGATTGACGGCGACACCTTTCAGGCAGTTGTCCAAATGTCGATCAAAGACGGCATTCAGGTCCCGGATGATTCTGTCGCTTCGATTACCAGTAGCGGGTTGCTCGGTGGGAAATACGTAAAAATCGAGGCTGGCAGCAGCAATACGCTGTTGGCTGCTGGGGGCGAATTCACCCGGACAAAAGATGTGGTGGTTCTTGAAGAGTTGCTTGGCAAGGTGATCTTTCTCGTCACTGATGAAGACGTTCAATAGTCTTTCCAGCCTCTCGCATAGATCAAGGGCAACAACATGACTGACACCCCCATTTCCCAGCACTGGGATCCAAATCGGTATCAGGAAAACGCTGGCTTTGTGGCCGTGCTGGGCAAACCTGTCCTGGATGCTGTTGAATTGACGGGGGCGGAAACAGTCCTTGATCTGGGCTGTGGTGACGGGGCGCTTACCCTTGAAATCGCGAAACTCGGGTGTCAGGTGAAAGGCGTGGATTACAGCCCTGACCAAATCGCGGCAGCCCGGGAAAGAGGGCTTGATGCCTCGGTTATGGACGGTCAAAAGCTTGAATTTGATGCAGAGTTCGACGTTGTCATCTCTAACGCGACACTACACTGGATAAAGGACCAGGACGCTGTCATCGGTGGTGTCTGGCGTGCCCTGCGTCCGGGGGGACGGTTTTCCTGTGAAATGGGTGGATACAACAACGTAAACAAGATCCTGACAGCGCTGGGTCACGCACTCGCGCGACGTGACATTGACGCCGAAACATTTAATCCATTTACCTTTCCGGATGTGGAGGAACAAAAGACGCGGTTGGAGGCCCACGGGTTTCAGGTCTCTTCCATCGCCTTGATTGATCGCCCGACTCCACTGCCTGGCGATATTGAGGGATGGCTCTGGACTTTTTGCGAGAGTTTTCTGCTCACCGCACCTGAGGGTGAACGCGCTGCCATCATTTCGGAAACACGCGAAGAACTGGACCCTGTTCTGCGGGATGAGAAGGGGGTTTGGGTGGCGGATTATGTCAGGCTGCGCTTTCTGGCAGCCAAACCGGTGTGAAGGTTCGTATGATTACGAGAATATTGATGTTTGGCGGTCTTGTTGCGAGCGTTGTTTTGGGCGCGGTTCCGGCCAGCGCGCTGCCCGGCGACAAAGCGATCATGCAGGGGTTGGACAAGGTAACGGCCCGGATCTCGACCTTTGAAGTGGCATTGGATCAGCCAATCCAGTTTGGGGCCTTGCAAATCACCTTGCGCCATTGCGACCGTGCGCCGCCGGAAGATCCACCAGAGGCGAAGGCCTATCTGGAGATTTTGGAGGCACGTGCCGACGAAGCGCCGATTTCCTGGTTTCAGGGGTGGATGTTTGCCTCAACGCCGGCTCTCTCTGCACTGGAGCATCCGGTTTATGATGTCTGGGTCAAGGAATGCATTGTCAGTCCAGAAATGCCTGTTGAAGAGGCCCCCAAGACAGAGAACTGATTTATATGCCGCGACGATGTCGGTGTTAGGGCTTATGCGAAGCTTCTTTGTTGTGAATTCGCTGCGATTCCGATTTCATAGTGGTTCTGCCTTTATTAAGTAGAAAGCAAAATAATGAGCGGTAAACGCGTCTTGGTTCTAAACGGGCCGAACCTAAACATGCTCGGGCTGCGTCAGCCAGAGATTTACGGGCATATGACCTTGTCCCAACTCGATGAGATTTGTGTTCGCGCGGCAACGTCACATGGCTGGTCGGCAACTTGTCGACAGTCAAATATTGAAGGCGAAATTGTCAGCTGGATCCATGAAGCAAGAACCGAATTTGACGGCATAGTCATCAATGCCGGTGCCTATACACATACCTCGGTTGCGCTCCACGATGCGCTGGCTGCGGCTGAGACACCAACCATTGAGGTGCATCTTTCCAACATCTTCAAGCGTGAGGATTTCCGTCATCACTCTTACATATCGCCACAGGCGGTGGGTACGATTTGCGGATTGGGCGCGACGGGATACGAACTGGCGATCCGTGCCCTGGCCGAAACCGTCTGATGGTTTGTATCAGCTGACGCGAAAACGGGGTGTGAAACCGGTTGGCAGGGCCGCGGTCACACCGTAAAGGATAGAAAGGCCGACCAATCTGGGAGAGGCCTCAGAAACGAAAGTAATGGCAATGGCAAAACTGACAATCGATACCGATCTGATGGCCCAACTGGCGGACCTTATGGAAGAAAAAGGACTGACCGAGGTTGAGATCAGCCAAGGAGAGGAAAGCCTGAGACTGTCCCGCGGGCAGGCCGCCGTTGCGGCACCCATGCCAGCACCGGTTGCTGTATCGGCACCGGCGGCGGGTGGGGCAGCCCCCGCAGCGGATGGTGATCCTGCTGGCTCCGTTAAATCTCCGATGGTCGGCACCGTGTATTTAAGTCCGCAACCTGGCGCCCCGGCCTTTGTCAATGTTGGCGCAACCGTGACAGAGGGGCAGACCCTGTTGATTATCGAGGCGATGAAGGTGATGAACCCGATACAGGCACCCCGTTCCGGAAAAATAACCTCGATCCTGGTTTCTGACGGGGAACCCGTTGAGTTTGACCAGCCGATCCTGACACTGGAATAGGCGGGCTACAGGCGTGTTTGAAAAAATCCTGATAGCCAATCGCGGCGAAATCGCGCTCAGAATTCTGCGGGCCTGCAAGGAGATGGGCATCCAGACCGTCGCGGTTCATTCCACCGCTGATTCCAGGGCCATGCATGTTCGCCTGGCGGATGAAGCGGTTTGCATCGGGCCCCCTCAGCCGCGCGATTCGTATCTGAACATCCCGGCCATCCTGTCCGCCGCGAATATCACGGGTGCGGATGCCATCCATCCAGGGGTGGGCTTTCTGGCAGAGAATGCGGATTTTGCAGATATGGTTGAGGAACACGGCCATGTCTTCATCGGCCCCACCCCAGAACATATACGCATCATGGGCGACAAGATCGCGGCAAAAGACAAAGCGATTGAAATTGGCATCCCGGTCGTTCCGGGTTCACCTGGCGGTATTGAAACCGATGAAGAGGCGTTTGCCGTCGCGAAGGAAATCGGCTTTCCGATGATCATCAAGGCCGCCGCGGGCGGTGGTGGCCGCGGTATGAAAGTCGCCAATTCTATGGAAGAACTTCCCGAAGCGCTGTCCCTGTGCCGGACGGAGGCGAAGGCCGCCTTTGGCAATGATGCGGTTTACATGGAACGCTATCTTGGCACGCCGCGTCATATTGAGATACAGGTGATCGCCGATGGTCAGGGCGGCTGCGTCCATATGGGAGAGCGGGATTGTTCCCTGCAGCGCCGCCACCAGAAAGTGGTTGAAGAAGCGCCGTCACCTGCCCTGGATGACGCGCTTCGATCCAATATTGGCGAGGTTGTGACCTCAGCCCTGCGCACAATGGGTTATCGCAGTGCCGGGACAATCGAGTTCCTTTATGAGAATGGTGAGTTCTTCTTTATCGAGATGAACACGCGCCTGCAGGTTGAACACCCGATCAGTGAGATGATCAGCGGCATCGATCTTGTCCGGGAGCAGATCCGGGTTGCTGCCGATCAGAAACTGCCCTTCACGCAGGAAGACATCAGTTTTTCCGGCCATTCGATGGAATGTCGTGTCACGGCGGAGGATCCAAAGACCTTCATGCCGACGCCTGGCCGGATTGCTGAATATCATGCACCGGGCGGTATGGGCATTCGGGTCGATTCCCATCTCTATTCCGGTTACTCGGTACCCCCGTTTTACGACAGTCTGGTCAGCAAGCTGATCGCCCATGGCAAGAACCGTGAAGAATGCATGATGCGGATGCAACGTGCGCTGGATGAATATGTGATCGGCGGCATCAAAACGACGATTCCCCTGCATCGCGCGATTTTTGAAGAAGATGACTTCATCAAGGGTGATTATAATATCCACTGGCTGGAACGGTGGATGGCCGAACAGGAATAGGCAGGTTTAATGGCATTGGGGCTGAACAGATTGCGGTCTGAGGGGGGAAACCCCTGAATGGAGCCGCTTGATCTTACCCCCGATATGCTTCTGCGCGCCTATGCGATTGGCGTGTTCCCGATGGCGGAGGATCGTGCTGATCCGGATCTGTTCTGGATCGACCCACGTATGCGCGGCATCCTTCTCTTCGATGAATTTCATGTCCCGAAAAGGCTGCGCCGTACAGTGCGCCAGGGGCGGTTTGAGGTTAGCTTCAATCAAGCTTTTGAGCAGGTGATGGAGGGATGCGCAGAATCCAATGACCGCCGTCCCCGAACATGGATCAATGACAAGATCCTGACCCTCTATACATCTCTACACAGAATGGGCCACGCCCATTCGGTTGAGGTGTGGAAAGAGGGCGTGCTCGTCGGCGGTCTATACGGTGTGTCGCTGGGCGGTGCCTATTTCGGGGAGAGCATGTTCTCCAAAGAACGGGACGCGAGTAAAGTTGCACTGGTTCACCTGATGGCGCGGCTGACGCGCGGCGGCTTTACATTGCTGGACAGCCAGTTTGTGACCAAACATCTTGAAATCTTCGGGGCCATAGAAATCCCCCGTGCGGATTACCGTTCCATGCTGGCGGAAGCCATAGAAAAGGATGCCAGTTTCTCTGCCGATTACTATCCAGGCGAGGTGTTTGAATTCCTGCGGGCGGTATCATGAAATCAGGAAGGTCTCAAAATTGGTAACGCAAGCGGCCTATGGTTCCTGGCTGTCGCCGATCACGCCAGAGCGTCTGACGCAGGGGGCCGTTTCCATCGGTCAGATCGCGGCGGATGGCCCATACCTTTATTGGACGGAGATGCGACCCTATGAAGGGGGACGCAATGTCTTGGTCCGACGCGATCAAAACGAAACGCAAAAGGATCTGACCCCGGCACCCCTTAACATCCGCAGCCGCGTCCACGAGTATGGCGGCGCCGCATTCTGTGTCTCAGAGGGGACGGTCTGGTTCGTGGATGGGGGCGATGGCCGCATCTATCAGATTGTCGGGGATAATTCGCCCAGGATCCTGACACGACCGGGGCGCAGGTCCTTTGCCGATCTCGTGCCAGATCGAAGGCATAACCGGATCATTGCGGTGTGCGAGACCCAGGGCGACGGTGCAGAACCGGAAAACACGCTGGTTTCGGTCGACGATAGTGGCACGGTCCAGACACTGGTTTCCGGGGCGGATTTCTATTCCTTCCCGCGCATTTCGCCAGATGGCGGGGATCTGGTTTGGATTGAATGGGATCATCCCAACATGCCCTGGGACGGCACCCGCCTGATGGTTGCAACCATCGAGGCAGACGGTCAGTTGGGCCCGAAAACCCAGATTGCGGGTGGTGCGACCGAATCCGTCTTCCAGCCTTCCTGGGCGCCGGATGGTGAATTGTATTTTGTGTCGGACAGGTCCGGCTACTGGAACCTCTATCATGCGGGTGATAACCACCGTCACTATCCGGCAGAGGCAGAATTTGGCCTGCCGCTGTGGCAATTCGGGATGTCGACCTATGCCTTCCTGGATGAGAAACGGGTGCTGGCCACCCATGCGGTTGTGGGCGACTGGTCGCTGACGATTGTCGATCTTGAGACGGGCCAGATGACGCCGGTTCCAGGCCCTTGGGTCACCCATAATGTAATGATTGGAAACGGGGCAGGCCAGGTGTGGTTCCTGGGGGGCTATCCCGATCAGCCCGATGCCCTGATCGCGCTGAACCCCGATACCGGTGACACAGAGGTTGTTAAGGTTACCGCGGATGTCAGTGACATCCCGAAGGCCGGGATATCGGTTGCGGAGAAGATCAGTTTTGAGACAGGGGATGGTCTGACGGCCTATGCCTATTTCTATCCGCCTGCCAATCAGGATTTTGCAGCGCCGGAAGGCAGCTTGCCGCCCCTGATTGTCAAAGGGCATGGCGGTCCGACCGGACAGACGACGCCCGACCTGACGCTGAAAATTCAGTACTGGACCAGCCGCGGCTTTGCGGTTGTCGATGTGAACTACGGGGGCAGTGCCGGTTTCGGGCGCGCCTATCGCCAGCGGCTGGATGGCAGCTGGGGGATTACGGATGTTGAGGATTGCGTCAATGCGGCCCGCTATCTGGCCGATGCAGGGCGGATAGACGGCTCGGCAATGGCGATCACCGGGGGCAGCGCCGGGGGCTATACAACCTTGAGCGCGCTGACATTCCACGATGTGTTCAAGGCGGGCTGCAGTGCCTATGGCATCGGGGATCTGGTGGCACTGACGCGGGATACGCATAAATTTGAAAGCCGCTATCCAGACCGCTTGATCGGACACTGGCCGGACGCGGCAGATCTGTACCGCGCGCGCTCGCCCCTCAACCACACCGACCAATTGTCCTGCCCGGTGATTTTCCTGCAGGGCGCGGATGACAAGGTTGTGCCGCCCAATCAGGCTGAAGAAATGGTCGCCGCGTTGAAGGCCAAGAACCTGCCCGTCGCCTATATCCTGTTTGAAGGGGAGGGGCATGGCTTCCGAAAGGCGGAAAGCATCAAAAGCGCGCTGGAGGCAGAGCTTTCCTTCTATGGCCAGGTGTTCGGTTTTGAGCCCGCTGGTGATGTCGAGGCGATCCGGATCGAAAACCTGTAACGCGTCCGGGCGGTGAGCAAAAAGATGGAATTCTTTGATTTCTTTCGCTCATCCGCCGCCTATCGCTGTCGCATTGCGTTTAACCTGAAGGGACTGATCCCGGAGCGGCGTTTCGTCGATATGCTGGGCGGGGAAACCGGTTCCGACTGGTATCGGAAAATCAACCCGCAGAAATTCGTACCGGCGCTGGAACATGACGGGCAGTTGCTGACACAGTCGCTGGCCATCATCGAATATCTGGAAGAGGTCTATCCCGAACCACCACTATTGCCCGATACTCCCGTGGCGCGCGCCCGCGTGCGGGCCATGGCCCAGCTTGTGGCCTGCGACATTCACCCGCTCAACAATTTGCGGGTCTTGAACTACCTGCGGAATGATCTGGGGCAGGATGAAGGTGCCAGGCGTGTCTGGTATCAGCACTGGGTCTGCGAAGGGTTTGAGGCGCTGGAAAAGATGATAGAGCCCCATGGCGCAGATGGCCCCTATTGCACGGGTGATGTTCCGGGGCTTGCCGATCTCTGCCTTGTGCCCCAGATGTTTAACGCAAGACGCTTTGACACCGATTTGACGCCATTCCCGCGCCTTGTGGCAATTGATGCAGCCCTTAATGCGCTGCCAGCCTTTGCCAATGCCGCGCCCTATAAACAACCGGATGCTGTGCAATGATGGGCTCTATGATTGGGCCTGGAGTTTGAAAGATGGATGAGTTGAATGACTGACGTAACCGCCGCCCTCCTGATCATCGGAAATGAGATCCTGAGTGGCCGTACCCATGACAAGAATATTCCCCATATCGCAGAAAAGCTGAACGAGGCCGGTGTGCGCCTGCGCGAGGTGCGGGTTGTCCCTGATATTCCGGGTGAGATCATTGACGCCGTCAATGCGCTTCGGGCGAAGTTCACCTATGTCTTCACGACCGGCGGCATTGGCCCGACGCATGATGACATCACGGCAGAATGTGTGGCCAAGGCGTTTGACCTGCCCCTCATCAAGAACCCGGAGGCGATGGCCCGCCTGACCGCCCATTACGAGCGCACGGGTGTTGAGTTTAACGAGATGCGCCAGCGGATGGCCAACACACCGGAAGGGGCGGGTTTGATCGACAACCCGGTCTCCACCGCGCCGGGTTTTGTGGTCGAGAATGTCTATGTCATGGCTGGCGTTCCCCGGATCATGCAGGCCATGCTGGAAAACATCATTCCGGTCCTGCAGGGCGGGGCGAAACAGCAATCCCGCACCGTCATCGCCGATCTGGGGGAGGGGCTGGTTGCCAAGGGGCTGCAGGATATTCAGGCCGACCACCCGAATGTCGATATCGGATCCTATCCGGGCTACGCCAATGGCGGCTTTCAGACATCCCTTGTGGCGCGGGGCAGTGATGAGGCGGAACTGGACCGCATCAAGGGCAAGATCCGGGAGTTGATCCTCTCGCTGGGTGGAAATCCGGTGGACGGGGACGCGGTCTAGGGCCGGCCGGGCGTGGGCCGCACGCTCTGTAAACTCCAGTTGTCATTGCCAATGACTTTTTCACCGCTTTCGCCTTGCGTTAAGGGTCGAAAACGGGACTTATCAAACGGTGCCCTTATACCTTCCATTCGCTCGGACTAGTGCGGCAAATTTGCCGATTTCAGCGCTGGAAAGCCCCGGCTTCGACACCATATCGCCATAAAGCGGCACTAGGTTCAGGGAATAGTTGAGTAGGTATTGGTGTTCAGCTTAGAGAGCACTGTTTTTTTAAGGAGAGTTCATCCACCATGGCGAAAAGACGCAGATATGCGGGCATCGGTGGTCGTGTGGCGCTGGAGCGCGGGGACACGTTAGGGGGCACGATCCCTCTGATCATGAAAGATCAGGTATTTCAGGGAAAATCCAGCCGCAAGAGGACTCTCCGGCGGCGCAATGAAGGCGGCGTGCTGCGCGCCTTTGGCCGGGCCGTCGTGCTGCTGGCATTGCTGGTCGCAATTGTAGCGACGCTCTATCTGGTCTGGGGCGTTGTGGGTGAAGACCTGCAGGGCATGATCCCGTCCTGACACGCGTGGCGCGGGAACCGTTCAAGGTTTCGTGAGGATATCTGATTGGCCAAAGACCGGGCCGGGCGATATGGTGCGGTCAAGTGAGACATAATGGTGTAAGGATCGGGACATGACTGTCTCCGGCAAGTCAGACAGCACAGGCAAATCAGCCTCCGGGTTTGCGCGCGCATTGCAGGTCGCCCAGGCCCCGTTTATTGCGGGGTATACGGCGCTTGCAGGCAGCAGTTTTGACGCAGGCGAGGGGCCCTCGGCGCGGTTGCGTCAGTTCTTCTCCCTGATCCTGCTGGGCCTGCCCTTGCTGATCCCGGTGCCGATCCTGTTTGAGATCCTGCCTTTCTACACCCGGATCATCGTCACCTTCTGGTTGGCCGCGATCCTCTTCTTCCTGGCCTCTGTCGACCGCAAGGCCCGCGGCATTTCCCTCTGAACCCACTTCACACGAAGACCACACCAAACCGCTTGAAGCCACCGCCCGGCGCCTATAGGGTCGCCGCATGCGGACGTGGTGGAATCGGTAGACACAACAGACTTAAAATCTGTCGATCGCAAGGTCGTGCGGGTTCAAGTCCCGCCGTCCGCACCAAAATTTTTCTTGAACAATTTGTGCTGGGGCTTGGGAACTAACCTTCTAGTTCCTCGTCATCCGGTTTGATCACCAGGTCGATGAAGTTTTCGGGGGTGCCGAAGCCTATGTCGATGAAGGTGCGGTTGCGCATGTTGGAGTAGCGGTATTCGGAGCGTTCGAAATAGTCGCTGTTGTTGATGTCGACGGGGAGGTCGAGGAAGAGCAGGTGGCTGGTTGTGGCCCCCTCGCCATCGCCGCGCAACGGGACGCCGAGCGCCTCACATTTCGTGCGCAACCCACTGCCAAAGGCCTGCATCGTGCGGGACAGCATGGCGCAGGGCAGGTCGGCACAGGCGCGGAAGCCTTTGAGCGCGCGGGTGCGGCGCACTTCCGGCACAAACTCCGTATAGCAGCGGCCAATCGGGTTGACCTGAAAATGGTGCTTCATCTCCTCCCCAATCACGCGAAAGACGACGCGGGCCGGGTCGCTGACGTCATAGAGCACCGCATGGGCGAGCGTGCTGCCAAGCTGGGTGATGTCGAACTCTGATTTTCGTGGCGGCAATCCGTCATTTGCGGCAAGGGCAGCGCGATAGACCTCTGCCAGACGGCGGAGCGGCAGGGCGGCGATCTCCGCCTCCGCCTCTGCCATGCTGGCAACGGTGCGGGCAGTGCGCTCCACCAGAATATCCGCTTCTGCTTCGTCCCTGTCTGACACGCCGATTGTCCTCCAAACGGGCGACTAGCGGCCCGATCCGTATATTCACAAAAGTGTATAATCGATGGCCGGGCCGGGTCCAGTTTTTCCCACTCTCAACGTGAGCGTAGGTCACTTGGGTTTCAGGGCAGGATCAGCGTGTCTATTTCCGCGATGGGCAGGAAGATCAGCTTCAGATCGCCCTTATAGGCGGGGAAAGCACCGCGAAACACCTGGGTATGCTGGAGATCGGCATTGGGAACCTTTGAGGTGGAGAAGACCGGCCTGCCATAGTGCAGGCATTCCTCAACCTCCGCCACGCGCTGGGCCAGAAAATCCGGTGGGGCGTATTCATCCATGAAGCGCCCGGTGTGATCCCCCTCAACAATCTTGACGGCACCAGTTCCCATCAGGCGCACCTTGAAGCGCCCATCCCATCTTTCGTAAAGTTGGAGATGCGGGAGAAGGCGAGGATGGTCCATCGGCGAGAAGCTCTGCCGGTCGATACAGCCATTGCCGTCCCGCGCGGCTTCATAGAAACGGTTGAACACCGTGACCGGGTGCAGGTCCGGAATCTCACGGATCTTCACGCGCTGGTAGGAGCGCACCGCATTTCTGACATATCTGTCGTCAATTTTCCCCGTCATAGCGCAGACTGTGCCAAAACCCGTTAAGGAATGTTTAATATTTAGCAGCCCCCGCTGAACTGCGGTTCAGTTGATGATCCCCCGGTCGCGAAGGTCGGCGAGTTGCGCGGAATTGAGGTCCAGATGCTGGCCCAGCACATCGGCCGTGTCCTGGCCGATCACCGGTGCGGGCTCGGCCGGGTTGCGGTCAAATCCACTGAAATCGGCAAAGGCGCCAGCGGCCAGATAGGTGCCGACGCCGGGCTGATCTATTTGGTTGAACATCGGGTTCTGTTCTGAAACATCCGGGTCCTCTTCCGCCATCTGTCGGAAGGTCTGATACGGTCCCCAGCAGGCATTATGCTGATCCAGCACCTCGCCGATGATGGAAAGCGGGCGTGCCTCAAACCACGGGGTGAGGATCGTCACGATCTCGTCGCGCAGGGCATAGCGCGCCTCCTCCTGCTTCAGGTCGAGACCGTGCCTGGCCGCCAGCGTGTTCATGGCGGCGTCGGTCTCCGTTGCGGCAACAAGGGCGGTCCAGTGGCGCGCGGTGAAGGCGGTGATCATGACCCGCCGCCCGTCGCTGGTTGAGAAGTCATGGGCGAAACTGCCATAGACATGGTTGCCTGTCCGGGGGCGGTCGGTGTCGGTCACCTGAACCTCCGCGATATAGCCCAGATGGCTCAGCGTCGAGAGCGCGGAATCGGCCAGTGCCAGGCGGATATACTGACCTTCGCCGGTGTCTTTGCGATGGCGGTCGGCAATCAGCACGGCGTTCACCGCTGAAAGGCCTGTCACCACATCCCAGACCGGCATGACAGAGTTGATCGGATCCTGATGATCGAGCGGGCCGGTCACCATGGGAAAGCCTGTCTTCGCATTGACCGTATAGTCGAGCGCTACACCGCCATCGCGCCGACCGACGATATTGGCCATGATCAGGTCGGGCCGTTTGGCCTTGAGCGCCTCATAATCCAGCCAGCCGCGCGCGGGCAGATTTGTCAGGACGATCCCGCCGCCATCCCCGGGTTTTCCAAGCATCAGGGATTGAGCGAGGTCCAGCCCTTCTGGCGTACGGATATTGATGGTGACGGATTTCTTGCCCTTGTTCAGACCTGTCCAGTAAAGGCTGGTCCCCGTATCGGTGACCGGCCAGCGGTTATAGTCGAGGCCGCCGCCAATCGGGTCAATGCGTATGACCTCCGCCCCCATCTGGGCCAGGTTAAGCCCCGCGTAGGGGGCTGCGATAAAGGCCGATGCCTCTATCACCGTCATGCCGCTTAACGGCCCTGCCATGCTGGACTCCCTCTGTCGGTTTTTGCGGCGGGCAGTCTATCAGACGTCCAGTGTCGTATCCATTTCCCATTTTGTGAGATGGTGGGAATAGGCGTTCCACTCATCCTTCTTGAGCTTGAGATAGGCGGCAACACATTCCGAACCGAGTGCGGCGGTAAAGGCCTTGTCAGACTCGAGCGCGCGAAGGGCATCAAGAAGGTTGAGGGGCAGTTTGGCTGCGCCGCGCGCCTTGTGTGCCTCTTCATACATGTTGATGTCGAGGCGTTTGCCCGGCGACATTTCCCCTTCCAGGCCAGCCAGACCGGCGGCGATCACGGCTGATTGCAGCAAATATGGATTGGTGGCGCCATCGGCGAGGCGCAGTTCGAACCGACCCGGTCCCGGTACGCGCACCATATGCGTTCTGTTATTGCCACTCCACGTGATGGTGTTGGGCGACCATGTGGCCCCGGACAGGGTGCGGGGCGCGTTGATCCGCTTGTAGGAATTGACCGTCGGGTTGGTGATTGCGGTCATCGAGCGGGCATATTTCACGATACCACCCAGGAAGTTATAGGCAGACGCGGAGAGGCCCAGCTCATCCTTGGCATCGACGAAGGTGTTTTTCTTGCCCTTCTTGTCCCAGGCTGAGACATGGACGTGACAGCCATTACCGGTCAATCCCATAAAGGGTTTGGGCATGAAGGTCGCGCGCAACCCGTGCTTTTCCGCAACCGAGCGGACCATGAACTTGAAGAAAGAGTGGCGGTCGGCGGTAACCAGGGCATCATCGAATTCCCAGTTCATCTCGAATTGCCCATTCGCATCTTCATGGTCGTTCTGATACGGCCCCCAACCCATTTCCAGCATGTAGTCACAGATTTCAGAGACGACATCGTACCGGCGCATCAATGCCTGTTGGTCGTAACAGGGTTTGGCGGCTGTATCGGCCGGGTCGGAAATCTCGCTGCCATCGGCGGAGATCAGGAAATATTCCGCCTCAACCCCGGTCTTGATGCGCAACCCCTTTTCGGCGGCTTTTGCCACCATGTTTTTCAGAACGACACGCGGGGCCTGTTCGACGGGTGCATCATTGATTACACAATCGGCGGCGACCCAGGCGACCTCGGGTTTCCAGGGCAGTTGATAGGCAGCACTGGCATCAGGCATGGCCAGCATGTCTGCGTCCGCCGGGGTCAGATCCAGCCAGGACGCGAAGCCCGCGAAACCGGCACCATCGGCCTCCATATCCGCGATGGCAGAGGCCGGGACCAGTTTGGCCCGCTGTACGCCGAACAGATCGGTATAGGAAACCATGAAGTATTTGATGCCATTCTTCTTGGCCATGTCAGTCAGGGATTGTGCCATCGATGCTTCTCCGTCGGGTTCGTTCTCTCTGTTCATCAAAACGGGTTTGTCTGTCCGGGTATCCAGCTTGTCCCGGCAAGGGGCACCTGCGCCATGGCGGATGCTTCCATCGTCAGGGCACAGAGGTCTTCCGGTTCCAGATTATGCAGGTGATTTTTGCCACAGGCACGCGCAATCGTCTGCGCCTCCAACGTCATCACTTTCAGGTAGTTCGCCAGACGCCGCCCGGCTGCGACAGGGTCAAGGCGCTTGCTTAGTTCCGGGTCCTGGGTGCTGATGCCGGCCGGGTCCAGCCCCTCATGCCAGTCATCATAGGCCCCGGCCGTTGTGCCAAGTGCGTTGTATTCCGCCTCCCATACCGGGTCATTATCCCCAAGTGCAACTAGTGCGGCTGTTCCGATGGATACGGCATCGGCCCCCAGGGCCAGGGCCTTGGCCACATCGGCACCGTTTCGGATGCCGCCGGAGACGATCAACTGTACCTCGCGATGCATGTCCAGATCCTGCAGTGCTTTCACGGCTGGGCGGATCGCGGACAGGATGGGAATGCCGACATGTTCGATGAAGACATCCTGGGTTGCCGCCGTGCCGCCCTGCATGCCGTCCAGGACGACCACATCGGCACCGGCCTTAATCGCCAGTGTCACATCAAAATAGGGCCGGGAGGCGCCAACTTTCACATAGATCGGTTTTTCCCAATTGGTGATTTCGCGCAATTCCAGGATCTTGATCTCCAGATCATCGGGGCCGGTCCAATCCGGATGGCGACAGGCCGAACGCTGATCGATGCCTTCGGGCAGATTCCGCATCTCTGCCACGCGCGGCGAGATCTTCTGGCCCAACAGCATGCCGCCACCGCCTGGTTTCGCGCCCTGTCCCACGACGATCTCAATCGCGTCGGCCTTGCGCAGATCATCGGGGTTCATCCCGTAACGAGAGGGCAGATATTGATAGACGAGATGCTTTGACTGGCCGCGTTCTTCCGGCGTCATGCCCCCGTCCCCCGTTGTCGTGCTGGTGCCAGCGACGGATGCGCCCCGACCCAGTGCCTCTTTGGCATTGGCAGAGAGGGAACCAAAGCTCATGCCCGCGATCGTGATCGGGATTTTAAGCTCCAGCGGTTTGGAGGCGTTGCGGCCCCCCAGTGTGACGCCGGTCTCGCAGCGCTCCCGATACCCTTCCAGCGGATAGCGAGAGACTGAGGCCCCTAAAAACAACAGATCATCGAAATGCGGTACGCGCCGTTTCGCACCGCCACCCCGAATGTCATAGATGCCGGTTGCTGCGGCGCGCCGGATTTCCGACAGGGTGTAATCATCAAACGTCGCCGATTTGCGCGGCGTGGTTGTCGGAGGGCGGTTGGTTGGATCAGAAGTCACAATACTGTCCTTTCAGGCCGTGCTTAATACGCGTCGGCTTGATCAATGTCGAAATGATAGAGCGCGCGGGCGGAGCCATACCGGCGAAATTCCGTCGGCTCCACATCGGTGATGCCAGCGAGGGCAAGCAGGTCCCGAACCTCATCCAGGTGGCTCTGCTTCATCTCCTTTTCCACGCAGTCGGCCCCCAGGGAGGCAACGCTGCCCCGAACATAGAGCCGGGCTTCATAGATGGAATCGCCCAGGGCGTCGCCTGCATCGCCGCAAACAACCATGGTGCCTGACTGCGCCATAAAGGCGGACATATGACCGATATTGCCCCGAACGACGATGTTCACGCCTTTCATCGAGATCCCGCAGCGCGAGGATGCGTTCCCGTGAATGATCAAGGTTCCGCCATGGGCTGTCGCCCCTGCATACTGGCTGGCATCGCCCTCAATCTCGACAATGCCGGACATCATGTTTTCCGCGACTCCCGGACCGGCTGATCCCTTGATGCGGATATGGGCGGACTGGTTCATACCGGCGCAGTAATAGCCGACACTACCCTGGACCTCGATCAGGGCATCTGTCTCAGCCCCTACGGCCAGCGCGTGATTTCCCTTGGCCTCTTCAATAATCAGTTCGCCGCCATTGGTGGGGGGCAGGGCGCGTATCGCCTGATTGACATCGCGCAGACTGGATGTGGCCAGACTGATCCGGTTCATGACGGTCTCTCCCAAAAATAGACGCGGGCGGGTTCCGGCTCCCAGACTTTTGCCTGTTCAATCCCGGGCAGGTTCACCAGCGCCCTGTATTCAGATCCGAAGGCAACATAATCCTCTGTTTCGGCCATCACGGCGGGTTTGCAGGCAATCGGGTCGCGCAAGACGCCGAAACCGTTCCGGGTTCCGACAACGAAAGTAAAGAAACCGTCCAGGTCTTTTAGCCCCTGTTCCAGGGCCTCTCCCAAATTCATCCCCTGTGCCAGTTGATGGGAAAGATAGGCGGCGGCAACTTCGGTATCGTTTTCCGTCTCGATCCGGACCCCGGCGCGTTTGAGCACACGGCGCAGATTGTTGTGGTTGGACATTGATCCGTTATGGACCATGCACTGGTCCGCCGCGGTCGAGAAGGGATGGGCGCCCAGCGTCGTCACCGCCGATTCCGTTGCCATTCTTGTATGGCCAATGCCATGGGTGCCATGCATGCCTGAAAGGCCAAACCGCTGGGACACATCGGCTGGTGCACCCACCTCCTTGTATATCTCAATCGCGTTCCCCAGGCTCATGATCCTGACATTCGGGCGGATGTCTTCCAGGGTTAGGCGCAGCGCATCACTTGTTCCGGCGGGAACAGTAAGAATGGCATGGGTTTCAAGTGTCCGGACCTCCAGTACCTGGCCACCCTCTGCCTCAATATCCGCTTTCAGGGTTGCGAAATCGACGTCCGGACCCGGGGACTGGACCGTCACCTTTTCGACATCCGCGTTATCATTGCCATAGATGGCAAATCCGGCGCTGTCCGGTCCGCGGTCACTCATGGTCACCAGCATATCGTTCAGCAATGCACCGAGGTTCTGTTCAATCTCGGGTTTCTTGGCAAACAGCCCTACAATTCCGCACATGAGATCGTATTCCGTTTCGATTTTATGTCCGCGACAGCCTATAAAAAACCAAATCAATTTTCAACTGAGAAGAATAATATTTTCCTCACATGGGTGGTCAATTACGCCTGATCGGTCGCGTAAGAAATAATCGAAAGATAGCGACAGGGAACTTTGTTTAATATCTCAGGGCCATGCGGTGCTTTGGCATCGAAGAAAAGGCTGTCACCGGGGCGAAGATGGTAAAGACGATCACCGTGACGGTAAGTAACTTCCCCTTCGAGGAGATAGATGAACTCGGTGCCGCTATGCTGGAAGGCCGGAAATTTATCTGATTCCTCGTTCAATGTGATCATGTAGGGTTCCACCATCACGTCGTCCCGCGGCGCTGCGTGATGTCCCAGCAACCGGTAATGATGCCCGGAACGGGTGCCCCGCCTTTCTACATCCGCGCCTTCGCCCGCTCGCATGAAAACAGCTTCTCGTTTTTCTTCATGCTGTTTAAAGAAGGTGCTGATAGGCACATTGAGGGCTTTGGCCAAAGCCTGTAGCGAGGTGAGTGAAGGGGACGTCGCGCCATTCTCAATCTTGGAGAGCATGCCGACAGACATATCTGCAGCGCTTGCCAGCTCCGACACTGTGAATTCCAGCCCTCTTCGTAATTCTCGAACAGACCGGCCAATCGCCACTTCAAGCACATTGCTGACGGGTGCCAGGGTCTGATGCGGGTCCTGGGTAAGGGCGGACGCGGATGCGATCGATCCGGGCCGCTGTAGCCCCCCTTTGTCGACCTCTGAGCTATCAGTCATTCAGCTTTCTCTGGCATTGCCGTTGTCACGTGAACTTTTCTTCTCTGATAAATGATATCTTGTCGTAATGGTATAGAGATTGATCTGAAACCGTCTTAGAACAAGTCCTCAAAAACGCCTGGATAAAAAAACTGTAGGAATCAGTTTTCGACAATTGATTTTGGTGGAAGGATTGTGCCGTGACCGATGAAGCCGTGCGACGGATTGCCGAATTGGAAATGCAATTAGCCCATCAACAGAAGATGGCTGATGAAATGTCGGATGTTCTGGCAAGCCAAGGACAAGAACTGGCGCGCCTCACCAAATTGGTGGATGCCCTGGCATCGAAATACAGAACCCTCCAAGGTGATATTGCCAGGCTTGGCGGGGATGATTCACCCCCGCCGCATTACTGACATCCACCGTGTCGGGTGGGCGGAAAGGCGAACGGAGCATATCCGGTTGCGAATGTCCTTTGCGCTTTGCGGCTTGATCCATCGCAGAGATCGATCACGAAACTGGCCAACATGTCCGTGCCCTTAACAGACTCAACCGGGTTCACTGGCACGGCGGTTCTGCTCTGAACACCAAGAACCATCACGGTTTGACGACGTTCAATCGGCAAAAAGACATATTCAAGATCAAGAGCGAGTTCCGGAGACATCCCAAAACGGCCGGTCAGAAAACATGATTTTCCGTTCAGGCATTGTCGAACGCTGTCTTGAGCCCAGGAGAAATGGCGTTTTTTGATGATTGTTGTAAAAACCGGGTCGTGTCGCGCCAGTTCAAATGTTTCACCGACCACTTCTCCGGTAACCCTGAATACCAGACGCTGGTTTTGTTCCTCTAATAACAAGATATGTGGAAGCATTCCGACATCTGATGAGGGATCATACTGTGGTAGTGGGAGGTCCCCGGTGGTATCTTTCGCGCTGAGTAAAGATAGCCAGCTTCTCAGAAAAGTATGACACCTCGGGTGTTTAAGACAAAATTGTCCTGATTCCTCAAGGACGTGTTTCCCGCATCGTGAAATTCTGGGGAAATCAAATGAGAGGGAAGTTTTCATAAAAATTTTATCACTATATTGCGGTTCAAATAGGGGAATAACACGCCTTCAGCGCTGCTTATTCACCGAGAAAGAGGGAAGGTTATTCATCGCCTGACAGCAAAACAGCGCTGACCGACAGGGCATTGGTATTTCGGTGGTTTATCGGTAGGTCTGAGCCGTCGTGTTGTAGGAGTGTCGATTATGCAGGCCCCGGTCCGGACCTCGTTATCACCAGCCGTGTCTGTCAGGGCGCTTTTTGCGTTTGCGCTGGGCTGCACATTCTTTGGCTATGCGTTTATGCAGCGGGTCGCGCCCAGCGTCATTGTCGATGAGCTGATGCGGGACTTCATGGTCGGTGGTGCCATTCTGGGGAACCTCTCGGCATTTTACTTCTATGCCTATGCAGGGTTCCAGATCCCGGTCGGGATCATGATGGACCGGTTCGGTCCCAGACGACTTTTGAGCCTCTCACTGCTGCTTTGTGTGCTTGGGTCTTTCCTGTTTGCGACGGCGGATGGCGCGGTTCCAGCCGCCATAGCAAGGGCTATAATCGGTGCATCGGTTGCCTTTGGCTATGTCGGCACCATGACCATTGCGGCTCAACAATTCTCGCCCGCGCGATTTGCGCTCTGTGTCGGTATTTTGCAGGCAGTTGGCATGGCTGGGGCTGTCGCGGGACAGGCACCCTTTAGATTGCTGGTTGACGCGTTTGACTGGCGCGAGGCAGTGATGTGGATGGGGGGTGGTGCGCTGGTCCTGGCCATCGCCATCTGGTTCACCGTGCGCGATGGTGCCCGCCATGTCAGTCAGGACGGACGATTGCTTGACGGTATTCGATATGCTTTGAGGAGTCGCGAGACCTGGTTGAATGCCCTGATCGGCATGTCGTTAACCGCACCCATGCTGGCCCTGCCGGGGTTGTGGGCCGTACCCTATCTGACAAGTGTTTATGAGATGGATCGCACGGCTGCTGCCGGTCTGGCCTCTATGTTGTTTATTGGGTGGGGGGTGACCGCACCCCTTGCCGGGTTCTTCAGCGATCTGATCGGGCGACGGAAACCAATCGTGATCGGTGGTGTGGCCATCACCATCATCATGCTGTCTGTAATCAGTTTCGTGCCTGATATCCCGATCCCGTATCTATATGTCGCTTTCGTCGTAATGGGCATGGGCGGTGGTGTGATGATCCTGAACTTTGCGCTCTGCCGCGAAACAACGCCGCTCTGGGCGCGCGGTGCCGCCCTTGGGGTGGTGAATGGTTCGGTGACGGCCAGTGGGGCATTGTTCCAACCGCTGCTGGGCTGGATCCTGGACCGGAATTGGGACGGCACGCTGGTGGATGGTGCCAGAATCTATGACGCCCAGGCCTATACCCTTGCCTTCACTGCCTTGCTTGCCACCCTCGCGCTCGGGTTTGTTGCTGCAGTCAGCCTCAAAGAGACCTTTGGGCGACAATTGGTCGAATAACACGCTGCGCTAATCTCGCGCTTAAAGGCTGGAATCGGGCGGGCGAGTGTGCCAAAACCCCGTCACGCGGGCGCCAAACTGGGTGCCGCTGTGTTCAGCAAGAGGATGGGCGAGGCCCAAAACCAAGATGTCAGTAGCAGAAATACCCACACCGAATGAACCGCTGGTCCTGGCCCTGCCTAAAGGTCGCATCCTGAAGGATCTGCGCCCGATGCTGCGCGGTGTTGGCATTGAACCCGAAGCTGCCTTTGATGATCCTGATGCCCGTCAGCTGAAATTTGAAACCAATATCGCAAATCTCAGCCTGATCCGTGTGCGCAGCTTTGATGTCGCGACCTTTGTCGCTTTTGGGGCGGCCCATTTGGGTGTTGCGGGCAATGATGTTCTGATGGAATTCGACTATCCCGAAATCTATGCGCCGGTTGATCTCAATATCGGTCATTGTCGGTTGTCGGTGGCGGAACCCGTCGATTTCGTCAATCGCGAAGACCCGGCCCGGTGGAGCCATATTCGTGTCGCAACCAAATACCCCGGGGTTACCCGCAAACACTTTGAGGCACGGGGTGTCCAGACGGAATGCATCAAGTTGAATGGCGCGATGGAACTCGCCCCCGGGATGGGTCTGTGCAATCGCATCGTTGACCTTGTCTCAACCGGTCAGACTTTGAAAGAAAACGGCCTGGAAGAGATTGAGAAGATTGCAGAGGTCACAAGCCGGTTGATTGTGAACCGTGCGGCATTGAAAACGCGGCCGCTTGAAATCGGTCCCTGGATCGACGGTTTTCGGGAGGTTGCCGATGCCGCGTAATTTACAGATCAGCGCGCCCGATTTTGAAACCGCGTTTCAAGAACTGCTGGGTGCAAAGCGGGAACTGTCCGAAGATGTCGATGCGGCTGTGTCTGCGATCCTTCATGAGGTGCAAAAATCGGGCGACGCAGCGGTTGTGGCTTACACAAATCGGTTCGACCGAATGAATATTACTGCTGCTGACCTTGAAATCAGCCGGGCAGAGATCAATGCAGAGGCTGACAAGTGTAGTCCCGAAGCAATTGCGGCGCTTGAGACGGCTGCCGACCGAATTCGGTCCTATCATGAGCGCATGTTGCCAGAGGGGTTTTCCTATACCGACGAGACGGGTGTCACCCTGGGGTCTCGCTGGGGCGCGGTTGATGCAGCAGGTCTCTATGTGCCGGGTGGCACGGCGGCCTATCCCAGTTCGGTTTTGATGAATGCGATCCCGGCAAAGGTGGCCGGTGTAGAACGCTTGGTCATGGTCGTCCCGACACCCGATGGTTTCATAAACCCCATCGTAATGGCCGCAGCGCGGCTCGCTGGGGTGGACCAGGTGTTTCGGATCGGCGGCGCGCAGGCGGTTGCCGCGCTCGCTTATGGGACCGAAACGATCCAGCCGGTCGACAAAATCGTTGGCCCGGGCAATGCGTTTGTCGCGGCGGCGAAGCGTCGTGTTTTTGGTACGGTCGGGATCGATATGATTGCCGGACCGTCTGAAATCCTGGTTGTGGCGGATGGCCAAAATGATCCGGACTGGATCGCCGTTGATCTGTTGAGCCAGGCGGAACATGACACGTCTGCTCAATCAATTCTGATCACCGATGATAGTGCCTTTGCAGGACGGGTTGAAGAAGCCATTCAACGGCGTCTTTCAATCCTGCCACGCCGGGAAATTGCCCAGGAAAGCTGGACTGAACATGGCGCCGTCATAACCGTTAAGACGCTGGATGAGGCGGTTCCCCTGATTGATCGGATTGCACCGGAACATCTTGAGCTGGCCGTCGAAGACCCTGATGCGTTGGCAGCAAAGGTCCGCCACGCCGGGGCAATTTTTCTGGGCCGGTTTACGCCAGAAGCAATCGGCGACTATATCGCGGGCCCCAATCATGTTCTGCCGACCAGTCGCAGCGCACGGTTTTCCAGCGGGCTGGGTGTTCTCGACTTTATGAAGCGAACATCGCTTGTTTCCTGCACGGCGGACGCGTTGGGCGCGTTGAGTAGTGCGGCCGTTACCCTGGCCGAAGCGGAAGGGTTGGATGCCCATGCGCGCTCTATCGATATTCGGACAAATCACTGATACATAGAGGGTCGAGACCTGATCTCATGATTGGCGTCTGCGTGCCGACACGATCCGATTGGAATGCCTGAATGACAGATTTTACCGATACCGATCATATTGCGGATCTGAAACTTGTTGAGAAGAACGTTATCCGTCGCAGTAGGGAGGTGGAGCATGAGCGTGCCGTCGCGCTCTATGACATGCTCGACTGGAACCGCTTCAAATTGGTTAATGGGTCATCCGGGCCCTACATCGTGCATCTCTCGATTGATAATGACGGGAAACGCCTGCTGTTCCAGATCAATGACAAGAATGACGTTGAAAACCTCGCTCATGTCCAATTGCTGATCACGCCCTTTAGACGCCTCATCAGAGACTATTTCCAGATCTGTGAGAGCTACTACGACGCGATCAAAAAGCTCTCACCCGCGCAGATCGAAACCATCGATATGGCCCGCAGAGGATTGCACAACGAGGGGTCTGATATGCTGCGGGAGCGCCTCGACGAGAAGCTGAAAATGGACAAGATGACAGCACGGCGCCTGTTCACGCTGGTCTGTGTCCTCCACATTCGCGGCTGACGGGAGGTCCCGGCTTGGCAGGCTTTTTCGACGAAGATGAAAAGCTGGATGCGGTACTGTTCTGCTGTACGCATAATGCTGTTCGCTCGCCGATGGCCGAAGGATTGCTAAAGTCGCTGGTCGGGACATCCATCTATGTCGACTCTGTGGGGGTAAGGGCGGGCGATACCGACGGGTTCATCATGGCGGTTATGGATGAGCTCGACATCGACATGACACGGCACAAGCCGAAATCCTTCGATGAGCTGGAAGATACCTATTACGATCTTATCATTGCGCTTTCGCCGGAGGCCCAGCATCACGCGGTCGAACTGACCCGTACCATGGCCTGTGATGTTGAATTCTGGAACACGTTTGACCCGACAATTGTTGAGGGGAGCCGCGAAGTCCGGATTGCCGCGTTTCGACAGGTCAGGGATCAATTGATGCAGCGGATCAAAAAGCGATTTTCAATAGAGGATGAGGGGCTATGAGCAACGCGGCCTCTTCCCGTTTTGTCCTGGCCTCTGCCAGCCCTCGACGCCTGGAACTGCTTGCACGGCTCGGGTTGGTGCCAGATGCAACGGTACCCGCCGATATTGATGAAACGCCGGAAAAAGGGGAACTGCCCGCCTTTCATGCCGAACGTCTCTCAAAGGGCAAGGTGATGGCGATCGCCGACGCCCATAAAGACGCGGTCATCCTGGGCGGCGACACCGTGGTCGCTGTCGGACGACGCATATTACCGAAAACGGAAGATCCGATGTCCGCGCGGGCCTGCCTCAAACTGCTGTCCGGGCGGCGGCACAAGGTTTTTACCGGCCTTTATATACTGGAGCCGGCGCAGGACGGGCAGGTTGATCGGGTGGGACATTCCAGACTGGTTCAGACGACAGTTGCTTTCAAACGTCTCGACGAGGCAGAGATAGATGCCTATATCGCGTCCGAAGAATGGCGGGGCAAGGCGGGCGGCTATGCCATCCAGGGGCGGGCTGAGGCCATGATTCGCTTTCTGGGCGGGTCTCATTCTGCCGTAATCGGATTGCCATTATTTGAGGTGCGACAGATATTGCGATCGCTGGGGCTGGTGGAGTAGGGCCCGTCCGTGACAGCCCTGTTTACAAATTGGAGAAGGGGTCGCAATGGCCGAGCCGTCTGAACTGGACACATTTGTGGAGGTTTCCCCCGCTGAGACACGCATCGCGCTTGTCTCGCAGGATGGTGCCCTGAGGCGTCTTGATGTGTTGCGTCCAACCAGGCCGCGTTTTCACAACAGCATCTGGCGGACGAAAGTCACGCATATCGAAAAAGCGATGGGGGCTGCCTTTTTGAACCTTGCTGAGGTGGGAGAGGTGCTGCTGCCAAAGGCCCGCGATGGTAAGGGGCGACCGGTCACCGAGGGCCAGTGGATGGTGGTTCAGGTCAGCCGGGATCAGCATGGCGGAAAAGGGGCGGCGGTACAGTCGCGCCTGACCCTGGTTGATCGATATCTAGCCTTCTCGCCCTTTGGGAATGGCGTGCAGTTTGACCGTGGCCTGGGCAAGGGGCGCTTGCTGGCGCTGGCAACCCAAGCCGTTGAAGGCGCTGATCTGGGCGAAAAGGGGGGCTGGCTGGTTCGCCGTCCGGCAGGTGCAGTTGGCCCGGGTGAGATCGAAGCAGCCAGGGATCGTCTGTTGGCGCGCTGGGCGGATGTCCAGAATGCCAATGATGGTGCGTCTGTTCTGCAGTTGGAGGCTGCCCCTGACCTGACGGAGAAGTTGCTGCGCGATACCCCGCCCGGGGGCCGGATCGCAACCGATGACCGCGCCTTGTTCACGTCGCTGAAGACCGCTGCGGCCTCCAGAGCGCCTGATCTGGTGGAGGGATTGCTGTTTCATGATCGCGGCCAGGCGCTTTTTGAAGAGACCGGCATTGATGAGGAGATCGATGCGGCTCTCTCCCGGCATCTGCCGCTGACCGGTGGCGGTGAGGTGGTTTTTGATGCGACGGAGGCGATGACTGTCGTCGATGTGAATATGGGGGACGGGAGTGCCGCCCTGACCGGCGGGGACGCTGCAACACGCCTAAACATGCGGGCGGCGACAGAGATCGGGCGTCAGATTGAATTGCGGAACCTGTCGGGCCTGATCGTGATAGACTTGGTTCGCATGCATAACCGGGGGAATGCGAAAAAGGTAATGGATGCGCTGCGCCGTGGCCTGAAAGAAGGGGCGACCAGCGGTGTGACAACCGATGTGCTGGGACTGACGGCGGGGGGATTGCTGGAAATCACCCGGCAACGCAGTGGTCCCAGCCTTGCGGAGGTCCTGTTGAAACACCCGGATCTGGAGCCGGGCCCGTCGGCGGAGACCGAGGCCTGTGATATCCTGAGGCAAGCAACACGCCTGCGGGGCGGGGGTAAACCAACGGTTCGGGCCAGCCGGCCCGTTCTGCGGCAATTGACCGGGGTTTTAAGCATGGCAAGGGCAGAGGTTGAGCGTCGTCTTGGGCAGGAACTGGTCCTGGTTGAACGGGACACGGCCCGGAGCGAGGTTGCGATGGAGAGAGAGGGGATTTCTCAATGAGTGAACCTGGCAAACCCGGTGATCGTGGATTGACCCTGCGGGCAAATGCGGATGCCCGTCCCTGTGCAATTTGCAAAAAACCGGTCGTTGCGGAATACCGCCCCTTCTGCTCAAAACGCTGTGCCGATGTCGACCTGAACCGCTGGCTTGGCGAGAATTACCGTATCCCGACACAGGATACTCCAAGCAGCGATCAGGACCTGGAATAGGGGCAAGGCCGGGCAAATCGCCCAGTTACGAAAGGTTTGTCAAAAAAAGACAAAGAAACTGCGTCGGGTGTCTGGACAGACCGCCCCGCATTGACTATTCAACTTTTGTCCGATGATGATCCATCATCCACGGAGCCCAGATAGCTCAGTTGGTAGAGCATACGACTGAAAATCGTAGTGTCCCTGGTTCGATTCCAGGTCTGGGCACCATTTCTTTCCGGTTCATTGATTTTACTGAGTTTCGTGCTGTGGCCTGGACTTTCATTGCATAGATGATCGTACCCACCTCATTTCCCGAATTGATGCCCCATTGCGCCATTGTTGCCTCGTCGGCCTTCGAAAGAGACTGATTTGGTACTCTCAATTATGAGCATCAGAAACCTCATATATGCCAATTTGAGGGTACATTTCCGCCATGATTTCTACGAAAAATTGAACTTCTGATGAACGAGGTTGGTTGGTGTCGTAAGAAAATGGGGGCGAGATGAAAAGGTTCTTCAAGTTTGGTATCTTGGGTGTTGCTCTTGTCGCACTTTTGCAATGTTCCTTTTTTGTCTTCGACATCGGTAACGACAACAAAGATGCATCTGGTTTCCTGTTCCTCGCTGCACTTATGCTCATGGGTTTTGACGATTCGCTGCAGGAACCGGTCTCAGTAGAAGAGGCAAAAAAAATTTTCGACGAAGATCGCGATGCCTATTTGAAATTTGTCGAAATCTGTAAACGCCATCCCAGTCTGAATATTGTCGATCGCAGTTCTTTCTTTTTTCCTTCTGAAGCAAAGCCATTCTTCGATGGGACCGTGGACGAATTTGAAGAAAGTTTCGAAGAGGAACTTTTGGAGCTGGTTGAAGGCACCTCAGCCTTGTCGGCAAGATGCTATCGTGAAGGTTGGAGAGAAACCGGTGGTTTGTACTCTGTATCCTTCTTTCTTTACCAAGTTGGGCTAATGCTTGGCGGTGGAGCTGTCACAAAAATCGTCTATGTTTCAGAAAAATCCTCGCGGGACTTTAGGGACGAATCTTCACTGACCTCGGATAGCGAGTATACGAAATTACCCCTCGAAGGATGGTACGTGAGGGCCTGGAAAGACTGAAACTGACACGCTGGAAAAACGGTTTCCCTTCGGGGGGCTTCGAAATTCGGGTATTTTCGGCATGCCGCGCCGGAAAGATTGACTTTTTCATCTATTCGACCAATTCAACACGCGGACGATCCGGTTCACAGACGATTGGAGTGGGATCATGGCGAAGAAGCCGCGCAGTGAGAGAACGATGTGGGACGGGGTTCAGACGGTCGCCTGGTTCCTGGTCATGTTCGGGGTTGGTGCGCTGATCTATGATCCTCAGAACTGGCAGGCCAGCGTGTTGCTGTTTGTTGCCGCATTTGCCCTGCACCGCTGGGCCGCCCCGCATGTCAAACCCGCCAAGCCGGATACTATGCAGCGCTGAGACATATGTCGTCTTAATTTATTTGGTTAATCTAAAATTCAGAACACAGTCCTATCATCGTTTCATTGCTGAGATCGGGCGCGGTTTGTTTTGAGCGTCTTGGTCACGGCGGCACATATTTGGCCGCACCGAAATATTTTTGAAACGATTCTTACAAAAGGTTGGAAAATGCTGAATTTTTACTCAGGAAAAATGAAAACTGCTTTGGCGACTGTTGCAATCGGGATCGGTCTGATCGGTCCCGCTGCGGCATGGGATGTTGTAACAGAGGAATCCCGGCTGAACTTCGTCTCGACGAAGAAGAAGCATGTCGCCGAAGTCCATTCGTTTAAAACCCTGACCGGGTCTATCAGTGAAGGCGGCACCGCGCGCATTATTATTGATGCATCTTCGGTTCAGAGCGACGTTGCGATCCGAAAGGAACGCCTGATGGACATCCTGTTTCAGGTTGCACAATTTCCCGAACTGGTGATTACAGCAGATCTGGATTTGTCAGAATTCGATGGCCTGGCGATTGGTGAAGCCACGGTCAGTTTCGTCAGTGGTGGCATTGCGGCGTTTGGTGCGACTTGGAACTTGGACTTTGATGCATTGGTGACGCGGGTAGCAGAGGATAAGGTCCGGGTTGAGCCGGCCCAGCCGATTATCATGAACGCGATTGACCTTGACGTGGTGGAAAAGGTTGAAGCGCTGCGCGAACTGGCAAAGCTGGACAGCATTTCCTATGCCGTTCCGGTGGATTTCAGTCTGACACTTCAGAACTGATTTTTCCGAGAACTTCCATTCATTTCGTTATTTAGAGACTCTGGCCGTGCACAAGCTGCTTGCGCCAGGGCAGTGAGGGTCCCCCATGCGTTATCCCAGCATAAAATCTCTGGTCGTGTTCCTGTCCCTTTGGGCCCTTATACCTCTGGGACTTGTTGCCGGGTTCGGCCTGGTTGCCGGGGAAGGACACAAAAGTTCTTTGGTGGAGATGACCCGGACCGGCAATGCAGCGCTTTCCTATGCAAGGACGGCTGATATCGCGCAACGAATGAAAACTCAGGTACTGCAATTTGCAATGACTGGCGATTCCACTGCTGTAGAGAATTTTGCGCGTCTCGAAGGCGACCTTGCTCAGGAGTTGGGAAAGATCAGGCAGATTGAAGATGGATTCAGCCAGTCCGGCCCAACGGAAAGATTGAGCAGTTTAGCACAGGATTTCTCGCTCGAATTCGGGAAACTCGTTGAAAGGCGGCAGGAGTTGGAAAGGGCGCTGTCCGCCATACTGGAGGATGAAGGACAAAAAGTCCGGGCTGCAACAGATCGCCTGAAAATTGATGCCTTGAAAAATGAGGTGCCTGAACTGATCGCGCTATTGGACGGATTTGCCGTGCAATATGTCGATGCGGAAACAGGAATCCGCCGCTTTTCAGAAGCACCATCCGCCGATGGTGTCGCCAGCCTTTGGGGACTGTATCGTGATGTGTTCAAGGCTGCACGACAGATTGCCGGGACCGCCATCGAACCTGTCTTTCGGGACTCCGCACAGGCACTAGCGGATGGTGTCCGGGCCTCGTTGCGCGCCTTGCCGGAATTCACCGAACAGGCGTTGATTTATCAGGACAGTTTGACACGTGACCTGCCCCTGGCAGTTGCAGCCCTGGCGGAAACCGCCGACCGGATGGCGGCGACGCGCGGTGCATCTCTGTCGCATGTATCTGAGGCATCAATGGCAGATGGCGATTTTCAGGTCCTGCGCATTGGTTTGGTTGTCCTTTTGGGGGCCGTATTATCATTGGCGGTTGGCGGATTAACGGTGATGCGAACGGTCCCGGCCTTTCGTACCCTAACGCGCGTGATGGTTCAGCTATCCAACGGTGACACGTCGGCCCGCACCGGTATGGAAAGTCGCAGCGACGAAATTGGTCAGATGGCCCGTGCCCTCGACGTTTTTCGGGAAAATGCGATTGAGCGGGCCCGGCTTGAAGAAGAAGAACGAGCCCGTCAGGCCTCCCGTCATGAACGATCGGTCGCTGTTGACCGTCACGTCGCAGATTTCGAAGCGGCCTTCTCTGAGGTGCAATCCACCGTTGAGACGGCAATCTCTAAACTCAACGGTGCCTCAAACGACATGGGATTGGTCGCCACGAGCAGCGATGAACTGGCAGAGTCCGTTGATGGATATTCAACAGCGGCTGCAGACAGTGTCCAATCGGTGGCCCGCTCTACCGTCGCTTTGGAGGGTTCCATCCAGGAAATCAGCGCGCAATTGAGTAAATCGCGGTCAATTGCCGACGATGCAACACGACTTGCCAGCGGGGCAAAGGAGGAGATGTCTGCATTGGTCGAGATGACGTCCAGGATTGATACGATCGTAAATCTTATCAACGAGATTGCCGATCAGACCAATTTGTTGGCCTTGAATGCGACGATCGAAGCGGCAAGGGCGGGCGAGTCCGGTCGTGGATTTGCGGTCGTCGCGGTCGAGGTGAGAACCCTGGCGGGGCAGACGTCTAGTGCCGCAAACCAGATTGCCGGACAGATTCAGACGCTTCAATCGGTCTGTGGTGATGCCAATGGAGAAATTGTAAGGGTAACAGAGACGATTTCACAGTTGTACAGCGTGGCAACCAGGGCCTCTAGCGCCGTTGATGAACAGAGCCTGTCCACTTCCAAGATCTCCCGCGATGCCCAGGATGCGGCGAGATCGATGGATAATATGAGCGATGCTGTGAAAAGGGTAACGGTTGCAGCTGGATCGACATCGCAGGCTGCCAACGCAGTAAGTCTAGCGTCGAGGAATATTTCCACACAATCGAACCAATTGGAAAAGACAGCAAGGTCGTTCCTTGAGAATTTGCGCAGCCTCGGATGATCTGATCTCGGTTCTTATTTCTAAAATTGTCATATTGTTCGTTAGTAAATGTTAACTTTTACATGTTAGGGATACTTCGGTGCTACTTGGGGAAGACGGCGTTTTAGTATGGAATCGAAGCATATACCGCTCGCAATATTCATTCTTGTGATGGCAGTCGGCTTGCCGTTCGGTTTGATTTACTTTTTCAATCCGGTCGGTGGCGATGGCGAGTTGCAAGGTGGCAGTGGTGGCGGGGGTGACCGCAAGGTCTGGCTCTCCACGCCTGCTTTTACCCTGCCCGTGGACGGTAAAACCGAAACCCTGGTCGCGGCCCTGAAGATGAACAACAATCAGGACGCTGTTCGTGTGTGCGAATACATGCCGCTTGTGCGGGATCGCATCAACACGATGGCCGAAGACGTCCTGAAAAAATCCGCCAAGAATGAAGACACGGTTATGTCATTGGAGAGGAGGCGTCTGGCGACGATCCTGACGGACCTGCTGAACCCGACCGGTCCGTCTACAGTGAAAATCCTGGACGCGAGAACGCCGCCGACAACTGTGCTAACAGATGCGCCCTCGGTGATCTGCGACGGTCGGGTTCTGGATCCAACGAAGAGCCCACTCTTTACAGGAAATTGAAACCACGTCAGGTCGACAGTGAGTGACAGGTCCGGCCAGTTGTGAAATATCTGGGACATGGACCCGCTCTTTAGAAATTGCGCAGGCCAGCAAGGCCTCATTACGTCCCCTTACCGGCTTCTAGTTCCTCTTTTCGTTTCCATTGCCCTTCTTTTGGGCCTGTGGACTGCGACTGCACGTGCAAATGGCTGGGAGCATTTTGCGGTTCCATACACCGCCCTGCTTGAAGCCCTGTCTTTCGATGATCCCGGCACGCGGACCAAGGCGGCGGAAAGCCTTGCAGTGCGTGGAGATCTTTCAGGAACGGAGGCGATCCTGGACGCACTGGCCCGTCCGGAACCGGATCCGGATGTGCGTCAGTCATTCTACAATGCGCTGGGCCGGTTGGGACATTTGGAGAGCCTGGAGGTTTTGACCACCTGCTTCGATGAAGAAGACAGGGATGAGTTGCAATCAACCTGTGCACGCGCACTGGGGGGGATTGGCAGTGACCCCGCAGTTGAGACACTGGGTGGTCTGGTGAATGCCGATATCTCTATCCGCGTCCGGGCGGGTGCCATAGACGGGCTTGGACTTGCGGGGTCTGATCTGGCGGTCGAGGTTCTGGAAGACGCCCTTTTATCCGGGCAGGGTGGGGCCAGCCTGCGCCCCCGTCTGATTGCTTCCCTGGGCAGAACGCAAAACGAACGCGCGGCAGAACCACTTCTGAAAGCGTTGAAGGACGCAAATTCGCCACGGCAACAGGCGCCAATCATTCGGGCGCTTGCTGGTGTGGCGTCGCCAAGGTCTGTTCCGGCACTCAGTGCGATCCTTGAGACGACGGTGGATCCTGGCCTCAGGATTTTGACCACAATAGCACTCGTGACCAGCGGGGAAGGCGCAGTTGCACCAGCCCTGACTTCCCTGCTGGACGATCCCCAACCTGCAGTCCAGTTCGCGGCGGCCCGTGGATTGCAAAATCTGAAAGATGAGACAACGGGGCCTGCATTGCTTGCCTTTGCGAACAACACATACACTGAAATTAACACCCTTCTGGAAACAGGCGGAGCAGCCAATGCGGCGGAAATCATTGGTCTGGCGAGTTTGCTGGAACCCGTTTTGCAGGGCTTGGCTGATTTCTATGCACCCGCAACAACCACCCTCTTCATTGACTTGGCAGGTCTGGAAACAGCCCGCGATGCCACCGCAAACCCTCTCAGTCCGGCGCTTTCAAATGCTCTCTATCAAATGCGGCGGATTGCGGTTTTCGGTTTGGGATACACAGACAGTGAGGATGCTTTTGCCGTTTTGACCGGCAATCAGGGGGCGGGATCCAGGGACAAAAGATTGCGGGCTCTATCAGCGCGTTCTCTGGGGGTTCTCGAACATGAAGGTTCGGTAACTGCCTTGATCCAGTTGCTTGAAGATGAGGCCGCTGAGGTTCGTTGGGCGGCTGCTGACGCGTTGGGGCGTCTGCCATCTTCTGGTCAGATCGCCCCGTTGATCGGGCGTTTGTCGGATCGTGATGGCAGGGTGCGAACCCTGTCGGCGGGGGCATTGGGCCTGCTTGGGGCAGAAGATGCTGTCGTCGCACTGAATGAGATTGCAGCGAATGACACATCCGAAAGCGCGCGCAAGGCGGCGGCACTGGCGTTAGAGCAGATCAGGCGGAACTGACCAGCCAGACAGCGGCGCCAATCGCCGATAAACCGGCCAGACCACGTCTGAAATTCGGGAACCATGAGCGGTTGCGCGCCCAATAGAGTGCGGGTGCGACAGCGAGGACGATCAGAAGCTGACCAAGCTCCACGCCAAGGTTGAATCCGACAAGGGCGGTGATTCGTCCCTCCGGAATATTCGCCAATCCGGAAAGGACCCCGAAGAATCCGAGACCGTGCACCATCCCGAACAGCCCTGCCAGGATCCAGCGATCGGCGATTGGCCTGGGCCTGACCGCCGAATCCAGCCCGACCAGAACGATGCTGGCCAATATGGCCGGTTCGACAATTGATGAAGGCAGGGTGAAGACATCAAACCAGGCCAGCGCCAGGGTCAGGCTGTGGCCCAGAGTGAAAGCGGTCACGAGCCTGATGATTGGAAACAGGCGGGGTGCGGCAAGGATCAGGAGCAAGAGGAAGAGAATGTGGTCATATCCTTCAAGGATATGGACCATCCCGATTCCGATCATACCCAGCAGATCGTCAAACAAACTGCTGTCACCACCGCGATGCGGCGGGGCGAAACTCAGCGACGGGGTCTGTCGGTCATAGAAGAGTGTTTCAGAACCGCCCTCTGCCCTTGGTACTTGGAGCAATGCCTGGTGATCGTCGTCAATCTCTGTGAAGAGGCGATAATCCATATGCAGCTGTTCCGTGGTACCTGGACAGGAAAATACGAGCTCAGCCGGTGTCATCCCCTCCTCATCGCCGTAGGTTCCGCTGTAATTCGCCAGGACCGCGCATTGCCCCGTATCTGTGAACAGGGAGATGCCAGCTTTCAGATAACGAACAGCGTCTTCCCGCATTGCACTGATTTCCGACAGGGTGAGTTGGCGCTTTAGATCAACCTCACGCTCCAGGGCAACGGCCAGGTCATGGGCGGAAAGATTTAGGGTTACGACAATCTCGTCCGCTGTGTTGATGTCCAGATTGCCTGTGAGCAGGCTGGTCTGGTGAGCGGATGCCGAGCTTGCAATGGACAAAGTAAGACCGAACACGATCAGGGCAGGGAAAAGAAAACGGCGGCGCGCCATCGCACACCACCGTTTCAGATCAGATCTGTAATACAGTGCTCTCAGCTGCAAATTGCAAAGACGCGTGAGGGGCCACCAGTGCCGCGCTCATGCTTCGGGGCACCGACGGAGAGAAGGCATTTGCCTGGATCATCCACAGCAGCCATGGCCTCCAGATTTGCTGCGTTCTCTACAAACAGATAGCCACGCTGTAACAGACGGATATGGGCATGGAATGCATTCGAGAACTTGTCGTCATCCCCGGCGGAAGATTCACCAGAATCGATCCCGATATTATCGGCAATGATGCCGTTCAGTTTGATGCCCTTCGCTTCTGTGATTTCAACCAGTTTGTCTACGGCCTCTTTATTGATACCAGGATGGTTGAACCCGTTGATATAGGGATCAGCCATAAAGTCCGGGCCTTCGAAGAAGAAACGCGACCAGCCCAGGTTCAGGACGAGCCAGGCACCATCTGTCAATTGGTCCGCAACCGCCTCGATATCATCGGGACCCACCACATTGGGCGAAGAATTTGAAAAGTCCGTCACCGTTTTGTCAGGCGAGGGCTTGCCCCCGTTCTTGTCCAGCTCGGTCTGGACCCGGCCCGAGATGTCAATCATGACGACCTTGCCGATCAAATCCTGTGCACCCAGTTGATGCGCGAGTTTGCGATCGGCTGGCGCAATGCCGCCGGGTTCCATCGAACCCTCATTGTTTAGATAGTGTGCCGAGGTATCCAGATGGGTCCCATGATGCTCAGCGAGAACCAGCGTGCCGATATCAAAATAGCCCTGATTGGTGGGAAATTGGGAAATAGCTAAAACAGCTGGCTGCCCGAATGTGGGGTGCAGGCGCCCTTCACCCCAGGGCTGTGTCAGATCCGGTTTCATCGGATCGTCTGCCATAGGTTTGAAGGTCGGGATTTCGTGGGTCAGGTCGATAACCGTCTGTGCGGCAGCCTGTCCAGAAAGGCCAATAGCGGCGGCCAATGCGGCCCCTGCAAGCAATGAACGGCTGGATGTTAAGGTCATGGTCTCTATCCCCGCGTAAAAGTCTGCCAAAAAATCATAGGCCTAACCCGGGCAACCGGCAAGTATGCTGCCGAAATCGGTTTTGCCGCGGTTTACGCCAGTTCCGATCTGAGGCTTTCCTGAAAGCGCACTGGTTTGCCAGCGGGTTCGCCGATCAATTCATCATCCCGCATAACGACATTTCCCCGGATAATCGTGGAGATTGGCCAGGCAGTGACGCGCTTGCCGTCAAACGGCGTCCATTGGGACTTGCTGCGGATCCAGGAATCCTGGATGGCCCGGTCGGCCTTCATATCTACCAGGGTGAAGTCGGCATCGTAGCCAAGGGCGACGCGGCCTTTCCCTGCCATTCGAAAGATGCGTGCGGGGCCTGCACTGGTCAGATCGATGAAACGCTGCAGGGTCAGTTTACCAGCGTTTACGTGATCCAGCATGATCGGGACAAAGGTCTGAACACCGGTCATGCCGCTGGGACTCTGTGGATAGGGCAGGGCCTTTTCTTCCAATGTGTGAGGCGCATGGTCGGTCGCAACAATATCGACCGTGCCATTGGCCACAGCGGCCCAAAGGGCTTCCCGATGCCGCGCATCCCGGATTGGCGGGTTTTGTTGTGCCTTCGCGCCCAGACGTTCGTAGCACTCAGGCGCTGCAAGCGTCAGGTGCTGGGGCGTCACCTCAACCGAGGCAAGATGCTTGTGCTTTGCCAAGAGGTCCATTTCCTCAGCCGTGGTGATATGCAGGACGTGAACCCGGCGGCGGGTTTCTTCCGCCAGGGCGAGAACCCGGCGCGTTGCTTTCAGACAGGTCTCTACATCGCGCCATTCGGGATGGGTGGAAACCGGCGGATTGCCCTCCACCATATGGGCGCGCTCCTGCAGGCGCTGGTTATCCTCCGCATGAACCGCAACAACGCGGGAGCCCGCTTTCAGAATTTCGCGAATGATATCATCTTCAGCGGTCAGCAAATCACCCGTGGATGACCCCATAAAAATCTTTACACCGCAGATGCCCCCGGCGTTTTCTAGCTCAGGCAGGGTTTCGATATTTGCCGCTGATCCGCCGACATAAAATGCATGATCGGTCCAACTGCGGCCCTTAGCGCGGTCAAGTTTGTCGTCAATCGCTTCTTTGGTGATGGTCAGTGGTGCGGTGTTGGGCATTTCAAAAAACGCCGTAACACCGCCGGCTGCCGCCGCTGCGGAACCCGTCGCAAGATCTTCCTTGTGAGTGTTGCCGGGTTCCCGAAAATGGACCTGGGAATCGATAACCCCAGGCAACACATGCAGGCCCGCACAATCAATACGCTGATCCGCACTTGCATCGCCAAGCGACCCAAGGGCGGTTATTTTTTCGTTAGAAACGCCGACATCAATCTGTTCCGGCCCTGATGGTGTCAGAACGGTACCCCCTGTGAGGATCATGTCGTAGTGTTTTTCTGTCATCATACGGCCCTTGTATTTTGTCTGGTTTCAGATTCTGTTTTATTGGGTCCAGCTGGAACCCCGGAAGTGTGGCGTCGCCCGTTCATTTTGCCGATTGCTGGATAAGGAACAAGAGCGAAGCAACCCAATGAGGGAGGATATCTTGTCGGAGAAGAAATTCGTGACTGTGAAGGGCCGTCGCATGGCCTATCGGGATGAAGGGCAGGGACGTCCGATCTTGCTCCTGCATGGTAATCCGACTTCCTCCTACCTTTGGAGAAACATCATTTCCGAACTGACCGCTAGTGGTCGATGTATCGCGCCTGACTTGATCGGCATGGGGGACAGCGAAAAGCTGCCGGACAGCGATGAAACACGGTATCGCTTTGTCGAGCATCGGGAATATCTTGATGCCTTTATTGAAGCCATGGCGCTGGCCGACCCGGTCACACTGGTCATACACGACTGGGGTTCGGCGTTAGGTTTTGACTGGGCCAACCGCCATCGTGACCGGGTTGCTGGCATTGCATACATGGAAGGCATAGTCAGGCCGGTAAGCTGGGAAGAATGGAACCAGGACGCCCGACCGATATTTGAGGCCTTTCGATCCCCGGCTGGTGAGGATCTGATTCTGAACAGGAACATCTTCGTTGAAAAAGTACTGCCTGGTTCGATCCTCCGCGACTTGACGGAAGACGAGATGGCCGAATATCGCCGTCCGTTCCTGGAACCGGGGGAGGGGCGACGTCCAACGCTAACATGGCCAAGACAGATTCCCCTGGCGGGCATGCCAGAGGATGTTTGCGCGCTGGTTCAGGATTATGCCGATTGGCTGGCTGTGTCCGACGTACCGAAACTCTTCGTAAATGCAGAACCCGGTGCAATTCTAATCGGTGCGCAGCGCGAATTCTGCCGTTCCTGGCCCAACCAGCGAGAAGTCACAGTCAGGGGATCTCATTTTATTCAAGAAGACTCACCCGCAGAAATCGGTCAGGCGATTGCTGACTGGATGCAGGATTGCCTGTGACCTTTGAGATGTTTTCCGGGATTAAGGTTCAATGACAGATGTTCTGGAATTTTTGGCGACGGGGATTGGGCCAGCTGGCTTTATCTTGATCCTTTCCATAGTCGCCTTGATCACAGCACACGGCCGTTGGCGTCGTTTGATCGGGGTTTTGCTGTTGATCGCCTCGATGCCAATTTCAACATATCTGGCCGGAATCCCGCTTGTTGCTTCTGACCGTAATGCAGAACGTGTTCTGGAAGACATCAAGGGTCAGAGGGTGGATGTTGTGGTCGCGTTGGGGGCAGGTGTTTTTGATGCCGGTAACGGAGACCTCTGGCCGAGTTCAAAGAGCCTTAACCGAACAAACGCGGCGATGCGGGTTGCCACAAGTCTTGACATTCCAATGATTGTAACCGGTGGTGTGGTGAACCCAGACCTTGGTTCAGAGGCCGAAATCCTGGCGGCGCGGGTTGAGTTGCCGGTAGGCACGGTGATCGAGAACAAGGCCCGTTCCACGGAGGAAAATGCGCTTTTTTCGCGTGAAATCATGCTGGATCGCGGCATGACCAGGGCGATTGTCGTGACCAGCGAAATTCATACCAGACGCGCTTTGCTGACGTTCGAATCTGCCGGGGTCGATGTTGCTGCGGTGGTGAATGGCCTGGGTCGTCCCGATTGGTCGGCATGGTCTTTCTTCCCGACCACCCGCGGCCTGTATAGCTGGGGTTCAATCATGTACGAATATGCCGGACTGGGATACTATCTTGCGACCGGTAAGATCGCGTTTTCGCGATTGTTTTAGGAGCATTGAACCATGGCCGTTGAAACACCACACGCACCGAACCACGGCGATCTGGATGCATTGGCATCCCGGTATGTGACGCTGGATGACCTGCCCTGGGTGGAGACGCCTTTTCCGGGGGTGACGATCAAAGTGCTGATGGAGGATAAGAAGACTGGAAAATTAACAGCCTTGACCCGGATGGAGCCAGGTTCGGAGCTACCCATGCATGAACATACAGGACTAGAGCAGAGTTTTGTCCTGGAAGGGTCACTCGTCGATGAGGCCGGGACGGTTACGGCGGGTAATTACGTCTGGCGTCCGGCCGGTAGCATTCACAAGGCACATGCGCCCGAAGGGTGTGTGGTCCTGGGTTTCTTTGAAAGCCCGAACCGGTTCTTGGATTAGGGTGTTCAGTTTTATCAAAACAGTATGCTGATCAGAAAGCGGATTGCCATAAAGCTGAGCAGGCATCCAAAAGCAATTTCCAGCGTTCGGCGGGAAAAACTGTGAGCGACCTTCACACCGATCGGGGCAGCCAGGAGGCTAGCAATGCCGACAATGGCGGCCCCCGGCAGGTTCACAAAACCGATGGATAAATCTGGTCGATCCAGCACGTCCCAACCTGCCCAGACAAAACCGATAATCCCAGGAATCCCGATCAATGGTCCAAAGCCGGAAGCGGTGCCAATCGCTTGATGGATCGGACGGGAGAAAAAGGTCATGGTGGTCGAAACGAACGCGCCTCCGCCGATGCTCATCATCGTTGAGATGAAGCCGAGTAAGGTGCCGTAAATGGGGCGAAACAGCCCGCCAGGAATATCATCGCCCAGAGTAAGGATGCGTTTTCCCGCAAACATCTTTGCTGCCATGATCGGGGCGACAGCAACCCAGATTCCTTTCATCACATCGCCATCGGCAAACCGGGCGACTGTTGCACCGATGAGCACGCCAACTACGACGTAAAGGGCGACGCCTCGGATGAAGTCCGCGTCGACAGCCCCTTTTGCCCGATGCGCGAGAAATGATCGGATTGAAGTGGGAACCATAACAGCCAGTGACGTCCCGATGGCGCAGTGCATACGGACGTCTTCGGGCACGCCCAGAAAAGTGAAAAGCTCATAGAGAACCATGACGGCAATGCCGCCGCCACCGATCCCAAACAGACCTGACAGAAAACCGGTAATGACACCGCCTGCTAGCAAAGCCAGAACAAGCGGTATCAATTCGCCAAACTGTGGCAGATTTTCCAACGACTGTACCGATCAGGATCGCTGGTCGCCGGTCACCCGCGGCTCCCGCGTTAAACCGAAGGCTTCCGGCCATTTTTTCGGCTCACTGCGGGCATAGACGTCAGGATAGGTCACATGCGCCCCTAGCTTCATCGCCGCATGCCATGCCCAACGCGGGTCATACATCATACCGCGGGCCAGCATGACAAAGTCAGCTTCGCCATCGGCGATGATCGCTTCAGCCTGTTCAGGTTCTATAATCATGCCGACGGCCATGACAGGCATCGAAACTGCCTTCTTTAAGGCGGCGGCGAAGCCGACCTGATAGCCCTTGCCGACCGTGATCCTTTGCCGTGAATCCACACCGGCCGACGTGATATCGATGAAGTCGCAATCGAGGGCTTCCAGCGCCTTTGCAAGTTCGATTGTATCCTCAACCGTTGTGCCGCCTTCGACCCAGTCTGATGCGCTGACACGGACACCGAGCGGTTTGTCATCGGACAAGGCCTCTCGCACGGCCTTGAAAACTTCAAGCGGGAACCGCATCCGGTTTTCAAGCGTGCCGCCATATTCATCGCTGCGCTGATTGGCCAGCGGTGAGAAGAACTGGTTGAGCAGATACCCATGTCCGATATGCAGTTCGACCAGGGCAAAACCGAGCCGGTCTGCGCGTTTTGTGGCATCAACAAATTGCTCGACCACTATATCCATGTCGTCGCGGGTCATTTCGCGCGGGACCGGCCAGGAGGGGTCATAGCCGATGGGCGAGGGGCCGATCGTTTCCCAACCGCCCTGGTCCGCCGGTATCGGTTTTGCGCCCAATGCCGGTGGCTGGGTCGAAGCCTTTCGACCCGCATGTCCCAACTGGATCGCCATTTTTGCCGTGCCATACTGATGGCAGAAATCGATGACGCGTTTCATCTCCCTTTCCTGATCATCATTCCAAAGACCTGCGCATTTGGGTGAAATCCGGCCGATATCAGAGACATGGGTGCATTCTGTGAAGACAAGTGCCGCAGCGCCCATAGCAAACTGTCCCAGATGCATCAGATGCCAGTCATGCATCAGGCCATCATCACTGGAATACTGGCACATGGGTGAAACCACGACCCGGTTTTCCAGTGTCAGGCCTCTAAGGGTTATGGGGCTGAATAACTCACTCATCTGTTTTTCTCCGGGAATGGGTGGCTGACATTTGTAGAGATATTGGGGCATCTCTCTGACTTGAAAAGCCGTTTCTGATCATTGCTTTGATGCCTGCGTGGGCAGAAAGGTCTCATTGCCTTCCCCAAGGTCCGGAACCCGCACCGTCTGTGACTGTCTGGACCTGTATATCGGGGCCAAGGGCGTTGGAAGGGCCGGGATGGTTTGTTCAGAACCTGAGGAGACCTGTTTGTCAAAAAGCCCGCGATCCTTGAACAGTGGGTCATCAAGCGCCTGGTCAAATGTCTGGGCGAGGGTGACACAGGTATCCAGACCGCTTAAACGCTCACGCCAATAAGCTGCTGGTTCGCTGGAAACACGGTCTGAAATGCGTCGGATCATAGCTGTTGGATCCGGTTTCTCGTCCCTTTCATTCTCTGGGATATCCAGAATTGAGCAGAAGTTCTGCCAAAACTTTTCCTCCAGCGGCGCTGCAGCCATAAACTGCCCGTCCTTTGTTGTATAAATCTGATAGCGTGGCGACCCGCCAGAGAGCAGGGCATTGCCCGGTTTGGGCGCAATCCCTGTTAACGTGGTTTCAGCCTGCGCCCAGAAAGACCAGGCGAACAGGCCATCGGTCATTGAGATGTCGAGATGGGCCCCCTGACCGGTCGTCTCCGCCTGTCGCAGGGCCAGAAGAATGTTTATCACTGCTGGCAAAGCCCCGCCGCCGATATCGGCGATGAGACCGGGCGGGATAACCGGTTTGCCTGTATCATCACCACCCATCATCAACAGGCCGGAACGGGCCAGATAGTTCATATCGTGCCCTGCCTGATCCCGGGCAGGCCCCGTTTGGCCGTAACCGGTGATGGAACAATAAATGATCCCCGGATTGATTTTGGAAACGGCATCGAACCCCAGACCAAGCCGGTCCATTACACCGGGTCTGAACTGTTCGATGATCACATTGGATGACTGTATCAGCGGCGTCAGTTTTTCCACCGCATCGGAGGCTTTCAGATCAATGGTAATGCAACGTTTGCCACCGTTCAGCAGGGCGTAGTTGCCACTGCTATCCCCGAATGAAGGGGTGTAGTGACGCATCTCTTCGCCGGTGCCCGGACGTTCGATCTTGATGACCTCAGCGCCAGCATCAGCGAGGATAAGGCCCGCCAATGGACCCGGCAAAAGGGTTGAGAAATCAAGAACCCTAACACCGTCTAAGGGCGGCAGTGCCGAGTTGACCGGTTCAGACATCTATTGGTTCTCAACCACGTTCAGGTATCGCGAGCGATGACCGCGCTGTCGACGCCTGATATGAACTGATACACACCAAAGGTGGCGGCTTTCGACGGAATGGAAACGGCCTCAAGCGTTGCGGTGTTGAGTTGGGTATCCAGCAAACGATCGGCAGCACTGTTATCTATGCAGGCGATGTTTAGGAAGAGGCTGACAGGTGCCTGACCGTCAGCCGCACCCGCCGGGATGGGGCCGCCATCGCTTGGAACAGGCCGCATCAAAAAAACGCCAACCACACCGGGTTGATTTGTGATGGAGGGGATGATGGTGTCGATCAGCGCATTTTGCGCAGCATCGATATCGGCGGGCTCAAGAGCAAAGCGGACCGATATCGCGATTTGACCCCAACCCTGACCCCATTGATAGACCTGATCGGAAACGCATCGGATTGTATTGCGGAAACTGGGCATAATCCGGTCCGTCCAGGGTGTCGCGTCGACCAATATCTGTTTGTAGGCGTCCGATGTCAGCACACTGGCACTCTCGGTATCGTAAAGCGCCATATAGGGCGGATCTCCGGTCAGTGCGCGATACCGGCGGGCGTTGAAAAAACCGGGCACTGAGGCGCGTTCATGCAAGTGTTCGAGATTGTACCAATCGTTGAAATCCTGCTCTGCGGTGACATCGATATCGGTCCAGATCGTCAACATGCCCTGCATTGTCTGCCTCTTTCGGTTTTCGTGTTGTTCCTGGTCTTGCCCACCCGTATCGGTCCGTTCAGACTGACATACAACGGGAGGATTACAGTAGATGAGCAGAATAACTCTGGTAACCGGTGGGGCAAGCGGCATTGGCCATGCAAGTGCTAAACGGTTTGCTGACGATGGCGACATAATCGTCCTGGCCGACATAAACGAAGCAGCTTTGGAAAGCGTTGCTTCGGAAATCTCGGAAACTGGGGCGGTGGTGCATACAAGGGTCCTTGACGTTGCTGATGAAGACGCCGTTACATCGGTATTTGAGGAGGTGACGCATAACGTTGGACCAATCGCGACGCTCGTCAATTCGGCGGGTTTGCTGGAAAATGCGGCGACCCTTCCCAATGTCGATATGGCGGCCTTTGACCGCCTCTGGGACGTCAATTATCGCGGAACATTTTTGTGTTGCCGTGCTGCAGCACCGATCATGGCGAAAGCTGGTGGTGGATCGATGATCCTGCTGGGGTCCATCAATTCCTTCCGACCGCTTCCTTTGCCGGCCTATAATCCAAGCAAGGTTGCGATTAAAGGCCTCGTCGAATTGCTGGCGGCTGAGCTCGGACCGAAGCGGATACGGGTAAACGGCATTGCCCCCGGCTATACGTTGACGCCGGCCATCCAGGCCCGGATTGATGCCGGGAAGCGCGACCCTGAGGCGATACTGGCCAGTTGCGCCCTCGACCATATGATCACGCCGGAAGACATCGCCAACGCTATTGCGTTCCTCTGTTCTGAACAGGCCAGATCAATTACCGGCGTCATGTTGCCGGTTGATGCGGGCTGGCTTGCGGCAACAACCTATAACACCTATCCGGCGGTGCCGGATGAGTGACCCTTTTCGCGTTATCCTTATCCAGGGTGCAAACATGGAATGGCTGGGCCGTCGTCAGCCTGAACTCTATGGCACCAAGACTGCGGCTGAACTGGATGTCGAGATCCAGGCCTACGCAGAGGCGTGCAATGTTGCCTTACAGATCCTCTATACAAACTACGAAGGCGAGGCGATTTCGACCCTTTATCAATCCACCCGTGAGGGGTTGGAAGGGGTTCTGATGAACCCTGCGGGCTTCCTGATGGAAGGGGCCGCGTTGCGAGATTGTCTGAAAGGCATCGCACTTCCCTATGTTGAGGTTCACATGACAAATATCGAAAAGCGAGGTCGCAAATCGGTTCTGGCGGATGTTGCGGATGGGATGATCACCGGTTTCGGACACAACTCTTATGCATTGGGAATGGATGCATTGGTTGAATTGATCGCAAAAAAGCGCTCTGTTGGGGATAACTGACGGATATCGGGTATTTTTATCCCCGTCTAAACGAAACCTCGTGAGGAAGACTGTCTAATGGGTGAGACTGTCTATGGCCAACTCTCGGTGCTGGTTGTCGATCACGACGACTCATCGCGGGCCCGTGCCGCCTCTATCCTGACCCGTTTGGGGGTGGTCGGTCCGGTCCTGACATCCGGTGTTGAAGCTGCCCTCGAAGAAATCGATGCTCACGACGCAGAGTTTGACCTGATCATGACGGAGTTGAACCTGCCCGGCGGCGACGGGGTGAACATCCTGCGCCAATTGGCCAAACGAAATTGTGGCTCTGCGGTAGTCCTGGTGACGGGAGTCGAGCCCAGAATGCGGGACGCCGGTCTTGATCTGGCCCGGGCGAGGGGGCTCAGGGTCCTTGGCGGGCTGACAAAGCCGATGACATTGGGCGCAACCGACGAAATTTTCTCCCAGCTGTCATTTTCGCGCCCGGCGCCTACGCCGGCATCCGGCCTGAAATTCTCACCCGAAGACCTGAATGGCGCGGTCGACGGGGATCAACTGCTGCTGTATTTCCAGCCCAAGATCGCGATCGACGGCAAGAGTGTACTGGGCGTTGAAGCACTTGTTCGCTGGATGCACCCGGAATACGGATTGCTGCCGCCAGATACGTTCATCCATCAACTGGCCGAAAACAATCTGATTGATCGCTTGACCTACGTTGTTCTGGACAAGGCCCTGGTGCAGTTGCGGGCCTGGAACGATGTCGGACTGGATCTGAACCTGTCGGTCAACATCGCGGCAGAAAGCCTGAACGACATGCTTCTGCCGCCGCTGGTTCACGAGTTGCTTTCCTGTCACAACATTGATCCAACACGTCTCACGCTGGAGCTGACGGAGACGGGTTTGTTGACGGATCACGCAAACGCGCTGGACATTCTAACCCAGTTGCGGCTTGCGGGTATCGGGGTCTCGATCGATGATTTCGGGACCGGATATGCCACAATCTCCCGACTGGCCAAACTGCCGTTTGATGAGTTGAAGATCGATCGGTCGCTGGTCACCGGTGCACCACAGTCGGAAAGAACCCGGACGATCCTTGGATCGACCCTGCAACTTGCCCAGGATCTAAATCTTAAAACCGTGGCAGAAGGCGTTGAAACTGTTCATGAATTAACCCTTCTGCAGGAGCTGGGTTGTGAAGCCGTTCAAGGGTTTTACCTTGCAATGCCGATGCCGGGCGAGAACCTGCCCGGCTGGGCCAGCCATCGGATGGCCCAGGAACACGGACAGGGCGGTGCCGGACACACGCCTGCCTAGACGACTGGAAAAACCCAATCAGGCTTTCTGACTGGCCAGGGCTTTTTCCCGAATGGCGGACAGGCTCGCGGCAGGGGTCAGGGCTTCTGGATCCACCCTGATCTCAATCAACGCCGGTTTCCCGGACGCAATCGCGGCATCGAAGGTTGCGGCAAAATCCTCCGTCCGCTCTACCACCGCACCGAAAGCCCCACAGGATTCCGCAAAGGCGGCGAAGTCCGGGTTCTTCAGATAGGTTGCCTGTTCACGGGCCGGGTATTCACGCTCCTGATGCATGCGGATTGTGCCATACATGCTGTTATTGACCACGATATAGAGGATCGGCAGGTCGTACTGGACCGCTGTCGTCAATTCCTGACAGGTCATCAGGAAACAGCCATCCCCGGCAAAGACGACGACAGGGCTTTCAGGATGCACCAGTTTCGCTGCGACACCGGCGGGCGGCCCATATCCCATCGAACCACTGGTGGGTGCCAGGCAGGTGCAATAGTTCCTGTATTTACGGAACCGGTGAACCCAAACGGTATAGTTCCCAGCACCGTTGCAGAAGATGGCGTCCGGGCCGAGCTTTTCGTCGATATGCTGAACGATGGTTCCCATATTGACATCGCCCGGCTGTTCCGAGGGCTGAATGAACGAGAGATATCCTTCATGGGCTTCTGCAACCTTGTCTTTCCAGGCCGAACTGTCGACCTGGGCCAGACGGGCAGCGGCCTTTGCGAAGGGGCCCATGGAGGAAACGATTGCGAGATCCGCATCATAGACACGGTTCAACTCGCCTGGGTCGGGATATACATGGACCAAAGTCTGTTTCGGGCGCGGTATATCGATCAGGCTGTATCCACTGGATGTCATTTCGCCCAACCGGGAACCGACTACAATCAACAGATCCGATGCTTTTATTCGGGTGGCCAAATTTGGATCAATGCCAATGCCAACATGGCCGGCATAATTCGGGTGGTCATTGTCGAAATAGTCCTGACAGCGGAAAGAGGCCCCGACCGGCAAGTGCAGGGCAGAGGCGAAGGCCATAAAATCAGCGCAGGCCTCTTTACTCCAGCCGCCGCCACCAACAATTGCGAACGGGTTCTTGGCGTCCTTCAGTTTCTGGCGCAATTCGGCCATATCAGAATCGGCAGGATGGTTTTCGAGGATCGAATAGGGTGTGACTTCGCGTGCGTCCACCATATCCGTCAGCATGTCTTCGGGCAGGGCGAGGACAACGGGTCCGGGTCGGCCAGAGGTCGCTGTGTGGAAAGCCCGGTTCATGTATTCCGGGATACGCGCGGCGTCATCAATCTGGGCGACCCATTTCGCCATTTCGCCAAACATCCGGCGATAGTCGATTTCCTGAAAAGCTTCGCGCTCCACCATGCTGCGGCCGATCTGCCCGATCAGCAGGATCATAGGGGTGGAATCCTGAAAGGCGACATGGACACCGGCTGATGCGTTGGTGGCCCCCGGACCGCGGGTGACAATGGCGACGCCGGGTTTGCCAGTGAGCTTGCCATATGCGTCCGCCATCATGGTGGCGCCCCCCTCATGGCGGGCATTGATGAACTTGATGCTGGGAACATCATAGAGCGCGTCCAGCACCGCCAGATAGCTTTCGCCGGGCACGCCGAACAGAATGTCCACGCCATGTGTGTCGAGAGCATCCACAAGGACGCGCCCGCCTGAGCGCAGATTGTCACCTTTGGCCATCACTTAACCTCGTCGTCATTTCGTAAGGGGTTGGGCCTGTTCCCAGTTGGACAGACCGGTTTCAGACAAGCTCGAATCACATCTTGTTTTCAAAATTGTAATAGGCCATCCGCCATGCCGTGACCTCAACAGTTTCGAACAGGCCGTTTTGCGCGAACGGGTCTGCTGCGGCGAAGGCTTCCGCTTCGGCCTTGTCTTCGGTGTTTACGATCAGCACGCTGCCATAGGGTTTTCCGTCATCATCCAGTACGGCACCACCGGCCAGAAGCATATCTTTCCTGCTTTCGAGATAGTCGAGATGCACGGGGCGATGCTCCATCCGCAAATCGAGCGAGTCGGGTTTGTCGGTGCATTTGATCAGCATAGGCATGGTAAGGCTCCAATCGGTTTATCAGGACTCAAAATGAAATTGGCCGGGGTGGATTGCCCTTGTCGGCCCAGATTGAGACGAAAAGCGAGAACAGGCAACAGATGCCAAATCCCACGACAAGTGGTGTGACAGTGTTATCGAAGGCCTGTCCAATCGCAAGGCCGAGGGGTATGGAAATTGCCGTGGAAAGCGCGCTGATCAGCGCGGCTGCCGTTCCGGCAAGTTTCCCCATTGGCTCCATCGCCATGACATTGAGGTTGCCGAACAACATCCCGACGCAAAAGAAGATCAGCATCATATAGGCCATAAAAGACCAGATTTGCGGTACGCCGGCGGTAAGTAGCACAACGGGGGTAAAGATCGCTGACCCAATGATAACGCCGGCCATTGCCAAGCGGGAAAGGCGACGCATCCCAAAGCGGAGAACCAGATTGCCGTTCACAATGGATGCTGCGCCGGTCGCAATGACCAGTGAGGCAAAATAGAGTGCGAAGAGCTCACCAACACCATAGGGGCCCTGAAAGATCTGCTGTGCTGAGGCGAGGTAGCCCAGAAAGGGTCCAAAGACAAAACCGGTCGCGACCGTATAGCCGAATGTCACACGGTTCAGCAGTGCCGTCTTGAACGCAGTGCCGACAACCCTGGCCGAAAATGGCTTTCGGTTTTCTGGTGATAGGCTCTCCGGCAAGCGCAATGCGCACCAAAGGGTCGCGATACCGGCAAAAACCAGTAAGGCGATGAAAATGGCTTCCCATGCTGCTATCCATAGAATGCCTTGACCGAGGGCGGGGGCAATTGCCGGGACCAGGATGAAGACCGCCATGATAAAGGACATGATCTTGGCCATCATACGGCCTTCATACATGTCTCGAACAATTGCCATGATCACAGTGCGATTTCCCGCCGCCCCAAATCCTTGAAGCACGCGCCCCAGCAACATGACCTCGAAACTGCTGGCCGTGATTGAAACGGCACATCCGATGATAAAGACAACATTGCCGAGATAGATGGCGGGTTTGCGTCCGATACTGTCAGACACGGGGCCATAGACCAGCTGACCCAGCCCCAGTCCGACAAAGACAGCAGCGATGACCAGCTGTGTGTCATTCGCCTCTGTCACATTAAAACCCGCGCCGATTGCGGGCAATGCAGGCAGCATGGCGTCGATGGATAAGGCAACCAGCGAGATCAGCATCGCCATCAGTGGAATGAACTCGCCAAGGGTCAGGCGTTTTGGCGTCGCCACTGGATCGGGGGCCGTATCCAGCCCGTCCTGCGACGCCGGAGCGCTCATTCCGGCTTGCCGGTTGATGTTCGGGTGAACTTTGCAACGGATTGAAAAAGGGTCCCGCCTTCGCCCTTCACAACCATGTCTTCAGCATTTTCCTGATACCAGGCGAAGTGATCCGTCTCACGGTGAATGTCCAGAGCGGCAGCATTTACATAGGTCTCATAAAGAACAAAGCGCGTTGGATCGCTTTCATCCTGGCAGCATTCGAACCCCAGACACCCTTCCTCATTGTTAAAGGAATTGCTGCAGTGTTTAGCCATAAGCTCTTTAAAATCTTCGATTTTATCCTGTTTTATGCGGAATTCAGGAATGACAACGAATGCCATCTTGCGCTCTCCCTCTGTTTCGGTTGGTACCCTGGTGTGCCGGGGTCTTACATTAGATTTGTTTATGGCGAAGCATGCCAGAATGGACAATGCCCCTTATGGGAACAAGGCTTCTTCTTCAGGGCGCTGGATTACTCCGCAGCCGCGTCTTCGCCCGCCTGAACCGCAAATATGGACGAGTAACCATTCGACCAGTCGGGCGGTATTGGACATGGCCGTGGATCGTGATGGGCCATGCGGGCAGCCTCGCCCCGAACAACAGTTCCGGCATGTCGGGACATGTCCGGTACGGCTGTATAGGGAAATGCATCAGCACTGTTGAAGATGTTCAGAAGAAGCGGCCGCCCGGTCAAAGTCTGGGTGGCCGCTGTCGCGTGAAGTGTCCTGCAATTATGGATCGTGATCGATCCCGCAGGCGCCGGACAGGTAACCGCGCCAGAGACATCCAGATCTGCGATATCCGCCTCTTTCAAATGGCCGGTCCAGTTACGGTAGTCATCATAGAGATCATAAAGGGGGCCATCCTGGCTCCTCGGCAGCACCATCAAGGGGCCGTCATCCGGTCCGACATCGGTGAGATACGTGCCGATGGTCAGCGAGGAATAATTGGTATGAGGGTAAAACTGAATATCCTGGTGCCATTTTACGGCATCGCCCCCACCGCCCCATTTGAAGTTGAGCTTTGAATGGTGGAAGACGACGTCAGGACCAACCAGATCGGCGGCAACATCGGCAATGATGCCATTTGCGTATTGCCAATAAAGCGGGTCCTGCTCATCCGGCCTGCGCAGCCGGCGGACCATTGGTGCATCACCGTGATGTTCGGGTGCAAGATCCAGCACGTCGGTTGAGCTATCAAGCTGACGGGAATAGGTCACGAAGTCTTGGGTGAGGCGGTTCAAACGTGCAACCCAGCCCGGATCGATAAGGCTTTCGACGACCAGATAGCCGTTCTCAAAATAGGACTCGCGCTGCGCCTGGGTCAGTACCCTGGCTGGTTCTTTCAGGACGTCTTCGTTCAGCATTTGCCGCTTCCCCCGATCTGGCTTGTTGCGATCAGGTTATCACCATGAATGCTCAGCTCAAACCCGGTTTCCTGATGAGAGGTCACTGAGAAACTTCTGGCTGCTCGTTATGACCCGCTTTTTCTTGTCAGGGGCCATCTTTGCAAGATTGCGAAAACTCAAACCCATGCGCGGGTTGTTTGAGAGGATGGCCTCATTTTCGATCATGAAGTTCCAGTAGAGGGCATTGAACGGACAGGAATCCTCTTCACCCATGGTCTTAACGGTGTAGCGGCATTTTGCGCAGTAATCCGACATCTTGTCGATGTACTTGCCGCTGGCCGCGTAGGGTTTTGACGCCATGATCCCGCCATCTGCGTAGATGGCCATACCATGGGTATTTGGCAGTTGAACCCACTCAATAGCGTCGATATAGACCTCCAGATACCATTGGTTCACGCTCGCAGGGTCTGCCCCGATGAGCAGCGCAAAATTACCGGTGATCATCAGGCGCTGGATGTGATGGGCGTAGGCGTGATCGATGGTTTGACCAATCGATTGTGCGAGGCAGTTCATATCCGTCTCGGCGGTCCAGTAGAAATCGGGCAGGTGGCGTTTGGCGTTCAAATGGTTGGTCTTTGCGTAACCCGGCATTTTCATCCAGTAGAGGCCGCGAACATATTCACGCCAGCCCAGGATTTGTCTTATAAACCCCTCCACCGCGTTGAGGGGCGCATCACCGGCATGCCAGGCGTCTTCGGCCCTGCGACAAACCTCCATGGGGGAAAGCAACCCCAGGTTCAAAGGGGCAGAGATCAGACTGTGATGCAAAAACGGATTGTCCGTTTTCATGGCGTCCTGATAGTCCCCGAAACTCCGCAAATTGTGTGATACGAAGTGATCCAGCGCCTCGAGCGCTTGCAGCCGCGTGACAGGTTGATTGAACGTCGTGAGCGCACCGATATTGGACGGGAAAAGATCTTCCACAAGTGTCATAACGTCGGAAGTTACCGCATCTGTCTCAAATACCGGTGGGGTTGGTGTTTCCGCACCTTTCGGCAGTTTTTTTCGATTTTCGGCGTCATAATTCCAGGATCCGCCCTCCGGGTTACCGTCTGTGTCGACAAGGATTCCGGTTTTGCGCCGCAATTCGCGGTAAAAATACTCAAGGCGCAGTTGTTTGCGGTCCTTGGCCCAGGCCTCAAACTCGGCGAGGGAGGCGATGAAGCGGTCGTCGTTGCGGATTTCGACAGAACAGGGCAGCGATTCCGACCAGTCCCGCATCATCTCCAGAACCCTGAACTCGCCAGGTTCCGTCAGGATGAGAGTCTCTGGTCTGAAGCGTGCAACAGCGGCCTTTATCTCACCCGAAAGCGTGCCCGTGTTTTCGGGGTCGTCCAGTTTAACGTAATGCACCTTGATGCCAGTCTGTCGGAGCTCACCGGCGAAATGACGCATTGCCGAAAGGAAATAGGCAATCTTCTGCTTGTGGTGATTGACGTAGGTTGTCTCGCCCATCACCTCAAACATCACGACCATATCGGTTTCAGGGTTCGTGCCCTGAAGAGCGGATAGTGAATGGCTTAGTTGATCACCGAGCACGAGCCGCAGGTTTTTTCGAGATTCTGACATGTGAACAGTGTACGTCGCGCTAAACGCGCTGGATTGAAATTATATTTCGTTTTGATCTTTTGCCCCCTTGCGACCGTAATATCATGTATATGAAAACCGTTTTTTGAGAGGTTTCTATGAAGTCCGGTTTGTCCTTTGCATCCATGTTGCTGTCGAGCGTTCTGGTGGCCAGCCCTGTTAAAGCGGGGGCAGAGAGTTCGCACCAGTTCAGTTTCACCTCGATTGAGGGGGAACCGATGTCTTTGAGCGACTTTAGGGGCAAGGCGGTCTTGGTTGTGAACACGGCCTCTTTCTGTGGATTCACCCCTCAGTACCGTGCGCTTCAGGCATTGTATGACGGCTATAAAGATCGCGGCCTTGTCGTGTTGGGAGTGCCTTCCAATGACTTCGGCGAGCAGGAACCCGGCACGGAAGCGGAAATCAAGGAATTCTGCGAAGTAAACTACGACGTCACCTTTCCGATGACTGAAAAAGAAGTTGTTTCGGGAAGGAATGCGCACCCGTTTTACAAATGGGCAAAAGACAATCTCGGCAGTAAGGGTACGCCGCGCTGGAACTTCCACAAAATCCTGATTGATTCGCAAGGTTTGCCGGTTGCCGGTTTCTCAACCGTCACCAAACCGGGGTCCAAAACCGTGGTGTCCGCCGTTGAACGGGCCCTTCCGGGTTCCTGAGCCCACAAACCCGCTAGCCAACCCTGATCTCATCCGAAAGCATGTGCATTTACCCCGTGGCCTGTATAGTGTGCGGGCGGCGTAAATGATCAGGACAGCAACAGTATGAAACGGGCGTTGATTACCGGGGTGACCGGACAGGACGGATCTTACCTGTCGGAATTCCTTTTGGGAAAAGGGTATGAGGTTCATGGCCTGGTTCGCCGCGCCTCAACTTTCAATACGGACCGTGTCGATCATATTTACAGCGACCCTCACACCGCCGGGACCCGGTTCTTTCTGCATTATGGCGATTTGTCGGATTCGACGGGTCTGCGCCGTGTGATCGGTAAAGTGCAGCCTGACGAGGTGTATAATCTCGGCGCACAAAGCCATGTGCGCGTCAGTTTTGATCAGCCGGAATATACCGCTGATGTGGTCGGCATGGGGTCTCTTCGTCTGCTGGATGCTGTTCGGGACTTTCAAAAAGAAACGGACAAGAAGGTTCGTGTCTATCAGGCCGGCAGTTCTGAAATGTATGGTGCGGCACCCGCCCCCCAGTCAGAGGCAACAGCATTTTACCCCCGGTCGCCCTATGCAGTGGGCAAGGTGGCTGCGCATTGGTTCGGCGTCAATTACCGTGAGGCCTACGATCTGTTCGTCGCCAATGGAATCCTCTTCAACCATGAGAGCCCGCGGCGGGGGGAAACTTTTGTTACCCGCAAAATCACCCGTGCAGTCGGGCGAATAAAACACGGATTGCAGGACAAGCTTTATCTCGGGAACCTTGATGCGAAGCGAGACTGGGGTTTCGCCGGGGATTACGTTCAGGCGATGTGGTTGATGCTGCAGGCGGATGAACCCGATGATTATGTTGTCGCGACGGGAGAAACCTATTCAGTCAGGGAGTTTCTGGAAGAAGCTTTCGGCATTGCCGGATTGAACTGGCAGGACCATGTGGAATTTGACGCCCGCTATCTGCGCCCGACGGAGGTGGACCTGCTGCTTGGGGATGCCTCAAAGGCGCGTGAGAAGCTGGGGTGGAAACCGCAAGTCACGTTCAAGCAGCTCGTGGCCATGATGGTGGAAGCTGATCTGGAAGAGGCGTCTCAGGAACGTACTCTGACGGATGCGGGCCATGCGGTGAAGCACCGCAACTTTGGTTGATCAGGACGGTTTCAGATGGCAAAGCGGGTTTTTGTGGCCGGGCATCGCGGTCTGGCAGGGTCGGCAATCGCCAGGCGTCTGCAACAGGATGGAAATGCAGAAATCCTGACCGCAACCCGGGATGAGGTCGATCTGACCAGACAGGATGCCGTCGACACTTTTTTTGCCGAAAACAAACCTGACCAGGTTTATCTCGCCGCCGCCAAGGTAGGAGGGATTATCGCTAACGACCGGTATTCCGGCGATTTCATTCGTGAAAACCTTTTGATTCAGACCAACGTGATCGACGCAGCATACCGACATGGCGCGACCAAACTGGTCTTTTTGGGCTCGACCTGCGTTTATCCGAAATTTGCGGAGCAACCAATGCAGGAAGATGCCCTTATGACCGGGCATCTGGAACCGACGAACAGTGCCTATGCCGTGGCGAAAATCGCCGGCATCGAGATGTGTCACGCTTATACAAAACAGTTCGGGTTTGAGACCGTCTGTCTGATGCCGACAAATCTCTATGGCCCTGGCGATAATTTTGATCTTGAGACCAGTCACGTGATTCCGGCTTTGATGCGCAAGGCCCATGAAGCAAAACTGGCGAATGCACCAAGCATGTCGGTCTGGGGCAGTGGCACACCGAAGCGCGAATTCCTGCATGTGGACGATTTGGCCGATGCGGCTGTTTTCGCGATGGAGAGCATTCAGGGTGGCGCATACCCTCTGATAAATGTGGGTACCGGTGTCGAATTGACCATTCGGGAACTGGTTGAAACCATCCGGCAGGTGGTTGGATTTGAGGGCGCGCTTGAATTTGACGCCAGCAAACCGGATGGAACACCGCGCAAGATTGCTGATGTTTCGCGTCTCCGGGATTTGGGATGGGTTGCAAAAACCGGTCTCTCAGACGGGCTCAAGACCACTTATGACTGGTATCTCGGTCAATCTTCGGTAAAAGGCCAGTAATTCACTCTTTCGAGTTATTATAGACCCTTCAATTAAAACTGAACCTTTTGATATCCGGCATTGGTTTCACATATGTTGCCGTTAACTATTTTATAACGGTTCTGATTTATTTTCGAATAATCATAAATTTCAAGGTGTTAGTGTTAATAAGGTGTTAACGAAAAATAATTTGAAAATTATCTAAAATTTTAACCAGTTCTTAGTCCTTTTTTAGTGTGATGTTAAAACTTAGTAGTTATGTTGTGAGCGTATTTTTCGAAAGCAATTGGCAAATTCCCCGGGCGTATTTCGGGGTACATTAATTTAAGTCGATCCGGCGGGTCCCTGTTTCAGGGGCCCGCTTTTTTTGGGGCTTCGGACGTTGCCTGGCGCGTGGTCTGAAGACCATTGTGGCGTTCAACGCTGACCGATTTAATCAGAGCATAGACTGGTGTCCCAATGGCAAGTCCCCCAAGGCGTTCCCGTGAGAGTCGGGTTATGCGAGCCAGAATTTTGTCGGTTCCGACCGTTACCTGCACATCCAGATAGGCGCCTGATTCTTCCCGGATGTCCGAGATCGTTCCCGAGAGGATATTATTCGCACTAATCAGTTTTGGTTCTTCCAGCGCAAGGATCACATCCCGCGCGCGTATCCTGACGCGAACAGGCGCCCCCACTGAGGCCTGAACGAGCGGGACAAGAAACCTGCCGCCCTCGAAATTCAGCATGCTCATTTTCATAGGGTCGTTGTGGCTGGCAACCCGGGTATTCAGCACGGCACCCGCTTCAAAACGACCGGTCAGAGGGAACAGGTCCAGACGTCCCATAACGTCCTCGATCGGTCCTTGGGCGGCAACTTCACCGCGATTGAGAACGATCATTCGATCGGCCAGTCGGGCGACTTCGTCGACCGCATGACTGATATAGAGAATGGGAATGCCAACCTCGTCGCGTAGCCGTTCCAGATAGGGCAGGATCTCGGACCGTCGTCCCTGATCAAGGGCGGATAGCGGTTCATCCATTAACAGCAATCTCGGTTGAGAGAGCAGGGTCCGGCCAAGGGCAACCCTCTGCTTTTCGCCGCCGGAAAGCGTGTCCGGTTTTCGTGCCAATAACGGCTCCAGACCCAGGATGGATGTTAAGGTCTTCCGGTTTGTCCGCTGATCCCGTTTTGATGCCCGTTTGGCAGCATAGTCAAGGTTGCCGGCCACGGTCCGATGCGGGAAAAGGCGGGCTTCCTGGAAGACTGAACCGATCCCGCGTTGATAGGCGGGGATAGAAATATCGGCTTCGGTGTCCAGAAGGGTTTCACCATCCAGTTGGATATGTCCAGCAACGGGTTCGATCAATCCGGCCAGGATCAGCATGATTGTTGTTTTGCCCGCACCTGACGGACCAAAGAGCGCGGTGACACCTTCATTCGGAATAGTCAGGTCGACATGCAGGTCAAAATCACTCAACGGATGATGGATGGAGAGTTTGACGCTCACTGGCCTGTCATCCACCGTACACGCTTGGCTGCGATTTCAGAGAGGATCAGGCCTGTGAGCGCCAGGGCAATGGAGAGTACGACAAGTCTTGCTGCCGCTGCCTCACCATCGGGCGTTTGCAATGCGGAATAGATCGCAAGCGGGAGTGTCCTTGTCTCACCTGGGATATTGGAGACAAAGGTGATGATGGCACCAAATTCGCCCAGACTGGCGGCAAAGGCCGTAATCGCGCCAGCCAGAATGCCGGGGGCGGCCATCGGCAGGCTTATGGTCAAGAACCGGTCGAGTGGGGAGGCACCCAGTGTATTTGCAGCCGCCAGCAGGCCTGGATTGATCGCCTCCAGGGAAAGACGAATGGCGCGGACCTGAAACGGGAAAGTGACGATGCCTGCTGCAAGTGCGGCCCCTGTCCAACTGAAAACGAGGCGTATGCCAAATGTGTCATTCAGGAAGCCGCCGATCACACCACCGGTTCCAAATATCACCAAGAGGAGATAGCCCATGACCACCGGAGGCAGGATCAAGGGAAGATGTATAATTGCGTCAAGAAGGGTCTTTCCGGGAAAAGCGGGCTTGCTGAGGATATGGGCGGCCACCAGGGCAAAGGGGAGGGCACCGATCACCGCGGTCACAGAGACTTTCAGGCTGAGCCACAGGGCCTCTGCCTCTTCAGCGGTCAGAAGATCCGTCATCTATTACTCTCGGGAACAGTAAACCCGGCACGATCCAGGATCTCTCGCCCTTTTGGGGACTGCAGAACGGACAGAAAAGATGTCGCATGGTCGCTTTGACCGCCCTTTGTAATCGCGAAAGGATAAAGAATTTCACTGTGGTCTCTTTCGTCAAAAAGTCCAATCAGGAATTCAGGCGGTAGAATTTGGGCATCACTTTGATAGACCACGGCCAAATTGGCCTCACCGCGTTCGACCAGCACCAGTGCGCCCCGCACATTGTCGGTCAGGGCGAGCTGTCGTCTGCTTTCCTGCCAAATGTTGAGGCTTTGAAGTGCCTCTTTGCCATAAATTCCGGCGGGCACGTGATCCGGGTCGCCAATTGCCATCCACTTGCTGTCATCCCAATGAGAAAGGAATAATTTCTTTGTTACGGTTCCCGCACTGGTCTGGTTGGTTGCGCCAGGCTTTCCGATCAAGGCCAATCGGTTTCCAATGACGTTTACTCTGCTGCCTGGCTGAACCAATCCCCGCTTTTCCAGGTAATCCATCCATTGTGGATTGGCTGATAGAAAGACGTCCGCAGGCGCACCGGCTTCGATCTGTCGGGCAAGTGTAGAGGATGAGGCAAAAGATAACTGGACTGGGATGTTGGTCGTTTCCGTATAGATCTTGGCAATCTCGCTGATTGCATTGGTCAGGCTGGCTGCGGCGAACACGGTGAGTTCACCCTGTGCTTTGGCTGATGTGTTAAAGACGATCAGGAATAGCAGCAAAAAACCGATCACGCGGTGCAATAGGGGCGGTGCGGACCGCATGGCAAAATATCTCCAAGACTATTGTGATATAGGTAGCGGCTTCCCCTCTGAAGTTCAACGATCCATCGGTTGCTTGCTATTGCTGGGTTGCACAGAACATGATTGAGACGAAGGCTAATTTGGATAGGACAAACAAGTCGATGCCGGCCGGGTTCCGATGCGTTTTGATCAGTGTATGTGTCTTGCTTGGCTTGCCCGGTTTGGCAGCGGCGGAAATGGCCCATAACTGGGTTTACGGCAGCACAAATGCGTCGAAGGTCCTGAAAGTTGAGATCGACTGGTACAAATACAATGACTTCGGGCATCTGATTGCGGGCAGTGGCGGGTACCTGCGGGTTCATCGCGGCCCGGATGAACTGGAAATCAGTATCAGTGCCGGTGGTGGAAGGGTTTGTTCAGAAACCCGCCAAAGGGCGGGTGTCATGGTCGCCTTTGAAACGGACGACCCCGTTCGAGAAGCGTGGGAGATCCTAGAGGACAGAGAGTCTTTTTCGCCCGTGGATGATGAAGTGTTCCTGACACGTTTATTGACAGATCGCACTGTGGCGTTCGACCTGTCCGATGATTGCGGCTGGCCCTGGCGCGCTGAAATCTGGCTGCAGGAAGGGCATCATCTGTTGGAAAAGCTGCGCCGTTAGTCCGGTGACTTGATTACCAGCCGTCCTCTTCCTCGTCGTCCAGATCATCGTCATCGTGATAGGGAAAAGCCTCTTCATCGTAGTAGGGCCACCTGAAGACGTGGTTGTTTGGCTCGTCCGATTCGATCTTGCCCGCCTTGTAATCTTCAAGGGCAACAATCGAAAGATAGGCCGCGTATTCCGTCGCAAGTTCAGCCAGCGGCTGACCCTTTTTCAGGATGTATTCCCGGCTATAGGCGATGCGCTGAATGGTACCCAGATGTTTGACGACAAAATCAGCAAGGTGCTTTGCAACAATTTCCTTTGGCAGAACGGTTGGAACCATCTCGCAACAGGCGGCCAGGATCATAAACATCCAGTGCCGGTTCCTCTCGAACTCTTCATGTTCTTCGATGAACTGGCCAAGATCTGTCAGATAGCCCGCCTGTTCGGCAGGAAGCCCATGGAGGGCAGATTTCAGAACTTGTTGATGGTTCATTGATATGGCTCGGAAGATCTTTCGGGACTGTTTGATCTATTCTGCATGCACAAAGTGAAGATTTTGGAAACGTTGTCGAAAAGACTTCAAGTCGGATGCAACCTTTTCCGGTTCATCGGTCAGGGCGCGATGAATGAATTCTGCGATCGCGTCCATATCCTCTACTTGCATGCCAAAACGCGCTGTCTCCGGCGTTCCGAAGCGCAAGCCGTTCATATCGCCCTCGACCGGGTCCAGCGGCAACCCGATGCCGCACGTCAATATGTTGGCCCGGCGAAGGCGGTTTGCCATGGTCTGCCCCCCGCCAAATTTATGCGCTTCCATCGCAAACTGGTTGGATTGGGTGGGACCTGTATCCTGGCCAAAGATGGGGAGTTGGCGATCTGACAGGGACTTGGCCAGGGCCGCTGCCGTCGCTTTCATCATCGCGCCGTAGTCCCGACCAAAGTCGCGCCAATCCAGCAAAGTGATGGCCAGCGCGGCGGATTTCGCCGCATCAAAGTTGGCTGTCAGGCCTGGGAAGGCGATTTTGTCCAGACGTTCTGCAAGTTCGGCTTCATTTGTAACGATTAATCCACCCGCCGGCCCGCCCAGGCTTTTATAGGTACTCATGCCCATCAGATGCGCGCCTTCTTCCAGCGGCTGCTGCCACTCCTTTGCGGCGATCATGCCACACATATGGGCCGCATCGTATAGCAGCCAGGTCCCCACCTCGTCACAAATGCTTCGGATCTCAGCCACCGGGTGGGGGGAGAGATTCAGGCTTCCCCCGATTGTGATCAGGCTTGGGGATGTTTTCTTCGCGAGGTCCCGCAAAGCATTCAGATCCACCGTATAATTGTCGGGGGCAACAGGCGCTTCGACAATGTTCAGCCCGAACAGGCCGGCAGCGCCTGCTTTGTGGTGGGTAACATGGCCGCCAATCTGAGCAGGCGGCACGATAATCGTATCCCCCGGCTTCGTCGTCGCCATGAAGGCGTATAGGTTGGCCAGCGCGCCGGACCCGACCCTGATTTCGGCATATGTCGCGCCAAACACCTCTGCTGCCAGCTCTGCCGCGATCACTTCAATCCGTTCAATGGCTTCCAGACCCATTTCATATTTGGCGCCCGGATAACCAAGCGAAGGGCGGGAGCCGAGCCCTTTTGCCAGGGCAGCCTCGGCCCGCGGGTTCATCGTGTTCGTTGCGGGGTTCAGATTGATGCAGTCCTGTTCGTGGATCTGGCGGTTCCAGTCAGTCAAACGGTCAATCTCGTCCAGAATGGAATTTGCGTCCGATGCGCTGGTCCAGTTTGCAATTTCCTGGATCAATGTTTCCGAGACTAGCGGGACCCAGTCGCGATGGTTCAAATTCGGCATGTCAGACTTTCTTTCTGGAGGCGAGAAGGATACTGGTTTCTGTCAACGCGATCCCGTCGATATCCCGGATGCGGCGCAGGGTCTCGTCAAAGCTCTGAAGGTCGGGTGTCTCCAGCTCCGCGACAATGTCCCATCGACCATTTGTTGAGTACAGGGTCCGAATTTCGGGAAAGCCCCGCAACCTTCGGAAAACCTGTTCGGCTGCCTGACCATCTACTTCGACCATCATAATGGCGCGGACGCCGGACTGATCCGGATTGGCGGTTGTTATCGTGAAACCCTGAATAACACCAGAATCGAGAAGTTTCGTTATGCGCGCATTCACGGTCGCGCGGGACACGCCAAGTTCTTGCGCGATATTGGAAACGGCCATACGGGCATCGGTGCGGAGCAGCGAGATAAGACGTCGATCCAGTTGGTCCATATGGCGATCTGTTCCATCTTTTGAACAAAGCGAGAAGGTCAATTGCGCAAAGTGTAACGCCGGTTCCCGCAGTTGGACCAGTATCTTTGTTGCGGTAACAAGAATATTTCCTGGTGCCGGATTTCCAGCAATCGGATTTTCTTTATACTCGACCAAAAGATGACACTGGGGATGGGTATGAGTGACGTAACATTTGAAGAATTGCATCCGGATTTCGGGGCACGGGTCCATGGATTGAAACTGGGGCCGGACATGTCACCTGACGCTGTCCAGGCAGTGCATCATGCGATTGATGAATACTCATTTCTCTGTTTCCCGGATCAGAACCTCACGGATGAAGACTTGCTGGCTTTCACCGCTCTGCTGGGGGAGCCGGAGATGGAGCATGTCACCCTCGGCTCGACGGGCAAGGCAACACCGTTTGGCACGATCGGGAATGTAAACGACGATGGCACGAAACGAGGCAATGATCACGCCCGCACAAAATACCAGACCGGAAACAATCTTTGGCATTCTGACAGTTCGTTCAGAGAAACCCCCAGCTATGTAACCATAACCCAGGCGCAGGAAGTACCGGGCGAGGGGGGCGAAACCGAGTTTGTCAGCACAAGGGCGGCCTATGCCCGCCTTCCCGATGATATGAAGGAAAAGATCGAAGGGCTGGATGTCATCCATGACTACGTCTTCTCCAGAACACAAAAGGCACCGGTGGACTTTAACCATGCAGCCTCTTTGCCTCCCGTTCGCCATCCACTTGTCAGAACAAACCCCGGGAATGGCGAAAAGAACTACTATACAGGTTCTCATGTCCGGTCGGTCTGTGGCTGGGTCGGTATGGACAGTCGCGCCTTGATCGACGATTTGCTGGAACGGACCACCAGACCAGAAGACATTTATGCCCATGCCTGGCAACAGGGCGAGACAGTGATCTGGGATAACCGCTGTCTCCTGCATCGCGGCGCTGGTTACGATGCGGATAAGTGGCGTCGTCGCCTGCGGCAAACCCGCGTCGTTGGGAAACATAGCGGCACTGTTCTGTGACCGCAGTAAAATTTACCGATTAGAAAAACAATCTCTTCAGGGAGTAATCATGTTCGATTTCAGCAGTTTCATGCGCGACGGCTTACCAAACCCGGCTGGCGCACGTTTCAAAGGGTTCCCGGCCTACAACTTCATTGGCGGCCATAATGATGCGGCATCCGTCCCTGTTGCGGATATGAATGCGGCGATGAGCCGGGCCTTGCTGCGGGACGGGTCGGACCTGGCGACGTATGGCATGGCGACGGGTCCCCAAGGGTATGAACCGCTGAGAGGTGCCGTTGCTGATCTTATGAACCGGCGCGCCGGAACCGATTGCACGGCAGATGACATCCTGATCGTTTCCGGGTCACTGCAGGCGCTGGATCTGGTCAATGGGGCGCTGGCCGGACCGGGCGATGTCGTGCTGGTTGAGGGGGCTTGTTATGGGGGCGCGCTCAGCCGTCTCAGGGCCTGCGGCGCTCGCTATATCGGCCTGGATCTGGACAGCGATGGCATTGTTGTTTCCCATCTGGAGGAAGTTTTAACCAACCTCAATGCGGAAGGGATCACACCGAAATTCCTCTACACCATACCTACAGTTCAGAACCCGTCCGGCTCTGTCATGCCAGAGGGGCGTCGCCGCGAAATCCTTGCTATTACCCAGCGGTTCGGGGTGCCGATATTTGAAGATGATTGTTATGCGGACCTGATTTGGGAGGGGGAGAGGCCACCTGCCTTCTACGCCCTGGATGACACGGGTTCGGTTATCTATTGCGGGTCGTTTTCCAAATCAATCGCACCGGCGATCCGGGTTGGGTTCATCATTGCGCCCTGGACCGTTCTGGCACAATTGCTGTCGCTAAAGACAGATGGCGGTACCGGCGCGCTGGAACAGATGATGCTGGCGGAATACCTGCCCGATCATTTTGACCGTCATGTGGAAACGCTCTCTGAAACCTTGCACAGCAAAGCAAAGACGATTGCAGATGCCCTGCGGGAAAATTTTGGCACCGCTGCGGAATTTGAAATGCCCAAAGGTGGCATCTTCATATGGGTCACGCTGCCGGAAGAGGTCGACTGTTCAAAACTCTATGCAGCCTCGAAGGCGGAGGGGGTGCATCTCAATCCCGGCGCTGAGTGGTCAGCAGACCCGGAATGGGGTCGTAATCGTATGCGTCTTTGTTTTGGCAACCCGACGGAACCGGTGATCCGGGAGGGGGTCGCAAAGCTGGCGGAAATCTGTCACCGGGAATTCGGCGTTCCCCTCAGAAGTGGCAATATCCAGCGCGACTGACAAAACGCAGGTTTTTGATTAGCAAATTGATTAATCTGATTAGTATTTTGATCAATTAATGCTCTATTTGATAACGCTGATGCTGGCTATCCTGTGCGACGTTAACGATCACGCAGGAGCCGCACCATGTCTGCCACGAACCGCATGCCGAATATTCAAAAAGAGATCGCTCTAATAGGCGTTCCTCTTCAAACGGGGACCCATATGCGGGGCTGTGCCATGGGACCTGCGGCGCTGCGCTGTGCTGATCTGGCAGAAACACTGTCGGGGCTTGGCTTTACTGTCCGGGATACGGGCGATGTTGAAGTCGGTAATTCGGGTGCTACCCCCTCGGAGGAAGTCAGCAGGCCTGTTGAAATGGCCGCCTGGACCCGGGCGATCGATGCGCGGGGTTTTGAGGTTCTATCCTCTGGCGCATTGCCGATCTTTATGGGCGGCGATCACAGCATGTCGATGGGTTCAATTAATGCGGTTGCCCGCTACGCACGCGATCAGGGCCGTGATCTGGTGGTTCTCTGGCTTGACGCCCATGCGGATTTTAACACCCCGGAATCAAGTCCGTCCGGCAATATGCACGGTATGCCTGTTGCGGCACTTTGCGGTGAAAGCGGCCTCGATTTCCTGTTTGACGGTATGGATCGGGTTGTTATGGACGGGCGCGATTTCAATCAGATCGGTATCCGCTCCATCGATCTGACTGAGCGCGAGCTGGTCCGAGACCGCGGCGTCAATGTTATGGATATGCGAACGGTTGATGAACATGGGATGTCCCGCCTGATCGCCCGCGTCCTAGAAGAGGTTGAAGCCCGCGATGCGATGCTCCATCTCAGCCTCGATGTTGATTTCCTTGACCCTTCTATTGCACCGGCGGTGGGCACAACGGTTCCAGGAGGCGCAACCTATCGGGAATCGCATCTGATTATGGAAATGCTGTGCGATTCCGGCCGTGTAACATCTGTCGATCTGGCCGAGTTGAACCCGTTTCTGGATGAGAGGGGTCGGTCAGCATTGTTGCTGGTTGACCTGATTGGCAGCCTTTTCGGACGCAAGATCATCGATCAGCCGCACGCCACCTGACCCCGTTTCGAGGAGATTTACCAATGAGTTATCATTCAACAGACGCGCATTTTTCCGCAGCGACAGATTTCAACGGGACCGAGGCCAAGCTTGGGGCGCATAATTACAAACTGCTCGATGTTGTCCTAACGCGGGGTGAGGGTGTCCATGTCTGGGATGTCGACGGCAAGCGCTATCTCGACTGCCTGTCGGCCTATTCCGCCGTTAATCAGGGGCATTGCCATCCGAAAATCATTGAGGCGTTGGTCAACCAGGCTTCCCGTCTGACATTGACCTCCCGCGCATTTCACAATGATCAGCTTGCCGGATTCTATGAGGACATTGCGCGCCTCACCGATTCTCACAAGGTTCTGCCGATGAACTCCGGCGCGGAAGCAGTGGAAAGCGCGATCAAGGCAGTCAGAAAATGGGGTTACGAGGTAAAGGGCGTTCCAGAGGGTCAGGCGGAGATCATTGTCTGTCGTAATAATTTCCACGGGCGCACCCTTGGGGTTGTCGGGTTCTCAACGGACCCCGTTGCACGGGGTCATTTCGGGCCTTTTGCACCAGGCTTTCGCAACGTGCCCTTCGGCGATATTGAGGCGTTCCGCGCGGCAATCAATGCAAACACCGTCGCCTTCCTTGTAGAGCCGATCCAGGGCGAGGCCGGGGTTATAATCCCCGTGGAAGGGTATTTCCGCGCGGTCCGCGACCTGTGCACCTCCAATGACATCACACTGATCCTGGATGAAATTCAGACGGGCCTGGGTCGCACCGGGGCACTGCTGGCCGAAGAACATGAGGGGATTGAGGCGGATGTCACTCTTGTCGGCAAGGCCTTGTCGGGCGGCGTTTATCCGGTCTCTGCCGTGCTGTCTAATAGCGAGGTTCTGGGTGTTCTGCGCCCTGGGCAACACGGATCGACCTTTGGCGGCAATCCGCTGGCCTGTGCCGTTGCGCGTGCCGCCCTGTCAGTCCTGGTTGAAGAAGGCATGATCGAGAACGCCGCGGAAATGGGCGATCGGTTCAAGACCGGCCTCAACTCCATTCGGTCAAATGCCGTGGTGGATATTCGGGGGCGCGGTCTGATGCTGGCCGTCGAACTGGACCCTGCCGCGGGAGGTGCCCGAAAATACTGCGAGGCACTGCGGGACCGCGGGATTTTGTGCAAGGATACCCATGAGCATTCAATCCGGATCGCACCGCCGCTGGTCATCGATTCTGACCAGGTTGACTGGGCATTGGAACAGTTTGATCACGTGTTGACCGCAGCGGACTTGCACTAAGGCGTGGAATGCATTTAGGTCGCGAAAGGATGCCTTTCCGTCCAGATCAGGCGTCCATCAGTCAACACGCTTGAGAGGGATCGCGGCCTATGCCCAATGTAACGTTCAAACATCATGACGGAACCGAGGAAACGGTTTCCATCGACAATGGCAAAAGCGTCATGTTGGGGGCGCTGACCAGCAACATTGATGGTATCGAAGCGGAATGCGGGGGCTCCTGCATGTGCGCAACCTGTCACGTTTATGTCGATGAGGCATGGATGGACAAGGTGCCAGCGATGCAGATCCTTGAAGAAGAAATGCTTGAAGACACCGCCGCCGAGCGCAAGAGCAACAGTCGCCTTAGCTGTCAGATTGAAATGTCCGACGCGCTTGATGGTCTGGTTGTGACCCTGCCGGAAACTCAGGTCTGAACCTATGTCAGCCGATGCTGGTCTCGTCGTCATTGGTGCCTCCCACGCCGGTCATCAGATCGCGGTCGCGGCCCGCCAGGCCGGGTATGCCGAACCGATCATCCTGTTGAGCGACGAGGACGCGTTGCCTTATCAGCGCCCGCCTTTGTCGAAGGCCTATATGATGGGCAAGGTCGACGCCGACGGTTTGATTTTCCGCTCCAGAGAGTTCTTCCAAGATCAGGATATTGATCTGCGCCTCGGCGTGAGTGTCGCCGGAATAGACAGAGAAGCCAAAGAGGTGCGTTGCGCTGATGGATCGGTGCTGCCGTATACGCTGTTGGCGATAGCGACGGGGACGCGGGTGCGACCGCTGCCGGTTCCAGGGGCCCATCTGGATGGTGTGCACTATATCCGAACGCTCTCTGATATTGATCGCATCATGGCTGAGCTGGAGGCGGTTCAGAATGTCGTCGTAATCGGTGGGGGCTTCATCGGCCTTGAAGGGGCGGCGGCTCTGCGCCAGATGGGCAAAGAGGTCGCCGTTGTGGAACTGGCCGACCGATTTATGGCAAGGGGGGTCGGCGTCACGGTGTCCTCTTTCTTTGCTAACCATCACCGGGAACAGGGCGTGGATGTCTATTTGCAGACGGGCGTCTCTGAACTGACAGGTGAGGGTGGCAAAGTCGCCGGCGTTTCGCTCTCGAACGGGGAGGTCCTGAAGGCCGACCTTGTCATCGCCGGGATCGGCGTCATTGCCAATCAGGAGCTGGCCGTTGAGGCTGGCCTGGACTGCGATGACGGTATTCTGGTTGACGAGAACGCGCGGACGAGTGATCCGTCAATTTTTGGTGCGGGTGATGTAACCCGCTTCAACAGCCGCTTTGCGCCAATGTCGTTGCGTCTGGAGTCTGTTCAGAACGCGACCGATCAGGCACGCGCAGCCGGGGCTGCGATTGCAGGCGCAGCAAAACCCTATGATTCTGCCCCCTGGTTCTGGTCGGATCAGTTTGATCTGAAACTGCAGATGACCGGCATCACGTCCGGCCATGATAAAGAGGTCATGCGGGGTGAACCCTCCGCCGAAGGGTTCTCGGTATTCTACTTCAAGGGCGATACCTGGCTCGGCACGGATACGGTCAATCGCCCTTCGGATCACATTTCGTCACGGCGTTTGTTGGACATGGGCTATGCCCTGTCTGCTGAAGAGGCGGCGGATGAGACCCTCGCCCTGAAAGACGTTTTGAAACAGGCCCGCAAGGCGTCTTAGAGCTATTTCGGTTCCCGCATTGCGCCGTTGGCCCAGCTCACATTTGACATGCCGATGAAACGGGCCTGTCGCTCCAGTTCTGAGTCCAGTTTCTGCAGGCGTCCTGCGCCCATGCGGATGCCGCGCTCAGGCCAAAAGGCCGTCACGTGTAATGCGTCACTCGCCCGGTCTCCCTTCATATCGATCCGTCCGATGATCTTCTCACCTTCCAAGAGCGGGAAGACGTAGTAGCCGTATTGCCGCTTTGGCGCGGGAACGAAGATCTCAATTCGGTAATCCAGATTGAACAGGCGCTTCAGACGGTTGCGGTCGCGCAGGACGGGATCAAACGGGCTGAGGGTGCGAACCCGCGCTGGTGCTTCCTCGGCATTTTCCATCAGTGTTTCGATATCAGGCCGGGCGAAGGCTTTTCGAGGTTTGCTGCCGTCAATCGCAGCAACCTGGACCGGGATAAGACTTTCCGGACCCTGGCGTTCGCACCACTCGGTCGCCTCTTTCGGGGTAATGCTGTCGAAGAACCGTGCGATCTCGCCCGGCGCGGCAACGCCGAGCCGATGGATCGCTGCACGGCAGGCCCAATCCACAAAATCTTCATGACTGCAGCGGTTTTCGATGTGGTCCCTCGGGATGACACGTTCTGTCAGGTCATAAAGCTTCTGGAAACCCTCCCGTCGGGCCACGGCGAGCTCGCCTGTGCGCCACAGATATTCCAGGGCTGTCTTGCTGGCATGCCAATCCCACCAGCCGGCACCACCCTTTGGGCGGTCCTCTTCAAAATCCCTCGCTCGCAGCGGGCCTTCTTGTGCGATCCGGTTCCGGACCGCATCCAGAACGGGCCGGAAATCATGTCCCCGCCATTTTGTGAAGCGTTCGGCCAATCGCTTGGCGTCCCGGTCAAATCGATGCTGCCAATAGGGAAAGAAACTGGTGGGAATGAGGCAGGCATCATGGGTCCAGTTTTCAAACAGGCGGGCTTCCTTTGCATGGAGACGATCCAGCTGGTGAGGTCGGTAAGACTGACTTCTGGTCTGAAGGATCATGTGGTGGGCGCGGGCGACCACCTGGACACTATCCAACTGCACATAACCCATTGCTTCGATCAGGTCATAGAGCTGATCGTTGTTGATCGCCCGACCCGGGTTACGGGTCAGGCCCTGCAGGTTGAGGACTAGGCGTCGCGCCTGTTCGGCACTGATGAATAGCGGTGTTGTCACGGATTAAGACTCTCGATGCTGGCTGGTGGTTATCGTGCCGCGCGTCGCTGCACCTCGCAAGCTTGCAGCACGGGCGGGTGTTGGTTAGGTAGATGCACGGTTTGTACCCTGGAGAGATCATGGCACCCCCGATCCTGCATCTGCGCGATATCCACCTGTCTTTTGGGGGCACGCCCCTGTTGACGGGCGTTGAGCTGGTCGTTCAGGAACGGGACCGGATCTGCCTGGTGGGCCGGAATGGCAGTGGCAAGTCCACCTTGATGAAAATCGCAGCGGGTGTGATAGAGGCAGACAAAGGCGACATCTTTCGCCAACCGGGGACGACCATTGCCTATCTCAGTCAAGAACCGGATTTCACAGGTTTTGAGACGACACTTGAATTTGTAACATCGGGTTTGAGTGACGGCCATGATCCCTATCTTGGTCAGGTTTACCTTGAACAACTTGGATTGCGGGGCGACGAAGATCCGAGAACCCTGTCCGGTGGTGAAGCACGCCGATGTGGCCTTGCCCGTGTTTTAACACTTGATCCTGACATTTTGTTGCTGGATGAACCGACCAACCATCTGGACCTGGCGGCGATTGAATGGCTGGAAGGGGAGTTGAAGTCGCTGCGCGGGGCGATCGTGATGGTCAGCCATGACCGTCGCATCCTTGAAAACCTCTCAAAACGGACGGTCTGGTTGTTTCAGGGGCTGTCCCGCAGTCTGGATCAGGGGTTTAAAAACTTCGAAACCTGGCGGGAAAAACAGTTGGCGGAATGGGACGAAGCCCGCCACCAGCTTAACAAAAAGATCGCCCGCGAAATGGACTGGCTACATAAAGGTGTCACGGCCCGACGCAAGCGAAATCAGGGACGATTGCGGGCGCTGAACGAATTGCGCGCTCAACGTAAGGCAGGACGTCAGACCTCCGGCGGTGCTCCCATGTCGGCATCGGATGCTGATATGTCCGGCAAGCGGGTGGCTGATCTGAAGCATGTCGTCAAAGACTATGGCGACGGGCCGGTGGTCGATGACCTTTCCATTCGGGTGATGCGGGGGGATCGTCTGGGCATCGTCGGGCCGAATGGCGCTGGGAAGACCACGATGATCCGCCTGATGCTGGGCGAAACAGAGGCGAGCAGCGGCGAGGTAACGCTTGGCACGAACCTGCATATCGCGACCCTGGACCAGAAGCGGGAGAAACTGGATCCGACCTGGACGCTGGCGGAGGCGATAACGTCAGGCACTGGTGATACCGTCGAAATCGGTGGCGAACGCCGTCACATTATGGGGTATCTTCAGGACTTCCTGTTTACCCCGGAGCAGGCGCGCACCCCGGTCTCCCGACTTTCAGGGGGGGAACGCGGTCGGTTGGCGCTGGCCCGTGCCCTGGCCAAGGCCTCAAACCTGATGATTCTCGACGAACCGACCAATGATCTGGACATCGAAACACTGGACTTGCTGCAGGAAATGCTCGGCAATTACGCAGGGACGGTCATTCTGGTCAGCCATGACCGTGATTTCTTGGATCGAACCGTTACTTCTGTTGTCGCCTATGAGGGCAAGGGAAAATGGGTGGAATATGCCGGCGGCTATACCGACATGGTCGAACAGCGCGGCAAGGGCCTGGAAGAGGTACGGGAAAATCAGGAGCCCGCACGACGCTCAAACACCGCTAAGCCCAAGAAGGGGAAAAGCGGCGGCCAAAGCCAAAAACTCAGTTATAAGCAGAAGCACGCTCTAGAGGTTTTGCCCGGAAAAATCGAAGCATTGGAGAGCGAGGTTGCCGAGTTGCAGTCGCGGCTGGCCGATCCCGATTTCTACAACCGGGATCCAGCCGGTTATGACAGTGTCACACAGCAACTTGGGAGCGCAGAAACGAGTCTTTCCGAGATGGAGGAAGAGTGGCTGGAACTGGAAATGTTGCGAGAGGAAATTAACGCGGGCTAATCTCTTTGAGGTTCGCAAGAGTCGGACGGATTATTTTCGGAGGAAGCCATGCATTCAGGTGCGAACCTGTCCAGTCATCACGTGATAACGAAACCAGCCTCCGTATCAACGACCGGTATGGTCGCCGCCCAGCATCGCCGGGCGGCAGAGGCTGGATCAGCAATTCTGGCAGAGGGGGGTAATGCGGTTGATGCAGCAATCGCGACCTCCTTTGCCATCGGCGTTGTCGAACCCTGGATGAGTGGATTGGGCGGCGGTGGATACATGGTTATTCGCCAACCGGGCGAAGCAGGGGCAAAAGTCGTTGAATTCGGCATGAAGAGCCCGGCCGCGCTAGACCCGGCGGATTATCCATTGACCGGCGGTGTCGCGTCCGACCTTTTTCCCTGGCCTTCAGTCTTGGATGACCGGAACGTAATCGGCGGAACGGCCGTTGCTTTGCCCGGTGTTGTCGACGGTATGCGCGTCGCCCATGAAAATTTTGGTTCAATGAAATGGGCTGATCTTTTAACCCCTGCCATTCAACTCGCTGGTGAGGGATCATTGGTTGACTGGTATGCGCAGTTGCTGATTTCCGGGGTCGCCCGGGACCTAAACCGCTTTCCAAAGTCTAAAGCGACTTTTCTGGAAGAGGATGGGTATCCGATCGCATCCGCCTGGACCGCGCTCGCAGAGAAACGACTGGATCAATCCAGCTATGCAGAAACGCTGCGGGCGTTGGCTGAGCAGGGTGGCCGGGCCTTCTATGACGGCAAGCTTGCGCGTTCCCTTGTCGAGGACCTGCAGCAAGAGGGCAGCGCGATCAGTGAAGCAGATCTTGCTGGCTATGAAGCACGGGTTGTTTCGGCATTGCGGCTGGAACTGGACGAGGGGGAGATCTTTGCGACGCCGGAGCTGACCGCCGGTCCAACACTGGCACGGTTTTATGAACTGCTCGGCAAGGCGTCGATGGGGCGCTCCTATCTTGGGCCAGATGCGTATCTTGCTTATGCAAGATCGCTTTTTACGGCATATGAGGAAAGATTGACCCGCATGGGGGATGTCGAAGGCGGGCGCGGCTGTACAACCCATTTCAACGTGGTTGACCGCGATGGCACGATGGTGGCCGTGACGCAGACGCTGCTTTCTATCTTCGGGTCCAGGCTGATGTTGCCGCAATCAGGCGTCCTGATGAACAATGGTTTGATGTGGTTTGATCCGGAGCAAGGCAAACCAAATTCCCTACAACCTTCCAAGAAGTGTCTTTCAAATATGTGTCCGGTATTGGGAGAGCGCAGTGATGGCTTGCAGTTTGCCCTTGGCGCAAGCGGTGGTCGCAAAATTCTGCCCGCTGTCGCACAGCTTTCTTCATTCATTCTTGACTATGAACTGGATCTTGATGCCGCATTCCACACACCGCGCATTGATGTCAGTGGTGGGGACACTGTTGTTTACGATGAAAAGATAGGTCGGTTGACCAGAAAATTACTGGAAGAGAATTTCACCGCAATTGCGGCACCCCGCACGATGTATCCCTACAATTTTGGTTGTCCATCCGGGGTTACAGCATACAATGGCAGTTTTGCTGGCGCCACAGAAATTATGTCCCCTTGGGGCGACGCCATTAGCCCAGACCAATAAAATACCGGGAAGTGAGTACCAATGTCGCACGGAAGTCGTCACCTCTTTGAACCAATTGATATCGGGCCAATACGGCTAGAGAACCGCATCATCATGGGATCCATGCATACCGGGCTGGAAGGGGGGGAAGGTCCGCTTGATCAACTGGCGACCTTTTACAGACGGCGAGCCGAGGGGGGTGTGGGCCTTATTGTGACAGGTGGCTTCGCGCCGAATTACGACGCAAACCTTGGAACCCCGCGTGAAGAGATGGCTAGCGCCGATGACGTCGCCCGCCACAAACCGGTAACACAAGCGGTGGAAAAGGCCGGGGGCAAGATCGCCCTGCAGATCCTGCATGCTGGACGGTACTCCTATCACGATCACAGTGTCTCGGCCTCTGCGATACGTTCCCCTATCAATCGAACGGCTCCACGCGCGCTGACGGACCCCGAGATTGAACAGACAATTGATGATTACGTGAACTGTGCAATGAGGGCGCAGGAGGCGGGATATCATGGCGTCGAGATAATGGGATCGGAAGGCTATCTGATCACCCAGTTTTTGGCGGAACGGACCAATCACCGCGAAGACGAATGGGGTGGTGCGTTGGAAAACCGGATGCGGTTCGCGGTCGAGATTGTAAAGAGAACCAGGGCGCGGGTCGGGGAGGATTTCCTGATCATCTTCCGGCATTCTGCGCTTGATCTGGTTGACGGCGGAATGTCTGGAGAGGATACAAAAACGGTTGCCAAAGCAATTGAGGCGGCCGGTGCCGATATGATCAACACCGGGATCGGATGGCATGAGGCACAAATCCCGACAATTGCCCAACCTGTGCCAGCTGCGGCGTTCAGTTGGGCGACACGCCGCTTGAAAGAGGTGCTTTCCATTCCAGTTGCTGCTGCGAACCGTATTCATACCCCTGAGGATGCGGAAGCTGTCCTGGCGCGTGGTGACGCCGATCTGGTGTCGCTTGCCCGCCCGTTTCTAGCTGATCCGGATTTTGTAGAAAAGGCAAAGGCAGGGAAGCGATCTGATATCAATCTGTGCATTTCATGCAATCAGGCCTGTCTCGACCATTACTTTATGGGCAAGTCAATTTCCTGCCTCGTCAATCCTGCCGCCGCCGATGAGGCGTCGTTTGAGGTCGGGAAATCCCAGAAGCCAAAAAAGATCGTTGTTGTCGGTGGCGGAATGGCCGGCATGGCCGCGGCAACAACCGCTGCGGAACGGGGGCATGATGTTACCTTGTATGAGGGTGCTGACGTTCTGGGTGGTCAATTCAATCTCGCCCGTAACGTCCCCGGAAAAGCCGTGTTTGGGGAAACCATTTCCTATTTCGAGAAGAGGATGAGGGATCTTGGTGTGACCTGTTTGTTGGGGGTAAAGGCCTCACCGGAAGAGGTACTTGCCCGGGACCCTGATCATTTGATCGTGGCAACCGGCGTATCGCCGCGTCGGCCCGATATAGCGGGAATAGGGCACCCGAAGGTCGTCACCTATACTCAGGCCCTGGAGGGGACGGCACCGATCGGCGAGAAGGTCGCGATTATCGGCGGTGGCGGCATTGCTTATGACGTTTCATTGTATCTCCTACACCGCACGGGAAATTATCACAGTGACATATCCTCCTTCAACAAACACTGGGGTATCGACCCGGAGAGCTTCGTGAATGGCGGATTGGTTGAGGTGGAGCGCGCTGATCAAAAAGCCAGTCACCAGATTACATTGTTGAAGCGCAGCGAAGGGCCCTTTGGTCGCACTTTGGGTCGTACAACCGGTTGGGTACATCGACGGGAGTTGCAGCGCGCCGGTGTCAAGACACTGGCAAACGTGATCTATGACCGGATCGATGATGAGGGCCTGCATTTCACAATGGGGGGCGAGGCCCGGCTGCTCGAATGTGACACGGTCATTCTCTGTGCCGGTCAGGACAGTGTCAGTGACCTGATGGACAGCGATTTGCTGGCACATCTGAAGCGGCAATCAATCGGTGGTGCCCATTATAGCGCGGAATTGGACGCGAAGCGGGCCATTGACGAAGGGACACGGCTGGCAATCAGTTTGTGATTTAGATTGCCCGCCGGTGATTTGTTGTGTTCAGACCTGTTCCAGCGCGTCGTGCTTTGTCGGTATCGTCGCGCTTACTGTGGCACCGGATTGCGCCTCTTCCAGCGCTTCTAGATTACCGCCATGCAATTCGATCAGCCTCTTGCATTCGGCAAGGCCAATCCCGAACCCCTTTTGCTCGTCCGCGACGAAGGCATCCTCAGCACTGAATGGCATTCCGAACCCTTCTAACGCTGCCTCGGAAAACCCGGGGCCGGTATCGGCAACAGTGAACCGGATATCAGCCTCAGGGGCTTCATCAAGTGTGAGGGTTATCGTCCCGTTCGGGGGGGTAAATTTTAGTGCATTTGCAGAGAGGTTGTTCAAGACCCGCATAATTGCTCGTGGGTCGCACTCCGCCATGACCGCTGTCGCTGGCGTCTGACATTCAATGTTGATATCCAGCGCCGCTGCTTTCTCTTTTACCGTCGAGCAGAACTCACCGAACAATTCGATGATATCTGTCTGTGCAACGTTGAGTGTATAATTCTCCTGCTCGATGGCGTCGAACGCGAGCAGGCGATCCACGTATGATAGCAGCGATTTTCCGCTGCTCTGGATCAACTCGACATATTCTTTGTTCTTTTGGGATCCGAGGGAACCGAAATACTCGCCCTGAAGGATCTCGGAGAATCCAAGGATTGCGTTCAGTGGCGTTCTGAGGTCATGGCTCATGGAAGACAGAAAGTTTGATTTTGCGCGGTTGGCGTTTTCTGCCCGTTCTTTCTCTTGAATCAACAAAGCTCTGGCATCCAGGCGTTCCTGATACAGGCGCTCAGAGCGAACCAGTGCTGCCGTCGTCGCGATGATAGGCTGGATGTAATCGCGCAACGACACGCGATATCCACCGCGTCTGTTTGCAAGCGCGATAAAACCTATGAGGTTTGGTCCATCCGAAAGCGGTATACACATCATCGACTTGTAGGATCTGGCCGAGATCGGCATGGGTTCGCTGTGGGCCTTTGAGCGAACAGTGTTCTCTATGACTAATTCATTCGTCGTGCTCGCCTGTCGAATTGAGTCTTCCAGAACTCCAAAAGTACTCAGATCGAAATCGGCAGCTCTTCCTGATTTCACCTTTGAGCAGTCATGAGTGGCGAGATTGGCAGAATGTATAACCGCTTTCGGGTTATCTGTTGAGATAGGGCTGGCGAATCCGGCAATGACGCCGAACTCACTTTCGGTCACATCCTGTATCAGCTTCAGCATCTTACCGAAAACCGTGTCAGGATCAGTTCCGGACAGGTATTCGGTCTGGATTTCCGTGATGATCTCAAGGAAGTCTCGATCCGTACGATATGTACCTGTGTTGTTTCTTACAGTTATAATCATCTGGCTATCATTCGCTCGCAATTGCCGAAGCATGTTTTTACTGAGTGTTAACAATTACTGTATTTCAATGCTTGAGAGGCGAATTTTATTCGAAAACAATAATATTTCTATTTTTGATGAAATTTCATTTATCAAACACGTTTAAGGTGTTTTGTTGTTCTAGGTGGCAGTTTCTGCCCGTTGCAGACTGTTTTGGCAGATGAGATGAGACTTCAATTTACAGATCGTCATCGGATTGCATCAATTTTTTGATTCCTCAACTAACGCGACCGGGGTTACTGTAACCAACAGTGGTAGATTGGTAGTTCGTGGTTCCTGGGAGGGCCGAAAATTGCGTAGTTTCAGTGGATTGATTTCAGAGGTGCCGCCTCGGCGGATTGCATCATTTGGATTGATGATTGTTTTTGGTCTGGTCCTGGTTGGATGTGGTGAAGAGAATACCTATGTCGCACCACCGCCGCCCAAGGTAACCGTTGCATTGCCGGTTCTGGAAGAGGTCACCGATTATCTTGAGTTCACCGGCACCACTGAAGCCGCAGCGCATGTTGATATCCCGGCCCGCGTACCGGGCACTTTGGAGGTTGTTCATTTTGAACCGGGATCACCGGTTCAGGCTGGCGATCTTCTGTTCACCATCGACCCCCAGGAATATCAGGCAGAGGTGGCGATTGCAGAGGCCAATCTCGCTCAGACGCAAGCCGTGCAGACGGATGCTGACAAGTCGCTGGAGCGTGCAAAGGCGCTTCTCTCTCGCGGAAACGTCTCCCAGGCCAGTTTCGACGAAGCACAAGCCAAGGCATTGACCGCGGCGGCGGATGTAAAGGCTGCGCAGGCGAATTTGCAAAAGGCCCGCATCGATCTTGGCTATACCTCGATCACGGCGCCGATCAGCGGTAGGGTTGGTCGCAATTTTGTTGATGTCGGTAATCTGGTCGGAAGCGGCGACAATATACTGCTGGCAGACATAACAACCTATGATCCGATTTATGTGATCTTCACCTTGAACGAGCTCGACCTGTTGGAGGTCCTGGCCCGTTTTCGCGCTGAAATGGAAAGTGCGGGGCTGGATCCAGACAGTCCAGCCGGGCAGTCCAGTGTGCGATTGCCCCTTGAAATGGCGCTGTCGAATGAAAACGGCTTTCCCCGGACCGGCTTTGTTGATTATGCAGAATCCGCCGTTGATCCCGATACGGGAACGATGCAGGTCCGCGGCATTTTTCAGAACCCAGGGGCCATTCCGCAAATACTGCCGGGTCTTTTCACGCGTGTGCGCATGGCGCTTGGAAGCCGTCCAGACCTGCCGCTGGTTGCAGAGCAGGCCGTTGGTAGCGATCAGGGCGGACAGTTTCTGTTGGTGGTCAATGATGAAAACACGGTTGAAAAGCGACCGGTGCGTCTTGGCGCGCTAATTGACGGGTTGCGAGTGATTGAAGAGGGCATCACACCTCAAGACAGGGTGGTGGTGAACGGGACTCAACGGGCGCGCCCGGGGGCACCTGTTGAGCCGAGTCTGGTTGAGATGTCTTCCCTCCGGATTTCGGTGCGGTTTGCCGATGCCGCCAACGCGCAATAACGGGCAGCAGAGATGATTTCAAAATTCTTCATTGATCGTCCGGTTTTTGCCTGGGTGATATCCATCGTTGTTGTGATTGCGGGTCTGTCGACATTCTTCACCCTTCCCGTGTCCCAGTACCCGGAAATCACGCCGCCCACCGTCTCTGTTTCCGCCGTCTATCCCGGCGCAAATGCCGAGGTTGTTTCCCAAACCGTTGCTGCGCCAATCGAGCAACAGGTCAATGGGGTAGAGAACATGATCTATATGTCCTCTACCAGTGCTAGCGACGGCTCCTACACGCTGACCGTCAGCTTTGAAGTCGGTACGGATCTGGATACAGCCCAGGTTTTGGTGCAGAACCGGGTCGCGCTGGCCGAGGCCGGGCTGCCAGAGGAAGTGACCCGCCAGGGTGTCAGCACGAAGAAAAAATCGACGGGCATCTTGCTGATTGCGTCTCTGTTCTCTGAAGACGATCGGTATGACGGACTGTTCCTCAGCAACTACGCCACCCTGAATCTGCGCGATGAGTTGAGCCGGATTGACGGTGTCGGAGATCTGTCGATCTTTCCCAGCAGTGATTACAGCATGCGGGTTTGGCTGGATCCCCAAAAACTGCAGACAAGGGGCATGTCGGTTAGCGAGGTGACCTCCGCCATCCGGGAACAGAATGTGCAGGTTGCAGCCGGTCAAATTGGCCAGCCACCAACGCCAAGCGGCCAGAGCTTTCAATATGTGGTCAATGTTCTGGGTCGGTTGAGCGATGTTGAGCAGTTTGAACAGATCATCGTCAAGACCGGCGATAACGGTCAGATCACCCGCCTCGGCGACATTGCCCGAATTGAACTTGGCGGCAAGAGTTATACCATCAATTCAAGACTGGGGGGGCGGGAATCGGCCTCTGTACTGGTGTATCAATTGCCCGGTGCCAATGCCCTCGAGGTTGCCGAAAACGTTCGCGCAAAGCTGCAAGAGATCTCGGAGAGGTTTCCGGAAGGGCTTGACTATCGCATCCCGTACGACACGACGATATTCGTCGCACAGTCGATCGAAGAGGTCTATGTGACCCTTTTTCAGGCTGGGCTGCTGGTCTTTGTGGTTCTCTTCCTCTTCTTGCAGGATTGGCGCGCGACCCTGATCCCCGCCATCACCATTCCGGTCTCGCTTATCGGAACGTTTACGGTCATGGCGATGTTGGGGTTCTCGCTGAATATGCTGACCCTGTTTGGTCTGGTGCTGGCCATCGGGGTCGTGGTGGATGATTCCATTGTCGTGGTGGAAGCCACGGCCAAGAAGATTGAAGGCGGAATGACGGCCAGGGCAGCAGCGATCGAAGCGATGACAGAGGTGACGGGCCCGATTGTCGCAACGACCCTCGTCCTGTTGGCGGTCTTTGTTCCAGCCGCCTTCCTGCCGGGCATTACCGGTCAGATGTATCAGCAGTTTGCCCTGACCATCGCGATTGCAACAGTGTTCAGCTCGGTGAACGCATTGACCCTGAGCCCGATGCTTTCAGCCGCTCTGTTGCGACCGCTCTCGGACAAGAAGAATGCTTTCTTCCGGGGCTTCGACGCGGTCTTCAGCCGTATGGAGAATGGGTATCTGTCGATTGCGAAAACGCTGTTGAGGCGGTCGGCCTTTGTCATGATTGTCTTTGTCGGACTGCTTGGTCTGACAGGGTGGCAGTTCAACAAGATCCCGACCGGTTTCCTGCCAACAGAAGATCAGGGCTATCTCATCGGGAACGTGCAACTGCCTGATGGCGCGTCTCTGGAGCGCACGGGACGGGTTCTTGACCGGATTGACGAGATCCTGGGTCAAACCCCGGGTATTGAAGACTGGGTCTCTATCGGGGGTTTCTCGCTGATTGACGGGACGGCATCTTCAAATGCCGCAACGCTGTTTATCATTATGGACCCTTACGAGGAACGCACTGATCCCTCACTCTCGCAATATGGGATTCTGCAGCGCATTCAGATGCAATTCGCCCAGATACAGGAATCGATTGCCTTTGTTTTCCCGCCTCCGGCAATCAACGGCCTGGGCGTGTCCAACGGTTTTCAGTTTCAGCTTCAGGACCGGGGTGATACGGGCATTCGCGAATTGCAGCGCATGGCGAACGAGATTGTCCAGTCCGGAAATGGCCAGACAGGGCTGACTGGTTTGAACACAACGTTCCGCGCCGATGTTCCGCAGCTCTTTGCAGAAGTCGACCGAGAGAAAGCGAAGGAGCTTGGCCTTCCGCTAACCGAGGTATTTGGCACGCTGCAGGCCTATCTTGGCTCGCAATATGTCAACGACTTCAACAAATTTGGTCGGACATGGCAGGTCCAGATTCAGGCCGACCACAAATATCGCGCTGAACCCGAGGATATTCGGGCGCTCAATGTTCTCAACGATAAGGGCGAAATGGTGCCGGTTGGCGCGCTGGTATCCGTCGATCGCGTAACCGGGCCTTCGACAATCCTTCGGTATAATCTTTACCCGTCTGCATCAATCACGGGACAGGCGGCCCCCGGCTTTAGTTCAGGTGAGGCACTGATCCTGATGGAACAGATGGCGAATGCCACGCTGCCGAACACGATGGGCTTTGAATGGACCGGCATGTCATTCCAGGAACGTCAGGTTGGCTCAGAGGCCATTGTTATTTTCGCGCTGGGGATCCTTCTGATTTTCCTGGTCCTAGCCGCCCAATATGAAAGCTGGACCAACCCGGCCGCTGTGATTGCCGTGGTTCCACTGGCCGTGCTCGGGACGGTTGCCGCGCTGCTGGCCCGGGATTTTGACAACAATGTTTATACCCAGATCGGGATCCTGTTGCTGATCGGTCTGGCCAGCAAGAATGCCATCCTCATCGTCGAATTTGCCATTGCGGCGAGAGACGAGGGTAAATCCCTGATTGAGGCGGCTGAAACGGCGGCCTATTTGCGGTTCCGTCCGATCCTGATGACCGCGATCTCTTCCATCGCCGGGTTCATGCCTTTGGTCGTGGCGGCGGGAGCAGGGGCGGCATCCAGACAGGCGCTTGGAACCGCGGTTGTTGGCGGCATGATCGCTGCGACGATTATGTCGCTGCTCTTCACGCCGGTTTTCTTTGTTATTTTGCGGCGCATGGGTGACTTCTTCGGCAAGAAGAAATTACCTGAAAAACCGGAAGCGACAGAGCCGGCGGAGTGATCTTGTAGTCTAAGGGGATGGATCCTCGAAATGGCCACGGGCGGCAAATCCGCCGCCTTGATAGCGAACGGCCGGGTCACTGTGATCGGGTTTCGGGAATTGCGACTCAATCTTTTCCCTGAAGATTTCTGAACTGTCTTTTGGGGTCCAACCCAGGAACTGGGCATGAGTGTTGTCCCACCAGGTTTCCCGATTGTTCGAGACGCCATAGACCATTGCTGCTGTCGTCCTATCTGCGTCAAAGATCGCCTTGATCAGGGCGATGAAATCCGCCGGGCTCAACCAGGTGGCCAACATGCGTCGGTCGAGGGGTTCGGGAAAACAGGACCCGATGCGAACCGAGACACTTTCGATATCGAACTTGTCCCAATAGTAGCGGGCCATAACCTCGCCATAGCATTTGGAAACGCCATACAGGCTGTCCGGACGGAAAGGACTGTCGCCGTCCAGTTTGGTTTCCCGCTCATGAAAGCCTATCGCGTGGTTGGAGCTTGCAAACATGATGCGGGGCTTGCCGGTTTGCCGCGCCGCTTCAAAAAGGTTGTAGGTACCTCGCAAATTTGATTCGAGAATGACCTCAAACGTGTTTTCAACACTCATCCCACCCAGATGGATAATGCCGTCGACACCGTCGACCAGATCCTTTACCGCATCCAGATTGGCCAGATCACAGGGAACAAACCGTTCGTGGTTCGCACAGTCGTCAATCTCCACCAAATCACTTAGGGTGACCCGATCTGCATAATCCACCAGTCCCGGGCGCAGAAGCTTGCCAAGTCCACCGGCGGCACCGGTAATCAGAAGATGGGTCATTATAGTTCTCCATGCATTTCATCGGATCAGGCGATTTAATATGATGATTTACAGTTCTACAAACGTTTTGATATGATGAATTTGGGAAAATAAACGAAAAGGATCAGTTATGGCTTCAATGCCACGCCCGAAGATGAGTTTGACAGAACAGCTGGCCAATGACCTGCGGGAGCGGATTGTGGCGGGTGAGTACAAACCTGGTGACAAATTGCCGACGGAGCAGAAATTGGCGGCTGAGCATGGGGTCAGCCGTACCGTGGTTCGGGAAGCGGTCGCCGCGTTGCGGGCTGATGGCATGATTGAGGCACGGCAAGGCGCCGGTGTCTTTGTGTTGTCGCGGGAAGAGGCGGGGTCCAGGCCGCGCCTATGGGATGAACGGGCGCAGACAATATCTTCCATCATCGAGATTCTGGAGCTGCGTGCGGCCGTCGAAATCGAAGCTGCCGGTCTCGCAGCGCAGCGGCGCTCGCCAGCGCAAGAGGCCAGAATCGTTGAAACCTATCACGCTATGGCGAAGCAACTGGAAGAGGGTGTGTCAACGGAACAAGGGGATTTTGAATTTCACACGGCCATCGCGCTCGCGACCAATAATCGGCAGTTCAAGGAATTCCTCGATTTCCTGGGTCGGCAGACAATCCCAAGGTCCCGTCACCGTGACAAGGACGAAAGTCGCGAAGCTGTTTTGGCCCGTGAAACCCGGTTGCTGGGTGAACATGAGGCGATCCTGCGGGCAATCTGCGCCCGGGATCCAGACGCGGCGCGGGACGCAATGCGTCAGCATTTGCGGGGCAGTTTGCAAAGGTACCGGGAACTTGCCATGCGGGTCGGGGCTTGATCGCAATTCACTGCACAGTTGGGTCATCATACGAATTAGCCCCATCCGAAGGGCAACGAAAAATTTTCCGGGGAAGCAAATGCTGATTACCGAAGTCAATACCCATGAATTGTTCTGGAAGCTGGATGAGCCTTTTCAGTCCTCATTCTCACAATTCGACGGGCGCCACCATCTATTGGTTGAGATCGTCTGTGATGACGGCACCGTTGGATGGGGCGAATGTCTTGGACCTGCGGGTCCCAATGCCGCGATTGTGGCTTCGATGAAAGGGTTGTTGATCGGCCGCAATCCGATGGAAAGCGATCCGATCTGGCTGACGCTCTACAATCAATTCAGGGATCCGGGGCAGCGTGGTCTGGTCGCGATGGCGCTCAGCGGAATTGACATTGCGCTTTGGGATATCAAGGGCAAGGCCTTGGATGGGCCGGTCCATACACTCCTGGGCGGGGCGTACCGGGAAAAAGTCCGTGCTTACGCGACCGGCGGGTTTCGCAAACTGTCCGGCGATCGACCGGCTTATATTGCTGCGGAAACCGCAAATTATGTGGCGCAGGGCTTTACCGGCGTCAAAATCAAGATCGGGTATGGCGTCCAAGAGGATCTTGAGACAATCAAAGCCGTGCGACAGGCTATCGGTCCTGAAACAACGTTCATGATAGATGCCAATCACGGATATGACGCCCTCGAGGCGATTGCGCTTGGCAATGCGGCTGCCGAGTATGACATAGAATGGTTCGAAGAACCTGTCGTTCCAGATGACTTGAACAGCTATCAGGAAGTGAAAGCGCGCCAACCGATACCGGTTGCGGGGGGTGAGACATGGTACACTCGTTGGGGCATGCGTGATGTTCTGACGAGCCGAAGCGTCGATATCCTTCAGCCTGATGTTTGCGGCGTCGGCGGATTGAGCGAGGCGAAGAAAATCGCCGATATGGCAGAACCTTTCGGAACGCGCCTCGTGCCCCATGTCTGGGGTACGGCGGTCGCCATTGCGGCGGGTCTGCATTTTATTGCAACACTGCCGCCCACGCCGCCACGACATGAGGCGCGGGAGCCATGGCTGGAATTTGACCAGACCGAAAACCCGTTCCGAATGGCAATCGTGAAACAGCCATTTGTCCTGGAGAATGGTTTTGTAGACGTGCCCGATGGACCCGGACTCGGTATTGAGATTGACCGGGCGGCGCTGGAGCGTTTCAGGCCTTGATCGGTGTTTTTCTCGCCAGGTTGTTTTGAAGCGCTCAAATATTAGTTTAATATAATTCAATTGCTTGAACTGTTTCGGGCTGCATAGCACACTATTCCGGTTATGGGATTGGGATGTGCGTCGATTACAGCTGATTTTTCTGTTCATTTTTAGCTCGTTTTTGGCGCCTACTGCATGGGCGCAAGAGCGCATCGCCCTGATCATCGGCAATTCCAGTTATGGCATTGAGATTGGCCGTCTGCAGAACCCTGTTAACGATGCAATGCTTATGTCCAAGACGCTTCGGGCCAAAGGGTTTGAAGTGATGGAGGTTCTGGACGCTGATCAGCGGCAAATGAAGCGGTCGATCCGTGATTTCATCGCAAAGCTAGACAGGGCCGGTCCGACGGGTGTGGGGCTTTTTTTCTTCGCAGGGCACGGCATTCAGACAGACGGCACGAACTATCTAATCCCGGTCGGCGCTCAGATCCGCGATGAGGCGGATATGGAGATAGAGGCCGTTGCCGCTGACGATATTCTTGAAGACATGGAAGCAGCGGCAAATGGGGTCAATATCCTGGTGCTGGATGCCTGTCGAAATAACCCGTTCTCCAAAGGATTTCGTTCACTGACCCGGGGGTTGGCCTATATGGATGCGCCCATTGGGTCACTGGTTGCCTATTCAACTGCACCCGGTCGAACCGCGACAGATGGTCTGGGTGCGAACAGCCCCTATACCGAGGCTCTGGCCGACGCGATCGGAAACACGACACTGCCGCTGGAAGACGTTTTCAAACGGGTCCGAATTGCAGTCATGGAAAAAACGGATGAGGTTCAGGTCCCCTAGGAAAGTTCGTCTCTGACCGGCAATTTCTATTTCACAGATCCTGCAACGGAAAATGCGGCACTGTTGTCGGTCCCTGATCTTGCGGACCCCGTCATGCCCGAGGTCCCGCAGGCAGAGGATGTCGAACTGATCTTCTGGAATTCGATCAAGGACTCCCGGGACATTTTGCAACTTGAAGCGTATCTCACCTCTTTCCCCGACGGTCGCTTTGTCGAGATAGCCAGGGACACCATAGCAGTTCTGCAGCAACAGGAGCTGGCAGCCTTGTCGGTTCCCAGTATCGAGCCTGAACCTGAAACAGCGCTTGAACCCGAATTTCAGGTTTTGGAGATTGAGGATACATTGTTTGCCCTGGAAAACGCGCCGGTGCGTTTTGCCCCGGATGCTGGCGAGGCACTGGTTGCACATCTAACACCAGGCACGGAGGTGGAGGTTACCGGGCGCGTCGGTGGAACAGACTGGCTTCGCATTGTGCTGCAGGATAGGTCGGAAGCCTTCGTGCAGCAATCGGGACTGGGAACGCGACGGGAATACGAGGATCGAATTCGACAATCGCAACAAGCCTTACTCCCTGCCAACACCCCTGTCGCCGCGGTAAACACCACCACAAACGAAGAGGAACATCTGGGCCCGCCCTTGATCATTCCAGAGACCGCGATCCCGGGTGTGGTCGTAAAACCGGTCACACCAGACCCGGAACCCGCCCATCAGCAGGTCGTGTCTGAAGAGGAAGAGACACAATTGGCGCTTGGTGTTTTTCCAGAAGTTAAGGAGAGGCCGGTGGGGGAGGTCTTTCGGGATTGTGATGAATGTCCGGAAATGATTGTTGTGCCTCGCGGATCCTATCAGATGGGAGATCTGACAGGACGGGGACCAAACGATGAGAGACCGGTTCGCACGGTCAAGATTGATTATTTCCTTTCGGTCAGTCGGTTTGAAGTGACGAAGGAAGAGTATAAGGCATTCATCAGCGATAGCGGTCATCGTTCGGACGGGCCTTGCAGTGTCTGGAGTGGCGCCAAGCTGGTCCCGCAACCTGGCAAGAACTGGCAGGAACCAGGATTTGCTCAGGATGGTAGCCACCCGGCAACCTGTATCAGTTTTGAGGATGCCAAGGCCTATACCCTGTGGCTTAGTCGGAAGACCGGCGAGAACTACCGGCTGTTGAGTGAGAGTGAGTGGGAATATGTGGCGCGCGCCGGCACCGACACACTTTTCTGGTTCGGCTCGCGGATCGGGTATGATCAGGCCAATTTCGATGAAACGAATTGGGCGACAATGCCCGTCGGCCATTACACGCCCAATGCGTTTGGCCTGCATGACGTGCTGGGGAATGTCTGGGAGTGGACCGAGGATTGCTGGAATGCGTCATATCTTGGGGCACCTACGGATGGTTCGGCGGTAACCAAAGGACGATGCCAAAGGCGTATGTTGCGCGGCGGGTCCTGGGCCAGTGCGCCCGGCCTTCTGCGATCATCGAACCGTACGGGTGAATCGGTTGCGACCCGGACCGCCTTGAACGGGATGCGGGTGGCGAAAGCGTCCTTTACGCCATGATTGACCCCTTAACCGCTTGCCGATTGCTCGCCGCTATGATTGTCGCCATCACGGTTTTGACCGGTGGCTTGGCGCATGCGGAGCGACCGATAGCACTTGTGATTGGAAATTCCGACTATGGGGCGCGGATCGGCGCGCTTGATAACCCCGTGAATGACGCAGCGCTGATTTCAAAGACATTATCGGGTATGAATTTTGAAGTTACCGAGCTTCTCGACGCGGATCAAAAAACATGAAAAGGGCAATACAGGCCTTTGGGGATAAACTCGAAGAAGCAGGTCCAGAGGGTGTCGGCCTGTTCTATTTCGCGGGGCACGGCATCCAGGTTAAAGGTGAGAATTATCTGATCCCTGTGGCGTCCCAGATCCGTGATGAGTCCGATATGGATATTGAGGCGGTGACAGCTGACGCAGTACTTCAACAAATGGAATATGCGGGCAATGGTATCAACATCATGATCCTGGATGCCTGCCGAAACAATCCGTTTGATAGATCGACAAGATCGACCACACGGGGATTGGCGCGAATGGATGCGCCAACGGGGTCTGTAATTGCCTATGCAACGTCGCCCGGGAAAACCGCGTCGGATGGAACGGGCCGCAACAGCCCTTACACTGCGGCCCTTGCACGAGCCCTCAGAAAACCGGGCACGAAGATTGAAGAGGTCTTTAAGCGCGTCCGTATCGAGGTGATGGACCGCACCGAAAACGAACAGATTCCGTGGGAAAGTTCTTCACTGATCGGGGATTTTTTCTTCGTCGAAAAGGAGCCGGAACCTGTCATTGACTATGCCGCGATCAAGCGCGCGGAAGAGGCAAAGGCCGCCGCAGAAGAGATCAACAGAGAAGCTGAATTTTGGGGACGAGTTACCAATGCGTCAGAACCTGAAGCGTTTGACGCCTATCTCAAACAGTTTCCTGACGGTCGTTTTCGGATCTTGGCCAAAATCAAGAGAGATCAACTGATCGCGGCGGGAGGCTGAGCGCGTCGCGGCGGAAGAAGCCCGACGTGCTGAAGAAAAGGCAGCTCTCGCGGCACTGCAACCGGCTTTCACTGTTCTTCCGCTAGATGAGAAACGCTTTGCCCTGAAGCGGTCTAATGTCAGGGATGGGCCTGGAGTTGATTTTGAACGGCTGGTCCGGCTGGAGGCCGGAACCGAAGTTTCAGTCTCGGGCCGTGTCGTCGATACGGATTGGTTTCAGATAGCGTTGGAAGATGGGCGGGTGGGCTTCATCTTTGGCGATCTGTTGCAGACCGAAGGGGAAAGGCTTGAGCTGCAATTGGCAGCGGGGATCTTTCCGGAGGACACCATCTTTCAACCGGGCGATGTCTTTCGGGACTGTAGGGAGTGTCCGGAAATGGTTGTACTGGCGCCTGGTACCTTTCTTTTGGGTGACCTGGTCGGGGACGGGGCCATCGACGAGCGACCGATACGGGACATCCGCATCCCGGGCAAACTCGCTGTCGGTAAATTCGAAGTCTCTCAGGCGGAGTGGGTTTCCCTGATGGGCACCAACCCCTCGAAGATGCGCGGTGCGACCTTGCCGGTTGAAAGTATCAGTTGGGATGACGCCCAACGCTTTCTGGCCAAGCTCAACGCGAAACTTGGACTTGTAACCCCTGCTGAGCAATACAGGATGTTGAGCGAGAGCGAGTGGGAATATGCGGCGCGGGCCGGGACCACGACCAGCTATCCCTGGGGTAATGCAATGGTGCCCGGCCATGCCAATTGCGGTGAATGTCAGAACGAACAAAAAGATGAGGGGATTGTGTCTGTCGGTTCGTTTCCGCCAAACCCCTGGGGGTTACATGACTTCAACGGCAATGTCTGGGAATGGGTTCAGGATTGTCAAAACCCGGACCATGCGGGCATGCCCGGCGATGGTTCCGCACGTCAGGATGGTGTTTGTACAAAAAGAATTCTGCGCGGCGGGTCGTGGTATAGCGGTGAATACCTTGTGCGCACCCCTGTGCGCCATTGGTATGATCAGGACGGCGGCATCCCCTATATCGGTTTGAGGATCGCGAAGCCCGTGCCCTGATCGTCTCAAAGCTTTCCGTTCAGGAACTCTGCCAGAAAATCGAACACAACACGGATCCGTTTTGCGTGATGTAATTCGCGATGGGCGATCAGCCAGACCGGAACGCCAAAGGGGGGGATGTCGGTCATCAAGCGTGTCATGTCCGGATCTTTGCCGCCGACCTCGTCAGACATGATGATGATTCCCAATCCGCTGCGGGCCAGTTCCCACGAAACAATTCCGTTTGCTGAAGCGACGTGAAAATTCTCCTGCTTCAGGTATATATCGAAAGCGGTCAGAATCTGTATCAGGCGGTCGGTGTCGCCCAGTCCGATAAAGGCATGTGCAGCCAGCTCTTCCCTGGTTGTGGGCGTCCCGTGCTTGGCGAGATATTCCTTTGAGGCGTAGAAACCACCCGTCGTTTCCCCAATCAGTTTGGCAATCAGATCCGGTTCTTCCGGGCGAACATGTCTGATTGCGATATCGGCCTCCCGCATTTGCAGATCGCGAATTTCATTCGCAGCAACCACATCAATTTGCAGGTTGGGCGCAATCTTCCGTAATTCTTTCAAGGCGGCGGGCAGGATCAGCGCCGACAGCACATCAGAGGCTGTGATGCGGACCGTTCCACTGATTTCCTGTGACTGCCCGGATGCGGTCATTGTCACCCGGTTGGCCGCGTCCCGCATCGCCCTGACGTGATCCGCCAAATCCAGCCCTGCAGGCGTTGGCACCAGGTTGCGCCCGATGCGCTCAAAAAGCACCACGTCCAGGTCTTCTTCCAGAGCGGCCACCTGACGGCCCAGTGTCGGCTGGGTCGTGTTGAGTGCCCGGGCCGCAGCAGAGAGGGAACCCGTCTCCACTGTCGCAAGAAAGGCCCGCGCGTGATTCCAGTCGAAATTTGATAAAGTCCAATCCATGCATTTTTGTATACATCATGTTCTGAACTAGGCAATTTCTATTCTCGGCACTCTTGTGTAATCCGACGCTCGAAGGAGAATTCACATGAAGAATGCCAAGGACTTTTGGGATGGCGCGGCAGAAAAATACGCCAAATCCCCGGTTGCAAACGAAGCGGCCTATAAAGAAACGCTGGATCGGGTGCGAACCTATCTGAAGGCGGACGATCACGCCCTTGAACTGGGCTGCGGGACCGGCAGTACGGCTTTGCTGCTATCCGGCGATATCGGACACATTACCGCCAGCGATATCTCGCCAAACATGATTGAAATTGCGCGGGCCAAGGCACGGGATCAGGGTGTCGAAAACCTGACCTTTGTGGCAGCCGGAATACAGGATGAGGCGCTGGAACCGAGTGAAGAGGAGGGGCCCTACGACGTTGTTATGGCGTTCAACCTGTTTCATCTCGTCGAGGACGTGTCCGCTGCCTATAGCCAGGTCCATAAACTCTTGAAGCCGGGGGGAATGTTCCTCTCAAAATCGGTATGTGAGTTGGATGGGAACACATCCTTCAAATTCCGATTGATGATGCTCGCCGTTCCCGTTCTTCAAATGCTGGGCAAGGCCCCGTTCGTTCGGTTCCGCAGTATCGAGGAACATGAACAAAATATCAGGGATGCCGGATTTGAGATTCTGGAGACCGGGAACTACCCGGCCTCACCCCCCCAATCGCTTTGTTGTGGCCCGCCGACTTTGATCTTACGCCCGTTCGTGGCACAGTGATGCGAATGAGATAAGAGAGGGAGGATCGTCATGGATGACACAATGGCAGCCGGGAGTACGGGCGGCACCATATCGCTCCAAGTCGAGAGGTCGGCGTCGATGACGGATGCGGAATGGGAGGCGCGGGTGAAGCTCGCCGCTGCCTATCGCCTTGTCGATCATTTTGGCTGGTCCGAGCTGATTTATGGTCATTTGACAGCAAAAGTGCCGGGTCCTGATCCCCACTTTCTCATCAACCCTTACGGCCTCTCCTATGACGAGGTCACCGCATCCAATCTTGTGAAGATCGATGTCGACGGAAACAAGATCGACGAAAACAACCCTTATCCGGTCAGCAGCGCCGGGTTTGTGATCCATTCCGCCATTCACATGGCTGGCGATGGTCGCCATGAAGCAGTCATGCATACTCATTCGCGCGCCGGCATGGCGATTTCGGCGATTGAGGAGGGAATCCTGCCGATCTCAATGGGGTCGACCGCCTTTGTCGACAGGCTGAGCTATCACGAATATGAGGGGCCGAGCCTCTACCTCGATGAGCGGGAACGCCTCGTTGCCAGCCTTGGCGACAACAACGCCATGATCCTAAAAAACCACGGCCTGCTCACGACGGGGCGCACGGTGGCTGAAGCTTTCTTGTGGCTTTATCGACTGGAGAGGGCGGCGCAGGTCCAGATTGACGCGGGCTCCGCGGGAACCCTCAACATCATCGGGGGCAATATCGCGAAGAAATCAGGCGATGACGTTAATGCGTTCGCTGCGATGGAGGCGGGCTATGGGGAATTGGAATTCGCCGCCTTGATGCGCAAGCTGGACCGGATAGATCCCGGTTACCGTCATTAAGAAAGGGTGCCGTCTTTTAAGAGGGCACCCCAGAGCTGATTTTAAAGTGAAAGATCAGGCAGATTTCTTTTTCCGCCGTGCGAGCAGCATAATGCCCACCAGACCACTCGCCATCAGGGGCAGTGCAGCGGGGACCGGGACCGCCTGAATCTGGCCGACAACATTGTGGATTTCAATCGCAAATCCATCCAGATCGGAGCCATCCGGCAGGGTCGGGACAGATGCCAGGATCAGGTAGTTGAAGATCTCGCCATTTGCGCCGAAATCGAGTGTGTCGGGGGTTGCATCGATGTTGAAAAGACCGAGAGCTGTGTAAAGGCTGTCATCGGTCAGGCTGATACCGGCGTCGAGGCTATTAGCGCCATAGGCCAGAACCTGTTCGCCTTTTCCCTTGATGACCGTCGTGCTGATTGGGGACCAGTCAAAGTCGGAACCAAATTCCAGGGCGAGTACTTCCTGCTTGAAGCCGATATTCTGCTGACGGCGACCTTCGTTATTGCCGAGTTGATGGTCACGAACGCCAACGCCGTTGCCATCTGCCGTGACACCAACATTTACCACACCACCAATAACATCCTTGCCATCGAGGGAATGCAGACGGTCTGCGACACGGGAACCGTCCGCGTTGAAAAACAGGTGATACCCGGTGGCCGTGATCGCGCCAAATGGATTGCCGTCGAAAGTCAGGCTGTCTACGCGCTTCACGTCGCTGGCACTTGTGTTATTCTTGGTCAGGTCAAGGCTGACGGTGGCACCAAGTGCTGATTGTGCAAAAAGCCCTACACCAGCGGCGACGACAATACCCAGATACTTCTTCATTCGATGCTCCAACGGACCTTCTGTGCACAAACAATGATTTTCTATCGGAACCTTGTTCCTATTAGCCGTATATCAGGTCGCACTGATCCAAAGTCAATCAATCATTATTAACTGTTGTTCACATTGTGAAATATTTTTCAAATTGATACGTTAAATTATTGATTAAATTAATTTTTGTATTTTAACGAAGTAGAATTTTTATCCCTAAAAATCTCAATATTCAGGTGTCCAAGCCTATCGTAAGTCGCGGCCAGAAAGCTGTTCCGTCTTTACCGAATTTTCAGAAATTTCCCCTACTTTGATCGTTATTCAATTACAAGATGTAAGAAAGTTATAGAAATGCGTGAAAAGAAATGTGATTACCCCGAAATCCACCCGTTCCCGCCAATACCGGCGTCAATGCCGCTAAAGCGGGTGCAGCCATGCCCAGCCGGGTTCAAACGTGGAACACAAAGACGCGGCCCGGACGAACAAGGCTTACGGTTTCAAGATGCTCCTATGTGAGCAGGCTCTAACCGAGGCGATGAGTGGCGTGAACACTTTCCTGCGCGGCGCTGTTCATAATAATTGATGTGGTTCGTGCCTTCGCTTCCGTTGCCTGTTCCCATGCCCGCGCGGACAACTCATTCGGATCGGGTTCGACCAAATCGAAATGGCCATAGGTATCACTGCCCTTGGCCAGAACGGCATTGGTTCGGCCCCCGATTTGCTGAACAGATGTAGGAATGTACCGAATGACGAATCCGGTTCTGGCCTTGTCAGATCTGTTCGGTTCAGAACCATGAACGAGTTTCACGTGATGCAGACTCATTTCACCGGGCCTCAGAATCACGTCGATCGTGTCAAATGTTGAAACGTCAATGGCGATTTCCTGACCCCGAGAGAGCAGGTTCCCTTCGCCAAATGTGTCCTTGTGAGGCAAGATTTCCGAGCGATGAGTCTTTGGCGCAACCTGCATGCATCCGCTTTCCGGGGTGGACGGACTAAACGCGATCCATGCGGCGACCACCGTATGCGGTTCGAGCCCCCAATAGGTCGCGTCTTGATGCCAGCTGACATAGTGACCGTCGTCGGCATCCTTGTTGAAAAACTGACTGCCCCAAATCAAGAGATCCGGCCCCAGAATTTCAGAGACCGGGTCGATAACAGCCGGGCTTCTGGCGATATCCAGCAACCAGGGAAACAGATAATGCGGGCCAATATGAAGAGCGGTGTCCGAGTCTTTTGGATAGCTGTTTCTGAACCGGGTTATTCGTTCAAAACAGTGTCCGGCATCCTTTTCTGACATAACGGGCAGGGGGGTAGCGATTCCATTCTCGTCAAAATTCTCTGTGGAATAGAGTGTCATTTTAAGATGTCTTTCCTTTTCAGGGGACATTGAGCGCTGTTACAGCCTTAGGGCAGGGATCCCTAAAATCAATGTAAACACAGTGATAAAACTATCTAAGGAATTTCATTTGTGAACAATCAATTCTTGCCTTCCAGAATTGAGCTTTTGTTGTTTGGTTTCAGCGGTGGTCAGGAATTGTCGTGATAATTATGATCAAAAAAAATCAAATTTGCTGTTTTTAAGAACTGTTGCTACGCTACCATTCAATCGTCCAGAAGGTGCGGCACTAAAGACCGGCCGGACGCTTTGTAACAGGGAGGAAATTTATGAAAATGATGAAAGTTGCTGCGGCCGCAATCGGCGCCGTGGCCTTGACTGCTGGTGCTGCTCTCGCGGACGGGCATGCCGTAACCAAACTCCGCATTCAGACTCACTTCTCGCCGGAAACACTTTCCGGTCAAATGGCTGCCAAATACATCGACGATATTCAGGCGATGTCCAATGGCGAAATTCAGGTTGAGATGTTCTATTCCTCTTCGGTTGTGAAATCTGCTGAGACATTCGATGCAGCCGCGACCGGTATTCTGGATTGCGACATGACCGGTGGTGGGTATCAGACCGGTAAAAACCCGGCGTTCCAGTTCGCTGGCGACCTGATGGGTGGATACTCAAACCCGTATCAGCAGATGGCTTGGCTGTTGCACGGCGGCGGTCGTGACGCCCTGAATGATCTCTACAACGATCACAACATGCAGTTTGTTGGCTGGTGGATCCCAGGTCCTGAGTCACTTTCCTCTACCCGCCCAATTCGCGGTGTCGACGACTTTAAGGACTGGAAATTCCGTTCCCCTCCCGGCCTTGCAACGCTGGTGTTCGCAAACCTTGGGGCATCACCGATCGTGATGGATTTCAACGAGATTTTTACCGCGCTTGAAACCGGAATCATCGATGGTGCTGATGCCGCTAACCTGACCAACAACATTGGTCTGGGCCTGTACGACATTGCAAAGCACACCAACTATCCTGGCTTCCACTCAATGCCTGCTGATCACCTGGCATGCCGCACCGATGTTTGGGAAGCAATGCCGGACCATCACAAGCGTATCATGACCGTTGCGATGGACAGCCTTGCGATGCATAACGCGTCGATCAACGAAGTGAAAAACAACCAGAACAGTATTGCTCTGCGTGAAAAGGGTGTGACCCTTTATGAGTGGTCACCTGAAGAACTGGCCAAATTCCGTGCTGCTGTTAAAGCCGGCTGGACAGAGTTTGCGACCACGCCGGAATCCAAAGCCCTTCTGAAAAGTCATATCGACTTCCTGGTCGGTATGGGTGCAATGAAGGAATAATCTGGTATGACAGGTTAAACCTGATCAATGCGGCGGGGCCTCTGTGCTCCGCCGTGTTTTTCTGGGCTTAACGTCTTATGCGGCAATTGAATAGCACGTTTTATTCTTTATCATTCGTTTTCATGGGCTTGTGAACCTGGGGGGGGAATCGCAGTGGACAAACAACATGGTGGATTCTGGGAATGGATGTATCCCGCACTGTTCCTGCTATGCGCCGGCTGGGCTGTATGGCACGCACCAGCCTATATCCTGGATTTTCTGCCGCCTGGTACGCAGAGTTCGTTTGACCAGATTTCGGCCCTGCATCTGCGTAAAGATGTAACGCCAGAGATGGCGGGCCTGTTTGGCGGGTTTGCCGACCCGATTGATTGGACGGCCCTGGTTGCATTGCCCATAATATTTGTGCTCGGGGCAATGAACCTCCGTGTTTACAACATGGAGTTTCAAGGGTGGAAACCCATTGACCGTATCGCGCTTTTTATCGGGCGCGTGACCATGATCATGATTATCTCTGCAACCCTCGTCATGCTTTACGAGGTGGTTTTGCGTTACGCTGTTGAGGCACCAACACTTTGGGCCAATGAACTAACGCTCTGGCTGGCTGGTTTTGTGTTCCTTTGCTCCGGGCTTTACGGCATGCAGCAGCGCAGTCACATTCGGATATTCCTGCTGTATGATATTGCGCCGCGATGGCTGCAGCGCGTCTTCGACTGTATTTCGGTCTTTTGCATCGTTCTCTTTGCAACCTTCATGATTTACGGCAGCTACAAGCAGGTCTTTGTCACCAAATTCTATAAATGGGAAATGTTTGGAACGGCGTTCGATCCCCCCATTCCTGCAACCGTGCAGCCGATGATCCTGATCATCATGGCACTGGTCGCGTTACAGGCAGTCGCCAATCTGATTGCTGACTGGAATGTTGAACCGGAGAAGCATACGGACGAGCCGGATGCCGAAGAACTTGAAGCAATCAAACGTGCAGTGAAGGGCGACAGTTAATGGATGCAGGTACGATTTCTCTGGTCGTTGTTCTCGGCCTGATTCTGCTTCTGGGCATCGGCATGCCGCTTGGCTTCGCGTCTGCGACCCTGGCGCTCGTTGTGCTCGTCATGAAATTTGAACCGGGTCTGATTTTCAATCCGTTAAGTTTTGGGGAGGGGTTGCTGACCGGACGGCCCGGTACTGGACCTCTCTATATTTTAACGCAAAAAATATTCGATCTAATGACGGAGTATGTCCTGATATCGGTCCCGTTATTTATATTCATGGCGGCCCTTCTGGAGAGATCCGGTATCGCGAAGCAAATGTATGACTCTCTGGATTTCTGGCTTTCACGGGTGCGTGGTGGTGTTGCCATCGTTACCTCCTTGATGGCGGTTATTATGGCGGCGATGTCCGGTATTATTGGGGGGGAGGTTGTCCTTCTCGGTCTGATAGCGCTGCCGCAGATGCTGCGTCTCGGATATAACCAGAACCTCGCTATCGGAACAATTTGCGCCTCTGGTTCGCTGGGTACGATGATCCCGCCTTCGATCGTTCTGATCATTTTTGGCCTCATCACCGAAACATCCATTAAGGCGCTGTTTACGGCGTCCTTCCTGCCGGGCTTTATGCTGGCCAGTTTGATTATCCTTTATATCGTCGTACGGACCCAGTTGAACCCGCAAGATGCACCCTTGGCAGATCCGCAACCGGGCGAGCCCACGGGAATCAACAAACTGGGGTATTTCGGTGCATTCCTCTCGATTCTGGGGTCCGGTGTCTTTGCACTGCTTTTCCTGCGTGCCCTGTTTTTCACAGTGACCGGACAGAACGCGATTGTGGAGGAAGGCGTTGACCCAATTACTCTGGGAACGCCAGAACATCTTCCGTGGTTGGGGGGGGCGGCGATCGTGCTCGCCCTTGTTGCTAGGTTCGTGTTTGGAAAGGAAAGGGCGCGCCTTGGCTGGGAACATGGGAAGGGCCTGGTCCCGCCATTTACCGTGATTGGTGTTGTCCTGGGCTCGATCTATGGCGGCATTACCGGAATTACCGAGGCCGCCGGTATGGGCGCATTGGCCGTCTTCATCATTGCCCTGTTGCGGGGTGAGGCGTCTGTTGGCCTTCTGTGGGACAGTTTGATGCGGACTTTGCGGTCAACCGGCACCATCATTTGGGTGACCATCGGGGCTGCCGCGTTGGCGGGCGCCTATACCCTTGCGGGCGGACCAACCTTCATCGCGAACCTGATCGTCGGTAGTGAGATGCCGACCATGCTTGTGATCCTGACCATGATGGTGATTCTGCTCTTTATGGGGGCGTTCATGGATTGGGTGGGGATTGTTCTTCTGATTATCCCGGTCTTTCTGCCAATCGTTCAAAGACTGCCGATTGAGGAAATCGGTTTCTTCGGAACGCTTGAACCACAGCATGTCGCAATCTGGTTTGGTGTCGTGTTCTGTATGAACATGCAGGTCAGTTTCCTCAGTCCGCCATTTGGTCCAGCTGCCTTCTATCTGAAATCGGTGGCACCGGCCCATATATCCCTCACGGACATCTTCCGGGGCTTCCTGCCATTCATCATGATCCAGATATTGGCGTTGAGCGTGCTTCTGATTTGGCCGTCCTTCGTGTCAATCCTGTTGTAAAACGGTGCCTTCTGCCCGTCCGGGGCCTGATTGTTTTTGATCAGGTTGCAATTTGCGGGGAACCGAGCATGACCGCAAACTTAGTGTTCCGGTAGGAGGGTGGTCAGCAACGGAATGGAGGGTGGTCATGGGTGCCGGCAAGAAGATCGTTGGCGTAATCGGACTGGGTGATATGGGAAGCGGGCTTGTCCGAAATTGCCTGAAAGCGGGATTTGAAACATGGGGCCGTGATGTTGATCCGGTGCGCCATGGCCAGATGGTTTCCGAGGGGGTGAGGGACGCCACCTCAACCGCAGAGATTGGCGCCAAATGTGATGCCGTGTTTGTTATGGTCATGGCGGGTGCCGATGCTGAGTCGGTAATCCTGGGGGACGGGGGCTTGTCTTCCTCCATGCGGCCAGGCGCAACCATTATTCTGTCCGCGACAATTAAACCATCAGAAGCTGTCTTATTAGCAGAAGGATTGAAAGGGACTGGTATCGACCTGATCGACACACCGGTCTCTGGCGGCTATCCGGGAGCCCAGGCAGGGACGCTGACGATGATGGCCGCGGCACCCAAATCGGTCCTGGATCGAAACATGGATGTACTTCAGGCTGTTGGAGAGAACATTCAACATGTGGGTGAAGATCCAGGTACCGGTCAAACGGTCAAGGCGTGCTTGCAAGGGCTGTTGGGTGCAATGTTTTCAGCAACGTTTGAGGCCGCTGTTCTAGCCGCTCAGTCGGGTGTGGATGCAGAGGTATTTCACAAGGTTGTCTCCACATCTTCCGGGGGGGCGCCGCTGGTTTCAAATGCGCTGGAGAAGGTCATGGATGGGGCATTTGAGGGGACCGGCAGTGCAATAGCGACCATGTATAAGGATCTGACAATCAACAATGACCATGCCCGCGAGATGGGTGTGCCCGTGTTTATGGCCAGTGCGGCGATGCAGATGTTTCAGGCCGGAATTACCAAATATCCGAAGGCTGATAACTGGACTGTGACGCGGGTCCTGGAAGAAATTGTCGGTTCTGAATACCGTCGTTCTTGATGTTGAGGAGTGTGTGAAATGCCAAAGCTGGGCGTGATTACAGACGGCATCAGTCGCGATTTTGAACATGCTGTTTCTGTCATGGATGAATTCGGTATTGAGTATGCAGAGCTGCAATTCCTTTGGGACAAGGAAGTTGGAGATCTTGATCGTTCGGAAACCAAGCGCGTCAAGGACATTGTGACTGCTCATGGAAAGACGGTCAGTTCCATTTCCCGGCACAACTTCGCCGGTATGCCGATGACGACAAAGGTCGACGATCCGTTGCACCAGAAACATATGGATGGTTTAAAGCGCTGCATCGACATGGCGCATGAGTTTGACTGTGATCTTGTCCGTATCATGTCGGGTCGAAAAGAAATGATCCTTTTTGGCTACAACGGTGCTGAGCAATGGAATGTGGCGAAGGGGGCCTGGGAAGCGCTTCTGCCCCTGGTTGCACCGGCTGTTGAATTGGCAAGGGAAGCCGGTGTGACCCTTCATGTTGAAACAGGAAATGGCACCATGGTGCATTCTTGCTGGACCGGTCGCCGGCTGATTGATGACCTGGATGCGAAAGATGTTTTGAAGGTGCTGTGGGATCCTGCCAATTCCTGCTACAGCCATGAGACAGCCTTTCCGGATGGGTATGAGGAACTGAAAGATGGCTATATCGGTCATGTCCACATAAAGGATGTTTATGTGGATACGCCGCGCGCGACCCTGGAGGTTCGCCCGATGGGAGAGGGGATGTTGGCGGATCAGTTTCAACCATTATCCGATGCTTTGAAGGCCGACGGCTACAGCGGATCCATTTCCTATGAGAGTGTTTACCACCCGGGTGACGGCGATTTTGAAAAGGGCTTTCGACAGTGTTATCCCGTTTTTGCAAAGATCTTCGGCTAAAGACGATCTGTGCGAAACCGCCGGCGGGTTCTAAGTCCTGCTAGGCCGGAACTTCTCGCTTGTCAGCACTGGACGCATTTTGGCGTTTATTCCATATGATAGGTAATAATTCGCGATACGCGCCCAGCATGCCATGGCAAGGAGGCGGGCAATGGTGCTTTATCTCTTCGTGAAGTCGGGGCAGGGAATGGAACGGAACCGTGGGATACATATGATGTTCCAGATGATAGTTCATGTTCCAATAAAGAAACCGACCAACGGGACCAAGAAGGATGGTTCTGGAATTTAGTCTGTGATCTTCCACATTCTCGGCAAGGCCCGTATGCTGGGTGGATGAAAAAAGCGTTTGTACAATCGCCCCATAAAAGCGAGGCGCCGGGAAGAGCAGAAGCAAGGCCCAACTTTGTGACCAGCCAATTGCGCAAAGAACCGAGAGATAGGTTGTCAGCTGTATCCGGGACCAAAAGAACATCTTTTTGTGCTTGCCACGTGGTATCCATGCCGTTGCATTTCGAACGGGCCGATTGAGCGAATGGGACATCAGAACAGTGAAGAAGTGGTATGTGCTGGTAAGACGCAAGGGCTCCAGAGCAAAGAATCTCACCAGGTTTATCGGCTGGGGGTGTTGGATCTCCGGGTCCTGCCCTTTGATTATAGTGTGCGTGTGATGTCGCCCGTGCATCCAGCGGTGATACGTACGTTCCTTGAACAGAAGAAAACTGACGAACAGATAGATACCTTCATTAAGACGTTTGGATTTAAAGGCTGTTGAGTGGCTGCATTCATGGGCGATGGATTCTGCAAATCCATAAAGAGTACCAAATACAAGGAATGCCGGTATTGCCCACCAACTTCCCATCAGGAACCAGGCAAGCCCCCCACTGAACAGGAGCAGCGCAAGCCAGACACCAAACCAGATAAGACCCGGACCATCACGCCGTTTGGTCAGCATGCGCAGTTGGTCTCTATCGATGGGTGCCCGATACCAGTCCGGTTTTTCAAGTGACATGTTTTTGCTGTTTCTGTCGTGGCTGTTGTGTCTTCACTCTATTGACCCTTGTTCAATCCGTATAAGGCGAAGATGATTAAATATCATCATGAGACGGAGTTTGGCGGAGAAGTCGGATGCCCAGAGGTCGCAAGAAAGGTGTTCGTTTTGAAGATATCGCTGCTCACGCAAAGGTGGGCATTGCGACCGTCGACCGTGTCCTGAATGAAAGGGGAAATGTGTCCCCGCGAACGGTAAAGCAGGTGCTAGACGCTGCGCGGGACCTGGGACTGAACCGGCATTTGCCCGAACTCTATTCAAGCCACCGACGTTATCGGGCGATCATCGCGCGAAAACGCGCACCGTTTTCTGTTCATTTAAGTGAGGCACTTCATCGGGCTGCCCAACTGCACGCAAATCGGGTCATCCTCGAACGAAACTTCGTTGCGCATGATGATGCAAGCCGCACGGCGAACGAGATCCTCGCAACAGCAGAGGATTGCGACGGGTTGTTGATTGTGCCGTTTCAAGACCAGATTGTGCAAGCGGCCGTGGATGAAGTCTCTAGCAAAATCCCGGTGGTAACGCTTGTCAGTGATCTTCAAGGCGGTGGGCGTCACGCATTTGTCGGAACCGATAACCGTATGGCAGGGCGCACCGCAGCGGTGATGTTGGGGACCGCGTTGAGGGAAAAGGGAACCATTCTGATCTTCTGGTCCGGACACGGCTATTCAGGTCAGAAGGAAAGGGTAGATGCGTGCCGTATGCTCTTGCAGAGAGAGTTCTCCGGTCTTGTGGTAGAGGATCGCGTGCTGTCGGTTGCCACCCGAAGCGAAACCATTAGTCGTGCAAGAAACGCGATTGACGAAACATCGGATCTGGTCGCTGTATATGACGCGGGTGTAGCGGATGCGGCCGTATCACTGGCCCTGGAGGCGGAAGGTCGGGGTGAGGATGTTATCTGTGTTGCTCACGAACTCACAGATATCAGCCAGGATCTATTGCGCCGACGCGTGATTGACTATGTCATCGATCAGAACCCTGAACAGATTGCCCGAACGGGTCTGGAATGCCTGATGCGACTGGACGGTCTGCTCAGTGAGGGTGCATTGGAGTCTATGACTGATTTTAGGATTTACTGCCGCGCAAACCTGCCTGATACTTGACTGGGTTCCGACGATCCGGGGTACGCTGCCCTTGAGCGCTTATACGTTTTCAACCTGACCAGACTGGCTGGATCGATAGATTGCATCGGCCACGGCAATTGACCGTGCACCGTCGTCCAGCGTTACTGCCTTGGGCCGATCGTTTGAGGTGGTGCCATCCAATGTATCCGCAAATGCTGAAAGATATCCGGCAAACCCGGACAGTGGTTTTTCCACCGTGGATGTAATGCGATCCAGTTCGGCCTGATCTGCATCGCCCCTTGCGGTAAAGGTCCAACCGCCTTCCATAGGTTCATAGGGCGAAGATCCACTCTCCATGGTTACATTTTCGAATAAAAAACGAAGGCTGGTAACGTCTGTCGCCGCGCCAAGTGTCACAGAGCTGCTCACAAGCGCACCCGACTTCATTTGCATCTGTATCGCGCCGCAATCCTCGGTCTCAATTTCATTCACCCGGGTCGCAAGCATCGCTGAAAGTTTTTCAATTGGTCCCATAATCTCGCATGCCAGGTCATGCATGTGAATGACATGCCCCAGAATGACGCCGCCGATTTCTGTGGCCTTTTTGCCGCGCCATTCCACAGCGTAATAGTCGGGTCCACGGTTCCAGTGCGTTTCCATCGATCCAACAAGGGGACGACCGGCGAAACCGGAATTCAGAACAGCCTGCACCTGTTCCATGGCTTTGCCATAGCGATATTGAAAAACGGGTGAGATGGTGCGTCCGGTTTCCGAGGCGACACTATGTAAACGATTAACACCACTGGGTGAAGCCGCGATTGGTTTTTCAAGAATGACGTCCTTGCCAGCGTGCATCGCCTTGATTGCAACATCTTCGTGCATCGTCGGTGGCAGACAATTATCCAGGATATCGATCGATTGGTCTGCGATCACTGCCTCAAGATCCGTTGAGACCGAGGCCCCAACCTGATCGGCCAGTGATGCGGCGCGTTCGGCATTCAGGTCACAAATTACCGCGACCTCGTATCTATCCAACAGTTTTTTGTATCCGTTGAGGTGAAGGGCACCAATGCCTGCACCGGCAATTGCAACGCGTCGTTTCTGTGTCATGTATTTTTTCTGCCTTCGGCCATTGTCTGCGCTTTGATAGCTAGCTCCATAACGGTGAATGGATGTTGGCGTGTCATCGATGTTTCCGTTCGTTCCCTGATGTCGCGGATAAAGGCGTCGAAATATGGCAGGGATGTGCCGCTTGCATCGATGTATTCACAGCGTGTTCCATTCACCAGATAAAGATTGTCTGTTCTGGCTTCAGTTCCATCCTGTCCAATTTCACAGTATTTTCGCAACTCGATCGTCCCTTCTGTACCAAGCAGAAAGAGCCGTCCATCACCCCAATTGGGCAATGCGTCAGGTGTATACCAGTCGACTCGGATATATCCGGAAGCCTCGTCATTGGAGAGTGATAATTCGCCAAAGTCCTGCAACTCCGGATCATCGGGGTTAGCAAAGTTTTCCACCCGCGCCATGGTAATGTCCGCTGCAGTCGTGCCCGTAAAGTACAGAAACTGATCAATTTGGTGAGAGGCGATATCAGTAAGAATTCCGCCATACCGATCTCTTTTAAAGAACCAGTCTGGGCGGGTTGCGCGGTTCAATCGGTGAGGGCCCATTCCAAGGGTTTGGACGACCTTGCCAATGGCACCTTCCGCCACCAGTTCTGCTGCGCGGGTAACGGCTGGAACCTGAAACCGTTCAGAAAAATTCACCGACCAGATCCGACCCGTACGATCTGCGACTTCCTTGATGGCCTGCAATTCTTCCAGCGTTGTGCAGCCTGGTTTGTCCACCATGACATCCTTGCCATGCTCCATGGCTTCGATTGCCAGGGCTGCCCGATCGGCGGGTATTGCTGAAATCAGGATCAGGTTGATGCTGACATCGTCAAGGATCGCGCGCCGGTCGCGATGGCGTTCCGCATCTGGAAAGCGCTTGATAAATCCGTCCAACGTTCCGGGCTCACCCTCTGTCCAGTACCCTTTGAACACGCCGCCACTGTCCAGCATGTGGGCCACCTGATCATAGATATGGCGATGATCCAGTCCGATCGCCGCAAAGTTCAACGGTTCCATATTTCCATCCCGGGTGTCTTATTGCGTTTGATCGATTTCCATCGCATTCAGCGTATGGGCAAGGCCATTTTCGATATGGGTTTTCAGGATCTGTTTCGCGCCATCGATATCGCGTTCAAGCGCGGCGTCAAACATCATTCGGTGCTCTCTGACTGCTTCTTCACCGCGATAGGTAAGCACAAGCATCTGATAGCGGAGATACTTATCAAACAGGGTTGCATGCAGGTCCAGCAGGTTGCGGGAATCACAGGCCTGGATCAGTGCCAGATGAAATTCCCAGTCATATCTTTTCCAGGTTTCCGTAACAGAGGTATCACCCGCCAACATTTTCTTTTCCATAAGGTGCAGCTTGTGGTGGGATGCGACCAGACTGCCCTCCCAATCCGCATCACCATTTTGTATTGAAAGTCCAAGCGCATGACACTCAAGCAGCACTCGCAGATTGGCAATTTCCACGAGATCGGCCGCAGACACGGGTTTGACCAGGAAGCCACGCTGTTCCGGCGCTTCGACAAAGCCTTCGCTGGCGAGCCTGTTCAGCGTCTCCCGCAAAGTGGACAAGCTGGCTTCATATCGTGCTTTCAGCGATTCCAGTTTCAGTTTTGCGCCGGGTTCAAGTGCGCCAAATATGATATCCCTCTTGATCTGTTGATAGATCGTCGTGCCAAGTGTGCTTGAAGGGGGATTCATGGGCTCAGTTACACCGTCAGTTTGTATGAGATTTAGCATTTTGCGGCCGGGCAATAAAATCATAATTTATTTCTGTTAAAAAGAAAAATATCTGATATTAATTCATTTGTTGGCGGGGCTGTGGAAACTGTCCGTGCCTCTTCGTTTCATTAAAATAGCAAGGAAGTACCGAATGGAGACAGACATTCGCCTCTCAATCGCTGGATTTGGTCTGGTTGGACAGCGCCACGCAGAAGCGATCCGTCAGGGTGCCGGCGTCAAACTGGTATCCATTGTCGAACCAGAGAAAAGCGGTCGAAGTCTTGCCGAAAATCAGGGTGTACCGTGCTTTGACAAGCTAGAGGACATGTTGTCTGCGGGTGGTGTCGATGGGGTCATCCTATCAACTCCAAATTCGCTTCATGTTGAACAGGGTTTGGCCTGTGTCTCGATGGGTTGTCCCGTCCTGGTTGAAAAACCCATTGCCACGGACTCGGCCGAAGCATTGAAACTCGTTGATGCCGCTGACAAAGCGCAGGTTCCGCTTCTTGTTGGGCATCATCGACGCCACAATCCCCTGATCCAGCAGGCAAAGGCACTCATCGATGCGGGGGAGATAGGGGAGGTTCGCGGTGTTCAGGCAACCTGCTGGTTCTATAAACCCGATAGTTATTTTGATCAGGCCGACTGGCGAAAACAAAAGGGAGCGGGGCCTATCTCGGTGAACCTCGTCCATGACGTCGACTTGATGAGATATTTATGTGGTGAGGTGCTCTCTGTGCGGGCGGTTGCCCGGCGTTCTATTCGGGGGTTTGAAAACGAAGATATTGCAGCCGCACTACTGGAGTTTGCGACCGGTGCTGTCGGCACGGTGACAGTATCTGACAGCATTGCCGCACCGTGGAGTTGGGAACTGACCTCAGGTGAATATCCGGTTTATCCGGTTACCCAGGAAAGTTGTTATCAGATTGGGGGGTCGAAGGGTTCTCTTTCCGTGCCAGATCTCAGGCTGTGGAAACATGGCAATGGCGAGCCCGATTGGTGGTCGCCCATTTCAGCAACTGCAACACCGCGGTTAGCGACAGATCCGTTGGTGAATCAGATTCTCAATTTTCGGGACGTGATTCTGGGTGATGCTTCACCCGTTGTATCCGGAATGCAGGGTTATCTCTCTTTGCGGGTGATAGAGGCCATCCAGAAGGCGGCAGAAAATGGAGAAACAATTCGTCTGGGTTGATCAATAATATCTGATATTTTTAATAATATCTTGCATTATTGATTGAGCCATTGATACTTGGGACATGAGAGTGGTTTGGGCACTCTCCCCATCACATATTGTGGCTGAAAGATGAGTGCATTTGGCGAAGCCTGGGTCAGAGAAACACCATTCCGCATCGGTTTGATCGGATGTGGCCGGATCAGTGATATCTATCTGAAAACATGTCAGGCCCACGCAGAACTGGATATCGTTGCCTGTGCCAGTCTAGATCTGTCGGAAAGTCAGGCGAAAGCCAAGCAATACGGCATTAAACGCGCTTGTACCCCTGAAGACATCATAACAGATCCAACCATCGAGTGCGTCCTGAACCTGACCGTTCCCTCCGCCCATGCGGAGGTCAGTCGCGCCGCCTTGCAGGCGGGAAAACATGTCTATGCAGAAAAGCCGTTTGTGACCCGGTTAAGCGATGGTCTTGATCTGCTGCATCTGGCAAAAGATCAGGGCCTTTTGGTCGGGAACGCGCCGGATACCTTTTTTGGGGGGCGCTGGCAGACTGTGCGCCGCCTTCTGGATGAAGGCGCGATTGGGGCACCGACCGGCGTGTTTGCCCATGTTGGCACGCATGGAACCGAACGGCATCATCCCAATCCGGATTTCTACTATGCAAGGGGCGGGGGGCCGCTGCTCGACCTTGGCCCCTATTACCTGACCGCCATGGTGTTTTGCCTTGGACCAATCAAGCGTGTTGCCGGACTGGGCCGCAGGACCTTTCCAGTGCGGATGATTGAGAATGGCCCAAGGAATGGGGAGATGATGCCGGTGGAGGTGAACACCCATTCTCTCAGCCTGCTGGAGTTTGAGAGCGGTGTCATCGGGGATATGACGATGAGCTTTGATATCTGGGACAGCGAGACCCCGCGTTTCGAAATTTACGGGGAGGAGGGGACAATCTGTATCCCCGACCCTGACCCTGTGCATGGCGCGAATATCTTTCAGGGCGACGTTCTCTACCGCACAAGAGAGTCGGCTCGCTGGACTCATCAACCGAGACCTACCGGTCGGGAAGATTGGCTGATTGCGGACGATCATTTTGATTTCAATCAGGACAGCCGGGGTGTTGGCCTGCTGGACCTTGCATATGCGGTTCAAAACGGCCGGCAACCAAGGGCAAGTGGCGCCCTTGCCTTCCATGTATCTGAAGTAATGGATGCGATAGAGCGGGCACCGGCCGCCGGGGCCTATCAGACAATTGAGAGCAGGTGCGACAGACCCCGACCGTTGTTGTCAAAAATTTCCAGGGTAAGCGAAGGGTAATACCATGTCGGTTGAGACAGTCGCCATCGGACAACCATTCTTTGGATTGCGTCTTGTAACTGGAGAAAAGAGCTTCTCACTTTCAGGGCGCAGCATTGTGCTGAATGTCGGCCGTAGTCCTGTCCGGGTCGAAGAACAGACGCTGGATCCGCTGTGTTCAGCGATCCTTCAGGATACAGTGCTTAGGAACGTAGAGGCCTGCATCCTGATAGACGGTTTTGATGCACATGACGATGAAGTTGAACTGCTTGCTCGTATTCGAAAAACCTGGCCATCGGCGTTTGAGGTGAGACAGGAAGAGCGGCTGAGGGGTGTCGAACACTATATGTCGCCAAAGGTCTGGTTGGGACAAATCGGTTTGACCCTGTATCACTCAGCCTCCGTCCCTTTGAACGTTGGCCTACATAAGGATCATCCATTTTGTCCTGTGCCCGGGTTCCGGGAGGTACATACCCAAATCGTTGGCATTGGAAAGATGCAGCAATGTCGGGAACGGTCTCTCGACACTCTGTATCTTGAAGAGGTCATGGCGCCGGGCGTAACACACAAACCCATGTTCGATGACGAAGGTAATTATCCCTGGCATCAGTTTGAAACCATTACACCAAGTGTGTTTCTGGCGGTTGAGATGTTGCCGAATGGCGCACCGGTGCCGGAGTGAGAGGTAAAATGACTGAGAAAATACTGCGCAATGACTTTAGCCCTGATGGCCCCTTTCCGACGCAAACGCGTCGGTTGCGGCTTGGTGTTGTTGGTGGAGGACGAATTTCCGCGACGCAGGCCATGGCGGCCCGCCTGACCGACAGGTGGGAGGTGGTGGCGGGTGCACTGTCATCCGATGCTGTGCGGTCGGCGGAACGGGGGGCCGAATGGCACCTGGATCCGGGGCGCAGCTACACATCCTTCGAAGCCATGGCAAAGGCCGAGGCTGCGCGTCCTGACGGCGTTGATGCCGTCATGATTACCACACCGAATCACGTGCATTTTGATGCAGCATCGGTTTTCCTGAAGAACGGTATTGATGTCATGTGTGATAAGCCGCTGACAAATGATCCGACAGAGTCCGATCAACTTTGCAAACTGTCCGTGGAAACGGGCCTTGTTTTTGCTGTCGGCTATGTCATGTCCTGCTTTCCGATGATCAGGCAGGCGAAAGAAATCGTGGCCGATGGAGGTGTAGGCAAAATCAACCAGATCCACGTGGAGTTTATGCAGGACTGGATGACACCGCCCGACGCCGGCGAGGCTGCCCATGTGAAATGGCGGTTGGATCCGGCCAGGTCGGGCAAGACAAGCTGCACCGGTGACATCGGGACCCATGCCGCCCATCTGGCAAGCTTTGTTTCCGGATTACGCATGACGCATCTGCGCGCCGATATGCATGTCTGTGGCAGCCCCAAGCCTCTTGAAGACACGGTTTTAATGTCAACGCGGTTTGAGGGCGATGTGCCGGGTACGCTGATGGCCACCCGTCAGGCACCGGGCAATCGCGGGGGGCTGCGCCTGCGGATCTTTGGATCTGAAGGAGGGATCGAATGGGATCTGGAGAATGCCGAACGCCTCAAGCTTAACCGATTTGGCGAACCGGATCGGGTGATTTCGCGTGGACACGGGCACGGTGTTTCAAAACATGTAGAGCGCCTCGTCCGCGCGGGTAGAGGATTTCCGGAAGGCATCATTGAGGCATGGGCGAACCTTTACACGGAATTTGCTTTGGCCTGTGCCACCCGTCGCGACGGCCTTCATCCGCCAGAGGCACGGTTAGAGTTTCCCAGGGTAGATGACGGGGCGGAAGGGGTTCGCTTTATTGATACGGCTTTTGACTCGCATAGTCAGGGCGGTATCTGGCTGGCCATTCCGGGCGCCGTGGCATGAAAACATCTATTGCCACTGTTTCGATTTCCGGAACTTTGCCTGAAAAACTCGCGGCTATATCGGCGGCCGGTTTCGACGGGGTAGAAATCTTTGAGCAGGATTTTATTGCCCATGACGGATCAGCAAGGGAAATTGGACAAGTGGTGCGGGACCACGGGTTGGAGATTACCCTTTTTCAGCCATTTCGGGATTTTGAATGTTTACCGGAATTATTGCGCAAGAAGGCCTTTGATCGTGCTGAACGCAAGTTCGACCTTATGCAGGAACTGGGTACGAACCTGATGCTGATCTGCTCGTCGGTTCACCCTGCCTCTCTTGGCGGGATTGATCGGGCGGCTGCAGACCTGTTTGAACTTGGGGAGAGGGCGGCCACGCGCGGTCTTAAAGTGGGTTATGAGGCTTTGGCCTGGGGTCGACATGTTAATGATCATCGTGATGCCTGGGAAATTGTTCGCCGTTCTGACCACTCAAATATCGGTCTGATCGTAGATAGTTTTCATACGCTTGGGCGGGGATTGAGCCCCGAGACAATAAGGACAGTGCCGGGCGACAAGATCTTTTTTGTTCAGGTGGCTGACGCGCCCGCGATTGATATGGACCTGCTGTACTGGTCCCGCCATTTTCGAAACATGCCGGGTGAAGGCGATCTTGATGTCACCGGCTTTATGCGCGCTGTCATGGCGAGCGGCTATAGCGGCCCCGTCAGTCTGGAGATCTTCAATGACCAGTTTCGGGGTGGCCGTCCGGAAACAGTTGCCATGGATGGCTATCGCTCGTTGATGGCCCTGATGGATGACGTCCGTTTGGCGGAACCGGAAACCAGAATTGACATGCCTGCCATCCCGCCCCGTATTGAAATTGAAGGGGTTGAGTTCATTGAATTTGCGGCCCGGGGTGAGGAGGTTGACCAACTTTCTCAACAATTACATCAATTGGGTTTTCAGCAAATCGGCACCCACAGAAACAAATCCGTTTCGGTCTGGGGCCAGGGAGAAATCCGAATTGTCATCAATGCTGAAACAGAGGGGCATGCCGCTGAGGTAAGGGAGGGGCGTGGGCTGTCGGTCTGCGATATCGGTCTGCATGTGAGCTCGGCGGCCGATACAGTTGCCCGGGCGACCGCGCTTGGCGCGAAACCCTTTGACCAGCCGTTGGGGCCCGGCGAACTTGCGATCCCTGCCATACGCGGGCTTGGCGGCTCCGTGTTTCATTTCATTGATGGGCAATCCGACCTTTCCGACGTCTGGCAGGTTGAGTTCGATATGCAGCCAACCCGTTTGGAAGATGAAGCACCGGTTCTGCGTTCAATTGATCATGTGGCTCAAACCATGGGCTATGAGGACATGTTAAGCTGGTCTCTTTTCTTCACGTCCATCTTTGATATGCAAAAGACACCGATGCTGGATGTTGTTGACCCAGATGGCCTGGTCCGCAGTCAGGCGGTGGAAAGTGTGAGTGGGGGAACCCGCATCACATTGAACGGGGCGGAAAGCCACAGGACACTTGCCGGGTCTTTTGCAGCGCGCCGTCAGGGCAGTGCGGTCCAACATCTTGCCTTTGCCACGGACGACATAATGCGGGCGGCGCGGACTCTTACCGCGGCGGGTCTGAAAACCCTGCCGATTTCTGACAACTACTATGCCGACCTGTCCGCGCGGTTCGATGTTGAACCGCACCTGTTGGAACAGTTGAAATCCGCGCATATCCTCTATGACGAAGAGAGCGACGGGGCACAGTTCTTTCAGTTTTATGCCCGAAACACGATCGGGGGCGTTTTCATTGAAGTGGTAGAACGCGGGCCCGGCTACAAAGGCTTCGGTGCCCCGAATGCCCCATTCCGCATCGCCGCCCAGAAACGCGCTGAGCGGAATGTCAGCGCGTTTTGACCGGGGGTGATCTGCTCTCAGTTCCACTTCTTTTTATTCTGTTCAACCTGTTTACGCGCGGCTTCCTCTTCAGCGGCGCGACGGGCCGCGACGACTTCCGGGCTGTCGGGGAAGCTGATGCTGCACTCTTTCAGAATGGCTTGATGTTCAACCGCCTGGCGTTCGCCCTTCAGCTTGGCATATTCGCTGGCCTGGGCCCCGTCACCGCCCTCTAGGAAGAACAGCGTCGGCCAGAACAGGATCAGGCCCACCGCCATCTGCGCCCCGTCATTGTCGGCCTTCTTCTCCAGCTGGCCATAGAGCTCATTCGTGCGGTTGGAAATGCGGATCGCCTCAAAACTCAACTACTCGCAGGTATATTCACGATATTGCAACGGAGAGACGGAAGAGGCCGCGATATCATCAGGTTGAGAGGCACAGGCACCCAGGACAGACAGCAGGGCTGAGCCAAGCAGTAATTTGCTCGCATTCATTGAAATTTCCTTGTCAAAATACATTTCAAAAATTGAGTAAGAACATTTTAAATCTCTGAAAGACTTCAACCTGGAAATTTATTCGAATATTAAATGCACTTTTTGAGCAGGGTGTGGGGGGAGAGATGAAAAGCGACCCCATCCAGAAAGGATGAGGTCGCATGCCAGGTTCTATGCCTCGTTCAGAGGTGCACGGAGACTGCCGAGGTGTTCGTCCCAGCCTTTGTCGAGGGCGAGGGTGAGGCCGAAAGCCTCTTCACCCTGCGGTAGGCCTTCATGGCGCAGGGAGAGTTTCGTTCCGCCTGGGACTTCTTCAAGGCGCCATTTAACCGTGCTGGAATGCCCGTGCATGGGGGCCACTTCAAACGTGTATTCAAGGCGCGTGAAGGGCTCAGCGACAAGGATTTCACCCCAGATCAGCATCTCTCCGCTCTCCACGCTGAAAAGTTGGTAGCCACCGTCAATCATGCGTGCCTGTGGCTTGTGAAACCAGATGGCGAGCTTTTCGGGGTCGGTCAGATAGTCCCAGACCTTTGCGGGTGTGGCTCGTAGATAGATCGTTTTGGTCACGACAGTTTCGGTCATTGCAAGTCCTTTTCGATTTCAGATTTGAGTGTGGTGAGGCGGTTGTCCCAGAACGCATCGAAATAGCCGAACCAGTCGAATACCCGCTTCAGACCGTGCGGGTTGAGCGTGTTGACGCGAGATCGACCGTCGACCTGAACCGAGATCAGGTCGCCCTCGGTCAGGATCGTCAGATGCTTTTTGACCGCCGCCCGTGTCATGTCGAAGTTTTGGGCAACTTCGGCGATCGTCATTTCCTGTTTCGCAAGAAGGCGCAGAATGTCCCGGCGCGTTGGATCAGCAAGCGCCCGGAACCCCATTTGTTCCAGTCCCGATATTTGTTCCATGTCAACCTCATATAATACCGTTTGGTATCATTTTATATAAAACCAAATGGTACCATGTCAAGAGAAAGCTTTAGACGGGCTGAAAATGTGTCCGTCCGGTGAACCGGCTCTTGATATTTCGCGCGGTTAGTCAGGCGGCTTGAGCGGGGAAGTTCCAGGGGAGCAGTTCGTCGATGCGGTTGATTTTGTGATCGGCGATGCGGTCCAGCACCCAGGTGAGCCAGGCTTGCGGGTCAACGTCATTGAGCTTGGCGGTTTCGATCAGGGTGAACGCGATGGCCATGGCCTTGCCACCACCCTCGGAACCGGCGAACAGCCAATTCTTGCGCCCGAGCGCCACCGGCTTCATAGCCCGCTCGACGGCGTTGTTGTCCAATTCCAGAACGCCGTGGCCCAGGTAGGCCCGCGCCTTCGGCAACCGGTTCAGGGCGTAGCGGATCGCGCCAGCAAGCGGTGACTTGCCGGATATCTTCGTCAACTGGGTATCCAGCCATGTCACCAGATCATCGAACATAGGCGTAGCGTACTCGCGCCGCAGCGCCACCCGTTCTTCGGGCAATCGGCCACGCGCCTGTTCCTCCACGGCATACAGCGCGGCGATGCGCTTGATCGCCTCCTCGGCGATGGCTCCGCCCTGAGCTTGATGGACATCGACGAACTTGCGCCGCACATGCGCCACACAGGCCATCTCCGTGGCCGTGTCGGATGAGAACAACCCGTTGAACCCGGCGTAGCCGTCGGCATGGATCCAGCCTTGATAATCTGACAGATGCCGGACGGGATGGTCGCCCTTGCGATCGACGGTGAACCGATACCAGACCCCGGGCGGCGCTCCACCCGCCCATGGCCTTTCGTCGCGCACATAGGCCCACACCCGCGCGGTTTTGGTTTGCTTCGAACCGGGGGCCTGCATCTTCACAGGGGTGTCATCCGCGAACAGCGCCGGACCCGCCCGCACATGACGACCAATGGCCTCGGCCAAGGGTTCGAGAAGTGCCGTCGATCGGCCAACCCAATCCGCCAACGTCGAACGTTCAAGATCAATGCCGTCGCGTGCAAAGATCTGGCTTTGGCGGTACAGCGGCAGATGGTCGGCATACTTCGAGACCAGAACATGGGCCAGCAGTCCCGGACCGGGGCGGCCCTTCTCGATCGGCCGCGACGGTAAGGGAGCCTGGACGATGGCCTCGCAGCAGCTACACGCCAGACGGGGACGCACGATGCGGTTCACCACAAAACGCCCCGGGATGTATTCCAGCTCTTCCGTGACATCCTCGCACAGGGGCTTGAGTTCGCCACCGCATTCTCCGCAACTCTCGCCCGCAGACAGATGTGTGTCGTGGCGGGGCAGATGGGCGGGCAGCGGCTTGCGATTGTGCTTGCGCCTGGGCTTCGGCTCCACTTCGGCGGCCGCGGTTTGTTCCACCGCAGCTTCGGCAATGGCTTCGTCCTCGGCGAAAGTCAGGTGCAGTTGATCCAGGCTCTCGGACTTGGACCCGAAACGGTGGCGGTTATGGCCCGCCAACTGGTGCTTGAGCTTCTCAATCAGAAGATCGCGAGACTTCAACTCGCCAGCCAGAAGCCCCACCAAGCCCTTCAGTTCGGCGGGATCGTCGGGCAGCGTTTGAAGATCATTCAACATGACCATCGTATAGCAGAAACACCCTGCAAAGGGAATCCGCAACCGATCCAGTTCTTCGTTTAATGGACCTATCCCACGGTCAGGGGACGCCAGGTCCGAGCCGGCATGCGCCAGTCAATTCCTTCCAGCAGCATGGCGAGTTGGGCCGCCGTCACGCCGACCTTGCCGTCCGCCGGAGACGGCCACACGAACCGGCCCTTCTCCAGCCGCTTGGCGAACAAACATGCCCCCTGGCCGTCCCACCAGATGATCTTGATCAGATCGCCGCGCCGTCCACGGAACACGAACAGGTGGCTCGAATAGGGATCTTGGCCCAGGACACGCTCCGCCAGAGCCGACAGACCGGCAAACCCTTTGCGCATGTCCGTCACACCGGCCGCAAGCCATACCCGTGTGTTCACCGGCACCGGGATCATGACAGCCACACCTTCAGCAAACGCCCCAAAGCATCCGGATCAAAACCACCCTCGGCAACAACCTGGTGACCACCAGCCAGTTCGATACGAACCGCAGTCCCAAATGTCGGTGGCCCATCCGCTGCTACCTCCATCTCCGCTCGGACCGGCGCGGAAACCATCATCGGCAGAAACACCGCATCATGACGCTCCTCCCCATCCGGGGCAAACCGCGCGTCACGCAGCCATTTAAAAATCAAGTTCGCATTCATCGAATAACGCTGTGCAACCTGCGCAACCGAAACACCAGGAACCGACGCCTGTAAACAAATGGAACGCTTCTCTTCAGTCGACCAAAACCGACGCTTCGCTGCCATCACGATGTACCCTTGGTGTCCACTATCAATGCCGGACACTAGCGCCAATCCTTCCGCTCAGAAAAGAGCGGGTTCACCGGACGGACACGCAAAGGCGGCGCCAAAGGTCCTTTCTTCGGGACTTATTACACGGAGTCTTGCTTTGCGATTTTCATCATTCCCTACTTCTTGGTCCTGAACCTGAACAAATCGCAATAAGAACCAAGTTATCATTGCAAAAACTGTAGGCGGTAATACGCCAAGAAAAATCGCGTTTGTGAAATGGCGGATTGTAGCCACAAAAAAGTCTGCAAGGTTCGGTAAGTCTAGAGTGCTTTCCATTCTGCGGTTCTGATATCCTTAAACTGGTAAGCTGTGTCTAGCCCCCACTTTCTAGGCCACTGATTTGGCGTTTCTCTATTAAGGTTTCAGGGACTGGTGGCCTCATATTAAGAGCGTGATGTGGCCGTATCCTGTTATACTGCCTTAGCCAGGAGTTGATTGCGATCTGAGCCTGTCGTGTCGTGTGGAACCACTCGGCGTTCAGTACCTCTCGACGCAGTGTTCCATTGAAGCGTTCGTTGTATCCGTTTTCCCAGGGACTACCAGGATAGATCTGGATCGGTGTCACGCCAACGTTCCGGAGCCACGCTTGTAGGTTTGCCGCGATGAACTCCGGGCCATTGTCCGAGCGGATATAGCTGGGCTTCCCTCGCTCCAGGATAAGTGGGTAAAGAGCTTCTAGGACATCATTGGCGTTCATCCGGCTTCTGACAGAAACGCAGAGAGCTTCACGTGTGTATTCATCCAGCACAGTCAGCATCTTGTAGGCCCGGCCATTGCTGAGCTTGTCGTGCACAAAGTCGACCGACCAGATGTGATTAGAGTACTGGGGTCGCAGCCGAATGACGGAGCTATCTTTGAGATACAGGCGCTTGCGTTTCTTATGACGCGCCGGAAGCTGTAGCCCTTCTTCGCGCCACAATCGTTCAACCGTCTTGTGATTGACCAACCAGCCTTCGATGCGAAGAAGCTGAGCGATCTTGCGGTATCCGTATCGGTCGTATTGCTTGGCCAGCCGGATGACTGCAAGGCGCAGATCTTCTTCGTTGTTCTTCAGTACTGCTTTGTACTGATGTGTTGAGCGATTGACGCCAATCACCTGACATGTACGTCGCTCGGATGTCCCCAGCTTCTGACGAGTATGAATGATGGCCTGACGAAGCTGATCAATGCTCAGGCCTTGGGCTTTAAAAAATCAAGGCTCTCCTTGAGGATCAGCTTATCCAACTCCAGTTCCGCCACGATTTTCTTCAATCGACTATTCTCTTTCTGGAGTGCCTTCATCTCAGAAAGTTGCGATCGACCCATACCGCCAAACTTCTTACGCCAGGTGTAATAGGTTGCGTCACTGATGCCAGCTGATCGACACGCCGTCGGCACATCAACGCCTGTCGCTAAATGAACTTCAATCTCTCGAAGAAGACGCAAAACATCCTCATCCGAATAACGCTTCCGTGCCATCAATAAACCCTCCAAAGCTAACCAAAGAATGGCACAGTTTTAGGGGGGCAAGACAGCTGGATTATTGGCGAAATTGATCACGGTACAATTCTATACCTTGTCTATAGTTTTCTATGGCGTTGTGATAATTATTTATTTTTTCTCTGTATTGCAGAGGAGAAATACGTTCCGACTGGCGCAAGTTTTCTATTTTCAGTCTATCTGCTTCTAAAAGGGTGTTAATAGTTTCCAAATTTTCTCTGTAATTCTCTAGATTTGTGTTTGTCATTGTTTCTAAAGGCAATTCGAGTTCAATTAAGTCTCGCAATGCGCCAGGCTTGGCCATTAGAGGGTCCTCAACAACGATCAAGGTTCCACCACCGTCACCGTTGCCAGGTCCAGAGCAGATGATTTTTCCTCCAACGATCTTACATTCGGCGTATCCAGGGCTTGGCTCTACCATGAAAAACACTGCGAAAGTGATAACGAAGGCGGGAGCTTTTTTGATAAAGTAGAGGCTCAAATTGAAAAACCGATAGTTGGAAGGTTCAAATGGATCAACACTGAGATAGCTGCGCATCGACCTTACTGAAACTCTCATTGTTTTCTCCAAACTCAAAGAAACAAGTTGTTTAGCATAATTCGTAACTTGAAAAACAACCTAACCGAATGTGGTATGAAAAACTCTAACTTAAAATAGATTTGATTGTTTCGAATGTCAAAAAACGTATGAAATTTTGGGAAAGAAATCGCAAAAAGACCGAGGGCCGGGGTGCGCCTAGTGCTGACGCGCCTTTAAACCTTGGAGCCGTTCCTTGTTCAACGCAGCAACTCCGACGAACAACTGCCCGAGGCACTACGCGCTACAGGCTCGGGGATCAATCGACCCAGCAACGGGAGGGCTGCGGATCAAAGCGAGTTTCGGGAAAGTTTACGAAAACTCCGTCAAAATGCAGAATCCGATGGGCTAAATTTCATCAATTTTTTGAGGGGTTTAAATGGTGCTGCCGGACAGATTTGAACTGTCGACCTCTCCATTACCAATGGCGGGTTTATGCCTTGTAAAATCCCAGGAATCCTTGATTATTCAATCTAGAAAACCGCTTGTATGCACGGTTAGAACGTCCTCACACGCCCAAAGATTCAAGGGATTGACACTTGCCACAAATCAAACGACCGCCTCACTTGCTACGCCGAAAGGATGGTTACTATTCCATATACGGGAACTGGAAGGGGAAGAAACTCAGGCCGCTATCAACCCGGACGAAGCACAAACAAGAGGCTGAGGAATTCCTTGCTCAGTTTGTCGCCGGTCTGATGAAACCAGCGGCCCCCAGACAGCTAACACTCAACACGATCTTTGACAGGTACATAGAGCTACGGGAAACCAAAGTAAGGCACGCTGACGGGCTGCGCTGGGCCTTGGCGGTGCCACGTACCGAGTTAGGGAACCTTCACCCTGATCACATGTCTAACCGCATGGCTGAGGAATACGCGAAGAACCGAGGCGCAGCAGACGGCACCATTTTGAAAGAACTAAGGACCGTTCGGGCGGCTATCAATCTGGCCTATAAAGAGGGGTGGATTGCTAACCCGTCGCGGTTCTCTATGCCCGTCAGTGATCCGCCCCCGCGTGACAGGTGGTTGACCAGAGAAGAGGCCAGAGCGCTTTTAGACTCCGCTGACACGCCTCACATATATCTGTTTATCGTTCTGGCTCTGACCACGGCGGCGCGATCCGGGGCCATTCTTGAATTGAAATGGAGTCAGGTTGATCTGAAGAACAAACGGATCGATTACGGGCAGGGTCACGGCAATAAACGGCGGTCGGTTGTTCCGATCAATCAAATGGCACTGGGACCGCTTCTAAGGGCCGAGGAAGCCGCTACTTCTGAGTACGTGATTGAGTGGGCGGGGAAACCCGTCAAGGCGATCAAAACCGCGTTTAACAAGACAGTGGAACGTGCCAAGCTCAAGGACGTGTCACCGCACATACTCAGGCACACCGCAGCAACTTGGATGGCAATAGATGGCAAACCCATGAGGGAGATTGCTAAGGTTCTGGGAGACAGTGAGGACACCGTTGAACGGCATTACGCAAAATACCACCCGGATTATTTGAAGTACGCTGTGAGTGCACTGAGTTTTTAGGAGTGCGTGGCCAATTTATCAAACGTCCAAAGGAATATTTCCATTTCAGGCCAACCTGTGAAGTTAATGTAGTACTTTGCTCACCATTGCATTTCGAGCCACCGTAAATTAAACAAGTTTATCAAGACATACCTGTAATGCGTTTGTTATGTCCTCGTTACAGTTTCAGCTTTTCAACTCGGCACATGGGCCTTCAATTGCAGCCGCAAGATTGAGGCAACGATAAAGATTTTTCTGTTACCTTCGATCTTCTACATGTTTTAAGAAAAAATGTTGGAGCTGTTTCTGTCAAAAATATTGAATGATTTTTGCCATTGCGCTCGTGCCTTTTAATGACAAGATCTTGTTGCCAAATACCATAAACGAATAGGTTTTTCCGTTCGTTCCAATCATGTTCATTAGAGCACGGTGCTCGCTTCGTCCCCAAATGGGGGTTTTTTGATTACGCCCTATGTAATTGGATGGCGGTCTGTTGGTCATTAAAGGTAGGGATGTGATGAAAACGATTAGCAGCGGTTCGAAATTGTCCGATACTGCAGAGGCGTTACGGGAAAGTCTAACTGGCTATTTTGAAAAGACATTTGAAAACCCAAATTATGTAATGATTCAAGTGAGTTCGAACTATGACCTGGAGTTGGTTCGACAAGTCACCTCGGAATATTTTTGTGACGCTTCAATTCATGGGGCAACGTCTTGTAGGGGTGCTTTGAGTAGTGACGGAGCTATGTCGTTTGAAAATTACGGGATCGCCGTCTTTGGCATTCATGACGAGGAAGGGGACTACGGGTCGGCAACCGCATCATTTGAGGGAATCTGCCCCAAAGTTGCTGCAAGTTGTGCTGTCGAAGCCGCAATTGACGATGCTGGACGCTCAGGGCAATTGCCTGACCTAGTCTGGGTTTCTTCTTCGCCCGGCTACGAAGAAGATGTTATCAACGGTCTCCAAGAGATTGTCGGCCCGGAGACAGTGATAATCGGCGGCTCAAGTGCGGACAATAATATCACCGGCGAATGGAGTGTATTTGATAACAAAGAAATTTTATCAAACGGCGTGCTTGTATCGGTTCTCTTTCCCTCTGTAAGCTTTGGTACGTCGTTTGAGTGTACCTATGATCCGACAGAGCACAAAGGACGAGTAACGGCCGCTAAGCAACGTATCATCCATGAAATTGATGGTGTAAAAGCCCGAGACAAATACAATTCTTGGACAAAGGGGCTTCTTGGTCCACTTCCATCAAATGAAACATCAAATATATTGGGACTCAGTAGTTTGACCCCCTTGGGGCGTCGTGTTGGTGCTGTTGGTGGTGTCGATTGTTATGTCCTCTCTCATCCTGAAACCGTAACGTCGGATGGTGACATAACACTGTTTTCAAGTATTGAAGTAGATGATGATGTCACGCTCATGCAAGGTACTCCAAGTATGCTGGTCAACCGCGCTGCGAAGGTAGTGCGGAGTGCAATGAGTATCGGAGAAATTCCCTCTGAAGATATATCAGGAGCGATAATTGTTTACTGTGCTGGATGTATGCTAACGGTTCAGGATCGTGTTGACGAAATATGTTTGGGTTTAAGTGATCAGCTGAAAGGTGCGCCTTTCATTGGTGCTTTTACCTTTGGGGAACAAGGTCGAATTATGAATAATTCAAATCGACACGGGAACCTGATGGTGTCGGCAGTAGTGTTTGGTCGTTAGTCGTGACTCAACTTCGTGAAGCCCTGATGGAAATAGATGCGTTACGCAAACGTGATAGTCAGTTACGGCAAGAAACCGAATTGGTACTCGAGACGGTTAAGATCTTAGCGAATTGCCCTGATGGTGTTGGAGCACTTGATAAGATTATTGCAACAATATCTGATGGCCTGATGGTACAGGCATATCTAATCGTCGATTGCATCAACCACGATAGCTTAGTCTTTCGTCATGTTCACGGCGTAAGGGTTCCGGATCATTGGAAGAGTGGTTTTTTCCCAGCAGCAATTTTTAAGAAGCCGGCACTTATCTACGATTTCACAAGACTACCAAAGTGGCCTGGGCTGACTGTTCTTGGGGAGTCTGAAATTTCTTCTGGATTGGTAGCGCCATTTAGAAACGGCGATAGCATGTCATGCATAATTCTCTTAAGGACTTCATTTGAAACATTTAAAACTACAGACTTAAGAGTTTTTAAACGCCTCATACCAAGTGTTGCTGAGGCCGTGAATAGAGAGAACAACACAAAAGACAAGTTGCGGATGGAAGCCGAATTGCGTCAGGTGCAAAAACTAGAAGCACTTGGCACTTTAGCAGGTGGAGTGGCTCACGAGATTAATACGCCGCTTCAGTACGTCGGCTCAAATGTATCTTTTCTAAAAGATGCGTTTGAGTCTATTTCCTGCACTATAAACGCTTTGTCTAAACAGAATCCTGAATTCCTACGGGGTCCTTTGGACAATATTGATTATGATTTTCTATCGCATGAAATCGGTCTGACTCTTGATCAATCTGCGACCGGCCTGCAACAAATCGCCCGTATTGTTAAAGCCATCAAAGAATTTTCTCATCCTGGCACGACGGAGATGGAGGTGCACGATTTAACGGATATCATAGATGCCGCGTTAACAATGAGTCACAACCAATGGAAGTATTTTTCACAAGTTAAATTTGAACATGATGATAGTCCTTATCTGGTACCGTGTTTCGCAGACGGTTTGCGCCAAGTCGTGCTTAACATGGTTGTTAACGCTGCTCATGCAATCGAGGAAAGAATTGATAATGAGGTACCAGAGGGTGGCGCAAGCGCGCAAGGAAATATTTCAATTTCGATCGTGAGAAAGAACGATCACTTGGTTATGAGTATCACTGATGACGGGGTTGGAATGTCTGAGGAAACAGAACAAAGGATTTTCGATCCGTTTTTTACTACTAAACAGCCAGGGCGTGGAACGGGACAGGGTTTGAGCATATGCCATAGTATTATCGTTAAAAACCATGGAGGAAAAATTCTAGTTGATAGTGAATTGAATAAGGGAACGACTTTTGAGATATGGATACCTAGTGTGTCCTCAGACTGTCTTGCCTTTGAATATTAAGAGATTTTGGAATTCTTTGGTTGTATACTAATACATAGATTGAGAAATATGTCTCCTGTATTGCGTGCCCCACGAACTACGTGCGGAAATTGATCGACTTATCTCTCTGGAGTTTTTAACATGTGTCAATGGCCATGGGACCTCCTCTTTTGAGGCTTGGCGTGCGCCTTGTAGTTTGTAAGTCTTCGTTGACGTTGGGAAGAGTTGGATTAGGGTGAAGAAAAAACGCATGAGGCGGATCTGGTGTGAAGTTCAGACGCGATGCATTTGCTGATAGCACAGGCTAGCGGCTGTTTTGCTTGTTAAGGTTGAGCAGCGCTATGTGATAGACACCAATTTAATTTGCAGTTGATCGTGTGAACAATGATTTTTTCAGAAAAAGACTGAGATGAGGCAGAGGATGATGGATGATTTTGGGGGTTAAAGAGATCGGATCACTTCCACCGCAATCGTTACCCGTCTCGAGACGTCGATGGGTATTATATTCCCGTTCGTTAGTGTTGCTTGATCACACAACACCGGTGCCGTAAGAGGGTATGATTTTGGAGTGAGCTGGCTAGCTTGTTTATTCGCAATATCGGTTACCCTGACGCTCGACCTGGTCTAGTCTAGACCTACTCCCTAATGACGCAGGTGTAACGCGCGTCAGAACTTGGATGCCATCATTGCAAGAGTAGCACCTAGGGCCTGATGGTTTCTCATAGCCCGAGAGGAAAACAGCCTAGGGTTATATTAAAGCGACGGGTATGGCCGACCGAGTTGCTAATAGAGATTTCACGAGCAAAATTGTACAGAAGTCAAAATTGTATCCAAAAATTTATACCACCCCTATATGAGGATATCAGCATAGGGGTCAATTTAGTATTTTTCGAAATATATCTGTGATCCGTAAGGTGACGTCCTATGAAGTTCAAATTTGTCTCTCGTATTATTCGTTATAGTTTATTCACTACTTTTCTGGTTTTTAATCCGGTACTTGCGGATTCAATCTCAGCTGCCGTCAAATTGGAACTACAGGCTGCCATGATTGATTTTATCGACTACAACTCTGTTGATGGGAAATTTTTGTATCTAGACGTACAGAATAAAAAAGTCAGCAGCTACTATCCCGCCAACCTGCACCCGCGAGTTCTTAAGGTTGGCCGGTACTTTGTGATATGTTCGGACTTCAAGACCGATGAAGGAAAAAACGTGGATGTAGATTTCCTTGCTATCAAGATTGGCGATGAAATACGTGTCCTACAAGCGCTTGTTGGCCGTCGAGACGTTATTCGCTCGATGATGAAGGCGCAGATGGACCAACGGCAATAGTTCTGCAAGGTTTACCAGTGGTGAAAGGTTGAACTTAATGTAATGGGAGTGGAGGACAAATTGAGTCTGAAAAAACATCTTGTCTTCCGGTTACAGCAGTTCCTATGTTCATTGATAGTCAAGTTTATTCTACTTTCGGCGCCAATCATTATCCTCTGTAATGTTGTTTTTCTGGACTTCTACTCAGACTATCGACGAAAAATTATGCTGGAGGAACTGGCGACAGAAGTTGCGGCTATCACAGTACGTACCGCGCAGGCATTGAGTAAACCGCTAGAAAAAGGTGAAGTTATCCTCGCTCGAACGTTAATCAATGGGCTTGCAGGGCATCCGGAAATAATTTGCAGTGAAGTTTGGGACCCGTCGGGACGCCGCGTACTTTCTTGGCCGGGCCTTGGCTGTGAACGGATTGAAGAAGAAGGCCATTCATTCATACGTGATATTAATCGCCGTGGCGAAGATATTGGCAAACTACATATCGAGTATCGAGACACACTCATCACAGAAAAACTTGATAGGGAAATCCTATACATCGTGGTGTCGCTAGTATTTTCCGTTGTAGTAGCGATGTTTTTTTCAATTATCGCGCACTGTTTGACAGTTGGCCGACCCTTGAGTCGCTTGTTGTCATCAATCCGCACTGTCGAAAAATTCGGAAATCGCGAACTAGTAAACTGGAAGAGCCGTGACGAGTTGGGAACTGTTATCGACGCCTACAATTGCATGATTGAAGCGGAAGCCTACCGCCGGGCCCAACATATACAAAGCTCAAAGATGGAAGCATTGGGGACGTTGGCTTGCGGCATTGCACATGAAGTCAACACGCCAATCCAGTATATCGGCGACAACCTTCGTTTTTTATCCGGCGGCTTCGCTAGCCTTAAGGAACTCATCGACAGCTACGAGGATGTTGTTCAGAAAGCCGAAACAGATGCAATTGCGGTTGAATTTAAAAATCTTAGTATGCAGAAAGAATTTTTGGATGTCGATTACCTTTTCAGTGAGGTAAGCGGCGCTGCCAGGCAATCCTTGGACGGGGTAGCTCACGTGTCCAATATCGTTCTCGCGTTGAAGGAGTTTGCGCATCCTACAGTTAAAGAAAAGACTGATTTAGAATTAAATGCCATTGTGGAACGTGCAACGACAGTTTGCCGCGGTGAATGGAAAGTCAACGCGGAACTTAATCTGCAACTTGAAAAAACTCTTCCAGCCGTGCTGGGCCTTGAAGGCGAATTGAGCCAGGTTGTGTTGAACCTTGTCGTCAATGCGTCACAAGCGATCCGCGATGCAGGGAAAAGTAGCGGCCTGATTACCATTGCCACTAAATCGAAAGACACCAGTGTTCAGTTGGAAGTTTGCGATAATGGCAGCGGTATTCCCGAAGATGTGCGCGATAGAATTTTTGATCCCTTTTTTACCACCAAAGAAATTGGTGTCGGTAGTGGCCAAGGGCTTGCGATTTGTCACGATATCATTGTCAATAAACATGGCGGCACGATCCACTTTGAGACAGAGGTTGGAGAAGGCACTGCGTTTATTATTGACCTGCCAATTTTGGCGGCGCCGAAAGGAGAATAGGAGGCAGTTTTCACTTGATCGGTTACGAGCGAAGTGGGCAATAAGCCTCTAATCTCTGAGTGAATGGCCTTGATCAAATTGTAGCTTGCCGGTGTTGCGGAACTACTGTCGCATTTGAAAAGTTGGTAATTTACTTGCACTTGTTGATTTACTGAAAATGATTCATCAAACAATTCGGTTCATCATCTTTGCTTTTCACAGAACAACTTTATGCGAACAAGAATGCGATATCGTAAGGTCTTGTTCTGACTACTTGCTCAGCTGGGAATTGTAGTACTCATATAACACCCCGCCTTGGATCTGTTGTGCCACACTTTCCGTTCAAAAAATCCATAAAGGGAGAGTAAATATGGCAAAGGTACTGTTGATCACGGGTGATTTCACAGAAGATTATGAAACAATGGTTCCGTTTCAAACGCTGCTTGCATGCAATCATGATGTTGACGCGGTTTGCCCAGGCAAAAGCACCGGTGATACGGTTAAAACCGCAATTCATGACTTTGAAGGAGATCAGACTTACACAGAAAAAGTCGGCCATAATTTTTCACTGAATGCGTCGTTTAGTCATATAACCGTAGAAGACTATGAAGCATTAGTCCTACCTGGTGGCCGTGCGCCTGAATATCTCCGCCTCAATGAAGACGTACTTGTGATGGTGCGCCATTTCTTTGATGAAAACAAACCAGTTGCGGCAATTTGCCATGGTGCCCAAATTCTCGTAGCAGCCGGAGTTTTAACTGGTAAGAATTGTTCAGCATATCCTGCGTGTGCTCCTGAAATAAACGCCGCAGGTGGCAATTTTGCAGAGATCGAAGTGACTGATGCGATCACGGATGATAACTTAGTTACCGCTCCTGCATGGCCCGCGCATCCTGCATGGATGAGGCAGTTTATGGCCTTGTTATAACACTATTTCTTGAACCATGAGGGTTGCAATGTGTGAACTATTTGTTGGGGCAGATCGTGATAAATGGATATCGCGTTCGAGGTCTTTGCGTATTGATGGCGTTTCGACTTCAATCCGGATGGAAAATTTTTTCTGGGATATCCTTTCAGAAATTGCTGTGCGCGATCATTTGACGACAAATCAACTGATCACAAAATTGTATCTTGAAGCTATGGCTGCGGACCATGACCTGGGCAACTTTACTTCGTTTTTGCGTGTTTGCGCCGGACGATATTTGTCTTTGATCACTGATAATGAAATTGAGCGAGATGATCATACTAAACTCTCGACAGTAAATGTACCTGCCGTGTTGATGCGAGAAGCAACTAGAGATCGGCATAGACATGAGATTTTTGTGATGCGTGAATAGCTTTATAATATTCCTTAAATATGCGGAGATACCAAGTTGCTTTGATCGAAAAGCCGCACTCAAATCATAAGCCTTTCATTCTTAGGCACTCGGTAGACTGTCGTCATTAGTTTCACTTTCCAATTTGGCAAGTTTTCCAAGATTGTCGATGATAACTCCAAGTGGCTTGATTGACGTGCGTTAACAGTATTTTCAAAAATGCAGTAATCGTATTCAAAGAAAGAATGTGGTTAGAAGAAGGTGCTAAAATTGGACGCTGCCTTTTAACAAGCGACAATTGAACCACTCAAGGAGAACTAATTCCTTTATGGTTTTGGCCAGGCTATTAATTGTTCGTTTGGGCTTTAATAAGGATTCTTTACAGCGATTCACGCAGTGTCCAGTAGACTCAACTTTATCTGTAGAGCAGTCCTTGTTTGGGGATATTTTCTTTGTTGCCAGTGAATATCTTATAACACTAAGCGCGCGTATGGTTGTAGTGGCTGTTGCTGGTCTGCTGACTGCAGTCGCAAACCGAGATATTCTCATCGCAAGTGGTTTGTAAGTTGTTCGCAGGTAGGTGGGTTTGAGACAGACGGTTGCGGTTCTAAGGTTGGTGATGTTCGGAGATGTATCCCCACTCAATGGCATAATACTCGAGTTTGACGCTTCGGCAAATAGGCGTATCGCCAAGGACTCCGCCCACCTATGTGTTTCACAGGAATTATCCATACAATGTCAGACGTCCGTGTCTAAGATATCTGGTGACATGTTGAAACAAGATCGAGGCAGCATTGGGGGTTACTCTCAGGTAAGGGTGGCTACATAGCATATGACGCTTACGTTTAAGACCATATTATGCGCGGCGACCATAAAGGCGGTCATGTTGGGCTTTCTTATAACAATTGGGTTGGATTGCATTAAAACGTTGGAGGAAGATTACGCAAGGCAACAGTTTCAAATTCCAGCTTTGCTGTCGAAACTCACATCAAGTGATACTCGTGTTTCAGACGAACCACTAGATACGGTCGGGTCGGTTGATGGCTTACCAGAGGATCGCAAGGTCAAGTACCTCAGAATTCGGACGGATGAGGGAGAATTCCTGGCGTTTCCCAAGAGTTCAATCACGACGGTTTTGAATGACCAAGTTCAGGTCTCGGGAGACGTGGCGATAGACGTAAACGCTTTAACCCAAGCCTCAATCGATCCAGATAAACTTAGTATCGGGGCAATTGAGGTCGCAGATCGGTCGAATAACCCATCTTTGGTGGTTCTTGAAGCAGGAAATTGGATGGTCGCAATTGCAATGATTGAATTGGTGATAGTGTGTGCGTTGCTCATGATTGTTGGGCGTTTCTTGTCCGAGTACCTGACCAAGTTTAGTAAAGCATTTCGGTCAATTGAAGAGAATGACCTTTACTACGAACTAAATGTTAATAACGGCGGTCAAATCGGAGAGTGTGCGAAGTCTCTCAGTCGCATGATTATTTATCTGCGAAAGTACAGGACAACACTTCAAACAGCTATGCGTGAGATTGAACTCAAACACAACGCATCCGAGGTTCGCCTGACTGCACTATTAGAAGCAGTACCCCATGGAGTAGCTATTGTTGGTAGAGATGGGTATTTAAACTGTATGAACAATAATTATATAAACACATACAATTTGCCCTTCAAAAAAAACGTTCCGAATTTGAGCTTCTTTACTGTCGCTGATCTTCAGTCACGAGTGATTAAGGAACTGCCCTACGCTGGTCCCAGTCGGACTGAAAGTGTTGAATCAACTAGGCAAACGCGTCTGAAGTTGTTCGAGAAGTCCGAACAATTCCCAAGGTGGCAGGTGTTGTTAAACGATAATTCGTTAATAACGTGCATACAGAAGAAGACTACTGACGGTGAAACCATCTTGATCGATGTCGATGTGACTTCTCTTTTTCTATTGGAGAGAAAAGCGACCCAACTGGAACGCGATCTTGTCCAGAAACAAAGGCTGGAATCATTGGGAATGCTTACGAGTGGCGTTTCTCATGAAATAATTACACCCATTCAGTTTTTATCCAACAACCTATCCTTCATGTCAGATGTCTTTAATGGTTTTTCCAGTTGCATTGATGCACTCGAAAAAGAAATGAATAAAATTAATAAGCAGCATATTTTTCGCGAGGCTTGTTCGGCATTTGATGTTACGTATCTCACGGAGGAGGGTAGATGTGCAATCGATCAGAGTATAGTTGGAATAGAACATGTTCAAAACCTTCTATCGGCTATAAGTGTTTACACCCATCCTGATAATTACAGTTTCCATCCGGTTGATATTAATCGAGTTTTGAAATCAGCCGCTCTTGTCTGTAATGCAAAATATGAGACGGTTTGTGCATTAGACATTTCTCTCGAAGAAGGCCTGCCGTTGGTGCGAGGGAATGAAAGCCAGTTAATGCAAGTATTCATAAATCTGATAACAAATAGCGTGGATGCATTTATTGAATGTTCTAATCCGGACACGGGTCGTAAGAATGACCGAAAAATCCGAATAACTTCAGCGTTCGATAGTACACGGATCGTCACAAGCATATCGGACAATGGTAGTGGCATACCAAATTCAATCCAGGAAAAAATTTTTGATCCGTTCTTTACCACGAAGAAACCAGGTAAAGGAACAGGTCAGGGATTGGCAATATGTCGATCAATCATTTGCGATGGTCATAATGGCGATTTGAGATTTGAAACGTCCGCCGCTGATGGAACTGTTTTTTATGTGTACTTGCCGATAGCTAAAAACTAAATCTGGATGGTTACGTGCAACTTAAGTGAGGACGAGACATGCCGGAGATCGTAAAGAAATGTTCTGTTTTGTTTGTGGATGATGAGGAAAACATTCTGCAAGGGATACGCCGGTTGACTCGCTCTTTGCGAAATCAGTGGACTATCGATTTTTGTAGTAGTGGAGAGAGAGCACTTACACTAATCAAAACCAAGTCGTATGATGTTATTGTATCAGATATGCGCATGCCAGGAATTGATGGAGCTGATGTTCTGACGGTTGCGGCTGAGGTTGCCCCTGAGTCACTTCGGATTATCTTATCTGGGTACGCCGATCAAAATCAACTTATCCGAGCGGTTGGTCCGGCCCACCAAATTTTCTCAAAACCATGCGATCTTGATGAATTAATAAGAGAGGTAAACAGGTTTTTACGAGTTAAAGAAATCCTTCCTACTCTCGAATTAAGGGCTTTGGTTAGTTCCTTGAGCAGCGTTCCTGTTCTTTCGGAACATTACAGCGCTCTAATTGAGTTGTTGGATGACCCGAGGGCAACCAAGAATCAAATAAGTGAGGCCGTTTCAAGCGATTTGGGTTTAAGTTCTCAACTCTTGCGGCTTGTAAATTCGAGTTATTTTTCTGTGCCGAATAAAATAGAAAAATGCAGTCAAGCCATTGATCTTCTTGGATTGGAAACAGTGAGAGCTACGATGTTGCTTTCAAAGTTCAACGTAACAAATGCAAGCGAAGATTCCATTAAAGAAATTGAACTGTTGGCGAATAGATCATTGAAGATTGGTTGTTTCGCACGGCGTTTGAGCCAAACCTTAGGCTTGGATGCGGATCAAACTAGCGACGCAAGTTCGGCTGGCCTTCTTTGTCATATTGGTACAGCAATACTTCGCGCTGACATGCCTGAAAAGTTTAGAAATGCAATGCTGGATGTTGAACGAGGGGAATGCAGCATTTTGGAGGCTGAGAGGAAGCACTTCGGTGCAACCCATGCTGAATTGAGTGCCTATTTGGTTGGATTGTGGGGGTTTTCAAATACTGTTGTCGAGACAATAGCACATCATCACGCGCCTTCTACATTGGGACCCGCGAAAGAGCTATCTGCATTGACAATCGTTCATATTGCTCAGGCCACGGTTCACTTGGTCGACACAACTCCACCGAATCTTTTTGCTGACTGTGATACGATGAAACGTTTTGACGTCCGCCATTTAACAGACGTTCACCTTATTGATAGATTAGACGAGTTCTGCCAATTAGCTGAGTCATCATAGAGATGCTATTGATAAAAGAATTTTTCTTACCAATTCGCTTTGTCGGGATACCTCAAGTTTGGCGAAAATCTTTTTAAGATAGGTTCTTGCGGAACTTTTTGTAATGCCGCATTTTTCGGCAGCTTCATCTAGCGATGAGCCGCTAACTAACGCTGCTGTTAACCTAGCTTCTGCGATCGTCAAATCAAACATAGAGTTCAACAAATTTGGATCTGGTGGATTTGCAAATAGTTCCTTAAATACGAAAATACAGACGAGATCGTGGGTACTGTTGCTGTTATCTTGATACGGCATAACCGTGATACGAACTGGATGTTCGTCGTCGCATTCGAGAGTTGCCCCGAGGCTTGTGCGCTCTGACAATGACTCAGATATTGTTTCATGAAGGCGCGTCGTCATCAATGCGTTTGAACCACGGCATATGCCGGCTGGGTCAAGGCTTATCCCGCGGCTGCCCCTAATGATGCATTTTGCTTTTGAATTGAGGAACATCGCTTTTCCACGGGCATCTGACACGACGACGCCATATGGAATGAAATCTAGGGCGCGTGCAGGTATGGATGATGAGCGTGGTAAGTCATTATGCTGAGTATCCAAGATGCTACTTTGCTTTCGCTTATGAGAGAGCGCATTTTCAATACCCGAGACAAGATTTTCTATTTTGCAGGGCTTTAAGTAGTATCTAAATACTTGGGCCTTGTTAATAGAGGCGATAGCCGTACTCACCTCTTTGGTAGCCGTTAGAATTATACACAATGTAGGTATTGAATGTTTGCAAATGTATGCCGCTATGTCGATCCCGTTAAGTTCAGGCATTTCAATGTCGAGCACCGCAACGTCTGGCGGATTGGAACGGATTGCGTCTAGTGCATGTTTTGGGTTGTCGTAATACTCAACATCCCAAATATCTCTCCATGATCGTAGATTTCTTCGTATGCTATCCAATATACGGACATCATCATCTACAAAGATAATTCTGGGATGTTCAGTTTGAATTCTTGGTGGTTCTGTTGATATCTGCATTTTACCCTCATTTGTGGGTATTGTTTAGTAAATTTAGGTGTGAAAGTACAGAAAAAGTTAGGTTATACTATGCGCCGAGTTTTAGTGGTCGATGATGATGAGTTCGTTATAGCTGGCCTTAGACGAATTATCCCAAGAGATTATGAAGTGATATCCTCAACATCTGGGGCTGAGGCACTGGAATTTTTGCGGGTTGACCGAAAAGTTTTTGCGATAATTAGTGATGCAAGCATGCCGAACATGGACGGTATCCGTTTCTTGGAGAGTGCGCGGGTGATAGCGCCGCATACGCCAAGAGTTTTATTAACAGGACGCACGGATAAGCGGACAGTAATAGAGTCAATCAACATTGCAGGCGTGTTTCATTTTTTGGAGAAGCCTGTCCACAGCAAAGCTCTGATTAGCTGCCTCGAAGATTGCTGCTCGGTCTACCTTGACGCAGTGCGAAAGTCGAAGTTGCTTTTTGAAAGTGATTTCGAACAAATGTTACATTTGGAGTTTTCAAAAGACAACTTTTTGGATCAGCTATCACTTGCCTTTCAGCCTCGGATTGACGCTAGAAATGGAGGACTTGCGGGAGTTGAAGCTCTGTTGCGATGGCGGCACCCGATTCAAGGTGCTATTTCTCCTGATGTTTTCATACCGATCGCTGAAAAAAGTCGAGCAATAGAGGTCATCACGAACTGGGTTGTTGAAAAGTCGTGTCAATTTTGGGCCAGATGCATCTCGCGATACGATACAAATGCTGTGATCGCAATTAATGTGCCTCCATCCTTGGTTCAAAGCGGTTTTTTGTTTGATTTGGTTAGTGAGTCTTTGTTGAAGCATGATATGGACCCGAGCTCGTTTGAAATTGAAATAACTGAAGGCACTGAATTGGCCAATTCGCCCGATGTTCTTGCCTCAATTTCAAAGCTCAAGCGTCTAGGAATTTCAATTTCCATCGATGATTTTGGATCTGGGCATACTTCTATTTCTTATCTTCAATTTGTTGATATTAATGGCCTCAAGATCGACAAGAAGTTGGTTTTGAATGCTCCAAACTGCTCTCGTGAAACAGAAATCCTGCGCTCAATTGTAAATATGGCAAATGCATTGGGCCTCAAAGTCATCGCTGAAGGTGTAGAATGCGAGACGCACGCTGCTTTGGTGAAAGAACTCGGTGTGGATGAAATGCAGGGATTTCATTTTGGCAAACCAATGCAGATGTCAGCTTTTGCCGACTGGTTGCGGTGTTATAAGCCGAATTGGTTGGCGGTTAATTTGTCCTAAGTGCGAGCTACGAATGGAACGCTGTGATGGAACAAGTCCTATTTGTTGACGATGATCGAAGCTTATTAGATGGAATGCGTCGGACCTTGTATAAGTCTTACAAGGTGGATTGCGCTGAGGGTCCCGCGGAGGCTTTTAAAAGGCTCTCGGAAGGGACTAAATATTCAGTAATCGTATCTGATATGCGTATGCCGGAAATGGACGGGGTAGAGTTTTTCTCCAAGGTTTCAAACAAATATCCAGACCCCATTCGCATAATGCTTACTGGCAACAATGATCTGCAAACTGCCATCAATGCCGTAAATCTAGGGCATATATTTTGTTTTCTCAACAAGCCATGTGACAAAAATGAGTTGGTTACGGCGATTGATTCTGCGATTCAACAGTTCCGATTGAAGGACTTGGAACGAGACCTGTTGGAGAGAACTCTAGCTGGTAGCGTTAAGGTGCTATTGGATGTCATGCGCTACACAAATCCACTAGCGTTTGGGCGTACGTGTGCGATAAGAAAGCTTGCCCTTGACTTAGCTCAAAATTTGGGAGAGCGAAATCTTTGGGAAGTAAAAATTGCAACCATGCTTTCTACAATAGGATGGCTAAGTGTTCCGGAATTTATAATTGAAAAAGTGATAGCTCGTAAGGAACTTGATCCTTCTGAGCATGAGTTAGTTAGGCAACACACAGAGGTTGCATATAATCTGTTGAGTGTCGTGCCCCGGTTGGAGCAAGTGGCAAATATAGTGCGATTTCAGGATTTGAATTTTGATGGCAGCGGTAGCGATGTGGGATCAGCATTTTTCGGTGAAGATATTCCGTTATGTAGTAGAGTGTTGAAAGTACTCAATTCCGTTACACCTTTAAATTCAACCAGACCTCCAACAATTGAAGCGGTTGACAAGCTGCCGATGGACGGACGCGAGTATGATCCGGTTGTTATTGTCGCTTTGAAGGACATCTTGTCACACCAAGTAGGTACAGATGTAGATGAATTACGTACATACTTGGAGGTTCCTCCGAAGAGTGTTCGTGCAGGTGACATGCTGGAGGAAAATTTACACGGCGCAGACGGTTCGCTACTGTTAACTGCTGGCAATGAGATTTCGGAATTTCACATTGCAAAATTGAGACAAAACGAAAAATTCATGAAATTGGCGAGTATGGTCCACATTTCAAGAAGCATCTTTTAACACGTAAAGAGCGTCGTATCGTGAAGGGCGAGATTTTCGTGGAATTTGTTAATATGGTTGAGGAGCGGTTCGGGCTCGATTTGGCCGATCGTACGCTTGAGCATGGAGAGTTGGCTACCAAACGTGTTTACACGAGTGTAGGTGATTATGATCATGAAGAATTAGTTTCTTTGGTCTCGGCGCTGTCTATTGAAACAGGTCTAACCTGTACTGATTTGATGCACCGTTTTGGTAAATTCTTATTTGCGCGTTTGGCACTTGGACACAACGAATGTATACATGGGTATGACAACGTTTTCGACCTGTTTGTTGATTTGGAGGGCGTCATTCATAACAGCGTGCAGAAGTTATACCCTAATGCCGAACTACCATCTATCGAGGTTAGAGTTATCGATGAAACAACGATCGAGGTAAAGTATTATTCTAAAAGGGGTTTCGCCGACTTATGCCACGGATTGGCCGATGGTTGCATTCACTTTTTTCAAGAGCCTATAAATGTGGAGCGCTTAGCCTGTTCTGATAATGATCAAACATCATGTACTCTGTTCCTATCGAAAGTTGAATGGATTGTATGACAAGGACAAAGCATCCAGATGGCGGGTCAAATTTCGCAATGCTTGAACGTCGTTTCAAGAGAGAACGGGCGGCGAGAAAGGCAGCGGAAAAACTTTTAGAAGAAAAGAGCCAGGAATTATATATTGCACGACTGGATGCAGAAGTCAGTCTAGACGCTATGTTGAACGCCATAGAATCGTTGCGTGATGGCTTTGCAATAGTTGACCTAGATTTCTGTATTGTGCGTTCGAATAGTGCTTTCAATGAGATCCTTGAACGCTGTACTGGCTCTTCTGTCGTTAAACAGAACTTGTTGGTAACACTAACCGAGATATGTCCTGCGGAGACCGATTTTACTTCACATCAAGATTCAATTTTGAATGCTTTACGGCACAGTTCGACTTATGAATTTGCAGGGGTGAATGGGATCGTATTAGAATTGTCGGCTGGTGATGTTTTGGCGTTTGGTCAGACGGTAATCTTACGAGATATTGTAGGTTATAAGCGTGAGGAGGAGCGCAAATCTGCGGCTAGAAAATCACAAGCCCTGGGGTCCTTGGCAGGTGGTATAGCGCACGAGCTTGCGACGCCACTTCAATTCATTGGCGATAACCTAACCTTTGTACGAGACAGTTTTGCAACTTTGAATTCTGTATTTGATCACCTATCGGAAGAGTTTTGTGACTCATGTGACCGTATGCAGTTGCTGTCTGATGTTTTTGTGCGATACGACATAGACTATATCCGATCAGAACTACCTGCTGCACTCGATGCAGCTGCGAAAGGTTCATCACAAATCTCTAAAGTTATTTCGGCGATGCGCTTTTACACTGAACAAAACAAAGGTGAGCGTGAACCGGTCGATATTGAAATGCTGCTAAAGAGTATTGTCACCTTATCTCGAAATAAATGGGTGTACGCTTGTAGTTTTGAAGTTCGTTGTGAGTTAGAAAATACAATTGTAAATGTGATAGCAGATGGCTTAACGCAAGTATTCTTGAACCTAATCCTAAATTCTGCCGAAGCCATTGGTTCAATGGATAGTAATTTGACGAGGCACCAACACAAAATCCAAATTGTAATACGTAGAGTTTCTGATGACCTGATAATTGTGTTTGAAGACACGGGACCGGGTATTGGAGAGAGTAATATCGACAAGGTTTTTGACCCGTTTTTCACCATGAAACTTGACGGTGAGAGCATGGGGCAGGGTCTTTCAGTATCATCTTCAATTATCAATGATGATCATAACGGTCATCTTAGTGTCTCACGTAGTGTTCTTGGTGGTGCTCGTTTTGAGATACGGATTCCAGGGTCGTTTGATTATTAGTTCAGTATCTCCCTTACAGTCCACATTTGGGGATTTTTGCTTGTTTTGCACGTATTACCCTCTAATCAAGAAGATCAGGAGGTAGAATTGACCGAAGGTGGGATTGGTAAGGACGTGTCGCGATTGCATTCAATGCTAATTGTAGATGATGACCACGAGGTTACGCGTGCACTCAAGCGTTCATTTCGTACTACTTTTGATGTAACGATCGCTAATTGTGGGCGAATAGCACACGAACAGTTGGTTGCGATGAACGACGTTGATCTCGTTGTCCTTGACGTGACTATGCCAGATTATGATTCAGTAGAACTAATGCTGGATCTTCGAGCTTCAAATTGCTTTCCGAAAATAATACTCATTTCTGGTTGGCGTAAGTCCGTCATGGAATCCGTCGCGGCGTTTGGTTTGGCGAGCGGGTTCGACATAGTTGGTACCCTTCAAAAACCATTCACGCATACCATGCTGCTTGAGTTGGCGCTAGAAGCTCTTAAGTCTAATTCGGTTCATACCCCCACGCACGTGTAATCGAAAAATACTCGTGTTTCTTATCGAGAGAAAGATCAACTTGGGGTGGAGGTGGTCAGATTGTTCAAAGATTAAAAAACAAAGCACTTAAAGCGTTCAAAGGGCAGAGGGTGCTTGGAAGCAACACACCCATCAAAATAACCATGGCCGAAAGCAAAGGTAAATTAAAAGAGGATACAAATGTTTAAACGGATGAAAATTAAGACAAAGCTGATTTTTGGTTCTTTGCCAGCATTGCTTCTGATGGTTTTGCTCGCGGCTGAAGCTCTATGGTCTATGGACTCAATTGTTAATTCGGCACAATGGGTCAGTCATACACACAAGGTAATCGGAAAAGGTAACGAGATATTAGCCTCAGCCGTTGATATGGAGACGGGAATGAGGGGGTACTTGTTATCTGGGCGTGAAAGTTTTTTGGAACCCTACAAAAGCGGCGGTGAAGCGGCTTTTCAACAAATTGAAGATCTGAAAGAGACGGTAAACGATAATCCAGGACAAGTTGCTCGACTTGATCGGGCTGCTGCCGTGTTGCGCGGTTGGCAGAGCGAAGTCGCTGACTCAAACATTGTTCTGCGTAGAGAAATCGGTAACGCGCAAACCATGAATGACATGGCTGACTTGGTTAGTGAGGAACGTGGCAAACAGTTTTTTGACAAGTTTCGGGAACAAGTTGCCCTTTTTGTGGGGCGTGAACGAAAGTTGTTAAGTGAAAGAATGGAATCGTCGGCCGCTGCTGAAGCTTCTTTAAGGCAAGGGCTTGAGGTTATTGGTAATGCGACTGATTGGGTGAACCATACACATGAGGTATTGGAGGTAGTTAACGGTTTAGTTGCCCATGCTGTAGACATGGAAACGGGTATGCGTGGTTTTCTTCTCGGTGGTCAGGATACCTTTTTAGAGCCGTACGTTTCGGGAAATAAGGGATTCTTCGAAGGGATCCGAGCCCTACAAATTAAGGTCAGTGACAATCCAGCCCAAGTTGCACGGTTGGAACGTGCTGAAAACATACTATCAGAATGGATAGACCTTGTCGTTGAGCCGATGATTGATATGCGGCGCAACGTTGGAACCGGTGTCATTACTTTTGAGGAACTTGTTCGACAGGTTCAGAAGAAGGAAGGAAAAACTTACTTCGACTCATTCAGAGTTGCCATGGCGGAATTCGTGAAGGCTGAAAAGGAACTGTTAGGCATCAGATCAAATGAGCAAGTAGACTCAATGCGGTTAGTTCAATCAAATTTTGACGAAATTATTGCGGCTCATAAATGGGTTGATCATACATATAAAGTAATTGGTGACGCCACGGCAGTTCTTGCGGATGCTGTAGATATTGAAACGGGCATGAGAGGGTTCCTTTTGGCCGGAAGAAAGAATTTTCTTGAGCCATATGACAGGGGAAGGAAAGGATTTGCCGCAAAAACTGAGGAGTTGGCGACTACTGTTTCCGATAATCCGGTCCAGGTTAGCTTGATCAATGACATGGTAAAAACGATCGATGATTGGCAAACAAATGTGACGGAACCAGCGATAGCTCTCCGTGTCGAAATTGGTGACGCAGCCACGATGGACGACATATCAGACTTAGTGGCGGAAGCGCGAGGAAAAAAATTCTTCGATGAGTTCCGTGAAATTTTGTCAGCATTTACAGCCGAGGAAGCAGAACTCCTCAAATTAAGAGAGGAAGAAAAACGTGCTACACAATCTGAATCTTCCATGCTCATCTTGGCTGCTGGCACCGGCGCCATTCTCGTCGCGATTGTAATTGCATGGTTTACTGGCCGCAACATCGCCAAACCAATCGAAGAGATGACTAGCGCTATGAAAAAGCTTGCCGACGGTGACTTGTCCGCCGAGATTCCTGCAAAAGATAGAGAAGATGAAGCAGGTGAAATGGCTCAAACGTTGGAGGTATTTAAACACAGCATGATCGAACAAGAATCTTTAAAGGAGCGGGAAATCGAGGAAATGCAGCGGTCCGAAATTCGCGCAAAGAAACTAGCAAACCTTATAGATAATTTTGAGGGGGCGATTGTAGAGGTAACGGAAGCACTCTCTAAGTCATCAACAGAGTTGGGCCACACTGCAGAGAGCGTGTCTTCGGCCGCAACAGAAACAGACCATCAGTCTTCAGCAGTATCGGATTCCGCACAGAAGGCATCTGCAAATGTGCAAACAGTGTCAGCGGCAGCCGAGGAGCTACGAGCATCGATCCACGAAATTGCAAGGCAGGTGAGCGAGACAGCAAAAATATCCAAGCAAACTGAGGAAACTGTGCGTGAGGCAGAACAGAAAATTAGTTCCCTAGAAGAAAAGGCAAAGGAAATTGGTGATGTCACTGCTCTTATCAATGATATTGCTGAACAAACAAACCTGTTGGCGCTAAATGCGACGATTGAGTCAGCGAGAGCTGGCGAAGCTGGCAAGGGTTTTGCTGTCGTTGCAAATGAAGTTAAAGCTTTGGCTGCTGCGACTGGTGATGCGACTGATAAGATTAATATACAAATTTCTACGATGCAGAATGAAACAAAGGCTACAGCGGATGCCGTTGCTGAGATCAGCGCCGTGGTAGCGCGTGTAAATGAATATACAGCCTCAATATCAGCTGCAATTGAACAACAATCGACTGCAACGGCTGAGATTACGGAAAACGCGGCTCAAGCGTCTACGGCTACAAGTGAAGTTGCCGGCAATATTAAGGGTGTCTCGCAAGTGTCAAAACAAACCGGATCTGCATCGTCGGAACTACTGAATGTTGCAGGTCAACTGGATACGCGATCGGGTAATATCAAATCAAGTGTCGATCGGTTTTTGGCTGAAGTAAAAAGCGTCTGATGGCAGTGCTCGCTTGAATTGGATGCGATGTTTATGAGGTTAAGTCACTTGGTAATGACTACATATCTGCATTGCAGCATAAACTTCGCATCCGTTTCCAATAGACGGCGAACCGACGTATCTTGAATAAACTATAGTGAAATATGGTCCCGACGCCTCCGAACAGAAAAGCCAAAAACAGCGTTTGGTTTACCAAAGCACGGGGTCAGTTTTGATAACACAACAAACAACATGCAACATCAGGAAGTTCACTGAGGTATCGTTGTGAATAATGGTGTTGAGCAGGTAGGTTTGGAAACAAACAAACCAGACGTTAAGCGAATGCTGTTTTTCAGATGATTCACCTCTAAAGCTCGTTTGTGGTCAGAATACGCGTTTGGTAAAGGCCATTGTTCGGCGGTTCATAGTGTTGTGTGTGCATTCCGAATTGGGAAAGGCTAATTGACATGAAAAGCGTAAAGAAGAGTATGTATAAACTATGTACAGTTCTTTGTGTGTTATTTTTTTGTTCGTTTGCACATGCGAAAGAAAAGACGTTCACCTTTGGCTTTGTTCCTCAACAATCGGCCAAGGTTTTGGTCAAAAAGTGGGGGCCGATTTTGCGGTATCTAAGTAAAGAGACTGGTTATAAGTTGCGATTTAAAACAGCATCAACGATCCCCGAGTTTGAGATGCGTGTTAGTGCAGGCGATTACGATTTTGTATACATGAATCCAGTCCACTTTACGGTATTTAATGCGCAACAAAAGTTCAACGCGTTTGCAAAGCAAAAAGCGAAACTTATTAAGGGAATCATCGTTGTCAAAAAAGAATCTAAAGTCGAAAATATTGATGACCTAAGTGGACGTACTTTGGCATTTCCTGCTCCGGCAGCCTTTGCAGCTAGTGTCCTTCCGCGTGGCGCTTTAAAGTCGAAGGGAATTAATATTGAACCGAAATACGTTGGAAGCCATGATTCAGTATATATCGGTGTCTCGAAGGGGTTGTACATTGCCGGCGGCGGTATTCAACGCACTTTTGGGACTGTTGCACCTGAAATCAGTCACGATTTACGCGTTCTATGGACTACAAAAGGCTACACACCGCACGCTTTTGCTTCTCATTCTCGTATTGAACTTAATGACGTTCAAGTAATTCAAGATGCTTTGGTCAATATGTTTGAAAGTGAGGAGGGACGTAAATTGATGTTGGCTGTTGGGTTTAAGCAGGGCGTTGAAAAAGCATCGAACCACGACTGGGATGACGTTCGGTCTCTTGGTTTCACGGAACTTCCAAGATAGTAACTCGAGAAAAATAGGATGTTTAATAAACTATCGGCAAAATTTGGGGATTTGTCGTTTCGGTGGAAAGCTATAATTTTCATAGCTAGCGTGGAGGGCCTCTTCAATATTATGTTCGCTGTGATCGTTGTTAACGTTATGCAGAACAATTTGGAGGAACAGTTTTTCAAACGCGCAGAAACAACGGCGAATATCTTTGCGCGAACGACCACAAATGCTGTTCTCTCCACCGACGTGGCATCATTGGAAAGCTTCATTGACGAAGTTATGACCAATCCAGACCTTCTTTACGCACGCGTTTCCGACAATTCGGATGTCCTTGCGGCTAGAGAAAATAGACTTGGATTGTTGGCACGTGAATTTAACGCTGATTACAGTGTTTCAGCAGCAACAGACAATATTTTCGATATTTTTGCGTTAATAGAAGAAGATGGTGAGGTGTTCGGCAGAGTAGAGATCGGTTTATCCACGGACTTGTTGGGTTCGACCATGATACAGATACAATTAAAGGTCATCGCAATTGGCCTTGGTGAAATTATTTTTTCAGCTTTTGTGTCATTCTTGTTAGGTACCTTTTTAGTTAGACGACTTACTGACTTGCAACACGCATCCCAACAGATTTCCAGCGGTAACTTTGATACGAGAGTGATCGAGGAAGGCTCCGATGAATTAGCCCAGACTGCTCGCGCGTTTAACAATATGGCCGGAAAGGTAAGCAGCTTAATTGAAGGCCTCAAGCAGGCTAATGTTGGTTTGGATGAAAAACGCCTTGCAATGGAAGGTGACTTGCAAGCAGCGCAAGCACAGCTTATTCAAGCGTCGAAGATAAAAGCATTGGGTTCGTTGTCAAGCGGCATCGCGCATGAGATCAACACTCCTACGCAATATATCACTGACAACCTCCATTTTTTAGAAAGTTGCGATGTAACAGTTCGCAAAGTTCTGGTTCGCTCCTTAATCTTGTTAAATGAATGTGAGAAAAAGGGGTGTTTCCCGGATGAAACTGAGCAAATTAGGAAGGTATGTGACGAGGAAAATTTAGACTTTATTCTCGATGAGTTACCTCTGGCGATTTCACAATCATTGGATGGAACAAAGCGTGTTTCAGAGATTGTGTCTGCATTAAAAGAATTTTCACACCCAAATCAGAAGGAAAAAACGCCCGTTGACGTGAACCGTATTGTTGCCAATGCTGTTACGATTTCACGAAGCGAATGGAGACACGACGTTGATGTGACCTCCGATTTTGAAACAGACCTTCCGAAAATTATGTGCGTTCCTAGTGAAATAACTCAGGTGCTCATAAACCTTATTATTAATGCTTTTCATGCCATAAAAGATGGGCCATCTGCCCAACGTGGATGTATAGATCTGCGCACTAGGCTTTTAGGTAGTCTTGTTGAAATACAAATTTCGGATAATGGAGTCGGTATCAACGAAAAAATAAAGAATAATATATTTGATCCTTTCTTTTCAACTAAAGAGGTTGGTAGAGGAACAGGGCAAGGCTTGTCAATTTCTCATGATATTGTTGTCAATAAGCATTCTGGTGAGATTGTTTTTGAAACGGTTGAGGGTTCTGGTACGACATTTTTTGTTAGACTTCCTATTTTACCATAGACGTATCGGGCATATACATCATTTATACTTTTTCGTTCATGGTTTGCCGATGGTAGATTTGGATGTTTACCTTAATGTGGAATTCAATTTGTTGACGTTATCTGGCATCATTGTCCACACAGTTGCGGGGTAGTACCGGGCTTGCGATAGTGAGGTTTTTTAATTTGAACGTAGTGTTGTGTTCTAATCGTAAGCGAGTATCTGGTACGGGTTGACCTGCCCCTCCCGATTGGTCCGGGTTGAATGTTAGTGCATGGTTGGTTTTAGGTCTATCGGCACGACTACCTCCGGAGCTGGAGGGCGATGTCCCAAGGCACTATGGGGTCGTTCGGTATTATAGTGCTTTCTCCATTCTTCGATGACCACCTGTGCTTCTTTCAGTGAGTAGAATATTTCCCCGTTGAGCAGTTCGTCTCTGAACCGGGCATTGAAGCTTTCGCAGTAGCCGTTTTCCCAGGGAGACCCTGGTTCAATGTAGACTGTGCTGGCACCAACGGCCTTGATCCATTTTCTGACCGCTTTGGCAACAAACTCCGGCCCATTGTCAGATCTGATATATCTGGGAATGCCCCGTAAGATGAAGAGATCGGTCAGAACATTGATCACGTCAGTCGAGTTGAGCTTTCGTCTGACACGGATCGACAGACATTCACGGCTGTATTCATCCAGGATATTGAGCATCCTGAATGCTCTTCCATCTTCTGTTCGGTGATGTACGAAATCGTATGACCAAACATGATCGGTGTGCTGAGGTCGCAGACGAACACACGATCCATCATTCAGCCAAAGCCGTCTTCTCTTCGGTTGCTTCATGGGAACCTTCAACCCTTCGCGTCGCCATAACCGCTCGACCCTCTTGTCATTGATTTGCCAGCCACTGTCTCTCAACGTAAGCGGTGCACCACCCCCACACTTTCGGCGTGACGCGTGATCTGCGATTCATAGGCTTCTTTGATTTGTGGGGAGTTTCTTGATGGGAGCTACAAGCGAGTTTCTGGCAAGGGTTCCGCGCCGTGCGGATGGTAAGCGAGATTGGCCTCCAGAGCTGAAGGCTCGGATCGTGGCGGAGACATTAATTGAGGGCGAGACGGTCAACGCGGTGGCCAAGCGGTATGAGTTGCTCCCCAGCACGGTGTCGGATTGGCGGCGTATGGCGCGGCAGGGCAAGTTGGTATTACCCAATTTGGAGGGCATGGATTTTGTGCCTGTTGAGATTGAGGCACCTGTACCTTCAGCTTTGCCCCCTTCGGCCACACCGTCCAGCACGCTTGATGTGATCAAAGGCGATGTCACCGTCCGTCTTGATGCGACGACGCCCGCGACACGGATCGCCGAGATTGCACGGGCTATGGCGACGTGATCACGCCTTCCAACAAGGTCCGGATATTTGTGGCCAGTGATCCGGTGGACTTCCGCAAAGGCCATGATGGTCTGGCCGCTCTGGTACAGAGCCACCTGCGCCAGAAGCCTTTTGACGGGTCGGTCTATGTGTTCCGGGCCAAGCGGGCGGATCGGCTGAAGCTGATCTATTGGGACGGCAGCGGGCTTGTGATGGCGTACAAGCGGCTGGAGGATCACAGCTTTACATGGCCTGCGATTAAGAACGGGGTGATGCGGCTGGAACCCGCCCAGTTTGAGGCGCTCTTTGCGGGTTTGGATTGGCGGCGCGTGCGACCTTTAGAGGTGGCGGCCCCCGCTGCGGCGGAGTGACTCATGGGAGCGTTTGCGCGGGTCATTCCGCCCTTGTTTTGCTATGGTATCGGTCATGATTGCACCTGATGAATTGCCCGACGACATTGCAGAACTGAAGGCGATCATCCGTGCGCAACAGGATCAGAATGCGCGGCTGGAAGCCTTGGTCGCTTCCTTCAAAAAGGCCCTCTTCGGGGCCAAGTCCGAGAAGATCGATCCGGCCCAATATGAGCTGGAGCTCGAAGACATCGAGACTGCCATCGCGCAGGTGGAAGCAGAGATTGATGCGGACGCGCGCACCGCACCCGTGCGGCCAGCAAAGCCGCGCCAGACTAATCGTGGTTCACTGCCTAAGCATCTGGAGCGCGTGGAGGTGGTCATTGAGCCTGATGTCTCCTGTGCCTGCGGCTCCGAGCGTCATGTCATTGGCGAGGATGTCAGCGAAAGGCTGGACATCATCCCTGCCCAGTTCCGTGTAATTGTTACACGGCGGCCAAAATACGCCTGCCGGTCCTGTGAGGGTGGGATCACTCAAGCGCCCGCACCGGCCCACATTATCGCAGGCGGTATGCCAACCGAGGCTACCCTGGCCCATGTGCTTGTCTCCAAATATGCCGATCACTTGCCCCTTTATCGGCAGGCGCAAATCTACAGCCGCCAAGGCATCGATCTGGATCGCTCGACCTTGGCCGGGTGGGTCGGCAAGTCGGCTTTTGAATTGACCCCGGTTTACAATGCCCTGATGTCCAACCTGAAGCGTTCAACCAAGCTCTTCATGGACGAAACCCCTGCGCCGGTTCTGGCCCCAGGACGAAAAAAGACCAAAACCGGATACTTCTGGGCCCTTGCCCGCGATGACCGAGCATGGGGCGGCGACGATCCTCCCGGCGTGGCGTTTACCTACGCTCCAGGACGATCCGGCCAGCATGCAGACACTATTTTGAAAGGCTTCAGCGGCACCCTGCAGGTCGACGGCTATGCTGGCTATAACCGCCTACTCAAACGGCCTGCGCGGGATGTGACACTGGCCTATTGCTGGGCGCATGGCCGCCGCAAATTGCATGATGTCACCCAGTCCAGTGTGGCACCAATCGCGCAGGAAGGCTTGGCACAAATCCAGGCGCTCTATCGCATCGAAAAAAACCTGCGCGGGCAGTCCGCTGACCAACGTCGGGCCGCACGGCAGGAGGGCTCAAAACCCATCATCGACGCCTTTGAGGTTTGGCTCGCCCAAAGCCGTGCCCGCGTCTCTGCCAAGTCACCGACCGGGGAGGCCCTGAAATACATCGCCAAATATTGGGATGGGCTTACACTGTTCCTTGATGATGGTCGCATCGAACTGGATTCCAACGCCGTCGAACGGACGATCCGTCCAATTGCGCTCAACCGCAAAAACGCACTCTTCGCCGGGCATGATACAGGTGCCCAAAACTGGGCTGTCATCGCGTCACTGATCGAGACCTGTAAACTCAACGGCATCGAGCCTCACGGCTATCTGTCCGGTGTCCTGATAGCCATTGCTGGCGGACACAAACAGACAGACATCAACGAACTGCTGCCCTGGAACTAGGTCTGACACGTGTGATCGGCGCACCGCTTACCTCTCAACAGCGCAGCAATCCGACGATAGCCATATCGCCCGTACTGACGGGTCAGTTCGACCATATCGGCTATCAGACGCTCTTCATCATCACGACACTTGGGAACGTGCCGTTGTGTGGAACGGTGTTGCCCCAGAACAGCGCAAACACGACGTTCAGACACAGGCATCATGTTCCGAAGATGATCAATACAGGCACGACGGCGCGAAGGGCTTAAAAGTTTCCCTTCGCAGCTTCCTTCAGTATCAACTTATCGAGGGTTAGATCCGAGACTGCACGACGTAGTCGCTCATTCTCCTGCTGCAAACGCTTCAACTCGCGAACCTGATCAGTTCCCATACCACCATATTGCTTCCGCCAGCGATAATACGTCTGCTCAACAATCCCTATCGACCGTATCGCATCAAGGCGGCTCTGGCCTTGGCCGACCAAAACGTCAACTTGGCGCAACTTCGCTACGATCTCTTCGGGCTTATGCTTGTAACTGGCCATCTATGATCCTCCGTTTTCTTAACTATAGCGGTGGACCAATTCAGTGGGGGAGGGTCAGCGTGTTTCAATTCCCAGTTCATTCGACACGTAATAGCATTGAGTTGTTTTAGAGAAGACTCAAGAGGTCCAAATAGCTCTTTAGGCCAAATTGTCCCTTGTTTAGTGGGGCTATAGTCGGACAGAGGACGAGAAACTATATGCCCTTGGCTGCCGAAGGGGCGATCAGGAGCCTTGTGTGTTTGTCCAGGAGCCTTTGGGCAGCCATGGGTGGGTTATCTGGGGTCTTGATGTTGCGGTGCGCCCGCTACAGATTCAGTGCCAATAATCGATTTTGTTGTGTTGGGAGTTATCTGTTACAACTTAGAGGTAACAGCGACACGAGTTATTCTATGAAACATATTTATCTCACTACAGTTTTTTTTAGTTGGTGTTCATTCCCTTGCTTCGGCGCAAGACATTCCATTGTCCGGTACGGTCCACGGACAAATCGACAATGATGCTATCGAGTATATGTGCCAGCAAGAGACCAGCACCAAAATCAAGTGTGACTTTTCGCAAATCAACGTGACCAGAAAGCGGACAGAGATTGACGATACAAAGGTCCAAGAAGATGCAAAACAGATCCTTAAAGAACTAACTACAAGCTCTGAAGCATGTACAAAAATGATCCCATTGGTAACAGCAATGGCTACTGGCGACTTCTCGGGATTAGACGAGGGTAACCCAGAGACCAAGAGCATCAAAGAAGCTTTTACAAGAGCAAATACCGCAGAGCGTGAGTCGTTCAAAGAAATGGGGCTTCTGTTGAACAAACTTTGTGTAAATAAGGATCAGGAGAGTGCCGCGGCGTTTGCCCGCAACAATCAGGAAACGGAACTAAAGTCATGTCTTGTTTGGTCGAACCAGTTCACACAGTCCTTCGAGTTCAATCCTGTCACAGGTATTTGGTCGAGCAACGAAGGGCCCAAAGGCACATGCGGTGTCATTTATGTAAGCACGTTCTCCCAGCACGCTGACTATAAGTCCTTATGGAACTATACAACCCAGAAAATCGTCACTAACCGAGACGGGGATGGTAATGCCCTGTTGTCCTGCTCTCATCTGGACGAACGGAAATTCGAATACCGATACAATAGTAAGAAGCATTACCTCAATTGTCAGATCGTTGAGTTCAGTCTGTTTTAGTGTCTTTTGGGCATGCTCATGTCGGACACATGATTTCCGTTGTACTAGCCTACCCAATAACACCTCTAAGAGCGTCGTCTCTATACCTCTCGAACCGGTTTTGCTCTCTGCCGATCCAGTGGGTGCAGACCTGGTCGTAGAGAGCGCGGTAGTCCATGGAGTGTTGCATGTCGCCGTCGATGAGACTGTCGAGGGACGGGTGGGTGCCGTAGAGGCCGGGGGTCACGCGGCCGCCCATCAGGAAGTGGGTGGAGGCGGTGCCGTGGTCGGTGCCTTCAGCCCCGTTTTCCGCGGCGCGGCGCCCGAACTCTGAATAGGTCATGATCAGCACGTCATCCCAGCGGTCCATCGTGATCAGGTTCTTCCTGAACCGGCCCAGAGAATCGCTCAGATCCTGAAGCAGGCGGGGATGTTGCCAGATCTGGGCTTCATGGGTGTCGAAGGACCCGTGCCGGACATGGAGCACGGGGAGGGGGATTTCCGCCCCGATCACGCGCAGCGCGTCTGTCAATTGCGTGGCCAGATCATTTGAGGGCATGCGCCGTGGTATGTAAGAGGCCGGAAACCGGTCAAGATCGCCCAACAGGGATTCCGATGCGGCGGAGAGTTCCGATTTCCGCTTGTTGATCAGGTTCATTAATTTAACGCCGGACCCGCCACCGCCAGAGGCCTGGACCGAGGCCATCTGTTTGAGGCGGGTCATGCTGACATAGAGGCCTTCCCCCTTGGTGAACAGGCCCAAGGCACCGCTGAAACTGGCCCCGTGGGCGGAAACGGCAGAGGTCTCGTACTTCTGTTCCAACGCATCCGTGATCCAGCCCCGGCCACCGGCCTTGTTTCCGTCGCCGCCGGTTTCCCAAAGCGCGATGGACTTGAAATGCGACCGGTTCTGGTTTGGATAACCAAGGCCCGGAATAATGGCCAGATCCTGCCCCAGGGCATTGTCCAGGGCGGCCATGCTGGTGTTGAGGCCAAGCGGGCCAACGGCCTCACTTTTACCAATGGGGATTATGTCGTTGCTCTTCACGCCGATCCTTGGCCGCATCGCGTGATAGCGATCGGATTCATACGGCACCAGTGTGTTCAGCCCGTCATTCGCCCCCTTCAGCTCAACCAGTACGAGGTAACGATTGCGGCCCGCCGCCGCGAAGGCAGTAGGGGATAGCGTGGCAAAGGGCAGTGTGGCCAAGCCCCGCAACAGTAACCGTCTTGTCTCGTTCATGGTGTTATTTTCTCTTTTTGTTTCAACTGGTTCCGGGCCATTTTCATTATTTCAGGTTGGCATAGGGGCTGGTGACGACGGCGGTGGGGGCGGTCAGGCGTTCGCCCTCGCTGATGCTCAATCCCCATGCTTCGAGCGGTTCTGCGGCAAGCGCCAGATGCGCTTCCAGCGCGTCCAGCCAGGCGGTCTCATCTGTCACCGTGCCGGTTGCGACGCTATAGGATCCCGCACTCATACCCATGCCCCCCATTCCCATATTGTTGCCCCTACTGTTATTCATACTCATGGACGCCATCTGATCGCTTGTCGCCGCATCAAGTTCGACAAGTTCGGTCGGAAATTCGGGCTGCCACTGCCCGGAACTGGTCATCGTTACAAAGGTTCGCAGGTGTTTCGCCCAGAATGCCCGCGCGGCTTCAGACCGGTGAATACGGCTCCCGCCACTGCGCCGTTCGACTTCCGGCAATGTGTCGAGAATGGCCTTGGCCAGTTGTTTGTCTTCTGATGACAGCGCTGTGTATTGCCGCCTCATCCAGTCCTCATAGGGACGGAGATAGACCGAGCTGTGCCGGATCCCGGCCTCGTCCCGATAACCGTCAATTGGCCAGCGGGTGAGGCAGGAGGGCTCACAGAGGTCTTCCTGAAACTGCAATTGATAGCGACCGTCCCGATCAATCGCGATGCTGACGCCGAGATAGTCCCAACTGCGCCCCTGATAACGAAGTGTGTCGAAAGCAATATTGACGCTGCGCCAGTCCCGGTCCGGTGGTGAGGCATAGCGCAGGACCATTTCCCTTGTGACCAGATTATCGGGATTGCTGGCCTCTGGCGGTGTTTGGTTTTTACGCGCTGTCAGGGCCTGCCAGTCATAGGTGACATCACCCCGGCAATAGAGGCGATCTGGATGGCGTTTTGCGCCGCCGCCACCGTCACTGCCACAGCCTGGTGACTGTATGCCTGCGCTGCCGGGGATTGAAATTCCGCCCAGTTCCAGACCACCGATAAAGAGGTTCCGGTCACCGTCATTTCCGGCAGCATCATTCCGGAACCCGACCGAGACCTCTTTGATTTCGCCGATAGGCGCGTCAATCGGGACTTCCTCAATACTCCAGACAAATTCAGACTCATCGCCATATCGGCCCAGACGTTCTGTGTCTCGCGCCTCTTCAAACTGGATGCTTGGCGACCGCCAAACACCGCCATCATGGCGGATTGTAACCACAAACAGGGGATCCCCGCGATAGGCCTCTCCCGCCAGTTTGACCCGGATCACGCGGCCGTCCGGCGCTTGTTGTGCTTTCTGCATATCAGCGCCAGAAATCCGTTCCGCAAATTCCTGTTGAAACCGGTCGCGTTCAATCAGCAAACTGGGATCAAGCCAGTAGTCGCCGTAACCCCAGCCGCTGACATCCGGCGGGTCGAAGAGGGTTTGTCCCATCGCTTGAAGGGTGCTGTCGATTTCGGAGAGCGAGAGGGCATTTGTCCGCGAATAGCGCGCCGCCCCGATCACTAGTTCCAACGGGCTTTTGGCACTGGTCCCGCGATAGACCGGGTCCCAGAAAGCTTCGGAATGGAACACGACTTCCAGCATCTGGCGCATGTCAAAACCGGTTGCTCGAAACGCCTCCGCCCAACCAGCGAGGATTTCTGGTGGAGGGGCCTCAGCCGATACGAATTCCTGCCAGAGGCGCCGGGCCATATAGGCATGGGTTGCAGGCTGCTGAAGGATCAGGTCGGCCAGATCGTCCCCGTTGAAATTGCCACTCTCTCCAAAGATCGTTTTGCGGCCATAATCCCGGGCCCAGCCCTTTTCGACAAAGCGAAGGCGGCCCAATTCGGATACATGCCAGCCGGCGAGCGTTCGGGCGGCCTCCCTGATATCTCTTTCGGTGTAGTTACCTTCGCCCATCGTATAGAGCTCAAACAATTCCCTGGCGAGATTCTCGTTCGGGGATTCACGGGTGTTGCGCACATTGTCGAGATAGGTCAGCACGGCCGGGTCCCGCAGCATCGCCCGCAACAAGTCTTCGTAATTCCCCAGCGCATGTTTGCGGATGGCGTCATGATGCATCCACTGGGCGTGGCTGCGCTCCTCTATCCCGCTGAAGCCAGCCACGAATATGTTTTCCCAGAACATCACCATGCGTTCGCCAAGCGGTGACGGACTCGCCAGCATCTGGGCCAGCCACCATTGCCGCAGAGAGGCAACCTCCTGACGCCGTGCCGCGCTGAATGCAGAGCGTTTGGCCTCGGACCAGTCGCGATGGCCCCAATATCTGGGATCGACCTTTGTCCAGTCCGGAACAGGGACAACCGGCCTGGTCGAAAGCGTTGCCAGGACTTGCGAGATCAATTGACTGCGTGGCTGGCCGATCCAGGGGGCCACCTCACCGGGTGCCGGGTCAAAGCCGGACTTGCGCAGGAAATAGGCCGCATCGGATGCTGTGAGGGCAATGTCCTCCATCTGCGCCAGGGATGTCTGTGAACGCCAAGTCGCTGCTGTTACCGCATCCGTCTTTGTCACCCGTCGCTCAGGGATCTCCCCCGTCGGGCGGGCTGTCGTCTGGCACCCTGCCACCAACACTGACAGACATAACAGAGTTATCGCCCACGCCTTGCCCAAACCTGCCACCAAAAAGAGACCCTCCTGGATGTTTCGGAGCCTATTATACATTAGGAATTTTTGTATGAAACAGGATGTTGATTTGATGGCGCATGCATCCTGCGAAATTTCGCGCTCCAAACACTGGGTTCCTGACATATTCCGCTGGACGCAGGCCCTGAAAAATGCGTCAAATCCCGGAACATTGAGACGTCAACAGACGCAGATTTAGGGAGGGTTTTGGTATGCGGTCGCATGGGTTGAATCCGCGCATTCGGAAGTCGCCATTCTTTGAGGCGACGATTGCATCCGGGGCAAACATATTTCACCCCTATAACGGCATGTGGATGCCGGTCGGCTATGACACGCCGGTGAATGAATACTGGAACACGATAGAGCGGGCTGGCCTCTGGGATGTCGGGGTTCAGCGTGTGATCGAGATTTCAGGGCCTGACGCACTGGCCTTCATGGAGTTGCTGACGCCGCGCCGTGTCTCCTCCGTCGAAGTGGGGCAATGCCGCTATATCTTTCTTTGCAATCAGGATGGCGGCCTGCTGAATGATCCGGTCATGCTGCGGATCGACAAGGACCGTTTCTGGATCGCCTGTGCCGATGGCGATATGTATCTCTGGACCAAGGGCGTTGCTGTCTTCGCTGGCATGGATGTTCAGATCAATACGCCGGACGTCTATCCATTGCAGTTGCAGGGACCGGCCTCGCCTAGCATTGCGGCCGAACTCTTCGGTGATGCCATCCGCGACCTGAAATATTACCGGTGGATGTGGGTCTCGATGATGGGACAGGATTTTGTACTGTCGCGCACGGGGTTCAGTTCAGAACTGGGTTTCGAGATTTACTTCATGGGAACAGAAGGCGGGACCGAGGTCTGGAACCATATCCTTGAGGTTGGTGCCCCCCATGGTCTGTCCGTTGGGTCCCCAAACCGGATCCGGCGTATCGAAGGAGGCATTCTGGACTACGCCTCCGACATGACCTCGGCCGAAAACCCGTTTGAAATGGGTCTGGGCAAGCGTGTCGCTTTCGACAAAGGGGATTTCATAGGCAAGGCAGCGCTGCAGAAGATTGCGGACGAGGGGGCAAAGCGCCTGGTCTGTGGTGCGTTTATGGATGGCGCGCCGTTTGAGCGCAGTAACGAACACCGCTGGGCGGTTATGCATAACGGCCAGCGGGTCGGCTCTGTGACCTCTGCTGTTCATTCCCCGAGGCTCGACCGCAATATCGGCTTCGCCCTTCTGGATACGGCCTATGCGGAACTGGGGAAACACTACACGGTCGAAACCCCGGAAGGCGACCGCGACCTGGAAGTCACCACAACCCCGTTCATTGACCCGGAAAAGAAGATCCCGCGCGCGTCTTTGCGTTGACCGATCACAGGCATTTGGTTTGGACCTGACGGGGCAGGAAAGGCATGCTATATATCGGTAATTGCTAATTAATTTCGGGGGTCCGGATGTCGCGCCCACCCGTACGGGTCATGCGTTGGGCACTGGCCGGTCTGAGTGCCCGGTTGGGAGAGGTGCTGGCTGCGTCACTCTTTCTGAACATCCTGGCGCTCGCGGTACCGGTCTTTGTGCTGCAGGTCTATGACCGCGTCATTTTCCACGCAGGCATCAGCACGCTTCAGGGCCTGGCCGCCGGGATGGTTCTCGTCCTGTTGTTTGACGGGGCCTTGCGGCTTTCCAGGGCGCGCCTGTTCCAGCGCATGAGCATGCTGATCGATATCGATCTTGGTCGGGCATTGTTTGACAAGATCATGGCGCTGCCGCTGCGAGATCTTGAGAAAAGGGGGGCAACCACCTGGCAACTTGCCTTCCGCGATGTAGATCTGGTGCGGGGTGCCGTTGCCGGTCCGGCAATGACGCTCCTGATGGATCTGCCCTTTGCGATCATCTTTCTGGGGGCTGTATTCTATCTCAGTCCCCAGCTTTCCTATGTCCTGATCGGTGTCATCCTGCTTTTCCTTTTGCTGGCCTGGCGCGCTGGCATTGTGTCCAGGTCCCGCCTGGCGGCAGAGAAAGATGCCGTCACAACCCGGGAAGAATTGCTGCATGAGATCATCGCCGGACGCTCAACGGTCAAGGCGCTGGCGCTGGGCGACAAACTCAAACCCCTTTGGGAAGAACGCCACGCCAGTTCGATCCGCGCGGCCGTTCAGCGGGGCACGGCCGCCGATATGCATCAAACCATTGCCCAGGTGCTGACCCTAGCGACCACAGTGACGCTGACCTGTGTTGGGGCAATTCTCATTCTCAATCAGGAAATGACCATCGGTGCGCTGATCGCAACAAATATGCTGGCCGGTCGCATGGTTGGGCCGGTGGCTGGTCTCGTCTCTCAATGGCGCAGCATTCAGGATATGCGCATGGCCGCAAAGCGGCTTGATACACTCTTCGCGCTCGAAACACGGGACGAGCAGGGGGACATGCCCTTCGACCGTCCCAAAGGCCAGATTGCGATGGAGCAGTTGGGTTTTCGCTATGCACCCGGGCAGGATTTCGCCCTGCAGCAGATCGACGGCAAAATCGGCCCCGGCGGGCTGCACTGTATCGTCGGCAAAAACGGGTCAGGCAAGTCCACAATGCTGAAGATGCTGGCGGGATTGTACCCGCCGGATAAGGGGCGCGTTCTGTTGGATGGAGCCGATATCGCGCAATTCTCACGCCGTCAGCTGGCCGGATGGGTCAGTTACATGCCCCAGGACATCATGATGCTGAACGCGACGATACGGGACAACATTGCCTTTGGGACACAGGATTTCGAGGAAGAAGATGTCTTGCGGGCCGCCAAGATCACCGGTGCGCACGCCGCCATCGTTGATCACGCCGAAGGGTATGACCTGATGATGGGGGAGGCAGGGGATCGCCTGTCGAGCGGACAGCGTCGCCGGATTGCCGCCGCCCGCGCCGTGATCGGGAATCCACCGGTCCTTTTAATGGATGAACCGTCCGGTGATCTTGATGGTGAGGCTGAGATGATGCTGGCCCGGGGGCTGGCGGCGCTTTCCAAGACGACGACGGTGATTGTGGCAACGCACTCGCCGGCCATTCTGAATCTGGCCCATACACTGGTTGTTCTCGACAAAGGGCGGGTTGCCATGGCGGGACCGGCAAAGACTGTGGCGGAACAATTGAACAAGGCGAATGCCCAGGCGGCCCAGACAAAAGCAGCACAGCAAGCTGGCGCGAAAGCCGCTCAAGATCCCGCGGTGGCAGAGACGCCAAAAACGGATGGAAAGGCAGCCAATGGCCAAAACCCAACCCCTTGACGCGCTCCACACCACGGTAAGGACAGGCACCAGCCATGCGGCGGTCTGGCTGATCGGCCTTCTGATCTTGGGTTTCGTCACCTGGTCTGCCTTTGCCCGGCTGGATGAGGTTGCCATTGCAGAGGGTGAAGTCATCCCAACGGATCAGTTGCAGGTGATACAGCATCTGGAAGGTGGTGTTATCGAAGAGATTCATGTGACCGAAGGGGCGAGTGTGCGGGCCGGCGACGTGCTGTTGCGACTGAACCTTGCGGCGGAAGGGATAAACCGGAATGAGCTGCTGTCCCGCCGCGACGCGCTTCTTTTGACCCAGGCGCGCCTGAAAGCGGAAGCGGGCGGGGAAGAACCGGTATTCCCCGAGGATCTGGTTGCCCGACAGGGAAATCTCGCCGCGACTGAACGATCCACCTATGAAGCCCGTCAAACCGGCCTGAAGGGCGAGCGAGCAGTGTTGCAGACCAAATTGCAGCAACGCCGTCTGGAGGTTGAAGAGCTGTCGGCCGGGCAGCGGGCGATTTCCAACGACCTTCAACTGGCAAAGCAGCGTCTTGGCATGTCTGCAGAACTACTTGCCGACGGTCTGACACCGCGCATGGAGCATGTTGAAATTGAAGCAGAGGTCGAACGGCTGATCGGGCAGATCGATGTCATCAAGAAGAAACTGGCCCGTGCGCGCGCTGGAATTGGAGAGGCGGAGGCCGAACTGGAGAGCGAGACAGCCGCGTTCAGGCGACGCGCCAGCGAAGAACTGGCCATTGCCGAGAGGGATCTGGCCCGCGTCCTTGAGACGCTGAATACGGCGGATGATCAGGTCACCCGGTCCGAATTGCGCAGTCCGATTGACGGCGTTGTGAAGAACATGCGGACGAACACAATCGGTGGGGTGGTGCGCCCCGGCGAACCGATTGTAGAGATTGTCCCGTCGTCCGATGCCCTGGAGGTCGTCGCAAAACTGGACCCGAAAGACCGCGGTTACGTTGCAGCTGGCATGCGGGCAACGGTCAAGGTCTCAACCTATGACTTTGTACGGTATGGAGGATTGGAAGGCACGGTTGAGCGGATTTCTGCCAGCACCAATAAGGATGAGCGCAGCGGCCAGCCCTTTTATGAAGTTGTTGTAAAGACGGAGGAAAACGCGCTTTCCGGGCCAGAAGGATCCTTTCCGATTACACCTGGAATGGTCGCGACCGTTGATATTCACACTGGCAACCGAACCGTATTGGAGTTTCTGGCCCAACCTGTGCTGAAATTGCAACATGAAGCATTTAGAGAACGCTAATATTAGACTGTTGTGTGGTTAAATCCTGAACAACGTGCTATTTCCCTTATCTAATGTAAGAATAACGGTTCGGATGGGGGTGTCTGGGCCGAAAAATCTTTGGGTATCAGGACCCTGGCGAGAGTTCTTTGATGGTTAAGCGCGCAATTCTTCGCGCCGGCGTTGCTTCTGTAGCGCTTATGGGTGCATCAATCAGCACAGTGTCCGCTGAGCCTTTAGAGGTTGCTCTCAATCGTTTGCTGGATCAGCACCCCCGAATTCAATCCGAACGGGCGCGGCTTGAATCAACGCGCGCGGCTGTTCAGGAAGCCGATGGGTTCTTCCTGCCAACCGCGACACTGTCGGCAGAAACCGGGCCGGAACGTGTGTCGAACGTGACAACGCGCAATTCCAATTCTGTGGATACACTTCCGAGCAAGGCCGCGACCCTGGAAGTGCGCCAGCCGCTGTTTACCGGGTATCGCAACGAGAATGAACGTGAATCCCGCCAGATTGTGGCGAATGCGACGGAACTGTCGCTAAGCGGTGTCATGCAGCGCACCATGCTGGACGGCGTATCGGACTATTTGAACGTTCTTCGCGTGACGAAACTGATTGAGATTGCCCGGGCGAGGGAAGAGACCATTCTCACCCAGATGCAGCTTGAAGATGAGAGCGTGCGTCGCGGGTCCGGTATTACGGTCGATGTGCTGCAGGCAAAGTCACGGCTGCAGGTAGCCATAGAGCAACGTGTTGCGCTGCAGGGTGATCTGGAAGCGGCCCGTGCAGGGTATATCGAGTCCTTCGGGTTGGAGCCGAACGTGCCTGAGATGTCAGAAACATTCTTCCCGGAAGGGCTTCTTCCCTATGATGTGGAAGAAGCCGTAAACACGGCCATGGAAAACAGCCCGCAGTTTCAGAGCACGACCCTGTTGACCAAGGCGCGTGAAGCGATCACCGAGGTGCAGAGGGCCGGGTACTTGCCGACACTCGACCTTGTCGGGAGTGCGCGTTACGAAGAGGATTTGGGTGGCGTTCGGGAGATCGACCGGACCTATGCCGTTCTTCTCGAAATGCGGTGGGAGATCTTCTCCGGGTTCCGGACTGATGCTGTGGTTAAACAGGCGCTCGACGATTATGCCCGCGCAAAGGCAGATGCGGATAACACTCTGCGTGATGTTGAGAAGCGGGTGCGGGAAACCTGGGCGCGTCTTGAAAATACCCGGGAACGGATGACCCTGCTTTACAACGCGGTGGCAATTGCAGTGGAAGTGTTTGAGGCCCGTAAGCGCCTGCGCGAAGCCGGTAAGGAAACAGCCCTGAATGTTCTGGATGCAGAGGACGAGGTCTTTCAGGCCGAGCAGAACCTGATCCGCGCTGAGTTTGATAACAGCCTGGCTTCATTCCAGCTCGCAGAAGCCATGGGCGTGCTTACACCGGCAAGCCTGGGTTTGAGTGACCCGCTTTCGACAACGGAGTAATCCGGGCCGCGGCTTAGGCTGCTACGAGCGCCTGGAACTGAACGTTCACATCCGAATTGACATAGAGTGTCGCATTGCCGGAATTGGCGGTGTAGATCTGATAGGATTCCGCACCACCACCAGCGATAAGATCCAGTGATACCGTTCCCTGATCCGTCCAGGCACTTATATCATCTTCAATTTCGAGGGTTTGCGTGTTTGAGCCACTAACAACGATCGCGTTGTTTGCGAAGGTCGCGCCCGCCGCCACCAGCGCCTCGTTGATATCCTCTGAAAGGGCGTAGATGAGCCCTTCATCGGCAAATTCCGTGTTGTTACCGGATCCGCTGATATCGACATGCTCAATATTGTTAACCTGCCAGAGGTCGAAATCCTCAGCACCACCGGCGAGTTCCAGAGTGTCAAAACCACCGCTTCCGCCGTCAAAATAGCCAAGCGAGTCCTGTGTTCCTTCCGACTGGAAGTCCGTCTGGGCGATGAATGTGTCGTTCCCGTCACCGCCGAAAAAGACATTCTGATTGCCGCCGCCACCAGTGCTCACCGTATCGTCACCGGAGGAGCCGATGACCACATCATCGCTGCCAGTTCCGGCAAAAGTGCCACCACCTGAGGATATCGTATGTGTCACCACAACCGAGCTTAGGGTCAGGCCCGTCTCAACATTGTCGAAGAGGGGGACAGCAACTTTGCCACCGTTCAGAAGCGGGATGCCTGTGCCATCATCGCCGGTGACGATCAGGCGATGCGGTGTGCCCTGCATGCTGGTTGAGTCCATGAGCAGTTCTTCGGCCGAAGAGAAATTGTCATGGACCCTGATATCAAAAGTACCACCGAAACTGATCGTGTCCCCGAGGCCAATTGTCGTCAGGTTGTTGACCGTATCGTCCACGTCGCCGTCCTGACCCGTGCGAAGGATGACGACACCCGTCTGGTTCAGGGTCAGGTCGCCGTCGATCACCGTACTTTTCAGATCGATTGTCTCCAGGAAACCGAGGTCCAGCGTCCCCGAGTTTTCAAAGGAACCATTGATCTTGAACTCATTCCCCATAGCGGTGTTGTCGACACCATCCGTTGAGAGGACGAAGGAACCTTGGTTGTTGAAGGTGCCGGATCCGCTTGCCACATCGAATATTAGATTATCGACGCTTTCTTCTTCGTCGTTCAGATTGTTCTCCAGCGTAAATGTCATCGACCCGAAATTCGTCGTGTTGCTGGAGACGGAGAGGGTGGTGTCGCCACCACTTGCCTGTATGTTGATGAACCCATTGGTTCCAGGCGTTTCAGCGCTGCCGATTGTGACGTCATCGCCATTGTCACCTATGATGATGTTACGCGCAGAAGAATCGGTGAAGTCGTCGCCGTCGGTCCCTGTCACAGTATTCAGGGTGCCTTCAAAAATGATCTCGTCATTGTCTTCATCGACACCACCCTTGATGGTGAAATCATCAGAAACTGCAATGGTACTGGTTTCGCGAACCCGCAACGTGTCTTGTCCGTCGCCGCCGTCAATGACGATGTCTTCGCTATCGCCAGCGCCAGCACCGCTGCCGTCGGCGACGGTTGTCAGGTTACCCTGAACATCAATGTCGTCGTTACCGTTGCCGCCTTCAATTGTGATGCCGCCTGTGGCGGTCAAGGTGCCGGTGCTGGTGACATCTATGTCGTCCGCGCCTTCATTGCCCCAGATATCGATGTCTGTGTCGGTGGTAATGCTGCCTTGCACGCTGATGATGTCAGCGCTGTCTTCGGTTGTTCCGTCGACCGTCACTCCGAAACGGTCTTCCTCGATAAATCCGGCTATTTCAATATCGCCGGTTGCGATCAGGGAGGCAGAGGAAGAAACCGTGATCGTATCGCTGGAACCGTTCCCTTCAATCCTTATCGAACCGCCCGTAGATGTAATCGCACCGCCAATGGTGATCTGGTCGCCGCCATCGGTTGTCTGGGCATTGTTTGACAGTCCGACTATGGCGATATCGTTTTCCGCCTGTAGGGTAGAGCCGCTTGCCAGTGTAATGACGTCGCTGCCGCCACCTCCGCCAATTTCTATCTCGCCAGTACTGGAACTGCCGGTGGACTCCGCCGTGACACTGCCGTCGACAGCGATCGTGTCATTGCCATCCCCGGCATCGATGTTGATAACTTCTTCTGCTGACAGAACTGATGTCGAACCAAAGCTGATATCGTCTGAATCGTCCCCGCTATCGATGCCGATGTTTTGCAAGGCGGTGATAGTGCCGCTGAAATCGAGTGTGTCGATGCCGTCTGTACCACTGCCTGCTACCGGGGTTTCCACAAAGCCGGAGATAAAAACGCTGCCCTGTGCGGCGTTGACTGTTGATCCTTGCGAGAAGGTCAGGTCGTCGGCACCGGCATTCCCCTCAATCCGTATTTCGGAATTGATCGCTGTCACAGTACCGGCAATTGTGATGTCATCGTCGCCGTCGGTTTCTGTGCTGCCTTTCGCAAGACCAACGATATGGACGGCGTCTGTCCCCGTGACAGAGCCACCTGCGCCAATTGTGATGATGTCTGAGCCGGCATTGCCGTCAATCTCAACATCGTCTTGTTGAGAGAAGACGTCGCCGTTTATGATGATTGTATCGTTACCGTCGAGTGAGTCGGTGCCGCCATTTGTCGAACCGGCTATTTCAACATCGTCCAGTGCGAAGATAGACGCATCTGTTTCGATGGTTATGTCGTCGGCACCAAAGCCACCCTCGATCGTTACCCGAACGACGCCTTCGCCCTGGGTCGTTGACGTCGCGACAGAGCCATCAATGCTGATTGTGTCATCCCCGTCACCGCTGAGGATCGTGACATTTTCGGTTCCGACGAGTGCGGCGGTAGAGGAGGTCGTGATCTGGTCTGCGCCATCGTCGCCGTCAATTTCGATAAAGCCACCAGCGTTGATGGCGCCAGCTATCGTGATCGCATCGTTACCATCACCACCATCATCCCCGACTATTCCCGGTTCAACAAAACCGGCGATCGTTACGTCGTCACCGGCGATCAATGTCGCGGTCTGTGAGATCGTGATGATGTCAGCGTCGCCGTTGCCCTCAATGACGATTTCGTCGTTCTGTGCGGTGAGGGTTCCGGCAATCGTAATTGTGTCTGACCCATCAGTGCTCATCGAATTATGGAACATGCCCGAGATCAGGATGTCGTCCGATGCTGTAAGGGAGCTAGTCAGCTCAATATCAATGAAATCGCCCCCACCGTTGCCCTGTATCTCAATGTCCGACCCCTGGGCAATAAGCGTTCCACGAACGAAAATCTGGTCTGTGTCCGCTACGGTGTTGTCTTCGTAAGTAGAGCCAGTCAGTTCAATAAAGTCATCCGCTGTCAGCACGGCGTTTTGTTGGACAGTTATGATGTCACCGCCGTCTTCGCCTTCGATCACGATGGCGGCTTGCTCACCTTCAAAACCACCCTCTTGGAAACCACCGAAATCTCCGAGCTGTCCCAGATCCCCTCCAAAATCGAAGGACGGTATTTCAGCCGTAATTTCGCCATCTATCTCTATGTCGTCGCTGCCACTGCCACCAAGAATGAAGACAGTTTCTTCACTGTCTATGTCGGCTGTTCCCGTTGTTGTGATCAGGTCGTTTCCTGCACTTCCATAAATCTCAACACTTCCGCCCGCATCCAGGATGCCTCCGATTGTGATGGTATCGTCGTCGCTGTTGTCCTGGAAGGTTTCACCGATAAACGGATCGATATAGGCATAAATTTCGATGTTGTCGGAGGCATTGAGGCTTGCGGTGTCTGTAATGGAGATCTGATCTTCGCCATCATTTCCCTGAATAATGATGTCATCACTGTTCGATGTCAGGCTGCCCTCAATGGTGATATTATCGTCGCCGTCAAACCCGTCATTATCTTCTACCAGGCCTGCGATGATCAAATCATTGCCAGATGAAAAGTTGGCACCGGACGCAATGGTAATGGAATCTGAACCGCTGCCGCCAAACCAGAAAACCTCACCAATGATGTTTGTTTCGACTCCACTGGTGACCGTGCCGTTGACGGTAATCTGATCGTCGGAGTCCGAAAGTATGAATCCTTCAATATTGTCTAACTGAATGCTCGAACCGTCAGCGCTAGCAGTCGCGGTTGCACCGGTCTGGCTGAATGTTATGCCGGACGTGTCTGTTGAAGAGAAATCAACAATGTCGGTCCCGAGGTCGCCGTCAAAATCGATATCAAGTACCGAGTAAGTGGCATCATCGTCGCCGTCGCCGGAGCGCACCTGTTCTATACCGGTGAAATTGTCGATGTCGGTCACGCCGGCTGAATTATCGTCTACGAAACTGAGGCCGGAAATAAAGTTCATCTGAAAGGACAGATTTGCCAGATTTGAATCCGTAACCGAATCAAACATCAGCAGATCGGTATCTGCCCCGCCATCATAAGAATCAAACCCGTTGCCGGTCCCGGCTACCAGAGTGTCATCGCCGGTTCCGCCGGATACTGTATCGTTCCCAGCGCCGCCGACCAGATTGTCAGAACCACCGCCACCATCGATAACATCATCGCCACCGCCGCCGGTGACATCGTCACTCCCGGCACCCGTTGTGATGATAAAGGGATCGGTACTGCCTGACGGGACGGACACAACGAGATCATCCAGGGAATCACTGAAATCAGCAGTGGTTTCCCCTGACGTCAGTTCGAGTGTGACCGTCTCACCCGAGGTGGCTGCACCATCATCTCCGAAATCGTCTCCGTCACCGCCGTCGTCGCCAAGATCCAGGAACGGATCATCACCAGAACCGTCATCCCCGAACCCGTCGTCGAATTCGCCACCATCGATATCGATATCGATATCGGTCGAACCGTCATCGCCAAGCAGGTCAAGTTCGGCGAGATCAAGGTCTTCACCTTCCTCGTCCAGGAAACCATCGTCTTCGGCGAATTCTTCGTCCGTGCCTTCGTCCTCGTTAAACTCCTCTGGTTCTTCGCCTGAGGCCGCATCAAGCTCTAGTAACTCGTCTTCAAGTTCGTCGAGGTCTTCATCATCGAGCGAGGATTGGTCTTCCTCTTCGTCACTATCGGCGAATTCGTCGACAAGGCCTTGGAGGTCGATCTCCGAGTCTTCGCCGGTCTGTTCCTGGATCGTCTGTTCGATGGCGGATTCAATGGACTGGATGTCGGCGCTGGTCAGTGCCTGAAACGCACCACTGTGGCGGGCAATGACATTTTCTGCGGTGTCGAGTGCCTGAAAAATCTGAACCTGGCCGGTCCCGTCAACGGTACCGGTTGCGGTTGAGAAACTCTCTGACAGCACGATGGTCTGGCCACCGGATGAAACAGCAATTTCACCATCAACGACCGTAAAGCGGAAGGTTTCACCTGTGCTTGTCTGTCCGCCAAATACCTCACCCGTGACAATCGTCCCCCGAATTCCGATCGTTGCCGTCGGTGTTGTCACTAGCATGTCAGACGGGTTCGCCTTGGCAATCTGGCCGGACACGAACAGAAAACTTCCCTGCAACACGGCAAAGGCAGAGGATCCGTCGCCGGTATTCGGGTTATAAACCATCTCATCAAGGGCAAGGCGGGCACTGCCGCCAAGTGTGAAGATCGTATCGTCCAGAAATACCATCTTGATTGAGGCACCGTCAGCGGTCTGGATCTGGTCCCCGGCACTGACCGTGTCGCCTTGTTGCAGGACGACTTGTGTACCGTCGACTCTTACGGCAATGACCTCGCCATCGATGGTCTCGACTGTACCGATGACCTCTCCCGGTACCTGTGCGATCTGAACATCGTCAAGATTGGCATGCTCTTGCAGAGCTTTGGGTGTCAGGAAGCTATCAACCAGACCTGGGGAAAGTGTTGCCCCGCCTTCAGCCACGAGGTCGGGCTTAGTGGCAACGGCAAAATAGTTTTCGATGACGACCTTTGCGCCATCTGGCGTGGTCAAATGGAGGTCGGACCCGTCGCGGGTGTATGTCGCATCGTATATGAAGCTGGGGTCTGGCAGGGCGAGAGACGAACCGGACATTGCGTCGAGGACGTGGTTGTCCGCTGGAACAAGGGCAAACCCGTCCTCGTCAGACGGCGCACTATCGCCCGGTATGATTCCGTTCAACGCCATGTTCTTGTCCTCTCCTCACGCAACAACATATGCCTTACTTCGTCATTACACACGAGAATCGGGCGGAACAAAACGCTCTTTCTTTAAACCAGGTTGACAATATCAAGGGTCTGGTCACAAACCTGCATGTTGGGTCCAGCCGTTAACGTTGGGGTTACGTAGATACCGTCGAAATCTGGGAAATGCCGCCGAATCCCCGGTTCACGAATGAGTTGGCGGGTAATACAGGAACTCGATCATTGTGCAGCCGTCTTTGGTGAACAAGGGGCCGTGGGGAATGTGCGGGGGGCGCACGGCGTAGGAGCCGGCCTGGAGTGTCTCGGTTTCACTGTCGGGCGTGCCGATGGAAAGCGTGCCTGAGATGAGGTAGACCTCTTCGCACCAGTCATGGGCGACCGCTTGACTGACAGCGGCACCTGGTTCCCATTTTGAGATCCGGGTGAGGGCCCCTTGGTGTTTTTCATGATCGAAACTGCCCGAAAGCTCTTTCAAAAGAACGCCAGTGTAGCCGGGAACCGCTGTCCAGCCGTCGGGGTCCAGCGCGTTAAAGAACTCCCGGTGCTGTTTGGCGAAAAGCCCGAAACCGCTTTCATTCCCTTGTTTCATCGCTGTCCTCCCCAAGCACTGATAGCGGCATTATGACAGCACGACAGTGGCGGGAAAAGTGCGGCTTCACGTTGATATTGCGGGTCGCTTGCTATAGCTAACCTTCTCAATGCAGATACAAACAAATGTCAGAAAAGGATGAAACCCATGGCACAGGCATCAGCACGGCATATTCTGGTCAGTTCCGAAGAGTTCTGTCAGGAATTGAAAGACAAAATCGCCGCCGGTGAAGATTTCGCCGCACTCGCGAAGGAGCATTCCTCCTGCCCGTCCGGTTCCGATGGTGGTGAGCTGGGCACATTTGGTCGTGGCCAGATGGTTCCTGAGTTCGACACGGTCGTCTTCAGCGCCCCTGTTAACGAAGTGCAGGGCCCGGTTCGCACCCAGTTCGGCTACCACCTGCTGGAAGTGACAAGCCGCACCGACTGATCTTCAGTTTCAGTTTTGAAATGGCCCGGATACAGCCAATTTGGCCGTCTGGGCCGTTTTAGTTTCAGGGACTTGTTGCTTCGATGAAGTCCTTCAGGTGCTCTAAAGTCATGGCTGGTTGTTCCTGTTGGACCCAGTGGCCAGCACCATTGATCAGATGACAGCGGCGCATATCGGTGCAGGCCTGTGTCTGCATCCGTTCTAAAGCGCCCGGTTTCTGATGAATGCCCCAGTCCTGGGCACCAGCAATGAACAGTGACGGGACAGTGATTTGTTTGCCCGCAAAGAGCGCCAGTTTGTCGCGATAGGTGGGGTCGATAGCGGACCTGTACCAGTTCAAGCCACCCTGAAAACCGGTTCGGGCATATTCAGCAACATAGACGCTCAGATCTTCGTCCGGCAGCCATGAACTTGCGGTAATGTGTGCGTCGGCCGGCATATGTGGCGCAACCGTTTCTGCCATGTCTTCTGCCAGATCCATGATATAATAGGTCGGCATCAGTGCCAGTTGGTCTGCTGTCCAGCCGCTCAGCAAATAGGGCTCGTTGCCCGGCCAATCAGCGCTTTTCACATGGTAATAGGCGCGCATGAACTCATGCAGACCCTGGGCACAATCCCGCATGTCGCGTTCTGCCTCTGACGTACCGTAATACCATTGATAGTGTTTTCGGGGGCGTTCGAGATCCGCCATAGTCTGATGAATGTCAGGATCATACACGGGTGATGCAACGGGCGGTGTCAAACCCGGCGGCCCTTCGAACGGCGCGCTCATCATCACCACGCGCGGAAACAGGTCTGGCCGGATTATCGCGCACCAGGCGGCGACCGGCGATCCAAAATCATGGCCCACGACAATATGGACGGCGTCATGGTCCATTGCGTGCATCAGGGCCATCGCATCCCGCACCAACTGCATCATGCCGAAAGCATCAGTATCCGTGTCATATGCCACGTCCGCCCCCGTTGTACGGCCGTAACCACGTTGATCCGGGGCAACGCAGTGAAACCCCAGTTCGGCAATCGCTGGCATGATCTTGCGCCAACTGAAAGCCAGTTCTGGAAAACCGTGCAGAAAAAGGATCAGCGGATCTGTCGGCTTGCCCGCCGCAATCACATGCATATCGAGACCCGTTGCGATTGGGATCTGTCTTGAATGCAACCCGTCTAGAAGAGGGAGCGGGGGTAATTCCGTCATCAGTCTCACTCGATCTGTCGATTGACGCTTGTGAACGCTTTGAATTAGCGAGGATTCCAGACAGGGGCGCAACCGTATCGACCTCCGGGATACTTCGGATTTGCCCGCACTGGCCCAGTATCGTTATAAAGAGGCCGTTCAACACCGAAAGAGTATCCGTTTGATGAGCAATACACCCGCCGCGTCGCCCGGTGCAGCGCCTGAATTCCATGTCGTGGCCTTCTACAAGTTCACACCGCTGGACGATATTGCGGAATTGCAGGGGCCGCTGCTGGGTGTCTGCAAGGCGGGTGGGGTCTATGGTACCATCTTACTGGCGCCGGAAGGGATCAACGGCACAATCGCGGGGCCAAAAGAGAGCGTGTATGACGCGCTGGATCATATCCGTAGCGAGATTTCCGGGCCGGACCTTGAATTCAAGGAGTCGACCGCGTCCGAGAACCCGTTCTATCGGATGAAGGTGCGCCTCAAAAAAGAGATCGTGACCATGGGCGTACCGGAAATTGATCCGAACAAATTGGTCGGGACCTATGTTGCGCCCAGTGACTGGAATGAATTGATCTCAGACCCCGATGTTGTGGTGATCGACACACGCAATGAATACGAGGTGCGGATCGGTACATTTGATGGCGCGATTGACCCGGGCACGGCCAGTTTTCGGGACTTTCCAAAATGGTTTGAGGGGCGCGGCGACTTGGCACCAAACCAGTTGCAGGGCAAGAAAGTGGCGATGTTCTGCACCGGCGGTATCCGCTGTGAAAAGGCGACAGCCTTTGTGAAGGAACAGGGCATTGAGGATGTCTATCACCTCAAGGGCGGCATTCTGAAATACCTGGAGGAAGTGCCCCAACATGACTCTCTCTGGAAAGGGGAGTGCTTCGTGTTCGATCAGCGTGTGTCCGTCGACCATGACCTGAAGCCCGGCAATTACGAGCTTTGCCGATCCTGCCGGCATCCCATCGATGAGGAGATTAAAGCATCGCCCGAATTTGAAGAAGGCGTTAGTTGCCCCAATTGTTATAATCCGACCGACGAAGCGCGGCGGTCCAGAATGCTGGAACGCCAGCATCAGATGGCCCTGGCCGAAGAGCGCGGTGAGGTCCATCTAGGGCGTGTCTTTGATGATGCTGCCGCTGCCCTTAAAAACCTGGAAGAATGGTAAGGACGATGGAGCACACTGGCAGCCGTCCACTGTTATACAGCTTTCGCAGGTGTCCTTACGCAATGCGCGCCCGTATGGCACTCGCTGTCAGTGAACAACCCCACGCGCTTCGCGAAATTCTGCTGCGGGACAAACCGGCTGAGATGATCGCAGTCTCACCAAAGGCCAGCGTTCCGGTGCTGCATTTCAGTGACGGCATGGTTCTGGAGGAAAGCCTGGATATTATGCTCTGGACGCTGGAGCGGAATGATCCTGAGGGGTGGTTGAACCCGACGCAAGGTGACAGAGCTGAAATGCTGGCTTTGATCGAGAAGAGTGACGGTGATTTCAAGCATCATCTCGACCGGTACAAATATCCGACCCGATATGATGAAGGGCTGGACGCAAACCATCACCGGGAACAGGGCCTGCTTTTCCTGAAAGAACTGGACCGCCGTCTAGGCGACCAGGAATGGTTGTTTGGTAAGAGACCCAGTCTTGCCGATTTTGCCATCTTTCCATTCGTGCGCCAGTTTGCACACACGGATAAGGAATGGTTTGATGCGCAGAACATACCGGGTGTTCAAAACTGGCTGAATGTCTGCCTGGAGAGTGACCTGTTTCAAAGGATCATGAAGAAATGGCCGGTCTGGAAACACGGCGACGTAGAACCTGATCTGCCAGAGGCGTATACCCGGCCAACCTCATAGTTCCGGCAGTGCAATACTGTTGGTTTCGATAAAACTGTAATTCGGGACCCGGTTACTGGGTTTTCGTTCTTTCGTAAGTGAGTGTGCAATGAGCAATCTGAATGGTTCTGATATTGCAGCAAAGGTGATCGCTACCTGTCTTGAGATGAATGCAAGCGGCATTAATCAGGGGACAGCGGGCAATGTCAGCTGTCGGGTCGGCGATCGGGTTTTGATCACCCCTTCCGGTGTACCCTATGACTCGCTGAGACCGGATCAGGTTGTTTCTATGGACCTGGATGGTGGTTATACCGGGGATTGGAAACCTTCGTCTGAATGGCGGATGCACACGGATATCTACAACGCAAGACCGGAAGCCGTCGCCATTGTTCACACCCATTCCGTTCATGCGACCGCTATTTCCTGTTTAAGGCGGGATGTCCCGGCATTTCACTACATGATTTCAGTCTGCGGTGGCGCGACACTGCGCTGCGCAGATTACGAGACTTTTGGCACCGCAGAGCTGTCGCATTCCATGTTGAAAGCGATGGAAGACCGCAAGGCTTGCCTGCTCGCCAATCATGGGATGATCTGTTTCGGCCCCAGTCTGGAAAAGGCACTTTGGCTGGCGGTCGAAATTGAAACGCTGTGCAAGCAATACCTGGCCGCTTTGCAGGTTGGTGAACCGATCATTCTGGACGATGCCGAAATGGACCGGGTTCTTGAAAAATTCAAAACCTATGGCAAGCAGGACAAAGCGGCTGAATAAACGGCAACGGGACGTTGAGGACGATGCAGGCGATCATCAGGCCAGTATCTTTAGCGGAGTTCGATGAGCGTCGGGCGGTGGAACGGAAACCACCACCCACGGCGAATTTTGCCAGATACTGGAACGACTTACGCCGCGACGGCACGGCACCTTTGAGAGCCTTTTTTGATCCAATGGCAGTCCCGAGTGTTTTACCGCATCTGGTCCTAACATCGGTATTACAGGATCCACTCGATTTTCAATATCGTTTGATTGGCACACATGTCGATGAGCGCATGAGCGCGAACTATGCGGGCAAGCGATTGAGTGAGCTGGACGGAAAATCGGAAGGCAGTTCCATCTGGTCAGCCTTCAAGATGAGTGTGGACGAATGCGCCATCATCTATTGCCGACAGGATTATGTCGGGCCGGAGCAGGATATCAGCGGTACGGAGGCGTTTTATTTCCCCTTCCTTGGCTCTGCAGGGGAGGTGTCGGACATTATAACGATCATCTCCTTTGAGGATGACGTTCGCTTGAGTCAGCCTGCCCGTTATACTTCTTAAGACGAATTCTACCTGATTTCTGCGGTCACCATTTCGATCTTTTATGTCGGAAATTGGATAGGTGCCTGAACAAACCGGAACGACCATATGACGGCTTCCGGGTTAGGTTCGCCGGATTCATCGACATTTGGATTTGGGGGCAAATTGATGCGCGCTGATATCGACAGTTTTGATCCCTGCATTGTGGGGGAAGGTCGTAAGATAGATCCCTATCGTCGGTCAGTTTCGGAAGGGGCATACTTGCCCGACGGCTCACCCAATGACGCAAACAGGGTAGAGACGGGGCCAACGGATCTTGCCTTTCAGGAATGGGAAGCATTGGGCCTTGAATTGCCAAATCTGGAGGACCTTCGGACCTATCGTCATTCCCGCCTTGTAGAGGAGATCAACAAGCGGGATATCGGCGGCATCCTGATGTTTGATCCTCTGAATATCCGATATGCAACCGACTCAACGAACATGCAGCTTTGGGTTACTCACAATCCGTGTCGGGCCTGCCTGGTTATGGCCGATGGCTACATGGTTTTATGGGATTTTCATTCCGGCGAACATCTGTCAGCGCATTTGCCGCTGGTGCGGGAAGTGCATCACGGGGCCAGTTTCTTCTATTTTGAAAGCGGTGACCGGTCGGCCGAACACGCCGCCCATTTTGCCGAAGGCGTTGATCGTCTGATGCGGGCCCATGTGGGTCAAAACCGGCGGCTGGCGGTCGACAAGATTGAAATTGACGGGTTGCGGGCGCTGGAAGCACTGGGGTTTGAGGTCTCGCCTGGTCAAGCCGTCACAGAACATGCACGCAAGATCAAGAATGCGAATGAGCTGAAGGCCATGCGCTGTGCCATTGCGGCCTGTGAGGCGGCAATGGCTGATATGGAGGCGCTTGATCTCGTCGGTATGTCAGAGGTGGCGGCCTGGGCGGAATTGCAGAAGGGCAATCACATCAGAGGTGGGGAATGGATGGAAACACGGATCTTTTCCTCCGGCCCCAGAACCAATCCCTGGTTTCAGGAATGTGGTCCCCGGGTGATGCAAAACGGGGACATTCTGGCTTTCGATACGGATCTGGTGGGGCCTTACGGTTATTGTTCCGACCTGTCCCGCACCTGGAAGATCGGGGACCAGAAACCGACCGGTTATGAGCGGGATATCTACAAGGCGTCCTATGACCACATTCAGTACAACATGTCCTTGTTGAAGCCAGGACGCAGCTTTCGTGAGTTGATGGAACTGGGTCAGAAATTGCCGGAAAAATATGCGCAACAGCGCTATGGCGTCATGTTTCACGGGGTTGGTTTATGCGATGAATACCCTTCGCTTAGATACCCCGAAGACTGGTCCAGCAGCGGATATGACGGTGTGCTGGAACCCGGAATGTGCTTGTGCGTTGAAGTTTACTTCGGTGAAGTCAACGGCCCCTGTGGCATCAAACTGGAAGATCAGGGTGTCGTGACAGAAAACGGGTTCGAGAATCTTACTAAATACCCGTTCGACAGAGATCTTTTGGCCTGATGGTGGCTCTATGACCAACAGGGATGCACTCAGCGAGTGGGAAAATCGCTATCTGGATGGCCGTACCGGATTTGATCGGGGTGAGGCCAGTCCCGCCCTGTCATTATGGATAGAGAACAGGACCCTGAAGCCGTGCCGCCTGCTGGTGCCGGGCTGTGGAAGAGGGCATGAGGTTGTCGCGTTTGTGAAGGCCGGGTTTGAGGTCACCGCCATTGATATTGCGCCCAGTGCGATTGCCGCGCTTCGCGAGAAACTGGAGGCAGCGGATCTTTCTGCCAGCCTGGTGCTGGGAGATTTCTTTGATTGGCAACCAGACCAGCCATTCGATGCCATCTACGAGCAAACCAGCCTTTGTGCGATCCCGCCGGAGATGCGTTCGGATTACGAAGAACAACTCGGTCGCTGGTTGAAATCGGGGGGTATTTTGGCAGCGCTCTTTATGCAAACCCATCGAGATGGCGGACCGCCATTCCATTGTGATATGGATGAGATGCGCCGTTTGTTTGACCCTGACCGCTGGAACTGGTCGACGTCGTCGGACGCAAATATTGCCCATCCATCTGGCGGTATCTTCGAAATACCAACGGTCCTTACCCGCAAATAATCTGGCCTGGTCCTTGCGTCGAAGCAATCGGGGTTTGGTGATTGTTTCCGGTGATCCTTTTGGTGTGGCGCAACCGTAATAAGTCAATGCAGGCTCTATAGAGCCATGATAAAATGGGATGTAGTGTCCCGGGAAAGTATTGATGCTGGTTTTCTTTCGGATTTTGGTGCCTCTGATCATCCTCGCACTGGCGGGGGCGGGGACCTATTGGCTGATTGTCACAAAGCCACAGGCCGCACCCCAGGCGGCGGAAGAAAAGGTCTGGACGCTGACGGCCCAGACGATTGAACGGATCGCTATCACGCCCAATGTTGAAATATATGGTGAGATTGTTGCCGGGTCGTCGGTAACGCTGCGCCCCCTTGTGCCTGGACGGGTTGATGCGATTGGTGCGGCTTTGGTGGATGGTGCGGTCATCCGCAAGGGCGATTTGCTGGTGTCGATTGATCCTTTCGACTACGAAGCGGCGCTGAAAGAGGCTGAGGCCGATCTTGAGGAACGCCGCGCCAAGCTGATTGAAACGGAAGCGGATCTACGCGGCGAGCGACAGCAGATCGGGAATGAAGAAAACCAGGTCGCCCTTCGGGACAGGGATTTCAAGCGCCGCGCTGATTTGCGCGCACGCGGTACCGGCAACCAGAAGGCCGTGGATGATGCCGAACTCGCCCTGAACGACGCCAAAGAACAATTGATCCAGCGACGCCAGATGGTGCAAAGACTGCAGGCCCAGGTCCGTCAGCAGACCGCTCAGATCCAGCGTGCCGAAGTGGGTGTAGAGCGCGCAAATAGGGACCTGGCAGAGACTGATCTGGTGGCACCATACGACGGGTTCATACTGGAAACCGATGCGGCTGTCGGGCGGATCATGTCTACCAATGATCCGGTTGCCCGCATCATAGACTCCGAAACACTCGAAGCCCGGTTTCAGCTGACCGACAGCGATTATGCGCGTCTGCTGGGGTCCGGTGAGGGGGTGCTTGGCCGTCCGGCGAAAATTCTGTGGCGCATTGGTGAACAGGCCTTGCCTTTTGAGGCCCATATCACGCGGATCGGTGCCCAGATCGATGCCGCCGCTGGCGGAATTTTTGTCTATGCCCGTCTGGATGATGTGCAGCCTGATATACTGTTGCGCCCCGGTGCCTTTGTGCAGGTTGTGATCCCGGACCGTGATTACTCAGACGTTATACGTTTGCCGGCCAATGCGTTGGAAGGGGGCAAAGCGGTCTATCAGATTGACGGCGATGGGCGGTTGGCCCGTATCCCGGTGACAATTGTTCGGCGTCTTGGTGGTGAGGTTCTGGTCCGTCCGGATCAATCAGAAGACCTGCCGGAAGGGTCCCAGGTCGTGATCAACCGCTTCCCTGAGATCGGCCCTGGCATCAAGGTCGAAATCCGATGAGCACAGCCGCACCATCCGGGCGGGGTTTTGGCATCATCAACTTGTTTGCGCGGCACCCGACGGCGGCAAACCTGGTGATGATGGTGATGATCGTCGCCGGTCTCTTCGCGCTGATGCGGATCAACACCCAGTTTTTTCCGGATTTCGGCATCGATGTTATCACGGTAACTGTCGAATGGCCCGGCGCCACCGCAGATGACGTCGACAAGACCATTATTCAGGCGGTTGAGCCGGAGGTTCGGTTTCTGGATTCTGTAAAACGCGTTACCTCCAGCTCGTATGAAGGGGTTGCCAGCATCGCTGTTGCGTTTGAAAGCGGGGCGGATATGCAGGCCGCCTTGTCAAAGGTCGAGTCCGCCGTTGCTCAGGTAACCACACTGCCACAGGATGCCGAACAGCCAGAGGTCAGGCGGATTGTTCGCTACGACACGATTTCGCGGTTGGTCATTTCCGGCCCCTATCCGGAATTTTCCCTCAAGGCGATTGCAAAAAACATCCGTGATGAGTTGCTGCGCCGTGGCGTCGACAAGGTGGATATTTTCGGGGGCAGGGACGAGGAAATCTGGGTGGAAGTCGCGCCAGCGACCCTGAGACAGGTGGATCTGACGCTTGATGATATCGCGGATCGCATTCGCGCGACCTCGCAAGATGTTCCGTCAGGCGACATCGGCAATGGCGAACGCCAGGTGCGCAGTCTGGGCCTTTTACGTGAAGCCGCTGGCATTGCCGAAATCGAGGTCAAAGCGCTTGAAGACGGTCGAAAGCTGACATTGCAGGATCTGGCCGTCGTCTCTGACACCTTTGTAGATGGGGGGCGCACGGCCCGCCGGCTCGGCGCACCGGCAATCGAGCTGCATATTCAACGTGCGATCAGTGCGGATGCCCTGGAGCTGTCTGCGCTGGTTGATACTTACCTGAAAGAGGTCTTACCGACCCTGCCGCCAAATCTGAAGGTGGAGCAATATGACCAGACCTCAAAACAGATTGAGGACAGGATCGCCCTGCTGCTCGACAATGGCATATCGGGCCTGATCCTGGTCATTGTCATCCTGTTTGTTTTCCTGAGCGGGCGCTTGGCTTTTTGGGTGGTGGTGGGCATTCCGGTCTCTCTTCTGGCGACCGTTGCGGTCATGCTGCTTTCGGGGCAAACGATCAACATGGTCAGCCTGTTCGGTCTGATCCTCGCCATCGGGATTGTTGTGGATGACGCCATTGTTGTGGGTGAACATGGTGAATCCCAGGCGGAGAAGGGCCTAAAACCGGTTGAAGCCTCGGTCACCGTGGCAATGCGCATGGCGCCGCCTGTCATTTCTTCGTCGATCACGACGATCTGTGCCTTTTTGCCGCTCTTCGTCATTCAGGGGATTATCGGGGACATCATCCGGGCCATCCCGCTTGTCGTCGTGACCGTCATTCTGGCCAGCCTGATTGAGTGTTTTCTGGTGCTGCCCGGCCATATGCGCGGCGCACTGGGCCGTGGGCGGACCGGTACGGGCTGGTTTGCGCGGTATCGCCGCTGGTTTGATAAGGGGTTCCACGGTTTCAGGGACGGTGCCTATCGCCGGACAATTCTGTTTGCGGTGCGTTGGCGCTATGCCACGCTGGCGCTTGCTTTTGGGGGATTTGTTCTGGCGATCGGTCTGCTGGCCGGGGGGCGGGTTGGCTTCACCTTCTTTCCCTCGCCGGAGGCCGACAAGATTTATGTGAATGTTGAAATGGTGGCTGGCAGCAAGCGCGCGGACACCATCGCCATGCTGGACGAGGTGGATCGGGCACTTCAGCAAGCGGTTGACGGGTTTGGTGAAGAGGGTGAAGGCCTGATCGTCATGTCTGTGCAAAAAGTCGGTACGGATGTTGGTGGCGGTAATGCCTCTACATCGGTTACCAGTAGCGATGTGACCGGTGGCCTCGTGATTGAGATGATTTCGTCTGATCGGCGGTCGATCCGGACGGAACAGATGATTGCTGCCCTGCAGGATGCTGTGATTCCCCGTTCCGGTCTGGACACGATCACGATCAGAGAGGCGCGGGGCGGACCGCCCGGCCGTGATGTTGATGTTCGTCTGTTTGGCGGGGATGTTGCCGCGCTCAAAGCCGGGGCGCAGGAATTGGCCGCCCTGTTGAAGCGTTTTGACGGTGTCAGCGCCGTTTCCGACGATCTGCCCTGGGGAAAGCCGGAAACCATTCTGGAGGTGACACCACGCGGCCGGGCCCTCGATTTCACGACCCAGACGGTGGGCCAACAGGTCCGACATGCGATTGAAGGGGCGATTGCCAAACGGTTCCCGCGGGGTGATGAGGAAGTCACGGTGCGCGTCCAGTACCCAAGAGATGAGGTTGATGTCGGTGTCCTCAACTCCCTATACCTGCGGGCACCAGGCGGAAGGGAAGTGCCACTGGCGGAGGTCGTTTCCCAACGCGACGAACAGGGTTTTGCCCGCATCCGCCGCGAAGATGGTCTGCGGCAGGTCTCCATTACCGGCGATATCGATAAGGCAGTCACCAATACCGGTGAGGTAATTGCAAGGTTACAGGCGGCTGGCCTGGCAGAGATCGCGGACCGCCACGGCCTGGAATTTACGTTTAAAGGCAAGGCGGAGGAACAGCAGGAAACCTTTGCCGATATGCAGTTGGGGGCAGTCCTTGGGCTCATACTGATCTATATAACGCTGGCCTGGGTCTTCGGCAGTTATTCCCGGCCTTTTGCGGTCATGATGGCGATACCGCTTGGCTTGATCGGCGCGGTTATTGGCCATCTTGTTATGGGATTCCCCCTGACAATCCTGTCGATGGTCGCTTTGATCGGGCTTTCCGGGATTGTGATCAATGACTCAATTGTCATGGTCTCTACAATTGACGAGCGGCGGCGTAAGGAAAGCATGATCGACGCGATCGTCGGCGGCAGCTGCGATCGCCTGCGCGCGGTGATCCTGACATCGGCCACAACGATCGGCGGCCTGACACCCTTGATGTTTGAAACCTCGCAACAGGCCCAGTTTCTGATCCCGATGGCGGTCACAATCACCTTCGGACTGGCGGTGGGCACCATTCTGGTCCTTGTCGTCGTGCCGGCACTGGTCGCTTTCCTTGAGGATCTGGGCCGCATCAAAGCCCGGTTGTTCAAGACAGCAGCGCCCGCGACAGCAGAGATGGAGGCTGCCGAATAAAGACGCTCGGCCGATATAATGTTCGGGTCTTGCAGGGGGGGGGGCGTTCCGCGCGGGCAAAATCTACTATATGGTCAGCTTCTAACGGTGCGATCCCGGTTCAAATCCGCGATCAGATATCAGAAGAAGGTCGAAGCCATGCCCACGGACACCCCCTCAGAAACAGTGAAATACTTCAAAAAACCGGAAGAGGCGATTGCCCGCCTGATCACGGTTTATGAGGAAAACACGGCTGTCCTGCGCAATGCGTTCAACGCGGTCGCACGGGGTGAAAGACCGCAAGGGCGTGTGCGGCGCTTTTATCCCCAAATTGCGGTCACAACCGAAACCAATGCACGGGTAAACAGCCGCTTGCCCTTTGGTCATGTGGATAGCGCGGGGCGGTTTGTAATCACGATGACCCGTCCGGACCTGTTTTCCGATTATCTGCTTCAGCAACTGGGCCTGTTGATCGAAAACCACGATGTGCCGATTGAGGTGGGCGAAAGCGACCGACCGATCCCCCTGCATTTTGCCTTTTTCCGGGGCGAGAGCATCGATGTATCCGGTATGGGGGATACGGGTTTTCCGCTGTCGGATGTGTTTGATATGCCGGACCTGAACTTCATGGACGATGCCATCGTCAATGGTACCCATGAATCAGGGCCAAACGGGGAAAGGCCGCTTGGCCTGTTCACCGCACCTCGTGTTGATTACTCACTGCACAGGCTGCAGCACTACACCGCGACCGCGGCGGAACACTTTCAGAACTATGTCCTGTTTACCAACTATGCCTTCTACGTAGATGAATTTGAAAAGATGGCCAAGGCGCTGATCAGCGATCCGGATAGCGGCTATACAGCCTATGTCGAGCCCGGCAATCAGGTGACGGAAGCCGGTGATGACGGCCCGTCCAGCGGCCAGACACCTGTCCGCCCGCCACAGATGCCGGCCTATCACCTGAAGCGACCCGGCCATATGGGCATAACCCTGGTCAATATCGGGGTCGGACCGTCCAACGCAAAGACAATCACCGATCACATTGCCGTCCTGCGTCCTCATGCCTGGCTGATGTTGGGTCATTGTGCCGGTCTGCGGAACAGTCAGAAACTGGGTGATTTCGTGCTTGCCCATGGTTATGTGCGGCAGGATCAGGTGCTGGATGCGGATCTGCCAAACTGGGTGCCTATCCCGCCACTGGCAGAGGTTCAGGTTGCCCTCGAACAGGCCGTCGCCGAGGTTACCGGCCTTGAGGGGCTCGAGTTGAAACGCATCATGCGCACAGGAACGGTTGCCTCCATCGACAACCGGAACTGGGAATTGCGCCAGCAGAGTGAGCAGGTCCAGCAGCTTTCACAAAGCAGGGCGATCGCGCTGGATATGGAGTCAGCGACAATCGCGGCCAACGGGTTCCGTTTCCGCGTCCCCTACGGCACCTTGCTCTGCGTGTCCGACAAGCCCTTGCACGGTGAGTTGAAACTGCCGGGCATGGCAACAGAGTTCTATGTCAGCCAGGTGGCCAGCCATCTGGAGATTGGTATGCGGGCGTTCGAGAAGATGCGGGAAATGCCGCGCGAACGACTGCATTCGCGGAAGCTGCGCAGTTTTGCCGAACCGGCGCTGCTCTAGACCCCGGTGTCACTTGGCAGGCGGCAGAAGACCCAGTTCGCGCTGCTTCTTCTTGGAAAGGCCAGAGGCGACAATCTGGTGGGATTGGCGCAGATAGTCCTCCAGCCCCTCGCGACCAAGACCTGGCGGGGCATAGTCCTGTATCCATTTCATGCCCCTGGATGCCAGATAGGGGGCCGGGCGGCATCCCGGCTGATCCTGCAGGATCTCATAGGAGAGTTCAGTCACCTTGAACGTATAGCCCGGTTGTCCGTCGCCCCAGCCGCCGATTGCGAAGACTTTGCCGCCGACTTTCCAAACATGACTGCCGCCCCATTGAACGACATGGCTGGTGGCTGGCAGGCTGCTGCAGAATTCGTTGAATTCTTCATAGGTCATGGACGCGCTCATGAGGGGTCACTCGCTCATTTCGGGGACAGTATTTCGTAGCTCAGTTCTGGCCAGTCCGGACCGGAAAGCCACGCATCAAAGGCGCGTTCAAAGCCATCGCGATCGACCCGATCCAAAACCGAAGATCGAAACCAATACCACACCTCATCAAGGTCGTCTGCTGACAGTTTTGGGGTGACATAGGCACAACCGAGATACGCATCCGTATCTTTATCCGCAATGATCCAGGCGAAGGAACGGTGGAGGTCGAATTCCTTCTGGTGCCAGGCCAGATCCAGAAGATCTTCTTCGATGGTCAGCCCCTCGGGCCAGCCTCCCGGATTGCCCAGGGTGAGCAGCTGTTCCTTGCTTTCCATAACGGCAACAAAGTCCTCAGCGAGGTCATGAATACCCAATACGCGGAGCCTGTACCCGCCCAGAATATGGTCCTTGGGGATCGTGCGATCACGAAATTTGGGATGGGCACGCATGGACTTTGAACCTTGGCAAAGGGAGGAAGGTAGGTGATTCCAGCAATGCCATGATTCGACGAAAGCGCGGGCCGGGTTGGACCCGCGGCCTTGTAATTCAATTGGCTTTCCATGAACGAGGGAAGAACCGTTTGATCGTCAGACCCGATATGAGGCCGGCAATCACGCCAATTGCGTTGGCCAAACCATCGCCAACAGCGGCCACACGATCGGGCATCAGTCCCTGCACGGCTTCCAGAGAGAATCCGTAGGCGATCAATCCCAAAGTGACCCAAGGGGCTGCATTCTGGTTTCTGACCGATAGCGTTCCCCAAAACCCCAGCGCGGCGTAGGCGGCAAAGTGTTTGGCCTTGTCCCAGACCCCGGGAAGCGGCATTTCAGGGCCCGGCACAAGCGACAGATAGGTCACCAGAATTATCAGGGCGAGCAAAACCAGTCGTGATATCCGCAGAATAAGGTCTACTGTCAAAGCTGGTCTTCTGGCTTGTCCAGTCGACAGTCGAAGACGACGTCGCGTCCCATGACATGTGTAACGACGTCATCGGGCCGGATCGCGTGTTCCAGCGTGTCTATGGCCGGCAGGGTGAGGCCGGCACGCCCGGAACCGATGATAACAGGTGAAACAGCAACATGAAGCCGTGTCAGCACGCCCTGTTCCAGGAAGTGAGAGACGGTGCGACCGCCACCTTCAATGAACAGCCGGTTCAGGCCCCGTTCTGCCAAGGCATCGACAACATCCTGTGCGGCGATGAAACCGTCCGATCCGGTTTCAATTTCCAGCATTGTTGCTGCTTTCGGGGATGGGGTTTCGCGTATCGATTCGGCCGTGCTAATCAAAATAGTCTCAACAATACCGTCGGAGAAGATGCCGTGTTCCACCCGCAAACGTCTGTGTGGGTCCAGGACAACTCTTGTTGGGTGGTCGCCGCTGACCAATCGGGTTGTCAGCTTTGGGTCATCATGGGCAACTGTTGATGCCCCGACCAGCACCACATCGGACAAGGCGCGCAACCTGTGAAGATGGATCAGATTTTCCTGTCCAGAGATGTACTGAGATACGCCGTTTTCCGTGGCAATACGCCCGTCCAGGCTTTGTCCGAGATGGCCGATGACATAACACCCTTCAAGATCCGGATGTACCAATGTGCCGTACAAGGCAAGAAGGTCGTGAGCGTCTGTTGTCGCTGGACAATCCGCAGCAAGACCAGAATCCGTCCATTGCAGACCGTCGGGAAGGGGGCGCGTTGGGTCAGCCTTAAGTGAAAGCAGGAGGTCCCAGACAAATGTTTCGTCCAGTGTCTCAGGGAATTTGACGGGGTGGTTCTGCATGTTTCGGACGTTAAACCCGGTCTCGGACAGGAACAACAAAAACTGCATGGGATTTGCCAGTGAGAGACAAATACGTTAATCAGCAAAGCTTAACTTTACTGGTGATTTTAAACGATAACAAAACATTGCAGGTTGCCCTGACAGGTGGCCCCACCCACCTTATAACGAAGGCAGTCAAACAGCCCGACCTGTAAATCGGATCGATATGGTAGATTCTTTTAATTCTGTGAATGGTGACCGACGCCAGATCTCTGTAGAGCGGGCGCGCGGTGAGATCCGACATGGCCGGATGGTTCAGGTGGTCCATGGCGACCAATCTGTACTCGTGGCGGGTATCGAGGCGTTGGACGAAGTGGGTTTTGATTCGTTCAAGAGTGTTGCTGGCGGCCGGGTAACGATCATGCTGAACTGGCGGCGTGCCTCGGCCCTGGGCGTTGCGGCGAGTAAAGGGCACGCCGTCACCATTGATCTACATGCCCCTGAAGATACCCTGGAATCCGCGCAACAACTGGCCTATGGGGCCAGCCCGGCAATTGACGGGGCGCCGCGGGCGCATGACAGGGTTGAAGGCCCGTTGATCGACGCTGTTCTGCATCTGTGTCGGTTGGCCCAACTCGTGCCGGCCGTAATGCTGTTTTGGTCAGAAACAGAGGCCACAGCGACAATTTCCGAAAGTGTTTCGTCAGGGGATATCCTCGCTGTCGACGCTATTGAAATCATCGAAAATGGCGATACGAAGCGCGCCGTACGTATGGTCAGCAGCGCAAATGTGCCAATTCTCGAAAAAGTGAACACACGATTTGTCGCTTTCCGCGGGCCAACCCCGTCAGATGAGCAGGTTGCCGTCATTATCGGTGACGTCGATTTGACCGCCCCGGTAACCATTCGCGTGCATTCGGCCTGTCTGACCGGCGATGTTTTTGGCAGTTTACGGTGCGATTGTGGCGAGCAATTAAGTACGACACTTCAGCAGCTGGCTGAACTGGGAGGGGGCATCGTGCTCTATCTGGCTCAGGAAGGGCGCGGCATTGGTTTGACCAACAAGCTACGTGCCTATGAGCTGCAGGATGTCGGCAATGATACCTATGACGCCAATGCCCGTTTGGGGTTTGAGCCTGACGAACGCAAGTTCGACATTGCGGGCGGCATGTTGCGGGAATTGGGTGTCAAAGCGGTTCGACTACTGACCAATAATCCCCGCAAGGTTGATTCGCTCCGCGCCGAGGGAATCGATGTTGTTGATCGCGTCCCACTAACCGGTGGATTGAACCGCTACAACGCCGAATATCTCAAAACCAAAGTCCAGAAAGGCGGGCATTTTGATGAGGCCGCCTATCAGGGGCGACAGGACGAGCAAGCCGAGGGCGGGTTTCGGGCAAAGCCGGGATTCTAGGGTAAATCTGCCGGGCTTTTGACGCAGATGTGAAGAGATTGGTCACGGATTCGGCCCGATTTCCTGCTATGGAATATCTATTCTGCCGTTCTATATCGTGAGCGGCCAATAAATCATGGAGAAGTAAGATGCCAAACGCGTTCAAGATGATGGCTGCAAGCCTTGGTTTCCTGTTTGTCTCAACCGCGGTGCAGGCGGCACCGGATGAGTATGAACTTGATGAAACCCATACCTCAATCGTCTTCATGGCCGATCATATCGGTTACCAGAACCAGATGGGTATGTTCCTGGAGTCAGAAGGCAGCTTCACCTACGATTCCGAAGCCGGGACCGTTTCAGACCTGCGGGTTGTAATTCAGTCCGACAGCATCTTTTCAAACCATAAAAAGCGGGACCAGCACCTGAAAAGCCCTGACTTTTTGAATGCGCGCGAGTTTCCCGAACTGGTTTTTGAGGGCACTGGTGCAGAAAAACTGACTGAGAATACAGGCCGGATCATGGGTAATTTCACCATGCTGGGCCAGACACGTCCGATGGTTCTGGAGGTCACCAAGAACAAGGAAGGCCCCTATCCCTGGGGTGATAACTATGTGATTGGCCTCTCGGCAACCGGATCGGTGAAGCGCAGTGAGTTCGGCATGACTTACGGCGTTGAAGACGCCTTAGTTGGTGACGAGATCACCTTCTTCCTCGAATTTGAGGCCATCCGTCAGTAACGAAAGCCTCGCGGCAGTAATCCGGATCTAACCATAAGGATTGCTGCCGCTGTCCTGGGCTAGAACGCTCAGAACAATGGAGATCGCAACCGGAATACCGGCGATGATGGCGGTTTTGACGCTGTCTACGATGGTGCTGACCCAAGTCCCTTTACCAGTCCACCCAAGTTTTTGAGCGATCGGCACGGCCAGCACCGAAAAGGCCATTGGCAACAGGATGTAGGTTTCGACATCGGTCAGGAATGTCGCTTGTGCCGCGATCGGGGCGAGGGCAAAGAGGGCACCTGCACCGATCATATTTCCGGCGGTACCACTGTCTTTGGGAAGCGTGCTGATCAGGGTTGCGCCAAGGGCAATGGCGACCCCAATCGATAGGAAACCGGTGGACGCAGTGCCACCTAAGATCAAAACACCCCCCATACCCGCGGCAAGGACCCCTGCTGTGGCGCGAACCGCCGCCGATGATCGCCCGTCCACACAGGTTAATACCGCGAAGGCGGCCAGGGCCAGAATCAGGCCCAGCATGATCAGCCATTCGACCATCTCAAACCGTCCCAACAGGTTTGATGTCAGCCAGAGGACACTGGCAATGGCAAAGACAAGGCAAAACATGAAAACGGAAGCGGGACTTTGTCGGCCCTTGGTGACCGCAAAAATCACGGCCAATAGCAGTGCACCCACTGGCGGGATAAACAGGAGCTTGTGCGTTGAGGATGCAGGCGGCAACGGAGGCATTCCGAAAAGAGAGAGGTAGCACCCCATAAAGCCGGCAGTGACCGCAAGGACCCGCAACCACCCCGACCAAGCGGTTTCCGCCCCGGCCTTTCGCACAAGGCTCAATGCAAGAACGGAAAACAGTCCGGCCAAAATTGCCGGGGTTATGACCACATCAATCAGAATGGTAAACAATGTCAGCTCCTTGGTGATGCCTTCTCTGGAATAGATAGCCTATATCGATTGCAAAGGATGCCCCTAGTAAAATTAAGGAAAATGCCGCGATGATTGCAGAGAAGATGCCGTCGACCAGCGGGGAAAGACAGAGGAGCAGCGCTGAAATCTGAAGGACGCAAATCAGCTTTCTTCGAAAACTGTCCGGTAACGGGGCAGACAGCCAGGGCAAAGGATAGGATGCCAGAACGAAGAGATAGCGCATCGCACCAGATAGAATGATCCAGGTCCCGGCCTTTCCTTGATCCACGACCAGAAAACAGAGACCAAGAATGAAACCCGCGTCAATTTCTTGATCGAACCGCGCGCCAAAGGCACTCATCTCGTTGTTTTGTCGCGCATATTTTCCGTCCAACCCGTCCAGGATCAATGCCACAATCGATAATACGATCATGACCCACGCGGTAAGATCCGGCCATTGAAAGCCAATATTGGCGACAATCAGACAGACAATGGCGGTTCGAAACAGGGTCAAGGTATTGGCAACGCCAAGCCGCCTCTGCTCAGATCTGGTTTGAAATAGAAACAGAACCACGATGAACAGCAGAAGCGCCAGGACGGACACCTGTTGCACATAGCGTGGTGCCATTGAGAGGGCCAGATCGAGCAACCAGGCCGCCGATATGACAAAGCCGACGAACCAGGCAGCATGAATGCATAGGTCCATCACGCCGAGCCTGTTTTTGGTCCGTGGCGAGTCGGCGTCGCTGTTTTCTTGTTCTATCATCTGAATACCGTTAGCGATAACAGCATCGGTTGCCAAGATGATCCCGCAGGAGAAGATCTAATGTCAGGAACAGAGCCGGTTCAGGCCAGGGCGCTCTGGATCACAGAACCCGGGAAGGCCGCTTATCGCAACGCGTCAGTGATGCAACCGGGACCTCAAGAGGTTTTGATTAAAGCGGAATATGGGGCATTGAGCCGCGGGACTGAATCCCTGGTATTCAACGGTGCAGTCCCTCCATCAGAGTACGAGCGTATGCGTGCCCCTTTTCAGGAGGGGGATTTCCCGGCGCCGGTTAAATATGGATATATCTCGGTTGGCAGGGTTATGGCGGGCCCTGACACCCTGGTTGGCAAACCTGTTTTTTGTCTTTTCCCCCATCAAACGGACTATACCGTTCCGGCGGACAGGGTCGCCGTTCTGCCCGATGATTTGCCCCCGGAACGCGCTGTTTTGGCCGCCAATATGGAAACAGCCTTGAACATTCTGTGGGATGCGAGGCCGCTGCTGGGGGATCGCATTACCGTAATCGGGGCCGGGGTTCTGGGCCTTTTGGTCGCGTATTTGGCCCGTGGCATTCCGGGATGCGATATTGAGGTGGTTGATCTGGACCAGACAAAGACCGCAATGGCAGAAGCGCTGGGACTGCGCCTTGTCGGGCCGGACACGGCGTCTTCCGAACGGGATATCCTGATCAACACCTCTGCTGCGGGACCGGCACTGGCCCAGGCGCTGACGCTTGCCCGCGTGGAGGGATTGATCGTCGAGGCGAGCTGGTATGGCAGTCAGCCTGTGACCCTTCCATTGGGCGAGGCGTTCCATGCCAATCGCCTGCGCCTGATTTCTTCGCAAGTGGGACGTGTTTCGCCAGCAAAGCGGGATCAGACGACCTATGGTGACCGGATGCAAATGGCGCTTTCTCTATTGCAGGATCCCGCCCTGGATTGCCTGTTTACGCACGACGTGGCCTTTTCGGAACTTGCTGATCGCATGGCCGAGTTTGCCAGACCAAAACCGGGTGTTGGATGTATACGGATCAGGTATGATTGATTAATGCCATCACGCCCCTTAAGAGCCTTAGCAAAAAACTATAAAGGATTGAAATATCAATGTTTTCGTTGAGTGTTAGAGACCACCTTATGATCGCCCACAGTTTCACTGGTGAGGTGTTTGGACCGGCCCAGGCGATGCACGGGGCAACCTATGTGATTGATGTAGAGTTTCATCGCGATGCGCTGGACAGTGATGGTCTGGTCGTCGATATCGGACTTGCCGCTGATACGGTAAAGGCGGTTCTTGCCCCCTATAACTACAAGAACCTGGATGAGGTAGCGGAGTTTAGCGGGCAGAACACAACGACCGAATTTCTGGCCCATCATATCTTTGTCAAAATGGCTGAGAAGATTGCAGAGGGGACACTGGGCGCCGGGGGTGCGGGCCTGACCGGCATGAAGGTCACTTTGAACGAGAGTCATGTAGCCTGGGCAGCTTATGAAGGAAAACTGGGCTAGGGCGGCGGCAGACTGAAAAACAGCGGATGCGGCCGGTTTACTTCATCTTTCCTGGCGACCCGGAAACCAATACCGGGGGGTATGCCTTTGACCGTGCGCTCATTGCTGGTTTGAAACGGGAAGGAATCGCGATCCAGAGCGTTGTTTTGCCCGGTACCTATCCGGTCCCGGATCAGGCCGCGATCGACGACGCAGCGCGCCTTCTGGACGCAATCGAAGACGGGGCTTTGGTAATCTTCGACGGGCTGGCCTACGGCGTTCTGCCCGATCTGGCGCAGCGTTTAGGCATGAGGACAGTGGTTGTCGCGCTTGTCCATCATCCCCTTTGCGACGAAACCGGGGTGGACGACGCCGAGAGGCAGCGTTTCTTCGCTTCTGAGAGCAGGGCGCTGTCCCATGCATCTGGTGTGCTTGTGACCAGCGCGTTCACGGCAAAGCGGCTTTCGGTGTTTGGTGTTGATCAGAAAGACATAACGGTCGTTGAACCTGGCATTCGTCGACGGCCAGTGTCTGCTGGATCCGGCGGTCCGGGCGTGAGCCTGCTGTCTGTCGCAACCGTGACCCGCAGGAAAGCGTACCCGGATCTGCTGGCCGCATTGAGGCCGCTTGAGGCGCTCCCATGGGAATTGCACTGTGCCGGATCCCTGACACTGGATCCGGCCCATGCGGAAGAGGTGCTGAGCATGTCCTCCGCGTATGGGGATCGTGTCCGGTTCCATGGCGGGTTGACCGCTGAGGCTCTGGATTCCCTGTATCATCAGGCCGACCTCTTCGTTTCAACATCCCATTACGAGGGCTATGGCATGGCGATTGGTGAGGCAGCGGCCTGTGGCCTGCCAATCATCGCTGCGGCTGGCGGGGCTGTTCCAATGACAGCGGGTGGGAGATTGTCGTATCTTTATGAACCCGGCGATATCAATGCGTTAACAGGTCTCCTGGAGAAGTTGATTCAGGATGGTCGAGCCCGACAAGAAATGCGAGAGACCGCCTTGAACGCCGTTTCTGACCTGCCCAATTGGGAATCTGGCACCCTGAAAGTGATGGAACTGCTGAATAACCTTGGGGGCCGCACGTGACCGAGAGCTTTGATGCAAACTGGCTGGGCTTGCGAGAGGGGGCGGATCGGCGTGCCCGTTCTAGGGCGTGTTTGGGGCATATCCAACACTATCGATCCGGTTTCGGGCAATTCAGGGTGACGGACCTTGGTTCCGGGGCAGGATCCGCGCTGCATTTTCTGGCCCCAAACCTTGGTGAAGAAAAAGATCAGCTCTGGCGGCTGGTTGATGCGGACCCTGTTCTTATGGATATTGCGGCCTCCAGGGCGAGAAGGCATCATCCCGCAATCATAATTGAGACCCATCTCGCCAACCTTGCAGACGGTGACCTTGCCGAGATGATCGGGAATGCGGACCTCGTCAGTGCATCTGCATTGTTGGATCTGGTTTCAGAGCAATGGATAACAAGACTGGTTCGGGCGTGCACAGAACGAAATGCCGCGATTTGGTTGACCCTGTCAGTTACCGATCATGAGATCTGGTTCCCGGCGTTGCCGTCTGACTGGTTGATACGCCGGGCCTTTATGCAGGATCAGCGCCGCGACAAGGGATTTGGGATGTCCCTTGGTGTGGATGCGGGGCCTGTCGCGGCCCGCCTGTTTCGAGACGCGGGATATCAGGTTTATACCGCGCCTTCCAACTGGCGATTGGGTGCGCGGGATATAATGCTTCAAACGGCGTATCTGGAGGGGGTGGCCAATGCCGCAATCATGGCGCAGCCAACGCTGGGTCACCGGATCGGTAATTGGTTCAACGAAAGACTGAACCTTATTAATCAAGGGCGGTCCTCGCTTTTGGTCGGCCATGTGGATTTGGTTGGCATGCCGCCCTGATGTCGGAGCTGTTGCGGAATAAAGCGGTGATTGGCGCCCTTAAGATCGGGCTGGCGGTATTTATTCTTCTTATGGTCTGGCGGCTGGTTGACGAGGACCAGCTGACCGAAAGGCTGGGATCAGTTGATCTTGCGTGGATCCTGTTGGCCCTGATCATCACCATTCCCCAGACCATCCTGTCGGCACTGCGGTGGCGCTGGGTTGCGGCCATTATTGGCGACGACATCCCGCCCGGTGCGGCCATTCGGGAATACTATATCGCAACATTCCTCAATCAGGTTCTTCCCGGCGGAATAGGGGGAGAGGTCGTGCGGGTCGTCAGGCGGGGGCACAGCCTGAAATCAGATGATCAACAAAACGGGGGGTATAAGCAGGCGTTCTGGGGTGTCTTTCTGGAGCGGGCGCTCGGGCAAATTGTGATGGTACTGGCCTGTTTGCCAGCGCTGACACTGATCAGTGAGCCCGCGTTTTACGTCGGATGCGGTCTATTCGTCGTGATCGTGGTTTCTGGTGTTTTCGTTGGAAGGCGGCATATAGCAACCCCAGGAATTACCGCTCGCCTTGTGATTTCTTCCGTCGCTATTGTGGTGAGCTATATTGTTGTTTTCTGGTGTTGTGTTGCGGCGTTGGGCATTGAACTGGATCCGCTATTGGCCCTTATCGTCCTCGCACCCGCCTTGCTCACCATGGCGCTGCCAATCACCCCGGCTGGATGGGGGCTTAGAGAGGCGGCGAGCGCGGCACTCTGGGGCTTTGCCGGACTCGGCGTCACAGACGGTGTCGCCGCTTCGATTACATATGGGCTGGTCATACTGATTGCAGCGCTGCCAGGCCTGGTATTGGTCCTTATGCGCCAGCGTTCCTGATCCTATTATTCCTGGCTTTTGAACGGGGGCCCGCATTGGTCGGCTGCGTCGCCAAAATGCGTGATAAGCCTGTGCAGGAAGATGTCCATACCGTACAGACCCTCGTTCCGCTCCGGCATCATGCCGGATACAAAGCCGTCCGCTTTAAAGCAGCGCAACAAGTGGTCTTGACCCGTGATGACATGGATTGGTGCCGCCCGTCCGCCCAGATTGCCGCTCACAATCGACCAGGGCTGATGATCGCCCATAAGGATAACTAGGTCCTCGGGTTGGGCATGGCGCGCGACAAAGTCAAAAGCGCTGCGGATCGAATATTCTGCGCTTTTGATGTAACCCTCTGTCGGGTCCGCCCAATCCTTGATGTCAAAGCTTCCGGCGGCTTCTGCCGCCTCTTCCCAGATCGGTCCTGTCAAAACTTTGTCTCGGGCTTCGATAAAGGGGGGGATCGGTCGAAATGGATAGTGACTTGTGATCAGCGCGACCTGTGCCAGAAACGGCTGCCTGCCCGTCTCTGCAACAAGCGAGGGAAGCTTCTCCAGCGTGTACTGATCTGGAATGGCGAAGAAACCGAAATGAATACCCTCGTATCCCAGATCAGCGGCGGCATAGACATCGTCAAAGCGTAGCAAGTCGCCTTCAGGCCAGTAGCCGCGTATTCCGGGCATGACCAAATGGGTATGATGCCCGGTTCTGGACAGGATCGTCTGCAACGTGTCCATGTCGGATCCGATAAAGGCGCGGTAGCGCAGGTTGTTGTCGATCCATTCCCCGGACCCGACCGAGAGATGGGCAAGCCAGCTTAATCCCCCGTAAGTGGACGAGATCAATTGGGCTGATGCCGCCTTTAGGCCGCGTGCTCCGAACCTGGATCCGTATTCCTTATACAGGCCCTCAACCACGGCGCGGTGATGGTCGCGCTCCAGCAGGCTGGCCCCATAGGATTCGATAAAGATGAGATAGATGTTTGTGTCGCTTAGGCCGGGCAGGGTGGTTCTGCCATCGACGATCATGCCTCTGTCGCTTTTCATTTCGTCGATGGCTGCCTGACCACCATCAATCCAGAGCGAGGCCAGTTCAAGGTGGTCGAGCGTCTCTTCAATGGATCGGGCGGAAAAGACGACCGGTGTCTCACCCCAGGGTCGCAGGCCATCATCGATCCCGATCACACTCACTATCAAGGCAGGCACAACGAGAAATCGACGGACGGCCAGAGACATGCTCTGTAATGGTGCTATCGCGGTTTGGGCGGTTCTGAGGACGGTTAGGTAGGCAAGGAGGCCCAATGCACTAAATACGGCGAGAAAGACGATCACGATTGCTGAAACGAGAGGCCAGCCCATAGAGGTCGCCAGCAAGTCCAGAACGTTTGGTATTTGTGAGGCATCAAAGACGAGGTCGATGGCCCTACCGTAGATCGAACGGGTCAGGATATCGATCAGATGGACAATAACCGCAAACACCAGCGCCGCCCCCGCGATACGCGACATGATGCGCCCCGTCGACTGTGAAAGCGAACCGGTGAGCAGAAGTGTCACCAAAATGATGAGTTCAACCGGAAAGAGGACGTCAAACTGCCATGCCTGGGCATAGATGTTAAAGCTGGTGTTAAAGAAAATCAGAAGCGCGAAGCAGCCAACAACAGCGAAGGGGAGGCCGCGTGTTGAACCCTGCGATGCGGTGTCCCGCCCGGCATCGGGCAAGCGTTCCTGCGCGTTTAAAGACAAAATAAGCAATCCAAATCGACAAATCCCGTGTTACCGGGGAAGTTACGTCAATTGTCGGTTCGGACAAGACAGTTCAAGGGAAATTGACCCTCTTGCCTGTTTGAAACCTAGGAGGCGAGCCGTTCAACCTCGTTAGCTGCTTCCTGATGACGCGTCAGAGTGGTTACCCAACGGTCTTCAGCCACGTAATTCGGGAAGTCATCCCAATAGCCGTCAAAATCGCCAACTTGGCTGGACACGAAACGGCGGTTCTTTACCTGAAGCAGGATTTTTCGGGCCCGAAACGTGTCGCCTTTGCGAAAGGCAAAATACCACACGCCAATGCCGTCGAAATTCAGGCTGACAGGTGGGGGATGGTCCGTTTCAGAGTCTCGGTTCACACAATAGAAATCGATTGGATCATCGTTTTTGGCGAGTGGATCGTACAAAGCAAATACGCAGATATCCGCCTGTTTCCGCAAACGGACCAGCTCTTCAACGATCAGGTCCTCCATGACCCGTTTCAATTCCCTAGCATCGGTTTTCACAAGCTCTCTCCTCTTGATTGGGGCCAGAGTATGATGAGTCTTGAATGCTGCAAATAAAAACACGCCTTTCTCTTTAAGGTTTTTCAGTTTTTACTTGTATTAGTCTTCATAAGTTACGAGCGTGAAGTACTGTGGAAGACTAGGAACGGTAATTTGCAACATGCACTTTGACCCTGAATTGATGGTTTTTGCAGTTGTGCTGATGCTCTTTGCGGCGGCAGCTGTTTCCGTCGTTTGGACAACACTACGGACGGGTTCCCCACCCATGCCGTCCAGCGCATCGGTCCGTCGCGCCATTGTTGCGGCAATTCAAACTGAGACGGAGGGCGGTGGTGCAGAGATCCTGGACATCGGAAGCGGTTGGGGCGGTCTGGCAAGGCGCTTGGCGATTGCCTTTCCTGGAGCCCGGGTAATCGGGCTGGAACTGGCTTTGCTTCCGCATTTCATCGCTCAAATAGCCTCGAAGATTATCGGTCCCTCGAATCTGAGTTTTAGACGTGGCGACGCCCGGTCTGCCGAATTGCGGAATGTTGACGTTGTCACGCTGTATCTCTCCGGTCCCACATTGTTATCGATCTGGCCTGAAGTGGAAAACGTTTTGACGCCGGGAACCTTAGTTGTCAGCGCCGCCTTCGCGCTACCCGGGCGAGATGCGCTGCGCATCGAAACTGCCGGGGACTGGTTATCGACGCCGATCTATATCTATCGAGTTGGCGGTTTACGTTTATAAAGAAATACTTAATCATTAAGTCGCCCGGCACTGGTCGGACGTAACTGAAACCGGATTGAGCCATGGCAACGCGCTATAAGTCGTTTGAGGAAAGAGGGGTCTATGTCGGCTTCAATACGCGCCGTGTGGAACTCTGCCGCGTCCGTAAGCCCAAGGCCGAGATGGATGATTTTGAGGCGCTGATCCCGAACTGGACCGGGCGTGAAGGCAATATGAGCAATGATCTGATCATGTCGCTCATGGATGTGCCAAACTGGTGTTCGCTGTCAGCTCGGGATGATCATCTCCACGGTATGATCGAGGCGCGCCGAACCCGTTCCGGCGGGCATATGGACCCGATCATGATGCGGGAAATTCGTCTGCAGACCGATGTTGAGTTTGGGGACCCGTCAGACAAGAAATTGGCGGAATATGAGTTGGCGATCTCGGCGACAGATGCACAAAGTGCGTTTCTGGAAATTTTGGCGATGTTCGGCCGAAACTATGCTGACATCGTCGGCATTGCTGAGATGAAGCAGGTAAGCCGCCCTGTTCTTTTAAAACTGGCTGAGGAATCAACAGATTCCCTGCACCGTCTGGTCCGAGTTCTTGCACGCGCTGTAGCGGGGCAGGTGGGCATGACGCGCGAATTGCTGCAGGAACGCCTTGACGTATTGAGCACGTTCGCAGCGCCAATCTGCTCTCTGGTCACGGAAGACGAAACTCGGGAAGTCGGCTTTCTCAGTCGACAGCAGGGTATGCTTGAAGTTCTGCAATACGAAGTGGTTGAATACTCCAAAACCCGCAGCATGGAAATCCAGGAACTTGCGGATGTTATTGATATTAATGTTGTTTCCTTCATCGAATACGCAAGGGCACGGGCGATGGCGATCCAGGCGGCGCTTTTAAATGAGTCGCACTATGTGAATGACACCGCCTATCAGTCTTTGCTCGACATGATTGCAGAAGAGCGCATCAAGATATCCTACGCGCTGGATGGCTGGGCCACCTTGGCGGCCCGCTGGATGGAAGTGGCCAATGATCCTGATGACGCCAAGGATCAAGTCGTCGGCTTCATCCTGAAAGAGATGCCCAGCACCACCAGTAACGTTGAAGAAGACGTCATGGAGCGGGTGAACGGCACTGGCAACGTCATGTCGCTGCGATCCAAGCTGGTCAAAGAGATGCATTCCTGGATGGATGACAGTCTTGATGCCACGCTTTATGCCCGGGTACAGAAATCAAAGGAAGAGGCGCGTCAGATGCGTAAACAGTCTGGAACGCGCACAAAGCCCAATGCGGTGATCAGCGATGTTGTCAAATCGGCGATTGCCTATAAGGGTGACGCTGCATCGTCTTAAAATTGCGGATTGATCGGGTACCCAATGACCTCAAATAGCGAAATCAGATTGGCCGGAACACGGGATCTGGCCGGAATATCAGCCGTTATCGAGGCGACAGAATTGTTTCCGACCGACCTGTTGGCGGAGATGATCGATGGATACCTGACAGGCGAGACAGATGATATCTGGTATGTCTCAGAGACCGAGGGTGCGATTACGGCGTTTGGATTCTGCGAACCCGAGCGCATGACCGAAGGCACATGGAACCTTCTGGCCCTGGGCGTCATGCCATCGCATCAGGGAACCGGGATCGGTGGGGCCATGATGGGGTATATCGAGGACATGCTGCGTAAAGACGGGCAGCGGGTTCTCTTGGTTGAAACCATGGGTATCCCTGAATTTGAACCTGTTCAGCGGTTCTATCTGAAATGCGGATACACGGAAGAGGCTCGCATTCGGGAATTCTATGAGGCCGGTGCGGACAAGATTGTATATTGGAAGCATCTCTAGGTCGGAAAGCCGTTGCTGCGGTTTCCTTTCAAACTCTGGTAAGCTTTGGCCATGGATTGGCAGGATACAGGTATTGTTTTGAGTGTACGGCGACACGGCGAATCATCGGCCATCGTGTCCCTTCTGACCCGTGAAAATGGGCGTCATGCTGGAATGGTACAGGGCGCAAAATCAGCCGCAAATCGTGGTGTGTTGCAGCAGGGCAATCTGGTGCAGGCCCATTGGCGCGCCCGGTTGGCCGATCATCTGGGCACGTTCAAACTAGAACCCTTGGCCGCCCGTGCGGCACCCTTACTGACGCATCCGGGAAAGCTAGCCGCGCTGACCTCTGCCTGTGCGATTTGCGAACTCGCCCTGCCGGAGAGGGAAAACGCGACAGATATGTTCGATTTGCTGGCCGATTTGACAGCGGGCCTGGTTCAGGATGACTGGGCGGTCCTGTATGCCCATTGGGAGTTGGCCGTCCTCACTGTGATGGCCTTTAGACTGGATCTCAGTCATTGTGCGGCAACGGGTGTTACAGAGGATCTTGTGTATGTCTCACCCAGAACCGGGCGGGCTGTGTCCAGCGCTGCAGGCCAACCCTATCATGATCGGCTGTTTCCCCTGCCGGCATTCTTGAGAGAATCGGGCGCACCCAGGGACAATGCAGAACTGATCGCCGCCCTGCGCCTGACGGGCCATTTTCTGGGCCAGCATGTGATTGATCCCACCCGACACCGATTGCCCGACCCGCGAGAGCGGTTGGTCACTTATCTGGAAGCAGAAAATAACTAAAAACGTCCGCCTGTCCTCCTTTGGCTGCCCATAGTCCTTGTGCTTGCGGTGACGCTGGCTACAGTATCTAGCGTGGAGGTGCCCTATGGCCGTATCATCTGACCCGGTTCCCGAGATAAGACAAACACCCCTGGCAGACGCGCTGTCGGAGCGTTATCTCGCCTATGCTTTGTCGACGATAACATCGCGATCGCTTCCCGATGTCCGGGACGGTCTCAAGCCCGTTCACCGTCGGCTGTTGCATGCGATGCGGGAATTGCGTCTCAACCCCGATGCCGGGTTCAAGAAATGCGCGCGTATCGTCGGTGATGTTATGGGTAAATATCACCCCCATGGCGATCAGGCGATCTATGATGCGATGGTGCGCCTCGCCCAACAGTTTGCGGTGCGCTACCCCCTGATCGACGGGCAGGGTAATTTCGGGAATATTGACGGCGATAACGCGGCTGCGATGCGCTACACAGAGGCGCGCATGACCGAGGTTGCACGTCTCTTGCTGAACGGCATCGACGAAGATCCGGTTGATTTCCGGGCAACTTATGACGGGGAGGGGGAGGAACCGGTGGTTCTGCCAGCGGCCTTCCCGAATCTTCTTGCCAATGGTGCGGCCGGTATTGCGGTCGGGATGGCGACCAGCATTCCCCCGCACAATGTCGCGGAATTGGTCGATGCCCTTCAATATCTGATCAAGACACCGGGTGCTTCGATCGAAAAGCTGGTTGATTTCATTCCAGGCCCTGACTTTCCGACCGGCGGTATCCTGTGTGAGGATCGGGCCACAATTGTCGAGGCGTATAAGGCCGGCAAAGGCGGTTTCCGGGTCCGCGCCCGCTGGCATAAGGAAGACCTGAAGGGCGGCACTTGGCGGATCATCGTCACCGAAATTCCCTATCAGGTTCAGAAGGCGAAACTGATTGAGCGGGTCGCCGATTTGATACAGGCGAAGAAGGTTCCGGCGCTCGACGACATTCTGGACGAAAGTGCAGATGATGTGCGTATCGTACTGGAACCTAAAAGCCGCAATGTCGACCCTGAGATGCTGATGGAAAGCCTGTACCGGCTGACCGATATGGAATCGCGTTTCTCTCTAAATATGAATGTTCTGGATGATGGCGGTCGTGTGCCGCGGGTCATGGATCTGCGCGACGTCCTGCGCGCCTTCCTGGATCATCGACAGGATGTCCTATTGCGGCGCAGCCGGTATCGACTGGCCCAGATTGCACGCCGGCTGGAGATCCTTGAAGGCTATCTGGTCTGTTATCTGAACCTTGATGAAGTTATCCGCATCATCAGGGAGGAAGACGAGCCGAAACAGGAATTGATCAAGGCTTTCGACCTGACGGAACTTCAGGCGGAATCTATTCTGAACATGCGGTTGCGGTCTTTGCGCAAGTTGGAAGAGTTTGAGATCCGCAAAGAACATGATGCCCTGATCGAAGAGCAGGACGGTCTCAACGATCTGGTTGAGACTGAATCCCTGCAGTGGAAGCGGATCGGCGCGGATTTAGCGGAGTTGAAGAAATCCTTCGCACCGGGCACGGAACTGGGACAGCGCCGCACCGACATCGCAGAGGCACCCAGCGCTGTTGTCGTGCCCCTGGAAGCCATGATTGAGCGGGAACCGATTACTGTCGTCCTGTCTGCCAAGGGTTGGGTCCGGGCGATGAAAGGGCATCTCGGTCCCGACAGCGATATCAAGTACAAGGAAGGGGACGGACCGCGCTTCGCCTTCCATGCCCAGACGACCGACAAGATCCTGGTCTTTGCGACGAATGGCCGGTTTTACACAATCGGTGCTGACAAATTGCCGGGCGGTCGTGGTCATGGCGAGCCGCTGCGCCTGCAGCTGGATCTGGGGAACGAGCATGAAGTCGTTGATATTTTTGCCTTCAACGCCGAACGTCGTTTGCTGGTCGCCAGCAGTGACGGGCGAGGGTTTGTGGTGGAGGAAAAAGACGTGGTCGCCCAGACGCGCGGGGGAAAACAGATCCTGAATGTTGCCGGTGGAACCGAGGCCGCCTGTTGCCAGCCAGTTGAGGGCGACCATGTCGCGGTGATCGGTGAAAACCGAAAACTCCTGGTCTTCCCGCTGGCCGAAATGCCGGAAATGACGCGGGGACGCGGCGTAATCCTCCAGAAATACCGCGATGGCGGGCTTTCGGATGTGAAGGTTTTCAGTCTGGAGGCTGGCTTGACCTGGCGCAGTGGGGAACGGACACGGACCCAGACAGATTTGCTGGAATGGATCGGCAAACGGGCACAGGCTGGACGCTTGCCGCCTGCAGGTTTCCCGCGGTCCAATAAATTCAGCTGAACGCGGCACGAACGGTATTGATATGTTTGCCCCACCGGGGCGGGACCTTTATACACTCAATCAACGGGCCGAGGCCCGAATACAATTGTCTTTGACGAAGGGTAGGTCGTGACATGAATAACAATATGGCATTGAAACCAGTGCTGGCGGATATCGCCTGGAATGCAGAGGGCGCATCGAAATGGTTGCGTCTGGCCGCTCTGGCGCTGGCAGGAACGGCCTTGCTGACAATTTCAGCCAAGATAAAGGTGCCGATGTGGCCGGTTGAAATGACGATGCAGACTTTCGTCGTCCTTGGTCTCGGCATGGCTTATGGTGCGCGCCTTGGTGCTGCGACTGTGCTGCTGTACCTCGCGCAGGGCGCTGCGATGCTGCCGGTCTTCACGGGCACACCTGAGAAAGGCATCGGCCTTGCGTATATGATGGGGCCGACGGGCGGATACCTGCTCGGTTTCGTTGCAGCCGCATGGCTGGTCGGCAGTTTGGCCGAACGGGGCTGGGATCGCTCGGTCGTCAAGACCGCTGCTGCGATGCTTGTCGGGAATGTCCTGATCTATGTGCCGGGTATTCTCTGGCTTGGTACACTGCTTGGCTGGGACAAGCCGATTCTGGAATGGGGTCTTTATCCTTTCCTGGTTGGTGATGCGGTCAAGCTGGCGCTTGCTGCTGCTGTTCTGCCGCTGCTCTGGACCATTGTGAGCCGGATTAAGGGTAAGTCTTGATCTCGGGACGGCTTTGTCCCGCAACAGCGTGACTGCCGCTTTGCCGTTACATTAGATATCAAAAATATAACGTCCTTTCCCCAAAAGGACGTCCCCACCCAAGAAAAGACCCCGGACCCCAAGTACCGGGGTCTTTTTGTGTGCGGGCAATCATGGATCCGGATTTATCGTCCCGTTGGACACAGTTTTATTTGCTGTATTCAGGTACGTCGTTTCCTTCAAATCCTTGAGAGGCGTCCAAAGAACCGCAGGTTTTTTCCGAAAATCAGCCCGAAACTCGGCCCTTAAAAGATGTAAAAATGCCTAACTCACTATCTTTAGAGGGTTTTTATGCTCAAAAAATAGTCAGTTTAAGTAAAAGACGTAAAAAAGTTCACTTTTATGACGAGGATATTCAAGGATTCGAATGCAGAGGCCTTTACCCCTTGGGCACCGTGGCTATATTGCTCGCAACGAACCAGGGTTCGTTAGCTCTATTTTCTTTGGGTCGAATGTTTCGATTTTAACGCAGGGAGTACAATAATGAAGAGACGTGAATTTATTAAAGGTGCCGGCATTGCCGCAGCGGGTGGCGTAGCCGCTTCCACGCTGGCTGCACCGGCAATCTCGCAGGATCGCATCGAAATGGTGATCGTTGCCTCCTGGGGTCGTGATTTCCCGGGTCTTGGCACGAACGCTCAGCGTCTTGCACAGCAGATCCAGGATACTTCCGACGGCCGTATCCAGGTTGAATACTTCGCAGCTGGCGAGCGCGTTGGTGCGTTCGACGTGTTCGACGAAGTCGCTTCCGGTAACGCGCAGGCCTATCACTCTGCCGATTACTACTGGAAAGGTAAGCATCCGGGTTGGGCATACTTCACCTCTGTTCCTTTCGGTCTGACCGAGAACGAAATGGGCGCCTGGATTAACTTCCTCGGCGGTCAGGAGCTTTGGGACGAACTCGCAGCAGATTTCGGTCTGAAATGTCTGACAGCTGGTAACACCGGCGTTCAGATGGGCGGTTGGTTCAACAAAGAAATCAACTCCGGCGACGACCTCAAAGGTCTGAAAATGCGTATTCCTGGTCTGGGCGGCGACGTCATGGCCAAACTGGGCGCATCCCCGGTATCGCTTCCTGGCGGTCAGATCTATGAAAACCTGGTCTCCGGTGCGATCGACGCAACCGAGTGGGTTGGCCCTTGGAACGATTACTTCCTGAAGTTCTACGAAGCAGCCAAATACTACTACTATCCGGGCATGCATGAGCCGGGTGGTCCGAACTCTCTCGGTATGAACAAAGACTGGTGGGAAAGCCTTGCACGCAGCGATCAGATGATCATTGAAGCATGTGCCTCTCAGGCCAACGATTATGCCATGGCTTCGTATAACGCGAACAATGGTACATACCTGAAGCGTCTGATCGACGAGCATGGTGTTGAAGTTCGTTCCTTCAACGATGACGTCTACGACGCATTCGGTGAAGGTGCAGAGGCTGTGTTCGAAGAAGCACGGGCTCACTCTGAACTGGCCAACCGTATCCATGAGAGCTTTGCGACAGCTCGTCAGGAAGTTGGTAACTGGATGAAACTCTCGGAAGGTGCGTATTACGCTCAGCGTAACCGCGTTCTGGGTATTTAATCCGGCTCTATTGAGCACGATCGGGCGGGGCAATTGCCCCGCCCGTTTTCGGATTGCCGCATTTTTCGCCTGCGGCTTCTAATAAAGTTTTCAATAAATTGAGTGGGGTTTGACTATGACAGGGATCGCGGGCACGGCCTCTTATTCCCAAATAGAGTCCCGAAACACGAGTATTCGTGTGCTGGGTTGGGCATCGGTGGCGATAACCCTTGTCTACGTCGTCAATAACTATCTCTCTTACTGGCAGGACTGGCCGGGCGTTTTGCCGCTGTACTCGACCTTTGGACTGGTTTCGGAAAAGGCGGTCAAACCGATTGAAGGGTCTGATATCACCTTCGCCCTTTTACAGCTTGGTCTTTACATCGCCGCCATTCTTTTTGCCTATGTCCAGATTAAACGAACCCCGCATCGCACGCTGCGCGAGGACGCGCTGGCGATGTCGGCAATCACCAACTACATCATTCGGGCAGCCTTCTGGGCCGTCCTGTTAATCGGTCTCGCCGACGCTTTGCTCTCCTTCCTGCGGGTTGAAAACCTGCTCGTAGAGCTTGTGGGCGAAGATATGACCAAGGAACTGGGGCGCTCGCGCTTTCGCGGGCCCTATGTTCATTTCCCCTTGATCATTGTGTCGCTGATCATCGCAGCCTTTGCCAGAAAGGCCCTTGGTTTTCACTGGCTGGCATTGCTGGTCGTGATCGCAGAACTCTTTATCGTGATCAGCCGTTTTGTTTTCGCCTATGAGCAGGCCTTTCAGGGTGACCTGGTGCGTTTCTGGTACGGGGCGCTGTTCCTGTTTGCCAGCGCCTATACGCTCTTTGAAGACGGCCATGTTCGTGTGGATGTTCTCTATGCCGGTTTTGAAGGCACAACCAAAGGCATGGTGAACGCAGTGGGCGCTGTCATCTTCGGCAGCATTCTGTGCTGGACCATCATGATCATTGGCATGTGGAACCAATCCGCCATCGTGAACTCGGCCATCCTGGCCTATGAGGTCTCGCAATCCGGGTTCGGCATGTATGTGAAATACTGGATGGCTGGCTTCCTCGCGATCTTTGCAGTGACGATGAACATTCAGTTCACGAGCATGGCGCTGGAAGGGGTAGCCGATCATCGCGGTGAACCCGGAGCACGAGAACGCGGCGAAGCGCCGCCTCACTAAAGCCAGTCTGTTTGGTTTGGTCGATTATGAAATGCCGGAAGCATTCCGGGAATCCTTGTTGAGAGAATAGAAGATCATGGAAATTCTTTTCGTTGCCCTGTTGGTCCTCATTATGGCGTTCGCGCTTGGATCTGGATTTCCGGTTGCGTTTGCTTTGCCTGGCGCTGCCATCATCACCATCCTGATCGCCGCCCTGACGGGGTTTGTCTTTGAAGGTGACACGGATGTTTACTTCGCTCAGGGAGGGGCCTGGAACTGGCTGAGTGCGGGGGTCACGAACTTCAGGGGTATCTACTGGGAGGTGGAGCGAGACACGCTAATCGCCATCCCGCTCTTCGTTTTCATGGGCATTATGCTGCAGCGTTCCAAGATCGCTGAAGATCTGCTGGTGGCCATGGCGCAACTCTTTGGCCCGATCCGGGGCGGCCTTGGTATTTCGGTGGTGTTCGTGGGCGCGCTCCTGGCGGCAACGACCGGTATTCTGGGCGCAACGGTTGTTGCTATGGGGCTGATTTCCTTGCCTGCCATGATGCGGAACAATTACGCCAACTGGCTCTCAACGGGTACGATCGCGGCCTCCGGTACACTGGGTCAGATCATTCCACCGTCCATTGTTCTGATCATTCTGGCTGACCAGTTATCGAGTGCGGTTGACCAGGCCAGTACAGCACGTACAGGTCTCTTCAAGGAATCGACCGGCGAATTCTCCATGCCGAGTGAGTTCGCGGTGAGTTCGACCAGTGCCGGTGACATGTTTATGGGTGCGCTGGTACCGGGCCTCGTTCTGGTCGGGCTCTACATGCTGTTCATCTTCACCATGTCGCTGATCAAGAAAGACGTTGCACCCGCCGTTCCATTTGAAGGGAACTATGACCGCAAATTTGCCGGTCGTGTGACTCTGGCACTGGTACCGCCACTGACGCTGATTTTCGTCGTGCTGGGTTCCATCATTTCCGGTATCGCGACGGTGAACCAGGCCGGTGCGATCGGCGCTGTTGGTGCGACGGTGATGGCTGGTTATCGCCTGTATGGGAATAGACGCGGTGCGTTCATTCCCGCGATCCTGGCCGGCGGCTCTATCATCGCTATCCTGATCATCAACCAGTTCTATACGGTGAATGTCCGGCTGCAGGAAACCGCCGAAGACAAGATGGCCCTGGTCCTGGCCAGTATTGCGGTTGTTGTCTTCCTGATCGGTGTTGTCTGGAGTGGTATTCGAACCCTGCGCATCGATAACACGCTGCAAGGCGTGATGATGGAAACTGCCAAGACGACATCACTGGTCTTCATCATTCTGCTGGGTGCCGCGATGCTGACATCGGCTTTCCGTGGTTTCGGTGGGGAAGAGCTGGTGAAGGAATTCCTGTCCGGCCTGCCGGGTGGCTTCTGGGCCCAGTTTGTTATCGTTATGGCTGTGATCTTTGTCCTGGGCTTCTTCCTGGACTTCATTGAGATTGCAGTTGTGGTTGTGCCAATTGTGGCGCCGATCCTTCTGGCAGATCCGACAGCGAATATCACGGCTGTCTGGCTGGGGGTAATGATCGGCCTGAACATTCAGACATCCTTCCTGACACCTCCCTTTGGCTTTGCGCTGTTCTATCTGCGCGGTGTTGCGCCCAAGGCGGTTAAAACGATTGAGATGTATAAGGGTGTCATACCCTTCATCTTCCTGCAGCTCTTCGCGCTCGGCATTGTCGGTATGAACCCTGCCTTGGTGAACTATCTGCCTACCCGTGTTTCCCTGTTGGCGGACACCGCACCGCCGCCGCAGAACCCGCGTCTACAGGCCTGTGTTGAGGAATATGTCGGCACCCAATTCGCAACACGTGGAGATGAGATCAGGGCTGCGATCAGCGCCGCTGAGTCCTGGGACATGTCCGGTCTGCCCGACAATGTCCGAGGCGACATTGAGAAGGCGATTGGAAATGCTCAGAACGCTTTCAGCGCGTTTGACGAGGTGAGAACCGCTTCCGCAGCGATTGATGCCGCAGCACCGGCTTACAGCCCGGACAGGGCCGTCATGCGCCGGATTGAGGCAGATCTTCGCGAGCTTGATGAGGAAGAGAAGAACTCCAAACGTCTCCTCGGGCAGACCAAACGTCAGGACCCGGACAATGTTGAACTGATCGTTCAACTGGAAAACCGTCTGGGCCAGATCGTCGAAGAAAAGAAGGTGCTCGAAGCGGGCATCCCGGAAAACTGGGATACGCTGCGTGGCGACTTCAAGAAGCTGCTGTCCACTGAAAAGCGGGCGAAGCTGACCTATCGTCGTACGGTTGACCAGGCCTACGAGCCAATTGAGATCCTGGAACGGATGATCAATGGCGGAACCTCCCTGACTGAGCTGCGTCCGGTGGTTGAAGGCCTTGCCGAGCAGATCCGTACCGGTGATCCGGTGGTTGTGACCGAAACACTGAAAGGTGTGGAAAGCCAGATCGGTGAAGTCGAAGGGGCAGGGGACATCCGCAAAGCGCTTGCTGAAGCCCGTCGTGACCTGAGGTCTTCCGGATCCTCAGAGCCGAACCCGGAAGCAGCGTTGGAGGATCATGCAGCGGCACTCGCTCTCCTGGATCAGGAAGTGGCCTGGCGGTCGCAGGCGGTGACATCATTGCTGCCGCAAGTTCAGACCTATCGTGCGGCTATCGGCGATACGATTGGTCTGCGTCAGCAGCCACGTCTGCCACGCGAAATTGCTCTCGAGGTTGCGTCCTGTAATTCCAACCACAGAGACCTGTCGCTCTACTTCTAGAAATGCGAAGGGGAGCACGCTGTAAAGCGATGCTCCCCTGAATTTCTGGAGTGTGTAGGCCGTCCGTCAGGAGCCGCTGAGCATTCCTTCGATCAATAGCTGGACGTTAAGGGCGTCACGCGGCGTTGCGAGCGGTGTTTCTTCGCCCTTTATTGCGCCGGACAGGCTGGTCAACTGCCTTTGCAAAGAGTCTCTGCGCGGGTCCCCATCCAGTGTATAGGGCAGTTCCCAGTCACCACCGGTTGACCGGGTGAGGGCATAGAATTCAGCCAGACGATAGCTGGCCTCAGTTCCTGTCACGGTTACCTCCTGACGGTCGGGTTGAACCCCGCCGACTGAGCCCAGAACACTGACCGGCACGCCATCCGCTGATTCCAGTCTGGCCAGAATATGCGTTTCGCAGAGCGCGGGGTCGTCTGGATGGCTGGGCTTTGCCCATTGCAGGGAAAGCGGCCCAAGCACGCGTTGGGAGGCAAAGATAAAATGGGAAATAACCTCCCGCGTGTAACCACCTTCGGCTTTGAAACGCAGCCAGTCGGCATCGACCTGCCAGGCGCGGGGCCAGGCTGGATATGTGACGACAATGTCGATCCCTTTCAGGGTTCCCATCTCACCGGAATGGGCGGCGTGTACCAGATGTGTAAGGGCCCTGGATGACGCTTGGGTAAAATTGACAGCCGCCACAGTTCGGGCCGCTTCCAGCCGCTCGACGAGGTCTTTGCTTTCATCAGCGTCAACGCCCAGCGGCTTCTCCAGGAAAACGGCTTTCCCTAGATTTGCGGCGGTCAGCGCGTAGGCTTTGCGTGGCACAGGCGGGCAGGCGAGATAGATCAGCTTTGCGGCTTCTATTGCGCCTTCTGCTGTCTCGGTAACCACGGCATCTGGTGCTATGGCCTTGGCCTGTGCACAAGCGTCCTGTGACGGGTCCCAGAGGGCGGTAACCTCAAAATCCGGATGGATGAGCATGTTTTCCAACATGCGACGCCCCATGATTCCGAGGCCGATAATGGCAGTCTTATACATGCTGTTTCCTTTCCGGTATTTGGATTGGGTCAGAAAGCAGCGACGCTGCCGTCGCTTCTTGGATCCGTAGCACCTTCAAGCACGCCATTGGGCATGCGGACGATGGCACCGGCATGGCCCATGGTACTGTCGAAATCCGGGAACATGTCTACCGTATGACCGGCATTACGCAATGCCTCTACGAGCGTCGGATCAAAGCGGGATTCGAGCTTGAGGGAGGCGCTGTCATCCCCCCAGGTCCGGCCTAACAACCACCGTGGCGCGGTCACGGCCTGTTGCAGGGGCATGTCATACATTGCGTATCTGGAATAGATGGCGGATTGGGTCTGCGGCTGTCCTTCGCCGCCCATGGTTCCATAGGTCAGGCGACGACCATCATTGAGGAATGCCATTGCCGGGTTCAATGTATGGAAGGGTCGTTTCCCAGGTTCGACAACGTTTGGATGCTTGGGGTCGGTTGAGAAGCCATGCCCTCTATTCTGCCAGAGGACCCCTGTTTCGGGGACAACAATGCCCGATCCGTATTCCCAGAAAATGCTCTGAATGAAGGACACGGCCCGGCCTTCGCCATCAATCGCGCCCATCCAGATTGTGTCGCCCGGTTTCGCCTCATGCGGCCAGGGCAGGGCGGTTTTATCATCGATCCGGCCAGCAAGTGTGGATAGAGTTTCTTCGGTCAACCAGTCCAGTGGATCGACCTTCATGAAGCTGTGATCGGTCAAGTGCTGGTTGCGCAGGATGAAGGCCTGTTTCGTCGCCTCGACCATTCCATGGATATGGTCAAAGCTTTCTCCCTTGTCCGAACTGGTGATGCCCAACCGGTCAAACAGGGCGAGTATCATGAGCGAACTGATCCCCTGTGTCGGCGGCGGCATGTTAAATACACGTCCGCTCTTCAGAGTTGTCTCAAACGGTTTCAGGACCTGCGCGTGCTGAGCTTCCAGATCTGAAAGACGCAGGGGCGACCCAACCTTTTCCAGAAATGCGGCATTGGTCCGCGCGATATCACCGCGATAAAAATCGTCCAATCCAGCCTCTGCGAGATGGGTAAGGGTGGCACCCAGTTTCGGCTGTTTCAGGATATCGCGAACCGCTGGCACCGCGCCATCACTGGTCAGGTGAGTTTCCGCAAAACCCGGAACATCGGCCAACCCATCCAGTTTCGCGACCGTCAAGTCGTGCTGGCCCTGTGTCACGGGAACACCATTGGTGGCATGCTGTATGGCATCCTCCAACAGGCGGGACAGGGGCATGGGAGAGCGCCCGGTGCCGTTCAGATATTTGAGCGCAGCGTCCCAACCCCCAATCGTGCCAGCAGCTGTGAGTGCGGCGAGCGGGCCTCTTGCCGGGATGGCGCCACCAGCGGCTTCACGATAAAAGTCCAGTGTGGCCAATGCTGCGCTGCGACCACCGGCATCGATACCGACCGGGTCCTGACCGGGTTCCGCGATCAACCAGAAACCATCACCCCCGACCGCGTTCATATGGGGATAGACAACAGCAATTGTTGCGGCCGCGGCCACCATCGCCTCAACCGCTGTGCCGCCTTCCTGCAGGACGCGCAATCCGGCCTGGGAGGCAAGATGGTGAGGGGCCGTCATCATGCCGCCAAGGGCGCTAGGTGTATTGATCATCAAAAGGGCCTTTCCCAATGGTCAGCAAAGAGGATCAGGCGGTTTCAGACATTGATCCGATGGCGCAGGGGGACTGCGTTCATCGCCTGATATGAAGATGTTGTTATGGATGTGAAAACTAGAGCGTGAGCAGTAAAATTCAAGCCAGACTGTCGAGAGGATACCAGCCATCCTGACCGAAGGCTTCCAGGGGCTGGAAACGGGCCTTGTAGGCCATTTTCGGGCTGTTTTCGATCCAGAACCCCAAATAGACATAGTCGAGATTGCGGCGCGCAGCCTCCTCGATCAGCCAGAGGATCATGTAGCTGCCAAGGCTGCGGGACCCCAACTCTGGACGGAAATAGCTGTAAACGGCCGAAAAACCATCCCGAACACAGTCGATCAGGCAAGCGGCGATCAATTCTTCCTCAGCATCCCGAAATTCAACCAGCCGTGTGTCCACCGGGCTGGCCGTCACCAGGTTCACATAGTCACGGGCCGTCATTTTGGCCATGTCACCCTCACCATGGCGCTCTGTGACATAGCTCTGGAACAGGTTGTACTGTTCCTGTGTGACCGTTGTCCCGACGTCTTGCGCCCGAATGTCAGCGTTTGCCTTCAGAATGCGCCGCCAGGCCTTAGTGGATTTGAACTTTGCAACCGGGATGCGCACCGGAATACACGCGTTACAGCCAGGGCAGGCTGGACGATAGATGATGTGATGGGAGCGACGAAACCCTGACTCACCAAGCGTTTCAAAGACTTGCTGCGCATTCGCGCCGCTGAGCTCGGCAAACAGCTGCTGTTCAACCCGACCGTCCAAATAGGGACATGTCATCGGCATGGAGCGATGAAAGATCAGCGGGGATTGTTGACGCGTATTCGACATGGACCCTCAATATTGGCCAGCGGGCTGAATATCCCGCCGAACCGAATCGGTCAGTGACAATATCAGTCACAGGCCTGTATGCAAATCCACTAAATGCCGCGCCTGGCGAACCAGTTAGTCGCCGGCATTCGCGCGAACGACGCGTGTTCCGCTGAAAATGTCGTGCAGGCACCGGTTCTGACTGTCGAACAGACACCAGAGCAGCAGCAGACCGGAAGTCGCGATCGACATGTAAAAGAGCACAACCATGATCGCGGCATGGGGCCAGTCCGGCTGACCGCCATCAATTTCCCGAACCACTTTGAGGCCCATGGCCCGCATCCCGGGGGTTGCCGCGCCCTTGGTCGCAATGAACGCGGTGTGATACACCAATGGAACGAGGGGGATCAGGGCAAAAAGAACCGGTGTCAGGGTGAAAAATGACATCACACTGAAGAGCGCGGCCAAAGGCCAGACCAACAGAAGCAAACAGGCATCGATGACGAAGGCAACAATGCGCTTTCCGATTGTCGCTTCATTCTCTGCCTCGCGGGCACCTGCGGCGTGCCTTGCCTGAGGATCCAGGGTAAAACCCTGTCGTTCGGTTCCCCCAGTTTGTTGGGGCTTGGAATTGCGATCCGGAAGGCTGTGGTCGGTCAAAATAGGCTCCAGTTGTTTAAGTCGTTTTTTGAGCGGGCGCGTATGCGTCTGTCCGCCATCATTTTTCAGATGGGGAGTCTTCAGGGGCTTCGCAAGTAACGTGTTTCCGGGACGGTTCAGCTATTCAATCCGGGGTGGCTGCAGAATAGCGGGCGGGGCAGGGGCATTATTGCCCGCCGAGATGGTTTCTGCCCGCCGCAGCAGGACAACGCTTAAACGCCTGTTTTCCGGTGCTGCCGGGTCTTCTTCTACCGCCAGATCACTGTCGCCGCGTCCATTGACTGTATCGAACCGCTGATCTGCAATACCGCGTCCTGCAAGTGCCCGTCGGGCCGCGTTAGCCCGTCTGAGCGACAGGTTCCAAAGGTCCGTATCCTCACCTTCCAGGCCGGTAAAGCCGGAGATCGAAAGGCGGTTTGGAATGCGTTCCACAAATTGTGCGACCAGGGTCAGCGCCATTCGGGCGTGATCCGTCAATTTGTCCGTATTCTCTGCAAAACTGGATTTGCGATCGTGATCGACAATCTGAACCCGCAACCCTTCATCGGTGACGTCAACGACCAGCGAAGCTTTCAAATCCTCCAACTCCGGAGGCAGCTCATCAATAGACTTTTCCAGAACCTGTTTCAGTCGGGTAAAGCTCTGTTCCTCTGCCTGGGCATCGACCAATCCGACGTCGCCGGAGCTTGTGTCCTGATCCCGTCCAGACGCCTCATTGCCCGTATCCAGATTGGTTTGCGAGTCACTCTCTGAATCCAGAAAAGCAACTGTTGATGTCAATTCAAGAGGTCCCGGATCGTTGGCTGTTGTCCCGCCGAAAATACCGCCAGCACCGCTGGTGGACGGGGTCGTGCGCAGGGTTGGTTTGAAGTAGTTGGAAACCCCTTCCTTCACCTCTTCAGACGTCGCATTCAACAGCCAGAGGAGCAGGAAGAATGCCATCATTGCGGTCACGAAATCCGCATAGGCGATCTTCCAGGCACCGCCATGGGCGCCTTCTTCCTGAACCTTGACGGTTTTGAATATAAGATTGTCACCGGATTTTTCTTCGTCAGCCATGAGCTACACCCGGGCCGTCATTTGTGGGAAACGGATGCTCATTGCGCCACCTGGTTCAGCAACAGAATTGAGATTCTGCGATTTCTTGGTGCTTCAGGGTCTTCCGTATCCAGCAAATCCGTATCTGACTTGCCGACAATACTGACGAAGCGTTCTCTAGGGAGACCTGCATCTGTCAGCCATTGATGTGCAGCGGCGGCTTTATCTGCCGTCAGCTCCCATTTCCCATAGGCTGGATTGATAGATCGGTAATCGCCGCCATCCGTATGGCCCGATAGAGAAATATTGTTGGGGAGTTCGGACGCAATCGCGCCAATGAGCGCCAAAAGGCGTTTTGCGAATCCCGTCAGGCGCGATGAATTGCCCTCAAACATGGACCGATCGCGTTGATCGAGAATCTGAATGCGAAGACCTTCCGGCAGGATCTCCATCGACAAATGGCTCTGCAATTCCGACAATTCAGGGACTTCTTCAAGAGATTGACGCAATTGCGCCATGGCGATTTCAAGGGCCTCTTTGTCTTTGTCGTTGGTCTTGGAACTTCCGGATTCTGGATTGGCCTCGATTGAACTGGCGCGCTGCTGACCGTCTTCCTCGCCGGTTTCCTCATCACCAAATGTCGGAACTTCTGTGCGGATTTTCGGCCGTGCTGTCGCCGATCGCATTGCCCCTTCGGCAAGAACTTCCAATCCTTTCAGGGCTTCGCCAATACCGGTTTTGGAGTCTGAGACGTTGATCGGCGCAAAGTAATCAGAGATCCCCTGCATCTGCTCTTCGGTGCTGGCATTCAACAGCCACAGCAACAGGAAGAACGCCATCATTGCGGTCACGAAATCCGCATAAGCAATCTTCCACGGCCCACCATGTCCCTCCGCGGGGATCTTTTTCTTCTTCTTGAGTATAGTCGGTTTATCGTCGAGCGTTTCTGTCATAACACCGTGGCCTTACCAACTCTGATCATCATTATGGTGCCGGTGGCAGGTCATTGATCGCTTCTTCAACCTCACTGAAACTCGGCCTGTTGTTATGGCTAAGCGCTTTACGGGCAAATTCGACCGAAACCTGAGGTGCGTAGCCCTGCAGATGCGCCGTGATCCCGGACTTCAGGCAGGCAAAATAAGTGCTCTCTTCTTCCATGACGGCCTTTGCAGCGGCTGCCAGCGGCGCGAACCAGCCGTAGCAAAGCAAAATGCCGAGGAATGTTCCGACCAGCGCGCCTGCAATCAAGCCACCCAAAACCTCGGGCGGTTCACTGATTGAGCCCATGGTTTTAATGATCCCGAGCACGGCGGCCACAATACCCAGGGCCGGAAAACTCTCTGCCAGATTGCCAAGCGCGTGCTGATAGGCGTGGTCTTCGGCGTGGTGCACGTCCAATTCCAACTCCATGAGGGATTCAATCTCATGAGGATTGTCAGATCCCAGCGTCATAAGACGTACATAATCACAAAAGAATTCAAGGGCATGGTGATCTTTGTGAAACTTTGGAAACTGCTGAAACAGCGTGCTGTCATGTGAATTCTCGACATGTTGCTCGAGTGCCAAGGCACCCTTCTGTTTCATAAGTCGATACACCTGATACTGCATGGTCAACAGCTCAAGATAGTCCGCTTTTTTGTATTTGGGACCTTTGAAAACACCCACCAGTTTTCCAAGGGACCCTTTAACGACACTGATCGGGTTGGCGACGACAAATGCCGAAACACCACTGCCGAAAATGATCACAACCTCAAAAGGTTGGTTCAAAACCTCCAATTTTCCACCCAACGCGACGTAACCACCGAGAACGGAAGCAACAACGGCGATCATGCCGATCAGTGCAAACATTAAACGTCCCTTCTGGGTTCAGTGTCAGTTACTTACAAAGTATATACAAACAAACGAACAAAAGAATAACTACATTTTCGCCAATTCGTCTATTCAGCTTCTTTGTAAGCACCTGTATTTCAGAAATACCAGACAAATAATTGTGTTTTGCGACCATCTTTCAACTCTATGACCGAATTTGGGGCATCATCTTTGGGCACAAAGCTGTTACTGATCAGCATTGTTCCCGGTCGCATCTGCTTTCTGGCCTGCCGGAGGAGGCGGGTCATGGGTTGTGTTGAGAGGAAGGCATAGACGATATCGGCCTCGCCCAGATCCTGTGCCCAGATATCGCGCCAGAGTATTTCCGCATTCTGGCGTGTACTTAAGATCAGGCGCAGTTTGGAAAGGGCGTAAGAGAGGGGGGCGGTTTCCAGCCCGATGACCCGGATGTCATCTCGGCGTTTTGCCAGGCCGACCACCATATCGCCCAAACCGCTGCCGAGATCCATGACAACGCGTTGTTCCACAGATCTTGGCGGCAACAAATCCGTGACGGCCTGAATAGTGGTTTGATTAGAGAGATAGAGCGGGACACGGTCGCCACGAACGTTCCAGAAAATGCCCATACCGAGTGTCAGGATGACAGGATAAATCCAGAATGGCGGGTTCAGAACGGCAACAAGGGCTGCGACGAGCGGAAACAAAAGGGCGAACAGGGGCCATAAACCCCGCAATCCTAACGCGGCAGCCATTATAGTAGACGTTGCCATTGCCAGGGCGGTTGCTTGCCATCCGGGAGGTATTTTGTTTGCCCAAGCCTCGAACAGGTGCGGCATTTTGATGAGCACCGCGACGCCCACCAGAATGCCCAGCAACGCAGCCAACAACAGGCGTAAAACCGGGCTGTGAAAGAGGGGAGAGGGCGAGTTGGGAGGGTCTTGTTTCATCTGAGGGCTGTATAATCGCGAACGGTAATACTATGAAGCATGGACAATTGCGCCTTGACCATACTAAACACGCCCCTACCTGCCTTGATCTTTATGTTTCGGAGAGTTGGTCAACCATGGATACGGCTGAATTTCGTGCAGCATGTGGTCATTTTCCCACAGGTGTGGCCGTGGTCACCTGTTCTGACCCTGCGGGCACACCGATCGGGTTGACCGTGAATTCTTTCACCTCGGTCTCGTTAAAGCCGCCGATGATCCTGTTTTGTGTCGATCACAGTGCGTTCAGCCGCAAGGTCATCGCATCGGTCGAAACCTTTGCCGTCAATCTTCTGTCTCTGGAGCAGAAGGACCTTTCATCGCGTTTTGCAAAACCCTCTGATGATCGTTTTCAGAACGTTGCCTTCAAACTTGGGACGCTTGGTGCACCCTTGCTGGATGGTGCCCTGGTGCATCTGGAGTGCCGGAAAGCCCATACCTATGAGGCGGGGGACCATGACATCGTCGTGGGTGAGGTCATAGACCTGACGATACAGCCCGATGATGCGCAGCCGCTGGTCTATTTCAAAGGGCAGTACCGGGAGCTTTCCTGAGCCACCCTGGATCCGGAATGCTGATCAGTCCGTGGTTGCCTGAAGCAGCTTGCTTTTGAACCCGGCTGCATTGAGTCGTGTCAGAATATCCTGAACATGGGCGTGATCCCGGGTCTCGACCATGATGTCCAACTCGGCATTCTTGACCGGCACGTCATAGAACATGCGTTGATGCATGACCTCGACGATATTGCCGCCGGTATGCCCGATATGATCGGTAACCCGTGACAGGACGCCGGGTGCATCCTTGATGGTTACCCGAATGCGGACCAGACGATGGGCGCGGGCCATGCCGCGCATCAGGGTGGCCGCGAGGATGCGGGAATCAATGTTGCTGCCGCAGACCACGAGACCTGTTTTCTTTCCGGCAAAGCGACCTGGATGGGCCAGCAATGCAGCCAGCCCTGCAGCACCAGCACCTTCAGCCAGCGTCTTTCCGGTTTCCAGCATGGTTTGAACAGCGAGCTCCAGAGAGGGTTCATCCACCAGCAGGATGTCATCCACCAGGGCTTTCACGATCTCCTGGTTGATCGCGCCGGGGGTTTTAACGGCAATCCCTTCCGCAATCGTATCACCGCCCATTTGAGGGGGCATGTTGTTGATCAACTGATACATTGAAGGATAGAGACCGGCCTCGACCCCGACGATTTTGATCTCGGGATTAATGGCCTTTGCCGCGATCGCCACGCCGGAAATGATCCCGCCGCCGCCGATCGGAACCAGAATGACGTCCAGATCGGGCACGTCTGCCAGAAATTCCAGCCCCACCGTCCCTTGACCTGCAATGATCAGTGGATCGGCATATGGGTGGACGAATGTCAGGTTTTCTTCTTTCGCAAGATCATTCGCAAAGGGTTCGGCCGCACTGATGTTGTCGCCGTGCAGGATGACCCGCGCCCCATGAGCCTGGGTGCGGGACACCTTCGTAAACGGCGTCCCCTCTGGCATGACAATTGTGGCCGGAATCCCAAGCCGGTTGGCGTGCCAGGCAACGCCCTGTGCGTGGTTGCCTGCGGACATCGCGATCACGCCGGACTGCTTTTGAGCTTCGGTAAGCGAACTCAGCTTGATGTAAGCGCCGCGATCCTTGAAGGAGCCGGTGTGTTGCAGGGTTTCAAGCTTCAGGAAAACCTCTGTACCGGTAAGATCGGATAAGGGTCTTGAATAATGACTGGGTGTCCGTACGACCTGTCCTTCCAGATCCTGTGCCGCACGCTTGATGTCGTCAAAGGTTACGGGCAATGCCTGCTTCGCCATCCTACTCTTCCCCTCATTTGCCGTGTCGGGCCGATAATCGCGACCAAACGACGTTATTGTGGTGTAAGGGTCAGTATATGCGCTGGCTCACTGGGGATATCGTCCTTGCGGCTGTCGCTTCGGAAATAACGACCGTCGCGCCAATCTTCCAGGAGATTGCTGTAATAGGGTGAAAACAGGTTGCCGGACTGGCCAACGGCGATAGAGAACATAGAGCGATCGAGATCGGCGAGATCATAGACCGCACGATATCCGGCCCCATGGCCATGCCGAAACACCGGACCTTGTTCCGGTTGGGCCTGACCGCGGTTCAGGGTGTGGTCTCCGCCCGGTGTTCCGATCCGCTGACTGGCCAGTGCACCGAGCCCCGGAATCCGCTCAAACAAGCGGTGCTCAAACACGGCGATATGTGCCTCATCCCAGCGCCAGTCCTGGAGACGGCTTCCATAGGTCTCGGCAAGCGCGTCGAGCGTGTCTGACAGGGTGACGTTCAGGATTTCGGCACAGGTTTCCACCAGGTCCGTGTTACCGTTATCGCACCAGACCTGACGCTCGCTTAGGACCCGGTGCAGAAACTTTTCCCGCTCTTCCCAGGTTGAGGTTGCAGCATCCTGCATCTCGTCCTGAGAAATTGCACCGGTGAGTTGCGCAATCCAGGTGGCGTAAATCAGCGGTTCCGGCCGATCAGCCCGCATAGTGCCATCCCATTTTCCCAACAACTCGATGGCTTCATCCGTGAAATCCGTCTCAATCGGCGTTTGCAGGAGATAGGGCAGGAGGGCGCGTGCCGCGTGAGATACATTGTCCATCTGCCAGGAAACACTGTCCGTTACACTGTGGCGTGGCCCCCGTGCGGCCAGCAGCTCGTCCAGCCGGTCTGCACGAAAGGCAGGCGGCCATTCCGATGAGATAAGCTGCGGGAAAGTATCCGGGACGAGGCGATTATTGGCATTGCGGATCACACCGCCTGGTGGGTTGAACCATTGTGGCATTTCTTCGAACGGGACAAAGCCGGTCCAGTCAAAATTGCCGCTCGCCCCGTCGACGGGCCGTAGACCGTCCCCGGTCTTTCGGATCGGTATTCTGCCGGGTGCTACAAGACCGATGGTACCGGATGTGTCGGCGTAGTGGATGTTCTGAATAGGCGCTACATGGTGACGCAGGGCGTCCAGAAAACTCTCTTTGTCGCGCGCCCTGTTCAGGTAATAGAGCGCGTTTGGTGTTGTATCTGCCTCCATAAATCCGGGGAAGGCGAGGGACATGGTCACCGGGCGACCGTCCGGCCCCTGAACCAGTCTGTCTGCCGCCCAGAGGTCGGAAACAACGGGACCATGCCGTGTGGCGCGGATGGTCAGTCGAACCGGGTCGCCAAAGCGAACCTGTATGTCCTCATTGCGGATGGAAACGTCCTGTGGACCCGCAGGGCTTTCGTATTGCAGGCCGTCTCTGCTCATGGTTTCGATAAACAGATCCTGATTGTCCGCATAGGTCGTGGTCATGCCCCAGGCGACGGTCCCGTTATGGCCCAACACATGAAAAGGCACGCCCGGTGCCGTGACGCCCGTTACGGTCAGACCCGGTGTTACAATCCTCGCGAAATACCAGAGGTTTGGCGCCGTGAACCCCAGATGCGGGTCATTCGCCAGGATAGGACGCCCCGTCTCTGTCTGGCTGCCATCAAGGATCCAGGCGTTTGAGGCGGTGTCTGACTGCAAGACATCGGGCAGGGCCGGCATGCTGTCGATCAGGGCCTGCGCATTTGCGGGGAGTGTCGTGGCCTCACCGGGATCGGCACCGGGCAGTATATCCTGCACCAGCTCTGCCGGAAGGCGGGCGTCCAGCATGGACCGGAACTGTTCGTTTCGCATGTTCATGGAAAGTTGAAACGACATCAGTTTTGTCCAGACGAGGGAGTCAGTGACGCTCCAGGGTTCGGGCGACGCCATCAGGACCTGCAGCTCAGGTGGCAGGATTGTGTCACTGTGGTTGAGCCAGCCGTTTACGCCCTCTGCATAGGCCTCCAGCGCATCCCGGACCGGTTGATCGAGGCTGGCGATCTGTGCCGCTGCCAGGCGGTGAAATCCAAGGGTTCGGGTGTAACGATCAATGTTTAGACTGAGTTCGCCAAGATATTCAGAAAGGCGGCCAGCCCCGATCCGGCGTGTCATTTCCATCTGCCAGAACCGATCCTGCGCATGAATAAAGCCAAGCGCGCGATACGCGTCATTTTCACTTTCGGCCGTTATGGTGACCAACCCTTTGGCATCTCTGGAAACGTTCACAGGGGCCTCAAGCACGGTCAGATCAAGCGAACCATCGAGTTGTGGCAGGGCCCGCCAAGCCTGAAGGGCTGCCAGGGCGACCAGCAACAAAAATGCTGCGAACAGCAGCGCGAAGAACCATGAAATCGGCTTCATTTCGTTTCCTTAAATGCCAGTTTCGACGACTAATCAGTCGCGTCTTGTAATCGGCGCCGACAAAATCACCTTTCCCGGTAGGAGATGCAATGTGAAATGGTGTATGTCATGGATTTGTCGAGGGGCCATGCCCATCTCTATGACACTCTGTATTTTTAGGGTCATCAGGTCGTGAACCAATCCTCGTCTGTGCCGTTCGACATTCCCGTGTTTAATGCCCGGGCACCCTGGTTCGGCGGGGACCTGCAAACCCTGCGGAACTTCTTCATGGTTGAAATCCGCGGCGCCTATGAAAACCCCACTACAAGTGAGCGGCTTCATCTGCCCCTTGATGATGGTACCGGGGACCAATTGCTTGGCGACCTCACCATCGTCCCTGAGAGCTTAAAACCGCTTGTGGTGCTGATCCACGGATTAACGGGTTGTTCCGGGTCCAGTTATGTTTTGCGCTCCTCCCAAATACTTGAAAAAAGTGGATATTCCAGTCTTTCCATAAATTTGCGCGGGGCCGGACCCGGGTTGAAATACGCAACGGATTGTTACCATGCAGGGCGGACCGGGGATCTTGTCCAGGCGCTGGAGTCGTTTCAAAAACTGCGCCCGGACCTGTGCGAAGCCGGGATTTGCCTGATCGGCTATTCACTGGGCGGGAATATGTTGCTTCGGTTTCTGGGTGAAATTGCGGGGCAGGGGAACCGGATCGCGGGTATTGGTGTCCATGCCGGTGTGACTGTCTGCGCGCCCCTCGACCTAATGGCGACATCGAAGCAGTTTCAGAGCACCCGAAATATCTTTTACCATCGCTGGCTGTTGGGTCGCCTCAAACAGGACATCCTTGGTTTGCCGCTTTCCGAGGCGGACAAGGATAAAATCCGGAAAGCCAGAAGCGTCTATGAATTTGATGATATCTTTCTGGCGCCGCGGTTCGGGTTCGGCACTGCGCCGCAATACTATGAGGCGACGAGTGCCGGACATGCGTTGAACGCGATCCGTGTCCCAACCCTGTTGCTGCATGCCCGAAACGACCCCTGGGTTCCGGCAGAGTCCTATGATGCTTGCGATTTTACCGGGAATCCCGATCTAAGTGTCTTTGTCGCGCGGTCCGGGGGGCATGTCGGGTTTCATCAACGCCACCCGCAAAACCACCCGTGGCATGACGTCGTCATTCAGAACTTCCTGTCTCAGGCAGTGCCGGAGGAAAAGTGGAAAACCGATTTTTAAAGAAACCCATAGGACGCCGGTTTTTTCTGGCCCGCTGCCTGGGCGTTACAGTCGGGCTTGCGGGCGTTGGCCTTTTCGGACCGGGAACAGCAATTGCGGAGTTGCTGACGAAGGGCGGGTTGTCCGGTCGCGACGACTACATGATCCGGGTATTGGACCTGTCAAAACGGTTGGCCACGCTCGATCTTTCTGATGACAGAAGCTCAAGGCAGGCAAGGGACCTTGTGGCTACATTGCGTTCTGCCCTTCAGGATATGAGATTTAGTGAGGGCAGTCGCGCCGGCAAAGTTGGACCACCGGTGCCGCTTGGAGTGGTTGACGGGGAAACAAAAATAAACCCTGACCCGGCCACGCCCGGGGAACCACTATCCCTCAGCCAGGTGCCGATCGCCTGGTTTCAGTTGCAGGTGGCGCTTGCCCTTGAAGATTTGCAGGCGCTCGCCACCGTGCTGGAGGAGGGGTCAGGTCAAGACGATACCCTGTTGCGCACGCTGATTGGTTCTGCGCACAACCGGATAACGTTGATTAACCGACCTCCTGCCGACCTGCTTTAAATCAGCCACCTTCTGGTGTGGGTGTCTGAACCTGAACAACTTCGTCGATGTTAAGGTCAACCGAACCTTGCAGGACGGCGACATCTTCGAAGTTCTCATCTTCGCCACTGCCGCTTGTATCGACCTGCAGAACCGTGTTGCCCTCACCATCTTCTTCAAGGCGGATATAGTCGGAAATCGCGTCGCCTTCCGCGACGGTGACGAGGTCTGAGACGTCAAGAATATCGCCCTCAGCAGCGTTGAAATCGGCGATCGTGTCGACCGTACCATCCATCATGCTGAGTTTGAATGTATCGGCACCGCCTCCGCCTTCGAGCGTGTCTGCACCGCCACGACCATCGATGACATTATCGCCGCTGTCGCCGGTAATATCATCGGCGCTGGAGGAACCCGTGACATTCTCGATATTGGCAACGATGTCGCTGCCATCGGCACCGGTGACGGTACCAGCCCCCAGATCTACGGTGACCGATCCGGTTGCTTCATCAAAGGCGATTGTGTCTTCCCCGGCGCCGCCATCGATTGTGTCATCACCGGCACCACCGGTAATCACGTTATCGCCGCTGTCACCGGTAATCGTGTCTGCCTGATCGGAACCGATGACATTCTCGACACTCCAGATGGAGTCGCCTTCAGCATCGCCGCCGGTATAAGTGCCCGTTGCGAAATTTAGGACCACGCCTTCTGCCGATTCGGCATAGGAAACGGTATCGTTACCGCTACCACCCTTGATCTTGTCGCCGCCAGCTCCCCCGGCCAGTGTGTCGTCGCCCTTACCACCCTGGATCGTGTCATCGCCAGCACCCCCGGCCAACGTGTCGTCACCCGCACCACCTGCGATAATGTCTACATTCTCGCCACCGGTCAGGATGTCCCCATTCTCGCCACCGGACAGGGTAACACCGGCTTCCTGACTGGCATTGCTGTCAATGGTCGATTGAACGCCATTATCGTGCAAGCTCTGGATATTCGTGTCAGATAGCTGGTTGTCGAAAATCGCGACATCATCAACGACACCGTTGAAATCATCCCAGTTGTCTTCGTTGATCCCGATCTTGAATGTGTCAGTGTTACCGTTAATGCCATCGGTGACAGAGGATTTTGATGCAACCTCAGTCCCGTTTACGAACAGCTTCAACCCTTCCGGACCAAAACTGAAAGTGGCCGTGTTGAATTCATTCAGAGTTGTTGATCCGCCCGACAGTTCGTGGACAGTTCCTGACTGGTCACGATACTCCAGCTTTACGTTGGCCCCATCAGTACGTAATTCGAAGGATCCGTTGTCAGAGCCCGGATCGCCTTTCGAGAGCAGGGTATCGTTGACATACTGATCATCCTTGAAGGAAATCGTGATCGTCCCTTCGCTGAGGTTCAGGCTGTCATTATGGGCGACCTCGACCCGCAGGTTGTCATCATAGGTCATGTCAATGCCGCTGCCGGTTGACCCGGTGACATCCATATCCATTTGTGACCCAATGGCGGTGCCATCTGAATTGCCGACGGTGTCGGCAACCGTCGTGCCTTCCGTTTCCGAGAAGTTCCAGAAGGAAACGGTGCCCAGTTCATCCTGACCGCTGCCATCCCCCGTTGTCTCGGGGTTGAGGTCAGAATTCACTGTGATCGTAGAGGCGGTCACTGCGCTTGAACCAAGACCGTTGGTTGTGGTGGCCGTTACTGTCAGATCAAATTCGTCACTTGCCGAAGAGTCCTGAGAAAGAACCAGGTTCGATAATTGGCCGCTTGTCAGCGATGCGCTGCCGCCCGAGACGGTTATCTCAGTCCCGTCCGCCGTTAGGGTGGCGCCATCGGGAATTCCGTCGATCGTGATTGTGACCTCAGATCCGTCCTGAACCGTTCCAAGAGTGATGTCGAGCGGGAGGTCGGTTGCCTCGACAATGCCGGTTTGCGGCGTGAAAGACGAAATTTGTGTGTCATCGGCAATGGTCGCGATGTCACTGGCGTCAAGCACACCATTGAAGACGGCGATGTCGTCCATCACACCATCCAACTCATACTCGAGATCTTCGGTACTGGTATCACCCTCTTCCCGGGACCATTGTGCGGCCCCGAAGGTCCAAGGGTTGTCATTGTTGACCATGACGCCTTCAAAGTCGCTCGGCAGGTCATAACTCAACACTTCAACCCCATCTGCATATAGGGTGATGGTATTTGAGTCCCATGTAGCAGCAACATGATGATACTCACCATCATTTAAAGGGGAGTTATTGGCATCCCATCCGATATCGAATGAATACTCGGAATCCTCCACGTAGAAGCCCAGTTGGCCGTCGTAAAGGTACAGCGAGAAATCGCCACCGGAATCGGATTCTTCAGCTTCCTTGGATGCGATTGAAACTCTTGAGTCGGTCGTTTTAATCCAGGCGCTGAACGTCCCTTCGGTTGGGGAGTTGGCAGCTGTGCTGGCGACTTCGATGTGGTCGTTATTCCCGTCGAAACTAAATCCACGGTCAAATTTTCCGTCGGATGTATCATTGGCTCCAGCGCGCATTGTACCGTCAGAGTTACCGGACTGATCAGTGACTGTGTCGCCTGAAATGCTGGTTGTGCCTGGATCCAGATGCAGAACTGTTGTGATGGTGGATGGTGTTGAGCTGGTTGTTGCCGTCCCTGTGTCGGCGGTCAGGGTGGTGGCCTGAACCTCCGGGAACTCGACGGAGAGAGTGGACGTCGTCACCTGGGTGTCAGAGCCGTCAGTCGTTGTAACCGACAGGGTGAGGTCAAAATCAGTCTCTGAGGTCGGCGTTGTAATTGAAAGCCCCGAGAGTTCTGCTGAAGTCAGTGTGACTGATCCGTCACCATTTACTGTTCCTGCGGAGAGAGTGGCACCCGTAGGGATTCCGGTGATTGTAATATCAGACAAGGTTTCCGACGAGTCGGTCAGCGTGGCTGAAATCTCAAGCGGGTAAGTGATGGTCGTCGTGCCTTCGGACCCTGTTGTGAAATCAACCTGTTCAACGAAATAGTCGCTTCCGAAACTCTCGGTACCGGATGTAAAGACGATCTGGTCAAAGGTTTGGCTGTTCTCCAACGCGATGGTCAGATTATGGGATTCGCCGGTCTCGGATTGGAACGTGCCGTCCCCGACTTTTACCCCGTTGCTGTAAACCTCGTAATGTCCGGTTTCGCCTGTTCTACCCTCTGTTGCGAAGAGGCGCATAAAGGAAACGTCAGCGGAACTGGCGGGTTCATCAAAGCGGAAGATCAATTCCTCTGACTGCCCTGTATTCGCGTCATAATTGATCTGGTTTTCCGGGCTCCCCATGGTTGCGCCACCGGCTGTGCCAATCCCGACATCGGTATTGGAGACATAGTCGGCGGATTCCGCACTCATCGTCCCGTCTTCCATAATGGTCCGGGCGGTGACGGTGAAGCCGGCACTGGTGCTGTCGACATTGGTGCCGTCGATGGTGGTCGTTGTTACGGTTGAGGCAGAAGTCGACACAGTCGGTGTGCCGGACGTTCCGGTCAGGCGGGCTGCATCGGCATCACCCGCGACGGTTACATCAACGGAGTCTGTGACGGTTGCGGTATCACCGGAGACTGTATCCGTCGTGGTCACAGAAACGCCAAGTGTGAAATCGACCGATGAGTCAGAAGGCGGTGTAATTGTTAGCCCGTCCAATTGGCCAACCGTCAGTGTATAAGTATTGTCGCCATTGTCCGTACCGGCGGAGAGTGTTGCCCCGGTAGGCACACCAGAGATGGTGATGGAGGCTGTATCGGACCCTTCAACGCCGGTGACATCGATGTTGAGCGCAATGGCCGTGTCTTCGGTCCCGGCTGCATCAGAGGCGGTGAGCGTGGCTTCGGCTGCGGTGCCGGTTACATCCACATCAATCGTGCCGGTGGTGGTTGCTGTGTCGCCATCAGCCTCAGTACTGGTGGCGGTCACGGTCAGCGTGAAGTCGGCGACAGAATCCGCAGGCGGCGTGATCGTCAGGCCCGCCAGATCATCGGCGGTCAGTGTCACGGTGCCATCACCATTGTCGGTGCCCGCAGAGACGGTTGCGCCAGAAGGAACACCGCTCAGCGTGATCGACAGGCTCTCGGAACCGTCTGTATCGGTGAGGGCGGAGGAGATATCGAGCGCAATCGCCGTATCCTGGTCGCCAGCGGCAGCACCCAGTGTCAGGGTCGGTGCATCGGCATCGCCCGTGACAGCAACATCAATACTGTCGGAGACTGTGGCGGTATCGCCAGAGACATCGTCGGTCGTGGTGACCGAGACACCGAGTGAGAAGTCGGCAGAGGAATCTGCCGGCGGTGTGATGGTGAGGCCATCCAGGTCAGCCACAGTGAGTGTCACCGTGCCATCGCCATTATCCGTACCATTGGAAAGGGTTGCGCCGGTGGGAACACCGCTGATGGTGATGGAGGCTGTATCGGACCCTTCAACACCGGTGACGTCAATGTTGAGTGCAATGGCCGTGTCTTCAGTCCCGGCTGCATCAGAGGCGGTCAGGGTGGCTTCTGCTGCGGTGCCCGTCACATCCACATCAATTGTGCCGGTGGTGGTGGCTGTGTCGCCATCAGCCTCAGTGCTGGTCGCGGTGACTGTCAGCGTGAAGTCGGCAACAGAGTCCGAAGGCGGTGTGATTGTCAGACCGGCCAGATCATCAGCGGTCAATGTGACCGTGCCATCACCATTGTCGGTGCCCGCAGAGACGGTTGCGCCGTTCGGTACGCCAGAGAGCGTGATCGACAGGCTCTCGGACCCGTCTGTGTCTGTCAGGGCGGAGGAGATATCGAGTGCAATCGCGGTATCCTGATCGCCAGCCGCAGCGCCCAGTGTCAGGGTCGGTGCATCGGCATCGCCCGTGACAGCAACATCAATACTGTCGGAGACTGTGGCGGTATCGCCAGAGACATCGTCGGTCGTGGTGACCGAGACACCGAGTGAGAAGTCGGCAGAGGAATCTGCCGGCGGTGTGATGGTGAGGCCATCCAGGTCAGCCACAGTGAGTGTCACCGTGCCATCGCCATTATCCGTACCGGCGGAGAGTGTTGCGCCGGTGGGCACACCGCTGATGGTGATGGAGGCTGTATCGGACCCTTCAACACCGGTGACGTCAATGTTGAGCGCAATGGCCGTGTCTTCAGTCCCGGCGGCATCGGAGGCGGTCAGGGTGGCTTCAGCCGCCGTGCCGGTCACATCGACATCGATTGTGCCGGTGGTTGTTGCGGTGTCGCCATCAGCCTCAGTGCTGGTCGCGGTGACTGTCAGCGTGAAGTCAGTAACAGAGTCCGCAGGCGGTGTGATTGTCAGACCGGCCAGATCATCAGCGGTCAATGTGACCGTGCCATCACCATTATCGGTGCCAGCCGAGACTGTTGCGCCGTTTGGTACGCCAGAGAGCGTGATCGACAGGCTCTCGGACCCGTCTGTGTCTGTCAGGGCGGAGGAGATATCGAGTGCAATCGCCGTATCCTGGTCGCCAGCGGCAGCACCCAGTGTCAGGGTTGGTGCATCGGCATCGCCCGTGACAGCGACATCAATACTGTCGGAGACTGTGGCGGTATCGCCAGAGACATCGTCGGTCGTGGTGACCGAGACACCGAGTGAGAAGTCGGCAGAGGAATCTGTCGGCGGTGTGATGGTGAGGCCATCCAGGTCAGCCACAGTGAGTGTCACCGTGCCATCGCCATTATCCGTACCATTGGAAAGGGTTGCGCCGGTGGGAACACCGCTGATGGTGATGGAGGCTGTATCCGACCCTTCAACACCGGTGACGTCAATGTTGAGCGCAATGGCCGTGTCTTCAGTCCCGGCGGCATCGGAGGCGGTCAGGGTGGCTTCAGCCGCCGTGCCGGTCACATCGACATCGATTGTGCCGGTGGTGGTTGCGGTATCGCCATCAGCCTCAGTACTGGTGGCGGTCACGGTCAGCGTGAAGTCGGCGACAGAATCCGCAGGCGGCGTGATCGTCAGGCCCGCCAGATCATCGGCGGTCAGTGTCACGGTGCCATCACCATTGTCGGTGCCCGCAGAGACGGTTGCGCCAGAAGGAACACCGCTCAGCGTGATCGACAGGCTCTCGGAACCGTCTGTATCGGTGAGGGCGGAGGAGATATCGAGCGCAATCGCCGTATCCTGGTCGCCAGCGGCAGCACCCAGTGTCAGGGTTGGTGCATCGGCATCGCCCGTGACAGCGACATCAATACTGTCGGAGACTGTGGCGGTATCGCCAGAGACATCGTCGGTCGTGGTGACCGAGACACCGAGTGAGAAGTCGGCGGAGGAATCTGTCGGCGGTGTGATGGTGAGGCCATCCAGGTCAGCCACAGTGAGTGTCACCGTGCCATCGCCATTATCCGTACCGGCGGAGAGTGTTGCCCCGGTGGGAACACCGCTGATGGTGATGGAGGCTGTATCGGACCCTTCAACACCGGTGACGTCAATGTTGAGTGCAATGGCCGTGTCTTCAGTCCCGGCTGCATCAGAGGCGGTCAGGGTGGCTTCTGCTGCGGTGCCCGTCACATCCACATCAATTGTGCCGGTGGTGGTGGCTGTGTCGCCATCAGCCTCAGTGCTGGTCGCGGTGACTGTCAGCGTGAAGTCGGCAACAGAGTCCGAAGGCGGTGTGATTGTCAGACCGGCCAGATCATCAGCGGTCAATGTGACCGTGCCATCACCATTATCGGTGCCCGCAGAGACGGTTGCGCCGTTCGGTACGCCAGAGAGCGTGATCGACAGGCTCTCGGACCCGTCTGTGTCTGTCAGGGCGGAGGAGATATCGAGTGCAATCGCGGTATCCTGATCGCCAGCCGCAGCGCCCAGTGTCAGGGTCGGTGCATCGGCATCGCCCGTGACAGCAACATCAATACTGTCGGAGACTGTGGCGGTATCGCCAGAGACATCGTCGGTCGTGGTGACCGAGACACCGAGTGAGAAGTCGGCAGAGGAATCTGCCGGCGGTGTGATGGTGAGGCCATCCAGGTCAGCCACAGTGAGTGTCACCGTGCCATCGCCATTATCCGTACCGGCGGAGAGTGTTGCGCCGGTGGGCACACCGCTGATGGTGATGGAGGCTGTATCGGACCCTTCAACACCGGTGACGTCAATGTTGAGCGCAATGGCCGTGTCTTCAGTCCCGGCGGCATCGGAGGCGGTCAGGGTGGCTTCAGCCGCCGTGCCGGTCACATCGACATCGATTGTGCCGGTGGTTGTTGCGGTGTCGCCATCAGCCTCAGTGCTGGTCGCGGTGACTGTCAGCGTGAAGTCAGTAACAGAGTCCGCAGGCGGTGTGATCGTCAGACCGGCCAGGTCATCGGCGGTCAATGTGACCGTGCCATCACCATTATCGGTGCCAGCCGAGACTGTTGCGCCGTTTGGTACGCCAGAGAGCGTGATCGACAGGCTCTCGGACCCGTCTGTGTCTGTCAGGGCGGAGGAGATATCGAGTGCAATCGCGGTATCCTGATCGCCAGCCGCAGCGCCCAGTGTCAGGGTCGGTGCATCCGCGACACCCGTCAGTGTAATGTCGAGTGTTTCAGTGACGGTTGCTGTGTCGCCACTCTCGCTGTCGGTCGTGGTGACGGAAACCGTAAGGGTGAAATCGTCTGCGCTGTCAGCCGTAGGCGAGAGAATAAGACCGTCAAGCTGAGCCGTGGTCAGTGTCCAGGTGCCGTCACCATTGTCGATACCGGCCGAAAGTGTGGCGCCATCTGGCATGCCAGCGACCGTGATAGACGCAGTATCGGAGCCCTCGAGGCCGGAGATGTCGATGGTAAGGGGCCAGTCCTGATCTTCAAGACCACCGGTGCCCGCAAGGGTAAGCGAGGCCTCTGCGGCTGTCCCGGTTACGTCGACGTCAATTGTACCGATTGTTGAAGCGGTATCCCCATCAATTTCCGTGCTGGTCGCCGTCACGGTCAGGGTGAAATCTTCAACTGAGTCAGCCGGTGGGGTTATGGTCAGACCGGCCAGATCATCGGCGGTTAATGTGACTGTGCCATCGCCATTATCGGTGCCGGCAGACACAACAGCGCCGTCTGGAACGCCACTCAGGGTGAGGGAGAGTGTTTCTGAGCCATCCGTGTCGGTAAGTGCAGCAGAGATATCGAGCGCAATCGCTGTGTCTTCATCGCCAGCCGCGTCTGAAACGGTCAGGGTCGGTGCTTCAGCAATCACATCAAGCTCACGCGGCGTACCGTCGACGATCAGCGAAACGCCTTCGATGCCGGACAGTTCCAGCTGCAGATTGTCGAGCGTCAGCGTGCCAACGGAACCACCTTCGATGTAGAGCTGCAATTCCCGAAGATCTGAGAGGATATCCGGGTCGCTGTATTCTGCACTGGTCAGATCGAGTTGCAGCGTATCTGCACCTTCGCCACCAATCAGCGTGTCAAAATCATCATCGGCATTAAGACCAGTCTGAATGATCAGGTCATCGCCATCGCCGCCAAGGACCACGTCACTGCCAGCCCCACCGGTGAGAGTGTCGTCGCCATCCTGACCGTCAAGCACGTCGTCGCCGGCCAGGTTGGTTTCGTCCACCGTGATATCGATAATGGCGGAATCGGTATTCTGGGAGGTGAAACCGCTGTCAGGGTCTGTTTCTGTGACGGTTGCGGTGACATTGATCTGGAAATCGGGTGTGCCCGGCGGAACGACCAGGGTCAGGCTGGCGGCTTCGTCAGGGGTGAGGGTGACCGTGCCGTCATCTTCAACGATCCCGGCCGAGAGTGTTGCGCCATCCGGAAGGTTCGAGAGTGAGAAGGAGAGCGCGCCTTGTCCCTCAAAAGCTGCAGCAAGATTGAGCTCTGCAGCAATGGGGGCGGTGCTGTCGCCATCGCCTGTGATCGTATCATTGCCATCGCTGCCAGTCAGGATATCGCTGCCGCCTGCGCCAACCAGGGTGCCTGCCTCGGTCGCGGTGATGGTTTCATCTGTGTTATCTGAGCTGAAAGCCGTAACATCTGAGGTCACCGTCAGATCCGGTGCGTCTGCAACGCTGGTGACGATGACCGGTACGATCGCCGTCGATGTCGCCGTATCGCCATTGGACTCAGTCGCAGTCACATTCACGGTGAGTGAGAAATCCTCGCCAGAATTCGCTGGCGGGGTAATGGTCAGCCCGTCGAGATCAGCTTCGGTCAGGGTGTATGTGCCGTCCCCGTTATCGATGCCAGCCGAGAGAACAGCCCCGTTTGGTACATCAGCAATTGTGATGCTGAGCGTTTCCGATCCGTCCGTATCGGTCAGAGCGGCTTCGATCGAGAGTGCGATGGCTGTGTCTTCCAAACCAACACCGACAGAGGCCTCTACCGTCGGCGTGTTGGCAACACCCGTTACCTCAATCGCAATGGTCCGCGTGACAGAGGCCGTATCTTCGACCGACCCGTCGGCCGCAAGTTCTTGCGAAATAGCGGTTACGACGAGGGTAAAGTCTTGATCATCGAAAGGGGCTGGGTTTACGGTGATTTCGCGCAGGTCATCGGGGGTGACGGTGACTGTTCCGTCGTCATTGACAATACCTGCAGAGAGGCTGGCCCCCTCCGGCAAACCTGCGACGCGGACAGAGAGGGTTTCCGACCCGTCGGTGTCTGACAGGTTGGCCAGTATATCGAGTGCTATATTGCCGCCTTCGGACCCGGTGGCCGTGCCCGTCAGGATGAGTTCGGGTGCAGCAGCAATTGTGTCGGGGATGAGAATTTCATCTTCTGAAACAGTAACAGGCTCACCCAAACCGTCCGTTTCATCCAACCGTTGAAATGGGCGCAATTGGTCAAATTCGTCCAGACCCACCAAGCGGTTGGCAAATTGGGCGTCGAAACTGACCTGCTCGCCCCGCTCATTGAGGAATGTTGCGGAGGCACCCGGGCGTGCAGCGCCCCCCAGATCTTCAACTTCAAGACGGGTGAAGCCGCTCTGCGGGATCGCCGCCAATGCTGAAAGGCCATCCTGACCTGATGCGGTTTCACGGTCGTTAAGCGTGTCTGCGAGGTCTTCAATGCGGCTGCCAAGTTCAAGCAGGTCAATCGGGTCATTCAGTGTCCCGTCCTGCAACATGATTTGAAGCAGCACGCCATTGCTCATCGCATCTACGAAGTTTTCGAAAATATGGGTTGTGCCATTTTCGTCGATGATCAGCAGATCATGGTCTGTCGAGATGATGGATTGAGCCTTCTCAGGATCGAAGGCGAGTTCCATGACCCCGTTCGCAGTGGCGAGGGGATCGAAGGCATCGATGACAATATCTTCAGCCGGGAGGTTGGAGGCCGGATTGTTAGGATCGATTTCATTGGTCATGAGACTTGCCTTTGTTTGAATGGCCGGGGAGATATCCGGCAAATTTAATTAAGAAGATAATTATATACGGCTGTTCACAGATGCCAGAATAAACGCCATTTTCATGGTTATTTAGCTAAATTAACTATAAATATTTACAAAAATTATAGATAAACTGCAGAGAAACGAGGTGAAGTTTGAGAGGGTAAAAGCCGCCACACAATAAAAAAATGGGGTGGTCGAAACCACCCCAGTAACAGAGATATGAACTGTTTAAACTACTGATATCAATCGAATTACTGCTGCGACGTGGTCAGTGCTTGCGACAGATCTGCAAGTATGTCGTCAATATGTTCGATGCCGATGGACAGTCTCACATAGCTCTCGGTAACGCCGCTTGCTTCCTGTTCTTCGGCGTTCAGCTGAGAGTGGGTCGTTGTCGCCGGATGGATGGCCAGAGAGCGCGCATCGCCGATATTGGCCACATGATAGAAGAGTTTCAGCGCATCAATGAAAGCTGCCCCGGCGGCTTTTCCGCCCTTAATGTGGAAGCCGACGAGGGCCCCGTTTCCGCCAGGCATATAGGCATCGGCCCGTCGACGTTCCTCACCGCTTGATAGAGACGGGTGGATAACACTTTCAACCGCGTCATTGTCGTTGAGGAAGGCGGCGACCGCATCACCATTCCGGGTGTGCTCGCGAATCCGAAGCGGCAGCGTTTCAAGGCCCTGAATGAACTGGAAAGCGTTGAACGGACTCATCGCCGAACCAAGATCCCTCAAGAGGGTGACACGGGCTTTGATGATATAGGCGATGGGGCCGAGCGGTTTTACCGCCTCCGTCCAGATCGCACCGTGATAGCTGGGATCCGGTTCGTTTAGATAGGGCTGGCGCGCCTTGTGATCTTCCCAGGGGAAGGTGCCACTATCGACGATCAATCCCCCAATTGAGGTCCCGTGGCCGCCAATATATTTGGTGGTAGAATAGATGATGACGGCTGCGCCGTGATCGAAGGGGCGGGAAAGCAGGGGGGCGGCGGTGTTGTCGACGATTAGGGGAATGCCGTTTTCCCGGCCAATGCTGGCAACCTCACCAATCGGGAAGACGCGCAATTTCGGGTTAGGCAGGGTTTCTGCATAATAGGCGCGGGTCTTGTCGTCCGTAGCACGACGGAAATTCTCGGGGTCCGAAGGGTCCACGAAGCGCACTTCAATCCCCTGATCTTTGAGCGTATTGGCGAAGAGATTCCAGGTGCCACCATACAAGTCGGTCGAGCTGACAATATTGTCACCGGCTTTGGCGATATTCTGGATTGCGATGGCACTGGCGGCCTGACCGGACGATACAGCCAGTGCCGCAACACCGCCTTCCAGCGCCGCAACGCGTTTTTCCAGCACGTCCAGCGTCGGGTTCATAATCCGCGTGTAAATGTTGCCCAGTTCTTGAAGCGCGAAGAGGTTTTGGGCGTGTTGGGCACTATCAAACTGATAGGATGTGGTTTGATAAATCGGCACTGCTACTGAATTGGTTGCCGGATCGGCGCGATAACCAGCATGCAGGGCAATGGTTTCCGGGTTTTGAAAAGCGTCGCTCACAGGACTCTCCTTAATCGTGTTTACATTTCGAAGAGGGTCCACGTCGCCGTGTCGCTTTAGCAGTTGGTAACGCGGAGCAAGCTGACCCTCAAATCACCGCGGACGCTTCGCAGAAACGCCAAACCTGACGCCGATCGGAGATAGATGCAGGGATAAAGACGAAAAAACCGCCTTCCGTTTCAAGAAAGGCGGTAACAGGGTCGAAGGGGGGTACCCTTTGAAACCCGCTTTAGCCATTCTTATATAGCGCCTGCAAGCTAGGTCTCAAAAGAGCGCTGTTCGTTATTTAGCACAGAGACCCGGAAAAACAAACAATTGTTGGAATTCATTTCATGAGCACCCGGGAGCGCTTGTTGACTGACAGCGAACGGTGCCTAAACTCCGGCACGGCCACGACAGAATTCCGGGGATGATGATGAACTTTGAGCTTGGGGAAGAACAAGTTGCCTTTCAGGACTTGGCCCGTGATTTTGCTCAAGCTGAAATGGCCCCTTTCGCCGCTGATTGGGATGGAAAGAACACTTTTCCCGTTGAATGCCTGCAAAAGGCCGCGGCGCTTGGTTTTGCAGGCCTCTATTGTCAGGATACCTATGGCGGAACCGGATTAAGCCGGTTCGATGCGGCGCTGATCTTTGAAGAACTTGCGGCGGCCTGTCCCTCAACAGCGGCATATATTTCCATCCACAACATGGCAGCCTGGATGATCGATCGTTTTGGTGGCGACGAGCAGCGCGCCAAGTTCCTGCCAGAGCTGATGAGCATGCAGAAATTTGCATCCTACTGTCTGACCGAGCCTGGGTCCGGATCTGACGCGGCGAGCCTGAAAACCCGCGCTGAACGCGATGGTGAGTATTATGTGCTGAATGGAACCAAGGCTTTCATCTCTGGCGGTGGTGCCAGCGATGTCTATGTGACCATGGTCCGAACCGGGGGTGAGGGGCCAGACGGGATCACCTGCCTGGCGGTTGAGAAAGAGACGCCCGGCCTGAGTTTCGGTGCCCAGGAGCGCAAGTTGGGTTGGCATTCCCAGCCAACCGCGATGGTGATTTTCGAGGATGCCCGTGTCCCGGTTGCAAACCGGATCGGGGATGAAGGGCAGGGCTTCCGCATTGCCATGAAAGGCCTGGATGGTGGTCGCATCAATATTGGTGCCTGTTCGATTGGGGGGGCGCGTGCGGCGCTGGAGACAGCCCTGACTTATACGGGGGAACGCAAGCAGTTTGGCCGCTCCCTGGATCAGTTTCAGGCATTGCAGTTTCGCATGGCCGATATGGCGACCGAGCTGGAAGCCGCCAGGATGATGATCCAAAAGGCGGCCTGGATGCTGGACCGGGGCGACCCGGCTGCCACACGGCAGGCTGCAATGGCGAAACGTTTTGCGACCGATGCCGGTTTTGATATCTGCAACCAGGCTCTGCAGCTTTTGGGGGGCTATGGCTATCTGCGGGATTATCCGATAGAGCGCTATTTGCGGGATCTGAGGGTTCATCAAATCCTGGAAGGGACGAATGAGGTTATGCGCCTGATCATCTCCAGATCGATATTGAATGAAAGATCGTAAGAAGCGATCCGTGTTTGAGGGGGTTCAATGACAAGTGAAGAAGAAGTAATCGCGACGCGCCGGGGGCCGCTGGGCATTCTAACCCTGAACCGCCCCAAAGCGCTGAACGCCCTGACCCATGGCATGGTCCGTTCACTGGACGCGCAGCTACGTGTCTGGCGGGATGATCCGGACGTTTCTGCGGTTTGTGTCGTTGGCGCAGGGGATCGAGCCTTTTGTGCGGGCGGTGATGTCATTGCATTGGCCAAGGATGGCGACGGCGTTGTCGATATGCGTCGGGATTTCTTTCGCGATGAGTATATCCTGAACCATCTGATCCATAATTTTCCAAAACCCTATATTCCGCTCATTGACGGGATCAGTATGGGCGGCGGCGTTGGTGTATCTGTCCATGGGTCCCATCGCATTGTCAGCGAAAAAGTCCTCTTCGCGATGCCCGAAACGGCGATCGGCCTGTTTCCGGATGTCGGAGGTGCCTATTTTCTACCGCGTCTCCGCGGTGAAGTCGGGACCTATCTGGCACTGACCAATTCACGCCTGAAGCTGGCCGATGTTGCCTATGCCGGTGTTTATGACACCCATGTGCCCAGCGCCGAGATCGAAAACCTGATAGCAGGGCTGGCGGACGCGGATTGGTCGGGCGACGGGGATAAGGTGGCTGACACAGTCATTGCGGAATTTGCGACCCATGCGGGCGAGCCGTCCCTGGCAGCACATCAGGCCCTGATCGATTCCTGCTTTGCCCATGACAGTATTGAGGAAATTTTGGGCGCCTTGCATCAGGATGGCAGTGAGTTTGCGCTGGCTGCCGCAGGCGCGATTGAAGAGAAGTCGCCGGTCATGAGTGCCGTTGCCCTGCGGCAATTGCGTTTGGGCGCGACGATGTCTTTCGACGCGTGTATGATTATGGAATACCGGCTCTCTCAGGCCTGCATGGCCGGGCATGAGTTCTTTGAAGGGGTGCGGGCCATGCTGATCGACAAGGATCGATCACCGAAATGGCAACCGTCCACAAGGGTCGATGTAATCGACGCAATGGTGGCCGCGTTTTTTGAGCCGCCGGGTGTAACTGATCTGTCGTTTGCAGGATAAAATCAAAGGAATAGGGCGTTCTAAGCCCTGAAATTGGGGAGTTATGACATGAGCAGCATCGCATTTATCGGTGTCGGAAATATGGGTGGTCCTATGGCCGGGAACCTGGTCAAGGCGGGCCATTCGGTAAAGGCATTCGACCTTTCCGAGGCCGCTGTTTATGCAGCAGTGGCGCTGGGGGCAACGGCGGCGACCAGTGCGGCTGAAGCCTGTGAAGGGGTGGATGCGGTGATCACCATGTTGCCGGCGGGAACCCATGTTAAAGGCGTCTATACCGATGATGTTTTTCCTTCCACCCCAAAAACAGCCCTTTTGATCGACTGCTCTACAATTGATGTGGAAACCGCACGTGTTGTTCACGACATGGCTGCTGCCGATGGTTTTCAAATGATCGACGCCCCTGTATCCGGTGGCATCATGGGGGCGGCAGCGGGCACGCTGACCTTCATGTGTGGGGGAACGGACGCTGCCTACGAAGCTGCAAAACCCTACCTGGAAATCATGGGCAAAACACTGGTTCATACCGGTGGGGCCGGAAACGGTCAGGCGGCCAAGATCTGCAATAATATGATGCTCGGTATCCAGATGATTTCTGTTTGTGAGGCCTTTGCGATGGCCGAGAAGCTGGGTTTGGACGCGCAGAAACTCTTTGATGTTTCCTCCACGGCATCTGGTCAATGTTGGTCCTTGACCTCTTACTGCCCTGTGCCTGGACCGGTTCCGACCTCACCGGCCAATCGGGATTATCAGCCGGGGTTCAGCGCGGCAATGATGGTCAAGGATATGAACCTCTCGCAAAGTGCCGCAGCGGCATTTGACGCTAACACTCCGCTTGGGGCAGCGGCGGCAAAACTATACCAGGAATTTGTGGAAGGTGGCGAGGGCGGCACCGACTTTTCGGGCATTATCAAGATGTTGCAAAGCAAAACCTAAGAATTTGATCCGCTTGTTCTCAGAGGGCTGCTATTTTGCGCAATGATTAGAAGTCTAATTGCGTAACGTCTAAAGAATCTGTTAGGTATTAGAGTGTAATGGCATGAAGATATACATGTCGTGCACGGATTTAAGTGGTGTGTTTGGTTGATCGTCGATCCGGCAAGAACCTGGACGACTGACGCGCTGATAAGAGGGTGAACCTTTGAAACAACAATATCTCGATGTGATCAGACTGATCGAACGTCTTCACCGCCAGTTTCTTGAGGTGATTAAAGGTGAACTGGATCGGGGTGGAATTCGGGACATCAACAACATTCAGGCCTTGATCCTGTATAATATCGGGACTGATGAATTGACGGTGGGTGAGCTGACCCATCGCGGCTATTACCTTGGATCCAACGTTTCCTACAATGTTCGCAAGATGGTCGAGAACGGGTACCTGATACAGGAACGCTCCTCCCATGACCGTCGTTCGGTCAGGGTTCGGCTTTCCGACCGTGGGCTTGAGGTCCATGGAAAAGTGAACGACATCATCGAATCCCAGGCAGGTCGATTGAACGAGACTGGCATTACGGACAGCCACCTGGACGGGACGGGTCAGGTTCTGACACGTTTGGAACGGTTCCTGCTACACACTTTTGGATATGGCCCGGCGCGCTGATCCGCCCGAACTTCAACACAAGGTTTTCGAAGCCTGTCAGGATTTTGGCAGGCTTTCGATTTTTTCACGCAGCAACTTGTTGAGTCCTTCAAGCCCGGACGAGCGCAGAACACCTTCAAAATCAGCGCGTTGGGTCTGAAGCATGCTGACGCCTTCGACAAGCACATCAACGATTTTCAGGCTGCCGTCCTTTTGTTCCCTCACACGCCAGCCCGCTTTGATTGGCGGCTGGCCTTCCCCCAAAATCTCTGTGACAACAAGCGCGTCGGCCTTGCCGGCGGCCGAGGTCCCAACCACACGAAACTGCTGGCCGTCATAACCGCCAAGGCGTCTTGCATAGGTGATGACCACGAAATCAGCGAAGAGAGCAGAATATTCCTCACGCTCCTCAGGCGAGGCCTTTCGCCAGTTTGGGCCGAGCACGAAGCGACCCATAATTTCCAGATCAAGATTGGTTCGAAGCAATTCCTGAACCTGTCTCTCACGATCTCCCTCTGATCCCGCGTCAGAAGAGAGTGCACTGATTGCGTCATTGCCCAATTTGTCGAGATAGACCTTTGCCTCGTCCTGGTCGACAACTGCCCAACTTGCTGGCGCGAAAAGCAGCGCAAGACCAAGCGTGAATGTTGCAAAAAGCGCCCTGCGGCCTATCCGAAATCCAGAAAAGGAACGGGTTGCGTCTGAGGGTTTTTCAACAAGACCACGCATCCCGCAAATCAAATTCATTATCAATACTCTATCCTCAATCTGCATCACATACTGCGTAGAACAATGATGCATGTTCCACCACCGGTTTGACCATGCCTGAGCGAACCCCCGTACTCAACTGCTTACGTGTCTGTTCCGTTTTGCCGCTGCTGCAATAGCGGCGGTAATCAACACCAGACCAATCATATCCTCCGGGCTCAAAAACTCACCGATCATAAGGGCGCTCAGGCTCACTGCCGCGAAAGGTACTACAAGAGACCCCACTGCTGCGAATCCCATATGCGTGATACGCAAAAGATTGTACCAGGCGATCACTCCAAAACAGATACTGAAAAAAGTAATAGAGGTTGTGGCCAGAATCGCTTCACGGCTCACGGTTTCAACCCACTTCATATCATCAAAAATGGCAGTGCCGATGAGGATCGGTATCCCGCCGATCAGCATTTGCCATCCGATCAGGGTGAAGAGCGGACTGTCGAATTTGCTGCGTTGTTGAAGGACCGCGCCAAAGGTCTGGGAAAAGGACGCGGCCAATATCGCGATGATCCCAATATAGGAGGATGTTGCGGATAATACGTCCTTGTAACTCAGCACAGCGAGTGCTAGGATGATTCCGATTGTGCGCTTTGCTGTGAACGGCGACCGAAAAAGTGTCCACTCAATCAGCATCGCCCAGAGGGGCGTTGAAAAGGCGAGGAGGGCCGCGCGCCCTGCCGGCAATGTCTGCAACGAGACCGCAGACAACAGGAACCATAGGGTAATATTGAAGAAACCGATCAGTGCAATCCGGCGCCATTCGTCGGGACGGGGAAGAAACCGCCGTTTGACGATCCAAGACACGGAGAGCAGCGCTGCGGCCCCCCCAATCACATTCAGGGATCTAAAGCTCAGAACCGGGATTTCGGCGACTGCAATCTTCATAAAGGGCCAGGTGGTTCCCCAGGCCATCGCCATGACAAACAGTAACAGCCAGGCCAGACTGAGATTGCGGGTGCTATCCCCGCCAGACGCTTTGTCAGTCATTTGATGTAATCCTTGTCGTTGAGGCCGAAGAATCCAACCTCAACAAGTTCACCGCCAGCCCTCAGACAGGATCAAAAGAATGCCTGAATTCCGGTTTGCGCGCGTCCCAGGATCAACGCGTGGATGTCATGCGTCCCTTCGTAGGTATTGACCGCTTCAAGGTTCATGACGTGGCGAATGACATGATATTCGTCCGAAATACCGTTGCCGCCATGCATGTCGCGGGCGACGCGTGCAGCGTCGAGCGCCTTGCCACAGGAATTGCGCTTTACCATCGAGATTAGCTCAACGGGCAGACGTTTTTCGTCTTTCAGCTTTCCGACCCGTAGACAAGCCTGCAACGCCATGGTCAGCTCGGTCTGCATATCCGCCAGTTTCAGCTGGATCAGCTGGTTAGCGGCGAGTGGTCGTCCAAATTGCTTGCGTTCCATCGTGTAGTCGCGGGCCGCAAACCAGCAGAACTCACCAGCACCGATTGCGCCGAACGCTATACCCAATCGGGCGTTGTTCAGGCAGCTGAACGGGCCTTTCAGACCCTGGACGTTCGGCAGCAGGTTCTCTTCCGGGACAAAGACCTCGTCCATCATGATCATGCCGGTAACCGAAGCACGAAGGGAGAATTTGCCTTCGATTTTTGGGGTTTCAAACCCTTTCATGCCGCGTTCCAGGATAAAGCCGCGAATGACGTCATCGTCGGTCTTGGCCCAAACAACTGCGACATCTGCAATGGGGGAATTCGTAATCCAGTTTTTGGCGCCTGACAGCAGGTATCCTCCGTCTGTCTTGCGGGCCCGTGTCACCATAGAGGCCGGGTCAGAACCGTGGTCCGGCTCTGTCAGACCGAAACAACCGACAAGCTCACCGGTCGCAAGACGCGGCAGGAAATGCTGGCGCTGCTCCTCGGACCCAAATTCATGGATAGGATGCATCACCAGGGATGACTGAACGGAGAAAGCAGAGCGATAGCCGCTATCGACCCGCTCAACCTCACGCGCAACAAGGCCATAGCCGGTATAGGTTGCCCCGGCACAGCCATATTTCTCCGGCAGGGTCATGCCGAGCAGGCCCAACTCGCCCAGCTCGTTAAAGATCGAGCGGTCGAAGGTTTCATGCCGGTTTGATTCAAGAACCCGCGGCATCAATTGTTCCTGGCAATATTGATGTGCCGCATCGCGGATCATCCGTTCTTCTTCGGTGATTTGATCATCGATCAGGAACGGGTCTTCCCACTGGAACCGGGTGCGCATTTCAGTCATGTCAGTTTCCTCTTGCCGATCAACTGGGCAATTTTCTGCCCTGCATTCGGCATTGGTCAAGCGTCTGTGTTGTGGCACATTCATAAGTGGATGAATGGGGCGTGTCGAGGCTTTACAGTGTAACACACCTGTTCCCAAAATGCTTATAACCCCGGATCATCCTGGTCAGCCTCGCATGCGTACCAGATGATTTGAAGCTTGGTTGTCTGAGGATGACAGTATGTCGCTGCGCTACAAATCTGCCATTTTGCCCGAAGGGGCCTTGATCGAATACATCGTTGTCGGTGGTTATGTGAAGGTCGCCGCAGTAGACCCGATCAGTGCAACCGAAATTGCGATCGTGGGTGATCCATCCACCGGCCGAACGACGCTCGCCCGCGAAGCTGTCAAGAAGCTCGAATATGTGTTGATCCGGAATCGGGAACGGGAATTAGCGCAGGGAAAGGGCCAGGCGAAATCATCGCCAGCACGATCAGGGAAGAGGCCTGAAAACCCCAGCGGCTGGGATATCTGATCTTTTTCGGAATAAACGAGGGTTGAAACTAGGTGCTTTGGCCCCCAGAATTCTTGCCAAGCCCGATTTTCTTGGCGAAAGCAGAGCGTTGAGCGGCGTAATTCGGGGCAACCATAGGATAATCAACTGGCAGACCCCATTTCGAACGGTATTCTTCCGGCGTCATGTTGTAATTGGTCCGCAAATGACGTTTGAGCATTTTCAGCTTTTTGCCGTCTTCCAGGCAAACCAGATATTCAGGCGTAACAGAACGCTTGACCGGCACAGCTGATTTTGTTGCACGGGCACGTGTCTGCTTCGTACCACCGCCATTCAGCTGCTCGAGTGTCGAAAACACCTGATTGATTACAGAGGGAACATCCTTTGCCGGAACCGTGTGGTTGCCGAGATAGGCTGCCACCATTTCAGATGTCATCTGAAGGAGATCCGCGCGTTCTGCTGCACTCGATGTTTTCTGTTCGCTCATGCCAACATTCCCCTTTTTATCTGCGCTTTGCACAGAATTCAGTCCATTAACTCACGCGCGTCGGGCCGCTTCGAAACTGTATCATCTGCAAATGACCAAAATGCGCTGATAGCCGACCAAGTGTTACTTAACTGTTTACTCCGCAAACATGCCTTGAGCCCAAGTTTAGGCATGTACACCAAGAAACCAACGCTGGTTTGACTTTGTCGCGTGGGTTTCGATTCTTAATTTCGTCAATACTAAATCATCACAAAGACTAAAATTCAATAAAGTTTTTTCCTCACGATTTTGTTTTCGAGTAATTGATACTTGAAACCAAGTAATGACACGCAAGAGATCCTAGTCTTCGTCATCCTTTATTATGCCCGCCCGGTTTCGTTCTGAACGGTTTTTTTTGGAAACTGGTGCGGCTTGCCACCAAATTCTGTAACGTCTTCAAAAGAACGGAACCGGTCGCTTTTCCTGTAGATTGTCCGGGCTTGTTGCTGGCATTTCCTGTGCCTGCATGCTACGAGGCTGCACAGTTTTGAAAAATCGGTCTCGGATCGAAACATTCCGGGAATTGGGGCCATGTCTGAAACAGTTATCGCGTTTGCAAATGATCACGCCGCCGTTGACTATCGTCAGCCATTGATGGCTGCAGTCGAGAAGGCAGGCTATACGGTTCTGGATCTCGGGACCGGCGCGACAGCCTCTGTTGATTACCCGGATTACGCCAAGGCGATGGCCGATGCCTTGTCCGAAGGGCGCGCCTCTCGGGGGATCCTGATTTGTGGCACGGGCATTGGCATTTCGATTGCGGCAAATCGCTTCTCGCATGTACGCGCGGCGCTGTGCCATTCTACAACCGATGCTAGGCTGAGCCGGCAACATAATGATGCAAATGTACTGGCGCTAGGGGCCAGAACCCTGGGTCCTGAAACCGCCATGGACTGTGTTCATACATTCTTGAACACCGATTTTGAAGGGGGTCGGCACAAGCGCAGAGTCGACAAAATGTCTTAACGCCCAGGATTTCGAAACACCGAGCTTAAAAGGTGAACTTGGCCGATTAACGGCAGAACAGCGTGAAAGGTAGAAAGCAATGCAGACCAGCAATGCGGCTTTGAAAACAGTCGATGAAACCGAACTCGACGCATTTTTTGAGCAGGATCTCAGTGTCGCGGATCCAGCGCTTTTTGGTGCCATCACCGACGAACTGGACCGCCAGCAGGTTGGCCTGGAACTGATCGCATCGGAAAACATCGTCAGCCGCGCCGTTATGCAGGCCATGGGTTCCGTTATGACCAACAAATACGCAGAGGGCTATCCGGGCCGTCGGTACTATGGCGGTTGCGTCCATGTTGACACCGCGGAGCAACTGGCGATTGAGCGCGCCTGTAAATTGTTTGATTGTTCCTTTGCCAATGTTCAGCCGCATTCGGGCGCGCAGGCCAACCAGGCCGTGTTCCTGGCGGTTCTGCAGCCGGGCGACACTTTCATGGGGCTGTCGCTCGCCTCTGGCGGACATCTGACCCATGGTGCCGGCCCCAATCAGTCAGGCAAATGGTTCAATGCGGTTCACTACGATGTTCGCCCGGAAGATGCTCTGATCGATTTCGAGCAGGTCGAGCGTCTGGCCGAAGAGAACAAACCAAAGCTGATCATTGCTGGTGGATCAGCCTATCCCCGTCAGATCGATTTCAAACGCTTCCGTGAAATTGCGGGTAAGGTCGGTGCCTTGTTCATGGTGGATATGGCCCATTTCGCCGGTCTGGTTGCCGGTGGTCAGCATCCAAACCCGTTAGACTATGCCCATATTGCAACGACAACGACGCATAAAACCCTGCGCGGCCCGCGTGGCGGTATGATCCTCAGCCGTGACGAAGCCCTGGGCAAGAAGATCAACTCAGCCGTCTTTCCCGGACTTCAGGGCGGCCCCCTGATGCATGTGATTGCTGCAAAGGCTGTGGCATTCGGCGAGGCGCTTCAACCAGGTTTCAAGGCCTATTCCAAGTCTGTCGTCGACAATGCCAAGGTTCTGGCGGAGACGTTGGTTGAAGGCGGTCTTGATATCGTTTCAGGGGGCACGGACACCCATGTCATGCTGGTTGATCTGCGCCCCAAAGGCCTGACCGGCAATGTCGCAGAGAAGAGCCTGGAACGGGCTGGTCTGACCTGCAACAAGAACGGCATACCGTTTGACCCGGAAAAACCGATGGTAACCTCCGGTATTCGTCTTGGGACCCCGGCTGGAACGACCCGCGGTCTTGGAACCGCTGAATTCGCTGAAGTAGGCCGGTTGATTGTTGAGGTTCTCGATGGTCTTGTTGCCAATCCGGATGACAACTCAGCGGTCGAGCAGGCGGTTCATGCAAAGGTCAGCGCCCTTTGTGACCGGTTCCCGATCTATAAGAAACTGTACTGATTTCTGCAGCCGGGGCGCTTGTGCCCTGGCGAAACATCTCATAACCCGCTTGGTTGATAATTGACGCAACCAAGCGGGTTTTTTACTGCCAAAACTGTTGTTCCGCTGCGGCATTTCAAATTTCCTCGACGGGTCCGCCTCTGCTGCGTAGCATTCGGGCGATAAAAACAAACAACAGAAATTGGCGGGAGAGGTCTATGCAGGGCGTTGTTTTTACTGGGGGTCGTGAAGTCGAGTTGATGAATTTCGACGATCCAACCCCGGGACTTGGGGAAGTTGTGCTGGAAATGAAGGCTTCCGGCATGTGCGGCAGCGACCTGAAATTCTATCGCGCTGAAAAAGGTGTCGGACCAGCCGCATTGGGGCTGGGCGATCTGGACGGACCTGTCATTGCCGGACACGAACCCTGCGGGGTCGTGGTCGCGGTCGGACCCGGCGTGCCGGAAAACCGGGCCCGAATTGGTCAGCGGGTCATGGTCCATCACTACAAGGGCTGCGGCGCCTGTGAGCATTGTGACGTGGGCTGGTCCCAGATGTGTGACGACGGGATCGTTGTCTATGGTGTCACCGGCCATGGCGGACACGCGCCTTATATCAAGGTGCCGGCATCGACACTGGTGCCTTTGCCGGATTCCCTGTCTTTTGAGACCGGTGCCGCAATCTCCTGCGGGTCTGGCACGGCGTATAACGCTTTGGTTCGCCTTGATCTTGGCGGTCGGGACAGGCTGGCGGTTTTTGGACAAGGGCCTGTTGGTCTCGCCGCTGTGCAGTTGGGTGTCGCGATGGGGGCGCGGGTTGCGGCCGTGGATATTGCGCCGGAACGACTTGCTTTTGCCAAAACAATGGGGGCGGAACTGCTGATTGACGGGGCGGAGATTGATCCGGTTGAAGCCCTGATGGAATGGACTGGCGGCCGTGGCGTGGACAAGGCGCTGGATGCCAGCGGCGCGGCAGAGGCGCGGGCCCAATCGGTGCGCGCAACCCGGAAATGGGGCATGGTCTGCTTTGTGGGTGAGGGCGGTCATGTCACGCTCGACGTCTCAAAGGAAATGCTGCGCAAGCAGATGACCATCACGGCATCCTGGACCTTTTCCGCGACGGATCAGGCCGCCTGCGCCCGGTTTGTGGCCGATAATGAGATCCCGGTGGATGCCCTCTTCACGCAACGTTATTCCGCCCTCGATCAGGCCGAAGAGGCGTATAAGCTGTTTGATACCCAGACAACTGGTAAAGGCGTCTTCCTTTTTTAAGGGCGCGCCAAGCCTTTTTCACTTCGGGTTTTAAGAAGGCGCTCGGTCGTCTGTTCAATGTTGCCCAGATAGAGTTGATGCCCCTCCAAAACGGGCAGTTCTGACTCGATCGCGCCTGTTTGTCCCAAAACGGTCAGTTGGTGGCAGAACCAGTTTAGAACAGCCCCCCTCGGCAGCTCGGATGCCGGGGGAAAATCGCGTTCAACCGATGGTGCGGCGGACAAGGATCCGTTCAGTAACTTCTCTGGAAAATCCGGGTCGATGATAAAGGGTCGGCCCATACCAATCAGATCTGTGTCGCCATTCTCAAGCGCCTGCGTCATGAAATCCGCGCTTCGAAACCCGCCGGTCACCATAAGGGGAATATCAAGGGCCTCTTTCATCACGCGGGCATATTCAAGGAAGTATCCTTCCCGCGCCTTTGTGCTGTCCGATCTGGATTTGTGCTGATAGGCGGTGGGTGATTCGAATGTTCCCCCGGAAATTTCGATGAAATCCACCTTTTCCGCTGCGATCCATGTCGCAACCGTGACGCTGTCCTCGGCGCTGAACCCGCCTTTCTGAAAATCGGATGAATTGAGTTTAACCGCGACGATAAAACCTGGGCTGACCGCCTGGCGAACCGCCCGGATAACGGAAAGCGCCAGGCGGGCCCGGTTTTCCAGCGATCCACCCCAATCATCCTGTCGTGTATTAATGCGTGGCGACAAGGCGGAGCTTAGCAGATATCCATGGGCTGCGTGGATTTCGACACCGTCGAAACCGGCCTGTTCCGCAAGGGCAGCAGAGCGGGCAAATTGGTTAATTACGGCTTTCAGATCTTCCTGCGTTGCGGCTTTGGGCGGTGCATATCCTGTCAACTCCATCCTTTCCTCGGAAATCGAGATTGGCTGCGGGTTGATTGCGTCAGGCGTCTGCCGACCCGCATGGGCCAATTGCGCCAATATCCGTGCGCCGCCTGCCTGGGCTGCATCAACCAGTTGTCGGACACGCGAGAAGTCTGAGGCTGCGTCCAGAACAAAGTTCCCGGCATGTTCAAGATGCCAGCGATCAATAGGCGTATTTCCGGTGATCAGCAGAGCCGCGCCACTGCGCCCCCATCGCTTGAACAAGTCGATTTGACCCTGGGTGGGGTCATTATTGTGGTCGCCCAATGCCTCTGACATGGCCGATTTCACAATCCGGTTTTTCAGGATTTGTCCGTTGGGCAGGGTAAGCGGGCAGTTCAACATGGCGGGCCCAATTCATTTGAGAGGTTTTTCAGCATCTCCTGTATCCCGGTCTCGTTCCGGCGGTAGAAGGTCCATTGTCCATGGCGTTCCGAGATGACCAGGCCTGCCCCTCTTAGAAGGCCCATATAGGCGCTGATAGTTGACTGCGACAGCTTGGCCTTTTCCTGAATATAGCCGACGCAGACGCCGTCCAGCCCGGCATGTTCCGGGAGAGCCGGGGGAAAGTTGTCGCGGTCCTTCAGCCATTCCAGAATTTGCCGCCGAACAGGGTTATTAAGGGCGGAGAGGGCTTTATCTATTTCCATATATCGAAATATATCGATATATCGCTGTAATTCAAGGGTCACTTTCAGTGTCTTTTGATCATGAAACTTTTTTTTCCAGAACAGGTCCCAGATGTTGTAAGGGCAGGGGTCTTTGACGCAATATAATGGCGTTGCGGTCTGGGGAGGTCGACGGTCGGTTCTTTCTGGAATCTCTGCGCATAACGGTATTACACATCAATCAGGTCGGGGGTTTTGGGGCGATGCGCTGTCCATTCTGTGCTCATGAAGACACACAGGTTAAGGATTCGAGACCGACTGAGGATCATGCGGCAATCCGACGTCGTCGCCTCTGTCAGAATTGTGGTGCGCGTTTCACGACTTTTGAGCGCGTGCAGCTTCGCGAACTGACAGTTGTTAAAAAAACCAGCCAGCGGGAACCGTTTGAACGCGAGAAACTTTTGCGTTCGTTCCGCATCGCCCTGCGCAAACGCAATGTTGAAGCAGACCGGATTGAACGGATCGTCAATTCCATCGTCAGGCGTCTGGAATCCAGCGGCGAGAGCGAGATCCGGGCGGAAACGATTGGGGAGATGGTTATGGAGGCGTTGAACCAGCTCGATCCTGTTGCCTATGTTCGCTATGCCTCGGTCTATCGTAATTTCCGCGAATTGGGCGATTTCGAGAGCTTCATTGATAAAGAAGTCCGGCCGGATGGTGACGACTGAGTATCAGCTGTCATCAGGGAAAGGGGCCTAGATGATTGACGCCAAAGACCAGCGTCATATGCGGGCCGCGCTGACCCTTGCGCGGCGCGGGCTTGGTATGGTCTGGCCCAACCCCTCGGTTGGATGCATCGTCACCGACGTCAATGGTGCTGTGGTCGGGCGCGGCTGGACCCAGCCAGGTGGACGCCCGCATGCGGAAACGGTTGCCCTTGATCGTGCTGGCATGAGGGCAAAAGGCGGAACTGCTTACGTCACCCTGGAACCCTGTAACCACTATGGCAAAACACCGCCTTGTACCGAAGCGCTGATTGCTGCTGGCGTGTCCCGCCTGGTTGCGACCTGTGAAGATCCTGATGAACGGGTTAGCGGAAACGGGTTTGCCCGCCTGCGAGAGGCGGGTGTCGAAGTTGAGCTGGGCCTGATGCAGGCTGAAGCTATTGAAATGAACGCGGGTTTCTTTCAGCGTATTTCGTCTAACCGTCCACGCATCTTGCTTAAGCTGGCCACATCACGTGATGGCAAGATTGCGCTGGCCAGTGGGGAGAGCCAGTGGATTACCGGTCCGCAAGCCCGGATGCAGGGCCATGTTCTGCGCGCCGAATGCGACGGGATTATGGTCGGGATTGGAACCGTGCTGGCCGATGATCCCTCCTTGACCTGTCGTCTGGCCGGCTATGCGGGACGGGTTAAAACCAGGGTTGTTCTGGATACAAATGCCCGGCTGCCGAAGGGCGCGAAAATGCGACCGCAGCCCGGTGAAGGGACAGGGAATGACCCGGTCCTGGTCCAGATTGTCGGGTCGGAACATGTTGAAAAAGCAATAGAAAACACCGGGGGGGAGCCCTTCACCCGGGTCTTGGGTGTGTCGGTCGATGCCGGTACTGGACGCGTTGATGTAGCGGCGGCTCTCGCGCTATTGGCGGAACTCGGCTTGACCCGTCTATTGGTCGAGGGCGGCGGCACTGTGGCCGCGGCCCTGCTGCGGGCGGATCTGATCGACGAGATTCACCATTTTCAGGCCCCGATGATGATTGGGGCGGAAGGGCGTCCCTGTATCGCCGAACTTGCGCCGGAACGGTTGAATGAATTGCCGCGTTTTGAAACCGGCTGCTGTGAGAAGATAGGTGAAGATATCTATACAGTTCTGACGGCAAACAGAGCGCTGCCTGGTGGTGTGGTATAAGCCGTTCCGGCCTGCTGGTCTGCGACGATTAAAGGCTTGCATCGAAAGGTGCCAGATGGTTTCTGCGCGAAACTGTTCAGAATATTGGTGATGGAAAGAGCCAGGCATGTTCACGGGCATTATCACAGATATCGGTCGGATCGGATCGATAGAACAACGCGGCGACACGCGATTGATCATCGAGACCTCGTTTGACGTCGATGGCATTGATATCGGCGCGTCGATTGCCAGTTCCGGCGTGTGCCTGACCGTTGTGGATAAGGGACGGGATGACGGCCAGAACTGGTACGCTGTTGATGCCAGCGCGGAGACCCTCTCAAAGACCACCATGGGGGACTGGAAAGCCGGACACGCCGTCAATCTGGAACGCGCCCTTAAAGTCGGCGATGAGATGGGCGGCCATGTGGTCAGCGGTCATGTTGATGATGTTGGCCGCATAGTGGGTCGACAGACCGAAGGGGATAGCGTTCGCTGGACATTCGAAGTCCCCGAAGCGATCGCGCCCTTCATTGCAACAAAAGGCTCAATTGCCATCGACGGTGTCTCTTTGACGGTGAATGAGGTGGAAGGCCTTACCTTTGGTGTGAACATCATTCCGCACACGGCGCAGCATACTACCTTTGGAACACTAAACGTTGGCGATGCCGTCAATCTGGAGGTTGATCCTATGGCGCGGTATGTATCGCGTTATGTTGAACGCTTGCTGGCTTTGAAAGGGATCAATTGATGGCTGATGGAGACGATCTGAAGTCTGTATCCGCTGAAACAGTGCGTCGCTCGGCAGATGACATTGCCGTCATGTCCCGCATTGAAGACATCATCGAAGATGCCCGTAACGGCCGGATGTTTATTCTGGTTGATGATGAGGACCGGGAAAATGAAGGCGATCTGGTTATTCCAGCCCAGATGGCGACCCCGGATGCGATCAATTTCATGGCGATGCACGGGCGCGGGCTGATCTGTCTGGCCATAATGCCGGAACGGATTGAGCAATTGGGCCTGGGCTTGATGCCGCAATCCCATGCGAGCCGCTTCCAGACCGCGTTCACCGTATCGATTGAGGCAAAAGAGGGCGTTACAACCGGCATCTCGGCGCCGGATCGGGCCCAGACCATCGCAGTTGCCATAGATCCGACAAAAGCGGCGGACGATATCGTCACACCGGGGCATATCTTTCCGCTTTCCGCGCGTGAAGGTGGCGTGCTGGTGCGCACGGGCCACACGGAAGCTGCTGTGGATATTGCCCGACTGGCCGAACTAAATCCGTCTGGTGTGATCTGCGAGATCATGAAGGATGACGGGACAATGGCCCGCTTGCCGGACCTGATATCCTTTGCCCAGCTGCACGGTCTCAAAATTGGCTCCATCAATGATCTGATCGCGTATCGCCGGCGCTATGACAAGATTGTGGAACGCGTTACCAGCCATGCATTTACGTCCGATTTTGGGGGTGAGTTCACGGCCCATGTCTATCGCAACGTGGTGACAGGTGGGGAGCATCTGGCCCTCGTTAAGGGCGAGGTGGGCAAATCCACTGGCGATACGCCTGTTCTCGTGCGGATGCATGCTCTTAACCTTCTGGAAGATATGCTGGGGGACGGTCAAAAGGGTCGGGCTGGCCAGTTGCAGCGGGCGATGGAAATGATCGGCGCGGAGGGAACCGGCGCAATTGTCCTGATCCGCGAACCGGGAAAGCGGGCGATGACGGCGCTGATCAACAGGGTCGCAGGGCGCGAAGATGACGAGGCGGGTACGGAAACCGGGCAGGAATTGCGCGATTACGGTGTGGGTGCGCAGATACTGATTGATCTTGGAATCAGTAATCTTCGCCTGATCTCCAATACCGAACGAAATCTGATCGGCCTTGACGGCTATGGCCTGACTATTGTTGAACGGGTCTCAATCTAGGGCAATGGATCCGCGTTGGGTCGCTCAGGCGGAAGGAAAGCATCGATGGTAGCGGAACTCACAGAAGGTAAGAACGTGGAACCCCCCCCTCATATCCTGGTTGTTGAGGCACGTTTTTATGAGGCGATCGGCGACGCATTGTTCCAGGGGGCTGAAGAGGCTTTGAACGCTGCAGGTGCCACGTTTGAGCGGATAACGGTCCCTGGTGCCTTTGAAATTCCGGCCGCGATATCCCATTCTTTGATCCAGCAGGACATGAATCATGCGCATCGGTTTGATGGGTATATCGCCCTTGGCTGTGTGATCCGCGGCGAAACGAGCCATTATGACTACGTTTGCGGGGAGAGCGCCCGTGGGCTGATGCAGCTCTCAATCGAGTACGGGCTGGCCCTTGGAAACGGAATTTTGACAGTAGAGAATGAGGATCAGGCCTGGGCCCGGGCCTCTCGGGACCGGAAGAACAAGGGTGGCGAAGTCGCTAATGCCTGTCTTGCAATGATCAATAATAAGCGTGCATTCAACCTTTATCCGCGCGATTAGAAAAGAGTCTGAAGTGTCTGATAATAAAAATAAAAAATCTAAAAAATCGGTTGGCTCGGGCCGCCGGCAACGCTCGGCGGCAAGACTGGCCGCGGTTCAGGCGCTCTATGAATTGGCCGTGACAAACCGCCCGATTTCGCTGGTTCTTCAGGATTTTTCAAAAAGCGGTGCCAAGGCCGAGCTTGACGAGGAATTGGTGCCGGCAGAGGGGGCTTTTCTGAATGATGTCGTCCGCGGGGTTGATGCGCGCCGGCCAGATATCGACAAAATGTTACTGGCTTGCCTTGATGGAAAGCCGCTGAGTCGTCTGGATCTGGTCATGCGTTCCATATTGCGCGCCGGGGCCTATGAACTGATTGCCCGTGGTGATGTCGACGCGCCGGTCGTGATCACCGAATATGTCGGGATTGCGCATGCGTTCTTCTCTGGTGGGGAACCGGCGATTGTGAACGGTGTTCTCGACAAATTGGCCCAGACAGCCCGCGACGGCGATCAGGCTGAGGGTGATTTGGCCGCAGAGGATCTGGATGTTGAAGCGCCGGATCCGGATCTTGAGCAGGAAAACTACGACGAAGTCGAGAAGACGCTTCCCTGACGATCCATTCGGGGCCGAACTGGACGAAACCCATGACAGTTTCAGGTGAATTTGACCGGATATTGACCTGGCTCAGCCCCCTGGCGGCCTCGATGCCCGGTGCTGCGGGGCTGTCAGATGATGCGGCAACAATAGCGCCTGTTTCCAGTCAGGAACTGGTGGTCACCACCGATACCATGGTGGAAGGCGTACATTTCCTGGGTCGGGAAACCGCCAAAAGCATCGCAGAGAAACTGCTTTCCGTCAGCCTGTCAGATCTTGCCGCAAAAGGGGCCAAACCCCATGGATATACGCTTAATCTAGCGCTTACAGAGAAGCAGGATGACGTCTGGTTTGAGGGGTTCTGCGACGGCCTGAGACTTGTTCAGGAAAGATCCGGACTGGGCCTGTTGGGCGGCGATTCCGTCAAGACAGATGGCCCCATTGTGTTGACCGCAACCCTGTTTGGCCATGTTGCAAAAGGTCAGGTCTCCCGACGGTCCGGCGCGGATCCCGGTGATGATGTTTATGTAACCGGGACGATCGGCGATGGCGCTTTGGGGCTGATTGTGGCCCGAGGCGAGTTAATGGGGCTGCCGGGACCGGCCCGCGATCATCTGATCGCTGCCTATGAAGAGCCTGATCCACCATTGGCTTTTGGCGCTGGAATCACCGGCTTGGTGACCGCGTCGATGGATGTGTCAGATGGTTTGATCGGGGATCTTGGGCATATTTGCGCAGCGAGTGATGTTGGCGTTGAGGTGAGCGCGGCAGCAGTACCGATTTCAGACCCCGCCGCTGAATTGATCGCGGATGACCCGCATTTGTTTGTTACAGCCCTGACGGGCGGGGATGATTATCAGATACTCTTTACTGCAGCCCCGGATAAAAGTGATGCTTTGAACCGGCTAGCTGACGAGACCGGCACCCGAATTTCCAGAATTGGTACGGTTAAAGAGGGAAATGGTGTCACTGTTCTGGACGGGGAGGGTACACCGATTGAGATCCGGCAAGACGGGTATCGTCATTTTTGAGTGATGGGCCTTTCGCGTGCTCGCCCAAATGCCGAATTTATGTCAGGTTACGCTTTAGCGCGTATATCGTGATGGTTTAATGAAGAAAATCCTGATCCTGCTGATAGTTGTCATCCTGCTCTCCGGTGGAGGGTTCGGGGCCTATTACTGGTTTGTTCTGAAAGACCAGCAGGAAGTGGCCGCAGAGCCGGAGCCGCCACCTCCGCCGCCGCCGCCGCAACTGGTTCCGATTGAACCAATGACGATCCCCGTGATCCGGCAGGGATCCGTCAGAAAATATGTTTTGCTTAAATTAACATTGCAATTGGTCGATCAAGACTTCAAAGACAAGGCGATCGTCGCGATGCCTCGCATCAAGGATCAGGCCTTTCGGGATCTCCACGCATTTTTTGAAGCTGTTCCGGTCGATAATCCAATCAGCATTACTGCCATCAAACGGCGGATGCGAAAAGTCGCGGCGAAGAATATAGGGTCCGAGGGCGTCATCGACGTCCTGGTTGAGGGGATTTACGAGAAGCGGGGTGGCACCTGATTGCCAGCCGGCCTCAGGGTAGAAGAGTAAACAGCGACATGACGGAAGCGACAGCCCCTGTGGGGGGAACCGATGGCAATGAAGTAGATAGGGGCGACCCGACCCGTCGGAACGTGATTCTCCTTTCTGTCTGTCTTGCCCTTTCCATGACGGGTACCAGCCTGATTATGGTGGTCTCTGCTTTGACCGGTCAGGCTCTGGCCGACCCGACTGCTTCGGTCACCCTGCCATTTTTTGGAGAATTGCCGGAGATTGCGCTGGCAACACTGCCGCTGTCGATGCAGTTCATCGGGACAATGATCGCAACCATTCCGGCCTCAATGTTCATGCGCCGGGTTGGTCGTCGTATTGGATTTACGATTGGCCAGGCCTTCGGGGTCATTGGTGCCGGTCTGGCCTGTATCGCGACTTTTCAGGAGAGCTTCTGGCTCTTCACGGCCTGTGGTCTGATCATCGGGTTCCACAATGCGTTTTGGCAGTACTACCGGTTTGCCGCGTCTGAAACCGCCAGTGAGGCGTTTCGGCCTCGCGCCATCTCGCTTGTCATGGCCGGCGGTTTGGTTGCCGCTGTCGCGGGTCCACAACTTGCGAAATACAGCCGTGATTTCTTTGATCCGGTAATGTTTGCGGGCAGTTTTGCGGCGATCGTTGTGTTGTGTTTGATCACCATGGTGGTCCTGCAGTTTATCCGGATACCGAATCTGACCAAGGAAGAGCAGCAATCAACTGGCCGTCCGCTTACCGAAATCGCCAAGAGCCCGACCTTCCTCGTCGCGGTTCTGAGTGCAATGTTCGGCTATGCGGTTATGTCGCTCGTCATGACAGCGACGCCGCTTGCAATGGCGGTCTGCAATCTCAGTTTTGAAGAGACGGCCTTTGTCATCCAGTGGCATGTGATCGGGATGTTCGCCCCGAGTTTCTTCACGGGGTCGCTTATTAAACGGTTTGGCGTGCTCACTATTATCAAAACCGGGGCGATTCTGAATTTTGCCTGTATTGCAATCAATCTGAGCGGAATTGAGATCGAACATTTCTGGTTTGGGCTTGTGGCCCTTGGTGTCGGGTGGAACTTCATGTTTATCGGTGGCACCACCCTGCTGACACAGTCCTATCGCCCGGAAGAACGCAACAAGGTTCAGGCCATGAATGACTTCGTGGTTTTTGGCACGGTCTCTGTCGCCAGCCTTTCTGCGGGTTTGCTGCAAAATCTGATCGGATGGGATGCCGTAAACATCGCGGTAATCACGCCCGTCCTGATTGCCTTTCTTGCGGCGCTCTGGTTGCGGATGAAAGCCGGAAACCAGGGTGTGACGGCCTAATAACCACAAATATGAGCAAGAATGGTTCGTTTGCTTGCACTCCGGGGCGGCTTTACGTATTTTCCGCGCGCGAAATTTAGTTGATCAAGGATTTGGGGGTCCGCGCGAGGGCTGTTCACACGGATTAGCAACCATACCGTCGGTCTTCGCGGACCGTAAAAAACCAAAATACGGAAGGGTATCTAGGGAATGATTTATCTGATTATTGGCTGCGGCTTGCTGGCCGTCCTGTATGGACTGGTGACAGCCAGCAGCATTGTAAAGTCGAGCGCCGGTAACGACCGGATGCAGCAGATCGCTTCTGCGATTCAGGAAGGTGCCAGTGCCTATCTGAACCGTCAGTACACAGCCATCGGGGCTGCTGGCGTCATCGTTGCTATCATCCTGTTCGCGACCCTGGGTGCGACCACGGCCGTTGGCTTCATCATCGGTGCGGTAATGTCCGGTGCGGCCGGTTACATCGGCATGCTGGTCTCTGTACGCGCTAATGTGCGTACAACCGAGGCAGCCCGCCAGGGTCTGCCGGAAGGCCTCAGCATGGCATTCCGCTCTGGCGCGGTAACAGGTATGCTGGTTGCCGGTCTGGCTCTGCTTTCCATCGCCGTTTACTACGCGATCCTGGACAGCATGGGCATGGAAGGCCGCGATATGATCAACCCGCTGGTTGGTTTGGCATTCGGTTCCTCCCTGATTTCGATCTTTGCCCGTCTGGGCGGCGGTATCTTCACCAAAGGTGCGGATGTTGGCGCTGACCTCGTTGGTAAGGTTGAGGCCGGTATTCCCGAAGATGACCCCCGCAACCCGGCCGTTATTGCGGATAACGTGGGCGACAATGTCGGTGACTGTGCCGGTATGGCAGCTGACCTGTTCGAAACATATGTTGTGACAATCGGCGCAACCATGGTTCTGGCCCTGATCTTCCTTGGATCGGATCCAAACCTGAAGGCCATGCTGCTGTATCCAATGGCAATCGGTGGCGTTTGTCTGGTGGCCTCAATCGTGGCGACCTACTTTGTGCGCCTCGGCTCGTCGCAGTCGATCATGGGGGCTCTCTACAAAGGGTTCTTCGCCTCTGCTGTTATCTCGGCGGTTGCGCTTTATCCGATTACAGAGATGACCATTGGTAACTCAACCGAGTTCGTCATTGGTGCTGTAACCTTCACCGGGATGGACCTGTTCTGGTGTGGTGTTGTTGGTCTGGTTCTGACCGCCCTGATCGTTTGGGTGACAGAATACTACACCTCTACCGAATACCGTCCGGTACGCTCTGTAGCGAAATCCTCTGAAACCGGTCACGGCACCAACGTGATCCAGGGTCTGGCTGTTTCCATGGAAGCAACCGCGATCCCCGCCATCCTGATCTGTGCCGCGATTATCGTCACATATCTGCTGGCTGGCATCTACGGGATTGCAATCTCTGTGACCACAATGCTGGCGCTGGCCGGTATGGTTGTCGCACTCGACGCATACGGCCCGGTTACGGATAACGCCGGTGGTATCGCCGAAATGGCAGAACTTGAAGAGAATGTTCGTAACACGACGGATGCTCTTGACGCTGTCGGTAACACCACCAAGGCCGTTACCAAGGGTTATGCAATCGGTTCCGCTGGTCTGGGTGCCCTGGTGCTCTTCGCAGCCTATACCGCTGACCTGGAGGTTTATTTCAGCGACCTCGCCGTGAACTTCTCGCTCTCCAACCCCTATGTGGTTGTTGGCCTGTTCTTGGGTGGTTTGCTGCCGTACCTCTTTGGCGCCATGTCGATGACCGCTGTTGGCCGCGCTGGTGGTTCAGTCGTGGTTGAGGTGCGTCGTCAGTTCAAAGAACTTCCGGGCATCATGGAAGGCACAGCCAAGCCGGAATATGGTCGTTGTGTGGACATGCTGACCAAGACCGCCATTAAGGAAATGATCGTGCCGTCTCTGCTGCCGATCCTCTCCCCGATCGTGGTTTACTTCGTCATCCTCGCCATCGGTGGTCAGGCTGCCGCGTTCTCTGCACTCGGTGCTCTGCTGCTCGGCGTGATCGTGACCGGCCTCTTTGTTGCCATCTCAATGACAGCTGGTGGTGGCGCATGGGATAACGCCAAGAAATACATAGAAGACGGCAACCACGGTGGTAAGGGCTCTGAAGCCCACAAAGCCGCGGTTACCGGTGATACAGTCGGGGATCCGTACAAGGACACCGCTGGCCCGGCCGTTAACCCGATGATCAAGATCACGAACATCGTTGCAATCCTGCTGCTGGCAGCCCTGTCGCATTGATCGTTCAGATCTTAGTGAAATGAGAAGGCCCCGGGGGAAACCCGGGGCCTTTTTGTATGATTCAGCAGGTAGGGGGCGTTTTACCCGCCGAAACCACCGCGTCCGAAATTGCCGAAGATCTGTTCGAAGAAACCGAGCTTGCGCCCGGCGGTTGGCGTCACGTCATTATTGAAGGCGATCTCGCGGGCATCATCACCTGTATACTCGGCGAAATACTCCAGAGTGCCCCCTTCATCGAAATACAGAGCCAAAATGCGTTGTTCAACAACATCGGGTTCAAAGAAGGCCCATTGTTCGGTTCGCCGGCTCATATAATACCAGGTGTTCGCATCGAAAGTTCCCAGGACCGAAGGCGTGCCCAGGATTTGCGCCACCTGTGATTTGTTGACCTTGCCAACCTCAATCTGTTCCATCTGATGCGGGCGTGGAAGGTTGCCGCGCACGGCCGATTTCGGCGAACAGGCAACAAGCACCACTGAAAGAGATGCCGCCCCCAGGAGCATGATCGTCGCGCGATTGGTTCTCATGACGTATTCCCGTTTTGCCCGGATTGTTTGCCGATCGGACAACAATCCCCTGTATGTCGATTTATCCCATCCCAGCCGCTTGACCGGACGGGTGCGACATACGATTTAAAGCACAATAATGCACCAGTTTTTTGCACCTGTCACATCGTGTCGGGGCGGTGCAGTTTCAAGTTAGGTCAAGAAGGACAGGCTGTGTTCAAGCTCATTCGCCGGGTTTTCGGACTTGGAACCGGTATGAAACAGGCAGAGGAACTCTATGGCAGCGTCGTCGCCCAGGCGCGGCAGCCCGTGTTTTATGCAAAAACGGGCGTCAGTGATTCGGTCGATGGGCGGTTTGATATGATCACGCTCCACCTGTTTATCCTGATGGACCGTTTTCCCTTGGGCGAGCGCACGCACGAGACCCTGCAAGCGGTGCTGGAGGAGTTTTTCGTAGATATGGACAGATCGCTGCGCGAAATCGGTGTTGGCGATCAGAGCCTTCCTAAAAAGGTTCACAAGATGATCGATGCGCTGTACGGGCGGATGGAAAGCTATGCCAAAGCGCTTGAAGTGCCGGGCATGGAAGCAGACTTGCAAGATGCCCTGCGTCGTAACATCTATCGCGGTGAGCCGGTCTCTGAACCTGCCCTGGAAGCGTTGACGCATTATGTTCATCAGGCGCGCCTTGAACTTGGCAAGCAGAGCACGGATGACATTTTAAGCGGCAAGGTGCATTTTCCTGACCCGGTCGAGAGCCCTCTGATCGCCAGACTGGAGACCAAGAATGAGTGAGTTCAGCCATATTGTTGAAGCGGAGTCGATTCCCGGCAATGGCCGCATCTTCAAACTGTCCGGCAATCCGGCAGAGTGTGAGGCACTGGCAAAACGCTATGACATCCTGACGGTTAAGGATCTGTCCGCCACTGTGCGTGTTCATCCGGTTCAGCCTGCAGGCGTGTTGCGTGTCGACGGGCAAATCCATGCTGAAGTCGAGCAAGCCTGCAGTATAAGCCTGGAACCGGTTCCCGAGACTGTTGAGGAGACGTTCTCGGTCGAGTTCGGCCCCGTTGAAGAAGAGGTCGATATCGAGCTGACCCTGGAAGATGACGACCCGGTTGAGCCGTTGGAAGATGGCAAAATCGATATTGGCGAATTGGTTGCTCAATATCTGGCGCTTGCACTCGATCCCTATCCCCGCGCCCCGGGCGTTGAGATCGAAGATGCGCTGCCAAAGGGGAAAAGTGCCGGAATCATAAGCCTGAATCAGCCAAGTGGACCCTTTGCCGGTCTGGCCGCCTTGAAAAATAAAGGGTTGGAAAACACATAGAAAACAGGTTCTGCAGGGCTGGTTTTACGGAAAATTCCGGCTGCATGGAAATTTAGGGCATTTCGGGCATCGCACCGCTTGCCCTAATGGTTTAAATCCACTAAGACACCGCACGTTTTACCAAATAGCGAAAGTTTCTAGAGATGGCTGTTCCAAAGAGAAAGGTGAGCCGGTCACGCCGCGATATGCGCCGCGCGCACGATTCACTCAAATCTGTGTCCCCGACTGAATGTCCGAATTGCGGCGAACTGCGCCGCCCGCATCACGTTTGTGGTTCTTGCGGTTATTATGATGGCCGTGAGGTTGTCGAAGCCGCCGAACTCTGATCCTTATTCAAGGCTGGCCAGATTTGCGTAAGGTTTGGCTGGCGACAGGATAAGCAAAGATCGGATAAATGGTGGCGCAACGGGTGACAATTTCACTAGACGGTATGGGGGGCGATAATGCCCCCGATATTGTTGTTAAGGGTGCTGCCATTGCGCGCGAGCGCCTCCCCAACGCGTATTTTCTGCTGTTTGGTGACGAAGCGAAGCTGGCCCCTCTGGTCGAGGCTGAGCCGCTGTTGAAAGACTGCGTCGAGATCCACCATACTGACAATGCCATCAGTAATGATGACAAGCCGTCGGTCGCCTTGCGCACAGGCAAGCAATCCAGCATGCGTCTGGCGATTGACGCCGTGCGGGACGGTAAGGCGGATTGCTCCGTTTCTGCCGGTAATACAGGCGCGATGATGGCGCTTTCCATGTTTTCTTTGCGCACGTTGCCCGGAATTGACCGTCCGGCAATCACTTCGTTCTTTCCAACCCAGCGCGGCGAAAGTTGTATGCTGGATCTGGGTGCCAATGTCGAATGCGACGCCCAGAACCTGGTGCAATTTGCGGTGATGGGTGAGGTTTTTGCGAGAACGGTTCTGGGCATTGAAAAGCCAACCGTTGGTTTGCTTAATATCGGGTCTGAAGAATTGAAGGGCAGGGATGAGATCAAACTCGCCGCGTCCACTATTCGCGAGAGTAACCTGCCGATCGAATTCAAGGGTTTCATCGAGGGAGATGACATCGCCAAAGGAACGGTTGATGTGGTGGTCACGGACGGGTTCACGGGCAATGTGGCCCTGAAGACCGCTGAGGGAACGTCGAAGCTGATCAGCAGTTTCATCCGGGAAACATTCCAGAGTAGCATCTTCGCCAAGATTGGCTATCTCTTTGCCCGTCATTCCATACAGAAATTACGGATGCGGCTTGACCCGCGGCGTTACAATGGCGCTGTTTTTCTGGGGCTAAACGGCATTTCGGTAAAAAGTCATGGCGGTACGGATGCCATAGGCTTTGCGAATGCGATCGGGGTTGCGTCTGACATGGCGGTGCATGGCTTTATCGACAAAATGCGTTCGGACTTTGATTTTATTTCCTCTGGCGGTGTCGGTGATGAAGTTCCAGAAGACACAACCGGTTCCAGTGTAAAAGGGTAGGCGGTATGATCCGAGCGCAAATAGCCGGCGTGGGGGGCTATCTTCCAGACCGTGTCATCACCAATGATGAATTGGCAACTTTTGTGGACACGTCTGATGAATGGATCTCCAAACGCACGGGGATAAAGCAACGCCATATCGCCGCAGAAGGTCAGTTTACCTCTGACCTGGCCAAGAGGGCCGGTACACAGGCCCTCGAGAACGCTCAAGTTGATGTTGGTGAGGTCGACCTTGTCATCGTCGCCACTACAACACCGGACAACACTTTTCCGGCGACGGCGGCGCGCGTTCAGGCGCTATTGGGCGTCACGAACGGGCCGGCCTTTGATGTTCAGGCAGTCTGCAGCGGATTTGTATACGCGCTCACCATGGCGGATAACATGATCCGTCTGGGGCAGGCGAAAACAGCACTTGTAATTGGTGCGGAGGTTTACTCCAGAATTCTCGACTGGGAGGACCGGGGCACCTGTGTGCTGTTTGGTGACGGTGCCGGCGCCGTCGTTTTGAAAGCCCAGGAAACGGCGGGCCTGAATAGCGATCGCGGCGTCCTTTCAACCCATCTGGCAGCGGATGGCACGCGGTATCACGACCTTTATGTCGATGGCGGGCCATCGTCCACCGCAACGACCGGACATGTTCGCATGCAGGGCCAGGAGGTCTTTCGCTTTGCGGTGAATAGTATGTCGGCTGCCGTGAAAACAGTTCTGGCCGACAGCGACCTGACTCTCGATGATCTCAACTGGCTGGTGCCGCATCAGGCCAATAAACGCATAATTGCCAAGGTCGGAGATGCGCTTGGTATCGATGACGAGAAGGTTATCGTTACCGTGCAAAATCAGGCAAACACCTCTGCCGCTACAATTCCCCTGGCGCTGCATCATGGTTTTGAACGACAGTTGTTTCAGCCTGGTGACGTTGTCGCTTTGACCGCTATGGGAGGCGGGTTTGCCTGGGGCGCCGCTGTTCTACGCTGGTGACCGGGCGCTTTACAGCAAAATTCAATAATTCCTGATTCCCTGATATTTTGGTGTTTCCTGCCTTCCGAGCTGATTGACCTTGCGAAAATTGGACGGTAACCTCTTTGAATTGGTTGGTTTTTTTGAGCCGATGGCACGTTGCCGCGATTGCGTTTTCTGATACCTCACTTATCCTGGTCCCATTAAGAGACAATATAAGTTGGAAAGAAATGCGCGGATAGATAGCAGCTTTGGCCACAGATAGTGGTGTAAGTTGTGGCAACATTAAGCTATCATGGTTCATCCAATTCGGGGGCAGGAGGTTATATTGGTTGAAAAAACAGTGACGCGCGCTGAGCTCGCGGAGGCCGTTTACCAGGAAGTTGGTTTGTCGCGAAACGAATCTGCGGATCTCGTCGAAACCGTTTTGGCCGAAGTGTCCGATGCTTTGACCCGGGGAGAAAGTGTCAAAATCTCTTCATTCGGCAGTTTTTCTGTCCGTCAAAAGGGAGAGCGGATTGGTCGCAACCCTAAGACCGGCGAGGAGGTCCCCATTTTGCCACGCAAGGTTCTTGTTTTCCGTCCCAGCCATGTTCTCAAAAACAGAATCAATGTAGGACGGTAAGTGCGGTCTGGTGCCAACGATATCAAATCAGACGGTATAGGATTGGATCGTGCCAGACTTTAAGGCTCAAGTGGATCGGGTATCGGCGCGGATTTAAACTCGGCGTCGCGCATGGCAATATACAGGTATGACAGTATCGGAAAACACAAAATCAGGACGTGAGAAGTCGGCTTCGGCCTTCCGGACCATCAGTGAGGTGTCGGATGAATTGACTGTGCCTCAGCATGTCCTGCGTTTTTGGGAGAGCAAGTTCACCCAGCTCAAACCCATGAAACGGGCCGGCGGACGGCGCTATTACCGCCCGGAAGATGTTCAGTTACTCAGTGCTATCCGCGATCTTTTGTATGCAGAGGGTTATACCATCCGGGGTGTGCAGAGGCTCTTGAAGGAAAAGGGCGTCAAAGGGCTCGTCAAACGCGATTCTCTTGAGAATTCGGGTGCGATTGATACCGGGTCGGTGGAATCAGATACCCAACCAATCGGCATGGAAACGGATGTTGTAAACGCAATGTCTGATGTTTCGAGCGACCAGGTTGAAAATTCAAATACCCTGCCATTCCAGGTGCCCGGGGATTCTCAGTCCGGGGGCTCACCCATGACGCCGCAAACCCGCGCCGAATTGGAAGCGCTATTGTCACAGTTGAGATCTCTGAGAGAATCTCTGTAAATTCCATTTATGGAATTAAAATCCTTTTATGTTTTGTGGTCAATACCCGAGTAACTCGTGCAGTGGCATGACCTTGTGAACAGCGATCACCGATGCTGTTGCAAAGACAAGCTCCTTCGGTGGATTAAACTGGCTGCAGATGACCTCGCCAGGACCGCGCCGGACCAGTCGCTTTAAAAACGCCTCGGTTCCATCGTTATTCTGGTTTTGAACCTGAATGACCACGTCGTCGCCAGGGCGGGGTGGTCGGTGAGGATGAACGAGGCAGAGTTCGCCGCTCGGAAACCGTGGTTCCATACTGTCGCCGATTACGTAAATCCCGTATGCATCTGACGCGCTGTCCAGGCCAGGCGGGCGTCGAACATAGTCGATTACATTCTGATCGATCTGCATTGCTCCGGTTTCAGACCCGGCAGCAGTGCCAAGCACAGGGAGGTTCTTGGGCCAGCTTTGTATATTGGGTATGCGGGCTGCGGTCTCGAAAAAAGGGGGCTCTGTCGGTCCGGTTGTCTCCTCGTTGCCTGTTGTGGTCGATCCGTGGGGGCTGGACTCGGTGGAGGAGATCTCGGCCGGTTCTTCGCCGTATTGCAACCAGGCCAACCGCACGTTCAGAATCCTGGCCATATCCGCCATAAGATTTCCTCTGGGCTGATCAACCTTGCCCTGTGCACATTTGATGACCCGCTCATAAGGCGTGTTCGTTTGCCTTGCCAGTTCCGCAATAGAGATACCGCGTGATTTTGCCGTTGATGTCAGCCGTTCTGACCAATGTGCCATCGGGTTGCCTATTCTCACTGTTCCAAGCAAAACACTATCATAAACAAGGGTTTAATTCCACAATTTTCTCTATATCAGGGTTTTTAAATCTATAAAACTCACCATAAAGAATTATTTTCTTTACAAATGGAATTTAATTACATATAATGTATTCAGTCAGAGGGGGGAACATGACAGCGTTCAAGCAAGCTGAGTATCGAAACAACGGCCGGGCTCTAGAGGTATCCGTCGAAGAACATAACGCGACGGAAGAATTGCCTCATGCCGTGGACACTTGTGGCGATCCTCGGTCAGGGAACCCGTCAGAGCATCAGGGATGCCAGTGGTTTGTTCCAATCCAGGACAGCAGCAACGCGGCGACCCGGCAACATGGGGGACAGCGGAGTTTGGAAATTCTTGATGGGGAAGAAAAATGCGGGCGCCGCATTGTTCCCGGACTGCCACTTGACGCCCCTTATTGTTGGTATCACGCCAGTCTGGCTTTTCAGAATGAGACGAGTTGGCGTCGGGAAAACAGACTGGCGCTTGAGCTGCGCTGGCATCTGACGGATGTGATGAATTTCATGCATGTCGTAACTGATGAGGAGGTTCTGCCGGAATGACTGCTCAGTCAGTTACTGATGCTGTGTCCTGGGAAGATAGCGCCGTCCAGGAATTGATGAAGCGCTGTCGCCATGACCCATTGCGCTTTGTTCAGACCATGTTTCCCTGGGGAAGTGGTGAATTGCGCGATCATCCAGGGCCGGATGACTGGCAAAGGGATATATTGCGAAGCATTGGGGAAGAATTACGGGGCGAGCAACCGGCCTCTTATACCGGCGCGTCAAATCGGGTTCAAGCGGGTAAACCCGCCCGGCCAACGGTGCGTGTTGCAATTGCCAGCGGTCATGGGGTTGGAAAGTCGGCGCTGGTCTCTTGGTTGATCCTCTGGTCTCTCATGACCTGCCCTGAAACGCGGGGCGTTGTGACGGCAAATACAGAGCGACAGTTGCGCACGAAAACCTGGGCCGAGGTTGGCAAATGGCAGAGGTTGATGACCGTACAGGGGTTGCTTCGTTATCGCGCAACCGCCTTGACCGCTGATGACCAGGCCTATCAGGCGACCTGGCGCATCGATATGGTGCCGTGGAACGAACGCCGCACTGAGGCTTTTGCAGGATTGCACAATCATGGACGCCGCGTTGTCTTGTTCTTTGATGAGGCCAGTGCCATTGCCGACAGCGTATGGGAAACAGCCGAAGGGGCTTTGACCGACGGAGATACAGAAATTCTGTGGCTGGTCTGCGGGAACCCAACACGCAATACGGGGCGGTTTAAACAGTGTTTTCACCGGTTCCGGCATCGCTGGACACGACGTCAGATTGACAGCAGGTCAGCGCGATTGACGGATAAGTCCCTGATCGGGACCTGGGTAAGCGATTATGGTGAGGACAGTGACTTTGTTCGGGTTCGGGTCCGCGGGGTTTTCCCGCGACAGGGCGCTAACCAGTTTATTGCAACCTCGGTCATTGAAGAGGCGCAGGCCCGAAAACTGTCAGTTGAAAATTCGGCCCCAAGAGTGCTCGGCGTTGACGTCGCACGGTTTGGAGAGGACCAGACCGTCCTGATGCTGCGCCAAGGGCGATGCATCTTGCATATCGAGCGATTCAGGAAACGGGACACTGTTGATGTCGCGAACCTTGTCGCGCAAGCCATGGAACGGTGGCGGCCCGATGGTGTCTTTATCGATGGCGGCGGTGTTGGCGGGGGTGTAATTGACAATTTGAGGCGGCTGAACCGTCCGGTGGTGGAGGTCTTGTTCGGGGCGCGGGCATTGAAAGACACGGAATATGCCAACCGCCGGGCTGAGATGTGGGGCGAGATGCGGAAATGGTTGGCAGGCGCATCCCTGCCGGATGATCGCGAATTGATGGATGACTTGGCCGGTCCGGAATATGGGTTCGTGCGGGAAAACGTTATTGCCCTGGAGCGCAAGAAAGACATGAAGGCGAGGGGGCTCAATAGCCCGGATTGCGCGGATGCCCTTGCACTTACGTTTGCGCAGCCTGTTCGGGCACGACAGGTTGCAGGGGGTGATGGCCAATTTTCTGCAGACAGTGCATGGGGTGTTCTGGAATGACAGTTGATAATTCAGGAAAGACTGGGGAGCGCTGGTACCTTGTGTGCTGCGATCCCGACCCGGCGCAACAACAGCACGGGTTTTCCGGTCGCCTGCTTGATTGGGTGCTGGGGTTTCTCAAACCGGGCTTTCGCCATTGTTTCGTGGTCCGGGAGGTTTGCCGCAACCATGAATACCAGGTTCCCGGAATAATTTTGAACCCTCATGCAACACAGTTTGACGTTTGTCTTGCGAGTGATTTATTTGGAACAAATCATGAACAAATCGATTTTCCAGTATGGGAATACCTGATGGAGGCGGAAAGAGAGGGACGGGCAAATGTTATATCAGTCGTCCGGGAGATGCCTGAAAAGGTAAAGCTCGTCCGTTTCCTGACATGTACACGATTTGCGGCATATGCGTTGGGGCTTTCCGTGCCCTGGTATGTCATCACACCGTTTTCGCTCTATCGCTGGGTCAATCAATACGCCAACAGCAACCATATTCAACAGAATAAGTAATACGACACTACAGAAAAGGAGAATCCCGATGGGTGGAATATTCAGCGGTCCCAAGCCGCCGCCGCCGCCGCCGGTAAACAGAGAGTTGGAACAGCAGCTGGCCGATGAACGGGCGGAACGCCAAAGGGCGGAGGACCGAAACGACGCACGTATCCGCAATCTGAGGCGGCGTGGCCAGAGGCGTCCCCTGTTGTTTGACAGTTTTGACGGGGTATCTGACACCCAGCCGTCCTCGTCCTCGCCCTCAAATACGCTTGGTTGAGAAAGGGTAGTCCATGACGACTGGTATGAATTCAACGGCGCAGGGTCAGGGAAAACCCGAAATCCTGATGCGCTATGAACTGGCTGAGAGGCGCCGCCGCAGATGGGATCCTGTTCTGCGCGAGGCGTATCGACTGACACTGCCCGAATTTGAAGTTGACGCCACGGACCGGCGTAACTGGGCCCGTGCCGAACGACCTTTGGGGCAGGAGGTTCGCAGTCAGATTTTCGACAGTACGGGTGCCGATGCGCTGGATGAGAAAGCCGCGCGGGTGCATGGGCAACTTTTCCCACCTTTTCAGGAATGGATGGCTCTGCAGGATCCAATGCCTGGAACAAGTCAAGTCGATGTCGACGAGGTGCAGGAGACAAGTGACGCCCGACAATCCATTGTCGAGAAATTTCACAGGGCAATCGACACCTCGAACTTTCATACCGAGATCGCGCCAGCGCTGCGGGAAGCCCATATCTCGCTCGGCTGTCTGAATGTGAATTTTGGGACGCCGGAGAACCCGCTGAGCTTTGAAGCAGTGCCGGTATCCAGAGTAACCCTGGAAGAGGCCTTTGACGGGATTCCCAGGACTGTCTTTCTGACCATGCCTGTTCGGTTGAGGGAATTAAAGCTTCGCTATCCAAATGCGCGTTTGTCCCCGTCTACGAGAGAGATGATTGAGAAGACGCCGGATGAAACTGTTGAAGTCCTGGAAGCCAATATCTGGTCACCGGAAGGGCGGGATGGTGGCCAGGGCGGACATATTCATTGGTCCGTCTGGACCCTGCAGGATCAGCAAATGATTCTCGAAGACCGCCTTGATACCGAACGAACAATTGCGTTCAGGGTGGACAAGGCACCTGGCGAGGTTATGGGGCGAGGTCCGGTTCTTAAAGCGCTGCCGGAAATCAAAACGGCAAACAAGATTGTGGAACTGGTTCTAAAAAATGCCTCTATCGCTGTAACCGGCATTTGGCAGGCGGAAGATGATGGGGTGCTGAACCCCGCCAATATCCGGTTGGTACCAGGGGCCATTATTCCAAAGGCAACAGGATCAAAGGGGCTGACACCGCTGGAAGCGCCCGGACGTTTCGACATCTCGCAATTGTTGTTGAAAGATCTCCAGAACCGAATCCGCATGGCGATAAAGGGACCTGAATTGCCACCGGCAGACGAGACAGCGCGGACGGCATTCGAACTGGGGGAACGGCGCGCGGATCAGCGGTCGATTGAGGCACCACAAACCCTTCAATTGATGAACGAACTTTACGACCGGTTGGCGCGGCGATGCTTTTACATCCTATCGCATCATTCAATGGCGGGCAGCCCGTATTATATCGCATCCGGGCCAGGGGGTAACGATGCCTATGATCTGGTCCCAACGTCGCCCCTGGTGCGGGTTCAGGAAGAAACAAACGCGACAGGTGGCGTAGCAGGTCTGGTGGATCTCGCAGGCCTGGTTGGAATTGAAGCGATTTCGTCCGTCGTGAATGTACCGGATCTTTTGCGGTGGTGGCTGCGTAAATCCGGCCTGCCGGATTACTTGATCCTGCGGAATAACGAGGGTGCGGAAATGCGATCACCCCCAGTCGAAAATGTTGGTCAAACCGAAATCCTGCCAGAGGAGGGACCAAATGGTGGGGCCGCCTGACGAAGATATAGCGCGCGTTTTCGCCCGTGTTTTCAGGGGGAATGACGGGGAACAGGCGCGCTGGTTTTTGCGCCGCATGACCCTTGAACGTGTGTTGCCGCCGTCTGCCATGGCCGAAGAATTGAGGGAGCTAGAGGGTCAGAGACGTTTGGTGAAATTAGTTGAGAACCTTATTGCAAGAGGAAATTCAGATGATTGAACAATCCAGAAATTTAGCAGTAAATCAGAATGGAACTGGCCAGGGTGAACCCACCCCCGCCGGCATGGCGCAGCGTTACCGCCTTTCAGTGCCGGCCGATCTGACAGATCGCGGCATTGAACCGGATGAGAGAGACCCTCTGTATCTTGCAGCGTCAGAATGGGCGATGAGGCACAACCTCAGTCAAGACGACTTTGATGAGCTGGCCGCAATGTTTTATCAGCGGGAGGCATCCCTTATGGATGAATCCAGCCAGGACATCCAAATCCAGCGCAGGCGGTTTATCGAAAAATTTGCGCCCCCGTCTTTTGCCGGGCGCGAAGACGAAGATGCGTTTTCGATTGCTGAACGCAACGCCAGGCCCGTGACCAATTGGGTTGGCGGACTTCTTGGGCCGGCGTTTCAGGAAGACCCTGAACTGCTGGAAGTTTATCGGTACCTTCTGTCAACGGCCGATGGTGTTCGTTTCCTGGCGACAATGAAACGGGTCATAGGCGAGCCCACGCCCGTGCGCTTTGCCTCGTCTTCAGCGCCTGCACGCAAACGGTCGCGGGAAGAAATTTTGTATGGGGACACAACGCCAAATGTTGGCACCAATCAACGCCCGAAACCGTCTTTTTAAGTTCTCTGTTCATTTCATATCAATATCAATTTTGGAGTAAAATTATGGCTACACTTGGAGCACGATTCCTCAATCTCGCGGATACCTACAAGCGTCAGGGTGGTGGTGAGTCCCGAATTTCGGAAATCATTGAAACACTGAGCGAAACAAATGAAATTATGCTGGATTCTATCGCTGTTGAGGCTAATGAAGGTGTCAGTCACCTCTCAACCATTCGAACTGGCCTGCCGACGAATATCTGGCGGCGTCTGTATCAAGGGGTTCCTGAATCCAAATCGACGACACAACAGGTGCGCGATGCATGTGGTATGCTGGAGAGTTTTGCCAGCCATGACCGGGACTTGGTAATGAAGCAGACCAACCCTCAATTGTTCCGAATGCTGGAAAGCCGGGCTCATCTGGAATCAATGGGGCAAGCCTTGGCGGAAACCTTCATCTATGGTGATACGGCGGTAACGCCGGAGCGTTTCATGGGACTGGCACCACGATATGACAGCCACCAGGCAACAGACAGCAGCAAATCCAGCTATAATGTCATCGATGCCGGTGGCACGGGGTCCGACAATACCTCAATGTGGTTTGTGAAATGGGGCGATGCAACCGTTCACTTCATTTACCCGAATGGCAGCAACGCCGGTGTTACCCACGAAGACCTCGGCGTGGATACTGTTCTGGATGCCGACGGTAATCCGTATCGCGCGTATCGAGATCACTACAAGCATGACGTCGGATTTGTGGTGAAGGACTGGCGGTCTGTTTCGCGTATTGCCAATATTGACGTCAGTGCGCTCAGGGCCGGAACAATCGCGCTCGAAGACTTCATGATCGAAGCGTTTTATCGGACCGACGATACTCAGGGGAACATGGCGGTGTATTGCAACAGGGATGTTCAGGTTGCCCTGCACAAACGTGCCAAAGACAAGGCAAATGTCAATCTTTCGCTTGAGGAATTCTCGGGCAAGAAAGTGGTCAGCTTCCTGGGGGCACCAATACGGCGTGTATCCAAGATTCTAAACACTGAGGCGAATGTTCCTGTGGCCTCATAGTTGGAGCGGCCCGTTCCGCCCGCCTGAAACCGTTTATTTCAAAAATTATTTCACATTGATTGGAGAAACATATGATTCTCGATAGCACGACACTGTTTTCCGATGCCCAGAGTCTGACCGCCAGTGCGGTTTCAACAAACAAGATCGACTTGGGACCGGGGCGCGATATTGGGCCGGGTGTTGCGGTCCCCTTACTGGTCCAGGTGGTTGAGGATTTTGACCGCCTCACGGCACTGACGGTCGAAATTCAGACCGATGATGACGAAGGATTTTCAAATCCGGATACGCTGGTTACCTCACGCCGCGAGTTGGCGGACCTGAAGCGCGGACGCCGGTTCCCGCTATCCGTCATTCCTGAAGGGAGCCGTCGCTTCCTTCGACTCAATTATGTCGTTTCCGGTACGGCCCCAACACAGGGAAAGATTACGTCCGGCATTGTTTGGGGTGTTCAGTCAAATCGCTAGGCGCGGTCATGGCTCAACAAAAAGTGCGGGCGGTGAAGGCGGGCTTTTATGGCCGTCTTCGCCAACCCGGAGAGGTGTTTTCTGTGTCTTCAGATGCAGTCTCTCAAATATGGATTCGACCCTTATCAACCCCGAAAAAACGGAATGAACCACGTGGTGGCGCAAAGAAACCGGCGCCAGGAAAAAAAGAACCGGAAAGGAAAAAGCAGAATGACTGACACGGCCATTTCCCTTTGCAGCGTCGCCATGATGCGATTGGGGGCAAATGCAATTGCATCTTTTGAAGAAGGAACCGTTGAGTCCGATATTGCGTCTGCCTTGTATCCACAAGCACGGGATTTCCTTTTGGGGGCGTATCCGTGGAGTTTCGCCACAGCACAGCGGCGACTGCCCCGATTGTCGGTTGAACCGATAAGTGACTTCAAATACGCCTTCCAGAAACCGGCGGATTTTCTACGTGCCCTTTCCTTGGGTCGTGCACATCCTGGTTCCGGTGGGACACCGTCCAGTCGTGGTCTGGAGTATCGAATAAGAGGGGATGAAATTCACGCAAACAGCAAGCACGTCTTGTTGAACTACATATTCAGACCGGAAATTGCGCAATTTCCCCCGTATTTTGTCAAAGCGCTCGGCGACCTTCTGTCTGCGGAATTCTGTCTTCCAATTATCGAGAATACCAGTCGTTCTGAACTTCTTCACAGATTGTCGGAGACATCATTCCAGATTGCCCGCCTCGCTGATGCGCAAAGCAACTCCCCCCTTCGGGTTGAGGACTATTCCCTGATCGATGCCCGCAACGAAAGTATTGGATCATGGTAAGGCGCCTTCACGTCACGCAATACACATTTGATAAGGGCATCCTGGATGAGGAAGTCCTGGGAAGGCGGGATATACGATCCTATGCCGGTGGTGTTTTGCGTGCGGACAATATGGAGGGCATTGTTGGCGGCCCGGTGCGAAGGCGGGGTGGCTTAAGACATATTGACAGTCTCGATGATGCGGGGGCAGGTGCGCGTCTTGTGGCTTTTCAGTTCCGCGTCGATCAAACCTACTTGTTGGTATTCACGGACCGGTTGGTCCGTATCTATCGCAATGATGTGGAGGTAAACGGTACCGGTCTTGTAACGCCTTTTACCGCCGAACAGCTGTCGGAACTGGATTACGAACAGTCCCTGGACACCGTAATCCTTGTTCACCGGGATGTTCCCCCGCAACGCCTTCAGCGTCAGGGATCTGATACGAATTGGGGCATTGCGCCGATCCTGTTCAGGAATCTGCCGACCCACAATTTTGGGGCGGAAACCACAGGGACGGTGACATCCAGTGGGACCACAGGCGATATCACTTTGACGTCGGACACCAGTGATTTCAAAGATGCCGTCATCGGACAGACAGTTCGCCTGGGTGGTGGCAAGGCCAAAATCACAGCGAAAACATCCGACAGTATTGTTTCAGCGCGGGTTGAGATCCCCCTGGACGACACCGATGCGGTGGCTGCGGCGGATTGGTCGATCGAGGAGGATGTCTGGTCTCCGGCGCGGGGCTGGCCCGGAAGTGTCCATCTGAACGGTAACAGGTCCTATTGGGGTGGTTCTCGCAGCCTGCCGCAGAGGGTCTGGGGTTCTTCATCGGGCGGGGTCGACATCTTTGATTTTCTGGAAACAAAGGAACGGTTTGAGGACGAATATGTTGAAGACGATTTGGTCGGGTCACAGGTAAATGCTGTCGGTCACGTTCATTCACTTGGCGATCTGTTTTTTTTCAGTTCGGGGGGGCTCTTCGTCAACACGATCTCGAACAACAGTCCTGTCTCACTCGAAAATTTTCACGTCCGGCGGCAATCACCCACACCCTTTGCCTTGGTGAAGCCGGTCGCAAGTGATGGGGCTTTAACATGTGTCACATCGGACGGTGCCGGAAACAGTATCGGGTGCGCGGATGTTGTTTTTGACGTGGACCAGGATCGATATGGCGCAAATGATCTGAACACGCTGTCGGCATCTGTAATGAGGCGACCGAAGGATCTGGCCGCAAGGTTCTCGGATGGTGTCCGATCGGCCCATACCAGATATGTGGTAAACAGTGATGGTACTGTGGCGGTCCATCAATCCTTGAGAAGCGAGAACGTCAAGGGGTGGACCTTGTGGAAGACCGGTGAAGACACCGTTGATGAAGGATTTGTCAACGTCGCCGTGGTGGGGAACACGCCCTATTTTTTGGTAAAGCGCCTTCAATCGGGTGGTGTGGTTCATTGTATTGAGAAGCTCTCGACAGTGGGGCTCTTTGACGCCGCAACAACACGACAAAATCCGGAGCCAAGTTCCCGTGTCACCGGACTGGAACATTTGACCGGAACCGTTGTAAAGGTCTGGGCGGATGGTGCCGAGCGCGATGACGCGCTCGTCGAAGACGGCGGTATAACGATACGTGACGGGGGCAAGATCCTTGCGGTCAAGGATATGGAAGTGGGGTTGCCCGTGCATTGGCATCTTACCCCGTTGCCCGTTGAAGCGCAGGTGGCTGATGCCACCCTTGTGGGGCAGGTTCATAGAGTCATTGCTGTCACATTGGAACTGTTCCGAACCTACCCGTTCCAGGTGAACAATCGAAAAACGGCGTTTCGACGATTTGATAACCTTCGGCTTGATAGCGCTGCTTCGGCTTATACCGGGCGGCATCGATTTCGATTGTTGGGCTGGGATCGGGGCATCGGGCGGAGCTTTAGCCTGAGCGGATATTTGCCGATCACGCTTCTATCGGCGGTGGTCGAAGTTTCTCAATAGCAATATCAATTTTTTGGAAAGGATGATGCAATGGCTAGTGCGGGACCGCAGCTGCTTATTCCAATTATGTCGAACGCCGCATCGCTGATGAGGCGGCGAGGCGAGCAGGCAAGCCTTAGGGCGCAACAGCAACAGGTTGAAACCGACAGGTTGCGGTCAAACCTCGAAACAGCTCAACAACGCTCTGAACGTGAGCGCGAAAGAGGGCGTTCGCTCGCTTCGATCAACAACAGGGGGCGGAATGGAAGAGGGTCGGCGTCACTTGCCGCATCGGAAAACACGGCCGCCAACAGAGATTTTGAGTCGCTCCGCATTTCGGACCTGATGGCGGACAACACCGCGAATTTCAGAAGGAACGAATTGCGCCGAAAGCGACGCAACACCCTTATCGATACTGTGGAAGATACCGGGAAACTTTTTGGCTCTGTTTATAACGCAAGCCAGGCAGGGGGTGAAAATGGCTGACAAGCATATTAAAATAGGGGATGTCGTCCCTCGAAGTTCGTATGTCGCTGACGGCATAATCACTCGGTTTGATGTTCCTTTTCCATTCTTTGAAGATAGCGATCTTCATGTGTATGTTGATGGGGTGTCTGCGGCATTGGGCACCGACTATACCGTTATGGGCGCAGGCGACAGCACGGGGGGAGATATTGAGTTCTTTGTGCCGCCTGCGGTCGATCAGTCAATTGTGATCGTGCGCCAGGTTGCAGCGAAGAGGGTCAGTGACTTTTCAGAATCCGGTGTTCTTCGTGCGGACGTCATCAACACGGATCTTGATCGTATTCACGCTGTTTTGCAGCAGATTGATTCCCGTTTGGACCGGATGCCACAAGTTGCGGAGGGCGAGGTTTCTGCTTTTCCCGACGGGCTTACCTTAACCAGGCCTGCACCGGGTCGTGCGCTAGGTTGGAATGCAGATGGCGATGGTCTTGCGAACCTTGCCATTCAAGGTCCGACGGGACCGCAAGGCGCAACCGGCCCGGCCGGTGTGGATGGCGTCTTTGCCGAGATCGCCAGCCAGGCGGAGGCTGAGGCCGGGAGCGAGAACACCAAGGGGATGACGGCTCTGCGGACGGCGCAGGCGATTGATGGTCGCATTCTGGATGAAGATGATTTTGTCAGCGACAGCGACACCAAGGCCCCGTCCCAGCAATCGGTGAGAGCCTTTGTTGAGGATGGGTTTAATCAATTTGACGGGACCACCGATTTTGAAAAAGGGTTTCGCTGCAAAGCGCTGATGAACCGCGGGATGCCGTCTGCGATCTCCCGCTACACATCGCTGTTTGTGATGGAAGACGGCTCTGTGCGGGTTGCGGGTGATAACGCAATGCGCGGGCAGGCCCAGGGAGGTTCCCGTTATAATCAGCCCTTGCCGGGCACGGTCTCTCTGCCACCTGGATTTGTCGGGCTGCCCGTCGCGGGTTTTGCCGGCTATTCGCAATCGGCGGTGCTGAGCGATGCCGGAGATATTGTGATGTGGGGGTTCAACGATCACGGCCAGTTGGGGGATGGATCCACCACGGCGCGGAACCAGGCGACCCTGATTGATCCGGTGATCGGCCCCAGATCGGGGGTGGCAGACCGCAAGGTGGTGAAACTCGTCCACTCCGGGACGGGGGATACCGGTTCCATCAGCTGGTATGCGCTGACCGAAGGGGGGGAGGTCTATGCCTGGGGGTTGAACAATCGCGGCCAGCTGGGCCAGGGCGACACCACAAACCGGTCCAGCCCGACGGTGATGCTGGATCAATCCGGGAATCCGGTCAGCGATATCGTGGATATTGTTGCCGGGGGCGGCGAGCTGGGCGGAGCTCTGGCGGTCAAATCCGACAATACAGTGCTCGCCTGCGGGGAGCAGAATGTCTATCAGACCGGCTTTGGCAGTGTGACGGATGTGCTCCGCCTTTCCCCGCCGATTGGATTGCCGACGGGTGAAGTGGTGAAACGGATCCGTTTTTCCGGTGGTCAAGATACCAATAATGCCGGGGTGAGCGGGGTCCTCTATGAAAATGGCGATCTTTACATGGCGGGCGCTAATCCGCATGGGGAACTGGGTCAGGGGGATACCGCTGTTCATACCGTCTATAAACGGGTGGACAGTCTGGCGGGCCTGGTCGATGACTTCTGGCTTGGCGGTGACGTTACGTCATGCTTTGCCGCGATCAAGGGCGGCGGGCTCTATTCCTGGGGCTTTAACAGTATTGGTCAGTTGGGACTCGCCGACACGATCAATACCTCGACTCCACAACCGGTCACCCTGGCCGGATCACAAAACCGGACAGTGATCGCTGTATCAATCGGCGGGACCTTTGCCACAACCGACCAGCACAGCTCCATGGTGCTGACCGATGACGGGCGTGTCTTCGTTGCCGGTCGGCATGCCTATGGGTCCGGTCCTCGGTTAAATTCCAGCACATTTCTGGAATGGCTGACCCCCAATCCGGGACACCGGTTTATCGATATCGATCACAGCGGTCATTCAAGCGAAAGCTACATGCATGCGCTTGACGACACAGGGGCCGTCTACGCTGCCGGGAACAAGGCCGGATCACAGCTTGGGACCGGCAGATTGACAGATATTGCCACGGTTCCCCAACGGGTCCGGTTCTAGGGAGGGAACTCATGGGAATTTACAGCTATCGCGAAACCGATCAGGCAAAGTTCAATGCCCCCAATCTGGACCCTGTGCCGGTGCCGCTCGGTGCGGTTGGGGACCGCTATCTGATCGCCTTTGACGGAACACCGGAGGATCTGAAGGCAGGCCAGACGGTTGTGATTGAGGCGGTCGATCCGCTGACGGATCCGGACTATCGCGCCCTCAAAGAACACCAGATCGCTCTGGTTGTCGAGGAACGCGACCGTCGCCTCGGCAATGGCTTCGATTACAACTTTGGCGATGATCGCGCGGTGCATCGGATCGGGACGTCTGAGGCCGATATGCAGGCCTGGACGCGCGAAGTGACGCCCTATGCCGACGCGCTTGTGCTGACCGGGGACGAGATAACCCTGATCACGCTTGTCACCGATACCGGCCCGGTTCAGGTGACCGGGCTGGAATGGCAGCAGATCCTGGTTGCGGCCGGACAGCATCGTCAGCCGATCTGGGCGGCGAGTTTTGCGCTGCAGGCGATGAATCCGATCCCGGAAGACTACAGCGATGACGGGTACTGGCCATGATCGTGAGAGTATTGACGCCTCTGATCAGTGGGGTGGTGGGTACGGTTTTTGGTGGCTTGTTCGTGCTCACAATTCAGCATGAAGGAGATCTGGCTGAAATCTTTGCCCATCTCGAAACCACGATGGGGCAGCATGAGGACATATTCGAGAGCCAGGAGAAACAGCTGGAGCTGAACAACAAGCTCGCTCTCTCAATCAACAAAATTGCCGTTCTAACCGGCGAAATGGAAAAGACGATCGAGAAAATTGAGCTGCAGATCGAACGCGTAAGTGACGATGTGGAAGCGCTGAAACGCCGGGTAGACCGGCTGGAAACAGAAAGGAAAGTCAATGAACGGTAGTTTTTCGTCAAATGGAATCAGTCCGGAACAAATCTTCTCGCCAGGGGAGTACAACCTGTCGCTTTCCGGTTTTGGAACAGGCACCGTGTCTTTGGAAAGATCGCTGGACGGCGGCAGCAACTGGGTTCAGATCGAAATCTTTACCGAAAATGCGGAAAAAATTCTGACGGTCGGCGGCCAAAACGGTTTGCCGCATCGGTTCCGGATCACCGGCTACGGGTCTGGAACGATCCGGTATTTCCTGGGCTAGGCGGGGGTGTACAGTGACTATACTTAAATCACCCATAAGCCCGCCTTTGCGGAACCCGGTCCGGCCGGAGTCCGACGAGACGGTTGCACCGGTTTCGCCTGGTGTACCGCAATTGGTATTTTCCGGCGGGAGCATCGCCGAAAACACCCCGGTCGGAACTTTCATAGGTTTGATGTCCGTCTCAAACTCGACCGCTAACTGGAGCCTGACCAAGATTGGCGGGTCCACCCGCATCTCTTTACTGGGCGATCAGGTACAAATCGCGCAGCCATTGAATTTTGAGGTCAGTGGCTCTGAACAGATTGTGGTTCGGGCCAGCGCCGGTGGCGACGAGATTGTCGAGACCTTCACAATCACGGTCACTGACGTAAATGAGGCACCTGGGGAACCAAACCTCAGCAACACCAGTATTGATGCGGATCAGCCAGGGATTGTGGTTGGAACCCTTTCCGCAGGTGACCCCGACGCAGGCGACAGTGTCACGTTTGAAATAACAGATGGTGGCATTTTTTTCGAGGTTTCGGACACCAGTCTGAAGCTGCGGGATGGGGTCTCGCTCCCAGGTGGAGCGTCTCAACCGGTTTCTGTTCGGGCGCGGGATGGCGGTGGTCTGACTGGTCCAATTGCCAGTTTCACCGTGATCGCTGTTTCAAATGACTGGACACCGGCAGAGCTTCCTGCGGGGACAATTGCGCGCGCGTTTGATCAAGGCCCCTATGTTTTAAATGACAGTTCGATTGATTTTCCGGCTGTCTCAGCTCGCGAATTCATTTTTGCCGTGTCTGAGGCGCGGGGGTCGAACAATTCGGCGGCGGTCTGCCCGTTGGTTGCGACACGCGCACCGTCCAGTACATACAGTTTCCTGCGGACCACCAACCCGGATTACTCAATTTCTCTGGATGGTGGGAACCAGGATACGGGCGCCGTCGCGATTAATGGCGGAGCTTTGACACCGGCCAATGCTACTGGTGCCAATATTGAGGTAATGGATCCACCGGGATTTGTGCCCTGGCCGAATAGCGCGACACCTGATCTGGTCGCGTGGCATCTAAATGCCAACCGGGCCCATGACCGATTTGGCGGGTTGCGCACAAATACCGGGGATTTTGAAGGACGGCTGACCATCGACATGGCATTTCTCTTCTCCCGACGCCTGAACAATGACGAACGCCGCCGCATGGAAGGCTATATCGCCCATGAGCTGGGCATCGCTGGCAAGCTGCCTGCCGGGCACCCGTATAAAACGGCCCCTCCAACCAAATGAGGTGACGCATGGACGAACTCGACTGGGAACGGTGGCCCAATTTCACCAAAGCGGAGATGACCTGCAGCTGCGGCTGCGGTCGTGCGGATATGAACCCGGATTTCATGGACAGATTGCAGGCAATCCGGAAACGGTTTGGCCCGCTGCGCGTCACCAGCGGCTTTCGCTGCCCTGACCATCCGGTTGAGGCAAGGAAGGCAAAGCCTGGCATGCATGGCCGGGGCCGAGCGGTGGATGTCGCAGTGATCGGGGGCGCGCGGATGGAGTTGATCCGCCTTGCGCTGGCACTTGGCATGCGTGGTTTTGGTTTCGGGCGCTCGTTCCAACACCTGGATGACCGCGAAAACTACGCGAGCTGGACATATTGAGGGGAGGGCCAGGATGCTGGGCTGGATCGCAGAAAAAGTTGTCGGCGGCGGGGTTGTCAGCGCGGCGGAAGGCGTTGCCAACATCGTCGATAAATATGTTGAAACCGAAGATGAAAAGCGGGCAGCCGAGATCATCAAGGCGAAACTGATGATGCAGCCCAGCCTGGCCCAGATCGAACTCAACAAGATTGAGGCAGGTCACCGCTCGGTCTTTGTGGCGGGCTGGCGACCCTTCATCGGGTGGGTCTGTGGCCTGGCACTCGCCTGGCATTTCATCCTCTACGACGTGATCGCCTGGGGAACCGTGGTCTTTCTGCCCGACGGCCCCCGACCCCCGCAACTGACCGGCACCGAAACCCTGATCACGATCGTCCTCTCGCTGCTCGGTCTTGGCGCCATGCGGTCGGCCGAAAAAATGACGGGAAGGGCAAAGTAGGCCCCAATAATCAAAACCCCCGGTGGGGTTCCGGGGGTTCTGCGTTTGATTGGGGTGTTTTGGGCGTCTTTTGTAGGTTGTTTTTGCGGGCTGTATTTTATGCCCTTTGGCCCTGAGGGTGCGCCAGTTCGGGTCCCTGGGCCGGGTGGGTTTCTGTTTCATTTCGGGTTCTCCTTATCTCATCGGAGCATTGTATAGCACGCATCGCTTCCTGCTTGCCAAGAGGGCAGGGGCTGGGTAGAAGCATTCTGTCGGCGGGGCATAGCGCAGCCTGGTAGCGCGTCCGTCTGGGGGACGGGAGGTCGTAGGTTCAAATCCTGCTGCCCCGACCATTCTGAAAAGGGTCATACAGTCGTATGGCCCTTTTCCTTGTGCGCAATATCGCCTTGGAATATCAGGAAAATTATTGACCGCTTATCTTCCCTCGTGGGAAGGTCCTCACCGAGCTGCGAGTATTCACCTACCACAATACCGGAAACCACCAACCAAACCTTACCAACAGGCAAGTATGAATAAAAAATCCGATAAAACGCCCGAAGAAATTGAAAAGGAGATGGTCAAAGACAGTCTCCATCTGATGGATATGGATATTTTGCCGTTGGAAACCCTGGCTTTGAAACGGGCCTGGTTGGTAAAGAACAATCAGATTGAGACCCAGGTTGAACTATTTCGGGACAGTGACGCGGGCAGTGGCCAGGTCTCAATTGACGAGTTGCCGGGTTTCTTTCCGGATTCAGAAGATGAGTTCAAACGCGACCTCGAACTGGTAAAACAGTTCAATCTGTCACCCAGCTTTGATGTCTACACGATCCGTATCGTCCTTCGCAGTCTGAATATCGAAGTTGAAAATCAAGAAGCGTTGAAGCTTTCACCGACAAAACGGGCCGAACTGACGGACCGGATGAAGGATTTCACGCATCCGCTCATCCAGCATATCTATGGTGCCGACCAGAAGGATGTGAATGACGTTTCCGATATTCTGGCGCTGTTTACCGATCCGGACCCGAAAGACGCGCTTGAGAAGCTGAAGTTGATGGCAACGAAGCTGGATGTCGGTCTGGCGGAAATCCCGATCTTCCTGGAGGATTATGGTGATATCTTCCTGTCGCTGGCCTATTTCCGGGACATCCTCGACCGAACCGTGCCGATCACCCATGAATTCCTGGAATGGCTGACCGAATTGCGGGAGAGCTATGTCGTAAAGCAGGACCGAGCACAGGAAAAACTGCTGCGCGGGGTGGGTGAAGATGTCGCAGACATCACCGGTTCGATCACCGGCCGTTTTGAGAGCTTTGACCGGAAAACCCAGGATTTCTGGACCGATATCAGCGCAGAACGGTTCCACGAGGTGCGCGACCTGATCACCTCTCACCACACGACAATTGGTGGTGTTCTCTGTGGGTTGACGCTGAAAATGGATGCCTGGAAAGAGAAGTTTAAAGCAGCCAATGTCGGGGGGCCTCAACAACGCCTTGAATTCACCAGGAGTGAGATTTTGCCGGGTCTTGGCTATATCAAGCAACTGGAACAGCGTGCGGCCAAGGGCTGACACCCACCCGCCAGTTTGCTAGACATAGCGGCACTCTCGGAATTTGAAGGTTTACCCATGTCTGTTCGCCCATTGCATACCCCTGTCTCGGCCCCGGCAAACACGCGTGTACAGCGCGGCGTTGAGTTTCTTAGTGTTCCCGGGCCTACTAACATTCCTGAACGCATCCTGAATGCGATGCATCGTCGGGCACTGGATTTCTCCGGCCCCGAATTCATTGATATCTCCATGCGCGTTTTTGAGGATCTGAAGCCGGTTTTCAAAACGAAAAAGGGCGAGGTCTTTATCTATTCGGCAAATGGTCACGGCGCGTGGGAAGCGGCGATGGCCAATATCCTGTCCCCCGGGGACACCGTGCTGGTCCCTGAGACAGGCAATTTTTCAAACGCCTGGGCCGGAATGGCCGAAGCGCTGCATCTGAAGGTGAAATGGATTCCGGGCGACTGGCGACACGGCATTGATGCCAACCAGGTAGAGAGCATGCTGCGCGCCGATACCGAGAAAGAAATCAAGGCCGTTCTGATGGTTCATACCGATACGGCGACAGGCATTACGAGTGAAGTGCCGCCTGTACGTCAGGCCATTGATGCGGCCGGCCACCCGGCACTCTTTGTTGTGGATGCGATTGCGTCTCTGGCCACAGTGGACCTGCGCATGGACGAGTGGGGCGTGGATGTTGTTCTGGCGGCCTCTCAGAAAGGGTTTATGCTTCCCCCCGGAGTCGCCTTTGTCGCGGCGAGCGAACGTGCCCTCGAAGCGCATCAGAACAGCAAAATGCCCGGGTCTTATTGGCGGTGGAGTGACCGTCAGAGTCCGTTCCATTACAAGCGGTATTGCGGCACCGCTCCCGAACATGTGATTTTTGGTTTGCAGGAAAGCCTTCTAATGCTTGAGGAAGAGACATTAGAGGGTGCTTTTGACCGTCACGCACGCCTTGCCCATGGGGTTCGGCTTTGCATCGAGAAATGGTCTGAGGCGGGCGCCCTCGGGTTCAACGCAATCGTCCCGGAAGAGCGTGCCAATGCGGTCACCACAATTACACTGCCGGATACAGTCGATACTGAAGAGGTCAGGGCCATGTGTCGCCACCAGTTCCGTGTTGCTGTCGGTGGGGGACTTGGCAAATTGATGGGCAAGGTCTTTCGCATCGGGCATATGGGCGACAATAACGAAGCGATGATTCTGGGAACACTGGGCGGTGTTGAGGCCGCTTTGAAATGCCTGGGCATCCCGGTCAATGACGGTGTCGGTACCGCCATTGACTGGTTCGTGGAAAGCGCGGAGACCTGATGGAAGGCGCCCCGTCTTCACAATCCCTGCCATTCACGGATGATGCAGGTGAACAATCCGGGGCCCCCGTGAAAGTCGGTTCAAGAGCCGTGCCTGTCCAAGTTCTGGCCGTTGAAGAGGCCTATCCCGATCATGATGTTGATCAGGAAACGGTCATTGAGTTGTGCCGGGATGTGTTTTCCCGGGATCAGGAACTCTTTGAGCGTCTGACAGAGGCTTATGCGAATGCAGGGGTGAAGACACGGCATTCCTGCATGCCGCCGGACTGGTATCGGGAAGAACGGGGCTGGGCCGAAAGAACGGCACAGTATCAGGATCACGCGCTGACCCTGTTGCAAAAGGTGACTGAGGGCCTGTTGCGGCAGACCGGACTGGAAACGGATCAGATCGATGCCATCCTCTGTGTTTCAACGACCGGCATTGCGACGCCATCACTGGATTCTCTGCTCATCAACGAGATGGGTTTTCGCAATGATATCAGCCGCTTGCCAATTTTTGGCCTTGGATGTGCCGGGGGCGCGGTCGGACTTGCGCGGGCCGCCGATTTTGCCCGACTGAAACCGGGCTCCAACGTTCTGTTACTTGTTGTAGAGCTGTGTTCCCTCAATTTCCGCCCACAGGATGGCAGCAAGAAGAACATCATTGGCAGCGCCCTTTTTGGGGACGGGGCCGCGGGTGTGATCCTGAACACGGAACGGAAAGCGCTCAGGGATGACATGGGCGATGACGCGTCTTCACATGCCAGCTTGCTGGAGGGCGGTGAATATCAATGGCCAGGTACCGGTGACATTATGGGTTGGTCAGTGGAAGAGGACGGGTTCGGCCTTTTGCTGTCACGCAATCTGCCGGTCTTTGTTCGGCGTGAATTCCCGGATGTTGCAACGGGCTTTCTGGCGAAACATGGTCTGACCCTGCAGGATCTGGACGGAATTATTGCTCATCCGGGTGGAGCCAAAGTCCTGAACGCGATTGATGCCTGTCTGGATGTTCCGACCGCGTGGCTGGACAATTCACGAGCGGTTCTGGCGGCCCATGGCAATATGTCGGCGGTAACCATCCTGGTCGTCCTTAAAAGGGCGCTGGAGCAGGGCGAGACCGGCACCCAGCTTATGGTTGCCTTCGGACCGGGCTTCTCCGCAGGTCTTTTGCTGGCGGATCTTCAGGCCGGGCCACAAGCATGACCGACATACCGGTTGCGATCTGGATTGTTGCGCTTGTGATCCTGCAAAGGCTTGGCGAATTGGTGATTGCAAAGCGCAACACCGCACGCCTGATGGCCGAAGGTGCTACAGAAATCGGGGCAAATCATTATCCGGTCATGGTAGCGCTGCACGCGTCCTGGTGCGCGGCGCTGGTTTGGGTCGCTGTATCTGATCCGGCGGTCAACTGGCCATTGATTGCGATATTTCTGGTCCTGCAATTGGGGCGGGTCTGGGTTCTGACAACCCTTGGGCCCTATTGGACAACCCGCATTATCACGGTTGAAACCGCAGAACTGGTGAAAAAGGGGCCATTCAGATTTGTCCGCCACCCAAACTACCTGGTCGTGGCCCTTGAGATACCGATCCTGCCCCTGGCCCTGGACGCGCCAATTGTCGCTGTCATTTTCGGTTTGGCTAACTTGGCCATGCTGGCCTGGCGCATCCGCGTCGAAGAGGGGGCGCTCAAAAGCCGCCGCGCTCTTTGAGCTGGATTATGCTCAGGCGTCTACGCCGTCTGCAATCTTCCGACCCGTATCCGTGATTTTACAGACCAGCCAGTCAGGTTTCAGAGGATTGTTGAACCAGGGTTCGGCCCAGCCGCGTTCGATACAGGCACGGATGGTCTTGTCGTTGTAACGCTGTCCCTGAAGATCAAAGAGGGGTAATTTCCCGCCCGGCTGTTCCAGGCCACGCCGCAGATAGGCCAGTTGTGCCTTGGTCGGCCGCGCATCAGCGGACCCGGTCGCAGGTTTGACCTCTCGTAGCCTGATGACCTTTGCCTTCGCTGACATGTGCAATCCCCATGGTGACCAGACCAAACTTTACGGAATGCTCTGTTGCGGATCAAGCTTTGCTCTGCTCCGGGGCCAGACGGGCGAAGCGTTCCAGGAATGCAGTCTTGGCCTCAACCGGCGTGATTGGCGAAACTTCCAATCTCAGCAGGATTTTTGGTGGATTGGTAAAAAGCTTGCGGGCTTCTGCCTCTGTGAAGCCTGCGATCGCCACGGCCTCCAGATAGGCGGCGATCCCGTCCGCCTTTTTTATCTGTTTTTCCACTGTCGCTTTCAATTGGGCAGGCAAACCAAATCGAATATGGATGGCCGCCATCAACTTTTTCTCAAAATCCTTGTAATCATAACCGATTGCCGCCTTGAAGGGCGAGATCATGTCTCCGACGACGTATTCTGCGGCGTCGTGCAATAGGGCGGCCCTGCAGAGCGCGATATCCGTGTGGCCGGTCGTCTCCCTGAAGATCTGCTCAACGAGCAGGGAATGTTGGGCAACAGAATAGGGCCAGTCACCTGTGGTCTGACCATTCCAGCGGGCCACCCTTGCCAGGCCGTGGGCGATGTCTTCAATCTCTATATCCAGTGGGGACGGGTCGAGCAGATCAAGGCGTCGACCGCTTAACATGCGTTGCCAGGCCCTTGCCGTAGACGGGGTCGCTGTCTTCAAAACCTCAAGACCCCGCTCACTGGTTATGGCCGAGTGCTGGCGGTTTCGGGGGGCGCCTGACAGAGGTAACAGGACCTTCACCAGCGGTCTCTATCCGCGCCACGGTTTCTTCAAACGGGGCTTCGGCCACCATCATATCCGTTGCATTCGCGTGCAGACACCGTGTTGGATCAAGCCAGAAGGCAACATGCCCGCGCCAGAAGATCAGGTCACCCCGTTCGAGCACTGATTGATCGCCAGTGAAGGGTACAGGCGTTCCAAACCCGCTTTCCTGCATGTCGCTGTCGCGGGGGCAGGGGATGTTGCAGGCATCCATCGAGAGTTGGATCAACGCGGAACAATCCAGACCGAAGGAGCTGCGCCCACCCCAGAGATAGGGGATATGGCGAAACCGCTCGGCCACAGCTATCGGATCCGTCTCCGGGCTGGTGAGGGGCGAGATGTGACGACTGTATATGAAACCACCGGTGGCGAGCTTCGCCCATTTCCCCTCAGTCTCGGCTACCGCCAAACGTGAGCCCAGAGATAGCGCCAGGAGTGGCGGCATTTTCATATTGGGTTCGGGATAAACAAAGCTGCGCAGCGCGTGCACCCGGTGTGTTGCAGGGGGAGGGGCGCCAAGATCCAGGTCCGATACCGGGACATAGCCGACATACCAGTCTATCCCGCTTTGAACCCATGCCCAGCCGTCCGCGCGGTCAAAAACGGTAATGTCTTCCCCGAACAGGAATTCTGTATCAACAGATGCTGAGGGTTTCGGTTCCTTTCGGACCAGGACCACAGCGGATTTGATGCGGGCGGGCATACCTTCCGCAAAACGCGTCGCGTTGACCTGCCCCTTCAGGGCCAGATCTGCAAGGTCTGCCCGAAAGGCGTGCAGCCGACGGTCTGGAAAATCGGACATGTTAGTTCACCCACTCTTACGCACCGGATCGCAACAGAACCAGTCTGCCAAAACCGAGCCAAAAGCGCCAACGGCTTTATGATGGATGGTCTGACTTAATCGAAGAGAGCGTCGATTTCCGCCTGGCTGATGGCGGTCTCTGTCGGCAGGGCCGGGCCGTTCAGAAGGGCCGCGTCACCTGTCCGCTCCTCTTTTTTGGGCTCAACTTTGGCCATTTCTTCAATATGGCTGCGACCCCATAGCTGCAGCATGGAATCGACCCGTTGTTCAACGAATTCCATCGACCGCATGATCTTTGTCACGCGCTGACCCGTGATGTCCTGAAAGGTGCAGGCTTCCATCGTGTTCATACTGGCTTGCTCCAGCTCATCACACAGGGCGGGGATATCAGCGACATCCTCGGTTTCGCGCAGTTTTGCCGTTATTGTGTCAACCTTTTCCATCCCTTCAAGGATCAGGTTGGTCGCGTTTTCCGTCGCCGCGATGATTTCATCCAGCTGATCGGAGATGCTGTTGAAATGGGTTTTATCGCCTTCACCATCCGGTTTGATCATATGGGCGATCTCTTCCCGAAAGCGCTGAATATACTGAAACAGACCCAGTACCTCTGCGCGCAGCTTTTCTTCGTCCAGTTCAGGGTCACCCAATTTGTTCATTGTTCTCGTTGTCCTTTGCTGAAACCAAGTGTTCCGGGTTTGGGTCAGGAAAAAGCCTTGAATGTGATCAGGGTGAAAGTATCCCTAACGCCAGGCAATGTTTGTATGCTGCCATTCACGAAGTGACCGATATCGTCGTCATCCTGAAGGTAACACTTCATGATAAGATCATAATGTCCAGAAGTTGAATAGACCTCTGATACACCCTCGACGACGATTGCATCATCGGCAACCTGATAGGCCTTGCCGAGTTCACATTTAACCTGAATGAAAATTGTCTGCATTTCTCGCCCGTTCTGTTTTGACCCAATGCGCTTCAAATCGGGTACTATAATGCGCGACGCGTCACCCATGCCGCAAGCTCAGAGCGTCGGAAAAATCTGTAAAGATTGTGTTAACGCCGTAAGGACTGTCGCCTTAGATCGCTGTCTTTAAACAGTTTTTGCGGTTAAAGCGGGTGGGAAGGGCGATTTTTCAACGCAGCAGGAATGCGGGGACGTGAGAGCTCTGGCCGTAGGGGACGTCCATTTCTTCAATCTCGCCAACTTCATCTTGTGGAGATCCGCGCCGGCGGCGCCTGTTGCGCTCTTTTCCACCGTTTGCGGCACCATCCGGTTCAATCCCCGCAGCATCCGTCTCTTTTGTGGATTTCCGACCATTGCGACCCCGTGTTTTCCTGGTCGTGGTCTCTTCGTCCGTCTCGGTCGGTGCGGCTGCGTCGAGCTCTGTGTCAGAAACTGCTGCCTCTGCCTCTGCCTTGGCAGCGCGGCCGGTTTTGCTGCGACGGCTCCGTTTTTTTGGCGCGGTGTCTTCGGACATTTCCTCTGATGATGCGGGAGCCGGCGGGGCGAACCCTTCAACAATATGTTCGGGAATGTCTTTCTTGACGATTTTCCTTACAGCGGCCCAGGCCTTGAAGTCATCTTTGGTCACCAGCGTCACAGCCTTGCCGCTGCGTCCCGCGCGTCCTGTTCGCCCAATACGGTGCACATAGTCCTCGGAATTCACCGGTACATCGAAATTGTAGACATGGCTGACAGTCGCGATATCCAAACCCCTGGCCGCCACATCGGAACAGATGAGCATGGTCATCTCGCCTGATCTGAACTGTTCCAGACATTCCATCCGCTTGTACTGGTCCATATCGCCATGCAGCGCGCCAACAGGATATCCTTTGGCCTTCATCGTTTTGTGGAGATCAGCAACGTCGCGCTTGCGGTTGCAGAATATCAAGGCGTTCTTGACCTCTTCTTCCCCATCGATCAGGGCGCGCAAGATCTGCCGTTTTTGCCGGTGTGTTGTCTGAACGTAAAGCTGTTCGACAGTCTCCGCTGTAGAAGAGGGCGGGTTCACCGCCATCTCCTTGGGGTTCATCAGGAATGCATCGGCCAGTTTCCTGATTTCCTTGGGCATTGTGGCGGAGAACATGAGTGTCTGCCGCATCTGGGGCATCAGGCTCACGATTTTCTCAACATCTGGAATAAAACCCATATCCAGCATTCGATCCGCTTCATCGATGACCAAGATTTTTGTATCTGTCAGAATGACTTTTCCGCGTTCGCAATGGTCGAGCAGGCGACCCGGTGTTGCGATCAGAACATCAACGCCGCGGCTTAGAAGACGGTCTTGCTCGGCAAAGGACACGCCACCTATCAGCAGGGCCATCGTCAGCTTGTGGTATTTTCCGTAGACTTCAAAGTTTTCGGCGACCTGGGCTGCCAGTTCGCGCGTCGGCTCCAAAATTACAGTGCGCGGCATACGGGCCCTGGCACGCCCCTGGGCAAGAATATCAATCAGGGGCAGCGTAAAGGACGCAGTCTTTCCGGTTCCCGTCTGGGCGCATCCAAGAATGTCGCGTCCCATCAAGACATAAGGGATGGCTTTGGCCTGGATCGGTGTCGGATTGGTATATCCTGCATCGTCGACCGCCCGAAGAAGATCTTCGCCCAGCCCCAAATCGGCAAATGTTTGTGTCATGCTGTCCTTATTAGGGGATCATCTAACAGTGGATGTCCCTGTGGTTCGAATAAATCGACCCTCCATCAGCCCTGATGAAGACGCCGGAACATACGCCAAGCCGGTGAAAAGTCAACGGTTTAGCGGTGTGTGGAGCCGATATGGAACGATTCCCGATGAATGACCAACGCTTCTTCTGACCGGTTTTGACGAATTGGTGCGTTCTGGCGCACTGGGTTACGCCAGACTGCTTATATCAACGAATAGGCCCGGAAGTTGAGTGAAACGGTGGTTCCGGATCCTCTCTCGCTTTCAATCGATATCGAGCCGCCGTTTAGCTCTGTCAGCTTCTTGGCGAGCGTCAGTCCCAAACCAGACCCTTGTTCCTGCGCTGAAAAGGCGTTTGCGGATCGCTCGAAGGCCTCGAATATCCGGGATATTTCGTTCTTCCGGATGCCTATACCGGTGTCCTTTATTTCAATACTGATCACACCTTTCCGGTAAAGATAGGCGGAACAAAGGACCGACCCTTTTTCTGGTGTATACTTTATGGCGTTTGAAACGAGATTGATGATGATCTGACGGAAATGCCGGGGATCCGCGCTGATCGGCGGTAAATCGCCAGGACACTCGACCCTCAGGTCAATTTCTTTCTCTTGTGCGAGGATAGAAATCAATTCTGTGCATTCAGATAGCGCCGATCGTACATCTGTTTCGACGGGTTTGACTTCTTCCTTACCGGCCTCAATGCGTGAGATGTCCAGAATTGAATTGATCAGGTTCAAAAGAACCTGTCCTGACATATTGATATCGTTGATATATTCCCTGATTTTCTGATCATTGGCGGGATCGATGACGTCGGCAATTATAGCATCCGAGAACCCGATAATTGCGTTGAGGGGGGTGCGAAACTCGTGGCTCATATTGGCCAGGAATTGTGATTTTGCGATATTGGCCGCCTCTGCCTGTTCAAGTGCGACTTTTAGCAGGTTATCCGATCGTCTTTTGTCGTCTATATCCTGGATCGTTCCTGAAAGAGAGACGATCTTGCCATCGCTGTAATTGGGTTTCCCGTTCGTAAAGACCCAGAGGGGCTTGCCCTTGGCGGTCAAAGCCTCCAGTTCCAGGGCGTAGGGTTCCCCAAACTCAATCCCTCTTGCCACGGCCTGCTCTATGATAGGCTTGCTCGCCGGGGTAAACAGATCCAGGCCTTCTGGCAGGATAGGCCGCTGATCTTCCTTCTTGTCGACTTCCAGGATCTTGAAGGTTTCGTCTGTCCAGAAAAGTTGCCCTGACGCGATATCAAGTTCCCAACCCCCCACTTTGGCGATGGAACCCGTCTCGTTCAGAATCTTCAGAATACGATCGCGATCTTTCTGGGCTTTGATCTGATCTGTAATGTCGAAACGAAAAGCGACGTAATTCTGGATCTTGGCATCGGCGTTGACGACCGGGGCGATGACCGTGTAAACGAAATAATCCTCTCCCGTTTTCTTCCGATTTTGAATCAGGCCGGACCAATTGGATCCAGAAGCAATCTGGCGCCACATCTGCTGAAAGAACTCTGGCGGGTGGGTGCCCGAGTTTACAATATTATGGGTCTGTCCAAGGAGCTCGTCGGCGGTATACCCGCTTACTTCGCAGAACTTTTCATTCACTTCGATGATGACACCGTTCTTGTCGGTTCTTGCGAATATCGTCTCATTCTTCAGCGCTGTTTGGAGCTGCAGCAACTCCTGTGTGGCCTGGCGTTCTGCTGTGACATCGCGGGCGACCGCATAGACCTTTCCGGCGTCTACGTCCGGGGTTGCCGCCCATGATAGCCAGACATAGCGGCCGTCCTTATGGCGATATCTATTTTCGAAATTGACGGTGGGCTTACAGGCTTTCAGCGTCTCAATTTCTTCGAGTGTTTTTTCGGCATCCTCGGGGTGAACCAGATCCAGAAAGGAATTGGCCAAAAGCTCTTCGTCTGAATATCCGAGAAGCTTTGAAAATGCAGGATTTATTCGTTGAAAAAAGCCATCCATGCCGGCGACACAGAGTAAATCCGGAGACAGTTTGAAAAGGATTTCAAACTCGTTTGTTTCCGCCACGATCCCTGCACATTACTTTGTTCTTTCTGCCTCTATATATTCACAGAATGGTTAATAAGCAGCTAATGTCTCCCAGTTTAATGGTTCATCTCTATTCCCGTATATCTCAAGGTTGCAGGCTGTGTTTGACAGAGCAAGACCGGCGCTTACTCTAGCGTCATCTCCTTGACGTGAAGGGCTTGATCAGAATGCTTCTGGACGCTGCAAAATCGCAACTTCTGCTGATCGATACACAGCAAAAACTGATGCCGGCGATGGCGGCAGGGGAGTCTGTGTTGGCGCGTTGTACGATCCTGATAGAGGCGGCCCTCGCGTTAAAGATCCCAGTGACCGCTTCACAACAATACCCAGAAGGACTGGGACCCCTTGTTCCAGAGTTGGGCGATATGGTTGATCCGCGGAACTGTTTCGACAAGATGGCATTTTCCTGTTTCGAGGATCAAAGCATCACGGATCACATCAAAGGGCAGGCAAGGTCGCAGCTCATACTGGTTGGTGTAGAATCCCACGTCTGTGTTTTGCAATCCGCTTTGGGCGGATTGAATGCCGGTTATGACGTCTTTGTTGTGGAAGACGCGATCGGCAGCCGAAAGGGCAGTGATCGCAGCCGGGCCGTCATCAGGATGAAGCAGGCAGGCTGCCATGTGGTGACATCGGAAATGGTGCTCTTTGAATGGTTGGGCGACGCCCGCCATGAAAAATTTCGCGAACTTTCGCGTTTGTTAAAATAGAGGTTTCGATGGGGAAACAGACCCTTGTTCTTGTGCCCGGCCATATGTGCGATGAGCGGCTCTGGGATCACCAAACCCGATATCTTGGTGACATTGCAGATGTCATTATCGGGGAAACCCGTCTGGACGACAGCATGGCTGGCATTGCCAAACGCATCCTTGATCAGTCACCGGACCGATTTGCACTGGCTGGCCTTTCCATGGGTGGTCACATCGTCATGGAGATTATGAGACAGGCCCCGGAACGGGTTACAAAGCTTGCACTGCTTGATACCGCTGCAGCCGATGACACGCCGGAGCGCCGCGCCGTTCGGGAAGGGATGGCCGATCAGTTTGCAGTCGGTGACGTGAAGATATTGGTTGAGGATTTCCTGCAATTGCTGCTGTCACCCGAGCGTTTGAACGAGGACCCGGTTTTGGTGGCGCAGATACGGGAGATGATGATCGACACGGCGAATATGTGCTTCCCGAAACAGGTAAAGGCTTTGCTGAAGAGACCTGACAGTCGCCCTGACATGCCGCATTATACCTGTCCCACCCTCATCATTTGCGGACGCCAGGATTATCTGACACCCTGGGCGGGTCATGAGGAAATGGCCGATTTGATTCCGGGCGCGCGCCTGATCCCGATTGAGGATTGTGCCCATATGTCGACCATGGAACGGCCCCAGGCTGTTACGGCCCTGATGCGTGACTGGTTGATGAACTGCTAGTCAGGGTTCTGCTAGGTCTGCTTTTGCCCGCAACAAGGCGTTAAGGTGCCTCTGGCAATTCTCATCCGTAAAGCGCGTGATCAGGCCGGACACAGCCAGGGCCCCCAGAAAGACGTCATCCTTCCCGAAAAGAGGAGCGGCCGCAGCAGCAATTTCGGAGTCGCGTTCACCCAGCGAAATTGCGTGCCCATTAAGACGGGTCTCAACCGCACCCTTGTCTTCATGGTCTGAATAAGCCCGTAAGACATGACCGGCAGCCCCCTGATTTAGCGGCAGGCGTGCACCCTGTTCCAGATGATGGCGCATCGGACGGGTTGAATTGACCCGAAACAGACAAACCCGATAGTCACCGTCAATAACGTAGAACGAGGCTGATTCCCCTGTTTCATCCTGCAGCCGTTCGAGGATTGGCACGATCAGGTCGCCGGACGGATATCTGGCACGATAACACCCCCCCAAACGCCAAAGATCAGGGCCGATACTGTATTTGCCGTCTGCGCCGATTGAGATGAACCCGGCGGCTTTGAGAGAGCCTATTAGCCGGAGAACAGTGCTTTTGTAGAGCCCGGTTCGTTCCGCAATCTGAGACAGGCCCAGGGTTGTATCCACCTCGTTAAACGCGTGCAGAATTGAAATTGCGCGATCAACGGCCTCAACCCGGTCTTGCGGCATAAGATATCCTTCTTGGTCGATCAACTTTACACAGTGTTATTGTTCTGTATCATAGAATATATATTCTGTCTAACAGAACAAAAGAGCCATGTGATTGGCATGGTTCAGACGCGATAAACACAAATAGCCTTTAATGAGGATGCGGCGGGATGACAGCGGGTTTTCTTGAAAACATAAGGGTCCTGGACCTGACAAATGTGCTGGCGGGGCCATTTTGCTGTCATCAGCTGGCCCATCTTGGCGCGGATGTAATCAAGGTAGAGGTGCCGAATAGCGGTGATCTGGCTCGTCAGCTCGGGGCGGATCCCGAGTTGAATCAGGCCCGGATGGGGATTTCGTTTCTTGCCCAGAATTCCGGAAAACGATCAATCACGGTCAATCTGAAATCCGAGAGCGGTAAGGCTCTCTTTCGAAAACTCGTGGCCAGTGCAGATATCCTGGTCGAGAATTTCAGGCCCGGTGTAATGGAACGCCTTGGTGTTGGGTATAATACCTTGGTTGAGGAAATACCTGATTTGATTTATTGCGCGATTTCGGGATTTGGTCAGGACGGTCCTCTGCGGGACCTGCCAGCCTATGACCAGATCATTCAGGGGATGTCCGGTGTCATGAACATCACTGGTGGCCCGGAAACCGCACCCTACCGCGTTGGCTATCCCATGGCCGACACAATCGGCGGTCTGACGGCGGCTTTTGCGGTGTCAGCGGCCCTTGCCAAACCACCGGCTGAGCGCGGTTGTTTCATCGATGTCTCCATGCTGGAGGCGGTGATGGCAACCATGGGCTGGGCGGTATCAAACTATCTCGTTGCCGGCCGACCGCCGCGCGCGATGGGAAATGACAATATCACGGCCAGCCCGTCCGGGACGTTCAGGACCGGGGAGGGGTTGTTGAACATCGCCGCAAACAAGCAGGAACAGTTTGAGGCAGTTTGCCAGGTTGTGGGGCGCCCCGAGCTTGTTTCCGATCCGAGGTATCTGGATCGGGAAGGGCGGCTCCGCCATCGTGCGGAATTGGTTGCGGCACTGGAAGAGGCGCTGGCCAATGACAGGGCATCCGTTTGGCGAAAGGCGCTCAACAAGGCCGGTGTCCCCGCCGGTCGGGTCCTCAGTGTTGAGGAGGCGCTTTCTCATCCCCAGATCGCCGATCGAGGCCTGGTTTCAACCTATAAGAACGTACCCGGCGTCGGGCGCGATGTTGATATCGCGGGGGCGGGTTTCAAGGTGGATGGACAGCCGCCCCGCACTTCATCTCCCGCGCCGCAATTGGGCGCGCATACTGATGAAATACTCAGAGAGCTTGGTTATTCGGACGACGAGATTACACAGCTACAGCAGGAGCAGGGCATTTGACGGATCGGACGGTTGAACAGGTTGAGGCGGAGGTCTGCGACTGGTGGCGTACAAACATCATTGATATGCGGCCTGGTGAAATCCGCTATCGTGGCTATCCGATAGAAGACCTCATTGGCAAGATCGGATTTGCAGAGATGGTCTGGCTGATGCTGCGCGGTGAGTTGCCTAATAAGGGGCAGGCCGGCCTGCTCGACACGGTCCTGATGTCGGCGGTGGATCATGGCCCCCAGGCGCCCAGTATCGCGATTGCGCGGATGGCGGCGACATGTGGTGTGGGGCTGAACAATGCCATGGCGTCCGCCCTGAATGTGCTGGGGGATGTTCATGGCGGGGCGGGGGAACAGGCGGCAGAACTCTATCAGTCGATTGCGGCACTGATCGACAGGGGTGACGATGCGGACACTGCTGTCGACAAGGCACTGGATGCCTTCTTCGCTGATGGGGGCAAATTTGTGCCGGGGTTTGGTCACCGGTTTCACCCGGTTGATCCAAGGGCGCCAAAATTGTTGTCAGAGGTGGATGAAGCTGCTGCAGCGGGGCATGTGGGTGGTCGCTTTGCGCGGATCGCCCGGTCTGTTGAGGAAGCCATTGAAAAGCGGAAAGGTCGCAAGATCCCAATGAATATCGATGGCGCCACGGCCGTCATCTATTGCGAGCTGGACTTCCCCCCGGCTGTTGCACGGGGGCTGTTCTGCCTGTCCCGTTCTGTCGGGATACTGGCCCATGCCTGGGAACAATCCCAGCAAAGCGAGCGAAACAAGGGACCTATCCCTAGACGCATGATCTGGACCTATGAAGGCCCCGACCAAAGACCGGTGCCGGAGTGAGATAACCCAGTGCCTACAGTCCAAAAAGGCTGCATTCCCTAAACAGAGCGAACCAAGGGGGGTGTTGAAGGCCGGCAATAGACGACCGCAAAGAAGTGAATTGCCGACGACATGCGCAGACATCCAATAGTTCCGTTTCCGCCGAAACTGCAGGAAATGTCTGCCATCGATTAGTCGCTCGACGTTTGCACCAAGCAGCCCCAACCATCGTATGATCCGCCAAGTTCCGCCGCGAGTTCTTGTAATTCATATGTGATTGGATCTAGCTGAGAAGGTGGATCGACCCTTTGAACTAGAAGATCATAAGTTTTGCTGAAAATACCACTCGTACTGATCTCAACGGTGAAACCTCTTTCCTCTGCGAGTTTTGAAAACGCGCGCGCCTGATTCCGATTCTTAAAGATGGCGTTGTGGTCGATTTCGCGGGCAATGTCCAAATTGTCACCCTTTTCCTCAAGTCGAAGAAAAACAGAACGGTTTGAAATCTCGTTCATTCCAATCGCGTTGGGGTACAAGTTTTCAAAATAGGTTTGCCAGTCCACGTCCTCAAAATTGAACGTGGCTGTTTTATAGTTAGGAAAGACTTGTTCAACGGTATTCGTAAGCGAGATGAAATCAATCTCTTGGGATGCATAAAAGTAGAACTTTCGCTTATGGCCTCCGGTTTGACGTGCGACGTACCTCAGACAATCGGTTTCGCACTGGTGTATCAAGTCTTCCATGTGACTGAGGGATTGAAACTCCTCCTTTGATGGCATTCCGTGCTCGGGATCAGGGTGTTTTAATGTGATTTCTAGGCAGTGAAACAAGTTGAGTCCTTGTATCGGAGCCAATTCAAACAGTGAGAGGTTGACCATTGTCAAATGCGGCTTGGCCTCAATCTCACAGGCGTAAAAATCCCAGCGGTCGGTTGTTGCATCTGTTGGCATTGCCTGTGCTGTTCCCTGCTATCGGTATCGTCATTCTAGAGCGGGTTCCGTTTAGTCGGAATCGGTTTTGAGATTTCTACGAAGCATGATTCCCTGTTTTTATTTTGGAGACCGGGATTATGTCATCAGTCATTTCGATGGATTTGCGGGAGCGTATTTTTTCTTACGTTATTGCCGGTCACTCGTGCCGATCAGCGGCACGCCTTTACGGTGTCAGCCCAAGCTTTGCGATCAAGTTGATGCAGCGGTTCCGTCAAGGTCGCGGATTGTGCGGCCCTGGTCGTCGTCGTCCTGTCGGCACCGGGACGCTCGAACCCTATAGAGCGTTTGTCATTGACCTTGTCGATGCACAGCCCGATATCACGCTCAGGGAATTGGCGGACGAATTGAGTGCGACGCTGGGGGTTAAGACCAGCAAGGCGACGCTATGCCGGTTTCTGATTAAGGCGGGATACCGCTATAAAAAAAACGCTGCGGGCACGGGAACAAGAGCGCGCTGATGTGCGCCGCGCGCGTCATCACTGGATCATCCGGCGACAACCTCTCATGCGGCTCGACCCACATCGGCTTGTTTTTATTGATGAAACGGCGACCACAACCAAGATGACCCGGCTTAGAGGCCGCGCGCCCAAAGGCCAACGCCTTGTCATGCATACGCCGTTCGGTCATTGGCGCACGCAAACCTTTATCGCGGGATTGCGCTGCGGCGGCCTCACCGCACCATGGATCCTCAACGCCCCCATGACCAAGGTCGCCTTTGAGACCTATGTCGAGACACAGCTCGCCCCAACGCTGAGCCGAGGCGATGTCGTTATCCTCGATAATCTCGCCGCCCATAAAAGTGACCGTGCCGCTGAAACCTTGCACGACATCGGTGCATGGTTCCTGTTCCTGCCACCCTATTCGCCAGACCTGAACCCAATCGAACAAGCCTTCTCAAAATTAAAAGCCCATCTCAGAAAGGCCGAGGCCAGAACATTCGATGACCTTACAAACGCAACAGGGTCAATATGCGATCTCTTCACCGAAACGGAGTGCTGGAACTTCTTCGCAGGCGCTAACTATGCGTACGATTAAATGAAAACAACTCTAGATATCTGAGATCAACTATCAACGAGAGCGCTCCATTCCCAACGAGGGAAAATGAAAAAGCGGCCATTGGTATTTCGCTTAGCATTGCTCAGTTTGGGCTCCAAGCGGACTTTTGCAATAATCTACTGACGATTGCCTTTGGCATATAGATGTCTACCGCAGTGAAACGGTGAAACATCCGCATTTGCTGAGAGTCGAGGCTTTAGACGGCTCGAATCCTGAACGGTATAAATTTCACAGGAGACCAAAAAACATACCTCATCAGGAATGTTTACAATCTTCTTCGGGGCTAGAAACCTGGATCAGATATCAATCTCTTCGACGAAATGGGCGTTTTGTTGAATGAACTGAAAACGTAGCTCCGGTTTTTTGCCCATTAACGTGTCGACCATGCCAGAGGTGCGACGGGATTCTTCCAACTCATCCTCATTGGCGCGGTTGGGGATCTTGACCTGCAGAAGGATGCGTTTGGCCGGATCCATTGTGGTTTCCCGCAATTGATGCGGTGGCATCTCGCCCAACCCTTTAAATCGGCTGATATCGACCTTGGCGTTTGCCTTGAACTCTGACTTCAGCTTGGCATCCTTGTCGTCATCATCCTTGGCATAGACCGTTTTGCCGCCCTGGCTGAGCCGATAAAGCGGCGGAACCGCGAGATACAGGTGGCCCGTTTCAATCAGGCCCGCCATTTCGCGGTAGAAGAAGGTCATCAAGAGGGACGCAATATGGGCGCCGTCGACATCGGCATCGGTCATAATGATCACCCGCTCATAGCGCAGGGAATCAACCTTGAAGTCTGAGCGTGTGCCACAACCAAGGGCCTGAACCAGATCCTTCAGTTCCTGGTTGCCCTGCAATTTGTCTGCGCTGGCACTGGCGACGTTCAGGATTTTTCCGCGCAGGGGCAGGATCGCCTGAACCTTGCGGTCGCGAGCCTGTTTGGCGGAACCGCCAGCGGAATCCCCCTCCACCAGGAAGATCTCTGTCCCTTCCGGATCACTGCTGGTGCAATCCGCGAGTTTGCCCGGCAGCCGCAGCTTGCGCGTCGGTGTTTTGCGTTTCAGTTCTTTCTGCTGTTTGCGCTTCAGACGTTCGTCCACGCGTTCCAACACCCGTTCCAGCAGGTCATTGGCCGATGCGGGGTCCTCTGCCAGCCAATGGTCAAAGCGGTCTTTGACGGCGGTTTCCACCAGCTTGCCAGCCTCAGGGGAGGCCAGCTTTTCCTTAGTCTGTCCCTGGAACTGCGGATCTGGAATGAAGACGGACAGCAGGGCGGATGCTTCGCCCACAACATCATCGGCCGTGATCTGTGCCGCGCGTTTATTGCCCACCAACTCGCCATAAGCCTTGAGCGAGCGGGAAAGCGCACCCCGCAGGCCCGCCTCATGGCTGCCACCCTGGGGTGTCGGGACGGTGTTGCAATAGGAATTGACGAAACCCTCGCCATCCAGTGGCCAGTGCACGGCCCATTCCACCCGGCCAATACCGTCATCGGACTTCATTTCGCCGAAGAAGGCCCGTGGTGTCACCGTTGGACGCTGGGCGAGAGAGGCCATCAGGTAATCCCGCAAACCGCCCGGAAAATGCAGCTGTGCTTTTTCCGGGATGTCGCCTTCCGGTCGATCCTTCAAAAGGGCAGGGTCACAGATCCAGCGGATCTCCACGCCTTTGAAAAGATAAGCCTTGGAACGCGCCATCCGAAACAGGCGATAGGGCTTGAATTTCAGATTGGCCCCGAAAATGTCGGCATCTGGCGTGAAGGTAACACTGGTGCCACGCCGATTGCTGATTTCCCCCATCAGGGTCAGTTTGGTGGTCGGGACGCCGCGCGAATATTCCTGTCGATAGAGTTTGCGGTCGCGCGCCACTTCAATCACCAGATGATCGGAAAGTGCGTTCACGACCGAAATACCGACACCGTGCAGACCGCCCGACGTTGCATATGCCTTGCCGGAGAATTTGCCGCCCGAATGCAGGGTCGTGAGAATCACCTCCAGCGCTGACTTGTCCTTGTATTTTGGATGCGGGTCGATCGGAATGCCGCGCCCGTTGTCACGAATGGTGATTGAGCCATCCGTCTTCATTTCCAGCTCAATACGACTGGCATGGCCGGCCACGGCCTCATCCATCGCGTTATCGAGGACCTCCGCGACCAGATGGTGCAGGGCGCGTTCGTCCGTGCCACCGATATACATACCGGGGCGATGACGGACGGGTTCCAGCCCCTCTAGAACCTCAATATCCTTGGCGGAATAGGTCCCGTCGGAGAGGTCAGCGGCTGTGTTCTGGAATAAATCGCTCATACCCGCAGTATAACCGCGTCCCCCGGCCTCAACAAGCGTATCAAGGGGGTGTAAAGCATCTCAAATACCAGATGTTGTGGATAGATGGTGTTTCCTGATTTAAGCTACGCCTACCCCAAATCTCTTAAGAGGATCAAATGAGCCAAGAAAACAGCCCCAGAGGCAGCCTTTCCCTGCGCACACTTGCCATGCCCGCTGACACCAATCCGGCGGGGGATGTGTTTGGGGGCTGGGTGCTGGCCCAGATGGATATTGCAGGCGGGATTGAGGCCCGGGCCCGGGCCAAAGGCCGCGTCGCAACGGTAGCTGTTGACGGGATGATTTTTCACATGCCGGTCTTTGTTGGCGATGTTGTGTGCTGCTATGCCGATATCGTGAAGACCGGTCGTACCTCAATTACGGTACATATTGAAACATGGGTCACCCGCGACGGAACGAGTGACCGGATTAAAGTGACGGCGGGTGAGTTTACCTACGTGCATATTGGTGAGGACCGCAGACCGACACCTTTGCCCGACTCTGCAAAGACAGCCGGCTGAAGAACCTGAAGGGGATTGAAAATGGGACGCTGGATTAAACGCAACGGAACCTTCGCTGCAATGGTTGCAGCCGGTTTTATCACCGTTGGTTCGACGGGTGCCTCCCTGGCCGGGCAGGCCAAAATCGTCAATGTAGAGATCCGAAAGAGCGGCGACAGCTACCGCGTTGACGTGACACTGCGGCACGGGGATGAAGGCTGGGACCATTATGCCAATGCCTGGGAGGTTTTGACCCCGGATGGTCAGACCCTTGGTCTGAGGACGCTTTACCACCCCCATGTTGAGGAACAACCCTTTACGCGTTCGCTGTCGGGTATAAAAATTCCCGATGGCTTGAGCGAAATTGTTGTTCGGGCCTCTGATTCTGTTCATGGTTGGAATCCAGAAACAGTAACTGTCGCTGTACCGCGTTAAGCCCTGTGAAGGGCGCTCCTAAAAGGTAAGGCCCTCCAGATGTATGCCAATATGAATACGAGAACCGCTGCTGCGGGAAAAATCGCCGATTTCCGAAGCGATACTGTAACAGTACCGGGAGAGGGCATGCGGGACGCCATGGCGACAGCGGCTGTGGGCGATGACGTCTATGGGGAAGACCCCACGGTTACGGCGTTGGAAGACGCTGTTGCGACGCGCATGGGAAAAGCGGCTGGCCTGTTCCTGCCATCTGGAACCCAAAGCAATCTGGCCGGCATTCTCAGCCATTGCGGGCGCGGGGAAGAAATGATCTCCGGCAAAGACTATCACGTCTATAAATATGAGGCGGGTGGGGCGGCAACACTTGGCGGCGTTGTGTCCTATACAATCCCACCGGAAGAGGATGGCTCCCTTGACCCGGCAGCTGTTACAGCCGCGATCAAACCTGATGACAGCCATTTTGCGATTTCGCGGCTGCTTTGCCTGGAGAACACCCATAATGGCAAGGCGATTCCCTTGGCGGGTCTGCAGGCCCCGGCCAGTGCTGCACGCGAGCACGGCTTGTCCGTCCACCTGGATGGCGCCCGTATCTTTAATGCTGCAGTCGCCCTGAAGATAGCACCCGCTGATCTGGTTGCACCGGTCGACAGTGTTTCTGTCTGTTTGTCCAAGGGGTTAGGTGCACCAGTTGGGTCGGTCCTTGTTGGACCCGAAGACCTGATCACCCGTGCGCGACGCTGGCGGAAAATGCTTGGCGGTGGGATGCGTCAGGCAGGCGTTCTTGCGGCGGCTGGCCTGCATGCGCTGGAAAACCACGTTGATCGTCTGGCTGACGACCATGCGCGGGCGAAAGCACTGGCAGAGGGTTTGGCAGACCTGCCGCTGAATGTGGATCCGGCCAAAGTCTCAACGAATATGGTCTACTCACATCCTGCAGAAGAAGATCATGCGGCCTTGTCTGTGTTTATGAAAGAACGCGGCATCATCATCGGTGGCGGCATGCCGGTCCGTATGGTGGTTCATCTTGATCTGGATGACGGCGACATTGACCGTACCATTGATGCGTTCCGGGCTTTCTATTCGAACTGAGATTTGCGCAATGGTCTGGCTGTCTTCGACAACCGCCTTACATGGCGACGTCGAAACAATCGTCGGACAGGGTTTCCTTGGCGCGGGCCAGCGTTTCTTCTGACACTTTCATCACCGCGTCATTCTTGGCCAAGGCGACCATCAGGCCGTCCATTGTTTCTTTCTTCAAGAATGTCGGCATCAAGTCAGGGCCGCCAACCAGAGATGCTGTCAGTTCTGCGGTTAAGGCGTTGGCGGAAACAAAACCCATGGATCGACCGGCAAAGGCGCGTTCCTCAATCTCGTCGCATCCGACAATCACCGGGGATTCGTGCCGTGTGTCCCCGACGATCCTGTTGTAGAGCCGGGAAACCACGGTCCGGTTGCCCTCGATCGCCTGAATGAAATGGTTCTGGGTCATGATCAACTGGCCGCACAGCTCCATTCGCTCGTTCTTGCGACGCGCTGTTTCAAAGATCTTCCACAATTCTCCGAATTCGAAGTCCCGGGCGATCTTGCTGAAATATGTGAGCCTAATTTCCCTCATAAGGGGAGATTACGGTGGAATGGTTACGAAATCGTTAGCAAGAAATGACCAATTGCTAAGTTTTGCGGTACTCTGAAATGCGAAACATGAAAAAGGGCCGGCAATATTGCCGACCCTTTAACCTTTTCATCCGTCCTGAGAGAAATCAGGAGGAATAGTACATGTCGAATTCGACCGGATGGGTTGTGTGCTCCAGGCGGTACACTTCTTCCCATTTCAGTTCCAGATAACCGTCGATCATCTCATCGGTCATCACGCCACCGGCTTTCAGGAAGTCGCGGTCTGCGTCGAGCGATTCAAGTGCTTCACGAAGCGAGCCACAAACCTGTGGAACCTCTGCCAGTTCTTCTGGGGGCAGGTCGTACAGATCCTTGTCCATCGGCTCACCCGGATGGATCTTGTTCTGGATACCGTCAAGACCGGCCATCAGCATCGATGTATAAGCGAGATACGGGTTCGCAGTCGCATCCGGGAAGCGAACTTCAACACGTTTGCCAGGAGCGCTGGAAACGAACGGAATACGACAGGAAGCAGAACGGTTGCGGGCGGAATAGGCCAGCAGAACCGGTGCTTCGAAGCCCGGGATCAAGCGCTTGTAGCTGTTGGTCGACGGGTTGGTGAAGGCGTTCAGTGCCTTGGCATGCTTGATGATACCGCCGATGTAGAACAGGCACATTTCGCTGAGATCGGCATAGCCGGATCCTGCGAACTGGTTTTTGCCGTCTTTCCAGATCGACTGGTGGCAGTGCATGCCGGAACCGTTATCCCCAACAATCGGCTTTGGCATGAAGGTTGCGGTTTTGCCATAAGCATGGGCGACCATGTGGGTACAATACTTGTAGATCTGCATGGCGTCACCGGTGGTAACCAGCTTGCCGTATTTCAGACCAAGTTCGTGCTGGGACGGGGCAACCTCATGGTGATGCTTCTCCATATCGAGGCCCATTTCGGTCATTACGGTGACCATTTCGGCGCGCATGTCCTGACCGGAATCGACCGGTGCTACCGGGAAGTAACCGCCTTTTGGACCCGGACGGTGACCCGTGTTGCCACCTTCGAAGTCTGCATAGGAGTTGTAAGGACCTTCTTCAGAGTCGACTTTGTAGGCCATGTGGTTCTGGCTGGTATCCCATTTGGCGTCATCAAACACGAAGAATTCAGCTTCCGGGCCGAAGAATGCGGTGTCGCCGATACCGAGTGACTCCATGTATGCGAGGCCTTTTTTGGCGATCGAACGCGGGTCACGGTCATAGGGCTGACCAGAGGACGGCTCGTAAACGTCACAGAACAGGACCAGGGTAGGCTGCGCTGTGAACGGGTCCATGACTGCTGTTTCCAGATCCGGTTTCAGGATCATGTCGGACTCATTGATGGCTTTCCAACCAGCAATCGAAGAACCATCGAACATGATGCCTTCGGTCAGCATGTCTTCATCAACTGTCGTTACATACTGTGCGGTGTGCTGCCACTTGCCGCGCGGATCGGTAAAACGGAAATCGACGTATTTGACGTCGTTTTCCTCAATCATTTTCATTACGGTTTGTACGTCTGACATGTTAGCCTCATCCTTTATATTCTAGCTACTCAACTAAACCCGACCGGTGCCTGGAAGGGCCGTCCCGAAAGGCGGCGAGGGCACCGGAACACTTCACACAGCTTCCGGACCGCGCTCTCCAGTCCGAATGCGAATGACTTCATCAATGGTGCTGACAAAGATTTTGCCGTCACCAATGCGCCCTGTCTGCGCGGCGCTCTGAATGGCTTCTACAGCCCGTTCCGTCAAGGCGTCTTCCAGCACCACTTCGAGACGCACCTTTGGAAGAAAATCAACGACATATTCGGCACCGCGATACAATTCTGTGTGGCCCTTCTGCCGGCCAAAGCCTTTTGCTTCTGTAACGGTAATGCCCTGGATACCCACTTCATGCAGCGCTTCTTTCACCTCGTCCAATTTGAACGGTTTGATGATCGCTTCAATTTTTTTCATCCCATGATCCTGTTCTTTGTTTCTGACTATCAGAAAGGCGGTAGTTGTGGTGCATCGAACGGGACCATCTGTCATTCCCCTCTGTGACAGCGCCTGACAGTGTGATCAGGTGCGCAGTAAGGTGGAGCCAGCTGTTCCCATTTCCAGTCATGATTTTGCGATACCTAAAACCCGAACTGTTCAACGGCCATTTGCAGCGGTCATGCCAGTTTGCACGCCCGCATAAGACGTTGAAAATAATGGATTATTATTGCATATGAACAAACGGTTGCTGAAAAAATGCACAAAAATTATGCAGATGCACAAAATTTAATCTGTGATGCCGTTTTTGTTCAGGGTTTCGCCGATCCGACTGATCGCTTTTTTGATATTTTCCAGCGAGTTTGCGTAAGACACGCGGATGTAGCCTTCGCCATAAAGTCCAAAGCTTGTACCCGCAATCGTTGCAATCCCGGCTTCGTTCAGAAACAGGTCCTGGGCGTCAGCTGAACTCAGTCCGGTCTTGGTGATGTTTGGAAAGGTGTAGAACGCCCCGCCCGGTGTGACACAGGAAAATCCCGGAAGATCATTCAGCATTCTGACGGTTTCACCGCGCCGTTGATCGAAGGCAGCAACCATGGCCTCTGCTTCGTCCTGAGGCCCTTGAAGGGCGGCCAGACCGGCGAACTGCGCAGAAGCGTTCACGCAGGAATGACAGTTGATGGCCAGTCGTGTCGCGGTCGGGGCCAGGCTCTCTGGCCAGACGGCATACCCCATTCGCCATCCGGTCATGGCATAGGTTTTTGACCAGCCGTCGAGCATGATCAGACGGTCCGCGAGGTCCGGATAGGTCAGCATGCTTTTGTGTTTGCGCCCGTCATAGAGCATGCGGCTGTAAATTTCGTCGGAGAGAATGGCGACCTCAGGAAAATCTGCCAACCCTTTGACAAGTTTGTCCATTTCCTCTTCGGCGGTGACGCCCCCCGTCGGATTGGCCGGGGAATTGATGATGATGAGCCGTGTCTTTTCGGTAATGCGGGACAGAACTTCATCAGCTGAAAAACCGAAACCGTCTCTCTCCAACAGGGGAAGGGGGACTGCTTTTGCGCCGGAATATTCAATGACGGAGCGATAGATTGGAAAACCCGGATCGGGATAGATGATCTCTGCCCCGGGCTCCCCGAACATCATAATGGCGAAGAACATGGTCACTTTGCCGCCGGGTACCACGACCACGCGATCGGGTGAAACCTCTACCCCCTGCCGGGCCAGGATTTCGGCGCTCACGGCTTCCCGAAGCGGAACAATGCCGTTTGCGGGTGTATAACCGTGATGCCCGTCGCGCAGGGCTTTCACGGCCGCTTCAACAATATGGTCCGGCGTCGGAAAATCCGGTTGTCCGATTCCCAGGTTGATGATGTCGCGACCCTGGGCTTGCAATGCGCCGGCACGGGCCAGAACATCAAAAGCGGTCTCGGTTCCCAACCGTGTGAGATTTTCCGCAAGTTGCATTTCGTGTCTCCCCTCGATCAAAGCTGCGCTGGTGTTTCTGCATTCCAGTCAATGACCGGCTTGATACGGGGATTGGGCCATATTTCCAAGGTGTTTTCAGTGAAAAACGCATAGATCGACCTCTTGACCTACCGGCAGGTGCGCCTTAAAAGCACGATCATTGCGGTGGGTGTAGCTCAGTTGGTTAGAGCGCCAGTTTGTGGCACTGGAGGTCGTGGGTTCAATTCCCATCACTCACCCCATTTTCCCTTTGAGATCATCGATCATTTTTCTGGTTGTTTTTCCAGTGCTGTCTCATTTTGTCTGAGTGGCCTTTTGCTGCGCGGTGAATCATAGCGCCGACTGCCTCTCGCGTGCCTGAAACTGATTGTTCCAGATTGACAGCTGCTCGGATTGCAGCGCCGATGGCGGTCTGCTCCGCCGCCGTTGCATACAGGTTGAGGGCGGTTCTCTTGACCTCATCCTTGTCCGCTTCAAGTTGTGCAAGCGTTTCGAGCAGCAGCTCTGAATATGATCCGTTCAGGGCTTTAGGCTTATTGTGTTGTTTTTGGTTTTCAACACTGGATTCCGTATCGAGCCCGAGGTCCGACTGTTTTGGAGAACGCATAAGTTTCGCTCCGTTTCTGAGTATGTTTATTCAAAATGAATACTTAAAAAAATTGTTCGGCTCAGGTTTGTCGGCAAACAGCCAGATCCAGCAGTCAACGCGAACCCCCCGAATGGTCCTTAATGATGACACCGTAATCTCTGATCGTTAATAAGGAGATAAGAACCATTCAAAAAAACAGCGATACAGGGCATACACTTAATCTCATCAGCCCCGTATCGCCGCAAGGTGCCCGAAGGTTCGGGCGGTTGGTCGATGATGCGTTTTACCCTGAAGGAATGTCACGACGGTTTCAGGCATGTGAAAAATCCGTGACATAAGGGTCTGGAACCTGAATGTGAGCAGGCGTGAATTGCCCTTCATGAATTTCTTCTCATGATACAATTTACAAGGAGTAGGAGGGGCTTACACCATCAAGACGCTGGCTTGTTCCTGCTCTTTCCATCTATCCTTTCAGCGTGGTTTAGCGCTGTCCTCTTTATTAAGGTCTTGTTTTATGCTGGGTAGGGAAGTTCTGACTGTTCGAGAAACGCAGGAAGCCGACCGGTTGACCGCTGAATCGTCAGTTCCTTTGCAGGTCTTGATGGAAAACGCCGGCAAAGCCGTTGCTGACCAGATACTTGAACGGTTCGAAAAGTGCAGAACCGTGATTCTTTGCGGGCCGGGCAATAATGGGGGCGACGGCTTTGTCGTTGCGCGGTATCTGGCGTTGGCGGGCTGGTCCGTGCGCGTTGTACAAATCGGTCATGAAGACGGTTACACCGAGGAAGCACGACACCACCGTGGGCAATGGGCAGGCCCCATAGAAGCCGCCGAAGACATTCAGAACCTGGACGATCAGGAACTTTTCGTCGATGCGTTGTTTGGGGCTGGATTGTCGCGACCCATCGAGGGCGCAGCGTCGGATTTTATAGAGATGATGCGTGCACGTCCTGTTGTTTCGATTGATATACCATCGGGCATTCATGGCGATACCGGGGAGGTTCTGGGGTCGGCACCAATGGCCGCACTGACGGTTACATTTTTTCGCACGAAACCAGCCCATTACCTGGTACCGGGTGTGGCGCATTGCGGGGAGGTGGTCTGCGTTGATATTGGCATTGAAGACAGCGTGCTGGAGACCATCGCGCCGGAACAGTGTGTGAACGGCCCTGATCTTTGGCTAGGGGCTTTCCCAAAGCCTGCAATCACTGACCATAAATACAGTCGTGGTTTTGTCCTGGTCGTTGGGGGCACGATCATGACGGGTGCTGCGAGACTGGCCGCCCGCGCGGCCCAAAGGGCGGGCGCGGGTGCAGTCCAACTGGCCGTTCCCGGTGATGTCCAGACGATTTATAAGGTTACCAATGAAAGCATAATGGTGGCACCCTTCCGCGACACCGCCACCTTGCAAGATCTTGTGGAAGAAGAGAGTGTTTCCACCTCTATTGTCGGGCCCGGATTGGGGGTGGTCGGCGCAACCCGTGAGCGTGTTGCCATGGTCGCCCGATCCGGAAAGCCTGCCGTGATCGATGCGGATGGTTTGAGCGTCTTTGAGGATAACGGCCAGATGTTATTCGACATGATCAAAGGCCCTTGTGTTCTAACACCTCATGAGGGCGAGTTCAGACGATTGTTTCCGGATCTCACGGGTGGGCGGTTGTTCCGTGCGCGGGCTGCTGCCGCCCGTTCGGGGGCCGTCGTCCTGTTGAAGGGGTTCGATACGGTTGTGGCGGATCCAGAGGGCCGGGTTGTTATAAACAACAATGGAACACCGGACGCGGCAACTGCGGGCTCAGGGGACGTCCTGGCTGGCATCATTGGTGGTTTGATGGCCCAGGGAATGCCAGCTTTCGAGAGTGCCTGCGCCGGGGCCTGGATCCACGCCGATGCGGCATGCCGGTTTGGCGCCGGTCTGATTGCCGAAGACATAATTGATACCTTGCCAGCTGTATTGGCAGATTTACGAGATCAAATTCCCGCTTGATTTCCTGGACGTTCTAGTACACTTATTTTCTGTAAGGTATTGTATATATTATATTAATTTAACTTAATTGATGCAAATACGGTGATGCTGTTGGGCTGATTCCGGGGCGAATATCGGTGCTGTTTTTACTGCGTTCCCGAGCATGTTTCGACGCGTAAGGCAGGCAAAAGTTTAAGCCGCCGTATTGCACGAGGTTTGGCAAAGTGACTTTGTTCAGTCGGTTATTTACCTGGTCTGATCACAGTGTTGGCAGGTCCACAGTTCGAATCGTTGAACCGCATTCAGGAAATGGGGGGGAACAGATACCGTTGTTGCGGTTTCCCTTCCGTCGTTCTCCTTCCCAGTCGAAATCTGGTTTCGGTGCCCTTATGAACATTGATCGTCGGTCTGATTGCGGGTCGGTGGAAGCCAGCCAGGGACGTGTCAGCATCTTTTACAACGTCAATGGCGTCGCGATGTTTTTACGAGTCGGTGACTGTTTCTATCGTGAGACGAAACGCGGGACGACGGAAATTGCGGCGGTCAGGCGATTCAAGAAACTCGGGCAATTGGGCTTTCACGTTGAGTTTCAAAAGAAAATAGCGGTTCAAAAGTTCGTTCTGACCACGCAGACCGAGTTCAAAACGCTGGCATTAGACGTGTTTATGAACACCTATCGCAGCCGTTACTCCTGACCTTTTTGGTGACAGCCGGGGAAGTGAATTTTAATCCTTTCTCCTTCTTGGAACGGGCCTTTTGGCATCCTTTATTCAACTATTCACCAGATCCTTTACGAGAGGCTTTGACGGCGGCGGGTCGCGTTGCTATAGAACCGCGTCTTTTCAGGGGATGCCCTTGGATAAGCTTCGGCTGGGCGGGCGTGGCGAAACTGGTAGACGCGCCAGATTTAGGTTCTGGTGGGGAGACCCGTGGGGGTTCGAGTCCCTCCGCCCGCACCAACTGCCGAACAATGCAGATGTTTGAATTGGAAATGCGGGTGAGGCGGTGACAATAGATCAGGCCTGCCAGCGAAACAAAAGGCAATCGTGTTCGAACTTAAAAGGGACGGGAACGAACACAGCGGTAAGAGGACAAAAACGACCCTGGCAAGTCTGATCAGACACACAGGGCGTTAAGGTCGATAGAGAAACACAGTCCAGACGGGAATTCCGATGCAGGTACTAGAAACAAAGAACGAAGGGTTGAGCCGCGAATTCAGCGTGACGATCCCTGAAGATGATATTGCTGCGCGCATTGATGCGCGGCTCATTGAAATTTCCGGGGATATACGAATCCCGGGTTTCCGTCCTGGCAAAGCGCCGCTGAAAGTATTGCGTCAGCGCTTCTCAAAATCTGTCATGGGTGAAGTGCTTGAAAAAGCGGTCAACGAGACGAGTCAGGAAGTCATCACGTCCAACGATTTGCGTCCGGCCCTGCAGCCCAAGATTGAGATCACCAGTTTTGAAGAAGGCAAAGAGCTGATCTACACGATCGGTGTCGATCTTATGCCGGATATCGAGATGGCCGACTTCTCCACAATTTCCCTGACCCGTATGAAGGCCAAGGTTGAAGACAGTGAAGTCGACGAGGCCATCGAACGCATGGCCAGCGAATTCCGCAAGTCCGAACCGATTACTGAAGACCGTCCAGCAGCGATGGGTGATCTGGTGGTTATCGATTTTCTCGGCAAGATTGATGGTGAAGCCTTCGAAGGCGGTGCCGCGGAAGGTCACAAACTGGAGCTGGGTTCCGGTCGTTTCATTCCAGGTTTTGAAGACCAACTCGTCGGGGCCACAAAAGGGTCGGAGATGGAGGTCAAAGTTACCTTCCCGGAAGAATATGGCGCGGAGAATCTGGCCGGCAAAGACGCCGTCTTTGAAGTTAAAGTCCACGATATAGAGTCCTACATCGACAGTATCATCGATGATGAGTTCGCCACAAATCTAGGGCTGGAAAATCTTGATCAGTTGAAAGACCAGATGCGGGAGCGGATTGAAGGCCAGTATGGCGAATTCACCCGGAACCGCTTGAAGCGGGAACTGCTGGACAGACTGCATGAAATGCACAGTTTCGATGTGCCCCCGGGCATGGTTGATGGTGAATTTGACCAGATCTGGACCCAGTTTGAGCGCGCCAAAGAAGCCGGTCAGGTTGACGATGAGGATAAGGGTAAGTCTGACGACGAGTTGAAGACGGAATACCGTGAAATCGCTGTACGTCGCGTTCAACTGGGCATGCTGTTGTCGGAAGTTGGCCGGATCAACGAAATCACCGTTGGTCAGGACGAGATCAACAGAGCTATTGTTGCTGAGGCGCAGAAATATCCTGGCCAGGAACAGCAGGTTCTTCAGTTTTACCAAAACAATGAGGAAGCCGCTGCTGGTTTGCGGGCACCGTTGATGGAAGACAAGGTCGTCGACTTCATCGTTGAGATGGCGAAAGTTACTGACGAATATGTCTCCGCGGAAGAGCTGATGCGTGATCCGGATGAGGATGATGCGGCGGAAGCCAAAGCCGAATCAGCGCCGAAAAAGGCGAAAAAAGCATCTGCCAAAAAAGCGTCGGCCAAGAAATCTGCAGCGAAGAAAGCCGCGGCCAAAAAAGAATAGAAACCGGATTACCAGGTTTTTTTGTCGGGCGGGGGTGCAAAGCATCTCCGCCCGTCTTAAATTAGGGTGACCGGGTTCTCCGGCTAAGAGTACAAACCATTATTTTTTTGGAGTGGTAGACACAAATGCGCGATCCCATTGATCTTTACATGAACTCGCTGGTGCCAATGGTTGTTGAGCAGACAAACCGTGGCGAACGCGCATACGACATTTATTCTCGGATGCTGAAAGAGCGCATCATTTTCCTCACTGGTGGCGTCGAAGATCATGTGGCCAGCGTGATTTGCGCGCAGCTTCTCTATCTGGAGTCGGAAAACCCGACCAAGGACATCGCTTTCTACATTAATTCTCCAGGTGGTGTGGTCACATCGGGTCTGTCGATCTATGACACGATGCAATATATCAAGCCGGAAGTGTCCACAGTCTGTCTGGGGCAGGCGGCCTCCATGGGATCGCTGCTTTTGACCGCGGGTGCGAAGGGCAAGCGCTTTGCTTTGCCCAACAGCCGGATCATGATCCATCAACCGTCCGGTGGCGCACAGGGTCAGGCGACTGATATTGAAATTCAGGCGCGTGAAATCCTGCGGACCCGGCAGCGCCTGAACGAGATTTATGTGACCCATACAGGTAAAAAGCTGAAGGTCATTGAAGAGGCGATGGAGCGTGACAACTTTATGAGCCCGGAAGAGGCCAAGGAGTTTGGTCTGGTCGACGAAGTTGTTGATAAACGCCCTGGTGAAGACGAAGCCGCGTAAATCTTGCAGGCTCTTTTCAACCTCTATCGGGCCGGTAAAAAACCGGTGCTCGCAGTTTTTTGCGAATCCACATTTTGTTAATCATCATGTGCGATGTTGTGCATGCGGGGTTACAATCCGTGATCATGGCCGGATTCCCGTGGTTTTTTGACGATATAAGACAAGGGGTTACATAAAGTCGCGATTTTCATGCAATTTTAGCGTTGAGGCGTCTGGACGTGACCCATAACATAAGAAACATGGAGCGGTGTTTGATTGCTTCATCGCTCATTACAGCACATACACGCCCCCGGATTATGGGCACGAGAGGCATTTTTTATGAGTAAGTCCACAGGCGGAGACAGCAAGAACACACTTTATTGTTCTTTCTGCGGCAAGAGTCAGCACGAGGTTCGCAAATTGATTGCAGGTCCGACTGTGTTCATCTGCGATGAATGCGTGGAATTGTGCATGGACATCATCCGCGAGGATCATAAGACAGCCGTTTCGAAAAATGCCGATGGTGTTCCGACACCTCAGGAAATCCGAGATGTGCTGGATGACTATGTGATCGGTCAGCCCCATGCGAAACGCGTTCTGTCCGTTGCGGTGCATAACCATTACAAACGGCTTGCGCACTCCTCCAAAAACGGTGATGTCGAACTGGCGAAATCCAACATCCTTCTGATCGGTCCCACTGGTTGCGGTAAGACACTGCTTGCGCAGACGCTGGCGCGTATCCTGGATGTGCCCTTTACCATGGCGGATGCCACGACACTGACAGAGGCCGGTTATGTCGGGGAGGATGTCGAGAACATTATCCTGAAGCTGCTTCAGTCGGCGGATTACAATGTGGAACGGGCCCAGCGCGGCATCGTCTATATCGATGAGGTCGATAAAATCAGCAGAAAGTCTGACAACCCTTCGATAACACGAGATGTGTCGGGTGAGGGCGTCCAGCAGGCGCTGCTGAAAATTATGGAAGGCACGGTTGCCTCGGTTCCACCGCAGGGCGGTCGCAAGCATCCGCAGCAGGAATTCCTGCAGGTCGATACAACCAATATCCTGTTCATTTGCGGCGGTGCGTTTGCCGGTTTGGAGAAAATTATCTCTCAACGGGGTAAGGGGTCTGCAATCGGCTTTGGCGCAGACGTCCGGGACGAAGACCAGCGTCAGGTCGGGGACCTGCTGATGGAAATTGAGCCAGAAGATCTTCTGAAAATTGGCCTTATTCCTGAATTCGTCGGTCGTGTTCCGGTTCTGGCGACATTGATGGATCTGGATGAGGATGCGCTCGTTGATATTCTGACCACACCGCGCAATGCGCTGGTCAAACAGTATCAGCGCCTCTTTGGGATGGAAGATGTTCGTCTGGAGTTCACGGCAGATGCCCTGAAAGCAGTTGCCGACAAGGCGATTGCCCGCAAAACCGGTGCCCGTGGTCTGAGATCAATTATGGAAGCAATCCTGCTTGACCCGATGTATGAACTGCCGGGTCTGGAAGGGGTTGAGGAAGTAGTGATCAACCGTGAGGTTGTTGAGGGCCGGGCCGAACCGCTTTACATCTATGCAGAGCGTCGTGACGACGTCGGGTCCGCATCCTGATTTTCTGCTTGGGCTGATCGAAGGCTCGGCGCGTTGTATTGCATTGCCTTGCCGTATGCTTTTGCGTGGATCGGGGGCGAATCGGCCCCCGGGTGATTCCTTGGCTTAAGGCGATGATTTTCCCTTGAATTGAACGCGCAGAGAGCCACCTTAATAGTGGGTTTTTCTGGGTCAATGGCTCGCAGCAGTCTTGTGAATCTCGACAGAATAGAGCACTCAAGTGATCCGGTTGACCAAAATGCAAAGGCGCCGTTTGGGCCTTTCAATTTAAACCTGATGGCGGCTTTCAGCGTCATCATAGATGGATGAGAAAAATATGTCTGACGTACCCAACGGTGTGACATACCCGGTATTGCCCCTCAGGGATATCGTTGTGTTTCCCCACATGATCGTGCCGCTCTTTGTTGGTCGGGAAAAATCTGTCCGTGCCCTCGAAGACGTCATGAAAGACGACAAACAAATTCTGCTGGTAACCCAGAAGAATGCCGGTGAAGACGACCCGAAACCCGATGATATTTACATGGTCGGAACTGTCGCCACGGTGTTGCAGCTTCTGAAATTACCGGATGGCACGGTCAAGGTCCTGGTTGAAGGATCGCATCGCGCAAAGATCACCAGCTTCACTGACAAGCCGGAATTCTTTCAGGCTAATGCGGTCGCGGTGGACGGTTCGGATGGGACCGATGACGAGTTGGAAGCGCTTGGTCGCGCCGTCGTCACCCAATTTGAGCAGTATATCAAGCTGAACAAGAAAATTCCGTCCGAGGTCCTGATCTCCATTAATCAGATCGATGACCCGGGCAAGCTGGCCGATACAGTTGCACAGCATCTTGCGCTTAAAATCGCCGATAAGCAGGAATTGCTGGAGATCGAATCTGTCGTTGAGCGGCTTGAAAAGATCTATTCCCTTATGGAAGGGGAGATTGGCGTTCTCCAGGTCGAAAAACGCATCCGCAACCGTGTAAAGCGTCAGATGGAGAAAACCCAGCGCGAGTACTATCTGAATGAGCAGATGAAGGCCATTCAGAAAGAACTGGGCGAGGGGGAAGACGGCAAGGACGAGTTGCAAGAGCTTGAAGACCGCATCAAGGAAACCAAGCTGAGCAAGGAAGCCGAAGAAAAGGCCATGGCGGAGATGAAAAAGCTCCGCAATATGAGCCCGATGTCGGCAGAAGCCACGGTCGTGCGTAACTACCTGGATTGGTTGTTGGGCATTCCCTGGAAACAGCGTTCAAAGGTCAAACGCGATATCAACGCGGCAAAGACCTTGTTGGACAAGGATCATTACGGTCTCGACAAAGTGAAAGAGCGGATCCTTGAATATCTGGCCGTGCAAGTCCGCGTCCGGAAACTGAAAGGTCCGATCCTCTGTCTTGTTGGTCCTCCCGGCGTCGGGAAGACATCGCTCGGCAAATCCATTGCAAAGGCGACTGGGCGTGAATTCGTTCGGATGTCTCTGGGCGGGGTGCGCGACGAATCTGAAATTCGCGGGCATCGCCGGACCTATATAGGGTCGATGCCAGGGCGCGTTGTTCAGGGCATGAAAAAGGCCAAGAAATCGAATCCGCTCTTCCTGCTGGACGAAATCGACAAGCTGGGTGCTGACTGGCGCGGTGACCCGTCATCCGCCTTGCTCGAAGTGCTGGATCCGGAACAGAACAACACATTCAACGATCATTATCTGGAAGTGGATTATGATCTGTCTGACGTGATGTTTGTGACGACCTCAAACACGTTGAACATGCCGCAGCCGTTGCTGGACCGGATGGAGATCATTCGTATCCCGGGTTATACCGAGGACGAAAAGGTCGAGATTGCGAAGCGTCACCTGATGACCAAGCAGATCAAGGAAAACGGCCTGAAAGATGGTGAGTTCTCGATTACCGATGGCGCCTTGCGCAACCTGATCCGTCTTTACACACGGGAAGCAGGTGTGCGGTCCCTCGAACGTGAAATTGCCAGCCTGTGCCGCAAAGCGATCAAGATCATCGTTGGCGACGGCGAAGAAAAGGTAGAGATCACTGAGGAAAACCTGAATGACCTGGCAGGTGTGCCGCGTTTCCGGTTTGGCGAGATTGAAGATGAAGATCAGCTCGGTGTTGTAACAGGCCTTGCCTGGACAGAGGTGGGCGGTGAGTTGCTGAACATCGAATCTGTTCTGGTGCCGGGTAAGGGCAAGCTGACAAAGACCGGGAAACTGGGCGATGTAATGCAGGAGTCCATTCAGGCTGCTGAATATTACATCAAGAGCCGGGCCCCCTCATTGGGCATTAAGCCTACCTTGTTCAACAAGTCGGATATCCATGTTCATGTGCCTGAAGGCGCGACACCGAAAGACGGACCGTCAGCGGGTGTCGCCATGGTGACCAGCATGGTGTCGATCCTGTCCGGTATTGCGGTGCGCCGCGATGTTGCGATGACAGGTGAGGTGACCCTGCGCGGCCGTGTCCTGCCAATCGGTGGATTGAAGGAAAAACTGCTGGCGGCCCTGCGGGGCGGCATCAAGACGGCTCTGATACCGATGGAGAACAAGAAAGATCTCGCCGATATTCCGGACAATGTGAAGGAAGCGATTGAGATCATCCCGGTATCGACGGTTGATGAGGTGCTGTCCCACGCTTTGGTCAGCCCGGTTGTTCCGATTGAATGGACACCGGAAGACGAGCAGGCAGCCGCAGTTGCAGCCGCTGAAGGGGATCGCGATACGGGGGGCATGACTGCTCACTGATTTCTCAGAGTCGTGCTCTTCGGGTAAAGCTATCCACAGAAAACACGCAGGCCGGGTTATTTTATTTCAACCCGGCCTGTTTTTGTGCAGAGCAACAGAAAAACTCTGTCAGATTTAACAAAAAACCGCAGAAAACCGGGGTTTTTCGTTTGACGCATTTTTCTGAATCCTCCTAGTATCTGGACGTATCAGAAAGGGTGATTGCTGGGCCTGTTGGTTTCAGAAATCGAACCACTGTTCAGTCACAGGGGCGATAATCGCCCATTAAATCATCAATCCCATTTTTATTGAAGGGGGCTTCAACCGTGAACAAAAATGATCTGGTAGCGGCCGTTGCTGATTCATCTGGTCTGTCCAAGGCCGACGCAACGAAGGCTGTTGATTCCGTATTCGAAAGCATCACCGGCGCACTTAAAGGGGGCGATGAAGTCCGCCTGGTCGGTTTCGGCACATTCAGCGTTGCTGCACGCGCAGCATCTGTTGGCCGTAACCCACGCAATGGTGAGCAGATCAATATTCCGGCTTCCAACCAGCCGAAATTCAAGGCCGGTAAGGGCCTGAAAGACGCCGTCAACTAAGACGTCGCCTTTTTTCATGACCGGTCGCAGTTCCTGCGACCGGTTTTTGATTCCACGGCCACTTTTTTCGAGTTTTCCCGATTGACCCTCTGGGCTGAATGCTTTAGCACACACGCAACTAGGGCGGTTAGCTCAGCTGGCAGAGCATCTCGTTTACACCGAGAGGGTCGGCGGTTCGATCCCGTCACCGCCCACCATACCAAAATGGTCCATACCGGAGACATGGTTTACAGATTATACCGGAGACATGGTTTACACCTTGTCCGGCGCGAATGGGTTTTGAGTGGGCTCTACTCTGTTCTCGTTGGCATCGAAGAACCCTAAATCATAGTGCATGAACGAGACCAGCCAGATCTGGTCATCGACCTCCCGAATGCCGAGTTTCTGCCCTGCGAATACCTGGCTCAGATTGATCTTTCGCTTCCCGATACAGATACGTCCGCAGCGTGTGACGGTTACGGTTCTGTCATGGAAGGGGTAGTCTGGCTCTGCAGGTGGTGCGTAAGGCCTGACCGAGGGTGTATAGAGTTCGCCCGGATAGGCACCAGCGAGTGCCTGATGCGGTCGGTCATTGTTGTAAACCTCGACGAAACTGTCGAAGCGTTCCTGTTGCTGCAGGAAGTTGAAGGCGGCTGGTTTTGTTGTTTCCTGCTTGAGGGTTAGGTGCATCCGCTCATGACGTCCGTTTTGTTGCGGGTTGCCGGGTTTGATGCGTTCGATATCGATCCCGAGCTGGAGCCACCAGACCGACAGTTTCGACAGGCCGAACAGCGCATGTGGGCTGGCAAAGGGCACGCCATTGTCGGTACGGATCGCCTTGGGCAGGCCGAACTCCTTGAAAACCCGCTCAAAGACGGAAAAGGCGAAGTCTGATTTGGTTGATTCCAGTCCCTCGCAGGCCAGCACATAGCGCGTCCGGTAATCTGTGATCGTGAGGGGGTAGCAATACTGTCTGTTGCCCAGCCGGAACTCCCCTTTGTAATCCGCGCACCATAACCCGTTTGCTTCCGTCGCGGCGCTAAGCGGTGTGCCTTCGGCTTTGTGGCGTCGCCGCTTGCGACGGGCCACCAACCCGTGGCGGTCGAGCACAGCGTGCACTGTTGAGATCGCGGGTGGCTTAGTGATCGGGAAAGCACGCAGCAGTTTGTCGCGGATTTTTGGCGCGCCCCAGGTTGGATACTCCCGCTTGATCCCGAGAATACAGCGCTCAATCTGATAGGGCAGCTTGTTGGCATGCCGATACGGTCGACGGCTGCGGTCATGCAGACCGTCAACGCCACATTCCTTATACCGCTCGAAAATTTTATACCCCGTCACCCGCGAGATACCGAACTCCCGGCACAGTGACGCCATCTGCTCACCCTCCAACAGGCGGGCGACAAAACGCACGCGTTCATCCATCGGTTTACACTCCTTCCAAGGCATCCGGGCTCTCCCCAAAATGCCTAATTGTGTAAACCATGTCCCCGGAATGAAATGTCAGCTATCTCTCAGGAAGGACAAATCCATGAAATATAGCGTTTTTGAGCGCCTGAGCTTTATGGCATCGGGCCAACTTGGGTCTGTGCTCGGATTCCAACTGGTTGATCAGGACCTGGTCAGCCTTTCGATTACCCGGCTGGGACCGCAAATACCGTGATAAATCCCAGGATCAGGGCAAGCCCCGCCAGTAGCGCCTTGTGGTGTTTGGACCGCGCTACGGTAATCGCAACAAGGCATTGAAGCAGATAATACAGCGCAAAGGATCGCGACGCGAAAGCAATGAGTTCAAGGGTGCTCGCCGACCAGGTGATGATAAGCGCCGTACTGCCGATCAAAAGATAACCGGCCCTTGTTGAGATTTTGCTTGCCGCTACTTCTTTCAAGTTACCCAGCCCGGCGATTGTGTCGGCGACGGCGGCTGAAAATTGGCTGAGCGCAGCCGCGGCGATCAGCGGCGCGAGCATGAAAGGGACGATGGCTCGGGTGAGGGCAACAAGGCTGTTATCACCATAGGACCCGTCCAACAGATACACGATCGGTGTCGCCACCAGGACAAATGTGATGTAGACGCCGGAGGAGAGTATTTGCGACCACCGAGAAGCCTGGATGCGGACATCGGCAGGATAGGTGCTACCGAGATACCTGGTCGTTTCAAAACCTTGCACAACGATTAGAGTTCCGGCGAGCACTGTTAGAACTTCCCAGAAACCGTGCCCCGGCCAGTCCACAAGCAGCATACCAGCGTCGGCGGTCAATACCGCTATATCGTGAGAGGCAAAACTTCCCAGAAGCAGGGCTATCGTGATCAGTGTTGCGTACAGGGCCCACTTTTCGAGGGCCTCCAACCGATCCAACCCTTTGATCAGGCCGATCCCGACTATCAAAACAATGACGCAGGATGTCATCACGTCTTCGGCGAAAGGTGTGTCTTTTCCAATTCCGGTCAAAACGAAGGCCGACATCAAATGCAGGTAAAGACAGATTGAAATGACATAGGCGGCTATAATTGCAATGTCGGATGTCTTCTCCATCGCGACGGTCCACCAACCAGGTCCTATTTCAAGAACCGGTTCAACCTGTGCAATGTTGAAGCGGATGACACAGCCCACCGCATAGGCCAATGCACAGACGCCGAGAATCGCAAATGGCGCATAGGGACCAACTGCTGCCACCAGAATCGGTACGATGACCAGGAACCCGCTTCCGAATATGGAGGCCAGCGGCGTCGTCATGGCTTTCAACACGGGAGGTGACTTCACGGCAATGTCTTTCAAAAATTAAAGGATCATTGGTCATCTAATTTTGACCTTATTCCGATAAAGTTAGACCAATTTGATTCGTGATTGGAAATATACTGGAAGACTTGGCCCTGATTTCAGTTCGACTGACGGATTGAGGCTCATACCAAGAGAGGCAGAAATTCCGGAGGTTCCGGGTAGGAGCATAAATGATTTCTTCAGTTACAAAAAACGACCAGGCAACCCTTGGGGACATTTTGACAAATGGTCTGACGCCGCCTTTACCGATATATAAATGAACGTTAACGTACAAAGATGAGATATTCTATGTTGCGTATGTTTTTGTCGATCGTTGTGATTCTTGCGGCTGGTATGGTTGCGCCGGCCCATGCCGGAAAACGCCTTGCCCTTATCATTGGCAATTCGGCGTACAGCGAGGGGCCTTTGAAGAACCCGGCCCGCGATGCTGAATTGATGGCCAAGACCCTGGGTGATGTCGGGTTTGATGTCATGACCGAGATTGATGCGGATGAACGCGCCATGGGTCGTGCCGTGGTGAAGTTTGCCCGCAAGGTTGAAGAAGCCGGGAAGGACGCGGTTGCGCTCTTCTATTATGCCGGTCACGGGGTTCAGTATCGGGGCGAAAACTTCCTGATTCCTGTTGGGGCCCGGATTGAAGATGAGGTTGATATTGACCTGGAAGCGGTGCGGGCGGGCACCCTGCTGCGCCAGTTGGAGCAGGCGGGGGCGCGTCTCAATATCGTTATCCTGGACGCCTGTCGGAACAACCCGTTTCAGTCTGCAACCCGATCCCTCGACCGGGGCCTGGCCAAGATGGATGCACCGAATGGAACGCTTCTGGCCTATTCGACCGCGCCGGGTCGTGTGGCGTCTGACGGGACCGGACAGAACAGCCCCTATACACAGGCATTGTCCCGCGCGATCAAATCCCCCGGTCTTCCGATTGAGCAGGTCTTCAAACGGGTGCGGATCTCTGTCATGGAACGCACCAATGAGGACCAGGTCCCCTGGGAAAGCTCGTCCCTGACCGGGGAGTTCTCCTTCGTTGAGGCCGCGCAGCAGGTTGCCGCTGTTCCGGCTGATCAGACGGTCGAGATTGAATACTGGAAATCGATCTCGCAGATGAGTGATCCGGCCGCGTTTCAGGGGTATCTGGACCGCTATCCGGGTGGGTTGTTCGCGGATCTGGCTCAACAGAAGGTGGCCTCTCTCACAGCGGCCCCGCGATCTACGGTGGATCAGGGGGATCTGATTTTCTATCAGTCGATCCAGCAGTCGGATGATATCGCGTCGTTCGAAGCCTATCTGGAAAGATATCCGAACGGCCAGTTTGCCGATATCGCGAAGGCGCGCATATCCAGCCTGCAACAACGGGCAGCGGACCGGCAATTGCGGGCTGAGATGGAGGCGGAACGCCAGCTCTGGGACGGGATCCAGGGTTCAACGGACCCGGCGCTTTTTGAGACCTTCCTTGCGAAACATCCAGACGGCATTTTTGCCGATCTGGCGCGCGCGCGTCTGGCCGGATTGAATAATAGCGCTGGCAGTTCTCAAGATACCCGCAGCGCTGCCAGCGGGCAGGAAGAGATTGCCTTCTGGAACAGCATCCGGAACAGCCAGGACAAGTCGGATTACAAGCTCTATCTGGACCGGTATCCGGATGGTACCTTTGCCTCTATCGCGCAGAACCGGTTTGAAAACGGCTATGCGCCCCAGATTGCCGCACTCAACGCAACACCGGCACATCCCTACGATGGCGACAAGTTCTTTGCCAAGATCTTACGAGGCTCTACAGGCCCGTGGCAACAGGGCTTTAGCAGTATCGGAGAGGCAGTCGAAACGGTCGTCACGGTCCGGGGCGGGAAGTTTAAGGGATCACTCACCAGTGATCGCTCTAACAATCTGGATATTGACCTGAACATTGCTGAGGGTGGTCAGTTCTCGATGAAGTATAAATCGGTCGGCTGGCGGGGGCGACCGACACTGCGAGGTGAGTTTGAACCAACCGGTTTTGAAGGGGAAAAAAGCGGGATCTTTGACACGATTCTCTTCAGTTTTGAGAGGCTGAATTAGGGCGAATTTCTCATTTTTACTCACACGCCGCGCAGAACCACGCGTTGTTGGTGTTACCCAGACTGTTGTTAACCCTGCAAAATGGGAGCATTCGTTAACAATCTGACCATCCCTGTCTATGGTCTCGACAGTTGCTGACTGATATCCACATTGTCGAGGGGAAGGGTGTGTAGGCTGATATTCAGCACACAGCCTTTGCGTTATGCAATTTCGGGTGTCAGGTGTGAGTAATATGAGTATCGCAAAGAATTTCGGACGGTTGGTTCTTGCCACGGGTCTTTCGGCCCTGTTCGGCTCAGCGGCCATGGCCGCGACGACAACATTCGACCTGGATAATCTGTCCTTCCTCGAGTCACCTACATCCCAGACCGCAGTTTTCAGCTCCACCGATGGTGAAAGCGAAGTTACGTTGAGTGCCTATCAAAAGCGCTACACGTCATATCATGGCGATGATTTTGATATTCTGAATGCGGATCTTTATATCGGCAATGGATATGGTATCGGTGTCCAGGGCAATGGTGACGGCGATCATCAGATCGACAACCGTTACATGGTTGATTTCCTTGTTCTCGATCTGGGCGGTCCCAACTGGATCCCCGTGAGCGCCGAATTCAACTTTCTGAACCAAACCCGCACCAAATACTATTGCAAGCGCTGGACCTGGTGAGGATGTAAGCGTTACGGCGTCAAAAGCGTCGGCGAGACGAATGATGACGTTTACGCCTATGCGTTCAACCTTGACGGTGAATTGTCGGACACGTCGAACGATGATGTTTACAACGCGATTGTAGATAGCCTGCTGCTGACCTCTGAAGAATCCGATGTTGACCTGAACCCGTTGGATAACACCACCGCTTTCCAGTACATCGCATTTTCCGGTGAAAACTTCACCAATTTCTATGATCAGAAATACGGGAACGACGAATTCAAGCTGGCTGGGTTTACCGGCACGATATCAGCTGTCCCGCTGCCCGGTGCACTGCCGCTTCTGGCGCTTGGGCTTGGGGGATTTGGTTTGATCCGTTGGCGTCGCAGGCACCGCGCATAAGATCTGCCAGATCGAAACATAAACAATGAGGAAGGCGTCTGGTTTGGGCGCCTTTTTTCATGGCTGATATCTTGCCGGCTTTCCCTTCTATGAAGCGCCAGCGACGCTCCAAACGTGATCCTGCAAACCAAACACACGCTCCAAACCGCGATCTTCATTTTTTTGGAATAATCGAGGTTGCTTTGCTTGACAGTAAGGGGGGCGCGGATTACACCACGCTGGACTACAGAGCAGGGCAACCTGCCACCATATGCGGGCGTAGTTCAGTTGGTTAGAATGCCGGCCTGTCACGCCGGAGGTCGCGGGTTCGAGTCCCGTCGCTCGCGCCACTTTCCCAGGAGAGTGGCAATTACATACCAAAGATCTTCTAATTCGCCATTGATCCGTCCGATGGCGTTTTGTTTTTCTGTGAGCCGCCTGTTTCATATAGCTCCGCCGATTCTCATAAGAGCTGGTTTTCAGTGCCATTTCGACCATGAAGAATAACACGTATCGCTTCCACGGTCTTGTTGCTCGGACGGGAAGTCTGCAGTTCGTGGATAGTTCGCGAAAAATCTAAATCAGCCCTCTAGAAGGCATTGAAAAACAGGGTGGCTGTTGCCATAAGGGGCTGCCTTTTATCTGTTTTTGCAGATGCGAAGAAACCTGTCGGGGGACAACACAAAGCTTAAAATCAAAACTCAGATATCTTACACCGCTTGCTAATGTATGGTTTGTGAGATTTTTGCGGTTTTTGGCGGTTTGAAGCGACACGTTTCAGAGGTATCGTAACTGCGCGTATTCGTCACAGCGAGACCGTTTGGTGCTTGCGAGACGCGGGTAAGATTTTATAGTAGTTGCGTTTTCGGGGTAGCAAAAGGGGGCCGCCTGAACCTGGTGCAGGCCCTGGGGAGAAAAAAATGGAAGAATTGCTCCGCGAGTATTTTGCAATTCTTGTCTTTCTCGGGATTGCGACGGGATTGGCGACAGCGCTGATCCTGGGCAGCATGGTTGTCGCACGGCAACGCCCGGACTCTGAAAAGCTCTCTGCTTATGAATGTGGCTTTGAAGCGTTCGATGACGCCAGGTCTCGGTTTGATGTCCGGTTTTATCTCGTCACCCTTCTGTTCATCATCTTCGATCTTGAGGTCGCGTTCCTTTTCCCCTGGGCTGTATCGCTCGGGGAAATCGGGATGTTCGGGTTTTGGTCGATGGTCGTGTTCCTCGGCATTTTGACGATTGGTTTCATTTATGAATGGCGCAAGGGCGCGCTGGAGTGGGAATAAGCGTTTCGGAGCAGGGTTTTCGAGCGTCTTTCTTTAACTGCCTGTCTGGTTTTAGGAGAAATAAATGTCAGTGATCGCCGGCGATATGACGGGGCCTCTTGCCCCGGGTGCAGCGCAAAATGCTGCCATCAAGACGGTTACCGATGAATTGCAGGACAAAGGCTTCGTCGTTGCCAATTTTGACAAGCTCGCAAACTGGGCCCGGACCGGTTCGATGTGGCCTATGACGTTCGGTCTGGCCTGCTGCGCTGTGGAGATGATCCACGCCTATATGCCGCGCTACGACCTCGATCGGTTTGGTGTTGTTGTGCGCGGTTCGCCCCGTCAATCCGATGTTATGATCGTGGCTGGAACGCTTACCAACAAAATGGCCCCGGCATTGCGCAAGGTTTATGACCAGATGGCTGAGCCGCGCTGGGTGATTTCAATGGGGTCCTGCGCCAATGGCGGGGGCTATTACCATTATTCCTATGCGGTGGTTCGCGGTTGTGACCGGGTTGTCCCCGTTGATGTTTACGTGCCGGGTTGCCCACCAACGGCGGAGGCTTTGCTGTATGGGGTGTTGCAGCTGCAGAAGAAGATTTGCCGGACGGGAACAATTGCCCGATAGGTCGGCAAAGCAAAGTTTGAAGCAGGTTTGATTACGAAAGACCGGATGCAAGATGGACGAAAGAACAGAAGCTCTCTTGGATTTGCGTGAGTTGATCAGTTCAACATTCTCGGGCGATGTGGTCGCTTGCGATGTTGCACTGGGCGAACTGTCTGTAACGGTTGAGGCACATGCCATCGTCAAGTTTTCCAAGTTCTGCCGTGACGATCCCAATTGCCTGTTCAAGATCTGCAGTGACGTCTGTGGGGTCGATTATCCGGAGCGGGAAAAACGCTTTGATGTCGTCTATAACCTGTTGAGCCCCAAACATAATTTGCGTATCCGGCTGAAGGTGATGACCGACGAGGAAACCCCTGTGCCCAGCGTGACCGGGGTCTGGCCGTCGGCGAACTGGTTTGAGCGCGAAGTCTGGGACATGTATGGCGTTTTCTTTTCCGGCCATCCGGATCTGCGCCGCATCCTGACCGATTACGGGTTTGAAGGGCATCCGCTACGCAAGGATTTTCCGCTGACCGGCCATGTCGAAGTGCGCTACGACGATGAAGAGCGCCGGGTTGTCTATGAGCCTGTGAAGCTGACCCAGGATTTCCGAAAGTTTGATTTCCTGTCGCCCTGGGAAGGTATGACCAGAACGCTGCCTGGCGATGAAAAGGCCGAAGCCGGTGAAGGAGAGGGCGCATGAGTGCGGAAGTCGCAACCAGCCTGAGTGGCCAGCCCGAAGACCCGACGATCAAGACGCTGACGCTGAATTTCGGGCCACAGCACCCTGCGGCTCACGGCGTTCTGCGCATGGTCATGGAGATGGATGGCGAGATTGTTGAACGCCTGGATCCCCATATTGGCCTGCTGCATCGCGGCACCGAAAAACTGATCGAGTATAAAACATACCTCCAGGCGATGCCCTATTTCGACCGGCTCGACTACGTCGCGCCGATGTGTCAGGAACATGCCTTTGTCCTGGGGGCCGAGAAACTGCTGGGTATTGAGGCACCGAAACGGGGTCAGTATATCCGCGTTCTCTTTGCCGAAATTTCCCGTGTGCTGAACCATCTGCTTAACGTGCCCGCATACGGCCTTGATGTTGGTGCGATGACACCGATGCTCTGGGCGTTTGAAGAACGTGAAAAGCTGATGGAATTCTATGAAGGGGTCTGTGGGGCCCGCCTGCACGCGGCCTATTATCGCGTCGGCGGCGTTCACCAGGATATGCCGGCCGGTATGGCCGATCAGATCATGGAATGGGCGGAGAATTTCCCAAAATTCATTGATGACATGGAAGCGCTGCTAACCGAAAACCGGATCTTCAAGCAGCGTTCCGTCGATATCGGCATCATCACACCGGAAGATGCCATGGCCTGGGGCTGCACGGGCCCTGTACTCCGTGGATCCGGCATTGCCTGGGACCTGCGTAAGGCGCAACCCTATGATGTTTATGCCGATATGGATTTTGACGTTCCGGTCGGGAAAACCGGGGATTGCTACAGCCGTTACCTCGTGCGGGTGGAAGAGATGCGGCAGTCCTTGCGCATCATCAAGCAATGCCTGAATGAAATGCCGACGGGCCCTGTTATGACTGAAGACGGCAAGGTGGGGCCGCCATCGCGCGGCGACATGAAGCGCTCCATGGAGGCCTTGATCCACCACTTCAAGCTCTACACGGAAGGGTTCCACGTGCCTGCGGGGGAAACCTACACCGCTGTAGAAGCGCCCAAGGGCGAGTTCGGGGTCTATCTGATCTCGGATGGCACGAACAAACCCTATCGTTGCAAGATCAGGGCACCGGGCTTTGCCCATCTGCAGGCGATGGATTACGTCTGCAAGGGGCATATGTTGGCGGATTCAGTCGCGGTCCTTGGGGCCATGGATGTTGTGTTTGGTGAGATTGACCGATGAGTGCTGAAACTTTTGAATTTACCGGCGAATTCCTCGCAGAGGCAGAACGCAATATCGCGAAATATCCCTATGAGCGTCGCCAGTCGGCGGTTCTCGCCCTGTTGTTTCAGGCGCAGGAGCAGAACCACGAGGGCGGTCACTATGTGACCGAGGCGGCAATGCGGAAAATCGCAGAAATGCTCGATATGCCTTATATCCGCGTGATGGAGGTCGCCAGTTTCTTCACCATGGTGAACCTGAAGCCGGTTGGCCTTTTCCACGTTCAGCTTTGCGGCACGACGCCCTGCATGCTGCGCGGGGCCGAGGCCCTGATGGAGGCGGTTGCCGAGAAATTCGGGATCGGACATGGCCAGACCACAGAGGACGGCATGTTTACCCTGACAGAGGTTGAGTGTCTCGGGGCCTGCTGCAACGCGCCAATGGTTCAGATCAACGATGATTATTACGAGGATCTGACTCCTGAAACCCTGATTTCGGTGATGGAAACCCTCAAAGGCGGTGGTGAGGCCAAGATTGGCAGTCAGATCGGCCGTGTCACTTCTGAGCCAGAGGGTGGTCCGCTCACGCTTACCACGGGGCCTGCACCACAGACCGCTGATGCACCTAATGCACCGTCAATGACATCTGGCGGGGGGAACTGATCCATGTTGCTTGAAGATAAAGACCGCATCTTTACCAATCTCTATGGGTATCATCCGTGGAACCTTGAGGGCGCGCGGGCGCGGGGCGACTGGGACAACACAAAGGCGCTGATCGAGCTTGGCCGTGAGAAAATCGTTGAGGAAATGAAGGCATCCGGCCTGCGCGGTCGTGGTGGCGCGGGTTTCCCGACCGGTATGAAATGGTCATTCATGCCGAAAGCAACCAGCCCGGACCGGCCATCCTATCTGGTCGTCAATGCCGATGAATCAGAGCCTGGCACCTGTAAAGACCGGGAGATCATGCGCAATGATCCCCATAAACTGATCGAGGGATGTTTGCTCGCCTGTGTCGGCATGGGGGCGGTCGCGGCCTATATTTATATCCGCGGGGAATACCGCCTTGAATACAGGGTGTTAGAGGCCGCCGTCAAGGAAGCTTATGAAGCGGGTTTGATCGGCAAGAACGCCTGCAAATCCGGTTATGACTGTGACGTCTACATTCACCATGGGGCAGGGGCCTATATCTGTGGTGAAGAGACAGCTCTGCTTGAAAGCCTGGAAGGCAAGAAGGGTCAGCCACGTCTGAAACCACCATTCCCGGCGATGGCAGGCCTCTATGGCTGTCCGACAACCGTGAACAATGTGGAATCCATCGCCGTTGCGCCGACCATCCTGCGTCGTGGCGCGGCTTGGTTCTCCAGCTTTGGGCGCGAAAACAACGCCGGAACCAAAGTGTTCTGTATCTCAGGTCACGTGAACAAACCCTGTAACGTGGAAGAAGCGCTTTCCATCCCGATGAAAGAATTGCTTGAAAAACAATGCGGCGGGGTTCGCGGTGGCTGGGACAACCTTCTGGCCGTCATTCCGGGTGGCTCGTCAGTGCCGCTGTTGCCAAAGGACATCTGTGATGATGTCCTGATGGATTTTGACGCCTTGAAAGAGCATAAATCCGGCCTCGGCACGGCGGCCGTGATCGTGATGGATAAATCCACCGACATCATCAAGGCGATCGCCCGTCTCAGCTATTTCTACAAGCATGAAAGCTGTGGTCAGTGCACACCGTGCCGCGAAGGGACGGGCTGGATGTGGCGGGTTATGGAACGCCTTGTTCGCGGTGAAGCCGAAGAAGCCGAGATCGATATGCTTATCGAGGTTTCTAAACAGATTGAGGGCCACACAATTTGTGCGCTTGGGGATGCGGCGGCCTGGCCTGTTCAGGGGCTTGTCCGGCATTTCCGGGATGAGATTGTCGCCCGGATCCGGAACCGGAAATCAGTATCCATGTCGGGAACCTCTGGTCCCGGTCAACAGGTTGCAGCGGAATAGAGCCGAACTGGCGTAATTGTGGGGAAATGAGGGTCGATGCCGACACTTAAAATTAACGGTCAGGAAGTCGAGTTCGAGCAGGGAATGACGGTTCTGCAGGTCTGTGAACAGGCCGGCGTTGAAGTGCCGCGTTTCTGCTACCATGAGCGCTTGTCGGTCGCGGGAAACTGCCGGATGTGTCTGGTTGAGGTGAAACCTGGTCCGCCGAAACCGGCGGCATCCTGCGCTTTGCCTGCTGGCGACGGCATGGAGGTTTCCACCGAGAGCGAAATGGTCAAGAAGGCCCGCAACGGTGTTATGGAATTCCTTCTGATCAACCACCCGCTGGATTGTCCGATCTGTGACCAGGGCGGGGAGTGTGACCTGCAGGACCAGGCCATGGCGTATGGCCATGAGGGGTCGCGCTTTGAAGAGAACAAACGCGCGGTCAAAGACAAGTATATGGGGCCCCTGATCAACACGATCATGACCCGCTGCATCCACTGTACGCGTTGCGTACGCTTCGTCTCTGAAGTGGCGGGTGTTGATGGTATTGGCCTTCTGAACCGGGGCGAATCGGCTGAGATTTCCAGCCTTGAACAGGCGGTTGCAAGTGAACTTTCGGCCAATGTGATTGACCTCTGTCCCGTTGGTGCGCTGACATCTCGTCCCTATCAATTCAACGCCCGTCCGTGGGAATTGAAGAAGACAGAATCCATCGATGTTATGGATGCCGTCGGATCCAATATCCGGGTCGATGCGCGGGGCAATGAGGTACTTCGTATTCTTCCGCGTCTCAATGAGGACGTGAATGAAGAATGGATTTCAGACAAATCCCGTTATGCCTGTGACGGGTTGCGCAAACGCCGTTTGGACAAGGTCTTTGTGCGGGGTGACAATGGCAAACTGGCCGCCAGCGATTGGGGCACCGCGTTCAAGGCGATTGCCGAGAAGGTTTCCTCTGTTCAGCCCTCTGAAATCGGGGTGATAGCGGGCGATCAATGCGATGTGGAATCCATGTTCGCACTCAAAGACCTGATGGGCCGTTTTGGCGTGACAAGCCTCGATTGCCGTCAGGACGGGGCCAAACTGGATGCAACGAAACGCGCTTCATATCTGTTCAACAGCACAATTGCCGGGATTGAAGAGGCTGATGCAATCCTGCTCGTGGGTACCAACCCCCGTTGGGAAGCGCCGATCATCAATGCGCGTATTCGCAAGACCTGGCTAGCCGGTAAGCTGAATGTCGGTGTCATCGGCCCGCAGGTCGATCTGACCTATGATGCCGAGTATCTGGGGGCAGGGCCGGAAACCCTGTCTGATCTGGTATCCGGAAAACATCCATTCCTGGAGGTCCTGAAAAAGGCTGAGCACCCCATGGTGATCCTGGGTGCCGGTGCGATCTCCCGCGCGGATGGTGCCGCTGTGCTGGCTTCGGCCCATGCACTGGCTGAGGCAACCGGCATGGTTGAAGGCGACTGGAACGGGTTCAATATTCTTCACACCGCCGCAAGTCGCGTGGGCGGACTCGATATCGGGTTTGTCCCGGGTGAGGGGGGCAAGGACGCCGCAGAGATCGTAAGTGGCGCTGCCTCCGGTTCCATGAAGGTTGTCTACCTGCTTGGCGCGGATGAGATCGACGCGGAGAAACTCAAAGACGCGTTCGTGATCTATCAGGGACACCATGGCGACAAGGGTGCCCATGTTGCCGATGTGATCCTGCCGGGGTCGGCTTATACAGAGAAACCCGGGATTTATGTGAATACAGAGGGCCGGGTTCAGATGGCGCGTCGCGCCGCCTTCCCGCCCGGGGACGCGCGTGAGGACTGGACCATTATCCGGGCCCTGTCAGATGCGCTCGGCAAAACCCTGCCCTATGACAATCTGGCGGATCTGCGTAAAACGATCCATGCGGCGCATCCGCATATGACCCGGATTGATCAGGTAATGGCCGCCGATTGGGGCGCTTTCGGCGAAGCGGGCGACATGGATGCCGCCGCATTCACCTCACCGATTGAGAACTTCTACATCACCGACCCGATCAGCCGGGCATCAGAAACGATGGCGGAATGCACACGTGTCATCGTTAATGGCGGTGATGAGGCCGACGCAGAACAGGGGACAGGGACACATGGTTAATACACAAACCTGGTTCGAAGGCGTCTGGTGGTCGGGTTATGCCCTGCCGACCCTGACCATCGTTGTCTACATCCTCTGCATTATGCTGCCGATCATGATCTCGGTCGCCTATCTGACACTGGCCGAGCGCAAGGTGATCGGCTGGATGCAGCTGCGTAAGGGCCCGAACGTTGTTGGCCCGTTTGGCCTGCTTCAGCCGATTGCGGATGCAGTAAAGCTGTTCCTGAAGGAAACGATTATTCCGGCGGGTGCCAACCCCTTCCTGTTTGTCTTTGCGCCGATGCTGACCTTTATCCTTAGCATGGTGGCCTGGGCGGTCATCCCGTTTGATGAAGGCTGGGTTCTGGCCGATATCAATGTCGGAATCCTGTATCTCTTCGCGATTTCGTCGCTTGGCGTGTACGGGATCATCATGGCGGGTTGGGCGTCGAACTCAAAATACGCGTTTCTGGGGGCCCTGCGGTCTGCGGCCCAGATGGTAAGTTACGAAGTATCGCTTGGTTTCGTGATCGTATCTGTTTTGCTGGTGGTCGGTTCTTTGAACCTTTCGGAAGTGGTTGAGGCGCAGCGGACGGTCTGGTTCTGCATACCGATGTTTCCGATGTTTGTGATCTTCTTCATCTCTGCATTGGCTGAGACAAACCGCGCACCGTTCGATTTGCCGGAAGCGGAAGCAGAACTGGTCAGCGGCTATAACGTTGAATATTCGTCTATGACCTTTGCGCTGTTCTTCCTGGGTGAATACGCAAACATGATCCTGATGAGTGGTATGACAGCTGTCCTGTTCCTGGGCGGGTGGCTGCCACCGCTGGACATCGCGCCGTTCAACTGGATCCCCGGTGTGATCTGGTTTGGATTGAAGATCGCCTTTGTCCTTTTCTGTTTCCTGTGGGTGCGGGCCACATTCCCGCGCTACCGCTATGACCAGTTGATGCGTCTGGGATGGAAAGTGTTCCTGCCATTCTCGTTGTTCTGGGTTGTTGCGACCGCGGGCGTGCTTGTGTTTTTCGATTTGTTGCCGTGATCGAGGGGTGATGAAGTAATGTTGTTGAAACCTGATCTTGCAAGGATGACCAACTGATGGCTGGACTTGATAAGGTTGCACGGTCGTTCCTGCTTGGGGAATTGGTGTCGGGTATGGCCCTGACACTGAAAACCATGTTCAAGCCGAAACACACGATCAACTACCCCTATGAAAAAGGGCCGCTTTCGCCGCGTTTCCGGGGTGAACATGCGCTGCGCCGGTATCCGAATGGCGAAGAGCGCTGCATTGCCTGCAAATTATGCGAGGCCGTCTGTCCGGCACAGGCCATAACGATTGAGGCCGAACCGCGTTCGGACGGGTCCCGGCGCACCACACGCTATGACATCGACATGACGAAATGCATCTATTGCGGCTTCTGTCAGGAAGCCTGCCCGGTGGATGCGATCGTTGAAGGACCGAATTTTGAGTTTGCGACAGAAACCCGCGAGGAGCTGTTCTACAACAAGCAGAAGCTGCTTGAGAATGGCGAACGCTGGGAAACACAAATCGCATCGAATTTGACCCAGGATGCACCATACCGCTGAGGCGGTTGCACCGGGTTTGTAAGTAACGGGTCGCTGCAGGATTGGTCGCAGCGGCTTTTGAAGGGACGGGGGACATAATGAGCGTAGTGGCTTTGGCCTTCTATCTGTTTGCCGCTGTGACGGTGGCCTGCGGCGTGATGGTAATCACGTCCCGAAACCCGGTCCATTCGGTCCTGTTCCTGATCCTGGCATTCTTTAACGCCGCCGGGCTCTTCGTCCTGCAGGGCGCGGAATTCCTGGCGATGATCCTGGTGATTGTCTATGTCGGCGCGGTGGCGGTGCTGTTCCTGTTCGTTGTCATGATGCTGGATGTTAATTTCCAGAAATTGCGAGAGGGATTTGCCCAATATATCCCGATTGGCGGGGCCATTGGTCTGGTTCTGCTGGCCGAATTGGTCTTGATCGGTGGATCCTGGGTCTTTGGCAGCGATCCACTGTCCTCACGGGCAGCACCCATTGTGCTTGATGGCAGCGTCACCAACACTGAGGCCATCGGGAACATCATCTACACGAAATATGTCTATCTGTTCCAGGGGGCCGGCATGGTTCTGCTGGTTGCCATGGTGGGCGCTATTGTCCTGACGCTGCGGTCCCGTGAAGGGGTCAAACGGCAACGCATTGCCGATCAGGTCTATCGCAGCTCTGCCGATGAAGTGAAGGTTGTCAAAGTACCGACGGGGAGTGGGATCTGATGATGGAAATCGGCCTGGCCCACTATCTGACCGTCGCGGCGATCCTGTTTACACTGGGTTTGACGGGTATTTTTCTCAACCGCAAGAACGTCATCATCATTCTGATGTCGATCGAACTGATGCTGCTTGCGGTCAATATCAATCTGGTGAGTTTTTCGACCCATCTGCAGGATCTGGTGGGACAGATTTTCGCGATGTTCGTGCTGACTGTGGCTGCTGCTGAGGCGGCAATCGGTCTGGCCATTCTGGTCGTTTATTACCGCAACCGTGCCTCTATCGCGGTTGACGATATCAACTCGATGAAGGGCTAGGGTAGGGTCGGATCGTTATGGAAGCTGCTATCGTATTCCTGCCGCTTGCCGGCGCTATCATCGCCGGGTTCTTCGGGCGGTATCTGGGGGACAAGGGCTCACAGGGGGTTACCTGTGTATTTGTCGGCATTGCCGCGATCCTGTCCTGGATCCTGTTCTTTGATGTCACGCTCGAGACCAAGAATTATACCGTGACGCTGTTCACCTGGGTGGCCTCAGGGGCGTTTGAGTTTGATTGGGCACTGAAAATCGACACGCTGACGGTTGTTATGCTGATTGTGGTCACCACGGTCAGTACGGTGGTGCATATCTATTCCATCGGTTATATGCATCATGACCCGGCGATTTCGCGGTTCTTTGCCTATCTCAGCTTCTTCACCTTTGCGATGCTGACCCTGGTCACCGCGGACAACCTCGTCCAGATGTTCTTCGGCTGGGAAGGGGTGGGCGTTGCCTCTTACCTGCTCATCGGGTTCTGGTTCCACAAACCAACCGCTTGCGCGGCGGCCATCAAAGCGTTCCTCGTTAACCGTGTTGGTGACTTCGGCTTTGCGCTGGGCATTTTTGCGATGTTTGTGCTGACCGGTTCGGTAGAGCTGGACACGATCTTTGCGGCAATCCCGGGCCTTGCCGATGCAACACTGGTCTTCCTCGGCGTCGAGTTTCACGCAATCACGATTGTGGCCCTGCTGCTGTTCCTGGGCGCGATGGGCAAGTCGGCGCAGTTGGGGCTGCACACCTGGTTGCCCGACGCGATGGAAGGGCCGACACCGGTTTCCGCGCTGATCCATGCAGCGACCATGGTGACCGCCGGCGTCTTTATGGTGTGCCGTCTTTCGCCGGTTTTTGAGTATTCGGATTTTGCGCTGACTGTGGTCACGATCGTGGGTGCATCAACCGCGTTCTTTGCCGCAACAATTGGCCTGACACAGACCGATATCAAGCGCGTCATTGCCTATTCGACATGCTCGCAGCTGGGTTACATGTTCTTTGCCGCGGGCGTTTCCGCCTATCCAGCAGCCATGTTCCACCTTATGACCCATGCGTTCTTCAAGGCTTTGCTGTTCCTGGGCGCGGGTTCCGTCATCCACGCCATGTCCGACGAACAGGATATGCGCAAGATGGGCGGTCTTTATAAGATGATCCCGATCACCTACGCATTCATGTGGATCGGTTCGCTGGCGCTTATGGGCTTCGGGATACCGGGAACACCGATCGGCTTTGCGGGATTCTTCTCAAAAGACATTGTTCTGGAGGCGGCGTATGGCGCCTATACCGGGCCCGGGATGTTTGCATTCTGGCTGGGACTGGTCGCTGCTTTCATGACGGCGTTCTATTCTGGTCGCCTGCTGTTCATGACTTTCCATGGCACGCCGCGTTGCGATGAAAAGACCCTGGCCCATGTCCATGAAAGCCCGTTTGTCATGTGGGCCCCTCTGGTGATCCTGGTGATCGGGTCGGTGCTCGCGGGCGGCGTCTTCTATAACAGTTTTGTCGGCGACACGATGACAGAGTTCTGGGGCACATCGATCCTGATCCTGGATAGCCATCCGGCCCTCGAGAATGCGCATCATGTGCCGATCTGGGTCAAGGTTGCGCCACTGGCGGTCGGGCTTGCGGGGCTGGGACTTTCCTGGGTTATCTATGTCAAACAGCCTGGAAGTGCCAATGGCTACGCCAAATCGCTTGGGCCTGTTTATCGCTTCTCTCTGAACAAGTGGTATTTCGACGAGTTGTATGACGCGATCATCGTCCGCCCGGCATTCGCCATTGGTCGCCTGTTCTGGAAAAACGGGGATCAGGGCACGATTGATGCGCTGGGTCCTGATGGGGTCGCAAACACAACCTCGGCCGTGTCGCGCGGAACAAGTGCGCTGCAAACCGGCTATGTCTTCCACTATGCATTTGCCATGCTGATCGGCGTTGTCGTCTTCGTCACATGGTATGTTTTCTCAGGCTAAGCCGGATTAGGAGCGTCTAGGGTATGTTCGAAGGTTTTGGCTGGCTGTCACTGACAACGTTTCTGCCTCTGGTAGGGGCACTCGTTATCTTGGTCCTGATCCGGGGGGATGAGGAAGACGTCGCACGCAATGCGCGCTGGGCAGCTCTGTTCACCTCACTCACCACGTTTGTTGTCTCGCTTCTGGTCTATGCCCGTTTCGATAGGGCAGAGGCCGATTTCCAGATGGTGGAAACGGTTCAGTGGATTCCGGCCTTCAACATCAATTACGTGATGGGTGTTGATGGGGTCTCAATCTGGTTTGTTCTGCTTTCTACCTTGTTGACCCCGATCTGTATCCTGGCCAGTTGGGAGGCCATCAAGACACGCGTTCGCGAATATATGATCGCCTTCCTAGTGCTGGAAACCATGATGGTGGGGATGTTCTGTTCGCTCGATATCGTGGTGTTCTACATCTTCTTCGAAGGTGTCCTGATCCCGATGTTCCTGATCATCGGGGTTTGGGGCGGGCAGCGTCGTATCTATGCCGCGTTCAAGTTCTTCCTCTATACCCTGCTGGGATCGGTCCTGATGCTGGTCGCCATCCTGGTAATGTATTGGCAGGCGGGAACCACCTCTATCGAGGGGCTGATGGCCCATCCATTTGATGCGGATCTTCAGCTCTGGCTCTGGCTGGCTTTCTTCGCATCTTTCGCGGTGAAGGTGCCGATGTGGCCTGTCCATACCTGGCTGCCGGACGCCCATGTGGAGGCGCCAACGGCGGGCTCTGTCATTCTGGCCGGTGTTCTCCTGAAGATGGGGGGATATGGCTTCCTGCGCTTCTCTTTGCCGATGTTCCCCGATGCGTCGGCCTACTTCTCGGATCTTGTGTTCTTCCTGTCGGTTATCGCGGTGATCTACACCTCGCTGGTGGCCCTTGTTCAGGAAGATATGAAAAAGCTGATCGCCTATTCCTCAATCGCCCATATGGGCTTTGTGACGGCTGCGATATTCAGCGTGAATGAGCAGGCGGTTTCAGGGTCCATTATCCAGATGTTGAGCCATGGTCTGGTTTCTGGCGCGCTGTTCCTCTGTGTTGGCGTGATCTATGACCGGATGCATACGCGCGAGATCTCCCGCTACGGCGGTCTTGTAGAACGCATGCCGAAATACGCGCTGATCTTTATGATCATGACGATGGCCTCTGTCGGTCTGCCGGGGACCAGTGGCTTCGTTGGTGAATTCCTGATCCTGGTCGGGGCCTATCAGGCATCGACCTGGCTGGCAGCAGGGCTTGCAACAGGCATGGTGCTGGGGGCCGGCTATATGCTCTACCTCTATCGCCGTGTGGTCTTTGGCAAGCTGGTGAAAGAAGACCTGATGGCGATCAAGGACATGAATGCCCGCGAAACGGCCCTGTTCGTGCCGCTGGTTATTCTCGTGCTCTGGATGGGCATCTATCCGTCGACTTTCATGGATATTATCGAACCTTCGGTTCAGAAACTTGTGGCTGATTATCAGACAGCGCTGGCACAGGGTACGTCAGATGCGGTTGAGACAGCGTTTACCGCCCTCGGGCTGAAATAGGCATAAGGGCGCAGGACATCGAGCGATGACAGACCTACCAAATTTCCTCCCGGCTCTGCCTGAAATCTTCCTCGCCTGTGCGGCGATGGCGCTGATGATGGTTGGTGTTTTTGTGAAACCGGAAAACGCTTATCGGACTGTATCAACCCTGGCGATGGTCGTGCTTGTTGTTGCCGGTGGTCTGGTGCTGAACGACGGTGGTGCTTATGAGACCGCGATGTTCGGCATGTTTGTGGTGGATCAGTTCGCCGTCTTCATGAAGGTTCTGATTCTGGTCGGGTCGATCGCGGCCCTGATCCTCAGTGAGGGCTATGTTCAGCGGGAAAAGATGGCCCGTTTTGAATACCCAATCCTGTTGGTTTTTGCGACGCTGGGCATGCTGATGATGGTGTCGGCCAATGATTTGATGTCGCTTTATATCGGTCTGGAGCTGCAAAGCCTGTCGCTCTATGTCGTTGCTGCTTTCAAGCGTGACAGCCTGCGGTCGACGGAATCGGGCCTGAAGTATTTTGTGCTGGGTGCGCTGTCCTCCGGTCTGCTGCTCTATGGTTGTTCCCTCATCTATGGCTTTGGCGGTACCACGCAGTTTGAAGCGCTGGCAGCCTTGTTCGCGGATGGACAGGAAGCGCCACTAGGCCTCGTTGTTGGCATCGTCTTCCTGATTTCAGGCCTGGCCTTCAAGGTCTCCGCCGTTCCTTTCCATATGTGGACGCCGGATGTGTATGAGGGCGCGCCGACACCGATTACGGCCTTCTTCTCCGTCGCGCCAAAGATGGCGGCGATGGCGCTTTTCCTGCGCGTCATGCTGGTCCCCTTCGGCGATCTGGTCGCCGAATGGCAGCAGGTTGTCTATCTTGTCTCCATCGGGTCCATGGCGCTTGGCGCATTGGCGGCGATTGCCCAGACCAATATCAAACGACTGATGGCCTATAGCTCCATCGGTCATATTGGTTACGCGTTGATGGGGCTTGTTGCAGGCAATCAGGAAGGTCTGACAGGCGTCCTGATCTATCTGGCCATTTACCTGATCATGAATCTCGGTGTTTTCGCCTGTATTCTGGCGATGAAGGTAAAGGGACGGATGCTGGAAAACATCAGCGACCTGGCGGGCCTGGGTCGAACCAGCCCGATGATTGCCCTTGTCCTGATGGTGCTGATGTTCTCAATGGCGGGCATCCCGCCCATGGCTGGTTTCTTCGGCAAGTTCTTCATCTTCATGGCAGCCCTGAACCAGGAACTCTACACCCTGGTCGTCATTGGGGCGATCACCAGTGTTATCGGCGCCTATTACTACCTGCGCATCATCAAGATCATGTATTTCGATGAACCGGTTCAGGAATTCGACAAGGTCGAAACACTGGGGCTGCGAGGCATCATGGTGGTTTCAGGCGTTCTGACCGCCGTGTTGTTCATTTTCCTGCCGGTGATCACGGATCCTGCCTCTGTCGCGGCTGCATCGCTCTTTGGTGGATGATCACACCGTGTCCGGGGGCTTAGGCCCGATCTCTGTCCCGACAGGGTTTCAGTTACATTGGTTTGACAGCGTCGGATCGACAATGGATCTGGCGCGCGAACTGGTTGCGTCGAACCCGGAGAATCATCAGGTCATCTGGGCGGGGGAGCAGAAGTCCGGGCGTGGCCGGCGTGCCCGCCACTGGAGTTCGCCACCTGGAAATCTTTACATGACCGTGGCGTTGAACCTGCACGGTCCGGCAGCCAAAGCGGCCGAGCTCTCTTTCGTTGCCGGGTTGGCGATGCGTGCGGGATTGGCGGACCTGATTGGGTCCGGCGGGTTGGACGTAAAGCTCAAATGGCCCAACGATCTTTTACTGAACGACGCGAAAGTCGCCGGTTTCTTGCTGGAGACCGCGGGGGTTGAAAGCAACTGGATGTTGATCGGATCTGGTGTAAACCTGCGGCATTATCCGGAAGATACGCCCTATCCCGCGACATCTCTGACCGTGCAAGGGGTGGAGATCGCCATTGCCAGCCTCGCAGCGCGTTATTTACACCATCTGGATGCAGGCTTTCATCAGTGGCAGAAATCCGGTTTCGCCCCCGTTCGGGAAAACTGGAAGGTCCATGCCGCTGGTCTTGGCGGGCCGGTTACCGCGCGGCTTGCGACCGAGACCCTGACCGGAACCTTTTGCGATCTTGATCCCGAGGGTGCGCTCATTTTACGTCAGGAGAATGGCGAAGAGAGCCACATTCTGGCCGGTGATGTGTTTTTCGGGATGCAGAGACCGGCCGATTATGGTTCATAACGGCGGGCAGAGCCCACCAGGCCAATATCTGACAAGGTTAGTCCTATGCTGCTTGTGATCGATTCCGGGAATACGAATGTCGTTTTCGCCGTCTATGACGGGGACCGGCAGATTACCCATTGGCGTTGCGGAAACGATCCGCGACGGACATCCGATGAATATGCAGTCTGGTTGACGCAATTGATGACCCTGGCCGGGTTGAGCCTGGATCAGATGGAAGCGGCAATCATCGCCAGTGTTGTGCCGGAGACGCTGTTTAACCTGCGACGCCTCTGCGAGAACTATGTGAAGGGCAGAACCCTGGTGGTTGGGGATTCGGGAACGGATCTGGGCATTGAGGTGCTGATTGACCGACCAGAACAGGTCGGCGCCGACCGTTTGGTGGGGGTTATCGCGGCCCATGCCCAATACGGCGGTCCCTTGATGGTGCTGGATTTCGGTACGGCGACATCCTTCGACATTGCCGACGAGAACGGTAATTTTTGCGGCGGTGTTCTGGCGCCAGGCGTGCATCAGTCGGTTGAGGCACTCTATCGCGCGGCCCGGAAGCTGCCCCGGGTTGAAATCAAGCGCCCGGAAACGGTTATTGGTCGTGCGACAATTCCTGCCATGCAATCCGGCGTCTATTGGGGCTATCTTTCGATGATTGAAGGGATGGTGACCCGCATTCAGGCCGAGTATGGCAGTCCGCTTAAAGTGATCGCAACAGGCGGGTTAAGTGCGCTGTTTTTTGACGCGACCGAGTCGATCCAGATCACCGATCCTAATCTGATCCTCACAGGGTTGGTTGAAATTTACCGTCGAAATGCGACGGCTGTTTGAAGGGAATACAGTATTTGATGTCTAGTTCCGTCTACGCGGATAGCGGCGTTCCAGGAAAGGAAGAGGTCATCTTTCTGCCTCTTGGCGGTGCCGGTGAAATTGGTATGAACCTGAACCTCTATGGCCATGCCGGCAAATGGCTGATGGTGGATATGGGGATCACCTTTGATGACGGGGAGAACCCAGGCATCGATGTGTTGATGCCGGACCCTGCCTTCATTGATGAGCGTCGGGAAGATATTGTCGGTTTGATCCTGACCCATGCCCATGAAGACCATCTGGGTGCGGTCCAGTATTTATGGGATGACTTCGATTGCCCGATTTATGCAACTCCGTTCACCGCCGCGGTCCTGCGCCGCAAATTGGGTGAGAATGATTTTGGCCGCCTGCCAGAGATCGTTGAGATACCGCTTTCGGGGACGTTCTCCGTCGGCCCCTTTGATGTTGAGTTGATCACGCTGACCCATTCAATTCCGGAACCGAATGCGCTTATCCTGCGATGCAGCGCTGGCTCTATCATGCATACCGGCGACTGGAAGCTGGACCCCGATCCCCTGATTGGTCCGACACCGGATGAGAAGGCCTTGATGAGGGCAGGGGACGAAGGCGTCCTCGCCATGATCTGTGATTCCACCAATGCGCTAAACAAAGGGTGGTCTGGGTCTGAAGGGGTTGTACGGGACAAACTGACAGAGGTAATTGCCACCCAGACCGGGCGTGTTGCGGTCGCGTGCTTTGCGAGCAATGTTGCCAGGGTAGAAAGTGCTGCAAAGGCGGGGGCCGCCTGTGGCCGTCAGATCGCCTTGGTCGGTCGCTCTCTGCATCGGATGGTCGAGGCCGCGCGGATGACCGGGTATCTGAAGGATTTGCCGCCACTGCTTTCGGATCAGGATGCGGCCAGACTGCCTCGACACAAGGTCCTCTATATCTGCACGGGAAGTCAGGGTGAGCCGAGAGCGGCCCTGACCCGCATTGCCAAGGATGACCATCAATATGTATCCCTGGACGAAGGGGATACCGTTCTCTTCTCAAGTCGGGAAATCCCGGGGAACGAAGTCTCGATTGGAAAGTTGCAGAACCAGCTGACCCAGATTGGCTGTAATGTGATCACTGCCAATGATCATGAAATTCATGCCTCCGGCCATCCCAATCAGGATGAGCTCAGCCAGATGTATCAGTGGATCCGGCCAAAGATCGCGGTTCCCGTGCATGGTGAATACAGACATCTGAAAGCCCATGCGGAATTGGCGCGAACCTGTCAGGTACCCTATACGCTGGCCCCGCTCAATGGTGATGTCCTGTCCCTCAGTCAGGACGGTGTTGCGGTTGTTGATGAAGTGTATGCAGGTCGTCTGGCACTAGATGGCGATCGGCTGGTGCCGATGGACAGCCCGGGCCTGAAGGAACGCAAACGCATCGCGTATAATGGATGCGCTGTTGTCAGTGTTGCCGTCGATGGAAAAGGCAGTCTGCGCGGAATGCCGGAGGTCACGGTATTCGGCCTCTTCGGGGAAGATGACCTGGACACCCGCGAATTGGAAGATGTCGTTGAACAGGCGGTCGAGACGAGTGTCAGGCGGGCCAAAGGGTCGGTATCCGGTATGAAAGAACAGATCAGGATTGCCGTACGACGCGCATTGCAGGACATGACCGGCAAGCGACCGCCGGTATCGGTTCATCTTGTCACTGTTTAGGAAAAGGGGAGAGCTCACATGATTGGTCAGTTGAACCATGTCGCGATTGTCGTGCCGGATCTAGAAGTCGCATCGGCCACCTATCGGCAAAGCCTGGGCGCGCAGGTTTCAGAGCCTGTAGACCTGCCGGAACATGGTGTGACAACAGTTTTCGTCAACCTGCCGAACACCAAGATTGAACTGCTGCACCCGTTTGGTGAGGCGTCCCCCATCGCCAAGTTCCTGGAAAGCAATCCGTCGGGTGGCATGCATCACCTGTGCTATGAGGTGGATGATATTCTGGCCGCCCGCGACAAGCTGGAATCCGAAGGGATGCAGGTTCTGGGTGATGGTGAACCCCGGATTGGCGCCCATGGCAAACCTGTGTTGTTCCTGCATCCTAAGGATTTTATGGGGACCTTGGTCGAGCTGGAACAGGTCTAGAACGGGCGGCATTTCTGTCGCGGCATCTTGCCGCTTTTCTGTATTTTGGATGCCGGAAGAGATGACATCACCGTCCAGAACCGCCATTTTGCGCCTCCAATACAGGTTTTTTCCGCACAATTGAAATCTGACCAGAGGGATTTTGGGAAGAATGGGTATCGTCAGTACAATCGTCGTCGTTGTGATCATATGGTGGCTGGTGTTTTTCACGGTGCTGCCATACGGCAATCAACCCGCTAAAAAGGTTGAGCATGGCCATGCGGAAAGCGCGCCAGCAAAGCCGCGGCTCTGGAAAAAGATGCTGGTGACGACGGGCCTGACGATTATCCTGTTTGGGGTGTTTGTCTATGTTCGCGAGCAAGGGTGGATCTCATTCCGAACCTGACATTCTTGTAGCTGCACGACCGGGGGGAATGTGATGGCATGGTATTGCGACTACGCAATTGGTGACCCGCTGCACGGGCCGTATCACGATACCGAATATGGATTTCATTCTTCAGATGAAAATGTGTTGTTTGAGCGCCTGGTCCTCGAAATCAATCAGGCTGGTCTGAACTGGGGCCTTATGCTGAAAAAGCGCGACGCCTTTCGTGCGGCTTTTTCCGGATACGATATCGATGCCGTTTGTGCCTATGACGACGCGGACCGGGAAAGACTGTTGTCAGATGCGGGGATTATTCGAAACCGTTTGAAGATCAATGCTGTCATCCATAACGCGCATGTCATCAAAGGGTTTCGAGACAGTCACGGCGGGTTTGTGAATTGGCTGGATGCCCATCACCCGCTGACGAAGCCTGAATGGGTGAAACTGTTCAAGAAAACCTTCAAATTCACCGGGGGTGAAATCACGGGCGAATTCCTGATGTCGCTCGGGTATCTTCCCGGGACCCACAGACCGGACTGCCCGGTCTATACGGAAATTGAAAAGATCGGGGCGCCCTGGCTATCGGTCGGGGGCGCGTTTTACGAGGCGTGAGCCCGGACAATTTTAGCCGTATGTCCGGACGAAATAGACACCGGACAGGATCAGACCAAAGATCGTCACGGCTGTTTTCAGAAGCTTCTGATTAACCTTTTTGGCCCCTCGACCCCCCAAATAGCCACCAATTGTGCTGCCGATCATCATGGTCGCCGCTTCGGGCCAAGCGACCAACCCACCAACACCGAACACGATGATGCTGAGGATGGTAAAACTCGTGGCCAGCAGATTCTTGATACTGTTGGCGATGTGGAAATCACTGAAGCCCAATATCTGTGCGATGGCCAACAGAATGATTCCCAAACCGGCCCCGAAATATCCGCCATAGACCGATGCCAGAAAGAGGGCCGCGTAAATCATGGTGGTGCCACTGGACGCGCCCGCAAGGATCAGAATTTTTTGCCGAATGGTATCGCCGGTGGCGAACAGGATGGTTGCCAGCAGGATCAGAAAGGGGATGAGGAAGACAAACACTTACGGATCTGAAAACAACAGAAGCAGGGATCCTGCAACAGCCCCGGCACCGGATATCGCCATCAGCGGGATCAGTTGATGGCCCACCTCATTTAATTCTTTTCTGTAAGCGGGCAGGGCGGCGGCATTTGACGGCAGGAGCGCCACATAATTGGTCGCGTTGGCGATCACAGGGGGCAGACCAGCGGCCATGAGGGCGGGAAAGGTGAACAGCGTCGCCCCGCCAGCAACGGCATTCCAGACGCCACCAACAAACCCGATGCCGGCCAATGTGATGATTTGGATTGTATCCATAATGCGCTCCTCTGTTTTGAGAGGAACCGTAACGCAATCAATTGCATAAATGAAAACGAATAAATATGGTCAGTATCATGAATAAAAACGAACATATTCTGCGCAATGTCGAGCTGTTGAATGCTTTCGTGACGATTGCGGATTGTGGGAACCTGACCACAGCGGCGGGCCTTCTTGGCCGCACGCAATCTGCGATCAGTGTTCAGATGCGTAAACTGGAATCCGGCCTGAACACGTCTCTTTTCCTGAGAAACGCAAAGGGCATGGCATTGACGCCCGCCGGTGAGACCCTGTTGCCAAGGGCGCTTGGGATCCTCAGCGAGATCAGGGAGACGGCCCTACTGTTTTCCAAACCTCTGACAGGGTCCGTTCGGGTTGGATTTCCTGATGATTATGACGAAACAGGAATGGAGTTCGTGTTGAGGGCCTTCGCCCGGACCCATCCAGGCGTTCGGGTATTGGCCGTTTCCGGCTGTACGTCCTCCTACCCAAAGGACGTGCGGGAAGGGGGGCTGGATGTGGCAATCTGTTCCGGCCCGGAATTCATGGACGGTCGCCCGTTAAATGCAGAGGAAACCGTCTGGGCGGCCCACAAAGATCTGGTTTTTCAAACCCGAGAGCCTGTCCCCCTTGCAATCCTGGACCGAAATTGCTGGTGGCGCGATTTACCGACCGGACTTCTAGATGCCGCGGGAGTGCCCTATGAGATCGCCTTTCGCAGCAACAGTTTCACCAGTATCCAGGCGGCACTCAGGGCAGGATTGGCGGTGGCACCGTTGCCTGCGACCTGCCTGACCGGCGAGCTTAAGGCCCTCACAAAGAAGGACGGGTTTCCGGATTTACCAACAGCATGCCGGACAATCATGGTGTCGGATCAGGCGGATGAATCACTGGTCAATGCAATGGTGGATGCAATCCTGACTGTTCGCCAGGCCCCCGCGGAATTCTGAGGCACAAAAAAAAACGTGGCGGGAAATCCCGCCAACGTTTTCTTGTTTTTTTTAACCCGTTTTCCGGTTCGGCCGTCCGTTATTTTTGTCGGACTGGCATATTCTGTGCGTTCCGTCTTAGAGGCGTTTTCGCCTTCGTAACAAAGAGATTACCCTTTGCCATGACTGTTAAACACACGCTTCTGAAACCGGTTCCCCTCCCGTACAAACTTGGGCGCAAACGCTTTCGCGTCGTCTTGATGACCGATAAGGTACCCATCCTGAGCCGTTTGTCACGCAATTTTTTTTATAAACCCGCAATAAACGTAAGGTCTGTTCTTAAAATCGTCCGAAAGCGAATTAATGTGACCAATGAACTAAATATTCTGGTTTTTTTGTTTCTTATTGTACCGTGGATGCTGCTTGCGCCGGCCTCTGCCCAACAAACTCAGGACGAAAATCCTTTCTCAAATGATGGCACCGTGAAAGGGGGGATTGGTCCCAGAGCGCCGGTGAAACCTGGCCATCTTAAAGTTCGAATCAGTCGTGAGATTTGCGGCCGTCTCACCCTCAACCACAAGGCAAATGCTGATGTTGCCTATCGGCCGGGCGTGGATGTCCGTGGAAATGCCGTGGCACCCGCTGAGCTGCCCGGAAGCTTCACCTATGCCGCACCGGACGAGATTGAGTTTGATCTGGCCTTCAATCCTTTGACCGGGACCGCCCTTGATGATGACCGGTTTGCAAACACAACAACATCGGTCGGTCGTGTTCGTGTTGATATTCTGACGGGCAAGGTGACTGTGAACGGCGTTCCTACAGAAAATGAACAGAGTGCCCAGATTGAAAAGCGCTGTCGTGAGGCCGGTTTTCTCTGATAATTTTGGGTTGATCGTGCGCTTTCGGAGGATGGACAGGACCTTGGCCATTCCGTAAAGTCCGCGCGAAATTATCGATACCATGCAATATCAGAATTGAGGCCAACCATGCGGCTTTCCCCCGCTGTTCGTGTTTCCGAATACTTTATGCCAACCCTGCGCGACGACCCGTCAGAGGCAAAAATTGTATCTCATCGTTTGATGCTGCGGGCCGGCATGATCCGGCAGGAAAGCGCCGGGATTTATTCATGGCTTCCCCTTGGCTATCGGGTATTGCGGAAGATCGAACAGATTGTGCGTGAAGAACAGGACCGGATCGGGGCGCATGAGATCATGATGCCGACCATTCAGTCGGCCGATCTGTGGCGCAAATCCGGACGCTATGATGATTACGGCAAGGAAATGCTGCGCATCACGGATCGTCATGATCGTGATATGCTCTATGGTCCAACCAATGAAGAGATGATTACCAGCATCTTTGCGGAGCATGCCAAGAGCCACAAGAACGTGCCCTTGATGATGTATCACATTCAGTGGAAGTTCCGCGATGAAGTGCGGCCCAGATTTGGGGTGATGCGCGGCCGTGAATTTTGATGAAGGATGCTTATTCCTTCGATCTGGATGCTGAGGCAGGCAAGCATTCTTACAACAAGCAGTTCCTGTCTTACTTGCGGATTTATTCCCGTCTTGGCTTACAGGCAGTGCCGATGGCCGCCGACACCGGGCCAATCGGGGGCGACCTTAGCCATGAATTCATCATCCTTGCCTCAACAGGTGAGAGTGAGGTCTGGTGTGATCAGGCTCTGCTGGAATTCGACCTGGACCGGGCCGATGTGAATATGGCCGATCCGGCGGCGGTGCAGGCCGTTGTGGATGAAGTTACATCGCCCTACGCCGCGACTGATGAACAGCATAATGAAGATGATTTTCAGGCTGCCGTGCCCGAGGGGCGCCGCGTTTCCGCCCGTGGGATTGAGGTGGGGCATATCTTCTTCTTCGGGGATAAATACTCTGAACCTCTGAACGCGAAAGTGATGAACAAGGATGGTGAACTTGTCCCTGTTCAAATGGGATCCTACGGGGTTGGTGTCTCCCGTCTGGTTGGCGGTATTATTGAGGCCAGCCATGATGAGTCCGGGATTGTCTGGCCTGAATCGGTGGCACCTTTCCGCGTCGCGCTGATCAATCTGCGCCAGGGTGATGAGGGATGTGACGCCGTTTGCGAAGATCTCTATCAGCGGTGTCAGGACATGGGCATTGAGGTGATCTATGACGACCGGGCTGATCGGGCCGGGGTCAAGTTCGCTGACATGGAACTGATCGGGATTCCCTGGCAGATCATCATTGGTCCCAAAGGCGTCAAAGCGGGTATTGTGGAACTCAAAGACCGGCGAAGCGGTGAGAAGTCCGAGATGAGCGCAGGTGACGCCCTGTCCAAACTGGCGGGGTAGGGACGTGTTCAACGCTGTAGAGCGTCTCATTGCCCTTCGTTACCTTCGGGCCCGCCGTCAGGAAGGGTTCATTTCCGTCATCGCCTGGTTCTCTCTTCTGGGGATCTGTTTGGGTGTTGCGACATTGATCATCGTGATGGCGGTGATGAACGGGTTTCGCTATGAGCTGCTCTCCCGCGTTCTCGGATTGAACGGGCATATCACGGTTACCAGCTATTATGCAGAGGGGATTGCCGATTATCAGAACCTGGCACTGGAATTCTCGAAAGTGCCGGGCGTAGTCTCTGCAACGCCCCTTGTTGAAGGGCAGGTCATGGTATCTGCCAATGAGGTTGCGTCAGGCGCTCTGGTTCGCGGATTGAAGGCGGATGATTTCTTGGCGCGGGACACGCTTAGAGACAATATTGAGCGCGGCAGTCTTGAAGGGTTTGACACGGGAAACGGTGTCGTCATCGGGGTCCGAATGGCCAACCGCATGCGCCTTTCGGTGGGCGACGACATAACCCTTATTTCCCCCAATGGGGCGCCGACGGCTTTTGGCAGTATTCCCCGTTTCAAAACGTTTCAGGTCGCAGCCATCTTCAATGTCGGCATGTTTGAATACGACAACACCTATGTCTATATGCCGTTGTCGATTGCCCAGCGTTACTTTCGGGTAAAGGATGCGGCAACCGGGATTGAGGTTATGGTGACCGACCCGAATCTGGCACCCGGCATGCGCGCTGATATCGCTGCGATTGTCGGTGTGGACGCGCGGGTGCTGGACTGGCAACGGGTTAACTCCAGTTTTTTCAACGCGTTACAGGTCGAACGTAATGTGATGTTCTTGATTCTGACCCTGATCATCATGGTCGCTGCCTTTAATATTATCTCCAGTCAGATCATGCTGGTGAATGACAAGGCGCGGGGGATTGCGATCTTGCGCACCATGGGGGCCAGCCGGTCCATGATGCTGCGGATCTTTTTCATGACCGGCAGTTCCGTCGGGATTGTCGGGACGGCCGCAGGCGCAGCCCTGGGTATCTCTTTTGCCCTGAATATCGAAACCATACGGCAGTGGATTGAGGGTCTTTCAAACACCAACCTGTTTGCGGCCGAGATCTATTTCCTGTCCCAATTGCCAGCCCGCATTGAACAGACGGAGACGATCCTGATCATTGTTATCGCGCTGACACTGTCTTTCCTGGCTTCGATCTATCCGGCCTGGCGTGCAGCCCGTCTCGATCCGGTTGAGGTGCTCCGCTATGAGTAATGCAGCGCTCGAATTACAGTCGATCGGGCGGACCTATAAGGGGCAAGGCGTCCCGTTAACCGTGCTGACAGATGCCAGCCTGGTGGTGCAACCGGGGGAACTTGTCGGGCTCGTAGCGCCGTCCGGAACCGGCAAATCGACGCTGTTGCATGTGGCTGGATTACTGGAGTTTCCCGATGCGGGCGATGTCGTTGTGCAGGGAACAGCCTGCGGGGCGCTGTCAGATGTGGACCGGACAACGCTTCGTCGAGACCGGTTGGGCTTCATCTATCAGTTTCATCATCTCTTGCCTGAATTCGATGCGATGGAAAATGTCGCCCTGCCGGTGATGATTTCCGGGAAGTCGAAACGGGACTCACGAAAACGAGCAGAGGCACTGCTTGGGGCTGTCGGCCTGGCAGATCGGATGGATCACCGTCCAGCCCGTTTGTCAGGGGGCGAACAACAGCGCGTTGCCATTGCCCGCGCCGTTGCCAATCAGCCCGATATCCTGCTTGCCGATGAACCGACCGGCAATTTGGACCCGGCCACAGCAACCGTTGTGTTTGATCTGTTGCTGAAACTGGTTCGCGACAACGGGATGGCCGCCCTTATCGCGACCCATAACCCCGAAATTGCCGAGCGTATGGACCGGGTGGTGACGCTGGAAAATGGTGGTTTAAGCACCTTGGCCCGCTAACTCGGCCAAAGGCAGTTTGGCGCTGCCTTATCCACAAGAATCGGTCCCAATGGGGATAATCGACTGCTTTTAGGGCCTGACTTCATGCATCGCTGCTGTCAGGAATAGAGGATGCGTTTCTGTCCAGATTTGATGTGCCAATGACCCCTGACGCGACAAACCAAGCACCAGTTGCCGCCCCTGTGCAAGAACATGTACCGGGTTTTGTGCATTTGCGTGTTCAGTCCGCCTATTCCCTGTCGGAGGGGGCGATCCGGATAAAGGATCTGGTAAAGCGCTGTGCCGAATGGGGCATGCCCGCCGCCGCCGTAACCGACACCAACAATCTGTTCGGGGCCCTTGAGTTTTCGCTCGCGGCGCGGGATGCCGGGCTGCAGCCCATCCCGGGTGTCGTCTTGAGTGTCCGGGCTGAGGACAAGCGCAGTGCAAACTCCCTGGCCCAGGCGCCGGAACCCTACAAGCTGTTGCTTCTCGCCAAGAATGAGGCGGGCTATCTCAATCTGATGGCACTGGTCAGCAAGGCCTTCCTGGAAAGCGATCCCGGAGAAGCACCACAGGTCGACATGACGGCCTTGGAAGCGCATTCAGAGGGTGTCATCGCCCTGACCGGCGGGCTGGAAGGACCGGTCGGTCGCCTGCTTCATGAAGGCCAGGATGAAGAGGCGGAGGCAGTCCTGCTGCGCCTTGCGGATTTCTTTAAGGATCATCTCTATATTGAGGTGATGCGCCACGGCCTCGCGGATGAGGATCGGATAGAGCCGATGCTGATCGACATGGCCTATCGTCATGATCTGCCCCTGGTGGCGACAAACGGCTGCTTCTTTCCTGATCAGAAACTCTATGATTCCCACGACGCGTTGCTCTGTATTGCAGGCGGCACCTATGTTTCAGAGCAAGACCGGCGTCATCTGACACCCGAGCACCGCTTGAAGACCGAAGCTGAGATGCAGGCCTTGTTTTCAGATCTGCCGGAAGCCCTGCAAAACACAAAGATCATTGCAAGGCGCTGTTCCTTCATGGTGGAGCGGGAGAAACCGCTGCTCCCGATTTACACAAAGCTGGAAGGCAGAACTGAGGAAGAGGCGCTGCGGCAGCTCTCCCGCAATGGTCTGGATGACCGGCTTGAAACCGAGGTTCTGGTCGGTATCGAGGATCCAAGCGAGCGGGAGGTAAAGTCCAAACCCTATCGTGAACGGCTTGAGTACGAGCTGGACACAATCGTTCAAATGGGTTTCCCGGGGTATTTCCTGATCGTTGCGGACTTTATTCAATGGTCCAAAGACCGTGACATCCCCGTCGGGCCGGGCCGTGGTTCGGGTGCAGGGTCGGTTGTTGCCTGGGCGCTCACGATCACAGATCTCGACCCCTTGCGGTTCGGGTTGTTGTTCGAACGTTTTCTGAACCCGGAACGTGTCTCCATGCCGGATTTCGATATCGATTTCTGCCAAGACCGCCGGGATGAGGTGATCCGCTATGTGCAACAGGAATATGGTACAGATCGTGTTGCCCAGATTATTACCTTTGGAAAGCTGCAGGCCCGTGCCGTTTTGCGCGATGTCGGCCGTGTCTTGCAAATGCCCTATGGCCAGGTCGATCGGATCTGCAAACTGGTTCCAAACAATCCGGCCAAGCCTGTCACCCTGCAGGAGGCGATCGACGGCGAACCCCTGATGCAACAGATGCGGGATGAAGACCCCGCCGTGCGCCGGCTGATCGATACGGCCCTGCCGCTGGAAGGGCTCTACCGCCATGCCTCCACCCATGCGGCGGGTGTGGTGATCGGCGATCGCCCCCTTGTGGAACTGGTCCCGCTCTACCGCGATCCGCGTTCGGACATGCCGGTCACACAATACAACATGAAATATGTTGAACAGGCGGGGCTGGTTAAGTTCGATTTTCTGGGTCTCAAAACACTGACCGTGATCGCCCGGGCCAAGGAACTGATCGACGCGCGTCCCGACCGGACTGAGCCACTGGATATGGCGAAGGTGCCGCTGGATGATGCACGCACATTCGAGATGCTTTGCAAGGCTGAGACGGTCGGTGTGTTCCAGCTTGAAAGTTCGGGCATGCGGGATGTTCTAAAGAAGCTGCGGCCTGACAGGTTTGAAGACATCATCGCCGTTGTTGCGCTCTATCGTCCGGGGCCGATGGAAAACATCCCGACCTATATCAGGCGTAAACATGGTGAGGAGACACCGACCTATCCTCATGAAAAGCTCGAAGCCGTACTCGAGGAGACCTATGGGATTCCCGTCTATCAAGAGCAGGTAATGCAGATGGCGCGGGACCTGGCCGGATATTCACTGGGCGGTGCGGATTTGCTGCGCCGTGCCATGGGCAAAAAGATCCAGGCGGAGATGGATGCGCAGCGCCGCAGCTTTGTTGACGGATCGCTGGAGCATTCGGGCGTTGAAGAGAAGCTCGCCAACCAGATCTTCGATATGATCAATGCATTTGCCGGATACGGGTTCAACAAGAGCCATGCGGCTGCTTATGCGCTGGTTTCCTATCATACGGCGTGGTTGAAGGCGAATTATCCCGTGGAATTCCTGGCGGCATCCATGACGCTGGATATTCACAACACCGATAAACTGAATGTCTTCCGCTCTGAGATTGACCGTCAGGGGATTGAATTGCTGCCGCCGGATCTGAACGCATCCGCGGTCGTCTTTTCGGTTGAAGCGGCAAAAACCAATGGGACCGAAATCGGTGATCGAAAAATCCGCTATGCATTGTCAGCCCTGAAGAATGTGGGTGAGCAAGCCATGCACAGCATCGTGCAGGAGAGGGAGGCAAACGGGGCCTTTAAGGATCTCTTCGATTTCGCCAATCGTCTGGATACCCGCTCGGTCAACAAGAAAGCGCTGGAGAACCTGACCAAGGCGGGGGCCTTTGACAGTCTGAATCCAAACCGTCATCAGGTCTTTGAATCCCTGGAGGTGCTGTCGGCCCAGGCCGCCGCCGCACTTGCCGACCGTGAAAGCAAACAGGTCAGCCTGTTTGGCGATGCGCTGGCAACAGAAACCCGGCCAAAGTTGCGCGACGTGCCGGAATGGCAACAGCAGGTACGACTGGGTCATGAATTTGATGCTATCGGTTTCTACCTCTCGGCCCATCCGCTTTCATCCTATGCCAAGACCTGTGCCCGGATCGGGGTGATGAATTATCGCGATGTCACCTCGGGGCGGCTGCGGCAATCGCAGGTAAAGCTGGCCGGACTGGTTGGATCCCGCCGGATCACGACGACGTCACGCGGGTCTAAAATGGCTTTCGTGCAGATGTCGGATGCCACCGGATCGTACGAAGTCACCATGTTTCAGGAGGTCCTCAATCACGCGCGCGACCTGCTGGATGCGGGGCAGCCACTCGTCGTTACGGTTGACGTCCAAAGCCGGGGTGAGGGGGAAGATCCGCGCCTCACAGTCCTCGGCGTGCAATCGCTGGAGCAGGAGGCGGCCAATGCTGCCGACGGGATGGAGATTTATCTGAACACACCAGATGCGGTAACAGACCTCTCTAAACTATTGAACGCACATGGAAAACGCGGAAGAGGTCTGGTCAAATTGCAGTTGCGGGACCGCCCCGAAGGCAATATCGAGATCGAGCTGTCCCAGACCTTCAACATTGATGGTCCATTGCGGCAGGCGGTCAAAGCCTTGCCGGGCATCCTGGACGTTCAGGATCTATAGGGAATTTAAAGCGCAATAGCCCTTGAAACCCCGGAAAAGTGGGTTTATACCCCGCCTCACTTCACACACGGGGTTCGGCGTGCTGGCGGTCTTTGACCAAAGGGACTCCATCCGGTGCCTTACGAGGTCATCCAACCCCGTGGAGGACATAAACCGGAAAAAGGAGGGCAGCCACCATGGCGATGCCACAGTTTACTATGCGTCAGCTCCTGGAAGCAGGCGTTCATTTTGGTCACACAACCCGCCGTTGGAACCCGAAGATGCAGCCATACATCTTTGGTGAGCGTAACGGTATTCATATCCTGGATCTCGAACAGTCGGTTCCGATGCTGTCGCAGGCACTGGAAGCCATCCGCGAAGTCGCTGCTGCTGGTGGACGTGTGCTGTTTGTCGGCACAAAGCGTCAGGCCCAGACTATCGTCAAGGAAAGCGCACTGAAATCGGGCCAGTATTTCGTCAACCATCGTTGGCTCGGCGGCATGCTGACCAACTGGAAAACCATTTCCGGTTCGATCCGCCGTCTGAAAGAAATGGATGCCCGTCTGGCTGAAGAGACCAGCGGTCTGACAAAGAAAGAGCTGCTGCAGCTGACCCGCGAGCGCGACAAGCTGGAACTGTCTCTCGGTGGTATTCGCGAAATGGGTGCTGTTCCTGACATCATCTTCATCATCGATACCAACAAAGAATCCATTGCCGTCAAGGAAGCCAACAACCTTGGTATTCCCGTCGCTGCGGTGATTGACAGCAACTCTGATCCGGCAGGGATCACCTATCCGATCCCCGGTAACGATGATGCCATGCGCGCGATCTCGCTCTACTGCGACCTCGTGACGGGTTCGATCCTGGATGGCCTTCAGGCCTCACTTGGTCAAGCTGGCGTTGATATTGGTGCCGCTGCAGAACCGGTTGCCGAAGAAATTCCGGCCGTCGTTGAAGAAGCACCTGCCGAGGAAGCACCGGCTGCAGAGGCTGCACCTGCTGAAGAAGCTGCACCTGCAGAAGAAGCAACACCGGCAAGCTAATAACGGTTCGGGCCGCCAGATGCGGCGGCCCGTGCTTTAACGCCCGACCCCGCATGAGATGGTTCTCAAGAGGGCCGAGGCGATTGGTCGAATGATTGGAAACCCGGACACCTGCGGCTTTTGGCCTGGGGAGCGGGTTTACCCACAACACTGATGGATGAAGAGGAATTGAGATGGCTGCTATTACAGCTGCGCTTGTGAAAGAACTGCGCGACAAATCTGGCGCTGGTATGATGGACTGCAAGAAAGCCCTGGCTGAGGCCGATGGCGATATGGATGCAGCGCTTGACTGGTTGAGAACCAAGGGTCTTGCCGCCGCACAGAAGAAATTCGGCCGTGTTGCCGCTGATGGTCTGGTGGCTGTCGTTGCCGACGGCACAAAAGGTGCCGCCGTCGAAATCAATGCCGAGACAGATTTTGTGGCCCGCAACGAAGGTTTTCAGGAGTTTGTTTCTGAAGTTGCCGGCATCGTCATGAATGTTGGTGCTGCCGAAGCTGACGTGCTGGCTGCTGCCTATCCTGGGACGGAACGCAACGTCGCCGATCAGCTAACCCACAACATCGCAACCATCGGCGAAAACATGAGCTTCCGCCGTGCCGATGTTCTCAGCGTCGAGAGTGGTCTGGTGTCGTCCTATGTCCACTCTGCCCTGGTCCCCGGCCTTGGCAAAATCGGTGTTCTGGTCGCCCTGGAGTCAACTGCACCAACAGCGTCACTCGAAGCGCTGGGCAAACAGCTGGCCATGCATATTGCCGCTGCCCGCCCGCAGTTCCTGAGTGTTGATGCCGTCGATCAGGCGTCTCTGGACCGTGAAAAAACGATCCTGACGGAACAGGCCCGCGAGTCCGGCAAGCCAGAAGAAATCATCGAAAAGATGGTGGTCGGTCGCCTGCGGAAGTACTATGAAGAAGTTGTTCTTCTTGAACAGATCTTCGTTATGGACAACGAAACGAAAATCTCGAAAGTGGTTGAAGCTGCCGCAAAAGACGCTGGCGCACCGATCACTCTGAAAGGGTTTACACGTTTTGAACTCGGCGAAGGGATCGAAAAAGAAGAATCCGATTTCGCTGCAGAAGTTGCCCAAGCCGTTCAGGGCTAACAAAAAAAGAGCAACTGGCGGGGTTTTTCGGAAGGGAGAATCCCGCCATTCTCTTATGTAGAATAGGAAAACCAAGAATCTCGGGGTAGCGATGACAGGATCACAAGACGGCAAAACGACGGACACACCTCACTACGGGCGTGTTCTTCTTAAGATTTCCGGCGAAGCCTTGATGGGGCAAAGGGAATACGGTCTTGATCCAGATACTGTCACACGGGTGGCCCGCGAAGTTCAGGCTGCCATGGAAACGGGCGTTCAGGTCTGTCTCGTGATCGGCGGCGGAAATATCTTCAGGGGTGTTTCAGTGGCGGCGGCTGGAATGGAACGATCCACCGCTGATTATATGGGCATGCTGGCCACCGTTATGAACGCACTTGGCATGCAGAGCGCCCTTGAGCGCCTCGGCGTTCAGACACGGGTGCTGTCCGCTATTCCCATGCAATCTGTCTGCGAACCCTATATCCGACGGCGCGCGGTGCGTCATATGGAAAAGGGCCGGGTGGTGATTTTTGCGGCCGGAACAGGCAACCCGTTTTTCACGACCGATACCGCAGCGGCCCTTCGTGCATCTGAGATGGATTGCGATGCCATGCTGAAGGGCACAAAGGTCGATGGCGTTTATGACAGTGATCCGATGACCAACCCTGATGCCGAACGATTTGATCAACTGAGCTATATGGATGTTCTGTCACGCGACCTGAAGGTGATGGACGCCTCTGCGATCACGCTCAGCCGCGACAATTCCATTCCGATCATCGTATTTTCGATCTCAGAGCCTGGCAGCTTTGCCAAAGTCTTGCAGAGGCAGGGGCGCTATACGATAGTTCAGGGCTAAGTACCGCCAATCTCCCAAAGTTTGAATTAGAGGAAAGCAGGAATGGCCGCTTTAGACATGAAAGATACCGAACGCCGCATGGATGGGGCACTGGACGTGCTGCGTCGCGAATTTGCTGGTCTAAGGACAGGTCGCGCGGCTCCCTCGCTGCTTGAAGACATCACAGTCTCTGCCTATGGCGGCACTGTCCCGTTGAAACAGGTAGCAGGCGTCAGCGCTCCCGAAGCGCGCATGTTGAGCGTTCAGGTCTGGGATATGAGCGTGGTGAAAGCGGTTGAGAAGGCGATTGTTGAATCCGGTCTGGGACTGAATCCCCAGGCTGAGGGAACCGTCATCCGTGTGCCGATCCCCGAATTGAATGCGGAACGTCGCGCAGAGCTGACCAAGGTTGCCGGAAAATACGCAGAGGCGGCAAAGGTATCTGTTCGCAATGTACGACGGGACAGTATGGAAGGGCTTAAACGGGCCGAAAAAGACGGTGAGATCAGTCAGGACGAAATGCACCGGGATTCTGACAAGATTCAAAAGGCGACAGATGCACGCGTCAAAACAATTGACGAAATTCTGGCACAAAAAGAACAAGAAATAATTCAAGTATAGATCCTGTATTGTTTAATGACCTGAAAAGGGACGCCAGGAATGAGTCACGGTCCGGAATCAGAAAAGGAACGAAATCCTAAACACGTTGCCATTATTATGGATGGCAATGGTCGCTGGGCAAAAGGCCGTGGTCTGCCTCGTGTCGAAGGGCATCGTCGCGGTGTGAACGCTGTTCGCCAGACCATCGAAGGAGCGGGTGAGTTAGGCATCGAGTATCTGACCCTTTTCAGTTTTTCCTCCGAAAATTGGCGGCGTCCGCTGGCTGAGGTTACAGAGCTGATGGGTCTTTTGCGTCGGTATCTCAAGTCAGAGATTGCCGATCTGCATGCCAAGAATGTTCGGTTTCGTGTGATCGGGGACCGGGCCCGTCTGGATAAGGATATTGTGCGCCTGATCGAAGAAGCAGAGCGTATGACCGAGGAAAATTCCGGTCTGACCCTGGTCTTGGCGCTGAGCTATGGTGGGCGGCAGGATATCGCGACCGCCGCGCAGAATATCGCCAAATCCGTTGCTTTGGGTCTCATTAAACCGGACGCCATTGATGAAGAGTTTTTTTCAGCACATCTGGAAACAGCGGGCATACCGGACCCCGATCTTTTGATCCGCACCAGCGGTGAATACCGGATCAGTAATTTTCTGCTCTGGCAGTGCGCCTATAGTGAATATGTATTCAGCGATGTTTACTGGCCGGATTTCACCAAGGAAGATCTGGTCGCCGCGATAGAGACTTTTTCACAACGTGAGAGACGGTACGGCGCCACTGTCGCCAAAGGCTGAGATGTTTAAAGATCTTGTGCTCCGCACCATCTCGGCAGCAGTCATGCTGCCGGTCGCGGCATTTATCATCTGGAAAGGCGGCTTGATCTTCAGCATCGCTGTTGTCGCCCTATCAGTTTTGGCGGCACGTGAAGCGGTCAGACTTGCCGAAGTCACCGCATCCTCCCACAGAATTGTTATGATGGTTGCCATCGTCACCCCGGTTGTGCTCGGGGCATTTGGCATGGAGGGTGTCGGTTTATTGGTGCTGATTGCTGCAACAATAGGCCTTGTGCTCGTCCGTAGTTTGCGCGTCGCGGAACTGCAATGGCGCGGCATCTTTGGGGTGATCTATCTCGGACTCGCCTTCCTTTGCGCTGAATGGCTGAGAAGTCGGGAAACCGGTTTGGTTAACTGGGAGTTCCTCTTGGTTGTGGTTGTTGCCAGCGATGTCGGTGCCTATATCACCGGCCGGATGCTCGGTGGACCAAAACTCTGGCCGGCGGTCAGTCCGAAAAAAACCTGGTCCGGTTCGATTGGTGGGGTCTTTGCCGCGGTTATTGGGATTTATTTCCTGGCTCAATATGAAGGTCTGGTCCTTTTGCCTGTCCTGATTGCCGCATTTGTCGTTTCTATCGCATCTCAGGGTGGCGATCTTCTGGAATCTTGGGCAAAAAGGAAGGCAGGCGTGAAGGATGCCGGGTCAATAATTCCGGGTCACGGGGGCCTGCTGGACCGACTGGATGGTTTCCTGGCAGCGGTCCCCGCATTCGCCGGTATTATACTGTTGGGGCAAGCGGTCGATTACGCTGTCGTATAGTAAGGGACTGGCCTTATAAATTCTGATAAACCGGCCAGGTTTTGGAAACGGGGTTCATTGACGTGGGAACGCAGCCAAAGAGAATATCGGTTCTGGGCGCCACTGGTTCTGTAGGGTCCAGCACACTGGATCTGGTTCGACGGAACCGCGATGAGTTTCAGATTGTTGCGCTAACCGCGCATGGGAACGCCGATGCCCTGGCAGATCTGGCACTGGAGTTTGACGCGGAGCTGGCCGTCATCGCCGATGATGCCCATTTTGAAGTGTTGAGGGACCGCTTGGCTGGGTCCCCTGTTGCCGCCGCCGCTGGTGCAAGCGGTCTCCTGGAAGCAGGGGCTGCAGAGGCGGACTGGATCATGTCTGCGATTGTTGGCGCGGCAGGGCTTGCCCCGACCCTGAAAGCGATAGAGCAGGGCAGCACGATTGCCCTGGCCAACAAAGAGTCCCTGGTCTGCGCGGGCAAAGCGGTTATGGCAAAGGCTGAACGCTACAAGTCCCGTATTCTGCCCGTGGATTCAGAGCATAATGCCATTTTTCAGGTACTCGACCGCGACGATAAGGCAGCGGTCGAAAATCTGGTTCTGACCGCATCCGGCGGTCCTTTCCGGTCTTGGGAAAAGGCCCGTATCGATGCGGCAACCCCGGCGGAAGCGGTTGCCCATCCGAACTGGGATATGGGGGCCAAAATCTCGGTTGATTCTGCTTCCATGATGAACAAAGGCCTGGAACTTATTGAAGCGCATCATCTTTTTGCACTTCCAGGGGATCAGATTGAAATTCTGGTTCACCCAGAATCGATCATCCATTCAATGGTTCAGTACAAAGATGGGTCATTACTCGCCCAATTGGGGCCACCTGATATGCGCGTGCCCATTGCCCACACGCTGGCCTGGCCTCACCGCATGGAAACACCGGTTGAACGACTGTCCCTTGCTGAGGTTGCGGCATTGACCTTCTATTCGCCCGATCTGGGTCGTTTTCCGGCATTGCGTCTTGCACGTAACGCCTTGAATTCAGGCGGCAATGCACCACCTGTGTTAAACGCCGCGAATGAGGTGGCGGTTGCAGAATTCCTGGCCGGAAATATCGGTTTTTCCGATATAACGCGGGTGGTAGAGACCGTGCTGGAGTCCATCCCGTTGCATTCGGTTGACGGACTTGAAGAAGCCCTGTCTGCGGATCGTCAAGGCAGGGAGTATGCAAGCCGTGTGATTGCGGCGCTATTGGATGTTGTGCCTGTTTAACGGGGCTGTTTGTAGAGGAGTAAGGTTTAGAATGGATTCCATTGTTGGTTCCGTGGGATACGGCAACTTTATCCTCGTTCTTTGCGTGTTGGTCTTCATCCACGAGTTGGGCCATTACGCCGTCGCCCGCTATTGTGGGGTGCGGGTGGAAGTATTCTCCATCGGGTTTGGCCGCGAGATCTTCGGTTGGACTGACAAGTCTGGAACCCGTTGGAAATTCAGCCTGTTGCCTTTGGGCGGTTATGTAAAAATGTTCGGTGAACATTCTGCACCTACACTGGAAGACGGGTCTGCTCAGACGCTGACGCCCGAAGAACAAAGGGTTTCCTTCTCTCATAAAACATTGGGGCAGCGAGCAGCGGTGGTCGCTGCCGGACCGGCGGCCAATTTCCTGTTCGCGATTTTCGCGATGATGCTGATGTTCATGATCGTCGGAAAGCCGTCACCCGCTGATTTTACGGAAACAGGTATCGGGGGTGTAGTAGAAGGCAGTGCAGCCTCTGAGGGTGGCCTGCAGCCGGGCGACAAGATTGTCTCGGTGGATGGAACGCCCATTCTTGAATTTGGCGATCTGCAGGAAGCGGTAACCAACAGTGAAGGCAAACTTCTGGCATTCAAAATTCAGCGGGGCACAGACAGTCTTGAACTGCCCATCGCGCCGACAATCGTGGCGACGGAAGAGGGTGAAGAGGTTTATCGTCTGGGCGTTCGGGCCCCAGGTGCTGTCTACACGACGATGGGGCCTGTAAACGCCTTGTTGGATGCCTCTACCGAGACTTGGCGGATAACGGTAGGAACTCTGGACGCGGTTGGTGAAATGATCACTGGCGATCGTGGTACGGATGAGCTTGGCGGACCCGTTCGAATTGTCCAACTGTCCAATGAATTTGCCCAGAGTGGAATTGTCGCCCTGGTCAGTTTCACGGTGTTGCTATCAATCAATCTAGGCCTTATCAATCTGTTCCCGGTTCCGATGCTCGATGGTGGACATCTGCTTTTTTACGCGATCGAGGCGGTGAGGGGGAAACCGCTGGGCGAACGTGTTCAGGAATACGGTTTACGGTTTGGACTGGCTGTAATACTGGGCTTGATGGTGTTCGTAACGGTTAATGATTTTGTACACCTTTGGCAGTAGGACGATTTTACTGTTCTTAACGTGCAGAGTACTTGATCATTATTCATGAGTGTTAAGGGTTGCTTTACGAAGCTGATGTTTAGTACTTGTAGTGTGTAAGTTTTGGTGGGAGTTGATTTTTTGATCGGACAGGGTCTTTTCCGGCTGTCAGTTCTGGCAGGGGCGGCGTTTGCGTCTGCTCTGTTTTTTGCTGCGCCCGTAGCCTATTCACAGACCCAGCCATCGATCATTATCGAACCGCAGCCAGCAGAGGGCGCGGGCCCCAGACTGACCACACCGACACCGTCAGCACCGGCGCCAGGTACGCCTCTGATTGACCAAATTGTCGTTGAAGGGGCCCAACGTATCGACCCTGAAACGGTCCTTTCATATCTCAATATCAGAGAGGGCGACCCGTTCTCGGGTTCTGTAATCAACGACTCGCTGAAAACGCTTTTCGGCACAGGCCTTTTTGCGGATGTGACAATTCGCCAGCAGGGAAATGATCTGATCGTTCGTGTTGTTGAAAATCCCATCATCAATCGCATCGCTTTTGAAGGTAACGACAAGATCACTGCGGAAGTGCTTGAAGCTGAAGTGCAATTGCGTCCTCGCGTGGTTTATACCCGCACAAGGGTCCAGAACGATGTGCGCCGAATTCTTGATGTCTATCGCCGCAGTGGACGTTTCGCAGCGACGGTTGAGCCAAAGGTCATTCAGCTTGAACAAAACCGCGTCGATCTTGTGTTTGAGGTGATTGAGGGTCCGGTAACCGGTATCGAAAAGATCAGTTTCATCGGGAACCGTTTCTTCTCTGACAGTTCGCTCCGTTCGGTCCTCGCGACCAAGGAAAGCCGTTGGTATCGCTTCTTCAGTGGTTCCGATACCTACGACCCTGATCGTTTGACCTTCGACCGTGAATTGCTGCGCCGGTTCTATCTGGCGAGTGGTTTCGTGGATTTCCGCGTTGTTTCTGCTGTTGCTGAGTTGAGCGAAGACCGCGAGAGTTTTTACGTCACCTTTACGATTGACGAGGGTGAACGCTACGATTTCGGGACATTTGACGTTGTTTCTGAAATCCCGGATGTTGCAGCCGAACCGCTGGTGGAGATCATCGAGCTGGAAAGCGGCGAACACTATAATGCGGATTTGGTCGATGACACGGTCCTTGCATTGACAAATGCTGTCGGTGATCTGGGATATGCCTTTGTTGACGTCCGTCCTGACGTATCTCGAAACCCGGAAGAAAAGATTATCGATCTGGTCTTCAACATTGGTGAAGCGCCACGGGTCTTTGTGGAACGGATCGACATTCGGGGTAATGTTCGCACGCTTGACCGCGTTCTGCGCCGTGAATTCCAATTGGTGGAAGGGGATGCGTTCAACTCGTCCAAGCTGCGTCGTTCTCGGGATCGTCTTCGCGGTCTCGGCTTCTTCAGCAGCGTTGAGGTCAACAATATTCCGGGCAGCACACCCGATAAGACGGTTGTGCAGGTCGATGTCGAAGAACAGTCGACCGGTGAGTTGAGCCTGGGTGCTGGTTTCTCCACGAATAGTGGGGCTCTCGCCGAGATTGGGATCCGTGAGCGTAACCTTCTTGGTAAGGGGCAAGACCTGAACGCTGCGATCACGCTCGCGCAGGAAGAGACCGGTATCGATTTGAGCTTTACCGAACCATATTTCCTGGACCGTGAACTGTCTGGCGGCTTTGATATTTTCTATTCGGTGACGGACAACCAGGATGAGAGTTCATTTGACCTGCAGCGCAATGGGGGCGCTCTGCGTCTCGGTTATGCGATCACCGATCGGTGGAGCCAGCGTCTGTTCTATCGCCTAAGCCAGGATACCATCGAAAATGTGGACGCCAACGCGTCGGCGGCAATTCGCCAGGAAGAGGGCAAATCCACACGCTCCATCATCGGGCAGACTCTGTTCTATGATGTCAGAAACAGTCGGGTGGATCCAACCTCCGGCTATATTTTGAGTTTCGGAACAGACATTGCCGGTCTCGGCGGTGACGTGGATTATTATAAACTGACCGCCGATGCCAATTATTACTACGGCTTTACCGATGACATTCTTGGGGTCTTGCGGGGTGAGGTGGGCTTTATCGACGGGATCAGTGACGAAGTTCGAATAAGTGACCGCTTTCGTCTCGGTGGCGACAATCTGCGTGGTTTTGAATCCTCTGGTGTTGGTCCGCGTGATACGGCAACAGATGACAGTCTAGGCGGTCAGCATTTGGCGCGGGGCAGCGCGGAGGTATTGTTCCCAATTGGCTTGCCCGAAGAATTCGGGATCAAAGGTGCTGTATTCTCTGATGTTGGAACGCTTACAGAAATCGATGATTCGGGAACCGGCATTGTCGATACAGGTTCGATCCGTGCGTCGGCCGGTGTAGGCGTGAACTGGGTTTCGCCCTTTGGGCCAATTCGTGTCGATTTCAGTCAGGCAATCCTTAAGGAAGACCACGATCAGGAAGAGTTCTTCCGGTTCAGTTTTGGCACGCGGTTTTGACCGCAATAGCTTGCCCTTCAACCAGTGTGTATGGCCGTGTAGATCTCCGAGCAATATTGCCGTTTTGCCGGTACTGTTCAGAGCGGCGCTGAATTCTTAATCTTTAAGTAGGAAAGTATGATGTCGAAGCCACGACGCCTTTTTTCGCAGGTATTTGCGCTCTTCACCGGCTTGTTGTTTGTCGTTGCTCTGCCTGCGCATTCACAAACACTGCCATCACCTGTAATTGCTGTAATCGATATGAATGGTGTCGAACGCCAATCTGAGGCGTGGAAAAGCCTGCGTCAGCAAATGGAAGTTCTGAGCAGTGAGCATCAGGCACAGCTGAAAGTTCAGCAGAGTGAGTTGGAGGAAGAACAGCGTCAGCTGTTGTCCCAGCAGAATCTCTTGGCGGCCGATGTGTTTGCATCCCGGCAGCAGGAGTTCCGGAACAAGCTAGCGGAACTTCAAAAACAGGCGAGGGAAAGAAAACTTGGCCTGGAACGTGTTTACGCGAACGCGCGTCAGCAGATCCGCACGGCCCTGACTGAAGTTTCGGCGGAAATTGCTCGGGAACGCGGGGTCAATTTGATGCTGAACATCTCGAGAGATGACGCCACTATTTCCTTTGTAGATAAAAATATGCTGGTATCAGAAGAAGCACTGAAGCGTCTGAATGACAGATTGTCTTCTGTCCAGGTCAAGGTCGAATAAGGAACAACAAGATGGCCGATCCGCGTTTTTTCCAGAAAGTGGGACCGTTCTCTATTAGTGATTTGGCTCGGATAGGCGAATGCGAAGTCGGCACACCGGATAGCGAAGACCGTGTCATACAGGACACCGCAACACTGGGCGACGCGACCGCAGATCAGGTCAGTTTTCTGGATAACAGAAAATACGTGCCAATGTTGAGCCAATCTGGTGCAGGTGCCTGCGTCATGAAACCAGGCGACGCGATCCATGCGCCTGATGGCATGGCACTACTCCTGTCACCCGCACCGTACCGATCCTTCGCACTGATCACGCAGGCTTTCTATCCGACCCCGGGACCGGTTCCCGCGGTTCACCAAAGCGCAGTTGTCGATGATAGTGCCGTCCTTGGTGACGGGTGCCAGATTGATGCAGGCGCAGTGATCGGGGCCGGTGTGAAACTGGGCGATGGCGTTCATGTCGGTGCCAATGCGGTTCTAACTGGCAACGTAACTGTTGGCGCCCGAACACGCATTGGGCCCAATGCCTCTCTCGAATTCTGTGATATTGGCGCTGACGTACAGATCCATGCGGGTGTACGCATTGGTACACGGGGATTTGGCTTTGCAATGGATCCACGAGGGCATGTCGAACTGCCACAATTGGGTCGCGTTGTCATAGGGGATCATGTTGAAATCGGTGCGAACAGTACGGTGGATCGCGGTATGGGGCCTGATACAAAGATCGGGGCAGGCACAAAGATTGATAATCTTGTCCAAATCGCCCACAACGTCGTGATCGGCAAGAATTGTGTTTTGGCCGCGATGACAGGTGTTGCTGGCAGTGCGGAACTGGAGGATTTTGTGATTGTCGGTGCGCAGGTTGGTATCGCCGGACATATCAAATTGGGTGCCGGGACGCAGGTCGCCGGCAAATCGGGTGTGGCGAAATCGACGGAACGGGGGGCACGTATCGCCGGCATCCCGGCCGTCGCCCATCGGGACTGGATCAAGCAGAACATCATATTGGACAGAATGACAAAAAAACGTAAGGACGGATCAGATGGCTGAATCGGACGCAACAACCTCGGACATCATTGATGTCAACCAGATCATGCAGCGGATACCTCATCGCTATCCGCTGTTATTGGTGGATCGCGTGACCGAATTCGTTCCCAACGAAAGTGCCGTTGGTATCAAGAATGTCACCGCGTCTGAGCCTCATTTCCAGGGGCATTTTCCGCAACGCCCAATCATGCCGGGTGTTTTGATTGTGGAAAGCATGGCCCAGACCGCTGCCGTTTTGGTCGTGAGCACATTGGGGGCGGAAAGCGAAGGCAAACTTGTTTATTTCATGTCGATTGACGAGTGCAAGTTCCGCCAGCCTGTCGAACCCGGGGATCAATTGCGCGTCCATGTCCAGAAGAAACAGAGCCGGGGGCCGGTATGGAAGTTTGAAGGCAAGGCCTATGTCGATGGCAAGCTTGTCGCTGAAGCCCTGTTCGCCGCCATGATCAGGGATCGTTGATGACTGATATACACCCAAGTGCTGTTGTTGATCCCGCCGCGACCCTTGGGGATGGCGTCAAGATTGGGCCGTTTTGTGTCGTTGGTCCCGAGGTAACGCTGGGGGCCGGTGTCACGCTGCATTCTCATGTCGTGGTTGATGGCATCACCGAAGTGGGTGCCGAGACCCAGATTTTTCCTTTTGCATCAATTGGTACGATTCCCCAGGATCTTAAATTCGGCGGAGAACAATCTCGCCTGATTATTGGGGAACGTAACCGCATCCGTGAACATGTCACGATGAACCCTGGAACAGAGGGCGGCGGAATGGAGACCCGTGTCGGCGACGACGGGTTGTTTATGATGTCAAGCCATGTTGCTCATGACTGTATCGTTGGAAATAACGTCATTCTGGCAAACAACGCGACGCTGGCCGGTCATGTGGTCGTTGGTGATTTCGCGATCCTCGGTGGTTTGTCCGCTGTGCATCAGTTTGTTCGCATCGGCCATCACGCCATGGTGGGCGGCATGTCAGGCGTCGAAAACGATGTTATCCCCTATGGTTCGGTTATGGGCGACCGCGCGCGACTAAGCGGCCTGAACATTGTCGGGTTGAAGCGGCGCGGGTTTAACAAGGAGGACGTCCATTCCTTGCGGCGTGCCTATCGCATGATGTTTGCGGATGAGGGGACCATGTCTGAACGCCTGGCAGATGTGCGCAAACTATTCGATGGAAACGACGCCGTAATGGATGTGGTTGACTTCATGACAGATGCTTCGTCTCGCGGGTTGACGCAGCCTCGGGTTGGGCATGCAGACTAAACTGGGCGTCATCGCCGGGGGCGGGGATTTACCGGCCCGGATCTGTCAGGCCTGTGTGGATCGCAATCGTCCGGTCTTTGCCATCGCGCTGAAAGGGCAGGCGGATCTTTCCCTGCTGCAACCCTTTTCGTATGTTGAACTGCCTCTGGGGTCCGTTGGTGGGGCCATTGAGCGTTTCAAGGCCGAAGGTGTTGAGGAAATTGTCATGGTTGGCCGGGTAAAGCGGCCAAGCCTGACCCAGTTGCGCCTTGATGCCGAAGCCATGAAACTGTTCACAAAAATTGGCATGAAGGCGTTTGGGGATGACGCCCTTCTTACCAATATCATTGAATATTTTGAAAAAGAACACGGCTTCCGGATTTGCTCTGTAGATGATGTTCTGGGTCCGACCGGCGTGAAACCGGGCATTCTGACAGAAACACGACCGGACGATACAGCAGAACGCGATATCGCCCGTGGATTAGATGTTTTGCGGGCGATGGGACCGGTCGATGTTGGTCAGTCGGTTGTGGTGCAACAAGGCATCGTGCTGGGCGTCGAAGCGATTGAGGGAACCGACGCAATGATCGCGCGTGCAGGCAGTCTGGCCCGGGACGGGGCAGGGGCCGTCCTGGTGAAAATGGCGAAGCCGGACCAGGATACACGTGTTGATATGCCTACAATTGGCCTGGAAACCATACGCAATGTTGCCACGGCCGGGTTCCGCGGCATTGCGATAGAGGCAGGCCGCACAATTGTTGTCGATCCAAAGGATACGGCTGGGGAAGCAGACCGACTGGGTGTCTTCATCATCGCCATCGACACTGAGAAATGAATGATAACCGGAACCGGGATCTGAAGATCTTTATCGTTGCCGGTGAGATGTCGGGTGACGCGCTCGGTGGTCGTCTGATGACTGCACTACAATCGATCTCAGCCCCGAAACAGATTGAGTTTTACGGCATTGGTGGCGAGGCGATGGAGGCTGCTGGCCTGAAAAGCCAGTTTCCAATGTCCGAACTCTCCATCATGGGACTGCTGGAAATCGTCCCTCATATCAGACAGTTGTTGCGCAGGCTGGATGAGACGGCAAAGGCGATCGAGGCGATCAATCCTGATGTGATTGTGACGATCGATTCACCTGGGTTTACCCACCGCCTGGTATCCCGCCTTAAAAGCCGGGATATCCCGCGTATTCACTATGTCGCCCCCTCTGTATGGGCGTGGAAACCCAAACGCGTACACAAGTACAAAGCCCATTTTGATCACCTGATGGCACTTTTGCCCTTTGAACCGAAGTATTTTGAAGCTGTCGGACTACCCTGTAGCTTTGTTGGCCATTCCGTACTTGAATCCGGGGCGGATGAAGGGAACGGCAGCGCCTTTCGCGAGCGTCATAATATCCCGTCCGCGGCGCGCCTTCTCTGTATGCTGCCGGGCAGCCGCAAGGGTGAGGTGACACGCCACATCGCGCCCTTCAAGAAGGCAGTGGAGTTGTTGATCGAAAACAGCGGGACAGAATCCGGGCCTCTCCATTGCGTCATACCAACCGTCCCGCATCTTGAAGGATTGGTTCGGGATCTGATCGGGGATTGGCACGTGCCGACTGTCCTTTTCAGCGACACAGGCCTGAAATTCGACGCAATGGCGGCCAGCAACGTGGCTCTTGCCGCCTCTGGGACGGTTTCGTTGGAATTGGCACTCGCCAGGGTGCCCATGGTCATTGCCTATCGGTTAAATCCAATCACGCATTTCATGGTCGACCGCATGGTCCTGATCCGTCAGGCGAGCCTACTAAACTATATCGAGGTGTTGGCGGGAAGGGCGCCGCCGATCCCTGAGCACCTGCAGAATGACTGTATTCCAGAGCGCCTCAGCCGAGATCTGGAACAGCTCTTGAGTACAGGGGGAGTGGCCCAGATCGAGCGTCTTTCAACGCCCTTGCGGGCACTCAGCCCCGCTGGAGGCGGAAAGCCCAGCGAGACCGCTGCCCAAACCGTGTTAGACGTCATAAAAAAAGCGGCCCCGAATTGAGGCCGCTTTATAATTAAATCCCTAAATTCAGGGCATTTTGAAGTCGCGACCCGGATCACCTGTATAGAGCTGGCGGGGACGACCGATCTTCTGATTCGGATCGGTGATCATCTCGTTCCACTGGGCAACCCAGCCGACCGTGCGGGCCAGCGAGAACAGCACGGTGAACATGCTGGTCGGGAAACCGATCGCTTTCAGGATAATACCGGAATAGAAATCGACATTGGGGAAGAGCTTGCGGCTGACGAAATATTCGTCCTGAAGGGCAATACGCTCCAACTCGCGGGCCAGTTCCAGAAGCGGATCGTCGATACCCAGTTCATCAAGAACGGCATCAGCACTCTTCTTCAGCACTTTTGCGCGGGGATCGAAGTTCTTATAAACCCGGTGACCAAAGCCCATCAGGCGGAATGGATCGTCTTTATCCTTGGCCTTGGCCAGATACTCGGGAATCCGGTCTTTGTGGCCGATTTCGGACAGCATCTCCAGAACAGCTTCGTTCGCACCACCATGAGCGGGGCCCCACAGGCAGGAGATACCGGCCGCGATGCAAGCGAACGGGTTAGCCCCAGAAGATCCGGCGATCCGGACCGTGGATGTTGACGCGTTTTGTTCGTGGTCTGCATGCAGAATGAAGATCCGATCCATGGCGCGGGCAACAGTCGGGCTCAATTTGTATTCTTCCGCAGGCACCGAGAAGGTCATATGCAGGAAGTTTTCCGCATAACTCAGTTCGTTCCGGGGATAGATAAAGGGCTGCCCGACGGAATACTTATATGCCATGGCCGCAATAGTCGGCATTTTGGCGATCATACGGTGCGACGCGATCATCCGCTGCTTTGGATCATTGATATCGGTTGAGTCGTGATAGAAGGACGACAGCGCACCAACAACACCAACCAGAATGGCCATCGGATGCGCATCGCGCCGGAAACCGCGATAGAAATTCAGCATCTGTTCGTGGACCATTGTGTGATAGGTGATGGTGTTTTCGAACTTTGCCTTGGTTTCTGAATCCGGAAGTTCACCGTTCAGCAGCAGATGCGAGACATCCATAAAGTCGCAATGCTCTGCCAGATCTTCGATCCGGTAGCCGCGATGCAATAAAACACCCTCATCGCCATCGATGTAGGTGATTGCGGATTCGCAGGAACCCGTGGATGTGAAACCGGGATCAAACGTGAAATACCCTGTCTCAGCATAGAGTTTGCGGACATCAATAACCTTTGGACCTGTTGTCCCCTCCATGACCGGAAAGTCGAAAGTTTTTCCTGTCGCATGGTCGGTCAATGTGACGTGATTTGCGTTGCCCTTGTCTTCAGCCATTTTGGCCTCCTCTTCACCAGACTAGATCAACTTGCGTATAGTAATACGCGAATAAGTTGATCGAAAATCAACAAATACAGCAACGTAACTGCAGTTAGTTGATTCCAACTAATTGCAGGTTGCTGTAGATCCTCGGCGAAACGGGTATGCCGCTCCGGCCTTCGATCTGTTTAAACGGGTACCCCAGATCCAGTGGAATCATAGACAGGGCAACCCTCCGACGTTCCGCACTTCTGGAACGAAGTGCGGGCAAGTCTGAGTGATCCCCCCGTTAGGATACGGCCCCTTCTTATACGCGGGACGGGGGGGTGAAGCAAATGAACATCAGGTTTCAGGCGTCTCGGAACCGGCTTCCGCTATGGCCTTATCCAGCCTCAATAGAACCTCTTCCTCTCCCAGCACCGCCATGATTTCAAAGACACTCGGTGATATGTTTGAACCCGTCAGGCCAGCCCGCAGGGGTTGAGCAATCTTGCCAAGACCGACTTCAAGTGTCTCGGATAATTCCCGCATTGCTGTTTCAAGCGCGTTGGCCCGCCAATCGGTGTGCTTCGACAGGCTGTCGCGGGCATCGGCCAGCAGTTTCAACCCGTCCCCTTTGAGCAGCTTGGCCGCTTTTGGTATTTCCAGCGGGAATTCGGGGCGTTGCCAATAGATCGCGGCACTTGCGGCCAGGTCGTTCACGGTTTTGGCACGTTCTTTCAGCCCGGGCATTCCCCGGGTCACGCGGTTCAGAGCGTCTGAGTCCAATGGTCCAGCCGTCGCGTCCACCAGGGCCGTCAGGCGACTGTCATCGGCACCCCGCATATAGTGGCCATTCAGGTTTTCCAGTTTCGCGAAGTCAAACCGGGAGGCGGACTTACCCACACCGCCGAAGTCAAACCACTCAATTGCCTGTGCAATCGATATGATTTCCTCGTCCCCATGGGCCCAGCCCAGGCGAAGGAGGTAATTGCAGAGCGCTTCCGGCAGGTAACCCATATCTCTATAGGCGTCCACACCCAGTGCCCCGTGGCGTTTGGACAGTTTTGCGCCATCCGGCCCGTGAATCAGCGGGATATGGGCAAATTGTGGCGATGGAAATCCGGCCGCCAGGAAGAGCTGGTACTGCCTGAATGCATTGGTCAGGTGGTCGTCCCCGCGGATCACGTGGGTCACGCCCATATCATGATCATCAACCACGACAGACAACATGTAAGTTGGCGTGCCATCGGATCGCAGCAGGATCATGTCATCCAGTTGACTGTTTGCAATCGTGACCGAGCCTTGAACCAGATCCGTGATCTCGGTTTCGCCGGTCTGAGGCATTTTCAGGCGGATGACAAAGGGCGCTCCGGCCGGTGCCTCTGACGGGTCGCGATCCCGCCAGGTCCCGTCGTAACCGATCGGGCGCCCCTCAGCCTTCGCTTTTTCTCGCATTTGTGTCAGTTCTTCGGGCGTACAGTAGCATCGATAGGCCTTGCCTTCTTCCAACAGACCGAGTGCCAGCTCCGCATGCCGCGCCGCATTTCTGGATTGAAAGACGATATCGCCATCCCCGTCCAGACCAAGCCACTGCAATCCATCCTGTATCGCCTCGATGGCCGCCTCCGTTGAGCGCGCTTTGTCGGTATCTTCGACGCGCAAGCGATAGGTGCCGCCATGATGTCTGGCATAAAGCCAGTTAAACAGGGCGGTCCGTGCCCCGCCAATATGCAGGAAACCGGTCGGTGAGGGGGCAAAGCGCGTGACGACGTTCATCTTGTACTCCGGAAACTGAAAAGCGGTGCTTGAATACCGTATAGGCGTAGGGTTTGATGGATTTCTCAAGACCTGAACCATTGGTTTTACGTCCAAATGTCCAAGTGAGCGGGGATTTAGCACATGGCTTGGCACAGGGCAAAGCATAGAGCTGCAAAGAATGAATTACTCCTTTCGACAGCAGGTGATCACCAGTCTGGAATGGTTCAGAGCGACACAGTCTTCTGGCAATGAACGCTGGATTTTATGGACACCGGTTGCGTTTGGAGGGGGCGCTGCCCTGTATTGGACCGCCCCGGTCGAGCCATACCTGTTTGCGGGGGGCAGCATCGCTTTTCCAATCATGGTCTTGCTCATCTTCCTGTATCGTCAGCCAGGTTCACATTTCAGGATCTGCGTTGCCCTTTTCTTGATTGCGGCAGGATTCCAAAATGCCGCCTTGCAAACCTGGTTTTCAGGCGGGCCCTTGTTGGAAGAGGAAACCGGCCTCGTCACGGTCAAAGGCGAGATCCTCAGGAACGAGGCCCAGGGTCGACACTTTCGTTTGACCATTCGCCCCGTCACGATTGACGGGATAGCTGGGGACGAGATCCCCAGTGTCATCCGGATTGTGGTCAGATCCGGCATTGCGGGGGCCGCCACCGAGCCGTTGTATCCAGGTGATCTTGTCGCCGTGACAGGAATTCTAAGACCCTTGCCGCGTCCTACCCATCCCGGGGGGTTTGATTTTCGGCTCTGGGCCTGGTTTCAGGGCATTGGGGCAGGTGGTTATGCAACACAGCCTGTAGAACGTTTGGCAGCCGAAGAGCTGGCCGCGGCGACTGAAAAGTCTTGGACTGCTGGCTTTTACCAAAGTCTTTCTCGCATCAGGCAGGGGATTACCAACAGGATTCGCGCGGCGGTTCCTGGCGAGCCGGGCGATGTTGCAGCCGCCTTGATAACTGGCGATCGTTCCGGGTTGGACCGCGAAACCCAGGATCAGATGCGCGATGCGGGTTTGGCCCATCTTTTGGCAATCTCGGGTCTGCATCTGGGTTTGGTCGCGACGACTGTCTTCTTCACTGTCCGGTTCTTGGCGGCTCTGATTCCGTCGATCGCCCTGTATTACCCGGTCAAGAAATGGGCTGCCTTCCTGGCGCTTGTCTGCAGTTTCCTCTATCTGATGATTTCAGCCGCGCCGGTTCCAACGCAGAGGGCGTTTTTAACGACAGGCCTTGTCCTGTTGGCTGTTTTGCTAAACCGGCAGGCGCTTTCGCTGCGCCTTGTGGCGATCGCGGCGTTCTTGATCATCCTGATTTCGCCCGTTCAGGTAATGGGGGCCAGCTTCCAGCTTTCGTTTGCTGCGGTTCTGGCGCTCGTCGCGACCTATGAGGGGTTGCGACACCGGGAAGGGGGTCGGGAGGCGGGCTGGGGCACGCTTGGGTCATTAGGACGCTATGGCCTTGGCGTGGCCGCGACCAGCTTGATCGCGTCTTTGGCAACAGCACCTTTTGTGCTGTTTCATTTTGGCCGATTGGCCCTGCTTGGCATTGCAGCAAATCTGGTTGCGGTTCCACTCATGGCTTTCCTTGTGATGCCGGCGGGCCTGCTTGCCCTGGTTTTGATGCCATTCGGGTGGGAAGCCTTGCCATTGTCATTGATGGCCTGGGGCATTAGCGGAATTCTTGCGGTCGCAGAATGGGTTTCAAGGTCCAGCTTTGCGCATACCAGCCTGCCGCTTTTATCGTCTCAGGCGATTCTGACCTATGGTATCGGGTTCTTGTTCTTGTGTTTGACCGCGGGGCGCATGCGATTGCTTGGTCTGGCCCCCATGATGATTGGTCTTTTCCTGATTGGATCCCCTAAACCGCCCGACATTCTGGTTTCGGAAACAGGTGGCCTGATCGCGGTGCGAGACAGCAAGACAGGGGAATACGCCTTTTCGACGCAACGACGGGAGCGTTTTGCCGCTCAGAGTTGGCGACGCGCTTACGTCGGAGGGGACGATGCCTCTGCTTGGCCGGTATCCGACATGCGCTGTGACGGGTTTGGCTGTGTATTGCGGCGCAGGGGCCTCCAGATCGCGTTCCCGACTGATTCTCGTGCCGTGCCAGAGGATTGCGCCAGAAGCGACGTTATCGTTTCCCCCCTTGTGATCCCAAGAGGGCAGTGCAGCCAGTTGACCCAAATCACGTTTTTTGAGTTGAGGCGGGGTGGTGCGCATAGCATTTGGCTGGATGATGCCAGTTTGCGGATCGAGACGGTTTCGGAGCTTGAAACACGGCCATGGCATGGGGCAGGGCCCTAAACGGTCCCAAGCCCTCAATCTTCTCGTCTGGTCTTAGTAGCGACGGAGAAGCCCTATCAGCCGCCCCTGAATTTTTACCTGATCCGGCTCATAAACCTGGACTGAATAATCCCTGTTTGCCGGTTCAAGCCCAATTTGTCCCTGCATCTTGCGCAACCGCTTCAACGTCACTTCCTCGCCATTCACCAAGGCAACAACAATCTCGCCTTCGCCGCCACTTTCACAGCGTTCGATGATGACTGTATCGCCATCCAGGATGCCGGCCTCAATCATGGATTCACCATCAACTTCAAGGGCATAGCCCTCTCTATGACCAAGGATGTTTGCAGGCACGTCGACAAAATTGCTCTGGTCCCGAAGTGCTTCAATAGGTGTACCCGCCGCAATTCGCCCATACATCGGCAATTGTACGGAATCAGTCGCGCCCCGAACAACGGAACGCATGGTTCCCACTTCTCGTTGCCTGATGCTTTCGACCCGTCGACTGCGGACCGGTCGTTGATCATCGGGGGCGTTTTCCGGCATGCGGACAACCTCCAGCGCGCGGGCCCGGTGTGGCAAACGGCGGATAAAACCACGTTCTTCCAACCCGGTGATCAAACGGTGAATCCCGGACTTGCTCTTAAGATCAAGCGCTTGCTTCATCTCGTCAAAGGAGGGACTGACGCCTGTTTCTTGGAGGCGTTCGTTGATAAAGGCCAAAAGCTCGTATTGTTTGCGTGTCAGCATATGTCTTCCCCATGGCACTTTCTACACCATAAATTGATGAACAAATCAAGAACTTGTATGATGTTCTATTTGTGTTCGCTATATATGTCAAGCGAAGGGTAGGGAGCTACACCCGCAGCATGCCTGACGGGAGGGGAATACAGGTGACGGCCTCTCCAGCCTTTGCCGCAGGCGCATGAGGTGCCCGCAGGATGAAACAGTCAGACTGTTGCAGGAGACGCAGCATAGAGCTGTCCTGTCGCGGGAAGGGCGTCACCAGCCGTGTTCCATCTTCCTTAGTGGCGAGGGTTGCCCGCAAATAGTCCTGACGACGGTCATTTTCTGGCAGGGGGGCCGTTAGTTGGGCCACAAAGCTCTCCGCATTTACTGCTGTCTCACCCTGCATATGGCGTAGGGCTGGAACCAGAAACAAACAGGCGCAGACCAGCGTTGAGACTGGATTGCCAGGCAATCCCAGCATGGGTGTGCCCTTGATTTCGCCGAACATCAGAGGTTTGCCGGGCCGCATGGCGATCCGCCAGAAATCGATGTTCAGCCCCTGCTCACCAAGGACGGATTGGACCAGATCGTGTTCCCCGACAGAGGCACCGCCCGTGGTGACCAGCATATCGGTGCCCTTTACCCCTTCAACCAGTTCCGAGAGGGCATTTCGGTTGTCGGCAGCGATTCCCAGCAAAACCGCTTCACCCCCCATCGCTTCAACAAGACTGGCCAGGGCCAACCCGTTTGAACTGACAATCTGGTTTGGCCCTACCGGATCGCCCGGCATAACCACCTCGTCACCAGTGGCCAGAATAGAGATACGGGGTTTGCGATGTACCATTAGCCAGGGAATGTTCATAGCCGCGGCAAGACCGATATCCCGCGCGTTCAAACGCTTTCCGGCTTCGATCAGGATTTCACCTTCACTGAAATCGAGACCGGCGGGTCGAATGTAGCGTCCTTTTTCAGGCGCCTCTTTGACCGTGACCGTTGCGCCCTCGCGTTCTGTGTCTTCTTGAATGACGATTGAGTCTGCGCGGGTGGGAACGGGGGCACCGGTAAAGATGCGGGCGGCTTGGCCCGGCCTCAGTTCCGCTTCATAAGACGCCCCAGCTGGAATTTCTGCAACAATTTCAAGCTTTACCGGAGGTGACGTAACGTCATCAAAAAGCGTTGCATACCCATCCATTGCGGACATGGCCGATGGAGGCTGCGTGCGCCGTGCGACAAGCGGCTCTGACAGGACGCGACCAAGACCCTGCCTTAATGAGATCTGCTCCGTCGGTTGCGGCTTTATATCGGCCAGAATACGGTCCAGTGCCTCAGCAACACTGATCATGTGCCAGAGCCCTGGTTGGTGAAGGTGCCGGATTTTCCGCCCGCCTTATAGCTGAGTTCTATACCGGTGATCCGCATGCCGCGATCTACCGCTTTGCACATATCGTAAACGGTGAGGGCGGCCACGGAAACGGCGGTCAACGCCTCCATCTCAACCCCTGTCCGGCCCTTGAGTTTGGCTGTTCCTTCAATATCGACGGCGCTTTCCGCCTCATTCAGGGTAAGTGTGACGGTTACCGAAGTCAGTGCGAGAGGATGGCAAAGGGGTATCAGGTCAGATGTTCGCTTCGCCGCCATGATGCCCGCCAGTTGCGCGACAGACAGGACATCACCCTTTTTGAACCCGCCCTCACGGATCAGCGTCAGGGTTTCCCGGGCCATAATGATCTGGCCCTTGGCAATTGCGATACGTTCGGTGATGTCCTTGTCGGATACATCCACCATGACGGCATTCCCGTCACGGTCAAAATGGGTGAGGCCACTATCCGATGTGTCTGTAATACTTGGCATTTTTAAAATCCCGTTGGGGTCTCAAGCCGCAGTTAGACCCAAAAGGGCCTCGGTGGCCGCTGTAACATCTTCCTGACGCATCAATGATTCACCCACCAGAAAGCACTTTGCGCCAACCTCGCTCATCCGCTGCAGGTCTGCATGGGTGTAAAGACCGCTTTCTGCAACCAGCATACGGTCTGCGTCGACATGGGTGGAAAGCTCTTCCGTTGTTGCGATATCAACCTCTAAAGTCTTGAGATTGCGGTTATTTACCCCGATCAGCGGGCTCTTTAACAGCAACGCCCGATCCAGTTCCGGACGGTCATGGACTTCAATCAAGACATCCATACCGAGGGACACGGCGAGTTCTTCCAGTTCTTGGGCCTGAGAATCTTCCAGCGCGGCCATGATCAACAAAATACAATCCGCGCCAAGTGCCCGTGCCTCATAGACCTGATAGGGATCCAGCATGAAGTCTTTGCGCAGAACCGGCAGTTTGACGGCTGTTCTGGCGGCGGTCAGATAGGCGTCCTTGCCCTGGAAATAGGGTTCGTCGGTCAAGACCGACAGACAGGCGGCACCACCGCTTTGATAGGCGCGTGCCAGGGCGACCGGGGCAAAATCCTCCCGAATCAGACCTTTGGAGGGTGAGGCTTTCTTGATTTCTGCAATCAACGCGAATTGTCCGTCGGCGTTCTTTGCCCTCAACGCGTTGATGAACCCTCTGGGTGCCGGCCCCTGTGCAGCACCTTCCTGGATCTGGGTTTCAGACACGTCTGCCTTGCGGGTGGCAATATGATCGCGCTTGTCGTCGCAAATTCGGCTTAGAACATCACTCATGCGGAGTCATCCTGGGCGACAGGGCCGCCGGTCAAAGTTATCATCTTCTCAAGGGCCGCAGATGCCTTGCCATCGTCGATGGAGGCAGCGGCGAGGGCGGCCCCTGTCTTAAGGTCATCGGCCTTACCGGTCACATGCAGGGCAGCACCGGCGTTGTAGAGCACGATGTCCCGCAAGGGCCCGGTCTTGCCGGACAGCACGTCGCGGATGGCCGCGGCATTTTCGATCGGTGTACCGCCTTTCAGATCCTGCAGAGATGCCCTCGGTAAACCGGCATCTTCAGGGGCCACTTCGAACCGCGTTACAGTTCCGTTCTTCAGGGCGGCGACCTGCGACACGCCAGTGGTGCTGAGTTCATCAAGACCGTCCGCGCCGTGAACGACCCAGGCGGTTTCGGTGCCCAGATTGCCGAGCGTCCTGGCCATGGGTTCGATCCACTTAACATCATAGGCCCCGACCAGCATCTTCTTCACATGGGCGGGGTTAGAGAGCGGGCCTAGGATGTTGAAGATCGTACGAATCCCAAGCTCAACTCTGGTTGGACCGACATTGCGCATTGAACCGTGATGACGCGGGGCCATCAGAAACCCGATCCCGGCTTCCGCAATAGCTTTTTCGACCGATTCAAGCGGGGCATCCAGATTGAGGCCCAGACTGGTCAGAACATCGGCAGCGCCGCTTTTGGAGGAAAATGCGCGGTTCCCATGCTTTGCAACGGGCGTGCCCGCACCCGCGATGACGAAAGCAGAAGCGGTTGAGATGTTATGGGTGCCGGACCCGTCACCGCCCGTTCCAACAATATCCATGGCGCCCTCGGGTGCAGCGACGCGAAGGACCTTGGCCCTCATGACCTGGGCCGCCCCGGTGATTTCGTCCACAGTCTCGCCGCGTACACGCAGCGCCATCAGGAAGGCCCCCATCTGAGACGGTGTTGCATCGCCGGACATGACGATATCAAAGGCGGTTTGCGCCTGCTCCTGGGTCAATTCCTGGCCGTCGGCGACCTGCGCCAGGATCTGTTTCAAATCACTCATGGTTTCCTCGTCAAATCCGGTCTTACGCTGCTTCGATGACCGGGATGTTATAACCGCATGTTTTCAAGAAATTGCCGAGCAGTTGATGGCCATGTTCTGTTGCAATGCTCTCTGGGTGAAACTGCACACCGAAAACTGGATCTTCGCGATGTTTGACCCCCATGATCACGCCGTCGGCAGTTTGGGCGGTAACCTCCAGCTCATCAGGAACACTGGCGCGCTCAATTGTTAAACTGTGATAACGGGTGGCCTGGAACGGGCTGGGTAAATCGGCAAACACGCCTGTATTGCCATGCTCGATACTGTCAACCTTGCCATGCATGATGGATCCGGCATTCACAATTTTACCGCCAAATGCCTGACCGATGGCCTGATGGCCCAGACATACGCCGAAAAGCGGGACCCCTGCGGTTTGGGCGGATTTGACCATTGCCAGGCTAATCCCGGATTTGTCCGGCGTTCCAGGCCCCGGTGAAATTACAATGCCACGAGGTGATTTCTCGATCACCTCATCAACCGAGATCTGGTCGTTTCGGTAAACCGTTGTTTCAGCCCCTAATTCCCCCAGAAAATGGACGAGGTTATAGGTAAAACTGTCGTAATTATCGATCAGGATGATCATGGCGTTCAGCTTTCTTCCGGTTCCCGCATTGTATCGCACCTGTGCCGCGCAAACCCCTGATACACGCCGGAAATTTGCCCTGCAAAGGACATACAGCGAAATACCGCGCTGTTCAAACCATAGACCTCCGAAAACCCTCACAAATCTGGCAGGCTTGTCAGAATCCTGTTACCCAAAGGGGCTGACGTGGAAAAGACTGATTTTATGATAGCAAGATCTTCACTGTATCGGCTTGGTGGCATCTGCCTGCTCGTGTTTCTGGGCGGGGGTGGCTTGGGGTTTGGGATTGGTATTCTCTTCACCGATCCAACATCCCGCCCCAGCATTGTCTCAAAGATGCCAGAGCGTTCGTCTGAAGCCGAGAGTGCCACTGAGACATTAAATGGGGGTTTGTCGGACGGCGCGCCGCTCCCGGTAAAAGTCTTTCGATCTGAAAGCGCGCTCAAAGATTTTGTTTTTGAAGAACCTGTGGAGGATCTGCCAGCGCCCGCCATTCCGCCACCTGATGAACTGGTGCCGGTTCCACAGCCCCTTGAATTAGAACCTGAATCCGAGCCCGACCCGCCTGAGTTGCCTCAATTGCAGGTCGATAGAGACATGCAGGAAGAAGTTCGACAGGCCATGGCCCTACCTTCTACTGAGGGTCCAAACAATTCAGCGCCTGCCACACTTGAAGTCGCCCCCACGGAACCTCTGCGTTCCGAACTTGCAACCGACCTGCCAAACGCAGAGGACGCGGCGCCATCGGAGGTCTCTCAGGATCCGCAGGTCGCCCTGGCCGTTCCAGCGACGCCAGCGCGTTGGTTGCAGAGATCTCTATCCGTTGCCGTTGATTACACCAAGCCTATGGTTGCCGTCGTTATTGATGATCTGGGTATCGATCAGAAACGAACACGGCGCATGCTGGCCATGAAGGGCCCGATGACCATGGCCTTTATCCCCTACGGATATAATCTGCGCACGCATGTAGAGGCGGCAAAGGCGGCGGGGCACGAAGTCATGCTGCACATGCCGATGGAACCCCTAAACCCGGATGTCGATCCCGGTCCGAATGCCTTGCTGACCAGCCTGGACAAGGCGGAAAGACAAAAACGCCTGCTTTGGGCGTTTGAACAATTCGACGGTTTTGTTGGCATAAACAATCATATGGGAAGCCGATTTACAGCTTGGCCGACCGGTATGCGCGAGGTGCTGAGCGAGTTGAAGGCGAGGGGACTTCTGTTCCTGGACTCAATTACGTCGCAACAGACGGTCGGGTTCAGGATGGCCCGTGAAATGGGTCTGGCACATGCGACGCGTGACGTTTTTCTGGATCATGACATGTCGCGGCCGGCGGTTGCAAAAGCCCTGAAACAGACGGAAAGACTGGCTTTGTCGCGGGGGTATGCCGTTGCCATTGGTCACCCCCATGACGGGACAATGGATGAGCTGGAGGTCTGGATAGCCAAGCTGGAAGGGAAAGGCATCCAGCTTGTACCGATCTCAGCGATAGTGAAGCGCGCCTATCCCCAGGGCTAACCGGAATATTGGGATACTAGTTTTGACCGATTGAGAAGCGGACCGCTTCTTCTGCAGCCCTGACAAGGGCTTTCGCCTTGTTCACGCATTCTTCGTGTTCGCTCTGCGGGTTACTGTCATGGACAATCCCGGCACCGGCCTGGACATGCATAACACCGTCCTTCACCACAGCAGTGCGCAGGGTTATACAGGTATCCATTGCACCATCGGCCCCGAAATAGCCAATACAGCCGCCATAGACACCCCGCCGCTGGGATTCCAGCTCGTCGATGATCTCCATCGCGCGGACTTTGGGAGCGCCTGAGACCGTGCCGGCCGGGAAACCGGCCATCAGGGCATCCAGAAGATCAATGTCGTCGCGGGCTTCACCGACCACGTTTGAAACGATATGCATCACATGGCTGTAATACTCGACGATGTTACGGTCGGTTACGCGAACAGTTCCGATTTTGGAAACGCGGCCGACATCATTCCGCCCAAGATCCAGCAACATCAGATGTTCTGCCAGCTCTTTGGGGTCATTGATCAGGCTTGTTTCATTTGCCTGGTCTTCCTCCGCCGTCTTGCCGCGGGGCCTGGTTCCGGCAATCGGGCGAATGGTGACTTCACCGTCGCGCAGGCGGACCAGAATTTCGGGACTGGACCCGACAATAGAGAAATCGACGCCGCAGGCCCCGCCAAATTCAAGATAGAACAGGAAGGGGGACGGGTTCGTACGACGTAACGCGCGATAGAGTGAGAAAGGCGGCAGGTTAAACGGGGTTTCAAACCGCTGACTCAGCACGACCTGAAAAATATCACCGTCGACGATGTACTGTTTTGCGGCTTTCACCATGGCCTTATAGGCCTCTGGCGACATGTTCGATACCGGGTCCGGCATTTCCTCAATACTGGCGCGGAATCCGGCGCCATGGGGTACGGCGCGTTCCAGGGCGGTACAGGCAGAATCAAGCCGGGCAATGGCGGCATCATAAGCATCAAACGGGCTGATAGCCGGGTTTGGCCGCACCGGTGTAACGATGGTGATGACGTCTTCGATTGTATCGAAGACCGCAATCACTGTTGGGCGCATATAGATACCGTCTGGCACCTCAATCGCCGGGTCATTGGCGTTTGGAATATTCTCCGCCAGGCGAACCGTGTCGTAACTCATATACCCGAACAGGCCCGCTGCCATCGGCGGCACCTGTGCTGGCAGGTCAATGCGGCTTTCGGCCAAGAGATCCCTCAGCGAATCCAGTGTTCCGGCTTCTTCCGGTTCAAACCGGGAGGACCCTTCGAGGGCGCGCCGGTTGATCTCTGCCTGATTGCCCTGACAGCGCCAGATCAGATCCGGTTTGATCCCGATGAAAGAATAGCGGCCCCGGATGGCACCACCTTCGACAGATTCAAGGAGGAACGCATTGGGACGCCCGCCAGCCAACTTCATGAAAGCAGAAACAGGGGTCTCCAGATCTGCAACAACGCGGGTCCAGACAACCTGAGGCTTGTTGTCGTCATAGAGGCGTGCAAAGTCGTCTGGTTCCGGGAAAACCTGCATCGGACAGGGGCCTTTCTAGCCGGTTCGGGTTATCTGGATTTTTCGGTGGATCAATAAAGTTGATCAACGACATCCTGATCGATGGTGACGTCGGTCCGCTCCTGCAGGGCGGCACGCAACTGAATCAGCAGATCGCCGCTTAAACCAATGGCCAGCTGCTGGCCCAATTGATCAATTGCCTCAGCAGTTTCTGCACTGGCGCTGTTCGTTTCATCAACCCGGGAAAGGACCGCGATCATGTAACTGTCTGCAGCACGACCCATGGTTACATCGCCAACCGAGCCTTCAAACAATGCGGCACGGACATCAACCGGAAGCGGGACGTTGCCGCCGGACTGACGGGTGAAGGGACCAGTACCTGTCACTTCAACGCCACGCTGGGCGGCCAATTCAGTCAGGGGTGTACCGTTGCTGAGGGCAGATACCAGACTTGTTGCTTGATCCTCTGCGGCAAGGAACCGTTGTTCGGCAATCCAGGCTTCGATCACCGCCGGGCGCACCTCATCCAATTCCGGAATGCGCGTTTCTTCGATTGAATCCGTGCGAAGGACGAAATACCCGTCATTCTCGGTCTGCTCCAACAGGCTGTCGACACCTTGATCGGTGTCAAACAATGTTGCGATAAACTGGCCGGGAGAGGGGATTTCAGCACCAGATCCAAACGGGGTCTGGCCGGACTGATTCACGGCTTCAATCTTCGCAACCTCAAGACCCAGAACACCCGCAGCTTCTTCCAGGGTCGCGCCGCCGCCAAGTTGATCATCCAGATCTGTGGAAAGGCGATAGACACTCTCAATCGCGTCATTGAGGGCAATATCCCGCTTCAACCGGTCCCGGACCTCGTCAAGGGGCTGGGCACCGCCTTCCGCCACCTCGGTGACAGATACCAGGAACCAGCCGAAAATGCCTTCGCCCGGCTCGCTGACGGAACCCGGTTCTGCCGAGAACGCGGCTGCGGCCACATTTTCATCAAGTATGTCAGATTGCGAAACACTTCCGAGATCGAGGCTCTCGGCAGAATCCCCGGTCAGTTCCACACCCACATCCGTGAAATCTTCACCCGCCTTGATGCGATCAAAGGCTGCCTGTGCGGTTTCCTGGTCAGGAAGCAGCATCTGTAACACGGACCGGCGCTCCGGCGTCGTGAACTCGTCAATGCGTTCATTATAAGAGGCGGCAATCTGATCTTCCGTCACCGTAATATCTTCAGCCAGATCGGCAGCACTGATATAAAGGTAAGATGCGCCACGATATTCAGGGCGACGGAAATCTTCATTCCGGGTCGAGAAGAACTCACTCAGCTCTGAATCGCCCGGCAGTCCGACAGCTGCATTCTGATCGATTGGCAGCGACAGGATGTCCGCTTCGCGGGCCTCGTTACGGAACTCATAGATCGACTTTGAGAGCACTGAGGGGGCACTTGCCCCTGCAATCAGGGATTCCAGCAGTTGTTGCCGGGCCACTTCCTGACGCATCGAGGCGACATAGGCCGCTTCACTGGTGCCGCTCACCGCCAGAAATTGTTCAAAACGGCCGCGCTGAAACTGGCCCAGATTGTCCCGGAAAAGCGCGTTGTTCTGAATGGCACTGATCACAACCTCATCAGATGCGGTCAAACCCATGTTAAAGGCTTCCTGATCAACCACCTGCTGGGCGACCAGACCGTCAAGGACGCGATTGGCAAGACCCAGCTGACGGGCCTGGTCCGGATCAATGCCGCCAAGGTTGAGCCGGTTCAGTTCCGAGCGATAGGCGATATCGAGATCCCGAATGGAGATTTCGGTTTCCCCGACATAGGCCGCCGTTGTGCCCTCATGGGCCGGTGACAGAAAATCGCTGACGCCCCAAAGTGCGAAACTGATAATCAACAGGCCAAAGAGAAAGATTTTGGCAAAAAGCGAGCCAGCGGATTTCCGCATTGCAGCGAGCATTTGGGGCACTCCCGGTTCAGTGTTCAGGATGCATAGTTATGCATCGGATCTTTGTCCTGCAATCATCGACCGCGCCCCTTGTCCCAAGACGCTTTGAAAATGGCCGAAACCCTGCAAGGCGGTGGATCATAGAAGCGGTCACCTAGCGCTTCAAGCCACGATTTGTCGCGATCAACTGATTGGGATCGACTTTGTTGAATGAAGTTGGTGGATCCTCGGAACTGGCACAGTCCGGGCACCCGTGATACATCCGGATCCTCTACCCGCAATTCGGTAAAACACCCCTGAACAGGAAACAGCACTCATGAGCAATGACCGTCAATATCTGATCGCCGGAAACTGGAAAATGAACATGTTAAAGACCGACGGTATGGCGCTCGCGGCGGCAATTGCGGAAGGTTCTGCCGGACGGTCCTGTGAGCTGCTGGTTTGCCCGCCTGCCCAATTGCTGTTCCCGGTTCGCAAGGCGATTGGCGACGCCAATGTGTCATCCGGTGCCCAAGATTGTGCAATTCCTGTATCCGGCGCGCATACGGGCGATATCAGCGCGGCGATGATTGTGGATGCCGGGGCGAGCCACGTCATTCTGGGGCATTCGGAACGCCGGGCTGATCATGGAGAGGATGATGCAACCGTCTGTGCGAAGGTGAAAGCCGCGCAGGAAGCGGGGTTGATGCCGGTCGTCTGCGTTGGAGAGACAGAAGGCGAACGTGATGAGGACCGGACCATGTCGGTTATTTCCGCGCAGTTGGAAGGATCGGTTCCTGAGAGCTCGACAGCTGCCGACCTCGTGATTGCTTATGAACCGGTTTGGGCGATTGGAACGGGACGGACGGCAACGCCGGAACAGGCTCAGGAGGTCCATGCCCATATCCGTGGCGAACTTGCGAGACTGCTAGGGGATGCGGAAGCCGAGGGAACCCGGATCCTGTATGGTGGATCCATGAAACCGACCAATGCGGCAGAGCTTCTCGCCCAGCCCGATGTTGATGGCGGTCTGATTGGCGGGGCCAGCCTGAAAGCCGAAGATTTCCTGGCAATTGCGGATGCTGCAGATGCGCGGGTGGCATAGCCTCATATACAGCAGCGCCAGAGAAGTTCTGCAAAAGTGAAATTCGATGAAAAGGTGGCTGGCTAAATTGCCCCAACTCGTTTATTAACGCGCGCGAGATTGTTGTTTCCCCTTGAATTCCCTTGGGAACATGCGAAATACAGGGCAGGTTCCGGCCATCTGATAGAGTAAAATGTGGAACCGCCAGAAGAGTGGAAGACCAGAAAAGCCATGGAAGTCATACTGCTAATCGTTCATTTGCTGATCGCGATCGCGTTGGTTGTCGTAGTTCTGCTCCAGCGCAGTGAAGGCGGTGCCCTGGGCATTGGCGGCGGTGGCGGCGGTGGCGGCGGCGGTGTTGGCGGCGGCATCTTCAGCGCGCGCGGCACGGCAAATGCCCTGACCCGGGCGACCGCAATCCTGGCCACCATGTTTATGTGCTCCAGTCTGTTTCTGGCCATTCTGGCCGGCGGTGGCAGCTCCGGTTCGTCCATCCTCGATTCGGCTCCGGCGCCCGCGGCGGCCCCGACAGCACCTTTGAGTGATGAACCAGCGGTACCTCTGTCCCAGTAAGACCCCAAAACCTCAGTAAAATCGGGCAGCTTTCTGGCGCTCGGAAAGTGCGATAGGGGAAAATAACGTTTTCCCCCTCCGAACCGTGTTTTTTTGTTTAGTGCTCACTCAGGAATTGGTAGTCTCTACGCCCATGTCTGCACGTTTTATCTTCATTACCGGCGGCGTGGTCTCCTCGCTTGGAAAAGGTCTGGCTTCGGCGGCGCTTGGTGCATTGTTACAGGCCCGCGGCTATAAGGTGCGCCTGCGAAAGCTCGACCCGTATCTGAATGTCGATCCCGGCACGATGAGCCCGTATCAGCATGGCGAATGCTATGTGACCGATGACGGGGCTGAAACCGATCTCGATCTCGGTCACTATGAGCGTTTCACTGGCGTTTCTGCCCGCCAGTCCGACAACATCACCACCGGGCGGATTTATTCCGACGTCATCGCCAAGGAACGCCGCGGCGATTACCTGGGCGGGACGGTGCAGGTGATCCCGCATGTTACCGACGCCATCCGGGACTTTGTGCTGAGTGATGTAACAGACGAGGATTTTGTCCTGTGTGAAATTGGGGGTACGGTCGGCGATATCGAAGGGCTGCCATTCCTGGAAGCCATCCGTCAGTTGCGCAATGAGTTGGGCCGGGAGCGGACATGCTACGTCCATTGTACGCTTCTGCCCTATATCGGCGCGGCAGGTGAGTTGAAAACCAAACCGACACAGCATTCGGTGAAAGAGTTGCTGTCGGTCGGTATTCAACCCGATATGTTGCTGTGTCGCGCCGATCGCGACATTCCCAAGAATGAAAAACGCAAGGTCGCGCTCTTCTGTAACGTAAAGGAAAGTCGTGTCATCTCGGCGCTCGATGTGGATACGATTTACGACGTGCCAAATACCTATCACCGCGAGGGGTTTGATAACGAGATCCTGCGTTACTTCGGTGAATTGGCTGAGGAAGAGGAAGGACAGATTGATCTGTCCCGCTGGACCAATATCGTACAGGCCGTTCGTGCGCCCGAAGGTGAAGTAACGATTGCCGTTGTCGGCAAGTACACCGTCCTGATGGACGCGTACAAATCGCTAATTGAGGCTCTGACCCATGGCGGGATCGCGAACAACGTTCGCGTGAAACTGAAATGGATCGAATCAGTGATCTTCGAGGCCGAGGATCCGGTTGAGCGCCTTGAAGGGGTTCATGGCATTCTTGTTCCAGGTGGTTTCGGAGAACGCGGCGCGGAAGGCAAGATTGAAGCCGTCCAATTTGCCCGGGAACGCGATATACCGTATTTCGGGATCTGTTTCGGTATGCAGATGGCGGTGATTGAAGCGGCCCGGAACCTGGCTGGTATCCCCCAGGCTGGTTCAACGGAATTCGGTCCGTGCAAGGAACCGGTGGTTGGTCTGCTGACCGAATGGATGAAGGGCAACCAGCTTGAGAAGCGAGGGCTGAACAGTGACCTTGGCGGGACGATGCGCCTGGGTGCGTTTCAGGCGCGACTCCAGGAAGGCAGCAAGGTTTCTGAAATTTATGACCATGCAGTGGATATTTCGGAGCGCCACCGTCATCGTTATGAAGTAAATGTGGCCTATAAAGACCGACTGGAGGCAAAGGGGCTGGTGTTTTCGGGCATGTCCCCAGATGGGGAATTGCCGGAAATCGTTGAAATTCCCGACCATCCGTGGTTTGTCGGCGTTCAATACCACCCGGAACTTAAATCCAAGCCCTTCGAGCCGCACCCATTGTTTGCGAGTTTCGTTAAAGCGGCGATGGAGCAATCGCGGCTCGTTTAAAGCCGCCCTGTTGGAGCACTTATCATGAGTTTTAAAACTGGTCCCGTTTCAGTTGGTCCGGTCCAGTTTGGCAATGATCTGCCGTTCACGCTTATTGCCGGGCCTTGCCAGATGGAGAGCCGTCAGCATGCCATGGAGATGACGGACGCGATCCAGCAGATCACGAACCGGGTCGGGATCGGCTTTGTGTACAAGACATCCTTTGATAAGGCCAATCGGACATCCAGCAGCGCTGCGCGCGGTCTTGGCCTGGTCAAAGCAATGGATGTTTTCGCCGAAATCCGTGAAACCTATAAATGTCCTGTACTGACGGATATTCACAGCATCGAACAATGTGAACCTGTCGCAGAACATGTTGATGTCTTGCAGATTCCGGCTTTCTTGTGCCGACAGACAGACCTGCTGGTCGCCGCAGCCAAGACCGGTCGCGTTATCAATGTGAAGAAAGGCCAGTTCCTGGCCCCCTGGGACATGAAGAACGTGGTGGCCAAACTCGAAGATGCGGGCAATCCGAATGTTCTGGTGACCGAACGGGGCGCGAGTTTTGGCTACAACACACTGGTAACCGATTTCCGCGGGTTGCCGATTATGGCGGAACAGACAGGCAAACCGGTGATTTTTGATGCCACCCATTCGGTACAGCAGCCCGGCGGGCAGGGGACCAGTTCCGGCGGTCAGCGAGAATTTGTGCCGATTCTGGCGCGTGCCGCAATTGCTGTTGGCGTAGCCGGTGTCTTTATGGAGACGCATCAGGATCCGGATAATGCCCCGTCTGATGGCCCGAATATGGTGCCTTTGCACCAGTTGGAAGATCTGTTGTTCCAGTTGAAGGCCTTTGACGATCTTTCGAAATCATCCCTGGCGAAAGCCGCTGAATAACCCAACCACGCCCGATCAAACCCTTGGAGAATAAGTAATGACTGCAATTGTCGATGTACTGGCTCGTGAAATACTGGATAGCCGGGGCAACCCGACGGTTGAGGTAGATGTGCATCTGGAAGAGGGTTCCTTTGGCCGCGCCGCCGTGCCAAGTGGTGCATCGACAGGGGCTCATGAGGCGCACGAACTCCGCGATGGTGGTGAGCGCTACGGCGGGAAAGGGGTTCGTGATGCGGTTGATGCCGTTAATGGTGAGATTTTTGATCTGATCAGCGGCCTGGATGCAGAAGACCAGGTCAAGATCGACGACATGATGATCGCCCTGGATGGCACCGCGAACAAATCCCGCCTGGGTGCGAACGCGATGCTGGGCGTGTCGCTGGCCGTCGCCAAAGCAGCGGCAGATGCCTCAAACCTGCCGCTCTATCGGTATGTGGGGGGCAGTTTTGCGCGGACGCTTCCGGTCCCGATGATGAATATCGTCAATGGTGGCGAGCATGCTGATAACCCGATTGATATCCAAGAATTCATGGTGATGCCGGTCAGCGCGACCTCAATTGCCGAGGCTGTTCGCGCGGGCGCAGAGACTTTTGCTGCCTTGCGGTCGCGCCTGAAAAAAGCGGGCCATAACACCAATGTTGGTGATGAAGGTGGATTTGCACCAGCCCTTGGGTCAGCCCGTGAAGCCCTTGATTTCATTTCCAGTTCTGTTGAGGATACCGGCCTGAAACTGGGCGATGATATGGTTTTTGCGCTGGATTGTGCATCCACCGAATATTATCGCGATGGCCGTTACGTTCTGTCTGGTGAGGGTTTGGACCTGGATCCGGAAGGCCATGTCGATTATCTGGCCAATCTTGCGAAGGATTATCCGATCCTGTCGATTGAAGACGGTATGGCGGAAGATGACTGGGCAGGCTGGAAGGCTCTGACAGAGCGGATCGGTGATAAGGTCCAGCTTGTTGGCGATGATCTGTTCGTGACGAACCCTATTCGCCTTGCTGACGGTATTTCACAAGGCGTGGCCAATGCTATTCTGGTCAAGGTAAACCAGATCGGGACGCTGACAGAGACCCTTCACGCCGTTGAAATGGCCCATCGCGATGGGTATCGGGCGGTGATGTCCCATCGGTCCGGCGAGACAGAGGATGCGACCATCGCTGATTTGGCGGTTGCTACAAATTGCGGGCAGATCAAAACCGGTTCACTTAGTCGTTCGGATCGTTTGGCCAAGTACAATCAGTTGCTTCGGATCGAACAGGAATTAGGTCCTGCAGCACAATATGCAGGTCGTTCTGCCCTTCGTGGCTAGGGAATGTGAATCGCGGTTAACCCGTTTGAATCGCTAAATGAATCGCCGATAACTTTTTCGGAATTGGGGTCGTTTTATCGTTGACGCGGACTCGTCGACGTGATTCGCTGTACCCATGGCAGTGATGATAGAAATGCAGCGACGGTTTCGTCAGGTCCTCTTCCCGGTGATCGGGGCCTGTGTTCTGTCCTATTTTGCTTATCACACAGTTCAGGGTGACCGTGGGCTGCTGTCCTATTGGCGTGTATCGCAAGAGGTAGAACGTGTTGAAACCCGGTTGAGCACCCTGACTGCGGAACGGGAGGTTCAGGAATTGCGGGTTGCTTCAATGCGGAATTCACGCATGGATCTGGACCTGCTCGAGGAGCAATCGAGAGAGACTTTTAACGTTGTTCACCCGGATGATATATTGATTTATCTCAATAAGAGCCAATAAATCACCGATCGGTGACATTTCCTTTTATTCAGAATACATAAATAATATCAATTGTTTAGATTTCGTTGATGGCCTTCAACTCGGGGCAGTCGCGCAATAATATTTCACGAATTCTCTTGCGCCCGAAAAATCTCCATCGTACCACAGGTATTAGCAAATTCGCCGTTATCACACGCGGAACGGTGGATCTGCATCAAATACTGCATCAAGACAGGCGGCCAAATCGCTTGTCGTGAAAGACGCGGAACCACAGTGATTTTTCACGGAATGGTTCTGCATCGCCAACCGAACGTGGGGAGTTAAAATGGCAAAATCACCCGGTGCCCGAAAGGCGGCGAAAAAAGCGACCGCCGGGAAGTCGGCAAGCGCCCGCAAACCCAATATCAACGTCGAACAGCTGCGCGAAGATTACCGCATGATGCTGCTGATCCGGCGGTTTGAGGAAAAAGCCGGCCAGCTTTATGGCATGGGACTGATTGGCGGGTTTTGCCATCTCTATATCGGTCAGGAAGCTGTCGTTACCGGCATCCAGGGAACAATGACCGATAAAGACGGCGTAATAACCTCTTATCGTGACCACGGTCATATGCTTGCCTGCGGCATGGAAGCACGCGGCGTAATGGCGGAACTGACCGGCCGCGAGGGCGGATATTCCCGCGGTAAGGGCGGTTCGATGCATATGTTCTCGAAGGAAAAGAACTTCTTTGGCGGGCATGGAATTGTTGGTGCGCAAATCCCGCTCGGTACCGGATTGGCCTTTGCTTATAAATACCGGAACGAAGATCGGGTCGCGATGGCCTATGTCGGTGATGGTGCCATGAACCAGGGGCAGGTCTATGAGGCCTTCAACATGGCAGCGCTGTGGAAGCTGCCGGTCATCTATGTGATTGAAAACAATAAGTATGCGATGGGAACGTCAGCCATTCGTCACTCGGCAAGTGGTCAGGAGCTGTTCCGCCGGGGCGAGGCCTATGGCATTCCGGGCATGCCGGTTGATGGAATGGATGTGACCGCTGTTCGTGAAGCAGCGCAGATCGCGTCTGAACACTGCCGGGCCGGCAAGGGTCCGTATATTCTGGAGATGAACACCTATCGTTACCGTGGCCACTCCATGTCTGATCCGGCGAAATACCGGACAAAGGATGAGGTCAATGAGATGCGCTCTCAGCATGATCCGATTGAGAATATTCGCAAGATCCTGATCGACGGAGGTCACGCAAGTGAGGATGACCTGAAAGCGATCGACAAGGAAATCAAGGCAATCGTGGCGGATTCAGCGGAATTCGCACAGACAAGCCCTGAACCCGATGTTGCTGAACTCTGGACCGATGTGTTGGTCGAGGCTTGAGGCCAGACAAACGGAAATCAATTAACGACTGAACATACGGTGCCGCCCGGGCGAAAAACGCAGCGGAGAGGCAGGCACCAAAAACAAGAGATAGGGAGGGATCATATGCCTGTACAGGTTCTTATGCCGGCTTTGTCGCCGACAATGACCGAAGGCAACCTCGCCAAATGGCTGGTTAAAGAAGGGGATACGGTTTCATCGGGGGATGTGATCGCGGAAATCGAAACCGATAAGGCGACGATGGAAGTGGAGGCCGTTGACGAGGGGACAATTGGTAAGATTCTGGTGGATGAAGGCGCGGAAGGGGTTGCGGTTAACACCCCGATCGCCATTTTGCTGGAAGAAGGCGAAGATGCTTCCGCAATGGATGGGGCAGGGGCAGCACCCGCACCCGCCCCCGCGGCGGAAGAAGCTGCACCAGCTGCCGATCCGGCAACGGTTGCTGCTGTTGCCGCTGCACCCAGTGTAGAAGCTGAACCGGAATGGACCGGCCCTGTAAAACAGCAGACCATTCGTGAAGCCCTGCGTGACGCCATGGCTGAAGAGATGCGCCGGGATGAAGATGTCTTCCTGATGGGTGAGGAAGTCGCCGAATATCAGGGTGCTTACAAGGTCAGCCAGGGCTTGCTCGACGAGTTTGGTGACAAGCGCGTCATCGATACACCGATTACCGAGCATGGCTTTGCCGGTCTGGGTGTTGGTGCATCTTTCATGGGGCTAAAGCCGGTTGTTGAGTTCATGACCTTCAACTTTGCCATGCAGGCGATTGACCAGATCATCAACTCGGCCGCCAAGACGCTTTACATGTCCGGTGGTCAGATGGGGGCCCCCATCGTATTCCGTGGCCCGAATGGCGCTGCGTCACGTGTCGGTGCCCAGCACAGCCAGTGTTATGCCAGCTGGTATGCCCATTGCCCTGGTCTGAAGGTGGTTTCACCCTGGTCCGCAGCGGACGCAAAGGGATTGTTGAAGTCTTCGATTCGTGATCCGAACCCGATCATCTTCCTTGAGAACGAAATGCTCTATGGGACGACAATGGACGTGCCGGATACCGATGACTGGACCGTTCCAATCGGCAAGGCAAAGGTTCTGCGTAGCGGATCCGATGTCACAATCACCGCGTTTTCGATTATGGTCGGCAGGGCTGTGGAAGCCGCAGAACAACTGGCATCCATTGGCATTGAAGCGGAAGTCATTGACCTACGCACCATTCGCCCTCTGGACACTGAAACCATCGTAAATTCGGTCAAGAAGACCAACCGCTTGGTTTCCTGTGAGGAAGGCTGGCCGTTTTCTGGTATCGGGGCGGAATTGTCCATGACCATGATGGAGCAGGCCTTTGACTGGCTGGATGCACCGGTGATCCGCGTGCATGGCAAGGATGTACCGCTGCCCTATGCGGCGAACCTTGAAAAACTGGCCTTGCCACAAGCCGAAGACATTATCGAGGCCGCGAAAGCTGCCTGCTATCGCAGCTAAACGCGCCTGACGGGAGAGACTCATGCCGATAAATATTCTCATGCCGGCCCTGTCGCCGACCATGACAGAGGGCACATTGGCCAAATGGCTCGTCAAAGAAGGGGACAGCGTATCCTCTGGCGATGTGATGGCCGAAATTGAAACCGACAAGGCAACGATGGAGGTTGAGGCTGTTGACGAGGGTGTCATCGCCAAGATCGTCGTGGCCGACGGGACCGAAAATGTTGCGGTGAACGATGTCATCGCGATTCTGGCCGAAGACGGCGAAGATGTTGCAGAGGCCGCTCAGTCAGGCGGCGCTCCGGCACCCGCGCCTGCGGCAGAAGTACCTGCACCTGCCGCAGAAGCTCCGGCAGCTGCGGCACCGGCGGCACCTGCACCAGCAGCCCCTGCACCTGCCCCGGCGGCGGGTGGTGCCCGTGTCTTTGCGTCACCCCTTGCGCGTCGGATAGCCAAGGATGGCGGCGTGGATATTGCTGCAATCACCGGAACAGGTCCCCATGGCCGTGTTGTGAAGGCCGATGTTGAGGCTTTCATCGCGTCTGGTGGCGCTGCGAAACCGGCTGAGACGGACGCAGCTGTAACGCCAGAACCCAAACCGACCGCCCCGTCCAAACCTGCAGCAGGCTCCGATACGCTCAGCATTGATGATCCGATCTTCAAGTTGTTGCCGGAATACGAAGCCATACCGAACACAAATATGCGGAAAACCATCGCCCGTCGCCTGACCGACTCGGCCCGCGACGTCCCGCATTTCAACGTTCAGGCTGATATTGAGATCGATGCCCTGATGGCGCTGCGCAAGCAGTTGAACAGCCGCCCCGATGCCGACTACAAGATTTCGGTGAACGACTTTGTTGTGAAGGCAACCGCCCTCGCACTGACCCGCGTTCCTGAGTGCAACGTCGCCTATACGGATAATGCGATCGTTCAGTTCAAGCAGGTTGATATGGCGATCGCCGTCTCCATCGATGGCGGTCTGATCACGCCGATCGTCAAGAATTGTGCGTCAAAGGGATTGGCCACAATTTCCGCTGAGGTCAAGGAACTCGCCGGAAAGGCACGGGAAGGGAAGCTTGCCCCTGAAGAATATCAGGGCGGGACATTCTCGATCTCGAACCTGGGTATGTTCAACGTCAAAGCCTTCAACTCGATCATCAACTCACCCCAGGGCGGCATTTTGTCGGTCGGGGCTGGCGAACAGCGCCCTGTAGTCAAAGACGGTGCCCTCGCAATCGCCACGGTGATGACCCTCAGTCTGGCGGTTGATCATCGCTGTATCGACGGTGCGACAGCGGCAGGCATGATGAAAGAGCTTAAAGCCATTCTGGAAGACCCGATTGCCCTGATGCTTTGATCCTATGAGCGGGCATGCCGCCAAAACCGGCGGCGACATGACAAGAAGACGGAGAGTGATGTGGATAAGCAATCCTTTGACATCGTAGTAATCGGGGGCGGTCCGGGTGGCTATGTGACCGCAATTCGGGCGGCTCAATTGGGTTTCAAGGTCGCTGTGGTTGAGGCCAACCATCTTGGCGGGATCTGCCTGAACTGGGGTTGTATTCCAACCAAGGCATTGCTGCGCAGTGCAGAGGTTTATCACTACATGACCCATGCGACGGATTATGGTTTGACCGTCGATAAGCCCGGCTTCGAGCTGGACAAGATTGTAGCGCGCAGTCGGGCAATCTCAAAGCAGTTGAACGGTGGTGTCGGTCATCTCCTGAAAAAGAACAAGGTCCCGGTTTTTGATGGATGGGGCAAAATGGCCGGTGGATCAGCGGGTGCCCGCAAGGTCACGGTCGAGAAAGACGGAAAGGTCTTTGCCGAGTTAACCTGCAAACATCTCATTCTGGCAACAGGCGCACGCGCCCGCCAAATTCCTGGTATGGAGGTCGATGGGAAACTGGTCTGGTCCTATCGTGAGGCCATGGTGCCAACAGAGATGCCGAAATCCCTGATCGTCGTTGGTTCCGGCGCTATTGGTATCGAGTTCGCAAGTTTCTATCGCACAATGGGCGCTGAAGTAACCGTTGTCGAAGTGATGGATCGTGTCCTGCCGGTTGAAGACCCCGAAATTTCCAAGATGGCCGAAAAAGCGTTCAAAAAGCAGGGCATGAACATCATGACCGGCGCGACTGTTAAGGGCATCACAAAGGGCGCCAATTCTGTGACGGCGCAGATTGAATCAAAGGGCAAAACCACCGAAGTCACGGCTGAACGCCTGATTTCCGCCGTTGGTATCGTTGGTAATGTTGAAAACATCGGTTTGGAAGGCACCAAGATCAAGGTCGACCGCACCCATGTTGAAATCGACAAATGGAGTGAGACGGGCGAAGCCGGCGTTTATGCGATTGGTGATCTGGCAGGGCCACCCTGGCTGGCCCATAAGGCAGAGCATGAAGGCGTGATCTGTGTTGAAAAGATCGCTGGCCTGCATGGTGTTCATCCGCTTGATACCGGTCGTATCCCCGGCTGCACCTATTGCCACCCGCAGGTTGCCTCGGTTGGCTTGACGGAGCCTGCAGCCAAGGAAAAAGGCTATGACGTGAAGGTTGGGCGCTTCAATTTCATTGGAAATGGCAAGGCGATCGCCCTTGGAGAGCCTGACGGTCTAATCAAAACGATTTTTGATGCGAAGACCGGCGAGTTGCTTGGCGCCCATATGATTGGTGCTGAAGTTACGGAACTGATTCAGGGTTATTCCATCGCCAAGACCCTGGAGACAACGGAAGAAGAGTTGATGCACACGGTCTTCCCGCATCCAACACTGAGTGAAATGATGCATGAAAGTGTGCTTGATGCCTATGGACGTGTTGTCCATATGTAGTAAAAGTGTCGCGTAGGTACGTGATTTGGGGTTTGTTTCATTACAGGCTGAAAACCATTAACGTAGTGCTGAGCAACGATTTGGTGATGGGTCAGTATGGTTTCAGATCTCAATCAGACAGCGGATGATACACTGCCACCACATGTTGTCCGGACAGAGAGGGAACTGGTCTGGAGCCCTTCTGGTTGGGAACATGTGCTGATCATCGTCACCGATATACCGGTTGATCCTGGTCATGCCGACCACGACCCTGGCGCGATACACAAAATGACTGATTTGGTGACCGCAGGTTTGCGGGCTAAAGGTCTTGGTTTCCATAAGTTGATCATCCGCAACGATCACTTAGGATAACCAGCCTTAATTGAGGTTTTGAGGTCCCAAAAGGGGTCGAATTGTGTCAGGGACGGATATGAGCGATATCGAAAACAAACAGGCTTTGCGTCATCCGGAAAAGCGCAATCGCAAGGACAATCCGATCCAGCGCAAACCCGACTGGATCCGCGTCCGCGCCCCGGTCAGCCGTGAATATCAGGCAACCCGTAACATTGTTCGGGACCACAACCTGACAACAGTGTGCGAAGAAGCGGCCTGTCCCAATATCGGAGAATGCTGGGCGAAGCGCCACGCAACCATGATGATCATGGGTGAAATCTGCACCCGCGCCTGTGCGTTTTGTAATGTCATCACAGGCAAACCCAATGGCCTTGATCCGATGGAACCGTATAACGTTGCTGCGGCAGTTGAGAAACTGGGGCTGGAGCATGTGGTGATCACGTCTGTTGATCGTGATGATCTGGACGATGGTGGCGCAGAACATTTTTCCCAGGTGATCAACGCTATTCGCGAGAAATCGGCAACCACCACGGTTGAGATCCTGACACCCGATTTCAAAGACAAACCAGGTGCGCTGGAAACAGTTGTTGCGGCGCGTCCTGATGTCTTCAATCACAATCTGGAAACCGTACCCAGGCTTTATCCGACGATCCGGCCAGGTGCCCGGTATTTCACTTCACTGGCCTTGTTGCAAAAGGTGAAGCAGATCGATCCCGGCATGTTCACCAAATCAGGTATCATGGTGGGACTCGGTGAAACCCGCGAAGAGGTGGCCCAGGTTATGGACGATCTGCGGGCCGCTGATGTGGACTTCCTGACAATCGGGCAGTATCTGCAGCCGACCCCGAAACATGCCGCGTTAGATCGTTTTGTGACGCCGGATGAGTTTGCTTCCTATGCGGCTCTTGCAAAGGGGAAGGGGTTCCTGTTGGTGTCCTCTTCACCGTTAACACGGTCATCCTATCATGCGGGTGAGGATTTTGCGCAGTTGCGTGCCGCACGTGATTCGCAATTGGCGGCCGTGTCTGTCCCGGCTGAATAAAACACCGCACCTTCCGGGATCCCCGAATGCCACGCCATGAGGAACGACGCGCGCTGCCCTATGGGCCGGACAAGCTCTTTGATCTTGTGGCCGACGTTGACCGCTATCCTGAATTCTTGCCCTGGTGTACGGCCTGTCGGATACGTCAGCGCAGCGAAGAAGTTGTCGTCGCCGACTTGATTATTGGTTTCAAGGGGATAACGGAGCGTTTTACTAGCCGGGTGAAGCTGGACCGCGCCAATAGCCGTATTGATGTTGAATACGAGAGAGGTCCGTTTAAGTATCTGAAAAATCGTTGGATTTTTGAAGAGGTTGAGGGCGGTTGTGTCGTTGACTTTTATGTTGATTTTGAATTCAGGTCTCGGATTCTCGAAGGTCTCATTGGTCTCGTTTTTACCGAAGCAGTCAAGAAAATGGTTTCCGCTTTCGAAACCCGTGCTGATGACCTTTATTCATCGGCTCGCGACCCAGGCTAAGATTGAGTCATCCAGATAAACTGCATTTGTAGTTTGTCATACAAAGAAAAACAGCCTTCAAAACGGTACCGAAACGCCGGCTAGATCTAGTTTCATGGGGAACTCTAAAACCCCAAATGTAGTTTCGAAACCGGTATGATTTTCTGGAAAAATCTTAGAAATTAGGTATCATGCCCAATCTATCAGTATTGGGGTGTAACCGATGCCGTTTAGTGCCGGAATTTCCCCAATCCGAAATAATAGAAAGAAGGGCCGATGATTTCTGCAGCGCAAATTAGAGCCGGTCGGGCGCTGCTCAATATCAAACAGAGCGAGTTGGCAAAAGCGGCGGGTGTATCGCTGGCCACACTGAATAATATTGAACGGGGTATTGGCGATCCCAGAGCGAGCACTCTGCAAGCGCTCGAACGTGCCCTTGAACTGGCGGGCGTGCTGGTCGAAGACGATGGCGTGCGCGAGACCGTTATCCTCGTGCGATATGACAGGCCCAACGCACGGGACACCTATTTCGCCTCTCAAAGAGCTTTAGAGATCCTGTCGCCCGGATCCTTGTTGAACGTCACCAACTTGACCGTGTTTGCGAGGCTCGATGGCCCGTCCTACATGCCGGGAATTGGAACCAGGGTCGGGTTCATGATCAAAGGGATTGGTCGTACCCTGTTGTTTGATCAGGCAGAATTTACCTCGGCAAGTTCGCCAAGGGCCGCAGAGATTGCGGGCATATTGCTGGCTGCCCATTTTCGGTTGGGCGGCGAGATCTTGTATATCGACAGGGTCATGGATGATACAGCGACACTACAACTGGAAGATGCGGTTGCGCTATTGAGCAAAGCCCCGTCGCGAAAGCTGGAAAACCTGAAACCCTTCTTTGACATCTTTGATGATTGGGATGCCAACCTGGCAGTCTGGGCAGAGAAAGAAGGGCACCCCTTGCGGGTTTTGGTTCGACGGCTTGCTGCAGAGGGGGAGGTTGAAAACGAGGTCGAAGAGCTTGATTTATTTGCAGATTCGGAAGACGGGCTTACGCCTGATCCAGAAGATCAAGGGCCATCCTGAACGCCGCAAGCACGGTGGCATGGCGGACAGCGTCCCGGTCACCCGTAAAATGAAACTCCTGCACGATGGTTGTCTGACCGTGACGTGAGGCCGCGATAAAGACGAGACCGGCGGGTTTGTTTTCCGACGCGCCGGGACCCGCAACGCCCGTGACCGCGACGGCGATCTCTGCTTTTGACCTTGCGAGCGCCCCTTCTGCCATCGCCATGGCAACGGGACCTGAAACGGCCCCCAGATCATTGATCGTGTCGGGATTTACGCCCAAGAGCTCTGCTTTTGCCGCATTGCTGTAGGTGACAAAACCACGTTCAACCACGGAGGAACTGCCCGCAAGCGCGGTCAACGTGCCCGCAATCAGACCACCGGTGCAGCTCTCCGCCGTTGCCAGCATAGCGTTGTTGTCATCAAACCGGTTAAGCAGGTCCTGCGCAGGTCCTGTCAGGTTTTCCGGCAATGTCATAGTGTTACCCCCATATTGTTGGCCAAATAAATGACCCCCAAAACCGCCGCCGCCGCATAGATAGCGGCCAACAGATCATCCAGCATAACCCCGTAACCGCCTGGAACCCGGCGGTCGGCCAGACGAATGGGGAAGGGCTTGACGATATCAAACAGGCGAAACGCCAGGAATCCAAGAACGAGAACGGGTACCGATACGGTTGTGTAGTACCCGATGAATGCGAAAGTGAACCAAATACCGGCAACCTCATCGATCACGATCTCCCCTGAGTCATGTGACCGGGATAGACGCCCATAAACCGCTGAGGCCCAGCATCCGATCACGAAACAGAGGAGGGCAGCCTTTCCCAAACGCATCGCGTCATGAAATTCTAAAATCCACCAGACAAACGGCATGGCGGCCAGAGAACCCCAGGTTCCCGGTGCGGGCCGCAGCCAGCCTGACCAAAACCAGGTGGCGAGGATGACCGCTGGATGAAACGCGGGCGGGCGGGTGCCTGAGGCTTTTCTCATATCACCACTGTTGCCGTCGCCTGGGCCGCTATCCCTTCGCGGCGACCTGTAAATCCCAGGCCTTCGGTGGTTGTCGCCTTCACGCTAACGCAGCTTTCGTCGAGGGAGAGGATCTCGGCAACGCGGGCTTTCATGGCGGCACGGTATTTGCCGATCTTTGGTCGCTCACAAATCAGGGTTACATCCACATGGACAAGCTGCCCGCCCTTTTCGGGGACGAGGGAGGCGGCATGGGCAAGAAACCGGTCAGAACTCGCACCCGCCCATTTCGGGTCCGTTGGTGGAAAATGATCCCCTATATCGCCCTGACCTAGCGCTCCCAGAATGGCATCGGTCAATGCATGCAAACCGACATCTGCATCGGAATGCCCTGCAAGACTCTTATTATGCGGGATTTTTATGCCGCACAGCATGACATGGTCGCCAGCTTCGAACCGGTGAACATCGAACCCGTTTCCGACACGTGGCAGGCGGATTGGCGGGCTGCTGTCCTGCTGTTCGAGATCCTGACTATGGGTGATTTTCATGTTTTCGGCATCTCCGGCAACGGTGACAACGGTTATGTTCATGGCTTCGAGGAGGGCGGCATCATCGGTCATGCTCTCTTCTGCCAATGTGCGATGCGCGTTCAGCAAGAGGTCAAACTGAAAAGCCTGCGGCGTTTGAACGGCGCGCAGCGCGGCCCTGTCCAGTGTTTTGACAATGGTTTCTGTCTCCGGATTGACCAGCTTGATCGTATCGGTCACAGGTGTGGCCGGGATTACCCCGGCCGCCCCTTGAAGACAGGCCTCGACGACCCGTTCGATCAATTCCGGGGATATAAAGGGGCGGGCACCATCATGAACCAGAACGATATCAGGCACTTGTCCTGCTTTGGCGAGGGTTTCCAGCCCGTTACGAACCGACTGCTGCCGCGTATTGCCGCCCGTTGCCGGGGTGTCCACGCCGTCAAGCGCGCCAACATATTCGTTGTAGAGGGGAAGATCCTCTGCACCGATAACCGGTAATACCTGTTGTATTTCAGGATGTTGTGAGAAAGCTTTCAATGTTCGTTGCAGAACGGACTCTCCATCAATCTCACGATATTGCTTTGGCAACGGGCCGCCCACCCGCAACCCTTTCCCTGCAGCAACAATCAGGGCTGCGACATGGGGAGGCGATCCGGGTTTTTCATTCATGGACGTCACGATAATCCTGAACAGAGAAGAGCAAAGACAGCAGTATTTAACAGCATTAATTCACCGTGATGATCAAAGCAACGGCATGGAGATTTGATTCCAATGATGCTATAGACCGGTTCATGTCGATGTCCTATCTGTTCTGGCTTCATTTGGCCGCTGTCATGAGTTTGGTTCCCATTGGAACGCATGCCTTGCTGCGCACGTCCCGTGGCAGGGTGTTCTGGATTTCGATCTCTTTTGCAACTTGTGTTCTATTGGCCTGGGTGGTTCACCGGATGACGCTTGCGGGGGCGTTTGGATTTACCGCGACCCTTGATTTGATCGTCGTTGGTGTTCTGATTGCCTTTATGACCGTCAGCTCCTTCAACAGACATTCCGGCGCACTTGTCCCGCTTGTTCTGCTGTATTGCCTGCCCCTTGCCTTTATCAGCTTGTTGACGGATTTCCTGACAGAGCCTGGTGGCCCTGTATTTGACCCTGCGGCCGTCGATGCCTGGTTCTGGCTGCATATTGTTATCGGCATGGCGGCCTTTTCCCTGATCACCTTGGCGGCAATTGCCGGTATTGCTGTCTGGCTGAAAGAGCGACAACTAAAGCGAAGAAGCCACAGTGACTTCGTCGCCCAATTACCCTCCGTTATTGAAGGGGAAGGGTTGCAGTTTCGCCTGTTGCAGGTCTGCGCCCTCTTGCTTGGCGCGGGCGTGGCAACCGGTATGGGGGCGAGCTATGCAGAAACTGGTTCACTCTTCGTGCTGGACCACAAGAACGTCCTCTCCGTAGTCGCGTTCTTTACAATTGTCTTCATGCTGTTTGCCCATCAACGCTTTGGCTTGAGGGGGCGTCAGGCGGTCAGACTGGTCCTGTTCGCAAACTTATTGCTTGCACTAGGGTATCCCGGTGTGAAATTCGTGTCCGAAATTCTAATGTAGTGTGATTGTTTTAGTTGATTTATGCTTATTTTTTAGGCACACCTGTTAGCCTGCTTAACGATTGAGCGTCCTGAATGGTGGTCGAACCTCTCAAAATTGGCACTGTACTGCTGGAGAAACCGGTCATTCTCGCCCCGATGTCGGGGGTGACTGATCTGCCGTTCCGCCGCCTTGCACAGGGGTTTGGGGCAGGGATGGTTGTCTCCGAAATGATCGCCAGTAATGAGGCGTTGCGCAGCACGGACGGGACCACAAAGCGTTTGCATTTTGCCGAAGGCCCAGGCCCCCGTTCTGTCCAGCTTGCCGGACATGATGCAGAGGCAATGGCCGAAACCGCGCGGTATGTGGTGGATAACGGGGCAGAGATCGTTGACTTGAATTTTGGTTGTCCGGCCAAAAAGGTTACCTCGAAATATTGTGGCTCGGCCCTGATGCAGTCGCCGGAACAAAGCGCCAGGATCATTGGTACAGTTGCACGCGCCGTCTCTGTTCCGGTCACGGTCAAGATGCGGACGGGTTGGTGCAATGATGTTCGCAATGCCCCGGAAATTGCCAGGATCGCTGAGGCGGAAGGGGCGCAGATGATCACTGTTCACGGACGAACCCGCGAGCAGAAATACACAGGCACGGCCGACTGGCACTTTGTTCAGGCGGTACGCGATGCCATTCAGATTCCCCTGATCATCAATGGCGATATCACGAATTCCGAAGAAGCGCGTCAGGCCATGAAGAGTTCCGGCGCTCAAGGGGTCATGATTGGACGTGCTGCCTATGGTCGGCCCTGGATTGTGGGATCCATCCTGAAAGCATTGGAGACGGGTCGGACAGAAAACGAGCCGGACCTTGGTCTGCGCCTTCGTACAGTCTTGCAACATTACGATGCGATGTTGGCTCACCACGGTGTTGAGCGCGGTATTCGCGCGTCCCGCAAGCATCTTGGTTGGTCAATCCATGGCCTGCCCGGCGCCGCAAAGGCGCGGGAGGTCCTGATGAAAGAAACACGGCCTGAAAAGGTCCGCGAAACCGTCCAGACCTTGTTCCATGCCGCCATGGAACAAGAGGTCAGGGACGATTTGCAGGAGGCATTGGTCGCATGACGTCAATGGTCAAGAATCTTGTGAACCGCATTGAGAGGCGTCGTGGCGTCTCTGGCGAAGTGGTTCTGAACGCGATGACGGATGCCGTTATCGTTGTCGATAAATCCGATGATTTTGTTTACCTGAATTCGGCTGCGGAACATTTTTTTGCAGGCAGTGTCGCCACCCTTATGGGCATGAACCTGCAGGATGTGATCCCTCAGGACAGTCCGATCCTGTCGTTGATCCGTCGGGTGAGGCGGCACAACAACAGCATGACTGAACACGGCATCAGCCTGTTCACGCCAAAAATCGGACATCATAACCTGACGGTCGATGCCGCGCCGGTAATTTCGGAACGGGGCAATGAGAAGTCTAGCGACGTCGTCATAGTGTTTCAGGAAGACATTATGGCGCACCGGATTGATGATACGATTGTTCAACAGGGTGCGGCGCGATCTGTCAGTGCGCTTTCGGCCATGCTGGGGCATGAGGTCAAGAATCCGCTTTCCGGCATTCGCGGGGCCGCACAATTGCTGGAGAGTATGATTGAGCCGGAGAATAGGGCGCTTGCGCAATTGATCATTCGGGAGACGGACCGGATTGTAAAACTGGTCGATCAATTTGAGGTTTTTTCCGACAATCCCAGTCTGGAACGGGACTCTGTGAATATTCATGAAGTCCTGGATCATGTTGTGCAGATTGCCCGGGCGGGGTTTGGCCGCAACATCTCGTTCAAACTGGTTTATGACCCTTCCTTGCCGTCTGTCTTTGGAAATCGGGACCAGTTGGTTCAGATTTTTCTCAACCTCATTAAGAACGCGGCGGAAGCTGTTGATCCACAAGACGGGGAGATCGCCCTGACGACCGCGTTCCGGCACGGCGTTCGACTTACCGTGCCAGGGGCCGAAAGCCGCACATATCTGCCGATGGTTGTCAGTGTTCGCGACAATGGTGTTGGCATCCCCGATGATTTGCGGCCGCATCTCTTTGACCCTTTCATTACGACCAAACGCGGTGGGACGGGGCTTGGATTGGCGCTTGCCGCAAAGCTCGTTGCCGATCATGGGGGGATGGTAGATGTGGAAAGCAGGCCTCGCCGGACCGTCTTTAATGTCATGTTGCCGTTGATCCGGGAAAGTGGGTCTGTGTGATGAATGAAACTGTTGGAACAATCCTCGTTGCCGATGATGACAGTGCTATTCGCACTGTTTTGAACCAGGCGCTGTCCCGCAAAGGGTATGAGGTCCGGACAACCGGCAATGTCGCCACTTTGTGGCGTTGGGTCAGCGATGGTGACGGCGATCTGGTCATCACCGATGTCATGATGCCGGATGGCAACGGGCTGGACCTGCTGCCGCAGATCAGAAAACGGCGCAACGATCTGCGCGTCATTGTGATGAGCGCCCAAAACACACTGCTCACCGCGGTCAAAGCGGCTGAACGTGGGGCATTTGAATACCTGCCAAAGCCGTTTGATCTGCCGGAGCTGCTTGAAACCGTGGATCGCGCGCTGACAGAGCGGGAGCGGGGCCCGTCACTCGTACCTGATGAACCCCTGGAAGATGACAGCCTGCCCTTGATCGGTCGGTCACCGGCAATGCAAACCGTATATCGGGCGATCGCGCGCCTTACATCCACGGATCTGTCGGTTCTGATCAATGGGGAGTCAGGGACCGGGAAAGAACTGGTGGCCAGAGCCCTGCACGATTTCAGCAAACGTCGTGGCGGCCCGTTCGTGGCAATCAATATGGCGGCGATCCCGCGCGATCTGATTGAAAGTGAGCTGTTTGGCCATGAGAAAGGGGCCTTTACAGGTGCCGCCGCCCGATATGCCGGGCGTTTCGAGCAGGCACAGAATGGTACCTTGTTTCTGGACGAGATTGGCGACATGCCGATTGAGGCGCAGACCCGTCTGCTTCGGGTGCTGCAGGAGGGCGAATACACAACCGTGGGCGGACGCACACCGATCCGTACCGATGTCCGGATCATTTCCGCCACGCATCGGGATTTGAGGCAGTTGGCCACACAGGGACTGTTCCGTGAAGACCTGTTCTATCGCCTTAACGTTGTTCCGATCCGGCTGCCGCCGCTTAGAGAGCGCCGCGAGGACATTCCCGACCTGGCTCTGCATTTTCTGAAACAGGCAAGCGAGCAGGGAACTGAGTCGAAAACCCTGACTCCCGCGGCCCTTCAGGTACTCCAACGGCATGCCTGGCCAGGAAACATCCGAGAGCTTGAAAACCTGGTCCAACGGTTAAGTGCCCTCATCCCGCAGGACACGATTGACGTCAATGATGTTGAAACCGAATTGGCCGATTCATCGCCCGTGCGACAGGATGGCCAGGTCCCTGCCGAGGGTGAAAGTCTGAGCGAAGGGGTAGAACGTCATCTCAAGCGGTATTTCGCCTCTCATGGGGGTGCGTTGCCGGCGAATGGTCTGTATGATCGCATCCTGCGGGAGGTGGAACGGCCCTTGTTGTCCATCACCTTGTCCGCGACCAATGGAAATCAGGTGCGTGCCGCCGAATTACTCGGTTTGAACCGGAACACCCTGCGTAAAAAAATACGCGAACTGGAAATCCCGGTGGTTCGCGGGATACAATCCTGACGCGCTAACAATAAAGGGCGATGCGCCGTGTCGGCCACCGACGGATCCCAGGCAGACAAACTCAGCGATGGGGCTGCAACGTTCCAAGATGCCGATGTGCGTCCGTCTGAGGGCGGTGGACAGACTTCTGTGTTCTCCAATGTATGGCGTTACCTTGATCGGCCCAAAGTATCGCGGGTTCTGGCTGCCCTTCTGGGAATAGCGTCTGTTGCTGCCGGGGCCGCGACCTATGTCGTCTTTACGGGCACCAATGAAAGCCTGGAAGCAGATCCCGACAGACTGGTTTTGCTTATCTATCTGGATCTTGTCCTCTTCCTTTTGTTCAGTGTGATTATTGCGCGCCGTCTGGTGCGATTGTGGTCCGAACGGCGACAGGGCGCCGCCGGGGCGAAGATGCATGTTCGTCTGGCTGCGATGTTCGGTATTCTGTCGATCGCGCCTGCGATTATTGTTGCCGGATTCTCTCTGCTCTTCTTCAATTTCGGCCTGGAATCCTGGTTTTCGGACAAGGTCAGGACCGCCATTTCCTCGAGTGAGGCGGTCGCTGAGTCTTACCTTGAAGAGCATCTTAGAAATATTGAAGCCGATGCGCTCTTTATCGCCAGTAACATCAACCGGGATGCAGGCGTTCTGACGAGTAATATCCAGTTGATGGAACGCGTCCTGAATTTCTCCGCCGTAAACCGGGGTCTGTCGGAAGTGCTGGTCTTTGAAGATAATGGCAGAATCCTTGGACGGGCCGGGATCACCATCGTTCTGGAATTTGAACCGATATCCAATGACGCAAAGAACCGCGCCCGTTCAGGCGAGGTGGTGATTATCCGCTCGGATGCCGATGACCGGGTGAGGGCACTCGTCCGGTTGGACAATATCATTGATACCTATCTGATTGTCGGACGCGCAATTGACAGTGCGGTGCTGGAACATGTTGAGGAAACCCAGGGTGCAGCGCTTCAGTTTAAACGGCTGGAAGAGGAACGGTCCCGCTTTCAGATCTCCTTCGCGCTTGCTTTTGTGATGGTTGCGCTATTGCTTCTCCTGACAGCTGTATGGATCGGTCTGACGGTGGCGACAGGCTTGTCCGAGCCGATTTCCCGCCTGATCGCCGCGACGGAACAGGTGCGGGGCGGGAACCTGAACACGCTTGTCCAAACCTCAAGCCGGGATGATGAGGTGGATACACTGGGGCGTGCGTTTAACAGGATGACAGACCAATTACGGTCACAACGCAACGAACTGCTTCAGGCCAATGAACAGATTGATCAACGCCGCCGGTTTACCGAAACGGTTTTGACAGGCGTCTCCGCAGGGGTAATCGGTCTGGATCGTGAGGGGCAGATTGAACTGCCCAATAACCGGGCCAGTGAGTTATTGGGCATCCCCCTCGATCAATATATCAGTCACCCGATCCGAACCGTCGTGCCGGAGATGGCGGATGTGATTTCCAGAGCGCTGATCTTTGGACCGGACGATTTCATCGAGGAAGAAATCAGGATTGAACGGGATGGGGGGCCCAGGGCCCTTGTGCTTCGCATCGGTGCCTTGCGACAGATAGGCGAGGTTACGGGTTATGTGATGACACTGGATGACATTACAGATCTGGCGTCTGCCCAAAGAAAGGCGGCCTGGGCCGATGTTGCGAGGCGCATTGCCCATGAAATCAAGAATCCGCTGACCCCAATCCAACTGTCGGCTGAGCGGCTGAAGCGAAAATACCTCAAAGACATTGATAACGACCCGCAAGTGTTCGAAACCTGCGTTGATACGATCATCCGGCAGGTGGGTGATATCGGACGCATGGTTGACGAATTCTCGAGTTTTGCCCGGATGCCGGCGCCAAAGATGCAGGAAACCGATATGAACGATCTGGTGCGTCAGCAGGTGTTCTTGCAGCGTAATGCGAATGCCGATATTGGCTATGACATGCAGTTACCCGAAGATCCGGCGATCTGGGTTTGCGACAACAGGCAGATTGCGCAAGTCCTGACCAATGTTCTGCAGAATGCGAAGGATGCGATTGATGGGCGAAGCGATCGCCTGGAGGAGCCGGGCGAGATAAAAGTCGCTTTGACCGTAACCGATCACGACCTGGCGATTTCGGTCCAGGACAACGGTCGGGGATTGCCGACGACAGATCGACACCGGTTGACGGAACCCTATGTCACAACGCGCGAGAAAGGCACCGGTCTTGGCCTGGCAATTGTGAAGAAGATTATGGAAGACCATGCCGGTTCCATCATGTTGATGGATACCGATACTGGCGGGGCCGAAGTGGTCTTGAGGTTTGGAAAAATGGCGCAGAGCGAGTTTAAAGAAAGCGCGCTACTCGCCGAAGATGATGATGTTGTAGGACGGGCTTAATGGCGGGGCCATCTCATGAAATTCTGATAATCGATGATGAGGCGGATATCCGCTATCAGATCGCCGGGATTCTGGAAGATGAGGGGTATTTGACGCGGGAAGCCGCTAGTGGCGAGGCCGCGATTGAAGCCATTGCCGCCCGGTTGCCGTCCCTTGTCATCCTGGATGTCTGGCTGGCGGGCAGCGCTTATGACGGGCTGCAACTGCTGGAACTGATCAAGACGGACCATCCGGCCCTGCAGATCGTAATGATAAGCGGCCACGGCACGGTTGATATGGCGGTCAGCGCCACCAAAAAAGGGGCCTACGACTTCATTGCCAAGCCTTTCAAGACGGATGTTCTGCTGCATACGATCGAACGCGCCCTCAATCACATAAAGCTGACCCGGGAAAACGAAGCGCTCAAAGCACTCACCGGCGGGGATGAGACCGATATGATCTGGTCGGCGCCCAGCATGGACGATGTCCGAAAGACCGTTGAAAAGGTCTCCGGCTGTGAAAGCCGGGTCATGATTACCGGGGCTTTCGGCGTGGGTAAGAGCGAGATTGCCCGTGTCATTCATCGAAATTCCCAGCGCGCGGCCGGGCCGTTTGTCCAGCTGAATTGTGCGACCCTGGACCATGATAATTTTGAAGCGGCCTTGTTCGGGCGGGAACCCAATGGCGACGCCGGGCGCATGATTGGTGTTCTGGAGCAGGCACATATGGGGACGCTGCTGCTGGATGAAGTGGCAGATATGCCGCTCGAAATTCAGGGAAAGATTGTGCGGGTGCTGCATAATCAGCGGTTCCAGAGGCTGGGCGGGTCGAACTGGGTTGATGTTGATGTCCGCGTTATTTCGACCAGTAACCGCGATCTCGGCGAAGCCATGCAGTCCGGCGCCTTCCGAGAGGATTTGTATTACCGGTTGAATGTTGTTCCGATCTCTCTGCCCCCACTGTCCGCCCGTCGCCAGGATATACCGGCACTTGCGAACCGGCTGATGGCGCGCGGGTCAATGGTCAAGGGGCGGGCTCAGCGCCTGTTGGCGCCGGACGCTGTGGCGGCGCTTCAGGGGTATGACTGGCCCGGCAACATCTGGGAATTGGGCAATGTGATTGAACGCCTTCTGCTTGGTGATGGCGGGGCGGAAACCCAGATCCGCGGTGACGCAGTCCTTCAGGCAATCGGCGAGAACAAGTCGAACGGGTCGGCCTTGGCCTCTGCACAGGAATTGATGAACCATCCCCTGCGTGAGGCCAGAGAAGCTTTCGAACGGGAGTACTTTATGTTCCATTTGAAACGCTTCAGCGGCAATATCAGTCGCACCGCTGAATTTGTTGAGATGGACAGGGCGGCTTTGCATCGAAAACTCAAAGGTCTTGGCGTTCATGAGATTTTGCGTGCCAATGAGGGGACTTAATCTGTAATCCGGCAGTGGCAGGAATACAGGAAGAGACGATAAGGGTATCCTTGCATGAAAGTCGTAATCTGTGGTGCCGGACAGGTCGGATTTCACATCGCGCGCTATTTGGCGGGTGAGCAGAATGACGTCACTGTCGTGGACCAATCCCCAGAATTGATCGGGAAAATTAACGATTCACTGGATGTGCAGGCTTTCGTCGGCCAAGCGTCCCATCCAGCCGTCCTGGAGCGTGCCGGGGCTGGTGATGCGGATATGCTGATCGCTGTTACCTTTGCCGATGAGGTCAACATGACAGCCTGTCAGGTGGCCCATTCGCTGTTCAATGTGCCGACGAAGATAGCCCGTATCCGCCAACAGGATTATTTGCGGCCAGAATGGGCCAATCTGTTCGCGCGGGAACAATTGCCGATTGATGTGATCATTTCGCCGGAGATTGAGGTCGCGAAGGCGATACGGCGTCGATTGAAGGTACCAGGCGCCTCTGACATGATCCCGATGGCGGACGATCTCGTCCGGATCATCGGTGTTCGCTGCACAAGCAATACGCCAATCGTAAACACACCGTTGCGTCAGCTCACCTCGCTCTTCCCGGATTTGAATATCACTGTGCTTGCAATCGTGCGGGAAAGCACGTTGATCATCCCCAAAAGCACGGACCAGATGCTGGTTGGGGATGAGGTCTATTTCTGCTCCGACATTGACCATGTTTCCCGGGCCATGGCGGTTTTCGGTCATGAAGAGGACGAACCCAAGAAGGTCGTAATCGTCGGCGGCGGCAATATCGGTGTGAACCTCGCCAATTACCTGGAAGAAGACGACTACTCAGTCAGGGTGATTGAGCTTGGAAAGCCCCGTGCTCGTGTGGTTGCCGAACTGCTCCCCACGACCACGGTGATCCAGGGGGATGGGTTGGAGAGTGAAATCCTGGAAGAGGCAAATATCCGACAATCAGAAGCGATCGTTGCCGTTACTGACCATGATGAATCGAACATTCTGGTCTCGCTCCTGGCCAAGCAATACGGGGTGAACCGCGCGGTTACCCTGATCAACAAATCCAGCTATGGCTCATTGATCACGACATTGGGGATTGATGTTGTGGTCAGCCCGCGGGAGATCACGGCCTCAACCATTCTGCAACATGTCAGGCGCGGCCGGATCCGGTCTGTGCATTCCCTGAAAGATGGCTATGCCGAGATTATCGAGGCGGAAGCCCTGCAGACATCGCCCTTGGTCGGCGTCCCTTTGAAAGAGGCAAAACTGCCGGATGGCGTCATCCTTGGGGCTATTGTCCGGAAAGACAGCACGGTTGTTATCCCCCGGCCTGATACCGAGATCCACGAGGGCGACAGAATAATCTTGTTGGCGGCTGCAAACGCGGTCAAAAAGGTTGAAAAGATGTTCGCCGTCCGGTTGGAATATTTCTGAATTCTGAACTCAATTGATCCCGGTATGTGTTGCCGGAGCGGGAGTCTAAAATGCCACGCCTGTGTTACGTCAATGGTCGCTTTGTTCCCCATAATGACGGTGTCGTCAGCATAGAGGACAGGGGATACCAGTTCGCCGACAGCGTCTATGAAGTGGTTCCGGTTGCGGACGAGAAACTGGTCGATGAAGCCCCGCATCTGGACAGGCTCGAACGGTCCCTTAGCGAGTTGAAAATTGATATGCCGATGGCGCGGGCTGCCCTTGCCCTGAAGATGCGGGAATTGATCCGGATGAATGGTCTGCGCGACGGCCTTGTCTATATGCAGGTGACGCGCGGCGTTGCCCCCCGCAATCACGCTTTCCCGACCAAACCGGTTAAACCAGCCCTGGTGATGACCACAAAACGCATGAATTTCAACAAGATGCGGAAGTTTGTTGATGGTGTCCCTGTCATAAGTGCGCCGGACATTCGCTGGGGCCGCTGTGATATCAAAACCACCGGGCTTTTGCCCAATTGTCTCGGCAAACAGGCGGCGACTGAGGCAGGCGCTTACGAGGCCTGGCTGGTCGATCGCGATGGTATGGTGACCGAGGGAACATCCTCTAACGCCTGGATCGTTACGGCGGAGGGCACGTTGTTAACCAGACCGGCAACGAACGAGATCCTGAACGGGGTTACCAGATTGACAATTATGCGCATTGCCGGCGAAGAGGGTGTTGCCTTCGAAGAGCGGGCCTTTTCCCTGGAAGAAGCCCGTTCTGCCAATGAGGCATTCGTGTCCAGCGCAACGTCCTTCGTGACACCGGTTACCAGCATTGATGGCGTGAAACTTGGTGACGGCACGCCTGGCCCGTTAAGCCGCAAGCTCCTGGCTGCTTATAAGGAGTTTGTTTCCGGTGTCAGAGATCGTGCGGCGTAATTTCAATGACTGAGCTGACCCCGCCGGATGTCATCGTTTTCGATTGGGACAACACGCTTGTCGACACCTGGCCCGTAATCCATTTGGCCCTTGAAGAAACCTTTACTGCCATGGGGCATACACCCTGGACCCTTGAAGAGACGAAGAGCCGCGTTTCAAACTCATTGAGGGACGCGTTCCCGGGTTTCTTTGGCGACCGGTGGACGGAAGCGGCAAAGATTTTTTACGGTGCTTTCGAAAAACATCATCTGGTCCAACTAGAGCCGCTATCCGGGGCAGAGACCCTTCTAAGCAATCTCAAACAATGTGCCGTTCCAGCCGCGATTGTCAGCAACAAGAAAGGCGATTATCTGCGCCGCGAGATCAAACATCTCGGATGGGATGGGTATTTTGGACCGGTGTCAGGGGCGGGCGACGGTGATCGGGATAAACCTCATCCCGACGCGCTCAAAGGTGTGCTGGAACCTTTGAATAGAGCATTTGGGTCGGATATCTGGTTCATAGGGGATTCCCGTTCCGACATGGAACTCGGTCATGCGACAGGATGTACCACAATCCTCATTCATGAAGATCCTCAACAGGTTGAGCTTTATCATGACGTCCCGCCCCATAAACAATTCATAAATATCAGTAGTTTGGATGCTTTTCTAAAGTCATACTATACAGAATCTTAAACAGATGTTAGAGATATTAACGTGCGGCGACCAAGTTTTGTTGCGATGCACAATAAAATCGCGTAAAGTCAACTTATTGAAAGTCAGCATCGAACATCCATGTAGGAACTTGGTGCCGCATGCGGTAGCACAAATAACAATCTAACCCCAACAAGAACATAAAGGGGCGGCGAAATGTCTTCAGATAAAAATCAAAACCTTCAGGACGTTTTTCTGAACTCTCTCAGAAAATCAAAGATGCCTGTCACCGTATTTCTGGTGAACGGTGTAAAACTGCAAGGCATAATCACTTGGTTCGATAATTTCTGCGTCTTGTTGCGACGCGATGCTCATTCGCAGCTTGTCTACAAGCATGCTATTTCGACGGTCATGCCGTCTCAACCGCTTCAGTTGTTTGAAGCGGCTGGGGAAACAGATCCCGACGGGGACTGAGCGTCCTTCGACGATTCTTCAGAACGTGCTTTGAGTGGAACCACTGCGGACTGACAAGTTACCGCAGCGATTGCGCTTGGCCCTCGCACCCCTTATGTCGAGGACGCGCCCGTCACCGATGCTGATCGGCGCGGGTTTTTCGAATACAGGAGTAGGAATGGGACTTCCCAGAAAAGGGACAGGCAAGAAACGGGATCCATGGCGCGGCGAGGGGTCGCGCCGCACCGTTGTACTTGTGCCTGATCCACGCCTGCGCCAGGAAGGTTTTGATAACAAACGCTCGCCCGGTTCAAGGCTGGACGAAGCCTTGGGCCTGTCGAGGGCAATTGACCTTGAAATTGTCCACTCCGAAGTTGTCCGACTGGACAAACCAAAGCCCGGAACCCTTTTCGGAACGGGCGTGATCGAGCGTTTTCATGAGTTATGCGGGGCGCTTGATGCTGAATTGGTGGTGGTTGACTGGGCCCTTACCCCCATTCAGCAGCGCAACCTTGAAAAGGCGATTGGGTCAAAAGTAATAGACCGGACCGGCCTGATCCTTGAGATCTTTGGGGCGCGAGCGAGCACGCGAGAAGGGGTGCTTCAGGTGGAACTGGCGGCCCTCGGTTATCAGCGGTCCCGATTGGTTCGCAGTTGGACCCACTTGGAACGTCAGCGCGGTGGACTTGGGTTTATCGGTGGTCCTGGGGAAAGCCAGATTGAGCTGGATCGCCGTTTGATCGACGAGCGTATTGCACGGTTGAAGAAAGACCTGGAAAAGGTCAAACGCACCAGAACCCTGCATCGCAGCGCACGACAGAAGGTCCCATACCCCATAGTATCGCTTGTCGGATATACCAATGCGGGGAAATCAACACTCTTCAACCTTTTGACCGATGCAGAGGTCATGGCCGAAGACATGTTGTTTGCGACGCTTGATCCAACCATGCGGGCCATCAAACTGCCGTCCGGGGCTCGAGTTATTCTGTCCGACACAGTGGGCTTTATCTCAGATTTGCCCACCGGTCTGGTCGCAGCATTCAGGGCAACACTTGAAGAGGTCCTGGGGGCGGACCTGATTGTTCATGTTCGGGACGCCGCCAGTGATGAGACAGATTTCCAGAAGCAGGATGTGGAAGCCGTCCTGAAAGAACTGGGGATTGATGAGGACAGGGCCAAGATTGAAGTTCTGAACAAGATGGATCTTTTGGTCGGCGAGGCTCGCCTTGCGACCAGGACCCGCGTGGAAAGAGACCCCGACGCGACCGCCGTCTCTGCTTTAACGGGTCGTGGCTGTCCCGAACTATTGGCCATGATCGATGAACGTCTGCTGGAGTCCTCCGAGGTTCTGGAAGTGACCCTTGGATATGAGGAAGGCAGTCCATTGGCTTGGTTGTATCGCAATGGGGACGTCATTGATCGGGAGGACACGGAAGAGGGGATAGACCTGACCGTAAGACTGTCGGTTGAGATGAAGGAAAAATTCCTCTCTATGCAGTCGGAAAAAGCCTGATTCAGTCAAAAATCCCGGGAACAGTGGCCGTTGCCTTGACAGGATGAGCGGTGTTCCTTATGTCCGTGGCACTCGTCGGTGAAGAGTGCTAACAAGACGCTAATGCTTCCAGGTTCTCTTCATCACATTGAATTCAATGAAACGCCCAATTTAGGGAGAACGCGTTATGAAATTTCGTCCTCTGCACGACCGTATCCTGGTCAAGCGGCTCGAAGCTGAAGCAAAAACTGCTGGCGGAATCATCTTGCCTGATGCTGCACAGGAAAAGCCGATGGAAGGCAAAATCCTCGCTGTTGGCGGTGGCCACAAGTCTGACGATGGCGCTGTAAAGCCGCTCGACGTTAAAGCCGGCGACCGTGTGCTGTTCGGCAAATGGTCCGGCACAGAAGTAAAAATCGACGGCGATGACCTTCTGATCATGAAGGAAAGCGACATCATGGGTGTGATCGAAAAGTGATCCTGCCCGGTAACGCTTAACCGCGTTGTCATACCTGAATAAAGCAAACGGAGAGCACCGAAATGGCTGCAAAAGACGTAAAATTCTCAGTTGATGCACGCACCCGCATGGTGCACGGCGTCGACGTTCTGGCCGATGCCGTGAAAGTAACCCTGGGCCCTAAAGGCCGTAACGTGGTTATCGACAAATCCTTTGGCGCACCGCGCATCACGAAAGATGGTGTAACTGTCGCAAAGGAAATCGAACTGAAAGACAAGTTCGAAAACATGGGCGCTCAAATGGTCCGCGAAGTGGCCAGCAAGACCAATGACGTTGCCGGTGACGGTACAACGACCGCAACCGTTCTGGCCCAGGCAATTGTGCGCGAAGGCGTCAAAGCCGTTGCCGCCGGCATGAACCCGATGGATCTGAAACGCGGCATCGACATGGCTGTCGCAGCTATCGTTGCTGACATCCAGAAGCGCTCGAAGAAAATCAAGACTTCTGAGGAAGTTGCCCAGGTTGGCACGATTTCCGCCAATGGCGATCCCGAGGTTGGCAACATGATCGCTGAAGCGATGCAGCGCGTCGGCAACGAAGGCGTTATCACCGTTGAAGAAGCCAAAGGTCTGGAAACAGAGCTGGACGTTGTTGAAGGCATGCAGTTCGACCGTGGTTACCTCTCCCCTTATTTCGTCACCAATGCTGACAAAATGATGTGCGAGATGGAAAACCCGCTGATCCTTCTCCACGAGAAGAAACTGTCCTCCCTGCAGCCAATGCTGCCGGTTCTGGAGCAGGTTGTTCAGTCCAGCCGTCCGCTGCTGATCATCGCCGAAGACATTGAAGGCGAAGCACTGGCGACGCTGGTTGTGAACAAACTGCGCGGTGGCATGAAAGTATCCGCAGTCAAAGCCCCGGGCTTTGGTGACCGTCGGAAAGCCATGCTGGAAGACATCGCGATCCTGACCAACGGTCAGGTCATCTCCGAAGACCTCGGCATCAAGCTGGAAAGCGTCACGATGGACATGCTGGGTTCTGCCAAGCGTGTTTCGATCTCCAAAGACGAGACCACCATTGTTGATGGCGTTGGCAAGAAGAAAGACATCGAAGCCCGTTGCGGTCAGATCCGTCGTCAGGTTGAAGAAACCAGCTCTGACTACGATCGTGAAAAACTGCAGGAGCGTCTGGCTAAACTGGCTGGTGGTGTTGCTGTTATCCGTGTCGGTGGTGCCAGTGAAGTTGAGGTTAAAGAGCGTAAGGACCGTGTTGACGATGCCATGCATGCAACGCGCGCCGCTGTTGAAGAAGGCATCGTCCCTGGTGGCGGTTCCGCACTTCTCTATTCAGGCCGCGCTCTGAAGAACCTGACCGGCGCAAACCATGATCAGGATGTCGGCGTAGACATCATCCGTCGCGCCATCCAGGCACCTGTTCGCCAGATTGCGGAAAACGCCGGTACCGACGGTGCCGTTGTTGCCGGTAAAATGTCTGAAAGCAAAGCCCTGACATGGGGTTACAACGCGCAGAGCGGCAAATATACCGACCTGGTCAAGGAAGGGATCATCGATCCGGCCAAGGTTGTCCGCGCAGCTCTGCAGGATGCGTCCTCTGTTGCTGGTCTTCTGATCACAACTGAAGCAATGGTTGCTGATGCGCCTGAAGACAAATCAGCTGCCCCTGCAATGCCTGATATGGGTGGCATGGGCGGTATGGGCGGCATGATGTAATCTGCTGACCATGAGACTTTTGGAAGGGGCGGCCACTGTGCTGCCCCTTTCGTTTTGCAGGGTGGCGTAATTTCGGGTTTTGTTTTGCGACGCAAACTTCTAAAACCGTCGCGAATTCGTTACAGCCTGCCCAATATTGATCCGCTGCCGCTGGAACCATTTCTGTTTTTGATTAGGACCCTGTTCTTTTGCTGAATTCGTTTTCCCATGATGCTGTTGCTGATGCCTTGCGTGAAGCGGCCCGACTCGACGTTCTGCCGCGTTTCAAAATGCTGCAAGATCATGAAATCATGGAAAAAAATCCGGGCGACGTTGTGACGGTCGCCGATATTGAGGCCGAACATCGCCTGACCCGCTTGCTGCCCGATATTCTGCCGGGCTCTGTCGTTGTGGGCGAAGAGGCGCATTCAAAAGATCCGATGATCCTGCAGAAGGTATCCGGAGACGAGCCTGTCTGGTTGGTCGATCCGGTGGATGGAACCAAGAACTTTACCAATGGAAATCCCCTCTTTTGCATCATGGTCGCCCTTGTCTATCGTGGTGAGACGGTCAATAGCTGGATCCTGGACCCGACACGGGACAGGCTTGCCCATGCCGGAAAGGGTGAGGGCGCCTGGCTTGATGGTAGTCAACTGAAAGTGAAACCCCGACGGGCCGTGGGCGAGATGGTCGGCCAGATCAATTTCGGTGTTTTCCCAAGCGCCGGGCGAGAGGTTAGCCGGGCCCATTTCAAGTCTCTGTTTGCAGAAGTCTCACGATTGAGCTGTGCCGGACATGATTTTCTGGCCCAGGCCGAGGGAAGCCGGGATTTTGCCCTCTATAAGCGGCTCTGGAGCTGGGATCATGCGCCAGGTGTTCTGCTGTTGAGAGAGGCGGGCGGCTATGTCGCGTTGCTGGATAAACAGCCTTATCGGGTGCAGGACCGGGTTGAGTTGTTGCTGTCCGCTCGTGATGAAGACGGTTGGCATGACCTGAAGGCCTTGTTTGATGCGGCCTCCGCCACGATATAATCGGTCGGTTTATTGTATCGGTAACAACATCACATTCATGCCCGATCAAGCGGGTGCATTTTGGGACCGGGCGGTCTAAAACAGGTCCGGAAAAGTAAATCTCAGTAATATCGAATGTCACGAGGAGTGGGTGGAAATGGCGAAAGCAGCATTTATTGGTCTTGGTGTGATGGGGTATCCGATGGCGGGTTATCTCGTTTCCAAAGGCGGTCATGAGGTGAAGGTCTATAACCGTACGACCGCGAAGGCCGAAAAATGGGCCGCCGAGCATGGGGGCAGCTTTGGAACGACGCCAGCAGAAGCTGCGGATGGTGCGGATTTCATCTTCTCCTGTGTCGGCAATGATGATGACCTGCGGTCTGTCATGTTGGGCGATGACGGAATTCTGGCGACCGCCAAGCCGGGATCTGTGATCATCGACAACACAACAGCCAGTGCCGAAGTTGCCAGAGAGCTCTATGCAGCCGCGAAGGAAAAGGGTGTCGGCTTTATCGATGCCCCCGTCTCTGGTGGTCAGGCCGGTGCCGAAAACGGCGTTCTGACCGTTATGTGTGGTGGCGATAGCGATGTTTACGCGAAAGCGGAACCGGCGATCATGTGTTTTGCCCGTGCGTCTCGCCTGATGGGTGGTGCCGGGGCCGGTCAATTGACCAAGATGGTGAACCAGATCTGTATTGCTGGCCTGCTGCAGGGCCTGTCCGAAGGCGTCAATTTCGGTATGAAGGCCGGGTTGGATATGGAAGCCGTCCTCGATGTGATTTCCAAGGGTGCAGCTGGGAGCTGGCAGATGGAAAACCGGGGTTCGACGATGGCCAAGAACGAGTTCGAGTTCGGCTTTGCCGTTGACTGGATGCGCAAGGACCTCAGCATTTGTCTGTCAGAATCCAAGAACAATGGCGCACGCTTGCCTGTGACGGCCCTGGTCGATCAATTCTATGCCCAGGTCCAGGCGCGCGGCGGCAATCGCTGGGATACATCCTCGCTGATCCACCTGCTAGCCAACGACTGAACCCGCAATCCAGAAGGTAAAGACGGAAATGCCCGCACCCGAATACAGTACAGCAATCGAAGAATCCAAAATCGCCGAGATCAGCAACTGGATCATTGAGGTTTCCCTCGATGGGATCGACGCTGACAAACTGGTCAAGGGGTTCTGCGAGCGTGTTGTTGAAGCGGGCATTCCTTTGAACCGGGCGCAGATTGCGTGCAGCTTTCTGCACCCCATGTTCCGGGCGTTCAGCGTGTCCTGGAACCCGGACCGGGGGGTGGAGCGTAGTCGTTTTGCCCATGCCAATGCCAATACGGATGCCTGGCTGCGCAGCCCGTTCAAGGCGGTTGTAGAAGATGACACAAAGGAAATTCGGGCACGCATCTATCGCGGGGAAGGGGTAAACCGCTTTCCGGTCCTGCAAGAGCTGAAGGAGCAGGGATTTACAGATTATCTGGTCACTTCAACTCGTTACTCGGACATACGGGGCCCGGGTGAGGATTATCTTGATGGCAGCATGTCCAGTTGGACAACCAATCGGCCGGACGGTTATTCCGACGACCAGCTGGATGCCCTGCGCAGGCTTATTCAACGCCTGAACATCGGGCTGAAGATCTATGTCCGGGAAATGACGACCCAGAACATGTTGTCGGCCTATCTTGGCAATCACGCGGGCAACCGTGTCTTGCAGGGTCAAATTCAGCTGGGCGACGGGGATATGATCAACGCGGCAATCTGGTTCAGTGACATGCGTGCCTCAACCTCTACGGCCGATCGTGTGGCACCGGATCTTTTCCTGGATCGCCTGAACCGGTATTTCCAGTGCACGGCGGGTGCCGTTCTGGATCATGGGGGTGAGGTGCTGCGTTTCATCGGTGACGCCGTGCTGGCGATCTTCCCGATCTCCGGGCCGGGCGGTGCTGAAAGGGCGACACGGATGGCCGTTTCCGCGGCCAAGGACGCGGTAAGACGGCTGGAGGCCCACAACAACAACCTGCCGGAAAACGACCCTCAGCCGCTCGAATTTGGCCTGGGACTGCATGTGGGCAACGTCCTGTTCGGCAATATCGGTGTGCCGGAACGCGTCGAGTTTTCAGTGATCGGGCCGACCGCCAATGAGGTTGCACGACTGCAGGACCTGACCAAAGAGCTGGAAACGAGGATTGTGGCCTCTAACGCCTTCTCCTCCCTGACACAGGCGGATTGGGAGCCTCTTGGATCGCACCGCCTCCGCGGCGTGTCTGAGCCGCAGCCCGTTTACGGTCTCCGCACCACGGTGGCGCTTTATCCCCAAGAATAGGGCGTCAGGAATTGGGCTGGGCGGATTACTCAGGTGTGTTTTCGACGCCTTTGACCGTGTTCCAGCGTCTGTCCATTTCGGCCAGGTCCGCATCCTTAATGCTGCTGCCTTCGGCCACAAAACTCTGCTCTATCGCCTTGAAACGACGCTCAAATTTGCGGTTGGTGCGGCGCAGGGCGGCCTCAGGGTCGACTTTGAGGAACCGCGCCAGATTGGCGACACAGAACAGGATGTCGCCGATTTCATCTTCCAGCCTATCTGTGTCGCTGCCCTTGGCGATTTCGTCGCGGACTTCGTCAATCTCTTCCGCAAGGTCGCCAAAGACCTGTTCCACATCCGGCCATTCAAAACCGACACGGGCGGCTCTTTTTGAGAGCTTCTCGGCGCGCAACAGGGCGGGAAGGGCGGATGCCACCCCGTCCAGGGCGCTCGCATCCTGGCCCTTCTCTTTGCGTTCCTGGGCCTTGGTGTCTTCCCAGGACTGTTTCACCGCATCCGGCGTATCAGTCCCGTCATTGCCAAAGACATGGGGGTGCCGACGGACCATTTTGTCACTGATGGATCCTGCAACATCATTGAAATCGAAATGACCGGCCTCTTCTGCCATTCTGGCGTGGAAGACGACCTGAAGCAGTAGATCCCCCAACTCATCCTTGAGATCCGCCATGTCGTCTCGCTCAATCGCATCGGCCACTTCATAGGCCTCTTCGATTGTGTAGGGGGCGATGGAAGCGAAATCCTGCTCAAGATCCCAGGGACAGCCGGTTACCGGCGTTCGCAGCGCCGCCATGATCTTCAAGAGTCTTTGCATTTCAATTTCACTCATATAAGGCCTTTCCGGGCAGCATTTGTGGTCTTTAAGGTTAGGACGGTGCCACTTCCTTCAATGTATCAACGAATATAGGATCCTCTTGCCTAACATCCGCGAAGATTTATCAAGACTCCCAACAGTGGTATAGGTCTCAGGGGTCGTTGATAAGATATTATGAAGACAATACGCCAACCCTGACGCTATCCTTTGCAGGGTCGTCCGCCTTACAGTATTGAGCGGATTATCTATCAAGCAGAAGCCGAGTGGCGGCGGGTGCTGGCCGAGACCACCCTGGCTGATTTAAGACAATCCGCAAAAGCAGAACCTATTCCTGTCGTTAATGAAGCGACACAGGCTTGGCTCCTTGAAACTGGCGCTGTCTGGGGACTTTGAGCGGAATTAAGAAGTGGCGGCGATACATGGATGTCCGGTCACGGAGTCGAGATTGTCTATGCGGAGGCTATGCCCGTACGGTACAGAACTGTATCATCGGTTGTTCTTTAATTGCATAAGCCGAAGCAGATAATTAACGCTGGGAGCGAGTATGAAGCACCTTGAGCCTTTTAGGTCACGAAAGAGTCGTGCCCTTCAAACACAATCACAGAATGGTTGGACGTTAAAGCAATACGCTATATTTGCCGACGGAAGGTATTTTGATGAGAGCGTAACATCGGCGGCTTTTGAGGGCGCTATTGGATATCTGCCCAAGGCGGGAACCCTACAGGACCCGAATTCAAACCATGGAGTTGGCTTTCAAATTGTTCACTTTGCCGAAGTTGCGATCGTCTCTCCGAACTTTTACTGGATGTGGGGCAGTGTTTTGGCACATGCAACCCAATTGCGGGCGCCATGGAGCAATCCGACAAGCTTTGAAAAAGGATTTGTTGAAATCATTGGATGCGTTTGGGAATTGGAAATCATCACGTTTGAAGTGCGTGCTTGGCAAAATTCAATGCTGACCACATCAAATCAACCGGAACAGGGCATTCAGCGGTATCTTAGTTCATGTTTTGAGGGTTCATAAACGCACTGTACTGAACGCGATGGGGGTAGATCGCGGCCGAAACCCGGTCAGGGCGAGGGTGGTGCCAATTCCTTGAGAGCGTTTACCAACAGGTCAATTTCAGCTTCGAGGTTATAGGCATAGACTGATAATCGCAGCCTCGACCCATGGCTGGAAACAAGAATGTTTCGGGTTTTCAGGGCCGCAACCACGGATTTCGGGTCGGTTATCGGGACGGTCACAATGCCGGCCCGTGCCTCTGCTGTGGCGGGTACTATGCCCCGATACCCTGCATTTTCCAAAGACTGGATCAAATATTGGGTGAGGGCGGCTGTCCGGGTCTCAATTGCCGGGATGCCATACTGCCGGATCAAAGACAGGCTCTCATTTAGGGCCAGAACCGGCGCGATGGGCGGGTGCCCCATTTCAAGTTCCCGCGCCTGACCTGTCACCGTCATCCGGTCCCAGATCATGTCATAGGGGGTCTTTGCGGTACGCCAGCCGACGCCGGGATAGCCGTATTGCTCCAGCAATCCGTCGCGGACATAGAGGACGCCCATGCCATACCCGGACCCAAGCCATTTATAGACGCTGAACGCGATGGCATCGATCGGGGTTACCTGCACATCGATTGGCACCACGCCAAAGGACTGGGTCGCATCAAGGATCACGGGCATTTTGTGATCGTTTCCAAGCTCCGACAGCGCTGCTAGGTCTACGCATTGACCGGTTCGATACTGAACGTGGCTGGTGGTTATGGCCGCCGGTGTTGAGACGGATCCGTCATTGGGCAAGGAAGGGGTTCCGGATCCGTCGATGGGAAGCGGCTTCAATGTCAAATCTTGGGTTTGCGACTGGTTTATCCAGGGCAGACTGACAGAGGGGAATTCCTCATCCGGGTGATAAACTGTCTCGACCTTTGGACCGATCAGCGCGGCCATATAGTTCAGCCCGACCGAGGCATTCTGGACAAAGGCGATCTCGGAGGGGGTGGCGTTGATCATCTCAGCCACTTGCTGGCGGCAAGCCTCAACACTCTCCAACCAATCCGGCCAATGCAGATCGCCGCTCTCGGCGCTCTGCTCAAAATACGTTGCGCCAGCCCTGGCCGCCGCCATCGACATCGGCCCACCACCAGCCGTGTTCAGATACACCATACTTTCCAGGGCCGGGAAATTCTTGCGAAACTGAAACCAATCCACAGATTTTTCTGTTCTTGTCGTCAAAGTCTCGTGGTCCACTCGCGGTCTTTTTGGGATTGAAAAACGACTTTAAAATCGATAACTAAATCTAGATAAATCATACTTTACGATTAAAATTGGTCATTTTGGGGGATCCTTTGTACACGGTTCTGGTTGCTTAATCGGCTGGAAAAAAAACGTGGTTCGCTTCAGTTAATGAAAGATTTACCTCAAGAAGGTACCCAAGGCTTTTAATTGCTTTTTTAAATCACTTTTAAATTAGATATACGAGACCTTTTTTGATGCATAAAAATGTTGATGATACAATTTTTGTCAGTATAGCTGCCTATAGAGATCCCGAGCTCGTCCCAACCCTTCTCGACATGTTTGCAAAGGCTAACGCGCCGGAAAATCTGCATGTGGGGATTTGTTGGCAATATCTGGAAGGTGAGTTTCCGGCACCAGAAACACAGATCCCTTTTTCTGACCAGTGCCAGTTCATCAAAATTCCTGCAGATGAGACCGAAGGGACATGCTGGGCCCGTCATCAGGTTCAAACCCTTTATCAGGACGAAAAATTTTACTTTCAGATCGACAGTCATATGCGATTTGTGGAGGGGTGGGACAGTATATTGATCCATATGCTCAACCAATGTCCCGCTGAGAAACCCTTCTTGTCCTCTTATCCACCTGGATACACGCTACCGGATAATTTTGATCCACCGCACTTTACGGAGATGTTTCCTTTGGGCTTTACGTCAGGTGGTATGGTTTATTTTAAAGGGTACATTTCACCAATTTCAGAAGCCCCTGAAACGCCTATTGAGAACCCATTTGTTGCGGCGGGTTTTTTCTTCTGTGAGGGAAAGGTTGTTCAAGAAGTGCCATATGATCCTCACCTTTACTTCGATGGTGAAGAAATAACGCTTTCTGCGCGGTTATGGACAAACGGATGGATGGGCTATTCGCCAAACGCGGTTGTTGTTTACCATCTCTACAATACAGACGTCACGCGATCGACTTGGACAAATCGAGAGTTCAGAGGAAAAAGAGAAGCGTTATCGATGAAACGAGCGCGTTACCTGTTAGGGGAACAGTTCGCAGTTTCGTCTGATGCCCTAATGGAAATAGATAAATTTGGTCTGGGTACTTATCGGACCCTAAAATCCTTTGAATCGTATTGTGGTCTGGATTTTAAGACCCGTCTTATGTGGCAAAGAAGTAACTGTCACCCTTACAAGACCGATCCCAACCGCGATACAAATCGACTTAGAATGGCGGAGGTATTTGAAGAGATTTATCAAGACCGCGTTTGGTCAAGCGGTGAAACACGTTGTGGTCCTGGGTCAACGGAGCAAGCCGTACGACCTTTGTTGCAGGAGTTGCTGGGTTGGCTTCACCAAAACAAGGTCAAGTCAATCTGCGACGCTGGCTGTGGTGACTTGAATTGGACACGGTTTTTGGCGAGTGCCGTGGATCATTTGATAGGAGTTGATATTTCCTCATATGCCTTAACTTCGGCTAAAGAACGCTCAAAGGAATTTGTTAATGTCAGTGTTAAAAACCTGGATATTACTTCTGTTCCTTGCCCCCAAGTCGATCTTGTTTTATGTCGTGATGTGCTGACACATTTGCCAGGTTATTTGGTACATTCTGCAATACAGAAATTTGTAGAGAGTGGAGCCAGCTACCTCGCCGCCACGAGTTTTAAGCGTCCAACTGGGGTCAATACCGACATTGTAACTGGTGGATGGCGCCCGCTAGAGTTGTTTTCATTTAATCGTACGCATAGTTAGCGCCTGCGAAGAAGTTCCAGCACTCCGTTTCGGTGAAGAGATCGCATATTGACCCTGTTGCGTTTGTAAGGTCATCGAATGTTCTGGCCTCGGCCTTTCTGAGATGGGCTTTTAATTTTGAGAAGGCTTGTTCGATTGGGTTCAGGTCTGGCGAATAGGGTGGCAGGAACAGGAACCATGCACCGATGTCGTGCAAGGTTTCAGCGGCACGGTCACTTTTATGGGCGGCGAGATTATCGAGGATAACGACATCGCCTCGGCTCAGCGTTGGGGCGAGCTGTGTCTCGACATAGGTCTCAAAGGCGACCTTGGTCATGGGGGCGTTGAGGATCCATGGTGCGGTGAGGCCGCCGCAGCGCAATCCCGCGATAAAGGTTTGCGTGCGCCAATGACCGAACGGCGTATGCATGACAAGGCGTTGGCCTTTGGGCGCGCGGCCTCTAAGCCGGGTCATCTTGGTTGTGGTCGCCGTTTCATCAATAAAAACAAGCCGATGTGGGTCGAGCCGCATGAGAGGTTGTCGCCGGATGATCCAGTGATGACGCGCGCGGCGCACATCAGCGTGCTCTTGTTCCCGTGCCCGCAGCGTTTTTTTTATAGCGGTATCCCGCCTTAATCAGAAACCGGCATAGCGTCGCCTTGCTGGTCTTAACCCCCAGCGTCGCACTCAATTCGTCCGCCAATTCCCTGAGCGTGATATCGGGCTGTGCATCGACAAGGTCAATGACAAACGCTCTATAGGGTTCGAGCGTCCCGGTGCCGACAGGACGACGACGACCAGGGCCGCACAATCCGCGACCTTGACGGAACCGCTGCATCAACTTGATCGCAAAGCTTGGGCTGACACCGTAAAGGCGTGCCGCTGATCGGCACGAGTGACCGGCAATAACGTAAGAAAAAATACGCTCCCGCAAATCCATCGAAATGACTGATGACATAATCCCGGTCTCCAAAATAAAAACAGGGAATCATGCTTCGTAGAAATCTCAAAACCGATTCCGACTAAACGGAACCCGCTCTAGATCTCACCGCAGAGTCATTTGGAATGCCACCGCCAGTCTTTTGCATAGATGACGTGACAGGCACCGACAAGACTTTGGCTTTCTGGCGCTTGGACAGATTTTGAGGTTCAAAAGCAACGACGAAATTACATTACAGGAAATTAAAATTATGCCAACGAGTGCAATTAATGGGAAACATGTCGCTTCCCAAGTCATAGAAAATTTGGCACATCGCACAATTCTCAGAAAGTTTGTAGACATCGGCGTGGGCAACGGATGTTTGTTCAATATTTTTGGCCCCAGTGTTCCGGATTCTTTTTGGACAGGTGTTGAGGCATGGGCACCCTATGTCAACGAATTCGGACTTGATCAGCGATATGATAAAATTTTTGTGTCTGATGCGCGTGTATTCGACCTCACATTGGTCGATGGATCAGACGTGATCTTGTTTGGAGACGTGCTGGAACACATGACCGCGGGTGAGGCTTGCCGCCTTGTAGACCGTGCATTGGATAGGTGCAGATTTGCTTATATGTCGATTCCGATCGGGCACTGGCCGCAGGACGCGGTCGGGGGTAATCCCTTTGAGCGCCATGTTGATTTGGATTGGACTCAGAGGCTCGTTGAGCAAGTATTTCCAAATATTGTATTCTCACATGTGGATTTCCTTAATCCAGATTCTGGTGTTGGGGTCTTTTTTGCCGCGCGAGAAAAGAGGGACGCTGCATTATTGAAATCTATCACAGCCAATGTAGTGACAGATCCAATGTTGATAAGCCGGAAACGCGAAGAATTCGACTTCTGCCCAAACTGGTTGGACCAAAACACATTAGATATGTACAGGAAATCAGTTGAGTCATTATCAGAGTAAGAACAAACCAAGACGGTAAACAAAATGACTTTTAATCTCATTTATCGGGCCAAATGAACCCCAAATACTGGTTGAGAAAACTGTTGGATACTGCGCCAGAGATGGCCCACAGGGCAGGGCGATCAAAGGTCTTACGTACTTTCTTTGTCTGGGCAAATTGACATGCGATCAAGGTTATATGCGATTAGAAAGTTAAAGATCCCGGTTCCAGATTAGTGAAGAGACTTGATGTTCTGGAGCCGCACCGTGATGCAAACTTAATTTAGGTCGCTCGAGGTTGCGCTCGTTCGAGTTATTCGTTCTCTGTGCACTAGTCCCGTGCTTTAATTTTTGGACTGTTTGAGTAGAACAATCTAACACTTGCATTCTGATAGCGGACCACCGACTCGCTGCGGATCGTATTGGCGCAAGCTCGGTGTAATAAGCGACATAATTTATATTATGGAAAATATAGATGAATGGAAATAAGCCGTAAACTAAGGTTTACGCGACCTCGCTCTCTTCGGACAATGGCAGCGGCTATTTGCGCAATGTCACTTCGAAAGTTGATCCATTGCCGGGTTCAGAATGAATTGTGATGGTGCCACCGTTCTTCTCGACCAGATCCTTGCACATGATCAGGCCGAGCCCGGTTCCGGTTTCACCAGCTGTGCCCAGAGACTTTGTGTCCGAGTTCATGCTGAAGCATTCGGCGATCTGGGTCTCGTTCATACCGACGCCGGTATCCGCCACGCTAACATGGATGAAATCGCCTTTGTCTTCACAAAGGATTTCGACGCGGCCATCCTCGCCTGTGAACTTCACGGCGTTGTTGATCAGGTTGCGAAAAACCGTTTCGATCATGCCCTTATCGCAATGAACAGCGAAATCAGATGACACAGGTTCCAGCGTGATGCCTTTGCGATTGGCGATGTTTGTATAGACCGCAAGTGTCCCATCCACGAGGTCTGTAACCCGGCAGTACTCTGGTTGAAATTCCATGTTGCCCAGTTGAATACGGGCCCATTCCAGCAAGGTCTGCATCAGCTTGAAAACGTTGGTCGCCGCCAGATGTGCGGACTTGGCGTATTCCTTGATCTGGGCCGGTGTCAGCGTGTCCGCCGTTCGAGACAACAGTTCGGCATAACCAAGGATCGCATTGAACGGACTGCGCAGATCATGGGCAACGATTGAGAATAGTTTGTCTTTTTCCCGGTTGAGCAATTCAAGCGATTGCTTTGATATTTCAAGATCTTCCGCCATTTCGACGAGTTTCATGGACTGCTGCTGAACCCGTTCATGCTCATCGCGCAGATCAAGCATCTGTCGGATCAGATCGTTCTTCTCAGTCCTGAAATTGTCGATCAGGTCGTTTTGTCGATGCGTGAGGCGCAGGATATGGCGCAGGCAGGCCGCCATCTCCGGGCCGCCTTGCAGCGTCGGTAGATTGCGTCCGCCAAGATCGATATGGGGTAAATTTTCGTCATTCTGGTCGATCAAGGCATAGGCCTCACACCGAATGCCGGCCTCTTCAATCATGGAAAGGAATTCTTCTGCCTCTGGATGGTGTTGATCGATGAAGAGAAGCGCAAACTTCCCCTGAATCAAATCATCCAGACTGTCTTCGTAAGCTTTGAAAACACTGCATTTTATGTCCTGCATCCCATGAATGGGCGATAGCCATTCCTGATCATCCCGTTGGGTCAGTACCAGAATGGATGAAGCATGTTTGGAGCGCTTCGAACCCGGGTCTGGATCAACAATTTCTGTCAGGGGGCGATCCATTACTGTTGGGATCCTTGTTTTTTAACTTGCTTAGTTATTTGACGGCTGGACTTCCATGCCGTCCCAGGCGGGTTCTACACCTTCAGGAAGCTCCGCCACCAAGGTGTCATAGTCAAGGTCGATATGCATGTTTGTTAATATTGCCCTGCCCGGTTTCAGGCGTTCAATCCATTCAAGGGACTTTTCCAGATGGGCATGGGACGGGTGCGGATTGTATCGCAGGGCGTCGATGATAAAGACTTCCAGCCCTTGCAGCTTGTCAAATGTGGCGTCCGGTATGTCCGAGACATCCGGTATATAGGCCAGGTCACCGCAACGAAACCCGAGAGAGCTGATATTGCCGTGAATGACCGGCAGAGGTGTTATTTGCAGTTGGTCTGATGGGTGTGTTACTGCGCTGACGGTCACGGGCTCATCACCGAGATCACAGGCGTTCAGGATTGCGGGGTATCCCATAACCTCCTGAAAACAGTAATCAAACCGCCGCATGATTTCGAGGCGACATGGCGAGTCCATGTAAGTGTCGACCTTCTTTCTTCCCCGCAGGAAGAATGCCCGTAGATCATCTATGCCATGGGCCTGATCGGCATGGGAATGGGTGAAGAACACCGCATCCAGATGCCCGACATCGGCATCCAGCATCTGTTCACGCATATCAGGTGCGGTATCGATCAGGACGTTGCACGCGCCCGATTGCAGCAGTAACGAACAGCGCCTGCGCCGGTTCTTTGGGTTGTTGGGGTCGCAATTGCCCCAGTCGTTACCGATCCGGGGCACCCCGCTGGAGGAACCGCATCCAAGGATGGTCGCCTTTAAATCTGTTGCCATGGGCCGGGTTCCTGGGCGCTGCTAAAGCGTGCGTCCGTTCAAATTCCATTGTGAGAGCTGCGGTCTATCTTTTTAAATAATTTAAAGAAATTGTCCGTTGTGGTTTCGGCGACTGCGTCCTCTGTCATCCCGCGAAGCTCTGCCAGATGGGCAGCTGTGTGGACAACAAAGGCCGGTTCGTTCTGTTTGCCGCGCTTGGGAACAGGTGCCAGATAGGGCGCATCGGTCTCAACCAGGATTTGTTCCATATCGAGGCCGGCAACTGTGTCGCGGATGGCCTGTGCCGACTTGAAGGTCACAATCCCGGAAAGCGAGATTGAAAAACCCATTGCCACCGATTCCCGCGCTAACCAATCACTGCTGGAAAAACAATGGATCAGGCCCGGATAAGGGCCCTTCTCGTATTCGTCTTTCAGAATGGCAACCGTGTCTTCATCCGCGTCCCTCGTATGCACAATAAGGGGCAGGCCGGTTTCTCTGGAGGCTGCGATATGGGCGCGAAAACTCTTTTTTTGTAGCTCGCGCGGGCTGTGTTCATAAAAGTAATCCAGCCCTGTCTCTCCTATAGCGACGACCTTTGGATGATCAGCCAGTTCTATCAGGCGCTCTGTCGTCACGTCTGGTTCCGGCTCCACTTCATGGGGATGGATACCAACGGAGCAATAAACCGGATCAAAACGCTCTGCGATGCCCTTGATCGTATCGAATTCCGTCACCTTTGTGCAGATGGTAACCAGAAGGCCGACCCCTGCCCTGTTTGCGCGACCGACGACTTCATTCAGGTCTTCGCCAGCCCTTTCGAGATAATCCAGATGGCAATGGGAATCGATCAGCATGGTGGCTCAGTCCTTGCTGTCATCATCGTCAACAAACCGCGGGAAGACCGGTTCCGGTTTTGGGAGAGCGGTTCCGGGAACAAGTCGTGCGCCGATCGCATCAAACCGGCGGTCGTCCGCGCTGACCTCCAGCTGGTCCAGCATACGTCCTGCACTGTCCGGCACAACGCATTGGGCGTAGAGCGCCAACTGGCGGATCGTATCTGCGAGCACATAGAGGACGGTTCCCATGCGCTCAGGATCGGTTTTCTTCAATCCCCAGGGCGCCTGTGCATCAACATAGCGGTTTGCCGCCCCAACCACTTTCCAGACGGCTTCCAGTGCCTTGTGAATGGCTTGGGACGAAAACGCGGTGCGCATCTCCGCCAAAACGCCCTCGGCGGCGTCCAGCAATTCCTTGTCGTCGGCTGTAAAGGCCCCGTGCTCTGGTACCTGGCCGCCGCAGTTCTTGGCGATCATAGACAGAACACGTTGCGACAAGTTGCCGAAATCATTGGCTAAATCGGAATTCATCCGATGTACCATACTGTCCCGCGAGAAGGAACCGTCATTGCCAAAGGGCACTTCGCGCATCAGGAAATAACGGATCTGATCCAGACCAAAAACCTCGACCAGAGAGTCCGGCGTAATCACATTGCCCAGCGACTTGGACATCTTCTCGCCTTCGATGTTCAAAAATCCATGCCCAAAGACGCGTTTGGGCAGGGGCAGGCCCGCTGACATCAGAAAGGCTGGCCAGTAAATCGTGTGAAACCGCATGATATCCTTGCCGATGATATGGATATCAGCAGGCCAGAAGGATTCATAAAGCTCAGCGTTTTCATCGGGATAGCCAACACCGGTGATGTAGTTGGTCAACGCATCCAGCCAGACATACATGATATGATCCGGGTCATCCGGTACCGGAATGCCCCAGTTGAAGCTGGTTCTGCTGATCGAAAGATCTGTCAGTCCCTGTTTGACAAAATTGGTGATCTCATTGCGTCGGTAATCGGGCTGAATAAAGCCGGGATTTTCTTCAAAATGCTTCAACAACGGCTCGGTATATTTGGACAGGCGAAAGAAATAGCTGGGCTCTTCCACCCATTCCACCTCGGCACCGGACGGGGCAAGAAACGTTCCGTCCTCTGACTTGGTGAGCTCGTCTTCGGCAAAAAATGCTTCATCGCGCACTGAGTACCAACCGGCATAGCTGTCCAGATATATATCGCCATTCTCTTTCAGGCGGTTCCAGATGTGCTGAACGCTATCGTAATGGCGCGGTTCTGTCGTCCTGATGAAGTCGTCATTCGAGATGTTCAGAAGATCGGCCATCTTCTTGAATTCGCCCGCTATATCGTCACAGAAACTTTTGGGATCCACATTCGCTGCTGCGGCCGTTTTCTCAACCTTCTGTCCGTGTTCATCGGTCCCGGTCAGGAAATAGACGTTATGGCCATCCAGCCGCATGAACCGCGCGATCACATCGGTCGCAATGACCTCATAGGCATGGCCCAGATGGGGCTTGCCATTAACATAGGAAATGGCGGTCGTGATGTAGAAATCGGACATGGTATTTCTGTCTTTTCAAATGCGTCGGGGCCAAACTCACTGAACGCAATCTGTTCAGGAGGACCTTTGTTTAACGGGCTGAGGCCGTCCGCTCAAGCAGGATAAACGCGTTTACGATGACATGCTTGCGACCCAGGTTCGCAGGTGCGTCGGTTCGGGACAGCATGGTAATGATTTCCTGACTTGCATCTAGCCATGTATCCGCACCCCTGGTCGCGATCAGGGATTGGGCGATTGCACCATCTCCTGGCAGGATATCACTGGGCGGCAAACCGCGGGCCGATGCGGCGATCGCCCGTTTTAACCACCCGTTAATGATGGTTCTGAAAATTTCAAACGGAACCTCTGCGCCCTTTTTGGCAAGTTCATCTCCCAGCTTGTACAGTTTTCCCCGGTCCAGGCTATCAGGGCGGCGCATAAGCTCTATAAACGCGCGATAGAGGTCCAGTGCCCCCTGTTCAGCATAATGTATGGCCCGCCCTGCCTGTCCATCGGCAAGTCGTGCCAGGGTTGCTCCTTCTTCATCGGACAGGCTTGGCAAACGATCCCGAAGGATTTTGACAACATCCTCTGCATCGAGCGGCTGCATCTTCAGCATGCGACACCGGGAACGGATGGTTGGAAGAAGGCGGCCCGGTGCGTGAGTAACCAGTATTATCAGCGTTTTATCCGGTGGTTCCTCAAGAAGTTTCAGCAAGGCGTTTGCAGCAGAAGGGTTCATATCTTCCGCACCGTCAATCAGCACAGTTTTCCAACCACCATTGCTTGATGTGAGATAGGCGAATTGTGCCACGTCTCGAACGGCATCCACCGGAATGGTTTTACTCTCCGTTGTTAAAGCCAGATACCGGAAATCGCCATGTCCACCCGATGCGATCCGTCGGGCCGTCTGTGACACTGGGTCGATATCCAGCGTATCAGGTCCGGCACCAAACATGTCGGGTTCCGGCATATCAGGCGTACCGTCGGCCAAGACGAACCTTGTCAGACGAAAGGCCAGTGTCGCCTTTCCAATTCCGGGCGGACCGGTGAACAGCCAGCCATGGGGAAAACGGCCGGATTGCCAGGCTTCCAGAAGCTTTTGTTCGCTCGACCGGTGACCCACAAGGGTATGGGTCAGCCTTGGATGCGACGGGTCAATTATGTCTTTGTCGTCTACGGCCATAGCACTGTGTCAGGAGAGGCCGAAATGGGCAGAAACAGCGGCTTCAACCGCTTTGGAGACCTCTCCCTCATCCTGGGAGGCGTCAATGATTGAATACCGTTCTGGCGCACGCGCGGCGCAGTCCAGAAATGCCTGACGCAGCACAGCGTGAAAATCGCCATCCATGAGTTCGTAGCGGGTTGCCGCCTCCCCCCGCGCGATCGTGCGTGAGAGGCCGATCTCAGGATCCAGATCGAAGATCAGGGTGAGATCGGGGACCATGTCGCCCAGCGAAACTGTGCGGAGCGTCTCGATCAATTCTGTGCCGAGCCCCTGGGCGACACCCTGATAGGCCATGGTTGAGTCTACAAATCGGTCGCACAGGACCCAGTCACCGCGAGCCAGCGCCGGTTTTATGAGATTTTCCACATGATCACAACGGGCTGAAAACACCATCAACGCCTCGCTCATAGGTGGCCAATCCGTGTATTTGGGATCAAGCAGCAGCCCGCGCAGTGCCTCGGCCCCCGTTGAACCGCCCGGTTCCCGGGTTTCAACCGTATTGAAACCGCGGTCACGCAAAAACGCGCCGAGCCTTCTGAGCTGCGTGCTTTTGCCCGACCCGTCGCCCCCTTCAATCGTTATAAAACGCCCCCTGCTCGAAGGTTTGGCGTCCCCCTCTGACGTCACGGGGCCAGGCCCCAGATCAGATGATTTGCCAGGGCTGACACTCTGCCAACCGGTCCAAGACGCTCAACAGCGGCACCGGCAAGCAGGGGATAGTTTCGGGCTTCTATACCCGGTGCCTCGATCTGGATCATACCGACCTGTTGGCCGCTCTGGATCGGCGCTGGTATGGGGCCATCATAGGTGACGGTTACGCGCAGGTCATCGCGAGCTGTGCGACGCAAAGTAATTGCGACATCATCCTGGAGAACCAATGGAACGGTCTGGCTGGTTCCAAGCCAGACAGGCGCTTCTTCAACAATATCACCCGCTTTCAAGAGTTTATAGCTGTTCCATTCACGAAATCCCCAGTTCAGGAGTTTCTCTGCTTCGATGCCACGATCACGGGTGCTTTCCAGGCCGTTTACGACAACGATCAACCGTCTTCCGTCCTTCACCGCAGATCCGGTCAGGCCATAGCCCGATGCCTCTGTGTGACCAGTCTTTAGGCCATCGGCGCCGATATCCCGACGCAGCAATGGGTTACGGTTCGCCTGACTGATGCCGTTGAATGTGTATTCCCGCTCGTTGTAGAGCTTGTACATTTGCGGAAAGTCCCTGATCGTCGCGACAGCCAGCTGGGCCAGGTCAGATGATGTCGTGTAGTGGTCAGGGTGGGGCCAGCCGCTGGCATTCATAAAATTACTGCCAGTCATGCCGATTTCGAGTGCGGTCGCATTCATTTCTCGGGCAAAAGACTCTTCCGTGCCAGACAGACCCTCGGCGACAACGATGGTTGCGTCATTGCCGCTCTGCACGATGATCCCGTGCAGCAACTCATCGACTGTGACCCGTTTGCCGACCTCGACAAACATTTTTGAGCCCCCTTTACGCCAGGCTTTCTCACTGACCGGAAATTCGTCATCGAGAGAGAGTGTCCCCTCTTTCAACCGTTTCATCAGGATGTAGACGGTCATCATCTTGGTCATTGAAGCCGGGTACATCCGCTCGTCACCCTTTTTCTCGTACAGGATTTCACCGGTCTCGAAATCCAGAAGAATGGCTTCCTTGGCGATGGTTTCGATGCCCTGTGCCGCTGCTTGAGGAACATTGAACAGCGCGAAAACACTTATCAGCAGAGCAGAAAAGAAACCTGTTGGACGCAGATGCATTTTATACCCTTTTAGTCAGTACACTTGATAACACTGGCCGCAATTACCGCAGCATTTCGACGAATTTAACCGCTGTTCGCGGAACAAAAAAGGCGCGGCTGAGGCAAATCTGCCCAGAACACCCCAAGCAAGCTCACTGATGTCCGCGTCTAGTTGACGATGACAATCCGCGCCTCAGTATATCCGGCCTCAATCACCCGCGCTAAAAGCTCGTCAGCCTCTGCAGCGTTTGCGGCTGGACCCAGACGTATTCTGAACAGGGGCACCGAAGAACTCATAATTTGTTCAACGGATACGTTTCCGACGCCGGACAACAGCGCCTGCGCCCGTTGGGCGTTTACATACTGGCTGAACGCCCCCGCCTGAACGAAGGCCTGCGGCTGAGTGCGGACCGGATCGATGGTTACACTGGTGTCTGACTCAGGCAACTCGGTCACCGACACCGCCTGAACCGAGGCGTCCGGCGTGTTAGTGGCGGAAACCTGAAATTCCGGTTCCGGTGGGGGGCTGGACACAGTTCCTGGCGGCGGTGCCAGTTCGGTCCCGCTCACAGCGACCGTCGGGGCTGCCTCCGGTTTTGGCGGGCTAAGTCCTGGTTCCTCGCGTCCTTCGCCGCGCATGAACGCGGCCAGTTGCCGGCTCTCATCTTCCACAATTTCGACGCGGACAAGGGCTGTTCCCTGGATCTGGAAGCCCAGCAACTGAGCCGCTCTGCGGGACAGGTCGATAATCCGGTTTTGGGCATAAGGTCCCCGGTCATTGACCTTGATTTTCAGGGAACGGCCGTTTTCCAGATTTGTGACACGGACGATGGAGGGTAACGGCAAGGTTTTGTGAGCGGCGGAAACCTTGTTCATGTCAAAAATGGCGCCGTTTGCGGTTTCCTTGCCATCGAAACCTGGCCCGTACCAGGACGCGATTCCCTCTTCGGAATAGGCGTAATCAACCGCAGGATAATACCATATCCCTATGATTTGGTAGGGTTTTCCGACCTTGTAATGACTGCCGTTTTCGACGTCACGGGTTGCCGAAGCAGGGGCGACGACCTCTGTCTGTGATGCTTCTTTGGCCGCATGGCTTAGAAACTGAACCTCTGCACAGGCGCCAAGCGCAATTGTCGCCCCAAGGGCCAAAACCTTTAAATACGCCGTCCGGATCACCGCACACCCCTGTCTTGGAAAATTCAGGCTTTTAACACCGAAGAACACCACGATTCAGATTTCTCTGCCAAGCACCGTTATTCGGCCAGGATTCGATTAATCAGGCCCTTGGACGGGTAGCCGTCCGGCGGTATTCCCCGGGCGCGTTGATAATCACGAACCGCCCGACGCGTCATGGACCCGGCAATACCATCCGGCTTACCTGTATCAAAGCCAAGCCGGTTCAGGCCCGACTGAAGGGCAATAACGTCATCACGGCTCAGCGGCTCATCATCTGCGGGTTTCTGTGCCTGAATAGGACCGAGACCCACAATGCGGTCTGCGAGATGCCCGACAGCCAGCGCATAAAGGATGGAGCGGTTCCAGATCATGATGGTCCGGAAGTTCTGATAGACCAGGAATGCAGGCCCATTGATCCCCGCGGGCAGCACAATAGACCCTTCAATATCCGCAACGGGCAGTTTTGAACCATTGGCCCGTGTGATCCCGAAGGCAGACCAGTCACCGATTGGCTTGCGTGTCTCCAGGCCGGAAAGGTTCAGATCAAAACCGTCCGGCAACCGAACCTCCCTGCCCCAGGTTTCATCGCCGCGCCATCCAACCGATGTCAGGTAGTGAGCGGCAGAGTGAAATACGTCGGGAAGTGAGTTCCAGATATCAATCTGGCTGTCGCCATCGCCGTCACGCGCATAACCGGTGAAGGTTGAGGGCATGAACTGGGTCTGCCCCATGGCACCGGCCCAAGACCCTGACATTTGATCCGGGGCGATATGGCCGTCGTCCAGGATGCTCAATGCATTGAATAATTCGTTGCGAAAGAAATCAGCGCGTCTTGGATCATGGGCGAGCGTGGCCAATGCACCAATCACCGAAAAGCCGCCGGTATAGTCGCCAAAATTTGTTTCCAAACCCCAGAAGGAAATCAGAAAACGAGGCTGTACGCCGTATTGGGCCTGGACCTCTGCCAGCAGTTTCGCGTGTGTTTTTAGAAGTTTGCGACCGCGTTCGATGCGTTTTTGCGATATGCTGCCCTGAATATAGGTCCAGAACGTCTGGCTGAATTCCGGTTGGCGCTTGTCCAGTTCAAGGACGCGGGGCACGGGGGTCAATCCACCAAGCGCCTGATCGAGAGTGGCGGCGCTGATGCCGCGCCCCTCCGCTTCGGCCCGCAAGCCCTGCAGCCAGGCTTCAAAACTGCCATTATCGGACTGCGCGTTTGTCGGTTGTGTGGCGCTTACGCCGATCAAAAACACGGCACCGATTATGAGGGAACCGAATACGCGTTTGCGTCCGGCTGTGGGTGTTGTTTTGCGCATCAAATTTCCTGTTTCAAAGCCTGTTAAAGCGCGGCCTTTTCCTGTGGTTTGTGATGACCGGGTATCCTGATTCGGAAGGCCTTCCCCGCTCAAAACACCGGTTTCTGGATTTAATTCGTAAATAATGGTCAATCCAAGGCAGAGTGATGGTGCAAGTCAGTGTTTTCATTAGAATTCTTGAAATTAAACCCTATGTGGATTACCGATGAAGCAGAACTGTTGTTTGAAACGGGTGGTGAGCGCGCCAGAAGAGGGTTTTGGCGCGGTCTTCAAGGGCTCTAGAGGGATCGCCCGATGGCACAAGTCCTGACCAAGGATGGTGAAATCGTCGATGAAGACGACGACACCCATCTGCGCACGATACAGATCCTGATCGATCTGGGCGGTCAGGTTGCCTCGGTAAACGGGGCGTTCGATGTCTGGCTTGGCCTTAACAAAGAAGAAATCGTCGGTAGTGTGATCACCGCGCTGATCCAGGAGGACAGCGTCGTCCTGGTGACGGAAATCCTCTACAAGGCCGCATTGCAGGAAAAGATGGACCCGATGACCCTCTTCCTGAACGGGCCGCAACGCAGCGTGCTGGGCGCCCAGGTGGAGGGGCGACCCTTTCCCCGTGATCCTGACTATTTCCATCTGACCTTCATCATTGACCCGGCGCTCGAATTCTCGTCCAAGAGCCGCAACACGCCCAAAGGGCTGGTCAGTGCGGTTCAGCGCAGCATGGCCCAGCATGAGGGGAAAGATCTTGATCTGACATTCGTCGATGTTGGCGATGTTGATCGTCTGCGGGATCAATACGGTGTCAGTGAAGAGAAAATCGACGATTTCCGCCAACAGGTGGAACAACGGCTGCAGGAATCCAGTGTCGACAAGAATTCCGTGTCCCAGGTTGTTTCCGGCAAGTTCGGCATGGTCAATGAGCAGGGCAGCAATCTTGAGTCGCTGAAATCGGATTTGCAGGCCTATGCGGACAGCATCGACCCGGAAAAAGCGGTCCTGTCTGTCGGCACGAAAACCGTTCTCCTGGATGGTGACAACCTCAGTGAGGATGAGATCGAGACCGCGATCACCCACGCGGTCGACGAATTCGTGGATGCGGGTCTGGATTCGATCATCTTTGATACGCTGGAAACCAGCCAGGCATCCTATCTAGACCGGCGGGCCGATCGCCGGGCAGTGCTTGTCTCGGCATTGGACCAGAACCGACTGACCATCGCGTTCAGTCCGATTGTTGATGTTCAGCACTGGCAAGCAGACCATTTCCTGTCAGAGTTCAGGGCTGATCTGGATGATGACGGCCTCGGCGCGATGGAAATTGCCTCGCTTGCCGATAGTGACACCGATCTGCGTATTCGTGTTGATACCGCGCAATGTCATGCTTTGCTGAGCGACAAGAAACATGGTGACGCGGGCGTGGAAATCCGGATTGCCATCCGCTCATTACTGGACGTGACCCTCCTCTCCACCCTGATGGAGCAGGCCCGCACCCTGTCCGGTGATTTCATCCTGCGGATTGAGGGGTTGAATCTAGAGGCGCTTGCCAGAATAACGGCGCTATCAACGGTTCGGAATGCTGGTTTTAAGGTGGCTCTTCTGGGCAAAGAGATAGGGGCCGTTAGTGAGGAACGCCTGAAAACCCTGCCGGCTGACTTTATTGTGCTGGATCCCAGCCTTGTTTCCGATGCTGATGGATTGGCCCGAAGCCTGCCTGCGCTTGATGGATTGGCAGAGCGTTGCCTGCAAAACGGAATCAAGGTTGTGTTTGACGGGGTCATGAATGCCGATGTTGCAAAAATACTGACCTCTGTGCCGGGTGTTCAGGCGGCTGGTCCCTATTATGGGGACCCGGTGGACGAGATTTCGCAATCGCCGGTGCCCAGAAAGTCATGAAGTTCAGGGTCTTGAAGGGGATGGTTCCTCTGCTTGACCGAGAGGGTTGAAGAAATGTCTACATGGATCTTGGTTGCAGCCGTCCTTCAAGGGGGCGTCTGGCATGCGGGCGCGGAAAAAGACGTGCCGGATTCAGCCTTTGAGACGAAGACCGGCTGTGAGGTTTTCATGGCAAAGCAACAGCGCGAGGTGAAGGGCGATTTCATCCAGTTCGAATGCGTGACAGGCAGCGAGCGTCACTCCCTCCTCCCCCTTCACAGGCCGGGTAGTTCGATCCTGGAAGCGCCTGGTTGATCAAGTCGAATATCTTAAGTGGTTATTTCTGAACCGGTGACGTGATTTCGACCAGGCATCCATTAATATCCCGGACGTCAGCGACGTAAATGAAGGTGTATCCAAGTTTCATAGAACAGAGCCTAATATGGGTAAGTCTGGCGCGCCTGTATAATCCGGTTGCGTAACACTTTATTTCCGCTTGTCACCCCAGACGCGGCACCTTAATACACTGTCATGTTCGGCATTATCGCCCCCAGCGGAGGAGTGGCAGAGTGGTCGAATGCGGCGGTCTTGAAAACCGTTGTGGGGAAACTCACCGGGGGTTCGAATCCCTCCTCCTCCGCCACTCTTCTATGGTCCATACCGGAGACATGGTTTACAGATTATACCGGAGACATGGTTTACACCTTGTCCGGCGCGAATGGGTTTTGAGTGGGCTCTACTCTGTTCTCGTTGGGATCGAAGAACCCTAAATCATAGTGCATGAACGAGACCAGCCAGATCTGGTCATCGACCTCCCGAATGCCGAGTTTCTGCCCTGCGAATACCTGGCTCAGATTGATCTTTCGCTTCCCGATACAGATACGTCCGCAGCGTGTGACGGTTACGGTTCTGTCATGGAAGGGGTAGTCTGGCTCTGCAGGTGGTGCGTAAGGCCTGACCGAGGGTGTATAGAGTTCGCCCGGATAGGCACCAGCGAGTGCCTGATGCGGTCGGTCATTGTTGTAAACCTCGACGAAACTGTCGAAGCGTTCCTGTTGCTGCAGGAAGTTGAAGGCGGCTGGTTTTGTTGTTTCCTGCTTGAGGGTTAGGTGCATCCGCTCATGACGTCCGTTTTGTTGCGGGTTGCCGGGTTTGATGCGTTCGATATCGATCCCGAGCTGGAGCCACCAGACCGACAGTTTCGACAGGCCGAACAGCGCATGTGGGCTGGCAAAGGGCACGCCATTGTCGGTACGGATCGCCTTGGGCAGGCCGAACTCCTTGAAAACCCGCTCAAAGACGGAAAAGGCGAAGTCTGATTTGGTTGATTCCAGTCCCTCGCAGGCCAGCACATAGCGCGTCCGGTAATCTGTGATCGTGAGGGGGTAGCAATACTGTCTGTTGCCCAGCCGGAACTCCCCTTTGTAATCCGCGCACCATAACCCGTTTGCTTCCGTCGCGGCGCTAAGCGGTGTGCCTTCGGCTTTGTGGCGTCGCCGCTTGCGACGGGCCACCAACCCGTGGCGGTCGAGCACAGCGTGCACTGTTGAGATCGCGGGTGGCTTAGTGATCGGGAAAGCACGCAGCAGTTTGTCGCGGATTTTTGGCGCGCCCCAGGTTGGATACTCCCGCTTGATCCCGAGAATACAGCGCTCAATCTGATAGGGCAGCTTGTTGGCATGCCGATACGGTCGACGGCTGCGGTCATGCAGACCGTCAACGCCACATTCCTTATACCGCTCGAAAATTTTATACCCCGTCACCCGCGAGATACCGAACTCCCGGCACAGTGACGCCATCTGCTCACCCTCCAACAGGCGGGCGACAAAACGCACGCGTTCATCCATCGGTTTACACTCCTTCCAAGGCATCCGGGCTCTCCCCAAAATGCCTAAATTGTGTAAACCATGTCCCCGGAATGAAATGTCAGCTATCTCTCAGGAACGACATATCGAATCTTGAGTTAACGTTGGCTAGTTTGCTCTAACCAAGTTGCCCGTCAGAGGTAAAAGAAACAGGTTGTTGAAGGCACCGACACGATCTTCAACTAACGCTCGTGTTTTTCCTGGTACATGCGTTTGTCGGCGAGGTCGATGGCTTCTTCGACGGTTTTGACGTCGCCTGGGATGACGGCATGGCCAAGGCTTGCGCCCACTTCGAGCGTTTTGCCGTCGATCAGCATGGGTTCGCAGATTGCGGTTTTGATTTTCGTGCTGACCCCACTGATATCATCTGGTTTTGCCATGCCGGGAGCCAGGATCAGGAATTCATCGCCCCCTACCCTTACAGCAGCATCGGTCTTTCTGATCGCTGTTTTCAGGCGCGCGGCGATCTCTTTCAACACTTCATCACCGGTTGCATGACCATAGGTGTCGTTGATCGGTTTAAACTTGTTCAGATCGATATAGAGAACCCCCAGAAACTTGTCGGCTCGCAGCGACATTTCGACGATCTTGGTGATGTATTGATCAACATAGGACCGGTTGGGCAGCCCCGTCAGCGCGTCATAATAGGCCATAACCGCCAGGCGGTTGAACCGCTCTTTTCGGTAAACGGCGTGCTCAATAGACCGTTTCAGGACCGCCGGGTTCAGCTCATCCTTGATGATGAAATCATCGGCCCCGGTCTGGATCGCATAGATATCGATATTGCCCTCATTCACCGCACTCACCACAACGAAAGGTGAGGACAGGCCAAGCGCCCCAACCTCTTCCAGGAGCTCCGCCGCATTTCCGTCCGGGAGGACATAGTCGAGGATCACCACATCATATTCGGTCGCGCGCAGCGCCTCTAAAACAGCGTCTTTGGTGCGTACGAAAGTGACGTCCAAATCGCCATTATACGTCTCGCTTAAAAGTGCTGAAATAGCGGAGCTGGATGGGTCTGCGTCTTCTGCCAAAAGTATTTTCATGAAACGGTCATAGCATTGATAAATTAGAGATTCATTATGGATGGTTACCCGCTCACGAATTTGTGAGCAACCCTTTCGGGACAGCAACCGGAATATTTAATCTAACGTCAACCGCTGGACATATCAGTTAAGAAAAAGTTCATATTTGGGAGGGTATACACGTAGGGTATGTGAACAGGGTTAGCACCAGTTGTTCTTTATCTGGCGGATTATTTTCCGGACCAATGAAAATGGATCTTTGACGGCGTGACGACATCTTCGGAACAGGCCCTTCAGCTCGGTCGGCGATACCTTCTTGGGCTGGCCATAATTGCGATCATTTTCACGGCCTCTCATGCGGCGCCAGTCTTTGTCAGCAGTAAAACCGCTGAACTGGCCGCAGCCATTAACATTTCAGGTCGTCAGCGCATGTTGAGCCAACGGATCATGTTCTTCGGTGGTCAGGTTGTTGCCAGCCCTGTCACGGACCCGGAAAAATCTGAAAAACTGGCCGCGGCAATTGAGCAGTTTGACCGCGCTCATCAGGCACTCAGCCGGGGCGGTGATATGGGTTTGAGCGGCGATTTATCGCCACAGACTGCCGGCCTGTATTTCGGCAGTTCTGGTGACCCGACCTCCACCAGTGATCCCGCATATCTGGATGCTTTATCTGAAGAGTTTTTGAGCAATGCTCGAACGGTCCTCGCAGAAGCAGAGGGCTATGAACTCGCCTGGACCTGGATGCTGGCCAATGTGCCGGAGCGTCTGCTGGGCAAGCTGAATTCGGCCGTAGCCTCGTTTGAAGAAGACTCAAACCGGTCCAGTCAGGCAATCCAGCAAGCTCAGGTGTTTGGGTATCTGCTTGCGATGCTGGGGCTTATTCTGCAGATTTTCGTCATTTTCAGGCCGGCAAACCGCGCGCTGCGGGATTTAGTCGGAAACCTCGAAGAAGCGCGTCGTGAGGCGGCTCATGCGGCCAAGGTCAAGAGCGAGTTTCTGGCCAATATGAGCCACGAGATCAGAACACCCCTGAACGCCATCATCGGGCTTAACCGCATCGTGATGGGTACAAGACTGGATTCCATGCAGCGGGATTACCTGAACAAGGTCTCCGTCTCTTCCCGTTCCCTGCTTGAAATCATCAATGATGTCCTTGACCAGTCTAAACTGGAAGCGGGAAAACTGGCCATCGAGCGGACGGGTTTTGAATTGTCCGAATTGCTCGAGGATATCGCGATGATCAACGGTGTTCGGCTGGAACGGCGTGACGTCGACCTCGTCATTCGGGTTGATGATAATGTGCCCAACGCCTTGATTGGTGACCCCCTGCGGATCCGCCAGATTCTGATCAATCTGCTGTCGAACGCCATTAAATTTACCCATGAGGGCAAGATTGAACTGTCGGTTTCCGCCGATACAGGCGGGGCGGACGGTAATCTGGAGGTGCGCTTTCGGGTGGCTGACACAGGGATCGGCATGTCACCGGATCAAGTATCCGGCCTGTTTCAGGCGTTTCAACAGGCGGATTCTTCGACGACCAGAAAATATGGAGGTACAGGTCTGGGGCTTTCCATCAGCGCTCAATTGGCGCGCCTTATGGATGGTGACGTAACGGTCGAGAGCGTTGAAGGCGAAGGCAGTACGTTTGAACTGGCTTTACCAGTTGGTGTGGGCAAGGCCATGTCGCCCCTTCAGGGCGAGGTTATGGCAGGCAAAACCGTGCTTGTGGTGGATGACAGTGATGTTGCCAGAACCGTGGTTGCCGATGTTGTTTCCAAGGCAGGGGCCACAGTTATCGAAGCATCCTCAGCGGCCGAGATGGCGAACCTGATCGTTACGCATAATCCGCCCCTTGATCTGATCCTGATCGACTGGAATATGCCCGAAACAAACGGGATTGATGCACTCGAGCAGATCCCGTTGAGCGTTCGACCGCCGGTTATCATGATCACTGCGTATTCCGACAGTTCGCTGTTACAGAATGCTGATGAGTCCGGTATTTCAGCTGTCTTGCAGAAGCCGGTCGCCCCGTCCCTTTTGCTGCGTCGATCACTTGAAGCTCTGGAAAAGTCTTTCGGACAGGCCCTGCCCGACAGCCAGGCCACCAAGGGCCTCAGCCTGGCCCCATTGCAGTGTTATCACGTGTTGCTGGCTGAGGATAACGAGATCAACCGGATCGTTGCAGTGACCATTCTGGAGGAGGCCGGCGCCACGGTCGATGTCGCCGAAAACGGTCGTATCGTCGTTGAGAAAGTTGTGAAATCGATCTCATCACCCAAGCATAGGGACTTTGATGTCATCCTCATGGATATTCAAATGCCTGAGATGGACGGCTTTGAGGCGACAGAAGAGGTCCTCGCTATTCCAACTGCGAAAGATATCCCCATCATAGCGATGACCGCCCATGCGCAACGTGATGAGCAATTACGATGTCTCGATTTGGGGATGGTTGAACATCTCAGCAAACCGATCGAGCCGGAACGCGTCATCGCCGCTATCCAGCGCCATGCTAATCCAGCTCAAGATCGGGCTGAAGCTATGACGCTAAGCCCCTCTCCGACTGGCGAGATTGATGTTGAGGTGGGTTCACTCAAGAAATTCGATGAAGCCGCCCTTCTTCGCTCGCTCGGCGGAGATAAAGTGCTGGCGAAGCGACTACTTGAGAAATTCACAACTGGTCTAGACCCGCAACTAGCAGTGGCGAAAGAGGCACTGTTGAAGGGTGACCGTGAGGTGCTTGGGGAGACGTTGCACAGCTTGAAGGGCACGGCGGGCAACCTGCGTCTGGACGCCCTTGCCGACGCTGCGGAAAAGTTTGAAGAGGCCCTGAACGCATCAAATGATCTGGAGGCATCTGTCTTACCAGAGCTGCTGGACCTCTTGCACCGTGAAGGAGAGGCAGTTCAAGCCGAAATTGGCGATCGCTTTGCGGCTGTAAAAGAGGAAGCGCTTGTTACGGAGAAGACGGAGAAGCCTCTCGAAAGTACGGACCTTCAGGCGTTGGAAGCCGCGCTTAGCGCGGGCGACATTGAATCTGAAGACCTCTTCAATGCGTTAAAGCCATCCCTTTATCACTTTGACCCGACCGCGACCAAGACGCTGCAAGCCGCCCTCGATACAATGGATTACAACGGAGCGTCGGAACAGGTCCGTGCCATCTCGGCGCGCGTGGAGCAAAGCGCGACGTAGGCTTTGGCAGCCCACGGTTCAATCCGCCTTGATAAGGTCGGCTGCCTTCTCAGCGATCATGATGGTGGGGGCATTTGTGTTACCGGATATCAAACGCGGCATGATAGAAGCATCGACAACCCGCAGACCCTCAATGCCCCGGACTTTGAGTTCCGGATCCACAACGGATCGTTCGTCACTTCCCATGCGGCACGTTCCGACCGGGTGATAGATGGTTGCCCCAAATCCACGGGCATAGTCCAGCATCTCATCTTCTGTCTGACAGTCTGGCCCTGGAATAAGCTCCCCCCCGTCAAAGGGCTGCATAACACTGGTTTCCATCAGATTGCGGGCCAGTTGCATGCCGCGCCAAAGGACGTAACGGTCTTGCTCTGCATCCAGAAATTTGGGTTGAATGGCCGGTTTTTCCAGCATCGAATTTCCGGTTGCGTGGACGGTTCCACGGCTTTCCGGTCGCAATTGACAGGGACCAAAGGTCAGACCCGGAAATTTATGAAAGGTACGGCGCTTCGGGTCGTCAAAGCTGGCATGGGCAATGTGATATTGAATGTCCGGCGTCTCTAACTCTCGGCTGCTTTTGAGAAAGCCGACCAGGATGCCTGCTGGCATTGTAAGGGCACCTTTGCGCATTGTCGCGAATTTCAGAACCTCTGAAACAAGACCCAGCCCCCTTGCCTTCTGGTTCAAACTTTCCGCGTTTTTCAAACGCCAGCAAAGACGCACCACATAATGGTCCTGAAGGTTCTCCCCGACATCTGGTGAGGCATGCTGAACTTCGATGCCAAGCGCATTCAGATGCGTCGGATCGCCGATACCGGACACTTCCAGCAGCTGGGGTGACTGGATCGCGCCGGCACAGAGGATTACCTCCCGGCGGGCTCTCGCCTCTCTCACTTCAGTACCTTTGAGATAGCTGACACCGACTGCCTTTTTTCCCTCCAGGAGTATTTTCTGGGCAAAGGCATTCGTTTCCACCTGCAGGTTCTGTCGCGACCGTGCGGGCTTCAGATAGGCCCGCGCCGTGCTCATACGACGCCCGCCCTTCTGGGTGACCTGGAAATAGCTGATGCCGTCTTGTCGCTCTGCATTGTAGTCCGGATTTGGGGCGTAGCCGATCTCTGTGGAGGCCTCAATCACCCGGTCCAGGATTGGATAGGTCTCTGTGAGGTCCGAGACCGTTAGCGGTCCCCCACCACCCCGAAAGTCCGGATCACCACCCTCTCGGGCTTCGGCCTTCTTGAAGTATGGCAGGACGTCGTCATAGGACCACCCACGGTTCCCCATTTGTGCCCAAACATCATAGTCCTGGGCCTGCCCCCGGACATAGACCATGGCGTTGATTGAGCTGGACCCGCCAAGCACCCTGCCCCGCGGAACGGCGATCTCGCGGTTTCCGGTACCAGGATCCGGCTGTGTATCGAACATCCAGTTCACTTCCGGGTTGATCATTGTTTTGATATAACCGGCGGGAATGTGGATCCAGGGATTGCTGTCCTCGCCCCCGGCTTCCAACAGTAGGACGGTGTTTTTTCCGTCTTCGCTCAATCGAGCTGCAAGAACGCAACCGGCTGATCCTGCACCGATGATTATGTAGTCGAATTCCATCTTCGAGCGTCCCGAATGCAAGTGTTCGTCTTTAAGGAACTTTCCGTTGCCAGAGGGGTAATGGCAAGCCTGGGATGCGTATGACTACAAAGTCACACTATGGCGACGTTGCTTAATTCGGCAGACGGAGGGGACCGCCGTAATCATTGATTGTCATCTGTTCCAGTGTCAGATCGGAAACCAGTGACAGCAGTGTAAACGCGTTGATCGCGAAATTGCGGCGGGCTGCTGTGGCATCTGCCCTTGCGTTCAAAAGCGCCGTCTCACCAGCCAGCACGTCCAGAAGGCTTCGGTTCCCTAGTTTTCGCTCCTCACGGGCCAATTCCAGAAAATCCGCTGCCAATTGTGCCTGATCCCTCAACAGGTCCGAGGTGTTTTGGGCAGTTCGGAAGTTTTGCCAGGCGTTGCGAACGAGTTCTTCGATTTCGTCACGGGCCTGGTCCAGCCGGAACGTCCCCGACGTATGGTCCAATTCAGAGGCGCGAATAGAATTCAGTGCTGTCATGCCAAGATTGAAGGGAAAGGACACCTCTATCTTCGCGATCGCATCACGCTCATAGCCTTCGGTGCCGGAAACATCCTGCTTCGCTGTAACCTGCGCGATCGCGTTCAGCTTTGGATACAGTTTGTCGGCTTTGTTCTGTTTGCTGGCCTCAAGAAGGGCTTCCGTTCCAAGGCGGGCTGCCTGAATTCTGAGGTTGCCGTCAATGGCCCTTACAACGGCGGCATCAACATTTTCCGGAAGTCTTTGTCTTTCGACTGCCGGGACTTCCCGCAAAAATTCGACCTCGGGAAAGAACCCGTAAACCTTTTTGAAAAGGTTCCGGGCGATCTGTACATCCCCTTCGGCCTGTATCCGTCTTGCCCGCGCGGCCGAGAGTTGACTCCTCACCTGCAACAGGTCTGTTTCCTGACCGCCGCCGGCGGCAAGACGATCAGCCTCCAGTTTTTCCTGCGCAAGGATGTTTTCTTCAGAGCGCAGCGCGAAATCCGCGACTTCGCTTGCTCGCAGCAAGTTCAAATGGGCGATAATTCCTTGCAGAAGGATGTCCTGGACCGCGACCTTTTTGTTGGCGTCCGATGCGCGTTTTCTCAGTTCCGACTGTTTGATTGTCGCGTCATTTGAACCGAAATCGTAGAGCCTTTGCGTAACCGTCAGGTCCAGCTGCCGAGGTGTCAGTAAGGTGTTATCGGCCTCGGAATTGATCTGGTCTTCCCGGCCAATGGACCCAGTAACATTCAGATTGGGATACCAGACGCCATTGGTCTCTTGAAGTCTTTCATCAGCAGCAAGGAAATCAGCATTCGCGGCCCGAACGGTTTTATGTGTTGCGGTCAGTTCCTCAAGGCGTTTGAAAATGTCAGCCTGTGCGACTGACGTTGTGGCAAGGCCTATCAATGCACCACACGCTACTGAAGCAAGAAGATTTTTATTTAACTTCATCTTGTATTTACTTCTTCTCTGCTTCAACAAATCTTCGCGACCTCAAAGAGACTCGATTTTTATTCTGCGACCGACTAGCCCGCTATTATCAAAATAACAGACTTTACTTGATGAATACTTCTTTTCATCAAGTCATAGAATATTATCATTTTAGTTTAAAGGTCTCTTCTAAATTCGAGTAGACTAAAATTAGCAAAAATACAAGGAATCCGCATTAAATGGCAGAAAACAGGGCAATTATTTCGCCTGCTGATTGCAAAACCGTCACTCAAATATTGGACGATCAGCGTGATTCTCTGACTGTGACACCCTATCAGCCTGAGCCGATTCTTATTTTTGCCTGGGAAATAGCAAGCCAAGATGAGAGTAGTTTAGTGTCGATTGCACGGCGCGCTTTAGCCGGGTTGCAGGGTCGTATTTCGGCTTTGGACCATGTGGCTGAGTGCACACCGGCAGTTTTGCGATGCCGTCAGGGGAGCTCTGTCAGCCCCGCACCGTTGCCTGGTGTTGTTGGACGGGCCGGGATTGGTGTTGTGAATACCTATCACCGGGTGGATCTTGCCTGTCGTGTCGCCCTCTCTCACCCGGATGATTACCTTGGGGGGGAAATTGTTTTGTCTGGAGCGGGCGAACCAAGCCGTTTCAAACCCGCCCAGGGCCACGAAGTCCTGGTCGCCCGTGAACATCTGACCGCAATTCGCCCGGTTCACCGCGGGATCCGTGATGAACTCATTCTATTCTTGGCCTTCGATAGGGGATCGGTTGAAAAAAAACAGGCAGAAGTCACACTGGACCGTCTCGGATACAAGCAGATTGCCAATAATATTGGTCGGTTCGGTCGATAGGGCCGTTGATTATCGTTCCATCAGGGCCTGACCACCCTGGCTCAAGATCGGCGCGGTAATGTAATCGAGGACTGTTCGTTTGCCGGTTCGTATATTCGCTACAACCTGGGTGCCTGGAAACAGGTCATAACGGTCCTCGCCATTACTGAAAAAACTGGCGTCGGCATCGATCCGGACCCGAAAATACGGGACGCCATCTTCGGTCATCAATCTATCAGGACTGATTTCTGCGACGGTCCCATCGATATTTCCAAATCTGACCAAGTCCGGAGAATTTAACTTTATGACTGCGCGTTGCCCCGGCTTCACATAGCCAATTTCTTGTGGAGGCAATGTCGCTTCGACGATCAGCCGGTCGTCGCCTGGCACAATTGCAGCGACCGTTTCGCCCGGTTGAACAACACCGCCAATGGTTGAGACCGAAATTTCCTTGACCAAGCCACTGACCGGCGCGCGCAGGACGGTCCGCGTCAAGCTGTCCTGGAATTTCAGCATGCGTTGTCCCATTTCGGTAAAGTCGCGTTCAACCTGTGCCAGTTCCGCCGAGACAGCATTGATGCGCCGCAGCCGCGCTTCTTCGAGGCTGTTTTCCGCAACATCAAGGGCCGCCTTGGCCCCCTTCAGGGCTTCGGCATCTTGTGCAATGGCACCTTCCAGATCCTGTAACTCCCGCTGTAGCTGTAAATGGCTGTACCGGTTTGTGATGTTTTTCCGAAGCAGTTCCGCACTGATCTCAACCTGTTCCTTGAACAGGGTCAGGCTCTTCAACGCGTTACTGCGCCGGGTTTGAATGGCCCGTATTTCCTGCTGTCGCTGCTGCGCCGTATTGGTGAGGCGTTCAGCCTCGGTTGCTGCTTCTTGCCGGGTCGATTCCAGAAGCGATGCGGCCTGTTTGACGAGGTCTGGTGCTTTCAATTGGAGGGTAGCCGAGAATGCGTCCTCAATGGGTGTATCAGAAACCTCAGCCAAGAGGCGGGCACGCTCGACTTCAAGGTAGAGGAGACGCGTCTGAAGTTCTGCAACATCAGCGGCGTTCCGTGTTGAAGCAAGAGTCAGGAGAGGTTGCCCTTCGACGACTGCATCCCCTTCGCTGATCAAGATTTCTTCTACAATTCCACCTTCCAGATGTTGGACATCCCGGACGCGGCTGCTTGGTTTGACTTCACCAATTGCCACGCTGACGATGTCCAGTTGAGAGCGAAACGACCAGAAACCCGCGCCGACCATCAGGGCGAGCAGAGCCAGCAGAAACAACACGGAGAACGCCGATGCTTTTTCGTCGCGTTGTGGGCCAAGCGGAACCTGCCAGGGTCTCTTTTCGATTTGGCTCATAGCTGTTCCCTATTCTGCCGCGGGGCGCAGAGAGACGCCCGGGCCCTTGGTCAGTACTGGAACCGGTTTATGGTCGAGATCCAGATGCCAGTGCGCTTCTTTGATGATCCCCGGATCGCTTGAACAAACGACCATGGTACATCCTTGAGAAACGAGGGATTGCAGGACGGCGGCCACCAGGGTGCGACCTTCATTGTCGAGGCCGTCCAATGGTTCGTCAAAGACAACCAGGCGTCCTGATGTTGTCAGTGCCCGCGCGAGGCCCAACCGTTTGCGTTCACCCGGTGCAAACCGGTTGCCGTTGTCGTTGAGAACGGTTTCCAGTCCTTGAACCTGTCCGGCAATCAAATCCCGTGCACCAGCATTTTTTATGCAGTTGGAAAGGCCTTCACCGCTGATCTCGGGATTCAGGCTGCGAAGATTGTCGTGTATACTGACATTTGCGAAACTTGGTGATTGCGGCAGGTATGATATTTGGCGGCGCCACCATGGTAAGGCGACCTGACGCAGGTCGATCCCGTCGGCAAGAACAAGTCCGCGAATGGGTTCCCGCAATCCGGTGACAAGGTCGACGAGGCTCGATTTTCCTGCACCGTTCCGGCCGTGGACAACCATGATTTCACCAGATTTGAGTGAGAAACTGAGAGACTCAAAGAGCGGTGTTGTTGCCCCTGGATAAGCAAAGGTCACGTCCTGAAAGTCGAGGCGTCCGCTGTAGTTTCCAAGGGCTGTTCCAGACATGTTTTCCATTGGGAGGCGGCTCAGGTTTTTTAGCCGGGTTGCGGCCTGCCCTGCTCTGCTGAAAACCTCTATCAGCATCGCCGCTCGTGAAACACCGGCGAGTGATCTGGCCGCCAGAATGTTGGCCGCAATCAAGACGCCGATATCCAGTTCCTGACGAACCACAAGCATGGCGCCGACACCGACAACACTGATTGTGGTCAGGGCGATCAGGGTCTGGCTGAGGGCCTGCAGCATCCCCCGACGGTTTATTGCCCGTCTGCTGTATTCCTGAACTTTACGATTGCCTGACTGCCAGTAATACAGAAGCATTTCCCGGGCATCAAAAGCCCGGGTCTGTGCGGGCTGGGCCAATAGGTCTTCTTCGTTTACGGCCCGCTGTGTTGCGCCATCATTCTCGCCGCCCGCCGCGGAGCGGCCCAAAACCAGACCAAGCAGCAGCATGGTTGCGCAGGCGATGAACGCGATGAAGGCCAAAAGTGGGTCTATGGCGATTAAGGCTGCAAACAGGATTGCCGCAAACGGAACATCGAGAACAGCGATCAGTGATGTTGCTGCATAGGCAGATTGAATAACTTCACCATCCCGTGTGATCTGGCGCATGAGTGGGCGGTTAACACTTTCAAGGGCAGACAGTTTTGTCCGCAATAGGACGTCCCCGATCATTCTTGCATTCGCGTCATCTGCCTTAACCGAAACGGTGCGCGCAAGATTGAGGCGGATCCACCGGAAGATCAGTTCCATCGTAACCGCAAGGATGGCGCCGCTTGCCAAAACGAAAAGCGTTCCATCAACGCCGAATGCGACATACCGGTTCAAGACCAACATCACGAAGAGCGGCGCCGCCAACATAAGCAGGTTCACAATCAACGAAGCCGCGAGGAGAAGTGTCGTCGTTGTCGGGCGCAGGACCAATCGTTTGAGCAATTCAAGCATTGCACCAGCCTATGTGCGGTCTCGCGAAATCTGGATTGCTTGACCGTCGCTCCATGCTCAGACCTCTGCCCAGAGACGCAGTAGGTTCGAATGCGCCCTCAGCAACAGCATGGCTTCGTCGGAGCCTGGTTCTCGCGCCAGTACCTTTTGCCTCGCCAGATCGATATCATACAGGATGGCTCTTCCCTGCATTTCGCGGACAAGACTTTGAAAGGGAATGCTTGCGTAAAAAGCGTGTCCCTCGGTGATTTCTTCAAACCGACGGATCGTGCCGCCGGGCAGGATCAGGCCACTCCCAGCGTCCAGTTTTATTTTGGAACCCTGGGTCGATTCTTGCAGGATCAGCGACCCCCCCTTGTATGAGGCCGGATCGGACAAAAACAGGACAACGCATAAATCGATCCGGATGCGGGGTGCATTGCCTGAGACCGCCGGATCCGTTTGCCATTTGCGTTCCTGGCCGATCGAATTACTCGCAAAAACAGGTAGACCCCAATTTCTGGGAAAGTACCGCCTGTCGATTTCCCGATTGCCTGCGACGGCACGCAAGACGTCCTGATTCAGGGTTTTGTCTTCTTCCCCTTCAGCCGCCCCTGTCGATTGCACTTTTTTCTTGAGGGTGGTTACCAATCGCTGGTTCAGATCGTCGGAAATCAGGTTGTCGATTTTCAGAAGCATGTTGCGGACCGATCAAACTGTGAAATCGGTGACGTCGACATCGGCATCCGTCACACCATTCAATGTGATTTCCATGTCACTAACCGCATCACCATCAACATCTACAGATACCAATGTGCCAACCATGAACGCTGATGCATTGCCGCCGCCGGTAAAGGCTGATGCCTGAATAGAGAAGCTTCCGGCGAGAGGCAGGCCAGAGAGATCGAGAACATCCTCACCCAATGCATTGAAACCATTGATCGTATCACCAGCGCCGGTAGGAGAGTCGGTGATTGCCAGAAACTTGTAGGTATCAACGAAACTGGTCGGTGTGCTGGAGTTATCGAACACGTCCGCGCCACCATTTCCGGTAAATGTAATGGCATTTGATGTGGCGAAGATTGAAATTGTATCTATGCCATCGCCACCAGCGATGACGTCCATTCCCCGAACAGACACAATATTCGCGCCACCATCGGCCAGTTGCACACTGTCATTGCCGGCGTTTGTGGAGTTATCGATGGTGGTTGAGACACCCAGTGTATTCTCAAGAACTAGGTTCGAATTTCCGCTGCCACGAGGCACGATATTGGTAATATCGACCAATGATGCCGTGTCATTGGAATCGATTGCCAGGAACAGTGTTTCACTGCCCGCACCACCTGTATAGACGCTGCCCGCTGTCAGTGACGTTGATAGCGTTATCGTCTCGCCGCCTGCCCCGTTAAAGACTTCGACATTATCCAGACTGGCAATCACGATATTGGGGGTGTTGTTTGTAAAGGTATCTGTACCAGTACCAAGATTGATTGTGCCAACAACAGTTGAGTTCGAGACAACGGTATCGTCGCCGGTCCCACCGAAAACACTGTCAACATCAGTAATCGTTATACTGTTTGTTCCGTTGGCCAGGTTAACGGTGTCTCCATCCAAGGCTTGGCCCAAATCAATGGAAACGCCGGTTACAACGTTTTCAAAGGTTAGTGATTCCGCTGTCGACGCAACACCCAGTATGGATTCAAAGTTTGAAATAGAAGCTGTGTTATTGCTGAGACTGGCCAGTGTGAATGTATCTGTTCCAGCTCCTCCATCAAACGAATCCCCGGGATTGAGATCGCTGGTTGAGGAAACAAAATCTGTACCGGACGAACCGATATAGTTTTCGACATCTGTCAGTGTTACGCCCGAGTCGGTCGTGCCAGATGCATCCACGGTGTCATTTCCGACCCCTAGGGAAACGTTGATGATCGCCGTGCTCAGCAAAGAAACAGTATCGTCGCCGGCGCCGCCCGTAACTGTATCAATATCCTGAACGCTGACCACGTTAGTTCCATTAGCCAGGATAAGTTGGTCGCCTTCAAATCCATTGCCGAGATCGATCAGCGTGTTTGTGCCAATCGTGTTCTCAAGAGTCAGTGTTTCGGCGACGCCTGCGGCAACCAGTATGTTTTCGAAATTGGTGATTATTCCTGTGCTGTTTTGACCCTGTGCAATATGGATATTGTCCGTTCCAGCACCCCCATCAAAATTACTGATGCCGGCCAGCAACGCATCGTCGACAAAAATATCGGTATTGCCCGCACCATCTGTAAAGTTCTCGACGCCAAGAATGGAACCGAAACTCGACGCAGCCGACGTAACGTTGATCGTGTCCGTACCGGCGGAAAGATCCACCGAGGCAGCCCCCGATCCATTAAACGTTACGGTATCAGAGCCTGATCCGCCGAAGACATTTGTTATGTCTACAATCGTCAAACTATTGGTCAGGTTGGACAGGTTAACGGTGTCACCTGCTATGCCGAGGTTTACGGTCAAGTTTATAACAGCGTTCTCCAGGGCCAGGTTTTCGATATTCCCAAAGTCGCCTGTGATGGTTTCTATCGATGTTGAAGAGAACGAGAAATTGCTGGCACCGCCGGCCAGGGTGATGACATCGGTTCCAAGATTGCCGTCGATCGAACTGCCAGTAATGACATCGGACACCAGATTCAGAGTGTCGTTTCCTGAACCCAGATCGATGGTGACCGGCGACAATGAATTGTTAAATGTAATGTCGTCTGACCCGTTGCCTGAAACCAGGGTTTCAACTTTTGCTACACTGACCGTGTTGTTGCCATTGGCCAGATTTAAAGTGTCACCGATGCTGTGATCACCCAAGTCAATTGTGCCGGATGTAAGTGTATTCTCCAGCGTCAAAATATCGTCGATCGCGCCTGCCGTTGCGTCGATATTTTCAAAGCCGGCAATTGAGGCGGTATTGGTGCCCGAGGCCAGGGTAATCTGGTCGGTCCCCGTCCCCCCGTTAAAATCGTCGCCTGTGTTCAGGTTTGTGTTGAGGGTAATCGTGTCGGTACCAGATGCTCCAAGGAAACTCTCGACGTTCAAAAGCGTCGCAAAGCTGTTCCCCGCCGCAGAAACGTCTAGCGTGTCGGCTCCGCCACCCAAATCGAGTGGGCCAAACGGAGAATAGCTGTTCTGGAATGAGAGGATGTCTAACCCGGCGCTTCCAATCACGTCAACATCGTGAATGCCATCTGTGGTTATATCCAAAATGTTGGAGCTGCCGGTTAGCGTTATAACACTGGTGGTTCCGCCAGTGACTGAAAAATTTACACCGACATTCGCGTCTAGCGCGATCGTCAAACTGGTCGGGTTTGTGACATTGATGGTCTCAACCCCGTTAGCTGTAAAATCATGGTTGCCGAACGAGATGTCCAACTGATCAGTGCCGAGGCCACCTTGAACAAGCGACGATGTTATAAGATCACCATTTGTTACCGTAATAGTGTCATTACCTGAATCGGTGCTGATTGTCGCGACACTGCCAGAAATTGAATAGGCGATTGTGTCATCACCGAGGCCGCCAAAAACGTTTTCGATATTTTGGGTGCTAAGATTGTTGCCGCCATCGGCCAGGTTAAGAGTATCACCACCCGCGTCGTCCTTAAGATCGACGGTGATGCCGGTTACAGGCAGTTCCAGGTTCAGCACATCATCTGTTGGGCCCGCTGGTGTCGAGATGTCGAAATTGACAATGCCTGCGGTGTTTACACCGTTCAGCAGTTCAAGGGTGTTCGCACCTGTACCGCCGTCAAAAACGTCCCCAGCGTTCAGGTTTGTGCCGGATGTAATGTCATCGATACCAGCGGATCCGGTAAGAATCTCAACATTGTCAATTGTGGCAAAACTACTGCCTGCCAAGCTGAGATCAAGCGTGTCGGTCCCTGTGCCCAGGTCAAACAATGTTGTGGGTGAAAAATTGGAAAGTATTGAGACGGAATCACTGCCCGAACTGCCGGTTAATTGGTCAATACCGCCTGTAATGCTAACCGTGTCGCCGCCTCCAAACAGCACAATATCATTGAAACCTCCCAGGATCAGGTCAGTCGAGGTTGTGCTTGCGTCCACATCCAGTGTCAGGGTCGCAGAGGCGGAGGCGTCAAGTCTTTCTACCTCAACAATGGATAAGACATTGGTGGCACCGCTCAGTGTTACCTGATCGTTTCCAGTGCCCCCGTTTATAGATGAAAAATCGAGCCCGCTGGTTACGGTCAGATCGTCATTGCCTGAGGACAAATCAACCAATGTAGAGGGCGCGGTTGAAAAGAAGGAAACAACATCATCACCTGAGCCGCCGTTGACTTGTTCAACTTCAAAAACAGTTAGGTTGTTTCCGCCGTTTGCCAGATTCAGAACGTCATTATCCCCGACATCTTTCAAATCAACGGTTATGCCGCTCACCCCAAACTCAAGGTTCAAGGTATCTGTGAAAAAGCCTGCGACTGAAAATACATCAAAGCCGTTGATCGAGGCAGAGTTTGACCCGGACGCAAGTGTCAGTGAATCTACACCGCCATTGCCGGTGAAATTGCTGCCGCTGGGCAGATTGTCCGTCAGGGTGATAACATCGGTGCCCGTGCTGCCAGTAAAGTTTTCTACACTGATCAATGTCGCGGTTGTGGCCGTGCTTCCGGACAGATCCAGACTGTCTGTACCACCAGCGAGATCAAAGGTTGTCGGCGAAAATCCGGTGAAGAAGGTAAAACTATCGGCACCGGCACTGCCGTTTACCGTGGTGACATTGCCGGTTGTGACCGTGACGTTGTTCGTACCGCCCGTCAGATTGATGACGTTTGTACCGGCGCCAAGGCTGAGATTTGTCCCTGTACTTGCGTCGAGATTTACAAGGAAATCTGCTGAGACATCAGTGATGGATTCGACGCCTGATGCAGTAAGAATGTTTTGGCCGCCGCCGGATATTGTTGAGGTTAGGCTATCCGTACCACCACCCAAATTTGCGTTGATCTCATAGTCCGGAATGCCCCCTGTCAAAATTATATTCTGATCTGATCCATCGGCCGTGAATTGCGCCACGCCACCAAGAATGCCGCTGGTCACATTGTCAGCTACCGTAATTGTCAGTGTTGCGTCGCCGGTAACACTGATGTCGGGCGCCTCAACGGTGCCGTTCGTGAACTCAAGTTCCTCAATGCCGTCCAAATTAACGACATGCTTCTCGCCCGGGTTCAGGGCGTCCACGAATGTCACATTCTGACCGCTATCAGTTCCAAAATCGGTGAATGTGTCGGCGGCTTCCGCTTTACCGGATACCGTCGCGCGAATGGCAGGCCCGTCGATTTCGATAGCATCCGCCGTCCCATCCACAAGGGTGACCGGGCCAGAAGCTGTCAGAACGGCGCTGCCGCTGACCGGATCTTCAACAATGACCTCTTCTTCTTCGACAATAACAGGGTCATCATCATCTTCTTCATCCGCGACAATGACCGGATCCGGAATATCGAGGGGGTCGTCGAACGGGTCCTCACCGCCGCCGCCGAACAGGTCGAGCGGGTCATCACCGTCTGTTCCAAAAATATCAAAGGGATCGGATGTATCGGTGGTACCAGTTCCGCCCAGCGGGTCCGTTGTCGCGCCTGTGTCAAAGGTTGGGAAAGACCCTGCTGTCTGACCAGTTGGATCGGTACCCCCGTCGGAGAACCCGGTATCCGAACCCGCGGGATCAGAGCCAAAAGTGCCGCCGGTATCGCCGCCAAGGTCGCCACCTGTATCGCTGTCCCTTGCACCACCGTCAGCGGGACCAGCGCCTGTGTCACCACCGTCATCGGCGGCATTGCCGCCAAGGCCGTCTCCTTCACCGCCGCCAGGGTCATCGCCCAGCCCCGTATCTGTACCCTCGCCACCGGGACCGTCTGGGCCCGCGCCTTCGGCGTCTGCGGCATCCCCGGCCTCGTCGCCTGCTGGATCATCTCCTGCTGGGTCCCCCGCTTCACCGCCTGCCCCGTCACCGGTTGGATCGCCGTCAGGATCCTCTAGACCAGCGTCTGCCAGTTGGGTTTCCCCCTCGCCTGCTTCGCCCTCTTCGCCCAGGTTCTCGCCATCAGGGCCTTCGCCCTCACCCTCACCTTCGGCGGCGTCTTCTTCCGGGACCTCACCTTCTTCTGGCGGCAGTTCCCCTTCTTCAGGCGGTAGTTCTTCCTCAGGGGGGAGCTCTTCCTCTTCCGGCGGCAGTTCTTCTTCGCCCTCGCCTTCTTCGGCCTGGCCTTCTTCCCCTTCACCCGCCTGATCATCCGGGTTTTCTTCCCCGGTTCCCTCTTCCGGGGCTTCTTCATCCCCTGCTGGACCGTCGCCTTCGCCCTCGGTGCCCTCTTCACCGGTTTCTTCTTCTGCACCGGGCGGCGGTGACTGAATGTTCTCGTTGGCCGGGATCGTGATCGGCTGTTCGCTCAACGCATCGCCGAACCGGTCCTGCAATTGCTGAATGCTTTGTTCCTGCGGCGGACTTGGAGGAACGAGCGGGTCATTGCTGGTCTGGGTAAAGGTATTGGGCTGGGTCAGGGTGACCGTACCACCCGGTGTGGTGACCGTAATCTCACCAACCGTACCATCTGCCTCTTCCAGCAGGGCAACCTCGTCCTCATCCCCGGTACCCGACGTGCCGCGAATACCGATTGTCGCGGTGGGTGTAACCAGGGTCATGTTGTTGTCGCCGGTCTTTGCGATCTGGCCACTGACAAAGGAAAACGCGCCCTGGGCCATTTGCACGACCATATTGCTGTCGCCAGCAGGGGCATACACAAAGGAATCGATCTGGAACCGCGCATTGGCCCCAACCGAAAACGTGCTCTCATCCTCGAAAGTCAGGCCGACACCACTGTCGCCCGTGGTCACAACCGTATCATTTGGAAAGATCGGGGTGCCGATCTCTGCAGTTACCTGCTGACCATCCGCGCGGATAATCTCCGCCGACCCGCGCAAACGCGAAACCTCGCCAATCGGCGACACGCCCTGGGCAAGCTGGACCGGCATATCAACAACGCCTTCTGGCATAATCAAAACTCTCCTGGAGCCGGATGCGACATCTGCCCAGCGTCCCCCCGACCGGAATAAATTTCATGAATACTAATATACAGATTCTTTTTAGGAAAAATCAAATCGGGCAGGTCCGAAAGACGGCGCGGAAAGATTTAATTACAGATGCTTACGTGTGCATTAGATGATGAAATCGGAGGTATCCATATCCGCATCAGCAACGCCAGTCAGGCGAACCGTCATGTCGTTCACCGTGTCTCCATCAATATCCACGTTCAGGAAGTCGCCACCGGTGATGATCGCTGACGCATTGCCGGCCCCTGTAAAGGTGCCGCCTTCATTGAATGAAAAGGTGCCACTGAGCGTCAAAGCGCTGATATCAATGCGGTCAACAAAGGTTGTATTGGTACCGGCCTCAAAACCGTTAATGGCCTCACCAGAAATGCCGTCGCTCGTTGCAGTATAAACAAATACATCGGAGGTGCCCGAACCGATATTCACCGTGTCGGCCCCACCTTCCAGGGTGAATGTCATCGAAGTCTCAATCGTGCCCACATTAACCTGGTCATCGCCTGCCCCGCCATCGATAAACTCGGCATCATTGACCACGATAAAGTTGGTTCCACCGCTGGTCAGGACAGCGCGATCTGCGGAGCCTCCACCAATGAAGCTGAGTGTGGTTCCTGACTGATCATTTTCCAGTGTCAGAGTGTTTCCCCCTGCGCCCGGGATATTGATGGTTTCAATGTTCAGGAATGACGCTGTGTTCGCGGAACTGCCAAGGACATTGATGTTGTCTGTGCCAGCCCCGCCGTCAAAAACATTACCGGATGTCAGGGCGGTCGCCAGGCTGACAGAGTCGTTCCCGGCGCTGCCGTTAAAGAATTCGACACCAGTCATCGCGTTAACCGTCTCGCTGACCGAGAAATTCACTGTGTCGGACCCTGCCCCCATGAACACCTGATTGAATGTGCCGGTGTTCAGGGTGATGGTGTCGTTGCCACTGCTGCCGTTGATTGTTTCAACATCGGTAATCCCGGCAATATCACTGGCTGACCCCAGGGTTAGCGTATCTGTACCGGTCCCAAGATCAACGAGGGTGACAACCGTCCCGTTTATGGTCACCGTGTCATCACCGGTGCTACCCAGTAGCGTCGCCACATCGGTAACGGTCAGGTCGTTTATGCCATTCGCTAACGTCAGGGCGTTCCCGTCCGTTGCGTCGCCCAAATCTATGGAAACAAGTGTTACCGCGCTTTCGAGCGTTAGGGTGTCAGCGAGCCCTCCAGTGCCAAAAATATTCTCAAAATTGATTATGGATGAGAAATTTGTGCCACCTGAATTGAGTGAAATTGTATCAAACCCGCCCCCGCCATCAATAACACTGCCACTCACCAAATCTGTGGCAACACTGAAATTATCGACCCCGGCGGAGCCGGCGTAATTCTCGATATTTGAGATGGTTGCAGAGGAACCAAAGGCGCTCGAAACATCAAAAGTATCAGTACCACCGCCAAGATCCACCGTGATAAGATTGGTGGTCAAGAAAGTGACGATGTCGTCACCGGTCCCGCCGTTCAGCGTGTCTACATCACGGACCTGCACAGTGTTGTTTGCATTGGCGAGATTAACCGTGTCGGTTTCAAACCCATCTCCCAGATCAATCAGGGCATTGTCAGTGATACCCGCCTCCAGTGTCAGGGTTTCCGACAGTCCTGATGCCACAAGAATATTCTCAAAGCCAACAATGGAGCCGACATTGGTCTGTCCCGCCAGGATGTGAATATTGTCAGACCCCGTACCCCCATCAAAGATGTTTCCCGCCGTTAAAGCTGTCCCAAGGAAGACATCGGTTGATCCGGCCCCATCCGTGAAAAACTCAACATTTGAAAGGCTTCCAAAGCTTGAAATAGCGGACGAGACCGTAATTGCGTCTGTGCCGGCTCCGAGATCGACGGTATTTGCCCCGGATCCCGAGAAGGCTACCGTGTCATTGGCAGAGCCGCCGTTCAAAGTTTCAAGATCGACAACGCTGATGGAATTCGCTGCATTCGCAAGATTGAGGGCATCCTCGGATACGCCAAGATTGACCGACAGGCCGCTTACAGCCCCTTCGAGGGTTACGATTTCACCGAGCCCGGCATTGCCGACCAGGCTCTCAACATTCTGAAGGTCGAACTGGAATGTGGCGCCGACACCACCCAGTGTAACCGTATCGGTTCCTGATCCACCATTCACAGAAGATCCCGAAACAATGTCGCTGTCGATGGTGATTGAATCGGACCCATCACCAAGACTGACGGACACAATGTTGAGTGAGTTTGTAAACGTAACATCGTCGGCCCCCAACCCACCTATCAGGGTCTCAACATTTGCAACCGTTATGACGTTGCCAGCATCGGCGAGGATGAGTTGGTCCGAACCTGCATGATCGCCCAGATCTACAAGGACATTGCTGACGCCGGATTCAAGCGTCAGAAAATCATCAAGGGCTCCTGCGGGCGCAAAGACGGAGAAATTTTCGATGCCCGATGAATTTGTACCACTGACCAGATTCAGAGTGTTCGTCCCGGTACCCCCATCAAAGATACCGCCGCCGGTGAGCGTGTCATTTAGTGTTATGGTGTCACTGCCCAACCCTCCACTAAACACGTCGACACCTGCGATTGTGGCATTGACGGTGCCCAGATTGCTCAGATCCAGGCTGTCGGTACCGGTGCCAAGATCGAATGAAGAGGGTGCGAATGAGCTGAAAAAAACGAGGTCGTCTGGGCCGGCACTTCCTAAAACAGAAGTGACACTCCCGGTGAGGACCGAGACCTGATTGGATCCGCCAATAAGTGTTATATTGTTGATACCATTGCTCAAATTCAGGTTGGTTCCTGTGCCAGCATCAAGTGTGAGCGTTAGATCGGTGGAGGCGTCGGTGATTGTTTCGACACCACTTGCTGTCAAAATATTCGCGAAGCCACCGGCGGATATAGTCGATGTAAAACTGTCGGTACCGCCTGCCAGATCAATATCGACTTCGTATTCCTGCAGACCGCCGGTCAGAATGATGTTCTGATCAGAACCATCGGCGGTGAACAAGGCGGCTCCACCAATAATCCCGCTCCCCGCGTTATCTGCTGCTGTAATTGTCAGGTTTGCCGCGCCAATCACATCAATATCAGGCGGCTCAAGAGTTCCATTACTAAAGGTCAGGTTTTCAATGCCATTGAGGTTTATGAAATGCTGCTCTCCAGCGTTCAGGGCGTCCACCAAGATAACTGTTTGACCGCTGTCATTCCCGAAATCGGCGAATGTATCGATCACTTCTGAGGCGCCAGAAACCGTCGCTGTGATGCCCGGACCGTCCAGTTGCAAGACATCCGCTGCACCATCAACCAGGGTCACCGCGCCGGATGTCGATAACAGGGTTGTACCCCCAGCGGCACCTTCGTCGATCGGATCGTCTTCTCCGGTGATGAGGGGATCATTATCTTCTTCGTCCAGAACGATGATTGGATCTGGAATATCGAGGGGGTCTTCGAATGGGTCCTCACCGCCGCCGCCGAACAGGTCAAGCGGGTCATCACCGTCAGTGCCGAAAATATCGAAGGGATCAGACGTATCGGTGGTACCGGTTCCGCCCAGCGGGTCCGTTGTCGCGCCTGTGTCAAAGGTTGGGAAAGACCCTGCTGTCTGACCAGTTGGATCGGTACCCCCGTCGGAGAACCCGGTATCCGAACCCGCGGGATCAGAGCCAAAAGTGCCGCCGGTATCGCCGCCAAGGTCGCCACCTGTATCGCTGTCCCTTGCACCACCGTCAGCGGGACCAGCGCCTGTGTCACCACCGTCATCGGCGGCATTGCCGCCAAGGCCGTCTCCTTCACCGCCGCCAGGGTCATCGCCCAGCCCCGTATCTGTACCCTCGCCACCGGGACCGTCTGGGCCCGCGCCTTCGGCGTCTGCGGCATCCCCGGCCTCGTCGCCTGCTGGATCATCTCCTGCTGGGTCCCCCGCTTCACCGCCTGCCCCGTCACCGGTTGGATCGCCGTCAGGATCCTCTAGACCAGCGTCTGCCAGTTGGGTTTCCCCCTCGCCTGCTTCGCCCTCTTCGCCCAGGTTCTCGCCATCAGGGCCTTCGCCCTCACCCTCACCTTCGGCGGCGTCTTCTTCCGGGACCTCACCTTCTTCTGGCGGCAGTTCCCCTTCTTCAGGCGGTAGTTCTTCCTCAGGGGGGAGCTCTTCCTCTTCCGGCGGCAGTTCTTCTTCGCCCTCGCCTTCTTCGGCCTGGCCTTCTTCCCCTTCACCCGCCTGATCATCCGGGTTTTCTTCCCCGGTTCCCTCTTCCGGGGCTTCTTCATCCCCTGCTGGACCGTCGCCTTCGCCCTCGGTGCCCTCTTCACCGGTTTCTTCTTCTGCACCGGGCGGCGGTGACTGAATGTTCTCGTTGGCCGGGATCGTGATCGGCTGTTCGCTCAACGCATCGCCGAACCGGTCCTGCAATTGCTGAATGCTTTGTTCCTGCGGCGGACTTGGAGGAACGAGCGGGTCATTGCTGGTCTGGGTAAAGGTATTGGGCTGGGTCAGGGTGACCGTACCACCCGGTGTGGTGACCGTAATCTCACCAACCGTACCATCTGCCTCTTCCAGCAGGGCAACCTCGTCCTCATCCCCGGTACCCGACGTGCCGCGAATACCGATTGTCGCGGTGGGTGTAACCAGGGTCATGTTGTTGTCGCCGGTCTTTGCGATCTGGCCACTGACAAAGGAAAACGCGCCCTGGGCCATTTGCACGACCATATTGCTGTCGCCAGCAGGGGCATACACAAAGGAATCGATCTGGAACCGCGCATTGGCCCCAACCGAAAACGTGCTCTCATCCTCGAAAGTCAGGCCGACACCACTGTCGCCCGTGGTCACAACCGTATCATTTGGAAAGATCGGGGTGCCGATCTCTGCAGTTACCTGCTGACCATCCGCGCGGATAATCTCCGCCGACCCGCGCAAACGCGAAACCTCGCCAATCGGCGACACGCCCTGGGCAAGCTGGACCGGCATATCAACAACGCCTTCTGGCATAATCGAGCTTCTCCTTATACCGTTCCTGTTTGCTGCCCATTCATGGAAACGGCTGAATTCGTTCCTAGAGTAAATATCACAAAACTCTATTTTTGTGTAAATTTGTGCTGTTCGCTATTGAGAAATGCTGATTATAGATGATTGAACGGAGCTTGGTGATACAGCGGACACTGACATGTCGACCGGTGCAGAAGATACAGTTTTTGACAGGAATCTCCGTTTTTTTGACGCTGTTTCCCCCGGCATTTCGGCCGGACTAAGAGCGCTTCAAAAGGGTGATAATGGTCGTCGCGGCCGAAGCAATCCACTGGACCTTGAAGCTGAAATTGCTCTGGAACGATTCTTTTGGCGGCCAATGCCAATTCAGGCCAAGTCAGGGGCTTCCCCTGATCAGCACTTATTCATGACCTTTTCCAAAGAACTCTATAGCGAACTCGAAGGACTTAAACTGTCTCAAATTCCCCGCGCGCAGGGCGGGTTTTTGTTTCTTTTTGGGGTTCCACAAAAGAATGAACTGGAAGATGTACTGCGCCGCACACCCGCCAGGACCCTGATCCTGGCCGAGAGTGATGGTGCAGCCTTTGGCCCTTCCAGTTATAGAATTGATTGGCAAAAGCTAGCCGAGACACTGAATGCCAGAGGTGGACGCATCCGGTTTGTGCTCGGGGACGAGGCGGTTCAACTGGCGAATGCGGTTCAGGCCGCCTGCCTTGATCGAAATTTTGCCTGGTTAGACGGGTCATACCATAGCGTGGGTCGGGCCACCCCATTGCTAAATTGTGCTTACGATTTGTTCATCAACCAATTGCCCAACCTTCAGTCTTCGGCCGGTTTCTTTGAAGACGAACTCCGTATGATGGGCAATACCATTGCGAATGTTCAGACCGGGGGTGAGCGGACAATATTCAGCCCAGGTTCAGCAAGTTCTGAACGCAACGGGGCAGCACTGATCATCGCAAGTGGACCTTCCGCATCTGAGAGTCTGGAAACCATTCAGCAAGCGTGGGGTGATAGACCACCGCCTGTATCGATTATAACCGCTGGCACCGGACTGGCTTTGGCCCGCGCCCACGGGATCACGCCCGATTACCACTGTGAAATCGAAAACGTTTCCGATATTCAGCAGGGCCTGTTGGCCACTCTCGGAGAAGAAAAACAGTTCCAAACGGTGCTGGTCGCGCCCACATCAGTTGCCCCTGAAATTCCCCCGTTATTCAGTGATTGTTTACATTTCGTGCGCGGGTTCGGGGCCGCAAGCAGTCTCTTCTCGCAAGACCTTCAGCCGCTCGATCATAGCAGTCCGACCGTGACCAACCTGGCTGTAAGACTCGCCAAGCTACTGGGGGCAAAAGACATCATGCTGGTTGGGGCCGATTTCGGGACCCTGGATCGCGAACAGCATCATGCCAAAGGATCCATTTATGATGACGCACTCGATAAGGGACTGCCCGCCAGCTTTTCTTCCGAAATTGCGCCCTTCGAGATTCCGGTTAAAGCCGTCGATGGAACCCGTTTCCTTACCAATCAAATCCTTTTGCAGTCGGCGCAACATCTAAGCGTGCTTGCGGCGCAGTCCCCTGATTTACGTGTCATCCGCTGCGGCACAGGTGTTGCCGTTCCAAACCTTGGACAATTCTCCGGCGAAGAATTGCTGGCATGGCTCCAACAAGAACATACTTTCACTGGCAAGCTGACCTCCCCGGAAAATCTTGCAGGTCAGTATCAGCCTGATCGGTTCAAGTCTGTTTCGGATTGGGCAGAGGGGATCTTCGATGCTTCTCAGGATTTTAAAGGTTCTATAGAGCAGATCGTTGATCAGGTGATGGCCGACCATTTCAAGGCGGAAGACGACCCCAGAAATGTTGTTTTACTGTTTGGAACCGTCATGCTCTGTTTTCAATTGGGTGTCTATCTTCACAACCGTGTAGCCGACAAAGACAGAAGTGCCGTTGATCTGGTTTTTGGGCGCTTGTTCAGGAAGTTGCTCTATGCGGCTGATCGGGAATGGATTGCGTTTAAGAGGCAACACAATCTCTAGAGTCGTTAGTTTACGGCATATCGTTCGAATCTTCATAAAATTTTAGTGATATTTACTAAAGAATTTCCTGAAATATTGTAGTCCAACCGTTGCGATTTCAGTATGTGTATCGTTGTTGACACAGCAAATTCTGTGAAAATCCCGCACTTTTATGTGCTGAAAAGACCGGATAAGAACAATGGCGCAAACACAAGATCAGGATGGAATTCTCGGCAATGCGGGTCCGTCGGCTCTGGATCCTTCACCCGATCATGTGATCACGGTGCCCAATGGCGCAGAGGTGCTGGTGGTGCCGTATGGGGCTGCATTGCTTGATGCGAGTTATCTTCGATCCGGCGCTGACATGCAGCTCAGTGGACCTGATGGCACGACAATCCTGATCACTGATTATTTTGCGACGAACAGCCCGCCTGATCTGTTCACGCTCGCGGGCGCGAAGATTACAGCTTCACTGGCGGCAAAACTGGCCGGAACCGCAAATCCGGGCGCGGTCGCCCAGCTGGAAACGGTGCAGTCGACGCTTGAAGAACCCATTGGCCGGATAGACCAGATGAAAGGCCAGGTAGAGGCCATTCGTGCAGATGGAACACGTGTAACGCTGAACGAAGGAGACCCGATTTACGAAGGGGATACTTTGATCACTGCGGGATCGGCGGCAACGGGTATTATCTTTGCAGATAACAGCACCATGTCGATGGCCGGTGGCGCGCGTATCGTCATTGATGAACTGGTCTATAACCCTGCTGACGCCTCAGCGAACTCCCAGATTTTCAATGTTGTAAAAGGGGCCTTTGTTTTCACCAGTGGTGCGATCGGTAAAGGCAATCCAGAGGACGTTTCGGTGAGCACACCGGTTGCGACGATCGGGATTCGCGGTACGCGCTACGCCATCAATGTCGATGCTGTTGATGGTGCAACAAATGTAACAGTCTTCGAAGGGGCGGTAATTGTCCAAAACGGTGCAGGGTTGGTTCAACTGGCCGGAATTGGTGAATCGACCCTGATTTCTTCGTTCAACGCGCCCCCCTCTCCGATTTTTCAGATGCCGGCTGACGTTCAGGAACGCACCTATGGCGATGCCATTGGTTTTCACCCGCCGCCACAGGAAATACCTGAACCGAGTCCAGATGATGAGGCGAGCCTGGAAGAGCAACTGCTTGATGAACTGGCCGATGAATTAAGCGACCTCGAAACTGCGGCTGGCCCGGGGGCTGAAGAAGAGCCGGTAGCGGGCGCTGATGAGGAGTTCCTTGAAATCGTCGATGGTGATCTCGGCGAAGGCGATGGTGAGGGACAACTTGGCGATGACGGCATCGGTGACGGTGAAGACGGCACTGAAACAGAGGGCAACGGCCTCGCATTGCTCGATGATGATGACGGCACTGAAACACCGGACGCTGAGGATGGAGAGACTGAGCTTGCCGAAACCGGTGGCGAAGGGCCTGATCCCGTGCAGCTGGATGCGGATGGCCGGGTCATCCTGTCGGGTGAAGCGGACAGAGTTCTTGAGTCAGGTGACGGAAGTCAGGTCGAGGTAACGGATATTTCCGGTGGACAATTCGCAACAGTCACGGCGGGCGAAAACGACGGCACAGACCAACGACTCGCCATCAACAGCGAGGGCGAAGACGGAACAGAGTTCTCCATCAGTCAGACGGAAGACGGCGAAGTCCTGGTTGAATCTGATGGTGGGACAAACATCGTCATCGATGACTTCGAACAGGTTGAGCTTCAGTTGGATGGCGAAGATCAATCCGTCACGATTGGCGACCTTTCCGAGACCGATATCAGTCCGAATACGGTTATCGTTGATACCGGTGCCGGTGATGATGTGGTTGAGGGCAGCGACAATATTGAGCGTAACCTTGATGTGTTCGGTGGCGAAGGCAATGACACACTTACCGGCGGCGATGGCGACGACATCCTGCTGGGTGGTGCAGGGGATGATGTGCTGGACGGCAGCCTGGGTACCGATATGGTTTTGGGCGGTGACGATGCTGACCGTCTGATTTTTGTGGTTGGCGAAGGAAACTCGGAAAATCCGGACTTTTACGATGGAGGTTCCGGGAATGACACGCTGCAGATTACCTACACAGCTGAAGATTTGCAGGATGGGAATATCCTCGCAGATATAGAGGCTCTTCGGGCCCTGATCGGCGGAACAGAATCCGGTGCCCTCCCCGTTGATTTGCCGCCCATCGCAATCAGCTCCATCGGCCTTGGCATGCTGAACTTTGAGAACCTTGTTCTCGACGGACCGGTCCCGCCAACTGGCTCGGTATCAGTTGATCCCATTGAGCTTGCAGAAGATGGAACAGCGGCGCTGACAATCTCGCTCTTGCCCGCTTCGTCGGCAGAGACAATTGAAGCTGTCGTTGTTGTCAGCGGTTTGCCAGACGGCATGGTTCTCAGCGCCGGTACTGTTCAGGATGACGGTACGGTTCTGTTGACGGAGGCTGAGCTTGCGAATTTGACCATCACACCGCCCGAGAACTTTTCCGGGCAGATCAATGTTACTGCTGTTGCACAGTTCACTGACACATCCAATGGCGTCACCGGTCTGGATGTCAGCCAGACGGCAACAATCGTTGTCGATGCTGTGGCCGATGGTGTGGAACTCTCCCTCGATACGCCGGTATCCATTGATCCGAATGACATTCAAACGGCTGAAGATGGTATTCCCAGGCTCTCAACCGACCTCAGTCTGGTTGCGAACCTGATTGATTCAGACGGGTCCGAGGCGCTTGTTCTGACCCTGTCAGGCTTGCCGGATGACGCGCTGCTTGTCGGGCCGAACGGCCCAATCACGATCGCAAGCGGGGGTGTCGCGTCGATTGCCGCAGAAGATTTGGGCGGTTTGACGCTGTCTGTTCCGGTTGAGACTGTCGATTTCACGCTGGTTGCCTCAGCGCAATCACTGGAATGGACGCTTGTTGAGGGGGCAACAGATTTTTCTGAAACGGTTTCTCTGACCATACCGGTTGAGGTCCCTGTGATTGAGGAAGAAGGCGGTGACGCGCCAAATGCTTTCCTCTCCGGTCCGGGCTTTGAGTTCATTGGGCTGAGCCTGAACGAGGGTCCGTCAGAGAATAGCGAGACAGAAACCAGTGAAATCGGTGACAGCTGGATTGATGGCGGTAACGGGGTTTCAACCATCGATTTGTCCGATGCGGAATTTGACGCCTTTGTGCATGCCCATGGCGGAAATGCAGACGATACGCTAACCGGTGATGAAAACGTCAACATCCTTGCCGGCGGTCGCGGGAATGACACGCTGATCGGTGACGGGGCCGAAGATGTTCTTCTTGGCGGTCAGGGCGACGATAATCTGCATGTGACGGCAGAGGATCTGAAAGACGGACCGGTCCCCTCGGATGATCCTGTTGATGAGGCGGTTCAGGCAGCATTCGATGCCGCACCTGATGACACGGGCAGTGACGTTGCTTTCGCGCTTGGTGTTATTGATGGTGGATCGGGCGACGATAAGTTGCACATATCCTCCCAGGGGAACAGCCAACTATCCCTGACCGGCGACGACTTCAGGAATGTTCACAACATCGAGGCCCTCGACCTGTCGAATGTCGAAGCGGGTGCCAGCATTTCGCTCTCGGCGGAAGACCTGATCGAGATGACGGACAGCGACAACGAACTGACGATCGTGTTGGGCCCAGGAGAAAACTCTGTCGAAATTGATGGCCAGTCCGTTGATACAGCCGAAGCACAGACAATCGAAGTCAGCTTCGGCGGTGTAGACGTAACACTGAACCTGGAAACCGCGCCTGCAAATCCAGAAGTGGCTGGTTAACGGGCGACGTCCTTTCTCAGCCTGGTTCTTTTGGGAAGGTGATCAGCATGACAACCATGATCACCATGGCAATCGAAACCAGAATGAGTGCAAGGAAAAACGGCACCAGGGGCCCAAGCACGATCCAACCTACAGCGACCAAGGCGGCCACAATCAACAGCAGCACGCATAGCAGTGGGGCATTGTTTAACATCGTTCTTTTCCTTTCATAGGCGCCTGTTCTGCGAGGGTTTGCTGTCTCAGTCGTCGAAGAGGATCCGTTCGGCCGCACCGTCCAGATCGTCATATTGATTGGTCTTCAAACTCCAATAGAACGCAATCAACCCTATTAGGCCCAATCCGATTGCGATGGGTATGAGATAGATCAAAATGCTCATTGGTTTTGGTCCTGTTTCTTGAAACCGGTCGATATCCAGCTCAACCTCATGGCGTTTCCCGTGACGAGGATAGAACTGAGCGACATGGCGAGTGCTGCAATCAGCGGGGTAACGAAACCGGCCATCGCGAAAGGAATGGCAAGCGCGTTATAGGCGAGCGCCAATGCGAAGTTTTGTTTGACCAGGGACTGGGCATCCTTGGAAATTTTGAGGAGGCCCGGAACCCCGTACAGGTGATCGCCCTGCAATATGGCGTCTGCGGAGGTCTGTGAGATGTCCGACGCGGTTGAAAGTGAAATTGACGCATGGGCACTGGCCAGTGCCGGTGCATCGTTTAAACCATCTCCTATCATCACGACTTTGCGACCGGATGCCGATAATTGCTCGATATAGGCGACCTTCTCATCAGGTCGGCAATCCGCCTTCCAGTTCTTGATGCCAAGCTGTTCTGCCACAGGACTTACCGCGCCCCGCATATCACCCGACAGAATATGAACCTCATATTCGTCCCTTCTGAGCGCAGAGATGACTTCTGCGGCTTCCCGGCGGCAATGATCGCTGAACCTGAACAGAACGGGTCCCCTGTCCGCCTGATGCAACCAGATTTCAGGTCCGACGCTTTGTCTTTCGGGTAATGTAAAATCTTCGATTCCACACCAAGCTGCACGACCAAGACGGACCTCCCGACCCTTCTTGTCGATCCAGCTCAAACCATTGCCGGAATACTCAACAATTTCATCGGCTGGTATGTGTTCCGCCGGGGAAAGGTCATTCGCTGCAGTGACCAAACCTTTGCGCAAAGGATGGCTACTGTGTTGTGCAAGAGAGACCGCCAGCGCCAGCTCTTCCGGCTTGTATCCGCCCGGTAGAAGGGTCGGAATATTTCTGGTCAGTGTTCCCGTTTTGTCGAAAATGACGGTATCGACAGCGGCGAGCCGTTCCAGTGCGGTTGGCGACTTAAGCAAGATGCCTTGTTTCATTAAGCGCGTTCCGGCCGTGACCTGAACCGCAGGCACGGCAAGACCCAATGCACAGGGACAGGTTATGATGAGCACTGCCACCGCGATCATCAAAGCCGGTTGCCAGCTTAAGCCCAGAAGGCACCACCACAAAACGAAAGCGGCGAGTGCGAGAATATGAACAACCGGGGTATAGAGCCGGGTGATTTTGTCCGCCAAACCTGTGAAACGGCCGCGTTTCTGTTCGGCGGTCTCGATCAGACGGATGATCTCGGCAAGCAACGTATCATCGCCAATCCGGTCCACTGTAAGGGTAAGGGATCCGCTGAGATTGAGCGTGCCTGCGAAAACGCGATCACCCGGACCCACGGTTTCACTGGCTGTTTCACCACTGATCATCGACATATCGATATCAGACCGTCCCGCATCTATAAGGGCGTCAACGCCGATACGTTCGCCCTGCCCGACCTGAACTCTGTCGCCGACCTGGATCCAGTCCGCGGGAACGGATTGCACCGTTCCGTCGGGCTTTAGAAGAGTGACCTGAACCCGCGACATGGCGAGCAGGCGTTCCGCAGCCTTTCTGGCTTTTGCCCGGGTGCGGCGATCGAGGTAACGGCCAACCAGCAGGAAAAAGAGCAGCATCAAAGCGCTCTCAAAATAGACATGCTCTCCATGCGTATAGGTTTCAAAGAGGCTCATGGCCGTTGCCAGAAGCACACCGACAGAAATCGGGACATCCATATTTGTCCGTTTATGTTTCAAAGCGGATAGAGCCGACTTAAAAAACGGCAAACCGGCCCAGGCGATGCCAGGCAGCGCAATCAGCGCCGAGAACCAATGCAGCATTGAACGCGTAGCGTCCCCCATATTGCTAAAATGTCCCGACCAGACCGCGACCGAAAGCAGCATCACATTTGCCGCGGCAAACCCGGCGATCCCCATCGCCGTCAGAAGGGCCCGTTCCTGCTTTTGATCCTCGGAATTCAGTTTTTCGGGATCAAAGGCCTGTGCTGGAAAACCAAGCTTCGCCAGTTCTGCGACATACCGCCTGCCAAGATCGACCCCGCCCTTCCACATGATTGTAAGGCGACGTGTTGTCAGGTTTACGCGCGCATTGATGGTTTCTTCCCGGGCGTTGAGCGCTGTTTCAATTTTTCTGACGCATCCCCCGCAGTGAATATTTTCGACCATCAAATTGATGCGCGCTGTTCCATCAGGCAGGCACTGGACGAACGCTGTTGGATCGCTGCCGCTCACAATCGGATCGATTTGCGATTGCCCGTGCGGGATATCTTTTACCGAAGTTTGGGAGATGGCGTTCATGATGGCCTCTATTGCCCCTCTGCCAGGAACTCGGTTACAGCGCGATAGCCAATCACTTTATTGTCTATACTTGTGCTGGCTATGGCGGTCGCACTCCACCGACCGGCCACGGTCATATCGAAAGTCGCGGTGTAGGTTCCATCGGCAAGGCGTTGCATTGGCAGTTTGAATGCCTGGGAAAAACGTCCCGGCCTTTCGATCAGTGCATCGACCCTGGCATTGTGAATAATGGTCCCGTTATTGTCTGCGATTGTAACGTCGATCCGACCCTTCCAGGTCTCACCATCCGTTCCAAGCGCGGTATAGGTAATGTCATGGCTCCACCCCAGGGCGTCTTGTGCCTGTTGAGCTTTCTGGACTTCTTCATAGGTCAAACCCCGTTCGAACGGGTTGTCTGTGACCAGACCGGTCCAGGACTGACTGGCCAGGTAAAAGAAAGTGCCATTCACCGCAAAAATAACCAGAAAGAACAGGACAAAGCTGTACGGGATCCAGCGGTCATTCTGTAAAAGCTGTCTCGGGTTCATATCAATCCGGCCCCCATATGTATGAGTTTTCCTGTTTCAGAATTTGATCATCCTGGCGGATGATAAAACGGACCGCATTCCGCCCTTTGAGGTTCAGGTCGCGGGGTGCGGTTACAAACACACTCCAAGAACCGACCTCCGCAGGGTCAAGAGAGAGGGCGGCGCTGTTCGTGGTGTTTTCGCCGCCGGCCCGCTCCATACCCCCTACCCTGAGGTTCAGTCCCTCAACGCCTTCGACTGACAGGGAAAAATTCAGTGTTTCCCGCAACTTGTTGGTCAGCCTTACGGTATAGGTGTTGCGAATGCCACCGTCGGACAAACGGACAAAGACTGGTTGACGGTCAGGGATGATGGACAGCGTCATCGCATCGCGACTGAACAATCCGACCGCCAGCAGCAAGGCAAGGGCCATCATGATAACCGAGTAGATCACTGTTCTGGCCCGGAACAGATGCCGCGTCTGAGGGGGCTTGCCTGCGGATCGGTCAGCGTGGTTCGCCTCACTGTCAAAGGCGATGAGCCCGTGGGGCCGTTCAATCTTGTCCATGATCGCATTGCACGCATCGATACAGAGGCCACAGCCAATGCATTCGAATTGCAGGCCATTTCGGATATCAATCCCCATGGGACAAACAACAACGCATTGCCTGCAATCGATACAATCGCCGCGACCATCCTCGCCGATATCTGCGCCAGCGGCGGCGGCTTCTGCCAGGGCAACAAGGCGCGGTTGGGCCAGTGCCCCTGTCCCCTCCAGTGCCGTCAGAGACGGGCGCAGAGGCTGCCTGACCTTGCCACGGGGTTCAGCCCGCCAATCCTGATAAGTGACAACAAGGCTGTCTTTATCCAACAGCGCGGACTGGAAGCGCGGCCAAGGGCACATATGGGTACACACCTTTTCCCGCGCGACGCCGGCCAGCATATAGGTAAAGAATGTCAGGATTCCGATGGCGCTATAGGTCGCAAACGGGGCATCCACAGTGAAAATCATCGGAAAGACAACCGGTGCGTCGATGAAATACAGGATGAAGGCACCGCCTGTCGCAGCGGCAATGAACAGCCAGATGGCGTGCTTTACCAGCCGTTTGGACAGCTTCCGTAAAGACCAGGATTCCTGTTTCAGACGCATGCGGGCAGACCGGTCGCCCTCAACCCAGCGTTCAATCTGCATGAACAGATCGGTCCAGACAGTCTGAGGACAGGAAAAACCGCACCAAAGCCGACCCCAGAGCGCTGTCACGAGGAACAGTGCCAGGGCCGCAAAGATCATGAACCCGGTTGCGAGATACAGATCCTGTGGCCAGATCTCTATATCCATCAGATAGATTCTGGCCCCTGCCGCATCAATCAACAGCAACTGATCGGGTGCATCGCCGGGACGGTCCCAACGCAGCCATGGAACCAGGTAATAGATGCCCAGCAATGCGAATTGTGCGATCCATTTCAGGCTGCGCATTCGGCCGCGTACCGATTGCGGGAAGATGCCCGGAATGCGGTTCTTGGCATGGACACGCGGCTTTTGGCTGCGGCTGGCTTGCCCGTCTGCAGGTTCGGCGAGTGTCATTCCACCATCCATCGCTTCAGTGACTTTCCCTGACGTCCAATCAGCTTACTGACCGCCGCCCAGTTCATGGACATAGACCGCCAGCATCCTGAGGGTCGCCTCGTCCAGCCGGTTTTCAAAACCGGGCATAACACCATGTTTTGGTTGCTTTATCTGGGCGATCACCTGATCCCGTTCGCCACCATATAGCCAAACAAAGTCGTTTAATCTTGGGGCGCCCAGATCGGGCAGTCCTTCACCTTCAACGCCGTGGCAGGACGCACAGTTCTCTTCATAGAGAACGGCCCCGTCACTATCGGTAGAGGGGGATGCCTCGGTCAGGGTCAGGACGAAATCCGCGACAAGTTCGATCTGTTCATTGTCCAGAATGCCGTCAGCGCCAAATGCCGGCATTTCCGAAAACCGCGCATCATCGCTGTCACCACGAATGCCCCAGAGGATTGTTTCGTGGATCATGTCGACCTCACCACCCCACAGCCAGGCATCGTCGGCCAGAACCGGGTAACCTCCCTCTTGGCCACCGCCACCAACACCGTGGCAACCGGCACAATTGGTGTTGAAAGCGGCCTGTCCCCCACGCATGGAAAACTGGACCAGTTCAGGATTCGCCAGGACGTCTTCCAGCGGTGTTGCGTTGATCTGATCGAGATAGCCGGTCTGTGCCGATTTGGCCTCGGCAATTTCTGTCTCGACAACCTGTCGCTGGGAATAGCCGAGCGATCCATCAGTTGAGTCAAGGCCAAGCGGAATGGCCGGATAGAGCCAGACCATTGCGACCGCAACCACGATCGTGATCAGGTATGAGATCGTCCACCAGCGGGGCAATGGATTGTCCAGCTCCTTGATGCCGTCCCAATCGTGACCCGTTGTTTCTACGCCGGTAAGCGCGTCAATTTCGTTTTTTGCCATTTTTCAATTCCTTGGATCTGGGACCGGTTCAATCATTCTCACGCAGTGGAATGGATGCATTGTCGTCCATCTGTTTCTGGGCGGAGGGCTTGAATGCCCTCCAGATAATCCAGCTGAAACAGGCCACGGCGAGAACCAGCCAAAGGGTCTGGAAGTGACCAAAAAGAATGTCTGACATGTCATGACCCCCTATTGCTGCAGATCGGTTGGTGAATAGTTTGAGAAGTCGACGAGTGTGCCCAGCATCTGCAGATAGGCGATCAAAGCATCCATCTCTGTCAGTCGGTTTGGCTGCCCGTCAAAGTCTCCGGTAACCGCTTTTGGATAGCGGGCCAGTAAATCATCCGTGTCGCCATCGACGAGGGCCTGAACCTTCAGATCGACTTCCGCGGCCTTGATCATCTCATCGGTGTACGGAACCCCGGTGATGCTGAGCGCCTTGAGATGCGCATCAATTTCGGTCGCCATGAGGTTCTTTTCCCGCAAGAAGGCGTAGGCTGGCATGATCGAGTCAGGCAAAAGGCTCTGCGGGTTCAACAGATGGGCAACATGCCAATCGTTGGAGTATTTGCCGCCGATCCGGGCAAGATCAGGCCCTGTCCGTTTAGAACCCCATTGAAACGGATGGTCGTACATGCTCTCAGCCGCGAGACTGTAATGGCCGTAACGTTCAACCTCATCCCGGAAAGGTCGGATCATCTGCGAGTGACAGGTGTAGCACCCTTCCCGGATGTAAATGTTGCGGCCGACCAGTTCGAGGGGTGAATAGGGCCGGACCCCGTCCACCGCCTCAATCGTACTTTCAATTTTGAACAGGGGTACGATCTGAACCAACCCGCCAATGCTGATCGTGACCAGCGTGAGCAGCAGCAGCAAGGGGGCACTTTTTTCTATGACAGAATGTCTGAACATCATTTTCTTATTCCTTATCTGCCGGGTTATTCAGCGGGAACAGCGATCGCGCCATCCTGTTCCGGCTCTGCGGCCGGAACAGCGCGGACTGTCATGATGAGGTTGTAGACCATGATCAGGGACCCGATGACGAAGAGCAGTCCACCGAAGGCCCTGACGACATAGTAGGGATGCAGCATGGCCACGCTCTCACTGAAGGAGAACTGCAGGAAACCCAACTCGTCATAAGACCGCCACATCAGGCCCTGGGTGATCCCTGACATCCACATCGCGGTGATATAGATGACGATGGCCAGTGTTGAGACCCAGAAATGAACCTCTACTAGCCGGTCGGAATAGAGCCCTTTCCGCTTCCAGAGCACAGGCACCAGGTGATAGACGGCACCGAAGGCGACGAAGGCAACCCATCCAAGCGCACCGGAATGCACATGGCCGATGGTCCAGTCCGTGTAGTGGCTGAGCGCGTTGACCTGTTTGATGGACATCAGCGGTCCTTCGAAGGTCGACATGCCATAGAAGGCAACGGCAACAACCATGAAACGCAGAACTGGGTCGGTCCGTAATTTATGCCAGGCACCCGACAGCGTCATGATCCCGTTGATCATGCCCCCCCAGGACGGCATCCAGAGCATCACGGAAAAGGCCATGCCAAGGGTTTGCGCCCAATCGGGCAGTGCCGTGTAATGCAGGTGGTGTGGTCCGGCCCAGATGTAGAGAAAAATCAGCGCCCAGAAGTGAACGATCGACAGGCGATAGCTGAAAATCGGGCGTTCCGCGCGCTTGGGCACGAAATAGTACATGATCCCGAGAAAGCCAGTGGTCAGGAAGAAACCGACCATGTTGTGGCCGTACCACCACTGAATGAGGGCATCCTGAACACCGGCAAAGATCGGATAGTTCTTCGTTGAGGTGATCGAAACCGGAATGGCGAGTGCATTGGTGATATGGAGCACCGCAACGGTCAGGATGAACGCCATGAAGAACCAGTTGGCGACATAAATATGCGGCTCTTTCCTGGTCATCACTGTCCCGAAATAGATGATCGCGTAGAGAACCCAGACCAGCGCCAGCAGGATATCAACGAACCATTCGGGTTCTGCGTATTCCTTACTCTGCGTGAAACCCAACACATATCCGGCCGCGGCCAGCACGATGACGAGCTGGAAGCCCCAGAAGACCAGTTCGGCCATTAGGCGGCCGCCATAAAGGCCCGTCTGACAGGTCCGCTGCACGATGTAGAAAGAGGTGGCGAAGAGCGCGTTGCCCCCGAAAGCGACAATTGCAGCCGATGTATGAACCGGACGCAGGCGACCGAACGTCAAATATTCACCGAAGTTAAGTGCCGGAAAAGCGAGCTGCAGTGCGATCACCGTGCCGACCAGAAAAGCGACAACACCCCAGAACACAGTTGCAATCGTAAAGACGCGAACGATGTCTTCGTTATAGCCCGGCATGTCGGAGAGCTTGCCGCCAGAAACAGCGGTTGCGCTGGACATTTTTTATTCCCCTTTTGAACAGTGGTTTGGACCTGTCCTGAAAATTTTGGGTTCAGGACGAGGTTAAAATGAACAGCGTCGATCTTTGTTGCATTGCGATAGATCAATGTTTCAGAAGGAATCGCGATTTATAAATGCCAGGCTAAGAAAACTGTCCTTAGTTGAAGTGCGAAGAAGGATCAGGGAGAACGGGCGCTATGGCCGCTACAGAGCAAACCCCCGAAAACACCACCACACGGTCGGAAAAGGACTGGCATGTCAGAGTGCCGCCAATCCGCTCGGTTGCCACCGATCAGGCGTGGTCCTGGCTCAATAAAGGGTGGCACGATTACCAGAAAAGCTGGAGCTATGGTCTGTTCTTTGGGGGGGCTATGCAGTTGGCGGGATTTTCCTGGTTTTGCTACTGACCGTTTTTGATGCGAGTTTTCTGGTCTTCCCTATTGTCTGTGCGTTTCTGTTTTTTGGGCCCCTGGCGGCCATCGGACTCTACGATATCTCGCGACGGATCGAGAAAGATATTCCGCTGGAACAAGCCTCCATCCTGACTGCTTTCACGCGGCATGGTGGCAAACAGACAGCGATGATGGGGATCGTCCTGAATCTCTTGATGATCTTTTGGCTTAAGCTCGCGATGCTATTGTTTGCGCTGTTCTTTGGCTTGAAGGATGTAAACGCGCTTGAGATGGTTGAGATGTTCCTGTCCACCACAGAAACCATCCCATTTCTGATCATCGGCGGCTTGATGGGCGGATTCCTGGCAGTTCTCGCCTTCATGATCAGTGTTATTTCCTTTCCGTTCCTCCTCGACCATGATGCGGATTTCGTGACTGCAATGATCACCAGTTCCAAGGCCTGTATGGTCAATCCACTGACGATGCTGCTTTGGGGATTGATTCTGGTTGGCGTGACGGCACTCAGCGCCGTTACGCTCTTCACGGCACTCGTTGTAATACTGCCTGTCATCGGCCATGCGTCATGGCATGCGTATCGCGATCTGGTTGATTAGCCTTCTCAGGGTTGAACCATCGAAACAGGCGTATTGTCTCAGCCGGTCCGCCGGGATTGACCCGTGTGGGAATTCGCGCATCCTGACGACTTCGGAATATCGCTACACCGGTTGAGATGCAGACACAGGATACCAGCGACGGATTATCGCGATTGCGGGCGGAGATTGTGCGGGACCTGGGCACCCTTGCGTACCCGTTTAAGCGATGGATGCCGCAGCTAACGCGTCCAGACGGTCAATCGGTCTTTGACGTGGTGATCGTTGGCGCCGGTCACTCGGGAATCGGGATCGCCGCCGGTCTGAAACGGGAGCAAGTCGACAATATCCTTGTGATTGACGAAGCAGACTACGGGTTTGAAGGTCCCTGGATGACCTTTGCCCGAATGCTTACCCTGCGCTCTCCCAAATACTTGATTGGGCCGGATTTGGGTATTCCCTCCCTCACCTTCCGGCGTTGGTACGAGGCGCAATGGGGCGAAGACGCCTGGGATAATCTTAACAAGATCCCGAATCAGGATTGGCAGAACTACATGCTCTGGTTGCGGGACGTTCTGGACCTACCGGTTCAAAACCGCACGCGCCTGACGAAAGTGGAACGATCTGAAAATTGGTTCGATTTAACGCTCGAAGGTCCGGACGGGGTCAGGAGTGTTTCGACCCGTAAGCTGGTTCTGGCAACGGGTGTTGATGGGGCGGGCCAATGGCACATCCCTGATATCGTGTCCCGCAATTTGGCAAAGACACGGTATGCCCATGCATCGGAAACTGATATTGAGTTTGCCGCCCTGAAAGGCAAACAGATAGCTGTTTTGGGGGCTGGCGCATCAGCTTTTGACCAGGCCGCAACCGCCTTGGAGGCGGGCGCAAAGTCGGTCCATCTGTTTACGCGCCGTAACGATCTGCATCGGGTTCAGCCCTATAAGCATCTGGAAAAATCTGGCTTTCTGGGTGGCTTCGCTGATTTACCTGATGAATGGCGGTGGCGATTGATGAACCACATCATCTCATTGCGGGAACCACCGCCAGCAGAAACAGTGATGCGGACGGCACAAAACGAGGGTTTCACCCTTGTTACCGGTGCGCCTTGGCAAAACCTGGAAGATAAAGGCGATCACGTGGCGATCGGTACGCCAAAAGGCAGATTCGAAGTTGACTACATAATCTGCGGAACGGGCTTTGAAGTGGCTATTGAACAACGCCCGGAACTGGCCGCTTTTCAGGAGATGATCGCGCGTTGGTCAGATCGCTATACACCAGAGGCAGGTCAAGAGAACGAAGGGCTTGGTGCCTATCCATATCTTGGGCCCGGTTTTGAACTGACGGAAAAGACAGAGGGCCAGGCACCTTGGCTGTCAGACATTCATCATTTCACCTTTGGGTCGACCCTCAGTCTGGGGTTCAGTGGCGGGGGTATGAACGGGTTGAAATACGCCCTGCCCCGGGCCATTAACGGGATCGTAAACGGTCTTTTCCGATCTGACATACAGGAACACTACGAATCGCTTGTGGCTTATGATGTCGAGGAATTTGATCTTCACTCCGTTCCGCGTGTGATCTGATCTTACTCAAAATACGCGTTGGCGAATCTGAGCAGGCGGGCAAGTTCCCGGTTCCAATAGGGCCAGGTGTGTTTGCCGTCGTTGATTCGCAGTTCCACCGGCGCTTTTAGGCCGCGCATGTGGTCAAAGAAATGGAATGCCCCCCGATAGAGTTTGAAATAGTCGTCATCACCGACGACCAACAGCATCTGTGGCCACTCTGCTTTTCCGGTTTTCACCCGTTCGTTAACCCGTTCCGCCAGTGAAAAGACATTGTCCCGGTTGAAATGCGACTTGTCGTAGGGCACACCGAAAGCTTGCCGGAACAGCTTGATTTGTTGGTTTGAGACCGGGTGGTCCGGTGTATCATCGCGCACAATGGCGCCGCTGAGGCTGACAATGGAGGGAAAACGGTCAACATCAATCAGGCCCAGCCGCACCGCCCCGAAGCCCCCCATGGAAAGGCCGCCGATGGACCGTCCGGGTTTGTCCTGGCGTACAGGATATGAGGCTTCAATATGGTCTGGGAGATCTCTCAAAAGGGCTGTTTCATAGTCACCGGGTCCCTTACGGGCGGCGGAATTCACATACCAGCTGCTTGCCCCGTCTGGAATAACGATGATCAGGGGATTGATTTCTCCCGATTTGATCAGGCGGTCGGTGGTCTTCCTGACACCCCCTGCCCGCACCCAATCCTTCTCACTGCCACCGAGACCGTGCAAAAGGAACAGAACCGGATAGGCCTGTGATGCCGCCTCTGCACCGGGGGGCAGATAAATTGAATAATTGAGCGGTCCTTTTAGCGCCTCGCTCAAAAAACTCTGACTTTCCAGTAACCTGGAGGTAGTCTCTGATGCGTTCACTGCACCCGGACAAAAGATCAGAAAGGCCAGCAGCAATAGTACACTAGAACCTGCGCCATAGCGGATTTGGAACCAAAGCTGCTCCATTGGTTTACTCTGCAGCGGCGGTTCTGAAGCCGGACCCGGACCCTTGTGATTGAGCTTTGGGATTTGCCTGTGCCGTACTGGGTGCCGGTTTGCGCCAGGGGTCAGATTTGAACCAGCCGACCAGATAGGCCAGACCGATCACCAGCGACAGACCAACAATGTTGATGGCGGAGACAACCCAGCTATCCTTGCCGAAATAGTCGATTGCCATCCCGGCCACCCGCGAGAGGAACATAGAGAACAGGAATGTTGCCAATGCCTGTTGGCCTACTTTCCGGATCGGGTCGAAGATACGGGCAAACAGGATCTGTTCACGCCCCTTCAACAGCGCCACACAGAGATAGGCGAGTGCCAGGAAGTGTGCGTATCTCAACAAACCGAAATCAGTTTTTCCAAGCACATAGGGTTTGATGAGGTCGCGAAACTCTTTGAATTCCGGGAAGGCCCGCATGAAATTCCAGTTTCCGGTCACATACCCCAGAATGACAATTGCGATTGCAATCCCGATAAAGAGCGGATTGATCGGCGGCGGTTTCAGCCAGCCCCGGCTCAAGAAAAAACCGGTAAAAAACAGAAGCTGCCATCCCAGAGGATTGAAGAACCAGACATATTTCTCATTGAACGGCGCTGCGGGGAAATCCCATTGCAAGTTCCATTGAAGCGCATAGAGAATAATGACAAATGCATAGGCGAGTGCGGTGTGCGCCCGCTGGAACAGGATGATCAGTGGCATCAGGGCCAGCACACCCATATACATCGGCATAATGTCGAAATAGTTCGGCACATAAGTCAGCGTGAACAGGCCGACAAGCTGCTGCCCCGGATCCCTGAAGAACGGGTTCAAGGCAAGGCCCGAAATGTAGTCCTTCTCGAGGAATGTAACGTTTGAGGCGATGTACACCAGAATCGCAACCGCCAGAAAAAGCATGATATGGGCGATGTAGAGCGTGAAGATACGATGAACGACCCTCGCCGTCCCCGCCCAGAAGCCTGCCCGTGCGAATGACCCGCCATAGGCAATCGCGGCGGCAAACCCTGAGCAGAAGACAAACATTTCGGCCGCATCACTGGCACCAAACCGGGCCGGAATGAACCAGGACCAGATATTCCCGGGGACATGGGCCACGAAAATGATCAGCATTGCCACACCACGAAAGAAATCGAGCCTGGGGTCCCGGACCCGCTTCGCAGGTGGGTTTGCTGATTTCGGATTATCCACCGCTTGTGACGCCATGCTTTGCTAGACCCTATTTTTGCGCGCTGAAATACCAAGAAATGCAGGGCCTTCTTGGAATTGACCGGGACCGCCATAGTTCAAACATTACACGTATCCAAAAATCACGTTGAAAACCAATAAATACCGCGTCACGAAGTTGTTACTAAACTTGTCTGTTAACGTCACAATTCTGCCTGTGTTATGGCGAGAATTGGTCGTAATTCTGGTCAAACTCGTACCAATGTATAGGTCAGGTCAGCAAAGGATTCCTCTCGTTTCTAATATCCCTGAAAATTCAAATGGTTATACGCCCTCTTCAGAGAATGCGCCGTCCATGGCTGTGCGTTCCGGTAAGGGTTGGTCGCGGCGTGCCTTATTGACCGGGGTATTGGGACTGGCGACCTATCCGTTCTGGCCAGTGTCCTGTTTTGCGGATCAGGCAGCTCAGGAACGTCGTGTCGGGGCAAAAGTCGCCAATTACGATGACCTGATCGCGGTTGCTGAGACGCTGTCACGCAACCCCTATGAAGAGCGTCCCCTGACCGGATCAGACGGATTACGGAATATGACGCCAGCCGAATTCACCCGGATCAAGTTCCGGGGTGACGCGGCGCTCTGGCGCGGACAGTCTGAATACGAAGTGCATATGATCAAGCCAGGTGTTTATGCCAATCGCCTGGTCGATCTGAACACAATCCAGAACAGCCAGGTCACCCCCCTGCCCTATGACCCCTCCGTGTTCGATCTTAGCGGCTTGGAAAACCCGGACGCATTGCGAGAGGCCGGTGGTTACAGCGGGTTCAAGGTTGTCTATCCGTTGCATGAAGAACATTTCTGGAAAGACGAACTGGTCGTTTTCCACGGGGCCAGCTATTTCCGGTTCCTTGGTCGCCACCAACAATATGGCCTCTCTGCCCGGGGTATTGCCCTGAACACAGGGATGCCGGAGCCAGAAGAGTTTCCGGATTTCCGGGAATTCTGGCTTAAAGGCGTTCCAGGTCAGGGTGAAGCCCTGTCGGTCTTGGCTCTGCTGGATAGCCCCAGCCTGACCGGTGCCTACGAATTTCGAATCGAACCTGATGACGAGTCTCGGGTTGAGGTGAAAGCCCGTCTATTTCCCAGACGCGATATCGAAAAGCTCGGCTGTGCCCCGCTGACCAGCATGTATATTACCGGCGATACGGAACGTGTCGGTCGCGATCAGGTTGCGTTCCCAAAAATGCATGACAGCGACGGATTGCAGATTGTCACCAAGGACGGACAACAGATCTGGCGGCCGCTTGTCCGACGTCGGGGTGTTCAGCTGACCCAGCATTTCGTCGATTCACCGCAGGGCTTCGGTTTGCTTCAGCGTGAAAAGCGCGAAATCGTTTATGCCAATCCCGAAAAACGCTATCACCGCCGCCCCGGCTATTGGGTGACCCCGAAGATGGACTGGGGCAAAGGGCATGTTGAATTGCTGGAAATTGGCAGCACGGACGAGGATTTTGACAATATCGGGGCCTATTGGGTGCCTGAAACCCCTGTCAAAGCCGGGGTCCCGATTGATCTGGCCTATTCAATTGATTCGGTTGATCGCCTCGTCGAACGTGACACATCGCCGGCCGTTTCTGGCCTTGGCCATATTTCAATACTGGACAGAGCGCGCGACCCGTCGTATCTGCGCGCCCGGGTTCGGTTTGCGGACGGTCCAGATGATCAGTCCCTGGCCGATCGCGTGGAAGAGGAAAATCTGTCAGTGCGGGTAGAAAGCCGGTTCGGTATGGCAGGGGCAACGGAAATTGATTTGCTGGAAAATGGCGAAATAGAAGTCCGTTTTAATTTCATGGCCGATAATCCGGAACGGGCAGAGGTCGCCGTGACCCTTCTTGAGAATAACAATCCAATCAGTGAAACCTGGAGCTATCTGTGGTCGGCATAAATGTGAAATTGCGCCGCCTGCTGTTTGCGGTTCCGGTACTGGCTCTGACCCTACTAGGGTCCTACGCCTTTTACACCATCATCAGGTCTGGCGGCGTGTCGGGTCTGGAACTGGGCATGATGGGGGTATTCTCCATCACGTTGATCTGGATCGCGATGTGGTTCTGGAACGCCATCATCGGCCTTACATCCCTTGCGTTCTCGCGCAATGTGAAGGGGCTGGCAGCCCCGATACTGGACAGTCTGGATCGGGCCAAGCCGATTGAATGCAAAACCGCAATCGTAATGCCGATCCATAATGAGGACCCTGAACGGACATTTCTGCGGTTGGAAGCAACCTGGCGGTCCCTGCTGGAAAGTTGCGCCGATACGCCAGAGGACATGGCGAAGTTCGATTTCTTCCTGTTAAGCGACACCACGGACCTGTCCCTTGCAGAACAGGAACTGGTGCAATTTGCGCGCCTCAAGACAATCATTGACCCTGAAAACCTGCATTATCGCCGTCGGGACCTCAACACCGGCCGCAAAGCCGGAAATATCGAGGATTTCGGGCGTCGCTGGGGTCACCACTATGACACGATGGTCGTGCTCGACGCTGACAGCTTGATGTCCGGTCGCTTGCTACGGGATCTGGCGCTGTTGATGGATGCGAATCCGGCCGCGGGAATTATTCAAACCGTGCCCCGTCCCATTCTCGCGCGCTCGGTTTTTGGACGCTTGCAACAATTTGCAGCTCGCTCCACAGCGGAAATCGTCAATGCCGGGGTCAGTTTCTGGCAGTTGGGAGACGCCAATTATTTTGGTCACAACGCGATTATTCGCACGCGTGCTTTCTTTGAGCATTGTTCCCTTTCGACCCTGTCCGGGACCGGACCGTTGAGCGGGGAAATCTTGAGCCATGATTTCGTCGAAGCCGCCTATATCCGTCGCGGCGGTTATAAGGTCTGGAACATCCCTGTTGGCGACGGCAGCTATGAAGAAGTGCCCCCGACTTTGATTGATTATGCAGTCAGGGATCGCCGTTGGTGCCAGGGCAATCTGCAGCATATGCGGATCATCGGGCAGAAAGGCCTGAACCCGCTCAGTCGCCTGCATCTCCTGTCGGGGATTATGTCCTATATCGCCTCACCGCTATGGCTGGCTTTTATTGTCATGTCGGTGATCGATTTGATCCTGCGTTGCAATCCTACCCTCTCCTATCATGGGCCCGGTTCCGCCCATTTCTCACTTCTGCCCAACGGGTCAAACAGTTCGGCCCTGGTGCTGTTCGCAGCAATCATGGCGATGCTGATCCTGCCGAAAGTATTTGGTGGATTTGTGCTGATGCTGTCGCGGCGTGAGCGCGAAGGCTATGGCCGCCGGGCAGGCATATTGGTCAGCCTGTTCCTTGAGATCTTCCAGTCGATCCTGATGGCCCCGGTCATGATGGTCCTGCAGACTGGTTTCATCTTGTCTGTCTTTACGGGACGTAACAAGGGATGGCAGTCCCAGAACCGTGAAAGTCACGGTCTCAGTGTAAAAGCCAGTTTCAAGCGGCTTGCGCCGGTTGTTGTGTTTGGTCTCACTCTGTTGGGTTTCCTGATTGCCTTTGTGCCGCATTCCGCCCTGTGGTTCTTGCCCCTGGTGGTGGGACCGATCCTGTCACCCTGGCTGGCATCTGTGACAAGCAGTGAGCGGCTGGGCGATGCAATCGCGGCCCATGGATTGTTCCTGACACCGGAGGAAACAATGCCCGAACGTGCGATCACGGCACTGCAGCCGTCTCCAAAACCTGTTTCCATGGCTCCGGCGACCGAAACAGCATCCTGAGCTCGGCGCCCCTAGTTTCGGGTAATGGGCGGTTTGAACAGGGCCTTGGTGAAACTTCCAATAAGTTGACGATAGGGTTCATCCTCCGCTGCCGTGTCGGATGCAATCCAGCCATGGGCCTCGGCCTCCAGCTTATTTCCCTGGCATAAAACGCCAATTATCTTGATCTCTTTTCCATCCCGTTCGGATATATCAGGTGCTGGGCCGCCGCAAAGATCCCTGCCCGATCTGGATTTGGGTGCACCAAACCAGTAAATCACCTGTACCTGGTCCCAAGCCTGCCCTCTGTTGCTGGTGAAGATGGTTTTCACGGGTTGAGCGGCATTGTCATTCATCACCTCTATAGTGCGCTCTTCGAACCCTGTAGCAGCAACATTCCTTGGAAAAAAGGACACCAGAATTGGTCCCTTCTGAACCGCCTGAGCGAGGAAAGTACGGGTTCCATTGTCATTCTGGCTCATCTCTACAACCCGCGGTACGCCCTCTTCGCAGGCGGCGAGTCCCAGGGTGAGAAGACCAGCAAAGGCCATACCCGTGTATCGGTTAAATCGCATACTGGATCCCTTCCCTTCACATACAATTTGCCTATCAACGCTGCGCAAGGCTTTCAGCCTGCTTAACCGCGTCAGAGACAGTTTTGAGCAGAGTCCGTTTGAGCACCAGCAGGAAATTTTCTCTTTCCGGTTCAGCTATGCGACGGTCCAGCACATAGGCCAGTTGCAAGATGCTCAGAATAGAGCCGGAAAACGTTGCCTGAACGGCGGCCGCGGGGCTGTGCACTTCACCGGTTCCCGCTTCACTAATCAAATCAAGCACCGCATCCTGTAGAGGGTCGAGACTGGTATGGTCTGTTTCAATCGCTCTGATGAAACCCTGCTGCCAGTCCTCTAGTTGGGCCAGATATTCCTTCAACGCGTGCGAGACTGTTTCGGACTGATTGGTGATGTCTGCAAGCTCAGCGATAGTATCCCCACCAAGTGTTCCTGCCCCTCTCAGATGAGCCGATACCTTAGCGGCGCGCATGGCTTCTGTGCCCGCAATTGAGATTCCGTCGCTGGCATTCAAAACAACGATGTCTTTGTTTTGGGACAGAAGCAGTTCAAAGAAGTTTCGGGCATAAAGGAAGGCCCGGCTTGTATAAACTGGCTTTCCATAATTCCCATTGACCTGTATTTCCAGCGCATCCATGCCCCGGCCAGACTTGAAGTAACTGTCATCAACCGTGTTATAGACCGAAGATTTGGAATGGTGCTGGTCTGGTGACTTTGCACCAAGATCTACACCAAAGAGTACAAGCTCTTGAAAATTCAAGGCGATTGCAGAGCGGCAGGCAAGGTTGGTCACCGTCGGCCCCGACAGGAACATCACGTCTTCCCGCTTCGCGAACAAACGCGTATTGATGTGAGAGTCCCTGTAATAAAATACACGTTTCTTGAAAAAAGCTGCTACACCGGGATGCACGCTGAATGGCGCGATGAGGGTGATGGGTGAGAAGTCGTGCATTTCCGCCAAGGGCCGCAGCACATCTGGAATGCGGTTCGTGTTTTCGATTTCGCAGTGGAATGTCGGAATGAATCCGTTCCGCAATGCCACACCAAGTCCGGTCCCGGCCGTGATTAAGGGGAAACCCTGTTTCACCAGATCGTTAACCGTTTCAATTGAGTTGTCGGCGGAGGGGCCGCTTCCCAATATGATGGCCGTCCCCTTGGGTGATACAGAGTGCTTTTTTCCAGTCAGAATTTTTCCTGCACTGCCGCCAAAATTCGCCAGGGTATTTTGCAGCATAAGGATTTCGTCTTCGAAGAACCCTCGCCCTCTCTCCAGAACGGCATTCTTTTCCTGCAATTGACGGATGACATCGGGTAGCGGGCTGGCGGCATAGTGTTGAAAGATGTAGGTGCCATCGATCCGGGTGTATTGAGCGCCTCTTAACGCGCCTTCGATTTCCAGCACCATTTGGTCGGGTTTGTTGCCGATTACAAAATATGGCCGTCCACCCCTTTCCTTCAACGCATGGATCAGATTGGGCCAGTCGACAACAGACAGGCTGAAACGCAGAAACTCCGGATTTGGATCGACAATCACAAGATCCCGGAACGGAATCTGATTTATCAGAAGGGGCAATTGCAGACCAAGTCCAAGCCCTAGGCAGATCAGATGGCCTGATGTTTCCTGCGGAAACCAGGGGAGCATCTGCTGGTCGACCGCGCGCAACAATTCCGCCGCAGCCCCTGCCGCAATGAATTCTTCCGGATCCGGGAGGTCTTTGATCAGTCGATCCGCATCCAGGGGACGTTCCTGAAATGCTCCCGGTTCATCTCTGGTTCCCGTCTGGTCTTCCGAAAAAAGGAAGTTGGACGCGATGAAACTGATGCGGCGGACCGGATTTTCGAGGAAGGCCTCAACCTGTTTTTCGGCATAGTGTTTTGCACCGAAAGGATAGAGGATGTTTTCCCCCAGCTGAATGTTCCAGTCCTCTCCGGTTTCCCCTCCGGTCAGGTTGGCTTTTGTCTGAACATCACTTGAAAGGTAATCCGCCACGGCCCGGGGCAAGAAAGGACGAAGAAAGGCCAGGTTCTTCTGATAGAAATCATCCATCAAACTGCCCTGCCCTCCGGCACTCCCGGTTTCTGATCACATCGATCAACTGACCATGGCATTGGTTGCTTCACGGCTTTGACCCAGGCTCTCACCGGCTGCGAGGATGAGTTCCCAGGTGTTGTCGTCCAGCATAATGCCATTTGCCAATCGGTTCGCTGTGGACTTTCTTTCGGGATCGCCAGCGACCATTACCGGTTTTGCCGGATCCTGTGCGCGCGACGCTTTGACGTGATTAACAATGGCCTGCAACTCACTTGTATAATGATCCGCGCTTATCAGACGATTGGGATCCACGACAATGCCGAACATGTTGTTGATGATGCCGTCGAGCCGCTCATTCCCCGGATGAATTGTTTTGCCTCCGCTCAGCATGCCGCCCAGCAATTCGCACATCAAACCAAGACCGGACCCTTTGTGCTCGCCAAACGGTGTCAACGCGCCGCGCAGGTCGGGGAACATCACGCCCGGATCCGTTGTGGGCTGGCCATCCGGATCCAGCAGCAGGCCCTCTGCCATCTGGACCTCACGGTTATAGGCAACCCTGACCTTGCCCAAAGCAACGTTGCTGGTCGCCATGTCCAGAATGATACGTTCCTGATCGCCGGCCCCCGGAAGGGCAATACAGATCGGATTGGTGATCAACCGCGCATCGCTTCCGCCGAACGGGGCGACACTGGGTGTATGGTCGGCGACATTCACGAAATGCAGGGAAACCAGACCGGCGTCGGCGCACATCTCACCATAAGCGCCGATGCGCCCGACATGGAACGCATTGCTTAGTGTATAAAGCGCCAGGCCAGATTCATTGGCACGGTCGATCGCTGCCTCGGTAGCGTCCTTGGCGACCCGCTGACCATATCCTTTACCGCCGTCAAATTGCAGGATCGATCCACCGTCATTGGTGCAGGTTGCCGCGGTGTTCGGGTTAACCAGACCGGCATTGAAACAATCGATATATTTGGGAACCATGCCCACGCCATGGCTGTCATGACCGCGCAGGTTAGCGGTTACAAGATGGTCAGACACAATTTCCGCCTCTTCAGCGGTGCTTCCTGATGCCTTGATAATGGATCCTGCAACATTTTTTAGCTGATCTGCCTTGTAGAACGGCATCACTCTCTCCCTGATAATCGACCGTAAAGGTCATGCTATGGTTTATTCGACGCGGTATTTCTCTATCACTGAGGCTTCCGGTTCAATACCAAGCCCTGGACCGTCTGGAAGATGGAAGTTTCCGTCTTTATCAGCATCTGTAAAGTCCGGATACAGGCTGGCTTTGATATTCAGAAAGAAACGTTCAACCCAGGCCTCAAGCGTCAAGGCTGCGGTCAGGTGGAGCGAGGCTATAAACCCCGGACCGAAATAAGGCGAATGGGCGTTGACCGTCACACCGTAATGGTCGGCCAAGGTGCAAACCTTTGCAAATTCGGTGATCCCGCCAACTTTGGTCACCGAGGGTTGAACAAATCGCGCGGCACCGGCCCTCAGGATTTTGTCGAACTCGACGGAAGTGCAGGCATTCTCGCCGATAGCAATGGGAACACCGGTTTCGGCCTGTATCTGTGCCAGCGCCTCAAAATCTTCTGGCGGGAAAATCGGTTCCTCGACCCAATATGGATGATAAGGCTTCATGGCGTTGATCTGTTGCCGGGCCTTGGTGGGTGTCCAGGGGCAATTGGTATCCACCATGATCGGGATGTCCGGCCCCGTGACCGACCTTGCCGCGGCCAGCATTTCGGGGTCAATCTCATGCAATTTGATGACCCTGTAACCAAGATCCAGGGCGGCCTGTGTCCGCTCTTCGACCTGGGTTCTGTCGCCGTAACGAAACAGGCTGGCATAGCCTGGAAGAACCGTCCGTTTCGCACCCCCTAACATCTGGTAAAGCGGTTGCTTGGTCGCCTTGCCTTGCAAATCCCAAAGGGCGATATCCAGGCCACTTAGCCCGAAAATTGTGATCCCGTAACGCCCCCAAAGATGCATGCCCCGTTGCAGGTCTTCATGAATGAGGGCCCGATCCCAGATCGAACGACCGATGACGGCGGGCGCAATCATGTCCTCTACAACCGCGCAAACCGGCCGCAGGCAGTTATAGGAGAATGCGTCACCCCATCCCACCAGTCCGATATCCGTCGTAACCTTGACCAGACAGGTCGACAGGTTAGGCCATTTGTTGCCCGCCCATCCGGCACCATCGCTGGTTCCAGTGGTAAACGGTATCTCCAGCTTAATTGCTTCAACAGAGGCTATCTTCATGAAAGAACCCGGCGGTTTGCAATAATAGTTGAGTGATTACAGTGAAGGGTTTCACAGGAAGTGGGGCAAGCCCCGATAGGCGGAAAAGCCCTGTTTTCACGGAATTTCATACTTTCCATTCAACGATAAATATCGGTGTAGGGTCCCCACCTAGCCGCATAAAATGGATTGTATTTTCACCTGGTCGAAATTCGCACCACAGAGAAGAATGACTGAGACCTCACCGGCATAGCGGTCTTTCTCTGCCTCAAAGCCTGCAAGCGCCATTGCCGCCGCGCCCTCGACCAGCATCTTCTCATCCCAGGCAAGTGTCTTTAACGCGGTTGCGATCTGTTCTTCGCCGCAGATGACCTGATGATCCACAAGTTCCATCGCGAGCGGCAGTGTAATGGCCCCCTCATCGACCCCGCCTGCACACCCGTCCGCCAATGTGTCGAGATGGTCTGTTTCAACGATTTCACCGGCCAGCATGCTCGCCGAGAGCGCAGCAGAGTTCCTTGCACTGACGCCAATGATCCTGGTTGCCGGGGATGCGGATTTCACGACAGATGCAATGCCGGAGATCAATCCGCCTCCGCCCATAGAGACGAATATGTTATCGATGCGGTGCAGTTGGTCCAACAGTTCCAGACCGATGGTCCCCTGCCCAGCAATGACATCTGCATCGTTATAGGGGGAGACATAGGTGTATCCGCCATTTTCCGCCAGACTACGGGCATGCTGTTCCGCCCTGCCGGAATCACCTGGATGGAGAATTGTTGTGACGCCGTAACTTTCGATTTTACGCAACTTTTCCCGGGCGACATTTTCGGGCAAGACGACGGTCAGGTTATGCCCTGTCTTCTGTGCTGTGTGGGAGCAGGCGATGCCGTGATTCCCCGATGATGCCGTGATCAAGGGTTGGTCAGTGGGAAGGGTTGTAAGCTTTGACGAAGCCCCACGGAGTTTAAAGGATCCTGTGGTCTGAAAGTTTTCGGCCTTGAAGAAGAGTTGCGATCCCCCTTCCCGGTTCGAACGAGACGGCAGGCACGGTGTCTTCAAGACCAGCTCCTGAATTCGGTCCCGGGCCGACATAGATCGTTCTGCTTGAAGTGTAACGCGCTCTGACAGCCCCATGGTTCGGTGGCCCCTTCATTCGTCGTGATTTGTTTGGATGCCAGGGAAAGCTGACATATTTGCGCCTGCACCGGCAATCCGGTAAATCGAGCATTCTGGTCAAAATACCATGCCAAAACTGTACTGGAATTATCCGTGCCAACGCCACCTCACGACCCATCACTCTCCAGGATGTCAAATACAGAGATGGAAAAAAGCCGTTGGGACATCGTCGCGCTTGCCTTGTTGATTGGCTTTATCGGTGGGATGCAGATCGGCAAGGTTCCTCCATCAATACCAGCCCTGCGTGACGATCTGGAAATGGGACTCGTTACGGCCGGTTGGGTCGCTTCCCTCTTCACCTATGCGGGGGCCGCGTTGGGCGCGATCATCGGGATTTTCTCTGACAGATTGGGACCACGCCGTGCCGTTACCCTCAGTTTGGTCGCACTTGCGGCTGGCTCACTTTCGGGCGCTATTGTGGAAGACGCTTGGCTGCTTATGGCAACAAGGGGATTGGAAAGCCTGGGCTTCATCGGATTGGCGGTCTCTGTCCCCCGTCTGATCACCACATCTGTTCTATCGAAAGATCGAAATCTTGCCTTCGGATTTTGGGGTGCCTGGGTGCCGGGTGGTATGGCGATCAGCATGTTGCTGGCACCCCTGATTCTGCCTGATCAGGGTTGGCGTGGATTATGGTTTGTTTCCGGTGGGACCGCCATTCTAGGCGTTGTGTGCCTGTTGTACATGACAAGACCCGGCGCATGGCAACCCCGGGAGATGCCACAGAGTCCAATCGGTCCGCTGACCGGTCTCAAGATGATCCTGGCCCGGCCAGGTGCCTGGCTGTTGGCCGCCTGTTTCCTTTTATACTCTGTTCAGTTTCTGGCCTTCATGTCATGGCTGCCGACATTTTTTATTGAAAGAGCGGGGTTCAGCCTGGAGGTCGCATCGTTGTACACCGCCCTGATTGTGGCGGCGAATATGATTGGCAATGTTGCAGCCGGCTGGTTGCTGGCGCGGGGATTGCCCAGACCGCTTATCCTGGCGGTCGCGTATTGCGGCATGATGCTGTCTGCCCATATCAGCCTCGCGGATGCCACGGAAACCGACATGAGACTGATTATGGCGTTTCTGTTTAGCGCGATTGGCGGATTAATACCGGGAACAATCCTTGCTGCGGCCCCGGTTCATGCGCCCAGACCTGATCTGGTGGGGGCGATGAATGGTATGGTCATGCAGGGCTCTAATATTGGCAGCCTGAGTGGACCACCATTGATGGCGCTTGCCATCTCTCTGTCAGGAAGCTGGCAAGGCGGCACGTGGCAGAACATCGTCTACGGCAGCATCGGGATCTGGGTGGCATATGCGTTGTCGAGGGTGGAACGGCGGCTTTAGCGCCGGCCGTTCTGACAAGCAGTCTTATTTGTGACGGAAGGTAATCCGGCCCTTTGTCAGGTCATAGGGGGTCATTTCAACATCAACTTTGTCCCCTACCATTACACGGATCCTGAACTTCCGCATTTTTCCGGCGGTATGGGCAATAATCTCATGATCGTTTTCAAGCTTAACCCGGAACATGGCATTGGGCAGTTTTTCCAGAACAGTTCCAGAGAGTTCGATCAAGTCTTCTTTCGACATACGTTTTCCAGCAAGTTGCTCAAATCAGTGAAAAGGCCGGGATGAATACTGTGACACATCGCCGACCGAAGGGTGTATGCGGCAAACCACGGAAATATGCAAGGGTGGCGCTTCCCGAACGTGGTTGAATTATCAATCAGTGGGTCTGTTGTTCCAGTCATCTTCTGCAACCATCAGATAGCGCGGGTTGCTGATTTGACAGCGCAAAATGACATCCTTCATCAAGACCTCATGAAGGGATTTGGACCCTGCGCCCTTGTCAAATTCACCGTTTCGAATTTCCCGTGTCAGGGAAACGGCAGGATCATCCCCTTCAAACCCCAATCCAACCAGGCTTTCAGCCTGAATTTGGTCTAGCTCAGGAGCGACCTCCAGATCCCGACACGCGGTATCTATGGCACTGATCGCCATAAGAACGGTTAGCCTTTGCTCACCCTTGAGGCTCGGTGCAATCTCTTCGCGCAGGGCCGCAGCCGCTGTTTCCAAAAGGTCTTTGCGACCCGGCGTGTCAGGTATCATGTGAACTCCCACACCTTTATCAGTGTTGCGCCGGCAGTAATCCCTGCCCTGGCTTGGTCATCTGCAAAATTTCATATTCCAATTCTGCGGGTCGGCGGCCTGTCAGCACGATATCAAGGGTCCGTTCGCCTCCTTTGAGGAACCGGTCGCCTTGCTGTAATGCGATGATCGCCCACCGAATATGGGCAAACACTTCCCAAAAATAAACGCGCTCCGGATCGACTTTTCGACCGGATGCTTCCTCATAGCCTTTGTAAAAAGCATCCCGACTGCCGACGCCACCCGCCTGGTTCTGGCGTTGACCGAAACGCCAGCACATCGCTGTTAGCCAGCCAATATCAACATGCGGTTCCCCCCAATCCGCAAATTCCCAGTCCAGTATCCCGGTCAAACCGGCCTCGTCGACCATATAGTTTCCGGTGCGGTAATCGTTGTGGATCAGCACGATTTCTTCCGGAGCGGGCCGATTATTTACCAGCCATCTCAATCCCCATTCAATTGCCGGCCGGGGCTGCTGCAGAGCATCCAGATGCCTGTACATGTCGTCTATGGCGTGATCCGCAGAAGGCGCGCGAAGAAAAGGAAACGTGTGAGTGGCAGGTGTGATTGAGTGTATCAGCGCCAGTTGCCGCCCCAGTGTTTCGACGAGCGCTTCTCTATCACCACCCAGCGACGTATCCCGCGCCACTTTCTGACCCAGGGCAATGCCTGTGACACGGCGCATCACAACAACCTGCTTGCCTGTGCCATCAAGATCATCACAGCATGCCAGGGGTTCAGGCACGATTACGCCTGCCTCAAAGGCGGCCTTGAGCAAGAGGTATTCCTGGGCGCGACTGTGACTGACCGCAACCCCGGACGGGCTGTCTGTGCGAAGCACAGTGTCCAATATGCCATGCATCTCGCCACCGGATACTTCCAGTGTCGCCGCCCAATTTTCCTGAATTGCGCCGCCGCTCAGCTTTTTCGTGTCTGAAACCCGCACAGCATCGGCCCGCCAATCACGAGCGAGCCAGGTTTCAAGAGCCTTCAGCGCGTCTGGATCAGAAAGACTGCTCATCAGGGTTTGCTCAAAGCCCCCATTTCCAGAAGTCCTGCCGTTCCGCGGTGAAGAAACGGTTGAGAACCATGTTGTGGACTTCAGACGCACCATCGACCAGACGGGCCTGTCTCGCATAGCGATAGATCCATTCCAGTGGCGTGTCCTTACTGTATCCACGCGCGCCGTTAAGCTGAATTGCCGTATCAACGGCCCGGTGTAAGGTATTGGCAACCTGAACTTTTGCCATGGACACCTCCTTCCGGGCCTTGTCACCCTGGTCGAGTTTCCAGGCCGCGCGCATGGTCAAGAGACGACCAAGCTCAATATCCATTGCCGCAGAGCCCATCATCAACTGAACGCTCTCCCGATCCGCCAGTTTGATCCCGAAACCTTCGCGTTCGGTGATGTAATCCTGGGCAATCTCCAGGGATCGTTTGGCAAGCCCCAACCAACGCATGCAATGGGTGAGGCGCGCCGTTCCCAGCCGGATCTGGGTCAACTTCAATCCGTCACCAACCTCCATCAAACGGTCGTTGTCGTGAATCTCAAGCCCGTCGAACTCAATTTCACAATGGCCGCCATGCTCCTCCGGTCCCATAATCGGGATACGGCGAATGATGCGCCATCCCGGCTGATCCTTGTGAAAAGCAAAGGCCGTCAGCCCTTTTCGCGGATCGTCGGACGTCTTGGCGATCAGGATGAAATGTGTGGCGGCCTCAGCCCCCGTGATGAACCATTTTCGTCCATGGACCACCCATTTATTCTCGTGCCGTTCTGCCTTTGTACGGATCATACCGGGGTCCGATCCACCCCCTGGCGAGGGTTCTGTCATAACAAAGGCGGAGCGAACATCACCATCGATGATGGGTTGAAGCCACTTTTCCTTTTGATCGTCCCGGGCGACCCGGTTCAGGATGAACATGTTCCCGTCATCCGGGGCCGCGCAATTGAAGCAAACCGGGCCAAAAATAGACCGGTTCATTTCTTCATAACAGGCCGCCATGCCCTGAACATTCAGGCCCAGACCACCGCGCTCTTTCGGCATTTGTGGGGACCAGAGCCCGGCCGCCTTCACCTTTTCCTGAACGGTCTTAAGCACCGTCTCATCGATGTTTTCATGGGCGTCGTAATTAGCCGGATCGCTTTCCAACGGCAGTATTTCGGCGTCGACAAATTCGCGATACCGCTTGCGATATTCTTCGACCTCGCTGGGCAAAGAGAAATCCATAATCGGGTCCTGACTATAGCTGTTTCGATTGGGTTATGATTTGGCGACCAGACCGTCCAGGTCAAAGAATCCGGTTGGGCTGAGAATCTTGTTCTCCATTGAGACCAGATACTGTGTCGCCTCAGCCAGATAAGCACCAAAGGCCGGATCTGCCTGCATTCTGGCGCGCCGTTCGGCCCGGTCTGCGAGATCTTTGAAGGCCCAAAGGTGAACAACCTGGTTCAATTGACCGATATCCATCGATGTGTACCAGCCCAGATTGTTTTCCAGGTATTTCATCTGTAGGGGCCAGGCCATTTTCTCATAGAGATCGACAAATGATTTCAGCTTGCCCGGGTGACAGGTGTAAGTGCGGTGATCCACAATCATTATAACATCCTCTTCTTTAAAAATTTGGATACAGTTTTGCGCTAGGGGATGGAAAGAACATGTCCCCCGTCAACGGTTAGAACGGTCCCCGTCATGAGGCGTGATCCCTCACCCGCAAGCAAGAGCAGCGGGCCGTCAAGGTCTGACTCCTCACCGAATTTCCGCATCGGGACACCCATCCGCATTTTATCGCCGGAGTGACCGGTCAGAAAGTCCCGGTTGATCTCGGTTATGATATAACCCGGTGCAATCGCGTTGACCCGAATGTCATAGCGCGCCCATTCCAGGGCCAGGGCCTTTGTCATTTGAACCAGACCGGCTTTTGCCGCGGCATAGGACACCAACTGTTTCAAAACACGCTCGCCCAGGATTGAAGCAATATTGATGATGGTGCCGCCTTGTTGATCAGTTGCCTGGCGGTTGGCGACAGCCCGGGCGGCAAAGAACGCGCCTTTCAGATTTGTGTCCATCACGAAGTCCCAATCCTTTTCTTCGTGATCAAGTGCCGTCTTTGTGACCGCGACGCCCGCATTGTTGACCAGAATATCGATCCGGCCCATTTCGTCCCAACCTGTTTTAACCGCGGTTTCGATTGACGACTGATCGGTGACGTCCATCGCGACCGCAATTGCTGTCCCGCCTTTTGAGCGCAAGTCTTCTGCGAGAGCATCCAGTTTATCCGTGCGGCGCGCTGCCAGGATGACATTGGCCCCGGCATCGGAAAGGCAGGTCGCAAAACGACGCCCCAACCCACTGGATGCGCCGGTAACAAGCGCGGTTTTACCCTCTAGTGAAAATAAAGACGTTGATGGATCAGCCATCATTGACTTCCAGATCCCGCAACACGAATTTCTGGATTTTGCCGGTGGACGTCTTGGGCAACGGACCAAAGGTGACTTTTGTCGGTGCCTTGAAGCGGGCCATTTTTTCCTTACAGAATGCGATGACATCCGCCTCCGTCACCTGGCCCTCTGCGTCGGGTTTAAGCGTTACAAAGGCGGACGGTGTCTCGCCCCATTTCTCGTCCGGCTTGGCGACCACGGCGGCTTCCATAATTTGGGGATGTTTGTAGAGGACTTCCTCAATCTCGAGGGAGGAGATGTTTTCACCACCGGAGATGATGATATCCTTCGACCGGTCCTTGATTTCGATATACTGATCGGGATGCATGACCGCCAGATCGCCGGTATGCAGATATCCACCGTGAAAGGCGTTCTCCGTGGCGTCCGGGTTCTTCAGGTAGCCCCGCATCACGGTGTTGGACCGCATAACAAGTTCACCGATGGTCTTACCATCGGCCGGGACATCCTCCATTGTTTCACTGTCAACAACACGCTGATCTTCCAGCGTTACCATACCGACCCCCTGACGAGCGACTTTCAAAGACTGTTCTTCTTCGGGAAGATCATCCCATTCATCCTGCCAGGCACAGATGGCGCTAGGGCCGTAACATTCCGTCATTCCATAGAGATGCGTCACATGGAAACCCATTGCCTCCATCCCTGAAATCACGGCACTTGGCGGTGCGGCCCCCCCTGTCGCGACCTCGACCGTTTGGGGAAAGGCGCATTTCGCGCTGTCAGGCGCGTGGATCAACATGGTGAGCACAATTGGTGCGCCACACATATGGGTGACCTTGTTGTCGCGGATCGACGGGAAGATCAGGGCAGGATCAACCGCCCGCAAACAAACATGTGTGCCACCGATCATTGTTACCGCCCAGGTATAGGTCCAGCCATTGCAATGAAACATCGGCAACGTCCAGAGATAGACCGAATCCGGCCGCAAACCGAAAGAAATCGCATTGCCTAACGCGTTCAGATAGGCACCACGATGGTGATAGACCACGCCTTTCGGATTGCCTGTTGTTCCGGATGTGTAGTTCAGGCATATCGCCTGCCATTCATCTTCCGGCAATTGCCATTCGTAGTCCGGATCCCCGGTTTTCAGGAACTCTTCGTACTCGATCTGCCCAAACATATGGCCACCGGAAACCATATCATCATCAATATCGATGACTGGGGGCGGGTTATCCATTTGATCAAGCGCGAGCTTGACCGTCGGGCTGAGTTCACGATCCGACAGGATCAAATCTGACTCGCCATGTTCCAGAATAAAGCGGATCGTGTCGGCATCCAGCCGTGTATTGATGCTGTTCAGGACGGCGCCGACAAGGGGGACCGCGTAATGCGCCTCCAACATGGCGGGAACATTGGGCGCCATAATTGAAACAGTGCTGCCTTTTTTGATCCCGCGTTTTTCGAGGGCAGAGGCAAAAAGCGTCACGCGGTCCCTAAATTCACGATACGTGATGCGCCGTTCACCATGAATAACAGCAACTTTCTCAGGATAAACCAGCGCTGAACGTTTCAGAAAACTGACCGGGGATAACGGCACATGATTGGCCGCAACCTTGTCGAGATCCGTGTCGAAAATGTGATTCTTCCCTGACATGTCATTCACCCTTGAAAGAGGCTGCACCGGCCCGTGTTTGGCGTCGGTTTTGGCGCATCGTGCCGCTGCTTTTCGCCCCCTGCAACCATTGAGGTGGCGTTACACTGCATTTTGACAGTCTTTCCTCTGTCGAACCGGTCTTGTTCGTGTGTTTTACAGTTGGAAGCATTGTGTGTGACCCGTCTTATAGTATGCTAATATTTAGAAAAGACCCCCGACGTGACCGGGCGATGAAAGCGAATCTGAATGTCTAAGTTGGCTCAAATCCTTGTAGGCGACGGAAACCCCAATTTGGGGTTACGCAAAGTGAAGACGCTCGGGTCTGCGGGTTACGGTGCGTTTCAGGTCGCGGAACGCCAGTCGATCCTGACCCTGGCGGCAACGGAGCAGCCTGATATCATTCTGCTTGGGCGGTTTCGTGAACCTCTGGAAGAGCTGGAAGTTGCCCGCCTGCTCAAAGAAGATGACGCCACAAAGGATATTCCAATCATCCTTTACGACGCGGTTCAATCCACCGAGATAAGGGACGCCTGTGTCGATCTGCAATTAGCCGATTTGCTTGAAGGGGAAACAACGGACGAAACCCTGTTAACCCGTGTGCCCGCAATTCTGCGTATGTCCCATATGAGGCAGGAATTGCAGCGCAGGTGCGAAACCAGTGCGGAGTTTGGGCTGAATGTCGAACTCAATTTCGACATTGATGCATCCACAAGTTCCCATCGCCGGGTCATGTTCGTCTCGGAATCCAGCGAGTATCAGGCCGACCTTTATGCGTCTCTCTTGAAGACCGGTCTAGATACGGTGCTGGAACAGTCACCGTATAGAGCGGCAGAGCGCCTGGAACAGGAAGATTTCAGTGCTGTCATTGTAACGGCGACACTTTACGACGACCGCGAGAAGGTTGTTTATCTCGTCAACCACATTCGCAGCAATCCGGTTCTGTTCAACCTGCCCAGCCTGATTGTCAAAGAGCCCAATATCGATCCGACGGAAAAGGCGCTCTACGCCCAGGGTGCGGATGTGGTCATCACCCATGACCGCGATTATGAACTGCTTGCCACCTATGTGCAGATGCTGCTGGTCCGGCGTGAATTGAGGGATCGGGTGCAAAACCCCTATTTTGATCTGTTGTCAGCAAAAACCGCGGATCGTGACGCTGAATTGCTCTATTCAGGGGCCTTTTTCACCCAGCATGCGGCCCGCGAATTGGCCGTCGCCACAAAAAGGGAGACACCGGTCTGCCTGGCCATTATCTCGGTTCCCAGTATCGCCAGGATTACAACCGATTACAGTAAGAAACACGCCGATCATCTGACATCCCAGATCGTAAACTGGATCAACGGCATGGTCCGTCTGTCTGATATGATCGGGCGAATTGGCCCGTCCACTTTCGGGATATTGATGCCCTTTACCCGCGATCCGGAAGCGCGGAAAGCAGCATTTCGGATCACCGGTATTTTACAGAAATCCGAGTTTGACCTGGGCGAAGATGTGACCCGCGACATCTCGATCCTGGTCGATGCTGCTGTTGTCGAATTTCTTCCCGGTGAATCCGCGGATGACCTGATGACACGGGGTGCGAAAGCGCTGGTAACCGGCAATTGAAGTTAGCTTTGCATCTAGCCCCTTGATCTATCGGGATATGCACCGATCTTTGAGGGCATGGACAAAATAAACCGAGAAACACGGATATACCTGATGATAATTGACATATTTTCAGACCCAATTTGCCCCTGGTGCTATATCGGCAAGAAACGACTGCGCGATGCCCTTGCGCTGCGCCCCAATCTGCCAATCGCCGTTCGTTGGCGGGCCTTCCAATTGAATCCCGATATGCCGGTCGAAGGAATGGATCGCCAGACCTATCTTAGCGTGAAATTCGGCGGGCCGGATCGTGCGAGCCAGGTTTATGAGCGGATTCGGAATGTCGGTGACGCGGTAGGCATCGATTTTCAGTTCGACAAAATCCAGCAGACCCCCAATACGATCCAGGCACATCGATTGATCCGGTTTGCCCAGCGTGTGAGTGCCGAAATCGCGGATACGCTGACAGATCGCCTGTTTGAGGCCTATTTCCTGAACGGGAAGTCCATCGGTGATACAGAGTCCCTGGTCGCCCATGGGGTTGAGGCAGGTCTCGATGAAGCGGCTCTGCGCGCCTATTTCGATACGGATGAAGACACCGATGAAATTCACGCAGAAGACAGTCAGGCCCGTCGCATGGGCATCGGCGGTGTACCCTGCTTCATCGTAGACGGAAAATACGCGCTTTCTGGCGCCCAGGAGCCTGAGAGTTTCCTGCCGCTCTTCGACATGGCCGCGAATGAAGCCCAGAAGGAACCAACCACCCAGGCTTGATGTGACATTGCACAGGAAAAAGAAACGGGCGACACCCATCACTGAGTGCCGCCCGTAGGGTTTAGAAGTGGCTAAACTGTATTTCCTGGGGTTTGTCATATGGCGCTTTGGGCACTGTAACCGTTAAGACACTGTCATCTGTTGACGACAATGAGCGTCCAATGCGTTTTTCGATGATGGTCAAACCCGTATTGGCCGAGGGCTGATAGGTCTGGCTCAAACCAGTATGCCCCGCCTTTTCAAGCCGCGCGATGGTTGGCGCGTCGGTCACGACATAGGACGAAAACCCACACCGCTCATAGAAATCCAGTTGATCGAGCAGTATGTCGCCGACGGCTCTTACATCACCGGTAAAACCCAACCGCTCCCGCAGCAAATAGCACTGGGAATAGCCCCGACCGTCTGTATAGGCCGGAAAATCAACAGTAATCAGACTGACACGTTCCAGAAGACCTGAAAGTTCCTCTACCCGATCATCGGGTTTCAATGCCAACACTAGATCGCGGCCAGTGTCGCCTGCTTTCAGGTTTTTCAGGGTATCCACATCAATCGCAGTTGCCGGCGTATCGGTTTCCTGGCGGATGGATTTGATGTCTGAGCGATTGCCGCCAAGGGCTGTTCTGAAGGTTCTTAAGATGGTCATTTTCGTATTCCTGCATTCAAGGTCTGTATGTGATTTATCGAATTGATTGGGTCGGGGCGTCCCATACCGGCGGGACACCCAAGATCATGAGCTTATGCGGTGCCATAAAGCCTCTCCTTGAATGGTGTTGCGCCGACCCTTCGATAGGTCTGCAGGAAGGTTTCATTCTCATCCTGTCGGATGTCGAGATAGGTGCCGACCGTTGTTTCAACGGCGTCGGTAATCTTGTCCGCCGGGAAGCCCGGCCCAATGATTGTGCCGATGGAGGCGTCTTCTTCGCCAGAACCGCCCAGCGTGATCTGGTAGAGTTCCTCGTTTTTGCGATCAACACCAAGGATGCCGATATGGCCGACATGGTGATGGCCACAGGCATTGATACAGCCTGAGATCTTCAGTTTCAGAGGACCGATATCTTGCTGTGCCTCAAGATTTGCAAAACGCTGGGAAATTTCCTGCGCAACAGGAATGGATCGCGCATTTGCCAGCGCGCAGTAATCCAGGCCCGGGCAGGCAATGATATCAGCAATCAGGCCTGAAACCGGTGCACCCATACCGGCATCCACAAGTGTCGCCCAGATTTCGATAAGGTCAATTTTCCTCACATGGGGCAGGATCACATTCTGTTCATGGGAAACCCGCAATTCATCAAAGCTGTACCGCTCTCCCAGATCTGCCAGAACATGCAATTGATGGGTATCCGCATCGCCCGGCGCTTCACCCGTGCTTTTTAGGGCGATTGTAGCGCTGACATACCCTGGTTTCTTATGGGGATGGGTGTTGTTCTTGACCCATCGTGCAAAATCCGGGTTTTCCTGCAGGGCACGCTCATAGGCGATATCGGTGTCGCTCAGCGTTTCAAATTCAGGATCCTGGAAATAGGCCAGAATTCTGTCCTGCTCGGCGCGTGGAATGGTCAAACGACCACCCTGAAGATGACCGTACTCAGCCTCAACAGCGGCCCGAATTTCATCCAGACCGGCCTCATGAACAAGGATCTTTACGCGGGCCTTGTATTTGTTATCGCGGCGACCAAACTGGTTGTAGACACGCAGGATGGCTTCGACATAGGCCAGCAGGTCTTCTTTCGGTAAGAAGTCGCGAATTTGATGCGCAACGAAGGGTGAACGGCCCATACCGCCCCCAACATGCACCTGGAACCCAACCTCATCTTCATCATTTTTGACAAGGCACAATCCGATATCATGGAAACGGATCGCGGCTCTGTCCTTCTCGGATCCCACAACCGCAATCTTGAATTTGCGTGGCAAGAAGGCGAATTCCGGGTGCAGAGTGGACCATTGGCGGATCAGCTCAGCATAGGGACGCGGGTCCTCGATCTCGTCCGCACTGGCGCCTGCGAGATGGTCTGCCGTGACGTTGCGAATACAGTTGCCGCTGGTCTGGATCGCGTGCATCTCGACCTCGGCCAGCTCCTCCAGGATAGCAGGCGTATCGGCGAGCGAGATCCAGTTATACTGAATGTTCTGACGGGTTGTGAAATGACCATAGCCTTTGTCATATTTCGCAGAGAGATCGGCCAGTTTATGCATTTGCCGCGAAGACAGGGTGCCATAGGGAATGGCCACGCGCAGCATATAGGCATGCAGTTGCAGATAGAGGCCGTTTTGCAGCCGCAACGGCTTGAACTGATCCTCTGTCAGATCCCCTTTCAAACGCCGTTCAACCTGATCCCGGAACTGCTCAACCCGTTCCCGAACAAACTGATGATCAAATTCGTCGTATCTATACATCTGGATAGTCCTGATTAAGCGTTAGAGACCCGAAAGGTGTCGGCTTGCTTGCCAAGGTCCGGCCGGATTGTCGGACCCAGAGAGCGGATGCGTTCCATGTTTCGAATGGGAATAACCTTGGCGCCGTCCCGATTGATCGCACCAACCACCGGGCCAACCACAAGATTATCGGCGACCGCCTGATCAGCCAGGCCTTCCAGGCGCTTTACCTCTTCATCACTTTCGGCGATTGCGGCCTGGGTCACATCTTCAGACCAGGTATCCTGAGCGGTCAGATAGACAACGATGCCGTCGAGCAAGCGATTTGCAGATACAATTTTCATAGCGGTTTCCTTGAAAACTCGTTGTTCATGCTGGGATTGCGAGTGGCTCTTGTGTGTGAACCGCGCGTCCGATGGATTCTGTCTCGACGGTGCATTCGTTCACAACATCCCCCACGATCAAAAGGCTGGGTCCATTAAGGCCATTAATCTGTGGCAGGAGTGCAAGGTCTTTGACAGAACCGGTTAAGACTCTCTGTGACGGCAATGAAGCATTTTCTGCGATCACCACCGGTGTGGTCGGGTGAAGTCCCCCTTCGATGAGCTCTTCTGCGATCGCAGGGGCCAATGTCTTTCCCATGTAAATGGCGAGCGTGCCGCCATCTCTTGCCAGTTCACGCCAGGCAACGGGGCTTTGTTCGACACCGGGGTGGCCCGTGACAAAGGTCACTTTCTGCGAAACGCCCCTGTGGGTCAGTGGAATGCCGGTGGCGGCACCGGTGGCAACCGCCGCTGTGATGCCCGGGATCACCTGTACATCAATACCAGCCTTGGTCAGGACCGCCTGCTCTTCGCCACCCCGTCCAAAGATGAACGGGTCACCACCTTTGAGGCGAACAACGCGTTTGCCCGCACCGGCATGTTCCACCAGCAACCGGTTGATTTCGCTTTGTTCTACGGAATGCGCGCCTTTTGCCTTTCCAACGGGAATGCGATCTGCATCCCGGCGGCAAAGATCCAGGATCTCGTCGGAAACAAGACGGTCATGAACAATGACGTCTGCTGTCTGGATTGCCTGCAGCGCGCGAACCGTCAACAGATCCGACGCTCCGGGCCCTGCCCCAACCAGGGAAACAGAACCTTTGACGTTGACCTGAAGCTCCTGATTGAGCGCGATCAGCATTTGTTCCGACGCGCCCTTTTCGTCCCCGCCCAGTACGCGCTCTGCAATATCGCCGTCCAACACATCTTCCCAGAAAGCGCGACGCAATTTCGGCGGTACAACTGATTTCACGGCACTGCGGAACCTGGCAGCAAAATCAGCCAGTTTTCCGAGGTTCCGGGGCAATTCCGCTTCCAGCTTTTCCCGGATCCGACGGGCCAGAATGGGGGCTGTTCCGAAGCTGGAAATCGCGATCAACACGGGTGACCGATCAACAATCGACGGCACGATGAACGTGCAAAGATCCTGGCGGTCGACAACATTGACCAACTTGCCGGCTTGATTTGCGGCATGGGCGACGGTCTCGTCCCAGGCGTCCACCCCTGTTGCCGCAATAACCAGTGCGACACCGTATAGATCAGAGTTCAGGAATGGACGTTTGGAATGGCGAATGCGCCCTTCCTCAATGCGTTTGGCGAGTTCCTCTGTAACCTCACTGGCAACCAGATGAATGCTGGCACCGGCATTGATCAGAAGGCGTGCTTTGCGCGTTGCTTCCTCGGTTCCCCCAACCAAAAGAACTGATCGGGCTGAAACATCTACATAAGCGGGAAAATAGGCATGATTAGACACGGTATACTTCCTTGTTCCACATTATGGGTCCACGGAAGTTTCCGTGGCGCTTTAGCAGTTGTTGACGCGGTGCAAGCTGACCCTCAAATCACCGCAGGCCCCTTTATGGGGGGCCACTCCCCTTGTCCGGATGGGTCGTCCGGAAACCTGAAACCCGTGTGTCAAAAGGTCATTCGTTGAATGCCCTCATAACGTTTGTTTGTCTTGTTCGTTATATAGAACTTGCGTTCTTCGACTGCAAGGAAATTTTTACGCAGCCGCGCGTGCAAGCCTCGCTAGATCGGCTGAAAGCCGCGTAACCCCTTTTAAACGCTTGGGTGGCGTTTCCCAGGGGCGCATCAGCACAAGTTTGTGATCAGGCCGTAATTTAGCGCTGCCGACCTGTTCCGTCAGAAAGTCGATCAGACCTGTCGGGTTGGCAAAACTGTCGTTCCGGAAGGAAACAACGGCGCCTTTTGGCCCTGCATCAATCTTCTCAATACCGGCCATACGGCAGAGTTGCTTGATCCGGACGACCATCAACAGGTTGTTTACTGCATCTGGTAGCTGGCCGAACCGATCGACCAGTTCAACGGCAAAGGCATCAAGTTCTGCCTTGGTCTGCAGTGATGACAGACGCCGGTATAGCCCAAGTCTTACAGGAAGATCGGTTACATAATCCTCCGGAATCAGGACGGCTGCACCGATTGTAATGGTCGGTGACCAATTGTCCGAAATCTCTTCCTGGATGTCGTCTTTTGCGGCGTTTACCGCCTCTTCCAGCATCCGCTGGTAAAGCTCCAGACCAACTTCCTTGATATGGCCGGATTGTTCGTCACCCAACAGGTTCCCTGCCCCGCGGATATCCAGATCATGGCTTGCCAGGGTGAAGCCTGCGCCGAGACTGTCGAGGGTTTGCAGAACATCCAGTCTTTTCTTTGCAGATTCGCTGATGGTCCGGTTGGGCGGCAGTGTCAGATAACAATAGGCACGAATCTTTCCGCGACCGATACGCCCCCTTAACTGATACATCTGGGCCAGCCCGAACATGTCGGATCGGTGCAGCAGCATCGTATTGGCTGATGGAATATCCAGCCCCGATTCAACGATATTGGTGGACAGAAGCAGTTCTGATTTACCGTCGATGAAATCACTCATGACATCTTCCAGCTGGCTGGGCGCCATCTGGCCATGGGCAATGGCAATGCGCAGGTCCGGGATCAGTTTTCTGAGGCGTTCTTCAACGCGTGGTAAATCTGCAAGCCGTGGGCAAACATAAAATGTCTGACCCCCGCGATATCTCTCGCGCAGGATCGCCTCGCGCACAATTACCGGATCATAGGGGGTGACAAACGTCCTGACCGCCAGGCGGTCGACCGGTGGCGTCGCAATGATGCTCATTTCGCGGACACCTGTGAGCGCCAGTTGCAGAGTTCTTGGAATTGGGGTGGCGGTCAGGGTGAGCACATGGACGTTGGTCTTTAGCTGTTTCAGGCGCTCCTTCTGGCCAACACCGAAATGCTGCTCTTCATCAACGACCAGGAGGCCCAGATTCTTGAACTTGATGGTCTTGGACAGAAGAGAATGGGTCCCGACGACAATATCGACATGGCCCTCTTTCAAGCCTTCGCGTACTTCATTGGCCTGTTTGGTGCTGACCATCCTGGATAGTTGCTCAATCCGGACAGGCATCCCCTCAAACCGCTCCTTGAAGTTCTTGAAATGCTGTCGCGCGAGCAGAGTTGTGGGCACGACAACGGCAACCTGTAGCCCATGCATCGCCGCCGCAAATGCGGCCCGGAGTGCAACCTCGGTCTTTCCAAACCCGACATCACCGCAGATCAAACGATCCATCGGACGGCCGGAGGCCATGTCCCCCATTACATCACCAATCGCCCGCAACTGATCGTCGGTTTCGACAAAGGCGAATTTGGCGCAGAACTCATCAAACGCCCCCTCACCCGGCTCCACATTTTCGCCCCGCCGTAATTCTCTCTCTGCCGCAATTTTGAGAAGCGCATCGGCCATGTCTTTCATGCGCTGTTTCAGGCGGGATTTACGGGCCTGCCAGGCGACACCACCCAGTTTGTCCAGAGTGGCGGACGCATCCTCCGACCCGTAACGAGACAGTGTCTCGATATTTTCGACTGGCACATAAAGCTTGTCGTCGCCGGAATACAGCACGCGCAGACAATCATGAGGAGCGTCATTAATCGAGATCGTCTCCAACCCGTCATAACGCCCGATTCCGTGATCGATATGGACCGCGAGGTCGCCGGTTTCGAGGGAACTGGCCTCGCTTATAAACTCATCCGCGCGCCGCCGTCGTTTTGGGGGACGTGACAGGCGTTCTCCCAAAATGTCCTGTTCGGTCCAGATGGCAAATGTGTCGGTCGTGAAACCACGTTCCATTTCCAGCACAGCAAAGGCCGCCTGGCCTGGCTCCAGTGCTTCTGTGTCGCCGAGTGTCTCCACCGTCGGCAGATCAGGCAGCCCATGATCCGCGAAGAGTGAGGTCAGGCGCGCCGCGGAACCGGCGCTGTATGCGGCAATCAGAATGCGTTTGTCTTCATTATCGCCCAAACGCGAGCCCAGTTCTTCGAAGAGATCCCGGTTTGGATCCGCGCGAACCGGTGCGAAGTCGATCACCCTGCGGCCACCAACCGTAGACGCGTTCTCTTCACCTTCTGGCGCCTCGAAGCCAGAGAATTCAATGCCGGGCCTGACGGACAGAATGTCCGACCATTCTTCAGCGGAAAAATACAACTGCTCTTTTGGAACGGGCTTGTATGGCGGCGCACCGTCAAGGGTTTTGGCCCCGACGGTTTTCGGCATCATTTCCACCCGGGCATTGTAATGTTCCCCGATCGCTTCGATTCGTGATGCTACGGCGGCTGAAACGTTTTCCTGCAGGAAAACCGTCTCCCCCTCAAGGTAGTCGAACAGCGTTTCCAGTGTCTCGTGGAAGAAAGGCAGCCAGTGTTCAATGCCCGCATAACGCCTGGCCCCCTGCACGGCCTCATAGAGCAGGTCATCAGAGCCGGGCGGTCCAAAGGCCTCTCTATAGCGGCGACGGAACAGCGCGGTTGCTTTATCGGTCAAGGCCAATTCACTGATCGGGCGCAGGGCGATTTCAGTTTTGTCGCCAATGGTCCGCTGTGTTCCGGCATCAAACTGCCTGATCGTCTCCAGTTCATCACCAAAAAAGTCCAGGCGGACAGGATTGTCGAAACCGGGCGGGAAAAGATCAACAATGCCGCCACGAACAGCGAATTCTCCGGGTTCGCGGACGGTTCCGGATCGGTGATATCCATTATCGGTCAGGAAGTGAAACAGATCGTCCTGGGGGATCTCAGACCCGACACTCAGTTCAAGCGTTGCCGATAGCAATGCGGAACGCGGCGGAACCCGTTGGATGCTTGCGTTGACCGTTGCCAGAACAATGCGATGCCCCGCCGGATCGAATGCAAGTCGACACAAAGTGTTCAATCGTTCAGCGATGACATCCGGGCGTGGCGATACCCTGTCATAGGGAATGCAATCCCAAGCCGGAAAACAGAGGACTTCCGTCCCTGGCAGCGCAAACTCCAGAATTTGGCGCACCCGCGTCATTGTCAGATCGTCGCGCACGATAAACAGGAGGGGGCCGCCCTCCCCGTTCCCGGAGTAAGTTTCCAACGCCTTGGCCACGAAAAGCGCGTCAAGACCATCTGGAACCCCGCTAATGCGACGGAGACCAGGGGCCTCTGTAAGGGGAGGAAGGTGAATCACTTTTGGTTCAATCTTGGGTTCCGTCGTGATTGATCACAAATGCGGGGTTCTTCAGGACAGGGGCGAGTTCTGGCAATGGAGGCGAACCCGATTCAATAGGTCAGCATCGATTTCATAATCCGGCGCCGCATCGCGGATCACAATATCATACAGTTCCTGATCAGGTGTGCGCAGGATGGTCTCAAAACCGTCGAGCTCCGCATCGCTCAGATCAGCCAGATACAGGTCGGCAAAGCCACCAATCAACAGATCCATCTCGCGAATACCACGATGCCAAGCGCGAAAGCGAATCCGCTTCAGCCGATTTGCGCGACGCTCCTCTTCGGTCAAACCACTGTCAGCATTATCATTACTGGGACGTTCTTGATCTGGAGTGTAGGTCGCCATGATTGCTTTCCTGAAATCCTCTAAAACCCGCCGTCATGATATGGTAGTTCGGCAGCGAGCGCTTGGGTAGCGTGTAGGACCTTCTTGCTCAACCCCCCAAAGTGCCGCAATCCATGACAAACACGGTTTTGTACTGAATACTGTCACAACCTGCCCAGCGTTAGTTGAAGAGAAATTCGTGCGTCCTGATATTCTTTTTCCAGTATTTGCACCGCTTTCCAGCCTGGCTGGCATTGGTCCGCGGCTAGAAAAACTGATGGAAAAGCTGGTCGGAGGCCATGTGGTTGATCTTCTGTGGCATTTGCCCCGCGAGGTTATAGACCGGTCTGCCACGCCGAGTATTGCCGAAACCTATTCGGGGCAAATGGCAACTTTGCGCGTTATCGTTGATCGCCATATTGCCCCCCCAACAAAACAGCGCCCTCATCGGGTCATTTGCCGGGACGATACAGGCACCTTGACCCTGATTTTCTTTCGGGGTGATCAGGCCTGGCTGAACAGGCAGTTACCACCCGGTGAAGAGCGCTTGATCAGTGGGCGGATTGAGTATTTTCAGGGGGCACCGCAAATTGCCCATCCCGACTATATGGTGGCCCCTGAACAGGCCCAGCAAATCCCGAAGAAAGAGGCCGTCTACCCCTTGGCTGCCGGGATTACCCAGAAAGTTATGATCAAGGCCACCCAAAACGCGCTCAGCAAAGCGCCCGAGTTGAACGAGTGGCTGGATCCGGAATTTAAGAAACGCGAAGCCTTTCCCGACTGGAAACAAGCCGTTCTACAAGCCCACAAACCCGAAACCACAGAGGCTTTGGAAGGAATAGATGCGGCACGGCGGCGTCTGGCGTTTGACGAGTTATTGGCCAGCCAATTGGCTGTTGCGATCACCCGCGCCCAGGCAAAGAAGCGTCAGGGAAGATCAATTGAGGGCGATAAATCTTTGCGAACAAAGGTTTATTCAGCCCTTCCCTACAAACTCACAGGGTCGCAGGTTGAGGCGCTGAAAGAGATCAATGCCGATATGGCGGAAAACGCCCGGATGCTTCGCCTGCTCCAGGGGGATGTTGGCAGCGGCAAGACGATTGTCGCGCTCTTCGCCATGCTAAACGCGGTCGAAGTTAGTGGTCAGGTCGCCCTCCTCGCGCCCACCGAAATTCTTGCGCGTCAGCATTTCGAGACGATTTCCCCATTGGCAGAGGCCGCTGGCGTCACTTGCGCAGTTCTGACTGGTCGGGACAAGGGTAAGGCCCGGTCGGCCCTGCTTGAGAGGCTTGCCACCGGGGATATTCAAATCCTGATAGGCACCCATGCTTTGATACAGCCCGATGTAGAGTTCCGGAGTTTGATGTTGGCCGTCATTGATGAGCAGCATCGTTTTGGCGTTCGTCAGCGCTTGGAACTCAGTCAAAAAGGGTCCGGTATTGACTTGCTCGTGATGACCGCGACCCCGATCCCGCGAACGCTCATGTTGTCTGCCTATGGCGATCTCGACGTTTCCCGGTTGATAGACAAGCCACCCGGACGCCTGCCGATTGATACAAGGCTGGTTCCCAACACACGGATGTCAGAGGTGACGCAGGGCCTGGGCCGCGCAATAGAGGGTGGTGCCAAAGTGTACTGGGTCTGTCCTTTGGTCGATGAAAGTGAGGTTCTGGATCTTGCCGCCGCGACCGAACGTTATGATGACTTGAAGCAACAGTTTGGGGAGCATCGGGTTTCCCTTGTTCACGGCAAGATGAAAGCCGCCGACAAAGACGCGGCGATGCACCGGTTCACAGAGGGTGACGCGTCAATTCTGGTCGCGACCACGGTGATTGAGGTTGGTGTAAACGTTCCAGAGGCCACGATCATGGTCATTGAGCATGCGGAACGGTTTGGCCTGGCGCAACTGCATCAATTGCGCGGTCGTATCGGACGCGGGGACAAGGCATCCACTTGTATACTTCTATACGGACAAGCGATCACAGAGACCGCACGAAAACGCCTGACAACCCTGAAAAGCACCGAGGATGGTTTTCTGATCGCTGAAGAAGACCTGCGTCTTCGGGGGGCTGGTGAAGTACTGGGGACGCGACAGAGCGGCCTTCCCTCATTCCGTCTGGCCGATCTTACCCTGCACGGGGACCTCCTGTCTGTCGCCAGGGATGATGCCCGTCTCATTCTAGAACGCGATCCTGACCTCACCTCACCGCGTGGCCAGGCGCTCCGTGTTCTTCTTTACCTGTTCGAGCGAGATGCAGCGATTGCGACACTTCGATCCGGTTAATGATCGGATAATTAGCTGGCCGCTTTTGTTTCAGTACTGTCTGAAGCGCCGTCTGGTTTTGCCGCCTGTAATGATTCCACCTGTTCTGAGGTCAGAATGGTAACGCCGCCCTCAACAGGGGGGGTTGGTTCGTAATCCGGTGTCACAATACCGGCCGAGATCACCATTTTGACTGCATCTTCGACTGCCATATCCAGGAATACGACCTGCTCACGGGGCACAAACAGCAAAAAGCCGGATGTCGGGTTCGGCGTTGTTGGCAGGAACACGCTGACATGATCATCTTCCAGGTTAGCACCGACCTCACCTTTCGTGTCGCTGGTAACAAAGGCGACCGCCCACAAACCTTTCCGCGGGTACTCAACCAAAACGGCTTGCCGGAATGCCGTGCTCTGACTTTTCAGAACGGTTTCCAGGATCTGTTTGCTGGCGTTATAGACGCTGCTGATAATCGGCATGCGGCTGAGCAGACTTTCCCACATGCGGATGATGTAGCGGCCCGCCAGACCCGCCGTGAACGCCCCTACAAAGATGATGAACATCACCAGAATGATGATGCCGAGCCCAGGCAGTCCAATTTCGACGCCAAGGACCTCTTTCATATAGGTGTCGGGATTGTAGCGTGCCGGAACAAGCGGCACGATCTTGTTATCAACAAATTCAATCAGCCACCAGGCGATGGTCGCGGTGATAAAAATCGGGGCTGTGACCAGAAGGCCAGCGAAAAAATAAGCTCTTAACTTTGCAATCACGCGAATTCTTCCTTTTGCATCATCCCCCGACTGAACCCTACAAAATGCGATCTACCCTTATGGATTTGGGCTTTTTCACCCCATTTTTAAGGGGTGTATGGCATTTTTACGCCATTCTGATGACCATACCCTGCAATCTACCGCATTATTGATTTTGTTGCACTGCAAAACGTTCAGAACCTCGCTTTCAACTATCGCCATGCCATGTTGGATGTATTACTGTGTACACGGGGTATGACAGGGGACGTAGCGGTGGCAGATGCTTTGAAGAGCAATTCGCTCGCAACACTTAGACTATTCAGAGGGTTAGATGAGGACCGGCTGGCACGGATTGACCAGCTTTGTCGGCGCTACACGTTTTATAAGGATGAGCAGATCATCGATCGTGAGGACAGCACGCGGGACGTCTATTTTATTCTGTCAGGTAGTGTCCGCGTGGTGAATTACTCCATCTCCGGGCGCGAAATCTCTTTCGAAGACATTCAGCCAGGCAGTCTGTTCGGGGAACTGGCCGCTCTCGACGGTGCGCCCCGCTCAGCGAACATTGTGGCCCTGACGACGACAGAGGTGGCAACAATGTCGCCCACGGCATTCCAGCAGATGCTGGCTGAAAACCCGGATATCGCCCTGCAGTTGATGCAGCGCCTGGCCCAGGTCATTCGCAGCTCGACAGAACGAATCATGGATCTCAGCACGCTTGGTGCCAACAACCGTGTCTATGCAGAGCTTGTGCGTCTTGCCCATGAAGGGGGTGAAGATGAAATGGGGGCCGTAATAAAACCGATCCCCATCCACGGTGATATCGCCAGCCGCGTCAGCACAACCCGGGAGACGGTCGCGCGCGTCCTGAGCGATTTAACAAAGAAATCCCTGATCAAGCGCAAGGGCAATGAGCTGCGCATTCTGGATCTCGACCGTCTTGAAGAGATGGTTGAGGATTTCCGCGGGATCTAGTCTGGAACACCGGTATGGTTTTGTATCTGAAACGGTTCTTGATGGTTTGCGCTGCCTGTTTGGCGGCATCGAATGCGTATGGTCAGGACCCGGACACGGTTATCGTTACCACAACGGGCAGCGCATCGGTGGATGAAGTAACCACTGTGCAACTGGTCGCAGAGGTCGACACCGATTTAAACAGGCGGTTACGGGACTATTTCATCGACGAGTTGGAGTTACGCGATATTTATGTTTCCAGCGACGCAAAGACCGTCTTCTCCTACAATGGTAAACCGACTGGGTTTGCTGATGAACGGGACAACACCATTGGCCGGATCAGCGGAAACGCGGAAGGCGACACGGAAATTGAGTTGAAGGTCTGGTCGTCTGGCGGGGGAAGTTCTCTCCTGCAAGGCAAGCGCAGCAATGATTTCAGGCGTGATGGCGTGCTGTTGAATGTCGCGCTCGGTGACGGTGTTCAGCGCTACTGGGTCGGGTCCGCACAAGTCCAGACGACGGAGGGTGATGTTTTCACAACGCTGTCTGCCCTGGTCAGTGTTTTAACCGATCGCTTCGGTGAAACGGTCAACACAACCATTCCCCTACGCTAATTCCGATCTCACTGATCATTTTTTTTGAAATGCGGCAACTTTTCCATCAATGGAGCGTTGACCCAACCCGCGACCGGTCCTATGTTCGCGCCGCTTCACGATAAGCAGCACGGAACGGAATCACATTCCTTCCCCGAATTTGGTGAGAGCCCTTAGCTCAGTCGGTAGAGCAACTGACTTTTAATCAGTAGGCCGTAGGTTCGAACCCTACAGGGCTCACCATTCTCTCCTCCTCTACAAAATCAATGTATCTAGGGGTGCCATATAGACCATCGCTTGGCCATAGATGAACTTTCGCAGTCAATAGGGAGCAAACAAAGTGTATCACGTTTGAACGAGCCCCTGTTTTAAACATTCCACTTGCGGTTTGACCGTAGTTTTCTTGTGATTTTGATGCAAAAAGCAACGGTTCTCACAGTCTTAGTGGTCCGGTTTCATTGTGAGAAAACAAACGGGTATGCAAATCTGATGCTGGTTCGATACCACAAAACCAATCTTTGACTTGGTACCTTGCGCCAAGATGGGATACTCGTTCATGGAGTATCTGGAGAAACTCTTTGAGGTTCACAATACCTAAATCGTCTTCATCAAAAGTGAAATCAATGTCAAATTTTTCCTCATATTTCACCAGCCTCAAAAGTGGCGATGGAATCGTGCAACCCAATATATCAAAACTACTAAATTTGACTGTTAACATTGCTTCGACTTCGAGGTTAATGAAGGTTTGAAGCTCATTCTGCGAAAACACATCGTCTTCAAAGAGTTCTTCGACCTCCATGCAACCAAATTCAGGAACGTTAGCGCCATCCCCAAAAAACAGCATAAGCATTTGACTTACTTTTGTTCGGTCAATATCTTCAAATACAACCTCTATCAAGTCAGACACGGCTTATCCTCACTCAGCCTTCAAAGAAGCATTCAAACGTAGGGTCCTGCTTAAGCTTTAAACTTACAATCCTTTAGGCTCTTTTTTGCACGCTATGCATTTTACGTTTGGCGCTCGTTTGAATATGCTACATGCTCAGATAAAAAGTTTATCTATAAGATGTTCTAAAATCTCACCTTCTTTTGTCGGCTTGTAATCTTCGTAGAAACCATTTGTATCCAATCTTGCCGTACATGCATCTCGAAGATCATCTGCAACGTCGTCTGCAAGTTTGCCACCGACCCTATCTATTTCTTCAAGTTGCTGTCTTAGTGCATTGGACAAATCCAGAACTTCTAGAGCGGGTTCCGTTTAGTCGGAATCGGTTTTGAGATTTCTACGAAGCATGATTCCCTGTTTTTATTTTGGAGACCGGGATTATGTCATCAGTCATTTCGATGGATTTGCGGGAGCGTATTTTTTCTTACGTTATTGCCGGTCACTCGTGCCGATCAGCGGCACGCCTTTACGGTGTCAGCCCAAGCTTTGCGATCAAGTTGATGCAGCGGTTCCGTCAAGGTCGCGGATTGTGCGGCCCTGGTCGTCGTCGTCCTGTCGGCACCGGGACGCTCGAACCCTATAGAGCGTTTGTCATTGACCTTGTCGATGCACAGCCCGATATCACGCTCAGGGAATTGGCGGACGAATTGAGTGCGACGCTGGGGGTTAAGACCAGCAAGGCGACGCTATGCCGGTTTCTGATTAAGGCGGGATACCGCTATAAAAAAAACGCTGCGGGCACGGGAACAAGAGCGCGCTGATGTGCGCCGCGCGCGTCATCACTGGATCATCCGGCGACAACCTCTCATGCGGCTCGACCCACATCGGCTTGTTTTTATTGATGAAACGGCGACCACAACCAAGATGACCCGGCTTAGAGGCCGCGCGCCCAAAGGCCAACGCCTTGTCATGCATACGCCGTTCGGTCATTGGCGCACGCAAACCTTTATCGCGGGATTGCGCTGCGGCGGCCTCACCGCACCATGGATCCTCAACGCCCCCATGACCAAGGTCGCCTTTGAGACCTATGTCGAGACACAGCTCGCCCCAACGCTGAGCCGAGGCGATGTCGTTATCCTCGATAATCTCGCCGCCCATAAAAGTGACCGTGCCGCTGAAACCTTGCACGACATCGGTGCATGGTTCCTGTTCCTGCCACCCTATTCGCCAGACCTGAACCCAATCGAACAAGCCTTCTCAAAATTAAAAGCCCATCTCAGAAAGGCCGAGGCCAGAACATTCGATGACCTTACAAACGCAACAGGGTCAATATGCGATCTCTTCACCGAAACGGAGTGCTGGAACTTCTTCGCAGGCGCTAACTATGCGTACGATTAAATGAAAACAACTCTAGCATAGGAGAAATTTCAGACTTAGAAATGTTGATCATTAATTGTCATTTTTCTGTTTCAGTGGAAGAGCAGCTTTACTGCTCGGTGAAAATTTGACTGATATTGATTTAATAATTTTTTGGGTAGCATGAACTTTAGCTATTTCTAAACAAAAATGAGAACTTGAGATTTGTCACGCTCATTTTGGTTTTCGTAAGCAGCATCTTCGAAATCACGGAATAAAACTTACCGATGGATTCTATGTCAAAATGCGTCAAACGAAACCGCCAGCATGCGTTGCAATCAATCGAACGTTCATTTTGGCTTTTGAATGGAGAGATCTTCTACAGCCTGAAAGAAGCCCAGAACGGCGTCGAACAGTGGCGACGTCATTGCAACACAAAGCGGCCACACTCAGCTCTTGGATACGGACCACCAGCGCCTGAAAGCATCAGCTTCTAAAAACATTGTCATGTATCCCAGAGAAATTTTTACTTTAAACGAAATGCAGGCAATCAAAAGATGCATTGCCCTATCTATTGAAGTTGATTTGATTTTTCCAAATTGGGAATTTCCAATTTTGACTGGGGTAAGCTTGGAAGAAGCGCAGTTTGTTCTGGATACATGGCCAGACGTTGACCTTGCGAAGGAAAGTGTATGGCTCACGTTGCGGGGAATACTCGTTAATCTTGCAGGTTACCCGCATGGGAAAGAGGCATTTTTATCATCCGAAACAGGTTTGAAGTTGGATGAAATCGAGCGGTTGTGCTCTTTGCTTCCCAAGGAACTGTAGGACATCGCCATCACTCACCCCTCTGGTTTGAAGGTCCATGCAAATTTCCCCGCTGATTCTCGCGCTTGGGATCATGGGATTGCACCATTACTCTCTGTTGAGCCTGATAAGACCTACCAGCGTCGTCATTTATTTCGAGAGCGCAAACCAGTTCCATGGGCGAAGTCGATTCTACCCACAATATCGCGCTTGTTACCCATGTCTTAGGGATTTTTCGGATTGCTAGATGTCGTCGAATTGCTCTTTGGTAATAGTTCAAAGTCACCGGAAAAGGAGCATCGCGCCCATCGATCTGTAAAAGATCAAACTTAAGAAAATCCACTGATGCTGATTGAAGATAGGCCTGGAACTTTCCCAAGGCCCAGTAACCATCCAGATCATTGTAGCGGCTTGCAAAGCTGTCGATCAGGTCATTGCAAACACCTTTGAGCTCTTTACGCCGAGCCAATTCGGCCTCCCCTGATGAGAATAATAGAAATGTGTCAGCGCAAAATACCGCTAACCACCGTTCTTCAAACTAACAGATATTTCCAATGGTTGAGTGTCAAAAGCAATCTCAGGGTGCATGAAATCAGCACGCGTTTGACCATCATTCATCGTTTTTTCTGTTGAGGGAAAGGAATACAGTGCGCTCAGTTCCTTTTAGAAAAATGCAGATACTAGAGAGAAGAATGGGATGTCTTTAAACGGCAAAAAAGCACTAGTGACTGGGGCGTCGTCTGGGATTGGATGGGCCTTGGTTAAGGCGTTGGTCAATGACGGGGTTGAGGTTTTAGCACTGGCGCGCCGGGCCGAGGCACTTGCTAAGCTGGCAGACGAAACAGGGTGTCAGATCCTTGTCTGCGATCTGCAAGACATCACCCCTGCCCTTGGCGCCATCGATACATTTGCCCCGGATATTCTGGTCAACAATGCTGGGACCGGGCACGGCATCACGGGTCTGACAGAGATCACGGCGCCTGATATTGCTGAATCCGTTTCGGTGAATGTGGTCGCGCCGGCGCAATTAACCGCACATATTGCGGGCCGCTGGAAACGGGATACGTCCCCCGGACATATCGTCAATATCGGGTCGATTGCCGGGATCCATACCGGCGTGTCATCGCTCTATGGTGCGGGTAAGGCGGCAATTCACTTATTCAGCCAGAACCTTCGGGTTGAATTGCGCGGTTATCCGATCCGGGTCACCGAAATCTGTCCAGGGCGCACATCGACCGGATTTTATGGGGCAGCCAAAGGTGACCGGCAGAAACTGGATAAGGTAAACGACAGCGGTATAACAGAACTTCGACCGGAGGATGTTGCAGACAGCATTCTGTTCGCCTTGCGGGCCCCTGGACATGTTAACGTTTCGACGATTGAAGTCCTGCCTCTGGAACAGACCGTAGGCGGCGTCACGATGACGCCTCAAAAGTCAGTATAACCGCCGATTGTCTGGGCAGAACAGCGCCCCGCAATTGTTTCAACAATGTGTAGAAATCTTAAAAAAATGCTGCGCCAGTGGCGCATCTTTAAACCTTTGTTAATTCTTATATGGTCAAACATACGCCCTTCATGATACTGAAGTCCAGAATGTGGATATCCACGCTGAACCTCGATTCCCGACCCTCAAAAGCCTGGAGGCCTATGTGAAAATTAGTGCGAAACTTTTGACCGGATTTGGCGCGGTCGTTGTCCTTTCTGCGATCACCGGCATTGTCGGTTATACGTCGCTCACGACCTATTCACAGGGTGTAGAAACGATCCGTTCTAGCGAAGACATCGTTTCGCGCTTTCAGATGGTGGGCGCACGGGTGAACGAGTTTCAATCCAGCGGCGACGCCGACCTGGGACAAGCGCTCTCAACAGAGACCCAGGCCCTGTTGAATGAAGGCAGTCTGGTTGCCGAAGCCCTGACGGATGCTGAACTGCAAACAGTGTTGAACGAAGCGGTCGGCAGTATGAGTGCTTTTGACGGTGTTCTTGGCGAATTGCGGGTGATTACCGCTGAGAACCAGGCACGGGACGCAGCGGTAAACGACAAGATGTCAGAAATCGGCTCTCTAGCCGATGATGCGTGGAAAGTCGCCAACAAGGCCTCAATTGATGCGAAGCGCTCTGTGATTATGGGAACACGCGCCGTTTCAAAGCAGGTTGATGCCAATGCAATTGTGCAGGAGATCTCCCGTGCGGCTCTAAAGAGTGCTATCGCGGTGGAACGATACCGGCGGAACAAGAATGCGGAAACGGCCGAAGTCGCTGTTACCCAGAGCGCTACAATGAGGGAGCTCCTCCCCTCTATCAAAGCCATGATAACGAGCGAGGAAGAGGTAAAAATCCTCGAACAGCTTGAGACCACGGTGGCTGCTTTCGATGCGGCACTGAACACAATGGTCACATCCCAGGGTGACTTCATGGCTTTACTGCAAGCCGATGAAGCGGTCGATAAAGCGTCTGCAGAGATTGTCAGTTTGACCGACGACTTGATGGCCCGCGAACAACAGGCGATCAAAGACGCGCTCGTGACCATGGGAAAAGCCAGCATTCAGGCCGGCAATGCCAATGATCTGAAGGTCATGATCCCGCGTTTGACGGCGACCCTGAACGGGCTGAAATCCGCCGAACAGGCCCTGGCTTCCGGTGATGGTGAAGCGGCAAAGATCATCAAGGAGGGTATTGAACAGGCCAAACAGTTGGTCAGAACTGGTTCCATGGCAAGTCAGCGTACTGATGCTGCCCCGATGATCCGTGCAATCTCGGATTCGATCAAATCCTATGACGGGATCATTCGGGATGTTGAAAAATCTGTCGATCCGTTTAACGAGGCACAGGAACGCATGAACAGCATGCGTGCCTCTGCCCTGTCAGCCTTCGCAAATGTGGAAACATCGCTGGAGCAAAGCCTGGAAGGTGGCAAGGATAACAGCAGACAACTCATTCTGTTCTCAGCCGTGGCAGCCGTGCTGGCCAGCACGATAATCGCCCTCTTCCTGGGTCAAAACATTTCCAAACCCCTGCAAGCCATCACAAATGCAATGGACAGATTGCGCAACGATGACCTGGAGGTCGAAATTCCGGGTGTCGGGCGCAAAGATGAAGTGGGCCAGATGGCCGATGCTGTTGAGGTCTTCAAACAGCAAGCGGTTGAGGTGAAACGCCGCAAGGATTCAGAAGTTGAAGAGGCCCGCAAGGCCGAGGAACAACGCCGGGTTGAGATGAACCGCCTGGCCGATACGTTTGAGACGGCGGTTGGTGCCACGGTAGATGCGGTTCGTCGCTCTGCTGGTGATATTGATGGCTCTGCCGGTCGCATGACCGGTCTGGCCAGTGACACGCTGGCCCGGTCCACCGACGCCGCTAACTCAACCAATGAGGCAAATGGTGCCGTACATTCAGTTGCAGCCGCGTCAGAGGAACTGGCTGCGACCATCGCAGATGTGAACCGCCAGGTGGGACGTTCAACCGAAATTGCGACAAACGCGATGAGCGAGGCTGATAAGGCGACCAAAACGGTTCAGGATCTTGCCAATACAACCAACAAGATCTCGGACGTGCTGGCCGTGATTTCCGATATTGCGGAACAGACCAACCTGCTAGCCCTGAACGCCACGATTGAAGCGGCCCGGGCTGGCGAAGCCGGCAAAGGCTTTGCCGTTGTGGCCAACGAGGTAAAGGGTCTGGCAACCCAAACGGCCCGTGCGACCGATGAAATTGCTACGCAAATCAACGGGATGCAGCGCGTTTCTGATCAGACGATCGGTGCCATCGAAGCCATTGGGGCCACCATTGTGGAGGTGAACGAGATCACCAAATCGATTGCCGCAGCCGTCGATGAGCAGGATTCCGCCACCCGCGAGATTGCAAAGAGTGCGCAGGTTGCCTCTTCAAGGACACAGGGTGTCATTCAGAACGTGAAAACTGTGCTGGATGCCGCGAATGATACGGGTTCTGCAGCAACCGAAATCAAGAACGCGATTGAGGATCTGAACGCGCGGGCCGCCGAAATGTCCGACCAAATTCAGAACTTCCTGAAAACGGTTCGAACCGGATAAAGGCCAAACTCGCGTTATAACAGAGGTGATGAGAGAGACGGGCCCTGCCCGTCTTTTTCATGAAACACTGGCGGTTATCTGCATCTTCTTCATGAGAAGCTTTTTCGATGCCTCATTCGGGGCCATTTCCATGGCCGTTTTATAGGCCATCAACGCTTCCGTGGTTCTGCCCAATTCTTCCAGGATGTGCGCTTTTGCGGCGTACCACGGTTGAAAACCCCTGAGCTGAGATTCGAGCTCGTCCAATCGCTGCAACGCTGCATTGGGTTGACCTTCTTCCGCGATGGTCACCGCCCAGTTCAGCGCGACAACAGGCGTCGGTTCGAATGCCCAGAGCGACTGATACAGTAAGGCCATCTGGTGCCAGTCGGGCTTTGGCCGAAACATGTGGCAATCGGCAATTGCGGCCTTGATTTGAAAGGGTCCTGGCTTTCTCCGGTTGACGGCTGCCTGCATCAGATCTTGCGCCTCTTGAATTGCGGATTGATCCCACAGCCCAGCGTCCTGTTCCTCGACCGGAATGAGCGCGTCATCATGCCCAATCCGGGCGTTTCGACGGGCCTCTGTGAAAAGCATCAAGGCCAAGGTACCCTCAACCTCCGCAGTTTCGGGCTGAAGCGTGTTCAACAACCGAACCAGGTAAATCCCCTCCTTGCAGAGGTCCCGGCTCGACATGTCTTCGTTCACGTACCCCGTTGTGAAAATCAGATACAGCGTGGAGAGCACAGTTTGAAGCCGCACCGGCCATTGGTCCGAATCCGGCACGGAAAAACCGATGCCCTTTGCCTTGATCTTGCTTTTGGCGCGCGACAGGCGCTGCCCCATTGTTTGTTCGGTGTCCAGGAAGGCGGCTGCAATCTCACGCGTTGTAAGACCACAGACCGTTCGCAGCGTCAGGGCAAGGCGTGACTTTTCCTCTAGCGCCGGATGGCAACAGGTGAAAATAAGCCTCAGGCGTTCATCAGGAATGAGGTCCAGATCATACTGCGGGATTGGATCCAGAGCCGGAAGTTCTATGGCTTCGTGCGCTTTTGCTTCGGTCCGGTTTTTCCGGATCTGGTCGATACCCTTGTTGAAACCGGCCTTCATCAGCCACGCCGCCGGACTGTCGGGAATTCCGGATCGTCCCCAATGTCTCAACGCGGAAATCGCGGCCTCCTGCAGCGCATCTTCCGCCAGTTGGAAATCGCCCAGACGAGCGATTAACCCTGCGAGCAACCGTCCCCGCTCGCGGCGCAAGACATCATCGATGGCACTCTGGACCGCGTTGATATCGGGGACGGTGTTCATTTTTCGCAGGCTTACTCCGGGCCGTAGTTCATGACTGGCCTGACTTCAACGGTGCCGTATAGGGCGCTTGGAATTTTTTCGGCATATTTTAGCGCGGCATCGAGATCGGGAACATCAACCACATAATACCCTCCCAGATGCTCTCTCGTTTCCGCAAAGGGACCATCCATGGTCTCAACCTTTCCACCCCTCACTTGAACAGAAGTAGCGGTCTCCACCCCTTGCAGCGCGTCACCCCCCTGCATAACACCATCTGCAACCATTTGCTGGGTCAATGCTTCATATCCAGCCAGCATTTCCTGAAACTCCGGTGTTCCATAGCTGGGTTCAAGGGATGGGTCTCCATAAATCAAGAGCAGGTATTTCATGGTCGGAATTCCTTTCAAATTATTGTCCACATCTCAAAGACGGGTGCGACAGCAAAATTTCGACATCAGTCTAAGTTTTTTTTGAATTCTATTGCATTGCAAAAAAGAAAGGGTTCCGCATCATGGGCCCAATCGGAACCGTTCAGACGGTACAATCTATTAGAGGGACGATCATGTTGAAGCGAAAATCTGCTGTCGTAACCGGTTCTACCAGCGGTATCGGATTGGCGATTGCCAAAGCACTCGCTGAAGCCGGTGCCAATGTCATGCTGAACGGGTTCGGCGATCCGGGTAAAATTGAGGAAACCCGAGCTGAATTGGCCAAGATAACCGGTGTGACGGTTCTCTATAGCCCCGCCGACATGACCAAGCCGGTCGAGATTGCGGAAATGATTGGTGAGGCACAAACGGATTTGGGTAGCGTTGATATACTGGTCAATAATGCTGGCATCCAACATGTTGCCGCGATTGAAGATTTTCCTGAAGATAAATTTGACGCCATTATCGCGATTAACATGTCGTCAAACTGGCATGCGATAAAAGCCGCCCTGCCCCTGATGAAAAAGAACAATTGGGGACGGATTATCAACCTTGCCTCTGCGCATGGTCTGGTCGCTTCACCCTATAAGACCGCATATGTGATGGCGAAACATGGGGTGGTCGGCCTGACCAAGACGATCGCGATGGAGGTTGCCGAGCTGGACATTACCTGTAACGCGATTTGCCCCGGCTATGTTCGTACCCCGCTTGTAGAAGGGCAGATAGAGCAGCAGGCAAAGGCGCATGGCCTGAGTCATGACAAGGTTATTCGGGATGTCCTGCTAAAATCACAGCCGAGCAAGAAGTTCGTTGAGACCTCTGAACTGGGTGGATTGGCCGTCTTTTTGTGTTCCGAGCACGCAGCCTCCATCACGGGAACAGCGCTCCCGGTGGATGGGGGATGGACCGCCCATTAAGGGTCTATATGCCACCGCCGGCCGCTTTTCGGTACCAATCGACAATCACCTGCCGCTCTGTTGCCTCCATATAACTGACATTGGCGGGCGGCATGGCATGGCTGACCCCTGACTGCAGATAGATTTCCCTGGCGTAAAGCGCGACCTGTTCCGGTGTTTCCAGCCGGATACCCTTCGGGGGCCAATAAATCCGGTCCCATCCCGGTTCTTCTGCGTGACACATCGCACAGCGGCTCAACATAATGTCGGTGACTTCGTCAAAGCCGGCTGTGTTCGCGAGATGGAGTTGCGCGGGCGTCATACTTTGCGGTTCATCGGGATAAGAGGGCGACTTGACGTAAAGCGGTGCTGTTGAAAGCGCCGTGATCGCCAAAAACAGCACCGTCGTTGCTGCCCAGGTCCACCGAGGATTTCCCGCTCGGGCATGGATCGTATTGAAGTAATGCCGGATCGTAACACCCATCAGGAACACCAGGCTGGCAATTACCCAATTGTATTCTGTCGCAAAGGCCAGCGGGTAATGGTTCGACAGCATCAGGAAAATGACTGGCAGGGTCAGGTAATTGTTGTGGGTCGATCTCTGTTTTGCGATCTTGCCGTATTTTGCATCGGGCACCCTGCCCGCCTTGAGATCAGCCACAACGATCTTCTGATTGGGGATAATGATAAAGAAGACATTCGCCGACATGATTGTCGCGGTAAATGCCCCCAAATGCAGTAAAGCCGCCCTGCCCGTAAACACCTGCGTATAGCCCCATGCCATTACCACCAGCAGGATATAAAGTACCACCATCAAGCCTGTACTGCTTTCCCCAAGCTTGCTTTTGCACATCAGATCGTAGGCGATCCAGCCGAATGCAATTGAGCCGAGCGAAATGAGAATACCGGTCGTGATAGAGATATCGGCTATATTCGGGTCGACGAGATAAAGATCAGCGCCCAGATAGTAGACAAGGCATAACAGAACAAACCCTGACAACCAGGTGGCATAGCTTTCATATTTGAACCAGGTCAGCTGTTCTGGCATCTGTGCCGGGGCGACCAGATATTTTTGAATATGATAAAAGCCACCCCCGTGAACCTGCCATTCCTCCCCATGGGCCCCTTCCGGCAGATTGGGAGTTTTTCGGAGGCCCAGGTCCAGGGCAATGAAGTAAAATGAAGAGCCAATCCAGGCGATACCGGTGATAACGTGTACCCACCGCACTGCCAGTTCGACCCAGGCCCCAAAAATAAACGCGTCCATGCTGCCCCCAGTACAATACCACGATCAGATTAGCCGCAAGATCTTTCACTTGAAAGCAATTGCAACACAAAACGGGTCTGCGAAACGGGATCTTATGGGTACATCATTCGAACACTCGCGCGGGCAATCTGTCCGTTTGCGTCGATCACAGTAATCTTGGAGAATCCAGACCCTTGCGGCTGCCAGCCGATGTCCCGTCGATATTTTGGTGATGGAACAGGTTTGCCATCGACCAACCATTTCAAGGGTCGTTTACCCCCTTCCGCCCGAAGCGTGATTGTGCGCCCCTCTTCCAAAATCAATTCTGAACCGTCCTGGGGGTGAGACACCATCAGACTGGTCGATGACATTGAAGTGTTGAACGGCCTGATGGGAAAGTTCTTCATCCTGTCAGGCAGCGGGCGCCGGGCAGCAGTTGAAACACCTGGATCCCAGACCTCTTGAAATCCATTCTGATCTGGGAGGTTTCCGAAGATATCAAACATGACGGGGGCCGCACTGTTCCTACCAAATCTTCCCGGACTTGGCGTCCCATCGGGCCGTCCTGTCCAGACACCGACGACATAGTATCCATTTGTTCCGATCGACCAGGCATCGCGAAAACCGTACGAAGTCCCAGTCTTCCAGGAGATATTATTCTTGCCCTCACCGCCATTCGACAGGATTTGCCGCAGATCGAAGGCGGCCTGATCACTCAGAAGACGAGTCCCCGCGCGACGGTCTTTTTCCACAGCGTGGAGTGGCTTGACCTTTCCCCCAGGTGAGAGAGAGGTGAACAGGCTGACGAGATCCATCAAACTTGTGCCCAAGCCACCCAGAATTAGGGCAAGACCCGGTTTATCACTGGGTCTCGGCATTGTCAGGTTCACACCCGTGGCGGAAAGATGCTCCAGGAAGCGATTAGGTCCATATGTGCTAAGCAATTGGACGGCAGGACCGTTTAGAGAATGACGCAGAGCATCGCTCGCCTGAATACGTCCCATGTAGTGATTGGCGAAATTTGCGGGTTTATACCCGTCGATGACCTGCCCACGGTCATTCATCCAGGACCGGGGATCAATGACGCGGGCGTCAAAGCCAAGACCATAGAGGAAGGGTTTCAGTGTCGACCCTGGCGAACGAATGGCGGTCACCATGTCATTTGCGCCGAGGCGTTGCTTGTCGAAATAATCCGGCGCGCCAATATAGGCCTTGATCGCGCCGGTTCTCGCTTCCGCAACCAATATCCCCAGTCCTGACTTTTCGGGCATTGTTTTGACATGGCGCAGCGCAAGCTGTTCCAGGCTCTTTTGCATCCCGAAATTCAGGGTTGTTCTGATATCGCCTGTCATCTCTGCCACAGGGTCGAGGTCTTCGGTCAAATGGGGCGCGTATTGTGCAAGGGTCATCCTTTCCGTCGGCATTGGGTCATGCATCGCCTCTCGTCCGGCGGTTTGTGTGATGTGACCCGTTGCTACCAGACGTTTGATGATGCGGTTGCGGGCCTCCCTTGCCCTGTTTGGAAACCGGTCGGGTCGAAGCCGCTCTGGTGCCTGCGGGATGGCAATCAAGAGCGCCATTTCAGAGAGGTTCAAGCGTTCCGGTGATTTGTTAAAATAGGCATGACTTGCCGCGCGGATACCTTCGACATTGCCGCCAAACGGAATCATGGACAGATACATTTCCAGGATTTCCTGTTTGGTGTAGCGCTTCTCGAGATTTATTGCGCGGAACATTTCCAGGACCTTGTATTCAAGCTTCCTTGGGTTTGGATTTAGCAATCGCACTGTTTGCATGGTAATCGTTGAGGCGCCGGAGATAACATCACCGGTTGAGATCCATTGCCATGTCGCCCGGGTCAAGGCGAATGGATCGACGCCATCATGCTGAAAAAACCGCTTATCCTCGATCTCAACCAGATGTCTGAGATAGTCCGGGTCGGTCTTCGCCAGATCGGCTGGTAACGCGTGATATCCGTCCGGACTAAGAAAGGTTCTGATCACTTCGCCATCTTTAGCCGTGACTTGAGATGCCCTGTCCGCAAGTTTGTCCATTGGTGCATGAAAAGATGGAAATGTGGAAAAGCATGCAGACAGCCAAATCAAAAAACCGAGACAGTATCCAGCTGAGAGTGCCCTGCTGTTCAAGAAGTGCATTATCTCTTCCCTTCGACACTGAGGCGTTTGACCTCCCCACGCCCAAAGCGTGATGGATCAAACATGTCTTCGATATAGGGTGCAGGCAGGGTGTACTCCCCTCTACTCACAGCTTGCACGATATAAGCAAGGGTGAATTCCTCCTGATCTGCCAGGTCGATCGCGGCGACAAATCTGTCGTCACGCATTTCGATATGAACCGCTTCGCTCAGATCCGGGAGCCAGGACAGCGCTTCCATACTGTCACCCGCTCTCAAACGGGCGTTTTCGATTTCAAATCCGGCGGGAAGCAAATCTACAAGCAACGCCTGGCGGTCCCGTTTCACCTGGGATTGTCCTTCCAAGTATACGATATACCGCTCGCCCTGTTTAAACCCCTGATCGGCCGCAACTTCTGTCCCAGACATGTCAAAAATGGTTTTTGAAATCTCATAGCCGTGGTTCACGCGGGTCTGGGGTGTTTGCGGAATACCCGTGACTGAGAATTTGGCGAAGACCGGTTGGGTCCCCAAGTTCTCGAGGGTGTAACCGTTTTCGATGTCCTTTGTGGTTGGCCGGAATGCAACGGGACGGCGGTTATCGGTTGAGACCTTTCCATTCAAGTTAAGAGAAACAGGATCCTGCCTGTCTAACAGAGCCTTCGCAGCAACCGTCAACCAGCCCATTTCCTGCGTGCTCAACCATTGCCGGTTATCCATTTGTCGTTCCAGAGATTTTGCCAGTTGATTTATTGTGGCCTGATCTACGTCAGACTCCGCCATCATGGTCAGGGCCATCGCGCCATCCCGAAGACGACTGCCATAGTCGCGGCGTCCGTACGGGCGATCGGGCAGAGCATCTATCACTGATATCCGTGCCGCTCTCTCTATTTCCCCTGCTTGATAGAGAGCGGCCGCAAGACTTATGGCCTCCAGCGCATTCAACTCCTCAATCCGGGAGTCCTGTAAATAGCGAATGTCACCGGGCTTGCCGAAGCCCTCCCGCGCCATGACATAGGCGGCATAGGTCCGTACGTGATTGTTGTCTCGTTGATAGGATGGATTGATCTGACGATCCTGCACCCAATCGACCGCACGAAGAATTTTGTTTGTTGGAACCTCAAATCCAGCGGCCCGTGAGCGCGTCAGGAAGTCCAGGGCGTATACCGTGAGCCATGCCTCTGAACGCCCGGCGCTGCTCCAGAGGCCGAAGGAACCGTCTGGCCTCTGCATGTCAAGAAGCCGCCAGATCGCGTTTTGAACTCGTTGGTTTGTTTGCTCTACTTCCTGAGTGATGCCTGCATAATTGGATAAATCACTAACATAGAGTAATGGCGTGGCCCGCGATATTGTCTGCTCCAGGCAGCCATAGGGATACCGATCAAGACCATCCAGTAAGCGGGTCAAATCCAGATTGGCACCAGCCGAAACAAATCCGCTGATCTGCAGTGTTTCAGGATCAAGATCCTGCCAGATATTATCGGAAAGAACCAAAGGATCGCCAGGTGTTAGAGTGGCGGATAGTGAAAGCGTTTCGGCGGGCTTGCCTTCGCGAACCGGCAATCTCAATTCCAGGTTATGGGAAAACCCTTCCGGCCCGGACAGGTTCAACGATAGTTCAGCAGTTCCCGCTTTTTGTGCCAATATCTGGATTGGCAAGCTGCTTTGTTGTCCAATATCCAGATGCGTCTCCCCTGTGCCATCGTTCATTACGGTCAGTTCTGGGGACGAGGAGAGGTTGGCGCGATACGTGCCCGTCGGCGCCTTCAGGTTCGTTAGCTCGAGTGTGAGATCAACCACATCGCCCGGTGCTAAAAACCGGGGCCGCGAGAGTTCGGCAATCAAGGGGCTTTGAACAAGAAATGTTTCACTTGTCGCCCCCGTACGGGTTTCAGAAAACGCAACCGCTGTCAGGCGCAAAGTCCCGTTGAATGAGGGGATATCGAAAGGAACGAGGGCCTTGCCATCGCTGTCTGTCTCTACAATTCCAGAGAAGAGAGACACTGTCTCATAGGCTTTGGTCGTCGGGCCAACCCCTTGTCGGGCGCGCGCGTCACCGCCAGCCCGTATTGTGCCCAGCACATCGAAACGACCATCCAGAACCTTGTGATACAAGTCATGAATGTCGATAGAGAAAGCCCTTTTTCCAAAAAAATGGGTATATGGATCCGGCACCTGATCACCGACGATCGAATGGATACCCTCGTCAACCGCGGCAACGGTCAATTGCACCTTTTCACCGGACTTAATTCCGTCAACGGTAACAGGGATGAAGACCGTCTGTTCCGGCTCTATACTGTCAGGAGCATCGATCCGGACGGTAAGCTCTCTATCACTTCGATCCAGTGCGAGCCAGGCAGTGCCGATCGCCCTGTCCGGCAAGAACCGCACCGTCGGTGAGTTTGAGTTTGTAGGACCAGGCGGACGGATCAGGTTTACGGCGACATAGACGCCCGGCCCCGCCCACTCTTCCTGAATTGGGACTTCAACATTAGCCCCCTGTGAGGGAACACTGATCCGAAACGCCTGCAATACAAGGTCATCCAGAACAGTGATAAGGGCTGTTCCTTCATAGGGTGGGTCAATGTACAGGCGCGCGACATCGCCCGCCCTGTATGTATCCTTGTCCAGCGTGGTGAGAACATCGGTCGGACGATTGCCGAGGCCGGCCCCTGCCCGCCAACCTGCCCGAAAACGAACGCTACTGGCCGCACCGCTGCTTGGATCAAAAACTTCGAGTCGATAGGATCCCCAATCAACCGCGACAGCGATTGTATCGGTGCCGTTTTCAACAATGATTCTGCCTGACTCCACATCGTGGCTGGTTGTTGTAACCGAATATCTCCAGTCGCCATTTCGGCGATACCAGTCATAGTGCCTTTCTTCGCGCACAAGCACCCAGTCGAGGGGATAATTCGTTAGCCTCACTCCATCCCCGGACAAAGCGACAAGCGGAACCTCAACAGTTCCACCGGAACGCACGCGCCCATCGCGACCTGGATTTGCCAATCCGATTGAGGGACGGTCATTTCGAATTTGAATCGTGCTTTGACGGGTTGTGGCGCGGCCACCCGGTTCTGAAAGACTGGTCCGGATGACGGCTTTCAGGTTGTGGCTTGTGTCACCAGTCTCAGGCACCTCAAATGCAAGCTTCGCTAAACCCTCGCTGTCAGTTACCGGAGCATCAAGTTCAAATCTTTCGGGAAACCATTCATCGGTTAAGAGGCCGAACTGATAATCACTCCAATCGGGGAAAGGTGTCGGATCCTGCATCACGGTCAGGTCGGCATTCAATGCGAGGTTGGCAGCCGGTGCGCCGAACAGAAAACGACCCGACACATCAAGGGTCCCCACCTCACCAATCCGTAAAACTTCAGGAGCTTCAATGTCCAGGGCGAGACGTTCCGGAACAAAATCTTCAACCAGAAAATCGAGGGTGGCTAAGGCCTTTTGATCAGGGTCGACATGGAACATGGCTTGCCACGCGCCGGTTTGGACAGTTGCTTCAAGGTCCAGTTCACTGCTGAAGATTCCGGATGGCCCGGGTTCAACCGGGAGGCGCCGAAACTCCTGACCATCGGGTCTGTATATGGATAAGAGGCCAGGGATACCGGAGACGGCGTGCCCCTCACTGTCGCGAAGGACGCCCGCAAGGTGTATGTTTTCACCCGGTCTGTAGATTCCCCTGTCAGACCATAAGAAACCGTCGAGTGGGCCCGGGGCTTCGCGACCCGTAATATCCCTGTCCGCCAGATCAAGCGCCGGCCCGTCGAGGCGCATCACAGAAAAGTCGCCGTCTTTCCCATAGAGCATAACCGCGACAGGCTGATTTCCACCGCTTCCCCGCAGAAGACCCGCATCAAAATCAACCCTGCCCGCGCCGTCGGACTGTTGACTATCGAGAACACGATTGTTCCGCGCCATAAGTGCCACTTCGACATCTGCAACCGGCTGCCCGTTCTTCAGGCTGGAGACAAACATCGTTAAGCCGCCGACACCGGTGAAGCTGGTCAGGCCCAGATCGGAAATCACGATCCAGCGGGTCGCCCTGTCATTCCAACGGGGTTCCTCAGATTGATTGGGTTCCGCTGTAATGATGAAAATGCCTGGCTCATCCAGGTCAATCATCTCACTAAGCGGAATGCCGGTCTTAACCGGCTCGTTCAGGGTATTCTCGATGTCCAGGATCCCGGACCAGATTTCTGCGCCAATTTCATCACCGATATAGTCAGCAGAATAACCATTGAGGTTCTGTTCAAAGTCACCCCGATTGATTTGTGAAATAATATTGCGATCGCTGATACGGAAAAACCGCAAACGAACCGCGTCGACATTGACGCTGTTCAAGGGAAGAATTGTGTCCTCAGTCCCCGCCCCTGCAGATGCTGACGGCATAAGGACATAGCCGGAACCGGTAAAGGACACTTTCTCGGGGGCATTGGGGATTTCGACGGTTACAGAAACATTTTCTTCGAGTGTGGCTGCCTTCTGGCCGTTGTGACTGGGAAGTCCTTGCTTGACTTCAACGCTATATCGTTGCCCCCAATCCAGCCCGGTAATACAGATTGCGCCATCCCTGGTCTGGACGGCATAATCCCCTTTCGGGACAATTTCGACATAGTCGCCCGGAACAACGGGACGTTTGAGGTCGATCTTGCTGTCGAACCGTAAACAGACCCCTGGACGTTCCCCGGTTGTTGTTACCGCATGATGGTCAAAGGTGATGCCGGCAAAGCCGGGAAAGCTGTAGATCAGTGTGAGCAGGCACACCGCGATGCCGATTCTGACAGGAAAGAAAAAATTCATACGGACCCCCGATAGATTGCTGCACTTCAGCTTGCACTAAAGTTAGGCGGAATCAGGGCAGGTTTATGTCCTTGTCAGAACGGGTGTTCGCGCTCAACTGCCCCGATATGTTGAATAGCCGAATGGAGAGAGCAACAAAGGGACATGATAATGACTGGTCGCATCGTCAATCCCGAACCGAATGGGGATCTCGTCCAGGAACCGTGGGGACCCGGGATCAACACCCAGTCTTTGTAGATAATCCCCCGCCATGAAGAGCAATTCGTAAGTCCCGGTCACAAAATCCTGTTTGGGCAAGATCGGGCTATCCGTTCGTCCATCCTCATTCGTGATCATTGTTGCCAGAACAACCCGATCGTTTCCGTCCAGCCTGGACAGGGTGATTTCAAGACCTTCAGCCGGTTTCCCAAGGGCGGTATCCAGAACATGGGTTGTCAGAAAACCCTGTTCCTGGGAAAGGTTTTGTTGGTTCATAGTCAGCTCCCGACGGTGATCTCCACCCCATAATGGCGGATTTGCGGGCCAACAAAAGCCCCATTCGATGTTAAAGCGCCTACAGTATTGCTTGATAAGACCAGCCCCGGAGTTGATATAACATTGGTAAGAATTGTCACCGATCTCAAAACTGGAGGTATCACGGCGTGAATCGGTATCCACGTGACATGCACGGGTATGGCGCAAACGCGCCCGATCCGAAATGGCCGAATGCGGCGAAACTGGCAGTCCAGTTTGTCTTGAATTTTGAAGAAGGCGGCGAGAACAACATTCTCCACGGGGATGCTGCTTCAGAAGCATTTCTCTCAGAAATTGTTGGCGCTGCTGCCTGGCCCGGTCAACGCCACTGGAACATGGAAAGCATTTATGAATATGGTGCTCGTGCCGGTTTCTGGCGCCTTCACCGGCTTTTCACGGAACACGAGATACCGGTTACCGTTTATGGCGTCGCTACAGCGCTCGCGCGATGCCCCTCTCAGGTTGCCGCCATGCAGGATGCGGATTGGGAGATCGCGAGCCATGGTCTGAAATGGATTGATTACAAAGACTATACGGCTGACGAAGAGCGATCTGATCTGGTCGAAACAATCCGTCTGCATGAAGAAGTAACCGGGGAGCGGCCAACGGGTTGGTATACTGGGCGCTGTTCCGTCAATACCGTTGACCTTGTTGCCGAAGAAGGCGGGTTTGCGTATATTTCCGACTCCTATGCAGACGACCTGCCCTATTGGTATGAGTATGACGGCCGTCAGCAATTGATCATCCCCTATACACTTGATGCCAATGACATGCGGTTTGCCACGCCACAGGGTTTCAACGCCGGTGGTCAGTTCTTTTCTTATCTCAAAGACAGTTTCGACGCGCTTTACGCCGAGGGTGAAGCAGGTCAGGCCAAAATGATGTCGATTGGTCTGCATTGCCGGCTGATCGGTCGTCCGGGACGGGTCATGGCGTTGCGCCGCTTTGTTGAATACATCAAGGGATTTCCCGATATCTGGATCGCAAAACGGATCGATATTGCGCGGCATTGGCATCAGGAACATCCCCCGATGGACGCCGCACAGGTGGGGCCGTCATACCTCAACCGTGACGAATTCATTGCGGCATATGGCAGAATCTTTGAACATTCGCCCTTTATTGCAGAGCGCGCCTATGACCTCGAACTTGGCGCTGCTCATGACAATGCGCTGGGCCTTCATAATGCGCTTTGTCGGGTCTTTAGATCAGCATCTGACTCAGAACGTCTGGGCGTGCTTAATACCCATCCCGATCTTGCAGGCAAGCTTGCGGCGGCCAAGCGTTTGACCGCGGAGTCCAGTGCTGAACAGGCATCTGCCGGCCTAGACGCGCTGACGGACGAAGAACGCGCTCAATTCAGTGATCTGAACAGCCGCTACACAGCGAAATTCGGATTTCCCTTTATCATCGCGGTTAAAGGATTGGGGAAAACCGAAATACTGGACGCCTTTCGGAACCGGATAAACAATGACCGTGACACAGAATTCGGAACCGCCTGTAAACAGGTTGAACGCATAGCCCTGTTACGGCTAATCGATATCCTTCCCCATTGATTGGAGTTGTTCATGACCGGAACCCCAGCCGACCTGCCTGAATTTGCCAGAAACGCCATAAACCTTGCCTCAGCAGGTCTGGGTGCCAGGGCGGTTTCCTGCAGTGACGAATTTTTCGCGCCATTAGAACGCATGCTGGACGACAGCGAGGCCGTCTTTTATCCTGATCGCTATGATGACCATGGCAAGTGGATGGATGGATGGGAAACCCGGCGGCGTCGCAACGGCGGGCATGACCACGCTATCATTGCCCTCGCGACAACCGGAAAAATAACGGGTTTTGACGTTGATACGGCACATTTCACTGGAAATTATGCCCCTGCTTGCCGGATTGAGGCCTGCCGCAGCGACGGAGACCCGGATGACAAAACCGTTTGGCAAGAGATCCTAGGTAGCAAACAGCTAGGGCCCAGCGGCCACCATTTTTTTGCCTGCGAAAACACGGAATTGTGGACACATTTACGGCTTCACATTTACCCCGATGGCGGCGTTGCGAGACTGCGGGTCTATGGTGAACCGCATCTCGACCCGGTGGCCCTGGATGCTGGCGAAATCGACCTGGCCTCTACCTTGAATGGCGGTCGGATCATTGCATTCTCGGATGCCCATTACGGAAGCTACAGCCGGATGCTTGCCCCGGGCCGCGGGCTGAACATGGGGGATGGTTGGGAAACCCGGCGCAGACGCGAACCAGGGTTCGACTGGGTAATTGTTGCGCTTGGAACGAGGGGCGTGCTCTCAAAAGCCCTGATCGACACCTGTCACTACAAAGGCAATTTCCCCGATATGGCATCCATTCAGGGGGCAGATCTGTCTGATTTCACAGGGGATCTGAACCAGGCAATTGTAACCTCTGCAATGTTCTGGGACGAGATCCTGCCGCAAGTAAAACTGTCCGCAGATGCCGAGCACGTTTTCGGTGACGGTTACCTGAAACAGGTCGGTCCGATCACCCATATCCGCCTGAACATATACCCCGATGGCGGGATCAGTCGCTTGCGGCTTTTCGGTGCCGCGCAATGACACGGGTCATTAAGACATCACAACTGACAGCAGAAGCCTTCGCCCCCTTTGGCGATGTCATCCAAGTCAGCGGGACCCCTGATTTCATTATCAATCAGGGGCAATGCGGCCGTTATCACGACCTGGCAGAAATTCAGATCGAAGGTAAGGATGGCAAGGTCGCAATCAGCCTTTTCAACTCGGAGGCCAGGTCACTTCCCTACACGCTGGATATGATGGAACGCCATCCCCTCGGAAGTCAGGCCTTTCTGCCAATGTCCATGGATCCTTTTCTTGTTATTGTAGCAGCCGATAATGATGGTGCACCGGGTGAACCGGTCGCCTTCATCACGGAACCCGGACAGGGTGTAAATTACCACGCGAATACCTGGCACGGCGTGTTGACGCCGCTCTCCTCTCCTGGTCTTTTCGCGGTCGTTGATCGCGTTGGGGCTGGCGACAATCTCGAAGAACACTGGTTCAAGACTGCGTTTGAAATCAAGACTTAGGGGCAATTACCGAATACGCTCTCATCGCTGCGGTATCAGGTTAAGTCATTGAACATGAAACGAGACCTTACCTCTTCAATACGGCCCGACTCACTCGTGAAAAATCATTACTTGAGCAGTCGAAAATAATACTGTGTTTTAACAACTTCGTCTTTCCAGCGTCAAAAATACATTATAATGTAAACACTCGTTAATGATTTAACGATGGATGTACATTGCTGATCTTTCCGGTTGCTGATTGGTCAAACCATGTCAAAATCAGACCGGGGGAAAACTCCGGGATTCCGCGTCTAGCAGAAGCGAAAGGCGGTTCTCGGATGGCCCGTTGGTTTTTGTGCGCTACAGGATACAGAAAACATCGACTTTCTTGGTGTTGGGTTTGGTTTAAATCTGCTGGTTGAACAGGATCTTTTAGGGTTATGGCGACACGTTCTTCAATCTTGATCATTGAAGATGATGAGGCGACACGCGGCCTTTTGACCTCTTATTTTCGGAACGAGGGTTTTCGTGTCACGGCGTGTGAAGACGGTTCGTCTGGCCGCCTCTCCATCACGGCGCAAGAGTTCACCGCAGTTCTTCTGGATGCCAATCTTCCTGATGATGACGGTTTCGATGTTCTAAGGGAACTTCGGACCAATTATCCAACCCTGCCCGTCATTATGGTGACATCACGCGGCACTGAAATTGATACGATCCTCGGACTGGAACTGGGGGCTGACGATTACGTCGTCAAACCTTTCAGCTTGCCGGAACTGCGTGCCCGCCTTCGCACAGTTCTGCGGCGGTCCGCCGATTCCAAAAACTCAACCCATACAAGCGCACCCGAGAAAGTCGGCAACTGGATGGTTGACCTCACCCGTCGTGAAATCACGGATGAAGGGGGCATGGTCATTCGCCTGACGCGCGGTGAGTTCGACCTGCTCGGGGCCTTGTTGCGATATCGCGGTGCCCCTGTCAGCCGGGATTATTTGTTGGATGTTGTAAGCGCCAACAGCGCCGATGCGTCCGATCGGACCGTCGACACCTTGATCAGCCGCATACGGACCAAGATGCGCGCCCATTCAAACAATCAGCTGATCATCGAAACCGTGCGCGGTATCGGTTATCGCCTGATAGATCTTTCCAGGCCTCAAGAACGAATGGAGGCCCGATGATGACTTACCTCGCCAATAAGATGTCATCAAACTACAGACCAGAACGGCTGTGTTCATCCAAGGAGGACGGGGAAAAAGCCCTGTTGGTGGGCCATGAGTGATCTTTCGCAATTGTATGAGCAGATGCAGACCTTGGCCCGGGGTACGGATGCCGATGCACGCGGCCAGCTTTGCGGGCATATGACCCAGATGATCTCCGGCCTGGATGAGACGCCTTCGCAACGTGAATGGGCCCTGGTGAATGAGATTTATGGTCTGATTGTTGCCGATGTTGAAAAAGTTATTCGCGCCCAGTTTGCCTCAGAGCTTTCCAAACGGCATGACGCACCCCGTGACTTGATCAAGACACTGGGCAGTGACGAAATTGATATCGCTCGACCCGTTTTGACACAAAGCCGTGTGCTGCTTGATGAAGACCTGATCGATCTGGTTGAGAAACTTTCCAGCGACCACCGGACAAGCATCGCAACGCGCCCTTCCCTGCCGGAAACGGTTTCAGACACGATCGTTAAGACAGGGGATGTCTCTGCACTGAAGGCGTTGTTGCACAATGAGACCGCCAGTATTTCGGAGCCATCCTTCCTGCGTGTTGCGGATTATTGCGCTTCAGCTAGGGATCTGCACGAGCCCTTGATCTACCGGAAAGACACGCCGTGGTCGGCGGTTGAAAAGGTGATCAGCGTTGTTTCTGACACCCTGTTGAACGAAATTTCCGACAAATGGGACGTTCCCATGCCGGATCTTGTCATGATGGTCTATAAGGCGCGCGATGCCAGCACCCGGATGATTTCGGAACAGCGCCGCGATACATCAAAGGCTTTTGACGGGTTCGACAAAGCAACCGGGGTAGATCCCAATGCCGCCCGCCTCGACCATCAGATAATCCAGGCTCTCAATCAGGGCGACTTGAAAATGGCCCGGCGTCTGGTCGAACATTGGACTTCCCTGCGGGAGTCGATTGTCCAGACCATCATGATGCAAGATGATTTGCGGTTGCTGGCGACGGTGTACAAAGCCAAAGGCACTGATCAGCTTACGTTTTCACGCACAATCTTCGCTTTGCGCGGTTTGACAAATAACGCTGATTCAGACGAACTCCGAAAAATCCTGAGGCTATACCGAAATCTCGACCGGGAGCGGGCAATCGCGCTGACCAACCTGTGGCGCGAAGAACCCAAGACCTTCCAGCAACTGGTCAAAGTCAGATAAAGATTTGATTTAAAGCTGGGACCGGAACACCAGGTAAGAATCACAGTATCAACTCCTCCTTTACAAGGGTTAGAGCCAGCTGTTTTCAGGCAAGAACAAGGTTGCGTCACCAGGTTTCCGCTAGGGTTTTTAAGCGTCTGCGCGCGTTCTCCATACTCTCGGTTCGGTGTTCAAGACTGCCGAAATCAAGGCCATCTGCATTGACGAAAGAGAGCTCCTTCAATCCCATGAAACCGTAAACTGTCTTCAACCATGGGATCTGCAGGTCCAAACTCGCAATAGGGCTTCCTTCCCCATACATCGCACCCCGTGCTGTAATAAAGACGGCTTTCTTGTCCCCGAAAGATCCCGTGAAACCGCCAGCTTCCGCGGGAAAGAAGGTCCTTCCAATTCGAACGATGTTGTCGATATATGCCTTGAATGTCGACGGAACTGAGAAATTATACATCGGAACTGCAACGATCAGCGTTTGTGCGGCGTGCATTTCATCAATCAATTCATCGGATGTTTTGAGAACGTCCTGCATTTCTTCCGTTCGCTCTTCCGGCGGGGTATAGTTCGCTTTCGTGTACGCATGTGTCGGATGCGGCGGCGGGTTGGTTCCTAGGTTGCGTGTGATGAATTTGGTTGCCGGGTTTCTCGACCTTATCTGATCGCAGAAATACTGACCTAATTCGTCTGATTTTGATCCCGAGGTTCGAACGCTTGCGGTAATGTAAAGATGATATGACATATTTCTCTCTGTAAAATGATAAATATATAACAGTAACAGTGCTTGTTATATATATAAAGATAAATATGTCAACTAAAATTGGATTGTTCCAACAAACTTGAAAGCGTTGTTTTAGCCAAAACTTTTGCGAATTCAGTTTCCGCCTCAGCAAAGACTGTAAGAATAGCAGCACCAATAACCTCCCCTTCCGGGCAACTGGCACGAGGCGAGGAATTGGACCGTTCAAATATCCCTTTGTCTGAAATGCAGGCATATACGTCCTGCAGAGAGATCATGTCTGCCGGCCTGGCTAGAATATAGCCCCCGTTAACCCCAGACAGCGATTCAACAAGCCCACCAGACACCAACTTGCCTACAACACGACGGATAACAACGGGATTTACCGCAATCTGTTCGGAAATCTTGGACGCAGGAACAGCGGCCGGAGACAGGAAACCGATTACGCATAGAGAATTGGCGGCCACAGCCAATGATTGATCCAGGCTCATAAGGCCCCCAAAAGATAAAACGTATTAAAACAGCTAACGAAAAAGAATAGAATGAAAGATCAAAAGACCTCTAGTCCATGATGGGTAAAAGTGATGTTCAGGGGAAGCAATTTGCGGGAAAGACGACCAATTAATTTCAACTAAGCCAGAATGACTCAGATGGAAGAAGGAAAACGGTTCTTCTCAGACGTCGGTAACAAGTACAGCCAAAAGTGAATCGATTTCCGCACCGGCACCTTCAATCAGATTGTGCAACACTTCACCCAGTTCGCGACACTCGTTCATCTTTTCTGCTTTGGCCTGGGTATAAAGGGTGCGAGCTGTTTCGGATATGGCAACAATCCCATAATTACCAGCCATCCCCACCAGTTTGTGCGCAGAACGTAATATTGAGACCAGGTCACCATTGATAAATGCATCGTCCAATAGGCTGGCTTCATCGCGAAGGCACCTCTGAACAACCTTGAGGAGCGCTGCAAAGTCTCTTTGGTGAAAAAGCATAGAGAGTTCCTGGGTCTGCTGACTGTCCAGGACCTTCAATGTTTCAAAAACGGACTCGAGGTCCCGTTGTTCATCGCGGCTGAACTTCCTTGGTTCTGCCCGATCCTTGTCCTCGAACCGCTGTGCTAGATGTGCCATAGCATATCCAGAAAAGTTGCGGGCAATCTGCCAATCGCCGGTTAAACCCCATCTTGTTTGGCGGATGCTCCCCAGTCCCCACCACTCATCTGGACTTAGTCGATTAGACGCGATCTTACCCCAGTAGAGTTTCGACACATAGCAATTGATGTCTATTGTGTTTGATAGATGACATTATAAAGGGCGATCAAAGTATATCAACATACACTTATATAAATGTCGCGATTTCCTACCGAAAATGGCCGGTTTCCGAAATGCGGCACACCCAGATATGCCGATCAGTCGTGAATCAGTCTGTCCCGACCGGTATTCTTGGCCTGATAGAGGCGGTCATCCGCAATCTTAAGTGCAGCTTCCAGACTCTCGGTTTCCTTGGTGATAGAGGCCGCACCAATACTGCAGGTAAACTTCAAAACCCCGCTCTCAAATTCGACCTGAGTCTTTCGGATATCCTCCAGGATGCGTTCCCCAAGAATGACGGCGTTGGTTACCGAGGTTTCGGGCATAAGGAGAGAGAATTCTTCCCCACCAAGCCTTCCAAACGTGTCCTGATGCCGAATGTTGTCATTGACGATTTGTACAAAATGCAAAAGGACCTGATCGCCAACATCATGGCCGTGGTCGTCATTTACCTGCTTAAACTTGTCCAGATCGAACATCACGATGCTGCAGGGGGATTTATACCTGTTTACGCGTTCGACCTCTTCCTGACCCTTTTCCCTAAAGTACCGGCGGTTATAACACCCGGTCAATGGATCGGTTGTCGCCAGTAATTCCAGCTCCCGGTTCACCTTCTCTAACTGAAGGGAGTATTTTCGCAAAGTAAGCTGATTGGTGACGCGGGCCTTAACGATAGAGGGGTGATAGGGTTTTGTGATGTAGTCGATAGCACCACGCCGAAGCCCCTCCTCTTCCTCCACCGTTTCTTTTAGACCCGTGACAAAAATCACCGGAATCTGACTTGTCTCTTCGTCTGCTTTTAGCGAATCAATAACGTCGTAGCCGTTCATATCCGGCATCAGTACATCCAGCAGGATGAGGTCAGGTTTTTGGCTTCTGGCCTTTTCTATTGCGTCCTTGCCGGACAAAGAAAAGCTGACCCGGGCCAAATCTTTGAGAATAGACGCCAGAATCCGGACATTTTCAGCCTGATCATCAACGATCAGGACCTTAAGCTCAGGCGCGTTTTCATCAATTTCAACTGACATGAACTGTTCCGGTCATTGCGGTTCTGTTCGCCCTTCTGTTCTTAAGAACTTTAGAACGCCATTTCTTTAGGAATTCCTTACAAGAAAAAGACTGTCAATACGATACCTATGGAACAAGAGCTGAGATCTGACATTAAAATGACAGTTTTGTGACAATGAAACAAAATTGACATTTCTCACGAATGCGCACATGGTGCGCCTATGATTGGTAGCAATTCACGATTTAAACGACAGGCCGAAGCTCCAAGAATTTGGGAACTGAGCGGGATCACAACCCTGTTCGTCGTGACAATACTGCTTTGGTTGGCCCCGCCCGCCAATGCCTCCGTTCAGGTCACTAAAGGCCAAATCAAGATAACCGGCGACATATTGGAAGCGGATCTTGAACCGTTCTTTCATGCGCTGAACCCGCTTCCTTCAGAGGAGAGGCCTCGTTCCACCCCCCTCCATCTTGTGCTGAATTCAGGTGGTGGTGATCTGCAAACTGCATTTTACATGGCGCGTCTGGTCGAAAAGGCCCGCCTGGCAGGACAACAGATCACGGCCCGTGTTCCAGTTGGGGGAGAGTGTAACTCCGCCTGTATCGTTGTGTTTGCGTCTGCTCAGGAACGGCTTGCCGCCCCCGATGCCCGGTTTATGGTGCACGGTTTGACCTATATCGGTCATGCAAATCACAGTGCTGTAGAGGTTCAACGCCTGTTTTTTACTGAGAGCTATCACCAACAGATCCATCGGGCTGACCCCAAATTCGCGGGGTTCATTCGACGCCACCGATTGATTGAGGATGATCTGGAAATGAGTTTCTCCGGCAGTGTTCTTTTCAGTGCCTTTGACGGTTTCATAACCGCCCTAACCCCGCTTGAAGCAAGTTAGGCGGGCCGTCTCCATTGTACCCGCTCAGGGCTTTCGTTACTGTTTTTGATATCGGCTTCGTACAGTCAGACCGAAGGACTTAACCGTGACGATTACCTCGATCAGGCAACACGCCATTCATATTCCACTGGCACGGCCACTTCGAACCTCAATTCACGCCATCGATCGCATCGGTGCCATCATTGTTACGGTTGAGGGGGTCGACGGTATCGTCGGTGAAGGGTGTTTGATCACCCTCGGCGGATCCCGGCTTGGTGTTTTGCAGTCAATGATTGATGACCTTGCCCCAGCCTTTATCGGACAGTCCCCCCATTCGATCACGGCGATGTGGAAACAATGCTGGGATGGTTTCAATTTCATCAGCCACAAGGGCATCCCGGTCATGGCGTTGAGCGCACTTGATATGGCGGTTTGGGACCTCCACGGAAAAACACTGGGACAGCCTTTGCATCACATCTGGGGTGCCGCAAGAGAGCGTGTACGGGCCTATGCAAGCGGCGGTTTATTTCTGTCCCTGACGATTGACGAACTGCAAGCTGAGGCACAGGATTTTCTGGCTCAGGGCTTCACGGCCATGAAGGTCCGGCTCGGATCCCCCCAGATTTCGGAAGATGTGAAACGGGTTCAGGCTGTGCGCGACGTCATCGGGCCGGATATCGATCTTATGGCTGATTCCAATCAGGGATTGTCCGTTAAACATGCCATTCGTTTGGCAAAGGCAATGGAACCCTTCGATTTGTTCTGGTTTGAAGAACCTGTCCCTTATTGGGATCTGGAAGGGCATTCGCGCATTCGGGACGCCATACCCAGCGACCTCGCCTCTGGTGAAACCGAATATTCCAAATACGGTATGCGCGACATGATCGAAAAGCGGGCCTGCGATATTCTGATGCCGGATCTGCAAAGAATTGGCGGTTATTCAGAATTCTTGCGGGTCGGTCACCTGGCCGATGCTTTTGACATCCCGGTTACCCCTCACCTTTTTACGGAACACTCCCTTTGCCTGGCTGGTGCCCTCAGCAATTGCACAATCGTGGAACATATGCCCTGGCTGGAACCCACCCTGAAAGATCCACCTGCCCTTACCCGGGACGGGTTTTTCGAGATGTCCAATCAGCCTGGACATGGCATGGTTTTCGATATGGACCAAATTGAGAAGATGCGCGTTTCGTGACTATTGCCATTACAATGGGGGATCCTGCAGGGATCGGGCCGGAGATTTGCCTGAAAACACTGGCGGAACAGGACCTGGATGAACCAAGTTTCATCATCGGTGACATTGATCATCTACAAGCTCTCTCTGGGCAACACTTGCCAGAGTTGAAGTTGGTTGAAATTTCGTCACCCGATGACTGCGAAAGACTTCAAACAGGAAGCATCGCTGTTCTGTCCTGTGGCAACCCGCTTCCCTTGCCCGTAAAAATCGGTGAACTCCACGCTGAATATGGGGCCGCCGCGTTCTCTTATATCCGCCAGGCAATTGAACTGGCCCTCGCGGGCCAGATTTCTGCAATCGTTACCGCACCGATCCACAAAGAATCCCTCTCAATGGCCGGCGTCAAATATCCGGGCCATACAGAAATGCTTGCGGATCTGGGGGGCGCTGAACGGGTCGCCATGATGCTGGCCAATGATGAATTGCGCACGGTGCTGGTCACCATTCACTGTTCACTACGAGACGTCCTTGACGGCGTCACGTTTGACTCGGTTCTGGAAACAATCAGGCTGGCCGATCTGGGAGCACGGCAATACGGGATCGAACAACCCCGCATAGCGGTTGCGGGTCTCAATCCCCATGCGGGTGAAGGCGGCCTTTTCGGACGCGAAGAGATAGAGATCATCACGCCTGCGATTGAAGCGGCCCGACTTGAGGGATTGAACGTTGCAGGGCCCCTGGCCGGCGACACCGTCTTTATGCAAGCCCGGAACGGAAAATACGATATCGTGGTTGCGCAATACCATGACCAGGGGCTGATCCCGGTTAAGTATCTCGGGCTTGAACAGGGGGTGAATGTGACCCTTGGCCTTCCCTTCATCAGAACCAGTCCGGATCATGGAACCGCGTTCGATATCGCCCATGAATGGGTGGCAGACCATCACAGCCTGAAAACAGCCTGCAATCAGGCGATCAGAATGATGCGGGCACAGTCGAATCTTGATCAGTCCATGGGGGCGCAAGGTGGCGGTTGATTGCAATTTTATCTTTATGCTGACCCATAACGACAGGACGATCGAGAACGCCCTGGAATGTGCCAGCATCGCCATTGACTGTGGCATCCGCCATATCGGTTTTAAGGATATTGGCTTGCCTGAGGCAGATTTACGGGAACTCAGCCAATATCTTTTGGACCACAATGTCACCCGTTACCTGGAAGTGGTCAGCCTCGACGCTGATGAAGAGCAACGCTCTGTGGAATGTGGCTTGCGGATTGGCGTTGACCGATTAATGGGGGGAACACGGCCAGACCTCGTTCTTCCCCTTATAAAAGGCAGCGACATCGGGTATTATCCATTTCCGGGCAATATTGAGGGGCATCCAAGTCGATTGACCGGTACGGTTCAGTCCATCGTTGAGGACGCCGTGGATCTGAGTCAGCGGGACGGTGTTACCGGTCTGGATCTTCTGGCGTATCGGTTTTCCGGGCAAGTGGAGACTTTGATGGGGGCTGTCTGCCAATCTGTAAACGTACCGGTTGTCATGGCCGGCAGCATCGATTCACCCGAGCGTATTCGCGCGGTGAAGGTCTCTGGCGCTGCTGGTTTTACGATTGGTACCGCGGCTCTGGATGGTGTGTTTGAAGCGGAAGATACCGGTCTTTCTGCTCAATTAAAGGCTATTCTTTCCTGTTTGTGACCATCTCTCGGTCCATTTACTTTACATATAAAATAAATGGACCTAAAGTATATTCCTGCTTGATGGAGTTTGGTCTATGAAAATTGCCTGTATCGGCGGGGGCCCGGCGGGGTTGTATTTTGCAATCTCCATGAAATTGCGTGACCCATCCCACGACATCACAGTTGTTGAACGCAATCGTCCCTATGACACGTTTGGGTGGGGCGTTGTCTTCTCCGACCAGACAATGGGCAATCTTATTGTTAATGATCGCAAGTCGGCCCAGGCAATTCTGGACGAGTTTGCCCATTGGGACGACATCGACATTCATTTCAAGTGTCGGGTAGAACGCTCAACCGGTCACGGGTTTGCCGGCATCGGCCGTAAGCGAATGTTGAACATCCTGCAGGAACGGGCCGAGGAACTCGATGTGAAACTTTTGTTCGAACAAGAGGTGGACACTCTTGATGCCTATGCCGATTGTGATCTGATCATCGCCTGTGACGGATTGAATTCCAAAATCCGGAATCGCTTTGAAGGGGCATTCCAGCCGGATGTTGAGACGCGATCCAACAAGTTTATCTGGCTCGGTACAAAGCGCATCTTTGATGCCTTCACCTTCATTTTTGAGGAAACAGACGCCGGCTGGATCTGGGTCCACGCCTATAAGTTCGATCAGGAAACCTCCACATTCATTGTTGAATGCACCGAAGAAACCTGGCGCGGCCTGGGACTGGACAAGACGGATACCGAGGGCTCGATCGCGCTTTGTGAAAAGATCTTTGCGAACTATCTGGACGGCAACAGTTTGATGAGTAATGCACGCCATCTGCGTGGATCTGCCTGGCTGAACTTCCCCCATGTTAATTGCGGCTCGTATCACCATCAGAATATCGTTTTGATGGGGGATGCCGCTCATACCGCGCATTTCTCAATCGGCTCTGGCACAAAATTGGCCCTTGAAGATGCGATTGATCTTGCGCGACTGTTGCATGAAAAACCGGATCGCGACGCCGCCTTTCAGGAGTATCAGTCGATCCGAAGACAGGAAGTACTGAAACTGCAAAGTGCTGCCCGAAACTCCATGGAATGGTTTGAAGATCTGGACCGCTATACGGGCTTCGAGCCGCCGCAATTCGCCTACTCCCTGTTGACGCGCAGTCAACGGGTCAGTCACGAAAACCTGCGCCTTCGCGACCCCGACTGGCTGGGAGGCATTGAGGGTTGGTATGCAGGAACGCCGTCCGCTTCAGAGCCACCGCCGCCGATGTTTACCCCGTTTTCGCTGCGGGGACTAACGCTCGCCAATCGGATCGTGGTCTCACCCATGGCGACCTATAAAGCCTTGGACGGAGTGCCCAACGACTTTCACATGGTGCATCTGGGCAGTCGTGCCCAGGGCGGCGCGGGCCTGATTTTCACAGAAATGACCTGTGTTTCTGCCGACGCCCGGATAACGCCCGGCTGTCCCGGTCTCTACACAGATGAGCAACAGGAAAACTGGTCGCGGATCGTCTCATTTGTTCATGACCAAACCAACGCGAAGATCGCGATGCAGCTGGGTCATGCGGGCCGTAAAGGTTCGACCCAGATAGGTTGGGAAGGCATGGACCAGCCCCTGAAAAGTGGTAATTGGCCCCTTCAGGCTCCTTCTCCCATTCCCTGGGACACCGGCAACCAGATCCCGAAGGAGATGGATGACGGTGACCGTGCGGCCGTTATAAAAGCGTTCGAAGAGGCCACCAGACGAGCGTATGCTTGTGGTTTTGATATGATCGAACTGCATGCCGCGCACGGCTATCTGCTGTCTTCCTATATCTCCCCGCTCAGCAACAAACGCGATGACGCCTATGGCGGTTCCCTTGAAAACAGGATGCGCTTTCCATTGCAGGTCTTTGATGCCATGCGTGCAATCTGGCCGGAAGAGAAACCAATATCGGTTCGCATTTCGGCAACGGACTGGATGGAAGATGCGGGCGTCACCCCTGATGATGCGGTCCAGATCGCAACATGGTTCAAGGAACATGGTGCGGATATCCTTGATGTATCTGCGGGTCAGACAGTACCGGACGCAAAACCCGTTTACGGGCGTATGTTCCAGACCCCGTTTTCAGATCGCATCCGCAATGAGGTCAAAATGCCGACAATGGCGGTTGGAAATATTTATGAGGTCGACCATGTAAACTCCATCCTGGCGGCAGGCCGGGCTGATCTTTGCTGTCTCGCGCGTCCCCATTTGGCGGATCCCTATTGGACGCTTCACGCGGCAGCAGAACAGAAATATGGAAACGCTCATTGGCCTAAACCCTATCTGGCAGGTCAAGCACAGTTGGAACGAAATCTCAGTCGAAAGCCTGGGTCGGGGGGTGCAGTGTGACCAACGCAAACCACACCCGTCCTCTTGCAAACCGTGTCGCCATTGTGACGGGCGCCGGATCCGGGATCGGAGCGGCAACCGCCCAAGTGCTATCCCATGCCGGTGCGCGCGTTGTATTGGTCGGGCGACGCGAGGCACCTCTACAATTCATAACAGAAGGCCTTACAGACGCTGTTGCGCTTCCATGTGATGTGACAGAGGAGACGGCGGTTGCAAACCTTGTTGCGGATATCAAAAACCGGTTCGGGCAGATCGACATACTTGTAAACAATGCCGGGGCGGCAGTGTCGAACCCAGTAGAACGCACAAGTCTTGAGGACTGGAACGCGATGCTGGCCGTGAACCTGACCAGCATATTTCTTTTGTCCCGTGCGGTGCTGCCACACATGAAAAACGCAGGGTTTGGCCGGATAATCAACGTTGCGTCCACCGCCGGACTAAAGGGTTATGCCTATGTCGCGGCCTATTCGGCGGCAAAGCATGGTGTGATCGGCCTGACGCGTTCCATGGCCCTCGAATATGCAAAACGGGGTATTACAATAAACGCCGTCTGCCCGGGCTTTACGGAAACGCCACTGTTGGCCGAAAGCATTGCCAATATCATGGACAAAACCGGTATGGACGAAGAAGGCGCGCGTCGTTCATTGCTTTCTGACACACCGGTGGGGCGCTTCACGCAACCTGACGAAGTGGCGGAAGCCATATTATACCTCTCACGGAACGAGGCGTCGGGCCTGACCGGTCAGGCAATTTCCATCTCAGGCGGTGAGGTCATGACAGGATGAGTGGAAAGAAGAGGCAAGTCGATCAATCGGAAAGAGAGGCACAGTCACTGAGGCTTTGGCTGCGTTTGTTGGGAACATCCCGCTCGATCGAGGAAGAAGTATCTGTGCGGCTTCGCACCCGCTTTGAATCATCACTTGCCCGCTTCGATCTGATGTCAGTTCTGAACAGGTTCCCGGATGGTGTGACAATGAGTGACCTTGGCCGACACCTGCGCGTCAGTGGCGGTAACGTAACCGGGCTGGTTGATCGTCTGGAACGCGAGGAGCTGGTGCAGCGCGTCGCCCATGCAACCGACAGACGTTCATCCATGGTTGTTATGACGGAGCATGGTCAAAACGCCTTCAAACAAATGGCCACTGAACACAGACAATGGCTGACCGACATAATGGCGGGCCTCGATATGGCGCAAATCGACAAATTGTACGACGGCCTCGACCATGTCCGTACGAGCATTGCCGCAGAGCAGGAAAGAACATCCAGAAAGGAGGCGTCATGACGACCCCCCTCACCCGGGCAACCCATTTCCAACTTGAAATTGAAGATGGCATCGCGCTGGTTACCCTGAACCGACCGGAAAAGAAGAACCCGCTGACATTTGAATCCTATGCAGAACTGCGTGACTTCTTCCGCGACATTGATCGCCGGGATGATATACAGGCAATTGTCATCACCGGGGCCGGCGGCAACTTTTGCTCCGGCGGCGATGTGTTCGAAATCATCCAGCCCTTGCTTGATATGGATATGAAGCAATTGCTGGCCTTCACCCGAATGACCGGTGATCTGGCAAAATATATCCATGCCTGCCCCGTCCCGGTTATCTCTGCAATTGATGGGGTGTGTGCCGGGGCCGGCGCCATGATTGCCCTCTTTTCCGACATCCGCTTCGGCACGCCAGAGGCAAAGACCGCATTCCTGTTCAGCAAGGTTGGACTGGCCGGATGCGACATGGGCGCCTGTGCCATGCTGCCCCGTATGATCGGTCAGGGGCGCGCGGCGGAACTCCTTTACTCCGGCCGGGCAATGACAGCTGAAGAAGGTTTTGATTGGGGATTCTACAATCGATTGGTTCCGCAGGATGCCCTTCTGCAGGATGCGATGGCTTATGCTGCCAAATTTGCTGCAGGCCCGAACTTTGCACATATGATGACCAAGACAATGCTTAATCAGGAGTGGAGCATGTCTATCGCACAGGCGATTGAGGCCGAGGCCCAATCCCAGGCCATCTGCATGCAGACAAGAGATTTTCAACGGGCCTTCGACGCCTTTGCGGCCAAAGAACGTCCAGTTTTCAAGGGCGACTGAGCGAGATCAAAGGAACCAATTATGACCGATCAGAGTTTTCTCAATTGGCCTTTCTTTGATGACAGTCATCGCCTCATGGCGGCCCGGCTTAAGGAATGGGCGTCGTCCTCCTTACCAGCGATTCTGGATGGTGAGGAACAGGGTGTTGATGATACCTGTCGGGTATTGGTGAAATCGCTTGGTGCATCAGGTTGGCTGGATTATGTCACACCTGCCGCATATGGTGGTCGCCACACAACACTGGACGTCAGAAGCCTGTGTCTGGCGCGGGAAATTTTGGCACGGCACGGTGGCTTGGCAGATTTCTCTTTTGTGATGCAGGGGTTGGGTTCCGGGCCCATTATGCTGGCCGGTACAGAGGCTCAAAAACAGCAATGGTTGCCACAGGTGCGATCGGGAACCGCGATTGCCGCCTTCGCATTATCGGAACCAGAGGCTGGATCTGACGTTGCCGCCCTTGCCTGCACCGCGACGAGGGATGGCGATACCTATATCCTGAATGGTGAGAAAACATGGATATCCAATGGCGGTATCGCGGATTTCTACACCGTCATTGCCAGAACCGGTGAGGCACCCGGCGCAAGGGGACTTTCTGCCTTTATTGTTCCGGCGGACACCCCCGGTCTTTCCATTGCAGAACGAATCGAAGTGATTGCTCCGCATCCCCTCGCCCGCCTGCAATTCCAGGATTGCCGTATTCCAGAAGAGAACCTGTTGGGTATTTCGGGTAAAGGTTTTGGCCTGGCCATGCAGAACCTGGATATCTTCCGCTCAACCGTGGGTGCCGCGGCGCTTGGCTTTGGGCGACATGCCTTCGACCTTTCCTGTCAACGCGCAACACAACGTCAGTTATTCGGTGCCCCAATGGGCGAATTGCAGTTGGTTCAGGCGATGATTGCCGACATGGCGGTACGCATTGATGCCTCGGCCTTGTTGATCTATCGCGCCGCTTGGACGAAGGACCAGGGGCAGGAAAGGATCACCCGCGAGGCTTCGATGGCCAAACTTTATGCCACTGACGAGGCCCAAAAAATCATTGACGATGCGGTTCAGATATTTGGGGGGCACGGGGTCGTCAGTGGAAACCCGGTGGAAAAACTTTATCGGGAAATAAGGGCCCTTCGAATTTATGAAGGCGCGTCGGAAGTGCAGAAAGTGATTATCGCGCGCCAGGCACTGGCAGAGCATGAGGGGGTAAAGTAGATGGCGGCATCCTCTGTTCCTGAACTTGGACAGTCCGGGCATAGCGACATGTTCACCCGGAATAACCTGCCGGACTCCGAACTATGGCCGAAACTGTTGCTCGACAATTCAGCATTTCAGTATTCAGATCGGTTGAACTGTGCAACAGAACTGCTTGATAAAGCTTTGGAAAAAGGTTGGTCAGATCACCCCTGTCTGAGAACTGAAAATGAAATCTGGACATATCAGCATTTGAAAGAACAGGTTGACCGTATCGCAGGCGTCTTGACCCGGGATCTTGGAATGGTGAGTGGCAACCGTGTTATGCTGCGATCTGCGAACAATCCGATGATGGTTGCCTGCTGGTTTGCGATCGCAAAGGCAGGCGGTGTGGTTGTCGCAACCATGCCTCTGCTCCGCGCCGGTGAGTTAAGCACCATTATTGAAAAGGCAGAAATTGATCTGGCCTTGTGCGATCAGCGGCTCTCAGAGGAAATGGAGGGGGCAAAACATCTGTCCCCTCGCCTCACTCGGATTTGTTTTTTCGACGGTTCAGGTTCCGGCATGGCGGACGACGAAATGTCGGGCCTGATGGCCGGCAAACCATCAAAATTCACCGCGGCCGATACATCCGTCGATGATGTTGTCCTGATCGCCTTCACATCCGGCACGACCGGTAAACCGAAAGGCACTATGCATTTCCATCGCGATGTCATGATCATCTGCGATGCATTTCCTCCCCACGCCCTGAGGGTCAAGACAGAGGATGTTTTTATCGGATCACCGCCGCTTGCCTTTACATTTGGCCTCGGCGGGTTGGTGCTTTTTCCAATGCGCTATGGTGCCTCAACCGTTTTGCTGGAAAAGGCCTCCCCACCAGCCCTGCTGGACGCCATTCCCCGTTTTGGGGCGACAACCCTGTTCACCGCACCAACGGCCTATCGTGCCCTCATGACCACGATTGAAGAGGCCGCCCCCCACAAGGATGATGCGCTAAAAAGTCTTCATACTTGCGTATCGGCCGGGGAAACACTGCCCAAGGCAACATTCCTGGCATGGAAGCAAATGACAGGCATATCCTGTATTGACGGTTTGGGATCGACAGAGCTCTTACACATCTTCATTGCCTCCCCACCTGAAGATATGAGGGCGGGTGCAACCGGACGCCCGATCCCCGGCTATCAGGCGATTGTCGTTGACGATGACCTGAACCCGCTTCCTGTTGGGGAGGTTGGCCGTCTCGCGGTCAAGGGGCCAACCGGGTGTCGTTATCTTTCAGATGAGAGGCAGAAAACATATGCCAAGGGTGGCTGGAACCTGACCGGTGATGCTTATCAAATGGACGAAGACGGCTACTTCATCTTCGCCGCACGTGCTGACGACATGATCATATCCTCCGGATATAACATTGCAGGGCCGGAGGTTGAGGACGCGCTTCTTACCCATGGGGCAGTTGGCGAATGCGCCGTTGTCGGCGCACCCGACGCCGATCGAGGCACGATCGTCAAAGCCTTTGTCGTTCCACGCTCAGGCTTTGAACCGGGGCAATCCCTTGCCGAAGAACTGCAGGACCATGTGAAGTCAACCATTGCCCCCTATAAGTATCCGCGCAGCATTGAATTTGTGGATGTACTTCCAAAAACCGAGACCGGAAAAATACAACGGTTCAAACTGCGCGCGGAGGAACATTGACCGATGGCAGAACCGACCTTTGAAAAATTTCGAACAGAATACACCGTCCATTTCCGGCACTGCGACGTCGCGGGGATAATCTTCTATCCCCGATATGTAGAAATGATAAGTGACACGGTTGAACGATGGTTTGACCTGGGCCTTGGGTGCAATTTCCACGATCTCCATCTGGTGCGCCATTTAGGCGTTCCCACGGTTCATCTCGATATCGATTACAAGGCAGCGACAACGCTGGGCGAGGTCCTGACATTCGACCTTTGGCTTACAAGGGTCAGCCGGCGTTCTTTTTCCACGCGAATTGAGGCATCTGTAGATGGCGAGGTCCGAATGCAGGTCCGTTCCACCCTCGTCTTCATCCGTTCTGGGAATGCGTTCCTGGGTGAGGACAAGATGACTTCCGTCTCTATTCCAGATGATTTGCGCAACGCAATGACAAGATATCTCGACCAAGGACAGAGTGATGATTGAACTGATCCACCCGAAGGGCTGGCTAAAAGGTCGCGGTTATTCCCACGGTACAGCAATCACCATCGAGCCCGGTGACAAACTGATCCACGTCGCCGGGATGATAGGCTGGAATGGCGATCAGCAGTTTGAGAGTGACGATTTTGTCGCACAAACTGCCCAAGCCTTGAAGAACATCGTAGCAGTGCTCGCCGCATCCGGGGCCAGCTCCTCCGACATCCTCTCGATGACCTGGTATATTACCGACAAAGCAGAATGCATGCGCCGTCAACGGGAACTGGGTGCCGTGTACCGCGAGGAAATTGGCGACCATTATCCTGCAATGGCGATGGTTGAGGTCACATCACTGATGGAAGACCGCGCCCTGGTCGAGATTGAGGTACGCGCCGTTTCTCGCCCGGACCGCGCTTAACCTTCAAACGATCTGGCACGCATCGTCAAACTCAAAACGCGGCACCCGCGGATGCAACCGCTCCGGATTGCCATAGCCCAGATTGATCAGAAAGTTCGATTTGATTGTCGTGCCGGCGAAAAACTCCGCATCAACCATAGCATTGTCAAACCCGGACATGGGACCGCAATCCAGACCAAGTGCCCGTGCTGCCAGGATCAGATAGGCCCCCTGCATGGAACCATTTCGAAAGGCGGTATCAGCGATTAGCTGGTCATTGCCGACAAACCATGACCGCGCATCTGTGGGTGGATACAGTTTTGGAAGTTGCTCGTAAAATTCCATGTCATGGGCGACAATCACCGTGACAGGGGCAGCCATTGTTTTCTTCAGGTTACCTTCGGCGAGAGCAGGCTTGAGGCGTTCTTTCCCCGCCGGTGTTTTTACAAAGACGTAACGGCCAGGCGAACAGTTGGCGGAAGTGGGCGGCAGTTCAACCAGCCTGTGGAGGTCCTGGAGGATTGAGTCTTCGACCTCTTTGCCTTCCAGCCAGTAACTATGTGTCCGCGCATCATCGAAGAGGGTTGCCGTTGCTGCTTTATCGATCCCACTCATTGTTCACCGCCTTTGGTTGATTGCCTGTTTCTTCTACGGCAATTCCCGGGCACTTAATAGCCAAATATTAGAGATGAAGATCAAACCGCGTCGTAATCCACAACAAGACTTTGTGATCTGGGATGCGACTGACAGGTTAAGATAAATCCCTCTTCAACCTCATCGTCGCGCAAGGCGTAGTTGCTGATCATAGCAACCTCACCCTCGATCACCTTGGCCCGGCATGTCGCGCAGACCCCGCCTTTACAGGAAAAGGGGGCATCAACCCCGGCGTCGCGCGCCGCATCGACAATAGCAGCCCCATCTTGGGCAAGGTCAAAGCGTGTGCGTATTCCATCCATAATCACTGTGACACTGGCCGGTCCCTCGAGGTCAGCCGGCTTGGTGTTTTGGGTGTCCTCGGTTCTTGTGGTTCTACCCACTGCTGCTTGTCCCGCAGGCTGAAACATTTCATGCAGGATCTTGTCTTCGGGTACGTTCAGGTTTTTGAGGGCAGCCTGAACATCTTCGATCATTGTGCCGGGACCACAGATGAGGAATGCATCCACCCTCTCCGGATTGATTAATTGGGAAACCAGTTGCCCCGCTTTTGTCCGGTCGATCCGACCGTTCAACATGGGTGAATCCTGTTCCTCAGCGGAAAACAGATAGATCAGACTGAAACGCGCGTGGAACCGGTCCTTCAAGGTCTCGAGGGCGGATCTGAACATCGTTCCCGAAAGGGTCCTGTTGCCGTAGAAAAGGGTCACATGGGTGTCCGGCTCGGCATTCAGGACCGAGGTGATTATGGAGAGAATGGGCGTGATGCCACTGCCCGCTGCGAAGGCAACATAGTGATGCGCATGCTCCGCATTCGGGTTCACCTTGAAACGCCCTTGAGGCACCATGACATCCAGCGTGTCGCCAACCTTCAAAACATCATTGGCATGGCTTGAGAATCGCCCGTCTGGCACTTTTTTGATGCCGACATAAACGTCCTTGTCGCCTCTCGGAGAGCATATTGAATAGGGCCGTCGGACTTCCGTTCCATCAATTTCAGAAACCAGGGTCAAATATTGTCCTGGGGTAAAGTCAAACGCGCTCTTCAGATCATCAGGCACAGAAAAACCAATGGATACCGCGTCTGGTGTTTCCCTTTCGACATGACTGATAGTCAGCTTGTGAATACGAGCCATTATCCTTACCCATCCTTCGTTAAATGCACTTGAAATAGTCAAATGGTTCCAGACAAGCATTGCATTGATAGAGCGATTTGCATGCTGTCGAGCCAAATTCACTGACCAGTTTCGTCTCTTCAGCCCCGCAATGCGGGCACTGAACCGTCGGGGCCTCCCCAAACAGCGCCCGTCGACCGGAAGGTTCTCCTTTCACGGGCGGTGCAATGCCGTATTCCGCAAGTTTGCGGCGGCCGTTTTCCGTCATCCAGTCCGTCGTCCAGGCGGGTGACAACACAGTCTCAATTTCGACCCGATCGATCCCCGCGCGCAGCAGGCAATCCCGTATATCCATTTCCATCGTGATCATCGCCGGACATCCGGAATAGGTCGGGGTGATGGTAATCCTGACAGATCTAGCCCCGTCCTCATGCTCAACTTCGATTCCACGAATGACACCAAGATCGTTCAGGGTCAGAACCGGAATCTCTGGATCCGTGACCGCGTCAAGCAGCGCTCGGATTTCTGCAATATCAGACGGCTCCCGTATCGGAAATTCTGGTGTCAGTACGGTTCCCATCGACGCGTGCCCTACCAGGCGCTGTCTGGATAGGCGCGCGGCACAAATTGCATTTCCGCCAATAGGAAGCCCAGATGTTCACTGTGGTGACCTTTACTGCGCGCGCCGCCGACCGACCAGGTAACGGTTGGCAGGTCCAGCCCCGCTTGATTCAGCACGTCTGAGACGCCCTGATCCCAGGCCGGTCGCAATGCTGCCAGGTCAACACCAATGCCAGCTGCCAGGGCAGCATCATCAACCTCATCCATGGTAAACAACTCGTCGACATAACCCCAGACACGGTTAAGTGCCTCGACCATGCGGGACCGGCTCTCGTCGGTTCCGTCGCCCAGACGGATCAACCACTCGCTGGAATGGCGTCGGTGATAGGCGATCTCCTTCACAGACTTTTCAGCGATCGCTGCCAATTCGGCGTCGCTGGATCGCGTCAGGGCAGTAAAGAAAAGATGGTTGTATACGTCGAACAGGAACTGGCGCGCGATCGTATCTGCGAAATCGCCATTCGGCTGTTCGACAAGAAGGCAGTTGCGCCAGTCCAGAACGTCCCGGGCGTAAGCCAATTTGTCTTCGTCACGCCCTTTCCCCTCAACGGCACCCGCATGGGAAAGCAGCATTCGCGCCTGTCCGATCAGATCAAGGGCGATATTCGTCTGCGCGATATCCTCTTCCAGGATCGGGGCATGCCCGCACCATTCAGACAGACGGTGACCAAGGATAAGCGCATTGTCCCCGATCCGGAGCACATAGGCGAAATGCTGGTCCTGTGTCAGTGCCGTTCCCATCAGAGGTTCTCTACTTCATCCGGTATCGTGTAGAAGGTCGGGTGACGATAGATCTTGGTTTCGTTGGGATCGAAAAGAATGTCGCGATCGTCTGGATCGGCCGCCGTAATGTTCTGTGATTGCACCACCCAGATGCTTACCCCTTCAGATCGACGGGTATAAACGTCACGCGCATTCTGAATTGCCATCTCCGCATCAGGTGCATGAAGGGAACCGACATGACGGTGGTTAAGACCGGCCTTGCTGCGCACAAACACCTCCCAAAGCGGCCATTCGCCCTGTGTCGTCATTTCACGTATCCTTTGTCTTGTCTTTCGTCGCGCTATTCAGCGGCCATAGCTGCTTTTCGCGACGCCCGCTTTTCCGCATGGGCAAGCGCGGCATCCCGCACCCATTTGCCATCATCCCAGGCCTTGCGCCGGGCATTCAGCCGCTCGCGGGCGCAAATCCCGTTCCCATTCACAACGGTCCAGAACTCGTCCCAGTCAATTTCCCCGAAGTCATAATGACCGGTTTCCGCATTCAGTTTCAGATCGGGATCCGGAATTGTAAGGCCCAGAAATTCTGCCTGTGGGACGGTCATATCGATGAACTTCTGCCGCAGGTCATCATTGGATTCCCGCTTGATGCGCCAGGCCATGCTCTGCGCTGAATTTACACTGTCCTTGTCCGACGGCCCGAACATCATCAGGGTTGGCCACCACCAGCGGTTCAAGGCATCCTGCGCCAGTTCATTTTGAGCGTCCGTCCCCTGTGCAAGGGCCATCATTGCCTCAAAACCCTGGCGCTGATGGAAGCTCTCTTCCTTACAGATACGGATCATCGCCCGCGCATAAGGTCCATAGGAACACCGCTGCAGGGCGACCTGATTCACAATGGCCGCACCGTCGACCAGCCAGCCGATCGCTGCCGTATCCGCCCACGTGAGCGTCGGGTAATTGAAAATGCTGCTGTATTTGGCCCGCCCGTCATGCAGCGCTTCCAGCATTTCATCACGGCTTACACCCAGGGTTTCAGCCGCAGAATATAGATACAGCGCGTGACCCGCCTCATCCTGGATCTTTGCCAGTAACACCGCCTTGCGACGCAGGCTTGGCGCGCGCGTTACCCAGTTCCCTTCTGGCAGCATACCAACATACTCCGAATGGGCATGTTGAGAGATCTGGCGGATCAGGGTCTTGCGATATTTCTCCGGCATCCAGTCGCGGGGTTCGACCTTTTCCTCCGCGGCAACGCGGGCATCAAAATGGGTGCGGCACGCCTCATCATCATTAGAGAGCCCAATTTCCGTTTCCGGTTTTTTATGGCGATCCGCCGGATCGACGACCGTATAGGCCATATCGCTTTCTCCCATTCGGCTATTTTTAATATGATATGAAATTTTCGAATAAATGTCAAAAACTGTATCATATTAAAATCAAAAATTTTTACTCTACATTCCCGAACAGGCCGTGCCGGACCACATCTCCCGGATTGATTCCCATCCGGTCAGAAGCCCCCCCATTTATTTCCAACACAGCAAGGGCCTGGTCCCCCGACGAGATCACGTCGAGCGATTGTGGCGTTGTCTGCTTCTCAATCCGTATAATTTTTCCTGCCTGATCAATGAACAGCATGTCGAGAGGCAAAAACGTGTTCTTCATCCACATCGTGATCACGGTCGGCTTGCCATAATCAAAAAGCATGCCGGCATCTTCCGCCATACGATCACGGTACATGAGCCCTCTCGCCTTTTGCGCAGGCGTTTCGGCCAGTTCGATTTTGAAGGGCAAGACATTGCCAGAGGTTGTCACGATTTCCAGGGTATCAGTCTTGAACTCAATCACCCGTTGACCGATCGCTGTATTGCCTCCCGCGGCCAAGAGGGTGTCGGCCAGCAAGACCAGACCGACAAAAACGGTGACCAGTTCTTTTTTAAACCGCAACATTGGAAACTGCCTCTTCCTCTCGCAAGACTATCGGTGCAAGCGCCCTTACCGCGTCCCGGATTGGACCATGATGTGGGGTATCCGCCAAGGTCGTAAACCAGTGTTCAGGGGGATTACGTCCGGCGCTGCGTGACCATCTCAAAGCGCGTAATACTGATTCCGCATCAGGTGGCAGGCGGTCGGGAACAGGAAAGTTGTTTAAAACACCCCAAATGCCGGACCAGCAACGCGCGACCGTCCAGGGGTTATACCCGCCGCCCCCAAGGGCCAGGATCCTCGGGGCCAGGCGTTTCAATTGTCGGACCGCATGCCAGATCCCCTGGTTGGAAAGCTCAAGCTTACTCAAGGGATCATCGGCAAGGCCGTCGCACCCGCATTGAATGATCAGGACCTGCGGCTCAAACTGCTCGACAAGCGGGATGACTGCATTTTCAACCAGGAATGCCAATTCATCATCGTTGAGGCCAGGTGGTACCGGCATGTTTCGGGCAAAGCCACCGGCCCGATCCGTCGCCCCTCCCGAATGCGGCCAGCGATCTGCCTCATGAATTGAGATCGTCAGAACACGGTCATCATCGTGAAACGCGTCCTGAACGCCATCCCCGTGATGGGCATCCAGATCGACATAGGCAATGCGGGTCAGCCCTTGATCGAGAAAGGCATAGCACCCCAGAACCGGGTCATTGAAATAGCAGAACCCGCTGGCATGGTCGGCCCGTCCATGATGGGTTCCGCCAGCGGGACTGTGCACAATTCCGCCCTCTGCCAGCATCTCTGCTGCCAGTAAGGTGCCCCCGACCGAGGTGGCCGGTCTTGAGAAAACCTCTCGATAGATTGGATTACCGGAAACCCCCAGGTGATAGCGATGTTTCATATCCTCCGGCAATTCGCCATCCCGCTCCGCCTGTTCGACAGCTGCGATGTAATCAGGCTTGTGAAAACGGGCCAGTTGCTTGGGCGTCGCGCGTTTGCTGTCTCTGTAGATTTTCGGATCTAACCAACCGAGACCTGTTACCAGATCAGTCGTGCTCGACACGCGCGGAATGGAAAGCGGATGCAGGCTGCCATAGGTCGACCGACGATAGATGTCATTTGCGATGTAGTGAGGACGGGTCAGCAAGATCAGCCATCCGTGCCTTGCTGCTGGCGTTGCCACATTTCGGAATATTGCCCGTTGAGGGCCAACAGGTCCTGATGATTGCCGCGTTCGGCGATCTCACCCTTGTTCATGACAATGATCTCGTCCGCATCAACCACTGTCGAGAGGCGGTGTGCGATAATCAGGGTCGTCCTACCCCGCGATACATCCCGCAAACTGGTCTGAATCTCCCGCTCAGTTGCGGTATCAAGGGCGGATGTCGCCTCATCAAACAGCAGGATAGGCGGGTTTTTCAGGATAGTTCGCGCTATTGCGACCCTCTGTTTTTCGCCACCAGACAGTTTCAGGCCGCGCTCCCCCACTTTGGTGTCGTAGCCGTCTGGCAGGGCTTCAATGAACCCATCGATCTGGGCCAGTTTCGCGGCGCGCCGGATTTCTTCCTCGCTGGAGTCAGGATTGCCATAGGCGATGTTGTATCGGACCGTATCGTTAAACAGCACCGTATCCTGAGGCACGATACCAATAGCATGGCGCACACTCTCTTGGGTTACGTCACGCAGATCCTGCCCATCAATACGAACCGTACCGTCATTCACGTCATAGAAACGGTACAGAAGGCGGCTGATCGTGGATTTCCCGGCCCCGCTGGGACCGACAATGGCGACACTCGCCCCAGCCTCTACGTTGAAGGAAACGCCCTTCAGGATCGGCCGACGTTCGTCATAACCAAAGAATACCTGCTCAAATTCGACCCGACCTTTGGATATCTCCAGCGGCGGGGCATCTGCTTTATTGCTGATCTCCTGTGGCACATCGAGCATGGAGAACATATCCTCCATATCTGTCAGCGACTGGCGGATTTGGCGATAAACGAAGCCCAGGAAATTCAGCGGCAAATAGAGCTGGATGAGATAGGTGTTCACCAGCACAAAATCACCGATCGTCATCTCACCTTTCAGCAAGCCATCGGCGGCAAGGAACATGACTGATACCAGGCCGACAGCGATAATGGCCCCCTGCCCGACATTGACCACTGACAGGCTGCTGATCGAACGAACAGCCGCGCGTTCGTAGCCCTGCATAGAGACGTCATAGCGCGACGCCTCATGCTGCTCCGCACCGAAATACTTGACGGTTTCAAAGTTCAGGAGGGAGTCGATCGCCTTGGTATTCGCCTCGGTGTCTTTGTCATTCATCTGACGGCGGTATTTTAGCCGCCATTCCGTGATGACGAGCGTATAAGTGATGTAGAACAGGATGGTGCCAAGCGTGATCAGCGCAAACCAGATGTTGAACAACCCCCACAAAATTACGCAGACCAGCAGGATCTCAAACAGCGTCGGTATAATGTTGAACAGCATGAAGGAGAGGACAAATTCGATCCCCTTCACCCCGCGCTCAATAACCCGGCTCAACCCACCCGTCTGACGGTCCAGATGGAACCGCATTGAGAGGCCGTGAAGATGGCGGAACGTGGTCAATGCGACGGCCCGGATTGTCCCCTGCGCAACTTTCGCAAACAGGATTTCCCGCAATTCCTGGAACAGGACAGACAGGACGCGTGCACCACCATAGGCCAGCAACAATCCCACTGGCAGCGCCATTGTGGCCATCAATTCCGGCGGGCCTTCCAGGGCACCTGACAGATAATCTACGGCGTCTTTATAGAATATCGGAACCCAGACATTGGCGATCTTTGCCAGGGCAAGGGCACTGAGCGCGAGAACGACCCGTGTTTTTATATCGACGCGTCCAGCCGGCCAGAGATAGGGCAACAGCGTTTTGACCGTGCGAAACTGGGTCTTTCTGTTTGTAGTCATGCCGCCCTTCTGGACCGATCCATCAGGAAGGGGATACTCCCTGCTCTTCAACCGTCATTCTATGCTATTTCGCAGTCCGATGGATCTGGTGCAACCATGATTTTTTGCAAGACGGCCGATCGATGTGAATTGGACACCGTGATATTGAGGGACCAAGTCACCAACTACGTCAGAAGAAACCCGTGCGATTTAAGAAATTCTGAAAAACTTGCGCGCTCTGGCTGGGACATCTGTCGGGCTGTGTTTTCCGACCAGGTGATCTTGTCCTTGATCCCGAAAATGGCTGGATGCCTCTGTTTGTCGCTCGTTATAGGGGCCAGTTGATGCCGTCTTTCATCATAGGCATCCAACTGGTCAGAAAACGCCTGAACCCCGTAGCGGTTCCGATGCACAACCATTTGCGGCGGCAATCGCAGAGAGGTATCCGCACTTCGTGATGGATATCCAAGAGCCAGTCCAGCAACTGGATAGACCCCATTGGGCAGTTCCAACAGTGCCACCAAGTCTTCGATATGATTGCGCACCACCGATATCGGACAACAGCCCAGACCCGCTGCCTCCGCCGCGATCACACAAAACCCAAGAGCCAGGGCCGCATCGACAGCAGTGTTCATGAACGTGTCGATATTATCGTTGCGATGCTCCATCCCGTGATGAGCCGAAATCTGCCTCTGCCGGTTCAAGTCGCCACAAAAAATCAGGAAACACGGCGCCTGCCCCATCCATTTCGTATGAGATGACCATTCCGCCATCCGGTTTCTGAGTGCGGGGTCGTCGACGACCATAATGGAATATTGCTGAAGGTCGGATTTTGCCGGTGCGGATTGGGCACAAGCCAGCACCAGATTCAGGACCTCTTCCGGAATCTGATGATCCTGGAAATCCCGGCAGGACCTGCGCCCCAAAATGCCGCTGAGCGCCGCCTGTGCTTCCATTTCTGAGGGCAAGGGCGCGGGATCTGTTCCAAACCGCGCCTTCCATAAATCTTCAAACACTGTCATGTGGTCTTTGGACCTGCTGCTGGTTGTGGCATCCATTTCTGAAGGGTGCGCCCGTCCGCCGTTTTGACTTGTTCGACTTTGGGCCGTTCCTTCTGCGTGAAGAAACGGACGATAGCGGCGAATGGAATCTCTTCACCAACACCCTTTTTCAATGCGGTTTTGTAGACAGCGTGAAACTTGATCTGGTCATTGATGTATTCGGTTGTGTGATGCCCGTATCGTGCCCAGATCGATTCCATGAAACGTTCGACCTCTGGCCGGATCACCGGCGCGCCGAGGTTGCTTGGTCGGCCACGCTCAAAAAGCCGCATGATGTTTGGGTCCTGGGGGCCTAGTTCGCCTGCCACAAACACAGCTGGCATCAACTTTCGGCCGTGATGCATGGCGGCATAAGACCCCTGCGCGATGTACAGCAGACGCTGCAGTTTTTGCGGTTGAAGATAGACATCTTCCTGCCGCGCCCTGTCCATCAACCAGATTGCTGCATCAATTACCGTTTCAATTACAGTTGCCGTCATATCAAACCAGGCCTGACTATAGAAAACATCGTTAGAAAGTTCCTCAAAACTAATCCTGGCAGTGCAACAAAGATAAACCCTGTCCTTGCCCCTGAGGCATTTTGAGACTAGGTAATCATCCAACGATTCCGATCTGGATTTCCAGAGCCGGTTTTGAGACCGATAAACACCCCGGAATGCGACATCTAGCACCCATCAGCTGGTTAGGAAGGAAGTCATCATGGACATGAAAGGCGAACAGCGAATCCCGGCCCCAATCACGGTTGTATGGGAATCTCTCAACGATCCGGACGTGCTGAAACAGTGCATTCCGGGTTGTCAGTCTCTCGAAATGTCAGATGGCAATGTCTTCACTGCAACGGTTCAGGCGAAAGTCGGCCCGGTTAAGGCAAAATTCAGCGGCGAGGTTCAGCTTTCCGAAATTGATCCGCCGAACGGGTATGTCATATCGGGTGAAGGCAAAGGCGGTGCGGCCGGCTTTGCTAAGGGTGGCGCCAAGGTTTCCCTGGCAGAAGATGGTGCGGAAACTGTCCTGACCTATGAGGTCGATGCCAGTGTTGGCGGCAAACTCGCCCAGATCGGGTCGCGCCTCATTGATTCGACGGCCAAGAAAATGGCCAATGATTTTTTCGACACATTTGTGGCGATCGTAACCGAAAAGTCTGCTGGTGGTGCGGCACCTGCCGCCCCGGTGGAGGCCGAAGCAGCCGCGCCAGTAGCAGATACAGCACCTTCGCCCGTTGCGGAACCTGCGCCGGAAGCTCCTGCTGCGGCACCAGTGGCCGAACCAGCTTCTGAACCAGAACCCACCCCTGCGGAAACCCCAGCAGCAGCCGCGATCAAGGCTGCTGATGAGGTTGCAGAGACCCGCAAAGGGCTTAGCCCTTGGGTTTGGGCGGGTGCTTTGGTCGTGGTTGCCGGCATTCTGATCCTCGCCTTCGGCGGATAAGGCCCAAGGGCGGTCAAATCACCAACCTGTTTCCTGGTTCACTTGCCCGGCAACGACAAACCCTTTAGCGTTTTATTCCTGAGCTAGAATAATAGCCGGACTAAGCCATTAACTTGCTTCAAGGGACCGAAACGTGCATCCGATCCAAGCCCCATTTCCAGCCACCCGCCTACGCCGTACCCGACAGTCGCCTTCTGTGCGGGCAATGGTGGCAGAGAACAAATTGGATGCCAGCGATTTCATCTGGCCGATTTTCGTGCGTGATGGTGAAGGCGTCGAAGAACCTATTCCGTCGATGCCCGGCGTCATGCGCCGTTCAATAGACAAGGTCGTCGACGCAGCCCGGGAAGCGGTCGATCTGGGTATTCCGGCAATTTGCCTGTTCCCGTATACATCGGCAGAGGACCGTACCGCTGATTGTGCCGAAGCGTGGAACCCGGAAAACCTTTCTAACCGGGCGACCCGGGCCGTTAAAGCAGCCGTGCCGGAACTTACGGTGATGACCGATGTTGCGCTCGATCCCTATTCCGAAACGGGCCATGACGGCTTCGTCGTTGACGGTGTAATCGTCAATGACGAGACGGTTGAAGCTCTGGTAAAACAGGCTTTGAGCCAGGCGGAGGCCGGCGTCGATATCATTGGACCGTCGGACATGATGGATGGCCGGATTGGAGCGATACGAAACGCGTTAGAGGCCCATGGCCACAAGGATGTCATGTTGATGTCCTATGCAGCCAAATATGCCAGTGCCTTTTACGGACCATTCCGCGACGCAATCGGTGCGAATACAGCCCTTAAAGGCGATAAGAAAACCTATCAGATGAATCCCGCAAACAGCGATGAGGCCCTTCGCTTGGTCGAACGTGATCTTTCAGAGGGTGCGGACATGGTGATGGTTAAACCGGGCATGCCTTATCTCGACATCTGTCGGCGGGTGAAGGATCATTTCGGAGCACCCACCTTTGCCTATCAGGTATCCGGAGAATACGCGATGATTATGGCCGCGTCTCAGAATGGCTGGCTGGATCAGGAACGCGCGACGATGGAGAGCCTGATGGCCTTCAAACGTGCCGGATGCGACGGCATTCTGACCTATTTCGCGCCAGCGGCCGCTCGCTTGCTTCGGGGTTGAGGTGCTCTTAGTCCGCGCCTTTGTGATCGTGCATTGACGAAATTGTCGTAATGGACGCACCAACACCAAAAAACTGTTGAATCCGTCCAAAGAAACCTTCCGCGATCCGTTCCTTTTCCCGGTTTTGGGTTTCGCCCGGATAGGACTTGAATGTCCGGTCGTTCAACAACTGACGTTCGGCCAGGACCTCGCTCAAGACCCGAACAATTTCCGGACGGTCCTGCAATAGTGACCGGATATGATCTTTTTTGATCTCAAACACGACGGCATCCACGGCTGGTCGCACAGATGCAGCCCTGGGTGCCCCTGTCAGCAGCGACATTTCCCCGAAGAAGTTTCCAGGGACCAGATGCCCGACCACGACATCGGTTTCATTACTCGCTTCATTGTGAATGAAGACGTCAAGATACCCTTCCTTGACCAGAAACAGGGATTCTCCCTCCTCCCCCTGATCAACGATTGTCGTCCCATGCAGAAAGAGGCGCTCTTCCATGCGTTCCCGGATCAAATCCAATTCTTCTGGAAGCAGATTTTTGAACAACCCGATGCCATGCAGAAAATTCAGCGCTTCTGCATTTTCATCTCTGACTGCTGCTGCATCCGTGACGTCGAGATAGTCCACTTTGTTTCCGGGCACCCGAATTCCTGAATAATGCAGATTACGCAGAACGTTGTGCTGGATCTCATAGCGCACGCTCATTTGCCGGACATGATCAGGCACCCAGAACCGCAACTGCCATTTTACGCCACGTTCGCTGAAGTCCAGTATCCGGACATCCGGCGGATGGGGAATCGTAGACGTTATCTCGACCTGATGTGCCGCAGAAAGCAGAATGCGTTCAACCTGATAGCGCGTCACATCGTAGTCGAGCACGATGTCAAAGGAGTCCCGCCAATACGGATGCGGTGCGTTAAAATTCTGGAATGGATGTGTCGCCAGATAAGAATTGGGCACAACAACGACGACATCCTCTTTGGTAATCACCTTAGTCGCCCGCCAGTTCATCTCCAGCACGCGACCAAGTGTTCCGTCATCCAGCTCAATCCAGTCCTGCATCTGAAACGGTTGTTCTACCCCAAGCGCAATGCCGGTAAAAACATCGGAAATCATGTTTCTAAGGGCAAAATCGACAACCGCGATCAAGATCCCCGAAGTCGTCATAAAGGCCGAAACTTCGATATCGAAAACAAAGGCCAGCATTAACACGGCGGCGATGGCCCAAATCGCAAATGTACTCAGATCAATGAGAAGCTTCGGCACCTTTGTGCCGGCGTGCCCGGCAACCCATCCATGCCAGAAATAGTACCGCAGGGCGTAACTCGCCGCATTGGCACTGAAGAAAAACAGCAATACGCCCAGTAAACGCCTGATCGATTGTTCCATATCGGCGGTAATTGTCATCGGCAGGTTTGCCTGAATCCAAGGCCAGGCATAAAACAACCCGACACAGAGAACAGGAAAGGCAAGGCGAATTGCCATGCCATAGCCGGTCACCTTTTTTGGTGCCGCAGTCGATATTTCGTCACTTGGCGTCAAGATTTCCCCATCTGAATCTGGCCACACCAGGTCTTTCTTTTTATCAGCTTATTATGAATTTCTCTTTTCCCCAAGGGACTTACTATGCAGCTTGCCGCGTTCTGGCTCATTCCTGGCACCTCATGCGGATAAGGTCAGGATGACGCGCCGAACGGGGTTGATTTACTTTTCGCAGCACCCCACTATTCTCTTCAACAAAACGGCGATAAAATCGCCGATAAATCGAGCAGGGTATTGTACCCTATATATTTCAGCTTTTTTAGGGGAGGTTTGTATGCCGACCGTATCCATGACGGTAAACGGAAAATCAGTATCCGGCGATGTAGAAGGCCGGACATTGTTGGTCCAGTTTCTGAGAGAAAACCTTGATCTGACCGGCACGCATGTCGGTTGTGATACCAGCCAGTGCGGCGCCTGCGTCGTCCATGTCGATGGCAAATCCGTCAAGTCCTGTGCGCTTCTCGCTGTTCAGGCAGAAGGCGCGGCTGTGACGACGATCGAAGGCCTGGCCGATGGCGATACCCTGCACCCGATGCAGGAAGCATTCCGCAACAATCACGGCCTGCAATGCGGCTTCTGCACCCCAGGCATGGTGATGAGTGCCGTTGACCTTGTGCAGAACAACCCCTCACCCAGCGAAGGCGAAATCCGCGAATGGCTGGAAGGCAATATCTGTCGCTGCACGGGCTACCACAACATCGTCAAATCCATCAAGGAAGGCGCGGAAACCATGGCCGGTTGAACCGGTCATTAAGTATCGACGTTTGAATGATGATTTAGGATAAACGGCACCATCCTCCAGGTCGAAACCAGGCAAAGAGAGGAAAGTTGAAAGAGCGGCGCAAGATCGTGACAGGTGCTGAATAGGGAGATGAATAAATGAGTGAAACAGGCATTGGTGCATCGGTAAAACGCGTCGAAGACGGACGCTTTTTGACCGGTCAGGGCAACTACACAGACGATATCAACCAGCCAAACCAGACATACGCCTATATTCTGCGCAGCTCGTATGCGCATGCAACGATCAACAGCATCAATACAGCTGCAGCCAAGGCAGCCCCCGGCGTTGTTGCTGTGTTCACGGGCGAAGACATGCAGGTTGGCTCGATACCCTGCGGTTGGCAGGTGCATAGCAAGAACGGTGACCCGATGGCAGAGCCGGAGCATCCCCCGCTCGCCAAAGGCAAAGTCCGTTATGTCGGCGATCAGATCGCCGTCGTCATTGCAGACAGCCTGGATCAGGCAAAAGCAGCGGCTGAGCTGATCGAAGTCGATGTGACAGAGCATCCCGCCGTTGTTCACATGGATGACGCGCTTTCCGGTTCGACGCTCGTTCACGACGATCTGACCAGCAACCTTTGTTATGACTGGGAAATCGGTGATCCAGCAGAATGTGATGCCGCTTTCGCAAAAGCCCATCACGTTGCCGAGATCGATATCGTCAACAACCGCCTCGTTCCAAATGCGATGGAACCCCGCGCGGCGATTGGCGACTTCAACAAGGCGACTGGGGAATACACGCTCTATACAACCACCCAGAACCCTCATGTGATCCGTTTGCTGATGGGTGCGTTCGTTTTGTCCATTCCAGAGCATAAGTTGCGGGTTGTTGCCCCTGATGTTGGCGGTGGTTTTGGATCAAAGATCTATCACTATGCCGAAGAAGCAATTGTGACCTGGGCCGCGCCAAAGGTGGGACGCCCCATCAAATGGACCGCTGAGCGCTCTGAGAGTTTCATCAGTGACGCACATGGTCGTGACCATATCAGCCATGCCGAACTGGCCATGGATGAAAACGGTAAGTTCCTGGGGCTGCGCGTCGATACAAAGGCCAATATGGGTGCCTATCTGTCGACCTTTGCGCCCTGCGTGCCGACATATCTCTACGCAACCCTGCTTGCCGGTACCTACACGACACCAGTTGTGCATTGTAATGTGCGCGCAATCTTCACCAACACGGTGCCGGTTGACGCCTATCGTGGGGCCGGACGACCAGAGGCAACTTATCTGATCGAACGTCTTGTTGACCGGGCGGCCCGCGAAACAGGGATTGCCCAGGATGAAATCCGCCGTCGGAACTTCATTCCGGTTGATGCCTTCCCGTATCAAACACCGGTTGCCCTGCAGTATGACAGCGGTGATTACTTCACCACGCTTGCTCAGGCGCAGGAAGCAGCAGACACGGCAGGCTTTGAGGCCCGCCGGGCCGAGGCTGCCTCCCGCGGTAAATATCGCGGTATCGGGTATTCCACATATCTTGAGGCCTGCGGTATTGCACCATCGGCTGTTGTTGGCTCCCTAGGGGCTCGTGCCGGATTGTTTGAAAGCGCAAATATCCGTGTAAATCCAACAGGTTCTGTAACGGTCTTCACAGGATCTCACAGCCACGGTCAAGGGCATGAAACGACCTTTGCCCAGCTGGTTTCAGAGACGCTGGGTCTGCCGCTGGATCAGGTTGATATTTCCCACGGGGATACGAACAAGGTTGCCTTTGGAATGGGGACCTATGGCTCCCGCTCTCTCGCTGTAGGGGGGGAGGCAATTATGAAGGCGCTCGACAAGATTCTGGACAAGTCCAAGAAGATTGCCGCCCATGTGCTGGAGGCTTCCGAAGCTGATCTGGAATTCAAGGACGGTGCCTTCACCGTTTCTGGAACCGACAAGTCCATGACATTCGGTGAAGTAGCGCTAACAGCCTATGTGCCGCACAACTTCCCGCATGAAACGCTGGAACCGGGGCTTGAAGAGCAGGCTTTCTATGATCCGATGAACTTCACCTATCCGGGCGGTTGTCATATCTGCGAAGTCGAAATCGATCCCGATACCGGTGTCGTAGATGTGGTGAACATGACCGGCGTCGACGATGTCGGCCGGGTGATCAACCCGATGATTGTACATGGCCAGATCCATGGTGGCATGGCCCAGGGTATTGGCCAGGCACTGCTGGAAGGCTGCGTCTACGATGACGATGGTCAACTCGTGACCGGGTCCTTCATGGATTACACGATGCCACGTGCCGATGACCTGCCCAGTTTCAGCATTGGGACCGCTTCGACACTTTGCGCCCATAACTCACTGGGTGTGAAAGGATGTGGCGAGGTCGGGGCCATCGGGTCACCACCAGCTGTGATCAATGCGGTTGTTGATGCGCTGAGCGTCTTGGGTGTTGATGACATCTCAATGCCTGCGACACCGCAAAAGGTCTGGCAGACCATCCAGAATGCAAAACAAGCAGCAGCGGCCGAGTAAAGGGCCAGTGGCGAATAGATTGGCCATTTTGGTCAAACAAGGAGTGATTGACTATGTATGATTTCAACTATCAACGGCCCGGCAGTGTCGCCGATGCTGCGTCTGCCCTGTCCGGTGCAGAGGATGGCAAGCTGGTTGCGGGCGGTATGACACTGATCCCGACGATGAAACAGCGTTTGGCACAGCCCAGTGACCTGATTGATCTGGGCGGTGTTGGTGAATTGTCCGGTATCTCGTCAGACGGTTCGAGCGTCACGATCGGGGCCATGACAACCCATGCCGCTGTAGCGGGGTCCGCCGATGTAAAGTCTGCGATCCCCGCCCTCGCCGCCCTGGCGGAAGGTATTGGTGATCCACAGGTCCGCAACCGCGGCACCATCGGCGGTTCAATTTCCAACAATGACCCGGCAGCGGACTATCCTGCTGCCTGCCTCGGCCTTGGCGCAACAATGGTCACGAACAAGCGTGAAATGTCGGCCGATGATTTCTTTGTCGGCATGTTTGAAACCGCGATGGATGAGGATGAAATCCTGACAGCCGTCAAGTTTCCTAAAGCGGACAAAGCGGCTTATGTGAAATTCCCGAACCCGGCATCACGTTATGCACTGGTCGGTGTCTTCGTTTCCCAGTCGGGCGGTGCAGCGCGTGTTGCAGTAACCGGAGCGGGTGAAGACGGCGTTTTCCGTTCTTCAGAAATGGAATCCGCCCTATCCGGGAACTTCTCCGCGGATGCATTGAGCGGCGTTTCTGTTTCCGCCGACGCACTTAACAGCGACATCCACGCGAGTGCGGAATACCGCGCCCATTTGATCGGTGTGATGGCGAAGCGGGCTGTCGCCGCTGCCTGATCATCAGGATAGGTCAATTGAGAACGGGCGGATCGGGAAACTGATCCGCCCGTTGTCGTTTCATCCGTCGAAAGGTTCCGGATGAGTAGGATTCAACCACTTTCACTTATTGCAACCGCGCTTTTGGCAGGTGTGATAGCCATCCTGGTCGGGGCGTGGGTGTTCCGCGTCGATCTTGCTAATCGTGGCATTGAGGCCTGGCTTACTGACGAGGAGATCGGGATTACATCCCTCAGCATTGAGGAACTGAGCCTCAACCACGTGGTTCTGCGGGATATTCATCTTTCCTCTTCAGCAAACGTCCACGCATCAAGTCTCACAATCCAATTTTCGATTCCGGGTGTTTTCGACAAGAAGATTGATCAAATCGACGCAACCGGTCTCTCAGTAGAAATCGCAAATGAAGATCACGCCCCCTCACCCGGCGAAACGGAATCAGATGCCTGGCGCATTGGTGGAATAAACGTCAATGATATTGAATTTTCTTTCGCGGGTGCTGGGATCCTTGCGGGCTTTGAAGGGGGTTTATCCATACCGACTGCATTTGACACCGATGCAGACCCACTGACCCTTCTCAAGAACATCAAGATTGAGGGCACGGGATCTGTCGCCCTCACTGATTATGTTGTTCGGAACAGCGTAGAGCCCGGCAAGGACCTGAAACTGACAGGCCAGATTGGGGCCTCCGCCGTTGTCGAGCCCGAGGTCACGAAAGTGGTCATCGATCTCAGTGATGGAATGGAACATACACCATTGAACGAGGTTCTTACGCTTCCCGACGGTCTTGAGGAACTCACGAACCAACGCGGTAAGCTAACCTCAGACTCGATAACCATAACGTTGCCAACTGAGGCCCTTCTGACCCAAGCCCTCTTTGGTCAAAGCGGGTTCATCCGGGGTGATCTGAATTACGCGTTAAATGATCACAATACGTTGTCCCTCGCCTTGGACGCACTGAACATCAGCCAGTCCGATGATTCCCTCTCTGTAAACGGGCTTACCGGCGCATTGTCGAGCGTGATAGACAGGCCGCATACGACCATTGCGTCGGTGACCTCTCGAATACAGCTTGGAACCCTGTCGGCTCAATTTGATCAAAACTACAGCCCTCAAAATATAGACGTCGAGCTGGCCAAGTCAGAAATTTCCCTAACTCTCGCGGGTGGCGCAAAAATCGACCTCGCGATACCGGTATCCGGTTTTCAATACCATAATGACGGGCAAACAGGCATTCAGCTTAACGACGTATCCGTGTCTGAGGCGGGCATTGGGCTGGACGCATTCCTGCCTCTTATTACGGTGGACGGGGATCCTGCGGGATTCTTGGGCGGGGCCGCTGCAACAGCGCTCTCTGTGATGGTGGACAGCGACCCGATCCTGCTAAACGGCCTGTCGGCCCTGTGCCTGCCCCTGGTCGCTGCCGCAGAAATCACCGGCGTTTTGGAGGATTTCGAGGCCGACCTCACCGTCAATGCCCCCTTGAACGCCGAGCAAGTCGAAGGAGCGCGTATCACGATCAATCGTGAAGAGGACGAATTCGGGATTTCCGGCAATACCGGTCAGCTCTCCTTTGAACCTGGTGTTTTTGAGCCATCAGATCTGTCAGCACTTGCCTTGCTGGCAGGTCTGGAAGTTGCCGGGTCGACCCAGACGCAATTTGATCTGCGCTATACCAACAGAAACAGCCAGCTTGGCGGCATAATATCTACCGAGCTGGACAACATCCAACTTGGCTATCAGGACACTGGATCTGTACGCTTCACCGGTCTGGCCGAATTCAGTGCGGCGCGGTTTCCAGCTACCCTGATCCCGATCGATATGCAGGGTGAGGTCAACCTTCCTGGGTTAGAACCGCTCCCTGCAACCCTTTCCGTTTCAGTTGAAGATGAGGAAAGCGCAAGGTTGCACAACCTTCAGCTGGAAGTTTTTGGCGGGAGTGCGGCCATGCGCGATGTTACGGTCGTACTGAATGAAACCGGTGCGCAGTCTGAGGGAACACTGATCGTCAACGCCTTAAATTTGGCTGATTTGGCCCGCATTCTGGAAATAGAGGAATTTGAGGCCACCGGAACCATCACCGGTGCACTGCCTTTTGAGATCATAGACGGTGAGGCACAGATTGGCATTGGTGACTTGATTGCGGACGGGAAAGGACGGTTAAAATACGCATCAGCGGAACTTCGGGCGCTTGGCGAAAGCAACGAAAACCTGGGGCTTCTGGCTCAGGCTTTGCAGGACTTTCGATACGAAAATTTGAAGTTAAGTGTCGATATTCCGCGGTCTGGTGAGGGTACTGTCAGTATGAATATAACCGGCAGCAATCCGGATGTTTTGGATGGTTACCCATTTGATGTTACCGTCAATTTGCAGAGCGATTACGCCAAACTGGCCGGCTTTCTTGTTCAGGTTATCAACAGTGCAGAGCTTGTGATACGCAATCCATTGAATTCATCCGCGTCAACACGGGAAAGATAGTGAAATGTATATTCCAATGAGGTTCAGGAGAGGACACCATCCAAATTCTGATCTTTGTCAAAGCCGAAGGAACTGGCTGAATAATCTGGGATCCGGTCTCACGCTATGTGCGGTTCTTACCGTCGTTGGTTGCACACCGACGGTTAAGGTCGAAGCACCTGATAAACCGATCACAATCAACCTGAATGTAAAGCTAGACGCGGAAGTGCGGGTCAAATTGGAAGAGAAGGCAGAAGAAGATGTTCAAACGAAACCCATCTTTTAATCAACCACGGTTAACACGACGGTTGATTATTATCACCATTGCCTTACTGTTTCCGTTAGGACTTGCTCATGCAAACCCGCTGGACCAGCCCCGCGCAAATGGACTGGTTGGTGAGAGATATGATGGTTATGCCGAATTGCGAGGCTCTGATGTACCCAGTGACGTGGTCGCATTGGTCCGGACAATTAATCGTCAGCGGCGGGCTTTGTATGAAAACGTGGCGTCACAACAGCAGGTTGATGTAACGGATGTTGGCAAAATCTACGCGGCTAAGATCTTCGAAAAATCCCCAAATGGGTATTGGTTTCTGGGGCCCGACGGCAATTGGAAACGAAAATTCTGACTTTGCTTGGCGCCCAAAACACCCGCGATCCAGTATTTCCTTAGAAACGGACAGCTGCCATGGCTGACCGTGTAATCGAGATCAGCGACGGTGAAGTCATTTTTCACCAGGGGGAATTGAGTGACGCGGCCTATGTTATTGAATCAGGCTGTGTAGAGGTGTTTGCCCAACAGGGTGAAGCCGAAATCAAGATCGCAAATCTCGAAGATGGTGACCTGTTCGGTGAAATGGGTGTCTTTGACGGACGGGGCCGCAGTGCGTCAACGAGGGCCGTGGGTCCCACCACCCTCCGGATGATCGACGCCAAGCAGTTTCATGACCGCATCAATTCGGATCCGGCATTTTCTGCGGACGTGATGGGTAAGCTCATCCGGCGTCTGCGCCACACGACTGAAATCATGGTATCTCACAAAGCCGCGCTGGAAGCAGGAGAAGATCCTCCATCCACAGTGTCCTCACCGCCAGAGCTTGCCTCTGACGAGCGGATCCCTGAACAGCGTGTTTTTGTTGAAGATCTGGATTTCGACGCGCTTGGGGCCGATGATTTTGCCAGTGGTGTGGAACAACCAGCGGGCGAAACCGGCGTCGAAACGCATCTGGAACCCAGCGAGAGTCAAAATGCCAGCGACACGGTAAGCGGTCCGCTACGACAATCCGAGGCACAACAGGTCTCGTCTGTTGCACCAACGGCCAGGGTTTCTGTCGGCACAGTCCTGATCGCGGATTTTGACGGTCCTGAAGGCCGCGTCTTGTCTCGCAAAGTGGCCAAAGCACTGTCCAGCTGCCCCGGCCTAAGCATTGATATGGTCAATGAAGTGATCCCGCCGCCAACCATTGAGCGGGTCGGTGAAAACGAGGAATCTGGTCTCAAGGCGGCCTCCCCGCGGGAACTCGCCCAATCGAACTTTTATTCCAAAGCTCGAAACGAGCTGCTCCGCCAAAGCGCAAACACGATTATCATCGGGTCTGTATCCAGCGACGCGGACCCTGTGATCAGATTACATATCCTCACACCTTGGGCCGATGACGGGGGCCGTATGGGCGGGTTTTCCGCCCATGACCGTCTGTTCCTGCCGGCGGATTTTTCTGACAAGGGCGCAAATTTGATCCGTGCTTGCGTGATGGCGGCCACCCATCTCCGGGACAAGGCGGTCCTGGCAGCATTTCAGGCCCAAATTCCAGAGAGCCTTCAGGCAATCCGGATATCCAACACCTTGTCCGAGGCGGAACTGGCACCCAGGGATCATGCCTGCAACTTGTTATGCTATGGGAATGTTGCCGCCAAGATCAGCGGGCTTGGCCGCGACCTGGATCGCATGCAAGACGCTGTAGACGCCTATAATGCGGCGATTGAAAGTTTGAGCGAACGGGATCGGGTTGCCTTCGCAACCGCTCACCTTCATAAGGCAGTCGCCATGAGCACGATTGCCGAGCGGACGGATAATATCATCGTTCTCGAAAAGGCATTGGCGGCCTGTCGCGTGGCCGCAGAACGCTATGACCCGAAATGCGAGACGTTCGGATACATCACCGCACAGTCCCGCCTTGGCGCGATTCACTACCGACTGGCTCTGAGGGACGGAAAGGTTGATACATGCCGTGATGGCATACAGGCGTTTAAGGCCGCCCTTGCCGTGTGCGACCGCGAAAGCATGTGTGACATCTGGGCAGACGTCATGAACGGTCTGGGTCAGCTGCTACAATTGCTAGGGAGATACGCACGAAAAACGGACTTCGTCCTCTGGGCCATTCAGGTTTGTCGTACAGCGCTGGATGTACGCACACAGGAACGTACACCGCTTGGATGGGCGCGAACCCAGAACAATTTATGCTCGGCTCAGGTCCTACTCGCGATTGCACAACATGACCTGACAATGCTTCAGGAAGCGATCGACGGATTTGTCGAGACGCAAAAGGTCTTCGTTGATCATCATCAGCAAAATATGGCCAGCCTTGTCAGTCGCAACCGCATTCATGCCGAGGGGATTCGCGACCGTCTGGAAGCCGATCCAAACGACGAAATCGTCTGGTGGTCGACCTGACCCTTTACCGGCCCGCCATCCATTCTATTTTAAATCCTGCAGACAGGGTTGTGTGACGCCCTCCCCCCTTGTTCCGGACGCTTCAAAGCTGCATATCTGTGTTTGATTTTCACCCTTGCGCAGGACCACTCGAATAAATGACCAAGATTCTTCCAAATTCTGTGGACGACACTGTATCTCTTCTGTCCGAAGGCAATTACGTCAGTGACAGAAGCCTGGCAACAGCCCTCTACCTCTCACTCGACTTGAAACGCCCCTTGTTCCTTGAAGGCGAGGCAGGTGTTGGCAAGACCGAGATCGCCAAGGTCCTGAGCCAGACACTGGGCAGGAACCTGGTGCGTTTGCAGTGCTATGAGGGACTTGATGTGGCGTCCGCCGTGTATGAATGGAACTACGCCAGGCAGATGCTCGAGATTCGGATTGCCGAGGCGTCCGGAGATCAGGATCGGGCCAAACTGGAACAGGACCTGTTTTCTGAGCGTTTCCTGATCAAACGTCCGATCCTGAATGCGCTTGAAGCGAATGACGGCGGCGCGCCGGTCCTACTGATTGATGAATTGGACCGCACGGATGAACCGTTCGAAGCCTTCCTACTGGAAGTTTTGGCGGATTATCAGGTAACCGTACCTGAATTCGGGACGATCAAGGCCTCTGAGCCGCCAATCGTTATCATCACCTCCAACAGAACGCGCGAAATTCACGACGCAATCAAACGGCGTTGTTTCTATTATTGGGTGGACTATCCGGATGCGGAGCGCGAGCTCGAAATCCTCTCTGTCAAAGCGCCGAACGCCCCACAGGAATTGAGCCAGCAAATCGTCGCTTTCGTTCAAAAAATCCGGTCTATGGATCTGTTTAAACTGCCTGGTGTCGCAGAAACCATTGACTGGGCCCACGCGCTCACTCAGCTGGACAGGCTGGCGCTTGATCCAGATACGATTAACGACACATTGGGTACATTGCTGAAATATCAGGACGATATCGCCCGTATCCGCGGGTCTGAAGCCGCCCGTATCCTGGCCGAGGTCAAACAGGAATTGAATGCCGGGGAAACCGCCTGACGATGAGCGATCCAACCACCCCCGATCCGTCACAAATCGACACCCATGCCTATCAGGGCAATGGGGGGGATATGGTGCCCAATTTCTTTGTCGGGGACGCTGATGGTGGGCGTTTAAGTGACAATATCATGCATTTCGCCCGTGTGTTGAGGACGGCAGGTCTTCCTGTTGGCCCCGGCAAAGTGCTGGATGCGATCAATGCCGTCGCATCTGTCGGGGTCGGGTCGCGCAAAGACTTTTACTGGACGCTGCATGCAGTCTTTGTGAACCGCCGCGATCAGCGCGACATCTTTGACCAAGCCTTTCACTTCTTCTGGCGCAACCCGAACCTGCTGGAAAAAATGATGGGAATGCTCTTGCCGACAATGGAAGGCGAGAATACCCCGGAACCCCCGAAGGATGAGATGTCCCGCCGACTGGCAGAGGCCCTTTCAGGCGACAATCAGGGGGATGAACAGCCCGAAGGTGAAGCTGGTGAAGAACAGATCGAATTCGACGCCACTCTGACCTTCTCTCAGGAAGAAGTGCTGAGTGACAAAGACTTCGAGAAAATGTCGTCCACTGAATACGCAGAGGCCAAAGCCGCAATCCGCAAACTGACCCTGCCAATCCGTCAGGTACCTACAAGACGATTTAGACTGAACCCGGCTGGACGGCGGATCGATATGCGGGCCACCCTGCGTGAGGCGGCGCGGATGGGCGGTGATCTTTCCCGCATCAAGCGGCGCAAGCGGTTGCGCCGCGCGCCCCCGTTGGTGGTCCTCTGTGATATCTCCGGCTCAATGGATCGTTACGCCCGCATGATCCTGCATTTCCTGCACGCGTTGAGCAACGACCGGGATCGAGTTCATACGTTCCTGTTCGGCACCCGTCTGACCAATGTCACGCGCTACCTTCGCTATAAAGATCCGGATGCCGCAATCGACCGGATATCTGATGCGGTTGAGGACTGGTCCGGCGGGACACGTATTGGCCATTGTATTGGTGAATTTAACAAGGATTGGTCGCGTCGGGTATTATCCCAGGGGGCTGTCGTCCTTATGATTACTGACGGGCTTGATCGTCAGGGTGCCGAAGGGCTGGCAGAAAGCATGGAACGCTTGCATAAGTCCTGTCGGCACCTCATCTGGTTAAATCCACTGCTCAGGTTCGAAGCCTATGAACCAAAGGCAGCCGGGGCAAAAGCCATGATTATGCATGTCGATGAATTCCGGGCGGTTCATAATCTGGCAAGCCTTACAGATCTAGCGCAGGCACTTGGCGGTGAAGCAAGCGTGAACAGACGCGAAATGGCCCGTTGGCGCAGTATGGTTGCCTGATCGGGCGAACCAAAGCTTCCCTGCCCCGCAGGTGATTGAAAGGAAACAAGTAATGACGGAATTAGGTACCGCTCCTTCGGACGAGGTTCTGGATCAGGCTGCGAAATGGCTGGATCAGGGTGATGGCGTGGCTCTGGCCACCGTTGTGCGGACCTGGGGCTCTTCACCGCGCCCGGTTGGCAGCCAGCTAGCGATCAACGCCGACGGTCGATTTGTCGGTTCTGTTTCCGGTGGGTGTATCGAAGGCGCCGTGGTGACCGATGCGCTGGAAACCATTCAGGATGGTGAACCCCGTTCACTTTCCTTTGGCGTTGCAGACGACGCAGCCTGGGAAGTCGGTCTGGCTTGCGGTGGAGAAATAGAGGTTTTTGTCGAGCGTCTAAATGGGGATGTCCCTTCATGAGGGCGGATCTTTTCCATCATCTGAGAGAGGCCAAGAAAGGCCGCCGCCCTGTTGTTACCATCACAGAGATGACAACTGGCGAGCAGGTCCTGCTGGATGGCGAGACGGTTCTTGGTGATTCTGATGGTGTACCGGTTGCAGAGCTTACCGCTGAAATCACGGCCGCGCGAAGCAAGGACAAAGCCCGGATTGTAGAACAGAACGGCAAACGTTGGTTCATCCACCCGCATATGCCGCCAAAGCGGATGATCATCATCGGTGCTGTCCATATATCGCAAGCGCTGGCCCCCATGGCGCACACCGCTGGCTATGATGTGATAATCGTCGATCCGCGCACCGCTTGGGCGACCGAAGAACGTTTTCCCGGGTTTGCGCTCGATCTACGCTGGCCAGACGAGTTGATGGAAGATACGCCGCCGGACAGCGGAACAGCCATTATCGCGCTGACCCATGATCCAAAGATTGATGACCCTGGCCTGGAGATTGCCTTGCGTTCTGACGCTTTTTACATCGGTGCCCTGGGCAGCAAAAAAACCCATGCAAAGCGGGTCGCGCGCCTGACAGAAGCGGGGCTGACCGAGGCAGAGATCGCCCGGATCGCCTCTCCCATTGGGCTCGATATTGGTGCGGTCAGTCAGGCCGAAATCGCGGTTGCCATTCTGGCCCAGGTGACGCTGGCCCTGCGGGGGCCAAAGCACCCGGCGGGTGTTGAGAAATAGCGATGTTCTTTGGTGACATTCCAGTGGATCAGGCAGAGGGATGCCTGTTGGCCCATTCCCTTCGTGCCGGGTCCCGTCGCCTGAAAAAAGGTCACCTGCTGACCCACACCGACATAAAGGCGTTGAAGGAAGCCGGTGTGTCAGAGGTCGTAGCAGCCAGACTCGCCGCCGATGATATTCATGAGGACGCAGCCGCCCTGCGGATTGCGGAGGCCTGTGCGGGCCCGGGTGTCATCCTGAGCGCGCCCTTCACTGGCAGGGTCAATCTGATTGCCGAGGCCCCGGGACTGGCCGTTCTGAAGCCCGAGATTCTAAACCAGCTGAACTTGATTGATGAAGCGGTCACCATTGCCACCCTGCCCTCATTCGATCCCGTTTCAGCCCGTCAAATGGTCGCCACGATCAAAATCATCCCCTTCGCCGTCTCGAGCAGTGTCATCGAGGAATGTAAAAAAATAGTCGGTGATCAAGCACCATTGGTCGATGTCAGACCCTTCGAGCCCCTCAAAGCACGGTTCATCCAGACCGAATTACCCGATACAAAGGCCAGTATTCTGGACAAGACGACCCGGGTTTTGGCAGAGCGCCTGTCAGGTATCGGGGGCGCGCTCCTCTCTGAAGAACGCGTTGCCCACTCGGTTGATGTCTTGTCGGCGTCCCTTAATGACCAAACCACAGACGGTGCAGAGGACGTAATATTGATTGCCGGTGCTTCGGCGATCACCGACCGGCGCGATGTCATTCCGGCGGCCATCGAAATGGCCGGGGGCACGGTGGAGCATTTCGGCATGCCGGTCGATCCTGGAAACCTGTTGCTGCTCGGCCATCTCGGCGAGAAGCCGGTCATCGGAATGCCCGGTTGCGCGCGGTCCCCCAAGCTGAACGGGTTTGACTGGCTTTTACAGCGCCTGTCGGCAGGCGTTCCGGTTCGCCGCGAAGACATCATGTCGATGGGCGTTGGCGGTCTGTTAAAAGAAATCGAAACCAGACCACAACCGCGTTCAGGTGAGATACAAGGCGCAGCCTCACACGGTCCTCAACGTGCGCCCGTTATCGCGGGTCTTCTTCTGGCCGCGGGTCGATCAACCCGAATGGGGGAAACGAACAAGCTTTTGGAAGAAATCAACGGCAAACCAATGGTTCGACACACGGCGGAAACCCTTCTGGCCAGTAAAATCGGTCATTTGACCGTGGTTTTAGGGCATGAAGCCAGTGCGGTTCGCGACGCATTGAACGGGTTGGATGTTCGCTTCACCGTCAACAATGATTATGTAGAGGGCCTCAGCACCTCCCTGAAAACTGGGCTCCGGACCCTTACCGGGGAAGAGCACGGGTTTATGGTGGCTCTGGGTGATATGCCAGCCACAACAACCCAGGATCTGGATCGATTGATTGCCGGCTTTAATCCGGTTGAGGGACGTTCCATCTGTGTTGCGACCCATAAGGGCAAGCGCGGAAACCCTGTTCTCTTCGCGTCTGGTTTTGCCGAAGAGATGTCCGGCATCCGGGGTGACGTCGGCGCGCGTCAACTGATCGGCATGAATGAGGAAGTTCTGTGCGAGATAGAGATTGGGGAGCAAGCGTTGATTGATCTCGACACCAAGGCAGCCCTCGATGCCTATCGCCAGAAGTAAAGTCGGGGGCCGAAGCCCCCGCTAAATGATGCCAGACACCTGTTTCTAGTGCATCAGGACGTATTCGTAATCAACCTTCTGGCTGTTGATGCCCCGATCGGGCGGTGCGATCCAACCCGCCATTTTACCGGGTTCTGTCACCTGTTTCATCAGGCTTTTTACATACATCCGATCCTGTTCCGTCGGCAGCCATGTGGTTTCCATCGCTGCAAATTCTTCGGCGGAAATGATCTTGCCCGTCGGATCTGTATGGACCTCTGCCCAGGGGCCGATGCTGCGGCGGAAATGCCGGGATGGCAGCGTGATCTCGATGTCAAACCCTGCCTTTTTGATCAGCCGGTTCCAGCGGGTCAACCCGATTTTACAGTCGTCGATATAGGCGTTGCGGACAACGTCGTTCATGGCATTGCGCATCGGGATCATCTCAACCTTTTCGCCAGACCCGTTCGGCACCGCCAACTCATACTGGCTTTCGTCGCAAATGTGGTCGTCATAGCGTGCCTCATCCGGCCGGCCTTTCAGGCCATTGGCGAAATACGTTGCTGCATTTGAAGAGCTTTCCGACCCAAACAAATCCAGACAGGATGAGAACCAGAAATTGATGTAACGCTGCAGAAGCGGAAGGTCGATAACACCGGCCTTGCGCAGCACTTCCGGGTCATCCGTTTTCAACTCTTTCATCATCTCAAGCGCGCGCTTGATGATACGGCCCACACCGGTTTCCCCCACAAACATGTGATGGGCTTCTTCGGTCAGCATGAACTGGCAGGTCCGGGCCAGTGGATCAAAAGCACTTTCCGCCAGGGATTTCAGCTGAAACTTACCATCGCGGTCCGTGAAATAGGTGAACATGAAGAAGCTGAGCCAGTCATCGATCGGCTCATTAAATGTGCCGAGGATACGGGGATTGTCCGGGTCACCAGAATGCCGGTGCAGCAGGTTTTCCCCCTCTTCCCGCCCATCACGGCCAAAATGGGCGTGCAGCAGATAGACCATCGCCCAGAGGTGACGTCCCTCTTCCACATTCACCTGGAACAGGTTCCGCAGGTCATAAAGCGAGGGGCAAGTTTGACCCAGCAGGCGTTGTTGTTCGACAGACGCTGGTTCCGTATCGCCCTGGGTGACAATCAGGTTGCGCAGCTGAACACGGTATTCACCCGGTACAACCTGCCAGGCATCCTCGCCATAGAAGTTACCAAACCCAATCTTTCGGTCCTGCTCCCGGTCCGCAAGGAAGATCCCCCAGCGATAATCCGGCATTTTAACATGCCCAAAAGTTGCCCAACCCTTGGCATCTACCGAAGTTGCAGTCCTCAGGTAGACATCCTTGTCCTGAAACCCTTCCGGGCCCAGGTCTTTCCACCAATCCAGAAAATGGGGTTGCCAGTGCTCGAGTGCCCTTTGCAGGCGCCGATCCGTTCCAAGATCGACGTTGTTCGGGATTTTTTCCTGATAATTGATGCTCATTCTTTTACGCTCCTGTTACCCGGCCGCCGATCAGACGCGCCGCCAATCAAAATTCGCTTTGGACCCTGTGCCGAACAGCTTCAGGGCTCCCTTGTCGCCGACCGCGTTCGGTCGGTTGAAAATCCAGTTCTGCCAGGCGGAAAGACGACCAAAGACCTTTGTCGCCATTGTTTCCTTGCCGCCGAAACGCAGGTTCGCCTCCATCCCCGTCAGTGCATCCGGCGACAGACTGGCGCGCTCTTCGATCGCGATGCGGATTTCATCATCCCAATCCAGATCATCGGGCGCGTAGGTGACAAGGCCCGCCTCCTCCGCTGATCCCGCGTCGTAACGGGTGTTAATATCACCTTGTAACTCTTCAATTTTTTGGACATCCGCGCAGAACCGGGTCTCCAGGCGCGTCTGACCATTGATCATGCGATAGGGTCCGAAATTCATCGCTGACAACACGATCGCCGGTCCGTTCTCCGGTTCTTCCACAAGGTCCAGCATGAAGCTGCGGTCTGCCGCGAGGGCCAGTTCAAAGAAGGTCCCGGCGAAACAGGATCCCTCATCGATGATGGCGAAGAGAGAACGTGACGACACATCCAGACGGGAGAGTGTCCGCCGCAACATTCCAATGGTTTCGCGCACGAACCAGTGATCCGCGTTGTCGGCCAGGACCTGATCCGCATTCAGGAGCAGCTCCGCATCGCCACGGGCTTTCAATTGCCACAGGCCCACTTCCTGATTGTTTGTCCGCAACATCAGAATGGCGTCATCCAATTCACGCGCCATGGCAAGCGGCCACCAGTTCATCCCGGCCGCAAGAATGGCGGCAGGATCACTCTCAATCGCGCTTACCGGGGCATTCAGTGTTATCGTTGCGATCCGGCTCACCCCATCAATTTCAACATCAACATACTGATAGTGATATCCGGAAGCGTCGATTGTCCGGGAAACCGGCGTCATTTCGACCCCTTCCCCGGCCAAACCGGTGCGATCACTCAACGATTTCAGATGCTCAACCCGCTCCGTCCTTTTTGCGTCCCAGTTCCGGGATGTGGCCAGATGGTCGACGAAGCCCCAGTCACGGGCGCGCGCGCCGCGAATCCCTTCTTCCGATGTACAGAACACATCGGCCAGATCACGACGGACGCGACGCTTGTCGGTGACCCTGGTTAACCCACCCGTTCCCGGCAGAACACCCAGCAAAGGCACTTCCGGCAGGCTAACCGCACTGGTCCTGTCATCGACCAACATGATTTCATCACAGGCGAGCGCGATTTCATATCCACCTCCAGCCGTGATGCCGTTACAGGCTGCGAGAAACTTCAGGCCGGAATTCTCACTGGAATCTTCCAGACCGTTGCGGGTCTCGTTCGTGAATTTGCAGAAATTGACCTTCCATTCATGGCTGGACTGGCCAAGCATATAGATGTTGGCACCGGCGCAGAACATACGGTCCAGCCCACTGGTCAGGACGACAACCTTCACCTGGGGATGTTCGAACCGGATACGCTGAACCGCATCAAACAGCTCCATATCAACGCCGAGGTCATAGGAATTCAGTTTCAATTTATAACCGGGTTTTAGGCCGCCATCTTCGTCCACGGTCAGCGTCAGCGTCGCAACGTCGCCTTCAACGACAAGCGACCAGTGTCGATACGTATCAGGGTGCCTATCATAAATGATCAGGTCCTGGTCACTCTTTTCATTCTGTTCTGCGATCGCTGGCTGACCCATAACGATTGTTTCCACTTCTTTTGCGCTTCGTGTTCTGAAGATGGAATAGATATGCATCATAATTCATGAAATGACAATCGATATGACTCGTTTTGCGCATTATATTGCATTAATTTGGATAAAACTGTGAAAATGGTTCCATCGATGACCCATCAAAACCGTCATTGCGTATAGTTTAGAGCAGCGAAGGCAGTGGATCGGTTATCAAACAATCAAGCGGGGTAACTTCACATGAAACGGGTCACATTTTTAAAGGCCGGTATGATCGCAGTGGCATTGTCCTTTTCGGCTGGCTCCGCAGCGATGGCATGTGGTCCCGATGCGATTGTCCAGTTCAGCGAAGGCGCCCCCGTCGATCGGTTTCGCATCACCAATGAAAGTCAGGGAAACTGGCAACTGACCGCCCTCACCCTTGATCTCAAGCCCTCTGCCGGGCGGCTCATCTTTGATACTGAGCGCGGCGGGACCGGCATTGATGTATACCAGCCCTTCGTATCTTTAAAGGGTGACGTGGTTTTGTCTTCAGTAGAGGGTGCCGTGGATGGGTCTGAGCAGATTTCCATGGAATTTCAGAACTTTGAGCCGGAAAAATCCTACACTTTCACAATCGATGTTGATGATAGACTGACAATTTCCCCATTCGGCCAAATTCGTGTCATGGAGTCAGAGATTGCCGGCGCGGATGTGATGGCTGTCTTCGTTGATTCCGAAGGGAACGAAGCACAGGCCACCGGGACATTTTTGACAGATTCTTCAGCGCGGATCTCACAGGGCGCCTGCACTTAAAGGCTCACATTCAACTTAAGCATTCCCGCTTTGAGGAGATCGTCTTTCGCAGCGATTGGTATCCTGAAGTGCTTGCTGTAAAAGGCTGACACTCATCAGGTTTGTTACGTCATTAGGGGCCGCAATCATTTCACTGCGGATCGCCAGTGCCATCGCAAGCGCCTGTAATACGTCCCCGTTGCTGGTCTCCCCGACAATCCCGATATCCCGGTCCAGCCCTTCCAGAATAACGGACAACATCTGTGTTACCCGCATCGGGGATGCCGTCTGGGGGTGCAATGTGAAATCAATATCCATGACCTCCCCCATGCTGGTCTTTGCTTCATAGGGAAGTCTGTTCACCATCTAGAGTCTCCAAATTGCTTAAACGATGTCTGCCTCTTTCAGGGCAGCCGCCAGTTCTGACACAGCATTCTTAACATCCTTATCCGAGGTCTCAAATGTCAGACCGGCGCGGCGATAATCCGGTTCTCTCGCAGCCAGGATTGCTTTCAAATCCTCCATCGCCTCTTCATTGCGCGCCATAGGACGCAGGTCACCCTGATCTATGACACGGGCCATATGTTCCTCGGGACGGGCGCGGAGCCAGACAGTGTGCGTGTTTTCAAGCAGATAAGCGAATGTCGCCGATTCGGATACAATGCCGCCCGCGGTCGCAATGACCGCCGCCTCATGTTGTGCGAGGACCTGTTCAAGGCAACGCCGCTCGTACCGTCGAAATGCCGGCTGGCCACTCAAAGCCAGGATCTCACCAATACTGCCGCCATATTCCTGTTCAATAATGCGGTTTAACTCAATGAACGGGCAGCCAAGTTTTTCGGCAAGTCCTCTGCCAAGCGTGCTTTTACCAGCCCCGCGCAACCCTATCAGGCCAATTCGCTGTGCTCGCTTATTGCTTGTAGTCGTCCCTGTGATGGCTGACAGCGCTTTTGACGCTTCCTCAAGCTGCTCCGCCGTCATTGCGTGCAGTTGTTGTGTCAGGGGCTGAATTGCCGTTGGAACGCCCGCCTCACCTGTCACAAGTTCTGACAAGGGTACATCCATCGAGATCGAGACTTGGCGGAGCAGAGCAATCGATGGATTGCCGGTTCCGGTTTCCAACTGCGCGAGGTAGCGCTCCGACACACCCGAATCCCTGGCCAGAATACGGCGTGTCATTCCCCTTTTCGCCCGGGCGGCGCGTACCCTGTCGCCAATGCCCGACAGGAAACGCGTCAACTCTGGATCTGGTGTCTCTTTTGCTGTCACTTTACCGTTTCTTTCGTAACAAGTGATGGTCATGGGCACAAAGTGCACTATAATGCTTTTCAAGCCAAGATACAGGAACTATATTTCTGGTCTACTGGAATTCGATTGTTATTGTGGTGATGACGAATGAGCGAAAACATAAAAATCTTTGTCGGTACAATGACTGGTACAGCAGAACTGGTCGCGGAAGAGATTTTGGACGCGCTTGAAGAAAAGGGCGTTGAGGCTGAAATCCAGCTTATGGATGATCTGGGTGCCGACGCCATCGCCGCCGAAGGTACTTTTTTGATCTGCACATCGACTTATGGACAGGGGGACGTCCCTGATAATGCGCAAGCGCTCCTGGATTCGCTGAAGGAACATAAGCCAGACCTCTCTTCTTCGAAGTTTGGATTGTTTGCACTGGGCGACATGACCTATGCCCAAACCTTCTGTTTCGGCGGCAAACAGTTTGATTCTGTGTTGAGCGAACTCGGCGCGAAGCGCATTGGCGACGTCCTGTTCCACGATGCAAGTTCAGGAACGCTGCCAGAGGATGAAGCGGCCGACTGGGCAGTTGCCTGGTATGACAAATTGGTGGCCTGACTGGCCGGATAACAACGAACAACCATCCGGGGGGAAACGGTTGCATGGACTATTCAGAACAAATCGCGGCCTTTGCCGACGCGCTGTCAGTCGTGACGGACGCGATTACGGACAAACCTTTGAACGGCGAACTTCAATCGTTTCTGAATGCTGAATTTGGTCCGGAGACCACGGTGTTCCAGAATATTGAGGAAATGACCCATCAAGGCGTTGATGAGGGCTGGCTTTGCGCCCGGGAACATGGCGGCATCAAGTTCGGACGCGTCATCAAGCCGGAAACGATGCTGGGCACCTATTCCGTCGACGTCGTGGAGATGGCAGACATCGTCGGCCCCCATCACGGTCATCCCAACGGCGAAATCGATATGGTGATGCCGTTGACGGTTGGCGCAAAATTCGACGACACCCCAAAGGGCTGGAAAGTCTATGAGCCCGGCACCGCCCACAAACCCACAGTGACGGATGGTGCCGCTTACGTGTTGTATCTACTGCCAGAGGGGGCAATCGACTTCAACGTCAGTTAAGTAATTAACAAAACAAAAACAGGAGCCGCCAAACGGCCCGCCAAAATGCTTCAGGGAGAGCTAGAATGAACCAGCGTGCCCGTCGCTTCGACGACCTGTATAACGCCGCCGATGATCTGATCGGACGCAACCTCAAGGCTGGTCGCGGATCCAAAACCGCTTTTATCGATGCAAATGGCGCCTGGACCTATCAGGACGTCGAGACACTGAGCAACAGATTTGCCAATGCCATTCTGGGTGCCGGTATCCGTGCTGAGGACCGGTTGATTATGTGCATGACGGACACGGTTGATTTTGTTGCGGTTTTCCTGGGTTCTATCAAAGCCGGTGTCATTCCGGTCCCGTTAAACACACGTCTGACGCCGGACGACTATTCCTACATGCTGGATGACAGCCGGGCGACAGCCCTGTTGGTGACGGACGCGCTGCTGCCACAGTTTGAAGACCATCTGTCGACCCATGAGGGGCTAAAGCGGGTTATTGTCTCCGGCAATGATGGCAAAGGACACGATCTTCTAAGCGATCTTATGGCAAAGGCACCGGACACCTTCGAGACCGTACCCAGCCGTCGCGACGATATGTGTTTCTGGCTTTATACATCGGGGACGACCGGAAAGCCGAAAGGGGCGATCCACCGTCATGGCAGCCTGATTGAAAGCGCTGATCTGTTCGGTGTGCCAACGCTAGAATTGACGCCGGATGATGTCGTTTATTCCGCTGCAAAACTGTTCTTCGCCTATGGGTTGGGCAATGCGCTGACCTTTCCCATGGCGGCGGGCGCCACGGCCATTCTGCTGGATGGACCGCCCGATGCGACGGCGGTCTCCAACATCATCAAGACCCAAAACCCATCGGTTTTTTACGGTGTGCCAACCTTGTACGGAATGCTGCTGGCAAGCGGCGAATTACCGGGGAAGAGTGAACACGGGTTGCGCCTGTGTACATCCGCTGGTGAAGCCCTGCCGCCTGATCTGTTGCGGCGCTGGGTTGATGCGATGGGTGTCCAGATCATTGACGGGATCGGTACGACGGAGATGTTGCATATCTTCCTCTCAAATTCCCTGGCCGATATGCGAGAGGGCACAACGGGCAAACCAGTTCCCGGTTATACCCTGCGACTGGTTGATGATGACGGGCTGGAAGTCCCCCAGGGTGAGATGGGAACACTTGAAGTGTCAGGTCCAACAGCCGCTCTAATGTACTGGAATCAACGCGCCAAGAGCCTTGAAACCTTTCGCGGCCCGTGGACCCGGACCGGTGACAAATACACCGTGGATGAGGACGGGTTCTTTGTTTATGCAGGCCGCACAGACGACATGTTGAAGGTGGGTGGGATATATGTCTCCCCCTTTGAGGTTGAGGCCGCGATTGGCACCCATGAAGGGGTTTTAGAAGCAGCAGTTGTCGGACGCGCAGATCAGGACGATCTGATCAAACCCGAAGCCTTTGTTGTTTTAAATGAGGGCTTTGAGGCAAGTGATGAACTGGCAAAAGCAATGATTGATCACGTCGCCAAATCCCTCGCCGGGTTTAAGCGACCCCGTTGGGTCTCTTTTGTGCCTGATCTGCCGAAAACGGCAACGGGTAAAATTCAACGGTTTAAACTGCGCAGTTAATCCCGATGAACCAGTCCCTCGCCCTGCCCCAGACCGAATGCTTTTTTCAGAGCGTCAACGGGGTCAATCTTGAATGCGTTTGGCACCGCCCGCCCGGCGCAGAGGCGGTATGGGATCCTCATGACCCTGTCTTGGTCTTCCTGCATGAAGGCCTCGGATCCGTTGCCCTCTGGCGGGACTTCCCGGCCCAAGTCGGGTCTGATACTGGCCTGGATGTTTTGGTTTATTCCAGGATGGGATATGGCCAGTCTGATCAGCCGGAAGCCCCCTTCCAGCCGGATTACATGCATCGCGAAGCGCAGCAGATGCTCCCCGCCCTGATTAACGCCATGGGCATCAGGCGTTACGTCCTCATCGGGCATAGTGACGGCGCATCCATTGCACTGATCACCGCTGGCAACAAGTCCGAGGAGCCGGCACCAGAAGCTGTTGTTGTGATGGCTCCCCATGTCTTTGTTGAGGACATATCCGTAGCGTCCATTGCAGAGGCAAAGCGGCTTTCTGAGACGACGGATATGTTGGTGCGACTGGGCAAATACCACGCAGATGCCAAAGCGTCGTTCAAGCTTTGGAACGGGGCATGGTTGCGACCGGAATTTCGCGACTGGAACATTGAAAGCCATCTGCCAGGGATAACCTGTCCAGTTCTTGCCCTGCAGGGCGTCGATGACGAATATGGAACAATGAAGCAAATCGACGCGATTGAATCCGGCGTGAACGGAGAGTTTAAACGGGCAGAACTGCAAGACTGCGGGCATTCCCCGCATCGCGATCAGACCGAACAGGTGCGAGACCTTATAACCGGGTTCGTCACCAAACCCCTTCAAGGCGCCACCGCAAAAGCGGGGTACGCCCGGTGAAAATGCCCCCTGACGACGGACTGGATTACATCAATCTTGCCCCACCTGAACCGGGACAGATGGTATTGGTCGCGCCTGGTATTCACTGGATACGCATGCCCCTTCCCCTTGAGTTGGACCATATCAATCTTTGGTTCCTCGAAGACCGGGAACCGATCACTGGTGAACCCACCTGGACAATTGTCGATACGGGCATGGCAACCGGTCTGACGAAGGATCTTTGGCGGCAATTGCTTGACGGCCCGGCCGCCGAACGACGCTTCACGCGATTGATTGTGACCCATTATCACCCGGACCATTTCGGCCTTGCAGGCTGGCTGCGTGAGGAATTTGGCGTTGTGGTTCTGATGACGGAGCTTGAATGGACAACAGGCAATCTATTGGCCCGTGTCAGCGGCGAAGAGTTTGCCAAAAGTCAGGATCGGTTTTTCGCTCGTCACGGTGTTTCGCAGGATGTGCGCGACTTTCATCTGGGTAATGGCAATCCCTACACAAAGGGGTTGAGTACGCCGCCAGACCGGTTTCAGCATTTGGAAGATGGTGAAGTGCTCGAGATTGGTGGCGAGGAATGGCGCATCCTGACCGCAACCGGGCACGCGCCGGAACTGGCCTGTCTCTATAATCCGGCTAAATCCGTTCTGATCTCGGCCGATCAGATCCTGCCGCAGATCACACCAATCGTTTCGGTCTGGTGGTACAAGGCCGGGATGCAGCCCTTACAGGATTTTCTGGACAGTCTGCGCAAGGTTCGGACCATCCCGGATAATGTCATCGTCCTGCCCTCCCACCGACAGCCCTTCAAAGGCCTTCACAAAAGGATAGCGCAACTGGGCGACCATCACGAAGATCGTCTGGATGACCTGCGCCATGCGTTAAGCGGCGGCAATCCGAGCAGCGTTGCCGCACTTGTCCCGGCGATGTTCCGGCGTGACCTGAACCCGATGAACATGCTTTTCGCGGTGGGTGAGGCACTGGCGCATATCGAACATCTGATTGAACTTGGAGAAGTTGTTGAAGATCAGGGTCCAGATGGCACAAGCCTGTATCGTGCCGTTGCCCCCCTACCAACGAGCCCCAATCAAACGACACGGCTTATCGATCCGGAGGGTTTGCACGAATGAGCGATCATTTTGAAAACCCGCGTTTTATTGAGGAATGGACCGTCGGCGAAACCGTAACGACTGATTCCTATACCTTCACACCTGAAAAGATCATTGAATTCGCGTCTGAATATGATCGCCAACCAATGCATACCGACCCGGAATACGCCGCTAACGGGCCGTTCGGTGTCGTGATTGCCAGCGGTTTTCAGACTGTGGCCATTGCCTTTCGCCTGCTCTGCGACACCGGTGTTTTTGGCGGCCATGGACTGGGTGGTCCGGGGATGGATGAAATTCGCTGGCTTGTCCCTGTTCGGGCCGGTGACACGTTGACGGCAAAGGCCACGGTTATCGAAGCGCGTCTTTCAAAATCAAAACCGGATCGCGGGCTTCTCAAACTTTCTTTCGATGTCACAAATCAAAACTCGGAAACGGTTCTGACCTTCCAATCCATGTCGATCATCAAGGCACGCGGGGGGTGAAAATACAGTCATGAAGATTGCGATCATCGGCGGCGGCCCCTCTGGCCTCTACTCAGCCTATCTCATCAAACGCCATTGGCCGGATGCAGAAATCGAGATCTATGAACAGAATCCGGAACGGGTCACGACGGGGTTTGGCGTGGTGTTTTCTGACCGGGCCCTCGACTTCCTGAACATTGACGACCCTGAGACCTACAACACCATCCACCCGCATATGGAGGTTTGGCGGGACCTGACGCTCGATGTGTTCGGCACCGATATCACCATCGATGGTATTGGTTTCGCTGCAATCTCACGCCTGCACTTACTGGAGATCCTGACAGAACGGGTGCGGTCTGTCGGCGTCGAACCAAATTTTGGTCAGCGTGCCAACCTGGAAACGTTGTCCGATCAGGCCGATCTGATTATTGCCGCTGACGGCGTGAATTCATCGGCGCGAAACCGCGATCCTGACCAATTCGGGTCATCGCTGAACAACCTGACAAATCGTTTTGCGTGGTATGGCACGGACAGACCGTTTGACACATTGACCCAAAGTTTCAGGAAGGGTCCGGAAGGTCTCTTTAACGCCCATCACTATCGCTATACACCGGGTTTAAGCACATTCATTGTCGAAACGGGCAATGAAATCTGGCAAAAGTCGGGCTTTGAAACAATGAGTGACGGTGAGAGCCGGGAGTATTGTGAGGCAATCTTTGCGGATGTACTCGACGGGCACACCCTGACGTCAAACAAGACACTCTGGCGGCAATTTCCGGTCCTTTCCTGCGAAAAATGGTATTCTGGAAAGACCGTCCTCTTGGGTGACGCTGTTCACACAGCCCATTTTTCGATTGGCTCGGGGACACGGCTGGCCCTGGAAGACGCAATTGCGTTGCAAAAGGCGATGGTTGAACACGCGGATGCGACCGGCAAGGTTGATATTCCAGCCACCCTCTCTCGCTATCAGGAAATCCGCCAGCCAATTGTTGAGAAAATTACCAAGGCTGCAGGCAAGAGCGCCGATTGGTACGAGAATTTTGGCGACCATCTGGCCCAAGATCCATGGGATTTCGCAATGAGCTATATTTGCCGGGCCGGACGCATAGACCAGGACCGCCTGTCGGCGATGTCCCCTGCCTTCGCAGCCACTTATTCCGAGAAAAGGGGACGTTCTGAAATGGCATGAACCTGCAGAATTTGAACTTTTTCCTGAATGCTGACTGGAACTGCCCCCTTTATTGGGTCATTCTTCCCGTCAACAAAGCGAGAGCTGTTCACAAGAAAACAGCGCGCGGGGCAAAGCCCCAAACTTTATTGAAATGAACCACAAACTGGGAACCGGGAGTTTAGAAATGAAAAAGAGTTTTATGGGGCTTGCCCTCGCAGCGACCATGCTGACGGCGCCTGCCCTGGCCGCCGAGAAAGTGAAGATCGGCTTTGTAACCACCCTGACAACGCCTGCTGCGGTCATCGGAAATGACATGAAAGACGCCTTTGATCTGGCCTACGAGCATATCGGCGGCAAGATGGGCAATCTGGACGTCGAAGTCATCTACGAAGATGACGGGTTCAAGCCAGAAATCGGAAAGCAGAAGGCGGACAAACTTGTTAAACAGGACAAGGTTGATTTTGTGACCGGTTTCATCTGGTCCCATGTTCTGCTCGCCTCGTCGAAATCCGTTCTCGACAGCGGCACTTTCCTGATCTCCGCCAACGCGGGCCCCAGCCAGCTGGCCGGTCGTCAGTGTAACGAGAATTTCTTCTCCGTCTCCTGGCAGAATGACCAGACCCCAATGGCATTGGGCGAAGTGTTGAACCAGGATGGCGTCAAATCCGTTTATCTGATGGCCCCGAACTATGCCGCTGGTAAAGATATGGCCACCGGCGTTGAGCGCACCTACAAGGGCGAGATCAAAGGTAAGGATCTGACAAAGTGGGGTGCTGATGCACAGCTCGACTTCTCCGCTGAACTGGCGAAGGCCAAGGCATCGGGCGCAGAAGCAATCTGGGTCTTCTATCCCGGTAAAGCGGGTGGTGCTTTCATCAACCAGTTCACACAGGCTGGCCTGGCTGACAGCATGAAACTCTATACTGTGTTCACAGTGGACAGCATCTCCCTGCCCCGTTTGCAGGGTGCCGGTCTGACCGGTGTTCTGGGCTCTTTCTCAACCCAGACATGGGCGCCGGATACCGGAACAGAAGCCAACAAGAAGTTCGTTGCAGATTTCCTGGCAAAATATGACCGCTATCCTTCCTTCTATGCCGCCCAGGCCTATGACTCGATGATGTTCATCAAGAACGCTGTTGAGAAAGTCGGGAACGCAAGCGACAAGGACGCCCTGCGGGCTGCAATGCGGGCCACAACTGAGCTGGCCACCCGTGGCGCTGTTTCCTATGGCAACAATAACTTCCCGATCCAGAACCTGTATCTGCGTCAGGTGGTTGAAGATGATGCCGGTCGCTGGACCACCAAGACTGTGAAAACAGTCTATGACATGAACCAGGACCCCTACGCTGGCGATTGCAAAATGTAATCAGCCTGGTTTCCAGAAATGTCGAAAGCGGCGGGCACCCCTCGCCGCTTTCGAATTCTGGCGTGATTTCAAAGTGTTATCTGCCAACATCATTGTAAAAATTTAACGCTGGCGACATTCATTCGATGGATACTGGTCTTCTCTTTATTCAGATCTTGAACGGATTGCAACTTGGGGTCTTGCTGTTCCTTGTTGCCGCCGGACTGACACTCGTCTTTGGGATCATGGACTTCATCAATCTGGCCCATGGGTCGTTCTATATGATCGGGGCCTATATCTGTGGAACGATCACCGCGCTGACCGACAATTTTGTGCTTGGGGTGTTCCTTGGAATTCCGCTGACTGCCTTTGTCGGATTGCTGGTTGAATTAGGCGTGATCCGATCGCTTTATCACAGGGATCATCTGGATCATGTTCTGGCGACATTCGGACTGATCCTGATCATCGATACCACCATTCATCTAACCTGGGGTGCCGAGGGCATGGCTATCCCCCTGCCCGACTGGCTGGAAACCCAGGTACCGCTAGCAGGGGATGCGGTCTTTCCGACCTATCGCATTGCCATCATCACTGTTGGTCTTCTGGTCGCGCTCGGCCTCTACATCACCGTCAACCACACAAGGGTCGGCATGTTGATCCGCGCAGGTGCCTCCAACCGGACCATGGTTCAGGCTCTTGGCATCAATATTCGGAACCTGTTCAGCCTTGTCTTTACCGCAGGCGCGGCCATTGCCGGTATCGCAGGCATGATGATTTCCCCCATTACCGAAGCCAGTATCGGCATGGGGAACGAGATAATCATCGTCGCCTTCGTCGTGATCATTATCGGCGGAATCGGATCTATCAAAGGGGCCTTTGTCGGCGCATTGATTGTTGGATTGATCGACACGCTGGGTCGGTCTTATCTCGACCAATTGCTGAAGCTCTTCATGGAAAGCGGTACGGCTGAGAACGCGGCACCCGCAATCTCAGCGATGCTGATCTACATCATTATGGCGGTCATTCTGGCCGTGCGACCGCAGGGTCTCTTCCCCCCGAAAACCCGCTAACCCCCCCGCAAAAGAGCCTGGACAGGAACCGTTACGCACCATGTTGAATGGGATAGATTATAAGAGCCCGAGTGTTGTTTTCGCGATCGTGATCGGCGTTCTTCTCTTCATTGCACCACCCCTGACCGAGGCGCTGGATCGTGCATTCTGGCTGGATGTTGCGACACGCGCCGTAATCCTGTGCATCGCCGCAGTCAGCCTGAATTTCATCCTGGGATATGGTGGCATGGTCAGTTTTGGTCATGCAGCGTTCCTTGGCATCGGGGCGTATTCCGTTGGGATCCCGGCCTATTACGACTTTTACGGCGTCGGTCTGCACCTGCTGGTCACTGTCGTGTTCTCCGGATTGTTCGCGCTGGTCACCGGTGCGATCAGCCTGCGCACCAAGGGTGTTCATTTCATTATGATCACCATGGCCTTCTCCCAGATGGTCTTTTACGCCTTCGTTTCCATCGAAGAATACGGCGGCGATGACGGATTGCTGATCTATTCCCGCAGTGAGGTTGGCGGGCCTGTAAACCTCGAAGATGCCACGACCTTCTATTATGTCTGCCTGATCAGCCTCTGCGTCTTCCTGTATCTGGTTCATCGGGCGGTGAATTCGCGCTTCGGCATGGTCGTACAAGGGACACGTTCGAACGAGCGGCGCATGACGGCTCTTGGCTATCCAACATTCCGGTACCGCCTTGTCGCCTATGTCCTGTCCGGCATGATGGCTGGTTACGCTGGCGCGCTGTTAGGCAATTTCACGAACTTTATCTCGCCGGACATGATCGGCTGGACCCGGTCGGGTGAGCTGATCTTCATGGTCGTCCTAGGCGGTGCCGGAACACTGTTCGGGCCGGTCTATGGCGTCCTTGCCTTCCTTGTAATCGAAGAGATCTTGAGCTCCATCACCATCTACTGGCATTTCATCTTCGGCGCGATGCTTGTGCTGGTCGTCTTGTTCGTCAAAGGCGGCATTTCCGGCCTTCTCACAAGGGGGAAATAGAGATGACAAGCTCTTTGCTTCTGGAAGTAACCGACCTGAATAAAAGCTTTGGCGGCGTCAGCGCGACCAAGAATGTCAGCTTGCAAGTCATTGAAGGTGAGGCCCATGCCATTATTGGCCCCAATGGTGCTGGAAAAACGACCCTCATTTCTCAGCTTTCGGGTGACCTTGCCCCGGATTCCGGTCAGGTCCATTTCGCAGGCAACGACATTACCACAAAGCCCGGCTATGCCAGATCCCATCTTGGCCTTGCGCGATCCTTTCAAATCACCAGCATCTTCAATGATATGAGTTTGCTGACCAATGTTGTGCTGGCGGTTCAGGCACATGACGGAACCGCCTTCCGGTTCTGGAAGCCAGCCATGCAGGACCCAGTCTTGTTGGAAAAGGCCCATGAGATGCTAGACGCAGTTGGATTGGCGGAAAAGGCCAACCATCTTGCATCCACCGTCTCTCACGGCGAACACCGGCAACTCGAAATCGCTATGGCGCTCGCCTCAGACCCTCGACTGCTTCTGCTGGATGAACCCATGGCCGGTATGGGACCGGACGAGACCCAACGGATGGTGGGCATTCTCAACGGGTTGAAGGGCGCAAAAACCATGCTGTTGATTGAGCATGACATGGATGCCGTCTTCGCCATCGCTGACCGGATCTCCGTTCTTGTTTACGGCAGCATCATTGCCACCGGCACACCGGACGAGATCCGCCAGAATGAAGACGTAAAACGCGCCTATCTGGGCGAGGAGGCGGTCTGACCATGCTGAAAGTACGTGAGATAGAGACCTTCTACGGGTCCAGCCAGGCGCTTTTCGGTATGAGCCTGGAGGTGCAGAGCGGCGAAGTTGTGACCCTGATGGGACGCAACGGTATGGGGAAGACCACAACGGTCAATTCCATCATGGGGATCATTCCGGTCCGGGCCGGCAGTATCGAATTTGAGGGTAAGGATCTGACCTCCAGCCCGGCTTACACCGTTGCGCAATCGGGCCTCGGGCTGGTTCCAGAGGGACGACAGGTATTCCCGAACCTGACCGTGACCGAGAACCTGGTTGCGACCTCTGCAAACCGTTTCAAAAGCGGTAACGCCTGGACCCTGGACTCGATTTTCGAGTTCTTCCCGTCACTCCTGGAACGCCGCAACGGCATGGCCAATTTGTTGAGTGGCGGGGAGCAACAGATGCTCGCCATTGGCCGCGCCCTGATGACGAACCCGAAACTGCTGATCCTGGACGAAGCAACAGAGGGGCTCGCCCCCCTGATCCGCAAGGATATCTGGGATGTTCTGGAGAAATTGAAGAATGTGGGTCAGTCCATCCTTGTGATCGACAAGAATATCAACGACTTGGCTCGAATCGCCGATCGCCATTATATCGTTGAAAAGGGCCAGATTGCCTGGACAGGGTCGACGAGTGAACTGACAAATGACCCCAGTCTCTCAGAACGGTATTTGGGCGTATAGGATCATTCAGAAAGGGATGCGTTCGCCGTCCCAGGCATAGCAATAGCCGCTATCCCCTTCCCCCAGACCGTTTATAACGTTCAAGAGCGAGGCCGTAGAAAACTTCGGCGTAAAGAGTTTTCCGTCTGGCACACCGCGCTGAAACGGTTTGCTGAGCCCGGTATCAACTGTACCCGGATGAAGCCCAACAACCAGAGCCTCCGGTGACCGGCGTGCAACCTCAATGGAACAGGTTTTGAGGATTTGATTGAGCGCCGCCTTTGATGCGCGATACGCATGCCAACCCCCCAATCCATTGTCGGATATACTGCCAACCCGTGCAGACAATGCCGCAAAGGCCGCCTTCCCGTCCCGGGTCAACAACGGCAGAAAGTGTTTCGCAACAAGGCTGGGACCAATTGTATTGACCAGGTGGTTTCGCGTCAGGCTTTCGACAGAAAGATGCCTGTATGACTTTTCCGGACCGAGGCCCGCAGCCTCATCATGCAAAAACCCCGTTGCCACAATCACCAGCGAGATTTTTCCCGCCTTTTCGGAGATCAGTTCAGCGGCCCTTTGGATGCTCTCTTCGGATGCGTAGTCCAGATGCATCGGGATGCGCTTCCCGCTCGTCACCCCGATTGATCTCCTCGAACAGGAAAACACGGTTTCGACGGCCTGATTCTCCAGTAAATGCTCCTCAAACGCCTGGCCAATCCCGCCAGAACCGCCAATGATCACCGCATTAAGACCGGTTCCAAAACTGTCCAGTGACACAATGTTCATCACGCGATGGCCCCCAAGATCAGTTTGTCGGCAAGGGCAGTGCCGCTGTCATAGGCCGCCTCCACTCTGGCACCAAGGCACCAGTCCCCACAAACCGAGATACCCGTCTCCGCGTCATGAATATAAGGTTGCCCAAGGGGTTTGATGGTTTTTGCAAAACGCCAGCGATGCGCAGCGGCATAGATTGGCCTGGGCAATGACACGTCACTCAAGGTTTCGAATTCACGCAACATATCAGGCCAGATTGTTTCCGGCTCCCGCTCCAGATTTCTACGCGACCATTCGGGGGTTGCGTGCAGGACCCAACAATCTACCCGTCCCCTTCCCGGCTTGGACGAATTTCGCGCAACCCATGACAGTGTTTCCCCAGACCGATCCGACCAAACGTCAAAACCTGTCTCCTGACGCGCCTCAAAAGCCAGCAATGTCGCCCAACACGGCGCGACTTCAACCGATCTTAATCCCTGGATGAATTCATCGGCCATAGAGGTGCCAAGACAGAGTGGAATAGCCTGATCAACCGGAACCGCGAGGACACACTGGTCAAATGGGCCGTATTCCTCGCCCTCTTCCGCGCGCAGTTCGATAGAACCGGGTCCACCCGAAATTTCAGCTATTCTGGTTTCTGTTTGAATGACCGACCCTGGAACCCACCCCTTTGACAGGGCCGACATTCCCGGTCGACCAACATATAGCGCGTCATCCGGAATGGCGTCGCCATGCCGCACCGGCCCCCAGACTGCCGGGGAAATACCAATCTCTAAAAGGGCGTGACGAAACCCCTTGCCACGTGCTGTCATAAACTGCGCGCCGTGGTCGAATGTCAGTTCCACACCGTCATCAGTGGTCCGCCTGCGTGTGGCGACACGTCCTCCCAGGCCGCGGCTCTTTTCAAAGACCTGGACTCGATGGCCGGCATTCAACAGGGCTCGAGCGCAAGACAAACCGGCAAGCCCGGCCCCGATTATCGCAATGTTTTTCATGGTTTATCTTACGATCTGAACCCGGCAACAGATCAGGGCGACCAGTCGGGCGCTGTCGTACGACGCTTGCCATCGGGCGTTCTCTTCACACCGTCTGAAAGACCGACCCGATCCCAGAGCTTGCAGGTCACCATCTTATGTTTCTGGTCCAGACCTTCACAGTAATTGGTGAACTCACAACTCCGGACCTCTTCACCTCTGCCCAGATGTACCTTTCGGAACCAGACGGGGTCGGCCAGCGTTTGGCGTGCGGCCCCGATCAGATCAGCCTTTCCAGCCTGCAGGATTTCTTCCGCCTGTTGAAAGCCGTGTATACCACCGGTCACCACGACAGGTGTCTGATACCCGGCGTCGCTGATCGCCTGCTTTATTGCCGCCGTCGGTTCAATGTTTCGACCAAACGGGCCAAAGAAATCAGAGATGTAAGCCGGCATGCATTCGTAGCCGCTCTGCCCGGTATAGGGATAGGCCGCGTGACCGACCGGTGGCTGCTTGGCATCATCAAACTTCCCGCCCCGCGATGTCGACAGGAAATCCATACCCGCCGCTGCAAACCGCGTTGCAAAGTAACAGGCGTCCGAAACTGTGCTGCCGCCGTCTATGCATTCATCCGAAAGGAAGCGGCATCCCACGGGATAGTCCGTGCCAACTGCGTCCCTGACAGTTTTGAACACATCAAGCGGTAAACGCACACGGCCGTTCAGATCACTGCCATAGCCATCGGTCCTGACATTCTTGGCGGAAAGAAAAGACGCCATCGTATAAGCATGTGCGTAGTGTAATTCGACGCCGTCAATCCCGGCCTCTTTTGCACGCAATGCAGCATCTGCGAACAGATCCGGCAGCACATTTGGCAGGTCCGCGATATGAGGAAGATGCGTATCGGTTACCCTCTCGCGATAGCCAACTCTGTAATCTTCCAGCTCCCTCGCTGACAGGATTTCGGTCAGGGCTTCATCATCCAGACCGATCAGATGATTTCGGATCTCGTCATCCGTAGACGCAACCGCGTTCAGAGCAGTCCTGTGTGCCTTTGTTATCGCGAGGAACCTTTGAAAGAACTTTTCCTTTTCTGGCCGTCGCCTGATCGCGAGGAAATCAATCAACTGAATAAAGAGCCGCGTTTTTCCGTCGCTTTCCTCCCGTACCCGCTCTACCAGCTCTTTCAGACCCGGAATGAACCTGTCATGCCCGATCCGCAGCAGAGGCCCCGACGGGATGTCGCGGATACCTGTCGCCTCAATAACCAAGCCACCCGGACGTCCGCGTGCCATGGATCCATACCAGTCGAGAACATCCTCGGTGACAAACCCATCTTCCGTTGCGCGCCAGGGAACCATCGCCGGTACCCAACTGCGTTGTTCCAATCCCAATTGTCCTATTTTGACGGGGCTGAACAGTTTTGAGGACTGGGCCTCTTCCTTATTCGGCCAGGGCCCTGGTGCAGGATCGTATTTGATTTTCTCAGGGGGTTTCCACATGGCGCAATCATTCCGGGGTTATAAATTACTTTATATATAAAGTAATTTTACGAAGGTAAACCGGCAGAAACTGCAACCAGAATATAGGTCACTTAATCTCTATTTTTCAGCGCTTTATTAAGGTTTTCAACGATGCGGGGCGACACAAATTCATGCACGGCACCGTCCAGGCCAGCGATCTCTTTCACCAAACGGCTAGAGATAAACTGGTTCCGCTCCGACGACATCAAAAAGACAGTCTCAATATCCCGGTTCAACCGTGAATTCATCCCGACCATCTGAAATTCATACTCAAAATCGGATATCGCCCGGAGACCACGCACGATCAAATCCGCCCCGACATCCTGCGCATAATGAATGAGCAGACTGTCGAAATTTCGAACTTCGATCTTTTCCGCGATCTCTGAGGGCAGAGACGCCACTTCGGCCCTAACCATTTCGGTACGCTCTTCAAGGCTGAACAACGGACCTTTTCCGGCATTTACCGCAACAGAGACAATCAACCGATCGCATAACCGGTTTGCCGCACGTGTAATAATGTCCATATGCCCGTTTGTAATCGGGTCAAAGGTCCCCGGATAAATTGCGACTTTCATATCAGATATCGCCCCCTAACACCGTTTGATCACTCCGGCGGCGTGTCACCGCTTTCTGTATCGCCCTGCGATACTTCATCCCCCACAGGTTCGGTGTTTTCAACAGTATTTTCTACCTCTTCGGCGGAATCATCATCTCCCTCTTCCGTATCACGAAGACGGGCGACGGATACAACCTTCTGATCGCCGTCGATGACAAAGACCCGAACACCCATACTACCGCGCCGCTTCGGTGAGATTTCATCGGCGCGACAACGGATAAGTTGACCGCCATCCGTGACCAGAACCAATTCATCAAGGGCCGGTTCAATCCGGAAAGAAGAGACAATCCGGGTATTTTCCCCGCGACCAAGGTTCATATTGCCGATGCCCTTACCCCCACGTCCTGTGACGCGATAGTCAAAGCTGGAGCTCAATTGCCCATAGCCTGCATCGGAGATTGTAAGCACCAGTTCCTCTGCATCTCGCATGCTTTGAAGTTTCTCTGATGTATCAAACTGTGCCGCCAGTGCCTGATCCGCGGCCCGTCGCTCTTCATCATCGGTGTAGTCACTTGATTGCAGGCGTCTTGCCGCGGCAGAGGCCTTCATGAACTCGTCGCGCTCTTCGGAAGTCGCCTCAGAATGGTTCAAGAGGGAAAGCGATATCACCTGATCATCATCAGCCAGCCTGATCCCCCTGACACCTGTCGACGTCCGACCAGAAAAAATCCGCACATCAGGAACCGGGAAGCGGATGCAAACACCCTTGGCGGTCGAGAGGAACACGTCTTCGTCTTCACTGCAGGTCCTGACGCCGATCAAGCTGTCCCCTTCATCAAGCTTCATGGCAATCTTGCCGTTCTTCATGATGTTGGTGAAATCACTCAACCTGTTGCGTCTGACACCGCCGCTGGCCGTTGCAAATACTGCAAACAGCTCAACCCACGCGTCTTCATCTTCTGGCAGAGGCATGATGGTCGAGATCGTCTCCCCCTCTTCCAGAGGAAGCAGGTTGATCATTGCCTTACCACGGGCGGTCGGACTGCCGAGCGGTAGGCGATAGACCTTCAGTTGATATACCATCCCCTTAGACGAGAAGAACAGGACCGGTGTGTGAGTTGATGTGACGAAGACATTGACGACGACATCATCGTCCTTCGTCTGCATCCCGGAACGACCCTTCCCACCCCGACGCTGGGCGCGATAGGTTGAAAGCGGCACGCGTTTGATATAGCCACCCTGGGTGACCGTAACGACCATATCCTCACGCTGGATCAGGTCCTCAATGTCATGTTCGAACTCATTTTCCTCAATCGTCGTGCGACGGGGCGTACCGAACTGATCCCGCACCTCAACAAGCTCGTCACGCATGACCTGCAGGCGCCGTGGACGGGATTGCAGGATTTCGAGGAAATCCTTGATCTTGTCAGCAAGTTCCTGTGTTTCCGCGGTCAGTTTGTCCCGTTCCATCCCGGTGAGGCGCTGCAACCGCAATTCCAGAATGGCGCGCGCCTGGGCTTCTGACAGACGGTATTTGCCATCGATAACCTCATGACCCGGGTCATCGATCAGGGCGATGAAATCTGCCACGTCCTCTGCGTTCCAGGCCTCACCCATCAGGCTCGCCCGTGCACTCGCCGGGTCGGGTGCCGCGCGGATCATGGCAATGACAGGGTCCAGATTACTGATCGCGACCAACTGGCCAGCCAGAATATGGGCCCGCTCGCGGGCCTTGCGCAGTTCAAAGGCCGTCCGTCGGTTGACCACTTCCTCCCGGAAATCAACGAAAGCCTGAATGATCTGCTTAAGCTGCAGCATTTCCGGCCGTCCAGAATTCAGCGCCAGCATATTGACGCCGAAACTTGTCTGCATCGGTGTAAACCGGAAAAGTTGTGCTAGAACAACGTCATATACAGCGTCTTTCTTGAGTTCGATAACAACACGTACGCCGTCCTGATCGGACTCATCCCGCAGGTCAGAGATCCCTTCGACCTGTTTTTCGCGAACCACTTCGGCAATGCGTTCCAGCATCCGCGACTTGTTCACCTGATAGGGGATCTCGGTTGCGACAATCGCCTCTCGGCCCCTCATTTCTTCCATATGAGTGCGCGCCCGCATGATTACAGAGCCGCGCCCCGTATTGTATGCCGAGCGGATCCCGGACCGTCCCAGAATGATACCGCCCGTCGGGAAATCCGGCCCCGGAACAATCTCGTTCAACTGTTCGATCGAAATATCATTATCTTCGATATAGGCGATGCAGGCATCGACGACTTCATTCAGGTTATGCGGTGGAATATTGGTTGCCATACCAACCGCAATGCCGCCGCCGCCATTGACAAGCAGGTTCGGATAACGCGCCGGCAGAACCGAAGGCTCTTTGGCGCTGTCATCATAGTTGTTTTGAAAATCGACCGTGTCTTTGTCGATATCATCCAGCAGGGTCTCGGCCGCTTTTGCCAGACGCGCTTCTGTATAGCGCATGGCGGCAGGCGGGTCCCCGTCCATCGATCCGAAGTTGCCCTGACCGTCTATCAGGGGCAGCCGCATCGAAAAGCCCTGCGCCATCCGGACCATGGCGTCATAAATCGCGCTATCGCCATGGGGGTGATATTTACCCATGACGTCACCGACGATGCGGGCCGATTTGCGATAGGGTTTGGAGCTGTCGTAGCCCCCTTCCTTCATCGCATATAGAATTCGGCGATGAACAGGTTTCAAACCGTCCCGTACATCGGGAAGCGCCCGAGAAACGATCACGCTCATCGCGTAATCGAGGTAGGAGCGCTTCATCTCGTCTTCAATTGTGATCAGTGGATTTGTATCGCCGGGATCAGAAGATGAATTTGGGGTGTCGGACAAGATATTTGGTCACTTTTCAGAATTGAATGGGATTTGGAGGGTGGAGGGGCGCCCGCGAAGGTTACTGATTTCCAGGCCGCAATTGGCCAAAAGCCAGTGAAGCAGGAATTTTCGCAAAACCATCATGCAAATGTGTAACGCCCAATGAACACTCCCTGACTTTCAAACACACTATATAGCATATTTGCACCCTGCATCACAACGAAATACAGTGTTTCGCGATCACATGATGATCCGGTGAAATGGGTGGATTTCAGAGATCAGAACGGTATTTCGTCATCCAGGTCAGACGCATAACCACCGCCGCCCGAACCACCGCCGGACGGACCATTATTATCATACGAACCGCCCTGTGGACCGCCATAACCGCCCGATGAACCACCCTGCGATCCACCATAGCCGCCACCATCACCATCGCCGCGACCGTCGAGCATAGTCAACTCACCACGGAACCGTGGCACGACAACCTCTGTCGTGTATTTTTCCTGCCCGGACTGATCGGTCCATTTGCGGGTCTGAAGCGTGCCTTCCACATAAATCTTTGAACCTTTACGGAGATATTTCTCTGCCACATCGGCGAGTCGCTCATTAAAGATCACGACACGGTTCCACTCCGTCCGCTCCTGACGGTTTCCGTCACGATCATTCCAGCGTTCCGAGGTCGCCACGGACAAATTCACCACCTTACCGCCGGACTGCATTGTCCGAACATCCGGATCACGGCCAAGATTCCCCACCAGAATAACTTTGTTCACACTACCCGCCATGATGATCCCCTAATTGATGCTGAAAAGGCCCGGAATTCTCTTAAAAACGTGACAATGATGGCCCAAATGAGCACCCGAAACCCGCTGATTGTTCATGGTTAAATCATACGCGTTCACACCCCTCTTTTCCAGCCGAGATCACGTTAATTCAGCGCTCACAGCCCGCATTTGGTCCCCACCCCGATCCATTGAGTTGACCGCGACGTAATTTGTAGGGGTGGCAATGCAAAAATCAGTTGTATATGGTCCGCAATGCTGCCCAGACAGCACATCTCAAAGCAGATCAGGTGATCCATGACCCCCACGATCCGGGTACGCGGTGCGCGCGAACATAATTTGAAGAATGTCGACGTTGATCTTCCACGTGATTCGTTGATTGTGATCACCGGATTAAGTGGGTCGGGGAAATCGTCTCTGGCGTTTGACACGATTTATGCCGATGGACAGCGCCGCTATGTCGAGTCGCTCTCCGCCTATGCCCGCCAGTTTCTTGAGATGATGCAGAAACCGGATGTGGATCTGATTGAGGGCCTCTCCCCCGCCATTTCGATTGAACAAAAGACGACATCAAAAAACCCTCGTTCCACCGTCGGCACTGTCACGGAAATATACGATTATATGCGCCTGCTCTGGGCGAGAGTGGGCGTCCCCTACTCGCCTGCAACCGGCCTGCCGATCGAAAGTCAGACGGTCAGTCAAATGGTCGATCGGATCATGGAAATGGACGAGGGAACCCGGCTCTATTTGATGTCGCCGATGGTTCGTGGCCGAAAGGGCGAATACAAAAAGGAATTACAGGATCTTCAAAAACGCGGGTTTCAGCGTGTCCGGATTGATGGGGAAACCTATGAGATCGATGCCGCGCCCGCGCTCGACAAGAAACTTAAGCACAATATTGATGTGGTTGTGGATCGTGTTGTGGTTCGCGATGGGCTTGAAACCCGTCTTGCCGATTCAATCGAAACCGCACTCGACCTGTCCGATGGTCTGATGTTCGCCGAAAACGCTGATGGTGGCGAACAGACGGTCTTTTCCGCAAAATTCGCCTGTCCGGTATCCGGCTTTACAATCGAAGAAATCGAACCGCGCCTGTTTTCGTTCAATAACCCCTTTGGGGCCTGTCCGGCATGTGACGGTCTTGGCGTTCAGCTGGAGTTTGACGAAGGCCTTGTAGTTCCCGATGAGACCCTGCCATTGAGCAAGGGGGCAGTTGCGCCCTGGTCCAAGACGACCAGTCCCTACTACAACCAGACCCTGGAATCGATCTGCAGGCACTTTAAAGTCGATATGGACACGCCCTTTGGCGAACTTCCCGCCCCCGTGCGCAAGGCAATCCTTTACGGCACCAAAGAGAAGATCAAATTCTCTTACGATGATGGTTTACGGTCCTATGCGACCACCAAGAATTTCGAAGGCGTCATCCCCAATATGGCGCGCCGCTTCAAGGAGACAGATTCCTCCTGGGTACGCGAAGAAATGGAGAAATTTCAATCGGTTGCGCCATGCGATACCTGTGGCGGACAGCGGTTGAAGCCAGAAGCCCTTGCCGTGAAGATAGCCGGCAAGCGGATTGGCGATGTGTCTGATCTCTCGATCGCACAGGCTGTCACATGGTTTGCGGATGTTGAAGAGACATTGAGCGACACCCAACGGGAGATCGCCTATCGGATTCTTAAAGAAATCAACGAGCGGTTGGGATTTCTCAACAATGTAGGATTGGAGTATCTGACCCTCAGCCGCAATTCCGGAACACTGTCCGGCGGGGAGAGCCAGAGAATCCGTCTGGCCTCCCAGATCGGATCGGGGCTGACCGGCGTTCTCTACGTGCTGGATGAACCTTCCATCGGGCTGCATCAACGCGACAATGATCGCCTGCTGCTAACGCTGAAACGGTTACGGGATTTGGGCAACACCGTGATTGTTGTCGAACATGACGAGGAAGCGATCCGCGCCGCCGATTATCTGGTCGATATGGGCCCGCTTGCAGGTGTCAATGGTGGCAGCGTTGTCGCCGCTGGAACACCGGCTAAAGTACTGAAATCAAAAAATAGTTTGACCGCCCAGTATCTTACAGGACGGCGCGCTGTCGAGATTCCGCAATCACGTCGTCCCGGTCATCGGGGAAAAACGCTGGAAGTCATCGGGGCGACTGGAAATAACCTGAAAGACGTCAATGCCGCCGTTCCCCTTGGAACATTGACCTGTGTTACCGGTGTCTCCGGGTCCGGAAAATCCACGCTGATCATCGAAACACTCTATGCGGCACTCTCAAGATCACTGATGCGGGCAAGAACAAACCCGGCCCCCTATTCAGAGATCAAGGGTATCGAGCATATCGACAAGGTGATCGATATCGATCAGTCGCCAATCGGACGGACCCCACGGTCAAACCCGGCCACCTATACCGGTGCGTTCGGTCCGATCAGAGACTGGTTTGCTGGACTGCCCGAAGCGAAAGCGCGCGGATATCAACCAGGACGGTTCAGTTTCAACGTCAAAGGGGGACGGTGCGAAGCCTGCCAGGGCGACGGCGTCATCAAGATTGAGATGCACTTCCTGCCTGATGTTTATGTGACCTGCGACGTTTGCAAGGGCAAACGCTATAACCGAGAAACGCTGGAAATTGCCTATCGGGACAAATCCATCGCCGACGTCCTTGCCATGACGATTGACGAAGCCGCCGAGTTCTTTAAAGCCGTACCGTCAATCCGGGACAAAATGACGACCCTGCAACGCGTCGGGCTTGGATATCTGCAGGTCGGACAACAGGCCACTACCCTGTCAGGCGGTGAAGCGCAGCGGGTGAAATTGGCGAAGGAGCTTTCCCGTCGGGCAACAGGTAAGACGCTTTATATTCTGGATGAACCAACAACCGGCCTGCATTTTGAAGATGTCCGGAACCTGTTAGAAGTGTTGCAGGCCCTTGTTAACACGGGCAACACCGTATTGGTGATCGAACACAATCTTGAAGTCATAAAATGCGCCGACTGGATCATTGATATCGGGCCCGAAGGCGGGGACAAAGGTGGCCAGGTCGTTGCGCAGGGAACGCCAGAGGATGTTGTTGGAGTAAAGACAAGTTATACAGGACAGTATCTTGCCCCGTATCTCGTAACCACATCGCAGAAGAAGGCTGGTTAGCTGGTCCGCGCCCGTAATTCCGGACCTACACTCTGGACCGGATCTGTTCGGCCATTTGTTCGATGAGCTTTTGGTCTTCGGTTCCAATCAGGATGTAACCAATACCATTAGCTGACCAGTTCGCCGCAGCCAGCCCGCGCATGTTTGAGACCGCGATATCCTGGTCAGGTTCGCCGCTTCTTGTAATGCAAAGGGCTATCGGCTTCCCGTCCTGTGTCAGATAGGCGAATTGTGCCAGTGGTTTCCCTTCAAACCCCAGAATTTGGCCCCGCTTGTAATCAGCGAGTGAGGACTGCAAAGCGGACATCGGAATATCAATGCCCAGTTGCGCGACAACCCGCTGACGCTCCATTTCCTGAGAAGCAAGTTCCGGTACAACGTGATCCAAGGTTCCCGTCACGTAAAGAGCTTGATAATTGGCCACTTCCATTCGCCAGTCAGGCTGGTTGGTAACTGCTGCACCGTAATATCCGGCGGGCCCGGAAATCCCAACCGCGACAAGAACAGACGCAGCCATGGCCATCATACCGCGGCGGGACATCCCGTTTCTAACATTCGAATTCGACGGGCTAAGATGCGCTACCCTGGGGGAAGTATCCAATTGCACGACTTCTGAAACCCCAACATTTGGCTGTTCAGAAGCATTTCGGTTCGACCGGTTTATCAGAGCCTCAAGATTTGGAGCATCCTCCAGCATCTCGTCAAAAGCGGATCTCAAACTGGCAGTTTGTGCATTCAACGCCTCAAGCTGGGTATCAAGTTCAGGCGATGCCTTTCGACTTTCGTCAATTTCAGCGGCAAGCGCTGCATCGAGTTCGCCATCAATATATGCCGTTAGTGTTTCGCTCGAATAGGTATTAGCAGCCATTCTATTTTACCTTGAATTCATCTATATCTGCAACTTAAGGCTTATTTTGCCTGTATTGTCAGTTTGGAGAATGTGTGCCTCATCAACAAACACCACGCTTAGTTGATACTCTGGCTTTTTCGCCAACTGGAACTTTCCCGCTTTCCTTCAGACCGGAAAGGGCGCACCTGGCCGCCGACAGGCGACTCATAACGGTTCCAATCGGGACATCAAGCGTTTGTGCCGCTTCTTTGTAAGAATAACCTTCTGCATAAACCAGTAACACAGTCGCCCTCTGATGATCTGGAAGTGCCATTATCGCGGATAACACTTCATTGTGAAAAATATTCGTGTCAGGAAGCGGTTTTTTGTCCCTAAGATCCGTTTCATCCGCTGATACTACGTCGGTACCTCGCCGGACCTTTTCCGATCTAAGCTGGTTAAACCATAGGGATTGTGCAATTCGAAAGACCCTCCGGTCCAGATTTGTCCCGGCCTGGTATTGATCGGCTTTCTCAATTGCCTTCAGGCAGGCAGCCTGCGCTATGTCCTCAGCTGTGGAGCGGTCGCCCGTCAATGACCAACAGAACCGGATCAACCTTGGCACAAGGGTTTCCAGTCCGGCCATAACTTCCGAAATACTTGAATCGTTTTTGATCATCATTTTTAGATAGGCCATAAAAGCTAAATTATAAGTTACAAAGTATTAAGAAAATCACAAACTCTATTTTATTACGCGAGAGAGAAAAGAATTTGAAAAAAGTGACGAATTTCTAAGCTCCTGAAGCGTTTATGTATGGCTACAGTCTTAACCTTAAAATTAGCTTAACCACGGAGGACAAGATTTTGCGTTATATAGCTCTGGCAACAGCATCCCTTCTCATGGCATCAACCGCGTTCGCTGGCGAAACCCCGGCTCCCGCAAATGCTGAGGTTTACTTCATTAATCTAGAGGACGGCGCGACGGTGAGCAGCCCTGTGACGGTAAAGATGGGCCTGCGTAATATGGGTGTCGCACCGGCTGGCACGGAAAAGGAAAATACGGGTCACCACCACATTCTTTTAAATCGCCCGCCGCTCGGTGAAGGCGAAGACGGTGCAGAGGAAATGGAATATTCGCTCCCCGCTGATGAAAACCACATCCATTTTGGCGGTGGCCAGACGGAAACCACACTGGATCTGCCCGCAGGTACACACACATTGCAGCTTGTTCTGGGTGATATGAACCATATACCGCACACAAAGCCGGTCGTTTCAGAACAGATCAAGATTACAGTGAAGTAATCAACCCAGTCATTATGGGTAGTGTATGGCGGTCGCAACCATTGCGGCCGCCATTCGTTTTGACGGCGCTTTCACAATGCTCTAACTCTACGCCCATTCAGCGATGTCTTTGTGGAGCAATGGAAACGTGAAAGAAGTACATGTAATCGGTGGCGGATTGGCCGGGTCCGAGGCGACATGGCAATTGGTACAGTCCGGTGTGCCCGTTGTATTGCATGAAATGCGCCCGGTCCGGAAGACCGACGCCCACGACACGGATGGTCTGGCCGAACTGGTCTGCTCCAACTCTTTTCGCTCCGACGACGCGGAATATAACGCTGTCGGCCTGCTGCATCAGGAAATGCGACGCTGCAATTCACTCATTCTGCGGTGTGGCGACGATGCGAAACTGCCAGCCGGTGGCGCATTGGCCGTTGACCGCGAGGAATTCAGCCGGGCTGTAACCAGAGAGCTCGAAAATCACCCGCTCGTCACAATCGATCGCTCCGAGATCGAGGGGCTTCCACCCGAAGAGTGGGACAATATAATCGTTGCGACAGGTCCGCTGACCTCGCCCTCCCTTGCCGCCGCAATCCGGGAATTGACCGGTGATGAGCAATTGGCCTTCTTTGACGCAATTGCCCCGATCATTCATCGCGACAGCATCGATTTCGACAAAGTCTGGTTCCAATCCCGCTATGACAAGGGAGATGGCAAAGACTATATCAATTGCCCGATGACGGAAGCGGAATACAATGCCTTCTTGGATGCGTTGGACACGGCCGAGAAGACAGAGTTCAAAGAGTGGGAGAAAGACACCCCCTATTTCGAAGCTTGCCTTCCCATAGAGGTCATGGCTGAAAGGGGACGCGAGACCCTGCGTTTCGGTCCCATGAAGCCGGTTGGACTGACCAATGCCCATGACGGATCGCGGCCCCATGCGGTTGTTCAGCTCCGTCAGGACAATGCCCTTGGAACCTTGTGGAACATGGTCGGATTTCAGACCAAACTGAAATATGGTGCCCAGACAGAGGTCCTGCGCATGATCCCCGGGCTTGAAAAAGCTGAATTCGCCCGTCTTGGCGGTATCCACCGGAACACTTTTATAAATTCGCCAAGATTGCTCGACGAAACACTTCGCATGAAAGCCCGCCCCGCCCTGCGTTTCGCGGGCCAGGTCACAGGCGTTGAGGGTTATGTGGAATCCGCGGCAATCGGTTTGATCGCCGGGCGATTTGCTGCATCAGAGCGTTTGGGAACACCCTATGATCCACCACCTGAAACGACAGCCCTGGGTGCCCTGCTCGGCCACATAACCGGTGGGGCCGACAGTTCGACTTTCCAGCCAATGAACGTGAACTTCGGTCTTTTCCCGCCGCCCCTGCCACCTGAGGGCAAACGCAAGATCAAAGGTCGGGACCGGAAACTGGCAATTTCTACACGGGCCCGCGCCGCGCTTGGCGAATGGCTGGGCGACGCAAATATGGCGGCAGAATAGTCTCCGCCGCCATATCACATTGGTTTGCTCTTTAAACTAGATCAGGCCGACCCTTCAATCAGCGAAAGAAGCGCTCTTTGCTGACCGCCAGACACGCCCAGTGACTGGGTTGCGATCTGCTGGCTGGTCCGCGAGGCAACGTTCAATGCAGCCTCCTCGTTGAGATCGGCCAAAGTGAGGTTATCCGCACCGGCTTGCAGCTCATTTGCGATTGCATCATTGAACTGGGCCCGTTCCTGCAGAAGGGCAACCGACCCGCCAAATTGCTGCGCTTGCCCGCGAAGCCTCGAGATCCCGTCCTCAATTGTCCGAATAACCGTGTCCAGTTCTTCCGGATTGTTGATCAGACTTGTGAAGTCGCCCTCTGACAACCCGAACTGGTCGAGGCGAATGTCGCCAGCACTGTCGAAAGCATCAACAGAGAACAGGCCGTTTGCTGTATCAGCCGTTTCAGAAATAAGGTTCCGTCCCTGAATGGATACGCCGGATTCCTCCTGATCGCTGAACTGGATCTCAAGCCGGTTGTTGGTGGAGCTCAGCAGGTTTGTCCCGTTGAAAGATGCATCCTGGGCAACCTGAGATATCTGGTTTCCGATCTGCTCAAACTGGCGGGAAATTGCCGCCAACTGACTTGGATCGGTCGTCGACCGCGCAGATTCTGCAAGTCCCTGCAGCTGGCGCGAAAACTGTTCAATGGTATCGGTGGCCGCCAGACTGGTACGCAGCGTGCTGATGCCCTGGTCAATCTCTTCGCGGCGTTGCGTAAATTCCGCCCCGCGCTGGGTCAATTGCTGCGCAATGAAAAACGCGGTCGGATTGTCGTTGACCGAATTTACACTGCGACCAGTTGTCAGATTTTGGTTGGTTCTGTCGGTTACCGAATTTGTACGTTGTAACGCGACGAGCGACGCACGCTGCGCCGCGGTCAGAGACACGTCAGACATTCTTCTCTCCTATCGGGTTCTCCCAATCTCTCTCACTTCCAATATACCATCGTAGTTTTCAAATGTACAATTTAGACGAATTAAATACATAAAATTATAGGGATTGTGCCAATTGGCCCCGTCGCTCACATAACGCCGAACGAACGTTTCAAAGCCAGACGTAACGGCTGAGTCACCTTGTTTCGCGAAAGGGTGGAATGAAAACAATCGCCATTTACCGCGGCCAGCTGGGCACAAGTGTCCCGGGCAATGGTTGCAAAAGCCAAGGCTGGAAAAGCTTGCCTGACATCGGAGCGAGAGATCTCGTTTTCAATCAGTCTCTCGTCACTTTTTTTAATAATATCAATGGCATGATGACAAATTTCCGAAACGACTTGATGGAGTTCCGGGACCGACCTGGCCTCATTGAGATCATCCTGCGAGATCCCGTGGCGGCGTGAAAGTTCAAGGGGTATCCAAACCTGCCTTGCGCGCAGATGAAACGGCAGCGCCCGCATTAAGCCTGACAGACCGTAGGCCGTACCGATATCTTCTGCCAGATTGTGCAATTCCGGTTTGTCAGGCACGGCAATCAACGACGCGAGCCGCGTCAGACGACCGGCCGTCGCTCGGCACGTATCCTCAAGCTGAGACAGTGTTCCGGGTGCCTGCACGTCAAGCGACTGTTCCCGTGCGTCTATCAAGGCGTTGAGTTCGGCAATTGGAAGATTTCTGGAACGTACCGCATCGGCCAGGGCCAGGACCCCCTGATGCTTCCTGGGTGTTCCACTCGCAATTTCGTCCAGGGCATCCCGCCACCATTGCAAACGGATCTGACCCAAAAGAGGTTCAGACACAATATCCGGAATCTTCGCCAGTTCCAGATTGAACGCATAAAGCGCAAGAAGAGGGTTTCGGTCGGATGGATTGGCCAGCATGGCGGACAGAAACCGGTCTCGATCACCCGCCTGAACCGCCTGTGCGCAGAAATCGAAATTGTCATCCCTGTCAGAGGTCGTCATCGACGGCCTCCGAATTCACAACTGGCGATAGCGCTTCTGCGCGAACAGCTTCAACCTTTGACCGGTCCCTGGCCAAAACGAATTCCGGATCCGCCATTATTCGGTCATGCAACGCGCAGTAAACACCCATCAGCGTTTTGAACGCCAGGCCTTCCCTGACGCCCAAAACCGGCATGATGTGATCACGCCAATCCTCCGCCCGCTTCCGGAACGGATCCGTATGCTCCGATATTGCGGCAATCAGTTGATGAACACGTCCATCCCTCAAGGCTGTGTCCAGGGCACCGCCACTCAGCCCGTCTCTGGTTAACCCGCAAGGTTCGAGGACATCGTTTGGCAATGTCACCAGTAGAGCATTTGTTTCTGCATCTTTTGTAAGGTCCCGCATAATGTGAACCAGATAGCAGAATATCGCGATATCCCGTGCGCATTCCTGGGGTGCATCGGGCAATCCGTTGGTGCAGGATCCATCCGTTTCAAACCGTGCGGCCAGCAGGTAGAGAAAGATTGCCGCTGGCGCGACCGTGGCCCCTTCACAATAGGAATGGAAATCGTCCCAGGTCACGAAAGGCTTTTCATCGATATCCCGCCGCATCGCCTGAGCGAGCGCTTCCCAAGGCTGAAGGGTAAGATCTGACCGGGAAAACGAACCGCTCAGCGCAACCTGAATATCATCGCTCAAGACGCTAAAAGCGTGGACGGAGATCTCGCCACCGGACAGGTTTCCATCGATCGCATCAAGCCATGCCTGGATATGAGCATGTGCATCAGGGCGCTTCCGTCTTCTTTCTTCATCACTCTGCATCAGAAACTCATCATCCACAAAGTCATCAATGACCCGCATGGAGGCGTAAGAACTGACAAAGAGTGCGCGGCGACGGGATGAAAGCGTCCGCCCGACGAACCACAGATTTGAGCCACTGGCCTCAGCGATGCCAGTACAAACGCGCAGTGCGGCTTTCAGTCGCGCGGAATCCTGCCAGGGCAAGTCTTTCACTGAATTTCCTTCAACCATTCCCTGTCGAGAAAACGCGATCTGGAACAGTGCCGCAATCGCAAATCAACCGGTTTGAGCAGAATTTGCCCGTTCCATTGCAAGATTGTGAGAAGACAGCGTTTTTATTGCCCCCATCGGTCTTTGTCCCTTGTCAGAATAGGGATTCGGACCATATTTTGAGCCAGCTTTGCACGTCCTGCACTTTATTGGGTCGGCGCACGGTTTCAAGAAACACAAACGAAGAGGCACGGGTCAAATGGCTTTTGAACTTCCCGCACTGCCATATGCGCAGGATGCACTGGAACCCCATATCACAGCGAACACGCTGAGTTTCCACCACGGCAAACATCACAACACCTACGTCACCAACCTGAACAATATGGTTGCTGACAGCGATCTTGCCAATAAATCACTTGAAGAAATCATCACCACTGTGGCCGGTGACGCTGGCAAAGCCGGTATCTTCAACAATGCTGCACAGGTCTGGAACCACACATTCTACTGGAATTCCATGTCACCGAATGGTGGTGGTGCACCAACCGGCGCCATTGCTGACAAGATCAACGCCGATTTCGGCAGCTTTGACAAATTCGTCGAAGAATTCAAAGTCGCGGCAACCACACAGTTCGGTAGCGGCTGGGCCTGGCTCGTTCTGGATGGTGGCACCCTCAAAGTGACCAAGACAGGCAACGCTGATTCCCCGATTGCCCATGGTCAGACACCGATCCTGACAATCGATGTTTGGGAGCATGCCTATTACCTGGATTTCCAGAACCGCCGTCCTGACTATATCTCGACATTCCTCGGTAGCCTGGTTAACTGGGATTTTGCGAACGCAAATCTGGCCGCCGCGTAAAGCGATCAACGCTTCTTTTGAAAAACCCCGCGCATCAGCGGGGTTTTTTATTGGGCAATCAATGGAACGGAAATTCGTCTTCTGTTGCCAATTGCCAATAACTTCCCTCTTTTCGGCCTATATGGGCATTCAACTGGGCAACGGCCGCTTCAACATCGTCCCTTTTCAAAGCCTCAACGATTTGTTGGTGTTCGTTATAGGATTTTTCCATATGCGGTGGATGCATCCCCAGGCGGTTGCGTAACGCCGCCATCTTGTGAGCAATCGTTTGATAGGCATCGTTTAGAAATCGATTGCCGGTATGGTCAAACAGTGTCTGGTGAAAGGCCGTGTCCAGGGCCAGATAACGCCTGTCATTTTCATCCTGTCGCGCATTTGTCATTTCTTCGACAATTGCACCCAGTTCACTCAAAAGTCCGGGTTTGTCATGATGGTGCGCTGACTTTAAGGCATGGGTCTCGAGACATTCCCTGACATCACAGATATCGGCAAGTTCACGCGCGGTCAGGGTAATCACAAAAGTACCCCGCTGAGGTTCTGTCCGAACAAGCCCTTCCAGTTCCAGTCGGGCAAAAGCTTCCCGTACCGGTGTTCTGCTGACATCCAGACGTTTGGCGATTCCGGCTTCGGAGAGTGCGGCGCCGAGATCCAGTTCGCCCCCGACAATTTCGTCCCGCAGTGCTGTTGTGACCAGTTCGGTCAATGATTTAGGGCGTTCTATTCTATGCATTTCTAATTCAACATTTGGTTTCAATACGCTTAGCAGTGATTCCTGCCTGAATCTACAATTGCATCTGGCATACAGTATTTCATTATTGACACATTGTATGTCAGTATGCCAGTAACAAGATCAACAGATAACCAGTTCCGACTTTGAACGGAACGAGATCAGGCAAGAGCCTGTGGTGGGGAAAAAGTGGGAACCTTCGAAGAGACCTTTGTTCGATTGAACCGGATTGTGGTTGCGCTTGCCTTGGCTGCAATTTTCACAATCGTCTTTCTGAACGTCGTTGGCCGATACGGGTTTGGGTATTCCCCGGCATGGGCAGAGGAAACCGCCCGTTTTCTGATGATATTTGGAACATTCGCCGGTGCGGGACTTGCCCTTCGGGAAGGTCGCCTGGTCGAAATTGACCTGTTTATTCGTCCCGTACCCGAGAGAGCTAAAAAATTGATCCGTGTAGGCGCCGTGCTCGTCATGACAGCGTTCATGATCACCATTCTTTGGTACGGCACAAAATTCGTCTCATTCGGCTGGAACAAAGAGACAATGGCAACCGGGATATCCCGCGGCATACCCTATCTCGCAATTCCCGTCGGGGCCGGGCTGTTCCTGATCCACCTAGCCTTCTTCTGGAACAAATTTATCGCCAGAGAATTTGACGATACATCAAACGAAAGCCTGAACACAGACGCCGAGGACCTGGATCCCGCATCGGATCCGAGGTTATAGGCACATGGGACAGACACTCATACTTCTGTTCTTTCTGACCCTCGCGGCGGGTTTGCCGGTTGCTTTTACAATGGGTGTGGCAGGCATGGCCGCTATCCTCATTGACGGCAGCTTGAACCCGCTTGCCGGTATTCAGCGCATGTTCGCGGGGATCGACTCCTTCCCGCTTATGGCCGTCCCGTTTTTTGTGCTTGCGTCCGAACTGATGGGTGTTTGCGGTCTGACAAAGGCATTGCTTCGCTTTGCCAATGATCTGGTTGGCCATATTCGGGGTGGCCTTAGTCATGTAAACATCCTCGTCTCGATGCTGTTCGCCGGCATCTCCGGTTCCGCCCTCGCCGATGCCGCCGGTCCATCTGCCATCATCATGCGCATGATGCGCCGCGCGGGCTATGAGGCGAATTACGCTGGTGCCCTTTCCGCAGCGACGGCCACAATCGGACCGATTATTCCACCGTCCATTCTGATGGTGGTTTATGCCATCTCAGACAGCCGGGTCTCTGTCACGGGGCTGTTCCTTGCCGGAATACTGCCTGGAATCCTGATAAGGATCGCCCTTGCCGTAGTGAACCACGTCGTTTCTGTCCGAAACGGGTATCGCGGTCGGGATCATCGCGCCAGCACCGGTGAGCTGGCGAGATCCGCAACGGGTGCCCTGCCCGCCCTGTTAATGCCACTGATCATTCTGGGTGGAATTCTGGGCGGCATCTTTACCCCTACGGAAGCCGGTGCAGTCGCCTGCGCCTATGCTTTGATCTTGGGGTTTGCGCGGAGGGCGCTTACGGGGGCGACACTCTATGACGCTTTTTCCCGTGCCGCTGTAACGACATCCTCCGTGTTGCTGATTGTCGCCATGGCATCGGTATTCGGCTGGTTGCTGACCTATCAGCAAATACCGCAGACCATGGCGGCCTATTTGACCACCCTGACGGACAACCCGCTCGCAATCCTGTTTCTGCTGGCAGGGTTCGCCCTGATTTGCGGCTTGTTCATCGACACGCTCCCGGCCCTGATCATTTTAACACCGGTCCTCGGCCCGATCGCAGCCCAGGTGGGTATCGATCCACTGCATTTTGCCATGATGCTCGTCCTCAACCTGACGATTGGCATGGTCACACCTCCGGTCGGGCCGGTTCTTTTCGTCATCGCGACGGTTGGACGCCTTCGTCTGGAAGGCGTGTCCCGCGCCGTTCTACCGCTGTTGTTTGCAGAGCTGTGCGTTCTTTTGCTGGTGATCCTGATCCCGCAGATCAGCACCGCCATACCCCGTTTTTTTGGTTTCACAAGTTAATGAGAAGGAGAATTACCATGATGAAATCTACCTTGAAAAATACGGCCGCAGCCGTTGCCATTCTGGCCGGCGCTTTTGCTGCCCAGGGTGCAGCTCAGGCCAAAGAACTGAAATACGCCCATTTCCAGTCTGCGGATCTGACATCCCCGAAACATGCTGCCGCCTTGGCATTTGAGTCCTGTGTTGAGGGAAAGACATCAGGCAGCATCGATGTACAGGTTTACCCGGCCTCTCAGCTCGGTAACGGTGGTGAGGTTATCGAGGGCCTGCAGCTCGGCTCTTTGCACATGGCCGTTGTCCATGATGGACCGATCTCCGCCGTCTACAAACCCTTTGCTGTTCTGGCCATGCCCTATCTGTTCGATGATCAGGCCATGGCCTGGTCTATTGTCGATGGTGAATTCGGTGACGAGTTGTTCGAAGACATGCGCGATGTCACGGGCATCCGCGTACTCGGCCTGGCCGATAACGGTGTTCGCAACTTCACCAACTCCGTACGCCCGGTGGATGAGCCAGAAGATATGAAGGGCCTGAAAATGCGCGTCATGACCGCACCGGTCTGGACACGCTTGGTCGAGTCGCTCGGTGCGTCCGCGACGCCCGTTGCCTGGCTTGAACTGCCAAGCGCCCTGCAACAGGGCGTGGTTGATGGCCAGGAAAACGGCGTCACCAATATCGTCAACGCATCGCTCTACCAGCATCAGAAATACGTGTCCCTCGACGGTCACGTCTTCTCCTGGCACGCCTATATGATTGCCGACAGCTTCTATGAAGGCCTGACAGAGAATGAGCAGGCTGCAGTCGACCAGTGTGTCCAGATCTCCAAGGTCATCCATCGTGGCATGACCGCCGCGCAGGACGCGAATGCCGCAACCATCCTTGGCGAAAAAGGGTTGGAAGTTGTGCCGGTAAGCCCCGACCAGAAACAGATGTTCCGGGAACTGGCCCAGCCAGCCGTTCGTGAATTCATCGTTGGTGAGATCGGCGAAGACTGGCCGAACAAACTGGATGATGCCGTTTCCGCCTATCGCGAAAACTGATCTGGAAGTGGGGTGCGGTCCATGTCAGTCAGTAAAAACACAGTGCTAGTTCTGGAACCTGGTTACGCCGATTACACATCGGAGCGTCAGATCCTGGCGGGCCAGAATGCTGAACTGATCATCGTCGGAAAAGACGAGGACCCCACACCCCTGTTCGAAGCAAAGAAGGTGGTGGCCATCATGGTCCGGGAACGCAGAGTAACCGGTGCCATGATGGCTGCTGCCAAGGACCTTAAACTCGTTCAGCGCTATGGCGTCGGCGTGGATAATGTGGATCTTGAGGCCGCAACAGCATCCGGTATCTATGTTGCCAATATTCCGGACTACGGTGCCGAACATGAAGTCAGCGATCAGGCAGTGGCACTCTATCTTGCCGTCGCCCGTCGTGTTGTTTCCCGCGACCGGGATATACGGCATGGGGCATGGAACGTCGGACAACGGGAAATCATTCACGGACATCGCGGCGAAACGCTTGGCCTTGTGGGATTTGGCCGTATCGCCAGGGCCACAGCACACAAATTTCGGGCCCTTGGATTTGATGAAATTCTGGTCAGTGATCCTGTGCTGACGGCGGAAGAAGCCGAAGACCTTAATGTTGAGCGATCCGATCTAGACACCCTCTTCCGATCTTCTCAGGTCATCAGCCTGCATGCCCCCCTGACGGCTGAGACCCATCATATTGCCAATGCCAGTCGTATTGCCGCAATGCGGTCAGATGCCATTTTAATCAACGTCTCTAGAGGCGGCTTGGTTGACGAGGCGGCCCTGGCCGATGCCCTAAGCGAAGGACGCATAAGGGGCGCTGGAATAGATGTTTTGGAGCAGGAACCCCCTCAAGACAGCACCCTGCTGCTCTATACGCCCAACACAGTTCTGTCTGATCACCTCGGCTGGTATTCCGAACAATCAGTAAAGAAACTGCAGACCCATGGCGCCGAAGAAGTCGTCCGCGTGCTTTCCGGCCACCCTCCCCGACATTGGGTCAATCCCTGGCCCCTGGATCAAACGGCTGCGCAGTAGCGAGCCTGTGCATAGGAAAAATACAGATAAGGAGTATAAAAAATGGAACTGAACGAACTGATCGAAGGGTTTAAAGGCGTAGCCACAGCAAGTGTGGCCGATGCCGTCGACAAAATCGCTGGCAAGAAAGGTTACCTGGACAACGCAATCAAACCCCGCATCAACGACAAACGGATTGCCGGACCAGCCGTAACTGTTCTGGAAGCACCCACGGAGGAATTCGTTCCCCCGCAGCATGCCCTGGATGCCATTGATGAGGCAGAACCTGGATCCGTGATCGTGATCAGTATTGGCGGTGAGGAAAATGTTGCTGTGTGGGGCGGCCTGATGACGGCTGGTGCCGTTGCAAATAAACATGAAGGTGCAGTTCTGGATGGTGCAGTTCGTGACATCACCGAAATCCGCCGCGATTACGACTTTCCTGTCTTTGCCAGAGGGGCCTCGCCCGGCACGACCCTTGGCCGCCATAAAACACTGGACGCCAATATACCGGTCCCAATCGGTTCTGTGATGGTCAACCCGGGTGACATTATCACCGGGGACATTGACGGGATCGTCGTGGTTCCGCGCGAGCATGCAGAAGAGGTGCTTGCCATGGCCCGTGAGATTGATGAGCGCGAGGCAGAACAGGCGCGGTTAATCATTCAGGCCGGCTCCCTTCGCGAGGGGCTGGCGAAATACGGCCGGATCTAGAATCCGGTCTTAGCCGTTTTCAACACAATCAATATCAGAAAGGGAGATTATCGTGACCCATAAACGATCCATATTCGCCGCAGCTGCTTTCGCTGCGGCAACCACCCTCGCCAGTTTTTCAACCGTCGCGCAAGAGCCCGCACTTGAAGTGGTCGCGGAATGGAACAGCCTGCCCTATCAGGTTCAGGATGCCGCCGTGAAGCAGGCCTGGGAAAATAGCGAAATATTTGGAAAGGCCCTCATTCAGGGGGCGAAGCTGGATAGCGACGGCAATATCTATGTGTCGACAGCCCGTTGGGGCGGGCCGGGAATTCCGGCCACATTATCCAAGCTGGTCAAAGATGGCGATGGCTGGGCGCTGCAGCCCTACCCTTCTGAAGAAATGAATGCCATGTCAAACGCTGCAGGTCTTAAAGCCGTGCTTGGGTTTGAAATCGACCGCAACGATGTGATGTGGATCCTTGATCAGGGTCATGTTGCGGGCGGTGAAAATGCACCAGGTGACGCAAAACTCGTTCTGTGGGATATCAATGCCAACAAGGAAATTCAGCGCTATGACTTTCCGGCTGATCAGGCCCATCCGAAATGCTCATTTCTCAATGATCTTGCCGTGGATAACGACACCGGATTCGCCTATATCGCGGATAGCGGTATTTTTTGTAACCCGCTGCATGGCGGACTTCTGATTTATGATCAAAACACCAACACCGCGCGCCGGATCCTGGATCAGCACAAATTCACCAATAACGAGCCGCATTTCTTCTTCAACATTGATAATCGTCCTGTCCTGAAAGGCGGCGGCATGCAAACGGGTGCAGATGGCATCGCACTGTCCGGCGACAAGGGGACCGTTTATTGGACGAACCTGACGGGCAACACACTCTATTCGCTGGACACCGATCTGTTGCGGGATTTTGAAACCTCGGAAACGGTTATCGAGAACGCGGTCCGTCAGGTCATGTCGCTCCCCTCCAACACCGACGGGATGACGGGTGACCGGGATAACAACATCTATATGACCGCGCTCAGCCTGGATGGCTTAATGAGGTTGGATGGCAAAACCGGCCAATTGTCCCGTTTCCTCCATCATCCCGAAATGAATTGGCCGGACACACTGGCCTGGGGACCGGATGGCGCCCTCTACATCGTTTCAAACCATCTACATGTATGGGTCGATGGTGAAATGAACTTTGAGAACCCGGAAATACCAAACTTCCGGATCTGGAAGGTTCCCGGCGTCGGGAGCAGTTACACCGCTGAATAACCTGCCCTGTTCAACTGGTGGCACCTCTCGCTCGGGGTGCCACCCCTTTTTTAATTACGGAGTTTGATTAATGGCTTTGGACATATTATGTTTTGGCGAACCACTGCTTGAGTTCAACCAACAACCAGACGGCCTATTTCTGCGTGGTTTTGGCGGGGATACATCCAATTGTGCGATTGCCGCCTCACGGCAAGGGGCAAAGGTGGGGTTTCTGACAAGACTTGGATCAGACGCTTTTGCAGATGATCTCATGGCGCTATGGCAGGAAGAAGGTGTCGACACCAGTCATATTGACCGCGTGGCGGATGCGCCGACCGGGATTTATTTTGTCAGCCATGGACCGGACGGCCATCAATTCACCTATCGCCGGGCGGGCTCTGCCAGTTGTTTCGCCTCCCCCGACTGGTTGCCCAAGGACTATCTGAAAAGCGCCAAGGTTCTGCATGTATCCGGAATCAGCCAGGCGATTTCTGACAGTGCCGCAGATGCGGTCTTTACCGCGATTGAAACCGTTCGGGATGCTGGCGGTCTGGTATCCTATGACACAAATCTTCGCCTGAAACTGTGGCCACTGGATCGCGCACGGGCGGTCACCCATGCAGCTATGGCCCGCTGCCAAATTGCGCTACCCGGTCTAGAGGATGCAGAACATTTAACCGGACGCAGTGAGCCTGATGCAATCGCCGATTTCTATCTGAATCTGGGGGCCGAAATTGTCGCCCTGACGCTCGGATCAAAGGGAACACTGATCGCAACAACAACCGAACGGCGGATCATTTCCGGCCGCAAAGTCACACCTGTGGATGCCACCGCAGCCGGGGATACGTTTGACGGCGCGTTTCTCGCGCGACTTGTCGCCGGGGATTCACCGTTTGATGCAGCCGCTTATGCAAATGCCGCCGCCGCCCTTTCGACCCAGGGATACGGTGCCGTTGCACCCATGCCCCATGCAGATGCCGTTCAAGAATTTCTGAGTGAAGGGTGATTTCAGCGTTAAACCGCGATCAGGGCCGCAGCGACACGGCGGCCTTCCGACAGCAGGATATTATAGGTCCGGCAGGCCGCCCCCGTATCCATAAAATCCACGGAGAGGCCAGCTGCGTCGCGGATATCCTGCCGGATGGATGGCTTCAGAAAGCCGGTATCACCGCCGGTGCCCAGTAACAGAACCTCAACCTCCGGGGTTGCCGCCCGGACGAGAGCAAGGCTCTCGCCGGTTACCTCATCCACCGAGGTCACATCCCAATCGAATACCTGGTTGGGAAAAACAATAATGGATCCCTTATAGGATTCTTCAGCCACCATGAAACGGCCCGGACCATAGGAATCGATGACTTTTCGGTCGGCGGGTATAAGCGGGGTTATATCCAAGAGGGTGGCCGATCAGGAGTTGCTGTCAGGTGCGGCTTGCTCCGCAAACGGGGCCTCATCCTCGTCACCCCGACGGGGGCGCAGATACAACAAGGTCGGTACCGCCACAAAAAGCGACGAATAGGTACCGATGATCACACCCCAGATCATCGCAATCACAAACCCCTGGATGACGGACCCGCCAAGGAAATAGAGGGCCAGCAATGCAATCATGGTTGTCGCCGAGGTCATGATCGTCCGGGACAGGGTCCGGTTGATCGCCAGGTCAAAAAGCTCCGGGAACGGCATCACCTTGTATTTGCGCAGGCTTTCACGCACGCGGTCAAAAACCACAACCGTATCGTTGATCGAATACCCGGCAATCGTCAGGATCGCCGCCACGGTGGCGAGGTTAAACTCAAGCTGCAACAGAGCGAACAAACCGATCGTGGAAATCACGTCATGGGTCAGTGCTATGATCGCCCCCACACCATATTGCCACTCAAACCGGAACCAGATGTAAATCAGGATCGCCCCGATGGCGGCCAGAACGGCGTAAAGGGCCGCTTCCTGAAGCTCAGCACCAACAGTCGGTCCGACAACCTCATTCCGACGATACTCAGAGACCATGTCTCCGAGCGCGTCTTTGATGATGGTTACAGCCTCTTGCTGTGCACCATCCCCGCCTTCCTGACGCTGCACACGGATCAGCAAATCGTCTGGCGCACCAAATTCCTGAATGGAAACCTCACCCAGTCCGAGGCCGCTTAAGCGGTCGCGGAACTCACCAATATCGGCAGGCCCCTCTGTTTTGACCTCAAGCAGAATACCGCCCAGAAAATCGATACCCAGGTTCAGACCCTTGCCACCCAGCAAACCAATTGAGCCGAGGATCAGGAGGGCTGAAAACGCAAAACCGATCTTGTGAAACCGAATGAACGGAAACTTCGGATCTTTCGGAACCAGTTGAAGAAGCATGATCTCGCTATCCTAAATCGGAAGGGTTTTCGGTTTGGCGCTGCGCAACCAGGTAACCACCAGAAAGCGCGTTACCATGATGGCCGTGAACATCGATGTCAGGATCCCGACCGACAAAGTGACGGCAAACCCCTTGATCGGACCAGATCCGAAAGCAAACAGCAGAACCGCCGCAATCAAGGTTGTCACATTCGCATCGATAATGGTGGTCAGGGCCTGACGATACCCGGAATCGACAGCGGAAAGCGGCGTTCGCCCGGCCCGCGTCTCTTCCCGGATCCTCTCAAAAATCAGTACGTTCGCGTCAACCGCCATGCCGATTGTCAGCACGATACCCGCGATACCCGGCAAGGTAAGGGTCGCCTGCAAAGCTGACAGGATCGCAACAATAAGCATGATATTGATGATCAACGCCGCGTTCGCCATCATACCGAACCGGCCATAAGACAGGACCATGAAACCGACAACCAGGATCATCCCGACTATACTGGCGATCCGGCCTGCATCGATCGAGTCTTGACCCAGCCCCGGCCCGACAGTCCGCTCTTCAAGAAAGCTGATCGGTGCCGGCAAGGCACCTGCCCGGAGCAGGAGCGAAAGATCACCGACTTCCTGAACCGAGAAAGCGCCTGAGATAATGCCGCTGCCGCCCAGAATGGCGTCGCGGATCACCGGTGCGGAAATCACCTTGTTATCAAGGACAATGGCCAGATAGCGGCCAACATTATCTTTCGTCACATCGCCAAACTGACGTGCACCCAATGTGTCAAACCGGAAGCTGACGACCGGCTGATTGTCCTGGAAACTGGGCTGTGCGTCGGTCAGGCGCTCACCACTGACGCGAACCCGTCGCTCAACCAGATAATTCCCGCCCCCTTCATTGGCAGGCAGTATCATGGTTCCGGGCGGTGCAGAATTCGGTGCAACCCCGGGTGTCGATCCCTCTTCCAACAGATGGAAAGTCATCTTGGCCGTTTGACCAATGACGGACTTCAGCGCTTCGGGATCATCAAACCCCGGAACCTGAACAACAATGCGTTCAGCCCCCTGACGCTGGATCAACGGCTCTCTCGTACCCAACTCGTCAATACGACGGCGAATAATTTCAACTGACTGATCGACCGCGTTTGTCCGGGCTTCGGCAAGACCCTGCTCATCGAGTGTCACGGCAAATTGCGCGTTATCTTCAGACACCTGCAGTGTCAGATCGATTTCCCGGATCAGGGACAAAACCTCATTCGCCCGGGCCGCATCGCGCAAACCGAACCGAACAGAGGCACCCTGAACACTCAGATTCGTGTAGCCGATCCGTTCGCCACGCAACGCCCGCCGGATGGCGTCTTCGGTTGATTCAAACCGCTCCGTGATGACCGTGTCGGTATCGACTTCCAGCAACAGATGGGAGCCACCCTGCAGATCCAGCCCCAGGCTCATGGTCTTGCCAGGCGCATAATCCGGAAGTCCCTCAAACGTATCCTCAGGGAAAAAGTTTGGGACGGCGTAAATGATCCCGAAGGCACAAATGATGCCGATCAGGGCCTTTTTCCATGTGGGGAAATTGAGCATGCGCGAGAAGCTCTCACAAAATTCTAGGGGTTGATGTCAATGGTTGTGACCAGCGGGTGTTGGCGGTTTCCTCCAGCCAAAACCACCAAACCTGATACAGCCTTGGACTATTCAGACTTTTCCTCGGACTCTTCGTCCTTCGCGTCTTCTTTCTTGCTGTCCTTCTTATCGTCCTTGGACGATTTGACCGGGTCAGTTTTGCTGATCACATCCATCAAAGTGCCGGACGCGACGCGGACCTTCATGCCATCACCGATTTCGACCTGCAATTCGTTTTCATCGATGACTTTGGTCACAGTGCCAAAAATCCCGCCACCGGTCAGAACACGATCACCACGGCGGACAGCCTTCAGTTTTGCCTGATGCTCTTTCTGTTTCTTCTGCTGCGGACGGATCAGCAAGAAATAGAAAATTGCGAAGATCAAGATAAGCGGCAGAAACGATCCAAGCATTTCCATACCGCCACCACCACCGGCACCCTGGGCCCATGCGGACGAAATAAACATTCAAACTCTCCTCAGGCGTCGGAACCTAACGCATATATTGCTGCGCGATCCCATTAAAAATCAGCCGGGACTATAGCTTTACCCAGCGCTTTTGCAACGCCAAGAGAGACACTAAGAGACAGGGCAGACATGGATCGGTTTTTTACACCTTCTGCTGCTCTGCCAATTGACCGATCACCCCTTGGGACTTAGGTTCCCGACCCATGTCTGACAAGGTTTTTATCTCAACGATTCTTCCCCTGGTTCACCGTATCGCCGATGCGCTGGATCGGGCCGCCCCTGCTCTTCCGGAACCAGTTGACCATAGCGACGCCGACGCCTTTGTCTGGCACGCCGATGGCAGTCGTCTTTCGCCGGTCGCAAAGGTGAACCGGGTTGATATCTCTCTGCTGCAGGGGGTGACATTGCAACGAGATCAACTTCTTGAAAACACACGGCGTTTTGCGAGTGGTCTACCTGCCAACAATGCCCTCCTTTGGGGAGCACGTGGCGCCGGGAAAAGCTCCTTGGTCAAATCGGTCCATGCGGCGGTTTGCAAAGAAAACCCGGGATCCCTCGGCCTTGTCGAAATCCACAGGGAAGATATCCCGACACTGCCGATCCTGCTGGAACAATTGCGTGATACCGATCGCCGCTGGGTTCTGTTCTGTGATGATCTGTCCTTCGATGGTGAGGATGCGGCCTATAAATCCCTCAAAGCTGTTCTCGAAGGCGGCGTCGAAGGGCGTCCTGACAATGTCGTGTTCTACGCAACATCAAACCGCCGACACTTGATGCCGCGGGATATGATCGAAAATGAACGGTCAACCGCGATCAACCCATCCGAAGCGGTTGAGGAAAAGGTCTCCCTCTCCGATCGGTTCGGCCTCTGGCTGGGCTTCCATAATTGCGATCAAGACACCTATTTCGCGATGATCCGGGGCTATGTTGAGGCCTATGATCTGGGTGTCTCAGAGGATGAGTGGAAGCCACGCGCCGTTGAATGGACGGTCACCCGTGGGGCCAGATCCGGTCGTGTCGCCTGGCAATTTGTTCAGGAACTGGCCGGTTCGCTTGGAAAACGTCTGGATGGCTAAAGGCTGTGCCCGTCAGGTTGCCAATCGGTTGATCGGGTTAATCGCCTGGCGACCCTTCCGAATCTCAAAATGCAGCTGTGGTTTGTCCACATTCCCGGTGGACCCGACACGTGCAATGGCTTGCCCCCGGCGGACCGATGCGCCCCGCGCCACAAGGGATTCAGATATATGGGCATAGGCCGTCAGATACCCGTCGGCATGTTTGACAAGGATCATGTTGCCGAACCCTTTCAGATCCGAACCGCTATAAACAACAACACCGTTCTCGGCAGCTTTCACGGCTGTTCCGCGAGGTGCAGCAATATTGATGCCGTCATTGTGCAAACCAGCCCCGGCAGGCCCGTATTTTGATATCACGCGTCCCTGCACGGGCCAGAGGAACCGCTCAGACGCACGGGCCACGGGTTGCGGGATGGGTGTGTTTGTGCGGGCCAGTTTCACCGGCTCCGCCGGTTTGCGGGGAACCCTTGGATAGCCGGCATCCGTCACCTCAAAGGGCCGGCCTGCCTGTCTGGGTGCCCTTGGGCCCGAAGGGACGGCCGTTGTATCTGACGGTGTGCTGGGGGCGCTTCCCGTTGATGATCCACCGAGGGGGGCGTCCAGAGGTTCATCGGCCAAGCCGTCCGGTGCAGGTCTGGCAACTGGACCACTCTCAACCGGAGCTGAAACAGGGCGCGCCGCAACGCTAGCCGTCTCAACAATGCGCCCGGGTATCGCCAATTGCTGACCTACGCGAATGGTAAAGGGGGCCGCGATATTGTTTCGTTGCACAAGCTGGCTCATATCAACGCCATACTGCCGCGAGATGCCGTAAACCGTTTCGCCGGATCGCACCGTGTGGGTTCGGCTGTCCGGAATGCGCAGGCGCTGTCCCATGACCAACCGAAATGGTGCGCTGAGACTGTTCAAAGATATCAGGGCACGTATCGGCACCCCATAGGCGCGGGCAACCGCGTAAAGTGTCTCGCCGCGCCGAACAATATGTGTACCACCCGATTGAACCTGGGCGACAACAGGTTGACCAGAACGACTGCTTGACGGGGGCGGATTATCGCCGTCAAAAATCCGTATCTGCGGTCCGCCGCGATCAGAACAGGCCACAGCGAGGATCATGGCGGTTAACAGGCCAACCACCCCGGACGAACGCTTTATTCCTACAGCCGCCGTCACCCCGGCACCTAAGCTGTGCCCGACAGAAGGGGTACAAAGCGTACGGTGCCCAGTTCTTCACGGGAATACGTTTCCTCATCCTGACGAACAATCCGGACCAGATCTTGAGGGCGCGCCGTCTCCCCAACCGGTGTTACCAAAACACCACCAATCGCCAGTTGGTCCAGAAGGGCGTCAGGGATTTCGCCAGCCGCAGCGGTTACCATAATCCGGTCGAACGGCGCCTGTTCCGGCCAGCCGAGGTGACCATCCCCAAATCGTGTTGTGATGTTGGACCGCTGAAGGGCGTCGAACCGCCTTTCGGCCTCCTTCAACAAGGGCCGCATGCGTTCAACGGTGTAAACACGTCGACACAGATGGCTGAGGATCACAGCCTGATAGCCAGACCCCGTCCCTATTTCGAGCACTTTGGCGCGTTTGTTAAGATCGAGGGCCTGGGTCATATGGGCGACGACGCCGGGCTGGCTGATGGTTTGGCCCAACTCAATCGGCAAGGCCGTGTTTTCATAGGCCCTGTTCTGGAAATTCGCCGGCACAAAGAATTCCCGCGGGACCTTTTCCATCACATTGATGACGTTGAGGTCTGAAATCCCGCTCTGGCGCAGCTCCAAAACCAGTTTCGCCTTATTGAGGTCCTGATCTGGCGGATCTTGAACTCTGTCCCTCATTGCCGTCATGCAAGCGCCCCCGACAATGATGCCAGTACATCATGATCTGTTATTTCAACCCGAACAGGCGTCACCGTAACGAAACCCTTTTTGATCGCCTGATAGTCGCTTTCGCCATCACGAACCCCCTGCCCGCCAATATGCCGCATGTAAAACGACCGCTCCTCGCCCGGATGCGCTGCATCCTGAACGACAAAACTATTCGCGAAATCCATCCGGCCCTGACGGGTTGCAACAATCCCGGCAATGTCAGAATAGGGGCGATTCGGAATATTGACGTTGAAGAAGGTATCGCGCGGCCATCCAAAACGGCTCAGCTTGTCCAGGACGTCCGGAATGACATGGGAGGCTGTTTCCCAGGTATCATGCAGATCGACGCCCTCAACCGGCACACCATGGGTATTGTAGGCGCTGAACGCAATTGCGGGAACATGCTGTAAACAGGCCTGGATCGCGACGCCAACCGTGCCCGACGCAAAGACGTCATCACCCAGGTTCAAGCCCTTGTTCACGCCACTCAGAACAAGATCAGGTGCGTTTTCGGCAAATATGGTCTGTAGGCCCAAAATAACGGAATCAGCGGGCGTTCCGTTCACCTTGTACCGTTCGCCGGGACCGACACGTGTCACGGTCAGGCGTTCTTTGAAACTGACCTTGTGTGACGCACCGCTTTGTCCCGATTCAGGGGCGACTGTGAGCATCTCACCGACCAGTGGAAAGGTTGCCGCTTCCAGAACGGCAATCCCCTCTGCATCGATCCCGTCATCATTGGAAATCAGAACGCGTGCCGTTTTCAGGTCAACAAGACGGTTTCCCATCGCTATCAACCCGCTGTCGGGATCGTTTCAATGCCCGCCATGTAAGGACGCAGCGCATCTGGAACGGTGACGCTTCCATCCGCATTCTGATAATTCTCGAGCACGGCAACAATCGTGCGCCCGACCGCCAGCCCTGATCCGTTGAGGCTATGAACAAAACGGGTGCCTTTGTCGCCGGGTATCTTGAACCGGGCCTTCATACGGCGTGCCTGAAAATCCCAGCAATTCGAACAGCTTGAGATCTCCCTGTACTGGTTCTGGCCGGGAAGCCAGACCTCAATATCGTATGTCCGTCTGGCACCGAATCCCATGTCACCACTGGACAGCGCCATGACGCGATATGGCAGGTTCAAAGCCTGCAAAATCTGTTCGGCGCAATTGGTCATCCGGTCGAGTTCTGCCTCTGACTCATCGGGATGGGTGATGCTGACCATTTCCACCTTCGGAAACTGGTGAACGCGGATCATGCCACGTGTGTCGCGCCCTGCGGCCCCGGCCTCAGACCGGAAGCAAGGCGTCCAGGCCGTCATCCGCATTGGCAGGTCGCCAGCATCGACAACGCTGTCGGCGACCGTATTGGTCAGGGATACCTCAGAGGTCGGGATCAACCAGTATCCGTTTTCTGTCTTGAAAGATTCCTCAGAGAACTTGGGCAGTTGGCCGGTCCCATACATCGCCTCGTCCCGCACCAGAACCGGCGGAACAACTTCCGTATACCCGTTTTTGAGCGTGTGGTTGTCCAACATGAAGCTGGCAAGTGCCCTTTCCAACCGTGCCAAGGCCCCTTTCAGCAGCACAAACCGTGCGCCAGACAGTTTGGCAGCCGTCTCAAAATCCATAAGACCGCTATCTTCACCAATGTCAAAATGCTCTTTCGGATCGAAATCGAAAGACCTCGGGTCACCCCACCGGCGAATCTCGACATTTGCCTCTTCATCCGGACCGATCGGCACATCGGGTGCCGGGATATTTGGAAGGGCTTCCAGCAACCCGGTAAGCTCACCGGCGGCCTCCCGCTCTTCAGCTTCCAAATTTCCGATATCGGACTTCAGCGTACCGACTTCTGCGATCAGGTCGTCGGCGTCTTCACCCGCCTTCTTGCGCTGCCCCACCTCTCTGGAGACGTCGTTACGTCGGGCAAGCAATTCCTGCAGGCGTGTCTGAGCGGAGCGCCTTTTCTCATCGAGCGCGAGAACCTCTGATGCGCTGACAGACAAACCCCTTGCCTGCATACCGGCATCAAAGATTTCAGGATTGTCTCGGATGAGTTTCAGATCATGCATTTCAGCACGCGCCCCTTACCTAAAGTGTTGAATTCTTGTTCATACCGGAGGCGCAGCACAGGCTGACGCCAAATTAATGACCATCGCTTCCGTGAACGCAGCGGTTATAGGTTGGTTCGCAGAATTGGTCCACCTCGCATTCGGCGACACTCACCGGAGAGCGAGAGAGCACGGTCAGCCGCCGCCTTCACCCTGGTCATCATCCCCATTAAGAATTTCATCGCGTTCCGCTTTTTGACGCTGGATAATCCGCGCGCAGACGATTGAAATTTCATAGAGAAGGATGATCGGAATGGCGAGGCCGATCTGGCTTAGCGGATCCGGCGGTGTCAGAATCGCAGCCGCGACAAAGGCAATCACGATCGCGTAGCGCCGCTTTGCCTTCAGACCCTCAGGCGTAACAAGCCCGGCCCGTGCCAGCAGGGAAATTACGACCGGCAGTTCAAAACTGATCCCGAACGCAAAGATCAGCCGCATCACGAGGGAGAGGTACTCGTTGACCTTCGGTTCCAGCTGGATTGCGAGGGCATCAGCATTCGCGGCCTGTTCAAATCCGATAAAGAACTGCCAGGCAACCGGCAAAACGATGTAGTAGACGAAGGACGCCCCCATGATGAACAGGATCGGTGTCGCAATCAGAAACGGCAGAAATGCGCCTTTTTCATGCTTGTAGAGGCCCGGGGCCACGAATTTCCAGATCTGGTTTGAGATCACCGGGAAAGACAGGCAAAGCGCCGCAAAAAACGCCACTTTGATATCTGTGAAGAATTTCTCGTGCAGCGCCGTGAAGATCAGTCGACGGCCTGTCTCCCCCTCCCAGATTTTCTGCAAGGGTGCGACCAGGAAATCAAAAATCGGTCCAGCAAAATAAAAGCAGATGAAAAACGCGACGATCAAACCACCTACGGAATACATCAGCCGCTGGCGCAACTCGATCAGATGATCCATCAGCGGGGCTTTGGAGTCATCCATATCGCCTTCGGTCTTGGTGGTTTCCGTCATGCGGTGCTATCCGGTTTTGCTGGTGCCGCCTTTCCAGCTGTTTTGCGCGCCACAGCTTTCTTCGCAGTAGCTTTCTTGGCCGCGGATTTTTTCGCGGCGGACTTTTTGGCAGCAGATTTCTTGGCCCCGGCCTTCTTTGCAACCGCCTTCTTCGCAGCTGCTTTCTTCGCTGCGGCCTTCTTTGCGGTCGGTTCCGCCGGTTTGTTCGCCGCAATCGGATCGGCGGGTGGCACCACAGAATTTCCGGGCGCAATGCTGGCGGATTGCGCCGTACCAGCTGCCGACTGCACTTCCTTGGTGCTATCGCTCAACCGGTCCTTTTCCTTGTTCATGTCGGATTTAAGGTCGCGTATCGTCTCGCCGACCTCACCAGTTGGGTCCACCCAATCACCGACAGCGGAATCGAGACCACCCTGCTTGTTCAGCTTGGTGGTGATCTCATCCAGTTCGGCCTCGCGGGCCATATCATCAATGCTGGACTGGAATTCACCGGCCATGCTGCGCAGTTTGCGAATGGCCTTTGTTACCGTTCGCAGGACGCGCGGCAATTCTTTTGGGCCAACAACGATCACGGTAATGACCGCAATCATCATCAGCTCGCTCCAGCCAAGGTCAAGCATTCATCGAACTCCGAGGGAGGCCGTTGGAGCGCCTTATGACACCGGAAACAGGCCGGTTCAAAACAGGCGAAACAACAGGATCAACCGTTGGCTGCTTTATCCTTGGACGCGGCAGCATCCGGCGCAGCGCTGGATTCTGCGTTAAGCTGCTTGGCTTCTTCAGCGCCGCCTTCTTCAGCCGGGGCGTCCTTCACGTTTTTCTTGAACGCGTTCAAGCCCTTGCCAAAATCACCCATGATCTGGGAAATCTTGCCGCGGCCACCAAAAAGAAGAAGCACAACGGCCAAAACAATCAGCCAATGCCAAATACTGAATGCACCCATACCAAATTCCTTAGTCTTCGCGTCAAAAGACGCATTTATCTATTTTTGCCCTGCGTTCCCCCTACCGCCGATCTCAAGATCGACCGACACAAGGTCCGTGAGCACCTATTTAGCGGCTCATGTCGGAAAAACAAAGGCCTGACTGCGATCTAATTCGATTGCTTGTATGGTATTTTCATCTGGAAGGTAGGGTCCAGGCACCCTGGCATGCAAATGCAGCTCTTCTCCGGTCGTCTTGCAGGTGCATAAATGCACCAGACTGGTCCGCCCCAAATGGCGTGCGGCCAACACTTTTGCGTAGCCAGGCCCCATGGCGTGTTCCGGTGCAGGGTTCAACCGCAACGCCTCTGGCCGCACCACAACCTCTACATCCGCACCATCCAGCAAATCATTTGTCAGGAAAGTCCCAATCGGTGTTTCAACGCGGCCCGCGTCAACACTGGCGGGGAATGAATTCACCTCGCCAAAGAAAGCCGCGACAAAAGGACTGATCGGGTCGCAATACAGCACTTCCGGTTTGCCAAGTTGTATCAGACCACCCTCACGCATGACCGCAATGCGATCGGCCATATACATCGCCTCTTCCGCGTCATGGGTGACCATCAAGGCCGCCGTTCCGCTTTTTTGCAGGGCATGCAGCGTATTGTCCCGAACCTGGTCACGCAGCCGCGCATCCAGCCCCGAAAAGGGTTCATCAAGCAAGATCAGGTCCGGCCCCGGTGCCAAAGCCCTTGCGAGCGCAATGCGTTGCTGTTGACCACCTGAAAGGGTGTGGGGGAAAAGATCCCAATACTCAGACATCCCGACGAGTTCCAAGGCACCCATGGCTCGATCCCGTCGCTCTGAAGAAGACATTTTGTTCAGACCAAAGCAGACATTCTCGCCAACCGACAAATGCGGGAACAGGGCATAATCCTGAAACACCAGACCGATCTTTCGCCGCTCAGGAGGCACCGTCACTCCGGGCGCGGTCATTTTTGTCCCGTTGATCCAGACCTCACCATTCCGAGGTGTCTCAAGTCCCGCCGCTATGCGCAAAGCCGTGGTCTTGCCACAACCAGATGGTCCCAAAAGGCACACCGTTTCACCCTGTTCAATGGTCAGGGAGAGATCATTCACAGCAACGGTCGAGCCATCATAAACATGGGTTACGTTGCGATAATCAAGCGCGGGTGTGTTGCTGATAGCCATGCCTGGTCAAATACACTCAAGATCTCTTATTACGACTGTATTATGAAAAGCATGTCCTGACTGGTAATGCAATTCAATCGCAACAATTTGGCCGCTCAAACAACAAGATGCAAGTTTCATTGATGCAATTTCGATAACCGTCGATGGGAAAAGGCCCTGCTTAACGGTCAGTCAAGGGCGACCGCCTCGTCCCCTTCCACAGCCTCATAAGGTTCGTCATCGTCAAACGGGTCGAGAACCTCTTCTTCCAGTTCTTCCGAATCTGCCAATTCCGCTTCACTTTCCCGCATCGAAATCGCCATACCAGGCCGTGAATCCAGAAGGCCCGCAGCACGCAACTCCTCTATCCCCGGCAAGGCTTTCAAATCCTCAAGGCCGAATTCATCAAGAAAATCCGGGGTTGTACCCCAGGTGACCGGTCGGCCCGGAACCCGTTTGCGTCCTTTTGGTTTAATCCAGCCGGCTTCAAGCAACAGGTCCAAGGTACCGCGGCTGACCGCAACACCCCTGATCTCTTCAATCTCGGCTCTTGTTACAGGCTGATGATAGGCGATGATCGCCATCGTCTCGATCGCAGCACGGGAGAGCTTCTTTGGGGTTTCCCGTTCGATCGTCATGAATTCTGCCAGATCAGCGGCAGTCCGAAATGCCCAGGCATCCCCAACCTGATTCAGGGCGACGCCCCTATTGGCATACATCGCCTGCAGATCCGTCAGCAGGCCCTTCAGGTCCGCATCTTCCGGCATGCGCGCAATCAGGGCTTTCTCCCTGACAGGTTCTGCGCTTGCAAACAGGATTGCCTCAAGCAGGCGTAGTTGTTGAAACCTGTCCATCTACTCTCTGTTCCTTATACTACAGGCTCTTCAGCCTCATCCGGGCCATCCAGCTCATCCAGAATACTGCTCTCTTCGGCGCTATCTTCTGCCTCATCCTCAACCGGCTCGGATCCTTCGACATACCGCCGGACAGGGGCCTTCCGGATCATGATGGGCGCAAAACTTCCGGTCTGCTGAACATCCAGTATCCCTTCCCTTACAAGCTCCAGGGTGGCGGCAAAGGTAGAGGCAACCGCCGAACGGCGTATCAAGGGATCCGTCAAATTGTCGGGCAAATAGGTTTCAAGGGTCCGCCAATCGGGCATATCCCCCAGGATTGACCGCAAACGCTGGACCGCCTGATCCATTGAGTAAAGCGCTGTCGGCGCAATCCGCAAACTGGAACCGACCTCGCGCTGCTTGATATTCCCATACGCCCGGAGAAGATCAAAAAGTGAGGTATTATAGGTGGTTATATGGTCAATCTTGACCTGTTCCGGCATTCCGCGCGCAAAGAACCCTTCCCCAAGGCGGGGCCTTTCCAGAAGGGTTTGCGATACATTCTGCATCGCCTCTAACCGTTGCAACTGAAAGGCCAGGCGTGCGGCCATTTCCGCCGGGTCCTCGCCCTCTTCCTCCGAGTTCTGAACCGGCAAAAGCAAACGGGATTTCAAATAGGCGAGCCAGGCAGCCATCACGAGATAGTCCGCCGCAATCTCCAGCTTCAATTCGCGGGCCCGATTGATAAAGCTCAAATATTGCTCAGCGAGGGCCAGGATAGAAATCTTGGTAATATCGACCTTGTGGTCCCGAGCAAGGGTCAGCAACAGGTCAATCGGTCCTTCAAACCCGTCCAGTGCAAGCACAAGATCATCATCCCCGACGAGATAATCGGGCGTGTCCTGTTGGAAGGATTCGACGGAAGGCGGCTGTTCACTGGTCATTCAAAAATCATGCGCCAGGTCGAACGGGGATACAATTGACCTTTTCAGCTTTCAGCTTTGCACAAAGCGCATGTGCCTCGGCTTTAGACCCCAAAGGCCCTCCCCGCACCCTGAAAAACGTGCCTTTGCCGGTGATATCGACTTTCTGCACCTGAAGGGACAAGTTTCCGAGCAGGGCCTGATTGCGGCTGACCTGACGCCCCCATTCAGCCGTGGCCGCACTCTCTGACCGAAGGGCGGCAATCTGTATGCGCCAGGCGTTGCTGATTGCAGCCGGTACGGCTGCTGTTGGGGCTGGCGCTGGCGTTGCCGGTGGTTCTGGCGTTGGCGCGGGGGCTGGTGCCGGTGTCGGCGCAGCGACCGCGGCTGGCGGCTCTGGTTCCGGGTCGGGCTTTGGTGCTGGTGCCGGTGCTGGTGTAGGGGCGACCGCCACAGTGGTCTCTTGGTTTTCCGTATTAGAGTCCTGTGTATCGATCGTTGCAGGTGCAGAGGGTGCCTCCAGGGCTGGCGACGGCAATTCCGGCTCAGCTTCCTGTTCGGACTCAGTTTCCGGCGGCGCAGGCACAAGCTGCAGGGGCCCGCTCTGCTCTTCCTCATCCGTGATGCTCGGGATTGGCGGGATCGAGGATTGCGCCGCCTGTCTTTCGGCTTCTGTTACCACTTCTTCTTCCGGCGGGCGAAGCGGTGTCTCGGGTGGCGGCAAAAGGGTCTCTACCTCTGCCTGAGGGGCATCAGATCCCCCGTCCCGCACGACGTTATAGATTGTTTTGTCGCGATGGGGCACGATCAGGCCACCGGGATCATCAGGTTTCACCTTGGCCGGACCGTCTGGCGTTAACAGGGGGGCTGCAACCTCACTCCCGCTCTTCACGCCCGAATTATAGGCGTAATAGATGATGCCACCGAACCCCGCCAAGGCGACAACAGCCACCAGAATAGGCAAGACCCCGAGTTGCCGACCACGGCTCTTTGCGGGGCGATCTTCCTCGTCAATTTCTGCCAATGTGCGGTCTAATTCGTCCAAATCGAGAGACATAAACCCTGTTCCCGTGCCAATGCGGAACGAAACTGGCCCCATGGATATCTAATCCATCGGGCACAGCCCTGAAATCAATGCAATTCTTCTACCGGTTCTACGCCAAACACATCCAGTCCAGAGGCTATAACCGTCCGAACCGCGCCAACCAGAGCCAGTCTGGCAAGAGTAAGTGATTCGTGACCGGGAACAACAAACCGCAGCATCGTGTCCTCGCGCCCTTTGGTGTAGAGACCGTGGAATGCCGCCGCGACGTCATAGAGGAAATAGGCGATCCGATGCGGTTCATGGGCCTTAGCCGCCGCTTCAATAAGCCTCGGCCATTCCGCCAGTTGCCGGATCAGCTGCAATTCCTCTTCCGTCCCGATCTGCGAAAGATCGACCGCCTGCAATGCCTCAAACGAGAAATCACTGTCTGGAAAGGCTTCCTGCGCCTGCCGTAGCACCGAATGACAGCGCGCATGGGCGTATTGCACATAAAAGACCGGGTTATCTCGCGTGGTTTCAAGCACTGCAGAGAGGTCAAAATCCATCTGCGCATCATTCTTGCGCGTCATCAGGAAAAACCGGACGGCATCCTTGCCAACTTCATTCACGAGGTCCCTCAAAGTCACGAAAGACCCGGACCGTTTGGACATCTTTACCGGCTCGCCCTTATCCATCAGGCGGACGATTTGACACAGTTTGACGTCCAACTCGCCCTGCTCGCCCGTGATTGCGCGGACTGCCGCTTTCATCCGTTTGACGTAGCCTCCGTGATCAGCCCCCCAGATATCAATCTGTTGCGCAAAACCGCGGTCAAATTTGTCCAGATGGTTCGCGATGTCGGAGGCAAAATACGTCCAGGAACCATCCGACTTCTTCAGGGGGCGGTCGACATCATCCCCGAACTCGGTCGCTTTGAAGAGTGTTTGGGGCCGTGCCTCCCAATCTTCGGGCTTCATCCCCTTCGGCGGCTCCAGCACGCCAGTGTAAAGCAATCCCCGCCCGTCCAGATTTTCCAGGACCGCATCAACCTTGCCAGCTTCAACCAGCGATTGCTCCGAGGTGAAAACTTCCTGATGAACACCAACGGAGGCCAGATCCTCTCGGATCAAATCCATCATAACTTCAACCGAGATCAACCTGACCTGCGCCAGCCATTCCTCTTCAGATTTTTCCAACAAGTCTGTGCCAAAATCTGATTTCAGGCGTTCACCGACCGCTTTCAGGTATTCGCCCGGATATAGTCCCTCCGGTATCGTCCCGATATCCTCACCATGGGCCTCTCGGTACCGCAGATAAGCGGACCGGGCCAGCGTGTCGACCTGCGAGCCGGCGTCGTTGATATAGTATTCCTTTGTAACGTCGTAGCCGGTCTTTTTTAGAAGATCCGCCAGGACGTCGCCAACCACCGTGCCTCTTGCATGACCGATATGAAGCGGGCCCGTCGGATTGGCCGAAACATATTCGACATTCACCTTTTCACCGGCACCCGTATCGCTGTCACCATACGACTTGCCTGCTTTCAGGATCACGGCAATTTCGTTCAGCCAGACGCTATTGTCCAAACGCAGATTGATGAAGCCAGGCCCGGCAATTTCGGCAGAACCGATCCCCTCAATCGCCTCAAAAGCCGGTGCCAGAATAGCGGCTAAATCCCGTGGCTTCATCCCCGCCTGCTTGGAAAGAACCATTGCCGCATTGGTTGACGCATCCCCATGGGACGGGTCCCGGGGTGGCTCCAGCGTGATGCGGGTCAGATCAGTTCCTTCGGGGAGTTTGCCCTCGGCGATAACGCTTTCCAGTGTCGTCGTCACACCAGCCTGCAAGGTCTTAAAAACACTCATCTACATCTCTTTTTCACTATACTTCGGGAGGCTGTTATGGCTTTTCCCGGGCTGTTCTGAACTCTGCGATATGGTCCCGCTCGCGTTTGGCATATCGATCTGTCATGCCGGCAATATAATCCGCGACGATCCGCGCCCGATCCGGTGCGTTCGCAGCAGCCGCTGCTTGCCGCCAAATACTGGGCAGCAATTGCGGTTTTTTCATGAAGCCATCAAACAGGTTCCGGATGATTTCCTGCCCTTCATCCCGTTCCTGATTAACCGCTTCATTCCGATACATTCTGGCATACAAGAAACTCTTCAGCACGGCTTCCTTGCTTGCCATTTCGGGCGAGAAGGCAACCATGCTTCGGGACGCGGTTCTTATATCCTCTACGCCGCTTGGCGCAAGCTCCTGCAGCCTCTTATTCGTCTCAGCGTATACATCTGCTACCATTTCCCCGATCAACCGGCGCACGACCTCCGCAATCCTGATGCTTTCATCTGCATCTGGGAAATCCTGCCGAACGGCTGAAAAGACTTCGGCAACATGGGGGACGGCGGCGCTCACCTCTTCTTCCAGAAACAAATGCGCCCGCAATCCGTCATCCATATCATGGTGATTATAGGCTATGTCATCGGCGATCGCCGCAACCTGGGCCTCAAGGCCTGCAAAATCGCGCAAACGCAGGTCATGTTCCTGACTGTAGGACCGGATTGTCACTGGAAGGGCACTTTCAGATGCCACGGCTTTTGGTCCCGAACCGATCAGGGGGCCATTATGTTTTGTCAGCCCCTCCAGCGTTTCCCAGCACAGGTTCAGGCCGGGATGCCCTGGATAGCGATGCTCCAGCTTTACCACAATCCGCAAGGCCTGATCATTGTGATCATAGCCCCCAAACGGCTCCATAACCTCATTCAGCGCATCCTCGCCAGAATGGCCAAATGGCGGATGGCCGAGGTCGTGGCTTAACGCGAGCGCCTCTGTAAGGTCTTCATCAAGACGCAGAGATCTTGAAAGTGATCGTGCTATTTGGGCAACTTCCAGTGAATGTGTCAGGCGAGTCCGGATGTGATCTTTTGTGGGGGAAACAAAGACCTGTGTCTTATGCATCAACCGACGAAATGCCGCAGAATGGATAATCCTGTCCCGATCCCGCTGAAAAGGAGTGCGCGTTTCAGAAGCTTCTTCCGGGTAATACCGGCCCTTGGAGTTTTCCCACAGCGTTGCCCAGGGCGCCCTGCCCTGTGAACCTAACAAGGCATTCTGATTGTTATTGTCTTTGTTCAAAGAATGCCACTTTCCAGGTTCATTGGGCGCTGAATTCTGCTTGTATCATCGATTCTCGACGCTCGGTCACGTTGCCAAGCGTTAATCACTGCATTTGTGCCCAGAATTGCGATTGACTTGCAAATGCGACATCTTACATACAGGGGACAAGAGAACTTTTAGGTGATAAGGTCGTACGATGGAAAACTTCTCTTCACTGGATCAGGATGACCCGTTTGCAGCGCCGAAGGCGAGCGGACCCCGTGTGCTTGAAATCTCAGAAAGCGCCGCATCACAGCTTGCAACCATGATCGAGGCTGAGGGCGAAGCTGACCTGATGCTGCGCGTCACGGTGTCGGGTGGTGGATGTTCCGGTTATCAATACGGCTTTTCCTTTGATAGCAAGGTTACACCCGACGACCTCGTTTTTGAGCGCGAGGGCGTAAAGGTGGTGACCGATGAAGTCTCTATGGATCTCCTCGCCGGTTCACAGGTCGATTATAAGGACGAACTGGTCGGGTCTTATTTCACGATAAACAACCCGAACGCGGCGTCTTCCTGTGGCTGCGGCACATCTTTCGCCATATGACGTGGTGATCTGATATTTTACGCCGCTGTTTGCCATGTTAGCATCCAAGCCCGCTTGACCGAGCGGGCTTTTGCTTTTTTGACCAGGATGTATCCCCGATGAAAATTGCGACGTTTAACGTAAACTCCGTAAAGGCCAGGCTGGCGCGCATCACAGAATGGCTGGAAGAGGCCAAACCGGATGTTGTCCTGTTGCAGGAATTGAAATGCCAGGAACCGGACTTTCCGTACCTGGAATTCGAAGCGCTTGGGTATAAGGCCGCGGTTTTTGGTCAGAAATCGTATAACGGCGTTGCGATCCTCTCCCTGCACGAGATTGAGGATGTCGTGAAGGGTCTGCCCGGTGACGCAGAGGATGAACAGGCCCGCTATATCGAAGGCACGATCAAGGGCGTGCGTGTCGCGTCAATCTATCTGCCAAATGGCAACCCGGTCGACGGCCCGAAATTCGATTACAAGCTCGCCTGGATGGATCGTCTGACCGATCATATTCGCGATACGGTGTTACCAATGGAGCAACCGGTGGTCTTTGGCGGTGACTACAATGTCATCCCCTCTGAAGACGATGTATATGACCCGGTCAAATGGTCCAACGACGCGCTGTTCCGACCTGAGAGCCGGTCGCGCTTCTTCACCCTTCTCAATCTGGGTCTGACCGAGGCCTGGAAGTCCCTGCACCCAAATGCAACCCATCAGTATTCCTACTGGGATTATGTACAGGGGCGCTGGCAAAAGGATGAAGGCATCCGGATTGATCATCTGCTGTTGACGCCGCAAGCCGCTGATTTGCTGGAAGAATGCGAGATCGACAAGACGCCCCGGGGCAAAGAAAAACCGAGCGATCATACACCTGTCTGGTGCCAATTGGCTGCTGCGCCCTAACCCATACAATCAATCCTTATGCCAACGAGATTGTGAAGAGAAACTCCGAACGGTTTCAACTACACTCCGGCATCAATTGAAGATATTCAGTTCAGGAGTGTGACTTGCGCAGCGTATTGATCGTTTCTGTTTCATTGTTGTTTGCATCCCTCTTCAACCCGACAACCGCCTATACATGCGGCGTTGATGAAGATTGCCTGATTGGTGAGAGAACCTATCGCATCCGCATGCCCGACCCCGCGACCAACCCGGCGAAGAAGCCGGGCGCAATCATCTACCTTCACGGCTATAGCGGCAGCGCTGCCGGCGTCATGCGAAACAAGAACATGGGAAAGGCCGTTGCCGATATGGGGCTCGCCCTTGTCGCACCAAAATCGGCTTATAGAGGCTGGGCCATTCCGGACAACCCCTCTAACAGACCCGAAGTCGAATTCGATTATTTTGATAAGTTACTGACCGAACTCGTCTCAAAACACGGTATCGATCCAGACAAAATCATGGTCAGCGGGTTTTCAGGCGGGGGCATGACGGTCTGGAATCTTGCCTGTCGAATGAGCGAACGGTTTATCGGCTTTGTACCAATTTCCGGAACCTTCTGGGCCCCTGTGCCAGACACATGTCCCGCACCTCCTGCCAATGTTAGTCATATTCACGGAACCTCGGATCCAGTAGTGCCGATCGAAGGGCGCCCGATCGCCGACACCCATCAAGGCTCAGTCACAAAAACCCTGTCGATGTATGCAGAACTCGGCGGCTACAACACCCCACCGGAGGTCTATGAAGACGCCGGGCTTGAATGCAGCAGCCGCGAGAACCCGGATGGCAAGATCCTGGAGTATTGTTCCCATCCAGGCGGTCATTCTCTGAAAACACTTTATGTTACAAGATCTTGGGACCGCTTTTTGAAACAGACAGAAAACTAGAGTCCGACCGGATCGCCAAGAACTATGATACCTGCATAGGTTTCTTGCGAATGCCAGGGCGCAGATTGTACCAGTCGAGTGTTGCCGGGTCTGCATAAACCGGACCGGGCGCGGCGGCGATCAGGACCTGCTCAGCAATCGGCTGAAAGTCAGCGCGAAAATGGACAGAGCTTTTCACGACAACAGTGTGGTGTTCGGTCGGTTCCGCGCCCAAATGCCGAAACATGGCTTGATCACCCGCCTGCATTGGCTTTGATGCGATGGCGACTTTCACACCGTTACAGTCGAGCAGTGCCATCTGGCCCAGTTGAAAATTGGCGCCACCCCACATCGGTCCGGTGCCCTTGAAAACCCCGTCGCCGATGGAGAGGACTCCCACTTCCATCTCGACTGGTGTGTCCCCCGGAAAGTACTTGCCACCAATCTGGGCCTTCATACGACTGCCCGGCCCGGCAAAATGCGCGGCCTCAGCGGTCTCGGGATCCGTGAAGACGCCGATCAGACTGCCCACTGCCTTTTCCTGCAACAAGGCGCGCAGCATGCCGGTCGTATCCCCTGGCCCACCGCCACCCGGGTTGTCCTGGGTGTCAGCAATGACGATGGGGCGGCTTGACGCGCGGCTTCGGGCCTCGCGCACCGAAGAGACCGGATCAAATATTTTACCGGCAAAATCCTTCTCCGCCGCGTGGACAAGGCCAATCATCGCATCCGCGGCCTGATCCGCAACGGCCTGGTTTGGCCCATAGGCAACAATCGCGGGGCCGCAATGATGGATATCCGCCAGTGGGAACCCCACTGCGAAAGAAAGGCTCGCGACAGGATCAACCAAAAGGCTGGTGAGCCCTGCCCCGTACAAATCCTGGGCGGGCGCATGGAACGTGCAACCCCAGTTGAGCGGAATCAGGAACTCAGCCTGCCGGAACGCCTTCGCATAGCGACGACCCTCGTTCACCATGGCCGTCAGATGGGCTGCGGTCCTCGACCCGGTTTCTGCCATATCCGTATGGGGATAATGGCGGTAAATCTCTATCACGTCGGCATGTTCGACCATCTCTGGCGTCACATTGGCATGGAGATCCAGAGACACCGCAATTGGTATTTTGGGGCCGACAACCGCACGGACCCTGCGCAGCAATTCCCCTTCGCCGTCCTGAAGGTGCTCACACACCATCGCCCCGTGAAGATCCAGATACACGGCATCCAGAGGGCCGGCTTCTTTCAACCGCGACAGCATAAGGGCGGAGATGCGTTCAAAGGCGTCTTCGGTTACATGGGCTGATGGCGACGCGGAAGACCAGCACAGACCATAGAGCTCCGCACCCCGTGACCTTAAAAGATCAGCCGCCCCAGCAATCGGGATGTTCACCCCGGCTATCTCGTCCCAAAGCTCGTCCCCCGCTGTCAGTTTTGGCCAGGCATCCGCCTGCTCAAAATCCCTATAGGTCGCTTTCAAGGGGGCAAAGGTGTTGGTTTCGTGTTGAAAACCACCGAGGGCGACACGCATCGACTATCCTTTCATCAAGCAATCAGAGCACGCGTGAAGCCTACGTGTTCACCAAAGGACAAACCAGCGAAAAGCGTGGATTTTCAAGGTGTTTTGTCGAACCGGAAATAAGGCCTAGAACTTTGGACCGACCAGTTCTTTCCAGTGTTTGCGGCAAAAGGTTTCATATGTGTCGTTGCCACCAATGACGACCTGGGCCCCTTCGGTCAGGACATTGCCGTCGCCGTCCCGACGCACCACCATCGTCGCCTTCTTGCCGCAATGACAGATCGTCTTCACCTCGCGCATTTCATCCGATATCGCCAGCAAGGCTTCACTGCCGGGAAACAGACGACCCAGGAAGTCTGTGCGCAATCCATAGGCAATGACGGGAATCCCAAGGTCATCTGCGACATCTGAGAGCTGAAAGACCTGGGCCCGGGTCAAGAACTGTGCCTCATCCACCAGAACACAGGCAATTGGGTCACGGTTATGTTCGGGCTGAACCTGATCAAACAGATCGGTTTCCCCGTCGAAAAGAAAGGCCTCCGCCTCCAGCCCGATGCGCGACGCGATTTTTCCCTTCCCGTACCGATCGTCGAGGGCAGCGGCAAAGAGCAGCGTTCTCATGCCCCGCTCGCGATAGTTGTAGCTGGACTGCAACAGGATGGTGCTCTTCCCGGCATTCATGGTCGAGTAATAAAAATACAACTTGGCCATGACCCACTCCCGCCTTTCAGCCAGACATCCGATCGCCGATTACATCGCCGCGCTGATCCGGGCGAGAGCCTCGGTCAGTTTGTCCCTGGCCGCCCGCTCATCTGCCAGGCGTTCCTTGTTTTCCTGAACAACAGCATCCGGTGCCTTCGCGAGGAAGCCAGGATTACCCAGTTTCTTGTCCAGCTTCATGATTTCGCCATCGGCCTTGGCCACTGCCTTTTCAAGACGGGCTTTTTCCTGGGCGAAATCGACAACACCGGCAAGCGGAAGGGCGAGTACGCCGTCGTCGAGCACGACCTGCAAGGCGCCGGAAACGGCCTCTTCAGCAGCGGTAATGTCTTTCAAACGCGCCATGCGCTTGATCAGATCACCATACCTCTCCGCCCGCGGCAGAACCGCATCAGCCCCTTCAACCACAAGGGCGTCCAGCTCAGCCGATGGCGGTACATTCATTTCAGAACGGGCAGAACGGATTTCCGTGATCATCCGAATGACCCAGGCCATATCGGCATCCGCCTCAGCATTCCGAAGGCCTTGATCATATTTCGGCCAGTCAGAGACGATCAGCGGCTTTTCCCGACCGTTCCCCAGCAGGTTTTCGTGCAATTCCTCTGTAACAAAGGGAACCATGGGATGGAGCAGGAGCAGGATCTGTTCCAGTGCCCAGGCCGCTGTGGCCCGTGTCTCAGCCTTTGCCGCCTCGTCGGCCCCACTGAACAGCGGTTTCGCAAATTCAATGTACCAATCGCAGAAGATATTCCAGACGAACTGATAGGCCGAGGATCCGGCATCATTAAAACGATAGGAGAGAATACCGGACCGGATCGCCTCTTCTGCCTTCGCAACCTCACCGACAATCCATTTGTTAACCGTTTGCTCAACACTCGCTGGATCAAATCCGGCCACCGGGCAACATTCGTTCATCTCGCAGAACCGCGCGGCACTCCACAGCTTGGTAATGAAGTTCCGATATCCCTCAACCCTGGAGGTCGACAGTTTCACATCACGACCCGGCGCGGCCAATGCCGTCAGCGTGAAGCGCAACGAGTCTGCGCCATATTCGTCAATCAGCACCAGTGGGTCGATAACATTGCCCTTGGACTTGGACATCTTCTGGCCCTTTTCGTCCCGGACAAGCGCATGAACATAAACCGTATGGAAGGGCTCTTCTTCCATGAAATGCATGCCCATCATCATCATTCTGGCAACCCAGAAGAAAATGATGTCAAACCCGGTTACCAGAACGTCGGTTTGGTAAAAGCGCTGTAGTTCCGAAGTCTTATCGGGCCATCCTAAAGTGGAAAATGGCCAAAGAGCGGACGAGAACCAGGTGTCCAGAACGTCAGGGTCCCGCACCAGGCCTTCGCCTTGTTCCAGGCGCTTGACCAGTTCGACATCGCCTTTTTCAGCATAATGGCGGCTGGCGGCGGCATAGGCGTCACTCTCTGCCTCTTCAACAAAGATTTCGCCGTCAGGACCGTACCAAGCGGGAATCTGATGCCCCCACCAGAGCTGGCGGGAAATACACCAGGGCTGAATATTCCGCATCCATTCGTAATAGGTCTTGGACCAGTTTTCGGGAACGAACTTTGTCCGCCCTTGTTCAACCGCTTCAATCGCCGGTTTTGCAAGCGTTTCCGCGTCAGCGAACCATTGATCGGTCAAATAGGGCTCGACAGGAACCCCACCCCGGTCGCCAAAGGGAACCATATGGACGTGATCTTCGATCTTCTCCAAAAGGCCGAGCGCCTCAATATCGGCGACAATGACCTTGCGGGCCTCAAACCTGTCCATGCCCCGGTATTTCTCCGGGACACTATCGTTCAGTTTGGCCTTTGGTGTCATGATGTTGATCATTTCAAGGTTATGGCGAAGGCCAACCTCGAAATCATAGAAATCATGGGCAGGTGTCATTTTGACCGCGCCTGAACCTTGCTCAGGATCGGCATATTCATCTGCAACGATCGGGATCTTGCGGCCAACCAGCGGCAGAATACAATTCTTGCCAATGAGATGGGCATAGCGGGAATCATCGGGATGAACAGCAACCCCACTATCGCCAAGCATTGTTTCCGGGCGGGTGGTAGCAACGGTCAGATAGGTCCCCTCTTCCCCTTCAACAGGATAGCGGAAATACCAGAGATTGCCGTTCACTTCCTGCTGCTGGACCTCGAGATCCGAGATCGCTGTCTCAAGCGCCGGATCCCAGTTAACCAGACGCTTGTTGCGGTAAATCAGTCCTTCTTTGTAGAGCTGAACGAAGACTTTCAGCACCGCTTTGGAGAGGCCTTCATCCATCGTAAAGCGCTCACGGCTCCAGTCACAGGATGCTCCCAGACGGCGCAGCTGACCTGTGATCGTCCCGCCGCTTTCCGCCTTCCACTGCCAGACACGTTCCAGAAAGGCTTCGCGGCCCATGTCGCGACGTCCAGGCTCATTATTGGCAGCCAATTGGCGCTCTACGACCATCTGGGTTGCAATACCCGCGTGATCGGTCCCTGGTTGCCACAAGACGTCCAAGCCATTCATACGTTGATACCGGATCAGAATGTCCTGCAACGTGTTGTTCAGCGCATGGCCCATATGAAGGCTGCCCGTCACATTCGGTGGTGGGATCACGATTGTATAGGTGTCCGCATCCGATCGCTTTCCACATTGGAAATAGCCGCCCTCTTCCCATTCCTGGTAGCGACGGGTTTCGACTTCTTCGGGCTTATAAGACTTCTCAAGCATCAAGGTTTTCGGCGTATTGGCGCCGCTCCGTTCATTCGGTTTGGATGAGACTGACATGTGAACGGCGGTCAAAGACCGCCGATCGAACAAAACTGGGCTAGGGGTAAAATGTCAGAGGTTAGTCGTCAAGGAAGTCTCGACTTTCACTGCGACGCCTGGCGCCACCTGCCATCTTTTCAATTTCGGCCCTGACAAGATTTTCCACCATGTCCGGCAGGTTTTCATCCAGCCAGTTGCGCAGCATGGGACGGAGGAGCCCCTTTACCACATCTTCGAGGGTCTCGCCGGTCTGTCCCATCCGAATGGACTGTTCGAGGGACAGGAACGCCGCCGCCCCCGCCGCCGCGGCAGGTTGGGAAATAATCGGCTCGTCTGGCTGTTCAGGCCCTGCAATCGGTGCCAATGGAACAAGGTCGGGTTCCGGTTCGAACACGGGTTCAGGCTCTGGTTCCGGATCGGCAAACTCGATTTCCGGATAGTCCTCTTCCTCATCGAGAAGAAGAAGCTCTTCTTCTTCCTCTTCGAGGACCAGCGGCTCTTCCTCTGGTTCAGGCTCCGGTTCGGGCTCTGGTTCAAGTTCAGGCTCGGGCTCAGGTTCCGGCTCAGGTTCTGGTTCGGGCTCCGTGGCCTCATCAAGATCGGCGGCTACATCACTCGCATCATCATCTTGATCCTCTTCACCGTCTTCCGAAATGATCTTTCGGATCGACGCAAGGATCTCCTCCATTGAGGGTTCTTGTTGCGCGTCGCTCATAATTCGACCTTGGCCCCGTTAAATACAGATCGATACGTCAATGCCTTCAGGCATGTGTATCGTGTCATATACTCTTGTTCTAGGACAACACAGAGCCGATTCACACTCCAATGCAAGGCTAATTACTTTACTTGTCGCCGCCAATAATACCGGGATAGAGCTCGTTCCAGGTTTCGGCGTCGTAGATCTTGTTGCGGACGTTAGAATAATTGTCCGTTGGATCGAAAATTTCGACCGGAAGCTCAAGACCAGCGGCCGTCATAGACCCGACTGAAGCGATCAGGGCGTAATGGGCGACGATCTGGTCGCGCCTTGCTTCAACAAGGTTCACCCTGGCGTCCAGCAATTCCTGTTCAGCATCCAGAACATCAAGAACGGTTCTGGATCCGACAGCCGCTTCCTGTTCAACCCCCTCAAGGGCAATCTGGGACGCACGGACCTCATCATTCTGTGCTTCAATCTGAGCAATCCGGGAAATGTAAACCTCCCAGGCTGACGTTACGTCTTCAATCGCCAGGCGTCGTGCATTGTCGATATCGCGCTGCGAGGTGACCGCAAGCTGACGGGCCTCACGAATTTCACTGGTCTCGATGCCTTGCTGATAGATTGGCACAGTCACTGTCGCCGTCAGGGCCAGGGCTTTCAGTGTCACATCCTCTGCAGACACGTTTCGGTCCCGTGTTGCCGTACCGATCAGGTCCACACTCGGCAACAGATCAGAGGCCTGAACACGGACAGTATGTTCAGCGGATTCAAGGTCAAACTGGCTGGCCAGAACACTGGGATTGTTTGACAACGCCATATCAACGGCGGCTTCCCGGCTCTCCGGCAATTCCGGCAAATTGTCAGGTACCGTCAGGCTTCCCGGCGCGACACCCACCACCTGCTCGAAGAACGCATTGCTGACTTCAAGGTCGCCCTCAGCAGCAATCCGGCTGGCACGGGCCCCGGAAAGGCGTGATTCAGCCTGCGCAACATCGGTCCGCGTCACTTCGCCGACTTCAAAGCGATCTCTCGTTGCTTCCAACTGTCGCGACAGACGCTCTTCGTTCTGACCATTCAAATCAAGGACAGCCTTGTCACGCAAAACGTTTACATAGGCGGTCGTCGCGTCAAACAGGATGTCCTGTTCGGTTTCCAAAAGGCGGGCGCGGTCAGCCTTGATATCGGCCTCCGCCAGCTTTACGCGGGCCTCGGTCTCCCCACCCTCATACAGGTTCTGTGTGACCTGCAGGCCACCTGAATAGAAATCGCGCGTGCTATCAGCGTTCAGCTGATTGCCGCGGTTGCGCCGGACACCGTAGTCGCCGACCAGATCCACGTTCGGACGCCAGCGGCCAAGCGCCTGGGGGACGGCCTCGTCACCAGCGGCCAGGGTTGACCGTTCAGATTGCAGCGTCGGGTTGTTTTGATACGTTGCCACCAACACTTCGGTCAGTGTCTGAGCGGAAGCCGTGACCCCGAAACCGGCTGAACCGGCAGCCAGAATTGTTGCCGCCATAAGCGAGAAGCGAAATTGTTTCAAAACCATTGCCTTCCCAGTCATCCTACCATCTTTCCAACCACTGATCCGTGTCATTAGTCTATAAGTCGATACAGCCCTGCTCTGCAATGGGTATCTAGCCAAAACGCTCTGTATTTCAATGCCCAAGCAAACAAGATCTTAGCCGCGTTAACCAGCAAATGACCAGTATTTTAAATAAAAAGTCGAAAATAGTGTCGCCATAACAAAATAAAACCAAATTTTAACAAATAAAACCGGCCGAAATACTGTAGTATTTCCAAATATTCAGTTATTTTTAAGAGGTGAATTTTAGTATCGCGGTGTCGCCGGATCGATTCGCTCTGCCCAGGCGTGGATGCCGCCCTCGAGATTCTCTACATTCGTGAAGCCTTGCTGCATCAAGAAGGCGGTTACCTGCCACGACCTTGCACCATGGTGGCACATAACAACGACCGGTTCGTCTTTTGTAACTTCTGACATACGGGCAGGGATTTGGGCCATTGGAATATTCAATGTACCTTCGAGTGAGGCGACGTCCCTCTCCCAGTCTTCCCGCACATCCAAAACGACCGGCCTGTCACCGCTTTGGATACGGTCCCGCAATTCTTCAACTTCAATGCGCATCTTGGTCAGTCCCGAATAGGGTCAAAACTGAAAGGCAGGTTTGGGTTCAAACCCTTCGAGATACGGGATTGCGGCATCACAAACCACCCGATGCGCCATGGTCGCACCAGTGTTTGTTTCCACAACGACCTGACCGACCGGCTCGCTCGTCTTTACAACGGTCGCCAGCCGACCACCAACTTTGACTTGGGCAACCAACGCCTCGGGGATTTCCGAGACAGCGCCATCCACCAGGATCGCATCGTAAGGCCCCTCATCCGGCCAACCCGCGGTCAAATTCCCTTCAAGAACGATGACATTGTCATACCCGAGACTTGTTGCCTGACTGGACGCCAAGGCGGCCAATTGCGGCTCTGATTCCAGGGCAAGCACTGTATTGGCAATTTGACCAATAATGGCAGCGGCATAACCGGTTCCCGCGCCGACAACCAGAACAGCGTCATCGGCCCTGATTTCGAGCGCCTGGATCATGGTAGCGATCAGGCGGGGTTCCGTCAGAAACCGGCCCGGTTCCAATGCGACATCTTCATCCAGATAGGAAAGATGCTGCCTGGCCTTGGGAACAAAGACCTCACGAGGAACCGTGCGCATTGCGGCAATAATCCGGTCATCCGTAATCTTGTTCGGACGCAATTGGCTCTCGACCATATTCTGTCGCGCAACAGCGAAATCCATCTAAACCCCCCAATGTCAAAACAGAGACCCCGAACCCGCGTTCAGAACCCCACCATAAACGATATAACAGACAGATACGAGTTATAGAAAGCCGTCGTTTAATAAGCAATCACACGGTTTCTGATCCTCAATCTTTTCGACCCTGTTTTCCAATATTGTAATCCCGGCGGAACATCGCTATCACTCGCCCCGTCCATACGATCTTCATACAGATTGAAAGGCACAGGCCCGGTGGCAGAGTGGTCATGCAGAGGATTGCAAATCCTTGTACATCGGTTCGATTCCGGTCCGGGCCTCCAGTCTCTCAGAAACCCAATGGTTTGAATTTCTGGTTGCTAAGTGTCGGATAAATCCGGTTCAAGTCCTCGACTGAAGCACTTGTATGCAACGACAGGCCGATGCACATGGTCTATCCCTGAACTCGACCAAACAGATCGACCGACACGTATTTGACAGAGAACCGGGCCGAAGACCGGCCCGACTATGTCAATTACATCAGGAGTATCTCTGGAATGATATCAAACCTGCGGGAGCGCCAATACACTATTGTCCGGCGGTCCGCACTTGTCGCAATGTTTACGATCGCCCTCTCACTTTGGCTCACAGCAACCGCGCTGGCACATAATGTAACACCACGGGATGCCGGTTACATCCAGGAAATCTGGGGGGTGAAGCTGATCCCCTTTGCCTATCTTGGCGCAAAACACATGATCACAGGGTACGACCACATCCTGTTCCTGCTGGGCGTCGTGTTTTTCCTCTACAAAATGAAAGACGTGGCAATTTATGTGAGCCTTTTTGCCTTTGGCCACTCAATTACGATGCTGCTGGGCGTCTGGTATGGCTGGGGTATCAATGCCTACATAATCGACGCCATCATTGGTTTCAGTGTTATTTACAAGGCCGTGGACAACATGGGACTGTTCAGGAAATGGCTTGGCTTTCAGCCGAATACAAAAGCCGCGACTCTGATTTTCGGCCTGCTACACGGCACCGGTCTTGCCAGCAAAATTATGGAGTACCAAATCTCGGAGGATGGCCTGCTGGCAAACCTCCTGGCTTTCAATGTTGGCGTCGAAATTGGCCAGCTTCTGGCCTTGGGTGCTATTCTGATCCTGATGGGGTATTGGCGTCGGAGGGATGCGTTCATACGTCAGGGATTCTATGCCAATATCCTGTTGGCAATTGCAGGGGTCTATTTCATGGCCGAGCAAATTCACGGCTATATCTATTTTGACGCAGGACAGTAGAAAATGCTTTACGAAGAAAAACCGGATCTGAAAGACCTGCCCTCCAAAGCACAGCTTGCGCGGTCTTCTGTCATAGCGTTTGTGACCGCGATTGCTTTGGCGGTCACAGTTGTTCTGCCCGCCGAATATGCCGTCGATCCGACTGGGGTTGGTAAGGTGCTCGGCCTTACTGAAATGGGTGAGATCAGACTGGAACTACAAGAAGAGTTCGAGAACGACGAGCACCACAGTCAAATACCGAACCTGTTCAAAACCCTCGCCAGTAGCTTGTCAGGATTGCTTATCTCCAATGCCTACGCTCAGGGCCAGGGCGACGTGGTTGAATTCACATTGAACCCCGGCGACACCTATGAAGTGAAACTGACCATGAAGGAAGGTGACGAAGTCGCCTTCACAATGGCAGTATCCGGTGGTCGCGTGAATTACGACCTCCATGCACATGGCAACGGTGAGTCCATTAGCTACGAGAAAGGGCGCGGTTCATCAGGGTCCGAGGGGAGCTTCGTCGCTGCCTTTGATGGCGCCCACGGTTGGTTCTGGCGCAACCGGGACGATAAAACCGCGACCGTGACCCTCTCGCTGCAAGGTACTTACGCCGCCCTTAAAGAAGGGTCTTAGTCTTTCTGGGCAAAGGACCCGTCGACCCTCACAGTTGAGGCTCCTGCTCCCTGGTCTGCCTGTCGAGAAATTATGCATTGCCGTACTGTCTGAACGCTGGTCAGGAATTGATTTCTAAGGTTAGGTTAACTCTTAAGAAATCACGGTTTGGAACGGGCGAAATGACACAGAGCTTGGCGATGCCGCAGAACTGGACGGCGGAACAACGGCTGTTTCCGCATCAGGTTGGATTCACCTGCCCGCCCTTTGATTTCGACGCCGCACCTTCAGATTTTCTGCGCATCGCGCCTCGAAGTGTGGGCGTCCATGGCTGGATGCTTCATGATCCTGACTATGCACATGGGCTGGACCAGAGGAAACGAAACTTCGGCATGCTGGAAGACTTCGTTCACTGCATGAAGCGCAACGGGGTTCAGGTCGCGGGCCAGGTCGGGTCAAACTGGGTTCACGCCAGCGGACTTGGCGTTGACGGAATAAGGCAGCACTGCGCGGACCTCTCTGACAGGTACGGCCTGAAATTCAACATGGCCGGCTATGCCATGGTTGAGGCGTTGCGGGCCCTGAATGTTGAGAAAGTGGCCTTAAACGCCGCTTATCACTGGCCGGACTGGTGGCAGGGCACAGTCGGGTTCCTGAAAGAGGCGGGCTTTGACGTGTTATGGGCCGGGAATTTTCACGATCAGGGCTGGTTTGAAAGCCAGGATGCGATAAACGCAAAGCGTTGGATCTTTGATGGTGATCTGGCAGAGAAGAGTTTTCAGTACGTCGCCGAGAAGGCACCAAACGCGGATGCCTATCTGATCAACGGGATGTGTAATTTCCGAAGCGGACCGGACAATGTGCCCGAGCGCCCCCTGCAACTGACCCCGCATCTGGAAAGCCAGCTTGGCAAACCGGTCGTTGGTCACGATACCGCCCTCTATTGGGCCATATTCCGGGATCTTGGAATCGGGCCTGTTGGCAAACACGGAACCTTGCTGGATCAATTGAATGCATAAGATCATCGCCCTTTGGGCCATTCCCCGCTCTACCTCAACCGCCTTTGAATGGATGATGCGCCAGCGCGGTGATCTCGACTGTCTTCATGAGCCATTTGGAGAGGCCTGGTATCAGGGGGAAGATCCACTCTGGCCCCGCTTTTCGGAGGGCGACAAGACGACCCCGGGCCTGACGCTGGAATCAGTCTGGGACGATATTCAGGCCCGTGCGCAAATAGGCCCGGTCTTCCTCAAAGATTTTCCCCATTACATCAATCACATGTGGACGCCGGAATTCCTGGCCAAAATGACCCATGCCTTCCTGATCCGCGATCCCGCAAAGACAATCTCGTCCATGTATAATAAATGGCCGGACTTTGATGAATCAGAGGTGGGCTTTCCCGAGCAACGGGCCCTGTTTGACCTGCTGTCCGCCCTGAACGGCCAGCCGCCCGCGGTCATAGACAGTGACGATCTGCTGGAGGATCCGGAGAAGATGGTGGCCGCTTTCTGTGAGGCTGTCGGCATTCCGTTCTTACCCGAGGCTCTTACCTGGGAAGCAGGCGGCGATCCCTCAGAACACAGTTGGTGGGACGGCGGATCGTTTCACCACAATCTGGCCAAATCAACCGGGCTGGTGCGGCAGGAAAGAACCTATGTGGAGGTCGCCGACGCACCGGTTCGTGTTCAGCGCGTCCACCGCCGGATGAAACCCCATTACGACCTTCTCTATCAGCACCGCATAACCTAAGAGTTCTCAATCGGGCAATTCTTCGCGAAAGCGGCCGTTCTGGATGCGTTGCCGCGTTCCCTCTTCTTCTGACAGATCACCGTTGTCGAGATCATCGATCCGCAAGCCTTTATGGGCAATGACCGGTGATCCAGCACTGGCCATGCCACGCAGACGGGCCGCGAGCTCTTGTTTCTTGGTCACCTGATGGGGTTGAGTATCGCTCAGCGCCTCAGCTGTCATCGGACCATCCGAGACAAGGGCACCCGCTTTCAGGGCCTCCTGATAAAGACATTCCCCGGCTTTGGTTCTTGTAATGACACCATTGAACCCTTCGTCTTCACCCGTCGGACTGCCGCCGGGCCAGATGTCCGATGCCGCTATATCCGCCGCCTCCCCCAGAGCATCCGGGCAGATCTTGCAGCGAGACTGGATCCGCCAGCCGGTCTCATCCCCCCACATGTCCTGATATGTTGTCTCATACGCTCGCCCGGTCCGGGTTTCAAGGCGGGTTGGCCCCGGATTGCCATATCCCCTGTAGCGAAAGAGCGTCAGATCTTTTTCGTCGACTTCATTCTGATCCAAAAACCGCTGAGATTTGCCAAGATCCGACGCACCCCCGCAGACCATAACCAACATGGACTTTAGATACCGTCCAATCCGTGGGTCATCCTGGCCGCGCGCCCGGACCGCGCCGGCATCACAGGGTTTGGCGATGATGGCGAAGGGCTCTTCCCTGGAAAGAGCGGCCTCAAGACCTGCCAGAGTGTCACTTGGTCCATAGCGGGATCCCGCGCGCTCAAGAACCTCTTCCGGCGTGGAAGAGAGGATCCAGCGACTGCGCATCGGTCGGTCCGTATCAGCCGCGCAGTGCAGAATGAAACGAACCTGTCCGCTGTTAAGCAGATACATGCCAAGCGCCGTCAGCACGCCACCGGTGGCCGCGCGATATCGAACCTCTGCATTCCCGGCCCAGGCCCTTTCGATGCGCTCATAACTTCCCCAAATCATGTCGGTCTTCGATCCAGTTTCTGAATTGGGAATGGACAGGACACCGGGACATGCGCGCAAAATCGCCTCGTCACCGCCCTCACCCCCTGTGTGTCGGGGTCGCAGCCGCCCTTCCGGCGTATAGGCCATCTCATAAGGCCCCAGGGCCGCGCATAACCCACAGCCAATACACAGCCCGTTTTCTACGACAGTTCTCACCGAGCTCGCGGTTTTCACGGGGCGACCCTATCCTTTTTTGTTTGCGGCCGATCCTAGTCAACAGATCATCCAGCCCAAAGTAAATTCACATCTCCAGGTAAGAATGCGAGGATTGCCCACAGACTGTCCTTTGGCGGTCACCAAAATGGATGTAACGCGTCAGAGTTTTGTGCAGGTATGAATAAAAAAGCAACAATCGCCACCCTGGGTCCGGAGGATAGCAATCACGGATACATCGCACGCCGCTATTGTATGGCGAGACAATTCACCGACGTTAACCTTCTGTTTTGTCATGAGTTTACACCAGCCCTCGACGCGATTGAACAGCGGGATGCTGACTACATCCTGATTTGTGGAGTTCACCCGGAATGCGGCCATGTCGTCGGACGGGGTAAATACGCAATGGACCTTGAGATTGTTGATATGTTCATTGCTGAGAGCCAGCCTCTTGCCATCCTGACGCGGGACGGCGTGGTCGCACCTATAAGCATTGCATTGCAACCGGCAACGGAAAGTTACACGGATCTATCAGCCTGGACGCAGAGGACCCATGTCACTTCCACGGTCGCTGCGGCCGAAGGCCTTATCAACGGAAAATGGGATAGTGCCCTCACCCTGAGAAAATTTATCAAAAGGCCTGGGCTTCGTCTCGACCGGGAAATCCCGCCACCACGCGACCCCTGGCTGATCCTCTGCCGCAGTTCGACAGACAACCCGCTAAAACTGACGCTGCATCCTTCATTAGCAGTGCGATCGTTGGATCTTTGAAAGATAATCGAAAAAGAGTGAAATATCCTTCTTGGCAAGCCGGATTTGGGTTGTTATACCCCGGTCCATCGAACGCTAAATTTAGCGTTGCGACACGGCGCTAATCCGGCGTAGCTCAGTTGGTAGAGCACGCGACTGTTAATCGCTAGGTCGTAGGTTCGAGTCCTACCGCCGGAGCCATCGCCCCCTTGGTCCATACCGGAGACATGGTTTACAGATTATACCGGAGACATGGTTTACACCTTGTCCGGCGCGAATGGGTTTTGAGTGGGCTCTACTCTGTTCTCGTTGGCATCGAAGAACCCTAAATCATAGTGCATGAACGAGACCAGCCAGATCTGGTCATCGACCTCCCGAATGCCGAGTTTCTGCCCTGCGAATACCTGGCTCAGATTGATCTTTCGCTTCCCGATACAGATACGTCCGCAGCGTGTGACGGTTACGGTTCTGTCATGGAAGGGGTAGTCTGGCTCTGCAGGTGGTGCGTAAGGCCTGACCGAGGGTGTATAGAGTTCGCCCGGATAGGCACCAGCGAGTGCCTGATGCGGTCGGTCATTGTTGTAAACCTCGACGAAACTGTCGAAGCGTTCCTGTTGCTGCAGGAAGTTGAAGGCGGCTGGTTTTGTTGTTTCCTGCTTGAGGGTTAGGTGCATCCGCTCATGACGTCCGTTTTGTTGCGGGTTGCCGGGTTTGATGCGTTCGATATCGATCCCGAGCTGGAGCCACCAGACCGACAGTTTCGACAGGCCGAACAGCGCATGTGGGCTGGCAAAGGGCACGCCATTGTCGGTACGGATCGCCTTGGGCAGGCCGAACTCCTTGAAAACCCGCTCAAAGACGGAAAAGGCGAAGTCTGATTTGGTTGATTCCAGTCCCTCGCAGGCCAGCACATAGCGCGTCCGGTAATCTGTGATCGTGAGGGGGTAGCAATACTGTCTGTTGCCCAGCCGGAACTCCCCTTTGTAATCCGCGCACCATAACCCGTTTGCTTCCGTCGCGGCGCTAAGCGGTGTGCCTTCGGCTTTGTGGCGTCGCCGCTTGCGACGGGCCACCAACCCGTGGCGGTCGAGCACAGCGTGCACTGTTGAGATCGCGGGTGGCTTAGAGTTGTTTTCATTTAATCGTACGCATAGTTAGCGCCTGCGAAGAAGTTCCAGCACTCCGTTTCGGTGAAGAGATCGCATATTGACCCTGTTGCGTTTGTAAGGTCATCGAATGTTCTGGCCTCGGCCTTTCTGAGATGGGCTTTTAATTTTGAGAAGGCTTGTTCGATTGGGTTCAGGTCTGGCGAATAGGGTGGCAGGAACAGGAACCATGCACCGATGTCGTGCAAGGTTTCAGCGGCACGGTCACTTTTATGGGCGGCGAGATTATCGAGGATAACGACATCGCCTCGGCTCAGCGTTGGGGCGAGCTGTGTCTCGACATAGGTCTCAAAGGCGACCTTGGTCATGGGGGCGTTGAGGATCCATGGTGCGGTGAGGCCGCCGCAGCGCAATCCCGCGATAAAGGTTTGCGTGCGCCAATGACCGAACGGCGTATGCATGACAAGGCGTTGGCCTTTGGGCGCGCGGCCTCTAAGCCGGGTCATCTTGGTTGTGGTCGCCGTTTCATCAATAAAAACAAGCCGATGTGGGTCGAGCCGCATGAGAGGTTGTCGCCGGATGATCCAGTGATGACGCGCGCGGCGCACATCAGCGCGCTCTTGTTCCCGTGCCCGCAGCGTTTTTTTTATAGCGGTATCCCGCCTTAATCAGAAACCGGCATAGCGTCGCCTTGCTGGTCTTAACCCCCAGCGTCGCACTCAATTCGTCCGCCAATTCCCTGAGCGTGATATCGGGCTGTGCATCGACAAGGTCAATGACAAACGCTCTATAGGGTTCGAGCGTCCCGGTGCCGACAGGACGACGACGACCAGGGCCGCACAATCCGCGACCTTGACGGAACCGCTGCATCAACTTGATCGCAAAGCTTGGGCTGACACCGTAAAGGCGTGCCGCTGATCGGCACGAGTGACCGGCAATAACGTAAGAAAAAATACGCTCCCGCAAATCCATCGAAATGACTGATGACATAATCCCGGTCTCCAAAATAAAAACAGGGAATCATGCTTCGTAGAAATCTCAAAACCGATTCCGACTAAACGGAACCCGCTCTAGTGATCGGGAAAGCACGCAGCAGTTTGTCGCGGATTTTTGGCGCGCCCCAGGTTGGATACTCCCGCTTGATCCCGAGAATACAGCGCTCAATCTGATAGGGCAGCTTGTTGGCATGCCGATACGGTCGACGGCTGCGGTCATGCAGACCGTCAACGCCACATTCCTTATACCGCTCGAAAATTTTATACCCCGTCACCCGCGAGATACCGAACTCCCGGCACAGTGACGCCATCTGCTCACCCTCCAACAGGCGGGCGACAAAACGCACGCGTTCATCCATCGGTTTACACTCCTTCCAAGGCATCCGGGCTCTCCCCAAAATGCCTAATTGTGTAAACCATGTCCCCGGAATGAAATGTCAGCTATCTCTCAGGAAGGACACTTCCCAAAAATCTGTGAGATCCTACGCGTCTGACCTGCGATATTTTGTCGTGGATACGCGCGATTCAATGCTCGACTTTTTTCACAAGCAATCCTAATGATGGATTTGGTTTATCGGCCCCACTCCTGCCCAAAAAAGGCGCCCGGATGCTTGCGAATTTTACCCCCCTTCCCACCCCGGAAATCGATCATTTGAAACTCAGCAGGGACCGCCTTGCACAGTTGCGCGACGAGATGCGAAAGCAGGCCGTTGACGTGCTTATTCTGACCAACCCGGTCAGCATCCGATATGCGGTCGACTTCAGAACTTACGCACTTTTCAACACCCATATTCCGACCAGCTATGTCTTTCTTTCGCTGGAAGGGCCGACAATCCTGCATGGTGCCTATGGGCCACCTTCCGTCGTGGATCGCGCCCTTCCCGGCCGTCCGATCTCTTTCTTCGATGGCGGAGACAGCCTGTCGGATGTTGCAAAGCTTTTTGCCGGTGACGTCGCCGATTATCTCTCGGAAATCGGGACAGAGAACCGCCGTGTTGCTTTTGAATATGTTAACCCCAGCATTACCCAGGCACTGGAAGCGAAGGGTTTTGAAGTGCTGGATGGCGTCCGTGTTGCGGAACGGGCACGCCTGATCAAACTGCCAGAGGAACTAGCCTGCATGCGTCACGCGATCAACGTAGCGGAGCTGGGTCTTTCCATGGTGCGCGACAATGTCCGGTCGGGCGTGAGAGAGACTGAACTGCTCGCGCTCTTTAACTATGTGAACATAGCCCATGATGGTGACTGGCAGGATGGTCGTATGCTCGCCTCCGGACATCGCATCAACCCCTGGTGCCAGGAAGCCTCGCCAAAAAAACTGGAAGACGGCGAACTCGTCGGCATCGATACCGATATGATCGGCCCGTTCGGCTATTTCGCGGATATCTCCCGAACCTTCTTCTGTGGCAAGGGCCAACCCTCCAATCGCCAAAAACATCTCTATCGCCTCGCTGTCGAGGAGGTTGAGCACAATATCACGCTCATTCGCCCCGGCCTGTCTTATTCAGAACTGGCCAAGACGGCCTATCCCGTTGAAGAGGAATTCCACGAGAACGCCTATACCTGCGTTTCCCATGGTGCTGGCATGTGCGACGAGTATCCCCGCGTGAACCCCATTTTCCGCGAACCCGCCCCTTATGACGGGGTGTATGAGGCCGGGATGGTAATCACACTGGAAAGCTATGTCGGTGCCGTCGGTGAAACGAACGGTGTCAAAATTGAACAACAAGTTCTGATCACGGAGGACGGGACTGAGCGCCTGTCGACCTTCCCGTATGAGGATGCCCTTCTCAACTGAGGTCCCAATGGCGCATAGTCGTGTTTCTGAAGGGGGATGGTAAAATGCGCAAATTACCAAAGCAATCAAAGATCAACAGACGGCGCTTTCTGAAGGCAAGCCTGCTGGCAACCGGCGCGCTCGCCACGACATCGATCGGGCGCGCCAGGGCCGACGCCCTCTCGGACAAAACCGTTATCGTTGTCGGTGCCGGTTGCGCTGGACTGGGGGCCGCCCAATCGCTTCGCAAACAAGGCGCAAATGTTATCGTTGTAGAGGCGAAACCCCATATCGGCGGGCGCGTCCTGACGGACTGGTCAATGGGGGCACCGTTTGAGGTGGGGGCCGGCTGGATCCACGGACCGCATCCAGACAATCCCTCAAAGCAACTCTGTGATGCAGTTAGTTCGGAATATGTGGTCACCGATGATGACAACGCCGTCACCTTTGACGCCGATGGCACCGAATGGAGCGACGAGGAACTGACAGAGGTTGCAGAGGCCTGGTACGAGATCATCGAAGAACTGGATAACGCGGTTGAAACCTACGACAAACGGGATCTGTCATCGGCTATCTCTGACCTCTACGATGAAGTCTTGCAGGATCCGGCCATGCGATGGGTCTTTTCCGCCTATACAGAGTTTCAGATGGGGGCTGCGATGGAAGATCTCTCAGTCGCCTATTTCGATGAGGGGGACGCCTTTCCCTTGCCGGATGTCGTCGTCACAACCGGCTATGACAAAATGCTGAAACCGCTCACCGAGGGTTTGGACATCCGCTTGTCGACTGAGGCGAAAACCATTCGTTATTCAGACAGCGGCGTGTCTGTAGAAACGGATGGCGATGCCATCTCCGGCGATTACGTTGTTTGTTCCGTTCCGATCGGCATTCTGAAAGCCGACAAGATCGCATTCGATCCCCCTCTCCCCAGCGACTACAAAGAGAATATTGAGGCCATCGGGTTCAACTCTGTCACCAAGCTCGCGTTGAAATTTGAAGAACCGTTCTGGGATATCGAAACCCAGTATTTCGGCATCGCGACGGAGGAAAAAGGGCGCTGGAATTACTGGCTCAACTACCGCACTTTCAGCGACGAAAACATCTTCCTCGGACTGTCGGTCGGTGCCTATGCGCCTGTTGCGGACGCCATGAGTGATGAGGAAATGATCGCAGACGGTCTGGATGTGTTACGGGGCGTCTGGGGTGCGGACGCGGTCGGTGAACCGGTTCAGGCCCTCACCACCCACTGGAAGAAAGACCCTCACACGCTGGGTGCCTATTCCTACACACGGCCAGGCGGCAGGCCGAACCAGTTCGACGACCTCGCAGAACCGATCATGGGTCGCCTCTTCCTGTGCGGTGAACACACGTTTTTTGATCACCGGGGCACGACCCACGGGGCCTATATGACAGGCCTCCGCGCCGCCGAATATGTTATCGACGAGGCCAGTTGAACCGGACTAGCTCGCCGCAACCACCGACCTGAAAACCGCCAAAATGCGGGCATGCGCCGCGAGGTGCCGGTTTCGGACATGGACGGCAGCATAGACCGGTTGGGTCAGAATTGGTGCGTCAGGCACGATATGAAATATGCCTGATGCCTGTTTTTGTCGTGCACTGGCGACGGAGATATATGACGCGCCGCCAGTCGCCTCTATCAGGTCGCATACGGCCTTGGGCTGTCCGGAGGCCAGCGGTGCCTCACCCAATCGGGGATGAACCTGGTTGTGAAGACGGGCAAAGGCAGGCGCGACGTTCGGGAAGACATAGGTTTCCGTGCTGATATCGGCCAGATTTCGGGGTACGTGACTGACCATCGCAAAGCTCATGTCACCCACATGTTCAATATGGATGTCCAGAGAATGACGCGGTGTGAAAACAAGGGCCAGATCCAATTCACCGGTCAGCAAATCCTCAGACATTTGAGTTGAGTAATCCACCTCTACATAAAGCGCTGTACCAGTCAGTTTGTTGCGGATCTCACGCACGATACGGGCTGTGTAGACGTCTGCGACATCATGCTGAATGCCAAGCCGCAAGGTCGCCTCGTGGGACCCGACAGTCTCTACCTGCCGCACGGCCTGACGCCATTCATGACGGAGCGCCAATGCATGGTTGAGAAAACGATTCCCCGCCGTCGTCGGTATCGTCCCGGAACGATTTCTGAGGAACAGCGCCCGCCCCAACTCACCCTCCAGCGCCTTTATACGGTGTGAGACAGTAGATTGTTTAACCTCCAGCCGTTCTGCCGTCCGGTTAAAGGACTGGGTCTCCATCAAATCGATGAAGGTTTCGATCCACTGTTGGTCCATTGGTCAATTCCGCTCCGAGTGATTGTTGGATGCTAATCGATATTTTCGATTAATAAAGACGTTTCAGAGGAATTGATCATTTTTGCGCCGCGCCTGACACTAAACATGTCGGAAATAAACAGATTAGGCAGAGACAGATGGCAGATTTACCGGAATATGCGCGCGTGGTGATTATTGGCGGGGGCGCCGTTGGAGCGTCATGCCTGTATCATCTGGCAAAGGCCGGTTGGAGCGACTGCGTTCTGCTGGAAAAGAATGAACTGACCGCTGGGTCAACCTGGCATGCAGCCGGAAACGTGCCGACCTTCTCCTCCTCCTGGTCGATCATGAATATGCAGCGCTACTCCACCGAACTCTACCGAGGTCTGGGTGAAGAAGTTGATTATCCGATGAACTATCATGTGACCGGGTCTCTGCGTCTTGGCCATTCAAAAGAGCGTCTTCTTGAGTTCAAGAAAGTCGCGGGCATGGGGCGCCATCAAGGCATGCAGCTGGATATCCTGACGCCGGATGAAATGGCGGCCAGCTATCCGTTCCTCGAGACCCATGATCTGACCGGCGGTCTTTACGACCCCTATGATGGTGACATCGATCCTGCCCAGCTGACGCAGGCGCTGGCAAAAGGGGCCCGTGATATGGGCGCCAAGATCGTTCGCTTTTGCCCGGTTACCGGCGTCCAACGCCAAAACGGTGACTGGGTGATTGAGACAGAGCAAGGCAACATCCACTGCGAATTTGTTGTCAACGCAGCTGGTTACTATGCCAGAGAGGTTGGCAAGATGTTCGGGCGCGATGTCCCGATGATGGTTATGAGCCATCAGTACATCCTGTTTGATGAAATGCCTGAAATTGAAGCCTGGTCCAAGGAAAGCGGTGAGAAACTGCCGCTCCTGCGCGATGTCGACAGCTCATACTATCTGCGTCAGGAAAAGAACGGCATGAATCTGGGCCCTTATGAGGGCAATTGCCGGGCGCACTGGGATACGCCGTCCGATCCAATGCCGGAGGATTTCTCCTTCCAGCTCTTCCCGGACGATCTGGAGCGGATTGAATGGCACCTGAATGACGCGATGGAACGCGTACCGATCCTGCAGACCGCTGGTCTGTCGAAAGTGATCAACGGCCCCATTCCCTATGCCCCCGACGGCAACCCGCTGATCGGCCCGATGCCGGGCGTGCCAAATGCCTTTGAAGCCTGCGTCTTCACCTTTGGCATCTGTCAGGCAGGCGGCGCTGGCAAGGTGCTCAGCGAATGGATCATCGAAGGGGAAACCGAGTGGGATATGTGGTCCTGTGACCCCCGCCGTTTCACCGATTACTGCGATACAGATTACTGCGTGGCCAAGGGGATGGAGGTGTATGGCAACGAATACGCCATGCATTTCCCGCATCATGAATGGCCCGCCGGTCGCGACAAGAAACTGTCCCCCGTGCACGAGAAAGTCACTGGTATGGGCGGCCAGATGGGGGCCTATAACGGTTGGGAACGGGCCAACTGGTTTGCACAGGACGGTGACGACACCTCTGAGGCCGCAACAAAGACATGGGATCGCGCCGGTCCCTGGGAACCAAGGGTTCGCGAAGAATGCCTGGCCGTTCGCGACAGCGTCGGTGTTCTCGACCTACCCGGTTTCTCCCGGTTCAACCTGAGTGGACCGGGTTCCGCCGACTGGCTCTTGCACCAGATTGTGGGGCGTTTGCCGAAACCCGGCCGGATGACACTCGCCTACTTCTCTGACGCACGGGGCCGGATCAGGACCGAAATGACCATTTTGCGCCATGATGAGGAATCCTTCACCCTGATCACCGCGGCCTCGGCTCAATGGCATGATTTTGAGCTATTGAAATCTGCCCTACCCTCTGATGGCTCTATTTCTCTGACAGACCACACGATAGACTATTCGACTTTAATCGTTACCGGTCCGCAGTCCCGTGACTTGTTCTCTAAAATCTCCAATGGTGACCTCAGCCTTCCCTGGCTATCGCACCAGTCTGCGATGGTGGCAGACCGTCCAGCCGCGTTGGCAAGGGTCAGCTATGCCGGTGAACTTGGCTGGGAAATCCACGCGGCTATGGCCGAAATGCCCGCAATATATGATGCGGTTCTGGCTGAAGGGGCCAAACCATTCGGCATGTTTGCGCTGAACTCTCTGCGGCTTGAGAAGGGTTATCGCAGCTGGAAGGGTGATCTTTCGACCGATTATTCCCTGCTTGAGGGAGGGCTCGACCGCTTCATCCGCCTCGACAAGGAAGAAGACTTCCCAGGCAAAGCCGCCCTTCTCAACGAGAAGCAGCGCGGTGTCTCAAAACGGTTTGTCACTTTGAAAGTGGATGCCGGCGAATATGATGCGCCCTATATGTCGACGGTCTGGAAAGATGATCAGGTTATTGGCGAAACAACATCAGGCGGCTGGGGCTATCGCGTTGATGCCTCCATCGCGCTTGGCATGATCAAGGTCGATCATTCCGAACCCGGCACTGACGTCGATATCGAGATCTTTGGCGAACGATACCCGGCCCAGGTTCTGGCGGATCAACCCATGTGGGATCCGGCGAACGAAAGACTGCGCGCATGAGCAAATCCCCTCCCACCAAGGCACGCGCCGTCGTCATTGGCGGTGGCGTGTCTGGATGTTCGGTCGCATATCACCTGTCCAAGCTGGGGTGGAGTGACGTTGTCCTGCTGGAGCGTAAGCAGCTTACCTCCGGTACGACCTGGCATGCAGCCGGCCTGATCGGTCAATTACGCAATACTCATAACATGACAAGGTTGGCGAAATACTCCGCCGATCTTTACACAAAACTGGAAGAAGAAACCGGTATTGCGACCGGTATGAAGCGTAACGGGTCCTTAACCGTCGCACTGACCGAAGAACGCAAGGAAGAAATCTTCCGCCAGGCCTCCCTCGCCCGTGCGTTTGACGTTGATGTGAATGAGGTCACGCCCTCGGAGATCAAGGCCCTTTACCCCCATCTAAACACCGACGATGTAGTAGCAGGTGTCCACCTGCCGGGCGATGGTCAGTGTGACCCGGCAAATATCGCAATGGCCCTGGCCAAGGGCGCCCGACAGAACGGCGCCACCGTCATCGAGGGTATTCAGGTCACAGATGTTCACCAGTCGAAAGGTCGGGTCACCGGTGTTTCCTGGAAAACAGAGGAAGACGAAGGGCATATCGAAAGCGATATCATCGTCAATTGCGCGGGTATGTGGGCGCGGACCCTGGGGCAAATGTCAGGGGTCACCATTCCGCTACATGCCTGCGAACACTTCTACATCGTGACAGAGCCTATGGACGATCTCGGCGCCCTTCCTGTCATGCGGGTGCCCGACGAATGCGCGTATTACAAGAAAGATGCCGGAAAAATCCTGCTGGGCGCGTTTGAGCCAAAGGCCAAACCCTGGGGCATGAATGGTATTCCGGAAGACTTCTGCTTTGATGAACTGCCAGACGATTTCGATCACTTCGAACCCATCCTGGAGAAGGCGGTTGAACGGTTCCCGGCGCTTGCCACGGCCGGTATACGCACATTCTTCAACGGCCCAGAGAGCTTTACGCCAGACGACCGATACTATCTTGGTGAAGCGCCTGAGCTGAAAGGGTATTGGGTCGCCGCTGGTTATAATTCTATCGGGATTGTGTCGTCCGGCGGTGCGGGATCCGCACTCGCACAATGGATCAACGATGGTGAGCCCCCCTTTGATCTTTGGGATGTTGATATCCGTCGCGCCCAACCGTTCCAGGCGAACCGCAATTATCTTAAAGAACGCGTGTCCGAAACACTCGGACTGCTATACGCCGATCACTTCCCGTACCGCCAGCCGGAAACCGCGCGCGGTGTCAGGCGTTCGCCGCTTCATGAACATCTCAAGGAACGCGGTGCGGTCTTTGGTGAGATGGCGGGCTGGGAACGCGCAAACTGGTTTGCGGACCCGAACCAGAAACGCGAATATCAATACAGCTGGAAACGGCAGAACTGGTTCGCCAACGGGGCCGCTGAACATGGCGCAATCCGGAACGGTGTCGGTCTTTTTGACATGACATCCTTTGGCAAAATCCGTGTTGAAGGACGGGATGCGACCGCCTTCATGCAGCGGATCTGCGCCAACAATATCGATGTTGAACCGGGCAAGATTGTCTATACCCAGATGCTCAACGCCCGCGGCGGGATCGAGAGTGACCTGACCGTCACACGTCTGACAGAGACGGCCTATTTCCTCGTCGTTCCAGGCTTCACTTTGCAGCGGGATCTGGCATGGCTGCGTAAAAATCTGGGTGAGGATGAGTTCGCCATCATTACCGATATCACGGCGGCTGAGGCTGTGCTCTGCGTTATGGGTCCGGACTCCCGAAACCTTCTCTCAAAGATCAGTCCGAATGACCTTGGAAACGATCATCACCCGTTCGGCCTGGCGCGCGAGATTGAAATTGGTATGGGAATGGCCCGTGCCCACCGTGTCACCTATGTCGGTGAGCTTGGTTGGGAGCTCTATGTCTCAACGGACCAGGCGGCCCATGTCTTTGAAGCAATTGAGGAAGCCGGCGAGGAGTTCAATTTGAAACTCTGTGGGCTCCACACGCTCGATTCCTGCAGGATTGAAAAAGGCTTTCGCCATTTCGGTCATGACATCACCGACGAAGATCATGTGCTTGAAGCCGGGCTGGGCTTTGCGGTGAAGCCTGACAAAGGTGATTTTATCGGTCGGGATGCTGTCTTGAAGAAGAAGGAAGAAGGGTTGGGACGTCGCATGGTCCAGTTCCTGCTGGATGATCCGGAACCCCTCCTCTTCCATAACGAGCCGATTGTCCGCGATGGCGAGATCGTCTCTATCCTGACCAGCGGCAATTATGGACATCATCTGGGGGCCGCCGTCGGCCTGGGCTATGTGCCCTGCAAGGGTGAAAGCGCCGAAGATGTTCTGTCCTCTGACTATGAAATCGAAATCGCTGGGGAACGGGTGAAAGCCCAGGCATCCCTCAAGCCACTATATGACCCGAAATCAGCGAGGACGCGGCTGTAGCGGGATAACACAATAAAGCGTTCCGGGGGGAAGTTGTATGGCAGTAGCAGAGAGAGCCTCAAGACGCAGTGGCGGCCGGGCAGCACGGGTTGCGGCTCGCGCAAAACCCCTGACCGAGGACGCAAGGCCGGTCAAAGGCGGGATGAATGGCGGCAAGTATCAGCCGCTGTCAGAGCAGGATGTCCTGAAAATCCACAATGCCGCCCTCGACGCGCTGGAAGAGATCGGCCTCTCCAATGCCCCTCAGTCGGGCATTGATTATATGACGGCTGCAGGCGCCATTCTGGGCGATGACGGTCGCATCCGGTTCCCGCGGGCCTTGGTTGAGGACATGCTGGCCAAGGCAAACCGGGATTTTACACTCTATGCCCGCGATAGCGCCCATGACCTGCACCCCCATGGCGACCGGGTCTATTACGGGACCGCCGGTGCCGCCGTAAACGTCGTTGATGTAGAGGCCGGCACCTATCGCCCGTCGACCGCCAAAGACCTCTATGACGCCGCCTGTCTGGTCAACGCGCTGGACAATATACACTTCTTTCAACGCGCGATGGTTTGCCGCGATATTGAAGACAATGAAACGATGGACGTGAACACCGTCTATGCTTGCCTGGCAGGCACCAAGAAGCATGTGGGCACAAGCATCTCGGACCCGGAGCACGCAGCCGCCGTCTTTGACGTCATCTATCAGGTTGCCGGTGGCGAAGACGCATTCCGCGCCCGTCCCTTTGTTTCAAATTCAAACTGCTTCGTTGTTCCGCCGATGAAATTCGCCGAAGAAAGTTGTCGGACGATGGAGCTTTGCATTCAAGGCGGCATGCCAATTCTGCTGTTGTCAGCAGGTCAGGCCGGTGCAACTGCCCCTGTCGCCCTTGCAACGGCTATTGTTCAGGCGGTTGCCGAATGTCTGGCGGGTGTCGTCTATGTGAATTCGATCAAACCCGGTTTCCCGGCCATTTTCGGAACCTGGCCCTTTGTCTCCGATCTTAGAAGCGGTGCCATGTCCGGCGGTTCCGGCGAGCAGGCCTTGCTGAGCGCCGGTTGTTCCCAGATGCATCGCTTCTATGGTCTGCCTGGTGGGGCGGCCGCTGGCATCGCGGATTCAAAACTGCCGGATATGCAGGCTGGCTGGGAACAGGGTATTTCCAACGTCATGGCGGGCCTCAGCGGCCTCAACATGGTCTATGAATCGGTTGGTATGCATGCATCACTGCTGGGCTTCTGCCATGAGAGCCTGGTTCTGGGCGACGACATGCTGGGCCAGGCCCTGCGCTGCGTTCGAGGGATTGATGTGACCGAAGACAGCCTGTCACTGGACGCCATGCGGGCGGTTTGTATCGGCGGCCCCGGCCATTATCTGGGTCACTCCATGACGCTCGATCTGATGCAGACCGAATATGTCTATCCGAAGGTCGCAGACCGGACGAGCCCGAAGGAATGGGAAGAGAACAACCGGCCTGATCTGATCAAAGGTGCAAAGCAACGGAAAGAAGACATTCTGGCCAATGCAACAAGCCAGATCGATCCCGCCATTGATCAGGCGATCCGCGAGAAATACCGGATTTACTTCTAGAGTTGTTTTCATTTAATCGTACGCATAGTTAGCGCCTGCGAAGAAGTTCCAGCACTCCGTTTCGGTGAAGAGATCGCATATTGACCCTGTTGCGTTTGTAAGGTCATCGAATGTTCTGGCCTCGGCCTTTCTGAGATGGGCTTTTAATTTTGAGAAGGCTTGTTCGATTGGGTTCAGGTCTGGCGAATAGGGTGGCAGGAACAGGAACCATGCACCGATGTCGTGCAAGGTTTCAGCGGCACGGTCACTTTTATGGGCGGCGAGATTATCGAGGATAACGACATCGCCTCGGCTCAGCGTTGGGGCGAGCTGTGTCTCGACATAGGTCTCAAAGGCGACCTTGGTCATGGGGGCGTTGAGGATCCATGGTGCGGTGAGGCCGCCGCAGCGCAATCCCGCGATAAAGGTTTGCGTGCGCCAATGACCGAACGGCGTATGCATGACAAGGCGTTGGCCTTTGGGCGCGCGGCCTCTAAGCCGGGTCATCTTGGTTGTGGTCGCCGTTTCATCAATAAAAACAAGCCGATGTGGGTCGAGCCGCATGAGAGGTTGTCGCCGGATGATCCAGTGATGACGCGCGCGGCGCACATCAGCGCGCTCTTGTTCCCGTGCCCGCAGCGTTTTTTTTATAGCGGTATCCCGCCTTAATCAGAAACCGGCATAGCGTCGCCTTGCTGGTCTTAACCCCCAGCGTCGCACTCAATTCGTCCGCCAATTCCCTGAGCGTGATATCGGGCTGTGCATCGACAAGGTCAATGACAAACGCTCTATAGGGTTCGAGCGTCCCGGTGCCGACAGGACGACGACGACCAGGGCCGCACAATCCGCGACCTTGACGGAACCGCTGCATCAACTTGATCGCAAAGCTTGGGCTGACACCGTAAAGGCGTGCCGCTGATCGGCACGAGTGACCGGCAATAACGTAAGAAAAAATACGCTCCCGCAAATCCATCGAAATGACTGATGACATAATCCCGGTCTCCAAAATAAAAACAGGGAATCATGCTTCGTAGAAATCTCAAAACCGATTCCGACTAAACGGAACCCGCTCTAGAACTCCATTCGACGATCAGGGTATTGGATCGGGGCCCATTTCCAGGTGAAGGGATGTGCCTTCATACGGGTTGGCGAGTGCGACTTCTTCATTCAACTCAACGCCGAGACCAGGTTCCGTGGGCGGGATGACAAACCCCTCCTCCCACTGGATCGGTTTCTGCAAAAGCTCGGCATGGAACCCGCCCCAGGCCCGGATGCTCTCCAGGATCAGGAAGTTCGGTGTGCAAGTCGCCAGTTGAATATTCGCCGCCCCGACAATGGGCCCGCAATAAAGATGCGGCGCGATCTGGGCGTAATGCGCCTCAGCCATCCCGGCAATCTTCTTTGCCTCCAGCAATCCTCCGACGCGCCCCAGATTCATCTGCAGAATGGCCGCGCTCTGGGCCTGTAACACGCGGGCAAACTCATATTTCGTGGTCAACCTCTCCCCGGTAGCGACGGGAATTGTCGTCTGCCGGGCGACGCGGGCCATTTCCTGCTCGTTCTCCGGCGGTGTCGGTTCCTCAAACCAGAGCGGATCATAGGGTTCAATCTGTCTTGCCAGACGAATGGCACCCGCCGCCGTAAACTGACCATGGGTCCCGAAGAGGAGATCCGCGCGGGTCCCTACCGCCTCGCGCAGGCGCTTCATGAACCGCGCGGAAAGGTCAATCGCCTCCAGCTCCGGCATGCGCCCGTCATAGACTGTGTAAGGCCCGGCCGGGTCGAATTTCAGCGCCGTGAAACCGATCTCAACCTCTTCCAGGCCCAGTTCAGCGGCCATATCCGGGTCATCATAAACCGATTTCTCCGAACTTGGGTCCGGATAGGCGGATCCGGTCTTCGGATACAGATACGTGTATGACCGCAGGCGCTCATGAACTTTACCACCCAACAGGTCATAGACAGGTCTGTCCGCCGCCTTTCCAATAATATCCCAACAGGCCATTTCCAGCCCGCTCAATACGCCCCCCAAAGAGACATCAGGACGAAGCGTGTAACCGGACCCGTACACCCGACGCCAGATGCGTTCGATGTGATGAGGGTCCTGATCCAGTAAATGCCGCTCAAAAACATCTTCCACCACTTTCGCCACCAAATGCGGGCTGAAGGTGGCGGCATAGACCTCTCCCACCCCTTCTATGCCGTCATCGGTAACGAGTTTCAGAAAGATGAAGTAGCGCCCGCCATGGAGTGGTGGTGGATTGCCAACGACGAATGTCTTTATGCCACGCAGTTTCATGGAAGAACTCCGATCAGAAAAAGATCACATTGCGGATGCTGGACGGGTCTTCCGAACTGGCCAGAGCTTTGTTGATCTGGCCCAACTCAAATCGACCCGTCACCAACTCGTCCAGTTTGATCCTGCCTTCCGCGTACCAATCCAGTATGCGCGGTACATCGCGCTGCAGGACTGTCGATCCCATCTTGCTGCCCAGAATACTGACCTCAGCTGCAGCAATGGTGCTGGCATCAACCGGGATTTCGGCCCCTGTTGGCGGCATGCCAACCAGGACGATGGTCGAACCCGTAGCCGCCATGGCAAAGGCCTGCTCAGCCGCCTTAGGCGATCCGACGGTTACATAGATGTAATCAGCGCCCTTCCCTTCGGTCAGCTCCATCACGGCGTTGACCGGATCCAACTTCATGCCGTTTACGGTGTCCGTCGCGCCAAATTCCCGCGCGCTCAACAGCTTGTCATCCGAAATATCAACGCCGATCAAAAGCTTTGGGTCGAACAGGGCGGCCCCCTGAATGGTATTCAACCCGACCCCGCCAGCACCAATCACGACAACATTCTGGTTAACCGGCATCCGCGCGGTATTGGTCACTGCACCGATCCCGGTCACCACGGCGCAGGCGATGACGGAAGCCGGGGCAAAGTCCATATCCTCTGGGATTTTCACCACCTGGGACTCATGCACCAGAACATGTTCTGCAAAACCGCCGGTTCTTAGCCCTTGATGCAGCGGCTCGCCATCAGAGGTTTGATAAGGCGATGCCTCATCCAGTGGGAACTTCTCGCCACACCGGACGGGATTCTCTGCCTGGCAGGACGAACATACGCCGCAGCTTCTGATCAGGCTGACCAGAACCGTGTCACCTGCCGCAAAACCATCGACACCCTCGCCGACCGCCTCAACCACACCGGACACTTCATGTCCGAAGACCGTTGGCGGAAATTCGCCCCAGGATCCTTTGATATAGGCAATATCGCTGTGGCAGATTGCACAGGCCTTGTTGCGGATCAAAACTTCACCCGGACCAGGATCCGACAGCTCGATATCCTGTATAATCAGCTCGGTGCCATACGACTTGCAGACGGCTGCACGCATGCCATTTCTCCCCCAAGAAACAAGTTCGGAAAAGCACCGGAAATCAGCGTGCTTCCGCGGGAACGATGGCTGGGTCGTGCGCCCTTGTCCAGCAGCAAATCACGGGCCTGGCACATTAAATTCGCAGCAGCGAAACTGCGTCTTCTGCCGCTTCCAGCGCCCCCTCCATATGGCCGCCAAAACGCGTCGAAAGTTCGGTGGAAGCCAGGACCAAGTCACCCTCCCATAAGGTGCTGAGATCACTACGCCGTCCATAGCGGGGCTAGCTGGCAAGGGGTAGATGATCATCAGTGGTGGCCGTCAATACCTCACGGGCCCAGTCCATCAGTATAACATCATTGGGTCTGCTTGCCTGTTCGCCAAACAGTCTGACCAATTGTTCCCGTGCAAGGGTTATGAGTTCGTCCCCCAGATCCTGTCGCACATCTGCTGGAAAGCCAACAAATCCGAACAGCGCGCCCACCGACCCATCCATCGGTGAGGCATCATGGATTTCGACCATCGGGCCGCGCTGGCTCATCGCGTCCCCGGATAATCCGGCATCCCGCCAGAAGGGCTGATCGAAGATCGCTACGATTTTCGCCTGCCCTGCCATCCATGTCGGGGTTTGAGACAATGGCCTAAGAACGCCTTCCTCAAGCGACGGTTCGAAAGTGATTTTCTCTGCGGCCAATCGCGGCGGTAGTGCCAGCACAATCTGTTCCGCCTCAATCCGGTCACCAGCATCATTCTCGACAATCAGGTACTCTTCTTTTCTCGTTATTCGGGAAACAACCCAATTGAGTTTCAATGTCGCGTCCGGCAGTTCGGCTACCAGTCCGTCGATAACGCTCTGCGCGCCACCCGCGATCCGTATGGATCCGGCCATGCTGACCCAACCCTGCCCACGATGGACGGTTCCGGCGCGGTCTTCAGCAAGATTTTCGCCCGACGAGAATTGCTCAAATACCTTAATGCCCAACTCTGACGCCAGGCTGCGCATCCTCTCCTCACCTGGCCAAAACCATGTCGGGCCGAAGTCCATCTTAGCGCTCGGACCGCTTGATCCAAAACTGCCGGAAAGGATTCGACCGCCGAATCTCTTGCGTCCTTCCACAAGGCAAAAATCGATGGATCGTCGGGTTAGTTCCCTCGCAATCGCCAGACCCGCCAGGCCACCGCCGATGATTAAGATTCTTGTCTTCATGACCTGTCTCACCTTTTTGCTATGGCTCAATCTTGCTCGTGAAATGGATGCTGTTTTTGTAAACGGCTTAATATCAGATAGTTAAGGGATGCATCCGGTAATTTCGAGCTCATTGAATTATCTATCTATCGATAGATTATTGACCCTATTGAGATACTTGTTTAATTTCCTTCAATATCTATCTATCAAATGATAGGCATTTGGAGAGGGTTTTATGACAGAAGTACCCATGCGAGAACAGATTTTGTCTGCCGCCGAAGAAAGAGTGCGAAGTGTTGGCTACAATGCTGTCAGTTTTCGGGATCTCGCCAGTGATGTTGGTGTAAAAAGTTCGAGTGTTCATTATCATTTTCCGCAAAAGGAAGATCTCGGTCTGGCCCTGGTAGAAAGGTATCAGGAAAAGTTCAAACGTGGACTTGATTTAATCAACATTGATCAGCTTGGTCCGGTAAAATCACTAGAAGCTTTCATGAAACTTTTCTCCGACGCGTTGATCGTGGGCGACAAGATATGCCTATGCGCCATGATGGGTGCAGAGGTGAATGGATTGCCCCCTGCCTTGAAATCGGCCCTGAATGACTTCTTTGATTTATGCAAGCAATGGTTGGAACCGATTCACGCAAAAATGCTCCCGACATCCACTTTGATGACCCCGCTCGAAATCGTCTCTGCGCTGGAAGGTGCAATGATTGTATCAACCGTAAAAGGGTCCAGAACACCCTTTGATATGACGGCTTCCCGTATTGCCGCGTCCTACCGTTCCTCCCTTCACTGACGACAGGGACCGAGGGCGAATTAAACTAAATTGAAAAAGACTGTTGCACTGCAACGCAACCTAGTTTGAACTAGTGATCTGATCTTTCGTATTTGCCAGGCTGTCGGAGGGCACTGGAAAATGCCTAAAGCCGTCCTGGTGTATATCCGTATTGTTGAAGCCATCAATTACCGTATTGGTCGTCTGGCCATGTACTCGATCTTTGTCATGGTCGGTATCTTGATATGGTCGTCAGTCTCCAAAACATTCTTCCTGCCGTCGCTCTGGACACTTGAAATGGCGCAGTTCGCGCTCGTCGCTTATTACATCCTCGGCGGCCCCTACGCGATCCAGCTGGGCTCCAACGTCCGCATGGATTTGTTCTATTCAAATTGGACGCCAAAAACGAAGGCCTGGGTTGATGCCTTTACGGTTTGTTTCCTGATTTTCTATCTCTGTGTCCTGCTCTATGGCGGCCTGATCAGCACCCAGTATTCGTTCCAGTACAATGAGCGCTCCCCCACTGCCTGGCGGCCCTATATGTGGCCAATCAAGACCATCATGTGTTTCGGGTTGGTCCTGATGATCCTGCAGACATCGGTGGAGTTCTTGAAAGACATCGCGCGCATCCGGGGGCATGAGATTTAAATGTCCTATGAGATGATCGCAATTTTGATGTTTTCCTCGATGATGCTGATGCTCATCACGGGGCAACGCGTGTTTGGCGCAATCGGCGCCATCGCCGTCATCGCCGCCATACTGCTCTGGGGACCCGGCGGATCAGATATCGGGTTTTCGGCAGCCATGAAGCTGATGAAGTGGTACCCGTTGCTGACCCTGCCAATGTTCATCTTCATGGGATACATCCTCTCAGAGTCAAAGATCGCGGATGATCTCTACCGAATGTTCCATGTCTGGATGGGACCGATCAGCGGTGGTCTGGCGATTGGCACGATTGGCTTGATGGTCCTGATCTCAGCGATGAATGGCCTCAGCGTCGCCGGTATGGCGATCGGGGCAACGATTGCCCTGCCTGAACTGTTGCGCCGCGGCTATGACAAGCAAATGGTGACAGGGGTTATTCAAGCGGGATCCTCGCTCGGCATTCTGGTGCCGCCGTCGGTCGTCCTGGTCCTATACGCAATGATCGCGCGGCAACCGGTTGGACAGCTTTGGCTGGCCGGCGTTGTTCCGGGCCTGATGATGGCGGCGATGTTCATCATCTACATTGTCATTCGCTGTCGCTTGCAGCCCTCTCTTGGCCCCGCCCTTCCCGCTGAGGAACGCAATGTCGACCGGGCGGAGAAGTTCCGACTGCTGGGGGCCGGTCTGCTGCCAATCATCATTTTTGCCGCGATGATGGTGCCCTTCGTTAATGGCTGGACCAGCCTGGTCGAAAGCTCTGCAATCGGCGCAATGACGGCTTTCCTGGCGGCGGTCGTGAAAGGCCGGATGAACCGGACCGTTTTCGAGAATTCCCTGCGAAACACCCTCGCCATTTCCTGCATGTTTATGTGGATCATCCTCGCGGCCCTGGGTTTTGGCGCGGTCTTTGACGGATTGGGCGCGGTTCGCGCGATCGAAGGGTTGTTTGTTGGCCAGATGGGCCTGGATCCCTGGACCATCCTGATTCTGATGCAGCTTTCCTTCATCCTGATGGGGACATTTCTGGACGATACAGCGATGCTGGTCATCGTCGCGCCGCTTTATGTACCCCTGGTGGGGGCGCTGGGTTTCGACCTGATCTGGTATGGCGTTCTCTACACGATAACGACCCAGATCGCCTATATGACCCCGCCGTTTGGTTACAATCTGTTTCTGATGCGCGCGATGGCGCCCCCTGAAATCTCGCTAAGAGACATTTATAAATCCATCATTCCCTTTGTTGGTGTTATGGTAGTGGCACTGGCTCTGGTCATGAGCTTCCCGGAAATTGCTCTGTGGTTCCCGGAATACATCTATGGAAAGTAAGCAGAGCCAAGGATAGAGCCCCAAAACGGGCCACGTCTTTACGGGAGTACTTCGGTAAAACTATGAACATTGGAGGTTAGGTTATGACAACAAGACGTAAGTTTCTGACAACAGCAGGCATGGCCGGCGCAGCAACCCTTGCAGCGCCCGCCGTTCACGCCCAGTCCAAGATCAAGTGGCGCATGCAGACCTATGCCGGCCCGGCACTGGCTGAGCATGTCATCAAACCAGCGATTGATTCCTTCAACAAAGTCGCCGGCGACGAGATGGAAATCGAACTCTTCTTCGCAGACCAGCTGGTCCCCACAGGCGAGTTGTTCCGGGCGATGCAGCGCGGCACGATTGACGCCGTTCAAAGCGACGATGATAGCATGGCTTCCCCCACTGAAGTCACCGTTTTCGGGGGCTACTTCCCCTTTGCCAGCCGGTATTCCCTGGATGTGCCCGTGCTTTTCAACCAATACGGATTGGGTGAAATCTGGGACGCAGAATATTCCAAGGTTGGCGTCAAATGGCTTTCCGCCGGTGCCTGGGACCCCTGCCATTTCGCGACAAAGACACCGATCAACAGCCTGGAAGACCTGAAGGGCAAACGCGTCTTCACCTTTCCGACGGCCGGTCGTTTCATGAGCCAGTTTGGCGTTGTACCGGTGACCTTGCCCTGGGAAGACATTGAGGTTGCGGTCCAAACCGGTGAACTCGACGGCATCGCCTGGTCCGGCATCACAGAGGATTACACTGTTGGATGGGCGGATGTGACCGACTATTTCCTGACCAACAACATCTCTGGCGCATGGGCCGGGTCCTTCTTTGCCAATATGGACCGCTATAACGAGTTGCCGGACCATCTCAAAGAGCTGCTGAAGCTGACCATGGACAGTTCGCATTATTATCGCCAGTGGTGGTACTGGGGCGGTGAAGCCGCGCTGCGTACACAGGGTACGAAGATGAAGCTCACCACAATCCCGGACGAAGAATGGGCAACGGTTGAGGCCGCCGCCGTCAAGTTCTGGGACGAGATCGCCTCTGAGTCCGAGACAAAGGCGAAGGTCGTTCAGATCTTCAAGGACTATAACGCCACAATGGAAAAAGCGGGCCGTCCTTACCGCTATTCCTGATCACAAGCAGGACAGATCATCGCGCAATCGCGGTCCCGGATCGGGGCCGCGATTGCCGGTCTGGCCAACAAAACACTAGTCAACGGAACAGAACATGCCCGGTAATCTGACCCTCGAAACCCTCAAATCTCACGTCCAGGATGGATCCATCGACACTATTCTTGTCTGTCAGGTGGACATGCAAGGCCGTCTGATGGGAAAGCGCATGCATGCGCAGTACTTCATCGATAGCGGTTGGGAAGAAACCCACAGCTGTAACTATTTGCAGGCGACGGATTTCGAGATGGAACCGGTCGATGGCTATAAATCCACATCCTGGGAAGGCGGTTATGGCGACTACACCATGATCCCGGACATGAGCACCCTGCGCCTGACACCCTGGCTTGAAGGAACGGCGCTCGTTCTGTGCGATCTGGTCGACCACCACAGCCATGAACCCGTGCCCCATTCGCCCCGCGCCGTTCTGAAGAAGCAGATTGCGCGGCTGGACGCGCTTGGCATCAGTCCAATGATGGCAACCGAACTAGAATTCTATCTTTTTGAACAGAGTTTCGAAGAGGCCTATCGCAATGGCTATCGCAACCTGACACCAATCAGCGCGTATAATGAGGACTACCACATCTTCCAGACGACCAAGGAAGAAGCTGTTATGCGGGCCATCCGCAACGGCCTGTATGATGCTGGTATTCCGGTTGAAGGCACCAAGGGTGAGGCCGATGCCGGCCAGGAAGAAATCAATATCAAATATTCTGACGCGCTGGACACAGCGGACAATCATTCCCTTACCAAAAATGCCTGCAAAGAGATTGCCTGGGCGAAGGGACATGCCCTCACCTTCCTTGCGAAATGGCACACCGATATGGCCGGCAGTTCCAGCCATGTGCACCAATCACTCTGGTCGACAGAGGGGGAACCTCTGTTCAAAGATCCAAACGGCCCCCACGGCATGTCGGAGATGATGCAACACTACCTGGCCGGACTTCTGGCCCATGCCAGCGAAATCACCTATTTTCTGGCCCCCAATATCAATTCCTATAAACGGTTCCAGGCGGGCACGTTTGCGCCCACAAAGGCAATCTGGTCGCGCGACAACCGGACGGCGGGATACCGTGTTGTTGGCGAAGGGACTTCTGCCATCAGGATCGAATGTCGGGTCGGGGGGTCCGACCTGAACCCTTATCTGGCCATGGCGGCCCTGATCGCGGCCGGACTTGACGGGATCGAGACTAAAATGCCGCTGGAGGCGGAATTCACCGGTGATGCCTATCACGCCGATGATACCGTGCGCACCATCCCCAGCACACTGCGCGATGCCATGGCCGCCCTCGACCAGTCTCAGATGCTGCGTTCTGCCTTTGGGGACGATGTGATTGACCATTATCTGCATGCCAGCGGCTGGGAGCAGAGCCAATATGACAGCAATGTCACTGATTGGGAGGTTAACCGCGGTTTTGAGCGCGGATAACCCCGTAACCCTTTTTCCAGACCACCCCTTTTTGACAGAGCTTATCCAATGACACGCACACTTACCGGCAACTGGAATTATCCAACCCCAATGTGGTCCGGACCTGACAGGATCAAGGAATTGGGCGCTGCCTGCAAACAGCTGGGAATCACGCGCCCCCTCTTCGTCACAGATAGAGGGTTGCGCGATATGTCCATTGTTTCAGAGGCCATGGCCGTGTTGGAGGAAGCCTCCCTTCCGGCCGCGCTCTATTCTGAAGTTCAGGGTAATCCCCTGTCTGACGATGTCATAAACGGGGTCAAAGCCTATCACGATCATGATGCCGATGGTGTTGTGGCCTTCGGTGGCGGCAGCGGCGTTGATGTTGGCAAGACAATCGCGTTTATGGCCGGTCAAACGAGGCCACTCTTCGATTTTGAGGATGTGGGCGACTGGTGGACACGGGCGGATGCCGATGCAATCGCCCCGATCATTGCTGTTCCCACGACAGCCGGTACCGGATCAGAAGTTGGCCGGGCCAGCGTCATCACAGACCCGGACACCCATGAAAAGAAGATCATTTTTCATCCCAAAATGCTGCCCGGTCTGGTGATCAACGACCCTGCCCTCACGGTCGGGCTGCCGCCGCATCTGACCGCGGCCACAGGGCTGGACGCCTTTATTCATTGCTTTGAGGCCTATTGTGCCCCCGGCTATCACCCCATGGCAGATGGCATTGCGCTCGAGGGGATGCGCCTTGTCCAGACCGCCCTGCCCGCTGCTTTTGCGGAAGGCAGCGATATCGACGCACGTGCCGATATGTTAAGTGCGGCCTCGATGGGGGCGACCGCGTTTCAGAAAGGTCTTGGTGGTGTGCATTCCATCTCCCACGCGGTTGGTGCAACCTACAACACCCATCACGGTCTGACCAACGCCATCGTCCTGCCCTATATCATGAAGGTGAACGAGCATGCGATCGCGGAGCGCATGCCCCTTCTCGCCCGCATCCTTGATCTGAAGGATCAGAGTTTCGCAGGCGTTTATGATTGGGTCCTTGAATTCCGCCAAGCGTTGGAAATTCCGGAAACACTGTCTGCCATTGATGTCCCGACAGACCGGTCCGACCGGATTGGTGAATTGGCGGAACGGGACCCGACGGCGGGTACGAATCCAATCAAACTCAGCGCTGAAACCTATGCTGAGACATTTGTGAAAGCCGTAAACGGATCCTGAACCGAGACTTCCAGGATTTCGGCGTCGGTACTGATATCAGCCAGAGAAAACGGATCATCCCGGGCTATTGTGAGGCAGTCATCTGTGTGAATCTGGTGATTGCCTGCGCCCTCCGAGGTAAAAACAGCGTCCCCTCTCAACATAAAGAACATCAGGAAATCAGCCTGATGTTGATAGGTGGAGTCCGCCGCAAACCTGTTTCCCGGACGGGCAACACGTACCCGCGCCAACCCTTGTGTTGCGTCGAAGATTCCGAGATCCCTCGCTTCAAAACCCGGTAATATCCATTCATACCACTCAGCGGCTGCAACCTCATGGCGGACAAAGCGTTGACCATGAAAATTCCGCGTGGGATCCACATGCGGGTTGGGCAGCGGAAGATCGTGATCAACATGGGTCGGGTGTTCTGCAGGGCACCCAATTTCGATCACTTCCAAACCATCAGATGATTCCAGCACGCGGTGGCGGATTTCGGGCGGCTGCAGAACACAATCCCCCGCATTCAACACGAAGGTGTCACCCTGATCCTCATAGACCAAGCGTACCCAGCCTGCCTTGCAGTAAATCATCTGAAACTGAACTTTATGATAATGGACATAGTCCGGGACCGGTCCCCCGCTGGGGATCTTGATATGGGAGGCGATATAGCGCCCGTCCTGACGGTCCAGAATAAGATCCCGATACAGCATTCCGGCACGTCCCTCACCCCAATTGCCCTCTGCGCGCGTCAAACTGAACCTTGGCTTACCGGGCGGTACAGTCGGCCAGGGATCCCGCTTCGAAAAGATGACTTTCGTACCGTTGGGGGCGGTTACGGGTTCCCTCGCGTCATCCGTTAGAAGATGGAGCGTGCCGCTCTCACCGTGATGGTGTTTATCCAGCCGCAGGCGCTGGCCATGCCCGCTGATCACTGCCACTGCGGGATCGTCCGCGGGGAAGATGACATCCAGCCGGAACCCGAGTTGATCGACGAAGAAGTCAATCGTTGCATCCAAATCGCCGCCGGGTAGCACAACTTCTATCTTCGATGCACTCACATTTACCCCCCTCAAAGGAAATGGGCCCGCCTTGGATCAGACGGGCCCAACAAGCATCTGACCTTACGCCCTTATTTCAAAAGCGTTTTTGTCCAGTTCCCGTCATCACCAACGGTGTTAACGCTAAAGATACCGCCGACGTCGCCATTGGCATCCAGATCCACATTGCCGGAAGCGCCTTCGTAATTGACGTCACCACCAGAGGCGAGGATCGCCTTGGCCTTGGCCCATTCACCCGGACGGATTACCTCACCAGGAGGGGTCGCAACCGAACGCAGAGCGTCCCCGATCTTGCCACGATCCGCAGAACCGGCCTTTTCGATCGCAAGCGCCATCAGGAAGGACGCATCATAGCCATGCGCGGCATACGGGGCCGTCGGGTCATTCCCCGTTGCAGCATAGATTTCCGAGAACATCTTGAACGAGACATCCTGGTCATCACTAGCGGCCTGAGTGATCGTGATCCGGTCCTTCAGGTTGGCAGCACCAATCTGCTCGATGACCGACACATCAAACATGCCGTCCGCTGCATAGAAGTTACCAAACAGGCCATTTTCCAGGCTATTCCGGATGATGTTGATGCCGCTTGACCCGTAATAAGCAAATAGCGCCAATGCTTCCGGGCCACCCTGGCTCAATGTGGACAGTTCGGAACGGTATGAGGCTTTGTTCGGCTCATGGGCCTGATTTCCGGTGATGGTGCCCCCCATCGCCGTGAATTCCTTCACAAAGACTTCTGCAATACCGGCGTTGTAATCGTCGTTCGAATAGGTCACCGCAACTTTCTTGATACCGGCATTGTTGACCAGATTGGCGATCGCAAGCCCTTGATAGGCATCACTGGGCGCGACCCGGAAGACCGTGTCTTTGTCGTCAAGATTGGTAATCGACGGCGCGGTTGCTGAATCTGACAGGATCACGACGCCTGCTGGAATGGTCACAGACTGTGCCAAGCCGTTTGTTGCCCCGGAACAACTGGCCCCGACAATAGCAACAACCTGTTCGACATTGACCAGTTTGTTGCCGGCATCAACACCCTTCGCCGGATCACAGCCTGCGTCACCCACGACCATACGCATTGTGTCGCCATTCAACAGGCCGCCATTGTCATTGACATTTGTGGCTGCCAGCTCACGTCCCGCCATGATGGCGGCCACGAGCTCTGCGATCGGGCCGGTAACGCCAGCCGCTGAGCCCACCTTTACCTCGGCTGCATGGGCACTGAACCCGGCAACAGCGGCAACAGATAATGCCGCAGCGAATGTTTTGATATTTCCCATATTCCTGCTCCTTAATCTCTTGATACTCTTCATATTTGATCAGGTTTTCCGTTCTTTTGCGGTCAATCCAGATCGAATTACCGTAACTATACCACAGCCTGCCAAAGACGCTATTTCGGTTTTTGAGACCTGTTGTCATCGCCTTGAACGGCCGGCCTGCGCTCTGGCAGGATTCCTTGCGGATACCGCTGCAAAAAGAACTGCAGGGCCAGTCCAATCAGGAAAATCCGGATATAGGCTGTTTTAATCGCCAGTTCTGCCGGCAGACGACTGGTCAGAATTTCGCTGGCGGACCAAATCGTCCAGATCAGAAACGCGCCCAGAATGGCCCCCTTATTGTTCGCACTGCCGCCGACGATCAGCATCACCCAGATCAGGAAGGTTCCCAGCAAGGGGTCGGCGGTATTGGGATCAACGAATTTGAGGTAATGGGCCATCAACGCGCCACCCAGCGCCATGATCATGCAACCGATGACGAAGCCCTCCATCCGGAAGGTCTCAACATTCTTGCCCGCTGCCTTCACCGCTGTCTCGTTTTCACGGATGGCGGTCATGACACGGCCCCAGGGGGATCGACGCGCGCGTTCCACCAACCAATAGATCACCGCAACGAAACTGAGGACGAGGGCAAGAAACGCCAGTTGATTCCAGGGTTCCGGCCATGTTTCAAAGGGCTTTGGCACCTCAGCGATACCCCTTGGCCCGTTGGTTGCCCAGGTCTCACCCTTGAAGATCAGGCGTGCAATCTCTGCGATTCCGATTGTCGCGATTGCCAGGTAATCACTGCGCAATCTGAGACAGATCTTACCGACGAAATAAGCAATGATGCCCGATATCCCCATGGCTGCCAAAAAGCCGACCACATAAGGCATTTCATAGCCACCCAGGTTCTTGGCAGAGGGCGCAGTGGTCAGGATTGCTGCTGTATAGGCCCCGATCCCGAAAAAACCTGCAATCCCCGCGTTGAAGAGACCCGCAAAGCCCCATTGCACATTCAGCCCCAGCGCCACCACCGCGAAAATACCGCCCATGGTCAGCAGGGAAACGAGATAAAGGCCGTAACCGTATAACTGATCCATGGCTAGAACACCTTACCCTTGAACAGACCACTGGGTCGCCAGAGCAGGATCAGCACCATGATCGCAAAGGCCACCCCCTGTTTGTAACTGGGGTTCAGCAAGGCCGCGTCGCCGATCCAGTGATATGTCGACAGCTCCTCTGCCAGTCCGATCACCAACCCCCCGACCATCGCGCCGTAGGGGCGTCCGACACCACCCAGAATTGCGGCCCCAAACATCGGCAGGAGCAACCGGAAACCCATCTGGGTTTCGACCTGTGTATCGATCGCTAGGAAGACACCGGCGGCACAGGCCAGACCGGCCCCGATAATCCAGGTTGTCCGGACAACCTTCTCCGTATCAATACCGGTCAGTCGCGCCAGTTCTGGCGAGTCGGACATTGCCCGCATCGCCTTGCCAATTTTCGTATAGGCCAAGAGGTAATGAACCCCGAACATCAGGATGACAGCCCCCAGGATGATCCAGATATGTTTGGGCGCGATACGCAGCCAGTCATCAATGATGATCGGCATGGAGATCCCCGGATTGACGGTTTTCAGCTGAACGTTCCAGAAAAACTGGATTAGGGAGCGCACCATCAACATCATGCCGAAGGATGCAATCACCAGCATGATTACCGGTGCGGCGCGCAAAGGCTTATAGAACATCTTGTCGATGCCAAGGGACACCATGATCGTCAGAACCATCGCAACCGGCATTACGACCAGTGGATGAAGATCCGTTAACTGGATCAAAGACCAGGTGAAATAGACACCGAGCGTCATGATTTCACCATGGGCAAAATTGGCAAAGCGCAGAATACCGAATGTCAGCGTGATGCCGATTGCACCGAGCGCATAGATAGACCCAAGGATGAAACCGGGAATGACGTAGAAATTGATAAACTCCGCCATCGCTATGCCTCACCCGGTCCGATGGATGCGTCCGCGGTTTGCTTCCCACCGCCCAAGAACATTTCGGCGACCTCCGGGTCGTTTAACAGGGCCTCCCCCGTACCCTCAAACCGGTTCTTCCCGTCAACCAGCACATAACCGCGATCGGCAATGCCCAGCGCCTGTTTGGCATTTTGCTCGACCATCAGGATTGGTGTCCCGGTACCATGCACCGTTTTCACTATCGAGAAGATCTCGCCCCGAAACTTCGGTGACAGACCAGCCGTCGGTTCATCGAGGAGCAAGATTTTGGGTTCCAGCATCATCGCCTTTCCCATCGCCACCATTTGACGCTGCCCACCAGACAGCGTTCCAGCCGCCTGCTTCCTCTTCTCGGCCAAAGGCGGAAAAAGGTCATAAATTTCCGCGATACGGGGCTGATAATCGTCCTGACGCACAAATGCCCCCATCTCCAGATTCTCCTGAACGCTAAGGGATGGAAAAATGTTGGAGGTCTGCGGTACATAACAGATCCCCTGGCGCACGACCTGTTCCGGCGGTGTGTTGGTAATGTCATCCCCGGCCAGAAGGACCTGTCCTTCGCTCAGATTCAGGAGCCCGAACACCGCTTTCATGGCCGTCGATTTGCCAGCCCCATTAGGGCCGATGATCACCACGATCTCACCTGGATCAACATGCATAAAGACCCCGTGAAGGATCTGTGTGTCGCCGTATCCCCCGACCAGTGACTTCAGTTCCAGAACGGACATCAGACGTCACCTCCACCGAGATAGGCATCAAGAACATCTGGATTGGACCGGACATCATCCATGGACCCCTGCATCAGAACGGTTCCTTCGGCCAGAACGATAACCGGATCACACAGGGCAGAAATCAGATCCATATCGTGTTCAATGACGCAGAAAGTATAGCCCCGCTCCTGTCGTAACCGCGCGATCATTTCCCGTATCTTCAGCAGTAGGGTTGGATTTACCCCAGCCCCCGGCTCGTCAAGCAAGACGAGCTTGGCATCGGTCATCATTGTGCGCCCCAGTTCCAGCAGCTTCTTTTGCCCGCCTGACAGATTTCCTGCTGGCTCATTCCGAAGATTGGCGATTGAAAGAAATTCAAGCGCGTCCTCTGCCATTTCACGCACCTCGGACTCTCTGCGCTTTACCGCTGCAGGGGTGACCCAATTGCTGAAGATGTGCTCTCCAGGCTGCTTTGGAGGGACAACCATCAGATTTTCCAGAACCGTCAATTTCGCGAATTCGTGGGGGATCTGAAACGTGCGCACAATGCCGCGGTGAAACATTTCATGGGTCGGATGGCCTGACAGGTCCTGTCCTTCAAAGACAATGCGACCTGAATCCGGTTTGAGTTCACCCGCGATCATGTTGAAGGCCGTCGTTTTACCGGCACCATTTGGGCCGATCAGACCTGTTATGGACCCTTCTTCAATCTTGAAGTTGCAGTCTGAGACGGCTGTTACACCCCCAAAGCTCTTATTCAGATTTTCAACAGAAAGCACGCAACCCCCAAACCTCACGCGATACCGATACAGAAATTTTTACGATTTACCGCAAGATATCAACGTTAAAGCACTCGCGATACTGCATTTACCAATTTCAAGTCAGACGGAAAAAATTGAACCATTGTTCACATTAATGATCATTTTCCTATATCTGACGTGATTTATTGCACATCTGTGACAATCACACGAAAAGAACCGCTCTCTATTCATGGTGTTGGCGCTTCCCCAACTTTACATTGACACTTCAAGAGTCGGAGTGCGACACGCAAATCTGACCATGTAATCAAGAAGGGCAAATTCCGATCCGCAGCGGACCGGAACATGGAAAAGTGTAAAGAATGGGCGTAAGTCTGCATTTTGAGTCACTCCGCGAGATGGAACGCCTTGCGGCTGATCGTTCCTTAGAGGCGCGCCAGACCCTTGGGAGGACACTTTCCGAATGGGCAACCGATCCAGATCTGGCCCTCTCGGAACAGGAATGGTCACTCGTTTCGGCAATCTATATTGCCATCGCAAAAGATATCGAAAATTCAGTAAGGGCGCGTCTGGCCGACCGGCTTTCACAGCGTGAGGACGTACCCCATTCGCTGGTGGTTGCCCTTGCAACTGACGAGGCCCGCGTGGCCAAGCCAGTTCTGATGGAAAGCCCGTTACTGGACGATCAGGACCTGATCAACATTATTAATGAATGCAGCGGTCTGCATAGAGGTCTTGTCGCAAGTCGACCGGAACTGAACGCCCGTGTTTCTGACACGATCGTTGTCACAGGTGACGTAAAAGCAATCCAACTGCTTTTGAAGAACGAAACCGCCAAGATCGAAGAGAGCAGTTTCATCCAGATCGGCAAACTTGCCCGGAAACGCATTGAGCTGCAGGACCCGCTGGTTCATCGCCCGGATGTGCCCTATGTCGCTGTGGAAAAGATCATTGATCTTGTATCTGGTAACCTTCTACAGGAAATCAGTGAACGCTGGTCGATCTCGCAATCCACACTCGTTCGGGAAATGGCCGTCGTCAAAAAGGAAGTGGCGCAGGAACAACGTAAAGCCCGTCGCCCCGCTGTTGCACCATCAACCGATGACAAAGAGACATTGATCAGTCGATTGGCCGAGGGTGACCTGAACGGCGCAAGCTGGGTTCTTTACCACTCTATGCGGTTGCCGCTTGGCGTTTCAAAGGCGATCCTTGCGGATAAAGCCGGTTTCATGCTGGCCATTGTCCTGAAAGCCATGAGCGCGGATACATTGACCTATTCACGGGCGTTAGCGGTCCTCTCAGGTCGGGATCCCGATGCTGAGCAAGAGTTTTATCGCAACATGATCCAGCGTTATTCCGGCATGAATAATGGCTGGGCCAAAGAGCGCGTAGCAAAATGGCGCACGGATCCGGGCAGCGTCAAACTCGCCTGATTTCAACGAAAATCAACGTCTGACCAGCCGCATTTTCATGTCTTGGGCCGGTCGAATTGTGAGGCGGGAAACCGGTCGAACGCTGTCTGGATCAACGGGCAAGAATTGATACCGTCTCGTCAGCCGCGCCATAATCAAGACGCTTTCCATCAGCGCAAACGCCGCCCCAACGCATACTCTGGGACCAATCCCAAAGGGTAGATATGAACCAGGCTCATGTTTGTTTTCCTTGCCGCCCAGGAACCGCTCAGGATCAAAACGATCGGGCGCGTCCCAAAGCGCCTCGTGGCGATGGATGAGCCAGGGGGAAATCATGATCATGCTGCCCCGTGGTGCAAATTCGCTTCCCAGCCACATATCCTGTAAAGCGACGCGTGGAACGAATCCAAGAGGCGGGTAAAGACGCATTACCTCTCTGAAAACAGATCTTGTAAACACCATCTTCTTTATATCGTCCAACCCCACCCTTCTGCCGCTGGTTACTTCACCTACTTCTTCCAGGATGCGGTCTGCGCAGTCGGGTTGCTGAGTGAGTAGAAAGAAAACCCATGTCAGCACACTGGCCGTGGTTTCGTGTCCGGCCATGAAGAACACACAAATCTGATCGACAATTTCCTCGCGCGTGAACCCTCGTCCAGATGCGGTTTCTTTCGCGTTCATGACGTCGGCACAGATGTCCTCATAGCGCACTTTTTCCCCATATAGACGGTCATCGATCAACCCGCCCAGATGTGTACGGATCGTTGCACTGTCTTTCAGGATTGCTTTCGGATGTTTAACGTTGGCAAACGCTTTGCCCCAAAGGAGACGGCCAATTTTGACCGACGCCACCGCGTTTTGAAACCGGGCGAACGCCTCAAAAATATTCTGGGCTGTCGTGGCGTCCAGAGGTTTAGAGAAAATTGTCCGATAGATTATATCGGCCGTAAGCGAACTCATTCCCGCTTCCAGTGAAATGTGGTCCCCGGTATCGGCTATCTTATCCAGCTGATTTTCGTAGGCGTCGACTGCAAGTTCCATTTTCTCAAACGCCGTATTGATCCGCATATGGGCGAAGGCACCATCGACCATTCCCCGCTGGCGTCGCCAGGCGTCACCGCTGGAAATAAACAGACTGTCCCCCACCAAAGGCAGCAGTGAGGCCACCATCAAATCGTTCTTGGGATAGTTTTCGATTTCGTCGATCAGGACTTTGCGGACAAGCGCGGGTTCATTCACCAATACGATTTTGCGGCGTGAAAATCCCAGTTGCCCGATCTTCATCGTATAGGCTTCTTGAGGAAGCAGCCCCAATAGATCGCGTTCCTTTTGCAGCATACTGCCGAAAAGGGCGCGACGTGGCGTGGTAGGAATTGGCGCTGGTGGCCGGTACAAGGAGCCCGTCACGGTCAGCTTGCCCTCATTAGGGTAGAATTCAAGTCTTCAGCGTCAGGTGTTTTCGCCATAAGGGTAAGCGGATCTTGCCCTTCCCAGGTTCCATCGGTGCCAAGAACACGAAAACGGGCGAACAATTCTTCTGTAAACCAACCCTCTGCCCTGACAGCCTCTACCGCGGCACTGTGATATCCCTTATAGGCAAAGGCCTTCATCGCCTCGGCATCATCCCAAATCGAAAATGTCACCTGATGAAGCCAGGGGATTTCGCCAAGCCCCATTTTGAAAAGCAGTCTATCCTGTTCGCGGATCGTATCTTCAATATTCGGCACATGGCGCCAGAACTTCATGACATGGCGGGGTTTGACACTGGCCCGGGTCAAAACGGCCAGATAAGGATCCTTTTCGTCCGAGCCGTCGGGTTCTGACACATTTTGACCCGGCAGCGTAAAAGGCGCTACGCCGGCCCAGGCACCTCGCACGCGAGTCGTCCCCAGATAAACGGTCCAGTCCTCAACCGAGTGATCCCTGTAATTGTTGTAAACCGGGCTCCGGGCAATCTGATGTTCTGCTTTTTCAAGGGACGGCCAGACCGCTAGAATGCTGTATACCGAGAAATTGGGATATGGCGTGAAGCCCTCACCCGTTCCGGTTCCGAGCATTTTATGGAAACCAATTTCAGGTGTTTTTGCCAGGGGACCGCGTGACGCCTGCATCTGGGAAAACGCCCAAGCCTGGGCTGCCAACCCCCGAAACCTGAAAAATGATAACGAAACCGCCTGCATATCCGACATAGACATCCCAAAATCAGGTGAATTGGCCCCGTAATAAAGGAGCAAGTCACCAAAGACACACGTTCGCATCCAGAATTTCTGACAATCATAACGTCAAGAATACGTGACGGTCGATACAAAACCGATTACGCTACCCACCAAGTGCCAAATCTGTTGGAATGCTTCCAGAATATGACACAACATCAAGGGCTTGCCGGAGAAACACCCTCAAATGCCTAATGAACACTGTAATCGGGTTCCGAATCACGTCGCGCTTGCATGGCCTGAATCTGGAGACCTTGTATGAGCGGACCCTTTCCTTTTTCGGCGCTTGTCGGCCAGGACGAGATGAAACTGGCCCTGTTGATTTCAGCGGTTGATCCCCAGATCGGCGGCGTCCTGGTTTTTGGAGATCGGGGAACGGGAAAATCAACCGCTGTACGCGGTCTTGCCGCTTTGCTGCCCGATATGATTGCCGTACCGACCTGCCCCTATAGCTGCGCGCCAGAGGCAACCGCGAAGCTTTGCGAATTATGTCTCGATCAAAAGAATCCTGTTAAGGGCAAAAAAACGCCGATACCGGTTGTCGACATGCCGCTTGGAGCGACCGAGGATCGCGTTGTTGGCGCCCTTGATCTTGAACGCGCACTTGTCAGCGGTGAGAAAGCCTTTGAGCCCGGCCTGCTGGCACGCGCCAACCGTGGATTTCTGTATATCGACGAAGTAAATCTGCTGGAAGATCACCTGGTTGATTTGCTGCTGGACGTCGCTGCATCGGGCGAGAATGTTGTCGAACGGGAAGGATTGAGTATTCGACACCCGGCACGTTTCGTTTTGATCGGCAGCGGGAACCCGGAAGAAGGGGAACTTCGACCCCAATTACTTGACCGTTTCGGCCTTTCCGTTGAGGTGACCACACCCACCGATATTGAAACCAGGATTGATGTCGTGAAACGCCGGGACGCCTATGAACGGGACCCGGAAGCCTTTATCGCGTCCTACAAAGCGGAAGATCAAAAGGTAAGACGGAAAATCAACAGAGGCCGAAAACTGATTGAAGACCTGGAACCTGATGACACGATCTTCAAAAAGGCTTCAGAAATCTGCATGGCATTGGGCACGGACGGATTGCGTGGCGAATTAACACTTATCCGCGCGGCCAGAGCCTTCGCCGCATTGTCGAATGCCAAGAAAATTGATGTCAAACACCTGGCAGCGATAACACCCCTCGCGTTGCGCCACAGGCTGCGCCGGGATCCCTTGGATGAAGCCGGTTCAACCGTAAGGGTAGAGCGGGTTATGACCGAAATATTCTGACATGACTGATCCGATCGAGAATGACCTTGATCGGTGGGGCGATGCTTGTATCGCCGGCATTCTTCTTGCGATGGATCCAAAAGGACTGGGCGGTGCCTGTCTGACCAGCCTGCCGGGTCCGGGTCTGGATGCCTGGCTTGGTTTTCTTCGGACCCGGTTACCGGCAAACGCGCCCTGGCGAAAGATACCGTCGCAAATTGACGATGACCGGCTACTGGGCGGGTTGGATCTTTCAGCAACGTTGCGGCTTGGGAAGCCGGTTATTCAGCGTGGTGTCTTGGCAGAAAGCAACGGTGGCGTCGTCCTCCAGACCATGGCAGAGCGCCTGCCTGTCGAACGGGCTGCCCGCATGGTCGCAGCAATTGACCAGGAAGGTGTCACGCTGGCCCGGGACGGTTTGTCAGAATTCATCCCGACGCGGTTTATAACTCTGTTGTTAAATGAAGCACTTTCTCCTGAAGAGGCACCGCCGACCGCCCTTCTCGATCGCCTTGCGTTTAACATGGACCTTTCAACGATACGACCTGACCTCGATATCGCGGATCTGATGCCGGACCAGGCGGAGATCGAGGCCGCCCAAGGGTTTTTGGTCACGGTCGAGGTTGATGATGCAATCCTGGCATCACTATGCGCCGCAGCGGTCGCGCTGGGTATTGCGTCGTTGCGTGCACCACTCATGGCGGTCAAGGCAGCAAGATGTCTCGCTGCGCTCGACCGCAGAGTGCATGTCACACAAGAGGACGCCGCGACGGCAGCCCGGCTGATTCTGGCACCGCGGGCCACACGGCTACCGGACATAGAGGAACCCGACCCGGAAAACCCGCCAGAACCAGACCCACCGGAAGAAAACGCCGAACAGCCGGAAGACAAGCCCCAACCCCAGAACACTGAAGAAGAATTGACGGACCTTATGGTCGAGGCCGCAAAAGCCGCCCTGCCCCCTGGACTATTGGCGGCGCTTCTGGATGCTGCCCAAACCGGTCGCCAACCCATGGCAGGGGGGAAATCAGGCAGTTTGATCAAGAGCCGCATGCGGGGGCGCCCAATTGGAACCCGGCCCGGCGATCTCAGATCCGGCCAGCGTCTGAACGTACTGCAAACACTGCGAACGGCAGCCCCCTGGCAAAGGGTTCGCGCAAGAGAAAGGCTTTCCGCCGACAAACATCTTGATGACACCCTCGAACGTCCGGGCCGGGTTGATATCCGAAAGGAAGACTTTCGGATTACCCAATTCAAGGAACGATCAGAAACGACGACCGTGTTTGTTGTGGACGCATCCGGGTCTTCAGCGGTGAACCGATTGGGGGAAGCCAAAGGGGCTGTGGAACTGCTGCTCGCCGATTGTTACACCAGACGGGATTCTGTTGCCCTTATCACATTCGGCGGCCAGAAGGTCGACCTTGCCCTGCCCCCGACACGATCCCTCGTCCGGGCAAAGCGACTGCTGGCAGGATTGCCAGGCGGCGGTGGGACGCCAATAGCGAGTGCATTCGACACGGCGTCGGAACTGCTGGACAGCTTGCGGCGGAAAGGTCAGACACCTGTTCTGGTGGTTTTGACCGACGGTCGCGCCAATATTGCACGAGATGGCTCTACAATCCGGACACAGGCAGAAGAAGATGCAAAACAGGCTGCAGCGCAGATTGGCAATCACGACGTCCAGTCACTGTTCATTGACATCTCCCCCCGCGCACGCCCCTTCGCTGTGGAATTGGCCAAAACGATGCGGGCTCAATACCTGAAGCTTCCCCATGCGGATGCCCGAAAAGTGTCTCAGGCGGTCCAGTCCGCACTGGGCGTTTAAGACGCAGATTCAAAATGACACCCCCTCAAGAGTCCTGGGCTATAGAGAAGCAAAACTGGCCACATAGCGAACACAGCCAATTTGTAAATGCTGGTGCTCTGACGTTTCACGTTCAGACCATGGGGACCGGTAAAGACATGCTGCTGCTTCACGGTACTGGCGCCTCGACCCACTCCTTTCGCCATCTCGCCCCTCTGCTGGCCCAAAACTACCGGGTGATTATGCCCGACCTGCCAGGGCATGGATTTACGGACCGCCCACCCAATGCGGATCTTTCTTTGCCAGCCGTCGCTGACAGTCTGAGCGCTCTGTTACGGGAACTGGACGCGAACCCGACGGTTGCAATCGGGCATTCCGCCGGGGCCGCAATTCTGGTTCAAATGAGCTTGTCGGAGATGATTGAGGTTGAAGCGATTTTCAGCATAAACGGCGCGATCCTGCCCTTTCGAGGCGCCCCAAATTTTCTGTTTCCGGCCCTCGCCAAGCTGCTCTTTCTGAACCCGCTGACGCCCAGACTATTCGCTGCCCGGCAAACAAGACAATCCGTCAAAAAACTGCTAACCGGTACAGGTTCCAGCATCGAGGATGACGGGATCGACCTTTATCTTCAGCTCATCCGTAACCCGTCCCATGTCGCAGGCGCGCTCGGCATGATGGCCAATTGGAAACTTGAACCCTTGGTCGATCAGATCAAAAATTTGAGGACGCCCCTTTATCTGATCGCGGCCGAACGAGACAAGGCCGTCCGACCGGAAGACGCTCAAAAACTGTGCTACTTGTGCCCCAAGGCCAAATATCTAGGCTTGGACAACCTTGGTCATCTGGCACATGAAGAAGCGCCTGAGCAACTGGCCGAGCTTTTCCTTTCAACCCTAGCGGCCAACTCTTGACCGTCTAATCCTTTGGAATCGCCGCCTGTTTTTTTAATGCATTTTTGGGCGACATTGTTTAATGTCAAGAAATGTTGACACTCGACAAAGCACCGGGACCCATCGGATCAGACGCTGGATCAAAGGCGGATGAACGTCCGCACGCCATCGTCATTGGAAGCGGGTTTGGCGGGATGGCAGCCGCTATAAGACTTGGCGCCATGGGGTATCGCGTGACTGTCCTGGAACGCCTGGATAAACCGGGTGGTAGGGCATATGTCTTCGAAATTGACGGCTTCACCTTTGATGCCGGGCCCACCATCATTACCGCCCCGTTCCTGCTCTACGAATTGTGGGAAATGTGTGGCCGTAACCTGGACGACGACATCAAAATGGTATCGCTGGATCCGTTCTATGATGTCCGGTTCGATGATGGAACGACATTTACCTACAGCGCCGATACAGAGACACTCCGCCAGGAAATTGCACGTTTCTCACCGTCCGATCTGGACGGTTTCGACCGGTATATGGTCGACAGCACCGAGATCTACCGCGTCGGCTTCGAAGGACTTGCAGAAGTCTCTTTCGATACTGTCGCCCCAATGCTGAAAGCCCTGCCGGACCTCACCAGATTAAAGGCTTATTTGCCGGTTTTCCATTTCGTTTCGCGCTATATCAAGGATCCAAAGCTCCGCATTGTCCTCAGCCTCAAAACGCTCCTGATTGGCGGCAATCCCTTCTCCGTAACTTCGATGTATTCTTTGATCGCACATCTGGAAAAAGCCTATGGCGTCCATTTCGCAATGGGTGGCGTTGGGCAGTTGATCAAGGGGATGGTCAATCTGGTTGAAGGCCAGGGGTCAAAGGTTCGGTGCAACGCTGATGTTGATCAAATCCTGATTGAGGGGGACCGGGCAGCAGGGGTTCGCTTGAGCAGTGGTGAGGAAATACCCGCCGATATCGTTGTCTCAAACGCTGATCCAGCGACCACTTACGGCAAAATGATGCCGTATCGGGATCGAAAACGCTGGACAGATGGCAAGCTGGCCCGCCAACGCTATTCAATGAGTTTGTTTGTCTGGTATTTCGGGACCCGCCGTCGATATGAAGACGTGCGGCATCACACTATGGTTCTGGGAACGCGGTACAAACACCTGTTAAAGGACATCTTTGCGAAAAAGAAACTGGCGGACGATTTCAGTCTTTATCTTCATCGACCAACTGCCTCCGACCCGTCAATGGCCCCCGATGGTTGCGACACATTCTACGTCCTCTCCCCCGTGCCACATCTAGACAGCGGCACTGACTGGGAGGCCTTTAAGGAAACTTATCGTCAGGCAATCTGCAAACGCCTTTCAGAAACACTGTTACCAGGGTTAGAGGACGAGATCGTCACCTCACATATCATTACGCCGCAATATTTTCAGGACAGCCTGAAATCCTACAAGGGCGCGGCTTTTGGCATGGAACCCGTGCTCTGGCAGAGCGCATGGTTCCGCCCCCACAATATCAGCGAAGAACTGGACGGGCTCTATATCGTCGGTGCTGGCACTCATCCAGGTGCCGGTATTCCAGGTGTGCTTGCATCGGCCCGATTACTCGACAAGGTGGTCCCTCATGCGAAACATGTTCTCTAGCGGCTCGTTCGCAAGCGAGGCAGACAGGACCGAATGCAGGGCCCTTATCCGACACGGGTCCCGAAGTTTCTTTGCGGCATCCCTGCTTCTACCAAGATCGGTCCGGGAACCAGCCTATGCCGTCTACGGCTTTTGTCGCCTGGCCGATGATGATGTGGATCTGGGTGATGACAAACATGCCGCCGTAAACCGGATGACGCGGCGTCTGGACGGGATATATGGGGGCACACCCGATAACGTTTCAGCGGATCTCGCCCTGGCCGATGTAGTGCGCGACCACAATATCCCACGCGCGCTTTTTGACGCGCTGATAGAGGGGCTGGCCTGGGACGCGGAAGAACGCCGATACGAAACACTGGAAGACCTTTATGCATATTCCGCGCGTGTCGCGGGGGCCGTGGGCACGATCATGGCGCGCCTTATGAAGGTGACATCCAGTGACGCCTTGGCCCGTGCCTGTGATCTGGGGGTTGCCATGCAACTTACCAACATCGCAAGGGACGTCGGTGAAGACGCCGATGCAGGTCGCATCTACATGCCTCTGGCCTGGATGCGGGAAGAAGGTATTGACCCAGATGTCTGGCTGAAAGATCCGCAGTTCGACCCCAAAATTGCCCGTGTCGTCGAACGTCTTCTGACGGAGGCGGACAGATTGTACAAACGCGCTGAAAGCGGTATTGCGGGGCTTCCTCTCGCCTGCCGTCCCGCCATCCACGCGGCCCGCTGTATCTACGCGGCAATCGGGCGGGAAGTAACACGACTGGAATTTAATTCGGTCAATACACGGGCCGTCGTCAGCACGAGACAGAAAATCGCCCTGGCCGGCTGGGCAGCATTCGAATCCTCATTGCTGCGGGTCCGAAACAACGACAAAGCTCTGGCTGAAACCCGGTTCTTGGTTGAAGCCTGCGAGTCCAGTCCCCCCCCAGGGCCCAGCATCCCGATCGAAGGCCGAGTCGCCTGGCTTATCGAGCTGTGCGGCCGACTCGAAGAACGGGAACGTATGCGTCGCGCCGAAAGCACGGCCTTTCGGGCATCCGGAATAACTGCTCAACAGTAAGTCTTTCCAGCGGTTTTCGTATCAGGGCCATGATGTTCGGCGCGGCATCCTGAAAGGCAGCATCATTTGCACAATCGGACTGGTAAAACGGTTCAGATCCAGGCTCTCATGCATCATTGTGACTTTTTCACCATAGATCTCTGCATCCACAACGGACCGCGCGTAGAACGGGGTATCCTCGAGCGTCTTTGAGACACTCAACGCACCACCTGGATCTCTCCTCGTCCGGCGATCTACCATCCAGCCGGTACGCGGCAGCCGCGCCGCTTCGAGCGGGTCAAGCTCCTCTCCCCTCCCTGTTGGATCAATACGTACTGCAAGCGCCGAGTCATTTCCGTCACAGGACGTTGGATCAAACATCATTACAGAACTGCCATCGCCCATATGGGCACGTGACCAGTCCCACCGGGTAAAGGCCGCCTCCAGCGGCTCTAACCCGTTATTGCTGTCAAAATAACCGGAACCCGTCCAGCTGAGGTCGGGGTTGGTGAAAGACAGTTCCACCCGCGATACCGGTGCGATGGGCCACCAGCCATGCCGTCCCTTGTCATCCAACAGGGTTGCGTAATCCGTCACTGATTGTGGAATCAGTTTGATCATGCCCCGCATCGGTCGAACAAGGGGAACGGCAACCTCCTGAATTTCAGCAGTCAGCGCGGTGCCGTCCCAATGAAGATGGCTGGGACCAACCGTAAAACTGTCTGCAGTGTTATGCAGGGCGCTCTTGCCGCGTTCGGTCATACACCATCGCGATCCCGGCCTGCCATAAAGCGCTACATTGATCGAACAGTGATTGTATGGGTCGCCCTGTTTCTGGCCCCGCGCCCAATAGTAATAGGGCGAAAAGACACTGCCGATAAAGGCGATGAGCGTCACCCCATGACGACCGTCATCGCTAATCGCGTCTAGATACCACCAGATGTAGCCATCCGTCGGGACATCCGGGGTGAAGACAGGTCCTTGTCCAGGCTTTCCGCTGCCATGCGGCCCGAAAGCGCTGCCATCGGCACGCCCGGACCCGGATGAATACTGCCCCCCGCCAGATACAGACCCGGTATCCGTGTCCGGCATCCCGGCCTCTGAAATGATGCTTGCCATCCGTGATTTGCCCTTCCGTATAATGCCCCTCCAGACGCTGGAAACAGGTCCGCAAAGTCGTTCGGGGTGGCCACTTTTGTTGTGTCTGACGCCAGTTCAACCTGCAATCCGCAGCGCTGCAGCAGGGTCGTTGTATTTTCCAGGTGTCGGGCTATTTCGGCATCGGTGAATTCGTGACTGTCTCCCACCGCGGGCGCGTTAATCAGGCAGAGCAGCCGCTCTTCCCCACCGTCGAAGTCATCCGCACGGTCGCCTCTGTCCTGTGCGCAAATATAGGTCGTGGGCTGATCCGGCACTTTTCGATGTTTGAAGATTAGGTCGAATTCCCGCTGGTAGTCCTCTGAAAAGAATACGTTATGGCGCACCAGGGGAAACCCGCTGGTCTTTGAAACACTGAGCCAAGTGATCGCGGATAGAGATCTTTCACGGGGTTTCGTGGCTGGGACAGCACGGGTGACATCACGTCCTAACACACCCGTCCCCACTGCAGAACAATCCGCATTGACCACAACGGCGTTTGCTGGATACTCTACCCCATTGGCATCAATGACACTCTCAACACCCCCACGTCCCGATCTGATTTCGGCCACTTCAGTATCGTATTGAATGTCGACGCCCAATTGCCGTGCCAGATTTGCAAGACCAACCGCCAGTTGGTGCATGCCCCCCTTGATGTACCAGACGCCTGCCTGCTCGACATGCGCGACCAACATCAAGGTCGCCGGCGCGTCAAAGGGCGAAGACCCGCAATAGGTTGTGTAGCGTCCATAGAGCTGTCTCAGCCTGGGGTCCTGAAAATGATCGGCAAGCGCCTTCCACATGACGGAAAACGGCCTGGTACGCCCCAGCCGCGTCAAATCAGCTGGGGATCTTGCCGATTTCATCAGACTCTTCATGCTGGGTGCCGGAGTGCGAATGAAAGGATGTTCAAGGGTTTGGAACATCTCTGCCGAGGCCTTGCAAAAACCCTTATACCGTCTGGCTTCTGCGGCACCGGCAAAGGCACCTACCGCGTCGGCCGATCTTTCCTGATCCACAAAAAGGTCCAGGCGATCACCCGTCGTCCAGGCATGGCGCGCAAGCATTTCAGCTGGAATAAGTGGAATGTGATCTTCGAGACTTTGACCGATATTCTCGAACAATTCCTCAAACACCCATCGCATCGTAAAAACGGTTGGACCGGCATCAATCTTCCTGCCGGAGACATCAACCTGGCGCATCTTGCCGCCGGGAGCTGACTGACGTTCAAGAAGGGTAACTTGATACCCTTTCGCAGAGAGTTCCAGGGCGGCGGTCAGCCCCCCCATACCCGCACCTATTATGACGACATGTTTCTCCGCCAACGACCGCCCCGCTTTCTAAAACCGCGCTAATTGTAACTAAATGGAATTGTATCTCATTCAGAATAGTGTCTATACTATTTGACAGTTTGCAATGGCAATCATCGTATACAGTCGTCATACACAGGACGAATGTCTGTGTCGCGAGGATGCAGGAGGACATCATGAGTGTTGAAGACAGAATCGAGCGCAGCATGCAGGCAGCGATCGATCGCGCGGGGAGACAGGGTGCCCCACCGCATCTCAAAGACGCGCTCGGTTATTCAGTGTTTCCGGGTGGCGCGCGCATCAGACCAAAGCTATGCCTTGCCGTTGCAACTGCCTGTGGTGATGACAAACCCGAATTGGCGAATGCAGCTGCGATCGCCATCGAAATGATGCATTGCGCATCTCTGGTTCATGATGACCTTCCCTGCTTCGACAATGCGGAGACACGGCGTGGAAAACCCTCTGTTCACAAGGCTTTTGGGGAACCAATCGCCGTGTTGGCGGGGGATTCACTGATTGTTCTGGCCTATGAAACGCTGTCCCGCAGAATCATGGATGACCCGGAACGCGTCGCAGCCTTGATGCGGATACTTTCTGTTTCTGTCGGAATGCCCTATGGCATTATCGCGGGTCAGGCCTGGGAATCGGAGATTGACGCAATTCTGGCTGATTATCAAAGGGCCAAGACAGGATCACTTTTTGCGGCAGCGACTGAAGCCGGTGCGGTTGCCGCCGGCGGTGATACCACCATGTGGCGGATCGTCGGAGAACGTCTGGGTGAGGCATATCAGGTCGCAGATGACATCCATGACGTGATCGGTGACGCGGAAAAACTCGGCAAACCCGTTGGGCAGGATGCCAGCTATGCAAGACCGAACGCGGTTTCCCAACATGGTTTGAGCGGGGCGACGGATCATTTGCGGCAACTTGTTGTGGATGCAATGGATTCGATTCCGCCCTGTGATGGCGCCCCTGCCCTGCGCAATCTGATTCTCACTGAAAGCCGTCGCTTCATGCCAAAGGAAGTTGCACCAAATGCGGCTTGAGCCCGGGACGGCGATCGCTTTCGGTCTGGTTAAATGACCGTCCTTGACGCAGGTCCGGCTCCTAGTGGCGGTTGGCGTGCCGCTCTCGACAGGTTGCTTGCATCGCCCCGTTTTCATCGGTGGTCGACAGCTTTTCCCCTAACCCGTCCCATTGCGCGGCGACAGACTCGCCGCCTCTTCGACTTGTTGGCCGGGTTCGTTTACTCTCAGGTCCTGTATTCATGTGTCCGGCTGGACCTGATAAATCTCCTGCATGAACGGCCACGGCAAATGTCGGAACTTTCAGAAGTTTCGAATTTACCACTGGACGCGATGGAACGGCTTGTAAAAGCAGCGGTTTCTTTAGATCTCATAAGTGCCAGATCTGACGGCTATTATGGTTTGGGTCTTATGGGTGCGGCCCTGGCCGGGAACCCTTCGGTCGTTGCGATGGTGAAACATCACGCATTGCTGTACCAGGATCTCTCCGACCCCGTAGGCCTGCTGCGCGGTGGTTCGGACGCCCCGAAGCTGTCTGGTTACTATCCCTATACAAGGGCTGAAGGGCATGACCAGATTGTGGTGGATGAAGTTGCTGAATACAGCCGGTTAATGACGGAGTCCCACGCGCTGATCGCTGAGGAAATCATCCGCAACTACGCTTTTGGGTCCCACCGGAAATTGCTTGATATCGGTGGTGGCGAAGGTCGCTTTTTACAAACTGTTTCAGCATCTTATCCTGATCTGCAGCTGGAGATGTTTGATTTACCCCCGGTCGCGGAATGTGCCCGAACGCGTCTCGGCGAATTGGGTTTGGGTGAACGGATAACCGTCACAGGCGGTGATTTTGCGAAAGATGCACTGCCACAAGGTGCGGACCTGATTACGCTGAACCGTATACTGCATGACCACAATGATCCAAAAGTCATGGATTTGCTTCGATCCGTATATGAGACCCTTCCCAAAGGGGGCAGTTTGCTGATTTCCGAACCAATGGCAGGCACGCCAGGTGCGGAACCGATCGGTGATGCCTATTTCGGATTTTACTTGCTCGCAATGGGGTCCGGTCGTGCGCGAACCGTGGACGAATACACCGTGATGTTGCGTGAGGTCGGCTTCCGGAAAGTGTCGGTTATCAAGACACGGATGCCCATTCTACTGCGTATGATACAAGCCTCAACTTGATCTAATCATACAATAAATTTCCATTTCTACATATTTTGCCGATTTCCTAAAAACAGGCAATTCCCCCCTTTAAGTGTGTAAATAATAATTGACACAAGGAGTAGTCATTTTATTCTTACAAATGGAAATGAATAAAAACAGTCGCCGAAACTGGAGTGAAACTTTGACGCCAAGGGCCGTCATATTCGAAGAACCCGGAAAACTCTGCGTTGACACCGTAACGCTGGATGACCCAGCACCTGAAGAAGTTACGGTTGATATCCACTGGAGCGGGATCAGCACGGGAACGGAGCGTTTGCTCTGGACCGGCGATATGCCCGCGTTTCCCGGCATGGGTTATCCTTTGATACCAGGATACGAGTCGGTTGGAACTGTCGTGGAAGCCGGTCGTGATTCTGACCGCAAAGCCGGTGAAACAGTCTTCGTACCAGGTGCCAAATGCTATGGCCCTATTCGTGGTCTCTTCGGCGGCAGCGCTTCACGACTGGTTGTTGATGGATCGCGAATCATTCCCGTCGACAAATCCCTTGGCAACCGGGCAAGCCTGATCGCCCTGGCAGCAACTGCCCATCACGCGCTTATGGACCAGGCCGGGCAACCTGCCCTTCCGGATCTGATCGTCGGGCACGGCATCGTTGGTCGTTTGCTTGCACGGCTCACCCTGGCATTGGGTGGGAAAGCACCGGTTGTTTGGGAAGCGAATCAGGCACGTCGGGACGGGGCCGCAGGCTATCAGGTCACCAATGCCGAAGCAGACGAGACGAAGAGCTACAACCGCATCATCGATGTCAGTGGAGACAGCGATTGCCTGAACACGCTGATTCAGCGGATGGCACCACGGGGCGAAATTCTTCTGGCAGGTTTTTACAGCGCACCTCTGGGTTTCAATTTTCCGCCGGCATTTATGCGCGAAGCGAAGATTCGTATCGCAGCCGAATGGACCCAAAAGGATCTTGCCGCAACAAACCTTCTCATCAACGAAGGTCAACTCTCTCTGGATGGCCTGATCACCCACAGCCGGGCTGCCGATGATGCCGATGCGGCCTATAGGACAGCATTTGGTGATCCATCCTGTCTCAAAATGGTCCTGAACTGGAGTAACGCCGCATGACACAGATCGACTCAGGTGCAGAGATGGTGGACCGGCTTCGGGAAGAAGCCGCTGTAGAGCCTGATCCGGTTCCAACTGGCGAGGTCAAGAAAGAAACCCAGATCATTGCGATTTATGGCAAGGGCGGTATCGGCAAGAGCTTCACGCTTTCCAACCTCAGCTACATGATGGCGCAACAGGGCAAGCGCGTACTTTTGATCGGCTGCGACCCCAAAAGCGACACCACGTCGCTGCTTTTTGGCGGTAAGTCCTGCCCGACAATCATCGAAACGTCATCAAAGAAGAAACTGGCTGGCGAAGAAGTGCGCATTGAAGATGTTTGCTTCCAACGTGACGGCGTCTTCGCGATGGAACTCGGCGGCCCGGAAGTCGGCCGCGGATGCGGTGGGCGTGGGATCATTCACGGCTTTGAGACGCTTGAAAAACTCGGTTTCCACGACTGGGACTTTGACTATGTCCTACTCGACTTCCTGGGAGATGTCGTCTGTGGCGGCTTTGGCCTGCCGATTGCCCGGGACATGTGCCAGAAAGTGGTGGTGGTCGGATCAAATGACCTGCAAAGCCTCTATGTCGCAAACAATGTCTGCTCGGCAGTGGAATACTTCAGAAAACTGGGGGGCAATGTTGGTGTTGCCGGTCTTGTGATCAACAAGGATGACGGCACTGGCGAAGCACAGGCTTTTGCCGAAGAAGTCGGCATCCCGGTTCTTGCCGCAATCCCGGCCGACGAAGACATTCGCCGGAAATCAGCAAATTACCAGATTGTTGGCAAGCCAGATGGCGAATGGGGACCCCTGTTTGAAGCATTGGCGACCAGTGTCGCCGACTCGGAACCGCAACACCCCGCCCCGCTCACACAGGACGGGTTGCTGGGATTGTTCACGGCGGATGCCGTTGGCCGAGACATCGTTCTGCAGCCTGCCACCCAGGCCGATATGTGCGGTTCGGCCAGCGTCACAAAAGAATCTCTTGAAGTCATTTACGACGAAGTCTGAGGACCCGAAAGAATGGCAGAGCGCAACGACACAATCGAAACCGGAACCATCGCCAACGGCGAAACGGTTTACGATGATGCTGCGCAGACGCCGCTTGACGGAGGGCAAATGACAGATCCCTCATCCAGTACCGATGCAGAGCTAGGTGCTGCGGCAAGCAAACAAGCTGCCTCCGGGGATGGTATCGGTTGTCATGCTGGCAAAGATGCTTTGAAAGACGCCGCGAGAGCCGCTGGTAAGAGCGACGTACTCGACCAATATGCGGCGGATTATCCCGTTGGGCCTCACGACAAACCACAAAGCATGTGCCCGGCTTTCGGCTCATTACGGGTTGGGTTGAGAATGAAGCGCACGGCAACCGTTCTCAGCGGTTCAGCCTGCTGCGTCTATGGGCTGACTTTCACTTCTCACTTTTATGGTGCGCGACGCAGCGTCGGTTATGTCCCGTTCAATTCGGAAACACTGGTTACCGGCAAGCTTTTCGAGGACATCCGCGATGCGGTCTACGACCTGGCGGATCCGGCACTGTATGACACGATTGTCATTACCAATCTCTGTGTTCCGTCTGCGTCGGGGGTTCCTCTTCAACTTCTGCCTAAAGAAATCAACGGGGTTCGCATCGTCGGTATCGATGTTCCGGGATTTGGGGTTCCCACCCATGCAGAGGCAAAAGACGTCCTTGCCGGCGCCATGCTGAATTATGCACGCAACGAGGCGGAACAAGGACCGGTCCAGGCGCCAAGCAGCGGCCCATCAGATAAACCCACCATTACGATGCTGGGCGAAATGTTCCCTGCCGATCCGGTGACAATTGCCCAGATCCTGGCCCCTATGGGATTGGCAACGGGGCCCGTCGTTCCCACGCGCGAATGGCGGGAACTTTATGCCGCGCTTGATTGCGCCGCAGTCGCCGCCATACATCCCTTTTATACAGCCTCTATTCGGGAATTCGAAAAGGCAGGTCGTCCTGTCCTTGGATCCGCGCCGGTCGGCTATGACGGAACCGCGGCTTGGATCGATAGTATTGCACGCATTTGTAACATCCCGGACAAAGAACGCGATGCCGCAAAGCAAGCCGTCCTTCCAACTATTGCTCAAGTGCTGCAATCAACCCCGATCAAGGGGCGCATCACGCTTTCGGGTTATGAAGGATCGGAATTACTTGTTGCACGCCTCTTGATAGAGAGTGGCGCCGAAGTACGCTATGTCGGCTCCGCCTGCCCGCGCACACCCTGGTCAGACACGGATCGCGAATGGCTGGAGGCGCATGGCGTCTATGTCAATTTCAGGGCATCCCTGGAGCAGGATTTTGCCGCTGTCGAAGAGTTCAAACCCGACCTCGCCATTGGGACGACGCCGGTCGTTCAAAAGGCAAAAGAAGACGGTATTTCAGCACTTTACTTTACAAACCTAATCTCCGCCCGCCCCCTGATGGGCGCCGCTGGGGCCGGATCCCTGGCCCAGGTCATCAATGCCGCAATCAGCGGACAAGGGCGTCTTTCGAAGATGAAGGATTTCTTTGAAGGGGTTGGAACAGGACACGCAGCCGGTGTTTGGGAAGACACGCCAGAAGACCGGCCCAAATTCAGAGCGAAATACAAAGGCATGATGGAACGCGCCAAAAAAGCAACGGAGGCTGTCGGATGCTGATCCTCGATCACGACAGAGCCGGTGGCTATTGGGGCGCTGTTTATGTCTTTACGGCGGTCAAGGGGCTGCAGGTCATCATCGATGGCCCCGTGGGCTGTGAAAACCTGCCTGTTACCTCCGTCCTGCACTATACGGACGCTCTGCCACCCCATGAATTGCCGGTCGTCGTAACCGGATTGGCCGAAGAAGAACTGGGTAAAACCGGAACGGAAGATTCGATGCGTCAGGCCCATAGCACGCTCGACCCTTCCCTGCCCTCTGTCGTCGTGACAGGCTCGATTGCCGAAATGATCGGCGGTGGTGTCACGCCGGAAGGGACCAGCATTCAGCGCTTCCTGCCCCGCACAATCGATGAAGATCAATGGCAAACGGCAGACCGATCAATGCTGTGGCTGTGGAAAGAGTTCGCGGAGAAGAAAGGTGGGCGCCTTCCAAAGGAGAAACCCCGTGCAGAGGGTTCAAAACCCCGCGTAAACATCATCGGTCCTGCCTATGGCACATTCAACATGCCGTCCGACCTGGCAGAAATACGACGATTGATCGAAGGCATCGGTGCAGAGGTCAATATGAGCTTCCCATTGGGGACCCATCTGGCTGATCTGGATCGGTTGGTTGATGCGGATGTAAATATTTGCATGTACCGCGAATTCGGTCGCCTGTTATGCGAGAAACTCGAAAAGCCCTATCTTCAGGCCCCGATCGGCCTGGACTCCACGACCAAGTTCCTGCGGAAGCTGGGTGAACTGCTGGATCTCGATCCGGAACCGTTCATTGAGCGGGAAAAACATACGACGATCAAACCGCTTTGGGACCTCTGGCGTTCGGTAACCCAGGATTTCTTTGGCACGGCAAGCTTTGGCATCGTCGCAAATGATACATATGCACGTGGCGTCCGACACTACCTTGAAAATGATCTCGGTCTGCCCTGCAACTTCGCTTACTCACGATGTGCCGGCGCAAAAACCGACAACAACCAGATCAGAACAGCGGTTCAGGAAAAAACGCCGCTCATCCTTTTCGGCAGCTACAACGAGCGCATGTATCTTTCCGAGAATAGTGGACGGGCTGTCTTTATCCCGGCCTCCTTCCCGGGCACGGTTATCCGCCGACACACGGGCACACCATTCATGGGATATGCCGGTGCGGTCTACCTTTTGCAGGAAGTATGTAACGCGCTGTTTGACGCGCTGTTCCACATTCTGCCACTCGGCACCGAAATGGATAAGGCAGAACCCACACCGGCCCGTATGCACCGCGAGCTACCCTGGCACAGCGATGCGATAGAGGCCCTTGATCAATTATTGGAAACACAACCTATCCTGACCCGCATTTCCGCGGCCAAGCGGCTGCGCGATGCGGCGGAACAACAGGCCCGCAGCGAGGGATTATCCGCTGTCAGTATGGATTGTCTGAATTTTGCGCGGTCAAACACGATCGCGGGAAATGTCGCGTGAAGGCGCGTCACCGGTGACCCTGCCTGGACTGGCAGGAAAAAAGGAGAGTGAAAGATGGCTATTGGTTTGATGGATACAGCACCCGTTTCACGACGTGTCTCCAGAAACGTACCACCTGGCTACCGGCTTATGCTGTTCGTTGGCTTCCTTACCTTTTTAAACGCGGCAATCCTTAAAAGAGTGATGCCCTGGCGTTGGAGAGTGTTTGGGGGTTCCGGGACAGAATATGCCTCAATCTTCGAAGAAGCGCGCACACGGACCTATTCGACTGTGCCGCACGCCTTCATGAAGTGACACGAGTTACAGGACCTTAGGGTCTTCAAGTTTCAACCGAGCCTTCGGTTGGAAAGTTCAGAGGAGACCATCCGATGAACACCCAGGCCGCGATGGGTTTTCCCGCGGTAACAGCCGAAAGGCTATTTGCAGAAGGAGGGGGAAAATGGCTGATCAAGACAGTATGTCCGGTCTTACTCCTAATGAAGCACAGGAATTTCACAAGTACTACATCCAGGGGATGATGCTGTTTGTCGCAGTCGCGATTGTGGCTCACATCCTGGTTTGGGCTTGGAAACCCTGGTTCCAATCAGCTGCACTTGATAGCGCAGTTGGGGCTGTGAAAACCGCAGCCGTCTCTATGACAACACTAATCGGATAGGAGGAGAGAACGATGTGGCGCATATGGCTAGTGTTCGACCCTCGCCGAGTGTTGGTCGCTCAAGGGGTGTTTCTGTTCTCACTGGCAGCGATGATTCATTTCGTCCTGTTGAGCACAGATCGCTTCAACTGGTTGCTGGGTTAACCAAACCCCGAAACCAACTGGGTGTCGCCCCATCGATGCTTGAAGAAATTCATTCATCGATGGGCGGCAACCGGAAACTCGGGATCACCGGTTGGATCTTCTCATTCAGAGAAGTCCAACCGGCCCCAAAGTTCAGACAGACTTAGTTGAAGACCGCGAATTCAGACGTATCAGCAGGCCGAAAAGCCAAGAAGGTTCGCGACAGATTGGGGAGTTAACAGCGATGTCGATGCTAAACTTCGAACGTAAATACAGAATACGAGGAGGAACGCTGATTGGCGGCGACCTGTTCGATTTCTGGGTCGGACCCTTCTATGTCGGGTTCTTCGGCGTCATGACCGCGTTTTTCTCAATTCTCGGCACGGCGATGATTTTGTACGGGGCGTCCCTTGGGCCAACCTGGAACATCTGGCAGATCAATATCGCGCCACCCGATCTTTCCTATGGCTTGGCACTCGCGCCATTGCAGGAAGGCGGGATCTGGCAAATCGTCACGGCCTGTGCGCTCGGCGCATTCGGCAGCTGGGCACTGCGGGAAGTTGAAATCAGCCGGAAACTAGGCATGGGGCTTCACGTTCCAATCGCCTTCTCCGTCGCGATCTTCGCTTACTTTACATTGGTTGTCATTCGGCCGGTCCTGCTGGGCGCCTGGGGACACGGTTTCCCTTACGGCATTCTAAGCCACTTGGACTGGGTATCGAATGTCGGTTACCAATACCTGCACTTCCATTACAATCCAGCGCATATGATCGCGGTCAGCTTCTTCTTCACAACAACGCTGGCCCTCTCGCTTCACGGAGCGCTGGTTCTTTCAGCGGTCAACCCGGCACAGGGTGAACCCGTCAAAACCGCCGAACACGAAAACGCGTTCTTCCGGGATGCGATCGGCTATTCCATTGGCACGTTGGGGATCCACCGGCTTGGCCTTTTCCTGGCCCTCGCCGCCGTTTTCTTCAGCGCCATCTGCATCGTTATCAGCGGACCCTTCTGGACCCAATCCTGGCCGGAATGGTGGAGCTGGTGGCTGAACCTGCCGATCTGGAGTTAAGGGGTAAAAACAATGATGATTGAATATCAAAATATATTCACCAGGGTGCAGGTTCACGGGAACCCGGATCTCGGTGTCCCTCTTCCGGGCAAAACCATGTTCAGTCGCGGTACGAAAACCAGACTGTCATATCTGGCCGGGAAACTGGGTGACGCACAAATCGGTCCCTTCTATCTCGGCTTCCTGGGATTGGCATCCATCATGACGGGCCTCGCAGCCTTTGTGATGATCGGATTGAATTACTGGGCGCAGGTAAACTGGAGCCCGATGCAATTCGTAAAACAACTCTTCTGGTTGAGTGTGGATCCGCCGGCCCCAGAATATGGATTATCCTTCCCGCCATTGGCGGAAGGAGGCTGGTTCCTGATCATCGGTACCTTCCTCAGCGCCTCCGTGCTGCTGTGGTGGGCCCGCATGTATATCAGGGCACGCGCCCTTGGCATGGGGACACATGTTCCCTGGGCCTTCGCTGCCGCATTGTGGCTGTTCTTTGTCCTCGGGTTTATTCGACCCCTCATTATGGGATCCTGGTCTGAAGCGGTTCCCTATGGAATCTTTTCTCACCTCGATTGGACTGCCGCTTTCTCCATTCGATACGGCAATCTCTTCTATAACCCGTTCCACATGCTCTCGATCGCGTTCCTCTATGGGTCGGCTCTGCTCTTTGCAATGCATGGCGCAACCATCCTCGCTGTAAGCCGTTACGGCGGTGATCGGGAAATCGAACAAATTGTTGACCGCGGTACAGCCTCAGAACGTGCAGCCCTCTTCTGGCGCTGGACAATGGGCTTTAACGCAACAATGGAATCAATTCACCGCTGGGCCTGGTGGTTCGCAGTGCTCTGCCCACTCACGGGTGGTATCGGCATCCTGCTGACAGGCACGGTCGTCGATAACTGGTACCTCTGGGGCGTAAAACACGGTATCGCACCGATGTATCCGGATTACTACGATCCAGCCATGCTCTCAGACCCGGCGCCGACAGGAGGCAACTGATGAAATACGCATTTCCCATATTCATCGCCGTCGTTTTCGTCGTCATATTCCCGCTGTTGAATTACATGGAATCCATTCCAATTGACTCAACACAGGTCGGGTTCCGGGGAACAGGCATGGTTCAGGTCGACAACCCAAGGACCGAAGCCAAACTGGAGGAAGCCAATCAGGCGCCAGAAAGCATCGGTTCTGTTGAACCAGGCGGGGATCCCGCTGGCCAGGTTTACGAGAACGTTCAGGTTCTGGCAGATCTGAGTGAGGATGAATTTAACCATTTCATGCTCTCTGTCACCGAATGGGTCTCTCCCGAAGAAGGATGCGCCTATTGCCATAACGAGGAAAATCTTGCGTCGGACGAGGTCTATACCAAGATCATCGCACGCCGCATGATCCAGATGACCCAGGCCATCAATACGGAATGGGGTGACCATGTAAACGGGGCAGGCGTCAACTGCTACACCTGTCACCGTGGAAACCATGTTCCTGAAAACATCTGGGTTGAGGATGATCGTCCACAAGCCGGTGGTTTCTCCGCCAGCCGAAATGGTCAAAACCTGGCATCCGACATCAATGGCAAGACCTCCCTCCCCTATGATGCGCTTTCAAAACTGGCAACCAGTGATGACGCGATCATTCGGGTCGCAGCAGATGCCGCTCTTCCGACAACGGCGGGGGGATCTTCCATTCAGGATACAGAGGCAACCTATTCCCTCATGATCAATATGTCTGAAGGATTGGGTGTGAACTGCAACTACTGCCACAACTCTCGTGCTTTCAGGGATTGGGAACAGAGTTCCCCGGCCCGGGTCAAAGCATGGCATGGCATAGAAATGGTTCAGAACGTCAACGAAGAATATTTGATCCCACTGGCCTCTGCCCTTCCGGACAATCGTCTGGGACCACGCGGTGACGCGCCGAAGGCTCAGTGTTCAACCTGTCACCAGGGCATACCAAAACCAATGTATGGTGCTGACATGCTGTCTGATCACCCGACAGCTCTTAAGCCCTGATTAGAGTTTACCCTAGTACCCACACAAACTGGGGAGGATGAGTAATCATCCTCCCCTTTTTCTTGTAGGAAATCCGTTTAACCGACCCATGCCTGGCTGAAAGCGAACGCAGAACCTCACAGGTCAAAAATCAACCAGGCCATGCCAAACTTCGGTATGTTGCTAAAAATGATGGATGCAGGACGAGCCTGCCTAGTCCCGCCCCTCTGAAAGTGCGAGCTCGGACCACCGTTCCAGATAAATCTGGAACCATGGTGTGAAGTCATTCCCTGGCTCGAGGGATTTCTGCTTCAGTGCCTCTACACCAACCCAAGCCGTTTCACGGACTTCTTCGGGGTTCGGAACAATTTCCTGTAACTGTGAGTCGACGACAGCTTCAAACACAACCACATTTTCATGTTCCCATAAGCCGCCACCGACATCGGCCGAGTATTCAATACCCGATACGCGCGTGAGCGCCGTCGTAAACCCGAGTTCTTCTCCGAGCCGTCTGCTGGCACATACCTCGTGGCTTTCGCCCCAATGGGGATGGGAACAACATGTGTTGGCCCAAAGACCACCGCAATGATACTTGTCATCAGCCCGACGTTGAATCAGAAGACGGCCCTGAAGATCAAATACGAAGATTGATACAGCCTGGTGATACAGGCCTTTCTTGTGCACTTCCAACTTGTTGACAGGAAACAGCGTCCCATCACTGGAGATGCAGGGTATATCTCCTTGCCGTATAGTATAAGGTGCGTTCAACGCCATACCCCTTTTGGTCAGAATGGCATTTAAGCCGCCTGTCTTTCCAGGCCAAGTTCCTGCCAAATCGTCAACAAGGCTGCCATCAACGCATCAATATCCTCTTCCGTGTGAAGAGGTGAAGGCGTTATGCGCAGACGCTCTGTCCCTCTGGGGACAGTCGGAAAGTTGATTGGCTGAACGTATATACGATGTTCATCCATTAATTTGTCCGTGATCATTTTACACAGCACTGGATCACCAACCATTACCGGTACGATATGACTGGGATTCATAATGTGTGAGATCCCGGCACCATCAAGTTTCCGCCGCAACAAGGCGACATTGTGCTTCTGTCTGTCCCGTTCGACACTGTTTTCTTTCAAGTAGCGCACACTGGCAGCCGCACCGGCCGCCACATGGGGTGGCAGGGCCGTGGTAAAGATGAACCCGGATGCATAGCTTCGCACAAAATCACACAAGGCCTCTGACGCGGCGATATAACCACCCACAACGCCGAAGGCCTTGCCAAGAGTTCCTTCGATGACCGTCAACCGGTCCATAAGGCCCTCGCGCTCGGCAATGCCGGCGCCACGAGGTCCATAGAGACCGACCGCGTGCACTTCATCAAGGTATGTCATCGCCCCATGCTTGTCCGCCACATCACAGATTTCCTGAATCGGGGCAATATCCCCATCCATGGAATAAACCGACTCAAAGGCAATAAGTTTCGGAACAGAAGGATCAAGCTCACCCAATTGGCGATCGAGATCTTCCGGATCATTGTGCAGCCACAGGCGCTTCTCGGCGCGACTGTGGCGAATACCTTCAATCATGGAGGCGTGGTTCAATGCATCTGACAGTACAACACAGTCCGGGATACCGGATGCCAAAGTGGTGAGCGATGCCCAGTTGGAAACATAACCAGATGTGAACAATAAGGCTGATTCCTTGCCGTGCAGGTCGGCCAGTTCCTTTTCAAGCAACACGTGATAGTGATTGGTGCCGGAGATGTTTCGGGTACCACCGGCACCTGCCCCGCAGCGATCAAGCGCTTCATGCATTGCGGCTATAACGGTTTCGTTTTGCCCCATGCCCAGATAGTCGTTGGAACACCAGACCGTTACGTCATCTTTGTCGACACTTCCGTGATTGGTCGCCTTGGGAAACTCGCCAGACTTTCGCTCCAGGTCCGCAAAAACACGATACCGTCCTTCTTGATGCAGCGCATCAATCCGATCGCTGAAAAACTTTTCGTAATCCATATCAACCCCCACGTGTTGTATTTGAACTGGCCGGGACCGTGGCCAAACGGACATTCCCGGCTCTTTGTGTGTCTGGCAAAACGGCTTCAAGATTTCTCTCTGCCGCTGCTTTTTTGGTTTGGAACGCCCATGTCCAGAGTGCCGTGTCTTTGACCGGTAAAATCATCAGCCAATGCTCAACCAAGCCAAGGAAGGCCAGTGTTGCCAGCAAACTGAAACCGGCGATCTCATCCGGCCTGGCATTGGCCGAAAATGCGATATGGCAAAAGATGGCAATCACCAGAATGGACAGGGTAACCGATATCGGAAACAAGAGGTTCAGCTTTTGCTTCCCGAAGTAACTTGAAAGATAGGCGAGTTTGTTGGGCAATAACTCCTGACCCAGATTGGCCACCCCCAGAAATATATTCAGCTTGCTGCTGATCCGCATGATCCAGAGCAGGAAGAACGTCCAAAACCCGATCATGTTCGGGTGATCCCAACTCACATATGCGATGGCGACGCCGGTTAGAACGATCGCAATCTCATGATGAAGCAGTGTTTTTGTCGCCAACCAGAACCGGTTCCAACCTTCGGCATCTTCCGGACAGACTTCCTTTCGTGGACCCGTTATATAGCCCAACAGAAAAGTCAGTTCCTGCCACCCCCAGAGGACGATGGCTGAAACAAATCCAAGATAGGCGCCAACGACCGTTTCCATTGTTCCACTGACGGCTACACCATAAAGCGCAAGCAGGGCCGCAAGGGTTGCAAGTCCTAGACTCAGAAAATTAGTGTGCCTGGACAATCCACCGATGAAGAACACAACGCCAGTGCCGAGCCACCACATAAATAGGGCGCTGGCAGCATACAAGGCGTGATGAACGGTGAATTCCATATCCGATGGATCCTTACCAGGCCGGCTGCAGGCGAGAGTTTTCGGGCAATTCGTTGCTTTTGCCCGGAATGATGAACATACGGAGGAAATTGACCCCGGTGGCCCCCATCAAGGCGGTATACTTGATGCGATTGATTAACCCGCCCTGCTCCTTCAGCTCGGTCATGCGGACATTAAGGCGACGCATTTTCTCCATTTTTTCCCTGAACTTGGGATTGTCAATGTCGAGTACAACCGGAAAGACCTGCTTGGTGATCTCGTTACAAATGCGAAAGACCCGATAGTCATAATCGGTTGGATCGATACCAAGTGCTTTATGAAATTCCGGTCGCGCATGATCCCGGACATACATGGTCGCATAAACTGCCAACAGGAAAAAACGGATCCACAGTTTATTGCCGCCTTTTAGCAGGCGCGGATTGGCCCGCATCAGAAGGGCAAAGGCCTCTCCGTGACGGAACTCATCATTACACCACTCTTCAAACCACTTGAAAATCGGATGAAACCGGTGTTCGGGATTGCGTTCCAGGTGACGGAATATGGTGATGTAGCGTGCATACCCTATCTTCTCTGAGAGGTATGTCGCATAGAAAATGAACTTTGGTTTGAAGAAGGTGTATTTCTTGGTTTTTGTCAGGAACCCCAGATCGACACCAATCTTGTATTCCTTCAACGCGTCATTGATAAACCCCGCATGGCGGGCCTCATCACGGCTCATCAACTTGAAAAGTTTGACAATATCCGGGTTCGATCCGCGCTTACGCATTTCCGCATACAGGACACAGCCGGAAAATTCGGCCGTCAAAGAGCTGATAAGGAAATCTTTAAACTCAGCGCGGAGACCTTCTGGCAAGTCGTTCAGGTCTGTTTTGTCCCAGTTTTCATTCTGCTTGAAATGGCGTCGATTGGGATCGCTTTCCATTTCCGCAATCAATTCATCCCATTCCCGGCGCACAGGGGTGACATCCATACGATCCAACGCGTCAAAGTCAGTTGTATAGAAGCGCGGACTGAGAATTGTATTCTGTTGCGCAACCTGTGTGGAATCATTGGGCGTGAGCGAAAGGGTTTCTATCGTCATACAGGCCTCCCATCGGAAAAACTGACTTCAAACATTTCAAAGATTTCGAGATCGCCCTTAATACGGGCCAAAAAACTCTGGAAACTATTGACCTTCTCAACCGTTGCGATCCGCCGGATGGTCATAGAATCCCCATATTCAACAACGACTTTGTCGCCGTGAACACGAACCCGGTCGCCGGGTTTCAACTCAGCGGCATCGTCCAGGTCAACATGGGCGTGCAGGCTCTCGAAGGTATTCTGTATCTCAATCGTGCAACCGACGTCATAACGTTCTGTCATGAATTGAAACCCCATTTTACCCCTCCTGGCTGGCGGATTTGAGAAACCGCCGAAAGACCGCGTCATTCGTTGGGCCAAATGCCCGCAAGGCAACCAGACGGCCCGTCGCCGGGTCAAACAGCGTGACATCGTTCTGCACCGTTCTGAACAATTGAAAGGGTTGCTCAGAACCGATTGAACTTAAACGACGTTCCCGAACCAATCCGCGCAACACACCGCGCGCAAAACCGTCACCACCGGACAACAATGTTCCAACCTCTTGTCCGGTTGCGGCATCAATAACCGAGACAGAGCCGTCATTCTGATCGACGAAGGACAGCGATATCTGCTCTACAATATCTTCGGCCGGCACGGCCGCCGTTTCCGTCATGCCGCTATAACGGCCATAGGCCGTGGCAAGCAGGGTCACCAAGATCAAAGCACCGATTGCCTTGATCATAATCGGTGGCACAGTGATGTCATTGATCTGGCTCATCTGTCTCCCTCCCCGAACCGGGTTTGCCCTACGAGCCGCCAGCAGGCGCCAAAGGCCCAAAACCTTCATTGCTGTCTGATGCTTTCACATCCCTCGACAGATTAGGCTTGGTGCTCGTGGTGGTCGTGACGGTTTCCTCGATGATTTCTTCCTGCTCAACATAGGCGGCAAATGCCTCACCCAGGATCTTTGCAACCGGCGCGGCTTCGGGAACACCCCGCAGCATTGGTTGCGCCGGGCTGAACATCCAGGGACGGACGTTCGGCCACATCGGCAGATAACTGACCCGGTTTCGGCCAAGCAGTACCATTGGAATATCACCCGATTTATCGCGATATTCCTTTAGTTTAATGCTCTCCATCGTCTTGAATGGCAGATTTACCGCCATCGGAAGGGCTAGCCCGAACCGGATCACGACGCGCCTGTTTGTAATGGTATAGACGGTCGAGCGCGCATAGAGCCAGGCGAGCACTGTCAGAAGCGCGCACCCGATCAGCATAGCCGGCACAACACGAGAAGCCGCTATCAGGGCCTCTTGCATATTGCCGGTCTCGCTAAAGGTGGTTGCCCCGCTCCATGCGATCAGAATGCCAAAATACAAGGCCACTGTTTTGACGTGAAAAGCGCGCCTTGCCAGGTTGCCCCATGTAGGGGCCCCCTGCCAAAGAATTTCTTCACCCTCCGGCGGTGTTTCCGGTAACCCACGAATGGGTTCAAAGGCGAAGTCGTCATGGCTCATATCAGCGGCTCCGCACGTTTCGGTGTCGCGAAAAGATGGCCACCACCGTAATAGGCGCTGATCTTGTCTTCTTCCAACCGGGTCACCTGATCCGGATTGGCAAGCCCTGGAACGTCTTTGAACTGCGAGCCCATGATCGAGGCGACCTGAACCGTATCGCCAACACGTACCATGGTCATTGGGATAAGGGTTTTTCCACCGGCCAATTTCTCGATCTCGAGATAGCGGATGATATGCTCACCTCTATCAATCCAGATATCGGTGACCTTTGCGCCAACCTCACCGTCAAATCCGACAACATCCATTCCGCGCGGATCTGGGTCATTTTCATCAACGTGGAAATCTGAAGCAATCCGGATCGGTGCCAGTTTCGTTTCGTTGTAGACCGTCATATCCGGTACATCCATGCGCTCGGCATAGCTGCCGGGGCCGGTTTCAGAAAGCATGGGATCACCATCCGGAATCAGCGCTGAACCGATGTTGACCTCAACACCCTTGCCTTTGATCGGCCGGTCATCGGCCTTGCCATCTGAAACGGTTACAGTGGAACCGTCCTGAATTTCAAAGGTCTTGGTACCGGGCATGAAGTAACCTTCATTTGTCCCGACACGGTTCTTGCCCATTTTCTCAACGATCATGGGATAACCTTCACGCTTGTTTTCGCGATGAAGATAGACAATCAGCCCGAAGAAAAACGCGAAGAAGACGTAGAGCACGACCTGCGCCACGTCCAGATATCCGGTTAATGCACCAATTTCCATGGTTCTTTTCCTTCCTCTAACTAACCCGGCAACTCAGCCAGGCCAAATTTTGAATCAGCGCCATCCACCCCGCGAATGCGATATCGCACAAGCGGGCCAATCGCCGCCAAGGTCACAAACAAAAGCAAAATCTCTAGGTGATAGACCGCCATATAGCCGGTTATCGGTTTCTGGAGTGCGGTGCCCAAGGCACCGGAAACGGCAAGCTCTCCAATAATGTCCCGCAATGCACCGCCAAGCATGATGGCACCGCCTGCGGCGGTCGCCTGTACCGCCCCCCAGGCGCCAAGCGCCAATCCGCTTTGCATGTCCCGGGCGAGCGCCATCGATGCCGTAAGGGTCCCAACCGCAAAAAGCCCGGCCCCCAATCCGATCATGGTGGTTCCACACCGGAACAGCAGCGGAGAATTCAACGCACCGGAGAAGATCACCAGACTGAATGCAACAACCCCGATAAGCGCACCAAATGCGGCCAGGCGATTTGGATCCCCGCCCCGCCCAAGCAACCGCGCGCTTAAGACGAAGCCCAAAAGGCTTCCCCCCGCCAGCAAGGCAGTCAGCGTCGTCGTCTGTCCAAGATTCAGGTTCAGGATTTCGCCACCATAGGGCTCCAGCAAGATGTCCTGCATGCTGAACGCCGCGGTTCCAACCGCAATCGCAAACAACAGACGACCTGCCTGGCCCCCGGCCATCAAATCCGCCCATGCTTCACTGAAGGTTGGCCGGACAATGTCATGGGCAGTCAGTTTCGGATTGCGTGCCTCTTGTTTCCAGAGCGCAACAACGTTCAGAACCAGCGTAATCACTGCGGCACCCTGTATCACCTTGATCATCAGGATCTTGTCAAAATTCTCCAGAATAGCACCAAAGCAAAGCGCGCTGCCCGCCATACCAACCAGCAGCATCACATACATCAAAGCAACAACCCGGGGCCGTGTCTTCTCGGTCGCCATATCGGTTGCAAGTGCCAAGCCAGCCGTCTGGACCGTGTGCAACCCGGCCCCCGTCAACAGGAATGCCAAACCGGCCGCCAACTGTCCGTAGATGGCGGGTAAGTCAAACGCCGTATCGCCAGACAGGATTATCAGGGCGAACGGCATGATGGAAAGGCCACCGAACTGCAACAGGGTTCCAACCCAGATAAAAGGCACACGCCGCCAACCCAAGAATGATTTATGGGTGTCTGAACGGTGACCGATAAGGGCCCGGAACGGTGCAAAGACCAGAGGAACAGAGACCATTAATGCAACCAGCCAGGTCGAGATACCAAGCTCGACAATCATCACCCGGTTCAGGGTGCCTGTCAGCAATACTACGGCCATACCAACCGTTATCTGGAACAGTGACATGCGCAACAGGCGTGACAGGGGCAGGTCTTTTGTCGCCGCATCCGCAAACGGCAAATAGCGCGGTGACATCCGCGCCCAACCCATAATTTCTGCCCCGCGTTTAAACATCAGCGTTTCACCAACTCCAATGCCTGAGACTTGTAAAACCCACTTGCGACCCGCTCGGTTCTGCCGACCGACCATTGTTCCAGACCCGTGGTCTCCTCAAAGTGTTTGTGCACTTTTGACGCCGCCATCGGTTCAATCCAGGGTGCACGGTCCTTCTTGGGAAACAGGCGTCCAACCGCCAGCATGACCGACAGCAACGGTGTTTGCGGCGCATAGGTAAAAACTATCGAACCAGAAGTTCGTTCCGCCAGTGCCGTCAAAGCGTGCAATGCGTCATTGCTGCTGTAATGAATAATCGAATCCATCGCCGCCACATGGTCAAACTCACCAAGTGATGGATCCAGCATGTCACCGGAACAAAACGTTATGGAGCCCCCATTGTCGAAATCAGGCATGCGTTCCCGCGCCAGATCGACAAGGGTTGGCGATAGATCAATTGCCACAACCTCCGCACCCCGGGCTGCGGCTTCCACAGACAAAGCGCCCGTGCCGCAACCGGCATCCAGGAGACGTTTCCCAGTCAGATCCGCTGGCAGCCAACCCAACAGGTTCTGTCGCATCTGATCGCGTCCAGCACGAACCGTCGCCCGTATCTTGCTCACAGGCGCGTCCGAGGTCAGTTTTGACCAGGCATCCGCAGCGGTGCGGTCAAAATAGTGCTCTATCTCGCTACGACGTTCGGTATAGGTGGTTGCTGCCATAAACCTTACCCTTACTCAAAACCCAGGAAGTCGAAGATGTCCCGATCTTTCATCGGGTTTGCATCAAGTGCCGGTGTTCCATCCCAAAGTGCTTGCGCGAGTTGAAGATAACTGTCCTTGACCTTTTCAAGTTCAGGGGTACCCTCCATTTCAAACAATGTGGATTTTTTTAGCCTGGACCGTCGTATCTCATCGAGGTCCTGGAAATGGGCCAGTGTTTTCAGACCAACTTCTGCGTTGAAACGATCAATCTCGTCCGTTGCTTTGCTTCTGTTTGCAATGACACCACCGACACGAACGTCATAATTCTTGGACTTGGCCTTGATTGCCGCAACAATCCGGTTCATCGCAAAAATCGAGTCAAAATCATTTGCAGTGACGATCAATGCGCGCTCGGCATGCTGCAACGGGGCGGCGAAACCACCACAGACAACATCCCCCAGAACGTCAAAGATCACCACGTCGGAGTCTTCCAGCAGGTGGTGCTCTTTGAGCAGTTTTACGGTCTGTCCAACCACATAGCCACCGCAGCCGGTTCCGGCTGGGGGCCCACCGGCCTCCACGCACATAACGCCGTTATAACCTTCAAAGACAAAATCTTCCGTGCGGAGTTCCTCAGCATGAAAATCGACGCCTTCAAGGGCATCGATCACCGTTGGCTGCAGCGATTTGGTGAGCGTAAAAGTCGAGTCATGTTTGGGGTCACAGCCGATCTGCAAAACCCGCTTTCCGATCTTTGAAAAAGCAACCGAAAGGTTTGAAGAGGTCGTGCTTTTCCCGATGCCACCCTTCCCATAGATTGAGAAGATTTTCGCACCCGTATTGATCAGGTCCTCCGGATCCAGATGAACCTGGACACTGCCATCGCCATCCCCGGCACCGATAGAGGGAGAACCCATTCCGCCACTGCGACCGGGAATATCCAGTGAATAACTCATGCTGCTGCCTCCTCATGGATACCTTCCAACCGGTTTTCCAGTTCTTCACCTGCTTCCTGTAAAGCTTCGAGCGTCTCCGGATCGGGCGTCCAATAATTTCTTTCATGGGCTTCCAGCAGGCGGTTTGCCACCCGCAGGGATGCTTTTGGGTTCAGTTCGGCCAGGCGCTTGCGCATGTCCGGATCAAGTACGAAGGTTTCTGTCATCTGTTTATAAACCCAGGGCTGAACCTGCCCTGTCGTCGCGGACCACCCCAATGTATTGGTCACATGGGCCTCAATTTCCCGCACGCCTTCATACCCGTGATTGAGCATGCCTTCATACCAGGTGGGGTTCAGAATGCGGGACCGTGCCTCGAGCGAAACCTGCTCCGTCAAGGTGCGGATCTTGCCATCCGAGCTGGTTTGATCGCTGATATAGACCGGGATTTCAGTACCACCGGCGCTTTTTGCCGCACGCGCAATACCGCCCAATGTATCAAAGTAATGGTCAATTGTCGTAACGCCCACTTCCACAGATTCAAGGTTCTGATAGGCAAGATCGACGCCGGACAGAATACTTCCCATAAGGTCAGCCTGTGCCTGCGGAACACCATCCACGCCATAGGCATACCCCTTGTTCCGGGTGAACATATCGCTCAGCTCATCACCCTCTTCCCACTGTCCTTCGCCGATCAAGGCATTGACGTTAGAACCATAGGCACCGTCAGTATTGCTGAAGACGCGCAGAGCGGCGGTTTCAAAATCACATCGTTGCTCTGCCTGATAAGCCAGTGCATTCGCCCGGACAAAATTCTGTTCAATAGGCTCATCCGCCTGTGCAGCCATAAGGGCGGCTTCGGCAAGTAGCTTTGTCTGTATGGGAAGGAGATCACGGAAAATACCGGACAGTGTCATGACAACATCTATCCTGGGTCGTCCCAATTCTTCGAGCGGTATCAGCGATGCGCCAACAAGCCGCCCAAAACTGTCGAACCTTGGTTTCGCGCCAAAGAGCGACAGAGCCTGTGCGATTGGCGCGCCTTCTGTCTTTAAATTATCAGTGCCCCAAAGAACCAGGGCGACTGACTTGGGATACCCATTGCCATCGGCCATATGCCGTTCAATGAGACGGTCGGCCTGTTGTTTGCCATCCGCAACAGCGAAGGTACTGGGCAGACGGAAAGGGTCAAAACCGTGTAAGTTACGGCCGGTTGGAATGACCTCTGGCGTTCTAAGAACATCGCCACCTGGAACGGGCCTGGTATATCCACCATCCAGCGCATGGATAATGGCCGGGATCTCATGGTCCTGTGACAGCAGCTTGTTTGAACGAACCAGGCTCTCAACGGCTCTCGTTTCTTCAGCAGTACCCGTCAGCCCTGCCAGTTTTATGGCCGATTGCGCATCTTCTCCCCGCGCAATAGCCTCAATCGCAACCCGCCCGATCGGCTTATCGTATGCTGCTTTGCCCATAATCTCCAGCAAGTCCACACGTGCCTCTTCCGACATTTCCTCGCCCACAACATGCATGCCGTGGGGTATCAGGGTTTCCTCCAATTCACGTATCTTGTTTTGCAGCTCGAAAATTTCTGTCGAAGGGTCTGAACCGTTTAGCGCCCCTTCCTCAACGAGATCAAGCGCCACCGTCTGTTCCCGTATCACATCGACCAGATCACCAACGGAGCGATCATCAGGGGCTGAGACGCGCCAGCGTTCGATCGTCGCTTTAAGGTCGATCAGTTCCTTGTACAGGCCTGCACGATGAACCGGCGGGGTCAAATAGCTGATCAGGCTGGCAGCCGCTCGCCGCTTCGCAATTGTGCCCTCGGATGGGTTGTTGGATGCATAGAGATAAAAGTTCGGCAGCGAACCAATCAGTCTTTCCGGCCAGCAATCCGGCGACATCCCAACCTGCTTGCCGGGCATGAACTCCAGGGCGCCGTGGGTCCCGAAGTGAAGCGCGGCATGCGCCCCAAACCCTTCGCGGAGATATCGATAAAACGCAGAGAATGCATGGGTCGGCGCAAATCCCTTGTCGAAAAGCATGCGCATAGGATCGCCTTCATACCCGAAACTGGGTTGAATGGAGACAAGGATATTGCCGAATTGCTTTCCGAGAACAAGGATGGAGCGACCGTCTGTCAGCAACCGTCCCGGCGCTGGCCCCCAGACCTTTTCAATTTCTTCAAGCCACTGTTCCTGGCGTACATGATCATCCACCGGAATTGTCGCGTGAACATTCGCGTCTGTGCCATATTGATCGGCGTTCCCGGTCAAGACTTCGCGTCTTAGCGCTTCAGCACTCTCTGGAAGATCGCCGGTGGTATACCCTTCTTCTTTCATTGCCTTCAACGTGTTGAAGAGGCTTTCGAATACAGACAGAAAAGCGGCAGATCCCGTCGCACCCGCATTAGGCGGAAAGTTAAAGAGGACGACAGCTACTTTCTTTTCCTTCCGCTCGGCCCGGCGCAAAGTGATCATCCGGTCGACACGGTCAGCCATGGCATTGGCCTGAATGAAATCAGCGGTCATTGCCCGCCCGGCATCACCGGACAGGTTCCGTCTTCCGCCGAACACCATGGGAACGACAACCCCATCCAGTTCTGGTATCGCCACCATAATGGTCGACTCAAAGGGCATCAGCCCCTGCGATGACGCCTGCCATTCCTCCAGCGTCTGAAACTCAAGCGCATGTCCGCTGAAACAGGGGACATCCAGACCTGTCAGCATTTCAGTTGCCGCGCGGGAATCGTTGTAGGCAGGCCCGCCAACCAGCGAGAACCCGGTCAGACATATCACAGCATCAACGGTCGCCTTGCCATTCTCCGTAAAGAACTTCTCAACCGCCGGTCGGGAATCCAGGCCATGGGCATAGGCAGGGATTGTGCGATAGCCACGCTTCTCAATGGCGTTTATCACCCCATCATAATGACCGGCATCCCCTGCCAGAACATAGGACCTGAGCAGGACAAGACCGACACTGCCCCGTTCTTTCTCCGGTAATGGTGGAAGATCTTCTACCGCCTCAACAGTCCGGCTTCCAAGCTTGGGATGATACAATCCTACATCGGGGTATTCTATCGGTGGTTCCGCCCGCACGGTCGAGCGCAAAACCTCTCTTGGCCCGGTTGCACAATGCTGGATGAGATATCGAACCAGATTAATCAGGTTCTCGTCACTGCAGGCGAGCCAGTATTGCATTGTCACAAAATAGGCCCGTACGTCCTGCGCCGACCCCGGGATGAATTTAAGGATCTTCGGCAATCGCCGCAGCATGGACATGCGGTTCTCACCGGAATTGCACAGCCCCCTGCATGCTTCCTGTGATTTGCAGGGGATTGGCTGATTACAGACGGCCGCTTTCTTTGGCGCACCTCGCAGCTTTTTCAGTAGGTTGATTGCCGCAGACGGTTTGGCCTGCATGTCAAACCGGCCCAGCCGCGTCAATTTTACGATTTCCCCGGCGGACATACAGGCGACCAGTGCGTCACAATTCTGACGGCGTGCCATCAGCGTATCGAAAATCGGCTGGATGTGATTTTCGACAAACATCATGGTAACCAGGATAATATCACCCTGTTCAATATCCTGCTTGCAGGCGGCCAGTTTTTCCGGGTTTTTGTCCCAATCCACAGCAGCGTGAAAGGTCAGGTTGAGGCCCGGGATTTCCTTCTTTAGAAGCAGACGCGTACGATCAACCGCAGCCAGAAGCAGACTGTCCAACGTCACGATGACGACATTCACCCGAGGTGTGTCAGCGTCCGAAATGGGCTTTTGCATCGTACAGGGTCTCAACGGTGATCAATTGAACGCCACTTTCGCCAGCAAAGCGTTCGGTGTTGCGTCTGGCCTTTCCTCTGACAAAGAAGGGAATTTTCTTCAGTTCACGTTCTGCTTCCGCCGCCCAGCTCACCACGCCTTCCGGCAATTCTGCAGGCGCGTCACTTGGCGTCGAATCCTCGGACACTGGTTTTACAACCGCACCATCCGATGGTGGTTTCAGATTGATATTGGCGGGGGCATGACCAGAGAGATGCGACGACCCTGCCCCATCATGGAACTCAAAATCATCGCGGAACATGCCCAAGAGATGCTCCTCCAGCCCCATCATCAGGGGATGAACCCATGTATCGAAGATAACATTCGCACCTTCGAATCCCATTTGCGGGGAATAGCGTGCGGGGAAATCCTGAACATGGACGGGCGAAGAGATCACAGCGCAGGGGGTGCCAAGCCGCTTCGCGATGTGACGTTCCATCTGTGTGCCAAGAACCAGTTCGGGCTCCAGTTCCGTAATTCTGGTCTCAACCTCCAGATAGTCATCTGAAATCAAGGCCTCGACGCCATGATCTTTGGCCGCGTCGCGGATTTCACGCCCCATTTCCCGGCTATAGGTCCCAATACCGACCACTTTGAAACCGAATTCATGGGCCGCGATATTGGCTGCCGCGATGGCATGGGTCCCGTCGCCAAAAACGAAGACGCGCTTCCCGGTCAGATAGGTTGAATCGATGGACCGCGAATACCATGGCAGCCTCGAAACCTCTTCTGCGAGGAAACCTTCAACATCCAGGTCGATCAGGTCCCCGACCTCACGCACAAATGCCTTTGTCGCCGCAACACCGATTGGAACTGTCTTGATCATCGGCTGCTTGAAATTGCGTTCCAGCCACTTGGCCGCCAGCATCCCGGTCTCGTGATACATCACGACATTGAAGTCTGCGTTCGGCAGTCTTGTCAGATCATCCGGCGTCGCTGTCATGGGCGCGACCACATTGACATCAACCCCCATTGTATCCAGCAGCTGTGTCAATTCGGTTATGTCGTCGCGATTTCTAAAACCAAGCGCTGTTGGCCCCAGCAGGTTGCACGAGGGACGGCGTGACGGATCCCGCGCCGGACGATCTTCCCCGGGTTTTAAGGCCGCATGATTGTTCAGGCCCCGGACCAGTTGATAAAAGGTCTCAGCTGCACCCCAGTTTTCTTTTTTCTGATAGCTGGGCAGCTCCAGCGGCACAACGGGCACGGGCAAAGCCAATGCCTTGGCCAGGCCGGCCGGGTCATCCTGAATGAGCTCGGCAGTGCAGGATGCACCGACAATCATAGCCTGAGGCTTAAAGCGTTCATAAGCATCGCTCAGGGCAGATTTGAAAATATGAGCTGTATCTGAACCAAGATCGCGCGCCTGGAAGGTCGTATATGTGACGGGCGGTCGTTCTTTTCTCCGCTCAATCATTGTGAAGAGGAGATCCGCATAGGTATCGCCCTGAGGCGCATGCAGAACATAGTGCAACCCCTTCATCCCGGTTGCGACTCGCATGGCCCCTACATGGGGCGGGCCTTCATATGTCCACAGGGTCAATTTCATGGTTTACACCTGCAACAAGGCACGACGCCGCAGAGGGCGCGCAAACAACTCGGCAAGGTCGCCAGCCTGTTCAAAGCCTTGAATCGGTGTGAAAACCAGTTCGATTGACCATTTTGTTGCAACTCCCCGCGCTTCCAGCGGATTGGCAAGACCGAGGCCACAAACAACAAGATCCGGTTGTCCGACATCGCAACGATCGAGTTGCTTGTCGACGTCCTGCCCCTCGCTCAATTGAACATCGGCAGGCAGAAGATCCATCTCGTCCGCCAGATGCTGCCGGTGCAGAAATGGCGTGCCCACTTCGATCAGTTCAACACCCAGTTCCCGCGCCAGAAAGCGTGCCAGCGGAACTTCCAGTTGAGAATCAGGAAAGAAGAACACCCTCTTTCCCGCCAGATCCTGACGGTACTTTTCAAGAGCGCGTTCAGCCCGCGCCCGAGGCCCCTTAATCGCGGCGTCAAAACGTTCGGCGTCAATCCCCCAGGTCTCTGCAACCGCCTTCAACCAAAGCGTCGTTCCCTCTGAGCCGAGTGGAAATGGTGCGGGTATGCGCGTCGCACCCCGCTCTTCCAGACAGCGAGCTGTATCCGAGAGAAAGGGTTGCGCCAGGATATACCGACTGCTGGAACCAATTGGCGGCATTTGATCCGAGAAACGGGCTGGCAAAAAATGAACGGGCCCGACACCGAGATCGTCAAGAATGCGTCGAATCTGATCTTCGACAACATCGGCAAGCGCCCCAACCACAACCAGAGACGCGGGTGCGCCTTCCGGCTCTTTCGGCATCTCAGGCACCAGAGAGGCCAGACAGGCGTCTTCGCCCTGTGTGAAAGTCGTCTCAATACCACTTCCCGAATAGTTCAGCACCCGGACTTGCGGCATATGAATCCGCGACAGCCGTTGAGCGGCACGGGAAAGATCAAGCTTGATCACTTCAGACGGGCAGGACCCAACCAGGAACAGCGTCTTGATGTCAGGCCGCCGCGCGAGGAGTCGTTCCACAACATGGTCCAACTCGTCGTTCATATCCGCCAGACCAGCCAGGTCGCGTTCATCAATGATCGCGGTCCCGAAACGCGGTTCGGCAAAAATCATAACGCCTGCGGCGGACTGGATCAGATGGGCACAGGTTCGGGACCCCACCACCAGAAAGAAGGCGTCCTGAATCTTTCGGTGCATCCACACAATGCCGGTAAGCCCGCAAAAGACCTCACGCTGGCCACGCTCACGAATGACGTCGGGCGCGGTACAGCCGCCGGTTACGTCCGGGCGTTCTGCTGTCATTACATCTGTCATGACCGGCCACCGGTAACAGCAAATTCAGCATTGGAGATTTCGAGGCGACTGGATCGCGCCAGTTGGTTCGATTGCAACCGGGCCGCACGAAGCTTGAGAATAAATTGGATGGCGTTAACCACATAAGCGCTATACGCCGCAAGGGCGATAATCAATTGCTCCTGTGGGGTTCCCCAACCGGCAAATATAGCAGCCAGATATGCAGTGTGAAGCGCCAGCACGAGCATGCTGAAAACGTCTTCCCAAAAAAACGCCGGCACGAACAGCCACTTGCCAAAGACGACCTTTTCCCAGATCGAGCCAGTGATCATGATGATGTAGAGAATGAGGGTCTTCGCGATGACCGAAACTGTTGCCAGCAGCAGCCCCTCACCCGTCATCAAATAGTGAAGAACCAGATAAAGACTGACCGCGAACACGACAAATTGTAGAGGCGCCAGAATCCCCTGGACGAGCGTCCATTTGGTCTGGTCCCTTCGGATGCGCTCCTCCTCAGAATAGAGAGGTTTTACAATCCTTTGCCTCTCCTGGTGTTTTCCCAACGCGCCGCCCCTTAAGGATCTGTTTCATCAAAAAACAGTTTATGGCTGGCTCGCAAATAGTGTCAAGTTTAATTGACGCCTTTATTTTGTTACACATTTGATACATACTCATATAAATAGTAAGAGTATTATTGATAGGGAAATAAGGCTTGTTTGCTGTCAAAACCAACGTCAAAAGAGCGTTAGGGCAAACACGAACGGTGGTTCGGAAACCGGCTCTGCGAAGTCCAGAAAAAAGGCTTTCGAAGAGCGACGATTGATGCAAAGCGCCTCGAAATGAAGCGTGTTGGATTGATGAGGGGGGAAAACATTGGATGGCTTTAGAGAAAGGGGCACTAGACGGCCACTGGACCTTTCCAATCTTGATCCGCAAAGTCTAAAACGGCAGGCTGACCAAGGGATTTCCGAAACCCAACTTCAAACCGGTTCACTGGATAAAGACGCGTTGCAGAAGACAATCTCTTACGAAGTAATCCCCAGACTGATGATGGCCCATCGCAGCCGGCAGAATGATCCAGCCAGGGTCATGGCGGCTTTGCATAGTAATGCGGCCCAATACAACATCTCAGATAACACACCGCGCCCGGAAGATATCGACGGTTTACTTCTTGACCTCACCCGGGGGACGGAAACCCAAGCTTACGACCGGACGATTCGATGGCTGGAAGAGGGAAACAGTTTTCGTTCCCTCTCCCTCAACTTTTTGGGCCCTGTCGCGGAGAAACTGGGCGATCTTTGGGCGGAAGACAGACTTGATTTTGCTGAAGTGACAATCGGGGTCGCCCGATTACAACATCTCTTCAATCGTCTGTCGTCTGAGTTGCGTGATGTAATGCCGTACCGCCTCTATCAAGGATATGAAGAGGCTTCATCCTCCCAAAACATAGCCAATATTCTATTGGCCCCTGTTCCGGGCGATCAACATAACTTTGGCCTCAGTGTCTTGGGCGGTTTCCTGGAGGATGAAGGGCATCGTGTGCAGATAGAACAGGCCGCAACGATCCAGGAACTCGAAACAATTGTTTCAGAGGAAAACATTGATGTTCTTGGGATATCTGTAAACACGCAGGCCCAACTGAAATTCCTTCAATCCACAATTGTCCGCCTGAAGGCCGCCTCTAGAAACCCGTCTCTATTTGTGATGGTTGGCGGGAAATGTGTTGATTCAAATGCCGAGAGACTACGGATGTTCAAGGCCGATGCTTATGCAGAAGATGCGCCTGCAGCCGTCGCGACGATAAAAGCCCTACTTGATGTGCGGGATATAATGTAATCAATACCTTTGGAACATCCGTTTTCTGATGTGAGATCAAATGCCTAACAGCAGCAATCAAAAATCCAGACCCCAATTTCAAAAACCTCAGGAAACTCTGGGCGATCTTGAAACCGAGGTTGTCAGCGGCCTGATTGCGGCCGCATCTGATGTCGCCCTTGTTCTTGACGCACAAGGCCGTATTCAGGACGTTGCCTTTGGCAATGATGAGCTGGCCAGCCATGGATTTGACGAGTGGCGGGGCCAACAATGGTCAGATGTGACCAGTGTAGATAGTAAAGGCAAGCTCCAGGAACTACTCAGCGAAGATCTTGTAAAGGGATCGATTCGCTGGCGGCAGTTGAACCACCCCTCCCCCAACGGGTCTGACGTCCCCATCAAATACCTCACATTTCCGTTGGGTGACGAAGGTAAAATTTTGGCGGTTGGCCGGGAAATGTTGGCCCTTTCAAACATGCAGCAGCGTCTGGTCGAAGCCCAGGTTTCTCTTGAGCGGGAATATGCCAAACTGAGAAGCGCTGAAACCAGATACAAAATGCTGTTTCAAATGGCATCAGAGGCCGTTTTGATTATCGATGCCACCACATCGAAGATTATTGAAGCCAATCCTGCGGCCAGCCGAAACCTGAACAAACCAGAACGAAAATTGATCGGTACGGTGCTGGGCCGTCTTTTTGATCAGGAAAGCAATGACAACGTCTCAGGCCTGCTGGCCCTTATTCGCGATACCGGTCGGGGTGATGATATCCCGGTGAAGAACCGCGACGACGGCGCGGAGCTTATGTTGTCCGGTTCCCTGTTTCGACAGGACGGCCAAACCTATTTCCTGATAAGGCTGAGGTCGGAGGGCACAGACACTTCCGCCACGGATGACGCCACGCAGTCGATGGTTGGCGTGATCGGATGCATGCCAGATGGTTTTGTTGTCACCGACATGAAAGGCCGCATTCTGAAGACGAATGCCGCGTTTTTGGACATGGCTCAGATTGGGTCTGAAGAACAGGCCCTTGGTGAAAGACTGGATCGCTGGCTCGGCCAATCCGGCATCGACATGAATGTCATTATGGCAAACCTGAAAGAACATGGCTCTGTTCGCCTGTTTGCGACCTCGTTGCGCAGCGAGTACAGCACAGAAGTCGATGTGGAGGTGTCAGCTGCCACCGCACATGTAGCGCCAAGTTGCGTCGGTTTTACCATCAGAAGCGTGGATGGTCGCCTTCCACGACCAAGCGAAACAGGTGCATTTGTGCCAAAATCTGCGGAGCAGTTGACCAAGCTTGTCGGCCGGGTCCCGCTTAAGAACCTCGTCCAGGAAACCACTGATATTATTGAAAAATTATGCATCGAGTCTGCGCTTGAATTGACCGGCAACAACCGGGCCTCTGCCGCAGAAATGCTTGGTGTCAGTCGCCAGAGCCTCTACGTCAAAATGCGGCGCTATGACATCGGCAACCTCGATATGCTTTGATCCGGGAAAACCCCGGGACTTCAACATCAACCCGATTGTCAGATTTTATTGACATTTTAACATCAAAAACTGTCATGTTTAATTGACAGTTATTGCGCGGAAACCTAGACTTTCCGCATGACAAACATCGTCAATACCGGTCATCACAACAGAGTGCCCAGCCTTTCCGCCTCCCTGGAATTGCTGAAACCCATCACCTGGTTTCCGCCAATGTGGGCTTATGGTTGCGGCGTGGTCTCGTCCGGTGTTTCCGTTTTGGACAACTGGCATCTGGCACTTGCCGGCATCATGTTGGCTGGCCCGCTTGTCTGCGCAACATCACAGGCCGTTAACGATTGGTATGATCGTCACGTCGACGCCATCAACCAGCCAGAGCGACCGATCCCGTCCGGCCGCATCCCGGGTCGTTGGGGCCTCTATATCGCCATTCTGTGGACCGGCCTGTCCCTTTTGTTGGCTGCAAGTCTGGGCACGGTTGTGTTCGGCGCTGCGGTCTTTGGATTGGTCCTTGCCTGGGCGTATAGTGCGCCACCCCTGCGGCTAAAAATGAATGGATGGTGGGGTAACTCAGCTGTCGCAATTTGTTACGAGGGCCTTCCTTGGTTTACGGGAACAGCCGCCCTCACCCTTGCCATGCCGGATGACCGGGTTCTGATCGCGGCCGCCCTCTATAGTTTTGGTGCCCATGGCATCATGACACTCAACGATTTTAAATCCATCGAAGGGGATCGAAAGCTGGGGGTCGGCTCCCTTCCAGCGCGGCTGGGTCCTGAACGTGCAGCCAAACTGGCCTGCATCGTCATGTTGATCCCGCAGTTTGTCATGGTTGGTTTCCTGTTGAACTGGGGGGCCTTCATTCACGGCGGGATCGTAAGCCTGTTCACACTGGTGCAAATCGGCCTGATGGCAAAACTCCTGAAAGACCCAAGAAAACTGGCACCGTGGTACAACGGCACCGGCATTACCCTCTATGTTCTGGGAATGTTGGTGACCGCCTTTGCACTGCGGGACATGGCGGGGACATAGACAATGACGGCACAGCAAGATCGCGAGATTGGCCTTGGTTGGCTGGGCATCATACGCTGCGGATTGGTCCAGACAGCGCTTGGCTCCATCGTCGTTCTCTGCACTTCAACACTGAACAGGGTCATGGTCGTCGAACTGTCACTCGCCGCCACAATCCCGGGTGCACTGGTTGCGCTCCACTACGCCATTCAGCTTTCCAGGCCGCGACTTGGTTATGGGTCCGACGTCGCCCGCAGACGCACCAACTGGATATTGGGCGGCATGCTGACACTGGCGATAGGTGCGGTCGGTGCTTCAGTTTCCATATTGGTCATGGCAGAGAACCTCTATGCAGGAATTGCCCTCTCAGCCCTGGCTTTCATCCTGATCGGGGCGGGCGTCGGGGCTTCTGGCACATCCCTTCTCGCCATGGTCGCAACCCATGTCAAACCATCCCAGAAAGGCCCAGCGGCCACAATTTGCTGGGTCATGATGATTGCGGGCATGGCCATTACGGGTGGCAGCGCCGGCGCGGTTCTGGACCCCTTCTCAGCACAGCGTCTGATTGAGGTGAGCGCCGGTATTGGCGTCTTCGCCATGGTAATGACTATTCTTGCCACATGGCGACTGGAACCGGCAAAGACACAAGTGACACAGTCTATGGACGCGGCCACCGCGCCTAAAAAGCAGGGCTTCAAGATAACCCTGGCCGAAGTCTGGGCAGAGAGAAACGCCCGTGACTTTACCATCTTTGTCTTTGTTTCCATGCTGGCCTATAGCGCGCAGGATCTGATCCTGGAACCCTTCGCCGGGCTTGTCTTTGGCATGACGCCTGGTGAATCAACACAACTGTCCGGCCTGCAGCATGGTGGTGTGCTGTTGGGTATGATCATCGTTGCACTTTCCACGTCTGGCATGGCAAAGGGCAGGTTGGGAACCTTGCGCGATTGGACGATCGGGGGCTGCCTCGCCTCAGCCCTCTCATTGGTCATGATCGCATCCGGTGGCTTCATGGCAGAGACATGGCCCCTTTCACTCTGCGTTTTCTGTCTTGGTGTATCGAACGGCGCGTTCGCCGTCGGTGCCATCGGCTCCATGATGGTACTGGCAAGTGACGGTAAAGGGGGTCGACAGGGCACCCGGATGGGCCTTTGGGGCGCCGCCCAAGCCGTTGCCTTCGGATTGGGTGGTTTTTTGGGAACGGTCGCAGTCGACATTTCGAACCAGATCTTTGACGTCACCGCGGTTTCTTACGGCACGGTGTTTCTGGCAGAGAGCCTGATGTTCCTCATCTCTGCACGACTTGTCCTCAGAATTCGCCATGCCACTGATAAATCAACACAAACATTGAAACAAAATGAAACATTTGCGCGCGAAACGGCCCTTCCGAACCGCGCCACTGAACTACAGCAAGGAGCCTGATCCGATGACACAAGACGAAATTTACGATGTTGTTGTTGTGGGTGGCGGGCCATCCGGCGCGACAACGGCGTGGGATTTGGCAAAACTCGGCCATAAGGTCGTCATGCTCGATAAGGCGGGGCGTATCAAACCTTGCGGGGGTGCGATCCCCCCTCGCCTCATCCGTGATTTCGACATTCCGGATTCGCAGATTGTTGCCAAAGTAAACACGGCGCGGATTATTGCCCCGTCGCATCGCGAAGTTGATATGCCGATCGACGGTGGTTTCGTCGGCATGGTGGACCGGGAGCATTTTGACGAATGGCTACGCATTCGGGCCGCCCATGCCGGGGCAATCTGGATCAAGGGAACTTTCGAGACCGTTGAACGCGATCAGAATGGCACGGCGGTGGTTGTCTACACAGCCAAGAACGCGGACGAAGATGAGTATGGGGGCCGCCTGAAAGCGCGCTGTGTGATCGGCGCAGATGGTGCGCGTTCCAAGGTGGCCAAGCAGAACATCCCGAACGCGGACCGTATCCCCTGCGTCTTCGCCTATCACGAGATCGTGGAAACCCCCGACACGACGCCAGGAAACCCGAACCAGAAATATGACGGTGCCCGCTGCGATGTGTTCTATCAGGGGGAACATTCCCCCGATTTCTATTCTTGGATCTTCCCCCATGGCCAGACCATGTCCATTGGAACCGGTAGCGCAAACAAGGGGTTTTCCCTGCGCGGTGCCGTTGGCGGATTGCGAAATCAAACTGGATTGCAGGATTGCAAACTGATCCGGCGTGAAGGGGCGCCCATCCCCCTAAAGCCGCTGAAGAAATGGGATAACGGCAAAGATATTCTGGTCGCTGGCGATGCCGCCGGTGTTGTGGCGCCCGCGTCTGGTGAAGGCATCTATTATGCCATGTTGGCCGGTCGCCTTGCAGGAGAAGCAGCCGACAAATTTATCAAGACCGGCGATCCAAAAGCACTGCTCCATGCCCGCAAGTCCTTTATGAAACTGCATGGCCGTGTCTTCCTGATCCTCGGTATCATGCAGAAATTCTGGTATCAGAATGACAAACGGCGCGAGCGGTTTGTCAGCATGTGTGATGACCCTGATGTCCAGCGTTTGACCTGGGAATCCTACATGAACAAAGAGCTTGTGCGGAAGTCACCAATGGCTCACGTCAAAATCTTCTTCAAGGATTTGGCGCATCTATTCGGGGTAGTCGCGCCGAACTGACACTCTACACCACCGGTCAGGACCAGGCTGAGAACGACGCATGACTGATCTTTATGGTCCTCGGGTCTGGATAAAACCGCTCGCCATCGCAGCACTCTGGGTATTTTGTGTTGGTGCCCTGGCGGGTGCCGCAACGATCATAACACCCTGGTATGCCGCACTTGCCAAACCATCCTGGCAACCGCCCGCCGCGCTTTTCGGACCGGTTTGGACTGTCATTTATGCGCTCTGCGCTTTTGGCGGGGCCAGGGCCTGGGTCCTCAGTCAGAATGCAAAAGAACGCCGGGCGCTTCTCATCCTGTCTCTGATCACTTCAGTCCTTAACGTTTTATGGAGTGTTTTCTTTTTCGTATTGAAACGCCCGGATTGGGCCTTTGTGGAAATCTGCCTTCTTTGGCTGTCTATCCCGCCGATCCTCTATTTGCTCATGGGCATCGACCGAATTTCGGCGCTGTGTTTCGTCCCGTATCTGCTGTGGACCAGTTTTGCAGCAGTTCTGAACCACACGATTTCCGGCCTCAATGGACCCTTTTCCCTCGATCTTGATCCAAAGATTCAGGCATTCTTCTATAGCGGTATGATTTTCGAGATGGTCGTTGTATTGGCCCTGATAGAGGGTGTCGTGCTGACACTCCTCTACGGTTACAACCGCAAGGGAATTCATCCCTATCAACTCTGGCCAAGTTTGGGTGCCGGCATCAGCCTGATGATGGCGGTGCGCGCGGCGGTTGTTGATGCCCATTGGTCGGTTCTGACCTTTTGGTTCATCTGCTCGCTGATTTGCCACACAATCGACGGGCTTTCCCGCTGGCGTCGATAAACCTTTATTCGTTGAGCGCCGCAGCACTCAGGATCGCGCTACGGAACAGGCTGTTTCCGCTGACAAGGTCATGGCCCATTGCCCGTAGAGCACGTTCCACCAAGCCATCACGGTCCAGTTTGGCTTCGGCAATCTGTGCCACCTGACCATTGTGATGAATAAACCGGTCCGGCAAATAAGCAGGTACAATCCGGCCAATCAAATCCTCCCGGCCCTGACGCACGAGACTATCCACGACCTGCGCCGAGAACCCGCCGATCGCCCCTTCTTCTACGGTCAGCACGACCGCATGATTCCGGGCCAAACGGGCCACGAGATCATCGTCAATGGGCTTTGCAAACCGGGCATCGGCAACCGTTGCGGAATAGCCCATCGCCTCCAGACTTTCTGCAGCCAGAAGCGCGTCGCCCAAACGCGACCCATAGGACAGGATCGCGATAGACGCTCCCTCCCGCAGGATCCGTCCCTTGCCAATTTCCAGCGGCTCTGCCGTTTCCGGGAGATCAACACCAACCCCTTCACCTCGGGGAAAGCGCAAGGCGCTCGGACGTTCATCAATAGCAGCACTTGTCGCCACCATATGCATCAACTCTGCTTCATCGGCCGCCGCCATCAAGACAAAACCCGGCAAGCACCCGAGATAGGTGATGTCGTAGGATCCATGATGCGTCACACCATCGGCACCGACCATACCGGCCCGATCCAGAATGAAACGCACTGGCAATCGCTGAATCGCAATATCGTGGACGATCTGATCATAGGCCCTTTGCAAGAAGGTTGAATAAATTGCGACAAAGGGCTTGAAACCCTGACAGGCGAGACCGCCACAGAAGGTCACCGCATGTTGTTCAGCAATCCCGACGTCATAACACCGTTCAGGGAAGACCTTTTCAAATTTGTCGAGACCCGTGCCACTCGGCATCGCCGCGGAGGCTGCAACAATCTTTGGATCCTCGGTCGCCGCAGTAATCAGGCTCTGCGCAAAGACGGAGGTATAGCTGGGCGCGTTTGAGGCTGCCTTGTGCAGGGTGCCACAGGCCCGGTCAAAAGTGCCGACCCCGTGATACTTGTCCGCCGAGGCTTCAGCCGGGTCAAACCCCTTCCCTTTTTCTGTTACAACGTGAATCAGGATTGGGCCGTCATCCATGGTCTTTGCCCTTTCCAGAACATCCACCATTTCTTGAACGTCATGACCGTCATAGGGACCGAAATATTGAACCCCCAATTGATCAAACAGGGTTTCGCCATTCTGAAATGAGGCGAGCCCCTCTCTATCCAGGCTGTCCTGACGCGTCGCTTTATCGGGCATCTGCTCGCGGAAACGGTCAAACAGGCCGCTCAGGGCACCAGCCGGCGGTGCTATCGACATGTTATTGTCGTTCAATATGACAATGAGACGACGTTTCTCGGAACCGGCGTTGTTCAAAGCTTCGAAAGCCAAGCCGCCGGTAATCGCCCCGTCACCGATCACGGCGACAACATGATGATTTTCCTCTGCATAATCCCGGGCGGCGGCAAATCCTAACCCAGCCGAGATGGAGGTTGAACTATGGGCCGCGCCGAACGGATCAAAAATACTTTCGCTACGGCATGTAAACCCTGAGATGCCACCGCCCTTTCTGATCATCCGCAATTCTTCACGCCGCCCTGTCAGGATTTTGTGCGGATAGCATTGATGCGAAACATCCCAAATCAGTTGGTCAAACGGCGTATCAAACACGTAATGCAGGGCGACGGTAAGCTCCACAACACCAAGACCCGATCCCAAATGGCCACCTGACTGAGAGACGGAATCGAGCATGTCGGAACGAACCTCGTCGGAAATACGACCGAGGTCAGATCTTTTACATTCCCGTAAGTCCGAAGGAGATGAAATCTGGTCCAGCATTGATTTGGTTGAGGGGGGAGAATGTCGATCCGATTGACTGTCCAATCGATATCCGGGTTCCGTGCTCATTTGATTTCTCATGCCAGACCAACTCCCCAAAATTTGTCTTTTTGCTGGCCGGTTTTAGCGCAAATCACAGAAGTAATTGAATTTGGGCTATTTGTTCCGAGGTACAGCCCGATTATTAAACAGGGATTGTCACAAAGTGTAAACTTATTATTACGTCAGATTTAATTGACATTTGAGGCATCAAAAAAGGCGGAACGGTGTGTTCCGCCCATTCTGACAAACCCTGCAAGAGGGCTGAAACTTTATATTTTACTGCGCTGCAAGATAGTCAACGACGCCAACACGCTGGTCTTCTTTCCGCAGTTTGAACGACATTTTTGTCTTTTTCTTGGGCTCCATACCCGCTGCTTCAACATAGGCAACCAGGAACTTTTGCGGATCTTCGAGATAGGCAACCAGGTTTTCTTTGGTCCAGACGAGACCAGCCTCGGATGCCTGCTTGTTAATGTCGGAGTACTTATAACCATCAACAGTTCCAGCTTTACGCCCTACAATCCCAAAAAGCGAAGGACCAACTTTTTTCTTACCTTCCTCAAGGGAGTGACAGGCAGCACAGCGTTTGAACAGTTTTTCACCGTCAGCCAGCGCCGGGCTGGAGGCGACCATGGGGGCGCCGAGGGCAAAGGTAAGGCCAAGCGCAATGCCCAGTGTCTTTACATTCTTCATAAGTTCCTCCGTGCAGAGTTTAACATGGCGGGGTCACTCACCCCGACTACTTATTTCGACCATCATCTTGTCAAAACGATGACTTTTCGTCTTCTACAGAAACGGCCGATTCCGCTCAAGAGAGAAAGCTGCGACAAGATGATGCTCAACTACATAGAATTTTACGCAGATTTGACCAGTTCGGATGGCTGTTCTGGTTGATTAAATTGTAACTCGGCCAAACGTCGATACAAAGAATTACTTTTTATCAACTGGTTATGGGTTCCAGTTGCTATGACCGCGCCTTTCTCGACAACAATAATCCGATCAGCATTCATGACGGTAGCAAGCCTATGGGCGATCACAAGCGTGGTTCTGTCGCGCATCAACTCTTCGAGAGCGTTTTGAACCAGGTGTTCATTCTCTGCATCAAGTGCGCTGGTCGCCTCATCCAGCAGCAGCACGGCGGGGTTTCGAAGGACGGCGCGGGCAATCGACAAACGCTGCCTTTGCCCCCCTGACAGGCGCAGTCCCCTTTGCCCCAGAAAAGTATCATACCCTTCCGGCATCTCCTCAATAAAGCCGTCTGCTGCGGCTGCCTTCGCAGCGGCCTGAACACGGTGATCATCCGCGTCTGGATCCCCATAGCGGATGTTTTCCCGCGCCGATGTTCCGAATATCACCGGGTCTTGAGGCACCAGTGCCATCGAGCCCCGAAGATCCTCAAAACTCAGATCGCGCAGGTCGTGACTGTCCAAGGTGATTTTACCCGATCCGTCTTCCGGATCATAAAACCGCAGCAAAAGCTGAAACACCGTGCTTTTACCGGCGCCAGACGGTCCAACGAGGGCCACTGTCTCCCCTGGCGCTATATCAAGAGAGAAGTCTTTTAGAGCAGCAATATCCGGGCGTGAAGGATAGTGGAAAGTAACGTTTTCGAACCGCACCCTCCCTTCAATCGGGCCATCCAGGACTGCTGCATCGACGGGCGAGATGATTTCCGGAATCGCTTCCAGCAATTCAATCAACCGCTCGGTCGCGCCCGCAGCACGCTGCAATTCACCATAAACCTCTGAAATGATCCCGACGGAAAAGGCGACAATCGTTGCGTAAAAGACAAAGGCCGCGAGTTCGCCGCCGGTGATTGCGCCGGACATTACGTCATTTCCACCCACCCAAAGAATAACTGCGATCGCAGTGAAAACGAGCAGAATTACGACCGCTGAAAGAGAGGCCCGCAGCTTGATGCGTTGAATGGCAGTGTCGAGGGCCGCTTTCACCTCACCCCCAAACCGCCGACGGTCCTCTGCTTCATGGGTGAAAGACTGAACCGTCTGGATTGCATTGATGCTCTCTTCCGCAAAGGCACCAACATCCGCAACACGGTCCTGGCTGGCCCGCGAGAGTTTTCGCACACGCCGTCCAATGAACAGGATGGGCACCACAACGGCTGGAACCACAATCATGACCAGCGCCGTTAGCTTTGGATTGGTGATCGTCATCATGACAATCCCGCCCAGCATGATCAGCAGGTTGCGCAGTGCCATGGACGCACTCGACCCGATGATTGATTGTAGCAATGTTGTATCGGTCGTCAGCCTGGAGAGAATCTCGCCGGTCTTTGTCGTCTCGAAGAAGCCCGGATGCAGGGCCAGAATCCGGTCGAACACCGAGGCCCTAAGATCCGCGACAACCCGCTCACCGAGCCAGGACACCAAGAAGAAACGGGCATAGGTTCCAAACGCCATCACCACCGACAGCGTAATTAAAAAGATCAGGGCCTGGTCCAGGGCCTCCGGATTGCCCGCCGCAAAACCACTATCAATCAGGGCACGCAACCCCTGCCCCAGCCCCAGCACCGCACCTGCAGTCACCGTCAAGGCAACCAATGCCAGAAAGACCTGAAGTTTATAGGGTGCCAGAAAACCCAAAACCTGCTTCAGGACACGCAGGTCGCCGCCTTTCGGCCGGTCCAAGGCTGCATTAGACATCGGGTTGGAAGGTCGGGCCAAAAAACAGCAATCCTAAAGGTTCAATGTTTGAATTGAACCGTAACATGCGGTCGACGGCGCAAAGAAACAACTCTTCACGCCAAATGAAACCGCATGCCAGGTCTATTTTAGAGCCTCTTCAGCCGGCAAATACGGCTTATCCAGCGCTTCGGCCACAGCCTGATAGGTGACCTGACCGTTATGGACGTTCAATCCTGCCAGCAGGTGCGGATCCTGCGCGCAGGCTGCCTTCCATCCCTTGTCTGCCAGAGCCAGGGTAAAGGGTAAGGTCGCATTGTTGAGCGCCTGGGTAGATGTCCGTGCGACAGCGCCCGGCATATTGGCAACGCAATAGTGAACAACCTCATCCACGATATAGGTTGGATCGGCATGGGTCGTCGCCCTGGATGTTTCGAAACATCCGCCCTGATCAATTGCGACATCCACCAGCACAGACCCTTTCTGCATTTGAGAAAGATCAGACTGTTTCACCAGTTTCGGGGCCGCGGCACCGGGCACAAGAACAGCACCCACGACCAAGTCGGACTGGTGAACCAGTTCCTCGGTCACATCCACCGTGGAATAAGCCGTCTTCAAGCGGGGGCCAAACAGATCGTCCAATTGACGCAAACGTGGCAAGGATCGGTCCAGGATTGTGACATCCGCACCCAATCCCAGAGCCATGCGGGCTGCCTGTGTGCCAACAACACCGCCGCCGATGACCGTCACCTTGGCGGGAAGCGTTCCCGGGACACCGCCCAACAAAATGCCGGACCCGCCATTCGCCTTTTGCAGACTCACCGCGCCGACCTGAACAGACATCCGCCCGGCAACCTCACTCATCGGGGCCAGCAGAGGCAGTCCACCATTCCTGTCGGTAACCGTCTCATAGGCAATCGCCGTCGCGCCGGACGCAATTAGCAGATCTGTTTGAACAGGATCCGGTGCCAGATGCAGATAGGTGAACAGAAGCTGACCGGGGCGCAGCATCCGGCATTCTTCGGGCTGCGGCTCTTTCACTTTCACAATCATATCTGCAGTAGCGAAAATATCAGCTGCACTGGCGGAAATCACAGCCCCCGCCTGGACATAGGCAGCATCGGAAAACCCGATTGCATCACCGGCAATAGCCTCAACAGTGACGCTATGTCCGTGAACGATGGCTTCCCGAACTGCACCGGGGGTCATACCGACACGATATTCATGATTTTTGATTTCTTTTGGCACACCGATATGCACGACACTCTCCCTCTGTCAGATCAGACAATCTATGGAAATTATGCCACAAATCGAACGAAATGTGCTTGCAAAGACCACTTCAAAAGTAAGGCCTGTTCGATTATAATTCTATGATCTTATCAATTTATCGAACAAAATTTTATCCATGGAACTAGATACAACAGATCGTAAGATCCTCAACATTCTGCAAACCGATGGCCGCATGACGAATGCCGACCTGGCGCAACGGGTGAACCTGTCGGCATCCGCGTGCCTCCGACGCGTTCAAATTCTGGAAGCCGAGGGCATCATACAGGGCTACAGCATGTTGCTGAACCCAAAGGCTGTTGCCCGCGACACGGAGGTATTCGTCGACGTGTCTTTACAAAGCCAGTCGCACGAATTGCTGGACCGGTTCGAAGAAGCAATCGGGAACTGTCCGGACGTGCTGGAATGTCACCTGATGTCCGGCGATGCCGACTATCTGCTTCGCGTGGCAGTGCGCGACTCTGATGATTACGAGCGCATTCACCGTGAATACCTGTCCCGTTTGCCAGGGATCAGCCGTCTTCGATCAAATTTCGCTTTGCGAACAATCTTTAAACGCAAGGGTTTCCCGCTCTAGGGAACGATCAATCAACTGTCGGCAACACGGTTCCGTCCAATAACGGGATACTGCTCAATCTCATAGACTTGCCCGGTGATGGGTTTGGATCGATCGGACAGCCAAAAGACGGCATGGGGGGCAATGTTGTGGGGCTTCAACAGAGTTCCGCTGGGCGCAAACACATCAGGCACGTGGTCCAGCCAGTCGTCTGGCCGGCCCTCGGCGATTTGTGTGCGATGTTCCGTCTCGGTATAGGTCCAGCCGACATTCAACTGATTGACCCGGACATGTTCACCACCAAGGGCATCCCCAAGATTCCTCGTCATCGTCTGCAACGCACCTTTTGACATCGAATAGATGAGCAGGTCCGGCTGGCCGCAATGGGCGTTGATGGAGCCGATATTCACCACAGCGCCCTCACCCTGCGCCCGGAAATAGGGCATCGCCGCCTGGATCAATTGAACCGGCGCACGGGCGTTTACAGCGAAGATCTTTTCGAAGAGTTCCGGTGTGACCTGATCAATATTTGTTCGCGGAAAGATCCCGGCGTTATTGACAAGACCGTCAAGCCCGCCCAGCGCCTCGGCTGATAGCCTTATCAATTCGGCAGGGCCGTCAGGTGCGGACAGATCAACCGAAATCCCCGTGGCTGAAGGCCCCAGTTCTGAAGCTGTTTTTTCAATTTCGGTGGGCCGTGTTCCATGAACAATCACCTGTCCCCCCTCACGGATAACCTCAGCGGCAATCTCCCGGCCGATCCCGGCTGTAGAACCGGTTACCAGAATGCGCTTTCCCGCAAGCAATGGATTTGTGCTCATCCTATGAAATCCCCCAATCACGACATGAATATAGAGCGCAAAATTGCACAGTGGTGTCGGCTTGTCACGCTGCCAATCGTATTGCTTCATCGAGGGTTGTATGGCGTGTCGCAACCTCATTGTGTATTAAACACTGGACCAATGTCGCAAGCCCTCGTGAAGGAAAACCAGTGCAGGATTTTGGTGCCGCATTCTCAGATGCTTTTTGGTTGCTGATTTCCATGGACAGCGATCTGGCCGCAATTGTCGGCTTGTCATTGCGCGTCACGCTGACGGCACTGCTGTTCTCGTGCATAGTCGGATTTCCCCTTGGGGCGTTTCTGGCTGTACAAAGGTTTCCCGGTCGGCGCCTGGCAGAGGTTTTCGTCAACACGATGATGGGACTGCCGCCGGTCGTCGTCGGCTTGATCCTTTATCTTACATTCTCAAACAGCGGCGTTCTTGGGCCGCTTCAGCTTCTCTACACACCGACAGCGATGATCGTGGCCCAGTTCATATTGGTGACACCAATTATCGCGGCCATGACACGCCAGACCATCGAAGATCTGCATCTGGAATACGACGATCAGTTGCGGTCAATGGGAATGACGCGACTGCAAATGATACCAACGCTGTTATGGGACGGACGTTATTCCCTTATCACCGCAATGCTTGCCGGTTTCGGCCGGGCAAATGCGGAAGTTGGCGCGGTGCTGATTGTCGGCGGGAACATAAATCATGTCACCCGTGTCATGACGACAACGATCGCGCTGGAAACCTCGCGCGGTAACCTGTCGCTTGCCCTTGGGTTGGGTCTCGTCCTGATCCTGATCGCGATTGCCCTGAACGCAGCAGCGATGATGCTAAAGACGAGCGCGAAACGATTGGCCTATTCATGACCGAAACGATGGTTCGCGTTGAAAACCTGCACTACCGCGCCAGGGGAAAACCGCTGCTGAACGGGTTGAGTTTTGCATTGGATGGGACATCCGTAACCGTTGTCATGGGACCAAACGGCGCCGGAAAAACCCTTCTGCTGCGACTCCTCTGCGGATTGGAAGACCCTGATCAAGGCAGCATTCAATTGCCACCAAAGGCGAGAACGGCCCTTGTCCTGCAAAAACCGGTCTTATTGCGCCGTTCGGTTCGGGCAAATCTTTTTCATGCGTTCAAGGTCTACGGCATCAGCAGGTCTAAGTGGTCTGGTCTGGCTGACGAACTTCTCGTATTGGGAAATCTGGATGAACGGGCCGACCATCCGGCGCGGCGTCTTTCAGGGGGGGAACAACAGCGTCTATCCCTCGTCCGGGCGCTCGCCGCACGCCCTGAGATTCTGCTTCTGGACGAACCGACGGCCAGTCTTGATCCCCGCTCAACACTGGCGATCGAGCGCCTGATACGGGGTGCGGCGGATCAAGGTGCCAAAATCATCCTGATCAGCCACAATCTTGGCCAGGCGAAGAGACTGGCCGATGAGATCCTATTTCTGAATGCGGGTAAACTCGTTGAACAAGGTGCGGCTCAACAAGTCCTGGAAAACCCTGTCAGCTCAGAAGCACAGGCTTATATGGCCGGGGATCTTGTTCTCTGATGCAACAGAGATCCGACATATCGAAAACAACAGGCGTTCTGAATCGTCTCCTCCGTTGCGCCCTGGGATTGCTGTTTCTGTCTGTCTTCATCACTGTCTCACAGGCGGCAAATCCCTTTATTCTGGTGCAGTCCACAACCTCCACTCAGAACTCGGGCCTGTATGACCATCTGCTGCCAAAGTTCTTTCAGAAAACCGGGATTGAGGTTCGGGTTGTCGCCGTTGGCACAGGCCAGGCCATCAAAAACGCGATGAATGGAGATGGCGACATACTGTTGGTTCATGCCAAGGAAGCGGAAGAGGCATTTGTCGCTGCAAGCTTTGGGGTGGCACGCTATGATCTGATGTTCAATGACTTCGTCCTTGTCGGTCCAGCGATAGATCCAGCGGGTCTCCATGGCAAAAACAATATCGCAGATGCATTTCGAACACTGGCTGATCGGCAGATACCATTTGCGTCCCGCGGGGATGACTCAGGCACTCACAAGAAAGAACGAAGAATCTGGGATGCGCTGAACCGGACCCCAAAGGGAAAATGGTATCTGGAAACAGGTTCCGGGATGGGGGCAACCTTGAATCTGGCGATAGCAACTGGCGCTTACGTCCTGACCGACCGCGCAAGTTGGATAAAATTCGGGAACAAAGCCAATCACAAGATACTGGTGGAAGGTGACCCGACTTTATTCAACCAGTATGGCATCATCGTTGTGGACCCAAAGCGGCACCCGCATGTGAAATCGGAGTTGGCCACAACTTTTCAGAACTGGCTGCTATCGCCAGAAGGACAGACCGCAATATCTGAATACCGTGTCGATGGGCAGCAATTGTTCTTTCCAAACGCTGCTCAATAAGGTTGTGAACATTCGCCAGACGATCAACTTTACCGTTATACTGGTTCGTTTCAGGTAATTATTTGCTGTATTTCAGCACTTTACGGCTATTTTCTTTCTGATTTATATATTCTTAATATACGTTACTATAATACTTCAGGCTCAGGACTTGGTTTCTTTGGGCCTGACTCAGGTGTGATCAAAGACATACGCGATGACATGCCGGTGTAATAAGTTTGGAGCCTGAGACCAGAAGGACAGGCAGAGGGATTTGGGAAACGATGTCTAGAGTTGCACCACGCAAGGAATTTTCCGTCGAACGCCTGCTACGTCAGCAACGCAATGGCGCTGCACCAGAAGAGACGTTTGACGAACCGCTGGATGTCTCAAATGCTGGGTTAAAGCAGTTGCTGGATGCCATTGAAGGGCTGCGCGCCGAAGTGGCCGACCTGAAGCAAAGCGGTGTCCCTGTCAGTTCCGGTGCGTCTTTACTGCCAGACGATGATACCGATGAAATGGGCAAAGACGTTCGGATTGAAATTGCACAAATGGTGCGGGCAATCGCAAGAACAAAACTGGAAATCGCCCAGATCAAACATCCGCTTGCCGAACAGGGTGACCAGTTGGAGTCAACCCATGGCGAGCTGGATGCGATTGTTCAGGCGACCGAAATGGCCACCCAGTCCATTCTGGATGCAACTGAGCAGATGGAGGGTATGCTGGCCAATATTGCAGGCCTGGCGGCTGAAGATCCGGAAATCATCGAGGCGGTTGACGCAACGAGCGATTACCTGACCAAAATCATGGAGGCCTGTAACTTCCAGGACATTACTGGGCAGCGCATCACAAAGGTCGTGAAAACTGTTCGCTTCATCGAAGACCGCATTCTGGCGATGATTGCGATCTGGGGTCCGCAGGCGTTCGAGGACCTGCCCGTCCAAACAGACGAACAGGAAGGGGAAGAGCATCTTCTTCAAGGACCGCAATTGGGCAACGAGGGCATCTCTCAAGCGGAAATCGACGCCTTGTTCGACTAACAGGCTGAATGGACGCTAAACTCTGGAGAAATCATGCCGAAGGTTCTCGATCGCGTCCAACTCTCCCCCGATGCAATCGTTTTTCGGGAAGGCGAACCGGGCAACCATGCCTATATTGTTCAATCCGGCAAAGTCGCGATCATAAAAGGGCACAATAGCCCGACACCAATTACCCTTGGAACCATCGGAAAGGGCGGCATATTTGGCGAGATGGCCCTGATAGACAATTCCAATCGGATGGCAACCGCCGTCGTTCTGGAACGCGCAGAACTGATTATTGTACCTGAAGCAACCTTGCACCGGAAATTAAGTAAGGCAGATCCGGTCATCTCAACCCTTGCTATGGTGATGATCAGAATGATCCGGAATACCGCCAATGATGGGCGTCTTGCGGCGGCAGTTGTCAACGATCTGGCAAAGGTCGCCGCACCCAGTGGATCGGACGGTGGGGGGCCGACAAATGACCGGGTCAGCTGAGCAAGACGATATTCTGAAACTTGTCACATTCCAGAAAGACGTGACGGTCTTCGAAATTGGCGAACCGGCAGATACGGCCTATATCGTGAAAAAAGGCCTGGTGGAAATCATGCGACCGGATGCGGGCGGTGCGCTAAAACAAATTGGTACGGCCCGCGCGGGTGAGCTGTTCGGCAAGACAGCGCTCTTGGCGCCTGGTCCCTACCGTGCCATGGCGCGAACTCTCAAGAACACTGAATGCGTCGCCATCAGGCGGCCTGCCCTCGACATTGTTCTTGCGCAAAGTGATCCGTTTATACGCGCGCTCATCCATATTCTGGCGAGCAATATGGAATCCATGTTCGATCGTCTGATATCGCCCGAACTGATTGATGAAGAGAAAAACCTCGCAAAATCTCAGCTTTCACAGGGGAACAAAGAAATACCGCAGCAACAGTTTGCCATTCCGGCACGACCTGTCGACGAAGACGATTTCTTTGATTTATAGGCATGTCGGCACCAGCCGGTAAACTCGATCAATCCAGATCCATCTCTTCCACCGCGCGTTCAGCCTGACGCTGGGCGCGATGAATGAGCCTGCCAAAATTTCCCAGCGAGAAGATATGGGCATAGGCCATGGGCATATATCCCTTCCGCCACCAGTTCAGCACCACGTCGTCGGGCAAACGCTGAAAGCGTTCAGTGTCAATCACCAGAAAGCCTGACATTTGCAACTTGCGATCTTCTGGCAAGGGATATTCAACGGTGCGTTCTACGAACAGGTCATGCTCCATGCAGGCAAGGGCAAACTGCCTGGTGCGGGCCTGTTCCCGCGCATAAGTGGTATTAAAACTTCTGACTTGTTTCTGAAATGCGCTGGGATCCTCGCCATCGTAGAGCGGATCGCCGTGGTCAAAATTAATTCTGTCAGACTCCCGGTCGAGGCATAGTTGAACCTCTTCCCCGGCCTCAGGCCGCAACAGGATGAACGGATACCGTCTGACAAAGGCCGGGACGTAACATCCATCTGCCCATGACCCGTCCTCCTCCACAAACAGGTTGTGACGACGGGTAACGCCCAGCATGGCAACCGGACCCGGTACATCATCATGGGAGAACACAATCGGGTAGTGCCGGGATGCAGCCGTGAACTCAACCACTGCCAAGGGCAGCAGATGGGTTTCAATCGCAAAAAGATAATCCCCCTGCGGCATGATCCGCAGATCGCGATGCTTTTCGATGTCCAGTGGCTCGACAGCCCCATACATCATCGCAGCCACGCGATCTGACGTTCTGGGACCCCTGCGCTTGCTCATTGCCTTCTCCAGCGCAATTAAACCAATTAGAATGGCCTAAAACGAATACGCTTCAAAGGCAACGGGCTAAATCCGCTGATTTACTCTGCAGGCTCCGGGACTCCACCGGTCGGGGCCGCGTCATCCTTCTTGACGATCACCGGATCGACCTTGCGCAGCTCCTCCATCGGGATGTGACAGGCAATGCGATGCCCCTCGCCCGCATCCTGAACCGGGGGCCGTTCGTCATCACAAATCGCACCCAGTTTACGAGGACACCTGGTTGAGAACGGACAGCCCTTTGGCGGGTTCAGAACCGACGGAAGATTTCCCTCAAGAACGATCTCTTTCTTCTCGATGCTGGTATCAGCAATCGGGACAGCGGACAGCAGGGCCTCTGTATAGGGATGGTATGGCGGCGCATAAACATCCTCGACTGGTCCCTGCTCCATAATCTGGCCCAGATACATAACGACCACGCGATCAGACAGATAGCGGACGACAGACAGGTCATGACTAATGAACAGCAGGGTTGTGTCATATTCCCGCTGAATATCCATCAGAAGGCCCGTCACCGCAGCCTGAACCGACACGTCAAGTGCGGAGACCGGCTCATCGGCAATCACCATGGGCGGGTTACCCGCAAAGGCACGGGCAATACCGATCCTTTGCTTCTGACCACCTGAAAGCTGCCTTGGTTTCCGATACTCAAATGCTCGTGGCAGTTTTACGAGATCCAACAGCTCATGGACGCGTTTGCGAATTTCAGTTGGATCCGTCGGTCCCCCAAAACGCTTGATGACGCGACCAATCTGCCCACCGATCGTATGGCTGGGATTGAGCGTATCATTCGGGTTCTGGAACACCATCTGAAGGCTGGCGATCTGTTCCTTGCTGCGGCTCTGCACAGCGGTGGATTCGATATGCTCACCGTTATAAACGATCGCCCCATTGGTCGCGGTTTCCAGCCCCATCAGAACCTTTGCAAAGGTGGATTTGCCGCAACCGGACTCGCCCACGATCGCCACCGTCTCGCTGGAACGCGCGTTGAAATCGATACTCTCATTCGCCTTCACCCAGCGCGATTTCTTGCCGCTGAACATGGCTTTGAGAGAATTGTCCGTAACTTCGTAGTATTTCTGCATATCTTCGATAGACAGAACGATCTCACCTGGTTCGTTCGGCGGGTGTTGTGAGGCACGCGGTGAATGCTCGGCCCAATTGATGCCCGTCCAGCGCGCACAGCGCACCATATGCCCGGACTCTTCATCCACCGTTGACCAGGGGATCCCGGCACTGTTGTCGCAATTCCCCTCTTCAAAGAAATCACAGCGGGGACCAAAAGTGCAGCCTGGCGGACGCTGATGCGGCAATGGTAATTGCCCACGGATTGGCACCAGGGGTGCTGCATTCTTGTCCGCGGTTGGCAGCGGGATCGATCCGAAAAGGCCACGCGTATAGGGATGGCGCATTTCATCGAACACTTCCTTCACCGTGCCCATTTCAACGGCCTGACCGGAATACATCACACAGACCCGGTCACAGGTCTCCAGGATCAACCCCATATTGTGGGAAATATAGATCATGGAGGTGCCAAACTCCGCGCTGATTTCACGGATCAGTTTTACAATCCCGGCTTCCACCGTCACATCAAGAGCAGTTGTGGGCTCATCGAGCAGAAGAAGCGTCGGATTGGACAGCAGGGCCATCGCAATCACGACGCGTTGTTGCTGACCGCCTGAAATCTGATGCGGATAGGCATCCATAAGACGGGCCGGGTCCGGCAGTTTCACCTTGGCCAGCATGTCGACGGCCCGGTCGTTGGCAGCCTGCTCCGTGATCCCGTCTTCATGGAAGAGAGGGACCTCCATCAGCTGACGACCAATCGTCATGGAGGGGTTCAAAGCCGCCATCGGCTCCTGATAGATCATGGCGATATCGGATCCGCGCAAGGACCGCAGTTCCTCATCACTCATCTGCGTCATGTCCTGGCCGCAGAACTTGATTGAGCCCCCGACAATGCCGCCATTGCTGCCCATATACTGCATGATGGCCATGGCGACGGTGGATTTCCCGCAACCGGACTCACCCACAATACCTACCGCCTCACCACGATTCAGGGTTACGTTGAAGTTCTTCACGGCGGGGATTTCACCCGCCCGTGTGAAATAAGACAGATCCAGATCCTTGATCTCCAGAATGGGTCCGTCGTAATTCTCGTATTTGTTAGACATACAAGTATCCTCGTTTCTCGGAGTCTGGATCAATCGCGCAGGGAAACTTCACGCAGGCCGTCAGCCAGCATGTTGAACCCAAGGACCAGTGAACACACCGCCATTGCCGGTACCACCGACATATGCGGGAACACGAGAGCCAGGGAGCGGTTCTCACTGATCATGCCACCCCAATCTGGTGTGGGTGGAGGCAGCCCCAGCCCCAGAAAGCCCAGAGCCCCAATCGTAATCGTCGTGTAACCCATACGGAGACAGTAATCGACGATCAACGGTCCGCGGGCGTTCGGCAGAATCTCAAAAAGCATGATGAAGAATGAAGATTCACCCCGCGTCTGCGCCGCCGCGACATAGTCGCGGGTCCGAAGGTCGAGTGTCAGGCCGCGGACGATACGCATAATCCCCGGAGAGGACGCAAACACCACTGCCAAGATGATGTTAATACCCGAAGAGCCGATCTGAGTGATGATCAGAACATAGAGCACCATTACGGGGAAGGAGAGGATAACGTTGCCAGCAAAGGAAAGAAGCTCATCGACCCATCCGCCGAAGTAACCTGCCGACAATCCCATGAAAATCCCGACGATATAGGCGCAGATTGTCGCCAGTGTTGCATAAAGCAAAACGGTCTGCGCCCCGTAAATCACGCGGGACAAGATATCTCGACCAAGTTGGTCGGTGCCTAATAGGAACAAGCCTCCACCAGCCGGGTTCTCTGCCATCGGAAGCTGAACAGGTATGATCGTTTCCGTCGCTGTATAAGGGGCAATCAGAGGCGCAAATATCGCTACGAATACCCAGAACAGGATTATCCCTGCCCCGGTCATTCCTACCCAGCTTTCCTTCAAGAGAAGGGTGGATTTTAGAATTCGAACGATGGCGGAATCCGGTTTTTCCGTTTCTACACGCATTTCATTTGCAGTTGCATCAGTCATTGTTGATCCCCCCTATTTGAACCGGATGCGGGGGTTGAGATAGGTGTAACCAATATCCCCCAACAACTGGCTGAGCACGGCAACAACGACCGCCGCAATTCCACAAGCTTCAATTACAAAGATGTCCCGGCGTAGCGCCGCATCCAGCAGCAGCGCCCCGAACCCTTTGTAACTGAATGCGTATTCAGTCACCACAACACCGGACAAAAGCCAGTTCAACTGCAGCATGATAACGGTGAACGGTGCCATCAACGCGTTGCGCAAAGCGTGCTTTAGGATGACACGCTTATAGGGAAGGCCCTTCAGGACCGCTGTTCTGATGTAATGGGTCTGCATGACCTCAGCCATCGAGGCCCGGGTCATGCGCGTGATATATCCAAAGCCGTAAAGAACAAGCACAGCAACGGGCAGCACCATTTCATTCATGGCAAACCCGTTTGCAAAGGAACTGGTCCCCGGCAGCCAACCAAGGCTAACCACGAAAATAGCACTTAAAAGTGTTGCACTGGCATATTCCGGGACAGAAGACGAGATAATCGACGTGACCGACAAAGACCGATCAAGTCCGGACCCTTCTTTCATCCCAGAAATAACCCCAAGAGTAAGACCGAGCGGCACCATGATTAAAAAGGTAAAGCCTGCAAGGATCCCCGTGTTGGCCAATCTTGGCCAGAATATCTCCGAAACCGGCACCTTGTATTGAACGGACATACCAAAGTCGCCGGTTACAAAACGACCGAGCCAATCCAGATACCGGATTGGCATCGCCTTGTCATAGCCGTTTTGAACAATCCATGCCTGCAACTGTTCCGGCTGCGCATAAGGACCAAGCACACCTCGGGCCACACTGGCCGGATCGCCCTCATTCGCAAGGAACAAAAAAATTGAAACAGCCAGCATCGTCAGCACCATATAGCCAACACGCCGGAGCAAAAGGATAACCATGAATTCTGACCCCCGATTTACGCCCGAACAAACCGCTGACCAACTGGTTCAAACTGGTCACCGGCTTGTCCGGGTTACCCCCACAATGCAGACGCCCTTTTTTCGGGTTCTCTGCCTGCCCAGCCCTGCTCGGTTAATTCCGACGTCTTGGGAAGGGCATCTAATCCGCAAAAGCGAAACGGGCGGGATCAGAATGACCCCGCCCGAAACATTTTCTCGCCTTATGCGTCGTCCAACCAGACCTGATCGAGCTGGTGGTAATATGTCGGATGCACCGAGAAGTTTTTCACCCGCTTGCTTACGGGCTTGAAGATTGAGCGCCACAATGGCTGACCAATCACATTCTCGTCCTGCAAGATCTTCTGGACTTTCTCCATCTTGGACTTGCGTTCGTTTACATCCAGTGTTGCTTCCGCGTCATTCAATGCATTGTCGAAATCGGCATTCGCCATCTGTGTTTCGTTCCACGGAACGCTTGCACGATAACCAAGCGACAGCACCATGGTACCCAGCGGACGGTGGGTCCAGGTTGTCAGACCGAACGGGGTCTTATCCCAGACTTCCCAATACTGGTTCGATGGCATCTTGTTGATGTTCAGGTTGATGCCAGCGGGTGCACACTGCTCTTTAAACGCCTGACAGGCGAATGTTTCCCAAGGACCGTTTGTATCCCCGACATCAATGTCGATGGAAATGCCGTCCGGATAGCCGGCTTCCGCCAGCAGCGCTTTGGCCTTGGCAATGTCCGGCTTGAGTTCCGGCAGCTTGAAGTATTCCGGATGGATCGGCGAAACGTGATGGTTTTCAGCCGGAACACCACGACCGCGATAAGCGATCTCAAGGATCTTGGCGTGGTCCATGGTGGCCAGAATGGCTGCGCGCAGTTTGGGATTATCAAACGGCTTTTCTGTAATGCGGAAACGCATGACACCGGTTTGGGCCGTCACTGCTTCGTAAACTTCAATGTTGGGCAGAGCACCCATAACATCCAATTGGTCAATGCCCATTTGATAGAGCATATCAACCTGGTTAGATGCCATGGCGGCAACACCTGCACCGGAATCGTTACCCAGATCCAGCAGGGTCATCTGGTCAATGTGGAAATCGCCAGCCCACCAGTCACGGTCTTTGACCAGAACGGCCTTTTCACCCACCGAGAACTCTTCCAGGCGGAACGCACCGGTGCCGATCGGGTTTTTGGAGAGGTTTGCTTCATAATCAACGCCGAACCCGCGATGTGTAATCGCCGTCGGGTAGTTGTAGAAGTTCTCAGGCATCGCCAAAGAAGCCTGCTTCAGGTTGAGGCGGATTGTATAATCGTCGACCAGTTCAACGGCACCAGCAATTCCGCGTTTTTCCATGATGGGATTGCCGGAATCATCTTTCTTGCCGGTATCCACCTGCTCAACCATTGCGTCAAAAAGACCAAGGTTCGATGAACCGGTTGCCGGATCAAGCCAGCGATTGATCGTGGCGTAAACGTCATTCGCATCGAACGTGTCACCGTTGCTCCACTTGATGCCTTTGCGGATGTTGAAGGTCCATGTCTTCAGATCTTCCGAAGCAGACCAGCTCTCTGCCAAGTAAGGACGGGTGATGTTGTCGACGCCTGTGCGGGTCAGATGCTCAATCATGAAACGCGCGATGTTCGAAGGCTCAACCCAGGAGAAACTGGCCGGATCGGTCATTTCCTGGATAGAGATGCCAATGCGCAGGTTGCCACCTTTCTTCGGTGTTCCCTGTGCACGCGCGCCAGAAACAAAAGACTGGCCCGTCAATTGGCCAGCCATCGCATATGCAGCGGTTGCGGACATGCCCAGCAGACAGGACTGACGCAGGAAATCACGCCGGCCAATCGTGCCGCGATAGAGCTGATCCGCCAGTTCAGGCAGATAAGCGTGAGTGTCATAGCCCAGACGTTTCGCGGCAGGGCCGATAATTTTTACCATAGGTTTGTCTCCCATTCTTTCCCAATTCGTCGAGGAACCAAGGAAATTACGGGTTGCTACCGAAACATTTCACAGAGGAATCTGCCCCTCAATGAAAGTTGCCCCTTATCAGAAGCAAGGTACAAACCGCACTTGTCCCCAATTTGATGCTTTCGTTGTCTCGGTCGGCAAACATATGCCAACCCGATTTGTTGTTATTTCTCCCCTTTGAAGAGGGAGCGGCATCAAACCTGTTCCACGATTTCTAAAAAAGTATGGGGGCGCGATTGTGACCGAGTCAAACCTCATCTACCCGCAAAATGTAACAAACGCGTCACTCGTCGGGCAGTTTACAAATCAACGACACCTTTCTCAGCCGAAAACCACTCAATATTAGCGATAATCTTGTAGTCAGCGACGGTTAATGTCGCGAAATCGCCAAGCAGCAATTCATTGCACATTTTTATATTTTTTTGATCTTGAGTTGTATTTTTTAGGGCTTGCAGCAGCGCATCTCCAAGACGGTCATCCACGTGATGAGACATTACCAGGGGCAGTCCGGGGCAAAGAGGCCCTTCTTCAAGCACACGCACCCTCTCTATCGCCCCAGGTTGATGTTTCTCCAACAAAGAAAATGTCACGCAATCGACGCTGCAGAGGTCGGCCTCACCCGCCACAATGGCGCGCACACTCTTTATATGCTGTCCAGAGGCATGGCTGGAGCTGAAAAACCCATGTGGATTGTCCAGACCAGCAACCATGCCACGAATGGAATTGTACCCTGATTGAGACCCCGTTTCATTGTAAACAAACCGACCGCCGCGCGCGTCTTCCAGACAGGTCCAGGGACTGTCATCACGCACCAAAACAAGGTTACGATAATACGGACCATCGCAAAATCTGCTTTGATAACAGGGTGTTGCAACAAGCCTGGTCAGATCTTTCAGATGTTGAATAAAGGGGTAGCCGCAGGTCTGACCAAGCAGAAGGTCTTTACCGAAAGCCTGTTCAAGGTCGAGCTCTGATCGATCAATCGACATGGGAAGCCCCTGCCCCATCCCCATCTGGCACATATCTTCCCTGACGCATGCCCATAACCGATCGATGAAGGGCCGCATCGGGGGCAGATCATACATGCCAAGGCGAACACGATAGGCCATCAGTCAGCCACCTTCGTCTTTAACGCACCGACGAAGGTTGAAACTTCATTCGACTGAATAACCGCCGCCCGAATCAGATCATCAAAATGATCCGTCAACGTTCGAACATGATCCCGTGTGGTGAAGGCAAAATACATCTGGCCCATATAAATGGCGGCGCGCTGACGCCCGAAGATCGTGTAAGGCGCTGCGTAATGCGTGAGACCATCAAATAGGAACAGGCGCAGCTTCGGGTATAGCTCCTGCAAGAGGGATTGCATCTCCTCCAGCTGCGCCAGCCTGTGTTCTTTTGATATTCCCTGCCACAGCCCTGTGCCCGCGGCGTAAGTCTCCAACCGCTGTCGGGGTAGACAGATTTCCATATCGGCATCGGGCAGACGGGAAAAACGGCGCTTGTCTCTGGAGGCGGTGATCGCCTGTTTCGGGCTTTTCACGGCATAGTCGCGAAATTCGTGATTGAGCGTCGCCTCGGTTTTCATGAGATCCGGCAAGGTAGACGGAACATAACGGATCTTTGTCCCGACCGCTTCGTCATGCCAGCGCGCTAGGTTTTCATCCACGGGTGTTTTGGTCAGAGGGGCGATTTCAATTGATTCTCTCAGGATTGCCGCCTGGGTCCGCTCATCCCCTGAAAGGCCCAAAAGCCAATCCATGCTGATCTGCAAGCAACGCGCAATTGCCGCAACGGTCTCAGCGCGGGGCAGACGCTGCCCCTCACCCTTCAACAGTTGAGACAGGGTCGAACGATCAATCCCGGCTTGCCGGGCCAGTTCAGACTGCGAGATTTCAACCCGATCCATAGCGCGTTCCAGACGGTTCCGGAATGTCAGGACCGTATCATGCCGGTCATCCGTACGAACTTGCATTCAATTCCCAATCAATCATTTGTTTAGTAAAATAACAGATAATGATTTTACTAAACAATATTTCCTAAAAATTACAACTCAAACATTGTGGAACCGGCCGCATTTTCTTCATCCTGCTTGGTGACGATTGATCAACAGACCACAGGAAACCGCCGAATTGTCCGAAGCTCCTCTTTCCCAGAGAAACAGATCCGCAAAACCGGGATTTGAAGGCCCAACCTGGGTTTTGATCACTGCGATCTATGGGGCTTGGTTGCTGCTGACCTGGAATTTTGACGCGGTGCCCGCTTGGCTGGGAATTCCCCTAGCCGCGCTCCTGATATGCTGGCACGGGCATTTGCAGCACGAGATCATCCATGGGCATCCAACAAAGTCCACATGGATCAACAACTTCATTGGTCACTGGCCCCTTGCTCTCTGGCTCCCTTATCGGATCTACAAACGCCAACACCTGGCCCATCACAAGAGCGCGGTTCTCACATCCCCAGAATGGGACCCGGAATCCTTCTTTGTAACGGATCTTGCCTGGGGAAAGATGGGACCGTTCCACCGTTGGCTCAGACGTAAAAATATGTGCTTTGCCGGACGTATGCTTGTTGGTCCGGCCTTCGTGCTGATGGATTTTGCCAAAGCCCAGGTTCAATCCTGGAAATCAAAGGAACCACAACAGATCAGGGATTGGGCGTTTCACCTGCCATCCATGTTACTCGTTTTGGTTTGGATCACCGTTGTTTGCGACATTCCGCTCTGGCTTTATGCCGTCTGCTTCATCTATCCGGGGCTGTCTCTGACACTCATACGATCTTTTGTGGAACATCGCCCGGCCGGGCGGCAGAGGCTGCGCACAGCCATTGTTGAGGGGTCAATTTTGTCGCGGTTATTGTTCCTTAACAACAACCTGCATGTGGTTCATCACTACAGTCCGGGTCTCGCCTGGTACAAAATTCCGCGACTCTATCAACGGAACAGAGAACAATTCCAGGTCCAGAATGATGGCTATGTATTTTCCGGATACGATGTAGTGGTTCGGAAATTCCTGTTCAAACCACTCGCAAATCCAGTCGCAGACAACACGATCCAAACGCCGCATTAGTTCTAATTCAAAAAATTTGCCGCAATAGAGGTCCGATCGGCTCAAAACCGGCCTTGATATAGAACTGATAATTTCTGGCAAACCGTTTTGGGTCCGGCGCATTGACTTGCAGGCGTGTCCAACCGCGCTGTCTGGCAACGTCCCGTGCATCATCCAGTAGCAAACGGCCAACCCCGGAGGACCGCCATTCGGGTGTCACATAAAGTTCCTGAATGTCACCGTAGGTGCCAAAAGCAAAATGCGACCGAGCTCCGGAAAACGTGATCAGCCCGATTGGCCCGGCCACGGTCGGGGTCTCGACAAGACGGCAAACGAACCCTTCCCGCTTGCCAAGCAAATCATTCGCAATTTCTGTGTACCGCTCAAGATCCGCTTTGGTCTCACCCAATTCAACCAGCAACGCATAGATCATCGCGCCGACAACAGCCGCATCGTCCGATCCGGCGTCACGCGGTTTAAATTCAGATTGCCCGGGGCTGGCCATATTCAGCCAACCCGCGTGTCGTCAAGAATGTCTTCGTTGAGAACGATCCCAAATCCAGCGGCATCGGACAGATTAATCCAGCCTTTGTCATCGGTCAGGATCGGTTTGCGCAAAACAAAGTCCCGGCGTTCAGCCGTCCATTCCGGCGGATCGATCGGGTATTCGATATAGGGTGCGCCGCCCAATCCCGCCGTCAAATGAATATTGGCAACCAGACCGACACCATTCCCCCAGGTATGCGGGGTGAAAATGATGCCGTTTTCCTTTGCGATCCGCCCGACACGATGCAGACCGGTAATCCCCCCCGTTACTGCGCAATCAGGCTGCAAGACGTCAAGGCAGCGACGTTCTATCAGGGTCGTAAGCTCATACATCTCGCGGGTCATCTCGGCCCCGGCAATCTTCAACCCGGTTGCTGCCCTCAAAGACGCCATCCCCGCATAATCTCCACGATGCAGGGGTTCTTCCATCCAGTACACACCAAGGTCTTCCAGCCTGCGGGCAACCCCGAGAGCCTGTTGAAAGGTCCAGGGTTCGGCGACGTCCCAGGGCATCCGCCATCCCTGATTGCAATCGACCATCAGGTCGATCTGATCGCCAATCCGATCCCGCACCTGTTTAAGCGCGTCCAGATCCTCTTCAATATCAGGCCGGCTGAACCTGATTTTTATCGCCGGGAATCCCATACCGACCAGTTTATCCACCTGTTCTGCCATCTGTTTCGGCGTCCGCAAGACGCCTGTTGATGCATAGGCGCGAACCCGCCCCTCACTGCCCCCGAGAAGGCGGTATACCGGCTTTCCCTTGATCTTCCCGGCCAGGTCCCAGAGTGCTAGGTCAATCGGCCAGGGGCGCCCGACATGAAACGCGATGTTTTCCAGAACCCCGAAATTGCGATCCATATCCAGCGGGCTGTGCCCGACAAACAAGTCGAGGTAATCCTCAACCCCCGCCATCGCGTCACCTGACCCGATACCGACATGCCCACTATCGCAGTGAACCTTCACGATGTCCGTGCGGAACCGTGTCCTGGGTCGGCTGTCCCAAGACGGGGGAAAAGCGGGATCCAAAGGCAATTCGTGTCGCGAGATTTCAATGTTGGTAATGGCAACCATACTGGACGGGGATCCTTCAGAGGTGACGTTTGTGACGCAGCGTTAAATGCTCTGTGACGGTTCCTCTTTCCTGCCCTAAGCTCTTGCTATGGGCAAGCACGCAGGGCCAAAATACCGGGACTTTTGTTGATCTTCCCCAGATCATTGAATCCAGGATGCCCGACCCCAATGACAACCAAACATCCAAGTAAAGTCGAGGTTCTGTCGAAAAAGACGGTCTATCGCGGCTATTTTCAGCTTGATGAATATGTCCTGCAGCACGACACCTATGACGGCGGGACTAGCGCCCAACTGAACCGCGAGGTTTTTGAACGCGGATCTGCCGCCTATTGCCTGCCTTATGATCCAGTTCTCGATCGCGTTGTTCTGATTGAGCAGTTCCGACCCGGTGCCTTTGCGGCCGGCATGTCCAACCCCTGGATGATCGAGGTTGTGGCCGGTGTCATCGAAGACGGAGAAACGCCCGACGAGGTCGCGCGACGGGAATGTCAGGAAGAAGCAGGGGTCACAATTGGTGATCTTTACTTCGCAACTCAATTAATGCCATCCCCCGGTGCTTGTTCTGAAGTGTCGGATATCTATATCGGACGGGTCGACAGTACGGATGTGGGCGGGATATTCGGCCTGAAAGAGGAAGGCGAAGATATCCGGGTCTATACCCTCCCCCTCGAAGAAGCGCTTGCCCAGGTGGATAGCGGCGTCATCAACAATGGGGGAACCATCGTCAGCATTCTGTGGTTGTCACGCCATCGTGAGAAGATAATCGAGGCCTGGGGTCTTACCTCTCATCCAGGTCAATAATGAAACAAAGCAAAGGCAGACTTATGTCCGTAAGAGAAGATTTTGTTGATACAATTGGAAACACCCCCCTTATTAAGCTGAAAAAAGCGTCCGAAGAGACGGGCTGCACCATTCTGGGTAAGGCTGAGTTCCTGAACCCCGGCGGTTCTGTAAAGGACCGGGCCGCCAAACATATCATTCTGGATGCGGAAGAACGCGGTGACCTGAAACCTGGCGGTGTCATTGTTGAGGGCACTGCCGGCAATACGGGGATTGGCCTTGCGCTGGTTGCAAATGCACGTGGCTATCGCACCGTCATTGTCATTCCCGAGACCCAGAGTCAGGAAAAGAAAGACATGCTGCGCCTGTGTGGGGCCGAGCTGCGCGAAAACGTAGCCGCACCATTCAAAGACCCGCGGAACTATGTCCATACCGCTCGGAACCTTGCCGAGGAAATGGGCAAGACCGAGGCCAATGGCGTACTTTACGCGAACCAGTGGGACAACCTCTCGAACCGCAACGCTCATATCCGCTCAACCGGCCCGGAAATCTGGGAGCAGACCAACGGCACAATTGACGGTTTCATCTGTGCTGTTGGAACAGGCGGCACGTTGGCAGGTACAGCGGAATATTTGCGGTCCAAGAAACAGGACATCGTGATCGGTCTTGCCGATCCGATGGGGGCCGCGATGTACAACTACTTCACAAAAGGCGAGCTAAGCAGCGAAGGCGGCAGTATCACTGAGGGGATCGGTCAGGGACGCATTACCGGGAATCTGGAAGGGTTAACGGTCGACAAACCGTTCCGCGTTGAAGATCCGGAATGGCTTCCGGTCTGTTTCGACCTGATGCAGCATGAAGGTCTGTTGATGGGCGGGTCGGCCGCCCTGAACGTAATGGGGGCGATCAAGCTTGCACGGGAACTGGGGCCGGGCCATACCATTGTGACGATCCTTTGCGATGGTGGGCGGCGCTATCAGTCGAAGCTGTTCAATCCGACCTTCCTCAAAGAAAAAGGGCTGCCATACCCAGAATGGCTTGCCTGAAGAAAAGTCTTAGTCACCGGGAGAAACCAAAATGACCACCCTGTTATTTCGGGATGATGCCTATCAAACGGAATGCCGTGCAACGGTCACGGCCGTGAACGACCGTGGCGGCATCACCCTCGATCAAACGCTGTTCTACTACACAAGTGGGGGTCAACCCGGTGACAAAGGCGTACTGGTAACCGATGAAGGGACCGAAATCCGGATCGCCACAACGGTTAAAGCGGATGGCGAAGTCATTCATGTGCCGGAAGAAGGTCAGGCGCTGCCGAAACCGGGTACAGAGATTGCGGTCAAGATCGACTGGGAAAACAGGCACAAACTGATGCGGATGCATACAGCGATGCATCTTGTCTGCTCTATCGTGCCTTGCGGCGTCACAGGCGGACAGGTTGGGCTGGACAAGAGCCGTCTGGATTTCGATATCGGCGAACACACGCTCGACAAGGAACACATGACGGCTGAATTGAACCGGTTGATCAGCGAAGATCACGCGGTCAGCGCCATGTGGATTACCGATGAGGAACTGGACGCCAGTCCCGACCTTGTACGGACCATGTCGGTCCAACCGCCGCGGGGATCGGGCAAGATACGCCTGCTGAGAATTGGTGAGTCGGTTGATCTTCAGCCTTGCGGCGGCACCCATGTCGCCAAGACCGGCGAAATCGGGCCGATGACCGTTTCGAAAATCGAAAACAAAGGAAAAAGAAACCGTCGCGTAAACATCGTTTTCGCTTAGGCCTGCTGAAAGGTCAGCTTCAAGAACTGGCGAAGGTCTCAATGTCTAGGGGGAAGTTTCATGTACCGTCGTAATCCGCTCGTCGAAAAACTCAATTCGGGAAGTCCGGCTGTCGGTGCCTGGGCCGCAATGCGCGACGCCTCTGTACTGGAGATCCTGGCACTGAGTGGCTTTGACTATGTTATTCTGGATCAGGAACACGGGGCGGGTGATATGTCCGACCTGCCGGATATTTTGCGCGCCTTCACTGGAACCCGATGTTCTCCAGTTCTGCGGATCGGTCATTATGATGCGGGCAAGGTCAAACAGGCGCTCGACGCCGGGGTGGAAGGTTTGATGATCCCGAATGTTGAGACCGTGGAAGAGGCACAGGAAATCGTTTCCATGGCCTACTACCCACCAAGGGGACGGCGTGGTCTTGCCCCGACAGCGGTCAGGGCCGCAAGTTTCGGGATGGCGGCCGAAAACTATGTCGAGACGGCCCATGAGAACACGATCCTGATGCTGCAGATCGAGTCTGAACTGGGCGTGTCTAACGCCGCCGGCATAGCCGCCATTGAAGGCGTTGATATGTTGTTTGCAGGACCGATGGATCTGTCCGCCAATATGGGACATCTTCTCAACCTCGGACATGAGGATGTTTACGCCGCTGTCGACAAGATTCGCGATACAGCGCTGGCCGCAGGCAAATTCACCGGAACGGTACCCCATGGGGATCGCGATACGGTTTACCTGGCAAAAAATGACTGGCACATCGTGGCCGGCTTCGTTGATGTGATGGCCCTGCGGGACGCGGCAATGGACCATGTCGCCGCCTTTCGTCGCCAGACTGTGTAGGAGGTAATTTATGGCTGAATATCCGACACCGCTTGTTTCTGCAGACTGGCTCTCAAAGCATCTGCACGACCCTGATGTCGTTGCTCTGGACAGCACCTATTTCCTGCCAAATGTCGGACGGGACGCGCTGACCGAATTCGGCGAGGCGCGAATCCCAGGCGCACGGTTCTTTGATTTCGACGGCACCATAAAGGACCCGGACCACAGCCAACCTCATATGCTGCCCTCACCTGCCCTGTTTGGTGAGGCGGTCGGAAAACTGGGCATCGACAATAGCAGCTTTATCGTCGCCTATGATCAGCTCGGGATGTTCTCCGTCGCGCGGTGCTGGTGGATGTTCCGGGTTTTCGGCCACGACAGGGTCGCTGTACTGGACGGCGGCATGCCAGCCTGGAAAGCCGCCGGCCATGCGACGGAGGCTGGTGCATCGCCTGACGTCTTGGAGAAGAGTTTCACCGCCGGCTTCCGACCTGAATTGGTCTCCTCCGCCGAGGATGTCCTTGCCAGCATCGGCAAGGCAAGGATCCTGGATGCAAGAGCAAGGGAGCGCTACACCGGCGAAGCACCAGAACCGCGCCCCGGTCTGCGCAGCGGACATATCCCCCAATCCAAAAGCCTGCCCTTCCAAAGTCTGACCGGCGAAGGCGGACTTATGAAAACCCCGGACGCCGTTCGCCAACACCTGACGGATGAAGGTATCGAACCACAAGGGCAGGTCATTGCAAGTTGTGGATCGGGTGTAACAGCCTGCGTTCTGGCTCTCGGGCTCTTTATGACGGGGCAAGAAAATGTTTCGGTCTATGATGGATCCTGGTCTGAGTGGGGGGCGCGGGATGACCTGCCCATCGAGACATGAGTGTGGTCCCGGCAACGATTTCCCCCCTGAATGAAAAACAAATCCCGGCGCTGATAACGCTTTGGCAGCGCTGCAATTTGGTGCGGCCCTGGAATGACCCCAAGGGCGATATTTCGCTCGCCCTTTCGACACCGGGCTGCACCATCCTGATCGCACAAACAGATGACAGTCAGACCGTGATTGCCAGTGCAATGGCAGGATTCGATGGTCATCGCGGGTGGATCTATTATGTGGCGGTTGATCCCGATCACCAGGGGAAGGGTTATTCCCGGAAAATCATGCGGGCCGCCGAGGACACATTGAGGGACCAGGGTTGCACCAAGGTTGAGCTGATCATTCGTGGTGAAAACAAAGGCGTAAAGGCAGTATACGAAAAACTGGGATACAAGCCGGAAGATCGCCTGTTGATGACAAAGTGGCTGGTTCAGCCACCGGTCCAGCAAGTGGAACCATCGGGTGAAGCGGTGAACGAAGACGTTCCGATTCACGACGTGACGGTCACATTCCTGGAAATGAAATCCGCACCGACCGCACCGCCAAAACCACAACCGGTCTCAAAAAACCCTCTTGTCCTGCAAAGGGTGATACAGCCAACTTCGAGCTATTACCGTTATCTGCATTTTACGGTCGGTGATCCCTGGCTCTGGTACAGCCGCAGGACCTGGGATGATGACAGGCTGGCCTCGGTCATCCATGACGACCGTGTTGAGATTTATACGCTCTCTCAAGGTGGTGTTCCGGCCGGTTTCATTGAACTGGATTTCCGGAGCATGCCGGATGAGGCTGAAATCGCCTATTTTGGCCTGCTTCCGGATTTTATCGGTCGGGGATTGGGACCCTATCTGCTTGATTGGGGTATTCGGTGTGCCTGGAACCGGGAACCAGCGCCGGAACGCCTCATCGTCAACACCTGCACGCTGGACCATCCAAGCGCACTGAACGGTTATCAGAAGCTGGGTTTTCGACCCTATCGTCGGGTTACGGAAAAGGTCCCGGACCCGGTCGCCCTAGGCATTATTCCGGCCGCCAAAAGCAGCTGATTTGGCAGCGAATTAGTCTGCCAGCAACTCTACGACGTCGTCCCCGATCGCAAGTGACGCGGTCAAACCGGGTGATTCAATGCCAAACAGGTTAACGAGGCCCGGTATGCCGTTATCGGCTGGCCCCTGCAACATGAAATCAGGACTGGCCACACCCTTGCCAACAATCTTTGGGCGAATGCCCGAATACCCGGGCAACAATGCGCCATCCTGCAATTCTGGCCAGTAGTCGCGAACTGCATCATAAAAAACATCAGCCCGACCAGGATCAACTTCGTAATCGATATCATCGATCCATTCGACATCTGGTCCGAAGCGCAATTGCCCACCCATATCAAGGGTTACATGGACCCCCAATCCGGCCTGCTGAGGCATCGGATAAATCAGTCTTGTAAACGGATTGCGTCCGTTCATTGTGAAATAGCTGCCCTTGCAATAATGGGTCTCCGGGATCAGATCCGATGGTATCCCCTTTATCTTCCGCGCCAGGTCCTGGGCATAGAGGCCAGCGGCATTCACAACCTGACGCGCCTTGATCCGCATTGGCGCATCACCGCCGACGTCAATGGTTATGCTGTTGTCGTCATGGATTTCACCGGCTAATACCGGCGCGTTGAAAGCAATCATGGCCCCGTGATCTTCCGCTTCCCCCTGATAGGCCAACATAAGGGAATGCGAATCAATGATCCCCGTTGATGGCGAATAGGCAGCCGCAAGACAGGAAACGGCCGGTTCCATTTCCCGGGCAGTATTTCCACCGATGATTTTCAGGTCCCTCACCCCGTTCGCGGCAGCCTTAGCAACGATGCCTTCCAATCCATCAATCTGATCCTGACTGGTGGCCACGATCAGCTTGCCGCAATTGTTGAACGGTACGCCATGGCTCTCGCAGAATGCGTAGAGTTTGTGTTTTCCCTCGACACAGAGACGCGCCTTTGCGCTGCCAGCTGGATAATAGATACCTGCATGGATGACTTCGCTGTTGCGGGAACTGGTATGGGTCCCGATCGCGTCTTCACCCTCAACGACGATGACTTCGCGACCGGCCATTGCCAGTGCCCGTGCACAGGCAAGACCGACAACCCCGGCGCCAATCACCAATGTGTCAATTTCCGCCTCATCCATACCTTTGTCCATTCCTGTTCATAAGTCACTTTCAGGCAAACGCGGGTCTGCAGTCAGCCTTCTGCTTGTTCAACCTTAACACTGTCGCTATCACTGAATACAGCCAGGGTCAGAACGGCCCGGATTAATTCCTGATCAGGTTGTGCCATGAAAGATGAAACCAAAATCACCCATGCCGGTCGTTATCCTCACGATCATAACGGAGCGGTCAATACCCCTGTTTATCACAGCTCGACCATTCTGTTCCCGTCTCTAGAGGCTCATGACCGGCGGGATCAGCGCATCGTTTATGGCCGCAAGGGCACGCCAACGGTTTTCACACTGGAAGACGGGATGAGCGCGCTTGAACAGGCCGCAGGCACGGTTATCACGCCATCCGGCCTGGCCGCGGTCAGCACAACCCTGATGACCTTTGCCGAGACTGGGGTTCATTACCTGGTCACGGACAGCGCCTATTTCCCGACCCGGAAATTCTCCGAGAATGTTCTGCGCAAAATCGGTGTGGATGTTGAGTATTATGACCCGACAATCGGCTCACGGATTGAAGAGCTCATCCGTCCCAACACAAAGCTGATCTGGCTAGAGGCACCCGGATCCCAAACCTTTGAGATGCAGGATATCCCAGCGATTGTGGAGATCGCCCGCAAGCACGGGGTTCGCACCGCGATCGACAACACCTGGTCCGCTGGCTACTTCTTCAAACCGCTGACCCACGGGGTCGACATCTCTGTTCAGGCAGCAACCAAGTATATTGTCGGCCATTCGGACGCGATGCTGGGCACAATCGCCTGCAATGAGGACGTATTGGAAGCGGTTCGTGCCACCTTTGATTCCTTTGGAAACTGCGCGGGACCGGACGATATCTATCTGGGAACCCGCGGTTTGCGCACCCTCGCTGTCCGCCTCAAACAACACCATGAAAACGGAATGATCCTCGCTGAATGGCTGCGCAGCAGGCCTGAAGTCACCCGGATCATGCATCCGGGCATGAGCAACGATCCAGGCCACACGATCTGGAAACGAGACTTTACCGGTTCATCCGGGCTGTTTGGCTTTGTTATGGACAACACCGATCGGGCTGCACTGGGTGCCATGATGGATGGGCTGAAATTCTTTGGGATGGGGTATAGTTGGGGTGGCTATGAAAGCCTGCTGGTGCCAACCAATCCTGCGCCCATGCGGAGTGCAACGACGTGGGATGTACCAGGTCAGACGATGCGGATTCATGTCGGGCTGGAAGACCCCCAGGACCTGATTGATGATCTGGAGGCCGGGTTTGAACGCCTGAAGGCCGCAATCGGCAGCTAGTCGAGCAACCTAAAGAGTGGCCGGCCCTTTACCCAGAACGGCGATCCGAAACCGGTCCTTCAGATATGCGCCGTCTTTTGGCGGCAATGTGAAGTCCAGGTTTTCAGCGTTGATCTTTATCACCGTGAAAACCGGGCCGGGCTCGTGCCGTATCGCCGGCAATCGATCTGCCAGAGATGCTTCATCGGAAACAGTCGCCGTGTTTTTCACACCCATGCTGTTTGCCACCTCGGCCAGATTCACATCAGCGGCGGTATGGGTCGTCTGCATCCCCGTCTCGCCGAAATGCTCATTATCCATTACAACGATAGAAAGGTTTTCAGGTGCTTGAACAGCGACTGTCGCCAGGCTGCCAACGCCCATCAGCATTTCACCATCCCCGGTAATCACCAAAACCCGCCTGTCCGGTTGCGCCAGGGCCAGCCCCAACCCCATGGAGACCGCACCTCCCATGGCACCCCAGAGCGGAAAATTGAGATCATGATCGCCAATCGCCGTAATGTCCCAGGCACAGGCGCCAAGTCCGGCAATGACCGCCATATCACCCCGATCTTCCAATAAACGCGCTGTAACCTCTCGTCGGTGCAGCGGATAATCCCTTGAACGTTGAGCATCCATCATCATCTTGGCCCCTATTTTCCGAAACTCTTGCTGCCGATCAACCGTTGTCCCAGCAATACTGCGACCGGTGTCTGTGACGCGTAGGTCAGTTTGGCGGCTGCCGCCACCGTTGGCCCGACATCTTCGGGTTTTGAAACGGGATACACCATAACCTGGGCCTGTTTCAGGATTTCCGGCATGGCTTGCCCCATGGGGACCTGCCAGGGATTAAATTCTCCCCATTCCCCCCGCATGGTGATCAACATCAGCAATGGAAACTTGCAGGTAGCGTTCAGTGCCAACATGTTGATGCAATTGCCAACACCGCTGGACTGCATCAAGAGGGCGGGTCGCTCTCCCCCCAACCAGGCACCTGCGCCCAGCGCAATCCCCTCTTCCTCCGTCGTCAAAACAGTGGCCTTGATTTCATTGTCCGCAAGGCAGGCATTTATCAGCGGTGAATGACCTGCATCTGGGACATATCCAACCTGGGACACATTTTCCGCCTTTAAGACTGCAAATATATCGTTGTGCCAATCGGCCATATTCCAACCCTATTTGATGCTTTCCACTTGGTTCCAGATAGAAGATAGCAGCAATCAACCCGGGCCAAGACTTTTTGACGAAGTTGATGGAAAATTACCTGTGACTACTGGAACAGATGGTTCACTTTTGCATTTTATGTTGCGGTGCAGCATAAAATGCTTGTCTGATACTCTGAAAATCAAGCGAAACGGTAAAAATAAAACTGAATAAAAACATTATACTACCCTCCATATCAGAGGAATTCCGCAAGAAACGTCACATGTGAGGCATTGCTGAACACGTAAATTATGCTAGACAATGATGCATTGCATATAAATCAACGCGAATACGGAGTTTACGGAACCATGCTGTACTACATGCACGAGATGCAGCGCCTTATGGTCGCGCCAAGCCGGGTTCTGGCTCAGGGTGCCCGTCTGGCGATGCGCAATCCGATGAATCCGCTTTCCTATACCAGAACCGGCCGGACCATGATGTCTGCGGCAGATATGTTCGAGCACCTGACCAGACGGTTTACAAAACCCGAATGGGGACTGGATACAACGCGAGTTGACGGCGCGGAAGTGTCGGTTGAGGTCGAAACCATTATTCACCGGACTTACTGTGATTTGCTGCATTTCAAACGCGATGTGGCGCCGGACCGTAATGATCCCAAACTGCTGATTGTAGCGCCGTTGAGCGGCCATTACGCGACGCTCCTGCGCGGAACTGTCAAAGAGATGCTGCCGGATCACGAAGTCTATATCACCGATTGGCAGGATGCCCGTATGGTACCGGTCTCTGAGGACAAGTTTAATCTCAATGACTACATCGATTATGTCATTGATTTCCTGCACTATCTTGGACCGAACACGCATGTGGTTGCTGTTTGTCAGCCAGCTGTTCCAACCCTGGCCGCAACCGCCATCATGTCGCGCTGGGGCGACCGGTGCTCACCGGCAACCCTGACCATGATGGGCGGACCAATCGACACCCGGGAAAACCCGACCCAGGTCAACAAACTGGCCAAAGAACAGCCCATCGAGTGGTTCGAGCGTAACGTGGTTGTGGAGGTTCCCGCCCCCTACCCCGGCGCCTTCCGCAAGGTCTATCCGGGCTTCATCCAGCTGACCAACTTCATTGCGATGAACTATGACAAGCATTTGGCCAGTTATCATGAACTGTTTGATCATCTGGTCCAGGGTGATGACGATGCAGCAGAGGGCAAACTGGCCTTCTATGAAGAATACCGCTCTGTCATGGATTTGCCGGCCGATTTCTATCTGCAGACAGTGAAGACCGTCTTTCAGGATCATGCCCTGCCAAAAGGAGAGATGATGTATCGCTGGCACCCCGTGGATCTGACCCAAATTGACCGGACGGCCCTGTTCTGCGTCGAGGGGGAGTTGGACGATATTTCCGGTGTCGGCCAGACCAAGGCCGCTTTGACCCTGACAACCGGGCTGTCAGACGATAAGAAGGGTTATCTCCTGCAGTCAGGGGTCGGACATTATGGCATCTTTAATGGAAGCAAATGGCGTTCTTCAATCGCTCCTGCTGTAAAAGCCTTCATTCGCAAACACGACCGCGAAAACACTGTTCAGGAAGCCGCGTAAGAACGCTTTTCTTTCTGTTCAATGGGTTAATGGCTTTTTTTCTGTTCTTGCACGGGCCGACAAAAGCACAATCCATCCCGGTCGATCTGGAACTGATCCTTGCCGTGGATGCCTCTGCCAGCATCGATACCAGTGAATATCGCCTGCAAATGCAGGGGATTGCAGACGCATTTCGGGACCCGGATGTTCAAGACGCCATCGGAAGCGGTCCCTTGGGCAAGATCCTGGTCGGCCTGGTCACCTGGGCGGAGGCAGAAATACCAAAGGATTTCTCAGGTTGGTTTGTTTTGTCGACGCCAGAGGACGCGAACCAGCTGGCTGGCGAAATAGAGAAATATCCACGTCGGGTATCCGGCGGGACAGGGATTGGTTCCGGGCTCGCCTATGCCGTCCGACTGATCGAACAAAATGCCTATGACGGCAGTCGCAAGACAATCGATGTGTCTGGTGACGGACCGGAGACGCCCCCTCGCCGCCATGTTGTTATGATGCCCCAGGCCCGCACAATGGCGAATATCAGGGGCGTTACAATCAATGGCCTCGCGATCCTGAATGAAGTCCCCGATCTCGACACTTGGTACAGAAACAACGTGACCACCGGCCCCGGCAACTTTGTCTTAAAAGCCGTAACGATGGATGACTTCGCAAATGCCATGCGTCGCAAACTCTATCGCGAGATCCTTACAGAAGAGAAGCTCTCGCAAGTGAATGATGTAAATCTCAACAAGATTGTGGACTTTTGAAATCTAACTCTTTAATCAGTCCCCCCGAATACACTCCATAAGATCTGGGAAAGTTATGTCGAAACTAGGAACTCACCTACGTCGCCTTGAAGCGGAAAGTATCCACATTCTGAGGGAAGTTGCCGCCGAATTTCAAAACCCAGTAATGATGTATTCCATCGGCAAAGATTCCTCGGTGATGCTTCATTTGGCAATGAAGGCCTTTGCGCCGAGTATCCCGCCGTTTCCCATGCTGCATGTTGATACGAAGTGGAAATTTCGGGAAATGATCGCGTTCAGGGATAACCTGGCGAAAGATCTGGGTATTGATCTGATTGTACACACCAATCAGGAGGGCCTGGATCAGGGCATTGGCCCCTTCTCGCACGGATCTTCCCTGCACACCGATGTGATGAAGACCCAGGCTTTGAAGCAGGCCCTCGACAAGTACAAATTTGACTGTGCAATTGGCGGGGCCCGACGCGATGAGGAAAAGTCTCGCGCGAAGGAACGCATTATGTCCTTTCGGACAGGGCAACACCGCTGGGACCCGAAAAACCAGCGCCCCGAACTCTGGTCTTTGTATAATTGCCGAATCAACCAGGGAGAGTCAGTCCGCGCCTTCCCGATCTCCAACTGGACCGAGTTGGACATCTGGGAATATATCCTGACTGAAGAAATCCCGATTGTACCGTTATACTTTGCGGCAAAACGCCCGGTAGTTCGTCGCGACAACCAGTGGATCATGGTCGACGATGACCGTATGCCAATCAAAGAAAATGAACCGGTAGAAGAGAGAATGGTTCGTTTCCGAACTCTCGGTTGCTACCCCCTGACAGCTGGCATCGAAAGCGAAGCGTCGACACTGGAAGAAATTATAGCAGAAACGCTTGTTGCGAGAACATCTGAACGTGAAGGCCGCATTATTGACCACGACCAAGCAGGTTCGATGGAGAAGAAAAAACAGGAGGGATACTTCTGATGAACAAGATATCAGACGCAGCAGAAACAATTGCTACATATCTCTCAGATGAAAACGACAAGGGTCTACTCCGCTTTATCACGTGCGGAAGTGTGGATGACGGCAAAAGCACGCTTATCGGTCGCTTGCTGTTCGACTCTAAAATGATCTTTGAAGATCAGTTTTCTGCCCTCGAAAAAGACAGCAAGAAGGTCGGGACTGTAAAGGATGGCATCGACTTCGCTCTGCTTGTTGACGGACTGCAGGCCGAGCGGGAACAGGGCATTACGATTGATGTTGCCTACCGCTTCTTCAATACTAAGCGACGCAAATTCATTGTGGCAGATACACCGGGTCACGAACAATATACAAGAAATATGGCGACTGGCGCCTCTACGGCTGATCTTGCCATCATCCTGGTAGATGCCCGCAAAGGCCTTCTGACTCAGACAAGAAGACACAGTTTCATTGCATCGCTGCTGGGCGTGAAACACGTGATCCTGGCTGTAAACAAAATGGATCTCGTGGGATATGAGCAGCATGTCTTTGACAACATAGTCACCGCATATGCCAGCTTCTCCAACGCACTCTCTTTTCAATCGATACATTACCTTCCGGTTTCCGCGCTGGAAGGAGATAACCTGTTCGGTCCATCAAGCGCCATGCCGTGGTATAAAGGCTCTCATCTCCTGGAACTGCTTGAGACCGTTGATATTGAATCCGACACTACAGGCGCGCCTTTTAGAATGCCGGTGCAGTGGGTAAACCGCCCCAACCTTAACTTCCGTGGTTTCAGTGGTACAATTGCGTCCGGCGTTGCGAATGTCGGCGATCCAATTCAGGCGGCGCCAGCCGGAACGGAAAGCACAATCGCGGGAATTCTCTCGCAGTCAGGTGAAGTAGAAAGCGCATCTGCTGGTGACGCTGTTACCATTTTGCTCGCGGATGCAATCGATATCAGCAGGGGCGATGTTCTCTCTAGCGCCACTAAGCCATCGGAAGTCACCGACCAATTTTCTGCGCACCTGATATGGATGGATGATCAACCGCTCTTTCCCGGACGGGCATACCTTCTGAAGATCGGAACACAAACGGTTTCAGCAACTGTGAGTGAGATCAAACACGCCATCAATGTTAACACGATGGAACAACTTGCGGCGAAAGAGCTGACGCTTAATACGGTTGCAGTTTGCAATCTTAGCCTTGATCGCGCGATTGCGTTTGATCCTTATTCTGAGAACCGCAAAACCGGATCCTTTATTCTGATTGATCGCTACAACAATCATACAGTCGCCGCAGGGATGATTTCCTTTGGACTGCGCCGGGCGACAAATCTGGTCTGGCAAGACATCGATATCGACCGTGATGCGCGGGCCAACCTAAAAGGACAGAAACCTTGTGTCCTGTGGTTCACGGGTCTGTCCGGTTCGGGCAAATCAACTGTGGCGAACATGGTTGAGCGCCGCCTGCACGGTATGTCCAAGCACACATATATTCTGGATGGTGACAATGTGCGCCATGGACTGAACCGCGATCTTGGTTTCACGGATGCGGACCGTGTCGAAAACATTCGTCGCGTTGGTGAAACTGCGAAATTATTCGTTGATGCGGGGATTATCACGATCGTTTCCTTCATCTCGCCATTCCGCAGTGAACGTCAGATGGCCCGTGATCTGATCGAAGGTGGGTCGTTCATTGAGGTCTTTGTCGACGCCCCGCTGGAAGTCTGTGAGGCCCGCGACCCGAAAGGCCTTTATGAAAAGGCCCGCGGAGGCGCGATCAAGAATTTCACTGGCATAGATAGTCCCTACGAGGCACCGTTCTCGCCAGAAATTCATCTTCAAACGGCTGATCTTTCGCCTGTAGAGGCAGCGGAAAAAGTCTTGGAGGGGCTTAAAAATAGAGGCTTCTTTTGAAATCAAGGTCCGAGATAAAAATTGGCTTTCCCGGTCGGACCATTTTAATTTAGGCACTACTTCGTATTAACTCAAACGCGACAGCACTCAAAAGGTAACCTTCTATCAAAAAAATTGTCCTTCTCGTCCTGATTTTGCCGCTCTTGCTTGTTGCCGGGTTCTTGGCGATTAGTCTGGAATCCAGTCCTTAGGTCATCGGCGGGCGTGAGATTGCGGCTGCTGATGCCAAACGGGCGAGGGAAATTTTCAGGGAATTCCGTTCATTAACGGAAGTCGAAGCAGGGCCCCGGCAGCTTGTCCTGACTGCTTCGGATGTAACCAGCGCCTTGCTGTTTGCCACAAGAGTGGTTCCAAGCACGCACAGCGACGTAAGCATTTTTCAAGATCAAATGATCGTCCAACTTTCCATTGGTCTACCGACTGGACGGTGGCTCAATGTATCTTCAGCAATCAATGCTTCTCCAGACGGGTTAGATCTGGGCTTTTTTGAGTTTGGGCGACTGACACTTCCCCCTCAGATGGTAATGGATACGACTGAAGGTCTGCTAAACCTCGTTCTTGGCGATGGGCTTGGAACCGTTGCGTTTCAGAGTGTTGATCGCATCGAAATTAGCGAAAAGGCATTTATCGCAACCGTCGAAATGAGCGAGGCTGAGCGCAAAGCTCTCGCAGCATCCGCCAAAGGAAAGGTTCGGTCTTTGACAGGTGCCAGCAGCGCCGAAGAGGTCCGTGCCTATTGGAACCGGTTGAGAAAGGCAGAACAAACGGGAAGTCTCAAAGAGGCTAGCTCCCTCGTTGACTATCTGCGTTTCACAGTCGCAGATGCCGCTGACCAGTCCGGCACTCGCGAAAACCCAGAACAACAAATCGGGTCTGCCATCATCGCACTCTCTATCTATTGCGGGTCCCGAAAACTGCAGGCTTTGGTGGGAGATGTTGTAGGTAAAGAAGATGGTCTGGAGGCCGACAACTGCCGTGGAGTAAGATTGGCCGACCGGGTCGACTTGATGAAACACTTTATCATTTCCGCTGCGTTGCAGGTTGCGTCGGACGCCGGCGCTGCGTTTGCAATCGGTGAATTCAAGGAGCTTCTTGATGCGAATAAAGGTGGCAGCGGCTTTAGTTTCGACGACATCGCAGGAGACTATCCAGAATTCTGTGCCCTGGCGAGGTAGCTCTAAAGATGAGGAGACCCACGTATGAGCATCGACAAAGACCTTTTGGACCAGTTGATGGAAGGGCGGAAGCCCGGTGATCTTTTTGGCAAGGACAGCATTTTGCAGGAGTTGACCAAGGCACTGGCAGAACGCGCTTTGAACACCGAACTGGACGCGCACCTGACCGAGGAGCGCGCCGATCCACCGCTGGCGGGTCAGAACAAGCCGCCGAACCGGCGCAACGGCAGCAGCCCGAAGACGGTGACCACAGACAGCGGCAAGGTCGTTCTGGACATTCCCCGCGACCGGAACGGTAGCTTTGATCCGCTGCTGATCGCCAAGTATCAACGCCGTTTTCCAGAGTTCGACACCAAGATCATCAGCATGTACGCCCGCGGCATGACGACCCGGGAAATCCAGGGCCACATCGAGGAGATCTACGGCATCGAGGCATCGCCGAGCCTGATCTCGGCGATTACCGATGCGGTTATGGAGGAAGTCACCGCCTGGCAGAACCGACCGCTGGAGCCCTGCTATCCGGTGGTGTTCATGGACACGATCCGGGTTAATATCCGCAGTGATGGCGCGGTCTCGAACAAGGCGGTATTCGTAGCCCTGGCGATCCTGCCAGATGGCACGCGCGACGTTCTGGGCCTGTGGTTCCAGGCCAATGAAGGGGCCAAGTTCTGGGCGAAGGTCCTGAACGACCTGCGCAATCGGGGCGTTCAGGACATCCTGATCGCCGTCGTGGACGGCCTCAAGGGCTTTCCTCAGGCCATCGAGGCGGCCTTCCCACAGGCCCAAATCCAGACCTGCATCGTCCACCTGTTGCGCCACTCCATGAGCTTCGCCAGCTACAAGGACCGCAAGGCAGTGGCAGCGGCACTTAAGGCCGTCTACACCGCCGTGGACGCCGATGCGGCAGAAACAGCGCTTGCTGAGTTCGAAAAAAGCGATCTGGCCGCGAAATACCCTGCGATTGCGCCGAGCTGGCGGCGGGCCTGGAACGAGGTCATTCCGTTCCTCAACTACCCGCCCGAGGTGCGCAGGCTGATTTACACCACGAATGCGATTGAGGCGCTGAACTCGAAAATCCGCCGTGCTGTCCGGACACGGGGCCACTTCCCGAGCGATGACGCCGCCGCAAAATTGATATATCTCGCGCTGAATGCTACCTCTCAGGAGTGGAAGCGATCAGTCCGCGAATGGCACGCTGTCAAAAGCCAGTTCGCAATCATGTTCGAAGACCGCTTCCCGATGGCGTAATCAAAGCGTCAGGGCACAGAATTCTGGGTAGCCTCCATCGCAGCCGATAAAGCCGGCATTGTCTTCGCCAAAACCCTGGGTCAAATGAGCCCAACTGCTTTGCGCGATGCGGCGACCCGCTTAACACAAGAGTCTGATATCTTGCCGCCCATAGCGGATTTACCGTCTCAACTGCCCGAGCAAGAGTTCAAGCGCCTTTTCGGTCATGTAGATAGTGCAGAATACAAAAATATTCTAACAAAAATAGATAATAGAATTAGTGCGTTAGACTTTTATAGATACAACCCTATTTGTCATTGCTATTCATTGCGCACCTTCGTTACTGTCAATTTCCAACTGGATCTAATATGAGGCTAAACCTCATTGCGTGGGTCGAGAGTTTTTGAATGCGCATCGTAATTGTTACAGAATCCAGCGTTTGGGATGTTAACAACTGGGCCGGGATTCCGTATTTTATCGCCAAAACTCTCAAGAAGAGCGGGCATGAAGTTATCAATGTGACAACGGAAAGGTTTTCGGTACTCAACTTCGTTGCCAAGCAGTTCCAAGATTTTGCCCAGTTGCTGGGGTTCAGCATAAACCCACAGCGAACCAAATTTTATCTTTCGAGGATATCCCGACACATCAATCAAAAGGTCCAGGATGCTGAACCTGATCTAATACTTGGAATTGTTGCCTCTGGGCCGTTGTCCGTCATAGATCATTCAGCCCCTATCATCCACGTTTCCGACGCCACCTATGCTTTGATGGTTAACTACTATCCTCAATTCAGCAACATACCCAAATTGATGTTTAAGCAGGGTCATCAGATAGAACAAAGAGTGTTAGACAACGCGTCTTTGGCCGTCGTCTCCTCTACATGGGCCGCCCGTTCGGTCGAACAGGACTACGGTATCGATCCCAAGAAGATCATTACACTTCCGTTTGGGCCCAACGTAACGCTGCCGCCAAACCAAGATCGAGATTTCTCCGAACATAATCGCTGCAACATATTGTTTGTCGGAAAGAATTGGGACCGTAAGGGCGGGTCTACAGCGCTGAAAACACTGGAATTGCTCAATAAGGAGAGCAACGAGCAGTATCATCTATTCATTATCGGCTGCAAACCACCATCGGGAACCAAAATACCAATAAACTGCACCATCCATCCTTACATCGACAAGAGTGTCAAGGAGGAAAGAAATTTATACGACAAGATCCTGAATGAAGCCTCCGTTTTTTTGCTACCAACCAAAGCTGAATGTTATGGAATTGTATTTGTCGAGGCTGCTGCCTACGGGCTACCGGTCGTAGCGCCCGATACAGGTGGCATCTCAAGTGCCGTAGATCACATGAAAACGGGCTTCCTCGTCCCTGAGGGCAGCCCCCCCGAGGCGTTTGCGCACGAAATCTCGAAGCTGTGGAAAGACAAACCCATGCTTCAAAATCTCTCGGATAACGCTCGTAAAAAGGTTGAAACTGAGTTGAATTGGGACAACTGGGTGGACGGATTGATGAAAGAAAGTAAGGCCTTAAAATAGGTTCAAGGCATTTCTCAGAGCCTATCAACGCTGTTAAACTGATTTGCCAGAAGTCACTCGAATGGCGGTATTAGAGTTACGATGATTGGTCTAAAACAACGTGCAGAATTTAGCCTGATTAAGTTCCTGAAAACCGTCAATGGATTAAGGCGTGGTGTTTCTGACCAGCCGATTCAGAGCATTGGAATCGTCAGCCAAAAACTGACGGGCGGTTTGGGCCAGGATTGCGAGATCCTGAAACATCTTTTGAAAGGTGAAGGATTGACCGTCACCCACCACCTCGCCTCAACGCGGTCTTGGCAACAAACGGTCATGGGGAGGCAGGTCGCAGATCTTATCATTCATATAGAATATATTCACCGTCGATGGGTGAACTCCGCACCGAAGAACATACTTGTCCCGAACCAGGAATGGATCCTGGGTCGCAACCGTATTTTATTTCCCTTGATGGACCGTATAGCCTGCAAAACCCGTCACGCGGTCGAACTCTTTGAAGGTTGCGGATCTGAAGTTCAGTTCATGGGTTTTCGAACCGAGAGTCGAAACATTGAAGGTTCAGAAAGAGATCCCGCGCAATACCTGCATATCGCGGGCTTGAGCCCGTTAAAAGGAACAGAATGCCTGTTGGAGGTATGGGCTCGACACCCGGAATGGCCAAAGCTGACGGTTGTCACACGGTTGCCGGTAAGTTCAGACGCAAAGTCCGCGACAAACATTGAAATTATCGATCAACACCTTCCCCAGTCGGATTTGAAAACACTGCAGAATTTGAGTGCGACCCACATCTGCACATCACTATCCGAAGGATTTGGACATTACATTCTTGAGGCACTCTCGACAGGCGCACTGGTGCTGACAACCGATGCTCCTCCGATGAATGAGTTAATCACGGATGGCTCTGGAATCCGCGTTTCTTTTCAAAACTCTGCACCACGGATGCAGGGCTACGATTTCTTTGTCGACCCAACAGACCTTGAACGGAAAATCCAGGTTGCAATTGATCTAAGTTCAAGCGAACGCGATTCTTATTCATCTGCTGCAAAGGCCCGATACACGGAAATTTGCGATGAGTTTGAATGCAACTGGCGGGAAGTTCTCTTGTCATTCTGACCCTGGCCGCCTTCTCAAAAACAATGAATAGACGGCTATGAACGCTCATGAACCGTCAAAAAGCTGCGGCATGGGCACCGATGAACCTAACGCTCTGCACTCTATGATTTTCTTCGGCTTTCGACAGTCGAAAAGAAACGACATTCTTTAAATGATCATTCGTTGGATTCTCGTTCGCTTCAATTTTCCTGTTAACAATGGTTCATTTTATGAACAAAACACAGCTGATTTGCGAAATTAATACCGCTGTTAACCTGGCAGAATCGCGTCACCCGCCAAACCAAAGTAATTTGCTAATGGTAAAGCCACTAAATTGATGAAGACAATGAGAACCACAGCTGTCGTTTTGTTGATGTTTGTTTTTGGAATGACCGCCGGGCCGTTGAAACCGCTCGCGGCCCCCATCGTCTATCATTTCAGCGCAACTGGCGAAAGCATCGAAGGCGTTACATTGGATACAGCTTCCAGCAGGCTAGCCAACCTCGATAGTATAACGGGTTTCTTTTCTTTCGACCCGACAACCCTGATCGATCAAATCATTTCAGACATTGAATCTCGCACTGGAACTGCTGAGATCGCGGGAACAACATCTATAGGTTCAGCAGGGTTGTCCGTTGATCAAGAAGCTGGTCTGTCACAAGTGCCCCAGAACTTTGCCATCGGGTACCAATTCGATTTTGGAACCGGCTCATTCTCATTTAACACAGCCGCATTCAGTGGGTTCTCGTTCTCATCGTCCGGACAAGGGGCAGGAACAACGGGTGCATTAACCGCAAGTCTGTCTTTCGACACTCTGTTTTTTCCAGCCGACAATGGTGAAAATCCGCTTCTGCCGTTGACCAGTGAAGAAATAGAGCTGGCCCTTCTTGACGGTTTGACATCACTGGATCTGACCGATGACGAAGTCTTCGATCTCTCTATCTCCACGCTTGATGAAGACACAAACACGGTCACCCGCGACTTCACCATCGACAGCGCTTCTGTGGCACCTGTTCCGATCCCTGCCACCCTGCCCTTCCTCGTTGTAGGTGCTTTCGCCCTCGCCGCTGTGCGCGGTTTCAGATCAAAAAACCAGAGCTGAGCTGTTAAAAGCGACCTCCCTGCGTCCCATCTGCGAATATGTATAAATTGGGGCGATTTAGTGGGCGGACAACCCAATCCTGCGAAACCAGCACAGCGGAATTGTTTCATTTAGGGAAGCCACCGAAATACCGGTTGCAGTAGATTGCATAATCTCTCATCGCGTGATCCAATATGCGCATTATACGACCCTCTCACCAACTCACCCACGATAAACGCTGAGGATTAAAGCGATGATTCGACCAGTGATTCTTTGCGGTGGTTCCGGAACGCGGCTTTGGCCAATTTCACGGCGGGACCGACCAAAGCAACTCGTAAAAATCTTCAATGGTCTCTCGCTGTTCCAAAAAACACTGCTTCGATTCAACGATTCGGATGTCTTCGCTGACCCAATCATTGTTGCAGCGGATTCTTGCCGCTTTATTGCAGCTCAACAAGCCGAAGAGCTCGATATCAATGTAGAGATACTCATAGAACCTGAGCCTCGCGATACATTTCCCGCGATTCTGGCCGGTGTTCTTTGGTCTGAACGAAAAGACCCGGAAATGCCTGTCATCGTGTCACCCTCTGATCATGAGATTGGAGCCCCGGATGCTTTCCGGAACGCAGTCTCCATTGCCGCTCAGGCAGCGATGAATGCTGATGCGGTTGTTCTTGGCATTGTACCGGTGCGCCCCGAAACGGGCTTTGGGTACATACTTCCGGGGCAAGACGGCGACGGCACAACGTCATCTCGTCGTGTTGAAAAATTCGTCGAAAAACCGGACAAGGAAACTGCAATCCAGTTTGTTGAACAGGGCTATCTCTGGAACGGGGGATATTTCTGTCTACGGCCCGGTTCGCTCGCAGAGATGACTGTGGCCGAAAAGGAAACTTTTAGCATCGTCGAGAGCAGCCTAAATGAAGCAACAATCGATCTGGATTTTGTCCGAATTGGAAGTGCGTTCCGCCGAGCCCGCAAAGTCTCATTTGACGTCGCGGTAATGGAGAATTGCAAGGCGGCGCAGGTTGTACCGGTCGAAATGCAATGGTCTGACATGGGTGACTGGAATGGGTTCTGGGCAGCGTCAGAAAAGGATGAAGACAATAATGTCCTTCGCGGAGACGTAATAGCACAGGATTGCAAGAATTCTGTTATCTACTCTGATTCTCGCTTGATTTGCGCTGTTGGTGTTGAGGGGCTGGGCATTGTTGAAACTTCTGATGCCATCCTGATTTCGGACATAAACCGGGCTCAGGAAGTGAAGATGATGGTCAAAAAAATGGAGGACTCTGGTCGGGAGGAAGCGACAACACCACCGCGCGTTCATCGGCCTTGGGGCTGGTATCAGACAATTGACCTTGGTGGACGCTTCCAGGTCAAACGCATTTCAGTCAATCCGGGGGCAAGCCTCAGCTTGCAGAAACACTTCCACAGAGCGGAACATTGGGTCGGGGTTAGCGGGACGGCCGAGGTCACGATTGGTGATCGTGTAGAACTTCTGAGAGAAAACCAAAGCGTATATATCCCGATGGGCGAAGTGCATCGTCTATCCAACCCTGGCCGGATAGCTGCGGAAATTATCGAGGTGCAGACCGGATCCTATTTGGGCGAAGACGATATCGTGCGCCTCGAAGACACATTTGGCCGGGCCTGACAGCACGAATCCAGCTGGAACAAATTGCGAAACCTCACCACGTGAGGGTGTATCTAGCCTCGTGGTCGCTTCACCGGCTCCTCACCAAAGAAGACTGAGATAAACGATGGCGCCGAGATATAGTCGCCACGACGCGCGAAGACACCGATGTCTACACGTCGTGTTGTTATCTTCTCATCGGCGGAAGATGGAAATTCATTATGCCATTTTATGAGTAATTCAGCCGACCGATCGTCGCTGGCAGGGTAATTGATTTCGACACGACTGGGATCACCTTGCAGCAAGACCCATTCAAGCACGACGCCTTCATTGGTGCCATTCACCATTGGGGTCGCGGAAACAACCATTTTCCTGTCCCTGCCCTCCTGCTTTTCTATTCGGGAGATGGCGGCAGGACTGTCAAAACCAAATCCTCGACCAGGTGGCTGTGCGGCTGTAAGTGGTCGCCCTCCACTTGACTCCATAAGGACCTTCAACCGCACATAAGGGACGATATCCTTGCCGGATAGGGCCTGACTTCGGCGGACCATGTTTTCGAGGTCTATTTTAGCGCCGTCAAACACCACCGGATGCGCCCGGCCTGACAAATAGTCAGTGTCACTCTCAATCCCAGCCTGTCCCCATCGAAACACGGATTGCACAACCGGCCCTATAGTCCCTTGCTGGGTCAACTCGTCTTTCAGCGCCGGGTCGAGCGCAGCCAGTATATTGGCAAGTGCAAATAACAGTGGCTTGTCCGATCCGGACTTGCCTTTGCTGTTCAATAGATAGGGCGTATTTGCGAAGAAATTATCATTCTCAAACGGTGCGAAGTCCCGCACGGCAGGATATACATAGACCTGGTTATTAAGATATTGAACAAACAAGCGTTTCGCTGTTCCGGGTTGTATCAGATGAGACTGAACAAGACTGCGAGCGCCGGTTAGTCCAAGCGATGCGTTTCCAATTGTGGGTGCACCAAAAAGAGCGCGAAAGTTGACGCCATAGTCCAAACCTACTGAGGCGGCTTCAGGTGAATAGGCAACCGCGCTTAACTGCGGTAATTGCCTGAGGTCCAACAATGAATGCCGCCGATCGCGATTGTCGTATAAGTCACCCGTGTTGCCTGCTGCCTTTCCTTGAGAAACCAGTGAATTGAGCAATTTAGCGGACGGGGTCCCCGAAAGATCAGCGGTGCTTCCGGAAAATTTTCGAGACGGAAAAACAAAGGAACTGCGAAAAGCCAACACTTGCGTGTCCCATTCCGTGTTTCGCCGGTCAACAACTCCTACACCGGATCGAACCGGATTTGGCTTGACGTCGAGGAGCTCGAAAAGGGGCTGCGGCTGAGATGATGCCTCCATGCGCCGCAAAAGCGCTTTCAGCTCTGGGCGCTCTGCCAGTTCCGGCATCCTCGTCACGAAACCGGTCAAACGTTGAGCATCTCTAAACCCGTAATCAATGGCATTTCCTATGTCGCGGAACATGGCCTCATAGTCACGATTGGAAAAACTCAACTGCGCTGACAGCAGGTGGAAAGCTGGTACCTTTGGATATTTCTGAAAGACCGCCTTCAATGTCTTTTCAGCCTGGAGCAATTGACCACTCTTCAGAAGTGCCTGCAGCCCTTGTTGGGCGAAATACATCTCTTCCAAATTGAAAACAGTATACGTTTTCTCGTTCGTCTCAACCTGGCTCTTCGCAATCACGGGTAATGAGAGAAAGAACAGGATCAAGACTATCCAGATTTGGGATTTGAACCGGACCATCACCCTGTTTCAGTTTTCCGAATGGTGGGAAATTGCATTACAGGTTCATCTTCATTCTTGAGGCTGAAAATACCATATTCCGATTTATCGTCGACAACTTCCCGAACAACGGCATCAGTGATCACTTCATGATCATCTGAATACCCGTATACAAGGGCAGTGTCGCACAGGATATTGATCAACCTGGGTACCCCACGCGTTGCTTCGAAAACCAGCTTCCTGGCCTGCTCATCAAAGATCTCGCGGGTCGCACCAGCATGGGCCATCCGGTGAGAGATATAGTTGGAAACTTCAACCTCCTTCAACGGCCGAAGGTGGAAGTCAGAGGCAATACGTTGGGCGAATTGAACCAAATCCGGTCGTTTGAGCAAGTCTCTCAGCTGCGGTTGCCCTACCAAAATCATCTGGAGCAACTGGTCTTTATCGGCATTGATGTTCGAGAGCATACGAAGCTCTTCAAGTGTCTGTGGTCCGAGATTTTGGGCTTCGTCCACGATCAGGATGCAACGTCGACCCTCAGCAAATTCATTGATCAGGAAATCGACAAACTGCCCGTGCAACGCGACATGGGAATCTTCGTCATAGGGCATGCCGAATGCCATCAAAACCCACTGCAACAGTTCACCCCTGTTTTCATAGGCGTTGGACACGAGGCCGACAGTAACATCTTCATCCAACTTGTTGAGAAGATGTCTAATCAGTGTGGTTTTACCACTGCCAATTTCACCCGTAATGACGGTAAAACCCGCACGGTTCATAATCCCGTACTCAATCATCGCATAAGCCATGGCATGTCCTCTGCCCCAGAACATGTACTCCGGGTCGGGCTGAATTGAGAACGGCTTTTCACGAAGCCCGTAGAACTGCTCATACATTGAGTTTGCCTGTTCTAGAACATGATGAACGTATATAGTTCAACCATTGTCAGGTACCCAGCATCAATTCGTATTTTCCTCCGGAATAAGCTGGCCCTGTATCAAAAATCTCGTCAACACCAATAATCGATTGACGACCGAGTCCCGATTGAAAACAACGGGACCAGAGGGGCATCAAGACTTAAGTTCTTCTAAAACTTCAATAATTTCCTGAGAATGCTGAAACGGATTATCGCCAGCTACACTCAGAGCTCTTTCAAGGGCCGTTTTGGCCTCTGGAAAACGTCCTAAAGCACGGTAGGCCATACCAAGGTGGTAATGCGCCACAGGCAATTGATCCAGACTTTCAATTGTTTCCTCGAAAAGGGCCAAAGCCTCTTCGTAGCGTCCGAGACGGTAAAGTATCCAGCCGCGCGTATCCTTAAACTGTGGCAGGTCAATGTTCCGGAAAGACTCCGATACCTCCAAAGCACGACGCGCTGACACGGCATCGGTTCGATAATCGGTTAATATACTTGCATAGTTATTGGCTACAATGACCGCTGTTGGATCTTTGTTATAGAGTTCTTCATACAGTGCCAATGCTGAATCCATATCCTGGTCACGTTCCAGAAGTGTTCCTTTGATCAGCCCCAGATAAACACTATCCGGCCTTGCAGTACGGGCCATGGCGGCAACTTCCTTGGCTTCTACCGGACGCTGCTCAGCAGACAGGAACGAAATATAAGACGCATAGGCTTCATCTTCTTCCGGATGTTCTTCAATGATGCGCTTGTATTGTTCTTCCACCTCATCCATGCGTCCGCCAACCTGATAGACCTTGGCCAAAAGAATCTTGGCGAACGCGTTGTCGGGGCTTGTCTCAAGAACCGTTTTGAGAAAACTCTCAGCCTTGTCAGCCTGTTCATTTCGGATATAAGCGCCGACCAGATTTGCAAGCGGGCGGGTTTGATTTGGCGCTGCTGACTGCGCTGCCTCAAAGGAGGCAATACTCTGTTCAAACCGCTTTTCACCCTCAAGGGCAACGCCCATTATCTGGTTAACGACAGCTTCGTCATCTTGCAGCCGACGCAAGAAGGTGGCTGATTCTTGAGCACCAATCCAGTCCTGTTGGTTAATACGAACCTGGGCAAGCATGCGATGCGCCTGCAGGTTGCGTTGATTTACTTGGGTAACACGCAAAAGAATGTCTTCGGCGCGGGTTAGATCCCCACGTCTTATATTAAAGTTCGCAAGTGGTATCCCAACCGAACCATCGTAGTTGGTGATCTGAAACGCCCGTGTATATTGTTCGTTCGCAAGATCCATTGCACCCTGCCGCTCAAAGGCACTTCCCAAAAGAACAAGCGCGCGCACAGAGTCCGGTGTGTCCCCAAGGACCGCCCTCAGATCGACAATTGCGTCTTCGTAATTTTCTTCGGCAACCGCCAGAGATGCCCGAACCAAAAGCGCGTTCGTATTCCGACCGTCCTCCGCCAGGATCTCGGATACAATCCACCGCGCCTCATCTCTATCACCATTCCGAAGATTAAAGTCTGCAAGGAGGCTTTTGACATCAAAACGCTGATCCTCGTCGTCAACAGTGTTGATCAAATCGACGAGAATCTGCTTCGATTTGTCTTTTTGATCCTGAGAGTAATAGAGGTTCGCCAGAAATAAAGCATACCCAGCTCTGTTATCGTCATTTCTGGCCACCAGTGTTTCAAGTTCCTGAATGGCGATTTCCGAGGATTTATAGGTGTTGAGGAACCGAACGACATCGAGAGCCGCCTGAATTTCTGTTGGACTCGCATCAGCAGCACTGCGCAAAAGGTCTTCGGCTTCTTGCTGCTGTTCGTTTTGCACATAAAACCGCACGAGCGCGAACCGCAAAGCAGATGCCTCTGGATACAATTCGACCAATTGCTCCAAGAGCAATTCAATCTCTGGCAGATCGCGCATGGCTTCCAGAGCACGCAATTTAATCAATTGAAGAGAAATTTCCTTCTCTTCGATCTCCAACCCCTGGTCCAAAAGACGCACGGCAGCCTGTGGGTCACCCGATCGTATCTTTTCAGCTGCCAGGGTGGAAATCGCTTCGGCATTGCCCGGATCAATTTCAAGTGCTCGCTCCGCTGCTGCAATCGCACCTGCAGCATCGTCCAATGTTAAAAGAATAGCTGCACGGACTGTCAGAACCGTCGGATCGTCGGGCGCGGCTGCGGACGCAATATTGCTGTATTCTAAAGCACTTTCCAGATCTCTCGCCAAAAGCGATAGTCGTGCTATCTTCGTACTGGCTTCAACGTTGTCCGGATCAAGGTCCAACACCTTTCGCAGCAGGTTCGAAACACCACGCCAATTTCTGTTCCCCTCCTCGACCGCAGACAAGCCAAGAAGCGACGGAACATGATCAGTGTTAATCTGAAGTACATTCCGGAATTCAAGCGCCGCTTTGGCAAGATCGTTGCTCTTCAGCAGTTCGATGCCGGACTGGTAGTGGTTCTCCATCCTTTCCTCGGGAGAATCACAGGCAGCGGTTGCTAAGAGAGCAACTAGAATGACGGTCGACTTCATCCAGTTTAATGACATTTCAACTATTTCTTCCCGTTTGCATCAGATGAAAAAGAGCCCACGAACAACGTGATCCGACATTTCTTAAGTTATACCCAAACCTATAAATTTCAATAGCTTATTTGAGTACGTTGATATAGTTTAATGCTGTTTGGATCGAACGGTTCAAGCGAAGATTGTGTCTAGGCTTTCTGCGCGTCAACCTTTCGCATGCTTCAATTTGCAAACCATGTGTACAGTGCACGTTTGTTCGAAAATGTGACTGGGATTACAACCAAAATTTTTCATTGGATTCTCTAAAAGGTGTCAAAAACTCTATTTAAAAGCGGCTTGCTACTGAGCTTCGGAAATATTCTAAACGCTGCTACAAACTTTGTACGAAACATCGTTGTTGCACGACTAATAAGCGTAGAGGATTTCGGAATCGCGAGCACAATTGCAGCGACAATAGCCCTTGTTGAATTAACCAGCAATTTGGGGTTCAACGTATTCATCATACAATCGAAAGACGGAAACAAATTTCGATTGCAAGCCTCTATCCATACTATCCAATTGGCGCAAGGGTGCCTAGCGTCGGTCGCGCTGTTTTTTCTCGCTGACCCAATAACACGAATTTTTGATATTCCTCACACGACATGGGCATTTCAGCTTCTTTCTGTCCTGCCGTTCGTGAGGTCTCTAGCTCACATGGACTACGCTCGTTTTCAAAGAAAAATGAAATTTTCGACGATAACGATTATGGAGGTCGGGACGCAATTGATAGCAACCGGGATTGCCATTCCAGCTTGCATATTTTTAAAAGATTACCGTGCCATTGTTATTGTTGTATTCTCCCAAATATTCGTTTACGTGGCAATCTCACACTTTGCGGCGGTTAGACCATATCGTTTGTGGTGGCGAAAAGCATACATATCAAGAGCTCTAATTTTTGGATGGCCGCTCCTGCTGAACGGCCTCTTAATCTTTAGTATGCTTTATGGTGAACGAGCAATTGTTGGTGCAGTGTTTGACATCAAGACATTGGGTTGGTTCAGCGCAGCAACGACTTTAGCACTAGTTCCAGTACTGTTGATCTCAAGGGTGTCTCAGGCATTTTTTGTGCCCCTAATATCTGCAACACAGGACAAACCAATCGCGCTGCAGCGCCAAACGAGGTTTGCACTGGATACAGCTGTGTTTGCTGGAACGTTTGTAACAATAGGCTATGCGACAGCTGGTAGCGCGGTCATTGAGATCTTGTACGGCGAAAGATATGCTGAAGCAGGTGCGTTTATTGGATTGATGGCTTACATACAAGGCCTCCGAATTTATAAGTCTGGATTTATAAATGTAGCGATCGCACTGGGCTGCACTAAGATCCCTCTTTTCTCAAACTTAGCGCGAGCGGCATTCCTTTTCGTTGCATATTTTCTAGTAATCAACGGATATAGTATTGAAGCATTGTTGCTAACTGGGATTGTAGGCGAGCTAATATCAACGACCTTAGCATCAAGCTTGATCGCCCGCACAAACCGATTCAAAATGAAAAGTCATTTCTATAGCCTTGTAATCTCAGTCATCATTGGCGGCGGTGTCATTTTTGCCTTTCATAACCTCATACAATCCACGAATCTGTGGCTCGTTGCAGGAACCGGGTCCCTTACAGCTTGTGCAGCGGGTAGTATCCTAGCGCTGCTTAACAGCGAAATACGCAGATCTGTTTTCCGAAGGCTTGTTACTCCAGAAAAACGATAGACAGACACCGCTTCAATCCAAACGAAAACGTTTTTTCTTCAATTGAGCGTAGGTTGCTTTTACATCGTCTGGAATAGGAGAAGTTTCATCCATTTGATGCACCAATTTCGGATCGAAGATATTGCTGCTTACGAAGTCATTAGAAATTTTAACATTCGAGAATTTTAAGCATGTCTCAACAAGGGCATTCGTGATTTTTTTCCCAAGAATGTCTCTGTTATCCAAAAATAGCGTTTCATCTTCTCTACCGTATTGCAGACATAGATCGTTATAAGTACGCCAAGTATCAAATGCGCGTTGCAGCGCAAGTTCCTTTTCTCTTCTAAAATACTCATCGCTTTCCCGTGCTATAAGGGACCTAGCGACCTCAACAGGTGATCGATAAACGACGATGAGCTTGATCGATTTGATCCCTACGTCCCGTAGCGCCTGCCGCCAATACGGATAAGTCAAACATGTCCTTGGATCTTTCCAAGCAAAAACAGGACCGGAAAACTCAGTGGTTACATATTCTGCGACATGCGCTGTATTTGTACGGCCTACCAAACTTTTGGATCGTTCAGGAATTGTTAGCAGAATATCACGATGCGCAAACCCATCTTGCTGAACACCAAGTTTCGTTAACATGTCGCGGTTCACTTGGACAAAGAACTCATCCTCCCAGAACCCACTCTTGTTGTCGTCTGCCACCGGAATGAAGTTATCCCCAAGATCAAGTCCACCCGCACGGAGATATTGTGCCAGAAGCGACGTGCTGCTGCGATGCATTCCCAGGATTACAACGGCATCCTTTTCTATCGCCCCCCCAAATAAGGAGCGTTTCATCGCGAAATACGGGTTCGGAAAGCTAAAGGGCGAGTAGAATATATTTCTAAGTCTTCGATGCACGGCTCGGTCCAAGATTAAACAAAAACAGACGGGCTAAAGGGCAAGGGGTTTAACCATCATCGGCCATATTCAGAACCGTTCCGATGAGTTCTGAAGAAGAAACCAATCTCATAGATTCCCGTATCTCGGATTTTGTAGTTACGCCATTGGATACGACGAGCAATACACAGTCAACTTGCGGGAGAAATGCCAACGCATCATCCGTGCTGAGCAGTGGCGGAAGATCAAAAATGACCATTCGGGACTCGTATCTGTTCCGAATATCAGTAACCAACTCCCTCACCCTTGTTGTCATGAGCGTTTCGGCTGCATTAAGGATCGGCGTTTGGTTTGGCAAAACAGTCAGTCTGGGTATACCCGGGTTAACAAACACGTCCGAGAGATCGCATTCTCCGCGAACATATTCGTATAACGAGACCTTCTTCCCGATTCCAAGGTAATTTGCGATGTCCGGCGCCCTAAGGTCGAAATCCACGAGGAGAACCGTCTGTTCAGTCTGATAAGCAATACTGAACGCAAGATTAATGGAGACAGTTGTTTTACCGCATCCGGTCGTGGGAGATGTCACGGCAATTGTACGCCAGCCGTTATCCTGCATGATCTTGGTGACCTGTGTCCGAAGCCGGTCGAAGGCAATTGTTCTCGGATCGGTCTTACTGAGAGAGATAATGCGGTTCTTTTCCAAGTGCCCAACGTCGAGATCCTGAACTGATGTTTTGTGATACTCAATGGTTGCCGGGTCGGCTGGGACACCCCGGACGGATCTGGCGACCGCCACGCTGTTGCTCTCAGATTTGCTCTCATCAGAAGTCTTGCCCTGTTCACGTGCTACACGGGCACGCTCTATCGCATCCTTAATACGCTCCATCTAGATTTCCTCTTGGAGATCGAGAAGCATTTGACGAACAAGCTCCCAACCCTGCGCAATGTTGTTCATAACTGTCTCCACCCAACTCTGGACGATGATTAGATGTGGGCCCAGGTCGCCAACAGTTTCTGGATCAAGTCTGCCAACTATCACAATCGCAACCACCGCGACCACAACAATCGCCGTCAATATGAAGTTGAGACTACCCCGATTGCGTCTTTCCGGTTTCCTTGATCTAGCGATCGGCTGGGCATCTGTTTCGTCTCCTGAAATCGGTTTCTTTTTCGCGAAATCAGAATTGGGCTCAGCCAGATTGAGCGCTGTTTCAGTTGGCTCGCAGCGATCTTCCAGTCCAGTGTCTCTTCCCGCCCCGCCCGACGGTGGCGTGTTTACGTGCGCAGCCGACCCCTTTTCAGGTTCGACCGGCCGCGGTGAACGGGACTTTTGAATGGCATCATATATTTTTGTCATACGCCAATGATCCGACGGTTCCCCTATAAGAAGCGATCACTTATTTTGTAGAACAGTTGGTCAATCGGCATGTAGAAAAAGTGAACCATTACCGTTCCCAAAACCCCTAGCATCAATAGACCTGTGACCAACAAATACCTCTTGCGCGTATTGGAACGGACCTCTTGATGCGTTGTAATGTAGGGCACGCTGACAAGCGGCGCGATATGGGTCAGGTTTTCTAGCGCAAGAGCACCGCGAATACCGCCATCCAAGAACTCAATGCCGACAATGCTGGCCGCACCCAGCGCGAATGATAGGGCCAGCCCCATTCCCAGCAGCTTCTTTCTGTCAGGCTTTACGGGCTCTGTCGGGACTGTCGGTGGTTCTACAAGAACAAATCGTTCTGCTTTGCTTGCCTCTTCTACGTTTTCCGAAATCTGCGCTTCCATGGCCTTTGCACGAACATCATTGTACTTGGAAAGTGCGTTTTCGTAATCCCGGTTAAGCGCTCTGAGCGCCCGGTCAACTTGGGGTGCCTGAAGGATGGCATTTTCAATTTCTTCCAGTTGCCCACCCAATGTTTCTTTTTGCTGTCGAAGCGAAAGTATGCGTTCCTTGGCGATGTTAATCTTAACGGCGATACTGGAAATGTTCAGGTTGATTGAAGACAATAACCCAGCGTTCGGGTCAATAGTTGGCGCAGAAGGTGCTTCAACAACGACCGGTTCATTTGCGCTCCTCAATGTCGCCGCTTCAGCAGCCAGTTCATCCCTCTCAGCCTGACCAAGCTCTCCGTTCGCGGAAGCCAGTGCCGCTTCAATTTGTTCAAGACGCAATTGCCGGCCAAACGGGCTTCCCTCAGCAATAAGGCGCGCAGTGGTCGCCTTTATTTCGCGTTTGAGGGCTTTGACATCCGGATGAGAGGGCGCATAGACAGCTTCCGCTGCACTCAATGAGGCGAGAAGCTCAACATATTGCGCCTCCTCTGGGCTTGTCGTCGCTTCAGTGGGCAGACCTTGTGGTTGTTGCGGCGCTGCTGCAGCCGCACTGACCAGGCTCACCTGCTGCGCTTCGGCTCTGGCCGAATTCAATTGAATGTCGAGAAACCGAAGCTCTTCCTCATAGGATTTCACTTCACGATCGATTTCACGCATTCCGGTTTCCACCCGTTCCCGCATGGACATCCGCAGGTCTAGGTTTTCGGGCAAGGCATCGCTGTTTTCTTGCTTGTATATGGCGATGCTGTTTTCGATTTCCGACAGTGTCTTTTCAAGCTTTGCAGCTTCCTGATTCAGGAACTCTGTCGTTTCAGTTGCGATCTTCGTTCTGGTCTTTACGTTTTCTTCCATAAAGAGCGTTACAAGCTCATTGGTAACCTTGACCGCAACAATGGGGGACCGGTGATCAAAGGAAATACGGAACGCAATCGTCGTCTGATTTCTGGAAGTCCCGGTATTCACCAGTTCTACTGTGGTCAAAGCACGCATTTGCTGAACCATCTCAGTAGATGAGAGTTCGCCGTTTGACCACCTGAAGACGTTGTACTCTTTGGCCAGATTGAGCAGATTTGAACGGGTCATGACTCTTTGCTTGATGACTTCGATGCGTTCCGTAGCAGCGCCATCGACAGAAGCAGAAACAATATTGCCTGATATTTTGGGGGATTCGATCAGGATAACACCTGTCGATTGATATTGCGGTGGGAGCAGAACCGCGAGAGCAACACTGCCTGCCGCTAATAAAACAAAGGGGATCACAAAAAACCAATACCGCCGCTTGGCGATGCTGATGATGTCTTTAAGGCTGATTTCTTGTTCCATAGTACTTCTGCGTCAGTTGAAAACCGGTGCTGTATAATTGAGCTGCAAGGTAACTCTTCTAGAGTGGACATCGTCGACGTCTGACTGTTGCTCAAAAATCTCAAAATATCGAAGTTGAGCCTGGAATTCCTCTGAAATCGTCCAGCTTGCAAACGGGTTTATGGTGCTTTCAGAGGAGGTGGATTGAACCCCGTTGTTGTCCGATTCACTCTCAATCTGAGATAAATTTGCTCCAAAACTCAGGAACTCTGTCTGGTCGACACGAAAGGTCAAATCAAGTCTCACTGCCTCAACGTCAGTATTATCCTGATATCCTAAACTTGTTTGCATCAGAAATGTGTCTGAAAACAGGTAATCATACGAGAATGTACCACCTGTCGTTTCTCTTAGTCCCTGGTCAGCACTACTCGAGAGGTTTCTGAAGGCAGTGAGGTCAATATTTGACCGCTCAAAAGCTCTGGAATAGGTCAGGTCAAAAACATACCCCTGCTCTCCATCAAGGTCCCTGCCGCCAAAGGAAACATCGATCGAAGAACTAGGATCGATTTCATAGGCGCTACCGAATTGTAAGCTAAGGGTGTTTTGCTCATCCTGTCCCTGTGCATCAAAAACCCGATAGCCAACCTGCCCACTGAGGGACAGGTTTTGTGTGATATCATGCTCACCCCTCAAATCGACAGACAGATCCAGGAAATCGTCACCTGTTCCACCGGAAAAATCCGAGGCTTCGGCGCCGAAGATAGTGGAATAGCGGGTCAACTCGCTATATTGCCGTTCATAGGTGACGTCTAGATCAATATTCGCGACTTGCTCGTCCTGGCTGGTTTGCGATGAGCTTTCACTGCTCAGGAGTTCATCGTCATCGAAACCTGAGTTTTCAAACTCCAGAAACGACCAGACCGCCACTGCGCTGAGGGATGATTCCTCAAAATCTTGGGTCGCTTCCAAATCGCCCGAATAGTTAACAACATTTGCGCGGACGGTCTCGTCACTACTGCGAACGATCTCGCCCTCAAAATCGAACAACAGGGACGATGTAGGCGTTGTGTAGAGCGTGTTGATCCCAGGCCTAAACAATGCCTCTGAATTCTTCCGTTGTGTATCTGGATCCCGGGTCGGGTTGGTTTCATGGCTAAGCTCAGTTCCAAGACGCACAGTTGTTTCCAAATCGCCTGATTGCGCTTTTGCAAAAGGAACCGACACCAAGAGAATCGAAAACAACAATACACAAAGCGGACAATCGCATCTACCGTCCCGCAGGAAACTAAACAGCTCTATCCAATTCTGAGGTGCCACTGAACCTCACCTTACGGAACTATAATCACGTCACCTGCCTGAAGTAACATTGTTACGTCCTCAGGATCTTCACCGGCTATCAACGAGTCGTAGTTGAATGTATAATACTTGGCGTTGGTGCCTGTTCCTCGGAGAATCTTAATTTCCTCGAGATTTGCGAAACGGTCAAAGCCCCCGGCTAAACTTAGAATTTGAGCTACAGTGGTTGGCCCGTCCAACACATATGGTCCGGGAACATTAACTTTACCAAGCATATAAACTCTATTGCCACCTACAGCAGTTATACTAACTGTCACAACAGGCTCTGCTAGGTATTCCGTCAAAAGGCCAATCAGCTCTTGCTCAACTTGTGGCGTCGTTTTACCTATAACAGCAACGCGACCTGCCAATGGGAATGTAATATTGCCGTCGGGCAGGACAATAACCTCGGTGTTGAGCAGATCCTCTCGCCATACCGAGATTTGCAATGTGTCACCAGGCAATAACGTATAACCCGCGTCATCCGCTGATCGCGCTGTGAAGGAAGTTAAGACAAAAGACAAGAAAATGCATAACGATAACAATACAAACTTCATTCATCGTTCTCCATACTCAATAAAGAAAAAGGGGAGTAAAAACTCCCCTCAATACTTACCATATTTTTATATATGTTGTTAAGCTAGTTCGCCAATCAAAAACGTTGATTGGCTCCCCAATTTATCCAACCATCACCTTGCTGCGGCGACGCCCTACAACGCCAAGCCCCAACATGGCCGCAGCAAACAACAACAGTGGTGCTGGGATCGGAACAGCACTAGACGTCAAAGCCACGCTTGCATTACCGCCGTCGAGCACAATGCCGCTAATAGCAATAGTGATAAAATCTCCCTCATCCCAAAGACTGTTAAAGAGGATTGGAAAGAAACCTGGAGTTGCTGCCGCACCAAGCGCATTACCATCCGTATCAGTCAACACACCAGAGAATATGCTACCCAGTGCAGTCTCATCAGATGCAAACCGTTCAATTGAAACAGAGAGTTCACCCACACGACGACCTGAGCCACCATCCGTTGGATTAACCAAAGCAATGTCGTAACCGATGCGTCTATCGGCTCCAACCTCAACTGTACCAAAAACAGACAACGGAGTTCCCGACAGCGCGCCAATTGGATCTAACTCCAATTCATACGTATTTGGCGTAGTCATCAACGTAGCGGTAGAGAAATCTGTTCCGTCGCCTATGGGTAAAGTTGCTGAGTACGCGGGGGCCGCGAACAGAAACCCTAATACAAGTCCTGCACTTGCCAGCATTTTCGTGAAGTTCTTCATAGTATATATCCTGTGTGACGAGTTACCAACATCTCGGATAACAGACTTCACCGGTAATGAAATCGCTGTCCGATGCAAAATTTTGAACTAGCGTTAACAAACAGACTGCCGGTTGACCGCGTTGATCAAACTATCAACCAAGTTAGATATTCAGACTTTTCGTTGACCTTTTTAAAACGAAGAACAGATGCATCTGCAAACTATTAGCATTCTGAGAGTTTGCGACAGGCGACAGGCAAATGTGAATTCAGATCGGAATTGCAGCAATATCTTCTAGCTGTACGAAATAGAAACAGTGTCAGAAAGATGGTAGTGTCTGATAGGCAAGGCGAAAATTTGAAGTTTGCAAGATGCCGATATTCCACCCTTCAGGAAAAACGCATTGCAAATCAATTAGGAACATACCCTTTGAGTTCCGGAATCGCTTCATTCATGAAACGCAGCAAACGAGCATCGGCAGCGGAATCGTTTTCCCCATCAACAATCGGTGTGATGACACGAACCAGGCCACCATCATCCCGGTTGATGGTAAACGCATCCCAGATTGAATAGGCCTTTGCCAGGTAAGCGCTGGTCAGCTTGCGGCCCCTTTGATCAAAATAATAATAGACGAGCTGTCGCCTAAGACCGTTCTGGATGATGGCCCGATTGACGACCAGTGGCTCATCAAGCCCATCCAGTGTGATCTCTTTTTTCACGATGTCAGACATTTCCCAACCACCAGCCGGTATACATACTTCCGGGGAATGAACACCACTTCCCTCGGTCAGGTTGTTGTAGAAAGCCACAAAGAGGTTCACAGGTGCGACCTCGTCTTTTGAGACATAGTCAGCAAGCAGATAATCATCGGCCTCCAGAACACGCTCAATTACGGGATCAATAAAGTGGAAAACACCCTTCCAGTCGTCAATTTTACGGGTGAACTCTATAAACTTCTTTCTGTCGACGATCTGCTCGGTTGGACTTGGCCATGCCATCATGGTTGCAGACACCAAAAAGACAGTCACAAAACTCAACAGAAGCGCTTTTGACGGGACCTGGTCCCGCACACGTGTGAACTGCGCCCAAACACCGTCAAAATCCAGATCAATGGTTTCATTAAGTGGTAATGGGTTAGATGAAAAACGCTGCATAACAACAGCCAGGCCGAAGAGGATCGCTACACAGGCGCCGAAAATCACCCAACCTTCAAAAGTGTGCAAGAAACCTTCGGCTTGTTCGATCCCGTAATTATCAACCAAAACACCAATTACCCCAATGCGGAAACTGTTCATCAAGATCGTGATCGGTGCGGCCGAAACCAGCAGAACGATTTTATGCCATCGAGGACCTTGGTACAGGATCGCATAGATGTAACTGAAGCTCATGACCGGGAAGAGATATCTGAGACCACTACACGCTTCAGCAACCTGAAGCTTGTACTGCCCGAGGTCGATGATGTTGCCATCGAGAAACACCGGAATATCCATCAGTCGGATAAACGCGACCCCAATCTCGGATGATATAAACTGCAGAGTCGTTGAAACCTGCCAGTATATGATGTTCGGCAGGGGCAACATGAACACCAGATGCAGGACACCCGCCCAAAAGAGAACACCACGTTTGTAACCGAAGCACACCAAAACCATGCCCCAGATCCAGACAATCAACCCATAGGTTACAATATCCGGGATCCTGGAAACATTTCCGACAATAGCAAAGAGAATAGCTAAAACAATGAATGCATAACCGGGCATCCGATCGCGGATCTCCCGATCTAAGCTTGGCACCTGTTTCATATCGCGGAGGAAAAGATACGCAGAGACGAGAGGAATCAGAGGCCCGTGACTATACTCCGGGACAGCCCACGCTTTCTGGAGGGAAACCAAACCAAACCAGAACAACGGAACGGCGCTGACTACGACAGCGATGAACAGGAGAAGGCCATTAAGGTTCACCTGATTTGGCAAAACCACACTGTGATCATATTTCGCGTCGTTAAACAATTCGATCTCTACCCGCTTAAATCGATCTTCAAAAATTATATTCAATACTTCTAATAGCCTATTATTCGTTAGAATTACAATCTTGCCGGATGATGAATTTCGATAAAATTCACCAAGAAAACTGGTTAAGTGTCATTACTAAGTACTGATTCATTAGACTTGAATAACCGCCTTCACATATTTTTGATTTTCAGCAGACAGCAACAATTCACAATTCCTCCCGCTAATTGGTCGTATAACCGGTCATGGGATAAGCAATAAAGTCTGCCCGCTGAGAGCTAATGATCCCGCCCGATATCTTCGGGAAACCGCATTAACAGAAATTCTTCTAATATAAAAACTAACTAAAGCTTGCTTCAGATACCGCCCCGAATTTAACTGTAGCCGGGTTCAATCTAGCGGAATTTTTCATATGAATGTTGCAATATATGGTCTTGGGTATGTGGGGCTGACAGCGTCGTGCTGCATCGCAAAGCAAGGTCACACGGTTTTTGGGGTCGATCCAAATGACTCCAAGGTTTCAGGCATCAATGCCAAAGAATCGCCGATTGTTGAACCGCAAATATCTGAATTACTGGAGAATGCCGTTGACGAAGGACGTTTAACAGCTGCGACAGACCTGGAATCTCTCGACCATATTGACCTGGCCATTGTCTGTGTCGGCACACCGTCCGCCCAGGACGGATCCCACAACATGGGATTTATCGCTGACGTCAGCCGACAGATTGCGTCTGGCTGCAGCGGCAAGCGGACGAAACCACTGGTCGTGTCGTATAGATCTACAATGCGGCCAGGATCAATGGAAGAACTCGTTGCGCCGATATTCAAATCCGTTCTTGGCCCTGAGACTTTCGAGGCGAATGTAGAACTTGTCTACAATCCCGAATTCCTTCGGGAAGGAAGTGCAGTATTTGACTATTTCAACCCACCAAAGATTGTTGTGGGAACAGATGACTCCAAGCCGAACGCGGTTATGGAAGCGCTTCACGATGGTATCGATGCGACTATTTTCACAACCGGTTTTCGCGAAGCGGAAATCACCAAGTTTGTCGATAACACATGGCACGCTGTAAAGGTCGCCTTCGCCAACGAAATTGGCCGGGTCTGTCTTGACCTGAATATTGATGCTGGATCTGTCCACAAGATATTTGTCTCCGACACCAAGCTGAATATTTCACCATATTATATGCGTCCGGGGGGACCATTTGGGGGGTCGTGCCTACCAAAAGATGTCAGGGCATTGTCTCATATTTCACGAGAAGTGAATGCTCAAACACCGATGATCGACCACCTTCTCGACTCGAATGAGCGCCACAAGGTCCGTTTGCTGGCCCTGGCGACCAAGGGTCTGGAACCTGGCGCCAAAATCCTGCTGGCCGGGCTGGCATTCAAAGCCGGCACAGATGACTTGCGGGAAAGCCCGAATGTTGATCTGGCGCGGGGACTTCTTTCCGCCGGATATGATCTTGATATCTTTGATCCAGCGATCGATGCGCAGCGCCTTATCGGCGTTAACTTGGGTTATGCCTATTCCAAACTGCCTGCGATTCAAAGTCTGCTTGTTGACAAGGAGACAGCGTCGAAGGGCGACTACAGCCGGATTATTGCCACCAACGCGACAGTAAAAGCTTTAGAAAACGCTGACCCGGCCAAAATACTGGATCTGGGTTCCCTTTAGTCATGACTGAAACAAGCAACGCCTCTGAAACCTCAAGCTTGGAGGTTGGTCCATTTCTGGAAAAGATCATTGCACAGCAACCTTTGGCCGGAAGACACACGCTAATCATCGTTGAAAACCTTCCGCTGCCATTTGATCGCCGTGTTTGGAATGAAGCCAGAACACTGAAGGTCGCCGGGGCGGATGTATCCATTATTTGCCCGACCAGTAAAGGGTATGAAACGCCCTACGAAGTCATCGAGGGGATTGAAATATACCGTCACTCCCTGCCGTTGGACGCCAAAGGCGCCCTTGGCTACCTCCTGGAATACAGCGCTGCCCTTTGGCACGAACTAACCATTGCGCGAAAAATCTGGAAGAAAAAACGGTTTGATCTGATCCATGCCTGTAATCCGCCAGACCTGATCTTTCTCGTCGCCAGTGTCTTTAGAGGCAAAGGTGCGCGGTTCCTTTTCGACCACCATGATATTAATCCCGAATTATACGAGGCGAAGTTCAACCGCCGCGATATTTTCTGGAATCTCATGTGCTGGCTGGAAAAGAAAACGTTCTCCCGGGCGGACGCTGTCATTTCCACCAATCAGTCCTATGCGAAGATTGCGCGCACCCGTGGGGGAAAAGCGGATGAAGACGTTTTCGTTGTGCGTTCAGGGCCTGAAGTTGAAAGGTTAACACCCGTACCGCCAAACCCAAGTTGGAAGAATGGCCGCGCGCATATGGTTGGTTATGTGGGGGTCATGGGTGATCAAGAGGGAATCGATCTTCTGCTCGAAACCGCACGAATCATGAATTTCGAAATGAAATGCGACATACAATTTGTGCTGGTTGGCGGCGGTCCCGCTCTAGATGGCCTGAAATCCATGACACAGGAGCTCGGACTGTCAGACCATGTCACTTTCACCGGGCGCGCACCTGATGCAGATCTCTTTGAAGTTTTGTCCACGGCCGATGTTTGCGTGAACCCGGACCGGGTAAACCCTATGAATGATCAGTCAACAATGAACAAAATTCTGGAATATATGGCGTTCATGAAACCGATCGTCCAGTTCGACGTAACTGAGGGCCGTTTCTCAGCCGGTGACGCTTCGCTCTATGCCAGGGCCAATGATACCGCTCATATGGCAGAGTTGATCAAGTCGATTATCGACGACCCAGACATGGGCGAGAAAATGGGCACAATCGGCCGGGCGCGCATTAAGAACGAGCTATCCTGGGATCATCAGGTCAATGCCCTTATTGAAGCCTATCAACGCGCTTTGCAGAAATAGCATCGGGAGGGGATGCCCCCCTCCACTTGACATTCTACAACACATCGCTTCCGTAAGAGGAACGCACCATGTGGCAAGGTACAAACGCCACTGCGTCAATCCATGGTCTTGAGTTTCCTGAGGTATTCACCATAGCTGGACTTGCCGAATGCTTCGGCCGTGCGGTCAAACTCGTCCATCGAGATATAGCCCATCTTAAAGGCAATCTCTTCCAGACATGCAATCTTGAAGCCCTGTCTGGTTTCCACCAAATGCACAAACGTACTCGCGTCCAGCATTGACTGATGCGTACCTGTATCGAACCAGGCAAAGCCGCGGCCAAGTTTCTGAACCGTCAGGTCACCCTGTTCAAGGTACCATCTGTTGAGGTCGGTGATCTCCAATTCTCCGCGCGCCGAAGGTTTCAGGTCCTTTGCCACATCGCACACACGTGAGTCATAGACATAATACCCGGTAACCGCCCAGTTGGACGGTGCCGGATCGGGTTTTTCCATAATCTCAATGGGTGTTCCAGAATCATTAAACCGGACAACGCCATAACGTTCCGGGTCATTTACCCAATAACCAAGAACCTGCGCTCCATTTGCCGATTGCGACATTCCATACAGAACATCTGAAAGACCATGACCGTAATAGATGTTGTCGCCCAGTATCAGGGTCACAGGATCTCCGTTCGCAAATTCCTCCCCGATGATGAAGGCCTGAGCAATGCCCTTCGGTTCGGGTTGAACCGCATAGGAGATATCAAGCCCCCATTGACTGCCGTCGCCTAGAACGCGATTAAAATGGTGCGCTTCATCAGGACGCGTAATCACCAGAATTTCGCGAATGCCCGCGAGCATCAGCGTACTGATCGGATAATAAATCAGGGGCTTGTCATAGATCGGTAACAGCTGCTTGCTGACCACATGCGTCGCGGGATAAAGGCGCGTCCCCGTTCCACCCGCAAGAATAATACCTTTCATTCTGATAACCTTTCTATGATCCTATCCGAATGCCAACCGTTCGACTCTTCGCCGGGTCAGCCCTTCCCCAGACGTTCACCGGCATATTTATTTTCCAGGATCCTTGTCCACCATTCCTTGTTCTCTAGATACCAAAGCACTGTTTCCCTAAGCCCGGACTCAAATGTCTGGGATGGATTCCAGCCAAGCTCTGCAGAGATCTTGTCAATCGACATTGCGTAACGTTGGTCATGGCCGGGTCGATCACGGACGAAATCAATCAATTCGACCGACGGCGTTGTGTTCGGCATATCAAGCTCTTCGTCCATAATGCGACATATCTCTGTAACGACATCGAGGTTTGTTTGTTCGGAGTTGCCGCCGATGCAATAGGTCTCACCAATCTTTCCGGACTTAACAACTTGCCAGAGCGCATTAGCATGGTCGTTTACAAACAACCAATCGCGAACATTGTCGCCTTTCCCGTAGACGGGGATCTTTTCACCCTTCAACACCTTCAAGATAACGACGGGGATCAATTTCTCCGGAAACTGAAATGGCCCGTAATTGTTGGTGCAATTGGTGACAAGCGTCGGTAGACCAAAGGTTTCATGCCAGGCACGAACCAAATGATCCGACGATGCCTTGCTCGCTGAATATGGAGAATTCGGTTGGTACTGGCTTTCTTCACTGAATAAGCCCTCTTTACCAAGCGATCCATAGACCTCGTCGGTTGAGACGTGAAGGAACCTGAAGGCATCCGCGTCTGCCCCGGAAAGGGATCGCCAATAGCGCAAAGCCACCTCAAGCAGCACGAAAGTGCCGGTGATATTAGTTTGAATGAATTCGGCAGGGCCATCGATCGAACGGTCGACATGCGATTCTGCGGCTAAATGCATGACGGCATCCGGCCGATATTGCCCAAAGATGCGAGACATCTCTTTTTCGTCACAAATATCCGCTTCTTCAAAACTGTAATTTGGCAAATTCTCGATTGAGGCAAGGGATTCCAGGTTTGCGGCGTAAGTCAATTTGTCGACATTGACGACAGAGACATCGCCGGCCTCACACAGCATTCGCACCAGTGCAGATCCAATAAAACCGGCACCGCCTGTAACCAAGATAGTCGTCAATTTTCACATTCCTTATTCTACTGAACCAAATGTAGGTCATTGAATCAGCCAGCATACAACTGCGCTAGTATGCGTTCTTTCCAACAAACCCCACAAATGCCGTCCTCGCCAAGATCTGAAGGTCAAAGAGGAAGGACCAATTCTCGGCATAGTAAGTGTCGTACCGAACTCTGGCTTCCATCTTGTCCAACGTATCTGTTTCGCCGCGCAAGCCATTTACCTGCGCCCAGCCAGTAATCCCCGGCTTGACCCGGTGCCGGGCAAAATAGCCTGCAATCAGTGCTGCATATTCCTCGTTATGATCAACCGCGTGAGGTCTGGGTCCCACAAGTGACATATCGCCCATTACTACATTAAACAGTTGAGGCAGTTCATCCAGACTGGTGCGCCGGATAAAATTACCAACCCTTGTGATCCTGGTGTCTCCGCGTGTCGCCTGCTTGACCTTGGCGTCATCACGACCGGAGCTGTTGTGGTACATCGACCTAAACTTATAGATGAAGAAAACCTCATTGTTGTAGCCATAACGGCGCTGCTTAAAAACAATGGGACCCGGACTCTCAAAACGAACCGCAATTGCGACCGCGAGAAGAACCGGCGAAAACAAAGCAATCAGCAAAATTGCCAATATCTTGTCTTCAAACCATTTAATCAGAACACCCCATCCCGAAAGCGGGGCCTTAACGACCTCCATCATCGGTATACCAACAAAATGCTTCGGTGAAGGTCGGAACTTGAAACGGAATCCAACGAGATCCGAGCCGAGATGAATATTGGCCGGTAATGTCCGCAGCCTCGCTACAATTGACGTCAGTCGATCATCCGCACTCCATGGCAGTGTCACGATAATATCGTCTATTCGATTCAATCTGATGTAACCCTCAAGATTCTCTAGATCTCCGATAACGGGAACGCCGCCAACGACCGAACCAATTCGTTTGTAACGATCATCAAAAACACCAACAACATTGTTCAGTTTGGGCTTTTCGGATTCCAGTTGTTCCAGAAGTTTTTCCGCTTGTTTGCCCCCGCCCACAATCACGACGTTCCTGGCAAACAGCCCGGTACTGGCAAGATAATAGATGATGTAACAGCCAATGATACGGGCAAGGAAGATCGCCCCAAAAGACGTCAATACAAAGGAGAAGGCCCAGACCCTAGAAATACTATCCGATACTTTCAACGCGAACAAAACCGCCATCAGAAATAGAAATGATGTAAAGGTTGCGACCAGAATTTGAACCAGCGAATTGAAAGGGGACATAATCGCCTTGAACTCATGAAGCCCTGCATAATGGAAAACAAACAGGCTAATGAGCCAGACAAACAATATTGAAGCGATATAGTTGTCGGCGTCAAACAATGAACCGAAAATCAAGCGATCATGCAGAACAACGCCTGAAAGAAAAATAGCCATGCTATCAATAACGGCAAAAACACCAATTACGACGTTTGAGGAGAGCGGAACATTCTCTCTACGCTGCGAGAATTCTTCTAATCCCTTTAACACAAAATCAGCCCATCAAAACGTAGAGATATACTGATTTTTATCGTATTCAATTGCTTCCGGTCGAACAATATACAAGATGTCATTGCAGAAAATTTTAATCGAATTTGTGGCAAGTGATCCTGATAAACGTTGTTTCAGTCCAACCGGACCAAAAAGTCCAACACAAATAACTATAGTAATCGTGCTGCACTCCTACCGAACCGAGCCTCTGAACCTAGAAAGTTTCGATGCCACAAAATTTACTACTGCCCGTACCGAATTTACCACAATATTTTCAATAGAAATCTGCAGATATGAAACGTCGTGTAATTGCGACCGAATTCCAATCGGCAAAGGCTCTATAATATTCTTAGGAATGATACGTTGCCCTCGAACACGGTTAGACACGTTTCCTCCATGAACTACCTGAATCCAAGTACCTGATCTACTGTCCACTTGACGAACCCTACCCAAATTTTCAACATCCATGTGCGGTACTACGCACACAGTTTCGGCATGTTCTTCATATTTTTCTATTCTGCTGACGAAGGCATTAGTTCGGTGTTTAAGTGCGTATATTTTCGCCCCTTGCACTACATAGCCCTTTGTGAAATTAAGAAAATCGACACCTTCCAGCTCGGTAGCTGTGATTTTCTTGTGTAATTGCTCTACGAAATTTTCACAGAGCGCATCATCGTTATCAAGACGCGTCGTGATTAGATAATCGCAACGTCCTTCGACGACGCTTGCGACTGCATCTCCCCAGCCACGCGCTTCAAATAGGCCTGTAAAGTATGGATGAAATTCACGTACTTTTCGACATTCTTCAATGCGACTACGATACTGTGCAGGCGTATCTTCATCGAAAAAAATAATCCATTTAAAGTTCTGATTTATTTGATGCCGCATTGACGGGAGACAATACCTTTCGAAAAGGTCAAACCTTTCTTCTAGCCAGCCAGGCCGATTCCGGATCGCAAATTCGCGACCTGGAGTTGCAATATTAAATCTCGTCAAAAAAAAGTGCTGAAAAACAAAGCTCACAATCTACTAACCTTCGTGCTTAAGCTAACTTTCTGAGCATTGAGGATATACAACCGATAGCCACTGCTTTCAATTTGCACAGTATCGGGAGCATCAAAGTATCTGAGACGATACAGTTAGAATATGGGGTCTAGCTCGTGTCAAACATACTCGCTAGCCTCAAAATCAAAAAGTACAGTTCGTCGTTTCCAAACTCAAAAATTGCCCTAGACCTTGAGCTCTATGACGCATCTTCTAAAGATAAGTACAAGACCTAAGGAAAATGATTTCTAAACTGGATTGCTCATCCTGCTCAGCATAACGCCAACATTCCAAGATTGCGCGTTAAGTCAGGATACAGATATCCACCAACCAGCAGCTTGACGCGACGTAACACAAAGCCACTCCTCATCAATTGATCAAAACGGTCTAAAGTATGTAGATTCTCGACCAATCCCTTCTGTGCTAAACGGTTGCGGACTGCAACGGCCTGTTTTTGTCGCAATATCATACCACGTCGCACTCTGGATACTTTGTCATTTACGCGTGCATAGTTTCCAACCTTTGAAGCTATCTGGGACGACGAATTATTTCCATGCTGCCTGTAATAAACAGTGGATTTATTGCTCCAAGTGCAATGACCTGCGGCAGAAGCTAGCAAAAGCGCCCACCAATCATGTCCAGTCACTAAATCCACAGGCACTGGCCGAACAAGCTGCAAAAGAGCTTGATTAATGCAACTTGCGCAACCCAACATAGGCGGACAAACAATTGATTTATTGAGCTTTTGCGAGATTGACGGATCAATCCCCTTAAACGAGAAAAAGCTATCAGCTAACGGGTTTAGATCAATATCGACAGGAGTCACATCAGAAAACGCGTATATAGGCTTGTCCAAGCCAAGCGTTGATTCGGCTTCAGTCATCAAGTCGACTAAGTGAGCCACATGATCTTCTGTCCAGACATCATCTTGGTCCGCGAAAAGAATGTGATCGCCGGTAGCCATCTCCAGAAGCTTGCTGAAATTTCCTTTTGCTGAACCCGTTCCTTGATCTGAATCCATTAAAGTTAGCCGCCCATCAAAACTGGGGATATAATCTCGTATTATCTCTGGTGTGCGATCGGTAGACTTGTCATCCCGAATCGTAAGAAAAAAATTACTGTCACTTTGATTTAATAGAGACTGCAACATCGCTTCAACGTAATCAGCTCCGTTGTAAGTTGCCATTATAACTTCCGATCTCAACGACACCTTTATCTCCCGTTCTGAACAAACACATTATTCCATTCGATCTTCGAATTAGCAGCCTGTTAACGAATTGCCATATTAAACCGACAATTTTTCAACTAACCGCATGCAACAGCAAAAACCCTCCTATGCAAATTGAGAACTGATGGATCGTGTTGGAAAGATTGTCGACCATATTGAAGCGTTTGAGAAGTCTACATAAAGCTTTTCTAAATAGCTCATCTCTGTATGCAATTGTCTAATTGTTAGAGCGCAAACAAACGTTAATCAGTTCGCGACTGCATGATGTTCTAGGGTGTGGACTCAATTGATCCAACATCTGATTGCAAATAGGTATGCCATGTTTTGAAAATTTTGAGCATGCTTTCCGAACCTCGTCGCCAACCTCCTCATATCTTTCATCTTGCAAAAGAAACGCTCGACGACGTTCCTCATAGCATAAAGGTTGGTGTCATATGGGATAGGATTGCGCTCATTTCTTTTGCAAGGGATAACGGCAAGTGCCCCTTGTTCCGCGATCCTGCGCCGTATATCCGCACTCCCATACGCCTTGTCGGCAACAATGGCGCGGGGTGGTTTTTTCCAGTTCATAAAGCGGTCCATCAGTTTGCTGTCGTGCACGTTTCCGCCACTGATTTCAAGGCGATACGGACGCCCTTGAGCGTCTACTGCAACGTGAATTTTGCTTGTGCGACCACCGCGTGAGCGTCCAATACCTTCCGCCAGCTCCCCTTTTTTGAGCCCGATGCGGCGCGATGGGCTTTGACAATTGAGGCATCAATAAAAGTCAGACTGTCCTCGACCTCCTCGGCGAGCGCATCGAAGATACCTTTCCAGACACCCCGTTCACCCCAGCGAACATATCGATTGTAAATTGTCGTATGGGGGCCGTATCGATCCGGAACATCGCGCCAAGGCGCGCCTGTCCGTAGGATGTAAAATATCCCATTCAGAACCCGCCGATCATCCTGTCGACGTGGCCCGCGCACATTGGCAGGCAAAAGCGGCGCAATAACCGCCCATTCCTCATCACTCAAATCAAAGCGTCTCATAATCCCCTCCAGTAAAACCAAAGGTGAATCATGATTTTGTGAAAAACTTCAAGACAAGGAATTGGGTTCAGACCCTAGTACTGTATCAGCCCGGTGCCTAACAAAAACAGAGTGTTGTGACACTCTCAGTAGTGTTTTGGTAATCAATCACGTACCACCTTAAATTCATCCTAAATTACTACACCATAGCCATCACAAATCCCATCGACAAACAAGTGAATACTAAACGACATAGCAAAGCGATATAAGATCATCTCGGACGATCGCAGCAAAAACACAAGACTGCATTGCTTCGTCTCGCACCAAGATATTTCATGTGCGTAGGTAATTGCTTGATCTGTTAAAATAAACGAGTTTAACCGCTTTTTTTCAGCGTCCACAGGGTTTATCCAAAAATGCAATCCTGTTAATGACGTATGGCTATTGAGGTCTGAAATCTCTGATTTTTAGTTTCGCGATCGTCGTTAAGCGGTGACAATAGCAGCGCATTAAACTTAGTAACTTCAATATTGGCTGAATGGACTCCATTTTTTTCAGCAGCGGTGTCTCATAATGTAGTAAAGAAGCGTCAATATTAGTTTCATTGCTGAAACCGGCCGCAAACTGGGATCTTTGGTTGTTATTGGGAAATGGCTACAAACCATGAGGAAATTTTCAAATTGCAATACGAAAACCGCCTGCTTCGGTCTTCGAATTCAATTATTTTCAATAATAATATCATATTTTTCTTTATGTGGAATAGGTGTTTCAAACGCGCTGGAATTTGAAGCCTACCCCACAGATGATCCTACAAGTGCTGTCGTTCGGATCGATAAGATTAACGGTTCGGTTGATTCGCTTTTTGGCATCGAATACCAAATCAACCAAAATTCCGCACAACGTATTCGACCTACTTGGGTCTACGAACAGCGCATTTTTACAGCTAAAGGACTGAAACCTAACCAAGAAAACACTATTAAGTTACGAGCGTTACAACTTGAAAATGGTATAGAAATCAAGAACTCATGGACGCAACCTAGAAGCGTGTCAACACGGGAACTCAGTGGGAGCCCGCCAGAGACATTCAACGAAGAGAACTGGCAAATACGACCCCACCCCGAAAAAAGCGACACAATCCAGGTGCGGTTCAGTTCAATTCCAGACTCAGGCGGTGCGCCGGTCCATAGCATCGTACTGCGCTTCGGCTGGGAGACCTTGCCGGAACGCCTACCTCCAGAACCCAACGTTTGGCACGAGATTAAGCCGGACATGAACAAGTATCGCAGAGGGTTTTCATACAGTTCTGCGTTGCAAGCTCTATCCGGTTTTGGACGAAGCAAGCCAGGAAAACCTAAATTAGTATATCTCAAATGGACCGGAAAAGCACTTGCTCCTGAGCAACCCTGGCCCACAGATTGGTATATTCGGCCGACGGGAGTGTCAGGTGAAGCGCTCATTAGCTTGCAACATTTGGGTTATGGCAATGGCGCCGATGTCGACCATATCGCGATAAGATACGCTGTAACCAACGAGAAATTTGAAACTCCCCAAGGCTGGTCAGCATGGATCGAAGAGGGAATTTCTGGGCAAGCTCTCCCCTTCCCCCTAAAAATTAGTGAACTTGATAATGAACAAGATTTCCTGGTGCAAATTAGGCTCGGCAACAGGACCGGTTGGGGGCCCGAGTCATCCCCAAAACTCGTTCGAACAACCAATCTCTCCATACCAACGAAAACTAAACTCGGTAACCTTAACCAAGGAGATCAGGGTCGCATTCGCGTCCATAAAGGCGCCAAGTTGGCTGAAGTTAGCGTCGGTAACATTGACCAATGGGAAATTGTATCCGGGAATTCCGCTTGGGATTATTTGGTTCCAAAAAGGTCCTTTCCCGAAACCCAAATAATACATGTCGTCTTCAGAGATGGTCGAAAACTAAAAATTGAAGTATTGGACAGAAGTTTTGCAGCAGAAACCCCAGAAGATATCGGCGAATTTCTGGCACTAGACCCTGCCCAGAAATCGGGCGCAACTCTGTTGATTGGCCCGGAGTGGATTGACACAAGCTCGTTGGGGCGGAGTTTCAGAACCGGTTTTAGCGACCTCTCGAAGCCAATTACAATCAAACCCAGAGAGGCGGACTACGGAACGCTTATCTCTGGCTGGACGGTCACCGACTTTCGTCCTGGCGCCGAACCAGGGAACTTGAACTTCAAGAACATTACGTTCTTTAAACCAGAAGCTCTAATGTATGTTAACAATAAGCGGGTATACAATCACGCCATAGTCACCGCTGAGTCGCCAAAGAACCCGGTAAAAAACATCCATTTCGATGGATGTAGAATATACAGCGACTCAATGCCGATGCGGCTAGGCTATCGCCCGGGACCATTAGTTAGGGCCATAGATCTTAGTTCAACCCGGAAATCTACTTTCACAAACGGCGAAATCGCGCACACGATTTATGGTATACAGGTAGGACAATGGGACTCATTGGTCCGTGGGAATACCGTCCGTCATGTTATTGGAGATGCCCTCAATATAATCTATCGAAAGGGGACAAAGGACAAACCCTGGCACGGCCGCAATGTAACGATTGAACACAATACACTACATGATTTCATGGGTGACGGACAGTTTCTGCATAGCGATGCAACTCACATGTGGCTCTCTGGCGGAGGTCGGGTTGGCGAACACAATTCAATCACAGATCTAAAATACCGTGGTAATGTTATGTTTCCGGGATATGAAGGTCTTCGCGCCATCGCGGGGCTTTCAATCCACCGCATTAAACACATACCCGCAGATTACTCGCTGGTTCCCTTAGATGACCACAGGGCCTTGCGGATTTCCGACGCTACAAAACCATCCAGGATCACCCTCCCCCGTTTGGACGAAACGCGCGGCATCATTGCGAGGCGGGACCGAGAGATGATTTTCGTGATACAGAAGTTTAACACGTCCGAGCATCCAGTGACGGTTAACCTCGCGCCTGGTTCAAACGACAAAATCGAAGGAAGCACGCAGGATAGTCTGACTATTTCGGAACCTTTTCAGGCCATAGAATTTCGCGCAAGACCAGATGAAAAGGTCTGGAAAACCGAATATCGGACATTCCCGATTCAGGGTTTCTGGGCAGATGATCGAAACCTGTCACTGCCGGGCATGACGTTCGAAGCCAACATTTTTTGGGGTACCGCGCCGCATCAAATTCGGACCAACAATGTCCCGCAAGGAAACGCATCCATTCACCACAATTCGATACTTATCCCTTTACCAGGCGATTTGAATCGAGACGGCAAATACAATCATCCTAGCGACGGCGCGACGACTTTTGGCGGTCGAATAAATGTCCCATCTGGTGACGAGACAGTTCTCATTTACAACAACATTGCAACGAATATTGAACTGGTGTCATCGCAGCCCTACCAAACATGGAACAACGGACGTCTCCCCTGGCCTGCACCTGAAGGTGGCGCTTTTTCCAACTTACAGGCTTTATCTTTGGAACAGCCCGAACTGCCGTCTTCAATGGTTTTGTTCCCACGCAACAGACAAGAAGCAATCGAGTTTGCAAGACCTGCAATCGACTCCTCTTTTGCCAGACTGGGCCAAGGTGCAGTCGGAGCGGTTCCCGATCAGGATTGGTGGGATTTTGAAAACGGCAAAAGGCGAGAGAGATCTGACCGCATAAACACCATTCTCGCGTTTGATCCAGAAAATGGCGCAGCACTCGTACCTTTGTCTACAGAAGAACTCAGCATCGATTTTAGCAACCCAATCGATAAGCTTGTCGGGGATATCTCGTTACTGGACGACACCAAGGCGGTTTATCAAACATGGAGGATACCAAATTCCTCCGACGCCGTAACCCGTGGCAATCGGATCAGCCTGCGCCTCAAGAACTCGTTGACCGACGGTGTTAGATACACCGTTGCGCTTCCAGATGATTGGTTTCCTGAATATGCAGGTGACGTCTCTTGGGTATTCCAAGCCAGCGAAAAGGCAAAACGAAATCTATTACGGTCTTCTGACTTAACAGACCCGACTTGGAGACTCGGTCAATCAACCGTCGTTAAGTTGGACAAAGAATACGAGTTATTCCGGGTAACCGCTGGTGAAAAACCGGCCCGAATCCACGCCAAACTGTCAGATCTTGGATCACCTCTTGAAGATGGGAAACGATATACAATGCGGTTCAGCATTGCCCAAAAACCGACCAAGGCCGGCCCTTCAAGTATTCTGAGGGGCAAAGATGCATCGGTGCGGGTCGATTGGCACAAGGTTCCCTTAGGACGGACCGTAAGCATTAAAGGCAGTGTTAAGGCAAGACTTACTCAAACAGAGCTGACTCTGTCCGGCAGCGAGCAAAATATTATAGTCGCCGAATTGTCATGGATCGCTGAAAATAAACTAGACACGCAAATCCTCTATTTTGTAGCCGGTATTCCGAAAGGAACGTCCCTAGAGATTGGCCAAGTTATGCTTTATGAGGGAGAACCGGGTGGAGAATGGTCGTCAGCGAAATGATCACACCACGGAGTCCGATGCATAAAGCGCTGTCCAGAAATCCAAATAATCCGTACTAGATTACATTGGTCCCGGGACAACGTTGTCTTGTTTACGATAGCCCACAATCTTCGACGGATTGCCGGCTAAAATTGCGTATTCGGGAACGTCGCTTCGGACAAGTGCCCCCGCTCCAATAACCGCTGAACGCCCAATCGTCACACCTTTAAGGATGACCGCGCCATAGCCAATCCAGCAGTCCTCCTCAATCGTAATATCCGCTTCTGACATCGGCTGCTGCGACACCGGTCGTCCTTCGTTAAATCTATAGCTTGCAGCCGTTATCATAACATTCGGGGCCAGTAATGCATCGTCACAGATTGTAATTTTGGCTGAACCCGGACCAGCCCATATACAGCAGTTTTGGCCAATATTTACGTTGTCGCCAATAACTATGTTTTCAGAATTCGAAAAACTCACCGTTGGACTAATTCGCGCGTTGGAACCAATCACGGCCTTCCTTTTTTCTGCAACATGCGAATAGTTGTAAAAATTAACGACCTTGATCAAATGGGCCCAGGCGCGTGGATCAAAGATAGACAACAATAGTCTTAACGCCCGCTTCCATAACGGCCATTTGGTTTTTGAAACTCCGGTATCGCTCACGGAGAACGCTCCAAAGATCGTCCATACTTCATAAGTGGCCCCTCAAACACCGCATAGGACAGAACTGCCAAGCCATGCGTGATGACCAAACTGGCAAATACCGTCCCCCAAAAGGGTATATCGAACCCCAGCCGACTGGAGATAAGCATCACGCCATAAATAGCGAAAAAATGGAACAAATAGGTGAAATACGAATAAAACCCAATATCGGCAAAAATTCCAATTCCCGGAAAACTGACGCTTTTCAATCGCGTCTCAAAAAGAGCGATGGCCATACATGTCAAACAGGACAAGAAGGTCAGGTGAAGTGTGGGGCGAAGTGGAGTATAAATTGAAAAGACAAGATACAGAATGACAGAGGCCGCGCCAAAAATTTGCCAGGCGGGTAATTTCCTGTGCATGGCAATCGCCAAAAGGCTACCAATCGCAATCGAATCAAGTCGCGCCGGCGGCAGAAAATATACGTCATCATAGCCCATCGAATTAAGGTAGAACCTCAAGATGATTGGACCGATGGTCAAAAATACAATGATCAACTGGAAGGACCTGAACATAATCCAGGCAGCACACCCCAATATCACATAAGCAAATTCTTCTACAGATAGTGACCAGGTGATCTGGTACGGCGTAACTTCCGGTCCATTGAAAAAGACGAACCAACCCGTCGTGAAGGTGAGATTTGTCCAGATATTTCCAATGATATCTTTGTCGATACCTGTCACGAGGCTGGCAACAAAATACACGGCCACCAATCCAAAGTACAATGGCATGATCCTGAAACAGCGTCGCAGAAAGAAGGTTCTGATTTTTCCTGGATAAGGCTCCTTCAACAGGAATCTGGTGATCAGATAACCACTTAACGGAAAAAATATATCGACCCCAAGAAAACCGTATTTGAGAAAGAAATACCCAATTGCGTCGAGCTCAGAAACTTCATACCGCGTAGCCACGTGAAAAATCAGAACCAGCAAGATCGCTATCGCCCTGACAACATCCAAAAGGGCTGATCTTCCATGCTTAACCGAGGCGTTCATTCGATAAACCGTTTCTTTTTTGAGATACTTGATTTACCTCAGCGTGCAAGGTCCAATTTCCTTTTCTAAATTAACTGCAAACAAAAAGTGTTCAATGCGGCGCCAAAGATATCGAAACCAAGTTTAGTCGCAATAGACTTTTCAAATGCTGTTTTCTTTCGTTTTTTTAAAGAGCATCCACATACCACTGGCAATAAAGAACATAATAAGAGCTTGCATGTTGCCCCAAACCGCAACAGTGGAGAGCGTTAATGACATACTAACGATCATAATTGCCCAACCCGCACGAACCATCTCCAGTCCTTCGCTATCTGCGAAGTCTTTCTTGCCGATTTTAGATATAGCAACCAAGATAACTAACATGAGCGAAACCATCGCAGGCAAACCGTACAGGATCGCTTGCAAAAGCCAAAAATTATCAATGCTGCCCGACATCCAGGGCGGAAGCCCCCAGTCATTGTATCCAACCCCAAAGATGGGAGTTTTCCCAATTTGTACACTACCAAACTCAAATAATCGTTGCCGAATTTCGACTGTCGACGAATTTAGTGCCAAGCGTGAAACAATTGCAATTATTGCCGGTCGGTCAGAAACTAGTTCGACCACGAGGTATAGGGTCACGGACAGGAAAAACAAAGTTCTCCAACGGTGAGCAATAGTCGCTGTAGCCCGTCTCCATAGGATAAAGAAAAACTGCACTGCCATTGCAAGTACGGCCCCACTAGAAAGGGACAGGAAACACGCCACGGCGCAGAGCACGAAGCTTGTATTTCTAAAACCGTTACGTTTTGGCCGAAAAAAGCAGAAATAGGAGATAGACACCAAAAGAGAACAGAAAAAACCGAAGTGTATCGGATGGACAAATAGGAACTGAACCCGATACAAACCTAAGCGTTTCTCCTCTGTAGCAACCGGTGGAACATTAACGATCGGTAAGGCGTCGAGCACTTCGATCAAAATATTTCGGTGTGTTAGTGCTTCGACTACAATCAAGGGGAAACACAGAATAATTACCATGACCATAAATCGATAGATCGCGATGAAATCATCTTTGGTCCTGATACTCGCCCTTCCGATCAAATAGCCCCCGAAAATTGTCAAACCTGTTGAACCAACAAACTGGACGGCCACACTGGGATTGTTAACAAAAATCGCAATTGAAAACCAAAACACGTTGAAAAGTAACAATCCATCAATGGCTGTAAAACCACAGTATTGACCTCTGATCCATTTAAGTCCCATGAATGGAACCACGATCAGAAACAGTATCCGCGATGGAGATAAAACGAGAGTGCCTACGTCGAATGAAATTGGTAACAGTAGAGCAACTATTGTGATTTTTGCTAAAAGTGGAGCTTTCACTTTTTTTGAAGAATCACTTCGTCCAAGAATTTCATTATTTTCGCTAATTGACATACCCTAATATCTTCCAATTAAAGAAAACAAGGAAGTTTAAGAACTTTTGGATCGTCCAAAACCACTTGCTGTTTAAACTATGACCTTAACGATATCGAATAGGGTAATTCGAATTTATTTTTCAAACAATTCTGATATTTATTATCGAGACAAAGCTGGCAGAGTCTATCAAGATTGCCACAATTGTTATACGTGACCAATTTCCGGTACCGAGGGACAAGCTGCCAATGGTTTCCACTGAACAACCGTCAGAGCCCCGTCATCCGCAGCTTACGGTAATAATTGTCAGTTACAACACGCGTGAACTGACGCTTCAGAGCATACGGACGCTTCTTGAGCATACTAACTCAGTCGACTTTGATCTGGTTGTTTACGACAACGCCTCGTCGGATCAATCTGCGGAAGCGATCGAAGAAGAATTTCCAGATATTCGCCTGATCAAGTCTGATGAAAACGTTGGTTTTGCAAAAGCCAACAACATTGTAGCCGATCAGGCACAGACTGAGTGGATTCTGCTTTTGAACCCGGATACCGAAACCCACTCTTCAGCGGTAGACAATCTTTACAATTTTGCTGTGGCCAATCCCGAAGGTGGAATTTATGGCGGACGTACCGTATTTCCGGATGGAAGTCTGAATATTGCATCTTGCTGGAACCAAATAACACCCTGGAGCGTGTTCTGTCGGGCAGTCGGCCTGTCGACATTCTTTTCCAGAACCGCCCTCTTTGATACGGAAGCCATAGGCTCGTGGCAGCGCGATACGGTCCGCAATGTTGATATTGTCGTTGGCTGTTTTCTGATGGTGCGCAAAGAGACCTGGGACAAGCTGGGCGGTTTCGATACCACCTTCTGGATGTATGGCGAAGAGGCAGACCTTTGCCTGCGCGCAAAAAAATTGGGCTTCTCGCCCATGATCACACCGGATGCAACGATCATGCATCTCGTGGGCGCTGCCAATACATCAAGGGCGGATAAAATCATATTAGTGGCAAAGGCCAGGGCATCTTTAATCAAACGCCACTGGCCAACGACATGGCAATTCTGGGGTATGTCTATGATGTGGCTTTGGTGCGCGAACAGAATGGCAGCCAGTTCCGTACTGGTTTTACTCTCACCAAATCGCTTCAAGGCCAGCGCTGAGAGATGGAAAAAAGTCTGGCAAAAGCGCAATGAGTGGCTCGAGGGGTACTAGGGAAATCCAAGTATGTCTCTAGAACTACAAAAACCGGCCCGCGCCCCACGTAAGTAGCTGTAACTGGACCACACCAATGACGGAAAACACAAACCCTCCCCCCTCAAAAGACTATGTCGGATCGATCGTCATCCCGGCATATAATGAAGGTAAGAACATTCTGCCGCTTCTTGAAGCACTCACGAGCGATGGAACCTCCGAAAAGCTTGAGATTGCCGTTATATGCAATGGGTGCAAAGACGACACATTTGAGCTGGCCTCCCGGTTCTCCGATTATGTTCGGGTAGAGAACCTGACAGAAGCGTCAAAAATTGCCGCTTTGAACAAGGGCGACTCTGTAACAACGGCATTTCCACGCATTTACCTGGACGCCGATATCGTCCTCACAGGGGCAGATCTCATTACATTCGTGAACGAGTTTAAAAATTCAGAATTGCTGGTGGGCGGCGTAAAAATCCGGTTTGATGTAACGGACCGGCCATGGATGGTTCGATGCTTCTACAAAATATGGCACAAACTCCCCTACATGAGCGCAAACAATAAATCTGTTGGATCTGGTTTCTATGCGCTGAGCGAGGAAGGCCGTGCGAGGTTTGAAGAGTTTCCGAAGGTGATTGCAGATGATCTTTTCGTTGATAGCCGCTTTGACTTCGATGAGAAGTTCCGCTCGCCAACAACAGGGATAACGGTTCAAACGCCCTTCAATGTCGCCAGTCTGGTTAAGATCAAGTCCAGATCTTATGCAGGAAATGTTGAACTGGGAAACAAGGGTTTCCTGAAAGATAAACCTCCGTCCGGAACGAAAGAAGAACTGCTAAAACTAATCTTCAACGTAAAGACCTGTATTCCAGCACTGGTTTATATGGGAATTCAGATTTCATCTCGGTTGCACACGCGCCTGTTCCGGAAAACGGAAAAAGGGGTTTGGCTGCGCGATGAAACGGTAAGAACACCACGGTGACCGGGTGATATGCAGGATAGTAAGCCAGAGGACATCGCCCGCGCAGGGAGCGTCAATGAGAAGGTAGAACTTGCGAACAACAAGGATGCCGCTCCGGAAATTCTATACTACATGGCCAACGATCCGAACGAAACCGTTCGGAAATCTGTTGCCTCCAATCCAACCACACCAATACACGCGTCTCGTATACTGGCAGATGACGAAAACCCAGATGTCCGAGCGACCGTTGGCGAACGTATAGGGTCTATCCTTCCCGGACTGGACCCAGAGAACAACGCAAGGGTCGCCCGCATGGCAATGGATGTTGCCGACGTGCTGGCCAAGGACAAACTGCCTACGATCAGGGCCATGATTGCCCATCAGATTAAAACACTCGACAATGTGCCGCATGAGTTGGTCATGACGCTCGCAAGGGACGCCGAAGACCTTGTGTCACTGCCTGTGCTTGAATTTTCACCAATGTTGAAAAGTGAAGATCTGGTAGAACTGATCTCTACAGGCATAAATAGTGAGTCTCTAGCAGCTATTTCGAGGCGTCAGGGTGTTTCGGAGACCGTATCCAGCGCCCTGGTGGGAACGGGGAATGAAGCCGTTATTCCCTCTCTACTGGCCAATCGCACTGCCAATATCGGGCTCGATACGATGGAGAAGATCGTAGAACTGGCCGAAGATAGATCAGAATGGCACTCATCCGTTGTCGATAGGGAAGACCTGCCAACCGATCTGGTGGCGCGGATTGCGGGTTACGTCACCGAAACCATGTTGGAACGGTTAATACAAAGAAACCCTGAGGTTGATCATCAATTACAAGAAACGTTGCGCAATCAGGTGCAGATGAAATTGCAACGACTGGAGCAAGCCTGGGACCAATCCGACCCGGAGGTTATGCGGGCCATGATCCATCATCGAGATGGGCGGCTGAACCCGGTAGACCTCTCCATAGCCGCGACCCGCGGAGAAGAGACTTATGTCATCCAGGCGTTGACCTGCATGACGGATATATCTGCAGAAAAAATCAAGAACGCTCTTCAAAGCGAGGACGCACCAAAAGTAGTTGTAGCGCTGTCTTGGAAAGCCGGGCTTGGAATGGGCTTCGCCGTCGCCATGCAGCTAAAGCTCCTCAGCCTCAGCACAGACCGTCTGATAAAGGAAGACTCTAGCGGACACTATCCGTTTTCAAAAGAAGACATGTCTGAGGTGTTGCGGGTGATCAGAAGGGCGTGACCCTCAACTGCGCGTAACTACGCTGTGCGTTTGACCGGGTTCGGCAGTTTCATTTCCGTTGGCATTCTGGACGGAACCAATTCCAAATCGCCGCCCTTTTCCTTTAAAAGTCGATCAATAAACCAGCCCTGAAACTTGTTAACTTTATGCGCTGTCCCATATTTGACAGCCCCAAGACTGTCGCATTGTGTAAGAATGACCCGTTTCTTTCCAACCGCCTCGATGAAACTCTGAAACGCTTCATTTGCACCGCGCCGCTTATTTTCGCCTTCCGTCCACAGGACTTTGTAATAGGAAGCGCGGAACAAATCAGGTTGAATGAACTGCACTTGGGACGGACGAATCCTGTCGATCACAATTTCAATGTTTTTACCCGTCAGGTAGCTTCGCAGAATCAGAAACTCATCCAGATTGCTTATCACATCCGAGAATGACAGTTCGATAAGCACCCGTTCGAACCTGTCCGTCAGATCTAGCAACTTTGACGCAAAACGTTTGTCGCCGGAAAAATTGATCAAAGAAACGTTCAAAGAAATTGCCTTTACGCCCGGTCCGACAGGACTGGAGCGCAATGAAGACGTCAGATTGTGATCCAGGATCCGGGATACATGCTGTAAATGATGTTCATTGGACGTAAGGGACTTTCCTGGAAGAATTTCCTTGGAAAGAGCGGGTAACGAAACAAAAAACTCGTGAAAAACCACGCGATCAACACCATCGCGCTTCAACTTTACAACCGCTTGTCGCCTCATAAAATTAGTGACATCAGATCCTCTAAGCGCAATTTCGAACTTCTGCATCAATTGGATATCGATTTCACCTTCGAAACCGAGCAACCCGGGATCGCCACTTAGCGTGTTGGGGGACGTGCCAAAGTTTCGCCGGGCGGCGGCCGCTCGCTCGCTCTCGATACGGGCGTCCAACAGCTCCTTGTCATAGGGCAAAGTGTAATAGTCGCCGCCGCTTGAAAACTCATCATGGTCGGCACACAAAATCTCATCCAGGTGATCAATCAGTGCCACATGCTCATACGCCTCGGGCACCCGAAAGATGGCGACAATGTCGTCGGTCTCCAAAAAAATGGCTTTGCCGCTGTACGGAATGGCAATTTCTTCCAGAATACGGAAGATAATCCTGGACCGGAACTCCCGACAGGATTCCGGGCGGAACTTGGATGAATTGATCCAACAAACAAGCGTGTCTTCTTCAACCACGCCGCCAATGGCAGCTGTCAGAACACTCAACCGCGACTTTTCCGCAGATCCTGCAAGAACAAGATCAGGCTGACGGGGCATTCGAGCCATCTATTTCAAACCTGGCTTCGCCGAGCCAAATCGGCAGTAATCCTGTGGTCTCATGATCCACCTTCTATATGTTGAACGGTGCTCAACAAATTGGAAGCGACTAGCATGTGCATTTTTTATCAGGACAGCAATACGTAACAAGCAGGTCGAACATAACAAAGCCCCACTCGGCTCTTACCGTGTGAGGCTTTGTCGAAGTAAGAAATACAGCGCAGATTGCTTGGAACAACCTTGACTTCGTTATTCCTTTGAAGCGTTTGCTTTCCTTCTGCGGGCGAGGAAACCGAAGGCAACCAAGCCTGTCGCAAGAAGGGGGAAAGCAGCTGGGACCGGAACCGGGAAGACACCAATACCAATTACCATGTCATCGAAATCGGAGTCACCAGCACCGTCGCCAAGAAATACGAGGATCGAGTCGAGGCCAGCAGCGTTTGTGAATATTTGCGAAGAGAAGCCCAATTTCAGACCAGGACCAACATCATCGTCGTTGGCTGCAATTGCTCCATCGTTACCTGTATACTGACCATCCGTTATGAAGCCAAAAGAGAGAAGGCCATTCAAGGGAAGTTCAAGCCCGTCGTCTGTGCCAAAGCGGAGAGTAACGGATTGGTTTGCACCCGAACCAGTCGCTTTGTTGTCGAAGATCGTTTCGCCGTTGAAGGTCAGCTCAGAAGGATCAAACAAATTATTGTTGCCGGCTTCTGTGCCCAAATAGGTAAACCGCAGTGCAGCAGGACCACTCAGTGTTAAGCCGTTCACAATCCCGTCGACGATCTTGTTGGATGCATCAAAGAAATTGATCTCGTTGTTGAATGTCTCCGTCGCGCCACCGCCCAAGTTGATAAACTCGTCAATCGTCAGCGTTCCCCCAGAAGGGTTGAAACTAGACCCGAGGGTGAAGGGTGTCGCGTCATCCACGCCACTTACAGAAAGCGTTGCTGCCTGAGAAAGCGAAGAAATTCCCCCCACTGCGATCAGGCCAACCACAAATGCCAGTTTCTTATCGAGCTTCATTAGCTTGTCCAATCTGATCTGTGTTATTTTGTCACAGTTACAGTACATCACCTTTCCTGCGTCTGATAAATGGCTGAACCTTTCTCAACGTTGACATGAAAGTGGATTTGCCATTTCATTGATATATTGTTAACGGATATTGACATTTTTGCACTTGTCGAAAACCCTATCGATACTAGGCCTGCTGCGTTCCCTATCTCACAACCAAATAACAAATATGTGGCTTTCCTGAACCAAAGATCCCCTGTTACAAAGAAGAATCACAGAATCTCGCAGGATCCTATCGTTGGACACAGCCCAATTCATCGTTGATATCGTTCAAGTTTACTTACTTGTCGGATGCGGTGTCGCTGCCGTTTTTCTTATCATCGGTGTCGATCGTATCGACCCATCAGCTCGTGGCAGCTATCTCTTTCGCGTGATGGCCCTGCCCGGCAGTATCGGTCTTTGGCCGCTAGTACTCTATCGCTGGCTTGTCTTGGAAGCCGCCCGTCGCGGAGAAGGCAAATAATGCAACGAGCACAGCGTAGGACCCATAGACGGCTATGGATCATCCTTTCAATTATTGTGGCAGTGATCTTTGTCGCATCAGTTGTGATGAAACAGGACGTGCCCATTGAGACCCAACGTATTCAGATGTCGTCCATTTCACCAGTGGATACATTCAATTATCGGTTATCGGAGATTTCACTTTGAGCGTGAGTTACAGGCCGGTCATCTGGAACCGGAATAAATGGGTCTACGACACCGTTCTCCTACTGTTCGTTGTTTCGTACATCCTGTTATTTATTCGTTTTGCCCCGGACCTCCTGGACGTCAAAACCGGCAACACGGCCATTGTGCGCATGAGGGCATTTGGCACCTGTGCCTTTCTGATGCTGACCTTCATTCTGTGTATTGGTCCGCTCGCACGCCTGGACAAGCGATTTCTGCCTTTATTGTATAACCGCAGGCATTTCGGTGTGATGACGTTCCTGGTCGCGTTCGGCCACTTTATGCATGTCGAGGGATGGTACTATGCGTTCAGCCCCGGTGTGGATAGCAAGACAGCCGTCCTGTTCGCCAATACAGCCTTTACAAGCTGGTACGGGTTCCCGTTTGAAGTCTTTGGTATCATTGCGCTTATCACGCTCTTTGCGATGGCCGCGACCAGCCATGATTTCTGGTTGTCCTTTTTGACACCGCCGATCTGGAAACGTCTTCATATGGGGGTCTACATCGCCTATGGCGCGCTTGTTCTGCATATCAGTTTTGGTTTGTTACAGACTGAATCCAATCTCTTCTATGCCATCGTGACCGGGGTCTGTTTTTTCACAGTTGCCGGACTGCATCTCTACACCAGTGGAATGGAAGAACGTGGCGACGCAGCGGTGGATGACGGGGCAGAATGGATACCTGTTGGCGTTGTTTCCTCCATCCCTATGGATCGCGCTCGGATCGTTTCCCTTCCAGGCGGAGAGCGGGTTGCGGTTTTTCGGTATGAGAACAAATTATCCGCAATATCAAACGTGTGCGCCCATCAAAATGGCCCCCTTGGCGAGGGCAGGATCATCGATGGCTGCGTCACCTGCCCCTGGCATGGATATCAGTACAGGCCGCAAGACGGACGATCACCCGCGCCATTCACGGAAAAGGTTCCGACGTATCGTCTGCGCCTCAATCAGGACATGGTAGAGCTGGACGGCAAGGCCCTGCCGCCGGGTACCTTTGTTGAGCCAGTCGTTGTGCAAACTGAGGTCACCGTCGAGGCAGCATCCGGTCAGGAGTCGCAAGCATGAACAGCGAGAAAGATACCCCCTTCTTTGTTGGCTATCTGCGCATGCCGCGAAAGCTGACAACGTTTTTTCTGATCCTGATCCCGGTGCTGTTCGGTATCGGAATGGGAACAGCGCTGGGGCTTGTTGGTGTGCAGGATCCGCCGGGAACCGGACGCTTCATCGGCGGGTATAAGGTGTTGACCGGAATTCTCCAGAACAGCCCCTACCCTGTCCTCTTTACGCTTCCAGATGCGGAACATCCCCAAGGCCGCGCAATCCCCCTGACGGGTCCGGGAAAAGTCGGTGCGCTGAGCAAAGCGGCCAAGGCGCTGGACGGACAGATGGTGGATGTTGGGGGAATCTATGTTGCCAGGGGTGGCTACGAGATTTTTCAGGTGGGTGGCAAGGTCAAAATCCGTACAACGGAGCGCGAAGATCTGACGCCAGAAGATATGGCTTTTAAAGTTCCGGCAGCCGAACCGATTGGCGCATATACGCTGGCCGGCGAAATTGTAGACAGCAAGTGTTATCTGGGCGCGATGCGCCCCGGAATTGGCAAGGTCCATATGGCCTGCGCCAATTTCTGCATCCATGGTGGGATACCCCCGCTATTCGTTACCTATCATACTGATAAAGGTGCCGAAGGGGATGTCAGCATCTTTCTGATGGCCGATCCGGATGGCAACGCAATTGACCCGTCCCTTCTGGATTACACGTCGCTCGGTGTTGCCTTGCAGGGCGATGTTATTCGGCAGGGCCCGCTTTATATCATGAAGGTGCGCCCGGACGGCGTTGAAGTCCTGTAGGGAACCGGAAGATGACTGCATTTGGGATTATTCGGCATATCTTCGGGATCACCTGTGCGGCCGGGATCATCTACGGCCTCTACACTCTGGAGGCAGAATATAACTTCATTCTGCGGTCGATGCGAAAAGTCGACGCGTTCAAGGAGCATCTCAATTTTGGGATGTTGCAGGACCTGCGGATTCCGATTCTCCTTGTCGTCGCTATTTTCGCGTTATTCCTGATGGAAAAGATCGGTGCATTTTTGGGAGCCCGCCTCGGCGGCAAAGACCAAAACTAGCCTCTGGCAAGGTCGCTTCTGGGGGGCTTCCCGAACTTTCTGGCATATTCACGGCTGAATTGGGTCGAACTTTCATACCCCACACGAAACGCGGTCGAAGACACCGTCATACCCTGCGTGGAAATCAACCGCTTGGCCTCCATGAGGCGCATGTCTTTTTGATACTGCAGTGGTGTCGTCCCGGTAATCGTTCGAAAATGCTCGTAAAAGGAAGATGAGCTCATACCGGCTGTCTTTGCCAGTTCAGGGACAGCAAGGGATTCCCGAAATTGACGTCGAATCTGTTCTATCGCTTTTGAAATACGGTTTGCGTGACTGTCCTGTCGCAAAACCCGTCGCAGCATGCCTCCATGAGCGGCCATGAGGACACGATAGTGGATTTCCTTGCGTAACAGGGGGGCCAGAATCTTCGCCTCGACCGGGTCATTGCAGAGCGCAAAATACCGCGCCAGAACCTCGACGAATTCCTCACTGCTCTCCCCCGCACAAAGCGCGTGATCGCCGGTTGCCTCTGGCGCATCTCTGCCCAGTTCCGTTTCCACCTCCAGCAAGAGCTCCAGATCCAGAAAGAACACAATGGCCCGGTACGGGTTTTGGCGGCTCGCCCGGGTGACCCGCGACACCACCGGCAAGTCATAACTCACGATCAATGACTGTCCCTCATGGAAGGTCACCGAACGGTCACCGATCACCGTTTCCTTTTCGCCCTGTAGGATCAGACAGACGACGGGCCGATACACACTGGCTTCAAACACCGTCGGCGCATCGCATTCCACCAGGATCAAATCGGACAAGGGTGTCTCGATTTCATAGCCATTTCTGCCTCTTTCCCTGACCATTTCGCCTATCCGACGGGTTAGATCCTGTATCGTCATGTCATTCTCCTCTCACTTCAAACAAGATAGTGCACTGACACGAATCCTTCATCTTTCCAGCACTCAGATCGGAGAATTGGGCAGTATTTGCGGAAGAAGAGGCACGCGATGCGAATTTTACACGCCCATGTTCAACCTGATTTGAACAAGGAGATGGATATGACCGACAAGATTACCGTTATCACAGGGGGAAGCCGTGGCCTTGGTCGCAGTGCCGCCCTCCACCTCGCAAAACAGGGTGTTGGTGTTGTCTTGACCTACAACACGCAAGAAGACGCGGCAAAGGCGGTGTCGTCTGAACTGAATGCTCTGGGTGTAAAATCCGCCACCCTTCAGCTGAACACTGGTGCAACTGCGGAATACGTCCATTTCGCCCAGGCTTTACAGGACACATTGGAAAGGCATTGGGGCCGGACCGATTTTGACTTTTTGATAAACAATGCAGGCATAGGGGTTCATGCACCTTTTGCGGAAACCACCGAAGAGCAATTCGATCAATTGATGAACGTCCACTTCAAAGGCGTTTTCTTCCTGACCCAGAAATTACTTCCGATGATCCGGGATGGCGGCAGGATCCTGAACGTCTCAACAGGGCTGGCACGATTCAGTCTACCCGGTTATGCGGCGTATGGTGCCATGAAAGGCGGGGGTGAGGTTTTGACCCGCTATATGGCGAAAGAATTGGGTCCCAGAAACATCAGCGTCAATGTGATTGCGCCAGGCGCCGTTGAAACCGATTTTGGCGGCGGTGTTGTGCGGGACAATCCAGACGTCAATGGCTACATCGCGTCCGTTACAGCAATGGGACGGGCAGGATTGCCCGATGATATTGGCGGATCCATTGCCGGCCTTCTCACCAGCGAAATGCATTGGATGACAGGCGAGAGGATAGAGGTGTCGGGTGGCATGTATCTCTAACCCCTGAAGACGACAAGCAAAGATCCTTTGTGAGAGAGATCTTAAACCTGTGGTTTCGGCGTTTTAGCGACTTGGCGTAACGCCGGACCATCGGTAGACTACGCCCGTTGAATACCGGACATGCGTTCGGTGGTGTATGCTTTATCGGGAAATCACAATGGAAGTGCGCATCTTCAAGCCAGCAAAAACAGCCATGCAGTCAGGCCGTGGTAAAACCCAGGGCTGGATCATGGAATTTGAACCGTCGGACAGGGCAAGTCCCGATGATCTGATCGGCTGGGTCGGATCGGCGGACACCAGAAAACAGGTGACGCTCACCTTCGGCTCGATGGATGAGGCGATTGCGCATGCCAAGCGGAACGGTTTCACCTACACCATTCAGGAAGAGAAAACCCGACGCATCAAACCCAAGGCCTATGCCGACAATTTCGCCACCCACAGGCGCAAACCCTGGACCCATTAGGCCAGATTTGTTCGGATATGAGTTCGCGTTTGACCTTGCCGCGCGTTGAGGTCATAACCCGTCCCCGTGGTCCCGTAGCTCAACTGGATAGAGCAATTGACTTCTAATCAATAGGTTGCAGGTTCGAGTCCTGCCGGGATCGCCAGTTTTCATGCGCCAGCGTACGCGCTGCTACCCGGCGGATCCTATCAATTCGCCAGGGTCCAGATTCTCGTTGGCCTGCCCCTGAAAATCGCTGAGATCGGATGATTGCCGCCCCAGGAAAATGGGTGCCTTCTCAGTCCGATAGATATTGACCTTTGCGTTGTACACCCGGTGCTGCATCTGGTGCTTGTCTTCGATGGTGAAGCGGGTGATCCCGAAAGAGCCATCGTCCCTCGATGGGCCCGTCAGATAGCACCGAATATCAGCGATTTTGTCGTTAGACATCACCAGGCCATTGAGATCATCCAGATTAAGAAGTGTTGTGTCGACGAACCGCAACGTATCCATATGGGTGCCATCCTCATCTTCATGGAGGGGGACATCGAAATCTCCCATAAGGATCTGTCCTGGTATCGCGCGGTCAATCATGCGGGCGAGTTCTATCGTTACATCGCCGACAATATAGCTGAATGTGGTGGGACTGAGGCCTTCGGACTGATAAAATTCGTAGTGATCGCCAAGATGGAAGGCGGCCCGCAATGTCGGCACCGACCGCGTCGTGCTTTTGGATTGGGCGATGGCGTTATCAGCCAGGATCAACAACAGGAAATAGTACAAATCCCTGTTCGCCTGCAGCGTGTTTGACCGGTTCCAGATATAAAAACCGTCCCCTGTGGTGGACCGGGCAAATTTCAGATTAAAAGACTGTTCGCTCAGCTTCGAATAGGCGGAATTCACGGAATAGGCTAGACTGTTGAGCTGTGTGACCTGTTCCAACGGGTCAAGGAGTGAAAACCCCACGATATCAAAAAGGGCGACGGCACGGTCCTGCCCATGGGACAGGGAATAGCGACGCACCAGGGCCTCTATCGTGTCCTCACTGACACTGATACCGGGCTCAAAGGGCAGATCAATCCAGACAACCTCGCTCTCCATCGCGCGGGCCGTGCGTTCCATGTCCCGCGGCGTGACCTGTTTCCGTTCAGAGATGATATGGAAGATGAAACTGATATCCCGGATGTTCTTGGACTGCGCGATGAAATCGGCAATCCGGTAATGCGGCACCGCTAGAACATTCATGCCCCGCCCGGCAGGAGACCAGGCAAGAATGATGTTTCGCCCAAGGTCCCAGATGCGATGGAGTTCGGTATCCAGGTTGTTGATGTGACTTCGAACCAACAGCTTGTTGTCGTGACCAAGGCGTTCACCATCCCAGTCTACAAACACATCAATCCAGGATTGCCGGCCCTTCATCCCCCTTGAAGACATCTATACCCCCTAACAACTAGCTCCTAACGACACGAAACAGACAGAATTCCTAAATGCCGTCAGCAAGACCGATATCGGTCATTACAACATCGTAGAATCCGAATGTTTGTGTGTTCAAGAAACAATGGGCCAACAGCGTTTGTCTTTTGACCCAATTTAAAGAACTGTTCAGTCACCACAAACGTCAAATTGCGCTGCCCCAATCGAAATCAGCGGATCAAGAACGACACAAATTGTGGGATGTCCTTCCTGAGAGATAGCTGACATTTCATTCCGGGGACATGGTTTACACAATTAGGCATTTTGGGGAGAGCCCGGATGCCTTGGAAGGAGTGTAAACCGATGGATGAACGCGTGCGTTTTGTCGCCCGCCTGTTGGAGGGTGAGCAGATGGCGTCACTGTGCCGGGAGTTCGGTATCTCGCGGGTGACGGGGTATAAAATTTTCGAGCGGTATAAGGAATGTGGCGTTGACGGTCTGCATGACCGCAGCCGTCGACCGTATCGGCATGCCAACAAGCTGCCCTATCAGATTGAGCGCTGTATTCTCGGGATCAAGCGGGAGTATCCAACCTGGGGCGCGCCAAAAATCCGCGACAAACTGCTGCGTGCTTTCCCGATCACTAAGCCACCCGCGATCTCAACAGTGCACGCTGTGCTCGACCGCCACGGGTTGGTGGCCCGTCGCAAGCGGCGACGCCACAAAGCCGAAGGCACACCGCTTAGCGCCGCGACGGAAGCAAACGGGTTATGGTGCGCGGATTACAAAGGGGAGTTCCGGCTGGGCAACAGACAGTATTGCTACCCCCTCACGATCACAGATTACCGGACGCGCTATGTGCTGGCCTGCGAGGGACTGGAATCAACCAAATCAGACTTCGCCTTTTCCGTCTTTGAGCGGGTTTTCAAGGAGTTCGGCCTGCCCAAGGCGATCCGTACCGACAATGGCGTGCCCTTTGCCAGCCCACATGCGCTGTTCGGCCTGTCGAAACTGTCGGTCTGGTGGCTCCAGCTCGGGATCGATATCGAACGCATCAAACCCGGCAACCCGCAACAAAACGGACGTCATGAGCGGATGCACCTAACCCTCAAGCAGGAAACAACAAAACCAGCCGCCTTCAACTTCCTGCAGCAACAGGAACGCTTCGACAGTTTCGTCGAGGTTTACAACAATGACCGACCGCATCAGGCACTCGCTGGTGCCTATCCGGGCGAACTCTATACACCCTCGGTCAGGCCTTACGCACCACCTGCAGAGCCAGACTACCCCTTCCATGACAGAACCGTAACCGTCACACGCTGCGGACGTATCTGTATCGGGAAGCGAAAGATCAATCTGAGCCAGGTATTCGCAGGGCAGAAACTCGGCATTCGGGAGGTCGATGACCAGATCTGGCTGGTCTCGTTAATGCACTATGATTTAGGGTTCTTCGATCCCAACGAGAACAGAGTAGAGCCCACTCAAAACCCATTCGCGCCGGACAAGGTGTAAACCATGTCTCCGGTATAATCTGTAAACCATGTCTCCGGTATGGACCTGAGAAGGAATGGTCGGGGAGCACGGATTCGAACCGCGGACCCTCTGCTCCCAAAGCAGATGCGCTACCAGACTGCGCTACACCCCGACACTTGAATGTGGCGGGTTTTGCCTTGTTTCAGAACGTTAGGCAAGACCCAAAATCATCGACACGGACAACAATACCAAAATTGCCTCAGAATCACCAGAAGTTCGCCTGGAACAGCGCGGTTTGCACCTCGCTCCCAATGAGGCTTGGTAATCATGCCGCACTGCAGTATACCGTGACCGCTCTCGATATTTTAGTAACTGCATAGTCAAGGCCAGATCATGCCGATTTCAAAGCCAAGCACCCCTTTTCTCTCAAAAGAACAGATTTCGTTCCTTCTGCTTGAGGGCATCTCCCCGACCGCACAAAATGTGTTGCGCCAGGCTGGCTACAGTCAGATTAAAACCGAAAAGAAAGCCCTCGATCCGGGACATCTGAAAACCTCGCTGGAGGATGTTCGCTTTCTGGGAATCCGTTCCAGAACCCAACTCACAGCTGATGTGTTTGACGCCAGCACACGACTGGCGGCTGTCGGCTGTTTTTCCGTCGGCACCAATCAAGTCGATCTCGAAGCCGCCCGTCTGAACGGCATTCCGGTCTTCAACGCCCCGTTTTCAAACACACGAAGCGTGGCAGAGTTGACCATCGCTGAAATTGTCATGCTCTATCGCCGGGTATTTCCGCGCTCCCAAGGTGCCCATATCGGCGACTGGCAAAAATCGGCAATCGGCAGCCGCGAAGTTCGCGGGAAAACGCTGGGCATTGTAGGCTACGGCAATATCGGAACCCAACTCGCCTATCTGGGAGAGGCCATGGGCATGCGGGTCGTCTATTTCGACCGCACGGACAAACTGCGTCATGGCAACGCCCAGCCCGTTTCCAGCCTGACTGAACTGCTGGAGACAAGCGATGTGGTCTCCCTGCATGTGCCCGAGACGCCGGAGACCCAGAATATGATCCAGGCCGAGCAGCTGGCCCGGATGAAAAAGGGAGCCTTTTTGATCAACAATGCCAGGGGCACAGCGGTCGATATTGCGGCGCTGGCAGAGGCCCTGAAATCCGGCCATCTCGCGGGCGCGGCCGTTGATGTCTTTCCAACCGAACCCGCGTCGAATTCAGATACATTTACCTCCCCCCTGCAGGGACTTGAGAATGTCATCCTGACGCCGCATGTCGGTGGATCGACCGAAGAAGCGCAGGAGCGCATTGGAGAGGAAGTTGCCCGAAAACTGGTGGCATATTCCGATATCGGCAGCACCGAAGGGGCCGTGAACTTCCCGCAGGTCCAACTCCCGCCCAGTCAGACCGGCACAAGGTTTATCCAAGTTCAGCGTAACCTGCCAGGCGAATTGGGGCGCCTGAACGATGTGTTTGCAAAGCACAGTATCAACATTGCCGGCCAGTATTATCAGACAGATGGCGAGATTGGTTATGTTGTCCTGGATGCGGATACAACACTGGAACAGGCCCAGAATGTTGTGAAAGATGTGCGTAGTCTGGACGGAACCATCCGGGCCCGCGTTCTCTCCAAATGATCGCCTATCGGCCTGAAAACCGTTCATAGGCCGTCACGCGGTCAAGGCGGAAATCCGGTTCATAGCGGTAGATTTCATGCCGAAGATACTGCAATTCGGCATCAAGATCGGACTCTGGCACTTCGCAATACCAGGACTTCGGTCGCCCATCGGACCCGTCATTCCAGCGATAGCCGCGCCGCTTCAACTCATCCTTCAAATCAAACGGGGCATGTTCTGCCCATACCCGGATAGAGGTTTCGCGCGCGGTTTCCAGCAGAACGGCCAGCGCCAGGCTGCCGGATTTTGGCAAAGGCATGTTTAAAAAGGAAAGCGCGGCAAGACAGTCATCCGTCGCACGGTGTGCGTCAAAGAAATATCCCATACTATTGGCGATATAGCCCAGCTTGGTGCCCTCTATCCCCTCTTCCTGCCAGGGAATTTGGCTCATCGAACATCCCCAGGCCTTTACGGAAAATGTTTGGGTGAGCTTCTCCGCAAAACGGCGATCGAAAGAGGCGTTATGCGCAATCACAAAATGGATTGGCGCCAGCATCTCCTCCACCGCGCCCAGATCGATCCGGGTGCCGGCGACCATCTCATCCGTGATGCCCGTCAGTCGAGTAATTTCTTCCGGGATTGGGTTTGCCGGTTCCTGAAAACTCTGAAATGCGGGTAACGACTTATAGAGCATTCCATCGGTCCCATACGTGAAAGGCACCATGGCAATCTCAATGATCTCGTCGCGTTCCGGGTCCAGGCCCGTTGTTTCAAAGTCAATGAACAACCCGTTCCGCGTCGCCACGCCATCAGGGACGGGCCCTCCCGCAAGATCGTCGGACAAGCGTCGTAACACCTTATAATCGCCGGTTTCTTCCAGGCGTTTGGCCATAGCCTCAAAATCAGATGACATAACAGGGCACTCAATAAAACTGAATACCCTACTATTATAACTTAAATGATAATTGCAAAGCTGTTAGGGATCAGGCCTTTCAGGCGGCCTCTATTACCGGCGGTTCTTTTGCGCCCGTCATAAAGGCAACGGCATCAGACATCGTATAATCCTTCGGATCGATGACACACAGGCGTTTTCCCAGTCGATGAACGTGGATTCTGTCCGCGACCTCAAACACATGGGGCATATTATGGCTGATCAGAATGATCGGGATGCCGCGGGACCGCACGTCGAGGATCAGCTCCAAAACCCGACGGGATTCCTTGACCCCCAGGGCGGCTGTGGGTTCGTCAAGAATGATCACTTTCGACCCAAAGGCAGCCGCGCGCGCAACCGCCACCCCTTGCCTCTGACCCCCCGAGAGCGTTTCCACCGCCTGATTGATGTTCTGGATTGTCATGAGGCCCAATTCAGAGAGCTTGTCCCGCGCAATCTGTTCCATACGCGGACGATCCAACTGCCGAAACCAGCTTCCCATGATGCCGGGTTTGCGCAGCTCCCGCCCCATGAACATATTGTCTGCGATCGACAGGGCTGGCGACATGGCCAGTGTCTGATAAACCGTTTCAATCCCCTCATTTCTGGCATCTGTCGGCGAAGTGAAGTTCACCTTGCGACCTTCCAGCTCAATTTCGCCCTCATCCGGGATAACCGCACCGGAGATTGCCTTGATCAATGAAGACTTACCGGCACCATTATCACCGATCACAGCGAGGATCTCTCCTGGATAGAGATCAAAATCACAATGATCGAGGGCGGTTACCTTGCCATAGCGTTTGACGAGGCCGCGGGCTGTTAGAATTGGGTCCATTATGCTGAAACCTTTCTGATCCACTGGTCGACAGCAACCGCTGTAATGATGAGCACACCGATAAGCAGGAAGGTCCACTGCGCATCAGCGCCAGCCAGACGGAGGCCCAGCGTAAACACCCCAACAATAAGCGCCCCGAATAACGCGCCGAGTATAGAGCCCCTGCCCCCGAAGAGAGAGATGCCCCCGATCACGACCGCCGTGATGGACTCAATATTCGCGAGTTGTCCCGAAGTTGGAGAAACAGAGCCGATCCGCCCGATTAACGCCCATCCGGCAAAGGCGCAGATTAGTCCGGAAAGGACGTAAACAGAGATCAGCGTCTTCTTGACCTTTACGCCGGAAAGCTCAGCCGCTTCCGGGTCATCACCAACCGCATAGACATGGCGCCCCCAGGCGGTGTGCTTCAGGGCATAGGCAAGTACCAGGATCAACAGGACCATGAATATGACCCCGACCGTAAAGACCGCCCCGCCAATCTGGAATTTGGTTGCAAATAACTGCAATAGTGGCGCATTCGTTTCAATTTCCTGCGCCCGGATTGTCTCATTCGCGGAATAGAGAAAATTTGTCGCCAATACGATCTGCCACATGCCCAGTGTCACAATGAAGGGTGGCAACTTCATGACGGCGACCAGCCAACCATTGATATAGCCGCAGATCATGCCAGTCAGCAGCCCTAGCCCAATGGCGAGTTCCACTGGCAGGCCATAGCGGAATGTGAACTGTCCCATCACAACCGATGAAAGCACCATTATCGCCCCCACCGAGAGGTCGATACCGGCGGTCAGGATAACGAGGCTCTGGGCGGCAGCAACGATCCCGACGATCTGCACCTGTTGCAGAATCAACGTCAGCGCAAAGGGGGAAAAGAATTTTGATCCAAGCAGCAGGCCGAAAACAACAATTGACGCGAGCAGGACAAATAACGGCACCAGTGCCGGATTAACGTGCAAGGCGTGTTGCAAACGGGCGAGCGGTGTTTTGCTTGCATCCCTGAAATCCGCAACCTGATCTTTCGATTTTGACTGAATCGCTGTTTCGAAATTGTCTGCTTTTTCAGACATTATTTCCCCCCAAAGATGCGATGTGCAACCGCCTGTTTACCACCGGATGGAACAGGTGAACCCGCTCCATCCGGCAGCACTTTCGACCTATTCAGGCATTAACCCCAGCAGCGGTCCATACCTTCTTTCACGGAGATGCTTTCAACACCGTCAGCCGGCTTATCCGTAACCAGCGCAACACCGGTATCGAAGAAGTCTTTTCCGGGGGTGTTTTGCGGCAATGTGCCGTCTTTCGCGAATTGAACGATCGCCTCAATGCCTTTGGAAGCCATCAGCAGCGGGTATTGCTGTGATGTCGCACCAATCACACCGTCAGCAACATTCTGAACACCGGGGCATCCGCCATCAACAGAGACAATCAGGACATCATTTTCCCGACCGATGGCTTTCAGGGCCTGATAGGCACCGGCAGCGGCAGGCTCGTTAATCGTGTACACGACATTAATGAATGGATCGACCGCAAGAAGGTTTTCCATCGCGCGACGGCCCCCCTCCTCGTTGCCAGCCGTGACATCATTGCCAACGATCCGGGGATCATCTTCATCACCCCATTTGTTCGGATCTTTCAGATCAATTCCAAAGCCTTTCAGAAAGCCCTGGTCGCGCAGCACACCAACGGATGGCTGGCTGACAGCGAGATCAAGCATCGCAATCTTGGCATTCGCCGCGTCAGCCCCAAGCGATGCCGCGGCCCATTTCCCGATCAGTTCACCAGCCAGAAAGTTATCCGTGGCAAATGTTGCGTTTGCCGCGTCGATCGGCTCCAGCGGGGTGTCGAGAGCAATGACCAGCAGGCCGGCTTCCCGGGCCTGTGTTACCGCGCCAACGATTGATGAGGTGTCAGATGCTGTCAGCAAAATTCCCGATGCGCCGTCCGCAATGCATGTTTCGATCGCAGCAACCTGTGTCTCATGGTCGCCATCAACCTTACCCGCATAAGACCGAAGGGTGATCCCGGCTGCTTCAGCAGCTGCGGTGGCCCCTTCGCGCATTTTCACAAAAAACGGGTTGGTGTCTGTTTTTGTGATCAGACATGCGGATGTTCCGTGTCCATCCGCAACAGCCGCACTGGCAGTTGTCATCGCAGCGATGGCAGTTCCAATAAGTAATTTTTTCATGGTTTTCCTCCCAAAAGTTTAAACCCAAGTTCCCCGGGTCTTTTTTTGTTACGCAAATTATTGAGACCGGATTGCCCTCAGCGAACGCCATTTTAATGCGCCTGTCAATTAATTAATTAACTTTCTTTATTAATTAATATCGTGCTATACATGCCATGTTAGTGAAACAGGTAAGCGGAATATGACACCGGCAACCGTCAAAGCGTTCAGCACAGGACTGAGCCAAAAAGGTGTGCGCGATCACAATGAAAGACTGCTTCTTTCGTTGCTGCAGCGGCATGGTGCCATGCCGGGCAGCGACCTGGCCAAATTGACCGGCCTGTCTGCCCCCACCGTCTCGGCCATTCTGAAAAGCCTCGAGAATGACGGGTTGCTCGACCGCGGCGACCCCATACGCGGAAAAGTTGGGAAACCCTCCATCCCCATGACGCTATCCCCAAACGGGGTCTTGTCCCTGGGCATCAAAATTGGAAGGCGGTCGACGGACCTGGTCCTTATGGATTTAATCGGCGCTGTACGCGTGCAAAAGCGTCTGGCCTATGCCCAAGCGGAACCCAAGGCTGTCTTTGAATTCCTGGCGGATAATATCGGCACCCTGACCGATGCAATGTCTGACAAGGAGAAAAGCCGAATCTGCGGCATTGGTGTCGCCGCCCCCTTTGAGATGTGGAATTGGGATAACGCGACGCATGGGGAAAACACGACCAGCTTTCAGGCATGGAAGCAGATTGATATACCCCAAGAAATCGCCAAATTCTCCGCCCTCCCTGTATCGCTGATCAATGACGCAACCGCCGCCTGCAAGGCAGAGCTTGTCTTCGGTAAAGGCAAGGAGTTTCGCGATTATGCCTATTTCTTCATAGGGGCGTTCATTGGCGGTGGCATCGTCCTGAACCATTCGGTCTATGAAGGCCGTCAGGGCAACGCCGGTGCACTCGGGTCGCTGCGCAGCATCAGTCCAATCGGCGAAAGTAAGCAATTGATCGATATGGCCTCTATCCATTTGCTGGAAGCCCGCCTTAAAGAAGTGGACTTGGACAGCCGCGCGATTTGGAACACCCCACAGGACTGGAGTGGTATCAGCCGTTATGTCGACCCCTGGCTGGGTCAGACCGCCCAGGAATTGGCAAAGGCCAGTCTCTCAACCTGTTCCGTTATAGATTTTGAAGCCATCCTGATTGACGGCGCTTTTCCGGCCGAGATCCGGCACGACCTGGTCGAACGCGTGCGCCGATACATCGTAAATCAGGATACCCGCGGTTTAATTCCGCCCAAGATTGAAGAGGGACGTGTCGGCGGCAATGCCAGGGCGATTGGCGCTGCCTGCGGCCCGATCTTTTCGCAATATTTGTTGAACACGAATGCTGGGCTGGCGGTTCTTTAGGATCCTGGAGCGCCATACGCGTACACCCGAATTCAGGGCAAGCACGTCTCTAGGGCTGGCAAGAATCGCAGGCATAGGCCCGACGCCCTGCAATCTGAAAAGCGCGAATCTTGGCCTCACAGGTCGGACAATCTTCCTTGTTGAATATATTCACCCTTTCGCGGTAGCGCGCCTTTGACGGCTTCGCCCCATCGACGGTGATGATCGCATTATGTTTGACCCCGATCTTCAACAGGCGTTTGGCATCAGCCCAGATCGCGTCAAATTCAGGTCTGGAGATACTGTTTCCCGGACGCTCCGGCCGGATGCCCAACCGCCAGAGTATCTCTGTGCGATAGATGTTTCCGACCCCGGCCATAACGGCCTGGTCCATGATCAATTGACCCACCGTCGTCCGGCTTTTTGAAATACGGGCAAAGGCGCGATCAGGATCGGCATCATCGCGCAGCACATCCGGCCCAATTCTGGAAAACAACGCCTCCACACCCGGCGGCTCCAAGATCTCACAGGTATTGGGACCGTTAACGTCCACACAATGGGTCGCACTGATCATGCGCAGGCGCACCGCCCCTTTGGGTTCTGCTTCAGGGCGTTTCTGCTTTCGGAACTTACCGTAAAGCCCCAAATGCATATGCAGAACCAATGGGCTGTCAAAGCGATAGAGCAGGTGTTTTCCAAGCGCTTCAACACCAATGCAGGTCTGCCCGTCCAGAAGCGCGGCCCCCTCCGCAAAACGTCCCTGCGGGGAAGAAAACGAACAAACTTGTCCCACCAGTATAGGCGACTGGTCCCGGGCTTCGCGATGAATGGTATGACCTTCGGGCATAATGTCCTGGGCGTGCTGTTGCGGCTCAGCCTAGCTAACTATCAGTCCCGTCGCTTATTTCAAGAGTGACGCGACAATTCAGACACCCGTGCGACCCTACTCCTCAAGCACGCCCCGGCGGACCTGGTCGCGTTCCATGCTTTCGAAGAGGGCTTTGAAGTTCCCTTCCCCAAAGCCGTCATCACCCTTACGCTGGATGATCTCGAAAAAGATGGGGCCGATGACAGTTTCGGTGAAGATCTGCAACAGATTTCCGCCATCCTTTGTGGGGGCGCCATCAATCAGGATGCCGCGTTTCTTCAACTCACCAATATCTTCATCATGATGCGGCAACCGTTCATCCAGCATGTCGTAATAGGATGCCGGCGGCGCTGTCATGAAAGAAACACCGGTCGAACGGAGTTGATCGACGGAGCCATAGATGTCCTCGGTTGAAAGGGCGATATGCTGTATGCCTTCCCCATTATAGGCCTGGAGGTATTCTTCGATCTGCGACTTGTCATCCGCCGATTCATTGATCGGAATTCGAATTTTGCCGCAGGGACTGGTCATCGCCTTACTGAACAGGCCGGTCAGCTTTCCTTCGATATCGAAGTAACGCAACTCCCGGAAGTTAAACAGTTTTTCGTAAAAATGCGCCCACACATCCATTCGGCCACGACTGACATTATGGGTCAGATGATCGATCAGGTTAAGGCCACTGCCGACAGGGTTCTGGTCCGCCCCTTCGATCGGGACGAAGTCGATGTCGTAAATGCTGGGTGATGTATAGCGATCAACGAAATAAATCAGGCTGTCACCAATTCCATGGATCGCCGGAATGTTCAGCTCCATTGGTCCGACCTGACCATGGAAGGGTTTCGCGCCCAGTTGCAGCGCGCGGTCATAAGCCTGTTTTGCATCAACCACACGAAAGGCGATGGCACAGACAGAGGGTCCATGGACCTGCGCGAAAGACTGGGCAAAACTCGTCGGCTCCGCATTGACGATAAAATTCACGCCTCCCTGTCGATAGAGGGTCACGTTTTTGGACCGATGCCCCGCAATCGGACTGAACCCCATCTCTGTAAACAGGCGGTTGAGATCCTCAGGATTCGAGGCGGTGTATTCCACGAACTCGAACCCGTCGGTCCCCATCGGATTCATTGAGCTGATGATTCCCGGTTCAAACCCGTTTGTTTCAGATTGTTCCGTGGCCATGCTGCCGCCCCTTCTGTCTTGAGATGCTGATCGTCTGCTTCGCCCGATCCACCTTTGTGGTCGTCGCCTCATCAATTCTGTGTACCGCCAAAAAAATATAGTTTCAAGTGAAACTATTTAGGTAAACAAGGAATTAAACCGCATTCACAGCCCTAACCTATAATCTCAAAGGATCGCTCTGCTCTGGCCTTCCAACCGTCAAGTTCATCAGCAATTGCTTCATCCGGATTGAAAAGATCATCTCCGATATCATCACATTGATAGCCTTGGCGGGCGATGTCGTGGAGATAGATCAGGTCAAACCGCCTGCCATCCAGACCCGGACTGGCCTCGGTAAAGCGACGAATAAACATATCGCCGGACAAAGAAAAATCGGAGCGGATGATCTGGTCAACATAGGGTTGAACGGTTATCGGGAGGTCGCCTGCAAACGGATTGACGCAATAGATGACACTTCGGAAATTGCGTTTGCCCAACCGTACAATTTCTGAAGGTTCGTCGAGGACCGCGCCTTCGGGGGTAATCATATGAACGAAAACAAAACTCTCTGAGCTTGCCGGTGCCTGTTCGGAATAAAGCCAGGCCGGCCCGGAAAAGCTGCCCCGTACAGAGAGGTCCGCCTCATTCACGAGGTTGAACAAGTAGCTGACATTGACCGCTTCGGCATTGGGAAAAATCACTTCAAGGTCATTGAAACGATCGATCGTATTGCCGGTCACGACCGGTGCGGAAGAGAAGCCATCAATCCGTGTGTCGCAAGCAACAAGGCCCAGCCCCAACGCGATCGTAAGCGTCGCATGCACACAAATTCTTTTGAGACGCCATCGGATCACTGTACTACCTGCTCCGCTACCGAAAGGTTATAAGCCAAAGACTAACATCAGTCGCAAATAATAGAAGTGATTCCAATCGCTTTGGCGAGATATTCCGGTCCTGAGCCGGAAAATTTAGACTCCACCTGTCTTGGCAAATCGGCTATTGGTATAGGCTAGGTGGCGCAAGCTCAGGACCGTGCGATTTTAGTGCGGATTTTCGAGCACCTGTTTTGGGGAACAGACGCGTCAATGGATTGGGGCCATCAACAGGCATCAAACTGCGCTGTTCGATGTTAGGTAAGGAAACAGGGGGTTCTGCGTGACGCAGCAATTCGACAATTTCGGTTTTCCAAAGAATACGATCCGTAAAAGAATTGCCCATTTTTTCCGAGAACGAGAGCTCATCCTTCGCTCCGAGGGACGCGTTCGCTACCTCCGCATCCGGTCGTGGATGCAATATTGCGCGGCTGGTTTTGCATTCGTGATGTTTGCGTGGGGTGTGGGCGGAACCTTATCAACCCAATACCACTACAATTTGGTTCAGGAAAAAGACGCAGAAGTAACCGAGATGCGCTATGCCTATCGGCAATTGCAATCGGAACTCACAACCTATCGGGACTCTGTGGTCAGTCTGACCGCCCGGATTGAAGACCAGTTGGGCGACGGCAGTACTGTCCCCCCCGCTCACAAGGTCGAGGTTGAGAAAGAATTTCGCGATGGCCTGAACAGCATACGCAGCATAGCCGGTCAACTGGACATGGCTTTGAAACGGGTCTCGCTCGACTTGCGAGTGCCGGACGCTGAGACCGGACAGGTCATCGCCTCTCGTGAAGTGCTTTATGGCGAAATTGCTGAACTTCGCCAGGACATCTCCAAAAGCCTCGACCGTGAAGCGGTACTCGACACCAGGATCAAGGATCTTCTGGACAAAATTGCGTCTATTGCCGCTGACCGGAAGACACTTCGGGACGAGCGGGATCGATTGGTGAGCACCCGCAATCTGCTTAATGGCGATATCGCGGATAGAGCGATTCAGATCGAGGGTCTGCAGGATAGAATAGCCGGTTTAAATGACAAACTGACCCTGAAAACAAACCGGGTCTCGCGACTGGAAGACGAGCGTCAAAGCCTGTCTGCCAGAAATTCAGTGCTTGAATTGGCGCTGAGCACTGAGAAACAGACAACCGTCTCCTTGCAGGATGATCTGCAGAACCTCAGCGACCGCTACGACACTGACCAGACCAAGCACAAGGCACTGGCATCCAGTTTCCGGAACCTGACACGTGAACTCACCGATGTTCGGGCGAACCTCTTCTCATTGCAGAGCCAGACCAGGGCAGATGAAATCGCCTTGCGATCAATGATTGGCACCGTGAATTCCTTGGACGCGAACCCGGTATGGAAAGCATCAGCAGTTCCACAAGCCGGTCCACGATCGCATCACTGGGCATCGCAATTGCAAATGTTTCAGACGATCTTATTGCCAGCCGCCAACGCCGTGCAGATGCAGAAGCAACCATTCAGGAAGTGCTTTCCGGCCTGCAGCAAGTCGCCGGTTATCGCGATGACGGGGACGGGTTGCGCAGTTCAGGCATAGACCCGGTGGTTGAGGCAAAATTGGTTCTAGAAGAAATCAAGGATCTTCATGCCTCTCAGGAACAGGCCGTCGCCGCTATTCTGACACAGACGAGCGACAGCATCACGTCGGCTGAAAAAATGATGGAAATCGCTGGCCTGGATGAAGGTCATCTGTCCGAACTTGGCCTGTACCCGCCCCTGGGTGCCCGTGGCGGTCCGATGGAGGATCTTGTGCTGATTGGCGGGACTGCTGGAGAGCTGCAGAAAAACGTTGCACTGCTTTCTGAAAAGACCGAACGCTGGAAAGCTCTGGACGAAGTTTTGGCCTGCATTCCTTGGGTGCCGCCTGTGGATTATTACCAATTGACCAGTAAGTTTGGAAAACGCCGCGACCCTATCAACGGCAAGATCGCCATGCATAAAGGCATCGATCTGGCAGCCTGGCCTAAAACCAAAGTTCTGGCACCTGCGCCGGGTGTCGTCACCTTTGCGGGTCGTGACAGTGGCTATGGTAAAATGATCGAAATCGATCACGGTTGCGGCATTACATCACGCTATGCGCATTTGCGGACGATCAAGGTTGAAAAGGGCCAGGAGATCAAACACCGGGATACAATCGGCTTGGTTGGAAGTACGGGGCGGAGTACGGGACCCCATATCCACTACGAAATTCGGATCAATGACAAACCGATAGATCCCCTCAAGATCATTGAAGCCGGCCGGTTCGCTGTAAACGGCTGAGATTGGACAGAACTCATGTTCGGGAAAGACAAAAGCAAACCAGCAGCATCTCAGCCAAGCGCCCCTCCGGCGGTGGCCGAAAAAGCAGTCCCGCCATCGATCATTGCCGGCAATCTGACAATTATTGGCAACCTCGACAGTTCCGGAGACATCCAGGTCGACGGACAGGTGGACGGCGACATAAAGAGCGGTCAAGTCACAATCGGTAAAGGGGCTGTCGTTAATGGATCGATCACCGGTGATGACGTTGTTGTTTCAGGCACCGTGAATGGCCAGATCACGGCCATGAAAATCAGACTGACAGCGTCAGCCAGGGTGACCGGCGACATCAACCACGACACGATCGCGATTGAAGCAGGTGCGTATATCCAGGGCTTGTGCCGTCGGGTTGACTTGCCCGCAAAGGACGGCGCCTCATTCGTCGCCGCCAAACAGATCAAATCTGTCTCATCGCCTGAAACAACTGCCGCGACGGGCTAGAACCTCTCATCTTCACTCATGCGATTTCGTACAGGTGAAGATGTCCTAGTTTGCGGCCTGGTTGGCGTTACGCGCCTCACCTTCTACAACACTCTCCTCGCGTGTCCCCATCGGCGCATCTCCTGGCATTTCAGCCGCATTGTCCGCGCCCCTTGCCTTCGCACCTGCCGCCCCCTGATTGAAATCGTCCGGTATCGGCGGCGCGTTGCGCGCAACATCGTCCCCCCATTCCTTAATCAGGCGTGCCTGATCTTTATTGAGCTGTTTCAACTTCAGCTCATTTGCAACTTTCAGATAGGCCGCCACTATTGGCGGTAACGCGAAATACAGAATCCATCCCAGACTGGCCATGCCGAACATCAATAACCAGTTGAACGGATCAGACAGCAATTCGAGTGCCTTTTGCCAGGTATGCTCCCCGACCCACATTTCCGAGACGACGAAGAAAACGCCTGCACCGTTCAAATACCCGACCGTCTTTGCAGCAAAGCGTTCTTCGCGGTTATCAACGATATAGGCAACGATGGTAGGGATCATTCCGCCAAGGGCAACGATCAGCGTCGGGTAGGCTACGATCGCGATCGCTGGCGCAAGCAGATAACCGAGCGCCTTGGAGCTGCCTTTCTTGCCCCCACCCCCTTTTTCTTTCTTTGCCGGTGCCTTTGCCATAGATCAGTCCTAAATCAATTTGATAGCCGCAAAGATCACACAGGCGACGCTCGCAAAGATGCCAGCGATTCCCGAAGAAATCTGCCCGCCGATATTACCGGCAATGGTTTTTTGTTCACGGACATCACGACGCAGGTTCAGCAAATCAAGCGCTGTTTTGGTATAAAAGTTTGTTGCCGTGAGATAGGCCCTGTTATCCGATTCCAGGGCATTCAAGTCATCGGCAATCTCAACCAGTCTATCCAGGCGCCCTTCGCTGGCGGCTTTATTGAGCTTTTCCTGTACCATGCGCCGAGCGGTCCGGGAATTGAAGCGCTCAACCATCGGCATGAGAAGATTGGCCGCCGCCTCAGAAACGGCCGGAAAGCGAATTCCGCGTGAGTGGGCATCTTGCAGAATGGCCAGCAACCTCACCTGGCCCAAACCGGCCAGCGCGGTGTCAGCATCATCCATGGCACGCAATTCATCCGCAACAGCACGGCGGGAATGTGTTGCGACGAACGCTGCTATTTCCCGGTCCACAAGACGGGACATCTCCTTTGGTGCAGGGGCGGCAAGCCTCTCCAGTGCCGGCAGGACATGCTCCAGCGTCGGGACATAGTCGCGATCAAACATTGGCGAACGACAGGGATAGGACATGTTCAATTCATAAATGACTCGCTCCAGCCCATATCCACTGCCAACCCTCAAAAGTGTTGGCCGCTGTTTTTCAATTTTGGCGACTTCCTGTTGCGGGTCTACCCGCGTCAGCATTTGCATATCCAGCCAGAACTGACCCAGCGACATGGTAACCAGACCGGTAAAAGCACTGCGGGCCTCACCTTGATCGGCGTAATGCGCCGCAAAACTGCCCAACCCCCAGATTGTGGCCGCCAATCCGCGCAACCGAATGGGGCCGGACGGGTCAAGGGCTATGATGGTGCGTGCCAGCATCCGATCATCCTCTTCCGGCGGAAGGCCCATTTTTGCAGAATTTACAGCTTCGATTTTCGCCTCTTCACCCAGGCTGCGCCGCAACCATCCGTCCAGACTGCCGTCATTCAGAACCGGTTTCGCTTCTTCCCAATGCAGGCTCATGGCACGGGCGAGCGATCGAGCGGTCCAATACTCTTTTTCGTCCATGACATAGGCCCTGGTCGCGCGGGCTGAGACCGCAGAGTGCTTTGGAGATAAACGCCGCCCATTAGCCCACATGATCAGGTCATCAATGTCCCATCGCTCATCGTAATTGTCATTCAGCAAGCCATGCAGGACCTCGGCCATCGTTGCGGAAACCCGATGGATTTGGGTCATTGCACCAAACGACCCCATCATCGTCTTTTCTTCAATTATTTCGTCGTCGGACATGCCTTTCAGGGGGTATTCGCCTGCCAACAGCGTCAGGATACAGACCCCAAGCGCATACATATCGTCCTTGGACCGCCCCACGCCCCTGCCGCCAGGTGCGGACATCGCTGAATCCAGCGGTTCGCAAATGACGGGCTGAACCATTGCAGGCGGCGAACTCAAGCATTCGCCCAGCTGTATGGTTGTCTTGGTGTCGTCAGTAAAAAACAGATTGTCAGGGCGGATCGCACGATGGGTCACCTTGTGCTCAGACAAGGAAACCATCAGTTCCGCAACCGGCACGATAAAGTGACGCGCCAGCTCCTCTTCATTCATCCTCTCTCGGACATGCTCACTGTTCTGAAAAACGCGTTCCCCCTTTGGTTGTTCAAGGATAACAACAGGGCACCGCCGATTTTCCGGGGCCCAGTCCACAATACTCCAGTCGACAACGCGGAAGAGAGCCTCGCTCTTTACCTTCTGAACTGTGGTAATCAGATCAGTCCGCGGTGGTAACTTCGGGTCACAGACCAGCGCATACATACTTCGCGTTACGTCCCGCCTTGGGGTGACCCTAAAGGCCAGTGCCGGTGCATTGTCCAATGCTGGCAAGGGTTGATCGATATTAATATCAAACCGGTCCTTGACCACGACATTGCCGTGCACCTCGGCGGTATCTTTATCGCCTCCACCAGTGTCATTGGTGTTGGAAATCTTCAGTGCCATCTTTGACCGTGTAACCCTCTATCACCGGAACCCTGCCATGCCGCGTATCCAAGCACATGCTCCATTAATCAAAGCATGACAGACGGCATGCAATAACAGCATGCAATAACAGCGCCAGATCGTAGCACGATTCAGTGATATGCGAAGAACATCGCTTTATTAAAAGGAACTATTTCAACCGGTGCTTTATCCGGCGAATGGGTCCTTAACAAATATCGTGTCGTCCCGTTCAGGGCTGGTGGAAAGCAATGCCACAGGTGTTTCGATCAGCTCTTCCACACGGCGCACATATTTGATGGCTTTTGCGGGCAAATCGGCCCAGGAACGCGCACCATAGGTGCTTTCGCTCCATCCCTCGAGCTCTTCATAAATCGGTTTGGCTCTGGCCTGCAGGCCCGCCGAGGATGGAAGATAGTCATAGCGCCGACCATCTATTTCATAGCCGATACAAATCTTCAGAGTCTCAAAACCGTCCAGAACGTCCAGCTTTGTGAAAGCAACGCCATCCATTCCGGACACTTTTGCAGCCTGCCGGACCAGTACCGCGTCAAACCAGCCACAGCGCCGTTTACGGCCTGTCACTGTTCCAAACTCGTGCCCTCTTTCACCAAGCCGTTCACCGATCTCGTTCTCAAGCTCCGACGGGAATGGACCAGCCCCGACACGGGTTGTGTAGGCCTTGGTAATGCCCAGCACATAGCCCAGGGACCTTGGCCCTACACCCAAACCGGCAGAGGCCTGTCCCGACCCCGTGTTGGACGAGGTCACAAATGGATATGTCCCGTGATCGACATCCAGCATGACCCCTTGGGCGCCTTCGAAAAGCACACGTTTGCTTCGCTGTGTCGCTTCATCAAGAATTTTCCAGGTTACCGCTGCATAAGGCGAAATGCGCGGTGCAATTTCATTTAGCTCGCGGATCATGTCTTCACGGTCAAATGTCACTTCGCCATAGCCTTTCAACAGGGCGTTGTGGTGGGCCAACAGCGCGTCAACACGCTGCTCCAGTGTGCTTGGATCTGTCAGATCGCAAATGCGGATCGCCCGGCGCGCAACCTTATCCTCATAAGCCGGACCGATACCACGACCCGTCGTGCCGATCTTGTTTTCACCACGGGCCAGTTCTCTTGCCTTATCAACTGCCCGATGCACCGGCAGGATCAAGACGGCATTTTCCGCGACTCTGAGTGTCGTTGGCGTTATCTCAACGCCCTGATCGGCAATCCGTTCGATTTCTTCGAGCAGTGCCCATGGGTCGACAACAACCCCATTCCCGATGACAGAGGTTTTGCCCGGACGTACAACGCCAGAGGGCAAGAGGCTCAACTTATAAACAGTGCCGTCAATAACCAGTGTATGCCCGGCATTGTGACCGCCCTGAAACCGGCAAACCACATCGGCGCGATCCGACAGCCAGTCGACAATCTTGCCTTTACCCTCATCACCCCACTGGGACCCGATTACGACCACATTTGACAAAGTGACTGCCCTTTCTGTTCAAAGCCCGGCCCATGGCCGAAATCTGCTTACAAATTTTCTAGTTCCTGAACCGACCCATCCAGATAAATATCTGAACACAACAATCGCTTCGCTTCTTCAACCGGATTAGCTGACGGCTCAAGACCGACGAGGACAACGTGCCCTTCAGCCCTCAATTGATCTGCCGTCGTCTGCGCCTCGCCAGCGGGCAGGAAGATTTTTCTCAAGGCCGGTCTGGATGGAATGGCCCGCATGACCGTGTCCAAATACAGGGTAAACCCGGTCCCCGGCTCGGCCGTGCCAACCCGATTGTAGCGGCCACCCCGTCCTATTTCACCCCTCACATTCCGGGCAAAGATCGTGAAGCTCACGCCGTCCTGATACTCAAAACCCCGATGTTCCACAGGATCGACAGTCACGATCAAATCCGGTTTTGCCTGCGCGATCAGATCCACAACGTCGCGCAGCCTCGTAACTTCTGCCGCCGCCGGTTCAGGTAAATCCAGTCCGGACATAACAGATAATGCCTGATCAGCCGGTCCCGTCGCATGCAGCAATGCCTTCAGAATATCCCGCACCTTTGCATCAACCCCTTCCAGTCCGGAGGCATCTTTGCGGTCTAGCGCGTCTTCTACTGTCTCGATTGAGGTATTTGTCCCCTCACAGATCAAACCGACCAGACTTGGCAAGGAAAGATCCACCGATAAATTCGGAACCCCGATCCCCATCAGTGAAGAAGCTGCCAGAACGACCGTTTCTGCATCCGCCGCCGCCGTATCAACGCCGATCAGCTCGCAGCCTGCCTCTCGAAACTGTCTTTCCGGACGCAGCTGGCTCCCCCGAACCCGAAGCACTGATCCACCATAGGCCAGGCGGAGAGGCCGTGGGGAGTTTACAAGGCGGGTTGCGGCAATGCGGGCAACCTGCGGCGTCATATCCGCGCGAACACCCATCATTTTCTGGCTTACAGGATCCATCAGACGGAACGTATGCTGCCCCATGCCCGCGCCGACCCCATCAAGAAGATTTTCCTCAAACTCAACGAGTGGCGGATCAACCCGTTCGTAACCGTAGGACAGGAAAGACGCCATCAGACAGTCCATGACGTCAGCTTCGTGTGCGGCCTGAGGCGCCAAATTGTCCTTGAGGCCATTTGGCAGCAACGAGCGTAGTGCCTGATCAATCATCAAAACGGACCCTGTCTGCGAACGTTAAATGTTCGGGATGAAAAGGGGCTGATCCCCCCATGCAACGCGCAGACAGGTACAGGTTTTCACTGACTGAAACAAGAGTGCCAAAGGCGAAGAACCGCCAATTTGCAGTGATTAGGCGCTATGCGACCCGTAAACTGGGTTTCGTATCCAGTTTCAGCGCCTGAGCCTTGGCGCGGGCACATTCTGACCCCGTCACATCACCGCATCCTTCAAAAGCCCTCGCAGCCATAAGCCAGTTTTGCGGACTTGTCTTTTTGGTCTGGGTCCGCTCGGAAATCAGCGCCCTGGCCAGTTTAAACTCACCAGACCGAAGCGCGGCCTCAATCAGGGTCAAATGTATGATATCACGTTGCGCGTGGGATCCTCCAAGCTTGCCTGTCTGATAACGAATGGGCCGCAACTGTGTTACCGCACCGGCATAATCACCCTTCGCAAATGCCTCAATCGCGCGACAGAAGGGCAACCCGACCTCCCGGGTCATCGCAACGTTCGAATCGTCCTCGCTGCGCACATAACGTTCGTTCGCGTCCAGAACGCGCCGGACAAGTTCGTCATCGCCATTGGCAACAAATGTCATCATGGCGTGCACGTCGTTGAACGCGTACAGTGTATCTTCCGCCGCATGGGCCCACTTCTGTGCCAATCTCGACCAACGCGCGCCGACATCCACCCCGAAGAGGTTCAACCGCCACAGCAGTGACGCGGCGTCCAACTCCTCATACTTGTCACCGGATTGATCGTCAGATTGCAGCTTGTCATCGAAGATTTCGAGGCAGCGGTCATAGTCACAAATGTCCAGGTGATATAGCGAAAGATGCCACCAGAGATGACTGGAAAAATTCCCCTGGCTCCAATCGCCGACGCGATCGTTCAGCCAGCGGATCCCGCCATCCTGGCGGCCCATCATCTCCAGGACATGTGCAACAGCATGAATGCCATATGCATCCTGCGGGTCGATCGATACCGCCCGGCGACCAGCCTCTTCAGCAGCGGCATAATCCCCGTTTTCTTCCAGACCGAACGACAGGAAACCCAGGACAAAATTATACCCTGGTACACCTTCGTTCCAGGCATGCATAACGCGGGTCACACGGTCACGCTGATTGATCGTATCGCCCAGCAGGACGTCAGAGAGATGGCTCATCTGCAAGGCAAGAAGGTCACGCGGATAATCAACCAACACCTGATCCCAGGCATCAACCGCACCGTAGAAATCACCATCCAGCCAGCGGCGCACGGCTATAATGTGGCCGCGCTCTCTCTCATTGGCGATTTCCCAAAGCGCTTCGGCGGCTTCAACAGAGGCAACAAAATCCGGATAGATGCGGACCTCCATCGCCTGGGTCAGAACGCCTGCCTTAAAGACATGCCCCATAACAAACTCTGGATCTTTGGAAAGGACGGCTTCGATCATGCCCACCGGATCGCCCCGGTAATGCAACAGCTCAAAATGGGCCGCATCGAACCCTTCGAGTGATGCAGCGTTGCTGGTTGAAACCGGAACCCCCCGAAGGTCTTTCAATGACATTGCCGTCTCCGCAGATATGTGTCGTCGCGGGCAGGGAATGTGGCATTCCCCCCAAAACAACTATGTCACGGAAAGCAAATCCGGCCAAATAACACCGGCTTCCCAAATGCGTGAACGCGCGGTGTTGCTACCTGGGAGCAGAATCAGAGAAACGTCAGACGCTTTGCCTGTGTGACCAAGGGTAGCGCGCAGACCTCGTTCAACACGTCATCTGACATGCGTTCGTCCAGTTCGATCAGCGCTATCGCGTGCCCTCCGGCATCGGCACGCCCCAGATGAAAACTGGCGATATTCATGCCCTTAGCCGCCAGGAGTGAGCCCAGTGCACCGATCAGACCCGGCTTGTCCGTATTGGTGATATAAAGCATATGAGGGGACAAAGCCGCCTCGACCTGAATGCCCTTGATCTCGACAACACGGGGTTTATCCCCACCGAACAGGGTGCCGGAGATTGACCGTGTGAATTTGTCCGTCTCCACCGAAATACGAATCAGCGTCTGGTAATCACCCGCCCCATCGCGTTTCACCTCACCAATCCGGATGCCCCGCTCACGGGCGATAACAGGCGCGTTTACCATGTTTACCGAGTCCGAGAACGGGCGAAGCAATCCGGCAATCGCGGCCTGAACCAGGGGCTGGATATTCAGTGCGGCAACCGACCCTTCAAACTCGATTGTGGCAGATTTCAGACCGTTCTCAGTCACCTGCCCCGCAAAACTGCCCAACTGTTCAGCCAGCTTCATATAGGGACGCAAACGTGGAGCATCTTCGGCACTGACCGATGGCATGTTGAGCGCATTTGTCACCGCCCCGGTCAGCAAATAATCGGACATTTGCTCTGCAACCTGAATGGCGACATTTTCCTGGGCTTCAGCCGTTGAAGCACCCAGATGAGGCGTAGCAACAACGTCGTCACGGCCAAATAGCGGGTTTTCACGGGCTGGCTCATCGGCGAAGACATCCAGTGCAGCCCCGGCGACCACCCCGGCATTGAGGGCCTCTACAAGCGCGGTCTCGTCAATAATGCCGCCACGGGCGCAATTGACGATGCGTACGCCCTTTTTCATCTTCTTGAAGGCCGAAGCGTCCAGAAGATTGCGCGTCTGATCGGTCAACGGTGTATGGATGGTGATAAAGTCTGCGCGACGATAAAGTTCGTCGAGTTCAACCCGCTCCACGCCGATTTCCTCTGCCCGCTCGTTTGACAGAAATGGATCAAACGCAATAACCCGCATTTTCAGACCCTGGGCACGATCAGCGACGATTGCGCCAATATTCCCGGCCCCGACAAGCCCCAGAACTTTGCCGTAAAGCTCAACCCCCATGAAACGGGACTTTTCCCATTTCCCGGCATGGGTAGAGGCGTTTGCCATGGGGATTTGTCGGGCGACCGACATCATCATTGAAATCGCGTGTTCTGCTGTTGTGATCGAATTCCCAAATGGTGTGTTCATCACGATGACACCCGCCGCCGTCGCTGCATCGCGATCAACATTGTCAACACCAATGCCGGCGCGCCCGACAATTTTGAGATTGGGGGCGCTCGCCAGGACTTCACTTGTCACTTTGGTCGCAGAACGGATCGCCAGGCCGTCATACTCGTCGATCACGGATTTCAGTTCCTCCGCCGCCAACCCTGGCCGATAATCGACATCTACGCCGCGCTCCTTGAATATTTCTACTGCGCGTTCAGACAGCTTGTCGGAAATTAGTACCTTGGGCATGGAAGTGCCTTTCGAAAAATTCAGTAATATCTTCAGAAATCAGGCTTCGGAAGTGACCTTTGCATAGGCCCAGTCCAGCCACGGCATCAGTGTCGCCATGTCCATACTGTCAACCGTTGCACCGCCCCACAGGCGCAAGCCTGGCAGCGCGTCACGGTGCCCGTTGATATCATAGGCGATAACAACCTCTTCCAGCAGTTTGGCCATCTTCTTGGGCGCGGCGGCCAGTGCCTCACCCGACAGGGTCTCAGTCTCCACCAGGGTCAGACAGATCGAAGTGCAGGAGCGTGTCTCAACCGCATCTGACAGAAAATCCACCCACGGACGGTCAGCCACCCAGGCCTCAACAGAAGCGAGGTTCGCTTGGGATCTCGCAATCATGCCGCCATGGCCACCAATTGATTCCGCCCATTCCAGTGCTTTGACAGCGTCTTCAACGCATAACATTGACGGTGTGTTGATTGTTTCACCTTTGAAAATGCCTTCAATCAATTTGCCGCCCTTCGTCATCCGAAAGATCTTTGGCAGCGGCCAGGGCGGTGTGTAATTCTCAAGCCGCTCAACGGCGCGCGGCGACAAAACCAGCATGCCATGGGCCGCTTCACCACCCAGCGCCTTCTGCCACGACCAGGTTGTTACATCGAGCTTGTCCCAGGGAAGCGTCATGGAAAATGCGGCCGAGGTCGCGTCGCACAGGGTCAGTCCTTTGCGGTTCGTGTTAATCCAGTCACCATTGGGAACGCAGACACCGCTGGTCGTACCGTTCCAGGTGAAGACAACATCCCTGTCACAGTCAACCGTGCCCAAATCCGGAAGAAAGCCATATTCGGCGCTGAGATGACGCACATCTCCCAGCTTCAGTTGCTTGGTGACATCACTCACCCAGCCCTGACCGAAACTTTCCCAGGACAGGATATCAACACCGCGTTCGCCCAGCATCGACCACATGGCCATCTCGATCGCGCCCGTATCCGAGGCCGGGACGATACCGATGCGATAGTCATCTGGTATCCCGAGAATGGATCTGGTCTTGTCGATGACCTCTATTATGCGCGCCTTCGCCGGTCCCGACCGGTGAGATCGACCAAGCAATGCCCCTTCCAATTCCGCAACGGAATAACCTGGATGTTTCGCGCATGGTCCCGACGAGAAAAACGGCCGGGTCGGCTTTATGGTGGGCATGTCAGAGGTAACCGTCACTGTTGCGTCCTTTTCCTGTAGCCAGTTCACATTGCTGCAGCGCTAGACGTGGGGTTAGCGCAGCGTCGATCAAGACAATGTGGAAAGAGTGTGGTCAATACCCAATCACCGCGCCATGGTCAATGGAATGCGGCAAAAAGTCCGGGATTTACGGGGATTTCAGTTGTGACGTAATCGATCAGGCCGTTGTTCGAAACATCAGGGCGTCAATCTGCAATTGTCTGCGCAAATCAACGGAAAAGTTCGTCTCTGTCAGCATATAGGTCTCAAAACCTTTTCTTTCGAGCATCTGAAGAAGTTCCAGATACGGTGTTTCCCCTTCATAGAGCGCAAACAGAGACAGTTCGATACGGATGCCCGCTATTTTGTCGAGTGAGGCTGAAGCCCCTTCAAGAACCGCCTTTTCGTACCCTTGGGTGTCGACTTTCAACAATACCCGTTCGCCAGGTTTCACGTAGGAATCAAACAGCGAGTCAAGGGTCTTGACCTCCGTTTCAATGTCTCCGATTACGCGCGTCTTGTGGAAGGCTGCGTGCATTTCCGCCGTCGCCGGCAGTATCGAGCTGACGTCACTGGCTTCGCTTTCATGGATGATTGCCGTCCCTTCGGTGTCGCCGATAGCTGTTCGGGGCGCTACTTCCCAAAGTCGGTCTGACGACGCCTTTTCCGAAAGGATGGCATGCGCGCTCGGCAAGGGTTCAAAGGAAACGATGCGCCCTTTAAACCCGATCTCGCGCATCAACTGGCCGGTCTGGCCGTGGTTCCCGCCGACATCAAGGACAACATCAATCTTTTGATCGGCAATGACCGCACCGAGCTTCTCAGAACGCTCTTTCGGTCGCCTGCGCAATTTGTTCATGGCACGGCGTATCCAGTACCATTTCTTTACTGTCTCTATATCCACGGGAACCCTACAAACCGGATGTGATCACAGACCGTAATACCATGGCGCAAAGAAAGAAAAAGCAAGCCAGCAAATGAGAAGAAGTGGTATTCCCACCCTCATAAAATCCTGAAACCGATATCCGCCAGGGCCCATTACGATCAGGTTGGTCTGATATCCGACCGGGCTGGCAAAACTGCAGTTTGCGGCGAAGACCACAGCCACCGCAAAGGGTTCAACAGGGATCTCCAGTTTATGAGCTACTGCAACGGCAATTGGCGTAAAAAGGACCGCCGTTGCCTTTGTCGACAGAATATTCGCCAAAACCGCGACAAGCAGGAAAAACCCACTCAACACGACGGCCGGGCTGGATTGCCCTAGCACAGCGAGAAGAATGTCAGACAGGAATGATGCCCCGCCGGTTTCATGCATTGCCGCCCCAAGGGACAGGGCTGCGGCAATCAGAAAGACGACCTTCGTATCCAGTGCCCTGATCGCATCATCCAGCGTGAGTGCCCCAAACAGCACCATGGCCGCCGCCCCGGAAAGAGCCGCGATTTCGGTTGGCACCACACCGGTTCCAGCTGCGATGACCACACCGGCGAAGATACCCGCAGCACGCTTGGCGTGATACGGCTCTATGAGAGTCTCGCTGGACCATTCCATCAGGATAACTTCTGGATCACCGCGCAAGGCCTCTATATCTGCCCTGCGCCCCTGGATCAGAAGGATGTCGCCCCCTTCCAGAGGGACATCCTGGATGGGTATTCGTGACATGCGCGACCGCCGCTCAACACCCACCACAACACAATTATGGACATGCCGAAATCCGATCTGTCGCAATGTGCGTCCTGACATCCGGCTGCCGGGCTTAATGATCGCCTCGGCCAACATCTGACCGCCGCCAACCCAGCGCCCGGGTTCATCCTCATTCCCGTCTGTCTGGAAGAGTAATCTGGGATGCAAGGCGGTTGGGTCATCCTTGACGGTTTCCCGCAAATCATCGCGGGGTGCCGCAACGATCAAAACGTCGCCAGCTGCCAGTTCAATATCATCATAAGGCGGCAAAAACTGATCCCGGCCCCTGTAAACCGCCAAAACCGTGACCCCCGGAATTTCCGCAAAGAACCCGCTGACCGGCGTCATCCCTTCAAACCGTGATCCAGCCTGAACCGTGATGCCCGCCTTAAACTGTTTTCCAGATGCGATATCCTGCGCGGTGCTCCCGGAGCTTTCTGGCAGGAGCCGAGGCGCAATGAACAGGACATAAAGCATACCCGCACCAGCAACGACCAGGCCGGGCAGCGTGAAAGAGAAAAACGAAAACCCTGTTTCGCCCAGCTCAACCAGCTCTGTCGACACCAGAATATTGGTCGACGATCCAATAAGTGTGGTCATCCCGCCCAGGATGGCCGCAAAGGACAGCGGCATCATAAATCTACTGGGCGATCGTCCCGACTGAACGCAGAGCGCCTGCATGATGGGAACAAAGATTACAACGACCGGGATGTTGTTCAAAAGCGCACTGACAGTCAGGACAATGATCAGCACCATCGACAAGGCGACAATCGCCTTGCCCTTTGCCATACGCTGAACCGTGACGGCGACATTATCCAGGACGCCTGTCCGCGCCAGCCCTTCCCCAAGTACCAACAACGCAAGCACCGTCAGCAGCGCCGGACTGGCAAACCCCGCCAACAGGACACTGGGCGTCAAGACGCTCTGACCATCAAGGCCGATCACCGGATAGACGTGAAAAATAACCAGCAGAGCGCAAATTGCCGCGAACGAGGTCAATTCAAGTGGCAATGCCTCGGTCATGTATAACAGAAGTGTTCCGCCAATCAGCACGAACACAATCACCATCTGGACTTCCAGAGTAGTCAATCCGGCCGTTCCCCCCAGCAAGGATTAGCGACGCGTAAACGTCTGGTCTGGTGCCATTATATCCAAAAACCAAGAAACCCCTAATTCAGAGGTGGATTTTGTTCGGCGGCTTGTCAGGTTGTTCTGAACAGTTCTTTCGCCAAGGCTTTTAACTCTTGAGCCGCAAGGCTCGATGGTTTGGTCTCCAGCGCTGTCCGTCCGGACGCCATGGAATCTGCAAAAGCCACCCTGTTGCCAATCGTGGTTTTAGAGACCTTTGCATCATATTCTCCGAGTTTCTCAACCATTTGCGCTGTAAGCGACGATCGCGGGGGAACACGGTTCAACGCGATCATCACCGGTGACTTTTCTTTTGCGGCAACCTCCAGCGTCGGCAAGGTGGCCCAGACATCCAGGGGGCTGGGCTGCGACGGCACAACAACCAGATCGGCTGTACGAATGGCAATTTTCGCCTCCGTTTCCGCATGCGGGGGACTGTCTATGACAACAACATCATGATCCTTGGCCAGTGTCTCCACCGCTTTTTGGGTCCGCCATCCGGTGACCTGTTCAAAGGTCAGTCCCGTCTTATCAGCGCCCAGGGTTTCCGCGCGGGTTTCAAACCAGCGAGACAGGCTTCCCTGTGGGTCGATATCCACCAGTGCCACCGATTTACCGGACAACATCCAGGCAACCGCGAGATGTGCCGCCAGTGTTGATTTACCCGCGCCACCTTTTTGCTGCGCCACCGTGATGATTTTTGCCATTCAGAACACCCCCAAAGATGCCATGCCGATCAGATTACGAACCCACTGTCAGCCAGATGGGTAACACCCATAAAATCGCATCATTTCGCACTTGCGAAAAGCCTGAAAAACAGAACAGCGATTTGGGCTGTCTCGACCGCACGAACCAAGAAAGTGACTCTCCTCTTGGCAAACCATATCTTCAGGCTGCATAACCCGGCGTGATGAGCACAGATGATACGAAAACGTCACTGCCGAAAGGCACGGTACCGGCGGACGCCGCGGGCATTGGAAACGCTATAGAGGTTTTGAGGAACGGAGGACTTGTCGCCTTTCCCACAGAAACGGTTTATGGCCTGGGGGCCGATGCCAGGGATGAAAGAGCCGTCGCACGTATCTTTGCAGCCAAGGGGCGTCCAAGTTTCAACCCCTTGATAGTGCATGTGAAATCGACCGAGGCGGTATTGGAACATGCCGAAATGGACGAGCGGGCACACCTGCTCGCACGGCATTTTTGGCCGGGAGCGCTCACGCTCGTTCTGAAACGACGCGATGACACCACTCTTTCCAAACTGGTCAGCGCGGGCTTGGACAGTGTCGCAATGCGCGTTCCCGATCACAACGTATCCAACCAATTATTGGGCGTAAGTGAGATACCCCTTGCCGCCCCCAGTGCAAATCGATCCGGCAAGATTTCACCCACTCAGGCCCATCATGTTTCGGACTCTTTGGGCCAGAATGTTGACCTCATCCTGGATGGAGGTCCAACAGAGATCGGGGTCGAATCAACGATTCTTGACCTTTCTGATTCGACGAAGGTTACATTGCTGCGCCCTGGCGGCGTCTCAGCGGAAGAGATAGAAGCCGTCCTTGACTCCCCGCTCGCAACAACAGAAGCCGCAGATGACGGTTTGGGAAACCAGCCCAGACTGGCCCCGGGTCTGTTAAAGTCACATTACGCGCCCAGTGCATCGGTACGGTTAAATGCAACAGAGGCAGAACCGGGCGAGTTACTGATCGGTTTCGGTGAGATCGAGGGCACGGGCATGACGCTCAGCGCAACCGGAGATCTTCTGGAGGCCGCAGCAAACCTGTTTTCCATGCTTCATCGCGCCGATACAGAGGGGCATGTGGGGATTGCCGTAGCCCCGATCCCGCATTCCGGTTTGGGCCTTGCCATAAATGACCGGCTAAAGCGTGCATCTGCGCCGCGAGATCTGCCCGAATAGCTGATTTGCTTATCGGTCCTGACAGGGGTGTCTTCTTAGAAATGCTCGTCCCGCAGCACTTCAACGTCGGATGCGTATATGATGCCGACACCATCCCCAATCGCATCTCGGGCTGCCGCCATGATCTTTGTCGCAAGGCTTTCATCAACCAGACAGATGATCATCACATTATCGAAGGCAGCACTTAGTCCGGCGCCACGACGCAAACCATGGGCTCCTCTTCCCCTTAAATTCGGAACAAGCGAATGTCCCTTTGCCCCTGCTTCTTCCAAAGCGGTCAGGACGCGCGACGAGAACAGGGCCTCCACGACAATTTCAATCTTCTTCTTTTTATAAATTCTGAATTCCTCGGTCATATCTTCAACCCTTCATCAAGCCTTTCTAGCCCACCAGCGCCAGCACCAGCCCTGTATAGAGCGGGATGCCAATCACGATGTTAAACGGGAACGTAATACCCAGAGAGAGCGGGATATAAAGGCCCGGATCGGCCTTTGGCAGGGCAAGACGCATTGCAGCAGGTACGGCGATATAGGACGCACTCGCAGACAGGATCGCGAGCAGCGCAATTCCGCCGGCACTCAAACCCACTATAAAGCCGGATATCATGCCCAAACCCGCGCCGATCACCGGCATGTAAAGGCCAAACACCACAACCGGCAGGCTGAGAGCCCTTGATGCCCGGATCCTGTGAGAAGCCACCAGCCCCATATCAAGCAGGAAAAGGCACAGGACGCCCTGGAACGGATCCACAAACAGGCCAGATACCTTGTCCAATCCGTCCGGGCCGGTGACCCAACCGATCGCAAATCCCCCCAACAAAAGGACAATGGATCCGTTGAACAGGATTTCCCGCATCAGATCCTTGTTGATTTTGCTTTTGCCTTCTTTGCCAGATGCCGCGTTTCCGGCCCCCTTACCCTGGGCCAGCATCAGACCGGATATGATTGCGGGTGTTTCCATCAACGCGACGACCGCGACCATGTAGGCTTCGAAGCCGATGCCCGATGTCTTGAGGAATTCCGTCGCCGTCACATAGGTGACAATGCTGACAGAACCGTAATGCGCGGCCACCCCGCCCATATTCTCTCGACTAAGCCTGGTCGTCAGTTTCAAAAGGTAAAAGGCGACAAAGGGAATAAAGAAGCTTAACGCGAAGGCGGCAACGAAGACCGGCAACACCTCAATACCGACCTGTGATGCCGCCAGGCTTGCCCCACCCTTCAAACCGATGGCGAACATCAGATAGATGGAAAGGCCCTTGGCAATGGCCTCTGGAATTTCGAGATCACTTTTGAGAAATCCCGCCAAAGCACCCAGAATGAAAGCGAGAATCGCCGGCGACAGAAAATTTCCAAGTACTGATGAAAGAACCTGATCCACCAAACGCCCCGATCTCTGAACTCAGCGGCGGCAGCATTGAACCGCAGCCCACTGAAATCACTATGCAAATTACACTCACCCATCCGTCGCAAGAAGGCCGGTTTCAAGCAAGAGAGATCAGCGGCACAGTGCCCCAGCCCTCTTGGCCTCTGCTGAACGCAGGGTATATAAAGGGGTGACTATGGTATCGTCCATCCCCTAACGAGGGCCGTGTCCGGGTTGCCCCTCTTCCAAGAGGTTCCGATCCGATCGATGCTGCATCCAACTTTGATGGACACTTGCGCAAGAAACAAAGTTCTGGAGAATTTTTAATGGCACCAGACGGTTCAAATCCGTTTCCTGATGACGCCGTAAAACAGGCGGCAATCGATACCCTGAAAGAGCTCTTGGGCGAAAAAGGGTGGTCTCAGGATAGCGATGTTCTGGCGCCGCTTCTGGTCGATACGCGCGAGTATTATCACGGTGCCTGTGCCCTTCTGGCGCGACCGGAAAATACAGAACAGGTCGCCGAAATTGTCCGCACCTGCCGGAATGCGGGCATACCGATCGTACCCCAAGGCGGGAACACATCACGTGTCGGTTCGGCAACTCCTGACGCATCAGGGCATCAGGTTCTGCTGTCCCTTGCCCGGATGAACAAAATCCGTGATCTGGATCCGGCTGATTACACCATGACGGTTGAGGCCGGCGTCATATTGAAAGACGTGCAGGATGCGGCAAGCGCCGCCGACCGACTGTTCCCGCTCAGTCTGGGGGCTGAGGGATCCTGTATGATCGGCGGCAATATCGCTTCGAACGCCGGGGGCATCAACGTTCTGCGTTATGGCAACACCAGAGAGCTGGTTTTGGGCCTGGAAGTTGTACTTCCCAATGGCGAGATCTGGAACGGACTGCGTCGACTGCGCAAGGACAACACGGGTTACGACCTCAAGCATCTTTATATCGGGTCCGAAGGTACGCTTGGTATTATCACTGCCGCCACATTGAAACTCTTCCCTCTTCCGAAGGAACGCGCGACAGCACTCTGTGCCCTGCGTGACCTGGACGCCTGCCTCGAATTGATGTCCCGCGCCCGTGCTGCAAGTGGCGACGCGTTGAGCAGCTTTGAACTGATGGCAGGCATCACCCTGGACTATGCCTATCGCCATGTAGCAACGGCCAAACGCGCGCTCGAGGGTGATTACGACTGGACCGTTCTTATGGAATTTTCCGGCCTCGCGGCGGGCACGGCCATGCAGGACGCCTTGGAGGGCCTGCTGGAAGAGGCCTTTGAAGAGGGTATCGTCGTGGACGCGGTTTTCGCGCAGTCCGAACAGCAAAGAACGGATCTATGGTTCCTGCGGGAGGCAATTGTCGCGGCCCAGCCAATGGAAGGTCCTTCTATCAAACATGACGTATCTGTTCCCGTCAGCTCGGTTCCGACCTTTATCAGACGATCCGGTGCCGCGCTGGAAGCGGCCTATCCGAGCATCAGGCCCTATCCGTTTGGCCATGTCGGAGACGGGAATATTCACTACAACATCTCATCACCCCCCGGTATGGATGCTGCTGCATTCTCGGCCCTAGCCGACGAGTTGCACACAATTGTTCATGACATCACCCACGAGTTGCAGGGTTCCATCAGCGCGGAGCACGGCATCGGTCAACTCAAGCGCGATGAGTTGACCCGATATAAATCAGAGCTCGAACTCGATCTTATGCGTATGATCAAGAACACCCTAGATCCGCAGCATTTGATGAATCCGGGTAAGGTGATAAACCTCTAACAGGAACGAGACAGTTCACGGGCAAAATACCCGGTTTTCAGGGACAGGAACGACAATGATACCCTATTCAGGACCAGTGAAAGATATGAACTTCGTGCTGCAGGATATGGGGCTTCTGACCCAGTTGCAGGCATTGCCCGGTTGCGACGAGGTGGGGTCCGAACTTGTTGATCAGATCCTCGAAGAAGCCCACAAAATGGCACATGGCGTCATTGCCCCTCTGAACTGGGCTGGGGACCAGCAGGGCAGCAAAGTGGAAAACGGGGTTGTCCGCACACCAGACGGTTTTGCAGAAGCGTATCAGCAATATGTAGAAGGCGGCTGGAACTCTATCCCGTTTGACCCGGAATTCGGTGGTCAGGGCCTGCCCTGGACGGTCGCAACCGCGGTTCAGGAAATGTGGCAGTCGGCAAGTCTGGCCTGGGGTCTCTGCCCGCTTCTCAACCTGGGGGCCGTTGAAGCGGTGACCGCCCATGGCAGTGACGCGTTGAAGTCGCTTTATCTCGAGAAACTGGTATCCGGTGAATGGACCGGTACGATGAACCTGACAGAGCCGCAGGCTGGCTCGGACCTTAACCTTTTAAAAACAAAGGCCGAACCGCAGGGTGACCACTATCTGATCCGAGGTCAGAAGATCTACATAACGTACGGCGAACATGAGATGGCGGAAAACATTGTCCATCTGGTCCTCGCCCGCCTGCCGGATGCCCCTGAGGGAACCCGCGGTATCTCCCTTTTCCTGGTACCGAAATATCTGGTGAACGAAGATGGGACGCTGGGTGGCCGCAACGATCTGCGTTGCGTGTCTGTAGAGCACAAACTGGGCATCAAAGGCAGCCCGACCTGCGTCATGGCTTATGGCGACAATGATGGCGCTATCGGTTATCTGATCGGGGAAGAAAACAAGGGCCTGAATTGCATGTTCACTATGATGAACAATGCGAGGCTGAATGTTGGTCTTCAGGGACTTTCCATTTCAGAACGCGCTTATCAACAGGCTCGTGATTTCGCCCTTGAACGGAAACAGGGCAATGCACCCACATCCGGCATCAAGGGCGCTGCCCCAATCGCCAATCACGCTGATGTTCGGCGCATGCTGCTGACGATGCGAGCCTATTGTGAGGCGATGCGCGCGCTGATCCTGGATACCATGACCATGCTGGACATCTCATACCGGCATGAAGAGGAAAGCTGGTCCGGTTGGGCAGAGCGCCGGGTTGACCTTATGACACCGGTCATCAAGGGATGGTTCACGGATCTGGCTGTTGAGCTGTCTTCTATGGGTGTACAGGTTCATGGCGGTATGGGCTTTATCGAAGAAACCGGTGCGGCCCAGCATATGCGAGATTCCCGCATTCTGCCCATCTATGAGGGCACCAACGGCATCCAGGCGATCGATCTGGTTCATCGCAAGATCCTGCGGGATGGCGGGACCGCAATCGAAGAATATCTGAACGAATTGCATTCCCAGATTAACGGGCTCAACGCGATTGATGACCCAGATGTCAGTGCAGTTCGGGCCCATTTTGCGCCGGCTGTGGATGCGCTGGAAAACGCGATCGAATGGCTGTTGGACGAAGGTGCCAAGGACCCGGATGCTGCGCAATCCGCCTCAACAACCATTTTGAAGATGCTGGGCATGACCGCCGGTGGCTCTGTAATGGCCAAAGCAGCGCGCATCGCAATGGAAAAGACCGAGGCCGGTGAAGGCGATATGGAGTTCTATGCGAATAAAAGAACTGTTGCGCGTTTTTATGCAGAGAATATCCTGACCCAGGTTCCATCTTTGTTGAACACAGTGACCCAGGGCCACAATACGGTAATGCGCCTGTCCGTCGACGCCCTGTAGGCGACAACAAACGGGACCGGCGCGAAGGCCCTCACCACCTGCTGAAACGGGGTGCTGAAATGCGTTTGTTTAAGTCATTGTTGATGTCCACTGCACTCTCTCTTGCAGCGCTGACACCGGTTAAGGCCGAAGCCCCCTCTGATGTTACGCAGGGGAATCTTACCCAGAATGCTGATGAAGTCACTGTTCGCTGCGGATCCATCGATCTGGTCTTCCTGATCGACACAACCTTCTCCCTGGCTTTGGCAATCGGCGAGATGAAACGGGAATCCGTCACCATCGTCGATCTGGTTGAAGAACTGTCCGAGGGCAAGTTCCGATTAGGACTGGTGGCTTTCGACGACAGTGTGAGAGTGGTTCAGGACCTGAATGCTGAGCCGACCCCGCGGGAAAAGGCAGAGGCCTTGCGCCGGTCCATCAAATCCTTGCGTGCAGCTGGCGGCGGCGGCGGTCCCGAAGCCTCTGATGAGGCGGTAAATACGGCCGTTAACACACTACCGCCTGACGGACGCGCCCAGGAAGGTACCTTTTCCGGGGATTGGGAGGCGCACACAAGAATTCTGGTTCTGATTACTGATAATGTGCCGGGTGGATTTGACGATCTCTTTGAACCCGGTGTCGATGACCGTCGTGCGCTGGCCTATGCCGATGACGCACTGTCCAAGGATATTCGGATATCGGTTGTCCATGTTCCAACGAACGGCCTCAGCGACGCTGCGAATTTTCACACGGCGAACGTCCTGCGTGGGTTGGCGGCAATTACGGGTGGCCTTTACGCCGAAACGCTCTGGTCCGGTCAGGGGACCGCAGAGGCCGTTTTGAGCATTATGAAGTCTTGTGGTGCCAATCGAATGTCTTGAGCGCCGGTTTGCTCCGCGGGGCGGCGTCCGAACACAAAAAAGCCCGGGGAACCCGGGCTTCGTTCGTTACACCTGATTTGGTGTCATCGTTATGCGGCGTGCGAAAGCTGCTGTGCAGGCTGATCACCGAACAACGCGTTGTAAGCGTTGTGATCATAGTGTCTCAGACACTCTGCAGCGAATTCGGCAACCGGAACACCAAATTGAACGGCATAAGCGCGATACAGAGAGGAAGGAACCGGGCGCAGGCCGGCTTCGACTTCTTCCACCCACAAACGTGACGGGGCAGCAACCTGCTCTGCCAGTTCAGCGCCTGTGATTTCTGCGGTCTCACGCAGGTCACGCAACCATGTGCCGCCAACGGCCCAGGGTGTCTGTGCAACAGTTGCTTCAGAAGTTACGTCGCGAAGGTGTTTCTCTGTCATTTCATACGTCCCTATTTTCATCCGTCACTTTTTAATACCATCAACAGGTTTACGGTTAATTACCATGACTGGATCACACCGCAGATCAGTGACAGGTCAGCGCCGCCTATCGGCCCAACATGTTTCGTCTTTTGAACGATTCTGATGTATGTTGCGTCGCACAAATTCACCAGCATTATCCCTGCATGGGTGCTATGCAACTTCCGGATGGCTCTGAAAACCGGGACTACTCCTTGAGGACGTCCGGGTCTTTTAACTGCACCAAAGCCTCGGATACCGGGGCTTTGGTGTCAGGATCAATAAAGCCTGGCATCAGATCGCATAACGGTTGAAGGACAAAGTCTCGTTCAAGCCGTCTTGGGTGCGGAACTTCCAGTGCTGCTTCTGAAACCCTCTCGTCGCCAAAATAGACGATGTCCAGATCTATGATCCGGGGGCCGTTCCGGAATGTGGGTCGCCGTCCGACGCGCCCCTCCACATCCTTCAGAAACGTGAGCAACTCCGGCGCTGTGCAGAAAGCACGTCCCTGCAGAACAGAATTCAGGAATTGCGGCTGATCCGAAACATACATGGGATCTGAATCATAGAATGGGGCCACTGCGATAACTTCAAAGCGCGGCCAGGCTGCAATATGCGCGATCGCCTCGTTCAAATTGGCATGGCGATCATCAAGGTTGCTGCCGAGCGCGATAAAAACCGGCTCTACCGGATGGGCGAGATCGTCGGAATTCGGGCTCACGATACATGCTCCGGTGTTGCGCCGCCTTTTGAGGCGGATGAAATCGCCTCCGTCATCCGGACGATTGCAACCATTTCTTCGACGTCATGAACCCGCACCAGATCCGCCCCACGCAGGACCCCGACGCTGATGGCCGCCGCCGTACCAAACAGGCGATCATCAGCGGCGCTGCCCAGAACTTTCCCGATAAAGCTCTTCCGGCTTGGGCCCAGAAGGACGGGGTATCCGAGCGTTCCTATCTGATCAAGGCATCCAATGAGCATCAGGTTCTGCTGAACCGTCTTTCCAAACCCGACACCCGGATCGACAATGATCCTGTCGGTCGAAATACCTGCCCTTTTGGCCGCTTCAATCCGGTCGCGCAAACCATCCAGAATTTCCCCCAGGAAATTGTCATAGCGCGGTGCCTCATAGACACCTCCGACCCGATCCTCCCAAATGGCTTTTCCCTGGGCCGAGCGGTTATGCATCAGGATAATCGGTACGTCATAAACTTCGGCTACGCGGAACATATCTGGATCGGCGAGACCACCCCAGACATCATTTATGATGTCTGCCCCGGCCTGGATGGCCTTTTCTGCGACCTCGGCTTTATACGTATCAATGGAAATCAGCAGGTCTGGATAGGTCGCACGGGCTTTCATCACTGACGGAATGACACGTTGTAATTCTTCGTCCGCCCCAACCTTTTCTCCGCCGGGCCGTGTGCTTTCTCCGCCGATATCGATGATATCCACGCCCGCTTCAACAAATTCCTTTATCTGAACAAGGACAGGATCGCCTGTGCTATTCAGGTCCCCAACCGCTCCTTCCGGGTTCAACAGACCATCGCCCGAAAAGCTGTCAGGTGTCACATTCACGATGCCCATAACCGCACAGCGATCGTGCCAGGGCCAGGTTTCACGGCGGGTCGGGTTTGTCATTCAACTCACATTCCAACCAATCAAAGCAGGATTGCTCCATCGAGCGGCGTGCTGCAGTCGTCGCATAAATAGCAACTTGGTCACAAACTAAAACTTCGGCGTTTTCCAGCCTTCGCTCAAAAAAAGTGTAAATCGACGGCATAAATGTCACACCGCAATGGGTTGTGTTCGATTCGCAGACGGCCACAACTTCTAGCGTTTTGTCGTAAGAGTTTTAAATACAGCTTTGGAATAACTTGGTTTTTCAAAATATTAATACTTGCGAATACTATTTATGCAGTTAGCATTTTCTTTGAAACCTTGGTGATTCGCCAAGATTCAACTGTAAAGTTGGATTCAGGATCACTTTGGCATGCGTCTGTCAAAAGGCTGTTTGTGTGATGACAACGAATGAAAATGATGGCCCTCTCGGGGACGAGATTCCGGCACCCGTTTACTGGCTTCAAGGTCAATCTGGCCAATACTGGCGTAATCTCGACCAGATCGCGGATAAGACTGAAGCGGTACTGCGTCTGAGCGACCTGGCGAAATCCGGCGACTTCACATCCCTTCGACTGTTGATGGCGCGGTTTGATACGTCGAGTGATCAGACTGTATTCGAAACCTTACTGACCTTGGAACCCGAAGTGCGGGATGAAGCACCGGAAGATCAGGCCATAGAGGAACCAGAAGTCGTCGGGAATGCTGACGCCCTGTTGCCTCCCTCGCCCAAGAAAGAACTTCATGCATCGGAACGGCCAGCGACCTCTTTGACCGCCATGCCCTCAACAGACGGATCGCCTTCGACCGTCAGTAAAGCCGCCCTTTTGGGCAGCGCCCTGGCCGCTTCAATTCTGATCGGTGTTGGTATCGCCGCCCTTGCCCCGGACAACACCCGAGCAATGCTGGCAAGTCTGACAGGGCAGCCAGAGGCCGGGCCAGTGACCCAAACGCGCCGCAGCGATCAGGAACTGATTCAGCTCGCCAGTAGCCGCGACCCGGCGGCGCTTCGGGCTGCGTTACTGTCCGGCGCCGATCCAAATGCCCGTGACTTAAACGGAACCCCGGTATTGCTTTTGGCTGCGCGCCATTCCGTACCGCTGGCTGTGGAACAATTACTCATGGCAGGCGCAGACCCATCTGCCCCTGTTGGGGCGGACCGTTCAATCCTGCATGTCGCCGCTGAGGAAGGACTGACCGATCCGCTTCATCTGATACTGCGGACCGGCACAAACCCTGATCTTCGTGGCGGTCGATACGGCTGCGTCACCCCACTTAGTCTGGCCTCGGCCGGGGGTCATATCGCCACGGCCCTGACCCTGACCGAGTTTGGGGCCAGCCTGGATGCGCTTGACGGATGTAGCCTGGGTCCATTTGAATTCGCGGCCAACAATCCCGAATTGCTCACCAGACTGGCATCGGTGACAGAGGCACGCGGGAACTGGCGGGGCAATGACAGCTCAAGATCAAATGTGGAGGCACCATCGACCGAGGGTCTGTCACCATTGTCCAAACTTGAAAGTGTCGCCCTGCAGAACCGCATCCCGGAGCGCCGGGCACCCTTACCAGGTTTTGAGCTGCAATCAAAACCGGTTCAGCAAACAACAACATCGCCCGCGCCCGTTATTGAGGCCAAACCGCAACAAGCCATCCTTGACCCGGAGGCTGTGTTTGCAAAGGAACTGCCTAAACTGCTTGCGTCGGATAACACTGATGCTTTGACCGAACTGCTGGACAATGCGCCAGAGCCAATTCAGGTGGCCGGTATCAACATTTTCGGAAACGACCGCTGGGGCACCGGTTTTCGTCCCGCCGTGGATCACGCACTGTTTATCGGGAACGCGGGTGCAGCCGACGCGCTGTTACAGCGGGGCCAGATCCCCTCACCCGATGTTGCCCACCGCCTCGTCGAACTGGGCGATGCAGAAACGTTGACGGCAGGCCTCGGCATCCTCTCACGCCACAACATCTCGCTGGATACGAAGCGGGACGGGGTCACCCCCCTGATGCGTGCGGCCATCAGCGGCAACACCGAAAAGATCGCGATACTGACGGCGCATGGGGCCGATCCAACGGTCATGACGGATGATGGCAAGACCGCCTTTAATTTTGCGGCCCTGAACGGAAATCCGGAGGTGCATTTGCGCCTTTTGATGTCGACCCGCTGGGATGGCTACGAAGGGCTGACGCTGGGTTTCAACTGGTATGACACGTTGGAAACCGTACAAGACCGCGTCACCGCCTGTCAGGATGTTGCCGATGGTTACGTGGCCTGCAAACTGGAAGTCGAACCCTGGCTCTCGGATATTGCTGCCGTTGTAGGCCAGTTTGACACCAAGAATGGCAACAGGCTGGTAGCACTGCAACTGGACAGCCGACTTTTCAGCAATGATCTGGAGGCGAGACAGCGTTTTGATGATGTTGCCTCGGAAATCGCCGCCCGCCTTCCGGAAGACCAGTTGGGCTTCCCGAGCCGCAAGATTGCGCGCGGGACCGCGTTCTTTGAAAGCCTGAGGCCAACCGTCAACCAGGGGCATTACTATCAGTACTGGCCGGACAACAATCTGGAAAAACCCGCCTTCGTTCAGTTGAAAATGATTGGACATCGCACAAGAACGGGCTTTTACAGGATCCTCATTGGGAATCCGTTCCATATTGGCTAGGCTTTACTTTTCTCGCCCCTGCTCTCGCCTATAATAGGTATTCTGAGTAGCAGGGAGAGCGTGACCGTGACATCGGAACTATCGAGCAATATCAACGCCACTAACCCGCTTGGATGCAGCGATGCGGAATGGCAGATGCGCGTTGATCTGGCCCAGTGTTACCGCCTTGTGCATCATTTTGGCATGACGGATCTGGTCTATAACCACATCACGGCCCGTGTCCCCGATGCCCCGGCCAACGCCCATCACATTCTCATAAATCCCTATGGTCTGCGCTATGACGAGGTAACGGCAAGCAATCTGGTCAAGATTGATCTCGAAGGACGGATCATTGGGGAACATATTTATGACATCAACAAAGCCGGTTATGTCATCCATTCCGCGATCCATGGTGCCCGTGAAGACGCGATTTGCGTGACCCACACCCATTCACGGGCTGGTGTTGCTGTTTCCTGCCTGGATGAAGGCTTCATTCCGATGACCCAGGGGGGCCTTCAATTCTACAACCGCATGGCCTATCACGACTATGAAGGGATCGCGACCGATATCGGGGAAAGACAGCGACTGGTTGCCGATCTGGGTGACCACAATGCGATGATCCTGAAAAACCATGGGCTGCTTACAGTAGGACAATCTGTGGCGCAGGCATTCAGTCGTCTGTACTATCTGGAACAAGCCTGCCAAATCCAGATGGACGTTCTGCAGACAGGGCGAAAAATGGCAGAGATACCAAAAGTGACTGCAGAGCATACCGCACAGCAATGGGCATCCGGTGACGCCCAGGCCGGCAGCGAACTCTACAGGGAATGGGCCGCCTATCGACGGATGCTGGAAACGACATCTCCAGACTTTGCCCAATAGCTTTTTTTAGCAATCCGGTTAACCAGCATTGGCGGAGACAATGACCGTCATAAAGAATAGCTATGCGTTGGACCCGAATGCCGCTTAATATCAGCGAACAATAAATTTCGTTGATGACAAGACGGATCGGGGAAGTCGATGCGGGTATTATCGCTATTAGCCGGGGCTGGGGCCCTTTTACTCAGTGTGACAAGCTTTGCGCCGCAATCGGCAGATGCGCAAATCCGGCAGCTACAGCGCGCTATTCAAAAGAATATCCAGACGGCGGTAAACCGCCAGCGCCTTAACCTTCGCATCGAAAAGTCGGCGGGACCTGTTCAAGCGCTCGATATTTCGGGCGACGGACGTTACATGATTTCTATTTCCGGCGACGGGAAGCCCCGTTTGTGGGATCTCCGCGCGGGCCGCCAGGTCAGACAGCAGGCCGCGATTGGTGGGGGTGGTGCCTATGAAGCTGCCTTTGCCTCCGACGGGCGCCGTTTTGCGATACTTGATCGTGCCGGGACGCTCAGCCTGTGGGCTGTCGACAAGCCAGAAACACTTGGCGCCATTCAGACCGGCGGCAGTGCGACATCCGTCGCGTTAAGCCCGGATGGTGCGGCGGCAGCTGTTGGATTTGCGAATGGCGAGGTTCAGATATTTAACCTGACAACCCTCACCGCAGAACGACGCTATGAGGGGTCGGGTTCTGCTGTAACGACGCTTGATTACGGGGCCACCGGACAGTTCATCCTGACGGCAAACAACGACAGCGCGCTGAGGATCATTGAGGCAAACTCCGGCGCGGTCGTCCGCGAAGTGCGGGTTTCGGGAACCTTGACCCATGCTTCCTTTGGTGTTGACGAGGCCGAGTTTCTGACCGGGACATCCGGCGGTGAAGTCGCCAGATGGCGGGTCGACAGCGACAGCGCGGAGACAGTCTTTTCCGGTGCCGAACAACCGATTGTTGATATGGCAATCTCCGAAGACGGGGCAACCGTCGTCGCCGTCGAAGACCAGAAACGCCTTTTCATCTGGAATGTCGGCAACCCGGGAGATGCGATTGTTGTGCCCGCCCATTTCGGCGGAATTCAGGGGGTGGGTTTCGACAGCCGGCCAAACCGTATCGTTACATTCGGCGATGACGGGGTAACCCGGATCTGGGACAGGGAAGAAGGGGCGCTCGTCATTCAACTGATCTCAACAGAGAGAGGATGGGCGGTCGTTGATTCAGAAGGCCGCTTTGATGGTTCAAGCCGGGCGCTTGCCAACCTGTCCTGGGCGAATGAGATTCTGAACCTTCCCGTCGATAACTTTACAGATCAGCTGTATGAACCCGATCTGCTGCAAAAGAAACAGTTGGGCAATACGGATTATCTATCACCGGGTCTCGAAAACTGGGATGAAGGCATCTTGCCGCCGCCCCAGGCCAGGATCGATCTCGATGCCCAAATACAGATGCCGGCCGTTCAACCTATTGAAGTCTCCGTCTCTGCGCTCGACGAGGGCGGCGGTATTACGACCGTCAATCTCTATCACAACTCAAAACTGGTATCGGAAGAGCTGGTTATTGCCCGGAATGAAAGTAAACAGGATGGGAAGCGGTTGATCGAACTGGTCTATCGCATTCGACCTGTGGCGGGTCAAAACCAGTTCAATGCCAATGCATTAAGCGATGAATCCATCGCCGGGATGACCGCCGAGGCGATTACCAATGTGGTTGCACCACCCCGAGCACCAGAACTGCATGTCCTGACCATCGGCATCAACAACTACCTCGATCCCGAGCTGAACCTGAACTATGCGATCCCCGACGCAACCGCCGTCCAGCAAATGATGGAACAGCGTTATGGCCAGATCTTTGCCGATATTCATACCTATCAACTGTATGATGCGGATGCGACGGTGCGCGGTATCAATGCCGCCCTCTCGGGCTTGCAGGACACAGCACCTGAAGATGTTGTGGTGATCTACTATGCAGGCCACGGAGAAGCGTCAGAAGAGGACTTTTTCTTCATCACTTATGAGTTCGAACTGCCGCTCTCGGCTCGCCGTGTACAGCGCCGGGCACTCTCGTCTGACAAGCTCAAGAAGCTGATTGAGGCCATTGGTGCTAGGCGCGTCATTCTGCTGATTGATGCCTGTAAATCAGGTACCGCTGTTGCAGGGTTCCAGGACCAGCAGGACCGCCGGATTATCCGCCAGATGGGACAGTCCGTGGGCCTGCATATCGTCTCGGCCACGGCGAAAGAACAATTTGCGGTGGAGCATGAAACTTTGGGCCACGGTGTCTTCACCTATACCCTGATCGAAGCCATGAATGGTGCCGCTGACCTGGAACCCTCCGACGGAAACCTGACGGTCAGGGAAATCGTGAATTACTCGGAAGATCTGGTACCTGCCCTGTCGCAGCAATATGCCAATTACCAGCACTGGCCGCTGATCTTTTCAAAGGGACTGAACTTTACCCTCGGCAAGACCGGTAGCTGACGGTTAAGAATTTAGATCAGCGATTGCAGCATCCAGTAAGGGTCTGACTTCTTCCAGTGTCTGCCCTGGCCTCAACGTCGGATAATAGAGAAGCTGCAGGGCCCTGTCGTCCGTCAGCGTGCGGTTGGCCAGTTCGTCCCGCTCGCTATAAAGCGACGGAAACGGGAAATCAGAATCGCCGATCATGCCCATCGCCTGGGTCATTTCTTCAAGCAAACAATGCTCAGTGACGTCCGGGCTCAGACCATCCGGGACGATTATAGTGGCGCGGGTGATACACCCCTGATCCACGGTCAAACGAAAGAAACACCTGCTTGCCTTTAACCGACGCAGATCCCGGCCTCCCAAGTCGTCAAACACCCCGGTATCTGCGATTTCCCGCTGGTTCAGCCCTTCATAAATCCGATAGGTGGGTTCCAGAGCAGTTTGATTGGCGTCCAGGAACCGCAGTCCCGTAAGCGCCTCGATACCAGTGGCAATTTCCCCAATTCGGACCGAAGTTGCTTCACCCGATGTTGCTGCCTGCAATACGGGCGCCTCACACCATCGGTTAAGGCTGGATCTGACAATTTTCCCATCGGCATTGAACACAGAGGCCTCGAAAACAGACCTGACTTGATCAGGATTTCCTGTTGCTTCTTTTTTCACTGCAACAGCACAGGCGGAAAGCGATACTCCCCCCACCAGATAGATCAAGTGCATGGCATATTTGTAAAAATTCGGGCGGAAGTTGATACCGCAATGCAAAATAAATCTCCAAAAAACCGATTTTCTTTGCATTTCTGTGACAGATGGCCTAAATAATTCAAGCAACCTTCTGGAGTTATCGCTCCGGACTAGCTTGAAATTATCAGAACTGCGTGAGTGCGTGTCGGATTGATCCATAAATTCGCTGTGGTCTTTTTTTGGGTCGATCGAGCGCAGACGTGTCTTGTGCAGAAAGAAAGAAGGGCAGATTAAATGAGTGATTCTGAAAAGAACAAGAAACCCCGTTCGGACCGGCAGTATGAGTCCAAGTCACGTAAGTGCTTAATGTGCCGTAACGAATTTAGAAGCTCGTGGCCTGGCGAGCGGGTTTGTTCTAACTGTAAACAAACCAGTGCATGGAATGATTCTTCTCTGGCAGCATAAGCGCCGAGAAATCAGTTCAGTTGTATGAAAGACGGGGCGATTTTCGCCCCGTCTTTTTTGTCTCAGGCGTGACCTTTAGTATTTGTTAATCACTTTCTGTCATTTTCTACCTTTAATTATTGGTGCATGGGCAGACACGCAAAGCACCACAGTATGCTGGGACAGGAATGCCGACAGATAATCTGGTAACAACCGGTGCACCACACCGGGTTCATTCAAGGGACGAGATCGACGACCCTGAAAAAAGAGCGCTTTACGACTATTGGGCGGCTCTGCCAAACACGGGTGGATTACCGGAATTTGCAAGTTTCGACATTGTCGATGTGCCTCGCCATTTACTGCCGTCAATCTTCCTCGTCGAATACCTGCCGGATTCCGAGGATTTCCTGCAACGCGTCCTGGGCACGCAAATCGACGAACATAACGGCTTTTCCGCAAGCGGCACGCTGATGTCAGACCTGCCCGTCAGCAACAAACAAGGTGTTTATGATGCCATGCGGGTCATTGTTGACACCGAGGCCCCTCACCTGACCAGAGGTGCCTATTACGGCCGGCTGAAGCGTGGAAAGCTGGTCCGGCGCATTGGCATGCCACTTCTGAAGAACGGGGCCGCACACGTAATACTGGGCCTCTCCAAATTCGAGTTCGAAGATACCGTTACCGAACCGGAAGGGTTTTCATCCTCGTTCCAGAAAGCCCTGCTGGGTTAAGGCAGTTTCCTGACTCTTAGAGGATACCCCATTCAGTAAAGGGCATCCCGATATCGCTTGATCATGTCCTCTTGGGTTTCAGGCGCCTCGGCAAGATTGATCTGATCCTTCAGCATCTGTCCCATCGTAGGCAGGTCAGACCTTTCGCCCCAACTATCCGGCTGCCACAGGCTGGACCGCATCAGGGCTTTGGCACAATGCAGATAGGCCTCTCTCACCGTAACACTGATCACCGTTTTCGGTGTCTTGCCTTTTACCTCAAACATCCCTGTCAGTTCCGGATCATCGCGGATTTCAGCAACCCCGTTGATCCGCAAAGTCTCATCCACCGAGGGCACCAGAAATATCAACCCGACCGCCGGATTACTGACAATGTTCTGCAGGCTATCCAGCCTGTTATTGCCGGGCCGGTCCGGTATCAGAAGGGTTTTGTCATTATGGACATGAACGAATCCCGGCGCGTCCCCCCTTGGGGAAACGTCCATTAACTGGTCTTCCCCCCGTGTTGCCAGCATCAGGAATGGGGATTTCCCAATAAAAGTAACACAATGCGGGTCCAGATGACTGAGAACCTTGCGCATTGCCCGGTCGCCCGGCAAGGCGTAGAGGTCCCTCAGGGACGCTGTGCTCTCGATCTTTGCCATATCGCTACACTTTCAGTTTGGCGTTCGGTTTCAGGACTCGTTATGTCCGGCACGATGCCAGCCCGCTGTTTCAATCATCGCGTAATAAAGAACGTTACAACCGGCCTCGAGATCCTCAGGCGTCGCATTCTCGATCTCATTATGACTGATTCCATCCTCACAGGGTGTAAAGATCATGGCGGTTGGCACTTTTCGGGCCGCATAGATCGCATCATGCCCGGCGCCAGAGATGATTTCCTGGGCCGGGAGGTTATGCGCCCTGGTTCCCGCAGCCACCTTCTCTACCAATTCAGGGGTGAATGGTGTCGGCGGAAAGTACCAGAAATCGACAATGTCGATGGTCAGGTCACTCGCTTCGGCCAGTTCGGCGCAATATGCCTTCAACGCCGCATCCATTTCCGAAAGGGTGGCATCATCCGGATGCCGAAAATCTGTTGTCAGAAACACTTCGCCTGGAATGACATTCCTGGAATTCGGGCGGTTCTGGAGAAAGCCGACCGTTGCACAGGCGGATGGCGCGAACTGATGGCCAATCTCATTCACGCGCTGGATGATCTTTGACGCCCCGACCAGCGCGTCACGGCGTACAGGCATGGGTGTTGGACCGGCATGGGCCTCCATCCCGGTAACGGTGATCTCATGCCATCGCTGCCCCTGGGCACCCGTTACAATGCCGATCGGCAGTTCTGCCGCCTCCAGGATTGGTCCCTGTTCAATATGGGCCTCAAAATAGGCCGACATTTCATGGCTGGTGGCATCGACGTCCCCGGCATACCCAATGCGTTCAAGCTCATCACCGAACCGTTTGCCGTCTATGTCGGTTTTGTCGAGGATCTCCTCCAAGGTAAACGCCCCTCCATATACGCCCGACCCCATCATAGCAGGCGAAAACCGGCTGCCTTCCTCATTGGTCCAGACGATAACCTCCATCGGTGCATCGGTTTCGATGCCCTGATCATTCAGGGACCGCATCACTTCCAACCCGGCGAGCACGCCATACACGCCATCAAATCGGCCGCCGGTCGGTTGACTGTCGAGGTGAGATCCCGTGGCCACCGGCGCAAGGGACGGATCCTTGCCGGGTCGCCGTGCCAGTATGTTACCGACCTGATCAACCCTGATCTCAAGCCCCGCTTCACGGCACCATTCACAAAAGAGGTCACGCCCCGCCTTATCGATATCAGTCAGCGCAAGACGGCAAACACCACCCTTGGGTGTCGCCCCGTGCTTTGCCATTTCCATCAAACTGTCCCAAAGGCGTTCCCCATTTATCCGCGGCGGCAACATCTCACTCATCGATACACATTCCCATTTCAAACGGTTTTCCTTCACCCCAGCCTATCGCCTATACTCCCGCTCCAACAGAGTTTTTAAATGTCACATACAGGAATACAGAGATGATCGTAAAACAGGTAACCGTTGCGCCCGACCTGACCAGTGTCGCCGACCTAAACCCCAATGCAAAACTGATCATCTCCCCCGCTGTAACTATTCAAGACCTAGAAACCGACCCTGTGGCCGATCCCGTCATGCTGTTTCGCGCCCTACTCTCTGTGTTGAGTGGTAAACTGGCTGCGCAGGGCGCTTTTGCCCCGCATCTGGAACATATGACCATCCGCGTTCCAAGCTACAGCGCCTTCGTCGCCATGATCGACGACTATGACCTCATTTACCGCGAAGTCTTTGCCGGAAACTTTCCGGAGATCTCGCTGATTGAAGACAAAACACTGTCGACACCGGTAATTCAGGCGGCCGCCCTAATCCCCCAAACCGATCCCACCGAAAAAGTATACGGCGGGTTCACACAGGCAGAGATCAGTTTTCAATACAGTCCTCGTGCACAGGCACCGAACTTCGAAGAATACTTCACCCTGTGGAGAGAAGCGGGTCCCGCCTATCAGAAAAGACGTGTTGCCGAACTGAGCTTCGGACCGTCAAAGAAGGAACGCATCGACCTCTTCATGCCTGAAGGTGTCGACAAGCCACCCTTGCATGTCTTCATCCACGGCGGCTATTGGCAGGCGATGGACAAAGCCGGTCATTGTCATATGGCCAATGGCCTGATCGAGACAGGTATCGCCGTTGCGATGGTCAATTACGACCTTATGCCGGAAGTAGAGATGGCGGAGATCGTTCGGCAATGCCGTGCCGCAATGGTGCATCTTTACAATGCCGGCCCGGAATACGGTTATGACGAGTCCAGAATTACAGTCTCCGGCCATTCCGCCGGCGGCCATTTGTCCGGCGTCCTTGCATGTACGAACTGGTCTGAATTTGATCCATCCGCCCCTCAAGACCTGATTAAAGGCGCCGCTCCAATTTCCAGCCTGTTTGATCTGGAACCGTTGGCACAAACCGGGATGAAACGGGTATTGCGCTTTACAAAGGACGTGATCGAGACCTGGAGCCCCATCTACATGACGCCACAAAGGCCGTTACCGATCGTGTTGGCAGCGGGCGGTGACGAAAGCGGGGAATTTCGTCGTCAGACAGCCCTGTTTTCAGACCATATGACGAAACATGGTTGTGAGGTGACGCTCGTTGACATGCCCGGCCACAATCATTTTTCAATCGCCCAGGATCTGAACGACCCGAATGGCACCCTGACAAGGGCAATTGCCGAACTGGTTCAAAAGACCTGACCTATGATGGCTATAGCCAATCCAACTCATAGGGATAGGACGACAGGCGCTCCACACCAGTCTCTGTGATCAGAACCTGCTCTTCCAGTTTGACCCCTTCGCGACCGCCGTGAGATCCAATATAACTCTCGACGCATAAAGTCATACCAGCCTCAATCGTGCCGTTAAGACCTTTGGTTTCCCAATCGGCAAAATGCTTTATAGAGGGATACTCATCGGCCAGACCAACCCCGTGTATGAGGCTGGCATACCGGTTTGACAGGAATTCTTCCGGTATCGGCCAGGCATTTTCCGAGACTTCACGAAAGCTCATACCCGGTTTCAGCATATTGATGTTGTGTTCCATCTGCTCAAAGGATTTGGCGTAAAGCCGCCTTTGTTCGTCGGATGGTTTGCCATCACCCGCCAGCCAGGATCGGGATATGTCAGAGCAATATCCATAGGGCCCAATCAGATCGGTATCGAAACTGACCATATCGCCCTTTTCAATCTGGCGCATCGAACATTCCCGAAACCAGGGATTGGTTCTGGGGCCAGATGACAATAGACGGGTTTCAATCCATTCACCGCCCATCGCAATGTTGGTCCGATGCAGTTCTGCCCATAGCGCATTCTCGGTAATACCGGGTTTCAGGGCCGCACGCATCGAATCCATACCCGCTTCACAGGCGTCAATCGCCGCTTTCATAAGGACCAGCTCGTCCGCCGACTTTATCGCCCGGGCCCGCTCACAAACCTCGTCCCCTTCATGCAAGGTCAGATTCATCGCGCGCAAGGCATCCGTGCCCAGGAAGGACAAATGGTCAACGGCAATATGCCGATTACCGCCGCCGTGACGTGTGACCAGATCCGATATCTGGTGTGCAAAGTTCTTGGCACGATCCGGGCACCTCTCCCCGGCCGAGAAGAAGAAAAAGGCCGAAATCGCCCTGTATTCATCGACGGTGGGAAGATCCTCCGCCAGATGCGGCAAATTCGCGTAATCAAATAGAACAAGCGGACCATCGGTGCACAGAAACGCACATCTTGTTTCATAATGAGAGCACCAGACCTGCATGTTTGTAGCATCGGTCGCATAGCGTGTGTTGATTTGATTGAACATCAACAATCCGGCCAGATCGCGTTTGCGCAGCTGGGCCTGCAGCTTTTCCACCCGCTCGAGGCGCACCTTATTCAGAATGTCGGGCGCCGGCGCAAATTCCATCGCGCCATGTTGCCGTATGGGCTTTACGCCCAGCTTCGTCGGTTCGAGATCGTCCATTCTATGCGCCCTCCCCGCCCTGTTTGGCGTTATCTGTTAAGTTTCTCAGATATTCGACCTTGGAAGGGGCCAATAGCGACACTGCCTGTTCCGAAAAGTGTCAAAACGCCGTGCTCACCGCTGGTATAACCGGCTGGGGAGTGGCACGATCCAAGCAGTAGTGAACATTAAAGCAGTGCCATGATTTCCGATCCCGACGCCCCATCATACTACAGGGCCAGCGCCCATGAATTTCCAGATCACCCGCCGCTCGATGGTGATTTTGATGTCGATGTCTGTGTGATCGGTGCGGGTTTTACCGGATTGTCAGCAGCCCTGGATCTGGCGCAGGCAGGGTACAGTGTTGCGATACTTGAGGCACGGACGGTTGGTTTCGGGGCCTCTGGTCGCAATGGCGGACAGATCTGCACAGGCTTTTCACCCGGCATGGGAAAAGCGGAAAAGCGTCTCAGCGATGCTGACGCCAAAATTGCCTGGGATGTCGTTGATGGTGCGATCTCACTCGTCCAGGAACGGGTGGATACCCACAAGATCGATTGTGATCTTAAATGGGGCTATCTGCATGTGGCGACGAAAGACCGCCACAATAGCGAACTGGCCGAGCATCGCGACGAATTTGCAAAATACGGGTATGAAGGCCTAACGTTACTGGACAAGGCTGGCGTAGAGGAACGCCTTGGAAGCGAGGTCTATAAAGGGGGACTTTGGGAACCGAAAGGTGGCCACATCCACCCTCTCAACTACTGCATTGGCCTGGCTCGCGCCGCAACAGAGGCTGGTGCAAAGCTCTATGAAAATTCCGCAGCCCTTCAGATAGAGACAGGGGCAAATCCTTCTGCAACCACCGCGAAGGGTAAGGTAAACGCCAAGTTCATGGTTCTGGCTGGCAACGCCTATCTGCAGGATGCCGTTCCCTATCTTTACCGTCGGCTGATGCCGGTGCAGAGCTATATTCTGGCAACGGAACCCCTGGGTGAGAACTTCGCGAAGAGCCTCATCCGGGATGATGATGCGATCTGTGATTCCAACTTCATCGTGAACTACTACCGGCTGAGTGGCGATAAGCGGATGCTGTTTGGCGGGCGCGCCAGCTATTCAACCCTGCAACCCCGGGATCTGTTCAAATTCATGAAACCCCGCATGCTGGAGGTTTACCCGCAACTGAACGAGGCGAAGCTGGATTATTGCTGGGGCGGTTATATCGGGATCACGGTTGATCGTATGCCGCATCTGGGCCGGATCGGAACTTCGACGCTGTATGCACAGGGGTTCTCCGGGCAGGGCGTTGCACTGTCTGGCATATGCGGCCGGTTGATGGCCAATGCCATTCGCGGTCAGGCAGAGCAGTTTGATGTGATGTCAAAATTTCAGCCACCGGTATTCCCTGGCGGGAAATTGCGAACCCCTGCCCTCGTCCTGGCAATGCTGTATTACCGATTACAGGATATGATGCCCTGAGCGGACAACGCCGCTCGAAGGTTCAAACATGGGCCGGGATGATATCCCCTGTGCCCAGAAGGTTCATAACGTCCAGCGCGGCGGCCCGTTCCTGGGGCGTAAAGACACCATCTGCTGTGCTGATCGCCACAGTCATCTTGGCCACAAGAAGGGCACTTTCAGAATCCTCTGCGATCTCAAACAGGGCATCCGCCATTTTTGTATGGCCAGCAGCCGCATCTTCGACCAACGCATCCTTGTATTCATTGAAAAGGTCGACGCCTTCATGCGGATCAAAAACGCTTAGCCGCTCCAGACTTTCAAGAATGTCGTCCAGCCGGCCACGCTCACTGAAACTGACCTCACCATCGGCCATCGCGACATAGGCGCAAGCCGCCATCGCCGCCTCCAGGAAAGGACGGTTTCTGTGACGTTCAGCTGCATCGTGCAGCGCTTCTTTCAGCTTCTCGAACATCTAATCCTCACACACGTCACAATAATGCGGCCAAAGAATTCTGGTCGCAAGCGTGAATGAGCGGCTTTCTCTGGATCACCTGTTTTAGATTGGACGAAGTATCCCCTAACCAGCCTGTTTCAGGGCCACCATTTGGTCAATCGCACCGAAAATGCTCTGACCTGCCGCATCATGCATTTCAATCCGCACGCGGTCCCCAAATTTCATGAACTCTGTCTTGGGCGCACCGGTTGAGATTGTTTCGATCATCCTGAGTTCAGCCAGGCATGAATAGCCCACGCCACCATCTTTGATCGCTGAGCCATGTTCGGTATCTTGTTTGTTTGAAACGGTGCCGGAACCGATAATCGTCCCTGCCCCAAGCGGTCGTGTTTTCGCAGCATGTGAAATCAGTGTGGGAAAATCAAAGGTCATATCCTGACCCGCATCCGGTTTTCCAAACGGCGCATCGTTCAGCCAGGAAAGCAACGGCAGGTGCAGCTTCGCGCCATCCCATGCGGTACCCAATTCGTCCGGCGTTACAGCGACGGGGGAGAAAGCACTTGATGGTTTGGCGTGAAAAAACCCGAACCCTTTTGAAAGCTCGCCGGGGATAAGACCCCGCAGGGAGACATCATTCACCAACATTATGAGGCGAATACTCTCAGCAGCGGCTTCACGATCGGCACCCATCGCAACGTCATCTGTTGCAACGGCGATTTCCCCCTCAAAGTCGATCCCCCAGGCCTCATCACCCATGATGATTGGATCATTGGGCCCAAGAAAACTGTCGGAACCACCCTGATACATCAGGGGATCCGTCCAGAAACTCTCCGGCATTGGCGCATTCCGGGCTTTTCGAACCAGTTCGACATGGTTCACATAGGCCGAACCATCGGCCCATTGATAAGCCCGCGGCAATGGAGAGGCCATCACAGCCGGATCATAATCCACCAGCCCCTCTGCGGTGCCTGTATTGACAGCATCAGAAAGCTGCCGCAACCGCGCTTCGCATTCCGCCCAATTGTCGAGCGCGGCTTGCAGTGTTGGCGCAATTTCTGCCGCCTCCACCATCTTTTTCAGATCGCGCCGGATAACCACCAGGGTGCCATCACGCCCGCCGGCTTTCAGGGAACCGAGCTTCATTTCATTCTCCTGTAACGGATTGTTCTGGTTTTAATCAGACGGGTTTTGCCCACCCCAGGAATTTACATAGGCCGTGTTTTCAACCCCGGACGGCAAGTCACCCACCTGCAGGGCATCGCGTGTATCAATCATCACCGCATATTCATCCGTCGCGCTCTTCTTTGGCGTGAAAGCATTTTGCAGGGCTTTTGGATGCGGCCCGTGGGTGAAGCCGCAGGGATGAAAGGTCATCATCCCGGCATCAATATTGTCCCGGCTGAAAAAATCTCCCGCGTGATAGAACAGTACCTCGTCATAGTCGTCATTGTTGTGAAAGAACGGAACCTTCAAGGCGTCATCGCCGCTTTCGAACGGTCTGGGCGCGAAGGTACAGACAACAAAACGTCCCGCAACGAATGTAGTATGTGCCGATGGGGGCAGATGGTATCGATGGCTCATCAAAGGACGGATATCGCGCACATTAATGCGGACAGGGGCAAGATCTCCCTTCCAGCCGATCGCATCCAGCGGGTTGTAAGGATAAGTCATCATGGCAAACCGATTGCCACGTTTAACCCGCAACCGTGTTGGCGAGTTCGCACCCGCGTCTCGCTGAGACACAAATGCCTCATCGAGGCGCGGCGTATCCAGCATGGCAGGGTCGAAGATGGCATGCGCCCCTACCAAACCTTTATCAGGCAATCGATAGCTGGAATTTGTAGCCTCAATCAATAGTGCCGTTACTGCTTCTGTGCAGTCCAGCCGCCACATCGTGCCCCGCGGTAAGACGATAAAGTCCCCTGCCTCAACAGAAAGATGGCCATAGTCACAAAAGAGTTCACCAGAACCCGTATGGATAAAGATCAACTCATCTCCATCTGAATTTCGGGCGAGATGTTCCATACGATCAGGCGCCCGCCAGAAACGCATCTTCACACTCTCATTATGCAGGATCACGGGCGCATCAAACGGACAAGGATGCACGGCATTCAGACGCATCAGGTCAAACGCCCGGGGCTGCAGATCTCCTTCGAAGGATGTCCAGCCGGTCGGAGGATTGCGATGATACATATGGGTTGCTGGTCCGAAGAACCCTTCCTTCCCCAACTCGCGTTCATAGCTGCCCTCCGGCAAACTGGCATGGGCCTGACGCGATGTTTCGCCTTCGATCTTGGGGAAAGAAATGTAGTTCTTCATGGCCACAACCTGCTTTGAATCGGGACAAACAGAAATTAGTTTCAAATGAAACTATATCAGTGAGTCGTAGACGGCAAGACAAACCAGACCAAACGCGCGCGAAAACGTGATCTTCTGAAACGAGAAATTCAATCCCCTCGATCCCGGACCCCGTATAGGATTCACGATACTGCAAAACGGAACAGGTCGCGTACGCATGCTTAGATCAACAGCTCTCATCTTGTTCACCCTTTGCCTTGCCGGGTGCAGTTTCACGCCGGAAGCAAGCGCCGACAATTGTGGGGACGGTGTTCCCTGCGCATTGGGGGATCGAGAATACCATGTGCGTACACCGCCCGGCTGGGATGGTGAGACTAAGCTGCCGGTTCTGCTGCACTATCATGGTTGGGGCCGCCGCGGCGATCGTGTCCTGACCAGCAAAAGGGTCGGTGAACAGGTTGCTGAAAAAGGATATCTTCTTGTTGCCCCGGATGGCCTCTACCGATCTTGGCAATTCCGGGGATATGACGATCAGGACATCGTCTTTACCGACGCCATTTTTGAAGACCTTGCAAAACGCTTTCCCATCGACCGTGACCGAATTTACGTCTCGGGATTCTCCTATGGGGGCGCGATGGCCTGGCGATACGCCTGCAACGGCGAAACCCCTGTCGCCGGCTTTTTCCCGATCGCCGGTATGTTGCCTGCCAATTCACTGGATGATTGCAGCCGTGAAACGGTAACGATGCGCCACGCCCATGGATTAAAAGACCGCGTGATGCGGATATACAGCGACGAAGGCGAACCGTTTTCAACCGCGATGAGCCCGCTTGTCGATCTGAACCAATGTAGCGCGACCCCTTCAGTCACGGTTCAGGAAGCAGGTCATGAGTGCCAAATCTGGAACCAGTGCAATGGCGGGGCCTCTCTCGCCCTGTGCCTGAGCGAAACCGGCCACCGTATTCCGAAAAACTGGATCACCCATTCCTTGGACTGGGCTGACCAGCAACAAGCCAGCGCTGAATAGCCATGAACGCATCGGCCGGCCCCGATCGCACCATTCTTGGTATTGTTCTGATCCTGGGGTCGGTCCTGATCATGGCGTTTGCCGATGCTGTGGTGAAACTGGTCAGTTCCGATCTGTTGCTGTGGCAGATTTTTCTGATCCGGTCCCTGTTTGCCATTCCGTTTCTCTTCGCGTTTTTCCAATTCGCCAAAAAAAACCCGAAGCCGAAACATGTCCCCTGGGCTTTGGCGCGAAGTGCCCTTCTGGTTTTAACCTGGTTGGCGTTTTACGCCTCGCTCCCCTATCTCACCCTCTCTATCGCGGCGGTTGCGGTCTATACCAACCCGATCATCACCGTTTTGCTGACCGCTTTCCTTCTAAATGAACGTGTGATGGGGCGGCAATGGCTGGGAGTTCTTGTTGGATTTCTGGGGGTGATCGCCATTCTGAAGCCTGGAACAGATGCGTTTTCCTGGTACGTGTTCCTGCCGCTCTTGGCCGCCCTGTTCTATTCGCTTGCCATGGTCCTGACCCGCAGCAAATGCCGCGACGAAGAACCTGAAAGCCTCTCCATGAGTTTGCACATCTTGTTTGTGGTTACAGGCCTGACCGGCATCCTGGCCTTGACAGTGATCAATCCTGCGCCAGAAACGCGTGCAACCTATCCCTTCCTGATCGGTGAGTGGATGGATATGGGTCCGCGTGAATGGGCCTGATGGCGCTGCTTGGCCTGTTGGCCACTATCTATTTCACTGGTGTCGCAAAGGCCTATCAGGTCGCCTCCCCTTCGATTATCGCGGTGTTTGACTATGCCTATCTGATTTCAGCGGCAATCTGGGGTTTCACCTTCTTTGCGGAGACACCGGACATGCTGACAATTGCCGGGATGGCACTGATCACCATCGCAGGCTTGATGGTAACGATCAAAACGAAACCACGTTGATCAACTCTCGTCTTTGGAATGATCCGGGCGCCAGGGCGTCGGCCAGGTTTCCCCCATATCCTCCAACCCGCACCGCAAGGTTCCGACGAGCAGGCGGATCGCGCAATTACCGGCAAATTGCAGGACGACGGCGCCTTTACCTTCACCCGCGCCGTCCGGATCATAGGCGATGGTCAGAAGGGAGAGCATGATATCCGGATTGCTGCGATCGATCCCGCGATACTGGACCTTTTCAACACTTTCAAACCGCATCGAGGCGTGAATGCGTTCGTAGGGTCCCTCTTCGCCCGCCTTTTCCCAGCAGAACCGGTTAAAAACAATCAGGAAACGGTTTGCGTCGGACTGAAAGCTGATATCACCGACAGGGACAAGGGCATCCTGCAGCATGGACCCAATGACCGAGAGGTCTTGAAGACTGTGGGCCACAAGCCGCAGGTTCTGTTCACCGCTTTGCATATCGTCTTTTGCCTTAACAGGCGTCCTATCAAACCGGCGAGCCCCTATGGATTTCGGGCTGACGATCAGGCGGACACACGCTCAATATCTGCGCCACAGGCGCTCAGTTTCTCTTCCAGCCGCTCATAGCCGCGGTCAAGATGATACACACGGTTTACCGTGGTTTCCCCTTTTGCAGCAAGGGCGGCGATCACTAACGAGACCGACGCGCGTAAATCTGTCGCCATTACTTCCGCCCCGGTCAGGTCCGACGTCCCCCGCACCATGGCAGAACGGCCATGCAGGTTTACATTCGCCCCCATGCGCATCAATTCCGGTACATGCATGAAACGGTTCTCAAAGATCGTCTCGGTAATCATTGAGGCACCATCCGCCGTCGCCAAAAGGGCCATCATCTGGGCCTGAAGGTCGGTCGGAAAACCGGGATAGGGTTCTGTCATCACATCGATCCCGGTAACCGCATCGGCCTGAACCCGAAAACCGTCTTCGGTTTCGGTGACCGAAACGCCAGCCGCCTGAAGATGATCGGTCACCGCCTGCATCATTTCCAGATTGGCACCTCGCAGTTCAACATCACCGCGGGTCGCAGCAGCCGCCATCGCATAGGTCCCGGTTTCAATCCGATCGCCGATCACACGGTGTTCCGCACCGTGAAGCTTTTCGACACCCTCAACGGTAATGATATCCGTCCCGATGCCTTCGATCCGAGCCCCCATTGCAACAAGGCAATTTGCCAGATCAACAACCTCCGGCTCCCGCGCCGCATTGACCAACCGGGTGGTACCTTTGGCCAGGGACGCCGCCATTAGCAGGTTCTCCGTGGCCCCGACAGAGACCTGCGGGAAGACAACTTCACCCCCAATCAGGCCACCCGGCGCGCGGGCAATCACATAGCCACTGTCCAGTTCGATCTCCGCCCCCAGGCTTTGAAGGCCTTTCAGATGCAGATCAACCGGACGCGTTCCAATCGCGCAGCCACCGGGCAATGAGACCTTGGCCTCTCCGCACCGAGCAACCAGCGGTCCCAGGACCAGAACGCTTGCGCGCATCTTGCGGACAAGCTCATAAGGGGCAGTGGTGGAGGTGATGGTCGGCGTTGACATCGTGAAACACCGGCTGCCAGCGACATGCTTGATGGTCAGGGTCATTCCATGCTGCACCAGCAGATGACCCAAGGTTTCGATATCTGCCAAGAGCGGCAGATTGCTCAGTGTCAGTGGCTCATCAGTCAAAAGCCCGGCTGTCATAAGGGGCAGGGCCGCGTTTTTCGCCCCGGCTATCTGGATGACACCCTGCAGGCGGTTTCCACCGCGAATTTTAATCCTGTCCATGCCACCTCCACTGCGACCGGAGTCCCGACCGCCGTCTTCTCTATCGTTGTTTTGGGGCTTTTCCGTCATCAGGGCAATGCGGGAATCGTCTGGCGCCATTTCACATCTCTCTTTCACTGTCGTGGCCATCTAAAGACAGCCTGTCTTCATTCAATCCGGGTTGACCCGGGGCGGTCCAAAGGGATTACAGGTCACCATGGTCAAAAGCCGACGATTCCACGGCCATGCTGTGACCCGTCACGAAACCCTACAATTTGGGCAAGGTCACCCCGGTTTGCCCCATATATTTCCCGGCCCGATCCGCATAGGACGTCTCACAGGGGCCCGCCCCCTGCAGGAACAGAAACTGACATGCCCCTTCATTGGCATAAATCTTTGCCGGCAGGGGCGTCGTGTTGGAAAATTCCAGCGTCACATGCCCTTCCCATTCAGGCTCAAGCGGCGTGACATTGACGATAATCCCGCAGCGCGCATAGGTCGATTTGCCAAGACAAATCACCAGGACGTCGCGGGGGATGCGGAAATACTCCACCGTGCGGGCCAGTGCAAAGGAATTCGGCGGAATGACACAGACATCAGACTTGCGCTCGACAAAGCTGCTATCCGAGAATTCCTTCGGGTCCACTATGGCATTGTCAACATTGGTGAAAATCCAGAACTCATCGGACACCCGCGCATCATAGCCATAGGAGGAGACCCCATAGGAAATCACCCCTTCCCGCTTTTGCGCGTCCACGAAAGGTTCGATCATCTTCTCTTCCAACGCGCGCTCGCGGATCCATGTGTCCGGCAAAATGCCCATTTCTATAACTCCCCATTCGGCCTGATGCCTTTCAGTGACATTCAGTCCGCTTGAAATCCATGTTCAACAAATTCTCGATCAGCTGTCATTCGACCCCTTCGATCCATTGTCAGCTGTACTGTCCGATTGCCGTTCCCGCCTCTGCTGCTTTCGCTTGCGCAAATTCTCTCGCAGGCGGGCCGCAAGGCGTTCTTCCCGCTCCTGATTCTTGGGCGGTGCCGGACCCTTTGTTTTTCTCTCAGTATCGCTCATAGCCTTTTCCTATCGCCCGATTCCGGGACTGGGACCAGCCTTTCAACAGGCTTACTACGGGATTTATTCAGTGACAGGAAAAAACTCAGGAGAGAGCGTTAGAGAGGCGCTTGCAGCATCCTTTTGCCTGTGGCATACACCGCGCCGTCGCTTTAGACACAGCGCTTAAACACACACGCGTCGCTGCCGTAGCTCAGGGGTAGAGCACTCCATTGGTAATGGAGAGGTCGACAGTTCAAATCTGTCCGGCAGCACCATAAAAATCAATAGTTTATCTCAAAATTTCGAATTCTTACAGGTTGGTTATAGCAACGTGTAGCTGCAAGCAGATTGCCGGAAGGTCCCTAACCGCCCTCAGATCATAGTCGAAATGAAATATAAAACGATACGGATCTCTATAAACTCGAGGCGTGCAAGGCGCTATAACCATCCCTCATAGAGGTCCACCCTCGTTTTATAAATTATGCTACCAAACTTACTGAAACTTCCTCCCCGTCTAGCCCACTCTTTCTAGGCCACTGCTTTGGTGTTTTTCTATCAAGGTTTCCGGGACTGGTGGCCTCATGTTAAGAGCGTGATATGTTCGTATACTGTTATATTGCCATAGTCAGGAGTTGATCGCGATCAGAGCCTGTCCTGTGGTATGGAACTAATCGGCGTTCAATACCTCTCGACGTAGAGTACCATTGAAGCGTTCTTTGTATCCGTTTTCCCAGCGACTACCGGGATAGATCTGGATCGATTTTACACCAACTTTACGGAGCCACGTTTGTAAATTTGCCGCGATGCACTCTGAACCCTTGTCCGAGCGAAAATAGCTGCGTTTACCTCGCTGACCCTCCCCCACTGAATTGGTCCACCGCTATAGTTAAGAAAACGGAGGATCATAGATGGCCAGTTACAAGCATAAGCCCGAAGAGATCGTAGCGAAGTTGCGCCAAGTTAACGTTTTGGTCGGCCAAGGCCAGAGCCGCCTTGATGCGATACGGTCGATAGGGATTGTTGAGCAGACGTATTATCGCTGGCGGAAGCAATATGGTGGTATGGGAACTGATCAGGTTCGCGAGTTGAAGCGTTTGCAGCAGGAGAATGAGCGACTACGTCGTGCAGTCTCGGATCTAACCCTCGATAAGTTGATACTGAAGGAAGCTGCGAAGGGAAACTTTTAAGCCCTTCGCGCCGTCGTGCCTGTATTGATCATCTTCGGAACATGATGCCTGTGTCTGAACGTCGTGTTTGCGCTGTTCTGGGGCAACACCGTTCCACACAACGGCACGTTCCCAAGTGTCGTGATGATGAAGAGCGTCTGATAGCCGATATGGTCGAACTGACCCGTCAGTACGGGCGATATGGCTATCGTCGGATTGCTGCGCTGTTGAGAGACAGTGGCTGGCAAATCAATGACAAGAGGGTCGAGCGGTTATGGCGACGCGAAGGGTTGAAGGTTCCCATGAAGCAACCGAAGAGAAGACGGCTTTGGCTGAATGATGGATCGTGTGTTCGTCTGCGACCTCAGCACACCGATCATGTTTGGTCATACGATTTCGTACATCACCGAACAGAAGATGGAAGAGCATTCAGGATGCTCAATATCCTGGATGAATACAGCCGTGAATGTCTGTCGATCCGTGTCAGACGAAAGCTCAACTCGACTGACGTGATCAATGTTCTGACCGATCTCTTCATCTTACGGGGCATTCCCAGATATATCAGATCTGACAATGGGCCGGAGTTTGTTGCCAAAGCGGTCAGAAAATGGATCAAGGCCGTTGGCGCCAGCACTGCTTACATAGAACCGGGGTCCCCCTTGTCTAGCCCCCCTAAAACTGTGCCATTCTTTGGTTAGCTTTGGAGGGTTTATTGATGGCACGGAAGCGTTATTCGGATGAGGATGTTTTGCGTCTTCTTCGAGAGATTGAAGTTCATTTAGCGACAGGCGTTGATGTGCCGACGGCGTGTCGATCAGCTGGCATCAGTGACGCAACCTATTACACCTGGCGTAAGAAGTTTGGCGGTATGGGTCGATCGCAACTTTCTGAGATGAAGGCACTCCAGAAAGAGAATAGTCGATTGAAGAAAATCGTGGCGGAACTGGAGTTGGATAAGCTGATCCTCAAGGAGAGCCTTGATTTTTTAAAGCCCAAGGCCTGAGCATTGATCAGCTTCGTCAGGCCATCATTCATACTCGTCAGAAGCTGGGGACATCCGAGCGACGTACATGTCAGGTGATTGGCGTCAATCGCTCAACACATCAGTACAAAGCAGTACTGAAGAACAACGAAGAAGATCTGCGCCTTGCAGTCATCCGGCTGGCCAAGCAATACGACCGATACGGATACCGCAAGATCGCTCAGCTTCTTCGCATCGAAGGCTGGTTGGTCAATCACAAGACGGTTGAACGATTGTGGCGCGAAGAAGGGCTACAGCTTCCGGCGCGTCATAAGAAACGCAAGCGCCTGTATCTCAAAGATAGCTCCGTCATTCGGCTGCGACCCCAGTACTCTAATCACATCTGGTCGGTCGACTTTGTGCACGACAAGCTCAGCAATGGCCGGGCCTACAAGATGCTGACTGTGCTGGATGAATACACACGTGAAGCTCTCTGCGTTTCTGTCAGAAGCCGGATGAACGCCAATGATGTCCTAGAAGCTCTTTACCCACTTATCCTGGAGCGAGGGAAGCCCAGCTATATCCGCTCGGACAATGGCCCGGAGTTCATCGCGGCAAACCTACAAGCGTGGCTCCGGAACGTTGGCGTGACACCGATCCAGATCTATCCTGGTAGTCCCTGGGAAAACGGATACAACGAACGCTTCAATGGAACACTGCGTCGAGAGGTACTGAACGCCGAGTGGTTCCACACGACACGACAGGCTCAGATCGCAATCAACTCCTGGCTAAGGCAGTATAACAGGATACGGCCACATCACGCTCTTAATATGAGGCCACCAGTCCCTGAAACCTTAATAGAGAAACGCCAAATCAGTGGCCTAGAAAGTGGGGGCTAGACATTGTTCTTCCGTACTGCTTTGTACTGATGTGTTGAGCGATTGACGTCAATCACTCGACATGTACGTCGCTAGGATATTCCCAGCTTCTGACGAGTATGAATGATGGCCTGACGAAGCCGATCAATACTCAAGCCTTGGGTTTTAACAAAATCGGGGCTCTCCTTTAGGATCAACTTATCCAGCTCCAGTTCCGCCACCATTTTCTTCAATCTACTATTCTCTTTTTGAAGTGCCTTCATCTCAGAAAATTGCAATCGACCCATACCGACAAACCTCTTACATCAGGCGTAGTACGTTGCGTCACTGATGCCTGCAGATCGACAGGCCGTCGGCACGTCAACACTCGTCAATTAGGCGTAGACATAATAATGTGTTTCGCTTCCGTGTTTTAACTCAATCTTTAGCCTATTTGCTTGCTGATTCTTTAACTGCAGAAAACACTCTTCCAAAATTAATTGCTGTTTCACTATGCATGCAACGCCTGAGGTTCATGTAATTCATTTTACTCACACGCCAAAACACTGACGTCTCCGACACCGATTTACCTTGCCGATACCTTTTCGCCCCCAAATGAGGGTTCTTCTTATGATTAGTTTTTCGTAACGATACGACAAGTTCAATAACGATCGAGACACTGAACCACGTCGTCGTCATTGCAGCTCTAAAATAGATTTTACAGCAAAGGAGTAAAAAATGTTTGGATTATTTCTAAGCCGAAAAAAAAACTACAAATTACCCAAGATCACGGAAGACCGCGTGGATGGCACAGGTGCAATTGTCGCATATGATGAAACCAAGTTTCCCGTTATTAAGTTTTCACTTGCCGAACTAATTTTTAAAGCGCCTACAGCTACATTTAGTAAGGGTCAGGGATTTCAAGCTGATCTCATCCTTCCGTCAGCAATACACGAACACGTAACACCCATCGACCTTGTGCCTTATGACGTTGATGATAAAGTCTTTTCTTGTGAACTGGTTAACCCGACGTACACGGCTCTCATGAGCATCAGACAGTTTCTTCTGCGCCAACAGAATGCAGTTTCAAAAACAAGCTCAGCAAGTTGAAGCAGACGGCTGTTGTAACCAAAGGTACCCGGAGCACCAAATGAAAATCATCAAATTACTTAGTCCTATTTTTATTTTCCTCATTACGATGAATTCTGGATGGGCGATGACTGACGCTGAAACAATTCAGTCCAATTTAGATCATGTTTGGACCATGACCGCAGCAGCCCTTGTGTTTTTCATGCAAGCAGGATTCTTATTACTTGAGGCTGGACTCGTAAGGTCAAAAAACTCGATCAACGTGGCACAGAAAAATATTGCTGACATGGTGATTGCTATCACCATCTACGGTGCCGTTGGCTATATGATTATGTTTGGATCATCGTGGAACGGATTAGTCGGTATCGAAGCAGAATTATTTGCATTTGATCGGGTTGATGACTGGGCCTTTACCTTCTTTGTCTTCCAAGTCGTATTTTGCGGAACTGCAGCAACGATTATGTCAGGCGCCGTAGCAGAGCGAATGAAGTTTGGAGGATATCTGATAATCACTATTGTCGTCGCTGGGGTCATTTATCCAGTCTACGGCCATTGGGCATGGGGCAATCTTTTGCATGGGCAAAACACAGCGTGGTTAGCAGATTGGGGTTTCATCGACTTTGCAGGATCAACTGTAGTCCATTCAATTGGAGGCTGGGTAGCTCTGGCTGGATGTATAGTTCTTGGACCTAGACTTGGTGCATTCGACAAAAATGGCAAACCTACACCAATCAACGGCCACAGCCCTGTTTTAGCGACTATGGGTGCTCTCATATTGTGGATTGGTTGGATTGGTTTCAATGGTGGTTCGACCACAGCCGGAACTTCCGCATTCGCCCATATTATAGCCAATACTATCATCGCCGGAGCTGTTGGTGGAGTTGCATCTATGTCGATAGCAAAATTCGTGGACGGTCACTTTAAGCCTGATCGCTCAATCAATGGGGTTCTTGGCGGATTAGTGGCGATAACAGCAGGTTGCGATGTGCTTTCAACCCAGGACGCCGTACTCGTCGGGGCAACCGGAGGCATCATACAGTTAGTTGCCGGACAAATCATGCTGACAAAGTTTAAAATTGATGACGCAGTAGGTGCGATTGCTGTACACGGCTTTGCCGGTGCTTGGGGGACAATAGTTGTGGCTATGCTCATGCCTGCGGACATGATCTTGACAGACGGAAGGTTGTCTCAATTGGGTGTACAGGTCGCCGGTGTTGTAGTCGGTTTCACTTGGTCATTCGGAATCGCATTTATTGCTTTTAAGTTAATGGACCACATCATGGATAAAGGTATCCGTGTATCACGGGAACATGAACTCATGGGTTTGAATGAAGCAGAACACGGAACAAGCCTTGGAACGGGTGTTTTGTTGACAAAGATGCTGGAACTTTCAAGCGGAGAAGCAGACCTTAAAACCCGCCTGGAGGAAAACGGAGCAGATGAAACGGGTGAACTGGGTTTTGCATTCAACCGGATCATTGAAAATGTAGATAGCCTGGTACAAGGAATTTCAAACAACGCTGGAGAATTGGAAGGAGCGGCTCGCGAATTATCGGAATCAGCGCAGAACGTACGATCCGTTAGCGAAGGGACGCTCGAGAGCGCAGAGGCAATGCAACTGCAAACCACGAGCACGTCTGATAGTGTAGAAAGTATTGTGACATCTCTATTCTCCCTGCGTGAAAAAGTAATAACCATCACAAAGAGTGCTGCATCACTGAATGGCGTTGTTGAATCGGCACAAAATGGCGCAACAACAGTACGCGACGCCATTCGATCCATAGAGCAAAGAACACAAACAGCACAAGGCGAAGTGAGTGTCGCGAAGACAAAGGCCGAATATGCATCCAGTAAAATGCAACATCTTTCCGAAGCTGTGGAGGAAGTTGGGAAAGTCTTGGAATTCATTCGTGGCATCGCGGATCAAACCAACCTGCTAGCATTAAATGCAACCATCGAAGCTGCCCGAGCTGGAGAGGCGGGCAAAGGGTTTGCAGTGGTTGCCAATGAGGTTAAGGCTCTGGCTCATCAGACGACCACAGCCGTATCCGATATTGGAGAAACAATTTTAAAAATACAATCGGAGTCGGACGGATCTTCTCAAGTTATTCTTGAAATTGCGGAGTCTACAAATTCAATAAGCAGCGTCTTTGATGACATCACCAATGCAGTTACACAACAAGCCGAGGCGACATCAAACAATGCTAATTTAATGAACAACGCAAGTGAAGAAACAGATGCAGTGTCAGCATTACTTTCTGATGCAACTGATGCAATAAAATCGGCTAGTGAACGAGGAGATACAGCACGCACCACAACAAACGCCGCCAGATCGAAAATGATACAGGTCAGAGATGCCGCTGTACAAAGTCGTAGCTCAGCTGAAAACACATCAGTTTTGGCTAGAAAAGTTGAAAGCGTAGTAGAGCAACTCCTAACTCTAACAAAATCCCTTGGTGGCACTGCGGCGGTGCATTGACCAATAAAACTGTGCAAGTCCCAAATGCAGATAGTAAGGAGCACAACAAGAAATTTGAGCTAAAGTAGCTTAACGACGATTTTTTCATCCCTCAGAATAACTAATAACAATTTGATAAGTCCGGTGACGGCCCACATGGCATTATGCCATATCCGATCCTCCGTCACCAATTGTCCCAGGGTTTAAAGGTAACGACCGACGCCAGAAGGAAGGCGGCGCCAGTTGCGAAGTGACTTGGCTACTACGTGAAATTTCGAAACCAAACCCAACCAGAAAGTTTAGGCCTCAATGTCAAGTTAGTGAACAATTAGCACTGCAGAAGACTCTGCAAAGCCAATCTGACAATCGTCCGGAGCAGGAAGACATAATGATGTACATAATGTCGATGCCAGCACGATTGAGCGTGTTTCGCTGCTGTTTGGTCATGAATCAGCCAATTAATTCACGACCAAATCAAATGACGTGGATAATCAACTATTACATTAAATCACCCTCAAATGAGGATTATCCACACAACGAAAGTGGTTATGTTGTGTTACCGTAAGTCTGGTAAGTTTCCAAAGAACATATCCTCAGTTTACAATTCTTTACAACTAAGGAGGAGTCAGTGGCGTCCAATAAAATACTTCTAATAGACGACATGAAAGGGATCCGCGAGTCACTCGACGTAATTCTAACCATGCAGGGTTATAGTGTTGAATGCGCCAAAAATGGAGTGGACGGCTTGCGAATGGCCCAACTAACAAGATACGAGCTAATTATAACCGATATCTTGATGCCTGAACTTGATGGAAATGAAGTAGTAATCAAACTCCGAGAGCTGGGAAATGAAACTCCTGTCCTGGCTGTTTCGGCTGGCGGAGATGGTGTTTCTGCTTCTCAGGCTTTGACGCTTGCAAAACAAAAAGCAACTGCGGTGATGGAGAAACCCTTCTCAAAGGAAGAATTACTCCACCAGATAAAACAGCTAATTCACTAAGATAGGGAATAGGGCAGATGTCAAATGGATCGGCTTTTTACAAGCTCAAAATTGGCCAACGCATATACATCCTAGTCACTTTATTGCTGCTCTTTATTTTGACCATCGGCGGCGTCGGCGTATACAAGATGAATGTCATTGGTTACGAGATGGAGGATATTGCACTGCGCGATATACCCCTCACAAAAATGCTTGAGAAGATAACTGTACATCAACTTGAGCAAGCAATACTGATGGAACGCGCATTGCGTTTTCAAGGTGTAAAAGCACATGCCGAAGGCGAAACACTTGAGTCTGTTGCGGAGCATTTTGAGGAGCTTGCAAAAAAAACGGATGACGAAATACTTCAGGCCGAAGCTATGGCAGTCGACATGATGGAAAATGCGTATAGCGAAGAGGCGCGAGAAGAATTCAAACACGTTTTGGAAGAGCTCAAAAAAATTGAGACCGAACACAAGGAATATGAACATCACGTCTTTGAGATTTTCGACGCAGTCCGCGGTGATAGTACGGCCGCGCTAAAGACAGATAACGTCTCTGATAAAGTAATTGCCGTCGAACATGAACAGGAAGATTTAGACAAACATATCGAAGACCTTCTGGATGAAGTTTCTAGTTTCACTCAGAATTCCATGAACAAGGCCTTGGCCAATGAGCAAAGGGGTAAGTTTCTGATCCTTGGTCTTTCGGTGGTTATTCTGCTCCTCGGTTGTACCCTTGCTTTTTTGCTGACTCGCAGCATTACAGCACCAATTTCCGACCTGACGAGAGCAATGACCAAACTGGCGGACGGCGATTTGGATACAAAAGTACCGTCTCTTCGCTTTCAAGATGAGACCAACGACATGTCTCAGGCTATGGCTGTATTCCTCGAGAATATGCGAAGAACCAATGCCTTGGAATCAGAGCAGGCTGCCATTGAGAGAAAGCAGAAACAACGCCAAAGTGAGCTGAACCAACTGATTGGTATTTTCGGCTCCACAATTGGCGCTGTCTTCTCCCAGATTCAGGAATCATCAAGGACCATGGTGGGTCAGGCTGCTGGCATGCTTGAGCATAGCAACAGTTCTGAAGAAATGGCATCAGATGTTGCCGCCGAAGCTGAAAAATCTGCGGCCAATGCGCAGGGTTTAAGTGCTGCGACGGAGGAGATGGTTGCTTCTATTCAAGAAATTACAAAACAGGTGACACGCTCTTCTGAGGTGGCACAGGAAGCTGTTACCTTCTCGCTTACATCGCAGAAGGAGGTTCAAAAACTACAAGCAATTTCAGAGGAAATCGGAGCAGTGGTCCAATTAATTACGGATATTGCCGAGCAAACGAACCTATTAGCCCTCAACGCGACCATCGAGGCCGCTAGAGCTGGCGAGGCTGGCAAAGGATTCGCCGTCGTTGCAAATGAGGTGAAATCTCTTGCAACACAAACAAGCCGGGCTACTGACGAAATCTCTATAAAAATCCAGTCTATCCAGGGGGCCTCGAACCAATCTGCAAATTCAATTGGGCACATTGGCAAGGTCATCGGAGACATTAATCAATACATTACAGCGATTGTTGCTGCTGTAGAAGAGCAGGACGCAGTAACCAAAGAAATTGCACGCAACGTTGATTTTGTGTCGCAGAGCTCGACAGCGGTCGCCGAAAATGTTCATAAAATCAGGGCACAGACGGCCGAAGTTGGGCGTAGTTCGCAGGATGTGAACACCAATGCAGATCGTATGGCGGAGGAGGCCGATACGGTGGCCAAGGAAGTAAGTACATTCCTTACATCAATGGCGAACACAGACGTTAATGATAACGCATATGAAACACGCAAAATCGCTGTAAAGGTTAGTGCTAAGATCAATGGTCACAGTTGGTCCGGTCAAACCTCGGAGATTACTGCCGCTCATGTCATAGTATCGCCTGCCATCTCTGAAAATGCTGGGCAGAAACTAGAGTTACAATTTGAAGGTTTGGACGAAACCATATCCGGCCGGATCGCGAAAACAGACAAAGGGAACACTATAATTCAATTTCCGCTCGACCTTGATCACATGGAGATGATGAAACGCCACATTGTGAAATTAGGATAAATTAGATTGTACAATCCAACGGAGCTTGTGTCTGGAACCACCTCGCATTTACTTTAATAGATATACGGGATGTTGTCGGCTCCGACCCAACTAAAATATAGCGACGTTGCCAGACCACAAAAAGGCCATATAGACGCCCCACAATGGACCGCTGAGACATCCCATTCTTTTTGAACAAGTGCCCTCAAATGGGGATTATCCTTCAACTAGTTTCAGTATCAAACGATAAAGTGAGATTTTCCCTCACATGTGGGCGACGGATACCCCCCTGTCGACCCTGGGGCCCGAGTATATCTTGCCATCCTCGGGCCCCCTATAACCATACTAAGCGCATTAAGTTCCGAAAGTCACCAATACAGGCGCGACCGCGCGCGGGGCTTAATAGTTTCCCTTCGAGGCTTTCTTCAATATCAACTTTTCTGGGGTTGGATTGAAAACATCCCGACGCGGCCGCTCAATCTCCCGTTTCTCCCGCTCCAGTTCGCGTACCCGATTCGTTTCCATACCACATATTAATTCCTCCTACACTAATATGTCTGTACGACAATCCCATCTACCGAATCACATTGATGCGGACCTGGACTTGGCCAACCAGAACTTCAACCGAGTGTAACTTTGCAACAATTTATTCGAACATATACTTATAACGGATATAAATAATATAATTATTCCTAATATATAGAATTAGACCAATTCAGTGGACGAGGATCGATACTACTTACTCACCGTATGCTCAATTCGACTGCTTCGGCCCGTAGTTTGCCATTAAATTTATGATCCGGACGCATCCGAAAAGCGTAATTAATTATGAAGGGAGTCAGTCATGGATGAACTACACACTCTAATCTTCTTTGCGCAACAAATGACCTACGCTGAACCTTATTGCGGCTGGAGTGTAGCGCGGAGCCGCGGATGGCTCACTGATGACGGTTCAATAACAGAAACCGGCCGCGAGGTAGCAAACGCTCTGATCGATCAACGTGGTACACGCAGCGTACTTCGCATTTGAACGGACTGACCTGCCCCTCCCGATTGGTCCGGGTTAAACGTTAGTGCATGGTTGGTTTTAGGTCTATCGGCACGACTACCTCCGGAGCTGGAGGGCGATGTCCCAAGGCACTATGGGGTCGTTTGGTATTATTGTGCTTTCTCCATTCTTCGATGACCACCTGTGCTTCTTTCAGTGAGTAGAATATTTCCCCGTTGAGCAGTTCGTCTCTGAACCGGGCATTGAAGCTTTCGCAGTAGCCGTTTTCCCAGGGAGACCCTGGTTCAATGTAGACTGTGCTGGCACCAACGGCCTTGATCCATTTTCTGACCGCTTTGGCAACAAACTCCGGCCCATTGTCAGATCTGATATATCTGGGAATGCCCCGTAAGATGAAGAGATCGGTCAGAACATTGATCACGTCAGTCGAGTTGAGCTTTCGTCTGACACGGATCGACAGACATTCACGGCTGTATTCATCCAGGATATTGAGCATCCTGAATGCTCTTCCATCTTCTGTTCGGTGATGGACAAAGTCGTATGACCAAACATGATCGATGTGCTGAGGCCGCAGACGAACACACGATCCATCATTCAGCCAAAGCCGTCTTCTCTTCGGTTGCTTCATGGGAACCTTCAACCCTTCGCGTCGCCATAGCCGTTCGACCCTCTTGTCATTGATTCGCCAGCCACTGTCTCTCAACAGCGCAGCAATCCGACGATAGCCATATCGCCCGTACTGACGGGTCAGTTCGACCATATCGGCTATCAGACGCTCTTCATCATCACGACACTTGGGAACGTGCCGTTGTGTGGAACGGTGTTGCCCCAGAACAGCGCAAACACGACGTTCAGACACAGGCATCATGTTCCGAAGATGATCAATACAGGCACGACGGCGCGAAGGGCTTAAAAGTTTCCCTTCGCAGCTTCCTTCAGTATCAACTTATCGAGGGTTAGATCCGAGACTGCACGACGTAGTCGCTCATTCTCCTGCTGCAAACGCTTCAACTCGCGAACCTGATCAGTTCCCACACCACCATATTGCCTCCGCCAGCGATAATACGTCTGCTCGACAATCCCTATCGACCGTATCGCATCAAGGCGGCTCTGGCCTTGGCCGACCAAAACGTCAACTTGGCGCAACTTCGCTACGATCTCTTCGGGCTTATGCTTGTAACTGGCCATCTATGATCCTCCGTTTTCTTAACTATAGCGGTGGACCAATTCAGTGGGGGAGGGTCAATAAGCGTAATTGGTCCTTGTGATTAAGGCTCTGATTTTGGTTTCAACGCTGATTGAAGGTGATCATCTGTGGGCAACAAGAGCAGAATTCGCGACTTGCAGCGTTCGTCGTTTGGTACAGGAAAGAGTTCTTTGATGCGAGGTCCGACATGATGTATCTGAACCTTGCATAGATTGGAACAAGTGGATTTCTATCGACCCAATGGGGGTGGAGTGAAGCAGGTTAATGGCAATGCCAGATACAATCGCCTTCTTATGTATCCGGCCTAGGATGTAAAGCTGGCCTATTGCAGAGCAAATGTTTGCCGAAAGTCGCATGACATCAACCAATGCAGCACGGCAAGCATCGCGCAGGACGTTCTAACCCAATTCAAGCGTCCCATTGCGCTGAACAGCTGGAACACGATAAGCGTCCGGCTTCATACTTCTTACACTCAGGTTGGTGATTTGCGATTTAGTGTTGCCCAAGCGGGTATCTTTGCCCACTTAACTTCGGTGGAGACTAAGCAATGGCAGAGAGACGCAAAAGGCGTAAATGAAGCGATGATGAGAAGTGTAGGATTGGTGCCCAAACCAAGGTGCCTGGCGTTTAGGTTCCTCAGGTTGTTCATCGATACGATGTGAATGCCAACCTAAGTTTCAAATGGGCTCGAGACCCCCTGTATTACGGCGACGTTGTTATCGAGCCTGTAGCCTTGCGGTTTTTTGACAGCTGAAATCTCATCCAACTTGCCAACGGTAGAGTAGTTGCAGAAAAGTCCTGAAGTTCCGTACTCGATAAAGCTCGTTTTGGCTAATGTTCACCGCCTGGAGATCAGCAGCATCTTTGATTCTGATGCCGACCTCCATTGGTCCTTTGTCACTCTGAATGATCCCCGTCCCGTCGCAGACGAAGATCTGGTTGTGCGCGGGTGTAACTGACACGCGCCGTACGCTCATTTATCAGGGGCCGTTCGGACAAGATTGGGGAAGCATCATGACCAGATAATGCTATTATGTATTATCTTCGCAGAAAATCAGTAACTATGGCCTTGGTCGCTGGAGCGAATAAGAGGACTTTGCAAGGCAGGTTAGGACATTCTGATTTGTCACGCTGCAGAGACACTGTGCGTCATTGGTGCGGGCGGCGCAGGATGACGCAGCGGAAAAGATCCAGGTTCGTTTTAAAAGCTAGAGAGTAACTCGATGTAATCAATACGGCGTCTATTTCTACAAACAATATTTCTAAGCATGTCGGTTTTTTTCCAATCCAGAAAGCAAACGTAGCACAAAGCTTTGTCCGCTTTCTAAAACATTTTCTAGTTCACTTAACGTTAGAACGCCTTCGACGGATAGTGCCTCGTCCATTACCTCTTCGGAAATTTTATTGAAACCCATGGCCCATGTTGAAAACAACCGCTCTGTTGCAGGCCCATATTGCAACATATGTACGTCCATATGACGCTCATCATTCTGGATCTTCGCAAATGGATTATCAACCGCAGTTTTTTCTCCTTCGAGTATCTGGGCACCTTAAAACTGTGCCATTTTTTGTGAGCTATGGAGTTTTATGATGGTGCGGAAGCGGTATTCCGATGAACATGCTTTGCGTCTACTTCGAGCGTTTTAAGTTCATTTGGCGGCAGGTGTTGATTTACCGACAGCCTGTCGATCTGCGGGCATCAGTGACGTAACCTGTTACACTTGGCGTACGAAGCTTGGTGGTACGGGGCCATCGCAACCTTGTGAGATGAAGGCGCTTCAAAAAGAGAATGGTCGATTAAAGAAAACCGAGGCGGAACTGGAGTTGGGTAAGCTAGTGCTTAAGGAGAACCATGACTATTTTTTAGACCCAAGGCCTGAGCATTGATCAGCTTCGTTTAGCTGTATCCCGTCAGCGGCTAATGGACAGATTGGGTTGATTGCATAAGAGAGTGCATTTGGCTCATCATTGTCGACAAGGAGAAAATGATGAGACGTAAGAACGAACGACTTACGGATGATGCAGGTCGGTTCGTAAAAGGTATCAAACGCCAGACGAGGCTGCTTTATTCAGCGGAGGAAAAAATACGGATTGTGCCGGCTGGCCTGCGTAGCAAAGACAGCATTGCTGAACTGTGTCGGTAAGAAGAGACTCATCAGTGCCAGTATTATTATTGGTTGAAGGAGTTTATGGTGGTTGGGAAGAAGCGGCATGCCGGTGAGACTGCACGTCAGGCCAATACTGATCAGGTGAAAGGGCTGCGTCGTGAGCCACGCGCTCAAAAGGAGGTGGTGGCCAAACAAGCTTTGGAACTTTGTCATCTCAAGAAAAGCGTGCCCATGGATGGGAGGTCGAAGAATGATGTATCCCACATCTGAGAAACTTGAGTTCATATGATTGGTTGAACAATCACTCTTACCAGAGAAAAAGAAATTGGGTCGTTTGGGTATCCCATAATCCACAGTCTATCTGCGGTACGGCAAGTATTAGTAAGGCGATGTTGATCCGTTGATGGACAAGGTTCCCATTTTAAGGCCGAGGAGACACTTATGAGTGAGCCCAATTCTCCTGATCTGGAAAAGATTGAGCCAACGCAAGGGCCAAGCAAGGAACGTTAAGCATTGAACGATGATAATATGGTCAATCTTGATTACTTCCGCGCGTAAGAGCGCAAAGCGACGCTCGCTTTGGAAGCATGTTAAGTGTCCGCTATAAAATAGGTGGACACTTAGAACACTCCATGCGCCGACGTTAGAGCAGGGAGACCGGTCGCCTACGGAACTCGTTCTCCGTCGAACATGATACGAGCGCTCAAACCTGGGCTATCACTGCATCGCAGATCCAAACCTTCAAACGTAATGGGATTGAAAGTAATTGCTATCTGTTAAGTTCCTGACTGCCACCATTGAGGGTACAACAGTTGAACAATAACGAACCCGTGCCATGGAGTTATGCTAAATCCCTGTGGTCAATCCACCGTTTACGGAAAGAACACACGATGTAGTGCTAACCCTTAGTTCGACGCTTCATTGTGTGGTTCTCTCAGAGAGGTCAGACTGCTTTATACCTCCGATCCACAACACGTCAGACGAATTCAATCATTTCCACACGTCGCTTTATGTATCGGCACCTAGAGTTTCATTACAAAAATACGTGTGACACCAATTGAAACTAGTTCCAAATACAGGATCATTACGACGAGCATTCCGTATCGTTGAATATCACTTACCAATTTTGACTTTTTAAGATAAGCGGCGTTACTGAACGAACTCCATTTGGTAAAAATATATTCAATTTTGTCATTTTCCGCGTTTTGCCACCATTGAAGACTTACGAGAACGAATATACTTGCGAGACTGAAGACCCAGCAAATACCGAGGAGGTATAAATGAAGACGTTCGTCACCCGCATGAGCGAGAGCACCATAAACTGCAATAACTATTGCACCAATTGAATAATAAAAGACCACTTTCCACTGATGATCTTTCGCAAATCGAATGTTCGATGCGGCAACCTTGTAGATCGTCAGGAATTCGGCATGTGTTGTTTCTTCAAGCCTACTAGGCTCATCAATGTTTGGATCTGTTGGATCCTCGTTAGTTTCAACTGCTGTTGATACAGTTATGTTAGCCACGATAATCCCTTTCCGAGTATATAGTACTTTATAGCAGTGTGTTATTCTGATATGGCGGACGTGGTTCCTATCGCAAATTTTTTTCCATTCATTTTGCTGTACTCACTTTTGGTCGCGCCCATTCTACATTGGATTTTTGTCCATCTCTTTTGCCATGCTCACATCGAGGAGATTTTTTACGATGCCCAAGCGAGCTGACAAGTGCAGAATGATCCTTCTCTAACAACATGAACGTTGATCCCGTTTCTCGATTTGTCCGATTGAACCAACCGAAGGAACTTTGGTAGTCAAGCCAACACAACCATCGGCGCATGTAAGACCGAAATCATACCGACATTCATACAAGTTCAGGATAGCGTAGCTATATCTGTGGGTTGCAATAGACTGAAACACTCTGACCCATCATGATTTTTTTAGGTGGGTCTATCAGTTATATATGTGCCAGTATAATACATTGGTATCTTAAGTAAGTCGTTTGAGTGCTTTCGTCGGGACAGTTCGGTTGGACACCATTTGCCATCGTGAATTTGTAGATTGCTATCTCCTATCTATAATGTTGCAATCAGCCAGCTGGCAATTTCATCGCACGATGGTTGTAGTAACCGCTAGCTCTTCTTCAGTAATATATTCGGGTAACCCGATGTAAGTATCCCCAAACAAGGACCTCTCCAACTAGTTTTGTGGAACGGTCAGACTAATGCGATCTTGTCCCAGCCGTACCTAGGTGGTGGCCTATTTTGAAACGAATAACTGAAGCCGCTCTTGGAGCGCGTTATTACGTTAAAATTTAAATTGATAACGGAACTTTAAAAGGTAAGCGGTGCGCCGATCACACGTGTCAGACGTAGTTCCAGGGCAGCAGTTCGTTGATGTCTGTCTGTTTGTGTCCGCCAGCAATGGCTATCAGGACACCGGACAGATAGCCGTGAGGCTCGATGCCGTTGAGTTTACAGGTCTCGATCAGTGACGCGATGACAGCCCAGTTTTGGGCACCTGTATCATGCCCGGCGAAGAGTGCGTTTTTGCGGTTGAGCGCAATTGGACGGATCGTCCGTTCGACGGCGTTGGAATCCAGTTCGATGCGACCATCATCAAGGAACAGTGTAAGCCCATCCCAATATTTGGCGATGTATTTCAGGGCCTCCCCGGTCGGTGACTTGGCAGAGACGCGGGCACGGCTTTGGGCGAGCCAAACCTCAAAGGCGTCGATGATGGGTTTTGAGCCCTCCTGCCGTGCGGCCCGACGTTGGTCAGCGGACTGCCCGCGCAGGTTTTTTTCGATGCGATAGAGCGCCTGGATTTGTGCCAAGCCTTCCTGCGCGATTGGTGCCACACTGGACTGGGTGACATCATGCAATTTGCGGCGGCCATGCGCCCAGCAATAGGCCAGTGTCACATCCCGCGCAGGCCGTTTGAGTAGGCGGTTATAGCCAGCATAGCCGTCGACCTGCAGGGTGCCGCTGAAGCCTTTCAAAATAGTGTCTGCATGCTGGCCGGATCGTCCTGGAGCGTAGGTAAACGCCACGCCGGGAGGATCGTCGCCGCCCCATGCTCGGTCATCGCGGGCAAGGGCCCAGAAGTATCCGGTTTTGGTCTTTTTTCGTCCTGGGGCCAGAACCGGCGCAGGGGTTTCGTCCATGAAGAGCTTGGTTGAACGCTTCAGGTTGGACATCAGGGCATTGTAAACCGGGGTCAATTCAAAAGCCGACTTGCCGACCCACCCGGCCAAGGTCGAGCGATCCAGATCGATGCCTTGGCGGCTGTAGATTTGCGCCTGCCGATAAAGGGGCAAGTGATCGGCATATTTGGAGACAAGCACATGGGCCAGGGTAGCCTCGGTTGGCATACCGCCTGCGATAATGTGGGCCGGTGCGGGCGCTTGAGTGATCCCACCCTCACAGGACCGGCAGGCGTATTTTGGCCGCCGTGTAACAATTACACGGAACTGGGCAGGGATGATGTCCAGCCTTTCGCTGACATCCTCGCCAATGACATGACGCTCGGAGCCGCAGGCACAGGAGACATCAGGCTCAATGACCACCTCCACGCGCTCCAGATGCTTAGGCAGTGAACCACGATTAGTCTGGCGCGGCTTTGCTGGCCGCACGGGTGCGGTGCGCGCGTCCGCATCAATCTCTGCTTCCACCTGCGCGATGGCAGTCTCGATGTCTTCGAGCTCCAGCTCATATTGGGCCGGATCGATCTTCTCGGACTTGGCCCCGAAGAGGGCCTTTTTGAAGGAAGCGACCAAGGCTTCCAGCCGCGCATTCTGATCCTGTTGCGCACGGATGATCGCCTTCAGTTCTGCAATGTCGTCGGGCAATTCATCAGGTGCAATCATGACCGATACCATAGCAAAACAAGGGCGGAATGACCCGCGCAAACGCTCCCATGAGTCACTCCGCCGCAGCGGGGGCCGCCACCTCTAAAGGTCGCACGCGCCGCCAATCCAAACCCGCAAAGAGCGCCTCAAACTGGGCGGGTTCCAGCCGCATCACCCCGTTCTTAATCGCAGGCCATGTAAAGCTGTGATCCTCCAGCCGCTTGTACGCCATCACAAGCCCGCTGCCGTCCCAATAGATCAGCTTCAGCCGATCCGCCCGCTTGGCCCGGAACACATAGACCGACCCGTCAAAAGGCTTCTGGCGCAGGTGGCTCTGTACCAGAGCGGCCAGACCATCATGGCCTTTGCGGAAGTCCACCGGATCACTGGCCACAAATATCCGGACCTTGTTGGAAGGCGTGATCACGTCGCCATAGCCCGTGCAATCTCGGCGATCCGTGTCGCGGGCGTCGTCGCATCAAGACGGACGGTGACATCGCCTTTGATCACATCAAGCGTGCTGGACGGTGTGGCCGAAGGGGGCAAAGCTGAAGGTACAGGTGCCTCAATCTCAACAGGCACAAAATCCATGCCCTCCAAATTGGGTAATACCAACTTGCCCTGCCGCGCCATACGCCGCCAATCCGACACCGTGCTGGGGAGCAACTCATACCGCTTGGCCACCGCGTTGACCGTCTCGCCCTCAATTAATGTCTCCGCCACGATCCGAGCCTTCAGCTCTGGAGGCCAATCTCGCTTACCATCCGCACGGCGCGGAACCCTTGCCAGAAACTCGCTTGTAGCTCCCATCAAGAAACTCCCCACAAATCAAAGAAGCCTATGAATCGCAGATCACGCGTCACGCCGAAAGTGTGGGGGTGGTGCACCGCTTACTTTAAAAGTCTTTCGTTGTTGAAATGGTTGTAAACGGAGGAGTGAAGAGTCAATAACGAATGCACCATCGGATGGGCGTGAATTACTGCAGCGCTTGTTCTTGCCTTCGAGACAAGGAGGTTGTTTGCCCAACAAGCGTCCAATTTTCTTTGGGGAAACCCTCATGCGTTATTCGCGCCATCGGTCCCGTCCAATTGTTGGATAACGCGTTTAGCGGAAATCATCGATGCCAAGAATCCTAAGGGCCTACCACGACAGGTGCGTCCAGTTCGAATGGTAAACTGGTCGTTTATATTGATTAGGTGGCTTTGTATGGAAAAAAACCAGCAAGATCGCGTCCTTTGGCGAAGTTACCCATGGTCCGTCGTAGAGTTCCCGTTGGATCCAGCAATTCCGTGTAGTGTTCGGGAGCGCGTTGTGTCAGTGAGGGATTTGCGTCGTCAAGAGGCTGGTTTAGGAGACCGCGTTTCATTCAACACAGTCTCGACAGCCCTGGCGATATCTGACGCTAATTCAGCCATAAGCGACTTATAAAGCCTATATTCAGCGTCCAGCTTGTCCCGCTCTAGCCGGAGTCCCTCAATTTCTTTCTTGAGCATATCGTTCTCTGCGCGCACTGTGTCCACTGAGGTGATCGAGCTGCTCCGCTTGATAGTACTATTTATCATATTTGTGCCTCTTTCTCCCCCGCGTTCTATTTCTTGCGTCAGCGCTTTTTATAAAAATTTTTCTTTGAAATACTGCCCCTTAAACGAAAAGAGAGCCCCCAATTGAGGAGCCTCCTACCGATTGATGCTGTCTAGTCTCATTATTTTAGCCGAGTGTGAGTTGGTCTATATGGTATTGTTTCTTGCACGGGTGGGGCAATATGCGGCTTGATGTTTTTCTGCTGCTTGAGTTCGTCTGACGGGAGGGTTTGACCTGCCCCTCCCGATTGGTCCGGGTTGAATGTTAGTGCATGGTTGGTTTTAGGTCTATCGGCACGACTACCTCCGGAGCTGGAGGGCGATGTCCCAAGGCACTATGGGGTCGTTTGGTATTATTGTGCTTTCTCCATTCTTCGATGACCACCTGTGCTTCTTTCAGTGAGTAGAATATTTCCCCGTTGAGCAGTTCGTCTCTGAACCGGGCATTGAAGCTTTCGCAGTAGCCGTTTTCCCAGGGAGACCCTGGTTCAATGTAGACTGTGCTGGCACCAACGGCCTTGATCCATTTTCTGACCGCTTTGGCAACAAACTCCGGCCCATTGTCAGATCTGATATATCTGGGAATGCCCCGTAAGATGAAGAGATCGGTCAGAACATTGATCACGTCAGTCGAGTTGAGCTTTCGTCTGACACGGATCGACAGACATTCACGGCTGTATTCATCCAGGATATTGAGCATCCTGAATGCTCTTCCATCTTCTGTTCGGTGATGGACAAAGTCGTATGACCAAACATGATCGATGTGCTGAGGCCGCAGACGAACACACGATCCATCATTCAGCCAAAGCCGTCTTCTCTTCGGTTGCTTCATGGGAACCTTCAACCCTTCGCGTCGCCATAGCCGTTCGACCCTCTTGTCATTGATTCGCCAGCCACTGTCTCTCAACAGCGCAGCAATCCGACGATAGCCATATCGCCCGTACTGACGGGTCAGTTCGACCATATCGGCTATCAGACGCTCTTCATCATCACGACACTTGGGAACGTGCCGTTGTGTGGAACGGTGTTGCCCCAGAACAGCGCAAACACGACGTTCAGACACAGGCATCATGTTCCGAAGATGATCAATACAGGCACGACGGCGCGAAGGGCTTAAAAGTTTCCCTTCGCAGCTTCCTTCAGTATCAACTTATCGAGGGTTAGATCCGAGACTGCACGACGTAGTCGCTCATTCTCCTGCTGCAAACGCTTCAACTCGCGAACCTGATCAGTTCCCACACCACCATATTGCCTCCGCCAGCGATAATACGTCTGCTCGACAATCCCTATCGACCGTATCGCATCAAGGCGGCTCTGGCCTTGGCCGACCAAAACGTCAACTTGGCGCAACTTCGCTACGATCTCTTCGGGCTTATGCTTGTAACTGGCCATCTATGATCCTCCGTTTTCTTAACTATAGCGGTGGACCAATTCAGTGGGGGAGGGTCACCCCGCTGATGGCGAGCGCCGAGTTTCGCTTGGGCAAAAGATCAAAGGCGAATGCTCTAAGGTCAGGCATGGTGATCTTGGACGTCGACGACGGTGCAACTGTTGAAGACGCCCGTTCGATTATCACAGGGACCGAAATAGCGTGCGCGATCTACACGACAGCCAGCCATAGATCAGAACATCATAAGTTTCGAATCTGCGTCCCCATTTCCGACGTTGTCTCCCCAACGGAGTATACAAATGCCTGGTACGGCCTAAACGCTGTATTCGATGGTATTGCAGACCAGTCGAAAAGAGGGTGTGAGAGCTTATTCTACCTTCCTGGCCTGTACCTTTCAACGTCATCCAATTGGCATCACGCCAGGTTTCGCTTCAGGTGCTCTGTGGCCTCTAGAGCCGCCAAGATGGGATACGACATCGATTCCAACTATTTGGTCTCGGTGTTCAATGAACTCGATTCAATGGATGAAGCGCACCACCAAACCCAACACTATCAAAGACAACTCGTGGGTGACGCTCAATCACAAGACGGTTGTCCTGCTGCTTCCCGCTTGGCAGTCGAACCCGTGCCTTCCATTTGCGTAATGCCATTGCTTTCCTTTCCTCAGGCAAGCTGTCTCAATGTGATACCAGACGCTTAGCCCGCAAATATTTAGCGTTTGATGGAGTGGAGACGCAGTCTCTGCGTTTGTCACAAACGCGGAGACTGGCCTTAGGAGGGTCGAAACCGTTAGTTACGGTTACTCAACAAACGTAATTCTCCAAGTACAGGCACCGTCACTTCGGCTGTCGCACCCTAGGTAGCCATCCTCTACTTCAAATATGACGGTACAGATCGTTCCACCGCGTATGGAATCCTCGCAACGCTCCCCGTCGTCGATACTATAGGCCGTATTGAATTTATCACCTTTGAACAGCACTTCGCGCGTACCATCCGGATCATAAGAGATCGATAGCTCTACCCCGTCGGTGGTGCGTTTGTGAAGCAGCGTATTCCCGAAGTGAAGTGCATTCAGAGCCTCAGTATCCAGAGGAATCATCCCCTGGCCCTTAAGCTCTTTTATCGTTGGCGGGGGAGGTTTATTCGCTGTTGGCGATCCCGAATTTGCCTGCTGGCAAGCTGCTAACATAGCAGTGCCCAAAATCACAACAGCTACGCGTACAGAGTTTTTCATCCTATTTCTCCACATTTCAGATGGGTCACGACTTTTCAGTCAGTTTCTTGCCGTTTCGGCGCGGCAGATATTTCATGGGAATGCCATCTTCGCTGTACCTACTAGGCCAGACCTGCTGCGGTGTTAAACCGATGGCTTCTGCGATGACTTCTTCCATAGCAGGCCACGCCGCACGCAAGGCTCGTCCAGCGGCTGTACTTGAATAGCCGGCAGACCGAGAGACTTCGGCCAGGGACAGCCCTCTCTTCTCTAACAACGCCTTAATGTCTGCCGGATGGAGGTCCTGCTGCTCAGCGTTGTCAGGATTCGCGTTCGAGAATTTCTTTGATTGATCGATAACGGAATTTCGTGATATATTATTTGAAAAACGATCCGTCATTAGATATACTACACGATAATACGTGTTTTTAGTCAATAGAATCCGTTCGTGAATTCATATGAATGTAGCTACGACCTTCTCAGAAATCGGACGCCGCCAGGCCGAAGTCAGGAAGTTTCTTGGTCTAACACAGGCAGACATGGCCGCCCGTATTGGTGTGCCCATGAGGACGCTGAGCGATAACGAGCGGGGGATATCCGTCGCAGGGGGGCGGGTTCTGGCAGCCTATTGCACACTTGGAATTCGCTCAGACTGGCTCCTAACGGGTCAGGGAAAGCCCTTCAGCAACGAGACACCTCAGCATATTCAGGACATGATAGAGGCCGCCGACGAAGGTCAGATCGCACTCGCCCACTTTGAGACGTCTGATATTCGGGAATCCTATCTCGTCACATCCGATGAACGTCGGCATCTATCCAGAGTGTCTCTCAACCAGGAACTATGCGCTGACTTTTGCGGCACGTCTGATCTTGGCCTACCAGACAGCCTTCGCCTCTTTACTATTGAAGACCATCAGGGAGGGATTCTCATTGTCGATGCTGGACGGACCCGAGCCGATCACGGCGGATTCTTCGCGCTTATCCTAAGTGGTCGGATATCGGCGCGCCACGTTCAGTCAATCGGTGAGGAACAGGTGGCCATCATGCAGGCTCTAAACACTTCACGTATTGACCAGATCAGACAAACCAATGATCTGACTGCAGTAGGTGCCATCGTCGGCTCGTTGTCGGGCAGCGACGCGCAATCGTAACGCCTACGAGAGTGAATTAACCACTGACGCCTTCTATTGCGACAACCAGGCTCTCGCGTTATCAGTACGCTCATGGTTCATGATGATGGGAGCACTACTCCATATACTTCCGCAACCTGCCTACGCCATGTTCGCTCAAACCAACGCACATGCGATTTTACCTGTTGTCGAATCTCAGGCGCACCAAAAATGTCGGACGCGCGATAGGCATACTTCAAGAAATTCCTACGCTTCCCGAGATGAGTGTATCTGCTACGCACCTCGCGCTGATATACTTGGGCATACGGAACCTTATTCTCCTTAGCCGCAACCAACTTTGCGTGTACCCCTCGATCCATCTTTTCTCTGTAACGATTCAGGGATGACTCCCTTATCACAATCGATTGTCCATCAAAAACAAAGCCGAGATACTGGGCTTGTTGATCGCTTTTCAATCGAGACCCAACAAATCGAGAGATATCCGTCTTTTTCTCAGAAAGGCACAGATGGTAATCTGCAAGGTGTTTTTGGATGATGTAAACAAGTTCGTCACAATCCACCGAGAGAGGAACCACGAAAGCCAAATCGTCTGAGTACCTACGATAAGAACCGCCCAAAGAGGCCATAAGTCCCTTCATCGCATGATCAAAGCTGAGCATGTATATGTTCGCATAGAGACCAGAAACAGGCGTACCCTGTGGTATGCTAAAAGGCTGGTCGTGAACTTGAACCAAACCATTGTCCACCCCTCGGACATGGTCAGCAAAATCCTGTGGAGAGCATATCCTTGCACCCAAAACACGTTTCTTCCCAAGGACCAGATTAAGATCGCAAGTCTCAACCCAAGAATACCGTGTTACATTCTTGTAGATGTTCCAATCATGACCGCTGAGGTGTTTATCACCGGCTACCAAGCCAACTTCATCCTTGAGATGTCTGTGATTGAGTGTGTCGAAGAAACCAGAAACGTCAACAGCCACCACAAAACAGTCCTTTCGGCTCTTCACTTCATCAAACAGGCTTTTCGCATGATTAATGTTTGTTAGCCCGGTAGAACGGTATGCAAGGACGCTTTCAGTTAGGTGGTTTTGCCGGAGTACCGTTTCATATGCCTTGGACAAATGTTCCGCATAAGCTTGAAGATATGCCGAATCCTTGTGTGATGCGTATCTTATGGACCTTGGCTTAAACTCAGTTTCCAATTTGCCTGCGTCGTTCTTGAACACTCTTCGCTTAAGATCAGTGAATCCGAGCAGTGGGTGAAACCGGTGAGCTTGGTCATACCGGCTGAGAACGAAACCCGATTTTCTTTCGGATTCAGGGATCGGATCGTCAAAGTGTCGATAGCGACGTTCTTTAGTCATCGACAAATGAAGAAAGTCGTCCGTCTCAACATCGAAGCCATCTTCATCAGGTAGGTCTGACCCGGGCATCGTGACTCCGTTCGTCTGACACCCGGGCTCTGGAACCTGACTCCGTCTGCAGAGCATCCGTACGAGATTACCTAGTGTGCTACAATAGCACTATGAATGAAGGAATAACCGATATGGCGAATATCGCCCTACGACTATGGCCACTTGCGAAGTTATCGCTTGTGGTCCTCAACACATGCCGCCCGCGCCTTCCGCCCGGGGCCTCATGTAAATGGTGATCACCACGCACAAATACAACAACCGAATGTTGATTTTTTTTCAAGAACAACCGCCTCAAACATCATCTACGGTAGTTCAACCACCGCTGCGCAGACCGCCCAACAACACACATCAAAATCCGATTTGGTTAAAACGTCATTCTTGATCGCGAATTTGGGGTCGACAGAAAATTCTCGATCTCTCCATTTCGTACAAAAACTGGGTACAAAACGACAGTACAAATTTCGACGCGTCGTTCGAAATTATTGTTTTTTTCAATTATTTAGAAAACGTGGCGACCCCTACGGGATTCGAACCCGTGTTGCCGCCGTGAAAGGGCGGTGTCCTAGGCCTCTAGACGAAGGGGTCAACGCGCACCTGTATATGGATGTGGCCGGATCGCGTCAAGCGCATAGAGTCACAAAAATACAGCAATTTTCAATCCATCCGGATTTATTCTGGCATCATCCTTGCTTCTCTGTTTCACGCGGGCACCCCTGTGTCCCAGGAGGAAGAGATATATGGTCGCAAACTATCTATTCGGATCGAGCATTTCCGCCATTCAGGCGCAATCCAACGCCTTCGATGCCATCGCGGATAATATTGCCAATGCCACAACACCCGGCCACAAGGCCCAGCGGATTGAGTTCCGCGACCTGGTCGTGGATGCGGAACGGGTTCCGGGCAACATCTTCCCCGCCCTGCGCGGCACAAGCGCCCTTTCCCGCCGGGATGTGAGAGCCGAAGGCGGCATCCAGCGCACCGGAAACCCGCTGGATGTGGCGCTGAATGGCCGTGGTTTTTTTGTCGTCAACAATCAGCAGGACGGAACGGGGCAAACCCTTCTGACGGATTCCGGGCAGTTGCAGAGGATCATTGTCGACAACGCCGGCACGGAAGAGGTCTATCTCGGCGATAATGTAGGCAATTTTGTCCAGGGCTGGCCGTTTGACCCGGCAACAAACACCTTTACCGTGGGCACAACGACAGCCTCGCTGGTTCCCCTTCGCATCGATAGCGGGGCAGATGTCTTCGCTGCGCAGGCCACGACCACCGCCTCCATCAATGCAAACATCCCGCCTGATACGACAACAGGCGACTTCTTCAACATTGGCCTCAACATCTTTGACGGCAGCGGCAGTGCGGACAATGTAAACGACCTGCGCTCGCTCAACGCCCAGTTCACCAAAGGGGCCAATTTCAATGAGTGGACCCTGCAATTCTCGGGCACGGATGCAACGGTCACCACGCCAGCCGCCCCGGTTACTGTAACTTTTGACGCCAATGGCGCGATTGTGGCCCCGACCTCACAGGCGCTGGCTGTTACATGGGCGAACCCGGCCGCCACAAACAACATCACGCTGGATCTTTCCGATATGACCAGCTTTGCCCCGAACTTTGTCCTGGTAGATACAGAGACGAACGGCTTCCAGGAGGGCACGGTCGGATCGATCGAAATTCTCGAAAGCGGTGTCATTCAGGCAAACTTCACCAATGGTCAGAACCGCCCTTTGGGCAAGATCGCCATTGGCGATGTGGTCAACCCGAACCTGCTGACAGGCGAGAACAACACCCATTTCTCGCTCAGCGGTCTCAATGGCGCTCTGCAGCTGTTTGAGGCCGATACATCGGGCCGTGTCCAGCTGTTCTCAAACTCCCTGGAAGATTCGACGACAGATCTGACCGCCGAGGTCTCCCAGATCATTATCACCCAGCGCGCCTATTCCTCTGCCGCAACATCCCTGCGGACCATTGAGGAAATGCTGCAGACCGCAACCGATCTGAAACGCTAATCAGAATATACGGTATAGGCTGACGGATTACTGGATGGGCGCGGCGTCGTCGATCATGATCTGCGCCTGCTCCCTGCCCTGCCACCGGTCTATGCGCAGACGGCCGGCCACATGAATGGGCTCACCGCCCCTGGAAGACAGCAGAAACGCGCCCAGATCGCGATCCGCCACCCGGAAAGCAATAGCCTTTAAGTCGCCGCCCCCTTCGCCAGACAAACGACACCGGACATGATCCTTGCCCACGACATCGGCATGGGCGACGCGGGCATTGTTCAGAACAAAGCGCGGCTCCGCATTGCCGGCACCAAAAGGCGCCAGCCGTTCAAGCCGATTGATCAGATCGACGGTCGCACCGGACACACCCAATGCCCCGTCCACGCCAAGCCTGGGCACAATCTCTGCCCCATCCAGCTGGGCGCTAATCCGTTCCTGCAGCCAGTCGCGGAAGACGGTCTGCTGTTCTGCATGGACCGTAAAACCGGCCGCCATCTTGTGACCACCCCCGTTCATCAGGATTTCCTGCTGGCGTGCGGCAATGATCGCCGCCCCCAGATCGACCCCTTCAACAGAGCGTCCCGATCCTTTGCCGATGCCGTTCTCAACGGAAACCACACAGGCCGGTCTGTTGTAGAGTTCCTTTAGACGACCGGCGACAATGCCAATGACGCCTGGGTGCCAGCCCTCCGCCGAAGCATAGACCAGATGTTCGCCATGGCCATCACGCTCGACCTGATCAATGGCCTGTTCCAGGCAGGCGGCCTCGATCTCCCGACGTTCGAGATTGTAGGCGTCAAGCTTGCGGGCGATGTCGCGGGCTTCCATTGGGTCTTCTGTAGAAAGAAGGCGTGCTCCAAGGCCCGGCTCCCCCACACGACCACCGGCATTAACCCGCGGCCCCAGAAGGAAGCCCAGATGATAGGTTCCCGGCATCTCGTCAACGCCGGCCACGTCACAAAGCGCGTTCAAACCGGTATTGCGCCGCCCCGCCAGGACCTTCAGCCCCTGGGTCACCAAAACTCGGTTTAACCCTGTCAGGGGAACTATATCGGCGACCGTTCCCAGCGCCACAATGTCGAGAAGTAGGCGCAGATCAGGTTCTTTCCTGTCCTTGAAAAAACCGCCGTCCCGAAGCGCCTTGTTCAACGCCACGAGCAACAGAAACGTCACACCAACGGCAGCCAATTGGCCATGCGGGCTGTCATCATCCAACCGGTTCGGGTTCACAATGCCCGCGGCCTGAGGCAGCCGCATTTCGGCTGCGTGATGATCAACCACCAAGACATCCAGTCCGGCGGCTGCCGCCCCTTCCAAAGGGTCAAACGCCGTGATGCCACAATCAACCGTCACGATCAGGCGTGATCCCCGCTCCCCCAATTTCAGAAGGGCCGGAAGATTGGGGCCATACCCCTCCGCCATACGGTCTGGAATATAGACATCAAGCTTTGCCCCGATGGCATCAAAGTAGCGCTGAAACAGGGCCGAAGAGGTGGCACCGTCCACGTCATAGTCGCCAAAGACCGTGATTTTCTCTCCATCCCGAACCGCCCTGATCAGGCGCTCAACGGCCCGGTCCATATCGAGAAGATGGAACGGGTCTGGCATCTGGTCCCGCAGAGAGGGGTTGAGATAGTGCTCCGCCGCCTCGAAACCAATGCCCCGCGCCGCCATAACCCGGCCGATGATTTCTGGCAATTCATGGGTCTGGGCCAGCGCCAGGGCATCACGATCATTGGCACCACGCGCCTCCCACCTCTTGCCGGATGCCGATCTTGCGACTCCCAGGAAAGCGGCGGGACTACTCATGATGCACGAAGTTCCTTTTTTGTAAAAACCGGATCGGATTAGCCGCGCGGGTCAACCCAGCTTTTGCGGCGGAAATCATGGCGCGTTTCAATCTTGCGTACCGTACCTGATTTTGACCGCATCACGATCGTATGCGTTGTCGCACCGGACGCAAAAATGCGGACACCGCGCAGCTGAGTTCCGTCCGTCACGCCTGTCGCCGCGAACATGACGTCCCCATTGGCGAGGTCGTAGAGGCTGTACTTCCGGTCAAGGTCGGTAATGCCGACCCGGTGGGCACGCTCCCGTTCGTCTTCATTGCGGAACAACAGGCGGCCCTGAAACTGACCACCAATGCAGCGCAGCGCCGCACAGGCCAGAACGCCTTCCGGCGCACCCCCGCTGCCCATATAAATATCGATACCACTGTCAGGATCGGATGTGGACATAACAGCGGAAACGTCACCGTCACCAATCAACTGGATACGCGCCCCGCAATCCCGGGCCGCCTTGATCAAATCCGCATGACGCGGGCGGTCGAGGATACATACCAGAACTTCCTCAATCCGCTTGCCCTTTGCCTCAGCCACAGCCTGCAGGTTCTTTTCCGGTGACCGGTCAAGATCGACAACGCCTTCGGGCATGCCCGCACCGATAGCGATCTTGTCCATATAGACATCGGGTGCATGCAGAAAGCCTCCGCTCTCTGCCATGGCCAGCACGGCCATAGCGTTAACGCCGCCCTTCGCGGTAATCGTGGTCCCTTCCAGCGGGTCGAGCGCGATGTCAATTTTAGGACCGTTCCGCGTCCCTACTTCCTCACCGATGTAAAGCATGGGCGCTTCGTCACGCTCGCCTTCCCCGATGACAACTGTCCCGTCAATGTCCAGCCCGTTCAGCGCTGTGCGCATCGCATCAACAGCGGCCTGATCGGCCGCCTTCTCATCACCCCGTCCCATCCAGCGCGAGGCTGCGAGAGCAGCGGTTTCGGTGACGCGCGCGGCTTCAAGTGCGAGATTTCGATCGCTTTGCGGTGTAGACATTCTCTAGTACTCCGTTTTTGATTTTCTTGTCAGAAGGCCCGTGTCAGTGACGCTGGATCCTGATTGAGTGAGGCTTTTCAACAACAGCTGTCAAAGCGCCGATCCGGTCGAGCGCCTGCTGCATGGCCGCTTCCTTCGCTTCATGCGTTGTAATCACAACTGTAACCGGTGCACCGGGGTCACGGCCACGCTGAATCACATTTTCCAGTGAAATATCATTGTCCCGCAATATAGCAGTGATGTTTGCCATGACGCCGGGCTGATCAATGACGACGAGGCGCACGTAATAAGGCCCCGTCAGATTGGACATGGCCAGTGTCGGTTTGGCCGAAAGGCTTGTGACAGGAACACCAAAGACCGGGGCCATTCTGCCAGCCGCAATATCGGCAATATCCGCCATCACGGCAGAGGCGGTTGGACCCGCACCGGCACCGCGCCCTTCCATAACGCTCGTTCCTACAAAATCGCCTTCGGTCACAACCGCATTGAAGACACCTTCCACAGTTGCAATCGGCGCGTCGACAGCCACCATCACCGGGTGAACCCGCTGGAAAACACCGTCCGGGTGGTCCTCTGCAATGCCCAACAGCTTGATCTTGTACCCGATCTCCCGCGCATACTCGATGTCATCAGGGGTGATCGCCCGAATTCCTTCAATGTATACCGCGTCGAAATCGATCTTCGCACCAAAGGCCAGACTGGTCAGAATTGCCAGTTTGTGGGCCGCATCCACACCATCGACATCAAAGCTTGGATCGGCTTCGGCATAGCCAAGTTCCTGGGCCTCACCCAGAACATCAGCGAAGCCGCGACCGGTTTCCCGCATCATGGTCAGGATGTAGTTACATGTCCCGTTGAGAATGCCCTGCACGCTGGTGATCCGATTGCCAACCAACCCTTCCCGCAGGCTCTTGATCACCGGTATACCGCCGGCAACCGCTGCTTCGTAAGTAAGCGTGACACCCTTGGATTCTGCCAATTCAGCCAGGGCAAAACCATGATGGGCGACCAAAGCCTTATTGGCAGTGACAACATGAATGCCTCTGCTCAATGCTGTCTCGACCAGGGTCTTGGCAACCCCTTCACTGCCCCCGATCAATTCGACCAGAATGTCGAGATCGGCGGAAGCTGCCATATCGACCGCATCATCGTACCATGTGAAGCCTGTCAGATCGCATCCCCGGTCCAGGTTCTTGTCACGCGCGCTGACAGCGACAACAGACAGGGCCCGACCGGACCGTTCGGCAATCAGTTCAGCATGCTCGGCAATCAGGTTTACAAGGCCGGCACCAACAGTTCCCAATCCCGCAATACCGATTTTCAACGGGTCACTCATTCAGCAACTCTCCCCAACGCCATGGCCTCCGGTTCCGCATTTTGCAGGAAAGTGCGGATATTTCGGATCGCCTGACGGGTTCTATGAACATTTTCGACAAGTCCGAGACGGACATATCCCTCGCCGTATTCCCCAAAGCCAACGCCGGGTGCCACTGCGATCTCCGCCTCTTGCAGCAATTGCTTGGCAAAGGCAAGGCTTCCAACTTCCTTAAATTTATCGGGAAGCGGTGCCCAGACGAACATAGTTGCCTCTGGACTTGGAACCTCCCATCCAGCGCGCGCCAGACCATCCACCAATGTGTCGCGCCGGGTCTTGTAAAGCGCCCGCATCTCATCAACACAGTCCTGGGGACCGTTCAATGCGGCGGTTGCTGCAACCTGAATTGGCGTGAAGGCACCATAGTCTACATAGGATTTGATCCGCCCCAATGCCGCAATCAGATCCGCATTGCCGGCTGCGAAGCCAACCCGCCAGCCGGGCATATGATAGGTCTTGGAGAGCGAGGTGAACTCTACAGCGATATCCCGCGCGCCCTTCACCTGCAAGACCGAGGGCGGCGGTGTATCGCCGAAATACACCTCGGAATAGGCCAGATCCGAGAGGATGTAGATGTTGTGATGTTTGCAGAAATCGACAACTTCCCCATAGAAATCCAGATCAACAACCTGGGCCGTCGGGTTTTGCGGAAAGTTGAGAATGACCGCCAAAGGTTTTGGGATGGAATGCGCAACGCCCCGGCTCAGCGCCTCCATAAACTGTTGGCGGAACGCGGCGTCATTTACACCATTCCCGGCGGGCAGATGACGAATAGCACCCCCCGCAATAATAAACCCAAAAGAATGGATCGGATAACAGGGATTGGGTGCCAGGACGATATCACCGGGGCTTGTTATCGCCTGGGCCAGATTTGCAAGCCCTTCTTTCGACCCCAGGGTCACGATTGCCTCGCGTTCGGGATCGATGTCCACGTTAAAACGCCGTTCGTAATAGGCCGATAAAGCACGACGCAGACCAGGAATGCCCCGACTGGTCGAGTAGCGATGGGTTTTGGGGTCCTGAACCGCCTCAACCATCTTGTCCACGATATGCTGCGGTGTCGGTGAATCGGGATTGCCCATCCCGAAATCGATGATATCCGCGCCTTCCGCACGGGCCTTTGCCTTCAGTGCGTTGACCTCAGCAAACACATAGGGGGGCAGACGCCTTATCCGGTGAAACCCTTCAATCATAATTTGACCAACTCTTTTAATGTGATGCCACGCAAATACTACGTGGTCGAAATTAACGTACTATGAACAATTCGACGCGCTGGTTGCCGGCGATCCCGTTTGGACTGTCTTCCCGGTACCGCGGCTGGCGCGCGCTCATCGCGGCGATGTTCAGCTGCGCAGAGGGCACACCCAATTGCAACAACGCCTGGGCCACTGCCGTCGCCCGGTCCAGTGAGACCTTGTAATTGGCAAGATCCTGTCTGGCCCGGTCGCCTGCAACGGTTGTCCCGCTGGCATGGCCGACGACCTGCAACTCTCGCCCGCCGCTGGACCGGTAAATCTCCGCCACCTGGCTAATAACATTGCGGTCATTCGCGTTCAACGAAGCGCCGCCCGAGGGAAAGTACAAAGTGGCGATCTGTTCTGCCGTGGCAGCGGCCGGCTGGACTGCAGGGGCAGCGGGGGCCGCATTCGCAACGGTCTGGCCAGGCGGTGACGGCGGCACGATCGGTGTTACAGCGGGGGACTGTGGCGCGTTAACCGGCTCCGGCGCGGGGGGCGCGTTGACAGTTCGCGTGGCGGCGGCTGTTCTGGTGACCCCGCCTGCATTCAAGAGACGGTCCGCCTCTTCCGCGGCACTCCGCGCCTGTTGCGAAATTGATACCGGTGCTGGCGCCGCTGCCGGGGCAGACTGTGTCACAACCCGTGGTGCCGGCGCGGTCGCGACAACAGGGGGTGCAGCTGAAGGCGGTGCAATGGTTGCAACAGGTGGCTCAGGCGGTGGAACCGAGGACAACACAGGTGGATTGACCGGTCCCTCGGACGAGAAACCTTCCTCAGATTGGCGAATGACCTGATCGGTATATTGCGCGTTTTCCCTGTCGGCTGTCAGACCCTCTCGCAACGCATCTGCGTCATCGGCGATTTGCGGCCGGTCCGGTCGTGCAGGAACAGCGCCGATCGCCGGAAACTCTTCCTCATCTCCTGGCACCGGTTTTGGTTCGATCGACTCTGCCGTTTCCTCATCATCCTCAAACAACTGCATCGGGTTTATTGCATCTGCCACCTGACGCGTTGTGTCACATCCCGCTAGTACGGTCATGATACCCAATGCGAAGGCCAAACCTGTAAATCTGTATCGTTTCATCTGACAGTTCCAAAAGATCCTGTTGCGTATCATAACGCGGCGTGGGGATTTTCTGATACCTTCTACCCGATTCCGCAACGATTAAAGCCGCAAACACCGAAGTTTCGGCCCAAAACAGGCCTTTTTCTCCGGGCAGGGTTTCGCTATAACCATGGCAAGTGTGCACTGCAGCACAAAACTGAGGCCAAAAAATGGTGATGGGTACAGTGGCGATATCTGCCACAGCAATGATCTGGTGCCTCAGCTTGTGATAAATCGGGAGAAGAAAATGGCTGAACCATCCAAAGATGATCCGAAGAATGAGGCCGAATGGCCAGATCCTGTAGAGTGGTCGCAACAGATGACCCGGATTGCGGAGCGCAGCCAGGCTCTCGTGAATGATTTCCTCGCCAAGACCACGAATGACAAGGAATCTGGTCTGGGCCATGGCGACCCGATGAATGTCGGTTCCGCTTTCATGGAAATGACCCAGCGCATGATGACCAATCCGACGGCCATGATGCAGGCCCAGGTTAATTTGTGGCAGGATTACATGAACCTGTGGTCGAGCACGACCAAACGGATGATGGGCCAGGAAGAGGCCCCGGTCATACAGCCAGAATCCGGCGATTTCCGCTTTCGCGATGAGGCCTGGACCGAAAACGCGATGTTCGACTACATCAAACAGTCCTATCTGCTGACATCCCGCTGGATGCAGGACACCGTGAATGAGGTTGAGGGGCTTGACCCGAAAACGGCGAAGAAGGTCGATTTTTATACCAAGCAATTCGCCGACGCGATGGCCCCCAGCAACTTTCTGATGACCAACCCGACTGTTCTGAAAGAGACGCTGGACAGCAAAGGCGAAAACCTGGTTCGTGGCCTGGAAAACCTGCTCGACGACCTTGAAAAGGGTGAAGGCAACCTTAAGATCTCCATGACCGATCAGGATGCGTTCGAGGTCGGTGAAAACATTGCGACGACACCGGGCAAGGTCGTCTTTCAGACAGATTTGATGCAGCTCATCCAGTATGAGCCCACCACTGAAAACGTATACAAAACACCACTGCTGATCATTCCGCCCTGGATTAACAAGTTTTACATTCTCGATCTACGTCCGAAGAACAGCTTTATCAAATGGGCCGTGGAGCAGGGATTGACCGTCTTTGTGATCTCCTGGGTCAACCCGGATGAGAAACTGGCGGAAAAGAATTTCGGCGATTATATGCAGCAGGGCCCGCTCGCCGCTTTGGATGCCATCACTGAAATCACCGGCGAGAAACAGGCAAACGCGATTGGCTATTGCCTGGGCGGAACGCTTCTATCCTCGACCCTTGCCTATATGAAGGCAAAAGAAGACACCCGGGTCAAATCCGCGACCTTCTTCACCACCATGGTCGACTTCGAAGAGGCTGGTGAGCTCTCCGTCTTTATTGATGAAGAGCAGCTTGCATCCCTGGAAGAGCGGATGAACGAACGCGGCTATCTGGACGGGTCTGAAATGGCCACCACGTTTAACATGTTGCGCGCCAATGACCTGATCTGGTCCTTCGTGGTCAACAACTATCTGATGGGCAAGGACCCCTTCCCGTTTGATCTGCTCTACTGGAACTCTGACTCAACCCGCATGCCTGCTGCGATGCATTCCTTCTATCTGCGGAAAATGTATCTGGAGAACAAACTGATTGAGCCGGGCGGTGTTGAACTGTGCGGTGTCCCGATCGACCTCAGCACCATTGATCTGCCTGTCTTTGTTCTGTCGACCCGTGAAGACCACATTGCACCCTGGAAATCGACCTATGCGGCGACCCAGACCTATGCCGGACCGGTCAAGTTTGTACTTGCAGCCAGCGGTCATATTGCCGGTGTGGTGAACCCGCCAAACCCTGACAAAATCAAGTATTCCCATTGGACGAACACCAAGAACCCGGCGACCCCGGACGAATGGCTGGATTCCGCGAAAGAACATCCGGGGTCCTGGTGGCCGGAATGGATGAAGTGGATGAAACGTCAGTCCGGACAGAAGAAAACCCCTGCCCGCGCGCCGGGATCGGACAAGAACCCGGTTATTGAAGCGGCACCCGGTTCCTATGTGCGGGTTCGTGTCGACAAGAAAAAGGAACTGGCCGAAGGCTGAAGGGACAGACGCGCGAAACGCCCTCGTCAGGCGCTACCGGCGGTATCGAGGGCGGCGCGGTGTTTCGCCGCCAGGGCCACATAATGGGGTGCGGTCCAGTCCATCATCTTGTGGTCTTTTTCGGTCAGATCCCGCAGGTGCTTTGCGGGCGACCCGGCCCAGAGCTGTTCCGGTTCCAGGACCTTGCCTGGTGTAACAAGGGCACCCGCGGCAACCATGGCGCGCCCCTTAACATGACAATTGTCCATCACGCAGGCTTTCATGCCGATAAAGGCGCCGTCATCGACGCTACAAGCATGGATCAGCGCCATATGGCCGATTGAAACGTCTGAGCCGATATAGGCCCCCTGACCATGGGTGGCGACATGAACGACCGTGCCGTCCTGAATATTCGTGCGGGCCCCAACCCGAATTTCATTAACGTCCCCCCGCAGGACACAATTGTACCAGATCCCGCAATCCGGCCCGATCTCCACATCACCAATGATCATGGCACCCGGCGCGATAAAGGCAGACGGGTGGATCTTTGGTGTTTTACCTTCATAGGGCAGGATCAGGGGTTGAGAAGAAGATGACATGGTCATAGTCCGGTCGCTTCGTCGACACCCAACATGATGTTCAGGTTTTGAACTGCCTGACCTGAGGCGCCTTTCCCCAGATTGTCGATCAGGGTCATGACAACCGCCTGCTCCCGGTCTGGACTTGCGAAAACGTGGATCCGCATTTTGTTGGTCCCGTTCAGCGTCTCTGGATGCAGGCGGGTCATCGCAGCAGTATCCGCGAGATCCGCGACTTCGACGAATTCTTCACCGCGATACCTGGCCTTGTACGCCTCTACCAGATCATCAGGTGACGGCGAACCGGGAAGCGACCAGAGCTGGAGCGGCACTTGCACGATCATTCCCTGTTTGAAGCGCCCGACACTGGGCACCATGAGAGGCCGGTGCGCCAGGCCTGACCATTGCTGGATCTCGGGCACATGCTTGTGACTGAGCGACAGCCCGTAGACCCAGAATGGCGCCTCTGAATAATCTTCTCTGGAGGTATCTTCAAATTCACCGATCAACGCCTTTCCCCCCCCGGAATAGCCGGAGATGGCGTTCAGGGTTATCGGTGCGTCACTGGTCAGAAGTCCGCCCTGCACCAAAGGAGCCAGCAGGCCAACAGCGGAAATCGCGTAACAACCCGGGTTGGTGACGCGTTTGGAAACGGTAATTTCCGCCCGCTGGTCTGCGGCATATTCCGGGAAACCATAGGTCCAGCCATCTGCCGTTCGATGGGCAGAAGACGCGTCAATAACGCGAACGGCATCATTTTCAATCAGTGTAACGGCCTCACGGGCGGCATCATCCGGCAGGCAAAGGATCACAATATCCGCATCGTTCAGGGCCTTGGCGCGCGCAGCAGGATCCTTTCGCTCCGTTTCACTCAAGCGAATGAAGTTCAGATCTGACCGGCCACTGAGCCTGTCCGCAATCTGCAGGCCGGTCGTCCCGGACTCACCATCAATGAAGATCCTGTTGGCCATCTCTGGCATTCCCTTATACTTGGTTTGTTTCGCCCAACCGAGCAGCGAGGAGCGACACTAATACCCCCGGCGCCGCGCTGGGCGCAAGATGGCCTTACAACTTATCCGCTTCAACTCTGCGAATGACGCCTTTGCGTCAAATCGCCCTTTCCTCAATACGCTATTTCCTTTCTCTGATTCCGCATTAGTGTAATTGCGGTTTTTAGGACACCTGACGTCGGTTGGCGCAATGAGTTTCAGCATTCGTTGCGCGATATTGGCTGTGTAAAGGGAGAGTAGAATGAGTTCTGTGATGGATCAGGGTGCATCAATGCAAAAATTTGGTGTGGGTCAAAACGTCAACCGTAAAGAAGATCCGATGCTTCTGAAGGGCGAGGGTCAATATACGGACGATATGAACCTGCCAAACCAACTCTATGCTTATGTGGTCCGTTCCCCTTATGCCCACGGTGTGCTCAACGAAATCGACGCGTCAGACGCACTCGCCAGTCCGGGCGTACATCTCGTTGTGACCGGTCAGGATCTGGCGGCGGCAGGTTACGGTGCAGTTCCCTGTGTGGTTCCTCTCAAAAACTCTGACGGCAGCGATCGTGTCTCGACAGAATGGTATGCCCTGCCCACGGATCGTGTCCGCTATGGAGGAGAGGCTGTTGCCCTTGTCGTCGCCGACACCTATGCACAGGCCCGCGACGCCGCCGAGTTGATTGACCTAGACGTCGATCCCCTGCCCGCCGTTGTCGACCTGCGCACCGCAGGCAGCGACGATGCCGAGCAAATCTGGCCCGAACTGACCACCAACAACAAAGTGGTGAATTGGCAGGGCGGTGATGCTGCTGAGACTGAAGCCGCCTTCGCCAAAGCAGCCCATGTCACAAAGATGGAACTGACCAACAACCGTCTGGTTGTCGCAGCGATGGAACCGCGTTCGGCGATTGCTGATTTCGACAGTGATGGCGATCGGTATGTGCTTCACAGCGCTTCTCAGGGCGTCTTCGGATTGCGCAACAACCTCGCCAAACATGTTCTTAAAGTACCAAATGAAAAAATTCAGGTAAGAACTTATAATGTGGGCGGTTCTTTCGGTATGAAGATCTATGTCTATCCGGAATATCCGGCCCTCCTCTATGCTGCGAAACAACTCGGCCGACCCGTAAAATGGACCGATGACCGCAGCGGTGCATTCCTGTCCGACCTGCATGGCCGGGACAGTATCTATGATGGCGAGTTGGCATTGGATGCCGAAGGGAACTTCTTGGGCATTCGGGTGAAAATCACCTCCAACCTCGGCGCCTATTTGTCGATGGTGGGTCCCATGATGCAGACCCTGAACATCCTGAAAAACATCATTGGCGTTTACAAGACACCGGCGCTTTCTATCGATTCGCACCTTTATTTTACCAACACGACGCCAATCGCTGCCTATCGCGGGGCCGGTCGCCCCGAGGGCAATTTCATCATGGAAACCCTGATCGATCAGGCCGCCAGGGAAATGGGGCTGGATCGAATTGAGATCCGCCGCAAGAACATAATTGATACAGCCCAAATGCCCTATGGCGCGCCAAACGGCATGACCATCGACAGCGGTGATTTCTCCAGTGTCTTCAATGAGGCGATCGAGCGCGCGGATGTCGCCGGTTTTGAAGACCGGCGCGCTGCCAGTAAGGCCGAGGGCAAACTGCGCGGGCTTGGTGTCGGGTCGTATTGCGAGGTAACGGCGACCCCAGGCGACGAAATGGGCGGGATCCGTTTCGACGAAGACGGCGGCGTTACGGTTGTCACCGGCACCCTCGATTATGGCCAGGGGCATGCGGGGACGTTCGCACAGATCCTCGTCGATACGCTTGGCATCCCTTTCGACAAGGTCCGCCTGTTGCAAGGCGACAGCGATCAGCTGATCGCGGGTGGTGGAACCGGCGGATCCCGCTCCGTCATGTCGACAGGCAACGCGCTTGTGGCGGCAAGCGATCAGGTTATTGAGGCCGGAAAGAAACTTGCCGGACACATCTTTGAAACCGCGGAGATCGACATCGAATTCTCAGATGGTACGTTCCGGGTCGCCGGAACCGACAGGGAAATCGGCATTCTGGATTTGGCGGACAAGGCCCGGACCTTGCCGAACCTGCCAGAGGGCGTACCAAGCACCTTGTCCGTAGAACTGATCAACAATCTCGCGGACCCGGCATTTCCGAATGGCAGCCATATTTGCGAAGTCGAGATCGATCCGGAAACGGGGACCGTCCAACTGGACCGTTACACCATGGTCAACGATTTCGGCGTGCTGGTGAACCCGATGCTGGTCGAAGGACAGGCGCAGGGCGGCGTCGTGCAAGGTGCGGGTCAGGTGCTTATGGAAAATGTCATGTATGACGAAGATGGCCAACTCTTGACCGGCTCGTTTATGGATTACGCCATGCCACGCGCATCCGATATGCCCAATATTCATTTTCACTCCCGTCCCACGCCTGCAAAGACCAACCCGCTGGGCGTCAAAGGTTGTGGCGAGGCAGGAACAAGCGGTGCCTTGCCCGCGGTTACATGTGCCGTGAACGACGCCCTGGCATCAGCCGGTGTTGCCCCCATCAGCCTGCCAACGACCTGTGAAAAGGTCTGGCGGGCTCTATCGGGAATCACCTGATCTCATTCCAAAGCCGCCAGCACAGATTTAGCGTGCGGCTGGTCAATCAAATCAACCAATGAGAGAGAAGAGGCTGGCCCTCCTCTCTCTTTTTTTTTTCGGTTTCGATCCAAAGCCAGAAACGGCAGAGCGCGGATTGTTGCTTTTCTGCCACATCCATACAGAGGAATCACGTTCACTAAGGACGTGATTTTCTAATTGTTTTGCACAGTGTTTTATTATTGTTAAACATATTGCGGTTATTCACCGTGCATTTGCAGGCTGGCGGTGTGAGTAGGTTGTGAGGGAAAATACCGTGATGCGAATTCTGAGAGAACTCTGCAAATCCTCTTCTGTTTTCGGGTTGGCAGGTCTTGCTTTTGTGGTGACCACATCTGTTTCGTCAGCCCAGCTGTTCCAGGAAAGCGATCTTCCTGAATCGACACAAGAGCAGGCTGCGGAAAACACGGTGACCAATCAGGCACGTGTCGTCACATCCCGTGTCACACAGGCCGTAAAAGCGGCTTACTCACCTTTCGGTTTCACACCTCCGACCGGAGGCACTCCAGCAAATGCTGAGCCAATCGAAACAACTGTTTTGGGTGCCGATGGACATGGCAGCATCACAGATGGCGTGGGTGTTTGGGGTAATGCGTCCTATGATTACCTCCGCCAGGCACCGCAGGATTTCGAGTCCAAGATTGCCACTGTTGTTGGTGCGGTCGGGGCAGACAAATTCTTCACCGACCAGATCCTGGCCGGTGTGGCGATCTCCACGGGCAAAACAACGGGTGACACACTTGCAAGGCGCTTTGCAGCCGGTAATAACCCGATATCCAACCTTGATCTGCGTTCGCGGGGCATCTCGGCTTATGGGGCTTATGTATTCAGCCCTATTTTTTACGTAGATGTATCAACCGGTTGGTCTCAAGAGCGCTATAAAACTTCGACCGTTTTGGATACAACACTGGCGTTGAATAACCAATTCGAGCAAACCGGCTATTCCTGGTTTGCCAGCACCAATGCTTACGTAAACCATCAATTGAACGACAACACCCTGTTGACCGGGCAACTTGGTGTTTTGAGAACCTATTCTGACATCGGAGATACCACCGATGACGTAACGGGTGGCAATATCAGTTCAACACAGGTTGGTGTGACGGTATTCAGTCTGGGCGGTCAGGCAAGCTATCTGTTGCTCGAAAACGTCGTGCTCTATGGCGGCGCAACGGCGGAACTCTTTGGCAAAGACCAAGTGGTTGGTCTGGGCGAAGGCGTTGCCGGTGAATCCGGACTGGTTGATCAGCAGACAACCACGCGCGCTCAAGGTCGCTTCACACTTGGTGCGGATTTGTTTGCTTCAGAGAACCTGACACTTTCGACAGAGGGTGGTCTCGTTGCGTTCCGTGACGATTCCGAAGGCTGGAATTTCGGTATTAACGCGCGATACGATTTTTAATTTGGCCTCATTGCCTAAAACAATCGATGGCACCGATCGTTCGGAGCACTTATTGAGTCGGAATATTGGCAGAGACACAGGACTGGGCATCAAATACTGCTTATGTTGACCGTCTCAATTTCGGTCTTGTGTTTTTGGCAGCGATTGTCGGGCATATTTTCCCAATAGATCTGTTGGTACTTGTCTACGCGATACTGGGGCCCCTGCACTATCTCACCGAGTTATCCTGGCTTCACGATAGAAAGTACTTCTTCAAAAACCGGTTCGACTATCTGCCTCTCGTCGCCATAGTCTTGTTCATATTTCTGGTCGATGATCTGGGTCAGGACTATATCGCACTGGTGGCGGCCTTTGCGATAGCCATCGGTTTTACAACGGTTAAAACCTGGCCAAAGCGCTTGTTGATGTCAGCGGGATTGACCGTCTTGGGCGTTGTATTGCTGACGGAGACACCGGCTATCTGGTTCTTCGTCATGCTACCGAACATGGTCCATATCCTTCTGTTTACATTCATTTTTGTCCTGTTTGGCGCACTCCATAATCAATCAACATTCGGCTATGCAACGCTTGGCGCAATCGTACTGTGCGGGGCCAGTTTTTTCGTTCTGGCACCAATTGGTCCAGCGCCCAGTGCATACGGCGCGGACAATCTTGTCTTTATCACCCCTATTTTCGATGCGTTTTTCGAGTTGTTGGGCGTCCCACAAACAAGTCTACCCCCTAATAGCCTTGTCGGCTTTGTAGGCTTCGCGCTGACCTATCATTACCTAAACTGGTTCAGTAAGGTCGGCATAATCGGCTGGCATCGGGTATCCAAACCAAGGGCTGGTATTATTGGCATTCTCTACATCGCCTCAGTTGCGCTGTACTTTTACGATTATGCGCTTGGCGTAAAGATTTTGCTGTTGCTGAGTTTCGGGCATGTGATCCTGGAATTTCCCCTCAACGTCATCACGATCAAACGTACATCGAGGATGCTGTTCTCACAGATCGTCCCAAAGGTTAACTAGATCACCGTATATGTCTGCCTGATCTGAGCGTGGCGCATCTACGTCTTGCTGACTATTCTGAGCAATAACCGCACTCCAAACCCCGGAGCTCAGTTTAACCATGCCATGATACCACTTTTTAATTAGATAATGCTTATGTAATTATTGTGCACAGTCTTGTATTTTTGATAAATTCAGCTCGGTAGTTAGTGATGCAGTGTCTTGTGCAACGACACGGATCGGTAATCAGGGAATATTGAATTATGGCAAAACTCGGATCATTACTCGGACGGACCGCTCTATCTGGTTTGGCGGGTTTGACGCTGGTCGCAACATCAACACTTGTACATGCCACCTCTCTGCAGGAAAGCGATCTTCCGGAATCGACCCAGGAACAAGCCGCTGAGAACCAGATTACCAACCAAGCTCGTGTCGTTAATTCTCGCAGCAATCAGGCCGTCAAAACAGCTTATTCACCATTCAGCTTTTCCCCACCTGCTGGTGGTGGTGCCCCAGGTGACTCGGGCTCGATTCAGTCCACCATAGTGGGTTCGGATGGGCATGGCAGCATCACCGATGGCGTCGGCATCTGGGCCAATGCATCTTATGACTATCTCCGTCAAGCACCACAGGACTTTGAATCCAAGATTGCAAGTGTTGTTGGGGCAGTGGGCGCTGACAAATTTTTCACTGATCAGATCTTGGCCGGTGTGGCTGTTTCTACCGGGAAGACAACAGGCGACACTCTTGCCCGACGTTTTGCCGCTGGTAACAACCCAATGTCCAGCCTTGACCTTCGTTCCAGAGGCATATCCGCCTATGGGGCTTATGTCTTCAGTCCAACCTTTTACATCGATGTCGCAACCGGCTGGTCCCAGGAACGCTATAAAACATCGACCGTGTTAGATACAACACTGGCACTGAACAACCAATTCGAGCAGACCGGTTATTCCTGGTTTGCCGGCACAAATGCTTACGTAAACCACCAGCTGAATGACAGCACCTTGTTGACCGGCCAACTCGGCGTTTTAAGAACCTATTCTGATATCGGGGATAGCACCGATGACGTAACAGGTGGCAACATTCGCTCTGCACAGGTTGGGGTAACGATATTCAGTCTGGGCGGCCAGGCGAGCTATTTGCTGCTCGACAACGTTGTACTCTATGGCGGCGCAACGGCGGAACTCTTTTGGCAAAGATCAAGTGGTTGGTCTGGGCGAAGGTGTTGCCGGTGAATCGGGACTGGTTGATCAGCAGACAACCACGCGCGCTCAAGGTCGCTTCACACTTGGTGCGGATCTGTTCGCTTCAGAGAACCTGACACTTTCGACAGAGGGTGGTCTCGTTGCTTTCCGCGACGATTCTGAAGGCTGGAATTTCGGCATTAACGCACGCTACGATTTCTAGTTCGGGTCTGCAGACCGTCGTGTGATCACCGGCTACGCTGCGCCATAGACTTTGCCGTTTTCATCGAGAAGGCGTACCGCCTCATCCCAGTTCGGCACTTCAGTCGTTTCATATCCGTATGTCTTGCCTGTGGCGATTTCGTTAAAGATGGCGATTGCGTCATGATGGGCACCCGCATAGAGAAATTCTGACATGGCTTTCCGGTTTTCCCAGACTGTTAAAGTGCAATGCATCTTGCCGACAGTCCGAACCTCGGCCGAGAGGTTGCCTGCTGCCTGGCGCGCCTGTTTAAACGCTGGGACGGCTTTCCGATAAAATGGCACGATATGCCACCATTTCTTCAGCGTAAGACCGGTGATGGAAACATAAACCTGATCACCATCCGCGTTTTGTAATGCACTCATACTGATTTCACCTCTTCAAAATGCGCCAGATATGTTTTACTTGATATACGCTTGCAAACTGCAAGTAGATGATTGCTCCCACGGCTGCCTATTTTAGTAGCACCGGCAGAACAGAATGCGGAAACTGGCGCTTAACGGTCACAGCGTAGAAGGTTTCAACCACCTCCTCCAATACATGGGCTTCGACAAGATGGCCGGATTGCAGCTCATCCCGCACTACAACCGGCGGCAAAACCGCAACGCCGACATCCTCCCGGGCCAAAAGCCGCAACATCGCCATATCATCTGCCTCTGCAACAATATCGGGTTCAATTCCGTATTGCTGGGTCAGACCGTCAAAACCAATTCGAATTGATCCACCAGATGATGGGACAATAAAAGGGTGGGATCGCAATGTCGTTGCAAGGTCTTTCACTGCCCCCAGCCGTCCTGGCGTGCCGATCAGGCTGATACGCTGGTCCGAGAGTTTCTGAAACCGCAGGGATCGCCCTACCCCGTGATCGACAGTATCGTTTAGAATGACCATGTCGAGGTTCAATGCCTCCAGATCCGCCAGTAACCCATCCGTGGTCCCTGATTTCAGAGAGATGCTCACATCGGTCTGACCAATCAGTTTTTTCAGTAATCCGATCTGGAAGTTTCTGGAAAGGGTCGCTGCAGCCCCAATCCTCAACACCGGTTTTGCAGCACTTCCCCGTGCCAAAGCGCCCAGCAATTCATCGCCCGCGTTGAAAATGGCGTCGGCGTGATCCAGGGTGACGCGCCCAATTTCCGTCAGATGTAGCCGCCCGGCCTTGCGCTCAAACAATTGTTGTCCGAGTTGCTCCTCCAGTTTTTTGATCTGCACGGACAGTGCTGATTGCGACAGGTTTAAGCTGTCAGCTGTCTGGGTCAGGTTACCTGAATGGGCAACCGCGCGGAAATAGCCGAGATGCTTGTAATTGAGCCTACTCATTCATTCTATAAAACAGAACGATTCAATTTAATCAATGAATTTTATTTAACTTAAGCCCTGACATAGGGTGCGCCCGTTAAACCTCTAAAGAATGGAACGACCCGATGGATGCGATGACCGATTTGGCCTGGACTTTCATTACACAATTTCAGACGCCTACCCTGGCCTTTCTCATCGGCGGCATGGCAATCAGTGCCTTGGGAAGCAAACTTGAAATACCCGACGCAATTTATCGCTTCATCATCTTTATGCTGTTGATGAAGATCGGTCTTAAAGCCGGCATCGAAATCCGTCAGGCGGATCTCTCAGCTTTGATACTGCCAGCCCTGATCGCATCGCTGGTGGGCTGCGCCTCTGTTATCATCGGGTATTTCTCCATCACCCGCCTGCCCCGGGTCAAAATTGAAGATGCTATTGCAACCGCGGGGTTATTTGGTGCCGTCAGCGCTTCGACGCTGGCGATGGCTATGATCATTCTGGACCAAAGAGACATCTATTTTGAGGCCTGGGTTGCCGCCCTTTACCCCTTTATGGATATACCGGCCCTTATCCTCGCCATCGTTCTTGCTGGCGTAAACAAGCACAGGAAATCCTCAAACAACCAGGGAAAGCAGTTGGTCGGGACCATCATTGCAGACAGCCTGAGGGGATCCGCAGTCTCCGCCCTCTTATTAGGGCTCGCAATCGGCTTCATCAGCAGACCCGATGCCGTTCTGGAGAGCTTTTACGAGCCGCTTTTCCGCGGCCTCTTGTCAATCCTGATGCTGATCATGGGGATGGAGGCCTATACCCGTTTGGCAGAGCTCAAACGGGTCGCCCATTGGTATGCGGTCTATGCCATCTGCGCGCCAGTCCTGCACGGTCTGATCGCTTTTGGGTTGGGAGTGGTGGCCCATTACCTGACCGGTTTCAGCCCGGGTGGCGTTATCCTGCTTGCCGTCATGGCAGCTTCGAGTTCGGACATTTCCGGCCCTCCCACATTACGGGCGGGTATCCCCGCTGCAAATCCATCAACCTTCATTGGGGCGTCAACCAGTGTCGGAACCCCGGTTGCGATCGCGATTTGTATACCGCTCTTTATAGCACTCGCCGAGGCCACCCTGGAACCCTGAATTTCCTATACAGAAATGCATAGGTCATGGACGAAATTCGTCAATTTATGCCGGGCATGAGAATGGATACACAAGGCGCGTTAACAGCAGGCAACAGATTGTCGAATTTAGGCATCGCAAACACGATGGTAGAGGCAGACGCCCATCACCTGCCTTTTCCAAACAATAGTTTCGAGCTGATCATCTGCGCCCATCTGTTGGAGCATTTCACCGACCCTGCGCAACTGCTGCAGGAGTTCAACAGGGTTCTTAAGCCCGGTGGCACCCTGATCCTGTGCCTGACACAACGCTCCCTCCATGGCTTCTGGGTTCATCTGAAATGGCGCGCTCAGATCCTTCGCTCAACCGAAGTGTTTCAGCTTCTGGCGGGTTCGGGATTTGAGAACGTCAAGAAACTGGAGAGACCCCGACACGGCATTTTCCAACGCATGAGCGATGCGTACACGGCAAACAAGAGGTGTTGATCGCGTGTTGAGGCGCCGCTGTCTAGTTTGTCCCAATCCTGTTCGTCGCACCGGGATCGAGATAGGTCACAAACCGGGAGGTGAGACCGCCGCGCGGCGTGTTCGGGGGCCAGACGGCATAGATCCCGAGCGGCTCCAAACGCCAATCCGGCATTACGGTGACAACTTTCCCCTTTGAAAGATCGTCTGCGGCCAGAAAGCGCGGCAAGCTGCCAATCCCCACACCGGCAAGCACCAATCTGTATAGCGCGACCGCATCATCCACCGTTATGCGGGGCGTCACCGATATGCGCGCCCGTTCGCCCGCTTTATTCAAAAATTCAAACTGCCGACCGACACCGCCCAGATGAACCAGATGACCGTCCTGAATGTCATCAGGTGTGGCGGGAGGTGCCAGGGTTTCAAGGAATGAGGGGGCCGCAACCAACACCCGTTCCTCTGACGCGATCTTTCGTGCCTTCAAAGCGCTGTCTTTCAACCACCCCATCCGAATGGCCAGATCGATTCCATCGGCAATGATGTCGCGGCGGATGTCTGAAAAACTGACGTCGAGATCCACCTTCGGGTAATCTTTACTGAAAGCCGCGATCTGGTCGATCAGCCCGGAATGAGCCAGGACAGCCGGGGCCGTAATCCTGAGGCGACCCGAAGGTTCTGTCGAACCCGTGCTGATTTCGTCCAGTCCCTGTTCTGCTGATGCCACCATCTTCTGGGCATAAGCAAACAGCTTTTCACCATCCTCGGTCAGAGACAGCTTGCGGGTGGACCGATAGAGCAACGCCACGCCCATCTCCGTTTCCAGTTTTGAAATGTGGTGACTGACAACAGACGGGGACAGCGCCAGAGCCTTGGCCGCGCCCCTGAACGACCCGGTCTCCACCGCCTTTGCGAAAACCGCCAACTGCCTCAACCGCTCTAGCATTATGCAATCTCATCGAACTCTAAAACTTAATTAGCCCATATTATCGAATTCAATCCAAATGGCTATCTTCCTAACACACGCCGGGAAGCCAGACGGCTTCTTTGAACTGAAATGAAGTTGAACGGGAGTTTTTTTGACATGAAACAGACACTTATTGGACTTGCCACCGCTGCTGCCCTAGTCTTGTCGGCTGTTCCAGCCAGTGCGAACGACGCCATGAGAGCTGTGGTCGAACCATTTTACACGAAAATCCTGACGCGCGCTTCGGGTGCGGATGTGGCGTCGGTTGCCGAGGCCGTTATTGCGGAAGACTGGCAGAGCATCGGCGACTACAGCAGCACGCCAAAGTCACGGGCTGAATTCGTCAAGCAATTGACGGGCTTCGGAAAACTGATCCCTGACATGACCTGGAATATCGAAGAGATGATCTTCAGTGGTAATCGCGTGATCGTGCGCGGTCGCGCAACCGGAACCCCAAAAGGGCCAATGTTCGGCGTCGACGGCAAAGGCAAAAGCTGGGAAATCATGTCGATTGATGTCCACACGGTCGAAGATGGAAAGATCACCACCTCCTATCATGTTGAGGACTGGGCAAGTGCCATTCGCCAATTGAAAGGCAGTTGATCCGCAAGGGCCCCGGTTGGAATCCTTCCAATCGGGGTCTTCTTTCCACTACCTTTTGCGATATGGTTTTTCGGCTTTACTGGGAAGCGCCTCCGGAAATCCCCGAAAGTTCAATCTGCAATCAACAAAGTGGCAGGAATTGTCCTTCTAGGCCTGGCTGGACGCTTGTTACTGACAGAACGATAAATGCGTTACAGAGTCGACGGCGGCACCCTGTCCGCTTTGTTGCGTTGGTCGATCCAAGCTGTCGCGAAATCAAGCAAACCGGCATAATCCGTCAACCGCGCCTCGGCGTTTCCGACTTTCCCTGTGGTGACCTGACCGGTCTCCTCCAGCGCGTCCCCTGCCGCAGGGAAAATCCGCCCAAGATCATCCGCGACGTCAGGTGCCGTCACCCAGGGTGCGTCGGGTCCGGTTCCAAGTTTCAAGTTTCGGGTGGTTATGCGTTTGTGCCCCGCCGCCGTTTCAGCCGCGTGAAAAGCGGAACAGCGGTTCCACCCAACCCCGATCAACAACACCTTCATGCGCGGACGCGTGCCGAGCCGGGCCCAGGGCGTATCAGGACCCGTTGGCCAACCCATTGGGTCATGCGGTGTGGCAAAGTCCGGCGCGTCGGGCCCAAGCAAGAGAACCGAACTGGTTGGATGCGGACTGCGCACCATCCCCGGCCAGGACCGAAACGCCTCTGGCACTGCACCATTCTGCCTTGTGTCGGAAAGCATCGGATCGTAGCCGGGGACCTGGCGTCGTATGCTGGCATGTTCCTCCGTCGTGACTGTGAGTTCTTCCAGATCAACGGGATCATAGGCATCCCGGCTGAATCCGGGCATGCCGATCAGGCCGTCTGGCCCAACGGCCTTCAGCAACCCTTGAATAAGGCCCCGCGGGCCGCCAATCACACGACCGACCTGCCCCATTGCCGTATGCACGAACAGGCCGTCACCCGGCATGACCCCAGCGCGCGCAGGTCCGACGCGATATCTTCGTCTCCGATCATCATGGCTCACTGTTAGCGCGAAAAACACACTTGGAAAAAGAGAAATCCGTCACGCGGCGTCGCTCGACTGAAAGTGCGAACACTCCGTTTTGACAATGCGGCGCAGCCATTGGTGGGCAGGATCCTCTGTAAACCTCTCATGCCAAATTTGCGAAACCGTGAAACCGGGGGATTGCACCTCTTTTGGCAATTCCCTGACAATCAAATCCTCTGTCATGACCTGTCTGGCCAGGGTTTCGGGGACGCTAATAATCAGGTCGGTCGGGGCGATTACCGAACTGATGGTCAAAAAATGGGTCAGGCGTAGAGCGATCTTTCGACGCAAACCATATTCTTGCAAAACGCCATCAATGCGGCCCCCGCCTCGGCCGGTGATGCTGAGCATCGCATGGGGGGCCGATGCAAAGGCTTCAAGATCTAGTTCACCTTCTGCGAGCGGGTGGCCGCGTCGCATCAGACAAACCAGATGATCTTGCATCAGGGCCTGGGCGCGAACATTCTCCAACACAGGACCATCGTTCACGACCCCAAATCCCAAGGATAATCGGCCTGCTGTCATATCCGCAATTCCGTCAGCGGAAAGATTCTCCATCTCTATGCCAATTCTCGGGGCCAGCTTGAATACTCTGCCCAGGACCTTTGGCATGATCATCTGCGCCAGATAGTCCGGCACCATGATGCGAAACTGATCTTCCGCCTTTACGGGATCAAAGATGATCGGCTGAAATAGAGCGGAAAGGCGGCCCAACTCTTCCTGAACCGGTCCGCGCAAAGACTCGGCCCTGGGCGTCAGGACCATGCCCCTGCCCGATCGGACAAGCAACGGATCCTTCATCAGATGCTGAAGCCGGTTGAGGGCCCTGCTCATCGCTGGTTGGGAAAGGTTCACCTGCTCCGCCGCTTTGGTGACGCTGACGGTCTCCAGCAATGCGCCAAGCGGCTTAAGCAGGTTCAGGTCTATTCCATGTACATTCACTTGATGCATGCATCTTATATAAATCATGCATTGGAGTAATTCAATTGCTGACCATACCTTTGGATCATCGAAAACAGACATCCAAAGGAGAAGTCATCATGTTTGTAATTTCAGGTGCTACCGGGAACACCGGTTCCGTCGTTGCAGAAACCCTGCTGGACAAAGGGCAATCAGTTCGCGTGCTTGTCCGAAACGCTGAGAAAGCGGCGGCTTGGGAGGCGAAAGGTGCGGAGGCCGCAATCGTGGATATCCTGGACACCCATGCCATGGCGAAAGCCCTGGAAGGGGCCAAAGGGGCCTATTTCATGCTGCCACCCGATCTTAACAATGAGCAGTTTCTGGAAGACAGCATTAAACGCGCAGACGCCATGGTCGAGGCTGCCAAGCTCGCGCGGTTGCCCCACGCCGTCATTCTGTCATCCGTTGGCGCACAATATCAGGACCGCGTCGGGCCTATTTCCACCATTGCCCATTTTGAAGCCGCTCTTCTTAAGGCCTCTATTCCGCTCACAGCAGTTCGACCCGGCTATTTCCTGGAAAACATTCTGGACATGATGCCGGCCGTGATCCACAGCGACGTCTATCCCAGCATGATCCAGCCCCTTGATCACAAGATCGATATGGTCGCGACGCGGGATATTGGCCTGACACTGGCGCACGCCCTTCTCGATCCGACCGAGACGAGACACCGGGTTATCGAGCTGAAGGGCGCACAGCAATATTCAGCGCAAGACATCGCCGCCACGTTAAGCGCGAAACTGGGTCGGGAAATCACCGCCGTGCCTGTTCCACGCGAAGCTTGGGTTCCACAACTGGTGGAGGCCGGACTGTCCCGACAATCCGCGGAAACCATGGCGGAAATGCACGACAGTATAAACAATGGTCGCATTCAGTTTCTCAACCCGAATGCCCAAAGAAGCCAAATCGATCTTGAGAGTTTCATTGAGAAGAACGTCGCCTGACCATATCAAAACACCGCCCCTTTGAGCGTGTTCATAGGGGCGGTCTTTTTGTCAGGCGTGGTCCTTTACCGGTGCAGCCTCTAACATATCTTCAAAGAACCAGGCCGCCAATTCGTTACGGCTGGATACCCCTGCCTTCCGATAAACGCTGGATGCCTGCTGGCGCACGGTCTTTTCACGCGTGTCCCGCAGCTCCGCAATTTCCCGGAATGAAAGGCCCTTCAGCATGCCGATGACCACATCCTGTTCGCTGGTCGTCAGATTCCAGGCCTCAAATTGCTTTTGCATGACGGCACGATACTGACAGGCCAATTCAACTGAATTTGTATCAAACTGGGCAAGTTGTCCCCGCGCCTTGTCCAACTGCCCCCGCAAATCACCGAGCGCTTTTTGCTGGGCCCTGTATTCGAATAGAAACACGATCAGGATTGCAGCACTCAGTCCGAACCGAAAAAGGTCATCCCCCATGGCCGCCAGGCTTTCACCGGCCGCGAATTCGTTGATGATTTCCACCGAACTCGTGCCAAAAACGATGAACACAAATACCGCAAACAAGGTTTTCCGATGCGGTACCTGCGCGATCGCGTCAAACATAGTGCTGCTTCCCAATCCCTTTGTTTCAAGACCAAATCGGCCAATTTGACCGTGTTTTGACCTTATGTCTGATGGACAAAATCACCAATCCAGCATTTGTCCGATAGACTGCGTCGCCGAAACCATTCAATCAAGTTGGCAACCCTGTCCGCAATTGTGCCGTATCGTTTTGGCACATCTGCAGACAGCAATGTGTTTTTCTGTTGGAGGATTTCAATGACGTTCAGCCTTTCCCGTCGACAGTTTCTGGCCGGTGGTGTCGCGGCCATCGGGGCTGGTTTGATCAAGCCCGCCCGGTCGAACACCCCTCGCCCGCAATTACCAATCCCTACCCTCGTGGATGGCACAACGGGTGATCCGCTCGACTTAAAGATCAGAGAAGGGGAATGGTCCTTCCTGCCCGGTGTCAAGACACCGACCCTCGGCCTCAGCCAGGACTACATGGGTCCGACGATCCGCACACGCAAAGGGACCGAACTGAACCTCCATTACCAGAACACTCTGGATGTGGGCGTCGCAATTCACGGCCATGGCCTGCATGTCCCCGGCATTGTTGACGGGGGCCCGCAATCCGAAATGCCCCCTGGCGAAGAATGGCGCCCGACACTGTCGATCGTTCAGCCCGCTGCCACATGCTGGTATCATTCCCATACCCATGGCATTTCGGGCGAACAGGTCTATCGAGGTCTCGCTGGCATGATCATCATTGAAGATGATGACAGCGACGACATGAACCTGCCCAATCGCTATGGAGTGGATGACCTGCCCGTCGTTATTCAGGACCGCACCTTCGACAGGGACGGTCGCCTCGTCTATTCCCTGATGGAAGCGGGTGAAGATGGCTGGTTCGGCGACACGGTCATCATCAACGGTGCCGTTGAACCCGTTAAATCTGTGCCCGCTGGAAAGGTACGTCTCAGGCTCTTGAATGGTGCGAATGGCCGCTTCTATGTCGTCGGCTTCGCGGATAACCGCACCTTCTACAAGATCGGCTGCGACGGTGGTTTGCTAGAAGCGCCACTTGCCATGACGACGATGGAAATGTCGCCGGGCGAGCGTTGTGAGATCATCGTCGACATGTCCGACGGAAAACCTGCCGATCTGCTGACCCTCTTCGAAGATGACGTGGACGAGGAAGGCGAAGGCGCCATCAGCAGCCTGATCGGTTTGCTGGATGGCGACGAGCCCCCGCCCCGCCCGTCACTGACTTTAACCGTCGACACTCAACTGGTCGCCCATGCAGCCCTGATTTCAGAAAAACTGGCGACAATCGAGCGTCCGGACGCGAGTGAAATCAAGAATACCCGCGATTTCATGCTGAGCATGGAAGGCGGCGATGGTGGGCATAGTAGTCATAGCGGCCATGGCAGCCATGCCGAGATGGATATGATGATCAATGGTGCCTCAATGGATATGAATGTGATCAATGAACGCGTCCAGAAGGGCGTTTGGGAACGCTGGCGCATTCGTTCTGACCAGGGGGAACATCCATTCCATGTCCATGGCTGTTCTTTCCTGATTGAGCAAATGGGTGGTGAAGCAACACCTGCCGATCAGCGCGGCTGGAAAGACACGGTCGTTATGGATGATGACGACTGGGCCGAGATCGTCGTTCGGTTTGACCATGAGGCAACGGACGAGTTCCCCTATATGTATCACTGCCACATTCTGGAACATGAAGATCGCGGCATGATGGGACAATTCACCGTCACATAACCGCGTCGCAATTGCACGCCCCGACACTTCCTGTAGTCTGAGTTCAGTCCAAACCGGACGTGAACCAGACTGCAGGGTGTAAGGGGGTGCAAATGGGCTCGGACAAATATGCTATCGCCAGTGGCCAGCGCACCATGATGGCCGTGGTAACGACCGGCAATGGCGGTTACGACAAACTGGATTATCGCGAAGTGCCGGTCCCAGAGCCTGGCCCCGGTGAAGTCCTGTTGAAGGTTCTCGCAGCTGGCGTCAACAATACCGAAATCAACACGCGGCTAGGCTGGTATTCCTCCTCAGTCACCGGCAGCACGGATGATACAACTGACATTCAGGCGGAGAATGCCGAACATAAGGCCGATGGCGGCTGGAACGAGGCTACCCCCTTCCCCTTCATTCAGGGCACCGATTGTTGTGGCGTGATTGCAAAAACTGACACTGATGGCGACCAGAACCTGATCGGCGCCCGTGTCCTAGTGCGCTCCTGTATGCGGCCCAACGGCTATGACACGATGGACAATATCTGGATGGCATCCGACTTTGACGGGGCCTTTGCCCAATATGTGAAAGTACCTGCGGGCGAGGTGTTTCCCGTTGAGTGTGACTGGAGTGATGCTGAACTGGCCACAATCCCCTGTGCATACGGAACAGCCGAGAACATGTTGCACCGGGCCAATGTCGGGCCCCGGGATCATGTCTTGATCGCGGGTGCGTCCGGGGGCGTCGGGTCAGCGGCGGTTCAACTCGCAAAACGTCGCGGATCACGCGTTACCGCGATTTCCAGCAAGGGAAAGATTGATCAGGTCAGAGAAATTGGCGCAGATCTGGTGATTGACCGCAAGGACGGTATCTTGAGTGCATTGGGTAAAGAGTCTGTGGATGTTGTCGTCGACAATGTGGCCGGCGACAGTTTCCCGGAAATGCTGAAGGTCTTGAAACGCGGTGGCCGCTATACCTCCTCCGGCGCGATCGCCGGCCCAATCGTCCATCTGGACATGCGGGACATGTATCTGAAGGATATTACCCTGATCGGCACCACCGCCTGGGACGAACCGGTATTTCCAAATCTGATCGGTTACATCGAACGAGGGGAAATACGCCCCCTCCTGGCCAAGACTTTTCCCTTGTCCGAGATCGCCACAGCCCAGCAAGAATTCATGGAAAAGACCCATATGGGAAATTTCGTTCTGATTCCTCCAGGTGAATGACGGCATCCTCTCTTTTTCTGTCGACGGCCGAGGGAATCCCGGAATAACGTATTTTGGAAAACACTCTGGAGGGCTGGCCAGTGCACGATCCCGCTTCCTTCGTTGATTTAGAAATCTATCCAATCGACCAGACAGGGTCGGCGGCTTTCAACCGCCTGATTTCCGGGATCCATACCGACCTTGAAGAAAAGGGGTGCGCCCACCTGCCCGGCTTTGTGAACCAGTCCGCAATCGAAGCGATCCAGAAAGAGGCCGACACCGTCGCAGAACAGGCCTATCGCTCTTACAATCTTGTGAACCCGTATTTCACGGTCGACGACCCCGGACTGGACCCTGCTGATCCCCGACGACAATTTGAAAAGCGGTCAAACACCTTTGTTCCCGCTGATAATTTCGGTCAGAACAGCCCGTTGAGGGCGCTTTACGAGTGGCAGGCTTTTACCGACTTTATCCGGATCTCCCTGTCGGCCCCGACGGACCAATTCTATTGTTACGATGATCCTCTGGCCGATGTCATCATCAATGTGGTCGATCCGGGCGACGGCTTTCCCTGGCATTTCGACACAAACACTTTCACGGTCACGCTCGGGATCCAGCCTGGCCAGGGCGGTGGAATTTTCCAGTACAGCCCAAATTTGCGGTCGCCTGAATACCAGAATTACAAGGGTGTATCAGACGTCCTCAATGGCGATCCGGCCAGCGTTCATTCCCTGCTCCTGGAACCGGGAGACCTGCAGATTTTTCTGGGACGTTATTAATTGCACAGCGTTTCTGCTGTTCAGGGCGATATCTCCCGCTATGTCGGGATCTTCTCCTATGCCAATGCGCCAGAAATGTGTGGACGCGTCGAACGAACAAAACAACTCTATGGACGGGTACTGCCCATTCACTTTGAGCGGGACGAGACTGCCCGCGCCGACGCATTGGAAGACTGAAGGGTAAATTCTCCCCCATGAAAACAATCGGTATTCTGGGCGGCATGTCAGCCGCATCGACGCAAATCTATTATCGTGAGCTTTGCGACATGACCCGCCAGCGTCTCGGCGGTCTTCATTCCCCGGAGTTACTGATCCGCTCTCTCGATTTTGCCCAAATCGAAGAATTGCAGATGCAGGGTGACTGGAACGCAGCGGGCGCTATCCTGAACCAGGAAGCCCGGAAACTCGCGGACGGCGGTGCCGACATTCTCATTCTTGCAACGAACACGATGCATAAACTCGCCAACCAGATGATGGATGGGGTTACAATCCCGATGATCCATATCGCGGACGCGACCGCCCAGGCCATTACAGCGGCAGGGCTGAAGGCCCCCGGACTCATAGCGACAGCCTTCACCATGGAACAGAGTTTCTATACCGAAAAACTCCTGGCCGCTGGTCTTTCACCCGTCATTCCAGGCGCTGAAGACCGCGCAGAGACCCATCGCATCATTTATGAAGAACTCTGCAAGGACATCACCACAGACCAAAGCCGCACCGCCTATGAGGAGATCGCCCAACGACTGGTCGACGGTGGCGCGGATTCGCTTATTCTGGGCTGCACAGAAGTCGGCATGCTGCTGAACGAAAGCAACGTTTCAGTCCCGGTTTTTGACACGACCCTCATCCATTGCGAAACAGCGCTGACCCTGGCGCTGACCTGATACGGTTGAGCCAAGGTGAGGCCAATGGCGGTTGGGTTATGCGGCACGCCGGGGATTTTCTTACAGACAACCGCAAACAACCACTACGACCTTCGTCAAACGCTCGCTAAAACTGGCTTCAGAACATGGTGTTCTCATGGGCCATCGTGTCAGGGATTTCCTGCAAAACATCCCAGTGCTCCACAATAAAACCATCTTCGCCCCGGAAGAGGTCGTAAATCGCGATCGGCTTTCCGTTCCATGACCCTTCACTCTGTGTCAGGACAAAATTTCCCTCGCCAATAACACGATGAATTCGGTCATTCTTGATTTCTGAAAGGGCATTTGCCAAGGCGTCGGGACCATCTTCGACGACAGGATTGTGCTGATCATAGCGACCATCTTTGAAGAAAGAACCCATCTTGGCGATATCACCTTGAATGAGCACCTCTGTAACAAAGGCTTCCACCAGCCGTTTGTTTTCGGCCGCTTTCCCGGAATCCTGTACTGTAGTCGCCCCGTCTGTCTGACTGCGGCCACTGGCTGTTTCCTCATACCAGGGAATAATCGCATCCCAATGTTCAGCGACGCGCCCCTCTTCAATCCGCCAGATGTCAAACGCGACCACAGTCGGGGCACCAAAGACGTCAGCATTTGTATAGGTCGTATGGGTCAGGATCAGGTCACCGTCTTCGATCATCCTGTGGGTTTCATAATCAAACCCTGCCTCTTTCAAGACAGGAAGCAGACCAAGTACCGGGTCGATTCCCGATGGAACATGCGGATTGTGCTGAATATAGTCTGGCGCGTAGAGCCGCCGCATCGCATCTTCATCGTGGTTCCTGAACAAAGCATCCATTGCCTGCACCAACAATGCTTTTTGCCCGCCAGGTATAGATTGTGATTGATCGTACATTGAACTCTCCTTGTCAATTTCCATGGAACTCAAGAGATACAGAACCAGGGCGAACGTGCTCCGGGGACGGCCTTTGGTCGAACGGGTTGAAAATTCAGATCACGAGGCGTTAGACGCTCATGCCGCCGTCGATGATCATCAAGGAGCCGGTTATGAAGGATGCCTCTGGCCCGGCGAGAAAGGCCGCAAGTGCGGCGACCTCTTCGGGGGAACCGTGACGTCCAAGCGGGACCATTTCATGAAGCCTCTGTCCAAGGTCACTTTCCTGGGGATTCATGTCGGTATCGATTGGGCCAGGAACCACAGCGTTGATGGTGATGCCTCTTGGCCCAAGATCGCGGCACCAACCCTGGACAAATGCATTCGCCGCCGCCTTGCTCGCCCCATACAAACCGAGTGCTGGTGCAAAGAAGTCATTGGCGATCGTGGCAGTCACAAAAATGATCCTGCCCCCCTCCGTCATGTGACGGGAGGCAGCGCGCACCACTTCGAGCGTCCCCCGAACATTGACATTGAACACGGCTTCATAGTCTTCATCCAGGATTTCGCCCAAGGGCTTCATGATGTTGATCCCGGCGTTGTTAACCAAGATGTCTATGGAACCTTCATTTGAAACAACATCATCAACAACCGCAGCACCGGCACCCGGCTCCTTGGCATTCGCGCGGATGGCGCGGGCTTGACCACCGCTTGCCTCTATCTCTGACACAACCTCGCTGGCGGCTTTTTCAGACCCGGCATATGTCAGCACCACCGCAGCACCATCCCCCGCCAGTCGTTTGGCGATGGCGGCACCGATACCTCGACTGCCACCGGTGACCAGTGCCGTTTTCCCGTAAAGCGCCTGGGTCATGCCGTTGCTCCTTCTTCTTCATGAAAAATGACGGTCTTTCCGGAGCTCTTCGGCGACATGAAGGCCGCGAAAGCATCTGGGGCATCGTCAAAGCCAAAGCGATCGCTGATCGGTACTTTCAGGCCATTCCTGGACACCGCAGCAACAACCCGCCGTAGAACCGCGCGCGACCCAACCATGACAGGAAAAATCCTGACCCCACCGACAAGCAAGTCCAGGATATTGATGGGGGGCCCCTCCATGGCCTTAAGTCCAATCTCCATGACCCGGCCACCCTGGGCGCAGGCTTTAACTGATTGAGCTATGGATGGTGGCCCGGCCGTCTCGACAACGACATCCACACCAACGCCGCCGGTGAGATTCTTTACCACCTCCGACCAATCCGGGTTCTCACGATAATTCACAGTGAAATCCGCACCGAGACCAACCGCTTGTTCAAGCTTGGCATTGTCGGATGAAGTAACACCGACCAAGGCGCCCCCGGCCTTCGCCAATTGCATTGCCGCCAAAGCAACAGAGCCTGTGCCGACTACGAGAACCGACTGACCCGGCAGTAAAGCGCTTTGCTCATAAAGAGCATTCCAGGCCGTTACAGCAACGCAAGGAAGACAAGCAGCTTGTTCAAAGGAGATATTATCCGGCAAATGAACCAAGGCCGATTCTTCAATGACAACCTCGCTCGCCAATATTCCAGGCCGGATTTCCCCTAATGCGCCCATTGCCATATGGCTCTGAAACGGTCCGTCCTGGTGAGACGGATTGAAAGCAATCACGACCCGATCACCGACCGCAAATTCAGAGACCTCCGCGCCTGTCTCGACGACAATACCCGCGCCGTCAGACACTGGGATGATTTGGTCCGGCAAAGGCAGTGGCGACATACCCATGGCGGCCATGATGTCTCGGCTATTTATTGAATTTGCCTTGATGGAGACCCGAACCTCGCCAGCACCAAGAAATGAGGCCGGTTTTTCTTGCGCTTGAAGAGAGCCGACTCCCTCTCCCGGTTTGATTGTCCAGTATCTGATCACTTACAGGGCCTCCAAATATTCATTGACAACCGCATTAGTATCAGATTGATACTTGGTTACAATTACGCACTGTAAAGTAACCAGGTATCGTTAAGGATACCGTCACGGAAAAAGGGTCGACTGATGCTTCCAATCACCTGTAACGACAAGGAAGAAACTGCGGCTTGTCCGATCAGAAATGTCCTGAGCCGAGTGACAGGTAAGTGGCAGATGATAATCATCCTTGCGTTAGAAGACGGCCCGTTACGTTTTGGCGAGGTCAAACGCGCAATCGGCGATGTTACCCAGCGTGTCCTGACCGAGAACCTGCGCGGGCTGGAACGCGATGGCTATCTGACGCGCACAGTCATTGATGGTCCAACACTGGCGGTCTCATATGAACTCACCAGCCGGGGTCACGATCTGGTGGCACTCATCACGCCTCTTGTCTTCTGGGCACGGGACGCAATGGAAGATGTGAAAAACAGCAGGGTAGATTATGAGGCTAGGTACACCGCCTGAACCTTCATCCGAGAAATCCCTCTTTTTGGATGTCAGGACGCGGGTCCGCCGATAACCGGACTTTGCAATCCTAGAGACGAAAGCAGCCTTCTGATTCCAAGAACGCTGAAGCCATCACAGCGTCGCCATCAGTTCTCGCAAGCGGCGTCTAAACCAAATATGCGCCGGGTCGTGTTGGCGCCTGACATGCCACAACAGATCAACCTGGAATTCCGGCATCTGGATCGGCGCTTCGAATACATCGATCCTGTCCGCGTTGAGGGCCGCCAGCCGTTTCGGCAACAGGCAGATGTAGTCGGTGCGCGCCAGAAATGAGGGTGCAAGCAGAAAACTGGGCAGAGAGACCGCGATCCGCCGGATTCGGCCCAAATCCTTCAAGACCTTGTCCGCCGCACCGACAAAGCCGACGCCTTCCGGCGAAATCAAAACATGGTCGAGCGCACAAAAAGCCTCCAGATCCATCTTCCCCACACCGCGCGGATGGCCCTTTCTTTGCGCTACGCAAAATCCCTCACGAAATCCGGTCGCCCTGATCGCCTCAGGCAGGTTCATACCGGTCACAAGGGCGAAGTCAGCGTCATCATTTTCCAGAAGCGCCCACAGGGTTTTTGGATCAAACGGCAGAAAAGCGAGCCGCGACGCCGGAGCGTCCGTCATAATGGACTCCGCAATCCGGGGGGCTAACACGTCATGGGTATAATCCGTGGCAATTACCCGAAAGGTTTTCTCCGACCGCATCGGGTCAAAGTCTGCAGTATCACGAACCAAGCCATCCAGCCCCTGAAGATGGGCCCTGAGATCCTGAATTTCCAGGGCACGCGCAGTCGGAACAAGTTTTCGACCTGTTTGCGTCAAGAGTGGATCATTGAACAACTCCCGCAACCTCTTCAGCTGCGCTGACATTGCCGGCTGGCTGAGACCAAGGCGGTCTGCGGCGGTTGTGACACTCTGCTCTCTCAACAAGACATCCAGAGCCAGCAACAAATGCATGTCGCGTTGTTTAATATCCATGGAACAGATCTCAATTATCAATTACATCTATTTTATTTATACCATTCACCGCCTTATCTGTAACGAGGGAACAAACACATTACACAGGTAAGGATGTTCAAAATGAAAATCGGATTCATCGGCGCGGGCAGCATGACAAAGGCTCTAACCGCGAAATGGCACGGAAAACACGAGATCATGATTTCAGGTCGAGATCCCGAAAAGACCGAGGCAACCGCCAAGGCACTGGGCGTCAAACATGGTATGGCTCAAGACGCCGCACGGTTCGGAGATGTCGTCGTTCTCGCCACCCGCTCTGAAGATGTATTGACTGCGATTGAACAAGCCGGTGGTGCTGAGGCGTTTGCTGGTAAACTCGTGATCGATATCAACAATCCAATAGATATCGAGAGTTTTGTAACAACGCGCCTGGATGGCACCTCGCTTACCGACGCGATCGAAGACGCGCTTCCGGGTGCCCGTGTGGCCAAGGCTTTCAATATGGCGCAGGCCGCAGTCTGGGAAGATCCGGACATGTATTATGATGGACGTCAGATGGTGACACTCTACACCGCAGCATCGGGAGCGGAAGATGACGTCGCACAACTGATCACAGACGTTGGTGCAGAGCCGCTGCTTCTTGGTGGGAATGAACACGCCTATCAATTGGAAGCCGCAGCAGCGATGGTCATCAAATTCCTGTTCAGCGGTCGTGATCCCCACACCATTTTCAATTTCCTGCAGCCTGAGAGGAAACCGGTCCACTAGGTTCAGTTGAGAGGTAAAAAATGGTGCAGATAGAAAATAGCACAATTGCTGTCGTCGGCGGTGGCTCCGGCATTGGAAGGGCGGTTGTGGAGGCAATCGATACAAACGGTGGAACAGTGATCCTGTCCAGCCGCTCAACCGAAAAATTGAATGCGGTCGCGGCATCGCTCAACAAAGCGACGGTCATACCAGTCGATATGACGGATGAAACCTCTGTCCGGAAATGGGCTAAAACTCTGCCTGAGATCGATCATCTGGTAATCTCCGCCTCCAGCGCAGTGCATGGACCATTTGATACTGTCGATGTGTCAGCAGTCCGTACCATATTTGAGGCGAAGTTCTTTGGCCCGTATCAGACAGCAAAGGCGGCGCTTGGCAAACTGAAAGAAGGCGGATCGATTACTTTTTTCAGCGGCGTGTTGTCCCGGCGCCCCGGGATCAATTGCAGTGGCCTGGGCGCTGTGAACGGGGCTGTTGAAAGCCTGTGTTACGGATTGGCACTCGAGCTGGGTCCTCGCCTTCGGGTGAATTGCGTTTCTCCCGGCATGATCCGATCAGATGCATACGCCAAACTCGACGCAGACAAACGGGAAGCCATGTATGAAGCAACCGGTGAATCCCTGCCTGTCGGGCGGGTCGGCACTGTGGATGAAGCGGCGCTCTCAGCAATCTATCTGATTGAGAACACCTATTCCTCAGGTGTAGTACTGGATGTCGATGGCGGACATATGATCCGGCAATACGCCCATCGCTAAAACGGGAGGGCCAAGGCAGCCAACAAATTGGAGGGTTTCTGAATATCAGTGACACCTGCGCGCGAGTCTTGTAACAAATTTGCAATATTTAAATTTGCGCAACAGGACAGCGGTAGAACACGCGATGAGTTCAGATCCCAAGTCCGCGGCCAATCGTTACGTCAGTGATCTCAGCCGCATGTCGACGGCACAGGACCAGGTCCTGAACCTGAAACGTGTCGTCGTTCCTATTGGGTTGTCCGTTGTATTCCTGGCACTGGTTGGCGTTTTTGTCGCTGGGTCGCAGAGTTATATCGGCGATGACATGTTGCTTGTCGCAATTGCGGCGATGGTTGGCGGGTATATGGCCATCAATATCGGCGCCAATGACGTCGCAAACAACATGGGGCCAGCTGTTGGCGGTCGTGTGCTGACCGTCACCGCTGCAATCATCATCGCAATCATCTGTGAGACGGCAGGTGCCTTGCTCGCTGGCGGGGACGTCGTTCGAACTGTTTCCAACGGCATCATCACGCCCGGTGAAGCAATCGCGGTTGATGAATTCCGGGACCTGATGCTTTCCGCCCTGATTGCCGCCGCACTCTGGATCAACCTGGCAACAGTTCTCAGCGCGCCAGTTTCAACCACACACTCGATTGTCGGTGGCGTGCTTGGGGCTGGCGTAGCCGCTGCAGGGTTTGACCTGGTGAACTGGGTCACGATGTCAAAGATCGCCGCGAGTTGGATAATTTCCCCGGTTCTGGGCGGGGTCATCGCAGCCCTCATCCTGTGGTTCATCAAGAAGACTATCTTGAATGTTGAAGATCGTCTGACGGCGTCCAGACGTTGGGTTCCGATACTGATCGGCCTTATGGCCTTTGCCTTTACCGCTTATATGTCGATGAAAGGTTTAACAAAGTTCTGGCGACCCTCAGCCGCTGAGGTTGTGATCTATTCGCTCATTGCCTTTGCCACCGCCTATTTTGCAGCACGGCCCTATATCCAACGGCGGGTTGAGGGAATCGAAGACACGCGAAAGAACGACAACGGACTTTTTGACATTCCCCTGATCGCCGGGGCCGCCCTGCTTTCATTTGCCCATGGTGCAAATGATGTCGCCAATGCGGTCGGTCCGCTTGCTGCCATCGTCTCCACAATTGGCCAGACAGAGAGTATTGCAAGCACTGTCTCGATTCCGTTCTGGGTGATGGCAATTGGCGCCTTCGGCATCGCTTTCGGGCTTGGTTTGTTCGGCCCAAAACTGATCGCCGTTGTGGGAAAGAAGATCACGCGCCTGAATGCGCCCCGCGCCTATTGTGTTGCCCTGTCCGCCGCCATAACCGTGTTGATTGCAACGACACTGGGGCTACCGGTGAGTTCCACCCATATCGCGGTCGGTGCTGTGTTCGGTGTCGGGTTCCTGCGGGAGATTATGGAGAACCCGAACCGCCGCGCCCACCGCCCGGGCCATAAGTTAAACTCCACCGCGGATGATGCATTTGACAGCCATTCGCATCGCTCTGTGCGCATGCTGGTCAGGCGGAATTTTGTAATCTCTATCGCGACAGCATGGATCGTCACCGTCCCGGCGGCCGCTATGCTTGGAGCGCTTGTTTATGGCGGATTGCGATATCTTTGATCCAGGGGGTCAACGCTTCAAACTGCCCCAAAACCGGGTGGATATCCTCCTCATAGGCCATGCGGGGCGCATCCTGAATGAGAGCCCAGTGACGTTGCCTCTTTTGCATTTCCGGCCATTCATCAAACTGCTCTGTCACGAGCATCGGATAGTAGGTCACCGGAATCTCGACCGTTCCCGAGTTCTTCAGCTTTGTAATGACAAGCGTCATCGGGAAATCGGTAAGCGTTATCCCTTTTACACCGGCTTCTTCAAACCCCTCACGCTCACAGGTTTCAACCTGGCTTTCCCCCGCATCTCTCTTACCCTTGGGCAAGACCCACCGACCCCGCGTCTGAGAGGTTATGAAGAGCACCGCGACCAGGTCATCACGGGTGTCAAAAGGAATGATGCCAACTCTATGCACGAAAAATCTCGCAATGGGACTGTGAAAGCAGTAAATCCTGATTCACCGATCGGGCCAAACGAGGTTTCAAACGCTATGGAAGGTTTGGCTAAATCCCGTCCAGCGACCCTTCCAGAACCGGGCGCAGGAAATAACGGTCATATCGTTTGATACATCCGGTTTCCACGGCGTATTCGAAGGCCCGGATGCAGTCAGGATCGGTCCTTATCTCATGACGATACCTTTCATACTCTGCCAATGACGGAAAAGAAAAAGCAGCAAAGGCCAGATCACTTGCCCCCTCATGCGGCAGGAAATAGCCGTGATGGGTTCTACCAAATTTTTCGACAAGTGTAATCCAGGCCTTTCCGTAATTTTCAAACTCGACCGCTTTCAACGGGTCAATTTGATATGTCAGATGACAGGTAATCATTGGGGCCCTCGCTCTTGATCAAACTCTCCAGGCAGAATTAAGACGGATTCGCGGGTCCGTCATCGACACGCATATTACGGTTTCGTGATTTGGGACAGAGATCCCCCGTGCCTATACTGCATCCCGAAATTTCTACCATATGTGAGACTAAGGGGCAGGTTGATGAAAAGAAGTAAAAGAAAGGCAAATGCCGGCAAGGCGGGATCGCGCGCAAAGCAAACAGACCAATCAGTCCAGAATGCCAATCAACCAGCCCGCAGAAAAATGAGCCGCCGTGACTTCCTCGGCAATTCGGCGATCTACTCCCTTGGGATAGCGGGCCTCGCCGGCGGTGGTTGGTATTTCGGCAATACCATGATGGTCGAGGCCAAAGAGGCCGATCTTTCAAAACTGGGCAATGGCATTCCGACCGTCGTTCAAATCCATGACCCGAGTTGCCCCACATGTAACGCCCTGCGCTGTGAAGCACGAGAAGCGGCCAATCGGTTTGACGAGGGTGATTTGCAGTTCCTGATCGCGAACCTGACCCAAACGGATGGACGGGCGCTGGCCAACCGGCACAATGTGGGCAAGATCACCCTTCTCTTCTTTGATGGAAAGGGCGAGAAGCAGACATCCCTTGTCGGTATGGAAACGGCGGACAATCTGGAACCGATATTTGCCCGGCATGTTGCGCGTTTCGGGTCGAAAAAGGCACTTGGTTCCTGACCTCAAACCAGGCCGGCGCGTTTGGCGAACGGGTCCCAGGCGGCATTGTCATGCCATTCGTATTCGGTGCCCTCTGCAATCTCTTCCGCCTCCGCGCGGCCAAACACATGGGATACGGCTGCCAGGGCCATATCCATGCCGGCGGACACACCGGATGAGGTAAAGAACTTGCCATCCTCTACCCAGCGCGCCTCACGAACCCAATCCACGTTTGGGCCCAGATGGACGGTTAACGTAAAATCCAGTTTGTTTGTGGTCGCCCGCCTGCCGTCCAGAACACCGGTCATCGCCAACAGAATACTGCCGGTACAGACGGTCATAACCAGTTCCGCTTTGTTGGATGTCTCAACAATCCAGCCTTTTGCCTGATCACTCTTCGCGACGTCAAGCGCGCTGTCTCCACCGGGGATCAGCAGAAGATCGTAATCCGTCCCCTCACCGATCGTCCGGTCCGGCAAAATCCGGTGTCCGTGGCGGGTCGGAAGCGGGTCCATCGTTTCGGCAACAAACGAGATCGAGATCTTTTCCAACATGCCGCCCAGCATTTCGATCGGACCAAACAGATCCAGCGTCTGAATGCCAGGAAAAATCAACACAGCCATCGTCTTCATTTCAGACAAACCTCCGATCTAACAGTGAGCCAACAAATCAAAATGTCTAATTCACACTACAGACTCGCGACGCCCCAATATACAGCGAAAACGCCGCTTTTCGCCCCCCAATGGACTTGTCCCCTGTCAGTCGATTTCAGTATGATGGCGCTTGGGAATTGGCGGGGGACTTTCAAAATGGAAGAGCGCAATTTTGAGCCTATGACTAAGGCTGAAGTGATCGCTGCGCAGCGAAACTGGGCAAAATGCGTCACTGAACAGAATGTGGACGGGCTTCTCGAACTCTATGACTTTGGTGCACCTGACGAGCCTCTGTTATTCAAGCCGACACTGGCGGACGTTATCCGCCTGGACCGTGCCGGAACACGGTCTTATTTCGTTGGCGGGGATCCGAACTTTCCGAACGATCACGGGTTTCTGAAACGGGGCTGGAAGCAGGTTGAATTCCAGAGCGCCGCCGGTCCCATCCTGAAAGCCGGTGGGCTGGGGTACAAAGACATGGGCCACTACACGTTCACCGATCAGGCGGGCAATGCAACACGGGCGGATTATACATTTGCCTATCACAAGCTGAACGGTCAGGTGCTGATTTCATTACACCATTCGTCGTTGACCTGGTTCCCGCCTTTGGACGAGTAGAACAGTTTTTGAGCCAATCCCGTCGCAAAAAGTTAAACCCAACTTCCATGGACAGATGTTCGAGGTTGAAACGCCCCTTAAACGTCTACTTACTATAGTAATAATATCGATATATTTACTGAAATTTAATGAAAAGGTAATTCTGCTGCAGTGCACAACAAGATATGGTTGTTCTAGTCGGGTATAATCACGACTGACGAGAAGCTAAAGGGGCACTGCACACATATGCTGATTTCAAACTTTTCGATCCGTGTCCGCCTCCTCATCATTGTACTTGTGAACACCTTGATCATTGCCGCCATCACTGCGGTTTCAATGTTCAGCCTGTCTCAGATCCGGGACGATTTAAAAGAAATCGCCGAAACCGACCTGGTCATGGTACGGTTTTTGACAACCCTTACCGAACATCAACTGGAACAGGCCCTGTTTCTTGAACGCGCAGTTAGGGATCAGGCCCTCATTCAACTGGGCGACCCGAGTGGCACCTTTGCGAAGAGCCTTGAAGAGAATTCAACCGCGTTTCTGACACTCAGCAAGAAAGTTGTTGAAGAGTTTCACGATGCCGAAGACCTGAGCAAATCGGTTGCAGATGGCGATCACCCTGAAGCCGTCAAAGAAGAATTTCTTTCTGTCTTCAATCGGCTCGTCGAGCTTGAGCAACTGCACGAAGAATATGACAAACACGCGCTTGAGCTGCTCGACGGATTCAGTTCAAACAGCAATTTCGATCTCGTTCCCGCCCTGAAAGTCGTTGAGGAAGAAGAAGAAACACTGGTTAAAGGCCTGGAAGAGTTGCTGCACGAGGTTGAGGCGTTTATCACTTCGCTGAAACAGCAGAATTCTGCCATCACGCAGCTCTCTTTTGTTTACGTAGAAGCCCAAGTCACGCCCCAAATCTGTGAACTATCTGTGAATTCTCTAAACTCACTTCATAAGAATATCAAACACTTGTAAATAAAATGTGAATATAAAAAAGGGGTTAGGAATGACCCTAACCCCTTGAAAACAATATGTTTCCGCTTTAACGCTTCGAGAACTGGAAGCTGCGGCGGGCTTTTGCGCGGCCGTATTTTTTACGTTCGACAACGCGGCTGTCGCGGGTCAGGAAGCCACCGGATTTCAGAACACCGCGCAGCGCAGGTTCATAAGCCAGCAAAGCTTTCGAGATGCCGTGACGCACCGCACCGGCCTGACCGGAAAGACCACCACCGGATACGGTGCAGACAACGTCATACTGGTCCGAGCGGTTTGCGGCGACGAACGGCTGACGCACGATCATCTGCAAAACAGCACGACCAAAATATTCCTGGTCGTCCTTGGTGTTGACGGTGATGCGACCGGCCCCTGGCTTGATCCAGACGCGGGCGACAGCGTTTTTCCGCTTGCCCGTTGCATAAGCACGGCCATGGGCGTCAATCTGAGGCTCAGCCGGTGCAGCAGGTGCAGCAGCTTCGTTGCCAGCTTCGGGTGCAGCGACACTCGCCCCGGCACTGTCCATCGCAGCGCCCAGTTGGGAGAGATCGGTTACTGTTTGTGTTTCATCAGCCATGATCAGATGCTCCGGGCGTTTTTGGCGTTACGCGCTGCCAGGTCGAGAGTGACCGGCTGCTGTGCTTCATGCGGATGCTCGGTACCGGCATAAACACGAAGATTGCTCATCTGTTTGCGGCCGAGCGGACCACGGGGAACCATGCGCTCGACAGCCTTGATCACGACACGCTCTGGATGCTTGCCGGACAGGATCTGACCCATGGAACGGTCCTTGATCCCACCGGGATAGCCGGTGTGCCAATAGAACTTCTTATCAACCAGCTTGTTACCGGTCAGTTTAACTTTCTCCGCGTTGATCACAACGACATGGTCGCCACAATCGACATGCGGGGTATAGCCGGCCTTGTGCTTGCCACGGAGGATCTTTGCGATCTCCGCCGCCATGCGGCCCAGCACCAGCCCTTCGGCGTCAACAAGAAGCCACTTCTTGTCAACTTCGGCTGGTTTCATGGAATAGGTTTTCATGACTACTGCCTTATCTGTGTTTTATGTTCTCTTGTTTCGGATCTGCCAAAAGCAAACCACCCCGAAGCCATCAGGTTATCGGGACAGCGCGTTTCTAAGGGCAGCAGCCGTACAGGTCAAGTATGATTTTTTAGCTTATCTTCCAAAATACATTTAAAAACAGATACTTAAAAATTGGGTATTATAGTACCTTGCATAATTTAGCCGATTTCCGACCCTAGCGGTCCGGCGGAATGGAATAGGTCGCTGTGGCATGGGCACAGAGCGCCTCATCCCCATCCGCAAAAATGCTCATATCCGCAATTGCCAGTCGTCGACCCAGTTTGATGATCCTTGCCTCACAAATCAGGTCCACATTGGACGGTTTGCGCAGAAAATTGATGTTGAGATTTGTGGTAACGGCCAGTGCCACAGGCCCGATCGCGCCCAGCACGGCCACATACATAGCATAATCTGCCAGCGCCATCATAGCCGGGCCGGATATCGTTCCACCCGGCCGGACATGATCATCAGAATAGGGCAAACGCACCCGCGCCACCCCTGCCCCGATCTCATCCGGGACAAATCCATACATGGCAACGAAAGGTCCAAAATCGCCGATCAGTTCGGCCAGTTCCGCCTTGGTAATTTTCGCGTCATTCTCGTGCAAAGAAGGGTCGAGATTGGGGGCTTGGGACACGGGCATCTCTCCGCTAATCTGCTTATATCTGTCGATACGTGTTGTATGGTTCGTGATCTTTGGTTTATGCGGATCGACAGTGAACAGATCCGCAGAAAGAGACAACAAAATGACCGCAACGTCCCCGCCTGTCGAGAGCCAAGTGACCGCCGCCACGCCAGACCATGAAACTGCAACGCCAATGGTATTGCGGCGCGATGTCGGGGGTGTCTGCACACTGACCATGAACCGGCCAAACGCCTACAACGCGCTGTCGATCGAAATGATGACCCAGATGATCGCGCATCTCGAAGCGCTGGATATCGACCCGGCGATCAAGGTTGTCGTGATAGAGGGATCAGGCACAGGGTTCTGTGCCGGTCATGACCTGAAAGAACTGAAAGCGAACCCAGAAAAGGAGTTCCGCGCGCTGACCTTTGCCACATGCGGGCGGATGATGATGGCCGTCACCAATCTGCGCCAGCCGGTCATCGCAAAAGTCCACGGGATCGCAACAGCCGCCGGTTGCCAGCTGGTTGCGACCTGTGATCTTGCCCTCTCAACAACGGATGCGCGTTTTGGGACGCCGGGTGTGAATATCGGCCTGTTCTGTTCCACCCCGCTGGTCGCCCTCTCCCGCGCGGTTCATCAGAAACATGCGATGGAACTGCTTTTGACCGGGCAATTGGCCAGCTCGGAACGGGCCGCCGAAATCGGCCTGATCAACCGCGCGGTCGCCGCGGAAGACCTGGACGAAGAGGTTGATATCCTGGCGCGCACGATCGCCGACAAATCCGGCCTTGTCCTGAAGACGGGGAAAGAAGCCTTCTATCATCAGGCCAATATGGACCTGGAAGAAGCCTATGCCTATTGCGCAGAGGTCATGACCGACAATATGAGCTTTAACGATGCCGAAGAAGGGATCGCAGCCTTTATTGAGAAACGGAAACCAACATGGACGGACAGTTGATGAGTGCCCCCACCACCCAGGATGAAATCCTGTCTGTTGACCGCAATCACGGTGAAGACTTCTATTCCGATCGTTTCGTGACCGACATCCTGCGCGACACCAGGGTGATTGCACTTGTCGGGGCCAGCGTCAACTGGAACCGGCCCAGCTATTTCGCCATGAAATACCTGCTGGCAAAGGGATATACCGTGATCCCGGTGAACCCGGGACAGGCGGGTAACGAGATTTTGGGTCAAACCGTCTATGCCAGTCTGGACGACATTCCCGTCGCCATCGATATGGTCGATATCTTCCGCAATTCGGAAGCAGCCGGTCCGATCACCGATGACGCCATTCGCATCGGGGCAAAGACGGTCTGGATGCAGCTGGGCATCGTTAATGAAGAAGCTGCGAACCGCGCAGAAGAAGCAGGTTTGAAAGTTGTTATGAACCGCTGCCCGAAGATTGAGTATGCCCGCCTGTCTGGCGAGCTTAGCTGGAACGGCATAAACAGCAGGGTTATTTCAGCCCGCAAGCGAGGCCTCTAAAGGGTTCTCTCAGGACAGCAGACACAGAACGCCATAGCACCGCCCCAACCCATATTCGAAGGCAGCCCAGAGAATTATGTCCAGCGCGATGCAGCCGATCATGAAATATATGACCGCGCGCCAGGTCAGGCGGGACTTCAGGACCGTGCGATCCATAAACCCGATCTCATCCGGCATTCGATGTTGGTTCGGGGACCCCTCCCGTGTCGGTACAGAAACCGTCGCTTCGCGCGTGACATCGGCCCCCCTCAACGCATCTGACGCTGCCTTCGACGCTTTGGATACGCGTTTTTTCCGACCACCGGCTGCCATCTTACACTCTCTAAAAATTCAAACACTTCAGTCCAGCTGCTAATCATGGACAGGCTTACTCTGACAGGTGACGGGCTGGATGGAAATCACTGGAACAGCCTTTTCGAGCGGGTGTATCGGGCCAATCTGTTTCAGTCCTGGCATTTCGGTGCCGCTATGGAGGCGGTTGAAGGGCATAAGGTCCATCGACTGGCCATCGAGGCAGACGGCAAACCCGTGGGACTGATGCAGGTGTTTGAGGAGCGCCGTATGGGTTTGGCGCGTTTCCTGCGTTTGCTGAGAGGACCCGTTTTCTTTCAACCAACCCCGGCGGAAATCCACGCAATCGCCCTTAAAGCCCTGAAAAAACAGTTTCCGATCTATCGTCTGAATTGGGTTACCATGATGCCGGAACTGCCGAGAGACCCCGGCTTTACTGTCATGCAGGACGCTGGCCTCTCCCGGATTATGGAGGGGTATGAAACGGTTTGGATGAACCTGCGCATGGACCAGGCGAAAATCCGCGCTGGTCTGGACGGTAAGTGGCGCAATCAGCTCAAGCGGGCTGAAGGCAGTGATCTGCAGGTTCAAAAATCGACCAACCCGCAAGCGGTTCTGGCCGCCTATGAGGTAGAGCGGGAAAAACGCGGCTACAGTGCCCCCTCGGCGAAATTGCTGTCGGCCCTCCCCGATTCGCAAACACTTGCGCTTGAGGCACAGCTAGGTGCAGAGAAAATTGCCGCCATCTTTATTGTACGGCACGGGAAATCGGCGACCTATCAGGCCGGCTGGACCAGCGAAGAAGGCCGCCGGGTACACGCCCACAATCTGCTTCTCTGGCACGCGATTATTGAGTTACAGCAGGCAGGCATCACAGATCTTGACCTCGGCGGCATTGACCCGGCGCGTCAGCCCGGTATCGCGCATTTTAAACAAGGTCTTGGCGGTGAGCGTTTCGAGAATGCCGGTGTTTACATGTAACAAAACCCTCATTTGACATTCTCTAGTCTAGGCAGACTGTGAGCCTTGCCGTATAGAAATCCCTCATTTTCGACCGGCAACACTTACAGGACTTTAAAATGCCTTTCCCAAAACCGGATTCACTCGATAAGCAGACCCATGAGACGGGTACAATCCTTGCCCCCCGATTCAATGCAGACGGCCTGATCCCTGTTATCGCGCAGGATCGCGACAGCAAGAAAGTGCTGATGATGGCCTGGATGGATGCAACCGCATTGGACAAGACAATCGCAACAGGTCAGGCCCATTACTGGTCCAGAAGCCGTCAGACCCTGTGGCTCAAGGGCGAGACGAGTGGCCAAATCCAGACCGTGCACGCCCTGCATATCGATTGCGACCAGGACACGATCCTGCTGATGGTGAGTGTTGGCGGGAATGGCGGCTGCTGCCACGTCGGATACGAAAATTGCTTCTTTCGCGAAGTCAGCGGCGTCGACAACAGTCTATCGACAACCGGCGTAAAGGCCTGACGGCAACCTTGTGAAGGAGATGACATGGCGCAAAGGATAGCGATCAACGGGTTCGGGCGCATGGGCCGGCTCTCGCTTCGGGCAGGTGCGCTGGACAAAGGGCTTTCCTTCGTCGCCATCAACGAGATCGCGGGTGATATGGAAACCGCCGCCCATCTTCTTGAATTCGATTCCGTCCACGGGCGTTGGGATCACTCGATTGATGTGAAGTCAGAGGGCCTGGCGGTAACAGACCATCACCTGGCGTTCACGTCCTACAAGTCGCCCTCGGAACTGCCCTGGAGTGGAGATGACGTGGATATCGTTCTGGAATGCAGTGGCAAGTTCAGAACCTGGGACAGTCTGAAACCCTATTTCGACAAAGGGATCAAGAAGGTTATCGTTGCGGCACCGGTAAAGGATGAACGCGCACTCAATATCGTAGTGGGTGTGAACCATGGCCTTTATGATCCTGACGCGAACAACCTTTTGACTGCGGCCTCCTGTACAACGAACTGCTTGGCACCGGTCGTTAAAATCATGCATGAGGGGATCGGGATCACCCACGGATCCATTACGACCATTCATGACGTCACAAACACGCAGGTGATGGTGGATGCCCCAAAGTCTGACCTGCGCCGCGCGCGATCCGGACTGACATCCCTCATCCCGACAACAACCGGATCGGCAAAGGCGATCGCTGATATTTTCCCGGAACTTTCCGGGAAGCTGAACGGACATGCGGTTCGCGTCCCTCTGCTCAACGCATCGCTGGCAGATTGCGTGTTTGAGATGCAACGCGACACCGATGTGGAAGAGGTCAACGCCTTGCTGAGGAATGCCAGCGAGACAGTGCTGGCAGATATACTGGGTTATGAGGAACGGCCGCTCGTGTCCGTTGATTTCCTGAACGACCCAAGATCAGGAATTATCGACGCCCCCTCAACGATGGTCGTCAACAAACGTCAGGTGAAGCTTTATGTCTGGTATGACAATGAATGGGGCTATGCCAACCGGATGATCGATATCGCCGCGATGGTGGCGCGGTCGCTCGGCTGATGGACGGGTCAAAGGCAACGCAACGTGACGACACGCGCTGAATACGCAACTGTTACAGCGGCTTACTGGGCCTTTACCCTGACTGATGGCGCTTTGCGCATGTTGGTCTTGTTGCATTTCCATCTGATTGGATTTTCGCCGCTTGAACTGGCAGCCCTCTTCTTGCTCTACGAGGCAATGGGGGTCATCACAAATTTTCTGGGCGGATGGATTGGGGCCCGGTTCGGCCTGAGGTCGACCCTATTCTCCGGTCTGAGTATTCAGATCATCGCCCTTCTCCTCTTGTCACAAACGGATCCGGATTGGGTGCTCGCGCTTTCGGTCCCTTACGTCATGCTCAGCCAGGCACTCTCAGGAATTGCAAAAGACCTGACCAAGATGAGTTCCAAGTCAGCGGTAAAACTTCTGGTCAGTGACGACAGCGATAACCGTCTGTTCCGATGGGTCGCAGCCCTGACCGGGTCCAAAAACGCGCTTAAAGGGGCAGGATTTTTCCTAGGCGGCGCATTACTGTCGGGCCTCGGTTTTGAGGCCGGTTTGCTGGCGATGGCCGGCGGCCTGACATTGGTCCTGCTTTTCTGCTTTGGCCGGGTTCAGGCTGGATTGGGTAAGTCCAGGAAAGCCATGCGTGGTCGGGACATCCTGTCAAAGGATCGTTCTATCAATCTATTGTCTTTCGCCCGCTTCTTTCTGTTTTCAGCCCGTGACGTCTGGTTTGTGATCGCCCTGCCTCTGTTTCTGAAAGACGCTTTGAATTGGGATTTCTATGAGGTTGGTGCCTTCATGGCGCTTTGGACCATCGCTTATGGCATGGTTCAGGGTTTCACGCCGAAACTGCTGGGACGGACACAGAAACAGGCAGCTGGGCAGGATCAGTCCGACACAAGTAATGCACTCGCCCTCGCCCGCAGATGGTTAATCGTGCTGCTTTTGATACCGGGTGCGATTGCATTGGCCCTTACCCTTTTGGAGATGCAGGGTTGGTCCGTGAACCCCTCCATCATTCTGATAGGCGGTCTCTTTCTGTTCGGCTTCGTCTTTGCTCTCAATTCATCGCTGCACTCATACCTGATCGTAGGATTGTCAAAAACGGAGCAAGTCACCCTGAATGTCGGCTTCTATTATTCAGCCAACGCTGCCGGTCGTTTCCTCGGGACACTGCTATCGGGCCTGCTCTACATGAATGCAGATTTGAATGGTGCGCTTTGGGCCTCCACCGCGCTGCTCGCATTCGCCCTTTTCTTCACGTTGCGGCTGGTTCCAAAGTAATCCTTGCCCTTCTTTATAAAATAGAACATAATAGGAACATTAATTTTATCTTATAGGAACCTTCGAAATGGAACTCATTGTCCCCTACCTGCCTGGCATCTTTTTGTCCTTTGGCGCATTTCTCGTAAGCATCGCCAGTCCAGGTCCAAATGTTCTGGCGATCATCGGGACATCAATGGCAGTGAACCGGGGGGCTGGCATGGCGCTGGCAATGGGCGTCGCATCGGGGTCGCTCAGCTGGGCCTTGCTCACCGCGGCTGGTTTGTCGGCGGTCCTGGCGACATACGCCTCAGCGATCTTTGTAATCAAGATATGCGGGGGTCTTTATCTGCTCTGGCTTGCTTATAAAGCTCTTCGGTCGGCGGCGTCTTCGCACGATATTGAAGCAAACGAACTTGCCGGCGGGCGCCGGACCCCGTGGGGCTATGCACGTCGCGGCTATATCGTGCAAATGACGAACCCGAAAGCAGCACTTGCGTGGATCGCAATCATTTCACTTGGCATGACACCAGACGCGCCACTCTGGGTGGCGAGCGTCATTGTCGCCGGCACCTTTTTCCTGTCCGTTTCAATCCACCTTCTCTATGCACTGGCTTTTTCCACACCGATCATGGTTCGCCTCTATGCCCGGGCCCGACGTGTCATTCAGTTGATTTTGGGATCATTCTTCGGGATCGCCGGATTACGCCTTTTGACAGATCGCAGCTGACAAAGGATGGGGTTCAACCCGTGACCTGATGCGCGTCAAGGAACAGTTTTACGGCACCTGCGACTTCCCGGTCCAACTGTTCCGGTTTGTGGTCGATCTGAATGCCCAGAATGTTTTGCAGATGGTAAGGCTCTTTGACCATGCTGGCGAATTGCCAGGCGGCCCGTTTCGGATCCTCCATCTGGATCACACCGAGATCGGCCTGATGTGATAAATAATCCGCCAACCGGTCTATCAATTGTTCCGGGCCGGTCTTGTAATACTCTTCGCCCAGCTTCGGGAAACGCTCCGCCTCAGCGACCACAACCCGAAACAGACCAATGCCCTCTGTTGACAGCAACAGGTTCACCAACCGTCGTCCCAAGCTAAACAGAACTTCAGAAGGGTGCTGTTCCATTTGGGCATCAGAGATGAACGCCTGGGGTCCCATGACAGGCTGTCCGTCATGGCACGGGTCCGGTCCATCGGATGGAAGATCCGCCATCATCGAACACATCCCGATCATGATGGAACTGAACAAGGCCTCTTTCGAAGAAAAATGGCTGTATACCGTCCGTTTAGACACACCAGCCTCATCAGCGACAGCATCCATACTGGTCGCGCCATAGCCGTTTTCCAGGAAGAGCGTTTGAGCGGCATTCAATATTGCGCTGCGCTTTTCCTGCGAACGGGGCGTTAAGGTGTCATATGCAATCTCGGCCATTATATTCTGGTTCTACTCCGGTGTTTTACGGCTCTGTTTAAGGTGGACCGATCCTACCACCCTTCAAGGTCTACAGGATTCCATCCCGGGAACCAATCTGAACCGCGCATTTTCTAACTTAACGAATGTCGCAATAAAAAATTTTCATCAAGGTAGCGAGTGTCACTTGATTTGTAAACTACACAGTGTAGTATCACTAAACGAAACTGTGCAGTGTACTTTTGGCACAGTTCACATCTTACACAATCGATGCACTATTTTGAGGGACCTCAAACCACTACCAGGTGCCCTGAGGAAAGACAGAATGATGACAGAGTCCGGTCAACAATCGGCGCAGAGCCGTTCCTACACCGCATCCGACAAACCAGTAACCGCCTTTGCGAATTTGGTGATCAAATGGCGCTGGGCCGTAATTGCCCTCTCCCTTCTGGCCACGCTGGCCGCTGCATCAGGCGGACAGTTTATTTCCTTCTCGACAAATTACCGGGTGTTTTTCAGCAACGAAAACCCGCAATTGCAGGCCTTTGACGCGCTTCAGAACACCTATATTCGCGAAGACAACATCTCGATCGTCATAAAGCCGGACAGTGGGGATGTGTTTGAGCCAGACCTGCTCGTCGCCATGCGGAAACTGACCGATGATTCCTGGCAGATACCCTTCACAACCCGCGTCGACAGCCTGACCAATTTCCAGAACAGCTACGCCTATGGCGAAGACGACCTCATTGTTGAGGATCTCGTCCCGGAAGACAGCGCGCTGGACGCCGCCGACTTGACCCGAATTCGGGAAACAGCGCTGGCTGAACCCCTGATCGTTGATCGTCTGGTTTCGCCGGATGCGGACACAGCCTCCATCAACGTGACCGTAACGCTGCCCATGGAAACAGAACTGGAAGTGCCCGCCGCCATGGAATACGCGCGGGATCTTATCCAGAAATTTGAAGCTGAAAATCCCGGTGTCACAGTAGCGCTGACAGGTTCTGTCGCGCTCAACCACGCTTTTACCGAGGCCAGCTTTGCAGATATCGCAAACCTAATTCCCCTGATGTACGGGGCCCTGTTGGTGGTGATGGCGGTTCTCATCCGATCTATCAGCGGCACCTTTGTAACCCTTATGGTGATCGCCTTTTCTGTTCTGACGGCCATGGGGCTTGCGGGCTGGGCCGGTATTCAGTTGACGCCACCATCGGCGATCGCGCCAACCATCATCCTGACGCTGGCCATTGCGGATTCGATCCATGTACTGATCACCTTTTTCGCCTCGATGCGGAAAGGTATGGACAAGCGTGAAGCAATTGTTGAGAGCCTGCGTGTGAACTTTCAGCCGGTCTTTTTGACCAGTCTGACCACGGTGATCGGCTTCCTAAGCCTGAACTTCAGCGACGCGCCCCCGTTCAGAGACCTCGGCAATATCACGGCAATGGGCGTGATCGCCGCCTGGATCTTCTCAATCGGTTTCCTGCCTGCGGCAATGTCGGTGTTGCCCGTTCGCGTCAAAGTTCGCGAAGACAAGAAAGCCGCTACGATGGACCGGTTTGCAGATTTCGTGATCGGCAACCGTCGATTGATGCTGTACTCGATGACCGGCATCATCCTCGTGCTCGCAGCTCTTGTTCCCCGGATCGACCTGAACGATCAGTTCGTCAACTATTTCGATGACACGATTGAGTTCCGCCAGGACACCGACTTTGCAATGGAACACCTGAGCGGCATTTACCAGGCGCAATGGTCCCTGCCCGCTGGTGAGTCGAACGGTATCAACAATCCGGAATACCTGAACACGCTCGCTGACTTTACCGAATGGCTGCGTGAGAAGCCGGCCGTCGTCCATGTGCAGACCTTGTCGGATATCGTCAAACGCCTGAACAAGAACATGCATGGCGACAACCAGGATTACTATAATCTGCCAACCGACAATGATCTGGCAGCCCAGTACCTTCTGCTGTTCGAAATGTCCCTGCCCTATGGCCTGGATCTCAACAACCAGATCAATGTCGACAAGTCATCGACCCGGATTGTGGCCACGCTTGAAAACCTGACCACCAACGAGTTGCGCGCCCTTGACCGGGATGCCAGAGCGTGGCTGGAGCAGCGCCTTGATGGCGGTGACCGACTGGATGCATCGGGCCCCTTCGTCATGTTCGCCTATATCGCCCAGCGCAATATTGAAGCGATGCTGTTTGGAACGGTGCTGGCCTTCGTCCTGATCTCGCTGACCCTGACCTTTGCGCTGCGCAGTCTGCGCTTGGGTGCGATCAGCCTTGTACCAAACCTCGTCCCGCCAATCATGGCATTTGGACTGTGGTCGGTCCTGGTGGGTGAGATCGGGCTTGCCTCATCGGTTGTAACCGCAACCAGCCTTGGCATCATTGTGGATGCAACGGTACATTTCCTGTCGAAATACCGCAGAGCCCGCGCGCAATACGGTGAAGATGCGGAAGGGGCAGTTCGCTATGCCTTCTCGAATGTCGGCACAGCGCTGTGGGTGACCACAACAATTCTGGTCGCCGGGTTCGCGATCCTCTCTCTGAGCGCATTTGAGATCAATTCCGCACTGGGTCAGCTGACAGCCCTCACCCTCGTCATGGCATTGATCGCCGACTTCCTTCTGCTGCCCGCCATCCTGATTGCGGTCGACAAGGACAAGAAGGAAGAAGCCTCTATCGCCCCTTCCCCACAAGCCGCTGAATGATATCAGCCACAACCAAAAGGACAAAATCATGACAATGCGTAGTTTCTTGAATGGATTGAGCCTGTCGCTGGTTATGACAGCGGTAATGGCGGGATCCGCAGCCCTCACCGCAAAAGCACTTGCGGAGACACCGGAAAAAAAGGGCCTCGCCATCGCCAAGGAAATCGACCGGCGCGACCTTGGTTTCCAGAACAGCTCGACAGTTCTGACCATGACCTTGAAGAACAAACAGGGCGAAACCAGCACCCGCGAATTGCGGACAGACACGCTGGAGGTTGCGGATCCCGAAGTGGGCGACAAAACGCTGACAGTCTTCGATCATCCGAGGGATATTAAGGGGACCGCCTTCCTCAGCTTTACCAAAATTCTGGATCCAGATGATCAGTGGCTCTACCTACCGGCACTCAAACGTGTCAAACGGATCTCTTCAGCCAACAAGTCCGGGCCTTTTGTGGGTAGCGAGTTTGCCTATGAGGATCTGACGTCCTTTGAGGTCAACAAATACACCTTTGTCTGGCTGCGGGATGAGGCCTGCGGCGAAATGCAGTGCTTTGTTGTGGAACGACGTCCCCTTTATGAGAAATCCGGCTATACGCGGCAGGTCTCATGGATCGATCAGGAAGAGTATCGGATTCTGAAGACTGAGTTTTACGATCGGCGCGACTCACTGTTAAAGACTCTGACCAGCACAGAATGGACACAGTATCTGGATCAATACTGGCGTGCCCATAACCTTGAAATGGTCAATCACCAGACTGGTAAAGAAACGATTCTGAAATTCTCACCCTATAAGTTCCAAGAGGGCATCAATGAAGCCAACTTCAACAAAAGCCGTCTCGCCCGGATTCGCTAAGACTGGTTTCGTTGCCGGCCTTGCCACTGTTGCAGTGGTATTGGCCGGTACGACGGGGCTGTGGTCGGCAACGGCACGGGCACAGGATGACGGCCCGACCATGATCCTGGGGGCGGAATTCGAGCTTTCAGGATATGTGGCCGGCGAGTTCCGCGGGTTTCTGGATGCGCCAGCCCTGCCCGGACAAGACGACAGGCGGTTCGAGCCCTCTCTCATTCTGCAGCCGGAGTTTCGCCTGTATTGGGACCGGGAGCGCCTGACCTTCATCCCCTACTATCACTATGACCCGGCCGATACGGATGGTCGAACTCACGGGGATATTCGCGACCTTTCGGTCTATATCGAACGCGACAGCTGGGACACAACACTCGGCATCAGCAAGGTCTTCTGGGGCGTTGTGGAGAGCCGGCATCTGGTGGACATCATCAACCAGACAGATCTGGTTGAAGATATCGACGGCGAAGACAAACTCGGCCAACCGATGGTGAATGCCCGCTGGTTCTCCGACTATGGCACCATTGGTGCTTTTGTGCTTCCAGGCTTTAGAGAGCGAACCTTCCCCAGCGCCTCAGCCCGTCTCCGCGGTTTCCTGCCGGTGGACACTGACAACCCGATCTATAAATCCAGTGCGGAGGAGAACCATGTCGATGGCGCGTTACGCTATTCCAACACGTTTGGGGATTGGGATGTCGGGGCCAGTTACTTTCACGGCACCGGTCGGGAACCGGTCCTGGTGCAAAGCGTAAACGCCAACGGCGAGCCTGTGTTCCGTCCGAAATACGATATCATCGGTCAGGCAGGGCTCGATGTTCAGGCAACACTCGATACATGGCTCTGGAAGCTGGAAGCCATTCATCGCAGCGGTCAGGGTGACGCGTTTCTCTCGGCCTCGGGCGGTTTTGAATACACATTTTTTGGCTTGAATGACGGATACGAGGATCTGGGGCTTCTGCTAGAATATCATTATGATGGCCGCTCAGAGGGTGCGCCGGTCACAATCTTCGACAATGACATCTTTGCGGGGGCCAGGTTGGCCCTGAATGACGAAGCTGCAACCGAACTACTTGGCGGGTTCATCATCGATCAGCGCACGCAGGAAACCCAGATGACGTTTGAAGCCGAAAGACGCATTACAGAAACCTGGTTCGCAGGTGTAGAAGCCAGACTGTTCCTCAATGCCGATGAAGGTTCGACCTTTGACAAGGAAAGTCACGCGATCCTGCGAATCTCCCGTTACTTCTGAGATCAATACCCTTGATCAGGCCTTTTTGACCTCATATAGCGGTTTTTGCCCCCGCAAGTTCAAGCGAGGCCGGTCCGGGTCGAATTCTGTCAGTGGCGTTGCGGGCTTCAATGTCTTGGCAGAACGCTCGGCCAACTCTTGATACGACCGCGTGCCATCCTGCTTCCAGGCCAATTCCTGATCGGTTACTTTTCGCATCAGTTTGGCGGGCAGCCCCGCGATCAAACTGCGGGGTTCGAACTGGGACCCGGCCCGGACAAATGCCATGGCCGCGACAATCGACTCGGCGCCGATATCGGCGCCATCCATAATGACCGCGTTCATGCCCACCAACGCGTCCTTGCCGATCTTGCACCCATGCAGGATCGCGCCATGACCGATGTGGCCGTCCTCCTCCACCAATGTGTCAGTGTCGGGGAATCCATGCATTGTGCAATTGTCCTGCAGGTTTGCCCCCTTTTGAAGAATGAGACGTCCAAAATCACCGCGCATGCTGGCGCCTGGCCCCACATAGCAATTCGGCCCGACAATCGCATCCCCGATCAGAACCGCTGTTGGATGCACGTAGGCCGTTGGGTCGACAACCGGAACAACCCCTTCAATCTCATATATAAAGGCCATCTTCCTCTCCCCTAGCGTGTCGGGTTTTCAACCGGAATTCTCGTTTCAACAACCTTGAACCGGTTCGCCACAAACGCCGCATCGCACAGCGCCGCATTCGCCGCCGGATTGGCACCGGTTCCGTGGTAATCACTAAAGGCTGCCGACTGATTGACAAACAACCCCCCGGTCAAATTAATCGAAAGGGCTACGCCGGTTTCTGCACAGACATCCTGAGTTGCTTCAATCACTTCAGTACTGTCCGTATAAAGAGCCGCTGTAATCGCCCCGTGTTCCGAAACGTTCTTGCGAAGAAGCGCTAGACTATCTGCCGTGCTCTCTGTTGCAATAAGGCAGGAGACGGCACCAAAGATTTCCCCTTCATGCTCTTTATCTTCGCCTGCTTTTACACTCAACAGGACGGGTGTGCGGATTGTCGCGTCAGGATAATCCGGGTGATCAAGGAATCGGGTTTTCAAGATCGCCTTAACGGACGCGCTCGCTTTATCAATTCGACTGAGCGTTTCCCCCGACTGTACCGCGCCCAGAACCGCGAGCGCGCGTGCCGGGTCTGAAAGAAACTCACCCAGCGCATTGGACAAGACCTGCCCCACCTCGTCAAAACTCAGATGTCCTTCCTCCGTCTTGATACCGTCTTTGGGGATATAGATGTTCTGTGGCGTCGTACACATTTGCCCCGTATAGAGCGACAAGGCATAGGAAAGGTTTCGGGCCATTCCGCGTATGTCACTAAAATCGTCGATCACGATCGCATTGATCCCCGATTTTTCAGTGTAGACTTGGGCTTGCCTGCAGTTTTCTTCCAGCCACAGGCCAAAAGCACTGCCTCCGGTATAGTCAACAACGCGAACCGAAGGATCCGTGCACAGTTCCTTTGCTGCAGGATGATCCGGGTCATCTAACAGCAGTGTCAAAAGGTTCGGATCGTATCCGGCTTCTTCAAGGGTTTCCCGGGCGACGCGCACCGTCAGTGCTAAAGGCAGGATCGCCGCAGGATGGGGTTTGACAATTACCGGGTTTCCGGTGACGAGGCTCGCAAACAGTCCTGGATAGCCGTTCCAGGTCGGAAATGTTGAAACCCCGATAACCGCTGCAATTCCCCGCGGCACGATCCGAAAAAACTTGTCGATGACGAGAGGATCATTACGCCCCTGGGGTTTTTCCCAACGGACACGTTCTGGTATCACCTGCATCGCGTCATAGGCATAGGCAACGGCTTCCAGCCCGCGATCTTGTGCATGGGGACCTCCGGCCTGAAAGGCCATGACAAAGCTTTGCCCGGTCGTATGCATAACGGCATGGGCCATCAAAAAACTAAGTCTGTTTAGCCGGACCAGCATTTCCAGACAGAGACCGGTTCGTATCTGAACCCCCGCATCACGCCATTGGGGCAAAGCCGCCTGTCCAGCCCTGATCAAATCTGCCGGGGTCGCAGAGGGATAGGAGATGTTCAGGTCAAACCCATAAGGTGAGCGTTCCCCGCCGGACCTGGAATCGTCCTGGCCCGGATGGCCATGTAGCTCAAATTCACCATTTAGATATGCCTTGAACGCATTCTCGCCATCGGACGGGGCTTTCTCACCATAGATCTTTTTGCTGGGGCTCTCTGAAAACGGTGACCAAAACGTTCTGTTGCGAATGGCCCCCACCGCGCCGTCCAGCAAATCGGAATGCCGGTCAAAATACGACGTTATTGGCATGGCTTCGCCCCCTTGAGTATTATCGGAGACAGTCTGCCCCCTTGCCTGTTATTACTACAACGTGATACCAAATAAAGAAAAATAAGTCCAATTCTGTATCAGATTGAAAGGACGGCCCGACTGCGGCTGAGCTTTTACAGGGGGTAAGCGTGTCAAAAACAGATGCCTTTGAAACCATAGTTTTCAACCGTTCGGACGGGGTTGCAACCATCACCCTCAACCGGCCGGAAAAGCTGAATTCCTTCAACGAGGCAATGCACCGTGATTTGCGGGCGGCGTTTGACCTGATTGACGGGGACAGCACAATACGGGCCACGGTCATTACGGGCGCCGGTCGGGGATTTTGCGCCGGACAGGATCTGGGCGATCGCGATGTCGGGCCCGATGCCCCTGCCCCGGACTTGGGCCAGACACTGGACACGCTTTACAACCCGTTGATCCGGCGCATCAGGTCCCTGCCTATGCCGGTGATCGCAGGGATTAACGGTGTCGCAGCGGGTGCGGGCTGCAACATCGCGATTGCCTGCGATATCGTCATCGCCGGCAGTTCAGCCAGTTTCATTCAGGCCTTTTGCAAGATCGGCCTGGTTCCCGATTCAGGCGGCACCTGGACGTTGCCACGCCTGATTGGATGGCAACGGGCGTTGGGTCTCGCCATGCTCGGTGACAAGGTCACAGCGGAACAGGCGGTTGAATGGGGTATGATCTGGAAGATGGTTCCGGACGAAGAATTGCAGGAACATGTGGGCAATCTCGCCAGACATTTCGCCAGTCAACCAACCATGGGACTGGCCCAGATAAAGCATGCTTTTAACCAGTCTGCGACCAATACCCTGGATCAGCAGTTGGATCTTGAACGGGACCTGCAGAGGCAACTGGGCAAAAGCGAGGATTACCGCGAAGGGGTCCGTGCCTTTGTCGAAAAACGCAAACCCGTCTTCAAAGGGCGTTGAGCAGATGGCAGATACGACCCAAGAGACAGCCCAGCTGACAGCACAGGAAACAGCACAGGCGACCGCAAACGCCATGATGCGGGATGACAGCGCAACCAAAATGCTGGGCATGGAGATCGTCAGCGTCGGACCTGGAACATCTGAAATCAGCATGCGGGTGCGGCCCGACATGGCGAATGGATTTGGCATGGTCCATGGGGGCCTGACCTTTACCCTGGCGGACACGGCCTTCGCCTATGCCTGTAACAGTTATAACCGGCTAACGGTCGCGCAGAGCTGCGATGTAGATTTCACAAATGCCGGGCAGATCGGCGATGTTCTGACCGCCCGCTGTACTGAACGGTTTCTGAGGGGGCGCTCGGGCATCTATGATGTTGAGGTAACCAACCAGGACGGATTGCTGATCGCTGTCTTTCGCGGAAAATCACGAACGCTTGGCGAAAAGATAGATCCGAACAGTCCGCAAACAGACACCAATCCAAATTTATAAAGCTGAACGAGAGCGCCATGACACTGAGCACACCCGACCTCCAGTCTCTCGATCCGATCGAAATCGCCAGCAGAGACGAAATTTCGGCCCTTCAACTGGGCCGCCTGAAATGGACAGTCCGCCGCGCCTATGACAACGTCCCTCATTATCAGGAAAAGATGAAGGCGGTTGGTGTTCATCCAGATGATATTGTCGACCTACCTGACATCTCGAAATTGCCCTTCACGACCAAGGAAGACCTGCGAGTCACCTATCCCTGTGGCCTGTTCGCAAGTCCCATGCGCGATATTGTCAGGCTGCATGCGTCGAGCGGAACCACCGGCAAACCAACAGTCGTCTCCTACACCCAGAACGATATCGACACCTGGTCGCAGGTTATGGCGAGGTCAATTCGTGCTGCTGGCGGAACACCGGATGACATCATCCAGATCGCCTATGGATACGGGCTGTTCACCGGCGGCTTGGGCGCGCATTACGGGGCCGAAAAGCTTGGCGCAACCGTGATTCCCATGTCCGGCGGACAGACTGAGAAGCAGGTGCAGCTGATCCGCGACTTCAGACCGACAATTATCATGGTGACACCCAGCTATATGCTGGCTCTGGCCGATGAAATGGACCGCCAGGGTCTGAGCCGCGACGAATGCTCGCTGGAAGTCGGCATCTTTGGTGCCGAACCCTGGACCGAGGATATGCGCTGCGAAATCGAAAACCGTGTCGGCATTCAGGCGATCGATATCTATGGTCTTTCAGAGATCATCGGACCCGGCGTCGCCAATGAGTGTATCGAGACAAAGGACGGCCTGCACATCTGGGAAGATCACTTTTATCCCGAGATTGTCGACCCTGAAACAGGGGCAGTTCTGCCGGAAGGTAGCTGGGGGGAGCTGGTATTCACGAGTCTGACCAAGGAGGCCTTGCCAATCCTGCGGTATCGAACCCGGGATCTGACGCGGCTTATGCCCGGCACCGCCCGGACCATGAGGCGCATGGAGAAAGTGACCGGCCGGTCTGACGACATGCTGATCATCAGGGGCGTCAATGTGTTTCCGACCCAGATAGAAGAACTGATATTGCGGGATGCCCGTCTCGGACCGCATTATCAACTGGAACTTCTGAAGGACGGGCCATTGGACAAACTGGTTATTCATCTTGAAGGGCGCGACGACCAAATTGCTGATGAAGCCCGCGCAACCCTAGCCACGGACCTTGTGCAACAGGTCAAGGCCCTGATCGGCGTCTCTGCTGAAGCAAAGGTCCATCCGGTCAATACGATTGACCGCTCGATGGGCAAGGCTGTTCGCGTGATTGACCGGCGCAATGGCTGAACCGTCACCGGATCTGTCCACCCTGTTGGAAACCGTTCCCATTCGGGCGAAATCCCTGATCGTCACCGTAATCGGGGACAGTGTAGTTCCATTTGGGGGCGGTCTGTATCTTGGTGCGCTTATTAAACTGATGGCACCCTTGGGCATTGGTGACCGTGTGGTGCGGACCGCTGTCTACAGGCTGGGTCAGGATGGATACTTCAATACGGATCGCAGTGGTCGCCGCAGTTTTTACAGCCTGAGTGATCGGGCGACACGCCAATTTGCAGCCGCAGAGCTGCGGATCTATGCAGCCGGACCGGACGCCTGGAACGGGGAATGGGTCCAGGTCGTGCTCAGCCAGACCCTGGGGGCAAAAGACCGAGATCACATCCGCAAGGAACTGAGTTGGCTGGGTTTTGCTGCCATTGCGCCAAATGTCTTCGTCCAGGCAGTTCCGGACCAGCGGGCCGTGCGCGCCGTGTTGCGCGACATGAATGCCGAAGACAAGGCAATGGTCTTCTCAATGACGAGCGACCAACAGGATATGGACGAGCAATCCATGCGTCGCGTGATCCTAGATGCTTGGCCCTTAGAAGAATTGAGGTCCCATCACCAGGATTTTCTGGACCTATTTCAGGCCTTTACCGACGCCCCCGACATCCGGAATGACAAGTCAGGGGAGCAGGCATTCGTCTTGCGCAGCCTTCTTGTCCATGTGTATCGGCGCACATTGCTGCGGACACCATCACTTCCCCGCGTCCTGATGCCCGAAGACTGGCTCGGTGACCGGGTCTCGACACTCTATCAATCGCTCTACAGGCAAATGGAAAAGCCGGCCCGAAACTATGTCCGGACAATCCTCGCTGAGGAAGCCGACCAGACACCAAAACTGCAGGCACCCTATGGCGCGCGGTTTGGTGGCCTGTTGCAATCAGCGCTGTAACGCCTGATAACGCTCTCAGCCAAAATAAAGGATACAGCTATGTTTTTTACACTGCGCCCGTTGAACGCTGACCCAAAGACCGTGGATCTTGGCGTGGAGACCCTGATCGTTGCAGGCTGGACCGGGCGTGATCGTACCGCGATGGAGGCCCACATTGTAGAACTGGAAGAAATCGGCGTGAAACGGCCCAAATCCCTGCCCGTCTTTTACCGCTGCTCGGCATCCTGCATGACCCAGGCAGACAAGATCCAGGTGCCGGGCACACAATCCAGCGGCGAGATTGAGTTCATCTTTTACGCGGGCCGTCGCGACGGTTCAGACGGGCTGGACGGAAAACTGTGGTTCGGTGTCGCCTCAGACCACACAGAGCGCGAGGTTGAAAAGGTCGGTGTCACCGTTTCCAAGCAAATGTGCGACAAACCTGTTTCCGAAGACCTGTGGTGTTTTTCCGATGTCGAAGACCATTGGGATCAATTGACCCTGCAATCCCATATTGTCGTCGACGGTAAACGGACGCTGTATCAGGAAGGATCGGTTACCGCCATGATCCACCCGATCGAATTGATGGCGCAGTATGATGCCGACATTCGACAGGGTGAGAATGGCGGAAAACTACCAGAGAACAGTGCAATTTTTGGCGGCACTTTTGGCGCGATTGGCGGGATCCGACGTGCCGACCGTTTTGAAATGATGCTGCACGACCCTGTACTGGGCAGAAGCATCATCAAATCCTACGATATCGAAGAACTGCCCGTAGAAGGCTGACATTCACAGGCCCGGAAGCAACAGGTTCGGGAATCCTCAGATCAGCCGCTGTTGGCCCTCTGCTTCCAGCAATGCATAGGTGCTGATTTCCCCAAGCGGCAAATCAAGCTGCTCCGCCTTATCTTCACTCAGGGTTATCAAAGCCTCAGAGAGTGTTGCCTCATTGGATGCCTTTGGCAACGTGCCGCTGATGGCCCGGTTGCGGTCATCCATCAAACACAGTATTGGCTGAGACTCGCCCTCACCATCACTGGTTTCGACCCATTCAACCAGGGAACGGATTTCACCCCAGACCGCCATCGGCAACACAAGTGAGAGCGTAGCATTGCCCGACTCCGCGAAGAGATGCATGCCGTCGGTATCCCTGAATGCATGGAAAACCGGGTTCTCCGCAATCAGTTCAACCGCTTCCTGTGCGCGCGGTGAAAGGGCTTTTTTGATATAGACCATAACCAATACTCCCCAAGGAAAATTGAATATAGACTGATTTGTCGAATCGGGAAACCCGTCACTAAACCATTGATTTATATTAATAATTAGAAAAATTATTAATTTTTGCGCCCCTGTGATCACCATCATACCGCGCTACGACGTATGCCCATATTATGAGGGTATGAAGAGGTCATTTGAAGCAGTGAAGTCTGCTTTGCGGCCAAACCAGAACCGCCCTTGGGGGGGCCCTTTAAACGAAGGAGGCGTACCATGTCAGTCCATCACAGAATGACAAACCCGCAGATGAAAGCAGAAGCAACTGGCAGCACTCAGCGTGACATGGCGATCAGCCTGCTGCACGAACTGGGCTACGAGCTGGCCGTAACCGCGTGCTGTACCCATGGCTGGAAAGACACATTGGGCGAGCTCTCCGAGCTGGTCGACGATGAGGTCGACCCCAAAAACTAATCTTTACAGAAATCGGTGATTTGATCCCGAATGCACCTTTGGCATTCATTCGATCAAGTCACCCAACATGCGGAACGCAACATAGTATTTGAAGATGTTGCGAACATAATGCACCGGTTCATATGAAATCGACCGCGCCGCACCCACCTCTACATTGCCAAACCAGACATTCGGATCCAGCCCCATGCGTTCCGTGCGACGCCGCGCCCTCTCAAGGGCCGCTGGACCGGCGTTATAAGCGGCAAGAGCCAGAAGCGTCTGGTCAACCGGATCGAAGTTCTCTCCTGAAAAATACTTTTCTCTCAAGAAATGCAGGTATTTTACCCCGGCATGGACATTGCCTTCCAGGGTGTCGATATTCTCGATCGCAACATTCGGATCCTTGGCGGTCGATGGTAATACCTGCATCACCCCTAGCGCGCCCTTATGGCTCTTTCGGCTGTGGTCCAATTGTGATTCCTGATAGGCCTGGGCAAAGATCTTTAGCCAGTCGAAGCCATAATCCTCCGCATAGCTTTTCATGATTGAGGCCAGTTCCCTGAATTTGTGATCCTGGCGCAGCTTCAAGACATCTTCCACCCAACCGGCATCGCCAAGATATCGATCCAGCATGATATTGCCGAGCAATGTGCCCTGACTGTATGTCTTGGTGAAATGATTGATCTCTTCCAGAAGATCGGTGTTCTCCGGTCGAACGGCCCAGGCGGTTTCTCCGCCGTCATTGATCGTGATGTCTGATCGTATTTTGGCTTTGGTGTAAACCTGCCCCCAGAAATCCGCCTTGTGGCTGTCCATAATCATGGCCGGAATGATGCCGCTATCAACAAGCTCCAGCACGCTGAAATCTTCCAACCGCTCATTCACAAAATGGATCGGGATTTGCGGTAACCCGTGTTTCCAACGGTATTCATTCAGATCGACCAGATGCTCGTAATAGCTGCTGGACTTGCGCACATGGATACCGGTCTTGAACAATTTCCCAATTCTGCTGATTTGCGGCACATCCGGCCCGGTGATCAGAACCTCGCTGACATCGGTCAGAATAGGATTGGAAAACGCGACCTTTTTGGACCGTTCTTCGGTAATGGTCAGGTTTGCGGCGATAATATCACCCTGACCATTCAACAAGCGCGGGATCAACTGATCTCGTGGCACAGGGATCAGAACAACATCCACCAGATTGGCCCAGCGCCCCAATTTGGGTTTCAGGCGTTTTCGCAGGCTTTCCTGGAAATGTTCGGAAATCTCCACCATCAAGCCTCGGCGTTCCGGCCCATCGAAGGAAAAGAAAAGCGGGTTATAAGCTGTCAGAATGCGGACAAAGCCGCGTTCCGCCATTTCTTCGAGAGACCCGGTCCAGGGTTCGTTGGCGAGATTTAGAAGATTGGTTTCTGGTTCCCCCGCTTCCTCGGAAACGATTGTCCCGACCAAGCCCTGCGCCTGGGCGCCTGTCAGTGGGAACAACACCGCTAGAAAGAGGTAAAACAGAACCCGGCGAATACTAAGAAACATTACTTGTCCACGGGGGTAAAACGGTCTTCCTCATCAAACATCGTCTTTGGCCGCGCCCACCATCGGCCGTCTGAACTGCGATAAATGACAAGTGGTTCTTCAGTTTCGGAATGCAAGGTCTGCAACCTTCTGGTACAGCCCGCCCTTATAGTGTCGATGGGTCGCAACAAAGGGCGCATCAGCGCTCAACGGCGGAACAGAAACCGTTTCTGGCATGCTTTCCGGTTCGTCACTCAACTTTCAACGGCAACCAAGACTACACCCAACTTGTCCTCAAGTTTCTGGATCCGGTCCAGTTTTTCACGATCAAGTCGAGCCGGCTGTACCTTGACAGCTTCCATTGCGAGAACGGGCGTTCCCAGTTCATTTTCCAGCGTTTTGATGTCTGAAAGCAGGCCTTCATCGACATTTGCCAGCGTATAAACCATGGTCCCTTTTCTCCTCTCGTAACAGGCCTAAGGCCGCCCGGCAGTTCCTTGAAGCGTGCGGGCACTGATACTTTAACTACGCTAGCAGGTAAAAATCAGATCAGGAAGCCCCTCAAAGGCCAGCCCGTCGGTTGGCAGCACCGATTTGCTCAGGCAAGCTGACGATCCAGTCCTGTGTCCGGTGCCCGATGAAAGAATTGCTGACCTTTCCGAGTGAACTCTCACTCCTGACCAATATTGCCCTGATTGCTCTGAGCGCGCTGACATCCTTTATCACAGCGGCGTTCGGCATTGGTGGCGGCGTTGTGTTGATCGCGGTCCTGGCCGTCCTCCTGCCGCCAGCGGCCCTGATCCCGGTCCATGGTGTGGTTCAGGTGGGCGCAAATGCAGGGCGCGCCCTGATCATGCTGAAAGACCTGAAAACAGATATTTTACTGCCGTTTATCATCGGCAGCGTTATCGGCGCGGGTCTGGGCGGTAGCATCATTGTCCAGATCGACCCCTGGTTGGTGCAGGCGGGAATTGGAACGTTTATTCTGTGGTCCGTTTTCGGCACCTTTCCGCCCATCGCCGGGCGGCACGTACTTTTGGGCGGTATCGTCTCGTCATTCCTGACCATGTTCTTCGGCGCGACCGGCAGTTTTGTTTCATCCATGGTCAAGAGCATGCAATTGCCGCCCCTGGCCCATGTCGCCACCCATTCTACGCTTATGACCGCCCAACACCTGCTCAAGGTACTCGCGTTCGGGATACTCGGTTTCGCCTATGGCCCCTACGCCCTGCTGATCACGCTAATGATCATAAGCGGTTTCATCGGAACTGTGATCGGAAAACAGGTGCTGATGCGGCTGGATCAGGCCCTGTTCAAACGGCTGTTGAACATAACGCTGACCTTGCTTGCTCTACGACTGTTCTGGAGCGCGCTGGAGGGCTATCTGGGCCATCCCCTGTTCTAGGGTGCCTTATTCGACGCGGTCGCGCTCTTCGTCATAAATGCGCTCGACGAGCCAGTCAAAATCATCGGACTGGACCACCCTCGGCAATTGGCGAGGCGGCACCATCTCTGCGGCGCCAGTTTCAATCGACGCAACCCGGAAGGTGAACACATAGCCGGGTGTCACCCCCATGCGGAGGTCACTGACCAGTATCCCGTCATCCTCAACCCGCATCGCATAGTTTCCCTGACTGAACCCGGCGACGTCACGTACCGGCTGTGTGTCCGGCAAGATCTCCTCCAGGGCCAGGTTCCTGGGATGGGTATGGATGGTCGCTGTCACCTTTTGATCAAACACCGAGCGATAGACATTGTGGTATTGATCGCCCTCAACCACCAGACCACGCCACAGGAAACTGTTAAACGGCATCGGGATCATTGTGATCTTGTCGGGCTTTATCCCGGCTGCATCCACGGCCTGCACCACCTTGTTATAGGCGATGTTCTGCGCGACCAGTGTCCAGACCAGATAGAGCGTGCTGAAAGAGAGGGCGATGACAGACATCTTTCGCAGCGACGTGCCCAATTCTCGCCTGAACAAGGCCCAGACGGTCACCACGAGCAACAGAATTGTATAGGTCGGGTCAATGATAAAGACGCTGGACACACTGAAAGGATGGGTTGAGATCGGCCAGAAGAGCTGCGTCCCGTATGTCGTCATCGCGTCGAGCAGCGCGTGAGTTGACCAGATCAGGTAAACGATCAGGTAAACGTGCCACCTTGGCTGCTCTTGCAGCCCTTTAAACAGTCGATAAAGTCCCTCTCCCACGACCGGTGCCAGGGCGGCATGCACAAGAAGAGAATGGCTGAAGCCACGATGGGTGACATAGGCCGTGATTTCGTCGGATGCCGGCAGGAAGACGTCCAGGTCAGGAACGGTTGCCAGTATACCCCCTGACAACGCGGCCCGTCGCGCCCCAATTTTTCGACCCATCGTGACCAAGCCGATGGCAGAGCCAAGGGTGAATTGGGTTAAACTATCCATGGAGTTGAGCCTGATCGCGATTGAAGACGGGATTGATTACGCAAATGGGCCGTCCCTGCCATAAGGTCAAGGCAGTCTTTCCCAATAATCCGTTTATCTTTTGGTCCGTAAAGCTATCTGTGAGGGGTATCTCCGGCAATTGCCTTCCCCCTTGTAAGAAACGGAGAATTCCAGACGATGCCCGGTCCCCTGGATGGAGTGAAAGTGGTAGATCTGACCCAGGTTGTGTCAGGCCCACTCGCAACAATGATGCTGGCCGATCAAGGGGCCAACGTTATCAAGGTCGAAAACGCGAGGAGCGGTGATGTCACGCGCAGTGTTTCAACACGGCGCGGCGACATGACGGCGTCTTTCCTGAACAACAACCGCTCAAAACGCGGCATTGCGGTCGACCTGAAAGCCCCGGAAGGCCTGAAAATCATTCAGGATCTTTTGGCGGATGCCGATGTCTTTGCCCATAATTTCCGTCCGGGCGTTATCTCGAGACTGGGCTTGAGTGAAGAAGCGGTTCGGGCTGTTCGACCGGATATCATTTACGTTTCTGTCAGCGGTTTTGGGGAAGACGGCCCCTATGCCGCCAAGCCTGTTTACGATCCACTGGTTCAGGCATTATCCGGATTGACGACGATCCAGGGTGGGTCAGATCAGGCGAGACCCAGATTGGTGCGCACCATTTTACCCGACAAACTGACGGGGTTCACGACTGCGCAAGCCGTTACCGCCGCTCTCTTCCATCGTGAAAGAACCGGCACCGGCCAGCATATCAAAGTGTCCATGCTGGACTCGGTCATTGATTTTCTGTGGCATTCCGACATGGGCGGGCACACCTTTGTCGGTGATGAGATCCCCAGTGAAACCGCCCACAGTTTTATCGATCTGATCTATGAGACAACGACAGATTATATCTCTGTTGCTGTAAACACCGACAAGCAATGGATCGCCCTGACCGATGCGCTGGACCGGGCTGAGTGGCGGGAAGACCCCCGTTTTTCAACGCCTGAAAAGCGCCATCAGAATATCGATGAGCGTCTGGAACTGACCCAGGAAGTCCTCAAACAGAATTCCGCTGCCTATTGGCTGGAACGGCTGGATGCCTATGACGTGCCCTGCGCGCCGGTATTGAGACGCCGTGAAATGATCAAGCACCCCCAGATTACCGCCAATGGCATCGTCGTCGAACTGGACCACCCGGTGGCAGGGACACTAAGACAGACAAGACCGGCGGCTCGCTTTTCCGGCACTCCCCTGGATTTGACGAGACCAGCACCAACCCATGGTCAACACAGCGCGGAAGTATTGCGTGAATTGGGCTATGATCAGGCCGTGATCGATCAACTGGTCGCAGACGGCATTGTCTCTGGCGGCATTGATTCTGACGGCAAGGAACCAACCACATGATTGACTTTTACTACTGGCCAACCCCAAACGGCTGGAAAGTGTCCATTCTTCTGGAAGAGCTGGGGATTGAGTACAACACGATCCCGGTCAATATCGGCAAGGGCGACCAGTTCAAACCGGAATTCCTCAAGATCAGCCCCAACAACCGTATGCCGGCCATCGTTGATCATGACCCGCCACCGTCTTACGGAACGAATCCTGTCACTGTTTTTGAGTCGGGTGCCATAATGCTCTACCTGGCAGAGAAGTTTGACCGCTTCCTGCCAAGCACCGCGTTGGGCAAAAAAGAAGTCATGGAATGGCTGTTCTGGCAGGTTGGCAATCAAGGGCCTATGGCCGGACAACTAAGCCACTTCGTCAATTACGCACCCGGTGATCACCCCTATTCCAAGACGCGCTATGCCAATGAATATGATCGATGTCTTTCGGTACTGGAACGCCAGCTGTCAGACGGACGCCCCTTCATTACCGGTGATGAGTATACAATCGCGGACATGATCAACTGGCCCTGGGTTCTGATTGCAAAGCCGCTGGGTGGCGATCTTGCACCCTATCCGAATGTCACGAGATGGCGCACTGCCGTCAAATCCAGGCCTGCCGTCCAGCGGGGTGTTGATCTGGGCAAGGATATGCGCCGTTCCGCCCCACCGGATGACGCGGAGCGCAAGATCCTGTTCAACCAAAGCGGCGTAAAAAACTAAACTGCCTTAAGCGTCGATTCTTGTGTTAGGGAGAGGCCGAGTTGAACCCGTCGCCTTAACCACGGGCTGGGCCGGTAACGCGGGTCGCCCGTGCTCTCCAGAAGGCGGTTCAGGATCATCAGGATGCGCTCTGGTCCAAGCTGATCCCCCCAGCTCAAGGGACCTGCGGGATAGCCCAGACCAAGGCGAACTGCCTGATCAATGTCTTTGGGTGTCGCAATCCCCTGTTGGGCGATCTCACAGGCTGTATTGATCACGCAGCCCAGGACACGCTGGGATACAAAACCTGTACTGTCATCGATCAATGTGACCGGCACTCCGGCCGCACCGAACAAACCATGCGCCCAATCACATGCAACCTGTGAACTGGCCGCAGACGCCATCACCGTCACGCGCTTTCCAAAACCGGGCAAGGGATCGACCGCCAGACACTGCATCGGGTTCAGGCCCATGCGTGACACCGCCGCGCTCAGGTCCTCCCCGTAGAGCAGGAGAAGGGCCAGCGCGTCTGAACCTGGCGTTTGGCCTTCGTCAATCAGAACCCCTGCGCCCTCCAGCGCGCGACAGAGTTCAACCCGATCTATAGCGCGCTCCGCCCAGATCCAGACTGAGCCCGGCAGGGAGACAACCGGCGCCACCTCATCAACTGCTTGTTTCTTACCATCCTGATAGCTGTAGAACCCCTCACCCGTTTTTCGGCCCAATAGTCCTGCGGCAAGACGCTTGGCCGTCTCAGGATGCGGCCTGTAACGAGGTTCCTCATAGAATTGATGATAAATGGATCGCATTACCGGGTCAGAGACATCAAGTCCGGTCAGGTCCAGCAACTCGAACGGCCCCAATGGGAACCCCATGGCATCGCGCATAATGTCATCAATTTGGGTGATGCTGGCCACTTGCTCCGAGAGGACCCGCAGTCCTTCGGTGATATAGCCGCGCCCCGCGTGATTGATCAGGAACCCCGGCGCATCAACAACTCTTGCCGGGTAGTGTCCCATACGGTCTGCAAGTTCGACGAGACGGTCGACAACAACCTCATCTGTTCTGGCAGCCGCAATCACCTCAACCACCTTCATCAGGGGCACCGGGTTAAAGAAGTGATAGCCGGCAATCCGGCCCGGATGTGATGCCGTCGCGGCAATACTGGTAACGGAAAGCGAGGACGTGTTTGTTGCCAGGATGCAGTCCGCTGAAACCACCGCCTCCAATTGCTGAAACACCGATTGCTTGATCGAGAGATCTTCAACAATCGCTTCAACGACGAGGTCGCAATCCTCAAATGCAGCTATCTCTGCACCAATGGAAAGACGCGCCATCGCCTCTTCGGCAGCAGCATTGTCGAGCCGCCCTTTCTCAACGGCGCGGGCCACCATCGAACCGACAAAGTCCCGGGCCTTTTCCGCGGCACCCTCCGCGGCATCGACCAGAATAACATCGACGCCCGCCAAAATGGCGATCTGGGCAATACCGCGCCCCATAGCGCCCGCGCCCAAAATTCCGATGGACTGTATCGATGTTTGAACGGATTGATCACTCATCGCTGTATTACACCGGCACGCTGTAGAGTATGAAATCGGTCTTAGGCGCAAACTGATCATATAGCCGCCGGCCGGCATAGTTGAAATCCTGGGTCAACCAGCGAACGTTCGGGACGTTTCTTCCCTTCGCGAATTCGATAACATGTTCGATCAGGGCGCGACCACCGCCCGTGCCCCGTCTGTCAGGTTCCACGTAAAGATCGCTCAGGTAACAGACCATGGACCCGCCGAGGGATCGATGCATCAATTGATATTGCGTGAAGCCATAGGGGCTGCCCTCGTCATCACAGAGAAGGTCACACCAAAAGTCATTTTCAGGATCAAAAATCCAGTCCCAGACACGGTCAAACCCGCCTTCCAGCACGCTGGTCTTATAGAAAGTGGCGTAATCCGCAAAAAGCCGTTCCCACTCTGCACGGTCAGATGGTTCCAGAGCTCTTATTGTCATGGATGTCTCCCTATTCGATTAATACCCGGTCATATAAATAGAGACACTATAGCAATCACCGCCACAAGACTTAAGGCCAACATCCGGAACAGCCGCTCTGAAACATAGGGGAACAACCAAGCCCCGACCCGTGTCGCAATCACATATACCGGTATCAGCGTCACAGAGAATACAAGAACGTCCTTTGTGAAGAGCCCGTGATACGTCAATCCAACGGCGACTATCCCAGCCATTATCGCCAGAAAGATAATGATGTTGGCGCGCACCTTGTCACCGGCATCCTGACCGGCCAGCCAGAACAGAATGACGGGGGGGCCAGGAACCGCAATCGCACCGTTGAGGAAACCTGAAGCACCGCCGGTCAGTACCGTCGAAACATGTCCCAGTTTTCCCTTATAGCGCCAACCAGTTGCCATCGGGATCAGAATAATCAGCGTAAAGATGGAAAGGGCCATACGCATAAAATCGGCTTCGATAAAGGCGAGGATCCAGACGTTGATCGGTGCCCCGATGGCCGCGCCGGCCAGCATCCATGCGATCTGCTTCTTGTCACAGATGCGGGCCGCCTTGGGCAGCAATTGCAGGGAAGCCACCGTATCGACGATCACCAGAACTGGCACAGCAAAGGCCGGTGCATAAAAAATACTGGCAACCGGGATGAAAATCAGACCCGCCCCAAATCCGGAAAAGCCGCGTGCGACACCGGCTGTAAAAGCCGCCAGCGCTGTGAAAAACCACGCCCAGGATGAAACGATCTCTATCATTGAACGGACATCGCCCGGATTCCCTCGGACTAATCCGGAATATCTCCAACCGACTTGGCGATGATGGCAAAACGATCGGACAATTCGGTCATCGCCACATCATGTAAGGCTTTGGCATCCACGACGCCGTCACCGGTCGCAGAGGGCAATGGGCGTGTAGCCGCCGCACCTGCAACAACCGTCGCGCCATACCCGTGGTCCAGCGCAGACCTGGCCGTGGCCGAGATGCACATATGGGACATATAGCCCACAATGATGACTTTCTTCCGACCGGTTGCCTTCAGTTTTTCGTCAAGGTCGGTACCCGCAAAACTGTTGGGCAGGTTCTTGCGGATCTCCGCTTCCCCCTCGGCCGGTTCGGCCTCTGGCAGATAGGCAAACCCCGGCCCTTCCGTATCGAACGGGGAACCCGCACCACCAACGTGACGCACATGAATGATCGGCGTCCCAGCGGCACGGGCACGGCCCAGCAGTTTACCAATCTGGACCGCCGCAGGTGCCACATCCGGCAATGTCAGGGGGCCATCGGCATAGGCCCCCTGCGCATCAACAACAACGATACTGGCTTCACTCAAGCCAGCAGGCGTCAGGTCCAGACCCGCCATCTGCATTAGGGTTTTTGGTTGGTCCGACATGACGCTTCCTCATTCTTGTTTTGGTTTTGGTATCGGCTTGGTGATCAGGGCATCGGGATGTCAGAGACATATTTCGGCTGATCATAGCCACGCTTGGAAGCCGGGCGGTTCGCGATATCAACATACCAGCGCTTCACATTCGGGAATTTATCGAGATCAACCAACTGCCACTCGTAACGGGAAACCCACGGCCAGGTGGCCATATCAGCGATACTGTATTCAGCGCCAGCCAGATAGGCCCCGGTTTCCCCGAGACGCTTGTCAAGCACGCCATAGAGACGCTGTGCCTCGTTAGCATACCGCTCCTTCGCATATTCTGACTTGTCCGGATTAAAATGTACGAAGTGATGGGCCTGACCCAGCATAGGTCCCAGACCACCCATCTGCCACATCAACCATTCAATGCAGCTCCAGTATCCGGCATCATCTTTGGGCAGGAATTTGCCGGTCTTCTTGGCGAGGTAGAGCAGGATGGCCCCGGACTCCATCAATGTCTGGCCATTATCGTTATCGACAATGGCGGGGATTTTGTTGTTGGGACTGATTTTCAGGAAATCTGGCGCAAACTGGTCGTCCTTGCCGATATTGATGGAATGGCAGGTGTATTCCAGTCCCATTTCCTCAAGCGCGATGGAGACCTTGCGGCCGTTTGGCGTGGTCCAACTGTAAAGATCAATGCTCATTTCCAACTCTCCTCAACTGACGTTGTCTTCTAACCTATATTTTTGGACTGCCCGGACTAGAGGGCATCCAGTGCGTATTTAAGATCGGCGATCAAGTCTTCGGCAGCTTCGATCCCAACCGACAGGCGCAGCATATCTTCGGGGACTTTGGTTTCCGCCGGTTCTATTGAGTAGCGGTGCTCAATCAGGCTCTCCACGCCCCCCAGGCTTGTTGCCCGTTTGATCAATACCAGCCCTGAACAGGCTTTCAGGGCACCAGCGGCGCCACCCTTCACATGAAAGGACAGCATGCCGCCAAATCCACCCCGCATTTGCATGGCCGCAAGATTATGGCCAGGGTCGCTTTCCAGACCGGGATAACGCACCTGCGTCACAGCAGGATGTTCGCTCAAGAACTGGGCGACACGCAGCGCGTTTTCACAATGGCGCTCCATTCGCACAAAGAGTGTCCGCATCCCGCGCAGCAAAAGAAAGGCATCGAAGGCGCCAAGGACAGCACCCGAGAGCAACCTGTATTCCCGGATCTTCTGCCACAGCTCTGTATCTTCCTTGGCTGCGAGCGCGCCTGCCAACACGTCAGAATGACCGTTGAGGTATTTGGTTGCGGAGTGACAGACGATATCCGCACCAAGACTGAGTGGTTGGGACAGGGCCGGTGTCGCGCAGGTGGAGTCCACGATCAGTTGAGCCCCTACCGAATGAGCAATTTCTGCTGCGCCCGCGATGTCAGTGACCAGCCAGGTCGGGTTTGACGGGGTTTCGATCCAGACAATTTTGGTCTTGCCTGGCCGCAATGCCTCTTTCATCTGGGTCAGATTGCCGGGTTCGATAAATGTGACGTCGATCCCCCAGGCGGGTGGGTATTTCTTCAGCCAGACATAGGTCCCGTGATACATGGTTTTGGGTGCAATCACATGATCACCCTGAGACAGGCAGTGAAAGGCCGCAGTGCAGGCAGCAAGGCCTGACGCAAACAGCATTGCCGAGTGGGCACCCTCAAGGTCGGCCAGCAGCGCTTCGGGTTGTTCCGGTGTTGGATTCCCGTCCCGCCCATAGGTCCGACCATCAGGCAGCTCATACTGGTCATCCCGGGCAAAGGTTGTCGCCACGTGAACAGGACGCACAACCGCCCCTGTAACATCGTCTTCCCAACCCAATGCCTGAACCGCACGTGTTGCGGGACCCGATTGACGCGGCGCTTTATCTGTCATGAAACTGGTCCTTGAATATGAGGCAGGAATGTTGCGTGTCAGGCCGGTTCCGTCAATCCATTGGGGGTTCAAAGGCGCATTACGGTCTGGTCGGACCGGTAGTGAATACCCTAAGCTCACGATCACCTAATTCTTACTGAAGGGAAGAAAAATGCCAGCTCTGCTGATCGCCGAAATTCGCGATATAACGGACCCAGAACGCTATGAGGATTACAAGAAGATCGCGCAGGAAGCGATTGCCGCTTTTGGCGGAACCTATCTTGTGCGCGGTGGCGCGGTTGAAACACTTGAGGGCTCTTGGGAACCGGGCCGCATGGTTGTCCTGCAATTCGACAGCATGGAACAATTAAAGGCGTTCCATAGTTCCGAAATGTATGCGCCCGGGCTTGCCTTGCGGACCGAAATTACGACCAGCACCGCGATTGCGGTTGAGACCCTGTGATCGGCGCCGGTGATGTACCCGCATTATTCCTTTCCCGGTCGCACAGCTATTGTGACAGGAGGGTCAAACGGGATCGGCCGTGCGATTGCCGAACGTCTGATTGCTGCTGAAGCCGATGTGTATGTCTGGGACCTGGTAGAACCAGAGTTCGAGGGCGCCAGTTTTGCCCGTGTGGATGTCACGGACCCGGCTTCGATATCAGATGCAATTGATCTTGCCGATGAGCGGGTCGATATGCTGGTCAACAATGCCGGGTTTGCCGGACCGACCCTACCCCTCGACGACTATGACCCGACGGTTTGGCGACAGATCATCGACGTCAACCTGATCGGTGTGTACGAGGTATGCCGGCAGGTCGTCCCCCTGATGCGCCGAGAAGGCTGGGGCCGTATCGTCAACATCGCCTCTCTCGCTGGCAAAGAGGGCACACCAAACGCCTCGGCCTACTCCGCCGCAAAGGGCGGCGTTATCGCCATGACAAAGTCCATGGGCAAGGAATTGGCGATGACCGATATCCGGGTCAACGCCCTCGCCCCGGCGGCGGTTGAAACAGACATCCTCAGTCAGATGGCCCCGGAACATGTTCAGACCATGATCAACAAAAGTCCGATGCAGCGCCTCGGACAGCCCGATGAAGTTGCGGAAACGGTAATGTGGCTGCTGTCAGCAGCAACCAGTTTCAGCACTGGTGCCGTCTTTGACCTGTCGGGCGGGCGGGCAACCTATTAGCAACGCCTCAATCCGGGTCTTCAAAGAACGCGCGGATCATGTCTGAGGGTGGCGGTGGTGCAAGGGGAACATCGCGGCCCAATTGATCGATAATGTGCCGGAAGCAGGCGAGGCGCGTCTCTTTCTTACTGTCGGCATCCAGCACCTTCCAAGGCGCGCCATCCCAGCTGGTCTTCGAGCGCATGTCATTGACTGCTGCGTCATAATCGCCACGACGTGCCCTGTTACGAATGTCTTCTTCGGTCAGCTTCCACTGTTTTGCAGGGTCTTTGTACCGGGCGCGAAACCGCTCAAGCTGCTCATCCTCACTGACATTCAGATAGAGTTTCACAATGCGAATATCTTCGTCCGCCAAGGTCTTTTCGAAGGCCACGATTTCATCGTAGGCGCGTTCCCACTCATCCTTGCTGGCAAACCCTTCGACCCGCTCAACAAGCACACGTCCATACCAGGATCGGTCAAAGATCACCCATTCTCCCTTGTCCGGAATTCGGGTCCAAAACCGCTTTAGCCAATGTTGTTGCTGTTCTGATACCGAGGGTGCGGCGATTGAATGGACGCGCAAGGAACGCGGATCCAGCGCCCAGGCCAATCGACGGATGACACCGCCCTTCCCCGCCGCATCGCCGCCCTCAAAAACCACAAGGGCCCGGCGCCCTTCGCGAAGATACGCCTGCTGAACAAGGGCCAGTTCCTTTTGAAGGTGCTGTAGTTTTTCCAGATACTCGGCCTTATCCACCCGCTGTCAGCCCTTTATTGATTTCGGCAACAAGCCCTGGAAATTCTGCAATCGCATCAAGCCGGAAAAAGCGATCACTGTCGGGATCATCACGGTGTTTTTCGAACACGGCAACATGCTGATACGGCACATGGACACCGTATCCGCCCAGCGTCAGCACCGGTGCGACGTCCGACGGGATGGAATTCCCGATCATGATGAACTCAGAGGCATCGACACCATGTGTCGCCAGAACCTTTTCATAGCTGGCCGGGTCCTTTTCCTGAACAACCTCGACCACATCAAAACAATCACCGAGACCCGATTTATCAATCTTATTGGTCTGATCCAGGACGTCGCCCTTCGTGATCAACATCAGGCGATAATCCTGTTCCAGCGAATTCAGGACTGTCTTGATGTTCGGCATCAATTCAATCGGTGCTTCCAGCATCTCTTTACCCATCATCAGGATTTGATGCACTTCATCGCCCGTTATCCGACCCTCTGAAATCTGAACGGCGGTTTCAACCATGGACAGTGTAAAGCCCTTCACCCCATATCCGAACAGTTTCACATTCGCAATTTCCGTGGCGTGGAGACGGCGTTCCACTTCCTCGCGCGGTGCATGACGGGCCAGGATTTCTTCAAGCCGTGCCTGCACACCCTGAAACATGTTTTCCGTATGCCATAACGTGTCATCCGCATCGAAACCGATAACCGAAATCACTGATGAGCTCCATTTGTACTATGAGAGTCAAACCGGCGGGCCGGATCATTCGCCTGACGTTGCAACCAATTGCTGTCCTCATAAGGCAAGGTTCCGTCAACCACGTGTAACGTCAGTGCACGACGGGAACGCGGCGAGGTGTTCGCCGTACTCATATGCGGCAGGAACCCGTGCAAGAGAACAAGTGTCCCTTCCTCTGCTTCCAGGGCAACAGCCCGATCAACATCATAGGGGGATGTATCAATATCCCTCATATCAAGCTGATCCAGATCCGCTCCAACACGCCCGAACCACTTGCGCAACGGCCCCCTATGCCCGCCCGGTATCGCGTAGAGGCATCCATTGGTCCGGTCTGCACTTTCCAGCGCCAACCACAGACCCAGGACCGAATGCGGCTCTGTCCGCAGGAAAGTTGCATCCTGATGCCAGTTCACCGCCGCCCCGATATCGGGTTGCTTGAAGATAACCATACTTTGCATGAGAACGGCCTCGGCTTGACCCAAACTGTCTGCCAAACCGAAGAATTTCGGACTGCGCAAAAAATTGTCAAACGTCTCATTTCGATCGTGAAGATTGTGTCCGATTTTGTTCAGCGCCGATAAAAGGGCTCGTGTCGGTCGTCCTGCCTCATCGATAGCGCCGGGTTCAAAGAAGAACCGGACCTGATCCCCCGACTCCAGAAAATACCTGTCACCCGCATGATCGCCAAACACGGTCGGGCGGTCCGGTGCCTCGGCTTTCGCCAGAAGCCTGTCGATTTCACCATTCAACGCAGCAATATCATCGGCACTGGCAAACCCGTCCAGAACCAAAAACCCGTCCTCTCCGAACGCTGTTTTCATTTGCGCATCAATGCGGCCATCGGCGGGGGCTTGAAACCGTCTTGCTTCCAGGGTTTGAGACATTCTTGTTCTCTCTTAAAAGCAGTTCTTTCCGGCGGGTAGCGCCGGCAATCCAAGATGATGGCAGAGTGTCTGGCCCATATCGGCAAAACTCTCACGGTGCCCTAAGTCCTGCTTTGGCGTATCCCCGCCAAAAATCAGGACTGGTACATTCTCCCGTGTGTGGTCACTACCGGGCCAGGTCGGATCACAGCCATGATCTGCCGTGATCACCACCATATCATCCGCTTTCAATTGGGATTGCAATTCGGGAAGCCTCTTGTCAAAGGCCTCAAGCGCAGCTGCATAGCCGAGAGGATTGCGACGGTGGCCATACTCCATATCAAAATCCACAAAATTTGTGAAAATCAGGTCACCATCTTTGCTTTCCTCAAGTGCCTGCAGCGTAGCGTCAAACAGGGCCATATTACCGGCAGCTTTGCGAAAAACCGTCACACCTTGATTGGCGAAGATATCCGCAATCTTGCCAACACTATAAACATCACCGCCTGCGTCTTTGACGCGATCAAGAAGTGTTTCCCCATGCGGGGGCGTCGTATAATCCCGACGATTTGCCGTGCGCTTAAAATCTTCCGGGCCGCCCCCAACAAAGGGCCGCGCAATAACCCGCCCGATATTCCACGGTTTCAGGATTTCTTCGGCCAACAAGCAGAGCTGATACAAACGTTCCAGCCCAAAATGTTCTTCATGGGCTGCGATCTGAAACACGGAATCAGCACTTGTGTAGCAGATGGGTTTGCCGGTTTGAATATGCTCCAGGCCCAGGTCAGCGATGATCGTCGTGCCCGATGCATGGCAATTGCCCAGAATGCCTGGCAAGCCTGCGCGCTCCGTAAGTTTCGATACAACCTCATCCGGAAAGGCTGGCACTGTGCGCGGGAAAAAACCCCAGTCGAAATCAACAGGCAGACCCGCCATTTCCCAATGCCCACTGGGCGTATCCTTGCCTCTGCTGGTTTCCGCCGCCGCCCCGAAAGAACTGTTCAAACGATCCCCAGCGAGTGACAACCCTTCTGGCACTAATCCGCTGCCGATCAAAGCGGCATCGGCCAGACCAAGACACTCCAGGTTTGGAAGTGTAAGGGGCCCGGAGGCTGGTCGATCATCGCTGGTCGCACCTGTCGCGCAGGTGGCCGCAATATGACCGAGCGTATCGGCACCGACATCGCCAAAGCTGTCCGCGTCGGGTGCCGCCCCGATCCCGAATGAATCCATAACCAATATGATGGCGCGTGCCATGATATCCTCTTTCCAGATTACAGACGAAAGTCCGACAATCTAGGTTTTTGCAATTCTCTCAAAAACAGCCGCCCCGGCCTCACCCGAAGAGCCGATCTTGACGGCTGATCTCACCCTTTCAATCGCGTGCACTGCCGCGTCTTCCGACCGTGCATGCACCAACGCAATGGGCCGGTCAGACCCGACGGGTTCTCCAACGGCGGCAACCTCGGTCAACCCAACCACCGGGTCAATAGTGCCATTGGGATCAGTACGACCGCCACCAAGCTCAACAACAGCCAAACCTACAGACCTTGCATCCATTCCCTGTACAACGCCGTCGCGTTCCGGGTAACAAGGCTTGACGACAGGCGCATCCGCAAAATGCCTTTGAGAGTTCTCCATCAGATCCGCAGGGCCACCCAGAAGGTCTACCATCTCCGCAAATTTTTCTGCAGCCCGCCCGGAATCCAGTGCCTCGCGGGCCATGGCCATCGCAGCATCCTGATCTGGTGCCAGACCGCCCAAGCACAACATATCAGCCGCCAGGGCAATCGTGACCGTGTCCAGCCGCTCATCAAGATGAGCACCCGTCAGATAGTCAATGGCCTCCCGAACTTCAACCGCATTTCCGACGGCCCGACCCAGAACCTGGTTCATATCCGTGATGAGCGCGATGGTTGGCATGCCCGCCCCATGGGCAACAGTCACGATACTCTCCGCCAGTTCCTTGGCCATACTGTATGTTCCGGCAAAGGCCCCGGTTCCGGTTTTGACATCCATCACCAGCCCGTCCAACCCGGCGGCCAGTTTCTTTGAGAGGATGGAGGCTGTGATCAGAGGTACTGACTCGACCGTCGCGGTCACATCACGAATGGCATAGAAACGCTTGTCCGCCGGGGCCAGTTTCGCTGTCTGACCGATGATGCAGCATCCGGTCTGTCGCACCACGTTCTGGAACAACGCAATATCCGGCGTCGCGTTGTAGCCAGGAATCGCATCCAGCTTATCCAGTGTGCCACCCGTATGGCCTAACCCACGCCCAGAGATCATAGGGACGGCCCCGCCACAGGCGGCAACAATCGGGGCCAGCATCAGGCTCACCTTGTCCCCGACGCCACCGGTTGAATGTTTATCCAGAACCGGTCCCAAATCGGAAAACTGTTGCCAGTCAATCACCGACCCGCTCGTCACCATGGAACGCGTCAGGGCCACACGCTCATCCATATTCATACCCTGAAAAAAGACCGCCATGGCGAAGGCCGCAATCTGGCCATCGGAGATAGAACCATCCGTCAGGCCCTTCACCAGGAAACCGATCTGCTCAGGCGTCAGCGTTCCCCCGTCACGTTTTTGCCTGATGATTTCCTGTGGCAGCACGGATCAATATCCTTCGGCAGGTTTTTCGGACGGAACCCCATTGAGACGGGACAGCAAATCCGTTAACAGGCCGCTGGCCCCAAGCCGAAACGTTTCCGGCTGGGCCCAGTCAGGCCCCATAATCCGGTCGGCCAAGGCAAGATAATCTGAGGCCGTTTCCAGGTCCCGGATGCCGCCCGCCGCCTTAAAGCCGCCAGCGCCAAAATCCTTGATCGCGGTTAACATAATCTCGGCCGCTTCCAGTGTTGCGTTTACTGGCACTTTTCCCGTCGAGGTCTTGATGAAGTCAGCTCCTGCCTCCAGCGACAACATGCTGGCCTTTGCAATCAAGTCAGGGTTCCCGAGCTCACCGGTTTCCAGAATGACCTTGAGCTTACCGGAAACGCCACAGGCAGCCTTGCAGGCGGTGACGAATTCCCTGCAGAGATCCTCGTTTCCGGCTTTCAGGGCATGATAGGGCAGAACGACATCAACCTCGTCCCCGCCGTTGAAGAGGATGGAACGGGTCTCCTCCACCGGTCCCTCAATCTCTGACGCACCAGATGGAAAATTTGCGACCGCGGCGACTTCGACCGGCGTGGATGACAGTGCATTATTCGCCTGCACCACGAATTTCGGCCAGACACAGACGGCCGCAACATTCCCATGGGGTGTCACGGCCCGATTGGTCAGGGTTTCGATATCCGCCTCAGTGTCATCATCGTTCAAGCTGGTCAAATCCAATAGGGCGAGTGCGCGCCTGGCCTGCGCCATCGTATTACTCATGACGCTCCCCCGATTTTGGTAACAAAACTGCCGACCAGTTTCTTCATGCCGGCCTCTGCCAGTTTGGCATTCTGTTGGGTCTGGGCATGGCTTAGCGCCCCATCATCCAATCCCGCCGCCCGGTTGGTAATGACGGAAAGTGCTGCGACCCGCAGACCCAGCGCCCTTGCAAAAATAACTTCCAGAACTGTCGACATGCCGACGACATCCGCGCCCAGGCTGCGCAGCGCGCGGATCTCGGCAGGTGTTTCGAATTGCGGACCGGCCCAAAACGCATAAACCGCCTCTGAAAGGTCAAACCCCTGCTCTTTTGCCAACGCGATCAAGTCGCTACGCAGGGCCGGGTCATAGCAGTCCTTCATATCGATAAACTTGTCTTCAATGAAATCTTCCCCGGTCAGAGGGCTGACAATCGGCGTGTTTATATGATCGCAAAGGACAGCAATACTGCCTGGATTGAGGCCCGGCGTGATGCCACCGGATGCGTTGCTTAACAGCAGGACCTCACACCCCAGATCTTTCAGAACCAGCAAGGGCAGGTTCATCGCCTTCGCATCGCGTGCTTCATAGAAATGCTTGCGCCCCGCCAGCAACGCTACGGGAACGCCAGACAACATCCCCAGCACGAGATCACCACTATGTCCCGCAACGGTCAGTTGGGGAAATTCCGGTATTTCGCTGTAGGGCACAGCGACCGCGTCCATGACATCATCGGACAGGCTACCAAGGCCCGATCCCAGTACGATGCCAACCCGGGGCTGAATGGCGCTCTTTTCACGAATTGCGGCACAGGCCGCGTCACTGTCGCTTTGTTTCACTCTAGATGCTCCGGTGTAAAGGCGTGGGGAAGCAGGTCCCCCAAAACAAACCGCTTCAAAAGACCTTGCGGTCCACAGGCAAGAACGACGGTAGCCGGCGGGGCAAATTCACTTAACCGTTGGCGGCATCCGCCACATGGGGTGATGATATCCCCTTCCTTACCGGCGACGGCCACGGCCCTGATCCGGGTCTCCCCATCGCGCACCATAGCTGCGATCGCGCCAGCCTCGGCACAGGTCCCCTCGGGATAGGATGCGTTCTCGACATTGACCCCGGTATAGATCTTCCCGTTGCCCGCCAAAAGGGCGCAGCCAACGGTGTAGTTCGAATAAGGCGCATAGGCGTGCGGCATGGCCTCTATCGCCGCAGCGATCAAGCGTTGCTCCAACTCTTCCGTATCAGGTTCTGTCATCGATGTAACTTACCGTTCTTTCACATAGGCCGTGCCGATGGCCTTTGGCGCAATCGCCTTGCCAATGAAGCCCGCCAGGAGGATTACCGTCAGGATGTAGGGCAGCGCCTGAATGAATTGCGGTGGTACCTCACCCACCAGCGGGAAGGCCACGCCTTCGATCCGAATGGATATCGCATCGAGCAAGCCAAAAATAAGGCAGGCGGCAAAAGCAGGTCCCGGACGCCATTTCCCAAAGATCAGTGCCGCCAGGGCGATAAAGCCCTGACCCGCAGTCATTTCCTTCACAAAGGCCGCGTTCTGGGCGGTGGCGAGATAGGCGCCGGCGATACCCGTCAACAATCCACAGATCAGGACCGCCCGGTATCTCAGCCAGACGACGGAAATTCCAGCCGTATCAACGGCGGCAGGGCTTTCCCCAACAGCGCGCAGCCGCAACCCGAACCGCGTTCTGAAAACAACCCAGGCCGTCAAGGGAACCACGGCCAATGCGACATAAACCAACAGGTTATGGCCGCTGATCAGATCGGCATAGATCGGGCCAAAGATCGGTATACCAGACAGCGCCTCCGCACCCGGCAGCGTAATCGGGGAAAACCGGGCATCCGGCCCCAATTGGGGCGTTTGTCCGCCCTGCCTGAACCAGGCCGACCCCAGCACGACCGTCAATCCGGCTGCCATGATGTTGATGGCGACACCACTCACCACTTGATCACCGCGATGGGTGATACAGGCAAAGCCATGCAGAAGTGCGAGTGAACTTGCGACGATGATCGCCATGCCCAATCCCAACCAGGGCGAACCGGTGACCGCCGCCACCGCACCAGCTGCAAAAGCTGCGGCCAGCATCTTCCCTTCCAGCCCGATATCAATGACGCCGGACCGTTCAGAAAACAGGCCCGCCATCGCACACAGTATCAGGGGCGTTGCGACCCGTAACGTGGCATCCAGCGTGCTCAGGATCAGGGTAAAGGCGCTGATCTCCATTATGCGGCCCTCCCTTCTGCTGCTGAGTTCTGGAAGCGCATGAAGAGGCTCTCGATCCAGGGGCGCGACATATGGGCCAAAGCACCAGAGAACAGGATCACCAGCCCCTGCAAAGCAACCACCATTTCACGGGATACCTTGGGCATCTCAAAGGCGAGTTCAGCGCCGCCTTGATAGAGTGCCCCAAACAATAGGCTGGCCAGAATGATGCCGACCGGATGATTGCGACCCATCAGGGCAACCGCAATGCCGGTAAAGCCATATCCGGCCGGGAAATTCAGCAGCAGTTTGTGTTGAACGCCGATCAACTCATTCACGGCCACAAACCCCGCCAAAGCACCGGACAGGCACATTGTCATCATAATCACATGGCGCGGGTTGATCCCTGCATAGACCGCCGCATTCTCGCTCTGCCCAACAGTGCGCAGGGCATATCCCCACCGTGTCCGCCAGACGAAATAATAAACAAAGATGCAGGACAGTCCGGCCAGCAGGATCGAAAGGTTCAATGGCGTCCTGGTCACTGTTATGCCAAACCAGGCAAGGAAGTCATGCATGTAGGGGATATGGGACGCCTCGGTAAAGGCGCGTGTTTCCGGCGCCATATTCCCGTCCTCACGCATGACGATTGCCAGCAGATAGACCATCAGGGCGGCAGCGATAAAGTTGAACATGATGGTCGTGATCACGATATGCGAACCGCGATACGCCTGCAGGTAAGCCGGAACGGCTGCCCAGGCAGCCCCAAAAGCGGCTGCGCCTGCAATCGCCAGCGGGATCAAGAGAAAGCCCGGCATGAACCCGTCCAGCGACAGGACCACGAGGCCCAATCCAAGACCACCAAGGTACGCCTGCCCCTCACCCCCGATATTGAAAAGGCCCGCATGGAAAGCGAGGGACACGGCCAGCCCGGTAAAGATAAAGTTCGTCGTATAATAGAGCGTGTAACCAACACCCTCGTCATAGCCAAACGCGCCTTTGACCATGAACTGAACGGCCTGGATCGGATCTTCCCCGACAAGCAGGATCACGAATCCGGCGGCAATCAAGGCCATAAAAAGGTTCAACAGGGGGATAACCCCGATATCGATCCATTTCGGAAGCGGTTTTGCCGGGGCCGCGCTCATGCCACATCCCCCTTGACCTGACGCGACGCTTCCTCAGGGGAAACACCAGTCATCATCAAACCAATTGCGGCGATGTCCACGCCCTCACGGGCCACCTCGCCGACAATGCGCCCTTCGCACATAACGATGATACGGTCACTGAGCGACAGGATCTCATCCAATTCAACGGAGACAAGCAGGACGGCGGCACCGGCATCACGCATGGCGATGATCTGTTTATGGATAAACTCAATCGCGCCAATGTCGACGCCGCGCGTCGGTTGTCCGACCAGAAGAACATCCGGTTCCTTCATGATCTCTCTGGCCAAAATCAGTTTCTGCTGGTTCCCGCCGGAAAACTTTGAAGAGGGCAGCACGGGGTCAGGCGGCCGCACATCAAAGCCCTGCATCATGGCCTCGCAGTCTTCACGCATGGCAGCGGCGTCAATCAGAACGCCTTTCCGGTATCGTTCGCGGTCATGATAGCCAAGAATCGCCGATTCCTCTGCCAGGAATCTCGGGATAAGACCCAGGCGCAGCCGATCTTCCGGGACATGGGCAATACTGTGGTCCCGACGGTCCGCAGCGTCACCCGGTTGCGCCTTTGAGACATGCATGCCAGATATCTGAACATCACCAGAACTCGGTGCAGCGATGCCAGACAGCACATCCAGCAATTCGCTTTGGCCATTGCCTGAAACCCCGGCGATCCCAACGACTTCGCCGCTTTTAACCTCAAAATTGACATCGGAAAGGCGCGCCACACCGCGGTCGTCAAACAGGTTGAGACCCCGCACTTCAATCCGGTTTTCGCCGGATTGTGCTGCACGCTTGTCCATTTCCAGAACAACTTTGCGCCCGACCATAAGTTCCGCGAGCTCTTCGCGGTCTGTGTTCACGGTCTCTCTATGGGCGACCATCTCCCCGCCACGCATCACGGATACGGCATCGGTGATCGCCATGATTTCTCGCAGCTTGTGGGTGATCAGGATGATTGTGACACCTTCCGCCCGCAATGCCTTCAGGATCTCGAACAGCTGATCTGTTTCCTGCGGCGTCAGAACCCCGGTCGGCTCGTCCAGGATCAAAATCTCTGCACCGCGATAAAGGGCCTTCAGGATCTCCACACGCTGTTGCTGACCGACGGGCAAGTCGCCAACAATCGCATCGGGATCAACAAACAACCCGTAATCAGTCTCCAGCCGCTGCAATTCCTTTCGGGCCGCGACGCGGGATTTGGCGAGAAGCGCACCGCTTTCCGCGCCCAGCATCACATTTTCCAGCACCGTAAAAGGGTCAACCAGCATGAAATGCTGATGCACCATGCCGATACCAGCAGCAATCGCCTCGTCTGAATTGTTGATTTTTATGGGTTGGCCCCCGACGGAGATGGTCCCGCCATCGGCCGTATAGAACCCATAGAGGATACTCATCAGGGTCGATTTTCCGGCCCCGTTTTCACCGATGATGCCATGGATGGTGCCAGCATGAACCTTCAGGTCCACATCCTTGTTGGCATGCACCGCCCCAAAGGATTTGTTGATCCCCTGCAGTTCGATTGCGACTGCCGTCTCTGCCCCCGAATTCAAGACATGCTCCGCCCGTAAGACTCCAACCTGAATTAGATTGGACACAGGAACGGCGCGCCCCGTCAACCGGAACGCGCCGCTCTGCCGCTAAAAAATAGCGGTTTAGTATTCGCAGTTGTTGTTCGACATGTAATCGACAACGACCAGAGCACCGGACTTGATATCCGCCTCAGCTTTTTCAACTGCGGCTTTCATCTCAGCGGTAATCAGGCCTTCGTTATGCTCGTCAAGAGCCCAGCCAACACCACCTTCGGCGAGCCCGAGGACTTTGAAACCGGCTTTCCAGGTGCCGTCCTTGCCCTCTGTGAAGGCGTTATACGCAGCAACATCGACGCGCTTCAGCATGGATGTCAGCATCGTGCCCGGATGCAGGTAGTTCTGGTTGCTGTCCACACCAATGGCGTATTTGCCATTGTCTTTTGCGGCCTGCAGAACGCCAACACCGGTACCGCCAGCAGCGGCATAAACAACATCAGAACCGCGATCGAACTGCGCCTTTGCCAGTTCGGCACCACGACCCGGGTTGTTCCAGGCAGCCGGGGTCGTCCCGGTCATATTCTGGATTACCTCAACATCCTTGTTCGCGTATTTGGCACCTTGCTCGTACCCACAGGCGAAACGGCGGATCAACGGAATGTCCATGCCGCCAACAAAACTGACAACACCGCTTTCCGATTTCATGGCAGCCAAAAGACCGACTAGGAAGGAACCCTCATGCTCTTTAAACACGATGGACTGAACGTTGGGGGCATCAACCACACCATCGATCAGTGAGAACCGCGTGTCGGTGAACTCAGCAGCGACCTTACCAATAGCATCTGCCTGCGCGAAACCGACACCCAGAACCGGATTGGCGCCGCGCTGAGCCATGCGGCGGATCGCCTGCTCCCGCTGGGTTTCGTTTGTGACCTCAAATTCCCGATATTCGATACCGGTTTCTTTTTTGAACTGTTCAACGCCGTCGAAAACACCCTGGTTAAACGACTTGTCGAACTTTCCCCCCATGTCAAAGACAACCGCTGGCGAATAATCCTGCGCCTGAGCGGATACAGCACCCAACAAAATTGTTGCGGCTGCGATTTTCCCGATTGCTCTCATGACAACTCCCTGCCTGTAGAATTGAACAAATGCACTAAACCCAGAGTCATACACAAATCGATCCGGTAAAACGAGCGTTTTAGAAGCCCTGTGTCGCTTTTTCAGGGATCGCCAACCGGATGAACTCTTCCGGATGTTTGGATGGCACAAGATCGTGATGAAAGTCAGCAGTATAGATCAAAATCCAGAGAGGCGTTCCACACGTAAGTGGAATTATAGTGATGGGCGGCCATCTATTCAGGATCGCCACCTATCCGCACTCGGCTTGCGCGGTAACCCAGGAAGGAAATACGATGTCAGCAGCTCAGATCCAACTCATCAACCAGATCAAGCGTGAACAGGAAACCGCCTTGAAACAGCGTCCAGATCGTGAGGAAGCGCTTGCTGCTGTGCGCACGTTACTGGCCTATGCCGGCGATGACCCGGACCGTGAAGGCCTGTTGGACACGCCTGACCGGGTCGTTCGGTCCTGGGACGAGTTCTTTGCGGGGTATTTTGAGGATCCCGTTGAAATCCTGTCGCGCACCTTTGAGGAGACCGACGGGTATGAGGACATGGTCATCCTGCGCGATATCCCCTTCAGCTCCCACTGTGAACATCACATGGTGCCGATCAACGGGCATGCCCATATTGCCTATCTGCCAAAGAACCGCGTTGTCGGGATTTCAAAACTGGCCCGCGTTCTTGAGGTCTATGCCAAACGACTTCAGATCCAGGAGAAGATGACCGCACAGGTTGCGAACACCATCAATGATGTTCTGGACCCGCTTGGGGTTGGTGTTGTCATTAAAGCAACACATGAATGCATGACGACCCGCGGCGTAAACAAACAGGGTGTCAGCATGGTGACCAGCACGCTTCTGGGAACTTTCAAGACCGATGCCAGCACCCGTTCCGAATTCATGCGCCTGATCGGCAGCCCGTAAGGGTGCAGGAACTTAGTCTGGCCATTTAAGACTGTCTGGCGCGTGCTGCGGTGCGTCGCCGGGCATGTCTTCAACCATCGCAAACCGGTCGCCGGTTTGGGTGAAACAGGGGATTGGCCGGTCCTTTGGCGTGTGGGTACCTTCCGCATTAGACGCACTCCAGATCGCCAGTCCCCGGGCCATCACAAAGCGGGTGATATGCGCCATCGGCAGTGTCGCCACTGCAAGATCAGCCCTGATCCAACCGACATCCTCAAGCTCCCCGGTTGATCGGATTTCCCCGACCAACCCTTCACCATCCGCCAGGAAAAACCGGCTGTCGAACCGCATTGGACTGCCTTTTGGGGTTACGGCACGCGCAATGAATTCAAGCCCTGCCAGATTGGGCGTCACATCATTTTTTGAAAACACAGCTGCTGCCTCACACTCCGTTGAAGCCGGCTCAAATGGCTGACGGATGGCAAAAAATCCGTCCGTCTCCTCCCAGGTTTCCCGGATTGCCGCCCAGACCAGGGCAGGAACCATTTCATCCACTGCATGTCGGGACAGACTGGCACGAACGGCTGGATGGATCGGCAAACCGTTGGCAATCGCCGCATCCGTGGGGTCAACGGTTCCCCCTGGAAACACGTAATATCCCGGCATGAACCTCAGATCTTCCCTGCGCCGCCCCATAAGGACAAGCGGACGATCCGGATCGCCTTTGAACAATACAAGACTGGACGCGTCGCGAGGGGTTACGGGCAAAACAACACCTGTTCAACTTTCCTGGGGTAAGGCCAGGGCAATGGCACTGTCATAAAGTTCTGGGTTGAGAAGAAGGCGTTCCGCAACATCTTCGGCGATCCCGGCACCTTCGCCCAAACGCCAGGGACAAAGCTGTGCCAGACTGTTGCGCGCTAACACATCATTGGCACTGATCCGGCGGCGCAATGCCAGATTATGGATCGTCGTCGCAGGGTCATCGATGATTGTGTGCCGCAGCAGCAAAGGGGCGTCTATAGATCCCTGAGTACATATTGTCGGCATCACCCCGCCATCTTGCAGGATATAACCGCTGGGGGCCTGCAAGCGGGCCCAGGTCAGGATCAATTCGCCGCCATTCGGTAGTTTGCGTACGGTTTGTACAGACCCTTTGCCAAAACTTGTCGCGCCCACAAGTACCGCCCTGCCCCGGTCTTGCAACGCAGCCGCCAGAACCTCCGCCGATGATGCGGATGCCCCGTCGATCATAACAACAATCGGAATGCCCGCAGTGATGTCGCCGCGCACTGCCTCGAATTTCTGGAAGCTTCTTGGGTGCCGACCATCGGTGGTCGATATTATGCCATCATGGAGGAAGAGATCCGCCACATCGATTGCCTTGTCCAGCAAACCACCCAGATTGCCCCGCAGGTCCAGCACAATACCAGCCAGGTCAGAGCCGCTAACCGCCATCGCCTCGCTGAAGGCTTCGGCAACGCGTTTTGGTGTCGTGTCATTGAAATTACTGATCTTCAGAATGGCGGTCCGACCAAGGCTGCGCAGAAACACGGTGTTGGGTACGATCCGTGTTCGCCCGACCGTCGCTATCATGGGTTCGGCAAGTCCTGGTCGTCTCACAACCAGGCCCACCGGCTTGTTAACCGGACCTCGCAAGATCAGCAATATGCGCCTGAGGGACATGCCCGCCAGAGGGCGACCGTCGATGGAAACAATGATATCGCCACCATGAATACCGGCCGCCTGCGCCGGCTTACCCTGATCGACAGAAAGGACCAACGCCCCATTGGGATGTTCCCCTAGTGATATCCCAATACTGCCGAACCCCTCTCGACTGCCCCGATTTTCCTGGGCTTTGTCATTGCCGGCATAGCGGGAATACCGATCCAATTGCCCCAGCATCGCTGTAAAGATGCTCTCAAAAATGGCTTCTTCACCGCTCTCCTGCATCAGGTTCGAGCTCTCGTAAGAGAGATACAGCAATTCGCCAGCGACCGTGGCATAATCCGACACGTCGCCGTCAGCCGGCCATTCCCGTTCCGCGACCGTCGTTCCGTTGCTCAAGACCGAGAGGACGGACCCGGCTTGATCCATCGAAAGGGACGGGTCCACGTCCGTGATCCCTTCCAGCGCAACCAGCGTCAACGTGCTAAGGTCTTCATCCTCGATGAAATAGCGCTGCACGTCTGAAAGCACGGCCTGAAACATATCTTGAGACAGAGTTTGAAAGGCAGGCGGCGGAGGTGGTTCACCACCGGCGCAGGCCGACAGCAGCAGCACCAAACCCAGAAGTTTGGCACGCCATGTTGCGCTCAGCGATCCTCTGCTATTCACCATCTATGTCGCGGCCCCGATGCCACCCTTCTCAACCTGCCACGGTTCAACGCTACAGGATCAATCGCGGCTTTGAAACACAGGGGCAACATGTTTCAGCGTCGCCCGCGTTTCAGCTTTCTGGGTTTAGACGGTCCGCCACGCGGTCCTTTGCGATCGGTTCCGACGCGGCGTTTTCCACCACGTCCTGTTGATTGACCCGCCCCCTTCGACGCCGTCTTTCCGCCTTCAACGACCTCAAAAACCAAACCTCCAGTAACAGGATTCGCCTCTACCAAGCGGACGCGAATCTTGTCGCTTAAGGTGAACGCGGTATTCGTGTCCCGTCCGACAAGGCAGCGATGCACTTCATCATGGTCATAATAGTCATTGGGCAATGTACTGACAGGGATCAGCCCCTCTGCACCTGTTTCTTCAAGCGCCACAAAAAGGCCGAACCGCGCGACACCGGAAATACGGGCCGGAAATATTGTGCCGACCTGTTCCGCCATATAGGCCGATACATATCGCTCAAGGGCATCTCGTTCGGCCGCAGCGGCACGGCGCTCCGTTCCGGAGATCAGTTCGGCGGTATCATCGAACTCTTCAATATCGGTATCGGACATTCCCCCCTCGCCCAAACCGTAATTGCTGATCAGCGCACGATGGACCAGCACGTCGGAATAGCGCCGGATTGGGGATGTGAAGTGACAATAGCGGCGCAGCGCCAGACCGAAATGACCGGCGTTATTGCCTGTGTAGATCGCCTGTGCCTGAGATCGCAACATAATGTCGGATACAAGGTCGGCTTTGCCGTCTTTGGCCGCCTGCTCAAGAATGCCGGTCAACATGATCGGCTTGATAACAGCCCCCTTGGCCAGATTATAACCGAGCACCGCCAGGCTTTCCCTCAACCCCTCCAGTTTGTCGAGAGGCGGACTTTCATGAACACGGTACATAATCGGCAATTTGGATTGTGGTTGTTTGGCTTCCAGGGCCTCGGCAGCCGCAACATTGGCGGTGATCATAAACTCTTCGATCAGGCGGTGACTGTCCAACCGATCCCGCCGTGTTATCTCTGCAACCTTCCCGTTTTCACCAATCCGGACCTGACGTTCGGGCAGGTCGAGCTCCAGCGTGCCCCGTGCTTCCCGTCCTGCGTTCAAGGCGAAAAACGCCTGATAAAGCGGCGTGATAACATCATCAACAAGCGGCGCGGTTTGATCATTGACGATACCGTCTCTGGCAGCTTGAACCTGGTCATAGGTCAAACGGGCCGCAGAGCGCATCAGGCCACGTACAAAGCGATGGCTCAGCAGCTTACCCTTGGACGAGATCACCATATGGCAGGCCAGGCAAAACCGGTCCTCGTTCGGACGCAGGGAACACAGGTCATTAGACAGCCGTTCCGGCAACATGGGTACAACACGATCCGGGAAATAAACGGAATTGCCCCGCGGCCGCGCGGCCCTGTCCAGCGCACTTCCAGGCGTCACATAGGCCGCGACATCGGCAATCGCCACGGTCAGTCGAAATCCGCCGGGATTATCCGGATCTGTATCCGGCTCTGCATGGACAGCGTCGTCAAAATCGCGGGCATCAGCACCATCAATTGTCACCAGCTGCATGGCACGGAGGTCAACACGCTTACCCAAGGTCGGTTTCTTGAATTTGTCTGCCTCTGCAAGGGCGGCATCCGGAAACTCGACAGGGATTCCATTCTGATGGATGGCGATCAAACTGAAGGCTTTGGGGTCTTCCAGATTGCCGACCCGCTCAATCAGCTCCGCTTCCCGCTCTGCTCCTCGACCGGCCAATGGACGGACAAGGACAAGGTCGCCCTCATCAACCTCTTCCGGCCGCTTGACGAGTGTATATGTCTTGTCGGCCCGGCGGTCTGTTGAGTTGACATACCATTTTCGTCCAGACCGGCTTAGAACACCCAACACAGCCTCAGCACCGCTGTTCAGAATGCGGATGACCTGTGCTTCGTAGGTTTCGGCCCCCACGCGTTTCATTCGGGCCAAAACGCGATCGCCGGGCTTTACACGTTCCTGTCGGCGCCCGCCAGCGACGACCACGACCCTGCTTTCACTATCGGAATGTGGGCCGGTGGGACGGGCGAGCAGGTCACCATCCTCGTCATAGCCCTCAACCTGTAAAACACTGACTTCCGGCAGGGCACCCTTCGGGGCCATCTTGCGTTTGCGCCCCCGGTCGATCGCGCCTTCCTCTTCAAGTTCCTTCAACATGGCGCGCAGGTCGGCGCGGAGCGCGCCCTTGACCTGAAAGGCACGCGCAATCTCGCGTTTGCCAACCGGGGTCTGACTCGACTGGATATAGTCCAGGATTTGTTGCTTACTCGGAAGGGCACCGCCTGGCTTGGCCATAGTGGCTATTCAGCCGCTTTTGTGGCTGCTGCTTTCTTAGCGGCTGCTTTTTTGGCCGTAGCTTTCTTGGCACCTGCCTTTTTAGCACCGGACTTCTTGGCTTTTGCCTTTTTGGCCGCCGCTTTTTTCGCGCCAGCTTTCTTTGCGCCAGCCTTTTTCGCCGCGCCTTTCTTGCCGCCGCCTGCAGCAATCTTTTCCAGCTTCAGGTCGATCAGCTTGATTGCCTCTTCCAGTGTGACGCTTTCAGGATCAACATCACGAGGGATAGAGGCATAGACCTTGCCATGTTTGACATAGGGACCAAACCGTCCACTGCCCTGGGAAATTGCCTTCCCGTCGCTTGGGTGCTCTCCTAGCGAGCGGCTGGACGTGGCCTTGCCCTTCTCGCCAACCAGCGCGATCACTTCAACGGCCCGGTTCATCCCGATTGAAAGGACATCATCATCGGCGGGCAGGTTCACGTAAGTACTGCCATGCTTGAGGAAAGGACCATAGCGCCCGACACCGGCGGTGATCATCTGTGTCGATTCAGGATGCGTTCCCAATTCTCTCGGCAAGGCCAGAAGGCGCAAGGCCAGATCGAGGTCGACATCCGCCGCCTTCATCCCTTTCAACAGGGATGCCCGTTTTGGTTTGGGCGGGGCCTTTTTGCCCTTTTCTTTTTCGGCCTGCTCCCCAACCTGGACATACATGCCGTATGGTCCTTTGCGCAACGTGATCGCTTCCTGCGTCTCGGGAAATGGTCCGATCAGTTTGGGAAAGACAGTGGTGTCTTCACTTTCGCCATCTGCAACCTGTTCGTCCAGTTGCCGCGTAAAACGACATTCCGGATAGTTTGAACAGGCGATGAACGCCCCAAATTTACCAAAATTCAGACCCAGGCGCCCCCCGGTACAAGCCGGACAAACCCGCGCTGCCTCTGTGCTGCCATTTTCGTCTTCAGCAAAGAAATGGGACCCCAATTCACGATCCAGAGTGTCACGAACCTCAACGCCGCTCAGTTGCTTCGTTTCTTCGATCAGCGCGTGGAAATTATCCCAGAACTCGCGCAGCACCTGTTTCCAGGCCAGCCGACCACCAGAAATATCGTCTAGCTGCTCCTCCAGATCTGCGGTGAAACCATATTCAAAATACTTGTCGAAGAAACTGGCGAGGAAAGAGGTCACAAGCCGCCCGCGATCTTCAGGGATGAACCGGCGACGGTCCAGTGTCACATAATTCCGGTCCTGCAGGACCTTGAGGATCGAGGCATAGGTTGACGGGCGCCCGATCCCCAATTCTTCCATTTTCTTGACAAGGCTCGCCTCACTGTACCGCGGCGGCGGCTGGGTAAAGTGTTGGGTCGGTTCAACAGCGGCAAGCGACGGGGTTTCCCCTTCCTGCATATTGGGCAGGCGCTTTTCGTCATCATCATCGGCGCTGCGATCATCGACATCTTCGATATAAAGCTTCAGGAACCCGTCAAACTTGACGACTGACCCGGTCGCGCGAAACACAGCCTGACCATCGGCGGACTGAATATCGACAGCAACCCGGTCGATAACGGCGCTCGACATCTGCGAGGCAAGTGTCCGCTTCCAGATCAGCTCGTAAAGACGCAGTTGATCCTTGTCGAGATATTGCGCGACGTCCTTCGGCTTTCGCCCCAGATCTGTGGGCCGCACCGCTTCATGCGCCTCCTGCGCGTTCTTGGCCTTGGTTTTGTAGACCCGGGGCGCATCCGGCAAATAATCGTCACCAAATTCCGCAGAGATGGTTTGGCGACAGCCGGCGATCGCCTCTCCACTGAGGACAATGCTGTCGGTCCGCATATAGGTGATCAACCCAACGGTCTCGCTGCCAATATCAAACCCTTCATACAGACGCTGGGCCACTGACATGGTCTTTGACGTGCCAAAGCCAAGCTTTCGGCTGGCCTCTTGCTGAAGGGTTGAGGTGGTAAAGGGCGGTGCCGGGTTTCGGGCCTGGGTTTTACGCTCAACCTTCGTAACCGAGTATGGTTTTCCACTGGCCATGGCCACGGCACGGTCGGCAGCGGCTTGATCCGGCAAATCAAACTGACCCAGTTTTTGACCTTCCAAATGCGTCAGACGGGCTTTGAAGCTGACACCGGCGGCGGTGTTCATTTGCGCTTCAATCGACCAGTATTCCTGTGACTTGAACGCCTCAATCTCCGCTTCACGCTCACAGATCAGCCGCAAGGCAACGGATTGAACACGACCAGCGGAACGCGCGCCAGGCAGTTTCCGCCACAGAACAGGGGACAGGGTAAACCCCACGAGATAATCCAACGCACGCCGCGCCAGATACGCATCAATCAATTCGGTGTTGAGATCACGCGGGTTATCCATCGCATCCAGAACAGCGCGTTTGGTAATCTCATTGAAAACAACGCGGCTGACGGGCTTGTCTTCGATCACTTTGCGACGAACCAACTCGTCGCGAACATGCCAGGAAATGGCCTCCCCCTCTCTGTCGGGGTCGGTCGCCAGATACAGATGCTTTGCGCCTTTCAAGGCGTGAGCAATGGCATCGATCTGTTTCTTGCCGCGCCCATCAACCTCCCACAGCATGGAAAAGTCATTGTCCGGCTGAACCGATCCGTCTTTGGGCGGCAGGTCGCGCACATGGCCAAAGCTGGCAAGCACTTCGTAGTCGTCACCAAGGTATTTATTGATGGTCTTCGCCTTGGACGGAGATTCGACAACGACGACGTTTTTCCCGGACATAAAGCCTGCCTATAATAGGTGTGAACCTGATTGAACCTTTTGCTTAGTTGCACGCTGTTCTGCGCGGCGTCAACCATTGCAACCGTTGATTTTTTGAGGGAGATGACGCGGAACTGGTGCCAGCACATGTCAATCAAAATAAGAAAATTTAAACAATATCAATGCTTTGTGCTGAATTCTGTGGACGCCCAAGCCGCAACAATATTTTGCGCAGCATCTTGCTTTAGCCCGGCATAGAAGTCTGACAAACGGGTCAGGTCACCCGAATCCCGCCATTTTTCCATGGTTCGCGGCCCTTAGAGACGCTGCAAAAACCCGATGAACTGGTCACGGGAAACGCCAAACGCCCTCAAGACCGTGGCAAGAGAATTTGGTTCATCCTGTTTGAGCATCGTCTGAATATCGTCGTTTTCGGTGCCCATCAATCTGGCCAGAACCCCGACCAGTGAAGATAGCCCGCCACTTTCCACCGCGCCCAACAACCGTTGATCATGATCACGGCCTTCCGCATCGGACCAGGAAATGGCCGCTCGCTTCTCAGTCATCAAACGGTCAATAGCACTCCCCGTCGCATCATCGAGCTTCGCCAGTGATATTTTGAAGTTGTTGCTGATATGGTCGCGCAGGGCCGCGCCCACAAACCCGTACATCACCGCAGGCACAGAAAGCGGCAGGTCACGGCGGCGCAGAATGACCCCCTGCAACTCATGCTCTGACATGGAGCGTACCGTTGCGCGGACGAAGCCGTTTTCGTTGATCGTCGCCATTTCATTCTTGAAGACCTGCTGCAAGACCTCCAACGTGCCACTTTTAATAAGAGACTCGCTGACCTCACCGCTGAGGCGCCCACGCTTCGCCACGGCCAGTTGATGCCCTGCCCCCTGGTTTTTAATGATCTCGATCAGATCCTGATCGGTTAACTGGACCGAATGGACAAGCACCGGATAGGCAACGTTCACCACATCATTGGCCAGATAGGTTACGAGGTCATGAGGGACATCGCTGCGCTCTGCCAGATAGTCGGCGATGTACCGGCGTATCTGAACCTCAACCTTGTCGATTAACTGTCGGAGGATCTCAAAAGTGAGTTGAAGCTCTTCTTCGTTGAGATCGGCCCTTGAATCCAGACACATCTTGGCAATCGAAGCCGCCAGCCCGCCTTTTCCATCTATGGCCCGCTGGTGCGCCAGTTTTAAAAGCCTGTCATAAGAACTCGTCGTCATCTCAAACCGTATAAATCGCCAGTCAACAGCAGTAAAACCGTCAGATTTACCTGAGTGTCTTGTCCCGTTCCTTTAGAACGGACCGGAAATAAGCTTTCCTGAACAACAGTAGAAGTTGTCGACGCTCGAATGTCTTCTAGTACTACTGTTCAAACCTATAATTACATTATCTTATATACTGTAGCTTCTTTATGGAGCCTAACAGTAATGGGTAAAGCCTTTGTTAAAACTATCGAAAAATCGATACATTAATAATTACTAATGTTTTTTAACCTTTGGCTCATGGTTTCCGCGAAAACCTCTCCCCTGGATGTCTCAACACAATCCCGGCCAACTCCAGCTCAATCAACGCCGCCCGCAATGCGGCGGGGAAAAGCCCGGACAAACGAACCACCTCGTCCAGATGGACCGGTGTCACAGACAGACTGGAATTCAGGAACGCGCGTGCCTTTGCAATGTCATCGTCCGAAGCGATTAAGGGAGGCTGAGGCGTGCTATACTCGGGTTCAAACAGCAATCCCTGCTCCCCGTCCGACCATTCCTGCAAAACATCTTCTGGATCTTGAACCAAAGTCGCCCCATCCCGAATAAGGTCGTTGCAGCCCATTGAGCGTGGATCCTGAGGACTGCCAGGCACGGCATAAACCGTTCGGCCCTGATCTGCTGCATACCGGGCGGTGATCAGCGATCCTGATTTTCTCTTGGCTTCAATCAAAACAACCGATCGCGACAGGCCCGAAATAATGCGATTTCGCCTTGGGAAATGACGTCCCTGAGGGCGCATCCCCATCACGGCTTCGGATATGACCAATCCCTGGGCCTGGATCTGTTCGTACAGGGTCGCATTTTCTGGCGGAAAAAGAACGTCCACCCCGCCAGCAAGGACCGCAATGGTACCGAATTTTAAAGATCCCTCATGTGCAGAAGCATCAATCCCGCGGGCCATGCCGGAAACAGTGACAAGACCTGCTGCACCAAAAGCCCCAGCAAATTGTTTGGCCAGCATATGCCCACCGATGGAGGCATTACGTCCCCCAACAATGGCAATACAGGTGCGCTCGAGCAGATGCAGGTGCCCTAAAGCAAATAAAACAGGCGGCGCGTCCTCTATATTGGCGAGTGGGACGGGGTACTCTTTCGTGCCGATATGAAGCACCATCGCACCGGCGCGTTCGACAGATATCAATTCCTGTTCAATCTGCTGTTCGGTGGCGATGCGAAGCGGCCCTTTCCGGCCCCCTCGGCGTGCAAGGCCTGGCAGGGCTTTGAGCGCGTCGACCGCAGACCCGTAACGCAGCAATAGCTCCCTGAATGTGACTGGCCCGATATTCTCGCTGCGGATGAGGCGCATCCGAGCGATTTTTTCGCGAAATTCCAGAGAAGTGCGTCGAGCTGATACCATTCAAAAGTATGAATTTAAAAGGCCTTTATGAGCAATAAAAAAGCGCGATCAACCCGCTTTTTTCGCACCGATCTTTGGCTCTGTGCCGGATATCAGGCGCTTAATATTGGCACTATGGCGGTACCAGCAGAGTAGACAGAGGATCCCAGCTGCGACGCTGAGATCTGGCCCTTCCAGGAACCAGGCCAAAACGGGTGCAGCAGCGAAGGCCAGCAGTGCTGAAAGCGAGGAATACCGAAACAGGCCGGCAGCGACCAGCCAGACAAGACAACAAGAGGCACCGACAAGGGGTGAAAACACAAGCAACACGCCCAGGCCGGTCGCAACCCCCTTCCCCCCTTTGAACTTTAGCCAGATCGGAAAGTTATGCCCGATGACCGCGGCGACACCTGCCACGAGAGCCGCTACCCCGGCCTGTTCCTGCCCAAGAATTTGCCAGACCAACAACACCGCCAAAACACCCTTTACCCCGTCAAGGAGGAGCGTCAGAAGAGCGATCTTCTTGTTGCCGGTTCGAAGGACATTGGTTGCGCCAATATTGCCGGATCCGATCGCACGGATATCCCCCAACCCGGCAAGCCGGGTCAGAACCAGTCCAAAAGGCACAGAACCGATTAAATACCCGGCAAGGGCGGACAGGCCATTCGTTGCATTGATGAGATCTTCCATTGCGATCGGCCCTTGTCAGACGACGCAATCAGGGTCGGTATACAAACGCCGACCGTCAACTATTGTCATCATCGCCTTGCCCTGCACAGGGCGACGATCAAACGGCGTATTCTTTGAAAGGCTTTTCAGCCCTGATGCCTGTATCTGCCAGGGCCTGTCTGGATCAAAGACAACCAGATCGGCGGGTTCACCTTTGGCAAGACGTCCAGCTTGAATACCCAGTAAGTCGGCCGGTTTCCGGGTCACCAGGTCCAGCGCATCCAGCAAAGGCAAATGCCCGTTATGCACAAGTTCCAGTAATAATGGCAGCAGTGTCTCGACCCCGATAACACCAAAGGAGGCCTGTGAAAACGGCAACCGCTTTGAATCCTGATCATGGGGTTGATGGTCGCTGGCAACCGCATCGATGGTGCCATCGGCCAGCGCCTCAACCACGGCGCGCCTGTCGGTTTCATTTCTCAACGGGGGCGACACTTTGGCAAAGGTCCGGTAATCCCCAACCGATGTCTCATTCAGCGCAAAATAATGGGGCGCTGTATCGCACGTGACCCTGATCCCATCGCGCTTCGCCTGACGGATGGCGGTCAAGCCGGCCGCCGTCGTCACATGCGCAAAATGAATCCGAGCATTGGTCATTGCAGCCAAACGCAGATCCCGCTCAATCTGAATGACCTCGGCTTCCGGCGGAAACCCGGACAGGCCAAGCCGGCTCGCCATTTCACCACGGTTCATCAATCCGCCCTCAACCAGCGAGGGCTCGGCTGGATGCAGAACGGTCAGCGCATCAAAATGCTGCGCGTATTTGAGAGCGCGGGACAGGGTCTTTGCGCTGGGAGATGCATTGGCACCGTCGGTGAAGGCAACGACACCAGCCGCACCCAAAAGACCGATCTCGCTCAATTCCTTGCCATCCATGCCGCGGGTCAAAGCCGCATAGCAACGAACCTTTACCTTTCGAACTTCACGGGCACGCCTTGCGATGAATTCCACAACGGGCACGTCGTCGATGACAGGCGCGGTATCGGGCAAGCAGGCAATATGCGTCACGCCGCCGGCAAGTGCCGCGTCCCCGACACTGTCAATCGATTCAAGATATTCGTGACCAGGTTCCCGTATCTGGACACGCATATCCAAAAGCCCTGGCGCAAGGCACATGCCCTGACAATCAACCACGGTCCGCACCGATGGGGCACCCGTCTTGAAGAGCTGCGGTCCAAAATCCGCGATACGGCCGTTTTCGACCAAAAGTGCGCCATTGGCATCGAGCCCGGTGGCCGGATCAAGCAGTCGTGCGTTGAGATAGGCGACCCGACCTTCAGCCATTGCTTAGCTCCCGTCCCGCGCCTGATTGCTGGTCAGCATGTCAATACACGCCATGCGAACGGCAACACCCATTTCAACCTGTTCTCGGATGACCGAACGATCCAGGTCATCGGCCAGATCGGACGCGATCTCCACCCCTCTGTTCATAGGGCCCGGATGCATCACAAGCGCGTCCGGTTTGGCATAGGCCAGTTTCTTCTGATCCAGGCCATAGAAATGGTAATACTCGCGAACTGAGGGAACGAAGGACCCCTGCATACGTTCCAACTGCAAGCGAAGCATCATGACGATGTCACAACCCTGCAGCCCTTGTTCCATATCCGTAAAGATCTCGACACCGAACCGATCGATTGCAGGCGGCAAAAGTGTCGGCGGGGCAACAACCCGCACCCGCGCGCCCATTGTGTGGAGCAGCTGGATGTTCGACCGGGCAACGCGGCTATGGGCGACATCACCGCATATCGCAACCGTCAGCCCCTTAAGCTCGCCCTTGCGACGGCGGATCGTCAACGCATCCAGCAATGCCTGGGTCGGGTGTTCGTGACTGCCATCCCCTGCATTGATCACCGCGCAGTTCACCTTCTGCGCCAGAAGCTCAACAGCCCCGGAATCCCCGTGGCGGACGACCAGCAGATCAGGATGCATCGCATTCAGCGTCATCGCAGTATCAATCAGGGTCTCGCCCTTTTTGATGGCACTGGTGGCGACCGACATGTTGATCACATCCAGGCCTAGCCGCTTTCCAGCCAATTCAAAGGATGTTCTGGTTCGGGTAGAATTTTCAAAGAACAGATTGATCAGGGTGCGCCCGTGCAGCAGATCGAGCTTTTTGTCCGCCTGTCGGTTTTGCTCCACATAGCCGTCGGCCAGATCCAGCAAGGCCTCAATATCAAATGGCGACAATCCCTCTATTCCGAGTAGATGTTCAAGCCGGACATTTGTTTTTGATATCGATCCCGTCATGAGGTCGGGACTATACTGCGCGCACGCGCCTTGGCAATCGGAATATCACAAGGGCCTCCTATGCATTCCGGAAAATCCAGAGTCTGGCCCTTTTCGCCACCAGAAACACACAGAAAACACCGACAATCAGGTTGGCCAATGCTGCCGCCCAGAACACCCCAAAGATGCCATAGGTTTCACCCAGCAGCCACGCTGCAGGCAGATAGATAACAGCCATTCGGATCACCGTCATAGCAAAGCCCAGCGCGGGTTTCCCAATGCCATTGAACAGCGCGGCCGCATTCTGCAACAAGGCGTAGCCGGCATAGGAAAAGGGTACGATCCAGAGATACAGCGTCGCCAAATCCGAGACGGCCGGGTCAGGGGTGAAAGCCTTTGTGACCCATGGTGCGACAAGTGCCAGAAGCACGGCCGTCAGGACGCCATAGAGGACGGAAAACCGAATCAGGGTCCGGCACAGATCCCGGACCCGCTCCATCAATCCGGCCCCCCAATTTTGTCCCGCGATCGGTCCCATGATCGAGGACATGGCAAAAATGACGACAAGGGCCAGCGATTCCAACCGCGTCGCCACCCCAAAGGCCGCAACCGCCACCGCCCCGTGGGTCGCGACCAGCGCGGTCACCAGGATCATGGCAAAGGGCGTGATAAGATTGGTCGCAGCCGCTGGCAGGCCAACTTGCAGAACCTTTGCCCAGGCGGTTTTGATTTCGGCTATCGTCCCGACGTTGAAACCGATCAAATCCTCCTTGAACCGAAGCACGTAAAATGCAGCAACCAGCGCAATCGCCCTGGCAATCACTGTCGCGAGCGCCGCCCCCTGCAACTCCAACCTTGGTGCCCCCAAGAGTCCAAATATCAGGATCGGGTCGAGGATGATGTTAATACCCCCCGAAACCGCCATGATGATCGCTGGAAAGCGCGCATTTCCGGTCGCCCGAATGCAGGCATTTCCGACCATCGGGGCTGCGAGAAAGATAAAGCCGAGATACCAGATCTCCATATATTCCCGGACGAGCGGCAGTGTCTCCTCTGTCGCCCCCATGGCCGTAAACAGCGGGTCAATCGTCGCCAGCCCGATGACACAAAAAACCGCTACAATAAGAACGGTCAGCAGCATGCTGTTTGTCACAAGCCGCTTTACCGCATCTTTGTCCCCCTCCCCGATGCCGCGCGCGACAACGCTGGAGGCACCCGCGCTCAACCCGATACAAAGCGAAAAGAACACCATGATCACCGGGAAGGTGAAACTCATGGCGGCCAGTTCCACTGTACCCAACTGGCCCACAAAAAATGTATCAACGACATTAAAGGTGATGACAGCCGCCAGGCCCCACATCATCGGGATGGTCATGGAGATGACGTGCCCCTGAACGGATCCTTCGGTCAGCTTGCCTTTTGCCCGCTCACTCAAATCCCCAACCCTCCCTGGGGCAGGAACAGAATTCCGGCCAGCACAAGGATCAGGGGCATCGTAATGGCGGCCACCACTGTCTGGGCGGTGATCAGAACGGCCATCAAGTCCGCATTGCCCCCCATGGCTTTTGTCATCTGATAGGCACTGGCACTTGTCGGCAGGGCCGTAAAGATAACCGCAACGAAAGCACCGGCGCCGCCAAACCCGATGGCCAGCGCGGCCAGAATGGTCAGCCCAGGGGCAAGGATGAGTTTATTAAAACATCCGATGAAGAGCCCGGACCCCACCCCTTTAAAAGCCGAAAGCGAAAGCCCGGCACCGACACCCAACAGCGCGAGCGGTAGTGCCCCGGACGCCAGAATTGTCAGCAGGCTCTCAAGAATACTGGGCATTGTCAGACCAGACAGATTGAAAAGAACACCGGCCAGCGTTGCCATGATCAACGGGTTCACAAAGAAACCCCGCATGATCCTTCCCAAGACCTCCCACCGGGAAATCGCGCGCTCTGAATCTGATTGCGAACTGCTTTGAAGCTTTACCAAAGCAATAACGGACAAACCATTGATAAGAGGTGAAATTATTGCAACAGCAATTGCTGCCAAACCAGCACCACCTATACCCAACAGCGCCGTGCTGGCCGCAATGCCAACATAGGCGTTCATGCGATACGCGGCCTGATAGACAGTTACAAAATCGCGGTCATTCAGACCGCCCAGGGATTTAACCGCGCGGGTGGCAAAGGCTGTCGCAAAGATCGCTGAGGAGAGCACGATCAACATGCCACCAACCGCGTCCCCTTCCAGATCCGCCTTGGCTGAATTCACGAAAAGAAGCGTCGGGAACAGCACCAGAAAGACCAGACGGTCGAGACCATCCCAGGCCGCCTGCTTGACCAGGCCAAACTTCTTCAATCCGGCCCCAAGGACAAACATCCCGAAGATCGGGGACAGCGCCACCATGATGGGAACCAGAAGGCCCATTTCTATTCGGACTGCTTTGTTTCGGGCTGCGGCTGGTCCATGTCAGCCAGAAATCCCAGCACAAGGGCTGCCATACCAAAATCGTAGAGATTGGTGTGGTGGGCCTCTTCCAGAAAATGGAACCGTTTGGGTTCGACCGCCGCTTCGAACAATTTGCGTCCATATTTCGGCTGGATAACACGGTCTCTTCCCCCATGAACAATCAACAGGGGGGCGTTGATGTCCCGGATGATTGCCTGAGAATCGAAATGATCCTTCAGCAACAGACGCACCGGTACGAACCAGTACCGGCCGCCAGCCACATCGGCGATGCTGGAATAGGGTGCTTCCAGAACAACGGCTTTGCTCGCCCGTTCGCTTGCCATTTTCACTGCAATTCCGGTCCCCAGAGACTCGCCGTATAAAATGACGCGGTCGTCGTTGATCCCCTGAGCCCTGACAAATTCGAGTGCGCTGCGGCCATCGACAAACAGGGCCTCTTCGCTGGGCTCACCACCTGTCCCCGCATTATACCGATAGGTGACCAGCAAGACCCCAAAGCCTGCCTCCAGATAGTCGGTGACTTTCTCGGCCCTGTCGCCCAAACCGCCAGCATTGCCGTGGAAATAGACCAGCACCGGCTTTGCAGCGTCTTCAGGTTCTTTCCACCAGGCGTGCAGCGCGTATCCATCCGGTGTTTCGATCCGAAGCTCGCGCATCATAGTCACACCAAAGCGCTGGGGAATATCGATCGCCTGATCCGGGTGATACATCAGGTTCCGTTGAAACGCGTATAGGGCACCAGCTATCCCGGCATAGCCGAGAACAGCGATCACAAGCAGGTTGAAAAACGTTGATCCGATCATGCCCCATGCTTAGCCCGTTCCATCAGATCACGAAAGTCTCAACACCTCACGGGCCTTAAGAATTGCGCGCTGTTAAACATTCTCGTTTAATCCTGCGGTGATGATGTACCGAGCATTCAAAATTCCGGCAAAAGCGGCGGTTCTGCTTGTTCCACTTCTGGTGCTGATATCGGCGCTGTCCCCTGTTTCCTCTGCCAGGGCGCAGGCCGTCGATCTGCTGCTGGTGCTGGCAGTTGATTGTTCGTTTAGTGTAAATTCCCAGGAATACTATCTTCAGATGGGCGCCATCGGGGATGCTTTCAAACAGCCGGAGATCAAGGAAGCGATTGCCAGCGGCCCCAATGCCTCCATCGCCATCGCACTGGTGCAATGGTCCAGCAATCAGAGTCAGGTAACCGTTCTGCCCTGGACACGTGTCACCGCAGAGAACGCGGACGGCATTGGTGATCGTATCGCGACCATCCCTCGGAGCAGTTCCCACGGCTCAACATCCATTTCTTCGGCGATCTACCATTCCCTTCGTCTTTTTGACGCCTCCCCCTTCTACGCGGTCCGAAACACCATCGATGTTTCAGCCGATGGACGAAACAACAACGGACCTGAAGTCACAGAGGCCCGGGATTTTGCGGTTTCAAAGGGTGTGACCGTAAACGGGCTGGCAATTCTTTTGGAAGACCGAACGCTGGATATCTACTTCCGCCGCGATGTGATTGGCGGGATCGGTTCGTTTGTTATTAAGGCAACCGACTACCGGGACTTTCGACAGGCGATCCGGCGAAAACTGCAGCGGGAGATACAATATATTCCGGTTGCAGGACTAGCGGCGACGCCAACTGAGCCGCCTTTTCCTACCTATTTACCACAATACAAATAGGGTGTTTGTCTTCCGTCAACGGAGGTTTACTTGATGAATACAAGTCTATCTCAAGAGAAAACCCAAGGATTACATGAAAAACCTTATATTATTGTATTGAATTCCTTAGCACTGTGTGAGAGATTCGGCTAAAGCACTCTTTACTGGAAAATGCGTCAAGAGCTTTCAGCAAAGAGTTTAGGGAATTCAAACCTGATCATGCTGCAGAGTGTTCAGGTGTTGAAAATTTTTGTTGAGCACGCTCATGACAGAACTGTCACGCGAGGAATTACGCGCCCATTTATCGGCGGTCGAGGCCCAGGTTCGGGCTGCGTTGCGTATTATCGCGGCGGAATCCAAATCTGTGCAGCAGGCCCATAGCGCACTGCGCGCCGATCTGTCAGCGGCCCTGTTACGCCTTCAATCGGACATGAATACAGGTCAAACGGATCTGAGTTCCAAGCTGGACCAAACCATTGCGGAACTAAACACGCTAAAGACGCAGCGCCGTTTGACGGCCACGATCCTTGGCACAATGGTCCTGATTTTCGGGATTGTTGTTGGCCTGCTTGCTGGTGGCAGCTTCTTTGTCCTGCAAAAGAACAGTCCGGAAGCATCCCTGCCAGCGCTCTCGGCACCAGCGGTTAATCCAAACACGAGCAATGCCCGGATCGCCCCACCACCTCCACCTCCTGTTACGGAGCAAAGTGGACAGGCTGACACAGGAGCAGGCGCGCCACCCGCGCAGGCACCAGCACCTGAGGCACCAGCCCAGGGCTTCATCCTTAACTCAAACTGATTGCTTTGCAGTATTGTCCCCTGCGCTGAAACTGTGCGCAGAGGTTGCCGGCTGTTGTGCTGTCGGAAATACCGGTTCCGTAGAGGCGATAGAACACCCCTTTTGAGCCCAGGTTAACCCGCCGGATCTCTGCCCGCATGCCAGACAAAAGGCCGGGATTGGCCTTTTCCAGAACGGACCAGCCATTAACGGCACCCGCCTCTGACTTGTAAGACGCAAGATGGACTGCAACCCCTTGAACAGGTCCTGCCTTGCTTCCCTCCGGCACCAGCATCGGAAGTGTTGAGGGGGCCGGTTCCAGGGTCGAGACCGCCTGGGCAACAGAGGATGGCAGCACCGCGCGCTGTCCTGACGCGGATCCGGTCGATGGGACCGGTGTATCCGTTGGCCCATCCATGATCAGCGGCGGCGGCGCTGCCCGTTCACCCGGATTCACAATCACCGGGGATGCCTTTGGTTGCGCGGCGGCGACCGCCTGACTGGAGATCGCCTGAGCGTTGGTCAATTGTTGCGGGACCTCACCCTGCCCTTCACTGGCAATCATTTCTGGCGTCTTGTACCCCGTGCGCTCAGAGACGCCGGTTGATGATACGACGGGCGTGGACGCAACCATCTGTTCGGCCGCCCCCTCTACACCAGGAATCGTGCGTTTGAAGGCAACAAGCTGGCGCGCAATCATTTCGCCTTCCGATGCACCGGCAATTTCCATCGTGACGTAATGGCCGACGGTTGGCGCATAATAGAAGGTGAGTTCCTTTGGATTGGTCCCACGGCCACATTCAACCTCGAATGTATTATATTCACCGGCAGGCGAGGTCACAGTCGCTTCCCCGACAACCGCGCATTCCCAATCAAACTCCCAGGCATAGGGCGGCTTATCTGTACTGACGGTGGATTTGAAAGTCATCTCGTTGCCGACTTTCAACGGGAACAGAGCACCGGTCCCGTCGCTCAGCAGCCGTCTTCCTGAACCGCGTGTCTCGCTATCCCAAACCAGCGCCGGCATTAAAGGGTTCGCGCTCGTCGTCTGACGGTCGCCAGTGTCGCTGACCCAGTCGATCTGATCCCCCCGAACCGCAACCACACGCCAGACAACATCCGGATTGTTAAAACGGTATTCATCCCCGACCGTGTATGTGGGGGGCGAGCTTGCAAGGGCGCGTTCGGCATTGCTGATGGTCGCCTCCTCATCACTGCCAGGCACAGCGGCGCAACCTGAGATCACCAAAAGGGCAAGCAGAGGTGTCAGCGTTCTTTTCAAATTCTTTGTCGTTACTGTTTTCATGTATCCAAGACTACGAGAAGCATTGCACGACGCCAAATCAAATCATCTCATATGCAAGTAATTCAATGCACTTCGCTTGGAATTTAACACTTTAACCAAGAAAGTTAGTGCAGAGCTTTTCAATAGATATTACTAATGAAGCGTCATGACCGATACTGTAATCAATCGCTCGGACCCTGAACCGGACGACAAAGGTCCCGGATTTTGGTCCCGTATGCGCACCACGCTAAAGCTGCCCGCGCGCAAGCGTCCAAAAGGGCCGTGGTGGAAGATCAGTATGCTGACAGTGATCGGATTTGGTATCCTGATCGGGACGATTGGAGTTCGTATCGTAGATCCGCCGCTGGTTGAGACCGCCCGCGTCAAAACCTTCGATCTCTACAACCGTCTGAAACCCAGAACTCCGTCAGATCCCAGCCCTGTCGTCATCGTCGATTTCGACGAACGCAGCCTTGAGGAAATTGGACAATGGCCATGGCCCCGTACCGTGGTCGCAGACATGATCGCCGCCACGCGCGATTATGGGATGGCTGTTATCGGCTTTGACGTTGTCTTTGCCGAACCTGATCGCACGTCGCCTGAGTCTATCGCAAATTCAATTCGCGGCGCCGACGAAGTTATGATTCAACAACTTCAAAAATTGCCATCGAACGAATCCGTAATGGCGGCGACAATGCGAACAATGCGGACTGTGCTGGGACAGGCCGGGACCAAAACCCCGAAAGACGATATCCCGCCTCCTGTCGCCCATACGACGTCTGTCCTTGGCTGGAAGGGTGGAGATCCTAACGACTACATCGTCACCCAGCCCAGCCTGATCAATAATGTGTTGCCGCTTGAAGAGGCCGCGTCTGGCAGGGCGTTGTTCTCCGTCGATGACGAAGTTGACGGGGTTGTTCGGCGCGTCCCCCTGATCACAAATGTGGCGGGCACAATTAAACCGACACTTTCCATGGAAATGTTGCGGGTTGCCTTTAACGGCAATTCCATTTTCGTCCGAATGAATGAGGGCGGTATTCAGGATGTGGTGCTACAAGTCCCGGGAACACCCGGTTACGCCGTTCCGACAGATGAAAAGGGTCGTGTCTGGGTCTATTTTGCAGAGCCGACGACGTTTAACACAGGCGATTATTCCTCACGGCTTTACGTGTCGGCAGCGGACATTATCAAGAAGCGGGTTCCAGTAGAAAGATTGCAAGGCCGATTGGCGCTGGTCGGAACCTCCGCGGTTGGTCTTCTCGATATTCGTGCCACCCCCATCGAACCCCGACTTCCGGGGGTAGAGGTCCATGCCAACCTGATCGAGTCCATCCTGCAGCAGACCTATCTCGCCCATCCTGTTGAAATGAACCTGGTGGAAATCCTCTTCATGGCGTTCAGCGGCATCATTCTGTTGGTCCTGGTGCCGCGCCTGGGGCCATTTGTGTCACTTGCCTTCTGGCTTGTCCTGGCATTCGGGATGGTAGGCTACTCGTGGTATTCGTTTGACCAGCATCTGCTGTTCCTCGACCCGGTCTATCCGGTCCTGACCGCCTTCCTGCTCTATCTCTTCCTTGCATTTTCGAACTACGCCCGCGATGCTGCGGAAAAGAAACAGGTGCGTGGCGCTTTCGCCCAATACCTCTCCCCTGATCTGGTTGAGCAATTGGCCGAAAACCCCGATCAGCTCACACTCGGCGGGGAAACCCGGGCCATGACACTGTTGTTCTGCGACGTGCGTGGCTTCACATCCATTTCCGAGCTCTATAAGTCTGATCCGCAAGGCCTGACCGTTCTGATCAACCGCCTTTTGACGCCGCTGACCGATGCGATCCTGCGCCAGAAAGGCACGATCGATAAGTATATGGGCGATTGTATCATGGCCTTCTGGAATGCCCCCATACAGATCGAGGACCAGGAACGCGCCGCCTGCGCCTCCGCCCTGGACATGTTCCGGGAACTCGAAGCATTGAATGCCATTCGCGAGAAAGAAGCCGAAGAAGAGGGTATGAAATATCTGCCGCTCAATATCGGGATCGGCATCAATACCGGGGATGTTGTTGTTGGCAATATGGGTTCGGAACAGCGCTTTGATTACTCGGTCCTTGGGGACGCGGTTAACCTTGCCGCCCGCCTCGAAGGACAATCCAAGAGCTATGGTGTCAAAACCGTTCTGGGTGATGATACAAACAAGAAGGTCGAAGACGAGTTTGCGACCCTCGAACTCGACCTGATCGCGGTGAAGGGTAAAACCGAGGCCGTTCGCATCTTCACCCTGCTTGGTGAAAAAGACATGCTGGACAGCAGCGATTTTCAAAACTTGAAACAGTCCCACAACGGCTTCCTCGACGCCTATCGTGCGCAGGAATGGGAAAAGGCCATCGAGATTGGTGAGGCCAATGGCAAACTCATGGACGGCCTGATGGCCGAATTTTACGAGATCTACAAGGAACGGATTTCCGAATTCCAGGAAAACCCACTCCCCGCCGATTGGGATGGCGTTTACGTCGCGACAACCAAATAGGGATTTTCCGGTTTCCAACAGCAAACCGGTCTGGATTTTTCCCCGAAATTGTCCAACCCTGCCCCTTAACAGAGTTTGACTGATAACTGTGTGGGGCATCTCCGTGACCGGGACCTATGAAAACTTGATTTTAAGCCAGCCAGAACCGCATGTGTTGCTGGTAACAATGAACCGACCGAATATCGCCAATGCCTTCAATACCCGTATGGCCGAAGAGATGCTGGAGGTCTGGACCGGCCCCGCAGCGGCAGAAGATATCCGCTGTGTCGTTCTGACCGGATCGGGTGACCGGGCCTTTTGTGCCGGGGCTGACCTGAAAGAGCGCAACGGGATGAGCGAGGCGGACTGGCGTACACAGCATGTGCTGTTCGAGAATATGGCCTATGCCCTGATGGATTGCCCGAACCCGGTCATCGCCGCGGTCAACGGGGCGGCCTATGCGGGGGGCTTCGAAATGGTTCTGGCCTGCGACTTTGCCTATGGCACCCGTTCGGCCCGATTTGCGCTGACAGAGGTCACGTTGGGCCTCATACCGGGGGTTGGCGGCACACAGAACCTGCCGCGCGCCACGGGCCTTGCCCGGGCGAAGGAGATTATTCTGACAGGCCTTCCCTTTTCGGCCGATCAAGCACTGGATTGGGGAATTCTAAACCGCCTTTGTGACCCCGAAACCCTGTTAAGCGACGCGCTTTCCACCGCAAAGCGCATCGCCGGGAATGCCCCGCTTTCCATCCGTCAAGCCATGCGATCCATGGATGGGGGCATTGATATGCCGCTGAGAGAGGCAAGACGCCATGAGGTCGCGTGTTACAATCACTTGATTGAGACGGAAGATCTGAAAGAAGGCATCGCCGCCTTCAACGAGAAACGGAAACCGGTCTTCAAGGGACGCTAATCGGAAGAGGCTTTGCCCGAACCTTTGACCTCGGCAAAAACCGCATCTCGAAGACCATTCATCCGCTTCAGTTGGTCCAAGAGCTGCAGTTTAAAAGCGCCATTTAACCGCTCCCTGTCACCCTCAGGCATCCGTCTGTAATGGGCAAATCCATATTGCAGAAGCAAGAGAATGGTCCCCCGATAAAAGCCATTGGCGGCCCGCTCCTCGCCGCCAAGTTTGCTGTCGTCGGTTGAGATGATGCTGTCCAGGCTATCGAGTAGAGTGGGTAAGTTGGCCGCGGACTCTATTGCAGCGGCGATTGAGTTGGACTTGGCGACAAGCGCTTCAGAATACAACGCAACTGATCTGTCCTGTTCGGACTGCAAAACCTCAACCGGTGTGCAGAATGGCATCAGCATGGTTCGGATGGACTGCCCTTGCATATCAGAGCGGTTGGACAGCGTCACAGTCTCTGCCGCCTGAGATGTTGCCCCTTCAAGACGTGCCCCGTCGCTGCAGTTATGCACCGTGATCTCGGGATTCGATGTACAAAACGCGTTGAAGAAACTCTTGGTGTAAAGAAATGACAGATTGGTGAAAACCTGATCCCGGAAATTGCCCGGCACGGCGATATCAAAGCGGTCCATATTGGCTGCGGAGCGCCAATACGGATCGTCGGACCAATTATAGTAGGATGAATTCGAGTGGTGCTGCTCCGGCTCAACCGCGCCCATATCAACGCCAAACAGATAGACGTCTCGCGCGCCAATGGCTTTGGCGACCCTGAGCGCCAGATTGGTGACCGACGGAGCCGCCTGTCGCCAGGAACCGGTTTTTCCGGCAAACAAATGCGTCGTGGTAATCCCGTCCGGAAAATAGAAGAAAACCTGCCCAAACAGGCGGGCCAATCGCGGATCAAGGGTTGCGGCGCCAATCAGCGTCAGATCCGACAGATCATAGCGATCTGCCGTCATTTTCACCCCGTCATAAACACTGGCGACATTCTCTACCTCACAATGCAGGTCCGGACGCAGGCCATGTTCTAGCAAGGCACTCAACGCGGTACCGCCGGAAACGAGGATCGCATTTTCGCGAAGGCGCACAATCTGGTCGATGGACCGGTCCAACGACGGACCACTGCCGACAATGATCACCGGCGGCGGGTTTTCAATTGGCAGATCAGGGGGCGCAAAATACGCCCTTACAAGGCCAAAATTACCAACCGCATTGCGCAGCATCAGGCATTCATCTTCGACAAAGCCTTTGGAACTGCCCAGCGTCGGCAGCATCTCGCCAAACTGATCAAAGACCTGATTCAGTGCAGGACTGGCGTAATGCCGGTACCCGAGCGAGCCGTCGATACGGGAAAAAGGCCGAAGGCGCAGCGCCTCGAAAACCTGAATAGCAAGCCTTGCCGGGTTGTTATCCAGCAATACCGTCAGGGTACCGCCCCTGCCCTCAAGCTGTTCTATCAGGCCCGCCCAGTCAAAGCAGGTCAGGCTGAGCTGCATGAATTCCACAACGGGTTCAACCAGGATCAAATCCCGAAAGTTCAATGCCCTCACAAGCCGCGGCAAATGAAATCCCAGACCGATGCCGAAAGAAACGAGCGCCCCGACCGTCAATGCGGGGTCGTTAACTTCTGTATTCGCCTCCTTTGGGTTTGGCGGCAAAGGTCCGAAATCTGCCTGCAACGCTTCGTAAAACCCGCGCTCTCCCTTGATCCAGTCCGAGTCTAAATTCGGTGGGTTTATCAGAAAGCGTTTTGGATCCGCCAAAAAACGATCAACTTGGGCCTTGGTAAAGTAGTGAGCACCCCCCGCATAAAGGGTCTGCCCCCCCAAATCCACATTCAGTTCACCCCCCTCTTCTGCTACAAGTTTCAGTGGTGTAGGCTGTGTAGGGGAGAGGCTTTGCAGCATATCGGGGGGCAGGACCCGCCGCAGCGCGTCGATGTTTCGGGATATCAGGGTGGCCCGATCGGTTTGAGAATTGTCGATCATGTCACAGTTACGATGCGGTTTTTCAGCCCTATCCTGCAAGACTGAATCCATCAACTGAGAGGATGTGTGTGTTGCCAGAACGATTTGAGACATTTTCGATCTTTTCCAGCTCTATCTTGCGCGGTCTGTGTTGCGCAATGACCATGGTCCTCTTGGTCGGCATCAATGTCTCGCAGGCGAAGGAGAAGGTGGATCTGGAACTGGTGCTGGCGGCCGATGGGTCAGGCTCAATCGATGACGAGGAACTGGCCCTCCAACGGCAGGGCTATGCCGACGCTGTAATCGATCCACGCATTCTGGCCCTGATGACAGGTGGTCTCTATGGAAAGACAGCCATCGCCTATGTCGAATGGGGAGACGCCAGCGCGGTTTACACCATTGTCGACTGGACGATCATTGACGGGCCAGAAAGCGCAAAGGCGTTTGCCGCCGAACTGGCCACAGCACCCAGAAAGGCATGGGGATACAATTCAATCTCGTCCGCGATCGATTATTCAACTGTCCTGATTGAAACCAACGAGTACGAAGGCCTGCGGCGCATCATCGATGTCTCCGGCGACGGGCCCAACCGGGGCGGTCGCCATATAACCGTTTCAAGGGACGAGGCCGTGGCCAAAGGCATAACCATCAACGCGCTCGTCGTAAAATCACGCGGGGGCGGCTATCCTGGTCCGGGCGGCATGCCCCTCGAAGAGCACTATAAACGTGACGTGATTGGCGGGTTCGGGGCCTTCGTCCAGATTGCGGATCAGAATCTCAGTTTCTCCGAAGCGGTTCGAAACAAGATGCTTTTGGAGGTCGCCAGCACGATGCAACAGGCAGCAGATGCGGGGGCGGATCTATCGCCCTTGCGTCAATAGGCATGTTCAGCTCTGAACATTGAAAAATTGGCATAATTTGGTACTCTTATTTTAAGTGAAATCAGTTCGATCAGGTTTTGAAATGACTTCTTTGTATCACCCGGGTTTCTTTCTCTCAGCGTTTGTCGCTTTCACAATAACGATGACCATCACGGTCGGGGATGCTTTGGCAGCGCCGTCACGGATCGCCCTGGTGATCGGCAACAGCGCCTATCAGGAAGGGGCGTTGAAAAATCCCGCATCAGATGCGGCCTTGATGGCAAGGACCCTGCGCGATGTCGGTTTTGAAGTTCTGGAAGAAATCGACGCGGATGAGCGCGCAATGGGACGTGCCATGGTGCGGTTTTCCCGCAAGGTGAAAGAAGCCGGCCCCGACACCATTTCGCTATTCTACTACGCGGGACACGGCCTGCAGTATCAGGGTGAGAATTACCTGGTTCCGATCGGTGCCCGGATTGAAGACGAGGTGGATATTGATCTGGAAGCCGTCCGGGCCAGCACAATGCTCAGTCAATTGGAACGGGCGGGTGGCAAGCTGAACATCGTCATTCTTGACGCGTGCCGTAACAATCCGTTTAAGGCGACAACCCGTTCGGTGGATCGTGGTCTGGCGAAAATGGATGCGCCAAACGGCACACTTCTGGCCTATTCCACCGCACCGGGGCGTGTTGCCAGCGATGGTACAGGCGCCAACAGCCCCTACACTCAGGCCCTGTCACGGGCGATCAAAGAACCCGGCATTCCCATTGAACAGGTCTTTAAGCGGGTCCGCATACAAGTAATGGAGCGGACGGGTGAAAAGCAGGTTCCTTGGGAATCCTCATCCCTGACCGGCGAATTCAACTTTGTCGAAGCGGCCCCCCAAGTTGCCAGTTTGAACCCTGCCCCGCAGACGGTTGAAATCGAATACTGGAAATCGATCAGTCAGGTCGATGATCCGGCCCTGTTCGAAGCCTATCTCGCACAATATCCGGACGGCCTTTTTGCATCGATCGCGAAGCAGCGTATTGCCGCCCTTTCTGCCCCGTCTGCGGCGTCAGGCGATCTTGTTTTCTTTCAATCCATCCAGATGAGCGACGATATTGCCCAATTCGAAGCCTATTTGCAGCAATACCCGGATGGCCAGTTTGCAACCCTGGCCCGGGGTCGCATCGCACAATTGCAAAAGGAACAGGCAGAGCAAGCTATTACACTGGAACGACAGGAAGAACGGGAACTTTGGAATGGCATCAGAGGCGCGTCAGATCTGGCGGCTTATGAAGCGTTTCTAGCGCGCTATCCGGATGGCATTTACGCCGATGTCGCGCGGGCAAGGATCGCGTCGCTTTCAGCCGCACCACAATCAGCATTGCCCTCTTCGCAGCCTGATAACAGCGCGGCAGATGCACTCTTCTGGGACAGTATCAAATTCAGCTCCAGAAAGTCGGACTATCAGGCCTATCTGAACCAGTTTCCAAACGGCACCTTCGCGGCGATTGCCCGAAACCGTGCCGAAAACGGCTATGCCCCCCAGACAGCTGCTCTTACTGACCAAGCAGAACCCTATGACGGTACCTATCGCCTTTATCTTGAGGTGATCAGTTCCAGCGGTGGTGCCTATGCAACACAGCTGAATTCACCGGGTGAGAAATTTGACGACGAGATTACTGTCGTCGGCGGCAAATTCAGCGATAGCATCCAAACAACGGCTTTTTCCGGCGTAAATATCGACATAGATGTCGAAACAGACGGCACCTTTAAACTGACATATGGTTGGCGAGGGGCCTATGCCCGTAGCAACTACATCACCGGTTCGCTTGCGAGCGGCGAGCACAGTCAAAAGAAAGTCGGGAATGGCCGTCTCTTGCTCTGGAAGCTGGTTCGGCAGTAATCCGCAAAATCAGCCTGTGCGGGCCCTTACCCTCTCGCGGTAGAGCGTGTAAAGGCCACTCGCCACGATGATTGCGGCTCCCAACACTGTATAGCGGTCTGGAATATCCCCAAAGATCAGGAATCCAAAGAGTGCTGCCCAAACCAGGCTGGTGTACTGGAATGGTTGCAGGACGGCCGCCGGTGTCACTTCCAGTGCCATCACGAACAATGTGTGTCCGAGGATGGATGTCATTGCCAGCGTCAATAATAGCATCCAGCTATAGGCATCCGGCCAGACCCAGAAGAACGGGCCGACCGTAGCGCTCATCACAAAACCCGTCCAGGCGAGATAGAGCAGCGAGGTCTCGTTGCTGTCTGTTCTGCTCAGGCGGCGTGTCATGATGATGTAGATTGCGAAAACAAAGGCGGCGAAGATCCCAAGCAAGGCATAGGGGTGCATCACACCCATTCCCGGCCTCAGGATGATCAAAACCCCAATAAAGCCAACGCCAACAGCAAGCCAGCGGCGGATACCGACGTCTTCTTTCAGGAACGGAACCGAAAGCGCGGTCACAATCAGCGGCGTCGCGGCAAACAGTGCCGAAAGATCCGCCAGAGGCATCGAATAGACAATGAAGGCGAAAAGCGCGATCTCGCCGGTGAGCAAAGCAGAGCGAACAATCTGCTGAACCGGGTGCTTGCTGCGGATCGTAGACCCCAAACCTTGTTTCCGGTGCGCCAGCCAGGCCGCAAACACCGCAAAAGCGGCGAAGCGCATCAGAAGTATCTGACTGACATGGAAATTCGCACCAAGAAATTTGGTGACAACATCCTGGGCGGCAAAGATCAGAACGGCAAACAGCATCAAAAAGATGCCATTGGCCGATCTTGCCGGGGCAAGGGCGGGATTTGAGGCCGTGATTTGGGTCATGACTCGTTCCTACGCCTGCTTTTGTCGGAACACAATTGCAATACCGGCACAACACCCATGCGCCAAGGTCAGTGCACCTGCTGCGCCCACCGGATCACGTCCCTTGCACCGGACCAAGGAGGGCGATAAACAATGCCACAGCAACCGCCACATTCAGAGAGTATCATGTCAGCATCCACCGCAGGGGCCGCCGCCGCCAAGAGGCGCACATTTGCGATCATTTCCCACCCTGATGCGGGCAAGACGACCCTGACAGAAAAGCTTCTGTTGCTTGGGGGTGCCATCCATCTGGCTGGTGAAGTGAAGGCCAAAGGGGACCGACGACGTGCCCGCTCCGACTGGATGAAGATCGAACAGGAACGCGGCATTTCGGTCACAACCTCCGTCATGACTTTCGAGAATGGCGGCAATATCTACAACCTCCTCGATACGCCGGGCCATGAAGATTTCTCTGAAGACACTTATCGGACGCTGACCGCTGTCGATTCTGCGGTTATGGTGATCGATGCAGCCCGCGGGATCCAGGCGCAAACCCTGAAACTGTTTGAGGTCTGCCGCCTGCGCGATATCCCGATTACCACCTTTGTGAACAAGATGGACCGGGAATCCCGCGATCCGTTCGAGATCATGGATGAGGTGGCAGAAACGCTGGCACTAGATGTAACACCGCTGAGCTGGCCGATCGGCATGGGGCGGAACTTCCTCGGATGTTATGACCTGGTCAATGACCGCCTGATCCTTCTGCGCGATGAGGGGGCGGCTGAGATCATTCACGTAGAGGGGTTGGACGATCCCGCCATCGATAACCACTTACCAAAAGAGCAGGCCGACGCATTGCGGGATGAGGCCAGCATTGCCAAGGAAGCCTGCCCGCCATTTGACCTCGACGCCTATCTGGCCGGCCATCTGACGCCTGTCTTCTTTGGCTCCGCCCTACGCAATTTCGGTGTTAACGAATTGCTGGGCGGGATCGGCGCAAACGCCCCTGCCCCGCGACCTCAAACCAGCAATCTGCGTGACGTCCAGCCCGCTGAAGAAAAAGTCACCGGATTTGTGTTCAAAGTGCAGGCCAATATGGATCCTAAGCACCGGGATCGTATTGCCTTTATGCGGGTTTGTTCCGGCAAATTTAACCGTGGCATGAAATTGAACCATATCCGGTCTGGCAAACAGATGGCGATCCACAACCCGATCATGTTCTTTGCGCAGGACCGCGAACTGGCGGATGAGGCCTGGCCCGGCGACATTATCGGTGTACCAAACCATGGCACGCTGCGTGTTGGTGATACGTTGAGCGAGGCGGAAAACCTGCGTTTCACCGGTATCCCGAATTTTGCTCCGGAAATCCTGCGGCGGGTCCGCCTAGATGATCCAATGAAGTCAAAACATCTGGGTAAGGCCCTGGTGAGCCTAGCCGAAGAAGGGGTTACGCAAGTCTTCAAACGGACACTCGGTGGCGACTGGATTGTGGGGGTCGTCGGACAATTGCAGCTCGATGTCCTGATCACCCGGGTGGAACAGGAGTACGGCGTCAAGATCGGCCTGGAACCAGCCCCCTTTGAGACAGCCCGTTGGGTCTATTCCGACGACAAGGGAAAACTGGACAGCCTGATCAGCACGAATTCATCCGCCATGGCCGAAGATGGCGATGGCGAACCCGTCTTCCTCGCCCGCAATTCCTGGGAGTTGAATTACCAGATTGAACAGAACCCTGACGTCACATTCAGCGCCTTCAAGGAACGCTCTTAGGTCCTGTAGCGGTTAAAAAGATCGGACCCCATCGATGGTCAAGCCAGCCCTGGTGTAGACCTGCTGAGTAAAGCAGCTGCCTTCGTCAACGATGATGACCAGTGCACCCGACCTGTCTTTCAAACGCACCCAGGCCTCATAGCCCTCGACCCTGTTATCGGTCAGGCTCGAGTTGCGATAAAGCACGGTGTATTTGATTGATGCAATCTCGTCAGCGTTCACGCCAATATTCTGCAATTCCCCGGCAATAACCGACCGACAGTAAGACGGCCGTTCAAAAGGATAGGTTTCTGTCACAGTATTGGAGGCGACATGACGCGGGCCGCCTGCGGCGCAGGCTGCCAAGAACAGTAAAGCGCCCAAAACCGGAACGCGTGCAGACCAGATCCTCATCATATACCTAATCCTTTTACAGTCAGCCCGTGAGCGAGACGGGGCACCAATACAGTGTCACCACCCCTAGATAGGATCCATACTTCAGGAAACCAGAGGCCCTTGGTTCACGGATAGGTGTTTTCCCTGCTAGGTCGGGGCAAGTCGGAAAAGAGTTAGCTTACACTGCGTTCAGGCGGAAATATCATCCTGAACTCAGCACCTGTCCCCTCCCCTCCGACAAGTGTTAGATCCCCGTCATGCAACCGCATCAACTCGCGAGACAGGACCAGTCCAAGACCGGCACCGGTAGAAGGTTCCTCTTTTTTTGTATGGCCCAGCTGTGAGAAGGGCTGAAACAACGCCCCGATATCTTTCTCGGCAATGCCAATGCCATTGTCACGAACCGAAACCACAATCGCACCGTCCGGTGCCGATACATCCACCATAACTTCGGAACCACCGGAATGCCGTTCCGCATTTGTCAGCAAATTCATAAGGATCTGTCGGATTCGCCGCTCATCTCCCCGCAATGCTGGCAACGGATCCGAAAACGCACAAGAAACAGTCATATGCTCCCCAACCCGTTTGGACCCGTCGCGCTCTTGCGGTCGGATCGAAAACGCTTGGCAAACGCTGTCTACCAAAGACTTAACGTCAATCCTGGTTTCATCCAGTCGAAGGGCCCCTGATTCAACCTTTGTCACATCCAGCAAATCTTCGACCAAGCCAGCCAACAGTCGTCCACTCTTCGCAATGTCCCTCGCGTATTCTTTATACGGTTCGGGCAACGGTCCGCGAATCTCGTGCGCCATTGCATCTGCGAAGCCAACAATCGGGTTTATCGGCGTGCGCAGTTCGTGACTGACTTTGCCCAGAAATAGCGTTTTGGCCGCACTGGCCTCATGAATGGAACGCGTCCAGAAATACAGTGTCGCGATCGCGAAGAGCAAAAGCATACTGCAGATCAAAATAAGCTTCGGAAACAGATCCCGCATCAGATCGTCGCCCGGCCGCGCCGGAAACCACGCGAGGCGTCCAATTGCCATGCCATCAATATTCTTGATCTCCAGGGCAACCCGTTCTTCCAAATCGACTTCCATATCAACCACATGCAGTCGATCGACCAGATACTTATCCGAAATATCGGCAAGCATTCCTTCCGACAGCTTCTGAAAGAGAACGATGACCGATCTGGGTGCGGGTTCCAGTTGTTCTGCCGTGGGGTCTTCAGGTGTGACCGGTGCGCCGGCAACGAGAAAAACCTCACCTTCCATCTCAACGAACGTGTATTGAGAATAGCTGAAATGCATACCAGCGTCCTGGAGGGTCGCAAAAAATGACTCAGCGTAATGTCCCAAAAGGCCTTCGAATGTCAGTTGTTCAAGGTCTGGTGTATAGGCATATATCTGCTGTCTATCAGGCGATAGAATGAAACTGCCATCGATGCCAAATGCCTCATTATAGTAAACGCCGATATAGTCATCGCCCCAGTCGTTGTCGAATTCCTCTCGCGAAACCTCGCTCACCGCCTCGTCCCAGAAGCTGACGTCGCTGACACGGTTGGTAAGCGAGCTTATGGTGCCTTCTAACGCGGTTTCCACAAGATGCGTTTGCGATATCTCAGAGAGGCGGTTTTCCCGCTTGGCTGTGGCGTCCAGAAAATAAAGGATAGCAGCTATGGATAGCCCCAGCAGCACAAGGATCATCAACCCCGCGCGCAACACCGGACCACCAACACTCATTCTATTGTCACCCGACATGCATTGCGCCAGATTGTTGCTCATCCAATGGGAACTCAAAGATCCAGGTGACTAAACCATAAATCCTTGTTTAGTACAAAATGCTGTACGTCCTTCAATTTTTGGTAGAGTGAAAGTGATGAATCAATCAAGCGCCTCAAGTTCTGGCCCCTTGGCGGGACTGTTGGTCGTCGCCCTGGAGCAAGCGGTCGCCGCGCCCTATTGCACGATGCGCTTCGCCGATGCAGGGGCGCGTGTTATCAAGATCGAACGGGATGTCGGAGATTTCGCCCGTGCCTACGACAAGGCTGTTTATGGCGAAAGCACCTATTTCGTGTGGCTCAACAGGGGAAAACAGTCGCTCGTCCTCAATATCAAACGGGAAGAGGACAAGACCCTGTTGGAAAACCTTTTGGCCAAAGCGGATGTCTTCATTCAGAACCTGGCACCTGGCGCGGCGGAACGCGCCGGGTTTGGCTCTGAAAAACTTCGGGCAAAATACCCTAGCCTGATCACGATTGATATCAGTGGATACGGCGAAACCGGTCCCTATCAAGACATGAAGGCCTATGACCTTTTGGTTCAGGCAGAGAGCGGCCTGACCGCGGTAACCGGCCGCGCCGAGGGGCCGGGGCGTGTCGGCGTGTCGGTTTGCGATATCACCACCGGACTTTATGCCTATTCCGCTGCTCTCGAGGCCCTGAACAAGCGACAAACAACCGGCCAGGGCGCCAGCATAAAGGTTTCCCTGTTCGACAGCATGGCGGAGTGGATGTCGGTCCCCTATCTGCAAACCCGCTATGGCGGCAATGCGCCGAAGCGCATCGGCCTGAACCATCCCAGTATCGCGCCCTACGGTGCCTATTCATGCGCTGACGGTGCGCTCTTGCTGATCAGCATTCAGAACGAGCGGGAATGGCAGAATTTCTGTGACAGGATTTTGGGTAATGGGACCCTCGCCAGCGATGACCGTTTTGCCACGATGGTGGACAGGGTCAAAAATCGGCCTGCCCTGGATGTCATCGTCAGTGGCAGCTTCCAGCGTTTCGACCGGCCTACAATGTCCTCCCGCCTGAAAGAGGCCGGCATTGCCTTTGGCGCGGTAAATGAGGTCGAAGACCTGATCAAGCATCCGCAGCTTCGCACCCTGCCCGCGACATTACCTGACGGACACGAAGCCCAACTTGTTGCACCGCCCGCCATTGTGGACGGAGGACAGGATCGCTTGGGAAGGGTCCCGGCGATTGGGGAACACAGCGACGCTATCCTGAACGAGTTTGGCGGCGAAGACCAATAGGGTTCATCGCGCGATTGTGACGGGGCTGTGAAAGGCCGCTTCGCTATACTGATGTTTGTTGTGCTATCAAACACAGGAAGAGTTCCCCCATGGCGGCCTTTACCCAATATTGGCAATCCTCACCGCGAAACCTGTTTGCGATTGTCCTGGCCTGTATTCTCTCAGCCCTGATACTGATCCATGTCGGGACGACCTATGGTGCGCGCATTGCGGGCCTGTTCGTGGTCGGGTTGGCACTGGGAGGGGTGCTGTATACAGCCAGTTTCGGGTTCACCGGGTCCTGGCGATTATTCTTGAGCGAGGGGAAAGGGGCCGGTATCCGCGGGCAGATGTTGATGTTGGCACTCGCCTGCCTGATGTTCTATCCGGTGCTTGAAGCAGGCACCCTATTTGACAGGCGGGTTGGCGGCTTTGTTGCCCCCTTCGGTTTCTCAGTTGCCATAGGGGCCTTCATTTTCGGGATCGGCATGCAATTGGGCGGGGCTTGTGCCAGCGGCACTTTGTTTACTGTCGGTGGTGGCAACAGTCGCATGGTCATTACCCTGCTCTTCTTCGTTATCGGCTCTGTTATTGGAACGCTTCACTTGAGCTGGTGGTTAAGCCTGCCTTCGCTCGGTTCGATATCCATCGTCAAAACCTTTGGGGCTGTGCCAGCCCTGGCGATCGCGCTGAGCGTTTTTGCGACGATTGCCGCGTTTAGCGTCTGGATTGAAAGGCGGCGGCACGGCTCCCTCGTCTCCCACCATCGTGAGGGAGATCACCACCGACCCCGGTTCTGGCGCGGTGCCTGGCCCTGGGTTTGGGGCGCGATAGCATTGGCGCTGCTGAATTTTGCGACACTCGCCCTTGCAGGACGCCCTTGGGGCGTGACCTCCGCTTTCGCATTATGGGGCGCGAAAGGCGCCGATGGGCTTGGAATTGCCATCACGGACTATCCCTATTGGGAAAGGCGGGCAGCTGCTTTGGACCGCGACATTTTCCGCGATGTCACCTCATTGATGAATTTTGGAATTATGATCGGGGCCCTGGCCGCCGCGGGCATAGCCGGTAAATACGCGCCGGGTTTTCGGATTGGCCTGCGCCCAGCGCTCGCCGCTGTGATTGGTGGGCTGATGCTGGGATACGGCGCGCGTCTCGCCTTTGGCTGCAATATCGGTGCGTTCTTCAGCGGCACAGCGTCAGGTAGTCTGCACGGTATTCTCTGGATGGTTTCCGCCCTGGCCGGTAACGCAATCGGTGTAAAACTGAGACCTCTGTTCAGGCTCTGAATCTGGCGGGCGAGATGCTCGCGACGTCTAGTCCGCTTTTCTGAATGACCGCTGGCAATTCAGATCCGCTGGCAAGGGCGGCGGCGACCAGCGCCATCCCATAACTGGACTGAATGCCATAGCCCCCCTGTCCCACCAACCAGTGAAAATCAGGATGGTCTGGGTCTGGTCCGTTAACCAGGGATCCATCCGGCGAGAAAGTCCGTAAGCCGGCCCAGCTATGCTCAATGCGGTGTACATCGATATCCAGATGCTGCTGCATCCGGTCAATGCCAAGCGCGATATCAAAGTCTTCCGGATAGGCGTCATGCGGGTCCATTGGGGTCTCATCCGCCGGTGAGACCAGCAATTTTCCCGCATCGGGTTTGACGTAAAAGCTCATATCGACCGCGGCTGCGAGGGGCCAGGACATCAGATCACCCCATTGCTCACTGGCATCGATAACCCCGATGCTGCGTCGTTTGGGCACCAAACCAACGGGTTGAATACCAGCCAGTGCTGCGACCGCGTCACCCCAGGCACCCGTCGCATTGATAATCTTGCCTGCCACAAAATCCGACGGGCCAGCGCGGACCCGCCAACCAGCCTTGCCATCCTTCCGAATTTCGGTGATCGGGGCATTGCAGAGAAGTTGGGCACCCCCAGCGCGGGCAAGGTGCAGAAATCCCTGCAGCAACGCGTCGACATCCATGTCCTGTGCATCTGCGTCAAAAAGGCCCGCCGAAACAGTCCCGGCACGCACTGAAGGCAAAAGCGCCTTTACCTCATCAGGGTCCAACCGCTCCATCCCGACGGCGTCTTCCTGCTCGGTATCCAGCAAGGCCTCATCACCGGGCTTGGCGATCAGCAATTCCCCCCGCGTTTTCAACAGGGGAAATTCTGCAAATCCATCCGGTGGATCGTCCAGAAAAGGTCGGGTAACCGCCGTCAGCGCCCGAACATCCCTTGGTCCATAGTTGCGGATCCATGTCGCGGCTGATCGTCCAGTAGTATGGGTTCCCGGTCGCTCCTCGCCCTCAACAATCAACACACTTCCATGGTCAACCAGGAAGGCGGCCGCCGAAGCGCCCGCAATACCAGCACCAATCACGAGAAAGTCGACCGTATCGGTCATCGCCGTCTAACCCTTTGACTGAGAGCCAACCACTGCTGTGAAAACGCCGAGGCCAATAAAGGCACCTCCTGAGAGATAACGCCCCAGTTTTCCGGCCGACGCCGACCGCGTGAAGCGGGCCGACATCTGACTGGCTGTCAGGGCATAAACAACATCTGTTGCGGCTGCAATGAGAACGAAGATCCCCCCCAGGAGCAGACTCTGACCAATCACGTTACCTGCCGGGTTGATGAACTGCGGCAGAAACGCTGCAAAGAAGATCGCGGTTTTGGGGTTGAAAAGTGCAACTACAAAACCGTCCACAGCGATCCTCTTCAGACTGGCTGGCTCTGGCCTTGCTCCAGCTGTTTCCGAGCGGCCCGATGTCAGAATTCGTATCCCCAAATAGATCAGGTAGAGCGCGCCGGCCCATTTCACGACATCGAACGCCAGGGCAGATACAGCAAACAGCGCGCCGAGGCCCAAGGATGCGCCAGCCGCATTGCCGAAATTCCCGATCGCGATACCGACGACAGAGGCAAGTCCGTACCGGCGTCCCTGTAAAACCGAACGGGCCACGACGTAAAAGACACCCGGCCCCGGTGTGACGGCCAGAACGAAGCTTGCCATCAGGAACGCTGTGAACAGGGACCCAGAGGGAAGGTATTCGCCGAGCATGTATCTATCTGCCTTCGAAACCGCGCAGGAAGGAAGCGAGATTGGCCCCCAACTCGTCACAAAGGTAACCGCCCTCCTGTACCAGCACTGTCGGCAGGTTCACCGCTGCAATTTTTCCCGCAATTCTGGCAAAGCCAGCTGTTGTGATGGATAATCCGTTCAGAGGGTCCCCTTCGAATGCGTCCAGTCCAAGTGCAACGACAAGCGCACCCGGCTGAAAACGTGCTATACGTGTCAGCGCCTCATGAAGTGCCGGCATATAGGCATCATCACCCGTCCCCTTCGGCAAAGGGACGTTCAGATTGTACCCGGTTCCTGACCCCTCTCCTGTTTCCTGGGCGTGCCCCCAAAAGTAAGGGTAATAATCAATCGGGTCGCGATGAATTGAAACCGTCAGGACATCGCTGCGATCATAGAACATGCCCTGCGTGCCGTTTCCATGGTGAACATCTACATCCAGGATCGCCACACGATCATGCTGCGACCGTAGCATCTGTGCCGCGAGACCGGAATTATTCACGAAACAAAACCCACCCGCCATATCGGTGAAGGCGTGATGCCCCGGTGGACGGCAAAGCGCGTAGCTGGCCCGCTCACCCTCCATTACAGCTTTTGTGGCGCTTGCCGCACTCTGCGCACTGTCATAGACCGCCTCCCAGGTGCCCTTGGATATCGGGCAGCCCGTATCGGCCATATAATAACCCGCCAGGCCAACAGGTGCCGTGGTCTTTGAAATCGGCATCCAACGGTTTGGATGCGCGTTGGGGATGACCTGACTGGCAGCATTCGGGGCCGCGATCCAGCGATCATAAATCGTCATCAGGAAATCGATATAGTCCGGACTGTGAATGGCAGAGATTACTGACAATCCATGATCATCCGGCTCAACGATTTCATGCCCGTCCGCCTGAACCGCAGCAAGCAGGCGATCCGCCCGTTCCGGAGTTTCCGGATTGGGCTTCACCGCCCCCATGACGATGAAGCTTTCCGGGTTATGGACCTTTTGGCCTTTCTGAAAGAAGACTTTCATAATCGAAATCCTTTAGAACTTGACCGCATCCCCGCCTTTGAGCTGCAGCATCTCGCGCGCCTCATCCGGGGTCGCGACCTCCATCGACAGGCTTTCAATTATGCCTTTCACCTTGGCGACCTGTTGCGCATTTGAAACGGCCAGCTGTCCTCGATCGATGTAAAGACTGTCTTCAAGCCCGACACGCACATTACCGCCCATGGAAAGCGCGACGGCCGCCAATGGCATCTGCGCCCGGCCGGCCCCCAGGATCGACCATTGGAACTTGTCGCCGAATAGTTTGTCCGCCGTGCGCTTCAGATGGACGAGGTTTTCTGTATCGGCGCCAATCCCGCCCAGAATTCCCATAACGAACTGGATGAAGAGTGGTGCCTTTACCAACCCCTGGTCATAGAAATATTTCAGCGTGTAGAGATGGCCCACATCATAGCACTCAAACTCAAACCTTGTGCCCTTATCCCCCATCTGGGTCAGGATGCCTTCGATGTCTTCAAATGTGTTTTTGAAGAGGCTCGCCTTGGTACCCGCAACATATTGCGGTTCCCAATCATATTTCCATTCAGGATATTTATTGAGCAATGGGAAGATCCCGAAATTCATTGAGCCCATATTGAGCGAGCAAACCTCCGGCTCCGCCACAAGAGAAGGCGCAAGACGCTCTTCAATTGACATGCCCAGACCGCCGCCGGTTGTGATGTTCACAACAGCATCGGTTGATTGTTTGATCCGCGGCAGGAATTTCATATAGGCGTCTGGATGTTGTGTCGGTCGCCCGTCTTCCGGTTCCCTCGCATGGAGGTGAAGAACAGATGCCCCTGCCTCTGCCGCTTCAATCGCCTGGGTCGCGATCTCGTCAGGCGTGATCGGCAAATGCTCGGACATTGTCGGTGTGTGAATGGAACCCGTGACCGCACAGGTAATGATGACTTTCCGCGAGCTTGCCATTGATCTTCCTTCCCTAGGCATCGGGGCATTTCGCTCAACGCCCCATAGATTTTATCAGAATTTTGGTTTCAACTTTAATTCAAGCAGCCACCAGTTCCGCCAACACGGAATCGAATGCTGTCCTGAATGCTGACCTCTCAGCGGCTGTCCCGACCGAGATCCGAATACAACGATTGAGTGGTGCAACGCCGGGCATCCGGATGAAAACGCCTTTCTCGCCCAATCTCTCAAGTATCGCTTTGGCCTTGTCCGGTCCGCCGACATCGACGGCAACGAAATTGGTCGCGGACGGTAGAGCTGTCATGCCGTGGGCCGCCGCCATTTCCGCGATATCGGCCTTCCCTCGTGCCAGCTCATCCAGAACCGAGGCAATGAAAGCATCATCGTCAAGCGCCGCCAAAGCACCAACCTGTGCCAACCTGTTGACCTCAAAATGGTTGCGGATCTTGTTCAGCCCGGTGATCAAATCACGATGCCCGATCGCATATCCAATACGCGCGCCCGCCATTCCATAAGCCTTTGAGAAGGTCCTCATTCGAATGACCCTCGGATTGCTGGTATCAATCGCCGGTGCGGTCCCCTCTGGCGCAAATTCGATATAGGCCTCATCCAGTACCAGCAAAGTGCCGGCTGGAACCTGTTTGATCATCTCATCGATCTTGTCGGCACCGTGCCATGTCCCCATCGGATTGTCCGGATTGGAAATATACATCAGAGGTGCAGAATGAGCCTTTGCCGCCGCAATCAGGCTGTCGGGGTCCTCATGATCGTCGACATAGGGTACCATTTCGAGACGGCCACTATATCCTGCAACCTGATAATTGAAGGTTGGATATGCGCCTTGAGAGGTCACAACCGGCGCTCTCTGCGGCACAATCATCCGCACGATCACCCCCAGCATCGTGTCAATTCCCGCCCCGACACAAATCTCGTCCATCGCGACGCCATGGATCTCCGACAGACGTTTGCGAAGATCGTAGTTTTCGGGATCGCCGTACCAGGCGATGCGCGGTGTCTCTGCCTGCATCGCAGCTGCCGCTTTGGGTGAGACCCCGAACGGGCTCTCATTAGCCCCCAGCCGCAAATCAAACGCTGAACCGCGCATCCGTTCCAGCGTCTCGGGCCCCACAAAAGGCGTCGATGCGGGCAGGCTGTTCACAAGCGGTGTGAACGGAATATCCGGGTGCGTCATAACGGGAGGTCCATAGTCGATTAGATCAGAACTGTATCTTGAACGCCGAAGGGATGGCCATCAAGTCTGGACTTTTTGCAGAGATTTATCTTGCAGAGACACGGGAAAGACTGGACCCTGATACTTCTGGTTTCGGTGCCCTGAACAACGCAAAGGTCTTTTCATGACACCTGAGTTTTTCCTGACATCCCTGGTGGTCGTACTCCTGCCCGGTACGGGTGTTCTTTATACACTGGCCTTCGGACTGGGCCGTGGCTGGCGGGCAAGCATTCTGGCGGCTTTTGGCTGTACGCTCGGGATTGTGCCCCATATCGCCGCCAGTATCGCCGGACTGGCCGCATTGCTGCACGCCAGTGCGCTGGCCTTTGAAGTCATCAAGTATCTGGGCACGGCCTATTTGTTCTACATGGCCTGGGGCATCTTGCGCGACGGAAGCGCGCTGGACATCAAAGAAAACACAACGCCTATTCCGGCCCATAAGATCATTCTCAACGGGTTCTTGTTGAACATTCTCAACCCGAAACTGTCGCTGTTTTTTCTGGCCTTCCTGCCACAGTTTGTGCCGGCGGGAACCCAGAACCCGACGGGATTCATGCTGCTACTGGCGGTAATCTTCATGGGTATGACATTCATTGTGTTTGTGGGCTATGGCGCTTTTGCCGCGACCACAAGGCATTATGTTGTCACCAGACCAAAAGCGGTCTTGTGGCTGAAACGAAGCTTCGCCGGTGCGTTTGGCCTGCTGGGTCTTCGCCTCGCCCTGACGGAGCAGTGAGAATGATCCGCTGTTCCCATATAGCGTGGCTGATCGTCGGCCTGGGTCTTGTGACGGGGTGTAGCCTGGACGCCCCTTCGCCAAACACCCCAGCGCCCACCCAACAAAGCCCCGTCGCAACCGCACCACAGCCGGTTGGTGACGAGAGCCTTTCAAAGGAACCGCTCTCTGTTCAGGACGTTGCACCCGTTCAGCAACGACAATTACGGGACCCGGATGATCCACGCGAGTTTGCGCCGCTGAATGCGGTGCGCCTTGCCTTTATCTGGTACGACCTGCCCCTGTTGCAGGGTCAGGATTTTGTAGGAACCCGGGTCCTGCTGAGTAAGCAGGGCACCGCAACCCAGATGTCCTTTACCCTGCCACCCATCAACACAACCTGTGACGGAACGATCCGGTTTCTGCCCAAGGCCGCAAACGGCCTTATCGGCGGCGATTGGGAAATAACATGCTCAAACAATCGAACGATACGCGGCATTCTGGTGCCGGTTGCCGGGCAACGTGCCATCAACGGCCAGGGCCAGGATGACCAGGATCGCAGCGTGATCTTTTCCATCGATATCAACGAAGAACAGTAACCGCACTCCAGCCCCAGAAAGCGACAATACGCCATGACGCTTGCCTCCATGCCGCAAAATACTGTGCAGGATCATCAATCGAGAACTGCTGAAATTGGGCCGTTTCCGGACGATCTTTCCCAAGTAATGTCCGTGGCGATGGCGGATGCTGCCCGCGAAGAAATTCAGTCCTGGCCAAGTTACAAGGCGTCGCCCCTTCGCGACCTCGCGCCGCTTGCACAGGCTCTGAACCTGGGGGCGATCTTTTACAAGGATGAGAGCGAGCGACTGGGCCTCGGCAGTTTTAAGGCGCTCGGCGGGTCCTATGCGGTGCTGACCGTTGCCGCCGACTTTCTGGAGAAGAAAACCGGCACAAGGCCGGCACTGTCAGACATCCGAACAGGCAAGTTTGCTGATACCCTGTCCCAATTGACCGTTACAACAGCGACCGATGGCAATCACGGCCGGTCCGTCGCCTGGGGCGCGCAGATGGCCGGGTGTCCCTGCACTATCTTTATCCATGCTGAGGTCAGCGAGGGGCGAAAGACAGCGATGGAGGCCTTTGGCGCGACAGTCACCCGTGTTGACGGAGATTACGACTTCTCCCTTACCGAATGCGCGAATGCTGCCGAGAAAGGGGGCTGGACCATCGTGTCCGACACATCTTACGAGGGGTATATGGAGATCCCGCGCCAGGTTATGGCGGGATACAGCGTGATGGCAACCGAGGCCGCCGCACAGGTAAGCCAACCCCCGACCCATGTGTTTACTCAGGCCGGCGTCGGTGGCCTGGCCGCTGCGGTCTGCGCCCGTTTCTGGCAAATCTGGGGCGAAGACAGACCGCAATTCGTCATCGTCGAACCGGAACGCGCCGCCTGTGTCTTAGAGAGCGCCAGACAGGACAAACCGATGCTGGTGACGATTGAGGAAGAGACCATTATGGCCGGGCTGTCCTGCGGTGAAATATCCCTGTTGGCCTGGGATGTTCTTTCCCGTGGGGCCAGCCACTTCATCAGTCTGGATGAAGCCGGCGTGAAACCGGCCATGCGGGCCCTTGCCGCAGGCGACTGGTCATCTGACGCCATCACGGCTGGGGAAAGCGCGGTACCGGGACTGGTTGGCGCCATCGCCTGCGCCCGTGATCCTGGACTGCGCGAGAAGATCGGCCTTGGGCCCGAAAGCCGTGTGCTGGTGTTTGGCTGTGAGGGGGCGACCGATCCAGCCATCTACAACGCGATTATCGCCGGGGACGATTAAAGATGACCCTGCCCCGAAGAGCGCCCCCGCAGCGCGGCTTTCCCGATGCCGAATTCGCCGAACGTACCCGAAAGGCTCAGGCATTGATGGACCGCGGCGAGCTGACTGCCCTGTTGCTGACGACAGAACCCGAGATCCGGTATTTTACCGGTTACCTGACTCAGTTCTGGCAGAGCCCTACCCGCCCCTGGTTCTTGATCCTACCCTCCAGCGGCAAACCCATTGCGGTCATCCCGGCCATTGGTGCTGAGTGCATGGGCCGTACATGGATCGATGATATCCGGACCTGGTCGTCCCCGGCGCCGGAGGATGAGGGCGTTTCTTTACTGGCAGAAGCGCTACACGAGCTTCTCGGTAGCGGTGACACACTGGGCCTTATGCAGGGGCCGGAAACCCATCTGCGCATGCCCCTTTCTGACTTTGAAAGATTGCAATCCCGCCTTCAGGGCATTGCCACCGCAGATGCAACCCCAATCATTCGCTCCCTCCGCATGGTGAAATCCGCAGGGGAGATTGAGAAAATATCCTATGCATGCGCCTGTGCATCTGATGTGTTTGAAGCTCTGCCAGACCTGATCCACGCTGGCATGCCGGTCGACGAGGTCTTCAGAAATTTCAAAATCGCGAGCCTGCAGGCCGGTATCGACGATGTTTCTTATCTGGTTGGTGGTGCCGGTTCAGGCGGCTATGGCGACATTATCTCGCCCCCGTCCAATCAACCGCTGGCAATGGGTGATATCCTGATCCTCGACACGGGCTGTATCTTCGACGGCTATTTCTGCGACTTTGACCGAAACTATGCAATCGGCGCGGCAGATGATGCATCCATAGCGGCGCATGCCTGTGTTTATGACGCGACAGAGGCGGGATTTGCCGCCGCCAAACCCGGCAACACCACCACGGACATTTTCAACGCCATGCAGCAGGTCATGGAACGCGGTGGTGCCCTTGGCAATGATGTCGGACGGCTGGGCCATGGGCTGGGCATGCAATTGACAGAATGGCCCTCTAACACCGCAACCGATCAAACAGTGATCGAACCCGGCATGGTTCTGACCCTGGAACCCGGCATGGGTTACGGCGATGGCAAGGTTATGGTCCATGAAGAAAACATCGTCATTGAAGAGACAGGCGCCAGATGGTTAAGCCGTCGGGCCCCACCAAAAATGCCCGTCATCACCTAAAACCTTTGGCGGATAGTCAATAGGGGTCAGATGGTCTATTCAGGACCATGAGCCGTATCGCCCCCTCCTTTGGACTTGCCGTTGTCGTCAGCCTGATCGCGCTGTTGCTGTTCGATTTCATGGGGCTGATCATCAAATATCTGGCACCACGTTATTCTGCGGCTGAGCTTTCCACCTATCGAAATTTTCTAGGAATTCTGCCCGGCATCATCGTTCTGTATCTCTCTTCTGCCTGGCATCAGAACGGCCGGATCATGCGCATCCGGCAATGGCCCCTGGCCATTGCACGCGGCCTCTGCATCACCTTTGCCCAGTTCATGTTCTATATCGCCCTGGGGCTTATGGACTTCGCAACCGCCGCCACGATTGGCTATGCATCCGCCCTCTTCACCACCGCTTTCGCCGTCCCGATACTGGGCGAAAAGGTTGGTTTGGTGCGGTGGAGTGCCGTTATGGTCGGGTTTGCGGGTGTGGTCATGGTCATGAAACCGGGCACCGACGCCTTCACCTGGATCGCAGTTCTGCCCGCCGGGGCAGCCGCCCTTTACGCGCTGACCGCCGTTCTGGCCAGAAGGGTGGACGACGATGTGCCAAGCCCGCTCCTCAATCTATATGCCAGTCTATCTGCGGCCGTCGGCAGCCTGATCCTGACACTGTCGACGACCGGATTTACCCCGATCCAAAGCGGTGAAGACGCCCTGTGGCTGATCACGATGGGCGTTTTTGGGGGAACAGCCGCTTTAACACTGGTAATCGCCTATCGCATGACGGAGCCCAGCAACCTGGCCCCGTTCAGTTATTTCGGAATTCCGCTGGCGCTGCTTCTGGGCTGGATCTTTTTTGACGAAGCCCCACTGGACGACATCCTGCCCGGTGGCATTTTGATTGTTGGCGCCGGGCTGATGATCATCTGGCGTGAACGCAACCTGAAGAAGCGCAGGGCCTCAGAGGGGCTGCGGTAACGCGACGCCGTGTTTCTCAGCCCAGCTCTCCAGTTGCGGCATGATACCGGGAAAAAGCGGGACGCCATTTTCGAGTGCCGCCCGTTTCCTCGCCAGCGCACCGTCACCCGGCAACCGGGCGGGAGGGTTACCCTCTGCCACACGGGCACCACGCACAGTGTTCGAGAGATGCCCCGTCTCATTCAAAAAGCTGTCGGTTCCACCAAAGGCATCCGGGTCCAGCACCAGCACAAAGACCGAGGCCCCGTGCTGATCTGGACCATCGGCCCGACCGAACCCTGCCAACCCGCTTGTCATTGCCTCCACCATCAGGGCAAGACCTGTTCCCTTATGTCCTGCATCCATGCCCCCAAGGGGTAAGAGCGCCCCTGGTGGATCATCCTGCAGAACGGCCGGGTCATCTGTCACATTACCCTTGGCATCCGTCAGCCATTTACCGGAAAGCCGACCGCCTGCACCAATCATGCGGTTCGACATGCCAAGGGTCGTGATCGAGGCCGAGATATCGATCAGAACCGGGTCGCCACCCCCATTTTCCCCAACCGGATACCCAACCGCGATCGGGTTGGGCGTATAGCATTGCTCAACCGCGCCAAAAGGGGCGACACCTTTGGCTGAGGGATCGGAACTGAGCAGGACAACCATCTTCCCAGCCTCCGTCACCTTGGGCAGGAAGGTCGCCAGACAGGCAATGTGATGGGATCGACGGATTGTAACAGCCCCCATGCCAAAGGAATCCGCCCGCTCCATGGCTTCCTCGATCGCACAATGGGTCAACCAGACACCGGAAAGATATTGCCCGTCCCAGGTCAGACACGGTCCCCGGTCTTGCAGGACCTGTGGCTCACCCAGCGCGGGCATTTTCCCGATTTCAAGCTGGTTGAGGTAATTTGCCGCCAGGTTCAGGCCATGGGTGTCATGGCCCATCAAATCAGCCTCAACCAGGTAATGCGCAACGATTTCGGCGCGTTCGCTAGGAAGTCCCGTCTTGTGAAACAGCACCTTCGCAAACTCCGCCAACTCCGCAGCGTCATAACGCGCCCGATCATTGCTCTGCATCTCGATCCCCTCATCTTTTAAAAAACCTTGGCGAGTTAAACTGATTTACAGGGTAAGGACCAGCTTTCCTAAAACATCAAAACGGCGTACCTTAACGAAGCCCAAAATCAAAAACGCTGAGAACCAGGGCGGCAGAAGGGGAAGAGAAATGCCAGAAGGATTGCAGAAGACAGATGGTTCGTATCGTCTGAGTAAGGCGGAAATCGAGCGCTATCACAATGACGGCTACGTCATTCCCGACTTTCAACTGCCACAAGAAACGCTGGATGCCATGCGAGCGGCATTTGACGCACTGACCGCAGCCAACCCGCACTTGGCCGCAGACAATATGCTTTGCCCGCATCTCGCCGATGCCGGTGTTCAGGATCTAAAGGGTAATCGGATCTGGCTGGATTTTGCGGCAATACCATCCGTTCTGGACATGGTTGAACAGCTGATTGGCCCGAATTTCCTGCTATGGGGAACAACCGTTTTTGGCAAACCTGCGTTTTCCGGCAAGGAAGTCCCCATGCATCAGGATGGGGAATATTGGCCGATCCGCCCGCTGGCGACCTGTTCCGCCTGGATTGCGTTGGATGATACGAGTCCGGAAAACGGATGCCTGCGCGTCATTCCCGGCTCTCACAAAGACAAGCGGCTGCGCAAACATCATCAGGATGACGGCGATCACCTTGTCCTAAACCAGGCTTTGAACGCCGACGAATACCACGAAGACGAGCTCGCTGACATCTGCCTGAAGGCCGGACAGGTGTCTTTCCATGATGTCTATATCGTACATGGATCAAAACCGAATAACTCGCCCAACCGTCGGGCGGGTTTCGTCTGCCGCTATATGCCGACGACCTCGCATTTTGATCATGAACTGGGCAAAACGTTCCAGAAGAAGACTGGTCTGGTGGATTTTGCGACCCGACGTGTCATCCAGATGCGGGGCGGCGATCCAAGCGGCAAAAACGATTTCTCAATCGGAATGCCAAAGAGCAAATAGGCCCGTCACTCAGTTCTTCTCACCCTGATCCATGAAGCCGGGATTCATCACGCGAGGGTTGCCCTCGGTCCAGTGAATATTCTGCGTAATATGCGAAATGCGCCAGATGCCGGACGCATCGCGCTTCAGCGTCATATCGTAATAGCCATAGAGGTCATAACGGTTTTCCGCCGGATTATCAGACAAATACCGGTGATGCAGGCCAGTCATATTCGACCAGCATTCCGCCCCATCGCCCTTCAGAGTCACCTTGTGGTTTGAACTGATATGCTGGCATTCCTGGCCGGTCACCGCCCGCTGCGCCAGTTTTACATATTCTTCACGCGGGCCCGCATAAGGGGGTTTTTGCGTGTGTTTTGAATAATCAAAAGACATGGGATCGGTGAAGCAGTCCGCAAACAGGTCCCAGTCCTGAAGATCCAGCATCCGACAGAATTCGATCACCCGATCGATCACTGCCTGTCGATCCAGCATTTGGGAGAGAATTCTATCGGTGTCGGACATTCCATGTTCCCTTTAAATGCACGGGTGTCGAGAGGCACAGGCGGGTCATGCGCAACCCAGTTGCAAATCAGGACGCTTCCCGCATCAGATTGCCTTTGCGGCGCGCCCAGTCCCGTTCCTTGATCGTCTCGCGCTTGTCGATCTCGCGCTTACCTTTTGCCAGGCCCAGTTGCAGTTTGCAGAGACCACGCTTGTTGAAATAGATGCTGACTGGGATCAGCGTCATGCCATCACGTTTGATCGCACCGATTAGCTTGTCCCTCTCCCGCTTGTGCAGCAGCAGTTTTCGGATCCGTTTTGGTTCATGCTGAAAGGCTTTTGGCGCATTAGGGTATTCGGCGATTTGAACGTTGAACAGATGGATATCGCCATCCTTCAACCCTGCATGGGATTCGTTCAGACTGGCGCCGTTATGACGCAGGGATTTAACCTCGGTGCCGGTCAGAACAATCCCGGCCTCAATACTGGACTGGATGTCATAATCGTACCGGGCGCGGCGATTGATGGCGATTGTCCCGTCACCAAGATCCTTCTTGTTTTTCTTGTTCTTGCCGCTCATCGCTTCAAGGCAGAAGCCCTGCCCCCTTCATCGCGCTTTCGACCCGCTGCTTGCTCGCGTCGTCAATATCGACCAGAGGCAAACGGGCTTTTGCACGCGCTTTTCCAATCAGGCTGGCCCCATACTTTACGGGGCCCGGCGAGGCCTCACAGAACATTGCACCATGCACCGGCATCAACTGATCGCGGACCTGGGCGAAACGATCCATCGCCCCCTGTTGCCATGCCTCATGCAGATCAGCACAGAGGCGCGGTGCAATATTGGAAGTGACCGAGATACAGCCGTGACCACCCTGCCCCAGGAAAGCACCGATTGTACCGTCTTCGCCTGAAAGCTGGCAGAAATCTTCCCCAATGGCATTGCGAGTCAGTACAGGACGATTGAGGTCGTTGGTCGCGTCTTTGACGCCCACAAAACTTGGATAGTCCTTTACCAGCCTGGCCATGGTCTCAACCGACATATCAATGATCGAGCGGCCCGGGATGTTGTAGATGATGATCGGAATGTCCACAGCCTCGGCAATGGCAGCGTAATGCGCATACAAACCGGCCTGTGTCGGCTTGTTGTAGTACGGGGTGACAATCAGGGCTGCATCTGAACCGGCCTCTTTGGCGTGTTTCGTCAGATGAATGGCCTCTGCCGTGTTGTTTGAACCCGCACCGGCAATGACCCAGGCGCGACCGGCCGCTGCCTCGATTGTGAGGTCAACAACGCGCTCATGCTCTTCATGGCTCAGGGTGGGCGATTCACCGGTCGTTCCAACAGGGATGACGCCCTTCGTGCCTTGCTCTATCTGCCACTCGACAAAAGCCTGCAACCCCTTCTCATCGATCGAACCATCTTCGTTCATGGGTGTGATCAAAGCGGTCATAGAGCCGTTAAACATGGTCGCCATGGGGCGCACTCCTGCGGTATTTTTATGGGCCAATCAGTGTCTTATTGACGATTACATGGCAATCGCCGACAATTTGCGCGGACATTATCCTTTAAGGCAAGGCACGACAAGTACCGCATCGTCACTTGTAAAATGGCACAATGTCACCGTTTTCTAATACTATATGGATCGTCGGATTCAGACCGCAAGGGTCGGTGTAACCAGCAATGTGAGTGGCTTTTCACCGTGATTTCATTCCTTTCCAAACCCGCCGGTCTTTCACCCCGCAATCAGCCTGCAAAACGCTGCGCCTTCGCAGCCAGTCTGCTACTGCCAGCCTTACTCGCAGGCGCGATGGTGTTGACCTTCCAGGCCCCGGCCGCGGCCCAAACAAACCAGTCCCCGTCACTGCCCACCCCGCAACTCAGCAATGAGGATCACGCGCTTTATCTGAAAGCGTTCAAAGCACTCGACGATCAGAACCTTCCAAGGGCAAAGCGTTACGCTAAAGTCGCAACAGACCAATTGCCTGCGAAGGCGATCCGGTGGATTGAGCTTTCCCGCAAGAATGACAATCTGGGCTTTTCTGAAACCGCCCGCTTCATGTCCGACAACCCGGACTGGCCGCGTATGACCACGCTGCAAAAACGGGCAGAGGAGCGCCTGACAGGCTCTGAAAGTCATGCAGAGATCCTGGCCTTTTTCGCGACAAGGGAACCATCGACGGGCCCGGGGCTTCTGGCATTCCTGAGAGCGCTGGAGGCCACAGGACAGCGTGACCGCATTAAGAGTGTCGCCTCAAACGGATGGCGAAATCTGGATATGGCACGGGCCGACCGAAACGCCATCAGATCGGAGTTTCGGGGCTATATAGATCAAGCCGACCATATTGCACGCCTCGACCGCCTGTTATGGGAGGGCAAAACCAGTGCCGCCAAACAACAGGCCACCCTCACCCCGAAGTCCTGGCAGGCACTGGCTGTGGCGCGATCGGCGCTGCGGCGGCAATCAGGCGGCGTCGATGGGGCCCTGGCGCGGGTTCCGGTCAATTTGCGCAATGACCAGGGCTTGATCTATGAGCGGGCGCAATGGCGTCGCAAAAAAGGCAGGAACCTTGACGCTGCAGAAATCCTGCGCCTTCAATCCGGTACCGATCAACGTTGGGTGAAACTGTGGTGGAAAGAACGGGCGATCCTTGCACGGCGCATGCTGAAGGAGGGGAACCTGTCCCTTGCCTATGAACTGTCGGCTGGACATGGTGCGACTGAAGGCGTTGTTTTCGCTGAGGGTGAGTTTCTGGCAGGCTGGATCGCTCTGCGCTTCCTGAACGACGCTGAAAAGGCTTTCCCGCATTTTCAACGCATGTATGAAGGCGTTGGCTTTCCCGTTTCCCTAAGCCGGGCCGCCTATTGGGCGGGCAGAGCCGCAGAGGCGGGTAGCGAAGAGGCAATTGCCACCCAGTGGTATCAGGTCGCCGCAGAACACGGGACCAGCTTTTACGGTCAGATGGCAGCTCTCCATCTAACCGACACCACACGGCCCGCCCCGCCAGTTCAACCACCGCTGACACAGGTGCAAATCGACAGTTTCCAGAACCGGGAGATGATCCGCCTGCTTTACATGCTGAGCGATCTTGGTGCGTCCTCAACCTTTCGTATCTTTTACAGGCATTTGTCCCGCACGCTTGAAGAACCCTCCGATCTGGCGCAACTGGCCGATATGGCGCTGGCGCTGGGCCAGGATGAAGAGGCCGTGTATGCGGCACGCCAGGCGATCAAAAAGGGGGTAATGCTGCCCGTATCCGGATATCCGGTCGTGCCGCTCGATCGCAATGTCACCCTTGGGCCGGATGTTGTCTTTGGTCTGATCCGCCAGGAAAGCGCCTTTGAGGTCGATGTGATTTCGAGCGCCGGGGCACGCGGCCTGATGCAGCTGATGCCAGCAACGGCCAAGGCCGTCGCCCGGCAAGTGGAATTGCCGTATCGGCGGGATCAACTGCTCACCAATCACCACTACAATATCGCGCTTGGCAGTGAATATCTGCGGGATCTGTTGCGCCAGTTCGACGGCTCTCTCATCCTGTCCCTGGCCGGATATAATGCAGGTCCCCACCGCTCAAAACGCTGGATGGCAGAGAACGGGGATCCGCGCGAGAGTGCCGAGGCGGCACTGGATTGGATTGAGCTCATCCCCTTCACCGAAACCAGAAACTACGTTCAGCGTGTCCTGGAGAATATAACCGTGTATCGCCAGCGCCTTACCGGCACTGATGCCCCCCTCGCTTTCACACTGGACGTTTCGACACTCAAACGTCACAAATACGCCAAGGCCTGGGAGGAAAACCCCAGGGCACCAAGGCCTCTACGCCGCGACTAACGCCGACCAACCACAGAACAAAAAACACCAGAAGGAGAGGAAGATGACTGCACTGACCGGGGTGAAGGCCTGCGTGTTTGATGCCTATGGCACCCTGTTCGATGTCAATGCGGCCGCCGCACATTTGAAAGATGAGTTGGGCGACAAGGAAGCGAAACTGTCCGAGATCTGGCGTATGAAACAGCTCCAATACACCTGGCTGCGCAGTCTGATGGGCGAATCCTATGTTGAATTCTGGCAGGTAACACAGGATGCGCTGGATTTCGCAATGGAAACAGTTGGTCTGGAAGATGCCGGATTGCGTCAAAAACTGCTCGATCTCTATTTCAAGCTGGATAGTTACCCGGAAGTGCCCTCTGTGTTACAGACCCTGAAACAAGCGGGCCTGAAAACCGGCATCCTTTCCAACGGGTCACCGGCCATGCTGGATGGTGCCGTGCAGTCAGCCGGCATAGGAGAGAGCCTGGACGCCGTTCTTTCGGTTCACGATCTGGGATTTTATAAGCCCCGCCCTGAGGTCTATGAGATGGTGACCAGTGAGTTCAGCCTGGCACGCCACGAAGTCTGCTTTATGTCTTCGAACGGCTGGGACGCCTATGCCGCAAAGAATTTTGGTTTTCAGGTGTGCTGGGTCAACCGGTTCGGCCAACCGGAAGAGAAGCTACCCCAGACACCAGACCGGTTCCTGTCAGACCTGAACGGATTGCCGGAGGCGCTTGGTCTGTAATGGCAGATTATCGGGAGGATCGGTTTCGCGCACAGGATGGCCTGTCCCTGTATTACAGAGACTATGGGACGGAAAGAGCCGGGCAAATACCGATCCTCTGTCTGGCGGGCCTCTCCCGCAATGCCAAGGACTTCGCCGGTCCTGCAGAATGGCTTGCCGGTAAAGGGCACCGCGTGATCGTTCCGGATTATCGCGGGCGTGGACAATCCGACTATGACCCCAATCCCCAGAACTATCAGCCGACCGTCTATCTAAACGATATCCGTCATCTGATGGCCGCCCTCGGCCTGCATCATGTGGTGGTCATCGGATCATCCATGGGGGGGCTTTTGGGCATGGCGATGGGCGTTGCCATGCCGACCGCTATTCGTGGCCTTGTCCTGAATGATATCGGTCCAGAGCTGGAACCGGCGGCCTATGACAAGATCAAGGCCTATCTCCGGCAGGCCCCTGTCTACACGGATTGGGAGGCGGCAACCAGAGCAATCAAAACCATGTTCACCGATCACAAGGTCGATGACAGTGTCTGGCTTGAAATTGCAAAAGCGACCTTCAAGGAACAGGCAGACGGCAGGCTTCGTTTCGACTGGGACCCGAACATCATGAAGCCAATCGACGAAAACCCGGAAATTCCCGATTTGATGCCCTATTTTCGCTCAATTTTCCCTGTACCAACTCTGGCATTGCGAGGGGAGCATTCGGGCCTGTTGACCGAAGACGGGCTGGCACGAATGGCAGCCCAGCACCCCGATTTGACCGCAACCACCATACCCAATGCGGGTCATACGCCGACATTGAATGAACCAGCATCGCGAGAGGCGATTGACGCCTTTCTCGCGCGATTTAGAGGATAGAATGCCCGATACCGCCCAGCCAACCAGCGCGCCAGCAGAGATTTCCCTTCCCACAATTGACGACATATTGACCGCCGCCGAGCGCCTGAAAGGGCAAGCGGTCCGGACACCATTGCTCGAATCGTCCCTGTTGAACGATCGACTGGGCGGTCGCCTGCTGCTGAAACCGGAATGTCTGCAGCGAACAGGCTCTTTCAAGTTTCGGGGCGCCTATAATACCATCGCAGCGCTTCCCGATGAGGTTCGCAAACGCGGGGTCGTTGCCTATTCATCCGGCAACCATGCCCAGGGTGTTGCGGCGGCGGCTCAAGCGATGGGGATCAGTGCGACCATTGTAATGCCTGCTGACGCGCCCGCGATAAAAACCAATAATACAAAGGCTTATGGCGCGAAAGTTATCCACTATGACAGGTTTACGGAAGACCGGGACGCAATCGCAAAGCGGATTGCAGACGATGAGGGGGCCACCCTGGTCCCGCCTTATGACCACCCCATGGTAATCGCGGGTCAGGGGACGGTTGGACTGGAAATCGCAGAGGATTGCGAAAAGCTGGGGGTAAAGCCGGATGCCGTCCTGATCTGCTGCGGCGGCGGTGGTTTCACAGCGGGTGTTTCCATCGCGACGACGGATCGCCTGCCGGGGACCGAACTCTATGCCGTTGAGCCCCATGATTTTGACGATACGGCAAGGTCACTGGGCACTGGAACACGGGAAGTGGTTCCAGCCGGCAATCGTTCGATTTGCGATGCCCTGCTCTCTCCTCAACCCGGTGCGCTGACGTTTCAGATCAACCACCGGCTGCTTTCCGGCGCTTTGTCTGCCACGGATGGTGAGGTGCTTTTTGCGATGCGCACGCTGTTTGAAGATCTGAAACTGGTAGCAGAACCAGGTGGTGCCGTCTGTGTCGCCGCGATCCTGGCAGGCAAGATAGACATCCGAGGGAAGGTAATGGTCGCGACAATTTCCGGCGGCAATGTCGATCCTGAACTGTTCACCCGAGCCCTGATACCAAAACCGGCGGCCTGATAAGGCCGCCGGCGGGGATCACGCTAAAATCCAGAACCCTGAAGGGATCAGTCTGCAACGAAGGCCAATTGTTTCTCACGGGCCGCGTTGCGCATGGATTTCTGAAGCTTCTCAAACGCCCGAACTTCAATCTGGCGCACCCGTTCACGGCTAACGCCGAACAGTTTGCTCAGATCTTCAAGCGTTTTAGGGTCTTCACTCAACCGACGCTCGGTCAGAATAGCCCGCTCCCGCTCATTCAGGGTTTTCAGTGCTTCCGCCAGCATCTCCCGGCGCAGGCCTAGTTCCTCACTGTCGGCCAACACTACTTCCTGGTTGTCGGAATCATCTTCCAGCCAGTCTTGCCACTCGCCGTCGCCATCCACGCGCAGTGGCGCGTTCAGCGAATTGTCACCACCGGCCAGGCGGCGGTTCATCTGAACAACATCCTGTTCCGGGACTGAGAGCTCGGTTGCGATTTTGGTAACAGTTTCCGGGGCCAGATCACCCTCTTCAAACGCTTCCAGCTTGGCTTTCATCTTGCGCAGATTGAAGAACAGCTTTTTCTGCGCAGCTGTCGTACCCATTTTGACGAGCGACCAGGAATGCAGGATGTATTCCTGGATAGAGGCGCGGATCCACCACATCGCGTAAGTTGCCAGACGGAAGCCACGATCGGGGTCAAAGCGTTTGACCGCCTGCATCATACCGACATTGCCTTCCGAAATAAGTTCAGCCACAGGCAGGCCATAACCGCGATAGCCCATCGCGATCTTCGCAACGAGGCGCAAATGACTGGTCACAAGTTTGTGAGCTGATTCCCGATCGCCCTGTTCAATCCAGTTTCGGGCCAGAACGAACTCTTCGCCCGGCTCAAGCATCGGGAATTTACGAATTTCATCTAGATAGCGCTGAAGATTGCCTTCCGCGCTAATTACAGGAACATTCCCCTGAGACATGATCCTTTTCCCCTTTCTTAAATCCCCGAACCCGGCGGATTTAGTCAATCTGCTGGTTTTTCGTCCGTTCCATCAGAACGCGTCAAAGCCGGCATTCTTCCCTGTATAAGGCATGATTGCGGCACTTCTGTGACGATCAACACCATAATTGTCCCTGTTATCAGGCGACCTTTTCTATATGGGCATGTGCCCTGGCGGGTTCAAGAGGTGAAGACGCGGGTTACGAGTTGTCCGTCCCCGCTTCGCCGGCCTTGTCAAACGCCTTGATCAAGGTTTTCAGATCCCCGGGCAATTCCGCTTCAAAGTTCAAATTTTTGCCCGTGACTGGATGGTCAAAGCCAAGGGTTCGGGCGTGCAGAGCCTGGCGCGGGAAGGCAGAAATCATGGGACGCAGGGCCGGAGGAAAGGCCCCCAAACGGGCATTTGACAGGCGTCCATAAGTTTTGTCGCCAATTAGCGGATGGCCCGCCTTTGTCATATGCACGCGGATCTGATGCGTGCGCCCGGTTTCCAGTCGACATTCGATCAGGCTGACCGCATTGCCCCACCGTTTCTCAACCTTGTAGTGGGTGACGGCGTGCCGTCCCTTACCGTTTTTCACCACTTTCATCCGTTTGCGATCATTTGGGTCCCGGCCAATATCCCCCTCCAGACGGTCTGCGACCGGATTGGGCAGGCCATAGACCAGCGCATTGTAGCGGCGATCAATATCATGAGCTGCAAACCGTTCCACCAACCCTTCGTGACAGGGCTGATCCTTTGCGACAACCAGCAAACCGCTCGTTTCTTTGTCGATCCGGTGCACAATCCCGGGACGGCGAACGCCGCCGATACCGACAAGACTATCACCGCAATGATGCAACAGGGCGTTGACCAGCGTGCCGGTTCGGTTTCCCGCCCCCGGATGCACGACCATGCCGGATGGTTTGTTGATCACAATCAGATGCGGATCTTCAAAAACAATGTCGAGGGGAATCTCCTCTGCCTCGACGACGAGATCCTCGGGTTCCGGAACCTCAATCTCTATCACGCCATCCAAAGGTACTTTCAAGGAGACGTTGGATGTGACCTCACCATTGACGGTGACCGCCCCTTGTTGGAGGAGTGCCTTAACCCGGCTGCGGGACAATTCGTCGATACTCTCTGACAGAAACCGGTCCAGCCGCTCCCCCGCTTGTGCAGGCGTGACGATAAGGCTATGCGTTTCTGATGCGGTTTCCAGATCTTCGGACACGGTCTCGGCCAATCTCTCGCTGGTGTAAGGATTACGGATGCAATTTGTCAAAGCACTGGTAATCGGGATGGGTATCCTGATTCTCTGCGGCCTCGCGCTGTTGGTCTATGGCTTCATGACCCAGTTTGGCAAGGGCGAAGAAAAGCAACCGTCCTCATCAGCCCTGGCACCCGCTATTGGCGGCTTTGGGGAAACAGCCCTCACCCTTGATGCTGCCGAAGCGATTGAGGCCGTTATCCCATCCGGCAACAGAATTATCATCCGCACCAATCTGGGCGACGGCAGAACCCGTCTCCGGGTTTTGGATGTCGAAACCGGCAAGGAAATGGGCAGCGTCCTGATCCAGAACGCTCCCTGAGCCTCCGTCCAGCAGGCCCGTCAGCTGGGATTGCGGCCCGTCTGCAATGGTTCATGACGGTTTGCACCGTGATCGGCAATCAAACCTAGCAGAATGTTGCGGGTCGTCGAGGTTATCATCTCGTCGAAACTGGCCTTGCCGGAAATCCGAGACAGGGCCCCTCCCATCATCAAGCTCGCGGTCCCGTGCACCATGGCCCAGATCGGTGTTGCAATATCCTCAGTCCTGACATCCTGCAGGGCATTTCGTTCCTGAAAGGCCTGTACGGCATCTGTGAGCACACCAAAACACTGCGCCGCTGCGCCTGTACCATCTGTATCTTCTTCAGGACCGCTGCTGGTCCGCGCATGGCCCCACATCACATGGAACATGGCGGGGTCTTCAGCCGCGTATTTTACATAGACTTTACCCAGCGCCGTGATCGCAGAGATGCTACCCGGTATCTGTAAGTTGTAGGCGCGCCGGAGGTTGCCAGTCAAAATTTCAAACCCATTGGCGACAACGGCGTCAATCAGATCTTCCCTGTCCGAGAAATGACGGTAAGGTGCTGCTGTACTGACCCCGGCCGCCCTGCTGGCATCGGTCAGGGTAAATCCATCAACACCGCGTTCCGAAATTAAGTTCTGTGCGGCGGAAATCAGCGCTTCTCGCAGATCTCCATGGTGATATCGGTCTTTCTTGGTGACGACCGACAACTTCGCCTTTTTGCTCGCGACCATGACATTTCCTCCACTGCGGTTCTTTGACCAACCATTAATTTATATCCATACACATTAGTGAATATATCATGTAAATAACAACAATTTGATCGCCGGTACGGGCCAAGATGCGACACTTAGACCGCGGGAGTCGCAAATGACGATGCCAGGATCACGAAATTTTCCGGCAAATATCATTTGGCGGTCGGTGGTCGCTTGACTTCGTGGCCGCGATTTGTACATTGCGCGCTTCGAACAACATGGCCTGAACCCACGACGAAGTTCCGTCTGAAAAAAGGTTCGGCAACAAGAGGATAGAGACAATGGCGAAACCGGCAACTTTGCAGGTCAAAATGGTCAGCACAGCAGATACCGGCTATTTCTATGTGACTAAGAAGAACCCGCGCACTCAGACCGAGAAGATGGAAATGCGGAAATACGACCCGGTGGTTCGCCAGCATGTCGTCTTCAAAGAATCAAAAATGAAGTAAGATTTTCAGGTTTCCTGGATTTCTTATGAAGAAAAGGCCGCATTCAGCGGCCTTTTTTATTTTCCTGATTCGCGCTTTCTTTAAGATTGCGGTTACTTTCCGCCCTTCTTTGACACGTTCTCCGCCATCATGCAGAGGATTTCCCACATGACGGTGACGCCAGCCAGTGCTGTTGCACCCGAGGGATCAAAAGGCGGGGACACTTCAACCACGTCACCGCCGACAATGTTCAGACCGCGCAGGCCGCGGACCATGCGCTGGGCCTCGTGAGTGGAATAGCCACCAATCTCGGGCGTTCCGGTGCCGGGCGCGAAAACAGGGTCCATCCCGTCGACATCAAAACTGATATAGGTTGGTCCGTCGCCCACAACGTCGCGCGCCAGTTCGGCAACCTTGTCCGGGCCGAGGTCAAAATACTCCTCAATCTCAACCACACGAATACCCTGTTCAAGGCCCCAATCCTTGTCCTCGGGCGTGTAGAGGCCACCGCGGATGCCGATCTGGATGGTGCGTTTTGGATCAAGCAACCCCTCTTCAATCGCACGCCGGAACGGCGTCCCATGGGTATAGACATGATCCCCGAAATACCGGTCCCAAGTGTCTGTATGGGCATCAAAGTGAACCATGCCAAGTGGGTTTGACTTGTCCGCGATCGCGCGCATGACCGGCAAGGTAATCAGGTGATCCCCCCCAGCTGTGAGCGGCAGGATGCCCTTGGCGTGAATGTCACGATAGAGTTTCTCAACCCGATCAAGCGTATCAAGCAAATCAATCGGGTTGACGGAACTGTCCCCCAGATCGGCGCAATTTGCCAGTTCATAAGGGCGAACACCGGTCACATGATGGACATTCCGCATCATCGTCGATTGATCGCGCATCTGTCGGGGGCCGTGGCGGGCGCCGGCCCGATTTGTCGTGCCACCATCCCAGGGAATACCGACCAATCCGATATCAACCTCATCGGCCTGTTCAACCGGGATGTGTGGCAAGCGCATGAACGTGGCAATACCGGCAAACCGGGGTAATACTGTTCCTGATACCGGTCTGAACCGCTTATCCTTTGCCATCGATTATGCCCCCTTCAATACTCTCGTAAACTATCCAACTGTTGACCGAATTTTCTGCAATGTCCAACTGCCTGAACACCGTGGTCCCTTATACCGACCTTCGGCCTCCCGCTCGGTGAACTGCCCGGACCCCTCATCCGCAAAAGGCTTCGACCCTCTGTTGATGGTGACAGCCAACAGTGATCCATCGCGAATTGTTCCGGTAAATCTGCCCTCTGTACCGTCGCTCCACCGAACATCGGCAACCATCCGACCATTGATGATTTCAGCGCGCAGGTTAGCCCGCCTTGGACAGATCTCTTCCCCGATTGTGAACAGCAACCGTCCACGCCAGACACCGTCAAAATCGGGATCTCCACCCGGCAGGAAACTTGCGCCAGAGCAGCCTGCCAGAATGCCGATTACCAGCATTGGAAACAGGATCCATTTTAACACAGTACTGGTCCTCATCGGCGGCGCCCCTTTCCAACCGGAGCATAAGGGTTGTCGCCTTTGCGCATCAAGACCCGCAGAGGAATACCAGGCAGATTAAACGTGTCCCTCAACCCGTTGACGAGATACCGGGTATAGCTTTCCGGCAGGTTCTCCGGCAGGGATGCAAACAGCACGAAGGTCGGCGGCCTGGTCTTGGCCTGCGTTACATAGCGCAGTTTGATGCGTCGTCCCCGCGCAAGCGGTGGCGGATGGGCAGAGGTCATATCGGACAGCCACTGGTTAAGCGCCCCCGTCGGAACGCGGGAATTCCAGCGGTCATAGGTCTCGATTGCCGCATCAATCAATTTGGTCACACGCTCACCGGTTTTTGCAGAGACCGTCACCACCGGCAGACCGCGCGCCTGAGGCAGCGAGGTTTGCAGCCGATCCGACAGGCGTTGCAGGGACTCTTTCTTGTCGATCACGATGTCCCATTTATTCGCGGCGATGATCAGGGCGCGGCCTTCATCCAGGACCTGCCGCGCGATCGTCAGGTCCTGCTTCTCCAGCATGTCATCAGAATCCAGCATCAGCACGACAACATGGGCAAAGCGTATTGCCCGAAGAGTGTCCGCAGCCGACAGGCGTTCCACCTTTTGCTGGACCCGGGATTTCCGCCGAAGACCGGCGGTGTCCACCAATTGCATGGGGCGTCCGCGCCACTCCCAATCCACCGCAATGCTGTCCCGGGTAATTCCGGCTTCAGGTCCGGTCAGCAGCCGGTCTTCTTCAAGCAAACGGTTGATGAAGGTCGATTTTCCGACATTGGGCCGCCCAACAATGGTCAGTTTGATTTTGCGTGGGGCCACATCCTTGGCCAAGGCATCTTCAAGGGATTCCGGATCGATCTCCTCTTCCAGGTCCCCTTGAAGAAGTTGATCTGCAGCACTTGTCAGCGCGCTCTCATCCTCTTCATCTTCCGATACGCCTGGATCCCAAAGCTCCATGGCATCAGAGACGACCGTATAGAGGTCCGACATCCCGTCGCCATGCTCGGCAGAGACCGGGATGGGTTCGCCCAGCCCCAGGCGATAGCATTCATGCAAACCACTCTGCCCCGCGCGCCCTTCACACTTATTGGCCAGAAGATGAACAGTGGCAGAGGATTTCCGGAGCAGGCTGGCAAAATGTTCATCCAGGGGGGTCACGCCGGCACGGGCATCCACCAGAAAGAACGTAATATCCGCCTCTTCCAGGGCGCGCTCGCTTTGCAGGCGCATACGGGCAGCCAGACTGTCATCATTGGCATCTTCAAGACCCGCCGTATCAATCACCCGAAACTTCAGATCCGCGATCCGCCCATTGCCTTCGCGACGGTCGCGGGTGACACCAGGCGTATCATCCACAATCGCCAGTTTCTTGCCGATAAGGCGATTGAAAAGTGTCGACTTGCCGACATTGGGTCGACCGATAATGGCGACAGTGAATTCACGCATTTCAACATTCCAAATTCTGTGTGATCGAGGCAGGAAAGGACATCAACTCTGCAATCGAAGTTGTTGATCATCCTGTTGTCGATCCCGACGAAAGTGAGCTTTTCTCAACGCAACGCGACTATCGAGCCGTCATCGGTCTGAACATACACATAGCCATTGGCAACGATCGGCGGCACCCGAATGGCACCTCCGACATGAATCTTCCCGAGCGCATCCCCGGTATAGGGCGATACCGCCAGGATCTCGCCCAGCGAATTGCCAAGCAGCAATCTGTCGCCGACCAGGATAGGGCCAACCCAGGAAATCGGATCATCCCTGTCTTCCGGGTCTTCCCAACTTGGCAAGCCGACAACCCAACGCACCCGTCCGCCCCGACGGGTAATCGCCGTCAGCGCGTTCTCCCCGGTCAACAGGTAAATAAACTCTCCGGCGATCCAGGGGGATTGGGACCCGCCGATCTGACGGTCCCAGACACGGATGCCGGTACGCTGGTCCAGCGCGATTGTCCGTCCCGCATGGCTGACCGCATAGATGATGCCGCGATCAATAACAGGAAGCCCCCTGATATCGGCCAGAGTGGAGAGGGTATCAATCCGCCGCACTGTCGTCAGAGTATCACTCCACAAGACCCGCCCGGTATCCGTTCTCACCGCAACCACCTCGCCAGAGGAATACGGCAGGACCGTCATGTTATCTTCAATCGCCGGACTGGCCCCGCCAAGCAGACCAGCCGTTTCGGAGAACCCCGCATGGGTCCAGATCCGGTCCCCGGTTTCCGGGTTAAACGCCAGCGCCTGGTTGTCGATCGTTATCGTAACAACAGCGTTGCCCTCGGCAGAGGGTGCCGCCCGCGCCGGGCTTGGCAAATCAGCACGCCAGAGTTCACTGCCATCGCTCGCCGAAACCCCGATGATTTGCGCGAACCCGGTGCTGATAAAGAGGCGCCCTTTCAAATAGGCCAGACCGCCTCCAAACGCGTCGAAATCCTCTTCAGGTACTTGCGGGTCATAAGTCCAGCGCAGATCGCCAGTTTCAGCGTCCCAGGACCTCACCCGAAAGAAACTGTCCATTGTGAAGAGGACACCATCGGCCACCACAGGCCCCGAAAGAATGCGCAGGCTACTGTCTGATCCTTCACCGAAATCAATCGTAAATACCTCTGACAGGTCCTGCTGCACCAGAAGATGGTGCATGGCATGGTCGGGATAGCCACCGGCCTGCGGCCAGGCCTGGTTCAGATAGGGGTGCGGCAGCTTAACCGTCAAATCCGACAAACGTTCATCAGGCTGCAAATCCGACGATTCCAGCATCACGGCGATCCGCTCTCCCGGCAGTGGAGGCGGCGTATTGTCCGTCCATTCGGTGATCGCATCGCAACCGGCAAGCCCCAAGACGACAGTCATTCCCAGCAAGATGCGGTGCAACGGCCTTTCTGGCCTCTGAGCAAGTATTTTCTGCATGACAACCGGCATCCAAGCTCGTTGAAAAGTCTTACTGACTGAGTATCCGAAGCAATTCGGCAGCACGGGTCCGGGCGCCATTCGGTGCATTGGTATCTTCGGTCAACCCGGTCAAGATAGTCCGGGCAGCCTCACTATCGGCTTGGCGCAGATGCAGGGCAGCCATCAATTCACGCGCCGTATAGCGCCAGGGTTTGGCGTCGAGGCTGAGGGGACGCAGACGGTCGATCAGGGCGGCGGGATCACCACTATCGGCGTCAGCCATTACCATCCGGATCAAGGCGAGTTCCTGAAACAGGGGATCAACTGAACTGTCGCCCGCGATATCTTCAAAAGCAGCCGCCGCAGCGCCCGGGTCACCGGCCTCGGCAAGCAAGGCCGCCTGGCGCAAACGCGCGACCAGTTGATACCCGGACGGGCCGTCAGCGATCAGCGTTTCAAGTGTTGCCGCCGCTTCGTCAAATTGCTCGCCAGACGCCGCAACAAGGGCCGATTGATAGGCCGCTGCCGCCGCGTTGCGCTGATTGGCAGTATAGGATTCCCATCCTTTGTAGCCAGCAACCCCGGCAATAACCAATGCCACGACAGCGATGACGTATTTGCCGTATTTTTGCCATTGCTCTTTGAACTGGTCTTCACGCAGTTCTTCGTCGATTTCGCGGAAAATTTCAGTCACGTGTCGTTATCCTGATGCATTAAGCCTGCCCTAACCGGCCGGCATCCCGTTATTGCCCCCTTCTTTAAGGTGTTGCACCCCAACCGGCAACCATTCCGGCATGGCACAAAACATGCTTAAATACTCAGGTGCTCAATCTCAACCGGGGTGCGGCTACTGCAACGCCCGGCACTGAGATGTAAGATAGGCTTGGGAGATCGTGGTTTAAATGGCTGTATCTCGGTATTTTTTCCCCTTCTTGACCATGGTGGACCGGCGTCCGAAGCGGCGTTTTCGCCCGGCAGGAATTGCCGTCGTCGTCGCGACTGGTCTGATCGCCGGATGTACAGGTGTTGAACCCGCCTTCGTTTTGATGTCCGGGGCCACAGCCACGGTCGTCAATAATAACAAGCTGCCGACCGATTTTATCGGCGATGCGGTTACAGGTCTCGACTGCAACTCCATTCGCCAAAGCCGTGAAGGCGGCCCCTATTGCCGTTCCGCACAGGCCGGTCTGGTTATTGAGCGCCCCAAATATTGCTATCGTTCGATCGCTGATATTACCTGCTACGACGAACCAGACCCGTATCGCGACGGAAAGGCGCTGGTTCAATAAGCCCCCTCGTGGGCCGAATTTCCAGGTCGCAGATTACAGTTGCCCGTTTCGCTTTTGCAGTTACACTCAAATCCAATGGCAGTGATTTTTCGTCCTGCGCGGTGTTTGAGCATGCGGTCAGGATGCAGGGTGACAAAGGATAAGGGGTGAACGTGACGGCCCGTACAGTGACATTTCCCGACCCTTCATGGTCTTACAGGGTTTAGAAACATGTCCAACCTGATCAATCTCGTTGACTATGCAAAGCGCAACAAGCGTCACAAAGTTACGTTCGAACGGACAGAATTGAGAACCCTGCTTGAGGTTTACTCCAGGCGTGTTGCGACTGGTGAGTGGCGGGACTATGCAGTGGACCAACACGGGCCTGTCGCCATGTTCTCAATCTTTCGCCACTCCTATGAGACACCGACTTTCTCCATCGTCAAAACCCGCAACGGCAAAGGCTTTGACTACGCGGTGATGAGCAGTCGGCGAACCTTGAAAAAAGCGGGCTCCCTTCATGAAGCCCTGAAAGTCTTTGATAAACCCCTTAGCCAACTCATCAACTGATCTGGCGCCCTGCCCTAAAATCTGATCATCGATTAGCGATCTCACTTTACATGAGAACAGATTCAAAATAAGAACAAAACATAAACAAATTGAAGCAATGGTGATGGGCCGGCTCAAACAAGGGGCACTCAAACGCAAGGATGCGGCGCGCGCGGCAACAAAGATAGGCGACCTTGTCGACAAGGGTCTGTCTGTCTTTTGCTGGTGCAACCGGTGTGGTCACAGTGCCCAGGTCGATGCGGTTCAACTTGCCGCGGAATTGGGCCCTGATTTTCCTGTGCCTGATATCGGGCAGCATATGCGATGCTCTGGCTGCGCCTCCAAAGATGTTGCGACGCGACCGGACTGGCCATCGCTTGGCCATGTCACCCGTCATGACTGATATTGGAAGCCCGTCGAATCGAGTCCAGAATGTTGCAGGAAAACTGTGGGATTCGCCAAATAGGTCCTTGCAGCCCATAAAAACCCTGTATATTGTGATCCATCACGTACCGGCACACCACATATATGGATGCACTCAACATCTTGTGGATAAGTATTGTAAGTGGCGGAGACGATTAAATAAATTTCAGAATATGGGGGCCTGCTGAGCTATGGAATGGACAGAAGAACGGGTTGAAATCCTGACAGGGCTCTGGAAAAACGGCTATACCGCACGCCAGATCGCTGAAAAACTTGGGGGTGTTACCCGCAACGCAGTGATCGGCAAAGCGCATCGCCTTGGCCTGTCATCCAGACCCCAACCGGTAAAACGCCAAGAAGCACCAATTGATCTGAACCGGATGGCACGCACATGCCAGTGGCCGGTCGGACATCCCGGCCAGGACGACTTTCGGTTCTGTGGCAAACCGGCCGCCACCGGCAAACCGTATTGTGACAAACACTGCGCGATTGCCTATCGTCGCTCGTCAAGCAGCGGTTCAGGCAAGAGTGCCGCCTAGGTCGATCACCGGACGCGAAACCAAACGGGTTTTTGGACAACACTCCGTGCAAGGAAGGCGATGAATGGCTGGCCCTGTCCTTTTGTCAGGTTCAGATGATCGCCTTTTGGGCAATTTGTTTATGCTGCTGCAGGGGCTTGAGGAACAAGACCCGGGCAGCAAACTCTATGTCTGTGATTTTGGCTATTCACCCAAGGCAAGACGGTTCCTCGAGCAGCTGGGCATCCTGGTTCCGAAACCGGCTTTCCTGAAAGGGTTCCAACACCCCTGGTATGCAAAGGCCGCTATGGGTGAATTCCTGCCACCCGAAATGACACAGGACGGTTTCGTCTGGATCGACGCGGATATCATCCCTGTGAGCCCGGTTGCCGACAAGATTAATGCCGTGACCGAAGCAATGGCAGCCGAGGAGTGTAAGGTTGCCCTCTGTCCAGACAGTGCAGACGTAACCCTGGGGGCCTTTATCGCGGAATGGGCGGAACGGGGCAGCGACATAGCCCCATTTTCGAGCATGCTGGACAGCTACGGCGTGTCCTTGGACAAACCGTATCTCAACACCGGCTTTATGATCTGTCGGGATGCGCGGCTCGCGCGGGCCTGGCGGGATCTCGTCTTGCGCCAGAGTGAGTGGCTGCTCTTCGAACAAAACAGCTTCAACTGTCTGGCGCATGCAGCAGGGCACGGGCTGAAATTACTGGATACGTCTGTCTGGAACGCCCATGGGGCGCTCCTCGACGATGTCACGCTGGAACCACCCTCGGCGCATCTCATCCACACAACCTCCGCCGGCGACCGACATATTGACGGTCCGGCAAAGCTCGCTCTGGACGGCGGGTTTATCGACCTGCATCTAAAGCTCTTTTTGCGTCAGGACCTGAGGGACCGGCAAATGGGTCTGTTGCAACGGTTTCTGAGCCGTCACGCCAGCGCCCTGTATCAAGCCGGGCTGGCCGTGCGCCCCGACAGGTAAGCGTCAAAATAGGCAATCGTACGCTCCAGGCCGGTTTTCAATTCCACACTTGGTGTCCAATCGAGCAGCTCTTTCGCCTTTCCGATATCGGGGCACCGCCGTGCCGGATCATCCTGGGGAAGCGGCTGAAAGCTGAGCGTTGAAGCGGAGCCTGTCATCTCAAGAATGATCTCGGCCAACTCAAGGACCGTGGTTTCATGAGGATTGCCAAGATTGACGGGGCCAAGCGTCCCGTCACCTTCGTATTCCATCATCGCCAGAAATCCGGCGATTAGATCATCCACGTAGCAAAAGGACCGTGTCTGCTCACCCTTGCCGAAAAGCGTAATCGGTTCCCCCTTCAGCGCCTGGATGATGAAGTTTGATACGACCCGGCCATCGTCGGGATGCATATTCGGACCATAAGTGTTGAAAATCCGGACAAGCCGAAGATCCAGTCCATATTGACGCTCTGTGTCGAAACACAGGGTTTCCGCGCATCTCTTGCCCTCATCGTAACAGGCACGGGGACCAATCGGATTTACATTCCCGGTATAGCTTTCCGGTTGCGGATGAACCGTCGGATCACCATAGATCTCACTTGTCGAGGCCTGAAGAAAGCGCGATCTACAGCGCTTTGCGAGGCCGAGCAGATTGATCGTGCCAACGACATTGGTCTTCGTCGTTTGAACCGGGTTCCGTTGGTAGTGAATGGGTGATGCCGGGCATGCCAGGTTATAGATCTCGTCGCATTCAATGTAGAGCGGGAAGGTAACGTCATGGCGCAAAACTTCGAAACCTGGATGATCCAGGAGCTCCGCCACCAGGGCCCGGCGTCCCGTAAAAAAATTATCGACGCAGACAACCTCGTCACCGCGCGCCAAAAGAGCCTTACACAGGTGAGAACCAAGAAAACCAGCACCGCCGGTTACAACGACACGCCGTGCGGTCGGCGAAAGCACGGGCGGCGAAAACCCGGTTTCTGTGACATTCAACGTCATTTGATTTTTATCCCGTCACACAAATATCATTACCACTGAAAAAAGTTATATGGCGCTCTATAGTTTGAACCGAACAGACAGATCCGTCGAACGAATTCCAACGCGTCCAAAATCACCAGAGATATAATGCGAACAGATCCGAAATCCCTGCTGAAAGTGCGACCGGAGGGTCTGTTTTGCCCGGCGGGCGGTTTCTATATCGATCCAGTCAGACCGGTTGACCGGGCCGTCATCACACATGGGCATGCGGATCATGCCAGACCCGGCAACGACCACGTTCTCGCAACCCCTGAAACACTGGCGATTATGCAGAGCAGATATGGCCAGACAGCGAAGATTGCGGATCAGGCAAGCGCCTATGGCCAGGTGAACACAATCGGTGATGTATCTGTAACGCTGCTGCCTGCAGGTCATGTTCTGGGCAGCGCCCAGGTCCTGATCGAGACCGGTGGGGCGCGGGTTGCCGTATCAGGGGACTACAAACGCCGCGCTGACGCAACATGCGCCGGGTTTGAAGTTGCAAACTGTGATCTTTATGTGACCGAGGCAACCTTTGGCCTGCCGGTGTTCCGACACCCTGATGATCATGGCGAAATCGCAAAGGTACTCAAATCACTGAACACCTTCCCGGACCGCGCCCATCTGCTGGGGGCCTATGCGCTGGGAAAGGCGCAACGCGTGATCATGCTGCTGCGGCAGGCGGGATACGACCGCCCCATCTATCTGCACGGTGCGATGATTGAACTTTGCGATCTGTACAAGGGGCTGGGGGTCGATCTGGGCGCGCTCATTCCGGTCACGGGAATTCAAAAGAAAGATCTGCAGGGTGAAATCATACTCTGTCCGCCTTCTGCCCTGGCGGATCGATGGTCGCGCGGGTTTGGCGATGCCGTTCGCGCCTTTGCCTCAGGCTGGATGATGGTTCGACAACGCGCAAAGCAAAGCGGTGTTGAATTACCGATCATACTGTCCGATCACGCTGACTGGACGGAATTGACCACAACCATTCGCGATGTCGAGGCTGAGACCATCTGGGTTACCCATGGCCGGGAAGAAGCCCTGGTTCATCAGGCAAGACTTTTCGGACTGGATGCCGACGCACTTTCCATCGCAGGCTTTGATGAGGACAGCGCATGAAGGCCTATGCAGAGTTGCTGGAACGGCTGGTGCACACACCCTCGCGCAATGCCAAGCTGGCCCTGCTCGCTCAGTATTTTCGAACGACGCCGGACCCGGACCGGGGCTGGGCACTGGCCTCTCTCACGGGGGACCTTGAGCTCAAGAAAGTCACTCCGGCCCGTATCCGCGATCTGATCGAATCCCGCGCCGACCCCGTGCTGTTTCGCCTATCCTATGATTTTGTAGGGGATTTGGCGGAAACCGCATCTCTGATCTGGCCGGAAAGAACCGCCGAGACTCCACGGGGATCAAACCACCCCCTATCCCTCAATGAGGCCGTTCAGACGCTGCAAACGACACCGCGAACCAAAATCCCCTCCGTCATTTCAGAATGGATGGACGCGCTCAGCCCAAGCGAGAGATATGCGCTTCTCAAACTCGGCATGGGCGGCATGCGGGTTGGCGTCTCAGCCCGACTGGCCCGCGTCGCGCTTGCGTCTCTAGGTGACATCACGGTCGATGAAATTGAAGAAATATGGTTTGGCCTTACCCCGCCTTACAGCGATCTCTTTGCCTGGGTCGAGGGCAAGGGCAATAGACCGGAAATCGATGAGGCGGCCGCCTTTCGACCCATGATGCTGGCAAATCCCTTGGACGAGGAACAATTGCCAGATCTCATCCCCGGTGAATACAGCGCGGAATACAAATGGGACGGCATCCGGGTTCAGGTCAGCATGCGCGAAGGGGCTATCCGCCTTTATTCGAGGACGGGGGATGACATCACCGGCGCTTTCCCGGACCTGGTTGCGGGACTGACGGGGCTGAACGGTGTTCTGGATGGCGAGTTGCTGGTCGCACGAAATGGCGAGGTCGCACCGTTCAGCGATCTGCAACAACGCCTTGGCCGCAAAACGGTATCCGCAAAGATGCAGCAGGAATTCCCGGCCCATATCCGGGCCTATGACATTCTCTTCGACGGGGCGGATGACCTCCGCCCCCTGCCCCAGGTTGAACGGCGTGAACGACTGGCTGAATGGGTTTCTGATGCCGACACGACGGTTCTGGATCTCTCATCCGATATCCCGTTCGAAAGATGGGATGAATTGCAGGCACTTCGGGAAACCTTGAGAGAGACCGGCATTGAAGGGTTGATGCTGAAACGGCATGACACGCCCTATGTGCCGGGCCGTCCAAAAGGGCCCTGGTTCAAATGGAAACGCGACCCCCTGACGGCGGATTGCGTGGTCATGTATGCCCAGCGCGGGCACGGCAGACGATCTTCCATGTATTCCGATTTCACGTTCGGTTGCTGGCGGCCAGGCGACGGGGGCGAAATGGAACTGGTTCCTGTCGGCAAGGCCTATAGCGGGTACACAGATGCCGAGCTCACCAAATTAGACAAATGGGTCCGGCAAAACAGCACGGAGCGCTATGGACCGGTGCGGGCCGTCAAACCGGGTCTGGTCTTTGAAGTCGCCTTCGACGCGGTTCAATCCTCGAAGCGGCATAAGTCCGGCATTGCCATGCGCTTTCCCCGGATCCATCGCATCCGCTGGGACAAACCCCACGAGGAAGCGGATCTGGTCGAGACCCTGAAAAACATGACCACATGAAGATTTGCGAACGTCTGTTCAATCGAGACGGCTTTTAAGTCCACCGGCAATATGCACAATGCGGCAATGCCGTGTTCATCGGCAGACATCAGATAAAAGGAATAACTGACATGCCATTGCTTCTTGGTGCCATTGCAGATGATTTCACCGGTGCAAGCGATTTGGCCAACACATTGGTCAAATCCGGCATGCGGACGGTACAGACAATTGGCATTCCAGACCCAAGCCTGGACATGACTGGCGTTGACGCTGTCGTCATCGCGTTGAAGAGCCGTTCAATCCCCGTCGCAGACGCCGTGGAACAATCCCTTGCAGCGCTCGACTGGCTGAAGTCGAACAAGACAGAGCAGATCTTTTTTAAATATTGTTCGACCTTCGACTCGACCGATGAAGGCAATATCGGCCCGGTCGCAGATGCCCTGCTGGATGCCTGCGACGATGACTTCACGATCTTCTGTCCGGCCTTTCCGGAAAACGGGCGCCAGATCTTCAACGGCTATCTTTTTGTCGGCCCGGTCCTGTTGAGCGAGTCGAGTATGAGGGACCATCCGCTTACCCCGATGACCGATCCAAGTCTTGTCCGCGTGCTTTCAAGACAGACCAGGCACAAGGTCGACCTGATCGATCTGAAGACCGTTCGCGCAGGCGCCGGGGCGATTGAAGCGCGGATAGCGGAACTGAGAGCCGCCGGTGTCCGTCACGCCATTGTTGATGCCGCTGTAGACGATGATCTGCTGGCCATTGGACCAGCGCTGGGCGATTTGAAACTGATAACCGGCGGTTCCGGAATAGCCCTTGGATTGCCGGAGAATTTCCGGGCATCCGGCAAGTTGGACGCGGGGCAAAAATCCGATCAATTGTCCCCGGTCAACGGGCCGGCGCTTGCCCTGTCGGGATCCTGTTCGCAGGCAACACGGGCACAGGTCGCGGCCTTCAAGGAAAAAGTAGAGAGTTTTCAGATCACACCGGAAATGGCGATCGAAAAAGGACGCGCGATCGCCGCTGAAATCATCGACTGGGCAACACCGAAACTGGGCGAAAAACCTATTCTTATTTCCGCCACCTCCGACCCGGAAACCGTCAAGGAACTGCAGGACGCGCTTGGCCGGGATGAGGCCGGGGCCGTCATGGAAGACATTCTGGCGGAGGTCGCCCGCCGCCTGCATCTGGCGGGCGCGCGACGGATTGTTGTGGCCGGTGGTGAAACATCCGGTGCTGTTGTTAACGCGCTTGATGTCTCGGCTCTGCGCATCGGTCCCCAGATTGATCCCGGCGTCCCCTGGACCGCGTCCGTTTCCGATGATCCCGTTCTGTTGACCATGAAATCTGGTAATTTCGGTGCCCCTGATTTCTTTGAGAAAGCCTTTGCACAATCTGAACAGATGGGCGGGAACTGACCAATGGCACGGGATGAGGCAGAACTGCGGCGCGATATGGCCCATCTTGGCCGATCGATGTTTGACCGCGGTCTGACGCCGGGTGCGTCCGGAAATATGAGTGCGCGGCTGGATGACGGATTTCTGGTGACCCCGACCGGCTATATGCTGGGCGACCTTGAAGCCGATGCATTGTCCAAGATCGCACCGGACGGCACGCATATTTCCGGCCCGAAGCCAACCAAGGAAAGCTTCCTGCACAAGGCCGTATACGAAAGCCGCCCTCAGACAGAGGCGATCGTACATCTGCATTCATCCTATTCTGTGGCCCTCTCTGTTATGGAAGAGGTCGACCCTGAAGATGTTTTGCCGCCGATTACGGCCTATTACGTTATGCGGGTCGGCAAGCTGCCGCTTGTGCCGTATTTCCCTCCCGGCGATCTGGATCTCGCAGAGGCGATGCGCCCAGTCTTCAAAACCCACAAGGCCTGCTTGCTGGCGAACCACGGCCCCATCGTTGCGGACAAGTCATTGCGTGACGCCGTCGGGTCGATGGAAGAGCTGGAGGAAACGGCAAAACTGCACCTGATGTTGCGCGGCATTCCGATCCGGACCTTGACACCCGAACAGGTACGTCAACTTTATGAGAGGTTCCCCAGCTGAACCGGCCGGGACAAATGACAGGGAAAATCACGATGACTAAACTCGCCGCCAATCTCAGCATGATGTTTACGGAAGTTCCGTTTCTGGAGCGTTTTGCAGCGGCAGCCGCCTGTGGCTTCAAAGGCGTCGAATACCTTTTTCCATATGATTTTCCAGCCGACGAGGTTGCCGACCGACTGAATAATGCCGCCCTGACCCAGGCCCTTTTCAATTTGCCGCCGGGAGACTGGGATGCCGGTGAACGGGGCCTTGCCGCCCTGAAGGGCAGAGAGGCTGATTTCGATGCAGCCCTTGAAACGGCCCTCACCTATGCAAAAGCCCTGAACGCTGAACGCATCCATGCGATGTCAGGGATGAGTGAACATGGCGCCGACCGCGACACTTATGTCGCCAACCTGAAACGGGCGGCGGCCCGCGCGGCTGAACAGAATGTCACCATCTGTCTTGAACCAATCAACCACCGCAATATTCCGGGATACTACCTGAACACGACACAGCAGGCGCTGGAAGTTATGGCCGATGTAGGTGCAGACAATGTTCGCCTGCAATTGGATCTCTACCATCTGCAAATCACCGAGGGTGATATCTCCATGCGGACGCGCGAAGTTATCGACGCCGTCGAACATGTTCAGATTGCCGGCAACCCGGCGCGTCATGAACCCGATCAGGGTGAGGTCCATTATCCTGCCATGCTGTCTTTGCTGGATGAACTTGGCTATCAGGGCTGGATTGGTTGCGAATATATCCCCGCTGGCGAAACCACGGCCGGACTTGGTTGGGCGGCACCCTATGGGATCACCAAGGGTTAAGACGCTGATCTCATCCTCTCTGCGCGGAATTGGCCCTGCATGAAAGAATGGCCGAAACTGGACCCGCCCCTTTTCAGAATGACACCTGGCAAGGGCCCGGTCTCTGAACGTTTCAATGACGGGTATGCTTCACCAGAAGGGGCAGCGGAGGAAAGCCGCGCCGTCTTTCTGGATGCGGTTGGCGGGGCGTCCCTGTGGAAAGATCGCCCCCATATCTCCATCGCGGAAACCGGCTTTGGCATCGGTCTGAACTTTCTTCTCACATGGGATCTGTTTCGCCGGACGGCGGACCCCACGGCCTGCCTCTATTTCACCTCGGTTGAGTTCTATCCCCTGGACCGTGCTGAACTAGCAGAGGCGCTCAATCCGCATCGTGGCACCAGCTTTGATGCAGAACTCGTGGATGCCCTCTTGGCAAACTATCCGCCCCGCCACGGCGGAATGCATCGGATTGTACTGGATGGCGGGCGGGTTCACCTGACCCTGATCTACGCCGAAATCGGGGATGCGCTAAGCCAAATGACCGGGATGATAGACGCCTGGTATCTGGACGGATTTGCGCCTGCGCGAAACCCGGAGATGTGGCGTGACGCAGTCTTTGATCAGGTTAGACGGCTCTCAAAACCGGATACAAAGGCCGCAACCTATTCTTCTGCACGGATCGTACGTGACGGGTTGGAAAGGGTCAGGTTCAAGGTTCAAAAACGGCCTGGCTTCGGATCCAAAAGAGACCGCCTTGTTGCGCAGATGCAGGCAAGCCCGACCTCGACCGATACGGGCAGTCGGGACCCAAACCCCTGGTTTATGCCCAAGCTTGGCTCGACCCCACCGGCAGAAGTCGCAATCATCGGAGGCGGCATCGCCGGACAGTGTTGCAGCGCCTTGTTTCGGGCGAGAGGCATCCGTGTTCAACATTTTGATCGGGCCGGAAACGAAGGGGGGCTGCATGGCAACCCCGCTGCCGTTATCGCCCCACGCCTGCACCTGGCCGCGAGTGACCCCGGTCAATGGCAAGCCAGCAGCTTTCTGCACGCCATTCGGTTTTATGACGCTTTATCAGATACGGGGCACAGGGTCTGGCTGGATCCACGCGGCCTCACCCGCCTTCCCGCCAATACCGGCGAAGCAAACCAGCAAACAGCCATCGTAGAAGCCCTTAACTGGCCTGACGATCTGCTTGCGCTTGCATCGGATAGGGACAACCAGGGGCATTATTTCCCTCGCTCGGGCACGGTTGATCCTGAATCCATCCGCCAGGCCCTGGCGCCTGATATTCAAGCCGCCGATATCGCCCGTATAGACCGCGATGATAGCGGATGGCGTATCGAAAACAGTCATGGCAATTGTATTTGGCAGGGCGAAACAATCATATTGGCTACGGGTGCCTGGACAGGACGGTTTCTCAATATGCCCTCGCTTGGTCTGCGTCCCAGCAGAGGTCAGGTGAGCTTTTTGAAAGAGGGATATACCTTGCCGGACCAGACACTTTCCGGGTCTGCCTATCTCACAACACGGCTGGAGAGCCATGAAAACATCCGGATCGCAGGGTCCAGTTTTGAGGCTTGGCGCGACCTGAATGATCCCCGCTGGACAGAATGGGACCCAGGAATCGAGAACGAATACCGTCAAAACCTAGAGAATATGACCGGGCATGAGATCCCGCCGGCCAAAACCGGCTGGTCAGGATTGCGGGCGACGATGTCTGATCGATTACCGCTTGTCGGACCGGTTCCGGACGAGGATGCCTGTGTCGCCGCCTATCGCGATTTGAGACACGGGCGGCACTGGGTCGACTACCCGCCACTGCCAGAACGAGGGGGTCTCTTCACGATTTGCGGTATGGGCGCGCGGGGCTATCAGTTCGCACCGCTCGCCGCGCAGCTTCTGGTGGATCAGGTCTGTGGCCCCGTCCTGCCGGTCGCGCGGAACCTGCACGATGCCGTTCATCCAGCCCGGAACCTTATCCGCATGCTGAAGCGCGGCGAACTATAGGTCCGGCTATTCCGCCGGTGCCGGGCGGGCCTCGGCCTGCTCTGACGTTCGAGCTGACCCTGGCAGAAGGAAAATAGAAATCGCTGCAAGCGCCGCCAGAACAGACAACCCCAAAATCAGCGGGGTAAAGCTGTTCGTCGCCTCCCTGACTTGCGCGATCAGAAACACGCCAAGCGGTCCCGCACCAAAGGCCAGCACGTATTTGACGCCAAAAGCAACACCATGGTGTGTTTGCGGGGTAAAACGCGCCAGCATCATGTTCTCAGCGGGCAGAGAGGCGTTGTTCAGTACTGTGATAAACATGGCCGCCGTAAACAAAATGATGTTACCTGACAGCGCAATCAACACCAGTACCGGCACCTGAAGCGCCCAACAAAGCAGGTAAACACTCTTCAACGAATAACGATCCGCCAGATAACCGCCTGCCAGTTGCATTACGGCCCCAACGATGTAGACAGCCGCAACCATCCCGCCCACGGCTGCAAGATCCCCGTCGAGAAGTCCCACCAACCCTTCTTCAAAAAGTTTGGGCAAACCTGCCTGCATCGTGTTGTAAACAAGGCCAAGGCAGAACATCGGGAACAGCAGCAACAAAAAAGCCTGCAGGTTGCCCGATCCAGTGACAGATTTTCTTTGGTCGGTCGTGCTGGCAGCGTCTGGGCCATCTGTTACCGCTGCACCATCAGACAACCTGCCGGTAACGAGGCACCAGAGCATGGCCAGCCCGGTCACCGTGCAAATGACGCCAGGGATTAGAAACGCCAGCTGCCAATCAAAAAATTTCAGCAGCAATCCCGTAAATCCACCCGCCGCAGCTGCGCCCAGCCCGCCAAAGACACCATTGATTGCCAGCTTTTTCCCCGTGTGACTGTCCGACTCTCGTATCAGCCAGGAAATCCCAACAGGATGATAGATGGCACCGAAGAGACCGATCAGGCCCAAAAGGATCAATAGTGACAAATCCCCACCGGCAAAGGCGCAGGCCGCCGTCGCAGCCCCCATGCCAAGAAACATGATGATCATCATCCCGGGCGCCGACCATGTATCGGCCAATCGACCAGCAGGCAACGCGGCCAACCCGATCAGCAATGCCGCCGGGGTCCAAAGCTCAATCAGTTCGTGAAACGGGCGGTCCCAGGCAACGGCAAGGGAAATCACAATCGTGAAATACATCGCGGCCAGATAATGGAAGAAAAAATGCCCGATGCTGGAAAACACAAAGGTGAGTTGCGCAGATCGATGCCCGGCAGATCTCTCAGCGGTTTCAGTTTTCACGGAACTATCGGTCATGCAGGCTTTATACGGTGGACCCACTCGCGCGACAATGCACCCGCAATTCATCATAGAGTGGACGGCAGGCATCCAATACCGGCTGCAGGTGCTTGGGAATCTCGGTCTCTTTGGGCATGTATGGGGCGAACCCGGTCGACGCCTCAACCGCCGCATACCAGTGTTCCGCCCAGACACCGTCATAGGGTTTACGGCCCGCCTCCCATTTCAGCATGGAGGGCTCATAGCGGATACCCAGATCTTCGCACAAACCACTCAGGGCTTTCGCCGGGTCCATCAGGATATCCTTCGCGTCAATTACCGGCGGTGCCTTTCCTGTGCGTTCCAGCAACCAGTTATAGACGCGGATCTGTTGGTGATAGCCGAGATCCGTTGCCTTTACGTCTTCCCATTTCGCGGCATAAGACGCCAAGACTTCAGCCGGGTCACGAATCAAAAAGCAGTTTTGCACGCTTTGCAGCCAAAACCAAGTGTATTGATCCAGAAGGTGATGGGTCATGTGTTTCTGATACTGAACGGTTTTGCCGTCCCGCAGGGGTGCCATTAAACGGCGCATCGCATTGCGCCAATCCGTCGGTTGAGAGGCTATAACAGCCCCCCGCATCGGATGATCCTTGCCCGTTTCATAAAGATAGGCGGCGTATAGCGGTTCATCGACAACCACACAGTCCGACCGACTGGCAAAGGAACGCATCATAGCTGTTGAGATGTTGCGCGGCCCGGACCACATCGCAATCCGGTGGCTGTTATCCAACGGCTCCATCGTCATGACGCAGGACATTCCCGCGCAATGAGAGACGCGTAAAAGTCTTGGAGTTGTTCTGTAACCGGCCCGCGCCCGCCCGTCCCGATTTGACGCCCGTCAACCATTCCAACCGGCATCACGCCAGCAAAGGTGCCGGTCACAAATGCCTCATCGGCGCCATAGACCTCCGTCACCGTGAAATCCTTCTGAAACGTCGGGATTCCGGCCTGATCCGCCAGGGCCAGGACATTGCCCCGCGTGATCCCTTTCAGACAATATTTGCCGGTGGACGTCCAAAGCGCGCCATCGCGCACGATGAAGAAATGGGTGGAATTGCAGGTGGCGACAAAGCCGTGGGGGTCCAACATCAGACCTTCATCCGCCCCGGCCTTCTCCGCCTGAATACAGGCCGTGATGCAATTCAATTTGCTCAACGAGTTCCACATCGGGTCCTGTACATCGGGCGCGCCGCGGCGAACATGAACCGTGAACAGGTTCAGGGCCCGCGTCTTCACCCCATCATCAGGTTCCTTCCATTCCGGTATGATGACAATGGTTGAGCCGCCGATATTGGCCTTGGGACTTTGATACGGGGTTTTCTTTAAACCACGCGACACAACGAGCCGGATGTGAACGCCAGACACCATTGCATTGGCGGCACAGACATCCTGAATACGCGCAATCATCTCTTCGGGTGAGATCCCGATATCCAGATCGATCGCTTTGCAACCCTCATACAACCGGGCCATGTGCTGATCAATAAAGGCAAGTTTCCCGTGATGCAGGCGTATCCCCTCCCACATGCCGTCGCCCAACAGAAACGCGCTGTCAAAGACCGAAATCACCGCCTCTGATCGTGGCACAATTTTGCCGTTCACGTGGATCAGGACATTGGCATTGCGGGGGTCTTCACCATGGGCGTGACTGCCGGTCTCAAGTACTGTTTCCATTGATCTCCCCTATCCTGTGACCTGTTTTCCCCGAACGATCAGGCGTTGAAGTCCAGATTCCAGACCCGGTACCGCGCCGGGTCATTTTGCCAGGAGTCCCGGACCTTCACGAAAAGGAACAGATGGACATCGCATTCCATCATCTCACACAGATCCTTCCGGGCAGCCGCACCAATCGCTTTGATCCGTTTGCCCTGATGGCCCAGAACAATCGCCCGCTGGCTTTCTCGCTCAACATAGATCGTTTGTTCAACCCGAACTGATCCGTCTTTGCGCCGCTTCCATTGTTCGGTTTCCACCGTCGCTGCATAGGGAAGCTCCTCATGCACGTTGAGAAACAGTTTTTCCCGGGTAATTTCAGCGGCAAGCAGGATCTGAGGCATGTCTGACAGCTGATCTTCTGGGAACAACCAGGGACTGACGGGCATTTTCCCCGCCAAATGCTTGAGCAGGTCAAATGCCCCATCGCCTTTGGTCGCTGAAATCATAAAAGTATCCGAGAAAATCCCGGTTTCGTTCAGCGTTTCGGAGAGCGACAGCAGGCTGTCTCGACGCACGAGATCAATCTTGTTGAGCGCCAATATGACCTTGCGTCCCTGTTCAACCAGCCGATCCAGTATGGCCTTGTTCTCGGTGTTTAACCCTACATTGGCATCAACCAGGAATACGACATTGTCTGCATCTTCCGCCCCTTGCCATGCGGCCCCTACCATGGCCCGGTCGAGACGGCGTTTCGGCTTGAAGATGCCGGGCGTGTCGACAAAGACAACCTGCGCCGAACCTTCCAGCGCAATCCCGAGAATACGTGTCCGCGTGGTCTGAACCTTGTGGGTAACGATGGAAACCTTTGCCCCTACCAGCAGGTTGATCAGGGTCGATTTGCCCGCATTTGGCGCCCCAATGACGGCCGTAAAGCCACAACGTTCAGGCCCCTGATCATCAGGGGTAACATCACGGGTTTCACCAATTTCCTGTTCGTCGCTCATTTCTCAAGACTCTCAAGCATGCGGGCCGCTGCAAGGGTTTCAGCCTGTCGTTTCGAGCGGCCTTCCGCCCGCGACGGCGGCACACCGGCGACCCGGACTTCCACAGTAAAGACCGGCGCGTGATCAGGACCGGTTCGATCAATCACCACATATTGCGGCAATGCCTTACCCTTTCCCTGCAGCGTTTCCTGCAAGGCGGTTTTCGGGTCGCGCGGGGGTGCCTCCTCCCGGTCTATCCGGGCAAGGAGATGCGGTTCAATAAGGGTTCGCGCCGCCTCCAGCCCGTTCTCCAGAAACAGGACTGCTGTGACTGCCTCAAAAATATCAGACAGTATGGCCGGGTTTTCCTGCCCGCCACTCCGAATGTCGCTGTCCGCCATGCCGATCATGGGTCCAAGTTCAAGGTCCCGGGCGATTTCGGCAAGGGTCTCGCGTCGCACAAGGGCGGTATGACGGCGCGCTATGGCCCCCTCGTCCTCATCCGGAAAACTACGCAGCAATATGTCGGCCGCGATCAGACCAACAACCCGATCACCAAGGAATTCAAGCCGTTCATACCCGATACCGGCGCCATCAACGCTGCGATGTGTTAAAGCCTGCACAAGACGCTTATGCCCGGACGGGCCTAAACCGTGGGACTCCGCAAATCGTTGCCGGATCTCGTCAATCGATGCCATTCAGCAATCGTCCATAACGGATCGCAAAAGGCAGCTTCCAGAACCCGCTGAAACTGAGCTCCCAGGCATCTGAGTCAATTGACCAGAACAGGATTTCAGCACGCCCAATCAGGTTCTCAATCGGCACAAAGCCAACAGAGGCCATAACACGGCTGTCAGATGATCCGTCGCGATTGTCACCCATGGCAAAGAAATGCCCTTCCGGCACGACATAGAGCGGCGTGTTATCCAGGGTTCCGATATCGCCCCTCGTCTCAATCACGGGATGAGCACGACCATTGGGCAGGGTTTCCATATATTGCAGAACGGTTGCCGAGGCAGCCGTTCCAGCATTGATCTCGTACCCTTCGATCAATTCGCGCTCTACTGGTTCCCCATTAATGTTGAGAACCCCCTGAATAACCTGGATCCGGTCGCCTGGCAGACCAACAATGCGCTTGATGTAATCGACCGAGGTATCAGCCGGAAAACGGAATACCGCAACATCTCCCCGTTCCGGCATGCTCTCCATGATTCGTCCCTCAAAAGGAACAATCCCGAACGGGAAGGAGTAGCGGCTGTACCCGTAAGAAAACTTAGAGACGAAAAGATAATCACCCACCAACAGTGTCGGGATCATCGAACCGGACGGAATATTAAAAGGTTCATAAGCGAAGGTCCGGACGCCAAGCGCAATCAACAGGGCATACACCACGGTCTTGAACATCTCGACAAACCCGTCGGTGGTATTTTCAACCATCGACTTGCCTGGAACGCCATCGTCTGAGTTTTTGGACACTTCAACCCGCCATTTCATAATTGGGACGCGCCGGGATATGGCCCCTCGCCCTCGGTGAAGTCAAGAGACGGCACCCACTCATGCGTAATCCCGTAATCATTCGACTGGATCCGGCCAATCAACAGGGACTGCAGAGAGAATCACAACAGCCTGCGCCAGACCACTTTCATCCGTCAAACTGACATTGGCCAAGGGCTTGAACCCCGCGGGAACCAAGCTCATCAGCCGGTCATGGGCACCACCGGTAATGGACAGGGTCGGCTTTCCGGATCGTAGAGGCACAACTTCCATATCCCGCCAAAAGACACCTTTCCGAAACCCGGTGCCCAATGCCTTGGAACACGCTTCTTTGGCGGCAAACATCTGGGCATAGCGATCGGCACGACGGGCCGGTCGCCGTTCCGCGCGAAACTGTTCCTGTTCCGTATAGAGCCGGTTGATAAACCGCTCTCCGAACCGGTCCAGCGTTTGCTGTATCCGTCCGATATCGCAGAGATCTGTTCCCAACCCGATGATCATGATGATGTCCGATCCAATTTCCTATTCCGCCGCTCGACCCGCTTTTTTCGCCAGTCTCTTGCGCCGGGCCATCTGATACTTCTCGATCATGGCCCGCAATGGGTAAAAGAAAGCCAACCAGGACACAATAAACCACGGAATTGAACCCACAAGCATGGGCAATAGAATATTCCAGACATTGCTGAACAAGTGATCAAGCGTCAGCGTTTCTGCGGAAAAGCTGACCGGATCCATACCCAGCATGAGAATGCCCGTCTTGTAAATCAGGACCCAGATCAGGGGGAAGGTCCAGGGGTTGCCGACCACGGTCCCGATCGCGGCGGCCAGAATACTGCCCTTACAGGCCCAGGACATCAGGCCTGCCAGAACAATATGCAGGCCGATAAAGGGGGTGAAGGAAATGGCCGCACCAAACGCGAACCCGGTCGCTATCCCCGTCGGTGTCCCAGGGAGGCGTCCCATGCGATGTCTGCGATAGGCTAGCCAGCGGCGCCATCCCATCGTCGGCCAAACCGCTTCCCGGACATGATCCTGAGGCTGTAACTGTTTGCGCCGCTTAAACAAAAAAACCTGCTAGCTAAAGGACCGTTCCACCGAATTCACCACTGAGGTGGCCCGCAGGGCCGAGAGGATATTACTCAACTGTTTTACATCAAACACTTCTATATCCACCAGCATCTCGTAAAAATCTTCTCCGCGGCTGGTAAACTTCAGGTTATAGATGTTGCCCCCGGATCGCCCGATAACATTTGAGAGCGTTGCCAGACTGCCAGGCTCGTTTGCCAGAACAACCGAGATCCTGCTGATAAAGGATTCAGGGTTTTCCGGGCTCGTTTCCCACCCAACATCCAGCCAGCGTTCCGGCATTTCGGAGAAATCTTCTAGCGTGCGACAGTCGATCGTGTGGATTGTAACGCCTTTGCCGGTTGTTACGATCCCCACAATCCGGTCACCAGGCAAAGGATGGCAGCAACGCCCGTAATGGACCACCATGTCAGAGATCAGACCCCGGATCGGAATCTCGTGACGCGGACGATCCCGCATCCTGGTTTCCGGGTCTTCCTGTTTCTTCATTGCCGGCTGGGTAGCCTGTTTTGCACCAGGGAACACCGCGTGCAGAACTTCACTGCCCGAATGCCGCCCTTCGCCCACAGCGGCATAAAGATCATCGACCGTTTCAAGCCGGAACATCGGCAAGACCCCGCGCAGGGCCTTTTCCGTCAATTCAAAATTCGCTTTCTTGAACGTCGTATTCAAAATCTCGCGCCCAAGGTTCAGATAACGATCTCTCTGCTTGGACCGGATAAACCGTCTGATTGCCGAACGAGCCTTGCCGGTAAAGACCATACTCTCCCAGGCAGGAGACGGTGTTTGCGCCTTGGAGGTGATTACCTCCACTTGATCTCCATTACGAAGTTCAGACTTTAAAGGCTTGATTCTACCGTTAATTTTTGCCCCGACCGTATGGTTCCCAACGTCGGTATGGACGGCATAGGCAAAGTCGATGGGTGTTGAACCCCGGGGGAGCGCATGCAGATCCCCTTTCGGTGTGAAGACAAACACCTGATCCGAAAACATCTCCATCTTGGTGTGTTCAAGGAAATCATCCGGCCCGGACGCGTTGGACAAAATGTCTAGCATATCGCGCAGCCATCGGTATTGCCGCCCTTCCCGAGGGCCCTTTTCAGAGCCCATTTCCTTGTATCGCCAATGGGCCGCGACACCCAGTTCGGCGATTTCATGCATCATCTGGGTCCGGATCTGAATCTCGATCCGCTGATTCTCGGGACCGATAACACCGGTATGAAGTGACTTGTACCCGTTCGGTTTGGGCAGCGAGATATAGTCCTTAAAGCGGCCCGGCGTGACGGTGTAACGCCCGTGAATATGCCCGAGCGCCCGATAACAGGATTCTACCGAATCAACGATGACACGGAACCCGACGATATCAGACAGCTGCTCAAACCCGATATTCTGACGCTGCATTTTGCGCCAGATCGAATAGGGTGACTTTTCTCGGCCATTGACGTCTGCCTCCACCCCGCTCTCGCGCAGAACCTTCTCAAGCTCACTGATAACACGCCCCGTCAGATCCCCGCCCTCGTTGTGCAGGTAATGCAGGCGGGACACGATAGAGGCGCGGGCATCCGGGTTAAGCTCTGCAAAGGCCAAGTCTTCCAACTCGTCTTTCCAGTCGCGGATGCCGATCCGTTCAGCCAGCGGCACATAGATTTCCATGGTTTCGCGAGCAATCCGCCGGCGTTTCTCTTCCTTGGGAATAAAATGTAGCGTCCGCATGTTGTGCAGACGATCCGCCAATTTGACCAGCAGAACACGGATATCCTGCGACATTGCCAGGACAAGCTTGCGAAAATTCTCAGCCTGTTTGGTGCGGCTGGACTGCAGTTCCAGCTGAGTGAGCTTGGTTACACCGTCAACCAGACCGGCGATCTCGGACCCGAACATCTCATCGAGGCTTTCCAGCGTAGCCTCTGTGTCTTCAACCGTGTCATGCAACAATGCAGTCACGATAGAGGAAGCATCCAGGCGCTTTTCACTTAAAAGGCCGGCCACTTCAACAGGATGGGAAAAATACGGGTCGCCATTGGCGCGTTTCTGGGTGCCATGGGCCTTCATGGCAAAAACATAGGCGCGGTTGATTATATCCTCATCCGCGCCTGGGTCATAGCTGCTCACCCTCTCTACAAGGTCGTACTGGCGAAGCATGTCAACCCGCCTGTATCAGGGCATAATTTGGGCCGTCATTAGAACAAGACGGTGAAGTAATGGGATCTGCTGCGGAAAATCCGTCAGTCGTCAAGATATCCCATCTCCATATCTTCAAAGCCGGGCATATCAGGAAGTGTTCCACCAAACATTGGCTGAGCAGGCTTCTCAGGCTCTTCAACCGGCTTGTCATCAAGGGTTCCGGTGGACATCTGTTCCATGATGTCGACTTCTTCCGGCTCATCGACCTCGACATGACGCTGCATGTTGCGGATCAGTTGATCGCCCAGATCCGTCAACGGAACAGATTCCTCAGCAATTTCCCGCAATGCCACAACCGGGTTTTTGTCGTTGTCACGATCAACAGAGATTGGGGATCCCGTCGCGATATCCCGGCTACGCTGGGCGGCCAGCATGACCAGATCAAAGCGATTTGGAACCTTCTCTACACAATCTTCAACGGTAACGCGTGCCATGTTGGTCTATTCCCTTTTCGAACTTGGTTTCTCGAGAAAACCGCATCCAATTCCAGTTTGAAAGCTGTCATGTCTTATATTTAGCGTGTTCGCACCAAGATCCAAGGCCGAACTGCTGAAATCCCCGTGAGGGCGCGCGACTATATGGGGATCTATCCCGCGATGCAACACAGAACACACATGCCCCTGACGGATTGACAAAAATACCGCCGATTCAATGCACTTGTGCGGCAGTTATTCAGCATATAAAAATATAATTATAAGTCGAGGAGAGTAACCCTCGGTGCCATTACTTTGACGTTTGTGATTTTCAGGTGGACCAATTCATGACTGATCTAGGCTTGTATAAAGAAGAACGCGTTGCGCTGTTTATTGACGGGGCTAACCTCTATTCCGCGGCAAGAACGCTGGGCTTCGACATCGACTACAAAAAGCTGTTGGATCTCTTCCGCCATAACGGACAGCTGGTTCGGGCCTTTTATTACACCGCCCTCTTTGAAGATCAGGAATACTCGCCCATCCGCCCCTTGGTGGACTGGCTCGACTATAACGGCTTCACCCTTGTGACCAAGCCTGCCAAGGAATACACCGACGCTCAGGGCCGGCGTAAGGTAAAAGGTAATATGGACATCGAACTGGCAATTGATGTCCTGGAAATGTCAGACCGACTGGATCATGTCATCCTGTTCTCTGGCGATGGTGATTTCCGTCGTCTCGTTGAGGCGGTGCAGCGCAAAGGTCTGCGCGTGTCGGTCGTCAGCACCATCCGAACATCCCCGCCGATGATCGCCGATGAGCTGCGTCGCCAGGCCGACAATTTCATCGAATTGCAGCGCATCACAAAAGATATCGCCCGGCAAATGCATGATCCACAGCGCATGCCGCAGAAAACAAGTAAGGCAGCACATCGCCAATCAGACTTTCGCGATCAGGACGATATGTATAGTGATGATGACTATGATGATTACGATGGCGATGACGATTACGACGATGATGTCGATGACGAGGCGATTGTCGAACGGGTATAAAGCCCGGCCGCATCATCTCGTCACAACTAAATCTGCACTCTCATTGAACCTTGAGCCGTTATGAGCGGCTTCACCGATCCAGGCCGTGACTGTGCCCTATGCCCCCGCCTTGTCGCGTTTCGCAACCGATACCGCGACAGCAACCCGGAATGGCATAACGCACCTGTACCAGGTTTCGGGTCCTTCGATGCCCCCCTTCTGATCGTCGGTCTTGCCCCTGGTCTTCAGGGCGCAAACAAGACAGGCCGCCCCTTCACCGGTGATTATGCCGGTGACCTGCTCTATGCGACATTGACCAAGTTCGGTCTCGCCAGCGGGTCATATGGCAAGACGCCAGAAGACAGCCTGAACCTGAAGGGTGCGCGCCTGACAAACGCGGTACGCTGCGTTCCACCAGAAAACAAGCCCGTCGGCGCGGAAGTAAACGCCTGCCGTCCCTTTCTGAAAGCCGAAATTGCCGAAATGAAGAACCTCAAGGCCATTCTCTGCCTGGGGCAATTGTCCCACAACGCGACCCTTCGTACATTGGGCCTGACCCAATCGGCCGCGAAGTTCGGGCATGGTGCCGTTCATCATCTACCGGACCAGCCCTATATTCTGATCGATAGCTACCATTGCTCTCGCTATAATACCAATACGGGCCGTTTGACGGTCTCCATGTTTGAAGCGGTGTTCGAAACACTGACGGAAATTTTGGCACAGAAATGATTTACCTGATCGCAGCACTTCTCGCAGGCCTTGCCATTTGGGGCGCGGCTAGAGGCGTCCAGCGGCAGATTGCAGCGGAGAAAGCGCAGGAAGAAGCCGGTGACCCGGCGCGACCCTGGCGAGGTGCCAAAGTGTATGGAACCGGCTTTGAAACAGGCCTGCCCCCGGCCGAGCAGGTTGTACGGTCCACCTGGACGCCAATTTATGTCCCTTCCGAAACCGAACTGTCCCGCGGCAGTGGCTTTCCCCCGGAAAGCACGTTCCACGCCCGCACGTTGAAATCCTTTTGTGACTGGTGTCAGGAAAGTTGTACCGGGGCCTGGCTTGGGGTTGTTCCAGAGGGCGGCCAACCTACTTTCTGGTTCGCCAATGACGAGGACAGCATACGCTTCGCCTCAACCTGGTTTCCCTATAAGTGCACCTGATCATCTTGCCCAACCAAAAGGAAATGTCATGACCCTCAAATCCAGCAATCCGTCTACTATTGCTCCACCACAAGCCCGGTATTCGCACAGCGTAGAAGTTCCGGCCGGTGCCCGTTGGCTCTACATTTCCGGTCAGGTGGGAACGGATAAAGACGGCATAATCCCGACGGGTGTTACCGAACAGTCAGAGAATTGCTGGAAGAACGTGATCGCCATTCTGGAAGATGCCGGCATGACACCGGATGATCTGGTCCGCGTGAACTCCTACATCACCGATTCACGCTATGTGGAAGGTTGGCGTAATGGCCGTGACAAGGTCTTGGTCACCGATCACCTGCCAGCCAGCACGCTTAGTGTTGTGGTCGGCCTCGCCTCACCAAACATCTTTGTTGAGGTGGAAGCCGTCGCTGCAAAGGTCGACTAAACCTCACTCTTTTCTTTCACCCGGCTTAGGTCCAATCCCATAGGGGGCGACAAGCCTCCACACATGGTCCGGGATCATTACTTTCATACGGGCGGGCTTTTCACGGCGGAGATGAAGAACGGTCTCAACGGCCTTCATCTCCAGCCTGGCCCGCGCAAATTCCAGGCCGCGCGGTCCGATTTTGGGCATCAGCCATCCCATTAAGGGGCGCAAGAAATCCGGCATACCGCGCAGGGGCAATCCACCGGCGGCCCGTTCCACATTTTTCATAAACCCGGAAACAGGCCCTTTGCGCTTCCCCGCACTGCCCAGCGGCTTGATCTCAAGCTCGGCCCCAAGCAGCGAGACAAGCTCTTCGCCCCTCTCGTTTCGGACAAGCAGCCACTGATCCCCCTCACCTGCCATATACCCGACCGTTACATCCGCCAGCACATTGGTGTAGTCGACGCAGCTCCGACAGGTCAGCGGAAAGAAGTCAGGCGGCAGTTTTGAGATTGGAAGCTTCAGGAAAGGGATCTCCCGCTTGCTTCCATCCTTAAACCTCAACTCAACATGATAATCCGCCCGAAACTCTAGATAGGTGATCGTCTCCGGCTGATCAGATAACAAAGCCAGGAACTCATGAAACCGCTCTGTGGTGGTGTTGTCCGAACAGGGCGTCCCTATCACATAGAGGCGTTCAAACCCGAGTTTTTCTTCCAACGCACGAAGGGCATAGATCTGACAGGGAATGCCGATGACGGCGAGGCGTTTGATCCCGCGATCGCGCGCGGGTTCCAAAAGCGAGAGCAACGGCGCATAGCCCATTTTCATGCCCCGGCAGTTTGCCATGTCTTGAGGTCGCGTAATCAAAGCTGGCACCGGACGCCAGGGATCATCCGGGTGTGAGACCATACACAATACCGCCTCTACATGACCGGCCTCCAACAGCCTTTCGGCGAACCGTGTGGTAATGCCCGTCCACTGCGCCCCTGAAGACGGCGTCTTCAGCGCTGCCCGCTCCATTCGCCTCAAGGGACCAAAATAACGCTCATCCTCTTTGCCCTGGTCGCGCGGCCGACCATGCACCCGCTCTTCCATTCGCGGATAGTCTGGCGCGATGAACTGACAGGCGGTGCCACATTGTCTGGGATCTGCCATTCTGGACACGCCGCAATCGGTGCAAAGCGACCTTGGCGGGGCCTCCTGCGTCAAAAAATTCACAGCGTAGAAAGATTCCTGATCTCGCAAACCAAACTCCTCAATCCGTTGAAAAGCTTGATGTCCAGACAGCTTAACGTCAAGCACACTGATCACCGCCGCGCATTTCGCGAAGGAGTCACGCATTTTTCCCGCACTGCACCAATTGCAAGTTATAAAGGGTTGGGCCTACACTTGGAGAATCGTCGTCTGGAGGTGTCAAAATGAACCTGAAATCATTGACTGATGGTGTTCCCGGTATCGTTGTTGCGGCCGTCGGGGCGGCGATAATTGGCGGTGGCGCAGTGATCGGAGGCGGTATTATAGCCGGCCTGCTCGATCCCGGTCAGCCCGCAGCCCAGGTCGTTTTAGAAGCGCCGAAAGCTGAAAACGACACCCAGCCGGAAGTGCCGGAACAGGCTGAACAGGCGTCAGAACAGATTGCGCCTGAGGCGCCCAGCGGCTCTGTTCCCCTCGGTGACGCAGATGAGGCGATCGAGGCAGAGGATTATATGGTGGTTGCTGCGCACCCGGCAGCGGCCCAGGCAGGGGCCGCAATGCTGGAGCAAGGCGGTTCCGCGATTGATGCGGCCATTGCCACTCAGATGGTCCTGAACCTGGTGGAGCCACAATCGTCTGGAATTGGTGGCGGCGGTTTCATGTTGCACTGGAACGCCGCCAAGCGTCGGCTTGATACCTATGACGGTCGTGAGACCGCACCTCTTGAGATTGAAGCAGACAGCTTTCTGAAACCCGATGGGGAGCCAAAATCCTTTATTGATGCACTGACCGGCGGCAAATCAGTGGGTGTACCAGGCCTGCTTCGTATGCTGGAAATGGCGCATCAGCAGCATGGAAAATTGCCCTGGGCGACATTGTTTGAACCTGCAATTGCATTGGCAGAATCCGGTTTTCCCATCAGCCCCCGGCTCCTCACCCTGTTATCCGTCAGCAAAGGGCTGACGGATATGCCTGCCACGCGGGCTTATTTCTATGCAGAGGATGGATCGCCAAAACCGGTTGGCGCAATCCTGAAAAACCCGGAATTCGCCAGCAGTCTTAGAATGATTGCGCAGGAAGGCCCGGACGCGTTTTACGACGGCGCGCTGACAGCCGGTATTGTCGCCGCCGTGCAAAATGCACCGCGTAATCCAGGTCTTCTGACACGGCGTGATATGGTCAATTATCAAGCCGTGCATCGCCGTAATCTATGCGCGCGCTATCGCGATCATCTGGTGTGTGGCATGCCACCGCCCTCTTCCGGCGGTCTTGCCTTGCTGCAAGGACTGAAGGTTCTGGATGCATACGAGCTGGATGAGGACGAACCGCTGTCAGCCGACACAATCGCGCTGGTTTCAGAGGCATCTGCGCTGGCCTTCGCAGACCGCAATGCCTATGTCGCCGACCCTGATTTTGTACGGGTGCCCGTGTCCGGCATGATGGATGTGGCCTATCTGCGTGACAGGGCTGAACTGGTAGATCTCAGCACAGCTGCAAAAGAGAAGAAGCAACCAGGCGAACCACGCGGCTTTCAGAACATGCAGATGGACAACTCGGTTGAGTTGCCCTCCACAACCCATATGTCGATCATCGATGAGGACGGCAATGCAGTCAGCATGACAACAAGCATCGAAACCGGATTCGGGTCCCGCCTGATGGTGCATGGATTCTTGTTGAACAATCAGCTGACGGATTTTGCCTGGATCGGTGAGCGCGACGGTAAACCCGTCGCCAACCGGATACAGGGTGGCAAGCGTCCCCGCAGTTCCATGTCCCCGGCAATCGTCTTCGATGAAGATAGAGAGTTAAAACTGATTACAGGATCTCCCGGCGGCAGTCGGATCATCGGCTATACCCAGCAATCCATCATCAACAACATCGACTTTGACATGGACCCGCAGGAAGCAGTTTCAGCCCCGCATTTCATCAACCGCAATGGACCGATCGATCTGGAAGAAGGCACAGGACTGGAAGCCCTTACCCCCGCCCTGGAGGCAAGAGGCTATACTGTTCGTATTCGCCCCTTGACCAGCGGCCTTCACATGATCGAGGTGGATGACGGAGAGTTCGAAGGCGGTGCGGACCCAAGACGTGAAGGTGCCGTGATCGGAGAGGAGCAATTCAGACCCGAGATCTCCGACGCGTTCAACTTTATTGAGGAATAAGGCGCGATCAGGGCTGGATGCTTCAGCTGCCAACGCGCATCGTATCAACAAGTCCCCTTATGGCGGCAATCGCGCTCAGAGGCGTCAATTTACCCGTTGCGGGGTTTTCCACCGTTGGAACGTTTTCGATCGTCATGTCCAGACTGACTTCATCCGATTCCAGACGAATTGAATGCGTATTGCGGGTCACAGCCGGGTCAGCCCAAATCTGATATTCCGTTTTGTCGGGCCCTAGGCCGGCCAGGGCCAGGGCGACCGAAACATTTACATTGGCCGGAAACTTCTGGGCGGCGTCCCTGACAGACCCTTCATAGAGTTTCATGGGTTCTTTCAGATCTGAAAGATCTATCCCCTGCTCGATCACAAACGGGGCTTTCGCAAGGCCACCCGGCGGTTTGCGGGTCACCATGGTGACGGAATTCAAACCGCCCTGGGCGGCCGCCCTCACCGCGTCCAATCCAAGCAGCGCGCCGGTCGGCACGATGATCCGACCGCCGAATTGTTCGGCAATCTCAATGAGGTCCCAATGAACGAGAAGCTGGGTCACCGAAAGGGGAACCAGAATCTTGCCTGCCTTCAGAACAGGTTCCGCCAGATCACGGAACAGGGCCGGCGGAAGACACTCCAGGATCAAGTCGCAATGCTCGACCATCTCGGTCACTGAACATATGACAGGTTTCGTTTGAATGCCTGACAATTTCGCCTCGGCAGATGCGGGCGTGGACGCCGAAACGGCGCTCAACACTAACGGTAGATCCGTTTGATCAATGAATTTCGCGACCGGTAAACCAACTGCACCCAACCCCGCTATCCCAACTCTTATATTTTCTTTTTGAGCCATTTTTCCCTCTATCACTGGCCTGAATGCACCAACACTGCACCACAAAAGAAGAACGGCGCGCTGATGCGCGCCGTCCCACTTTTCCGATGGAACTCTGTATTATTTATAGGTCGTCGGCAGCATACTTCCAACATCACCGGTGAAATCTTTGCCCTTGATGGCTTCACCGAATGCCCGACCCGCATCCATGCTGGGTCCATCCAGCAGGGCCTGGGCTTCAGGAACAGAACCGGCAACGATCGACAGTACAGATTTTGCCTTCTCGATCCGCTTTGTCTGGGCTTCAACATATTTGGCATCGCTGGTCTTCGAGATCGCGTCGGTCGCGCTCACCAGAGCCGCTGCCTGACCGACCAGGTAGTAGACCGATTTCTGCGCGTCGGTCATTTCCTTGTTCAGGGTTGTATCTGGAGGGTAGAAGCGATGGCGAATCTGACCCTGGCTGTATTCAACCAACTCGAAATCAGGGTTCAGAGGATGACCTGCACCCAGCATTGTTGCAGCGGTGTCACCTTCGAGAACCGGGTTGGCCAAACCGTGACAGGACATGCAGTTAGAAGCGATGTCAAACAGCATGGAGGAATGGATCATGCCTTTACCGATCGCATCAGCAATCCGGTTGTCATTGGTTTTTTCGTTATGGACGTCCAGCCATTCCTGGGCGGGTCCATGACAGCTTTCGCAGCTCGGGCCGGCCTTGGCTTTACCTTCGATATACGTGTAGTGGCAGGTCGCACAGGTATCAGCCCGCTTCATGGAGCGCTCACCCACCGCTTTCAGGATTCCCTTACCCGTTTTGGATTTGTGAATCGACTTGAAGGATTTCGCATGGTTTGTCGCATCCCATACTTCAACTTCGGCTTTGTGACATTTCTTACAGGCGTCTGGCCCCACCATGTTCACCGGTTCCGCCGATGCAACCTGTGAAAACAGCACACCGATGGCAAGAACCAAACCCATACTTATAGAACGCAACATATCCTGGCCCCCAGAAGTTAATACACAATCCCGAGACGGTTCACCGCCTTTCGGGTATCTCCAATGTCGGCTTTCAAGAAACCCCACCGGATATTGTATCATAATAGAGTAATTTTTTAATATCTACTCTTCTGATAACCCTAGAACGGCCATTTTGCGGTTTCAAGAGGGGCAGTGTCAGAAATTTGTTACAATAATAGGGCAAATACCGGTGCTGCCCGTTCTCAAAACGGGTCTGAATAACCAGCAGATTTAAAAGGGTTTATGCAGAGGATCGGTGATCAGTTCAATTGATTGAACGTCGCCGTAAACCCCTGAAGGGTCAACGCCCCCACAATTGTTTTGTCGCTGCCAAAAGGAAGGAAACCAAACCGCATCTCATTCCCCAGCTTCAGACTGTTCAAAAACGCGTCATCAACAACATATCGGACAAGACACCCGTTTCTGTGACACTGTTGGAACGTCAAGGGAATTTCCTCGCCGTCATCCACTTTGATCCGGGCACCGGTCACTAGGTTTGTTCCTAATGGAAGCCATAGATCCAGAATAAGGGGTTGGCCTTCTGGTGTGTTTACCCGGCGCAACGTCGCCAGGGCGAGCCGTCCGACAGTACGTAATTGTCCGTCAATCTGCTGTTGCGCAAAGATCTGCTGTTCCATACGGCAAATCTCCCGCTGATTTACGACCTCACAAATGCGGTCCCAACGCGGCGGACCCGGTTGCGGTGCCGCGGGTGCACTCTGCGCATAAGCGGAACCGGCAAGAAAAACGGCAAACCCGATTACGCTAAAGACAAGTGTTGCGAATAAACGTGTGTCAAATAACCCGAACAAGGCAGACTCCCGAACGAACAAAAAATTTTCAATTGTTCAGACACAATAGCCGCGCATTGGATTTGACAGCAATCCATTTCGGGCTTGAGCAAAAGGGATGTTGATCAAAAAAAGAAAAACCGCCGGTTCAGCCATGGCCAATCCGGCGGTTTTTCACGACAAAATCTGTCGTTTAGAACTTCCGACGCAACTCCAGACGCGCGCCGCGGATATCCTCATCATTCTTCAGAGAACCGTAAATGCCGTCTGCACGGACGATCCATGCCGGTGAAATCGGCAACTGATACCGAAACCCAAGTGCATACTGGTCATCTTTCGTCGCGCGGCCATTGGCCTTAAACCCGCCAATAGCCTGGCTGGTAGCGGCTTCGACAACAATCTGCTGATCGAGGTTGAACAGATACTGGATACCGATTGCGCCGCCGTAAGCATCGTTGGCCGTATCATCGAGTTTCGGGAAGTTCGTAATGCCCGGATTCTCGAACGTGATACCCGTGTTCTTCAGAAGACCGGTCTCGTCAGCCAGTGGCTGAGGACGATCCACACCAACGAAGAAGTTGGCGTATGGTACCAAGGTCGACGGCAAGGACGTGATCAGCGAGTTTTCCACCAAAAGTGCGAAACCATCAGCAGTCTGCGGGGCGTTGTTTAAACGCTTCTGGCCAAATGCCCAAACACCACGGACAGAGTTGGAAAGCCAACCGCCATAGCGCTTTGAATAAGCGGCCGTCAGACTGTGGAAACTCTGGTCTTCGTTCTCCTCAGACCCCTTAATATGGCCGTAGCCCGCCTCATAGTATCCTTCGGTCGCCTCAATAAAGGTAGCAACCCCCATGACACTCAGGTCATGCTGTTCACGATCCCCATCGGGGTTCCGGATACCCGGGTTCTCGACGCTGTCAAAGCCGCCAAAGAAGGTGATATCCATGTTGGAGATGGCGAGGGCAGGATTGTTGATCGCCGGGATGGAGAACGCCCCACCCACGATCGCCTCTTCCATCCAGACACCATTCTGGAACAGCAAAGGCACAAGACCAAACGTGAACGGCAGGTCGAACCCAGCATCAGCGTTGTTGATACCGCTGGCAATCTGACCGAGATCCCCCTCAAAGAACAGCGTTTCGATATTGCCGTTAAGCTGCGACTCAAACTCGTCCTGGCTGTCATCGCCAAAGAACTCGTATCGTGTCGCATTCCCGTTCCGTCTTACCGGCCGCACGAAAGCAAAGATACGTTCGGTACCTGTCAGCTTGAAATCGATGTTCAGGTTCACATCAAACGCAACCTGTCCAACTTCGTTGTTTCCGTTGTCATTAAATTCAACGGCGGTTTTGACATCGCCAAAGACGTTCAGACCCGGGAAGAGAAGGTTCCGTTCACCGATCAGGTTGATACCCGGTTCAAAAGGCCCCTCGGTGTAAACCTTACGACCAATCTCAATCAACGGACGCGGGTTGGCCGCTGGCTTCTTGTCCCCATAGATAATGTACTGAGCCTGCGGATCATAAGGCTTGTCTTCGTAAGACGGGTCCGCCTTGAAGACATCTGCAGAGTGATCAACACGCTTTGCTTCCGGCGGGATTTCCGGTTCGAACGGCCCTTTGGGCGCGCCGAAGGATGTCCCTGCGGTTGCCAGACTCATCGCCAGCGCAAGTGCCGTTCCAGCAAGCAACACACTGCCGAAGCCGAATACCCGACGGGTTTGATTATCCGCAGTAGCGGTTTTCTCTAGGTTTCTTTTTTTCATCAAAACAGTCCAGACAGCTTATTTGACTTCAAATTCAACAGTGTACGGATGGATATCGAGCATCCACTCGTTCATGGATTGCTCCATATCGGAGGTCGCACCAACGAACCGCATGAAGTAGATCGGCTCCGCACGGCTGCGCATCCGAACTGCCAGCTTGTAGGTTCCGGGCTTCGTCAGGAGTTCACCCGGTACAGAGTAATCCGCATCCTTGCTGCCCAGAGGCGGAATGGAACGAGCTTCCATCCGAACAAAGGGTGCATGGTTGAGGACCGTTGTTGGCACGTTTGCCGACCGCAGGAACGGACGCTGATCCAGATCGAAGTTCACCGGAAGGTACATCTCGCGATCCGTCCCCTTCACATTTGTGGTCAGGAACTTACTCTGCAGGTTGAACAGTTGATCATCGAACTCGATCGTCCCTTCGGCAAATTCCAGCGAATGGTTGTCAACGAAGTCACCATACTTGTCGACGTAACCGGATTCCCAGATGTTCTCACCATCCGGATCGATCAGTGCAACGTTCAGCCAGATTTCCGGCTGGGCGCCCAGCGAACCGGAGGGAAGGTTGTGGCCTTCATCGATGTTGGTAACAACATATTTGAAGTCCAGATCCTGACCCATAGCGATTGGGCCATCGAAGAATGGTCCGTCGATCCGGCTGCCATTTTCCATGACTTCCAGACGCAACTGACGTTTTTCTTCAAGGCGCTCGAGGTTTACCTCGATGATGCTCCAGGCGTCTTCACGGTCACCTGAATCTGCCCAAACGAACGGGAAGTCGACTGCGATCGGATCCTTGGCGGCAAACAGCGCATCCACAAGATCCCGGTTTGCAGCAGGCATTGTGTCACGCAAAGCGGCTACCTTTACAGCCATATCCGCGACACCCGCCTCATCGGGACGCTGATCTGCATATCCTTCGAGGGTTTCAACAACAGCTGCAAGAGCGTCATCAAATCCGTCCATGGAGGCGCGACGGGATTCTAAAGCCTCAATCTGGTTACGAACCTCTGCAACCTGTGCAGAAACGTCGACAGAGGCGGAACCAGCCATATCGGCCAGAACGTCAACGGCATCGAGCGCCTCTGCAATGGCATCATCCATTGCATCCGGATCGATCAGACCGTCGAGCGCTTCGAGTTTGGCCAGCATCCGCAGGCGACCCTTCTCGGTTTCAAAACCGATCACGCCGCGATCAACGTTGCGGTCCATGCCGTCGAGAGCCCAATAAGCCTCAAGTCCACCACCCAACGCGTCGAGCGCCAGATGAATGTCCTCAAAACCAAGCGAGATATCGGCAATAGCGTCTTCGAAATCGATAGTTCCCCAGCCGGAGCGGTAATCGAACATCAGCCACTCTTCGACATCCCAACCAGCAGCGTCAGGATTGTGCGGGAAGATACCAGGATGGGCGATCGGATAGCCTGGGCCATAGAAAGCGTGGTTGCTGTGACGGCGTCCCGGGTTGATCTCAACACCATTCACAATGGCAGACGGGGCGGTATCGTAACCGGCTGCAACACCGGGAACGGAACCCATATGGCAATCCTGACAGGTATCGCCTTTCGCGAAGGACGGGCTGTCACGATACTGATCCCAGACAACCTCCAGCTTGATACCAAGGTTCACCGCGACCTGGTGACAGGAAACACAGAACTCTGATTCGCCAATCTGGCTGAACTGAATAACATTGGCATGAACTTTTGTACCGCGGTCTTCAGGTGCGGTTGCCAGCAGAAGTTCGTCCTTCTGTTCCAGCGCATCATCGAAGGCCGTGTCGCGAAGTGCACCAGCAACGGGAAGATGGATATTACCTGGAACGATGTTCCGTTCGCCATTGACCTTACCATAGGGCTCGGAAACGCGGTGACAGGTGATGCAGGTTACGCCTTCACGGGCGACCTGACTGCGCTCCCAGAGCGGCAGATACCGGCTTTCACCCAACTGAGTGCCAACCTGTTGATGGCAACGAACACAGAATGAACCCATTGTTCCCTGTGTGAGCGCGTTAACCGCCTGCTCGAACTTATGGAACATTGGTGATATAGAAGCGTATGCGTGGTTGGACGACGCCCACTCATCATAGATTTGCTGGTGGCAGGCGCGGCATTCGTTGGCGCTTGGGTAATTGCTTTCAAGAAAAACCTCGCCATGCGGGTCGGCGATTTCTTCAGCCGATGCCAGCGGCAGTCTTTCGGGTGTTGTTTCCTCTGCCATCGCTCCTGTAACCAGGGTGAACGACAAACCAAGCGTCACCACAAGAGCCACAACACGCGTCAAGGGTGCCAATACAGCAGCTTCCAACATTTTCCGTTTCACAACCAAGTCCTTTCAGCCCACGCAATGAGCAATGCAGCCAATACTGCATATGCTTCATGTCGGGTCTTTCGACACCGACTGACAGATTCCTTCTTACCAGACGGATCTCCCCCATCTGACAAGTGATCACTTTTATTTCGCTATCTGCCCCACTTAATATTCGAATAGAAACGCAGATCAATGTTCGAAGTCAAGAAACTACGAATGAAATTTAATATTTTTTGGCAAATGCAGCAATTTTCGGCAAAAACCCAAGGAATTCCGTGACTTCTGCAATAGAGGTCATGGAGAATATATTCTTCAGTATAAGTATTCTGAAGAATTCCATAAGTATTTATGACGAAACAGAATGAATCAGTGAAGCCTACTGGCCCGCCGCCATCATATCCGTATCTACCGCTGCCGGTGGGAAAACCCCAACATGATAATTATGACACATCGTGCAGGTATTTCCGGCAACTTCCGCTGTATGGCAATCCGCACAGACCTGCTGGTCGAGCGGTTTAAAGTTGCTGACAAAGCTTGATGAGTCGTAATCCGCGAAGCTGCCTTCGTAATCCGCCTCCGAATCGATTTGATGACACGTCGCACATCCCTGGTCGCCAATCAGCGAGAAATGCTTGGCATGGACGAACTCTGAGAATACGGCCACCTGCGGCTCCGCCTTGCGACCGTGCCAGTTAACCGCCTTGCCCTCTTCAACAGTGTCGATGCTGTGGCATGTGATGCAGCCACCAGGACCTTTGGCATCGGCCAGTTGGTTCAACACTTCCGCCAAGGGTCCTTCATCCGCCGCCGGTGAGGCCGCCAGATTCAGCCAGGCCTGCATGACGTCATCGCCATGACCGGAGAGCTTGTAATTAAGACTGTACCCTTCCGTGAACCAGCCACCGCCTTCAGACCAGGTCTCGGAATCAGTTGTAAATTCGTTCCCTTCCGGTTCGTCCTCGATAAGAAGAGCCGATACGGTGAGATCATCCCGATAGGCTTCAACCTCCGCATAAAGATCCGGGAACCAGTCCTCCTGAACCTGGGTCAGCGTGTCGAGATGAAGGTTGCCAATAAGCGCGTTGACTGATTCAGCAGACAATTCGACACCGGTATTTTCGGCCAGTCTTTCCTGAATAAGCGCCGGTCCTTCCGTCAGAATATCATAGATCAAACCTTTATACGCCCAGACGATGGTGACCACATGTTCCATGATCTCGTCCTCGACTTCGGTCAGATCAAACAGATCGATCTCCTCTTCAAGCAAGGCGGCACGGGCCGCGACATAGTCTTCGTCACCGGCCAGGAGCACGTCCACGATGGGTGAGAATTCCTCTGCCTCTGCATAAACGGGCCACTCGCCGATCCGGATCTCGTATTCCTCCAGGGTTTCAAGGTCCAGCCCCGGCAATGTCAGGGCAATCAGCGGCTTGTCCGCAATGAATTCGCCATGACAGGCAGCGCAATTCTCTTCGAAACCGCCAATCAACATCAGCTTGCCCTGGTCATCCGGCAAGTGACAGGTCCGGCATGTGGCCGGTGCCTGATTCTTGAAGTTATCATCCTGGAAGTATTTCGAGATGTGCGACTGATGATTGAACTGAATCCTGGTCCGGCGTTCATAGGGGTAAGATGTGAATTCCGGATGTCCCTTGGAAAAGCTCTCAAACTTGGCTGTGTGGCAGGACTGACAATTGGCATTTGTCAGTTCCGCAATCTCGGCATCAATCCCCCTGTGTTCCTGGTGGCAGGACCGACAGGCCACTTCACCTTCAGCGTTCGTACGCACAGGCACGCCAAGACTGGCGGCGATCTGTGTTGTAAATGGACCACGACTGTCATTGGCACGCGCCATCGCCTTCTCGGAAAGCGCGGCCAGGACGTCGGCAGTCTGGTTATGGGCCAAGCCATCGCGTTGCGTGTGACAAGCAACGCAGTTCTTGACGTCTTCAGCCTCTGTATGGGGGCTGAACATCGCATTCATCCAACCAAGCGGACCGCGTTCCGAAACCGAGTGGCAATCGGCGCATTCCCCAACCTCGGCGTGGCTGGAGGACAGTGGACCTGGCGAGAACAACGCATCACCATAAGAGCCTGCACCAATGATGAGCAGCAACCCGACGATGGTCGCAATTGCGTACCGCGTGAGCATACCCCGTTTTCGGCGCATGCTTGGCTGTGGCGAACATGGCGGGATCGGGTTGCAGCAACTGCCGTCCGGAAGCGGACCAGTCGCGCATTTCCCACCAGATGTATCACTCCGCGTACAAACCCAGCGGTCCCCCTTCTTTAAGGGTCGACACTCGGCCATCGCCCTACAAACGCCACCAACACCCGGCCCCATCCGACAAGGTTTTCCCTGCGCAAGACGCCCGCAGGTCCAATCCTGATTGGGACGTTCATACTTGCTGCTGCGATAGTCGAAACGCTGCAATTTCAGGTTCATACCAACCAATTCCTACAATTGTGCGCCGGTAAAGGCGTGTACCAAAACAATATGAACTGCAGCCAAGGTCAGCAGCGCATATGTCGCCGGGATATGAATGAACAACCACCCTTTCAGGGTACGTTGCAAAGCGTAATGATAGTCCAGATCGCTTTTCTTTCGAACCAGGGCGTGGAGCTCATCAACGATCTCCTGCTCCTTCGGATTCAAATATCGACGAAGGGTGTCAAATTCCTGATCGAATTTGTACTGACGGGTGTTCAACTCGACGATGTGCTGCAGATAATCCGCTGGTCTGGTAAACCACGACTTCAGATTATTGGCATAGAAATCCGCGATCGAGGTTGATTCCGTTTGCTCAACAGAATAGCTGGCCAGATCGTCGGCAGCTTCTCTCAATTGTGCCGCAAAGACGGGAATACGCTCAAAAATCACTTCTTCGCCGCGGCGTGTCAGACGACGGGGAAAAGACTTGCTCAACCAGGCGCCAAAGATACCCGACACACCCACGACCACAAAAAGAACGGCCATCGTGGTCTCAACGCCGCCATTCGGAACCCGAAAATCCAAATGGATTGCAAAGAGGGCAAGAATGAACCAGCCGAGATAGATATGAACCCGAACCCAGGACCGCACATTGAACAGCGGTAGGAAGGGCAGTTTTTTCCGGACATTCAGGAATGTGAGAACAATCATTCCGCCAAATAACAGCCACCCGGTGAGATATGCCGGTTCCCAAAGGGCTGAATCCAGCGTTTCACTGAGGACAAAGACCACTCCCGCCAGAAACAAGGCGATCAGGATCCGCACGAAATGGGCTTTTGTTATTATCATCCCGCGTTCAACCAATCTGCGATGTAGTCAAGATCGCTCAAATTTACACGTCGCAGGGCATCATGGGGACAGGCCCTCTCACATGCCGGTCCGCCCATCTGATCAACGCAAAGATCGCATTTGGTCGACTTAACGATCGGGTTATTCGCCTCATCCAGCACGAATTCGCCCGTTTCGTCGCGAATTTCAACCATCCGAATATTGTCATAGGGGCAGGAGTTCGCGCAGGTTGCACACCCGATACAGCTCGCGTCGTTGATAACAACCTGCCCTTCGAGTGAACTGCGATGGATGGCCCCTGTCGGGCAACCAATCATACAGACCGGATCAACGCAATGCATGCAGGCATTCGCAATCATGACATTGTCATAACGCTTTCCATGACGGGCAAAGCGGGGATTGTTGTTATGGGTCGATGCGCAGGCCCGCACGCAGTCGTCACAACGCACACAACGATCTGTGTTGATCATCATTGTGGCCCGCCCGTTCACAACCCTGTTTTCCACCAGAAACTCCATCAACCCACTGTCGAGAGGCGTCGCATTCCCGATCGACTGGATAGAGGCTTCCTGAATGGTGTGGATTTTCAAAGGTGGCGGCATCTGGGCCTTGGGCATGGTCGGCAATACTATACTTTCCATGACCGAGGTCGGCACCCGCAGAATATCGACATTCCCCAGACCGCGAAGTGACAGCTGATAAGGCTCCTGCGCATGATTTTGCCAGTTATGGACGAGTTCTTCGAAGCCGAAGGTTTCCCCCTTGCCCACAAACGCGACCGTCGGATGGCCGTTGTTAATCTTGCGGCTTACCCTGGCGAAACCGGACCGGATCAGGACCAAGCCATCGACATAGTCCCCTTCTCCGCTGATTACCGGTTCCTGACGCAAACGTTGCTCGGGTGTTTGCTCAGCGAGTTTCTTGAAACTTGTATGCCATTCAAACTCGCCATGGGTCTCAAATATCGTCTGGTTGGCAACTTCCTGAATTGTATCGTCGTCCAGATGCTGGAACATGGGCAAAGCCCGCAGATGCGAAATAAGTGAGCGTTCGCGATACAGATTATCAATATGCGTCCGAAACGCGTCGTCCCGCCGTCTGATGTCTCGAATACCCTGCCACCTGATTTCCAGAAGCTCGGTGTCACCGTCGGCAAACAGGGTCAATTGACGGGGTGTACGTCCCAGCGCCGCCAATTCACCGAAAAATGTCCCCTCAGGCATCACATCGGTTTGGTGATTCTTGAGGATCATCGGGACGTCTTGCAGGAAGGTATGGCTGTTTTCGCCTTCTCCCCTTTGACCCGTTGAGTTTCCGCCCGATAGACGGTTTGGATCCCGCACTTCTGGCGTACTCGGATTGGACCAGAGTTGACCAAGAGCTGACAAAAGGCCGCGCCGTTTCTGCTGCTGACGGCCCAGAGTCGCATCAGGCAGGTCGGGGCTGATCACCAATCTGACCGCGCCCTTAAGGATCATAAACGCAGAGTTTCCGTAATCGTCTTTGCGGACAACAATATCACCCTCACGATAATGCTGAATGCGCATATCGTTGCGAATGATATCCCGCAGGGACATGGAGGAAGGAAAACTGTTCTCGTCCATTGACTTGAACGGCTCCAGACCAGCAATCCGGTCAACCTGTTCATCGGTCATATCCGGACTGAAGGGATTGTCCCACCGCATTGGACGCTGAATTACTAACGGTCCGTCCATTTTATTGCCACTCTCTCTGAACAAGCCGGGCGTCAGCCCCGCTAACCCTCAAAATTACGCTTCCAAAACCAGGTTCGATTTCGGCACAGAAACACAGGTCAGACACGAGCCCGACTCCGGGGCCGCACCGGGTTCCTCGATATACTTCACATCGCCCGACTTCATGGCGGTGATGCAGGTGCCGCAATTGCCGGCCCGACAACCGGAATCCATTGCAACACCATTCGCCTCGGCGAATTCGAGAATTGAATCATGTGATCCATCCCAGGCAATTTTCTTGCCCGATTTCGCAAATTCGACCTCAAAAGTTTGCGCAGGTGCCGCCCCGGCATCTTCCGCCGGTTTAGGCTTGGCTTTCTTCACACTTGCAGGACCGAAGGCCTCAAAATGGACATTGGGTTCCGGAACGCCCCATTCGTCGAGATCCTTGACCAGCGATTCCATCATTGGAGGTGGCCCACAGATGTAAAAATCGAAGTTGTTGGACGGCAGGATCTTTTTGAAGAGCGCGACACTAACCCGTTCCGGATGATTGAAATGCGTGCCTTCTACCTCGTCCGGCTCCGGGTTGCTGTAGCAAATATGCATATGCACATTTTCATTCTCACGATCGATCTGCGCCAAATGCTCTTTCATCACATGCTCGGCACCATTGCGCACCCCGTAGAAGAAATGCACCTCACGCTTGGAACCGGAAAGAATAATGGTGTTCAGCATGGAAAGAACCGGGGTCAAACCGATACCGCCCCCGATCAACACAACCGGCGTATGCTTGGTCGTGTCCATATAGAATTTACCGGACGGTGCCTTAACATCCAGAATATCCCCCTCTTCCAATTGGTCATGGAAGAAGTTCGAAGAGCGCCCCGGCGGCAGTTCAGGCTTGTCCCGAGGAGGTGGAACCGCCTTAATGCTGACGCGGTAATAGTCGCGCTGCAACGGACTGTCTGACAGCGAATAGCAGCGGATAATCGCCTTGTCCTCGCCTGGAATCTTCAACTGGAACGTCAGATACTGACCCGGCTCAAATGGTGGCTGTCCTTTCCCATCATGCGGCTTCAGATAGAAGGAACAGATGCCGCCACCTTCGGGCACCTTTCTGTCGATGCGATATTTGCGGACACCGTTCCATGTCATGCTGGCCCTGTCCTGCTCCGCCCTAGCATGGGCTGAGGACAGACGGACCTGATTGCGAAGAGCATTTGTCTGCTCTTCAAAATAGGCCCTCTCGGCCGCCGTGCGCTGCATTGAGCCCCAGGCCATCGTAGATACCTGAAGAAGAATTGCCGCGATGATCGTCGCACCAATCAACTGATACCCGTTGAATGGCAGATCTCCGACGCCCCCGAAAACGACGGCGAAAACGCCCAGAATAATTGCCACCGCAAAGGCAAATCTTCCGATCCATGCGTTGCTCATGCGACCTCCTGTAGAACTTGCCCCCCTTGATCGGGTGGGCCTGGAATTGGATGAAGCGCGCTTTGGCTTTACTGCTGCAGCGGCGGCTTCTTTCGCCGGCACCTCTGCAGCTGGTGCCGCTGCGGGCCGGGCAGCCACTGCCTCCGACGAGGCCGGCTCCGCCGTTACGACGGGCGCGGCGGGAGCAGCTGCATCCTCGCCACCCTCATATTCGATCTTCAGCTCTAAATTCCCGATCTCAAGCTGATCACCTGGTGTTAAGTCCGCAGGCTCGTTGGGATTAAGGCGGGCTTCATTAACAAATGTGCCATTCGTTGATCCCAGGTCAGAAATTTTAAGGTGACCTGGAGCCACGAAACTGAAACTGCAATGTTCCCGGGATATTGAGAAATCAGTCAGTATTTCGTCACTGGATTTGGGGTTTCGTCCAACAGTGCAACTGCCCTTGCCCGCGAGTTTGCTCTCATCTATGGAAAAGGATTGGGCCTGACCGGATACAGTCTCCAGCGTGAAGGACCAAACACCGGGCACTTGCGCCTGTGCAGCCTCCGTCGCATCACTACCCTGATCCAACGCTGGTCCTTTTTCAGGACCTGTCGTTTTATCATCCGCCATACACACCCCGGCAGAACCGGCCTCCAAACCCACACTGGCCTTTTTGGATCCCACTCAAAAATACAGATCCGACCTTGTCCCCCAACATTAGAAGGCCACCGATTTAACATAAATTATATCTATTATGTTATTATTATGACCCACTCAAATTAGCCTACTCCCGTTTACGGCGCGGTGTAAACAGGGGATAATAATGATTGCCGGTTCTGAGGGAAGGATACCTAACAATTCCCCTTCTGCCCGTAAGGCATTGAATTTGTTTTCAATAAATCTCCAATGCGACCTCTCTCGGAAAAATTGGAAAAAATCGTCCTGCAAGCTCAGCCGTCGTTGCAGTCTTGTGGTTCACGGGGCAACCTCTGCAAATAGACTAACATGAGACGCTCGCAAAAATGACGAAACCCAATAATTTGCTGGTCATCATGATGGACGAATTGGCCCGCGATGGTGTTGGTTGCTATGGCGGGACGGGTATCACGCCAAACATAGATGCGCTTGCGAAAAACGGGGTCCGGTTCACCAATGCCTATACTCCTTCTCCAATATGTGTACCGGCACGTGCGTCCTTTCAGACAGGTAGATACGTCTTTCAGAACGGGTGCTGGTCGAACGCGCAACCCTATTCAGGCAAAATTCAGGGATGGGCTCATCGGTTAAGAGCAGAGGGCGTCAAGACTGTATCGATTGGAAAGCTGCATTATAGATCAGCAGAGGACGACAACGGATATGAAGAGGAAATTCTGCCTTTGCATGTTACAAATGGTGAGGGTTGGGTTCACGGACTGCTGCGCCGGGAAGATGCCACCTGCTTCGATACATCGGGCTATGCCCGCGATGTTGGCTGTGGTGAAGACAGTTACACCCAATATGATCGGAACGTCCGGGACGAGAGCGTCGCCTGGCTGAAACGACAGGGTGAGCCTGAGACAGATCAGCCATGGGCTTTGTTCGTCTCCTTTCTACGCCCCCATTATCCACTGACATGCCCAAAAGATGCACTAGGCCTTTATAACCCGGACAATCTGCCACCGATCCGATTCGACGGCGCCAAGGCCGAGTACCGACACCCTGTGATACGGGCCGCGCGCAGCTATCACGATTTTGACGATCACTTTAAGGACGAAGACGCGCGCAATCTGGCCCGTGCCTGTTATTTTGGCCTGTGCAGCTATGTTGACGCAATGGTCGGACAGGTGCTGGCCCAACTGGCCGCCAGCGGTCTGGCCGAGGACACCATCATTATCCTGACATCGGATCATGGCGACATGAACGGCCATCGCGGCTTCTGGACCAAAATGGTCATGTATGAGGACGCAATTGGCATTCCCCTTATTATCGCTGGTCCTGGCCTGCCAAACGGCAAAACATGTGAGACACAAGCATCGCTGGTCGACATTTACCCGACAGCTCTGCAGGCCTGCGGAATATCACCTACATCAGAAGAAACCGGGCTGCCAGGTCATTCCCTGATGGATCTTGCAACCCAAGAATCAAACGAAGAACGCGTTGTATATTCGGAATATCATGATGGCGGCTCGATCACGGGTTTCTCGATGATCCGGGACCAGCGATGGAAATACATACATTACGCGGGGTTTCCGCCCCAACTCTTTGATCAAAAACCGATCCGTTCGAACGCATGGATTTGGGCCTTTCCGCCGAACACGCCAAAATACGGGCGCGCTTGCTGGCGAGGATGTGCAACGCGTTTGAAGATCCCGATGCAATCAGTAAGCGCTGTTTTTCCGAACAGGCCAAGCGCATCGCTGAATTGGGCGGGGTTTCTGGAATCCAGTCCCGAATGAATTATGACCACACGCCGGTCAAAGCGTAGAACGTCGATCCGGACGTTGCAGGTTCACTTTCTGGCGCCTCAACCGATCATTTACGGGAGGTCCGGTGGGTCCTGAGCGTAGGGTTTTAAAATCAACACCCATAAAAATTCAACCGGAAGCCAAGACCGTGATTGGTGCCGATTACCAAACGGTCATCTGCTCTGCTTTTTTCCCGATCCAAACAGAGGCGAAGTCGTTATTTTACTGTTTGTTTGTCGCAATCAATTGCATTGATTTTAGTCTTTGAGATTAAGGTGCAAAAAAACACGCAGTTTGCCGACTGGGTGCCTTGTGGAGTGCCTGCGTTACGGGGGCATCAAAAAAGGACACCGACTTGTGGATAAAACTGCATAGATGCGACTTGAATGAGCACAGAAATCGGGGACGGAACGGATGAACGCACCAGTACTTTCCACATCGCGTCGCTTGCGTCGAACAGCATTTGCAGAAGGTGTCGAACGCGCCGGGGTGAAAGCCTATACGGTTTACAATCACATGCTGCTGCCAACGGTTTTCAGATCCGTTGAAGAAGACTATCGCCATTTGAAAGAGGCTGTTCAGGTTTGGGATGTTTCCTGTGAACGCCAGGTGGAAATCCGGGGTCCGGATTCAAGCCGTCTTGTTCAAATGCTTACACCAAGGGACCTGAGAGGGATGTTGCCCGGTCAGTGCTATTATATGCCGATTGTGGATGAGACGGGCGGCATGCTGAATGACCCCGTCGTGCTGAAGCTGGCCGAGGACAAATGGTGGATCTCCATCGCGGACAGTGACTTGCTCTATTGGGTCAAAGGGTTAGCCTATGGCTACCGTCTGGACGTTCTTGTCGATGAGCCGGACATATCCCCCCTTGCCGTTCAGGGCCCGAAGGCCGAACAGCTAATGGAAAGGGTCTTCGGCGACGCCGTCACCCGAATCCGGTTCTTCCGGTTCAGTCATTTCGAATTTATGGGCCGCGAAATCGTCATTGCCCGTTCGGGCTATTCGAAGCAGGGCGGTTTCGAGATCTATGTGAATGGCAGTGATATCGGCATGCCCCTGTGGAACGCGCTGATGGATGCGGGTGCTGATCTGGATGTCTATCCGGGCTGTCCGAACCTGATCGAGCGGATCGAAGGGGGGTTGTTGTCCTATGGCAACGACATGACCGACGACAACACCCCGCATGAATGCGGGTTGGGCAAATTCTGCAACACACAAAGCGCCATCGGCTGTATCGGACGGGACGCGTTGCTTCGTGTCGCAAAAGAGGGGCCGGTTCAGCAAATCAGACCGGTCGCCATCCAGGGGGAACCAGTCCCGCCCTGTGATCGGTATTGGCCACTGACCATTAACGGGATGCCGGCCGGGCGTATCAGTTCGGCGGCGTGGTCACCCGATTTCAAGACAAATGTCGCGATCGGCATGGTCCACATTGCACACTGGAATCCGGGATCTGTCCTGACGGTAAACACGCCAGACGGCCCGCGGGTGGCCATTGTGCAAGATGGGTTCTGGAATTAAGGCAGCCCTAAGTTAATCCAGCGCAGTGCCGATTTAGTATTTCACCGATCGGACTCGTTACGATTGCGGCTGAACCGTTCAGCAACCGGGAATTCTGGCAGCCACGACTCCCGCCGGACCGTCCAGAATTCATAGCTCGGCTGCAGCTGATCTGGTGCGTCCAACGCGCCAAGATGCACCTCAATTTCGCCGTCACTCTTCGAAAAAACCGAGGACCCACAAGTCGGACAGAAATACCGACCTTCATATTCGCCCGCCTCGCCTTTTATCTCGACGGCATCAGGCGGAAAAACCGCAGCCGCATAAAACAAGGCACCGTGGTGTTTTCGGCAATCAAGGCAATGGCATATGCCAACCCGTAAGGGCTCTGTGGTCGCCCTGACGCGGAGCTTTCCGCACAGGCAGCCGCCGGTGAATTCGACCATTAACTCCTCCAGAAAACCAAACTGTCGGCGCCTCCCTCAGGAAAGCCAGGTGCGACAGATATCAACTTTATAACCGCCAGCAATGCCCCTAAACTGTTGCTTTAACGCGGTGTATAAACATGGGGCCCTGCCCCAAACCAATTTCGACAAAGGGCATTTGGGTCACATCTGATGACATATTATCATCCAACACGGTTTTTTTTCCTAGGCACCGGACAAAAGGACAGTATGACTAAGTCACCCTTGCTTGTTCTGTTGCTGCTTGTGGCGGTCGTCGGTGTCGCTGCAGGTGGGGGGTATTTCGTGCAAACGACGCTCTTGCGGCCCGACCCGACGCCAATTGCGGATTTCGATCCCCCGTCCTTCTTCGGCCGCTATAACATTCCACCGGACAATCCGTTGACCGAGGAAGCCTTTGAACTGGGTCGCCACCTGTTCTACGACCCTCGACTTTCCGGAACGAACGAGATGTCCTGCGCTGACTGCCATCGCCAGGAATTGGCCTTTACAGACGGTCTTGCATTCTCTGTTGGAACCCATGGTGGCAAGACGAAATTCAGTTCGATGAGCCTTTCAAACCTGCTCTGGGGACCGGGCAGGTTCTTCTGGGACGGGCGGGCCGACAGCCTGGAGCAACAAGTTCTGCAGCCGATTGAAGACCCGATTGAAATGGATCAGGACCTGGACCTGCTGCTGATCGAACTTGAAGAGGTCGAAGCCTATCAAGAGATGTTCAGGGCCGCTTACGGCGAAGTCTCTACAGATGCTATTGCAAAGGCCCTATCCACATTTATCCGCATGTTGGTGTCCGCCGATTCAAAATACGACGCCTTTCTGCGCGGTGAAACCACCCTAACCGAAACGGAGGAATTGGGACGGAAGCTGTTTATGGCCCATCCCGATGTCTCCGCTTCCCTGCGGGGTGGAAACTGCATCGATTGTCATGGCCAGTTCCATACCGCCGGTTTTTCAGATGGGCTGGACGGTTTCCTGAATAATGGACTGGATGGTGACGATACCCTGAAAACGGGGCTGATGCTGGTCACTGGTGACCCCAAACACAAAGGCGCTTTTAAAACACCGTCCCTGCGCAATATCGCGGTCACCGGCCCCTATATGCATGATGGTCGGTTCGAAACCCTGGGCGATGTGCTTCGCCACTACAATCAAGACATTCAACACAGCGCAACCGTCAGCCCGCTCATTCTGCAGGCGGATAACACGACAATTGACCCGACGGCGTCATTTGGCCTGAACCTGACGGAGTCTGAGTTGCAGTCAATTGAAGCTTTCCTGCATACTCTCACCGATGAGAGTTTTCTGAGCGATCCGCGCTTCTCAAACCCTTTTTCGACGGACCTGCAATGAAACACGTGATTATTTCTGTTGTCCTCTGCATTGCCGTCCTGGTTGCCGTGATTTTTGCGGGGCCGCATTTTGCCGGACCAAAATCGGTCAGCCTGACGTTTAAAGCGGTGGTAGGGGGCGACCCTCTCGTCTTTGAGGCAAGCCTGTATCCTTCGCCCTCCGGTGATGACAGGTTCAAGGTCAGCGCGTTTCGCTTTTTCATTTCCAACATCCAGCTAGAGGGCGACGGCGAGCGTTTCAGCGTCCCCAACAGTTATCACCTGGCCCGATTTGACGGGCCAAATGGTCTCTACACCATCAATATTCCGGAAGTCCCGTTGACAGAGATTGATCGCATAACGTTTTCAATCGGTGTGGATGCAGCGGCAAACACCTCCATCGAGAGTGTGGGAGATCTCGATCCGAACAGCCGAATGGCATGGAACTGGGAGGTTGGTTACAAGTTTGTTTTGATGGAAGGCACGCTGCAATCCGGCGATCAATTGCAACCGATCGTCTATCACATCGGGTTTGACGAGAATATCCGTCCCCTGGCCTTTTCAGCAGAAAGAGATTTGAGCAGCAGCGAAACGAACATTTTTGCGTTTGAGGCCGACCTTCTGAAACTCTTCAATAGCAACACGCAGATTAATCTCGCCAAAAAAACTTCTGTCGTTTTTGATAAAGTTGACGCCCGGATTATCGCTGACAATTACGCCTCTATGATCTCATTGAAAAATTGAGTTGTTGCAGGAGGGGGAAATGGCCACGCGCGGACGCTGTCTTTGCGGAAGCACCAGTTGGGCCTTTACAGGTGATGTAAATTGGGCCTGCTATTGCCATTGCGATGACTGCCGTCGCAATTGCGCAGCGCCGGTTGTAGCCTGGCTGGGCGTTCCGCTCAGAAACTTCCAGTGGACCGGGGAACGCCCCCAAACGTTTGAAAGTTCGCAGGGTGTGTATCGCCACTATTGCAAAAAATGCGGATCACCAGTCGGATTCGAAGCCGATCACTACCCGGGTGGTATGCATCTTTATGCAGCTTCACTCGACGACCCGAATGAATTCAAACCGACATTTCATGTGAACTACAAGAGCAAGCTACCCTGGTTGAGCATGGATGATGGATTGCCAAAATACGACAGCACACTTCTGAACACACCCGAAGATCCAAAGGGTTACACCTGACTGGCCAACGAGGCGAGCAACACTAAGCCTCTCTCCAGACGCCTTGGGGCAGCGATAACACTTGATCAAGCAGCCATTGACCAGCAACGCCCAGGGCGCGTTGCTCTGTCCAGACAACATCAATACCCTCCAACAAATCACTTTGCTGAAATGCATAATGCATCGGAACAAGATCACCCGTCGTAATCCGTTCCGCCGCAATGCCCAGGGGAATTTCCGCCCAACCAAATCCGGCAACAATCAAATCTGTGATTGTGGCAAGATCACCGACGCACCAGACCGAAACACTTTTTCGGTCCCGGCGCATTTCCGCTTCATCCCGCGCTCTCGTCAGGACAACCAGTTCTCGATATCGACGCAGATCACCATGTCGGACCCGGTCCAGTCGGGCCAATGGATGATCCCGACCACAAACAGGAACGAGTTTGGAATAACCGACCCCACGGAACTGAAAACCAAGGGGGTAGCGCTCCTGTTCGACCATCAGGCCAAGATCGATCACCCCGTCCCGCAACAGTTTTGCGATTTCTCCGGATCCGGGATGGGCGAATTCCAAAGACAGATGCGGAAAACGCTCACTGAAATCTGCCAAAACTCCAAGCAGCGGCTTCACACTGATCCCAAATTCAAGGCCGATCCGCAACCGCTCTTCCACCCCCTCGGACATCGATGTCGCCTTGGCCATGAATTCCTGATTGCCGAGCAGGATTCCCTTTGCGTCCGGCAACAGGGCCAGCCCCGCCTCTGTGAGAACAGGATTGCGCCCCGAACGGTCAAACAGGTCCAACCCCGTATCAATTTCAAGATTGGCAATCGCGGTGGACACGGCGGATTGGGCCTTTCGCATCTGACGGGCCGCAGCCGAGAAAGATCCCAGCTCCGCCGCCAATACGAATGCTCTATAATTTTCAATATTTGCCATACGCGATCCATCTAAAATTCAGATAGAAAATATCTTTTATATGAAATTATATATGATAGATAGGGCTATTCATTTTTTATGGTTGAGGTCCGAAAATGTCACACAAAGTTGCCGTCAGAACCGGTAAAGACCGAATTCGCTACACGCTTTGTTTTGAAGCGACGCTGATGATGTTTCTGGTGCCTGCCGGGGCGCTGTTTTTCGACAAAAGCCTGCTGGATATCGGTCTATTGGGCTGTGTGCTCGTGACAAAAGCAATGCTGGTCGGCCTGTTGTATAATTGGGTTTTTGACATGATCGATGCCCGGGCTGGCCGCGTTTCCTCAGATCGCTCAACAATCGGCAGGCTTGTTCACGCGACCGGTTTCGAAGTCTCACTGACGCTGACATCCTTGCCAATCTATGTCTGGTGGCTGGACGTCACCATCCTTGAGGCGCTGGCCGCTGACATAGTGGTTACGACCGTCGTCGTTGCCTACACATACGTTTACACCCTGGCCTATGATCGCCTGTTCCCCGTCCAGAACAATCCGGTCCCCGCCTGAACAAACCTCTTTTTCTCGGTCGGATTGCACACCCGAACAATAAAACCATCGAGATCCCTTGATAGGACTTTGGGTCTGCAATACCGTCCGCACCCAATCTCAGACTCATGAAGCGGATAGGACGATGACCGATATCGGCACGCCAACCCTCTATCTGGTTGCTGGCAAGATGGCGGCAGGCAAATCGACTTTGACTGCACGCCTGGCCAAAGATCGTCAGGCTGTTCTGCTGGATGCGGACAAGCTGCAATCCACCCTTTGGCCCGATGAAATCCATACGCTCGAAGATTACCGAGAGAAATGGCCGCGGTTATGCGCTGCGGTTGGACCGATCGTCATCGATATCCTGAAGTCCGGAATATCAGTGGTCCTCGATTTTCCCGGGAACACGAAGGGACAGCGGGCATGGATGCTGGGTCTCGCAAAAACTGCCGGTGCGCCACATAAACTCTATTTCATCGATATCCCGGACGAGATTTGTAAAGAACGTCTGGCCATGAGGAATGCCTCAGGCGATCATGCATACGCCCCCACTGAGGCACAGTTTGATCAGTTTACGGCCTTCTTCACCCCACCTTCCGAGGCAGAAGGCCTGACGATCATTCACGTTGAGGGTGACAAACAGGCCTGACACCACCAAGAAAAGCGTTCTCACGGATGACTAAAACGGTTGGCCCAATCATCAACCGGACTGTCTCTGAGGCTGAACTTGGGATTGGGGTCCATAAAATCATGGGTGTGAACAATGACGCTCTCTTCATCAATCAAAACCACCCCATAGGCAGGCGGTTCGAAATTACCGATAATCGGGCCGTCTGCTGTGAGGTCGAGGGTCACCTGGTGGTTCATCGCACGCAATGAAGACACAGGTATACCGTGCCAACTGCCCGACAGCGGGCGATGTATATGACCGAAGAACAAGTGTCTGATCTTCGTCCGATACGGTTCAACAACTTTCCAGAATTCGTCCGGTTCCTGGAGGGAGATCGTGTCGATGGGATGGATACCGATTTTGAAGGGTGGATGATGCATGAAAAGGTAAATCGGCCCGCCTGCTTCTGCACCCCGCTTCAATTGCTCACTTAGCCAAGCACGACGGTCTTCGCAGTACCAACCAGCATGGGTTCCTTCCAGATTGGTATCGAGGAACAGAAAATGTCCAGCCTTGGTAAGACTGGCCGACTGCACAAACCCGTATTCGTCAAAACTCTGCGTTGGAAAATACCGGACAAAAACCTCGCGTTTGTCATGATTGCCGATCAGCAATTGCAACGGCACTTCCAGGTCGCCCAACACATCCGCCAGATAGGCAAAAGCATCCGGCTCCCCCCAATGGGTCAGATCACCCGTTATGACGGCGAGATCGGCATCCCCATGATTCTCGTTGATATCGGCAACGGCGGCTTTAAGGGCCGTGCTTGGATCACGCCCATAGAGCGTTTCGCCGGGTGGGATAAAATGGGTATCAGTAAGATGGATCAATTTATACATGGCGCTCCCCAAAACACTATTCTGGCAAAAAGAGGGATCGGCAGCAATCGCCGCCGATCCAGTTAAAATGGGAACTCTTTAAGAACCGGAACTCGGCAACAGGTCTTCTGCTTCTTCCAGAATTTCTGCCCGAAGTTCGTCCATATCGTCGGTATCCCCAACAACAATGCTTTCAAGCCCGTCATAAATGACTTGGGTAACGGCAAGACCTTTTTCGCCTGGATAGGCCTGCCATTCACGCAACAAAGGAAGCTGGGTTACAGCGGTTTGCTTGTTCGGATTGCGTTCGTAGAAGTCTTTCAGGATAATTTCGTTGGCAGCCTGGTTAGGCGGCATATAACCCGTTGTCCGCGCCACGTCAGCAGCGCCCTCGCCCGAGGTGATAAACTTCAGCCAGAGCCACGCAGCTTCCAGTTCACGCGGATCTTCAGAGGTTGAAACCAGCATGGCGGAGTTACCACCAGCCGGCAGACCTTTGGGTGCCCCACCGATACCGGGATACGGGCCGGTCTGAAGCTCAAAGTCACCCTTTTCACGCTCAACAGCACCGACAGCAGACGTAGACCAGAACATCATACCGATTTCACCGGCGGAGAATGAGGCTAGTGCAGCCTTCCATTCCAGGTTCTTCATTTCACATTCCCGGAACAGGGTATTCATTGTGTTGAAAGCCGTCGCACCGGCGTCCCCACCAATATTCAACTGGGTTCCGGAAACTGTCGGCTCACCCTGACTCCACATCAGAGCCTGCAGGAACCAGTTACCGGTAATGTTCCAGCCCCAGAACATCGGGTTGCTGACGCCATTTGCCTTCATCTGTTTACAGGCAGCGACAACTTCGTCCCAGGTCTTCGGAAATTCTTTGATACCCGCTTTTTTCAGCAGGTCCATGTTGTAGTAGCCAACCGGCAGGGAGATCGAAAATGGAAGGCCATGGACCGCCCCATCAAAAGTCCCGAGGTCAAGCATCGCCTTGTGATATCCATCCTTGGCAAAATCTGCTTCCTTGGCAATGAAAGGCTCAAGCGATTTTGCAATCCCCTTTTCAACCAGGATGGCCTGACGGTTCAACCCCTGCATCGTCACATCTGGAAGATCCCCAGAAACCGATTCCCGCAGAATAGAGTTTGTTCCGTCTTCGTAGCTCTCGTAAGCGGCGCGAATGACAACCTCAATATGGGGATACTGTTCGTTGAATTTCGGCAGGATCTTCTCATAAGTCACATCGAACAAATGCGAATAGGGATAGGCAAATTCAATCGTCACCTTTTCCTCTGCCAATGCAGGGGTTATTGTGACAGCCGAGGCCAGAGCCACGGCGGCAAGTGTGCGTTTCATACTGTCTCTCCTTCGTTCTGGTTGTGGGTCCCGACTGGTTTGGCGACGGGTCGGGACCCGTTTAAACCCTTCCTGCTATTTCATGCCGGTAAGGGTTATTCCTTCGATAAATCTTCGCTGCGCCAACATGAAGGCAACGATGAGCGGTGTTACGATGATGGTGGCCGTCGCCATCATTGGGCCAAAGAAACTGCCATCGGCATCCCCCTTGAACTCCCGCAGACCCAATGGTGGCGTGAATAAATCGCGATCTCCGGTTATCACGATGCGCGGCCAGAAATAGTCATTCCAGTGCGCGACAACCGAAAAAATCGCAAAGGCCAACAAAGCCGGAATGGCGGTCGGCAGCATCACTTTCCAGACGATACCAAACTCGCTCATGCCATCCATACGCGCCGCATCGATCAGATCGTCAGGCACCGTCATAAAGAATTGCCGCATCAGAAAAATCCCGAAAACCGATATCGTCCAGGGAATGATCAATGCGGCATATGTGTTTGTAAGACCTGCCTTTGCCAACATGATGTAAAGTGGCAATGCAATCGCATGAACCGGGATCAGCAGACAGAACAGCACCATACCAAAGACAAACTCGCGCCCAAAGAAATGGAGTTTGGCAAGCGCATAGGCACAGGGCAGCGCGACAACAATCTGGATCAGAAAGATGGATACGGTAACAATGACACCATTTGCGAGATAGCGAAGTAAAGGCGCTTCCGAGAATGCTGTGGTATAGTTAAATACGACCGGCAGAGAAGAACACTGCGCCTCAATCTCTGCCATCAGGGTCGAGCGAATATCCTCATCACTCAATCCCGGATAGATACCGCGGGCATTTTCGATGGCGGTTCTGTCAGGTTCAGCGCGTTTCACACATCGCTCGCTGACCATCATTTCCTGGGAACCGATGAAGCCGCCGGTGTTCTGGCTGATTTCTGCCGGACTCTTCAGGGAATAACTGACCATGACGTAGAAGGGCAGAATCACAATCAATGATCCGAAGATGAGAAGAAGGTGCTTCCACCCCTCACCTATATATTCTGACATGTTCATGAGTAGTGGACCCTGCGTTCAACAAGATAGCGTTGAATGAATGTGATGATCAGAACGAAACCCAGAAAGACAACGGTAATCGCCGCGCCGATCCCCATCAGGTTCTGCTGGACCGCTTTCTCATAAATGGCGTACATCATGACGTAAGTCGATTTTGACGGACCGCCGCGCGTCAACGCCTCTACAGTGTCAAACACCTGGAAACTGCGGATTGACGTAATGGTCACAACGAAGACCGTTGTTGGTCCCAACAGCGGCCAGGTGACAAGGCGGAATCTTTCCCAGCCGGATTTTGCACCATCTATTTCAGCCGCCTGGAGTAACTCCCTGGGAATTCCTGTCAAACCGGCAAGATAGAGGACCATGTTGAAGCCAAAGGCCTGCCAGATCCCGATAAAGCAGATTGTGGCCAGCGCATATTGTTTGTCCCCCAGCCACAGCGGAAATTCACCAGCAGCACACCGACTGCCGTACCAGCTTTGAGATCCATCAACGAAGGGCAACCAACCCCAACTGAAGAACGCCTCCGCAAACCCGCCACAACCGCTCTGCAAAAATGTATTCACAACACCGATGGTGGGGTGAAGGGCAAACTCCCAGACAATGGCCATTGCCAGCAAGGCAGCCATGACCGGCAAAAAGAAAATCGTTTTGTAGAGATCACGCCCGAATTTAAGAGAGTTGATCAACAAGGCGGCACCCAGTCCCAATCCAACTGAGACCGGCACAACCACAAGGACATAAATAATCGATGCACCGAACATCTTTTCATAGGTGGATCGATTGACGATCTTGTCATAATTCTCCCAACCCACCCAATTGGCAGACTGGCTTCCCAGACTGTAATCGGTGAAGGACAACACGGCCGCGACAAAGACAGGGACGATCAGAATAATGATCATCAACAAGATTGCCGGCGCGGCGAACCAGTACCCTGTTCTGCCCTGAACCATCAGGCGACCTCCCGCGCGAGCGGTGCCATTGCGGGTTCCGTCGTTGTCGGGCGTATCCGACTGCCATCTGTTTTGAACAATAGAGGGGCGTGTCCTGTCAGACAGACCGAGACCGGTGTTCCATGGGAGAGGGCGAACGCCCCCTCTGGATCCGTTCGAGCCACCAAGATCGCCTTGCCATCTTCCAGAGACGCATGGACAAAGACATCAGACCCCAGATTCTCGATATGGCGGACAACCGCCGCGAAGCCTTGCTCGCCCGCCGATTTGACTGTCAGATGTTCAGGCCGAAGACCGACGCGGATTGCCCCAAACGGTCCGTTTGGTATCTTGACCGGCATCGTGAATCCGAATGCGTTGATATCCCCGCCAGATCCGACCTGGGCATCCAGAATATTGATCTTGGGGGATCCGACGAATTCGGCGACCTGTTGCGTCTCGGGATCGGTGTAAACCTTTGCCGGGGTGTCGAGCTGCAAGATGTCACCATCCATCATTACGGCGACGCGGCTCGACATGGTCAAGGCCTCAGCCTGGTCATGAGTGACGTATATGAATGTTGTCGCCAGCCTGCGATGCAGGTCTGACAGTTCCGCCCGCATATGAACCCGCAACGCCGCATCAAGATTTGACAGTGGTTCATCCATCAGAAAGGCAACCGGTCGGCGCACCATCGCGCGTCCCAGGGCTGCGCGCTGCCTCTGCCCACCCGATAGCTGGCCCGGTTTGCGCTGGAGTAACGGTTCAATCTTCAGCGTTTCGGCTGTTTCTCGCACCGCTTCACTGATCTCGGAAATCACGCCCGACGTGCCAGGCACGAAGCGACCCAGGACCGGTAAACGCTGCAGAACTGACAAATCACGCAGACGCAGCGGCGTCATCATGTTTTCCCGCACGGTCAAATGCGGGTAGAGGGCATAAGACTGAAACACCATGGCCAGATCTCTGTCACTGGCCCGAACGCCGTTTACACGACGACCGCGGATAACAACATCACCTTCATCTTGTGCCTCCAATCCTGCGATGATCCGAAGCAACGTGGATTTGCCGCAACCCGAAGGCCCGACGAGGGTCAGGAACTCCCCTTCCCGAATGGTCAGATCAATTCCGTTCAGAACCCGTGTTTCACCGAAAGATTTTCGTATGCCAGAAAGTTGAATTTCCGCCATGTCGCCCCCGCACCGTGTCAATTCGATGAAAAAGCCTAACAAGACAATTTTTCGTAATAATGACGTGTTATTAGTCCGGCTAATGCAGAGACAAAGTCGGTGGGAAAAAGCATGGCAAAACCAAGCCCGTATCAAATTACCGCATTCACTGAAACAGCGCGGGAACGCAGCTTTTCCAAGGCAGCCGCAGTATTGAACGTGACCCAAAGTTCAGTGACCCAACACGTTTCAAATTTAGAAAAAACTATTGGCGCGCAGCTTTTCATCCGTCGCCGCGAAGGATTGGAGGTCACCCAAGCGGGTCGAGAACTTTATGAGATAACCGACCGCCTTAGAACACTGCAGCAATTGATTGAAGAAAAGATCGAAGACTACGGCACCATGAATTCCGGGAAGCTGAATATTGTGGCCAACGCCCCCCGTCCCGCACTCCCGATCATTGAACGCTACTTAACGCAATATCCGGGCGTACAGATTGACTTTGCCCTGGTTAGCTGGGATCTGGCGATGACACGGCTGAAAGATCGTGACGTCGATGTTGCGTTCGTCGTGGAGCCAGAGGCCCATGACGGATTATCAATATTCGAAATAAACAAAACCCGGTATCGCGCCTTTGTTCACGGGCAGCACCGTCTCGCAAAACGCGCGCGGATATCGCTAAAAGATCTCGAGACTGAAACCGTCATTCTGCCAGAGGACGGATCACTGACCCAACGTGTGGTGCTTGAAACAGCCAATAAGAAAGCCGTTGGATTCTCAAGTATCCTCAAAACAACAACATTCCCGATGGTCAAAGAGGCTGTGCTGCATGGCGTTGGGGTCGGCTTCATGTTGCAAGATGGTCAATTCGCATCAAGCCAGATTGTCGCGCTTGAAGTTGCAGAACTTCAACAGTCATACCGCAACTGCCTTGTGACCTCATCAGAGAAAAGAGAGCTGCGACTCGTCAATAGCTTCTGCGAGGTCGCCCAGGATATGATCCTCTAGAGGCCAACACATCAAACCGGTAGCACTGTATCGAGATGTCGACGACACGCGGTCATAGATTTCAGGAACAAAGTCTTTATCTCTTTCATTTCGTCCTGAAACACGTGGATCCGCTTTTCGTGTTCTAGAAGTTTGAATCTTGATGACAGACGAATGGCCCCAACACCTGCAGCGGCCCCCTTTATTGTATGGGCCTCTCGATTTGCACTGTCTACATCACCCTCCGCGATCATGCTGCCCATTGCTTCAAACCGCTCTTCAAACTCTTGAGCAAATACATTTACCACATGACGGCCACCATCGGGCCCAGCCCATCCAAGTAAGTCGTCTAACGCGGAAGGGTCGAACAAGGGGATATCATCCTGCCCCTTTGGTTCGGGTTCGACCTGTTCAACGAACGGCGTGGCGGATATCAAATCTTCTTTCAAAAGCCACCGAGACAGTACCGCGGTCAGTTCCGACCGTTTGATCGGCTTGGCGATATAATCGCTCAACCCCTCGTTCAACAGCGCCTCACGATCCCCCTGCATGGCATAAGCCGTCATGGAGATGATCGGTAAGTCCGGCGACACATCTGGAAGGTTGCGAATGGCGCGGGTTGCCGCAACGCCATCCATAGTCGGCATGTTGATATCCATCAGGACCAGGTCATAGGGCAAGGATTGCACCGCCTCAACAGCCTCGCGACCATCGCCAACCAGATCGACATGCGCCCCCAGCCGTTCCAGCATCATTCGAATGATCATCTGGTTCGCGGAACTGTCTTCAGCGACAAGGATGCGGTTTTCGAACCGGACATCGTCAACACGGGCAGGAAGCAGGTCCACAGCGGAACCATGATAAACCTGTATTTCCTCGTCGGTCGGAAGAACCATCGGGATTGTAAAAGAAAACGTGCTGCCTAAATCCAGTTGCGATTCTACCTGTATCGCGCCGCCCATCAGTTGCACCAGCTTCTGACAAATCGCGAGGCCAAGGCCGGTGCCTTCAATCACACGTGTTTTTGTATCGGCCGACCGCCAGAACTCGTCGAACAGATGCCGGCGGTTCGCGTCCGATATGCCGGATCCCGTGTCTTCGACATCAACACGCAATTGCAAACCCAGCGCGTCCTGCCGCGAAACGCGGACGCTGATCCGGACATACCCCTCATTGGTGAATTTAATTGCATTGCCAACTAGGTTGATCAGGATCTGTCGTATTCGCGCATCATCGCCCATCAAAAATTCTGGAAGCGCCGGGTCAATCACGGTTTCAAGGGCAATACCCTTTTCCTCCGCTTTGACACGAAGTATGTCATTCACATCCTCAACAAGCAGGCGTGGTTCGAGCACAGAATCTTCGAGTGCAAACAGATCCGTGTCCATTTTTGAAACGTCCAGCACATCATTGATAATCACCATCAAGTTCTCGCCGGCCTTTTTGCCCACGCGTACCAGTTCAAGATCCCGTTCCGGCAACTCCCCTTCTTCCAGCAATCCCAGCGCACCCAAAACACCGTTTAGGGGCGTTCTGATTTCATGGCTCATCATCGCCAGGAAGCGGGATTTTGCCTCATTCCCCTCTTCCGCTTTGTGTCGGGCATCCTCCAATTCTTCTTCGCGCTGCTTGGCGACTGTTACATCGCGTTCGATCGCAATGTAATGTTCAATTTTTCCATCCGGTCCAACGATTGGCTGGGCATCGATCTGCACCCAGTAACTTTTTCCTTCTTTTGTGTAGTTTATGAGTTCGGCATGGAAACTCTCGCCGCTCTGCAATCGCTTACGAATGTCAGAAACCACAGACGGGTCTGTCATGGGCCCTTGAAGAAAGTCCCCGGGTTTTCTGCCTGTGACCTCAGCCAGGCTATAACCGCTGATCCGTTCAAAACCTTCATTGATCCATTCGATGGATCCATTCGCATCGGTGATGATAACGGCATTGTCCGTTCTATCGGCGACAAGGGACAGAGTGCGGGATTTTCTCTCACTCTCCCGCAATTCCTGCTCCACCTTCTTTCGGTGGGTGATGTCGCGCATGACGCCCGTAAACAAGATGCGATCGCCAAGCGGGACCTCACCTATGGACAGTTCGAGTGGAAAGTGCGATCCGTCGATGCGCCGTCCTTCCAATTCTCTACCAACACCAATAATACCGCTTGAACCTGTCTCAAGATAATTGGCGATGAAGCTTACGTGCTGGCCCTGGACATCTTCAGGCATCAAGAGGGCAATGTTCTTGCCGATTAATGCGTCCTTACTATACCCGAAGATTTGCTCTGTGGCGGGATTGGCGGATTCGATAAGGCCCGCCTCATCGATTGTCACAATGGCATCCGCCACATTATCCATTACAGCGTTCAAGCGCCCGAGGCTCTCCTGAATTCTCCCTTGGGCTTCTTCAAGGGTGACTGCTCGCTGTCGCTCAATACTGGCCAGTGTTTTCAACTCGCCAAAAGCGGCTCTGTTTCGACGTGCAAGGACAAGGATGAAGACACCTGCCAGCGTAAAGGACAGAACGACAAAAACGATTATGTCCCGAAATGTTGCACCAAAATGAAGCGGTGTATCATTTTGGGTCAATGGAATCAGAATTTCCTGAACGCCCCGGACATCACCAATCGACCAGTTTGTAGCAGGGCTTTCAGGGTGCGAGTTGTGACACGCGATGCAGCTTTCCTCCATGCGAACTGCAGAGACATACCTGAAGACATCGACGCCATCCATATCCTCGATTTCGTATATCGGGCGTCCGGGATCGGCTTCAATCGCAGACAGGGCCTCCCCTTCAAACGCATCGAGAACGCGGGTTTCCCTCCAGGGAAAAGGTTGGCTGCTATACATCCGATAGCCCATATGGGCATCCTGTTGTTCCAGATAGGCCCCCAACTCGATCGACATGGTTGCCGGCAGTGGCAAAGCCCCTTCAACATCGCGGAATTCATGGGTAACGGGCACTTTTGTCTTATCGATATTGCTGAGGATCTCGCCCGAGTAGAAGGCGCGAAAACTGGAAATATTCTGTGTGGAAATTTTGGCTGTACTGACAAGAGCGTCCAGGGCCTCGGCCCGTTCATGGCGTTCAATGAGGACGTACAATGCGACAACAATAGTAATCGCAAAAACCCCGAAAAGGGTCAGGATACCGCCCGCTACAAGCAGATCAAACGGCGTCGACCCCCGAAAGCCGGGTCCGATGGATGTCTCGACTTGTGCCACGCGTAAGCCCCTCCAGCATCATCTTCCGCGCGCGAAAACCGCGCCCGTGTCAACAGGGAGAACGCAGGAAACATGCCGGGTTCGAACGCCGGATTGCGTGGATCAATCGGAGAGCTGGAGGGCGAAGAGACGGCGCGGCCCGATTCCCCTCAGATCGTGTAGACCAAGATCATTGTGCGGCAGGCTCTTTCCCTCCAGAAACGCTGCCGAAACCAGCACCTTTTCTTCCAGCACCTTGCACATTGATTCAATTCGGGCCGCTTCATTCGCGTTTGGTCCAATGACCGAAAACTCAACCCGTGTTGGTACACCGATATTGCCAAACATGATTTCACCGGCATGAATGCCGATGCCAAACTCAAACGGATGCTTACCGGCACTTTTCCGTTCCGCATTGATCTCCGCCGCTCGGCGCACTGCAAGTTCAGCAGCCAGTGCCGCACGCTGCCGGGCGTCCAGTCTGTTTGATTTGTCGGTGTCAATTGGAAAGACCGCAAGGGCAGCGTCACCAACAAAGCGCAGGATTTCACCACCATTTTCCATAACGGCCCCGGCCAGCGCGCGGAAATAGTCATTCAACAGATCAATGAACGCCTCAGAACCCAGTTCAATCGACAAGGGGGTCGATTTTCGCAAGTCACAAAACCAGATCACGGCGTCGATATACTGACCTGAGCCGAGGGCAATCTGCCCTGATCGAACATTGGACCCGGCGTTTTCACCGAAATACGCATCCAACACGTTGGAAAAAAGCCGCTCCCGATTGGCGAGTTTCGCTATCAGGGAGAAGCGTGGCATGAGGCGATGGATAATGGCCAGTTCTTCTTCCGAGAACCCTTCGGGCGAAGCGGAGCAGAACGAGGCAACGAGTCCATCCATCCGTTCGAATGCTGTCTCCGGGTCAGAAAACGCGAAGATCAAACCGAGATAATCAGTTAACCCTTCCTCTAGCAATTCGGCGATAACCGGATACCTCGATGAAGAATCTCGCACTTCGCCGGGCCCAAGGCGAATGCTTGTTTCCCGACGGATCACCAGTTCATGCAGCGGGCTGCTTTGCCAGCCGTTCCGGTCTCGGGAACCGTGTTCATGGGCATCAAAAACCACACCTGTCGCCGGGCGCCATGTCAGAGAAATGCCTTCTGCGAGGGGGTGCAGGGTAGACATAGACATATGGACGCGGAACACCGAAAGACCAAGATCTGAGAGACCATTGCAAAAAAACTCGAAGATCTTCGTATAGTCAGTGGCGACCAGCGCCTCGTTTATGATCTCATCAGAAAAGACCTGAAGAGCACTTGTTCGATCATCTGTCACACGATCCTGCCATGAAAATTAACCCACACTTTCATCTTGAGCAGATTGGTATCACACGCAATCAATACTACCCTGATTAACTGCATCTATGAAAATGGGTGCAGTAATGCAACCAGACTTCACACGGGATAGCTTATGGACATAAGCATTTTGAATTCAGAACCAAACCCGATCCCCCTGCACGCCTACGCCGCAGGCCTGGCTGTTCTGCTGGGTGCGCTGCAAATCATTTTGCCCAAGGGCACCACACTTCACCGGACGCTCGGTTATGGTTGGGTAGGCCTGATGCTGATCGTTAGTATCAGTAGCTTCTGGATCCACAGTCTAAAGCTTTTCGGATTGTTCAGTCCGATCCACATTCTGTCCGTGATAACCATCTGGACGATCTACAGTGGTGTAAAAGCGGCGCGGCGCGGCAAAATCAATCAGCACAAAATCATGATGATCCTGCTCTATGTTCTCGCCTTGCTGGTTACGGGCGCATTCACGCTCTTGCCGGGCCGCACAATGAACGCGGTCTTCTTTGGCTGAATTCTATGAAACTACGAAGCTTTGAAACGGTGCCTTAGCTTTTCATATAGATAGTCAACGCAGACCCGAACCCGACGGGCTCTGAGTACATCAGTATGGGTCAACAACCAGATGTCGATATTCATGGGTAATACGTTTCGTGCCAACAGGTTCAGTTGGCTGGATTTGTCACCCAGATATCCTGGCAGAAAAGTACAGCCCACTTTTGCTTCGGCGAGCTGCATCGCGCCTACGAAGCTGTCAGCGCGCGCGACTGTCCGAAAGTCTTTTATGAACTCGTATATCGCTTCGCCGGCCTGGGAACCGGCAATCGGATGACTAAACCCGATCCATGGCAGATCCGAAACGGACTCGCCGTCGTTTAGATCGCAATGATTATAGATGCACAACTCTAAAGCGCCGACCCGCCGACCAATCAATTCCTGGGGCGGTCCGTTGGACGGACGGATTGCAATATCAGCATCCCGATTAAACAGATCTAATCGTTGATTGGTCATTGAAAGGTCGAGGGTGATGTCCGGAAACAGCCCGTGAAACGACTCCAGCTCGTCCGCCAGGATCGGAAACAGGGAATCGGTGGTGGTCACACGAACAACGCCAGTCGGACTATCATCGCCAAACACGGCGCTGCGTTCCAGTTCATCCATGGTTGTGTCGATGAACTCTGCAGCTTCCAGAAATTTTTGTCCCTTATCCGTCAGCCGATACCCCTCGCGTCGATGTTCAAATATTGGTTCCGGCCAATTGGATTCAAAGCGGGAGACGTGGCGGATCACCGTTGCATGGCTAACCCCCAGTTTTCGGGCGGCTGCGGCGGCAGACCCATTTCTGGCAACAGCGAGCACAAATTCCAGATCACTCCAACGCCACTTGTTCATTTTTGAACAACCTAACTGCGATTTTGGTCAATTGATCCCATAATAATGAAATGCCAACCTGAATGCACGGTTGTATTCATAGAGGAAAATCAAAATGCTAAAATTGGTTTCAGCGGCTATTGCCGCAACATTCCTGTTGGGCGCGGCTGTCCCCGCACAAGCTGACAGTGCCCTTGAGAGCAAGATCAAAGCCCGTCAAGGATATTATCAAATTGTCTTCAACAATGCCGGACCATTATTCGCAATGGCCAAGGGCGATGTGGACTATGACAAGGACGTGGCGACTACAGCGGCCAACAACCTTAAAACACTTACGATGCTGGATATGGGCTCAGCCTGGGCACCTGGCACCTCGAAAGAGGAGATGCCCGGGAAAACACGCGCCCTCAAGGTGATTTGGGAGACCTATCCCGCCATTACAGAGAAAGTTAAAGGGTTTGAGAACGCCGTGAACGCCATGGCAGCGAATGCCGGAAACGGTCTGGACGCGCTACGCGCAAACATTGGGGCACTCGGTGCCTCCTGCAAAGCCTGCCACGATGACTTCCGTGCCGACGCCTTCTGATTTATCAGAACGAAATCATCAGTACAGGGAGGCGCGCGTCTGGGACCTGCCAACGCGCGCTTTCCATTGGCTGCTGGTGGTCTCTGTCGTCGCAGGATGGCTGCTTGGCGAGAATTTGAGCTTCAGCAACATCCAATGGCATTTTTATTTTGGGTATATGACGGGCGGGCTCCTGCTTTTCCGGCTGATATGGGGGGTCTTTGGTCCCAAGCCCGTGACGTTCAGGGCTTTGATTTTCTCGCCGACAGAGATTTTCAGTTATCTACGCCGGATCGGTAAAAGAAAACCAAGCGGAATTGCCGGACATAACCCTCTCGGCGCTCTGTCTGTGATCGCGTTGCTCGGAACCTTGATGGTTCAAGTTATGACCGGATTATTCGCCGCTTCCGACGACCTTTTTTCAAGCGGACCGCTCTCCGGTCTGATTGATAGTTCTTTGGTGGGAATCGTAAATTCCATACACGAAATCAACAGCAAGATTCTGTTGGCTCTTGTCATCACACATATCGCCGCGATCGTTTTCTACTGGCTCTGGAAACACGAGAACCTTGTTCGGCCAATGATCACCGGACGAAAACTTGTGAAACCGGTCGAGAGGGAAACGAACTGATGCGCCGACACCGGATAAGAAGGGCACGTATCGAGAAACGCTTGAGAATTTTGGGGCTCTGCCTCGTTCTCGGTTGCTTTATTGCTACCGCTGCTCATATAGCGCCCGGTGTTGCAGCGGAACAGCAAACTTTACCGGAAAGAGCTGGCCCGAGGCCCGAAACCACACAGGGTGTGCCCCACATTCAGCTGGGTGCCAAGGCGGATCCGGCGCTTGCTGCCAGACTGCTGGATCGCATGTCAGAGACACCGGGTGTCGAGATCGGGCAGACGGTCATTTCACTACCCGGTGCGAAAGGGTTCTGGGTTGAAAAAGGGGTTAAGATCACACGCCCGCAGAACATCGTTGGCGGTCGGGAATTCGCCCATATGCATCCGGATGGAAGCCTGCACGCAACGCTTTCACCAGCGATGGCGCAAAGGGCTGTTGCCGCCGGTTGGGCCATACATCACCCCTGGGCCAACCAACGCCCTGGATGGGAGGGGTTTGTCCTGATCTACACACCCCGCACTGAGCCTGAACTGGACGTAGTAACAAATCTGGTGCTAAGCGGTTTTGCCTACTTAACAGGTCCGCATTAAGTCTTGGGCTCCTTATCCCTCAGGTCACGTATCTCCAGAATCCGGTCATAGTGTCCGACGACCCATTCCTCCAATGACCGTGCAACGACGCTCAGGCTTTTGCCCAATTCTGTAAGCGAATACTCCACCCGTGGCGGCACTTCGGGATGGCTGACCCGGTCCACAAGTCCGTTTCTCTCAAGATCCCGCAGCGTTTGGGTAAGCATTTTCTGAGAAATTCCACCAATGGATCTTTTGAGAACGCCTGTTCGCACCGGCCCTTTTTGAAGACAGCAAAGGATCAAAATAGCCCATTTCCCGCCGATCAAGTCGAGTAACTCCCGCGACGGACAGTCTAGATTGTAGGGGTTTGCCTCAATAAACATTCTCAATTATTACCAAAAGGTACGTACTTGTCTAAAGGTTTCTTTCGATCAGATAATTCGGAATAGCTGAAAGGAGAAAACAATGACGACGCAAACAAAGACATTCCTCTATGCGGAATTCCAGGTTTCCATTCCATTCGACGACTTCGCCTGGATGGAGGCCAACTCGGCCATGCAGCAGATACCAGGTCTTGTTAACAAGACATGGCTTAGCGGGATAAGCACGAATTCCATCGGCGGGTTTTACCAGTTCGACACCGAAGAAAATGCCCGTTCATATGCGGAAGGGCTGCTGGCAGACTTTGCCAAATCGGCATCGGCAAGTCTGACAGTCAGGCTTTTCGACGGGTCGGTCGTGCTTGAAGCGAGCCGGGGAATGAACTCCCCATATTATGGTGCAAACGCATAGAGAAGCGGACGCATAGGGTCATTTGTCGGCGGTTGCCCTTATAACCGCCGACAACCCGGCGGCATGCCCGTAACATGCCGCGGACGGCGCAACGCACCGATTGTTGATCCAATCGTGATTGGCTGCGAACCTTAGAAAGAGCTTATTTTTGGGTCATGATAATTAGAGGCAGGTTTGTCTGGTGTATGCCTCAACGACGACCAATAGGAAGCTCCTACCATGACACGCGCATATCACGCTGCACCCCGTCTCTTCGTTCTTTTTCTGATCCCAATGCTTGCCTTGTTTTCGACTGGCCCCGGTTGGGCTGAGGGCGGGTCGAAACTGCCCGACTATGTGATTGAAGAATTTGGAACCCCCCCAACGATCCCCGAAGGGGCGCTGCCCGATGCCCTGAAAGCTGCAGTGGATGTGGCTTTCGTCGACGCTATGGAGCAGTCCAATTGGGGCGACGACCAGACAGCCGCACTTGAGGTTATCGCGCAGTCCGGGGACCCACGCTTGGTCTGGATCGTCAGTGACCTGATGCGGTTTGCTTCAAGCCCCAGACTAAACATGCTTCTATCAGAGGCGGCGTCGACTCTCCTCGGCATTGAACCCTCCCCTGACAATCACTGGGGAGTCGTGACGGACCATCTCATCGCCTGGGAAATTCCGGCGCCGCCCGACTATCTTCGGGTCAAACGAACCATCTTCACCAGCATTGTGCCCGGCTGGGAACGCATCTTAGTTGAGGGTGACATCGACTGGCGGATGGTTTCCTGGGGCGGTGTCTTAATCGATGATCGTGATTTTGATACGACCCACCTGCCCTGCAACTGCATACCGGCTGCAGACAATCCGGAAGTCAGCACCGCGGCTGAGGCGACATGGCTGAAAGATGATGATGTTGTCTTTGGGATCGGCATTAACGGCGAATACCGGGCCTATCCACGCCGCATCATGGAAGTGCGGGAAATGGTGAATGATACACTGGGCGGTCGCGATCTTGGGATTCCCTATTGCACACTATGCGGTGCGGCACAGGCCTATTTCACCGATGATGTTCCAGATGGGGTTGAACGCCCGGTGCTGCGGACGTCCGGCCTTCTGATCCGCTCCAACAAGGTAATGTATGACGTCAACACCTATTCCGTCTTCGACACATTCCTCGGCCACGCAGTAACCGGACCGCTCGCTGAGAAAGGCGTGCGCCTGAATCAGGCCAGCGTGGTCACCACCGACTGGGGCACCTGGAAGGCAGCCCATCCCGAAACAACAGTTCTGATAGAGCCACTCGCTTTGGGTCGGGACTTTGATTTCCGTAACGGCCGGGACGCGGATGGGCCGATCTTTCCCGTCGGCGATGTTGACCCGCGTCTCTCGGTTCACGAGGACATAATCGGCATTGTCACCGCGTCAGGGCAACCCGTGGCCTTCCAGCGAAGCAAGGCCTTCGTCGCCCTGAAAAACGGGGAAGAGATTGCTTTCGAAAATGTACGCCTGCAACTCGATGCGGGCGGTATCAAAGCCGTCGGCGCGGATGGTGAAGATCTCGGCAGCCATCAGGCCTTCTGGTTTGCCTGGTCCCAGTTCCACCCAACAACAGCGCTTTGGCCAGAGTGAGGCGCGAGGGAGGCTGAGCTCTCCGGATTGCCTTTCTAACAAAAAATCCGAAACCCAACTTTGGCGCGATCGTTCTATAAATGGAGGGTCGTCTGCATCATCTTCTGCCGCGTGACTTACACGACACGTGCACCGAAAGAGCAGGAGTTTCAGGATGCGGATCAAGGTAAACGGCGAAACCGTTCCAGTACCATTGGAACGTTCAACAGCGACATTGCTGTTCTATCTGCGAGAGGAGCTTGGCCTGACCGGCGCCAAATACGGCTGTGGCGTCGGGCAATGCGGTGCCTGCACCGTGTTGGTTGAAGGGGAGCCTGTCCGAAGCTGCATCACCCAGATCGGTGATCTGGATCAGCAAAGCGTTGACACAATCGAAGGCCTGGACGGCGATGAAAATGCCGCAAAGGTCCGGGCTGCCTGGATAGAAACGGCGGTTGCCCAATGCGGCTATTGTCAGGCGGGCCAGATCATCAGCGCTGTCTCACTGATCAGTAAAAATCCACAACCCACCGATGATGACATCAACGCTGCAATGGACGGCAATCTGTGCCGCTGCGGGACCTATAACCGGATCCGCAAAGCAATCAAACGCGCATCGGGACAAGAAAAATGAACCGGAGACAACTTTTGACCCTGCTAGGGTCTTCCCCACTCTTCGTAGCCATTGGGGGGTGCTCGCTCATTCCGCCGATACCGGCGCGACCCGGTGTCGATACCGAAAGCGCCCGGGGATGGATATCCTTCGCAGAGGGACGGTACCGTTTCATTCTGCCCCGTGCCGAAATGGGTCAGGGGATAGAGATCGCTCTTCAACAGGTTATTTGCGCGGAACTGGGTATCGGACTGCGTGAGTTGGAGACTGTTTACCATCAAAGCAGTGGTTCCCCGCCTAGCCGGGCAACAGTGGGGAGTGAATCTGTCCAGGATTTTGCGATACCCATCGCACAGGCGGCGGCCAGCCTTCGCGACGCCGTCGAAAGCGGCGGGAATATCGGACAGGTTACTGTTGTGGAGCGAGAAATCGATAGCCTCAGATTTTGGCGCGACACATCCTTTATTGGCGGTTCTCCAAATGACGAAACGCACGCCAAGCTGACCAAAGGTGCCCTTCCCTTCACAGCAGACGTCGCTGTGGCTGGCATGGTCTTTGGCCGAGTCTTGCGCGCACCCGCGTCACTTGAACTGAAATCCATCCCGTCACGTTATAATCTTGAGGCCGCTCAAAGTGTGAGTGGATTTATTGACGTCCTTGATGACGATGCCTTGACCCTGGGGAAAAGCGTCGGGCTGGGCATCCTGGCTGCCAGTAATGACGCACTCAACGACATCGAGCGCGTCCTCTCGGTTGAGTGGTCGGTCGAGGAAAAGATCCTCAACTTGGAGGATCACGAAGTTGATGTCGATCGCCACTTTCCCGAATTCCCGGATGGCGATGGCGCGCTCGATCTGCGGTTCGATATCAAGGCGGCCCCGCACAATCCGATAGAACCCCGATCTGCCCTCGCTGATATGCAGGGGGACAGGTTGCATATCTGGACCGGCTCACAGGATATCTTCTATGTCCGAGATACGATCAGCCGCAATCTGGGTTGGGAGGCCGAAAGAATCCTGGTTCATTCAATGCGGATCGGCGGCGCTTTCGGCGGAAAGACAATATGCAATGTTGAGTGGGAGGCGGCCCGCCTCGCCACCCACTCGGGGAAACCGGTTCAGGTTCAATGGACACGCGCCCAGGAACTCGCCAACGCGTTTCATCGCCCCCCTGTCTCCTACCGGATACAGGCAGCCATGGTCGATGGAGAGATATCATCCTGGACCCAGCGGATTGCCAGCAGTCACATTCTATTGACCAATGCCGTCCTCCCGGATTGGTTACAGGGCATCGCTGGCACGTTTATCGATGATGCCGGTGTCACAAGAGGTTCTGTACCGCCATACAAAACCCGTGACTTCGAAACCGATGTTCAGATGTGTCGACTTGGCTTTCATACAGGTCCATGGCGGGGCCTGGGTGCGGGCCCCAATGCAACAGCAATTGAGTCCGCACTGGATGAACTCTGCATTGCAAACGGCACCGACCCGCTCAGCTTTCGCGTCAAGAACGCCACCGATGAACGATTGAGCAGAGTGTGCGACAGTGTTGGGACCTTAAGCAATGGGAAGACAAGGAAGGCATACAGTGTCATGGGCAAGCGATATGGGTACGGAATGGCGGCCGGGATCTACAAGGGAAAGAGTTATGCGGCCGCTGTCGCGGAGGTATCCGTAGACAGTTCAGGCAATGTGAAGGTTGAACATATATGGTGTACCCATGATTGTGGGAAAGTGATCAATCCGGATCGCGTGAAAGCACAGATTGAAGGGAACATCGCCTGGGGGGTTGGATTGGTGCTACGTGATACCCTGTCAACGCGTAACGGGGCCGTTCAATCCCGATCATTCTTTGATTGCCCGATTCCCAGAATGTCAGAAATGCCCTCCATTGAAATAGAATTGGTGGAGCCAGATGAAAACCCAACAGGGGCCGGAGAAACCATGATCGTTGCTGCACCGGGTGCCATCGCAAATGCAATCCGCAACGCGACGGGAATGCGTCCAACACAGTTTCCCGTGCAGCCGTCAGATTATACGATCAACTAGTATGAAGGAATTTGCCTCATCCGCCATGATCCGGGCGTTGCAATACGGTCTTCGGTTGCAGGGTCTGCATCTAAACGACTGGCCAGTGACCGAGCGCGCCCATGTCAGTATCTCTGACAAACGCAGTGTCATCGTCAGCATTATCAGCAAGTTCGGGCACCAGGCGCTGTTCACCGCAACAGACGGCATAAGTCACATGCCCTCTGAGCCGCTTCTCTCCGCCCTCCTGTCGGCAACCGATATCGATGACCTGCTCAGACGATGGCAGCGGCTAGGTCGGTTCTCTCATTCCAAAAACACGACCGAGTTCAGATGGGTGAACCAGAACACGCTGATTATTGATCATGTCTCCAGGGACCCGGTATTCGGTGAGCACCCAACTTGGTTTGAAGATGCTGTTGTCTTTGGTGTCCTCACAAACCTCTGCGAGATGCTTGGCGCCCGTGACCTCACCGCGCGTCCGGTTGCCGAGACATCCGGAAGCGCCTGGCGCGAAAACAGCCTGTGGCAAAACATAACCCCCGACATGACCCTCACCCCTTGGCGGATATCCTATGCGCAACTCACCGACTCCACCGAAGAAACCCGTGAAGAAATAGAACATCAGCCATCCATTTCAACAGAAGACCGATTGCACCAACTATTTGCGACCGACCCAGCCAGACAATGGAGTCTGGAAGGGTCAGCAAAGCAGCTCGGCATGAGCAAACGCGGATTGCAACGCCACTTGAGAGCGGAAAACACATCGCTCACCGCATCCCTCCTCAAGATCAGGTTGAAGCACGCCACGGACCTGATGAACGACAGGGAAATGTCCCTTGGCGAAATTGGATTTGTCTGTGGCTTTTCCGATCAGGCCCATTTCGGACGACAATTTAAAAGGTTCGCCGGCATCACACCCGCGAAATACCAGAAAGAAGTTCTGAATGCAGAGGGATAAACCTGTTCAAGGAATTAGTCTTTATCTGTTCTCTGCCAACAATGACGACAAGATTTGAAGCCAAACTATGATTTAACAGTCTTCCCTCCACGAATTTTCAAAATAGAAACAGGAAACCAGGCGACCACCATTGTGATTCAATGCAGTTTTTGACGCGCGCAACTCAGGGGAAGGGAATAATACATCTGACTCAATGACGGTTGTAGTCTAACATTAGTACCTCAACTTCACTTACCATATCGCTGGAATAAGCAAGAATATCGTAGTAAAAAATCGTTCTCGTCGAACTAGAGAAATTTTGACGTTTTACATAATCAAGCAAGTCAAAAATTACCTCCAATTCCCCAGTAGATACAACAAACTGTCCATAGTTATCAAAAATCGTAAAACTTGAGTACCCCATTGCAACCAACTCGGAAAACACCTCTTTGTAGGACTCTAGCTGACCAAGGTTGTCATACTGACACTCGAAAAAAATATATGGATTGTGCAAGAATGTCTTGCCCCCCTAAAACTGTGCCATTCTTTGGTTAGCTTTGGAGGGTTTATTGATGGCACGGAAGCGTTATTCGGATGAGGATGTTTTGCGTCTTCTTCGAGAGATTGAAGTTCATTTAGCGACAGGCGTTGATGTGCCGACGGCGTGTCGATCAGCTGGCATCAGTGACGCAACCTATTACACCTGGCGTAAGAAGTTTGGCGGTATGGGTCGATCGCAACTTTCTGAGATGAAGGCACTCCAGAAAGAGAATAGTCGATTGAAGAAAATCGTGGCGGAACTGGAGTTGGATAAGCTGATCCTCAAGGAGAGCCTTGATTTTTTAAAGCCCAAGGCCTGAGCATTGATCAGCTTCGTCAGGCCATCATTCATACTCGTCAGAAGCTGGGGACATCCGAGCGACGTACATGTCAGGTGATTGGCGTCAATCGCTCAACACATCAGTACAAAGCAGTACTGAAGAACAACGAAGAAGATCTGCGCCTTGCAGTCATCCGGCTGGCCAAGCAATACGACCGATACGGATACCGCAAGATCGCTCAGCTTCTTCGCATCGAAGGCTGGTTGGTCAATCACAAGACGGTTGAACGATTGTGGCGCGAAGAAGGGCTACAGCTTCCGGCGCGTCATAAGAAACGCAAGCGCCTGTATCTCAAAGATAGCTCCGTCATTCGGCTGCGACCCCAGTACTCTAATCACATCTGGTCGGTCGACTTTGTGCACGACAAGCTCAGCAATGGCCGGGCCTACAAGATGCTGACTGTGCTGGATGAATACACACGTGAAGCTCTCTGCGTTTCTGTCAGAAGCCGGATGAACGCCAATGATGTCCTAGAAGCTCTTTACCCACTTATCCTGGAGCGAGGGAAGCCCAGCTATATCCGCTCGGACAATGGCCCGGAGTTCATCGCGGCAAACCTACAAGCGTGGCTCCGGAACGTTGGCGTGACACCGATCCAGATCTATCCTGGTAGTCCCTGGGAAAACGGATACAACGAACGCTTCAATGGTGTCCGTCCGGTGAACCGGCTCTTGATATTTCGCGCGGTTAGTCAGGCGGCTTGAGCGGGGAAGTTCCAGGGGAGCAGTTCGTCGATGCGGTTGATTTTGTGATCGGCGATGCGGTCCAGCACCCAGGTGAGCCAGGCTTGCGGGTCAACGTCGTTGAGCTTGGCGGTTTCGATCAGGGTGAACGCGATGGCCATGGCCTTGCCACCACCCTCGGAACCGGCGAACAGCCAATTCTTGCGCCCGAGCGCCACCGGCTTCATAGCCCGCTCGACGGCGTTGTTGTCCAATTCCAGAACGCCGTGGCCCAGGTAGGCCCGCGCCTTCGGCAACCGGTTCAGGGCGTAGCGGATCGCGCCAGCAAGCGGTGACTTGCCGGATATCTTCGTCAACTGGGTATCCAGCCATGTCACCAGATCATCGAACATAGGCGTAGCGTACTCGCGCCGCAGCGCCACCCGTTCTTCGGGCAATCGGCCACGCGCCTGTTCCTCCACGGCATACAGCGCGGCGATGCGCTTGATCGCCTCCTCGGCGATGGCTCCGCCCTGAGCTTGATGGACATCGACGAACTTGCGCCGCACATGCGCCACACAGGCCATCTCCGTGGCCGTGTCGGATGAGAACAACCCGTTGAACCCGGCGTAGCCGTCGGCATGGATCCAGCCTTGATAATCTGACAGATGCCGGACGGGATGGTCGCCCTTGCGATCGACGGTGAACCGATACCAGACCCCGGGCGGCGCTCCACCCGCCCATGGCCTTTCGTCGCGCACATAGGCCCACACCCGCGCGGTTTTGGTTTGCTTCGAACCGGGGGCCTGCATCTTCACAGGGGTGTCATCCGCGAACAGCGCCGGACCCGCCCGCACATGACGACCAATGGCCTCGGCCAAGGGTTCGAGAAGTGCCGTCGATCGGCCAACCCAATCCGCCAACGTCGAACGTTCAAGATCAATGCCGTCGCGTGCAAAGATCTGGCTTTGGCGGTACAGCGGCAGATGGTCGGCATACTTCGAGACCAGAACATGGGCCAGCAGTCCCGGACCGGGGCGGCCCTTCTCGATCGGCCGCGACGGTAAGGGAGCCTGGACGATGGCCTCGCAGCAGCTACACGCCAGACGGGGACGCACGATGCGGTTCACCACAAAACGCCCCGGGATGTATTCCAGCTCTTCCGTGACATCCTCGCACAGGGGCTTGAGTTCGCCACCGCATTCTCCGCAACTCTCGCCCGCAGACAGATGTGTGTCGTGGCGGGGCAGATGGGCGGGCAGCGGCTTGCGATTGTGCTTGCGCCTGGGCTTCGGCTCCACTTCGGCGGCCGCGGTTTGTTCCACCGCAGCTTCGGCAATGGCTTCGTCCTCGGCGAAAGTCAGGTGCAGTTGATCCAGGCTCTCGGACTTGGACCCGAAACGGTGGCGGTTATGGCCCGCCAACTGGTGCTTGAGCTTCTCAATCAGAAGATCGCGAGACTTCAACTCGCCAGCCAGAAGCCCCACCAAGCCCTTCAGTTCGGCGGGATCGTCGGGCAGCGTTTGAAGATCATTCAACATGACCATCGTATAGCAGAAACACCCTGCAAAGGGAATCCGCAACCGATCCAGTTCTTCGTTTAATGGACCTATCCCACGGTCAGGGGACGCCAGGTCCGAGCCGGCATGCGCCAGTCAATTCCTTCCAGCAGCATGGCGAGTTGGGCCGCCGTCACGCCGACCTTGCCGTCCGCCGGAGACGGCCACACGAACCGGCCCTTCTCCAGCCGCTTGGCGAACAAACATGCCCCCTGGCCGTCCCACCAGATGATCTTGATCAGATCGCCGCGCCGTCCACGGAACACGAACAGGTGGCTCGAATAGGGATCTTGGCCCAGGACACGCTCCGCCAGAGCCGACAGACCGGCAAACCCTTTGCGCATGTCCGTCACACCGGCCGCAAGCCATACCCGTGTGTTCACCGGCACCGGGATCATGACAGCCACACCTTCAGCAAACGCCCCAAAGCATCCGGATCAAAACCACCCTCGGCAACAACCTGGTGACCACCAGCCAGTTCGATACGAACCGCAGTCCCAAATGTCGGTGGCCCATCCGCTGCTACCTCCATCTCCGCTCGGACCGGCGCGGAAACCATCATCGGCAGAAACACCGCATCATGACGCTCCTCCCCATCCGGGGCAAACCGCGCGTCACGCAGCCATTTAAAAATCAAGTTCGCATTCATCGAATAACGCTGTGCAACCTGCGCAACCGAAACACCAGGAACCGACGCCTGTAAACAAATGGAACGCTTCTCTTCAGTCGACCAAAACCGACGCTTCGCTGCCATCACGATGTACCCTTGGTGTCCACTATCAATGCCGGACACTAGCGCCAATCCTTCCGCTCAGAAAAGAGCGGGTTCACCGGACGGACACAGAGGTACTGAACGCCGAGTGGTTCCACACGACACGACAGGCTCAGATCGCAATCAACTCCTGGCTAAGGCAGTATAACAGGATACGGCCACATCACGCTCTTAATATGAGGCCACCAGTCCCTGAAACCTTAATAGAGAAACGCCAAATCAGTGGCCTAGAAAGTGGGGGCTAGACAATTTAAATACAGTTATTTAAAAATACTTTGTAACTACTTTGTAAGTCTTTAATTTATTAGAAATCTTAGTTTATCTTATGGTTAAAAGAATAAGCATTATCACGCTAACAAAAATAGCGATACTTGTGCGAATGTAATTAAAAAAATTCCACCTTGTTTCAAATTTTAAACGTTCGTTCGCTAAAGTTTCATCATTTAACTCTTCAATTTTAACTTTTTGAATATGATTATTTAATGGAATATGGATGGATATCGTTATGCCTTGCACTCCTAACAAATAAGCAACACCAATTAGAAGGATTAACCAAGTTTCTGGTAGCCCAACACTTACCAACGAAACTAAAATTGTAGTTAACATTGCAACGATAGAACCTATCCAAGTAAACATGAAAAGCGGCTGTTTGTTCTGTATTACTGCGTCTGTCACCTGAAATGCTCTAAGAAAGTCTTTATCATTAAGTTTTGATAAGCCTGGCATTACAACAATTGCATATGTAAAAATGAACCCACCGACTAAACTACAAGATAGGATAGAAAAGATTAACGAGATATCTAACAAGTCCATTTTATTTTATCCTTGCAATTCCAATATTAATACTTTAGTAAATGTTGATAAATTGTTGATATATATTGCCTATTCCCACTCGATGATTTCACACTCTTAACCTATTGATAACATTACATAAAAAAATAGTTTGTAACTAGTTTGTAACTCTATCATCGTTTTTCGTTCAAGTCGCTTAAACCTGGTTACTATTGTTTTCAATAACTTAACATATCATGCAATGGTCAATAAGGATTTTTTCATTTTTTTCTAAGAATATTGCCTGGTTCATTAGTTCGTCATTTGATGTAGAAATATATTGCTTCCAAATGACACCAATTGAACTTTGTCTCCTAAAAAGATATATAAATTTTCTTTCAACAAACAAAGCACGAGGTTCTTTTGATAACTGCAATTTTAGATTTTCAGGCGTTACAATTTTTCTCATTCTTTCAGTGAAATCTCTAGTATGCTTAGCATGATTATCTTCATTAGAACCATTGAGGCAGTTGTCCATTATAGGTTCTACAATCCCTAAGATTTCATTTTCCTTCATTTCAATAAATTTCATTATTTACCTTCTAACACTCAAAAAATATTCTTATTCCTAATTAAATTATTGATTTTATTAACTTTTTTATTCACTCCCATTCAACTTTTCCACACACCTAAGTCATTGTAATTAAACAATATTTTTTTAGGTGAATAAGTAGTGCATAAGTATTTCATATCTTCCCCATTATTACCATCACTTATTGAAAAGCAATAGTTACAGTACTTTAACAGGTGCATAGGAAAAATTCACCTACTAACTGCATAGGTATAATATGAGAGCTATTGAAAGCCAAAATACCAGGTTTGAGCTTACCTTATTTTTTGGAGGTGTTAAGCAATAGATGAGGTCAGCTGTTGCTTCTTCTAAACTTATATCTTCACTGCTTTGCTTTTTCATTTTCTGCAATCTTTGTGTACAGCTTTAAGGTAGATTTTTTTGTTTCTTTTAATTGCTTTGAGTTTTGAAGATTACGCTCCAACCATTCTTTGACCTGCCCCTCCCGATTGGTCCGGGTTGAATGTTAGTGCATGGTTGGTTTTAGGTCTATCGGCACGACTACCTCCGGAGCTGGAGGGCGATGTCCCAAGGCACTATGGGGTCGTTTGGTATTATTGTGCTTTCTCCATTCTTCGATGACCACCTGTGCTTCTTTCAGTGAGTAGAATATTTCCCCGTTGAGCAGTTCGTCTCTGAACCGGGCATTGAAGCTTTCGCAGTAGCCGTTTTCCCAGGGAGACCCTGGTTCAATGTAGACTGTGCTGGCACCAACGGCGTTGATCCATTTTCTGACCGCTTTGGCAACAAACTCCGGCCCATTGTCAGATCTGATATATCTGGGAATGCCCCGTAAGATGAAGAGATCGGTCAGAACATTGATCACGTCAGTCGAGTTGAGCTTTCGTCTGACACGGATCGACAGACATTCACGGCTGTATTCATCCAGGATATTGAGCATCCTGAATGCTCTTCCATCTTCTGTTCGGTGATGTACGAAATCGTATGACCAAACATAATCGGTGTGCTGAGGTCGCAGACGAACACACGATCCATCATTCAGCCAAAGCCGTCTTCTCTTCGGTTGCTTCATGGGAACCTTCAACCCTTCGCGTCGCCATAACCGCTCGACCCTCTTGTCATTGATTTGCCAGCCACTGTCTCTCAACAGCGCAGCAATCCGACGATAGCCATATCGCCCGTACTGACGGGTCAGTTCGACCATATCGGCTATCAGACGCTCTTCATCATCACGACACTTGGGAACGTGCCGTTGTGTGGAACGGTGTTGCCCCAGAACAGCGCAAACACGACGTTCAGACACAGGCATCATGTTCCGAAGATGATCAATACAGGCACGACGGCGCGAAGGGCTTAAAAGTTTCCCTTCGCAGCTTCCTTCAGTATCAACTTATCGAGGGTTAGATCCGAGACTGCACGACGTAGTCGCTCATTCTCCTGCTGCAAACGCTTCAACTCGCGAACCTGATCAGTTCCCATACCACCATATTGCTTCCGCCAGCGATAATACGTCTGCTCAACAATCCCTATCGACCGTATCGCATCAAGGCGGCTCTGGCCTTGGCCGACCAAAACGTCAACTTGGCGCAACTTCGCTACGATCTCTTCGGGCTTATGCTTGTAACTGGCCATCCATGATCCTCCGTTTTCTTAACTATAGCGGTGGACCAATTCAGTGGGGGAGGGTCATTTAGGTGAGATCCTATAGCTATAAATCGACCTTCAACAATATCTGTACCAACACCTTTTCTTCTATAATCTAAATATTTCTGTACAGCTTCTTTTGTCGATATTGAGTGATACTTTATACCCTTTTGCAAATCAGCCATAACTTCAATAAATTGCTGTTCACCTCTAATTCTAGCTTCTGCTTTGTTTTTAGTTTTTAGGCTTCTGAGCAAGTACTTGTTTTCAGTATCAAGCCATATACGAAAGTACCACATTCCATGTCTACTAGTCATAATACTAGCGCCATGTCTGCCATCAAATAACTTCTCTTTTTGTACTTTAGCCATTGCTATGATCTGTAATAGTTTGTCAACTTTCTAAGTATTTGTATGAAGCTAACAAAAAAATCTAATAAAATCAATACAATTTTTCAAAGTGCATAAGTGGTGAATAAGTAATATCTCGTTATAAATCAATAACTTAGATTAGTGTTTCTACTCCCACTCGATCGTGCCGGGGGGTTTGCTGGTGATGTCGTAGACAACGCGGTTGATGCCGCGGACCTCGTTGATAATGCGCGTTGCGACCTGGGACAGGAAGGCATGTTCGAACGGGTAGGAATCCGCTGTCATGCCGTCGGTGGAGGTCACCGCCCTTAATGCACAAACGTAGTCATAGGTGCGCTGGTCCCCCATCACGCCAACAGTTTTAACCGGAAGCAGCACGGCGAAAGCCTGCCAGATTTCGTCATAGAGCCCCGCCTTGCGGATCGCGTCCAGATAGACCGCATCGGCCTTGCGCAGAATATCCGCCTTCTCCGCCGTGATATCACCCGGAATGCGAATGGCCAGACCCGGTCCCGGGAAGGGGTGGCGTCCGACCAGAAGTTCTGACAGGCCCAATTCGCGGCCCAGCACGCGCACCTCATCCTTAAAGAGTTCGCGCAGTGGCTCCACCAGTTTCATCTTCATCCGTTCGGGCAAGCCGCCGACATTATGGTGGGACTTGATTGTAACCGACGGGCCACCGTGGAACGACACGCTCTCAATCACATCCGGGTAAAGCGTTCCCTGCGCCAGAAAATCCGCACCGCCAATTTTTTCCGCCTCTTCTTCGAAAACATCGATGAAAAGACCGCCGATGATCTTGCGCTTCTGTTCCGGATCCGTGACCCCGGCGAGTTTGCCAAGGAACAGATCGCTGGCGTTGCGATGGACGAGCGGGATGTTGTAATGGTCGCGAAAGACCTGAACGACCTGTTCGGCCTCGCCCTGTCTCAATAACCCATGATCGACGAAGATGCAGGTCAGCTGGTCCCCGATCGCTTCGTGGATGAGGACGGCGGCGACAGAGGAGTCTACGCCACCCGACAGACCACAGATAACACGCTTGTCGCCAACCTGTTCACGGATCTTTGCAACTTCCTGGGATCGAAAGGCCGCCATGGTCCAACTGCCAGAACAGCCCGCGACACGATGGATAAAGTTGTGGATCAGGGCCGTTCCATGAGGAGTATGGGCAACTTCCGGGTGGAACTGCACCGCATAGAATTTGCGCTCATCATCAGCAATCGCCGCATAGGGTGCCCCCTCACTGCGCCCGACAATCCGAAAGCCTTCTGGCAGTTGCGTCACACGATCCCCATGGCTCATCCAGACCGTTTCTGTCGACCCTTTCTCCCACACACCGTGGAACAGGTCGCAATCATCGACGATCTCCACCTCGGCCCGACCGAATTCCTGATGATCCGACGCTTCGACCTTGCCATCCAGCTGTTCGCAGAGTGTCTGCTGCCCATAACAGATTGCGAGGATTGGCAGCCCCATCTCAAACACACCATCAGGTGCGCGGGGCGTATCCGAATGGGTCACGCTGTTCGGGCCCCCGGAGAAGACCAATCCCTGGGGATCGAACGCCTTGATGCTGTCTTCCGTCACTTTGTTGAACGGGTGGATCTCGCAATAAACGCCCCCTTCCCGCACCCGTCGTGCAATCAACTGTGTCACCTGGCTGCCAAAGTCGATGATGAGGATGCGGTCGGTCATTTATTTCTCCTTGCCGTGGTCAGAACACAGGTCACAATTTTCGGCCCAGTACAGCGACAAAGAACCCGTCGGTTCCGTGGTCCCTGGGATTCAAGCTCAGCATATCGCCCTCAACGGGCGGGTCCGTCTGCAAGACATCGCGCCAGACATCGCCAATCGGATGCAGGAAAAAGTCGTCGCGACGGGACAGAAATGCGTGCACCTGATCTTCGTTTTCGGACGGCATCAGGGAACAGGTGATATAGATGAGGCGCCCCCCTGGCGACACAAGGCGGGAGGCTGAATCCATAATCTCGCCCTGCAGCGCCATCAGCTCTTTCAGCGCAGCCTCATCCATTTTCCATTTCTGGTCCGGGTTGCGACGCCAGGTCCCCGAACCGGTGCAGGGGACATCGATCAGCACCCGGTCAAAGCCACCGTCAAAGCGCCCCGCTCTGCGTTTCACCCATTTGTCACGGGCGGAACTGAGGACGCGGCGCTCCACGATAAAGGATCCGGCACGTTTCAAACGGTCGCCCGCCCGGGCCAGCCGACGTTCAGATGTGTCACAGGCGATGATCCGACCGGTATTGCCCATGGCCCCCGCAATCGCGAGCGTCTTGCCACCCGCGCCTGCGCAAAAATCCACAACCTTGTGTCCTGGCTTTGCGTCAACGAGTAGAGACGCGATTTGAGACCCCTCATCCTGAATCTCGATCATGCCTTCACGATAGGCACGGGTTCCGGTCAGCGGACGCCGCTTCTTGAGGCGCAAACCAAGCGGTGAAAACCCGCTTTCAACGGCAAAGATGCCCTCTTCTTCCAGCGCCAGTCTTGCATCGCTCCGCAACGCCTTCAGCGCGTTTGTGCGCACATCGACAGGGGCTTCACCCGCCAATGCATGGGCAATCTGGTGCCAGTCATCGCCGAATCTTGTCTTTAAACCCTCGATGGCCCATACCGGTAAATTCGCAGCCGCTTCCTCCGGCAGATGCGACGCGTCACCTTTCGCATCCCGCCGTTCGATCAGGCGGCCAACAACTGCCTTCTCTTTGTTATTCAGAGGCGGGGGTGCGTAATCGCCATCATCTGACAATGCGGTAATCTGTTCGATGGTTTGAGGCCCCGAAAGGGCAAGCCAGGCATAGGCCCTTGAACGGGCGGAAACTGTCAGTTCGGCATCCTCAAGATACCAGTCCAGTTCCGCGCGGCGACGCAAGACGCCATAAACGATTTCAGCGATTCCGGCGCGGTCCTTTGACCCGGCATAACGGCGGCTTCTATACCCGTCCGCAAGCACAGAATCCGCAGGTTTACCCGGCTCGGATTCCACTGCTTCCAAAAGTTCGATTGCAGTTTGCAGGCGGGCACCAATACGCATATGGCGGTTTCATTTCCTGTTGGTCAGTTACCCGACTAGTTTTCCAGCCGGTAGTTCGAAGATTCCTTGGTTACTGTAATGTCGTGAACATGACTTTCACGCAGGCCCGCACCGGTCATCTGACGGAACACACAGTTTTCCTGCATCTCCTTGATGGATGCGTTCCCGGTATAGCCCATGGCGGCCTTCAATCCCCCGATCAATTGATGGATGACGTCAGAGGATGGGCCCTTATAAGGGACACGCCCCTCCACCCCTTCCGGTACGTATTTGTTGCTCTCGTTAACCTCTTCCTGGAAATAGCGATCTGCAGATCCCCTGGCCATGGCACCAGCCGATCCCATGCCACGATAGGACTTGTACGACCGTCCCTGATAGAGGAAAACCTCCCCGGGACTTTCATCGGTTCCGGCCAGAAGTGATCCGACCATCACGCAATCCGCACCGGCGGCAATCGATTTTGCGATATCACCGGAGAATTTGATCCCGCCATCAGCAATTGCGGGAACCCCAGCCTCGCGACAAACAGCGGCTGATTCAACAATCGCAGAGAATTGCGGAACACCAACCCCGGCGACAATGCGTGTCGTACAAATAGACCCTGGACCGATGCCGATCTTAACAGCATCCGCACCCGCGTCGATCAGTGCCCTAGCGCCATCCGGCGTTGCGATATTGCCGGCAACCACCTGCGCGTAGTTCGACAAACGCTTTACGGCACCGACCTGTTCAAGAACCCCTTGGGAATGACCATGGGCGGTATCCACCACGATCACGTCGCAGCCCTCTTCCAAGAGTGCTTCGGCGCGGGCGATACCTTCTGCGCCGGTACCGGTCGCGGCCGCAACGCGCAACCTGCCCTTTTCGTCCTTGCAGGCATTCGGGAAGGTTCTGGATTTTTCAATATCCTTCACCGTGATCAGGCCGACGCAGCGCCGCTCATCATCAACGACCAGGAGCTTTTCAATCCGGTTCTGGTGGAGCAGGCGCTTTGCCTCATCACGGCTAACCCCTTCTTTCACGGTGACCAGGCCACGCTTGGTCATCAATTCACGCACCGGTGTGTCCGGATCATCTGCAAAACGCACATCGCGATTGGTCAGAATACCAGCGAGCTTGCCGCTGCGCTTCGAGACGACGGGGATCCCGTGGATGCCATGCCGCTCCATAATCGAGAGCGCATCGGCCAGTGTTTGATCTGGGTTAATGGTAATCGGGTTCACCACCATGCCGGATTCAAACCGTTTCACCTGGCGCACATCAGCCGCCTGCCGTTCTATCGAGAGGTTCTTGTGGATCACACCAATGCCCCCATGCTGAGCCATCGCAATCGCGAGGCGCCCCTCCGTCACAGTATCCATGGCCGCAGAGATCATCGGGATGCCAAGCTGAACATCGCGTGTGAAATTGGTGACGGTGGACGTGTCCTTTGGCAGAACCTGAGAGAAACCGGGCTGCAGCAAGACGTCATCAAAGGCATAGGCCATCGCAAAATTTTTGCCAGTTTCAAACGCCGTGTCGCTTGCCATCATTCTCTCCATCGCTCAGTTGACCGGGACAATAGAGCAGATTCAACCCAAAACAAGCAGGAAATTCAGGAAGGGCGTGCAAATTGAGCGGTTTTTTTACCCGTTTTCCCAAACAGCCTGCAAACAGGAGGTAAAACTGGGTGAATTTTAGCGGTCACGATGCAAATGTAGGGTCAATTCTCTCGTTTCAGACGAAACCACCCGCCAAACGTGCTATTGCACTGGTTCTTCTGTTCCGTCGCTGCGGGCTTGTTTAAGGCCCAGCGCCAGGACATAGGTCTCCGCCGACCCCTTCCGGCTCGACGGCGGCTTGTAATGCGCAACTCTGCGGAAATTTTTCTTCAAGGACACAAGGAGATCACCCTCAGCGCCGCCGCTGAAGACCTTGGCAACGAAGCAACCATCCTTGTTCAGAACATCCAGCGCGAAGTCCAGCGAGGCCTCTGCAAGACCAATGATCCGCAAATGATCAGTCTGCGCATGCCCAGTGCTGCTGGCCGCCATATCGGTCAGTACCACGTCGGCACGTCGCCCCAAAAGCGACATCAGATGGTCCGGAGTATCATCGGCCATGAAATCCGCCTGAAAAATGGTCGCGCCCGGCACCTGTTCCGCTTCCAGAAGGTCGACGCCAACGACGACGCCCCCTCCTTTAGTGCCAGCACCAACCCGATCCACAGCAATTTGCGTCCATCCCCCCGGTGCGCATCCAAGGTCAATGACGGCCTGTCCCCGCTCCAGAAACTGATAGCGATCGTCCAGTTCAATCAGTTTGAATGCGGCCCGACTTCTGAAACCCCGACGCTGCGCCTCCGCAACATAAGGATCATTCAATTGTCTGTTCAGCCATCGGGCGGAGGAGTTTGTACGGCGTTTGGCCGTCTTGACCTTCACCGTTTCAGGCCGCGCACCACCGAGCGTTGTTGCAGCCCCGCGCTTGCCCTTGCTGGATCCCGCCTTTGTACGCCCGCTGCCACCGCGATTGCGGTTTCCGGGTCTACGCGCCATGGGCCCTGACACCAAGGGCACTCGGTTCCATCAATTCAAGCAAAATACCCTCTCTCAATCCGCGATCCGCGACTCTCAGACGACCAACAGGCCAGCAGTGACAGATCGCGTCCAGAATTGCGCAACCTGCCAGCATAAGATCGGCGCGGTTATGGCCGATACAGGGCTGGGCAGCAAGCTGGGCCGGCCCCAATTCCCGAAGATAAGAGGTCAGAGAGGTAATCCGGTCAAAATCCATGAGGATCCCGTCGACACGACTGCGAATATAACGTTCCAGACCTAGTTCCATTCCGGCGAGGGTGGTGACCGTGCCGGATGTACCGATCATCTGTACCCGTCCCGCGCTGACGAAAGGGTCGATACCGTTTGCGTCAGAAAATTCGGCAATCTCGGCAGCGATTTTGGCGACACAATCATCGTATACTTTCGGTGCGGACAAATGCCCCTCATACCGCTCAGTCAGAGAGACGACACCCTTACCTATTGAATGCAGAGCCAGAATTTCCGGTTCCGGACCGTCAACACGCAACCAGATCACCTGGGTTGATCCCCCGCCAATATCAAAGATCAACGCGTGTTCCTGTTCGCGGTTGAGCAGGGGTGCACAGCCTTTCACCGCCAGGCGTGCCTCCTCATCAGGCTGAATCACCTCAATCCGAATACCGGTTTCCGCTGCCACGCGATCGACAAACAGGTCGGAATTACTGGCAAAACGACAGGCCGCGGTAGCGACCGCCCTGGATCCGCTGATTTCATAGGAATCAAGCTTCTGCACACAGATCTGTAGCGCTTTGATGACACGGTCCATGGCCTGCTCATTCAGCCTGCCAGTATCAATAACGCCCTGTCCGAGCCGGACATTTCGCGCGAAAGAGTCAATAACAGAAAACCCGCTGTCCTGCGGTCTGGCGATCAGCAAGCGGCAACTGGACGTACCGACATCAATCGCCCCGAAGGCCGGTTCAGGGGAAACAGACCTGGCGCGCGGAACTTCACCGTCCTGCACCTGATCCTGTATGTCCCCGAATTCCACGACCAATTCCCTTTTGCTGACGATGCTTTTTCGCATCTTGGGCCAAGTATCGCACATCTCTCCGCGCCAGCAAGGCAACAAACGACAAATCTGTCCAAAATGAGCGCCAAGCGCCCACTGACAAACCGTATTTTACGATGAGACGACTTGACCCTGCCGATGAGCTTGGATAGAAACCGCGCCGAACGTTCAGTGATGATCTTGTTACTGGGGGATCGTCTAACGGTAGGACAGCGGACTCTGACTCCGTCAATGTTGGTTCGAATCCAGCTCCCCCAGCCAAAAACTGCACCTTTGCATTCATACTGCGTTCTCCTCTTAAAATTAGCTTTTCAACGCGCTCATTTCAGGTCACAGAGGAATGTGGCTTTGGGTCTTGCGCAGCCAACCCGGCCTTCAGTCTAAACATGGCGTTTGGGCCATTCGTGAACAGGGTAAAAGTGGCATGAGTATTCCCGACAAAATGCGCGCTGTCGTCCTCACGGGACATGGAGGACTGGATAAGCTGGTCTATCGCGAGGACTGGCCGACCCCTCAACCCGGCCCAGAAGAAGTCCTTGTGCGGGTCGGTGCCTGTGGCCTGAATAATACGGATATCAACACCCGTACCGCCTGGTATTCCAAGGCCGTTCAGGACGGTATATCGGACAAGGGCGGGACGCGGGGCTTCGCCGAAGCCGATACATCCGAGGGCAGCTGGAGCAGCCAGGAGATTACGTTTCCCCGTATTCAGGGTGCAGATGTTGCGGGCACCATCACAGCCTCGGGCGGAAAAGTCGATCCGAACCGGATTGGTGAACGGGTCATCATTGATCCCTGGCTGCATGCCCATGGCGAATGGCACCTGGCCGAGAACGCGGTCTACTTCGGATCGGAATGCGACGGCGGGTTTGCCGAATATGTGGCGGTGCGTGCCAGCAATGCCGTCCGGATCACTTCAGACTTGAGTGACGCCGAACTGGCCACCTTTCCAACTGTTCTGACCACGGCCAAACACCTTGTCTGGCGGGCAGCACCGCAGCCGGGCGAACGGGTTGTGATCGCAGGCGCATCTGGCGGGGTTGGCACCACGGCCATCCAACTCTGTCTGCTGCGGGGCGCAAAGGTCATCGGGATATCCACCAAGGCAAAAGAGGATCAGCTGCTGGCGCTCGGATGCAGTGCCGTTGTTGATCGAAACAGTCCGAAACTCGAAAGCGACATTCAAAAAGCGGCGGGCGGTCCGGTTGATGTTGCCCTGGACGTTGTCGGCGGCACCCTCTTCGCGCCGTTGGTCGGGGCGTTGCGGCAACGGGGTCGCTACTCATCCTCCGGGGCGATTGCCGGACCAATTGTCTCCTTTGATTTGCGTCAGCTGATCTATAAGGACCTGCAGTTTACCGGCGCAACGATCACCCCGCCGGGTCTCTTCGCACGGGCCTGTCGATTGATCGAGACCGGCCAACTGACGCCACAACTTGCCGCCACATTTCCCCTACAAGAACTGGCCGCAGCACAGGAAGAATTCATCGCCAAACGTCATGTGGGCAATATCGTTGTAACACCCTGATAGCATCTCCACGAAAGGTACGATCATGAAAATTACCGGTATTCGTGTCTTCAAACTCGGCCTGCCCTATATCGGGGGGGCCTATCGCTGGGGCGCGGGGAACGCCATCGAAACAGCAATGACATCGGTCGTGGTAATCGATACTGATGCGGGGATTTCCGGCTGTGGCGAGTTTTGCCCCTGCGGCGAAAATTATATGGAGGCCCATAGCGAAGGCACTGAAGCCGCCGCCCGCCTGCTCGCCCCGAAGCTGCTGGGTGAAGATCCCAGGCAGGTTGCCAGGATCGAACAGATCATGGATCACACGATCCACGGTCACGGATATGCCAAGGCGCCGTTTGATGCCGCCTGCTGGGATATCCTCGGAAAGTCGCTGGATGTCCCGGTCTGGCTGCTGTTGGGCGGTAAACTGACCGATGGTGCACCGCTTTATCAGGTAATCCCGCAGAAACCACGGGCCGAAACAATTGCCGGGCTGGAGGCATTTCGCGCAGAGGGCTACCGCCAGTTCCAGATAAAGGTAGGCGGCGATTGGGCCCAGGACATTGAACGGATCCGTGCGGCCGTCCCCCTTCTCAAACCGGGTGAAAAGGCCATGGCCGATGCCAATCAGGGCTGGCGTGTTGACGACGCCCTGCGTGTTGCCCGTGCAACGCGGGATCTTGACTACATCATGGAGCAACCCTGCCAGACTTACGACGAGTGTCAACAGGTCAGGATGCGAACGGACCTGCCAATGAAGCTGGATGAATGCATAACCGATATGGGCATGTGCCATCGCGTCGTCGAAGACAAAGGCGCGGATATGGTCTGCCTCAAGATCTCGAAACAGGGCGGCCTTTCGAAGGCCCGCCGGATGCGGGACTACCTGGTTGACCGACGTATCCCGGTGATCGCGGAAGACACCTGGGGCGGCGAGATTGTGACCGCCACCCTCGCCCATTTCGCGGCGTCCACCCCGTCAGAGTTTTTGATCAACACCACAGATCTGCACAATTACGTCACAGAACGCACAGCGCATCCAGGGCCGGAGGTGCGTCAGGGGCGCATGTATGTCTCGGATGCACCGGGCCTCGGCGTCGAACCGGATTTTGAAAGCCTTGGTCAACCGGTCGCACAGTATGGACCCGCTGCAACACCTTAATCCGGGTTACAGCGGGTTCCACCCACCCGTCTTACGCTGTGACCGCGCGATGTGGACGCAGTTTTTCCACCTGATCCCCATAACTTGTTTCCAGCACCCCGGCTGCGAAGTCATGCGGAAAGCCCATGGTAATTGCGGAAATCGCATTCAACCGCTGCATCTGTTCCTCAGACAGGGTGACATTGATGCAATCCATGTTTTCGGTGAGCTGCGCCACAGACCGCGCACCGATAATCGGGATGACAGGGACCTGGAAGGGTTGCTGACGCATCCAGGCGAGCGCCACCTGATGGGGCAGGCATTCCAGATCCCACGCGGTGTCGTATACGGCCTGTGCGATCGCCAGTGCCCTGTTCGTATCGATCCCCATCATCGTACCAAATCCCGGCGCGACCCTGAAACGGGAACTTTCATCCGCTTGTTTAGCCTTGTCGGTCTGCTGTTCCAGGTATTTTCCGGTCAACGCACCGCCGGCCAACGGGCTCCAGGCACAAATTGCAAGGTCCAGGGCCTCAGCCATCGGGATCAATTCCCGCTCTGATGTCCGTTCGATCAGATTATACTGCACCTGTATTCCGGCAAACGCGGTCCAGTCTCGCCACTCCGCCAAGGTATTGGCCCGGGACACCCACCATGCAGGCGCGTCCGAGATTCCGACATACAGGATTTTACCGGCGCGAACGGCGTCATCAAGCGCACGCATCACCTCTTCAGCCGGTGTATATTTGTCGCGAATATGCACCCAATAGATGTCGATATAGTCCGTACCCAAGCGCCGTAAGCTCTCGTCGATGGACTCCCTTAGGTTCTTTCTTTGAGAGCCACCCGAATTCGGATCCCCGGAACCCCGTGCAAGCGTATATTTTGTCGAAAGGACAATCCGCCCACGCCGCGCCCCCATCGCGGCGCCAAGAAACGCCTCGCTCTCACCATTGGTATAGACATTCGCAGTATCAACAAAGTTTCCACCGCGATCCAGAAACGCATCAAGGATGGCCTCGCTCTCTTTTTGTGGTGCGCCCCAATTCCAGGCTTCCCCAAATGTCATGGTCCCCAGAGCAAGCTCTGATATCCGCAGACCAGACCGGCCAAAAAAACGATAATTCACAATTCATCTCCCAAATCAGATCGCACGTTCAGGAAAATTATGCCTGAACATTTCCCATAGCGTTGATCTAGGGGCCAAGACTGGCGTCAATTAGTACCGAAATGGCGAACATAATGACTCAATTTATGAGACAATCTTGTTTATAGGCGTCGCTTAAGGGACACGACACTCAGCCCTGACCGCTTCTATGATGTGATCGACAAGCAATTGAACCCGTTGCAGCCGAGGACCCCGCCCCGCAAAACAGACATGGACCGGAATTTTCGGCATCCGGAACCCGCGCAGCCCGACAACTAGACGCCTTGTGCGCAAGGACTCCTCAACCAGATAAAATGGCAAAGGTGCTATACCGGCACCGGCATTTACAAGATCAGCCACGCCTTCGACTGAATCCACAACAAGCGTCGCAGGTTCTGGTACGTGAACATGTATTTTGCCCTCGTTTTCAAATTGCCACCTGAGTAAAGTTCGACTGCCGGGAACGCGAAAACCAACGCTGGGCAGTTCAACCATTTCCGCGATTGTCGTGAGCTCAGCACCGGCGGACAGAAACTCGACCGGCACCGCCAGAACCAGATCCAGTTCAACTACCTTCCGCGATATAATCGCACTGTCCGGCAACACACCTTGCCGGATGGAAAAATCGAGGCCCTCCTGGACTAGATCATCAATCGCTTCGGCGACGACAACCTCTACCCTGACACCCGGGTTCTGACGTTGAAACGCGGGTAAGCAGGGCAAAACGTACCGGCGCGCGAATGCCTGGCTGACCGAAAACCGGACAACTCCGGCGGGCTGCGTGCCGCTGGTTCCGGCCTCGGACAGGGCATCACTGAGCGTTTCAACGGAGGGCCTAATCCGCTTCAGAAGTTGGCGTCCCTCCTCGGTCAAGAGGACCGCACGTGTGGTCCGCTGGAACAACGAAACACCTAACGTGGTTTCAACCTGCTGAATAATACGGCTGATGCCGGCACGTGGCATATTCATCTGCCGCCCTGCAGCAGAGAAACTGCCCAGTGTCGCCACGCGTTCAAAACACTTCAATGCCCGCAGGCTGACACGGTCAAATGCTTCATCACTCATGACAATAATACGTCTATTGTTACGATTTAGAAGACAACATTAGCCCGTTATTGCATGGATGAAAGGGGGTAGCCCAAGTTTTCGTACCAGCCGCGCTGGCGTAGCCCAAAGCATCCTCCAACAGGAAGGGTCCGTTTCACCCAAGCCAACGATACAGAATCTTACGATGCATCTGCCGTCATTTGGGGCAGACCAAGCTTATCGCACAGACCATCAAGGGTTTGGTCGACCAAGATGTTCCACCGGTCCGCATCAAAGAAACGCAAGAGAGGCTCTATCGGGATGCCTGATGCCCTGGCCTTTTCCTGCGCCTCACGCGGTATCGCGTAGTAATCCCCAAACCACTCATAGACGACGGACGCGCCGATATCGATGACCTCGACCGGGATCTGGCTGAGCTGGTTTCCGCCACGCCGGAACGGGCGATAGGAGTCGTTACCGAAATCCTCCCCCAATATGCAGCGCTTAAAATCGCAGGAATCACAGTTTTTACCGTTTTCAACGACCGCGTTTCGAACAAGCGCCGCATGAGCCGTGTGCCATAGTGTCGAAATTGACTGATCGTGAATATTACCAATCGGAAAGTTACCACAAAGATTGAAACGCCCATCCGGTCGAATATGGGCCATCTTGAAGGGGGCAGCACAGGTGCTCGGCAATCCAAACCCGGTACCCTTCGCGCTGGAGTACCCAGGGCTCCAGCCAAGCGCTTCCGGGTTACGGCGTTCCGTCTTTGCCTGCACCAGCGCAACTTTGTCGACCAGTTCCGGTATGGTACTGAAAGGGCCGGTCACCAGCATTTTCATGTCAGTTAGAAGCACGTGGTCGATGACCTGCTCCAGCATATCGGCCACTTCCGAGACGCTGTTTTCCAGGCTCTGGGACTCAAGAGAAGGGTCTTCCAACCGGACAGCCATGGGGATGATGTTGAGCATATGCATCTGCTCCGCTTCCCAAAAATCAGCCGTCTCAACCAATTCGCCCAGATTTTTCTGCATCAGGACATTGTTGATCATGAAAACCGTATCAGTGCCCAGAAATGCCTGCCGCAGATCCCTGATCCGCTGGGTTGCCCTCTCCCAATCCGCGCGTTGCCGGATCCATTCATAGGTTTCCTTCCGGATCCCGTCGAAGGAAATGGTGATGTGTTCAACCTCGGCTTCCACCATCGCGTCAATGACACGGGGCGTCATCAATGTCCCGTTGGTCGTCATCTTCAGACGCAAGCCCAGGCCCCTCAACCCCCGCAAAAACCGAATTATCTCGGGATGGGCCGTCGGCTCATAGGCCGTGCCAAGCATGACCTCTGTTCCCTCAGGTAGTTCGGCAAGCCGATCCAGGGCCTTGTCTATATCAAGCCGTTTCTTGGAGGGCTTGATATAATTCATGTGGCACATTATGCAGCGCAGATTGCAGGTCTCGATAGGTTCTACGACCAGAAAATCCGGAAACGCCTGTGTCCTGTCGGCCCAGACCGACCGAGCATGATCCAGCTCATATTGCACGTCCATCTTCGCGCCCTTCGTGCCACGGCAAGTTCAAGATTCAAATCAGAACCTCAAAATTGACGATTCTCTTATGAAAAGCACTCGGGAATTTCGCGGAAACCGATCGAGTCTGGATGTGCCGGAACACTGTTCGATCAATCCACGCTACTTTGTCGAAATCCGTTCTTCAGTAAACGGTGTGTAAGTGCCTTTGGCCCTCAGGTAGTCTGCCACAACAATTTCCAGCGAGGGCCCAAAATCATACGCATCTATCGCCTGCTCTGCGAAGGCAGAGTATCCATCGCCGCCCGAGCGCAGGTAGTTGTTTGTTACCACACCATAAACTGCGTCCGGATCAAGGGGGGTCGTACCGCCATCCGGTCCTACAACAATCGCCTCAACAATCCTTGAGCCAGCGGGTGCTGCGGGATCCCAGACATAGTGCAAACCGGATACCTGAGGAAAGCGACCGGCGCCTTCTTCCACTTTTCCAACACCGTTTTCCAGTGCCGCCAGAATGCCGGAACCGGCTATTCTGAGAGTGGCAAGGGTGTTTTGGAACGGTAAGACGGTCAGAACCTCACCCATTGTGATATCGCCAGCGTCGATCGAGGCCCGCAATCCGCCGCCATTCTGAATGGCGATCTGAACCCCTTGATCTCGGGTCTGGGCCAGCATGGCATCTGTAACAAGGTTGCCCATGGAACACTCGCCAGCCCGACAGACATCTCGCGAGCCGACGATCTCTACACTCGTCTTGGCAACGAAGCGTGCTTTGAGTTCCTCAATAGGGCCTGCCAGTTCCGCAACCCGGGCCGCAATTGTTGCATTCGGTACCACGGAGGAATCCAGAAGGATCGTGTCGCCCTCGGCCGCGGTGACGATGCCGGATTCATCAAAGGTCAGTTTCAAATGACCGACAAATTTTGAATAGGCATAGGCCTGAACGACCGGAACTTTTACCGCTTTGGCCCCCTCTATCATCAAAGGGTAAGGAATGCCCCCCTCAATCGTGTTCGAGAACAGCGTGTGCGAATGCCCACCTATCACCGCATCAAGTCCTGCGACTTTTTCGGCAATCTCCTTATCCTTCGTAAGCCCCACATGGTTAAGCGCAATAATCTTGTCGATGCCTTGTGCCTCCAGCGCGGCCACCTGATCTGACAGACTCGTAACCTCATCAGAGAATTGAATGTCAGCTCCCGGCGATGAGGTTTCAGCCGTATCAACGGCAAGGGCTGACAGGAGGGCTACCCGTTCGCCACCAACATTAAGGACCAGATGGGGAACGACCTTCCCATCAAGAACAGACCCGGCGGTCGCACCAATATTGCCCGAAACGATCGGGAAATCCGCCTTTTCGACGAAACGGGCAAGATTTCCCGGACCGTCGTCAAACTCATGATTGCCGACCGCCATTGCATCAAACCCGATCATATTCATGAATTCGACCTCAACGTCCCCCTTATAGGTCGTGTACATCAGGGAACCCTGAAACTGATCCCCCGCGTCCAGAACGATGACATTCTCACCGGCTGCAACCAACCGATCACGAAGTTCGTTGATCTTGGTCGCAACCCTCGCCACACCGCCAAAGCATTCACCCGCGACATCATCTTCGGCAGAGCACGTGCTGTCATATTTGTTAATTGGCTCTATTCGGCTGTGCAGATCATTGATGTGAAGAATATGGAGCTGATAATCGGCCAAACTGGCCTTTGCCAACCCGATCGAAATGAGGACGGTAAAAACTGCGGTCGTTGACTTCATCTGCTACTCCATTGAGTTCCAATCATACCGAACAGTCTAGTTTGATTTAAAATCTGTTTTCAACCGGTCTCGTCGCCCGAAAACATGGTCCTGAACCTCCTGGAATTTGGCCTCTCGCCTGCCCATACTGTGCCATGGCAGTCAATGGGTAAGATTGGATTCTTCGTAAGTGCCCATGCGCCAAACCGTTGCAATTATTGTAGATTCTCCACATTCTAGTCTTTGGATATATCTCGATGATTTCGGCAGGTGCGGTCCCACGCACCACAAGATCAGCAACAGCGTGTCGACAAGGCGACCAGGATGACCAACAGCGCAGCGCAAAGCCTGAAACATATCGGTGAAGACAGTGTCTTGCACCCGGATGTCGACATCGTGTCGGCAGAAAAGATTTGGATCGGCAGTGGTGTAACAATTGAACGCGGCGTCCTGATCGATGCAACCTACGGACAGGAAATCGTCATTGGCAACGGTGTCACGATAAAACGCTATTCGTCTCTGATCGCTTCGGGCAGCGAGTTCGAAGACGGGTATATCCGCATCGGAGAACGGACGCATATTGGCATGTATAACCTCTTGGCCGGCCATGCCGGGCTGAAAATTGGTGCCGATGTCCTGTGCGGTCCCTATGTTTCCGTCAACGGATACGCCCACAATTTTTCAAATGATGACATTCCAATCAATGGTCAGGGCGGGGTGGCAAAACAGATCGAGATCTTACACAATACCTATGTTGCCACCCGATCAACCATCCTAGCAGGGCCGATTGGGCCAGGTGCGGTTATTGGCGCGCACAGTCTGGTTACCGATCCTGTAGAACCAAACTCGATCGTCCATGGTGTGCCCGCCAAACACGTTAGGTTTAGGAATTAATGCGGTTATGACAGGCCAATATACAAGAGCTACAGACAACAAGGCCCTCAATGCACAAGAAAAGACTGACGGGAGGACTGTGCTGGCCTCTACCCCAATCCGTATCAGCATGAACATGACGGGCAAGTGCAACATAAGATGCATTTATTGCCATCTGACCTTTGCGAATTATTACACAAAAAGTGAATTGGATCTGGAACAGTTCAAGAGTCTGGATCCGTTTCTAAAGCGCTTGTCTCATCTGGTCTATTTCTCGTCAACCGAGCCTTTAATGGCACGACACTTCGACGATATTTTAGACTACTCGACACATCATGACTGCGAAAAATACATCTCTACAAACGGCATTCTGTTGACGCGGGAACGTGCCGAAAATCTGGTGAAGGGCGAAATGGAATTTGTGACAATTTCATTTGGCGGCATGACAAAGGACTCGTTCAAGACCGCCCATCAGGTCGACGCGCTTGAAAAAGTGACTGACAATATCCAGACGCTGAACGAAATCAAACAGGCGCATGGCGTTACCAAGCCACGCCTGCGTATCGTGTTTGTGACGTGGAAAGACAACGCCCATGAATTGCCGCTGGCCGTTCAATATGCCCATGATCACCAATGCTCGGAAGGGCTGAAAATCACCTTCCTAAAGGCATATGATGACAACCTCATTGACCAGATTGCCTATGATCATCAACCCTATATCAACAAATACGTCGCCGAAGCCCAGGCACTGGGAAAAGAGCTCGGTGTGAAAGTTGAGTTTGATGGCGGCAATTTTGACGACAGTATGGAAGAAGTCGTCCACAGTTTTCACCGAAAATGTTTCGAACCCTGGGAACGGTTTCACATCGAGGCAGACGGAAAGGTCCGGACCTGCCCCGTTCCAATCAACACCATTGTTGCAGGCGACCTGAACGAACAAACGCCGGAAGAAATCTGGAACGGCGAGGTCTATCAAATGTTTCGGGAGCGGACCAACACGGCAGATCCACCAGACCCGTGCAAGCGGTGCACCCATAATTTTCACAAGGATTTCACGCGGCGGGACATATGGGACCAGCGCGACCTGGACCTTGGAATCTACAACAGGCTGGAAGATCGAAACTATCTGAAACGCGGGAACAAAGGGGCCAAGAGGCGCCTCTGACAATTCCTTTCAAACGGCGTTATTCCTCGCCTTTGGCACTGTGAAAATTGCGAATGTCTATCCGGCGCAAACATCCAAATTGCGCCTCCTCTTCTTGTATTTCGGCGTCCAGTATTTGCAAATCGTCCCATTGAGCGCTGAGAATCCGTCCGGTTAATCTCTTCGGCCGTCCCGTCAGCAGCGACAATACCATTTCAACCGTTGGCACCGTGGCCCCCGTACTTCGAGTATAGGGTTCACCCGCATCCTCAAGGATCCTACGCCGTAATTCAGTATCCGCACTGCCCGGCGACACGCCAAAGCATAGGACATTCAAAGGAACACCCTCCTGGCCAAGCGCCTCCGTAAAACCTGCAAGCCAAGTCTTTGCAGCATAGTAAAGTGAACGAGATTTTCCGCCGAGCCGCCAACCAGCCCCTGCACCTAAAATGTTGATGATAACCCCACCCCTGGTTTCATCTGCCGTCGCCAGAAATGCACGGCTCAGGATTACGGGGCCAGCTATGTTTAAATTTATAGATCCCAAGATTTGGTCGCCTTCCAGATCCTGTAAACTGCCGGCGGCCGGTTCCGCCGCATTGTTTATCAATCCAAAGGCACGGTCACCCCAGCCTGACACCATAGCAGCCATTGCTTCGATTTCTTCCGGATTGGAAAGATCACATTGATGGAACACGATACGCTGGTCAGCCTCGACATCTGGCGTCAGGGATCGACCACACACATGGACATCGAACCCGCCCAAATCCAGCAGAGCTCTGGCAATGTCCAGGCCGATGCCCCGCGTCCCACCGGTGATCAATACGTTTTTGTTTTTTTCGGTTGAACTCATAAAAGACCGAATCTGCGAAGGAAAATGGTATCAAAGCATATCATCGAGAACTGAGGAAAGCCAAACCGTCGCGAATGGTTTGCGACATGCTCTGCATATCGCCACACACGCTCCAATGTCGCATAATAGCCTTGCGAAACTATTATATGATATTAATGTGAATCGATAGATTCTTACGGAAGTTCTGCCTGAACTATAGTTTCAACTTTCGCCTTTATTTTAATCAACAGGCTGCCGGAACATATTCATGAACATCCTTGGTTTCGAAAAGCTAATCTATCATCGTGAAAAACTGTTCAAGCTTGAACGGAACGAAAAACAGTTTGCGGTTCACGCCACATTAAGTCTCGGCAATTTTTGCAATCACCGGTGTCTTTGGTGTACCGCATATGAATACCAGCTTTCAAAATCCAAACTCATGGATTTTGATGTCTTGACCAACTGGTTGACCAGGGCCCATGCGAAAGGCCTCAAGGCGGTCGGGTATGTTGGAAATGGAGAGCCTACGGCCTATCCGCGTTTCAATGAACTGGTTGATTATGTCGGTTCGATCGGACTGCAACCGGGAATGTTTACAAACGGGTATCTGCTAGACCGCGTTGAGGAAGAAGTTCTGAAGAACTTTACCTATATCAGAGTAAGCCTGGACGCGGGCAGCAAAGAGATGCACGCCAGAATGCATGACGTATCTGATACCCATTACGACAAAATCATGAACAATCTTCGATCACTGGTATCAAAGCGGACATCAGACAGCCCCACCATCGGCGTTCAATATGCGACTCACCATGAAAACCTGGAGGACCTGTATAACTCGGCCCGACAATCCAGCGAAATAGGTGTTGATTATTTTTCAGTGAAGCCTGTTTTCAACCGCGGCTCTGTCGGAGAACGAATTAAAAAGAACAATCTGACCCATGAACGTGTAACCCAAATCGTTCAGGAAATCAGACACGACTTTGAGAGTGATCAATTCTCGGTTTACTACAGACCGCACCAGTTCATGTCCGAAGAGGCCAACAGGAATACCTTGGCCTATAACAAATGCGTCGCCGGCTTCTTCAATCTAAATGTTTATGAGGATGGAGAGATCATCTATTGCGGCCCTCATCGGGTACCGGTTGGAAAAATCACCGATGACCTGGACGTAGTAGAAGAAAATGTACTTGCCGTTTCGGAACAACTGGATCTTTCAAAATGTCCAGGTGGCTGTCGTTATCACGGTTTGAATTACATGGCGGATACCGTGCTGAATCCGACCTCGGCGGACCCTTTTCACAAGAATTTCCTGTGATCTCATTGCCATGAGCTGGCAATACTGGAACAACATAAATCAAAACCTGATCAGGAACTCTCCCTCTTTTCGAGGGGACAATGTTGCGCAAAAAGACCAGGGTCAGGAAAAATTGCACCGGGTGTTCATTGTTGCACCACCGCGCGGCGGTTCAACACTATTACAGCAAATACTGATCAGTAGCCTTGAACTGGGATACGTCTCCAACGTGATGGCCCCGTTCTGGCTAAATCCTGACATCGGTGCAATCCTGCAAAATCAGGTGCAAGTTCGAGGTTTTCTAAGCAACTTCAAGTCCGAGTATGGCAATACAACCGGCCCGTTGGAACCCCATGAATGGGGATGGTTCTGGCAACATTGGCTAAACCTGAAAGGGGATGATCATTATATTCACACGTCCCCTGACTGGGCAGGACTGGAACGAACACTTCTACAAATCGGCCAAATTTTCAACGGCCCGGTAATTTTCGACAACGTATTTGCCTGTGCAAACATAGCAGAGATTGAAAAAAGTATCGGCCCCATACTGGTCCTGAACCTGACACGGTCACCCTGGCATGTATGCAACTCGATGCTGAATGCACGTGTTTCCCGTTACAATGACATAAACAGATTGTACGGCTATTTACCCAGAATGGGTGAAAAGATCCGAGATATGCAGGACCCTGTAGAGCAAGTGGTTGTGCAATGCCGCTACATTTTGGATGAGATTGAAGAAGCGCTTCTCACAATACCCAAAAACCAGATACTCAACATAACCTATGCCGAATGCCACCGCTCCCCGAACAACGCCGTGGATCATGTACAGAACTTTCTAAAAATCCACGGTGCAGAAGTCGCCAGAACCGGCAACGAGCTGTCAGAGTTTGAAGACAGAAACGTGACAGCAACGACATTGCCCGGATTGAAAGATCGTCTGAACACGTATTTCGAACACTATTTCCCCGACACCTGGTATCCAGATCGTCAGGGTTGACCCGCGAAACCGGTTCAAGCAAATGAACTATCGACGATAGGCCGGAAAAAATTCTGCATCATCACCGGACGGGCTGCTTAACGCTCTGTACTTTTCTTCGTCAAACACAGCCCGCAAGTGGAAATGTTCCATTCTGAGATCCGAGTAACCGGACTTGAAATGAAGAATGGATGGCTGCCCGCCGCCGAGATGCAGATAGCGGCATCCGAGTTCGATACCCCGTCGTACTGCAATGTCTACAACCATATTTGTTGGATAGAGATCGCGGCAATCCTGGACACTGCCGGACTGTAGCCAGGTCAGGACATTCCCATCGCGTACAAAAAACCCGACTGCCCCCAGCTTTGTGTTTTTTCCAGACACACAGATAACGTTCATCGCGTCGCCAAATGAGCGATAAAATGCTTCTGGAAATAAAAACCCGGGTGCCGCACCCAGCGACCTCAGATGTTGATGCAGGATATCAACGCATTCTGAAAGACTCTGCATTGGCACTTCAGCGAGCCCCGCCCTTTCGGATTTGCGCAGATTGTTTCTGGTTTTGGCTCGATAAGATTTGCGAAGTTCTTCATATCCCTTCGCAAGATCCAGAACGACATGGCTGGCCCGCGGGTTCAGCGGCATCAATTCGGAAGGAAGACCGTCTGTTTTCATCCACGGGCTGAGCCGTTGAAAACTGCTGACATATCCCCGGGACTTTGCCGCGCGCGCAAAGCATACCCAGAATTCCGACATCAGGTTCTGCAACGCATCAGCAGATATCGGGCTGGTCCAGAAGCCGCCAAACTCAAACGGGCTCACGAGATCAAAAAATCCCGGTAGCCCGTCGATTTGGCGTTTTATGTAGGGGTGAAAAACACGAGCCTCGCCAGCTTGAAATATGGCGGCTTCGACCCCGCAGCCTTGCCAATGGAACTGTGATTCCCTGACAACATCGTAGCGACTGTAAACAGAGGGGTTGTCGAGTGTATCTCGCGCTCTGTCCCAGTCATCACGCGAATCGACAAATGCGAGGGATCCGTGTTCCATAGTATTGAAAAAAACGATTTCAGCATCCAAGTCAATCTGCGAATACTTGGTATGCCGGATCTCACCCGGTACTTGTTGGAGATATATTTGCCCGTGCCCTATACGCCCCCGCCCAGATTGATCCCGGTCGAACTGGAAGCACGGTATCAACACTGCATTGTTGCCGCCGGGCGCGATGTATCTGAGAGAGAGATAAGTGCAAGCCGCCAGCTGACCAAGACACTGAAACGAGAGAAGAACCGGCGCAGAGTGATATTTTTCGCGGCGACACCCTATTTTGCGATCATGCGCCAAGCCCTCTGCTTGAGGGACCATGGAATCCAGACCGTATTGGTCTGTACCGCACCTATTCCTGCGGAACTGAGAGCGGTCTTTTCAACAGCCTTTGATCATATCTGTGACAACCTGAAGAGCTTCACGCTGTTTGGCGACATCGCGACAGAGGTCAACGCCGAAGCCCTTCATATGCAACTTTGGATGTTCACCTATCACTATGCCCGCTACGTCATTGAGAAATGCCCCGACAAAAAGGTGATCTGCGAATTTTACGATGTGAGCTCCACCGTTCTCTCACGCGACTATCTCTGCGAGATGATCCAGAATACCAATATGCACGGTCCAATCGTTGATCTTGATCTGGAGATGGAGCGTTTCATTTTCCAACGCGCAAGCGGTGTCGTGCACAGGATGAGTTCCGACCTGGCGGAACGACTTAAGCGGAAATACGAAGGTTCGGCAGATTTGCTGACTTTCTATCCCTGGCCATTGAAGCGATTTACCAAAACACGGTCAGACAAGGAATTACCAAACCCAAATCGGTTAAAGCTTGTTTATGCAGGGGCGCTTCATCCATCCAGCGCTGACATCAGATTTAGTCCTATTGCTGAAATGCACAGCCTTTTCGAAGATCTGCTGAAGCAGGGGCACTGCATCGATGTTTTAAACGACCCCTATCGATTTCCGTTACGAGACGACCCGGATTTTAAGGATTGGTTTCGACTGGAAACGCAATATCCGGGCTTTAGAATGTTGCAAGGCGTATCCCCGGATTTGCTACCGGAGACACTGTCTCACTATGATTTCGGGCTAAACACGCTGACTGACAATGCCGAAACAATCAGAAACAGATATGAAACGGTGATGCATGTACCCGGCACAAAGCTCTTTGCCTATCTCGAGGGGGGGCTACCGGTTTTGACACACCGCGAAGCGACATTCCTCGCGAACTATGTCAATCAATATGAAATCGGTGTTGCACCAGAGCTGTCCAGGTTCCACACACTTTCCGACGCTCTTTCCGACACCGATATGGCCGCGTTGTATCGCAATGTCGCGGCATTCAACGAAGAAAATTCAATGGATGAAAAAGTACACGACCTGCTGGACTTCTACAAAAACGCAAGAGTTACTCCGACACCTCACCCCTAGAATTTCTCCTCGCCCCTAGAATTTCTCACAGCTGTTTGTACCAGCATCTGAATACGGGAAACCGCCTTACTCTCTGCAACCCCTTCCGGCAAGGCAGTTGACGGTAATGTGCCTGGCTCAAGCACATCAAATATGACGTGCCCCAACGCCATCAATTCCCCATCGGCATGATAGTACTCTCTGGCATCCTGATGTCTCGAGCTTAACCATAACGCCAGCCCCTTAAAATCGAGGCGCGGGAAATCAATCGATCCTGATGCAGAGCGGTCATAGTTTTCAAAACAGACCAACGCTTCATCGATCCGACCAAGGACGGTCAGACAATTGCCCTTCAACAGATTTGCAAGTGACGTGTCCTCTCCACTTTCTTCGAAACGATGGGCAAGGAAGAGTGCACGCGCGCTATCCCCCGACAACAAACACCAAATCGACATGTGAAAATTGACGAAGGAACGGGTTGCACCAAACCTGTAATCCGCCGCCTCCGTCTCCCTTGGAACTGAAAGTGACAGAGAACCGGCTTCATCTTCAAATCGAAACAGGGCAAATACCGAAACTGCGAACCAGCTGTACAGAGCATCCGCTTGCGACAGCTTTGACAAGACATCGAGCAGCCATGGCTGCGGCAAATTATAGGGTTTGGTTAACCCGACGTTGTAGACAAGTTCATTTGTAAGAACGAACTGGGCAAGATAGATGCTTCGAAAACTATCCCCCTCCATCAACCCCTGAATAATATCATCCGGATGAGGGTCTTGCTCGGCAACGATCAACCGTAACAGGCGTCCAAACTGAGTCTCTGCAATGCCTGCTCTCGCGTCTGTTGCTCGGATTGCGTTTTCAATCCGTTCAACCATTTCACGTTGAAATGCGGGCATTGTATCAGCCAGGATTGCAACAGCATTGCGCTGAAAAACTGCCTGGTCTGTCCCGGACAATCGAACACTGACATGACGAATAGTATGGAACAGCCGCAAAAAAGAGCCGGAGACAGCGACACGGACTGCCCTTTCACCCGGTTTCTCTCCCGGCTTTAGGACAGGGTCAGCATCGAGCAGATCCGCCATGGCCTCAAATACGTCGTCGCGAGAGATAGGGTCAGATTTTTTTGATAGTGCATTCAGATCATCAACAAATGCTGACAGCGCTTTCTCAAAGCTCTTCTTGATATTGCCTAACGTGGCATGCACTCGAAACATAAGGGGTCTTGCGCGCAACAATTCCCCCGCAGCATTTAGGCCCTCCAGCAGGGAAGGCACGTTTATCGGCTCACCTGCGGAGTATTTTTCCAGTAATGCGCCAAAGGCTTCATTGGTTAGTGGTGAGGCCTGAGCGACCTTTGCTCCACGCCCCAAATTGTAAACGGGAATATCGAATTCGTTTATCGTCACCTCCAGACGATGGCGCATCATCGTCAGGGTCTCGTTAGAGACAACCTGCCCTCCGTGATTTCCTTCCGTGACCCAGTCCATGGTTCCATAGGTTGACCCGGCCGCACGCACCGCATGACGGCCACGCTCCGCGCGGTTTGCATTTATCTCGTCCAGATTGTCATAGACGACGCCATCGGAATACGCATTGGCATCTTCGGCCTTTCCGAAATCTGCCCCAACCAAAATGATTGATCCTGCACCCAGATGCGTGGCGACAACAAAGCATGTATTCACGCTCGATGGACCAACAAGGTTCAACTGGTCAACAGGTCCCTTTAACAGGGGCATGACCCCTTCCCCTTCCCGAATGAAGAAGATGGTTTTTTCAAACAGGGCTGGTACAGCGGGGTTGACCGTTGTTGAGGCGACAAGCGTGATGCCACCCAAATCGTAGGCCGTTTTGAGAGAGACAAGAACATCGGTGACAACCTCAACATTCTCCAACTCGCAATGAAAGTCTGGACGAATCCCCGATTTCAATAGCGGACCAAGACTGGTTCCAGCGGAAATCAATACAAAGTGCTGTCGATGCATCCGAAGCAGCTCAATATTTTCGGACAGAGACGGACCACTCCCAACCACAACAAATACTTTGCCACCTTGACCCATCGCATTTGGACGATGACCGCTTAGAACAGAAAGGTCCTGATGTTGCGCATTCACTGCGTGATTTGACGCGTGTATAAGCTCGTCTTCGAACCATCCGTTATAGGATATGATATGAGGTCCCGCATCGATCAGCCGCCCGCGTACTGCATTAAGGGTTGGTCTTGCATCGTGCTGGAACAGCAAACTGCCTTCAATATAGGGAAAAGCATGTTCGCGAAGGGCACCCAATATGGCTTCAAACGCGACGACGGGATCTTCCTCAAAATAAAAAACGATCCGCCCATTGCGACCCTGGATATCGGAAACCAGTTCCGTCCAGTCGATCACAAAAAGACTTGAAAAGAAGAATTCAAACTCGGGTTCCAGAATAATCAGGTCAACCACCGGAAACGCATCGACCAAAGGCCTTAGATGCAGGCCGGACCCCAGACCAAAACTGATGAGAGCACCGACCTTGTCAAATTCAGGAAGTTGGTACGAAAACCGCGTCTTCGCAAAATCATTGATCAGTTCACTCACTACGGATGTCAGGTTCTCAAACCTGGTGACCGTTTTGATGTCATCTGAAAAGGTTATCTGGTCAGGCTGACGCAAAAAGGCCTGAACGCGCTGCTCGCAATAGGTATTTGCATCCGGCTTATAAAGGGGGCTGCCGTTGTAAATCAGGTTCACAAACTTGCCCGCGCCATCGGACAGGACCTTGGTCGACTGGCTGGAAAAGACCGTGATCAGTTCTGCAACGGCGGGTCTTAAAAACGGCTTCAGCGCCTTGGTATTTCTGTCAAACAGATCTACAGGGGTCAAAGCCGCTTCTTTCTCGAATTCGGGTTGATTGGGTCAGACCTTTTGCGGCTGTCTTTCCTTCACCGCCACACTCTGACGATTTGCCGTTCTTTTAAAGACGGGAAACGCCGGTTCCCGCTTTCGGTCATAGGAAGGTGTATCACGAAGGGGTCGGACGGCGCCCGGGCCTTCAAACATATCCGGAAAGAAAGAATTCAAGGTGGGATCCGACGGATCCCGATCAAGCAACAGACCAAGCGCCAATTCAGCGCGGGCAAGCGCGGGGTCTAGCGCAAGCGCCTGCTCAAGATGCAGGCGTGCGGCACCAGCAACATTCAGTTTCAGCAACACTTCCGCAAGGTCGCAATGATACCCCGCAATGAACGGCGCATGCCCCACAGCGAAGATACAACTTCGCAATTCGGTCTCGACATCCTCACGCAGACGGCTGAGCTTCGCCTTCATTGCATAAATCTCAGCGGCATCCGGATATTTCTCAATGAGCTTACCCAGTTCGACCCGTGCGTCCTGCAACTTAGCTTGTTCCATCAGGTCGCGAACGTTTTGCAGAATGCCGCTTATTTCCGCGTTATGCGTCGCCTCGCGTGCCCTGTTCTCAACGTCCCAGCGATCACAGCAACTTCGGCAGTGCAGCCGCAAAGCGTGCGGGTTTTCGGGCGGTATAATGCATTCACGATACTCGTTTTCAGCGCCGCAAGACGGGCATGTCCAATCGATATCATAACTGCTGGCGCCGCGCTCTTCATGATACCGGCTTTCTTCGAAACGATGCAGAATGCCAAGTTTGAGAAGCGCCCGACCTTGCGCCCAGAGCAGGGCTGTCATCAGGTCCATATTGCCATCGCTGATACCGGAAATATTCAGAAAAACCGGAAGTTCGATCGCGTAATTGACGCGATCGATGATCAACTCGTCCCGGACAGCGGCAATATAGTCAGGACTGCCCGGAAAGACCTGAAGACGTGTCAGGTTTATGGGAAAATGCCTGTTCTCTGCCCACCATTTCATCGATTCATTGGCAGTCTCCAGGGTCTCAGCAGTATCGCCAAAAATCAGGTTTCCCTGAATGCCAATTTGTTCTTGCTGCGTTTGTGCAAGAGACACCTCAATGCGTTCCTTCTTCGACTTCTTCATCATGCTGATCAGGACCGATGGAGACATGCTTTCGATCCCATAGGAAATACTGACGCATCCGGACTCACGCAATGCCTTCAGGGTGATTTCGTCCGCAGAATTGACATGCAATTGAACCATCCACAGAACGCCCAGCGGCTTGATACGTTCACAGAATTCCAGAAGTCGGGCTTTCCTCAAACTGAATAATTCGTCAATGATTCCTACAAGATTGATATCGAACCGCTCAATCAGTTCCTCAAGTTCTTCGAAGACATCATCCAGCGGGCGCTCGCGATAGACCTTGCCCACCGGATGAAAACAGAAAGTGCAGCTATAGGGGCAAGAGCGGCTGGTGATAATATCAATCGCGCGTGGCCGATTATCCGGCGCAGCCTGCAGGAAGTAGTGGTCCAGCGGATTTTGCAGATGCAATTGTTCGCCAAAACCAAGGACCTCATAATTCGCCCGCGGAATCTCTGACAAATCCATCACGGCGGGACGCGCCGGATTCACCCTAACCGTACCGGCTTCATCCCAGAAGACAATCCCCTTCACGTCTGCCAAAGTGTCACCGGCCGAAAGTACAGAGAGAAGCTCAACAATCGTTGCTTCCCCTTCGCCCACAACACCAACATCGATGTCCATAATTTCGGGTGCAACCTCGGCATCGCTGCTCACAACACCGCCACCGGCGACATTTAAAATTCCCGGTTTGGCGCGGCGTGCCGCAGAAAAAATCTCAGCTATACAGGGTAGAAAGGGTGAGAGTCCGCCCGTTGCACAAATGTCGGGTTGATGTTTTTCAATCGCCTCGGCGACCAGCTGATCAACATCCCCTGCCCGCTGGTTCAGGTTTAGACCAACAATACCGTGTCCCGCGGACTCGACCGCTGCGGCGATATAGGCCAGCCCCAGCGGAAACTGATAGAATTCTCCGGGTTGAGCAACATAGCGCGGGACGACGATCAGGACCTTCATATCCTACCCAACCTATTCCGCCGGCACATTAAGGCTTTGGCGGTTTTCCGTTCGCTTGTAAACGGGGAATGCAGGTTCCCGCTTGCGTTCGAAGGCGCGCTTTTCCCGAGAGGGTCGATGGGGAGGATCTGCATCGGAAAATGAAACGAAATATTGATCCGACAAGGCACTTCTGACCGGATCCTCTTCAATGCTCGCCAACCACGACCGCGCCGTTTCGTTTTCGGGATCCAGCTGCAAGACCTGTTTGAGATGCAACAACGCGCCCCCAACCGAGCCGGCTGATTCCAGCGCCTCTGCAAATGCCAGATGACGCACTGGATTGAATGGGTCATTTACAACAGCGCGCGCACACCAATTAATCCATTCCCGCGGGTCGCCCAATTTCTGATACAGGCGTCCAAGCATCACGTAACCTTCTACATAGCCACGGGCTTTTGCATTGATAGAGCGCGCCATTTCAATGGCAGCGTCAGTTTCTCCGCTTTGCTCCATCTCAAGAACTTGTTTGAAACCGGCCTCAATCTCCGGAATGGGAAGTTCGTTCACCTGTCCCTGATATTTCTTATTCGGAATATCAAACCGCGACATGCACCCACGGCACGACACACGGATGTAATCAAAATGGCCATCGCCTATCACACAACCGTGGTATTCATTTTGGTGGTCACAACGCGGGCAGGTCCAATCGATATCATGGGCCACACCGGGGCTGCCACCCGGTCCACGGCCGGGGGCCAGCTCAGCACTTTCTTCAAACCGCGTCACGGGGGCGACATTCAACAAAGACTTATGATGCGCCCAGATGATGCGGCTCATCATATCCAAATTTACATCATTGATTTTCGAGATATTCAGATTGATCGGCAGACGCTTGGAATAATCCAGACGGTCTGTCACCAGGCCATCGCGCACGGCCTCAATGAAGTCCGGGCTTCCCGGATACACGCCAAGTCTGTTTAGATAGATCTGATATTGACGGTTTTCTGCCCACCAGGTCATCGTTTCATTGGCTGTGTCCAGTGTCTCAGCGGAATCGCCAAAAATAAGATTACCCTGAATACCGATCTTTGCGTCATGGGTGAGGCCAAGCGTCTCGTGTATCCGCTCCTTCTTGGCCTTTTTCATCATGCTGATGAGCACTTCCTTGCTCATCGTCTCGATGCCGTAGGAAATATAGATGCACCCTGCTTCACGCAGAGTTTTCAATACAAATTCATCCGCTGAATTAACATGCAACTGTACCATCCAGGGCAGGTTCATGGGTTTTATTCGTTCACAAAACTCAAGCAACCGGGCCTTACGAAGGGAAAATAGCTCATCAATGAACGCAACCATGTTCACGTCATACCGGTCTTTCAAATACTGAAGTTCGGCAAAGACATCGTCCAAAGGACGTTCCCGATAGACTTTACCGACTGGATGGAAACAAAAGGTGCAGCTATAGGGACAGGAACGACTTGTGATCATGTCAACAGCGCGTGGCCGGTTCCCCGGATGCGCCATATGGAAATACTCATCCATTGGACGCTGGGTATCCAACTGGCGGTCAATCTCGAGCAACTCATAGTCCGGCCAAGGAATCGTTCCCAAATCCATGATTGAAGGACGGGATGCGGTTTGCACGACGACACCATTCTTGTTGTGAAAAACAATGCCTTTGACGTCTTCAAACGGTTTTTCCTCGGCATAGGCGTCCAACAGTTCAACAATTGTCGCCTCGCCCTCGCCAATAATGCCGACATCCATATCCATCAGATCAGGAGAGATTTCAGGATCACTGCTGACCACGCCGCCACCGGCGACGTTCAAAACGTCTGGATTGCCACGTCGCGCGCCTTCAAAGACAGCCTCAACCGCTGGCAAGAACGGTGAGAGCCCGCCGGTTGCAACAACGTCGGCTTTGATTTCAGAAACTTTTGCAGCGACCAAGTCGACGGCATCACCAACAAGATGGTTCAAATTCAGGCCTCTAACGTCATGTCCCGCCTCGCGAAGAACCGAGGCGATATAGCCTAGCCCCAAGGGCAATTGGTAAAAATCACCAACGTCTCCAACAAACCGGGGAACCACAATCAGAACGCGCATACAAATATCCAAATCATTATTTTTTAACGATACAACACTATGATAGTATAACTACGTAAGCATGTTTTGTGCCATTTTTTTGTTGTTTCCTGCTGCTCCCTGGTCGACCCGATATCGTAGTTTTTTATGACCGATCCCAGACATTCTTTCCCCTTTCCGGCAATTGCGGACGATCTTGTCAAAGACACGGGTGTGCTGCCTGACAGAGTGGAGTCAGAATGCCGGTCCTTACTTCAGGACTATCTGAAACATTCTCCTTCGAGGTCAGTACCCGAACGTGTCGACAAGGCGAAAACGCTTGTCATTCAAACCGCTAACCATCCATGGGAGGTTGTGGATCAGCATAATTTGACCGAACTGATAGACCCAGACTTGGCCACTCTACTGCTCTACATGCCGCTCGGTTACCAGATCCATACAGCCGATCTCGTCGCGAATTGGCCGCAGTGTCTAAGCTGTACTGGGTCGCCAGAGGCCCTGGTCTCAGCCATCTGCAAAACCGACGCTGGGACGGCGTATCTCAAGGTGAGTCCACATACCAAATCCGAGTTCTTGATCCCCCTGATTCTGATTTTGCGTCCTGACATCAGTCTCGTGATCGAGTTTTACGATATGGGTGCCCTGTTTTCCCGAGCTCTGCTTGAAAACAGCAATGGCTACAGCGAGGCTGAGATCAACATGACGCGATTTGCGGCCTTTATGGCAGCAAAGAACGCAACAGCATTGGTTGTAAAATCGACAGGCGTGGACTGGACCCGTTTGTCGCAAAGCTGTGACGCCCTGACCTTTTCCTGGTTTCCGATGCAACAGCGGCTTCTCGATGCAACCTGGACGAACGCCCCGCGGACTTGGGTCTCGGGAACACATACCGTCGCCTTTGCAGGCTCACTGGGCGACACGGAACTGACCCGCAGCCGGGACGTCGCACCGGGAGCGAACTTCATCGAGACACTTGCGCTGTTAATGAGTGACCCGGGGTGCACTGTGGCAATGTTCAATGCTGCTGACCGTCGTGAGGGAGCCGGTCCTTCCGAGAGATTTCAACGGGTTGAAGACTGGTTCACGGCCCAGGGCAAAAGGCACCGATACAGTCCGGCCATCGATGAAGAGCAACTGATCCGCGAACTTGAACCACTGGATTTCGGTTTCTTCTGCGTTCACTACCCGGATCAACCCGTCGAGCATGTTGGCCGCCTCGCAATCCCGAATCGGGTCATGGCCTATCTCTGTGCCGGCCTTCCAATCATTGTGGACGCCTATGCGGAAGCGATGGCTGATCTGGTGGGCCGCTTCAATGCTGGAATCGTCATAGACCCGTCGAAATATGAAACACTGCCAGCAAGGATCAGTTGTGCCGATAACGACCAAATGCGTGCAGGTGTTCAAGCGCTACGAGACCATATTTTGAAGCACAACACCAAGATCCTGGAAGACTTGAGGCAAGTGCTGCCGTCCAAAAACAGCGCTGCCTAGCTCTTTAGGTCCTGCAGCAATTGTTCGGCGCGGTGGTGATAGGTATGACCGGCCAAAACGAGGTCCCGCGCAGCCTCGGCCCGCTTTGCACGACCGGCATCATCCGCGAGCCAGCGCTGAGCCTCTTCATGGAAACTGTCTCTTGTATACTGGCCGAAATGCAGGTCGGGATCAAAATGGCTGGCGAAACCATCCTCAACATGATCCCAGGGCGATTTGGGTGCCATCACAAAACTGCCGGACCCCATCGCATACAAGACCCTGTCGTGATAATTGCAGCCATCCGGGTTCTCATGAACGACGATCCTTGCCGACCGATTTATCCGGACAATTTCGCCATGATGATGGGCATAACCGCCGTGATACGCGGCGAACTCCTCGTGCTCGTCCCAATAATTCCCAAAGAACTGAACCTTTTCTGACAAATCCAGAACATAGCGGGCTATTGTGGCGCGGCTCAGCAATCGGGCGTAAGTGATGCGAAAAATTTCGGAATTGCGGTCCAGGGCGATCTCATTGCCCAGCGCCTTCCCGACGGTTTTTTCCAGTTCTTTATAATTGGCCAGCCCGTTCAGAGGTTCAAAGGCCAGTTCCATCGCTGTCTTGGCAATGGTTGCCGAGTTTCGCCGCTCAAATTCAGGTCCGGCTTCAAACCAGGCCAAGAGACGCCTTGGGTCAAATTTCCCAAACCCGGCCTTGCGCAAGTACCAGGCCTTATAGGTTTCCAGGTCCTGCCCGTCGAAAGCAAGCGTGTCCTCGCGGTCGTCAGCATGCATCGGCTTCATAATCGTCTCGACCATCACAAAGTCGAGCAACGCCTCTGCATTCGGTCGCGGCGGAAGAACCGAGACAAGGCGGCGATCCACACCCGGCGCAAAAAGACGCGACATCACGGGCAAATCCGGCTTGTAGCCCACCAGTCCTTCCAGTGGATGCATTTCATAAACGATATCGCCGTCTTTCGCCGCTTTTCGTATCCCGTTTAGAATCGGTTCCCTGGCATCCTGTATCCAAGTGATGTGACGCACACCCGATGGCAGGTCAGGATTACGTGGCCTGGGGCGGTTCACCTGGAACACAACATCGCAATCGAATTCGGTGGCAAGGCGGGCTACGACATGGTCATGGGCCGGGCGCCAGGAGATCCTGGCCTCATGGCCCAACCCTTCAAGGGCATGTCTCAAGGCATCCAGAATTCTGAACTCGAAGGGATGTCGGAAATTCGGGAAAAGAAGAAAACGCATAGGCCGGGCGCGATCGATCAGGGTCAGATGAAATTGATATGTTGGGGTGGCTGCGCGCCCTCGGGAATAGAGAGCTCTGTATAGCCTTTGACGTGATAATCAAGCGCTTCATTGACCTTGTGCTGCAAACAGAGGGTGCCGCACATCTTCTGCGCGTTAAATTCTGATGATGCCAGGTGCCGCATCACCTCCCAGTAATCATCCGACTGGAAGATATCCCGGAACCGTGTGTCGCAGATATTGCCGATGTGATAGCGTTTATACCGTTCGTTAAAGAGCATGCCACAAGGCGCGATCAGCCCTGATCCCGAAATTTGCAGCATAAACGGCGCGCCATAGCAGCGTTGGTAAGATCTCTTGTCGCCCGCCTCAATTTTCGACCATTTCACGACCACCCGATATTCATCATCTGACAGGGCTTCCGCCTCGCTCAACAAACCGGTCAGATCCGCATATTCGCCGTAATTTACGCCGAGATCGCCGTCTTCATTGTCGCTACAATGCTTGATAACCAGATAGTCGGGGCGAAGTTCCTTGCCCAACCGCGCAAGCGGCAGAATTTGATCCGCATATTCGGGCATAAGGACCATCTGCATACCGATGGTAACGGACAAGCCATGCTCTTTCTTAAACGCGACCATATCGCGGATGTTCTGACACACCCGCTCAAAGTACCGTTCCTTGACCCCCATAATCTCGCCATATCTCTTGGCTTCACCGGCCGAGATATTGATCCGCAAATAGGTCAGATAGGGCAGTATTTCCGCCAATTTAGGCTTGGTCAGGACAAAGGCATTGGTTCCAACGGCCATAGAGAGACCGCATGAAGCACCATGCTGCACAGCTTCAACAAAGACCGGGGATACCGTGCTCTCACCATCAGATACCAGACTGATGCCGCGCACGCCGATCTCTGCGCAATCATCCAGGAAGTCCCTGATCACCGGTCCCGTAATCGTTTTGCGATCATTTTCCTGCAACATGGCATAGCAGAAGTGACACCCGTAATTGCACGCCCGGGTCAGCGCCATATCAATGGTAATCGGGGCAATACGTTCCCCATTCCGCCAGGCGTCCAGACGATCCTGGTGCCATCGGATTTTGGTGCCATCCAGAATCAGATCCGTATGATCTGTCATTGCCATGTCAGCAAAAACCTCCTCACAGACGCCTGATCTTGTTGCTGTCTTTTGCAGCTTCGTACAACACGATCAAGGTTCGATCCAATTTGCCTTTCAAGAAATGTTCCAGATGCCGAACCAGGCCTGGTCGTTCTCGCGGATCGGTATTTGGACCACAGGTCACCACAACACGGACCGGCCACCCTGACAAGTCATCGACCAAGCCATCTAACACCACATCTTCTTGGCGCAGCCCCTGGCTGTCACAGAAACCCTGAAGGTGTTGACGCAGTGTCGCGAGGCGCGCTTCCTGGGATAGTGCCATCCACGCCTCCGCCGGCGCAGGCGAAAAGCCCGGTTGTGTCAGACCATGATCAGGGGCCACCGGCAATTGTCGCAACAAACCGGTCAAAAACCGCATCTCTTCTGTAAAAACCAGACTCGCGGCAATTCCGTCCGGTCGGACGGCGGGACAGGTATCTGCCAGGAACTCAATCACCCGAACCGTCCCATGATCCGCCAGCTCCGACAGGGTCAGCGAATTTGACACCTGAGCCAAAACAGAAAGAAAACCTGCTTCTACAGTTCCCGGTTCCGCTCCTTCAAAGGTCACGGTCTCAATCGGATGATCCGCCCCTTTCTGTGCCCCGTCCCAACGCGGCTCCAACAACACATGCAACTTACACGAACCGGTTCGACAAGTGAGGCTTGGCATTGCGGAAGCAGAAAACACAGTTTCGTCAGGGATTTTCCGACCTTGTTCCAGCAAAAAGTCCCGATATTCCGTTGGCAGATGACGGACCGCCTTGCGAGGTGCTTTCAAGTTACCTGCACGATCCAGCAGGGCCGAAACATCCTCCACCGGCATCACGCCGGACCCGTCATTCAATGTTTTGTCCTCGGTGGCCCCAGGCGTCCAGGTCAACAAACAAGGGCCGGAATCGTCAACCATCTCAAACGTGATCGCCCCAGGAAACTTCCCCAGCAACATGTCTTGCTGCGCGTCCGACAAGAGTTCCAGCGGCAATTCAATCGCCACCGGCTCATCACGGCTTGTCTGGGAAATTGAATGCACGAGGCCCTCAATACTGCGCAGGGGATCACCGTCCGGCACCCATAACTCAAGCAGTGGATTTTTCACCCCTGTCAGGCGCAAATTGTTGACGAGCGATGCATCGAATTGGGAGATAAGATCTTCATAGTTCAGGGTAATCATTTAACCAACATCACCCCGCGCCCAGCGTCGAGAAAACTGAATAAAATCCGAATGATGCCCCGATTGGGACAGACGTCCCAAAGGGATTTTACCAAGCGTATCACATATCTACAGGCGTTAATAATTGGTTGCTTCAAAAGCGAATGCAAGTTCAAATACAGTATACTTTCTTTATGTATAATACCGTAATTTGGAGTCGAGAATTATGCATCTTGTAACAGGTGGCTGCGGCTTTATCGGAAGCCACCTAACGGAAGCGCTATTAAAGAACGGTGCGCGGGTCAGGGTCCTGGACAATCTTTCGGTCGGACGCCGCGAAAATCTCGATTCAGTCGCGTCGCATCCCGGCCTGGAAATTCTGGAAGGCGACGTCGCCGACAGTGAAACCTGCAAGGGCGCCATGCAGGGTGTCGACGTCGTTTATCATCTAGCCGCCCGTGCAGATATCGTCCCCTCCATCGACGACCCGGAAGTGTATTTTTCCAGCAATGTGACCGGCACATACAATATTCTGCAGGCAGCAAGGGCCGAACCGGCCTTCAAAAAGATCGTCTATGCAGCGTCTTCTTCCCGTTACGGGATTCCCGATCAGGTCCCGACCCCGGAAACGGCACCCGCCCTACCGCAATATCCCTATGCCCTGACGAAGGATCTTGGCGAACAAACCGTCAGACACTGGTCCCAGGTCTATGACATGCCAGCCACCGTGTTGCGCTTCTTCAATGTCTATGGCCCAAGGGTTCGCACATCTGGAACCTACGGCGCTGTTTTCGGCGTTTTCCTGGCCCAGAAACTGGCAAACAAACCGCTGACAATTGTTGGCGACGGACATCAGCGGCGGGACTTTACACATGTATCGGACATCGTGCGCGCCATAATCACGGCAACGGACCTGCAAACGCGCGGTGAAGCATTCAATGTCGGTACGGGCCGTCCCGTATCCGTCAACCGTATTGTCGAACTCATCGATCCTGACGACACGATCTTTATTCCGAAACGGCCAGGCGAACCGGATGTCACCTGTGCCGACACCACAAAGTTTCACGCGGCAACCGGTTGGGAAGCAACAATGTCCATTGAAGACGGCGTGAAAGACCTCATCGCCAATATCGATTACTGGCGCGAGGCCCCTGTCTGGACACCGGACAGCATCGCTGACGCGACTAAAAACTGGTTCAAATATCTGAAAGAAAAAACTGAATGACCATTAGCACCCCGCGCACAGCAGAAGCTGGGCGGAAAATCCTGAACCTCGCAGAAGCGGGCACACAACTGGAAGATTACCGAAGAAACGGTTTCCGGATTGTGTTGTGCCACGGGACTTTTGACCTGCTTCACATCGGTCATATCAAGCATTTTGAGGCGGCCCGAAAATTTGGCGACGTTCTTATCGTGACCATCACGGCTGACCGGCATATCCGCAAAGGGGTTGGGCGACCTGCATTTCCGGAACAATTGCGGGCTGAGATGATCGCCACCCTGGAACTTGTCGATCTCGTCGGCATTGTCGATGATCCTTCCGCAATCCCTGCCCTGAATGCGGTCAAACCTGACTTTTATGTAAAAGGGTCGGATTACAGGGATCCGGCGGATGATGTCACAAACAAGATCGGTCTGGAGCGCGATGCGGTGGAGGCCCATGGCGGTGAACTGGTTTTCACTGACGAGGTCACCTATTCCTCCTCTTCCCTGCTGAACGCCCATTTCGGACTGATTGACCCTGCGGTAAAGGAGCATCTTGAACAACGGGCCGCTGTCGCGCCGGGACGGACCGTAAAGGAAGCGTTTGATCGGGCAGGTCAATCAAGGATCCTTTTCATAGGGGAACCAATCATCGACGAATATGTGCATGTCGACACATTGGGAAAGGCCGCCAAGGAAAGCATCATCGCGACGCGATATCTGGATCGCGCTCTTTACGCTGGCGGTGTGGTCGCGGCCGCCAACCACGTAGCGAGCTTTTGTGATCAGGTCTCTGTTGTCACAGCATTTGGGGCAAATGATCCCCACAATGGCGCGGTAATCGAAAAACTGCGCCCTGGCATCCAGTTGAACGCCCTCAAACTGGAAGACCGCCCGACGGTCCGCAAGACCCGCTTCGTTGATCGCAGTTACAAGCGAAAGCTCTTTGAAGTCTATACGATGGATGATCGCCCGATGGCGTCTGCGGAGGAAGAAGATCTTCTGGCCCGACTGGACGCGGAATTGGCGTTGGCGGACATCGTCATTGTCACCGATTTTGGCCACGGACTGATATCGCCGCGCGCCGTTGATATGCTGACAGAGAAATCAAAATTCCTGGCCGTAAATGTGCAAACCAATAGCGGGAACCGCGGCTTCAACCTGATTACAAAATACCCGAGGGCGGATTTCCTGTGCATTGACGAGCCGGAACTTCGCCTTGCCTGCGGCGACAAACACCGCAGCGTCGAAGATCTGATGCTCAATACCCTTCCCAACCTTATCGACGCGGATCTGGCAATCGTCACCCATGGTCGCGACGGATGTTACATTAAGGGGGACAAGGATCGTGTGGAGAGGGTTCCGGCCCTTACGCAAAAGGTGGTCGACACTGTTGGCGCCGGTGACGCTTTCCTGTCTTTTTCCGCGCCAATGGCCGCGAACGGGATCGCCGTGCACGACATCGCCATGGTCGGGAATATCGCCGGTGCGCTGAAGGTCGATATTTACGGACACAGCGAATCCGTAACACTTGCGAATGTACTGAAATACTACGAAACGCTTTTCAAGTAAGACGTGATTAAGAGGCTGCCCAATGAGTAAACAGTGGACCATTCTGGTAACCGGTGGTGCCGGATATGTTGGCAGCGCCCTGGTTCCTGCCCTTTTGCAGGCGGGACACAAGGTGGTTGTGCTTGACCTCTTTCTTTATGGCGAAGGCGTTCTGTCAGAACACGCAAACCTGAAAAACGTCAAAGGTGATCTCAGGGATCGGGCCACAGTGGATGCTGCGATAAAAGAGTGTGATGCTGTTATTCATCTTGCCTGTGTTTCCAACGACCCTTCCTTCGACCTCAATCCCCAGCTTGGAAAGTCGATCAACTACGACGCCTTTCCGGGACTTGTAGACTCTGCGCTTGCCGAAGGCGTCAGTCGCTTCATTTACGCCTCCTCCTCGTCGGTTTACGGCATTAAAGAGGGGGTTTCGGTTACAGAGGAACTGGATCTCGAACCCCTTACCGATTATTCCAAATTCAAGGCAATGTGCGAGGTTGAACTTCTCAAGCGACGGCGCCCGGGGTTTGAAACCGTTATCGTCCGACCCGCTACCGTCTGCGGGTATGCCCCAAGATTGCGGCTGGATCTGGTGGTAAACATTCTGACCACCCATGCGCTCTCTAACCGGCGGATCAAGATCTTTGGCGGTGCACAGAAACGACCGAACATTCATGTCAAAGACATGGTTCGCGCCTATCTTCATCTCCTCGACTTACCGGGTGAGCAGATCGATGGTGGCGTTTACAATGTCGGGTATCAAAACCATTCGCTTGATGATCTGGGTGATATTATCAGGGGAATTGTTGGTTCCGATGTGGCTGTCGACCATGTCCCGACAGATGACATGCGATCCTACCACGTCTCCTCAGAAAAGATCCGTCATGAATTGGGCTTTGTTCCACAATTCACGATCGAGGATGCGGTCCGTGATTTAAACGAGGCGTTTGACAATAATCTGATTTCGAACCCGCTGGAAAATCCGCTTTATTACAATACTAAAAGAATGAAAGAGCTTGGCTTCGAAGATGCGTGACTTGCCTGACAGCATCCCAGATCTCGCGCTCTACCGACAGATGCTGCGAATACGGATGGTGGAAGAAGCCATCGCAGATCGTTATAGCGATCAGCTCATGCGCTGTCCTGTTCATCTCTCCATTGGGCAGGAGGCGATCGCCGTAGGTGTCTGCGCAGCCTTGGACAGACAGGACAAAACCTTCTCGACCCATAGATGCCATGCCCATTATCTCGCAAAGGGTGGCGATCTAGGCGCCATGTTGGCCGAGATTCATGGCAAGGCGACAGGGTGTTGCGCGGGGCGCGGCGGCTCCATGCATCTGTTTGACAAGGCAGCAGGTCATGCACTCAGCCTGCCCATTGTCGGCTCCGTCATCCCGATTGCCGCTGGTGATGCCCTGGCGAACAAGCTGAACGGATCGAAGGCAGTTTCCGTGGTTTTTGTCGGCGATGCGTCCCTTGAAGAAGGCGTCTTTCACGAGACGGCCAATTTCGCAAAGGTCCATAATCTGCGACTGCTCTTCATCTGCGAGAACAACCTGTTCTCGGTCTATACGCCCCTGGATGAACGCCAACCATCGGACGATCTGACAAGGCTGGCAACGGCGCATCAGATTCCCTGCGCGCGGCACGACGGCAATAATCCGGGACTGGTCATGAATGCAACCCGGAACATGATCGAAAAAATGGACGATTTGCCCGGACCGGCTTTCCTGCAGTTTGATGCCTATCGCATTCGCGAACATTGTGGCCCGGCATTTGACGATGATCTCGGCTATCGCACGGCGGACGCAATTACGGCTGGTATGAAGACTGAACCGTTGGCTACCGGCCTCGCCAAATTGACGGAACAGGGGCAACTGACCGAAGACATGGTGCACCATATGCGCGCCGAGATAGGCGAAGAGATCGATGGAGCATTTGAGGCGGCGCTGAGCGCCCCTTTCCCGCCCAGTGAAACTGTCCGGGACCATGTCTATGCATCGTGAACGCATAAATGAACCCGGTCCAGATCCAATGGCCAGTACCGCGCCCATAAAATCAGCGGCTGCCGCAATTGCGGAGGGCACCCGCCAGGCCATGTCCGCCGACCCTTCTGTATTCGTGATCGGCGAAGGTGTGGCTGATCCAAAGAGGGTGTTCGGCACAACCGCCGGATTGCTCGAAGAATTCGGTGCGGACCGCGTGATTGAGACACCCGTCGCCGAGAGTGCACTGACCGGGATCGCGATTGGCGCGGCCATGCAGGGGCAACGCCCGATCCTCGTTCACCAACGGGTAGAGTTTGCCCTTCTTGCCATGGAGCAATTGGTGAATAACGCTGCCAAGACCCATTACGTCACCAATGGTGTCTATACCGTGCCGCTGGTCCAGCGTATGGTGATCGGTCGCGGGTGGGGTCAGGGCCCTGCCCATTCCCAAAGCCTGGAACCCCTATTTGCCCATATTCCGGGGCTCATTGTCGCGATGCCATCCAGCGTGGAAGACGCCAAGGGCATGTTGATGCAGGCACTGGTTCAACAAAACCCGGTCCTTTTTCTGGAACATCGCTGGTATCATTACCGCACGGGGCCTGCCCCGGACACGCCGTTCACACGGCCGCTTGAAGGATCCGCCATCCTCAAAAAAGGTCGGGATGTCACCCTGGTCGGAACCTCATATTCCGTGTATGAGGCACTCGAAGCGGCCAGTATTCTGGATCAGGTGGGTGTCAGCGCCGAGGTCGTTGATTTGCGGATGCTGCGCCCGCTGGGTCTGGACAGTATCACTAGTTCTGTCGCGAAGACGGGTCGCCTCATCACCATCGATACAGGCTGGACGGCCTATGGCGCAGGGGCGGAAATCATTGCCAGTATTACCTCGGATCAATTCCAGAGCCTAAAGGCAGGTCCGGTTCGGTTAGGTCTCTCTGATCATCCCACACCATCGTCGCGAGGGTTGACCGGTGACTTCTATCCCTCAGCGCAATCAATCGTTGAGGCGGCCTGCAAGATGCTGAGAGTTGGAACGGACAAGCTCGAGGCGGCCCGCAATGAGGCGCTCAAACGCGCGGAGGGCGCGATCCCGGACATCCCCAATCCAGCCTTCAAAGGACCGTTCTGATATGAAGGTGCGTTATTCCTATCTTCCTCAACAATTCGCCGACATCGATGATGTACTGGCCGATGTAAAAGCCTGCGTTCAATCGGGAGATCTAACACTCGGCGCAGCTCTGCAAGAGTTTGAAACGGGGTTTGCAGATCTGATCGGCGCGAAACACGCCATCGGGGTCAATTCGGGGACGGACGCCATCAAACTGGGCCTAAAGGCCCTTGGCATAGGCCCGGGTGACGAGGTGATAACAGCGGCAAATACCTTTGTGGCAACCGTCGGCGCCATTGCAGAGATCGGGGCGATGCCGGTTTTCGTAGATTGTGATGATACGTTCTGCATGAACACCGACCTGATTGAGGCTGCCATCACGGAACGCACAAAGGCAATCGTTCCCGTCCATTTCACCGGTTATATGACCGATATGAAAGCCGTGCTGGCACTCGCCGAACGCTATGACCTGAAGATCGTCGAGGATGCCTGTCAGGGTATTCTGGCAGAACAAGACGGCCGAAAAGCCGGAACCTGGGGGGATCTGGGTGCGTTTTCCCTGCACCCCCTGAAAAACCTCAATGTCTGGTCCGATGGCGGCCTCATCATCACGGATGATGACGAGACAGCGGCATATCTGCGGCTGCTGCGCAACCATGGTCTGGTCTCCCGCGATGAGGTTGAAATCCTGGGCTATAACTCAAGGCTTGATACCGTGCAGGCCGTCGTCGGTAATTGGCTGCTGCCTCAGGCGGAGTGGATTGCTGAAAAACGGATCAGCAATGCGGGTTTTATGGATTTGGCGCTGGGCAAGATCCCGCAGATCAGAATTCCACCCCGCCCCCCTGAATTCAAACTGGTCTACCACCTCTACATCGTTTTTGCAGAAGACCGCGACGCTTTAATGGCCCATTGTCAAGCCGCCGGGATCGAAAGCAAAATCCACTACCCAATTCCAATATACCGTCAAAAGGCGCTGGCCCATCTGGGTCACAAAGCGGGTGATTTTCCTGTGACAGACCGGCATTGTGACGAGATCATCACCTTTCCCGTCGACCAGCATGTCAGCCCGAAACAACTGGCCTATATGGCTGAAACGGTCCGTGCTTTCTATCAGGGGTCATTAGGGTAAGGCGCGATGAAAACCAACACACCGATCCCTTTCGTCGATCTTGGCGCCCAATACAGGGCAGAACGCGCCCAGCTGTTGCCCGCAATTGAGGCCGTTCTCGAAAGCGGACACTATATCGGGGGTGGAGAGGTCGACACTCTGGAAACGGAATTGGCGGAGGCCTGCGGCACAAAGCACTGTATTGCCCTCAACTCCGGGACAGACGCCATCCTGATGGCGCTGGCCGCCCATGGTATTGGTCGGGGCGACGAGGTCATCACCCAGGCAAACAGCTTTGTCGCGACCGCAGCTGCCATTTTCCATATCGGTGCTGTCCCGGTTTTCGCGGATGTCCTGCCGGACCAGTCCATTGACCCCGCAGATATAGAGCGGAAGATCACGGACAAGACCCGTGCAATCATGCCGGTCCATCTCACCGGTCGCATCGGTGATATGGACGCAATAACTGAGCTTGCACGGCAATATGACCTGCTCGTCATAGAGGACGCGGCGCAGTCGTTCGGATCGTCCTGGCATGGAAAGAAAGCCGGTGCCCTGGGGGACATCGCCGCTTTCTCAGCCCATCCCTTAAAGAACCTGAATGCGGTCGGTGATGCCGGTTACCTTACAACCGACAATGATGAAATTGCAGAGAAGATACGGCTTCACCGGAACCATGGGCTGATAGACAGAAACACCGTCGTCCAATGGGGCACCGTGTCCCGACTGGACGCCGTTCAGGCCACGATACTGCGCCACCGGTTGAAGACAGCCCCCGATTTGATTGCAGCACGGCGAAAGAACGCCGCATTCTATCTTGAACATCTGGACAGTTCTGCGATCTACATGCCGCAGCCACGCCCGGATGCCGTCGATACCTATCATACATTTGTCGTTCAACTGGACCATCGGGACCAACTGGTTGCCCGTTTGACCGAGGAACAGATCGGCCACGGGATCCACTATCCGGTTCCAATCCACAAGCAACCGGCATATGCGAAGAGTTTCGACGAAATCCCGAACCTGCCTGAAACCGAACGACAGGCCGGTCGCATCCTTTCGCTTCCAATCCATCAATCCCTGTCGCAGAACCAGTTGGAACGTGTCGTCGCCGTCGTGAACGACTGCGTTAACGCACAAGCGAGGACCATTCCGTGACCTTTCCTGATCAAAAGCCTTCCAGCGCAGAAGCTTTCTGCGACGATTATTTCGCGGAACTCAGTCGCGCTGCATCAAGCATCGACAGAGCAAAACTGCAAATCATCGCGGAAGTCCTGCAAAAGGCCTATAGCGCTGGCAAAACTGTCTTTGTTTGCGGGAATGGCGGTTCGGCGGCACTGGCCAATCAGATGGTCTGTGATCACCTGAAATCGATCCGATCGCATACCGATCTGCGACCGCGTCTGATCTCGCTCGTAACAACGATGGAATTGATGACGGCAACCGCCAATGACGGGGAATATGGCGATGTCTTTGAATTGCCGCTTTCATCGCTGGCGCAAACTGGCGACATCCTTTTCACCATCAGTGCCAGCGGCAACAGTCCTAATATCGTCCGCGCCATGGAATGGGCCAAATCTGCTGGGCTGACCGTGATTTCACTGACGGGCTTCAATGGGGGGCGGTCTTCGGAAATCGCCGACTATAATTTGCACGTTGAGGCCGAAAACTACGGGATCATCGAAGATCTGCATCAATCGATCACCCATATTCTGACCCAATATATTCGCGCGACAAACCTGACGAATCCCGATGAGATCGCCACTATAAAGTTTTAGACAGGCAGTTCGTCAAAAATGAAACCAGCGCCAAAGGCGGTCGTGTTTGCACCCGCAGGTCCCAACTTGACCGAAGAAGAGAAACGCTTTTTCGGGGAATCAAACCCGTTCGGTTTCATCCTTTTCACGCGAAATTGCGAGACTCCGGATCAGTTAGAGCAGCTCGTCACCGCGCTCCGCAGCGCGGTTAATGATCCAGCCATCCCTATTCTAATCGATCAGGAAGGTGGCCGTGTCCAACGCCTGCGCCAACCCCATTGGCAAGAGTATCCCGCCGCCGGCACGATCGCGAACCTCGCAATTCGCGATCCAGAGGCAGCAATCCGGGCAGCCTGGTTACATGCCCATTTGATCGGTCTGCAATTGTTCGAAAACGGCATCAATGTGAATTGTGCCCCCTGCCTTGACCTCGCTTTTGAGGGGGCGAGCGAAGTAATCGGTGACCGATCTTACGGCGCCGATGCCGAGCAGGTTAGCCAACTGGGACAGGCCGCTTGCGAGGGGTATCTGGCCGCAGGCATTATGCCTGTTATCAAACACATGCCCGGACACGGACGGGCCGATGTGGACAGCCATCTCGACCTGCCAACAATTACCGCAGATAGGGACGCGCTGAGGCAGGCCGATTTCATCCCGTTTCAGCGCATTACCGCACCCGTTTGGGGCATGACCGCCCATATTGTTGTTACTGCTTTCGGTCTCGACCAACCGGTCACCCATTCCAGTGCCGGGATCACCGATTTGATCCGGGGTGAAATCGGGTTCGACGGGCTGCTGTTCAGCGACGATCTGTCCATGCAGGCGCTCGAAGGGTCCCTTGCAGAGCGCGCGGCCGGCTCAATTAAGGCGGGCTGCGATATCGCCCTCCATTGCAATGGGGACATGTCTGAAATGCGAGAAATCGCTGAGGTGATCGGCCCCCTATCGGCGGAGGGTTGGGCGCGGGCAAAGGACCGCCCTATTCCCGCAAAACCAGATCTCCCTTCACCCGACGAGTTTCGCGGACTGAGACAAGAACTTGCGGAACTGCTGGCGTGACGCAAACCAGCTAAAATATGCCGAGATTTTCGGTGTCGCTTGACTGCTCCAGGATCATGCTTTCTCTGCTAATGTGTCCTGCGTAAGGGAGTGGGGATATGGTTGATCTTCTGGAATCTGACATCGAAGCGGTTCTTTCTGACAATGCGCGCGGTCTTCCAAACGCGTGTTACAATACCGACGAAGGCCTCGCTCTGGAGCAGCGCACCGTGTTTTCCGATTCCTGGGCCTGTCTCGGTTTCGCCCATGACACAGCGAAACCTGGCGACGTGACCCCGGTCGACTTTCTGGGTCAGCCCCTGATCATGGTGCGGGACAAGGCGTCCCGGATTAAGGTCTTCCACAATATCTGCAGCCATCGTGGCGTCGTCCTGGTCGAAGAGCCGGGCAATTGCAAAGGGGTCATCCGCTGCCCTTATCATTCCTGGTGCTATGACCTGGAAGGGGCCTTGCGCAGAACACCCTATATCGGGGGACCGAATGTCGACACGGTTGAAGGGTTTGACCGCAGTCAACATGGCCTGAAGCCCGTCCGGTCCCATGTCTGGATGGGGTTGGTCTTTGTGAACCTGTCCGGCAGTGCCCCGCCGTTCCAGGAAGTGCATGCCGATTTGATCAAAAGATGGGACGCATTCGCGGACGCTCCATTGGTCCACAGTCAGGGGGACTCAACCCTCGAATTCAATTTGAAAGCCAACTGGAAACTGACGATAGAAAACTATTGTGAGTCCTATCACCTGCCCTGGGTGCATCCGGCGCTCAACAGTTATTCCAGACTGGAAGATCACGAAAACCTGGATGTGTCCGGTGCCTATTCCGGCCAGATCACCCATGTCTATAACCCGATCCTGTCGCCCGATGGGAACAGCTTCGCGCCCCATCCGGGCCTTGGCGAGCATTGGGAGACACGGGGCGAGTATGTGTCACTCTTCCCCAATGTCCTGCTCGGCATCCACAAGGATCACTTCTTCGCCGTCCTGATTCAGCCAGATGGTCCAAATCGGGTTCAGGAACGGATGGAGATCTTCTATTTCACCGCTGAATCAGCCAGCCCGGATTTCGCTGGCCTGAGAGAGGCCAATCTTCGCACCTGGCGTACCGTTTTTGCTGAAGATGTCGGTGTGGTGGAATCAATGCATCGGGGCCGCTCGTCCAGAGCGTTTAAGGGTGGTGTTCTGACCCCGGTGATGGATGGGCCGACGCGCAGTTTTCATCAGTGGATGGCGATTCGCCTGTTGCGACGGAACCAACCCGCCGCCTCAGCTGTCGCTTGAGGACACAGCCCTCTAGTCATGTAGATCGCGGCTGTCCTTTGGGGCCTGGGCACGATCCGTCATACCGTAATCACGGGCAACCTCCGCAATGCGCAGCCGGTAATCGGTGAACATCTCCGTTCGTCCCCGGCTCTGTGCGGACCGATGCGCCTCCAGCCGTCGCCATTCGGCAATTGCTTCCTCATCGCGCCAAAACGAGAGCGACAGCAACTTGCCCGGCGTGACCAGACTTTCGAAACGCTCGATCGATATAAACCCGTCGACTTCTTCCAGCAGCGGTCGCAGAGAGGCCGCTATATCCAGATAGGCGTCCCGTTTGCACGCTCCCGGTTCAACCTCAAAAATCACAGCAATCATTCAGCAATCCCTTTCACATGCGGGGCAGAAGCCAGGGTCAGAAAGGTTCGGTCCTCTCTGCGGATAAACCTTTCCCGCTGGGCAAATTCATAGTTCTGTTTTCCAAGCGGATGGGCCGCCAACCTGGCGCGATAGGCCTCATAGGCCGCGAGGCTTTCAATGTGATATACACCGTAGGCCAGCGTTGACGACCCCTCATGGGGTGCAAAATAGCCAACCAGATCCGCGCCACATTCCGGGATCGCCTGCCCCCAATTGCGCGCATATTCCACGAAGTCGCCGCGCTTTGTCGGTTCAATTTCATAACGAATAAAACAGGTGATCATTTGGCTATCCTTCTTTCATAGTTCGATGAGTGTCATACTATGCCATTGCGCCTCTCTAATGCTTCGATTAAGATCGAACTATGAAAGAAGGACCCGATATCGCGTTGATTGCATCCCTGATAGGGGATCCGGCGCGCGCCAATATTTTAACCGCCCTCTTATCCGGTCAGGCTTTGACGCCCAGTGAGTTGGCACAGGAATGCGGCCTCACCCTGCAAACTGTCAGCTCACACCTGTCGAAACTGGCGGGTGGCCAGCTGATCGAGCAGCGCAAACAGGGCCGCCACCGGTATTTCACGCTGGCGGGCGAGGATATCGCCGAGGTGTTGGAGACCCTGATGGGGATGGCAGCGCGGCGTGGCCATCTGCGGATCCGCACCGGTCCGGGCGACCCGCATCTGCGCGATGGCCGCATCTGCTATGATCATCTGGCGGGAACCAAGGGCGTTCAGATGTTCGATTCCCTGGTCCGTCAGGGTCTGCTTTCGGAAGACGGGGAAACAGTAGAGCTGACCCAGGCGGGGGAAAATTTTGCGGCTGGTTTTGGTGTCGAACTCGCCCCTTTGATGACGCAAAAGCGCCCGCTGTGCCGATCCTGTCTGGACTGGAGTGAGCGGCGAACCCATCTCGCCGGATCGCTCGGGGCGGCATTCCTGAACACAATGATGGAGAAAGGCTGGGCCGAGAGGCGAGAGGGAACCCGCATCATCTCTTTCACAACCAAAGGCCAAAAAGGGTTCGACGCAGCGTTTCCCAACGCCTGATCAGCAGAGGCTCGGCTCTATTTTCCCGCAACCAGAAACTGGACGCCTTCTGGACCCGCATATTCGGTGTGCGGCTGATGCGCCTCCACCACAATTGTGTCCCCGGTACGATAGGTTTGTTCAGGCCCGCCATCACAAGCGACCTTAACCTCACCACCGGTGATCAACAGGTAAAATGACCGGTCATGGGTATGCTCATCAACCGCCCAACCGGCGTCCAGGCTCTTGGCATTTGGTTCGTCATACCCTTTGGCAAGGGCGTCCGCGCGATACTCGTCTTCAGTCATGACTAGTCGTCCAGTTTCGCTTTCAGCAACTGGTTTACCATACCAGGGTTCGCTTTACCCTGTGTCTGTTTCATGACCTGACCGACGAACCAGCCCATCAAACCGGTCTTGCCGCCCTTATAGGCCGCCACCTGGTTCTCGTTAGCGGCAATGATTTCATCGACGATCGCCTCAATGGCTCCGCTGTCGCTGATCTGTTTCAGGCCTTTTTCCTCAACGATTGCAGCCGGATCCTTAGAGGTCTCAAACATCTCGTCAAAGACATCCTTGGCGATCTTTCCGGAAATCGTCCCATCCTTGATCAGGCCGATCAGGCCACCCAGATGGGCCGCCGAAATCGGCGTCTCGGCCAGTTCAACACCGGCCTTGTTCAACCGGGCAAACAACTCACTGATGATCCAGTTTGCGGCCAGTTTCGCGTCCCCTGCCGCCTTGGCAGCATCCTCAAAATAGGTAGCCGTCTCAGTTTCAGCGACCAGAATACCGGCGTCATACATGCTGAGGCCATATTCCTCGACAAAGCGGGACCGCTTGGCATCCGGCAATTCCGGAAGGGAATCTTTGCATTCCTGGATATAAGACGCTTCCAACTCAACCGGCAACAGGTCCGGATCCGGGAAATACCGGTAATCATGCGCATCTTCCTTTGACCGCATGGTCCGTGTCTCGCCCTTGACCGGGTCGAACAGGCGCGTCTCCTGATCAATCTCACCGCCTTCTTCAAGGATCTTGATCTGGCGGCGGGCCTCAATCTCAACAGCCTGGCGGACAAACCGGATGGAGTTGATGTTCTTCAACTCAGCCCGCGTACCCAGCTCACCACCCGGTTTGCGGACAGAGATGTTTACGTCTGCGCGCATTGAGCCCTCGGCCATATTGCCATCACAGGCCCCGATGCAACGCAGGATGGACCGCATCTTTGTGATATAGGCCGCCGCTTCCTCGGCAGAGCGCATGTCAGGCTTTGACACGATCTCCATCAAAGCGACACCGGACCTGTTCAGGTCGATATAGGTCTTTGACGGATGCTGATCATGCAGGGATTTCCCCGCATCCTGTTCAAGATGCAGGCGCTCAATCCCGATGATTTTGGTCGACCCGTCGTCCAGATCGACGGAAATCTCGCCCTCACCCACGATCGGCTCTTCATACTGCGAGATCTGATAGCCCTGCGGCAGATCCGCGTAGAAATAGTTCTTCCGTGCAAAGACAGAGTGCGGATTAATTTCTGCATTGAGTGCGAGGCCAGTGCGAACCCCCTGACGGATGCATTCCGCATTCACGACGGGCAGCATGCCCGGCATGGCGGCATCAACGAAGCTGACCTGACGGTTCGGGTCCGCCCCGAAATCGGTGGCAGCGCCCGAAAACAGTTTTGCCTGGGATGAGATCTGGGCATGGATTTCCAGGCCGATGACAATCTCCCATTCCCCGGTCGATCCCTTGATCAGATTTGACATGAGTTTCTTCCTTTCAAACGCTGATCAAACAGCCATCAGGGCTGGTTTGGCAGAGAAACCTGCCGCCTTTTCAAGCATATCGGCACTTCGCAGAACAACCGCCTCATCAAAGGCCGGACCGATCAGCTGCAGGCCAAGCGGCAACCCCTGTGCATCCACGCCAACCGGCACTGAAATCGCAGGCAAACCGGCCAGCGAGGCCGGAACCGTGAAGACATCGTTCATATACATGGCGATCGGATCGCTCTTTTCATCGATTCCGAAGGCGGCAGAAGGCGTTGTCGGCGTCAACAAAACATCGCATTCCTGCCAGGCATCTTTGAAGTCCTGGGCAATGCGCGTTCTGACCTTCTGTGCCTGACGATAATAGGCATCGTAATACCCAGCGGACAGCACGTAAGTGCCGATCATGATGCGGCGCTGAACCTCTGCACCAAAGCCTTCGGCGCGGGTATTTTCATACATCTCGATCAGGTCCTTGCCCTCAACCCGAAGGCCGAACCGCACACCGTCATAGCGGGCCAGGTTCGACGACGCCTCGGCCGGTGCGACGATGTAATAGGCAGGCAGCGCATATTTCGTATGCGGCAGGGAAACATCGACAATTTCAGCCCCGGCATCCTTCATCATATCGATGCCTTTCCGCCACAGGGCCTCAATCTCGGCCGGCATGCCGTCGACGCGGTATTCCTTGGGAATACCGATGCGCAGACCGCGGATATCACCGCTGAGCGCCGCCTCAAAATCGGGTACCGCCATTTCCGCACTGGTCGAATCCTTTGGATCAAATCCGGCCATTGCACCCAACATGATAGAGGCATCACGTACCGTCCGGGTCATGGGCCCCGCCTGATCGAGCGATGACGCAAAGGCCACAACGCCCCAGCGCGAACAACGGCCATAGGTCGGTTTCATCCCAACCAGACCGGCAAAGGCCGCTGGCTGACGAATGGAACCGCCGGTATCGGTCCCTGTTGCCGCAATGGCAGAGCGGGACGCAACCGCAGAGGCAGAGCCGCCCGAAGACCCGCCGGGCACCAGTTTACCCGTGCCATCTGCCCGCATATAGGGGTTCTGGACAGGACCGTAATAACTGGTCTCGTTGGACGACCCCATGGCGAATTCATCCATATTGGTCTTGCCAAGCATAACCGCGCCCGCATTCCAGAGATTGCCGGATACAGTCGACTCATAGGTCGGCGTAAACCCGTCCAGAATGTGGGAGGCGGCGGTTGTGAGGACCCCTTCGGTGCAGAACAGGTCTTTCATGCCAATTGGCAGGCCTTCCATCGCGCCTGCATCACCAGCGGCGCGGCGCGCATCACTGGCCTTTGCCATATCGCGCGCCTTTTCCGGCGTCTCGGTGATATAGGCGTTCAATGCACGGGTCGCGTCCATTGCAGCGATATAGGCCTCTGTCAGTTCCACAGAGGTGATCGCGCCAGCAGCCAGTTTGTCCCGGGCTTCCGAGAGGGTGAGATCAAGAAGTTCAGACATCTCCAACCCTCCTATTCAACGACTTTGGGAACGACATAGAAGCCGAGCTCTGTTGAGGGACCGTTTTGCAGGACACGCTCTGGATTGTCCCCATCATTCACCGCATCTTCGCGCAGACGCAGTTTAAGGTCAGCAACAGAGGTCATCGGTTCAACACCGTCAGTGTCGACCTCACCCAATTGTTCGACCCAGCCGATGATCCCGTTCAACTCCCCAGAGAGCTGATCCAGCTTGTCTTCTTCAACCCGAACACGCGCCAGATGCGCGACACGGGCAACGGTTTTCCTGTCGAGCGCCATAACCGCCCTTCCCTTGCCTGAAATGAAGATAAATCTTTCCCGTAATCCAGCCAAGCGAACTACTGAAAGCGCGCGGAAACTAGCACTGGTCACCCGCCTGGACAAGGCGGCGCTGGTAAGGTTTCCGGCGCTTTGCTATCACTATTCCAGAATATTTAAGCACGCGGATCGCGCGACCCATTCCGAAAGGCGGAAACATGACGATTCTTTTCAAGGGCGGACGTATTTTCGACGGCAACGGAGAGACGCTTTCCGACCACGCCCTGCTGGTTGAGGGACAGAGCATCAAACGCATCGCCCCAATCGCCGAGTTTGAGGGATATTCAGGCGAAACCGTGGATACAACAGGCGGCACCATCCTGCCTGGCATGGCAGATTGCCATGTCCATCTGATCTTCGACGGGGCACCCGACCCGCATGTGGCAATGTCAAAGAAAACACCCTCAGCCCTTGCGCTGACGGCACTTTCCAATGCCCAGCTGAGCCTTTCCAAAGGGCTTACCATGCTGCGCGATTGCGGGGGCAAGGATTACATCGAATTTTCGGTGCGCGACGCCATCCGCCGCGGTGAATTCCTGGGCCCTTCCATCCATGCGGCGGGCAAGATGATCTGTATGACAGGCGGCCACGGCAACCGCATCGGGCGCATCGCCGATGGCGAGGACGAGGTCAAGAAAGCGGTCCGGGAGGTGGTTCATGCCGGCTGCGACCTGATCAAGATTATGGCGACGGGCGGTGTGATGACCCCGGGTGTGAACCCGGAAGATGCCCACTATACGCCAGAAGAAATGAAAGCAGGCGTGTCCGAGGCCAAGCGCTTCCACAAACGCAGCGCCAGTCACGCCCAGGGTACCGAGGGCATCCTGAACGCTGTCCGCGCCGGTATCTCCTCCATCGAGCATGGCATCTTGATGTCCGAACAGTGTTTTGAGGAAATGCTTGAAAGTGGCACCTATCTCGTCCCGACCCTTGCCGCGTTGAAAAATATCCTGGCCAACAAGGAAAAAGGCATCCCGGACTATGTCGTTGAAAAGACATTGCGACTGGCAGATGAGCATCGCCGTTCGTTTAACCGGTTCTATGAGTTGGGTGGCCTGATCGCTTTGGGGACAGATGCCGGAACGCCGTTCAACATGCATGGCCGCAATCTGGAAGAGCTCGACTTCATGGTCGAATATGGAATGAAACCGACCGATGCCCTGATCTGCGGCACGGCGAACGCAGCGGATCTAATGGGACTGGACGATCAGGGACGGCTGGAGGAAGGAAAACTGGCGGATATGCTGATCGTCAACGGGGATCCGGTTTCCGATATCACCATGGCGTCAAACACCGACAATCATCGCGCGGTGTATAAATCCGGTATTCTGGTCGGTGCGGGCGACGGGGCCGTCTCAAACCTGGCCATCGCCGCCGAATGATCCAGAGGGTGCTTTGAGCGACGATATAGAGGTTCAGGATTTGCCTGGTTTGCTGGGCCGGTCCGGGCGTATCCTGGCCCTGGATCTTGGAACCAAGACGATTGGTCTTGCCCTGTCCGATCCGGCGCGGACCGTTGCAACACCACTGGAAACGATCAAACGCACCAAATTTACCAAGGACGCCATCGCCCTGGACACAGTGATCCAGGAATGGGATATCGCCGCCCTGATTCTTGGTTTGCCACGCAATATGGATGGCAGTGAGGGGCCACGCTGTCAGTCGACCCGGCAATTTGCCCGCAACCTCAAACATCGCGGCCTGACCCTACCCGTCAGTTTCTGGGATGAACGCCTGTCCACCAGCGCGGTAGAGCGCTTTCTGGTTCAAGGCGCGGATATGACCCGAAAACGACGGGGTGAAGTGGTCGATAAAATGGCCGCTGCCTATATTCTTCAAGGCGCTCTGGAAACCATGCGGAACGCCTCTCTCTCGGAATAGAGTGGTCTAGAACCAGTCCGTCTTCATCTCGCTTGTGGTTCGATCGTGATTACGCACCAATTCAAGGGCGGGATAGATCAACGGGATCTCGTGGCGAAAAACGTAACGGCAACAGGCGATCTTCCCATCTGAAAAATCTGCATCCATCCCGGGGGTAAGCGCCGAAAGCTGTTTCAACCAGATCCACCCCAGAACCAGGCGGCCCATCGCCTCCATAAACGATGTCGCATTTGCCAGCATGGCGGTCCGATCTGTCTCATCCCCATTGGAAAGTGATTTCACCGTATCACCAACGGCCGACCAGGCATTTTCCAAGCTGCGGGCCTCCTGATGAAATTCGCGATAGGCGGCATCACATGTCGCGCGAATTTCCACACCCAATACCTCAAATGCATCGCCCCCCTGCATCCAGACTTTGCGCCCCAGCAGATCCAGCGCCTGAACCCCGTTGGTCCCCTCATGAATCGGGTTCAAACGATTGTCCCGATAGAATTGTTCCACCAGAAAATCGCGGGTGTATCCATATCCGCCCAGGACCTGGATCGCGGCTTCATTTGCGCGCAACCCGGCGTCTGAAAACCAGGATTTCAGAATGGGGGTCAGGATCTCAAGCAGCAGATGATGGGACCCGTCACCATCGATGCGTTTAAGGTCAACCAGTTTTGCGCAATAAAGGGCCAGGCAGAGCCCGCCTTCCGCAACCGACTTTTGGATCAGAAGCAGCCGTTTGACATCGGCATGGTCGATAATCGGAACCTGATCGGCCCCACCGGAAAGGGCTTTGCCCTGCACCCTCTCTTTCGCATAGACGAGGCTTTCCAGATAGCCGGTATAGGCCAGCATGACCGCCCCGGCACCGACACCGATCCTCGCCTCATTCATCATATGGAACATCTGGGCAAGACCAGCGTTTTCCGCGCCGACAAGTTCCCCGATACAGGTCCCCTCCTCCCCAAAAGCCAGGGCCGTGTTGACCGTCGCGCGATAGCCCATTTTGTGGTTGAGGCCCATGAGTTGAACATCGTTTGTTTCACCAACAACACCATGTTCGTCAACGCGATCTCGCGGAACGATGAAGAGTGAGATGCCCCGCACCCCTTCCGGCGCGCCTTCTATCCGCGCCAGAACCAGATGAACGATGGTATCAGCAAGGTCGTGCTCACCGCCCGATGTCCACATTTTGCGGCCTGTAATTTGATAGCGGCCATCAGCCAATGTGTGCGCCTTCGTTGTGATCCCCGCAAGGGACGATCCGGCCTGTGGCTCACTCAGCGCCATCGTGCCAAAGAACCGGCCCGACATAAGCGGTTCGAGATAGCGCGTCTTCTGCTCCTCGGTGCCGTGAGCGGCGATCAGATTTCCAGCGGCGATAGAAAGGAATGGGTAAGCCACCGTGCCAATATTTGCGGCCTGGAAAAAAGCAAAGGCGGCCTGCATGACCGTCCAGGGTAAATCCATGCCGCCAAGGTCAGAGGCATGGTGGGCCCGGGCAAAACCCGCCTCATAGAACGCGGCCAATCCTTCACCGATTTCAGGGGGCAGGATGACACGCCCGTCTTCTAAACGAGGTTCCTCGTCATCGGATTTGCGGTAATGGTTCCGGAACTTGTCAGACGCAATTTGGGCTGCCAGGTCCAAGAGTGCACCACAACTTGTCCTGTCCCAGGCCGTAAAATCAGGCGCGGTCAAAAGCTCTTCGAGTTCCAGAACATTATCCAGAATGAAATCGAGATCGGCCCGGCGGAGCAGTCGCTCATCCATGCAGCTGATCTCTCAAGATATTCTTGCGGACCTTGCCGGTGCCTGTTTTCGGCAAGGGCCCAAAGCGTATTTCTGTCGGACATTTGAAATGCGCAAGCCGCTCTCTGCACCAGTCGATCACCTGTTGAGGTGAGAGGGATGTGTCTGGGCCGCAATCAACAAAAGCCAAAGGTGTCTCCCCCCAGCGCTCATGGGGTCCAGCAACAACGGCCGCTTCAAAAATTTCTGGATGACGGACCAGTACCCCCTCTACCTCCAGAGAGGATATGTTTTCACCGCCGGAGATGATGATGTCTTTGGACCGGTCGCGTAGCTCAACGTAATTATCCGGATGGCGCACACCGAGGTCTCCAGAATGGAACCAGTCCCCGGCAAAGGCAGCCCGGGTCGCCGCCTCATCCTTGAAATAGCCCTTCATGATCGTGTTGCCACGCATCATGATCTCGCCCATGGTTTCACCATCAGCGGCCACTTCCTGCATGGTATCCGGATCGATGATTGTCATCCCGGAAAGGGTATGGTTCTGGACGCCCTGACGTTTCTGTTTCTCCGCCCGATCCGCAAGGGGAAGATCATCCCAATCGGGGTTCCATTCGCAGCCGCCGGCCGGCCCATACGTCTCGGTCAGGCCGTATCCATGGGTGATGATGAAGTTCATCGCCTCCATCTTCTCCAGCATCGCCGCCGGGGGTGGTGCCCCGCCGACTGTATAATGGATCGCATGGGTGCTTTGGCGTTGATGTTCCGCATCAGCATGGATCAACATATTCAAAACCACCGGTGCGCCTGACGCATGTGTCACCCCATGCCGATCAATCGCATCAAAGATTTCTGGCGCATTGGGTTGCCGCAGGCATACATGCAATCCGGCCAGTTTGGTAATTGCCCAACTATTTCCCCATCCATTGCAATGAAACATCGGAAGGGTCCACAGATAGACCGGCAAGGGCGCAAGCCTGAAACTGAACTGATTGTTGATACCCACAAGATAGGCGCCGCGATGATGAAACAAAACACCTTTGGGTCGGCCTGTCGTTCCGCTGGTGTAATTCAGGGAAATGGCCTGCCATTCATCTTCTATCCCCGGCGCATCAAAACCGGGGTCGGACGCATCCATCGCTGCATCAAGATCTTCAAACCCGGTCCAGTCTGCTGGCGGTCCGAACACCGCGTCTGTAACACCAAAGAGGATCGGTTTGTTCTCCGCCTCCGCCAAAGCGGCCTGCGCCAATGGCATCAGCTCCGGGTCGACAATAAAGACACGGCTTTCCGCGTGATCCAGAATATAGCCGATTACCTCAGCCTCCAGCCGCGTGTTTATTGCATTCAACACCGCGCCCAGAAGCGGCACCCCGAAATGCGCCATCAGAAGGACCGGCGTATTGGGGGATAAGACAGAAACCACATCGCCTTTGCCGACGCCCAGCTTTGCTAACGCATGGGCCATCTGATAACAGCGGTCGCGGAATGCCTGATAGGTCAGACTGTAGTCACCATGAACAACCGCCGGTCTTTCCGGATAAACATGGGCCGCCCAGTCAATGAAGCCGTTTGGCGTTAAAGGTTCGTAATTTACCGGTCGTTTCGGCAGGTCATCTTCCATGACACCACCATATTATCCTGCAAAAGCCGCCCTCAATGCGGCGGCGGCATCACTCTGTGCGGTCTTTGCATCCTCAACCATATGCGTGAAAGTGAAGAAGGCATGGATCTGGCCCTTATATTCCTTCACCTCAACATTCACACCGGCGTCTCGCAGCTTATCCGCATAGATGTGTCCTTCATCATAAAGGACATCAAGCTCTGCTAGTTGAACAAGTGCTGGTGGTAGATCCGCATGGCTCGCTGCATAGAGCGGGGATACCCGCCAATCCTGCAATTGCGACGGATCTTCGACATAGTGATCCCGGAAATAGTCAACGGTCTGGGTTTCCAAAATCCCGAACCCTTTTCCATACTCATCGTAGGATCCGGTCCTCGACCCGTAATCTACGACGGGATAGACCAGCAGCTGGAAACAGAGTTTCGGGCCGCCCTGGTCCCGCGCCATCAGGGCGACGACTGTTGCAAGATTGCCCCCTGCACTGTCCCCCCCGACTGCTATGCGGGTCGCATCTATGCCATAACGTTCGGCCCGGTCCGCAAAGTACTTGGTGGCAAAGTAACAATCATCCGGCGCTGCGGGGAAAGGGTTTTCAGGTGCCTTGCGATAGTCAACGGAGACAGCGATACAATTGGCCTGGTCACAAAGCGCCCGCACCGCCTGATCATGGGTATCAAGGTCGCCGATAACATGGCCCCCGCCATGAAAGTACATGAATAATGGCAGAGGTCCGGCTTCTTCAAAACCATTGGGGTAGTACAAGCGTATAGGTATTTTCCGTCCCGGTGCTTCGATTGCAAAACTCTCAATCCGGCCCAATTTGATTTCCGGCTCAATCGCCACCCGCGCCCTCGACACCATCCGACCCTGATGGCGGGCCTCTTCAGGGGTCAATTGTTCAATGCGCTTGATGCCAGCGGCCTTCATCGCATCCATGACATTTACGATGTGGGGATGAATTCGCGGATCATAGGGCATGACTATTCCTCAAAACTTGATAAAACTATTCGGCTTGCATAAAGGCGTTGAAATCTTCGACGACCTCAGCGGCAACAGCGTCAATGATACGTTTGCCGATCTCGGGGCTGGCCAACTGGCTGGCAGCGGCCATGCGGCCATCGGGATAGAGCGTGCGATAATCATCCGCATCTGTGAAACGCCGGATGATCGGGGCAGCCTCATCACCGCCCATCGTCTTGATCGCATCCGGATAGGCATATTGCGTGACTGAAATTTCGGACGGCGTTGCGTGGGATCCTTCCTTATCCCCAAAACACTCAGCGGATAACGCCAGGGCGGCTGGCATCGTAAACCAGTTGCGATGCGCGCAGCGCAATCCCGGCAGGTTACTGCCCCTGTTCAAACTGCGCTCTGCATAAATCTCGTCAAACGCGGTGTTCAGTGTATGTATATTCCCGCCATGTCCATTCAGGAAATAGAACCGTTCAAAACCCTGCCGGCTCAGCGAGGCGACATAATCGCCGATCATCGCAATTAGCGTGGTGGGTCGAAGCGTAACCGATCCCGCAAAACCCAGATGATGTTGGGCCATACCAATGCTGATCGTCGGACCGATCAGAATGTCATCCAACTCAGCAGCCCGTTCAGCAATGATCTCGGGGCAGAGTGCATCTGTACCGATCAACCCCATCGGTCCATGCTGTTCCGTTGACCCGATTGGAATAACTATACCCTTGCAGCGTTCCAGATAGGTTTCGACCTCCTGCCATGTCGAAAGTTGCAAGCGCATATGAGTTCCTTCCCTGTCCTATTGGATGGCCGGTTCCTCGACCTCAAGCCCTTCATGAGAGAGTGCCTGAAGCTTGGGCATCAGATCAAGCAGGTGCTGGGTATAGGGGTGCTGAGGTGCCGTGAAGATTTCTTCAGTCGGAGCCACCTCGCACAGCTTACCATACCGCATGACGCCGACGCGATCACACATCTGACGGATAACCGGCAGGTCATGACTGATGAACAGCATGGTCAGGCCCAGTTCTTCCTGTAGATCCTTCAGAAGGTTCAGAATTTGCGCCTGAATGGAAACATCCAGCGCCGATGTCGGCTCATCACAAATCAAGAAACGGGGACGTGTCGCAAGGGCACGCGCAATTGAAATACGCTGACGCTGACCGCCAGAAAATTCGTGGGGGTAGCGAACGGCGGCTTCGGCCCCAAGCCCCACATGTTCCAGCAGGTCTTTTACGATCTCATCAACCTCGGCCTTCGAGGAAGCCAGCTTGTGAAACCAGATGGGTTCGGCAACAATGTCGAGCACCCGCATTCTCGGGTTCAGGGATGAAAACGGGTCCTGAAAGATCATCTGCATCTGACGACGATAGACGTCTTTTTCCTTCTCGGATTTCAGTGCCGTAAGCTCACCACCTGCAAAATGAACCGCTCCACTATTTGGCCGGTAAAGACCGGCGATCACACGGGCAACGGTGGATTTGCCACTGCCACTCTCGCCCACAAGACCAAAGACCTCACCCTGTTTTATCGAAAACGACACATGGTCCACGGCGTCGAGATAACGCCTTGCACTGGGCAATAAAGAGTTTCGTGTCACAAACCGCATATGGAGGTCTTCAACCCTTAGAAGGTCCCCCTCTGTCGCATCGAAATCTCTGGCTTGGCCCAGCCAATGGTTCTGAATATCAAGCGGCGCACGCGTCTGTCCGGCGCTCTCGATATACTCCACCAGCGGGAAGCGTTTCAGACGGACATCGGGGCGCGGCACCGCGCTGATCAGGCTTCGCGTATAAGGATGATCGGGATCGCCCAGAATCTTGTTCGTCGGTCCTGTTTCCACAACATGCCCGCGATACATGACCGCCACGCGATCCGTGATGTCAGCAATCACGCCCATGTCATGGGTAATGATGATCATGCCCACAGACCGCTCGCGGCACAGCTCCCGCATCAGGTCCAGGATCTGGGCCTGAATGGACACATCCAGCGCGGTTGTCGGCTCATCAGCGATGATCACCTCTGGATCCGCGCAGAGGGCCAGGGCGATCACCACACGCTGGCGCATACCGCCAGAGAATTGATGAGGATATTGCGCAATGCGGATATCCGCATCCGCGATGCCAACACGATCAAGAAGACCAACTGCTTTTTTACGGGCTTCATCCTGGGACAAAGGCAGATGGGTCGTGATCGTTTCCACCAATTGGCGTTCAATCGTCTGAAGCGGGTTAAGCGATGTCAGTGGATCCTGAAAGATCATGCCGATCCGGCGTCCACGGATTTCACGGATGGATTCATAGGGAAGAGCGTCAATGCGCTGGCCCTTAAGATCGATCTCTCCCTCGGCCATGCGGCCCGGCGGCTCCAACAGGCCAATAACAGCATTGCCGATTGTTGATTTACCGGCCCCCGACTCCCCCACACAGCCCAGAATCTCGCCGGGCTGCACCGTCAGGTTTACATGCTCGACGGCCGTAAACAGGCCGCGCCTCGTTGGGAACTCAACCCGCAGGTTCTTGATATCCAGCAATCCGCCCTGGTCGCTCATCAGAACCCCCTATCGCAATTTCGGATTGAGCGCGTCGCGCAGCCAATCACCAAGAAGGTTCACCGCCAGAACCAGAACCACGAGTGCAATCGCCGGGAAGAAGGTGATCCACCAAAGGCCTGAGAAGAGATACTCATTCCCGACACGGATCAATGTGCCCAGCGACGGCGTGGTTGGTGGCACGCCCTGACCCAGAAAACTCAGCGTTGCCTCCGCAATAATTGCAAGGGCCAAACCAATTGTCGCCAGAACAAGCGTTGGTCGCAAAACATTGGGCAGAATATGGCGCACCATAATCGTGCCGGACCGTAACCCGATCACACGGGCTGCCTGAACATATTCCCGTTCCGCCTCAACAAGGGTCGCCGCCCGCGTCACCCGCGCGAATTGCGGCCAGTCCGAGAGGCCAATCGCCAGAACAACCACATAGATCGCCAATTCATCCCGCAACTCGATTGGCAGGACAGAACGCAAGATCCCGTTGATCAGGATCGCAACAAGAATGCCGGGGATCGTCAACTGAACATCGGCCAGACGCATAACAAAAGCGTCGAACCATCCGCCAACATAGCCCGCGATGACACCAAGCGCGACCCCCAGGGTCATACCGAGCAATACAGCTGCAAATCCCACCAAAAGCGAAATCCGCCCGCCATAAAGCAGGGTAGAGAGCATGTCACGGCCCTGATTGTCGGTGCCCAGGAGATAGCGCGCATCCCCGCCCTCTTCCCAGAACGGCGGAAGTTTTCCGTCCCACAGATCGATCTGACTGGGATCAAACGGGTCGTACGGGGCCAGCAATGGCGCCAGAATGGTCGCCAGAATGAAGGCAAGTGTGACAATCGCCGCCCCGATTGCCAAAGGCGAGCGACGGAAGGAATGATAGACATCACTATCCAAAGCCCTGGCCAAGAGACCGGGTGAGGCCTGTTGCAATTTGCCGCTTTCTTCACTCATGAATCAGCGCCCCCCATCCAGCCGCAATCGCGGATCAATCACAAAGTAAAGAACATCGACCACCAGGTTAATGGTGACAAAGACAAGGGCCACGAAACACAGGTAAGCCGCCATGATCGGGATGTCGACAAATTCCACCGCCTGAATGAACATCAGGCCCGTGCCCGGCCACTGGAACACGGTTTCGGTGATGATCGAAAAGGCGATCAGTGTTCCGATATTGATCCCGACGATCGTAATCACCGGAACAAGCGTGTTGCGTAGGGCCACACTGTAGTTGATCTGACGCTCGTTCAAGCCGCGGGCACGGGCAAATTTGATATAGTCCGTTCGCATGACTTCGAGCATCTCGGCACGCACCAGCCGCAGGATCATGGTTACCTGGAATAGACTGAGTGTCAGACCAGGCAAGATGATACTTCGCCAACCATCGCCCGAGAGGAAACTTGTTCGCCACCAGCCCAGATCGACGACTCCGCCCCGACCTGATGAAGGCAACATGTTGAGATTGACCGCAAATATATAAATGAGCCCGATGCCGATGATGAAGGTCGGCAACGAGACACCGACAAGGGACGCTGTCAGCACCGATTTACTGAGCCAACTCGTTCGGTTGATACCGGTATAGACGCCAAGCGGTATGCCCAGCCCCAACGCGATAATTGCCGAGACGAAAACCAGTTCCAGCGTGGCCGGGATCCGCTCAACAATCAAATCGGATACAGGGCGCTTGATACGATAGGAAATCCCGAACTCGCCCTGAACAGCATTTCCGACAAACCGCATATACTGCAATACGAACGGGTCTTCGAGGCCAAGAGATTCACGGATTCGTTGGCGATCCTCACGGGACGCTTCCTGACCAACCATGTTGTTGACCGGATCGCCGACATAGTTGAACAGCGAAAACGAGATAAACGAAACCACGGCCATAACCGCGAATGCCTGAAGAAAGCGTCGGGCAATAAAACTGAGCATCGATTATCAATTCCGGTGGTTGGCTAACGGGCTTAATGCCCTCAAAAAACAATCAAGCGGCCCTCACCCAAAGGGCAAGGGCCGCCAAAATTGCTGTACCGTCTTACTTCATGGATGCCCAGAAGAATTCCGGTGTATCGTTTGCCACGATCGGCAGGTCCAGTTTCTCGGACATGCCCCAGGCAATGACCTGATGGTGAACCGGCAGGTAGACAACGTCTTCCTTAACCTGATCCCAGGCTTTCTGGATGGCTTCGTCACGCTTGGCCAGATCCGTTTCGGTCGCCATAACAGCGGTCATTTCATCAACCGTTGCATTGGCATAGCCGGTTGCGTTCCAGCTGCCTTTACTGTCGAGCAGATAGCTGAAGACATAGTGGCTATCGAGTGTCGGCACACCCCAACCCAGCATGTAGAAATCCGTTGTCCGGTTCTGGATTTTCGGGAAGTGCTGGCTCTTCGGAATTGCGTCAAGCTTCACATTGACACCGATCTTGGCAAGCATGGAAACAGCGGCCTGACAGATTTTTTCGTCGTTGTTATAGCGGTTGTTCGGGCAATCCAGCTGGATGTCGAAACCATTTGGATAGCCTGCATCCACCATCAGCTGCTTCGCTGCGGCGACATCGAAGGCCATGCGATCATCCAGGCCAGAGTTGAAGCCATGCACACCTGGTGAAGTAATGATGCCGGCAGGGAAGCTCAGACCTTCCATAACAACACGCTGAATGGCGTTGACGTCGAGTGCCTGGAACATCGCGGTACGAACCCGCTTGTCAGCCAGCGGGTTTTTACCTTTAACGCTGGATGTACGCAGCTCTTCGATGCCCTGATCCATACCAAAGAAAATGGTCCGAACCTGCGGCACCGTCAGCACCTTCAGGCCATCCTGACCTTCAATACGCTTCAGATCCTGAAGCGGCGGGTCAAGAACGAAGTCAACTTCGCCGGAAAGCAGGGCGGCAACACGGGTCGCGGCATTAGCGATCGGACGATAGTCAACAACGTCGATGTTGTGCGGATAGTTGGCCAGGCCCCACCAGTTCGGGTTTTTCTTCAGAACGGTGCGCTCGTCCGGAAGGCGGCTTTCAAGGATGAAGGCGCCGGTACCGTTCGTGTTTCGAACAGCAAAGGTTTCTTCCTTGGCGGCGTAATCCTGAGGGGCCACCACATTGTTTTTCTCAGCCCAGCCCTTGTCCATCATCATCAGAGAGGTCAATTCGTTCGGCAGAATCGGGTTGGGTCCGTCGGTGATCAGATGAACCGTGTGATCATCAATGATCTTGACCTCAGTGATCGACGCCACTTGCTCTTTAAAGTCAGAGCTTTCCATCGCAGCGCGTTCGATTGAGAATTTAACGTCCTCTGCGGTGAAATCGGCACCGTCGTGGTACTTAACGCCCTTACGGAGTTTGAATTCCCAGGCATTGTCGCCCACAGGACCCCATGATTCAGCGAGAGCGCCTTCAAGCACCAGGTCGGACGTCCGACGCACGAGGCTTTCATAGATCTGGCGGTTCATCATGATGGTTGGACCTTCGTTCTGGCCCATCGGGTCAAGGGTCAAGGCATCGCCCTGACTGGTCCAGCGCAAGGTGTTCTCAGCCGATGCCGCGCCAATAAACATTGGCAGTGCAGCAACCAGCAGAGCACCCTTCATATAAGTCTTCAGTTTCATGTCCAATTCTCCCAAGACATTTAGTGAAATTCCCCGTTCAAAAACCAGCGTGCGGAGGATTTCCCTCCGCAGTTGGATCACTACTTTGATCAAACTTTATCGGACACGCCAGACTTGTCGATAGCCGTTCGCGGAAAGATCGCATTTTTTGTCAAAAATATATTCTTGGAATACTCGAACACCCTAATATCAACGACTCGCGCCTGGGTTTTTTGATTTTTCATCAATTTCTGGAGGAAAATCGCAGCATGTCGCACACGGATCTCTTGAGAAACGACCCTCAGGCGGCACCATCAGCCATCGTCAACCGATTCTTGCCCGTTTGTTTTGAGGTGTAAAGCGCCTTGTCCGCAGCTTCAAACAACGCATCGACCTCCATGCCAGCATTACGACAGGCAAGACCGGCGCTGACGGTCACCAAGTGATTATGCTGCTTCAATACATCTGCTCGTTCGATGGATTTCACCAACCTCTTTCCGACCATCTCAGCGTCTCTGATTGGTGTTGCGGGCAAAAGGACAACCATCTCTTCCCCCCCGATGCGCGCCACAAGGTCTTCGTTGCGCACCCCCCTCTGCAGGATTTGTCCGATTTTACAGATCACCTCGTCCCCGACACTGTGGCCATAGGTGTCGTTAACGCTTTTGAAGTTGTCGATGTCCAGAACCATCAGGGCGACATCCGAAACTTCACCATCATCCTGACGTTGGGCCTGCTCAAGAAGGGCTTTCTCGAAAAACCGGCGGTTTGAAAGCCCTGTCAAAGGATCTTCATGGGCCATGCGTTCCATTAATTCAGCCCGGCGACGCCATCCCAAAAAACAACCAAGCAACACAACGTTGACCGCACCGACGCCGACCGATCCGGCAACAATCAATCTGATTGAGCCGCTCAACGGCGTTTCTGTTATATAGATGCCCCGGACATCACCCAGTTTCCAATCGCGTCTCGGGCTTTCCGGCAAATTATTGTGGCAGTCCACGCATACAGGCGAACTCATTACATCGGGCCGGGCCACGACCAGATAGGGCGTGCCAGTCGAAGTGATCGAAAGCCTTTTGAAGCCCGGTGCCTTCTTTTTTGCAATCTCATTCCAGGCTTCTTCGGCAAACTCGTTCGGTGTTCGGGGCCCGCGCGTTTCAAATGGCAAGGGGCTTTGAAGTGACACACGACCGCGATCAACGGGCAGGCTGGCGCCGAATTCCAGCATAAAGGTCGTTGGAACAGGCACATGCTGCCATAATTGATTTCCAGCAGAGAGTTTTGCTGCATATCCCATCCTGTCCGAATAGAAATTTCGAACCTCCTTCAGGGTGGCTATTCGCTCTGTGGCGGCGGTCTCCACCATCACCATCATCACAAAGGACGCCAGGATCAGCGAACTCATCACGGACGCAACGAAAGTCAGCACAAGACTTCGAAAAAGTCTGAAACGGGGGTCATCCGACCGACGGAACCATATTCTGTCCAGAAACCGGGCGACCGGGCCCTTCGAAAGGGCGGCAGACGGCAAATTCAAGATCAAATTCCTTGTTTAAAATATCGATAGTTCAGAAAAAAATACGGAAATATCCTTGGACTTTAGAGAATGTTTGTTAATTCAGTGTAAATAAGCACTTCTATGCACAACGGAACGGGCGTTCGACCCGACCAAAAGACAAACCAGTTAAAGGAAGATTGAACAATGGATCTTGGAATTCGAGGCCGGAAAGCCATCGTATGTGCGGCCAGTAAGGGCCTTGGTAAAGCCTGCGCAATGTCATTGGCGAAGGACGGCGTTGATCTCGTTATTACGGCCCGAAATGCAGAAGCACTGGAAGCGACGGCACAGGAAATTCGCGATGCAACCGGCGTAAACGTCATCACCGTTGTCGGCGATATCACCACAGCAGAGGGACGCGCTGCCACTCTGGCTGCCTGCCCTGATCCAGACATCCTCGTCAACAACGCCGGTGGACCACCCCGCGGCGATTTTCGCACATTTGAACCGGACGATTGGCTGAAAGCTGTCAGCGACAATATGGTAACGGCGATCGAGCTGATCAAAGCGACCGTTGACGGTATGATTGAGCGCAAGTTCGGCCGTATCGTGAACATCACCTCATCTGCCGTGCGCCAGCCGCTGGGCGATCTCTGTCTTTCCAATGCAGCACGGACCGGTCTGACAGGTTTTGCCGCCGGTCTTGCCCGCGAAACGGTTCAGCACAACGTAACGGTCAACAACCTATTGCCAGGACCTTTTGCAACCGAGCGCCTCTACGGCGCCGCTGTGGCAAAGGGCATCCCGAAAGAACAGGTAATGGCAGAACGCGGGGCAGCAAACCCGGCCAAACGGGTCGGCGAACCCGAAGAGTTTGGCGATGCCTGCGCTTTCCTTTGCGGGGCAAACTCCGGTTTCATCACCGGACAGAACCTGTTGCTGGATGGCGGCAACTACAAAGGAACAATGTAAGACAGTCGGCTCGCATTAAAGCACTATAACGGCCCCGTGAAATTGCCACGGGGCCAGCGCTATCGCGTTAACGCTTGCCCTGCTCTGTTGCCAGGGCTGTCGCTTTCATACGGAGACATAATATGTCGATACAATTATATGATCTGACCGGTGCGGAGGACGACCGCCAGTTCAGCCCATATTGCTGGCGCATCAAAATGGCCTTGAAACACAAGGGCATGGACTATGAGACAATCCCATGGCGCTTTACCGAAAAGGACGCTATCGGATTTACTAACCAACCCCGCGTACCGGTCATCGTAAACAAGGCGGACAACGACAAGGTGGTTTGGGACAGCTGGAATATTGCCCGCTATCTCGACGAACAAAGCCCTGATCCAGCGCTTATTCCGGAAGGATCCGAACCAGGTATTCTTTTCGTTAAGTGCTGGGCCGAAAGCGTCGTCCAGCCTGGTTTGATCCCTATTATCCTGATGGACGTGTATGACCATCTGCATGCGAAGGATAAGGACTATTTTCGAACGACGCGCGAAAAAGCCCTGGGCACAACACTGGAGGACTTCGTCAAAGACATAGACGGCAGTATCGCCGCCTTCCGGAAATCACTGCAACCTTTGCGTATTCTGCTCGGACAGCAGGATTTTGCCGGCGGTGCCTCTCCGACAATGGCCGACTATATTGTTTTTGGTGGTTTCGCCTGGGCGCGGGCCGTATCTGAACACAAACTTCTCAAGGAAGACGACCCTGTCTATGCCTGGCGGGAAAGGATGCTGGATCTGAACAACGGATATGCCCGCAGCGCCAAGGGTTACGCTGTTTAGTGGCGAATTTTAGAACGGTATGAGGTGAAAATAGCCGCAATTGGCGGCTATTTTCCTTATTTGGCTACAAAGCCATTATTGATTTCTGGGAAAAAGTCAGACCCTGGCGTCCCGAATAGCTGGCGAATCGGAAAGTTTAATGCCCAACACCGCCAGAAATAGCGGTTTTCCTCGCCTGAACGCTGTCTTTCGTTTGCAGTTTTCAACAATTAAGCCTTATCCTGTATCCGGGAAGCGGTAACGTGGGTTACCGGCAGATTTGGGGTTTTTGGGGCAGTAACAATGGATCGTCGTTTACCACCGGCAGTCACCGATGAGAGCGTGTCTGTAACCGTTAAATGGTTCAATGTCAGTAAAGGGTTCGGGTTCGTCTTGCCAGAAGGGGGCACGACGGATGTTTTTATTCATGCATCAGTACTGACTGAAACTGGAAATACCAACTTGCCTGAAGGCACAACACTTGTTGTTGATCTGATGGAAACAAACCGGGGCAAACAGGTTGCCAAGGTGCATTCCGTTGATCTGTCTACGGCGCAACAACCTTCTTCCAGAGGGGGGTTCGGCGGGGATCGCGGGTCGCGTCCGCCGAGGCCGGATTACAACGACTTTGATGATGCCCCTGTCGGGCCGCCTATTGATGGCACAGTCAAATTCTTTGACGCGGGCAAGGGATACGGATTTGTCGTTATGGATGACGGCAGCCGCGATGTATTCCTCTCCATGCGGACGCTGGAAAGATGCGGTGTCCCACCATTAGAACCGGAACAGCGGGTTCGCCTGACGACCAAAGCCGGTCAAAAAGGACCTATGGCTGAGTCGGTAGAGCTGCTCTAGCGAAAAAAAAGCAGCAGCTGTCACAACAAATTCCCCGCTTCCGGCGGGGATTTTTGTGTTTGGGACACCGCAAGAAAACAAGCAAATATTGCTATTCCTTTTTGACATATATCAGATTGATATATTTTCTATTGATATAGTGATCAACCTGTCCTATACGCGCCTCATCAACGAGAGCGAGAAAAATGGACATCAGAACGACATGTTTAGGGGTGCTGGTTATGGGCCCCGCCAGCGGATACGAAATTCGCAAAGCATTCGAAGCTGGCCCGTTTAGCCATTTTGCGGAGGGTGGCTTCAGTGCCATCTATCCCGCATTGGGCAAATTGACGGAGGAAGCCCTGGTCACCTGCACGGTAGAAACCCAGGAAAAAAAACCGGACAAGAAAATATACGAGCTCACAAAAGATGGTCGAAAGCATCTGATCGCTGCGTTGAGTGCAAAAATGCCGGGTGAAGACAAGTTCAAGTCAGACTTCCTCTTCACCCTCTTCTTTGCAGAGGAAATGCCAAGAGACTTCGTTACAGAGGCAATAGATGCCCGGATCGAATGGTACAGGAACAAGGTCGAACAATTGAAAGCCTGCGAAGGCAACCCGTCAAAGGGCCGCCACTTCGTGCGCCTTTTCGGCATCGATGTGTATCAGACAGAGCATGATTTTCTGGTTCGGCACAGACAGGACTTCATAAATCTGACCGAAAACCCGGGTAAAAACGACATCCCTGCATCGGCCCGCGCGGCTGAATGAGTATTGGAAAGCCTCATGAGCAACACGACACCTCCAAACCCTGCACCCTCCCCAAAGAAATCGCGAAAATTGCCGCGCCCGTCCCTGTTCATCGCGATTGGTCTTGCCATCGCGGCCACGGCCTGGATTGCGTCCGGCAACCCGGACATGCTTGCCAAGCTGACAGGCGCGGATGGCCAGCCCGCCGAAACCAATGTGGCAGAAACAGCGCCGGTTTCAGCGAAGAACGCAGAGGAAACAACAGCAGGTTCAGAGCAGATCGAGCGCATACAATCCGTCCGGATCTATCAGAGTATGGCGCGGAACCACGCCTCGGTACTGAGAGTGGCCGGGCGCACCGAAGCGTCCAGATCTGGCACGCTTTCCTCCGAGTTGGAGGGGTCGATCAGAAACCTGAACATCGAAAACGGCCTCGTCGTCAAAGCGGGTGATTTGATTGCCCAGATCGAGGTTAACGATCGTGCCGCCGCGGTAGAAGAGGCAAGTGCAAGGGTCAAGCAGCGCGAAATCGAATTCGACGCGGCAAGCCGGCTGGCACAAAAAGGCTTCCAGTCTGAGATCCGTCGTGCCGAAGCCAAGGCAGAGCTGGAAGCCGCGAAATCAGCCCTTTCCCGAGCCCGCATTGAGCTTTCCAAGACCAGGATTACGGCCCCGTTCGATGGCATTATCATGGCCAAACAAGTGGAAGTCGGCGATTTTGTTGCCGTTGGCGACCCACTCGCCACCATCGTCGACCTCGACCCGCTGCTCGTTGTAGCCGACGTCTCGGAACGCGAGGTGCTGGGCATCAGCATAGGCAGTCTGACGGAGACGCGCTTGCTGGATGGCAGCAGTGTCGAAGGGGTGATCACCTATATCGCCCCGCAGGCGGATACATCGACGCGTACCTTCAAGATTGAGATAGAGGTCACTGGAACCGAGGGACAGATCAAATCCGGTGTCACCGCAGAGGTCCTGTTGCCCACTGCAAATCGAAGGGCCCATCTGATTTCCCCCGCGCTTCTGACGCTGAATGATCGGGGCACAGTTGGTCTGAAATCGGTCGACGATTCCGGGCGCGTTGTCTTCAACCCGGTTGAAGTGATCCAGAATTCCCGCGAAGGGCTCTGGGTGGCTGGCCTGCCAGACACGCTTCAACTGATCTCTGTAGGACAGGAATTTGTTCTGGAAGGGGACCGTGTCGACGCTGTGCCGGACACCGCGTTCATGCCGGACCAAAAGAACCCTTCATAAGCCCCGATTGCATCATCATCAATCGCGCTTGAAAGCAAGAAGATGACTATAATTGACGCCGCCCTAAGCCGTTCCAGAACGGTCATTTCCCTTTTGGTTTTTATCCTGATTGCGGGATCGATTGCCTATGCCACGATCCCGAAAGAATCCGATCCGGATGTGAACATACCGATCATCTACACGACGATGCATCACGAGGGGATTTCACCGGCTGACGCGGAACGCTTACTCGTGCGCCCGATGGAAAAGGAACTCCAGTCCATTGAGGGTGTAAAGGAAATGCGCTCCACCGCTTATGAAGGCGGTGCGAATGTCCTGCTGGAATTTGAAGCCGGGTTTGATGCGGATACCGCTCTCGACGACGTCCGCGAACAGGTCGACCTGGCAAAACCTGAGCTGCCTGAAGATACCGATGAGCCTGAAGTTCATGAGGTCAATCTGAGCCTGTTTCCGGTTCTCAGTGTGACGCTGGCCGGTCCAGTTCAAGAGCGCCTTTTGCTGAGCCTCGCCCGCGATCTGCAGGATTCGATCGAGAGCATTCCCGAAGTTCTGGAAGCGGTCATCGTCGGGGACAGAGATGAAGCGGTCGAGCTGATTATCGATCCGGTGTTATTGGAAAGCTATGGCATCGATGCCCAAACACTGCTGAGTTCGATTTCGCGATCAAACTTGCTGGTTGCGGCTGGCACCCTGGACACCGGGCAAGGACGGTTTGGAATCAAGGTACCCGGCCTGTTTGAAGGGGCGCAGGATATCCTGGACATGCCTGTGAAAACCGAGGGCGATGCCGTTACGCGCGTTTCCGACATAACGACCCTGAAGCGGACCTTTAAGGACCCCCTCACCTTCGCCCGTGTAAACGGTGAGCAGGCCCTAGTCTTGGAAGTGTCAAAGCGTACCGGTGAGAACATAATCGAGACGATTGAGAAGGTACGCGCCATCGTCGCGGAAGAGAGCGCGGATTGGCCAGCAGAGGTTGAAATCGGTTTTAGCCAGGATCAGTCGACCAATATCCGCCAGATGCTGACCGATCTGCAGAATAACGTCCTTTCGGCCATTTTGCTGGTCATGATCGTCGTGGTTGGGGCTTTGGGCCTGCGGGGCGGTCTGCTTGTCGGCATCGCAATCCCGGGATCGTTCCTTGCCGGGATACTGGTCCTTAACACAATTGGGCTGACCGTGAATGTCGTTGTCCTGTTCAGCCTTATTCTGGCGGTTGGCATGCTGGTCGACGGGGCGATTGTTGTTACCGAATTCGCCGATCGACGCCTGTCTGAAGGGGCCGACAAACGAACCGCCTATGGCGAGGCGGCAAAACGCATGGCGCTCCCGATTATCGCGTCCACCGCAACAACACTGGCAGCCTTCATGCCCCTTCTGTTCTGGCCGGGAATTGTTGGGGAATTCATGAAATTCCTGCCCATCACGCTCATCGCGACACTGGCCGCATCCTTGCTCATGGCGTTGATCTTTATCCCGGTTCTTGGAACCAACCTGGCAACCATTGTCGGTATCGTATTCGCGCTGGTGACAGCCGCCGGTATGGGTGCGACGGGGATGGGACTGGCAGAACTTGCCCCCGCCATGGCGGATTTCGGTCCGGTATTGGCCGGCGTCTTGGGGATTGCCGGATTGTATATCGGCTGGCGGATAGGCCTGTTCCTGGGACGCTTGCTGGAAGGTCGCGAAGAAGACCGGGCAGCAATACGCGCTCGCCATGCGGAAGAGGATGCAAACGACCTGTCCAAATTAGGCGGCTTCACCCGGATCTACGTGAAGGTGTTGAGTGCTGCCCTGCGCCTGCCCAGCCTTGTTGTCGGGCTGGCCGTCGCCGCTCTGGTCGGGTCGTTTATGGCCTATGGCCAATTTGGCAAGGGTGTTGAATTCTTTCCGGAAATCGAACCCGAGCAGCTGATCGTTAACATTCACGCGCGCGGCAACATGTCAGTATATGAGCGTGATTTCCTGGTTCGCGAAGTTGAAGATCGCATTTTTGAACTACAGGCCGACAAGGGCGAGTTCAAATCGATCTATTCCTCTTCCGGACAGTTTGAGACCCGCGACGACGCGGCCGAAGACATTGTCGGCAAGATCCAGCTTGAATTCGTCACCTGGTCCGAACGCCGCGCCGCGGCGGTGATCAAGGATGATATTCGGACCAGAACCAGCGATCTTGCCGGAATCGATGTTGAGGTATCCCAGCCCGATTCAGGCCCGGCGACCGGCAAACCAATTCATATCGAGATGACCAGCCGTGACCCGGCTTTGCTGGATACCGGTGTTCAAATCGTACGGGATAAACTCGAAAGCATGGAAGGCCTGAAAGACATTGAAGACTCCAGGGCGGTTCCAGGCATCGAATGGGAAATCGGGGTTGATCGGGCTCAGGCCTCAAAGTTTGGTGTTGATATCGCACTGATCGGTAACTTCGTTCAACTGGTCACCAAAGGGTTGAAAATCTCCGATTTCAGACCGGATGACAGCGATGACGAGGTCGATATTCTTGTCCGGTTTCCGGAAGAGTATCGTTCACTCGATCAACTGGACCGCATTCGCATCGGGACTTCAGACAGCATCGTTCCGATGGGGAATTTCGTGACACGATCGGCCGAACCGAAAACCGGCCTGCTCCGTCGTGTTGATGCCAAGCGGATCAGCTTTGTCAAAGCCGATGTCGATGAAGGCATATTGCCGACGGACAAGGTGAACGCGTTGAAGGAATGGTTGGTGACAGCGAACCTGCCGGCTGGCATCGACGTCACATTCAAAGGCGAGGACGAAGAACAGGCTGCGGCCCAGGACTTCCTCGTAAAGGCCTTTGGCGTCGCCCTCTTCCTGATGGCCGTCATCCTGGTCACCCAGTTCAACAGCTTCTATTCGGGCTTCTTGATCCTTTCAGCCGTGATCATGTCAACCGTTGGGGTGATGTTGGGATTACTGGTCTTGCAGGAACCCTTTGGCATTGTGATGTCCGGTATTGGGGTGATCGCACTGGCCGGGATCGTGGTGAACAACAACATTGTCCTGATCGATACGTTCGACTATCTGAAGAAAACGGAAAAGGATATTCGCACCGCGATCCTGAAAACCGGTGCACAAAGGTTGCGCCCGGTGTTGTTGACAACAACCACAACCATTCTCGGTCTGTTGCCGATGGTGCTTCAGACCAATATCGACTTCATCACCCGGGAAGTTTCGGTGGGTGCCCCTTCAACCCAATGGTGGGTGCAACTGGCAACCGCAATCGTCTTTGGCCTTGCCTTTGCCACGCTACTGACCCTGCTTGTCACCCCCAGTCTTCTGATGCTCCGGGCCAATGTTTCGGCTTGGCGCAAGCGACTGGGATCGAAGAAGCAGGTACAGGTTGAGCCTGAGGGTCAACCGGCGGAATAAGAAGGATCAGTCGAACAAGGCGTCGATGGCGGATTGGTCCATAACGACCGCCTCTTCTTCGGAGACGGTTTCCTGATCCGCTTCCGGGGAAACCGGGCCGGCGTCGATTTTCGCCATTGCCGCAGATGCCGCGCCTTCGACGCCATTGATGATGCCGCTGCAGGAATCGATAAAACCCTGCAGCTCGGAACTGCACGCACCGCAGGTGTTCCGAAGCTTAGCCTCATCCGCCTGGGCCAAAAGGGTCTGGATATCCGACAACCCGGTTTCCGCCTTTTCATTCATCACCGCGACCGTTCTTTCCAAGGCGTCGCGATCCTCATCCAGCGCCTGGTCATATGCAGCGATCGCCAGGTCTTTATGGGTAAAGGACGAATCCCGGAAATGCTCTGCATATGTCTTGGGGCGCCATTCCTGCGCTTCCTCCAGCATATCAGGCATATCGGGAATGAGGTCGATCAGCATCACCAATTCGTTGAAATGGTTTAAATAATCCGTCGACAGCAACGTCGACGAATTGATCGTGGTATCAGCCACCAGCTTCTGATATGTGCGTGTTAACTTATACTGATCCGCCACAAGACCCGCCTGGAATTTCCGATATACCTACAACTTCCCACTCAGTATAGAAGGAATTCATCATATTCCAGTACTGAACAGGGCAAACAGAGGTTTTCTAATATACAGTATTAAACAATGATTTTATGTAATAAGACCAGTTGGCGCCACCGGGCTTTGTTACAAGCGCTCAACACTGACGCTGTTGTCCTCCGCTGCGCCTGCCTCCAATGCTGACACAACGTCGTCGACCCGCGACACAATTTGGATTAATGACAGGTTCTTTTCCGCGGCAAACCCCTCAGCAACAATATGGTCGACCATCTGCACCAGCGGGTCCCAATACCCATCAATATTGACGATGACAATCGGCTTGTTATGCAGGGAAAGCTGTCGCCAGGTCAGGATTTCGAACAATTCGTCCAATGTCCCGAAACCGCCCGGCAGGACGATAAAGCCATCCGACATCTCGGCCATATGCTGTTTGCGGATATGCATGGAGGGCACAACCATCAACTCAGTGAGGTTGTCCTTTCCAATTTCTGACTTTTCAAGGAATTCGGGAATAATGCCGGTTACCTTTCCCCCATTGCTTAAAACCGCCTCAGCCGTGATCCCCATGATGCCGACATCCCCACCACCATAGATCAGATCGATGCCGGCTTCGACCAGTGCGGCACCCAACTGTCTGGCCGCCTGCTTATAGGACTTCCGGACATTGGAAGACGACCCACAATACACACACACTGTCGATAGTTTACTCATTGATCAAAACTGCTCCTGCCAGGGATTAATATACAATTACTGCGCAATTAACCGGGTTTGCCCTATAAACGCCTGATTTTCACAGCAAATTGAAACACGACATAGCCGGTACACCGGAAAAACCTATATAGTTTTTTGACCTAAACCAACCCGACGGAACAGAAGATTTTTTCATGCAGCCCGTGAAGACCAATTTCACCCGCAAACTTACCCTTGCCCTCGTCGTCAGTTCTTTTGCAATTGCCCCGTTTGCCGTCTCCAACGCCGCTGGCGTGGACGATACGATCAAGGCACGCCAGGCCAAAATGAAAGAACTTGGTGGTCATATGAAATATCTGAAAGGTCTCCTTGGTGGATCAGGAACCTTAGAAGAAGCCAAGGGGCACGCGCTCGCAATGCAAGAAATCGCCAAAAACATTCCGTCCTGGTTCCCGGAAGGCTCCGGCAAGGACGATGCGGGTGTCGGTGTAAAGACAACCGCACTGGCAACAATCTGGTCAGACATGGCCGGGTTCAAGAAGATCTCAGCTACCATGGCAGAGGATACAGGCAAACTCGCCGAGTTGATCGAAGGGGGCGACAAAAGTGCGATTGGTGCCCAATACGGCGCCATGGCCAAGGCCAGCTGTGGCGGCTGCCATCAAACCTATCGTGAGAAGAAATAAAAACTCTTTAAGGGTTTGAGGCGCCCGGTCAAAGGCCGGGCAGTACAAACACCACAAATGACGTAACGAGGGCGGCGATGACCAGCAGGAGTGCCGCCCTTGTTGTTGGCACAAGTGTTGGCGGTGTGAAGGGCCCCTTGTCAGAAAAGCGTTGCCAACCCGTGAACATGGCACGGATCAGGTTCTGCTTCTTGTAGACGAGATAGAACAGATTTGCCGCGATATGCACGCAGACCAGAATGAAAAGAACATCAAACAACAGATGATGCAATTCGGATGATTCCTGCCCCGCATCAAAAGAAATCATATCCGCCAAGGGCCCAGAATTGATAAAATCAATATCCTGCGCGAAAAGGCCTGATGCGACCTGTGCCGCCAACAGGCCCAAAAGCGCCAGCACCGCATAGCCCCCGAGCGGGTTATGTCCGGCATGCTCCTCCGTCTCGCGGGATGGAAGACCGATTGCGTAACGGATAACACGTCCGGGTGAGGTAAAAAGCGCCGATATTCGCGCGGTGTCGCTGCCGAAGACACCCCAGGCCAGCCGGAACAGGATGAGCGTCATGACGCAATATCCAGAGTAATAATGGATCGTGAAGTAATCCCACTCAGCGCTGCCCCAGGACACCAACACACAGGCCACCAGCGCCCAGTGAAAAAGGCGGGTTGGCAGGTCCCAGATTTTCATTTCACGCATCTTATGTCTCCCGGGTTAAGGACCGCGCTCATCACCCTATGACAGGGTTTGGCCTCCTCTCAACGAAAGAATCGCGCTAAATTATGGTAATAGTTTGATTTTTTGGCGAATTGTTGGAAAACATACGGATGCGTCCCGGTGGGTGGGGCAATGCAGCATGGCTTGGGGTTTCAAGCGTTAGGTCTGGTGTCGCGGGTTTCGCGGCTTATATGGCCGTAAACAGGCATGGAATTGGGGTAAACGGGTGAACAAAGCTGGTCTAATCGGTATCCTTGGCGGGGTGATCGTGATCATCGCCATCGGGCTGAATTTCCTGGGCAATCAGGAAGGGGCACCTGAACCCGGCTCTTCCGCTGTGACGACCCAGGACGCGCCTGCCAGTAAAGCTGACAACGGTGTAGCACCGCAGAACACAGTCCCTCAGGGGACCAGCACAGAGGGCACCACGCCAGCACCGGTCCTCACAACGGATACCGGCACTGCTGCGACGAGTACCGAGAAAACCGCTGCTGAGATCGCCGCCGAGGAGGCCGCGGAAATGGCGCGCCAGCAGGCCCAGATTGCGGCTGAAGAGGCGCTTGCCGGACAACAAAGTGAAACCTCCGCCCTGCCGGCACCGACACCTCCCACGCCAGTAACCCAGGACCAATCGGAATCACTCACAGACGCCAAACCAAGTGATATCGAAGAGGTCGTGAAAGAGGCTGTGACCATTATCCAGAAAGACGGCGCATCAGCCGCCCAGGAAGTCGTCGAACAGGCAACCCGAAAGACCACCACCGCCGCTGAAACAGCCCAACCGGTTCAACCGGTTGCGCCTGCCCCGTCGATTGTTGAACAAAGCCCCGCAGCATCACAGCCGGAAGAAACTGCGAGCGCCGCAAGTCAGATCGCCGCTGTTCCCGAAACACTGCAGGCCCCTGAACAACCAGCCGCCGCTGTTGAACCGCCCCCGGTCCTGAAGACCGTTCCGGACCCAATCATTCCGGCCTTCGACGTGGTTCGGTTGAGCCGTCAGGGCGATTCTGTGTTTGCAGGTCGTGGTGCCCCGAATACAAAGGTGGCAATTATCGCTGATGGCAAGGAAATCGGGTCGGTTGAGACCGATGCCCGCGGCGAATGGGTCTTTTTGCCAACAGAGCCCCTTCCGCCCGGCAGCTACGAGCTCTCCCTGAAATCCGTCGATGAGACAGGTGTCGAAAGGGAATCTTCTAGCGTTGTTGTGGTGGTTGTTCCCGAGGCGGCTCAAAATGTTGCCAGTGACAACGCAGAGCAGGATAGCGGCCCTGTGGCGCTGCTGGTACCAAAAGAGCCTGAAGTGGGTGAAACCAAGATCCTGCAAAAACCGGCGAGTGTTCCGGGGTCTGTTGCTGCACCGGTCGGCGAATTGGCGCTTGATTTGGTCGATTATGACGAGACCGGTACCGTCTTCCTGTCTGGCACCGGTACGCCAGGTGCCCTGGTAAGAACCTATCTGGACAATAAATTCATGGGCGAAGGTACCGTGAATTCAGACGGCGGATGGCGCGTCGAACCGTCAGACAAGGTTGCACCCGGCGTCTACACCCTTCGTCTTGATGCACTGGTGGATGAAAAGGTTGCGGCGCGCCTTGAACTGCCCTTCAGCCGTGCTGAACCTGTGGTCGCTGAAACGGGATCCACCCTGGTCGTGGTTCAGCCCGGTAACTCTCTGTGGCGGATCGCCAGAAGAAAATTGGGCAGCGGCATGGCCTTTACAGAGATTTATCAGGCGAACCGTTCACAGATCCGGGATCCTGATCTGATTTACCCGGGCCAGATCTTTCAAATTCCGGACAGCTCCACCAATTAGCGCCTATTCAGGCCCTCGTCGAAACAGCGCGTAAATGTCGCCTTTTCGAGGCTTTCCCCTTGTCCCGCTGGGGCTTGAACACTAGTTTCCACCCATCAGCGGAATTTGATCCACGGTCGCAACAACAGCCAGAACGGGTTTCACCATCATGTCCCCAATTGAAGTCGTCAAACCCCTGTTGGTCCCAATCCATCGCGAGGGTTGGCCGTTTATCACGCTGTTCATCATTCTGACGATTATCGCGGGACTGATTGGCGGCTCGTTTCTCTATTGGATCGGCGGACTTTTAACACTGTGGTGCGTCTATTTCTTTCGGGACCCCCAGCGGACAACCCCTCTGCGTCCCGGTCTGGTCGTCAGCCCGGCAGATGGTGTCGTGCAAATGATCCGCAAGGTGAACCCGCCGCCTGAACTGGAATATGCCGGCCCTGAAATGCTCCGCATCAGCGTTTTCATGAATGTGTTTGATGTTCATGTGAACCGGATTCCAACCGCCGGACATATCACAAAATTGCATTATCGCCCGGGCAAGTTTCTGAACGCATCTCTCGACAAGGCCAGTGAAGACAATGAGCGGCAATCCATCATGATGGAAACGATTGACGGAAAACCCGTGGGGTTTGTCCAGATCGCTGGCCTGGTTGCCCGCCGCATCCTGTGCGACCTGGAACCGGGACAGGATGTCCGCACGGGCGAGCGTTTCGGCATGATCCGCTTTGGCAGCCGGGTTGATGTCTATATTCCGGCCAATGTGAAACCACTTGTCTGCGAGGGTCAGAAGACGATCTCGGGCGAAACAATTCTGGCCGATTTCGATGCAAAGAAAAACGCGGCTGCCTTGACCAGCGTCCGCCACTAGATCGATCTGATCGAGACAGGCAGGCCCCATGCTCCCCTCATCCAGAAAACGCCGCAAATCGAGACGCCCCAATTCACTGCGTGGCGTTTCTGTGCAGGGATTGGTGCCAAACGCGATAACGGTTGCTGCAACTTGCGCCGGGTTAACGGGCATCCGCTTTGCGCTGGAAGAGCGCTGGGATTTTGCCGTTGGGGCCATATTGATTGCCGCGCTCCTGGATGGGCTTGATGGCCGCATGGCCCGCCTGCTCAACGCCAGCAGCGAGTTTGGCGCGCAGCTGGATTCACTCAGCGATTTCGTTGCTTTTGGGGTATCACCCGCTTTTATCCTGTTCTTCTGGTCTCTGAGCACGCTGGGCGGGTTTGGATGGGCCATCGCGCTCTTCCTGGCGGTCTGTTGTGGATTACGCCTGGCGCGTTTTAACAGCCGCATCGATACGCTGCCTGCCTATGCCTATAACTATTTTCAGGGCGTGCCCGCACCGGCAGGTGCTGGGCTGGCCTTGCTGCCTATTATCGCAACCCTTGCCTTTGAGGCGGAAACACCCCCTCCCGTTGCTGCAATAGCGGTCTGGACGGTCGCGGTCGGCCTCTTGATGGTCAGCGAAATCCCGAGCTATTCCTTTAAGAAGTTCAAGCTGCCCGGGCGTTTCCTGCTGCCAATCATGGCGGTTGTTGGCCTGGCGGCTGCCGGAATTGCCGGGCGCCCCTGGGTCACTTTATTCATGATCCTCATCGTCTATCTGGCAACAATCCCCCTCGCCTTCACGACCTACCGCAAGCTGGAGGCGGAAGCCGCCAAGCTGGAGGGCGAAAGCGATGATAAAGACGACAACGAAGGCGGCGACGGAGAGAACGGCGACGACAGCAACACCGAACCAACGCCACTGCGCCCCGTCAGTTGAGGCCTCATAGGGGCAGCACAGAGCCCGATTTGACCGTTCGCAGCGCCAGCGAAGACTCGATGGAGGCGACGCAGGGGATCCGGGTCAGGGTTTCTGTCAGAAACCGTTCGTAGTCAGACAAACCCCGGGCAACAACACGCATCATGTAATCCCGCTGACCCGTCATCAGATAACATTCCATCACCTCGGCGCAGTTGCGGATTGCAGCTTCAAACTGTTTCAATTCTTCGTCGGTCTGGCGGGACAGTTTGACCGATACAAAGGCACTTACGGGGAACCCCAGGCTTCTTCCGATACACGCGCGGCATACCCGTCAATCGCCCCCTCATCTTCCAGGCGACGGACCCGTCGCAAACAGGGTGTCGGCGACAGGCCAACCTGTTCACTCAAGGCAGCATTTGTGATGCGCCCGTCCATCGACACCGCCTCTATGATTTTGCGATCTATCGCGTCCAGGTCCAGCATTAGTAAAATCCTCTAACAGACTGCATAATTATTATTGAAAACTCTAAAATTTGTATGAAACACAGCGATAATTGGCAAGAAACTTCGGCGTACAGGCTCTATGATGCTCAAATGACCCCATCCTAATGAATCGAGCATCTAAAATGAGCCCTGACGGATTGCTGACCTTTGCCGGTGACAAAACACCCGGATATAGCCCTACGGATATTGAGACCCTGGAGGATCTGGAAAAACAGGTCCGCTGGCTCAGCACCTGGACGATCCATAACGCCAACCACCTGCGGGAAAATGTGGACGGCGTGAAGGTCGGCGGCCATCAATCCTCCTGCGCGTCGATCGCGACGGTTATGACGGCGCTCTATTTCCACATCATGAACCGGGATGACCGGATCGCGGTGAAGCCCCATGGATCGCCCGTGATGCATGCCATTCAGTACCTGTTCGGCAATCAGACGCAGGAGAAGCTGGAAAAGTTCCGGGCCTTTGGCGGCGCGCAATCCTATCCGTCCCGAACAAAGGACAATGAGACGGTCGACTTCTCAACCGGCTCCGTCGGTCTGGGGGCTGCTGTCACCAACTTCGCAGCACTCACCCAGGATTACCTGCGCCAGAAAGGGATCATCGGCGACGAGCGACCGCCCGGCCGGATGATTTCCATTGTCGGCGACGCGGAACTGGACGAGGGCAATATATACGAATGCCTGATGGATACCTGGAAGCATGATATCCGCAACGTCTGGTGGGTCATCGATTACAACCGGCAAAGCCTGGACGGCGTCGTTAACGAGCATCTGTTCCGCGTCATCGGACGCATGTTCCGCTCCGTCGGCTGGAACGTTGTGACTGTGAAATATGGTCGGAAGCAGATGGACGCATTCAAGCTGCCCGGTGGGGAGCTTCTGAAAAAGTTCATCAATGAATGCCCGAATGATGTCTACTCGGCCCTCGCCTTTCAGGGCGGCCCCGCCTGGCGGCGTCAGATTCTGCAGGATATCAGTCCGGCGGAAGAGGCCTATGACGATCTCTATGCCTTGCTGGACTCATACAGTGATGACGAGCTTCACGCGGTCATGACCAATCTGGGTGGCCACAGCATGGAGGCCGTCCTCCATGCCTTTGATCAGGTAAAGGACGACCGGCCAACCTGCTTTATCTTTTACACGATCAAGGGATACGGCCTGCCCCTGATGGGCCACAAGGACAACCATGCCGGCCTGATGACACCGGACCAGATGGATGCATGGCGCGCGCAGCAAGGCGTTGATGAAGGCCGGGAATGGGACAAGTTCAGCGCGACCAAACTGCCAGATGCGCGCCTGAACAGTTTCCTGGAAAAGGCCCCCTATGCAGCGCGCAAAACTTTTCATCTGGCCGATCAACGGTTGCCCGTTCCCGATCAATTGACACTGACGGTTCAGGAGAAAGCTTCCACGCAGGAGGCCTTTGGCCGCATCCTGAACGAAATCGCCCGCGAAGGCGGCATGCTGGCGGACCGGATCGTCACCACCTCGCCCGACGTTACCGTTTCCACAAATCTGGGGGCCTGGGTGAACCAGCGCGGTCTTTTCGGGCGGCATGACAAGGCCGACGCCTTTCGTGACCGCAAGGTGCCGAGCGCACAGAAATGGGGGCGTTCGCCAAAGGGTCAGCATATTGAGCTCGGCATCGCAGAGAACGACCTGTTTCTGAACCTGGCCGCCCTTGGTTTGTCAGAAAGCCTGTTCGGGGGGCGCCTGCTGCCGATCGGCACGCTCTACGACCCGTTTATTTCCCGCGGTCTCGATGCCCTGAACTACGCCTGCTATATGGGCGCACGTTTCATGCTGGTCGCCACACCAAGCGGTGTCACACTTGCGCCTGAAGGGGGGGCCCATCAATCCATATCAACCCCGCTTATCGGGATTGGTCAGGCGGGTCTCCTCTCCTACGAACCCTCATTCGCCGACGAGTTGGCGGAAATCATGCGGTTCGGCTTCAACCACATGCAGGACGAGGATGGCGGTTCCATTTATCTGCGCCTCTCCACACGGCCGCTCGCCCAACCCAAACGGGAGTTGAGCGACAAAACCCGCGCGGACATCCGTCTCGGCGCCTACTGGTATAAGGAGCCGGATGAGGGTTGCGATCTGGCAATTGTCTACACCGGCGCTGTCGCACCCCAGGCCATTGCCGCCTGGGAGGACCTGATAGCGGATTTCCCGGGGGCAGGTCTGCTCGCCGTCACGTCCGCTGACCGCCTCTATAATGACTGGCAGCGTCTGGAACGCCTGCGCATCAAGGGCCAGGACGACGGTGAAATGGCCCATATCGAAAACCTGCTGGAACCGCTGGCACCACATGCCCGTTTCTGCACGGTGATCGACGGGCACCCGGCCTCATTGGCCTGGATGGGGTCCGTTCGCGGGCATTCCGTCGCGCCCATGGGTGTGGAGGATTTCGGCCAGACCGGGACGCCCAGCGACCTGTATAATCACTATGCACTGGCCGCAGAGGACATCCGCCGCGCAGCGTCTCGAAAGCCGGGGTAAAGCGCGGGACGCTGTCCCGAAACTGTGACATGCAGAACACAGATTGGCGCTATGCAAAAAAATCAGGAGAAAAGTGAATTTTTACCCTAGACATCGGCATCAAAATCACCGATATCGCCCGGTACATACCAAGGAAAAGAGCCAAAGCGGGCTTGCGTCTGCGGGTAGAGCCGCGGGTAAGACCTGTTAAGCGCGCAGCGGCTCGATTCACCGGTTAACCTCTGGGGTCATATCCGTATGGCACCAGACTAATTGGGAGGGTCGACCCATGCGCGAAGCTTATCGCGACATATCTACTTTTGTATCAACGGTTTCGCATGAGCGGCCGGTGCATATCCTGTATCCAGAGGTTCTGGCCGAGACGGCAGAGAACGCAATTTCCGTCTTTCCGGGCGACGTCCTCTATGCCGTCAAATGCAACGACCACCCGATGGTTCTGCAGGCACTCTACGATGGCGGCGTCCGGCATTTTGACACCGCCTCTATCGCCGAGATTGAGATGATTAACGGTCTGTTTTCAGACGCAGAGTGTCATTTCATGCACCCCGTAAAACCGGATTTCGCGATTGAGCGCGCCTATCACGAATTTGGCGTGAAGGCCTATTCCCTCGACCATATTGATGAGCTGGACAAGATTGATACCGCGATTGCGGGGGGTGATCATGGCGCGGTGATGCTGGCTGTACGCGTGGAAATGCCGCGCGGTCAGGCCGCCATGGACCTCTCTGGCAAGTTCGGCGCGCCGTTGGATGAGGCAGCCCAGTTGCTGGCCGAAATTCATCATCGCGGCTATCGCACCGGTCTGACTTTCCATGTCGGGTCCTATTGCACCGATCCGGGTGCGTTCCAGCGCGCCCTTGAGATCTGTCGCCGGGTTCAGGCCATGGCGGGTGTCCCCCTGGATGTTCTGGATGTGGGCGGTGGTTTCCCGGCGACCTATACCGGCAATGAGGGCGAGTTCACCGCCTATGCAGAGGCAATTGCCACCAGTGTCGAAGAACTGGGCTTCATCGGCCCCTGCCACCTGCGCTGTGAGCCGGGCCGGGGTCTGGTTGGTGTGGGTCAGTCCATGCTGGTTCGGGTTGACCTGCGTCGCCGCGAAGACCTGTTCCTGAATGATGGTGTCTTTGGCGGCTTGTCAGAGCTGAAATACCTTGGCCCGTATTTCCCGATGCAGGTCCTGCGTCAGGGCGAAGGGGCCGCTCGCGTGATCGAGGGTGAGACCAATGGTTTCCAGCTGTTCGGGCCAACCTGTGACAGTGTCGATTCCTGCCCGGGACCGTTCACCATCACCGACAATGTCAAAACCGGTGACTGGATCGAGATCGGCAAGATGGGCGCCTATTCCAACGCCTATCGCACACGGTTCAACGGCTTCTATACCGACCATTATGTCTGTATGGCGGGCCGTCCTTTCTGGGCCGCTGAAGATGCGGCGGATCAGGACGAACTGGATCGCAAGCGCGTCGCCGCGTAACCTGGCCGTAGGAGAACCGAGAGATGAGCACCCGCAAAGTCTATGAAACCCTGCATCCGGGCTACTATCAGTCGTTTGATATCCAATCGGTCCTGGTGGAGGAGAAGACAAAGTTTCAGGATCTGATGATCTTTGAAAGCGCTGCCCATGGCCGGGTTCTGGTGCTGGACGACATTATCCAGCTGACCGAACTGGACGAGTTCACCTATTCCGAGATGCTGGCCCATCTGCCGATCGTGGCACTGGACGGGATTGAGAACGCCATGATCGTTGGCGGTGGCGATGGTGCGGTTGCAGAAGAGATCCTGAAGCACAGTTCGGTCAAACATGTCGACCTGGTCGATATCGATGACAAGGTGATCGAGCATTCGAAAACCCATCTGCCAAAGGTCCATAACGGCGCCTTTGACGACCCGCGCCTCTCGGTCCACGCGGTTGACGCTTTTGAGTTTCTGGCAGCGCCGGAGGCGGCGGGACGATATGACCTGATCATCGCAGACCGCCCGGACCCGGTTGGTCCCGCAGAGATCCTGTTCGGCGAAACCTTCTACAGCCGCTTGCGCGATGCCATGACGCCGCGCGGTGTCGCGGTGTTCCAGACCGGCGTTCCGATCTATCAGGGGGCGGAGTTTACAGAGGCCTGGCAGCTTCTCGCCTCCCTCTTCCCACAGGTGGGCAGCTATGTGACCGTGACCCCAACCTATATCGGCGGACATATGTCGCTGATGTGGGCCAGCAAGGAAACGGATCTGGCCGCCCCGATTGATCTTTCGGTGCTGGAAGATCGGTTTTCACACGCCGGTATCGAGACAGGCTATTACAGCCCGGCCATGCACCAGGCGGCCTTTGCCCTCCCCCCGTTTATAGAGCGCCTGATCCCCAGGAACGCATAAACAGCGCGGATCAAGGTTGCCGGATCGCTTGGGTTTGAGTAGTTTCTGCACTCAAATTCGCACGGTAATTTCGTGAAGGAACAGGTTCGTGATGGGACGGAACCGTTCCACGCCTGTGATTGCGACCGGTGCTCACCAGCCCGGCACGTATCTGTGCCCGTTTAGGCCTATAGGATTCAAGGGAGCGGTACCGAAATGGCAAAAATTTCTGTGAAAAACCCGGTTGTCGAACTGGACGGGGATGAGATGACACGGATCATCTGGTCCTTCATCAAGGAGAAGCTTGTTCTTCCCTATCTCGACGTCGACCTCAAATATTACGACCTTGGTGTTGAAAAGCGCGATGAGACCGATGACCAGATCACCATCGACGCCGCCAAGGCGATCAAGGAACATGGCGTTGGTGTAAAATGCGCCACCATCACCCCGGATGAAGACCGGGTTGAGGAGTTTGGCCTGAAACAGATGTGGCGTTCCCCGAACGGCACGATCCGGAACATTCTGGACGGCACCGTTTTCCGCGAGCCGATCGTCTGCAAGAACGTGCCCCGCCTGATCCCAAGCTGGACCGCACCGATTGTTGTCGCCCGTCACGCCTTTGGCGACCAGTATCGCGCGACCGATTTTCTGGTACCCGGCCCCGGCATGCTGTCCATCACCTTTACCCCGGATGATCCGGAAGGCGAAACAATCCGCCATCAGGTATTCAATTTCGACAGTTCCGGCGTGGCCATGGCCATGTATAACCTGGACGAGTCGATCCGTGGTTTCGCGCGTGCCTGCATGCGCTATGGCCTGATGCGGAAATACCCGGTCTATCTCTCCACCAAGAACACCATCCTGAAAGCCTATGATGGCCGTTTCAAGGATCTGTTCCAGGAGGTTTATGAGCAGGAATTCGAAGACACGTTCAAGGAAGCCGGCATCTGGTACGAACATCGCCTGATCGATGACATGGTGGCGTTCGCGCTCAAAAACTCCGGCGACTTCCTCTGGGCCGCCAAGAACTATGACGGCGACGTCCAGTCCGATTCGATTGCCCAGGGCTTCGGCTCCCTCGGTCTGATGACCTCTGTCCTGATGACACCCGATGGCAAAACGGTTGAGGCAGAGGCCGCCCACGGCACGGTGACCCGCCACTATCGCCAGCATCAGCAGGGCAAGGAAACCTCCACCAACCCGATCGCCTCGATCTTTGCCTGGTCCCAGGGCCTCAACTATCGCGGCATTTTCGACGACACACCCGATGTCGTGAAATTCGCCAAGACACTGGAGAAGGTCTGTGTCGATACGGTCGAACAGGGCCACATGACCAAGGATCTGGCCTTGCTCATCGGTGAGAGCCAGCCCTGGCTGACGACCAACCAGTTCCTCGACCAGCTGGACGCGAATCTGAAAGCTGAAATGAACAAGTGGTAAGTTTCAGCACCTCACGTCCCTGAAAAGGGACTGAGGAAGCAGACCATCGAAAACCGGTTCTCCAACAACCGGATAACCATGGAAAAGGCCCTGCCCATCCCGGCAGGGCCTTTTCTTTGTGCGCCTCACGCGTCCTGCCTCTCCCTCTATTAGCGAACGCAAACTTGTTGCGATCTGGTCACAGTGCGGAAAATGACTGCCTGAAAGTATGAAATTTACGCATTCTATAGTTGATTTTTTTCCGCCTCACAACTATTCAGACTCATATTTAAACTTTGTATGTATTTTTAACACTATTGAAAATTATATCTGTTTTTACGGCGGGAGATTTTAAAGATGCCGGTATCCAATTTTAAATTCAGCCACAGGGCTGTCTTGATGGGGGGCATTTCCGCCCTCGCCTTCACCACCATGGTCGCAACCCAGAACCCAGCGGCTGCGCAGGAGGTTCTGGATGACAATTCGACTTGGCCTACTCTTGATACGGCAAGCGGCGATGTAACCGCCTCTGCTGGCGATGATGTAGACATCGTGACCTTCACCCTCACCGATACGGGTAACGACAACACCGCCATCGGTGCTGTTACGGGCACAACCGGAACGCTCGCAATCACCGGTGCGGACGGTGAAAACAATCAGACAATCGAATCAGTCGACCTGTCCGGTGCGGGGGCTGTGACAGTCACAATCGATGCACCACATAACGCGGTCGATGTGACAATCGACAACGATTTTATGAATGGCGGCACCCTAGATCTCACCAACAGCTCCACTACCGAAGGGGTGGATCTGAACATGACGGTCAACGGTGATACGACCGTAACCGGGACCACCACTATCACCGCCGATGGCGGCGAGAATGGTGAAGCTAACCTGATCCTGAACGGGGAAACAAACACCTTTACAGACGTCGTCACCGTTAACGGTGGTGCCGGAGACGTTGAATTTGCGGGGATCGCTGTAAGTGGTGGCACCGTAAACTTTGACGGTGGTCTCATTTTTAATGACGATCCTGCCGACGATGCCGAGGGCAACGCTTACCTGTTTGTGGGTGGTACGGAAGATCAGATTATCAACGGTGTGATCAATGGTACGGCAACGGACCCAAATCCTGAAGGTGAAGGCGCAATTGTTGTCAGAAATGGTGATGCAACGGCGACTTTTAACAACGTGGTTGGTACGACCAATGGCCTCAATTTCCTGGGCGTCGGTCCAACCAGCGAAGAATCCCGGACTCGCGGCGGCGGTAACGCTGTATTTACAGCAGATACAGTCATCAACACCATCCGCATTAACGGAAGTGACACTGTAGATGAAGACGCCAACGCAACATTCAGTGCCGACCTGACCGCAGACAACATCCGGCTGAACGATGCTATAGGCGACGCGACGATCATCTTCGATGGAGCCGCCGCTCAGGCTATCGCAGGCACGATCAATGGCGCTGCCAGCGGAGAAGGCACAATTCGGGTTCTGAATGACTCGACTGTCATAGCTACTTTCGCGGATGAGATTGGAACGAATGAAGATGGTGTTGTCGGCGCTATCGAGATCGGCGGCACGAATTCCAATGACGATGTCGTTGGCGGTAGCGCAAATTTCGAAGCGAATGTGGTTGTTGACGCACTTAGAGCGGGTTCCGTTTAGTCGGAATCGGTTTTGAGATTTCTACGAAGCATGATTCCCTGTTTTTATTTTGGAGACCGGGATTATGTCATCAGTCATTTCGATGGATTTGCGGGAGCGTATTTTTTCTTACGTTATTGCCGGTCACTCGTGCCGATCAGCGGCACGCCTTTACGGTGTCAGCCCAAGCTTTGCGATCAAGTTGATGCAGCGGTTCCGTCAAGGTCGCGGATTGTGCGGCCCTGGTCGTCGTCGTCCTGTCGGCACCGGGACGCTCGAACCCTATAGAGCGTTTGTCATTGACCTTGTCGATGCACAGCCCGATATCACGCTCAGGGAATTGGCGGACGAATTGAGTGCGACGCTGGGGGTTAAGACCAGCAAGGCGACGCTATGCCGGTTTCTGATTAAGGCGGGATACCGCTATAAAAAAAACGCTGCGGGCACGGGAACAAGAGCGCGCTGATGTGCGCCGCGCGCGTCATCACTGGATCATCCGGCGACAACCTCTCATGCGGCTCGACCCACATCGGCTTGTTTTTATTGATGAAACGGCGACCACAACCAAGATGACCCGGCTTAGAGGCCGCGCGCCCAAAGGCCAACGCCTTGTCATGCATACGCCGTTCGGTCATTGGCGCACGCAAACCTTTATCGCGGGATTGCGCTGCGGCGGCCTCACCGCACCATGGATCCTCAACGCCCCCATGACCAAGGTCGCCTTTGAGACCTATGTCGAGACACAGCTCGCCCCAACGCTGAGCCGAGGCGATGTCGTTATCCTCGATAATCTCGCCGCCCATAAAAGTGACCGTGCCGCTGAAACCTTGCACGACATCGGTGCATGGTTCCTGTTCCTGCCACCCTATTCGCCAGACCTGAACCCAATCGAACAAGCCTTCTCAAAATTAAAAGCCCATCTCAGAAAGGCCGAGGCCAGAACATTCGATGACCTTACAAACGCAACAGGGTCAATATGCGATCTCTTCACCGAAACGGAGTGCTGGAACTTCTTCGCAGGCGCTAACTATGCGTACGATTAAATGAAAACAACTCTAGTCTCACTGGGGGTGACGCCGTAAGCGAAGGTGCTTTCGCCGGATTTTTCGGGGATCTGACAACCACCACAATCACTCTTGATGATGGATCCGCATTTGCAAGGATGTTTATCCTGGGCGTCAACGAGCAGGAGGTAAACGGCGCGATTGACGGTGCTGCTGAAAATGAAGGGGGCATTGTGGTCGATAACACCGTTAATGTCGTGACTTTCAAAGGGGTCATCGGCGGCAATGCTCCGATTAACCTTATCCAAGTAGGATTCGGCGGTCCCAACAACGATGGTGGTGTCGCCGTCTTCTCCGAAGACGTGACAACAAATGAACTGTCGCTGTTCGGTGGCGCAAATAACGCGGCTGCAGCCAGTTTTGCTAAGAACTTAGACACTGATTCAATCAGGCTTAGTGCATCTTCTACAGACTCAATCCTTACCTTCAACGGCGTCGATGCACAGACTGTGAGCGGTACCATTGACGGTTTTTTAGCGGGTGAAGGGACAGTCGTCGTGTCGAATACGGCAGCACCTGTCACCTTCAATGGGGCAATCGGTTCGCTCGCACCCATTGGAAATTTCACTGTCGTGGAAAATGCCTCCACCGTCTTGAATGACGTGGTGTCTGCAACAAATCTCAACGTTTCAGATGGTTCCAGAATTATCCTTGGTGATGCGTTCGGTGATGGGACAACCGTCTTCACCGTCGGCGACGTGAATACAGTCGCTGACGAAACGACCACGGTCGAATTACCAGCTTCCTTCACCGATGGCACGCTTACCCTTGCTGATAGCGGAAGCAATCTTGCAAGTGATGTCGATCAATTCGGCGTAACCGACAATGCGTTGGCCACTTTCGCCGTCGGGACGGCGAATAGTGATCAGGACCTGACCATTACCGCGACGGCGCGTAGTGCGGCTGAAACAGCCTCTGTGCTGGGGGTCTCGCTTGATACGGTTGGTGCCTTGACCAATGCGGTGCCCGCGCTGGACGGGGATGCAACCCGTCAGGCGGCGTTTAACGCGGCGCTGAATGCGGGTGGGGCAACGGCAACACAACTGGCGGAGCAGGTGGCGACACAGGCGGATCAGTTGAGTGGCCTGACCAGTGGTACCACCGGGGCCGGTATTGCGGCGATCGGTGTCACCGCGTCCCGCCTGGCCGAGCTGCGTTCGCCCTCCGCCGTTGCGGCAGCGGGTGGTCAGACCGGCTTTGCCACGGGTGACGGTGGTCTAGCCAGTGCGGTCTGGCTGAAACCCTTTGGTTCCTGGACGGATCAGGACGATGTTGACGGCGTGGCCGGCTTTGATGCCTCCACGGCGGGCATCGCCGGGGGTATCGACACCGAGGTGACCGATGGTACACGCATCGGGGCCTCCCTCGCCTGGTCCACCACGGATGTGGATGGCGAGGGTGCCGGTCAGTCCCAGACCGATATCGACAGCCTGCAACTGACGCTCTATGGCGATTACACGACCGATGTCTTCTATGTCGAAGGCATGATCGGGTATGGCGATAACAGCAATGAATCCACCCGGGTGATCTCGGCCACCAATGACACGGTCAATGGTGACTTTGACAGCCAGCAGGTGATGGTCAGCGTCAATGGTGGCATGCCGCTCGCCCTCGACGGGGCATTGACGATTACCCCGACCGCCGGTCTGGCCTATTCCACCGTGTCGTTTGATGACTACACCGAAACCGGTGCCGGTGGTCTCAGCCAGCGGGTCTCCATCGAGGATGTCGATGCCTTCATCGCGTCAATCGGGGCGGAACTTTCCACCCGGATCGAAGATGGTGAAACCACCTTCATCCCGGCTGCACGTCTGGGCGCGTCCTATGACCTGGCCGGTGATGAGGCGGTTGCCAGCAGCCAGTTCACTGGCGGCGGTGCCACCTTCCAGACCACGGGTGCAGAGGTCGATGAACTGGCCGGTACCGTCGGTTTGGGCCTGGAAATTCAGAACGGGGCGTTCTCCTTCGGGGCCAATTATGACGCCGCGCTCAAGTCGAACAGTGTCGGTCACGCGGCCTCACTGGAAGCAAAACTGAAATTCTGATCCTTTTGCTAAACAACCCCACCGATAGGGGGGGACGGGAATGGGGGGCTTCGCGCCCCCCTTTTTCATTCCGCACAAAACCCGAATTTCTTTATTTAATTCAATATGCTACCGGGCGATCTTCGGGTCGCCCTTTGTCTTTTATTTTGACAAATGGGGGATCAAGCAAATATAGTTGTATCATGCAACTATTTATCAAGCGAGATTTTGATGCCCCATTCAGCGCCTGCAGCCGGTTCCGTTGATGCCCGCCGCATCGATGCGATCCGCACCGAGTCCCGGACCCTTGTTCGGGAACTGGGTTTCATGAACCGCACGCTTGCCGACACGGCCCTTCCCGCCTCTGGCGTTCATGCCCTGATTGAGGTCGGGTTGGATCAGGGCATCACGGCGCGGGATCTGGGCAAACGGTTGTTGTTGGAAAAATCCACGATCAGTCGCCTTCTCACCTCGCTGATTGGAAAGGATCTGCTGCGCACGGGTCGGTCCCGCGACAGTCGGAAAAAGCCCCTATCCCTCACCCGGTCCGGCTATGAGGTTCTGGGCACCATTATCGGCCATGCAGAGAAGCGGGTTGGGGAGGCTCTGGCCCTGCTGCCGGACAGCCGGCAGGGCGTGATTGTGGAAGGGATCGCGCTCTACGCCGATGCACTGCGCGCGGCCCGCATGGGGGCCGCCGTTGCGATGCCGGATTACCGGGTCCAGACGGGCGGTCATCCAGGCGCAATCGGGCGCATCGCCCAGATGCACGGGCATTACTATGCCACCCGGCACGGTTCTCCGGTTCAGTTTGAGGCGATTGTCGCAAGCGGGCTCTCTGACTTTGCCTGCCGCCTCGACCATCCAAAGAATGAGCTCTGGCTAGCGCTGTCCGGCGAGAGGATACTGGCGAGTCTTGCCATTGATGGTGAGGATCTGGGGCCGGGTCAGGCCCATCTGCGCTGGTTCTTTGTCGATGATGCGCTGCGCGGGACCGGGCTTGGCCGCCATCTGCTGCAATCGGCCATCGGCTTTTGCGAGGATCAGGGGTTTGAGGAGATCATCCTCTGGACCTTCCGGGGGTTGGATGCCGCGCGCCATCTCTATGAAAGTGAGGGGTTCACCCTGATTGAGGAGAAACCTGGCACCCAATGGGCACTGGAGGTGCAGGAACAGTGCTTTCGCCGTTCCTGTCGCTAAATGTGCCTATCTGATGCCACAGGCGAAGGTGACCCGGTTGCGTTTGAGGATAGGACAGTCATTCAGAAGGTTGTCGTCCCGGATCACGCTCAGGCTCTGCTGATTTTCCGGACATTGGGACAGGGCAAGGGCCTCAACCTCAAGCCTCGTTGATTCCTGGGCTGAGTAGCAAACAGAGACCATGGTCGCCCCCTCCACCACATTCCATTCATCCGTAGTCGTAAGCGACGGTTCCCTGGCGCAACCCGTCAGAATTCCGGCAATAACCAGTGTCAGGGCAAGTTTTGCAGGCGTGATGGTCATGACAGGGCCCTCATCGCATCGTCCAGACCGCGCAGGGTCAACGGGAACATCCGCCCCTCCATAATCTGGTTCAACAGTTTGATTGACTGGGTTCGATCCCACCAGGCACTGGGCTGCGGGTTCAGCCAGACCGCCTTTGGATATGTCATCATCATACGTTCCATCCAGGCCTGTCCGGATTCCTCGTTCCAGTGTTCGACACTGCCACCGGGATAAACAATCTCATAGGGGCTCATCGTCGCGTCGCCAACAAATACCACCTTGTAATCCTTTGAATAGGTCCGCAGGACCTCCTCGGTTGCGATCCGCTCATCAAACCGCCGCCGGTTGTCTTTCCAGACACTTTCATACAGGCAATTGTGGAAATAGAAATATTCCAGATGCTTGAACTCTGTCCGCACGGCCGAGAACAGTTCCTCGCACACCCGGATGTGATCATCCATCGACCCGCCAACATCAAAAAAGATCAGTACCTTCACGGCATTATGCCGCTCTGGCTTGAGTTTGAGGTCGAGCATCCCGCCGTTATCCGCGGTGGACCGGATCGTATCATCCATGTCCAGCTCGGTCGCGGCACCTTGCCTTGCAAACCGTCGCAACCGGCGCAGCGCGATCTTGATGTTCCTTGTGCCCAGTTCAACACTGTCATCGAGGTTGCGGAATTGCCGTCGGTCCCAGACCTTTACCGCGCGTCTGTGTTTGGACTCCCCCCCAATCCGGACCCCTTCCGGGTTGTAGCCGCCATGGCCAAACGGGGATGTGCCCCCGGTACCGATCCATTTAGACCCGCCCTGATGGCGTCCCTGCTGCTCTTCCAGGCGCTTTTTCAAAGTGTCCATCAGGGCTTCGAAACCACCAAGCGCCTCAATTTCGGCCTTCTCCTCATCCGTCAGATGTTTTTCCATCATCTGACGCAACCATTCCTCTGGGATTTCCTGGGCGGCTGCATCAATCCCTTCTGGCGTTTCCAGCCCTTTGAAGACAGTCCCGAATACGCGGTCGAAACGATCCAGAAAGCGCTCGTCCTTTACCAGCGCAGCCCGGCTCAAATAATAGAACTCATTGATATCAAACTGGACGACCCGCGCGTCCATCGCTTCCACCAGGGTCAGGTATTCGCGCAGCGACACCGGCAAACCTGCCTGCTTCAGCTCAAGAAAAAGGGAAATGAACATCCTCTGTCCTAGCAAGTGGGGCAGATCCGATGCAAGTAAAATGGGCGGTTGTGCCAGTCACAAGCTCGAAAACAACATCGAATACCGCAAATGATAAGTGGTTTTTCTTGTGATTCCCGTAGATTAGACCATAAAGTTTCTTCAATACGAGGTTTGAGGGAAATCCAAAGTGGCACAACAGAGTCTGAGAGACCTGATCCGTCTTGCCAGCAGCCAGGATGCGAATGACAGAAATCTTCTCGCGGAATCCTTGAGCGAGCTGGTTCTGGCATCGGGACGCAGCCTGTCTGAAGCAGAGCAGGATCTGGTCTATGACATTGTCCGCCAGATTATTCATGACGTCGAGATGCGGGTGCGCCGTTTGCTGGCGGACAAGCTGGCGGCACGGGACAATACGCCCCATGACCTGGTTATGACCCTGGCAAATGACGTCATTGAGGTTGCCTATCCCATTCTGACAAAGAGCAAGGTCCTGCAGGATGGTGACCTGATTTCCCTGATCCTGGAGCACACGGCACGTCATCAGCTGGCGATTACCCAGCGGGAGATCATCTCGCCACAGGTTTCCGATCAACTGGTGGATACCGGCGATCCAGAGGTGATCCGATCGCTGCTCGACAATTCGGGGGCGAAGATTTCTGACAAGACCTTTGAGGAACTGGTGGACCAGTCCCAGACCATGGTCGATTTACAGGGATCTCTGGCGCGGCGTGCTGACCTGCCCAATGCGCTGGCGGACAGGATGTATCACTGGGTCGGCGACGCAATCCGCGAATATCTGGTGGAGCGGCTTGGCGGCAATGACGTTGAAATGGTCGATATAGAAAGCCAGGCGAGTGAGGACCTGAAAGAGGCGATTGAAGAGGCCCTGACGACGGAGCCGATCACGCCCGAAGCACCCGATATTGAAGACCGGGAAGGTTATCTGCCCCATCCAAGGGTTCTCGTCAGGGCACTGGAGAACGGCGATATTTTCCGCTTTGAAGAACTGTTCCGCGCCTATACCGATCTTTCTGAAAGTGGCGTTACCCGGCTGCTATATGATGCGGGGCCAGAGGCACTTGCCATTGCCTGCAAGGCGTCCGGGATCGACCGCTATTCCTTCTCCGATATCCTATGCAACCTTCACGGTGCCGGAGATGCGCTACGCTATCGCGAAACGCCGCCTTATCTGAAAACCATGGACTATTTCGAGCGCATTCAGACGGCGGGTGCCAAACAGGTCCTCGGTGCCTGGCGCAAGACCGACGGCATCTAGATCAACACATGATCTAGAGTTGTTTTCATTTAATCGTACGCATAGTTAGCGCCTGCGAAGAAGTTCCAGCACTCCGTTTCGGTGAAGAGATCGCATATTGACCCTGTTGCGTTTGTAAGGTCATCGAATGTTCTGGCCTCGGCCTTTCTGAGATGGGCTTTTAATTTTGAGAAGGCTTGTTCGATTGGGTTCAGGTCTGGCGAATAGGGTGGCAGGAACAGGAACCATGCACCGATGTCGTGCAAAGTTTCAGCGGCACGGTCACTTTTATGGGCGGCGAGATTATCGAGGATAACGACATCGCCTCGGCTCAGCGTTGGGGCGAGCTGTGTCTCGACATAGGTCTCAAAGGCGACCTTGGTCATGGGGGCGTTGAGGATCCATGGTGCGGTGAGGCCGCCGCAGCGCAATCCCGCGATAAAGGTTTGCGTGCGCCAATGACCGAACGGCGTATGCATGACAAGGCGTTGGCCTTTGGGCGCGCGGCCTCTAAGCCGGGTCATCTTGGTTGTGGTCGCCGTTTCATCAATAAAAACAAGCCGATGTGGGTCGAGCCGCATGAGAGGTTGTCGCCGGATGATCCAGTGATGACGCGCGCGGCGCACATCAGCGCGCTCTTGTTCCCGTGCCCGCAGCGTTTTTTTTATAGCGGTATCCCGCCTTAATCAGAAACCGGCATAGCGTCGCCTTGCTGGTCTTAACCCCCAGCGTCGCACTCAATTCGTCCGCCAATTCCCTGAGCGTGATATCGGGCTGTGCATCGACAAGGTCAATGACAAACGCTCTATAGGGTTCGAGCGTCCCGGTGCCGACAGGACGACGACGACCAGGGCCGCACAATCCGCGACCTTGACGGAACCGCTGCATCAACTTGATCGCAAAGCTTGGGCTGACACCGTAAAGGCGTGCCGCTGATCGGCACGAGTGACCGGCAATAACGTAAGAAAAAATACGCTCCCGCAAATCCATCGAAATGACTGATGACATAATCCCGGTCTCCAAAATAAAAACAGGGAATCATGCTTCGTAGAAATCTCAAAACCGATTCCGACTAAACGGAACCCGCTCTAGCCGAGGCACGAATACTCTCCTTTAGCTGTCCCGCATCAGCAGCGCGACCGACTTCGCCCCGCCTTCGGTATCCTGACGGCCCACCACCTTGAAACCGGCCCGTTCGTGAAAACGCATAGAACCCGGGTTTGGCGGGCGCTCGTTCACCTCACAGGTGACCGGCAGACCTCGCGCCTCCGCTTCCTCAAAATAGGCCTGGTAGAGTTTTGCCCCCAGGCCCTCGTCCCGCGTGCGGTCGTCGACAACGATCCGGTCGACATACAGGAACCCCTCATAGCGTGCCTTGAACCACTGAAAATTGAGACTGTCATATATGCCTGTCTGATCAAATCCGATGAGCAGGGCGAGCCCCTCGCCATCCCGGCTAATCACGCGGGCAAAACAGCAGGCATCGAGAAGAGCGGCCATAGCCTCCTCACTCAGCGTGTTGACGGCCGGTACCGCAGCGTTGTTCAGCGCCGTCATCCAGGCGATGTCAGATGCAGCCGGCTCCCTGATGTCGAGAGTGCCGTCGGCGGCTGTCATCAGGCATCCCCCTGACGGGCCTTGGCGGCTTCGCGCAGGTTTTCCTGAATGGGTTTGAAATCGTAGGTCGGATAAAACTCCGACGAAAAGGCACCCCATGCCTTCTTCTCAATGGCCAGATTTACCTCACGCAGTCTGGGTGCGGGCACGCTCAAGGTTGCAACCTGGCCGATGCCCATCATCACATACCAGGAAACGACCTCCACACCGTCGGGTGGAAAATCGGCCCAGAATTCGGAGGCTTCCAGTTTCTCGTTGATTTCTGCCAGGTTTTTGTCTTGCTGATGACGCAGGAACACGGTGATCAACACATTATCGCTCATCTTACATCCCCCATTTGGTTCCAGGTATTATCGACCGCCATCCCGCTTTGCCATAAAGGCGAGGCGTTCAAAGAGGTGGACATCCTGTTCGTTCTTCAACAAGGCCCCGTAAAGCGGTGGAATGGCCTTACCCGTCTCCTGCTCCCGCAGCGCCTCCGGCGGCACATCTTCGGCCACCAGCAATTTGATCCAGTCCAGCAGTTCCGAAGTCGATGGCCGTTTTTTGAGGCCTTTGACCTCCCTGATATCAAAAAATGCGGTCAGCGCCTCCCGCAACAGGGTCTTTTTGATATCCGGGAAATGGACATTGACGATATCTTCCATCACCTCGCGATCGGGAAACTGGATAAAATGAAAGAAACACCGCCGCAAAAACGCATCTGGCAGTTCTTTTTCATTGTTTGACGTGATGATGACAATCGGTCGGTTGGCGGCACGAACGACCTCCTGGGTCTCATAGACATTGAACTCCATCCGGTCGAGCTCAAGCAGAAGGTCATTGGGAAACTCGATATCGGCCTTATCGATCTCATCGATCAACAGAATGCAGGATTCTGGCGCCGTAAAAGCGTCCCACAATTTTCCGCGGATGATGTAGTTATTGATGTCATGGACCCGTTCATCACCAAGCTGGCTGTCCCGCAACCGGCTGACCGCGTCATACTCGTAGAGACCTTGCTGGGCCCGGGTCGTGGATTTGATATGCCATTCGATGATGGACTTGTTCATCGCCTTTGCAACTTCATGGGCAAGGACCGTCTTGCCGGTCCCCGGTTCCCCCTTGATCAAAAGCGGGCGTTGCAGCGTCACTGCCGCGTTTACCGCCACTTTCAGATCCTCTGTCGCAATATAATCGTCTGTACCCTCAAACCGCATCGCCTTACTTTCCCGACCCGGAAGCGGACCGTCATAAACAAAACACAGGCGAACCCTATGGGCCGCAAGGGGGCGGTTCAAGAGGCAGTTTCGGGAGAGTGTTGACCGGGGTCAGGTTTGGCCTTCACCAAGATGCCAGTGATCGCGCCTTTGGGCCATCTCATGCACATGATCGCGGATTTCCTGATGGGTTTCCATCAGATGATGGAAGGAGGCATTATCCAGAACCAAAAGGGATGTATCCGTCAGCGCGATGACAGAGGCTTTCATGGCCCGACCACCGATCAGACCGGATTCTCCAAAGAACTCACCCGGCCCCAATTGCTCAACACCGGATTCAAGCTCAATCTCGATCATCCCGTTGACGATAAAAAACAGCGCCTCAGATCGCTCGCCCCGGCGCAGGATCATGTATCGCGCGGGGATCACCTGTGTCTTGAGATATTGGGCGATGGCACTGATTTCCAGCGCGCTTAACCCTTTGAAGGCAGGCACTGCAGAAACCAGTTCCCAGCTCACCCGAAAGGCCCGGCGGCGCAGCTCGTCACTGAAGGCAGACGCAAAAATACCGGTCCAGACCACGAAAAGACCGATGCCACTGATCATCACCAGACCACCGATCACGCGGCCAACTACGGTCACCGGCACCACATCGCCATAGCCGACCGTTGTCAGGGTCGCCATGGCCCACCACATCGATGCCGGAATGGATCCAAAGGCCTCCGGCTGAACCTTGTGCTCCGCCAGATAGATTGCTGTTGCGGATAAATAGAGCGCGATCACCACGATCAGAAAGGCGGCCAGAAGCGTTCGGCCCTCACTTCGAAAAACAGACAAAATGATTTGAATAGCAACAGAATAGCGGGCGATCTTAAGAATTCGAATCACCCTGACGACGCGCAACATGCGCAAATCGACACCGCCCCCGAACAGGATCAGTAACGCGACGGGCAAGAAAGCAATCAGGTCAACGATCGCCATAGGGGTCAGCATATAGCGGATGCGCGCCATCACCGGTCCCTGCCCCTTGCGCATCGGGTCTTCAACGCTGAGCCATACCCGCGCCCCATATTCCACGGCAAAGATGATAACCGAGATCAGTTCAAAAACATCAAACGCGGTGCTGTAGCGCTGATAAAGATCCCCCATGCTTTCAAGGGTAACCGCCGCCACATTGGACAGGATCAAAACGATGAGCAGCCAGTCCACCCAGGTTGTGCGGGCGCCTGGATGGTCCCATCCTTCAAACAAGCGATAGAGGCGGGCGCGCCTTGTCAGTTTGCCATCCGGGTGATTGAGCGTCATCACACCAGCGGCCCATTACGGATCAGGCGCTGAGCGCAGAGGCAATCGCCTCAATCGCCTGTTTCGCCATCGCACCGTCAGGACCACCGGCCTGGGCCATATCAGGACGACCACCGCCACCTTTACCACCCATCTCGACGGATCCTGTCTGAACCAGGGTTACGGCGCTGAATCGCTCCGTCAGGTCATCGGTTACCCCGACGACGATAGAGGCCTTTCCGTCATTGACCGCAACCACCGCAACGACGCCGGAACCCACCTGACCCTTCATCTGGTCCACCAGCGGTTTCAACTCTTTCGCAGGCACACCATCCAGTACGCGAGAGGCAAATTTGACGCCCCCTATATCCCGTGCTTCCGGTCCCCCGGCACCCTCACCGCCGCCACCGGCAGCCAGTTTACGGCGCAGGTCGGATACTTCCCGCTCCAGCTTCTTGCGCTCTTCCATCAAGGAAACGACGCGGGCGGGGACATCCGCAGGCGCGGTCTTCAGGGCCGCAGCGGCAGAGGCCAAGTTTTGTTCCTGCTGACGCGCATGATCCAGGACCGCTTCACCGGTCAGGCATTCAACACGGCGGACACCGGCGGCCACGGCGCTTTCCGACACAATCCGGAACGATCCGATATCACCGGTACGGCGGACATGGGTTCCGCCGCATAGCTCCGTCGAATAGACATGTCCGGACGCTTCCGGCAGCCCCATGGAGACGACCCGGACCTCCTCTCCATATTTCTCGCCAAAGAGCGCGAGGGCACCCGCCTCTACAGCGGCTTCCGGTGTCATCAATCGGGTTGTGACATCAGCATTTCCGCGAACCTGTTCGTTTACGATCTGCTCGACAGCGGAAATCTCTTCAGCCGACATGGGTTTTGGATGGGCAAAGTCAAAACGCATGCTCATCTCGGAGACGAGTGAGCCCTTTTGCGTGACATGGTCACCCAGCACGCGACGCAGCGCCTCATGCAAAAGATGCGTGACGGAGTGGTTCGACCGCAGACGGGTTCGCCTGACATGGTCAACATCCATATCCAGCGCATCACCTACGCGGATTTCTCCACCGTCCAGAGAACCGATATGCAGGATAAGGCCATCCACCTTTCGCTGGGCATCGGTCACCGTAAAGACCGCCCCGTTGGCTGAGGCCAGACGCCCGGTATCCCCCACCTGACCGCCGGATTCACCATAAAACGGGGTCTGGTTGGCCAGAATGATCGCCTCTTCACCGGGTTTCAGGGTGTCGACCTTGGCACCGTCCTTGACGATGGCAGCCACAACACCTTCCGCGCGTTCGGTGCCATAGCCCAGGAATTCGCTGGACCCGACCTCTTCCTTCAGGCCGAACCAGATCGCCTCTGTCGCAGCATCACCGGAACCGGACCAGTTGGCACGGGCCTTGGCGCGCTGCTCTTCCATCGCAGTGTTGAAACCCTCGGTATCCACGCTGCGACCCTGGCCCCGCAAAATATCCTGGGTCAGATCAAGCGGGAAGCCATAGGTGTCGTAAAGCGTAAAGGCCATGCGGCCATCCAGATCCACACCCTCACCCAGACGATCCGTCTCTTCCGAAAGCAGCCGCAATCCACGATCCAGCGTTGCCTTGAACCGGGTCTCTTCCAGTTTGAGAGTCTCGGTAATCAGCGGCTCGGCGCGAACCAACTCACCGAAATGCTGACCCATCATGCGGGTAAGTGTAGGCACCATCTTATAGATAACCGGTTCCTGAGCGCCCAAAAGATGTGCGTGGCGCATCGCGCGGCGCATGATCCGGCGCAGGACATATCCCCGGCCTTCGTTCGACGGCAGCACGCCATCGGCGATCAGAAAGGCGCTGGATCGCAAATGATCGGAAATCACCTTGTGACTGGCGGCACGATCTCCATCGGGATCCGTGTTAGTCAGGTCGGCCGAGGTTTCAATAATGCTGCGCATCAGATCGATTTCGTAATTGTCATGCTTGCCCTGCATAACGGCGGTGATGCGTTCCAGTCCCATGCCTGTATCAATCGAGGGGCGCGGCAGGTTCACCCGCTCCCCCGGTGCCAGTTGTTCATACTGCATGAAGACAAGGTTCCAGATCTCGATGAACCGGTCACCGTCTTCGTCCGGAGATCCTGGTGGCCCGCCCGGAATATGATCACCATGATCGTAAAAAATCTCGGAACAGGGACCGCAGGGTCCTGTGTCACCCATCTGCCAGAAATTATCCGAAGTCGCGATGCGAATGATCTTGTCATCACTCAGTCCGGCGATCTTTTTCCATAGGCCGGCTGCCTCATCATCATCGGCGTAAACTGTTACCAGAAGTCGGTCCTTGGGCAGGCCATATTCCCCGGTGATCAGGTTCCAGGCCAGTTCAATCGCCTGATCCTTGAAATAGTCACCAAAGGAAAAGTTCCCCAGCATCTCAAAAAATGTGTGGTGACGGGCCGTGTAACCGACATTTTCAAGATCGTTATGCTTGCCGCCGGCACGCACACATTTCTGGGACGTCACCGCACGGACATAGTCGCGCTCTTCCTGGCCGGTGAAGACGTTCTTGAACTGCACCATGCCCGCATTTGTGAACATCAATGTCGGGTCATTGCGCGGCACAAGCGGCGAAGATGACACGACTTCATGTCCTGCATTTGCAAAGAAATCGAGAAAACCCGAGCGGATTTCATTGGCGGTGGTCATGATACAATCCTGCAATTATACGCTTTTTGTTACTATAGTTCCGGAACGCCCTATTTCACGCTTTCCGGCAGGAAGCTTTACCTAGCGCGCCACCCGGGCGATGTCCAGAATCAGCTGATTTCATCCGTAGTTCGCAGGCGCTTTAGGAAAGACTTCAGTCAAAAAAGAAGGGGCACCCACCTGGATGCCCCGTCAGTTCTCTTAATTGGCTTTGCGTTAGCCTTGAGGGTCATCCTTTGGCGACAATTCTGCTTCCGCCGCTTCCTCCCCATCAGGACCTTCCAGCATTGCGCTGTCCAGAACACCGGCTTTTTCGCGAATCTTGCGTTCAATTTCTTCAGCAATGCTGGGGTTTTCGCGCATGAATGTCTTGGCGTTCTCCCGCCCCTGACCAATCCGCTGGGATCCGTAGGAGAACCAGGCGCCAGACTTGTCAACAATCCCCGCATTCACACCAAGGTCGAGGAGCTCACCCATTTTGGAGACGCCTTCCCCATACATGATGTCAAACTCAACCTGCCGGAACGGGGGTGCCACCTTGTTTTTGACGACCTTGACGCGAGTCTGATTCCCAACCACCTCGTCACGGTCCTTGATCTGACCGATACGGCGAATATCCAGGCGCACTGAGGCATAGAATTTGAGCGCGTTTCCGCCCGTCGTCGTTTCTGGCGAGCCAAACATGACACCGATCTTCATCCGGATCTGGTTGATGAAGATCACCATACAATTGGTACGGTTGATCGACCCGGTCAGTTTCCGCAAGGCCTGGCTCATCAACCGGGCCTGGAGGCCGACATGGGTATCCCCCATCTCCCCCTCCAACTCCGCCCGCGGCACGAGGGCCGCAACAGAATCAACCACCAGCACATCGATGGCACCGGAGCGAACCAGTGTATCGGCAATTTCCAGCGCCTGCTCACCCGTGTCGGGTTGGGAAATCAGCAGGTCATCGACATCAACGCCCAGTTTCTTCGCATAAACCGGGTCGAGAGCATGTTCCGCATCAACGAAGGCACAGGTACCGCCCTTTTTCTGGGCTTCGGCCAGGACATGCAGCGCAAGCGTGGTTTTACCAGAACTTTCCGGCCCGAAGATTTCGATAATCCGGCCCTTTGGCAGCCCCCCGATCCCGAGCGCAATATCAAGTCCCAGAGACCCTGTCGGAACCTCTTCAATATCAAGCGCCTGTTGCTGGCCAAGGCGCATTATCGATCCCTTGCCATACGCCCGTTCAATCTGTCCCAAGGCCGCTTCAAGGGCCTTGTTCTTGTCCATTTCGCCTTTGCCTACCAACTTCAGAGCCGCCTGTGTCATTAGAGTGTCCCTTCTTCTGTCATACACGCCATCGCCATGCAATTGACCCCAATGTACACTTTTTGTTCCATTCTTCAAGTTCTATTTTTGTTCTCTATAAACACCTGATTTCACGGTATTTTCCAGATTTGTTCTCAAAAAAATCGCAATTTAGCGTGTTCTTACGAGCAGGAAAGACACGATCCGGATTCTGGGGAATACGAATCGGCTTCGGCCATTTTGGCCATAGTTCAATCCGTTGAAATCGCCATTTTCACCTTGGCCGCAAGCTGCTTGAGACTGAACGGCTTGGCGAGGAAATAGACCTGCGGCAATTCCATCACTTCTTTTGCGGCGGTTTCCTGCGTGTAGCCTGAAATACAGATGATCCGCAGATCCGGCACCATATTGCGCGCGTGATGGATGAGCGTCGCCCCATCCATTTCCGGCATCATCATATCGGTGATCATAAGGTCGAATTTGTGCTCGTTCAGGATTTCGACCGCAGCCGTGCCTGTGCGCGCCTCTGTCACGACATATCCTTTGTTGCGAAGCGCCCGGGCACTGAACATGCGCACCGGGTCCTCATCCTCCACAAGCAGAATATCCCCGCCGCCTGTTACGTCGTCGCTGCTGCCTGAAACCGATTTCTCCTCTTCAACATCCGCACCATGGGGAGCGGCCTGCGGCATATAGAGCGTAAAGGTCGTGCCTGTCTCACCCTTTGCAAGGTCGGTGTTGCTCTCGACGGAAACAAACCCGTTCATCTGTTTCATGCTTCCATAAACCATGGAGAGCCCCAATCCCGTCCCGGCCCCAATCTCTTTTGTCGTGAAGAAAGGGTCAAAGATCTTGTCAATGATATCGGCGGGAATACCGGTGCCTGAGTCGGAAATACGGATTGTCACATAGGATCCCATCGGCGCCGGTTCGCCGCCCAGCAGCGTCGCATTGGCGACATCCTGCATGCCGGTTTCTATGCGCAACTCACCATTTGTTTCCATCGCATCGCGCGCGTTCACAGCCAGATTGATGACAATTTGTTCCAACTGGCTTTGGTCAGCGCGCACAAGCCCCAATTCCTGCCCATGGTTCAGGGTCAGTTGAACATTGTCGCCCAGAACTCGCCGCATGAGCGAGGTGATATCAGCCAGAACATCGGTGATGTTCATGAGTTTCGGTTGCAGAGGCTGTTGCCGGGAAAACGCAAGCAACTGCCGGACAAGACGCGCCGCCCGTTTCGCATTCTGGGTTATTTGCATGACATCAGCAAAGGTCTCTTCCCCTTGATGATGACGCTGCAGGACAAGATCAGAGAAACCCATGATCGCGGTCAGCATGTTGTTGAAATCATGGGCGACACCGCCGGCCAGTTGACCAAGCGCCTGCATCTTTTGGGACTGCGCAAATTGCTGTTCAAGGCGTCGACGCTCTGTCGCATCAACTGCGTGTATGAGAACGCTGCCATGGGACTCGACGCCTCGTGGAGCAGCCTGCACCCCGTGAATCGTGACGGTCGTTCCTTGTCGGCCCACGGGCTCAAGGTCGAGTGGGGCAGCCCCCCCCTGCTCTGCCATTGTGTAACGCAGGAAGTCATGAATGCTCTCGCGGTCATTGACCTCAAACAAAACGCTGAATTGTTTCCCGACCAGGTCTTCGTCGCCAACCAGTGCCCGAAAACTTGCATTCGCCTCGAGGACCTCAAACTCCGTGTTTAACAGCAACAAGCCAAAGGGCGCCTGTTCCAGGGCACGGGTCAAAAGGACAAGGCGCTCTTCCTGCTGTGCCAGACGCGTGTGAACCTCGCTGATATCCTGCAACGCCCAGAGAATTTGTCCGTCACCAGCCGCCTGGATTTCCAGGCGAAAAACAGAGCCCGAACCACTTTGCCGAAGATCCTGCTGCTGCGCCTGCCCCGCTGCTGCGCGTGCCGCCAACTCATGCAAGCTGTCAACAACGACAGATGAACCGTTCAGTGCCTCAAACCGTGCCGAAATAAGGCGTGGAACGTCGATGGTGGACGGCTCTGCATCTTCCCCAATGATCGAGACAAAACGTTTGTTCGTATGCAGGACACGGCTAGCGACCTGATCATCGGTACCACGCTGCTCAACCGCAACGCCATCACCGATGTGATCGAGTATATCCCGACTGATTACTCCCTTTTCAGAGGCCGTGTCCTTGCCTGCCCCGCCCCCGGTAAAATGAGCCGCAAAGAACAATGCGGCCGCTATCATGATGGAAATCGCAATGATCGGCGCAGCAACCCCTGCCTGAAACAGAAGGCCGCCCAGTATTCCGCAACCGGCACACAAAAAAACCCAGGATAGGGGAGAGATCGCCCTCATTTTTAGCACCCGATCCCCGTGATGATCACCCTGGCATCCCTCTGTTCTGCAGGCCCCAGACATAGCTGATCACTTCCGCGACCGCCTTGTAGTGCTCTTCTGGAACGGTCTGATCCAGTTCACAGGACGCGAACAGGACCCTTGCTAGCGGGGGGTTTTCGACAATCGGAATTTCGTGCTCGGTTGCGATATCACGGATGCGCTTTGCTACCAGATCTGCACCTTTGGCGACCATAACGGGCGCATCCATCGTTTCAGGCTTGTATGACAGCGCACAGGCAAAATGGGTCGGGTTGGTGATCACGACATCTGCATCGGGCACCGCCTGCATCATACGGCGCCTGGCCCGTTCCATCCGGATCTGGCGCAAGCGGCTTTTGACCTGGGGGTCACCTTCCTGGTTCTTGAATTCTTCCTTCACTTCCTGCTTGGTCATACGCAATTGTTTGCGATGCTGCATGCGCTGGAAAAAGATATCGAAAACCATGATGGCAAACAGAATGGCCAGAACACCGGCCAGGATCCGTAGAATCAGGATGAGGATTTCATCAAGATAATCCTGTATTTCCAATTGGGGCAGAATATCCAGCCGATTGAATTCGGGTACAATCAGGATGATCCCGATAACCGCTACGACGGTAAGTTTCAGAAGGTCCTTGATGAAATCCACATAGGTTTTCATCGTTATATATTTCTTGGCACCACTGAGCGGGCTGATCTTGTTCAGCTTTGGCTTCATCGTCTCAACAGTGATCAGCCAGCCGTTCTGCGCGATAAAACCAGACGCCGCCAAAAGCGTGAAGAGGAACAGCGGCAGGGCCATGATCAGCAGGATATCCATGAGCAAGCCAGTCATGGTGGCGCCGAATTCCTGTTGACTGAACAGGAGCGAATGAGGCTGCTCAACGAACAAGAAAATCGCATCAGAGATGCCTGACATCACCGATGGTGCCAGAAAGATCAGCATAATGCTGGTCCCGAATAACATGATCCAGGTCGGAACTTCCCTACTCGTTGGCAGCTGGCCCTTGCGCCGCGCATCGGCCAACCGTTTGCCGGTTGGTTCCTCAGTTTTGGATTCCGGGTCGTTGTCAGCCACCTGGCATACCCTTCAAACGCGCTCGCATAATTGCCCTGATGATAAGAGCAAACTGATTAATAACTACTTGCTATTTCACCCAAACGCCAGAAAGCGCGCCAGGTTTTCTGCAAAAACCTCTAGGAACACCAGCATCATGGCCGGAACCGCAATCAGGAACACAATCAATCCCAGCAGGATCTGCAGTGGCATGGCCAGAAAGAAAACCTGCAGGGAGGGCATCAACCGCGCCAAAAGGCCAAGCAGAAAGAAGAACACGACAGCAATCACCAGAAACGGCGATGCCAGTTTCATCGCAAGGTGAAAACTGTCAGCGACGGCGCGGGCCAGTGTATTGGCGAGGTCGCCCGTCGGCGGCAAAACGCCTGGTTGGAAGACCATGTAACTGTCCGCCATTCCCTGCAGCATGACGTGATGAAGGTTGGTGGTCAGAATCAACAAGGTCCCCAGCAGGGACAGAAAGACGGATTGCAGCGATCCCTGGTCGCCCAGGCCCGGGTTGAAGAGCAGCGCGTTCGCAAAACCTGTCACAAATGAAATGATCGACCCCGCGGTTGCCAATGCGGCGACCATGATCCGCACCATCGCCCCCATAAAGAGACCGATGAAGATTTCAGTCGCCATCAGGATCGCGATCGCCAATGCACCGGTGGAGGGCAAGCCCGGCAACAAAGGGGCCACAACGGGCGAGACGATCAGCGTGAACGTGATTGCGAGGAGCAGACGGATCCTGGGCGCGATATAGGCTTCGCCAAAGACCGGGATCACCATAAAGATCGCGCCAATCCGGCAGAAAACCAGGAAGAGGGCAAAAAATTCAACAGAGAGAAGTTCAGCCAGCAAGACGGACTCCTCTTCTCAACGACGACTGGTCACTCCAGCGCAATGATCAGATCCAGCACGTATTGCATCAACGCCGTCATGACTTCCAGCATGCCGGGGATCAACAACAACAAGGAAGCAAACACTGTCAGAATACGCGGCACAAAAGTAAGTGTGGCTTCCTGAATTTGCGTCAATGCCTGAAAGATCGCGATTACCAAGCCCACCACCAGACCAATCAGCATGATGGGTGCAGCAACCAGAAGCATCGCCCGGATGGTCTGGAACGCGACATCTAGCGCCAATTCTTCGGTCATACCGGCTTTCCTTGAGGCCTGAGATACAATTATGCAAAGGCGCGATTAACCCGTACCAGGCCTTCAAAACAATCAAAGCCCGGTCAGCTCAAAATTTATCTAATATGATTCGGTGTTGGTCAGCCTGCGACCAAATCAAATGCACCCGATCAAATCGGCATTCTCAAGACCTGCTGATAGGCACTGATCATCCGGTCACGGACTTTTACGACCGTCGTCAGGGTGGTTTCAGCGTGCGACAGCGCAGTGACAACATCGGTCAAATCCGCACGCCCAGCAATTGCTTCCGCAGAAATCTGTTCAGCGGCCCGGTTGGCCTGAACCGTCGTACCGACACTGTCTTTGACGAAGTCCAGGAAAGATTGCCCAGGCACCCGTGCCGGTGTTTCGTCAGTAAGCCCTGCCGCGTTGCCTGTAGCGGCCCGCGCGTTGTTCAAATATGTGGCTGATGCTGCTGCTGGATTAATGGCCATTTTCGAACCCTCATCCCTCTCGTTTAATCAGGGAACCTGCCCTGACCCGTCAGTTTACCCCGCCCCTGGGTTTAGCGCAAAAGATCCAGTGTGGATGTAATCATCCGCTTTGTGTTCTGAACCACGGAAAGGTTTGCCTGATAGGTCCGCTGGGCTTCCATCATATCCATGGTTTCAATCAAACCTGTCACGTTTGGTGTTTTGTAGTATCCGTTTTCATCTGCGGCCGGATGATTGGGATCAAACTTGAGGCCAAATTGCGAAGGATCTTCCGACACGCGCCGGACACGGACCATATCCACTTTTAACTCGCGATCCAGCGTATTCTTGAATGTGACAACCTTGCGTCGATAGGGATCCCCCCCGGCGACATCCGCTGTCGAATTCTGGTTGGCGATGTTCTCCGAGATCACCCGGATGCGCGTTCCCTGTGCCCGCATGCCGGCGCCTGCAATGAACATAGTGGCTGTAAAATTATCGGTCATTTCAATCCCTCAATCCGCTAGATGGATGGTAAAACCAAATCGGTGGCGATTACGCCCCGCCCTGTCCGGCACCACTTACTGTTTTGTAAAGATTGGTATATTTCTGAAAGATGCGCAGCGACAAAGTGTAATCCTGCTGCGTCTGGTTCATCTTGATCATCTGTTCTTCAAGGATGACCTGGTTGCCGTCCGGCGTGACTTCATAGGGGGATCGGGAAGCCGCTGTTTTAAAAGCATCACGGGCTGTACTTGCGGCTACATGGGCGTCACTGGTCTGAACCAGTGGCATCGATACATCGGCCTTTCGCAAGCTGTCGCGAAAACTGAGGGGCCGCAGATCCGACCCTTGATAGTCCGGTGTATTGGCATTTGCGATGTTCTGACCAATGACCCGCTGACGCTGTGTCAGCCATCTCATGCGGTCATTTAGCATCGAAAACAGCGATGTATCATGAAGCGCCATGCTTCTCTCCTCTCATTTTACGGGCCTCTCCAAACCCGGTAAGTAACTAGCAAAGGCTGTGCCACTTACTTGTGCTCAAGTAAAATCCAAGTTTTCTCAAAGCACCGTCAACAATATAAAAGTATTTACAAGTAAAGGTGAAATAAATAATCGAAACCCTAAATAATACTCGAAACCCCAAGATTGGCGCCGCAAATTCCTTAGCGGGTAATTTTGACCTACCCTGCCGGGCATTGTTGAGAACAAGGTCCAATCCTTGCATATCCTCATACCTGCAGGCACGATATCGGTACTGGATGCAAGAGAATGGCGACAACAGACAAACCCGACGATACAGAGGCCGACCTATCAAAACGGGCGATTGCGCTTGACTATGCGCCAAGCGACAAAATGTCCGCGCCAAAGGTTGTCGCCTCTGGCAAAGGCTATCTCGCTGAACGCATATTGGAGGCTGCAAAAGAGGCTGGCGTGGAGATCCGAGAAGACGCGGATCTTGTTGAAATACTGGCCGCCACGGAGGTTGGAGAAGAAATACCGGTGGAAGCCTTTATCGCCGTGGCCGAGGTTCTGCGTTATGTTTACGAGCGCAACGGCGGTGCACCACCTATTCTGAAGTCCCAACAAACATCCGGGGCACCAGGGGATCAATAGTACAAAGACATTTGAGACAAGGACGGTTTTATGGACAGACTGGAAATTGAAGCGGAACTGCGCGGCCTGATCGAGGAGGTGCATGTCGGTCATGAGAACCTTCTGGCCGGACAGGATTTTGGCATGCGGGGCATCAATCAGCGCATTGACCAAACCTGCCAGGCGGCCCTGAAACTCTCCAACGAGGACGTGTTGCTGCTGCAACCGCAAATGACGGAACTGCGTGACCGCCTGGCCGAATTCTCCACGCATCTGAACATGATCATGGAAAGGTTGAATGAGGATGAAGACGGCGGTACTGCATCCGAAGACGGGCAAGAAGCGGGCGACGATGCGCCGCCAGAGGCCGCCCGTGGCGACGGGGGCGAATAAAGATCTCGCCTTGCTGCGATAATTCCGCACGGCTCCGTTCATAAGGTTCCCCTACCCCCGAATCGTTTAGGCTCGGCTGGTTTAGTGAATTAGCTGGGTTGACCCCGATGAACGACGTCCTCGACGTTACCGGATATCTGCAATTTGTGATCGCACTGGCCTTTGTCATTGGCCTGATCCTGGTGGCTGCCATGATGGGTCGGCGCTGGATGGAAAGCCGTGTCGTTACGGGCCGGAAGCGAACCGGGCGCAGCCTGCAAATCATCGAAACACTGCCACTGGATGCAAAGCGGCGGATCGTCCTGATACAACGCGATGACAGGCGCCACCTCATCCTTCTTGGCATGGATGGCGACACGATCATTGAGAAAGACATCGCTGTTTCGGAAGATGAAGAGGACCAAGACGGCCTCATAGCGGGGCTGCAATCAGACTTAACCCAGGCAAGTGGAAAAGTTGCGTCCTTTAAAAGTCTGTTGCCCCGCAAATCTGAGAGCAATGGACAATGATCCGGGAATTCGCCCAACGCAGCGGCCGGTATTTGTCTAACGACGCGCTGCGTAAAACCCTTTTGGTCATTGCCCTGGTCTGTGCCGTATTTGCCGGTCTTGTGTCTGCCGCCCCCGCACTTGCGCAATCGATCAATATTGATATCGGCGAGGGAGGCAGCGTAACCGGCCGTCTGGTTCAGCTCCTGTTACTGATGACCGTGATCTCTCTGGCGCCGGGTGCTTTGGTTATGATAACGTCATTCACCCGATTGGTTATCGTTTTCTCTCTGCTGAGAACAGCGCTGGGTACACAGCAAAGCCCGCCGAACACCGTGATGATCAGTCTGGCGCTCTTCCTGACCTTCTTCATCATGCAGCCGACACTAGAGCAGTCGTATAACGAAGCGGTCGTTCCCCTGATAGAGGAGGAGATCAACGAAGAGGAAGCCTTTGAACGGTTCATGGGACCGTTTCAGGAATTCATGCTGCGCCATGTCCGCCCGAAGGATCTGGAACTGATGATGGATATCGGTCAGATGCCAGCCGTTGAGGACCCGCAGGCCACGCCCCTTCGCGCACTGATTCCCGCCTTTATCATTTCAGAACTAAGGCGTGCCTTTGAGATTGGGTTCCTGCTGTTCGTTCCCTTCCTGGTGATCGACATGGTTGTCGCTTCGGTCCTGATGTCCATGGGTATGATGATGCTGCCACCGGTGATGATCGCGCTGCCCTTCAAACTGATATTCTTTGTACTGGTCGATGGCTGGTATCTGGTGGTGGGCAGCCTGGTGCAGAGCTTTAACCCGGCCTGACGGGCTTCTTTCCCTACCCCTCCAGATTGTTCGTCCCGCTGGTCACTGGCGCGCGTTGTTCCGGTCCAAGCACTGGTGACAACATCCGATCCCGGTAATTGTCCAGGAAGGCGCCGAAGTTATCGTTATTGGCCAGCTGCCTTAGACTGGCCTGCAAGTCGGTCGGCGACTGGTCATTGGGTTCAACAATATAATTAAACACGTCACGGAAACTGGAGATATTCATGCCGGGGCCATAGAGTTCCCGCACCTGGTCCAGCCCTTGCGTATCGCGGTCCAGTTTCAGGGCAACCGCCCAATTCACGACATAGCGCGCGTTGTCCTCGTCAATTTCTTCTCCAAGCGGCGGCGGATCACCTGACAGGCGCTGCAGGACCTTTGCTGCCTCGGTCCAGTTTTCGGAACGGCGATAGATATCCTGCCTCAGGATATCAGCCTCGTAACTCGTGTCGCCCGCCAGCAATTTGATTGCTTCGCTATCCTGATCCAGTTCGAAATTTGCCTTGGCGCGGAGGCGTCGCCGATCATCTTCAAGCTCTTCTTCCAATTGCGGAAAGGCAGTCTTGCCCAGCGCCTCAATCGCACCGTTCGGGTTATTGTCCAGCAAGCGGATATAAGCGAGTTTTGCCCCGATCCTGGCCTTTTCGTCGCCCTCTAGGCGGAACTCCACCTGATAGTCCAGAACATTTGCGGCCCGACCCAAGAGATCGACGGCGATCAGACGATCGGCGAGCTTCTCGATCAACAGGTCGCCTTCGGACCCGGCCGGGGTCAGCTCCCGGAACTCGTCATACAGGGAGAGCGCGCGCAATGGCGGCATCGCGTCGGCCTCGTCATTGATATAGAGGCGACGGAAAAGGTCGGACATATCCTGTGCGATATCCTCTGAAACTTCGTCCTCAGAGAAATAGGTCACCGCCATCCGCCAGGTCGACAGGCCCTGCAAATAATCCCCATTGTCGATATAGATCTGGCCCAGACGCCTTAGCACGGACAATTCAAACCTGTCGCCACGCCATTGGAAACGCAGCCTTTCAAGCCGCTCCAGAATCTCCGCGTCCTCAAGTTCACCCTGCCGACGTTCCATATTCAACAAGGCAAATTCAGAGCGTGCCGCATTCTTCAGATCATTGCTGTCGATCATCTCCTGCCAGAATTCACGCGCCAGATCGAGATCGTCCTGCAGCAGAGCGATCTGTCCCTGATAATACCGCAGGTCACCATATTCCCCACGCGGCATGACCTCCGTCGATCCATCCAGCTCGTCCAGCCAGCTTCTCGCCGATTGTGTGTCACGTGTCGCCAGCGCCGCTTCAATACGCAACAGCCCAAGACTGCTCTTCAGCGGGAATGGATACCCGCGAAGGATGCTGTCGCCGGCCTGAAATTGCGATGCGGATTGCCGCCATTCACCCAACTTACCCAGCATTGCACCGCGCCACAACGCCGCCTCGGCAAAGGCGTCCAATCTGGGGTCACTCAAATCCTGTCGGGCGAGATCCAGCTCGTTGTTCAGATACCGGACAGCGCCGCGCAAGGCCCGCAATTCGGTGTCTTTAAAGATATTCTCGTCATTGCTCTCAATAACGCGCATGACACCCGATGCCTCAGGTCCACGGCCATGGGCAGCATAGAACCGGACAAGATCAAGCCGCGCCTCATTCTTGTTGGCTTCAGGAACTTCCGTAATCGTTGCCAGAAGGTTGCGCTCGTTGGTGTTATACTCATCAACGCCGCCACGGGCCCATTCCTCAATATTGAACAACCGCCGCGCAGAGAAACTTGGCGTCGTACTGACCGGGGCTTCGGGAGACACTGACGAGATCTGCAATCCTTCTGTGCTGCTGAGCGCGAAACCGTCAAAACTGCGTTCAAAAAGAACATCATCCCCGAGCGATTCCATAACCACGCCTTGCGCCGTTTCAAGCAATCGAAATTCGGGGTAAACGCGCATCCCGACAATCCCGACGCCCGGATCGCGATAGGTCGCAACCTGTATGACATCACCGACATCAGGGTCGCTGACATTGATCAAATTGCCGGGATTGGCGGTTGGGAAGAGCAGACGCGGACCGGTATCGGCATTCGCCTCCGCCCTGATCTCTGCCTGAACCCGCGCCGGATAGAACTGGTCGCGGAAATCGACCACCCAGTTGAACCCTTCAAGCGAGACAATCGGATATACCCCGGGCTGGGCCCGCATCCGGATAACCGTGGCCCCCGTGATCGGCAATTGTTCTATCCGATCGAGCAGAGGTGCCCCCTGCTGTCGCAACGGGGCCAGATCCAGGGGCGCGCGACGGTCGAATACGATCCAGATGCTGTCGCCCCGGCTGAACACAGCAGCCCCGACCGGATCAGGCCAGTCGAAGGAGAAACTGACAGGGGCCGGCCCCTCTGGCGTTTCCTCTCGTCCATCAGTGCCACGTTTGAACTGAATTGTGCCATCCTGAATGGCTGCCTGTGTTGCAGCCGATTCCTCCGTCTGCGGTCCAATCGTGTCGGTGGCGGTACGCACTCTCAAGCCAACAGGGTCGGCATTCGGATCATCCCCTTCAATACGCAGGTCAGCATTCGCATCTTCGGGCTCAAGGGGTGCGTCCTCGGCCTGCGCAACCTGTTCCGGCTCGGGTTCCGGCTCAACCTCTGGCTCTACCTCGGCAGACAATTCAGATGTAGGGTTTTCCGCTGTCTGTTCTTCTGCCGCCAAATCTTCAATTGCCGCATTGACCTCTGCCGGCACGTCCAGGGTGGTGTCCGCTTCAGCGGTTTCGCCTGGAAGTTCCGGCAGATCGATATCCGGTAGGTTCAAAGTCGGGGATGCATCTGCGATTTCAGGCGCAGGTTCAGTGCCTTGCTCTGCGCCACCATCGGTCGGAAGAGCCGCTATTGTACCTTGTGCAGCCGGTTCTTCGGCTGCTTCTTCCTCGGAGACAACTATCGAGGCTTCCTCTTCCACAGTTTCTGGTTCGGCGGTCTCTTCTACGGGTGGAGGTGGCGGCTCGTCAGGGTCAATCCGCTGAATCAACGGGGTCGGTGGCTCAGCCGCAGCGGGTGGTTCAGGCGTCTCGGGAACTTCAGGCGGTGCAGCGGCAATCTCTGTTTCGGCAGCCGGGGCCTCCGGGGTCTCTGCAGGTGGATTAGCCGGAGGCGTCGCCGCTGTATCTGCAACAGGGTTGGTAGCCTCGGCCGCCGCAACGATGGTGCCCAAGGGGCCGGATCCTAGAGTAACATCAAAGGCGATCTTTTCGCCCGACCGGAAGTCACGAACTGTACTGCCCCCAGGAAGCGGGATTTGAACAAGCGTCCGCCCGTCACGAACAGAGAATTGCGGGCGCCCCATCTGGTCCGGCAGGCGCCGCGCCAGTTCCGCCATGTCGACCCGGGCCGGCCGGTCAAATTGCATCGCCAGAACGTCGTTCTGAAGCGTCGTGCTGTAGGCGGTGCGTTGTTCCCAGTCAAAGACAATCCGGCGGAATGTCGGATGCTCGCCAACCCGGACACCAACCTCATCGAGGCCCGCGGTTTCTACGTCAGAAGGGCTTGCAACGGCGGCGGTCTGCCGAAAGTCAAAAGCCAGGGAATTCCCGGATCTGAACCCGTTGATCTGAGCCGGCGTCGTCAGCGACAAACGAACGGTCCGGTTATCCGCATCGACAGATGCCGCGTTTATATAACTGCCGAGCGTGCGCAGCGCGTTTGTGAAATCAGCCCGCAAATCTGTGTCGAACCGAATTAACCCCGTTGTCCCCTGCACACTGGTTTCAAAACCGACAGGCCGGCGCCAGTCGAAAACCAGACGGCCGTAGTCCGGGTGTATGCCGGCGCGGACTTCCACATTGGTCTGCGCATTCGCAGTGGAAAGTATCGACATCATTGCAAGCGTCAGGATCGCAATAGCAAGGCAACGTACGGCAGAAGAGAAGCGAGACAGTCCACTCATCATCTTACTGGCCACCTGCATCCGCTCTCACGACGACATCAATACGGCGGGAAAAAACAAACCGCTCTTCCTCGGGTACAGCCTGATCAAGAAAACGGAATTGCCCGTCCCCCATCCCCAGGACGACGAAATCACCCCCGTATCCTTTTTCGGTCAGCTGTTCCGCAAATGCCAATGCACGTCCGAGGGAAAGCGACCAAACGGACGCAAATCCGTCACCTAGTGCAACGGAAGGATCAGCATGTCCGACAATCTCGATCTGGTTTCCAAATTGCGAAAGGATACCGGCCATCACCAACACGGACTGATCGATCCCGGGTTTCAACTGATCCGACCCAGGTTGAAAGAAAACATCCCCCGGCAGCGATATTACAATCTGTTCCTGCAGCTCGCTCAACTTCGCATTCGCCAGGACCGGATCCGTATCCAGCTTGTCGCGAAGAATGCGCCCGAGATACTCGGTCGACAGGCCGGAAAGAACGGTCACTGTCTCGGTGTTCAGCTCGCTGGTTGGTTGGGGTGTGCGGATTTCACTGGGATCCAGCCTTGTATTGATCAAGGAGATCACTGCATCCCATTTTTCAGACTGGATATGGGACATTGAGAACAGCATTACAAAGAAGGTCAGCATCAGGGCGGTTACGTCGCCCATACTGATCAACCAGCTTGGTGAGCGCTCATATTCACTCTTGTCTTCTTCCTGATGTTGCTGAAACGGCCCGCTCATTGACCGGTCCCTTCAGAACCGGCTGCAGGTTGCGGGCCAGTTTGCACGGCGGTGGGTGCGGCGCTTCCAGACTCCCCTTGCTCTTCAGCACTCTCCTGACGCATGTTGACCCGGGCCAATTCATCATCAACAACATCAAACCGGATGCGGATGCGACTGGTCTGGGCGGGCCGCAAACCAATAGAGATAGAACCTGGTGGCGCGCCGGTTTCAACCAACTTTCGGGCAAAAGATTCAGCCCTGGCAAAAGGCAGGAAGCTGTTTTGTGTTGTCGCGCGGTCGCCGAGCAAAGCGGTTGGGTCATCCAGATCCACCAGATCATCTTCGGTTCCGGCGGCAACATTGACGGGGGTCGCCCATGTTGCGACATCCGATAGATCCCCTGTAGGCACAAAGACCCGCATCATCACTGTGAAACCCTCTAGACGGGCTGCGAGCGCTGTCGCCGTTGCACGCAGAAGGTCATCCCTATCTGCCCGCACTGTTGCCGCACCGCCGACAAACAGATCATTCTGAGGCACTGAGAGTTGTAGGACCCGGCCCTCTGTCAGTGTTTCCACCTTTGCAATGGGCACGGCGGTCACCCAGAGGCGTTCAACATCTGCGGTGACGTCTTCCGGTTGCGGAACGGGCCCAAGGGTCGAAATCAGGATTTCCGCGACGGCAGAGGGTTCAACTTTGGTCTGGAACGTTGCTGCGACAGAACTGATGACGGCGCGCGATTTGGTTTCCTCGAATGTCGCCAGAGCATTCAACAGAATGAAAAACGCGAGAAGCAACAGAAACAGGCTCAGGAACATCAGCGGTCCTGTTTCTCGCGGCTTCTGCCGGATGATCAGGTCATCCTGATTGGTCATTAATAAAAACTCTCCGACGATAACGGGTCGCTAGCGCTTAACGTCCGGTGCCAAATTCTGAGGCCAGGGAAGAATAAGCATATAACAAATTGATAACGTACACGGAGTCGCCCGTTGCGGTCTATAGTTTCGGCAGGGTTACCCATTGCCAAAAAATCGACCAACACCGAAAACCAAAACGGGGAAAATTTAGAGTGTGATCAGAAAGGTCCGAGGACAGAACTCAGTTTCTGCTTCAACGTCGCCGCATTAAACGGCTTCACAATGTAGTTGCTGACACCTGCCTGTTTAGCGGCAATCACGTTTTCCGTCTTACTCTCAGCGGTAATCATGATGAACGGCAGGCTCTCGGTCTTTTTGTCGGCACGAACTTCACGCAGCAACTGAATGCCGGTCATCGGCTCCATGTTCCAGTCTGAAATAACCAGATCATAATCCTTGCCGCGGATCTTGGTCAGCGCTTCACTACCGTCCATTGCTTCATCGACATTGTTAAAGCCAAGCTGCTTCAACAGGTTGCGGATAATTCTAAGCATCGTCTTATAGTCATCGACGATCAGAATTTGCATGTTCATGTCCACAGCCATTATGTCACTCCGTACAGTCGTGTTTGTTGTTTATCACTACGTTTCCCAAAGTTTCCACCCTGTCACCAGCGCCTTTGAACAAAGGCAGAGAACACTGATCACACGCGGCACGTTTGTCGATACCACAATACCCTTAATCGTTTGTTAAATACCTAATAAAGCATGGTCAATATTGAATTTTTCCAGGCACGGCCTGCGCAGGAAGAATTCAACCCGTTTTCCGAGATACAATCAGTTGGGGACAACCGGCAATTCCTCTGACTCTGCGAGCTCACGCGTCAGCAACCGGGCGCGCTCGGGATTCATTGCAGCAATGATGGGGGCAACTTTCCTTGGACTGATCCCTCGAAGCAGGCCGACGAGGGTTTCCATATCCAGATCATTGAAGATTGCCGCGGCGGATTTCGGCTTCATCGCCGAATAGATGCTGCGCAACCGCGCCTGTTCGGCCTCCTGCTCATCATCATACTGAACGACCAGTTCCTTGATCTCGTCCCGCAAACTGACCAACCGTTCCTGGGTCACGACCAATTGCTGCTCCGCTGCCCGCAACAGGGCTTCCCGTTCGGCCAACTCCCGTTCTTTACCTTCAATTTCGTCACGCCGGTCGGCCAGCTCATGCAACAATCTGAGCTCCCCAGGCGTGAGTGACGCAACGTCGGAGAAACGGTCATCTTCCTCGGTCAATTCAGCGCGGGTCATGCCGTCTGGCACTTCACCTTCCAACTCTTCAAAACCATCATCGGCGAATGCATTATCAATGTCGGCATCTTGCGCAACTGCGGGGGCGGTCAACGTGTTGCGTATTTCAACTGTCTGACCTGATGCGCCCTGGTCATCATTCATCAGGGTGTTCCAGATATTGCCGACCCGCACGGTCAGCATCAGCGCCGCCGTGAAAATCAATATCGGGAAGAGTCGCACACCAAATCTCATTACCGCATTCCCTGAAGCGCTTTAAGCAGCGCTGTTTTAGTCTTCTTTCCGGATTTTGGCTTCGAACCAGCCACTTGGCCCTCTGCGGTACCATCGCCAGTCGTTGCCAAGGCTGAACCGGCCGCGCGTACCACCGACTTTTCAGATGAGGTCACGGCGGGCCTGTCCTCTGCAGCGGCGGACAAGGACTTGGACGGTGCATCCGCCAAGTCCCGCGCATGTTGCATTAGACTATCGAGTTCGGGGTCCGCTATTGCGGTTTGAGGGCGAGGTGCGACAGCGCCGCCACTTGGTTGGGTCGGCGCAGAATTCCCGGCGCCGGCATCATTCCGATTTCGACTGATCCCTCCCTCAAGACTGTCCGCGACGCGGGAGCCACGATCGATCATGAAATTCAGGTCTTCACGAAGTATCTCGGCTTTCTTAACCAACTCGTTAAGGTTTCCCGCATTTTGCGTCGCCGCTTCTTTGACCTTGTCTATCGCACCCTCGGCGACTTCGGTCGCGCCCACAAAGCCTGCCAGAAGCTGCTCGAGCTCTTCTTTGCTCTTTTGCAGCGCGGTCAAATGGCGGTTCAGACGAACAGCGTAGAAGATAACCGCCACCAATAGCGCCACACCGGCCAGATCAATCACGAGGGAGAGTTCTGGGAATCCCATCATTCACCCTCCAGCTTGTTCTCGATCTTGACAGCGATATTGCCGCCCTTCTGGCCCATCTTACCAGAGAACATGGGGACATTCCCGCATCGCAAAAGAACAGGAGAGCGCGCCGTCGCAGAGAGCGGCAGGAATGTGCCCTTTTCCCAGTCCAGAACATCACCCAAAGTGCCCGTCATCTCATCCAGCACAACTTCAATCGGTACGTCGGTAAACCAGAGCTCGGTCGCCAGATGGTTTTCCCAGATGCTGTCCCGGCCAAACTTCTCCCCCATAAACATCTGCAGCAGCAATTCGCGCACAGGTTCCAGGGTTGCATAGGGCAAGAGCAGTTCGAGGCGGCCACCGCGATCTTCCATATCGATGCGCAACCGCGCCAGAATGGCCGCATTCGCCGGTCGCGCGATCGTTGCAAAACGCGGGTTAGTCTCCAGCCGGTCAAACCGCATTGTAACCGATGAAAGCGGATCAAACGCTGCTGACAAATCCGCCAGGACGACGCTCAGCATGCGTTCCACAAGATTGCGTTCGATGGTCGTGTAAGGACGCCCCTCAATCCGCATGGCCGCTGTGCCGCGCCTGCCGCCGAGAAGCACATCCACAATCGAATAGATCAACGAGCTATCAACAGTGATCAGGCCGTAATTGTCCCATTCTTCCGCTTTGAACACGGTCAGCATAGCTGGCAACGGGATCGAGTTCAGATAATCGCCAAAACGGATCGAGGTGATGTTGTCGAGGCTGACCTCCACGTTATCAGACGTGAAGTTACGGAGACTGGTGGACATCATTCGCACCAAGCGGTCATAGACGATCTCGAGCATCGGAAGACGCTCATAAGAGACCATGCCACTGTCGATAATCGCTTCAATGCCGGATTGCGACCCTGCACCATCGGACTCCTGAAAACCCAGCAGACTATCGATTTCGTCCTGATTCAGGACACGGGCTGTTGCCCCGCCGCCGGCATCGTCATCGGCCATCGCCGCCCATTCTTCGGCCAGCTCATCGGACTCAGCATCACCACCATCTGTCTCGCCCGCCATTTCTTCCATCTGGCGGGTGATTTCGTCTTCATCACTCATGGTCGTTGCCGCTCAAATTCATATCGCCTTTGATCTTTTCAATCTTCGGATCGACAAATGGATCTTTCATCCTCTACTGGATTAGCAAATCGCCAATCAGCACATCTTTAACCTTCACCGGGTGCGCTGCCTGATTGACCCTGGCCAGCATCTCCTCTTTCACCCGGTATAAGCCCTGACTGCCTTCCAGCTCTTCAACCCGTAGCTCGCGAAGAAAGACCTGAAAGTTATCCACGATTTTAGGCATAAAGGCCTCAATAGAGGCCTGATCGGCTGCCTCATTCAGCTCCAGATTGATCCGAAGCTTCAAAATCTTCTGCTTCCGCCCGGCAGACCTCAAAGATACCAGCATCTCTGGCACTTCCAGATAATGTCCAGGCTCCAACACAGCTTCGACAGGGGCTTCACCCTCTGCCATTTCGCCTTCCTCGCCTTCTGCCTGCTCCACGCCCAGCAAGGGATCCAAAAGGCCACTGAAATACACGCCTGCACCGGCACCAGCCAGGATCAGGATCGGCAAAACGATGAAAAGGATCAGCTTCTTACCGCCGACCTTTTTTTTGCCGCCTTCGCCCTCTTCCCCGCCTTCTTCTACTGCTTCTTCAGCCATGCACCTTGTCCAATACCACCGGGCAATTCCACCGGAGTGTTAAAAATTCCACGTCATCTATAATTTTAGCATCAACTGTTAAAGACTTCCTAAAACAAAACCTCACTCAGTTTCAAACACCAAGTTAACGGTAAATACAGGATAAACTGATTGATAACACTAATTTATAATTGAAAAAACTACAAATGAAACCGACCCGCGTTTGTTTGCCCTCAAAGAAGAGACGAAGTAATCCCGCAAACAAAAATGCGAACGCGGCGGGTTTTACCGGGCATCACGGAAAATCCTGCCCCGCGCCCGCGTATTTTGCCGATCAGTTTCCGAGCACAATATGCCGATCTCATAGACTGATGCGGCTTACCTATTGAAAAATATATATTTTCTTTTCTGGCACGCCAATTGCGCTCTCTAGCACCGAGAGAGAAGCCCGTTTATGAAGCGGCACATCGGCATCGGCCATTAGGCCACGTCGATTGTTATTTGAGAGAATTTTCGACCCCAGGGTCGAGGAGAGAGCAAATGGAAAATTCGCTATACATAGCGCTGTCGCGCCGTCGCGCCCTGGAACGCCAGATGGATGTCGTCGCCAACAACCTGGCGAATATGAACACCCCCTCCTATAAGGCGGAACGAATGGTTTTCCAGGAGTACTTGGTTCCGACCAAGGCGAGGGCGCCGGGCCTCTCTTATGTTCAGGATATCGGTCAATACCGCGTTCTTGACGACGGACCGATGCGCCAGACCGGAAATCAATTGGATGTGGCGATCAGCGGTGATGGATATTTCGTTGTCGATACCCCCCTGGGTGAACGGTATTCCCGCCATGGTCGGTTTCAGCTTGATACCAACGGCAATCTGACAAACAGCAGCGGCAATCCCATTCTGGGCGCGGGTGGCCCGATCAACATACCGCCTGGTGAGAGCCAGATCTCAATCTCCGGTGACGGGGTCGTTTCCGGCGAGAACGGCGAACTTGGAACCCTCCGCATTGTGACTTTCGACGACCTGACAGGTTTGCGCAAAGCAGCAGACGGTCTCTACACAGCGACAGAGGATCCGCAAGATGTGGAGAGCCCTCAACTGGTGCAAGGCAGTCTTGAAGGATCCAATGTTCAGGCGGTTCTGGAACTGACCAACATGATCGAGATACAGCGACGCCATGCCAGTCTCAAACGGTTCATCGACCAGGAAGACCGGCGGCAACGCGACATGATCGACAAACTGTCCAGGGTAAGCGCGTAACCCCGGCGGATTAGAGTTTTAGCGCCTTTGCAGCGCGTGTTTTTGGCGCCACGGCGCGAAGGTCCGGTTCCAATGTTCCGGGTCGATAAAAGGAGAGTTCAGATGCGTTCATTATCAATCGGTGCGACGGGAATGCTGGCCCAGCAGCTTAATGTTGAGGTGATCTCCCACAACATCGCGAACATGAACACAACAGCGTTTCAGCGGCGACGCGCCGAATTTCAGGATCTGCTCTACCAGAATTTCCGGCGGGTTGGGTCCTCTTCCTCGGATGCAGGCACGATTGTCCCGGCTGGTGTGCAGGTTGGATTGGGTGTCAGAACAGCTGCTGTTTATCGCATCACTGAACAGGGCAACCTGACACTCACCGAAAACCCGCTGGACGTAGCGATCAACGGAAACGGATACTTCCAGATTACGCTGCCAAATGGGGAAACATCCTACACAAGGGCAGGTTCACTTCAGTTGAATGCAAATGGAGAAATTGTAACGGTGGATGGCTTCACCGTGCAGCCTGGCTTGAGCGTTCCACAAAACGCCATCGACATCACAATCAACGCCAGTGGCGAAGTTCTGGCCAGTATCGACGGTCAGACAGCGCCCTCCAATATCGGCCAGTTCACACTCGCCAACTTCCCAAACGAGGCCGGCCTGATCGCGATTGGGGACAACCTGTTTCTGGAAACACCGGCATCTGGCGCGCCAGTGACAGGAGTCCCCGGGTCGACCGGATTTGGTTCTCTACAGCAAGGTTTCCTGGAGACATCTAACGTCAATGTCGTTGAGGAGATCACCAATCTGATCTCGGCCCAGCGTGCCTATGAAATGAACTCCAAAGTCATCGAGACCTCGGACCAGATGCTGCAGACAGCATCCAACATCCGATAATTCAACGCGGTTCTGACCTTGAAGGTTTTCTGACCATGATCGTAAAACGCACCAGATCCGAACAACGGCAAAACGCCAGCGGCCTTCTTCGACGCTTGAAGAAATTTGCCGGACCCAAATGGACGGCAGCGCTTTTGACATCAGCATTCCTGGCCACTGCCAGCATACCGGCATCCGCGTCTTCATCAAAAAATGGCGCGAGCGAACCGGTCGCGCTGAACTCTGAAATTACCGTGCAGGGTGATGCCGTACGGCTTGGTGATGTATTCCAGAACGCCGGCCAATACAGTGACAGGCAAATTACCCGTGCCCCATCGCCCGGCAGCAGTTTGACGCTGGAAGCACGATGGCTGGGCAAAGTTGCACGGGCCTTCAAACTGGACTGGCGCCCGACATCGAGCTTCGATTCCGCGTTAGTAACCCGGGTCAGTCAGGCCATTGACGCCAACACCATCCAGACCGAAATCAATCACGCGGTTCTGTCCCGCCTGGCCCGCAGTGGAACCAACAGGCCTGGCGTTGAGGAACTGATCGAGATTGAACTGGACAACCGGTTGTTGACGTTGCATGTGCCGACGGATCGCCCCGCCAGTCTCGCCCTGCAGCAACTGGAAATTGATCCCAGAACGGATCGGTTCACAGCCCTTGTCGTTGCCCCGAAAGAGCCGCCCTATGCAACGAGGTTGGCGGTATCTGGCCAAATTCACAGGATGATTGAAGTCCCTACCCCGGTGCGTCGGATCATGCGTGGCGACATCATCTCGGGCAGAGACATCCAGATGATACGGGTCAGACACAACCGGATTGGGGGCAACGTCCTGATGGATCCGGCTGATATCATTGGCCAAAGCGCCAAGCAGACCCTGTCACAAGGTCGGATGATTGGGGCCAGTGCCCTGCAGCCACCGGTTCTGGTGAAGAAGAAAAGCCTGCTGACAGTCAGCCTGGTTTCTGGTGCCTTGCAGCTGACAGCGCGGGCCAAGGCTATGGAAGACGGATCAGAAGGCGATGTGATCCGCGTCATGAATTTACAAAGCGAACGAATTTTTGAAGCACAGGTGACAGGGCTGGGTACGGCCATTGTCGCATCCCCCTCACAGATTGCACTGCGTTGAGGCCTCGATGACACCTGTACACGAATTTCGCGCTTCGTTTTTGGGAGATGAGAAATGAAAAGAAAATCGACCCTTCACAGACGAAGTCCAAACGTAAAAACCTTCGCAGCCTTGCTGTTGGCCGGGACAATTCTGACCGGGTGCAACGCGCTCAGCCGTTTATCCGAGGTTGGCGAGCCACCCCCCTTGTCGGAGGTCAAGAACCCGACCCACGACCCGAGTTATAAACCGGTCAGCATGCCCATGCCTGAACCCCAGGTCGCGCGACTGCAACCCAATTCACTGTGGCGTCCAGGCTCTCGCGCGTTCTTCAAGGATCTAAGGGCCAATGACATAGGCGACATCATCACGGTGGTTATTGCCATCGACGATGAGGCGGAGTTGAACAATTCCACCACGCGAACACGAACCAATGTCGAAAACCTCGATATCGATTCCCTGCTTGGCTATGAAGGTGCACTGAATACGATCCTGCCCGAGGCCGTGAACCCGGCTGATATTCTGGCCACCGACAGCAATACGTCGAACCAGGGAACTGGCGCGATTGATCGCGAAGAAGAGATCAACTTACAGATTGCGGCCGTCGTGACCCAGGTTCTGCCCAACGGGAATCTCGTAATCCACGGACGTCAGGAAACACGCGTCAATTACGAGACACGCGAATTGCAGATCGCGGGCGTCATCCGCCCGCAAGATATCAACCGCGAGAATGTCATTTCATACGAGAAAATCGCTGAAGCCCGCCTCGCCTATGGCGGACGCGGCCATATCACAGATTTCCAGCAGCCGAGATACGGCTCACAGATCATCGACATCATCATGCCGTTCTAGAAACTGAAAGGATCGGGAAAGAACCGAAAGGGCCGAACACGAAAAGATTTTAGAAATAACACAACCGCTGAGACGAGATGGACAGGCTTTGCCGACGAAAAGAGCGAAGCGAACGGGGTTCAGAGAGCGGCGGTTGTGATGATCACAGGGTTTGGATTTACGCCCGCACTCTCCTCTCTCTCTCGTCTCTCCTCGCAGGCGTGGATCCAATTCAGACACCCCCCGGTCGCTCCGGGGGGTGTCTTTCTTTGAAAATCAAGAGGGGCGACAGGCAGATCAGATAAAGAAAAACGGCGGTCCCAAAAGGCACCGCCGTTTCAGAAACCCGCCTGTCAGGCCGGCCATGTCACCTAAAGATCAATCGTCGCGCCGGGTCCGCTCAGCCTTCTCATGACGCTCCTGCGCTTCGAGGGAGAGGGTCGCAATCGGGCGCGCTTCCAGCCGCCGCAGTGAAATCGGCTCACCGGTTTCTTCGCAATAGCCGTAATTGTCATCGAGAATACGCTGTAACGCCTCATCGATTTTAGAGATCAGCTTGCGCTCCCGGTCACGGGTCCGCAGCTCAATAGCCCTATCTGTTTCCATACTGGCGCGATCGGTAAGATCCGGCTGGGCCAGATTTTCTTCCTGCATGCTTTCCAGTGTCTCAGAGCTTTCCTGTAACAGCTCGAGCCGCCAACGCAGCAATTTTTGACGAAAATATTCCTTCTGAAGCGGGTTCATAAACGGTTCATCGTCGGAAGGACGGTAATCAGGGGGAAGCAGGGTTGCGGAGAAGGGCGTTTCTTTGGTGTCTGATGTTCGGGACGCTTGGCCACTGGACATATCGTACTCCTAAAAACCAACTTTTATGATACTCGTGTACCCGTTGGGCGGGGTGTATAGGGGCTGAAATTGATTTTTACAATGAAAATCGTGCCCTTTCACAAGAATTTAATTGAACCGAAACTCCCCAATTATTGCGCATAACCAATCATTTTGCCGGCCGCTCAAACTTCGCCAACTCAACCAGTGTTCGCAATTCAATATCATCCAGAATGGCCAAAAGCTTTCGATCTGTTGCTGTTTCCTTTTGCTTCGTGACCATGTTGGACAGGCGCTCCAGTCGATCTGCCGGAATCGAGCCCATCAAAAGGCCATTGCGGATCTCTTCCAATCCATCGATGAGCGTGTCACCCCAGTCGCGGGCCCTTTGATTCTTCCGCTCTTCCAGACTGTCGCCGACCTGATCCACCTCCTGCAGCGCAAGCAGCGCATCCACCGCTGAAACACCGCCAGCACCGCCAGCATTGGGGCTCTCTTCGACGCTATTATCGGTTCCAGGGCCTCGCAGTGCGTCCGCAAAAGATGCAGAGCCGCCTTTTTGCGCCTTGGACGCTTTCTTTGAGCCGGAAACACCTTGTCCCCGACCGGGACCATCGATCTTCATGCAACGTCCTTCCTGATCGCCGGAATGCTGTTCCAGAGCATAACGCCAATTCCACCCTGATCAAACGAGGCAAAATCACCGCCCAAATCCAACGCAAAGAAGGAGCGGAAGATATTTCCGGGCAACCCTTGCCGACACCCGCCAGCAACGGTTTTGACGCACAATTTAAGAACCATAAACTATTGATATTATTGCCAATATTTTGATTCTCAGGTTGGCATGCATTTCGCTTCTTAAACGCTCGAGAGAGAAGTAGAGATAATGCCAGAGAGAACAAAACCGATGATATCCAGACTTCATTATTGCCATCGGATCCATGCTAAAGCGGGGCGGATACCCCGAATCCCTCAGATTTTCGGTGCGTTTATCGCCCTTTTTCTGATGGCTTTTATCGCATCCGAGGCCCAGGCCCAGTCGCGTATCAAAGACATCGTCGATTTCGAAGGTGTCCGAGACAACATGCTGATCGGATACGGTTTGGTTGTCGGTCTGAATGGCACCGGCGACGGGTTGGGCGGCGCGATCTTCACCCGTGAAAGCCTGGTTGGCATGCTGGAGCGGCTTGGCATCAACGCCGATGACGACAGTTTGAACACCGCCAATATCGCAGCCGTCATGGTAACCGCCACCCTGCCACCCTTTGCACGTCAGGGCTCGCGGATCGATGTCAATGTATCAGCACTGGGCGACAGTTCGAGCCTGCTGGGGGGAACGCTGCTGGTAACACCTCTGGTTGGTGCCGATGGTGAGATCTATTCCGTTGCCCAGGGCACAGTCGCTGTGGGCGGCTTCAGCGCGCAAGGAGCTGCCGAGACAATCATCAAGGGCGTCCCGACAAGCGCTCGGATCGCCAATGGCGCAATTGTCGAGCGCGAGATCCCCTTTGAACTGGCCGATATGCGGCAGATGCGCCTTGCCTTGCGCAACCCTGACTTTACGACAGCCCGCCGTATCAGCCGGGCGATTAACGCGTTTCTGGGGATCGAAGCCACCCAGGTCACCGATCCAGGGACTGTCGAATTGACGGTCCCGGACACCTATTCAGGCCAACTGGTGGAACTAATTACAGATGTGGAGCAACTGCGCGTCGAACCGGACCAGATCGCCAAGGTCGTTGTCGACGAACAGTCTGGCGTCATCGTGATGGGCGAAAATGTCCGGATTAACGAGGTTGCCATCGCCCAGGGCAGTCTGACCATCCGGATCACCGAAACGCAGCAAGTGTCACAACCCCAGCCTTTCTCAAACACCGGCAACACAGAAACTGTCGACCGCACCAATATTGAGGTGGACCAGGGCGAAGACCGTCGCCTGGCAGTGTTAAATTCAGGTGTTAGCCTGCAAGAGGTTGTTAACGGCCTGAACGCACTGGGTGTTGGTCCAAGGGACATGATCACCATTCTGCAGGCCATCAAATTTGCCGGTGCCCTTCAGGCAGAAATCGAGGTGATGTGATGAGCGATATCGATCTCGGTCAACTGCTTACCGTCGCAAAGTCCCATATCAACAGACCCGCCAGCCGCATCGCGGATATCAGCCAGTCGGTCAATGATGCAGAGAAAGTCGGGCGTGATTTCGAGAGTTTCTTTGTCACACAGATGCTGGAGTCTATGTCAGCCGGATTGAAGACCGACGGTATGTTTGGCGGCGGTCATGCCGAAGGCATTTACCGCAGCATGATGAACCAGGAATACGGCAAGGCAATCATCGCCCAGGGCGGATTTGGCATCGCACAGATGATCACAGAAGACGTCCTCGCATTGCAGGAGCAGGCAAACCAATGACCAACGAGCCAACAGCACAAGATGAGACCGGCGTTGTGAAAGCCCAAAACCCCTATGCCGTCCCCTCCCCTTCGTCGGAGAATACAGCCCCGACAGCCGATGTTGTGGCAGCACCCGAAACCGCATCGACACCGGAAGTCGCCGAGGTCAATGATCCAAATCTTCAACGTGCAAACGAATTACTGGAGCTGATCGACAATCTGATCAATGTGCTCAATGAAGAGACCGAGTTGCTGGAAACCCCCCGTTCTCGCGAACTGGAACCGGTTGTAAAACGGAAACAGGCACTCTTCGCAGAATATGACGCGACCCTCGGTCAGAGTGGCGACCTAAAAGCCCTGATGCAGGAACTGTCGGTCGAAAAGCGCAACACGATCATGCAGCGTGCGCGACAATTCGAAACCGCGCTGATTGAGAATGAAGCCAAACTGGATGCGGTCGTACGGGCAAGCCAGACAATAATGAATGTCATTACCGAGGTTGCGGCCAAAGCTGCCCAGCCGGTGCAGGGATACGGCAGATACGGCAGTATCAACACGACAAATACGCCGAGTGCCCCCGTCGCCATCAACAAGACCCTTTAAAACCCCTGGTTTTCAATAGCTTACATATCCCAAAATCTGGCAAGGCTTTTGCATCGTTAGACTGGAAACGGGGATCCTGGCACTCAACTGGATCTCAGACACAGTCACAGACGAGCTGAAGCCATGTCTCTAGTTAATGCCTTAGATGCCGCTGTATCCAGTCTTGGAGCGCTCAACCGGGCAATCAACACGACCTCGCAGAACGTCGCCAATGCGACAAACGAGGATTACAACGCTCAGGAAGCTATTTTCTCGGATGTCGCCGCTGGCGGTGTCCGGATTTCCGAGATCCGCCGCAAGGTGAATGACGGACTTCTGAACAACCTTCTGAACGAAGTAACAGGGGCCAGCGCCTCTGCGGTGCGGGATTCAACCTATCTTCAGCTTGAACAATTCATCGGCACCATCGCCGGCGAGACGCCTCTTGTTGATATCATTGACGACTTTCGAAACGCCTGGAAAGCCTTTGAGGCCGCCCCGGAAAGCAACGCAGCACGCACCGACATCGTCTTGCGGGGACAGGCCCTGGCGGCAGAGCTGGAACGTCTTTCCACCGGGCTTGATACCACCAACCGACAGGTCTTCACGGACATCGATGTCACAGTCGTCGACCTGAACGACTCCTTGACGCGGGTTCAGGAGCTGAATGCAGAAATCGTTCGGGAACGCGCGGCCCAACGGCCAACGGGCGGCCTCGAAAGCGAACGGGACGGTGAGATCCTGGACATCGCCGAGATCCTGGACATTCAGATTTTCGCCCGAGAGAACGGCAGCGTCGCTCTTTACACAAAAACAGGCATCGATCTTGTAGATTCCGGTGCGTCACAATTTACGTGGGATGAGGGCACTTTCACCCTTACCAAGACCGGATCAACGTCAACGAACCTGGTTCCCACTCTGCCGGACGGGCGCCTACGGGCACAAATCAATATCGTCGCTACTGACTCGACCTCCCTCCAGGATACTTCAAATGGTGTAGCGGTCATCCAGAAACTGAAGAACCAATTGGATGAACTGGCCTTCTCTTTTGTTGATACCAGTGTAGTGACAGCAACCGGCACGCAATTTGTCCAAAGAACGACCGATGTTACGACCATAACCGGCATCGATGCAGGCGATCAGATCACCGTCAATGTTGGTGGGACGGATCAGACAGTGACCGTCACCGCCGGGCAAACCGCCGCTGCCCTCGTCGCTGCACTTGACGCCCTGACAAATGTTACCGCACGCATCGACGCCTCTGGCCAGGTGAGGGTCAGCTCGCAAGCGGGTGCACTTGTCATAACCGACACCGGGGGTGCTGCCACGGCGCTTGGTCTTGTGACCGGCTCACCCCAGACTTTCGACCAGCCGATCAACAACAGTTTCGCGCGGGCCTATCAACAGGAATCAGCAACCGGCAGCGTGGCATTGACCACCACGACCAACCTGATCACAACGAGCGGTCTGACGGACCCCAGCACTTTCACCGTAACCAACGCCGGCGCTGCGGCGACGACCATTACCATCGGCACCGGCGCGGGCGAAGCGCAAACCGTGGCGGACCTGCTGGTTGACCTCAACGATATTGAAGGTATTCGTGCCAGGCTGGATGGTAGTGGATTTTTGGAGATCTCCAGCATCAACGGAACACTCGTGATCACAGACGCCACAGCAACCCCTTTGGCCAGCCTTGGTTTTACCACAGTGGCCAACGTCGCCAGTCTGGAAGGGACGCCGCAAACGGGTGAAGCCAGTGCGTTTTTCGAAGGTGAAACCGGTACAACACCCGACGATGTCAGCCGCGTTAATTTTCGCGTCAACGACACGCTGACCAGCAATTCCGAGAACGTAAAACAGCTGGTCGCGACGGATGTCATTGCCGCAATGAATGACAATCAGCGCGACCTCGTCGGCTCCGGTGTGTCGTTTACCAATCAGACCTATACAGGTTTGGCCGCAAACATTCTGACAGAGGTTTCCCGTCAGGGGGAAATTGCGACCAGAACAGCGGAGCGAACCGAGACCGCGCGGCTAAACCTGTTTCAGGCACTCAGGGATGATGTTGGCGTGAACATAGATGAAGAACTGGCACAGCTGACCGTCTTGCAGAACTCATTTGCCGCCAGCGCCCGGGTGCTCAGTGTTGTCGATGATCTCTTCGCCACCCTGGAAACAATCGTACAGTAGTGGAACAGCCTATCGTTTTGTTCTGAATCTCTTCATGATACCGCACTGAATTAACTGATACAGAAGAAATGGCAGAATGCCGTGAAAAATGAGAGTGCAAGATGAAGCCGGTCAGGATCGGCGTTATCGGACTTGGCGTTGGTGAACGCCATATCCACGGGTATCATGCAATTGACGGAGCAGAGGTTGTCGCCGTCTGTGACACCGACCCGGCCAAACTGGAAGAGGTCGCCAACCGCCAATCCGTCCCTTCCCGCTATTCTGACTATCGCGACATGCTTGAACACGCACAACTGGATGCGGTTTCAATTTGTTCCTATGACGATGCTCATGCCGAACAGGCTATCGCAGCCTTTCAAAGCGGCTGCCATGTCATGGTGGAAAAACCTGTATGCCTGAACCGCGCGGATCTTGAACGGATCATCCGCGCACAACAGGACAGCGGCAAACAGATTTCTTCAAATCTTATTTTACGACAGAGTCCCCGCTTCATCGAACTTCGCAAACAGGTCCAGGCCGGTGAATTTGGTGATGTCTTTTATATGGAGGGGGATTACCTGCATCAAATTCTGTGGAAAATCACAGAGGGCTGGCGTGGCAAGATGCCCTTCTACTGCGTCACGTATGGCGGCGGCATTCACCTGATCGATCTGATGCGTTGGGTGTTGGGCCAGGACGTGGTTGAAGTCACCGCCATGGCGTCAAAGAAGCTAACACGCGGCAGCGATTTTCAATATCCAGATACAATGGTGAGCCTGCTTAGGTTTGACGACGACGTATTGGCCAAATCCGCAACCACATTCGGCACGCAACGGCCCATTATGCACAGCCTTAATCTGTATGGCACGAAAGGCAGTTTCGAGAACGCCACACCATCTGCCCGCAGGTTTTCCGGCGACCAGGCAGAAGACTTGACCCTGGTTGAAACGCCCTATCCGGCGATTGAAAAGGGCGATCTCCTGCCTGACTTTGTGACGGCAATACGAGAGGGCCGCAGCCCGAATGTCGCCGCCAGGGACGTATATCGTGTCATGGATATCTGCTTTGCCTGCTGGGATTCGGTCACCACAGGACAAGGTCAGAAAATTACATATTCCTTCTAGTCGAATTTATGTGGAACCAGAAAAATGGCATCTGAGCAAAAGCGCGATATCATGAAACCCGCCCAATCCATTCCCTTCGGTCGTCCACAAATATCCGACGCAGAGATCGACGCTGTCGTCTCGGTCCTCAAAAGCGGCATGTTGGTTCATGGAAAGACAACAACAGATTTCGAAGCGGCCTTTGCAGACCGTGCCGGGTCAAAACATGCCATTGCCGTTTCAAGCTGTACCGCCGGATTACATCTAACCCTCTTTGCCCACGAGATTGGCCCTGGCGACCTGGTTGCGGTTCCAGCCATGACCCATGTTGCCACGGCGCACAGTGTTGAACTGACCGGGGCCAAGCCACTCTTCATCGATGTCGATCCAACAACCGGAAACATGGACCCGGCCCTCTTGGCCGAAAAAACCGAACCGGTACGGGATAATGTAAAGGCGATTATGCCCGTCCACTATCTCGGACTGCCCTGTGATATGGATGCGATAAATCAGGTGGCGAATTCCGCAAACGCGTTTGTATTGGAAGACTGCGCCCTGGCACCGGATGCAACCTATGGCGACAAAAAGGCGGGAACCCTTGGCCTCGCAGGATCATTTTCCTTTTATCCGGTAAAACATATGACCAGCATAGAAGGCGGGATGGTCACGACCGACGATGACGCACTGGCAGGTATGCTACGCAAGAAGCGCGCGTTTTCCTATAACCGGGCTTTGGGGGAAAGAACCGCACCCGGCATCTATGACATTGACGGACTTGGGTTCAATTACCGCATGAGTGAAGTAGAAGCGGCGGTCGGACTTGCACAAATCTCGCGCCTTGATGGTTTTCACGCCGCCCGCCAGCGTAATGATGCTGCGATCCGCAGTCACCTAACAGATTTTGATGCTGTGAAACTCTTCCCAACCCAACATGGTAAAGCCACGTCCAGTCTGTACTGTCTGAACATTGTCCTGCCCAAATCCGGCGCAATATCGCGACCGACCCTTGTAACACAATTGACGGAAGCGGGTATCGGCTCCTCGGTTCACTATCCGGGCGCAGTTCCCCTCTTCCAGTATTACCGCGAGAAGTATGGCTATGCGCCAGGTGATTTCCCGACCGCCAAATGGCTTGGCGATCAGACCATCTCGCTGCCAGTTGGGCCGCATGTCAGCGAGTATGAGGCGCATTACATAGGCGCAACAGTCCGGCGCCTCATCGAGGAAACACATGTATAAACAAAAATAGATGGTTATAATAACGTACGATAATGAAAACAAAGGATCCACCGGAAGGCCGACGCATGACAAAGATACCCTATGACAGTCTGAGACCCAGGCTGGAAAATCAGCGGATCATGCTGGTCGGCGGCGCCGGTTTTATTGGACACAATCTGTCTCTTGAACTGGCGCGCATGGGTGCCTCGGTCATGATTGTTGACAACCTGATGGTGAACAACCTGATCGAGAATGCTTTTGTTCAAGAAAAAGATCCGGTTCAGCGCATTGCCTATCAGAATTTTTTGCAAGAGCGGTTTTCACTGCTGCGGTCGGAAGGGGTAGAACTCCGCAACGCCGATGCACGACTGCTGGCGGATCTTGGCAGATGCTTTGAAGAATTCATGCCAACCAAAGTGGTTCACATGGCGGCAATCGCCAGTGCGGTAGACGCAAAGAAAGAACCGGGGCTCAGCTTTGACCTGCAACTGATCACATTGCGAAATGTCCTTGAACTCGTTCGACCTAAAGTCGACCAGATCAACCAGACGATGTTTATGTCGTCCAGTACGGTCTATGGCGATTTCGAAGGGGACTCTGTCGACGAAACGACGTTCCCGCGCCCCGAGGGCATATATGCCAATACAAAATTTATGGGGGAACGGCTGGTCCGCACCTATCGCACGCAATACGGTCTTGGAACCACCGTGATCCGGCCTTCGGCCCTGTATGGAGAGCGATGCATTTCCCGCCGGGTCAGCCAGATGTTTATTGAGAACGCGTTAACCGGCAAACCCCTGCTGCTGGAAGGCGGGGGCGATGGCCGGTTGGACTTCACCTATATCCGTGACCTGGTTCAGGGTCAGGTTCGCGCCCTTGCCCTGCATGACAGTCCGGAAAAATCGAGCACCTTTAACATAACCTTCGGCCATGCAAGAACGATCGCTGATCTCGCGAAAGTTGTTAAGGAAATCATTCCCGAGGCTATCCTGGAAGAGCGCCCAAGAGCGGTCGACAAACCGATCAGGGGTACCCTATCGATTGAGAGAGCCAATCGCGAGCTGGGATTTGTGCCGGAATACGAACTTGAAACCGGATACAGCCAATATTGCCAATGGTATGTTGACGCGTGGCGTCGCGCGCAAAGAGAAGTGAACCGATAGGATTGAATTCGCAACGCGGATTGTGTAAGCACCGGGTCCATCGTGCAAAAGTGACAAGGGTTCTGGAATCATCCTAACGTCATAAAGCATGGAAGTAGGACGTCAGGAGAAAAATTTATGGATGGAGATGCCGCACTTATCGTGCTCGCTCGTTTGACATCGCAACGCCTTCCGGGGAAGGCGCTGATGGATCTCGGTGGCGCCCCGATGATTGATCTCACCATAAGACGTCTCCGTCGCAGCAATCTTGGCAAAAAAATTATATTGGCAACCACGACTGCGCCGGAAGACGGCGCTTTGGTCGATTACGCACATGGGGCTGATCTAGAGGTTTTCCGCGGGTCAGTCGACGACGTCGCGGGCAGATGCCTTGCCTGTGCCCGCCAGTACAAACTTGATTGGTTCGTCAGGATCTGCGGCGACAGCCCGTTTATCGACCCCGCCGTTGTGGATCAGGTATGTGAGCTGTTTGATGACGAGCAGCCCGACGTCGCCACCAACGTCCACCCGCGCACCTTCCCTGTCGGATGCAGCGCGGAGGCCGTCAGCACAGTGGCCCTACAGCGTCAAACTGTGACGACCAAGGACATCCGTTACCTCGAACATGTAACAGCCTTCTTCTATGACAACGAAGAAATGTTCCATGTCGAAAATCTTGAATCTGGAACAACGGATTATATCGGAACATCCGTCGCTGTAGACACAGCTATCGACTATGATCGCACCGTTTGGGTTTACGATCATGTGTCCGATCCTGTTACAGCAGATATCCGGGAAATCTATGAAGTATCCGGACGCTGGGGCGGGAAGGCCCGTTAGTACCGGTCGAATGGACTTCTCACCCAAAAACCCGTCAAGAGAATTTTCGGTAAAAGGGGTCAATCTCCGCCATAGCGCTGATATCAAGCTCGCCCCAGATGAGATGGTGACCTTCCAGACAGAGAGTGGTGCCGAGTTTGACGTGGCCGCCAAGGACTGGGGTTTTTACGCCACACCCTCAACAAACGGACGGTTGAAGAGTTTTGGCTTCAAAACCGCACTGGTTCATAGCGCAAGCACGGGGATGAGATACATCCTCTTGGTGGACAAGAACAAAATGGAAGCCTTCCAGGCCTATTGCCGGGAACAGGACATGGTGGTCGACACCTGGCTGGATGAAGATCTTCCCGTTGATTAACGCGGATGCCAATGCCAGGTCTTAGCTCGTTCAATCTCTTTAAAGCCAAGGTTCTTGTAAAAATACAGTGACCCATGATTTTGGTCCTGGGTCCCGACCAAAATCCGGCTCACTTGCGATGCTAAATGGTTTTGCATGCCGAGAACCAGGGCCTTCCCTACACCCTCCCCTTGAGAGCTCTGTTCCACGGCAATCAGATCGATGACACCGTCCTGTTCACGCAACAGAACGGCGTTGAAGCCGATCACGCCTTCCTCCGTTTCAGCCACCAGGACAAAATCAGCACGACCATTGATGCTGTTTTCGATCCATGTAGCGCGAACCTGACTGGCCATATCATCGTCAATGAGCGGGTCTTGATGCAAACGATTTTCTGTGAGAACCGTGCCCGCAATGTTACGACAGGCACCAATGTCACCAGTCTCCGCCCGTCTGATTTTAAGCTGTGGCGACGACGTCTTATCAAACAGATCCTTTGGATCGATGGCCAGTGTGATGAGAGTTTCGATTGCGCTAAACCCAAACGGGTGCAGGTCCATCAAAGGGTCGGTGCGACATGACATCAGAGAGACATGTTCGCTCTGTGCCAGTTCGACAGCATTACCCGCCATATCCGGGTCTGACAGTTCCCAGACCTTGCCGTCCAGAAACCGGCCGAGAAAGGTGTTCTCGCTCACGTAATCCGGAAGATTCATACCCTCAGATCCATCATCATGGCCAACGCCCTGCAAAGGCACGCAGGGTGTATTTACTGCTGGGTTCTATAAGGCGCTCCTGTTTCAACACCTGAAACCCGGCCTGCTCGACGAGTGAGCTGGTCGAAGACTCACTAAAGGCGCAGTAGTGCTCGATAAAGAACTCTTCACGAAGGGGAGAGTCTTTGATGGCGGCCTCCCCGTCAGGCAACTCAACATAGATCAAACCACCATCGGCCAGAAAGCGATCTGCATGTGCCAGCATGGCAACCGGATCTTCGACATGTTCCAGAACCTTATTGAAACTGATCAAGTCAAACCCACGGTTGCTGTCCAGGGTTCTAAAGTCAGCGGCAAGCCCCTCAACCCCAACGACCTCTGTTGCATGCGCAGCACCCCGCGCATCGGGATCAAGGGCCGTACAAAGCCACCCCATCTCCTTCATCACGGCGGGGAAAACCGCAAGACCCGAGCCAACATCGAGAAGGGTTGCCCCCTGCGACCGACTGAATGCCGGGTTCAGATCGCATGCGGTTTTATGCACGAAATCAGCTCGCCCTCGATTGTCCGATTTGTCTGCCGGCAAGGCCATTATACGATGAAAGGTAGATGCCATGCGATCACCGCCATAGGTGCGATCCCAGTAATCTGCATCATAGAGACCCGAGAGGTCATAAGCATGATCATTTATCACATGATGGCATGCCTCGCATTGCCAAAGGGTTCGCCGATAGGGCTCAAGCCCGAAATCGGTTTCCCCTTCCGGTCGGGAATCGAAACTCGCGACCAGCTTCCATGCATTGTTGTGACAATATGGACAGGCTTCCATATTCTTCGCGATGTTAACGCATCATTCCGGTGTATTCCTCAAACCGGGTTTTGCAGATCTCCTTCAGGACTTTCGGCATGAAGGAATACCGTCGACCCGTGCGGTTCTGAGGGCGCGAAATAAATTGCCCGAAATTTTGAAGCATGTTCAGGCCACTGACGGCCAGTTGAACACAGACCTCTGTATTTGCGCGGCGAAGATCGGCCAGTTTCATTCCGGATTGTAGTGGAATTTGCGCACTCAACACGACGCCGCCACGATCGGTATTGGACTCAACGCGGTGCAGGGTTGTGATGAGGCCTTCATAGTCACGATGGTAAATAGCCCAAAGATGGGTATCGATCCCGCCGTAATCCTCCGGGTTGGCGCCGTGAAGATTGATGATCCGTTCGGGCTGGATTTCGATGAGATCCTCACTCAGCTTGCCCGTTCCGAACACAACGATCGCGTCAGGGCCAAATTCCCGGATCTTCTGAATGCTATCAGGGTCATTCACACTGCTGAATGTATGAACCTCGGCAAAATCGGCGAGCGTGGCATCCTTGCCGTCAAACCAGGTGTCTCTTTCGCCCTGGTCCCCCTCATCCTCGAACGGGTGTCTGGTCTCAAACTCCGCCGATATCGGGCGCTTTTCCTCGATCACGATGACCGGTCCAAAGAATTTTTGTACCTCACGCACGAAATATGCGTGGTGCAAGGTCTCAGTCGTCAGTATGGCGACCCTCATTGAAACCCGTTCTTGTGCCATTCCCAATCCCCCACCAGAAATTCCGGCATTTTCCAGACATCCCCATCGAGATGCCAGATTGATTTATTTCGGAACGTTTCGCATACATTCCAGAACCAGTCGACCGGCAGGCCCTGAAAATCACAAAACGCTTTGATGTCTTCATCCGGGGCTTCCCAACCCCGCAATCGGACCTGTTCGATGGCTTCCTGTCTATCGGTCATGCCCTTGCGGATCTGAACCGAAAGATTGTCAAAGCTGCGAGTCATTCCGAACTTATACCATTTCGGGAAATGATGCAGCGAAATGAACTGGCAGTCTATATCAGCGAACTCCCAAACACCGGTTTTTAGGGTTGTTTTATCATATTCGAAACCATGCTGTTGCGCGATTTCAGTATTTTCAAAACTATCCCATTTGAAGAAAGAGCCCAAAAAGACCGAATCAACATCAAAATCAGGATCAGCCGGAAACCCATAGGCCGAGAGCTCTTCTTCCGTTAATCCCTCGGCACCGACCCAGTCCCCGGCATTTGTGGACTGCAAACATCCATGCCGGGCCAGCCAGGCGGCGTCCAGACGGGTCGCCATCCGTTCCGAAGCTGTCCCGCCATATTCCAGCTGCGCATTCTCGCCCCATAGGATCAAGGGAATCCGCATCTGCACCGCCAACCGGATAGGAATCGCGAAGAGCGCCATATGCATCGGCAGGCCGGTCGCCCCAAGCCTCTCAAAAGCCGCCTTCATAAAACGACGTTCCACATCCGGGTTGATCGTCCAGTCGATGTGATCCACGCCCAGTTTCGAAATCATCAAATCGAGGTTTCGCTGACCAATCTCTGTCCGCGCCGGTGTCCGCCAGGTGATGGCAAGGACGTTTAAGCCATATTGCTGGGCCTTGATGACCTGATACCAACTGTCTTTGCCACCACTTACCGGCACTACACAATCATAGGATCCGGCACGCGCCTTTGCCCGATCGACGATTTCCTGAAATTGATGCCCTCTCTTGTCCCAATCAATCACCTCTTCCTTGTCACGGTGTCCGAGGCACGCTGAACAAACACCATTTTGGTCGAGAGTGATCCCCGGTCTGGTGTCGGGCAATATGCAGATGCGGCAGTATTTCATTGGACCGTTTCTTTCTCATGGACCTACAAATCAACGCCCCCTTGCTCTTGCTGTTCCAGAAAGATTTTCGTGGCAAGACAGGAGAAAACAAACTTGCTTTGACTGTTGAGAGAAATCTGTGACGAGATCATCTCCTCAAACCGGTCCCGTCGAACAATATCGAAAAGCGGTGAAGGCAACAGAATCCAATCCCGCAATTCAGGGTCCTGAAAGTCCAGAAAATGTCCGACCGGCGCGTTGATGCCCTGCTTGCGTGGATTCTTCATAACGTCATCCGGTGCAATACCATCGCCCACGGCGCGCAACAGGAATTTTGGCAGGCCCTCCTGGATCAGATATTCGGTGGGCACTGTGAACAGGAATTCCACAAGCGGCGTGTGCAGGAACGGCGCGCGGTTTTCAACCGAATATGCCATGGACGCGAGATCGTCTTCATGAAGCATGACGGGTACGGTTTCGACCAGAAGCTCATTCATCATCCTGTTTCGCAAAAGGTCATCGCAGTATCTGCGTTCTGTATGAGCTTCTGCGAAAGGATCTACAAGGAACGCCGCAAAACCCTCGGCTCCCAGGAAAATATGATCTCTGCCATTCGGGTTTTTCACGAATGCTTCAGGGTCCTGAAGGAAAGGATTTCGGACGAACTGCCCATAGGATTGACGCCACCCCTCAATAAGCGCCGGAAAATCAGGCCGCTGGCTCTGGGTCGCCAACCAAAACAGATAATGATCGTAATATCCCGTGAAGATCTCATCTGCGGCTGTTCCCCCGAGCGATACTTTATACCCTGCATCGTGGATCGCCTCGGATACCAGCGCATGAAGATAGTAAGAGATGGTCATCAAAGGTCCATCGAAATACGAAACCAACGAGGTCAGCCACTCAACAAACCCTTCCCTGGGGATACGCACCAGCGTATTGGGACAATCGAAATATGAGACAGACTTGAGAATATTCTCCGTTTCATCATATCTCGGGTCATCATCAATTACCGAAAAGCTGTGCAACTCTGCGCCCAGCGTCGACAGGGCTGTTCCCGCAATCGCATTGGAGTCGATGCCGCCACTCAGGCGCAGGGCAACCGGCACATCTGCCCGCAGGCGGTAGGATACGGCATCACGTACCAGATCCCGCGCCCCATTCAGGGCATCGTCTAGGCTCATCTTCCTGTCCGGTTCAAACCGCAGGGTCCAATAGGCCTTTGGGTCGGGCAGGCCAGCGCCCTTTAAAACAGCAAAACAGCCAGCCGGGAACTCAGACACACCCGCAAAGAAACTCTCACCTGAGGCGTAAAGGCTCTTATACCCGTTCACCAGATATCGTTGCAGATGCCGCGTATTGACCCCGGGTTTGCGGCCGGTCAACAAGGCCAATGCCTTGACCTCCGACCCAAAACTGAGACGGCCATCTTCATACCAGATATACAGGGGCTTTTCCCCAAACCGGTCGCGGCACAGGATTAATTCGTCCCGTCTCGCGTCGTGCAGGGCAAGCGCCCACATGCCTTCCAGCCTTGAAAAAGCCTCTACCCCCCAGTAACGATAGGCCTCCAGCACGAGTTCTGTATCGCCTTGCGTCGAAAATGTGACACCCAGGCCGGCGAGTTCCAGGCGCAATTCGATGTGGTTATAGACCTCACCATTATAGATCAGGGTCAGATCGTTTCGTGAGAATGGTTGCGCTGAGGTTTCACCAAGATCAACAATCGACAGTCGTGTGTGCAGAAGGGTTAAATTCTCAGAACCAATTCTGTCCTGATAAGCACCAGACCCATCCGGACCGCGTTTGGCCATGGCATCAATCGTGGCTCTAAGCCTTCCGTCATCGACAGGACCAGGGCCCAGCAAGCCCGCTATGCCACACATCGTTTATCCATCGGTCAAATGTTCCGGCGTCAAAACACAGCCCCGGTTGAGAGGCGATTTGAGGGTACGTCCCATCAGTCTGTCCAGTTCCGACGCCGCAAAACCCGTTGACGGCCGGCAATACATCAGATCATCGCGCATCAATGCCGATCCGGCTTCCAAATCACGCGACGCCACCAGCCCTTTGCGTATTATCGGTAATGTGGCTGTTTCACAAGGCATTGGCTGCTTCGAAAGTGTTCCGCGTGCTTGTGCGATTTGCCCCATCATTTTCGCCAGATAGGCAAGGTCACTCGGGTCCGCCGACAAAGCGTGGTCCCGAAACTCCCTCCCCTCCTTCTGGTCTGTGAAATGCACTTCAACGATGCGTGCACCCAGCGCCACAGCGGCCAGCGGCGCTTCCGGACCCAGGACATGATTGGAGTACCCAATTGTCAGATTGGGATAGCGCGCTGCCAGAAAGGGAACAGATTGAAGGTTCGCCTCTTCCATCGGAACCGGATAAGCCGCAACACAATGCATCAGGATCAGGCGGTCGCCACCGGCGTCACCTGCTGCCGACAGGAACCATTCGACAGCGGTATCAATTTCGTCAACTGTACCCCCGCCAGTGGACAGAATAACCGGAACCCCGGATTTCGCAGCGGCGTCGATAACAGGTCGAAAATTCAAGTCACCGCTCGCGATCTTAATCGCAGGGCCAATCCCCGCCAGAAATGGCACCCAGTCCTCTGTCACGGCTGTTGAGAAGAAGTGTATTGCTTTTTCTTTCGCCCTTTTTACCAGAACATGGTGATCATCTTCGCTGAGGCTGAACCTGGTTACCCGCTCCAACCGCACCGGATCGTCGGCAGCACAAAAGCGTTCCGGGGTGTAACTCTGAAACTTGACGGCATCGGCACCGGCATCGGCGGCCAGATCAATCAATTCCAATGCCTTGTCGAGACTGCCTTCATGGTTCACACCAATTTCCGCAATCAGTGCAACTTCATTATCCAGATCTTTTCCAAACAGCTTCATTCATTTTGCTTTCAAGTTGCAGTGAGGAAACACAATCTGCGGGTCAGGCAATCTTCCGCGTTGCTTCCGTCATATCCGCAATCAGTTGCTCACTCGCCTGCTGCATGACAGACAGACCTTCCAGAAGATCTTGTCGGAAGTTCTCGAAAAATTCCGCCCGTAAACTCTCAGGCAACCGTCGATAAGTCTGATACAGGAATGTGTAGCTGATCATCATCGTCCCGACATGCATCTTCTGAACGCATTGGTCGACATCCGCTGCAAAGGGGTCATCCAAAAGATCCCTGAAGTCATCAAACAAGCCACGCAGATCGAGATTTTCAGCATCAACAGAATTCAAGACCGCCTCGAAGGTCGCATAGAAAATCTCCAGCGCTTCCCCCAATGCTTCAACCTTGGAAACAGGTGCCAGATCGGCGCGTGCGGCCCAATCTAGTTCAGACCGCAACCGTTCCAGATCCCGGGCTTTGCGTGAGACATCATCATCGATAACCGCACTTTCTGGAAGGCACGGAACCGTCCCGGTAATTCGGATGCCGTCACTGTGGTTTCGAATGATGGCGTCTTTGTAGCGCGCAACCAGACCGGAAAAATGAATACTGGCGAAGAGAAAACTCTGATTGGTATGAACGGTTCCACCAAGATTGCCGGGGACTTCGATGGGGAATGCGGTCGCAGCCAGATGTTCCGGATGGGTTTTCAAGAACTCCGGGTCTGACAAATAGACGGAGTGCTGGCCGTGATGCTGGTTCTGATCACGCGCGCCAAGATCGACACCGACCAGATGCAGGTTGCGAAAGCCTAGTCCCAATGCAATTCGCGCTGCTGTGTTTGCAACGGTCGGGACAGCGTGAAAAACCTCACCATATTTCTGACCGAACAGTTTTGATGAAGACACGGTATCCCGATAGAACAGGATGCGCTGACCAAATCGCCCGACCAGTTCAGGCCGCACCGTATTGCTGGCAATCAGGCTTATTCGATTGAGTTTATGCTTGGAACTTAACCCTTCGACAATTTCCACCGGACCCGGTGTATTCTCGATATCGACATGGAAGTCCGGTTCGATACCGTGACCCAGTAAAGCGCCAAGACCTGTCCCACAGGAAATCACGATAGCCGAGTCCCGATGTTTTTTCACGAAATCAACGGCTTGGTCAATTGATGGTCCGGACCCGCATATGATGACGGGCGTATTCTTCACCGCTCTTGGTTTGTCGGCATAAACGAAAGACTCATGGCGCGTTGTGTTGCCGATATAATTTCGCAACATCGTCTGCTCGTCTTCAAAGAACCCTGGATTAGCCGCGAGCACCGGCAAGCGTTCTTTGAAATATTTCAGGCTCTCATCCAATACAAATGAGTCGTAATGCGAATAAATATAGGACCCGTCGATCAGCCCGAAGGAATTTTGACGCATCATATAAAAGATGTAGTTGGCAATATGCTGGGGTGTATCACTGATGACAAATTGTAGAGTGCCTTTGCGCCGGTCAATCTCCTCAAGCATGCGTTTGAAATCAACCTGGCCCATCGCATGATAGACAAATTCTTCAAACCGCTCGACAACGATGACCGACCGGATATCCAGGCTGTCAATCAACCGTTCCAGATGCAGGCCGAGGCCGAGACCAAACACAATCAAATAACCACCATCTGGATCCAGAGCCTGAACCTGGCGCTCGACCCCTTGCTCAGCCAGATAAGCGCCGCCTTTGACAAGAACGGTTTCGGCTACGCGCCCGTTGTCTTCCGGTATGTCACGCCATCCAAGCTCAATCCTCTGATCCCGCTTCTCAAGGTATGACGTGACCTGTGCATCCGCGAAACTGGCTGCGTCCTTCTGGTAAAACGTCGTATGTCCCAGATCGATATTCAGGTTCCCGGTAACACGGGATCCGACCACTCGGCTATACGGGGTGTAGGTTCCCTCAAACAGTTTGGCGATATGCGGTTGGTACTTTTGCAGTGCTTCCAGATTGGCCTGGAAAAGGTCTTCATCCATTGGCCGCCCCCCGTTCTGCAATCACCTTCATAGCAGCGGCAAATGCTCGGCCGTTCGCTCCCACTGCGTCATCTGATACGGCTGTTGAGAGCGTTGAAAACACTTTTTGACTCAACGCCTCATACTGTTCGGGGTTCGTCGCAATCTCACTCAATGCATCAGAAATATGACTTGTAGTACTCCAGGCTTTTGCCGCATCATTACACAATTGAATGAATGAAGAACCAGCAAAGTTCCGACCGGGCCCATTTGCTAACGCAAAAATAGGTTTTGACCGACTGACTGCTTCCCACAGAACGGTCATATCAGGATCCGGCCCTGGGTCCACCACGACATCGCACGCATCCAGGAAGTTCCCAAGTGCTGTAAACAAATCGGCGGCATCCGGCGGATAGGTCACACGATCCAGTAACTGGTAGTGATCCAGGCGCGGTTCCAAATCATCAAGGGCGGAGACCCCGCCCATCGCGACCGGCAATATTACAAGCTCAAGCGACGCATTGTTCTCACAAAGCGCTTTCAGGGATTCCAGCAATTCGTTGGAATATTTCCGAAGCGCGAGGGCAAGTCCGATCCGCATAGGTGCGCCCGGATAACGTGGAAACGGCTCCATAAGCTTGGCTTCCGCCGGCGGAGAGACAAGCCTTTCAAGCGGCGCAATACAGTCGCCGTTTCGATCTATGATACCAGCATTGGCAACGTGATAGTCAAATATCACCTCGCTTGCATCTGGCGTGCCGAACCAGTCAACCATGATCCTGGCAGGCCTTCTGGCGGAGACATCACGGCGACCACTATCTGAGTATCCGTCCAGATCAATCAGGACATGCACTTCATCATTGCGAATGATCCGTGCCACCGTCGCGTCATCAATCGTCGAAATATCAGTCCAACGATCGGTGTCGCTTCGAATACGACGGCTAAATGCATCTTCGCCAATTGTATTGCTGTAGACGAAAACCTCGTAATCAGAACCGCGCCCACCCGTGATCAACGGCCAGATCAGATCAACACCGCGATGCCCGGCAAGAGACCCGGACAACAGACCAATCCGCAAAGGCGCATCCTTCAAATAAAGGACCGGGTCGTATTCAAAATCGCGACTGAAGCTACCTTCCCAAAGCCGTTCGGCCCGCTGGATCTCATTTTGATCCACATCGGGCATCATCATCAGGTCGTCAATCATTGCTGTGCGAATACCAGAGTAATTGGGTCGCATCTGAACCGCTTCAATGTGACAGTCGCGGGCCTCTTCAAAACGACCGAGCCGGGTAAGTACACGTGCGGCAACCGAGAGATCTTCCGGCTCCACATCGCCTTTTCCCGACGATATTGCCTGAGCAGCAAATAGTGCCTCAACGGCTCGTCCCTCTGCGAACAAAGCATCGCGAAGGCCGCGCCACCCACGCTGATCAGAAGGTGTCGCTTCAACAGCGGTCTGGTATTCATGAGCAGCAGCTGTGTAGCGCCCGCGCTCCATCAGACGGCGCCCCTCTTCGATCCGATCGCTGCGCTCGATCTTCTGCATGGCGTCTTCGAATGTACCAAGCCAATCGGGTATCAAGCCTGCCAGGTCCTTTGAGGGCTGAAGGACCGACCCCAGTTTTCCGAAGTAAAGGGCGTTATGCATCCGCTCAAGGCGGGCGGAAACGATGGACAAGACCTCGGTATGATCAAGCAGATTGGGGGCCATGTCATGCGCAACGCGCAATAATTCCTCAGCCCTCAGCAATTCGCCCATTTTGATGGCGACAAGGGCCAGCACATGAACGGCAAGACTGTTGCCGCTGGCAAGACCGCCAGACAATTCGGTCAGTTCAATAGCGCCTTCAACATCATCTGCCTCAAGACAGGTGAGTGCTTCAGCCAGTTTGCGATTCGCTTCTGCGTCGCCGGACGTCATAAACGTCACCTCTTGTTGCTCAGGCCTTTCTGCCGCGACCGACACCGATGGCCGATGGTGAACAGAGCATCAGAAATTCTATGATTCTCTTATGCAGATATTCGCAAGTTTTGTCGACGGTTAAGACCGTGATTTTCGATCTGCGAAAGAACCGGTACAAAGGGATGCAAAACAGAAAATGGCCCAATCGATGATTTAACGATTGGGCCAGCTTCTCAATCAGATTACTGCAGCAGGTTCAGAATGGCCTGTTGCTGCTGACCGGAAATTGCCAGGGACTGAATCCCGAGCTGTTGTCTTGTCTGCAAGGCAACGAGGTTCGCGCCCTCTTCGTTGAGATCAGCAAGTGTCAGTTTGTCGGCACCAACGCTCAACTCGTTCACATATTCCTGTGTAAAGTCGAGGCGGGTTTGCAGGATAGCGACGTTCGAACCCAGTGTCTGTGCGTGACCGCGAAGCCGGGCAATACCGGCATCCAGTGTCCTGACCGCGTTGGTCGCGTTCGAGACGTTCGTGTTATCCAACCCGAAGGATGTGAAACTGCCTGAAGAGACACCAAAGTTCGACAGGTTGAACGAGGAGTTGGCGGAGAAGAAGGCCACGACCGAGAAGATCCCGTTGGTCGTATCCGCCACTGTTGCGTTCAAATCGAGACCATCGACCTGCAAGCGGGACGATGTCCGGACACCAAAGGCGACATCCAGGGTCGCGTTTGTCGATGCCAACAGGTTCAAACCCTGATAGGTCGCATCTTCAATCAGTTCGAAGATCTGTTGTCCAACTTCAATGAACTGGGTCGATGCGGATTGCCGCTCCTGGGTGGATTGCGACCGCGAGGCCTCAACAATACCTTTAAGCTGGTTCAGCAAGTCATCCAGCGCTTCAATCGCATCCAGCGTCGTGTTCAGTGCACTAATGCCCTGATCGATGTCATCGCGGCGCAGCTGGAAGTCGCTGGCCCGGTCGCTGAGCGTTCTGGCGCGGAAGAAGTTCACCGCGTCATCAACAACCTCGTTGATCTTTCGACCAGTCGACAGCCGTGTCTGCGTACGGTCACTCAAGACCTGCGTGCGCTGCAGGGACAGAAGGGATGCCCGTTGGGCGGCTGTAAGTGCAATATCGCTTGTCATAACTCTCTACCTTTCTGGTAAGCGGATTCTCCGCTTTCTTTTTCTCTCTCAACTCGCCCGTTGGCGAGATCTGCGACCTTTCCTGGGTTCTCCTCGGAAGGGTTCACCGGTCCACAAGAGATCAAGTTTCATGCCAGATTGGCAAATATTAATATTTTCAATTACTTATGGCGCATGACGATTCTGAAAACCGTTACACACAGCCTTAAACACCACACTACAGGCCGCGACCCGGCAAAAATGACCGAGCATAACAAAAAAGGCCCCGGCGTGATGCCGAGGCCTTTTTTTGTCTTGCGAGACTTTCCGGTCGAGAGAGAGAAGAGAGAGAAAACCGGAAATAGCGTCTCTTGGCTTTGTTGATTACTGCAACAAGGCCAGAATGGACTGCTGCTGCTGACCGGAGATAGCCAGAGACTGAATCCCCAACTGCTGCCTTGTCTGCAACGCAACAAGGTTTGCACCTTCTTCGTTGAGATCGGCCAGCGTCAGCTTGTCAGAACCCGTTGTAAGCTCGTTCACATAAGTTGTTGTGAAGTCGAGACGGGTCTGAAGGATAGCAACGTTACCACCAAGTGAAGATGCAGCAGCACGAAGGCGTGCGATACCAGCATCAATACGCTGTACAGCGGTTGTTGCACCCGATACTTGCGAGTTATCCGAACCGAATGATGTGAAACTACCCGAAGACACACCGAAGTTCGAAATGTTGAACGACGAGTTGGACGAGGCGAAAGCGATGATCGAGAAGATACCGTTTGTGGTATCAGCAGCGGTGGCATTCAGGTCAAAACCACTAACCTGAAGGCGGGACGCCGTACGAACACCAAACGCAACGTCCAGTGTGGAGTTGGTTGAACTCAGCAAGTTCAGACCGTTGAAGGATGCATCTTCGATCAGATCGAAGATTTGTTGACCAACTTCGATGAACTGCGTTGTAGCGGAAATACGTTCCTGAGTTGACTGGGAACGTGACGCTTCAACAATACCCTTGAGCTGGTTGAGAAGATCATCGATCGCCTCGGTAGCTTGCAGGGCGGTGTTCAGCGAGCTGATCCCCTGATCGATTTCATCACGGCGGAGTGCAAAGTCACCGGCGCGATCGGTCAGAGCACGAGCACGGAAGAAGTTAACCGCGTCGTCGACCACCTCGTTAACGCGACGACCCGTAGACAGACGTGTCTGCGTGCGGTCACTGAGAGTTTGGGTCTGTTGGAGGGAAAGCAGCGACGAGCGTTGGGCCGCTGTAAGAGCGATATCAGACATGATACAATCCTTTCTGGATCATTGGTGTAATGTAAGCTTCTGCTTACGCACCTCTTCTGAGGCGCTCATACACTAACGGTTAGCCGCAATTCGGGTCAAGACATTTTTGCCTAGTAGAATATTCGGTTTAATTAAAACATTGATTTTAAATCATTTTCAGGCAGTCGAGACACTATCAACTACATATGAAGATGGGAAAATCTTGCCGGGTCCGGTCTCGGGTTGCGAGTTCTGCTTTAGTTTTCGTGCCCCGCCGGCATTGATCCTGCCGTGATCCAAAACCGGTGATTCCGGCATTCTGGCACAGTGTTTGCTCCCTCCTAGTTCTCTGGGCGAGAACGCCCTTAAAACAGGTCAGAACTGCCGAGGTATCGGAAAAATGGTTTCGAGAGTCAGTACATTCGGGGCGCTCAGTGCGGATTTATCGCTGATCAATCGGCAAAATGTGCTGTTCGATCGACTGAATTTTCAGGTCTCGACCGGCGAAAAATTCCGTGAACTCAAGAATTATGGCAGCCAGGCCCCGCAAATTCTGAACCTGGAGCAGGAAATCCGGGCACGAGAAGGGTATATTCAGTCCATCGGTTTGGCCGAGCTGAACTTCAAATCCTATGAAGCAACCCTGGAGCGTATGAATACGGTCATTGATGACATCATCAAGGCGACGTCCCCGCTCTCCACCAACGACGCAACATTCCAGTCAACCACAGAAACGACCGCCGTAAACCTGATGGTGGAAGTTGAGGCCAATCTCAATATCGAGATCGGAGACCGTTTCCTCTATGCCGGCACACGGTTTGACACCGCCCCGGTCGCCGACTTGCGGAACCTTGCCCTTTACACGGCAAATGATATCGGTGTGGCAAACGCGATTGAAACCGCTGACAGTATTCCGACGTTCGTCGTTGATAACGGTGGTGCCAACACGGCGCAATCCTACCATACCCAAGGGGCCAACGCGACCGACCCACGTTCGTTTGAACAAGTTCAACTGACCATCGCCGACAATGCGGTCCTCACGTACGGCGTTACAGCGACAGAACCCGCGTTTCAAAACCTTGTTGAATCCTTGGTCCGTTTGCGGTCCGCAGCTCAGACCGGTCTGACCGAAGCGCAACGGGAATCCTTCTTGAGTGAGGCGGCCATCGCAGCCGAAACAGCCCGCGACCAGATGCGCCAGCTTCAGGCAGAAAACGGCCTGGCCCTGGCCCGGACCAATGATCAGGTGGACAATCACAACAGTTTTATCAACATCAGTCAGATCGCCCTGGATGGCATTGTCAGAGTGGATGATGCAACAGCGGCGGCGGAGATATCAGCGCTGAACAACCAGGTTCAGGCGTCATTCACCGTTATTGCGACACGACGACAATTGTCGCTGGTCAACTTCCTGAACTAGGAAAATCAAAATATCAAAAGCGAGAAGCGTTAACACAAAGACGCGTTTCTGTTGAAACCAAACGAAAATTAAGTCAACATTTACGAATATGATGCAAACTACAGAATATTATAAGAATACACTGAGTGAAGACCTGCCAATGACGGGCCTTTACATTCTTAGACTTTTTGTCTGCAACTCGTTTGATTGTGATTGAGGGCCGATGAATAACCCCTATGCATCCCAACAACGAACCCAGCTAGAGAATGCACCGCCGCAATCGGCGGAAGGCTGGGCACTTGTTGAAACCGCCCGTCGTCTCGAAACAGCAAAACAGTCTCCCAGTGACACGGATGGCATCATGACCGCTGTTCGGTTGAACTGGCGGATCTGGACCATAATTCAAGCGTCCCTCGTTGACCCGGAATGCCCTCTTCCAAGAGAAATTCGGGAAAACCTGCTGAACCTCAGCAGATTCATAGATCGGCGTTCTGCTGAACTGATTGCCAATCCGAAAGACACACACAAGCTGGACGTGCTGATCAACATTGATCGCCAGATTGGCGCGGGCTTGCTGGGCAATCCGTCTACGACCGCCCCCTCAGATGAGGCCGCGGCCCCTGCACCCGCGGGTCCGGAAGAGCCGGTTGGGCTCGGGTCTCTGAATTCGGCGGCAGCCTCGCTCCTTCAGGCGCAAGAGGCAACGGCCCGTCCCCAACCAGAATCCAGCAATCTTGCTGGGGTGCCTGGTCGCAGTTCTACGACCTCGACCGAAGCCTAGAGCAGTGCCCCTGAACGAGACGGGCTTTCCCTTTCATGGCTGAAAATGAAGAAACCATAATCCTTCTTATGAAGGATATGGAGGGACAATTCTTTTCGGATTACATTAAGCGTTTCAATCAAGGCGCTAAAGTGATCGTGATTTCGTCAAAGTCCGATCTTCTCGCAACCGTTTCGGACCCCATGCCCAACACTCGCCTAATTGCGTTTAGCACGAACATCATCGTGCCAAAGCAAACGCTCGACTATCTCAACCACAACTGCGTCAACTTCCACCCTGGATCACCGGAATTCCCGGGCTATCGTCCGACAGGCTTTGCGCTATATGAGAACTCCCGGACCTATGGGGTCACGGCACATTACATGACAGAAATTGTGGATAGCGGACCTATCATTGGCGTTGAACGGTTTCTGATCGATGAAAGCATGTATCTGATTGATGTCGTGAAGGAGTCGTATCAGCGCCTGGCCAGGCTTCTTATTCGCTTGCTGCCACGACTGGCCAGGGTTTCGGAACCTATTGCCAGCATTCCGGAACAATGGTCTGGGGAAACCAGAACTTTTACCAGATACAACGAAATGCGTCTGATCCCCGCCGATATGGCAGAAGAAGAAATTGCCAAAAGGTTTAGATGTTTCGACGGGATTTACACCGCCTTGCCAGACCCGCGCTGCCGCTACGTCCCAAAAAATTCTTGAGCTTCAGCCCTACTCCGCACTGACACTGCTCAAACGTTCTGTCTCGTGATCAATAAGGTCCTGAGTCTTGCGCAAAGCGTCATAGTATTTCTCAACCGAGATCAACCCCTGGATGGTCGAGAAAATCTCGCCAGAGCTTGGCGCTGCCTCCTGATATTCTTTGGCAAACAGACGATAGAGATCGAGATATGTATCGCGCTCATTATCAAACAGATACGCGCATTGCAGTGCATAATAGACGCGACGTGCCGGCGTATTCGCATCCTGTTCTGCCATCACTTCCTTGCGGCGCAGAATATCAACCCTGTTATGAAACACGATGGTCGTTGCCTCACCGGCATTTTCAATCACGGCACCATTGATGATGATTTTCTCTTTCGAAGGTAATTTGATGCGAAGTGGCATGGCATTTTTCCTTAAACGCATAATTCAGGCGGCCCGTTGCGGGTAACCCGCACCGCAATATTGCAAAAAAGAGTCCAGATCAACGGCGTGAATGCAACACGATTCAGCCGAAATCCCCACCGCGTATTTTATCGGGGATCTTACTGAAGAGATTTGCGGCACGGTCCCGGCCAATCAACTCCACAAACATGCTGATCGACACCGCCAACAAGGTTTCCACGGAAACTTGCTTCGAAACGCCCCTTTTCCCGGCGACCTTCAGAACCTTCAGCACATCAACAATCGTGCGCTTCCTCTGAACATGCATTTCCGGCGTGGTCCGATCGGACTTACCGCGGAACACGGGATCAAGAACCGGTTCCACTGTCCCGTCCAGGCCGACAACCCTAAGGTCATAGATTGAGCGCCCAAGCTCTTCCACCCGGCTTAGCGGTACAATGTCGTCTTCATGACCTTGAGCATCAGCATTTTCGTTGGCCGGATAATCATCCATAGCCTTTCCTTCCCCGAACACGTCACCAATCCGACTATTTTTCTATCATGGGACTTGGTGTCCCCGCCGGTTCTGTGTCTTCAGGCCGTGTTGTTCACGGTCCGCCCCATTTATTTTTACTGTCATTATGATGCATATATTGCTGTCTGGCCAAGGATTTGTTGCATTTTTTGCTCTGGTGACTTATATTATACAGTCGTAACCTACATTGTTCTTTGCGCTGGTACTAAAACCAGCGCGATCAGAATGATCAGTATCATTGAACATGGAGTTTTGGTGGGCCGCCATATCCGTTATTATGGCATGCGTCTTTGGGTATTTGCATCTTTGCGCAACAGGTACCGTGCAGTATTCAAATAGGCGCTCGGAAAACGGCAGAAGCTATCCGGAGCAGAAAAATGGACTTTTCATTAAACACCAATGTGGCCTTGCCTCAGCAGCAGGTTTCGCCGCAGTCGAATACACCAGCCGCAAATGCGGGGGCTGTACCGACCCTTCAATCAACCCCTGACAACGTGGTTACCGCGACTGTATCGCCTTCGGAAACGAATGTGCGCGGCGATGATGCATTTCGTCGTCAAGGTGGTGGTGCCGGGGGTGGTCTTGCCGCCCTTGAAGACTTACAGATCCAGGGCATCAGCACACGGGTTGGTTTCGATGCAGAGAATGATCAGGTATTCCTGGAAATCCTCCAGCCGCGGACAGAAGAAGTCATTAGACGCATTCCGTCCGAAAGCCTCGTTCAGTTTTTGAATGACAGCTTTGACTCGGCTCGCAGCCAGGCATCGGCGATCAGCCAGTCAGGCGTTGATACCTCAGCCTGATCCTCAAAAGACCCATCTTCGCAGGGCTCCCGGCGGCGCTATATGCATGGCGGCGGCGGTATTCTGCGGCCGAAATCAACTGATCTGTCCGCGATGAAACCTCAGGCATATTTTTCCCAAAACCCGGCATGATTGGCCTGTCAGGCGAACAGTATTTTCCATGCCGCCAGAAATCTCGGGTTGTTTTAAAGATCGCGCAGACCCAGTAACACCTTATAAAGAAAACAATTTTTTCGGTGCCAGATCATTTGGCCCAACCCTTGCTGATACCGGGTTGGAAAAATGTCTGAGGACCGTTGAATATGACCAGCACCGTCGATCTCCTGAACGATACCCGTCAAGCAGCTCCCCAAAACGCTGCAAAACCGGACAACAATAAAACGACTGATCGCTCTGATGCCTTCGCATCGCTTCTGCGTGGAAAGGTTCCCCATAACATCACTTTCAGTCGGGTTGAGTTTCAGCTTGAGGTTCCAAGATCGGCCAGTTCGGATCGCCCGGAACTGCCCGTTGAGGTTACCCGCGAAGATCGTGCCCGCGAGGATGTCTATAGTGGGGAGGAACCGGAAGAGGTTGCTGCAGCCCAGGATGATCCAGCAGAGACCCAGGATGCAACGACGGACACAAATTCGGCTCAGGCCGCCGCAAATCAGAGCTCCAATGCCGCCCTCAATACATTAACCAATGCAAACGCTGAAAAAGCGGCAAAGGTCACGACCGACACAACAGTTACCCAGACCCAGCAGGTTGCAAGTGTCGCCTCCTCCGTGAGCCAGCAAACCGGCGACGCCGTGAAAGGTGAGGTCACCAAGGATCAGGGGCCGAAACTGGCAGCCACTCAAACAGATTCAAAACAGCAGACAGCCACTGTTGCCCAGACCGGCCCTCAGGTTGTTACCGATGAGGCGGCACGGGCTGCGAAGAAAGCAGTCAAAGCCGGCGACAAAGGCGGCATTCAGGCTACAAAAACGGAACAGGCCGTGGCCCAGCCGGCCTCGGCGCTCACATCAAATGCTGCTCAGACCACCCAGAACGTCCAAAAGACAAATATTTCGGATGGTCGTCCGACCGCGACGGATCTGGCCAATGCCGCTGTGGATGCAGAAATCGCGCTCGGCACAGATAAGGCGAAACCCCGCTCGGTTACACCAAACCAGGCAGCACGGCTTGCCGATCGCGGAAATACGGAACCCACGCCCCAACCCACCGTTCAACCACAGCCGGATCCGGCCGCGAACATGAATGTACAGCGTGCCGCTGCCCCCGTGGTAACGGCTCCATCCCAGGCACCGCTTCCGACGGCGCCAACAGGTACACCCGCAGCCGCACAGGCCGTGGGACCCACGGCCGGTGATGGCGGTATCGGGGGACCAAGTGCTTCTTCCAGTGCGGCAAATGCACAGGCGGCCGCGAGAGCCGCTGCCCAGAAAGCCGCCGCATCGCGTCCGGCCATGCCGACCAATATTGTAACAGACCAGGTCGCGGTTCACGTGAACCGGGCCGTCGGCCAAGGGCTGGACCGGATCAATATTCAGATGCGCCCCTCAGAACTGGGTCGTGTCGATGTGCGAATGGAACTGGCGCAGGATGGTCGGGCAACCGCGGTCATCTCTGTCGAAAAACAGGAAACCTTCGACATGCTGCGCGCCGACAACCGCTCTCTATTAGAGGCCCTGCAGAATGCTGGTCTCGAAGTCGATCAAGACAGCCTCAGCTTCAACCTGAAAGGCCAAAACGGCCAGGGCGCTGCTGATCTTGCCAATTCAAACCGCTCTGGCGCCGGTGTTGAAGGTGAAGAAGCCGATACAGACGACGCCTTGTCCAGTGCCGATGACGGGATGCTTGCCGCGGGTGAAGCACCTGAAATCGACGAGGACGGTCACTACGATGTTCGCGCCTGATCCTGGCTGACATCGCGAAGAAGGAAACAACCCTATGTCCAGTATTTCGGCAGCAGCCACACTAGACACAACCGGCACCAACAGCTCGGATGCATCGCGTCAAAGCCTTGCCTCAGACTTTGACAGTTTTCTGTTGATCCTGACGACCCAGTTGCAGAACCAGGACCCGCTCTCCCCGACCGATACACATGAGTTCACCAACCAGCTCGTGTTGTTCGCAGATGTTGAGCAATCGATCCAGCAGAACGCCAATCTGGAAGAAATGATTACGCTTCAGGCCAACAACCAGGCAATCGGTGCCCTCTCTTATATGGGCACAGAGGTTGAAGCGGAAGGAAACCTCTTCACCCTGGAAGAAGGCGAAGACGTAACACTTGCCTATGATCTGGCAGATACAGCCAAGACAGCGGCGATTACCATCTCTGATATCAATGGCGATCCGGTGTTGGTCACCTCAGTCAATGATGATTTCGGCCGCCACGAGTTCACCTGGGACGGGAAAGGCCTGAACGGGGTTCAGATTCCGGGTGGTGTCTATTCCTTCCAGGTCAACGCAGTCGACGCCAATGAACAGCAGGTGACGGTGAAAACCTCGACCTTCAATGAAATTGACGGCGTGGAAACAGATTCATCAGGAACGTTCCTGACGAGTGGACAGCTGAGCATACCCGTCGAAAAGGTCTTTGCGGTGCGCCAGCCAACGGCGACCCAAAGCGGTATCTAGTACGAGTGATTGTGATCCGTTTGATGATGAATTTTGAAGTTAAACACGGTTTTGGCAGATCCGCAGAACAGCGTGATTGTTTAGACGCAGAAGCGTCTCATCTTTCGGCCCGGAAGAGGTCCGGTGCCACATTCTGCCAGCCAATTCGGAGGATAAGAGTATGAGTCTCTTCGGCGCTCTGCGTTCAGGTGTATCAGGTCTGTTTGTGCAAAGTCAGGCACTCGCGACCGTTTCGGATAACATCGCGAACGTGAATACCAACGGCTACAAGGTGAACAGGGTCCAGTTCTCTACCCTAGTAACCAACTCAGCGTCTCCCACGCTATTCTCCTCTGGTGGTGTGCAAAGTAAGGTTGCCCGCGACATTGACGCTCAGGGCCTGCTCGCCGCATCGGCAAGCGCCACTGACCTCGCCATTGTGGGTCAGGGCTTCTTTACCGTTACCGATGAAGTGTCGCTGAACAGCACGACAGGCCGTTTTGATGTAACAGGCAACGTCTTCTACACACGGTCTGGTGAATTCCGGTCCGACGAAAACGGTAACCTTGTCAATGCGGCCGGATTCTTTCTGACCGGCTGGCCACGCAACACATCGGATACCGGTTTCGACATCACAAACGTTCCCAATGCATTCTCGGGCGTCAACGTGTCTGGAAGTTCTGCTGTTGCAACACCTTCTACCGAAGTGGAACTGAGTGCCAACCTCCAGGCCTCAACACAAACCGGTGACACGTTCGACATTGCCCTGCAGGTCTTTAACAGACAGGGTGCCCAACGCACATTGACCGTGACCTTTACAAAGAACTCCGCCGCAAACACCTGGGATCTGACGACCACATTGCAAGGTGGCGGACAGTTTGTGGATATCGACGCCGATAACAACAGCGTTGCGGCCGAAATCGATGATGGTAACGGTACGGATACAGCGGGCGACCGCATCATTGGCACAAACGAGAATGCCAACATTGTAAACCTGGGCGATTATTCCGGTAACGCTGCGGTCACCTTGGCAGGTACGTCAGCCAGTTTGGGTCAGATTGTATTCAATGCCGATGGCTCACTCGGGACGGTAAACTCAAACCTGGATGCTGGTGGAACCGACATCGCCCTGGATGGGAACAACACATTTGCGTTTGTGGTCGACTATGATGCCGATGAGACGACATCGGGTGACCTGGTTGCTGTCGAACTTAATCTGGGGGCAATCAACGCGACCGACGGGATGACCCAGTTCGAGGGTACAAACGTTATCAACAGCCTCGACCAGAACGGTCGACAATTCGGGTCTTTGACGGGGGTAACTGTTGCCGATAACGGCATCGTCACCGCGCTCTTCGACAACGGTGTGACCAGAGAGATTTTTCAGGTTCCCGTTACCACCTTCAATAACCCCAACGCACTTGGAACGCTGACCGGCAACGTGTTTATTCAGACAGATGACAGTGGTCAACCTGTTGCCCGTATTGCCGGAACAGGTGGTTCTGGCGCGATTTCACCGTCTACTCTGGAGCAGTCAACAGTGGATATCGCCGACGAATTCACGAAACTGATCGTCACACAGCGTGCTTTTTCTGCAAATACCAGAACCATTACGACGGCAGACGAACTCTTGGACGAATTGATCAGAACCATCCGCTAATTTTTGGATTAGTGTGACGGAATGCCTAAATTAGGCATAATTTCAGGGCGTTAGGGCTTTTGTCCTAGCGCCCGTGTTCGTTTTTGATCAATTTAATATTGCTGCCCAAGGCCAATTCCCCTATCAAAGAGAGGCAAGTTTTTTCAAAATTTATATAAAATTTTAGTAAATTTATTGATTATTAACTAATGATAAGTACAATCTCTGCTACAAGGTGGTTTGACGAGAGAGATTGTGCTGAACCGCGTTTGAGAGTGTAGGGTAAGATACATGTCCGAAGACACGAAGAATTTCAGATCACAAGATCCGGCCAGAAGGCCCACGGACAACGTTGTTGTGCTTCCAGTCGTGGCGGCCCCGGAAGCACGAATTCAACATCGCGAGAGTGTCGGTATTCCGGCACCCAACATCAAGAGATGGACTGCCAAGCATAAGAGAGCTGTGGTTGAAGCAATTCACTATGGCTATCTGACACTGCCGGAAGCCTGTCAGCGATATGCCCTTTCCGTGGAAGAGTTCCGCAACTGGGAAAGAACATTCGAGAAAGAGGACGGGAGACGTGAAAAGACACGCACCCTCACCTTTCCCAAACGAGATGCTTCCCCACGCTCCTGACCTGTCCAATTCCTCTCTCCTTCTCTCCCCCTTTGCATAGTTCTGCTTGTGCGAGAACCGTGCGCGCGAAAAGCCGCACCGATGAAATTGAGCACTTGCATTTTGGCCTCGAATACTTGGGGCGCAGAGATGAGGGAAGTAAAAAGCAAATAAACTTTTAATAAACTAGGCAAAATTTGCCTGTTTTGTGTTTATTTCCTTTTGAAAATCATACTATGCTTATTTTGAGAGGTGATTCGAGCAGGGCGAATCGGGCTTTTGGGACCCCGTTTCTATTCGGCCTATTGATCCGGAACAGCGCGCAAACCGCGCAATTTGGATCATCAAGGCCCCTGTACGGATTCGCGTATCGGGAGGGTGTGTAGTGAACGGTTTTATTAACGTATTTCAGAATCTTGGTCCGGCCCGTGTGGCGGCAATTGGCGGCGTTGCCGTTCTTCTCATGGCCTTTTTCATCTTTATGATGACACGGTTGACCGCGGCGGACATGCGCCTGCTCTATGGCGATCTGGAACAAACCGATGCCAATCAAATAATCGCCCAGCTTACCTCCCAGGGCATACCGTTCGAGATACGCGGCAACGGATCAGAAATCCTGGTTCCGGCCGAGCAAGTAGCTGACCTGCGCCTCACCATGGCCGAGCTCGGGTTTGGCGGCAGAATTCTGGGGAACGAGCTTTTTGATCGTGATCAAGGGTTCGGGACATCCAGCTTTATGCAGCAGGTCACCGCACAACGCGCTCTCGAAGGTGAGTTGGCGCGTACGATTAGTTCCTTAACACTGGTACGGTCGGCGCGGGTACACCTGGTTATTCCGCAACGGGAGTTGTTTACCCGCGATACCAGAGAGCCATCCGCCTCCGTCGTTCTCAAAATGCGCGGCGGCAATAGACTGGACCGGCAACAGGTGCTGGCGATACAGCATCTTGTGGCAACCGGCGTTGATCGCCTCAAACCCAATAACATCACCATTACCGACGACCGGGGCAGCCTGCTTGCCCGTGGCGGGGAGGAAGACGCAAGTCTGGGTCTCGCCAACGCTGAAGAAATGCAACGTTCTTATGAAAATAACCTCGGGCGACGTCTTGAGGAATTGCTGGAACGTACGGTCGGCTTCGGAAAGGTGCGCGCTGAGGTGCAAGCCGTCGTCAATATGAACCGGGTTGTTGAGAATGTTGAGACCTATGATCCGGAAGGTCAGGTCCTGCGCTCTTCAGAGACCATTGAGGAAGCCAATAACCTTACCGAAGGCGGCGAGAATGCGGTAACCATTGGCAACAACCTGCCCAATGGTGGGGACGATTTCGGTGCCGATGGCGGCACAAACGAAAACTCGACCCGCACAGAAGAACGGTCAAACTTCGAAATCTCCAGAAAAGTCATCAACACTGTCCGCGGGGCTGGAGAGGTTGAAAGTGTATCGGTCGCGATCCTGATCGATGGCAGTTACACCATTCCGGAAGGGGATGGCGAAACACCGGGCGCGCCTGTCTATGTTGCGCGAACCGCCGAGGAGATGACCCAGATCGAAGCACTTGTGAAGTCAGCCATTGGTTTTGAAGAAGGCGTGGATATTGTCGAAATCATCAATATGCCTTTTGCCGATCCGATCGATTTGTCCGACACGGGTGCGGACACATTCCTTGGTCTGACCGGGGCGGATATTCAGCGTCTGATCGAAATCATCATACTGGGCGGTGTCGGTCTGTTGATCGCCTTGCTTGTCATTCGCCCGCTTATCTCGAAAGTGCTTGAGGCTGCACCATCCGCCGCCGCCGCTATTGGCGAAGATGAAAGTGTCCCGGTCATGATCACAGATCAATCCGGCGCGATTGTCGCGGCACCGGCGGGCATGATTGCCCAAGCCGAACCAGAGATGGAAGACGCGGATGCAATGATCGATATCGCCAATATCGAAGGCCGCGTGAAGGCCTCTTCAATGAAGAAAATCGGGGAGATCATCGACAAGCATCCGGAAGAGGCTGTCGCGATCCTCCGGAACTGGATGTACCAGGACGGTGGCTGATCCGGGGCTTTATGGAATATAAATGATTTATCTCATATTCTAATGCTGACGAGTTGAATTGAATCGGTCTTCATGATCAACCATTCATGGACTGGCGGAAAACTGAGGCGCTGACATGCGGATAAGAGAGGATTACAGGGGATTGAGCGGGCCTGAGAAGGCCGCCATCATGATGCTCGCCGTTGGGGAAGACAACGCAGCACGCCTGTTCGGTCATATGGACGATGAAGAGATCCGCGAGATTTCCGCATCCATGGCCAATCTCGGCACGATTGGTGCCAATATTGTCGAACGCCTTTTTGTTGAATTCGCCGAACAGATTTCATCCACCGGCAGCCTTGTTGGATCGTATGAAAGCACCGAACGCCTGTTGTTCAAGGCGCTCGATGCGGACCGCGTCTCCGCAATTATGGAGGAGATCCGGGGGCCGGCCGGTCGCACCATGTGGGACAAGCTGGCCAATGTGAACGAGGTTGTGCTCGCCAATTACCTCAAGAACGAATACCCGCAAACGGTCGCAGTCGTCCTTTCCAAGATCAAATCGGATCACGGATCACGCGTTCTGGCAGCCTTGCCGGAGAGCTTCGCGATGGAAGTCATCATGAGGATGCTGCGGATGGAAGCGGTTCAGAAAGAGGTTCTGGACGATGTTGAACGCACCCTGCGCAATGAGTTCATGACCAACCTGGCGCGGACCGCCCGTCGTGACAGCCACGAAATGATGGCCGAGATCTTCAACTCCCTGGATCGGAATACAGAAAACCGCTTCATGACGCTGTTGGAAGAACGCAATCGCGACAGTGCGGAGCGGATCAAAGGCCTGATGTTCACTTTCGAAGATCTGCAGAAACTGGATCCGGGTGGCGTTCAGACCCTGTTGCGGAATGTCGATAAAGACAAACTGGGTATCTCCCTGAAAGGGGCCTCCGACGCAATCAAGGATCTGTTCTTTGGCAATATGTCCGAACGTGCTGCAAAAATCCTCCGGGAAGATATGGCTGCTCTGGGACCGGTTCGCTTGCGCGATGTGGATGAGGCGCAGATGGAAATGGTCAACATGGCCAAGGACCTGGCGGCCAGAGGCGAGATAGTGATCTCCGAAGGCAGCGCCGAAGACGAACTGATTTATTAATTGATCCGGGATTCGAGCAATCGGATCACGGGTCAGTTGGAACTGGTGACTATGCAACCTGCGAATTTAAAACCCTTCTTGTTTGACGTCTCATTCGACGACGAGATGGCAATGCAAGAGCGGAAACGCAAAGAGGAAGCAGCCCGTCTTGCCGAGGAAGAAGCCCGTGCCTATGCCGAGGCCAATCCACCGGCGCCGACCTTTTCAGAAGACGAGATGCTTGCGGCCAAGGCACAGGCCTGGGCCGAAGGACACGCAGCCGGCCTTGCCGAAGCAGAACAGTCGCAGGCAGCCAAATTGAATACACTCACAGAAAACCTGGCAGCGGAAATTAGCGGCATCCATATTCACCAGGATGTTGCGAATGAACGTTTGGCCGCGGATGCCTGTGAGTTGGGTGTGAGGGTCTCAAAACATCTTTTGCCGGCCTATGCCGAAAAGCACGGACTTGATGAGGTTCGGTCTGTGCTGACCGAGTGTTTTGAGAACCTGGCCCATAGTGCAAAAATCGTGATCACCACTGCCCCTGAAAACAGGGAAACACTGGAAGAACATGTTCAGAACCTCGCCGCCCGCAGCGGCTTTGAAGGTCGGCTTTTGCTGCTGGAAGATAACAGCCTCGGCCCAGCTGAAATCAGCGTAAATTGGGATGGTGGCGGTCTTGAGCGATCAGAGGAAATGATCTGGAACCGATTGGATCAGGTCATGGAGCGGCTTCACCAGAACCTTCCACCTAAGGCCGCTCGAGAGATGCCGACGGAAGCTGAACCAACAAACGAGACCCCTGCCCCGACACAAGAAGAACAGGTAGCAGACCCCGCGCAAGATGCGCCTGCGGACCCTGTAGATACGACAATCGCCGAGGAGGCTGAAAATGTCTGATACCGGAGACAATCTGGAACTGAATGAACTCGAAGAAAGCGATACCGCTGGCGAGTCTCTCGACCCGCGGGCTGCTGATCTTCTGGTCCCGTCCGGTGCCCGCGACCTGGAGGCGGTGTATGAGATCCCGGTTCAGGTTTCAGCCGTTTTGGGTAAGGCCAATATGCAGGTCAGCCAGCTTTTGAAACTGGGGCGCGGTGCCGTGGTCGAATTGGACAGAAAAGTCGGTGAGGCCATCGATATCTATGTGAACAATCGTCTGGTCGCGCGCGGCGAAGTGGTCGTAGTCGATGACAAGCTAGGCGTCACCATGACGGAGATCATCAAGTCGGAGAAATCCGGCGGATGACCATTTTACACCTTCTTTCGACTTGCGGGGATCGCTGATGGCAACTGAATTTCCGACAGAAGGCGGCCGCAGCATCTCCAGTTCGGGCAGCAAGAGCTTCTTCGATCTTGCGACCATCCTTGGCATTCTCGCAGCCATTGGCCTGATCAGTTCCGCGATTATCCTGGGGGGCTCGCCGGGGTCGTTCGTCGATGGCCCCTCCATCCTGATCGTGTTCGGTGGCACTTTCGGCGTCACCACTGCCTGTTTCTCGCTCCGCGATATGGTGGCAGCTATGAAGGACGCCTCCAAAACGGTTTTCCGGACAAAAACGGACCTGCAAAGCGCTGCACAGCAGATGCTTCAAATCGCCCAGATTGCACGATATCGCGGCGTTCTCTCGATCCAGAGTTACATGTCGGCCCTTGAAGACCATCCGATGCTGGTTCAAGGCCTGAACATGGTGGTCGACGGCACCACCGGTGACGAGGTCGAACGCATCATGCAGCGGGAAGTGCAGTCCCAGACACTGCGGCACAGCCGTTCTGTCAGTATCATGCGCAAGGCGGGTGAACTGGCCCCCGCGATGGGACTGATCGGCACCCTGGTCGGATTGGTTCAGATGCTGGGCAATCTTGAGGATCCCTCAACAATTGGGCCCAGCATGGCCGTCGCCTTGCTAACGACATTCTATGGCGCCTGCTTGGCCAATATCGTCTTTAACCCGCTTGCGTCCAAACTGGAACGCAATGCGTCGGAGGATATGATCCTGAACCATCTTTGTGTCATGGCAGCCTCATCCATTGGCCGCCAGGAAAACCCGAGACGTCTGGAAATGCTGTTTAACACCACTCTGCCGCCGTCGCAGCGGGTTGATTATTTTGGATAGGGTACGAAGAGCCCACCCGTAAACTGGATTATTAAGACCGAACATGCTGTCGGTTCAATTTCTGACAGATTTGGAGACAAGTTGAGATGAAATTATTGATTGTTGGCACAATGGGTGGGCATATGACGACCGCCAGTCAGATTGCCATGAAGCGCGGCGCCAAGGTCACGTCGGTCAATAATATTGATGACGCGATGACCACATTGCGGTCCGGCTATGGTGCCGATATCGCCATGGTCGATGTGCGCCTGAATGTTGGCAATATGGCCGCAAAGCTGGAAAACGAGCGGATAATTCTTCCGATCATTGCCTGCGGTATTGAAGGGACACCTGCCGATGCCGCCGTAACGGCCATCAAGGCCGGGGCACGCGAATATCTGCCACTGCCGCCAGATCCGGAACTGATCGCAGCGGTCTTTGAAGCGGTGACCGAAGAGAGCAACGCAATCATCCATCGCGACCCAGCGATGAAGCGGGTTTTGCAACTGGCCGACCAGATCGCCCCCAGCAACGCTTCTGTCCTGATCACCGGTGAATCCGGAACCGGTAAAGAGGTGATGGCCCGCTATATTCACGCAAAAAGCAAACGGGCATCCGGTGAATTTGTCGCCCTCAACTGTGCTGCGATCCCGGAAAACCTTCTGGAATCCGAATTGTTCGGCCACGAAAAAGGCGCGTTTTCCGGCGCGATTGCGCGGCGCGTTGGAAAATTTGAGCAAGCCGATGGTGGCACCCTGCTTCTCGATGAAATCAGCGAGATGGACCCAAGGCTTCAGGCAAAACTGCTGCGCGCCATTCAGGAACGTGAGATTGATCGCGTCGGCGGATCCAAACCGGTCCGTGTTGATGTTCGGCTGCTGGCCACGTCGAACCGCAATCTCGAAGCCGAGGTCCGCGAAGGGAATTTTCGGGAGGATCTGTATTTTCGACTAAACGTGGTCAATCTGCGTTTGCCATCCCTTCGCGAGAAGCCGCAGGACATCCAGATCCTGGCAGAGCATTTTGCGGTGCGCTTCGCCGAAATGAACGGTGTCCCGGAACGCCGCTTAAGCGAAGGTGCCCTGGATGCACTGAAAGCGCATAGTTGGCCAGGCAATGTTCGGGAACTTGAAAACACCCTGCATCGGGCCGTCCTGCTTGCACAAGAAGACGAGATCGAAGCCTCAGCCATTCTTCTGACCGGAACCCCAACTGCCGATGCGCCCTCTCCTGCACCAAGTAGTGCCGAAACACCCGCCCCCGCGGCACCGACCACGGCCGCCCCTCAGCAGGCCCCGCCCGATACTGCTGCTGGTGCAGCGGAGGGTGGGTCGCTTGTTGGCAAGACTGTTGCTGGAGTGGAGCGCGAGTTGATCATCGACACGCTGCAACACTGTCTGGGCAACCGCACCCATGCGGCGAATATCCTGGGAATTTCCATCCGCACCTTGCGGAATAAATTGAAACAATATGCCGAAGAAGGCCACGCCGTTCCTCATCCCGGCGAAGGCTGATGGCACAATAGATGGCAGAAGTCCAAGGACCTGATGGATCGACCGTAGCTGCCGGGCCCAGTTTTGGGGAACGGTTGCGCGGCATTGGTGCGCAGAAAGAAATTCTGCTGCCGATCGGGATTCTGGGGATCCTGATCCTGCTGTTGGTCCCGCTGCCAACATGGCTCCTTGATTTTGCTCTGTCGATTTCCATCACGTTTTCGGTGATCATTGTCCTGACCGTGGTCATGATCAAAACGCCGCTGGAACTGACCTCTTTTCCCACCATCCTGCTTATTGCGACGATGTTGCGCCTGGGCCTGAACGTCGCCTCTACCCGGTTGATCCTGTCTGATGGTCATACGGGAACGGATGCAGCGGGGCGCGTCATCGAGGCCTTCGGATCATTTGTCGCCGGCGGAAACTATGTCATCGGGATCATTGTTTTTGCCATCCTGGTCATCATCAATTTCATCGTGATTACAAAGGGTGCGGGCCGTATTGCAGAGGTCGCCGCCCGCTTCACCCTGGATGCCATGCCCGGCAAACAAATGGCGATTGATGCCGACCTGTCGTCAGGTCTGGTCAGCGAGGATGAAGCCAAACAGCGCCGCAAGGACCTTGAGACGGAAAGTTCCTTCTACGGTTCAATGGATGGTGCCTCAAAATTCGTTCGTGGTGATGCGGTGGCGGGTATCCTGATCACCTTCATCAATGTCATTGGCGGCATCATCATCGGCGTTGTTCAAAAAGACATGACCATGGCAACGGCCGCAGAAAACTATACCCTGCTGACCATCGGGGACGGGTTGGTCAGTCAGATCCCCGCACTTGTTGTGTCCACCGCTGCTGGTCTTCTGGTCACAAAGGCAGGCGTTACAGGTGCGACTGATGTCGCCGTCTTCGGTCAGTTGACGAGCTACCGTGTCACCTTGTGGATTGCAGCCGCCCTGCTGTTCCTGATGTCCTTTATTCCGCAACTACCCGCATGGCCCTTTACTATCCTGTCAGTCTTTTGCGCGCTTGGTGCCTTTCTGCTTCAACGTGGGGATCGCCAGGCGGTCATCACCGAACAATTGGCAGAAATGGAAGAAGACGTCCCCCTTCCCCCACCCGAGGAACCAATTTCCAGCGCCCTGCAGATCGACCTGGTTCGCCTGGAACTCGGTTATGGTCTGTTGCCCTTGATCAATGCCAGCGACGAACGCCGCCTGACCGACCAGATCAAGGCCCTGCGCCGTCAGATTGCGAGTGAGATGGGCTTTGTCATGCCCGCTGTCCGCATTCAGGACAACTTGCAATTGCCTGCCAATACCTATGTCATTCGGATCAAGGAAATTGAATCCGGACGGGGTGATCTGCGCCCCAACATGCATCTGATCATGGATCCGAGGGGTGAAAAAATATCGCTTCCGGGCGAAACAACGGTCGAACCCACGTTCGGTCTTCCGGCCATGTGGATCAATGATCAGCAACGCGAAGAGGCGATGTTTCGCGGCTATACCGTGGTCGACCCTTCAACCGTCGTCGTCACCCATCTGACCGAAATCGTCAAAGACAACATGTCTGAACTGCTTTCCTATGCAGAGACCAAGAAACTGATGGACGAGTTGCCGGAAAGTCAGGCGAAACTTGTCGAAGATCTTGTCCCGACCCAAATCAACCTTGGGGGCGTTCAGCGTGTCTTGCAAAATCTGTTGAACGAGCGCGTTTCCATTCGCGATCTGCCAACCATCCTGGAAGGCATTTCAGAGGCTGTTGGATACACAAGAAACGTTACCCAAATCACCGAACATGTCCGCGCCCGCCTGTCGCGCCAGATGTCAGACTCGAATGCCAATGAACAGGGCGTCGTTCCGTTGATCACACTGACGCCACAGTGGGAACAGGCATTCCTGGACAGCATTGTCGGACAGGGCGATGACCAGCAGCTTGCCATGCCACCGACCCAGCTGCAGGACTTTATCACCGGTGTCCGCAAAGCCTTTGAACGCGCCGCCATGAATGGTGAAACGCCTGCCCTGCTCGTCAGTCCGCAAATCCGTCCTTTCGTGCGATCCGTCATCGAACGTTTCAGACCGGTAACCGTTGTTATGAGCCAGAATGAAATCCACCCCAAAGCCAAGATCCGGACTGTTGATCAGATTTGACGCAGACACAGGTTCCGCGCACTATTCCGGGACGTAATTCTATACTAATGAATTGATATTAAATGCGGCTTAAAACCTTTCACGCAAAGAGTCTGGCAGACGCCATGCTGCTGGTTCGGGAACAATTGGGGGAAAACGCGATTATCGTTTCCACCCATGACGCGACCGGTCCGGAAGGCGCGCGTGTGATCGCCGCGGTTGAACGGCCTGAGTTGGATGAGCCCGTTGATGATCGCATTGATTTTGAGGAGGTCATTACCGCTGCCCTGGAACGCCACGGGGCACCGCCCGAACTGACAGACCGCATCATTTCGGAAACCGGCATGATCGAAGAAAGCGATCCCGCCCGCGCCCTGGCACACGCGCTCTCGTCGCTGTTCCAGTTCTCTCCCCTCGCCCTCGATGAGGCCGACAAACGGTATATCCTGATTGGCCCTCCCGGTACCGGGAAGACAGTTACCTGTGCAAAAATGGCAGCTGAAAAAGCGCTGGTCGCGGCAGAGGAGATGTCGGGTGATGACGGCAAAGAAAATGCGCTACCCGTCACCCTGATCGCCGCCGATACGCACCGACTGGGTGCGGTAGAGCAATTGGGACTCTATGCCGATCGGCTGGGCACCCGTTTCAGCGTTGCGCGGGATAGCGCAGAACTCAAAGACGCCTTGTCTCTGGTACCTGATGGCGACCTGGTTCTGATCGATACAGCGGGGACCAACCCTTTCGATCTGGAAGAACTGGCTGAAATCGTTACACTGGTGGAAACCGATCAAATAGACCCGATCCTGGTGCTTGGTGCCGGTCGCGATTATGAAGAGGCGAGTGATCTGGCAAAAGCCTTTCGTCCGGTTCGGCCAACGCGTTTGTTGATCACCGGTTTTGATATTGCCCGCAAATTGGGGTCAATGCTGGCCGCCGCCGATGCAGGGGAACTCGCCTTTTCCAGCGTCTCACGTTCGCCCAATATCGCCGACGGGCTGCAGCCGTTGGACGCCGAAGAACTCGCGCGGCTTTTAATGAAAAACAACAATCCAACGCGCAGTAACGGACGCAGTCCTGGCCTGAGTGATGAGGCGGGCTGATGACAGGAAAGACAGTTCCCGTGACCTTCAAAAACCGGTGCAATCATGGCTGAAACGACAACAACACAAAGTGCAGAAGGTCTCGATGGCAGCCGCCTGATCGCCGTTGCCAGCGGCAAAGGTGGTGTCGGCAAGACCTGGTTCGCTATTACACTCGCCCATTCGCTTGCCCGAAGCGGCCAAAGGGTTCTGTTGTTTGACGGTGATCTGGGTCTGGCCAATGTCGATATTCAACTGGGATTGATGCCGACCCATGATCTGGGAGAGGTCGTTGCAGGCCAAATCTCGCTGAAGCAGGCAATCACTCATTTTCAACCAGGCGGCTTCGACATCATTGCCGGACGCTCCGGTACCGGTAATCTTGCCAATATGCCGGGTCCGCGCCTGTTAAGACTGCGCCAGGAACTGGTTCAGCTTTCCATGAACTACGATCAAGTAGTGCTGGATCTGGGTGCCGGTGTGGATCGAACGGTACAGTTGCTGGCCGCCTCTGCCGAGCGCTGCCTCCTGGTTATTAACGATGAACCCACAAGTCTCACCGACGCTTATGCATTTCTGAAACTGGCCCATCAGGCGAATGCGGCGCGCAATGTCTCTATCGTCGTAAACCGGGCCGAAAACGCGGCAATCGGCAAAAAGACCCACGAAACACTGGCGAAGGCCTGCGCGTCCTTCCTGAAATTCACACCTGGTTTGGCAGGCGTTGTACGCCGGGATAACAAGGTCCGGGACTCCATCAGGGCGCAAATGCCATTGATCACGCGCTCGCCGACGAGTGAGGCTGCAAGCGATGTTGAGGCCGTGGCGGCACAATTATTGCTTTGAGAATACGGCGTATCCAGACTTGGCTCAGAAGGGCTGATCTGGAACGAAGCGCAACACAGTAAAGAAACCAGACCGGCTATAAAGGCAGAATCGCCATGAATACGCCCGTCCCCCCCTCGGCCACTCAAACTGGCGCGACCGGGGGCACAAACTCGGCCCAAAACAACCAGGCACCGGCCACCATTGTCCGGGCCCCGGATGCGCTGGGCGCATCAACCGGCCAAAGACTGACCGGTACGATTGTCGACCGTCCCGCAGCCGGGCAAGTCACAATACAGATCTCATCGGGCACGCTGACATTGCAAACGCCGCTGGGCGGTGCCATCGGGGAAAACATCTCAATCCGGATAACACAATCCGGTCCCCCGGTTCAGGCCCAGGTTCAGTTGCAGTCTACAGCGACCGCATCCAAAAATTCGGCATCAACCCAAACGCAGGCAGGGGCGCAATCATCGGCACAAACTTCTGCACAACCCACGGCTTCTTCACCGAGTGGTGCGAATGCGCCCGGCGCCCAAACTGCCACAGCCAGCACCCAAAACGCATCTGTTGTCACCAATTTGACCCAGGGGGCCTCTGTCCCACTAACCGTCCTTTCAGGGTCCCAACTGGCCGTCGCTGCACAGGCACCTCGGCCTGCAACACCGTCAAGGCAGACCGGCCCGGAAGCAGGGCGAACAAGCACAGGCCAAGCAACCCCCAGTCAATCGGCTTCGTCAAATTCCGCGTCAGGCGCCGCACCGGCAAAACCCGTTACCACAACCCCATACGGTCGCCACGGACAACCATTGAACCAGACCGCGCCCCAGACGCAGCCTGTAAACCCATCAGGACCAGTGACGCAGACCGCAAGCGCGGCTCCCGTTCAACCCGCAACCCCGGCGGCCCCGGCGACAGTCCCGCCACCCGCGCCAGCCCCGCAGCCCGCACCTGCTGCCAACACGGCACCACCTGCCCCCAGCAGCAGCGCACTACCAACTGCTCAGCCAAGCGCACCGGCACCAAATCCCGCGCCAGCCCCGCAGCCCGCGCCTGCTGCCAACACGGCACCACCTGCCCCCAGCAGCAGCGCACCGCCACCTGCTCAGCCAAACGCCCCGGCACCAAATCCCGCGCCAGCCCCGCAGCCCGCACCGGCTGCCAACACGGCACCACCTGCCCCCAGCAGCAGCGCACAACCACCTGCACAGCCCAGCGCCCCGGCGCCAAATCCAGCGCCAGCCCCGCAGCCCGCACCGGCTGCCAACACGGCACCACCTGCCCCCAGCAACAGCGCACCACCACCTGCGCAACCCAGTGCTCCGGCTTCCAATCCAGCGCCAGCCCCGCAGCCCGCGCCTGCTGCCAACACGGCACCACCTGCCCCCAGCAACAGCGCACCGCCACCTGCGCAACCCAGTGCTCCGACTTCCAATCCCGCGCCAGCCCCGCAGCCCGCGCCTGCTACCAACACGGCACCGCCTGCCCCCAGCAGCAGCGCACCACCACCTGCACAGCCAAGCGCCCCGGCACCAAATACAGCGCCAGCCCCGCAACCCGCACCCGCTGCCAACACGGCACTACCTGCCCCCAGCAGCAGCGCACCGCCACCTGCACAGCCAAGCACCCCGGCACCAAATCCAGCGCCAGCACCACAGACCGCACCTGCTGCCAACACGGCACCACCTGCCCCCATCAGCAGCGCACCGCCACCTCCTCAGCCAAGCGCCCCGGCGCCAAATCCCGCGCCAGCCCCGCAGCCCGCACCTGCTGCCAACACGGCACCACCTGCCCCCATCAGCAGCGCACCGCCACCTGCTCAGCCAAGCGCTCCAGCACCAAATCCCGCGCCAGCCCCGCAGCCCGTACCTGCAGCCAACACAGCACTACCTGCCGCCAGCAATAATGCGCCGCCACCTGCACAGCCAAGCGCACCGGCTCCAAATCCAGCGCCAGCCCCGCAGCCCGCACCTGCTGCCAACACGGCACGACCTGCCCCTAGCAGCAGCGCACCGCCACCTGTTCAGCCAAGCCCCCCGGCTTCAAATCCCGCGCAAACATCGCAGCCAGCGCCTACAACAACAGCACCACCGGCACCCGGTTCTGGAGTTTCACCGCAACCAGGGCCATCGGCAAATACCGCGGCACCTGCCCCCATTGGCACTACAACCCAGCCGGTAACGCAATCAAACACAGTGCCATACAGCCCTGGGGCAACTGCTCAGCCAACACCGGCAGGCACTAACAATCCAGCCGTCGCAAGTACTGGCAAAGCCACACCATCTATTCAGCCGGCGACACAAAGCCCGAATGCAACAACGCTGCAATCAACACCGCCAACAGTCAGCACCGCACAGCCATCTTCCGGTAACGCGCCACCACCAATTGTTCAGCAGGGCACACAGACGTCAGGCAGCATACCAACACCAACAACGGTCATAAGTTCCGCCTCGCAACCACCAGCATCTGCGAACAATCCAAGCACCGCACCACCGTCACCCGGCGTTAGTCCCCCTGCAAACCCTATAAGCCAAGGCCCGACCAGCTACATACCGGTAAAACCGGGATCAACTACAACGGCGCGTTTGGCATTAATCCAGCCACCGGGCACCGCCCTACCAGCCAGCGGGCTTTTAGCACCACCAAGCGTTACGGGGTTAAGTGGTGCCGGCTTGCCACCAATCAGCGGTGTGGTCACCGGCCATTCCGTAAACGGCGCAACCTTGATACAGAGTGGCAATGCGACGCTGTCCCTCGCAAGTACCAGCACCCCGCTGCCGACCGGCACGCAAGTGGTCCTGGATCTTCTGGAAACACCCAGGCCTGCCTCCGCCAATCGATCCGTTACCTCGACTGGTCAACAGGCAGGCGGTTTTGAGGTCTTGAGAGAGGTGATTGGCCTGCTGCAACAGTCCGACCCGACAGCCGCACGCGCAATCTCACAGAACCTCGTACCCAATACAGGCACGCAACTTGCCCCTGCACTGCTGTTCCTTCTCAGCGCCTTGCGGATTAGTGGCATGCCTGGCTGGCTCGGCCGGGAAAATATTGCGGCGCTGGAACGCTTACGCAGAGGCAGCGTCGGTCGCCTGGAAAAGGAATTGTCGGCGGGCCAGGGTAAGGTCAGAGACATCAATGGTGGTGAGTGGCGCATGGTACAGATGCCGGTTATTGATCATGGAAACATAAATCCCCTGCGCCTATACATCCGCGATCAAGCCAGCAATGCCAAAGGTGAAGAGGAAAATCAGCAGAAAGAGAACCGTTTCGTGGTGGAGGTGAATTTCACAAAACTTGGGCCTTTCCAATTCGACAGTCTGGTTCGCGACAAACAGATCGATCTGATGGTCCGCACGCACGAACCCGTGCCTGCCGATTTCAAACACGACATTCACACACTTTTCACCAACACAATTTCAGCCCTCGGCTTTGCGGGTACGGTCGGCTACCATGTTGCCAGTCAATTTGACCTGAAACCCGCAGAAGATCAGACAGCAAACAAGAACGCCTTTTCGATATAGTACTGATATGGAAAACGAAACCGCACCAGATGCCGCCCCCCTTGTTCTCGACACAGAGGCTTTGTCGCCACGTGTCGCGCGTCAGTCTGCCATCCGGACGGTGAATGGACCCGAGCCCTCGTCCGCGACGGTCAGCGATTACCTCTCCGTTCTGACAGGTGAAATTCGAAAGGAAGGTCACCAGGCCATAAAGGTCGACGTCTTTTATGTGCCCGGGCGACTGCTGCTGAAGCTGCCCGATTTTGCGCAGTATCTGACACTCTTGTCGGCAGAACAGGATGAAACGCTTCAAGCGCTGGCACACAAGATTTTGGACGACCTCAACAATGAGCTTGTGGCCAGATGGGTTCAGGTACGTCTTGAGCAAAAAGATGCGGACAATCCTGTCTTCCGCGAGCGCATCATGGCGGAAGATCAAGAACCGCGTTGGTCTAATCCAGCGCTGATGGCGCGGATCCCTCCCCTGACCTGAAAGTAAAACGGCTTCACAACAGAATAATTACAAGTATATTTCTTAGAATCACATCATTTCTAAAGTAATGACATAATACTGTAACAAATTTTGCAGTAAAACTTTCAACGAACACCGTCTAAAATCAATTATCTTCGTCGGTTAGCGGTCTCCTGAAAGGTACTGCGGAAATGTCAGTAATCCCTACCCCCCTTGACTTCAAAGGTGACCCCTCCCGGTTCACCGACGCTTTGATGACCTGGTTCCATACTGCAGGAAACGACGTTACGACCGGCGGCGACAAGACACTTCTGGACCATGCCGCTACCAGTGCGCATCTGGCTCAAAAGGACAATGCGCCAAAAACCGAAATTGTATCAGCATACTTTCACATGGTGGGCGCATTATTGATGCGGCATGATCCAGCCGACCCCATTACCCTCAACTTGCCACAACAGGTTCAACTTGGGGCAACCTGGCTGGAAAAATTTTTTCCCCGCACCGTAACGGAACCGGTTCGGCTTTATCCTCTGGGACGACGCTGGTTGCTGGCGCTGGACAAGAACTACAGAGCGCTCCTTACCGACCGGGAATATCGCGAACTGGCCGATCTGGGGGGGCCTCTCGTCTCAAAAGAGAGGGAGCGCTTTGAAAACCTTCCAAATTGGCAGGCAGCGGTTTCTTTGGCACGCCGACATGACGTTGCAACGGTCCAGAAACCGTGTGCGCAAACCAGACAGACGACCCCTGCGGGCACAGTAACCCCGGGTTCTACGGTTCCATTTGTAAAGAACGGAATCGTGCAACAGGCCATTCAAAACTGCCTGACCGTGCCCCATTCCGTCCTGGTTGATAACAATATGTCTGTTTCGACAGCGACCAAGGGTCGGCCGAACGGCGCGCCTCACTCTGTTTCGGCAACAATATAGGCCAAGACATTTTCCACTTCGCCTGCTTTACGAAGTCCGCGAAACGCCATGCGGGTCCCCTTCATATAGGCCTTTGGGTTTTCAAGATATCCGGCAAGAGTTTCGTTATCCCAAACAATCCCGCTATTCTTCATCACCTTGGAAAACCCGGTGAACCCGTCCACCGTTCCTGCCGCGCGCCCCATAATCCCGTGCAAGCACGGTCCAATTTTGTGTTTACCGGCTTCCAGGGCGTGGCACGCCTTACATTTGTTGAAAACCTTCTTCCCGGCGGCTGCATCGCCTTCAGCATATGCGGCCCCGGCAACAGACAGACTGAGGATAACGGCGCTGGCCATCATTGAAATTCTAAATGTCATGACACTCTCTATGCATTGTTTAAATGCAAGAAAAGTATCTCTAAAAATGAATTAAATCAAACTTTGGAGGGATTTTAACGTCCTGCCGCACCTGTTCGAACCGGCGCTATATCCGCGACCGACCCGACGGCCATCTCAAGATCCAGGGTCATATTTTCAAGATCTTCAAGCGCAAGGTTGTTCACGTCAAACTCATCTAAACCATCAGGTACTACTGTCTCATTATCCTCCGGAATCATCGCGATCTGCGGCGATGCGCCTAACGGCACGTCAACAAGTTCCAGATCCGGGTTCATGTCCGCAATGACCGGGTATCGATACGCCTGCGTGGCGGGGGCTCCCAGTTCAGCAAGCGCCACCGCATGTTCTACCCCTTTGAGTCGGGTTCCAGCCACAACGACAGGCGCGATATTGTCGTCACTCTGTATATCTACTTCCGTTGGCAAACAGAAATCATATCCCCTCAGGGGATGAACCATAGAGCAATCCTTGGCGACTGCGGCGGAGACCGCGTGATCGGTCAGCCCCTTCCCGGTCACCAACCAACTTCCCGATCCAATGATCAGAGAAGCGACCTCCAGTGCCGGTGGTAAAGCACATCCACCAAGGCCCAACATCGCGCCCCCGGCAATCAGCATTTTAAACTTAACGACCATGACTACCCCGTTTATTTCGGAACCAGCAGCACGGTGTATCCTTCAGAACACGCCATCCCGCGCCAGTAGGTTCGAAACAGAACCCCTGCGCCCGAATATTGACCACTTTTGCGTTTCCAACCCCCACCAAAAACGCAACAATGATCAAAATCTGCCCAATATAATGATATGTTAATAAACCGTTAATCAAAAGCGCAAATCGATCAGGTTCGTCGCAATTTCACTGAAATTTTTTGACGATTTGTTGCGAGATCGAACAAGACGAAGAAACAAAAGCGCAAAGGGGTCGTCGCCGCGCCAATCCGTGACGCATTAAGGTTATGGAGCAGACAAGACAGGGTTTATTCGGAAAGGTAGCCGGGTTTTTGGGTGCCTGAGCATGCAAGGAAGAAGGTGATGGTGCGACGCGCCGGGATTGATCGCAGCCGTTTTACAGTAAAGGTAACTTGAAGATGACTGACCAAAGGATTTCATTCACCCTCGACGGCCGCACTGTCGATGCGGGTCCGGACGAAAGCATCTGGCAGGTTGCCCAGCGCGAAGGGGTTGAGATCCCCCATCTCTGCTACACCCCGGAACCGGGCTATCGCGCAGACGGAAACTGTCGCGCCTGCATGGTTGAGATCGAAGGCGAACGCGTCCTTGCCGCGTCCTGTATCCGCAAACCGACCGAAGGTATGGTTGTCAAGTTTGCGAGCGAGCGGGCAAAATCCAGCCGAAAGATGGTGTTCGAGCTTCTGATCGCCGATCAACCTGAAAAAGCCGTCGCCCATAAATCGGACAGTAAGTTCTGGAACTGGTCGGCAACCATGGGCTTGGAAGAAAGCCGCTTTCCGGAAAAGGCCAGCCCTGTGCTGGATGCCAGCCATCCGGCCATGCGGGTCAACCTTGATGCCTGTATCCAGTGCAATCTCTGTGTTCGCGCCTGTCGTGAGGTTCAGGTCAATGACGTGATCGGGATGGCCTATCGCGGACATGGCGCAAAAATCATCTTCGATTTTGATGATCCGATGGGGGAAAGTACCTGTGTTGCCTGTGGCGAATGCGTACAGGCCTGTCCGACAGGTGCCCTTATGCCGGCCACCCAGGTTGACGAAAAACAGCTATATCTGGGTGAAGCGGACAAAATCGTGAACTCTCTATGCCCGTATTGCGGTGTCGGATGTCAGACTGAGATCCACGTCAAGGACGATAAAATCCTGAAAGTTGACGGTCGGTCCGGCCCCGCCAACGAAAACCGTCTTTGCGTCAAAGGCCGCTTCGGGATGGATTACGCGCGACATGCCAATCGCCTGACCAAACCTCTTATCCGCAAAGAAGGCGTGCCAAAGAGATGGGATGACGATGTCGACCCGGCAAACCCCTGGACCCATTTCAGGGAAGCGACCTGGAAAGAAGCCCTCGAGCGGGCAGCTGGCGGTTTCAATCGTCTGAAGAGCGAACACGGCCCGGCCGCACTCGCAGGGTTTGGATCGGCAAAAGGCTCCAATGAAGAGGCGTATCTCTTCCAGAAGCTCATCCGGACAGGTTTTGGCACGAATAATGTCGATCACTGCACGCGTCTTTGTCATGCCTCCTCCGTCGCCGCCTTGATGGAAGGGATGAATTCCGGCGCGGTGACTGCGCCTTTCAATGATGCGGTAAAGGCGGATTTGATCATCGTGATCGGGGCCCGCCCGGGTCAGAACCACCCGGTCGCTGCAACCTATCTGAAGCAGGCCGTGAAGAACGGATCGAAAATGGTGGTTATGGATCCACGCAAGCAGGCGCTGACCAACCACGCCTGGCACCATTTGCAATTCAAGCCGGGTACCGATGTGGCCCTGCTGAACGCCATGATCCACGCCATCATCGATGAAGGCTTGATCAACGAGGGCTACATCGCGGCCCATACCGAGGGCTATGATGCCATCGTCGAGAACGCCAAGGGCTTTGCACCGGAAAAGATGGCCGATATTTGCGGCATTCCGGCCGAAACAATCCGGGAAGTTGCGCGTGCCTATGCGACATCGAACCGCTCCATCATCTTTTGGGGTATGGGTGTTTCCCAGCATGTCCACGGAACAGATAATGTACGATCACTGATCGCCCTTGCCGGGATCACCGGACAGATCGGTCGGGAAGGCACCGGCCTTCACCCGTTGCGCGGTCAGAACAACGTTCAGGGTGCATCCGATGTCGGCCTGATCCCCATGGTGTTCGCCGATTATAAATCCGTCGAAAACGAGGCTATCCGGACCCGGTATGAAGAATTCTGGGGAACCTCACTGGATCCGGTGCGCGGCCTGACAGTCGTGGAGATTATCGACGCAATCCATGCAGACCAGGTCCGGGGCATGTATGTCATGGGTGAAAACCCGGCCATGTCCGACCCGGATACCCATCATGCGCGGGCCGCCCTGGCAAAACTGGAACACCTGGTTGTTCAGGAGATTTTCCTGACGGAAACCGCATTCCATGCCGACGTCATTCTGCCAGCCAGTGCCTTCCCGGAAAAATCCGGCACGTTCACAAATACCAATCGGCAAGTTCAACTGGCCAGACCGGCACTCACCCTGCCCGGTGAAGCGCGCCAGGATTGGGAAATCATTGTCGATCTGGCAAATGGGATCGGCCTCAACTGGACCTATACCCAGCCCAAGGAAATCTACGAAGAATTCCGCCAGGTCATGGACAGTATCAAAGGCATTTCGTGGGACCGTCTGGAACGCGACGGAAGCGCAACCTATCCCTGTGCCTCCGAAGACGAGCCAGGCAAGGCTGTAATTTTTGACGACGGATACCCGACCGCCAACGGCAGGGTCCGTATGGTTCCAACCGATCTGACCCCTCCTGCAGAAGTGCCGGATGAAGAATACCCGATGGTTCTGACAACGGGTCGCCTGCTGGAGCACTGGCACACCGGGGCCATGACGCGCCGTTCAGCCGTTCTGGACAATATCGAACCGGAAGGCCAGGTCCATCTGCATCCCAGCTGGATGCGCGATCATCAGATCCGCCCCGGCGATATGGTAGAGATCCAGACAAGGCGCGGTGCCATTCATCTGAAAGCACGGTCGGACACGGATGTGACACCCGGCATGATCTTTGTGCCCTTCTGCTTTGCCGAGGGTCCGGCCAATATGCTGACAAACCCGCAACTGGACCCGTTCGGCAAAATTCCGGAATTCAAGTTCTGCGCGGCACAGGTGTCCAAAATACCGCAAGTCAGCGAGATGGTTGCCGAGTGAACAAAAGGCGCGGGTTCGTGTGAGGGGTATTCCCTCACCACAAGATGCATTCTTTCACCTGGCCTAGACTAGACCGTCGAAGGGCTCGGCGTTAACGACTCGCATTCGGGCGCATGAGGCATCAATAGGAAAATTTACCTTCACCTATACCCTGATACCCTGAAAAGTTGTTTCTGCCTAAAAATCCGCGCATTTCAAACGCCTGAAAGCCATATTCGGTAATCAAATATTTACCTGTGTCCCTGTATCGTTTGTGAGCGAATAAGTTAGATCAGGTAAGTTATGGCAACGCCCTTTTCAGAGATTGTAGACCCGACCCGGAGCGATTTTGAATCGACCCGTATCCGGGATCTCTTTGATTATTGGTCCAGCAAGCGCCAAAACCCGCAAGGATTGGTGAGCCGGCGCGACATTGATATTCCCGTCGACCTTCCCATGCTGGCCCGGATCATAACGATTGCTGACGTACCAAACGCAAACCTGTTGGAAACCATGCGCTTTCGCCTGGCAGGGACAGAGGTCACCAGCTGGATGAAAAAGGACATCACGGGCCTTTTGGTCCGCACCCTCTACAACGACAAAGATTGGGCCGTGTTGGAAGGCCAACTGCGAAAAACCATCCTTCATGAGGCGCCATGCCTGTCCAGACAAAGGGTGGAATTCGTCGAACTGCAGGAACCATTGATCGCAGAACGATTGCTGCTGCCCGTGACGCTGTCCGGAGAACGCGTTGATCAAGTCATCGCTGCCACGAATTTTAAACCTGCAGAAGATGAAAAGAATGCAGGCCCAATCACCCTGCTTTCCCGAAACACGCGGATGAAAGAAACAACACCGGCGGGACGTCTTTAAGGCGGCCCAGATTGTCTCTGAGGGCTTATCCTCCCGTTCCTATCTACCGGAAAGAAGTGTCAGTGCGGCGGTCGCCATGACCTTCATTGAGGTCATCATATCCTCTATATCGATATACTCATCGGGCTGATGGGCGAGATCGAGGATTCCCGGTCCATAGGCAATGCAATCCTTTAACTGCCCAATTCGTGCTATATGCTTTTGATCATAGGTGCCGGGCGAACAGACCAGTTCGGCATCGCGGCCAATTTGCATCCTCAAAGCATCTGACACAGCCTGAACCACCGGTGCGTCACGATCTGTAAGGGTCGGTAAAAACTCCATAATGTCCTTTAAATCATACCGGAACCCAGGGCGGGTTTCACTCAAGTCGCGGAGGATCGCCTCAACCTCGCCTTTCACTTGTTCTATTGGCTCCTCAATCAGGAAACGCCGATCCAGGATCATCTGGCATTGATCGGGGACAAGAGCCGCTGGCAAACCATTAAAGCCTTCCGGCAATCCGCCATGGAAGGCGGCGATGTTCAGGGTTGATTGTCGCGCGCCCTCAGGCACGACCGGCATAGAGGTTTTTCTTTCCTCAAGGCGTGGAAAAATATCGGTTTCCAGGCGATGAAGGAACGCCCCCATATGACGGACCGCGCAATCACCGAGAAACGGCATGGATCCGTGAGCGATATGCCCGTGGGTGGTCACCTCTCCCCACCACACACCCCTATGACCAATGCAGACCCGGTCCACATTCAGCGGTTCAGGTATAATGACGTGATCCACACGTGGCCTGGAAAAAAAACCACGTTCTGACAAATAGGCCACGCCGCCATACCCGCCGGTCTCTTCATCAACCGTGCCGGAAATCTCTATCGCCCCGTCAAAATCGCAGCCTTCTTCGAGGATCGCCTCAACGGCAACCATCGCGGCGGCCAAGCCCCCTTTCATATCGCATGTGCCACGGCCATAGATCCGGCCATCTGCGATTTCGGCCCCAAACGGATCCCGGGTCCAGCCCTCCCCGGGCTCAACAACATCGATATGGCCGTTGAAATGAAGGCAGGGTCCGGGCCGACGCCCCTCAATCCGCGCCACGACATTGGTTCTGGGGAATTCATCGCTGTCGCCAGGCGTGCCCGTCGCCCGCTCATAGGTGACATCGAAACCACGCATCTTCAAACGATCGCCGATCAACTCGGCGCAGGGTGTATAGGCATCGCCCGGCGGGTTGATTGTCGGGATCCGGACCATGTCGCAGGTCAAGGCAACGACTTCGTCGCGCTTGCCCTCTATCCGTTTTAAGAGGCTTTCCAAAATCCCCAATCTCCTGTTTTCTGTTGTATCATTGCGCTCCCGTTGCGGGCTTACAAGATGGATGATCCGCAAAAGGACCACCGACCAACACGAAACATGCGAATTATGGACCGAGTTCAGCACCTGGAAAACCGTCTATCAACACTGTTGCATCCAAGCCGCTCAGATCACGGGCACCTTACCGCGACACGGGTTTTAGTCGGCCTGAACTGGACAATGGTCTCAACTGAGGTTTCTACGGGTCTGGTCCAATCCCCAAATAGGGACAAAACGGGATGTGCACCGGTTCAAAAAGCAGGTTCGTATTCAGGCCAGCGCCTGGCCGATCTCGCGGAACTTCGGGGCAGCCCCAACCCGCTTGAACGCTCCATCGGCGTCGCAGCCTGCAACGCGGCATGGAACAGCAGAGGTCGCGAAAAACCCAATGCAAACGGATTGGACCTCGTCCAGGACAAGGGGCATCGCACCGTCATTGTCGGGCGCTTTCCCGATCTGGATCGGCGCCTCCCCAATGCCGCCATACTAGAACGAGAACCCCGCAACGGTGAATTCGGCGCGGAGAAAGCAACCGACCTAATTCCGGGGGCCGAATACCTTGTCATAACCGCGTCTACCATAACCAATGGGACTCTTGCAGGACTGCTGGCCCTGAACACGTCTGCCTACACCGTTCTTATCGGTCCCGGAACCCCGCTTTGCGAAGGCTTGTTTGACCTCGGCATCAATGCCTTGTCAGGGTTCAGTGTCTCGGACGAGGACAAGCTTGCCGGGGTTATATCCGAGGGCGGCGCGGTCCGACAGTTCAAACCCACAGGCCGCAATATCACGATCACCAGAGATTAGGTCGGTGTATAACGAGATCGGCGCCCTAAGGCGCCGATCGCAAATCAAAAAAATCGCCCTTTCAGAGGCTTTATTTGCGGCGGCGACGCATCGCACCAACCACGCCAAAACCGATCATTGCTGTCGCCATAAGGGGCAGTGCAGCAGGAACCGGGACCACAGCCGCTGTTCCAGTGAAGAAAAAGTCACTGGCAGCAATATGGTTCTTGGTGGCTTCATTATAATTGATGGAATGGTCGACCCAACCATGACCTTCCACACGCCCATCACAAGCTGGATGAGTTCCGCAGCGACCTGGGTCGTTTGGATCACCATACAGGAAGGTATATTGACTGTTGCTCTTGTCCACCAGGTTGATCACCAAACCAAGGCTCGAAAGGTTGCTAAGGCTGTTCTGTTCAGTCTCATTGACCGCGGTCAGATCAAGGTCGAACAAAGGGGCAATGATCCCTTTGTTTTCGGAGCTGCTATTCGTCACCTGTACCGGCAAATGCTCGTCACCAGGCGCTCCTGGAACGACAAAATCATTATAAGTGAAATCGAGGAACCAAGACCCTGAATTATCTGGATCATACGCAGATCCAGTATCGCGACCTCCGGTGACAATACCGCGAATGTTCAAGGTGCTTTCGTTTGTCACATCATCGGTCGTCAGGGTCATTTTGACGGTGCTGTCTCCACCGGCTTCAAAATTGATTGACCAGATATCACGTTTATCGCCAGAAAATAGGCCGTCCAGTCGAAGACCGTAAAAGGGTGCGGCAGCCCCGCCGTCGGGATGATTGAAGAGATCTCATTGTTGCACAATGGGTGCTGCAGATGATGTTGTTGCAAAACCGCCTAGCGCGATCACCGCGCCTGCCACACCAGCCAGAATGTGTTTTTTCATTTGTTCCTCCCAAACCGCGTACCTGAATACGCTATCAGACACTGTGACCGCGCATGTCAATGGAACGAAGGTATGTGACGGTTTTTTTGAACGTGGATTGACCAAGACCGCTTCAAAATCAGACAGCCATCGACAAATTGTTGAGAAACGACAGCAAGACTGGCCTATAACAGGACGATCGCCGCCAGTCCTAAAAATGCAAAAAACCCGACAACATCGGTGATGGTGGTCAGAACAACAGTTGACGCGACGGCCGGGTCAATCCGCATCCTTTCCAGCACGAGCGGGGTCATTGAACCCGCCAGGCCGGCGATCAGCATATTGATCACCATGGCCGCCGCGATAACCACACCGATCATGACATCGCCAAACCAGGCCCAGGCAAGTCCCCCAATCAAAATGGCGAACAAAATCCCGTTGACGCCCCCCACCAGGACTTCTTTCAAAACGATCCTGGCGGCATTCCCTGGTGTGAGCTCGTTTGTGGCAAGCGCCCGCACGGCGACGGTCAGTGTTTGGGTTCCGGCATTTCCCCCCATTGAAGCAACGATGGGCATCAAAACGGCCAGGGCGATAACGCTTTCAATCGTGTCTTCGAAAAGCGCAATTACAACGCTGGCCAGAACCGCTGTCAGCAAGTTCAAGAACAACCAGGAGAAACGCAAACGGGTCGTTTCGGCGACATCGGAATAAAAGTCATCTTCCCGGACACCGCCCAGTTTCAGAATATCTTCTTCATGTTCTTCATCCAGAACATTCACAATGTCATCAACCGTGATCACACCGATCAGGCGTCCGGCATCGTCGACAACCGGTGCTTCAACCAGACCATATTGCCGAAAGAAAAAGGCGACATCCTCCTGATCCATCGCGACCGGGATGATCTTGGGGTCCGCCTCCATGATCTGGTTGATCAGGATAGGGCGTTTGGTCCGTAACAACCGGGACAGTTGCACCATACCGATCGGACGATGGGCCGGATTCACTACAATAATATTGTAAAATGCATCCGGCATATCTTTTTTATAGGCCCGCATGAAATCGATCATCTGTCCGACGGACCAGAAATCTGAAACCGTCACCACTTCGCGGCGCATGATGCGCCCGGCACTCTCTTCCGGGAATGCCAGGGACTGTTCAATCAACAGCCTTTCATCAGCCGGGATAGCATCCAGCAATTCACGTTGATCCGCCTCATCCAGATCCTCGATCAGATCAATGGCGTCATCGGATTCCATGTCGCTGACCATGCTGGCCAGCTGTTCGGTGTCGAGATATTCGAGGATGTCTTCCCTTGCGGTGTAATCCATCTGGCTCAGGATTTCAGGATCGAGATCAGGCCCCAGCGCGTCGACAATCGTCTCGCGATCGCCGCTGGTCATCCGCTCAATCAGATCCGCTATGTCGGCTGCATGCAGACCATCCAAATGGTTGCGGATGGCCTCAACATCATCATCGTCAACCGCGAGCTGAACCGCATCGATCAGTTCCTCGGTCAGACCATAAAGCTCGTCAAATGCCTCTTCCGCTTCGTCTTCCGGGCTTTTGGTTTCGATTTCCGACATTCAAACCAACTCTCGTTCCAGCCTGCGGATTGCTTGTGTATCAACCACCCTTTGGTTTCTGATCCTGCGCATCAACCACTGCAAGCGCCGACATATTCACAATTCCCCGCGCCGTGACCGACGTTGTCAGCACATGGGCGGGCAAACGACTGCCAATCAACATGGGTCCAACAGACAGCCCATTGGCCAGGTGCTTCAACAGGTTATAGGAAATATTGGCGGAATCGATACCGGGCATGATGAAAATATTGGCGTCCCCTTTAAGTCTGGAACTCGGCAAAAGTGTTTCGCGATGGAACGCGTCCAGCGCCGTATCGCCATGCATCTCTCCATCCGCTTCTAGTTCGGGGTCTTCCAGATGCAACAAGGCAACGGCCCGACGAACCCTTTCAGCGCTTGGATGCTCGGACGAGCCGAAATTCGAATGGGACAGGAACGCAACCCTCGGCTCGATACCGAAACGTCTTGCTTCTTCACTGGCGAGGATCGCCATTTCGCACAATTCTTCGGGCGTTGGTTCGGCTGTGACATGGGTATCGGCCAGGAAGTAGACGCCTTTCTCCAGGATCATCATGGTCACCGCCGAATAGTCTCTGGCCCCCGGTCTTGTTCCGACAATCTGGCGGACATAGTTCAGGTTTGGCTGAAACCGACCAGAGACGCCACACAACATGGCATCGACCTCACCCCGTCGCAGCATCAGCGAACCGATGACTGTCGTACGGGTCCGGACAATCGTGCCGGCCAATTCAGGTGAGACACCTTTCCGCCCCATAATGCTGTGATAAAGACTGCGATAATCTGAAAATCTTGGATCATCTTCCGGGTCGCACAATTCGAAATCCCGCCCCTCTTGCAGGCGCAGGCCCAGGCGATCAATCCGCGATGCGACGACCGCGCGTCGCCCGATCAGGACCGGCTTGGCAATGCCGTCATCAACCACAATCTGCACCGCGCGAAGAACGCGTTCATCTTCACCTTCACAATAGGCAACCCGTCTTGGATCGGCTATGGCCCTGTCAAACACGGGCTTCATGACCGTGCCTGATCGGTAAACGAACTCCGAGAGTTCTTGCAAATAGAACTCAAAATCCTCAATGGGCCGCGTGGCAACACCACTATCCATCGCAGCTTTCGCAACAGCCGGCGCAATCTCCAGCATAAGGCGTGGATCAAACGGCTTTGGAATGAGGGAGGTCTCGCTGAAACCGCCCGCGGCCTGATCGCCATAGGCGTTGGCCACAACCTCGGACACTTCGCGGCGCGCCAGTGAACCCAGCGCCTTTACGCAGGCAACCTTCATCTCTTCATTGATCGTGGTCGCCCCGACATCCAGGGCCCCGCGGAAAATAAAGGGAAAACACAGGACGTTGTTTACCTGATTGGGAAAGTCAGAACGTCCGGTACAAATAATGGCATCAGACCGGGTTTCCTTGGCCAGGTCCGGATCAATCTCTGGCGTCGGGTTGGCCAGTGCCATAATCAGCGGGCGATCCGCCATTGCCTTTACCATTTCCGGCTTCAAGACATTGGGCGCGGAAAGACCGAGAAATACATCAGCCCCGTCAATGACATCCGCAAGGGTTCTGGCGTCGGTCGCCTGGGCAAAGGCCCCTTTGTACTCATCCATCTGTTCGGTGCGACCTTCATAGACCACCCCGACAATATCAGTAACGTAGATGTTCTCTCGCTTTGCCCCCATCGACAGCAGCATGTTCAGACAGGCCAGGGCCGCCGCCCCCGCGCCGGAGGTCACGATCTTGATATCTTCAAATTTCTTTCCAACGAGTTCAAGAGCATTGTAAACGGCCGCGGCGACAATGATCGCAGTGCCGTGCTGATCGTCGTGGAAGACCGGGATATTCATCTTCTCCCGCAAGCGGCGCTCAATCTCAAAACATTCAGGTGCTTTAATGTCTTCCAGGTTGATCCCGCCAAATGTGGGTTCCATCGCCGCGACAACATTGCAGAATACATCAGGATCCAGGGCATCAAGTTCGATATCGAAAACATCGATATTGGCAAACTTCTTGAAGAGGACCGCCTTCCCTTCCATCACCGGTTTGGACGCCAGCGGACCAATATTGCCAAGCCCGAGCACCGCCGTGCCATTCGAGATCACACCGACCAGGTTGCCGCGCGCGGTAACCGATGCAGCCTCGCCAGGATCATCGCAAATTGCCCGACAGGCTGCAGCAACACCTGGTGAATAGGCCAGTGACAGATCGCGTTGGTTCGCCATTGGCTTGGTTGCCACAATCGCCAGTTTTCCGGCCGGTTTCATCCGGTGGTAATACAAGGCGTGTTGGTCGATATCTTCCATAGGTCCGCTCCCTGGCGCGATACTGAAATGTTCGAATGTCCTCGACGATACTGAGCCAGGCCATATGCCTGTTCAACATGTTAGATCCGGTTACGGATTGTGCACACAAGTAACGCAGAACGAAAAGCCTGCAGGACAATCACCGCCCAAAAAGCTGCGCTTTTCCAACAGCCGTAAACATACGGAAACACAGCTCTTGATGTTTAGTCGCTGGAAATTACCCTTAAGTCTGGCATCTCAGAAAATGGGGTAATTCTGATGAATTTAAAACTTGCTGCAGGTTGCCTGACTGTCCTGTTGGTTACCGGTTGCGTCTCCAGCGGGTCGCAGTATTCCTCTCCGGCATCAAAACCGCGACCGTCAAAGACCTATGCCGAAATCACCAAAGGGATCAACGCGGTCGTTGCCAATGACACGGTAAGCGCTTCCTACAATTTTCAAGCGGCCAACCAGATCATGAACAACACGGTGGCGAACCATCCGGACGACTATTACTGGAACCATTGGTATCTTGATCATGCCTATGCAAAGGCACTTCTTGCCCAATCCTACCTCGAACGCGGGATGGCATTGTCGGCGCGATCCCTGTTCCTCGAAATTCCTGATGTCATTCGCACCGGGCAAAGCCAATACGGGAACAGGGTTCAAGAACGGAACAACACCCAACAGGATATCGCAACCGCCATGGCATTTGTAACAGCAGGCCTTGGTGTCGCCGCGGCAGCGCAAGGGGTTCCAGCGGCAACGGTGCAGCAAACAATGATGCCGATGTTCGATCTCATAGAGCTGGCAGCAGAACCCGTTGAAGCATTCCAACTGGACAGCGCCGCCCCTACCTCGGTGGAAACTGATGTCATTCGGATGCCAGCGTTTTTCAATTATGGAACCATGAGCACGATTGGCAGGCTGTACAACAAAGGCACCTGCACTGCCTTTTTCATTCGACCAGCCGTTGTGGCCACAAATGCCCATTGCCTGACAAGCGATGATGGAGAGTGGGATATAGACTGGAACACGCTGCGTGTTGAGTATTCCTGGCTGAATGATCGCGATGCCATGTTCAAGGGCATCTCCTCTGAAACGATAACCTTTAAACACGCCTACAAGTCACCAAAATATTCAGGGGACGGTGACTTCAGAAATGACTGGGCTTTGCTGGTTGCCCAACGACCCCATCCCAATGGATATTTTGGATACTCTTTCGGTGACCTGGAACCGGGGGCACAAATCGCAATACCGGGTCATAGCGGCGATCTGAACCAGGGCCGTTACATTACCATGGACTATGGATGTCGCATAACAAACGCAGACGATGCGTATGAATACCAATGTGCGACGTTTAAGGGCGCCAGCGGGTCGCCCATTCTGGAGCTGCTGGAAAATGGGGAAATCGGTTTGCGTGTCATGGGGATCCACGCCTGCGGTCAAAATCTTACCAGGTCAGAGTCCAGAATCTATGGCCGCCGAGTTGGTTGTGGCGCCCGTTTCGATTCCGATTTCTTCGAGACCCTGGATGACATCGAAGAAGCCTATCCGGGCTCGACATAACAACCCTAAACCGGTCTTACACAGAACAAACCCGGCATCAAAAAAACAACCCCGCCGAAGCGGGGCTGATTGTCTAAATTAAATGACCGTCTGGAAATCAGGCCGCCAGGCGTTTCTTGCGGCGGGCGAGAAAACCAAGGGCAGCGAACCCGTCAGCAGCAACGGCAGTGCTGCCGGGACAGGCACTGCGGAAACGCCGGTGAAGGATTCTACGCGGAAGCGCTGATCGCCACCCTGACCCAGACCACCCGGTCCGGCAAAGATCAGCCAGTCAACTGCGGCAACGCCGAGTGAGAGGAAGTCGATGGTCGCAACGCCATTATCGTAGGAACCGCTGGTAATATGCGAAAAGACGGCACTGGTGGTCGTCAAAGACAGCAGGTCAGCAGAACTGCCGTCGACGCTGTTGCTGTTCAGTTCATTCAAGACACCGGAAAGATTGTTAGAGCCTGCATCCGCACCAAAATCGAAGGCAAAGACCTGAAAACCCGGATCGGCAGTGCCCTGAATGCGGTTTACCACGGCCTCAACCGGCGCCCAGGATGCCAGGGTCGGCAATTGGATGGCGAGAAGCTCGAAGGCAGTATTGTTGTCAGTTGCACCCCAGCGCAGGCTGTGATCGGCCGGGTCACCATGCTTGATCATCTCTTCCCGGGCCCAGGTCCCGATACCATTAGCATTCTGGGTCGGAGAATTCGCGTCGCCCGTAGGCAGGTTACCCTTTCCGGTGACATCATTCGCGGTACCCCATTTTTCGCCCGTTGCGTTTTTGCCGGTCGAATTATCGAAATCGATACCGAACACACTGACGGTTGCGTCTGTACCAGCCGAGCCAAAAACATTACCCGCAGCACCCAAAGGTGTGAACGCATTCCCGTTTACGAAGGTCTGCTGGTTTCCAGGAACGCTGCTGGTGAAATCAAACGTATTCACAGAGGCGGCCAACGCCCCCGTAGCAGCAAATCCCAAAGTGGTTGCGAAGATCGATGCAATAAGATTTTTCATAATCATCCTCTTAAGCGCGACGCGCTGAACACAAACTTCAATCAAGATAACACATCGATTTTCGGCTTGTGTCGACACAACGAAAACCTGTGTAAACCACCATTAACAAATTGTCTTTTTTTAATGTTTTTCAGCGGTAAAATGCGCTGACGCGGTTTTTGATGCGCGGAAATTGTCGCGTCAGGTTTCTAGAACTGGTATTATTCCTCTCGTCCCTGCAACCCTTTGAGCATGTTGCGGGCCGCGACAGTCAGGTCTTGTTCGCGGCGAACACCGAAGCAGAGGTTTCGCCGCGCCCAGCCGTCACGCAACGGGATCACATCCAACCGGTCCCGGGCAAAGTCAGGCAAAACAGAACCATCGGGCAGTATTGCCACCCCGAGGCCACTTTCGACCATTCGGCGAACCCCCTCGAAACTCGAGACCTGTACAGCGAATGCGATTGCCTTGTCCAAGACGCCTGCCTGGGCCTGAAGAAGCGAAAGAAGGGAACTGCCGGCTGTTAAACCAACATGGGGAAAATCGAGGGTATCGCGAAATGACACCGATGCGCGTTCCGACAAAACGTGACCCTTTGGACATAACAGCATCAATGAATCCTGGTGATAGGGAAAAACCTCCAGAGAAACCGGCTCAATTGTTTCTGAAAAAACAGCAATATCGGCGAGCCCCTTTATGACGTCATCAACGGCCTGCTCACTTGTCGTCTCATTTAGCGCGATATTGATGTCAGGGTGCATACGCCGAAAAAGCGCAAGATCCCTTGGCAGGAATTGCGTGATGGCCGATGTATTCGCCGCAATTCGGACATGGCCACGGACACCTTTGGCATACTCGCTCATCTCAGCATCCATTTGACGCATGAGACTCACCAGATTTTCAGAGTGACGCGCCAAGGCCTCACCGGCTGGGGTCGGCGAAACGCCTCTTGGCTGGCGAAGCAGCAAGGGTGTACCCAGGCGGCTCTCCAGCTCAGAAATGCGACGGCTCACCGCCGAAGGTGCAATCGAGTTGGCCTCTGCTGCTGCGGCGATCGACCCGGTTTCTATAATGCTCAAGAACAGCCGCAATGTTGTAAGGTCAAACTGGATGATGAAACCCTCTTGTTATGCGAGCACGCGGGATCTCGGCAAAAGGCGCACGTGACCGCCGGTATCAATATCCGGCAGGGCATCAATAAGCCCGGTCGCGTCCAGCAGGCCGGCCAAATCGACACCGGTCGCAATTCCGATATTTTCAAAGGTGAAGACCAGGTCTTCGCTTGCCGTATTTCCCGAAGCACCCGGCGCAAAGGGGCAACCGCCAAGCCCCGCCGCTGCGGCGTCAAAGACACGAATGCCGGCGCTATAAGCAGCGACCGCATTGGCCACACCCAATCCATAGGTATCGTGACCGTGAAAGGCCCATTCAATTTCGGCAGCGTCTTTGTGCTGATCGACGAGATAGGCACAGAGGGTCTGAACATGGTCTGGAAAAGCCCGTCCCGTCGTGTCGCACAGGCCAAACTCAACAGGCGCTCCCAGATCAAGCGTCCGATTAACGATATCGTAAACCGCCGTCTCTGACGTTCTGCCCTCATAAGGACAGTCAAAGACCGTCGCGATATTGACGCGGAGCTTGAAACCGTCGACGGATCTGCCGTGTTCGACAACCTGCCTCAGATCATCGAGAGACTCGGTGATCGTCCGGCGCACATTGCTGTGGTTGTGGGATTCTGATGCGGAAAGAACAAACACCAGATCTTTCACATTGGCGTCCAGGGCGCGTCTTCCACCAATCGCGTTTGGTACGAGGGTGCTCAACCGGATACCCTGTTCTGCGCAGCGCGCGGCTATGGCACCGTGAATTTCTGCACTGTCCGCCATCTGCGGAATGGCCTTCGGGCTGACAAAGGCCCCTACCTCCAGGCGTTTAAACCCGGCAGCCGCCAACGCGTCAATGACGGCAATTTTTCTTTCCGTCGGAATGAACGTCTTGACCGCCTGAAACCCGTCCCGGGCCGCCACATCCACAATCTGGACCTTGTCTTTCTTCATGCTATCACGCCTTCCGCCCGCAAACTCGATATGTCCTCGTCATCCATCTTAAGCACTTGAGCCAGCACCTGATTGGTATGGGCGCCGATATCCGGTCCCGGCCAGGAAATGCCGCCCGCCATGTCGCCCGACATTTTTGGCACAACACCCGGATGCATCACCGTGCCAAAATTCGGATCGTCGATTTCTGTAATCATGTCCCGCGATTTAAACTGAGGATCATGGGCACAATCCTCTATTGAATAGATCAATGTTGACGGGATGTCTGCCTCCGCCAAAAGCGTCGTGGCCGCTTCCGCAGTTAAACCCCGGGTCCAGTCAGAAATTGCCTTATCCAACAGGTCCGCATGGGCACAGCGGCCCGGATTGTCCTGAAAACGCGCGTCTGACGCCAGATCCGGCCTATCTATCAAAGACATAAGACGCTGGAACAATGCATCAGAATTGGCTGCAATTATGACCCACCTTCCGTCCTGAGAAAGATAAGCGTTCGACGGCGCATTGGTCGGCAGGGTCGAACCGGTCGGCTGACGAATTTCGCCAAGACTGCCATATTCGGGTAAGGCTCCTTCAAGAAGCGAAAACACCGACTCGGTCAGGGCAACATCCACGGATTGCATCCCTCCGCTCCGTGCGCCCCCCTCGCTCTGGCGGCGGTAGACTGCGGACAAAAGACCGATTGCCGCGTAAAGGCCGGCCACCATGTCCCCGAGGCTGACACCCGTCCTGGCCGGCGGTAAATCGGTCATGCCTTCCGGGAAACCCGTCAAATGCCGTAACCCGCCAATCGCCTCGCCTATAACGCCGAACGCGGCACGGTCGCGATCCGGCCCTGTCTGACCATAGCCGGACACACTGACCAGGACGCAATTCGGGTTGAGTTCCGCAATCACCTCTTCACCCAGCCCCCATCGGGATAGCTGACCCGGTCGGAAGTTTTCGACGACCGCATCGCACTGCCTGATCAGATCCTTGGCAACCCCAACCCCTTTGGGGTGTTTAAGGTTCAAAGCAACCGACTTTTTGTTGCGCCCATGTACGGACCACCACAGACTTTTCCCGTCGATCATTTTTCCCCAGCCGCGCACCGGGTCCCCCTTTCCAGGGGTTTCGATCTTTATGATTTCCGCCCCCAGATCCCCTAACACGCGCGTGCAAAACGGTGCCGCGATGAAATGTCCAAGTTCGAGGATGCGTAAACCGTTCAACGGCCCATTCCTGCCTTCCGACATCGACGATCTTGTCCTTCCTGAAACTCACGGGCTGTGGACGAAATCCAAAACAGAGCCAGGCCCTGACACCCACTGTTTAATTCGAGGTCAGGTTACGCTTCGTCCCGGTAAATGTGAAAACCTATCTCGACAGCAAAAGCATCTCATTTGAAGATGTCAAATCTTATAAACCTCTAATAACTCGATGGTAATATGCCGCGAAATGCAGGCAGGACACGCTTGGCACATCTCTTGATCTCTACACTCTACTTCAACCTGAATGGAGAAATTGCCATGCAATATAAGGCATTTACCATAGCGGTTGCCCTTGCACTGTCCCATATTGGGACAACTGCCTATGCAACCGATGAACTACCATCGCCTTTGGGGTTTCGGGATTTCGGTCCTGACATGCTAGAGGATGTGAGAGAAGCCCTTCCAGAGAGCCGCGCGGTTGATGCGTCATTTCTGGATCCGGCCTATAACCCTAACCTGCGATTTAGTCAGGACGGCCAGGTTGCCATTTCCTTCATCAATGAAGGTGCTGGATACCGAAACTCTCTTGGCTATTTCACATTCGAAGACAATTCGTTCGACGGATTGACCTTCGGCGATATCGACCTCAACGGATCAGGAAACATTGATTTCAACGAGATCAATGCTGTCGCCGGTGTAGAGGCGGAATACATGTTCCCCAATTTCTCGGAAAGCGGGGGCGGCAGGCTCAACTACGGTGACTCTTTAGTCATTGGTGGCGGCAACTTGACCGAAACTAGCGACGACGTGTTGCTCGCCGACGGCAAAGTCTTTGAAGCAGGCCAGAATCTGGGATTTTTCGTATCCGCCAACGCCTGGGCTGGAAACGGCATCAAGGGCTTGGATAGAAGCGGGGCACCGCCCAATTACTTTTCGGTCGACTTCTTAAACCCGGAAGCGGGTGCGAATGCCAATTTCTATGAAACCCCGGACATTTCTCGTCACACGGCCATGATGTTTCATGACACCGGGCAAGACGACATCATGGTGGGTTTTGAAGATCTGAATCGTCTGGGCCCCAGCGATGAGGATTTCAACGATGCTGTCTTTATCGTGCGGTCCGATCCGTTCGAAGCCCTGGCCGATAACAGCCTGGATATTGCAACCGCCCCTTCCCCGGCCCTCGGCCTGGGCGGCGGTTTGGTTGTAGCAGGGGCATTTTTTCGTCGCCGGAAAAAGAAATCCTGATCCATACTCGGCGATTTGGTACAAAAAAACCCGGCTAACCACCGGGTTTTTTTGCGCCTTTAATGCGCGGCCCCGTTAGATACGCGGCCATTGCCCGGCACCGCGATTTATTCACCCACATCCAGACCATAGCCCTCAACCACATCAGGATCTATGATATTGGCGTGAAGGGTTAGCAGGATAATTTCCGCATCAAGGCCAGTCTCATTTGCAACAGCGCCGTGCAGTCGGCCATCCATCACCTGTGCAAGGTCACTTCCGTTGTTCTCGGCATAACCGGCCGGTCCAAGCGTGCAATAAGCGACAAGGGAAGCCGCCTCCGGGATATGGGGTGATGCTGTCCCAAGGGCCGTTTTGAGGAGCTTTAGAAGCGTTAGCTTGACAGCATCGGGCACTAGCAGCGGATGCAGACCCGCACCGCGGAGTTCATCGTCAAGATGGCGCAAATCCCGCGCCCGACCAAACCGTCCAAATAAGCCCACCATTATATCGATAGAATACCAATCTTAGAGAAGTGCAGCCACTGACAGGATCAAGCACGCTGGATCAGCCCCAATTCGGGCACAAAAAAACCCGGCTAACCACCGGGTTCTTTTTGGTGCGGTCGAGAAGACTCGAACTTCCACCCGTGTTACCGGACAGCGACCTCAACGCTGCGCGTCTACCAATTCCGCCACGACCGCACTAGAGCCGCGATGTAGCAAATGCGTTGGGTTGGATCAAGCGTTGATGCGCGTCAAAGCCGGAAAAACCGCTAAATTGAAGAATCTAATACAGATGTGATCCACCCCACGCCGATACCCGTACTGTTTATGTGGTCAATTGGAAGGGCTGGTTTTGCCCTTTCACAGGTAAGGGGTGGAATATGAGCAGCATAAGTGACCAGAGCAGCAGTTTAGGGGCCGTCATTGACGCCCCGGCCCTGTCGTCCGCCGCTGGAAAACAGGCAGCAGTTTTCGAACTCTTCCACAAGCGCCGCCACCGGCTTGATTTCCTGTCGAGCGACGATGCACTGGGAAATGCCCGTTTTCGTATGGCCAGACGCCTTTATGAGGTCTGGTTCTGGCACGCAGTGGTTACCCTGCCTCGGACCAGCCGGTTTTCTCCGTCCACCCTCTCCCCGGATCTATTGTCCGGCATATCCTTCGCCAACAAAGACAGCAGAGGGGGTTTTGTGCGGGACATTCCGGCAAATACCGGCATTTTCCCCTATGGGAAGAACGATGAAATTGACGATTCCGTTGCCTTTGCAGCGCTTGATCGGTGCAAATCCCTGGGCGAACCCGTCTTTTTCACGGTCGAACAGACCAAAGCAGGTGATAAGCCAGCGCGCCGGTTCAGCGGCCTTGTGGTGCCCCTGTCCCATGACGGCTATTCAGTCGATCGTTTCTGCATCAGCGTTCAGGAAAATTGATCGCGACAGACGCTGTCTGCACGCCCGCAGGTATTTCCCCATCTGGGTACTTCCGTTAATCTCTGCGCTGTTCTGAAATTGCAGACAGGCAGCCATTTTTGATGACAAATCCGGCCACGGACCCCGAAGCATACAGCAATATCTATCGCAGCCCGGAATGGGAAATCTCTGACCGGCCTGTCGCCTATCCCGACGCTTCACAGCGGATGGAAGAGCGCGTGGCCGCAATTCGCGATGACGCGGCACCGGGTCTTGTCTGGATGCTGGAACACCCGCCCCTCTATACGGCTGGCACCAGCGCGAAATCGGCAGATCTTTTGACGCCAGACAGGTTTCCCGTCTTTGAAACCGGTCGCGGGGGGCAATACACCTATCACGGTCCGGGTCAGCGGGTCGCCTATGTCATGCTGGACCTGAAACTCTATGGCAGCGATGTCCGGGCCTATGTTCAGGCATTGGAGGACTGGGTCATCCGCGCGCTTTCAGAATTCAACATTACCGGTGAACGCCGGGAGGGGCGCGTCGGCATCTGGGTGGATCGCGGGGCCGGTCGGGAAGACAAGATCGCAGCAATCGGGGTGCGCCTGCGCCGCTGGGTCAGCTTTCACGGGATCTCCATCAATGTTGAGCCGGAGTTAAGCCATTTCGAAGGGATTGTCCCCTGTGGGATCGGTGAGGAGAATCTTGGTGTAACGTCACTCGTCGATCTGGGTCTGCCCGTCACAATGGAAGATATCGACAACGCCCTGATGAAGCATTTTGAGGCAGCGTTTTCACCGCTCAGGTCTATCTCAGAATAGCAAAGCCCGGTTGATCCGGTGCGTCACCATCTTCTTCCGTTATGCTGTGTACCTGTGACAGGGCCGGCCCCTGCCTGCAATGTTCAATCATCTGGGCAACAGTTTCTTTCGAACCCGCAAAGAGTGCCTCAACGCGTCCATCCGGCAGGTTCCGCACCCAACCCCGCAGACCAAGCGAATGGGCCTTGTCCCGTGTCCAATAGCGGTATCCAACCCCCTGAACGCGTCCTTCGATCAGACAGCGCCGGGCGACATGCGAACCGTCCACAGGCGATCACTCAAACTCGAGGATCTTCTGATCGACAGCAAGGCTGTCACCCGCATCCGCATGAACGGCCAGAACGGTTCCATCCTGGGTCGCCCGCATGACGTTTTCCATCTTCATCGCTTCAACAACGGCAAGTTCCTGACCGGCTTTGACATTCTGACCAACCTCAACGGAGAGGCGGACCAGAAGGCCCGGCATCGGGGAGAGCAGGAATTTGGAAAGGTCCGGTGGTTCTTTATAGGGCATCAGGCGCTGAAGGCCTGCCAGACGGGTTTCCAGCGCAATGGTCTTGATCCGGGTTCCGGCATGGAACAGCTTTGTCGCATCCCCGACAGTGTCGATTTGAACAATGACAGTCTGGTCATCAATAACCGCCCTGAACATCGGCAGGCCGGGCCGCCAGTCGCTGGTGATATGGCGTTCCGTTCCATCGGGAAAGCGAACACGATCCCCATCAGTGCCTTCAGCAACGGTGAGCGCAAATTCCTGAACATCCCTGTCGCCCAGGAAAACCGTTATCGCGTGCTCTCCAAGAGGTGACGGACCATCGCCGGATACCGTTGCATGCATGCGATCGGACCGGACCTCGATGATCGCTGCGATTGCCGCCAGCAGCTCAGGGTTTGCCGGGACGAGCAGATCCGGTGTCAGACCGTCTGGATATTCCTCTGCAATAAAGCCGGTCGTCATGGCCCCGGAACGGAACCTCGGATGGGCCACAAGATGGGACAGAAAGGCCAGGTTGTGGTTGATCCCCCGCACATAATAACCGTCCAGCGCATCACGCATGCGGTCTATCGCCTGCTCCCTTGTGTCGCCACCAGTAATCAGCTTTGCGATCATCGGATCGTAATAGATCGAGATCTCGCCCCCTTCGCGAACCCCGCTATCAACACGGACGGCACCCTCAACCTCCTCCGGTGGCTGATAGCGCACCAGACGACCTGTCGAGGGCAAGAAACCGCGCTCCGGATCCTCTGCATAGAACCGTGCTTCCAGCGCCCAACCACTCAGTTTCACATCATCCTGCGTAAACGGCAGGGCTTCTCCAGCCGCAACACAGATCATCAGCTCCACCAGGTCTACGCCGGTGACGAGCTCTGTGACCGGGTGTTCCACCTGCAGGCGCGTGTTCATTTCCAGGAAATAGAAATTCCGGTCCTTGTCGACGATGAACTCAACCGTCCCGGCCGAGACGTAATCCACATTTTGGGCCAGCGCGACGGCCTGTTCGCCCATGGCCTTTCGGGTTGCTTCATCGAGGAAAGGGCTTGGTGCCTCTTCCAGAACCTTCTGATGCCGCCTCTGGATCGAGCACTCCCGTTCGCCCAGATAGACGACATTCCCATGGCTGTCGGCGATGATCTGGATTTCAATATGACGGGGCTCCTGAATGAACTTCTCCGCAAAGACCCGATCATCCCCGAAAGAGGCCCGCCCCTCATTCATGGCGGAGATCAGCCCTTCTTTCGCTTCCTCGTCATTCCAGGCGAGCCGCATACCTTTACCGCCACCACCGGCCGAGGCTTTCAGCATAACCGGATATCCGATTTCCGAAGAGATGCGGGCCGCCTCTTCAGGACCGGTGATAGGCGAAAGATGGCCAGGCACAGTATTCACGCCCGCGGTTTGAGCCAGTTTCTTGGACTCGATCTTGTCACCCATGGCTTCCACAGCGCGCACGCCTGGACCGATAAAGGCGATTCCGGCCTCTGCCAGCGCTGTCGAGAACAGCGGATTTTCAGACAAGAACCCATAGCCCGGATGGACGGCCTGGGCACCGGTCTGCTTGCAGGCCGCAATGATCTGGTCGATCACCAAATAGGATTCAGCGCTGGGCGGCGGGCCGATATGAACCGCCTCGTCCGCCATCTCGACATGAACCGCGTCGGCATCGGCATCAGAATAGACAGCGACTGTCGCAATACCCATCTTGCGCGCCGTCTTGATGACGCGGCAGGCGATCTCTCCTCGGTTGGCGATCAGAATTTTATCAAACATTTCCACCCATTCCTTTTCCCTGAAAACTTCGTCTGCGACCCTAAAGCGGGATATTGCCGTGCTTCTTCCAGGGATTATCCAGCTTCTTTGTTTTCAGGAGCTTCAGTGATTTGCAAATCCGGCGCCGCGTGTTGTGTGGCATGATGACGTCATCCAGGAAACCAAGCGATCCCGCGACAAACGGATTGGCGAATTTTTCGCGATATTCCTGTTCGCGCTCAGCCAGCTTGTCAGCATCATCCTTGTCCGCCCGGAAGATGATTTCGACCGCCCCTTTCGGCCCCATAACCGCAATTTCAGCGGTCGGCCAGGCGTAATTGACGTCGCCGCGCAGATGCTTGGACGCCATCACGTCATAGGCCCCGCCATAGGCCTTGCGGGTGATGATGGTGACCTTGGGAACCGTCGCCTCTGCATAGGCATAAAGAAGTTTCGCCCCGTGTTTGATGATGCCGCCATATTCCTGGGACGTGCCGGGCAGAAAACCCGGAACATCAACGAATGTCACCAGCGGAATATTGAAACTGTCACAGAACCGTACGAACCGCGCTGCCTTGATCGAGCTTGATATATCAAGGCACCCGGCAAGCACCATGGGCTGGTTCGCCACAATCCCCACGGGGTCGCCATTAAAGCGCCCGAACCCGGTGATGATATTGCCAGCGTAATCCGGCTGGGTCTCGAAGAAGACGCCCTCATCAACGACTTTATGGATCAGCTCCTTGATGTCGTAGGGCTTGTTCGGATTGGCCGGGACCAGCGAATCGAGGGACATTTCCTGACGATTGACCGGGTCGTCGGTTTTCCGGTGCGGTGGCTTTTCACGGTTATTGTTCGGCACGAACCCCATGAACTGACGCAATTGCCGCAGGGCCTCAACATCATTTTCAAATGCCTTGTCCGCGACACCGGATTTCGATGTATGGGTTATCGCGCCGCCCAATTCCTCAGCCGTCACAACCTCGTTCGTGACCGTTTTGACCACATCCGGACCGGTCACAAACATGTAGGAACTGTCTTTCACCATGAAGATGAAATCAGTCATGGACGGGGAATAGACGGCGCCCCCGGCGCAGGGCCCCATAATGGCCGAGATCTGAGGCACCACACCGCTTGCCATCACATTGCGCTGAAACACATCGGCATAGCCCGCAAGAGAGGCAACCCCTTCCTGAATACGGGCACCGCCGCTGTCATTCAGGCCAATGACCGGCGCACCAACCTTCATCGCCTGATCCATCACCTTGCAGATCTTGCGTGCATGGGCCGCTGAGAGGGAACCGCCAAAAACTGTAAAATCCTGGGAAAACACAAAGACGGTGCGACCATTGATCTCCCCATGGCCGATGACTACACCGTCGCCCGGGATCTTCTGGGCTTCCATACCGAAATCGGTACAGTCATGTTCGACAAACATGTCGTATTCTTCGAAAGAGCCCTCATCCAGCAAGACTTCAATCCGCTCGCGGGCGGTCAGCTTGCCCTTGGCGTGCTGGGAATCGATACGCTTCTGGCCACCGCCAAGACGCGCACCCGCCCGCTTTTCCTCTAACTGCTGGATGATCGACTGCATCGCCTGAGCCCCCCTCTGGTTCAAGACAGTTTATTTTGATACTCGGAAAAACCGGCACCCTCTTGATTACAAGAGTGCAGGCGGGTTTGCCAGACCCGGGACGCCCCTGAAACAGTCTTTTGATCCAGCACAATCGCCTAAACTTGAGATGTGCTATTCGCCAAGCAGGTCCAAAAACTGCTGGGTTTGTGCCAGTTCAAGGCCGAGCCTGTCACGGCGTTCTTCTGCCTCTTCCTCCCGCCCCCAGAGCTCAGCCTGATGATCTTCATCCAGGATGGAGAGGGTATAGGCCTCATCCGGCGTCAAATGCCCGTCGAAAACAGCCAGGGCCAGAATCAGAGAGCCTGTAATGCTGGTCAGGTTATGCAGGCCGGCGAGGTGAAACGCATCCAACTGTTCGACCCGCCGGCCCAGCAGCATCAGGGTGACATTCGGCTGGGTGATAGGCATCAACCCTGCTGTCACCTCAAACTGCACCTGATACCGGTCGGATACCCAGGCAATCACCGGGTCCCACTGGGCGGCCTGACGTTCGGCCAGGTCATCCTGACGGTCAGCCCGATAGCACAACAGGTCAGACGCAGCGTAGGCCGTGATTTCAGCAGCCACCGCCTCAACCTGGGGGGCCACGCGATCAATGGCTGTCGCCGCAAAACTCATCATCGGCATGCTAGCGGGCAGAACCAGATCCCCCTGGTCCTGCCATTCCTTCGCAATGGCAAGCGCCAGATCCCGGGTTGGCAGCCCGAAATCACCCTTGGCTGGCGATAGCAGCAGCTTTTCGTCAAGGGCAAGGTGAAACCCAGCCTCACCCTCTGCCGGTTCAACCAGCGAGACCGTTTCATACCGTCTTTTCATAAAGAAACTTTCGTATCAGTTACCGAACAGGCCCTGAAGTCCTTTCTTCAGAACCCCTTCAATGGCTTCTTGAGGTGTACTTGGCGCCGCCGGTGTCACGGGTTGAACCGGCGCTGCCGCTGCAGGGGGTGCCTCGGAACCGCCGCCTGTCTTCAGATCCTGGCAGGCATCGCCCGCGAAGAGGTCCTGAGACAGCAACGCGCCAAGCGCCGGTGCAGCGCCACCCGTCAACAGGCCCAGACCAACACCCAGCAACAGCTTTTCACCCTGAATGCCAAAACTGGGGCTGGCGAAAATTCCCCCAACAGCGACCGGAATACCGATACTCACCGTGCCAGCCACGCTGCCTTGCGGTGTGACATCCAGGTCCAATTCCTCGGTTTTCAGATTGATATCCCCGTCATAGGTCACGGTCGAAATTTCTGTATCCAGCACCCCAACCTGTGTGGTCGCCAGACCCGATGCGAGGACGTAATCGGCAACCATGCAGTTCACAACCACATTATCCTTGTTCGCAAAGAGGATGCTGGTCAGCACGGTGACGCCTTCGCCGAACTCATCAATCATGGCCTGCTTGTTCATGGTCCCGCCGGTCACCAGAACCTTGGCATGCCCATCCAGGGACCCGGCAAGAGCACGCGGTGTATTGCCAAGACCAGCCAGTTTCACATCCACCGTTAGTGGTCCATTGATGACACCATTGATACCAGCCAGTTCCATAACACCACCAATATCAAGGTTCTGACCGGTCAGGGTCACACCCAGATCAGCGACATCCTTTGACCCGTTCAATCGGATATCCGCATCAACCAGACCACCGGCCGCATTCGCCTTAAACGGACTGAGATGCAGGTCGCCATTTTTCAGACTGATCACCGCCTCTGCATTTGTCATTTCGGTAACCGACACGATGAGGCGTGCGATTTTCACGGAGACATCGGCATCAACCAGCTTCAGCGCGTCGAACGGCAGCGGATCATTCGGGATGACTTTACCGTCCGAAGGTTGCGCCGCGCCACCAGATCCTCCAGCCGAGGCGGAAGAACCGCCGGACTGCCCGCCCTGCCCTTGCTGCTCAAACTCAGACAGATCCAACAGATTGGAGGTAACGTTAACAGTAACAACAGGCCGCGTTCCCTGCAGACTTGCAGACGCATTGCCAGCCAGATCGCTTCTGCCTATCTCAGCCGACAAACCGTCAATCTTGATATTGTCGGTCAAATTGCCCAATGCCCGGGCCCGCACCTTGACGGGGCCAACATCCGGCTGCGGGCTTTCCGGTGTCGACAGGTTGGCCAGGCTCGGACTGTCTACCGAAACCGCAACATCGACCCCGGTCAAGGCCACCAGATCACCAACAGCCCCCTGAACAGCCAGCAACAGCGTATCTGCCTGTCCAACCGAAACCCCAATATCACGGAGGGAAAGCGTGCTGTTCACACCGCCATTGACGACGGCCTTAATATCAAAGGGACCAAGGGACGGGACCGACTGCCCGGCCATCTCGACAGCGACCGGCGAAAGATTGCCGGTATCTGTGCCCGCAACATCAATGGTCAAATCCAGACCGGATTGATCAAGCAGATTGGCAATGCCACCCGTCACCAGAACCTTGGCAATATCTTCAGAACCCAGATCAAGATTGAGGTTGCTGAGCGCGATGCCGGAATCCAGGGCACCACTCACATTCGCTTTTAGATCCAGAGGGCCAAGGGCTGGAACCTTCTGACCCGCCAATTCTTCAATCATCGGGCTGAGGCCGCCGATTTCACGGCTGGCAACAGATATGGCCAGATTGATACCCCGTTGCGCGATTAAATCCTCAATCCCACCTGTGGCCGCCACCTCGATCACATCTCGACCCACTGTGGCATCCAGTCCATCAAGACGAAGAACATCGCTGGCATCGCCTGCAATATTGGCCTTTATGTCAAAAGGTCCGAGGGCGGGTACGGACTGACCTGCATAGCGCTCTGCAAGGGGGGAAAGATTCCCGGTCTCAACCCCGGAAACGGCAACACCGATCGCAATACCTTTTTGCGTCAGCAAATCCGCGATGGTCCCGTTGGCTGCGATCTTGACGATATCATCCGTGCCAATATTCAGATCCAGATCAGACAGCTGAATGCCATTCTCAAGTCCGCCGGTCACATTGCCACGCACGTTCAATGGTCCGATCGCCAGGATGGACTGTCCAGTATAGGTTTCAACAATCGGGGAAAGATTGGCGAGTTCCGTTGCTTCGACTACGAACCCCACACTGACACCGGACGCTTCCAGAAGGTTACCGACCGACCCCTTTGCGTTGACGACAACTAGATCTGTTTTTCCAAGCGCAAAATCCAGATCGCGCAGGGACAATCCCTCTGACTGTCCGCCAATGATCGATGCGGTCATTCGGTAGGGTCCGAGGGCGGGAACCGCCTGACCCGCAAACTTCTCCACCACCGGTGAAAGCGCCGCTGTTTCCAGGCCTTCGACCAGAAGCTGAAGATCTACACCCTCGAGCGAGGTTGCAGAGGTGATGCCGCCATCCACCTCAATCCGGGCGAAATTGGCATTCCCGACATTCACTTTCAGATTCGAAACCTGAAGTTCATCATCCGCATCGCCGGTTATCGCTGCCTGGACATCAAAGGCCCCGATTGTTGGCACATCGACCCCGGCAATCCGCGCCGCGTCGGCCAGTTCATCCCCGGCCACGGCAACAACCATATCGATGCCACGACCCGATGCAGGATCCAGTATCTCGCCATCCAGCTGCAAACCAATTCCTGCCAGCTCGCCTGCCAGTTGGACCGGCCAGCTCTTGCCCGCATCCAGCATCGCATCCGGTGACCCCAGCTGGCCCAGCAGCGAGATCGGCAATTCATCGGCCCGTCCCTCGACAGTCACATCAAGGGGCTGATCGGGCGCACTGCCGCGCACTGACACAGTATCCAGCGTGATCAGGTTCTCCTGCTGGGTCGCCGCGTCTTTAATGGCGACGGTTACGCCGCTGATATCAACCAGACGCAGAATAGGCAGAATTGGACTGCCGCCGCCATCTGGCGCAGAGACCTCTGTTGGTTCCGCAATGGTTGCATCAACCTCCCCGGAACCGGCGGTTTCAAATTGGGTGTTGGATCTCCCTTGCGCATCCGTCTCAAGCTGCACATCGGCGCCGGCCAGAATAACCTTCTGAACGTCCAGGATACCGGAGAACAACGGGAAGAGTGCGATTTCTGCATCCAGCGCGTCGAGCTTCACAAAATGAGGTGCGGTGCCCCAGGACGCATTGGCAATTGTTAGATTGCGCAGAGAAACCGACGGCATGCTGGAGACAATATTCAGATCAAGCGCCCCGATCGACACATCCCGACCCGTCGCCTCAGCGATCTGTTCCTCAACAAACCCCTTGTCGATCGTTGACACGAAAGCAAGCCCGCCGCCAATCGCCACCACAAGCAAGACGACAAGACCGATTACGATGCGGAGAAGCCATTTCTTCATGTCAAACGCACTCCCTAGTTTACGAAATTATGGGCCCCAGACCTGATCAAGCAAGCCGGGCAATTCATCATACTCTTTGATAACATAGCGTGCACCGGTTTGTTCAAGTACCGTGATCGGGTGATATCCCCAGGTAACACCGATTGAGGTCACGCCCGCGGCCACGCCCAGTTTCATGTCGTAGCTGGTATCACCAATCATGACGACATTTTGCGGGTCAACACCGGTTTCCGACATGGCCGCCTTGAGGATCGCCGGATTGGGCTTGCCCGGACCGTCATCGGCGGTTTTCAGATTGACGAACAAATCCAGAATGTCGTGCCGGTCCAACGTGGCAAGCAAGCCCCGACGGCTCTTGCCGGTTGCCACACCCAAGAGGATATCCCGGTCATAGAGGTCTCTCAGCACCTTCTTTGTTCCGGGATAGAGCGGCTCTTCATGCTGGCCGGAGTGGCGCAAGGTAAAGAAGGCGTCCTTGTAGCGCGCGACCAGTCGCGTTTGAACCTCTGCATCCTGATCCGGGGCGAGACGCGCAATCGCCTCATCAAGATGAAGGCCAACGCCGGTACGGATCATTTCATCATCGGGTGGTATTAGCCCTTCAGAACCGAATGCGGCACCTACGCTGGCGATAATGCCTCGCTGGCTATCTACGAGAGTGCCGTCGCAATCGAAAACGGCCATGCAAAGCGGTTTCACCACGATCAGTTTCCACGCTTTTTTCGGGCGTTGGGTGCCTGCCATTCTTCGAACGGGTCTTCGTCCATCACCTCTGGATCCAAACCCAGCGCGTCCAGCGTCTGACGGAAATGGTCGGGCATAGCGGCCTTTACCCGTGTCTGTGTGCCTGGCAGGTCAATTTCGAGAGCGTGCAGGTGAACCTGTTTGGCGATGTCGATCCCCGTCAGGAAAGCCTCTTTTCCCCCATACTTGCCGTCGCCGATGATCGGCGTTTCCAGTGCCGCCAGATGGGCGCGCAACTGATGGGTTCTGCCGGTGCGGGGCCACAGCACCACGAGGGCTGCCCGCTTGCCCGCTGTATCGATCACTTTGTACCAGGTGATTGCTGATTTACCATCTTCCGGGTCGGCGACAACGCGTTCCTGGCCGGGGCCGCCCGCTTTAGAGAGCGCCATGCTGATCTCGCCTTCCTGCGGGTTGGGTACGCCGATGGTGAGCGCCAGATAGATCTTGCGGGTCTCTTTGCCCTTAAACGCCTTACCCAGTTTGGCGGCGGACTCTCTTCCCTTGGCCAGGATCATGACCCCGCTTGTATCGCGATCAAGGCGGTGTACCAGTCTGGGGCGTTCTTCCCCATCCTTGATCAGGCCGTCCAGCAGGCCATCCAGATGGCGCTCCGTCTTTGTACCGCCCTGAACGGCCAACCCGGCTGGTTTGTTGACCACAAAAACCTCGTCATTCTGGTAAATGACCAGAGAGCGCACGAAGGCGACATCCTCCTGGGTGAGCTCCCTTGGTGCCTTCTTCGCGGGGGAATGATCCGGCGTGTCGCCCAATGGCGGGATGCGAATGCTCTGCCCGACTTCCAGTCGTTGACCTGCTTTCGCCCGTTTTCCATTGACCCGGATCTGTCCTGTACGCAGGTATTTCTGCAATCGTCCAAAGCTGATTGACGGAAAATGCGTCTTGAACCAGCGGTCCAGACGCTGATCCCCTTCATTCCGTCCCACATAGCGGGTTTCAACGCCACTCATGTCACAATCATCCTGGTCAAGGCCATACCGGCAAAAAGGGCGAGGACGCTGCAAACCACCGACCCCAGTACATAGAGCCCTGCCTTAAACATATCTCCACGCTGAAGCAACAAAACAACGTCGAGGGAGAAGGCCGAAAAGGTCGTAAACCCACCCAAAACGCCGACGACCAGGAACGCCCGCAGCTCTTCGCCGACACTGGCCGAAGCCGCGAACAGATCAATCAACATGCCCAGAACAAAAGATCCCACAATGTTCACCGCCATGATCCCGTATGGCATACCCGTCCCGACCAGCGCAGAGACATAGTGAACGGCAAAATGGCGACCAAGGGCACCCAACGCGCCACCGGCGGCAATCGCCAGAACAAGTTTCATCGCGCGTATCCCTTTCCGGCATTATTCATGCCCGGTCTCACTCTGTCTCTTTCGACGCATGCGGGCCCAGTAATCCAGCCGCTTTCGAATATCCCGCTCAAAACCGCGCTCCACCGGCTCATACAGGTTTTGCCGCGCCAGTGTTTCCGGGAAATAATTCTGTCCTGAAAAGCCATCCGGCGCATCGTGGTCGTAGGCATAACCGCTGCCATAGCCCAGATCCTTCATCAACCGCGTGGGCGCATTCAGAATATGCTTTGGTGGGGCAAGGGACCCTGTCTCGCGCGCCAGCGACCGACTGGCCTTGTAAGCGGTATAGGCGGCATTCGATTTCGGCGCGGTGGCCAGATAGATCACCAATTGCGCCAGCGCCAGCTCCCCTTCCGGCGATCCCAACCGGTCATAGGTATCCCAGGCGGCAATCGCCTGTATCGCTGCCTGTGGATCGGCGAGACCGATATCCTCATAGGCAAAGCGCAGCAACCGGCGCGCGATATAGAGCGGGTCCTCGCCCCCCTCCAGCATCCGTCCAAACCAATAGAGGGCCGCGTCACAATCGGAACCACGCAATGATTTATGCAGGGCTGAGATCAGGTTGTAATGACTGTCCTGGCCCTTGTCATAGACCGGCATCCGTTTCTGAACGATCTGGGACAGTTCCACCACAGACATGGGCTTGGAAATCCCGGTATTATAGATCGCCTCAACCATGTTCAGGAAATACCGTCCATCCCCGTCCGCCAGACCTGTCAGGGCTTCGCGCGCTTCGGTATCCAGCGGGACCGGGCGCCCCTCCAGCTCTTCGACACGGGTGAGGAGTTGATGGAGCGCGTCTGTATCCAGACGGTTCAGGACAAAGACTTGGCACCGGGACAGCAGGGCCGCGTTCAGTTCAAAGCTCGGGTTTTCGGTTGTCGCGCCGATCAGGATGACTGTCCCGTCCTCAACATAGGGAAGGAAACCATCCTGCTGGGCCTTGTTAAACCGGTGTATCTCATCAACGAAGAGAAGGGTCCCTTCCCCGCCGATGCGGCGTTCCCCAGCCCGCTCGAAAACCTTTCGCAGATCCGCGACGCCCGAGAAGACGGCAGACAAAGGCTCGAAAGCCAAGTTGGAATGCTCCGCCAAAAGACGGGCGATTGTTGTCTTTCCACAACCGGGACCGCCCCACAGGATCATGGAGGTCATCGCCCCCTGCCCGATCATCCGCCCGATCGGCGCATCAGGGGCCAGCAAATGATCCTGCCCGACAACGTAATCCAGCGTCTCAGGCCGCAATCGATCCGCCAGGGGACGTCGGACCGCCCCTTCAAAAAGGCCGGGGCCGGCTTGCGCACCCCCCTTACTGGCGGATCCACGGGCCATATCAGCGGGTTTCCAGAATCAGTTTCTGACCACGCCGGTTAAGCTCAATATACCATTCCGACGGCGCGTCATTCAGTATCGCCAACAGATCGTCGACCGTGCCAATTGCCTCTCCATTAATCATCGCGATGATGTCATAGGGACGGATCCCAGCACGTTGCGCCACGGAACCCCGCTGCAGCGCCTCCACCATCACGCCGGTCAAGTCGGTTGGAATGCCCAACTCATCTGTTACCCGCGGTGACAGATTGATCACCCGGATACCGGAGATCGGGAAACTGCCGGATATGTCGGTTCTGTCACGGGGCGGGATTTCAGGTGGCGCAATCAGCGGAAAGCTCATTTGCCGGATCGCGCCGTCGCGCTGGATATCAAGGTCGATATCCCCGCCCAATTCCCGTGTCGCAAAATAAAAGCGCAAACCCTGTCCGTCATCCAGCGGGCGTCCATCGACGGCAATGATAATGTCGCCCGACTCAAGGCCGGAATCGGCGGCCGGACCTCCATCAGCGACATCTTCCACGATCACGCCGCCCGGCCTTGCCAATCCCAAGGCCTCGGCAATGTCCGCATCGACGTCACGACCTGAAAAGCCCAGCCAGGGCCGAACCAGTTCCTCACCCGCGACGGCGGCATTCAGAACCCGACGCACCATTGTGCTGGGCACCGCGAAACCAATGCCTTGTGAGCCGCCAGATTTTGAAAAAATTGCGGTGTTGATCCCGATTAGCTGCCCCTTCACATCGATCAGAGCGCCACCGGAATTGCCCGGATTGATCGCGGCGTCGGTTTGAATGAAGGATCGGAAGTCGGTGATCCCAACCGAGGTTCTGGCCAATCCGGAAACGATGCCACTGGTGACAGTTTGACCAACGCCAAATGGGTTCCCGATGGCCAGGACCAGATCACCGACTTCGAGATCGTCAGAATTGCCGAAGGGCAGGACCGGCAGGCCGTTCACGCCACCATCCATCTGCAGGACCGCGATATCGGTCCGTTCGTCCGACATCAGCAGCGTCGCCGAAAACTCCCGCTTGTCGGTGAGGACAACCTTGATCTCGTCGGCGCCCCGAATGACATGATGGTTCGTAATCACGATACCGGTGTCAGATACAATCACACCCGAACCCAGAGAGTTCTGAACCCGCTCGCGCTCTTGCCCCAAGGAAAACGGGGAATTCTCGCCGAAAAACCGCCTAAAGAAAGGGTCGTCGAACAGACGGTTGCCCCGCTGTTGAACAACCGTGCGGGTAAAAATGTTCACCACGGCAGGGGCTGTCTGCTTTACAAGGGGCGCGAATGTCAACGTGATTTCTGAACGGTCACTCGGCACCTGTTGCGCGTAAGCCTGACCGCTTCCAAACAGGAGCAAAACTGTCGACACTGCAACCAGGACAGAGGCAAGATATTTCATCAAATACTCCCGTTTTAGAACATCCACCAGTATCGCCCCTTGAACAGGGTCTAGCCACAAGAAAACGGCGCCGAACAGATAAGTCGGCGCCGTCTCAATTTCCAGCCTACCCCGTATAGGGGCAGCGTGTCGCGAAGAACTTACTCCTCGTCGTCGTCCATCATTTCCTGGACAGGACCAGAATCCTGACCTTTAGCTTCCGGATCGCGGTCGACCAGCTCGATGATGGCCATCGGCGCGCTGTCACCATAACGGAAACCAGCCTTCAGCACGCGGGTGTAACCCCCGGGACGATCCTTGTAACGCTCTGCCAGCGTGTCGAAGAGCTTTGCGACCATGTCCTCATCACGAAGCTGGGCAAAGGCCTGACGGCGGCGATGCAGGCCACCCTTTTTGCCAAGGGTGATCATGCGATCCGCAACGGCACGAAGCTCTTTAGCCTTTGGCAGGGTTGTTTTGATCTGTTCATGTTTGATCAGCGCATTGGCCATATTCTTGAACATGGCTTTGCGGTGAGAGGCCGTCCGGTTCAACTTACGGCCGTGCATTCCGTGACGCATGACTTACTGTCTCCTGTCTTCTGTTTATTCGAGCCGCCGGTCGCCTGTTATTGCTTTTGTCGCTACTGCCGACGGTGGAGAATATGTTGGTTTATACTTAGAAAGGCTCTTCCAGACGTTTGGCCAAATCTTCGATGTTTTCTGGCGGCCAGTTTGGAATTTCCATGCCAAGGGCCAGACCCATCTGGGTCAGGACTTCCTTGATTTCGTTCAGCGATTTGCGACCGAAATTCGGTGTGCGCAGCATTTCTGATTCTGATTTCTGAACCAGATCGCCGATATAGACGATGTTGTCGTTCTTCAGGCAGTTTGCGGAACGGACGCTGAGTTCCAGCTCGTCCACCTTGCGAAGTAGGTTGCGGTTGAACGGCAGTTCTGCGGCACCTTCTTCGACAACACGCTGCTGCGGCTCATCAAAGTTGATGAAGACCTGAAGCTGGTCCTGAAGGATGCGGGCAGCAAGCGCCATGGCATCTTCCGGGGTAACAGCGCCGTTGGTTTCAACGGTGATCGCAACGCTGTCATAATCTGTGTCCTGACCAACACGGGTGTTCTCAACCTTGTAAGACACTTTCCGAACCGGGCTGAAAATCGAGTCGACCGGGATCAGACCGATCGGCGCATCTTCCGGACGGTTGTTGGCAGCAGGGACGTAACCTTTACCGTGGGCAACGGTAAATTCCATGGTCAGGTTTGCACCTTTGTCCAGTGTGCAGATTGTAAGGTCCGGGTTCATGACCTCAATGTCATGACCGGTTTCAATCATACCAGCGGTCACTTCAGCAGGACCGGTCACGGCCAAACGCATTTTCTTGGGTCCGTCGCCATGCATGCGAAGCGCCAGTGCCTTCACATTCAGAACGATATCCGTAACATCTTCGCGGACGCCAGTGATCGAGGAGAATTCATGCAGAACCCCGTCAATCTGGATGTTGGTAACAGCAGCACCCTGCAGCGAGGACAAAAGCACACGGCGCAGAGAGTTACCCAGCGTCATGCCAAAACCGCGCTCCAGCGGCTCTGCGGTCAATGTCGCAACCAGATTGCCATCATGGCCCGCTGCGACATCAAGCTTCTTCGGCTTGATCAGAGATTGCCAGTTGCGCTGGACGGTTGCTGCGTTTGATTCGCTCATTCATCACTCACCGGCTGAAAGACCGATGTCCCTATTAACGTGTTGGCAAAAACCCTGATCCTGCATAGCGGCGCAATCTGCAGCCAGGCCAGCATGACCGGGTAAACGCCGCCGGATGGCGGCACCCGCAATTAAACCCGACGACGCTTGCGCGGACGGCAACCGTTATGCGGAATAGGTGTCACATCCCGGATACCGGTAATGGTGAAGCCAACGGCCTGCAGGGCGCGGAGAGCTGATTCACGACCGGAACCAGGACCCTTCACGTTCACTTCCAGGGTCTTCATCCCGTGTTCTACAGCTTTCTTGCCTGCTTCTTCCGCTGCCATCTGGGCGGCAAAAGGCGTCGACTTACGGCTGCCTTTAAAGCCCTGGGTGCCAGCACTTGACCAGGAAATCGCATTGCCCTGGACATCGGTGATGGTAATCATTGTGTTGTTGAACGACGCGTTCACATGGGCGATCCCAGAGGTGATGTTTTTCTTCTCGCGACGCTTACGAACCGGTGCGCGTACCATATTATTTTATCCTACAGCCTGTGACGGGACGGGGCGTCCCATACTCATGAAATCAAACGAACAACAGTTCGCCTTACTTTTTCTTACCAGCAATCGCCTTGGCAGGACCTTTACGGGTGCGCGCATTCGTATGTGTGCGCTGACCGCGAACCGGAAGTCCTTTACGATGACGAAGACCGCGATAACACCCAAGGTCCATCAGACGCTTGATGTTCATCGATACCTCACGACGCAGATCACCTTCGACAATGTGGTCTGTATCGATCACTTCACGAATCCGGCTCACCTCATCTTCAGAGAGCTGATTGACCCGTGTGGACTGATCAATGCCACATTTAGCCAGAATATTCACAGAATGGTGTGCACCAATGCCGTGAATATATGTGAGCGCGATTACAACCCGCTTGTTTGTCGGGATGTTAACACCCGCGATACGTGCCATTATCTACTATCCTTTACCAATCGTCATCGCCATCCGGATCTCTGTTCATTCCAGCAGAACTGTTGCTGCAAACAAAAAAAGCCGACGGCATCCTCGTTAAACCTGCGAGCCGTTGTCAACATGCCAGACTGAACAGAGCCCTTTCGGGCATTTCATTGCAAAAAGCGCCCATTTCCGGGACTTTCTGCGAAGCGCGCGGAGTATACGGAAACCGTACCCTGTGTCAACGCGTTTGAAACAATATTTTCTGTTCAGCAGGCCTGGTAACCTTAGCCCAAAATCTCCCCGATACTGCGGGTTACGTCTTCAATTGGCTGCATACCGTCCACCTGACGGAGCAACCCCTGATCTGCATAATACGGCAGGACCGGTGCGGTCTGCTCATGATAGACTGTCAGCCGCTTTTTCAGCGTCTCTGCATTGTCGTCCGCACGGCGTTCTTCGACCGGCGTATCGGCAATACGTGCCTCGATGCGACCAAACAGTTCCTCATCATTGACGGTCAGCTCAATGACATGATCGACTTTAAGTCCCTGATCGGACAGCAATGTGTCCAAACCTTCCGCCTGCGCAGTGGTCCGGGGGAAACCATCAAGAATCACCCCGCTCGCACAATCAGGTTCGGCGATACGGTCCGCGATGATGCCCAACATGGTTGCATCATCAACCAGGCCACCTGAATCCATGATGGCCTTTGCCTGCAAACCCAATTCGGTCCCTGCCGCAACCGCAGCACGCAGCATATCGCCTGTGGACAATTGAACATACCCACGACCGGTTTCGAGAATCTTAGCCTGGGTGCCTTTCCCCGCACCAGGCGGTCCGAACATGATGATGATCATCTGCGCCTCCCCCTCAATTTCGATTTTTTGACCAGACCTTCGTATTGATGCGCCAAGAGATGGCTTTGGATCTGTGCAACTGTATCCATTGTGACCGTCACACAGATCAGAAGGCTGGTTCCACCGAAATAGAACGGGACGGCATACTGAGCGATCAGAAATTCGGGAAGGGCACAAACGGCGGCCAGATAGACAGCACCAATCGCTGTCAGTCTGGTCAGAACATAGTCCAGGTATTCCGCTGTATTCTTGCCCGGACGGATACCCGGCACAAAACCACCGTACTTCTTCAGGTTGTCAGCGGTATCTTCCGGGTTGAACACAACGGCGGTGTAGAAGAATGCGAAGAAGATGATCATCGCAATGTAGATCGCCAGATAGAGCGGCTGACCATGGCCCAATAATGCCGTGATCTCCTGCAGCCATCCCGGCCCCTGTCCACCGCTGAAATTCGCGATCGTGAGCGGCATCAGCAACAGCGATGACGCAAAGATCGGCGGGATAACACCCGGTGTGTTGATCTTCATGGGCAGGTGAGAGCTTTCACCACCGAACATTTTGTTGCCAACCTGGCGCTTCGGATACTGGATCAGAATGCGGCGCTGGGCACGCTCGACAAAAACGATAAATGCAATAACGGCAACCGCCAGAACCAGCATGAAGATGATGAAAATTGCGGAGAGTTGACCGGTACGGCCCAGTTCCAGTGTTCCAGCAAGGGCACCTGGCAGGCCTGCAACGATGCCCGCGAAGATGATAAGCGAGATACCGTTACCGACACCACGCTGGGTGATCTGTTCACCAAGCCACATCAGGAACATTGTACCGCCAACCAGCGTGATCACTGCAGAAGCCCGGAAGAACAGGCCCGGATCATGAACGGCTGGTCCCTGGCTGCCCTGAACCCCCTCGAGACCGACAGCGATGCCATAAGCCTGGACGGAGGCCAGCAATACGGTCAGATACCGTGTGTATTGGTTGATCTTTTTGCGACCGCTTTCGCCCTCTTTTTTAAGCGCTTCAATGGTCGGGGACACCGCTGTCATCAACTGCATGATAATCGATGCAGAGATGTAGGGCATAATGTTCAGCGCGAAAATCGACATCCGGCTAACAGCGCCGCCGGCGAACGTATCAAACATGCCCAGGATGCCGCCGGCCTGCTGCTCAAACAGTTCTCCCAGAACGGCCGAGTCGATGCCCGGAAGGGGAAGATAGGTTCCGATCCGATAGACGATAAGCGCACCCAGTGTGAACCAGATGCGCTTCTTCAGTTCTGTCGCCTTAGCCAGAGTGCCAAAGTTAAAATTGGCGGCGAGTTGCTCAGCAGCAGATGCCATTTAATGCTTCCTGTACAATTTGTTTCCGCGATCACCTGTCATTCTGTCTGGGCCGGATCCTGACCTGACAGAGCGACAGAGCGCCAACACAGGGTTGGCGGCTCGCATCATTATCAGTTGGCGTCGCGATTCTTCATTGCAAGGTGCCGACGTTTCTTGGACGGCGCCTTTTCTGCAACTTCCGGCAGGGTCACACTGCCACCGGCCTTTTCGACAGCAGCGACAGCAGCAGCACTTGCACCTGCAACATCGAGCTTCAGACCAGCTTTAAGTTCGCCATTTGCCAGGATCTTGATGCCGTCTTTGACCTGTTTGACGACGCCGGCGGCAACCAGTGCATCAGCATTAACAGTTGCAGACGCATCAAGCTTCTTCGCATCGACTGCCTGCTGCAGGCGACCAAGACTAACCGTAGCGTATTCCTTGCGGAACAGGGCGTTGTTGAAGCCGCGCTTAGGCAAGCGACGGTACAGTGGCATCTGACCACCTTCAAAACCCTTGATCGACACGCCTGAACGTGACTTCTGACCTTTGACACCGCGACCTGCGGTTTTGCCCTTGCCAGAACTCATGCCGCGGCCAACGCGCGTACGGCTTGGGGCGGCACCTTGGTTATCGGCCAACTCGTTCAGTTTCATGACCAAACATCCTCTTTAAAACGATCACCACGACCCGTCTTTCGGATCACACGGCGACACATGCGATTATTCTTCGACCCGAACCATGTGGCGAACCTTGCGGATCATGCCACGAACAGAGGGGGTGTCTTCCAATTCACGGGTCCGACCGATCTTGTTCAATCCAAGACCAATCAGGGTTGCACGCTGGCTTGCTTCCCGACGAATGGGACTGCCAGTCTGTGTGACCCGGATCTTACTCGCTTCAGCCATTTTCTGACTCCAAACTAAAATGCGTTACGCAGCGGTTTCTTCGCCGACGCCATCTTCACGGCGGCCAACAATGTCACTGACCTTCTTGCCACGACGGTTTGCAACCATCCGCGGTGAAGCACAGTTCTTCAGGCCTTCGAAAGCGGCCTTGATCATGTTGTATGGGTTCGACGTACCGGTAGACTTGGACACAACGTCCTGAACACCAAGCGCCTCAAACACTGCACGTGTCGGACCACCGGCAATGATACCAGTACCGGACGGTGCAGCCCGCATGACAACACGACCGGCACCGAAATGCCCTTCAATGTCGTGATGCAGTGTGCGGCCTTCGCGCAGCGGTACACGGATCATTGTCTTGCGTGCGTTTTCAGTTGCCTTGCGAATGGCCTCTGGCACTTCGCGTGCCTTACCATTGCCATAGCCAACCCGTCCACGACCATCGCCAACGACCACAATCGCCGCAAATCCGAAACGACGACCACCTTTCACCACTTTTGCAACACGGTTGATTGCAACAAGCTTCTCAATCAGATCTGATTCACCCTGATTGCGATCTTCTCTAGGTCCACGTGCCATAATCTTTACCCCTTAGAACTTCAGACCGGCTTCACGCGCTGCTTCGGCCAAAGCCTTGACACGCCCGTGAAAGCGGAACCCGCCACGATCGAAAACAACTTGTTCAACACCTGCTTCAACAGCGCGCTTGGCGACAAGTGTGCCAACCGTTGTTGCTGCATCAGCATTGCTGCCGCCGTTTGCCCGCAGATCTGCCTCGAGAGACGATGCAGCGGCCAGCGTGCGGCCAGCCAGGTCGTCAATAACCTGCGCATAGATCTGCTTGTTGGTACGATGAACAGAAAGCCGCGGCTTACCCCCGCCCAGTTTCTTCACCTGGTAGCGGGTCCGGCGCCGGCGCCGTTCGAAAAGTTTACGTGTCGATGGCATTTATCTCATCCTCGCTATACGCCCACCATGGTCTGTCTTATGGACTATCCATAGCCCGGTTGTGGCGCGATTAACCGCATAACGCGGTGTATGATTACTTCTTCTTACCTTCTTTACGGACGATGGTTTCATCCGTGTATTTGATGCCTTTGCCTTTATAGGGCTCGGGCGGGCGGAAGGAACGGATGTTGCTGGCAACCTGGCCAACGCGCTGCTTGTTAGCACCGCTGATGGCAACGATGTTGTTACGATCACCCTCAATCGCGATCTTCACATCGCTGGGGATCGGGAATTCAACATCATGGCTGAAACCAAGCTGCAATTTCAGGGTCGACCCCTGAACCTGGGCGCGGTAACCAACACCGTTCACTTCAAGCTTCTTGGTGAAACCTTCAGACGCACCGATGACCGCATTGTTGATCATGGCGCGAACCATGCCCCAATGCTGACGAGCACGCTTGGTCTGGTTAACCGGCTCAACCTTTACACTGTTTTCTTCCATGGTGACGTTCACGAAACCACTGAGGGCAACGTTCAACTCGCCATTCTTGCCTTTTGCGGTCAGGTTGTCAGAGCCGATTGTTACATCAACCCCGCTTGGAACCTCTACCGGATACTTGCCAACACGTGACATGATATCTCACCTTCAACTCTTTATGTGGACACAGACCCTGTTCATCGCCGTCTTAGTAGACGCGGCAAAGAACCTCTCCGCCAACATTGTTTTCCCGGGCTTCCGCATCCGACATCACACCTTTAGGGGTGCTCAGGATTGAAATTCCCAGACCGTTATAGACAAGGCCCAAATCCTTGATGCTGGAATACACCCGACGTCCTGGCTTGGACACACGGGCAATTTCCTTTATCACAGGCTCGCCATCAAAATACTTCAGTTCAACAGTCAGCTCGGACACACCCGGGCGCTGTTCAAGACTGGAGTAGCCACGGATATACCCTTCGCGCTGAAGCACGTCCAAAACACGTGCACGCATCTTGCTCGCCGGTACAGGCACGGTTGACTTCTTAGCAACCTGGCCGTTCCGGATGCGCGTCAGCATATCGCCAAGCGGATCACTCATCGCCATCTTCTATTCTCCCGTTTACCAGCTGGACTTCACGACGCCAGGGATCTGTCCCTGGGACGCAAGCTCGCGCAATGCGATACGTGACATCCTGAACTTCCGGTAATACGCCTTCGGGCGACCGGTCAGCTCACACCGATTGTGCTGCCGTACAGGGCAAGCATTCTTCGGAAGCTTGTTTAAATCCATTGCAGCCTGGAACCGCTCTTCCGGTGCCAAGTCTCTGTCGTGCAAAATCGCTTTCAAACGGGCCCGACGACCAGCGGCTGCCTTAACCATTTTCTCGCGTTTTTTGTTCCGCTCAACGGCGCTCTTTTTCGCCATCTGACTATGCTCCCGGTTTCACGAACGGCATGTTGAATTCGGTGAGAAGCGTACGGGCTTCATCATCGGTCTTCGCCGTTGTGCAGATTACAATGTCCATGCCCCGGATGTTGTCGACCTTGTCATAGTCAATTTCCGGAAACACGATCTGTTCTTTCAGGCCCATGGCATAGTTACCACGACCGTCAAAGCTTTTCGCACTGATCCCGCGGAAGTCACGAACCCGGGGAAGGGCAATCGTGATCAGGCGGTCCAGGAATTCATACATACGCTCGCGGCGCAGGGTCACTTTCGTACCGATTGCCATGCCTTCGCGCAGTTTGAATCCGGCAATAGAGTTTGTCGCCTTGGTGGTCACCGGCTTCTGGCCCGTGATGATACCCAGCTCTTCAATCGCGTTGGTCAGGTTCTTACGGTCATTAACCGCTTCACCGACACCCATGTTTATCACGATCTTGTCCAGCTTCGGAATTTCCATGCTGGACTTGTACCCGAATTTTTCAGTCATCTTCTGACGCACTGCGTCATCATAATGCTTCTTCAAGCGGGGAATGTAGCGTTCTTCAGCCATAATCTCGCTCCCCGACCTATGCTTCGATGATTTCGCCGGAACGCTTCGAGAAGCGGACCTTGCTGCCATCATCAAGGGTTTTGAACCCGACACGGGTCGGTTTGTTGTCCTTCGGATCTTTCAGCGCAACGTTGGAGATATCCAGCGAGGCTTCTTTCTCCACGATGCCGCCCTGGGCGCTCATCGATGCTTTGGTGTGGCGCTTGACCAGGTTTACACCCCGGACAATCACGCGGCCTTCGGTCGGGCGAACTTCCGTTACTTCGCCTTCCTTACCCTTGTCGCGCCCACTCAGGACAACGACCGTGTCGCCTTTTTTGATCTTCGCAGCCATTACAGAACCTCCGGCGCCAGCGAGATGATCTTCATGAAGCGCTTTGCGCGCAGTTCACGGACCACCGGGCCAAAAATACGTGTGCCAATCGGCTCTTGCTGCTTGTTGATCAGAACCGCAGCATTGGTGTCAAAGCGGATCGTCGAACCGTCCTGCCGGCGAACCGGAAAACGGGTACGAACGACAACCGCGCGCAGAACGTCGCCCTTCTTCACGCGGCCTCTGGGAATTGCTTCCTTGACGGAAACAACGATGACATCGCCAACCGACGCTGTGCGCCGCTTCGAGCCCCCGAGCACCTTGATGCACTGGACCCGACGCGCACCGGAATTGTCGGCGACATCGAGGTTAGTTTGCATCTGGATCATGTTTGAGATCCCTTCTCAGTTTATTTCAGCCAAACGGGTCTGAAATACAATTACGCAATAGTTAAGCGGTGGCCTCGTCGGCAACCACTTCCCAGGTCTTCTGTTTGGAGTGCGGACGGCACTCCTGAATGCGAACCGTGTCTCCAACCTTGAAGGTGTTCGCTTCGTCATGCGCCATGAAGCGCTTACTCTTACGGACAATCTTGTTCAGAAGAGCGTGCTTGAACCGGCGCTCTACCTTAACGACGATCGTCTTGTCGCCTTTATCTGACACCACAGTGCCTTGCATGATACGTTTTGGCATCGCCAGAACTCCGCCTATTCTTCTTCGGTTAAGAACCGCGCGTGCATGACGCTCAGCTCGCCGCTGCCTGGCGCTCGCCAAGCATGGTTTTTACCCGTGCAATATCACGGCGTACTTCACGAACCCGCGCCGTGTTTTCCAGCTGACCGGAGGCCGACTGGAAACGCAGGTTAAACTGTTCCTTCTTCAGATCGAGAAGCTGATCTTTCAGCTCATCCTCGGTCTTCTGACGCAGGTCTTCGGCTTTCATGGCCCTATCCTTCGCCTATCTTTCGTTTCAACCCGGGTGCCTATCAGACGCCGAGGCGTGTTACAACCTTGCAACGGATCGGCAGCTTCGCAGCGGCCAGGTCCAGCGCGTCTTTACCGGTGATGTGCTCGACACCATCCATCTCGAACATCACGCGACCGGGTTTAACCTTGGCCGCCCAATATTCAACAGAACCCTTACCTTTACCCATCCGGACTTCAGCAGGTTTCGCACTGACCGGGGTGTCCGGAAAGATGCGGATCCATACTTTACCCTGACGGCGGATACGACGGACGATTGCACGGCGAGCCGCCTCAATCTGCCTTGACGTGATCCGGCCTGGTTCAAGCGCTTTCAGCCCGATGGAGCCGAAATTCAACGCGGTGCCACCCTTGGCATTGCCATGGATGCGACCCTTATGGGCCTTCCGATATTTTGTCCGCTTAGGGCTAAGCATTTCTCAAACCCTCAAATTATCTCGTTCGTCCAAACCGGTGCGAAACACCGGCAACTCAATTAGCCGTGACGCGTGGAATTCCCCGCACCTTCGGCCAGGATTTTGTCCTGTGCCATCGGGTCATGGGCCATGATCTCACCTTTGAAGATCCAGACCTTCACACCGCAGATGCCATAGGTAGTCGCCGCTTCAGCTGTCCCGTAGTCGATATCGGCGCGCAGTGTATGCAAGGGCACACGACCTTCGCGATACCATTCGGTCCGGGCAATCTCGGCACCGCCAAGACGACCACCACAGTTGATCCGAACACCCAGGGCGCCAAGACGCATTGCAGATTGAACAGCACGCTTCATGGCACGACGGAAGGCAACACGACGTTCCAGCTGCTGGGCAATATTCTCGGCAACCAGTTTGGCGTCGATTTCCGGCTTGCGTACTTCAACAATGTTCAGCGCAACGTCACGACCGGTGATCTTGCTCAGTTCCTGGCGAAGTTTCTCGATATCCGCACCTTTACGGCCGATAACCACACCCGGACGCGCCGAATGGATGGTAACACGGGCGCGACCGGCAGGACGCTCGATGATGATCCGGGAAATACCGGCCTGCTTCAGGCGGTCATTCAGATACTCGCGCAGTTTCAGATCGCTGTGCAGCAGAGAGCCATAGCTCTTGCCAGCAAACCAGCGGCTGTCCCAAGTCCGGTTGATGCCGAGGCGCAGCCCGATCGGATTAACTTTTTGACCCATAATTCGGTTCCTTGACTGTCACTTATTCGGAGTCTTCGCGCTCGCGCACGACGATCGTCAGATGAGAAAACGGCTTCAGGATCTGTGATCCGCGGCCCCGTGCCCGTGCCCGAAAGCGCTTCAATGTGAAGGATTTACCGACATAGGCTTCTTTCACATAAAGACGGTCAACATCCAGCTGATGGTTGTTTTCAGCATTCGCGATGGCGGATTCCAGTGTCTTTTTCACCTCACCGGCGATGCGGCGACGGGAAAAGGCCAGTTCGGAAACCGCATCAGAGGCTTTCTTGCCCCGGATGGATGCCGCAACGAGGTTCAGCTTCTGCGGCGAAATCCGCATGGCACGAACATGTGCCATAGCTTCGACATCGTCGAGACGCCGCTCTTTAGCAGACTTGCTCATGTCCCTTAACCTCTCTTCGCTTTCTTGTCCGCAGCGTGACCGTAATAGGTCCGCGTCGGGGCGAATTCACCGAATTTGTGACCGATCATGTTTTCAGTGACCAGAACCGGCACGAATTTGCGCCCGTTGTGAACACCAAAGGTCAGACCGACAAAGTTCGGCAGGATGGTCGAACGACGCGACCATGTCTTGATTACTTCTTTACGTCCGCTTGCAGCGACAGCATCAGCCTTCTTAAAAAGGTAATGGTCAACAAAAGGACCTTTCCATACGGAGCGTGCCACGTGCCCTCTCCTACTTCTTCGCGTGACGGCTGCGGATAATGTACTTATCCGTCGCCTTGTTGGTACGAGTACGCTTGCCCTTGGTCGGCTTACCCCAGGGGGTAACCGGGTGACGACCACCCGATGTGCGACCTTCACCACCACCATGGGGGTGATCGACCGGGTTCATGACAACGCCACGAACCGAAGGACGCTTGCCAAGCCAGCGGTTACGACCGGCTTTACCAAGTTTAATGTTCTGCTGATCAGGATTACTGACCGCGCCGACTGTCGCGATGCATTCCTGACGGACGATACGGCTTTCGCCAGACATCAGTTTCAGCTGGGCATAGCCCTGATCGCGACCGACCAACTGGGCATAGGCCCCAGCGGAGCGGGCAATCTGACCACCCTTGCCGGGCTTCATCTCAACATTGTGGACAATGGTCCCGACAGGCATGCTGCCAAGCGGCATTGCGTTACCGGGCTTGATGTCTACTTTCTGACCGGCCACGACCGTATCGCCAACTTTCAGGCGCTGCGGTGCAATGATATAGTTCAGCTCATCATCTTCGTAGCGCAGCAAGGCGATGAAGGCAGTCCGGTTCGGATCGTATTCAATCCGCTCGACAGTTGCATTCATATCCCATTTACGACGTTTGAAGTCGATGATGCGGTACCGACGCTTGTGACCACCACCGATGCGGCGTGCGGTCGTCCGGCCGGTATTGTTGCGGCCGCCGGACTTTGTCAGTCCTTCGGTCAGCGACTTGACCGGACCGCCCTTATACAGGTCGGAACGATCCACCAGAACCAAACCGCGGGTCCCTGGTGTATTCGGTTTATATTGCTTGAGCGCCATTTTGCTCTCGCTCCCTTAATCCTAACCCGGCCTTAAAGACCCGTTGTCACGTCAATTGAGTGACCTTCTTCAAGACGAACAATCGCCTTCTTCCAGTCACTGCGCTGACCCAGACGGCCCTTGAACCGCTTTGTCTTGCCCTTGACCACCAGAGTGTTCACAGCCGCAACCTTCACATCGAAAAGACCTTCAACGGCTTTCCGGATCTCGGTCTTGGTCGCTGTCGGGGCAACCTTGAAAGTGACCTGGTTGTTTTCACCACCCAGGGTCGCTTTTTCAGTGATAACCGGCGCAACGATCACGTCGTACATACGCTCTTTGGATACCGCTGATTTATTCAGATATTTCCAGCTCATTTGAGTCGAGCCTCCAATCCTTCAACTGCTGATTTCGAAAGAACCAGCGTGTCACGACGCAGAATGTCGTAAACATTGGCACCCTGTGTCGGCAGCACATCGATGCCAACAACGTTGCGGGCCGCCAGGCTCAGATTGCCATCAACTTTTGCGCCGCCAACGACGAGAGCAGAGGTCCAGCCCAGGGCAGCAAGCTTTGACTTGAACTCTTTCGTCTTCGGGCTCTCGAGGGCAGCATCGTCAACAATGACGAGTTTGCCATCAGCCTGTTTTGCAGAAAGCGCGCAACGCAGAGCCATAGCCCGAACCTTTTTGTTCAGGGAGAAACCATGGTCCCGGGGATGCGGGCCAAAAACCTGACCACCACCACGGAACTGAGGCGCTTTCTTGTTGCCATGACGGGCCTTACCGGTGCCCTTCTGGCGATAGATCTTCGCGCTGGTTCCTGCAATTTCGCTGCGGCCTTTGACCTTGTGGGTACCGGCACGACGCTTTGCGAGTTGATAATTAACCATCCGGGCAAGGATATCCCTGCGGACTGGCGCACCAAAGACTTCGTCAGCGAGTTCGATCTCGCCTACGGCCTTGTTATCAAAGGATATGACATTCGCTTTCATAACACTTACGCCTTATTCGGACTGCTGTTCTGTTTCAGCCTGCGGGGCTGCAGCGGTTTCAACCGGTGCTTCCTCTGCAGGTGCTGCGGCATCATCACGACCTTCCGGCATGCGGAATGCACCGGGAAGCGGTGCCTCTGCCGGCAAAGCGCGCTTGACCGCGTCGCGGATCATGACCCAACCGGAAGCCGAACCGGGGACTGCGCCTTTAACAAGGATCAGACCACGATCAACATCTGTTGCGACGATCTTGAGGTTCTGGGTGGTAACCCGTGCAGCGCCCATGTGACCGGCCATCTTCTTGCCTTTGAAGACTTTGCCTGGATCCTGACACTGACCGGTGGAGCCATGGGCGCGGTGAGAAACCGACACACCATGTGTTGCCCGAAGACCACTGAAGTTGTGGCGTTTCATGGCACCGGCAAAGCCCTTACCAACCGAGGTCCCGGTAACATCGACATACTGACCATCAATGAAGTGATCAGCGGTCAGTTCTGCACCGACATCTATCATGGCATCTTCGGTAACCCGGAATTCAGCCAATTTACGCTTCGGCTCAACCTTTGCAGCAGCAAAGTGACCGCGCATGGGCTGAGACGTGTGCTTAACCTTACGGCGACCGCCGCCGACCTGCAGCGCGGTATAGCCGTGTTTTTCCTGGGTGCGCTGAGCCACAACCTGCAGCTCTTCGACCTGTAACACGGTAACCGGCACGCTGTTGCCTTCGTCAGTGAAGACACGCGACATGCCGAGTTTCTGTGCGAGCATTCCGCAACGCATAATCTACGTCCCCCGCCTTACAGTTTGATTTCGACGTCAACACCAGCCGCCAGATCAAGCTTCATCAGCGCATCTACGGTCTGTGGTGTCGGGTCAACAATGTCCAGGACCCGCTTATGGGTCCGGATTTCGAACTGTTCACGGCTCTTTTTATCGATATGCGGCGAGCGCAATACCGTGAACTTCTCAATACGGGTAGGAAGCGGGATTGGTCCGCGGACTTCCGCTCCGGTACGCTTCGCCGTCGAGACGATCTCCTTGGTCGACTGATCGAGGACCCGGTGATCGAATGCCTTGAGGCGAATGCGAATGTTCTGGCTATCCATGCCGTTTAACCTTTTTCAGTTGAAACCTCCCCGCCACAGGACGGGAAGGTTTCAAAATCCATTTTACTCGATGATGCCTGCGACGACGCCAGCACCCACGGTGCGGCCGCCTTCACGGATCGCGAAACGAAGACCTTCGTCCATGGCGATCGGGGCAATCAGCTCAACTTCCATACCGATATTGTCGCCAGGCATGACCATTTCGGTCCCTTCTGGCAGCGTTACCGAACCGGTAACATCGGTGGTGCGGAAATAGAACTGAGGACGATAGTTCGAGAAGAACGGCGTGTGACGGCCACCCTCGTCTTTCGTCAGAATGTAAGCTTCAGCCTTGAACTTCGTGTGCGGGGTGATCGAACCCGGCTTCGCCAGAACCTGACCACGCTCAACACCGTCACGGCCAACACCACGCAGAAGCGCGCCGATATTGTCGCCAGCCTGACCTTCGTCAAGCAGCTTGCGGAACATCTCAACACCCGTACAGGTCGTCTTGGTGGTCTCTTTCAGACCAACAATCTCAATCTCTTCACCGGTGCGAACGATACCCTGCTCAACACGACCGGTTACAACCGTACCACGACCGGAAATCGAGAACACATCCTCAATCGGCATCAGGAACGGACGGTCAACAGGACGCTCAGGCGTCGGGATGTAATCGTCAACAGCTTTCATCAGCTCAACGATCTTGTCCTGACCGATATTCTGGTCACGGCTCTCGAGAGCGGCCAGAGCAGAACCGGCAACGATCGGAATGTCGTCACCCGGGAAGTCGTATTTGTCGAGAAGCTCACGAACTTCCAGCTCAACCAGCTCAAGCAGTTCCTCATCATCAACCTGGTCAACCTTGTTCAGGAAGACAACAAGCGAGGGAACACCAACCTGACGGGCAAGAAGGATGTGCTCGCGGGTCTGAGGCATCGGGCCGTCAGCAGCGTTAACAACCAGGATCGCGCCATCCATCTGGGCAGCACCGGTGATCATGTTCTTCACATAGTCAGCATGTCCGGGGCAGTCCACATGCGCGTAGTGACGACCATCGGTCTCATACTCAACATGCGCCGTGTTGATCGTGATACCACGGGCCTTCTCTTCTGGCGCCTTGTCGATATCGTCGAAATCAGTCGCCGCACCGCCGTAAACTTCGGACAAAACCTTTGTGATCGCCGCTGTCAGCGTCGTCTTGCCATGGTCAACATGCCCAATCGTGCCAATGTTGACGTGAGGCTTATTACGTTCAAACTTCTCTTTAGCCATAGTCTTTATCCTCTGTCCTTGTGGCCCGGCCTATCCTCGGCGTTACGGACCGCTACCTGTTTCAAATGCGCTCTTGGCTGTTAGCCAGCCAGTTTTGCGCGAACCTCGTCAGCAACTGCCTGCGGCACCTGCTCGTAATGATCGAATTGCATCGAGTACTGGGCACGACCCTGACTGAGCGAGCGCAGGGTGTTCACGTAACCAAACATGTTGGCCAATGGCACCATTGCGGTCACGACACGGGCGATCCCGCGCTGATCCATGCTGCCAACCTGTCCACGACGGGAGTTCAGGTCGCCAATGATGTCGCCCATATACTCGTCCGGCGTCACAACCTCTACCTTCATGATCGGCTCAAGAAGTTTCGGGTTGGCTTTGCCCATAGCTTCGCGGAAAGCAGCACGCGCTGCGATCTCAAAGGCCATGACCGAGCTATCAACATCGTGGAAAGCACCATCCATCAGGACAGCTTTGAAGTCGATCACCGGGAAGCCGGCGATGATGCCGTTATCCATCTGGCTTTCGATGCCCTTCTGAACACCCGGAATGTATTCGCGGGGAACAGAACCACCGACGATCTTGCTCTCGAAGGAAAACTCTTCGCCTGGCTCACACGGATCGAAGCGCATGATGACCCGGGCGAACTGACCGGAACCACCGGTCTGTTTCTTATGGGTGTAATCGACGTCGACACTCTTCGTGATTGTTTCACGATAGGCCACCTGTGGCGCACCAATCGCGGCCTCAACCTTGAACTCACGCTTCAGGCGGTCAACGATGATTTCAAGATGCAGTTCGCCCATCCCTTTAATGATGGTCTGGCCACTCTCTTCATCGGTGGAAACCCGGAAGCTCGGATCTTCAGCAGCAAGACGACCCAGCGCCATGCCCATTTTCTCCTGGTCGGCCTTACTCTTCGGCTCAACCGCGATCTCGATAACGGGATCAGGGAATTCCATCCGCTCCAAGATGATCGGCTTGGCCTGATCACACAGCGTGTCACCGGTTGTGGTATCTTTCATACCAACCAGGGCCACGATGTCGCCTGCACGCGCCTCATCGATGTCTTCGCGGTTGTTTGAATGCATAAGCAGCATACGGCCAACACGCTCTTTCTTGTCCTTGACCGAGTTGGCAACAGTCATGCCCTTGGTCATGGTGCCGGAATAGATCCGGGCAAAGGTCAGCGAACCAACGAAAGGGTCGTTCATAACCTTGAATGCGAGAGCAGAGAACGGCGCCTCATCTTCGGACGGACGGCTGTCCGCATCGTTGGAATCTGGATTCACACCCTGCACTGGCGGCAGATCCAACGGAGACGGCATGAAGTTCACCACAGCGTCAAGAAGCGGCTGCACGCCCTTGTTCTTGAAAGCCGTACCGTTCAGGACGGGAACGAAGCTGCCTTCGAGGGTGCCCTTACGGATGCAACGGATCAGTGTTTCCTCATCCGGCTCGTTGCCTTCGAGATAGGCTTCCATAGCGTCGTCGTCCTGCTCAACAGCAAGTTCGACCATTTTCTCACGGTATTCTTCAGCCTGCTCAACCAGGTCCTCGGGAATGTCGACATAGTCGAATTTCGCGCCGAGTTCCTCACCACCCCATTTCACATGCTTCATGCGAATAAGGTCGATCAGGCCGTTGTAGTCGGATTCAGCACCAACCGGCAGCTGGATGACCAACGGGGTCGCACCAAGGCGCTCCACAAACATATCAACGCAACGGAAGAAGTCCGCACCAGTACGGTCCATCTTGTTGACGAAACACATCCGGGGAACACCGTATTTGTCAGCCTGACGCCAAACTGTTTCGGACTGCGGCTCAACACCGGCAACAGCGTCGAAAACAGCAACGGCACCATCGAGAACGCGCAAGGAACGCTCAACTTCAATGGTGAAGTCAACGTGCCCAGGGGTGTCGATGATGTTGATGCGGTGTTTGTTCCATTCACAGGTGGTCGCAGCGGATGTGATCGTGATGCCACGCTCCTGCTCCTGCTCCATCCAGTCCATGGTTGCGGCGCCGTCATGGACTTCGCCAATTTTGTAGGACTTACCGGTGTAAAACAGAATACGTTCTGTTGTGGTGGTCTTACCGGCGTCAATATGGGCCATAATGCCGATATTGCGGTATGTCTCAAGTTTATGACTGCGCGCCATGGGGAGCTCCTGTCAGGATCTTTTTGTTACCAGCGATAATGCGAGAATGCGCGGTTGGCTTCGGCCATCTTATGCGTGTCTTCACGCTTCTTGACCGAGGCACCACGGTTGTTCGAGGCATCGAGAAGCTCACCGCCAAGACGCTCGGTCATGGTGTTTTCGGAGCGCTTGCGGGCCATCTCCACCAACCAGCGGAAGGCAAGAGCCTGGGCGCGGTCAGCACGAACCTCAACAGGAACCTGGTATGTTGCGCCACCAACGCGGCGGGAACGCACTTCAAGGTGGGGACGCACATTTTCCAGTGCTTCGTGGAAAACCTTGACCGGGTCGTTGCCGGTTTTCTGCTCAAGGTTTTCGAAGGAACCGTACACGATTTTTTCGGCAACTGATTTCTTGCCGTCATTCATGACGATGTTGATGAATTTGGAAACAACCACGTCGCCGTATTTGGCGTCCGGGTGAATTTCACGTTTCTCGGCTTGGTGACGTCGCGACATCGCTTAAATTCTCCTAATTGCGTCCGAAACTTATTTCGGGCGCTTCACACCGTATTTGGAACGGCGCTGACGACGATCTTTAACACCCTGTGTATCGAGCGTACCGCGGATGATGTGGTACCGAACACCGGGCAAATCCTTAACACGACCGCCACGGATCATGACGACTGAGTGTTCTTGCAGGTTATGACCAACACCGGGGATATAGCTTGTGACCTCAAACCCGTTGGTGAGGCGAACACGAGCCACTTTACGCAGCGCCGAGTTCGGCTTTTTCGGTGTCGTTGTATAAACGCGAGTGCACACGCCACGCTTTTGCGGGCATGCCTGCAGGGCCGGCACCTTATCGCGCTTTGATTTGTCTTTCCGCGGTTTGCGGATCAGCTGATTAATCGTCGGCATTCTTTTCCGTCGCCTTCGTCATTTGTGCCGGCCGTTTCACCTGTGAAACCGCTCAGCGTTCAATCTTTCAGCCCTGTTTCAGACCAAATCGGACCAGAAATCCGACAAATCTTTACCAGGACCGCGCGAACAAGGACGCAGGAGCAAAGCTTCGCTTCGCTTTCCGCGTTCCTGAGTACCCAGATGAGGATGTATCCCTCACTTTTACTTCAAGGCTTCCTCGGAACTTCGTTTAGGTACTTTCCGTTGCCGGCGTTGAACCGCCTGACGCAACGTCTGCGCATTGTCTGGCTCTGTTGAACCAGCCTGCGCGGATTGGACCTACTGCAAGTCCCCGCTTGAGGAGCGCGCAAACTATGCTGTCGGTCTTCTCTCGTCAAGCACCAAATCCAACATATTTTCAACGCATTATCGGGGTACGGAAATGTCGTGCACCAAGTTCAACGCGAAACAATATTTCAGACAACCCCTATATTTCGGTGTCTAACCGGTTTAAAGGACAACAGATAGCAGGTATGACCCTATCAAGCGCTGGAATCGGGGATCGCGCGGGCCGAAAAACCAAAGGTTCCGTGGTCCCGTATCTCATGCGCCGCCTCCATGAACGCAGCCATTGCGTAGCGGGCCAGCGCACCGCCAACAGAAACACGCTTCACGCCGACGGCCTGCAACTCAGAGAGGCTGTATCTGGGTCCGATCAGGCCCATAACCACATTAACCGGGCGATCAACCGACCGGCAAACCTCGGCAATCACCTCAATATCGGGGAGGCCCGGTGCATACAGAACATCCGCCCCCACAGCTTCGAACGCCTTCAGCCGGGCAATCGTGTCATCCAGTGATCGTTTACCCCATAGAAAATTCTCAGCCCGTGCGGTGATCAGAAAATCCGGATGCGGTTTCGCCTCAACGGCGGCGGCCACCCGCTGAACGGACAAATCAAACTCATATATCGGATTCTGCGAGTTGCCGGTCGCATCTTCAATTGACCCGCCTGCCAGGCCGCACGTATACGCCGCTCGAATAGTATCCGCGCAGTCATCCGAATTGTCTCCAAAACCGTTTTCCAGATCGGCATTCACGGGCAAAGAGGTTGCTGCGACAATGGTCGCTGCGTTCTCCAAGACCAGATGGCGATCGAGATCGCCATTTGAACTGCCGAGTCCCAGATCAAACCCCAGTCCGGCGGAAGTCGTTGCAAGCGCGGGAAATCCCATTCCCTCAAGGCGCTTTGCCGTTCCGGCTGTCCAGGGATTAGGAATTGCAAAAATCCCCTCCGCTTCGTGGAGGGCCCTGAAACGGGCCATCTTTTCGATTTGACTGGTCATTGTGAGGTGCAATCCTGACAGAATCCAATTTCCGATGTCATCTTGCACCCGACCGTTGAGAAAAACCAACCATCTGAAAGTTCTTCACGCAAAAAGCCAAAAAGAAAGGGCCGCAACTCTCGTTACAGCCCTCTCTCAAATTTTATCCAGCTTGGATTATTCAGCGGCAGGTGCCTCATCTTCGCTGGCAGCAGCGGCTTCGCTGGCTTCATGTTCTGCCCGCAAGGCAGCCATTTCCGCTTCGCGTTCAGCCACGATCACCCGGTCACGCTCGTTTGCAACGTGACGCAGTTTCTTCATGACCGATCCGGTACCAGCCGGGATCAGGCGTCCGACAATGACGTTCTCTTTCAGACCATCGAGTTCGTCCTGCTTGCCGTTGACGGCAGCTTCGGTAAGTACCCGCGTGGTTTCCTGGAAAGACGCCGCAGAGATGAAGGACTTGGTCTGCAAGCTGGCTTTGGTGATGCCCTGCAGAACCGGCTTCATCTTCGCTGGTTCGCGACCATCGGCAATTGCCTTTTCATTGGCGGCATCTGCCTCTTCCCGATCGACCTGTTCGCCAGCCAGCAGCAACGTGTCACCGCTGTCGACGATTTCGACCTTCTGCAGCATCTGGCGGACGATCACTTCAATATGCTTGTCGTTGATCTTCACACCCTGCAGACGATAGACGTCCTGGATTTCCTTGACGAGATAGTCGGCCAGTGCCTCCACACCCATCACTTCCAGAATGTCATGTGGCACAGGCGAACCATCCATCAGCATTTCACCCTTGCTGATGAATTCCCCTTCCTGAACCGCGATATGCTTGCCTTTTGGGATCATATACTCGGTGTTGGGCAGGTTCTCATCGGTCGGGCGAATGATGATCCGGCGTTTGGTCTTATAGTCCTTGCCGAATTCAACATAACCGTCCTGGTCGGCGATGATCGCGTATTCCTTGGGCTTACGGGCCTCAAAGAGTTCAGCAACACGTGGCAGACCACCAGTGATGTCACGGGTTTTCGACCCTTCACGCGGGATACGGGCCAGCACGTCACCGGCTTTCACCTCCTGCCCGTTCGTCACGGACAGAATGGCGTCAACCGACATGAAGTAGCGGGCTTCCATACCGTTTGGCAGGTTAACCACTTCCCCATTTTCATCACGCAGCGTAACCCGTGGTTTCAGATCCTGACCACGTGCCTGCTGTTTCCAGTCGACAACCACCTTGCTTGCAATACCCGTCGCCTCGTCAACAACGTCACGAACGGAGACGCCTTCAACCAGGTCAACATAGTGGGCTATACCGGCTTTCTCGGTGATGATCGGAATGGTGTAAGGGTCCCAATCGGCGATTGTCTGCCCCTTCACAACCTCATCCCCATCATCGAGGCGCATACGCGCACCGTAAGGCAGTTTGTGATGGGCGCGCTCGCGACCGTTTTCGTCGAGCAACAACACTTCGGTATTCCGACCCATGACAACCGGACGGCCGTCGGAGTCGATAACAACATTACGGTTGTTGATCTTGATCGTACCGTCGATCGAGCTCTCGATTGAGTTCTGTTCCGCACCACGCTGGGCAGCGCCACCAATATGGAAGGTCCGCATGGTCAGCTGTGTTCCGGGTTCACCGATCGACTGGGCGGCGATAACACCGACAGCCTCACCGATATTGACCGAGGTACCCCGTGCCAGATCGCGACCATAACAAGCCCCGCAGACACCGACCTTGCTCTCGCAGGTCAGAACCGAACGGATAACAACCGTGTCGATACCAGCGGTCTCAATTGCGTCGGCTGTCGCCTCGTCAATCAGGTTACCGGCGGCGACAATCACCTCACCGGACAGCGGATCGACAATATCCTTGGCCGCGGAGCGGCCCAGAATTCGTTCCGCCAAACCTTCGATCAGATCGCCACCATCAATGACAGGACGCATGGTCAGACCTTCGGTCGTTCCACAATCATGCTCTGTGATGATGCAGTCCTGTGCAACGTCCACCAAACGACGGGTCAGGTAACCGGAGTTCGCCGTTTTCAACGCCGTATCCGCCAGACCCTTACGGGCACCGTGGGTGGAGTTGAAGTATTCGAGAACGGTAAGACCTTCTTTAAAGTTCGAGATGATCGGCGTTTCGATGATCTCACCCGACGGCTTGGCCATCAGACCACGCATACCGGCCAGCTGCTTGATCTGGGCGGCGGAACCACGAGCACCCGAATGGGCCATCATGTAAACCGCGTTCAGACCAGAGGTCGAACCGGACGACATGCCTTTCATCATTTCGTCCGCAACCTTGTCGGTGCAAGACGACCAGACGTCGACAACCTTGTTGTACTTCTCACCCTGGGTGATCAGACCATCCTGATACTGTTGCTCGTATTCCTTGACGCTTGTCAGCGCTTCGCTGATCAGACGCTCTTTGGAATCCGGGACGATCAGATCGTCCTTACCAAAGGAGATGCCGGCACGGGCAGCCCAGGTAAAGCCGAGGGTCATCAGACGGTCACAGAAGATAACAGTCTCTTTCTGACCTGTATGACGATAGACGATATCGATCAGATTGGTGATTTCCTTTTTGGTCATCACCCGGTTGATCAGATGGAACGGCACATGCGGATGCTTCGGCAGGATCTGCCCCAGGATCATCCGACCCGGGGTTGATACGACCTTCACGGTAATCGGGTTGCCGTCGCTATCGACCGTGTCGTACAGCATTTTGATCCGCTGATGCAGGTTCAGCTGGTTTTCGTCCAGCGCCTGCTCGATCTCAGCCATATTGGCAAAGAGCGGCACGCGATGGGCGGTGATTTTGCCTTCGCTCAACAGCTTGAACGCTTCTTTCGGATCGTCGATCTCAACCGGTTCCATCGGTTTGACTTCGTCACGAAGCTGAATATCAGCGCGTGAAAGAGCACCGGTCATCGCCTCGACACTGTCGATCGAGACAAGCGGGCCGAACTGATCGAGGCGTTCATGGGTTATGTAGTACAGACCCAGAATGATATCCTGTGACGGCACAATAATCGGCTTACCGTTGGCTGGTGAGAGGATGTTGTTGGTCGACATCATCAGAACGCGGGCTTCAAGCTGCGCTTCCAGGGACAGCGGCACATGGACCGCCATCTGGTCACCGTCAAAGTCGGCGTTGAACGCTGCACAGACCAGCGGGTGAAGCTGAATGGCCTTACCTTCAATCAGTTTCGGCTCAAACGCCTGGATGCCAAGACGGTGCAGTGTCGGGGCACGGTTGAGCAGCACCGGATGCTCACGGATAACCTCTTCGAGGATATCCCAGACCTCCGGACGCTCTTTCTCGACCATGCGTTTGGCCGCCTTGATCGTAGTCGCCAGACCATAGAGTTCCAGTTTCGAATAGATAAACGGCTTGAACAGCTCCAGCGCCATCTTCTTGGGCAATCCGCATTGATGCAGCATCAATTCAGGACCAACCACAATCACCGAACGACCGGAATAATCGACGCGCTTCCCAAGCAGGTTCTGACGGAAGCGGCCCTGTTTCCCTTTCAGCATGTCGCTGAGGGATTTCAGAGGACGCTTGTTAGCACCGGTGATGACGCGACCGCGACGACCGTTATCGAACAGCGCGTCGACGGATTCCTGCAGCATACGTTTTTCGTTGCGGACAATGATGTCCGGCGCACGCAGCTCAATCAGGCGGCGCAGACGGTTGTTCCGGTTGATAACACGACGATACAGATCGTTCAGATCAGAGGTTGCGAAACGGCCACCATCGAGCGGCACCAGCGGGCGCAGTTCCGGCGGAATGACCGGAACGACATCCAGGATCATCCATTCCGGACGGGTGCCGGATTCCTGGAAGGCTTCCAGCAGCTTCAGGCGTTTAACCAGTTTCTTGCGCTTCGCCTCAGAACCCGTTTCACGCAGGTCAGTGCGGGTGGTTTCCAGCTCTTCATCGATATCGATGTTGCCGAGCATGTCTTTCAGGGCTTCGGCACCGATCTTCGCGGTGAAGTTCTCGTCGCCATATTCATCCTGGGCATCAAGATACTCGTCTTCCGACAAAAGCTGCTTCATCTTCAGCGGTGTCAGGCCAGGCTCTGTTACGACAAAGCTCTCGAAATAAAGAACCTTCTCCAGATCCTTCAGGGTCATGTCCATCAACAGGCCGATACGGCTTGGCAGTGACTTCAGGAACCAGATATGCGCAACCGGCGAAGCCAGCTCGATATGGCCCATACGCTCACGGCGAACCTTGGACAGGGTGACTTCCACACCGCATTTTTCACAGACGATGCCTTTATACTTCATCCGCTTGTATTTACCGCACAGGCATTCGTAATCCTTGATCGGGCCAAAGATACGGGCGCAGAACAGACCATCGCGTTCCGGCTTGAAGGTACGGTAATTGATGGTTTCCGGCTTTTTGATTTCCCCGAATGACCAGGAGCGGATCCGCTCTGGCGACGCGATCGAAATCTTGATCCCGTCAAAACTCTGTGGGCCTTGGGGTTGACCGAAAATCTGCATCAATTCGTTCATCTGGGCTCTCCCATCTGAGCTGTTTCCAATCCAGGGGTCGATGAAGGACCCTTTGGATCAGTGCGCGACCCCAAATCACGGGGCGCGCGTATCATAATCACTACCGTTTCACATCGCCATCTGACAAAACAGACCGCAAGATCTACGACTACATGTCTTCCTGGTGTAATTCCACATTCAGACCAAGGGACCGCAGTTCCTTGATCAGCACGTTGAAACTCTCCGGAATACCGGCCTCAAAGTTATCGTCACCACGTACAATGGATTCATATACCTTGGTTCGGCCGGATACGTCATCCGACTTAACCGTGAGCATTTCCTGCAATGTATACGCGGCACCATATGCTTCGAGGGCCCAGACCTCCATCTCACCAAAGCGCTGGCCACCGAACTGGGCCTTACCGCCAAGCGGCTGCTGGGTGACAAGAGAATAAGGACCGATCGACCGGGCGTGGATCTTGTCGTCGACGAGATGGTGCAGCTTGAGCATGTAAATATACCCAACCGTAACTTTCCGATCGAACGCCTCACCCGTACGGCCATCATACATGGTCATCTGACCCGATGTATCAAGACCGGCCTTGGTCAGCATCTGGTTGATATCCGCCTCTGTCGCCCCGTCAAAAACCGGGGTCGCCATCGGAACACCGCGGGAAATGTTGCGGGCCAGTTCGACCGCCTCATTTTCATCCATCGACCCGATGTCTTCAGAGATGCTGCCATCTTCATAGACATCGACAAGGGATGTTTTCAGGCTCTCAAGAGCGCCGCTGCTGTTATAGGCCTGCAGCGCCTCGTTCACCTGACGGCCAAGACCGGCCGACGCCCATCCCAGGTGGGTTTCCAGAATCTGCCCCACATTCATGCGGCTTGGAACACCAAGCGGGTTAAGGACGATATCCACTGGTGTCCCGTCTTCGAGATAGGGGATATCTTCCTGCGGAACGATCTTGGAGATCACACCCTTGTTGCCGTGACGACCGGCCATTTTGTCACCGGGCTGCAGCTTGCGCTTCACAGCTACGAAGACTTTGACCATTTTCATCACACCCGGGGGCAATTCATCGCCGGACTGAACCTTTTCAACCTTGTCGTCGAAACGGGCCTGAAGGGCAGCAACGCTGTCGTCCAGAACCTTGCGATAAGCGTCGAGCTCATCATTGACGGCGTCGTCATCAACCACGATCTGGCGCAGCTGACCGGTGGTCAACTCGTCAAGCGCTTCGGCACTCGCGACATCGATCTTCACCCCTTTCGGGCCGGTCACAACCTTGCGGTCGAGAACCATTTCGACAAAGCGGGTGCGGAAAGATGTTTCCAGGATCGACTTTTCGTCATCCCGGTCTTTCGCCAGCTTCTCGATCTCAGCGCGTTCGATTGCGAGAGCACGTTCGTCCTTGTCGATCCCGCGACGGGAGAAGACGCGAACCTCAACGACGGTCCCTTTGTCACCTGGCGGCACTTTCAGTGAGGTATCGCGCACGTCAGACGCTTTCTCACCAAAGATGGCGCGAAGCAGTTTTTCTTCCGGCGTCATCGGGCTTTCGCCTTTAGGCGTTACCTTACCAACCAGAATATCACCTGCCTCAACCTCTGCACCGATATAGACGATACCGGCCTCATCGAGGTTTTTCAGGGCTTCTTCACCGACATTGGGAATGTCACGGGTGATCTCTTCCTGACCCAGCTTGGTATCACGCGCCATGACCTCAAATTCCTCAATATGGATTGAGGTGAAGACGTCATCACGCACGATGCGCTCAGAAATCAGGATCGAATCTTCGTAGTTGTAGCCGTTCCAGGGCATGAACGCGACGAGCACGTTACGCCCCAGAGCCAGTTCACCCAATTGGGTGGACGGACCATCAGCGATGATATCGCCAGCGGTAATCCGGTCCCCAACCTTCACCAGCGGACGCTGGGTAATACAGGTGTTCTGGTTTGACCGCTGGAATTTCAACAGGTTGTAAATATCCACGGCAGAGTCTGTGGAATCCGTCAGATCCGTAGAACGCACAACAATACGGGTCGCATCCACCTGCACCACAACACCGGTCCGGCGGGCGACAATGGCAACGCCACTATCTTTCGCAACCGATGATTCCATGCCGGTTCCGACCAGCGGGGCATCCGCCTGCAACAGGGGCACGGCCTGACGCTGCATGTTCGACCCCATCAAGGCGCGGTTGGCGTCATCGTTCTCGAGGAACGGGATGAGTGCTGCGGCCACCGAGACCAGTTGCTTCGGCGAGACGTCAATCAGGTCGATGTCTTCCGGACGGGCAACGATGTAGTCACCACCCCGACGACAGGAAACGAGATCTTCCTCAAAACCGCCATCGTCCGTCAGCGGTGCATTGGCCTGAGCCACCGTGTAGCGACCCTCGTCCATAGCGGACATATAGATCACTTCCTCGGTAACTTTACCGTCCACGATCTTTCGATACGGGGTCTCAATGAAACCGTATTGGTTAACACGGGCATAGGTGGCCAGCGAGTTGATCAGACCGATGTTCGGTCCTTCCGGTGTCTCAATCGGACAGATACGACCGTAATGCGTCGGGTGCACATCACGAACCTCAAAACCGGCACGCTCACGTGTCAGACCACCCGGGCCAAGTGCCGAAAGGCGGCGTTTATGGGTGATTTCGCCAAGCGGGTTGGTCTGATCCATAAACTGGCTGAGCTGGGAGGAGCCAAAGAACTCGCGCACAGCGGCAGCAGCCGGTTTCGCATTGATCAGATCATGCGGCATGACAGAGTCGATTTCGACAGAGCTCATCCGTTCGCGGATCGCACGCTCCATACGCAGCAGGCCGACGCGATACTGGTTTTCCATCAACTCACCAACTGAACGAACACGACGGTTGCCGAGATGGTCGATATCGTCGATCTCACCGCGACCGTCTTTCAACTCGGTCAGAACCTTCAGGATCGACAGGATATCTTCTTTCCGAAGCGTACGCTGGGTATCCGGCGCATCATCCAGTGTGAAGCCCAGACGCGAATTCATTTTCACACGACCAACGGCGGACAGATCATAACGCTCTGAATCGAAAAACAGGCTTTTGAAAAGCTGCTCAGCTGTTTCCAGCGTCGGCGGTTCACCCGGGCGCATGACACGGTAGATGTCGATCAATGCGTCTTCACGGTTGATGTTCTTGTCGGCGGCCAGGGTATTGCGGATATAAGGCCCGACATTGATATCATCGATATGCAGGGTCGGGATTTCCTTAATGCCTGCTTCGGTCAGTGTGGCGATCATTTCTTCGCTGATCTCATCACCCGCTTCCGCCAGAACCAGACCGTTTTTGGCGACAACATCCTGACCGACAAAGCGTCCGATCATGTCAGTGGTCTGGACCAGGATTTCTTCCAGCCCGTCATTTGCAAGCTTGCGGGACAGACGGGGCGTAATCTTGGTTTCAGCTTCAACCGCAACTTCACCGGTCTTCGCGTTGATCAGATCATGGGCCAGTTTCACACCGCGGAAACGCTCGGGGTCGAAAGCTGTTTTCCAACCCTTCTTCGTGTGCGCGTAGGTGATCAGGCTGTAGAAGGACCCAAGAATCTCGTCCGCCGTCATCCCATGTGTCTTCAGCGGGTCCAACTCGCGACCTTCAATCTCTGCCTGGGCCCGCTCAGTTGCGGTCCGGTCACCGTCGAGGGCCATCAACAGTGTCGTTGCCGGCAATTTACGACGACGGTCAATGCGGACGAACAGCATGTCCTTTGCATCAAACTCAAAATCGAGCCAGGAACCGCGATAGGGAATTACACGGGCAGCAAACAGATATTTACCGCTGGAATGGGTCTTGCCTTTGTCATGGTCAAAGAACACGCCCGGCGAGCGGTGCATCTGGGAAACGATAACACGCTCTGTTCCGTTTATGATGAAGGTACCGTGATCGGTCATCAGTGGCAGGTCGCCCATATAGACATCCTGTTCCTTGATGTCGCGAATGGAGCGCGCACCGGTTTCTTCATCGACATCCCAAACGACGAGCCGCAGCGTCACCTTTAGGGGCGCGGAGAAGGTAATGCCACGCTGGCGGCATTCCTCAACATCGAATTTGGGCTTTTCCAATTCATAACGAACAAATTCAAGCTGGCTGCGCTCGGAGAAATCCTTGATCGGGAACACACCGGAGAAAACCTCCTGCAGACCAACGCTTTTGCGGTCCTGCCAGTCGACGCCGACCTGCAGAAACGCGTCATAGGATGTCTTCTGAACCTCGATCAGGTTCGGCATCGTCGCGATTTCTGTAAGGCGTCCGAAACTCTTACGGATCTTTTTTCTGCCGGTAAAGGAATTGGCCATGATTGTCCTCGTCTTAAATCCGCTCCACAAAACGTGTCTGACGATCAGGTCCGCAAGACCGTAACGCCGCACGCCGTATCTCTTCCCGTTGCCACATGTGGCGCTGCGAAGAGGTTCTCCCCAAGTGGCACCACAAAAAACGATACCCTATCGAGAAGACGCGACAGGGGCGACGCCGTAACCCGGCTCACCCCTCTCTCGTTTCCGGTCCCGACACCACTGAGAACTCTAGATTTCTCAAGGCGTTTGAACCTGTATTCAAACTGCTTCCAGATGATCCACCAATCAGCGGCTACCCGGTCACAGGGTTGCAACCAACCGGCCGGATCAAAGGATCCGACCGATGATTACGCAAAGATTACTTGAGTTCGACGGTTGCGCCGGCTTCTTCAAGTTTCTTCTTCAGCTCTTCAGCTTCGTCCTTGGCTGCACCTTCCTTAACGGGTTTCGGTGCACCTTCAACCAGATCCTTGGCTTCTTTCAGGCCAAGACCGGTGATGGCACGGACTTCTTTAATGACGTTGATTTTCTTGTCGCCAGCGGCTGCAAGGATAACGTCAAAGCTGTCTTTCTCTTCAGCAGCGGCCGCACCGGCATCACCACCACCTGCAACTGCAGCAACAGCAACAGGAGCAGCAGCGCTAACGCCCCACTTTTCTTCGAGCATTTTGGACAGCTCAGCAGCTTCCAGAACGGTCAGTGCGGAAAGTTCGTCCGCGAGTTTTTCTAAATCGGCCATTGTCTTATCTCTCCTATGGCTTTCGGTATGGTATTAGTTGTCGAATGACACCCAAATCTGACGTCACGCACCTGACGAGCCGTACGCGCCGAAAACGCGTGCCAGCTGACCGGCAGGGGCCTGAATTGTACTGGCGACCTTGGTGGCCGGGGCCTGCAGCAAGCCAACGATTTTACCACGCAGTTCGTCGAGCGAAGGAAGGGTTGCGAGCGTCTTGATGTCGCCTGCGTCCATTGCTTTCTCGTCCAAACCACCAGCGATGATCGTGAACTTGTCTTTCGCTTCCTTTTCGAAAGCTGTTGCAACTTTTGCAGCAGCAATCGGATCAACAGAGAAAGCGACAGCCGTCGGACCGGTAAACTGGTCTTTCAGGTACTCAAATTTGGTTCCCTCCAGGGCAATCTTTGCGAGCGTATTTTTGGTGACCCGATAACCGGCCCCCTGCTCGCGCATCTTTTCCCGAAGAGTAGAGACTTCAGAAACGGTCAGACCCTGCTGGTGGGTAACCACCACAAGGCTGGCTGCTTCAAACGTCTCGTGCAGTTCGTCAACAAGTTCTTGTTTACGTGCACGGTCCATTAATCAGGTCTCCGTTACTCTGGCCTTCGCCCCTGCGCGGATTATTCCGACAGAGAACCGGACCGGTTTCTTTAAACGCCGCACTCAGTGGTCGTTTGACCACGGGGCGCGACGCCCGATTTACCTGTCCGATAAGGTCCAGAATGTTGGTGTCGGTGCCGTGGCATCCGAACAAACACGCCATACCTACCTATCTCATGGAGGCCTGATTTGACCGGATCGCTCCGGTACAGATCGTTTAAAACCAACGGGCTCTCTAGTTCCCGGCGGTCACCGCCAATCTCGGACAGGCTCTGCGGATCTTCAATTGAGGTGGCATTACCACCCGATTTCCGATCCGCCTCGCCATCCGCCTCTGCCCATCGGGTAAAGACGGAATTCCTTTAAACGAGATCTCTTATGGCATCATCGCCGCGGGATCGAGCTTGATGCCCGGTCCCATGGTCGAGGATACAGAGATCCGTTTTACGAAAGTTCCCTTTGCGCCAGCGGGCTTTGCGCCCACGATGGCGTTTACAAAGGTCTTTACATTCTCAACCAGGGCTTCTTCCGTGAAAGAAGCCTTGCCAACACCGGCATGGATGATCCCGGCTTTCTCAGCACGGAACTGAACCTCACCACCCTTGGCCGTTTTAACAGCGTCGGCAACATTCGGGGTCACTGTACCAAGCTTCGGATTCGGCATCAGGTTGCGCGGGCCCAGGACCTTACCCAGACGACCAACGATGGCCATCATGTCGGGTGAGGCGATGCAACGCTCAAAATCCATCATGCCACCCTGGATCTGTTCCATCAGATCTTCGGCGCCAACAATATCTGCACCAGCAGCTTTGGCTTCTTCAGCCTTGTCACCGCGGGCGAATACAGCAACGCGAACGGATTTACCTGTTCCGTTTGGCAGTTGAACCGCGCCGCGAACCTGCTGATCCGCGTGACGGGGATCGATACCGAGGTTCATGGAAATTTCGACAGTTTCATCAAACTTTGCAGAAGCAGCTGCTTCTTTCAGAGCTTTGATGGCGTCTTCCACCGACATGACCGATTTGGTGTCGATGTTTGTATAGATGTTGCGCAAGCGCTTTCCGGTTTTCGCCATGATGATTACTCCACAACCTCGATGCCCATGGAGCGCGCGGTACCGGCGATGGAAAGCATCGCGGCCTCGACGTCATTGGCATTCATGTCTTTCAGTTTCGTCTCAGCGATCTCCCGAACCTGAGCTTTGGTGACCTTGCCAACCTTGTCCCGGTTGGGGATGGAAGAGCCTTTGCCAACGCCAGCCGCCTTTTTTAGGAAATAGGAAGCCGGTGAGGTTTTGGTCACGAATGTGAAACTGCGGTCTTCAAACGCGGTGATAACCACCGGCGTCGGCGTTCCGGATTCAACATTCTGTGTTGCAGCGTTAAACGCCTTACAGAATTCCATAATGTTCAGACCGCGCTGACCCAGCGCCGGCCCGATCGGTGGAGAAGGGTTTGCCTGCCCCGCCTTGACTTCGAGCTTGATATAGCCCGCGATTTTCTTTGCCATTTCACTAACCTTTCACAGCGAGGTCCCTAAACTCGACCTCATTTAAGTGTCAGTATCCGCGGTACGGCCCCTCAGGACTTTTGAGGATCAGCCTCCCGCGCAACAGTTCTGGTCACTTCCCGTCTACTCCCAACAAGCCCCTTGGATCAGATGATCCTCAGGTCTTCTCAACCTGCGAGTATTCGAGCTCTACTGGTGTCGCGCGACCAAAGATCGACACCGTAACTTTGAGACGTGCCTTTTCCTCGTCCACATCTTCAACAACACCGTTGAAGGATGTGAACGGACCATCAGACACGCGAATCTGTTCGCCAATATCGAAGGTGACAGACGGTTTCGGCCGGTCGACCCCTTCCTTGACCTGGTGGAGGATACGCTCAGCTTCCTTGTTGCTGATCGGTGATGGGCGGTTTCCTGTACCAAGAAAACCCGTCACCTTTGGCGTATTGCTGACCAGATGCCAGGTGATATCGTTCATTTCCATATTCGCCAGGATGTAACCCGGGAAAAACTTGCGTTCTGAATTGACCTTGCGGCCGCGACGCATCTCGACAACTTCCTCGGTCGGGACCAAAACGTCATCGATCAGATCGTCAACTTCCGAGATCTTTGCCTGCTCGCGGATGGACTCAGCGACGCGCTTTTCAAAGCCAGAATAGACATGAACGACATACCAGCGCTTTGCCACTATACTCTCTCCAGAACCACTGAACGCTCAAACGCGCCCTAAATTTCCACAGTCTCTAAATCCGGTTTGCCTCGAAAACCCTAGGCAAACCGACGCTTTCACCCCAAAATCAGCTTGATAGCAAAAGCGATAACTTCATCCACAAGCAGGAAGAACACCGCCATGATTGCCACCATTACAAACACCATCACCGAGGCAATGGCGGTTTCTTTGCGTGTTGGCCATGTAACTTTGTTGGCTTCCTGTCGTACTTGCCTGACGAATTGAGCCGGCGATGTTTTCGCCATTGGTGCCATTATCCTCTTCGGTTCAACCACCCTCTTACCCGTCAATGGCCCTTTGATCGCCCCAAAACATTTGGGAAATCAAGGGTTTGTCCACCCACGCATAAGCGCGCCGCATACCAGCCGTTTCCGGATCGCGTCTTGTCGATCCCAAACCGGTTCCTGGACTGCGTCGCGAGACATTTGTATTTGCGTCGCGCTTTTAGTCGTCATCGACCGCTGTTGCAAGCCAATTTCGATAAAAAAGCAGACTGTCCTCAAAAATCAGACAGTTCCGATCACGGATGTGACCGGAACCGTCCAGAACTGGCAGGGGCACTAGGATTTGAACCCAGGGCCTACGGTTTTGGAGACCGTCGCTCTACCAACTGAGCTATACCCCTTCAACGCGGTTTCCCACGCTACCATTTTATATGGAAAACCCCTTCCCTAAAAGAAGGGGTATTTCCAAATTACTTTACTCGATGATGCCTGCGACGACGCCAGCACCCACGGTGCGGCCGCCTTCACGGATCGCGAAACGAAGACCTTCGTCCATGGCGATCGGGGCAATCAGCTCAACTTCCATACCGATATTGTCGCCAGGCATGACCATTTCGGTCCCTTCTGGCAGCGTTACCGAACCGGTAACATCGGTGGTGCGGAAATAGAATTGAGGACGATAGTTCGAGAAGAACGGCGTGTGACGGCCACCCTCGTCTTTCGTCAGAATGTAAGCTTCAGCCTTGAACTTCGTGTGCGGGGTGATCGAACCCGGCTTCGCCAGAACCTGACCACGCTCAACACCGTCACGGCCAACACCACGCAGAAGCGCGCCGATATTGTCGCCAGCCTGACCTTCGTCAAGCAGCTTGCGGAACATCTCAACACCCGTACAGGTCGTCTTGGTGGTCTCTTTCAGACCAACAATCTCAATCTCTTCACCGGTGCGAACGATACCCTGCTCAACACGACCGGTTACAACCGTACCACGACCGGAAATCGAGAACACATCCTCAATCGGCATCAGGAACGGACGGTCAACAGGACGCTCAGGCGTCGGGATGTAATCGTCAACAGCTTTCATCAGCTCAACGATCTTGTCCTGACCGATATTCTGGTCACGGCTCTCGAGAGCGGCCAGAGCAGAACCGGCAACGATCGGAATGTCGTCACCCGGGAAGTCGTATTTGTCGAGAAGCTCACGAACTTCCAGCTCAACCAGCTCAAGCAGTTCCTCATCATCAACCTGGTCAACCTTGTTCAGGAAGACAACAAGCGAGGGAACACCAACCTGACGGGCAAGAAGGATGTGCTCGCGGGTCTGAGGCATCGGGCCGTCAGCAGCGTTAACAACCAGGATCGCGCCATCCATCTGGGCAGCACCGGTGATCATGTTCTTCACATAGTCAGCATGTCCGGGGCAGTCCACATGCGCGTAGTGACGACCATCGGTCTCATACTCAACATGCGCCGTGTTGATCGTGATACCACGGGCCTTCTCTTCTGGCGCCTTGTCGATATCGTCGAAATCAGTCGCCGCACCGCCGTAAACTTCGGACAAAACCTTTGTGATCGCCGCTGTCAGCGTCGTCTTGCCATGGTCAACATGCCCAATCGTGCCAATGTTGACGTGAGGCTTATTACGTTCAAACTTCTCTTTAGCCATCTCTAAGTTATCCCTGGTTGAGATTTGCTGCACATGTCCGGCCCGTTCAGACCGGTCGATCCAATACCACTAACCATGAAGGCCCAGTTCTTTCCTTCAGGCGACCTTATATAATGTGGAGCGGGTGGAGGGAATCGAACCCTCGTAGCCAGCTTGGAAGGCTGGAGCTTTACCACTAAGCTACACCCGCTTTTTACCGTGTTCGGTACAGGCGAGAACGCTTGCGGTAATCCCGCCGCATCCAACGTTTCCCGTGCCGATGGTGGAGAGGGTTGGATTCGAACCAACGTAGGCATAGCCAACGGGTTTACAGCCCGTCCCCTTTAACCACTCGGGCACCCCTCCTGTATCGATCACAAGGAACGTTGCCTCTACCGTAAACGGCGGCCTGCGGTGTATGACCTGAGGGCGTGGCTGTCAACTCCCCCAGCGCCTGTTTTCGACCCTCTGTCCCATATTTTTGTCTGGCATCGGTCAAAGCCAACAATCCGGCACGGATTCACCCTATGGAAGCGGCCAAACACAATTAAACCTTGCAGCCCCGACAATCTGGGCGTAACAGCGCCCGTCATGCGCAAAAAGTCAAAATCCAGCGGGCAACGCCCCGACCAAAGAGACCGAAAACCAGGTGGTTTTCCGGCTGATCAGAAACCCGCCTCCCAGCAGGGGCGAGGCAAGAGTCGCGGCAGGCACAACAGGTCACATGGGGACACAGGCACAAGACAACCCCGTGACAAGGGCCTGATTCTCTTTGGGCATCACCCGGTTCGCGCCGCTCTGGAAAACCCGGAGCGCGTGTCGCACCGACTTCTCGCAACCCGCGCCGGTCTGGAGCGTTTGGGGCAAGACCCGGCACGCCTCAACATCGAGGTTGAAATGGTCGATGGTGACAGGCTCGAAACCCTGTTGGGCGACGGCGCTGTTCATCAGGGGCTTGCCCTGCGCTGCGCACCGCTGGACCCGCTCGGCTTGGAAGACGTGCTCCCAGCACTGGATGGCACGGCATCCGCCCCGCTGATCTTTCTGGATCAGGTGACCGACCCGCATAATGTCGGCGCGATCCTCCGTTCCGCCGCGATCTTTGGGGCCCGCGCGGTTGTTGCTACAGACCGCCATGCCCCGCCCGAAACCGGAACTCTGGCCAAGGCGGCAAGCGGCGCGCTTGAGACCGTCCCTTTAATCCGGGTGACGAACCTGGCGCGCGCCATGGAAAAGGCGCAGGAAGCCGGCTATTGGACATTGGGCCTGACCGGCGATGGGGCTGATCCCCTGCCCTCCCTGCGCCCGGACCGGCGGATCGCCCTTGTTCTGGGGTCAGAAGGGGATGGCATGCGCCGCCTGACCGCCGATCACTGTGATCAACTGGTCCAGATTCCCATGGCGGAAAACCCGGTTGGCAGCCTGAATGTTTCCAATGCGGCCGCCATCGCCCTCTACGCGATCACAACCGCACAGAAGCCGGGGTAAAACCTCGTTCCGCCGCTCTCAAAAACAGGGCTTGCGTCCGTTTCCCGTTTTCGGTACGTAATCCTCGCCCGAGGGCCATAGCCGCAATAGCTCAGTTGGTAGAGCATCTGATTTGTAATCAGAGGGTCGGGAGTTCAAATCTCTCTTGCGGCACCATAACGAAATCAGATACTTAACAGGTATTTTGAGGTATTATAAGACCACACACATAAGTACGTTTTCCAATGATGTTTTCCAATCCGCCCCGCCGACCCCTTCATTTTAGAGATCCATCTTATCAGTTATCTCCCTAATTTGGTTGCGCGCCAGTGTGTCAGACACGTATTTTTAGCCATCTCCAATGTCTCGTGTCCCGTAACGGCCGCAATTTTTTCGTGATCACAACCGGCTTCGATAAGCCGCGCCCCAGCAGTGGCTCGAAGCCCGTGAAATTTTAGATTATCGGGCAGACCGATCGCTCTGATCGCATCAGACATCATGTGCTTTAGGCGGTCAGGTCCAACAGCACGACCTGATACACCAATGACAATCCTGCTTGGTCGCCCCCGTCGTTTATCGTGTATCGTCTTTAATATCTTTGTAAACTTGTCGTTGATCGGGACATTAACCAAAAACCCACTCTTTTTTTGCTGTGCAACCTGGATCTCAGACCGCTCAAAATCAACATCATCCCAGGTCATGTTTGCAATGTCTCCGGCTCTCTGTGCGGTGTGCAAACCCAGCTCAAAAGCAAGCCGCTCTGGCGTGTTCCACCCATAGCTCGCCCGAAAGATGTCGATGTGTCGCTCCCCCCAGGCCGCCCGCTTGGGACCAATCTTTAGCGCAGTGATGCCAGCAGCAGGATTGGTCTTAACGATACTATCGTGTTGTTGCATACCCCAGCTGAGGATCGCCGAAAACGAACGCACGAAGCCATTTGCAGAAGACGGAGATCTCTCTCCAAGCTTGTTTCGGAGTTGAACTAACTTTGACCGCGTAAGCGCTGAGATCGGAAAGTCTGCCATTGAATCTTCGAGCATACGCATCGTCTGCAGATACTGAGCCTGCGTTTTTTTAGCCTTTTGTCTAAAAACAAGTGACCGACGGTACTCCAGGCACAACCATCCGATGCTTCCCGATCTGGCACCGGCAGCGTCCGTATCAACAGAGTCTGTCAAAGCAGCTGTGTAACTGGCCATAAATTCAGGCGATCCTGGCTCGCCAATCAGCCTAATACGTTGGCCGCCTCTCGAAAAATAAGAGTATAATTTACCGCGGGCTCGCACAGATTTAACATATGGTAGATTTTTTGGTTTGCGTGGCATAATCCACGTTTAAATGTTTAGACGTCAGTTGCCAAACCGTTCGAGGATCGCGTCAAAGTCATCATCGAAACCATTTACGAGATTGTCGTTGGAGTTATCCATCCAATCATCAACAGACAACCGATCCCAACGGGGCCGGCCAAGCTTGTACGTCGGCCTTGGCAGTCGTCCATCACGCACCATCGCGTCGACAGTGTTCACTGTCACGTCGATATAAACAGCGAGCGTCGACCTGGAGAGCCAGCGTATCATTTTACTATTATCTTTTGTCACTTAAGTATAATACAGCGTGTTTTATATATTGTAAACACGTTAAATAATATGGCAATTCTGCTAATCACGACATATCGAGCGTAACCGACAAAAAAACAGAAACCAAAGAGCGAAAAAGAATAGGGCCACCCAGGCTGCAACCCGGTTGACCCTAAAGCGATGGGGAATACACCCTGCCCCTATCATAAATTAAAGTAGGACGAATCACCCTCTTTGTCCAGATTTATATGCCAAAATTGACTTTCAAACGCATCCAAATTATACTATACACTATTAGTAAGTGACCGGGCTGCCGGTCTTAGATCTCATGCATGTATAGAAAGTTAGTATAAATTGGCTGAGATTCTCGATTTTGTTTTGGCTAAAGAGCGGCGCGCAGCACAGAGTAAGGCCGATAAGCGGAGCAAATCTACTTTTATCAAAGCGATCCAGTCCGCGCAGGAAGAGTCTAAAAAGCTGTTCGGTTAATCACCCGAATGTCATACTTTACCAATAAACTCGCTGACCGGAATGATCGTGTAAGCGGTATCCGTCACACCAAATCGGCGCGATTTCGTTCCACTTGAACTCGCACTCGCAGTGCAGCTTCTGAGCAGTTTTGCGTGGCTACCGGAGTACTTATAGCCTGTCAGTGTCCGGGATATCTCGGGACCTCGATTTGCAACCCAGAGCTCGGGCCGCTCGCCAATCTCGTACCTAATCCCTGCGCTCGATAGCGCTGCACGATAGCGATCGCATTCACGATCAGATTCGGCGGTGATTGCCCGATCGATGATTATCCGGATCGGCAAGACTTGGGTTGTCAGGTCCAAGTCAACCTCGGCCCGCGCGTTCAGAATGTAATCCCTGATGTCGGTCGATGCCGAGCCAGGAGCAGGCGCAAATTCGGCAAGACGCAGCGGAATCCCCTCGAAATCACCGCGGACGATCTCAAGAGCCTCGTCGTCGCTCACCTCCTGACGACTGACGCTCGTCAGACTGGCTGCGATCAAGCAGCTCATCCAGTCGCTCGTCCGGTCACCAAGATTTAATGTAGACATTGCCCGACGCAGAGCCTTTTGATTGCGCCCGACACGCGGACCAAGGCTAAGCATCGTCTTGAACAATCGACCGGAAAAACCTGCATCTGTGAGTGGTGACAAATGCTGCTCGATCTTAAGCTTTCGACGCGCGACCGCCTGATCTTTTTCGGGAGTAGAGCTATCAAATCGCTGGACCTCGAGCACACATGTGCGGTTGAGATCCTGCTCTTCCCGAACACCGACGCCAATGGCAAAAAACGCAGCCATCGTTCGCATCTGAAAACTCTGACCCAGGTGGTTTGTCGTTCCTTTCAGCAGCTGGGCATCCATCTCCTGATACGACGCTCGCGTCATCTCAATGATCTTCGCCATGCGGTCACGCGCTTCATCGCTTTCGCTCTCCGCCTCATCCAGCAAGAGCGGCTGGGAATGGATTCCGATCTTTTGTCTGATGCCCGCCTCCGTCGATGCGCTCACGGCATTGACCGAAAAACCCATCAAGGCCGGCGCTGCGACGCGGTTGTACAGCCAGCTTTTACCGCTGTTTGATGCGCCATGAACCCACATATTGGGCCGCACAGGCATGAGACCGCAGATCACCGATGCTGCGATCCATCCCCAAAACAGGTGCGCTGAGGTCTCCGGATCAGTCCCCCAACTAACTAGCCGCAGACCGTCAATGATGCTCTGGACCTCGACTGGACTTAGGTCAGGACCATCGAGATCAAGAGGAAGTGGTTCCTGTTGTTGATAGACATGGTCGCCATCAAAATCACTCAGACTGGTCTCGATGCCATTGACAAGCAGCCGATCGCCGAGGTGTGCGACGGTTCGGCCGCAATCTTGCCAGATGCCAAGTCCCCGCAGCCGGCTCGCTTGAAAATAGCCCATTGACTTGCAGAGCATGACCACATCGCGCGCTGCGCTGAGCCAGTTAGGAGACTCGCCTTTACCAACTGGCGGATATTTAAAGTGCCACCAGGAAACGTCAGCGAGTTTTGAGAGTCGCGCAGCATCGAGGCGATCTACATCAAAAATCTGAACCATTTCGACGTCATCATTCCACACGTAGCAATATACTTTTCCTGCATTATTGGAAATTCCAAGAGCACGGAAGTGTTCACAACCATAGAGGCGTCCGTCCCGAAACTTATTTTCGACGCTACGCTTTGAGCGCCTCGATGCTGCGCGATTAACCGATTGAGTTAGGACGCTACGTATATCCGCTCGTGCAACAAATTCATCAAATTGAGTCGGAAAGTTCTGCTCGAACTGAGTGAGCATCTCCCGCGCGCCAGGCACGCCTGTAATCGAAATACCATCGGATTTAGCCTGACTTGCAGCAACAGACAAGGACGATACGAGGTCCATAAAAAGGGCATCGTCGAAAACAGGGCCGTTCGTGTTCGCGGCCGCGGACGTTAGATTTGTCATAATAACTCCGTTTAAAAATAGCATGCGTACAATAACCAAAAACCCGACTTATGTCAAAATAAAAACCGTGCACAACATACTAAAAACACATTCAAACGTTTGGTAAAGGCGAGTCCAGTTTCGTTTCGCTTTTTCGGCAAGTTTCGGCTGGTTTTCGGCTGGTTTTCGGCTGGTTTTCGGCTGTGTTTTGTTGTTTTTCAATTACTTACCTTACTAAACGAAAAATAAGTAAATAAGAGATACGTGAAAGGGAAGAGTTCCCTCTATATATGTCTTCTTTTTCCCGAGATTTTCGTTGTTCGGTTTAAGTCATTGGTTTCATTGAAACCCTAGCCGAAAACCAGCCGAAAAAAATGGATATCAGGCGAAACATTGGGGTGTTTCAGCCGAAAAAACAGCGATCGGATTTTCGGCCGGCGCCAGAAAATGAAAAACCCCGCCGAGAGTGAACTGACCCCCGAAAGTTGGACACCGACCTTCGGGGGTTTTCATGTCGAAATACAGTTTTTCATTCAAGCTGTCTGTTGTTGAGTTTTATGGTGGCGGTGCGCGTAGTTACCGGGACGTAGGGGATCATTTTGGGATCGACCCCTCTATGGTTCGCCAGTGGGTATCGGTTCACGCTATCCATGGAGAAGCCGGGCTTAAGAAGAAATTCAGCCATTATGATGCCGCGTTCAAGCTGTCGGTTTTGCAGCGGATGTGGGAGGATGGTCTTTCGCGCCGTCAGGTGGCTGCCCTTTACAACATCCGCAATGCTGGCTGCCTCTCGGACTGGGAACAACGCTATGAAAGCGGCGGGCTGGCGGCGCTTGCCCCTCGCCGCAAAGGGAGACCGGCAACGGTGTCTAAGTCACGCAAGCCAGCTGGATCTGAGGGACCCGTGGACGATAAGGACAAGAGCCGCGATGACCTTCTGGCGGAGTTGCAGCATCTCCGCATGGAGAACGCCTACCTAAAAAAGCTGGATGCCTTAACGCGGGAACAAGCGCCCAAAAAGCGCAAACCGTCCAGGCGTTAAGGCAGGATCATCCGCTTCAGGGTCTCCTTGAGGTTTCTGGGCTGGCCCGCAGCACCTTCTACTATCACCAAAAGATCTTGACCCGGCCCGACCGGCATGCGGCATTGAAGGACAGGATCAAGTCGGTCTTTGCAGCGCATAAGGGGCGTTACGGGTATCGCCGGGTGACCGCCGCCTTGCGTGGGGCCGGAGAGACGGTCAATCACAAGACCGTTCAGCGGTTGATGGGCGAACTCGACTTACGGTCCATCGTCAGGCCGAAGAAATATCGTTCTTACAAGGGGAGGGCGGCGCGCGTGGCACCCGATCTCATCAAGCGGCAGTTCACCGCCAGGCGTGCCAATCAGAAATGGGTGACCGATGTGACGGAATTCGCTGTGGCCGGGCAAAAGCTCTATCTGTCGCCTATCATGGATCTCTACAACGGAGAGATCATCGCCTTCGAAACAGCCAGACGTCCGGTGTTCAAACTCGTCGAAACCATGCTCGATAGGGCGGTGAAACGACTGCGGGACGAAGACCGTCCCATCCTGCATTCCGACCAGGGCTGGCAATACCAGATACCTGCATGGCGACACATGCTGCGAGGCCACAACATAAGCCAAAGCATGTCACGCAAAGGGAACTGCTATGATAACGCAGCCATGGAGAGCTTCTTCGGCACCCTCAAATCCGAGTTCTTCCGTCAAAGCCGCTTCGAGAACATCACCGCGCTGCAAAACGGAATCGAAGACTATATCCGCTACTACAATCATGACCGCATCAAACTCAAACTGAACGGGCTGAGCCCTGTACAATACAGAACCCAGCCCTCAAACTATCCAAGCCTATAAACCGTCCAACTTAATGGGGTCAGTTCAAGAGGGGCGGGGTTTTTCTGCTATTTTTGCCCGATCAATTGCTTGATGGTCAGAGTGAGCCCTAAAGATACGCCCTGCTCATAACAAAGTCAATATGTCGCGTTAAATTTATCACGAACACAATTTTATTAAACCTCAAGGTGCAAGTTTTGTTTTTACTGGATTTCCAGCTCGTACGTTTTCTCGGGCGGCCGCCAATGTTTTTGCCATCCGCCGCAGTCGATATCTTTTGAAGATTCGATAGTTTTGTCGTCTGAAGTTTGCTTCGGGTCGACCGCTGATCGACTGTCAATCTCCCGCGCTTTTCTGTCACGCTCTCGAACTGCTCGTCGCGCTTCGATGTCGACGTTCAAGTTGACGTCGTTCGATGGTTGGTAGTCGATCGCATTAACCTTTCGTCCGTCGGCATTAGCCTCGCGCTCGAACGCCTCGTAGGCCTCCTTCTCTGTCGCGCATCGCAGGTCCTGCTGGGTCCGGGACTTGTAAATCCTCTCTCGATAGACGTCCCCCGAGACCGTCCAGTGGACGTTGTCTCGATGCCGCGTTCCTGCGACCAGAGTCGTGTTCGCCGTGAATCCACCTGCAGCGAGCACGGACACGTCCCCATCAACCGTCATCCCCTGGGAAGATGCGACCGTCATAGCGTACCCGTGCTGTAAAAATGGGGCCTCCGGGCGATCAGCTGTAGCGCCGTCCCGTCGGCCGATGAACTCGCCCCAGCCACCCTTTACCAGGATCTCGTTGCCATTCTGATCCTGTCCTACAGACAGGGTCAGAGTTGGTCCGTTGCCTGTGTTTTCGATCTCCCGGATTGTCACGAGTTCGGACCGGCGAATCTGATGCTCGCCACCTTCACCGCTTCCGGAGATGACTCGAAGGGAAAGGGTTTCACCCATCATTAGCCGATCGCCGACAGCGATTCTGAGTTCCTCCGTCTCATTTTTCCGCTTTTCGCCGCCGCGGGTCACGACGTTTACCGTGACATCCTCGCCGGTGATCCGCCCTTGTTCACGGTAGATCCGCCGCAAGTCCTTGTTGAGCTCGACCACGTCCACGTTTTTGATTGTCAGTGCGACATGGTCTCGATCACGAGACAGGGCATCCAAACACTCACCGCGGATTTTTTTGTATGCGTCTTCCCTGTCTTGGGTTACGCGAACAAAACCCCTTTCGTCGTATGCTACGAGCGCCTCGCTTATCTTCGATGGACGGCTGGCTTTTCCATTTTCGTCGAGCTGACGTTCGGTGGCATCGACCGCATTCATCAGTTCACTGGCCTGTCTCTGCCATGCCTCGTTCTGCCGCCGGACTTCTGTGATCTCCGTCGCGCACTCCGGGACTCGAGACACAATCGTTTGAAGCGGCGAGCCTTTATCGACGGCCGACAGCTGCTGCGTGTCGCCCATAATGACCAGCTTTGCATTCGCCGCCTCGACCGCGTTTACGAGGGTCGACATGGTTATGCTGTCGACCATGCCACCCTCGTCCAGGACGATGACGTCGTTTTCATCGAGCTGCCGCTTGCCACTCTCGAGATCAAGAACGAAGCCCTGGATGGCGGTTGCTTCGACGCCGGTTTCTCCTCCCAGCACACCAGCCGCCTTCCAAGACGGTGCGGCCCCCAGAACACGGTTTCCGTTTTCCTGAAAGGCCTCGCAGAATCCTCGTGCAGCCGTTGTTTTTCCCGCGCCGGCAAACCCTTGGATGACGGAGATGCGGTTTCCTTCCAAGGCCTTCTTCACGGCCCCCTCCTGCTCTTCGCTCATGCGGAACCCGTTACGGCGCTCGAAATCGGCCATTTTTTTGTCAACGACCGCGTCGAGATCGGGGATCCACTCCCGGCAAAATAGCCCAGCTTTTGCAATTCCGAGGATGCGGATCTCACGATCCAGCTGTTCCTGGGTCGTGAAGACAGGGCGATTTTCGTCGTCGAAGCCCAAGCTTAAAAGGCGCTCGCGCTTGAATTTTTCCGCCAGATCGATGATCGCCGTCGGCGATCTCTGACCCTGCGCAGCCTCTGCCAGCTTCGCCAGAACTTTGTAATCCTGGTAGACGGCCTCGTCATCGAGACGCTCGAGAGCCTGGTCGAAGATCTGGTCGTCGGACAGAGCGGCAACCCGGGCAGCCTCCCGGACCCGCTTTATGAGGGCGTCCGGTGAGAGACCGATCTCTTCGAGCTCGGATCTCCAGTGCTCGCAGCTCTCAGTTTCCTCATATGCACGCTTCTTGGGCCGAAGTTCTTGGATCAGCGCATCGCGCTGCGCACCCGTCATCTCTTCCCAGATCTGCCCTCGCTCCCGGGCGACAACCTTCGCTCTCTCTTCGCGCTTGGACCACATCTCGATGACTTCGTCTGGAATTGCGTTGATCCGGGTGTATCCGTTTGCGTCGACGGACGTGATGTTTTCAAATCCCTGTATCTGTCCGACCTCGGCCGCTACAGCCGCCCGGTAGATCGCGCCGATCGCCTTTTTACGCAGCACGATCTCTTTTGCATCGAGCGCGTTTGTCCGCCATGTGGCTTTCTTTTGGTCCCACCAGTAGCCGGCATTCTGAATGACAACATGCGTGTGCCGCTGCGGATCTCCCTCTCGACTGGTCGAGTGCATGGCCGCGGCTGCAACGAAATCGTCGGCCTCGAAATGTCTGAGCTCGCCATCCTCGCCCATCCGGGTGCAAATTAGCGCGCCAGTTGCCTTCAGCTGCTCAAGAGTCGCCTGGTAAGCGCGCTTGTGCGCCTCGCCCATCGCAGCTTTCAGATCCTCGTCATCAGACATCTCGACTGCCGCCCACAGCGCACTTTGAGATTTATCCATAGATAGGGTCAGATCGATCGCGCCGACTGGATCTGTGTCGTCTCCTTGTATTTCGCGCCCACTATTTTGGCGAACTGCTCGCCATGATTTTTTATCGTCTAAGTCTTCGCTGTTGCGCTGTGCCGACATAAAAATGTCTGCCATCGAGCCTCGCGGCTCAACTGCAGGCATGCTGTTGTCAGCGAAACGCGCCGACGCATAACGGTCTGCGCCCTCAGTATAGAGATAGTCTGGCGCATAGCCTTCGAGCATGTCTCGAAACATCCCGTTCGTGACCCGGTCGCCGGTTCGCACAAAGGCGTCGTGGAGAGAGAAAAAGGTCAACGCCTCTTCACCGTCACCGATGTAGTAATTGTCTTCCTGAGCGCTTTTGCCGAGATAATAGTCGCCCGCGTCACGACCACCGGCGATCTTTTTTGTTGTCGCTACCATGGTCTCACATGCTCATTTTAGCCGGGTTGTTTGCCCCGTCATCGTCGACCGCCAAAACACGGTCGATCGCCTGGATCATCTGCACCATGCCATCCATCTTTTTCGCGAGCGCTATGTGGCTAGCGTGAATCGATGCATTGAGTTTTTCAATGTCTCTTTGAGCTGGGAGGCTGTTGTTACTGACACCCTTTCCAGCTTTTTCTCTCTCGCTCATGACGTCGGTCAACTTGTTGGCGATGACGGCAAAGTTGCTGCGAAATTCCGCACTCAATTTTTCGACAAGATCGTTTTTTAGGTAGTCATCCACTTTAAGTAAGCGGCTATTTACGCTCGATATATCGACGCGGCGAGCTTCGGTGATTTCGAATTTTGCGTCGCGGCTTGTTTCAATTGCCTCCTCGATAAGCTTGATGATCGCGGCAATCTTAATGTCGTTTGCTGCATTTGAATTGTCTTTAGTAGCCTCTAGAGAGATGCCATTTAGTGCGTCAGTGACCGTTGCGCGAAGGGATTCCATCCCTTCTTCTGCGCTCAGGCCGCGGCGCACGAACTCGCTAACGACCGCCGACACCGACATCATTCGTGCCTTAGATAGACGGCGAAGGGCTGCCATTTCGCTCGCTGGCAACGTGATGCTGGCGCGCTCAGTACCCTCCTCCCTCGCGCGTTTGTTTTGCGTTTTGTTTAGTTTTTTTACCATATCAGAATACCTTTTAATAACTGTGGATTACATATATTATACGCTTACTTTTGTATTTTTCAAAACGCTTAAAAATCGCATTTTATATATGGCGGTTTTCTGCGGTTTTTTGGTTGTTTTTAGGCGCCAGCAGGCGCCATAGTAGGAGCAACGCTCCGACAGGTATGAGGGGTAAAATACTTTTGTTGTTTTTGGTTCATTTTCTGGCGCCGGCCAAATATTACAAACGACCGCGCCGAAGGCGCGGTAAAACGTGCTCGCCTTCGGCTCGCGGCTCAGGAAGAGGGTGGTAAGATTCACGTTTCCGTTAAACTACTAAACTTGTTACACATTTAAAATGTGCAACAAGTTTTCGATCGATCACCCACTTGGCGCCAGATTAACAGCGTTAAATGTGTACCAACTGTTAATCTGTTTATATCGTTAAGCGCCTTGGTGGTTTAACAAGGTTAGTACGATTAATGATATTGAATATATTTATTTGGTTAATCCCATTTAGGGTATTAATGCCGATAAGATAGCTAAAATTGTAAACGATATTTCTGCCGTTAACTTGATCTCTATTATTACTCGTGTATATTATATAAATAACCCTACTAATTTTAATCGCGTTAGTGAGAATAAAATGTTTAATAAATTGGTGAACCAGGCATCGACAGAGTCGGCCGCTCATGATGTCAACGACATCGTCGACGATACTACCGCCGCAGTTGCCATTGATCAGAAGGTGACAACAAAACCTGCGCCCCGGAAAAAGTCTGCCGCTATCCATCTGAACGAGACACCTGACTTACTGACGAGCATGCGCCGTTCGGCAGAGGCGGCAGCCGCCGCTGAACCGGATATGGTCCAGATCATGCTGCGTGCGCCGCGCGAGGATCTCGCCGATCTCTATTACCTGGTTGCACGCGTCAGTGCGGCCGCACCGACGGCTCCGTCTCGCTTTGGGATCTCGCGGATCATTATCGAGATCTGCAAGAGCCTGCTGTCGTCCGAGCACAGCCAGACCACCCAAGCAAGCATCATCAAACAGGCGGCACAACAGGTAGCCTCGGCTACGTACCACCGTCGCCGCAGCAAGTGATCAGGAGGATCATCAAATGAAAGAGTATATCGAAAAGCTCATGTCCGTCCCGCCGCAGTCTGCCAGATCGGTTATGGTCGGATCCGGCAAAGGCGGGGTCGGCAAGACCCTCATCTCGTACTCGATCGCGCACGGCATCGGCCTGGCGACAGGCAATACAGAAGCCGCGATCGTCGTGCAGACCGACATTCATCGTAACAGCTACCAGTCCGCCGCGACGCAGGGCGGGCGCATGTTCTCGATTTTCTCGGGTCAGGCAGCTGAGGCGTTTTCGGCTGTCGAAAACGCCATCGAGACTGGCACCCCGGACCAGGTCGTTGTTGTCGACTCAGCGGGTACTGCAGGTCAGTCCCGGCAGGCATTCGACGAGCATGTAGCGAGCTACACCGATCTTGTTATCGTCCCGGTAACGCCGGACCGCGAGTCGATCGATGAGGCCCTCAAAAAATACGATGCAATCGCGCCGGTCCGTGAGGCCAACGGCCTTCTCGAGCCGATGCTGCTCATCAACAACCTGTCTGCCGACGCGCGCTATGCGATCGTGCAGCGCGAGCAGATTTTGCGTGAGTTCGGAGACCGGGTCTTTGTCCGTCGCCCGATCTCGCGGACCGAGAGCCTGCCGTATCTCAAGCTCGAGAACTACGGTGACGTCATCACTAACCGGAGCGGCGCCCCGATCCTGAGCTCGAGTGGCACTGAGCAGCGATACATGCTGACCCCGCGCGCGGTTGGCACTGTCCGCGGCCTCGCCGAAGTCATGCTCCATCTCCTAGCGGCTACGAATCCCGTCCTGGGCGGCGAGCACAAGGATGCGGCGATCAGCGTGATGCAGCGGCATCTAAGTACCAACACCTCTGACATCTACATCCCTATGCGGGGCTATGCCCGGTCGCTCAAGACGGCCGGAACGACCGTCCTCGTTGCACCGCAAGCGGCCTAAAACAAATGAAAGGTACACTAATGAAAAATGACACCCATAAATCAGGCAAGTACATCGGCACGTTGCGACTGGACCCCAAATTCTGAACTGATACAATGACCAGACCGCCAACATGGTTTATGGCGAGTTGCGGCTGGACCCCAAATTTTGAACTGATACAATATGTTTCCCGTACCTTCAACACTGTTACAAGTTGCGGCTGGACCCCAAATTCTGAACTGATACAATCCCCAAGACTGACATCTTTCTGGTCAAGCCGTTGCGGCTGGACCCCAAATTCTGAACTGATACAATATCCTAAAAGTCTGGCGGCAGGCCGAAGAGTTGCGGCTGGACCCCAAATTCTGAACTGATACAATTCGACGGCGACGGCATTGCGGAGCGGCGTGTTGCGGCTGGACCCCAAATTCTGAACTGATACAATGGCATCAGCAAAGGAAAGGCAGGCTAGGGAATTGCGGCTGGACCCCAAATTCTGAACTGATACAATCGGTTTCTTCTTCAATGCCGTTATCCAGCAGTTGCGGCTGGACCCCAAATTCTGAACTGATACAATAAGTCTACATGAGCGTAGAAAACGCTGCCGGTTGCGGCTGGACCCCAAATTCTGAACTGATACAATGTTTCCCAAAGTGATTACATTGTCAGTCATGTTGTGGCTGGACCCCAAATTCTGAACTGATACAATCCGGCCAGAAACTGACCGGCGAACCTGGCAGTTGCGGCTGGACCCCAAATTCTGAACTGATACAATAAAAGCAAATGGATGCAATCGCAAAGAAAGTTGCGGCTGGACCCCAAATTCTGAACTGATACAATACACGGTAAAAGGATTCACTGGCAGACTAAGTTGCGGCTGGACCCCAAATTCTGAACTGATACAATCGACAGCATCCGCAGCTTGGATCTTGATGAGTTGCGGCTGGACCCCAAATTCTGAACTGATACAATGCCAAACGTGCTACGCCCCTGACAAGATAGTTGCGGCTGGACCCCAAATTCTGAACTGATACAATCAGCACGTTGTAAAGGTGGTTAAAGCCTAAGTTGCGGCTGGACCCCAAATTCTGAACTGATACAATGAAATGTCTATGCCGTCGTTATCATCTACTGTTGCGGCTGGACCCCAAATTCTGAACTGATACAATCTAAACGAAAGTCTGAACCTGCTCCTTGATGTTGCGGCTGGACCCCAAATTCTGAACTGATACAATAGATGGCAATTTAACTTCCTGTTTTTACAGGAAATAATTGCTTGTTCGTTGTATGAAATTCGTTCTGTTTCTGTCAAAACATCACCAGTTGGTCTGGATTTTGGCGTTTTGCATGCCGGCCCTGGTCAGAAAAATGCACGATGTCCCGGTATTGCCTGTCCGTGAAGTTTAGGATCTGGACATCGCCCCTTGGCGGAAGGTTGCGTTCGATACGGTTTACACGGGTCTGGTAGGCTTCACGTCCGTTAACGAAACGCGCATAGACAGAGAACTGGCTTCGCTCAAACCCCTCGTCGAGTAAAAAATTGCGAAAACCCGTAGCTTGTTTGCGCTGTTCGGCGGTATCGGTTGGAAGGTCGAACATAACGAGAATCCACATCAGCCTGTAACCTGACAGCATACCAAGACCTTTCTCAACGCCCGAGCCCGGCTAATGTAATGGTGTCGGGTGGCTCTGGTAGTGAGAGAGAGAGCCGGCCTTTTTCAAAGCTCTGAGCCAGCGAGGTAGTAAGCCGCATAAGTGCTAAACCAACCGGCGAAACAAAATCCCCCATCGGTATGTCAATCGCGATGAGCCTTGCCAGCGACCGTTTCGTTTCTCCGTTCACCTCGGAAATTCCTGCTGACCGGAGGTTTACGACAGCACGGTCGACCAGGGGGCGAAAAGGTTCCATCAGGTCATCTGCCAGCGCGAAGGCATTGCCTCTGTTCGAATGAAAAAGGCCTATTGTCGGATGTAGCCCGGCGGCGATCACTGCTCGAGCCGCAGTTGCCCGCAGGACGGTGTATCCGTAATTTAGCATAGCGTTTACACCGCCCGCTGAGGTATCGCGTCTGAAGTCATTTCCCATGATCTTCGGCCAGTAGTGCCGTGCGGCCTGGGCTTCAATGTTGGCCGGGTCCCCGCTGGCTACCTTGCGCCGCATCATATGAAGGGGAGCACCCGATTCCCCCAGGCTTTCCAAAACCGCAGCCTGCATATCGACCTTCGCGACGACAATTGCCTTCCATGCGGTTTTCAGTAGCGGCTTTCGCGCATTCCACTGCGATCGCATTCGACTTCCTTGTGTATGATGTCCATCGACCGGCATCAAAACGGACCTGGGCGAATGATCCGCGCCGCATAAAACGACAGGTGACCCCTGTTCACCCAGCGCCGCAAGCAGTGATGTGGACCAGGTCGTGCCGTGGGCATGGACAATTACTGCTGCAACTTGGTCGAGCGGTATTCTGCCTATCTCTGTACCCTTTTCGGAAACCTTCAGAAACCCGCGCTCCTTGGAGAGATGTCGGTTATCAGTTGCAATGTCGATGATCTGATCCACTTGAAGGTCACCTCCGACATAAGGGCTCAGTTTCGCGGGCCGAGCACACGTACCTGGCCTGTCTCATCGACGATCACGCGGCGCAGTCCCGCTTTCATCGCTGGTCCAGGTCCGATCTGCAGCATCTTGAACGGGTCATCCTTGCTCCTGTGTCTCGCGTCAGCATCTGCTTCATTGTGAGGCACGAGGAATAAGCCGTTGGCCGGATCGAATTTCTGGATTGTGCAGACCTGGGTAGCGCCATTACTTTCAAGCGCTACCATGTCCTTTTTGAACAGGCGAAGGAGGCGTTTCGCAGCTGGATGAGGTCGATCCACCTTTTCCTGATGGGCCTGATAGGTTGTGATCACATGGGGTTTCAGCTTGCCGTCGGGCAAGCGCCATATTTCAAAGCAGTGGTTGCTATCGCCTTTGTAAGCTTTGTAGGGAAGTCCAGCGGGATCGTTGATTTCCACTCTGGCGCCACGACCAATTTGTTCCCGCACCCGGACACGTCGGATCCCGTGATAGGGACCGTTGGCTGACGAAAAGGCGTACAAAGCTTCTTCAAAGCCTTTAGTAGGTTTGCCGTCAGCGGCCACAGTTCCCTTCGTCACGGACTTCAGTGCCCTGCGTAGGTCTTCATCGGCAAAGGTCTTACCTTTTCTCGTAATTTCGAGATCGGCTGGTTTAAGGCTTTCCAGAGGAATGCGGCTGACGACCGTGTTTTCATCGACGATGCCGTAGGCGGTATCGTTGTGCATTTGACCCGTCGTACTATCACGGCCCTGACGCCTTGCCTTGGAATCGATCCGGCCGTGATCAGCGCGATGACTGACGATCATTGTTTCAAGGCGACGTGCCAGATCGTCTCTGAAATTTTCCCACGGCGGATCAGTGTCCCTGGCGACATCCTCGGCGCCGGTACCCGCCTGTTCCAATTTTCCGGCTGCCTTACTGATCCGATTTACAAGGGCTCTGTCGCAGGCCGCCACGACAGCGGCATCGATTGCATGATGACGGTGGTCGGTTCGGTTTTTTGCCTTCACTGCTCCCCTGTTGTGATCGGGAAGCAGGCCATTAAGGCCCCAGTGACGCCGGAGCATTTCGGTCATGCGACCTGGCACCACCCAGACATGTCCTCCTTCGGTGTAGAGGGCGTCAAGATAGGTCCGCGCCAAGTGGGCGAGATACTGGGTATCGACCAGCGCTCGGTCGAGGAAACTTCGCTCACCCTCAAAGCGTTCCATTGCATCAGGTGCAAAACGCCAGCGCTTGTTCTCGGGCAGGCTGGGCAGGTTAGCAGCGATGGCGTCCCATTTTGCGGTCTTACCCCAAGCCTCGAACGGGGTGCTATTGCGCTTTTCCCGGTTTGCTTCTCTCAAGCACAGGGTCTTGTTGGCCACGCTGTCATCCAGCGTTCTGGAATAGGGCAGGATATGGTCGATGTCGCACGACCCGTCAAAAAGCATGGTTACGCTGATCGGTTTTCCGGTATATGGGCAGCATCGAGGGCCTATTGCGGGCCCGAGTTCTTCCCAGAGACGAAGCAGCATTCGGTTTGCACCAGTGTCGGGCTGTTTCAACTCCGTAAGCTGCGTGCTACGTTTTTCTGCGGCTTCGCGGTTCGCCTTGTTGATCGTGTTGATTTCCTTTTTCCGCTCATCGTTTAGTTTCAGCTCACGGGCAAGTTCGACCACGATTTCATCGGGCTTGCCATAGCGTTCAACGATACGATTAATCAGTCGCCGCAGCTGGTTGAGCCCGATATGGACCGTCGGGTTCGTAAGCCGCCCGAACCGTTCAACAGGATCGTCCTGGGGGTTCCCGTGCCTGGAATTACGTGACGATCAAGTACCTCGCCGTAATAGGGAAGTTGATCCAGGATTTCGCCAGTGCGGCTATTGGAGTGACGCCATCCGCAGGCTGCAACCGCCGTACTGTATGGCACTACTTCCGCTTTCAGCTTTTCGAGAATAGCGATCGTTGCCGTTTCACCGAGCCGTCCGTGTCCTTCGGGGAGCGGAGCGTTGATGACAGCGATTGCACGATCCCGGTCGAGTTTATGCTCGGTACGCAGCCAGTCTAGCGCATCTTCGAGGTCTTGGTCCGATTGGGTATCCCGGATCTTGACGATAACGTCCCATTGTTTTTTCCAATCGAGTGTCGACCAGGCAGAACCAAACCGGTCAGGGTGGCTGAGGCTGGCGCGAACCGGGTCGCAGGCGATCGCGTCCCGGGTTGCGGTTTCCAGCGTGAACTTCTCACCGGGTTTCAGTTTGAGCGCCTTTGCGATTGACGTCAGCTTTGCGGCCATGGTTGCCGGCGTCTTTGTTGATTTTCGATTGTCGATGAAATGGATCACCTGATCGCGTTCTTCTTTCGTCAGCGCGCGGCGTGAACGGCCATCCGCGGTAATTCGTAGGGCGTTGACTGTCTCGTATAGAGTGCGCCGCTGAGCGAGCGGATGCGCCTTAGGTAGGCGGCGGTCCTCGGTGAAAAGACAAAGGCCAACTTCAGGCGATTTCAGAGGGCGCTGGTAGAAGATCGTTTCGTGAAGTTCATCATGAAGTTCAGTGGTCAGGGTGCTGCCGTGATGGACTTTCTGGGCAGTCCACAGTGCTTCGAACTCGGCATCTAGGTGGCGACGCTCTGGGTAAAAATCATAGCCGGTTGTGACCTTTCCGTTGTCCGTATCTTTCCGCAATGTAAGTCGCGTTCGGACCGCTGGAACGCGGCGTGGATCCGGCGCCGCCTCTCGACGTTTGTACAAGAACTCTCCGAAAGTACGGGCTCCGGCCGCAAGCATAGCCTGGTCAAGGCGTGCGCTTGCTTCGCGAATTTTTCCACTTTCATTACCTCCGTGATCAGCTTTTCTGTTCGACTTAAAACCACGTCGTTGGTTCAAGTGAAAAAGGGCGCGACCGAGCTGATGCAGGGTGATCGGTTCATCAAGCCCTTTGGCGCGTAATCTGTAGGGGTCTTCGAGCTCAAGGGCTTTTGCCTCTTGCGGATTGGACGGCATCAGACCGGCATCAGCGAGTTTGCGGATCAGAGATGCGCGACGGAGCAAATAACGATCTCGACGGCGGCGCATAGACCGTGCGATCCGGCGATCCACCGCAAGGGAAGCACCCGATTTTGGATCTCGTCCGCTAGAGAATATCCGCACCCCGCCATCGACTACGCTGGTGATTGTCCTGTCCGACTTGTCGCCATTTTCAGAATCGTTCGTTTCATAGAGCCACCAGCCTATCGAATTTGTACCGATGTCGAGACCAAGACGCATTGTTCAGTTTCCTTCTCTGAGCTAGGTCGAAGACCACATGACAATTCTTAATTGTATACTTAGAACTTCAAAAAATGGAACCAGAGAACGCAGATCACTTGAACTGAGGATAGTGCGTGGTTATAGTAAAAGGCTCAGAATTTGGGGTCGAGCCGTTAACAAGCACTCGATTGCACCACATTAAAAAGCGGGCTGCGGCCCGCTTTTTTCGTTTTGAACTCCCTGAATTTGATTACTCAGATTTGGGGAGACTAGGCTTTTTGCGACCAAAAATTTTGTAAAACTTCAGACTTGATCTGACGGACACCTCAGCTTGCAACGCTGAGAATTGTTTTTGCACTGTCCGATGGGTCGTGCGTTTTGATCGTCTTCTCGACAGCGATGTGTAACGTTTCGCGGAAGGTCTGCATAGGCGTTTTGCCGTAGCAGTATCTTCCTGAATGTGGCCGCTGCTCGTTGTACTTGGCCAGCCACGCGTCCAGATCGGTTTTTTGCGGCTGAGGTGAGACTATCCAGAATTCTGTGCCCTGGCGAGGTAGCTCTAAAGATGAGGAGACCCACGTATGAGCATCGACAAAGACCTTTTGGACCAGCTGATGGAAGGGCGGAAGCCCGGTGATCTTTTTGGCAAGGACGGCATTTTGCAGGAGTTGACCAAGGCACTGGCAGAACGCGCTTTGAACACCGAACTGGACGCGCACCTGACCGAGGAGCGCGCCGATCCACCGCTGGCGGGTCAGAACAAGCCGCCGAACCGGCGCAACGGCAGCAGCCCGAAGACGGTGACCACAGACAGCGGCAAGGTCGTTCTGGACATTCCCCGCGACCGGAACGGTAGCTTTGATCCGCTGCTGATCGCCAAGTATCAACGCCGTTTTCCAGAGTTCGACACCAAGATCATAAGCCTGTACGCCCGCGGCATGACGACCCGGGAAATCCAGGGCCACATCGAGGAGATCTACGGCATCGAGGCATCGCCGAGCCTGATCTCGGCGATTACCGATGCGGTTATGGAGGAAGTCACCGCCTGGCAGAACCGACCGCTGGAGCCCTGCTATCCGGTGGTGTTCATGGACACGATCCGGGTTAATATCCGCAGTGATGGCGCGGTCTCGAACAAGGCGGTATTCGTAGCCCTGGCGATCCTGCCAGATGGCACGCGCGACGTTCTGGGCCTGTGGTTCCAGGCCAATGAAGGGGCCAAGTTCTGGGCGAAGGTCCTGAACGACCTGCGCAATCGGGGCGTTCAGGACATCCTGATCGCCGTCGTGGACGGCCTCAAGGGCTTTCCTCAGGCCATCGAGGCGGCCTTCCCACAGGCCCAAATCCAGACCTGCATCGTCCACCTGTTGCGCCACTCCATGAGCTTCGCCAGCTACAAGGACCGCAAGGCAGTGGCAGCGGCACTTAAGGCCGTCTACACCGCCGTGGACGCCGATGCGGCAGAAGCAGCGCTTGCTGAGTTCGAAAAAAGCGATCTGGCCGCGAAATACCCTGCGATTGCGCCGAGCTGGCGGCGGGCCTGGAACGAGGTCATTCCGTTCCTCAACTACCCGCCCGAGGTGCGCAGGCTGATTTACACCACGAATGCGATTGAGGCGCTGAACTCGAAAATCCGCCGTGCTGTCCGGACACGGGGCCACTTCCCGAGCGATGACGCCGCCGCAAAATTGATATATCTCGCGCTGAATGCTTCCTCTCAGGAGTGGAAGCGATCAGTCCGCGAATGGCACGCTGTCAAAAGCCAGTTCGCAATCATGTTCGAAGACCGCTTCCCGATGGCGTAATCAAAGCGTCAGGGCACAGAATTCTGGATAGCCTCGAAATGTACATATGACCTGCCCCTACCGTTTGGTCCGGATTGAATGTTAGTGCATGGTTGGTTTTAGGTCTATCGGTACAACTGCTTCTGGGGCTGGTGGCCGATATCCCAAGGCACTGTGCGGTCGTTTTGTATTGTAGTGCTTCCTCCATTCCTCGATGACCACCTGTGCTTCTTTCAGTGAGTAGAATATCTCGCCATTGAGCAGTTCGTCTCTGAAGCGGGCATTAAAGCTTTCGCAGTAGCCGTTTTCCCAGGGGGATCCTGGCTCGATGTAGGCCGTACTGGCACCAACGGCGTTGATCCATTTTCGGACAGCTTCGGCAACAAACTCCGGCCCATTATCAGATCTGATATATCTGGAAACGCCCCGTAGGATGAAGAGGTCGGTCAGAACATTGATCACGTCAGTTGAGTTGAGCTTTCGTCTGACGCGGATCGACAGACATTCACGGCTGTATTCATCGAGGATATTGAGCATCCTGAATACTCTTCCATCTTCTGTTCGGTGATGGACAAAGTCGTATGACCAAACATGATCGATGTGCTGAGGCCGCAGACGAACACACGATCCATCATTCAGCCAAAGCCGTCTTCTCTTCGGTTGCTTCATGGGAACCTTCAACCCTTCGCGTCGCCATAGCCGTTCGACCCTCTTGTCATTGATTCGCCAGCCACTGTCTCTCAACAGCGCGGCAATCCGACGATAGCCATATCGCCCGTACTGCCGGGTCAGTTCGACCATGTCGGCTATCAGATGCTCTTCGTCATCACGACACTTGGGAACGTGCCGTTGTGTGGAACGGTGTTGCCCCAGAACAGCGCAAACACGACGTTCAGACACAGGCATCATGTTCCGAAGATGATCAATACAGGCACGACGGCGCGAAGGGCTTAAAAGTTTCCCTTCGCGGCTTCCTTCAGTATCAACTTATCGAGGGTCAGATCCGAGACTGCACGACGTAGTCGCTCATTCTCCTGCTGCAAACGCTTCAACTCGCGAACCTGATCAGTTCCCACACCACCATATTGCCTCCGCCAGCGATAATACGTCTGCTCGACAATCCCTATCGACCGTATCGCATCGAGGCGGCTCTGGCCTTGGCCTACCAAAACTTCCACCTGACGCAACTTTGTAACAATTTCTTCCGGCTTATACTTGTAACTGGCCATCTCTGATCCTCCATTTTCTTAACTATAGCGGTGGACCAATTCAGCGGGGGAGGATCAGATCAATAACTTCAAACCTTGTGCCTTCGATGACGCCGAACATGTCTTTTCCTTTCGGTCGATAAGGGGCGGCATCACGGCCGCCCCTTTTGGGAGTTTAGCGATCCAGCGCGCCAACACCAGAAAAGCGGAAGGCTTCTTGCTCAAGCGCGTTCAGCTCCTCCGCGCTCATCTGGTCGTGGGCCACGGTGATCCGACCCAGGAAGACGAATGGCAACTCGCCCGCGCGCCCCTCAAGATCAGCCTTGATGGCTTCGGCTGTGGCCGCACCCACATCATCGCCCATGCGCATTGGGGTTGCGTCCAACTCACCGCGGCGGATGGCGTCCAGCTCTAGGCCCGTGCCGCCCCAACCGGTGGAGAAGATCTCTTTCTCTTTGCCAACCGAGACCTGCGCCTCGACAGAGCCCATGGCCATTGCAGTGTTGGCGTTGTGGATGATCTTGGCCTCTGGGTAGGATTGCAAGATCAGCGACGTGCCCGCAAAGCCGCCTTCGCGCTGATACTCGCCATAGTGCTCATAGACCGTGGTCCAGTTGCCTTTTTCCTCGACACACGCTTTGAAATCGCCCGAACGCTGATTGTCGGTGATGCCTGGAATGCCCCGGTTCATCGCCATGACCTGATCGTTGCCCATGCGCCCAAGCATGTACTCACACATGGTCAGCGCACCTGCCGCCGAGGAGAAGTCAAACCAAACTGCAGGCTGGTTCGGCAGATCCTTAAGCGGGGTGTGGAAAGCCCAAACATAAGTCGTCAGATCATCTTTTTCCGCGGCCAATTTAGAAATGTTATCAGCCTGAATCGCCAGTTCTGAAGGGCCAAAGACGACGTAATCATAGATGTCTTTGTCCTGTACAACCTGATTGGCATAGGTCGTTTGCAACGAATGTTCGATTTGGCGCGACGCAAACTCCGTCGTCTCATAAACGATACCTAGCTCATCAAGACGCTTGGTCATAGCCAGGTAATTACGCGCCCAAAAGTCAGATGTGTCTGAAGACGGATAGACCAGGGCGATCTGGATAGGATTATCCAGGGTGCCCGAAAACGGGACTGCTTCCGAGCCAACCACGGCCTGCATCGCTTCCAATGCACCGTCTGCGTTCACTTCACCGGGCAACCAATGATCCCGGTCTGCGATGCCAGGCAATTCGCGCAGCGGCAAATTGCTATGGCCGCCCGCGAATGCCAATGTCGCCAAGACAGTCGTTGCAACAAGCGCAATTGTGGTTAATTGTTTCATGGGGTTCCTCCCTTTGCATGAGAGCGGAGCCTTCAGCTGGGTCCGGGCTGCATCCCGGCCCAGCCACTCCGCTTTGAAGTGCCAGTTAGCCACTCGGTGTCGTGGCGCCAGCTGTCAGACCGCCGATCGCCAATAGGGGAATCAACAGACCGATGATTGCTGCAGCAAAGCGCAGCGTTTTCTGTCCCTCTCCGGTTCGAAGTCCAAATAAGAGCCCTCCCGTGCCGTCCCGATCCTTTTTCTGGATCCAGGCATAGAGCGCGACGGATGCGATGATTACAAAACCCGAGGCGACAGGCTGCCAGAAGAACTCGATCCGCAAAGTCACCAAGGCGTTGAGCATCATGGCAAGCAGCAGCACCCCGGCAAAGGAGCCAAGCATAGAGGCGCGCCCGCCAAAGAGGGATGTGCCGCCAACAACCACGGCCGCAATGACATGTAAATTAAAGAAAGGTGCCATGGTGGCTTGGATCGCGTTTTGTTTGCCGGTGAGCATAAGCCCTGCAAGCGCTGCGCAGGCCCCGCACAGCACATAGGCATAAACCTTATGTCGGTTCACGCCGATGCCTGTCAGCCTAGCCGATTCCGGACTGGAGCCGATGGCAATCGTGTAACGGCCAAAATAAGTGCGCCGCAAAATGTAATAGCCGCCAACCATGGTCAGAATGCCAATCACCGCCGGTGTCGGGATAAAAAACGCGGTAGAGCCACGCCCGATCTCTGTCAGCACCTCCGGGAAGCGCGCCAGTACAAGACCCTTTGCCAAAAGCAGCGCAAGGCCTTTGTACACGAGGTCCATCGCCAACGTACCGATCAGATCGGGCACGTTAAAACGGGTGATGATCAGCCCGTTTACCAGACCCAGAAATGCACCAATCGATATGGCAATCGGGATACCGACATAAATGGAGAACCCGTATTGCTTGACCAAAAAGGCCATTATGATCGCAGACAACACCGCGACCGAGCCCACAGACAGGTCAATACCCCGCTGGGTGATGACGAAGGTCATCGCCATCGCCATCGGCATATACAGAGCCGCGTCCTGCAAGATCAGTTCAAGATTGCTGATCCGATAAAATCGGTCGGGCGAGAAAACGGCCATAAACAGAAAGATCGCAAATATCATCGCCATGGGCGCGATAATCGCCAGGTATGGCTCGATCCGTTCGGAGAAGGCCTGCTTTGCGGCACCTCCGAGCGGGTTAGTTGCTGCGCTGCTCATGCCGCGTCCTCCTTTGCGCCAACGATCAAACCCAGCACTTCTTGGGTTGAACTTTGTGCGGTATTGACCACGCCCACATTTTGGCCGCGTCGCTGGACGTGGACGCGGTCGGCGATCTCAAACACGTCATCAAGCGAGTGGCTGATCAGGATCACGGCAAGACCTTGATCCTTGAGCGTCTGAATGAGTTTGAGCGTGCGTGCCGTTTCCTGGGGGCCAAGGGCCGCGGTCGGCTCGTCCATGACCAAGACGCGCAGCCCTTCGTGATAGACGGCGCGGGCGATGGCCACGGCCTGCCGTTGACCGCCTGAGAGGCTGTCGGTCGGCGCATCCAGCGATTTGAGACGCACGCCAAGGCGTTCCATCAGCACGCGCTCGGTCTCGGACCGCATGCGTTTGTTGTCGAGCATAGTGATGCCGAGGACTTTCTTGGTGAGTTCATTGCCCAAAAACATATTGGCGGCTGGATCCAGGTGGTCTGCCAGCGCCAGTGTTTGATAAACTGCATCAATACCCAATGCCGCTGCATCCGCGTGATTGGCAAACTCGACCTTTTCACCATCAAGAAAAATATCGCCCTCGGTGGGCTGATAGACCCCCGTAAGGACCTTGATTAGGGTGGATTTGCCAGCGCCATTGTCACCGACAATCGCCAAAACTTCGCCGCTATAGGCGTCCAGATTGACGTCCTGCAGGGCTGTAACACCGCCAAAGCGCTTCGTGATCCGGCGCATTTTGACAAGGGGGTCGCTCATTTGAGGCCTCTTGGTTTTGGGCAAGCCAAGTGCCTGCCGGGTGTAAGTCAAAAAGTCCCCGGCCGGCGAGAGCGTTGGCCGGGGACCGAGGCGTGTTAGCCGTTCCAGATTGCCTTGTAGGCATCGCGGTAGGGGATATCCGGATCAAAGGCGTTGCTGTCGCCCATCTTCTCAAGACCCTCGGGCGTCACCAGTGCAGGCGACGTGATATAGCCCGAGCATGGCGCGCCCTGAACTGCGCGGTTCAGCTCATCGACCAGCTGCCAGCCTTGCAGGTTGAGCGGCTCGGCCACGGTGATAGCCTGATAGCCGTCTGTGCGGATGCGCTGGAACGCCGCCTCAGAACCGTCACCCGCAGAGCCTGCCTGCGGGCTTTGTTCAGGAGACAAGCCAGCTGCGGCCAGGGAGGGGCCCATGAAGTCGAAGTAGAGGTCATTGATCGCCAATGCGTGGGTCCAGCTGTCGCCGTATTTTTGAAGCAGCGATGTGGTTAGTGGACCCATGCGGGTCGAGGTGTCTGCAATCGGCGTGTCGACATATTCGAGCACCTTACCGCCAGCGGCTTCCACGGTCTCTTTGAGACGGTCGGCCTTGTCGATGGCGATCTGGTATGTGCTGTCGGTAAAGATCACGACGCCAATATCTTTGCCACCATCCTCGAGCGCCCATTCGGCCGCCACTTCGGAGACGGTCATCGCATCCGTGGAGACATTGGCAAAGATGCCGCCCGGTGCGTCACAGCCGATCTTAGGACCGGAGTGCCAGGCCACCATCGGTATGTCTGCGGCAACCACGCCTTCGAGCGCCGCTTGCTGTTCTACCGCGTCAAAGCCGTTGATGATGATGCCATCGGGCTGGAGCGCCAGCGCCTGGCCAATCGCAGCGGTGCGGCCTTGAATCGAGCCTGCACCGTCAAGTACCCGCACATTCCAGCCGATGGCCTCTGCTGCTTCTTCGATGCCGTCTGTCACGCCAAGGATACCGCCGTTTTTCAGATCACCCGCAAGAACGACGATGGATTTACCGTCCGCGCCAGCCGGGCCCGTTGTCGGGCCATCCCATTCCGCGAATGCGGAAGTTGCGGTCAGCATAGTTGAGGCCATCAGGCCTGCGATAAACGTTCTCTTATGCATTTGGTCTTCCTCCCTTTGCATATTTCACTGCCCTACCGCTTCGCTGCCGGAGGGAAATGGTGATGCCCCTGCATGGGCGCTCATTTTTTCAGCGTTTTTCCGCTCCTTTGCGGCGCTGCGCGTAACCTGCGATGCCGATGGCAACCAGCAGGGTAACCCCATTGAAAAGCGGCTCGACCCAGAAGGAGCCACCAAATTGTTGAATGCCGGAAATGCCAACAGCAAGTATCACAACACCGACGATGGTGCCCCAAACATTGACCCGGCCTGGTTTGATGGTGGTGGACCCTAGAAACGCACCAACAAGGGCGGGCAACAGAAACTCCAGGCCGACCGAGGCCTGCCCGATCCGCAATTTGGCCGCCAAGAGCACGCCCGCCAGCGCCGTCATCGCGCCCGAGGCGACAAAGGCGCCGATCACGTATTTCCGTGTGGGAATGCCATTGAGCTGCGCGGCGCGCTGGTTGGCGCCAATGGCATAAAGGTAGCGGCCCATCGGCGTGTATTCGAGCACGACCCACATCACGATGGTGATCGCCAAAAGGTAAAAGCCGGTGATCGGCAGGCCCCAGACGAAAGTCGTCGACAGCCCATAGAACCCATCCGGCAACAGGCCCACCAACTGGCGTCCGCCCGTGTGCCACAGCGCCAGCGCGTAAAGCACCGTACCGGTGCCCAGCGTGGCGATAAAGCTGTCGATCTTGGCAACCTCGACCAGCAGCCCGTTCAGGAAACCGGTGATCGCGCCAAGGATCAGCACAATCGCCACTGCCATGGGCCAAGGCAGGCCCAACATGGTCTGCAGCGAGATTGCCAGGATGTGCCACAGCACAATGCCGTAACCGACCGTCAGATCGATCCGCCCTGCCGCCATCGGGATCATCGCGCCCAATGACAAAAGGGCAATGATCGCCTTATCACTGACAATAGCTCGCAGATTGAGCATGGTCGGGAACGTGTTCGGAAGCAGCACCGAAAACAGCACGATCAAGAATATCGTCAGTATCAAAAGCCCATAGACAGGCAATAAGCGCCCCAAACGCTTGAGAAAGGTCAGCCCTTGCAGCTCAGCTTTGGTTGGCTCCAGCGCAGCGCTTTCAAGCGATTGCATGGCTGCCTCCTTTATTTTGTTTTCTTGTCGCGATATTCCCGGCAGAGGCAATTTGGATCAAGTTTTCGGTGGTTAGGCGCGTGCCGGAGAGCTCGTCCACAATTCCGCCCTGACTGAAGACGATAGCGCGATGGCAAATTGAGGCGATCTCTTCGAAATCTGTGGAAATCACCATGATTCCGACCCCATCGGCCAGGGCCCTGTTTAAAAGCGCATAGATCTCCGACTTGGCCCCGACATCAACGCCTGCGGTTGGATCTTCGCACAGCAGCAGGCGGCGGCCAGTGGCAAGCCAGCGGCCGATGACCACCTTTTGTTGATTCCCACCCGACAGAGCCTCGATCGCGAGGGTCGGGTCATTGGGCGAGAGGCCAAGCTCGGCGCCGACGACCGTCGCCTGCTCGGCCTCCACCCTGGGAGAAAGCATATTCAAAAGTTTACGTCCGACGCCCTCTGGGTTAAGGAATGTGTTCTCGCGGATCGTCAGACTCATCGCAATGGACTCTTCCGTACGATCCTTAGCCACCAAGCCGATTCCTGCCGCCATCGCCTTGACCGGCGTGCTAAGGTCCGGCGTCGCGCCCTGCAGACGCACTTGTCCCTCAAACCGATCGAGCCCGAACAGCGCCCGGCTAATTGCCTCGTGTCCGGCTCCCCGCAGACCAACGACGCCGACAATTTCGTTTTGACGTAAGTAGATGGTCATAGGCCCGACATCGCCAACCTTGAACCCGTCGAGCGATAGCACCTCGGCCCCAGGCGCTGCGGCCAATTTTACCGTCTCGCGGGTTTTGCGGCCAACGATTTTTTGCACCAGCTCTTCGGACGTGGTGTGTCCGATGTCGCGCACACCGACCAACATACCGTCACGCAGCACTGCCACCCGATCAGCAATTTGAAAAATCTCATCCAGCCGATGGCTGACATAAATCATGCCGACACCCTTTTCTCGGAGCCGACGAATCGCCTTGAACAGGCGCTCAACTTCATCCGCAGGCAATGACGCCGTCGGTTCATCCAACACCAAAAACTCGCTATCCACTGCAAGCGCACGGGCAATCGCAACCAGTGATTTCTCGGTCCGCGTCAAATCCTCAACCCGCATTGTAGGGTCAAAGCTACAATCAACTCTGGTCAGTGCATCGGCAGCAAATTGTTCGACATCGCGCCAACGGATTAGACCGCCTTTGCGCGAATACCCCAATGCAAGTGCGATGTTTTCAGCCACTGTCATCCATTCGATCAAGCCCAGATCTTGGTGAATAAATGAAACCTGTTGACGTTCGCCAAATCCGGCAGGTCGGTGGATGTAATCGACCCCATCAATCATTATCCGCCCAGAGTCAGGATTGTGAATGCCGCCCAAGACTTTGATCAGGGTCGATTTGCCCGCACCATTCTCGCCAAGCAGCGCAAGGATCTCGCCACGCCCAACGGTCAGCGACACGCTCTTTAGCGCGTAAGTGCCGCCAAAATGCTTATCGATCCCATCAAAGTGCAAACCTGAGTGCAGAGTCTGCATACCGTGTCCTCCCCAATTACAGGGGTTGCTTTCGATACAACGTTACCCGTAACATCGACTATGTTCGGGCGAGAATTTCATTTCGTCAAGCATTAAGTTACCCGTAACGTTAGGCCCCGAATATGGCTGGAAAACGACATAAAACCAATGGTGTAAGTTTGAGGGAGGTGGCCAAAGCCGCTGGTGTATCGAAAATGACGGCCAGCCGCGTGTTGCGTGCGGAAGGTGGGTATTCAGATAAAACCCGCGACCTCGTAATGCGAAAAGTCGATGAGCTGGGCTATCTGCCGAATCGTTTGGCAACGGTTTTTGCTGGGGACAGTGCGTCGACCTTTGTGGGTGTTTCGATCCCAGAGCTTGGAAATGAGGTCTTCAGTCAGGTTCTAGAAGGCATCGACCGAAAACTCGGTGCCTTCGGTCACCAAACGGTTTTGGGGCTGACCCAACACACCCAAGAGGCTGAGGAAGAGTGGATCAAGACCGTACTTTCCTGGAAACCCGCGGGTCTGATCTTAACCGGGCGGTACCATTCCATACGCGCGACCGAAATGCTGCGCGCTTCTGGCGTTCCGATTGTTGAGATTTGGGATCTGAACTCCAGCCCTCTGGATATGAGTGTCGGGTTAAACCATTTTGACAGCGGTTTTGACATGGGTCGTTACCTGACAAGTGCTGGCTATCAGGCGCTCGGTTATGTGGGCACATCCCATGATACGGCGAACGCGGCGACCGCGCGGTTGGAAGGGTTTTGCAAGGCAGTCGAGGGTGGCGGCGGCACGGTTGCCAAACAGCTGTGCCTGCATGACATGGCGACGTATTATACGGGGTTTTATGGCACAGAACAGCTGTTGGCAGCAGGCGAGCCGATCGACTGCATCTTTTACCAGAATGACGCGATGGCCTTTGGTGGGCTCCAATACGTGTACTCAAAAGGTCTGTGCGTGCCGCAGGAAATCGGGATTGCCGGCTGGGGGGATTTGCCGATTACATCTGTACTGCCGATGCGGATGACCTCAATGCATGTCCCGCATTTTAAGCTAGGACAGGTCGCGGCCGAGATGATGCTGGCAAGCTTGCAATGCGAACCCGTTGAGCGAACGCGTGACATTGGGTTCAAGTTGATCCCGGGCAGTACAGTACGGCAGACGTGTTAAAATCTGCCACACAACAACTCCGGCAAGTCGGAGACCTGTTGTAATAACACCGTCGTCGAGACCTTCTTCAAAACGCTGAAAGCAGAGCTGGTCTGGCGGCAGTCCGAGTAAACGGATAGTTTCATGGGCTGCGTGCTCCACTTTACGTGCGAACTCTTATGACACGTCCTTTTCGTTAAGACATTCGACCATTCAAAGAAATCGTTCGTCCAGGGGATAGTTGGACATTGTGTCAAACCCGTCGTTTGTCACGACACCCTGATCCTCCAGCTTGATCATGTGATCGCCGCCAACTTCGCCCACAAGTGCCTCGATGCACAGTGTGAACCCGGGTTCGAGAACAGCCTCAATGGCCCCTGACACCAGTCGATCTGGATAGGCAATCAGGGGCCACTCGTCGCACATTCCCACCCCATGCAGCGGGGAGGAATATTTGAGCGCATCATACTTTTCCTGAAGCACATGTAGTGAACGGGTCAGCTCCTCCATGTGCAGGCCGGGCCGAAGAAGTGCGGTGTTGTAGCGGATGTGCGCTACCGCCTCTGCATAGCTTTCGCGCATATGTTTCAGTGCGAGATCGTCACCGATCCACCAAGTGCGGCTGAGGTCCGCGCAGATACCATAGGGTCCGATTAGATCGGTGTCGAAGGCGAGAATTTCATTCTCGGAGATGATCCGCGGTCCACATGCCTGAAACCAGGGGTTCGTACGTGGTCCCGAGGTGAGCAGTTGCGTTTCGATCCATTCGCCGCCACGCTTGATATTCTCGGCATGAAGTACGGCCCATACATCATCCTCGGTCACACCGCCCTTTGGAATTTCTTTGCGTGCGAAGTCTTCCATGGCTGCCATGGCATGTTCGCAAGAATGGATGGCACAGCGCATGGCGCGCAGCTCGTGCTCGGTCTTGATGCCCCGCGTGCGTTCGGAGACTTCTTCACCATCACGATACTCCAGTCCGGCTTTTCGGACCGCATCCAATCCGGCAGGCTGAATCTTGTCGATCCCGATTTGGGTATGCCCAGGAGCGTGTGACGCCAGCAGGTCCGCCACCTCGGCGGCAAAGGTATCAGCCGCCGGGCCGATCCGGTCGCCACGAGCAAAATAGAACATATCCGCGCCAGAGCGGCATTCGCGCACCAACGGGTTGTATTCCGCGAGGAATGGCGCGTTCTTGTAGTCCCAAAGCACCATATAGCCGTCGGCGCAGAGCAAGCAGGCCCGGAACGGGTTGTGAGTGTTCCACAGCTGCATGTTTGTGGTGTCGGTCGCGTAGCGGATGTTCAGGGGGTCAAACATCAAAAGCCCGCCATAGCCGCGCGCCACGATCGCGTCAGTCAGCCACTTGTGTCGGGCTTTGCGCATCTTGGCCAGGTCCGGCAATACCAGCCCCGCCTCCCTCCATTCCTGGAACGCGAGCCCTGTCGGTCCGATCTCGACCCGGTCTCCAACGTTCTCTGTCCCATCGCCCAATCGCGGGCCCTGGGTTGGGTCTATCCGGCGCGTGGCGCTATAGTGATTGTTCATCGGATGCCTCTTCGTGCTCAGCTGCGGTGCGGCTACGGGAATTTAGAGCGAATGGTTTCTAAGCTCCGAGGGCTTTTCGCGTGTCTTAGCGACAGATGAAGTCGCTTTTTCAAGAAGTGCTCCGAAGTTCAAGTCGATCACGGCAAGCCGCCTTTGGCGTCCTCATGCACGTCAAGTTCCTGTTTCAGATGGTCAGCCCGGAATTCGTCTGTCCATTTCAATCCCATAGTTCGTCTCCTTTGGTGCAGTAAACGCTATCAAAGCAGCGGCATCAAACCGCGACAAGTCCAGAAGGCGTACGCGTGCTTGCAGAGAACAGTGGTTTATCGATATCCGTGCGATTGGATAAGAGGACTGGATAGAACTTGACCTTTGAACAACTTCGCACCTTTCTCTGGGTGGCTCGCCTTGGTGGCTTTCGAAAAGCGTCAGATCGTCTGCATCTATCTCAACCGGCCGTCTCGACCCGTATCTCCAACCTTGAAGATGAACTTAAGGCGAAACTGTTTGAGCGCGGACCAGGAGAGCTGGTGCTGACCAAGAAAGGACAACAGCTGCTTGGATATGCCGAACAGATGTTGTTTGTCGAAGAGGAAATCAAGCAGCGCGTCGCCAACCCGGCTGAGACAGAAGGGCTGTTTCGCTTCCAATCCCATCAAGCGCATCAGCCGCCGGACACGATGTCGACCGACATCGATGCCTTCGCGCCGCAAGTGGCGAACTATCTGGCGCGAGCCGTAAAACGGATACTTCCGGAACATCTTGTCGATGCGCCGCATCGGCGCCAGGTTCTCAGAGCCCTCGCCCTTCGCTCGGTAATACAGTGACGACCGACTGATCGACACAAGTTCGCATTGCCAAGGTCGTCGCCCATGGCCGCTATGTCACCTTCCAGATGGCGGAGGTCGCCGTGCCTCGCGATCTGTTTGAGGTGGTCCCACCTTGTTGGACAGTTTGGCGGCGTTTTTAAGGTGTATTCCGCTCATTGATCATGCCGCCAAAGTTTCTTTTATCATATCTTTATGCGGTTGTTGAACCTGTGGGGATGTGGGGAAGCCGCCAGGCTTGTCCATCATATCCACAGGCCCCCTGTCGCCGCCGGCATAGGCCTCGGCGGGCGTGAGGCCGTTCAAGGCCGAATGAGAGCGCTCGGTGTTGTAAAAGCCGATCCACTCGTTGATGACCCGCTCGGCATGGAAGCCGTCCATCAGTTCATGCAGATGCACCGCTTCGTACTTGAGCGATCGCCACAGCCGTTCGATGAAGATGTTGTCCATACACCGCCCTCGGCCGTCCATGGAGATGGTCACTTCGGCATCCTTGAGGAGGCTCGTGAACTCGAAGCTGGTGAACTGGCTACCCTGGTCGATGTTGAAGATTGTCGGTTTGCCGTATCGCGCCATGGCCTCCCTCTGCGCCTCAACGCAGAACCGAGCATCCATGGTGTTCGACAACCGCCAAGCAAGAACGTGGCGGGTCGCCCAGTCCATGATTGCCACCAAATACAAAAAGCCGCGACGCACGGGGATATAAGTGATATCGGCACACCAGACATGGTTTGGGCGCGTGATCGACAATCCCTTGAGCCGGTATGGATAAATCCGGTGTTCCGGGTGCGGTTGACTGGTCTTCGGAGCCTGGTAAATCGCGGCCAAACCCATCAGACGCATGAGCCGACGGACACGATGGCGACCGACAATGGTCCCTTCACGCCGCAAGTGCCGCGCCATTTGTCGCGAGCCGTAAAACGGATACTTCAAGAATGACGCATCGATCCGCTGCATCAGCGCCAGGTTCTCAGCGCTCTCGCCCTTCGGTACATAATACAGCGACGACCGGCTGATCGACAAAAGTTGACATTGACGGCTCAAGCTCAGCTCAGAAACATCCCGGCGAACCAGCGCCTTGCGGTCCGAACGGCTCATCGCTTGAGCCCTCTGGCCAAAAAATCCCGTTCCACCGTCAACTGACCGATCTTCGCATGCAGGTCGTGCACCTCAGCATCGTGATCGCGTCGCGCTTGATCGCCGCCGTTCGAAAACACCTCGCCCAAGCCGTCCATAGCCTGGCGCTTCCAAGTGCTCACCTGATTGGGATGGATCTTATGCCGAGCCGCAATCTCTTGGATCGTGCGGTCGCCACGAAGCGCCTCAAGCGCAACCTTCGCCTTGAAATCAGACGTGAAGTTCCTTCGTTTCGTCATATCGTATTCCTCCAAAATCGGCGGAATACACCTTAACTCACTGCCCGATTTCCTGGGACCACCTCAGTTCCGGAAAATCCTGAGACTAATCGACCGCCTGCAGTGATCATCACCGGCGACGGCATGAATAAAGGAAACTCAAAATAACTGAAGGTGAAGTACGCCTGGATGGAGCCAATATCTTTCAAAATCTGACGGCGACGGCAAGTCGCAGGTCCATACCCCGCTTCAGTCAACGAAAAGTCGTTCATGGTTCCAAAACGGAACCTGTTCGGCTACTTTCGGGATCGAATTTGCGAGCCGTCTTGGGATTGTCAGCTTAAACAACTGCCCAATTTTCTGGAACCACCTTATACATATCGTACTTCGTTATCCGGGATTTAGGAGGAATGCATTGATCGCGAGATTTGTCTTCGCATTTCGATTATTGAGAAAATGCTCTCGTATTCGCGCTTGCGTGCGCTTAATTGTGTGCAGAACTGTTAATAGCGAGGTTGAGGCGTCTGCTAGGCGCTGCCGGTATGCGCTTAACCTATCTCATAGGCCATGTTGTTGCTGCGTATTCATATGATGGTGGAATATCCCAAAAACGAAAATTTTTTGAACAACTGTTGACATTGTTCTGGCTGTGTTAGCGCACCTCACGTTTTTCTCTGATATAGAAAAATCGAGTACGAAGTTGGTATCTCTGCATACACTGGTACGCCACGTCTAAAGAAAAGGATATAGAATGTGACTGACAGCGTTAAGGAAAAACTAATCGAAGCAGCACAGGTGACGGAAAAACAAGTGGAGGCTTCTCGCGGGATATTCGATGGCTCCAATGCCAATCTCGCCAACAAAACGAATGTAAAAAGCGCCTTCAACAATAAAGACGCAAACGACGTCGTAAACCTTGGAGCCGGCAGTGATACGTTTCATTTTGGTGGCTGGGCTCGCGGCAGTGAATTCACTGTTGATATGGGCAACGAACGTCTAGGTGATGATGCCTATGGTGCCGATGTCCACGTCAGAAACGGCTTTAAAGGAGACAATGATACAGTAACACTGAAGAAATCTATAGATGACTACACGTTCGAGTTAAATGATGACAAGTTAGTGGTTACGGATAATCTCTCCGATCAGACGATCAATTTCCTAAACGTTGAAAAGTTTCGTGTGGATGGCATGACAGTGAGGGGTGAAGATGCGGCGGACCTTTTCAACAAACTCATGGACCTGCAGGATGCTGTAGATGAGTCGGATCCGGGGAACGATGGGATCGACATGACGCTGAAGCCAAATAAATTAAATTTGCAACTCGCGCATCAGATCGTAGAAACAGGTACACCGGGTGATTATCTGGATCTGGATAATGGTGTTGTAGTGACTGGCGACCTGAACGATAGATTCCACTTCGGCGGTCACGATGTAAATTCCGATGTTGATTTGACCGTAGACATGGGTAGTGGTGTTGATACTGTTTCGCTGAGTAAATCTATCAATAACTACAAGATCGAGGTGGGCAAGTCGGACGGCGGCGATTCTGTTACGTATGATTCCATCGCCTTTACTGATATCGAAACCGGTCAAAAGGTGACCTTCTCTGGCGCTGATAGATTCGTTTTCCACAACAACGTCGAAAACGTCAATTACACCGACGATGTGTTCGATTTTGCTGATTTGGTTGAAGCTACGGACGTTGTTGAGGACGCCATTATGGTAATGGACCAGGTCGAATTAGCTTATGAGGAATTCGGCGTATTTGCTCCCATGGTCGTGGATTTTATGTTTCCAAATCATGAACAGGACGATGCAATCAATCACCTTCAGATCACTGAAGTTGACATCGCTTAAGTTAGAGACTTCCTCAGTGTTCTGATAGGGAAGTTCGAGAGGGTGACGCTTGGTCTTTGGGGTCAGGCGTCACCTTTTTGTGTTCTGATGGGGGCTGTTTGGGCCGCGCACATTGCGATATTCAGAAAGATCTGACACGATTTAGGGTGAATACTGGCCGGGTCGTATTTTACTACTATTAATGAGGAGCGGTCACGATTCTTTTGCGGTCGCGAATGGGCTCTAGTAGGGGAAGTAATCTATGCGAGACGGCGTCACCCCACGCACTACGCATCCGGCTATTCGGAAGGCTCTGCGCGCTGTGCGCGGGCATTTAATCTTTGTTGTGATCTTTAGCTTCTTTGTGAATATGCTGATGCTGACCGGGCCGGTCTTCATGCTGCAGATCTATGAGCGCGTGTTGACCTCGCGCAGTGAGCAAACACTGCTCGCTTTGTTTCTGCTGGTGGTCGGGCTCTATGCGATCATGGGCGTGTTGGACCATCTGCGGCAGAAGGTGATGGCCCGCGCCGGTGTGCTGGTCCAAGATCGGCTGAGCGAGCGCGCTTTCCGCGCAGCGGTGACCCAGGCGATCACCCCCGCTGGGGCGGTCCGCCCCTCGGCGGCCGTGCGCAATCTGGACGATATTCAGGCCGCTTTGTCGGGGCCGGGGCCGCTCGCGCTCTTCGACCTGCCGTGGCTCCCGGTTTACCTGCTCGTCATCTACAGCTTCCATCCGCTGTTGGGTGTGCTCGCCACGGCGGGCGGTGTGGTGATTGTGCTGCTGGCCTGGCTGGGCCAGCTGGGGTCGAGCCGCAGTCAGGCTGAAACGGTCGACCCCTCCATGGCCGCAGCAGGCGTTGAGCAGGCGGCTTGGCGCGATGCGGGGGCTATTCGGGCACTGGGCATGCAAAAGGCCTTCTCCGACCGGTGGCGTGCGCAGAAGCAAGAAAGCCAATGGGCCCAGCTGAGCCATTCTGGGACAACGGGGGCCTTCCGCGCGGCGGCAAAGTCTTTTCGCCTATTGCTGCAATCAACGATCCTGGCATTGGGCGCATATCTGGTGCTGCAAGCGGAGATCACGCCGGGTGTCATGATCGTAGCCTCCATCATGATGGGCCGCGCCTTGGCCCCGGTCGATCAGCTCACCGGCAGCTACGGGTCGCTGCAAAAAGCGCGGCTGGCGCGCCAACAGCTGAACGCACTGTTCTTTGAGCAACCGCAACCGCCAGAGAAGCCGGATCTGCCCCGGCCGTTACCCTCCATAAAAGCGGCAAATCTCTACGTGGGACCGTTTGGCACCTCGACCCCTTTGGTGAAAGGGCTCAACTTCACCATTCAGCCCGGTAAGGCGCTTGGGATCATTGGGCCCAGCGGGTCCGGCAAGTCCAGCATCGCGAAGACCTTGGCGGGGATCTGGCCCGCGCTCTCGGGGGAGCTGCGCCTTGGCGGGGCGACCTACAATCAATGGGACCAGGACGTTTTCGGGCGCTTTGTGGGTTACATGCCGCAGCAACCCTCTCTATTCCAGGGTACCGTGGCGGAGAACATCGGGCGGTTTGATCCGGACGCGACGATGGATCAGGTGGTGGTCGCCGCTCAGTTAGCCGGCGCGCATGAGATGATCCTTGAACTGGCCCATGGCTATGAAACAGAAATAGGCCAAGGCGCGAATGAGGTCTCCGGTGGCCAAGCGCTAAGGATCTCGCTGGCCCGTGCGCTGTTTGGCGATCCTGTTCTGGTCATTCTGGATGAGCCAAACTCGTTCTTAGATGGTCAGGGAGAGCAGGCGCTGTTCAACGCGATCCGAACGGTGAAGAAGGAAGGGACTACTGTCGTGATAGTCGCTCATAACCCACGAATGATCCTAGATTGCGAGACCACGCTGGTGGTCGTGGATGGCTATCAGCAGGAATTTGGTCCGACGGAAGAGATCGTTAGCCGAAACACCCGTGTGCCAAAGACTCCGGAAGCGCAAATTACGGCGGAACCATCCGCCCCGTCTGAGGAGGAAGGGCTTCTGGAACAGCCAAAAGAGGACTAACCGGCATGAGGAAAAATCAATACGAAAAACCGGAGCCATCGGCACCTGTAAAGCTGACAAAATTGGACAGCCCCACGCGCAAAAAACCGCTGCCAACGACCGCTCATATGGGAAAGCGTAGCCCCGATGTGCGGTTTCGGCGGCGGGTCTCGCGCTCGGCCTGGTGGGTGAATTTTTTGGGGCTCTTGGTGATTCTCATCCTCTTGGTAGGAGGCGGCTATTGGGCGGCAATAACCGAGATCGCGGGCGCCGTGGTGGCCAGTGGCGAACTGACCCCGAAATCCGGGCGCAAGACCATTGAGCATTTTAAGGGCGGGGTTGTCAGCCGCATCCTCGTGAAAAACGGCGATACGGTGGAAGAGGGGGCGCTGCTGATAAAGCTGGACGATGTCTCTGTCCTGGCCGAGATCGAAATTGTCGAGAGTGAGTTGGACCTCTTGCTACCCCGCCTCGCGCGGTTGGGGGCAGAGACGAACGGGCTGAATACCGTGGGGGTGGATGATCAGCTGCGGGTGCGGACCACGGAACGACCATCTGCCGCTGCTGGTCTGGCTGACGAGATCACCTTGTTCAAGACCCGTGACGAAGCACTGCGCCAGGCAGGCGAGCGGTTGGATGAAAAGGTGGGCATGCTACAGGCCCAGATGCAGGGTCTGGCTCAACAGATCGGGTCTCTGGAGACGCGCCTTGCCTCCTTGGCCAGCGAGTCGGCGGTTCAGCGTAGCTTATTGGAGAAAGGTCTCACCACCTTACGCAGGGTGACCGCGTTGGAGCGCGAATATGAGGAGGTCAAGGGCGACAAGAGCCGCCTCACCTCCCAGCGAGGCAGCATCAGCCGCGAGATCAATGAGATTGAGATCAGCAAACTGCAATCCGTCACAGAGTTTCGGCGCGATGCACTGCAAGAGATGAACGACCTTCAAACCAAGATTGCCTCGCTACGCGAAAGGCAAATTGCAGCCCAGAATGATCTGCGCATTACGGAAATCCGCGCGCCAGAGGAAGGGGTCATCCTGGATATGGAGGTGAAGTCCATTGGCGGCGCAATCCGGCCGGGCGAGCCTCTTATGTATATCGTACCAGCGTGGGATGACCTTGTGGTCTCGACGCGGGTTGAACTTAATGCACGCGACAAAATCAGGTATTCCCAAACCGCCAATATCGTATTCCCCGGCCTTGATGCCGCGAAGACCCCGCCTACAACTGGGACCGTGACGCGGATTGGCGCGGATGCGCTAGAAGACGAGCGCACTGGGGAGCGCTATTACGAGGTCGACATCGAGATCGCAGAGAGAGATATTCATCTCATCGAAGAGGCCATCGACACGCGTCTTGTCGTTGGTATGCCGGTCGAAGCCTATCTGACCACAGATGCACGAACGGTTGCCGACCATCTTTTGCAACCCTTGATCAAAAACATGCGGCGAATATTCCAAGAGACGTAACGCGATGCCCCGGCAATGTGCTTATGATCGTTCTCAGAGGATCAAAGTTGCCAACGAAATACGACATACCGGAAGAAATAGTTGGCGGCGGCGGCAGGTTGATGTGTTGGTTGGGCAGGGTCAGGCCCAAAGTTTTGACGACGGACATGCATACTTGTGAAAGCTCCAATTAACGGAATTAGTGTCGATGTGATCTGACACCGCCCCTTTCCAGTGAGCTGAAATGGGGACGGCGCATCTCTTAAGTGAGATGATGGTTGTCCGTTTTGATGGTGGTGATCCTCCCCCGCTGAATTGGTCCACCGCTATAATTAAGAAAATGGAGGATCAGAGATGGCCAGTAACAAGCATAATTGTCCGTCCGGTGAACCCGCTCTTGTTATTTCACACGGTTTGTCGGGCGGCTTGAGCGGGGAAGTTCCAGGGGAGCAGTTCGTCGATGTGGTTGATTTTGTGATCGGCGATGCGGTCCAGCACCCAGGTGAGCCAGGCTTGCGGGTCAACGTCATTGAGCTTGGCGGTTTCGATCAGGGTGAACGCGACGGCCATGGCCTTGCCACCACCCTCGGAACCGGCGAACAGCCAATTCTTGCGCCCGAGCGCCACCGGCTTCATAGCCCGCTCGACGGCGTTGTTGTCCAATTCCAGAACGCCGTGGCCCAGGTAGGCCCGCGCCTTCGGCAACCGGTTCAGGGCGTAGCGGATCGCGCCAGCAAGCGGTGACTTGCCGGATATCTTCGTCAACTGGGTATCCAGCCATGTCACCAGATCATCGAACATAGGCGTAGCGTACTCGCGCCGCAGCGCCACCCGTTCTTCGGGCAATCGGCCACGCGCCTGTTCCTCCACGGCATACAGCGCGGCGATGCGCTTGATCGCCTCCTCGGCGATGGCTCCGCCCTGAGCTTGATGGACATCGACGAACTTGCGCCGCACATGCGCCACACAGGCCATCTCCGTGGCCGTGTCGGATGAGAACAACCCGTTGAACCCGGCGTAGCCGTCGGCATGGATCCAGCCTTGATAATCTGACAGATGCCGGACGGGATGGTCGCCCTTGCGATCGACGGTGAACCGATACCAGACCCCGGGCGGCGCTCCACCCGCCCATGGCCTTTCGTCGCGCACATAGGCCCACACCCGCGCGGTTTTGGTTTGCTTCGAACCGGGGGCCTGCATCTTCACAGGGGTGTCATCCGCGAACAGCGCCGGACCCGCCCGCACATGACGACCAATGGCCTCGGCCAAGGGTTCGAGAAGTGCCGTCGATCGGCCAACCCAATCCGCCAACGTCGAACGTTCAAGATCAATGCCGTCGCGTGCAAAGATCTGGCTTTGGCGGTACAGCGGCAGATGGTCGGCATACTTCGAGACCAGAACATGGGCCAGCAGTCCCGGACCGGGGCGGCCCTTCTCGATCGGCCGCGACGGTAAGGGAGCCTGGACGATGGCCTCGCAGCAGCTACACGCCAGACGGGGACGCACGATGCGGTTCACCACAAAACGCCCCGGGATGTATTCCAGCTCTTCCGTGACATCCTCGCACAGGGGCTTGAGTTCGCCACCGCATTCTCCGCAACTCTCGCCCGCAGACAGATGTGTGTCGTGGCGGGGCAGATGGGCGGGCAGCGGCTTGCGATTGTGCTTGCGCCTGGGCTTCGGCTCCACTTCGGCGGCCGCGGTTTGTTCCACCGCAGCTTCGGCAATGGCTTCGTCCTCGGCGAAAGTCAGGTGCAGTTGATCCAGGCTCTCGGACTTGGACCCGAAACGGTGGCGGTTATGGCCCGCCAACTGGTGCTTGAGCTTCTCAATCAGAAGATCGCGAGACTTCAACTCGCCAGCCAGAAGCCCCACCAAGCCCTTCAGTTCGGCGGGATCGTCGGGCAGCGTTTGAAGATCATTCAACATGACCATCGTATAGCAGAAACACCCTGCAAAGGGAATCCGCAACCGATCCAGTTCTTCGTTTAATGGACCTATCCCACGGTCAGGGGACGCCAGGTCCGAGCCGGCATGCGCCAGTCAATTCCTTCCAGCAGCATGGCGAGTTGGGCCGCCGTCACGCCGACCTTGCCGTCCGCCGGAGACGGCCACACGAACCGGCCCTTCTCCAGCCGCTTGGCGAACAAACATGCCCCCTGGCCGTCCCACCAGATGATCTTGATCAGATCGCCGCGCCGTCCACGGAACACGAACAGGTGGCTCGAATAGGGATCTTGGCCCAGGACACGCTCCGCCAGAGCCGACAGACCGGCAAACCCTTTGCGCATGTCCGTCACACCGGCCGCAAGCCATACCCGTGTGTTCACCGGCACCGGGATCATGACAGCCACACCTTCAGCAAACGCCCCAAAGCATCCGGATCAAAACCACCCTCGGCAACAACCTGGTGACCACCAGCCAGTTCGATACGAACCGCAGCCCCAAATGTCGGTGGCCCATCCGCTGCTACCTCCATCTCCGCTCGGACCGGCGCGGAAACCATCATCGGCAGAAACACCGAATCATGACGCTCCTCCCCATCCGGGGCAAACCGCGCGTCACGCAGCCATTTAAAAATCAAGTTCGCATTCATCGAATAACGCTGTGCAACCTGCGCAACCGAAACACCAGGAACCGACGCCTGTAAACAAATGGAACGCTTCTCTTCAGTCGACCAAAACCGACGCTTCGCTGCCATCACGATGTACCCTTGGTGTCCACTATCAATGCCGGACACTAGCGCCAATCCTTCCGCTCAGAAAAGAGCGGGTTCACCGGACGGACACGACCAGCTATGCCTTGAGCTTGGAAAAACTCTCGAACAGATCCATCAAAAAAACAGGGCACTGGACGACCGTTGTCCAGCCACGGTTGCATGTGCGGGCGATTGCGGCCGAAGTCACAGCGTAGCGACACTGACGGTGGGTCTATAGGGAAGTACTTGGAGAATGATATCAATGCCGGACACTAGCGCCAATCCTTCCGCTCGGAAAAGAGCGGGTTCACCGGACGGACACGGGACGACGACGAATTGGAGGAATAAAATTAATGCCGATTTGGCGCATGTCTATAACAGACATACGCCGAACAATGGTGGACGTGTCTAAGGGTAAAAGACGCATTGTACTTGATGGACTTTATGGCGACGTGATCGAATTACGTGCCACTGCAGTGTCATGATCGAATTACGTGCCACTGCAGTGTCATTTTTAAACTCCGTTAACCAGGCTTGCGGATCAACGTTGTTGAGTTTAGCTGTTTCGACAAAAGCCTGAGCAATAGCTTTGCCCTTCCCATTGAGTTGGACACCTTCGAATCCGAGAGATTCACCAACGCAGAACTCACCTCATTCTCGCGTACCATACGTCGTATAAGGTCTTGAAAACTTGGGAGATATGTCACTTCACTATTAACTCCCGGAGTTTATTTTTGGGAAGCGCACCCCATGACCCCGTGGCCTCGAGATCTTTAATGCCCCGCGCCTCTGCCTCTTCCAGGGCAATTTTTTCAATTTCCTCAAACACCCGAGAATCACCATCCGAATCGATCTTTTCGTTAATATAGATCAATAGATTACGAATTGCAGGTGGTGGAACCGCCCCTCTTAACCAGCGATTGCCGGCCGAGTTTTCACGGCCTAGAACAAGGGTAAACTTTACTGTTGTTACAAAAAGTCGGCACCCTAACTGTTTAGCTCGCTCAGCGTATGAAAGAGAAGGATCTGGCTTGATACCCCTCTCAGCTTCAAGATCTCTAACTTCTTTCTTTGTAATCCGGTCAGAATTAATTTTTTCAAGCACTTCCACGACGTGAGGAGCCTGCTTGATAGGGCATGCATCAAGATTTTGCATGTATAATCTAACCAAAATTGAAATTGCAGGCTCTGAAAGAATTGGGCTAGAGCCATCCTCAAGCTTACCTCTCACATACATCCCCCAATCCGGGCCTGTAAGACCCAAAATCCGCTGGAGATCTACAGCCGGAACTCCCAGGAGGTACAGCAGAGTGGACAAGTCATTTCCACTGATAGGCGATGCATTGGACATATTATAACCTCACTTGCAGGATAGTTGATTTTTTTGTTGGTATTTTTGTGTTGCACATTGACTATCATATATGCAGATGGCACTCCAGCAGTGGAAAACAAAAATATTTGGAGTTTAAGTTGTGGCAGTAGCTGTTCTCAAGACGCTTGTGCGCTCTCAGAAGGGCGCTATTCCTGAATCCATAACCCTTGAAAGTGTGTGGCTCCCGTCTGGCGTTGTTTATCCAAGCAAGTCTATGGTTTTCTATTATGGCACGACAGATGCCGCACAAATAATCGCTGAACAAGCTCGCAGTTTTATGGCAGATGGATATGATGTAAGCATTGTTGAGGTGTCAATTGATATTGGAGATACTCATGCAGATTTCTACCAAAAACCTCGCGTTCATGACACAACACTTGTCAGGCTCAATCGACTAAACCTGGCGCTTAGAGAAGAGTTGCAGGCGTACTTTCGTAAAAAAATAAATGCGAATGATAAAATGAGTGAAGCCTACAGCTGGAACCCACCGAAGTTAATTTCGAGCAGGCTGGATATATTGGAGTCAGCTGCAAAAACACTCATACTGAAGCCGTGTGAAGTAATGACGTTCTGGGTTCCAAGGGAAGGTGGAGACCCCATCAGCGTAGGAATGTTAATGTCTTCGGATAAAGTTACGACCATCCGGGTGTTTGGACCTCATCAGAAAACTGAAATTAAATTCCCAAAAAAATTCTAAACTTCTGCATCCATCCAGCCGCCCAAATGTTTTCCACTCCACCTCTTAAGTTATTGATTTTATTTGGGTCGATAAATTGTGTTTTGTCTTATAACTTATTGATTTTATTGATTTATTATATAATTTGTAATCAGAGGGTCGGGAGTTCAAATCTCTCTTGCGGCACCATATTTTTCAATGACTTAGCTGATTTTGACGCCGCCTGCTGGATTGCCCGGGTAACAGCTGGTGTAACAGGTGATTTGTTCTCGGCATTAAGAGTATAAAACTTAGCGCTGCCTGATACCTCTTTGCGGCGCGACAGATGATTTAGACTCAATGACGTTTCGTTTTTTTGAGCAATGATTCAAGGAATTTTTCACCGTCACACAAGTTCAAGAGTGTTGGAAATTCGAATCAAGCGCCACAAACCCGATTCCCGCCCAAATTGGCGAGTGACTTTCGACGGCGACAAGCCGGTGTCGCATGCGATCCGCACCGGATACAAAAAAGTGGATCCCCAGCTGAAAAATCAAATCTGTTGCAGAGGTAGAAAGTTATCCGATTTTGTGTAGCCAGGTCTTGATCGCATTTGTCGTCAGGTTCGGCTGTTCGAGTGTAGGCAGATGACCTGCATCAGGGATAACTATAAGATCAGAGCCAGTGACGAGCGAATGTATGAGTTCATGTCGCTCTATTGGACAAAGTCTGTCTTGGTCGCCACATAGCACAAGTGTTTCGACCTTCACGTCACGCAGCGTCTCGGTCTGGTCCGGTCTTGATTGCAGCGCCATCGACTGGCGAACAAAAACCTCTGGACCGAGATCCACCGCCATTGCCATGCAAAGGTCCAAGATTTGGGTCTTATTCACGCCATTGGCTAGATAGTTCGGCTTTAACTCGTCGCGCATAACATCCAGCAATTTCCCCTGTTCCGAGACCAGCGCCATCTGACGGTTTCGGTTGCTCTGCACCGTAACCTGTTCTGCTAATGGGTTGGTATCTATCAAGGCCAGACCGGCAACTCGCGCCGGGGCGAGACGGATAACCTCCATAGCGACGATACCACCAAGCGATAACCCGGCCAAAGCAAAACGCGATGGCGCCTCTGCCAATAGGTTTTCTGCCATGTCGGTGATTGTTGACGCCTTTGCAAGGGATGCGACGGCAACTTCGCGTTCGTTCCGTAGGGCCGCAACCTGCGGTGCAAAGAGACGTGCGTCGCACATCATTCCCGGTGCGAAAACAACGGGCGTCATTGCACAGTGCTGGCGCGGCTGGCCCCCTCGCTCAGTGTTTGCAGCTTTGCATAGGCGATCTCTGAGTCTACCGACCCAAATCCGGCAAAGGTTCCAAATCCACAGTCCGACCCAGCAATGACCCTGTCCGCCCCGACGATGTTCACAAATCGGCTCAAACGTTCCGCAACAAGGTCAGGGTGTTCGATAAAGTTTGTTGTCGTATCAACAACGCCCGGAACCAGAACTGTATCGTCAGGTATTTCTGACCGGCGTTCCTTAAACACTGCCCATTCATGACCATGGCGTGGATTTGCTGTTTCGAACAGGACATACCGCGCCTTCGCGGACATCAGTACCGGAAACACGGCATCCATTCCAATATCACAGCAATGAGGCCCCTCGTAATTGCCCCAACAGATGTGAATTCGAACTTTCTCTTTTGGAATGTCGCTCAACGCGTGGTTCAAAGCTTCGATGTGGCTGTTGGCAATCTTCAGAAATTCCGCGTCCGTCAAATCGTTGAACAGCATGTGACGCGACAAGGCCAAATCCGGGCAATCCAACTGCAGATCCAATCCGGCCGCTACAATTGTCTCATACTCCTCCTTCATCGCATCTGCCAGAGCTGCCAGATAGGCATCGCGTGTTGGATAAAAATCATTCTGCAGGAAGAGAGATATGACACCCGGCGAAGCGGCGTTCATAAAGCCGCGCTCAACGCCATATTCAGACATGGCTGATGTCAGGTTCGTAATGTCTTTTTGAAGTTCCCCCTGGCCTTTCGACTTCACTTCGCCCTGACACATGGGACGGGCATATTTAGGCGTGCCTCCGTCATTTGCGAGACGTTCCAGATATTTGGGAAATAGCTTGAGGTCCGCTGGCGCGTTGCGCGGACTATCGCCTGCAAAGCCTGTGTAACGATCCTTTACGTAGGTTGCATAGGATATCTTACTGGTCTCCCCGTCGCTGACAATATCCACACCTGCCTTAACTTGAGCGCCCACCGTCGCTGAAACCGCGCTTGCCATACAGGCATCGAACGCCGCCTGATCAAAGTTTTCTTCTCTTTCCCTGGCAAAGATGAAATCAACCACCGCCTGACTACGCGGAAGGCTGCCAACATGGGTGACCGCGATTTTTGACATGTCTGCGTCCTTATCTATGGTGTCCGTCTGAAAAGGTTCTCTGCTCAAGTTCGCCTTGCTTCAAATTCCCGCCAAGCTCTCTCAAATGCTGCGAAGTCAAAGCCGTCGGCGCGGGCCGCCTCCAAAACAATCTTTTCATTCTCGTACATCTTGGCAAGCGCAGCGGCCAAAGCTGGAATAACATCTGCAGGAACTACGAGCGCGCCATGTCGATCAGCATGCACCAAGTCACCCGGCTGAATCTTCAACCCAAAGACCGTGACTTCACAATCGATTTCGCGCACATGAACAAAGGCGTGGCTTGGACCAATTGAACCCGCGACTACAGAGAAGCCGTCGGGCAAATCACCCAAGTCACGCATCACCCCATTTGTCAGCGCGCCCGAAAGTCCAAATCCTTTATGGACGGTTGTGTTCACTTCCCCCCAATAGGCAGAAACACAGTTTGGGAAATCTAGATCTTCCACCACGGCCAGGGCGGGGCGCACACCCTCAGACATATACCGGTAATAGTCCATGCGACGGGTTCTGATTGTGTCCGGATCTTCTTGCGGGGGTGCCAGACCCGAAATTCTGGCAGTCCTTGCATAGCCAACGATAGCACCAGCCCGGGGTGCCGAGGCTTGCATTGTTCCGCGGGTAAAGGCAGAAAATCCACGCTTCCCTTGCGCGACCTCAATTGCGTTACAGACCGACGGTGTGTCGGCCGCACTCAACGCTTTAAGCAATATGTCGTCCACTAGCTCGCCTCCTGCCAGATAAGAGAATGGCCAGCCGGATCATCTGTCCGGCGAACGCGAAACAACGCTGCTTCGCCTTCCATGGCGGGTTGAAGGTTCCTTGTATACCCAGGCTCAATTAAAGCCGTGTCGCCGGGCCCTAGAGTGAAGTTCTGGTTTCCACATTCAAGCAGCCAATGGCCATGCAAAACCATGGCAACCTCGTGTTTGTCTGCCGCACTCGACGGGCAATTACAGAGTGAAGTCGGAGTAATGAAATCTACCTCAAAGCCAGGGCGATCTCGCAAAAGCGCATCAGGACCAATAACCTTGCAAGGCGCCTTAGACGCCAGAGCAACCAAATCCTGATACCTGGCAACAAAAT